>NZ_CP192098.1:0-4800000 GCF_050955885.1 Actinomycetospora sp. CA-084318
ATGACGGACCAGCTCTCCGATCTCGACGAGACCTGGGCCCGCGTCGTCGCCGAGCTCACTACGCCGTCCGCCGACCCCGCCGACCGGCCGCCGCTCTCGGCGCAGCAGCGGGCGTGGATCCGCGTGACCCGCCCGCTCGGGCTGCTCGACGACACCGCGCTGCTCGCCGCCCCGAGCGAGTTCGCCAAGGAGGCCATCGAGCGGGTCCTGCGCGACCCGATCGTCGACGCCCTCTCCCGACGCATCGGTCGGCCGGTGCAGCTCGCCGTCCGCGTCGACCACAGCGCCCGGTCCGGGGGCGACCACGGCGCGGGCCCGGAGACCTCGCCCCTGCCGCGGCTGTCGGCCGCGTCCGCCGAGCCCTACGCCGGCGAGGACTACACCCGGCCCGCCTACGACGACGGCGGTCCCGACACCGGCTACCTCACCGGGGAGCGCTCCCACCGGGCCGACGCGATCGCGGCCGCCGCGGGCGTCGGTCGGGTGACGAACAACCCCGACCGTTCCCACCCCGAGGAGGAGGTCGACGAGGTCCGCGACGGCCTCGCCGCCGTCCACGAGATCTGGAGCCCGCCCGGTCGGTCCGGCGCCCCGGGTCGTCCGGAGCCGGAGGTGCCGTCCGACGGCGCCCGGGGCGCCCCCCGGTCCCAGACCCGGCTCAACGAGAAGTACCTCTTCGACACGTTCGTCATCGGGGCCTCGAACCGCTTCGCCCACGCCGCGGCGGTCGCGGTCGCCGAGGCGCCGGCCCGCGCCTACAACCCGCTGTTCGTGTGGGGCGACTCCGGGCTCGGCAAGACCCACCTGCTGCACGCCGTGGGGCACTACGCGCAGCGCCTGTTCTCCGGCATGCGGGTGCGGTACGTGTCGACCGAGGAGTTCACGAACGACTTCATCAACTCGCTGCGCGACGACCGCAAGGTCGCGTTCCAGCGGCGCTACCGGGACGTCGACGTCCTGCTCGTGGACGACATCCAGTTCCTCGAGGGCAAGGAGGGGACCCAGGAGGAGTTCTTCCACACCTTCAACACCCTCCACAACGCGAACAAGCAGATCGTCGTCTCCTCCGACCGGCCGCCGAAGCGGCTGGAGACCCTCGAGGACCGGCTGCGCACGCGGTTCGAGTGGGGCCTGATCACCGACATCCAGCCGCCCGAGCTCGAGACGCGGATCGCGATCCTGCGCAAGAAGGCGGCCGGCGAGCGGATGGCCGCCCCGCCGGAGGTCCTGGAGTTCATCGCGGACCGCATCGAGCGCAACATCCGCGAGCTCGAGGGCGCACTGATCCGCGTGACGGCGTTCGCGTCGCTGAACCGCCAGCCGATCGACCTGCAACTGGCCGAGATCGTGCTGCGCGACCTCATCCCCGACTCGCGGCAGTCCGAGATCACCGCGCCCACGATCATGGCGGTGACGGCGGAGTTCTACGCCGTGTCGATCGACGACCTCACGGGCCCGGGCAAGACGAAGGCCCTCGCGCTCGCCCGGCAGATCGCGATGTACCTCTGCCGCGAGCTCACCGACCTCTCGCTGCCCCGCATCGGGCAGATGTTCGGCAACCGCGACCACACCACGGTCATGCACGCGGACAAGAAGATCCGCAAGGAGATGGCGGAGCGCCGCCGGACCTACGAGCAGGTCCAGGAGCTCACCGCGCGCATCAAGCAGCGCGCCCGGAGCTGACCCCTTCCCGACGGCGGGCGCGGCCGGCTCGGGTGCCCGCGCGGCCCGCGCCCGTCGAGGTGCACACCAGGCAGCCTCGCGGCGCCGTGGGCCTGCCTCACGTCACCCTCGCGGCAGCGTGCCGGGAGCCCCACGCACCCGCGTCCCTCGAGGTGCACACCAGGCATCCCGCCGGGCCCGTGAACCTGCCTCACGTCGATCTCACGGCCGACCGACCGGCCCGGTCCGTGCGCCGATCGGGTGGGCCTCGACGTCCGCACGGCGGGACCGTGTCTCCGTCCCCCGGTCGGGTGGTGGTCGCGGTCGGCGCGGCGCGCCTGCCCGCTCGACGCGCGCGCCCCGGGCATCGTCACCGCGAGCGGCACCCGCGGGCACGCTGCGCGCACGCGCCTGCCCGGAATCGCACGCTGTGTGAGCATAAATCGGACATCCGGCCCAAGTACGGGCGAACGTCGGGCCCGAACGGCGCCACCGCTCGCCCGGCGCCCGCGGGTGGATCACCGCTCATCGCGGCGCCGTCGCACTGCGCGATCGTTCGACTCCCGATCGACCCACAGCTGGGGACAAGTCTGTGGACAGGCGGCCCCGAGGGGTGGACGGAGCGGTGCGCGGCCGGGGGTGCCCGACCTCCGTCCACCTGACACGCCGATCCGTCCCCGGATCCGGGCATCCACCCACCGCGTCGCTCCACACCCGTCCGGCGCGTTCGACCTGCGTCGACGGCGGTGCTCCACAGCGCCCACAGGACCTACTGTCACTCCTGTTCTCTCTCTTGAAGAGAACTCCTCAAGAACAGGGGTTGGGGACCGAGCGCACCGTCCGACCCTGCACAGGGCCGGAGTGTCGGACCCCCCTGGCAGGCTCTACCGTGACGACCTGCCCGGATCCGCCGGTCACGACGACGGGAGAGCACCGATGAAGTTCCGCGTGGAGCGCGACGCCTTCGCCGACGCGGTGGCCTTCGTCGCCCGGAGCCTGCCCAGCCGGGCCCCGGTGCCGGTCCTCGGCGGGGTCCTGCTCGACGCGTCGGACGACGGCACGCTCACCGTCTCGGGGTTCGACTACGAGGTCTCGGCCCGCGTCGAGGTGCCGGCGATGATCGGCGACGGTGGCCGGGCCCTCGTGTCCGGGCGGCTGCTCGCCGACATCACGCGCTCCCTGCCGCCGCATCCGGTCGACCTGACCGTCGACGGCCCGCGCGCCTCGCTCACCTGCGGCAACGCCCGGTTCAGCCTGCCCACCATGTCCGCCGAGGACTACCCGCAGCTGCCCGAGATGCCCCCGGTGGTCGGCGAGCTCGCGCCGGACGTCTTCGCCCGCGCCGTGTCCCAGGTGGCGGTCGCCGCCGGCCGCGACGACACGCTGCCCATGCTCACCGGCATCCGGGTCGAGATCGACGGATCCGCGCTGACGATGGCGGCCACCGACCGCTTCCGGCTCGCGGTCCGTGAGTTCACCTGGGAGCCCGGCGAGAACCCGGCGTCGGCCCACGGCGAGCCCACCGCGATCCTCGCGCCGGCCCGCACCCTGTCCGAGGCGGCGAAGACGCTGACCTCGGCCGGCGGCACGATCGAGCTCGCCCTGGGCCGTGGCGACGGGCTGCTCGGCCTCTCCGGCGGCGGCCGGCGCTCCACCACGCGCCTGCTCGACGCCGAGTTCCCCCGCTACCGGCAGCTGCTCCCGAAGGAGCACACCTCGGCGGCGGTGATCGAGATCGGCCCGCTGGTCGACGCGATCAAGCGCGTCTCGCTCGTCGCGGAGCGCGGCACCCAGGTCCGCCTCGAGTTCGACGAGGGCTCGCTGCGCCTGACGGCCGGCGGTGACGACGAGGGCAGCGCCGAGGAGCAGCTGCCGTGCTCGTTCGCCGGCGAGCCGCTCACCATCGCCTTCAACCCCGGCTACCTGCTCGACGGGCTCGGTGCGCTCGGCGCGGACCACGCCCACCTGTCGTTCACCACGCCCAGCCGGCCCGCCCTGCTGCGGCCTGCGTCCGCCCCGGGTGAGGGCGGCGCGGACGACGCGGCGGAGGACACCGGCGGCGGGGGCGCCACCACGCCGGAGCCCGGCCCCGGGACGGACGCCGCGTTGCCGGAGCCGCGCCCGGGTTACCTCTACCTGCTGATGCCGGTCCGCCTGCCCGGCTGATCCGCCGGCCCGTGATCCGCGGGCGACGATCCGGGGTAGGAGACGCGGGCGGCCACGCCGGGGGAGACGCAGCAGGGCTCGCCCCCACGCCGAGACAGGGAGCGGATCGCGGTGCAGCTGGGAATGGTCGGGCTCGGTCGGATGGGCGGCAACATGGCCGAGCGGCTCCGTGCCGCCGGGCACGAGGTCGTCGGGTACGCGAACGACGGCTCCGGGGACGTGCAGTCCCTCGAGGAGCTGGTCGGGGCGCTCGCCGCGCCCCGCACGGTGTGGCTGATGGTGCCCTCGGGCGACCCGACCCACTCCACGGTCGAGAGTCTCGCCGGGCTGCTGGAGTCCGGTGACCTCGTGGTCGACGGCGGCAACAGCCGCTTCACCGACGACGCGGTGCACGCGGAGCGGCTCGGTCGCACCGGCGTCCACTACGCGGACTGCGGCGTCTCCGGCGGCATCTGGGGCCGCACGGAGGGCTACGGCCTGATGGCGGGCGGGTCCGACGAGGACATCGAGCGGCTCATGCCGGTGTTCGACGCGCTGCGCCCGGAGGGACCCCGCGAGGAGGGCTTCGCGCACGCCGGGCCCGTCGGCGCCGGGCACTACGCGAAGATGGTGCACAACGGCGTCGAGTACGGCCTCATGCAGGCCTACGCCGAGGGCTACGAGCTGCTCAACGCCGGCGGCCCGGTCACCGACGTCGGCGCCGTGATGAAGGCCTGGAGCCGCGGCACGGTGGTGCGCAGCTGGCTGCTCGACCTCATGGTCCGCGCCCTGGAGGCCGACCCGCACCTGGACCGGATCACCGGGTACGCCGAGGACTCCGGCGAGGGCCGCTGGACGGTCGACGAGGCGATCGTGCACGCGGTGCCGCTGCCGGTGATCTCGGCGGCGCTGTTCGCCCGCTTCGCCTCCCGCCAGGTCGACTCGCCGGCGATGAAGGCCGTCGCGGCCCTGCGCGCCCAGTTCGGGGGCCACGCGGTGCACAAGGCGGGCGAGGCGGCGAACGAGCCGCCGACCGGCGGCTAGGACCGCGTCGGGCGGGCGCGGCGACGGGAGGAGGACCGATGTACGTGCGCGAGTTGTCGGTCACCGACTTCCGGTCGTGGGCGCAGGCGGACCTGACGTTCGCCCCGGGGGTGTCGGTCCTGGTCGGGGCGAACGGCCAGGGCAAGACGAACCTCGTGGAGGCCGTCGGCTACCTCGCCACGCTCGGCTCGCACCGCGTGTCCTCGGACGCCCCGCTCGTCCGTCGCGGCGCCGCCACCGCCCAGGTCCGGGCCACCGTGGTCAACGGCGGGCGGGAGCTGACCGTCCAGGTCGAGATCCAGCCCGGCAAGGCCAACCGCGCCCGCGTGAACCGTTCGCCGGTGCCCCGGGCGCGGGAGATCCTCGGCATCGTCCGGACGGTGGTGTTCGCCCCGGAGGACCTCGCTCTCGTGCGGGGCGATCCCGGCGAGCGCCGGGGGTTCCTCGACGAGCTGCTCGTGGCCCGCGCCCCACGGTGGGCCGGGGTGCGGGCGGACTACGACAAGGTGCTCCGCCAGCGCTCGGCGCTGCTGAAGTCCGCGCGGTCGGCGCGCGGGGCCCGGGAGGCGGGCACACTCGAGGTCTGGGACGCCCACCTCGCCCGTGCCGGCGCGGCCCTGACCGCCGGGCGCATCCAGCTCACGGCGGCCCTGGCCCCGCACGTGACGGCGGCCTACGCGGCCGTGGCCCCCGAGTCGGTCCCGGTCGGCGCGCGGTACCGGTCGCGGGTCGCGGCGGTCGACGAGCTCGCCGGCACGGCCGCGGCGGGCGACCCCCCGGGGCAGGACGACGTCACCGGCGGCGCCGCCCACGCCGCGCTCGCCGCGGAGGTCGAGGTCGCGCTGCTCGAGGAGATCGGGCGTCGCCGGGACCAGGAGATCGAGCGCGGGGTGTGCCTGGTCGGCCCGCACCGCGACGAGCTGGAGCTGAGCCTGGGCGAGGGACCCGCGAAGGGCTACGCCAGCCACGGCGAGTCCTGGGCGCTCGCCCTGGCGCTGCGCCTGGGCGGGTTCGAGCTGCTGCGCGAGGAGGGCTCCGAGCCGATCCTCGTGCTCGACGACGTGTTCGCCGAGCTCGACGCCCGGCGCCGGGACGCCCTCGCCCGGACGGCCGCCCGGGCGGAGCAGGTCCTCGTGACGGCGGCGGTGGACGACGACGTCCCGTCCGTCCTGAGTGGAGCACGCTACGTGATCGACGCGGGCACGGTCAGTGATGGTGTCGCGTCGTGACGGAGGATCGGGGTGGTTCCTGGTGAGCCGAATCGGTGAAGAAGGCCGCGAACCTGGGGACAGACCTGTGGATGCTGTGGACAACTCGGCCTCCGGGCGGTCCCGCCGACGGCCGCGCCGCCCGGATCCGGCGGATGACCTGCAGGGCCTGCTCGACGTGGCGGGCCCCGGCGTCCACACCCCCGATCCCGGAGCGGGACCGGTCGTCCTGCCGCCCGCCCGTCTCGGGCCCGGCCGCGCCCCGGCCGGAGCAGGCACGGCCACGGAGGGTGCTCGTCGCGACGAGCCCATCGAGTCCGTGGAGACCGACCCACACGGGTCGGACCCCGACCGCCCCCGCGGCGCCGACATCGCCCGTGCCGCCCTGGAGGCGGCCCGCGCGCAGCAGGCCGAGCGTGGCGTGACGCGCGGCCGGCCCCGGCGGACGACGACCCGCGACGCGGGCGAGGCCACCCGTCGTCGTCGGCGCCGCTGGTCCGGCCCGGGCTCGGACGACCGTGACCCGCAGACCCTCGGCCGCCTCGCCTCCCGGCTGTCCACCCAGCGCGGCTGGGCGCCCCGGCTCGCGAACGGCTCGGTCTTCGGGCGGTGGGCCGAGCTGGTCGGACCGGAGGTGGCCGAGCACGCGACCCCGACCGCGCTCCGCGACGGGGAGCTGACCGTGCAGGCCGACTCGACGGCGTGGGCGACCCAGCTGCGCCTGCTGCAGCGTCAGCTCCTCGGCCGCATCGCGGCCGGCCTCGGGCCCGGCGTCGTCACCGGCATGCGCATCCACGGCCCGACGGCGCCCAGCTGGCGCCGCGGCCCGCGGCACGTGTCCGGCCGGGGGCCCCGCGACACGTACGGCTGAGCCCGGGTCGTCCGTCTCAGCGCCCGTTGACCGCGCCCAGACGCCCGACGGGCGCCCGACCCGCCGTCCGCACCCTCCCCCGGTGGCGCCAGGCGCTCTGCGACGCGCTCAACATGCCATCCGGCCCCTTCCCGCGGGGGTGGCCCAGTAGACTGGAGGCGACCGCCACGAGTCGTGCCGGTCGTCGAGGGTAGGGAGACACCGAGGCCCGTGGCTGCCGCGAAGAAGAACAACGAGTACAGCGCGTCGTCCATCACCGTCCTCGAGGGGCTCGAGGCGGTCCGCAAGCGGCCCGGCATGTACATCGGGTCCACCGGCGAGCGCGGTCTGCACCACCTGATCTGGGAGGTCGTGGACAACGCCGTCGACGAGGCGATGGCGGGCTACGCCTCGTCGGTCACGGTGGCGATGCTGGCCGACGGCGGCATCTCGGTCACCGACGACGGCCGCGGCATCCCGGTCGACACGCACCCGGTCGAGAAGAAGCCGGCCGTCGAGGTCGTGCTGACGGTGCTGCACGCGGGCGGCAAGTTCGACGACAAGTCGTACGCGGTCTCCGGCGGCCTGCACGGGGTCGGCGTCTCCGTCGTGAACGCGCTCTCCACCGCGCTCGACGTCGAGATCCACCGTGACGGCCAGATCTGGACCCAGCACTACGAGCACTCGATCCCCGGGAAGCTCACCGAGGCCGGGAAGACGAAGAAGACCGGGACCACGATCACGTTCTGGGCCGACCCGAACATCTTCGAGACGACGACCTACAACCTCGAGACGATCTCGCGGCGCCTGCAGGAGATGGCCTTCCTCAACAAGGGGCTGACCATCAACCTGCGCGACGAGCGCAAGCCGGAGACGGACGGGGAGGGCTCCGACCTCGACGACGCGCCCGACGCCGAGGGTTACGTCGCGAAGGTCAAGGAGCGGACCTTCCACTACCCGGGTGGCCTCGAGGACTTCGTCGCCTTCATCAACAACTCCAAGGACCCGATCCACAAGAAGCCGGTGGGCTTCACCGCGGAGGGCACCGGCCACCAGGTCGAGGTCGCGATGCAGTGGAACTCCGGCTACTCGGAGTCGGTCTACACCTTCTGCAACACGATCAACACGACCGAGGGCGGGACCCACGAGGAGGGCTTCCGCTCCGCGCTGACCACCACGGTCAACCGCTACGCGCGCGACAAGAAGCTCATCAAGGAGAAGGACCCGGCGCTCACCGGCGACGACATCCGCGAGGGTCTCGCCGCGATCGTCTCGGTCAAGGTCGCCGAGCCCCAGTTCGAGGGCCAGACCAAGACCAAGCTCGGCAACACCGAGGTGAAGTCGTTCGTGCAGCGGGTCTGCAACGAGCACCTGGCCGACTGGTTCGAGCGCAACCCGGCCGACGCCAAGACGATCATCAACAAGGCCGTCGGCTCGGCGCAGGCGCGTATGGCGGCCCGCAAGGCCCGTGAGCTCGTGCGGCGCAAGACCGCCGGCGACCTCGGCGGCCTGCCCGGCAAGCTCGCCGACTGCCGCTCGAACGACCCGTCGCGCAGCGAGGTCTACATCGTCGAGGGCGACTCGGCGGGCGGCTCCGCGAAGTCCGGTCGCGACTCGATGTTCCAGGCGATCCTGCCGATCCGCGGCAAGATCATCAACGTCGAGAAGGCCCGGATCGACCGCGTCCTCAAGAACAACGAGGTCCAGTCGATCATCACGGCGCTCGGCACGGGCATCCACGACGAGTTCGACCTCGCGAAGCTGCGTTACCACAAGATCGTGCTGATGGCCGACGCCGACGTCGACGGCCAGCACATCCGGACGCTGCTGCTCACGCTGCTGTTCCGCTTCATGCGCCCGCTGATCGAGAACGGCCACGTGTTCCTCGCCATGCCGCCGCTGTACAAGATCAAGTGGGGCGGCCGGAACGCCGAGCCGGAGTTCGCCTACTCCGACCGCGAGCGCGACGCGCTGCTCGAGGCGGGCCGGGCGGCCGGCAAGAAGATCAACAAGGACGAGGGCATCCAGCGGTACAAGGGCCTCGGCGAGATGAACGCCAAGGAGCTCTGGGAGACCACGATGGATCCTGAGACCCGGCTGATGATGCAGGTGACGCTGGACGACGCGGCGACCGCCGACGAGCTGTTCAGCGTGCTCATGGGCGAGGACGTCGAGTCCCGGCGCTCGTTCATCACCCGCAACGCCAAGGACGTGCGCTTCCTCGACGTCTGACCCGACACGTCGAGGTTCCACGGGAAACGGTGGTCGCTACCCTCCCCTCGACGCGTCCGGTCGGACGCGTCGGACGGGAGGGCGCGGCGCAGTGGACACCACCGCAGGGCTGAGCCGGCTGCTGCGGACGGCGGCACCGCACGCATGGTTCCTCGAGGACGAGGTCACCGGACTCGCGGAGTTCGTCGGGCCCGGGTCGGTCTGCGTCGACGTCGGCGCGGAGTTCGGCCTGTACACCTGGACCCTCGCCGGGCTAGTCGGCCCGACCGGCCACGTGCACGCCGTCGAGCCGCAGCCCGGCCTCGCCCGCCTCGTCGACGCGGAACGGGCGCTGCTGGGCGCGGGGCACGTCACCGTGCACCGCGGCGCACTCGGCGCGGCCGCCGGCGTCGGCGCGCTGTCGGTGCCCCGGCGCCACCGGCTCCCGGTGCACGGCCGTGCCTTCCTGACGACGGGTGCGGACGGGCTGGGCTCGAACGCGGAGTTCGCCCGCCACGACGAGGTCCCGGTGACGGTGTCGACGCTCGACGAGCTGGTCGCCGACCTGCAGCTCGACCGCCTCGACCTCGTGAAGGTCGACATCGAGGGGGCCGAGGCGAGCCTGCTGGCGGGCGCGGGCAAGACGCTGGAGAGCTTCCGACCGGTCCTCATGCTCGAGCTCGAGGACCGCCACCTCGCCCGCTTCGGCACGTCGGTGGCCGAGGTGGTCGACGACCTCGCCGCGCTCGACTACACCCCGCGCACCTGGGCGGGCGCCTGGGTCACCCGCCGTCCGGACGACGGCCGGCGCAACGTCCTCTTCCTCCCGACGGAACGGGTCTTGACCGGCCCTTGACCGAACCCTCACCGTAGGCCGACCCACAGCCCCCGGGAGGCAGTGATGGCCGGTCCCGCACTCCGGGTCCCGCGCAGGGTGGCCGCGGCCAGCCTCGTCGGGACGACGATCGAGTGGTTCGACTTCTTCATCTACGGGACCGCCGCGGCGCTGGTCTTCAACAAGGTCTTCTTCCCCTCGATCGACCCCGCCCTGGGCACGATCGCGGCGCTGGGCACCTTCGCGTCGGGCTTCGTCGCCCGGCCCATCGGCGGGGCGCTGTTCGCGCACTTCGGGGACCGGGTCGGTCGCAAGCCCATGCTCGTCTACTCGCTGCTGCTCATGGGCGCGGCGACGGTGGGCATCGGCCTGCTCCCCGGCTACGCGACGATCGGTGTCCTGGCCCCGGTGCTGCTGGTCGCACTGCGCTTCTGCCAGGGCCTGGGCGTCGGCGGCGAGTGGGGCGGCGCGGCGCTCATGGCCGTGGAGAACGCCCCCGACCACCGCCGTGGCTTCTACGGCAGCTGGCCGCAGGTCGGCGTCCCGCTCGGCCTCGTCCTCGGCACCGGGTCCTTCCTGATCCTCGACCTGACGGTGAGCGACGCGGCGTTCCAGGCGTGGGGCTGGCGGATCCCGTTCCTCGCGAGCGCCCTGCTGATCCTGGTCGGGATGTGGATCCGGGTGACCGTCGCGGAGAGCCCGGTGTTCCGGGCCGACGCGGAGCGCCGCGAGGCGAGCCGGCTCCCGGTGCTCGAGGTGCTGCGGGAGCACCCGCGGATCATCCTGCTCGCCGCCGGGTCCTTCCTGGCCACGAACGCGACGTTCTACGTGAGCTCGGTCTGGCTGGTCTCCTACGCCACCACCGAGCTGGGCTACGAGCGCTCGACGATCCTCGGCGCCAACACCTTCCTGTCCGCCTCCGACATCCCGATGATCCTGCTGCTCGGGCTGCTCTCCGACCGGGTCGGGCGCCGGCCGCTGTTCCTCGTCGGCATGGCGGTCCTGGTGGTCGCGGCCGTCCCGTACTTCCTGCTCGTCGGTACCGGCAACATCGGGCTGTTCATCCTGGGCGGCCTCGTCGTGCAGGCCTGTCGCAGCGCGGTCTACGGCCCGCAGTCGGCCTACTTCGCCGAGCAGTTCCCGACGCACCTGCGCTACAGCGGCGCGTCGCTGGCCTACCAGCTCGCCTCCATCCTCGGCGGCATCGCGCCCGCGATCTGCGGCCTGCTCGTGCTCTGGACCGGCAGCCTGATGTCGGTGGCCGCCTACGTGGCGGGCATGGCGCTGGTCTCGCTGGTCTGTTCGTGGGCCATGTCGGAGACGCTCAGTCGCGACCTGGTCTCCGCCCCCGACGCCGGGTCGACGACGGTCCGGTCCTGACCCACCCCCGAGGGTGGGAACCGCACCTGACCTGCGCGGGGTGCCCACGAGATCGTCGGGACCCCCGGTAGAATCGGGGGGTGTCGGGCCCGGCGTGTCGGTGTCCGGCGGACGGGCACGCCCCTGACGTGTTCGACGCGGTGACCGGCCGCGCCCCGGGGGCGCCCAGGAGTGGAGTGGACACCGCGTGACCGAGACGACGCTGCCTCCGGGTTCCGGCGACCGGATCGAACCGGTCGACATCCAGCAGGAGATGCAGCGCTCCTACATCGACTACGCCATGAGCGTGATCGTGGGGCGCGCGCTGCCGCTGGTGGAGGACGGCCTCAAGCCGGTGCACCGCCGCGTCCTCTACTCGATGTACGACTCCGGCTTCCGCCCGGACCGCAGCTACGTGAAGTGCGCCCGCGTCGTCGGCGACGTGATGGGCAACTACCACCCGCACGGCGACTCGGCGATCTACGACGCCCTCGTGCGCCTCGCGCAGCCATGGTCGATGCGGTACCCGCTGATCGACGGCCAGGGCAACTTCGGCTCGCCGGGCAACGACCCGGCGGCCGCGATGCGGTACACGGAGTGCCGCCTGACGCCGCTCGCCATGGCGATGCTGCAGGACATCGACGAGGAGACCGTCGACTTCGTCGACAACTACGACGGTCGGACCCAGGAGCCGGCGGTCCTGCCCGGTCGCTTCCCGAACCTCCTGGTCAACGGCTCGGCCGGCATCGCGGTCGGCATGGCGACCAACATCCCGCCGCACAACCTGCGCGAGGTCGCCGACGGCGCCACCTGGGCGCTCGACCACCCGGAGGCCTCCGAGGAGGAGACCCTCGCGGCGCTCATGGAGCGCATCAAGGGCCCGGACTTCCCGACGTCGGGTCTCATCGTCGGCAAGGACGGCATCGAGTCCGCCTACCGCACCGGCCGCGGCTCCATCCGGATGCGCGCCGTGGTGGAGGTCGAGGAGGACACGAAGGGCCGCACCACCCTCGTCGTCACCGAGCTGCCCTACCAGGTCAACCCGGACAACCTCATCGAGTCGATCGCGACGATGGTCCGCGAGGGCCGGGTCACCGGGATCGCCGAGATCAACGACGAGTCGTCGGACCGGGTGGGCCGGCGCATCGTCATCACCCTGCGCCGCGACGCCGTGGCCAAGGTGGTGCTGAACAACCTCTACAAGCACTCGCAGCTGCAGTTCAGCTTCGGCGTGAACATGCTGACGATCGTCGACGGCGTCCCGCGCACGCTGCGCCTCGACCAGCTGATCCGGCACTGGATCCGCCACCAGATCGACGTCATCGTCCGGCGGACCCGCTACCGCCTGCGCAAGGCCGAGGAGCGGGCCCACATCCTGCGCGGTCTCGTCAAGGCGCTGGACGCGCTGGACGAGGTCATCGCGCTCATCCGCAGCTCGGAGACCGTCGACATCGCCCGCACGGGCCTGATGGAGCTCCTCGACGTCGACGACATCCAGGCCCAGGCGATCCTGGACATGCAGCTGCGGCGCCTCGCCGCCCTCGAGCGTCAGAAGATCATCGACGAGCTGGCCGAGATCGAGGAGACGATCCGCGACCTGCAGGACATCCTCGACCGGCCCGAGCGCCAGCGGCAGATCGTCCGCGACGAGCTCGGCGAGATCGTGGAGAAGCACGGCGACGACCGGCGGACCCGCCTCCTGGGCTACGACGGCGAGGTCGCCGACGAGGACCTCATCGCGGTCGAGGACGTCGTCGTCACCATCACGCGGACCGGCTACGCGAAGCGCACCAAGACGGACCTCTACCGCGCGCAGAAGCGCGGCGGCCGGGGCGTGCAGGGCGCGACGCTCAAGCAGGACGACATCGTCGCCCACTTCTTCGTCTGCTCCACGCACGACTGGCTGCTGTTCTTCACCAACAAGGGCCGGGTGTACCGGGCGAAGGCCTACGAGCTGCCCGAGGCCACCCGCAACGCCCGCGGCCAGCACGTCGCGAACCTCCTCGCGTTCCAGCCCGAGGAGCAGATCGCCCAGGTCATGCAGATCACCGACTACGAGGCCGCGCCCTACCTGGTGCTCGCCACGAAGAGCGGGCTGGTGAAGAAGTCGAAGCTCTCCGACTTCGACTCCAACCGGTCCGGCGGCCTCATCGGCATCAACCTGCGGGACAACGACGAGCTCGTCGGCGCCGTGCTCTGCTCCGGCGACGACGACCTGCTGCTGGTCTCCGCCGAGGGCCAGTCGATCCGCTTCTCGGCCACCGACGAGGTGCTGCGTCCGATGGGCCGCGCGACCTCCGGCGTCATGGGCATGCGGTTCAACTCCGGCGACGAGCTGCTGTCGATCGGCGTGGTCCGTGACGGCACGTTCCTGCTGGTCGCGACGGGCGGCGGGTACGCGAAGCGCACGCCGATCGAGGACTACCCGGTCCAGGGCCGCGGCGGGAAGGGCGTGCTGACGCTGCAGTACGACCGGCGGCGCGGCACCCTGGTCGGCGCCCTGATCGTGGAGCTGGAGGACGAGCTGTACGCCATCACCTCGAGCGGCGGCGTCATCCGGACCACCGCGAAGGAGGTCCGCAAGGCGGGCCGCCAGACCAAGGGCGTCCGCCTGATGAACCTCGGTGAGAACGCGACGCTGCTCGCCGTGGCGCGCAACGCCGAGAACGCCACCGACCCCGACGCCGGCGGCCCGGACCAGGCGCCCGACACGCTGCTGTGAGGAGCGGGGCCGTACCCGGACCCGCCCCGAAGCCCCTGACGACGGAACGAGCCACGTGAGCACACCGGACGAGAGCAAGGGCGGACGCGGCCCGTCCGCCGCGAGCGGCGACGCCGAGGACACGGTCGTCACGAGCGCGACCGGCGACGGGCCCGCCGCGGGCGGGTCCGGGTCGGGCTCGCCGACCGCGGGCGGTCCGCCGCCGCCGTGGCAGCGGGCGGGCGCCCGCGGGTCGTCGGGCTCCTCGGCGCCGGGCGCCGGTGCGTCCGGTGCTCCCGGCCCCGCGGAACCGGCCGCCGCCGGTCGGGACGAGGAGTCCCGCGGCGACGCCCCGTCCCCGGACCGGCGCCCGGCGACGGGTCCGCTGCCCACGGGCGGGCCCGGCACCCCGGCGGCCGGGACGCCCCGCCCGGGCGGTCCGGGTCAGGGCGCGGGTCAGGGCGGGCCGGGTGCACGGTCGTCGACCGCGCTCATCGACGCCCCGACCAACCAGCTCTCCCCCGAGCAGCTCGGGATGCGGTCGGGCGGACGGTCCGAGCCGGAGCCCGACTTCGACTCGTTCGAGGACGACGACCTGCCGAGCGCCCGGCCGGTGCGCGGCAAGGTGCCGCGGCGGGCGAGCCTGCAGGTCAAGCGCTTCGACCCGTGGTCGGTGCTCAAGCTCGCGCTCGTGCTCGGGGTGGCGCTGTTCTTCGTGTGGATGTTCGCGGTCGGCGTGCTCTACGCCGTCCTCGACGGCATGGGCGTCTGGGCGCAGCTGAACGGCACGTACCAGGACCTCACGTCGGACGCCGGTGGCGGCGGCGGGCAGCTCATCACGGCGGGCGGCGTGTTCGGGGTGGCGGCCATCGTCGGCGTGGTGAACACGATCCTGTTCACCGCCCTCGCGAGCGTCTCGGCGTTCATCTACAACATCTCGGCCGACGTGGCCGGCGGCATCGAGGTCACGCTCTCCGAGCGCGACTGATCCCGACCCCGGTGACGGGGTGACCGGACACCCTCCGGTAACCTCGTCCCTGTTCGGGCCCATAGCTCAGTTGGTTAGAGCGCGTCGCTGATAACGACGAGGTCGCTGGTTCAAATCCAGCTGGGCCCACCCCCACGACACGGAAGGGCCCCGGAGCCGCGCTCCGGGGCCCTTCGTCGTCGGTGGGTACGTCAGCCCGAGAACGCGGCGGCCGTGGTGCCGTTCTTGCCGCGGGCCTCCCAGGCCTCCACGACGTTGTTCGGGACGCGCCCGCGGTCGGACACCTCGAAGCCCTCGGTCCGGGCCCACTCGCGGATCTGCTTCGACGTCTCACGGTCGTAGCCACCGGGCGAGGTGGCCCGCGGCGTGCCGGTGCCGGCGCCCCCGGAGCGGCGGCGTGCACCGCCGGCGGCGCGACGTCCCCCGGTCCGTCGGGCCGCGGCGACGTACTGCGCGAGCGTGTCCCGCAGTTCGGCGCTGTTCTTGTCGTCGAGGTCGATCTCGTAGGTCACGCCGTCGAGTGCGAACTCGACGGTGGTGATGTCCTCGGACTCCTCACCGGTGAGGTCGTCGACCAACGTGACGACGGTCTTCTGGGCCATCTGGCGGTACTCCTCGCTCAGGGGGGAATTGCATCGGAATCTCTCCCGATGCCATTCACGTTAGCAAGAATTCGCCGAAGTGCGAGCACCGGGGGCGGGATCACCCGTCGGTGTCGGGAGAAATGAGTCCGAGGACACGTCACGACTTCAGTCGCAGCTGTGTGAATTCGCGGGTGCGGGCGGTCAGTGCCTCCTCGGTGGGCAGCCGTTCCATGCTGCTCGCCCCGTAGAAACCGTGGCAGGTCGACGCCCGCTCGAGCACGTACGCGGCATCGGCGGGGGCCGAGACGGGACCGCCGTGCACGAGCACGAGGACGTCGTCCCGGATCTCGCGGGCCGCGGCCGCCCATTCGTCGGTGAGCGCGACGCAGTCGTCGAGCGTCTTCGCGGTCTCGGCGCCGATCGACCCGCCCGTGGTCAGGCCCATGTGGCACACGATCACGTCGGCCCCGGCGCGGGTCATCGCGCGGGCGTCGTCGGCGGAGAACACGTAGGGCGTGGTCAGCAGGTCGTGCGCCCGGGCGGCCGCGACCAGGTCCACCTCGTGGGCGAACCCCATCCCGGTCTCCTCGAGATTGGCGCGGAAGGTGCCGTCGATGAGTCCGACGGTGGGGAAGTTCTGGATTCCCGCGAAGCCGAGGTCGGCGAGTTCGCGCAGGAATCGGTCGCGGAGCAGGAACGGGTCGGTGCCGTTCACGCCCGCGAGTACGGGGGTGTGCTCCACCACCGGCAGCACCTCGGCCGCCATCTCCACCACGATCTCGTTCGCGTTGCCGTACGCGAGCAGTCCGGCCAGTGACCCGCGGCCCGCCATCCGATAGCGCCCCGAGTTGTAGATGACGATGAGGTCGATACCGCCCGCCTCTTCACAGCGGGCCGACAAACCGGTGCCGGCGCCGCCGCCGACGATCGGTTCGCCCCGATCGACCTTCTCGCGCAGCCGTTCCAGGATCTCCGAGCGACTCGTCACCGTTCTCCCACCTCGCGCAGGTTCTCCACCAGCGTCGTCGCGAACGCCGGGTCGTTCACGTGCAGATCGGTCTCCACCAGGCGGCGCCGATCGGTCTGGTGCAGGTCCGCCCGCAGTGTCTCGAGCAGGGCCTCGGTCGCGGCGGGGTCGGCGAACGGACCGCCGGCGACGTCGAGGGCCGAGACACCCGCCGTCGGGAGGACCAGGCGCACCGGGCCCTCGCAGGCGTTGAGTCCTGCCGCGAGGAAGCGGGCGGCGGCCCGGCACTCGTCGGGGGTCGTGCGCATGAGGGTCACCTGGGCGTTGTGCTCGTAGAGGGTCCGGCCGTGGTAGCGCTCCGGCACGGTGTCGGGTGCCCCGAAGTTGACCATGTCGAGCGCCCCGACGCTGCCGACCCACGGGACCCCGCGCCGGGCGATCGCGCCGAGCCGGTCCTCGGTCGCGGCCATGATGCCGCCGGCGACGAGGTCGGCGATCTCGGTGGTCGACACGTCGACGACCGCGGTGACCAACCCGTCGTCGACGAGCTTCTCCATCGCCCGCCCGCCGGTCCCCGTGGCGTGGAAGACGAGGCAGTCGTAGACGTCGGACACCTGCTCGGTCACCGCCGTGACACACGGCGTGGTGACCCCGAACATCGTCAGGCCGAGCGCGGGCCGGTCCACCGCCTCGACCGGGGGCGCGGACAGGGCGCCGGCGAGGGCGTGCGCAGCGTTGGACAGCACGACGCGGCTGATCCGGTTGAGCCCCGCGACGTCGGTGACCGAGTACATCAGCGTGATGTCGGCGGAGCCCACGTACGGCGCGGTGTTGCCCGAGGCCACCGTCGACACGACGATCTTCGGCACGCCGACCGGCAGCCGCTGCAGGGCGGGGGTGATCAGCGCCGTCCCGCCCGACCCGCCCAGGCCGATCACCCCGTCCGGGTGCCGCTCCGGCAGCCAGCGCTCCAGCGCGTCGGCCATGGCGGAGACCGAGGTGCCGCGGTCGCCGGTGAACGCGCTCCGGTCGGCGACGTCGGCGGGCGTGACGTCCGCCCGGCGTGCCTCCGGGTCGGAGGTCCCGACGTCGACCGTCGTCACCTCGTGCCCCGCGGCCCGGATCGCGTCGGCGACGTAGCGCAGCTCGTCGCCCTTCGTGTCGAACGTGCCCACCACGTAGGCGTGCGCCATGAGCCCTCCTCGAGCGGTCGACGTCGTCGTCGGTTCCGAGTCCTATCGCAGAACGGGGGTCGGTGGGGGCTGCTAGCGTGGGTGGCGTGAAGAAGCTGGTCGTGCTCGTTGCGGCGGCGTTCGGGGTGGCTCACCTCGTGCGGCGCAAGCAGCAGGAGCGGCCGGCGGCGGAGGTCTGGCGCGAGGCGACCCGCGCGTCCTAGACCCTGCTCACACGGGGACATAGCTCAATTGGCAGAGCACCGCCTTTGCAAGGCGGGGGTTAGGGGTTCGATTCCCCTTGTCTCCACCCCACGGCCGCGCGGAGCACGCGCAGCACCGCGGCCTCGTCGGGAACGGCCAGGGCGCCCTGCAGCCACAGCCCGTTGACCGCGGCCACGAACAGGTCGGGCGCGGGCGCGCCCAGGCGGGTCGCGAGCGCGGCCAGGCAGGCCTCCCACCGGTCGACCTCGCCCCGCAGGTCGTCGCGGCGGGCCGCGAGCAGGAACAGGTCGTACTCCGCGATCAGCGTCGAACGGTCCGAGCCGGCGATCACGGCGGCGAGCGCCTCGGACGTCGGCACCGCCTCGAGGGCGGCGACGTAGCGGTCGTTGACCTCGACCAGCGTGCTCACGAGCAGGTCGTCCACCGAGGTGAAGTGGTAGAGCACCGCGCTCGGCGGCACACCCGCCTCGTCGGCGACCCGTCGCTGCGTGACCCCGGCCGGACCGTCCCGCGCGATCACCCGCAGCGTGGCGTCGAGGAGTTCCCGACGACGGGTGGCTCCCCGGCGCCGTCGGCCGTCGGTGATCGCGTCAGGCACCGTGCGACCCGCCGAGCTCCAGCGCCAGGACGCCCGCGATCACGAGCCCGATGCCACCGGCCTGCACCCAGGTCAGCGACTCGCCGAGGAACAGTGCGCCGATGACCGCGATGGCGGCGACGCCGGTCGCGGCCCAGATGCCGTAGGCGACGCCCACCGGCAGGCCCCGGGAGAGCGCCTGGGAGAGCGAGTAGAAGGCGACCACGTAGCCGACGACCACGACGACCGACGGCACGAACCGGCTGAACCCCTCCGAGAGCTTCAGCGAGATCGTCCCCGCCACCTCCGCGGCGATCGCCACCGCCAGCCAGATCCACACGCCGACCAGACTACTGGAGCGATCGCTCAGAAAGTTTGCCGTCCGACGGTGCGGCGTTCCTGGCACTGGGTGCAAGCAGTGACGCATTGCTTGCACCGGAAGTGCTCAGCGCGGGTGCAGACGCAGCGGCAGGGACGCCCACTCCCGCATCGTGTTGTTCGCCCGGCGCACCGGGTCGCCGGCGGGCTCGATGCGCTCCACCCGCTCGGCCAGGGCGGCGAGCAGGGCGTCGGCCTCGAGCCGGGCGACGTGCTGACCCACGCACTGGTGCAGGCCGAACCCGAAGCCGACGTGGCCCGACGGGTCCCGATGCAGGTCGAAGCGCTCGGGAGCGTTCCAGTGGCGCGGGTCGTAGTTCGCCGAGCCCAGGTACATCAGGATCTTCGAGCCCTCCGGCACGACCGTGTCCCCGATCGGCACGTCGACCTCCGCGGTGCGGAAGAACGTCTGCACCGGGGAACCCCAACGCACCGCCTCGTCGAAGCACACGCGTCGTCGGGACGGCTCGGAGCGGTAGCGCGTCCACTGGTCGGGGTGCGTGGCGAGCCCGTGCAGCACCCAGCCGAGCCCGTGCACCGTGGTGTCCACGCCGGCCGAGAGCAACGAGCGGACCACGAGCGGGGCCTGCTCGGGGCTGAGGTCGCCGCGGTCGGCGGCGGCCCAGATGTCGGCGCCGAAGCCCTCGTCGGCGAGTGCCTCCCGGGCGCACTGCGCGTTGACCCACGCGGCGTGCTCCCCGGCCTCGACCGCGCCGGCCGCCACCAGCTCGTTGTGCGGCCCGAACGCGTTGAACAGGTACTCGCCGTAGGGCAGCAGGTGCTCGCGGCCCTCGCGGGCGATGCCCACCGCGTCGGGGAAGACCCGCAGCGGGAAGGCTTCGGCGAGCGCGGCCATGCCGTCGACCTCGACGGGGCCGCCCCCGGTCCCGAGCAGCGCGTCGACGTGCTCGACGGCCGCCGCGAACCACCGGTCGCGCCACCGCCGCAGCGCCCGCGGACCCAGGATCGCCGACAGCACGCGCCGGGGGGCGTCGTGGTGCGGCGGGTCGGCCTCGAGCAGCAAGGACGGGGGCCGCCAGGGCTTCTCGCGGCGGAAGTTCGACAGCCCGACGCCGGCCGACGAGCAGAACCGCTGCCAGTCGGTCAGGGCCGCACGGACCTCGGCGTAGCGGCCCATCGCGTAGAGGTCGTGGGCCGCGAGGTACTGGACCGGGCCGGCGTCGCGCAGGGCGGCCTGGAACGGCAGCGGGTCGGTGAGGACCTCGACGGAGAACGGGTCGACGTCGGTGACGGGGACGGTCGCGGCGGTCACGGGCGCTCCTAGAGGTCCAGGACGAGGTGGTCGGAGGCGGCGCGCGAGACGCAGGGCAGCATGCAGTCGCCCGCGGCCCGCTCGTGGTCGGCGAGGACCTGGTCGCGGTGCTCGGGGACACCGGCGAGGACGGTCGTCTCGCACGTCCCGCAGGTGCCGCGCTCGCAGGAGGACAGCGTCGTCGCGCCGGCCCGCCGCATCGCCTCCAGCACGGACACCGAGGCGTCCACGGTCAGCGTCGTCCCGCTGCGGGCGAGCTCGACGGTGAAGGGCTCGTCGCGCACGGGGGCGGCGACCTCCGTGGCGGTGAACCGCTCGGTGCGCAGCCGGTCGGTGGGGACGAGCCCGGCGACGGCGTCGAGCAGCGGGCCGGGTCCGCAGGCGTACACGACGGTGTCGTCGTCGACCGTCCCGAGCCACGACGCGAGGGGCAGCAGGCCGGCCTCGTCCTGCGGCACCACGGTGGTCCGGTCGGCCGGCAGCTCGTCGAGGAACGCCATCGACGCCCGTCGGCGGCCGCCGTAGAGCAGCGACCAGTCCGCGCCGAGCACCTGCGCCGCCGCGATCATCGGCAGTAGCGGGGTGACCCCGATGCCGCCCGCCACGAACCGGTGGCGCGGGGCGGGGACGAGCGGGAAGTGGTTGCGCGGCCCGCCGAGCCCGACGGTGTCGCCGGGACGCAGCACGTCGTGCACGTACTGCGAGCCGCCGCGGCCGTCCGGCTCGCGCAGCACCGCCACCCGGTACGACGACGGGTCCCACCGGTCCCCGCACAGCGAGTACTGCCGGGTCGCCCCGGAGGCGAGCGTGAGGTCCACGTGCGCACCGGGGGTCCAGTCCGGCAGCCGCCCGCCGTCCGGGCGCGCGAGGGTCAGGGCGACGACGCCGTCGGCGACGACGTCCTTGGCGGTCACCACCAGCGAGGTCATGCCCGTCAGCGTGCGGAACCGACCCCCGGCGACGGTAGGGCCTGCCCGTTCAACGGGCGGCCAGTGTCAGGACGTCAGCCGCGCCCGGATGCGCCGGGCCGCCTCGGTGAGGGCGGGCACCGTCCGGGCCGCCTCGCCGTCGTTGGGCACCACCACCGACACCGCCGCCACCACGTGCCCGCCGGCGTCGCGGACGGGGACGGCCACCCCGGTCGCGTCCAGGTGGATGTAGCCGGGACAGAGGGCCACCCCGCGGTCCCGGATCTCCGCCAGGCGGGCGCGCAGCACCGTCGGGTCGGTGATCGTGTTCCGCGTGAAACCGACGAGCGGCCGGGCGAGCACCCGCTCCTGCAGCGTCGTCGAGCCGAACGCGAGCAGCACCAGGCCCGACGACGAGGCGTGCAGCGGGAGCCGGGCCGCGATGCGGGTCAGGTTGATCACCGCCCGCTCCGCCGAGAGACGCTCGACGAACAGCACCTCGTCGCCGTCGAGCACCCCGACCTGGGCGTGCTGGCCGATCGCGCGGTGCAGGTCCTCGAGCACGGGCATCGCGGTCTCGCGCAGCGACAGCGTGGACGACGCCCGGGCCCCGAGCTCCCAGAGGCGCGTGCCGATCCGCACCCGGCCCTCGTCGCGCACGAGCAGGCCGTGCCCGACGAGGTCCGCGACCAGCCGCGACGCGGTGGTGGACGGGAGGTCGGCGCGCCGCGCGATCTCGGTGACGGCGAGCGCGGGCACCTCGGGGGTGAAGCACTCGAGGATGCGCACGACCCGCTCGAGCAGCGACTCGCCGGAGTCGGAGCGGGCCATCAGGCGGGGCGGCGGCGGACGCGCAGGCCGCCGAGGGCGGTGAGCGCGACCAGCACCGCGATCCCCAGGAACCCGCCGCCGAGGCCGAACGCGGCCGCGAGCACGCCGGTGAGGAAGGGGCCGCCGGCCTCGCCGATCTCCCGGCCGATCTCCGCCGAGCCCATCGTCTGCCCGATGCGCTCCGGGGGGCTCCACGCCGCGAGCACCGCGAACGCGACCGGGGTGATCACGGCCGTGCCGACCCCGATGACCGCGGCCGCCACGAGCAGCCCGACGAGGTGCCCCACCACGGCGGGGACCGCCAGCCCGATCGCGGTGATCAGCGTCCCGACGACGAGCGCGGTCCGGTCGGGCAGCCGGCCCGCGTCCCGGACGCGACCGACGAGGGGCTGGCTCACGGCCGCGACCACGGCGAGCACCGACACCGCCGCCCCGGTCGCGACCGGGGAGAGACCGTCGGCCGCACCGACCAGCGGCAGGAAGCCGACGCCGCAGGACAGGGCGGCGGCACTGGCGGCCAGGGCCAGCGTCGGGGGCAGGAACCCGGGGTCCGCGAGGCCGCGCAGCGCCTGCCCGAGCCCCTGGCGGCGGCGCGGCAGGGGCGGCGGGTCGGGCACGACGATCACGGTCCAGACGAACACCGCGACCGCGACGACGGTGAGCACCGTGAACAGCAGCGGGTAGCCGCCGGCCGCGATCAGCACCCCGCCGAGCAGGGGACCCGCCGTGTACCCGAGGCCCTTCCAGGCGCCGTACCCGCCGAAGGCCCGGCCCTGGCCGGTGGTGGGCGCGATCCGGCCGATCAGCGCTCCGGCCGACGGGGAGAACGCGGCCGCCGCCGCGCCCTGCGCGAAGCGGGCGAGCCCGAGCAGTGCAGGGTTGCCGACCAGCACGAACGCCGCCGACGCCAGCGCGAAGCCGAACAGCCCGCCGAGCAGGACCGGCCGGAGGCCGACCCGGTCCGCGAGCGCCCCGAACACCGGCTTGAGCACGATCTCGGCGCCGTCGTAGAGCGCCAGCAGGATGCCGAGGGTGACGAGCTGCTCGCCCAGGTCGCCGGTGAACCCGAGGTTCGCGGCGATGCCGTGCGAGCCGAAGGCGGTGACGAACCCGGCCGCGTAGAGCGGGAGGATCGCCCCCCGCGCCACGGGCCGCGTCGCCTCGGCGTCGTTCACGCCCCCATCACACCAGTCGCGACGGGCCTCAGCCCTGCGGCTGCGCGATGTTCACCAGCCAGGTCACCCCGAACCGGTCGGTGCACTGGCCGAACTCGTCGCCCCACATCTGCTTCTCGAGCGGGACCGACACGGTGCCGTCGGCGGAGAGCTTCTCGAAGTACCCGCGCAGCGCGTCCCCCTGATCGCCGGACAGGCTCACCGAGACCGAGGACCCGGACGGCCGGTCCATGCCGGACGGGGTGTCGGACGCCATCAGCGTGATGCCCTGCTCGGTCTCGAGCTGGGCGTGCATGACCTTGGTGGCCTCGACGCCCTCGGTGCCCATGTCGCCGAAGGTCATCACGTTCAGCGTGCCGCCGAGGACGTCCCGGTAGAACTCCATCGCCGATCGGGCGGAGTCGTCGAAGTGCAGGTAGGGGTTGAGGTGGATGCCCATGGTGCGATGTTAGCCAGGTCACACCCGGTCACGGGCGCCGGACGGGGAGTCGCCGGACCGGCCTCGACCGGCACCACGAGCGTGGCGGAGACGGGCGCGGGGCCGGTCGACGCCTGGCGGAGCAGGGCGAACTCCACGACCGCGGCCGCCAGGACGAGGACGACCGCCACCGCCACCAGGACGGGCGTGCTCCTCCACCTCACACGGTCAGTATGCCCGGTTCGTCCCATCCGACACCGGCTCGGTCGGGCGATACGTCCCGAACGACCACCGGTTGCCCTCCGCGTCGAGGACCGCGAACTCCCGCGAGCCG
This sequence comes from Actinomycetospora sp. CA-084318, assembly GCF_050955885.1. NCBI lineage: Bacteria > Bacillati > Actinomycetota > Actinomycetes > Pseudonocardiales > Pseudonocardiaceae > Actinomycetospora > Actinomycetospora sp. CA-084318. The sequence continues at coordinate 23,846 of NZ_CP192098.1, forward strand.
TAGTCCTGGTCGGTCAGCTCCTGCACGATCTCGCCGCCGGCGGCGACCACCCGGGCGTGGTGGGCGTCCGGGTCGTCGAGCACCAGGTAGGTCACGGCCCGCCCGGTGTCCCACGGGTCGTCCGGGCGGCGCGGGCCGAGGAGCACGGCCCCGCCGTGCCAGAAGAGCTCCGCGTGGTCGGCCCCGACGTACCCCGGCGTGAGGCCGAGGGTCCCGGTGAGCCAGTGCGCGAGGGCGAGGACGTCGTCGGACCGCAGCGTCGTACAGATCATGCCGACGATGGTGGGGCGCGGGTCCCCACGGTGTCTTGGACGTCGGGGACCTCTACCCGTGCACGACGTCCGTGGGATCGACGGCCACCGTGCTCCACGCCGCCCGGTACGCGGTGGGCGAGCAGCCCGCGAGGGCCGCGAACTCGCGGTCGAGGTGGGCGTGGTCGGCGAACCCGCAGGCCGCCGCGACGTCCGCGATCGCCGTGGCGGGGACGCTCGTGCCCGCCGGGGGCACCAGCAGGTCCGCCGCCCGCCGGAACCGCAGGACGCGGCCCGCCGTCGTGGGGGAGAGGCCGATCTGGGCGGTGAAGCGGCGGGTGAGGTGCCGGCGGCTCCACCCGACGTCGTCCGCGAGCGCCGCGACCGGGTGCCGGCCTGCGGAGCGCTCCAGCCGGCCCCAGGCCCGGGCGACCTCGGGGTCGGGTCCGCGACCCGTCGTCGCGAGCCGGCTCTCGAGCACCGCGACCACCGCGGCGAGCCGGTCCGACCACGACGGCAGGTCCGCCAGGCGCTCGGGCAGCTCGGCGAGGTCCGTGCCGAGCGCGTCGAGCCCGACCAGCCCCTCGAGCGCGACCCCGAACAGCCGGAGCGTGCCGACCGGCGTGAGGTCGGCCTGCACGCCCGCCTGGTGGCCGGCGAACTCGGTGATCGCGGACGCGACGGTGAGCCCGCCGACGAACGCCGTGCGGTCCACCCCGTCGACCCGCAGTGGGTCGGCCAGCCCGACGACCAGCGTGCAGGTCGAGGTCGGGGCCTGACGTCGCCGGACGACGACCGCCGACTCCTCGTCGAACGCCACCAGCCGCCGCACGGTGCCGTGCAGCGTCGGGGGCACGCGGGCGAGGCGGAACACGCCGGCGATGATGCCGCTAGCGTGCCGCCCGTGTCCGCCCCCTCGTCGTCGGAACCGGTCCGTGACGCGATCCGCCGCGCCCACGAGACCCGGTCGACGCTGAACGCGTTCGTCTCGATCGTCGGGGAGCCGCCGGTCCCGACCCCGGGGGAGGGACCGCTGCACGGGCTGCCGATCGCGCTCAAGGACGACGTCACGGTCGCCGGCGAGGTGACCGGCTGGGGCAGCCGTGCCTTCACGACGACGGGTGCGGCCGACGACGCGTTCACGGCGGCGATCCGCCGGGCCGGGATGGTGCCGATCGGGCGCACCACGCTGCCCGAGCTCGCGGCCTTCGGCGTCACCGACTCGGCCGCCCACGGCGTCACCCGCAACCCGCTCGCCCTCGGGCACACCCCCGGTGGCTCGTCGGGCGGGTCGGCCGCCGCGGTCGCGGCCGGGGTGGTCGACCTCGCCACCGCGAGCGACGGCGCCGGCTCGATCCGCATCCCCGCCGCCTGCTGCGGGTTGCCCGGGTTCAAGCCGACGACCGGCACGATGCCCGGAGCGGGCGGGTGGCGCGGACTCGCGACGCCCGGGTGCCTCACGCGGGCCCTCGCGCTCGCGGCCACCTTCTACGACGCCGTTGGATCGTTCGGCACCTCGTTGCGGGCGGCCCTGGACGTCGAGCCCGGCCGCCTGCGGGTCGGGGTGCTGGTCGATCCGTTGCCGCTGGCGCCGCCGGTCGCGCTCGACCCGCACGTCGCGGGCGCGGTCCGGCTCGCGGCCGACCGGCTCGCCGACGCGGGGCACCGGGTCGTCCCCGTGCGGATGCGGCCCGACCGCGCGCAGGCCGCCGCGCTCGCCGTCGTCACTCGGATGCTGCGCGGGCTGGCCGACGCCGCGGCCGGCGCGGACCACCCGGAGCGGCTCGAGCCGCGCATCCGGGATCTCGTCCGGGCCGGTTCCCTCCTCCCGGAACCCGCGGTGGCGGCCGCGGTGGCCCACGGCCGCCGCCTCGCGGACCGGCTGCTCGACCAGCTCGGCGACGTCGACGTGCTGCTCTCGCCGACGATGCGGGGGGCCGCCCCCGAGGTCGACCGCTGGGGTCCGCCCGAGCGCAACGGGCTGGCGACGCTGACCTCGATGGGCCGCTTCTACGGGTACACGCCGCTGTACAACCACACCGGGCAGCCCGCGGTCACGCTGCCCGTGGACACCGGGCTGCGTCTGCCGCGGGCCGTGCAGCTCGCGGCGGCGCCGGGCCGGGACGCCCTGCTGATGTCGGTGGCGGGCCAGGTGCAGCGGGCGCTCGCGACCTAACCGGCGCACTCCGAGGGGTGCGACTCGCACCAGGGCGTCATGCCGGGGAACCGGCCCCGGTGGTCGGCGACCCACTGGTACACCCGCTCCTGCACGCCGGACGTGGCCCGGTACACGGTCGAGGGAATCCGCGTCCCGCTCACGGTGTCGAGCACGGCGTTGACGGCGGCCGCCCCCTCGCGGCGGACACCGTCGGGTCCGCGCCACTGCACGGCGTCGGCGCAGGTCGCGGCGTCGGTGCCGATCGACTCGGGCACGCCCGGCTCCTGGTAGGGGCGGATCTCGATCCGGCCCCGGCGGTCCAACGCCCGCACCCAGCCGACGCTGCGGGTGCAGAACCCGCACCGGCCGTCGAAAACCAACAAACCGTCAGCCATGACTCCCAGGGTAGGTTCCCGCCATGACCAGGCGCGTGGTGATCATCGGAGCGGGGTTCGGTGGTATCGGGGCGGCCATCGAACTGCGGGCGCACGGCTACACCGACGTCACGATCCTCGACGCCGCTCCCGGCATCGGCGGCACGTGGCTCGCGAACACCTACCCGGGCGCGGCGTGCGACGTGCCGAGCCACCTGTACTCGTACTCCTTCGCGCAGCGCCGGTCGTGGTCGCGGCTGTGCTCGCCGCAGTCGGAGATCCTCGAGTACCTGCGCACCGTGGCCCGGGAGCACTCCGTGGACCACCTCGTGCGGCCGGACACGAAGGTCACGGCCTGCCGGTGGGACGACGAGGCGACGCTGTGGCGCGTCGAGACCGAGCAGGGCGACGAGTACACCGCCGACGCCGTCGTCATCGCGACCGGCCAGCTCGCCCAGCCGTCGATCCCGGGCATCCCGGGCCGGGAGGACTTCGCCGGCACCGAGTTCCACTCCGCGCAGTGGGACCACGACCACGACCTCACGGGCCGGAAGGTCGCCGTGATCGGCACCGGCGCGAGCGCCGTGCAGTTCGTGCCCGCCATCGCCCCCGTCGTCGGGAAGATGTCGGTCTTCCAGCGCACCGGGAACTGGTTCCTGCCGCGGAAGAACATGCCCTACCCGCGGTCGGTGCAGCGGCTGATCAAGGTCCCGGGCGTGCAGCGGCTGCGCCGGTGGGGCCTCAAGCGGCTCTACCTGGAGTCGCTGACCGCGTCGATCCGGCACCCGCGCACGGTCGGGCCGGTGCTGCGGCTGAAGTCGCAGATCTTCATGCGGCACCAGCTGCGCGACCCGGAGGTGCGCCGCAAGGTCTGGCCGGACTACACCTTCGGGTGCAAGCGGGTGCTGTTCAGCTCGTACTGGCTCCCGGCGCTGCAGCGGGACAACGTCGAGGTGGTCACCGACTCCGTCGAGCGGATCGAGCCGTCGGGCGTCCGCACGAAGGACGGCCGGCTGCACGAGGTCGACACGATCATCTGGGGCACGGGCTTCCGGACGACGAGCTTCATGTTCCCCATGGAGGTCCACGGCCGGGAGGGGCGGTCGCTGCGCGACGAGTGGGCGGACGGTCCGCACGCTCATCTCGGGATGACGGTGCCGGGATTCCCGAACCTGTTCGTGATGTACGGCCCGAACACGAACACCTCGGGCGGGTCGATCATCGTCTACCTGGAGTCGCAGGCGCGGTACGTGCGGACGGCGCTGCAGGAGGCCGACCGCCGGGGTGCCGCGGCGGCGGAGGTGCGCCCCGACGTCGAGGCGGCCTCCGACGCCGAGGTGCAGTCCCGCTTCGAGGGCACGGCCTGGCAGGCGTGCGACTCCTGGTACCGCGACGAGTCCGGCCGGATCATCACGAACTGGCCGGGCTACATGGTCGAGTACGAGAAGGCGACCGAGCGGATCGACCCGGACGAGTACGTCTGGCTCGCCCCGGGCGAGCAGAAGGTGTCGTCCTAGTCGGTCGCCGGTCCGGTCACATCCGGGGCTGGCCGTTGGAGGCGCCGAGCCCGCCGTCGACCGGCACGTGCGCGCCCGAGACGAAGCGGGCGTCGTCGCTGGCCAGGAAGGCGATGACGTCGCCGACCTCGGCCGGCTCGGCCGGGCGACCGAACGGGATCCGGTCGCGGAACTTGTCCATCACCTCGTCGTCGGACCGGATCCCCTCGCTCATGTCCGTCGCGGTGAGCGAGGGGTGGACGGCGTTGACCCGCACGCCGTCCGGGCCGTGGTCGAGGGCCATGGCGTTGGTCAGGTTGACCACCGCGCCCTTCGCCGCGTTGTAGGCGGCCATGCCCCAGTCGCCGCCGAGGCCCGACACGGAGCCCACGTTGACGATGCTGCCGCGGGTCGCCTTCAGGTGGTCGACCGCGGCCTTCGAGGCGTAGAAGACGCCGTCGACGTCGGTGGCCATGACCTCGCGCCAGGTCTGCGCGTCCAGGTCGGACACGGTGCCCGGGCGGGCGATGGCGGCGTTGTTGACGAGCGTGTCCAGCCGACCGTGCTCGCGGGCGACCTCGTCGACGAGGTGGGTGATCGCCTCCTCGTCGGAGGTGTCGCAGGCCTTCGCGACGACCGTCGACCCCGCGGGTGCGTCGGCGACGGTCTCGTCGAGCTTGTCCTGCGACCGCCCGGCCACGACGACGGTGGCGCCGTCGGCGGCGAACCGGTGCGCGGCGGCCGCCCCGATCCCGGAGCCCCCGCCCGTGACGATGACGACCTTGCCGGTGAAGCGACCCATGCGGGCCGGGTCCCCGGCGCCGGTCGGTGCCGAACGGGGGCGCCCATCACAGGAGTTGTCCCCAGGGGTTGTCCACAGTGGGGACCGAATGACACCCGTGTCATTCGATCCACAGGCTCCATCCACACTGTGGACGAACGACATGGCTGTGATTCGAGCCGGGGTCGGGAGCGCGGGCTACTGTCGCGTCGGTGAGACGACGCGTGACCATCGAGCTGAAGAAGCCCGCCGAGATCGAGCTGATGCGCGAGGCCGGGCGGGTCGTGGCGCGCTGCCTCGACGCGGTGCGGCGGGCGAGCGCGCCGGGCGTGACGCTCTCCGAGCTCGACACGGTCGCGCACGACGTGATGAACGACCACGGCGCGAAGCCCGCGTTCCTCGACTACCACCCGCGGTTCGCGCCCTCGCCCTACCCGGGCGTCATCTGCGCGAGCGTCAACGACGCGGTGGTCCACGCGATCCCGGGCTCCTACCGCCTGGCCGACGGCGACCTGGTCAGCATCGACATCGGGGCCTTCGTCGAGGGCTGGTGCGGGGACGCCGCCGTGAGCTACGTGGTCGGCACCGCCGACCCGGGCGACCTCGCCCTCATCGACACCACCGAGCGCGCGCTGTACGCCGGGATCGCGGCGGCCCGGAAGGGCAACACCCTCGGTGACGTCGGGGCCGCGATCGCCGGGGTCGCCCGGCCCGCGGGCTACGGCATGCTCGCCGACCACGGCGGCCACGGGATCGGACGGGCGATGCACGAGCAGCCGCACGTCCCGAACGAGGGCCGCCGGGGCAAGGGGATGACCCTGCAGCCCGGTCTGGTCATCGCGATCGAGCCGATGCTGCACCGCGGCGGCGAGGACGACTACCGCCACGACCCCGACGGCTGGACCCTGCGCACCGCCGACGGCAGCCGCGCCGCCCACGTCGAGCACACGGTGGCGATCACCCCGGACGGGCCCCGGATCCTCACCGAGCTGTGAGCTCGGCCTGGTTCCACGTCCGCCCGGCCGCGCGGGACGTCTGGCTGGTCGCCGAGCCCTCCCACGTCAACTCCTGGCTGGTCGCGGGCCGCGACCGCGCCGTGCTCGTCGACACCGGGCTCGGGGTCGCGCCGATCCGACCGGTGGTCGAGTCCGTGTGCCCGCTGCCGGTGGACGTGGTGAACACCCACCGGCACTTCGACCACGTCGGCGGCAACGGCGAGTTCCCGCGCGTCCTGGCCCATCCGGTCCCGACGACCTGTGGGAACGCCACCGAGCGCGCGTCCTACCTCGGCTGGATGCAGGAGGTGCTCGACGCCGCGGTGGCCTACCGGGAGCTCGACCGGCGGTACCTCCACCTGCTCTCCGCCGACTCCGATCCGCGCCCGCTCCCGGACGGCCTCGAGCGCTGGGTCGACCCCGGCCCACCGTCGGGACCCGACCCCGAGCCGCTGGCCGACGGCCAGGTCCTGGACCTCGGGGACCGCACGCTGACCGTGCTCCACACGCCCGGCCACAGCCCGGACTCGCTCTGCCTGCTCGACGACCGCGACGGCGTGCTGTTCGCCGGCGACACCGTGAACACCGGACCGATCTACGCACAGGCGCCGGAGTGCGACCTCGAGGCCTTCGCCGCCTCGACCGCCCGGCTGGCCGAACTCGGTCCCGACGTGGCGCTGGTCGCGATGTCGCACTTCGGCCGCGGGGTGGCGGAGCCGCGGTACCTGGTCGACGTCGCGGAGGCGTTCGACCGGCTCGTCCGCGGCGACCCCACCGTGGCGCGGCGCCCGGCCCGGGACTGCGCGGGCGACGAGGTGTCCGAGGCCGTGTTCGACGCGTGCTCGGTGTACCTGCCCGCGGACTAGAACTCGACCAGGTCAGGTCGAGCGGGACGCGCCCGCCCGCTCCCGGTGGGCGGACTCCCAGTCCGAGTCGTCGCGGCCGGTGTCCTCGCCCGACCGGTGCTCCGGGCGCCGCCGCACGCCGCGGCTCTCCACCCGGTGCAGCTGCCCGTGCCCGTCCCGACCCCAGTGCGTGCCGTGCGAGTCGGTGAAGCGCATCTCCGGCACGGCGGGCGCCGAGTAGAGCTCCTCGCGCGAGACCTCGTCGGCCCCGAACGGCAGCGAGCGCACCGCGTCGTGCCGCGGCGGGAGCAGGGCGAGCTCCACCGCGTGCTGGTCGTCGCTGGAGGGCAGCGAGAACAGGCAGCGCACGTTGAACACCGGCGAGTCCCCACCGTTGTGCACGCAGAGCACGTAATCCTCGTCCCGGTCGTGCCGCCCGCCGTCGTCGAGCCACGCCGTGACGCCCTGGGCCTGCTGCTCCTGGCGCACCTCGACCGAGTCCTTGCGGTTGAGCAGCATGATCCAGACGTAGGCGGCGAAGCCGAGGAGCGAACCGGCGCTGCCGATCGCGGACACCCACTGGGCGAGGGTCTGGGAGCTCATGGGCGCGCAGGTGCCCGATCCGCGACCGGGGCACCCCTCCCGGCCGTCGCGCGCCGGGACCCGCCGCGCTCTAGGTTCGCTGCCATGTCGCGCAGCGCGGGTCCGCCCGCCCCCACGCCGCCCGGCGCCGACGCCACCCCGGGCGAGATCGTGCGCTGGACCTTCGACGTGCTCAACACCCACACCGCCGCGCCGCTGCGCGCCGTGTGGACCGACGAGACCCGCGAGCGCATGCCCACCGCGACCTACCGCGGCGCGGCCGAGATCGAGGGGTACTTCGAGGCGCTGTTCGCGGCCGTCCCGGACGTGACCCTGACGATGCAGGCCATGGTCGAGGAGGGCGAGGAGGTCTTCGTGCGCTGGACCCTCACCGGGACCCACACCGGTGCGGCGCTCGAGGGCGTGGAACCGACCGGCGCGCGCCTCGACCTCGACGGTGTCGACCACTTCACCGTGCGCGGCGGGAAGATCGTGTCGAACTTCGTGATCTTCGACCAGATGCAGTTCGCGCGTCAGCTCGGGCTGCTGCCGGCGGACGGCTCGCGGCTCGACGTCGGGCTGAAGTACGGCTTCAACCTGCTCACCCGACTGCGCCGCTGAGCGTCTAGTCGGCCTTCTTGCGCGCGCGCCCGTGCGTCCCGCCGCGGCCGCGGAACTCGACGCCGGCGTCCACGAGCAGGCGGCGGACGCGCCCGATGCTGTAGCCGGTGTCGGCACAGATCTCGCGGATGCTCGCGCCCTTCTGATAGCGCTTCAGCAGTTCGCTGCCCAGCTTGTCTCGCTCGGCGCCGGTCACCCGCTGGTTGCGCGCCAGGTCGGGGGTCTTCGTCATGCCGGATATTCTCACCGAGAGTGGCCGATGAGCGCCATGATTTGCCGACACAGAGCGGCCAAGCGGTCGGAATTGGCGTCCGAACGACGCACCGTGGTCACCCTTAGCGCGTTGGGGTGACGCTGTGTCAGTTCTCTGTCAAGTGCGGGGTCAGGTCGGCGGCTCCACGGTCGAGCGGTACGCCGGGTACTGCCGCCCGCGCGGGGTGACGTCCTCGGCCGACTCCGCGCCCCACACCGTCCATCCCGGCCGCGGGTAGCGGGCGAACATCTCGAGGTAGGGCCCGGGCGAGCACTCCTCGATCAGGTCGTAGGCCTCGTCGGGCTTGCGGGAGTGCTCCCGCTTCACGGTCTCGATCATGTTCACCTGGCGGCGGGCCGGCGGGAGGGTGCGCATCGAGCCCCGCACCCCGAAGAGGATCAGCTCGGTGACGTTGCGGAAGTAGAAGCCGACACCACGACCGTCGGGCCCCCCGTCCTTGCGCCGTTTCGCCCACACCAGGTTGGAGACGTAGCGGAAGCCCCAGCCCTGCATCACCGCGAGCCCCTCGGGGAGCAGTGCGTTCGGCACCCAGAGGTAGAGGTGCGCGTTCGCGGCGACCACGTCGGCCACGGGGAGCGCCGCGATCTCGGGGGCGGTCATCGTGTCGTAGCGGTCGAGCCGGCGGTGCTCCGGCGCGACCTTCCCGGTGCGGTTGGTGAACCGCCACGGCGGGTCGGCCAGCACGCAGGGCCAGCCGCCCTCGACCGTCGGCAGCGGCACCGACTCCACCGGCGTCACGTCGGCGCGCAGCGGGTCGGCCCGGGGGCGGCGCAGGGGCGTGGGCGGCGGGTCGAGCGGCGGGGCGGTCACGGGGGGCACGCTAGCGAGGGGGTCCGACAGTCCCGGCCCGTCGTCGTGCGGGCTCATCCCGACCACCCCTCGAGCACCGGCTGCTCCTCGCGGTGACCGGGCCACGCGACCCGCGCCGAGCGATCGTCGGGAACGAAGCAGCGGGCGCTGACGGCGACCGCGAGCAGCGGGCAGCCCCCGGCGTCCCCGCGGGTCATGCGCGACTCCAGCTTGCCCAGGTGCGTGGTCGTCGACGTCGAGAAGCGGCTGCGGATCTGCTCGTCGGACTGGCCCGCGGCGCGGGAGAGGCGCCGGGCGAGGTCGCGCAGGTCGTCGTGGGTGCGGGTGAGCAGCACCGCGCCGTCGATCAGGCCCGCGTCGTAGAGGCTGCGGTAGGCGCCGATGTCGCGGTCGAGGTTGCCGTCCTTGGCGTTCCACTCGACGTCGAGCGCGACCCGCCCCTTCACGTTGTCGACCTTGTAGCCCTCGTTGCGGACCTCGTCCGTGCGCTCGACGACCTCGTGCTCGCCGGCCGGGGCCCACGGCTGGACCTGGAGCACCGAGCGCACGACCGTGTCCACGCGACCCTCCCGCCACCCCCGCCCACGGAAGTCGGCGTTGAGGCGGGCGGCCAGCTTGGACTCGTTGCCGCCGGCCTCGATCAGGTCGACGGTCGTGAGGGCGAAGGTCGACAGCACGGTGCAGAGCTCGGTGAACTCCTCGGGCGCGGTCGCGGCGAGGATGGCGGCGGCGTTGCGGGTCTCCCGCAGCTCGTAGCGCGCGGAGAGCCCCGCGAGCACGCCGAGTGAGCTGTCCGGCACCGCCCGCGACCAGCTGTGCGTGAGCTCCACGGTCGGTCAGTGTCCCAGGTCGGCCACCCGCTACCTTCGCCCGGACACGCGAGGGGACCGATGGAGGCGGGATGACGACGACGCCCGCCCGCGGCCTGGACCTGCCGCCGCTCACGGTCCGTCCGGCGGTCGTCCCGTTCGCGCGTGGTCCGGTCCTCGCGATCGCCGCGGGGGTCGCGGTGCTGCTCGCCGCGGTGTCGGCCCGCTACGGGTGGTTCGGCGACGAGTACTACTTCCTCTCCGCGGGAGCGCGACCGAGCGCCGGGTACGCCGACCAGCCGCCGCTGCTCCCGCTGCTCGCCGCCGGGCTCGACCACCTGGCCCCCGGCAACCTCGTCGTCCTGCGTCTCCCGGCGACGCTGCTGACCGCGTTCGGCACCGTGGTCGCCGCGCTGATCGCCCGGGAGTTCGGGGGCGGTCGTCGGGCGCAGGTGCTGGCCTGTGCGGTCACCGCGATCAGCCCCTACCTGCTCGCGACCGGCCACCTGCTCGCGACGTCCACCGTCGACCCCGTGTGCTGGGCCGTGGTGCTCTGGCTGCTCGCCCGGTGGCTGCGCCAGGAGCGCGACGGCGTCGCCGACGACCGGCTGCTGCTCGCCCTCGGGCTCGTCGTCGCGGTGGCCCTGTTCGACAAGGTGCTGATCGTCGTGCTGCTCGGCGGCCTCGTCGTCGGGGTCGCGGTGTCCGGACCGCGGCGGTTGTTCCGGCGGCCGCTGCTGTGGGTGGGGACGGGGCTGGCAGCGGCGTCGACGATCCCCACCCTCGTCTGGCAGGCCGGCCACGGCTGGCCGCAGCTGCGGATGGGCTCGGTCGTCGCCGGGGAGTCGTCGCTGTTCGGCGACCGCTGGGAGTTCCTGCCGCGTGCCCTCTACTACGCGGGGCTCGCCCCGGGTGCCGTGCTGGTGCTGCTCGGGGGGTGGGCGCTGCTGCGGTACCCGCCGCTGCGCGCGTGGCGGTCGCTCGGCTGGGCGTCCCTGGTGGTCACGGCGGCGCTGCTGGCGGCCGGGGGCCGCCCCTACTACCTGTCCGGTCTCTACGCGGTGCTCATCGCGGCAGGTGCGGTCGCGTTCTGCTCGCTGCCCCGTTCCCGACGTCGGGTGTGGTGGCGTTGGGCGGTCCACCCGGCGGCGGTCGTCGTGTCCGCCGTCCTCACGGTGCTGTGGGTGCTGCCGTTCGGGCCGGCGTCGTGGCGGGCGCCGACCGAGTTCGAGACGATGGGCCAGATCGGGTGGTCGGACTTCGCGGCCGGGGTCTCGCGGCAGTGGCACGCCCTGCCGCCCGGGACGGTGGTGATGGCCTACTCGTACTGGTACGCGAGCGCGCTGGAGCACGAGGGCCCGCGGTACGGGTTGCCGACGCCGGTCTACTCGACGCACCGCGGGTTCGGATACTTCGACGTGCCGCCGGGGTCGGCCGACGCGTTGCTCGTGGGCGACGTGAAGTGGGCCCCGGGGTTCTGCCGGCGGCTCGTGCCGCTGCCGATGTACGTGGGGCCGGAGGTCTCGCCGGTGAACGACCGGGTGCTGCTCGCCGTCTGCACGCCGTCCCGTCCGTGGGCGGAGGCCTGGCCGGAGCTGCGGAACCTGGCCTGACCGTGACCGTTTCGTGATGTAGGCCGTTCTGGCCTGTCTCGGGCGCGCGAGGGTGACGTGGGGCAGGTTCTGGGCCTCGGATTCCTGCCTCGTGTGCCTCTCGCGGTGTTTGTCGGCGGTTCCGGCGGTTGATGGCCGCCCGTGACTGAGTTCCTAAGGGACGTCAAGCCGCGGGGTGGGTCGTAGAGTGCGTCGCTGACGGGCCGGTCGATGGAGCGCTGTGCGACTCCTTGCTTCGCCGGCCCGTCCCTGTCGTGGTCCGGGCGCGGGTGGCTTCGGTGTTGATCCTGCTGGCCAGCGCCCGGCCCTCGGGTTCGGTGATCTCGCGGCCGTCGAGGTCGCGGAGGCGGTAGTGCTCGCCGCTGCGCCAGCATGCGGCGATGCGGGTCACCAGGACCGCGGCCAGGGTGCAGAGTGCGCTGTTGTGGTGTTTGCCGCGGTCGCGTAGCCGCTGGTAGCGGGCGGCGAGGCCGGGGTCGGTCTTTCGGGCGTGGTCGGCGGCGATGAACAGCGACCAGCGCAGGACGTGATCGCCGGCCTTGGTGGGGCCCTGGTGGGTCTCGGAGGTGCCGGACTGACTGATCTTGGGGACCAGTCCGGTGTAGGCGCGGACCGCGGCCAGGTCACGGAAGCGGTTGGGGTCGCCGAGGCGGCCCAGGATCGCGGCGGCCAGGACCGGACCGAGTCCGGGGACCGAGGCGAGGATGCCGGTGGGATCAGCGTCCTGGTAGGCCGCGGCGATCCGGTCGTCGACGTGGTCGATCTCGTCGTCGAGTCCGCGCAGCAGGCGGGTCTCGGCGGCGATGTCTTCGGCGAGTTCGGCGAAGTCGATGGCGCCCTCGGGCCAGAGCGACAGCGTCGCGCGGGCGGCGGCGAGCAGGGCATCGGCCTTGTCCTCGCGCCAGGCCCCGCGGCTGGTGCGGATCAGCAGCCGAGTCAGCCGGGCCCGCCCCAGTCTGAGCAGGGCGTGCGGATCGCTGTAGCGCTCGAGCACGCTGCAGGCCGCTTTCCCCGGGTCGGTGCCCAGAGCGGCGGTCCAGGCGGGTCCGAGTAGCTCGAGTAGCGCGTCGAGACGCTGCAGCGAGGCGGTGCGTCGCGCGACCAGGCCGGCGCGACGGCCGACGGTGCGGCGCAACCCCTCAGCCGGTCCCAGTCCGGGGGTCTCGACCAACCCGTCGGGGTGCAGCAGCGGTATTCGAGCCAGCAGTTCGCAGTCGAGCCGATCGGTCTTGGCGTGCTTGTTGTAGTACTTCCGCAAGTCCGCGGACTGTTCCGGGGGGACCAGTCGCACCTGCGCGCCCCGATGACGTAGCCAGGCCGCCAGCGCCACCCACGCGTTGCGGGTCGGTTCCATCACGACCACGACCGGCACGTCACCCTGGTCGGCGCGGACCGCCTCGACCGTTCTCCAGAGCGTCTCGAGATCCTCGCTGCCGGTCTGGAAGCGGCGGTTGGTCCACAGCAGCGCGCCGGTCTCATCGGCCAGCGCCGCGCGGTGGGCCTCCCGGCATGCCACGTCGATACCCAGCCGGAGCTCGCGCACGGGCTCTCCTTCCTCGTCGTCTCCTCGGGTCCCGGTGACTCCGCGACCGCAGCAGGCTTCGACCCGGACATCTGAGTAGGAGTCCGCAGCGCGGCTCCGCGTTCCCAACAAGGCCCCGGCCTGACACGGCCGCGGCACGGGCGCCTCGACGATCAGTACAGAGGACTGCCGATCCAGTCGGGGCCAGCCGTAGACACCCGTACCGCGAACCTCACCCCAGACCTCCTGGAGCTGCCACCGACGCTAGATGTCGGGGGTTCGAACTACAGTTCGGGTGTGCCACGCGCACAAGAAGGAGGCTCTGATGTAGGCGGAGTCCTGTTTCTTGTGTTGCTCCATCGGAGATGAAGGTTGTGGCCCTTCGGAGTCGACCTACGGGGGAGGCTCCAAACCGCCCACTGCTGCGTTAGCTGAAGACTGTCGTGGTGAGCGATGTGGGAAAAGGCACCGTGTGAGGTGTCAGGTGGGGATCGGGAAGACGCTGCGTCGTAGCCTGTGAAGTGTCGTAATTAGTGTGGATGGCATCAGAACCGGGACGTTCGAACAATCCTGGGATGAGGCTGGCGGGAGCCCGTTTATTGGCCAGTCGGTGCCCGGCATGTAGGCGGCGTGAGCCCGGTCTGCTGCTCCGGTGGGGAACGTGGGAAGGCGTGCACCGATACTGCCATCTCTGCGGTGGCGAGAGGGAGAATCCCGACCGACTGAAACCGGGAGGGACTGAGTACCGATGCGGTGGGCGCCGGCGGACCGACTCGTAGTAGCTGTGAATCTCCTGCTTGACGCGGTGGGAGTGGAGCGAAGGGGTCGGGCCATCTGTGGTTTGTTCGTTCGATCAACCGGAATCTAGCCGGGAGGAATCGCAGTGAGCGAACTGAAGTCCTCGGGCAAGTCGTTCGTCATTTCGAAGTGGGAGGTGCAACAGGCCTGGGAGCAGGTGCGATCCAATAAGGGTGCAGCGGGGGTGGATGGCTGCTCGGTCGAGGAGTTCGAGAAGGATCTGCGGGGAAACCTCTACAAGATCTGGAATCGGATGTCCTCGGGTAGCTATCTACCTTCGCCGGTGCTGGCGGTGGAAATCCCGAAAGCTCACGGCGACGGGACACGGGTCCTGGGTATTCCGACCGTGGCGGACCGGGTGGCGCAAACTGTGGTGGCACGGAGGCTGGAGAAGTCGGTCGAACCGATCTTCCACCCGGACTCCTACGGCTACCGCCCGCGCCGCTCGGCCCTCGATGCGGTCGAGACCTGCAGGAAGCGCTGCTGGAAGACCGACTGGGTGATCGATCTGGACATCCAGAAGTTCTTCGACAGCGTCCCGTGGGACCTCGTCATCAAGGCGGTCGAGGCGCACACCGACCAGCGATGGGTCGTCCTGTATGTCACGCGTTGGCTGCAAGCACCCATTCAGACTCGTGACGGTGACCTCGTCGCTCGCGACCGTGGAACGCCGCAAGGGTCGCCGGTGTCACCGGTGCTCGCGAACATGTTCCTGCACTACGCGTTCGACACGTGGATGGACCGGGCCTTTCCCGGTATCTCCTTCGAGCGCTACGTCGATGACGCGGTCGTGCACTGCACGAGCCGCGAGCAAGCCGAGACAATGGTCGCGGCGATCGGCGAGCGCATGGAACAGGTCGGGTTGCGTCTGCATCCCGACAAGACACGGATCGTTTACTGCCAGGACGGGAACCGGCGTCGCTCCGCGGAGCATACGTCGTTCACGTTCCTGGGGTTCACCTTCCGTCAACGCGAAGCCAAAGGTCGCGGCGGGCGGACCTTCTCTGGGTTCCTTCCCGCGATCAGCAAGGCTGCCCTCACACGGATCAGTGCGCAGGTGCGGTCCTGGCGACTGCACCGGCACATACGCCTGAGTTTCTCCGAACTCGCGCACTGGGTGAATCCGATGGTGCGAGGATGGATGCAGTACTACGGGGCGTTCTACCGCTCCGCGCTGTATGGCCTGTTCGCCCGCATCAACGCCTACCTGGTGCGATGGATCCGCAAGAAATACAAACGACTGCGAGCGCAGAAGGCGGCCGTCCGGTGCTGGCTGGGGATCATCGGAAGGTATCCCCGCCTGTTCGCGCACTGGAAATGGGTCGCCAGCGTTCCTCCGGCCCGATGAACAAGATGGCAAGAGCCCGGTGACAAGAGATTGTCACGCCGGGATCTGTGGGAGCCCGGGGGTGAGATTCCCCCGGGCCACCCGACATCATGGCGGTGGAGGCGGGACACGAGGGTGGTGGCGGGGTGTTCGACACCCCGCTGCCGGCGGTGTCCTGGGCCGACCCGCGGGACCTGCCCGGGCAGGAGTGTGAGGCCGGTCTGGTGGCGTGGCAGGCGCGGTTGACCCACGACGAGTGGCGCCGCTCCTGCTGGATGCTCGAGACCGCCCGGGCTCGCGCGGACACCGTGGAGCGCTGGCCGGAGCCGGATCCGCGGGTGATCGCCGCTCGGTTGGGGTGGTCGGTGACGATGGCCTCCTCCCGCCTGGAGACCGCGCAGGGTGCGCTGGAACGGCTGCCGCGCCTCGGTGAGGCGATGCGCGAGGGCCGGTTGGAGCAGGCCAAGGTGTCGGTGTTCGTCTCGGGGCTGCGCGATGTCACCGACGCCCAAGCGGCGGTGGTGGTCGACGCGTTGATCGAGCAGGCGCCGAAGCTGGGGTTGTGGGAGCTGGCGCAGCGGGTCGCGGCCGCGGTGGTCGATGTGGACCCGTTGGGGGCGGAGAACCGGCGTGCGGCGGCGGTGGCCCGGTCGCGGGTGTCGACGCGGACGGCGCCGTCGGGGGCGATGGAGATCCACGGCCTGGACTTGGAGCCTGGGATGGCGGTGCCGGCGTTCGAGCGGATCGTCGCGATCGCCGAGGTCGCCCTCGAACAGTTGAAGGCCGCCGGCGCGACGATCGGGGCGGGGAAGGTGCAGGCGCAGGTGTATCTGCGGCTGCTGCATGGCTGCCCGGCCGGGGAGGGTGACCTCGCCGTCCTCGAGCAGGTCGTCCACGACCTCATGCCCCCACCCGCCCCACCCGACGACGGCGACCCTGACGGCAGCGACCCCGACGGCCCGGACGGCTCCGACGACGGCTCCGACGGCGGCCCGGACGACGCCCCCGAGGGCCCGGACGACAAGGGCTCGAACGATGAGGGCCCGGACGACAAGGGCCCAAACGATGAGGGCCCGGACGACGAGGGCCCGGACGACCAGGGCCTGAACGACCAGGGCCTGAACGACCGGGGCGTGGACGACGCCGACCCCGACTTCCCGCACCGCTCCGACGGCTCGGACGGTTCGGAGGGCTCGGACGGCTCGGACGGGCCGCTGGACCTCGACGACCTTCCCGACGGCGGCCCCTCGGACGGCGGCCCCTCGCGTGGCGGCGGTCCCACTGGGGACAGCGGGGCGGGCGTGAGCGCGTCGAGCGGTCGCCGCGACGCGCTTTCGGCAGGTGTTGACCCGCAGGCGGGGCGAGAAAGCCCTCACGGCTCCACCGACGACCCCGCCGCAACCGAGGCGACTCGCTCGACGACCGAACCCCCGTCAGGGTGGCAGCCCGGGGATCCCGAACCCGACCCACCACCCCACAACACCCCCGACCCCCGAATACCGGGACAGCCGCCACCGTCGCCGGCGGCGCGGTGGACCGACCGCGGGTTGATGTTCACCCCCGCCACCACCCGCACCACCCTGGCGTGCGCGCTCGGGCTCGACCGCGCCCACGGCCAGCTGCGCGTCGGCACCGTCACCGGCTGGGACGCCCACCACGCCGTCTGGACCCGCACCACCGCCCACTTCCGCGTCCTGCTCCACGACGAACACGGGCAACTCGAACACGTCCTGCTCGTCCGCCCACCCCAGCAACCCGGCGCGGACCCGAGATATCGGCGGCAGGTCGTCGAGCTCACCGCCCACACCACCGACATCGACACCCTCGACCAGCAGCCGCTCGTCGGGATCTGGGCCGAACTCGCCCGCCGCGTCCAACGAGCGCTGGCAATCGAACGCGCCCGCCCACCCGACGAACATCCCGCCCGAACCACCAAAGAAGCAAACCGGTTTCCCGGCGCCGAACTCACGCGCTGGGTCCACGCGAGGGACCGGACCTGCCGGTTCCCGATGTGCACCGTGCCCGCCGTGGCCTGCGCGATCGACCACACCCACGACCACGTCCTCGGCGGCCCGACCCAGGCCGACAACCTCGGCGCCCTCTCCGTCGGAGACCACCTGCGCAAACACGCCCCCGAGTCGGGGTGGACGGTCCGCCAGACATCGCCGGGCACCTTCGTGTGGACCGCGCCCACCGGCACCCGACACACCGTGCGCCCCGAGCCGTACCGGCCCCTGCGACCGGTCGCCCGAGAACGCTTCGACCACGGCATCACCGACACCCGCAGCGAACCCCGCCCCCGGAGACCCTGGCGGCCGAGAACCAACAAGCACGGCCACCTCACCGACGCTCAACACCAGACCCTGCGGCACATCGACGAACGGAGGAGACAGCACCACGCGCCCTCGAACGCCCACGACGGCGATCCACCCTTCTAGCCGACCTCGTCGGACAGCAGCGAGTACATGAACATGTCCCGGCGTTCGCCGCCGACGACCTCCCACCGCCGCATCAGGCCCTCCCGCACGAACCCGACCCGCTCGGCGGCCCGCCACGACCCCTCGTTCCACGGCTCCACGTAGAGCTCCAGGCGCGCCACCCCGGGCAGGGTGACGGCCCAGCGGCTGAGGAGGTCGAGAGCGGCCGTCACCAGGCCTGCCCCACGGTGTGGCCGGCCGATCCAGTACCCGATCGCCGCCCGGCCACGGTCCGGATGCCGCGGCCACAAACCGATCTGGCCGAGGGCCTCGTCGTCGGAGGCCCGCGCGATGCAGAACGAGAAACCGACGCCGTCGAGGTACCGCCGGTGCTGCCGCTCGATCCAGCCGACGGCCTCGGGGCGTCCGGCGCCCTGCGGCACGGTCGTGATGAGCGGGACGAGCGGATCGCGGCCCGCCTCCAGCACCAGGGGCACGTCACGCTCGTCGAAGGCGCGGAGCCGGACGCCCCGCCCACCGAGCTCCGGCCACCGCGCGAGTTCCACCCGCCGATCGTCCACCGCCCCGACCACGCCGTGCTACCACTTCCCCCGATGCGCACCCGGGTCTGGCTGGTCCTCCTCCTGCTCGTGGTGGCCGCCTGCTCGGGACCGACCGAGCCCGGACCGACACGAGACGCACCGAGCCCCGGACCGCCCCTCGGCACCGGTGCCGCCGCGGTCCCCCGCCTCGACTGGCGTCCCTGCGGCACGTTCCAGTGCGCCACGCTCACCGTGCCCGTCGACTACCGGAAGCCGACCGGGCCGACGATCGCGCTCGACGTCACGCGCCTGCCGGCCCTCGACCCGGCCACGCGGATCGGCACGGTCGCGGTGAACTACGGCGGGCCCGGCACCCCCGGACCGTCGAGCCTGCGGCGCCTCGTCGGGCGATTCGACGGGGTCCGCGCCCGCCTGGACGTGCTCGCCCTCCAACCCCGCGGGATCGGCCAGGTGCGGTGCGGGCCCGACGACGGCGCGCCCGCGCAACCGGTCGGCTCACCCCTCGCCGACCCCGCCTTCTGGACCTCCGCCCGCGCGATCGGGCAGGCGTGCCTGGCCGGCACCGGTGAGCTCCTGCGTCACCTGTCGACCGCGAACGCCGCCCGTGACCTCGACCTCCTGCGCCAGGCCCTCGGCGAGCCCACCCTCAGCGTCTACGGCTACTCGTACGGGACCTACCTCGGTGCCACCTACGCGAACCTGTTCCCGGGCCGACTGCGGGCGCTCGTCGTCGACGGGGCCCTCGACCTCGTCGCGAACGCCGGCACCGACGACCCGACGCGGCCCGTCGACGTCCGGGCCCAGGTCGCACAGGCCCGCGACGAGGCCCTCGACGCCTTCGTCGCGACCTGCGCCGCCGCCGGCCCGCGCTGCGCCGCGAACCCCGATCCCGCCGGCCGCATTGCCGCCGCGATCGGCGCCGCCACCCGCGCGGGCACCTCGGCGCAGCTCGCGGAGCGGGTCTCCACGGCGCTGGAGTCGGGTGGTCGCCTGACGGCCCTGGCGCGGGCCCTCCCGACCCCGAACCCCGTCCCGCCGGTGCCCGACCCCGCGGCGGGAGCCCCGCCACACTCGCCCGCGTTCCTCGCCGTGCAGTGCACCGACGTCCGCACCCCGACCGCCGAACAGGTGTCCGCACTGCTGCCCGGCGAGCAGGCGGCCCACCCGCTGTTCGGGGTACCGGTCGCGCTCAACACGGCGGCGTGTGTCGACTGGCCCGCGATCGACCCCGACCGCTACCTCGGCCCGTGGCACGCGGCGCTCCCGGCACCGGCGCTCGTCGTGAACTCCCGGTACGACCCCGAGACCCCGCTCGCGAACGCCCGCGCCACCGCCACGCAGCTGGCCAGCGCACGGCTGCTCGTCGTCGACGGCTTCGGCCACACGACGCTCGACCTGCCCAGCCGCTGCGCCACCGACGCGGCCGCCGCCTACCTCCTCGACCCCACGCGCCTGCCGGCCGAGGGCACGGTCTGCCCGCCCGATCCCGGCGGCGTCCCCTTCGCGTGATGGGGTGACCCGGTGCTCGTCACCACCACCTACCTCGAGCAGACCTCGCCCGACCAGCTCCGGCCCGCGGTCGAACCGGCCGAGCCGCTGCAGATCGTCCGGGCCGAGGAGCCGTCACCGGAGTTCAGCCGGTTCCTCTACACGGCGGTCGGCGGCCCCTGGTCGTGGACCGACAAGCTCGGCTTCACGTGGAACGACTGGCTCATCCACATCACCCAGGAGGGCCGCGAGACCTGGGTGGCCCACCACCGCGGCACCCCGGCCGGGTACGCCGAGCTCCAGGCCGCCCCGTCCGACGGCGGCACCGAGGTCGAGATCGAGTCCTTCGGTCTCCTCCCGCACGCGATCGGTCGGGGCTTCGGCGGTCACCTGCTGACCCGCGCCCTCACCGAGGCCTGGCGGCTCCACGAGCGTTGGCCCGCCCTCCCTCCGGTGTCCCGCGTCTGGCTGCACACCTGCACGCTCGACGGCCCGCACGCCCGCCGGAACTACGAGCGCCGCGGTCTCGTCGCCTACGACACCCGCACCCATGAGCAGGCCGATGTGCCTCCGCCCGGCCCCTGGCCCGGGTCTCACACCGACACGGCCGCCGCACGGCGCGACCACACGTAGCCGTCCGGGCGGATCACGACGACGGTCCCGTCCTCCGCCCCGTAGGCCTCCCGCAGCGTCCCGTCGGCCGCGAGCGCGTCGGCGTCGAGCACCTGCACCGTCCCGCCCGGCAGGTCGAAGGGTGTCTCGACCACGCCCCCGAACGCCAGCACCGTCCAGTCCGCCGCCCGGCGGCGCAGGAACAGCGTCGAGCCGTCCCGCAGCGGGGCGTCCGGGGCACGGTCACCGGGCACGGGCCCGTTCCCGACGACGGGTGTGGTCCGGTAGGTGGTCGCGAAGCCGCGGGTGTCGTGGACCTGCTCGTCGGTCCGCGACCAGAACTGCGCCCCGAGCAGCGCGTTCGACAGCCCCAGGACGTGCGCGGCGACCGGGAGGCGCTCGGCGGTGTAGGTGTCCAGCAGCGCGGGATCGGACCCGTGCACCACGGCGGCGAGCTTCCAGCCGAGGTTCACCGCGTCCGCGATCCCGGTGTTCATCCCCATCCCGCCCGCCGGGGAGTGCACGTGGGCCGCGTCCCCGGCGAGGAACACGCGGCCCACCCGGTAGTCGTCGACCATCCGGACGTTGAGCCGCCAGTCCGTGGCGACGTCGACGCGACGCACGCGGACGCGCGGTCCGAGGCCCTCGATGATGTCGGTGAGCAGCGCGGGCGTGGCGTGCTGCTCCGGGTCGGTGTTGCCGATCTGCACCTGCCACAAGGGGGTCGCCGGCAGCGGGCAGAGCGCCACCATCCGGGCGCCGGTCCCGACGAGGGGCTCCTCGGCCGACCAGAGGTGCCAGTGGTCGCGGTCCAGTCCGTCGATCTCCGCGTCGCCGAGGAGCATCCGGACCTCCTCGTGGGTCTCGCCGAGGAACCCGACGCCGAGCTCGCGGCGCACCGTGCTCGACCCGCCGTCGGCGCCGATCACCCACGACGACCGGAGCCGGCGCCCGTCGTCGAGAACGAGCTCCACCCCGTCGTCGTCCTGGGTGAGCGACGCGAGCCGCGCCCCGTAGGAGACCTCCACGCCCTCCTCGGCCAGACGCTCGCGCAGCACCTGCTCGGTGCGCCACTGCGGGATGATCAATGACGTCCGCCACGGGGTGGTCGGGTCCTCGGGCGTCCCGACGAGGTCGGGCGACCGGTCGACGTCGAGCGTCGACCCGTCGGTCGCGTGCTTCCGGAACGGCAGCTCGAAGCTGCCCAGCGAGACCAGTCGGTCGGCGAGGCCGAGCTGGTCGAGCAGCTCCAGCGTGCGCGGCTGCATGCCCTTGCCGCGCGAGCCGCGGTGCGGACCGTCCTGCCCCTCGAGCACCCGGACGGCCACCCCCCGCCGCGCCAGCTCGATGGCCGCCGTCAGTCCGGTCGGCCCCGCCCCCACCACGATCACGTCGTCCATGTTCGTGACACTACGCCTCAACTGAGACTGAGTGTCAAAAGAATTCTCGTGCCATGATCGAGCCATGGGTCTGCGGGAGCGGAAGAAGGAGCGGACGCGGGCGGAGCTGCAGCGGCACGCGCTGCGCCTCTTCCGGGACCGCGGGTACGCCGCGACCACGGTCGACGACATCGCGGCCGCGGCCGACGTCAGCCGCAGCACGTTCTTCCGCTACTTCCCGACGAAGGAGGACGTCGTCCTGTTCGACGACGTCGACCCCGTGATGGAGCGGGTGGCGGCCGAACTCCCGCCCGGGACGCCGCTGCTGGAAGCGGTCCGGCTCATCGTGCGGGACGCGTTCGCCTCGCTCGACGAGGAGGCTCGCGCGCTGGAGGAGGTGCGCATGGAGCTCGCCCGCTCGGTGCCGGCGATCGCCGCGATCCTGCGCGAGCGGAACTCCTCCGGCGTCGATCAGGTCGCCGGCATGGTGGCCCGCGGCATCGGGCGCCCGGCCGACGACCCGGACGTCGTGCTGTTCGCCGGCGTGGTCTGCGGGGCCCGGCTCGCCGCCGTCGCCCGTGCCCACGCGGACGGCACCCGCACCTACGTCGAGGAGCTCGACGGCATGCTCGCGCGGCTCGCCGACGGCATTCCGCTCGCCGACGCGCCGATCACTCGTCCGAGCGCCCCAGCACGATCTCCGGCATGAAGCCGTGCTGGTAGAGCCGCTTCTCCCGGATCAGCGGCGAGAAGATCGCCGCCATGAACATCGCCGAGAACCACACGAAGCACGGCAGCGCCACCCGCAGCCACCCCGGCCCGGGCAGCAGCGCGAGCAGCGCGACCGGCACGCACTGCACCGTGGTCCGCGCCAGCTGACGCAGGAACCAGGTGCGCACCGTGAGGTCGTGCAGCACCCAGGTCCCGTACACCACCGGCAGCCGGGCCCCGAACGCGTAGCCCAGCCACCGGAACACCCCGGGTCTAGTCACGCAGCCCCAGCGCACGGGCGGCGAGCCGCGCGAGGTGGGTCGGCTCGTGCCCGGCGTTGTCCAGCTGCCGGATCTGCGTCCGGCACGAGTAGCCGTCGGCGAGGACGGTCGTGTCGGCGGACGCCTCCCGCACCTTCGGCATCAGGCCGCGCTCCGCGCACGCCGTCGAGACCTCGTAGTGCCCGTCCTCGAACCCGAAGTTGCCGGCCAGGCCGCAGCAGCCCTCGTCGAGCACGTCGGCCCGGATCCCCAGCGCCGCCATCACGGCGCGATCGGCGTCGGTGCCCAGCTCGGCGTACTGGTGGCAGTGGATCTGGACGAGGGCCGTGCGCTCCGCCCCGTCGGTCAGCTCCGCCAGCTGGTCGGTGTGCTCGGCCAGCACCTCGGCAAAGGTCCGGATGGACCGCGACGCCACCTGGCCCAGGTCGTGCTCCCGGCCGAGGACCTTGAGCGAGTCGCTGCGCAGCGCGGCGGTGCACGAGGGCTCCAGGCCGACGATCGGCACCCCGTCCTCGAGCCACGGCCGGATCCGCTCCAGCGACCGCTCGATGACCCGCCGGGCGACCGACACCTGACCCGTCGTCACCCACGTCAGCCCGCAGCACACCGTCTTCTGCGGGAGTTCCACGCGGTACCCGAGGGCCTCGAGTACACGGATCGCGTCGATCGCGAGCTCGGGGTCGAAGGCGGGGGTGAAGGAGTCGGTCCACAGGAGGATCCGCTTCCCGACGTCGGGCCGCGCGGCCCGCTGCTTCACGTCCAGCAACCGCCGCAGCGGCTTGGGCGCGAACGGCGGGATCGAACGCTGCGGCGCGATGCCGCCGGCCTTCTTCGCGAGGTTCGCCAGGGCCGGGCGCTTCGCCAGGGCGTTCGCGATCCGCGGGGCGCCCGGGACCTTCGAGGTGATGGCGAGCCACGCCGGCAGCCAGCCCATCGACCAGTGCGAGCGCGGCCGGTCCTTCGCGCGCCCGGCGTAGTGCTGGGCGAGGAACTCGGTCTTGTAGGTCGCCATGTCGACCCCGACCGGGCAGTCGCGTGAGCAGCCCTTGCAGCTCAGGCACAGGTCGAGGGCGTCCTCCACCTCCTGCGACTGCCACCCGTCGGGCACGGTCTGCCCGGACGCCATCTCGAACAGCAGCCGCGCCCGGCCGCGCGTCGAGTGCTTCTCCTCGCCGGTGACCCGGTAGCTCGGGCACATCACGCCGCCGCTCGCGGTGATGCACTTCGCGACGCCGATGCAGCGCCGGGTGGCCGACGCGAAGCCCGTCTCCGGGTCGCCGTCGTGGATGAAGTCGAGCTGCGTGCGCGTGGGGATCGTCGGCTGCCCGATGAACACCCGGATGTCGTCGTCGATCTTCGGCGGGTCGACCACACGGTGCGGGTTCATCCGGCCGTCCGGGTCCCACGCCGCCTTGAAGTCGGAGAACGCCTCCATCATCGGCGGCGAGTACATCCGCGAGAGCAGCTCGGCGCGCGCCTGCCCGTCGCCGTGCTCGCCGGAGAGCGAGCCACCGTGCGCCACGGCGAGGTCCGCAGCGTCCTCGAGGAACGCGCGGAAGTTCTTCAGACCCGCCGTCGTGAGCAGCTGGAAGTCGATCCGGACGTGGACGCAGCCGTCCCCGAAGTGCCCGTAGTACGCGCCGGTCCGGCCGTGCTCGGTGAGCAGGGCGTCGAACTCGCGCAGGTAGGAGCCGAACTTGGCCGGCTGGACCGCGGCGTCCTCCCAGCCCGGCCACGCCTCGACGCCGCCCGGGCCGCGGGTGACGATGCCCGACCCGTCCTCGCGGATCTTCCACAGCGCCCGCATGGCCTTCGGCTCGCTGACGACCTTGTGGTCGACGGTCGCCCAGGACATCTCCTTGGCGATGGCCTCGGCCTTCTCGTGGGCCTCGCCGCGGGTCTCGCCGCCGGTCTCGACGTAGAGCCAGCCCTTGCCGCGCGGCAGGGCCTCGTGGGTGCGGTCGTCGGGCCGGGCGGAGCGCAGGGCGCCGATCACGCCGACGTCCATGCCCTCGATCGTCAGCGGTGCGTGGTCGCGGATCGGCACCACGTGGTCGGCCGCGGCGTACGCGTCCTCGAAGCCGAGCACGGCCAGCGCCCGCACCGGGGGCGACGCGACCATGTCGACGGTCGCCTCGAGGATCGTCACGCAGGTGCCCTCGGTGCCGACGAGCGCCTTGGCGAGGTCGAACCCGTGCTCGGGCAGCAGCTGGTCGACGTTGTAGCCGCTCACGCGGCGCGTGAGGTCCGGCGTGTCGGTGCGGACCAGGTCGGCCGTCCGGTCCCGGAGCGCCTTGAGGTCGCGGTAGACGCGGCCCTCGCTGCCGGTGCGGCGGGCTGCGGCGTCGATCGCGGCGTCGTCCATCGGGCCGCCGACGTGCATCCGGGTGCCGTCGGCGAGCAGGACGTCCAGCGCGCGGACGTTGTCGACGGTCTTGCCCCACGCCACCGAGTGCGACCCGCAGGCGTTGTTGCCGATCATCCCGCCGAGCGTGCAGCGGTTGTGGGTCGACGGGTCCGGGCCGAAGGTCAGGCCGTGCGGGCGGCCGGCGTCGCGCAGGTCGTCGAGCACGGTGCCGGGCTGCACCCGGGCCGTTCCCGACGACGGGTCGATCTCCAGCACCCGACGCATGTGCCGGGAGAAGTCGACGACGACCGCCTCGTTGACCGACTGCCCGCAGATGCTCGTGCGCGCCCCGAGCGGGAGCAGCGGCACGCCGTGCCGGCGGGTGACCTCGACGGCCCGCTCGACGTCGTCGCCGTCGACGGGCTGGACCACGCCGAGCGGCACGTGGCGGTAGTTCGAGGAGTCGGCCGACCACATCGCGCGGGTCGCGGTGTCGAAGCGGACCGATCCGCGGACGGCTCCGGCGAGCTCCTGGGCGAGCAGGGAGTGCTCCGCGTCTGCTCCGGGGCGGATCGGTGCGGTGGTCATGGCCCCATCATCGTCAAGGGTCAGGGGGCCTGCAGGGTCGCCGTCGTCACGGTCTCGGCGACGAGGCGTCCGCCACTGACCACGTAGCGTCGCGGCACGCGGTCGAGGAGCGCCGTGTGGTGGTCCGCGCCCGGGGCGTCGAGGACGACGAGGTCGGCGCGGCTCCCCGGGGCCAGGTCGTGGCTGCGTCTGCCGTGCCCCGTCGCTCCGCTCGCCCCGCCGAGGTTCAGCATCGCGGCGGCACCCGCCGTGACCCGGTCGAGCAGCCGGTCGAGCCCCTCCGCCGTGCCGAACGGCTGCGTGTGCGCGGCGAGGAGGGTGACGTCGAGCATGTCGACCGTGCCGAACGGGGTGAAGGCGTTGCGGACGTTGTTGCTGGACAGGGCGGTGGCCACCCCGGCGTCGAGCAGCTCGGCCACCGGGGCCGCCCGGCCCTGCAGGTAGAGGTCGGTGGGCGGCAGCACGACGAGCCCGACACCGGCCTCCGCGAGCCGCTCCGTGATCCGACGGCGGGTGTCGGAGGTGAGGCCGGCCATCGTCGTGACGTGCCCGAGCGTCGTCCGGCCGCCCCAGCCGCGCTCGGCGGTCACGTCGGCGACGAAGGTGGCCAGCGTGTGGCGCGGGTCGTCCGGCCCCGCGGCGAAGTCGGCGTGGACGTCCACGTCGACGTCGAAGCGCTCCGCGAGGTCGAACACCTGGCGGACGTGCTCGTGGCAGCCCTCGACGTCGTCCTCGGCGTAGCTGCACCCGCCGACGACGTCGGCACCCCGCTGCAGGGCCTCGACCAGCAACTCGTGCGTACCGGGCCGGGCGGCGATGCCCTCCTGCGGGAACGCGACGACCTGCAGCTCGACGACGCCCGCCCACCGCTGCTTGAGCTCGAGCAGGGCGTCGAGGCTCGTCAGGCCCACGGTGGGGTCGATGTCGACCGGGGTGCGGATCACCGTGGTGCCGTGGCGGACCGCGCGGCGCAGGACGTCCTCGGCGCGGGCCAGGACGTCGTCGTGCGTGAAGTGCCGTTTGGCCTCGGCGGTGGCGCTCACGGCGCCCGCGAGCGTGCCGTCGCCGCCCCCGAGCAGCGCCTTGTCGAGGTGCAGGTGCGGTTCGACGAGGCCGGGGAGGACGGGCCGGGCGCCGCCGTCGATCGTCGTGGCCCCGGGAGCGGTCAGGTCCGGGCCGACCTCCGCGATCCTGCCGTCCTCGACGCGGACGTCGACGGGGGCGTCGTGTCCGCGGGGGAGCACGTTCGTCAGGAGGAGATCAGCCACGAGAGGTCGGTACCCGGTCCGAGCTCGAGCGGCTCCTCCCCGCGGCGGAAGAGCCGGGCGGTGTGTCCGCCGAGGGTCACGGTGTCGCCGGTGCGGTGCAGCCAGGCGCCCTCGCGCAGCCCCACGACCGGGACGGTGTTCAGCTCGTGGAACTCCCGGATCCGTTCCTCCCGGGTCTCGCCCTGGTGGGAGCTCGTGGGGTCCGGGTCGAGGTAGTGCGGGTTGACCTGGAACGGCACGCGCCCCACGGCGTCGAGGCCGCCGGGGTCGACGATCGGCATGTCGTTCGTCGTCATGATCGTCGGCTGCGCGAGGTTCGTGCCGGCCGAGCTGCCGGTGTAGCGGCAGGCCGCGTTGGCCCGCAGGGCGTCGAGGATGCCGAGCCGGCGCACGTCGTGCAGCAGCCGGAACGTGTTCCCGCCGCCGACGAACACGGCGTCGGCCGTCGCCGCGGTGGCGGCCGGGTCGGGCTCGCGGTGCAGGGGTCGCAGGTCGAGCCCGAGGGCGTCGGCCGCCCAGGTGGCGTACGCGTCGTGGTCGGCCTGCGCGTACGGCACGAACCACACGGTCCGCCCGCCGAGGTGCTCGGCGAGCACCTCGCGGGCGTGCGTGAACGGCTCCGCGCCGCCGGATGGGCGGGAGTTGGACAGCAGCAGGACGTCACCGGGCACGGGCGCAGTCTCGCGTCCGACGACCCGTCGTCAGGAACCCGCCACCGGCGTGCGCGGCGGCACCGTCGGCACGGGCAGCGTGACCGTCCGCAGCGCGCCCGGGGCGTCCGCGGGGACCACGGGGCTCACCGGCGCGACCGGGGCGAGCCGCTCGTAGGCCGACCCGAGCGGCGGCCGGGGATCGGTCTCGCCCTTGTTCGGCCAGAACGCCATGGCGCGCTCCGCCTGGGCGGTGATCGTCAGGGAGGGGTTCACCCCGAGGTTGGCCGAGAGCGCCGACCCGTCCACCACGTGCAGCCCCTCGTGGCCGTAGAGCCGCTGGTAGGCGTCGATCACGCCCGTCTCCGGCGACGACCCGATCGCGCAGCCGCCGATGAAGTGGGCGGTCATCGGCATGTTCACGGCCTCGCCCCAGGTGCCGCCCGGGTCGCCGTCGATGATCTCGGCCATGCGGCGGGTCGTGGCGTTCGCGGCCGGGATCCACGTCGGGTTCGGCGTGCCGTGGCCCTGCCGGGAGACGAGGCGGCCGAAGCGGCGCTGCACCGTGATCGAGTTGTCCAGCGACTGCATCACCAGCGCGATGACCGTGCGCTCCGACCAGCGGCGCTTGTCGAAGGACCGCGCGAACCGTCGGGGATGGCGCACGGCCTGCCCGAGGATCTTGAGCCCGCGCGGGACACGGCCCCCGCCGTCGGTCATGAGCGTGGTGAGCAGACCCATCGCGTTCGAGCCGTAGCCGTAGCGGCAGGGCTCGATGTGGGTGTCGGCGTCCGGGTGCCACGACGACGTGATGGCGACGCCCTGCGTGAAGTCGCGCGGCCCGCCCCGCTGCGACGCCCGGCGGGACATCGCCCCGACCAGCGCCTCGGAGTTGGTGCGCGTCAGGTGCCCGAGGCGGGCGGAGACGCCCGGTAGCACGCCGGTGTCGCGCAGGCGGTGCAGGAGCGACTGCGTGCCCCACGTCCCGGCGGAGAGGATCACCTGGTCCGCCGTGTACACCGTGCGGCGGCGCCGGCCCCGGCGCGTCGGGCGGGTCACGACCTCCCAGCTGCCGTCGGGCAGCGGACGCACCGAGAGCACCGTCGTCTCCGGGTACACGACCGCCCCGGCGCGCTCGGCGAGGCCCAGGTAGTTCTGGTCGAGGGTGTTCTTCGCCCCGTGCCGGCAGCCGGTCATGCACTCGCCGCACTCGAGGCAGCCGGTGCGGTCGGGGCCCGCGCCGCCGAAGAACGGGTCGGGCACCGTGACGCCCGGGCCCTCGCCGAAGTACACGCCCACCTGCGTCGGGGTGACGGTGTCCTCGCGGCCCCACTCGCGCGCGACCTGGCGCATCACCTCGTCCGACGGGGTCACCGTGGGCTGCGTGACGACGCCCAGCATCCGGCGGGCCTGCTCGTAGAACGGGTCGAGCTCGTCGCGCCAGTCGGTGATCGCGTTCCACTGCGGGTCGCGGTAGAACGCCTCGGACGACGGCTGGTAGAGCGTGTTGGCGTAGTTCAGCGACCCGCCGCCGACGCCCGCCCCCGCGAGCACGACGACGTCGCGCAGGACGTGGATCCGCTGGATCCCGTAGCAGCCGAGCGCGGGCGCCCACAGGAAGTTGCGCACGTCCCAGGACGTGGCGGGCAGCGTCTCCGGGCTGAACCGCCGCCCCGCCTCGAGCACCCCGACGCGGTAACCCTTCTCGGTCAGGCGCAGCGCCGAGACGCTGCCGCCGAAGCCGGAGCCGATGACCAGGACGTCGTGGTGGTGGTCGCGCACCTGCGCACGTTAACCCGCCGGTAGCTGTGACGGAAGGTCACACGTACAGGGTGTCCGGTCTAGTGCGCCATGCTCCGGTCGAGGCCGAGCCAGCGCGCGGTCTCGTCGTCGACGAGCTCGCGCAGGATCACGGCGTTGCCGGGCACCACGGGGGCGCCGTCCTTGAACTGCCGGCCCTTCGCGCCCATGTACGGCGCGCTCGGCTTCCAGTCGGGGTGCGCCATGATCGTCTCGGCCGGCACCCGGTGCTCCTCCGGGATGACGCCGAGGATGCCGTCGGCGTACCACTCGGCCTCGTTGTCGGCGCCGGTACGCGAGTACGGGTTCGAGTCGAACACGACGACGGCCGCGATGCGCCCGCGGCCGACCCACTCGTGCACCCACCCGACGGTGCCCGGACCGACCCGCTTCTCCCGCGAGTGCGAGACGGCGAGCTTCCACGACGTGCGGCTGCCGGAGCGGTCACCGTCGATGTCGAAACGGGCGGCGGGCGAGGAGATCCACGCGGCCTCGTCGTCGGGGTTCTCCGACGGCGTCCACGCGAGCATCACGTCGGGCAGCACCTCGAAGCGTGCGGAACGGCTGGCCACGGACGGCCTCCCGGGGGTCGACTCCCGGGGGGCGTCCGCCACCCGGGTCAGGGGACAAGCATGACCTTCCCGACCGCGCCGTTCTCCACCGCCTCCTGAGCTGCGACGACGTCGTCGAGCGAGAACGTGGTGACCTCGAGCGGCGTGAGCGCCCCGGCCGCCACGGCGCCGCGCACCCAGGCGACGTCGGCGGCGAGATCGGCCGCGGTGATGGTGTAGAGGAGTACGAACCGCACCGTCGTGTTCGTGACCATCAGGCGCCGCACGGGGATCGCCGGATCGTTCGGCTCGTTGGCGTAGACCGCGATCGTGGTGTTGTCGCTGACGGCGAGATCCAGGTCGAGGTTGGCGCCCAGGGCGACCTCGACGATCCGGTCGACGCGCTCGGCGAAGGCCCGGACCTTGTCCGCCGCCCCGTCCTCCTTGTAGTTCACGACGAGGTCCGCGCCGGCCGCGCGGGCCCGCTCGCCCTTGGACTCGGAGCTCACCGTGGCGACCACGCGGGCGCCCGCGTGCTTCGCGAGGCCGATGGCGAAGTGCCCGACGGCGCCCGCACCGCCCGCGACCAGGACCGTCCTCCCCTCGAGCGCCGACGGATCGCCGCCAAGGCAGTGCGCGGCGGTCACGGCGGGCACGCCGAGGCAGGCCGCCAGGTCGTCGGAGGCGTCGTCGGGCAGGGGGATCGCCCGGTCGGCGGGCAGGACGCTGTACTCCGCGGCCGTCCCCCAGCGGTTCTTGAACGCCGACAGGTGGGTCCACACCCGCTGGCCGACCTCGCGGCCCTCGACGCCCTCGCCCACGGCGTCGATCACGCCCGCGCCGTCCTGGTGCGGGACCTGGAACTCGTCCGGGTCGCCGCCGGTCAGGCCCGCACGGGTCTTCCAGTCGGTCGGGTTGATCGCGGAGCGGGTGACGCGGACCCGGACCTGGCCGGGCCCCGGCTCGGGGGTGTCGAGGTCCTCGACGTGCAGGACGTCGGCGGCGGACCCGGTCTTGCGGTACACGGCAGCCTTCATGACTGCTGTGGTTCCCCGCCCGGGGCGCGGCCAGACGCCGTGCGGCGCTGCTCGAGGACCTGGTCGAGCACCACGGTCGCGCGGTAGCCGCAGAGCACGAGGATGTGCAGCAGGAACAGCCACAGCGCCAGCGCGGACACGGCGCCCACGATCGGGAGGCCGCCGAAGGGCGCCGACCACTCGATCGGGATGGCGAGGAACACCACGAACCCCTGCAGGAACCCCGCGAGCACCGAGCCGGTCGCGAACGCGCCGATGAACAGGGCCTTCGCGCCGAGGTGGCCGGGCGCGACGAAGCGGAAGAGCGCGACGAGGGCGAGCGACACGGTCAGGAAGACCACGTGGAAGGCGATGACGACGCCCCAGACGAGCGACCAGCCGCCGGCGGCGTAGAGCGGCCCGACGACGGGCGCGGCCGCGAGCACGACGACCACGAGGAACGGGGCCACGGCGGCCACGCCGAGCAGCCCGGCCCGTCCCCGCCAGCCGGTGAGCCGGTCCGGGACGTCGGAGAACTGCCGGAACGCCCGCCGCAGGCCCTCGCCGTACAGGCTCGCCGGGAACAGCACGACGAGCGTCTTCCACCACGGCATCGCCAGCGCCGTCGCCGTGAGGGTGCGCAGCGCCTCCGGGGTCCCGTGGCCGCCCGGCAGGCCGACGATGGCCGCCTCCATGGCCCCGGTGAGCACGTCGCCCCCGACCAGCCGCCCGACCGCCCACAGCGAGGCCAGCGCCAGCGGGACCAGCCCGATCACACCGAAGTAGGTCGCGCCCGCGGCCCAGAGGGCGACGTCGCTGACCGGGAACGTGCGGCCGACCTCCCGCGCGAGACCCGCGGCGCGTCGTCGTCGGGTGGTCACCGCCGCCACCGGTGGCAGGCTGGCCGGATGGGGGAGGGACGGGAGACGGAGCGCAGCGGAGCTCGACCCGGTCGACGGGAGCTGCGCCCGGAGGACGCCGGCTGGTCGGCGCGCCACGGCGGCCTGGAGCCGTCGACGGTGGTGCGCGGCTGGCTGTGGCTGGTCCGGGCGTGCGTGCGCCCGGTCCGGCGGGTCCCGCCGGACGTCCTCTCGGTCGCCGGGGTCGCGGTGCTCGCCGGGGCCCTCCTCGTCGCGACGGCAGGTGCACCCTGGGTCGCCCTGGCCGGGGTGCTGGCGGTGCTGGGCGGGGTGCTCGACGGGCTCGACGGCGCGGTGGCGCTCGCGACCGGGCGGGCCCGCCCGCTGGGTGCGGTGGTCGACGCGGTGTGCGACCGGATCGGGGACCTCCTGCTGGTCGCGGTGCTCGTCGTGCTGGGCGCTCCGGTCGCGGGGGCGGCGGCGGTCGCGGCGGTGACCCTGCTGCACGAGTACGCCCGGGCCCGGGCGCAGGCCGTGGGCATGCCCGGCGCGGGCGCGGTGACGGTGGCCGAGCGGCCGACGCGGATCATCGTGGTGGCCCTCCCGGCGCTGGGGGCCGCGCTCGCCCCGACGGTGCCGGGACCGGGCTGGAGCTGGGGGACGACGTTCCTGACGACGTGGGCGGCGCTGGCGCTGGTGGGGCTGGTGCAGCTCGCCGTCGGGACGTGGCGCTCGATCCCGGCGGAGTTCCCGCCGGACCGATGAGCCCCGCGACGATCTCGGCGGACATCAGCACCAGCGGGATGCCGCCGCCGGGGTGCGCCGAGCCGCCGACCAGGTGGAGGCCGGGCAGCGGGCCCGCGTTGGCGGGTCGGCGCAGCGCCGCGCGCGGGCCGTGCGAGGCGGTGCCGTAGATCGCCCCGCCGGGCGAGCCGGTGCGGCGCTCCAGGTCGGCGGGCGTCAGCACCTCGACGAACCGCAGCCGGGGCCGCACGTCGACGCCCCGGGCGGCGAGCACGTCGAGCACCCGCTCCGCGTAGGCCTCGCGCAGCCCCGGGGCGTCCCAGTCGACGCCGCGCGCGGGGTCGTGCACCGGCGCGTTGACCAGCACGAACCAGCCCTCGGACGCGTCGTCGGGACGCAACGCCGGGTCGTCGGGGGCGTGGACGTAGACGGTCGGGTCCTCGACGGGCCGGGGCCGACGGCCGAAGACGGCGTCGAACTCGGCGTCGTAGTCGGCCGGGAAGAACACGCGGTGGGCGGCCGCGCCCGACCGGCCGTCCAGTCCGAGCAGCAGGACGAACCCCGCGCTCGACGGCGGGATCCGCCGCAGCCGTCGGCGCGCCCGCCCGGCCACCCCGCGCGGCAGCAGCCGCTCGTGCAGCACCGTGGCGTCGGCGTTGCACACGACGGCGTCGGCGCGGTGCTCGCGGCCGCCCACCCGCACCCCCACCGCGCGGCCGCCCTCGACGAGCACCTCGTCCACCGGCGACGACAGGTGCACCGCGACGCCCAGCGCCCGGCACCGCTCGTGCACGGTCTCCACGATGCGCCGCAGCCCACCGGGGACGTACCAGGCCCCGAACTCCTGCTCGACGAACGACGTCACCGACAGCACCGCCGGCGTGCGGCGCGGGTCGGAGCCGGAGTACGTCGCGTAGCGCTCGAGCCAGGTCCGCATCCGCGGGTCCGGCAGCGTCCGGCGGGCCAGGCCGCGCACCGTGCGCCACGGCGCCACCGCCCGCAGTCCGCCGGGCCGGGCGCTCATCCGCAGCAGCGCGGGCAGCGTCAGCGGGCGGCGGAGCACGTCCTCGCCGACCAGCTCCCACAGGTGCCGCGAGCGGGCGTGCAGCCGCGTCCAGGCGGCACCCGCCCCCGCGCCGAGAGCGGCGTCGAACGCGGCGGGCACCTGCGCGGGGTCGTGCGGCAGCGTCAGCCGGGTGCCGTCGGCGAAGGTGTAGTCGCAGGCCGGGTCGACGCGGGAGACGTCGAGCCCGGCCGGGCCACCCGTCGTCGCGAAGAGCTCGTCGAGCAGGCCAGGCAGCGTGAGCAGGGACGGGCCGGTGTCGAAGGCGAAGCCGTGGCGTTCGACGAGGCCGAGCTTGCCGCCGACCGCGGCGGCCCGCTCGTGGACCTCCACCTCGTGCCCGGCCGCGGCGAGGCGGGCCGCGGTCGCCAGCCCCCCGAGACCGGCCCCGACGACGATCACCCGGCTCACATCCGCCGTCCCTTCCACGTGAGCGTGCCCCGCACCCGGCCCACCCAGGACGACACCAGCAGCCCCAGTGTGGTCACCACCGACAGCGGGTGCGCGACGGCGTCCCACCGGGTCGTCGCGGTGAACCGGGCGGCGAGCACCCGCCCGGCCACACCCGCCAGGTACCCGGCGGCGCCGACGCGCGAGCCGGTGAGCGCCGCGGCGGGCGGCAGCACGTAGACCACGAGCAGCGCGGCCGCCACGCCCACCGCGCCGACGGGCGACCCGAACGCGGCCCACAGCGACTTCCGGTAGCCGGCGTGCAGGTCGCGGCCGGAGTCGTACATCCGGCAGGTCGCGAGCGCGGAGCCGTCGCCGACCCCGGTCCGGCCTCCCGCGCGTCGGACCGCCCGGGCGAGCGCGATGTCGTCGAGCACCGCGCTGCCGACGGCGGGCCACCCGCCCGCCCGGGCCAGGGCCGCCGCCTCCACCACGAGGAACTGGCCGTTCGCGACCGCCATCGACGGCCGGGCACTCCGCTCGGCCGCGCGCAGGGGGAGCGTGGTGAGCCACGACCAGGCCAGCAGCGGCTGGACCAGGCGCGCGAGCGGGCCGGACACGGCCTGGCGCGGCCACGGGGAGAGCAGCGCGAGGGGGTCCCCGGCGCGCAGCATCGCGACGGCGGCGGCCACCGCGTGCGGGGCGAGCACCACGTCCGCGTCGACGAAGACCAGCACCTCGCCGCGCGCCACGGCGGCGAGCTGCGCGCACGCGTGCGGCTTGCCGAGCGTGCCCGCGGGCGGCGGGACGCCCGGCAGCACGCGCAGCCGGTCGTCCGCGCCCGCCGTCGCGGCGACGACCTCGGCGGTGCCGTCGGTGGACCCGTCGTCGAGGACGAGGACCTCGAGGTCGGC
The DNA here is from genome assembly GCF_050955885.1 of Actinomycetospora sp. CA-084318. Taxonomy (NCBI): domain Bacteria; kingdom Bacillati; phylum Actinomycetota; class Actinomycetes; order Pseudonocardiales; family Pseudonocardiaceae; genus Actinomycetospora; species Actinomycetospora sp. CA-084318. The sequence continues at coordinate 58,744 of NZ_CP192098.1, forward strand.
GACCCCGCGCTGGCCGAGCAGCGAGGTGATGGTCGCGGCGATCCGCGGTGCCTCGTCCCGGGCGGGCACGAGGACCGACACGGGGACGGTCACGGTGGGCGGGACCGCGGGCGGGCGGCGCAGCCGGCGGTGGTTGACCAGTTGGTGCAGGGTCCCGGCGACGGCGAGCAGGGAGCCGGAGGTCACCAGGAGCTGTACGGGTGAGCGGGGACCTGCGGCGGGCACCCCGGCACCGTAGGCACGCCCGATCGACGCCGCAGAGCGGTCCACGATCCGACGTGGATCGCGATGGGGGAGGCTCGGGACATGGTGACGACCGCTCGTCGACCGGTGACGACGGCGGCGCTGCCGGCCTGGGTACTGGTCGGCACCGCGGTGCTGGTGCAGATCGTCTACCCGCTCGTGCCCGCCTCGTGGATCACGGGGGTGACGGTCACCAGCGTCGTGGTGTTCTTCCTGGCGTCGCTGGCCGACGTGGTCCGCGTGCACGGGGTGCGTGGGGGTCTGCTCCTCGTCGGGATCGCCGGCGGCGGCGGGCTGGTCGCCGAGGCCGTCGGGCTCGCGACCGGCTTCCCGTTCGGCAGCTACGCCTACACCGGAACGCTCGGTCCGGAACTGCTCGGCGTGCCGGTCGTCGTGCCGCTGGCCTGGGCGATGATGGCCTGGCCCGCGCTCGTCGTCGGTCGGGTCCTGGCCGCGAGCGGCCCCGGGGTCGTCGTGCTCGGCGCGCTCGCGCTGGCCGCCTGGGACCTGTTCCTCGACCCGCAGATGGTCGGCGCCGGTCACTGGACCTGGGCGGACCCGCACCCGGCCCTGCCGCTCGTGCCGGGCATCCCGCTGACGAACTACGCCGGTTGGCTGCTCGTCTCGGTGCTGGTGGTCGGCGGGCTGCACCGGGCGCTGGGCCCCGGTCGGCGATCCGGTCCCGCCACCGCGCTCTACCTGTGGGTCTACGCCTCGTCGGTGCTGGCGCACCTCGCGTTCTTCGGGCTGCCCGGGTCGGCGCTGGTGGGCGGGATCGGGATGGGGCTGATCGCGGTCCCGTTCGCGGTGACGACGTGGCGCCGCGTCCGGGGCACCTGACCCCGGCACCCGGTCAGCCGGCCTGCAGCTTCTCGTCGTCGTCGGGGAAGGCCCCGCCGTCGCGGAGCTCCCGCGACCAGCGCAGGCACCGCTCGACGACGAGGTCGAGCCCGTGCTCCATGCCCTCGATGACGGGGTCGAGCGCGGCCTCGGTGGCGTCCTCGACGTCGTCGCGCAGGGCTGCGCCGCGCTCGGTGAGCCGGATGCGGTCGCCGTCACGGGTGATCAGCAGCCGGTCGAGCAGGTCGGCGGTGGCCGCCTCGATGTCCTCCTCCGACCACGCCCGGGTGCGCGTGTAGTCCCGGCCCGCCATGCCGACGCGCGCCTCGGTCAGCAGGTTCGACTCCAGCGCCGAGATGCCGTGCGACACGAGCGCCGCGAGGTGCGCGTCGCCGCGGTACTCGCGCAGCAGGTTCGTCGCGTGCCAGAGCCGGGCCCAGGCGTCGCCCGGCCACGCCATCGCCGCGTGGCCCGCGAACAGGGCCTTGCCGAGCACCGGTGCCCGGTCCAGGCCGCCCCGCAGCACGGTGACGACCTCCTCGACGTCGCGGGCCGGCTCCCCGAACACGCGGTGCAGGCAGCGGGTGGCGCCGGCGAGCTTCGCCGCGAGCGCGTCCTGGACGCTCGCCGTGGCGAGGGCGGCCTCGTAGGTCCCGGCCAGCGTCTCCGGCTCGAAGACGCCGAAGGTCGCGACCACGAGGGACGCCGGGGGCAGCCCGAGCGCGCCGGCCCGGCCCAGCACGTAGCCCTGGAAGCGCTCCAGGCCGATCGCCTCGTACTGCTCGCGCGCCTCCGCGCTGTGGACGTACACCATCGCGATCGGCTCGATGGCGTCCCGGAGGCGGCGGGCGGGGGAGGTCGCAGCAGGCATGGGGGCCACCTACCCGGCCCGCCCCCGTCTCACCCCGCCGCGCGCTTGGCGGGGTCCGGTGGGAACCAGCCCGCGGCGACGACCCGGTCGGCCCACGCACCGAGGGTGGCGACGAGGTCGTCGAGACCGGATCCCAGGGCCTCGACCACGCGATGCTGCGCGAGGTCCGTCGCGGCCTCGATCTGCTGTCGGGCGTCGCGGCCCGCGGCGGTCAGGGCGCCGTCGGCGAGCAGGCCGCGGGCGGTCAGGCGGGCGGCCGCCGCGTCCATCGCCTCCGGTGACCAGCCGCGCGTGCCGGTGTACTCGTAGAGGTCGAACCCGGCCCGCAGCTCGGTGAGGATGTTCGCCTCGAGGCCGTCGATCCCGGCCGCGACGCAGGCCCCGAGATGCGCGTCGCCGCGGTGCTCCCGGTACAGCGAGGCGACGTGGAACAGCGCGGTGTGCGCGTCGGTCGGCCACGGCTGGTCGCGCAGGCTCGCGTAGAGCGGGCGCCCCGCGAGCTCGCCGGGTCCCCCCGCGTCCAGCGCGTCGCGCAACGTGCGCGTGACCCGGCCGACCTCGGCCTCGTCGACCCCCTCGAGCGCTGCCCGGAGGCCCTCGCCGCCGCCGGCGTTCCGCACGGCGAGCAGCTCCTCGACCGAGCAGGCGGCCCGGGCCTGCCGCCACAGGTCGGCCGCGAGACCCGGCTCGAACACCGCGAATGTCGCCGCGACGACCCCGGGCGTCACGTCACCGAGCGTGGCCCCGCGCCCGCCGACGTAGCCGGTGAGGAAGTTCAGGCCCGCCCTCGCCATGTGCTCGTGGGCCGGCGCGCTCCAGATGTGGACCATCGCCAGCGGCTCGAGCACGTGGCGCAGGCGCAGCGCCGGGGTGTCGGCGACGGGGGCGGTCGCGCCCTCCCGCGGCTGGAGGAAGGTCTCGCGTGCCTGGTCGAAGTCCACGCCCGGGAGTGTGGCCCCGGCCACGCTCCCGGGTCGATGCTCGACCTATCCGGACGGCGGGGTCGGCTTCGGGGTGCTGGGTGCCGGTGTGCTCGGTGCCGGTGTGCTCGGCTTCGGGGTGCTCGGCGCCGGGGTCGAGTGGCCGTGCCCGTGCCCGTGTCCATGGCCGTGGCCGTGCCCCGACGATCCCGACGACGAATCCGGTCCCTTGAGGATCGGTTCGCCCGCACGCAGCGGGACCTGCTCGTAGCGGCCCTCGTGCGCGACGACGGGTCGGGTGTCGCCGGCGATCTCGGGGTACTTCTCCTCGAGCCGCTGGCGGCGCTCCCACTGCTTGCGCATCGAGGCGATGTACTCGGGATTGCCGTTGTAGACCCCGCGCCACGTCTGCGGCATCTGCTCGCGGGAGAGCCCGGGGTCGGCCCGGCCGTGCAGCGCGGGCCGCGACGGGACCTTGCGGGACTCGCCGCCGCACTCCGGGCAGGCCGGCGCGGGGGCGTCGCGGCCCATCAGCCGCTCGAAGCGCAGCCCGCAGTCACAGCGGTAGTCGTAGATCGGCATGACGCCCTTCCCGGTCGCGCAGCGAGGGGCCCCGTCGACGACGGGGCCCCTCGGGTGCGATCACCAGTTGGAGATGGACTTGGCGAAGATGTCGGCGATGTCGTCCTCGGTCGGCGTCCGCGGGCACGTCGCGAGCAGCCGCTGCTGCTTCATCGTGCCCTCGACGAGGTCGGGGATGTCCGACTCGCCGAACCCGACCTCACCGATCCCGTTCGGGATGCCGATGTCGCGCATCAGCTCGGTGACGACGAACGGGAGCTGCTCGGACGCGTCGTTCTGCGTCTCGGCGTTCGGCCCGAGCATCCGCGCCGCGGCCATGTGCCGGTCGGGGGCGGAGTCGAACGAGAACCGGAACGCCTCGGGCGCGGTGAGCGACACCGACATCCCGTGCGGCACCATCGCCTCGTCCGAGGGGTAGCCCGCCGGGTGGAAGTCCCGGACCTGGCCCGCGATCGGGTAGGCGTTGGCGTGCGGGATGTGCACCCCGGAGTTGCCGAAGCCCATGCCCGCGAAGGTCGCCGCCATCATCATGTCCATGCGGGCGTCGACGTCGTCCGCGCCGCGGTGCACGGCGGTGCGGAACGACTTCGCCAGCAGGCTCATCGACTTCTCGCACCACAGGTCCGAGACCGGGTTCGAGCCGCAGTAGGTCACCCGCTGCTCGGGCTGTTTGCGGTCGAACGTGGTGTACCAGCGCGCCGTGTAGCTCTCCAGCGCGTGGCACACGATGTCCATGCCCGACGCCGCCGTGACCTCCGGCGGGAGCGTCATCGTCAGGAGCGGGTCGACCACCGCGAGCGTCGGGCGCAGCCGCCAGTGGCTGATGCCCGTCTTGACCCGCAGCGACAGGATGTCGAGCACGCACATGGCGGTGGACTCGGAACCCGTGCCGGCGGTCGTCGGGACCGCGATGAGGGGCTTGAGGGCCCCCGGCGGCACCTGGGCGTTGCCCACCGGCTTGTTGACGTAGTCCATCAGCTCACCGGGGAAGGTGGTGAGCAGGTTGACGGCCTTCGCCGTGTCGATGGCCGAGCCGCCGCCGACCGCGACGAACCCGTCCCACGGACCCTGCTCGGTGGCGTAGCCGATGGCCTTGTTCATCGAGTCGTCGGTCGGCTCCACGTGCACGCCGTCGAAGATCTCGACGGTCATGTCGTAGCGCCGGATCTGGTCGGCGATCCGGTCGGGGAGACCGGTCTGCTGCATCCCCGGGTCGGTGATGAGCAGGATGCGCTTCGCGCCGTACTGGGAGAGGTCGAACCCGATCTCGTCGCAGGCCCCGGCGCCGAACTTCAGCGGAGGAGCGCCCCAGGTGAAGACGGACTCCTCGGTGGGGACGGGCGGGACGGTCACGTGTAGTGCCCTCCGTTCGAGACGGTCTTGAGCTCGTGGATCTGGTCGGCGTCGTGGCCGAAGACGACGGTCGCGTTCGTCTTCTGGGCGACGTCGCGGATCTTCTCCACCGAGGAGAACCAGGACTCGAGGTTGTTGACGATGGCGGCGGGGACCGGCGGCGGCCCGTAGCTCGCGCCCATGTACACCGCGTCCGAGGTGAAGATCATCGTTCCGGTGTCCGGGAGGTCGACCTGCATCGACATCGTGCCCGGGGTGTGGCCGGGGGTCTGGAGGAGCGTGACGCCGGGGAGGAACTCGGTGTCCCCGGAGACCGTCTCCCAGTTGAGGTTCTCGTAGTCGCTCTTGAGGTGCGCGCCCGTGAACGGCCCGTCGAAGCCGAACGCGAACTCCTTCTCCTTGTCCGAGCAGACCAGCTTCGCGGGCGAGTCCTTGAACAGGTTCGCGTTGCCGCAGTGGTCGAAGTGCAGGTGCGAGAGCACCACGTAGTCGATCTGGTCGGTGCCGATGCCGAGCTGCTCGAGCCGCTTGTCGAGGTACTCGTCGTCGGACACCTTGTCGTAGGGGAAGAAGTCGTTGAGGCCGGTGGGACCCCAGCGCTCCTCCCAGTCGGCGGGGCAGCTGGTGTCCCAGAGCAGGGTCCCGTCGGGGGTCTCGACGAGGACGCAGTGCGTCGGCACGTCGACCCACTCGGCGGGGGACTCCTTCTGCTGCCGGGGCTTGATCGACCTCCCCGGCTGCAGCAGCAGCCACGTCAGGTCGGCGGTCATCGCGCCGCAATCGAGAACACTCACCTTGATGTCGCCACTGGCCACTGCAGACCTCCGCGTCAACGAAACGGGACCGACCCCCCGTGGGTGATCACCCTGCCTGTGACCCCGACCACCGTCAATCGCAGTGATCGCCGGATGCGTATGCGTGCAGGTCGGCGAACGCGGCCGCGATCGTCGTCGGCGTGTAGTGCGCGTTCAGCCCGCTCGGGTTGGGCAGCACCCACAGCCGCGTCGCCCCGAGCGTCCGCTCCTGCTTCCCGACGACGGCCTTCGGCTCGCCGAAGGCGGTCCGGTACGCCACCACCCCGACGACCGCGAGCCAGGCCGGCGCGAGCTCCGCGGCGAGGGCCCGCAGGCGCTCCCCGCCGGCGCGGAGCTCGTCGTCGGAGAGCTCGTCCGCCCGGGCGGTGGCGCGCGGGGCGACGTTGGTGATCCCGAGGCCGAGCGCCGGGAGCAGGTCCTGCTCGGCGGGCGCGAGGAGCCGGGGCGTGAAGCCGGAGGCGTGCAGGGCGGGCCAGAAGCGGTTGCCGGGGCGGGCGAAGTGGTGGCCGGTGTACGCCGACACCAGGCCGGGGTTGATGCCGGAGAACAACACCCGCAGCGGGGGGTCGCCGGGCCCGGGCAGCACGTCGGGCAGCAGCCGGTCCCGGGCCGCCTCGAGCTCGGCCCGGGTCGGTCCCCGTCGTCGTGCGGTCGCCACGGCGTCGGCCACCCTCCTGCTGAACGAACGGCACTGTCGCGCACATAGAAGCTGCGAGGGTGCCGCTCGTGCATCACGGGGGTGCCGCCGGACGGCCCAGCCGACCGTCCCCACCGGCACCCGAGCGCCCGTCCGTCCCCAGGGCGGCGCCGCGCCGGGAGCGGATGCGGGTCCGGCCGCGTCTCCCGGGCATGAGCGATGGATTCACCGTGTCCCCGGACGCGCTGCGCGACCTCGTCGAGCAGATCGAGTACGCCGTGGACGACGCCGCGACCGCGGCCGACGACATGAGCACCGCGATCCGACAGCTGGCCCGGCTCCTGCCCGGCACGCGGACCGCCGAGCAGGCGCTGCTCCTGGCGCGGGAGTGGGCGGCCGACGCCACGGCCTGGCATGCCGCCGCCGAGGCGTTGGAGGAGCTGCTGGAGGACACGGCCACCGACGTGGGGCTGGCCGACGGGGAGCTGGCGCGGTTGTTCGGCGGGATGCCGTGAGCCTGCTCGCCCCGGTGGCGGTCGCGCTCTCCGCGGGCGCCGACGGGTGGGAGCGCGCGGTGTTCGGCCCGCGGCTGCCGGAGGCGTGGCGGGGCGCGGCGGCGGACACGGCCCGGGCGCACCACGCGCGCCTGCTCGACCGGGGCGGCGGCCTGCTCGACCGGGCCCGCCGGCTGGCAGTCGTGCTCGCCGACGTGGCGGCCCGCGAGCCGTTCGACGACGCGCGCCTCGCCGCGGCCCTGGCGCGGGCGGGACGACCGGAGCCGGTGGTCCGGGGGCCCGCCACGGACGGCACGGACGGTGCGGCGCCGGCGGCCGTGGCGCACTGGTGGGCGGGCCTCACGCCCGGCGAGCGGGACCGGCTGGTCGCCGAGCGCCCGGAGCTGGTCGGCGGGCTCGACGGGGTTCCGGCGACCGCGCGGGACCGCGCCAACCGCGCGCGGCTGGCCGCTGCGCGCCAGGCGACGGAGGGCGAGCTGGCCGACCTCTCGCGGGCCCGCGAGACGGTCTCCGGGCCCGGCGAGCTGCAGGACCTCGAGACCCGGCTCGCGGCCGTGCGCGCCCGGCTCGGGCGCATCCTCGCCGTGGACACGGCGGCTGGTGACCACACGCTGCTCGCCCTGGACCCGGAGTCCGGGCGTGCGGCGATCGGGATCGGCGACATCGACGCGGCCCGCCACGTGGGCGTGTTCGTCCCGGGCTTCACGGCGCGGGCGGAGGACCTGCCCGCGCGGACCGCGGAGCTCGCCGCGCTCACCGCACCGGGGGTCGCCGCGGTCGCCTGGTACGACTACGCCGCCCCGCAGTGGCCGGAGGTCCTGGACCCGGCGCGGTCGGTGCTCGGGACCGGCGCGGCGGCGGCCGCCTCGACCCGGCTCGCGTCGTTCCTCGACGGCGTGGCGCCGGGCGCCCACGTCACCGCGGTCGGCCACTCGTACGGGTCGCTGGTGGTCGCGCAGGCGGCGGCGACGTCGCGGGCGGTCGACGACGTCGTGCTGCTCGGTTCGCCCGGGGTGACGCCGCTGCCGCGACGACCGACGTGGGTCGGTGAGGCCCGCCTCGACCCGGTCGCCGACGCGGGGTGGTTCGGGCCCGACCCGAACGGTCTGGCGGGCGTCCACCCGCTCGCGACGACGGGTGCCACCGGCCACGGCGCCTACCTGCGACCGGGCGGGACGAGCGCGGCCAACGTCGCGGCCGTGGTCGGCGGGCGGCCCGCTGACGTGTCGGCGGACCGGACGGTCGGCGTGGGCGACCGCTTGCGGGACCTGCTGCCCGGGTGAGTCCGGCCGGTGTCCGGCCGGGCCCACCCGGGCGGGCGGGTCAGCTGCCGGCGGGCTTGGTGCTGCCGGCCGAGCCGTTCGCGCTCGGCGACACTGCGGCGCCCGGGCCCTTCGGCGGCACGGTGCCCGCACCGTCGGCCGGGGGCGGCGTGGCGCCGGCGGCGGGGGCCGGGGCACCCGACGACGGGGTCGAGGCGGCCGTCGGCGCCGGCTTCGGACGCGGCGCGGGCGGCGGCGGGGGCGGGAGCTCCGGCGCCTTGCGGGTCGCGACGATCGCGATGCCGGCGCCGAGCACGCCGAGGACGATCCAGAGGCCCCAGCGACGGCGCTTCTTGTCCTGCTCCGGCTCGATGCGCTGCGACAGGTCGCGGCGGGCCGTGGTCAGCCCGTCCTCGAGCTGGCCGCGCACCGTCTCGCCGAGGTCACGCAGCTCGCCGACCGAGGTCGGCACCGGCGAGGCCTCGAGGGCCTTGCGGGCGTCGGTCGCGTAGCTCTTGGCCTGCTTGCGCGCGTCCTTGGCGAGCGAGCGCGCCTGCTTGCGGGCGTCCTTCGCGGCACGGTTCGCGCGCTTGCGCGTCTCGGCGCGGGCCTCCTGGGCCCGCTTCCGGGCCTCGGCCTGGGCCTCCTCGGCGCGCGAACGGGCCTCGGCGCGGGCGTCGAGCACCCGCTGGCGGGCCTGGTCGGCGGCGGCGCGGACGTCCTTGCGGACCTCGGCGCGCTTCTTCGCGCCCTGCTTGCGGGCCTTCTCGCGCTCCTTACGGGCCTGCGCGGCGGCCTTCTCGGCGTGCTTGGCCGCCTTCTTGCGGGCGCGGCGTCCTTCCTTGCGCAGATCGTCCAGGTCCTCCCTGGCTCCGATCACGGTCTTGCTGCTCAACGGCGACACCTCACTGTTCGTGGGCGGCTGATCCTGCCGCCCTTCCCCTGTCTGCAAGTGCCCGACCCGCCGGTGCGTCACACCCGCTGCTCCGTCGGTGGCACGATGACCTCCGTGACGAATGCCGAGAACGGGCCGACCGCGACGCTGCACACCTCGAACGGCGACATCACCGTCAACCTCTTCCCCGACAAGGCACCGAAGACGGTGTCCAACTTCGTGGGACTCGCGACCGGTGAGGGCCAGTACAGCGAGCCGAACGCGAAGGGCTCGTCCAGCGGGCCGTTCTACGACGGCACGATCTTCCACCGGGTCATCGCCGGATTCATGCTGCAGACCGGGGATCCCACCGGAACGGGTCGCGGCGGGCCCGGCTACAAGTTCGCCGACGAGTTCCACCCCGACCTGCGCTTCGACCGTCCGTACCTGCTCGCCATGGCGAACGCGGGGCCCGGCACCAACGGGTCGCAGTTCTTCATCACGGTGGCGCCGACGACCTGGCTCAACCGCAAGCACACGATCTTCGGCGAGGTGGCCGACCAGGCCAGCCGCGACGTCGTCGACTCGATCGCCGCCGCGCCCACCGGCCCCGGTGACCGACCCACCTCCGACATCGTGATCGAGAGCATCGAGGTCACGAAGTAACCGGACATCCACCTCCGGACGGGGACACTGGGGGCATGACGACGCCCTCGGACGCCGACACCCAGGTCTGCGTCCGCCACCCCGACCGCCCGACCGGGCTCCGGTGCACGCGCTGCGACCGGCCGGCGTGCCCGCAGTGCCTCCAGGAGGCCTCGGTCGGGATGCAGTGCGTGGACTGCGTCACCGAGGGCGCCCGCACCCAGCGGCGTGGTCGGGACCTGCGACGGCCGACCGGCGCCGTCGTCGTCCCGACCCTCATCGCCCTGAACGTCGCCGTGTTCGCCTGGACCGTGCTGGACGCGGGCAGCGTGCAGGACAACACGGCGGGCGCCGTCTTCTCCGGCGGCGCGCTCGTGCCGCTGCAGGTCGCCGCCGGCGAGTGGTGGCGGCTGGTGACGTCGGGCTTCCTGCACATCGGCCCGATCCACCTACTGTTCAACATGGTCGCCCTGTGGTTCCTCGGGCGGGACATCGAGCTGGCGCTGGGCCGGCTGCGGTTCGGCGTGCTCTACGGCGCGTCGCTGCTCGGGGGCTCGGCCGCCGTCATGGTGTTCGGGTCGCCGGTCTCGGCCACGGCGGGGGCGTCCGGGGCCGTCTTCGGTCTGATGGGCGCCCTGGTGGTGCTGCTGCGCCGGATGCGGCTCCCGGCGACGTCGGCCATGGTGATCATCGGCATCAACGTCGTGTTCTCGCTGACCTTCCCCGGCATCTCGTTGCTCGGGCACCTCGGCGGGCTGGTCGTCGGCACCGGGGTGGCGCTGGGCATGGCCTACGGGCCCGCCCGGTCACGCCCGGTCGTCGGGCTCTGGATCGCCGCCGGGATCGTCGTCGCGCTGGTCCTCGCGGTCGCGCTGCGCGACCTCTCCTTCGGCTCCGTCGTCTGCGGCGCCACCACCTGCCGCATCGGCGGCTGAGCCGCCGGCCCCGCGCCCCGCGCGGGCGCGGTGGGCCTGCAGGGCGGCCGCGACGTCCGCCGGATCCGCCCCGAGCTCGAGGCGCCCGAGCACCAGCAACCGCTCCGCCCCGTCGTCGTCCCGGGCGTCGATCTCGAGGTAGGCGGCGGGCATCCCCAGCCGGCGCATGCGCACCACGCGCACGGCGTCCACGCGCGGCCACGGCCACACGCGCGCCCCGAGCAGCCCCCGCAGCGCGAGCGCGTCGTCGGTGACCGCCAGTCGCGGCCGGGCCCGCAGGCCGAACACGGCCGCCGCCCCGACGGCCGCCCCGGCGACGCCGAGCAGCAGCCGCCCCGGCCCGTCCAGCCCGGCGAGGAAGACGGCGGCGATCAGCCCGACCGCGCCCACGAGCCCGAGCACCACCGCGCCGCGCGGCGCGGCCCACGTCGTCTCAGGGTTGTCCACAGGCTCCGTCCACAGTGGGGACGAATGACACCGGTGTAGTTCTCAGCGCCACTTCATGGTCATCAGCAGCGACACCACGACGAGCCCGAACCCGATCAGGAAGTTGTAGCCGCCCAGCTCGGCCATGAACCCGATGTCCTCGCCCGCGAGGTAGTTCACGACGAGCCAGGCCAGCCCGACGATGCCGATCGCCAGCATGATGACCACGTAGGCCGGGTGCGACGGGCCGGTGGTCTTCGCGGCGGACGCCTGCGGCGGCGGGGTGTAGGTCGGCTTCTTGCGGACCTTGGACTTGGGCACGGGGCGCTCCAGGGGACGAGGGTGGACTCCACGGTAGCGAAGCCCCGCGCCGGTCCGCGTAGGGTCGCGGCCGTGCGGGTCCTCGTCGTCGACAACTACGACAGCTTCGTCTACAACCTGGTGCAGTACCTCGCCCAGCTCGGCGCGGACCCGGTGGTCCGCCGCAACGACGCGCCGGACGTCCTGGACCTCGCGGCCGACGCCGACGGGGTGCTCGTGAGCCCCGGCCCGGGCACGCCCGACGACGCCGGGCAGAGCCTGGAGGTCATCGCGCGCTGCGCCGCCGGCCGGACCCCGCTGCTCGGGGTGTGCCTCGGCCACCAGGCGCTGGGGCAGGCGTTCGGCGGGATCGTCGAGCGCGCCCCGGAGCTGCGCCACGGCAAGACCTCGGCGGTGCACCACGGCGGCGCCGGCGTGCTCGCCGGGCTGCCCGACCCCTTCACGGCCACCCGCTACCACTCGCTCACCGTGCGGCCGGACTCGCTGCCCGACGAACTCGAGCCCACCGGCTGGACGGCCGACGGCGTACTGATGGCGATGCGCCACCGCGAGCTCCCGCTCGAGGGGGTGCAGTTCCACCCGGAGTCGGTGCTCACCGAGGACGGCCACCGCATGCTCGCCACCTGGATGGCCGGCTGCGGTCACCCGGTGCCCGCCGGGCTCGTCGACGACCTCGTCCGCGACGTCCGGGCCCTCACCCTGGCCGCCGCCCCGCCCGTCCGGGGCTGAGGCGGCGGCCCCGGCACGGGGTCAGTTGCCGCCGGGGAAGAGGCCGCCGTTGCCGCCGAAGACGCCGCCGCCCCCGCCACCGCCGCCGTTGTAGCGGCCGACGGTCACCTGGATGGTGTCGCCCTTGCCGGCCTGGCTGCCGGCGGACGGGCTCTGGCTCAGCACCTTGCCGTCCTGGCCCGGGTCGTCGACGTCCTGCGACGTGGCCTGCAGGTTGCCGCTGAAGCCGGCCGCGGCCAGCGCGGAGATCGCGTCAGCGCGGGACTTCCCGACGATGTCCGGCACGCTGACCCGGTCCCCGCCGGTCACCGTGAGGGTGACCGTGGAGCCGACCGCCACCGTGCTGCCCGCCGCCGGGCTGGTCGAGGCGACCGTGGCCGTCCCGGACGCGTCGCCCGAGACGGTGACCTCGAGCCCGACCCCCTCCAGCGTGGTGCGCGCGGTGCTCACCGGCTGCCCCGTCACGTCCGGGACCTTGATCGTCTGGCGCTGCTGGCCGACCGTCAGCTGGATCGCGGTGCCCGGGGCGAGCAGCGTGCCCGAGGCCGGGTCCTGCGAGAGCACCTTGCCCACCTGGGACGGGTCGTCCACCGGCCGTTGCTGCGGCACCGGCGTCAGCGTGAGGCCGGCCGCCTGCACGATCTGCTGGGCCTGGTCGGCGGTGCGGCCGGTGAGGTCCGGGGCCTGCACCCGGTCCGGTCCGCGGCCGACGCGCATCGCGATGACCGACTGCGGCTCGACCTCGGTGCCCGCCGCCGGGTCGGTGCCGAGCACCGTGCCGACCTGGGAGGCGTCGGAGGCCACCGGCACCAGGTTGGGCTTGAGTCCGGCGCCGGTGAGGGTGCGCAGCGCGACGTCCTGCGGCTGGTTGGTGACGTCGGGGACCGGCAGCTGGTTGTTGCCCGGCGAGAAGAGGAAGAACAGCGCGGCCAGCACGGCGGCGACCGCCACGATGCCGCCGATGATGCCGAGCCGCCGGCGACCGCGTCGTCGGCGCTCCTCCTCCTGCTCGGCCTGCCACGCCGCGAAGTCGCCGGCCTCGGTGGCCGGGCCGGTCGCGTACGCGGCGGGGCCGACGGTGCGGGTCGGGCCGGTCATGAGCGTGTTGCGCTCGTCCGCCGTCATCACCAGCGGGGCCTCGACCTGCTCGCCCTGCAGCACCCGCACCAGGTCGTCGCGCATCTCGCCCGCGGTCTGGTACCGGTTGAACGGGTTCTTGGCCAGGGCCTTGAGCGTGATGGCGTCGAGCGCCGGCGGCACGGCCGGGTTCAGTTCGGACGGGGCCTTCGGGTCCTCCCGCACGTGCTGGTAGGCCACCGCGACCGGGGAGTCGCCGGTGAACGGCGGCTGCCCGGTGAGCAGCTCGAAGAGCACGCAGCCGGTGGAGTAGACGTCGGAGCGGGCGTCGACCGCCTCGCCGCGGGCCTGCTCCGGCGACAGGTACTGCGCCGTGCCGATCACCGCGGCCGTCTGCGTCAGCCCCTGCTGGGCGTCGGAGAGCGCCCGCGCGATGCCGAAGTCCATCACCTTGACCGCCCCGGACGGGGTGATCATGACGTTGGCCGGCTTCACGTCGCGGTGGATGATGCCGTGGCGGTGGGAGAAGTCCAGCGCGGAGCAGACGTCGGCGACGACCTCGCAGACCCGGAACGGGTCCATCGGCCCGCCGGTCTTGACGATGTCGCGCAGGGTCCGCCCCGGCACGTACTCCATGACGATGTAGGGCAGCGGGACGTCGTCGGCCCAGGTCTCGCCGGTGTCGTAGACGGCCACGATCGCCGGGTGGTTCAGCGCGGCCGCGTTCTGGCCCTCGCGCTGGAACCGGATCTGGAACTGCGGGTCCCGGGCGAGGTCGGCGCGGAGGACCTTGATGGCCACGTCCCGGCCCAGGCGGACGTCGCGGCCGCCGTGGACCTCGGACATGCCGCCGTAGCCGAGGGCGGGCCCCAGCTCGTAGCGGTCGGACAGGAGGCGGGGGGTGGTCATCCGAACTCCTGACAGGTCACGGTGACGGTGTCACCGCGCTGGACCTCACCGGTGGGAGACACGTAGAGCACCCGGCAGGCCGACGGATCGGTCGGTTGCCCGCCGAGCACGGTGCGCACCTCCGGGGCGAGACCGTCCTCGCGCAACGCGGCGGAGGCCACGGAGGCGGAACGTCCGACGTAGTCGATGTTGCTCACGCTGACCGTGTTGCCGGCGGCCGTGGTCGTCGTGGTCGCCCGGCTGCGGGTGGTCGTGGTGGTGGTCGGCGGGGCCGTCGTCGTGGTGGTGGTCGGGGTGGCGACCGGCGGCGGCGCGCTCGTCTCGGTGTTCGACACCAGTACGTAGGCGAGGATGCCGAGCACGGCGAGGACCGCGACGACGGCGGCGATGGTGCCCCACGGACCGCGCCGGGCGGGCTCCGGGCGACGACCGTCGTCCCAGCGGTCGCGCCGCGGGGGCGGGGGCTGCTGGGGCCCGTCGTAGGTGGAGGCCGGGGCCACGCGGGTGGCCGGGTTGACCGCCTCGGTGGCCGCGGTCGCGGCGCCCGGACGGGGGACCGGCTCGCCGCGGCGCACGGCGGCGACGGCGCGGGCGAACTCCCCGCCGTTGGCGTAGCGCCCGCGCGGGTCCTTCGTCAGGGTCAGCTCGATGAGCTGGCGCACCACCGGCGGCACGTCCGGCGGCAGCGGCGGCAGCGGGTCGCGGATGTGCATCATCGCGACCGTCACCGCGTTCTCGGACAGGTACGGCCGGCGCCCCGCTAGGCACTCGTAGCCGACGACGCCGAGCGAGTACACGTCCGAGGCCGGCCCGGCGTCGCCGCCGCCCGCCTGCTCCGGCGCGATGTAGTGCGCGGTGCCCATGACCATGCCCGACCGTGTCACCGGGGCGGCGTCGATGGCCTTCGCGATGCCGAAGTCGGTGATCTTCACCTGGTTCGTCGGCGTCACGAGGATGTTGCCGGGCTTGACGTCGCGGTGCACCAGGCCGCGCTCGTGCGCGGCGTCGAGGGCGTAGCCGGACTGCTCGAGGATGTCGAGCGTGTAGTCCACGCCGAGCCGCCCGTGCACCGAGAGGATCTGGGCGAGCGGCTCGCCGCGGACGAGCTCCATGACGAGGTAGGCCACGGGCACCTGGATGGTGCCGCTCGCCGTCGTCCAGTCCGTGGTGGTCTCGCCGTAGTCGTGGACCGCGGTGACCCCGGGGTTGTTCAGCGACGCGGCCGTGCGGGCCTCGGTGCGGAAGCGGTGCAGGAACTCGGGGTCGCCGGAGAGCTCGGCCTTGAGGATCTTGACGGCGACGGTCCGGTCGAGGCGGGTGTCCTGGGCCTCCCAGACCTCGCCCATCCCGCCGATCGCGATGCGGCGGCCGATCCGGTAGCGGTCGGCGAGCAGGGTTCCCGTGGTCGGAGCCATGGTGCTACCTCCCTCCCTGCTGCAGGGCGGCCGCGACGACCGCGCGACCGATCGGGCCGGCCACCGAGGAGCCGGTGGCGTCGTCGCCGCGGTTGCCGCCCTTCTCGACGATCACCGAGACCGCCACCTGGGGGTCGGGCACCGGGCCGAACACGTCGTACCAGGTGTGCGGAGGGTTGGTCTTGGGGGCCGAGCCCCACTCCGCGGTCCCGGTCTTGGAGGCCAGCTGGATGCCGGGGATCTTGCCGCCGCTGGTCCCGCCGTTCTCCGAGCCGATCATCAGCTGGGTCAGCGTGGAGGCGGTGCCGCCGGAGACGGCGCGGGAGAGCCGGTCGGGCTCGGTGGTGTCGACGACCGAGAGGTCCTGGCCCTGGATCTGGCTGACCAGGTGCGGCTGCATCGGGATGCCGCCGTTGGCGATGGTCGCGGTGATCATGGCGTTCTGCAGCGGCGTCAGCCGCACGTCGCGCTGCCCGATCCCGGACTGGGCGAGCGAGGCACCGTCCGCGAGCTCGCCGACCGAGGACTCGGCGACCGGCATCGGGATCGTCAGGTTCGGGTTCTCCATGCCGAACGCCGTGGCCTGCGCCCGTAGCCGGTCGGCGCCGACCTGGTCGGCGAGCTGGGCGAACGGGCCGTTGCAGGACTTGGTGAAGGCGGTGGAGAAGGGCACCGTGGGTCCGGGGCCGCAGCGCTCGCCGTCGTAGTTCTCCAGCGTGGTGACGCTGTCCGGGAGCGTGATCCGCGGCTCCGCCGTGACCGGCGTCTGCGGCGTGATCATGTTCGCCTCGAGCGCCGTCGCCGTGGTGACCAGCTTGAACGTCGACCCGGGCGGATAGGTCTCCGAGATCGCCCGGTTGACCAGCGGCGAGTCGCCGCTGCTCGGGTTCAGCGCCTGCCAGGCGTCGCGCTGGGTCTGCCCGTCGTGGCTCGCGAGCGGGTTCGGGTCGTAGGAGGGCGTGGAGACCAAGGCCAGGATCTCGCCGGTCTGGGGGCGGATGGCGACCACCGAGCCCTCGTAGCCCCGCGACACCATCGCCTGGTACGCGGCCCGCTGGACCTTCGGGTCGATGGTCAGCGCCACGTTGCCGCCGGCCGGCGCGCGCCCGGTGACGACGTCGGAGATGCGGCGGACGAACAGCCGGTCGTCGGAGCCGTTGAGCACCGAGTCCATCGCCCGCTCGATGCCGGTGGTGCCGTAGATCTGCGAGTAGTAGCCGGTGACGGGCGAGTACATCGGCCCGTTCGAGTACTGCCGCAGGTACTTGAACCGGTCGTCGGTCGCGACGCTCGAGGCGAGCACCTCACCGCCCGCGGAGATCTGGCCCCGCTGCCGGTTGTACTCGTCGAGCAGCACGCGTTGGTTGTACGGGTTCGCCTTGTACTCGTCGGCCTTGACCACCTGCACCCACGTGGCCTGACCCAGCAGCAGCACGATCAGGCCCATGACCACGAGGGAGACCCGACGCAGCGGGGTGTTCACTCTCCTCGGGTCCTTCCTCGTGGCGGGGTCGGGGGACTGTTGCCGTGCGGAGGTGTGGCCACCTCGCTGCGCGACACCATCTCGGTGTGGGCCTCCGCGAGCGGCGCCCTCGGTGGCGTGGCCACCGCGCCCGGTTCGGCGCGGCCCTTCTCGGTGGCGGGCCGGCGGGCGGCGTCGGAGACGCGCAGCACCAGGGCCACGAGCACGTAGTTGGCGACCAGCGACGACCCGCCGTAGGACATGAACGGCGCGGCCTGGCCGGTGTTCGGGATCAGCCCGATCACCCCGCCCGCGACGACGAAGACCTGGATCGCGACGGTGAAGCCGAGACCGGCGGCGAGCAACTTGCCGAAGGTGTCCCGGACGGCGAGCGCGGTGCGCAGCGCCCGGGTGGCGATGAGGCAGTAGAGCAGGAGCAGGGCCATCAGCCCGATGAGGCCGATCTCCTCGCCCATGGAGGTGAAGATGAAGTCGGTGCTCGAGAGCGGCACCAGCTCGGGGCGCCCGGCGCCGAGCCCGGTCCCGAGCATGCCGCCGGTCGCCATGCCGAACAGGCCCTGGCTGACCTGGTAGGTGGCGCCCGTGGGGTCGGAGAGCGGGTCGAGCCAGGCGGCGACGCGGGTCTGCACGCGGTCGACGAAGGTCCAGGCGGCGAACGCACCGGCCCCGAAGATGACGAGGCCGATGACGACCCACGACGACCGCTCGGTGGCCACGTAGATCATCGCGAGGACGATCCCGAAGAACATCAGCGAGGTGCCGAGGTCGGACTCGAAGACGAGGACGCCCATGGCGACGACCCAGGCGATGAGCAGCGGGGCGAGGTCCCGCGGCCGCGGGAACGTCATGCCCAGGACGTGCTTGCCCGCCGTCGTGAAGAGGTCCCGCTTGGCGACCAGGAAGGACGCGAAGAAGACCGTGAGGAGGATCTTGGCGAACTCACCGGGCTGGATGCCGACGCCGCCGACGCGGATCCAGATCTTCGCGCCGTTGACCTCGGAGAGCGCCGAGGGCAGCACCGCGGGCAGGGCGAGGAGCACCAGCCCGATGAAGCCGGCGGTGTAGCCGTAGCGGGCGAGCGTGCGGTGGTCGCGGACCCGCCAGAGCACGATCACGAACAGCGTGAGGCCGAGGGCCACCCAGGCGATCTGCCGGAGCGCGTTCGCGTCCGGGGCCGGGTTGCCCTGCAACGACGCGCGCAGCGCCAGGGCCAGGTCGATCCGGTGGATCATCACCAGGCCCAGGCCGTTGAGCAGGGCCGCGCAGGGGAGGATCACCGGGTCGGCGTACGGCGCGAACCGGCGCACGGCCACGTGCGCGGCGGAGAACAGCGCCAGGTACGCGAGCCCGAGGTAGAGCAGCTGCAGCGTGAGCTGCTGGTTCTGGTTCGCCTCCACGAGCACGAGCGCGCCGGTGGTGATCACGGCGGCGAACGCCAGCAGCAGCAGCTCGATGCCACGGCGGGTGGAGACGGCGGCGGCGACGGCCGGCCGGAGCGCGGTGCGGTCCGCGGGCATCTCGGCGGGAGCGACGCCGGGCCCGCCGGTCCGACCGGCTCGGGACGCGGCCTGGGCGGGGCGCGCCATTACTGCACCGCGCGGCAGTCGCGTCCCGGGACCTGCGGGGACTGGGTCGGTGCAGCCGCGGTGACCGGAGCACCGGGCGCCGCCGTCTGACCGGGCTGGGTGGGCGCGGCGGGCTGCCCGGGCTGGGTGGGCTGCGTCGGCACGATCGGCGCCGGCGGCTGGCACTCGGGCAGCAGCTCGTCGGTGCGCAGGCGGTCGACGGTCCGGTGGGCGGCGTCGAGGTCGGAGGTGGGCAGCGAGTCGCCCTGCACCGACGTCCGGCCGACCTGGGTCAGGTCGGAGACCTTGAGCCCGGTCTGCTCGGCGACGTCCTGCAGGCGCACGCCGAGGACGTCACCGCGGACGCCCTGGTAGATCACGACCTGGTCGCCGGCAACGCCGACGTAGTACTGCTGGGCGATCCACAGCCGTGTGACGAGCAGGCCCAGCCCGGCGAGCACGAGGACGCCGACCACGGCGAGCACCACGGCGAGGCGACCCCGCCGCGGGCGGGCGTGGGCGCGCGCGGACTCGGAGCGGGAGGCGAGCGGGTCGGGTCGCGACGACGGCTCGGCGCGGGTGAGCGTGGCGGCCGAGGCGCGCGCGGCGGCGGAGTCGGCGGGCGGCGGGTCGGCGCGGCCGTCCCCGGCGGCACCGCCGTAGATCGGCTCGTGCTCGCCGTAGTCGACGTCGACGACGTCCGCGACGATGCACGTGACGTTGTCCGGTCCGCCGCCCTTGAGCGCGAGCTCGATCAGCCGGTCGGCGCAGCTCTGGGGGTCGGAGATGGTGAGCGCGTCCGCGATGGTCTCGGCGCTGACCACGCCGGAGAGGCCGTCGGAGCAGAGCAGGTAGCGGTCGCCCGCGCGCGCCTCGCGCACCGTCAGCGACGGCTCGACGTCGTGCCCGGTGAGGGCGCGCAGCAGCAGCGAGCGCTGCGGGTGGCTGGCGGCCTCGTCCTCGGTGATGCGGCCCTCGTCGATGAGCGACTGCACGAAGGTGTCGTCGCGGGTGATCTGGGTGAGGACGCCGTCGCGGAACAGGTAGGCCCGGGAGTCGCCGACGTGGACCATCCCGAGGCGGCTGCCGGCGAACAGGACGGCGGTGAGCGTGGTGCCCATGCCGTCGAGGTCGGGCTCCTCGTTGACGAGCTCGGTGATCGCGTCGTTGCCCTGGGCGGTCGCCTCGGCGAGCTCGCCGAGCAGGTCGTCGCCCGGCTCGTCGTCGTCGAGGGGCACGAGGGCGGCGATGACCAGCTTCGAGGCCACCTCGCCGGCGGCGTGGCCGCCCATGCCGTCCGCGAGCGCGAGCAGGCGCGGGCCCGCGTAGACCGAGTCCTGGTTGTTCTGGCGGACCAGGCCCCGGTCGCTGCGGGCGGAGTAGCGCAGCACCAGGGTCACGGGACGATCCTGCACGCAGGGGCACGGAGCGTCCGCACCCGGGTGGGGGGCGCGGTGCGGGCGGCGGCGTGGGTGGAGGTCATGTGCGGAGCTCGATCACGGTCTTGCCGATGCGGATCGGCGTGCCCGGGGGCACCTTCGTCGGTCCGGAGACCTTGTTGCGGTCGAGGTAGGTCCCGTTGGTGGACCCGAGGTCCTCGACGTACCAGTCGTCGCCGGACTGGGAGATGCGGGCGTGCCGGGTCGACGCGTAGTCGTCGTCGAGGACCAGCGTCGAGTCGTCGGCGCGGCCGAGCATGATCGGCCGCCCGTCGAGCGCGATCCGGGTGCCGGCGAGCGCACCCGCCGTCACGATGAGCGCCTTCGGACCCGAGGAACGGCCCCCACCACGGCCCGGTTTCGTCGCCCCCGTCTTGGAGGGGCGTCGACCTGGCACCGCGGCCCGTAGCCCCGACGCGGCGTACAGGTCGGAACGGACGACCCGTAGCGCGGCGAAGACGAACAGCCAGAGCAGCGCGAGGAACGCCGCCCGGGTGAGCTGGAGGACGAGTTCGGGCACGAGGCGGGATCAGCCCTGCGCGCGGAACAGCAGCGCCGAGTGGCCGACCCGGATGGTGTCGCCGTCGGCGAGCTGCCAGGTCTGCACCGGGGTGCCGTTCACCGTGGTCCCGTTGGTGGACCCGAGGTCGGACAGGGTGGCCTGCTGACCGTCCCAGCTGATCTCGAGGTGACGACGGGAGACGCCGGTGTCGGCGAGCCGGAACTGCGCGTCCTGGCCGCGGCCGATGACGTTCGCGCCCTGCACGAGCTGGTAGCTGCGGTTCGAGCCGTCGTCCAGCGTCAGCGTGGCGGTCATCTGGCGGGTCTGGACGCCGCCGTAGCCCTGCTGGCCGTACTGGTCGTAGCCGCCCTGCTGCTGGCCGTAGGGGTCGTAGCCCTGCTGGCCGTACTGGCCGCCGTACTGGTCGTAGCCCGGCTGGCCGGCGTAGCCCTGGGGCTGGCCGTAGCCCTGCTGCTGGCCGTAGGGGTCGTACCCCTGCTGCTGGCCGTAGCCCTGCTGCTGCCCGTAGGGGTCGTAGCCCTGGGGCTGGCCGTAGCCCTGCTGCTGGCCGTAGGGGTCGTACCCCTGCTGCTGGCCGTACTGGTCGTAGCCCTGCTGCGGGTAGCCCTGCTGCTGGCCGTAGGGGTCCTGCCCGTAGCCCTGCTGCGGGTAGCCCTGCTGCTGGCCGTACGGGTCCTGCCCGTAGCCCTGCTGCGGGTACCCCTGCTGCGGGTAGCCCTGCTGCTGCTGGCCGTACGGGTCCTGCCCGTAGCCCTGCTGCTGCGGGTGACCCTGCTGGCCGTAGCCGCGCTGGTCCTGCTCCTCCGGGTACCGACCGGGTGCCTGGCTCATGGGGTGCTCTCCTGCGGATCGGGGGCTCGCGGTCCGCTGCCGCGACGCGTCGGGGTCAACGGACGACTTGGTGCGGAACTGTCCCGTGTGCAGCGCGTCGGAACGCTCCAGAGAGACTACGACCTCACCGTATGTCTCCCACCCGCCCTCTGTGAGGTGCTCTTCCACGCAATCGATCAGCGAGTGGGTGATGGTCTCCTCGTCCCCTGCCAACCGGTCGTGGTCGGCAGGGCTGAGCGCCACCGTGTAGTGATTGGGCGCCAGTTGGCGCCCACCGGCCAAGACTCGCACGTTGTCCTCCGCCTCCCGGCGGAGGGCCTGTGCGATCTCCTGGGGAACGACCTTGCCGCCGAAGACCCGCGCGAAGGTGTCACCCACCAGACCCTCGAGCTTGCGCTCGAAGCGCTGTGCGCGCCCCACCCGCGATCCCTCCTCCGACTCGCTCGTCCGACCTCGTCGCCCTGCCGGAGTGTCGCCACACCGTGCGGGGCTCCTCGATGGTATCGGTCGGGCAACGGCCTCCGTTGACCTCCTTCGGGGTGGGGTTCGGCGGGGGTGCTAGGGTTCCCCACGTCGATCACCGATCGGCACCACTCCGGGCGAGTGGCGGAATGGCAGACGCGCACGGTTCAGGTCCGTGTATCCGGAAGGATGTGGGGGTTCAACTCCCCCCTCGCCCACCCTCTCTCTTCTCCTCCCCTGGCAGGCTGCGGGCATGCCGCTCGCGCACAAGGTCTGCGATCTCACCGGTCCCGGCATCACCGACCGCTTCGGTGTCGGGGGGACCGACCTCGGAGCCACCGTCCGCGCGCCGGACGGTCGTCTGGTCTCGGTGTTCGGCGACACGTTCGAGATCGCCGGCGTCGGCGGCCCGGGCTGGCGCTCCCCGGTGGTGCTCTTCGCCGACCCGTCGTCGACGGACTCCGGGCTCGCCTGGACCGGGTGCGCCGGGGAGGACGGGTACGCCCAGCAGGTCGTCGGCTACCGGCACAAGGGCCTGCGCCGCATGGGCACCTCGATGCTGTCGCTGCGCCGCATCTCCACGGTGCTGCCGACCGACATGATCACCCTCGGCGACGACGTCTGGCTGCACGTCATGGCCTGCCGCGAGCTCGGCCACCCCCGGGCCACCGAGCTGCACCGCTCGCGCGACTCCGGGGCCACCTGGGAGCCCGCGGACGTCCGCTGGCCCGGCGACCACCACGGCGGGCTCTTCCAGATGCTCACGTGGGAGACCGACGGCACGTGGGTCTACGCCTTCACGACGAGCTTCCAGCGTGCGCACGGGCTGCTGCTGCACCGCGTCCCGGTCGACCGGGTCGACGACCCGACGGCGTGGGAGGGCTGGGGCTTCGACGGGACCGGCTGGGACTGGGGTCGGCCGCCGACGGAGGTGCTGCCCGGCGCCTTCGGCGAGATGTCGCTGCGCCGCGTGCCCGACGCGTCCGGGCGTGAGTGGTGGCTGCTCGTCGTCTTCGACGCCGGGAACTACCGGATCGATGCGCTCCTGCTCGACCACCCGACGGCGAACCTGCACACCGCCCCGCGCACCACGGTCGTCGCGGGGGCCGGCTGGGGCGACGAGGACCACGCGGGCGGCCGCGTCGCCCAGCTCTACGGCGGCTACACGGTGCCGGGCTCGACGCTGGAGAACCTCCACCTCGTCGTCAGCCAGTGGAAGACCGACACCAACTGGCCGTACAAGGCGATGCAGTTCCGCACGGACGTGTCGGACCTCGTCCCCCGCTGACGAACGAACGGCACTCTCGCAGCTTCTATGCGCGCGAGAGTGCCGTTCGCTCGGGTCGGGGGTTCCGCCGATCGGACTAGCGGCCGGTGCCGCTCCAGTCGGCGCCGGCGCCCTCGATCACGGGGGAACGGCCGAGCAGCGGCCGCCACCAGGCCTCGTTGGCGCGGTACCAGGCGACGGTGTCGGCGATCCCGTCGGTCCACTCCACCGCGGGCTGCCAGCCGAGCTCGGTGCGCAGCTTGGTGGAGTCGAGCAGGTAGCGCCGGTCGTGCGACGGCCGGTCCGGGACGATCGTCTTGAGCTCCGGCCCGAGCCCGAGCGCGCCCAGGACGGTGTCGGCGATGCCCTCGATGTCGACCTCGGTGCCCGACCCGACGTTGTAGGTCTCCCCGACCCGGCCGTGGTGGATCACCCGGTCGATCGCTCCTGCGTGGTCGGAGACGTGCAGCCACTCGCGGCGGTTCTTCGTCGACGCGTAGAGCGGCAGCGGCTCGCCGGCCAGGGCCCTCGTCGTGAACAGCGGGATGACCTTCTCGGGGAACTGGAAGGGCCCGTAGTTGTTCGAGCAGTTGGTGATGGTGACCGGCACGTCGTAGGTCAGCCCGTAGGAGCGGACCACGTGGTCACCGCCGGCCTTCGCGGCGTTGTACGGGGTGCGCGGCAGGTACGGGGAGTCCTCGGTGAACGCCTCGTCGGCGTCCAACGAGAGGTCTCCGTAGACCTCGCAGGTCGAGATGTGGTGGAACCGGGACACCCCGACGCGGCGGACGGCCTCGAGCAGGCCCTGGGTGCCGGTGACGTTGGTGGCGAAGAAGTCGCCGGGGCGCAGGATCGCCAGCGAGTTGTGCGACTCGGCCGCGAAGTTCACGACGACGTCGACGGAGTGGGCGCGCAGCAGGTGCGCGACCAGGTCGGTGTTGCCGATCGAGCCGTGCACGAACTCGACGCCGTCGAGCAGCTCGCCGTCCGGGCCGTTCAACGACTCCCGCACGCCCGCGTAGGTCAGGGCGTCCAGCGCGACGATC
Organism: Actinomycetospora sp. CA-084318; assembly: GCF_050955885.1. NCBI lineage: Bacteria > Bacillati > Actinomycetota > Actinomycetes > Pseudonocardiales > Pseudonocardiaceae > Actinomycetospora > Actinomycetospora sp. CA-084318. The sequence goes on from NZ_CP192098.1 coordinate 82,729, forward strand.
CGGTCGCCGGGGTGCACGGCGCGCCAGTAGCGGACGAAGTTCGACCCGATGAAACCGGCTGCACCGGTGACGAGGACGGTGGACACTCGGAACTCCTGCGGTCGGCACTTCGGGCGTCCCCGAACCTAACGGACCGCGCCGCACGCCCGGTCGGGCCGGTGCGGCACCCTGGTCACCACTCCAGTCCCGACGATTCCTCCCGAGGACGGCATGCACGACGCACGGACGTTGATCGAGCTCGGCGACGAGGCGGTCCGCCGCCTCGCGCGACGCGGGTACACCCTGGACCTCGCGGGCCTCGAGGCGATGTCCGCGCGCCGGAACTCCTCGATCTCACGCGCCGACGACCTCCGCGCCGAGTCCAAGCGGGTCGCCGCGGAGGTCGGCCGCGTGGCCCGCGAGACGAAGGGCCAGGGCGAGGAGGTCGAGAAGCTCAAGACGCGCGCGCGGGAGATCAAGGACGAGATCCGGGCCGCCGAGGCGGAGACCGAGGCCGCCGAGGAGGCGCTGCGCGAGGTCCTGCTCGCGATCCCGAACCTCCCCGACGAGGAGACGCCGGACGGCGACTCGGACGCCGACGCCGTCGAGGTGCGCCGCTGGGGCACGCCGCCGGAGTTCGGCTTCGACGTGCGCGACCACGTCGACCTCGGCGAGGCCATGGGCATCCTCGACTTCGGGCGCGCCGCGAAGCTCTCGGGCGCGCGGTTCAGCGTCGCGAAGGGTCCGGGCGCGGTCCTCGAGCGCGCCCTCGCCACCTTCTTCCTGACGATGCACACGGCGCGCCACGGCTACACCGAGTTCTCGGTGCCCTACCTCGTCACGCGCGAGACGATGACCGGGACGGGACAGCTCCCCAAGTTCGAGGAGGACCTGTTCCGCACCGGCACCACCGACCGGAGCCTCTACCTCATCCCGACGGCCGAGGTCTCGCTCACCAACCTCCACGCCGACGAGATGCTCGACGCGGACGCGCTGCCGCTCGCGTACACGGCGCACACCCCGTGCTTCCGGTCGGAGGCCGGCAGCTACGGCCGGGACACCCGCGGCCTGCTGCGGCTGCACCAGTTCTCCAAGGTCGAGATGGTGCGGTTCTGCCGGGAGGAGGAGTCCGGCACCGAGCTCGAGCTCATGGTCTCCCACGCCGAGAACTGCCTGCAGGCGCTCGGGCTCGCCTACCGCGTCGTGCGCCTGGCGGCCGGCGACATGGGCTTCGCCGCCCGCACGACCTACGACCTCGAGGTCTGGCTCCCGAGCCAGGGCACCTTCCGCGAGATCTCGTCGTGCTCGGACTGCGGCACGTTCCAGTCGCGGCGGGCCGCGATCCGGGCGAAGGACAGTCACGGCGGCCGGGCGCAGGTCGCGACCCTGAACGGGTCGGGCCTGCCGATCGGTCGGGCGCTCGCCGCCGTGCTCGAGCAGTACCAGGCCGAGGACGGGTCGGTGACGATCCCCGAGGTGCTGCACCCCTACACGGGGTTCCGGCGCATCCTCGCCGACGGCGCCACGGAGTAGGTCAGCGCCGCACGGCGGCGAGCTGGGACGCCTGGCCGACCAGCCGGTCGGTGGTGTCCCAGACCTCGCACCGCTCGTGCATGCGGTCGCCGACCAGGTGGTCGAGCCACTGCGTGACCCGCAGCGGACCCGGGGCGGGCACCGCGTGCACGTGGGCGGTCAGCGACATCGTCGGCGACCAGCCGTCGAGGCCGAGGTCGAAACAGGCCGGCGGCAGGATGTCGAGCGCCACGAGCAGGCCGACCGGGGACCAGGGCTCGCGGGTGTCGAGCTCGGCCCACCCGGTGAGTCGCCCCTCGCCCGTCGGGCGACCCTCGAGGAAGCCCGTACAGGCGGGGTCGAGGCGGGTGTCGACCACCCGCATGATCGGGAGCCCGCCGCGACCGTCGTCGGTGTTCTCCGGCCGGCGCTCGCAGGCCTCGAACGGCGTGACGGTGATCGGCGCGGGGGACACGTCGCCCTCCCGGCCGCTGGGGTCCGGCGTGTCGCCCAGCACCATCGCGGCCTCGACGCAGGGGCGACCGTCCTGGCTCAGCAGCGCCCGGACCTGGCTGGCGCCGCGCCCGCGCCGCAGCACGGTGACCTTCACGTCGGCCGCGCCGGGATCGGGGGCGCGCAGGAAGGTGCCGGTGACGGCCTGCGGGAAGTCGTGGCCGCCCGACGCGTCGTCGGGAAGGAGTTCGTCGACCGCCGCCTGGGCGAGCACGGCCAGCAGGTAGCCGCCGTGCAGCTTCGGGCCGATGCCCCACTGCTCGTCGAGGACGAGCGCACGGCGGCCCGCCTCCCCGGTCGGCGAGGAGGCGACCGCCTTCGCGAGGTCCAGCATCAGACCTGCGGGGGACGCGGGGCGTCGGGGTCGGGCGCCGTGTACGTCGTGCGCGTCCCGTGCGGCGGCGTGGCGGTGCCCAGGTCCTGCGTCGGGGCGTCGCTCGGGCGCGGCGCCTGCGGGGTGGTCGGCGCCTGCGGCGGCGGCGGGCCCTGCGGGGCGGTCGGCGCGGCGAAGCCGTCGGGTCCGGCGGGCGGCGCGGAGGCGGGCGGCGGCGGGGTGGTCGCGCCCCCGGGCGCCGGGTCGCCCGCGGCCGCACCGGGTGCGGTGGGCGTCCCGGTGGCGGCGGGGCCGCCGGGGGTCGAGCTCTGGCTCGCCACCCAGCCGACGCCCTCGTCGACCTTGGCCTGGGCCTTGCCGATCTGGTCGGTGTACTTGCCGCCGGTCTTCTCGTCGACCCAGCGCGCGGCCTTGCCCAGCACGCCCGTGATCGTGTCCTGGTTCTCGGACACCTTCGCGCTCACGGTGTCGCGCAGGTCGGACGCCATCTGCTTGCCCTGGCGGGCCAGCTCGTCGCGGTCCATGGGAGTCCCCATCCGTTCGGGCGGCCGCCGGCTCCGGACGTGTCGGCGACCCGGGCGTCGAGTCTAGCGAGACCGACCGACGGGAACGTTCGGTCACGGATCGGTCACACGCTGGTCATCAACGGGTCGCGAGGGACCCGAGTGACGGGGTGCCGACACCACTCGCGGACGGACACGGCACCATGGGACCCCGGGCGTCCGGCACGACCACCGTGCCCGGACGCGGTCGGTGCCGGGTTCCCGGCCCGGTGGGCGGTGACGACGAGGAGGCACGCGGGCGGTGAGTTCGACGGAGGCGGGACCCCCGTCCACCGTGGGTGCGGGCCGGTACACCCTCGGCGACCTCATCGGTCGGGGCGGCGCCGCGGAGGTCTACCGCGCCCGCGACGAGCTGCTCGGCCGCGACGTCGCCGTGAAGCTCTTCCCGGCCGGCGTCGGGGAGGCCGACGAGTCCCGCCGGCAGCGTGAGGTCCAGACGCTCGCCGGGATGAACCACCCCGGTCTCGTGACGATCTACGACGTCGGCGCCGAGGGCAGCCGGGCGTACTTCGTCATGCAGCTCATCGAGGGGGAGTCCCTCGCCGACCGGATCCGCACCGGTCCGCTGCGCCCCGGCGACGTCGTCGCGCTCGGGGCCGCGCTCGGGGACGCGCTCACCTACGTGCACCGCCACGGCGTCGTGCACCGCGACATCAAGCCCGGCAACGTGCTGCTCGACACCGAGGGCAGGCCCCACCTGTCCGACTTCGGCATCGCGGTCCTGGCCGACGCCACCAACATCACCGCGACCGGCATGGTCATCGGCACCGCGTCGTACCTCTCGCCCGAGCAGGTCCGGGGCCAGCCGGTCGGCCCGGCCTCCGACGTCTACGCGCTCGGTCTCGTGCTCCTCGAGTGCATCACCGCGCGCCGCGAGTACCCCGGCAACGCCCTCGAGGCGGCCGTGGCCCGGCTGCACCGCCCGCCGGACGTGCCCACCGACCTGCCGCCCGCGCTGTACGGGCTGCTGGTGGCGATGACGCGGGACGAGCCCGCCGAGCGGCCGACCACCGAGCAGGTCGTCGGCGAGCTGCGCACGATCTCGCGCGAGGTCGGGATGGACGCGGAGACCGTGCTCGCGCCGTCCCCGACGACCGGCGCCACCTACGCGATGGGTCCCCCGATGGCCCCGCCCGGGACCGGCGCCACGTACGCCATGAACCAGGGCGCGCCCCCCGGGTACGACCCGTACGGCGCCACCCAGCGCGTCGGCACCCCGCCCGGGGGCTACCCGCCCTACGGCTACCCCGGCGCCGACGGCCGCACCGCCGTCGTCGGCCCGGGCACCATGACCGGCGGTCCGTATGCGCCGGAGGAGCAGCGTCGCGGGGGCCGGGGTCCGTTGATCGCGGCCATCGTCGCGGTCCTGCTGGTCGCGGCGGGCGTGGGTGGATACCTGCTGCTGAACAGCGGCTCCACCGAGGTGCCCGCCCCGGCACCGACGTCCATCCCGGCGCCGGTGGAGACCACCACGACGACCACCACCCAGGAGGAGACGACCACCCGTCGCCGCACCACCACGACGGTGCCGCCGACGACCACGGTCGCCCCTCCGCCCGTGACGACGACCGTGGTCCCGCCGCCCGTGACGACCACGACGACGACGACCGCCAACCCGGGTGGCGGAGACACGAACGGCGGCGCCGGCGGGGGCGTGCTGAGCCCTGGCGGCGGCGCGGCCGGTGGCGGCGCCAACCCCGGTGGCTTCACCCGCGGCGACCGGGACGCCACCGGCGGCTGACCCGCCCGGCACGATCGGGACGCGCGGAGCGAAGTGCGCGCTCAGCGAGCACATCGCTCCGCAGAACAGGATCTTGCGGCCGGCCCGGTGCGCGAGTGCGGCGACATGCATCGCAGCTGACGCACGTCGCCGCGGTCGACGGACCGGACCCGACGACAGACCCGGCCCGGAGCCGTCGTCGGGAACGGCCTACTGGTGCATGCGCCGGAAGAGCGGCGCGCGCCCGGCCGGCTGCTCCACGACCCCCGTGGCCGGGGCGTGCGGGAGGTCGAGCGTGACGGGCTCGTCGACGTGGAGGGTGAAGTCCTCGTCGTGGTGGCGGAGGTCGACCGGCTCGGAGGAGGTCGCCGACATCCCGGCGGGCGCGTGGCCGGTCGTCGGCGCCTCGAGCGTGTACGTCGCCTGCCCGTGCCCGATCTCCACGTGCAGCGACCGCTCCCGCCACAGCACCCGGAAGCGCAGCCCGGACACCGCGGAGGGCAGCCGCGGGGCGAACGTCAGCGTCCCGTTGTGCGAGCGCATCCCGCCGAGGCCCTGGATGATCGCCGTCCACGAGCTGGCGGTGGCCGCGAGGTGGATGCCGTCGCGGACGTTGTTCTCCAGATCCGCGAGGTCCATCTGGACCGACTCGCAGAGGTAGTCGTAGGCCAGGTCGAGGTGACCGGTCTCCGCGGCCATGACCGCGAGCGTGCCCGGCGAGAGCGACGAGTCACGGACCGTGATGCGCTCGTAGTAGGCGAAGTTCGCGGCCTTCTGCTCCGGGGTGAACGCGTCCGGGCACTGGACCATGGCGAGCACCAGGTCGGGCTGCTTGACGACCTGCTTGCGGTACAGGTCGAAGTACGGGTAGTTCAGCAGCAGCGGGTAGTTCTCCTCGGGCGTGTCCTCGAAGTTCCAGAACGCGTGCGAGGTGAAGCCCTCCGCCTGCTGGTGCACGCCGAGCTTCTCGTCGTACGGGATGACCATGGCGGACGCGGCGGCCCGCCAGCTCGCGATCTCCTCGCTGTGCACGCCGAGTCGCTCGGCCTCGCGGGGGTGGCGGACGCAGACGTCGGCGGCGCCGCGCAGGTTCCGCTGCGCCATGAGGTTCGTGTAGACGTTGTTGTCCGCGACCGACGAGTACTCGTCGGGGCCGGTGACGCCGTCGATGCGGAAGTTCGACGCCGAGTCGTGGTGGCCCAGCGAGCGCCAGAGCCGGGCGGTGGCCACCAGCAGGTCGACGCCGATCTCGCGCTCGAAGTCGGTGTCGGCGGTGGCCGAGACGTAGCGCAGGACGGCGTCGGCGATGTCGGCGTTCACGTGGAACGCGGCGGTGCCGGCGGGCCAGTAGCCCGAGCACTCCTCACCGCGGATCGTCCGCCACGCGAACGCCGCGCCCTCGAGCCCGAGGGTGGCGGCGTGGGCTGTCGCGATGTCCAGGGTGGAGTGCCGCCACCGCAGGGCGTCCGCCGCGACCCGCGGGTTGGTGTGGACGAAGACCGGGAGGACGAAGGTCTCGCAGTCCCAGAAGCTGTGGCCGTCGTAGCCCTGGCCGGTGAGGCCCTTGGCACCGATCGCGCGCTTCTCCGCCCGCGCCCCGGCCTGCAGCACGTGGAAGAGCGAGAAGCGGATGGCCTGCTGGAGCCGGGGGTCGCCGTCGATCTCGATGTCGGCGCGCGCCCAGAACGCGTCCAGGTACTCCCGCTGGGCGGCGACGAGGCCGTCCCAACCGGTGTAGAGCGACGCGTCGAGCGCGGCCTCGACCTGGTCGACGATCGCGGGCTGGGAGCGGGTGCTCGACCAGCCGTAGGCCAGGTACTTGACGATCCGCAGCGACTGCCCGGGCTTCAGCCGGCAGATCACCGTGGTCCGCCCGACGTTCTTCGAGCAGGAGCTCTCCACCTGCACGTCGTCCGGGCCGAAGACCTGGTGCTCCATCGCGGCGCCGACGCGCAGCTCCGAGCGCTTGGTCTGGTGCGTCATCCGCGCGCCGTAGGTGGAGTGCGAGTTGTGCTCCGGCGCGAGCGGCTTCGTCAGCGCGGCGGCGACGCGGGGGTCACCGGTGATCTCGGGCATCTGCTCGTTCGCGAACAGTTCGGACTGGACCACGAGCAGGGCGTCGCTGCCGGCGTCGTCGGGAATGGAGACCTCGTAGGAGATCGCCGCGACCGCGCGCTGGGAGAAGCTGACGAGCCGCTGCGAGGTGACGTCGACGCGCTGCCCGTTGGGCGAGGTCCACTCGACGTGCCGGGTGAGGATCCCGCTGCGCATGTCGAGGGTGCGCTGGTGGTCGTGGACCTGCCCGTACCGGACGTCGAGCGGCTCGTCGTCGACCAGCAGCCGGATCAGCTTGCCGTTCGGCACGTTGACCAGCGTCTGGTTCTCCTCCGGGAACCCGAACCCGCCCTCGGCGTGCGGCATCGGCCGCGACTCGAAGAAGGAGTTCAGGTACGTCCCGGGCATCCGGTGCGGTTCGCCCTCGTCGAGGTTCCCGCGCATCCCGACGTGGCCGTTGGCCAGCGCGAACAGCGACTCCGTCTGGCCGAGGAGGTCCACGTCGAGCTCGGGCTCGTGCACGGACCAGGGATCGACCGTGAAGACGTTCGAGATCACCCGGGGACTGTAACCATTCCGAACCCCGCTGCGACCTGCCGCTCCGGGGAATGATGGGGCCATGGCGGCTCTCGGCTCCGTGCACCGCGCCCTGCGCGTGCTCGAGGTCGTGGCCGACGCGGGTGACGGGATCACGGCCAAGGCGGTCGCCCGCCGCCTGGAGTACAACCTCTCGACCACCTACCACCTGCTCACCAGCCTGGTGGAGGACGGCTACCTGGTCCGGTTGGAGCCCGCGCGCGGATTCGGGCTCGGCCCGAAACTGCCGGCGCTGCACGACCGGCTGCGCTCCCAGCTGCCGATCCCGCCCGGCCTCGGCGCGACCCTGCGCGAGGCGCACGCCCGGGCCGGGGCCGCGGTGCTCTACGCCGCGTTCCGCGACGCCGACGTCGTCGTCGTGGACGTCGACGACTGCCCCGCCCACCCCGTACCCACGATCTCGGCGTGGCGGGGGGCGCTGCACGCGACCGCCGTCGGGAAGCTGCTGCTCGCCGACCTCTCGCCCGCACGGCTCACCGAGGTCCTCGCCCGCGACGGCCAGCGCCGCCACGCCCACCGCACGATCCTCGACGTCGACGAGCTCGACTGGGAACTCGACCAGGTCCGTCGTCGGGACCTCGCCCTGGACCGCAGCGAGTTCCAGGAGCGGCTGGCGTGCATGGCGGCGCCGGTCCGGCGGCCCCTGCCCGACGGCGGTCGGGGCGAGCTGGTCGGGGCGGTCTCGGTCGCGGTCCCGGTGGTGCCGGCCGGTGGTCCGGGCAGCATCTTCGACCGGCGGGCGCGGATGGAGGACGCGGTCCGGGGCGCGGCGGCGCGGGCCGCGTCGGCGTTCGAGGACGAGATTTCCGTCAGGTGGGACCGGGGCTGATCACACCGCGCCGATGCGGTGAGGTGTTCGCATGTCCGCACGTGACCTCGCTCCGTTCCGCGCCGACCACGTCGGCAGCCTCCTGCGACCGCCGGCCCTGCTCGAGGCCCGGGGCGCGCACGCCGAGGGGCGGCTCGACGACGCCGGACTGCGCGCGGCCGAGGACGAGGCCATCCGCGACGTCGTGGCGATGCAGGAGTCGGTCGGCCTGCAGGCGGCCACCGACGGCGAGTTCCGCCGCTCGTCGTGGCACATGGACTTCCTCTACCAGCTCGACGGGGTGTCCTCCTCGAAGGACTCGTCGGTGGAGGTGGCCTTCCGCAACGCGTCCGGGGACCTGACGTTCGCGGCCATGTCGCTGGTGATCGACCAGCGGATCGGGCTGTCGACGACGATCTTCGGCTCGGCCTTCGAGACGCTCGCCTCCTTCACGACGACCGCCGTCCCGAAGCTGACGATCCCCTCGCCCTCGATGCTGCACTACCGCCTCGGCGGCGCCCCGGTGCACGAGGGCTCGCCCTACTCCGACCCGGACGAGTTCTGGGCCGACCTCGCCGCCGCCTACCGCGACGAGGTCGCCCGGCTCCACGCGGCCGGCGTCCGCTACCTGCAGCTCGACGACACCTCGCTGGCCTACCTGAACGACCCGGCCCAGCGCGAGTCGATGGCCGCCCGCGGCGAGGACGCCGACCACATGCACGAGCGGTACGTCGACACGATCAACCTGGCCCTGCGCGACCGGCCCTCCGACCTGCGCGTCACCACGCACATGTGCCGCGGCAACTACCGCTCCTCCTGGGCGGCCGAGGGCGGCTACGACCATGTCGCCGAGAAGGTCTTCGGCGGGCTCGAGGTCGACGGCTTCTTCTGCGAGTACGACGACGCCCGCTCCGGCGACTTCTCGCCCCTGCGCTACCTGCCGCGCGGCGACCAGCAGGTCGTCCTCGGCCTGGTGACCACCAAGTCCGGCGAGCTGGAGTCGCCCGACGAGCTCAAGCGCCGCATCGAGGAGGCGACGAAGTACGTGCCGCTCGAGCAGCTCTGCCTCTCCCCGCAGTGCGGCTTCTCCTCGACCGTGGAGGGCAACACGCTGTCCTACGACCAGGAGGTGGCCAAGCTGGAGCTGGTCGTCTCGGTCGCGCAGGACGTCTGGGGCTGACCACTCCGCTTTTCGAGCGAACGGCACTTTCGCGCGCATAGATGCTGCGAGAGTGCCGTTCGTTCATGACGGCGGGTACGCAGACGGATCAGTGGCCTGCTCCCTGTCGCTCCACAGCCGCAGGTCGGTCCCCAGAGCGCTGTTCGCGGTTACCGTCTCGGGCGGGCCCGGCCCGACCGTGGCCGCATGCCTCGTCGTAGTCGCGTCGACCCGTTCGACCTCGCCGCTATCGCTCCACTCGCCGTCGCCCGCGTGGCCGACCTCGTCGCGCTCGGCGTGCCGTCGGCCACGATCTCGCAGCGGGTCCGCTCCGGTCGCTGGCGACGCCTGTTCCCCGGGGTGATCCTCCTGCAGAGCGGACCGCCCACCCGTGAGCAGCAGGTCGCGGCGGCGATGCTCTACGCCGGGTCGGAGAGCGTGCTCTCGGGCGTCGAGGCCGCTCGTCGCCACGATCTGAACCGCCTTCCCGACGACGGGTCGATCCACCTGCTCGTTCCCGAGGACCGGCGCCGGCGCTTCGCCTCGAGCGTCCTGATCGAACGCACGCAGCACCTTCCACCGGCCGTGCTGCGCGGTGGGCTCCGGATCGCTCCGGTGGAACGGGCCGTCCTCGACGCCGCCCGCCACTGCTCCGACCGCGATCGGGTGCGAGCGATGCTCGCCGAGGCCGTCCAGCGTCGTAGGACCACCGTCGAGCGGCTGCAGGCCGAACTCCGCACGGGCAACCAACGGGGCTCGGGCCTCGTGCGGGAGGTGCTCGAGGAGATCGCCGAGGGCATCCGGTCGGCCGCCGAGGGCTGGGGCCGCGACCTCCACGCCCGGAGCGGACTCCCACCGATGCTGTGGAACCCGACCCTGCGCCTGCCGGACGGACGCTTCCTCGCCCGCCCCGACGGCTACATCGTCGAGGTCGGCATGGCGTGGGAGCAGGACTCGATGGAGTTCCATCCGGTGGAGGAGGACGACACGGCTCGTCGGCGGGCAGCCATGATCAGCGCCGGTGTCGTGGTCGCCCACCATCGTCCGCGACGCCTCCGGACCGAACCGGCCGTGGTCCTGGAGGAACTGTGGGCCCATTACCGGCTCGCTGCGTCACGGCCTGTGCCCCACCTCATCGTGGTCCCGGCGTCGCAGTCCCTGCCGCCGTTCGCCACCGCCCCGGAATGAACGAACGGCACCCTCGCAACATCTATGTGCGCGAGAGTGCCTTTCGCTCGGAAAGAGAGGGCCGGGTCAGACCCCGTACCGCGCCGCGAGCTGGCCGCGGCAGATGCTGGTGTTGGCGTCCACGCCGACCTGGTAGCTGCGCGCCTTGCGCAGGTGCAGCGGCAGGGCGTCCACCCCGACGGTGCGGCCGGTCGGGTCGACCACCAGCGGGTCGGTGTCCTCGGACGGGATCCCCAGTTCCCGACGACGCGCGCGCAGCCGGCGCAGGTCGTCGGACGGCGGGACCTCGCCCAGGGTCATCGCGGCGACCTGCTCCGGGGTCGCGCCCTGCCGCATGAGCGGCCGGACGACGAGGTCGGTGCCGGCCATCAGGGCCCGCTCGGTGAAGGTGCGCCGCAGCTCGTCGAGCTCGGCGACCGCCTCACCGACCTCCGTGCCCGCCATGGAGGACACGAAGCCCGCCCGGGCGGCCACGCCGGTGTTGATGGCGTCGGAGGCGAAGTGGTCGATCAGGACCACGTCGGCCCGCGAGACCCCCTCGGCCGCCGAGACCACGTCGTGGGCGTCGGCGACCATGAGGAACGCGAAGTTCGGGGCACAGAAGTAGGTGGGCAGGCGCAGCGAGACGTGCGCGACACCGGTGTCCGAGACCTCGACGGACGCGACGAAGTCCAACGAGACCACGTCGGTGTCGAGCTCGGGGTCGCGCACCGCACGCAGCGCCTCCCACACCCGGGCCGTCGTCCCCAGCGAGGACGCAGCCGCGGCGTCGTTGCTGTTGGAGCCGAGGACCCGGGTGTCGGAGAGCACCGTCATGCCTGGGCCACCTCCCGGTTGACCAGCTCCGCGTCGTCCTGCGCGGCCGGCGAGTCACCGGAGAGCTGCAGCTCGGCGGGCACCGGGATGTCGTAGAGCTTGGCGGCGTTGAGGCCGAGGATCTTCTTCTTGCCGTCGACGCCCAGGCGCGGGTAGTCGTCGTAGTCGTGGCCCTCGGGGTAGTCCCAGTCCACGAGGCCCTCGACCTGCCACTTGGGCTCCCAGATGGCGTAGTCGGAGCCGAAGGTCATCTTGTCCTCGCCGACCCAGAACAGCAGCTCGCCCATGACCTTGGCGAAGAAGCGCGGGCGGGCGTGCATGAGGCCGCCGAGCACGACCGAGAGGCCGGCGTAGACGTTGGGCTCCTGCGTCGCCATGAAGCAGAAGTCCTCGATGCGCGGCAGGCCCACGTGCTCGACGATGAAGTTCAGGCCCTGGAACGTGGTGGCGGCCTTGTCGACGTCGGAGACGTCGAAGGCGTCCTTGTCGAGCGGCCAGATCGTCGGGCCCTTGTGGATGTGGATGTTGCGGATCCCGAGCTCCTGCGCGCGCTCCAGGAACTTGTAGCACTCCGGGTCGGAGAGCTTGAAGCCGCGCGAGTCGCCGTTCCACTCCGCGGTGTAGAGCTTCGCGCCGAGCGGCTTCCACTCCTCGACGTTGCGCTCGAACTCGCGCATCCCGGCCTCGCCGTCACGCGGGTCGAAGCGCGTGTTGAGGCGGAACTTGTCGGGGTGGTTGCGCAGCAGCTGACCGTTGCGCTCGGTGGTGTTGAAGCCCTCCGTGTACCACTCCTTGAGGTACGTCGGCTGCGCGATGGCGACGTCGACGTGGCCGTCCTCGAAGAGATCCTTCATGAGGTCGGCCTCGGAGTACTTCTGGAAGTGCTCGATCGACCAGTGGGTCTCGGCCGGGCCGAGGGACTGGTACGCGTGGAAGCACTCGATCCAACCCTTGGCGTACTGCTCGGCGCCCGGCACCCAGTTCTCCGGGGACGCGTCCCAGTAGTGCATGTGGGAGTCGACGACGAAGTACTTCTCGCCGTTCTTCTCGTACATGGGATTCCTCCTTCGGGCATGGCGGGACCACGCCCATGTGGTGGTGGTGGAGAGCCGAAGGACTAGGGGACGAGGATCGCCCGGCCGCGGACCTTGCCCGCGTCGAGGTCGTGCAGGGCGTCCAGGGCCTGGTCGAGGCGGTACTGGACGGTGTGCAGGGTGACCTTCCCGGCCTGCGCGAGGACCATCAGTTCCGCGAGGTCGTTGTAGGTCCCGACGATGTTGCCGATGACGTTCTTCTCGCCGGCGACGAAGTCCAGCGTCGGCGCGCGGAACTCGCCGCCGTAGCCGAGCACGAAGCAGTAGCCCGCGGGTCCGGTCATCGCCCAGGCGTCGAGCTCGGCGCCCTGCTCGGCGACGAAGTCGAACACCACGGTGGCGCCGCCGCCGGTGAGGTCCTGCACGGCCTGCACGTGGTTGCCGTCCGCGACGACGGTCTCGTCGGCACCGATGGTCTTCGCGAGCTCGAGCGCCGCCGGGTTCTTGTCGACGACGATGATCTTCGTCGCGGTGAGCGCCGCGAGCGACTGGATGCCGATGTGGCCGAGCCCGCCCGCGCCCTGCACGACGGCGGTGGTGCCCGGGTAGAGGTAGGGCACGGCCTTGCGCACGGCGTGGTAGGCGGTGATCCCGGCGTCGGCCAGCGCCGCGACGTCCGCCGGGTTCGTCGAGGGGTCGAGCTTGACGCAGGCCCGGGCGGTGGTCCGCAGGTACTCGGCCATCCCGCCGTCGTTGTCGGACAGGCCGGGGAAGAACGCGTCGCCGGTGCACTGCATGTCGCGGCCGGCGCGGCACGCCAGGCAGAGCCCGCACGAGGGCTGCGGGTGGAGGATCACGGTGTCCCCCACGGCCACGTTGGTCACCGCGTCGCCGACCTCGGCGACCCACCCCGCGTTCTCGTGGCCGATGACGTACGGGAGTGCCGGGTTCTGGATGTCCTTCCAGTCCCCGTTGATGATGTGCAGGTCGGTACGGCACACCCCGGCCCCGCCGACCTTGACGATGACGTCGAGCGGGCCCTGGAGCTTCGGCTCGGCGATGTCGTCGAGCGACGGGTCCTGCTGGTACGAGTGCACCCGCACGGCCTTCACGGCAGAGTCCTCCAAGCGACGGTGGTGGGAGGCGCGGCGGAGACCGGAAACCCGTCGGTGGTGTGGGCTCCGTCGCTCCTCGCGCAGCGGCCTCCATCACACGAGAGGTTTCGGTTGTGTGCAAGAGCGGGGATTCCACCGATAGCCGAAACGAACGAATCGGACATTGGCGTGACCGGGCGGCCCTCCGGGTAGGCCGACGCCATGCGCGTCGTGATCGCCGGAGGCCACGGGAAGATCGCCCTGCTGCTCGCCGAGCAGCTCACCGAGCGGGGTGACACCGCGGTCGCCCTGATCCGCAACCCGGACCATGCCGACGAGGTCCGGGCGGCCGGCGCCGAGCCGGTGCAGGTCGACCTGGAGGCCGTCACCGCCGACGAGCTCGCGAAGGACCTCACCGGCGCGGACGCGGTCGTGTTCGCCGCGGGGGCCGGCCCGAACAGCGGGGCCGAGCGCAAACGCACGGTGGACCGGGACGCTGCCCTGCTGGTCGCCGACGCCGCGGCGCGGGCCGGGGTGCGGCGCTACCTGCAGGTCTCCTCGATGGGCGCCGCGAACCCGCCGTCGGAGGCCGAGGACGACTCGGTGTGGGGCGCGTACCTGCGGGCCAAGGGGGAAGCGGAGCAGGGCGTCCGCGACCGCGACGACCTGGACGTCACGATCCTGCGACCCGGTGTGCTCACCGACGGGCCCGCCACCGGGCGCGTCCGGCTGGCCGAGGAGCCGGTCGGGCACGAGGAGGTGACCCGCGCCGACGTGGCGGCCACGCTCATCGCCCTGCTCGAGGCGCCGGCCACCGTCGGACGGACCCTCGAGCTGATCAACGGCACCGAGCCGCTCGGGACCGCGGTCGACGACCTCGGCGGCGCCACCGGCCCGTCGGTGCACGGCGACGACGGCCTGCCCGCGAGCTAACCCGCGGCGATCAGGCCCTGCGCGATCAGCCAGCGCCGGGCCACGTCCCGGGGGTCGCGGCCGTCGACCTCGACCTCCCGCACCATCCCGCGCATCGCCGGCCCGTCCAGCCGCGTCGTGATCTCCCCGAGGAGGTCGGCGAGGGCGGGACGACCGGCGAGGACGCCCGCGCGCAGCATCGGGGCGTACCCGCGGGAGCCGGGTGGGCCGTCGTCGAGCACCCGCCGGTCGTCGTCGCGCACGGCCAGGCCGAGCGCCGGGACGCGGCCCGACGATCCGGGGACGAGGCCGGCCGCGCACCGGCCGGTCGCCACGTCCGCGAGCACCGCGTTCACGTCCGGCACGACGACGGGCGGGGCGAGACCGTAGGCCGCGCTCAGCGCGGCCGTGCCCGGTGCCGTCGTGGTACCCGGGACGGAGCCCGGCGCGGCACAGGGTGCGGTGCCGGCGAGCGCCCCGATCGGTCCGGGCCCGCGGGCGACGACGACGTCGGTGTCGGTGAACGCGGTCGGCGGCAGCCAGACGATCCCGCGGGCGGCGTCCGCGGCGCGGATCGCGGGGAGGTCGGGGGCGGGGACGACCGGGTCACCGGTCGGGTCCGGCACGCCGTCCGGGCCGAGCGTGCGGAGCGAGGCCCACCCGGTGTCGACGTCGGTCAGCTCCGCCGGGGCGTGCACGTCGACCCCGCCGTCCTTGCCGCACTCGTCGGCGGCCTCGCCGGAGGCGGCCTGCACTCCGGCGATCGTGAGCTGGCACAGCAGCCGCAGCTCGGTGGTGGGTCCGCCGCCGACGACGTAGCTGCCACCCCGCAGGTCGTGCCGGGCCAGCAGCCCGCCGTCCGCGTCGGGCGAGCGCAGCGGGGTGTTGCCGCAACCCGCCGTCAGGAACGCGACCAGGAGGGCGAGGACGACGAGGGCTCGCACCCGCGCATCATCGCAACCGCGTCCGGGTCAGCCGATGAGCCCCTGCTCGCGCAGGAACGTGCGTGCGACGTCGTCGGGGGAGCGCTTGCCGACCGAGATGCGCGCGTTCAGCTCGCGCATCACCTGGTCGGTGAGCATCGGCGCGAGCCGTTCGCCGAGCAGGGCCAGGCGGGGGGCGCGGGTGAGGACGTCGGTCCGCACGGTGAGCGCGGCCTGGTAGGGCAGGAAGTAGTCGCGGTCGTCGGCCAGCGTGTTGATCCGCAGGGTGTTGAGGCGCCCGTCGGTGGCGAAGACCTCGCCGAACACGCAGGGCTGCCCGGCGGCGACGGCGGGATAGACGGCGTTGATCTCGACGGTGTTCAGGCCGCCGTCGGGGAACTGGAAGTCGTACGCGCGCAGCAGCCCGACGAGGCCGTCCTCGCGGCCGGTGAACTCCTGGTCGATGCACAGGGTCGCGTCGGGGGACCCGGACCGGGCCAGCTGCGCGAGGTCGGAGATCGTCCGCACCCCCAGGCGCTGCGCGTTCGCCGAGGTGACGCCGATGGCGTAGGTGTTGTCGAAGGGCGCCTGCCGCAGCCAGCTCACGCCGTTGGCGGCGTCGGCGACCTGGACGGCCTCGTAGAGATCGCGCGGGTCGGTGAGCTGGGCCTCCTGGCGCAGGTAGGTCCGCCAGGCGGTGCCGGTGTACTCCCAGTACATGTCGATCGCGCCGGTGGTCAGCGCCGACCGGACGTTCTCCGAGCCCTTGGTGTCGCAGCGCTCGACGACGGTGGCGCCGGCGGACTGCAGCAGGGCGATGGTCATGCGGCAGAGCAGGAGCTGCTCGTCGAACTCCTTGGAGCCGACGACGTAGGTCTGGCCGGTGAGGTCGACGTCCCGGGCGAAGCTGCCCGGCGGGGTCACCCGGCCCGGCGCGGAGGCGCAGCCGGCGAGCAGGGCCGAGGCCAGCAGTGCGACCAGCACGACCAGCACGCCTCGGTGCATCGACCCGCCCCCCGGCCTCTCGATGACGGACACGACAGCGACGACTGCGACGACGGCGGGGAGGCCCGGCGCACCGGACCTCCCCGCCCTCGATCACACGGCCCCTACGACTGGCCGATCAGACCCTGCTGCTGGAGCCAGGTCCGAGCCACCTGCGTGGGGTCCTGCCCCTGCGAGGAGATCTGACCGTTCAGGCTCAGCATCGTGTTGTAGTCCAGGCGCTTGGCGATCTCGTTCGAGACCTGGACGACGCCCGGCGCCCGCGCCACCACGTCACCGCGGATGGTGTTGGACGCGTTGTAGATCGGGAAGAAGTTCTTGTCGTCGGGCAGCGCGACCAGGTTCAGACCCGGGATGCGGCCGTCGGTGGTGAACACCTCGCCGAACTTGCAGGGGTTGCCGTTGGCGGTCGCCTGGTAGACGACGCCGGTGTCGAGCGTGGTGACGGCCGGCGGCGCGTTGTACGGCTTGGTGACACCGTAGGTGCGCAGCAGGTTCGGGAGGCCGTCGTCACGGCCGGCGAACTCGGGCTCCACGCAAAGCGTGGCGTTCGGGTTGCCGGAGTTGATGAAGTTGGCCCAGTCCGTCGTCGTGCGGATGTTGTTCTGGTCCGCGAACGCCTTCGTGGTGGCGATGGCGTACGTGTTGTTGAACGGGGTCGGCTCCGTCCAGATGATGTTGTTCTGCTGCTTGTCGAGGTTGGCCGTCGCCTCGTACTGCTGACGCGAGTCCTTGATGACCTGCGACTGCTTGAGGTCGGTGATCCAGCCGGTGCCCGTGTACGACCAGTACATGTCGATCTGGCCGCTGGTCAGCGCGGCGCGCGTGGCCGCCGAGCCCTGGATGCCACAACGGTTGTTGACGGTGGCACCGACCGACTGCAGCGCGAGGACCTGCGCCTGGCACAGGAAGAGCTGCTCGTCGAAGTCCTTGCCGCCGACCGTGAGGGTCTGGCCCTGCAGGTTGATGCCGCTGGCCGAGAGGCTGCCACCGGTCGCGGCCGGCTGACCGCTTCCGGACAGACCGCCGCAGCCCGCGGCGAGGAGGGCGGTGGCGGCCAGCGTCACCGCGCCGGCCCGCCATCCGCGCAGGCGGCCCGTGCCGCCCCGAAGCTTCCACTGCACTGGACGTGTCTCCTTCACTCGATGACTGATCGTTGACGTTCGGATCGTGCTGTCCGGCCGTTAGCCGGACCGGGCGACGATGGCTCGCTCGGCGACACCGGCCAGCCAGTCGACGAGGAGAGCGACCGCGGCGATGATCGCGCCGCTGACGAACAGCAGGTTGATGCGGTTGAGCCGCAGCGCCTGCTGCACGAGCTCGCCCAGACCGCCGGCGCCGATGTAGGTGGCCAGGGTGGCCGTGCCGACGTTCAGGACGAGCGCCACCCGCAGACCGGCCACGATGACCGGGACCGCGAGGGGGATCTCGACGCTGAAGAGGGTCTGGCGCGCGGACATCCCCATGCCGCGGGCCGCCTCGATCAGCGACTGGTCGACCTGCTGGAGGCCGACCACGGTGTTGCGCAGCACCGGGAGCAGTGCCGCGAGGGTGAGGCCGATGACCGCACTGCGGACGCCGAACTCCCAGAACCCGAGCAGCAGCAGGACGCCGAACGGCGGCAGCGCCTGGGCGAAGCCGCCCAGCGCGAGCACCGCGCCCTGCACCCTCCGCGCGCTCGGCCGGCTCAGCAGGATGCCGAGCGGCACGGCGATGATCAGCACGAGCACGGTCGAGTAGACCGTCAGCAGCAGGTGCTGGCCGAGCTGACCGAACACGTTGGCCGGCTCGAGAGCCCGCTCCTCGATCGTGTCCAGGGTCTGGCTGCCGACGTAGGCGACCATGACGATCAGGCCGATGATGACGATGATCGGCGCGACCAGCAGGTCGTAGTTCGCCTTGATCACGCCGAGGAAGCCGCGCGACTCCCCCTCGGTGCGCTGCTGGGCCGGGGTGGGGACGCCCGGCTGCAGGTCGACCGCCGTCACGCGCCACGCTCCCGCGTCTTGAGGCCCGCCACGAGGTCGTTCCAGTGCAGGACGCCCTTGGGCAGGCCCTCCTCGTCGACGACCGCGACCAGGTGGGTCGAGCCGTCGAGCATGACGTCGACCGCGTCGTAGACCGTGCCCGAGAGCGGCACCGTCACGAGGGTCGTCCCCGCGGCGTCCCGGTCGGGCAGGTGCCGCCAGGACACCGGACGACCCGCACCGTCGACCTCCGCGACCGGGGTGCCGTTGCGGTTGCCGACGGCCTTCTCCTCGGTCTCGATCGGGTGCAGCTCGAGGCGGGAGAGCTCCAGCAGGGACAGGCGCCGCACGGCCGCGCCGCCACCGACGAAGTCGGACACGAAGTCGTCCGCCGGGTTGGTGAGCACGGTGTCGGGGCTGTCGTACTGCGCCAGGCGACCACCGGTGCCGAACACGGCGATCCGGTCGCCGAGCTTCACGGCCTCCTGCAGGTCGTGCGTGACGAAGCAGATCGTCTTGCCGACCGTGCGCTGGATCTCGAGGAACTCGTCCTGGAGGCGGTCACGGGTGATCGGGTCGATCGCGCCGAACGGCTCGTCCATGAGCATCACGGGCGGGTCCGCGGCGAGGGCGCGGGCGACGCCGACACGCTGCTGCTGGCCGCCGGAGAGCTGCCGCGGGTAACGGTCGCGGTAGGTCGACGGCTCCAGGCCCACGAGGTGGAGCAGTTCGTCGGCCCGCTCCTTGATCCGGTTCTTGTCCCAGCCGAGCATCTTCGGGACGACGCCGATGTTGTCGGCGATCGAGTAGTGCGGGAAGAGCCCGCCCTGCTGGATGACGTAGCCGATCTTGCGGCGCAGCTGGTCGCCGTTGACGTCGGTGACGTCGTCGCCGTCGAGGATGATCCGGCCCGAGGTGGGCTCGATCAGCCGGTTCATCATCTTCAGGGTCGTCGTCTTGCCGCAGCCCGAGGGGCCGATGAGCATGACGATCTCGCCGCGCGGGATCGTCATGTCGAGGCGCTCGACGGCCGGGGAGGTGGAGCCCGGGTAGACCTTCTCCACGGCTTCCAGGACGATCATGTTCTCGGTCTCAGACACGGATCCCCCTCGGGATGGTCAGGCGCTGCACGATGGCGAAGAAGATCTCGAAGACCGCGGCCACCACGAGGCACATGAACGTGCCGATGAGGACCTGCGGGAAGGCGTTCGCCGCGCCGATGCGGGTGATGCCGGTGAGGAGCAGCTGGCCGAGGCCCGGCCCCTGCACGATGGACGCGACTACGGCGATCGAGATCGAGATCAGCGTGGTGACGCGGATGCCGTTGAGGATGACCGGCCAGGCCAGCGGCAGCTGGATCGTCAGGAGCCGGCGGACGCGGCCGTAGCCGAGTCCGCGGGCGGACTCGAGGATCGCGCGGTCCACCGAGCGCAGGCCCGCCACGGTGTTCCGCAGGACCGTGTAGAGCGTGTACACGGTCAGCACGAGGATGGCGGTGGTGACGCCCAGCCCGGTGATGGGCAGGAAGAGCACGAACAGCGCCAGGGACGGGATCGTCAGGACGGCCGCGGTGATGAGCAGCGAGCCCTCACGGATGCCGGTGGCCCACCAGTCGAAGCTGAACCGGGTGGGGTTCGGCTCGCCGGTGGAGACGATCAGACCGAGGGCGATGCTGATCACGGAGCCGATGACGACGCAGTAGAGCACGAAGAGGAAATGCGCCTGGGTCAGGAACAGGATCTGCTGGCTGTTCGCCGAGAAGTACTGGAAGACGTTCACGACACTCCTTCCTTTCTGGTCGGAGGAACGGGCTGGGCGGTCGGGGGGCGGCGCTGCCGGGGTGGTCGGGGAGGACCCGTCGCCGGGGGCGGCAACGAGGCGCCGAGGGCGCGGGAGAGATCGGCGGCGGCCCGCAGCACGCCCGCGCTCACCTCGGGCAGCACCGGGTCGATCCGCGAGTCCGGCCCGGCCACGCCGACCGCGGCCACGACCCCGCCGGCGGCGTCGCGCACCGGGGCGCCCACGGCGAGCAGCCCGCGGTCCATCTCGTGGCGGGCGAGCGAGTACCCGCGCTCGCGGTCCTCGCCGATCCGCGCGACGAGCTCGTCCAGCGACCGCGGTGCGCCGGGACCGGCCTGCGCGAGGCCCTCGGGGACGATCAGACGGGCGACGGCCGGGGTGTCGAGGTCGAACAGCAGGGCGCGGCCGGTGGCGGTGCAGGACAGGGGCACGATCCGGCCGACCCAGCCGATGGCGCGCAGCTCGCTGTCCGGGGCGGCGGTGGCGACCGTCATCGACGAGCCGCCGCTGCGCACACAGACCTCGACGCGCTCACCGAGCAGGGCGGCCTCGCGCTCGACGAGGGCGTCGGCCTCGTCGCGCAACCGGCGGCTCACCGCGCGCACCCCCAGGGAGAACAACCGGGTGCCGATGCGGTAGCGCAGCGTGCCGGCCTCGCGCTCGACGAAGCCCGCGTCGGCGAGCAGGCGGAGCAGCCGGGAGATCTGCGACTTGTCCCGGCCGAGGGTGCGGGCGATCTCGACGACGCCGAAGGAGGTCGGCACGTCCGCGCCGCCGACCGGGCCCCCGAGGCCGCGCGACTCCGGGTCGCCGAGCAGCTCGAGGATCGCGAGCGCACGGTGCACCTGGCCGCCCTCGAGGCCGCCGCGGGCGGGCCGCTCGTCGTCGGAGGGGTCGGCGGAGTCGGTGCCGTCGGTCCGGTCGGGGTCCGCGGCGGTCACGGTCGGGCCGGTCGAGGTGGGGCCGGACGGACGGCGCGGGGCTCGCGGGCTCACTCTGGGTCCCCCTCTCGGCTCCCCTGACGCCGGGAGCGCGAGGGACAACGGTCGTTGTCTGTCTGGCAACGACCGCCGAGAGATTAAGGGGACAGCCATCGGGTTGTCACCCGGAAGTTGGTTCTTTCTAGTTGATTGGTCACGCCGACAACGGAGCAACCTGGTCACGCACGGTCGACAACGTTGCGACGTCGGCGCGAACGTGCCTGGTCAGGGCCGTGACGCCCCGTCAGGGTGAACGGTCCGAGGCCGGATCGTGACGTGCCGTGATCTGTTGAGATCCACCCGGCTGGGCGGTGTCCGGGAGCGGGCCGTTGCAGGTTCTGCCGACCCGCCGGGTGCCTCAGCGCTCGCCGGTGGGGAGCTGCGCGGTCCGGTCGAGGCCCCACAGTTCGAGCAGGCGCGCCTCGAGCCGATCGAGTTCCTCGGACACGGCGACGTGGGCGCGGCGCCGTCGGGCGGTCGGCATCTGCTCCGCGGAGCGGACCGCCGCCTCGAGGTCGGAGAGCCGGTCGCGGGCGTCGCGGGCGAAGGCGCGGACGTCCGCGTCGCCCTCGCGGCGCCGCTCGATCTCGCGCACGGAGGTGGCGAGGTTGTGCGCGCGGGCGTAGAGCCCGGTGCCGCGGCCGGAGAACGACGACAGCTCGTCGGGGGCCACCCCGAAGCGGCGGGCCCGCTGCTCGTCGATGCGGGACCGCGCGGCGCCGACGGCCTGGTAGACCAGCGGCGCGGCGATCGGCACGACGATGCGCGCGATGCCGATCCAGCGCTTCACCGTGGCCCCGGTGAGGTGGGTGTCCTCGGGGGTCTCCTGGGCGCGGCGTGCCTCCACCTCGGCCACCTCGGCGCGCTTCTCCGCGGCCTTCTGGTCCGCCTTCGCGGCGCGACCGGCCTGCTTCTCGGCCTTCGCGGCGTGCTTCGCGGCCCTGCGGGACCAGATGACCACGCCGTCGTCGGCGCCGCTGTCGCCGCCGAGCCGGACCGTGTGACTGGTGCGCCGTGCCATCGGGTTCCTCCCCGCCGTGGCCCCGGGCGGGCCCGGGACGATCTCCTCGGGGGGACGGTTCCCCACCCGGGGCCGGACCCTAACGGTGGTGCCCCCACCGTGGGCGGTGACACGGAGACCGTCGGGGGTCCGTGGCACCCTGACGGCCATGAGCAGCAGCATTCCCGACGACGGGTCGGTGCCGGCTCCGGGCGCGGTGCTGCTCGACGCCGCGGTCACCACGCGGTGCCGCCGGCGGGTGCACCTGGAGCACGATCCGGCCGCCGGCCGCGCGATGGGGGCCACCGGGGTGGAGGGCGCGGGCCAGATCGTGCTGCCCGAGCCCGACCCCGGGGTGGAGATGCGGGTCGCGGACGCCGCGGAGCACCGCGCCCAGCTCGCCGCGCGCTTCGCCGCCGAGCTCGGGGACGGCTACCGCCGCGTGCCCGACGGTCGGCGCTCCGAGCGGGTGGAGGCCACCCGCGCCCTGCTCGCCGAGCCCGGGGTGCTGGCGGTCGGGGCCGCCGAGCTCCCGCCGGGCGAGGGTCGCCGCGGGCACGCCGAGCTGCTCGTCCGCGCCGGGGGCGACGACGCCGGGTGGTATCCGGTGATCGTCGTGCGCCACCGCGTCACCGACCCGGGCGCCGGCGCGCTCACCTCCCCGCTGGGCCGGCCGCACCCGTCGTCGTTGACGGTCGACCCCGACCGCAAGGTCCGCGCCGTGTCCCGGGACCTCCTGCGGCTCGCCCACCTGCACCGGATGCTCGCCGCCGCCGGCCTGGGGGCGCGCCGGGCCTGGGGTGGCGTGGTGGGGCTGGACGCCGACTGCGTGGTGTGGATCGACCTCGCGGCCGGGCCCGGGCAGGAGGCGGGCCGCAGCCCCCTCGACACCTACGACCGGCGCTTCGCCGACCGACTGGCCGTGGCCGCCGCCGCCCGGTCCGGCGGTCCGGCGCTCGCCGAGCCGTCCCGCATCACCGAGTGCCGGCGCTGCCCGTGGTGGCCGGTGTGCGAGTCCGAGCTGCGCCGCGCCGACGACGTGAGCCTCGTCGTCCGCGGGGAGGACGCGCTCCGGCTGCGCGGCCGCGGGATCACCACGGTGCGCGGTCTGGCGGCGCTCGACCCGCGGCAGGGGCTGCCCGCGCCCGTCGGGGACGGCGACGAGCCGGTGGGCGGCGAGCTGACGGCCGACCTGCGCGAGGCGGTGGCCCTGGCCCGTGCCTGGCGGGCGGACGTGCCGCTGGTGCGGCGGGTGCACCGGCCGGAGGTCCCGCGGGGCGCCGTCGAGGTGGACGTGGACATGGAGAGCCTGGGAGAGGACGGCGCCTACCTGTGGGGCGTCCTGCTCTCCGGGGTCGACGTCGGGCTCGATCACGGCTACCGCGGCTTCGCCACGTGGGACCCGGTGCCCACGCGGGACGAGGCGCGCTCGTTCGCGGCGTTCTGGGCCTGGTTGACCGACGTGCGGCGGCGGGCGGCCGAGCGGGGCCTGTCGTTCCGCTCCTACTGCTACAACGAGCAGGCCGAGAACCGCTGGCTGCGCGGGTCGGTGGAGCGCTTCGCGGGCGAGCCGGGCATCCCCGCGGCGGCCGAGGTCGAGGCGTTCATCGCCTCCGACGAGTGGATCGACCTGTTCCCGGCCGTGAGCACCTCGTTCCTGTGTCCGCACGGCAAGGGGCTCAAGCGGGTGGCGCCGTCGGCGGGGTTCGGGTGGCGGGACCCGGAGGCCGGCGGCGAGAACTCGATGCGCTGGTACCGGCGGGCGGTGGGTCTCGACGGCGAGCCGCCGGAGCCCGCGATGCGCGACCGGCTGCTGATCTACAACGAGGACGACGTCCGGGCCACCCACGCCCTGCGGACGTGGATGACCTCGGACGCGGTGCTGGCGGTCCCGCACCTCGACGACCTGCGGCCCGACCCCGGGGAGCCGGGAGCGCCGGCCGAGCGGGTCAGCGCGGCTGCATGCGCAGCGCCCCGTCCATGCGGATGACCTCGCCGTTGAGGTAGTCGTGCCCGACGATCATGCCGACGAGCGCCGCGTACTCCGTCGGGTCGCCGAGCCGCTGCGGGAACGGCACACCCTTCGCCAGGTCCGCGCGGAAGGACTCCTCGACGCCCGCGAGCATCGGGGTGTCGACGATGCCGGGGGCGATCGTCATGACCCGGATGCCGTACTGGGCGAGGTCACGGGCGGCCGGCACCGTCATGCCGACGACGCCGCCCTTCGACGCCGCGTAGGCGATCTGGCCGATCTGGCCCTCGAAGGCGGCGATCGAGGCGGTGTTGACGACGACGCCGCGCGCGTTGTGCTCGAGCGGCTCGGTCTGCGCGATGGCGGCCGAGGCGAGGCGCATCACGTTGAAGGTGCCGATCAGGTTGACGCCGACGACCGTGGAGAACACCCCGAGGTCGTGCGGGCCCTTCTTCGACAGCACCCGACCGGCGGTGCCGATGCCGGCGCAGTTCACCACGACGCGCAGCGGCAGGCCGGTGCCGACGGCCGCGTCGACGGCGGCCTGGACCTGGTCGCCGTCGGTGACGTCGGCCGGGATGTAGTCGACGCGCTCCAGCTTCTCGGCGCGGTCGATCGCCTGCGGCAGGTCGATCGCGATGACGTGGGCGCCGTCGGCGGCCAGTCGCCGGACGGTCGCCCCGCCCAGACCGGACGCCCCTCCGGTGACGATGGCGGCGACGTCGGTTACGTCCATGTGGGTGCACTCCTCGGCAGGTGGTCCGGTGGCTCGGGTGGCCCCGCTCGGGCGGAGGCTATCCCCTCGACGGTCAGGGCTGACCGTTACGGGTCGGGGTCACACCCGACCGGAGCCGCACCCCCTATCGGCGTGCTCGCTCCGATGTCAGGAGTTACGCGTGATGCCGAACTGCCAGTCGTCGAGGTAGCTCGACGCGAAGCCGGCCTCGCAGTACGCGAGGTAGAAGTCCCACATCCGCACGAACGTCTCGTCGAAGCCCAGGCCCCGCACCTGCTGCTCGCGCTCGAGGAAGGTGTCCCGCCAGCGGTGCAGCGTCTCGGCGTAGTCGAGGCCGATCGAGCGCCGGTCGTCGACGTGCAGCGAGGTGTGGCGGGCGAGGGTCTGCTCGATCGCCTCGACGCTGGGGATGATCCCGCCCGGGAAGATGTACTTGTGGATCCAGGTGTACGACGACTTCGTCGCCTGGAGCCGGTGGTGCGGCATGGTGATGGCCTGCAGACCGAAGCGGCCGCCGGGGGCGAGCAGCCGGTCGATCGTGCGGAAGTACTCCGGCCAGTAGCGCTCGCCGACCGCCTCGATCATCTCGATCGAGATGGCCGCGTCGTACTCGCCGCGGGCGTCGCGGTAGTCGCGGATGTCGATCGTGATCCGGTCCGAGACGCCCGCCGCCTCGGCGCGGGCGCGGGCCAGCTCGGCCTGCTCGACCGAGAGCGTCAGCGTGGTGACGCGGGCGCCCCGTTGCGCGGCGCGGATGGCGGCCTCGCCCCAACCGGTGCCGATCTCGATGACGCGGGACCCGTCGCGGACTCCGGCGAGGTCGAGGATGCCGTCGACCTTGCGGTGCTGGGCCGCGGTGAGCGACTCGACGTGCTGCCCGTCGGGGCCCACGGACCCGTCGAACCAGGCGGCGGAGTACATCATCGACTCGTCGAGGAACAGCTGGAACAGGTCGTTCGACAGGTCGTAGTGCCGGTGCACGTTCTCCTGGGAGACCGCGGCGTCGGCGGCGCGCTCCTCCCGCGGCTGCCCGCGGTCGTAGAGCCGGCGCAGGTTGCGGACCGGCTTCGGGACCAGCGACTCGATGTGCTCGGTGAAGCACCGCATGACGCCGACGAGGTCGTCGGAGTCCCAGTCGCCGACCATCCAGCCCTCGCCGAGACCGATGAGCCCCTCGGTGCCGAGCCGGGTGAAGAACGCCTCCGGCCGGATGACGCGCATCGCGGGGCTCGTCGCGTCGCCCGCACCCTCGCTCGACCCGTCGGGCCAGTTGAGCCGCATCGGCATGCGGCGCACGGCCGCGCGCAGGAGCGAGCGGGCGATGACCATCCGCAGCCGGTTCTCACCGGGGTCCTGCAGCCCCGGCCAGAGGCCCTCCGCGGGGCGCGGCACGACGCGCTCGGCGCGCAGCGGGGTCCGGTCGGGCACGGGCACGGTGGACGACACGGCGGTGGTCCTCTCGACGCTGGGGTGTCAACGGGCGACGGGACTTCCGTCGGCAGCACCTTCGTCGCCGACGGCCCGATCGTTCGGCCGCGTGTGGTGGTGATCTCGCGCCGTTCGGTCGGGAGCTGCGCGATCGTGCCCCCGACGATCACGGCGGCGCCGACCGGGGTTTTCGTCGGATACCGTGCGCGCGTCGGCGGATCTCGGGGAGGGTGGCCGGGCAGTGGACGCCAGCGAGGAGCTGCAGCGGCTCGACGCCGACCTCGCCGCGGGGCGCGTGGACGCGACCTCCTACCGGCGTCGGCGCGACGAGCTGGTCGCGCGGCGCCGCGAGCAGGAGGCGCAGGCCCGGGCCGCCGCGAGTGCGACGAACGTCACGGTTGCCGAGTCGCCCGCCGAGCCCGTCGAGCCCGTCGAGCCTGCCGTGGACCCGCTGCCGCTGGTGCCGCCCGAGCCGGACCCGCTGCCGGTGGTGCCGGCCGAGCCGGTGTCTGACGAGGGGCGCCCACGGCCTGCTGATCCGGCCGAGGATGACGTCCGGTCGGAGGGTGCGCCGACGCCGGACCCGTCGCCCGCGGCCGTGGACCCGTTGCCGGTGGTCCCGGACCCGCTGCCGGTCGCGCCGCCCGCGTCGGCTCCCGGCGAGGGGCACCCACGGCTCGCCCGTCCGACCGAGGGTGCCCTCCGGTCAGCGGCCGCTCCGGCGCCCGCACCGGCCCCGGCACCCGCACCGCCCCCGCAGACCCCGTCGCCCGACCCGTTCCCGCCGCCCTTCCGGTGGGGCCCCGCACCGGCGACCCCGGACGCGGAGGTCACCCAGGTGGTGCCGGACGACGGCGAGCACACGCAGGTCGTGCCGCCCTCGACGTTCCGGCCCCCGTCGTTCGCGCCGCCGCCGTCCCGGCCGCCGTCGTCCGCGCCGCCCGAACGCACGCAGGTGGTGCCCGGACACCTGGCGGGCCGTCGACCGTCGGCCCCGGTCCCGGCCGCCTGGACCACGCCGCCGTGGGTGGACCGCCCGGCCGACCGGCCGGACCCGTCGTCGGGGATCGCCGGCTCGGACGTGTTCTACGGGAAGCGGCGCGACCTGACGTCGACGCTGGGCACCGTGGCCGTGGTGGTCGTCGTGATCCTGATCCTGGTGCTGTCGTTCACGCTGGGCTGACCTACGCTCCGCCCTCGTGGCGACGCTGGTGACCTTCCACGCCCATCCCGACGACGAGTGCATCTCGTGCGGTGGCGTCATGCGCGCCGCCGCCGACGCGGGGCACCGCGTGGTCCTGGTCATCGCGACCGGGGGCGAGCACGGCGAGATCGTGCAGGACGTCCTGGAGCCCGGCGAGACACTGGGACACCGCCGGCACGCCGAGACGCTGGAGTCCGCGCGCATCCTCGGCGCGGCCCGGACGGAGTTCCTGGGCTACGTCGACTCCGGGATGGTCGGGACCGAGACGAACACCGCCGAGGGTGCCTTCGCCGCCGCGGACGTCGAGGAGGCCGCGCAGAAGCTCGCGGCGATCCTGCGCGAGGAGGACGCCGAGGTCCTGACCCACTACGACGACCACGGCGGCTACGGGCACCCCGACCACATCCAGGTGCACCACGTCGGCCTGCGCGCCGCGGAGCTCGCGGGCACGCCACGCGTCTACCAGGCGACCATGAACCGCGACGAGATGCGCCGGCTCATGGCGATGGCCGCCCAGATGGGCATGGGCGACGGCGAGGGGCCCGACGAGCGCGAGATGGAGGCGATGGGCACCCCGGAGTCCGAGCTGACCACGCGCGTCGACGTGACCCCGTGGCTCGCGGCCAAGCGCGACGCCATGCGGGCGCACGCGAGCCAGATCGCGCCCGACTCGTTCTTCCTCGCCCTGCCCGACGAGGCCTTCGCCGCCGCCTTCGGCGCCGAGTGGTTCCTGCGGGTCGGCGAGCCCGCGGGCGGCCCCTTCGAGACGGGCCTGTTCGGCACCTGATCCGCGTAGCCTCGCGCCCATGAGCTGGTTCGGTCGTGACAAGCGCGAGATGGTCGACCCCGCCGACGCCCTGCCCGGGCGTCGGGCGCCGCTGCCCACCCTCGAGCGCAGCCTGGTCACCGGCCGGCCGCTGAAGCCGCCGTTCCCCGAGGGGCTGCAGACCGCGGTGTTCGGCATGGGCTGCTTCTGGGGCGCCGAGCGGCTGTTCTGGCAGCAGCCGGGCGTGTGGGTCACGGCCGTCGGCTACTCCGGCGGCTACACGCCGAACCCGACCTACGAGGAGACCTGCACCAACCGCACCGGTCACGCCGAGGTGGTGCTCGTCGTGTTCGACCCCGCCGTGATCACCTACGAGCAGCTCTGCCGGCTGTTCTGGGAGGAGCACGACCCCACGCAGCGCATGCGTCAGGGCAACGACGTGGGCACCACCTACCGCTCCGCGATCTACTACGCCGACGACGCGCAGCGGGCCATCGCCGAGTCGACGCGCGAGTTCTTCCAGCAGGCGCTGACCGCCGCGGGCCGGGGCGAGATCACCACCGAGATCGCCCCGCTCGGCGCGTTCTACTACGCCGAGGACTACCACCAGCAGTACCTGCACCGGATCCCGAACGGCTACTGCTCGATGACCGGGACCGGGGTCTCGTGTCCGACCGGGTTGGGCGTGACGGCCGAGCAGCCCTAGTCTCCCCGGCCGTGGAGACAGAGATCACGGTCGAGTCCGACGGACTGCGCCTGGGCACCACGTACCTGCGCGCGGAGGACGAGTCGCTCGCCGGCCCGGGCGGACGACCGTGCGTCGTCATGGCCCACGGCTTCGGCGCCACGCGCGACTCGGGTCTGCGTCCCTTCGCCGAGGCCTTCACAGCGGCGGGCGCGGACGTCCTGCTCGTCGACTACCGCGGCTTCGCCGACTCCGAGGGCCCGACCCGGCGGCACGTCGACCACCGGGCGCACCGCCGCGACTACCACGCGGCGGTGGCCCGGGCGCGGCTGATCGACGGGGTGGACCCGGAGCGGATCGTGCTGTGGGGGTCGTCGTACTCGGGCGGGCACGTCGTCGCGGTGGCGGCGGCCGACCGGCGCATCGCGGGCGTGATCTCCCAGGGCGCGGCGATGGACGGGCTCGGCGCACTCGTCGAGATCCTGCGCTACGGCGGCCCCTGGCAGCTGCTCAAGGTCTCGGCGCACGCGATCGCCGACGCCGTCGGCCACGCGCTGGGCCGGCCCGAGCACCGGGTCGCGATCTACGGCCCGCCCGGTGCCGTCGCGGCGATCACCTCGCCGGACGCCGAGAGCGGCTACGGCTCGATCGTGGGCCCGTCGTTCGTCAACGACATGCCGGCGCGGGACATCCTGACGATCCCGTTCAACCGGCCGGTGACCGCGGCGCCCGAGGTGCGCTGCCCGATGCTGCTCGTCGTCGCCGCCTCGGACTCGATCGCCCCGCCGGCCGCCGTCCGGAAGGTCGCGGCGACCGCCGGGGGCCCGGTCGAGACGGTGGAGATCGACTGCGGACACTTCGACATCTACCTCGGGGAGCCCTTCGCGACCTCGGTCGAACGCCAGGTCGCGTTCGTCCGGTCGATGTAGCGGCCACCCGTCCGGGTGGTCGTGTGGCGGCGGTGAAACAGTTCCGTGGCCGCGGCGATATCTCCGGCATCAGCGGGCGTTCGGGCCCGCGCTTCTCGGGGGAGAACACCATGGGCCGTCACCACACCGCCGCCGCGCTCGTCGAGCTCGCCGCCGTCCCCGCCCCGCGGGTGCCGTCGGACGCCGCGCTGCGGTCGACGCCGTTCCCGGTGATCCCCGCCCCGCGCCAGGCCCCCGAGGCCGCCCCGGCCCCCGTCGTCGTGCCGGAGCCGCGGGGCTGGCGGGCCCGTCGCGCCGCGAAGGCCGACGCCGCCGCCGCGCGCGCCCAGGCCGTCGCCGTCGCGCACGCCCAGCGCCGCGCCCGCCAGGTCGCCCTGGCGTCGCTGACCGACTGATCCGGTCGGCCGAAGCCACTGATCCGTCCGCGACCACCCCGTCACGAACGAACGGCACTCTCGCAGCATCTATGTGCGCGAGGGTGCCGTTCGCTCGTTCAGGGGGAGGGCCGGGGCGGGATCAGCCCTCGAGCACGTACCCGCGGCCGCGGATGGTGCGGATGCGCTCGGCACCGAGCTTGCGGCGCAGGTAGCCGATGTAGACCTCGACGATGTTCGAGGTCGGCGGGCCACCCCAGACGCGGGTGACCAGCTCGTCCTGCGACATCGCCTGCCCGCGCGGGTGCCGGATCAGCGCGTCGACCACCGCGTACTCGGTGCGCGACAGGCTCACCGGCTTGTTCTCGACGAACACCTGCTCGAGCGCGGTGTCGACCATGACCTCGCCGCGGCGCAGGTAGAGCTGCGCGGTCGGCCGGTCGTCGCCGAGGCGCAGGCGCAGCCGGGCGAGCAGCTCCTCCATCGGGAAGGGCGTGACCAGGTAGTCGTCGTGGCTCGCGCGCAGCGTGGACACCGTGCGATCGCGCGCCTCGGGCGAGGTCAGCGCGATGACCGGGGTGCGGGGGCTCTCGCGGTGCAGGTCGGCGAGGACCTCCACCGGCCGCAGGCCGCTCATCTCCACGTCCAGGACGACCGCACGGGCGCCGCCGGCCCGGGCCGCGGCCCCGACGCTCCAGCTCTCCCGCAGGAGTTGGGGTTCGAAGCCGTTCGACCGCAACGCACCGACGAGCACGCTCGTTGTGCGGTGGGGAGGAGCCACACACAGCACGCGGCCCCGCTCCGCGTCCGCATAACGATTGGGTTGCATCGCGGACCAGGCTGCCGTGTGTTCGGCGCGGGGGCAACGAGCCAGCGCCGAACGGCGATGTGGTGTGTGCGACGGGCGGTTCCCTGAGAGCGAGAACCGGCGTCCGTCGCAGCCGTTCCGCCGAGCGGAGCAGTGGATCTGCTTTTCGTCGCGTCTCGCCGTGCGGTCGA
Organism: Actinomycetospora sp. CA-084318; assembly: GCF_050955885.1. NCBI lineage: Bacteria > Bacillati > Actinomycetota > Actinomycetes > Pseudonocardiales > Pseudonocardiaceae > Actinomycetospora > Actinomycetospora sp. CA-084318. The sequence continues at coordinate 113,781 of NZ_CP192098.1, forward strand.
CGGCATCCCGGGACCTTCACTCTCAGATCACGGTCCGGTGACGGCGCGCGCTCCTAACGTTCGGCCCCGCTCCCCCCGCAGCGGCGACGTCCGGGCTCCCCCGACCGACACCCCGAGCCCCGGCCGACCGGACGCCGCCGCCGCGACCCGGACCGCTCCCCAGGTCCGGGACCGAAGAACGTCTGGAGGTCGTTCGCCCATGCCCCGACGTGGACGACATCGCACCCGGCTCCCGCTCCGGCTCCTCGCCGCCGTCGCCGCCCTGCTCGTCGGCGGTACCGCCGTCGTCCTCGGCGGCAACGCGCTGGCCGAGGACAAGGGCGGCGACTCCGGGGGCGGCAGCAGCATCCTGTCCGCCCTGACCGGCGGGAAGTCCGACGGCGACTCGAAGGACTCCGACGAGTCGTCCGAGTCGTCCGACTCCGGTGACTCCGGAGACTCCGACTCCAAGGACTCGGAGGACGGGTCGAAGGGGTCGGAGGACTCCGACGACGGGTCCGGTGACTCCGGCCGCTCCGAGGGCAAGGGCACCGGGAACGACGGCGACGGCAACGACGACGGCGGCGCCGACAAGTCTCCCGACGAGGCCAAGAAGACCGGCGACCAGAAGAAGGACGACGCGGACAAGCAGGCCAAGGGCGAGAAGAAGGTCGAGTTCGCCGGCCGCGACAAGATCGCGGCCGCCGGGGCCGACGAGTACGTCGACATCCGGTCGGTGAGCCGCAACGGCAACATCGGCGACGGCGGGTCCTTCTCCGAGGGCAGCTACTCCGTGGACTGCGGGGTCAGCGACCACAACAACTCGGACAACTACATGGCCGCGCCGGGCAAGCGGAACGGCGCCCAGCACGTCCACGACTACGTGGGCAACACGTCGACCAACGCGAACTCGAACGACGACTCGCTGCAGGCGGCCGGTACGTCCTGCAAGAACGGTGACAAGAGCACCTTCTTCTGGCCGGTCCTGCGTGACCTCAACGGCACCGGCGACGACGTCGGCCAGGACGGCGGCAGCCTGGACGGCAACGTCGGCCGCAAGCTGACCCCGACCTCGGCGCAGCTCACCTTCCGCGGGCACGGCGACCAGCAGGTCGAGGCGCTCCCGCAGCACCTCATGATGATCATGGGCAACGCCAAGGCCAAGGCGCAGGACGGCAAGAACGCCAACGCCAAGTACACCTGCACCGGCTTCACCGACCGGGTCACCGACAAGTACCCGATCTGCCCGAGCGGGTCGAACCTCGTGCGCCTGCTCGACTACCCGAGCTGCTGGGACGGCCAGAACCTGGAGTCCAAGGACCTCCGGTCGCACATGGCCTACCCGGACGCGAACGGGCGGTGCGGGGACGGCTTCAAGGCCGTGCCGGCCCTGCGCATCACCCTGACCTACGACCAGCCGGCCGGCCGGGCGTTCGCGATCGACTCGTTCCCGGACAACCAGCACGACCCGGCGACCGACCACTCCGACTACGAGAACATGGCCACCGACGCCCAGAACCAGGCCGGGGCGGACTGCATCAACCAGAAGAAGACCTGCATCAACGTGGCGGGCTGAGCACCGTCCCGTCCCACCCCTCGCGCCCCGTCGTCCGACGATCTACCGTCGGCGGCGGGGCGCGAGTGCGTTCCACGGGAGTCCGAGCGACGGACTGAGAGGGGACCTGGCGGTCCCGACCGTTCGAACCTGATCCGGGTCATGCCGGCGCAGGGAAACGGAGGCCCCATGAGCACGTCCACGCCCACCCACGACGAGGTGGCCCCCACCCTCGACGGACCCGTCCCGCGGTCCCTGGGGTTCCTCGACCAGGGCGCCTTCTGGGCCAACCTCGGCGTGAGCCTGCTCGGCTTCGCCGGGGTGCTCGCGGTGCTCCAGCCGGCGGGCGCCCCGCCCCTGACGGTGGCGGCCGCCGTGGTCGCCACGGTGGTCGGGACGGTGATCGGCAGCGCCATGGTCGGCCTCTCGGCGATCCCGGGCGCGCGCAGCGGGGCGCCCGCGATGGTCGTGCTGCGAGGACTGTTCGGCGGCGTCCTGTCCTGGATCCCGTCGGTGCTCAACGTCGTCCAGCTCATCGGCTGGGGCACCTTCGAGCTCGTCGTCATCGCGCAGGCGGGCACGCTCGCCCTCGGCGGTCCGACCTGGGCGTGGGTCGTCGGGGCGGGGGTCGTGACGACCCTGCTGACGCTGCGCCCGCTCGGCATGCTGCGCCTGCTGCGCCGGGTCGTGACGATCCTCGTGGCGATCTCGGTCGCCTACCTCGCCTGGTGGCTGTTCACCCGGCCCGCCGCCGCCGACCTGGGGCAGAGCGGCTCGTGGTCGGGCTTCTGGGCGGGCACGGACGCGGCGATCGCGGTGGCCGTGTCCTGGATCCCGGTCGCCTCGGACTACTCCCGGCACTCGAAGCGGGTGTCGACGGCGTTCACCGCGGCCACGGTGGGCTACGGCATCACCCAGATCCTGTGCTTCGTCGTCGGGCTCGCCGCACTGTCCCTGGTGGCCGGGGACGGGAACGCGGTGTTCGCCCCGATGCTCGCCGCGCCGCTCGGCGTCGTCGCCCTGCTGATCCTGACGCTGCGCGAGACCGACCAGTCCTTCGCCAACGTCTACTCCACCGCCGTGTCGGCCCAGAACCTCGTGCCCCGCGCCGACCGGCGGGTGCTCTGCGTGGCCATCGGCCTGCTGATCACGGTGCTCGGCCTCGTCGTCACCATCGACGACTACGCCGTGTTCCTCGCGGTGATCGGCTCGGTCTTCGTGCCGCTGCTCGGTGTCGGCGTGGGGGAGGCCCTGGTGAACCGGGGCCGGCTCGACCTGTCGCGCTGGGCCCCGTCGCGCCCGCTCATGGTCGTGGCGTGGGTGGTCGGGCTCGCCGTCTACCAGCTGATCAACCCCGGCGGGGCGCCCGGCTGGTCGGACGCCTGGTCGGCCCTGCGGGACGCGATCGGGTTCACCCCGCCGTCGTGGCTCTCGGCGTCGCTGACGTCGTTCCTGGTCGCGGGCCTCGTCGCCGCCGTGTTCGCGGCCCTGGCCGAGCGCACCCGGCGCCGGGAGAACGTCCCCGCGCAGGGTTGAGATCCACACGCACCGGGGGAGCCCCCGCGGGTCGGATGCGCATCCGTGCATCCCGCCTGCGGAGGGAGCGTCATGCGAGCCGTGGTCTACAAGGGGACGAACGAGGTGGCCGTCGAGCAGGTCGACGACCCCCGGCTGGAGGCGCCCACCGACGCCCTGATCCGCATCACGACGACCGCGATCTGCGGCTCCGACCTGCACATGTACGAGGGTCGGACGGTCGCCGAGACCGGCATCGTGTTCGGGCACGAGAACATGGGCGTCGTCGAGGAGGTCGGCTCCGGCGTCACGCGGGTGCGCCCCGGCGACCGGGTCTCGCTGCCGTTCAACGTCGCCTGCGGATTCTGCCGGAACTGCCTGGCGGGCAAGACGGCGTTCTGCCTGACGGTGAACCCGCCCTACGCCGGCGGCGCGTACGGCTACGTCGGGATGGGGCCCTACACCGGCGGGCAGGCCGAGTACCTGCGCGTGCCGTTCGCCGACTTCAACGCCCTCGTCCTCCCGCCCGGTGACGAGCACGAGAACGACTTCGCGATGCTCGCCGACATCTTCCCCACCGGCTACCACGCGACCGTGCTGGCCGACCTGAACCCGGGTGAGTCGATCGTCGTGTTCGGCGCCGGCCCCGTCGGGCTGATGGCCGCCTACTCGGCGGTGATCAAGGGCGCGTCGAAGGTCTTCGTCGTGGACAAGGTGGCCTCCCGGCTGCAGCTCGCCGAGGACATCGGGGCGATCCCGGTCGACTTCTCCGCGAACGACCCGGTGGAGCAGGTCGTCGACGCGACCGACGGGCTCGGGGCCGACAAGGGTGTCGACGCGGTCGGCTACCAGGCCACGGCGAACGACGGCGAGGAGCAGCCCGCCGTCGTGCTGAACCAGCTGGTCGACGCGGTGCGCCACACCGGCCGGCTCGGCATCGTCGGGCTGTACCTGCCGCAGGACCCCGGCGCGCCGGACGAGAACGCCGCGAACGGGCGACTGCTGTTCAACGTGGGCCGCTTCTTCGAGAAGGGCCAGAAGATGGGCACGGGCCAAGCCGACGCCAAGGCCTACAACGCGCAGCTGCGCGACCTGATCGTCGCGGGCCGCGCGACGCCGTCGTTCGTGGTGTCCAAGGAGGTCCCGCTCGACGAGGCGCCGGACGCCTACGCGCGCTTCGACGCCCGCGAGGACGGTTACTCGAAGGTCGTCCTCAAGCCGTAGGTGGCCGTGCCAGGTGAGCTCCGTGGCCGGAACCACGGACAGTGCTCACATGCCGACGAAGGAGGCACATGAAGTACCGCACGCTGGGCCGGACCGGCATCAAGGTCAGCCCGTACTGCCTGGGCGCGATGATGTTCGGCGCGATGGGCAACCCGGACCACGACGACTCGATCCGGATCATCCACCGCGCCCTCGACGCGGGGGTGAACTTCGTCGACACCGCGGACGTCTACTCCCGGGGCGAGTCGGAGGAGATCGTCGGGAAGGCGTTGAAGGGCCGGCGCGACGACGTCGTCCTGGCCACGAAGGTCCACGGCGGCATGGGCGACGACCCGAACCGGCAGGGGAACTCGCGGCGCTGGATCATCGCCGAGGTCGAGAACTCGCTGCGCCGGCTGCAGACCGACCACGTCGACCTCTACCAGATCCACCGCCCGTCGCCGGACACCGACGTCGAGGAGACCCTCTCCGCGCTCACCGACCTCGTGCGCAGCGGCAAGGTGCGCGCGATCGGGTCGTCGACGTTCCCCGCGTCGGAGATCGTGGAGGCGCAGTGGGTCGCCGAGCGCCGCGGGTTCGAGCGGTTCCGCACCGAGCAGCCGCCGTACTGCATCGTCAACCGGGGCATCGAGCGCGAGGTGCTGCCGGCCTGTGAGCGCTACGGCATGGGCACGCTGGTGTGGAGCCCGCTCGCGATGGGGCTGCTGACCGGGCGCTACCGCAAGGGGCAGGAGACCGACTCGCCGCGCATGTCGTTCGCGCCGGGCCGCCTCACGAACGAGCGCAAGCTCGACGTCGTGGAGCAGCTGGTCCCGCTGGCCGAGAAGGCGGGCCTGTCGATGGTCCACCTGGCCATGGCGTTCGCCGTGGCCCACCCGGGCGTCACCAGCGCGATCATCGGGCCGCGGACCATGGAGCACCTCGACGACCTGCTCGCGGGCGCCGGGGTGACGCTCGACGACGAGGTGCTCGACCGCATCGACGAGATCGTGCCGCCGGGCACCGACGTCGACCCGGGCGACGTGTCCTACGCCCCGCCCGCGATCGAGCACGCCGGGCTGCGGCGCCGTCCGACGCAGGAGCGGGCGGCGGCGTAGGGACCCCGGGAGAAGTTGCCCGTCCTCCGATCGTGAACGTCCGGCGGTGCGGTACAACCATTCCGGTATCCGCCAGGGGAGGATCGGACCGTGAGCTACCCGCAGCGTTCCTGGAACGACGGCGACGTCGAGGTCGTCCCCGGACGCCTCTGGGCGGGCGGGGTGGCCACGGCTCTCGTCGCCGCCGGCATCGCGTTCGTCGGCGTGCTGATCATCAACAGCATCTTCGAGGTCGGGATCCAGACGGCCGGGCGGTCGGGGGCGTTGGTCGACAACGCCTCCACCGTCATCCCCGTCGCGGCCGCGATCGCCGCCCTCGCCAGCACGGCGCTGCTGCACCTGCTCCTCATGACGACGCCGCGGCCGGCGTCGTTCTTCTCGGCCATCGCGGTGCTGGTGATCGTGGTGCTGATCCTGCAGGTGTTCCTCGCCGAGGGGTCGATCTCGGCGCACATCGCCACCGGCATCCTGTACGCGGCGATCGGCATCGGCATCGTCTCGATGCTCTCCGGGGTCTCGGCGACCTCGGTGCGGCCCGCGCAGCGCGGTGGTTGGGGCGGACGGACCTACGAGCCGCCGCAGCCGCAGGCCTACGACGGGCGCTACGACGCGAACTACGGCTCCTACGACCCGCAGCCGCCCTACCCGCCGCAGGGTGGCTACGGCGGCCCGCAGGACCGTACGCAGCGTTACGACCCGCGCGACCAGCGTGGGCAGTGGCGCTGACCGAATCCCTGTCGTGATCACGAGCAGTGATCGCGTCCGGACGCAGCGGCGTCATATCAAGCGATCGTGAGGCTCATCGCTCCCACGACCGCTCCGCTTGACCGGTCCGGACGGGCCTGACGACGATCGATCGTCCTGATCCTGCGGACGGGCGTCCTCGCTCGTCCGCGTGCTGGTCGCGCTCCGGCGTGACCGAAGGGTGGTCGCCATGACGTCGACGGTGAACGGGTTCGATTCCGCAGTCGTCGGAGCAGGACACGCGGGACACCTCGGCAGCGAGGCCGCCCGCCGCGAGCACGGCCGGCTCGGCGTGGGCACCTACCGCGGCCCCGGCGCGCTCGCCGCAGCGCGCCAGGGCCTGCGCGTCGCGCTGCCCGAGCCGAGCAGCCGCTTCGACCAGAACGACGAGTGGTGCGTCGTCCAGCAGCCCGACGGGTCCTGGTCGGAGTTCCGCTTCCACGACTACCACCGGATCTTCGACGTCCCGGGGCTGTACGAGAAGATCTTCTACGACGTCCTCGGCTGCGACACGCCCCGCTTCATGGCCGACCTGTTCGCGGACGCCCTGGCGGGCAGCCGGGAGTCCGCCGCCGACGTCCGGGTCCTCGACCTCGGCGCCGGCAACGGGATCATGGCCGAGGAGCTGTCCACGATCGGCGTCGCGCACGCGGTGGGCGTCGACATCCTCACCGAGGCGCGCGCGGCGGCCGAACGGGACCGGCCCGGGCTCTACGCCGACTACCTCGTCGCCGACCTCACCGACCTGCCGGCGGACGCGGCGCGGACCCTCGCCGACCACCGGCTCACCGCACTCACGGTCGTGGCGGCGCTCGGCTTCGGCGACATCCCGCCGGCCGCGTTCCGCACCGCCTACGACCAGATCGCCGACGGCGGCTGGGTGGTGCTGACGATCAAGGACGCCTTCCTCGCCGAGGACGACACCTCCGGCTTCGCGACGATGATCTCCGACGGCCTCGCCTCGGGCGCCCTCGAGGTCGTCCGCCGCGAGCGCTTCCGGCACCGCCTCGCGACCGACGCGAGCCCGCTCGTCTACGAGGGGATCGTCGCGCGCAAGCGCGGCCCGCTGGGCTGACCCCGGCCCGCGGGAGGCGGGTGGGACGTGCATCTCTTACCGGCCGGTCGGGCCTCCTGGCCCGGCCGGCCGTGCTGTTTTCCTGGCAGTGTGAAGGGGCACACATTCATGCGGACGGTGGTCCCGAGGGCACCTCGGCGCGAGGGGTGCGGGGCCGCCCGGCAAGGAGAGAAGGCATGGCCGCCACCAGCGACCCCGGACGCAGCGGACCCCCGGCGCTGCGAGCCCCCGACATCGCCACCGCGATGGAACGGGTGGTCCCCGATGCAGTCCTCGCCCGGACCGACCCGGCCCTGTTCGGCCGCACGGTCCTCCAACTCGCCCAGGGGTGGGTGACCCACCCCGGGGAGGTGGGCCGCGCGGCGTCGTCGTTCGCCGCGCTGTCGGCCCGCATCGGCGCGGCCGCGACCGGCCGCGCGTTGCGCGGACTCGCCGGCGGCACCGTCGAGAACGACCCGACGACCGAGCCGGTGCCGACGAGCAAGGACGGCCGGTTCAAGGACACGACCTGGGTGGAGAACCCGGCCTACTGGGCGCTGCGCCAGGAGTACCTCGCCCTGGTCGCGCTGCTCGAGGACCTGGTCGGCGCCGCCTCGCTCGACGAGGACTCCGACGACCGCGCCCGGATGCTCATGGGCCTCATCGGCAGCGTCGTCTCGCCGACCAACGTGCTCCCCGGCAACCCCTCCGCGCTCAAGCGCGCGTTCGAGACGGGCGGGTCGAGCGTCGTCGCCGGTCTGCGCAACGTGCTCGACGACCTCGCGACCAACGGCGGCAAGCCGCGCCAGGTCGACAAGAGCGGCCTGCGCGTCGGGAAGGAGCTGGCCGCGACGCCGGGCAAGGTCGTCTACCGCAACCGGCTCATGGAGCTCGTGCAGTTCGAGGCGCAGACCGACGAGGTCCACGCGATCCCGCTGCTGTGCAGCCCGCCGTGGATCAACAAGTACTACGTCATGGACCTCGCGCCGGAGCGCAGCCTCGTCGAGTGGGCGGTGCAGCACGGCCACACCGTGTTCATGATCAGCTACCGCAACCCGGACAGCTCGATGGCGACCACGACGTTCGCCGACTACCTCGAGCTCGGCCCGGCCACCGCGCTGGACGTGGTCCAGGAGATCACCGGGGCCGACAAGGTCAACGTGATGGGCCTGTGCCTGGGCGGGCTCATGGCCGCGCTGCTGACCACGCGGTGCGCGGTCCGCGGCGACGACCGGATCAACTCGCTCACGCTGCTCAACACCATGCTCGACTACTCGAGCGTCGGCCCGATCTCCTCCTTCGTGAGCCCGGAGATCGCCGACCGGCTCGAGAAGTCGATGGAGCAGACCGGCTACCTGCCGGCCGAGTCGATGGCCACGACCTTCGACCTGCTGCGCGCCAACGACCTGATCTTCAACTACATCGGGCCGAACTGGCTGGAGGGCAAGGCACCGCCCGCCTTCGACATCCTCGCGTGGAACACCGACTCCACGCGGATGCCGGCGGCGATGCACTCGTTCTACCTGCGTCACTTCTACCTCGACAACGAGCTGTCGAAGGGCGAGCTCGAGATCGACGGCGAGCCGCTGACGCTCAAGGCGGTGCAGGCGGACACCTTCATCGTGGCGGCGGAGAACGACCACATCGCCCCGTGGAAGACCTCCTTCACCTCCACCGAGCTGCTCGGCGGCGACGTCACCTTCGTGCTCTCGACGGCGGGCCACATCGCCGGCGTGGTGAACCCGCCCAGCCCGAAGGCCAAGCACTGGGTCGGCACCGTCGGGGCCACCGGCTCCGACGCGCCCGGACCGGACGCGTGGCGGCAGCGCTCCACCGAGATCCAGGGCTCCTGGTGGGAGACGTGGATCGGCTGGATCGACGAGCGCGGCGGGGACATGCAGAGTCCGCCGCAGGTCGGCAGCGAGGCGCACCCGGTCCTCGGTGACGCGCCCGGCCAGTACGTGCTCGGCAGCGGCTGACCCGTCCCGACGACGGGGTGGGAGGCGGTCGGCCTCCCGCCCCGTCGCGTCCGGAGGTGGCGCGGGCGTGACCGTCCGGTCACCGCGCCGTGACGCGCCTTGACGCCGGTGGAGCCGGAGGGCACCGTGTTGCGTAGAGCGCGACGGCGGTGCGGGGATCGCAACGGACGCTCCGATCACGAACGACGTCGAACGGTTGCCCCATGGACCAGCACCCCTCCGAGCACCTCGTCCGGTCGGCCTCCGTCGCGTGGCGTCGGGTCGTCGACGACGCCGTCGGGTCGCGCTACGACACGGCGTTCCTGCGGCTGGACCTCCTGCTCACCGCCCCCGAGTCCCGGTGCGACTGCCCGGAGTGCCTCCTCGAGGTCGACCGCCGACTGGGCGCGATCCTCGCCTCACTCCCGCGCCCCTGACACACCCCCGGGTGCTCGGTATCCTGAGCGGTTGATCGGCCGGTCGAGCAGACCGGCGCCGTCGCAGGAGAGGAGCCGAGGATGTCGACCTCGAACGGCACTGCCCCCACCGGGAACGTCACCGACCAGGTGGCCGACGCCGTCGCCCGCGGCCAGCAGCTGATGACCGAGCTGGCCTCCGGGGTCACCGAGCTGTGGAGCGCCGCGCTCTCCGGGGCCGACGACGCCACGCGCCGCGCCGGCAGCGGGACCGTCGTGGGCAGCCTCCCCTCGACCGCCGCGGAGTTCGTCGACCGTGCCTACGACACCGGCATCGCGGTGCTCGAGATGCAGCGCTCGGCCGCGCACCAGATGCTCGGCGCCGTGTCGGCGCTGCGCACGCGCTGACCCCCGATGTCCTCGCCGAACGGCGCCGCGGGCCGGGCACGTCCCACCACGGACGCCGCCGGGTCGGTGTGGGACGCCCAGCGCCGCGCGCTGGGCGCCTTCATCCGTGACCAGCGGCGTCTCGCCCGGCTCTCGCTGCGCCAGCTCTCGGCGCTCTCGCACATCTCGAACCCGTACCTGAGCCAGGTCGAGCGCGGGCTCCACGTGCCCTCGGTGCGTGTCCTGCAGGCCATCGCCGACGCGCTCGACCTCTCCGCGGAGACCCTGCTCGAACACGCCGGACTCGTCCGCGAGCAGGCCGGGTCCGCGGGTGGGACCAGCCCGACCGCCGATCCCGCCGTGGAGCGGGCGGTCCGGGCCGACCCCCGGCTCACCCAGGCGCAGAAGGAGGCGCTGATCGCGGTGTACCGCAGCTACACCGACGGGCGCCACGACGCCGCTGGCGCCTCCCACGCGCCCGACACCGCCGACGGGGCCGCGCCCCGGACGCCGGAGGGAGTCCCCCGATGACCGCCACGACGCCCCGTCCCGCCCTCGAGGCCGCGTCTCCCGAGCCGGTCGAGCGGACGCTCGCCGTCGCGGGCCGGCGCCTGCGGGTCGCGGTCCGCCCCGCGGTCCCCCGGCCGGCGGGCACCACCGCCCCGCGCCCGCTGGTGCTCGTCAACGGCATCGGCGCCAGCCTCGAGCTGCTCGACCCGCTCGTGGCCGCCCTCGACCCGGGCCGCGAGGTCATCCGGTTCGACGTGCCCGGCATCGGCGGCTCGCAGCTCTCGGCCGTGCCGCTGCCGATGGCGGCCCTCACCACGCTGCTGGCGGACCTGCTCGACCAGCTCGACGGGCTCACCGGCACCTCGCACCGCGTGGTCGACCTGCTCGGCCTGTCTTGGGGCGGCGGGATCGTGCAGCAGTTCGCGCTGCAGTACCCCCGGCGCACCGGGAGCCTCGCGCTGGTCTCCACCGGGACCGGCGTGATGATGGTGCCCGCCCGGATCAGCGTGCTCGCCCGGATGCTCACGCCGCGCCGCTACAACGACCCCTCCTACCGGCGCGACGCCGGCCGCGAGATCTACGTCGGCGAGGACCCGGACGCCGTGGACGCGCTGTTCTCGCGCGTCCGGCCGGTGCGGGCGCGTGCCTACCTGCACCAGCTCTTCGCCCTGACGACCTGGACGAGCCTGCCGGTGCTGCCCCTCATCGCGGCGCCGACGCTCGTGCTCGCCGGTCGCAAGGACCCGGTCATCCCGATCGTCAACGCCCACGTGATGGGCTCGCTGCTCCCGCGCTCCGAGGTGCACCTGCACCGCGGCGGCCACCTGGGGCTGCTGACGCGTCCGGATGAACTCGGTCCGGTGGTCGAGGACTTCCTGAATCGTCACTAGGCTGCCGGTATGGCCCAGAAGATGGTGGAGGACGTGAACGGCCGGCTGTGGTACGTCACGTCGAAGATCATCTGGTTGGAGCGGTCCGAGGGCTTCGAGCACGAGAAGGAGGGCGGCCGGAACGCGGCGATCATCATCATCGCGATCATGGGTCTCCTGATCTTCGCCCTCATCGCCTGGGCCATCACGGTCCCCGCGGTCGAGGTGCCGTGGTGGATGGGCGTGTTCCTCTTCCTCGTCGTCGCGTTCTTCCCGGCCCGGTGGGCCCTGCGGCGGCGCTGGCTGATCCGCGCCGAGGGCGGGCGCCAGTCCGACGACGACGACTCCGGTGAGGAGTGGGGCGGCTTCGTCCGCGGCCGCACCGAGGCCAAGGCCGAGTTCCGCCAGATCGTCCGGACCCTCCGCAACCGTGGCACCCCCGCCCGGGCCAACAGCCCGCTGCAACCCCAGTAGGAGGGCCCCGTGCCCGAGCTCCCCGAGGTGGAGGCGCTCGCCGAGCACCTGCGCACGCACGCCATCGCCCGGCCCGTCGCGCGGGTCGACCTCGCGAGCATGACCGCGCTGAAGACCTTCGACCCGCCGCTGTCCGCCCTGACCGGGCGGCTGGTCACCGGCGCCGGGCGCATCGGGAAGTTCCTCGACGTGGACCTCGACGGGCTGCACCTCGTCGTGCACCTCTCGCGGGCCGGGTGGATGCGCTGGCACGAGCAGGCCTCCACCACCCCGCCGAAACCGGGCAAGGGCCCGCTCGAGCTGCGGGTCCACCTCGAGACGGTGGGCGGCCCGGGCTTCGACCTCACCGAGGCCGGCACGCAGAAGCGACTCGCGGCCTACGTGGTGACCGACCCGGCGACCATCCCCCAGGTGGCCTCGCTCGGCCCGGACGCGCTCACCCTCTCCCGGGCGCAGTTCGGCGAGATCGTCGCGGGCGCGTCCACCCGTCTGAAGACGCTGCTGGCCGACCAGCGGACCATCGCCGGCATCGGCAACGCCTACTCCGACGAGATCCTGCACGTCGCGAAGCTGTCGCCGTTCGCCATCGCCGGGAAGCTCGACGCCGAGGCGCTCGACCGGCTGCACGCCGCGATGATCGCGGTGCTCACCGAGGCGGTCGACCGGGCCGTCGGCCAGGACGCGGCCCTGCTCAAGGGCGAGAAGCGCTCCGGGATGCGGGTGCACGCCCGTACCGGCCTGCCGTGTCCGGTCTGCGGGGACACCGTGCGCGAGGTGTCCTACGCCGAACGTTCCTTCCAGTACTGCGCCACCTGCCAGACCGGCGGCAAACCGTTGGCGGACCGCCGCCTGTCCCGTCTCGTCAAGTGAGGCATACCGCCGAACGGATGATCACCCGTCGTCGGGAACGTGTGGCTCGTTGCTCTGACGGGGTGGCGGGGGAGACGATGACCGCGTGCTCGGCTGGCTGACCTCCCCGACCGTCCTCGTCGTCCTCGGCGTGGTGGTCGTGCTGGTCGTCGTCGGGGTCGTGGTCTACCAGCGGTTCCGGCGGCGGCACGCCTTCGCGTCCCCGCTCGAGCGGGCCACCTTCTCCACGCTGCACACCGTCTCGCTCGCGGCGCCCGCGCTGCGCGAGGGCCTCTCGGAGTCCTCGGCGCAGTTCGCGGTGCCCTACCTGCGCACGCTGCTCGACACCGAGGCGCTCTCCATGACGGCGGCGGACTGCGTGCCGCTCGCATGGGACGGCGAGGCGGAGCACCACAACCTCGACGTGCGGTTCTACGCCGAGAAGGTGATGAAGACCGGGCGGCAGCAGATGGCCAGCCGGCGCGACATCGAGTGCGGGGACGACCGCTGCCCGGTCAAGGGCATCGTCGTCGTCCCGCTGGAGGTCGACGGCAACGTCGTCGGGACGCTGGCGGCGGTCAGCGGGGAGACCCCCGGGCCGGTGCTGCTGCGGGCGACCGCGGAGGTCGCGCGGTACGTCTCCAGCCAGCTCGAGCTGGCCGACCTCGACGACTCGCGCGACCGGCTCAACCGGGCCGAGGTCCGCGCACTGCGCGCCCAGATCTCGCCGCACTTCATCTACAACGCGCTGAACACCGTGGCCTCGTTCATCCGCACCGACCCCGAGCGGGCCCGCGAGCTGCTCATGGAGTTCGCCGACTTCACCCGGTACTCGTTCCGGCAGGCGGGCGAGTACACGACGCTCGCCGAGGAGCTCAAGAACATCGACCGCTACCTCATGCTCGAGCGGGCGCGCTTCGGCAACCGGCTCGCCGTCAAGGTGCAGGTGGCGCCGGAGGTGCTCTCGGTGGTGCTGCCGTTCCTCGCGCTGCAGCCGCTCGTGGAGAACGCCGTGCGGCACGGTCTGGCGGGCAAGGTCGAGGGTGGCACGGTGACGCTCACCGCGGAGGACTCGGCGAGCGAGTGCCTCATCACCGTCGAGGACAACGGGGTCGGCATGGACCCGCAGGCGCTGCGCGAGGACAACCGCGACGCCCACCTCTCGGGCGCGCACGTGGGGCTCGGCAACGTCGACGACCGCATGCGCTCGGCGTTCGGGCCGGACTACGGCCTCGTCGTGGAGACCGAGCGCGGCGCCGGGACCAAGATCAGCCTGCGGGTGCCGAAGTTCCGGGCGGGCGTCCGGGTCTGATCGGATGCGGCAGACTGGCTGGTATGGACCTCCGCCTGCCCTCGGCCCTCAAGCTCCCGCCGGCCGTGTCGTCGGTCCTGCCCGGTGCGCTCGCCTCGCGGGTCTCCGGCGGCACCGTGTCGGTGGTGCGCCTGAACGGCGTCATCGCCTCCGCGTCCGGCCCCGTGCCCCGCGCCGTCATCAACCTGCAGTCCGTCGAGTCCGCGCTCACGCGGGCGTTCGAGGCGGAGAACGCCGTCGCGGTCGCCCTCGTCGTCAACTCGCCCGGCGGATCGCCCACCCAGTCCCAGCTCGTCGCCGACCGCATCCGCGGCCTCGCCGCCGAGCACGAGCTGCCGGTCCTCGCCTTCTGTGAGGACGTCGCAGCCTCCGGCGGCTACTGGCTCGCCTGCGCCGCCGACGAGATCTACGCGTGCCCCACCTCGCTGGTGGGCTCCATCGGCGTGGTCAGCGGCGGCTTCGGCCTGACCGGGCTGATCGAGCGCTTCGGCATCGAGCGCCGGCTGCACACCGCGGGCGCGAACAAGGCCCGGCTCGACCCGTTCCAGCCGGAGAAGCCCGAGGACGTCGAGTGGCTGCTCGGCATGCAGGCCGAGCTGCACCAGCTGTTCATCGAGTGGGTCCGCAGCCGGCGCGGGGACGCGCTCGACGAGTCCGCGGACCTGTTCACCGGTGAGGTGTGGACCGGCCGACGAGCGCTGGAGCTGGGCCTGATCGACGGGATCGGGACGCCGCGCGAGGTGCTGAAGGAGCGCTACCCCGACGCCGAGGCGGTGGCGGTGGAGCCCCGCAAGCCGCTGCTCGCGCGGCTCGGCGTGGGCGTGCTCGCGGGCGTGCCCGGTCTCGGCGCCCTCGACCCCGCGGCCGCGGTCGTCGGGGCGCTGGAGTACCTCGAGGACCGGGCCGTGTGGAGCCGCTTCGGGTTGTAGGGGGCTGCGCCGAGTGAGTAGTAATCCGTGCTGGAGGACGGATTACTACTCACAGGACGGAGTCACATGCCGGCGGTCGGCTGGGACGGACGCGACGTGTCCGGGCTCAGCCATGAGCAGATTCACCGCTGGACCCGCGACGGGGCGAGCCCGGAGGCCCTGGCCGCGGCCCGGGACCGCCACCTGGCCCGCGCCGACGAGCTGCGCGGCGCCGCGGAGCGGCTGCAGGCCGCGCAGCGCGGTGTCGGCGAGACCTGGGTCGGCCGCGACGCCGACGCGGCGGGCGCCCGCTCCCGTGTGCTCGCGCAGCGCATGGAGCAGCTCGCGGAGACCGTCGGGGGCCAGGCCCGCGGCGTCGACGGCCTGCGCGCCGCGCTCGTGCGGGTCCGCGCGGCCGTCGGCCCGCCCCGGCCGCCCGCGCTGCCGAGCCTCGGCGTGACGCCGGTGCTCGACGAACTGCGGTCGCTGGTCACCGGCCGCCCCGCCGACGGCTACGGCGGGTTCCGGGCGGCGGCGGCCGACCAGGCCGCGGCCCGCGAGGCGTACCGGACCTACCTGTCCGAGACGGCCGCGGCCGCGCGCGGGGTCGGTCCGGCGGGCGCCGGACCCGCGCCGGCGCCGGGCACCGCGCCCGTGCCGACCGCCTCCGGGCGCGCGCCGCTCCCGGTCGGCGCCCGCGGGGCCGCGAGCGGGGTGCTGCAGCGCGCGGCGGCCCCGGCCGGCCCGACGACGGGCTCCGGGGCGGTCCCGACGACGGGTGCGGGCGTCCGACCGCCGGCCGCAGCCGGTGCCGGGGCGGCCGCGTCGCCGGTGACACCGGTCGCCGGGCCCTCGGCGACCGCTGCCGCCCCGGGCTCGACCGGCCTCGGTGGCGGGCCGAGACCCTCCGGCGGGACGACGGCGGGAGGCGTGCCGGGAGGTGTGGCAGGCGGTGCGGCGAGAGGGGTGGCGGGTGGTGGTGCGGGTCGTGGTGCGGGCGGTGTTGCGCCGGTGCCCGGCGCCGCGGCGCCCGGTCGCCGCGGACCGGGGGCCGCCACCGCCCGACCGCCCGGACCCGGTCCCGGTGCGCCGCGCCCGGTGGCCCCGACCCGTCCCCCGGACGAGCGAGCACCCTCGGCGGTCGGCCGCCCCCCGCGGCCACCGCAGGTGCTCGCTGATCACCGACCCGCTGCCCGACCGGACGACTTCGGGCCCGACGGGCCGATCCCGCAGGCACGGCCGGAGGACGGGGAGGAGCCGACGGAGGAGGGCCGGGAGGCCGTCCCGGTGCGGCACGAGAGCTGGCTCGTCGACCCCGACCCCGCGGGGTGGGGCGCGGGCGGGCGCCGGGTCGCCCCGCCGGTGCTGGGGGAGGGCCCGTGATCACGGTGCGCCGCCACGAACTGCTCTGGGTGCTCGAGCAGTGCGGCGTCGGCGACTGGCCCTACCCGCTGACGCCCGTCGCCTGGCCCGCGGACACCGAGGACGAGACGGTGCTCGCCCGTGCCCGGACCGAGGACGCGCTGGCGGGTCGTGGCCTGCTCGCGCCCGGGCCGGCCGCGACGCTGCTCGCCGTCGGCACGGCCGTGCGGGACGCCGACCGCCAGGTCGACCTGGTGCGCCGCGGGGCCGGGCCGGTGGCGGCCGTCGCCCTCGGCGGCCGCGGCGGGGCCGCCCTGCTCACCTCCGCCGACCACGCGGGCGCCGACGTGCAGGTCCGGGCGGTGGCGCCGGACGAGCTCGCGGCCGCGGTGCTGGGGCTCGTGCCGCGCCTGCCGCCCGCGCCCGGCGGACCGCTGGAGGTGCCGCCGCCCGCGGCGGTCCTGGAGACCCGTCGTCGGGAACGGCAGCGGCTGGCCGTCGACGCGGTCCTCGAGAGCGCCACCGCCTGGACACAACTCGGCACCGCTGTTACTCCGAACGGGGTAAGTTGGGCGGACGACCGTGCAGATGCACGGATCAAATGGCTCGACTCGCCCCGCGGTCGCTACCGACTGCGGCACGATCGGCCCGGGGCAGGGTCGCCGGGAACGGCACGGCTCGTGCCGGACGACGCGGCGTCGCCCGGCACGCGGGCCGAGGTCGAGGCGCTGCTGCCCGAGCCGGGGAGGAGCACGACATGAGCGGACCGGGCCCCGCGTCCGAACGCGGGTTCGCGGCGCTCGACCCGGCCGACGCCGAACGCTTCGCCGGCAAGGTGGACGACCTGGAGCGCACGGTCGCCGAGGCCCGGGAGGCCCTCCGCCGGCTCGCGGAGGACCCGCTGGCCACCGGGACCGGCCAGGAGAACGCCGAGATGGCCGCCTGGTACCGCGAGCTGCTCGTCACCGACACGGTGCCCGCGGCGGACGACCTGGCCCGCCAGCTCGAGGCCGTCCGCCGGGCGGTCGTCGAGGGCACCGCGGCGTGGCGGGAGTCCGAGGGCTCGATCCGGGACTCGCTCGACCCCGATCCCGATCCGGGTCAGGGGTGATCCGATCGGGTGACGGAGTACGTCAGGTCCGGTAGCGCCGCGCGTCGGAGGGCCGACCCGGGCACGGTGACACGGGCAGGGTCCCTATCGTGGACGTGGGACCGACCCTTGGGCAGGATGGCGCGACAGTGACTACCAACGACAACGACGGCCTCGTCGTCCTCGCGGTCGACGACGAGGAACCCGCTCTCATGGAGCTCGCCTACCTGCTCGAGCAGGATCAACGCGTCTCGACCGTGCTGAAGGCGAACGACTCCATCTCGGCGCTGCGCATCCTGACCGGCGGCGACCAGGTCAACCTGGGCGGGTTCGGCACGCCGCCGCAGGGCATGGCCTCGCCCGCGAAGCAGTCCGACGTCGACGTGCTCTTCCTCGACATCCGGATGCCGGGGCTCGACGGCCTGGAGCTCGCGCAGGTCCTCTCGCGCTACGTCATCCCGCCGTCGGTCGTCTTCGTGACCGCCCACGACGACCGCGCGGTCGAGGCCTTCGACGTCGGCGCCGTGGACTACCTGCTCAAGCCCTTGCGCCCGGAGCGGCTCTACGCCTCGCTCACCCGCATCCTCGCCTCGCGCGGCACGACGGTCCCCGTCGAGCCCGCCGTCGAGGAGGAGGGCGACGACGAGGTGATCCCGGTCGAGCTCGCCGGCACCACCAAGCTGGTGCAGCGCTCCACCGTGCGCTGGGTGGAGGCGCAGGGCGACTACGCCCGCCTGCACACCACCGAGGGCAGCCACCTGGTCCGCATCCCGCTGTCGGTGCTCGAGGAGCGCTGGTCCGACGCCGGGTTCGTGCGCATCCACCGCTCGTACCTCGTCGCGCTGCCGCTGATCACCGAGCTGCGGCTGGCGGGCTCGGGGTACGTGGTGCGGCTCGGCAACGGCAACCAGCCGGGCGAGGTGGCCGAGCTCCCGGTGAGCCGCCGCCACACCCGTGAGCTCAAGGACCGCCTCGTCCGCTCGACGAAACAGGCGTGGGGCCGGCGGTGACCGCCACCGACGGGCGGACCCGGGCCGGGGGCGAGGACCCCGACCCGGTCGGCCCGCCGGACGCCCGCCCGGCCGAGGGATCGGGGCCGCAGGAGGTCCCCGCCATCGCGCGCGTGCGCGCCCGGGCGGCGACGTCACCGCCGCGGCCGACGCCCGGCCCGGTGCCGCCCGGGGTCGCCCGCCGGGTGGGTCGGCACGCCCGACCCGAGTCCGAGCACACCGGGCACACCCCGCCGCCGGGCTACCGCCCCCGGCACGCCGCACCGAGCGAGGACGCGGGCCCGGCCGAGGTCGTGCCGATGTACGCGGAGCGCCCGCCCGCGGGTCCGCCCACACCGGCCGCGCCACCCGACGTCGAGATCGACCCGACGCCCGTGCGCGGGCTGCCGCTCGCCTCCACCTTCCCGGCCTCCGGCGTCACCGCCTCCGAGGAGGTGCGGTTCGACGACAAGAAGCCGCTCTACGGACCCGGGACGGGACCCGAGATCCCGCACGCGACGCCGCCGGAGCGGCAGCGGATCGTGCTGGCCGAGCGTCGCTCGCCCACCCGCGCGGTCGGCACCGTCGCCGAGATCGAGCAGCAGACCGCGACCGGTGAACTGCTCCTGTCCAACCTCATGCGCTCGCAGCTCATGCTCGCCGTCCGGCTCGCGGTCGTCGCGGTCATCGTCCTGGGCGTGCTCCCGGTCGTCTTCCTGACGATGCCCTCGGTCGCCGGGACCGTCGTGTTCGGCGTCTCGCTGCCGTGGGTCCTGCTGGGCGTGCTCGCGTTCCCCTTCCTGCTCCTGCTGGGATGGCTCTACACCCGGACGGCCGAGCGCAACGAGCTCGACTTCGCCGACGACGTCGAGGACTGAGCCGCCATGTCCGGGTCGGACTCCGTCGTCGCCGTCGTCCTCTTCGGGCTCGCGGCCGTCGCGGTCATCGCGATCGGCTCGCTCGGGGTGCGTGTCACCCGCTCCACCGACGACTTCCTGGCCGCGTCGCGCACGGTGCGCAGCCGCGCGAACGCCGCCGCGATCGCCGGGCAGTCGCTGTCGGTCGCGTCGTTCCTCGGGATCGCCGGCATCGTGCTCTCGCACGGGGTCGACGGGCTCTGGTACCCCGTCGGGTTCGTTGCCGGGTTCGGGGTGCTCCTGCTCTTCGTCGCCGCCCCGCTGCGCCGGTCCGGGGCGTACACGGTGCCCGACTTCGCCGAGACGCGGCTCGACTCCACGACGCTGCGCGGCCTCACCACGCTCGTCGTCGTGGTGATCGGCTGGCTCTACCTGGTGCCGCAGCTGCAGGCCGCCGGGCTGGTGCTGATGGTCGTCACCGGTGCCCCGGGCTGGGTCGGGGTGCTCGCGGTCGGTCTCGTGGTGACGGCGGCGGTCACCTTCGGCGGCATGCGCTCGATGACGCTCGTCCAGGCGTTCGGCTTCTGGCTCAAGGGCGTCGCGCTCGTGCTGCCGGCCGTCGTGCTCGTCGCCTGGTTCCTCGGGACGGGGCTCACCGCGGCCCCGGACCGGGGCGGGGTGGTCGCCTTCGACCGCCCGACCACCGTCGAGATCCACGACCCGGTCCAGCTCACCGTGGTCGACCCGGTCACCGTCGAGGTGCGGCCGGACGGCGGGGACCCGTCCACCGTCACCTGGGGCCCCGGGACGCAGGACATCCCGCGCGACACGACGCTGGTGTTCCCGGCCGGCGCCCGGATGCCGGTGGTGGGCGAGGCGGTCACCGACAACCGGGCCTGGGACACGCCGTTCGGCGACGGGCAGCGCGACCCGCTGTGGGTGTACTCGCTGCTGCTCGCGACCTGCCTCGGGACGGCGGGGCTGCCGCACGTGCTGGTCCGCTACTACACCAACCCCGACGGGCGGGCGGCCCGCCGCACGACGGTGCTGGTCATCGCGCTGCTCGGCTTCTTCAGCATCGTGCCGATCGTGCTGGGGGCGCTCTCCCGCTCCGTCGCCCCCCAACTGCTCACCGCGGGCGAGGGTGACGCCGTGGTCCTGCTGCTGCCCTCGCTCACCATCGGCGGCTGGATCGGCGCCGCGATGGGCGGGCTCGTCGCGGCCGGGATCGCGGCGACCCTGCTGTCGGTGTCGGCGGGGCTGCTGCTCTCGGTGGCCGGCGTGCTCTCCAGCGACGTCCTGCCCGGGCGCCTCGGCGACTTCCGGATCGCCGCGCACGTGGCGGGGGTGGTGCCGATCGTCGGGGCGCTGGTCTTCGCCCGGCTGGAGTTCGCGCACGCGGTGACGCTGGCGCTGGCCGTGGCCGCCTCGACGTTCGCCCCGCTGCTGCTGCTCGGCATCTGGTGGCGGGGACTGACCGACCGGGGGGCGATCAGCGGGATCGCGGTGGGCGGGACGCTCTCGCTCGCGGCGGCCGTCACCACCCTGGCCGGGGTCCGGCTCGACGGCGTCGTGGGCATCCTGCTCGGCCAGCCGGCCGCCGTGTCGGTGCCCGCCGCGGTGATCACGATGGTGGTCGTCAGCCGCGCGACGGCCTCGCGGATCCCGGCCCAGGTGGGCCGGACCCTGTTGCGGCTGCACGCTCCCGAGCGTCTCGGGCTCGGCGAGATGCGTGTGGGTCGCTGAGATCACCCACTCGCTTCACACAGGGCATACAGTACGTAACGCCTTTCGCCACACGAAAGGACCATCTGCGCCGGAGTGACGCCCACTAGGGTTCGTCCGTTGGAACTCCGGCACGCGGCGGACCGACGGCCCCGAAGGGTGAGACGCATGAGCGCGACCGAGGAGAGCTCGAGGGGTTCCGACCCGCTCGGAGCTCCCACCCCCTACGAAGAGATGCAGCGGAACCCGGAGTTCAAGGCGCTCCGCAACCGCTGGCGTCGCTACATCTTCCTGATGAGCGGCCTGTTCCTCGCCTGGTTCCTGGTGTACGTGCTCCTGGCCGACTTCGCGCCCGGGGTCGTGAACACCCGCCTGGGCGGCACGAACTTCACGGTCGGCCTCCTGCTCGGCCTCCTGCAGTTCGTGTCCACCTTCGTGATCGCCGTGCTGTACGCCAAGTTCGCCGAGAAGAACATCGACCCGCAGGCCGAGGCGCTGCGCGAGACGGTGGAGGGGAAGCTGTGACGACCGGACTGCTCGCCCAGGGCGGGGCCTCCCAGCTCGGCAACCCGTACCTGAACATCGGGATCTTCCTGGCGTTCGTCGTCGTCACCCTCTTCATCGTCTACCGGGTGAGCCGGTCGGCGACGACCGCGTCGGACTACTACGCGGCCGGGAGCTCGTTCACCGGCCCGCAGAACGGCGTCGCCATCTCCGGGGACTACCTCTCCGCGGCCTCGTTCCTCGGCATCGCCGGCGCGATCGCCGTCAACGGCTACGACGGCTTCCTGTACTCGATCGGCTTCCTGGTCGCGTGGCTCACCGCGCTCCTGCTGGTCGCCGAGCTGCTGCGCAACGTCGGCCGCTTCACCCTCGGCGACGTCCTCGCCTTCCGGATGAAGCAGCGCCCGGTGCGGGCCGCGGCCGCCGTGTCGACCCTGGTGGTCTCGTTCTTCTACCTGCTCGCGCAGATGGCGGGCGCCGGCGGCCTGATCTCGCTGCTGCTCGGCATCCCCAACACGCCGGGCACGATCTTCGACGGCCAGTCGATCGTCATCGCGCTCGTCGGCCTCGTCATGATCGTCTACGTCCTCTACGGCGGCATGCGCGGCACCACCTGGGTGCAGATCATCAAGGCGACGCTGCTGGTCATCGGCGCCGCGGTGATGACGGTGTGGGTGCTGGGCCTGTACGGGTTCAACCTCTCCGCGCTGCTCGGCGCCGCGAACGACGGGTCCCCGACCAACCTGCTCAACGCCGGCAACCAGTACGGCAAGACGATCACCAGCCGGATCGACTTCCTGTCGCTGGCCGTGGCGCTCGTCCTCGGCACCGCGGGTCTGCCGCACGTCCTGATGCGCTTCTACACCGTGCCCACGGCCAAGGAGGCCCGCCGCTCGGTGAACTGGGCCATCTGGATCATCGGCATCTTCTACCTGTTCACCCTGGTGATCGGGTACGGCGCGGCGGCGATCGTGCCGGCCAACCTGCTGTCGTCGAAGAACGTCAACGACGCGGCCCCGCTGCTCGCCTTCGAGCTCGGCGGCACGGTCCTGCTCGGCGTCGTCTCGGCGATCGCGTTCGCGACGATCCTCGCGGTGGTCGCCGGCCTGACGATCACCTCGGCGGCCTCCTTCGCCCACGACGTGTACGCGTCGGTGCTCAAGGAGGGGAAGCCCGAGCCGGGCTCCGAGGTCCGGGTCGCCCGTCGGACCGCGCTCGTCGTCGGGTTCGTGGCGGTGATCGGCGGCATCCTGGCCAACGGCCAGAACGTCGCGTTCCTGGTGGCGCTCGCGTTCGCGGTGGCCGCCTCGGCGAACCTGCCGACGCTGCTCTACTCGCTGTTCTGGAAGAAGTTCAACACCACCGGCGCGCTGTTCTCGATCTACGGCGGGCTCGTGTCCTGTGTCGTGCTGATCGTCTTCTCGCCGGTGGTGTCCGGCTCGTCGACGTCGATCTTCGGGGAGGGGACGGACTTCGCGCTGTTCCCGCTGTCCAACCCGGGCATCGTGTCGATCCCGCTCTCGTTCCTGCTGGGCGTCGTCGGTACCTACGTCGGGGCGAACAAGGGCACCGCGGCCGAGCAGGAGGAGCACGAGCGCAAGGCCGCCGAGATGGAGGTCCGCTCCATGACCGGCGCGGGCTCGTCGAACACCGCGGTCTCGCACTGAGGGGTGCACCCGGTGGGGGATGCCCCACCGGGTGCTCACCGGCGCGGAGCGCACAATGGGGACCATGAACGTCCCGGCCGTGTCGGTGTCCGAGGTGCCCGCGGGAGCCACGCTGCTCGACGTCCGGGAGGACGACGAGTGGGCCGCCGGCCACGCCCCGGAGGCGGTGCACGTCCCCATGTCGGCGTTCCTGGAGCGGCTCGACCAGGTCCCGGACGGCCCGCTCGCCGTGGTCTGCCGCGTCGGCGGCCGGTCGGCCCAGGTCACCGCCTACCTGCGCAACCAGGGGCGGGAGGCGGTCAACGTGACCGGCGGGATGCTCGCGTGGGAGGCCGCCGGGCGTCCGGTGGTCGCCGACGGGCCCGGCCCGGCCCAGGTGGTCTGAGCCCGTGACCTGTCCGCGGTGCGGCCGCGAGCAGCCGCCCGGCGGGACCGGGCGGTTCTGCGTGCACTGCGGCCGCGTCCTCGGCGGGGTCCGCTGGGTCGCGACGACGCCCGACGCGACCCGCCCCCGCACGCCGGCCCCGCGCCGCGCGCCCTACGCCGGCCCGCCCCGCTACCGGTCGATCCCGCGGTGGAGCCTGTGGCCGTGGGCGGCGCGCCCCGAGCCGGGCGACCCGGACGGTCCCCTCGCCCCACCGCCCCCGCCCGCGCCGGACGACGCGCTGCGGGCCACCGCGGACCTGCTGCGCCGGCTCGCCGTCACCACCGCCCTGCTCTGCGGCGTCGCGGCGTTCGGCGAGGCCTTCCGCTACGTGCTGCTCCTGGTGAGCCGCGACCGGGCGCTCTCCGGTGTCCTGCTCGGCTGGTCCGACGCGATCGTCGGCCTGTTCGGCCTGCTCGCGCCGGTGGCCGCGCTCGCCACGGGAGCGGTGTTCCTGCGCTGGCTGCTGCGGGCCCGGGAGATCGCGGCGGAGGCTTCGGGCACGCGGCCCTGGCGCTCCACCCGCATGCTGCTGGTGGGCTGCGTCCTGCCGCCGCTGACGCTGACCGTGCCGGGGGCGACCCTCGCGGAGATCGAGCACGCCGCCTCGGGCCGGCCCGCCGACGTCCGGCCGACGCCGTCCCGCACGGTCCTCGCCTGGTGGGCGGCCTGGGTGGTCGGCGTGGTGCTCGGGCTCGTCACGGTGGTCCAGGGGTTCGCCGACAGCACGCAGGCCCTCGCCGACGGCGTCGTCCTGCACTTCTGGTCCGACGTCCTCGCCGCGGTGGTCGCCGTGCTGACGGTCCGGGTCACGGCGCACCTCACCGAGCTGCTCGCGCCGGTGCTGCGCGCCTCGGGGCGCAGCTACGTCGTGGCCGGGTAGCCCCTGGTCAGGCCCCGCCGCCGAGGGTGGCGATCCCGCCGGCCGAGGGCGGCGCGGTGGGGTCGGTGCCCGCGTCCGCCGGCATCTCGCGGGCGACGAAGTCCTCGACGTGGAAGAGGTTCTCCCCGGCCCGGCGCACGATGCGCAGCAGCGTCGTCATGGAGGCGACCTCCTCCACCTGCTCCTTGAGGTACCACTGCATGAACTGCTCGCCGAGGTAGTCGCCCTGGTCGCGCGCGGTGCGGGCGAGCAGCGTGATCTGGTCGGTGACCCGCCGCTCCTGCTCGAGCACGAGCTCGACGACGTCCTCGACGGACTTGAAGTCGTTGCGGACCTCGTCGATGCCCGGGATGCGGACGTGGACGTCGTTGTCGAGCAGGTACTGCACCATGCCCATGGCGTGGTTGCGCTCCTCGAGCGCCTGCGCGTAGAAGTGCGCCGCCAGCTGCGGGAGGTCCTCGTCGTCGCAGTAGACCGCGACGGCGGTGTACTGCTGCGACGCGGTGAACTCGTGGCGGATCTGGTCGCGCAGGAGGTCGTGGAACCTCGAGGAGGACGGCTCTTCCATCCGGTGAGTGTAGGGCGGCCTTACCTCGCGGGGGTATGGCGTCCGCCTCGCGGCACCATCCCCGCCCCGGCTCAGCCGACCGTCGCGGCCACCGCCCGGTCCCCGTCCTGCTGCACGGTCACCGGCGGCTTCCCGACGCCGAGGTCGGCGCAGTGCAGGTTCTGGAACGAGGTCTGCAGCCGTTGGGCGAGGAACGTGAACAGCGAGTTCGCCGCCGCGGGGTCGGGCGAGGGCGCGGCGCTGAACCGGGCCCGGTCGGCCGCCAGCCGTCCGGGGGCGACGGAGACCAGGGAGCGGCAGTACGCGGCTCCGTCGGACGGCGCGGCCGGCGACTGGTCGACCCCGAGCCGGTAGAGCGTCAGCTTGGCGCGCGACGGCGCGTCCCCGGCCAGCACCATCGGGTCGTTCGCCGGGACGACCGCGACCGGGTCGCCCTGGTGGGCGGCGGCCTGCAGCTCGTTCAGTGCGAGGGAGGGGACCGCCCGACCGTCGTCGCCGAGGTCGGGTGCGGTCATCGGGTGACAGCCCAGGGCGGGGTCGACGAAGGCGTCGAGCAGCCCGTTGTCGCTGGCGTTGGTCAGCACGGTGCCGCCGAGGCCGCGGTTCGCCACCGCGTCCTGCGCGGTCCGGCCGTCGTCGAGCACGCGGTAGGAGGTGGCGAGGTTGTCGCTCTGGTCCTGGTCGACCACCGCGAAGTCCCGCGTCGTCGGGCACGGCCGGCCGTCGGCGGCGGTGCCGAGCCCGGGCACGGTGGTCCGGCCCGCGGCGACGGAGGCGTTCGCGGCCGCGAAGAAGCGGGCCGCGCCGCAGTCGGCGAACTGGCCGAACGGCGAGCCGGGCGTGCCGTTCACGCACCCGGCGTCGTCGCCGCCGAGGGTGAGGGTGGTGCCGTTGAAGCCGAACCACACGCCGACCACCGCGCCCGCGGGCAGGTGCGGGGTGACCGGCGCGGCGGCGGGCCGGGACCCGTCGTCGACCACCAGCGGGTGGTAGACCGACAGCGCGCCGGTCGCGGGGTCGAGCACCGTGGCCTCCACGAACGCGGCCTGCGCCGTGTCCGCCTCGTGGCAGGCGCCCTTCCCGTCGGAGCCCTGCAGCCGGTACGGGGTGGCGAGACCGGCGGCGCTCAGGGGCGCCGGGGGCACGACCAGCGTGCAGTTCGGGTTGGGCTGTGCCTGCTGCTGCTGGTGGTGCTGCTCAGAGTGATGCGTGCCGGCCGCCGCGGCGGGAGCGGCGGACGCCGTCGTCGCGCCCGGGGCGGCCGGCTCGTCGGCGTTCTCCTCGCGTCGCGACCGCCCCGTGATCGCGGACGCCAGCCGGGACAGCAGGGAGGGGGCCCGTCCGTGCGGCGAGCCCGCCGAGCTCGTCGAGCCCGTCGTGGGGCCCTCGCTCGTGCGCGACGACGCCCACGCCTGCGCCGCCCCCAGGACGAGCAGGATCGAGAGCGGGACGGCGACCGCCCACCGCGGGATGCGCGGCCGGGCCGAGTGTCGGGACATGGGGATCCTTCGGGGGAGCAGGATCGACCGGGACGGACGTCCCGGAGGTCGTGGTGGAGGTGGGCAGCGGCCCGGACCAGCCGAACTGCTCGCAGTGCACCCGGGACGTGGGCACGGCGAGCTGCTCGAGCGCGGCGAGGGTCCCGGTGGCCAGGGACGCCGGCCCGCAGACGAAGTAGTCGAGGTGGTCGCGCTCCGGGGCGGGCGGCAGCACCTCGGCGAGGAACGCGAGGTCGATCCGGCGGCCCGCGGTCCGGGTGATCTGCAGGTCCAACCGGCGGGTGAGCACCGCGAGCTCGTCGGCGAACAGCGGCTCGGTGCCCCGCTCGGCCAGGACCAGGCGGTGCCGGCGGCCGTCGCCGCGCTCCGCGAGGGTGCGCAGCATGCTCATCATCGGGGTGATCCCGACGCCGCCCGCGACGAGCACGAGCCCCGCCCGGCCGCCGTGGTCCTCGGCGGTGAACGACCCGTGCGGCCCGTCCAGCCACACCTTGTCGCCCTGGCGCAGCGCGGCGACGCGGTGCGAGAAGTCGCCCTGGTCGCGCACCGTCAGCTCGAGCCGGCCGGTGACGTTGGCGCTCGAGGCGATGGTGAACGGGTGCTCCTCGGTGCCCACCACCGCGCGCCGCAGCCGCAGCCACACGAACTGGCCGGGTTCGAAGTGGAGCCCGCCGCGGCGCAGGTGGACCGGGGCCAGGACCAGGGTCGACACGGTCGGGCTCTCGCGGCGCACGCCGTACACGACGTAGGCGCCCTGGCGGGAGAACAGCGGACGCCACACCCAGCGGTGCGAGAGCACGAGGAGCAGCGCCGCCGCGAGGACCAGCAGGCAGCCCCGCATCACGGGGTCGGTCACGAGGTGGTTCAGCCAGACGACGTGCAGCGCGGCGAGCACCAGTCCGGCCGCCGCGAGCGCCACGTGCAGCCGCGCCCACACCTCGTAGCGGGCGCCGGGACGTCGTCCGCCCGCGGCGACCCCGCCGACCAGCAGCAGCGACACCAACGAGCCCCAGCCGACCTTCGCGGTGTCCCGCGCGGTCAGCGGGTTGATCAGCGCGGGGTGGTTCCACAGCGCCACGACGGCGTGCAGCACGACGGCGGCGAGCGCGAGCAGGCCGAGCCAGCGGTGCAGGCCCATCACCCGGTCGACGCCGAAGGCGCGGGTGAGGGTGCGGATGCGACTGGGCACCAGGACGACCACGACGAGCGCGCCGAGCCCGAGCACGCCCAGCCCGACCGACAGCATCGTCGCCGGCGCGGTCGAGTGCCCGCGCCAGGCCGAGAGGACGAACGGCACCGCGGTCATCGCGAGGAGCACGCCGCTCCACACGATCGTCGTCATCCGTCTGCGCACGGCCGGAGAAGCTAGGCCCGTGACCGGACCGTGACCGGCGAGTCTGAGAGGCCCGCCCGCCCGACCGCGCCGATCGACCGGGATCCGGCGACGACGGGCATGATCGCTGCGCCGTTCGTCGGTACGCCTCTCAGGTTGGTGCCCGGCGGCCCCGCGACCGGTTCGTCCCGGGTGCCGGACATGCCCCCGACGGGTCCGCACGGCAGGATGGACGACCGTGACCTTCGACCGCGCCCGAGAGGCCGCCGTGGTGCCGGCGGCGTTCGACCAGGACGCCACGTCCTACGACCGCCTCGTCGGCGCGAACCCGGGCTACCTCGACCACCTGCGGCTCTCCGCGCGGCGGCTGGCCCTGCCCGACGACGGGGCCGGGCTGCGCCTGCTCGACGTCGGGTGCGGGACCGGGCTGTCCACGCAGGCGCTGGTGGAGACCTATCCGAAGGCCGAGATCGTGGCCGCGGACGCGTCGGCGGAGATGCTCGCGCAGGCCCGGGCCAAGTCGTGGCCGAGCACCGTGCGGTTCGTGCACTCCCGCGCCGAGGAACTGGCCGCGCACGGCGTCGAGGGGCCGTTCGACGGCATCCTCGCGGCGTACCTGCTGCGCAACCTGCCGGACGTCACGGCGGGCGTGAAGGACCTCCACGGGCTGCTCGCGCCGGGCGCGCCGCTGGCGGTGCACGAGTACTCGGTGGCCGACTCGGCGCGGGCGCGCGCGACGTGGACCGCCGTCTGCTGGGCGATCATCATCCCGCTCGGGTGGCGGGTCACCGGGGACGCGTCGCTGTACCGCTACCTGTGGCGGTCGGTACTGCACTTCGACGGCATCGCCCGGCTCACCGGTCGGCTGCGCGACGCGGGTCTCGACGACGTCCGGGTCGAGCCGGTCGACGGCTGGCAGAAGGGCATCGTGCACACGATCCTGGGCCGCCGCCCGGTGTGAGGACGTGAGCACTTTCCGTGGCCCCGGCCACGGAAAGTGCTCACATGCGGCGCCGGCGCACCTCGTAGGTGCGCTCGGCGTACTCGATGTCGTCCACCCACAGCCGCTTCGCCGCGAACTCCATGAGCGGGCGGACGAGGCGCTGCGCCTTCGTCGCGTGCACGAACCCGGGCCGCTCGGAGTGGGCGACGACGGCCTCGGTCACGAGGGTGCGGGCGCGGCCGTCGGGGTGCGGGGCGATCGGGGTCGCGTGCGTCTCGACGACGCTGCCGGCCCCCTCGCCGCGGGTGATGTGCATGACGATGGTGCGCGGATCGGGGCAGGTGAAGCGGGCCTCGACCGGCACGCCCCAGGTCCGGGTGAGCCGGAAGGCGACGTGCAGGTCGAAGTGGTCCTCCGCCTCGGACGCGGTGCGCCCGGGGGCGGAGTCGACCCGCAGGTCGGCGAACGAGTGCGGGTGGAACCAGGCGCCGTGCCAGGGGTCGAGCCGGTTGGCGATCACGTCGTCGGGCTCGCAGGTGCCGACCATCGACGCCACCGCGACGAGGCTCTCGGCGTGCGGCGGGCGCACCGGCAGGACCGGCGCGTCGGTGGGCTCCTCGCCGCCGACCGCGTCGAGCCGGACCCAGACCAGCACCCCGTCGTCGTGGGCGGGCAGCGTGCGCCAGCCCGCGCGTCCGGAGGGACCGAGCGCGAGGCCGTGCCAGCGGCAGATGAGCTCGCAGCCGGACTGCTGGGCGGTGGACAGGTCCGCGCCGAGGTGCGGGCAGGCGCCCGGGCCGGCGTGCAGCCCGCCGTCGGGGGACCGCCAGACGACGAGCTCGACGCCCGCCACGGTGACACCGGTCGGGGAGCCGACCCGGATGTCGCGCGACGCGCCGACGACGTACCAGTTGCCCGACGGCCGCGCCTGCGCCCGCTCCAGCGCGGCGTGGATGATGCCCGGCTTCGCGTCCCGCCAGGTCGGCTCCATGGCCTCCCAGCGTTCGCCGGACAGTCGTCGCAGAGGGTTCGCCGAGGTTCGGCCGACCGGGCGCTTCTTCAGCACGCAACGGACGCTAGGACGGCGTCCGTACCGGTGCAGTGGGGCGTGGTGGTCTGTGGCCGGACGCACGTCTGGCTGCGCCGAACGAGGCGCGCCGACCCGATCAGGGGACGTCGCGGGCCCACGGGCACGACAGGCAGCGCGGCCCGCCGCGCCCGGAGCCCAGTTCGAACCCCTCGATCGTCACGACCTCGATCCCCGCGTCGCGCAGCCGACCGTTCGTCGTGGTGTTGCGCTCGTAGGCGACGACGAGGCCGGGTGCGAGCGCGAGGGTGTTGTTGCCGTCGTCCCACTGCTCGCGCTCGGCGGCCACCCCCGCGGGCCCGGTGTCCACCGCCCGGAGCTCGTCGATGCCCATCGCCCGGGCGGCGGCGGGACGGAACGGTTCGGGGCCCGTGATGGACAGCCCGGGCGTGCTCGGCCGGATCGTCCACGCCTCGAGCGCGTCGAGGACCTCGGGGAACACCACCATGGTGTCGACGTCGACCATCGTCGCCACCGTGTCCAGGTGCATCGTCGCCCGGCGCTGCGTGATCGGGACCGCGAGCACGGTGTGGGCCAGCCCGTCGGCGAACATCGCCCGCGCGAACGACTCGGCCCCCGCGGGGCTCGTGCGCTCCCCGACCCCGATCGCGAGCACCCCGGGCGCCAGCAGCAGCACGTCGCCGCCCTCCACGGCCGAGACGTCCCGCGGCGCGGTGTGGGTGACGCCGCCCAGGGCGGGGCGCCCGGCGTGCGCCAGCGCCACGAGCGAGGCCTCGCGTCGTCGTGCGGGCATCCCCATCACGGCGGCCACCACCCGGTCGCCGACCCGCATCGACGAGTCGCGGGTGAACATGAGGTTGGGCAGCGGGTCGACGGCGAAGTCGTCCGGCCCGTGCATCCGGCGGACGAGGGAGTTCTCGCCGTCGCCGAGCTCGCGGAAGGTCAGCCCGCCGATCAGGGCGGCGGCGAGGTCGTCGGGGGCGAGCCCGGCCATCTGCTCCCGCACGGCCGCCCCGAGCTCCCGGCCGAGGACCCGTTCGTCGACCGCCGCGGCGATGCCGGAGTCGGCCGCCGCGTCGTCGTGCAGGGCCTCGGTGAGCAGATCCGCGAGCAGGAGCACCTCGACGCCGTGCGCGCGCAGCGTCCCGGCGAAGCGGTCGTGCTCGAGCTGCGCCCGCTCGACCCACGGGATGCCGTCGAAGAGGAGCCGGTCGGCGTTGCGCGGCGTGAGCCGCTGCAGCTCGGGGCCGGGGCGGTGGAGCACCACCGTCCGCAGCGGGCCGACCTCGGTGTCCACGCGCGGCGCCATGGCCGACGACCCTAGGACCGCGTCAGCGCCCCGGCAGGAAGGACACCTTCCCGGCGAGCAGCGCCGAACCCACGAACGCGACGACGTCGATCAGCGTGTGCGCCACGACGAGCGGCCACAACCGGCCGGTGCGCTGCCAGTAGCGCCCGAACACCAGGCCCATGACGAGGTTGCCGAGACCGCCGCCGAAGCCCTGGTAGAGGTGGTACGAGCCGCGCAGGACGGCGGCGACCAGCAGCGAGCGGTTCTCGGTGAACCCGAGCCGACGCAGGGCGGTGAGCAGCCAGCCGACGACCAGCACCTCCTCCGCCCAGGAGTTGGCGAAGGCCGACACGAGCAGCACCGGGACGCGCCACCAGTGGTCGTCGAGGACCGACGGGACCACCGTCAGGTTGATCCCGATCGCGCGCGTGACCAGGTAGAAGCCGAGCCCGGGGATGCCGATCAGGGCGGCGAGCCCGCACGCGGCGCGCAGGTCGCGCCACGGCCGGCGCCCGTCCAGCCCCACCCCGCGCGGCCCGGTGCCCGCGCGCAGGAGCAGGTAGAGCCCGAGCCCGCCCCACGCGATCAGCTGCAGCGACGAGGCGAGCTGCGCGGCGAGGTCGACCCAGGCGTCGGTCGCGAGGGGCTGGTCGATCGTCACCTGGCGCTGCGCCAGCGGGGCGGGCGCGGCGAGCGAGTCCAGCAGGGAGATCAGCGACCGCAGGCCGGACAGGCCGAGGGTCACGGTGGCGACGACGAGGATCTCGGTGACCAGGAGCCGGCGGTCGCGGCCGGTCACGACCTCGACGTCCGGCCGCGCCGGGGACAGCCAGCTGTTCATCGGTGATCACAGTAGGCCCGGCGCGCCCGCGCGCCGCGTCGGTAACCTCGGAGGGGTGCAGGTCCTGCGAGTGCTCGCGACCCCCCGCTGGGTGGGCTGGACCGTGCTCGCGCTCTGCGCCGTCGTGGTGTGCGGGGGTATGGCCTACTGGCAGCTGATCCGCGCCGAGTCGGCCACGGGCACCCTGCTCAACGCCGGGTACGCGCTGCAGTGGCCGTTGTTCGGCGTCTTCTTCGCCGCCCTGTGGTGGCGGATGCTGCGCTCCGAGGCCCGGTACCTGGCCGAGATCCAGGAGGGCCTTCCGGACGCCGGGTCGTCCCCGGCCCCCGCGGTCGGGACGATCCCCGAGGAGGACAGCCCGTTCACCCCGCGGCCGGCGGGGGTCGAGCCGGGTGCCGGTGCGGGACGGCCGGCCCGGATCCGTGCCACCGAGGACTACAACGCGATGCTGGCCGAACTGGGCCGCCGCGACCGGGAGGAGCCCACCCCGTGACCGCACCGACCGCCGCCCTCTCCGAGAAGGTCGTCGCCGCCATGCGGCGCTACCGCGTGGGCGCCTACGTGGTCGGTGTCGGCCTCCTCGTGCTCGTGCTGGTCGCGATGCCGCTCAAGTACTTCGCCGACCAGCCGCTGCTCGTCGCGATCGTCGGACCGATCCACGGCTTCCTCTACATGGGCTACCTGGCCCTCACCGCCGACCTGGGCGTGAAGGCCCGCTGGCCGGTCGGCAGGCTGCTGCTGGTGGCGCTGGCCGGGACGATCCCGTTCGTGTCGTTCGTGGCCGAGCGGAAGGTCACCGCTCCGCTGCGCGCGTCGTCGGGCTGACGTCCGAGGGTTCCGGCAGGCCCGCGAGCCGGCGCACCTCCGCGCCCAGCATCCGCGGGCAGGCGACCGGGCGGGAGAAGCCGAGCCGCACGTCGTGGTCGCCGTGCGCGGTCTCCACCCGCAGGCGCAGCCCCAGCCGGTCCACCGCGAGCGGCACCAGCGTGTGCTCCGGGCGGCGCAGGGCGGTGGGGAGGTGCCGGGCCAGGCCCGCGACCAGCGAGCCGTGCGCCCCGGCCAGGTGGGCGAGCCAGGCGTCGCCGCACTCGGTGAAGGGGTCGCCCGGCGCGGCGGCCATCTCGGCTGGGGTGAGCGTCCCGGTGCCCTCGGCGTCGCTGAGCACCACCGACGCCGGGTCGAGGCGGAGCAGGACGTCGCCGTGCCCGACGTCGAGCAGCCGCTCGTCGGGCCGGTCGGCCGCGATCCGCAGCGCCGCGCGTCGCGCCACGCGCGCCGGCAGCACCCGCACCCGGCCGCAGACCCAGACCAGGCCGCGGACCGGCTGACGCACCGGGACCGGGGCGGTGTCCGAGAGCTCCATCATCACGGGCAGGTGGTCGGCGGCGCGGGTGGCGGCGACCAGCGGGTGGTCGGCCGGGACCTGCAGCGTCGCCGCCCCGGAGGCGGGTACGTGGTGCAGCGTGGGGACGACCCGGTCGGTCGCGTCCCCGGTGGGCGCCCCGGTGATCAGCGCCGCGGACGACGCGCGCTCGGCCGTGGCCCGGGCGCGCTCGGCCGGACTCGGGACGGCGGGCTGGGGCGGGCAGCTCCTGGCCACGGCGGGCTCCTCACGGTCGTTGAACTTAGGTGAGCCTAACCGAACCGAGGGGTGGGAGGGCAAGGTCGACGCCCGGTGGACCGGACCCGGCCGGTCGCCCGCTACCGTGCCCTCGTGTCCACCGTCCCCCAGGCCGGTGGGGCACCGGTCGACGGTGTGCCCACGCTCCTCGCGCGCATCCTCGACGACGCGGTGCTCGTGTCGCCGGGTCCGCGTCGAGAGATGGCCGACGTCGTCGGGGCGCACCTCGAGGCCCGGGCGGGGGAGCACGGTGGCCTGCTCGGAGCCCTGGTCGTGCCGGTGTCGCGGTTGCAGGAGTTCGTCGCCGAGCTGGTGAAACGGCGCCCGTCCGCACCGCTGCCGGTCGCGCTGTCGGTCGACACCGGACTCGGCGGGGTGCCGAAGGCGCTGTCGCTGACCTCCTCGCGCGCCGCGTTGCTGACCACGGGCACCGTCGAGATGCCCGCGCCGCACGACGTCGACTCGGTCTGGCTGGAGCGGGTCACCGAGTTCGTGCCGGACGAGGTCGTGGCGGTCGTCGAGCCGCGCCGGCCCGACGCCGACGGCTCGCAGGACTGGATCGACGGCGTGAAGCGGGTGGTCGGCCACGGCTGCCGGCCCAAGCTGCGCTGCGGCGGCGACCGGGCGGGTGTCTTCCCCGGCGTCACCGACGTGTCGCGCTTCCTCGCGGTCGTCGCCGCGTCCGGGCGCTCCTTCACCGCCAGCATCGGTCTGCAGTCCGCCGCCCGCCACGTCGACCCGGAGACCGGTTTCGACCACCACGGCTGGCTCAACCTGCTCGTCGCCGTCACCCGGGCCCTGCGCGCGGCGCCCGCGGACGGAGAGGTGACCGACGAGCTCGTCGCGGAGGTCCGGCAGGCGCTCGAGACCACCGACGTGGACGCGCTGGCCCACGAGGCGGCCGCCGTCGACGAGCCCACCGCGGCGCGGGTCCGGGCGCACCTGTCGTCGTTCGGGTCCACCGCGCCCGCCGACCAGGGGGCCGAGATGGCCCGGCTCGGGCTCGTCTAGTGCGCATCGCGTTCCTCGGTCCGCACGGCACCTTCTGCGAGCAGGCGCTCGGCACGGTGCTCGACGACTTCCCGGGCGCGTCGACCACCCCGGCCGCCAGCACCACCGCGGCCCTCGACGCGCTGCGGGCCGGCGACGCCGACCTCGCGTGCGTGCCGATCGAGAGCTCGGTCGAGGGGGCGGTGCCCGCGACGATGGACGGGCTCGTCGAGACCCCGCCCGTCGTCGTGGTCCGGGAGATCCTGCTGCCGGTGCGGTTCGGGGTGCTGGTGCGGCCGGGGACGAGGGGCGCCGACGTGGCCACCGTCGCGTCCCACCCGCACGGCGAGGCCCAGACCCGCCGGTGGCTCGCGGCGCACCTGCCCCGCGCCGAGGTGCGGATGACGCCGTCGACGGCGGCGGCCGCGGCGGCCGTGGCCGACGGCCAGGTGGACGCCGCCGTCTGCGCGCCGGTCGCGGCCCGCCACTACGGGCTCGAGGTGCTCGCCGACGGGGTGCACGACACCGGGGACGCCGTGACCCGCTTCGTCGTCGTCGGGCGCGCGGACGTCGCCCTGCCCGCGCCGACCGGCGCGGACCGCACGTCGATCGCCGCGACGACGGTGAACGAGCCGGGCGCCCTGCTCGCGATCCTCACCGAGTTCGCCATCCGCGGCGTCGACCTCACGCGCATCGAGTCGCGGCCCTCGAAGGCGCGCCTGGGCACGTACTGGTTCTTCCTCGACGGCGCCGGGCACGTCGCCGAGGCGGCCATGGGCGAGGCGCTCGCGGCCCTGCACCGCCGCTGTACCGACCTGCGCTTCCTCGGCTCGTACCCGCGCGCAACCGTCCCGGAGGGCTCGACGGCGCCGTCGCCGCCGGTGGCCGCGACGGTCCCGGGACAGTCCGCGGCGGACCACGCGGCGGCCGCGGAGTGGCTGCAGGCACTGCGATCCCTGCCATCCCGTACGGCCGCGAGGCCCGTCGTCGGGTAGACGTGGAGACCGTGCCGACCCTGGTGCTCGCCCGTCACGGACAGACTCCCGCCAACGTCGGGAAGATCCTCGACACCGTGCTGCCCGGTCCCGGGCTCACCGACCTCGGCCGGCTGCAGGCCGAGGCGCTCGGCAAGGAGCTGTCCGCGCTCTCGGTCAGCGCGCTGTACGGCTCGCGCGCCCGCCGCGCCCAGGAGACCGCCGGCATCGTCGGGACGGTGCTCGGGCTGCCGGTCGGCGTGGTCGACGGGGTGCACGAGGTGCAGGTCGGTGACCTCGAGGGGCACTCCGACGACGAGTCGGTCGCGGTCTTCCGCGACGTGTACGACGCCTGGCGCGCCGGCGACCTCTCGGCGCGCATGCCGGGCGGGGAGTCCGCCCAGGACGTGCTCGACCGCTACCTGCCCGCCGTCGAGGCGCTCCGCCGGCGGCACCCGGACGGCACGACGGTGCTGGTCAGCCACGGCGCGGTGCTCCGTCTCGTGGGGCACGCCCTCGCGGGGGGCGACGACCTGCTCCCGGACGGGGACGACCACCTCGACAACTGCGGCCGCCTCGAGTTCGAGGGCCTTCCGGACGGCGGGTGGCGGCTGGTGGCGTGGCGTCGCGAGGCTCCGGGTGGCCTGGCCTCGAGCCGGGACGCGACGGGCGGCTGACGCCACCCCCGCTCTGCGCGGGTCATGATCCGGACGAGCCGAGCGATGTGCTCGCTGGGCGAGCACTTCGCTCCGCGCGACGAGATCGTGCCCCCGTCACGACCCCTGGTCGGCGATGTAGCGGCGCCCGCTGTCGGTCACGGCGACGTGCACGAAGCGCCGCCCGACCTCCTCCGGGCTCACGTCCACGATCAGCCCGGCCGCCTCGAGCTGCGCCAGGAACGCGTCGAACTGCGCCTGCTGGTCCTCCGCGACCCCGCCGGCCAGGGCCGACTCCGGGATCACCCGCTCCCCGGCGCCGTCCACGGCCTGCAGGAACTCCGCGATCAGGTCCGCCATGGGCGGCCACCCTCCCCGCCGCGTGGCCGCGCGTCCACCCCGAGGTGCCGCGAGGTGTACGCCAGACAGGTCGGCAGGCCTCGAGAGCTGCCCCACGTACACCTCGCGGCGGCGACGGGACGGCGATCAGCCCCAGCCGTACCGGTGCAGGGTCTCCTCGTCGATCCCGAAGTGATGCGCGATCTCGTGCACCACGGTGATCGCCACCTCGTCGCGCAGCTCGTCCTCGTCCGCGCACAGCTCGACGAGGGCGTCCCGGTAGAGGGTGATCCGGTCGGGCAGGACGCCGCCGTAGTCGCTGGTGCGCTCGGTCAGGGCGACGCCCTCGTAGAGCCCGAGCAGGTCGGGTTCGTCCGGATGGCGGGGCTCGACGAGCACGACGACGTTGTCCATGGCCCGCAGCAGCTCCGGCGGGAGCTCGTCGAGGGCCTCCCCGACGAGCTCCTCGAAGCGCTCGGGGGCGACCCCGTCCACCCCGGGCTCAGTTGGCCGGCGCGGCGGGTGCGGCCGGCTGGCCGACGCCGGGCAGCGGCACCGGCAGCTGCAGGCCCGGCTGGGGCTGGGTCGGCGTCGGCTGCGCGGGGACGACCGGGTCGGTGGCGTCGGCGCCCGGGGCCGCCGGGTCGGTGGTGGCCGGCGCCTCGGCCGGGGCGCCCGCGGGCGGCAGCGGGTCGGCCGAGGCCGGGGCCGCGCCACCGATCGTCACGCCGTCCTTGACCGCGCCGGTGAGCGGCGCGAACCCGGAGTTGTCGGCGAGCAGCGAGCCCATGTTGCAGCTGACGCGGCGCGTCCCGGCGTCCCACGAGGCCTGGTTGATGTTCGTCCAGTACACGGTGAGCTTCGAGTCGGTCAGCTTCTGCGCCCCGACCGCGTCCTGCGCGACCTTCGTGCACTCGGGCTGCAGGAAGTTGTCCTGGTCGTCGACCGAGGGCAGCCCGTTCGGGAACTTCGCGCCCAGGTCGACGGTGCCCGCGACCTCGGCCGCGTGCGTCTTCGCGCACGACGACACCGGGTCGGACACCTCCTTGCCCGCGAGGCCGAGGCAGGTGCCGGGCGCGAACACCACGGCCTGGTCGGCGTCGGCGACCTTCCCCGTCGAGGAGAACAGCGCGCCGGAGCGGCCGGGGGCCTGCAGGCCGCAGCGGACCGTGCGGTCGCCGTCGTCCCACGCCGACTGGGTGGGCTTGAGGGCGCCCACCTTGTAGCGGCCGGTCGGGTCGAGCGCCTTCCCGAGGTAGCTCTGCACCACCGGGCCGCACTGCGCGGCCACCAGCTGCTGCCACGCGGCGTCCGCCGGGAACGGCGCGCCGTCGGGCAGCGGGGCCTGGACCGGACCCGCCGTCTCGAACAGGTGCGACTGCGCGCACGGCACCTGCGAGACGTCCGAGCCGTCGGCGGTCGTCCAGGTCAGGCACGTCCCGGGGGTGGACGGCAGCTCCGCGCGGTCGGTCGAGGGGCCGGTGCTGGAGCCGCCGAGGATCCCCGGCGACCCGCCCTCGTTCGAGGCGAGCCCGAGGAACCCGAGGCTCGAGCCGGTGGCCGCCAGGGCGGACGCGGCGAGCAGCATCACCAGCGCGCCGACGAGCACACCGACGACGCCGCGGCGCGCGATGAGCCGCCGACCGGCGTGGTCGTCACGGTCGGTACCTGAGTCGTCCCCTCGGCCGGAGGACGGGCGTTCCCGTACGAGCATGGT
The DNA here is from genome assembly GCF_050955885.1 of Actinomycetospora sp. CA-084318. Lineage (NCBI taxonomy): Bacteria > Bacillati > Actinomycetota > Actinomycetes > Pseudonocardiales > Pseudonocardiaceae > Actinomycetospora > Actinomycetospora sp. CA-084318. Next base: position 151,953 of record NZ_CP192098.1, read on the forward strand.
GCTGCCATCATGCCGCGTGCCCGGTTCGTCGCCTTGACGGGGGGACGACGGGCCCGGTGGTGTGATGGACTGGCGACATGAGCGGGGGCGGAGGGACATGACCGACCAGCCGGGCGGCGCGCACCGGGCGGACGACGCCCCGACGCCGCCGGAGGGCACGCCGGCCGCGCCCGACACCGCGCAGGAGTGGCAGGCCGTGCAGCGCGGCGAGGCCGCCGAGCCGGGCGACACCGGGCCGGAGGGCACGCTCGTCTCGCCCACGCCCGAGCCCGAGAAGCGCCGCGGCGGCATCCGCTACCAGGACCCGGAGACGACGACCCCGCGCGAGCCCACCGTGGCCGAGCAGCGCGCCCGCCGGGAGGCCGAGCGCCGCCGCCGGGCCCAGGAGGAGGCGGCGGCCGCCGCCGAGCAGCGGAAGTCGAAGACCCGCAAGCGCATCCTGATCGGCGGCGGGGTCGCGGTCGGGATCGTCGCGATCGTGGCGATCGCGTACGCCGCCTCGAGCGGGGACGACGAGACCACCGCGCAGTGCGTGGACCAGAACGGCGTCGTCGTGGACGACAGCCAGTGCTCCAGCGGCGTCCAGCAGGGCGGCTACTACAACTCCAGCGGGGCCTTCGTGCCGATCTTCCTCGGTGGGTTCGGCAACCAGTACCACTACAACTACGGCTCGAACGCCCCCGTCGGCACGGTGGCCCGCGGCGGGACCACCAACCCGCCGGCCAGCGGCACCTCGCTGCGCGGGACGTCCGGCAGCAGCGTCGGCACCTCCAACGGCAGCAGCGGCACCGTGAGCCGCGGCGGGCTCGGGGTGGGCGGCACGTCGTCGGGCACGAGCGGGTCGGGCAGCCGCGGCTCGTCGGGCAGCTCCTCCGGCGGCTCCAGCTCCGGCAGCTGAGAGGCTCACCGCGTGCGACGCGAGCGATCCACCCCCCGCCCCGACTGGCGCCAGAAGATCGAGGAGCAGGGGCTCGTCTTCGGGACCCCGGCGACGACGTCCGCCAACGGCACCCGCCCGTACTGGGACGAGTCCGTGCACTACGTGTTCGACATGGCCGAGATCCTCTCCCTCGAGGCCGACGTCGAGCTGCTGCACTCGATGTGTCTCGAGGCGGTGGACCACGTGGTGACGGCGGGCCGCTTCCGCGACTTCGCGCTGCCCGAGTGGTGCTGGGACCAGGTGGCCGACTCCTGGAAGCGGCACGACCCGCACCTCTACGGCCGCTTCGACCTGCGCTACGACGGCTCCGGGCCGGCGAAGCTGCTGGAGTACAACGCCGACACCCCGACCTCGCTGCTCGAGGCGTCGATCTGCCAGTGGTACTGGCTCAAGGACGTCTACGGCGACCAGGACCAGTGGAACTCGCTGCACGAGAAGCTCGTCGCGCAGTGGGGCGCGATCGCGGAGAACCTGCCGCGCGGCGACGTGCACTTCTGCTGGTCGCAGGCCGAGACCACGGGCGAGGACCACGTCACCACCGCCTACCTCCAGGAGACGGCCGCCGAGGCCGGGCTGGACACCGTGGGCCTGGCGATCGAGCAGATCGGCTGGGACTCCGCGCTGGACCGGTTCGTCGACCTCGAGGAGGCCCCGATGAGCTGCGTCTGCAAGCTCTACCCCTGGGAGTGGATCCTCGGCGACGACTTCGGCAAGCACGTCACCCGCAGCCTCCCGGAGACCCAGTGGGTCGAGCCGCTGTGGAAGACGCTGCTCTCGAACAAGGCGCTGCTGGCCGTGCTGTGGGAGATGTACCCGGGGCACCCGAACCTGCTGCCCGCGAGCCTGGGCGACCCCGGCTTCCTCACCGAGTACGTCCGCAAGCCGCTGCTCGGCCGCGAGGGCGCGAACGTGCAGATCGTCGCCGGCGCCGGGGAGCCCGTCGTCGAGACCGGCGGGGTGTACGGCGAGGAGGGCTACGTCTACCAGCTCTTCGACCCGCTGCCGGAGTTCGACGGCTACCGCCCCGTGCTCGGGGCGTGGATCGTCGGCGACGAGGCGGCCGGGATGGGCATCCGCGAGTCGACGGGCCTGGTCACCGACAACGGCGCGGCGTTCGTGCCGCACCGCATCCCGGACTGACCGTGCACCCGGCCCGCCGGATGTGGCGGCTGTTCGAGCCGGTCCACGCGCTGATCTACTTCGCGCCCGCCTCGCTGCGTGCCACGGAGGACCTCGGGCCCTCGTTCTGGTCGCGCTACGTCGCGCAGCGCGCGGCGCCGCTCGGGTCGGTGCCGTCGCCGGTGATCACGGCGGCGTTCGGCGGCTTCGCGCCCGACCGCATCGCCGACGCCCTCGAGGCCGTCACGGTCACCCCGGAGGTGGCGCTCGAACGCCGGCTGCGCGGCATCGACGCCGCCGTCCGCGAGCTGCCGGTCCTTCCCGACGACGTGTCGGTGCGGGAGGCCGCCGACCTCGCCTGGGAGGCGTCGCGGGCCTGTGAGGACGCCGGCCGCGTCCTCGGTGCGGCCAACCGGGCCCTGCCCCGGCCGGCCGATCCGCACCTGGCGCTCTGGCAGGCCACGACGACGCTGCGCGAGCACCGCGGCGACGGGCACCTCGCCGCCCTGACCGTGCACGGCGTCTCCCCGGTGGACTCGCACGTGCTCAAGGTGCTCGCCGGGGAGTCCCCGGAGCGCGACCTGCGGCTGGGCCGGCGCCTTCCCGACGACGTCTGGGATGCGGCCCGCGCGCGGTACTCGCCCGCGGAGGCGGCCGCAGTGCACGCCGCTGTGGAGGACGCCACCGACCGGGCGGCGGCCGCGCCGTGGGCGGCGCTCGGCCCGGAGCGCACCGAGCGGCTGGCCGAGCTGCTGGCGCCGATCGCGGACGCGTGCTGGAGCGTCGTGCCGGTCCCCAACCCGATCGGCCTGACCCGCTAGTCTGGCGCCCCTTTCGTCCGGTTGGACCACCCGTCTGGGGGCCGCGTGCTCACGCCCGACTTCTTCCCGACCCTGTTCTCCGGCATCGGCCTGATCGCCATCTACGCGGTGATCGGCGCGGTGCTGATGTACGTCGGCTACTTCGCGATCGACCTGACCACGCCCGGGGACCTGCGCGCGCTGGTGCGCGAGGGCCGGCCGAACGCCGTCGTCGTCGCGGCCTCCGGCCTCGTGTCGATGGCGTTCATCGTCGTCACCGCCATCTACGTCTCCGGCGGCGGCTTCCTCACCGGCATCCTCAACACCCTGATCTTCGGCCTGGTCGGGATCCTCGCCCAGGTGATCGCGGTGCGCGGGCTCGAGTTCGTCTCGCGGCTCGACGTCGGGGCCTGCCTGCACGACGAGGGCTACACGCCGGTCTCGGCGATGATCGCCGGGATGCACCTCGCGCTCGGCATCGTCGTCGCCGTCGCCATCATCTGAGGCCTCTGACGTCGGTCAGGGCAGGAGCCGGGCCAGGAACGGCCGGGCCCGGCCGACGACCACCGGGAGCACCGGCAGCGGGTCGTCGGCGGCGAGCCAGGCGAACTCGGTGGACGGGGCCCGCCCGGCCGGGGCGGGTCCGTCGGTGCGCCGGCCGCGATAGGCGACCCGGGCCGCGTAGTCGAAGTCCTCGGCGACGAAGGCCCGGCCCTCCGGCACCTCCGCGGACGGCACCGGGCGGCCGGTCAGCGCCAGGTGCTGGGCGCGGACCACGTCGAGGCCCGCGTCGTCGGAGAACAGCCGGAACTGGGCGCCGACCCGCGGGTTGAAGTCCACCAGCTTGTACCGGCCGTCGCGCCGGTCCCGGCGGACGTCGAGATCGGCGATGCCGGCGAACCCGGTCGCGGCGAACAGGCGGGTCGCGAGGTCGGCGAGCTCGGGGTTCCACCGGGCCCGACCCGCCGTCGTGACGCCGGCGCGCGGCGGCCACGAGCGCAGCTTCACCCCGGTGTACACGGCCGCGGAGTCCGGGCCGGTCCAGGCGTGCACCACCCAGTCCTCGGAGTCCTCCGGCGGGAGGTACTCCTGCAGGATCACCCAGGGCTCGTCGTCCCAGTCCCGGGCCATCGCCCGCAGCTCGTCGGGGGTGCCGACCACGGTGGTCGAGCGGACCGAGGGGTGGCGGTGCCGCTCGAAGGGCGCCCGGCTCTTCACCACCACCGGGAACGTGCCGTGCGCCGCGTACGCCTCGACCTCGTCGCGCGACGCGGGCACCACGGTGGCCGGGGTCGGGACGCCGTGCTGCGCGCAGACCTCCGCCAGCCCCTCCTTGCTCGCCACCCGGCGGGGGAGGGCGGGGTCGGAGCTGCGCGCGAAGCGGAAGTCGTCGGCGAGCTCGTCGCCGAGCTCGGCGATCGCGATGGCGCTCTCGTCGTCGGTGGGCACCAGCACCGGCCGGCGCCCGATCGTGCGGGCGAGGGCGTGCAGCCCCTCGGCGAGCTCGGCCGGGTCCTCCCCGCCGGTCGTCGGCCAGGTGAACCGGCCGCGCAGGTACCGGGAGCAGGCGACCGGCGTGTGCGCCCCCTCGGTCACGGCGTACACGTCGACGCCGGCCCGACCCAGGCTCCGCACCACCCCGAGCCCACCGTGGTGCAGGGGGTAGGAACCGAGCTTGAGCAGGAGGGCGGGCACCGAGCGGTCGAGGTCGACCTCCGGCCGTCGGGCCCGGCCGGGCTCCCTGCGGGCCTCGTCGAGGAGCACCGCGACCGCCTCTCACGCCGGACGCTCGTCCGATCGGGGGACGAGCGAGTTCGCGCCGAGACTAGACCGTGATCACGCCGAGACGCGTTCCGCCACCTCGTCGTCCAGCGCCGCCCGGACGAGCGCGGCCGCGAAGCGGGCCAGATCCCCCTCGTCGACCAGGCCCGCGAGCGTGTCGGGATCGGTCGGCAGCCCGACCGCCCTCGCCCCGTCGGTGGCCTTGCCGTCGAGGTGCGGACGGAACTCCGGCCACACCGCCTGCACCTCGCGCAGGAAGATGTCGGCCCCGACCGGTCCGAGGCGCGGGACCTCGCGGAGCAGCTCGCCGAGCCGGTCGGCGTCGCCGTCCGCCTCGGCGCGCATCCGCCGCAGGTCGCCGGACCACCGGTCGGCCACGAGGGCGGCCCCGTCGATCAGGGCGTCCGCGGTCTGGTCCTTCGAGAGGAACTTCGCGCGGTCGAGCGCGTCGTGGACCTGCTGGTGGGTCGCCGCCCGCATCTTGTCCGGCGTCCCGAGGTCGGAGTCGACGAGCTCGGCGCACGCGCGGGTGCCGAGCCGGGCCTGCACCCGGCTGGAGAGCAGCACGGTGAGGACGAGCAGCCGGTAGAGCGGGGCGGGCTTGTCGTCGAGCGTGATGCCGGCCTCGGCGGCGAAGGTCTCGCCCGCGTCCTCGAGCAGCCGGGCGGCCGTCTGCGTGTGGCTCATGCAGGCGGCATACCCGGGCTCGGGCGCGCGACGCGCCGGCGGCGGAGAATCGCCGACATGAGAGCACCCCGCCTGGTGGCCAGCGACGTCGACGGCACCCTGCTCGGTGCCGACGACCGGCCGGGTCCGCGGCTGGTGCGCGTCCTGGAGCGCATGTCGGAGGCGGGGGTGCCGCTGGTCATCGCCACCGGGCGGCCGCCGCGCTGGATCGACCCGGTGTGCGACGCGATCGGGCTGCGCGGCCTGTGCGTCGCGGCCAATGGCGCGGTGCTCTGGGACGCCGGGAGCCGGCGGGTGGTCGAGGCCGCGGAGCTCGACGTCGACGCGCTCGCCGAGGTGATCGACCGGCTCCGCACCGCGCTGCCCGGCGCAGGGCTCGCGGTCGAGCGGGTGGACGCCCCCGAGTTCTGCTGCGAACCGGCCTACCAGCCCGCGTGGCCCGGGTCCGACCACGTCGAGATCGCGACCGGCGACCTCGCCGCCCGGCCCGCGGTGAAGGTGCTCGCGCGGCACCCGGGCATGTCGAGCGACGCCATGGCCACCGCGGTGCGCGCCACGCTCGGCGACCTGGTCGACGTCACGTTCTCCACCGGCAAGGGGCTCGTCGAGTGCTCGGTCCCCGGCGTGACGAAGGCGCACGGGCTCGCCCTCGCCGCGGCGCACCACGGGGTGCCGGCGGAGGAGGTCGTGGCGTTCGGGGACATGCCGAACGACCTCGCGATGCTGCGCTGGGCCGGGCACGGCGTGGCGATGGGCAACGCCCACCCCGACCTCGCGGACGCCGCCGACGAGGTCACCGGCCACCACGACGACGACGGCGTGGCGATGGTGCTCGAGCGCTGGTTCTGAGCCCGCGGTCGGCGCGGCCCCTGCCTCGGTGGGGGGCGCGTGTCAAGGCCCGCGTAGCATCGGAGCGCAATCGAATGCTGCGCCGAGGAGGACGTGTGCTCGACCGGGCACCCGGGGGAGTCGACGAGGCCGGGCTGCTGGTCGCGGTCCAGCGCCGCATCGACCACCCCACGGTGGTGCGTGCCGCGCGGGCGATGTCCCTGTTCGGTGAGCACGCCGCCGGCTGGTTGGCCCTCGGCGCCGCGGGCGCGGCGCTCGACCCCGCCCGTCGTCGTACCTGGGCCACCGCTGCCGTGGGCGTGGCCGGGGCGCACGGCGCCTCGATCGCGGTGAAGCGGGTGGTCCGCCGGCGACGCCCGCACGACCCGCGGATCGCCGTGCACGTGGGCACCCCGAGCCGGCTGTCCTTCCCCTCCTCGCACGCCACGTCGACCACCGCGGCGGTCGTGCTCTACGCCGGCCTGCTGCGTCGCTCCGGCGCCGAGGGGCCCCTCACCGCCGTGATCCCGGCGATGGCGCTCTCCCGCCTCGTGCTGGGCGTCCACTACCCGACCGACGTGCTGGCCGGAACCGCCCTCGGAGCCGCGTGCGCCCTCGCGACGCGCCGCGTGATCGAGCGGGGCCGACTGGGCCGCTGGAGGACCCGATGACCACGTCCCAGGAGAAGGCCGCCGCCCTCCCCTCCGAGCCCGCCGCCGAGGAGGTCGTCCTCGACGAGAACCGCGAGCCGGAGGACGCCCCGGAGGACACGGCGGTCCCGGTGCGGCGCACCGGGCCGCTGGCGGTGCCGCTCGGGCTGCTCAAGACGATGCGGCCCAAGCAGTGGGTCAAGAACGTCCTCGTCTTCGCCGCCCCCTTCGCGGCGGGCCGGCTCGGCGAGTTCTCGGTCTGGATCCAGGTCCTCGTCGCCTTCGCGGCGTTCTCGCTCGCCGCGTCCGGGGTGTACCTGGTCAACGACGCGCGCGACGTCGAGGCCGACCGGGCGCACCCGAAGAAGCGGTTCCGCCCGATCGCGGCCGGGATCGTGCCGCCCGCGGTGGCCTACGGGACCGCGGTGGTGCTCTTCGCCGGGGCGATCGCGCTGAGCTTCGTGGCCTCGCTGGACCTGGCGATCGTCGTCGTGGTCTACGTGGTCGTCCAGCTCGCGTACTGCCTGTGGCTCAAGCACGAGCCCGTCATCGACGTGTGCATCGTGAGCTCCGGCTTCCTCATGCGCGCCATCGCCGGCGGCGCGGCCGCGTCGCTGTACCTCTCGCCGTGGTTCCTGCTGACCATGGCGTTCGGCTCGCTGTTCATGGCCTCGGGCAAGCGGTACGCGGAGATGCGGCTCGCCGAGCGCACCGGAGCCAAGATCCGCAAGTCGCTGGAGCGCTACTCCGCCTCGTACCTGCGGTTCGTGTGGTCGCTCTCGGCCACCATCGTGATCCTGGCCTACTCGCTGTGGGCCTTCCAGATCGGCGTGCAGCCGGTCCGCAACGCCCTGCCGACCCCGCCGAGCATGTGGGCGATCATCTCGGTGGTGCCGTTCGTGGTGGCGATCCTGCGCTACGCGGTCGACGTCGACGGCGGCAACGGCGGGGAGCCCGAGGAGATCGTGATCAACGACCGGGTGCTCCAGGTGCTCGGCCTCGCCTGGGCGGTACTGCTCTTCCTCGCGGTGTCCACCTCGGCCGTGCACTGAACCGTGCGCGCCGCGGGTACGGACACGGCGACATGACCAGGACCCTCGCCGCCCTCGTGCGCTACGCCCTCGTCGGCGTGGTCAACGCGGTGACCTACTACGCGGTCTACCTGCTGGCCCTGCGCGAGGTCGGCTACCTGACCGCCCACGTCCTCGGGCTCGGCGTCGCGATGATCGTGTCGTTCTTCCTGAACTGCCGCTTCACCTTCCGGCTCCGCCCGTCCTGGCGGCGGTTCGTGCTCTACCCGGCGTCGCAGGCGGTGAACATCGCGGCGACCACGGTCGGCGTCGTCGCGCTCGTGACCCTCGGGGTGGACGAGCGCATCGCCCCGCTGGTCGCGTCCGTCGCCGCGGTGCCGGCGAGCTTCCTCGCCGCGCGCTTCGTCCTCGCCCGGGGGCAGCGGCGCGCGGTGGTGGTCCCGGCGGCCGAGGCCGACCCGGCGACCCTGCGGCTCAGGCTCGATCCGCTGCGTCGTCCCGTCGCCGGACGGTGATCGTGGTCCACGCACCGACGTGGATCGTGTCCCCGGAGCTCAGCGGGACCGGCGCGCCCGGCGTCAGGGCCTCCGCGCCGTAGTTCACGGTGGTGCCGTTGGTGGACCCGGCGTCGAGGACCACCCAGCGGTCGTCGCCGACGGACAGCAGCACCGCGTGCAGGTGCGAGACGCCCGGGTCGCGCGGCGGACCGGTCAGGTCGATCCCGGGGTCGTCCGGGGACGGGGCGGGACCGGCCCGCTCCGCGGCGCCCGCCTCGTCGGCCACCGGCCGCCGCCCGATCGCCACCTGCTCGCCCGCCAGCTCGACGGTGAACTCCCGCGGCTCGCGCGGGAACTCCGGGACCGGTGACGACCCGTCGTCCCGCGCGCGCACCAGCTCGTAGTGGTCCCGGTCGGCCCAGACGCGCGCGGTCCAGCGCGTCACGCCGACCCGTCGGGTGGGTCCACCGTCGACTCGGCGGCCGGGTCGCGGCGGGCGTCGTCGTCGGGGTCGAGGGGGATGAGGATGGGACCGGTGTCCTCCCCGCCCGAGCGGGTGTCCCACTCGTCGCCGTCGGCCGGGTCGAGGGGGACGAGCGCGACGGTCGCGTTGTCGTAGCCGCCGTCGGCCAGCGCCGCGTCGACGAGGGCCCGGGCGTCGCCGAGCACGTCGGCCGCGCCACGCCCGGAGGCCAGGACGGCGGCGAGCCGGTCGGCGTCGGGCACGTGGTTCCAGATGCCGTCGCTGCACAGCAGCAGGAAGCCGGGCCCGGCGGGCCGGAAGCGGCGGGCGCGCGCGGGCCCCTCGGGCGAGTCGTAGCCCAGCCAGCGGGTGAGCACGTGGGCACGACGGTCGGCGTGGGCCTGCTCGCGGCTCATCACCCCGGCGGCGGCGATCTCCTCGGCCCACGAGTCGTCGGTGGAGAGCAGCTGCGAGGTGCCGTCGCCGGCGAGCCAGTAGATGCGGCTGTCGCCCACCCAGGAGACGACGGCCGAGCCGCCGCGGGTGACCGCGCCGGTGTAGGTGGTGGCGGGCGGGTCGGCCGGGTCGCCGTGGCGCACGAGGTCCGCGGCGGCCTCGGCGGCCGCGCCCGCCCCGGTGGCGGCGAGCTCGTCGAGGCCCAGCGACCCCCGGGCGGTGATCCGCGTCAGCACCGCGGCGACGCAGGCCTCCGCGGCCGCGAGCGAGGCCTCGTCGCCCCGGCGGGCCGAGGCGACCCCGTCGCACACGGACGCCACCAGCACCTCGCCGTCGGCGGTCGCGATCCGGCCCAGCGCGCAGGCGTCCTCGTTGCGCCGGCGCCGCAGGCCGCGGTCGGTGACGGCGGCCGCCGGGCCGAGGCGGAACTCCACGTGGTCGCGCACCGCGGGACGCCGCGTCCCGCAGCGCCCGCACACCACGTCCTGGGCCTCGTCGACGCTCGCGCCGCACTCCGGGCAGTCCGCGGTCTCGATCTGGTTGCGCGTCGCCTCCAGCACCGCCCGCAGGTCGGTGTGCTCCCCGGCGCTGCCCGCGGGGCCCACGGACTGCACGGGCACGCCCCCGGTGGGGTCCGGGTCGTCCGGGTCCGCGGTCACGGGGTCGTGGGTGGTGGCGGAGGTGGCGTCGGGGTCGCGATCCGGGCCGCCCCGAGCCGGGTCGCCGGGGCCGTTCGTCGGGGACGGCGGCGCGGAGGACTCGGTCACGGCGGGCAGGCTCCTGTCTCGGACTGGGACGGGCGGGACGGCGGCGCGGGTGAGCGCAGGGAGCCATCTTGGTGCACGAGGTCCACGGCGTCCGCCACGCCCACGCCGTGATCGACGGGTTGCCCCGGGAGGGTGGTGCACGCCGGGCCCCGCTGCAGGGCGAGGACGAGGTCGCGGGCGAACTCCGCGACGTCGGGATGGCGCAGGCCGGGCTCGACCGCCGTCGCCCGGCGGACGACCGCGTCGAGCACCGACGGCTCCCGCGGCGGCCCGAGGTGGGGCAGCACCGGGGCGCCCAGCAGCACGTCCAGCGACCGGCCGAGGGCGAAGACCTCGGAGGCCACGGACGGGCCGGCGCCGCCCGGGGCGATCTCGGGGGCGAGGAACCCGTCGGTGCCCCACACCGCACTGGTGCGGTCGTCGGCGCGGCGCAGCGACCCGAGGTCGACGAGCACCGGGCCGCGCGGGGTGAGCAGGACGTTGGCGGGTTTGAGGTCGGCGTGCAGCAGCCCGAGCGCGTGCAGGTGCGCGACGGCGGGCGCGATCGCGGTGAGGATCCGGACCGCCTCGGCCGGGGGGAGCGGCCCGCGGGGCGGCGTGCCGTGCAGGCGGTCCAGGACGAGCCGCGTGCCGGCGTGGTCGAGGACGTCCCGCACCCCGACGAGCGCCGGGTGCGGACGGCCGACCAGCGCGGTCGCGGCGGTGCCGTCGTCGCGGACGCGGGCGAGCACCACCTCGTCGTCACGGTCCTCGTCGTGGGCCCGGTACAGCCACGCACCGCCCCGGGCGAGGACGTCGAGCACCCGGTAGCGGTCGGCCAGCACCGTGCCGACGGCGAGGTCGGGGCGCAGGTCGAACCCGCAGCGACAGGCCGGGCACGTGCCGGTGAGCCGACCCGGTCGGCCGTCGCGCCCGCGGCCGACCGGGGCGTGGCAGTCCGGGCACGTGCGCCGCGACTCGGGCAGGAGCACGGCCGGATCGGTGGGGAACGGCCCCGCGTCGCGGACGGGGGTGCGCAGACGGCTCGACCGCACTCGTCCGTCCACCCCGTACCTCGCTCACCCGACGCCACCCGCAGGCGGTCCGGAGAACGATACCCCCGCCGCGCCACCGCTCAGTCGAGGCAGAACTCGTTGCCCTCGGGGTCGGCCATGACGATGTTGCCGCCGATCAGCGGCGGGTCCGGCTCGACGCGCAGCAGCCGGGTGGCGCCGTGTCCGACGAGACGCTGCGCCTCGGCCTCGAGCGCGGCCATCCGTTCGTCGCCGGTGAGCCCGGGGGCGGCGCGCAGGTCGAGGTGCACCCGGTTCTTCACCGTCTTGCCCTCCGGCACCCGCTGGAAGAACATCCGCGGCCCCCGGCCGTCCGGGTCGACCGCCGCGGACGCGTCGTTGCGCCGCTCCGGCGGGACGCCCCACGCCTCGAGGGCCTCGTCCCACGACCCGAACGGTGGCGGGGGTGCCTGCACCTCGTAGTCCAGCGCCGCCGCCCAGAACGTCGCGAGCGCGCCGGGATCCTCCGCGTCCACCGTGACCTGCACCTCGAGGCTCATGCGCGCCATGGTGGCGCGCGGCCTCGGTGGCAGGAAAGCGTCGTCCTGCCCCCTTGATGGCAGGAAAGCGTCGTTGCTGTCGCCCGGTGACAGCAACGACGCTTCGCTGCCACGGGGGGAGGGCCTGACGGACGGCGGTCGCGGGCCGTGTGGCATCGTCGTCCGGCACCGCCCGATCGGGGGAACGGCGGTGGCCCCGCCGGTCGCCACTCGAGGAGCCCATGAGAACGCGCTGGGTCCTCCCGCTCCTCCTGGTCGCGGCCCTCCTCGGCGGCGCCGCGCCCGCGCTCGCGCAGTCCGCCCCGCCGCCGGTGCCACCCGCCGGGGCCGGCGCCTTCGTCCCCCTGCAGGCCGCCCGGCTCTTCGACTCCCGCGTGCCCGCGAAGGTCGTCGACAAGGGCTTCACGACGGCCGGTCCGCTCGGCCCGGGGCAGACGGTCTCGATCCCCGTGGCCGGGCGCGGCGGCGTGCCCGACACCGGCGCGGGCACGGTGGTCCTTAACGTCACCGGCACCACGCTGTTCGGCTCGACCTACATGACGCTGTGGCCGCAGGACGCCCCGCGGCCGCCGACGTCGACGCTCTCCCTCGCGCCCGACGTGCCGGTGACGAAGACGATCGTCACCAAGCTGGGCGGCGGCGGTGCGGTCAGCCTGTTCAACGTCACGGGGGTCTCCGACGCGACCGTCGACGTCGTCGGGTGGTTCCCGGAGAACTCGCCGCTCGCCTCCGGGGTGCCGCAGCGCGTGCTGGACACGCGCGCGGAGGGCGCGCTGCAGCCCGGCGAGCAGCGGCGGGTGCAGGTCGACGGCCGCGGGTTCGCACCGGCGCCGCCCGGCTCGGCGGTGCTGCTCTCGCTGACCGCGACCGACGCCGCGCAGCCGACCACGGTCTCGGCCTGGGGCACCGGCGGCCCGAAGCCGTTCGCGCCGCAGCTCACCCTCGTCCCCGGCGACACCCTGCCGAACATGACCATCGTGCCCGTCGGCGACGACGGGTCGATCACGGTCGCCAACCAGGCCGGCACGGTCGACCTGCTGGCGGACCTGGTCGCGGTGGTGCCGGCGCCGGTCGGGCGGGCCGTGACCCCGGCGCGGCTCTACGACAGCCGGACGCCCGACCCGGCCACGGCCGCCGTCGGGACGGGACCGCTGACGCCGGGCCAGATCCGCACGGTCCCCGTCCTCGGTCGCGCCGGCGTCCCGGCGACGGGCGTCTCGTCCGTGCTGCTCAACGTCACCGGGCTCGGGCCCTCGGCGAACGGCGCGATCGGCGTCTGGGGCGCCGGACCACCCCCGACGACGTCGGCGGTGGTCGTGCCCGCCGGCGCGGTGCGGCCCGGCTTCGCGGTGGTCCCGGTGAGCCCCCAGGGCACGATCCAGGTGGCCGACGCCGGCTCGGCGATGCACGTGGTGCTCGACGTCGTCGGGTTCCTCGCGGGCACGCCGGGCGCCGGTCCGGCCGCTCCGACCACGGTGCCGGGCGGCCCGGCGCCGGACGGCGGGAAGCTGCTCTGGCAGGCGGACTTCGCCCGCGGACTCGCGAACTACCGGTCCACGCCCTGGAACACGGTCAGCGCGGCCGCACCGGGCGTGGTGGCCTCGGCGCTCGGTCCGGCCCTGCAGGTGACGATGCCCGGCGGCGGGCAGCGGGCCGAGCTGGAGCCGAACTTCCGGTCGCTGCGCAACGGCGACGACCTGTTCTTCGGCTTCTCGGTGACCCTGGCCCCGGGGTTCCCGGCGGGGACGGACGACTGGCAGGTCATCACGCAGTGGAAGAACGACGGGACGGGCTCGCCCCCGCTCTCGGTCAAGGTCGGCGGCGGACAGTTCCAGCTCGACGGTGGGTTCGACCGCGGGGCGCCGTTCGAGATCCCGATGGGTCCGGCCACCCCGGGTCGGGCGCAGCAGGTGGTGGTGCACGTCCGCTTCGCCGAGGGCGGCGGGTCGGTGGACACTTGGGTCGACGGGCGGCAGACGATCCGCGGGTTCCGCCCGCCGGCCGGCACGCTCTACCCGGGCACCACCAGTTACCTCAAGACCGGCATCTACCGGAGTACCGCCATCGGCCAACCGGGCACGCTGTTCTTCGACGACTGGCGGATCGGGACCAGTTACGCGGCGGCGTACCCGCGCTGAGCGGGGGGTGGCGTCGTCCCCGACCATCCGGTTTGCCATGCTGGCCGGACGCGGGCCCGACCGGGTCCGGCCGCATCGCAATCGCTTGCGCGCCGAGCCGGGCGGCCCGAGACGTCGGACGCACGGAGACGCAGTGACCTCATCGACCCCCGCACCGGGCACCCCGTCGACCGGGAACGCCCCGGCGGAGCCCACGCGCGGTCGCCACGGCACCCCCGACCCGACGGACCACACCGGGCCGTCCACCGGCACCACCTCCGGCGCGCCCTCGGACACCACGTCCGACGCCGCCTCGGGCGGGGCGAGCTCGGACCTGTCGCGGGCGGCCGACGAGGCCGAGCGCGCGCTCGCGGAGATGGCGAAGGCCGCCGAGCGGGCGGTCGCCGAGGCCCACGACGACGGGCACACGGCCGTCGCGAAGGGCTACGAGGAGGCCCGGCGGGCCGCCGCGCAGGCCTACGAGCAGTCGTCGGCCCGGGCCGGTCGTCCGTAGGACGCGCGACGGGTGCGCGGAGGGGGCCGCGGGGTGGGCGTCCAGACCAGGGTGACCGAGCAGGGAGTTCTGCTCCGGTTCACCGGGCGTGATCGGTTCTACGCGTTCCGCAGTGGTCTGTTCCTGCCGATCGACCGCGTCCTCGGCGCTCGCACGCTCGGTCGCCGGGACGCCGTGGTGGCCAGTCCCCGCGTGCACCTGCCCGGCGTGAGCGTGCCCGGTCTGCTGCGCGCGGGGACCTACGGCGTCGGCGAGCGCCGGCAGCTGTGGATGGTGCACGCGGCGACGACGCTGCTGGCCATCTACCTGCGGGGCGAGCCCTACCACCGGGTGGTGGTGGAGGTCGACGACCCCGACACCCTCTCGAAGATCATCAACGACGCGATCCCGCCGCGCGGACTCCCCGCGGGTCGGCGCCCGACGGCCTGAGCCGCCGCACCCAGCCCCACCCCGCCCCACCCGGACCGAGCGAACGGCACTCTCGCAGCATCTATGTGCGCGAGAGTGCCGTTCGCTCGGTCCGGGGGGTCCGGGGGGGCCGGGGCGACGACCGGCTCAGCCCTTCGGCCCGACCAGCGCGGACGCGGACTCGTAGCTGTCGGCCACGCGGGCGTCGACCAGGAACAGGTTCGCGGTCTGGGAGATCGCGGAGTCCCGGTAGATGCCGGTCTTGAGGTAGGAGTCGTCGCCCTCGTAGCGCGTGCCGCCCGGCGGCTTGTAGCCGGTCAGCCGCTGCTGGCCGTTCTGCCAGACGTCGACCGAGGCCTTCTGCGGGTCGGTGGAGAAGACGATGTGCACGACGATGTCGGTCTGGCGCCCGGTGAGGGCGGGCCCGATCGGCACCGAGAAGTAGTTGCCGCCCGGGTCGTCGCCGCCCGCGCCGCCGTCGAGCTTGAACTGGCCGCCCTCGACCTTGACCTCGATCGGCGGGCTGCCCTCCCCCGAGTTCTTCCACTGGGCGAGGACCTGCCAGCCCTCGGCGTTCACCGGGAAGTCGGAGGGGAGGTTCCACGCGAAACCGAACCAGGCCTCGTCGCCCTCGCGGTAGAACTTGATGTTCGGCTCGAGCTCGCTGCGTCGCCCGCCTCCGGGGACGGTGAACTCGAGGGCTTTGGCGCCGCTCACGCCGGGCGCGTCGACCAGCTTGGGCGCGGGCGCCCCGTCGTTGTTGTACGGCGTGTCGCGGAAGTTGCGCAGCGGGTCCGGCCCGGACAGCGACGCCTGCCAGATGGGCGGCGGCACGGTGGCCGGGTCGGGCGCGCCGGTCAGGGGCGGCGGCTCGCCGGTCGCGGCGACGCCGGGTGCGGTGCTGCCCGACCGCGACGGTTCGTCGGTGGAGCACCCGACGACGACGCCGGCCACCAGCAGCAGGGACACCGCGGCACCGAGCAGGCCGTGTGCCCTCACTGGCCCGACCCCTCGGCGATGAGCGGTTCCAGCGTCAGCGACGGCTGGTTCTGCACGACCGCCTGCAGGCGCCACTTGTGCGGGAAGAGCGCGAGCAGCTCGCCGTCGGTCCGCCGGGTGAGCACCTCGATCCCGATCGCCCCCTTCAGGGCCTCGACGCCCGCCGCGTCGGTGCGGCGGGCGATCGTGTAGTCGAGACGTTCGAGCTTGATCGGCGCCGAGAACTCGTCGGCGAGCCGGGCCGCGACCACCTCGAACTGCAGGGGGCCGACGGCGGCCAGCACCGGCGCCTGGTCACCGCGCAGGTCGGAGGACAGCACCTGGATGACGCCCTCGGAGTCGAGCTGCTCGATGCCCTTGCGGAACTGCTTGGTCTTCGACGCGTCCGCCACCCTCGCCACGGAGAAGTGTTCGGGCGCGAAGCTCGGGATGGTCGGGAACGTGACCGGCTTCTCCGCCCACAGGGTGTCGCCCGGGCGCAGCGCGTTCGCGTTGACCAGCCCGACGATGTCGCCGGGGAACGCCTCGTCGATGGTCGACCGGTCCCGGCCGAACATGGCCTGGGCGTACTTCGTCGCGAAGGGCCGGCCAGTGGCGTCGTGGGTCAGCACCATGCCGCGCTCGAAGCGCCCGGAGCACACGCGGACGAAGGCGACCCGGTCGCGGTGCGACTTGTCCATCGAGGCCTGGACCTTGAACACCAGACCGGAGAACGGCGCGTCGATCGGCCGTTCCTCGCCGGCGGCCGACGGCCGGGGGGCGGGCGGGGGCGCGAGCTCGACGAGCGCGTCGAGCAGGCGGGCGACGCCGATGTTCGACAGCGCGGCCCCGAACATGACCGGCGTCGCGGTGCCCGCGTGGAAGTCGACCGGGTCGAAGTCGGCGCCGATCTCGCCGAGCAGCTCGAGCTCCTCGGTGGCCCGCTCCCAGTCGACGCCCTCCTCGGCGGCGGCACGGTCGGCGTCGAGGATCTCCTCGGCCGCCTTCGACGCCCCGTGCGCGGCGCGGGTGAAGCGGCGCATCGTCCCGTCGGCCCGCTCGACCAGGCCGTGGAAGTCGCCGGCGATGCCGACCGGCCACGTGATCGGCATGGGCCGGAGCCCGATCCGCTGCTCGACCTCGTCGACCAGCTCCAGCGGCTCGCGGCCGGGACGGTCCCACTTGTTGACGAAGGTCAGCACCGGCACGCCCCGCGCCCGGCAGACGTCGAAGAGCTTCAGGGTCTGCGGCTCGAGACCGCGGGCGGCGTCGAGGAGCATCACCGCGGCGTCCACGGCGGCGAGCACCCGGTAGGTGTCCTCGGAGAAGTCGCCGTGGCCCGGGGTGTCGAGCAGGTTGATCACGTGGTCGCGGTAGGCGAACTGCAGGACGGCGCTGGTCACGGAGATCCCGCGCTCGCGCTCCATGTCCATCCAGTCGGACGTCACGCCCTTGCGGCCGCCCTTGCCGTGCACCGCGCCGGCGGCCGAGATGACCTCGGCGTGCAGCGCGAGCGCCTCGGTGAGCGTCGACTTGCCGGCGTCCGGGTGGGAGATGACCGCGAAGGTGCGCCGACGGCGGGCCTCCACGGCCGGTGCCCCGTCCGGTCCCGCCTGCGGGGACGTGACGGTCATCGTCCGACCCCTGGTCCTCGTCCCCCGACGCCCGTACCCATCGTCGATCAGATTACGGGGAGGAGCCGTGTGGCCGTCGTTCGGGGGACTCGACGGACCACTGGTTCACTCGGCGCCCCGGACGGGCCGCCGGGCGGATCACACCCGCGTCGACTTCAACCGTGCCCGCACACAGGGCACACTGCTCCACGGACGGACCGCCCGGTTTGTGCGCCGTCCCGCGGCGGCCGGCCCTCCCGGGGGGAGAGGGCCGGTCGTCGCCGTCACGCGCCCAGGGCCCGCACCTTCTCGATCAGCCCGTTCGCGGCGTGCTCGAAGAAGCCGTCCACGTCCGGGCCCGCGTTGATCAGCGCCAGGTGGTCGTAGCCCGCCTCGGCGAACGGGCGCGCGGTCTCCACGTGGTGGTCCATGTCCGGCCCGCAGCCGAAGTTCTCCGCCATCACGTCCGCGGTGACCAGGGCGGTGGCCGCGTCGAAGTTCACCGGGTTGGGCAGCTCGGCCTGCACCTTCCAGCCGGTGATCCCGAAGCGGAAGAGCTTCCGGGCCGACTCGGCGGCCTCCTCGACCGTGCTCGCGTAGGACAGCGGCACCTCGGCGTAGGTCGGGCCGTCGCCGCCCTGGCCGCGGTAGGTCTCCACCAGGTCGCCGCGGGGCTCCGTGACGAACAGGCCGTCGCCGAGCTCGGCCGCCAGCGCCGCCGCGCGTCGACCGCCGGCGGCGACGACGATCTTCGGCAGCGTCTCGGGCAGGTCGAAGACCCGCGCGTCCTCGAGGGTCAGGTGCCGGCCCTCGTAGCTCTGGTAGCCGCCCTGCCAGAGCAGCCGGATGATGTCCAGCGACTCCCGGAACATGCGGTGGCGCACGTGCACCGCGGGCCAGCCCTGCCCGACGACGTGCTCGTTGAGCCGCTCCCCCGCGCCGACGCCGAGGGTGAAGCGTCCCTCGGCGAGGATCTGCGTGGTGGCGGCGGCCTGGGCGATCACGGCCGGGTGGTAGCGGATGAAGGGGCAGGTCACGCCGGTCGCGAGCTCGATCCGCTCGGTCTTCGCGGCCATGGCGGCGAGCATCGACCACGCGAACCCCGAGTGCTGCTGCTCGGAGACCCAGGGGTGGAAGTGGTCGGAGATCTCGACGAAGTCGAATCCCGCCTGCTCGGCCAGCACGCACTGGCGGACCATCTCGGTGGGCCCGTAGCCCTCGGCGATGAGCTTGTATCCGATCCTCACGGGTCGGGGTGCCCGAAAATCAGGCGTTCGCCCCGGCTCCGTCGAGCGGCTTGTCGGGCTCGATCCGCGGCATGTTCCCGCCCCCGTCGTCGTCGGGCTCGACCCAGATCGTCACCGGCGCACCCGCCGGGACCTGGAAGCCCGCCTTCGGGTCCTGGTCGGTGACGGTCCCCGAGACCGTCGGCGGCGTGTCGGGGTCGGGGTCGACCGCGACCACCCGCGAGGCGATCGCGAGCTCGTGCGCGTCGGCGGCGGGCAGTCCGACCAGGGCCGGGACCAGCACGAGATCGGGTTCGCCCATGGGCCGACCGTAGCGCCTCCCCGAGTGGCAGCGAAGCGTCGTCGCTGTCGGCCAGTGACAGCGACGACGCTTCGCTGCCACGGCGGGGCCCCTTCCCGACCACGGGTCGCGCGGCCCGTCAACCGGGCGTGCGGTTGGATGCCGGGCAGGGTCGGCCCTGGCGGGGGTCGTCTGGTCGGGGTATGAGGAGTGGCGCGGTGGCACCAGGACGCAGGACCGGACGGGTCAGACTGCTGGGCGCGCTGCTCGCCGGGGGGCTGGCCCTCGCGGGCTGCACGGGTGGGAGCCCGAGCGCCCCGCCGCTGCAGTCCTCCACGGGTCCGGCCGCGCCGACGTCCTCCGCCGCCCCGGCCGCACCCGCCACCCCGCTCGGCGCGCCCGCGCAGTTCGTGCCGTGCGACGGGACGTTCGAGTGCGCGCAGATCACCGTGCCGGTCGACTACCTGACCCCCACCGGCCCGACGATCACGATCGGCATCGTCCGCCAGCGCGCGGCCGACCAGGCGACGAAGCTCGGCGTGCTGCTCGTGAACCCGGGCGGGCCCGGTGGGTCGGGCATCGAGACGGTGGAGAGCGGCCAGGTCCCGGCCGCCGTGGCGTCCCGGTTCGACGTCATCGGCTTCGACCCGCGCGGGGTCGGGCGCAGCGTGAACCTCGCGTGCCCGGTCGGGCCGGACACCCCGTACTACGGCGACCCGGACCCGGGCGACCCGGCGGGCGAGGCGTCGACGGCCCAGGCGGTCGAGCGCTACGACCAGGCGTGCGGCGACGCGTACCGCCAGCTGCTGCCCCACCTCGGGACCCGTGACGTGGCCCGCGACATGGACTCGATCCGCACCGCCCTCGGCGAGCAGCAGATCTCCTACCTCGGCTACTCGTACGGCACGTCGATCGGCCAGGTCTACGGCGAGCAGTTCCCGCAGCGCGTCCGCGCGATGGTGCTCGACGGCGTCGTCGACGTGACCCTGCCGGGCCTGGACCCGAGCCAGGCCGAGAGCTTCGAGAACTCGCTGCGCCAGTTCGCCGCCGACTGCGCCTCCCGGCCGGACTGCGAGGCCGGGCCGGACGCGATCGGCATGCTCGACCGGGTGCGGGCGCGGGTGGAGGCCTCGCCCCTGCCGGTCGCCGGGATGTCGCCGCTGTCGCCGGGGCTGCTCGAGCTCGGCGTCGTGCTGCCGCTGTACTCGAAGCAGAACTGGCCGACGCTGGCGAAGGCGCTCAAGGCCGCCGACTCCGGCGACGGTGCCCCCTTCCGGCGGCTCGCCGCGCGGTACTTCGAGGGGTCGAACTCCGACACGTACAACGCCGTGACCTGCCTGGACAATTCGTGGCCCCGCAACCGCGAGGACGTGTTCGCCCAGGCCCGCGCCGCCGAGCTCCGGGCGCCGCACTTCAGCGGCAACGTGCTCGTCTCCGGTCTCACTTGCGCGGACTGGCCGGTGCCGCAGGATCCGCTGACCCCGCCGACCGGCGCCGGCCTGCCCCCGGTGCTCATCCTCGGCACCACCAACGACCCGGCGACGCCGTACGCCAACAGCCAGAACCTCGCCCGGCGCCTGCCCGGCTCCGCGCTGCTGACCTACCGCGGCGACGGGCACACCGTGTACGGCCAGGGCGTGACGTGCGTCGACGACCAGGTCAACCGCTACCTGACGACGCTCGCGCTCCCGGCGCCGAACGCGATCTGCTGACCGGCCCCGTCGGCAGCGATGGCACAGCGCCGGCACCTGACGTCGGGGTGGCGCCACTCGCACATCGCCGACGAGACCCGACGAGGCCGGTAGGGTCGGCAACGGTGTGCCGGGAAGTCTGGTCGGCGGTCGTCAACGCCTGCCCGGGAGAAGCCTCGTGACCGAACCCGCCGCCACCCGGCGCCGTGACCTGATCCGGCGCACCCGCACCGGCCGCCTGTTCGTCCCGCCCTCGCCCGGCGAGTCCTCGCGGATGGGCGAGATCCTCCGCAAGGAGACCGTCGGTGGCGCCCTGCTCATCGGCGCCGCCGCCCTGGCGCTGATCTGGGCGAACACCCCCTGGCGGGACGCCTACACCGGTCTCGCGGACCTCACCGTCGGGCCGTCCGCCCTGCACCTGGACCTCTCCCTCGCGACGTGGGCGGCCGACGGCCTGCTCGCGATCTTCTTCTTCGTCGCGGGCCTGGAGCTCAAGCGGGAGTTCGTCGCGGGCGACCTGCGGGAGCCGGCGCGCGCGGTGCTGCCGGTGGCGGCGGCGGTCGGGGGCATGGCGGTCCCGGCCGTCATCTACACGGTGATCAACCTGGGCAACCCCGACGGCCTCGTCGGGTGGGCCGTCCCGACCGCCACCGACATCGCCTTCGCGCTCGCGATCCTCGCCGTGATCGGCCGCGGCCTGCCGACGGCCTTGCGCACGTTCCTGCTGACGCTCGCCGTGGTGGACGACCTGCTCGCGATCACGATCATCGCGATCTTCTACACCGCCGACCTCGCGGTCGGCCCGCTGCTGCTGGCGCTGGTCCCGCTCGCGATCTTCACGATCCTGGTGCAACGGCGGGTGCGGTCCTGGTGGCTGCTGCTGCCGCTCGCGGCCATCACCTGGATCCTGGTGCACGAGTCCGGGGTGCACGCCACGGTGGCCGGTGTCCTGCTCGGCTTCGCGGTCCCGGTGGTGCGCCGGGCCCCGGGGGACGGCCCCGGCCTGTCGGAGCACTTCGAGCACCGGTGGCGCCCGATCTCGGCCGGCGTCGCCGTGCCGGTGTTCGCCTTCTTCGCCGCCGGGGTCACCGTCGTCGGGCAGTCCGACCTGGCGGCCACCTTCGTCAACCCGATCACGCTCGGCGTGGTCGCGGGCCTCGTCGCGGGCAAGGCGATCGGGGTGACCGGGGCGGCGTGGCTGGTCCAGCGGTTCACCCGGGCCCAGCTCGACGAGTCGCTGCGGTGGGTCGACGTGTTCGGGCTGGCACTGCTCGCCGGGATCGGCTTCACGGTGTCGCTGCTCATCGGTGAGCTCGCGTTCGGGGGCGGGACCGCGGCCGACGACCACGTCAAGGTCGGCATCGTGGTCGCCTCGCTGCTCGCCGCGCTGCTGGCCACGCTCGTGCTCCGGCTGAGCGCGCGGCGGCGGGACGCCATCGACGGAGACGCCGCGTCGACGTCGGGCTGACCGACGTCAACGAGCCGTCAACACGGTGTCGGGTAGTGCCGGGAGGCGCCATCGTCGGGGACGTGACCGACCTCCCCGGACTCCTGCTCGTCCTGGCCTACGTCGTCCTCGCGCTGCTCGCGGCGCGCGCCGTCCTCCGCCGGCGGTCCTGAGCACCCACGATCGTGCTCCGCGGCGCCGCACGAGCGTGCACGCGAACGGGTACACCGGGCGCATGACCGCAGCGACGCCCCCGCCCGTGAACCCCCTCGACCCGACCGCCGTCACCGGGACCACCGAGGTCCTGCCCGCCGTCGTCCAGAAGGTGGTCGCCTACGCGACCCGCGAGATCCCCGGCATCGCCGGGCTCGGCGGCACCACGGCGCGGGCGGTCGGCGCCGTGCGCCAGACCCTGACCGGTTCCACCGAGAACGTGGCCGGCGTGCGGGTCGAGATGGACGGCGACACCGCCGTCGTCGGGCTCGACGTCGCGATCGAGTACGGCGCCGGGGCCCGCGAGCTGACCCGGGCGCTGCGTCGTCACGTGCCCGAGGCGGTCGACCAGATCGCGGGCGTCCGGGTGACCGAGCTCAACATCGTCGTCACCGACGTCGTCCTGCCGGGCGCCGACGTGGAGGACCCGGCGGCGCCGCCCGCCGCGACGGTCTGATCAGCCGGGAGCGACGCCGCGGAGGAACTGGATCAGTGAGTTCCCCGCCGACGCGAGGCTGTCGAGGATGCCGTTCACCGTCCCGGCAGCCGTTCCCGGTGAGCTGATGATCCAGAAGACGACGAGGATCGCGACGAGGATGCCCACGACCTTCTGAACGTTCACAGCGTTACCGTACCCATACAGAGGGTGGAGGACACAGGGGTCCCGACCCCGGGTCACGCGGATGGTCGAGAGCCCTCGGCAACCAGGGCGAGGCCCGGGGGGCACGTGGAGCACCAGTATCGTCCTGTCATCAGCACCACGACCGATCCGCCCCGTTCCCAGCCGCGCGAGGGCCCGGGCGCGCGGCGTCTCGTCGGGTCGGCCGGGCTCGGCGTGGTCGTCTCCGGGCTCCTCGTCAACGTCTACCTCGCGGTCGTCGCGCGCGGGCTGACCCCCGCCGAGTACGCCACCTTCGGGGCCTTCTGGGCGCTGGCCCTCGTGCTGGGCTTCGGCCCGTTCCTGCCCCTCGAGCAGGAGCTCGCCCGCCGCCTCGCGATGCGGGAGTCCCGACGACGGGTCCTGGTCGCGGGGGCGGGCACCGCCGCGATCCTCGGCGGACTGGCGCTCGCCGTGCTCGCGGCGGCCTCGCCGCTGGTCTGGACCTCGCTCGACGCGCACGCCAACGCCTTCGCGGCGCTCGTCGCGCTCTGCGTCGTCTCCGGCGGCCAGTTCCTCCTGCGCGGCGTGCTCATCGGCACCGACCGCCTGGTGCGCCACGGCGCGGTGATGGTCCTCGACGCGCTCCTGCGACTGGGGTTCGCCGTGGTGCTGGTGGTCCTCGGGACCGATCGCGCCGCGCTGTACTGCTGGGCCCTCGTCGCCGCCATCGCGCTCGCGCACCTGCCGCTGATCCCGGCGGCGTGGCGGCGGGCCGAGCGCCAGTACCCCGAGCCGGGATCGACCGACCACTCCACCCGGACGCTGGCGACCGCCGCGCTGCCGCTGCTCGTGGGCTCGGTCTGCGCCCAGCTGCTGCTCAACGGCCTGCCGGTGGTGGTCGTCGCGCTCGCCGAGGGCCCCGCCCAGGCCGCGGCCGGCGTGTTCGTGGCCGCCTTCACGATCGCGAAGGCCCCCCTCTCGATGGTCGTGCCGCTGCAGTCGGCGGTGGTGCCGACGCTGACCCGGCTCCTCGCCGCGGGGCGCCGCCGCGAGGTGGTCCGGTTGCTGAGCCGCGGCGCGGCCGGGCTGGTCGCGCTCGCGGTTGTCGGGGTGCCGCTGGCCTGGTGGATCGGGCCGCCCCTGGTCCGTCTCATCTTCGGCTCGGCCTACCGCATCGACGGCGTCGAGCTGGCGATCATCGTCGCCGGCGTGCTCGCCCACGTCGGGCTGGTGGTCGTCACCCAGGTGCACGTCGCCCGGGCGCGCCACGTGGACGTGGCCCTGAGCTGGCTCGCGGGCCTCGTCGTTGCGGGCGCGACGTTCTGGTTCGCTCCGGGCGTCGTCGTGGCCGGCGAGGTGGCCTTCGGCGTGGGATCCCTGGTCGGCGCCCTGGTGAGCACCCTCCTCCTCGCACGCGGAACCGGGAGACGGCGATGACCTTCGAGCCCCACCAGGGCGAGGCCGAGCACTACGACGCGGCCTACTACGACGCCAACGGGCAGGCCGGCGACCGGCCCGCGCTCGGCTACTACACCCGCCTCGTCGGTCGCTACTGCGACGGCGGGCCCTACCTCGACTTCGGCTGCGGCACCGGCCACCTCGTACGCCGGCTCTCCGCCCTCGGCGAGGCCGCGGGCTTCGAGCTCTCCGACTGGTCGGCCGCCGCGGCCCGCCGCAACGCCCCCGGCTGCACCGTCACCACCGCGGTCGAGGACCTTCCCGACGACGGCTTCGGCGCGCTGACCGCGATCCACGTCCTCGAGCACCTCACCGACGACGTCGTCGAGGACGTCCTCGCGACCTGGCGGCGCATCCTGCGCCCGGGCGGCCAGGCCCTCGTCGTCATGCCGGACCCGGCGGGGCGCGGCCGCGCGCTCGCGGGCCCGGACTGGATGGGCTACGCCGACCCGACGCACATCAACCTCAAGCCGCACGCCGAGTGGCGCTCGGTGCTCGTCGACCACGGCTTCACCGTGGAGCGCGAGGGCACCGACGGGCTGTGGAACGTCCCCTACTCGCGCCTGCCGAAGCTCGTCGACGCGGCCCGGTACGCCGTGCCGGCGTTCGCGCAGTTCCTCTCCGGCCGGATGGTGCTGCGGCCGGGCGCGGGCGAGTCGTCGATGTTCGTCCTGCGCGCGCCCTGAGCGGCTACTGCGTGAGGCCCGAGACCACCCGCGAGCCCGGCTCGACCGTGTAGCGGTCGCTTGGGTACGGCTGCTCGAACAGCATGAGCAGCACGTCGTCGTCGACGTCGGGGAAGTCGTGAAACCGCGTGCGGAGCTCGGTGACGTCGGCCTCGCGGTAGGCGTTCCCGACGATGCCGCCGTTGGCCGGCTTCGCGACGAAGTCGGCGAGGGCGGAGCCCCGGGTCTCGCCGTACCCGAGGAAGCCGTCCATCGTCTGCGTGATGCCGTCCTGCTGGATCGGTTGGGTGATGCAGGGGAACAGGAAGGCGTTCTCCCAGGCCACGGTGTAGACCCCGGCGCGGGGCAGGGCCGACGCCATCGGCGCCCACCGCTGGAACAGCGGCGCCGAGAAGGCGAGCCAGCCGCCGACGTCGGTCGCCCCGTCGGTCGCGGTGAGGCGCACGAGGGTCGCGTCCGCGGGCGCCGTCTGCGCCTTCGTCACGTCGAGCGCGCGCCAGTCCGTGCCGTCGCTGGTCTCCTTCACCGGCCGGACGCCCAGCGACTGCACCCCGCCCGGACCGGGCCGGCCGAACTCGGCGGCGAGCGTGTTCCCCTCGCCGATGCGACCGGAGATCTCGGTGGTGATGGCGACGTCGTCGGTGTTGCCGGGCGGGAGCCGGTACCAGCCGGTGGTGAACGACCCGGTCCGGGCGTCGGGCGATCGTCCGGGCGAGGGCGCCTGGAAGCTGCCCCACACGGTCAGGTCGGGCGCGAGGTCGGCCGGCGGCGGGCTGCTCGTCAGGTAGGCGTCGCGGGGGAAGGCCGAGGTGGCCGGGTCCTCGTCCGCCGGGGGCACGGGGACGAGCGGCGCGAGCGGGAACCGCTCCGGGGTGAGCACGTCGATCGCCTGCTCGGCCCCGCAGCGGGTGGCCGCGGGGTCGCGCCACGCGTCGCCGGCGGGGGAGTAGGTCGTGGCCGTCCGGTCCACGGCGAGGGCGAAGTCGGCGATCGTGCGCGTCGTCGTGGCCGCCATGGCCAGGACGCAGAGCAGGGGGATCGCGACGAGCAGCGACCACGGTCGCCAGCCCCTGCCCCGGAACGTCGTGACGAGCGCGACGAGGAGCGTCAGGACGACGAGCAGCACCGCCCAGTACTGCGGCTGGTCGAAGTAGAAGCCCTTCACCGAGGGGTAGTCCAGCCACGAGGGCTGGCCGAGCCCCCACATGAAGGCCCAGCGGTTGCGGCCGTGACCGGACAGCGCGATCACCGCGATGGCGGCCGCCGCGGCCGCGAGGATCGCCGGCACGGGGACGCGGCCCTTCCCGGCGCGCACCGAGTCGCGCACCAGGCCGGGCGCCGCGACCAGCAGGAGGGCGAGGAACGGGGCGCCCACCCCGACGATCGCGCCGAAGTGGTGCGACGGCTTGGACGGGGTCGGCAGGAGCAGGACGAAGGCGAGGATCGTCGACCAGCCCACGAGCATGAGCCGGGACGGCACGGGGAGGTCCCGCACCCGCGCGACGACCGCCGTCACGAGGAACCAGACGATCGCGAGCAGGCACAGCAGCACGGTGATGCGCTTGGTGTAGGTCCCGAAGCGGGACGTCTCGTCGAGCAGCAGGGCGTAGCGCTGGAACTCGAGGTACCAGGTCTGCGCCCGCTGGATCGGCGCGAAGATCGCCTGCGAGCGGGCGAAGTCGCCGAACGTCCCGTCCGCGAAGCCGAACACGGCTCCGATCGCCCCGGGCGCGATGACCACCAGGAACCGCGGGGGGATCTCCCACCAGTGCGCGGAGCGCTCCCGGATCAGGCGCCACGCGGTGGGCGCCGCCGCGAGTAGCGGGGCGAGGCAGATGAACCCGGTCGGCGCCGTCATCAGCCCGATCGACCCCACGCCGACCGCGACCGCCAGCAGGTCCAGGCGGCGCCGCTCGACGCCCTCGGCCACCAGGGCGAGCGCTCCGGCGGCGAAGACCGCGGTGTAGGGCTCCGGCCGGGTGCCGACGTCGTAGGCGAGCCACCACGTCAGGAAGGCCACGCACAGGGTCACCCGCGAGGCGAGGGCGAGCCAGCGGTGCTCCTTCCACGGGTGCGTCAGCCCGGGGCAGCGGGCGACGAAGGCGCGGATCGCGATCCAGGTCAGCAGGCCGGCCACCACCGACGGCACGCGCAGCGCCACCGGGGAGAAGCCGGCCTGCTGCTGCCACCAGGAGAGGAGGTAGTACGGCCAGGAGAACGGCGTGAACCCCTGGTTGTAGAGCTGGTAGTAGTTCGCGACGTAGCCGGCGTGCGGCACGTTGGCCGCCATCGCCGAGTAGTACCCGTCGTCGTCGGTCAGCGGCGCCAGGTAGAGCCAGGACCAGAGGACGACCACGACGACGGCGTCCACGAGCCGGGGCCGCCAGGTCGAGAGCCGGGCGAGCAGGACGCGGTCGATCCGCGCCCACCAGGGGGTCGGGCGCAGCCCGTCCGGGGCCCGGTCCCGGCGCTTGCGGCGGGCGAGCAGGATCGAGGCGGTCGTCGCGAGCCCGCCGAGGACCACCGCGACGATCGCCGCGGTGATGAGGGCGTGCTTGAACGGGGTCGGGGTGCTCGCGTAGCGGTCGTCGGCGCTGATGCTGACCGCGAGGTCGTCGGGCCGGGCCCCCGGCAGCGTGGTGAGCGAGGTCGACAGCGCGTCGACGTCGGGCAGCGCGCTGATCGGCTTCGGGTCGGGCAACGAGTTGGGCGGGACGTTCTTGGTCTCGTCGGGGTCGGCCTCGCCGAACCGGGGAACGAGCCGCCCGAGGTCCCGCCCGTCGCGGTCGACCTGGACGGCCGCCGCGTCGCCCCGCACCTGGTAGGAGCAGTCCCCGGCGGGCAGCGGCTCGGCCACGATGTCCTGGCCCGCGCTGCGCACGGTGAGCGTGTCGGCCCGGACCCGGATCGCGAGCGCCGTGTCGTCGAACCCACCCGCCGTCGGCGCCATCGTGGTGAGCACGTAGCCGTCGGGCGTGGCCCCGGCCTCCCGGGCGGTCCGGCAGCTGAAGCGCACCGAGAACGACTCCGGCTGGTAGGCCGTGAGCATCAGCATCGTCGACTCGGGCCGGTTCACGTCCAGCGGCCACCGGATCTCCGGGGCGTTCTGGACGACGGGTGCGAACGGCAGCAGCAGCCCGCACACGACGGCGACCAGGGCCGACACGACGGCGACCACGCGCGCCACCAGCAGCCCGTCGAGGCCCCAGTCCGCCGGGCCCCAGCGGTCCGGGCGGTCGTCGTCGGGGGTGAAGGCGTCCCGCGCGGAGGTGCCGGAGCCCTCGGAGGTCTCGGGCGTCTCCGTCGCCGACGTTCGGCTCTCCGGGGGCAGGCGCTCGGTCTCGGCGTCGAGCGCCGCCCGATCGCCGCGGGGGACGAGTCGCACCGTCGCGAGCGTGCGTCGCAGCAGGCGCAGCGGGGTCGTCGTCGTGCTCCCCGACCGCGGCTCCTCGACACCCCGATCGGTGTCCTCGCCCACTGCTGCTCCGTCCCGCCGCCGCCCGGTCACCGAGACGCTAACAACCAGCGCGTCGGGCTCGTCGTGAAGCCACGCGGGAGCCGATCCTGACTACGCTCGCGGCCGACCGTGTCACCCGGAGGAGGGTCGGCTGACCACCACGAGGACCGCATCCGCGCCGCCCGTCGTCACCGATCCGCCGGCGGCGCGGCGCTCTCTCCGGGCGGTGCCGGCCGAGCTCGGCGTCCTCCTCGGCTACCTCGCCGCCTCCGGGCTGCTGTTCCACCGCGTGCTCGGCGACCTCGCCGGCCGTGCGACCGGGGTGGTGGCCTCCGACTCGTCGTTGTTCACCTGGTGGCTGGGCTGGACCTGGTACGCGCTCAGGCACGGGCTCGACCCGTTGGTGTCGACGTGGCAGAACGCACCGGCGGGCGTCAACGGCATGTGGAACACCGGCGTGCCGGTGCTCGGGGTGCTCCTGGCGCCGGTGACCGCGACCGCCGGACCGGTCGTGGCCGACAACGTCGCGATGATCCTGGGGCCGGTCGCGTCGGCCTACCTCGCGCACCGCTGCCTCGCCGTCCTCGTCGGGCCGCGCTGGATCCGGGCGCTCGCCGGGCTGGTGTACGGCTTCTCGCCGTTCGTGATCGCCCACGCGTGGGTGGGGCACGTGAACCTGGTGTGGTCGGTGTTCCCGCCGGTCGTGCTGTGGGCCGCGGTGCGGGTGCTCGCCGCCCCGCGCCGGCCGTGGCTCGCGGGGGCGCTGCTCGGTCTCGCGTTCACGGTGCAGATGGGCCTCTACACGCAGACCGTGGCGCTGGGCGCCCTCGCGCTGGTGGTGGTCGCGGTCGTGCTCGCGGTGTCCGCGCCGCGGACGGCGTGGCGTCGCCTACCGTCGGTGGCCCGGTCGCTGACCGCGATGGTCGGCGTCGTCGGCGTGCTGTGCGCCTATCCGGTGTGGGTGCTCCTCGCGGGGCCGTCGCGGCCGCGGGCGTCGATCCGCGAGGCGACCGAGACCGGGGCGGACGCCGCGAACCTGCTGATCCCGTCGCCGCTCACCGCGATCCGACCCGGCACCGACGCCCTCGCCGAGCAGTTGCGCGTCTATCCCGGGGAGCAGGGCTCCTACCTCGGCGCGGCGATGGTGCTCGTCCTGCTCGCGGCCGTCGTGCTCGTGCGCTCGCGGGCGGTGCTGGTGACCTGTGTCGTGACCATGGTGCTCGCCGTGCTGTCGCTCGGCACCACGCTCGCGGTGCTCGACCAGGACACCGGGGTCTGGCTGCCCTGGCAGCTCCTCGTCGACGTGCCGCTCGTCGGCCAGGCCGAGGCGGGGCGGCTCGCGCCGTTCGTGGCGCTCGGCGTCGTGACGATCTGGGCGCTCGCCCTGGCGCACCTCACCCGACCCGTCCCCGACGGCGGGTGGCGCCGGGTGGGGCGCGGGGTCGCGGTGGTCGCGGTGCTCGCGGCGGCCGTGACGTGGGTGCCCGGTGACGACCACCAATGGACGACCGACGCGTCCGTCCCGGCGTTCTTCCGCGCGGGCACGCCGGGCATCGCGCCCGGGGCGATCGTCGAGCTGGTGCCGCGACCGTCGCAGGACTGGGTGCGCGACGGCGGGGTCCCGGTGCGCTGGCAGGCCGTGGCCGGCTTCTCCTACCGCCAGACCGGGGGCTACTTCATCGGCGGCAGCGACCGGGTCCCGGTGCTCCACGACGGCGAGATCGGCCCGTTCCAGCAGGGGGTCCTCGACGGTGGGCGCGGGGACGTCACCGCGGCCCGGGCGGACCTGGCGGCCAAGCAGGTGAGCGCGATCGTCGTGGTGCCCGACCAGGTGCGCGACCCGGACCGCGCGCTGGCGTGGGCCCGGGCCGTGGCCGGGGACCCTGGCCGGCTGGTGGAGGGCGCCTGGGTCGTCCCGATGCGGTGAGTGCGCAGTTCACGCGGGGTTCACGGTGTGCACCCCGAGATCGCCATCGGTGTCCGTCCGGCGTCCGGATCGTGCTCGTCTGTCCGGCGGATCGCTGCGGGGCGTGACACCGACGATCTCTCTCGACCGATACCGTGGTTTCTGCACGGATGACATCGGCCGACCACGGCGGTCGCCCGCGAGTGGAGGCAGGGAGGCGCGGTCATCGCCCGCACCGGGACACCCGTCGTGAACGACGTCGTCATCGTGCTGACCTACTACTCGCCCTACGTCTCGGGGCTGACCAACGTCGCCCGGGACGTCGCGGAGGGCCTGGCCGCGCGCGGCTGGCGGGTCTGCGTGGTGGCGAGCAAGCACGAGCCGTCGCTCCCGACCCACGAGTACGTCAACGGGGTCCGCGTCGTGCGCGCCCCCGTCCTCGCCAAGGTCGGCAAAGGGACCGTCGGGGTCAACCTGACGCGGCTCGCCCTGCGCGAGATGCGGCGCTCGCGGGTGGCGAACCTGCACCTGCCCCTGATCGAGGCGAGCCTGCTCACCCGCCTGGCGCCGATCCCCGTCGTCTCCACCTACCACTGCGACGTCAGCCTGCCGCCGGGCATGGTCAACGTGGCGCAGCGCGAGGCCGTCGACCGGTCCAGCCGCGGCGGCCTGAAGCGGTCGGTCGCCACCGTGGTGACCAGCGAGGACTACGCCCGGCAGAGCAGGCTCTGGCCCGAGATCGCCCCGCACATGGTGGCCATCCCACCGCCCTGCGCGCCGGTGGAGCCCGCCGCGCCGACCTACCGCCGAGGCGACGGGTTCCACGTCGGGTTCCTGGGGCGGCTCGTGGAGGAGAAGGGCGTCGAGCACCTCGTCGACGCGTTCCTGGCCCTCGACGACCCGGACGCCCGGCTGCTGATCGGCGGTGACCACAGCCGCGTCGCCGGCGGCAGCGTCGTCGACCGCGTCCGTGCGCACGCCGGCGACGACCCGCGGGTGGAGCTGCTCGGGTTCATCCCGGACGAACGCCTGGGCGAGTTCTACGCCTCGATCGACGTGTTCGCGCTGCCGTCGGTGAACGCCTTCGAGGCCTTCGGCATCGTCCAGGTCGTCGGGATGCTCGCCGGGGTCCCCGCCCTCGCGAGCGACCTGCCCGGGGTGCGGCTGCCGGTGGAGCGCACCGGGTTCGGCAGGATCGTGGCCCCGGGCGACGCCGCGGGGCTGACCGTCGCGCTGGCGGAGCTGCGGGACGACCCGCCGGACGCCGCGCACGGCCGGGCCGCCGCCGCCGACGCCTTCAGCGTCGAGTCCGTGCTCGACGCCTACGAGGCGGTCTTCACCAAGGCCGCCGGCTGACCACCGACCCCCTGGAGAACCCTGCTGTGACCGCCGACCGCGACATCGACGACGTCTCGCGCACCTGGACGAAGTTGGGCGACGAGGACCCGATGTGGGCGGTGCTCACCGACCGGGGCAAGTCGGGCAACCGGTGGAGCCCGGAGGAGTTCCTCGCCACCGGTGTCGCCGAGATCGACACGGTGCTCGGGCGCGTGGGCGCGCTCGGGCTGCAGCCGGGCCGGACCCGCGCCCTCGACTTCGGCTGCGGTGCGGGACGGCTCTCGCACGGTCTCGCGCAGGCCGGCTTCGGTGAGGTCCTCGGCTGCGACATCTCGCGGACGATGCTCGCGAAGGCCCGCGAGATCGTGCCCGACGAGGCGTGCCGGTTCGTGCAGGTGACGGGCACCGACCTGGCGGCGGTGGAGACCGACTCGGTCGACCTCGTCTACTCCTGCCGCGTGCTCCAGCACATGCCGCCCGCCCTCGCGCACGGCTACGTCCGGGAGTTCTGGCGGGTCGCGCGTCCCGGCGCGGTGGTCGTGTTCCAGATGCCGACGCAGCCGTCGTCCTCGCTCGCCGGCCGGGTGCTCTCCGCCCTCCCGGTCGGCGTCGCCCGCCGGCTCCGGCGCGGGATGGAGATGCACGGCACCCCGGAGCCCGAGGTGCGGCGCCTGGTGGAGTCGCTCGGGGCCCGCGTGGTCGCCGCCGATCCGGACACCAGTGCCGGTCCGCGCTGGGACTCGCGGCTCTACGTCACGACGAACGCCTGACCTGCGCCTACGCCCTTCGGGTGACCTGTCCGGGGTGCCGGATTCGTCGGCGGGAACGACGTCACTACCCTCGCGACGTGGCCTTGGACACCGGGGGAACCGAGGGTCGCACCTACACGGATCGTCTGGTGCGGCTCGAGGGAGCGCGCTGGAAGCGCGTTCTCGACGTGCAGGCGCCCTACCGGCGCAACCTCCGTGGGCTGCTCGGCGGCCGACGGGTCCTCGACGTGGGCTGCGGGATCGGGCGCAACCTCGTCTCGCTCTCGGCGGAGAGTGTGGGCGTCGACCACAACGCGACGTCGGTGGAGGCCTGCCGGCGCCGCGGGCTCCGCGCGGTCACCGTCGACGAGCTCGACGACTCGGTCGGCACCTTCGACGGCATGCTCGCGGCCCACCTGCTCGAGCACCTCGAGCCCGGGACGGAGGCCGAGGTGCTCCGGCCCTACACGCGCTTCCTCGAGCCCGGTGCGCGCATCGTGCTGATCTGCCCGCAGCAGCGAGGTTTCCGGTCCGACGCGACGCACACGGTGTTCTTCGACGACGCCCGCCTCGCGGCCACCCTCCGGGCCGTCGGAGCCCAGGTGGAGGCACAGCGGTCGTTCCCGTTCCCGAGGTGGGCCGGTCGGGCGTTCACCTACAACGAGTTCGTCACCGTGGGCCGCTGGGAGGGCGCGTGACCGTCGCCACCCCCGCGATCACGGCCGAGCGACCGAGGCTGGCCCCGGTCCTGGTCGTCCTGCCCGCGCTGAACGAGGCGGAGTCGATCGCTCCGGTCATCGCGGAGGTGCGCTCGCACCAGCCGGCCGCGGACGTGCTCGTGGTCGACGACGGTTCCACCGACCGGACGGCCGACGTGGCGCGGGCCGCGGGTGCGCGTGTGATGTCCCTGCCGTTCAACCTGGGGGTCGGCGGCGCTATGCGCGCGGCCTACCGGTTCGCCTACGAGGAGGGCTACGACTGCGTCGTCCAGGTCGACGCGGACGGCCAGCACGATCCCTCGGACATCGGTCGGCTCCGGGAGGCGCTGGTCGGCGCGGACGTGGTGATCGGCGCGCGGTTCGCAGGGGTCGGCGACTACGCGGTCCGCGGTCCGCGTCGCTGGGCGATGCGGCTCCTCGCGTCGACGTTGTCGAGACTGGTCGGCACCCCCATCACCGATCCCACCTCGGGCTTCCGCATGGTGAACGCGAACGCGCTCGCCCTGTTCGCGTTCGACTTCCCGGAGGAGTACCTCGGGGACACGGTCGAGGCGCTGGTGCTGGCGAGTCGGGCGCACCTGCGGATCGCCCAGGTCCCGGTCGCGATGCGCGAGCGGACGGCGGGGACGCCGAGCCAGAACGCCTTCCGCTCCTCGGCCTACCTGGCCCGCGTGGTGACCGCCATCGTCCTCGCGGTCGCGCGACGCGCGCCGATCGTGCGGCCGGGATCGACCGCCGAGGCGTCGGCAGCCTGACATGGCACGCCTCACGATCGTCACGATCGTCGTCGCGGTCCTGGCGTTCGTGCTGGTGTTCGAGCTGCTGCGGCGTCGCCGCCTGCGCCAGAAGTACGCCTTCCTGTGGGTGCTCGTCGCGGGCCTGACGGTGGTGCTGTCGGTGTTCCCGACGGTGCTCCAGCAGGCATCGGGCCTCCTCGGCATCGCCGTGCCGAGCAACCTGCTCTTCCTCGTCTCGCTGTTGATCCTCTTCGGCGTCTCGCTCCAGCTCTCGATCGAGGTGGGGGTGCTGGAGGAGCAGACGCGACGGCTCGCCGAGGAGATCGGCGCGCTGCGGCTCCGGATGGAGGACGTCGAGCAGCGTGGTCGGCAGGAGGCGGCCGTGCCTCTGTCAGAGGAAGCGTCGGACCTGACGCCAGTAGAGGCCCACGACGAGGTTGACCGGGCGCGCAGCCGCCGTTGACCCGACGACGTGCGGCGCCAGCGCGGGCGTGAGAACCGCCGTCCAGGTGCGGTCGTCGACGCGGCGCTCGGCCTGGAGCAGACGCCGCCGACGACGGACGTGCCGCAGGTGGGTCGCCATCCAGCGCCAACCGGCGACCTTCTCCCGGCCCCAACCCTGGGCACTCGCGAGCAGGAGGAGGGCGACCTCCAGGCCGAGCAGGAAGGGAGCGAGCAGGGCGAGCATGCGGCCGCTCCAGAGCGTCGCCACCAGCAGCAGGCGGTTCCGTTCGAGCAGGTACATCTTCGTCGGGTTCCGCGAGAACTCGTAGTGGTGCAGCGCCAGGGCGGTCGGCACGCACCGGGCGGACAGCCCGAGCCGCCAGCAGCGCAGACTCAGCTCGGTGTCCTCCAGATAGGCGAAGTACGAGTCGTCGAAGCCGCCGAGCCGGTCCCAGAGCGACCGCCGGATCGCGAGGCAGGCGCCGCTCGCGCTCGGCACGTCGAACGGCTCGGTCCGGTACTCGCGCTCCTCGATGTCCCCGGCCCAGCAGGTGCCCAGGACGTGGACCGGATTGCCCGCGCTGTTCAGGACGTCCGGACGGTCGGCGAACCGCACACTCGCCATCACCGGACCGACGTCCGGGCGGGCCCCCTCGTCGGCGATCCGGGACAACGTGTCCGGGGCGACCAGGCAGTCGGAGTTGACGAGCACGACGACGTCGCCGCTCGTCCGACCGACCCCCAGGTTGCAGCCGCCGGCGAAGCCGGTGTTCCGGCCCGGGGCCAGCACCCTGAGGTCGTCGCGCCCGAGCAGGGGCGCCAGGTGCTCCGGAGTGCAGCCGTTGTCCACGACCACGAGGTCGACCTCGACGTCCTTCGAGTCGAGAACGGCCTCCACGCACTCCGTCAGCCACGGCTCGTCGCCGTAGGCGAGCACGACCACGCCCACGTCGATCGTCACGACGTCGCTCCCGTCCGTCCGAGTCCGACCGTCTGCACCGTGAGCACCACCATCGACGCGGCGAGTTGCCCGCCGGCGGCGCCCACGATCCCGT
This sequence comes from Actinomycetospora sp. CA-084318, assembly GCF_050955885.1. Lineage (NCBI taxonomy): Bacteria > Bacillati > Actinomycetota > Actinomycetes > Pseudonocardiales > Pseudonocardiaceae > Actinomycetospora > Actinomycetospora sp. CA-084318. The sequence continues at coordinate 187,183 of NZ_CP192098.1, forward strand.
TCCCGGCCGTCAGGGCCGCCACGACCAGCACCACCGTGCCGAGTGCCCAACCAACGGCGACGACGGCTGTGCGGTCGCGGGCGAGCAGGCGGGTCTGCGTGCCCTGCACGACCACCCCGACCGCGACCGACGCCGCGAGCATCACGAGGACCGTCCAGCTCACCGATTCGGAGAGCGCGAAGAACAAGCGCACCACCGGCGGCACGACGACGATGCTCACGAAGATCCAGACCACGAGGGCGGCGAGCCCCAACCCGACGATCCCCGGCCGCAGACGTCCGGAACGTCCGACCGTGCCGCCCACCTCGGCCTGCGCCGTGAGCCGCGGGAGGAGCAGAGCCTGGACGGCCGGGAAAGCCATGACGGGAGCGCGCAGGAGGACCGCGGACGCGGCGAATGCTGCGGCGAGAGCGGCGTCCGCCGTGCGGCCGTTCGCGATCACCGGGCCCAGGTTCCAGACGGCCTGCGAGAACAGGTAGAGCGAGGAACCGACGAGCAGGGAGGTGAGTCCGACCCGCGGACCGTTCCCCGCTCGACATGACCATCCGGTCGGCCGACGAAGGCGACCGGGCACGACGACGAGCGCTCCGACGAGCGGACCGATCGCGAGCAGGCCCATCCAGAGGAGGACGGACGTGGCCCCGAGGACGAGCAGGATCACCGCACCGAGGAGGTAGCACGCCGCCTCGACCGCGAGTGTGGCGGCGAAGGCGCCGTACCGTCCGGTGCCGGCCAGTGGTCCGCGGACGAACGAGGACAGGGCGAGGGTGAGCGCCGTGAGCAGGAGCAGGAGCACCGCGGACCACCCGCCGAGCACCCGGGCGAGCAGGCCGCCGAGGAGCAGGACGAGCACCCCGACGGCGACGGCGAGGAGGAGCCCGCCACGCGCGACGGCCGCCACCGCGCCCCCGGCGCTCTCACCTCGCGAGTGCGCCCGCGGAACGGCCCGGGTGAGCTCCAGCTCGAGGACGGCGAAAGTCCCGCGACCGACGGTGTTCGACAGAAGGTAAAAAGACGTCAGCGCGGCGAAGTCGATCGGTCCGAGCGTCCGCCCGGAGGCCATGAGCAGGAGGTAGCCCGTGCCGGCGACGAGGACCAGGGCCATGGGGACGCTCGCCTGGGCACCGAGGCTCCGCGCTCGGACGCTCCGGGTCGTCACGGAGACACCTGCGGCACTCGGTAGATGACGGCGTCGCGGTTCTCGAAGACCTTGGTCAGCGCGGGAACCGCCTGGAGATCCTGGAGGCCGGGCGCCCGCTCCAGCCCGTCGGAGATGAAGCCGTTGGCGACGATGACGTAACGAACGTCCATCCGCGCGATGGCGCTGCGCACGACCGGGTTCGTCTCCATCTGGTTGAACCCGTAGAGCAGAGCCCGCTGGTCGTCGTTCAGGGACGGGGTCTCGGTGGGGATCATGAGAGCGTGTCCGAACACCGGACGCACACCGGCATAGGCCCACATCCACGGCGAACCGTCCGCGGGGTCGTTCATCGTCACGCTGCCGGGCGGGGTGAGACGGGCGAGTTCGCGATAGGCGGCCAACTTGTCGGCGGTCACTGTCGGGCCGGACCCGTACAACTGTCGGACCCTGTCCACGTTCGCCGAGACGTAGAACAGGTGCGTCGCCACGCTCATCACGAGGAAGGCCACCACGACGCCGAGGCCGCGAACCAGTCGGCCGGTCCGATCATCGGCTGCGGCCCGGAAGAAGTTCAACACTGCGCCGAGACCGGCCGTCACAGTACGTGCGATGTTCGCGAGTCCGAAGCCGGCCACGAGGACGAGGCCGTGCGTGGCGAGGGCCAGCAGACGGTACTGATCGTTCCACCACGGTCGCGTCACTTCGGCGACGAGTGGCCCTTCGTACGAGGCCGCCGCGACGTAGAGACCCGCGAAGACGACGGCGCCCACGAGGTAGAAGGTCAGGACGCGCTGGCGCCGGACGCTCCACAGCCCGAGCAGGACGAGGATCAGGAGCCACCACTGCGGATGATCGCGGACGTGGTCCTGGAGCAGGAGGTGGCCGACGGCTTCTGCCGGGGGCGTCGTCCCGGGCCAGTCGACCGAGGCGCCCCCCGCGCCCGCCAGGAAGCCTCGTAGCTGCGGGAAGCCCACGACGAGCAGCACCACGACAGCGACGGCGAGCGCTCCCCACGACCGGGCCTGAAGCTCCCTCGACACGACGAGCTGCGCCACGAGCAGGACACCGAGGACGGCGGCCGCAAAGGCGGCACCCGGATGGAGTGCGACGAGTCCGAGGCCTGAGAGTGCCACCGTGATCGAGCGGAGCGAGGCGCTCCCGTCGGTCCTGAGGCAACTGGCGAGTGCGACCAGGAAGCTCGGGATGACCGCGGTTCCGAGGACGTAGGGGAACAGCGGCCCCCAGACCATGATGTCGTAGAGAGCGCTCGCCGGGACGCACGCGATCAGAGCCACCGCGGCTGCGGTCAGCTTCTCCCCACCCAGTACGACGACCAGCGCGGCGAGCCCGAGCGCGAACACGCCGGTCGAAACGGCGTCCCCGACGTTGAGGACTGCCTCGATCGGGATCCCGGTCGCCCGGACCACCAGCGCCGACAGCGCGTGGTCGGCGGACGGGTAGTAGAAGCTCTCCAGCGACGGGAAGTTGATGATCCTCAGGGCTGACGGGTCGGCGTTGCCGGAGTCCGCGATGAACCTGATCGCGTTGGCGTGGAACGTGGTGTCCCACCACTGCGGGAACGCCTGGAAGCGTTGGCTGGCCCGCCAGACGACGTAGGCGCCCACCCCTGCGGACACCGCCACTGCGAGGGCGACGAGCGCTCCGCTCGAGGTGATCTGCGGTCTCGTCGGCTTCCAGGCCGGTCGCGAACCGACGACGAAGATTCGGAGGGCGAGCACGATGGCGCACAGGAGGACGGTCGACAGCGCCAGCGTGCCGATGTTCCACGCCAGCCAGCCGCCGTCGAGATAGGGACTGACAGCGCCGATGAGGCCGAAGGAGACGGCCGGCGCCGCTCCCCAGCGGGCCCATCCGCGGAGTCCGACGGAGGCGGAGACAGCGAGCCCTGGGACGAACAGCAGGATCAGGAACAACAGAGCGGCGACGGCGGACTGGGCGACGGGGACCGGGGACGTCGCTATTCCACCCATGCCCGGCCTCCGTCCCAGTGACCGGATCGTGCCGATATGAGGGCTGGCCACATGTCGCGACTGCCCTCGTCCACGAGGGCCTCGTTCCGCGATCGTAGAGCGCGACCGGACCGCTCCCGGAGGAGGTCCGCGCGACTCGCCGTCGTCACCCGACCGTGTGCGAGATCGTCACCCGGCGGTGCCTAGAGTCCTCATCCCGGGGGCCGCACGCGACGAGGGGAGCCACTGATCAGCTCGCGACTCGGGCGTCCCGTCCTGCTCCTCGGAGGGCTCGTCGTCTCGGGCGCGACGTGTCTCGTGCTGCTCGTCGTCCTCAGCAGGCTCCGGCTCCCGTTCCCCACCTATGCCGCGTCGGCGATCGCCGCGACGGTCGGGGCGCTCGTCGTCGCGGCCCTGGTCTGGATCGCGGCCTCGGAGCGACGGGCAGGCAGTACGTGGGCCGCGCTCGTCGTGCCGGGCCTCCTCGCCGCGCTGCCGACCCTCTGGCTCGGCCTGCTGCTGCAGGGCACCCGGTGGTTCCTCGGTGGCATCTCGATCGACCAGAGCTTCCGCACCCAGATCCTCGCGCGCTTCGCGGCCACACCCGCGCTGGTCGACATGAACTACCTCGACCTGCCCTCGTACTACCCGGCCGCCTGGTTCTGGCTGGGCGGACGACTCGCCGACCTCGCCGGGGTCGCGGCCTGGGCGTTCTACAAGCCGTGGGCGATCCTCACCCTCGCGGTCGCCTCCTGGACGGCCTTCGTGGCGTGGCGATTCGTCGTCACCCCGGCGCGGGCGGTCCTCGTCGCCACCGCGACCACCGTCATCGGGCTCGGGGTCTCGTCCACCGAGCCGTACGCGTGGATCCTCGTGGCGGCCATGCCGGCCGTCGCGATCCTGCTCTGGCGGGCCGTCCGTGACGACGACGTGCGGCGTCGCGCCCCGACCCTCGTGGCGGTCGGGCTCTACCTCGGCGTCGCGGCCATGACGTACTCGCTCCACGCCGGGTTCTTCGGAGCGTTCGTGGTGCTCACCGCGCTCGTCCCCACCCGCGGTCGACGTCTCGGCGACCTGGCTCCCCGGCTGGCCCGTGCGGGGCTCGTGATCGGCCTCGGTCTCGTTCTCGCGCTCGTCGTCTGGACCCCGTACGTGCTCGCGGTGCTGGGCGGGGATCCGACACGCAGTTATGCCCAGCGCTACCTGCCGTCGAACGGTGCGTTCTGGTCCTTCCCGATGCTCCAGCCGTCCTCGGTGGGAGCGATGTGCCTGGTCGGGGTGATCGGCATCGTTCTCGGGTGGACCTCCTCGGCCCGGCTCGCCCGTCCGCTCGGGGTGCTCGGCCTGCTCGTCCTCGGGTGGTACGCGCTCACGGTTCCGCTGCTGCTCCTCGGACAGTCGAGTCTGGCCTTCCGGCTCGAGCCGGTGATCGAGCTCGTCCTGGTCTGCGCCGGGGTGTTGACGGCCGTGGAGGCCGTGCGTCTGCTGCGCGTGCGCGTCCCAGGGGTCCGCGTGCTGGCCGCGGTGCTGGGGGCCGTCGTCCTCGCCGCGTGTGCGCAGGGCGCGATCTCGCCCGACCAGCAGGTGGTCACGGAGGCCTACGCCGACCCGTACCCGACCGGGACCACCCCGACCGGTGGGTTCCGTCCGGACCGGATCGACGCCTGGACCCCGCAACTCCTGGCGGCCGTCCGCGACGCCACACCGACGGCCCCGGCGGACCTGGTGACGCTCGGCGGCCCGACACAGTTCTACGTCGCCGAGCCCTTCCATGGCTTCCAGCAGTCGACGCCGCACTACGCGAACCCGCTCGCCCAGTACGAGGCGCGCAACGACGCCGTCCGTTCCTGGGCCGCCTCGTCCGATGCCGCCGACCTCGTCCGGCGGCTCGATGCCTCGCCCTGGCCGGCGCCGCGGGTGTTCGTCCTGCTCCGCCAGCCCGACGGGTCGGGCACGACGAGGCTCGTGGAGGACGCGTTCCCGGCGACGCCGAACGTCGTCTTCGAGTCGGTCACCTTCCCGCCGCGCCTCTTCGCCTCGCCGGCCTTCGTGGTCCGCGAGGTCGGGCCGTACCTCGTGGCCGTCCGCCGGTGAGTGCCGGCGCCGGGCGGGCGAAGGCCTGAGCCAGGCTGGAGCGTCTGCCGCCGGTCAGCTCGCCGCGACGAGCACGATGCGGAACGGCAGCCCGGTCTGCGGGCTGATCGCCCACCAGGTCCGCACCACCTCGGAGGGCATGGGATCGTCACCGCGTACGTAGCGCAGCTTGTAGGCGGGCACGGGTGCGGGGACGTCGGGCCGGTGCCGGGCGTTGAGGCGCAGGACCGCGCGGCTCAGGGGCCCGCCGAGGTCGTAGCGGTGGTCGAGCAGCGGCCGGGCGTTCCCCCGGGCGGAGAACTGGTCGACGATGTCGCAGCGGCAACCCCAGGCCAACGCACCGATCTCGCCGGGCGAGGCCACCGGGGCGGACCCCACGACGGCGGAGACGTCGCGGCCGATCGCGAGGTAGGTGGCGGCGTCGGTGAAGTTCGAGTTCATGTCGGCCGCCCGCCATGGCACCCCGCCCTGCCCCGCGACGAGTCCGGCGATGACGCAGTAGACGGCGACCCCCGTGAGCACGGCCCGATGGCTGCGCATCTCCAGCACGACCGCCGTCGCGAGCGTGCAGCCCGCGACCAGGGGGCCGTAGTACCAGGCCTGCGGATAGGCGTTGATCACCATGAGGGCGACGATGTGTGCGGTGCCCGACGCCGCGAACGCCACGATCACCGCGGCGGGGGACGAGGGTGCACCGAGCGCGGCGCGGGGTGCACGCCGGAGGCCGATCGCGACCGCCCCGAGGGCCACCGTCCACCCGGCGAGCACCAGCACGCCGACCACCACGACGGCTACCGGGGTGCGCGACCAGTACAGGCTGTCGAACATCGCGATGAGCGACGGCACGTGGCCGGCCGCCGGGTTCGTCTTGAAGGAGAACGTGTCGGGGACGAAGCCGCCGAGCTCGAACCACGCCCACAGGTGCCACGGCAGGGCCACGGTCCCGGCGACGATCGCGACGGTCGCGGTCCGACGCAGCCAGGCGAGCGGACTCCGCGCCCGCAGGAGCAGCAGGACGACGACCGCCACCGGCACGACGTAGTCGGGTCGGACCAGGACCGCGAGCCCGCACCCGACCCCGACGAGCACGGGACGGTCCTCGAGGGCGGCCACGGCGACGGCCACGACCACCGCGACGCCCAGGTAGGTCTCCAGGCCCACGGCGGAGGCCAGCAGCGGTGATGTGGCCAGCAGGGCGAGGCTGACGGCCGGCAGCAGCGGCGAGGCCCCGATCGCCCGCCCGATCCGGCTCATCCCGGCGCCGACGACCGCGAAGGCCGCGGCGAGGACGCCCCACACCGCGCCGGTCACCGTGCCGGTGACCCCGAGACCCAGGGCGAGCAGCCACACGTTGAGCGGACTCGTCGCCGTGTTCGCGCCCCGACCGGGGACGAGGCCCCACTGCCGGTGCTCCACGAGGGTCCGGGCGTAGTCGAGCGAGATGTAGGAGTCGTCACCGAGGCCCCGCACAGCCACCGCGGTGAGAGCGGTGGCGGCCAGGAGGCCGAGGACCGCGGACCCACCCGGCGACGCCCACCAGGACGACCGGCGCGGCGGACCGGGGACCTGCTCGAGGTCCGATGCCCGACGTGGGGCGGGAACGACCAGCGTCCCGGCCGGCCGCGGAGTCACACTCGTCACACGAGTCACACTGGCCCCGTCCGCACCGAACGGGACGGCGACGCGCCGGGGACCGGCCGAGATGGGGCTCCATGGCCCCGATCGGCGGAGCTAGTCGGTGCCGAAGAGGCGACGCCAGTTGTCGGCGCCGGTCAGGCGCGGCGTCGCCGCACGCCACCGTGCCGCCACCTCGTCGCCCTCGCGGACCAGGCGCCAGAGCACCTTCGCGCCCTCGCGTCCGAGGCGCCTGAGGTGCTCCGGGTCGCGCTGCCGCACGCGGACGCCGGCCTGGCCGGCGTCGGTGACGGCGACCCGGTCGAAGAGGGCGACGTGCCACCAGTGCGCCTCACCGGCACCCACGAGGCCCTCGTGGAACGGGACCCGGCCGGTCACCTGCTGCACGATGCGCTTCGCCCACACCGCCTTGATCCGGGTCGGCTTCCCGCCCGCGCGGACCACCGGCATCTGGGCGGCCCCGAACTCGGGTGCGGCGGATACCGGGTGCATGACGGTCTCGGGGTAGGCCGACCGCTCGGCCCGGATGCGCGCGGTCGCGCTGACCCCGCCGTCCTCCAGGACGCCGGGGCCGGCGAGGAAGTCCTCGACGGCCCGGATGAGGGTCGCGGCGAGCCCGTAGTTCATCGATAGCAGGTACCGCCCCAGCAGCTCGCCGAGGGTGGCGGCCACGTGCCGGACCGGGAAGCCGCTGTGCAGCGCCGAGGTGATCATGGCGTTGCGCAGGTTGAAGTACCGGTGCCAGTCGTCCCAGTCCTTCCACGGGAAGTCGGCGTGCCACAGGCCCGCGCCGGGCAGGGTCACCGTCGGGAAGCCGAAGGCGCGTCCGCGGTAGCTGTACTCGACGTCGTCCCACTGGAAGAACAGCGGCAGGGGATAGCCCATGGCGCGCGTGACCTCGACCGGGATCAGGCACGACCACCAGCCGGTGTATCCCGCGTCGACCCGCCGGTCCTGCACGTTCTTGGTGCCGTCGGGGAAGTACGCGGTCACGTCCGACTCGCCGACGGCGCCGTCGGCGACGTGGCCGTTGGTCAGGTCCTCGAGCACCGCGTACTCGGCGCCGGCGAGCACCTGCGTCGGGTGGAGCAGGTTGAGCATCTGCGCGCCCACGATCGTGGGGTGGCTCGTGTACTGCGCGAAGGTCGACATCCGGACGACGACCTCGGGCTCGCACCGGACGTCGTCGTCCATGAAGAGGGCGTCGGTGGGCACGTCGCCCGCCGCGGTGACGACCTCGTGCAGGCCGCGGGTGAACCCGCCCGACCCGCCGAGGTTCGGCTGCCTGATGTACCGGAGCTGGTCGCCGAGGACCTCACGGACCTCGGTGAAGGCCGGGCGGGACTCGACCGAGTCGGTGCCCTGGTCGACGACGATGATCTCGTCGACGAGCCCGCTCGCCTCGGGGTCGTCGGCGAGGGCCGTGAGCGTGGCCGCGCAGTCGTCCGCCCGGTTGTGGGTGCAGATCACGATGCTGGTGTGTCGACGGACGGCCGGGCTCGCGACGGTCCACCGGACGTCGTCGAGCACGAGGTCGGCGTCGTCGGTGACGATCTCGACCCAGAGTCCGCCTCCGTCGAGGAACCGGTCGAGCCGGGCCTCGAGCCGGACGTCCTCGGTCCGGGCGTCGTGCACCGCGATCGTGCGGGGCACGCCGTTGGTGTCGGAGGCCCGCAGCATCACGCGGCCGGCCCCCCGGACGCGGCCGTCGAACCGGACCGTCGTCGCCGTGGTCCAGCGCTGCCAGTAGGCGGCGGGGAAGCGCCCGAAGTAGGTGTTGGTCGACACCCGGCCGTACGCCCCGACCCGGACGCTCCGGCGGTGGCGCTCCGCGTGCCCGGCGAGCACCTCGACGTACATCTCGTCCGGGACGTCCGCACTGGGTCCGCTGAACAGGCCCCGCTGCACGACCATCCGGTCGGCCGGAGCGGCCGCGCGCGCGGTCTGCGTCGTCTCGGTCCGCAGGTCCGTCACAAGCCCACCTCTCTCGCCGACAGTGCGACCCCGCCAGGGTAGGAGACCGCCGTTCCCCGTCCCGGGGCGCATTGCCGCGTCGACCGCATCAGCGTGCGACGAGCGCTTCGAGATGCGGTCCGACCATCGGCGCCATGGAAGCCGCATAGGACGCCGTCAGATGGTTGTCGTCGAGGTACACGGTCACGTTGCCGACCTCGGGTGAGCAGGACCGGGCGCCGCAGATCAGGTCGGCGGTGTCGAGGTAGCGCACGTTGTCCGGCAGGGCCGCGTGAGTGATCGGCGGGTCCGCGGCGTAGAAGGTCGCCCGGTTCGTCTCGCAGAAGGTCGTGTGTCGCCCGCGGGCCTCCACGCAGGCCGACGGCGAGTGGTCGAACCTCGGGTTGTCGCGCACGGCGAGGACGGGCACGCCGACGGCGTCGAGAGCCCGCCAGGCCTCCACGAAACCCGGGGGAGTCTGCTCCATGAGTCCCGCCCGGACGTCGCGACTCGCCCCGGCGACCACCGCGGCGGGACGCGACGCCGCGACCTCCTCGATCGCCGCCCGGTTCCAGTCGGTGCAGCCCGGCGAGCCCGGGATGACCTCCGACCCGGTGGAGAAAGGACACGCTCCCCGGATCAGGGTGTCGACCGCCCACCCGTGCGCCCGGGCGACCGGCTCCAGCGTCGGGAGGAACTGCTGCATGTGGGAGTCGCCGATGACGACGACGACGGGTGCGCCCGCATCGTCCGGCGCGATCCAGCGGCAGCGTGTCAGCTCGGAGTCCGGCCGCGGCCGGTGGCACTGGTCGTCGTAGTCCACCCAGTCGTCATAGGACGAGGCGGCGGCCGGGACGGCTGCCGTGCCGGGGTCACTGCGGTCGACGTACCCGGAGCTCAGCGCCAGTGCGCCCGGCCGGTCCGCTCCCCCGATGTCGCCGGCCGGAGCGGCCTTCAGCCAGGCCACGCCCAGCCAGCTCACGGACAGCGCCAGCACCGTCGCCACGGCGACCATCACGGGACGGCTCCCGGCCCACGGTCCGGCCCTGACCGCCGCGAGCCTGCGGTCGAGCACCAGGTCCGTGAGGACCGCGAGGACCCCCGAGACGGCGATGACGAACAGACCGCCGAGGAGGCCCGCCTGCTCTCGCCCGGTCGCGAGGAGGACGAACAACAGGACCGGCCAGTGCCAGAGGTAGAGCGGGAAGCTGATCTGTCCGAGGTGCTGCAGCGCAGGGCAGACCAACCATCGGTCGACGCCCCGACGGTGCCCGGTCCGCTCCGCGGCGAGGACCAGACAGACGGCGAGGACCGGCCAGAGGGCCAGCCATCCCGGGAAGCCGCCCGAGACGTCCAGCAGCAGCCCACAGCTCAGCAGCGCGACGAGTCCGGTCCACCCCATGATCAGCCGCGTTCGCTCGGGCAGCCGGATCCGCACGATGAGCAGGCCGAGCAGACCACCGGCCGCGAACTCCCACAGCCGGGTCGCGGTGTGGAAGTACGCGAGACGTTGATCCTCCGCAGTGAGTCGGACCGAGTAGACGAAGGAGAGCAGGGCGATCAGGGACAGGCTCACGATTGCCGTGCTGCGCACGTCCACCCGCAGGCCGCGGGCCGCGATCGCGAGGCCGGCGATGAGCGCGGGGAGGACGAGTGCCACCTGCGCCTGGATGGACAGGGACCACAGGTGCTGGACCACGCTCGCGGCGTTCCGTGCGGCGTAGTAGTCCGCGGCATCGGCGGCCAGGCGCCAGTTCTGGAGCAGGAGCGCCGACGCGCCGACCTCGCGGGCGGTCTGCGCCCACCTGCTCTCGGGCAGCAGGACCGTGCCGGCGACGACGCTGGCGAGCAGGACGACGGCGGTGGGCGGTACCAGCCGGCGCAGGCTGCGCCGCCAGGACGTCACGACGTCGAGCGGACCACGCTCCGCGGCGCGCACGAACTGCGCCACGAGCAGGAACCCGGTGATGACGAAGAAGGCGTCGACACCGCCGGAGACCCGGTCCGACCAGAGGTGGTAGACGAGCACCAGTCCGCAGGCGACACCCCGGAGACCCTGGAGCTCGGGCCGGAAGCGGGACGGATCCCGGTGGCTGACGTACGCGGCGCGGTGCGCCCGGGCTGGCCCGCGAGCGGGTTGCGCCGGGTGCTTGCCGGTCGGGTGGGACGTCGGTCGGCCGGTCGGGGGCCGACGTCCGTGGTCACGGCCCGAGCTCGCTCGACGCTGGTCCGGACTCCGGCTCGGCCGGGCCACGACGACGGACTGTTCGCGCACCGGCATGCCCCGTAGCCCCCTCGCGCCCCGGCGGCGCACCGATGCTCCGTGCTCGATCGGCTACGCGTGGTAGCGAAGAGTGCACCAACAGTGACAAATTGGCGATTCTCGGGCTCGGCGTGTCGTGACTTGCCCGGTGCCGTCCGGTGCCTCAGTTCGAGCCGGACGCCTGACGTGCGGAGGGGGTGTCCACGTTGCTCCGGATCCCGGTGATCACGACGACGACCTGCTCGTTGTCGTGGGTGAACGCCTCGTAGACGAACTCGACGTCGTGGGCGGCGACGAACTCGCGCCACGCGCGGTGCTCGCCGTCCTGCCAGCCCGGGTGGTTGAGGTACTCGTCGAACACGACGACCGATCCGGGGTGCAGGCGGGGGCCCACCAGGTCGAGGACGGTCGCCGTCGAGGAGTAGAGATCGGCGTCGAGGTGCAGCAGGTCGACCGGCCCGGGGTGGGCGTCGAGGAAGCCCGGCAGCGTGTCGGAGAACCACCCGACGACGAGCTCGGCGCCCTCGACCTCGGGGATTGCGTCGACCGCGAACGTGCCGGCGCGGAACCCCGCGCGCCAGTCCTCGGGCAGGCCCTCGAAGGAGTCGAAGCCGTAGACCTCGTCGTCGTCGCGGGCGGCGACGATCTGACGCAACGTCGTCCCGCTGTAGACGCCGAACTCGAGCGCCATCCCGCCGCTCGGGGCGAGGGAGAGCGCGTGCGCGAGCGTGTCCTTCGGCGTGGGGAAGGTGCGGGCCCCGGTCATGGTGTCGCGGACGAACCGCGCGCTCGACTCGACGGCCTCGCGCTCGCCGGCGGCCAGCATGTCGCGGCGGTCCCGGACCTCCCGGGCGTGCAGCGCCTCCCGAAGGTCCTGGATCTGGGCGGACAGCTCCTCGAACCGCCGGTTCTGCTCCCGGCGGACCTCCGAGACCTCGAGGGCGACGGCTTCGGCCACGGCCTCGATCAGGCGAACCCGGACGGCGTGACGGAGGCGTCGGTGCAGAGGGGCCACGCATTCATGGAAACGTGACGACGGTCCTCCGTCGAGGCCGCGCACGTCGACCGGCCCGTCGGCTGCGCCGAGTCAGCAGCCGCGCCGGGTCCGGACGGTTTCCTCGACCGCCCGCCGACGGCGTCCCCGACCGTCGGCTTGAAGCGGACACCATCGACTGGTCTGATTCCGCCCATGTTGGAGGCCCACCGGGTGTCGTCGCTGCGGTCCCGTTGGGAGGTCCGCGAGGACGACGCGCCCCTGCTCGTCCTGGAGGCGAAGGGCTGGCGCTCGGCGGTCCGCTACACCCTCGACGGGACCGGGTACGAGGTCCAGTCCACCTGGACCGGCACCCAGTACACGCTGACCCGCGACTGCGACGAGCTCGCGCGGGCCGAGCGGATCGGGCGCAAGCGCTGGACGATCGTGACGCCGGAGGACACGTTCCACTTCCGGCGGCGGTCGATCTGGAAGGCCGACCAGGAGTGGGTGGCCGACCCCGAGTCGGAGGAGCCGAAGGGCCGCATCCGCCGGACCGGCACCTGGCGGGGCGACGCCGAGGCCGACCTCCCGGGCATGCCGACCCCGCTCGCCGTCTTCACCCTCGCCGTCGTGCTGCTCATGTGGGAACAGGCTGCCGCTGCCGCGGCGACGACCTGACCGGGCGCGGCACCACGGCCGCCATCGCGGTCCAGCCCACCGCGAGCACCACCATCGTCAGGACCCCGACGGGGTAGTAGATGTGGCTCGTCAGGAACGAGTACGCGCCGCCGACGACCAGGACGGTCCCGACGACCGCGACGACCCGACCGATGCCCGGCGTCACCAGGATCGCCGTGACGCCGCCGATGACCGCGGTGGCCAGGTAGGCGTACACGCCGGGGACGACGAGCTCGTCGGCGATCCCGAACAGGGAGGCGACCCAGGGGCCCGGCCCGAGCACCATCGTCTGGTGGCCGCCGCCGATCCCGGCGAGCACGTCGAGCGCCGTGTAGAAGCACGCGTAGACCAGGCCGAGCACGATCACGACGCCCTCGAGCAGCAGGCCGCGTCCCCGCACGATCACCCACGGGCCCAGCGCGAGCAGCGGGAAGGCCACCAGGCCGATCACGTGCAGGTCACGCCACCAGGGCGCCGACTCCGGCGTGAGCACCAGCGGATGGGTCAGTCCGACCGCCGCGAGCAGCAACGGAGGCAGTGCGGCGGCGGCCAGGGCGGCCGGGCGAGGCATCGTCGTGAACCTTCCTCTGCCGTGACCAGCCCGTGATCACCCGGTCGTGTAGTCCGTTCGGACTAATGAACGGCGGGCGCCGAGCGAACTCCGGAGCGAACGGTCACGCAACGGAGGAGCGGGATGACGGACAGTGAGATCGGGCGGGAGCGGGCGCCACACCGTCGCACAACGGCCCTCGTGTCCGTGTTGGGCGCCCTGGCCCTGCTCGTCGGCGTGCTCGCCGTCGGGGTGGCGCCGGGGCAGGCCGAGGCCGCCGTGGTCACCGGACGGGTGGCGAACCAGGCGGGCGGCTGCCTGGAGAACGCGAACAACGTCGCCGCGGTGAACAACCCGCTGTGGCTCAACAACTGCGGCACCAACGCCGGCCAGCAGTGGTCGCGCTGGAGCGACGGCAGCCTGCGCGTGCAGAACCTGTGCGCCGACACCGCCGGCGGGGCGACCGCGTCCGGCACCCGCGTGGTGCTGGCGACCTGCAACGCCGCGTCCACCTCGCAGCGCTGGAACTTCTACGTCGCGGGCTACGTGCAGAACCAGAAGTCGAGCCTGTGCCTCGCGCCGCTGGCCAACCGGATCGCCGCGAAGGTCGTCATGACGATCGTCGCGTGCGCCAACGTGGCCGCCCACAAGTGGACGGTCCCGGCGCTCTCCACCCCGACGACCACCACCACGGCGCCCCCGCCGACCACGACGACGACGCCCCCGCGGACCACGACCACCACACCGCCGCCCACGACGACGACCCCGCCGAGGACCACCACCACGACGCCGCCGCCGACCACCACGACGACGACCTCGCTGCCGGGTCAGACTCGCCAGGTGTGGGACTCGAACTTCACCGGCGCCGGGTTCGGCAACTTCGACGACACCCCGTGGAACAACGTCGGCGCGAGCGCCCCGGTGCTCGTCACCTCGCCGGTCACGTCCGGCGCCAAGGCCGCGCAGTTCACGATGCCCGGCGGCGGGACCCGGTCGGAGATCGTCCCGACGACCGCGTCGTTCACCGAGGGCCAGGACCGCTACTTCCGGTTCTCCTTCTACCTGCCCGCCGGGTTCCCGACCCAGGTCACCTCCTGGCAGCTGCTCACGCAGTGGAAGAACGACGGGACCGGCTCGCCCCCGCTGGAGCTGACGGTCGGCAACGGCAACCTGAACCTCTCCGGGGGTTACGGCCACCCCGCCGGCCCGCGCACGTTCTCCAAGGTCATCGCGCCGGCGACGACGGGACAGCGGATCGACCTCGTCGTCCACGTCTTCTTCTCGCGTGACCCGGGCAAGGGCGTCGTCGACGTCTGGCGCAACGGCACCCAGGTGGTCACGGGCCTGAAGCCGCCGGGCGGCACGCTGTACCCGACGAACACCGCCGCCACGGCGTCCCTGAGCTCCTACTGGAAGATGGGCCTCTACCGCGACTCGGCGATCACCCAGACCGCCCGGTACACGATCGAGAGCGCGAAGGTCGGCAACACCTACGCGCAGGTGGCGAGCTAGGCGTCCCGCGGGTCCCGGCCGACGAAGGCCATCAGCCGGGACACCGGGTCGGCGTCCGGTCCGACCTCGACCTCCGCCCCGAACTGGCCGGACGCCCGCAGCATCTCGTCCAGCGGGCGCATGCCCTCGAGGATCGCAGCGCACCGGTCGGGATCGAGCCCGTGGTCCTGGCCGGTGGCGCGCGCCAGGTCCCAGCTGTGCATGAGGACGTCGGTGGTGAAGAACCGCGCCACCGCCTCCGGCAGCGGCACCGTCCCGATGTGCGGGTTCACCAGCTGCCGCTGCGCCGTCGCGGGGTCGTCGAGCAGGGCCTGCACGCCGTCGCTCATCGTCCGCCACGCTCCGGCGGGGTCCGTCCCGACGTCGGGTCCCGCCGGCAGGTGCACGCCGGCGCCCCCGGCGAGGAACGGCGGGAACCACCCCACGAGGTGGGCGACGACGTCGCGGGCCGTCCACTCCGGCACCGGCGACCGGCGCTCCCACGTGGCGTCGTCCGGCACGCCCTCCACGAGCTCGGTGAACCGTGCCGCGATGTCACGGTACTCCTGCGCTGCGTCCATCGTCCGCCCTCTCCTCGGTGTCCGCCCCGTCGTCGATCCCGCGTCCTCATCCTCGACAGTGCGAGACGGTGCGTTATCCGATTGCGACCATCCGGGTGACGAGGAGTCGGTAATGATCCTCGAGATCCACGCGACGTGACCTCCGAACGTGATTCTGGGGGGCGACGTGGGTCGACGGGTGTGTGCGGGGATCGGGGCGTTGGCGCTCCTGGTCGGGCTGCTGGTGGGTCTGGGAGCGGGCGCGGCGTCCGCCGCGACCGTCACGGGGCAGATCACCAACCTCGGCGGAGGGTGTCTGGAGAACTCCAACAACTCGACGGCGACCAACAACGCCCAGTGGCTGAACTACTGCGGCACCAACGTCGGGCAGCAGTGGTCGCGCTGGAGCGACGGCACCCTGCGTGTGCAGGGGCGCTGCATCGACACCCTCGGCGGCGGCACCGCGAACGGGACCCGCGTCGTGCTCGTCGTGTGCTCGACGACGTCGACCTCGCAGAAGTGGGCGCTCTACAGCACCGGCTTCATCCAGAACCAGAAGTCGAAGCTGTGCCTCGCGCCGCAGGGCAACCGGATCGCGGCGAAGGTCGTCGTCACCATCGCCACCTGCGTGAACACGAACGCGCAGAAGTGGACCGTGCCCGCGCTCTCGACGCCGGACACGACCACCACCCCGCCGCCGACCACGACGACCACGGCCCCGCCGGTGACGACGACGGCCCCGCCGGTGACGACGACGACGGCCCCGCCGGTCACGACGACCACGACCGCGCCGCCGGTCACGACGACGATCACGACCGCGCCGCCGGTCACGACCACCACGACGACGGCCCCGCCCGTGACGACCACGACGACGGCCCCGCCGACCACCACCACGACGACGTCGACGAGCCTCCCGCCGCAGACCACGCAGACCTGGGACTCGAGCTTCACCTCGTCGGGCTTCGGGAAGTTCGACGACACCCCGTGGAACAACGTGGGCGCGAGCGCCCCGGTCATCGTCGACTCCCCGGTGACCTCCGGCGCCAAGGCCGCGCAGTTCACGATGCCCGGCGGCGGCACCCGCACCGAGATCGTCCCGACGACCGCGACCTTCACCGAGGGCCAGGACCGCTGGTTCCGGTTCTCCTTCTACCTGCCGACAAACTTCCCGACGCAGGTGAACACCTGGCAGCTGATCACGCAGTGGAAGAACGACGGGACCGGGTCGCCGCCGCTGGAGATCACCGTGCGGGACGGCAACCTCAACCTCTCCGGCGGCTACGGCTACCCGGGCGGCTCCCGGCTCTTCGGCCAGGTCCTCGGCCCGGCCACCACGGGTCAGAAGACCGACCTGATCGTGCACATCTTCTTCTCGCGGGACCCGGCCAAGGGCACCGTCGACATCTGGCGGGACGGCGCCCAGGTGCTGTCCGGCTACAAGCCGGCGGGCGGGACGCTCTACCCGACGGACAAGAAGTCGACGGCCACCGTCGCCTCGTACTGGAAGATGGGCCTCTACCGCGACTCGGCGATCACGCTGCCGGCGCAGTACACGATCGAGAGCGCGCGGATCGGCAACACCCGGGCGCAGGTGGGCGGCTGACCCGGTCCTGAACGAGCGGCACTCTCGCAGCATCTATGTGCGCGAGAGTGCCGTTCGCTCATTCCGGAGCGGGACGGGCCCGCGCGACATCAGGACGTCGGCAGCTTCACCAGCGCGTCGTGCAGCGAGCGCTCGGCGTCGTCACCGAGCTTCTGCAGGGCCGGGATCAGCAGCGGCGTGACGAGCTTGGCGGCACCGTGGAAGGTGAAGGTCGCGGTGTACCGGACGGTGGTGACGTTGCCGAGGAAGGAGAGGTCGATCTCGTCCTCGCTGGTCACGGTCTTGTTCCGTCCGACGATGCGGATGCGCTCCGGCTCGTCGGCCTCGAGGGTGTAGGTCAGCGTCGTCCGCTTGCCGCGGAACTCCGAGACGTTGGTCCACTGCTTGCCCACGCCGACGGGCGTCGACGGGTCGACCGGCTCGCAGGTGATCGTGCCCGCGTCCCACTCCGGGGCGTTCGCGAAGTCGCGCAGGTAGTCCCGGACGGTCTCCAGCGGGGCGGGCGTGCTCACGGTCCGCGTCACGGTCGGCATGCCCCCGGCATACCCGGCCACCAGCACGGCTACCGTGACGTGCATGGCCCAGCCTGACCTGGTGGTCGTCGGATCCGGTTTCTTCGGCCTGACGATCGCCGAGCGTGCCGCCACCGAACTCGACAAGCGTGTGCTCGTCGTCGAGCGCCGCGCACACCTCGGCGGCAACGCGTACTCCGAGCCCGACCCCGAGACGGGGATCGAGGTGCACCGCTACGGCGCGCACCTGTTCCACACCTCGAACGAGCGGGTGTGGGAGTACGTCAACCGGTTCACCGAGTTCACCGGCTACCAGCACCGCGTCTTCACGATCTTCCGTGGCCGCGTCTACCCGCTGCCGGTGAACCTCGCGACGATCTGCGAGTTCGCCGGGAAGGCGATGACGCCGGACGAGGCCCGCGCCTGGGTCGCCGAGCACGCCGCCGAGATCGACGTCGACGACGCGCAGAACTTCGAGGAGAAGGGCGTCGCGCTCGTCGGCCGCCCGCTCTACGAGGCGTTCTTCGAGGGCTACACCGCCAAGCAGTGGCAGACCGACCCGAAGAACCTGCCCGCCTCGATCGTGAGCCGGCTGCCGGTCCGCTACACGTTCGACAACCGGTACTTCAACGACACCCACGAGGGTCTCCCGGTCGACGGCTACACGGCCTGGCTCGAGCGGATGGCCGACCACCCGAACATCGAGGTCCGCCTCGACACCGACTGGTTCGACCTGCGCGACGACCTGCCCGAGGACGTGCCGACGGTCTACACGGGCCCGCTCGACCGGTACTTCGACTTCTGCGAGGGCGAGCTCGGCTGGCGCACGCTCGACTTCGAGCCCGAGGTCGTCACGACGACGGGTGACTTCCAGGGCACCCCGGTGATGAACTACGCCGACCGCGACGTGCCGTTCACGCGCATCCACGAGTTCCGGCACTTCCACCCGGAACGGAAGACGTACCCGACGGACCGCACGGTGATCGTCCGGGAGTACTCGCGCTTCGCCGAGTCCGGCGACGAGCCGTACTACCCGATCAACACCCCGGAGGACCGCGCCAAGCTCGAGCGCTACCGCGAGCTCGCGCGCAAGGAGGCGACCAACCGGAAGGTCCTCTTCGGTGGGCGTCTCGGCACCTACAAGTACCTCGACATGCACATGGCGATCGGGTCGGCGCTGACGATGTTCGACAACCGGATCGCCCCGTGGTTCACCGAGGGGACCGACTTCGAGGGCGCCGACCCGCTCGAGGGCTGACCCCGTGACCGGCCTGGCCATCGCGCTCGCGCTGCTCGCGGCGCTGCTGCTCGCGGTCGGGTCGGTCGCCCAGCGACGCGCGGCGGGACGGGTTCCCGACGACGAGGCCTCCGGGCTCGGGCTGCTGCGTCGCCTCGTGCGCTCGCCCGTGTGGTGGGCGGGCAGCGTCGGGGACGCCGGCGGATTCGTCGTGCAGGCCGCCGCGCTCGGCGTCGGCTCACTGCTGCTGGTGCAGCCGCTGCTGGTGACCACGCTGCTGTTCGCGCTGCCGCTCGAGGCGTGGACCGGCGGACGGCGCATTACGGCCCGCGACGCGGTCTGGGCGCTCGTGCTCGCGGCGGCGCTGGCGCTGTTCCTCGTGATCGGCGAGCCGACCGCGGGGCAGGACCGGGCGCCGTTCGCCGCGTGGGTGCCGACGGGCTCGGTGCTCGTGGCCGTCCTGCTGGCCTGCCTGCTCCTCGCCGCCCGCCGCCACGGCCGGGTCCGCGCGGCGGCGCTCGCCGTGGCGACGGGGATCGCCTACGGCGTGCTCGCCGCCCTGACCAAGTCGGTGGTCGACCTGCTGACCGACGGGATCGTGCCGCTGCTGCTGGGCTGGGAGACCTGGGTGCTGGTGGCCGCCGCGATCGGCGGGACCTACCTGCAGCAGGCGGCGTTCCAGGCGGGCGACCTCGCGACGACGCTGCCCGCCATCACCGTCGCGGAACCCCTCGTCGCCGCCCTGCTCGGCCTGACCGTCCTCGGCGAGCAGGTGCAGGCCGACGGCGCCGAGTGGGTCCTCATCGGCGCGCTCGTGGTGGTCACGGTGGTGGCGACGACCGTGCTCGCCCGGTCGAGCGCCGCCGCCGCGCCCGAGTCGGCGCCGGTGTGACCAGCCGGACCCGCCCCGTCGTCGGGACGGCACGGGTGATCGCGGCGCTCGCCACCGCGGTAGCGCTGCTGGTGGTGGTGCTGCTCGTCGCGGCGGACGGCGACCCGCGCGACGTCGAGGTGACCGGCTGGGCGTTCCACGCCCTGCTCGGCGTGCTGCTGGTGCTCGCCATCGTCGGAGCCGTCGGCTCCCGCCGGCGTGCGCGCCGGGTGTTCGGCGGGCTCGCGGCGGTGCTGCTCCTGCTGCTCAACGTGGCCGCCGGGGTGAACACCTACGTCGACTACGACCGCACGCTCGGCTCCGTGCTCGGCGTCGAGCCCGCGGACGAGGCACCCCTCGCGCGCCTGCTGCGCCAGACCACCGTGCCCGGGAGCGGCGAGATCACCCCGGTGACCATCCCGCCGCGGCGCTCGGGATTCACCGCGCGACCCGCCCTGGTCTACGTCCCGCCCGCCTGGTTCCACCGGCCGCGCCCGAAGCTGCCGGTGATCGTCCTGCTGCACGGCACACCGGGGACGCCGTCCGACTGGTTCGGGCCGGGACTGGCCGCGGCGACCGCCGACGCCTTCGCCGCCGCGCACGGCGGGACGGCCCCGATCCTCGTGGCGCCCGACATCAACGGCACCGAGGACGCCGACACCGAGTGCGTCGACTCCCCGCTCGGGCGGGTCGAGACGGCGCTGACCGAGGACCTGCCGGCGTTCGTCACGTCGACCTTCCGCACGCAGCCGACCGGGCGGGCGTGGGCGGTCGCGGGCCTGTCCGAGGGCGGCTCCTGCGCCACGATGCTGGCGCTGCGACACCCCGCGACGTTCGGGACCTTCGGCGACTACGCCGGGCTCGCCGGCCCACGGGTCGGCGACACCAACGCCGACACCGCGTCGACCGTGACCGGCCTGTTCGGCGGCTCGGAGCAGGCGTTCCGGGCCCACGAGCCCGCGTCGCTGCTGGCCGCGCGGCGCTACCCCCGGCTCGGCGGGTGGTTCGAGGTCGGCGACGGTGACGGTGAGCCCTACGCCGCCCAGCAGACACTCGTGCCGCTCGCGCGCCGGGCCGGGATCACCGTCTGCTCCGTGGTGGTGCCGGGCGGCGCGCACACCTTCGACGTGTTCTCGCAGGCGTTCGCCGACTCCCTGCCGTGGATCGCCGCACGCGTCGGCATCCCCTCGCCGGAGGTGAGCTGCCCGCAGCCGTGAGTGGGTACCAGCGCGCGTGATCACCATGACCGTGTCCGGCAATCGTCCGGGCTACCTCGCCGAGACGCTCGACTCCTGGTCGGCCGTGCGCGGCCTCTCCGCGTGGGACGTCCGGTTCGTCGTCGAGCCAGGCACCGGGCTCGCGCGCTGCCGGGCGGTGCTCGAGGAGTTCTCCCGACGACGGGTCGCGCGCTCGGTCGAGGTCGAGGTCAACGCCGAGCAGCGCGGCGTGCGGGCCAACCCGCACCACGCACTCGGCGCCGCCTTCGGGTCGGGCGCGGACTTCGTGGTGCTGTGCGAGGAGGACATCGTCGTGGCCGACGACGTCCTCGAGTGCCTCACCGCCGTTCCCGACGAGCCCGACGTGCTCGCCGCCTGCACCTTCTCCGACCGCCCCGCGCCGCAGCCGACGGACGTCCTCGCCGACACCGGCTTCTGCGCCTGGGTGTGGGGCACGTGGGCGGACCGGTGGGAGACCTGCCTGCGCGACGACTGGTTCGAGGCGGCCCGGGCCCCCTGGGACGGCGCGGGCGCGGGGTGGGACTTCGGGGTCGAGCGCATCGCCGCCGCCCGCGGGCTGCGCTTCGTCGGGCCGCTCGCGAGCCGCAGCGACAACATCGGACGCGACGGCGGGGTGCACGCCCTGCCCGAGGAGTTCGAGGCGAGTCGGGCGGCCACCTTCGCCCTGCACCGGGAGCCGGTGGCGTGGCGGCTCACGTCCCCCCTTCCGGCGCGAGGGGAACCCTCACGACGCTAGGGCGCCCGGATCCTCCCCTCACCGCGCCGACCGGCGCCCCGCCCACGTGTTCACCCCGAGCGCGGCGAGGGCCGCGAGCGTGACGGGGGCGTTCGTGCGCCCGGTCAGCCCCACCAGCGACGAGGTGAGGGCGATCGGCGCGCCGACGAGGGACCCGGTGAGCGCGAGCACGGCCGCGCGCCACGAGGCCGCCCGCGCCCCGGCGACGGCGAGCAGCACGGCCCGGGCCTGGTCGACGTCGCCGCAGCGCAGGTCGGCGCTCCACGGCACGTCGGCGCCGAGACCGATCCCGACGTCGGCCTGCGCCAGGCCCTCGACGTCGTCCGCGCTGACCAGGACGACGCCGTGGCCGGCGGCCTGCAGCCGCGCCACCGCGATCGTCGTCACCTCCTCGTCGACCACGACGAGCCGGCCCACGGCGGCGGCCGCGTCGCCGAGCCGGTCCGCGAGGCCCTCGCCGACCACGACCATGTCGACCCGGTCGGCGCGGCGCAGCGCGTCCGGGTCCATGCTGACCACGCCGAGGTCGGACACGGCGCGGTGCGCGGCCGCGGCGTAGGCCTCCCGGCCCCAGCGGGCGGCCTTCGGGACGCCGGCGAGCAGCACCGCGGCGGCCCGCTCCGGCACCAGCGCCGCGACCGTGCCGAAGGCGGCGATGGCGGTGGCGCCGGAGAGGTCGCCGACGACGTCGACCGGCCCGCGGGGCAGCGTGCCGGGCCGCGACGCCGCGTCGAGCGGCTCCGCGGTGTGCGTGCGCAGCGGGGTCCGGGAGTCCCAGGCCCGCCACGCCGCGGTCCGGGCGGCGGCCTCGTCGGCGCGGACCGCGCGGTAGCAGGCGTCGACGACGAGCCCGATCGGGCCGCGGCCGAGGGCCTGCAGGCTGGAGCTGCCGAGCGAGAACCACGACTCGGTGGTGGCGCCCCCCGCGGTCCGCTCGGCCGCCGTGCGGGTCGACGGCACCGCGTCGACGAGCGAGAGCGTCGCCGTGAGCACCGGCGGGATGGACCGGGTGAGCGGCACCAGACCGAGGACGCGCTCCACCCCGGCCAGCCCGAGCCCGGCGAGGTCGACCCCGAGCGCGAGGACCTGCCGGGCCCACGGGGTGACGTCGGCGGGGTGCTTGCCGGAGGTGTCGGCGGGCGCACGGTCGAGTCCGTGCCGGCGCTCGACCTCCTCCACCACCGCGACCAGCCGCGCGAGCGCGACGTCCGGGGCGTGGTCGACCACGACCCGCCCGACCACCGCGTTGACCACCGCGCCCTCGACCCCGGGCACGGCGAGCAGCTCCTCGACGAGGTCCTTGCGGGCCGACGCCTGCCCGGGCGTGGCCACCCCGCGCACCTCCACGTGCGTGCGACCGGGGCGGCCGCTGCTGCGGCGGGACGGGGCGAGGCCCAGGGCCCGGACGACGGGCCCGACGAGATCCCCGAGGAGGCCGGCCGACGAGCCGGCGGGGCGGGACGCGGTGGTGGCGACAGGCGCGGACGACGGCATGGCGCGAGCTTCCCGTCGTCGGGAACGGAGGAAACGGACAATCTCCAGCAGAACGACGGGTTGCGCCGTCCGGCGGCACGCCGCGGGGGCGGACGGGTGCGCTCGCGGGTGGGCGCTACCGTCGGGCGCATGACGAGCACGCAGGAGGCCCCGGTGGAGCCCAGCGCCCGCGACCTGGAGTCCGCGCTGCTCCAGCGGATCATCCTGCCGCGCCCGGCCGACCCCACCACCGTGCGCGCGCTCTACCTCGACGAGGGCACCGCGACGTCGCTGCGGTCCGCGGCGCCCACCGCCGAGCGGCCCGGCACCGTCAACGAGGAACAGGACGAGTTCGTCCTGCACCTCACCACCGCCGGCGGTCGCCGCGCGGAGGTGCTCTCCCGGACCTCGGTGCGGGTGCCCGAGCACACCGAGACGTCGTTCGCCGCGTACTTCAACGCGTTCCCCGCGTCGTACTGGCGGCGCTGGTCGGTGCTCGACGCCGTGCACCTGCGGCTCCGGCTGCGCGGTGCCGGCCGGGTGGACGTCTACCGCTCCACCGCGCGCGGCGTGCCGGTGCACGTCCACGGCGAGGCGGTCACCGGGGAGGGCACGGTCGACGTGCCGGTCCCGCTGCGCCCGTTCGAGGACGGCGGGTGGGTCTGGTTCGACCTGTCCAGCGGGAACGAGCCCCTGGAGCTGCTGGAGGGCGGCTGGTTCGGTGACCGGCTGGCGCCGGGGCGCGCGGCCGTGACGGTCGGGATGCCGACGTTCAACCGGCCCTCGGACTGCGTCAACACCCTGCGCGCCCTCGGGGAGGACCCGCTGGTCCGCGGCGTGCTCACCGCCGTCGTCATCCCCGACCAGGGCACGTCCAAGGTGCGCGAGCAGGACGGGTTCGACGAGGCCGCAGCGCTGCTCGGAGACCGGCTCCGGGTCATCGACCAGCCGAACCTCGGCGGCTCCGGCGGCTACAGCCGGATCATGTACGAGGCGCTCGAGCACACCGACGCCGAGTTCATCCTGTTCATGGACGACGACGTCGTCCTCGAGCCCGACTCGGTGCTGCGGGCCCTCGCCTTCGCCCGCTACGCCCGGACGCCGATGCTCGTGGGCGGGCAGATGCTCTCGCTGCAGGCGCGGTCGCACCTGCACGTCATGGGCGAGGTGGTCGACCGGCACACGTTCTTCTGGCAGCTCGCGCCGAACACCGAGGACGACCACGACTTCGCGGTCGACTCGCTGCGCGAGACGCTGTGGATGCACCGGCGCACCGACGTCGACTACAACGCCTGGTGGATGTGCCTCATCCCGCGGGTCGTCGCCGAGCGGGTCGGCCAGCCGCTGCCGCTGTTCATCAAGTGGGACGACTGCGAGTACGGCCTGCGCGCGGGCGCCCACGGCTTCCCGACGGCGACCGTGCCCGGCGTCGCGATCTGGCACATGAGCTTCGTCGAGAAGGACGACAGCTCCGACTGGCAGGCCTACTTCCACGCCCGCAACCGCCTCGTCGTCGCCGCCCTGCACGGGCCGGACGACCCGAAGGCGATGCTGCTCGACTCGCTCAAGCGCACGCTGCGGCACCTGTTCCTGCTCGAGTACTCGGCGATCGCGCTGCACCAGATGGCGATGCGCGACTTCCTGTCCGGGCCGAAGGCGCTGTTCGGCTCGCTGCCCACGGCGCTGGGCGAGGTCCGGGCGCTGCGGGCGCGCTATCCCGACGGGAAGGTCGTCGCGAGCGCCCGCGAGCTGCCCGAGCCGCCGATCGGTGCGCTCGCGGCGCAGCTGTGGCCGGAGCCGCCGCAGGGGAAGGTCGCGCAGGTGCGCACGCTGCTCGGCGCGCTGCGCCACCAGCTGCGGCCCACCAACGCCGACGCCGCGCAGCGTCCGCAGCGCAACGTGCCCGCCGAGCACGGGACGTGGTTCCTGCTGTCCCGGCTCGACGGGGTCACGGTGTCCACCTCCGACGGCACCGGCGTCACCTTCCGGCACCGGGACCGCGCGGAGTTCCTCCGGTTGCTGCGGACCTCGCTCGCGCTGCACCGCGAGGTCCAGCGATCGTGGACCTCGCTGCGCCGCCGCTACCGCGACGACATGGGCGAGCTCGTCAGCCGGGAGGCGTGGGAGGCCCAGGTCTTCTCCCGGTTCCGCTAGACGGTCGCCAGCTCGTCGAGCACCAGGTCGCGCAGCAGGACGTCGGCCTCGTCGAAGCCCGTGGTGCGCCACCGGGCGACGTCGAGGCCGAGCGACGGGCCGACCACCCGCGCGCCCGCGTCCTGCAGGGCCTCGCGGGCGTCGTCGAGCGCGTACCGGGCCCGGGTGCGCCCGGCGTAGCCGACGAGCCCGACGGCGCGGCCCGCCCAGCCGCCGGCCCGGAGGTCGGCGAGGAGAGTCTGCGGCGCCGCGCGCAGGTACTCCGGGACGATCACGACGGCGGGTCGGGCGGGGTCGGGCGCGTCCGTGCGCCTCCCACGGGCGGCGATGCCCTCGCCGAGCCAGTCGACGAGCTCGCCGGCGAACGGGGCACGGCGCAGCGCCGGGCCGACGACCCGCACCGGCGGGACGGTCGTGGTGCCGGTCATGGCGTCCCTCCTCGGTGCGCTCGGCGGTGACCTCACCGTCGCCGAGGAGGTGGTCCCGGCTCAACCGATTTCGCCCGGAGCGTCGCCGCCCCGACCGTGCGTGGCCGGACGGCGGACGGTGTCAAGATTGGCGGATGGCGCAGCAGGGGACCGGGGAGCAGACGACGTCCGACCAGCAGTCGGCGGAGGCGGAGGAGGCCGGTCGGCACCGGGCGCCCGACGAGGCGACGGCGGAGGAGTCGGGCTCGTCGGATTCGGACTCAGCGCCTGCCGAGGCGAAGACAGAGCAGTCGGCCCCGGCCGAGGCCCCGACCGAGAAGCAGCAGTCGGCTCCTGCTGACGCGAAGACGGAGCAGCAGGCCCCGGCCGAGGCGAAGACGGAGCAGTCGGCCCCCGCCGAGGCGAAGACGGAGAAGCACGAGCGCGGCGCGGCCGACACCTCGTGGGCCGAGCCGGAGGCCCAGCAGCGCCGCCACGTCGACGTCGGCGAGATTGCCTGGCGCGCGGGCAACGTGATCGCGACCGTCCTGCGCACCCTCGCGCTGCTGTTCGCGCTGGTACTGATCGTGAACCTCGTGCTCGTGCTGGTCGGGGTGAACCCGGCGAACGGGGTCGCGCAGTTCATCGGCGGCCTCGCGAACCTGGTGATCCTCGGGTTCCGCGACCTCTTCGTGCCGGCCGACCCGACGATCGCGCTCATCGTGAACTCGCTCGTCGCGGCGGTGTTCTGGGTGTTCGTCGGCGAGCTGGTGTCCCGGCTGATCCGCTTCGTCGCGGCGCGGGTGCGCTAGTCCGCGTCGCGAGGTGTACGGAGGGCAGGTTCCGGGCGCGCCCGGCCTGCGTGGTGTGCACCTCGCCGGACGGGCGAGGGCGGACTCGCCCCGGACGTCGTCGGGAAGCCTCAGCTCCCGACGGCCGCGCTCCCGGCACCCGAGGAACCGGCGACACCCCGCACGGGGACGAGGGCGACCAGGCCCAGCAGCAGCACGATCCCGATGCCGAGGATGCCCCACCGCTGCTCGCCGAACAGCGTGATGAACAGGCCGAACAGGAACGGGGCGAGGAAGCTGACGGCCCGTCCGGTCGTCGCGTACAGGCCGAAGATCTCGCCCTCGCGCCCGGGCGGGACGAGGCGGGCGAGGTAGCTGCGCGAGCAGGCCTGGGCCGGGCCGACGAACAGGCAGAGGAAGAGCCCGCCGATCCAGAACGCCGTCTTGCCCGACGCCGGCAGCAGCGCCCCGGCGACCACGACGAGCGCCCCGAGCGACACGAGGATCACCGGCTTGGGTCCGATGCGGTCGTCGAGCCGGCCCCCGACGACGGCGCCGACCGCCGAGACGACGTTGGCGACGATCGCGAAGATGATCACCTCGGACGAGTCGAGGCCGAACGTCCCGGCCGCGAGCACGCCGCCGAAGGTGAACACCGCGGTCAGGCCGTCGCGGTAGATGGCACTCGCGACCAGGAAGCCGAGCAGGTGCGGATCGGTGCGGTAGAGCCGGACCAGCCGCTGCACGAGCAGCCGGTACGAGCCGAGCCAGCTGACCGTCGCCGCCTCGGCGTCCCCCGGCGGGGGCGGGTACGGGAAGCGCATGAACAGCACCGGGATCGCGAAGACCGCGAACCACACGGCGGCGAGCAGGGCGACGACCCGGGGCGCGAGGTCCGCGCTCCCGAACGTGATCGCCCCGATCGGCGGGATGAACAGGAACAGGCAGAGGGCGAGCAGGACGATCCCGCCGAGGTAACCCGCCGACCAGCCGACGCCCGAGACCCAGCCGGTCCGGCCGGGCGGCGCGAGGCGGTAGATCATCGCGTTGTACTCGACCTGCGCGAGCTCGTAGGCGAACGTCCCGATGCCCAGCAGGATCAGTCCGAGCAGCAGGTAGTCGGGCGCGCCCTGGACCAGGAACATCAGCGCGCTGGCCACGACGATCACCGCGGTCAGCACCCCGAGCCGCCGCTGCCGCCCCTGCTCGGCCCCGGCCGCGTCACTGCGCTGTCCGTAGACGGGGGCGGTCACGGCGACGAGGACGCCGGCGATCGCGATCGTGTTCGCCAGGGCCGCGGACCCGCTGGCCTCGTCGGCGGCCACGCCGCTGGTGAGGTAGACGGTGAAGACGAAGGTCGTGATGACCGCGTTGAACGCGGCCGAGCCCCAGTCCCACGCCGCCCAGCGGACGAGGGCCCCGGTGGTGCTCGGGGTGGGCAGGGGGGAGAGCGACGCGGCCGACCCGGTGGACACGGCACGGACGCTAGCCCACGACCGGAACGAATCGGCCTTCCCGACGACGCGTGACACGCGTCCCGCCGTCCGGCGCCACATGTCAGCCGTTCGGCGCAGCCGAGCGCACTGGTCGCGCCGACGCCCTGTGCGTCCCGTGACGAGGACGTGAGCACTGTCGGAGTGACGTGTCGGAAAAGATGCCCGGACGGACCACGGAGCGCTCCCGGCGTCACCGGGAACGGGGACATCGATCCGTGCACGGACGGGTGCCCGCGGCTACCCGACCCGATTCCGACACGTTTCGCACACGTGTGATGACGTTCGGTCACGCGATCGACCTGGTCGCCGACAGGAAGACCGAGAGGACATGACCGTGGGAATGATCCGCAAGGCCGTGCTGGCGACGTCGCTGATCGGCGCCGGCCTCGCGAGCACGACGGGTGCCGCCTTCGCGCACGAGAGCGACTGGGACGGGGCCACCGTGCAGAAGGGCCTGATCAACTCCAGCGACTTCGCGCCGAACACCCCGATCAACGTCTGCAACAACGACGTGCCGGTGAACGTCCTGGGTGTCCAGGTGCCGGTGCAGGACAACGCCGGCTCGATCCCGATCCTCTCGGACGCGAAGAAGGGCAACTCGGCGGGCATCGCGAAGTCCTGCTCGAACCCGATCGACGCCGTCAACTAGCAGGCCTCGGCTGCGCCGTTCCGGCGCGCCGACGACCGACGCGCCCGCCCCGCCGGCTCCCCCCACCGGCGTGGCGGGCGCGTCCGTGTGTGAGGTCCGGTTACGCTCGGTGCGCAGATGTGGCGAACGAGCGAGACGGAGGGCCCCCGGTGCTGAAGGGGTTCAAGGACTTCCTGCTCCGCGGCAACGTGGTCGACCTCGCGGTGGCCGTGGTGATCGGCGCGGCGTTCACGGCCGTGGTCACCGCGTTCACCACCGCCTTCCTCAAGCCGCTCATCCAGCTCGCGACCGGCGGCGGGGAGCTGGCGGGGACGTTCACGGTCAACGGCGTCGTGTTCGACTACGCGTCGTTCATCAACAGCGTGATCACCTTCGTGATCACCGCGGCCGTCATCTACTTCCTCGTCGTCCTGCCGCTGAAGATCATCCAGGAGCGGCGCAAGCGGGGCGAGGAGGCCGGTCCGGCCGAGCCGACCGACGTCGAGCTCCTCGCCGAGATCCGGGACCTGCTGCGCGAGCAGGCCCGCGGCCCCCGACGCGACGACGGCGGCACGGCGGGGCGGATCCCGCACCAGGACAGGTGAGCGGAAGCTACTGCACCGCCCAGTACGAGAAGGCCCGGTAGTCGGGGTAGGGCGCGAGGAACGGCTGCCGCGGGCCGAGGGTGACCGTGAGGTCCGGGGAGGTCACCGCCTCCGCCGGGATCGTGAACGATGACTGCGCCCACGAGTGCTCGGCGTCCGGCGCGAGCCCCGGCACCGTCGTGCCGAACTCCCACGTCCCCACGCCGCGCCCGTCCACGCCGACCGCGACGACGCCCGCCCCCGTGTTGCGGTCCGCCACCGGCTCCCGGGCGTCGACCCGACCCGTGAGGGTCACGGGGCGCCCGGGCGTGAGCCCGCGCAGCGTGAAGTGCTCGCCGCCCACCACGTGCCGGCCGCTGTCGACGACCACGCGGCCCGCCGCGTCCTGGTTGCGCACCTCGGTCTGGTCGGCCACCCCGACGAGGGCCCGGTCGACGCCGTAGCCGTGCGCGGCCTCGTCGGCGAGGTCGCCGACGTTGACCCGGTCGACGATCCGCCCCGGCACCGGGTCGTCGGGCAGGTCGCCGCTGCCGACGTGCGACCAGTCGGCCCGCCACACGCTGATCACCGGACATCCGCCGAGGGTCTGGCAGATGCCGCCGAACGGTCCGCCGTCGCGCTCCGGGCTCTTGAGGTCGAACGACGTCAGCGGCTCGTCACCGAGGAGGCGCGCCTTCGGCAGGTCGCCGACCGGCAGGAGCCCGTTGTCGTCGAAGATCGAGAAGTACGACGGACGCCGGTCCGGCGGCAGGTGCGCCAGCTGCTCGTACATCGCACCGGACCCCTCGAGGGCGGGGCGCGCGAAGCCGGGGGTGGTCAGCCCGACGAGGTCGACCACGCGGCGGTCGGAGAACCACGCCACGGCGCCCACGTCGTTCACGGCCACCACCGCGTCCGGAGGCGTGTTGCCCTTCAGCCACTGCGCCACCGAGACGGCCGACTCGCGGATCCCGGCGGCCTGCTCGCCCTGCCGCAGCGCCCACGTCGGCGCCGCGACCAGGGCGAACGCGCCGAGCACCGCGACCAGACCCGTCGTCAGGACCCGCCCGCTGCGCGCGTCGCCGGCCGCCCGGCCGATCGCGCGGACGCCGAGCACCGCGAGCAGGACGACGAGCGGCAGGAAGGGCTGCAGGTAGCGGCCGTCGTGCCACAGCGCGGTCTGCAGCGTCGCGACGGCCAGCAGCACCCCGGCGAGCCCGAGGGCGAGCGACCCGGCCACGACCCGCCGTCGGGAGCCGACCGCCGCGAGCCCGATCGCCGCGAGGATCGCGACGCCCGGCCCGGCCACCGTCGTCGTCGTGAGCCCGCCGACGAGCTCCAGCGCGGTCCGTGCCGTGGTGACCACGCGGTCGACGACCTCCAGGGGCGACCCCAGCGGCCGGCTGAACCACGACTTCGCGACGACGCCGGAGTTCTCCGCCGATCCGGTCAGCAGCCGGTAGAGCCCGAACTGCGCCAGCGCCGCCAGCAGCGGCAGCACGAGCAGCAGGGCGTTCCCGACGGCCGGTCGGCGCCGACGGCGGACGAGCGTCACCACCGCGCCGACGAGCACGGCGACGACGAGGACGAGGCCCTCCGGCCGGGTGATCACGAGGGGGATGCCGAGGAGCGGTGTCGCGACGAAGTGGCCCAACGGCTGCTCGCGCACGAAGGCCAGCAGCACCGCCGCCACGAGCACCGCGACGAGCGCGACCTCCATCCCGCTCGTGACGCCCCAGAGCAGCGGACCGCAGAGGGCGGTCAGGACGCCCGCGACGGTGCCCACGTGCCGCGAGCCGAGCTCCCGGCCCAGCAGCGCGACGAGGACCACCGTCCCGACGAAGCAGGCGATCCCGAACGCGACCGCCGCGTAGAGCAGCAGCCCGGACGGCAGGACCACCGAGGCCGCACCGAGCAGCAGGACGTAGAGCAGGCTGCTCGCGCCCGTCGTGCGGGGCGCGCCCGCCTGGTAGCGGAGGAACTCGCCGAGGCCGATCTGACGGGCGTACTGCAGGTGGATGTAGACGTCGTCGAGCGGCGGGACAAACCGCCCCTGGTTGTGCGCGAGGTTCACGACGACGACCGCGAGGGACGCCAGGAGGGCGAGTGCGCCGACCCCGAGCAGCGCGCGGTCACCGGCGAGGCGCCTCCAGTGGGGCTGAACCCGGTCCCCGTGTGGGTGATCCGCGGGGTCGGCCGGGCGCGTCGGGTCCGGTCCGAGGGCGGGATCGGAGATCGTCGGGCCCCTGGTCACGACAGCTGTTCCTCCTCGTCACACGCCTCCTGCGCGGCGACCCCGCCACGGTAGGCGGCCCGTCGGAACCCACGGCGGGCGGGGCGCGGCGCGCACGGTGCGTGACCAGGGGAGATCGCTCCGCGACCGGCGCACGGCCCACTCCACCGGGGAGGGTCGCGCACCGCTCGGACGGGTCGGATCGGGGCGCGGCGCGAGCCGGAGTCGTCACGGTCCGTGCCGACGTCACCCGGCTCGCGGACAGCGACCGGACGGCGGTCGCTCGATCCACTGAATGGCCTATCAGGATTCGGACGAGCCGTGCCGTTCCACAGGTCGAGCGCAGCGGTCGACCCGATCGGGGCGCTCGGTCGGGGAGCACGGGGTCTCAGGAGGCAGCACGATGGGAACGCTGACGTCACTCACGTCGCGGGTGTCCAGTGCGCACGGAGCGGCGGCGGAGCCGACCCGGGTCTCCTCGCTCCGCACGACGCCGCTGGTGGCGGTGCCGCTCGCGGCCGACGGTGCCCTCGCGGCGTCGCCGGTCGGCTTCCGGACGCCCGGTGCGGGGAGCGGGACCGTCCTCCCGCTCCCTCGGACCCGGGGAACCGCGCCGGTGCCCGCCCTGCCCGCCGTCGAGCCGACGGCCGGCCGCCCGACCGGCACCGAGCCGTCGTCGGCCAGCAAGCCGCAGGACATCGCCCAGCTGACCGGGCTGCGCTTCGTCGCGGCCGTGTGGGTGCTGCTGCTGCACGCCTCGTACATCCCCGGCGACGTGTTCGCGCGCTGGACCGCCCCGATCGCGCCGATCGTCGCGGCCGGGCCGCTCGGGGTGGATCTGTTCTTCGTGCTCTCCGGGCTGGTGCTGACCCGCTCGTACCTCGCGCGGATGGGGGCCCGGCCGTCGGTCGGTGGGACGGCCCGGTTCCTGCGCGCGCGGATCGCCCGGGTGTGGCCGCTGTACGCGGTGGTCACGGTGGCGTTCGGGCTCTGGTGCTCGGCGCGCCTGGTGTTCGGCAGCGACGGGATCGTGGCCTGGCAGAACCCGCAGCCCTCGCTCGGCCCGCTCGGCTGGATCCGGCAGCTGACGATGACCCAGATGTGGACCTCGTCGGGCATCGAGGGCGTCTCGTTCGTGCTGCCGGCGTGGTCGGTGAGCGCCGAGTGGCTCGCCTACCTGTGCTTCCCGCTGCTGGTCCTCGCGGCGTGGCGGGTCCGCTCGTGGCCGTTGCCGGTGCTGGCGGTGCTCGCGGTGCTCGCCGCCTCGCCGGTCGCGGTGGTCCCGTTGGTGACGGCGGGTGCCGGGGAGTCGGGCGCGTGGGTCTGGCTGCTGCGCATCGGGGGCGGGTTCACCGCCGGGATGCTGACGTGGCTCGTGGTGGACCGGCTGCCGCGGACGCCCGTCGTCGAGCTCTGGGCCGGTCGCGTGGTGCTGGCCGTGCTCGCCGAGACGGTGCTGGTGGCGTACTGGGCGGCCTCGGCACCGGCGTCCGCGGCGATCCCCGCGGCCGACCGGCTGTGGCTCGCCGTCCCGATGTTCCCGGTGCTGCTCGGCGCGCTGTGCGTAGCCCGGGGCCGGATCGTGGACTGGCTGTCCTCGCCGCGCCTGCAGCACGGCGGCCGGATCTCCTACGCGATCTACCTGGTGCACTTCCCGCTGATCGAGATCACGGTCGTGGCGATGACGCGGTTCCCGGCGCTGGCCCCGAACTCCTCGCTCGCGGCCCTGGCGATCCCGCACGTCCTCGTCGGGTCGGTGCTCCTGGCCCACCTGGCGTACCGGTGGATCGAGGAGCCGATGAGGCTTCGCCTCGTGAGTACTAGTCCGCGTCCTGGCACGGATTAGTACTCACAGGGCGGAGCCACCACACCGCGATCCCGTCCATGTGTGCGCGGACGGTGTCGAGCGGGTCGTCCGGGCTCACCGGGAACGCCTTAAGCGCCCACGGCACGGTCATCGCCGCGAGGTAGGCCTGCACCACCGGCGCACCCTCGTCGGCGCCGATCCGCTCCGCGCGCACCGGCACGTCGCCGTCCGCGGAGCGCAGCGTCGCCTCGGGGTGGGCGAGGAGGTTCTGCGCCCAGTCGCGGGACGGGTCCGGCGTGACGAGGTGGTCGCGGCCGCCGTGGCGCACGACGGCGAGCGGGGTGCGGCGGGGCTCCCCGCTGGTCCGGCCGCGCGTCTCGACGACGCGCAGCGCGTACGCGTCCTCGGCGGGCTCCTCGGCGGGGGCGGCGAGCAGCCGCTCGACCATCTGACGGTTCATGGCACGGGCGTCGACCATGCCCGCAGTGTGCGCTGCCGCGCAGGTGAGCAGAAAGTGGGGCTATAGGCCCACTTTCTGCTCACATGAGCGGAGCTCACACGGGCAGGCGCCGGAAGATCGGCCGCGGGATGTGGCGGAGCACGCTCATCACGTACCGGAACTGCGGCGGCGCCCAGACCAGCTCGCGGCCCTTCGTCACCGCGCCGACCGTGATCTCGGCGACCTGCTCCGGCGTCGTCGCGAGCGGCGCCGAGTCCATGCCCGCCGTCATCTTCGTCTTCACGAAGCCGGGGCGGACGATCGTCACGCCGATCCCGTCGCCGCGCAGCGCCTCGGTGAGGCCGGTGTAGAAGGCGTCCATGCCGGCCTTGGTGGAGCCGTAGACGAAGTTGGAGCGGCGGGCGCGCTCGCCGGCCACCGACGACAGCGCGACGATGCGGCCGTGTCCCTGCCGCCGGAACTCGGCGGCGAGGGCGACGCCGACCGACACGGTGGCCACGTAGTTCACCTCGGCGAGCTCGACGGCCACGTCGATGTCCTGCCACGCCTTCTCCTGGTCGCCCAGGAGCCCGAACGCCACGACGGCGATGTCGATGTCGCCGCCGGCGAACGCCTTGCGCACGGCCTCGGTGTGCACCGCGGCGTCCTTGGCGTCGAACTCGACGGTCTCCACGTGGCCGCCGGCGCGCTCGAGGCGGGCGGCGGCGTCGGCCAGGCGCGGCGACTGGCGCCCGGCCAGGACGACCCGCACCGGCCCGTCGGCGAGGTAGCGCTCGGCGATCGCGAGCCCGATCTCGGAGGTGCCCCCGAGCAGGAGCAGGGAGGACGGGTGTCCGACGGCGTCGATCATGATGCTCCTAGCTGGTCAGGGCGAGCCGGCGCGACATGTCCGAGGCGAACACGCCCTCCGGGTCGGCGGCGTCGCGCACCTTGCGCCACTCGTCGAGCCGCGGGTACATCGCGGCGAACGTGGCGGCGTCGGTGCGGGAGTCCTTGGCGGTGTAGAGCCGGCCGCCCATCGCGAGGACGCGGCGGTCCAGGTCGCGGCAGAAGCGCCCGAGGCCGTCGACGATCGGGAAGTCGACGCAGATGTTCCAGCCGGGCATGGGGAACGACAGGGGCGCCCGGTTCCCCTCGCCGAACTTCTTGAACACGTTGAGGAAGGAGACGTGCCCGGACGCCGCGATGTCGGCGATGATCGAGCGGAACTCCGCCTCCGCGGCCAGCGGGACGATGAACTGGTACTGCAGGAAGCCCTTCGAGCCGTAAGCCCGGTTCCAGTCCCCGAAGAGGTCCAGCGGGTGGTAGAAGGCCGTCAGGTTCTGGATCTGGCCGCGCTTGTTCTTCGTCTTCCGGTAGTACAGCTCGCCGATCAGCGAGAACGTCGCCTTGTTGGCCAGGCCGTTCGGGAAGACGTCGGGCAGCGTCGCCAGCTGCGGGGCGTCGAACTTCAGCGGGTCGCGCCGCAGCTTCTCCGGCAGCTCGTCGAGCGTCGCGAGCGACCCCCGACCGAGCGCGGCCCGACCGAGCGAAGGCCCGGTGGAGATGGAGTCGAACCAGGCCGAGGAGTAGTCGTAGGCCTCGTCGGACCCGTCGGAGAACCGCTCGATCGTCTCGTCGAGGTTCGCGGTGCGCTCGGTGTCGGCGACGAAGTAGGCGGTCTCGGTCTTCGTCATGCGCACCGTCGCGCGCAGGATGATCCCGGTCAGGCCGATCCCGCCGACGGTCGCCCAGAACAGCTCCGACTCGGGGCCCTCGGGCTCCAGTCGCCGGATCTCGCCGGTGCCGGTGAGCAGGTCCATCGCGACGACGTGGTTGCCGAAGCTGCCGTGCGAGTGGTGGTTCTTGCCGTGGATGTCGCTGGCGATCGCCCCGCCGATGGTCACCTGGCGGGTGCCGGGCAGCACCGGGACCCACAGGCCGAAGGGCAGCGCGACCTTCATCAGCGTGTCCAGCGAGACGCCGGCGTCGACGTCGACCAGCCCGCTCTCCGCGTCGATCGCGTGCACCCGGTTCCGGGACGTCATGTCGACGACGAGCCCGCCGGCGTTGACCGCGGGGTCGCCGTACGAGCGGCCGAGGCCCCGCGGGATGACACCGCGCGGACCCGCCGTCGTGACCGCCTCGGCGAGCTGGACGTCGGAGGTGACCTCGTCGCCGGAGAGCACGGTCGCCCGGCTCGGGGCGGTGCGGGCCCATCCGACCAGGGTCTTCACGGTGCGAGCCATCGACGTCGAGGCTAGCGCGCGGGCTCGCGCGCCCCGTCCGGAGGTACGTCAGCGCGGGCAGGCAGGGACCGGCGCCGGCATGAACCGGTCGACCGCGCGGCTCGCGCGAGGCACGGCCAGGACACGGACGCCGACGAACCAGGCGAGCACCGGCACGATCCCGGGGACCTGCGCGAACAGCCCCGTCATCGCGACCTCCGGGGTCGACGAGCCGTACACGACGACGACCCGCAGGACGGCCTCGAGGAGCAGGACCACCCCCAACGACGCCGTCATCCACCGCTCGACCCGTCGGAACGCAGCGTCGTGCTCCCAGGCCGCCTCGAAGGCCGCCGCCCGGACGGGGTCGCCGCCGGCCGCCATCGGCTTCGTCGCGTCCAGCATGAGCGGGCGCCCCCGGACGCAGGTGACGAGCGCGGCCACCCCGGCGACCGCGGTGTAGACGGCGGGCCGGGCCAGGAGGAAGCGGGGATCGTCGCTGACGAGTGTGACCACGACCGAGGCCACGATCTCGGCCAGGACCAGCAGCGCGGCCCCGTCCAGGCGTCGACCGTCGGAGAGCAGCGAGTGCACCACGGGGACCACGACGACGACGCCGGCCGCCGCGGCGGCCACCACGTCGGGAACACCGGCTGCCGCCAGCCCGGCCAGCAGCGCCAGGGCGAGCACCACCGCGCCAAGTACGGCCGCCGCCCGGCGATCGGCCCGCCACGCCTCGAGACGCCCGAGCGCGACCTTCCCGCCGACCAGCACCCCCGCCGCGCTCAGGGCGAGGAAACTCGAGACCCCCACGGCGGTCAGGGCCAGGGTGACCACAAGGGGCACGACGACATCGGTCGCCAGGTCGACGAGCGCGAGCCCGACGATCCGCACCTTCACGGGGTTCATGCACAGCTCCAGTCCGTAAGAATCTTAGCCGTTAAGCTAATGAGCCGGTGAGTTACAGTCAACTCCGTGGCGAACGAAGACCCGACCCTGCTGGGTCGCGAATTCACGGCGGCCGTGGTGCTGTTCCACGAGGCCGTCGGGCAGGCCCTCGGGCTCTCGGCGGCCGACCGGAAGTGCCTGGACGTCCTCGACCGCCTGGGCGCGGTGAGCGCCGGACGCATCGCGCAGGAGACCGGCCTGACGACGGGCGCGATCACGGGCATGATCGACCGGCTCGAGCGGGCCGGGTACGTCGAGCGGCGGCCGAACCCCGACGACCGACGCAGCGTTCTCGTCGTGCTGCGCCCGGACACCCCTCGCGACGAGGTGCTGCCGACGGTCTTCGGCCCACTCGGACAGGACATGGCCGAGCTCGCGACCCGGTTCACCGCCGACGAGCTCGCGTCAATCGGCCGCTACCTGGGCGCGACCACGGAGATCCTGAAGCGGCACACCGCCCGGGTGGTCAGCTCTCCCCGATCGAGAGCGGACCGGGCGTAGCGAACCCGCTGTGGGAGACCTCGCGCGAGGTCACCTGCGGCGCGACCAGCGGCGTCGTCGGGACCCAGCGCTCGAGGCTCGCGATGTCGGTCAGCGGCAGGCCCGGCAGGTAGACCGCGTAGCGGACCTGCCGGACCAGCGCCCGCGCGGTCAGCCACGGGCCGCCCTGCGAGGCGGTGTAGCTGATGTAGCCGGACTCCGCCTCGCTGCGTGCGTCGGTGGAGACCCGCCAGCCGGGGAGCTCGGCGACGCCGTCGCGCAGCGTCGGGAACGGGGTGCACGGGAAGAGGAACGCGCCGGGCCAGTCGACGGCGGCGGGCGTGCCGGGGAGCAGGACGTCGTTCCACGGCACGAGGCGGGCGATCCGCGGCACCGAGAAGCCCTGGTCGAGCGGGGTGTCACGCCGGCTGACCAGCCGGATCGCGGTGTGGTCGGCCGAGAGCGCCGGGTCGAGGCGCAGGTCGCGCGAGCGCGGGGCGTTGACGCTCGCCGACTCCGCGTACTGCGTCGCGCCCTCGTCGAGCGGGACCCGGGTGATCGCGCCGGCGGTGTCCCGGAGTTCTGCGACGACGTCGCCGGCCGCGACCGGACCGGTCAGGGTCACGACGACGGGCCCGGGCGGGCCCGGCTCCTCGCCCGGCGGGTACGTCGCGGTGTCGCGGCCGGGGAGGCGGTACCAGCCCGTCGTCACGTCGGGCCCACGCCAGCCGGGGAGGTCGGCGCCGGCCATGCTCGGGCCGTCGGGACCCGTCGTCGGGAGGGCGCCGGGACCGTCGGCCGGGAGCAGCCCGGCGAGTGGGTCGCGCTCGACGCGGAGCCGGTCGGCGATGCCGCACGAGCGGCCCGTCAACGACGCGATCGAGTCCGAGGCCAGGGTGTACGAGTCCCGTCGCTGGTACGCGGTCCGCGCGAATGAGAGCACCTCGATCGCGACCACCAGGACGACGACGCCGATCGCGAGTCCGGGCGCCCACTCCGTGGCAGGAAAGCGTCGTTGCTGTCGTCCAGTGACAGGTTCGCCACGTTCTCGCAGCGCCAGGACCGCCAGGACGACCGCCACGACCGCACCGACCACCAGGACCGCGTCGGCGAAGCGCACGCCGCCGAGCTGCGGCGACAGTGTCGACCAGGTGATCGCGTAGCTCGAGATCCAGTGCCACTGGTTGTAGCCCGCGAGCGTCAGCCCCGAGACGCCCGCGGCCACCGCGACCCCGACGGACGCACGCCGGAGCCGACGCTCCTCGTCGTCGGGAAGAGAGCGCCGCCAGGCGTCCAGGGCGAGCAGCGTGGTGGCCGTGCCGAGGACGGCGAACGCGCCGAAGTGGTGGGTCCACTTCGTCGGGGTGAAGGCGAGCGAGACCAGCGAGAGCAGCGTGACCACGACGACCCGGCGGCTCGTGCCGGTCAGCCGGTCCCGGGCGCCGAACGCCAGTGCGGCGAACGCCAGGACGAGCAGCAGGACCGGGGCCCGGCGCCCGAGATTGCCCTCCGCGTCGCCGACGGTGAGCAGCGAGGCGTAGCGGACGTACTCGTCGGTCCAGGGCCGGTCGCCGCCGATCAGCGTGCGGACGCCGACGGAGTCGAGCACGGAGGCCCAGGTCTGATCGGCGTAGACCACGACGAGGGTGAGGCCGAGGGCGGCGATCCCGACGACCAGCGTGGCCGGCTTCAGCAGGGGACGGAGCGCTGCCAGCCCGACGAGCAGCGGCACGAAGGCCATGAGGCCGGTCGGGGTGACCGCGAGCGTGACTCCGGCGATCGCCAGCGCGCCGACCAGGGCGACGGCGCTCGACCGCTCGATCGCCCGCTCCACCAGCACGAACACGAGCGCCGACCCGACGAGCACCCACGGCTCGGGCCGGACGCCGAGGTCGTAGGGCAGCCACCAGGCGAGGTAGACGACCCCGGCCAGCAGCGGCATCGACGGGGCCGTGAGCCGCGGCAGCACCGAGCGGGTCAGCAGGAACCAGCCGACGATCCCGAGCACCGTCGCGGGCAGGCGCAGCCAGAACGGCGCCGGGTCGACGCCGGCGATCACCGCCAGGACCTCGTAGAACCAGCCGAACGGGGTCTCCGGGGAGTTCAGCCAGCGGAAGACGGTGCCGACCTGCCCGTTCTGCCCGAGCGAGCGCACGATCCCGGCGATGTAGCCGTCGTCGACCGTCAACGGCCCGATCACCTGCCACAGCAGGAGGCCCCCGACGACGCCGAGGTCGGCGATGCGGGCGCGCGGGCCTCCCGACGATGTGGGTTTCCTGTCACTGGGTGCACGCAGTGACGCATTGCTGGCACCGGAGGTGCCACGGGGACGGAGCCGCCACAGCGCGCCCAGTGCCACCAGGAACGCGAGCACCGCCACGACCCCGAGCGCGACCTTCCACCCGCTCGCGGTCGTCTGGAACCGGGTGTCGCCGACCGCCGAGAAGCTCAGCCCCGCCGAGGTCGTCGCACCCGTGAACGCCCCGGCCACGGCGGGGCGCACGTCCCCGTCCGCCCGGGCCACCTCGCGACCGTCGACGGTGAGCGTGGTGGCCGCGATCGACGAGTCGATCCGGAGTGTCCCGGCCGGCACCGGCGCGAACGTCCGTCCGCCCGAGGTCACCTCGGCCCCGTCGGCGTCCGTCCGCACCGTCAGCCCCTGGATGGGCTCGGCGAGCGGGTCGGTCACCGGCGGGGCGGTGCTGAACAGCACCGTGCCCGGGGCGGCCGCCCGGATCGCGTCGGCCGACACGGAGACGACGAGCGACTGCGGCTGGTAGGGCAGCATCGGGATCGCCGCGCCGGTGGGTGTGGTCGACGTCGGCCACGCGTACGTGACCACCGGCTGGCTTACCGGCGCGAACGGGAACGCCACCGCCGCGAGCACCGAGACGATGCCCGCGACGAGGGCGATCCACCTAGCCGAGGTACTCACGCCCGGAGTACGCCTCCGTGGCGAGGGTCGGGAACCGGGTCAGGCCGCTGCGGGACACCGAGCCGACGGTCAGGTCGTAATCGTCGGTCGGATGGTCATAGACGATCCGGTCGACGTTGCCCCACTGCAGCGTGGGCGGGCCGCCCGGCGTCACGGTGGAGTAGATCCGCACCGTCGCCCAGGTCCGCTCGGACTGCACCATCGTGCCGCCCCACGACTCGTAGGTCGGGTTCGTGAGGATGAAGTCCGGCGTGTTCTCCGCGGCCTGCAGGCGCACGACCGGGGTCGGGGCGATGCCGTGCTGGACTGCCACCTGGTTCACGCACGGCCACAGCACCGCGGAGAGCTGGTCGGCGAAGACCGGCGGGCCGGTGCCCGGTCCGTTGCCGTAGGTGTCCGGGCCGGTCAGCGACTGCACCGGCTGCATCGCCGCGAGGTGCGGCGGCGCGACGGCGAGGGCGGTGTCCGGGCCGGCGACGCGGTCCTCGGCGACCAGACGCACCGCGGTCGGCCGCTCGCCGGGGAGCAGGACGGGGACCTCCTGCCACTGCCGCGCGGTCAGCCCGTTCGCCGGGTTGACGGTCACCGCGGTGGTGCGGGTTGGTGCCGCGGCCGGGCCGTAGCCGAACTCGAGGACGATCCGCTGCTGGTCGGGGTCGTTGCCCGCCACCGGCACCACGACGTGCGTCGCGGTGGACTCGGCGGGCACCGGGTACCAGCCCGTCGTCAGCGTGCCGAGGCCCGTGCCCTGCTGCGGGAGGTTCGGGTCGCTGGTCACCGCGTCGTGCCACATCGCCGGTCCCGTCCCGCCGGGCGCGGGCCCGGGCGGCGGCACCGGGGCCTCGTCGGGACCGCCGTTGCCGGGCTCGGTCAGGGCGAAGTCCCCGGTCCCGACGGCGGGTGTGAGCGGCGCGCCGAGGTCGGCGGGGGTCCGCTGCATCACCTCGACGGAGTTCGACAGCTGGCACGGCCGCCCCGCGAGGGCCTGCAGCTGCGCGCCCGCCACCGACCAGCCCGGCGCCTGGATCACCGGCGCGTAGACCATCACCGCGACCATCAGCAGCGCGGTCATCACGACCGACGGCACGAGCACCGCCCGGTCGGGCGTGATGCCGAACGTGGGCCTGCGGTTCCGTCGGCGCCACGCCACGAACAGCGCGGCCGCGAGGGCGAGCCCCACCCACCACCAGAACTGCCGCAGGTAGAGCGGCCCGATGTGCGGCGCGAGCTGCTCCATGTCGAGCATCGACAGGTCGGGGTCGAGGTGCTTGCCGAACGGCTGGCCGCGGTCGGAGTAGGGCTTCCAGACGTTCGGCCCGGCGAACCCGAGCACCGTCGCCCCGGTGAGCAGCGCGACCCCGGCCCCGGTGACCAGCGCGCCCGGCCGCCGCGGCAGCGGCGTCTGGAGCATCGCGAGCGTCAGCAGCAGCGTCCCCGGCGCGGCGATCGCGCCGAAGTGGTTGACCCACTTCGTCGGGCCGAGCGCGAGCAGGAACAGCGCGACCGCCGTCGTCACCGCGGTGGAGAGCGTGTAGGCGTGCAGCGGTCCGTCGCTGCGGCCCCGGCGCCCGGAGCCGATCGACACGATCACGAGCAGGACCACGGTGAGCAGCACCGGGAGCCGACGGCCCCAGGTCCCGGTCTCGATGAGCGTCCGGTAGTGCGCCCACTCCTCGTACCAGGGGAAGGTCACGTAGTACCAGGAGTGCACGCCCGTGGCCTCGATGACGTCGCCCAGGGTCGCGTCGCCGAATCCCACGGGGATCGCGATCGTCCCCGCCGCGATCACCGCGCCGACGACGCCGAGCCGCGTCCGCCAGCTCGTCGTCCGCAGCCACCGGAAGAGCCAGGGGAGGGTCACGACGACGGGTGCGGCCGACACCAGGCCCGACGGCGAGATGGTCACCGACAGCGCCGCGAGCGCCGTCGCCGGGATCAGCGGTCCGACGGCGTCCCGCTTCCGCGCGATCTCGGCGAGCAGGAGCACGCCGGCGAACACCGGGACGATGAACACCTCGGGCCGCAGCGCCATGCCGTAGGGCAGGAACCAGGCGAGGTGCGCGGCGAGCAGCGTCCAGGGCACCCAGCGGCGACGTTCGATGCGCCCGAGCGCCGTGGCGAGCACCCCGCGCAGCAGGAACCAGGTCAGCAGGCCGAGCAGCAGGGGCAGGACCCGCATCCACAGCAGGCCCCAGCCGGGCATGCCGAGCCAGTTCCCGACCGACCCCCACATCGACATCAGGTACTGGCTGCCGACGAACGGGTTCTCCGTCGCGTCGAACATGTAGATCTGGTTGCCGACGTACCCCGTCGCCCCGGCGTTGCGGGCCATGAGCAGGTACCAGGAGTCGTCGTTCTGCAGCGGGCTGAGCACCACCCAGGCCGCGCTGACCACCCCGACCGCGACGTCCGCGCCGTGGAACCGGGGCCGCACGAACCCGCGGTCGTTCCGGCCCCACCAGCGCCGCGCGGCGAGCACGATCGTCGCGGCGAGCGCCAGGACGTGCAGGATCAGCAGCGTCAGCTTGAGCCCGGACGGAACGCTCGAGTAGCGGTCGTCGGGATGGATCGTCGCGGCCAGCCCGGGCGTGCCGGGGGCGTCGGTGGCGAGCTCGGCGACCTGCGGGGCCTGGCCGGGCGCGGCGTAGAGCTGCTGGCCGTCACGGGTCAGCGTCGTCGTCGTGCCGTCGTTGACGTAGCGGTAGACGCACGGCGTGAGGGGGAGGACCTCGTCGACCAGGGTGGCGCCGTCGCTCGTGACCGTGACCCGGCCGCCCGAGTTCGAGACGGTGAGGCCGCGGCCCGGGGTACCGGCGCTCGCGGGCTGCGTGCGCAGCGCGTCGCCGCCGCCGCGCAGGGCCTGGCACGGGACCTCGGCCGTCATCGCGAGCGGGCGGTAGGGGACCAGCGGCACGCTCGTGGATGTGGCCGGCTGCCCGGCCTTCGGCCAGCTGACCACCGGGTCGTCCGCGGAGACCGGCGCGAACGGGATCGCGACGCCCAGCAGCACGGTCACCGCCGCGAGCGCCGCGAGGAACCAACCGGAACGGATCGTCCGCCGTGAGGGGGGCTGGCGGGGATCGTCCTCCGTGACGCGCACGGGGGTGTCCTCGACGACGGCCATGAGCACGAACGGTATCGACGGTGCGGTGACGGATCGGTGGGGGAGGGTCCCTACCATCGACAGGCGTGAGCGTCGAGGAGAACGTCGGTCCCGCGGAGGCGGCGGTCGCGCCGGCCGCGCTGGGCCTGAAGGCGCAGCTCGTGCGCTTCGTGCTGATCGGCGGGTTCGCGGCGTGCGTGGACCTCGGCGTCTACCAGCTGCTCCTGGCCCTCGGGGTGTGGGCGCCCCTGGCCAAGGGTGTGTCGTTCATCCTCGGCACGACGACCGCCTACCTGCTGAACCGCCGCTTCACGTTCGCCGCGTCCTCCGGCGGCGGGGCGAAGTTCCTGGGCTTCGTGGCGCTGTACGGCTCGACGTTCGCCGCCAACGTCGCGGTGAACTCCCTCGTCCTGCACCTGCTCGACGCGCCGACGGTGAACCCGCCGCTCCTGTC
Source organism: Actinomycetospora sp. CA-084318 (assembly GCF_050955885.1). Taxonomy (NCBI): domain Bacteria; kingdom Bacillati; phylum Actinomycetota; class Actinomycetes; order Pseudonocardiales; family Pseudonocardiaceae; genus Actinomycetospora; species Actinomycetospora sp. CA-084318. The sequence continues at coordinate 230,851 of NZ_CP192098.1, forward strand.
GTCGTTCCTGGCGTGGGTGATCGCCCAGGCCTGCGCGACGACGATCAACTTCGTCGTCATGAAGTGGGTGCTCTTCAGGAGCTGACGCATGTGAGTACTCATCCGTGCCGGAACACGGATCAGTACCCACAGGCAGGGCACCTCCGGAGCTCCCCTCTCCAGCCCAGCTGCGTCATCCGGCGGGCGAGGAGAGCGGCGGTCCGGCAGGCGTCACCGACCTCCTCGGTGCCGAAGGTGAGTCGGGCACGCCCCTCGAGCTCGGCGGCGTTGTCCCGTTGACGGTCGGCGTGGGCGGTGCGGCGATTCGCGTGGAACCGCCAGCCGTCGAGGCGCGCCGTGAGGGTGCCGAGCGGCAGCTCCCACTCGTGGTCCTCGATGCGCCGCCTGCCCTCCACGATCCGGGGCACCTGCCGGACACCGTGGGGGAGACCGTGGGCGGTGAGGACGTCGTTCGAGAAGTCCGCCTCGAGCGTCGACTCCACTCCCTCCACCAGCAGCTTCGCCGCTGCCAGCAGGGCCTTGCCGTAGCGACGCGGTGGTCGCTCCGTCAGCTCCTCGAGGAGCTTCGACCCGTCCACTCGCCGCGCGGCAGCGCCCGCCGTGAGGACCCGCATCGCCTCTCGGGCACTCGGCGCGTCGACGGCGAGGTCGACGAGGGTCCGGGTCTTCGTCGTCACCGGCGGGTCGGCGTCCGCCACGACGTAGCGGTAGGCGCGGCTCCGGTGCACGATCACGCCGGCGCAGCCACGAGCCGAGGACGTGTAGGGCACCGTCACGTGCACCGGGCCGTCGTCGGGACAGCCCGGGAAGCCCCACAGTGCTCCGGCCGAGACGTGGCTGAGGGCGGCCGGGCCGCGGATGAACAGCAGCGCGGCCCGACGACGCGCGTGCGGGGACAGCTCGCCGCTGAACAGGGCGTACACGCCGTGGAGCACCGGCACCCATCGCCGGGCGGCCACGTTGGCCTCGATCATCTCGTCGGTCATGCCGTGGCCGAGCATCTGCGCACGGGTGAGCAGGTTGTCCTGACCGGCCGCGATCTCCAGCAGTTCCGCCCTCACACGGGCTTGGAGTCCCGCGAGCGGCGATCGGTTCCAGGTGCGATGCCTGTGAGTACTAATCCGTGCCAGAACACGGATTAGTACTCACGGGACGAAGTCACCTCTCCGGCGACGGGATCCCCGGCGGCGGATCGCCGATCTCGCCCTCGCTGTGGTTGCCCCACACGGTCTTCTCACCGTGCACGACCTGCGGCGCCACGGTGCCCGGCGCGTACGGCTCCAGGGCCTCGATGCGGCCCCAGTCCAGGGACGCCTCACCCTCGAGGTAGGCCGGGACGTCCTGCTGGCGCTCCAGCACCTCGATCCAGCCCATGGGCCCGCCGGCCGACGGCTGGGACCAGGTCTCGCCGCCGATCCGGAACTGCGAGGCGTCGGCGATGAGCCGGTAGGTGGGCACCTCGGCGATGCCGTCGGCCACGTCGAAGGGCCGCAGACACGGCGACGCGAACTGCACCGGCCACTCGAGGTAGCCCGGCTGCGTCCCGACCGCCTGCGTGAACGGCACCAGCTTCGGCCCGCGCATCGGGGCGACCGCGATCCAGCCGTCGGGGCCGAGGGAGCGGTCCTGGGCGACGAGGCGGACCTCGTCGGCGGTCGCGCCCTTCGTCGTCGACAGGTTGACCTTGATCTCCCGCCACGGCGGCTCGTTGCCGCTGCCGCCGCCGAGCTGGTCGGAGCCCAGGATCTGGATGCGGCCGTCGGGGAAGCGCTTCGCGTACTGCAGGAACAGCGAGTTCCCGCCGTCCAGGCGTCCGGCCACCGAGATCACCAGCGGTGTGGTCCCGTTGCGCAGCGACTCGTCCACCGACTGCCACGGCGTGCGCAGCGTCCCGGTCGCCCGCCCCTCGGGGTCGAACGTGCCCAGGACCTGCGAGGACAGGTCGTTGCGCAGCGTGTACTCGTAGCCCGACACGCCGGTCCCGCCGCCGGTGGGCGGCACGGCGTCCTCGGCGTGGAAGCCCTCGTTGACCGGGTTCGGGTCGACCAGCTGCGCGAGCGGGCTCGACGCCGGCACCGTGTCCGGCGGCAGCGGCGCGGGCTGCTGGCCGGGCGCCAGCGGCACCTGCGGCGCCACGATCGGCAGCACCCCGCGCGCCGAGGGCACGACCCCGGTGAACGGCGGCGCGACCGGCAGGATCCCCGAGGCCGGGCTGCCCTCGACACGGACGTGGTCGGCCAGCCCGCACGACGACGAGAAGGCGTTGCGCAGCACGTCACCGCCGAGCGAGAAGCTGTCCCACTGCTTGTCGATCGCCTTGCCCATCGACGCCATCTGGAACAGCACGAGCGCCCCGCAGATCACCGCGATCGGCGCCGACCCGAGCCGCAGCGCCCGGGCGCGTCGCTCCACCGCACTCGCGGACCGCGATCCCCGCAGCCTGCGCACGCGATCGCGCAGTGGCGCCGAGGCCGTCGTCAGGAGGGAGCTCTTTCCCGACGACGGGTCGCGCCGTTCCTCCGGGACCCCCCGGAGGTGCTCGATGGCCGCGACGACGAGGAAGACCGCCGCGACCCCGAGGAGCAGCGTGGAGGCCTGGTGGCCGTCGTAGGAGGGCGGCTTGTCGTTCCAGGGGACGCCCCAGTTGTTCGTGTACCACCACGTGTTCGGGCCGGTGAAGGCCAGCGCGAGGGTCGCGAAGACCGCGGCGAGGAACAGCGAGCGGTTACGGCGGGAGCGCAGCACGTCCGACGAGGTCGCCAGCGCGGTCAGCGCCGCCATCCCCGAGCCGAGCGCGGCGAACGCGCCGAAGTGGTGGGTCCACTTCGTCGGGGTCAGCGCGAGGACGAGGAAGCCGAGCAGGGTGGTGCCGATGAGTCGCTGCGAGGGGCCGAGCGCCGCGCCCTTGATGCGGTTGCGGCGCAGCAGCACGACGAGGCACACGACGAGCCCGAGGATCAGCAGCAGCACCGGGGCCCGGCGTTCCAGCGAGCCGTCCGCGGAGACCGAGAACAGCGACTCGTAGCGGACCACCTCCTGGTACCAGGTGTAGTTCGGCCCCAGCAGGAAGCGGACCCGGTTGGCCTCCATCACCGCGGCGTAGGTCTGGTCGGCGAACACCGCCACCAGCACGATCAGCCCCGAGGACAGGATCGGCAGCAGCACCGGCAGCCAGCCGAGGCGACGGACCCGCTCCTGCACGAGCCGGAACAGCGGCCGGGCGGCGGCGAGGAACGGGGCGACCGCCATGAGGCCGGTCGGGGTCGCGGCGAGGGCGAACGCGGCGGCGACGAGGCCGAGGGCGACCGGCGCGAGCCGGCGGGTGGCCACCGCCCGCTCCACCGAGCAGAACGCCAGCAGCGCGGAGATGACGGCGACGGGCTCGGGGCGCAGGCCGTTGTTGAACGGCAGCCAGAACATCAGGAAGACCATCGCGGCGGCCCAGCCGGCGGCCTTGGAGCGCCGGACCTGCTGGCCGAGGCGTGGCAGCATCTCGCGGCTGATCAGCAGCCAGGAGACGATGCCCATGAACACCGAGGGCAGGCGCATCCACAGCACGGTGTCGCTGACCTGCACCCAGACCGCGTACAGCTCGTAGAACCAGCCGAACGGCGCCTCGGGGACGTTGAACCAGCGGTAGTAGTTGCCGATGTAGCCGGCGCTCTCGCGGGCCCGGGCGATCCCGAGGATGTACCCGTCGTCGGAGGTCTGGGAGCCGATGACCGCCCAGACCGCGAGCCCGGCGACCACCACGCCGTCCCGCCAGGTCGGGATCCACCAGCGCCGCGGGGCCAGCCGCGGGGCCCGGCGGCCGGCGCGGGTGTCGAGCACGTGCAGCGCCCACACCGCGCCGAGGAAGCACAGGATCGCGAGGATGCCCGCGGCGGTCTTGAGCTCCGTCGCGGTCGTCTGGAAGCGGGTGTCCGGGGTGATCGAGACGCTGGTGCCGGCGACCGGGTCGCGGTTCTGGTCGAGGTCGGAGTAGATGCCGACGACCTGCGGGCGGAAGTCGCCGCCGAGCACCGTGTCGGCGCCCGCGCCGAGGTTGATCACGGTCTCGGAGAAGTCCGAGGTGATCGTGACGTTGCAGGGGCCGCCGGGGATCGGCTCCTGCGCGGCCTGCTGGCCGCGGTCGGCGACGGTGAGCTGCCCGTCGTCGACGAACAGCTGCATCCCCACCTGGTTGCCCTGCGGCGAGAGCGGTGGCGTCGTGGAGAGCACGGTCGCGCGCTGGGTGGCGCGGGCGTCGAGGCTGCGGATGGCCGCGCACGGGATCGTGGCGGTCATCGACTCCGGGCGGAACGCCACGAGCGGCGCGTCGACCGAGCGGGTGCCGGTGGTCGCGCTGGGCCACTGGATCGTCGCCGTGTCCTGCACCACCGGCAGGAACGGGTAGACGAGCGCCAGCACCGAGCCGAGCCCGCCGAGCAGGATCGCGATCCAGCGCCACCGGCGCAGCACGCGCTCGTCGTCCCGTCCCGACGCCGGGTCGGGGCGGGTGCCGTTGCTCGTGCTGCGGGTGGTCGGCGGGACCGAGTCCGAGGTCAGCACGGGGTGCGTCCTGACATGGTGGGGGGAACCTCCAGGGGGAGCGGAGCGGAGCTCATGCCCGGCGGAACTTCTCGCGACGACCGAGCCGGACCAGGCGCAGCCACTCGCGCAGCGCCGTCGGGTCGCGTCGTTCGACGAGGAAGTACCAGCCGAACCGCAGGTGCTCGATGGCGCCCAGCTTGCGCAGCCCGGGCTGCGCGAGCAGGTAGCCGCGGTTGCGGTAGGTGTAGTAGCGCTTGGTGGCGTCGCCCGGGTCCTGGGCGTGCAGCCGACCGCCGAGCATCGGTTTGAACTCGTCGGACCCGTCGGGGTGGACGTAGGCCGTCGTCAGGCACGTGCCGTAGGGAAGCCCGGAGCGCATGAGGCGGCGGTGCAGTTCGACCTCGTCGCCCCGCACGAACAGGCGAAGATCGGGCACGCCCACCACATCGAGTGTCTCGGCGCGGAAGAGCGCGCCGTTGAACAGGTGGGCGATCCCGGGCATCAGCTCGCCGTCGCCGAACCCGTCGAGGTCGCTGCGGCGACGCACCCAGGTCAGGCCGCGGCGCAGCGGGAAGGCCAGCCGCTGCGGGTCGGCGGCGTCGGCGATCACCGGGGAGACCTCGGCGAGCCCGCGCCGCTCCGCCACCTCGAGCAGCGTCGCGAGGACGTGCTCGTCGGCCGGGCGGCCGTCGTCGTCGGCCATCCAGAGCCAGTCCGCGCCGGCGGCGAGGGCGGTCAGCATGCCGAGCGCGTAGCCGCCGGCGCCGCCGAGGTTGTGGTGCGAGGGCAGGTAGGTCACCGGCAGCCCGCAGGACTCGACGACCTCGCGGGTCTTCTCGTCCGGCCCGTTGTCCACGACGACGAGGTGGTCCGGACGGCGGGTCTGGGCGGCGATGACGGCGAGGCCGTCCGCGAGCAGCTCCGGGCGGTGGCGGGTGACGACGACCGCGTGCACGCTGCCGGTCACGGGCGGACCTCGCCGGTCGCGTCCGCCCCGATCCGCTTGAGGGTCTCCGGGCTCAGGGTCTCGAAGAGGTCGCGGCCCTTGTAGTGGCTCACCACCTCGCGCAGGGAGCCCTGCTCCTTGATCTCCCCGGTGTCCATCCAGATCGCGGTGTCGCAGAGCTCGACGAGGAACTCGTCGGAGTGCGAGGCGAAGACGAGCATCCCGGAGCGGCTGACGAGGTCGCGCAGACGGTCGCGGGCCTTCTCCAGGAACGCGGCGTCGACCGCGCCGATGCCCTCGTCGAGGATGAGGATCTCGGGGTCGATGGAGGTGACGACGCCGAGCGCGAGCCGCACCCGCATGCCCGTCGAGTAGGTGCGCAGCGGCATCCGCAGGTAGTCGCCGAGCTCGGTGAACTCGGCGATCTCGTCGACGCGGCGCTCCATCTCCTTGCGCGTCATGCCGAGGAAGAGGCCGCGGATGAGGATGTTCTCCAGGCCGGAGATCTCCGGGTCCATCCCGACGGCGAGGTCGAAGACCGGGGCGACCCGGCCCCGGATCCGGGCGCGGCCCCGGGTCGGTTCGTAGATGCCGGCGAGCAGGCGCAGCAGCGTGGACTTGCCGGCGCCGTTGTGCCCGACGAGGCCGACCCGGTCGCCCTGGCGCAGGTGCAGGTCGATGTCGCGCAGCGCCTCGACCACGGGCACCTTCGCGTCGGTGATCCGTCCGCCCGCGCGCCCGAGGACGGACTTCTTCAGGCTGCGGTTCTTCGCGTCGAAGATCGGGAAGTCGACGCTCGCGCCCTGGACATCGATCGAGACCATGTGTGTCACACCCAGTACGCGACGCGCGAGCGGTAGTTGCGGAGCGCGATCAGGGCCAGCGCCCAGCCGACCACGGTGATCACACCGACGACCGCCCAGTGCGTCCAGCTCTGCACCTGACCGACCAGCGGGGCCCGGAAGATCTCGATGAAGTGGTAGAAGGGGTTGAGCCGCGCCAGCTGTTCCACCAGGGCCTTCGTGCTCCCCGGGGCTCCGCCGGCGAGCAGGTCCGGGGTCCAGATGATCGGCGTCATGGTGAAGAAGAGCTGCATGAAGCTCGAGACCACCGGCGGGATGTCGCGGAACCGCGTGGCGATGATGCCGAAGAGCAGCGTCACCCAGAGGCCGTTCGCGACGATGACGACGAAGGCCGGGATGGCGAGCAGCGCCGTCCAGGACAGGCCGGGGTGCAGGATGCCCGGCGTCCCGTCGCTCAGCTTGTTGATCATCCGGTACGGCTCGTCGAGCTGGCCGAAGAAGATGGCCAGCACGATGAGGTAGACGACCACGTTGTGCGCGAAGAACAGCACCTGGCGCCACACCGTGCGGAACACGTAGATCATCAGCGGGGCCGGCAGGAACCGGATGAGGCCCTCGTTGGCGATGAAGGTCTCGGTCCCCTCCAGCACGCAGGCGCTGATGAAGTACCAGATCATGAAGCCGACGGTCACGTACGGCATGAACGTGCCGATCGGCTGGCCGAAGAGCTGGGAGTAGAGCCCGCCCAGCGCCGCGGCCGTCACGGCCATGCTGATGGTGATCCACAGCGGGCCGATCGTGGAGCGCCGGTAGCGCTGCTTGATGTCCTGCCAGCCGAGGTGCCCCCACAGCTCACGCTGCGCGATCGCCTGGCGGATGTCGCCGAAGGCGCGTCGCCACGATCGGGGCGACGCCCCGTGGAGGTCGGCCCCCGCGGCGTCGTCGTCCGACGGATCGTCGGCGCCGGGACGCGCGAGTGCAGGGACGGCCACGGGCGGTGAGCGTACCTACCGTCACGTGAGGCCCCGGATGGCAGCCCTCAGAGGTACTGGCCGGTCGTCCCCCCGGTGCCGCCCGCCCCGCCGGCGCCCGCGGGCAGGCCGCGGCGCATCTGCTCGAGCTGCATGCGGGCCGCCATCTGCTGGGCGACCAGGGCCGTCTGGATGCCGTGGAAGAGTCCCTCGAGCCAGCCGACCAGCTGAGCCTGCGCGATCCGGAGCTCACCGTCGGTGGGGGTGTCGTCCCCCTCGAACGGGGCGATGATGCGGGCCAGCTCCTCGCGCAGCTCGGGCGAGAGGGCCGACTCGAGCTCCGCGAGGCTCGACGCGTGGATCTCCTTCAGCCGACGACGGCTGGCGTCGTCGAGCTCGGTGGCCCGCACCTCCTCGAGGAGCTGCTTGATCATCGTGCCGATCCGCATGACCTTCGCCGGCTCCTCGACCGCCGACGACAGGTCCTCGCGCTCGCCGTCGCTCTCCTCGACGGCGTCGCCGCGCTCGCCGGAGGGCATGCGCACGGTGCCGACGGGCCGGCCGTCGGCGCCGACGATCATCACCTGGTCACCCTCGGAGGCGCCGGACGAGTCGCTGGGCTGGTCGCTCATGGCCGCCATCCTGGCGGATCCGCGGCGACCCCGTCGTGGCAGCGAAGCGTCGTTGCCGTCATCCAGTGGCAGTGACGCCACTCCGTCAGGCGAACGGTCCGGATTGCACCGGTCGAGCCCCCTGCCGACCAGGACCCTCCGCCGGTCGAGCGCCGGACGGACCGGGCTCGGCTACCGGACGGAGCCGCCGTACCGTGCCGGAGCATGACGGTGGACGTCGCTCGGGTCCGGGGCCAGGTCCCCGCACTCGGTGACGGCTGGGTCCACCTCGACGCGCCGGCCGGGATGCAGGTGCCCGAGCAGGTGGCGACCGCGGTGTCCTCGGCGCTGCGCGCGCCGGTCTCCCCGCCGGGCTCGGTCTTCCCGGCCTCGCAGCGCGGCGGCGCGATCGTCGACGCCGCCCGCCGCGCGGTGGCCGACCTCGTCGGCGCCGACCCCAAGGGCGTCGTGCTCGGCGCGTCGGCGGCGTCGTTGCTCGAGCGGCTGGCCGACACCCTGTCCTCGCAGTGGTCGCTGGGCGACGAGGTCGTGGTCTCCCGGCTCGACGACCGCGCGAACGTGCTGCCCTGGACGCGGGCGTGCTCGCGGGCCGGCACGGCGGTGCGCTGGGCCGAGGTGGACATCGAGACCTGCGAGCTCCCGAGCTGGCAGTACGACGACCTGCTCGGCGAGCGCACGCGCGTCGTCACCGTCACCGCCGCCTGCGGCCACCTCGGCACCCGCACCGAGATCGCCGCGATCGCGCGCAAGGTGCACGCCCTGCCGGCCCCCGCGTCGGGCATCGAGCCGCTGATGGTCGTGGACGCCTCGGCGGCCGCGCCCTACCTGCCGCTGGACCTGGAGACGATGGGCGCCGACGTCATGGTGCTCTCCGCGGCGGCCTGGGGCGGCCCGTCGGTCGGCGCCCTGGTGTTCCGGCAGCCCGAGCTGCTCGACCGGCTGCCCGCCGTGTCCTTCGACGCCGCCGCGCGCGGGCCCGAACGGCTCGAGGTGGGCGACGCCCCGGTCGCGCTGCTGGCCGGGCTCGCCGCGTCGGTCGACCACCTCGCCGAGCTCGACGACCGCGCCCGCGGCTCCCGGCGCGACCGGGTGCTCACCTCGATGTCGTCGCTGCGGGCCCACCACGACGAGCTGACGACCTACCTCGTCCAGGAACTCCGCTACCTGCCCGGCGTCACCGTGATCGGCGACCCGGCGCGGCGGATCCCCACCGTCGCCTTCGTCGTCGCCGGGCGCACCGCGCAGGAGGTCGCCGAGCGCGTCGCCGACCGGGGCGTCTGCGTCCTGATCGACCCCGGCGACCAGGGCGCGCTCGAGGTCATCGGCGGCGCCGAGATCGGCGGCGTCGTCAAGATCGGCCTGGCGCACTACACCTCGCGCGCGGACGTGAACGCGTTGCTGGAGGCGTTGTCGCGGATGTGAGCCCTCCCCCCTCGTGACAGCAAAGCGTCGTTGCTGTCGTCCAGTGGCAGGAGGGCCACATCGTCACGACGCCGGCGGCACCTCGAGCAGGATCTTCCCGACGACGCCGCCGTCGTCCATGAGCTGATGGGCGCGGGCCGCCTCCTGGACCGGGATGCGCTCGTGCACGATCGGGCGCACCCGGCCCGACTCCACCAGCGGCCACAGGTCCGTCCGCACCGCCGCGACGATGGCGCCCTTGCCGTCGGGCCCGTCCACCGGCCGGCCGCGCAGCGACGTGGCGGCCACCGAGAGCCGGCGGGTCAGCATCTTGGCCAGGTTGATCTCGCCCTTGGCGCCGCCCATGAGGCCGATGATCACCATGCGGCCGCCGGGCGCCATCGCGTCGAGGTTGGCGTCGAGGTTCCGCGCGCCGATGTGGTCGAGGACGACGTCGGCGCCGCGTCCGTCGGTGGCCTCCTTGACCAGCTCGACCAGGTCACCGTGGTAGTCCAGCGCCGCGTCGGCGCCGAGGTCGCGGCAGAGCTGCAGGCGGTCGTCGTGCCCCGCCGTCGCGAGGACCGTCGCGCCGAGGGCCTTCCCGACCTGGATGGCGTGCGTGCCGATCCCGCCGCTCCCGCCGTGGACGAGCAGCGTCTGGCCGGAGCGCAGACCCGCCGTCAGGACCAGGTTCGACCAGACCGTGCACGCCACCTCGGGCAGCCCGCCCGCGTCCTCGAGCGAGACCCCGGCGGGAATCGGCAGCAGCTGCGCCGTGGGCACCGCGACCTTCTGCGCGTAGCCGCCGCCGGCGAGCAGGGCGCACGCCTCGTCGCCGACGTTCCAGCCGCTCACGCCCGGCCCGACCGCGCTCACGCGGCCGGAGCACTCCAGGCCGGGCAGCTGCGACGCCCCGGGCGGCGGCGGGTAGTTGCCCTGCCGCTGCATGACGTCGGCGCGGTTGATCCCCGCGGAGACCACGTCGAGGACCACCTCGCCCGTCCCGGGTTCGGGGTCGGGCTGCTCGGTCCACTCGAGGACCTCGGGTCCGCCGGGCTCACGGATGGCGATGCCGTACACGACGGCGGACGCTAGTGGCCCGGGCGCGGCGACGCAGAAGGACGATCCTCGACGCGACCTGCGTCTAGGATGGCGGTATGTCCACCTCGGAGGAGCCGCGCTGGCTCGACGCCGAGGAGTGGCGTGCCTGGCGGAACTTCATCGCCGGGCAGGCGCTCCTGCTCGGCCGGCTGGGTCGTGAGCTCTCCGACCAGCACGATCTCGCGTTCGCCGACTACGAGATCCTCGTCCGGCTCTCCGAGAAGGCCGACCACCGCCAGCGGATGACCTCGCTCGCCGAGGAGGTCGTCGCGTCGAAATCGCGCCTGTCGCACCAGGTCGCGCGGCTCGAGGGGCAGGGCCTGGTCCGCCGCGAGGTGTGCGACTCCGACGGCCGCGGCGTCTTCGCCGTCCTCACCCCCGAGGGGTTCGCTCGCCTGGAGAAGGCGGCGCCGGACCATCTCCGTGGCGTCCGGGAGCACTTCGTCGACCTGCTCGACGAGGACGAGCGCCGCGTCATGGGCGACGTGATGGAGCGCATCGTCGCGAAGCTGCGTCCGTAGGAGCCTCTTCCCGACGACGGGTCGGGCCGGATCGGGCGGCGAGACGTCACCCATGCGTCCCGCAGGTGGGCCGGCGGACCGATGGGTGACGCCTCGGCGCCCGTCCTGCCGCGCCTCGCGCGCCGGTGGCCCCTACCCTGACCCGCGGAAGCGTGGCAGAGCGGCCGATTGCATCCGCCTTGAAAGCGGACGTCCAGCGATGGACCGGGGGTTCGAATCCCCCCGCTTCCGCACTCTCCTACGCTGAACGGCCGTGACGATCGAGAACACGGGCGTCGCTCTGGCTCGCCGGGCCGCGGAAGCACTCGAGGCGCTCGACCAGCACGGCCCGCACCTGCGTCCGCCGGGCAGCGACCGCTTCGGGTGGACCGCAGACGTGCTCGACGAGCTGGCGCGCGTCGCCGCTCTGCTCGGCCGCGCCGTGGACCACGCCTCCGGCGACGTGTGCCCGGCGGTCGGCCGCGAGACCCAGGAGCTGGTCGACGCGATCGTGGCCCACCGCAACACGATGCTGCAGCCGGCCCGGCACGCCGCCGCCGACGTCCGCGCGGCGCTCGACGACCGCACCCGACGCGTCTACGGTCCGTCGACCCGGACCTGACCTCACGACGCCGCGATCCCCCGCAGTGCCAGGTCGATCCCGGCGAGAAACTGCTCGCGGTCGTCGTGGTGGCGCATCTGGTCGCCGATCTCGCGGGTGAACGAGAACTCCTCGGGATCCAGCTCCTCCCACGCCGTCGCCACGGCGTCGAGGAACTCCTCGCGGTTCCCGACCGACGGCGCGGCCTGCGCGTTCGCCGCGTTCTGCGCGGCGGCGCCCAGGATGTACTGCACCAGCACCGTCGTCGTGACGAACCAGTCGGCGCGCGGCACGCCGAGGGCCCGGACCTGACGACCGACCGCCTCGAGGATGCGCGGGCTCGACGCCTGCCCGAGGCCGGACGAGAGCCGTGCCGCCACCCACGGGTGCTCGTCGACGGCGTCGAAGAGCCCGAGCGCGACGGCCCGGAGCCGGTCCTCCGGCGACCCGGACGCGGGTTCCTCCGCCAAGGCCCGCCCGACGACCGCGTCGGCGGCCGCGACCAGCAGCTCGTCCTTGTTCGCCACGTGCCAGTAGATCGCCCCGGGTCCGGTGGCCAGGCGCTCGGCCAGCACGCGGAAGGTCAGCCCGCTCTCGCCGGCCGCGTCGAGGACCTCGACGGCCGTCGACACGATCTGGTCGCGGGAGAGCGATTCGGTACGCCGGGGCACCCGGTCATCTTGACACGCCTGGAACGTCGTTCCAAACTGCGATGGAACGACGTTCCAGAGGAGACGACATGGTCACGATCATCGGTGCGGGGCTCGGCGGTCTGGTGCTCGCCCGGGTCCTGCACGTGCACGGCATCCCGTCCGTGGTCTACGAGGCGGAGGCCTCGGCCGACGCCCGGGCGCAGGGCGGCATGCTCGACATCCACGCCGAGGACGGACAGCCCGCCCTCGCGGCCGCCGGGCTCACCGAGGGCTTCCGCGCCCTGGTCCTCGAGGGCCGCGAGGCGACGCGCATCCTCGACGCCCACGGCACGGTGCTCGTCGACGAGCCCGACGACGGCTCGGGCGGGCGCCCCGAGGTCCAGCGGGCCGACCTGCGGCGGCTCCTGCTCGACGCGTTGCCGGACGGCACGGTCCGGTGGGGGCACAAGGTGACCGCGGTCCGGCCGCGCGGCGACGGCCGCCACGAGCTGTCCTTCGCCGACGGGACGAGCGTGACCACCGAGCTCCTGGTCGGCGCGGACGGCGCGTGGTCGAGGGTCCGGCCGCTGCTCTCCTCGGCGACGCCGACCTACGCCGGCCACTCGTACGTCGAGACCTGGCTGTACGACGGCGACGTCCGCCACCCGGAGGCGGCCGCGACGGTCGGCGGGGGCGCGATGATGGCGCTGGCCCCCGGGCAGGGCATCTCGGCTCACCGGGAGAGCGGCGGCACCCTGCACGCCTACGTGGCGCTCGACCGCCCGCTCGCCTGGTTCGACGCCCTGGAGCCGGGCACGATCACCGACCGGGTGGCAGCCGAGTTCGAGGGCTGGGCCCCGGAGCTCACGGCCCTGCTCACCGAGAGCGACGTGCCGCCGGTCGTCCGGCGCCTCCACACCCTGCCCGTCGGCCACCGCTGGGAGCGGGTCCCCGGCGTCACCCTCGTCGGGGACGCTGCGCACCTCGCGCTCCCGAACGGCGACGGCGCCAACCTGGCCATGCAGGACGGCGCCGAGCTCGCCCTGGCGATCGCCGCCCACCCCGGCGACGTCGAGGCCGCCCTCACCGCCCACGAGCAGGCCATGTTCGCCCGGAACGCGACGCCCGACGGGGCGGAGCTGCACCGACTCATGTACGGCGCGGACGCCCCGTACGGCCTGATCCGCTGGTTCGAGCAGATGGCTTCCTGACGATGCCGGACGTGCCAGTGGCGCCGTCCTGACGTCCGATGTCAGCGCTGAGCCGGTGCTGACGTCAGGCGTGCACCCGCGCCCGGCGTCGCGCGGTGAGCAGGAACGCCACGAGCACCACCAGCAGCACCACGCCCATGAGCAGGATCGACACGCCGTCGCCGACCAGGCCCGCGAGCGCAGCGCACACCAGCACCCCGACGGCCCCGCCCACCGCCAGCCCCGGCACGAGCGAGCCCGCCGCCCAGGTGAGGCGCCGCAGCAGCGTCAACGTCACGAGCACGACCGCGATCGGCACGGCCACCGAGAACGCCGCCGTCACGGGGGAGACGTGCGCGATGTGCTCCTCCACGTCGACGGCCGCCTCGATCCCGCCCCCGACCGCGGCGACCGCCCCGAACACCAGGTAGTGCCCATAGCCCCAGGTGAGGGCGACGCGCAGCGACGTGAGGCCCTCGTCGTCGCCGGCCAGGAAGTAGATCCACCACAGCCCGACGACCACGAACAGGCCGCCCAGGCCGAGCACCAGCAGGCCGATCGAGAAGCCGGCCTCGGTCAGGGCGCCCGCGAACGCGTTGGTGATCCCGAGGATCACCTCGCCGAGCACGATCAGCGTCAGCAGGCCGTACCGCTCGGCGATGTGCTCGGGATGCCACGGCGTGGCCGGCCCGCGCGACTCGGCCAGCGGGGGCAGCGACACCTCGGCGACGATCAGCACCACCGCGCCGACGTAGATCCACGGCGCCGGGACCAGCAGGAGCAGCACCCAGAGCACCTGCAGGACGACGAGCCCGACCGCGTAGGTCCGGCAGACCCGTCGTCGGGACGGGTCCCCGGCGGCGGCGCGCAGCCAGAGCGCCACCATCGCCACCCGCATGATCGTGTAGCCGAGGATGACCGTGCCGAGGTCGCCGCGGAACACGTCCGGGACCCCGACCGCGAGCACCAGGACGCCCGCCATCTTGAGCAGGGCCAGGGCGCGGTAGGGCGCGTCGTCGCAGTCGTAGGCCGAGGCGAACCACGTGAAGTTGATCCACGACCACCAGATCGCGAAGAACACGAGCAGGTAGCTCGACAGGCCTGCGCCGACGTGGTTCTCGGCGATCGCGTGGTGCAGTTCCGCGGCCGCACGGGCGATCGCGACGACGAACGCCAGGTCGAACAGCAGTTCCAGGGGCGATGCCGCCCGGTGCGACTCCTGGGGGTCCCGGGCGACCATCGGCCGCCGCCATTCCGTGCGCGGGCTCGTCACGCCCGCGATTGTCAGATCCGCGTCAAGCCGACGGCGCCCGAACGATGTCGCCGGGCCCGACGGGGGCCGGGGTCGGCCGCGGCTGCCCCTCCAGCACGTGACGCACCCGCTCCTCGAGCTTCGCCGCGACCGCCCGGTAGAAGCGCCGCTGCGTGAAGCGGCCGAACACGAGGAAGCCGAGTGCGATGACCGGGTTCGGGATCGACGCCCGCGACGAGACGCCCGTGATCACGAACTCGACCCGGCCCGTCGTCGTGTTCTTGACGACCTCGTAGACCAGCCGGCCGCGCTCCAGGTGCCGCCCGAGGGTCTGGTAGCTCCAGCCCCACACCCGCTCCTCGGCGCCGTCGGCCCGCCGCCGGGTCTCGTCGACCACGGTGTCCACCCGCACCCCCATCGGGAAGCGCAGCACGACGAACCGCCCCTCGAGGAGCATGTCGCGTCCCTTCAGCGGGACGTCGGCGTGGAAGAGCGCCGACATGATGTGCCGGTCGGCGAACTCGTAGTCGTGGGTGAGCGCGCAGGCGATCTCCCACGGCCCGCCGGGCTCGGGGTCGCCGGGGTCCTCCACCGCGAGCGTGTGCCGGAGCCGGTCGTGGTGCCAGCCCCGCCCGCTCGTCGTCGAGGGGTCGTAGTTGAGTTCGAGGCCCGCGATCTCGGCGAGGTCGGCCGCCGGATCGGACACCGGGCTCAGCCGCATCGTCCGCATCGCGCTCCTCATACCCGTTTTCCCGCTCGTCGGGTCGGCCCGGCCCGGTTGCCGAGCGTCACAGCCCGCTCGGCGGCCCGACGGCGAGCACACACGCGTCTCTCAGCGACCGCTCAGGAGCCGTCCGTAACTTCCGGCGCCGATGACGCTCCTCGAGGAACGCCCCGTCCGGGTCCGCAGCGCCGAGCCCACCGGCCGGCTGCTGCAGCCCGCCGCGTCGGGCGAGCGCCGCCTGTCCTGGGACGTGATCAGGGTCCTCGCCGTGCTCTCGGTGGTCGTCCAGCACGCCACCTACACCGCGCAGGGCGTGATGCCGTGGCTCGCGCCGCCGCCGTTCACCTGGAGCGTCGAGGCCGGGGCGAACACGCTGATGGTCGTCTCGGCGTTCTTCATCTGCGTCACGATCGCGAAGCGCCGGCCCGGACGCTGGTGGACCCACCGGCTGGCCCGGCTGCTGCCCGCCTACCTCGTCGCCGTGCTCGTCACCTACGGCGCGACGCTGCTCGCCGCCGACTACGGGTACTGGCGGCCCGGCGTGCGCGACCTCGTCGGGAACCTGCTGCTCGTGCAGGGCTTCGACCCGGCCGTGACGTACATGGACCACTCCTACTGGACGCTGCCGCTCCAGCTCGGGGTGTTCACGCTGGTGGCGCTCACCGTCGGGCTGCTCGGCCGGGACCTCTGGCGCCGGCCGGGCGTGCTGCCGCTGCTCGCATGGTTCGGCGTCGTCGCCCCGGTCCTGCTCGCCACCTACGCGACCGGCTGGCTGAAGTTCCTCTCCGACGGCCTCGTCATGTGGCGCTGGCAGCTGTTCGCCATCGGACTCGCGATGTGGCTGGCCAGCACGCGGCGCATCTCGCTGACCCACCTCGCGGCCCTCACCGCCGCCGGCGTGCTCGCCGAGGCGGTGATCACGCCGGACACCGACTCGGCGATCGTCCTCGCCGTGGCGTGCCTGCTCATCGCGGCGGCGACCCTCGGCCCGGACTGGGACTTCCTGCGGATCGGGCCGCTGCCGCGCGTCATCGGCTGGGCGGCCGGCGTCTCCTACGGCGTCTACCTGATGAACCAGCAGATCGGCTACTTCTTCGCCTGGCTCGCGCAGGACTACGCGGGGGTGACCGGGTGGGGCCGGCTGATCGGCGTGCTGGTCCTGGCCTTCACGCTCGGCTGGCTGCTCACGCGCTGCGTGGAGCGCCCCGCCTTCCGGGCCCTCACCACCCGGCGTCAGCCGAAGGAGCGCGCGGCGTCGAGCAGCAGCTCGTTCTCCTCGGGCGCCCCCGCGGTGACGCGCACGCCGTCGGGGTGAAAGGCACGCACGACGACCTTGTGGTCGAGGGCGTGCTCGGCGAAGGCCTGCGTGCGCTCCCCGAGCGGCAGCCAGCAGAAGTTGGCGTGGGTCTCGGGCACCTCGTAGCCCGCGCCGCGCAGCTCGTCGGCCATCCGGCGGGCCTCGGCGGCGGCCGCGCGGGCGTCGGCGAGCAGGTCGTCGAGGACGTCGAGCGCCGCGATCGCCGCCGCCTGCGCGGGCGCCGACACCGAGAAGGGCACGGACACGCTCTTCAGCGCGGCCGCGAGGTCGGGCGGCGCGACCGCGTAGCCCACCCGCAGCCCGGCGAGGCGGTGCGCCTTGGAGAACGTGCGCAGCACCGCGACGTGCGGGTGCGCGTCGAGCAGCGTCAGCCCGTCGGGGACGTCCTCGTCCGCGACGAACTCGCGGTAGGCCTCGTCGAGCACCACCAGCACGTGCTCCGGGACCCGGGCCATGAAGTCGGTGAGGTCCCGACGACGGACCGCGGTGCCCGTCGGGTTGTTCGGGTTGCAGACGAACACGATGCGCGTGCGGTCGGTGATCGCCGCGAGCATGGCCTCGAGGTCGTGCTCGTGGCCCGCGGTGTTCGGGACCGGCACCGGCGTCGCGTGGCCGATCACCGAGACGATCGGATAGGCCTCGAAGGAGCGCCACGGGAAGACGACCTCGTCGCCGGGCGAGCAGATCGCCGCCACCAGCTGCCCGCACAGGGCGACCGACCCGCAGCCGACCGCGATCCGCTCCGGGCCGACGCCGAGGTGCTCGGCCAGGCGCTGCGACAGCGTGGTGACGGTGATGTCCGGGTAGCGGTTCCCGGCGGCGACCGCCTGCGCGACGGCCTCCTGCACGCGGTGGTGCGGGGGCAGCGCGATCTCGTTGCTGGCCAGCTTGACCGCGCCGGGCACGGTCCGGCCGGCGACGTAGGCGGGCAGCGACGAGAGGTCGGGGCGCAGCGGTGTCACACCGCCACCGTAGTGCGGCGACGCGCCGGTGGAACCGGTTGCGCTCATCGGGTCAGACCACGCGGCACCCGGGGGTCGGCTCATGGAAGGCTGCTCCCATGACGACCCGCACCGAGACGATCCCGCTCGTCGACGACACCGAGCTCGCGGTGACCGTCGGTGAGCCGGACGGCACCCCGATCCGTGGCGGGATCGTCGTGCTGCACTCCTCGCGGGGTGTCACCGAGCGCACCGAGCGCATCGTCGCCGGGCTCGCGGACGAGGGCTGGCTGACCGTCGCCCCGCACCTGTTCCACCGCACCGGCTCCGCCGACGAGGTCTCGGGTGCCTCGGTGCTCGCCGACTCCGACGCCTCGTTCGGGTGGTTGGCCGAGCACGGCGTCTCCGCCGACCGCATGGGTGTCCTGGGCTTCGACCTCGGCGCCACCGCGGCCCTCGTCGTCGCCTCGCAGCGCTCGCTCGGCGCGGCCGTGACCGTCGCCGCCGCCGGTGTCGCGCGGCCCCTCGCCGACGGCCTCCCCCCGCTCCTCGACGTCGTCGGGGAGCTGACCTGCCCCTGGCTGGGGCTCTACGGCGAGACCGGCGACCCGGTCGACCCCGAGGACGTGGACCGACTGCGCGAGGCCGCGCACACCTCCGGCGCCGTGGTCGACGTGATCGTGTACCCGGACACCGAGCACCGCTTCGACGACGCTGACTCCCCGGTGGTGCCGGACGCCCTCGCGGCCGGTGAGGGCGAGGAGGGGACCCGGAGCGAGGCGCGGCACCGCGTGCTGAACTGGTTCGACGCGCATCTGCGCTGACTTGACCGGAGGTCACAGGTGACAGGCACTCGGGTCGCGGACACCGAGGAGGGTGCCGACGACGAGGTCCGCCGGGAACGGCGGCGCCGGGCCCGGATCGCCCGGGTCGTGGTGTGGTCCGCCCGGATCGTCGGTCTCCTGTCCATCATCTCGATCTTCGCCCCGGCGGCCCGACGACGCCTGGAGCCGGCCGCGTGGTTCGGGCTCCCCGTCGAGGCCACGCTCGTGGGCACCGTCGTCCTCGCGACGGCGGGCGTGGGCCTGATGCTGCTGGCCACCGGGCTGCGGCGACGCAAGCGTCGCGCCTGGCAGCTCGCCGTCGTGCTGTGTCTGGTGATCATCGCGTCGCACGCGTTGGGACGACACCCGATCCCGCCGCTGGTCGTGGCCGTGATCCTGCTGCTCGGGCTGCTGTGGACCCGGCGCGAGTTCGACGCCCTGCCCGATCCGGTCGGCCGCTTCGTCGCCGTCCGCGTCGTGCTGCAGCTCCTCGTCGCGGGCTTCGTCATCGTCAGCGCGATGCTGCTGTTCGTGCGGCCCTCGTTCCTGGTGGGTCGTCCGTCGGTGGGCGACAAGCTGCTGCACGCGCTGCTCTCGCTGATCGGCGTCGAGGGCCCGGTCGCCTTCCGCTTCGTCTGGTACGACGACCTGACCTCCGCCGTCGGCCTGACCTTCGGCGTGGGCGCCCTCGTCCTCGGCGGCTACTTCCTGCTGCGGTCCTCCGAGCCGCGTCCGGAGCTGACGCCCGACGAGGTCGCCGGCATCCGCGGGCTGCTCGACAAGCACGGCAAGGCGGACTCGCTCGGTTACTTCGCCCTGCGCCGGGACAAGGCGGTGGTGTTCTCCGAGACCGGCAAGGCGGCGGTGGCGTACCGCGTGGTCGCAGGGGTCGCACTGGCCTCCGGGGACCCGCTGGGAGACGTCGAGGCGTGGCCGGGGGCGATCGAGGAGTTCGTCGCCGTGTGCCGACGGCACGGCTGGGTGCCCGCGGTGCTCGGCTGTTCCGAGACCGGCGCCCGCGTGTGGTCCCGCGAGGCCGGACTCGACGCGCTCGAGCTCGGCGACGAGGCCGTGGTCGACGTCGCGACCTTCTCCCTGCAGGGCCGCGCGATGCGCACCGTGCGGCAGGCCGTCTCGCGGATCAAGCGCGCCGGGTACGAGACCACCGTGCGGCGCCTGCACGACGTGTCGGCCGCGGAGCTCGGCGAGCTGGCCGCGTGCGTGGAGCGCTGGCGCGGAGGGCCGGACGAGCGCGGCTTCTCGATGGCGCTCTCCCGGGTGGGCGACGCCGAGGCCGACCCGGAGGCGGTCGTCGTCGTCGCGACCGCCGAGGGTGCGCCGCGGGGCCTGCTGCAGTTCGTGCCCTGGGGGACCGAGGGGCTCTCGCTGGACCTCATGATCCGCGACCCCACCGTCACCGAGAACGGGCTCAACGAGCTGCTGATCACCGACCTGTTGGCGGCGTGCCGGGGGCTCGGGGTGGACCGGGTCTCGTTGAACTTCGCGGTGTTCCGCTCGGCCCTCGAACGCGGGGAGCGGATCGGGGCGGGCCCGGTGGCCCGGCTGTGGGCGCGCCTGCTGCGGATCGCCTCGCGCTGGTGGCAGATCGAGACGCTCTACCGCTTCAACGCCCGCTTCGGCCCGACCTGGGTCCCGCGGTTCCTCGTGTTCGACGCGGTGCGCGACCTGCCGCGCATCGCCGTGGCCGCCTTCGAGGCGGAGGGTTACGGCGGCAGGCCGCCCGCGTTGCTGCGGGTGCTGCGGAGGTGACTTCGTCCTGTGAGCACTCATCCGTGTTCTGGCACGGATGAGTACTCACGAGCCTCGGCACCTCTACGGGCGAACGAGCACCTTCAGCGCCTCGCGGTCGTTCATCGCGCGGTAGCCCTCCGGGGTCTCGTCGAGCGAGATCGTCCTGTTGAACACCTTGCCCGGCTCGACCTTGCCGTCCATCACGTCGGGCAGGAGCTCGTGCATGTTCGCCTGGGTCGGCGCGATGCCGCCGGCGATGGTGATGTTGGCGCTGAACTTGCGCGCCGCGTTCGGGATCGTGCCGCTCTGGGGCACGCCCACGATCCCGACGAAGCCGCCCGGGCGCGTCACGTTGATCGCGGTCGAGAGCGACTGGTCGTAGCCGACGGCCTCGACCGTCGAGTGCGCGCCGTCGGTCCCGAGGATGTCCCGGACCTTCTGCTCGCCCTCCTCGCCGCGCTCGGCGACGACGTCGGTGGCGCCGAACTCACGGCCGAGGTCGGTGCGGTCCTGGTGGTGGCCCATGAGGACGATCCGCTCGGCGCCGAGGCGCTTCGCGGCCAGCACGGCCAGCAGGCCGACGGCGCCGTCGCCCACGACGACGACGTCCTTGCCCGGCTCCACCCGCGCCGACACGGCGGCGTGGTGGCCGGTGCCGAACACGTCGGAGAGCGTCAGCAGGCTCGGCATGAGGTCGGACTCGACCGGGACGTCGAGCTTCATCAGCGAGTGGTCGGCGAACGGCACGCGGGCCGCCTCGCCCTGACCGCCGTCGGTCTCGGCACCCCAGGCACTGCCGTTCGGGCACGCGGTCGTCAGGCCGGCCCGGCAGTACTCGCACGTGCCGTCGGCGTAGAAGAACGGGGCGACGACGACGTCGCCCTGCTTCAGCCGGCTGATGTCCGAGCCGACCTCCTCCACGACCCCGATGAACTCGTGGCCGATCCGGCCACCCTCCTGGGTCGCCTCGCGGCTCTTGTAGGGCCACAGGTCGGACCCGCAGATGCAGGAGTGCGTGATCCGCACGATCGCGTCGGTCGGGTTCTCCAGCTTCGGGTCGGGGACGTCCTCGACCCGGATGTCGCCTGCGCCATAGATGAGCGTCGCCTTCATGCCCCGGGACTACCTCGTGCGCCTCCCACGCATGCGGCGCGCCTGATGTCTCACAGCATCGACGACGAGGCCGCCGTCGGTGGCGGGGTGCTCGCGTCCGGTGGGAGCAGGTCGCCATCGTCGCCGAGAGCCGCCCCGGGCGGGTGGGGGTGGCCGTCAAGGGCCCGACGGGCGACGTGTAATGTCTTCTCCCGGTGGGCCCCAGGGCTCCGGGAGGCTTCGCCTAGTCTGGTCTATGGCGCCGCACTGCTAATGCGGTTTGGGGTAACCCCCCATCCCGGGTTCAAATCCCGGAGCCTCCGCAGCGGCAGGGCACCAGTCTGCCGTGGAACAATTCAAGAACCTGCGCCCGTAGCTCAACGGATAGAGCATCTGACTACGGATCAGAAGGTTAGGGGTTCGAATCCCTTCGGGCGCGCATCACGAGGGCCCGTCACCGACCGGTGGCGGGCCCTTCGTCGTGTCAGGCGGCGAGCGTCGCCTCGATCTCGTCCCGGTGGAAGTCGGCCGGCATGACGAGGCCGCCGGTGTCCAGGTCCCGGTGCGCGATCCGCGAGCCGCACCACCCGCAGCCCCCGCCGGCGTCGACCACCGCACGGCCCTCGACCTCGGCGCGCCGGTTGACGACCGTGCGCTGCCGGACCTGGTCGTACACCCACCACAGGCCGAACGGCACGGCCAGGATCGCGGCGGTGATCAGGGCCCACTTGATGATGAGGATCGCCAGGCCGATCAGCAGGACGACCCCGACGACGGCGCCGAGGCCGGAGGAGTTCGAGCGACGCGAGGTCATCGTCAGCACCACCACTTCTTCGCGCAGTAGCCGCCGGTGAGCGCACCGTCGGGCAGGCCGTTATCGCCCCGGCGGGGCAGCGGGACGGAGACGTGGTCGTCGTCGTCCGAGGTGGACGGCGAGGAGGTCTCCGGCGCCGAGCAGGTCCGGCCGTTCGGGTCGGCGGAGCGCAGCTCGTCGAGGTAGGAGGCGTCGGCCCGGCTCGCGTCGTCGACCCGGGTGTGGTCGTAGGTGACGGCGAGCGTGCCGTAGTCGCCGGCGCCGGTCTCGACGTAGCGCAGCAGCCGACCGTTGCGGTCCTGCTCGACGCCGGGCTCGGTCCGGAGCGTGACCTGCTGCCCCTCGAGATAGGTCTCGGCCGTGGACGTCGCCTGCCGCCCGCCGTAGGTCGACGGGTCGCAGGCGTCGATGCCGAGGATCCGGATGCGCTGCCCGCCCGCCACGACGGTCTCGCCGTCGACGACGTCGGTGACCGTCACGGTGTCCCCGGTCGGCTCGGGCGCCGCGACCGGCGCGGCCGCGGCGGGCGCCACGTACGTGGGGGCCGCGGGGGCGCTGACGGCAGCCGGAGCCGTCGTCGTCGTGCTCGATACGTTCGACAGGTCGCCGATCGCGACGAGGCAGAACACCCCGGCCGCGATCCCCGACCAGACCTTGTATGCCGTGCGCACTTCCGTCGTCCCCCCGACCGTTCCCGTGTGTCGAGGCTGGTGTCGGGAGATCCGCCCGGCGCGTTACGACGCGGGCAGCAGCGCCTTCGAGCTCCGCCGGAGGGCCCACACGACGACGAGCGCGGCGAGCACCGTCAGCGGCGTCCCCATGACGACCCGCGCGAGGCCGAGCCCGCCGGTCGCGTCGGCGAGGTAGAGCCACTGCTGGATGACGAAGCGGGCGCCGAACACGACGGCGGCGGCGAGGGTGGCGACGTCGTGGGCCCGCAGCACCGGGCGGTGCGCCCGCCAGGGGTGCCGGCCGCCGTGCACGAGGTTCCAGACGACGCCGGTGATCGGCCGCCGCGCCAGCAGGGACGCGGCGGTGACGACGAAGCCCGCGAGGGACGCCCAGATGCCGATGACGAAGAAGTCCTTCGCCGACCCGGTCGCAGCGACGAGGGCGGCCGCCACCGCCACCCCGAGCAGGCTCCCGATCGCCGAGGCGACCTTCTCGCCGCGGACGAGCCGGAACACCGTCAGGCCGAGGCCGGCCGCCAGCGACACCGCGAGGGTGACCGGCAGGGAGAGGAAGGCGTTCGCGGTGACGAACACGATCACCGGGATCGTCGAGTACACGAAGCCCGCCGGCCCGCCCATCTGCTCGAGGACGGTGGGAGCGGCGGGTCGCGTCGGGGTGTCGGTCTGCTGCTCGCTCATGTCCTCGAGGGAAGTCCGTGCCGCTGCGGCACACTCAAGCTTCACGTGACGCAGACCACGTCCGGTCCGGAATGACCGTTGTGGCCGGTTCCCCGCGCGCGCCACCATGGGTCCCCGTACGTCGAGGGGGCAGCCCATGGATTCCGTGTTCGTCGCCGTCGGGCTCCCGGCCGCCCTCGCCGTCGTCATGCTCGGCCTCGGACTGTCGCTCACCGTGGCCGACTTCCGGCGCGTCGCGCAGCGCCCGCTGCCGGTCGCGGCCGCCCTGGGCACGCAGCTCGTCGTCCTGCCGGCACTCTGCTTCGGGATGGTGCTCGCGCTCGGGCTCGACCCGGTCCTCGCGGCGGGCATGATGCTGCTCGCCGCGTCGCCGGGCGGCACCACCGCGAACCTGTTCAGCCACCTCTTCCGCGGCGACGTGGCCCTCAACATCACGCTCACCGCGGTCAACTCGGTGCTCGCGGTCGTCACGCTGCCGGTCGTCCTCGGCCTGTCGCTCGGGTGGTTCGGGCTCGACGGGTCGGTCGGGCTGCAGGGCGGGAAGGCACTGCAGGTGTTCGCCGTGGTCCTGGTGCCCGTCGTCCTGGGGATGCTGATCCGGCGCGTCGCCCCGGGCTTCGCCGACCGGGCGGACCGGCCGGTGCGCATCCTGTCGGCACTCGTCCTCGCGGGCGTGATCATCGGTGCCCTGCTCTCCGAGCGCGAGGCCCTGCCCGGCGTCGTCGCCGAGGTCGGGCCCGCAGTCGTGCTCCTCGGCGCCGTCAGCCTCGCGCTCGGCTACCTGCTGCCCCGGCTGCTGCGCGTCGGCCATCCGCAGGCCGTGGCCTCGTCGTTCGAGGTCGGCATCCACAACAGCACGCTCGCGATCGCCGTGGCGGTCGGCGTCCTCGGCGTCGAGCGCCTCGCCGTCCCCGCCGCGGTCTACGGCGTGCTCATGTTCCCGCTCGCCCTCGCGGCGGGCTTCCTCCTGCGGCGCCTCGCGCCCGGGCGGACGCCCGCCCCGGTCACCGTGTGAGCGACCGGCCCCCGAGGTGCTCGGCGAGGAACCGCTCGGTGGCCCGGAACATGTCGATCAGGTTCTCGGTCTGGGCGAACATGTGTCCCTCGTCGGCGTAGACGCGGTAGTCGACCTCCACCCCGCGCGAGCGCAGCGACGCGACGATGGTGTCCGACTCCGCCTGCGGCACCCGCACGTCGTTGGCGCCCTGGAAGACCATGAGCGGCGTGACGATCCGGTCGGCGTGGGTGATCGGCGAGCGCTCGATCATGTCCGCGTACGCGGCCGGGTCGTCGGGGTCGCCGACGTAGGCGTACCAGTTGTTCCGCAGCCCGGGCCGGATCGCCTCGGGCAGGGCCTGCATGAACGTCGCGAGGTTCGAGATGCCGACGTAGTCCACGGCGGCGGCGAACACCGACGGGTCGCGGGTCACCGCGGTCAGCGTCGCGTAGCCGCCGTAGGAGCCACCGAAGATCCCCACGCGCGCCGGGTCGGCGTGGCCCTGGGCGACGGCCCAGTCCACGGCGTCGAGCAGGTCGTCCTGCATGGCGCCGGCGAGCTCCCCGATCCCGGCCTGCATGTGGTCGCGGCCGAACCCGGTCGAACCGCGGAAGTTCACCTGCAGCACCGCGTAGCCGCGGTTGGCGAAGAGCTGGGCGATCGGGTCGTTCCCCCAGCTGTCGCGGGTCCACGGCCCGCCGTGCGGGACGAGCACCATCGGCCCCGGTCCGTCCTTCTCCAGGGGCAGCGTCAGGTACGACGGCAGGTCGCGCCCGTCGCGCGCGCGGATCGTCACCGGCGTGGTCGGGGCCAGCGTCGCCGGGTCGAGGTGCGGCTGCACGCGGAAGAGCAGCCGGGCGTCGCCGGTCGCGTGGTCGTAGAGCCACGTGGCGCCCCACGCGCGGTCGTGGGTGAACGTCACCAGCCACCGTCGTCCCGCGGCGTCGGTGGAGACGGCCCCGAGATCGCCGTCGGACAACGCCTCGAGCCGCTCCAGCACCGGCGCGAAGGCCGGATCCACGGGGACGATCTCCTGACGCTCCCGGGAGTACCGCACGGCCAGCAGTGCACCGGCGCGGTCGCGGATCAGCGGCGAGGGGATCGTCGGGAAGACCTGGGCCCGCGTGTCGAGGTCGTACGAGGCGTGGCCCGCGACCTCGGTCTCCACGCCGGTCGCGAGGTCGAGGTGCACGAGCCGCAGCCGGTCGGTGTGTCCGTGCCGGCCGATCCAGAGCCCGGCGCCGTCCGGGGTGAGCTGCACCGGGAACGGGCCCGTGGGGTGGTCGGCGCCGTCGAACGCGGACACGACCCGCTCCGCACCGTCCGGGCTCCGGTGGTTCACCGTCCAGTGGCCCTCGTCGTCCTGCCCGATCCCGTAGAGGTCGCCGTCGGGGCCGACCATCGTGCCCCCGACCTCGCCGTCACCGGTCGCGATCACCGTCAGCGCCCCGGACACGACGTCGATCTCGCACGTGTCGACCCGGTCCGGGCGCAGGTGGTTCAGCGCGACCACCAGGCGGCCCGGGCGACCCACGGCGTCGTCGTGACCGAACACCCGCGCCCCGGGGAAGGGGGTCAGGTCGACGACCGGCGCCTCGGGGTCGGCGAGGTCGACGCGGTAGAGGTGGAAGTGCTCGTCGCCGCCGGAGTCCTGGGCGTAGACGATCCACCGGTCGTCGATCCACCGGTACTGGAGGATGCTGCGCGTCTCGTCGGCGGTGACGCAGCGGGCGGCGTCCAGGTCGTCGGCCGGCGCGACCCACACGTTGAGCCGGTCCTTCCACGGTGCGAGGAAGGCGATCCGCTCACCGGCGGGGGCGAGCGTCGCGCGGGTGCGCTCGGGGGCGGAGACGAGGTCCTCGACGGGGATCAGCGGCGTCATACGACCAGCTGACACCGTGCCGTCGCGGCACGGTCAAGGGCAGACTGGACGGCGTGGGCTGGAGCACCCGGGAACTCGCCGAGCTCGCCGGCACCAGCCTGCGGTCGGTGCGGCACTACCACGAGGTCGGGCTGCTGCCCGAGCCCGAACGCCGCAGCAACGGCTACAAGCAGTACGGCGTCGCCCACCTCGTCCGGCTGTTGCGGATCAAGCGCCTGGCCGATCTCGGGTTCTCGCTGCCGCAGATCGCCGACCTCGGCGACGGCGACGAGCACCCGGCGCAGGCCCTGCGCGCGCTCGACGAGGACCTCGCCGCGCAGGTCGAGCGGCTGCAGGGGCTGCGGGCGGAGCTCGCCGAGATCCTCGAGCACGAGCTGCCCACCGACCTGCCGAGCGACCTGGCGGCCGTGACCACCGGGACGCTGTCGGAGAACGACCGCAACCTGGTCACCGTCATGGGCCGCACCCTCGGCGCCGAGGGGCGCCAGGTGTACGCCGACCTCGTGCGCGGTGAGGACACCGATCCCGCCCTCACCGAGGCGTTCGAGGCCCTCGACGTCGACGCGGACGAGGCCACCCGCGACCGGCTCGCGGAGCGCTTCGCCGACGAGGTCCTGGCCCGCGCCACCGCCGACCCGCGCATCACCACGTTCGGGCTCGACGCGCCCGGTGGCCTCCCGCAGTACCTGCGGACCGTCCGTCGGGCCATGGAGGACCTCTACAACCCCGCCCAGCTCGACGTCATGAACCGGATGGTCCGCCGGTTCCGTGCGCGCTGGGACCCCGAGACCCTGGCCGAGCGACCCGGCGTCGGGAAGGCTCGCGAGGTGTGACCGACGAGAAGCACCTCATCCGCTACTCGGGGCGCGGCGCGTTCGCCCCGGACGTCATCGCCCGCGCGGCGGGCAGCTCGGTGTTCACCGAGGACGGCCGGGAGCTGCTCGACTTCACCTCCGGGCAGATGAGCGCGATCCTCGGCCACTCCCACCCCGAGATCGTCGCGACCGTGCAGGAGCAGGTCGCGCGCCTCGACCACCTGCACTCCGGCATGCTCAGCCGCCCGGTCCTCGACCTCGCGGAGCGGCTCACCGCCACGCTGCCCGCGCCGCTGGAAAAGGCCGTCTTCCTGACGACGGGTGCGGAGGCCAACGAGGCCGCCGTCCGGATGGCGAAGCTGGTGACCGGGGGTCACGAGATCGTGTCCTTCGCGCGCTCCTGGCACGGCATGACCCAGGCCGCCGCGAACGCCACCTACAGCGCCGGGCGCAAGGGCTACGGCCCGACGGCGCCCGGCAACTTCGCGCTGCCGGTGCCCGACCGGTTCCGGCCCTCGATCGTCGGTCCCGACGGCGAGCTCGACTGGCGCCGGCAGCTGGACCTGGGCTTCGAGCTCATCGACGCGCAGTCCGTCGGCGCGCTCGCCGCGTGCCTGGTGGAGCCGATCCTGTCCTCCGGCGGGGTGGTCGACCTCCCGCCCGGCTACCTCGCGGCGCTGCAGGAGAAGTGCCGCGAACGGGGGATGCTGCTCATCGTCGACGAGGCCCAGACCGGGCTCTGCCGCACCGGCGACTGGTACGCCGTCGAGCGCGACGGGGTGGTGCCGGACATCCTCACGCTGTCCAAGACGCTGGGGGCCGGGCTGCCGCTGGCCGCCGTGCTCACCAGCGCGGAGATCGAGGAGCGCGCCCACGAGCGTGGCTTCCTGTTCTTCACCACGCACGTGAACGACCCGCTGCCCGCCGCCGTGGGCCTGACGGTGCTCGACGTCCTGCAGCGCGACGGCCTCGACCGGCGCGCGTCCGAGCTGGGTGAGCGCCTGCAGTCCGGTCTGCGGGCGTTGCCGCACGACGTGGTCGCCGACGTGCGGGGCCGGGGCCTGCTGGTGGGGCTGGAGCTGGAACCGGGCGAGCGGAGCGACGGGGGCAGGCTTCGTGAGGACGCCGACCGGCTGGGCGCGGCGGTGACCACGCGGTGCGCCGAGCTCGGGCTGCACGTCAACATCGTGCAGCTGCCCGGGATGGGCGGGACGTTCCGGATCGCGCCGCCGTTGACCGCCACCGAGGAGGAGATCGACCGGGGCGTGTCGATCATCGACGCGGCACTGGGGTCGGTGCGCTGACCGTCTCGACGGCGGGGCCCTGCGGCGGGGCGAACACGTGCGCGAGGCGCTCGCGCCAGGTCGTCGCCGCGCGGACGTCGCGCCAGATCGCGGCGAACTCGTGGTACTGCAGCCCGACGACGTTCCGGGTGGGCGGCGGCGTGGTCAGCCCGTAGCGCGGCCGCTGCACCTCCTCGGCGTACGTGCCGAACAGGCGGTCCCAGACGATGAGCACGCCGCCGTAGTTGCGGTCGAGGTACTCCGGGTCGCTCGCGTGGTGCACGCGGTGGTGCGAGGGCGTGTTGAACACGAACTCGATCGGCGCCGGCAGCCGCCCGATCCGCTCGGTGTGCACGAAGAACTGGTAGACGAGGGTGATCGAGAACGCCGTGAAGATCATCCACGGCGGCACCCCGAGCAGCGGCAACGGCACCCAGAACAGCATCTCGAACCACGGGTTCCACTTCTGGCGGGCCGCGGTGGAGAAGTTGAAGTACTCGCTGTTGTGGTGCGCCTGGTGGGCGGCCCAGACGAGCCGGACCCGGTGCGCCGTGCGGTGGTAGCCGTACCAGAGCAGGTCGACGCCGAGCAGCACGCCGACCCAGGTCCACGGGCTCGACGGGTCGAGCCGCAGCGGCGTCAGCTCGTACAGCACGGCGTAGCCGAGCAGGGCCACGCCGCGGGCGACGGTGTTGAACAGCAGCGCCACCATGCCGCTGACGACGCTGGTGATCGTGTCGCGCCGCTCGTAGCCCCGCAGGTCGTCGTCGGCGAACACCGCGAACGACACGGCCTCGAGCACGACGAAGACGATGAAGAACGGCACCGCGACCGTGAGGGGATCCCGCAGGACCGACATGGGGCCATTGTGCCGAACCGAGTAGTTCCCCCCGCCCCTGCCCGGATCGGGGGACGACAGGATGCCGCGCATGGCTCTCGTCCCGGTCGACCTGCCCACCCCGACGACCATGCGCGGCCGCTGGGCCGCCTTCGCCGCGATCCTCGGCGCGCGCGGCTGGGGGAGCGGCGCGTTCGCCGAACTTGGCCGTTGGCACTACGACGACGGCGGCGGCAACTGGGCCGACCTGCACCTCGTCGGGGACGGCCGCGCGGTGCTCGTCGGCAACGACCACGAGTACTCCGACACCTACTTCCGCGAGGCGGCGACGTACTTCCAGGAGGAGGAGACCGACCTCCTCGCCGGCGCCCCGGACTGGTGGGAGGCCCCCGCCGTGGACGGGATGGCCCGCATGCAGTGGGTGGGCTTCGTCTACGGCTGGGACGGCGAGCGCTGGTGGCGTGCGCCCTACGACCTCTCCGACGGGTTCACCTCGCTGTACCCGATCTTCGTCGACGACGACCGGTGTCGGGGGATGATCGAGGAGTTCGTCGAGAACGAGGCCCCGCACCCGGTGGACCGAGCGGCGATCGACGCGCTCATCGCGGCGGGCGCCGACCTGACGCGCGAGCAGCTGCGCGCGGTCGCCGACGTCCCGGACTGGGACCTCGACGCGGGCGTCGCGGCGGCGCGCGCCTTCAGGAGCTGACGGGCCGGCTCGGGACGGTCAGACCGTCCAGGACGAAGCCCGCGAGCCGGTCGGCCCGCTCCGGCCACGAGTCGTCGTCCGGCAGGGTCCACAGGCCGGCGAGCAGCGCGATCACGTCGTCGGCGTCGCGGTCGTCGCGCAGGGTCCCGTCGGCGACGCCGCGGGCGAGGATGCGATCCAGCGCGTCCGTGATGACGCCGCGCGCTGGTGGGTGATCGGCGCCCGGGGCGTGCAGGAGGTCGCCCAGCGCCCGCTTCGTCCGGGCGAACTCGACGAAGCGCAGGAGCCAGCGGGCGAGCGCGACCGAGCCCGACCCGTCGTCGGGAACCTCACCCAACGCCTCGATCTCCTGGGCGTAGGCGGCCGCGACCAGGGCCTCGCGGTTCGGGAAGTGCCGGTAGAGCGTCGCGATGCTCACGCCCGCCGCGCGGGCGACCTTGTCCAGCGGGACGTCCGCGCCCTCGGAGGCGAACAGGGCGGACGCACCGCGCAGGAGGGCGTCGCGGTTGGCGCGGGCGTCGGCACGGGGGGACACACCGACAAGCGTAGGCGCCCTACGTTTCGGTGGTACGGTCGAGCTGTATCCGTAGGGACCCTACGTTTCAGGGAGCGCGACCATGACCATCCAGACCCCCTTCGGCGAGTTCTCCACCGCGGACGAGGTCGCCGCCGGGATCGACCTGACCGGGACGCGGGCCGTCGTCACCGGGGCGTCGTCCGGGATCGGCGTCGAGACCGCCCGCACGCTCGCCACCCACGGCGCCGAGGTCACCCTCGCCGTCCGGAACGTCGAGGCCGGTGAGCGGGTCGCCGCGGAGATCCGGGGCCAGGGCGGGAAGGTCGACGTCCGGCCGCTCGAGCTCGGCGACCGCGCCTCGATCGCCGCGTTCGTCGAGGCCTGGCAGGGCCCGCTGCACCTGCTCGTCAACAACGCCGGTGTGATGGCACTGCCCGAGCGGACGTTGATCGACGGGCAGGAGGCGCAGTTCGCGACGAACCACCTCGGGCACTTCGCGCTGGCCACGGGCCTGCACCGGGCGCTCGCGGCGGCCGGCGGGGCGCGCGTCGTCGCCGTGTCCTCCTCGGCGCACCTGCGCCTGCCGGTGCTGTTCGACGATCTGACCTTCTCGTTCGTCCAGTACGACCCGTGGATCTCCTACGCGCAGTCGAAAACCGCCAACGTCCTCTTCGCCGTCGAGGCGACGCGGCGCTGGGCCGACGACGGGATCACCGTGAACGCGCTGATGCCGGGCGGGATCGCCACGGGGCTGCAGCGGCACGTGGACATGGAGGCGCTGCTGGCGGTCCGTCGTGCGGCGGGGGCGTCCGAGCAGATGAAGACCGTCGAGCAGGGCGCGTCGACCTCCGTGCTGTGCGCGGTGTCCCCGCTGCTCGAGGGCGTGGGCGGGCGGTACTTCGAGGACTGCCACGAGGCGACGGTGCTGACCGACCGGACACAGGCTGACGGCCGGCACGGGGTCGCGCCGTTCGCGCTCGACCCGGCGAACGCGGAGCGGCTGTGGGAGGTCTCGGAGCGCCTGGTGGCCTAGCGCCAGGCCTGCTTCTCCGTGACGACCGCGGTGATCAGGTCGAACGGGGTGACGTCGAAGGCCGGGTTGTAGACCGGGGTGCCGGCGAGTGTGGTGGTGCCCCGCACCTCGTCGGCGCCACGTTCCTCGACGACGATGTCCGCGCCCGTCGGGGTGTCCGGGTCGATCGTCTCCTCGGGCGCGACGACGAGGAACGGCACGCCGGAGCGGGCGGCGGCGCACGCGAGCATGTAGGTGCCGATCTTGTTCGCGGTGTCGCCGTTCGCGGCGATCCGGTCGGCGCCGACGAGCACGGCGTCGACCAGCCCGGAGGCGATCGCCGCCGGACCGGCCGAGTCCACGCACAGCCGGTGCGGGGCGCCGGCCCGGGCGAGTTCCCACACGGTGAGGCGCGCGCCCTGCAGCAGCGGCCGGGTCTCGCAGGCGAGCACCTCGGTGAGCGCCCCCCGGTCGTGCAGGCGCAGGATCGCGCCGAGCGCGGAGCCGCCGGGGCCGCAGGCGAGGTCGCCGGTGTTGCAGACGGTCAGCGCGCGGACGGGCCCGGGGCGGAGCTCCTGCACGAGGTCGGCGGCGCGCTCGGTGGCCCGGGCGTTCACGACGGCGGCCTCGGTCGCCACCGCGCGGGCCTCCGCGAGGACGGCCTCCGGCCCGTCGTCGACGCGCGTCATCACCCGACGCACGCCAAGGCTCAACGGGACCGCCGTCGGGCGGGCGGTCGCGATCCGCTGCGCCGCCTCCGGGGTGCCGAGCGCACAGGCGAGGGCGGCGCCGTACGCGCCGGCGATCCCGAGGCTCGGCGCACCGCGGACCGCGAGGGTGCGGATGGCGTCGACCACCTCGTCGACCGTGTGCAGCGTCAGCCACACCGTCTCGTGCGGGAGCGCCCGCTGGTCGAGCAGCACCACGGCCGGACCCTCGTCGGACCAGTCCACGAACTCCACGCCACCGATGGTGACATCACGGGCTCCGTCCGGTGGAACCGTCGCGCACGATCCGGAGAAACCGGACAGGAGCACGGCATTAGCCCGTGTGGGTGTCTAGAGTCCGCCGGGTCGATCGGATCCGTGTGAGGAGAGACCGCTGCGCACTCGAGTCGTCAGTCTCGCCGCCGTCCTGCTCCTCGCCGTGATCGGAGCGCTCACCGCCGTGCCGGCCCAGGCGGCCCCGGCGCCGGGCTACCAACCGCCGCCGGTGGCCTTCGGGCCGTGCACCGCGCCGGCGCTGGTCACGGCGGGCGCGCAGTGCGGGTTCGTCACCGTCCCGCTCGACTACGCGAACCCGGGCGGGCAGAAGATCCGGATCGCGATCTCGCGGATCGCCCACAAGACCCCGCAGTCGCAAGGGATCATGCTCGTGAACCCGGGCGGCCCCGGTGGGTCCGGGCTCGGGCTGTCGCGGCTGCAGTCGCGGGTGCCGGACGGCGCGGGGAACGCCTACGACTGGATCGGCTTCGACCCGCGCGGTGTCGGGGCGAGCGAGCCGTCGCTGTCCTGCGACACGACCTACGCCGGCTACAACCGCCCGTACTACGTGGCCACCGAGGACCCGCGCGCCGAGGCCGCGTGGCTGACGAAGTCCACCCGCTACGCCGCCGCGTGCGCCGTCGCGAACCGCGAGCTGCTGCGCCACCTGCGCACGACGGACACCGTCGAGGACATGGAGAGCATCCGGAAGGCGCTCGGCGAGCAGCAGATCAACTTCTACGGCTTCTCCTACGGCACCTACCTCGGGACCACCTACGCGACGCTGCACCCGCAGCAGACCCGGCGGATGGTGCTCGACGGCGTGGTCGACCCCGCGAAGGTCTGGGAGCAGGGCAACTACGACCAGGACGTCGCCTTCGAGACCTCGATCGGCGTGTTCTTCGCGTGGGTGGCGAAGTACGACTCCGTCTACCACCTGGGCACCACGCAGCAGGCGGTGCGCGCGCGCTACGACGAGCAGTACCAGAAGCTGCGCACCCAGCCGGCCGGGAAGCTGATCGGCTCCTCGGAGTGGAACGACATCTTCCTGCAGGCCGGTTACTACGTGTACGGCTGGGAGGACATCGCGTCCGCGTTCTCGGCCTGGGTCAACCAGCAGAACCCCGCCGGGCTGCTCGCGCTCTACCCGGCGCCGACCGACGACAACGGGTACGCGGTCTACCTCGGCGTGCAGTGCACCGACTCCCCGTGGTCGCGCTACCCGCAGTTCCGGGCGAAGAACGCGGCGCTCTACCCGAAGGCGCCGTTCGAGACCTGGGCCAACGCCTGGTTCAACGCGCCGTGCACCTCCTGGCCGGCTCCGGCCGGTCGGCCGACGGCCGTCAACGGGGCCGCGGCGCCGCCGATCCTGCTGGTCTCGGAGACGAAGGACGCGGCGACGCCGTACGCCGGCGCGCTCGCCGTCCGGCAGTCGTTCCCGAGGTCGGTGCTGGTCGAGGGCGTCGGTGGCACGACCCACGCCGGGACGTTGCAGGGCCAGGCCCCGTGCGAGGACCAGATCGTGGCGCGCTACCTGAGCGACGGCACCCTGCCCGCCCGCACGGGCGGCGGCGGGTCGGACGCGCAGTGCGACCCGACCCCGCAGCCGACCCCGACCGCCGTGACCCTGCCCGCTCCGACGGCGTCCGCGGCGAAGGCGGCGGCGAGCGCGGTCACGGCGGTGGCGCCGCAGCGCTGGCTGGGGAACTGACCCGACGCCCACCTGCCGCGAGGGTGACGTGAGGCAGGTCCCGAGGGCGCCCGAACTGCCTGGTGTCACTCTCGGCGGGAGGGCGGGTCGTCGGCGGAACTGACCCGACGCCCACCTGCCGCGAGGGTGACGTGAGGCAGGTCCCGAGGGCGCCCGAACTGCCTGGTGTCACCTTCGACGGGAGGGTGGGCCGTCAGACGAAGCGGACGGCGAAGCCCGTGGGGTGGAGGTCGGCGGAGAAGGACACGTCGAACCGCGTGTAACCCTCGGCCTCCGGTTCCTCGGCCGAGCTCCAGGAGAAGCTGAGCTCGGCCTCGCCGGCCGTGGGCACGGTGATGGTGTCGAGGTGGAAGCCGCGTCGGTCGAGGTTCAGATAGAGCGACATCAGGTGCAGGGCCTTCCCGACGAGGCCCTCGCGCTCGGCGACCACGCGTGCGGCGAACTCCTCGCGGCCGGGATGGACGTCGACCTCGAGCCCGTCGTCGTGGCGCTGGATCCGGCTCACCCGCCGAGGATGCCACCGAGCCCCGCGGCCGGGCCCGACCACGGTAGGAACGCGGTAGCAGCGACTCGAAGGCGCAGGCCGAGCAGGTGCGCGCGATCGCGGTCGAGCGCCTGGGTGGGGTCGTCGGCCGTCTCTCCCCCGAGACGTTGACCGAACTCGACGACGCCCTCCGGCTCCATCTGCAGCTCTGACCACCGATCACGATCGGGTGACATCGGCTCACACCGGGCGTGCGGGCGGCGATGAGTGGGCACACGCCCAGCCCCGGTGAGGAGATCGACCATGGCCGTGCCCACCCCGAGGACGCCGACCGGCATCCCCGCCCTCGCCCTGCTGCTCGTGCTGCTGGTGGTCGTGCTGGCGATGTACGTCGCGTGGACCGCGTGACCACCCGGTCCTAGAACACGACCGTGGTGGCCCCGTCGCGCATCACGCGGTCCTCGCAGTGCCAGCGCACGGCGCGGGAGAGCACCGAGCGCTCCACGTCCGCGCCGAGGCGGGTGAGGTCGGCCGCGGTGTGGCGGTGGTTCACCCGCACCACGTCCTGCTCGATGATCGGGCCCTGGTCGAGCTCCTCGGTGACGTAGTGCGCGGTCGCCCCGACGAGCTTCACGCCGCGCTCCTTGGCCTGCCGGTAGGGCACCGCCCCGACGAACGCGGGCAGGAACGAGTGGTGGATGTTGATCATCGGTGCTCCGACGGCCGCGAGCAGGTCGGCCGAGACGATCTGCATGTAGCGGGCGAGCACCACCAGGTCGAGCCCGGCCAGCAGCTCGGCCTGCCGGGCCTCCGCGTCGGTCTTCGTCTCCGGGGTCACGGGCACGTGCACGAACGGCACCCCGAACGACGCCACCGCGGCCGCCAGGTCCGGGTGGTTCGAGATGACGACCTCGACGGTCACGTCGAGGTCACCGCGCTGC
Organism: Actinomycetospora sp. CA-084318; assembly: GCF_050955885.1. NCBI lineage: Bacteria > Bacillati > Actinomycetota > Actinomycetes > Pseudonocardiales > Pseudonocardiaceae > Actinomycetospora > Actinomycetospora sp. CA-084318. The sequence goes on from NZ_CP192098.1 coordinate 266,420, forward strand.
GTGCGCCACAGCAGGTCGAGCAGGCAGTGGTCGATCTTCGAGACCAGGATGCCGATGCGCTTGGGGGCGGCGGTGTCGGTGACCGTGAAGTCCATCGCGAAGTGGCGCGCGACGTCGGAGTCGAAGGCGGCCCGCAGCCGGTCGAGATCGCGCGAGGGCAGGGCGAACTCGGTGCGCTGGAAGTACGTGCCGTCGTAGGTCGCGGTGGTGTGCTGGTCGAGCGACAGGATGTTCGCGCCCGAGGCCGAGAGGAACGACGAGACGGCGGCGACGATCCCGAAGCGGTCCGGACAACGGACGAGCAGGCGGCCGACGGTGTCGGCGGGGCGGGACACGCCGAGCAGGGTAGTCAGGCGTGCCGCGACAACGCGCGCCCGTCGAGGGGCGCGGGCACCGCGGGTCGTCGCGGTCGGCGCCGGGACGGGCGCAGCGGGGTCAGGGCGTCGTTCCGGCGCCGGACGATGGTCGTGGCCAGGTCTCGCGAGCGGGCCTCGAGCTCGTCGTCCTCGCCCCCGGAGAGGGCCGCGGCGGCGTCGCCGACCTGCAGCGCGACGCGGGCCAGCTCGTCGAGCAGGTCCGCCGACCAGTCGAAGCGGTCGACGCCCGCCGGGCACCGCGCCTGCCGGGCGGTGACCTCGCCCAACGCCTCGTGGGCACGGTGCACGAGGTCCCGCAGGTGGCGGCGCTCGTCGTCGTCCACGGGCCGGGCCTCCTCGACACGCCGTTCACGGTGCGGCCCAGGGAGAGTGCCCTGACGCGCGCACTTCACACGTGCCCGGACGTCCCGGGGGTATCGGATCGGTGGACGTGCGATGACGGGATCGTCGGACTGGCCCGTTCGTGGTCGCCCCGGCGCCGGCGGGTGAGCGCGTGCGGCACGCAGCGTGTCCGAACATGGAGAAGCCCGGTCGGCGGGGGGACACCGACCGGGCTCGCGTCGATCACGGGGGGCATGATCGACGCTTCCGAGACTCCTCTGCGTGCACCCGCGCGTCAAGGCGTAGCCCGCGGGTGTGGGCCATGCGACTCGCCGGTAACCGGATCGTGCGACCATGTTCGTGCCGGAGGGAGGGGCGCCATGCGGATCCGACTGCAGGACGGACCCTGCGCGGGGGAGCACGACGTGCGCGTCATCGACACCGCGCCGCCCCCCGAGGAGTACCTCGTGCTCGTGGAGAAGGGGCCGCGCACGCCGACCGACGGCGTCAACGGCGGCACCATCCCGGGCGTGAACGTGTTCGCGGTGCACCGGCTCGCCCGTCGCGACCCGGACGGGACGCCCGTCTACGGCTTCGCCGGCAACCGCTTCTCCCGCGGGTACTGACGACCGCCCGAGGGCGGGCCCGCCGCGCGGACCCGCCGTCTGGGAGCGTCACTTGCGGAAGGCGTCCTTCACCTTCTCGCCGGCCTGCTTGATGCTGCCCTTGGTCTGGTCGGCCTTGCCCTCGGCCTGCAGGTCCTTGTCGTCCTGGACCTTGCCGACGGCCTCCTTCGCCTTGCCCTTGAGCTCGTCCGTCTTGTTGTCGATCTTGTCACCGGTAGCCATGGCGACGGAGGTACCCGATCTCAGGCCGCCACCAACAGCACCCAGACCGGTCCGGGCGCGAAGGTCAGCGGGGCGCCGTCGGCGCCGGTGAACGTCGTCGGGTCGGTGGGCGCGGCACGGGACCAGGTCCCGGGATAACGGCGCCCGTCGCGGAGCACCTCGACCGGCCCCGACCCCACGGTCACCGCCGTCGGGGACGGGGAGCCGGCGACGTCGCGGATGGCGGAGGTCCGCACCGGGACGCGCTGCACCACGATCGTCGCGGGGCGCACGTCGGTGGGGGTCCCGCCGACCGTGAGGGCCCACCGACCACCGTCGGCGCGCGCGAGCACCTCGGTGCGCCCGACGCGCTCGACGACGTCGGGGGCCGGGCTGCCGCCCGCGGCCGGTGGGCCGAAGCGGAACCCGACGTCGCGGGGCGCGGCCGCGTCCGGGGCGGCCCGCAGCAGGGCCGCGGGGTCGCCGACGAGGTCGTGCGGTGCCGGGCGGTCGGCCGCCCGCCGGTAGGCCGCGGGCACGCGTTCGGCCGACACCCCGTCGATGGCGGCGCGCGCGACGTCGGCGTCGAGCTCGGGGGCGTTGCCGGAGTACGCCAGCGCCGGGCGGCCGTACGCGGCGAGCACGTCGAGATCGGACTCGCGCAGGCTGCGGACGGCGCCGACGGCCGGCGGCAGCCGCGAGGCGAACACGGCGAGCAGCCGCGTCAGTCCGGCCTCGACCGGTTCGACGTAGACGACGTCGGCGTCACCGACCCCGATCCACGGCCGCCCCTCCGGCGCGTTGTCGATCTTGACGGCGAGCACGGCCCGCCCCGGGTCGCCCGTGCCGGTCAGCGGTGAGGTGCCGGCGGTCGGGGCGGTGCGGGTGCCCGCCACCGGAGCGCCCGCCGGGTCGTGCCCGCCGAGCACGACGACGCCGAGCACGGCCGCCACCGCCAGGGCGAGGACGACCCCGAGCGCCTGCGTCCGCCGACCCTCGTCCGGCCCGTCCGCCACGGCGACCATCCTCGCGCCCGCGCGCGCCGACCTATGATCAGGGCATGGCGCGCCGCGCAGCGCAGGAACCCGAACCGGTCGAACCGCCGCGGGAGCGTGCCTCCGACGCCGAGCGCGAGGACGTCGCCGGGATGCTCGCGCGGGCCATGGTCGCCGGTCGGCTGACGCCGGTGGAGTACTCCGACCGCGTCGCGATCGCCCAGGCCGCGCGCTACCGCGACCAGCTGGACGGCCTGCTCTCCGACCTCCCCGGCTTCGTGCTGCACTCCTCGCACGGCAGCGACGTCCTCGAGCTCGAGGCGGGCCTCGGCGGGTCGATCACCCGCCGCGGCCTCTGGAAGGCCCCGCCGACGGTCCGCGTGCGCAGCTGGGTCGGCCGCGTGCTGCTGGACTTCTCCGAGGCGGAGTGCGCCACCGCCGTCGTCGCCGTGGAGCTGGTCACGGGGATGTGCTCGCCGACGATCGTGCTGCCCGAGGGGGCGACCGCCGACGTCGACGATCTCCGGATCTCCGCGGGCGCCGTCCGCGACGAGACGGTGCACCGCCGCGACCGCGGTGACCTGCACGTGAGCGTGCGGGGGCGGCACTCCTTCGGTGACGTCGTGCTGCGCCACCCGGTGCGCGGGCGGTGGGAGCGGCTGCGCGCACTCCCGGCCGAGGCGCCGCGGTCCGTGGCCCGCCGCGTGACGCGCGCCCACCGACCCGCCCGGCCCGACGCACGCCGATCCGACGGCGGCGCCAGGTAACGTCGAGCACCCCAGGAGCCGGCCCAGGGCCACCGACGCACAGCGAGGAGGGACACCCGTGACGCTCGACCCCGGTGCCGGCCTCCGGCTCCTCGCCCCGCTGGCCGCCGGTCTCCTCCTCGCACTGTGCGCCTCCCCGCTCTACCGCGCCCTCGTCGCGCGCCGCCGCCAGGCCCTCCTGGTCGACCGGGTGGTCACCGGCCGGGTGGCGCGTCTGACCGGGCCCGAGCGCCGACGCGCGGTCCGGCACCTGCACCGTCAGGCCGGCGACCCGGTGCCCGTCGTCCTCGGCCTCGCCGCGCTGGCGACGACCGTCACGGTGGTGGGTGCGGTGCTCACGGCCCGCCTCGCCGCCGGCGGCAACGCCGACCGGCGGGTGCTCATCGACCGCTTCGTCGGGGCCCTCGACGACGCCGGGCTCCCGACGCCGAGCTCGGGCTCGGCCGTGCTCGTGGTCGCGTCGGTGGTGTCGGTGGTCCTCGCGCTCGCCGTCGCCACCCTGCACGTGGCCGCGCTCGACGTCGAGCGGCGCCGCGCCATGCCGGTGACCCGCCCCTGGCCGCTGTCGAAGCGGCGGACGACGTGGCTGTTCGCCGCGGTCGTCTTCGGCCTGCTGCTGCTCATCGGCCTGGAGAACGGCGCGCTGGCCGCCGGGCTGTTCCTGCTCGGCCACCAGATGACCGTGCGCGCGATGCGCCCGAAGCTCTGTGCCGAGGCCCCCGTGCTGCCCGAGGCCCTGCGCGCCGCGCGCCTCCCCGACCCCAAGGAACGGCGCCTCATCCGGTCCCGACGGGGACCGGCGCCGTCGCTGGGAGCGGCCGGTGCCCGTCCGCCGACCGCGGCCCGTCCCGCCGCCGTCCCGGCCGGGCCCCGATCCGGCCCCGGGCGGACGCCGCCCCCGGTCCCGCGCTCCACCGCCGCCCCGCGACCGCCCACGACCGCGACGCGCCTGATCGACATGGCGCCGCCCGAGCAGCCGCTCACCCCGCACGACCCGCGGACCGTGGGCGAGTACCAGCTCACCGGCCGGCTCGGGTCGGGCGGCATGGGCACGGTCTACCTGGGCCACCGCGCGGGGACCGCCGGCCAGGTGGCGATCAAGGTGCTCGCCCCGCACCTGCTCGACGACGTCGACGCCCGCACCCGCTTCCTGCGCGAGGGCCAGACCCTGCAGAAGGTCACCGGCGACTACACCGCCCGCGTCCTCGGGGTCGGCTTCGACGGCTCGATGCCCTACATCGTGATGGAGCGCCTCGACGGACCCTCGCTGCACGCCTACGTGTGCGAGAGCGGGGCCGTGCGCGACGCGGAGACCCTGACGCGGATGGCGATCGCCCTCGCCCGTGCGCTCGCCGCCCTGCACAACGACGGGATCACCCACCGCGACCTGAAGCCCGGCAACATCCTGCTGACCTCCGCCGGGCCCAAGGTCGTCGACTTCGGGATCGCCCGGGTGGTCGGACAGACCCACCACACCCCGGCCGGGAACATGGTCGGCACGCCCGGCTACATGGCCCCCGAGCAGGTCACCGGCAACGGCGCCGGCCCGGCCACCGACGTGTGGGCCTGGGCGTGCTGCGTGGTCTTCGCCGCGCGCGGCGACCACCTCTTCGACGGCGAGAACATCGTCGACATCGCCCGGCGCATCCTCGACGGGCCGCCCGCCGACGCCTTCACCGGCGTCGGCCGGCTCTCGCCGCGCCTCGTGCCGGTCCTGCGCCGGGCCACGGCCCAGGACGCCGCGGACCGCCCGCGCGACGGGGCCGCGCTCCTGCGCCTGCTCGACCGCTCCGGGGCCACCGCCACCGTCGGCAGCTTCGCCTGGGACAAGCTCGTCGGGGCGCGCTGAGACCCGCTGCTACGGTTCGGCCAGTCGAGCCTGAAGGGGAGTGTCCGTGGCCAGCTGGGACGACCTCGTGCTGTGGGTCCGGGTCCGCTACGAGGTGATGGCGCAGGACGCCGACAACCTCACCTTCCGCCTGCCGACCACCGACGACCGCGACCAGCTCGTGTACGTCCACCACCGCGGCGAGGTCGACGGCCACGACTGGATCCAGATCGAGTCCCCGATCGCCCGGCTGGACGACATCGACGCGCGCCGCCTGCTCGAACTCGCCGAGGAGGCCGTCGTCGGGGGCGCCGTCGCCGTGCGCGGGACGGCCGTGTTCCGCCACGCCGCCCCGCTCGAGGACCTGACCTTCGCCGAGTTCGAGGGCCCCTTCCGACTCGTCACCGAGACCGCGGACCGGCTCGAGGCACAGCTGACCGGCGCCGACCACTTCTAGCGCTGGACCGCGGGGCCCCGACCCACCAGGCTGGGCCGGCCACCGCCGTCGTGCCGAGGGAGTCCGTCGTGATCGTCATCAACATCGTCATGCAGATCCGGCCGGAGAGGACGGACGACTGGCTGGCGCTCGCGGACTCCTACGCGCGCAACGTGAACGCCGAGGAGGGCTGCCTGTACTTCACATTCAGTCGCAGCCTCACCGACGAGAACGAGTACGTCTGCATCGAGGGCTTCCGGGACGCCGACGCCGGCTCCACGCACACCTCGCAGCCGTACGTGAAGGAGTTCTTCGAGAAGATGCCCGACCTCGTCTCCGCGCAGCCGCAGATCCTCTACATCGACACCCCGCACGACGGGTTCGGTCCGATGGGCGAGATCCAGCCGCGGTGACCGAGCTCGAGTTCACCCCCACCCCCGACCAGTACGCGTGGACCTTCGGCGGGGTCGCCCCGGTCCGGGAGGTCGAGCCGGGCACGGTGCTGCGGCTCTGGTGCGACGACGCCTTCGGCGGCCGCATCCGGTCGGTCACCGACCTGCCGAGCGCGGTCCTCGACCCGCGCTTCCTCAACCCGCAGACCGGGCCCTTCGCCGTCCGCGGCGCCGAGCCCGGGGACACGCTCGTCCTGCACCTGGTCGACCTCACCCCGGCCCGGGACTGGGGCGCCTCGACGCTGGTGCCGTTCTTCGGCGGCCTCACCGGGACCGACCGGACCGCACTGCTCGACGACCCGCTGCCCGAGCTGACCTGGATCTACGAGCTGGATAGGGCGCGCGGCACCGTCACCTTCGTCGCCCGGCGCAGCGAGTTCTCGGTCGACCTGCCGGTGGCGCCGATGCTCGGCACCGTCGGGGTGGCGCCGGCCGCCCGCGAGGTGCGCTCGTCGCTGACCCCGGACGCGTTCGGCGGCAACATGGACACGCCCGAGATGCGCGCGGGCGTCACCTGCTACCTGCCGGTGAACGAACCCGGCGCCAACTTCTCGGTCGGCGACGGGCACTACCGCCAGGGCGAGGGCGAGTCGTGCGGCACCGCGGTCGAGGGCGCGATGCACGTGACCCTGATCGTGGAGCTGGTCAAGGCCGACGTGGCCCCCGCGCCGCTGTGGCCGCGGATCGAGAGCGACGACGAGCTGATCACGGTCGGCTCCTCGCGCCCGCTCGAGGACGCGTGGCGGATCGGGCAGAAGGAGATGATCTCCTGGCTCGGCACGCTGCACGGTCTCGACCGGCTCGACGCCTACGAGCTGCTCACCCAGATCTCGCTGGCCCCGCTGGCCAACGTGGTCGACACCAACTACAGCGCCGTGACGAAGGTGTCCAAGGCGTTCCTGCCCCGCGTCGAGCCCTACGACGGGCTGCACGCGTCGCTGCGCGTCCGCGCGGCCGAACTCTAGGGAGATCGATGGATCTGCAGCTCCGGGGCCGACGGGCCCTGGTGACCGGCGGCAGCAAGGGCATCGGGCGGGCCGTCGTCGAGAGCCTCGCGGGTGAGGGCGCCACGGTCGCGTTCTGCGCCCGCGGCGCCGAGGGCGTCGAGTCGACGGTCGCCGAGCTCACCGCGGCCGGGCACGACGTGCGCGGCGCGGCGGTCGACGTGGCCGACGGGGACGCCCTGCGCGCGTGGGTGACCGGGTGCGCCGACGAGCTCGGGGGCATCGACGTGGTGGTGGCCAACGTGTCCGCCCTGGCCATCCCGCCCACCGAGGAGAACTGGGAGGCGTCCTTCCGCACCGACATGCTCGGCACGGTGCGGCTCGTGGAGGCGGCACTGCCGTCGCTGGAGGCCTCCGACGCCGGGTCGATCGTCACGATCTCGAGCGTCTCCGGCCGCGAGATCGACTTCGCCGCCGGCCCGTACGGGACGTTCAAGGGCGCGATCGTGCACTACACCCAGGGCCTCGCCCACCAGCTCGCCGGACGCGTGCGGGCGAACACGGTGTCGCCGGGCAACACCTACTTCGCCGGCGGGGTGTGGGAGTCGATCGAGTCCGGCGACCCGGAGCTCTACGACCGGGCCCTCGCGCTCAACCCGACCGGCCGGATGGCCCGCCCGGAGGAGATCGCGGCGGCGGTCACCTTCCTCGCCAGTCCGGTCGCGTCCTTCGTCACGGGCACCAACCTCGTCGTCGACGGGGCGTTGACGCGGGGCGTCCAGCTCTAGCGACGGCCCTCCGGGAGGGCGGGCCGCTCGGGGCCGAAGATCAGGCCGACGACCGCGTTGGCTGCGGCCCCGAGCGCGGTGACGGCGGCGACCACGCCGCGCGCGGTCCAGTCGACCGCCACGACCACGCCTCGTCGGGTGGCGACCCCGAGCCGGTGCCACCGGCTCGCGAGGTCCTCGACCGGACGCGCCGGCAGGTGCCGCGGGGCGAGCACCAGCTCTCCCGACGACCGCTCGCCGTGGGACTCGGGCGCGACCGCGTCCTCCCGGCCGAGCCCGGCGCGGAAGGCGAGCCGTCGGTGGGGCAGCAGCGGGCCGACGTGCGGGTGCCGCGGAGCGGGGATGTCGGCCGAGAACAGCGCCGGACCGTCGCCGAACCGGGCCATGGCGGCCGCCTCGCCCGCGACCAGCCCCGGCCGGTCGGCGCCCGTGCGGTCCGGGGCGCCCTCCGACGCACCCTCCGACGCACCCGAAGCCTCCCCGCGGGGATCGTCCGGCTCGTCGGTCATGGGCCACCTCTCGTCGTCGTCCCGGTCGGGATGCGGGACGTCGATCGGCGACCGGCCGATCTCCCGCGAGCGGAGGACAGTGTCGCCCATCCGAGCGCGACCGGACACCGCTCGCCGCATGTTTCCATCCGGTCACGGAGCACGCCACGTTCCCCCTGTATCCGCGTCGCAGGGCTGCCGTTGACCCCGACGGGATCGCCTGCCCGGCGGCCCTCCGAGAGACGGCTCCACCCCGAGGGACCGTGATCGGGCAGTGACCGGATCGTGATCCAATCGAGACCGGCGGGGATCGACCCGCCCTGGTGGACGCGGGAGGTGGAGCGGTGGCGGGAGCGCACTCCCGGTCCTCGCGTCACGAGCGCCCGGACCCCCTCGTCGTCCCGCCGCCCGCGGCGACCGGCGCCGACGACGCGGACCGCGACCGCGACTACGGGGAGATCTTCCGGCCCCGCCCGGCCGACGACCCCGCCCCGCCCTCCCCGCCCGTCGGGTTCCCCAGCGCGCTGTCGTCGTCGTCCTTCCGCTCGGCCCCGGCCGCCGCACCCGCCGCGGCCCCGGGAGCGGCCGGTCGCGGCCCGGCCCCGTCGCGCGGCGGCGTGCTGACCGGGTCCCGTCCCGGCGGATCGCGGTCGACGGCGCTCCAGCCGCCGCCCGCCGTGCCGCCGCCCCCGGCCCCGCCGCTGCCCGAGGGCCCGACCGGGCGTGGTCCCGCCGCCCCCGCGCGGCGCCCCGCGAGCCACCCCTCGTTCCCGGGCTCCGAGCCCGCGCCGACCTCGCTCACCGGCTCGCGCGCCGTGCCCGGCGCCCGCACCGACTCCGGACCCCAGCCCCGGCCGGTCGTGCCGCCGTCGACGCGCCCCGGGAGCACCGGACGCCCGGGTTCGCCGGTCGGACCCGCCCGGCCCGTGCCCGCCGCGCCGCCGGTCACGGGCGCGGCTCCGGTCCGTCCCGGTGCGCCCGCCCAGCCCGGTGTCCCAGCGCAGCCCGGTGCCCCCGCCCAGCCCGGTGCCCCCGCGCAGCCCGGGACGTCGGCGCACCCCGGGAAGCCGGGCGCCGCCCCGGCCCGGCCGGCCGGCCGCGCGGCCACGGCCCCCGCGGCTCCCGCGCCGACCCGTCCGCCCGGCCCGGTCCGCCCCGACGCTCCGCAGGCGCCTGCGGGTCCCGGCGCGACGGCCGCCCCGGCCCGCCCGGCGGGGCCGCAACGTCCCGGTGCCGCCACGACCGGGTCCCGTCCCACCACGGCCACGCGGCCCGGCGGCCCCGTCGACGACCACCGAGCACCCTCGGCGGCGCCCGGGGCCTCGCCGGCACCGACGGTGCTCGGTGATCACGACGAGCCCGCGCCGAAGCGGACGGCCGACGGCACCGCCATCGCACCCGCCGTCGGGAAGGACGGCCGGGAGCAGCGCGAGAAGACCGAGAAGGCCGAGAAGACCGGGACGGCCGAGCCGACCCGGGCCTCGTCGGGAACGACCACCTCGACCACCTCGACCACGACCGCCACCCGCCGCACCGGCTCGACCCCGCAGTCGATGCAGACCCGCGCGGAGCGCCGGGCGGCGGGCAAGGACGGGCTGGCGCGGGCCGCCGGGGGGCGCGCCGCGACCCGCAGCACCCGGACGACCCGGACCACCCGCGCGACGCCCGGACGGACCCGGATCAGCCCGTCCGCCGCCCCGTCGCGGGACGACCGCCCGGCGCCGCCGCGCGGACGGATCGCAGCCGCGTTCGCGGTGCTGCTCGCGGCGGTCGCGGCGAAGGTCGTGCACTGGCCGGGCGGCGAGCGCCTCGTCCGCGCCGGGCACTGGGTCGACGGGCACGTGCAGCGCTACCTCGACGGCAAGGACGCCGAGTCGCTCCCGGTGGCGGCGCGGCTGTGGCGGCGACGTCGGCGGATGGGCTACGCGGCGCTGGCGACGGCGATCGGCGTCCCGGCGCTCTCGCTGACCCTGGGCTGGCTGCTGATCCCGGTGCCGAACGCGGACTCGGCGGTGGAGAGCCAGCTCAACACGGTGTCGTTCTCCGACGGCACGGTGCTCGCCCGCGTCGCACCCGGCGAGCAGGGCAACCGGCAGAAGGTGTCGATCGCGCAGATCCCGCTGCCGGTGCAGCACGCGGTGCTCTCCGCGGAGGACCGCACCTTCTACACGAACTCCGGGTTCGACGTCTCCGGGATCGCCAAGGCCGCCTGGAAGCAGGTCACCGGCGGCCAGGGCGGCGGGTCGACGATCACGCAGCAGTACGTCAAGAACGCGATGGTCGGCTCCGAGCACTCGTACTTCCGCAAGTTCAAAGAGCTGATCATCTCGGCGAAGATCACCCAGGAGTACTCGAAGGACCAGGTGCTCGAGGACTACCTCAACAGCATCTACTTCGGCCGCGGCGCCTACGGCATCCAGGCGGCGTCGCAGGCGTACTTCGCCAAGTCGGTCGACCAGCTCACGCCCGCCGAGGGCGCGATGATCGCCGGCCTGATCCAGGCGCCGTCGCAGTGGGACCCGGCGGTGAACCTGCAGGGCTCGCAGCGCCGCTGGAACTACGTGCTCGACGGCATGGTCTCCCAGGGCTGGCTCTCCGCCGGCGACCGCGCGATCGCGACCTTCCCGATGACGATCCCGCCGCGCAAGGTCGGCAACGGCGTCCCGGACGACGACCGCGGCCACATCTACAACGCGGTGAAGGACGAGCTGAAGAGCCTCGGGATCGACGAGGACGCGCTGGTCACCGAGGGCCTGCAGATCCAGACGACGATCGACCCGGAGAAGCAGGCCGACGCGGTCGAGTCGGTCCGCGAGGAGATGCGGGGCAAGCCGGCCAACCTGCGCACCGCCGCGGTGTCGATCGACCCCCGCACCGGCGCGATCGTCGCCTACTACGGCGGCGACAACGGGTCGGGCCTGGACTACGCGCAGGTCGAGAAGCAGGCCGGGTCGACGTTCAAGCCGTTCGTCCTGCTCGCCGCCCTCCAGCACGATCCGCCGATCGGCATCAGCACGCAGTTCGACGGCCAGTCGGTGCCCGGGCGGACGGTGCGCAACGTCGAGGGCGCGGACTGCAGCAACTGCACGCTCAAGCGCGCTATGACGCTGTCGAACAACGTCGTGTTCACCGCGCTGGGCAACGAGGTCGGCCCGCAGGCGGTGGCCGACGCCGCCCACCAGGCCGGGATCACGGCCCCGCTGGCGAACCCGAACTCCGGGCTCGCGCTCGGCAACGCCGAGGTCACCCCGGTCGAGATGGCGGCGGCGTACGCGACGTTCGCCAACGACGGCGTCTACCACAAGCCGCACCTGGTCCAGAAGGTCACGACGGCGAGCGGCGAGGTCCTCTACGACGGCGCGGCCGACCAGGGCGAGCAGCGGATCGACCCGAAGGTCGCCCGCAACGTCACCGAGGCCATGCGCGACGTCCCGACCTACGACGGCGCCTCGCTCGCCGGCGGCCGGCTCTCGGCGGGCAAGACCGGCACCGTGCAGTCGCACCTGGACAACCAGAACAACGACGCCTGGATGGTCGGCTACACGCCGTCGGTCGTCGCCTCGGTGTGGGTCGGGACCGACGACAACACGCCGATCCAGTACCCGGACGGTCGCCCGGTCTACGGCCACGGCATCCCCAGCGACATCTGGCAGACCTTCATGAACGGCGCGGTGCAGGGGACGCCGAAGCAGACCTTCGGCGAGTTCGTGCCGGTCGCGGGCACCGACCCGGGCACCACCGCCACCGGCGAGGGGCAGCAGGCGTCCTCGACCACCGCGGCGCCGACGAGCGCGACGAAGGCGCCCGAGACCACGAGCTCGGTCCCGCCGACCCCGAGCGCGGGACCCGGCCCGGAGCCCGGCCCCGCGGAGCCGGGCGCCCCCGCCGACGGGGCGGCCCCCCAGGCTCCCGCGGCCGGACAGCCCGAGGAGCAGGCCCAGCAGCCCGCTCAGCAGCCCGCCGACGGCGGCTGACCCCCGGCGGTCCGGGTGACCGCTCCGCACGGCTCGGCACAGTCCGTGCCGTGCGCCCAGCGGGCACCCCAGACCCCGAGGGCGTCGACCACGGCCCGCAGGTCCTCGCCCGCGGGCGTCAGCTCGTAGCGCACCTCGGCCCCCTCGGTGCGGCGCTCCACCACCCCTGCCCGGCGCAGGTGGTGCAGGCGCTTCGACAGCAACGAGGGGGAGCAGCCGGGAAGCCCCCGGCGGAGCTCGTTGAAGTGCCGCCGCCCGGCGACCAGCTCACGGACGACGAGCATCGTCCACCGCTCGTCGAGCAGCTCCACGGCCCGGGCCACCCCGCAGCACCGAGGGTCCGCGCCGTCCATCCTGAGAAGCGTAGCTGTGACGCACGGTGATCGGTACACATCTCGCACTAGGCGGAACCCCGTCGCATTCCTACCGTCGGAGCCCACTCCGACCGGAAGGACACCCACCGTGACCGCCATCGACGCCCATGCCGTCACCGCCCGTCACCGCGCCCTGTGGGCGTCCGGTGACTACCCCCGCATCGCCCGTGACGTCGTCGCCCCGCTCGGCCCGATCCTGGTCGAGGCCTGCCGGATCGGACCGCACCACGGCGTCCTCGACGTCGCCGCGGGCGCCGGCAACGCCGCCCGCCCGGCCGCGCGGACGGGCGCCACCGTGGTCGCCTCCGACCTCGTCCCCGAGCTGCTCGCCGCCGGCCGGGCGGAGGCGGAGGCGGAGGGGCTGTCGCTGCAGTGGGAGGAGGCCGACGCCGCGGCGCTGCCGTTCGAGGACGCCGACTTCGACGTCGTGATGTCGTGCATCGGCGTCATGTTCGCGCCCGACCACCGCCGCTGCGCGGCCGAACTCCTGCGGACCTGCCGCCCCGGCGGGCGGATCGGCCTGCTCTCCTGGACACCGGAGGGGTTCATCGGGCGGATGTTCGCCACGATGCGGCCCTACGCGCCCGCCCCGCCGCCCGGTGCGCAGCCGCCGGTCCTCTGGGGCTCGGAGGAGCACCTCGACGAGATCCTGGGCACGGGCGTCACCGACGTCGCGGCGCAGCGCCGGACGCTCCGGGTGGAGCGCTTCGCCGACGGGGCCGCGTTCCGCGACTACTTCCGCGCCCACTACGGGCCGACGATCGGCGTCTACGCCTCGCTGGCCGACGACCCGGACCGTGCGGCCGCCCTCGACCGCGACCTCGCCGCCCTCGGCGACGACGCGCTGGCCGACGGCGTCATGGAGTGGGAGTACCTGCTCTGGACGGCGACCCGGGCTCAGCCGTCGGCCAGCTCCCAGTCGGCGTAGTCGAAGCCCGGGGACACCACGCAGGTCACGAGCACCTCGGCGTCGGCGGGCTCGGCGCGCTGCCAGGCACCACCCGGCACGAGGACGGAGAGACCGTCGTCCGGGCCGAGCCGGTGTGCCACGCCGCCCTCGGGGGCGTCGGCGACCCACACCGTGATCGGTCCGCCGCGCTGCCAGAGCCACAGCTCGTCCGAGCGCACCCGGTGCCAGCCCGAGCGCTCGCCCGGCGCCAGGACGTAGTGGATGGCGGTCGCGGTGGGCCGCCCGCCGTCGTACCCGGGGGGCTGCACGACGACGGGCGCGGCCCAGAGCTGCCGGAACCAGCCGCCCTCGGGGTGGGGCTCGAGGTCGAACTCCTCGGCGAGCGCGGGCCTCACGCGGTCATGTCGAGCGACGCGAGGACCTTCGTCGGCGTGATCCGGACGACGAGCTCCCCGGGCACCGCGTTGCGCTTCCCGAACTCCTCCGCGCGGTCGGCGCCCATGTAGCGCCCGCCCAGCTCGGTGGCCGTGCGGAGCAGCTCGTCGGGGTCCTCGGACAGCGTCACCGTGCCCTGGACCTGCACGAACGCGAACGGCGGCTCCTCCAGGTCCACGCAGAGCACCACGCGCGGGTCGCGGGCGAGGGCCTTGCCCTTCGCGGTGTCCCGGCCGGTGTTGAACACCAGGGTGTCGCCCTCGAGCAGGAACCAGATCGGCGCGACGAGCGGGCGGCCGTCGCGGGCGGTCCAGCCGAGCTTGCCCGTGCGGGTGCCGTGGCTCAGGAACTCGCGGACGGCGGGGTCGGTCAGGCTGCTCATGGGCCGACCCTAAGGGCCGGCGCCGGCCCCGGCGGTGATCAACGGTCCCTCAGCGGGTTCCGAGGGTGCCCGTCGGGCCGCTGAGGGACTGATGATCAGCGGAGGTCGGTGGTTCGGGCCGGGCGAGCCCTCGTGCGGGGCCCGCCTGTGATCAACGGTCCCTCAGCGGGCTCCAGGGGCGCCCGCCGGACCGCTGAGGGACTGGTGATCACCGGGGACGGGGCTCAGGGTGCCGACCCCAGAGCCCGGGCCAGGCCGCTGACGGCGGTCCGCGCGGCGACGAGCCCGCCCACGCAGGCGCCGACGTCGATCGTGCCGCCGGGCGCGGTGGCGGGGCAGCCCCGGGCGACGTAGGCGTCCCGCGCCTGGCCGACCGCGGTGGCGGCGGCGGTCACGGCCGGGTCGGAGGGCAGCGCGTTCGCGGCGGTGCGCGCCGTCGAGGCCGTCTCCTCCACCCAACGTCCGCAGCGCGGCCACACCGCGCGGGGGTCGGCGGAGGTGTAGCAGGGGTCGGCGAGCGCCAGGCGGAGCTTGTTCTGCGCCGCGTCGGGCGTGCCGTTCTCGACGCCGGGGGCGGCCGCCGCGGAGGACTGCCCGGCGGGGATGTCCGCGGGGCTGCCGGAGTTCCCGCAGCCCGCGAGCAGGCCCAGGGCCACGGCGGCGAGCACGACGAACCGCCTCACCGGTCGGCCTCCGGGCGCAGCGAGGCCGCGAGGTCGTCGAGGGCGTCGGCCGGGCCGGTGAGGAGCACCCGCGCATCGTGCGCCCCGCCGTCGAGCCGCGCGAACGCGGACGGCGGGCTCCAGCCCTCGTCGGGAACGGGCAGGCGGACCAGGCAGCGCTCCTCGGGCAGGTCGAGCACCTCGCCGGGGCCGAACGGCCGCCACTCGCGCGCGCCGGGCGGCGTGAGACGGATCCCGCGGCGGGACAGCTTCATCGTGTAGATCGTCTCGCGGGAGACGAGGCGGGACAGGGCGGTCGCGAGGGCGACGGCGATCATCAGCGGGACGACCAGCGACCACTCGGCGGTGATCTCGGCGACGATGACCACCGCGGTGATCGGGGCGCGGGTGGCGCCCGCGAGCACGGCGGCCATCCCGACGAGGCCGTAGGCGCCCGCCGGGCCCGCCACGCCCGGTGCGATCGCGGCGAAGGCGACGCCGAGCGCGGTGCCGGTCATGGCGCCGAGGAACAGCGACGGCGCGAAGATGCCGCCCGAGCCGCCGATGGCCAGCGTGAGGCTGGTGGCGACCAGCTTGCCGACGAGCAGGACCAGCAGGAACCCGACCGCGTACTCGCCCGCCACGCCGGCCTGCAGCACGGGGTAGCCGACGCCGTACATCTCGGGGAGCGCGACGAGCAGGAGACCGACGAGCACGCCGCCCACCGCCGGGCGCAACCACTCCGGGCCCTTCCACACGGAGTCGGCCAGGTCCTCGAGGCCGTAGAGGGTGCGGGTGAACGCCACCCCGACGAGGGCCCCGACGAGCCCGACCACGGCGAAGAGCGCGAACTGGGCGAACGAGTCGACGGAGAACGGCGGGAGCTTCAGGAAGGTCCCCGAGCCCTCGAACGCCCGGGCCACGAGGTTCGCGACCGCCGACGCGGTGACCACGACGACGAACGAGAGCATCGTGAAGTCGAGCAGGATGATCTCGAGGGCGAAGAACACGCCGGAGATCGGCGCGTCGAACGTCGCCGAGATCCCGCCGCCCGCCCCGCAGGCGACGAGCAGCCGCAGCCGGGACGTCGGCATCCGCATCCACTGCCCGAGGCTCGACCCGATCGCCGACCCGATCTGGACGATCGGTCCCTCCCGGCCGACCGATCCGCCGGTGCCGATGGTCAGCGCGGAGGCCACGGACTTGACCACGGCGACGCGGGGCCGGATCCGGCCGTCGTTCTCCGCGACCGCCAGCATCACCTCGGGGACACCGTGGCCGCGGGCCTCGCGGGCGTAGCGGTAGACCAGCGGGCCGTAGATCAGCCCGCCGACCACGGGCGCGGCCACGAGGAACCACCGGCCGATCTCGGGCCACCACGGCAGCGGGGCGCCGGGCGTGGCGGCGTAGTCGGTGGTGCCGGTGACGATCCGGGTCACGAGGAAGATCAGCTCGCGGAACACCACCGCGCCCAGTCCGGCCCCGAGTCCGACGACCACGGCGGCCACCGCCATCCCGACCACCGACTCGCCGAGGAAGCGCTGCCAGCGCGGGGCCGTCGTCATGACGATCAACCTCCCACGCACGACCGACCTACGTCGCGGTGTCGTCCGGTTCGTCCCGGGATCGGGCGACGGCGCGCGCGTACTCGTCGGGGGTGTCCACGTCGGCGACGGCGACGAGCCCCGGGTCGGCCGCGGCCAGCGCCGGGTCGGCGAGCAGGTCGGCGGCGGAGAGCTCGCGGACCACGCTCGCCGCGAACAGCTCGGCCGGCCGGCGGGCCCCGGCCGCGAGGAGCCGGGTGGCGCGCGGGCCGAGCGCGGTGCGGTAGGCGGCGGCGAGCGGCTGGCGGTGCCCGTGCAGGACGGGGAGGGCGACCTCGGCGTCGGACAGCGCGGCGAGGACCGCGTGCACGTAGGCGGGGTGCAGGGCGGGCAGGTCCACCGAGCACAGGAACGCGGTCTCGCGACCCGCGGCACCCGCCGCGGTGAGCCCGGTGGCGATGCCCTGCAGCGGGCCCCGACCCGGCTCGTCGTCGGTGACCGAGAGGACGTCGGAGGCGTCCACCGACCGGGGGAACCCGGCCGCACCGACCACCACGACCGGCCCGCTCACCGCGGACCGCAGGACCGCGACCACGTGGTCGAGCAGGGTGCCGTCGCCCCAGCTCAGCGCCGCCTTGTCGCGGCCCATGCGGGTCGACCGGCCCCCGGCGAGGACCACGGCGGCGGCAGTCGTCTCGGACACAGCCCTGATTGTTGCGCGCACATTGCGTCTACCCACGCACCGGCGGGGCTCGAGCAGAGGGCCCACCGAGCGACACGGGGAGTGGAAGCGATGGCCGGCAGGTACGCAGGCGAGCCCGAGGACGCCCACCGCGGCACGATCGCGGCGACGCCGTCCGACGCCGAGGAGGCGCGCGCCGATCGCGAGATGGCCGAGGCCGAACGCGCGGTCGCCCTCGGCACCGCGAGCGAGGAGCAGCGCGCGGCGGTGGACCGCATCGCCCACGCCCGCACCCACGAGGAGCGCCGCACCCTCTGGATGAGCGCCTAGACCGCGAGCGTCAGCACCACCGGCAGCGTCACGACCGAGCCGACGGTGGTCAGGACGACGGCGGCGGTGCTCTCGCGGTACCAGGTCCGGTACTGCGCCATCAGGACGAACACCGTCGCCGCGTCCGGGAGCGCGCACATCAGCACGAGCACCGCCGCCCACGGCGCGGGGATGCCGAAGAGGTGCACCGCCCCGACCGCGAGGGCGGGCAGGACGACGAGCTTGAGCGCCACGGCGACGGCGATCCCGCCGATCCGCCCGCCGCGCAGCGCGGGCACGGCCCCGCGGAGCAGGATGCCGAGCGCGAACAGCCCGCCCGGGGCGGCCATGGCGGCGACCAGTTCGACGGTGGTCGCGGCCGGGCGGGGTAGGCGCCAGCCGCTCGCGGCGACGAGCAGGCCGAGCACGATCGCCACGACGATCGGGTTGACCAGGACCCGGCGGGCCACGGTGCGCACGAGCAGCCCCCGGGCCCCGCGGTCCCGGTCGACCAGCGTCGCGGCGACGACGAACACCGTGATGGCCAGGGCGGTGTGGATCGTCGAGACCAGCGACGCGGCGAGACCCGCCGCCGGGCCGAGGACGGCGACCGAGAGCGGGATGCCGAGGTAGCCGACGTTGCCCCAGGCGCCGACCGTGCCGACGGCGTTGGCCTCCCGCAGCGGCATGCGCAGGAGTCGCGCCAGCCCGACGCCGAGGGCGTAGCCGGCCACGAGCAGACCGATCGCGACGACGATCGCGGACCCGGAGACGCCGGTCGACAGGTCGGCCTCGGCCACCGAGTCGAAGATCAGGGCCGGCAGTGCGACGTAGTAGACGAGGTCGTTGAGGGTCGCGGCGGCCGACTCGGAGAACCGCTCCCAGCGGGCGGCCACCGCCCCGACCGCGATCACGGCGAAGATCGGCGCGATCTGCGTCAGCAGCGTTCCCGGGTCCACGGGGCGCCACTCTCGCCGACGATCCGGTGCGCGTGCGCGCAGTAGGCGCGACGTCACTTCACGTCGACGGCCGGGACGGTCTCTGCTTGTGTGATCCGTCATGAGCATCCCGTCCGACCTCGAGATCGCCCAGAAGGCGACGCTGAAGCCGCTGGACGACGTCGCCGCGGCCATGGACCTGCCCTCCCACCTGCTGGAGATGCACGGCCGCGACGTCGCCAAGATCGAGCTCGACGCGATCGACGTGATGGCCGACCGGCCGAGGGCCAAGTACGTGGTGGTGACGGCGATCACGCCGACCCCGCTGGGCGAGGGCAAGACGACGACGACCGTCGGCCTGGGCCAGGCGTTCTCCCACGTCGGCAGGCGCGGCGTGATCGCGATCCGGCAGCCGTCGATGGGCCCGACGTTCGGCATCAAGGGCGGCGCCGCGGGTGGTGGCTACTCCCAGGTCGTGCCGATGGAGAAGTTCAACCTCCACCTCACCGGCGACTTCCACGCCGTCACCAGCGCCCACAACATGCTCTCCGCGGTGCTCGACAACCACCTCTACCAGGGCA
The DNA here is from genome assembly GCF_050955885.1 of Actinomycetospora sp. CA-084318. Taxonomy (NCBI): domain Bacteria; kingdom Bacillati; phylum Actinomycetota; class Actinomycetes; order Pseudonocardiales; family Pseudonocardiaceae; genus Actinomycetospora; species Actinomycetospora sp. CA-084318. The sequence continues at coordinate 285,434 of NZ_CP192098.1, forward strand.
ACGCGGCGGGCCTGGACCCGTACCGCGTCACCTGGCGGCGGGTGCTCGACGTGAACGACCGCGCCCTGCGCAACGTCGTCACCGGGCTCGGCGGCCGGATGGACGGCGTGCCGCGCGAGTCCGGCTTCGACATCACGTCGGCCTCCGAGGTCATGGCGATCCTCGCGCTGTCGAACTCGCTCGAGGAGATGCGCGCCCGGCTCGGCCGGATCGTCGTGGGCTACACCCCCGACGGCGACGCCGTGACCGCCGAGGACATCCACGGCGCGGGCTCCATGGCCGCCCTGATGCGTGACGCGCTCAAGCCGAACCTCATGCAGACGCTGGAGAACACGCCGGTCCTGGTGCACGCCGGCCCGTTCGGCAACATCGCCCACGGCAACTCCTCGATCGTCGCCGACCGCATCGGCATCCACGCCGGTGACTTCCTCGTCACCGAGGCCGGGTTCGGTGCGGACATGGGCGCCGAGCGCTTCTTCAACATCAAGTGCCGCGCCTCGGGGATGACGCCCGACGCCGCCGTCGTCGTCGCGACCGTCCGCGCGCTCAAGGCGCACAGCGGGAACCACCGGATCGTCGCGGGCAAGGAGCTCCCGGAGGCGCTGCTCGCCGAGAACCCCGACGAGGTCCACGCCGGCGGGGCGAACCTGCGCAAGCAGATCGAGAACATGCGCCTGCACGGCGTCTCCCCGGTGGTCTGCATCAACGCGTTCCCCACCGACCACCCCAGCGAGCACGCCGCGATCCGCGAGATCGCCGAGTCGCTCGGCGCCCGCGTGGCGGTGTCGACGCACTTCGCGGACGGTGGACGCGGTGCGGCCGAGCTCGCCGAGGCGGTCGCCGAGGCCGCGGAGGAGCCCTCGGACTTCCGGTTGCTCTACCCCGACGACGCCCCGCTGCGCGAGAAGATCGAGGCGGTGGCGACGAAGGTCTACGGCGCGGACGGCGTGGACTACGCCCCGGCCGCGAACTCCTCGATCGACCTCTACGAGCGCAACGGCTTCGGCGGGCTGCCGGTCTGCATCGCGAAGACCCACCTGTCGATCTCGTCGGACCCGAAGCTGCTCGGCGCCCCGACCGGGTGGCGGATGCCGGTGCGCGAGGTCCGTGCCTCGGTCGGCGCCGGGTTCGTCTACCCCATCTGCGGCGACATGCGGACGATGCCCGGACTGGGCAAGGCGCCCGCCGCGCACTCGATCGACGTCCAGCCCGACGGGACGATCGTGGGGCTGTTCTAGGTGGCTCCGTCGGGTCAACCCCGGCCGCTGGGCGAGGTGCCGGTCGCGACGCTCGGCGAGGCGCTCGCGGCGAGAGGACCGGGGCCCGCGGCCGGGTCGACGGCCGCCGTCACGGCGGCGCTGGCGGCGGGGCTCGCGGGCAAGGTCGCGAAGGCGGCGGCCCGGACCGACCCGGCTGCGCTGGACCTCTCCCACGAGCTCGACGGGCTGCGCGCCCGCGCCCTGGGACTGGCGGACGACGACGTGGCCGCCTTCGCCGGGTTCCTCGCCGCCCGGAAGGCCCCGGGCGGCGACGCGGGGGCGACGGAGGCGATCGTCCAGGTCCCGCTCGACGTCCTCGCCGTCGCCGTCCGGGTCACCGAGATCGCGGCGGCCCTGGCCGAGCACGGCCCGGACGCCCTGTCCGGTGACGCGGTGACGGCGTCGCTGCTGGCGTCGGCCGCCGCCGAGTCGGCGTCGGCGCTGGTCGGGATCAACATCGCCGACGGTCCCGAGGCGTGGGCCGACCCGCGCGTCGAGGACGCCGAGGAGCGCGCCGGCGAGGCGCGGCGGCTGGCGGAGCGGGCGGCGTTCTAGGTGCGCTCCGCGCAGGTGAGCACTCAGTGGGCCTATGACCCCACTTAGTGCTCACGTGCGCAGCACCCGTGGCGGGATCGTCGAGTCCGTGCACGAGGTCGCTCTCGTCGTCCTGCGCCCCGACGGCTCGGAGTTCCTGACGACGGGTGACCCCGACCGACCGTTCTACGGGCGCTCCTCGCTCAAGCCCGCCCAGACGGTCGCGGTGCTGCGGTCCGGGGCCGGGCTCACCGACGACGAGGTCGCCGTGGCGAGCGCCTCGCACAGCGGGGAGCCCGTGCACCTCGCCGCCGTCACCGCGCTGCTCGCGCGCCACGGCCTGGACCAAGGCGCCCTGGGCTGCGTCCCCGACCTCCCGCTGGGCACCGCGGCGATGCGGGCGTACCTGGCCGCGGGGCACGGCCCGACCCCGCTCGCCATGAACTGCTCGGGCAAGCACGCGGCGATGCTCGTGGCCGCCGGCGGGGACCCCGACTACCTCGACCCGGCGCACCCGCTGCAGGTCGCCTGCCGGGCGGCGGTCGACGAGCTCGCCGGCCCGGTCCTCGGCGCGAGCGTCGACGGCTGCGGTGCTCCCGCGTTCGTCACGCCGCTCGCGGGGCTCGCCCGCCTCGCGCACGCCCTCGCCCGGCCGACCGATCCCGCGGTCGCCCGGGTCGCCGCGGCGATGCGGGCCCGGCCGGACCTCGTGGCGGGCACCGACCGGCTCGACACCGTGCTGATGACCGAGCTCCCCGGCAGCGTCGCGAAGTCCGGCGCCGAGGGCGTGCTCGTCGCCGCGCTGCCCGACGGCACGGCGGTCGCGGCGAAGGTCCTCGACGGCGCGGGCCGCGCGCTGGGGCCGGTCCTGCTCGCGGTCCTCGAGGCGGTCGGCCTCGGGGCGCCGGACGCCCTGCGTGCGGTGGCCGCACCACCGGTCGTCGGGAAGGGGGAGCAGGTGGGCGCATTGCGTGCACACCTGACGCGCGCCACGGACGGGTGATGTCCTCAAACGTGTCGGTAGCCCGAGGGTCACGATGTCGGTTCCGTGTGGGAGTCTGGCGCCTCGCACCCGAGTCCGAGGAGCCGCCGTGGCCGTCTGCCTGATCGTCGCGCCCGACGCGGCCGCCCGGGAGCGGGTCGCCCGCGGGGTGGAGGCCGGGTTCGACCTGGTCCGCGGCGTGGGGCCCGGCGAGGACCTCGTGATCGCGCTCGAGCGGGAGCGCCCCGACCTCGTCCTGGTGGCCGCCGCCGACGACGGCTCCGGGATGCCCGCCTGGATCGCCACGCTCGACACCGTGCGCACCACGGCACCCGACGTCGCCGTGCTCGTGGTCGGCGGTCCGTCCGACGAGCACCGGGTCGCGGGCCAGGCGCTGGACCGGGGCGCGAAGGGTTTCCTGCGCGCCGGCGAGGAGACCGGGCCGCGCCCGTTCAGCGCCCGCGGCCGGCGTCCCGCCACCACCGAGCTGTCGCGCCGCGAGCTGGACGTGCTGCTGGGGATGTGCGAGGGGCTGTCGAACTCCGAGATCGCGGCGTCGCTGACGCTCGCGGAGGACACCGTCAAGACCCATGCGCGGCGCCTCTTCCGCAAGCTCGGCGCGGGTGACCGCGCGGACGCCGTCGCCCGGGGCTTCCGGCAGGGCATCCTGCACTGACCGCGGGCACGTGACGCCCACGTCGTTGACCCCCGGCGCGTGGTGTGGTCGGCTCAGCGGTCGACGGACGCGGAGGAAGCCGGTGTGAATCCGGCGCGGTCCCGCCACTGTCACCGGGGAGCGGACCCCATGCATGGCCACGGTCGGGCAACCGGCGGGAAGGCCGGGGCGAGTGTCGATCCGGGAGCCAGGAGACTCCGGCCGTCGTGAGGTGCCACCAGCACGCCGACGGCTCCACCCCCGGACCGCCGGCCGATCGGGCGAGGAACCCGAGGAAGGCCTGCCTGCGATGTCGCACGCCCCCCTGCACTACCTGCGCCGCCACACCGCCTGTCCCCGACCGACGACGTGGCGGACCCGCGCCGCCGACGACGTCCGCGCCGCCCTCGCGCTGGCCTGCCTCGACGACAAGGCGGTGCCGCTCGACCTCCTGGGCGCGGGACCGGTCCGCTCCCGCGCCGACCTCGCGGCCCGCATCGACGCCCTGACCGAGGACCTGCTCGAGCGGATGGACGACGAGGGGTGGGACCCCGGCGCCGCGCCGCGGGCGGTCACCTCGGTGCTCGCCGCGTCGGTGCCGGCCGCCGAGGCGGCGTTGCTGCGGGCCGCCGCGGGCGCGCGCCAGGGCGAGATGCGGTGACGTCGCTCCTCCCCGACCAGCACGACCTCGCCCACCACGGCGACGCCGAGGTGGGGCCCGGCCTGGTCGACCTCGCCGTCAACGTCCGCGCCGACACCCCGCCGGCCTGGCTGACCGAGCGGCTCGCCGCGTCGCTGGCCGAGCTCGCCGCCTACCCCGACGCCGGGCCGGCGCGGGTGGCGGTGGCCGCCGCGCACGGGCGTGACCCGGCCGAGGTGTGGCCCGTGGCAGGCGTCGCGGAGGCGTTCGTACTGCTCGCGCGCGCTCTGCGCCCGCGCCGGGCCGTCGTCGTGCACCCGCAGTTCACCGAGCCGGAGGCCGCACTGCGGGCCGCGGGCCACGCGGTGGAGCGGGTGGTCCTCGACGGTGACCTGACGCTGGACCCGGGCGACGTGCCCGAGGAGGCCGACCTCGTCGTCGTCGGGAACCCGACGAACCCCACCTCGGTGCTGCACCCCGCGGCGACGCTCGCGGCGCTCGCCCGTCCGGGCCGGGTCCTCGTCGTCGACGAGGCCTTCGCCGACACCGTGCCGGGCGAGCCGGAGTCGCTGGCGGCGCGCACCGACCTGCCCGGGCTCGTCGTGCTGCGCAGCCTCACCAAGACCTGGGGCCTGGCCGGGCTGCGCGTGGGCTACGTGCTCGCGGCGCCCGACCTGGTCGGGCTCCTCGCCGCGGCCGCGCCGCCCTGGTCGGTGTCGACGCCCGCCCTCGTCGCGATGCAGGCCTGCACGACGACGGCGGCGCGGGCGGAGGCCGACCGCGCGGCGGTCGCGCTGCGGGCCGACCGGGAGCACCTGCTCGCCGCGCTGCGGGAGCTGCCGGGGGTCCAGGTGCGCGGCGCCGACCCGGCGTCGAGCTTCCTGCTGCTGCGCGTGCCGGGGCGCACCGACGTGCGGGCCGCGCTGCGGGAGCGGGGCTGGGCGGTGCGGCGCGGCGACACCTTCCCGGGGCTGGACGGGGAGCACCTGCGCGTGGCCGTGCGCGACCGGACGACCATGGACGCCTTCGTCGAGGTGCTTCAGGAGGTGCTGTGAAGCTCGAGCCCGGTGATGCCGAGGCGCTGTACCGCGTGCTGTCGGCGCGCCGGGACGTGCGCACCGGGTTCACCTCCGAGCCGGTCGACGACGACGCCCTGCGGCGGGTGCTCGCGGCCGCGCACACCGCCCCGAGCGTCGGCTTCTCGCAGCCGTGGGACTTCCTCGTGCTGCGCGACGAGGCGCTGCGCGACGAGCTCGCCGACCTCGCCGCGGCGCAGCGGGCGGCGTTCGCGGCGTCGCTGCCGGCGGCCCGGGCACGGGCGTTCGCGGGGCTGAAGGTGGAGGCGATCCGCGAGGCCCCCCTCGGCGTCGTCGTGACCTGCGACCCGACCCGCGGCGGCCGGCACGTCCTGGGCCGGGCCACGCAGCCGCGGATGGCGGCGCACTCGGTGGCCGGTGCGGTGCAGAACCTGTGGCTGGCGGCGCGGGCCGAGGGGCTCGGCGCCGGGTGGGTGTCGTTCTTCCGCGAGCGGGAGATGGCGGCGCTGCTCGGCGAGCGGGTCGGCCTCCCGCAGCACCTGGAGATCGTCGCGTACCTGTGCCTCGGGCACGTCTCGGCGTTCGCCGACGGGCCGGAGCTGGAGACCGCCGGGTGGGCCCGGCGCCGACCGCTGGAGTGGGCCGTGCACGAGGGCGCCTGGGGCGCGCACCCCGGCGGGGACGCGCTGGACGACGCGCTCGCCGCGTGCGCGACGCTGTCGGTGGACGAGGGCGAGGCCGCGGCCCGCGAGCGGCTGACCCGGATGACCGTGCCGCCCGGGGCGCTGGGACGGGTCGCCGAGCTCGGGGTGCGGCTCGCGGGGCTCGCCGGGTCGTGCCCGCCCCCCGTGCCCGAGCCCGCCGTCGTCGCGGTGTTCGCGGGCGACCACGGGGTGCACGCCCAGGGCGTGACGCCCTGGCCGCAGGAGGTGACCCACCAGATGGTGGCGAACTTCCTCGCCGGCGGGGCCGCGGTGAACGCGTTCGCGCACCAGGTGGGGGCCGAGGTCGTGGTGGTGGACGTGGGCGTGGCGGCCGTGCTGGACGACGCCCCCGGGCTGCTGCCGCGCAAGGTCCGCCCCGGGACCGCCGACATGACGGTGGGGCCGGCCATGACCCGCGAGGAGGCCCGGGCGGCGGTCGTCGCGGGCGTGGAGGTGGCGCGCGACCTCGTGGCGGCGGGCAACCGGCTGCTCGTCACCGGCGACATGGGCATCGCGAACACGACCGCCTCCGCCGCGCTGGTGTCGGCGTTCACGGGCGCGTCGCCGGAGGTCGTCACCGGCCGCGGCACCGGGATCGACGACGCGATGCTGGCCCGCAAGGCCGCCGTGGTGCGGACGGCGTTGTCCCGGCACGGCCTGTTGCCGGGCACCCCCTCCGCGCGTCAGGGGAATTTCGACCCCTCCCACCCACACGAGGGGTCCCCTCACGCGGGTGGGGCGGGCGGATCCTCCCCTCACGGTGGCGGCACGGCTGCCGCGGACGACCCGCTCGGCGCGTTGGCGGCCGTCGGCGGGCTGGAGATCGCGGGGATCGCCGGACTGCTGCTGGGCGGGGCGGCGCTGCGCACCCCCGTCGTCGTGGACGGCGTCGTGGCCGGGGCGGCGGCGCTGGTCGCGGCGGCGCTCGCCCCGACTGCGTCACAGGCGTGGATCGCGGGGCACCGCTCGGTGGAGCCTGCCCATACCCTGGCGCTGGCACACCTGGGACTCGAGCCGGTGCTCGACCTCGGGATGCGGGTCGGCGAAGGGACCGGCGCTCTCCTGGCGGCGCCGTTGGTCGCCGCCGCCGCGCGGGCGCTCGCCGAGGTCGCGACCTTCGACAGCGCCGGGGTCGCCGAGAAGACCGAGGAGATCAGTCAGTGAGCACGCTCTATCCCGTCGGGCTCGACCTGGCCGGTCGACGCGTCGTCGTCGTGGGCGGCGGCTCGGTGGCCCAGCGCCGTGTCGCGGGGCTGCTCGAGGTGGGCGCGGACGTCCACGTCGTGAGCCCCGCCGTCACCACCGCCCTGGAGGCCCTCGCGGCGTCCCGGGAGGTCGTCTGGGAGCAGCGCGGGTACGCCGCGGGCGATCTCGACGACGCCTGGTACTGCGTCGCCGCCACCGACTCCGCCGAGGTCAACGCGGCCGTCGCCGCCGAGGCGGAGGCCCACCGCGTGTTCTGCGTGCGCGCCGACCACGCCGAGGAGGGCACCGCCGTGACCCCGGCCGTCGGGCGGTACGACGACGTCACCGTCGGCGTCATCGGCGGCGGTGACCCCCGCCGGGCGGCCGGGGTGCGCGACGGCGTCGTCGAGGCCCTGCGCAGCGGCACGCTCGCCGACCGTCGCCACCGCGGCGACCGTCACCCCGGCGTCACCCTCGTCGGCGGCGGACCGGGCGACCCCGGGCTGATCACGGTGAAGGGGCGGCAGGCGCTGGCGCAGGCCGACGTGGTGGTGACCGACCGGCTGGCCCCGCAGGCGCTGCTCGACGAACTGCCGCCCGACGTCACCGTCATCGACGCCTCGAAGCTCCCCCGCGGGCGCTACATGAGCCAGGACACGATCAACGCGGTGCTGGTCGACGAGGCGCTCGCCGGGAACCGGGTGGTGCGGCTCAAGGGCGGCGACCCGTTCGTCTTCGGGCGCGGCTACGAGGAGATCCAGGCGTGCGCGGCGGCGGGCGTCACCGTCGACGTCGTGCCGGGCGTGACCAGTGCGATCTCCGTGCCCGCCTTCGCCGGCATCCCGGTGACGCACCGCGGGATCACCCACGAGTTCGTCGTCGTCTCCGGGCACCTGCCGCCCGGCCACGAGCAGTCCCTCGTCGACTGGGCGGCCCTCGGGCGGCTCACCGGCACGGTCGTGCTGCTCATGGCGGTGGAGAACCTGCCGCGGATCGCGGAGGCGCTCGTCGACGGCGGCCGGGATCCCGAGACGCCGGCCGTCGCGATCCAGGAGGGCGGGCTGCCGGGCGAGGCGACGGTGCGCGCGCCGCTCGCGAAGCTGCCGTCGGCGATCGCGGACGCCGGGCTGCGTCCGCCCGCCGTCGTCGTGATCGGGCCGGTGGCCGACCCCTCGGCGTTCCCGCCGCCCTAGGACCCCGGACGAGCGAACGGCACTCTCGCGCACGTAGATGCTGCGACAGTGCCGCTCGTTCGGAGCCGGCCTCAGTCGTCCCGGTCGCGCCGGTCCTGGTCCTGTGCGTACTCGGTCGCGGTGAGCACCTCGACGCTGCCGAAGGCGCCGCGGCCGCTGACCTGCACCTGCGGCGCACCCGGGGGCTCGGGCGCGCACGCGGTGTCGCATTTCGTCGAGCCGAAGATCGTCGTGCCGGCGGTGGCGGCCTGCGTGCCGTCGGGGACCACGACCTTCGTCGACCCGAACAGCACCCCGACCTGCACGTCGGTCTGCCCGGGCGCCACCTGCACCACCTTGCTGCCGAACACCGCCGCGCCCTGGTTCGCCGACAGCACGCCCGGCGCGACGACCGCGGCCACGCCGATGACCGCGGCGATCAGCAGGCCCCGGAACCCCCGGCCGTGCGCGCGCCGCTCGGGCGCGCGCTGGTCGTCGTGCCAGGCGGGCTCGACGACCGCGGTCTCCGGCTCGGGCTTCGGGGCCGACGCCGGGCCCTCGTCGGGAAGATCCGCCGTCAGGGGTTCGAGCTCGCTGCGGAAGCGGGCGGCGTAGCAGGCCTGCGCCCGCTCGTCGTACTCGGCGAGGCTGATCATGCCGTCGTCCTGGGCGCGCCGGAGACGTTCGTCGACCTCGCGCCGTTCACGGTCACCGATGCGCGGTTCGGGCGCGTTCTCCACGACGCTCATCCTGGCCCGGTTGGCACGACGGGCACCACCACACCTCGCGGGCGTAGGGGGCGCCGGTCGCGGGCCGGAACCGGACGAGCGTGCCGCAGCGGTAGCAGGGGCGGTTCGAGCGTCCGGTCACCCAGTGGTTCTGTCCCTTGCGCTTCACGCCGGTCGTGGTCATCCCGGTGTTGTGCTCGAGGGAGTGTCGGATCATCTTCCGGCCCAGCGCGAGGAGCGGTTCGAGCTCGACGTCGCCGACCGGACGCCAGGGGTGCAGGCCGCGCAGGAAGCACAGCTCGACGGCCCAGAGGTTGCCGAAGCCGGCCACGCCGCGCTGGTCGAGGAGGGTCTCGACGACGGGCCGCGCCGGGTCCTTGCCCAGCCGGGCGAGGGCCTCGTCGAGATCGAAGGCGTCCTGGGTCGCGGTCGGCTGCCCGGCGAGCACGTCGGGGCCGAGGTGGCCGACGACGCGGTGCTCGTCGCGGGTGGCGAGCAGGTCGGTGACCGGGACGCCGAGCCCGACCAGGCTGCGGCCGTCGTCGAGGGTGATCGCGACGCGGAGGTTCGGCAGGAGGTGGCGCGGGAGGGCGGGGCGGCCGTCGGGGCGGTGCTTGCGCACGATCGTCCAGGAGCCGTCCATGCGCAGGTGCGAGTGCAGGGTGCGGCCGTCGGTGAAGCGGGTGAGCAGGTGCTTGCCGTGGGCCTTCGTCGCGTCGAGCGTGGCGCCGCGCAGGTCGGCGCCGGCGAGGTGGTTGCGGAACTCGGCGCGGGTCACCGTGGCGCCGGCGAGCGTGCTCAGTCGTGCGGCCGCGCGGTGCACGGCGTCGCCCTCCATGGGCTCGGGTGTACCCCTACCCCCGGTGGCAGCAAAGCGTCGTTGCTGTCACCTGATGACAGCAACGACGCTTCGCTGCCATCAGGGGCGGCCGCCCGACGATGTGGCCGTTCCTGTCACTGGGTGCAAGCAGTGACGCTTTGCTTGCAAGAGGGGTGGGCGTCAGCGGCCCAGACCGGCCCGGTCGGCCGCCCAGGCGGCGGCCCCGCACACCAGGCCGGTCGACGACGCGGCGCCCGGGTCCTCCACCCCGGCGAGCCCGCACCCGGTGCGCGCCGCGAGCCAGTCGCGCACACCGGGCAACGCCGCGATGCCGCCGCGCACGAGCAGGGGCGGCCGCTCGCCCCCCGAGGAGTCGAGCAGGTCGACCGTCGCCGCGCCGACCTGCTCGAGGGCGGGCGCGAACAGCGGGCCGAGGTCGTCGTGGGTGATCCGCACGGTGCCCGGACCCGGGTTATCCGGCGGCAGCACGGGGACGGCGATGTCGACGAAGCCGTCGGTGCCCAGCCGGCGCTTCGCGTCGTGGACGCCGCGGCGCAGCCAGAAGTACGCGCGGTGCGCCTCGGGGTCGGCGGAGAACCGGATCCGGTCGGCGAGAGCGGGTCGGGCCCGGTCGAGCACAAGCTGCGTGAGGGCGTCGTCGAGCGACTCCGCGCCCACCTCGACGGTCCGCGTGCCGGGGCGCAGCGTCGCGGCCGTGGTCCCGTGCTCGCCCTCGGTCCGGTCGACCACCGCGACCTCGGTGCCGCCCCCGCCCAGGTCCACCACGACGACCGGCCCGCTCCCGCCCAGCCGGACCGCCGCGGCGACCGGCGCCGCCACGAGCGCCACCTCGGCGTCGGCGGCGCCGTCGACCGCGCGCAGGGCCGAGCGGCCCGCCGCGGTGAGCGCGGCGCGGCCGGTGGCGGGGTCGGTCCACGACGGCGGGTGCACGAGCGCGAGCAGCGCCGGGGCACTGCCCCGACGGCCCGCCTCGGCCTGCAGGATCCGCGCGACGAGCGCCGTCGCCACGTTCACCGCGGTCGTCGGGCGGGGCCAGGTCGCGAGCAGGGCGTCGTCGCGTCCGCCGGTGGCCGCACCGAGGTAGTCACGGGCCCGGAGCACGGCGGCCGGGGGGTCGGCGTGCGCCGCCTCGAGCGCGGGCCGTCCGGCGAGGACCACGCCGTCGCTGCGCGACAGCACCACCGAGGGCAGCTCGGGGGCGCCGTCGACGGGGACCGTCGCGACCCGCGTCCACCCGTCGTCGGGATCGACGTCGGCGACCGCCCCCGTCGTCGTCGAGGTGCCGTGGTCCACCGCCAGCACCCACCGCGCCTCGCCCATGGGCGCAGTGTGTCAGGACTCATGGAGCGAGCCGCAGCGGCAGCGCGGACAGCGCGTGGATCAGCATGCTGTGGCGGTAGACGATCTCGTCGAGCGGCACCGCCGACGTGAGGTGCGGGAAGCGCTCGAACAGCGCCCCGAGCGCGACCTCGGCCTCCAGCCGGGCCAGCGACGCGCCCAGGCAGAAGTGGATGCCGTGGCCGAAGGCGAGGTGTCCGGTGAGGTCCCGGTCCGGGTCGTGCAGCTCCGGTGCGTCGAACCGCTCCGGGTCCCGGTTCGCCGCCGCGACCGACAGCGTGACGAGCGCCCCGCGCGGAATGGTCGCCCCGCCCAGCTCGAGGTCCTCGGTGGCGAAGCGCAGCGGCGCGTTGGCAACCGGCGAGGTCCAGCGCAGGAACTCCTCGACGATCGGGGTGAGCGACTCCGCCCCGAGCACCCGCTCGCGCAGCACGTCGTCGCGCAGGATCGCGTGGACGCTGTTGGTGATGAGGTTCGACGTCGTCTCGTGGCCCGCGATCAGCAGGATCATGCCCATCGCCACGATCTCGTCGTGGGTGAGCGCGTCGCCGTCCTCGGACGCCCGGATCAGCGCCGAGAGCAGGGCCTCGTCGGGAGCGTCGCGCTTGGCGGTGACGAGGTCGGAGAGGTAGGCGGTCAGGCTCGACTGGGCCTGGTGCTTCTCCGGCTGCGGGGAGTCGTCGATCATCGTGCGGGACCACGCCGCGAACGCGTCCCGGTCGTCGAGCGGGACCCCGAGCAGCTCGCAGATCACCTGCATCGGCAGCGGCACGGCGAAGTCGGCCACCAGGTCGATCTCGCCGACCTGCCCGGCCCGGTCGAGCAGCGACGCGGCGATCTGCTCGATCGCCGGGCGCAGGGCCGCGACCCGGCGCACGGTGAAGGTCGAGACGACGAGCTTGCGCAGCCGGGTGTGCACCGGCGGGTCGTTGAGCAGCAGCATGTGCCCCGCCGGGCCGGGGATCAGCGGCTCCGCCGGCCGCTGCTCGGGCGGCATCGTGGAGCGGAAGTCCTTGGCCAGGCGGGGGTCGACGAACGCCGCCCGCACGTCCGCGTAGCGCGTGACGAGCCACGTGGACCCGCCGTCGGGGAGGTCGACCTCCCGGACCGGCGCGATCTCGCGCAGGCGCGAGAGCGTGCCGTAGGGGTCGGCCCAGTAGTCGTCGGTGAAGACGGGTCCGGTGGCGAGGTCGGTCACGGACGCGAGTGTGCCCGTCACCGCGTGCGTTCACCGTGATTTCGGTGAGGGTTCGTTCAATGAAACGAGGGCGTTCAGCCCTTCGGCTCACCCATCCCGACCGACGTACGTCCGAACGCACGCCCGGTCTTCCGGAACTGCGCCTCGAGCTGCGGGACCATCTTCTTCGCCTGCGCCATGATCGGCAGGTCGCCGAGCCAGGAGAAGGTGATCGGGCGCAGCCCCGCGAGCAGGCCGACCGACTTCGGGACGAACACCCGCCGCTTGCGCTTCGCGATGCCCTCGAGGAAGCCCGCGACGCACTCGTCGACCGAGGCGATGCTGCCCAGGGGCGGCGGGAGCTTGCGCAGCGTGTCCTCGAAGGTCGAGGAGTCGGCCTTCACGTCGCGGACGAGGTCGGTGTCGATCCAGCCCATGTGGGCGGTGCCGACGCCGATGCCGCGGTGGGCGAGCTCGAAGCGCAGCGCGTTGCCGTAGTTCTCCACCCCTGCCTTCGACCCGCAGTACGCGGCCATCCCGGGCAGGGCGGTGAAGGCGGCGAGCGAGGAGACCAGCAGGTAGTAGCCGCGGCGCTTCTCGACCTCGGCCACCGTCGCCGACACCGTCCGCGACACGCCGATGAGGTTGACCTCCATGACCCGCGCGACCACGTCCGCGGGCGACTCGGCCACCGTGCCGTGGTTGGCGATCCCGGCGTTGGCGATCACCACGTCGATCCCGCCGAGCTCGGCCACGGTGTGCTTCACCGCGGCGTCGAGCGAGCCCTGGTCGGTGACGTCGCAGGGCGCCCAGGTGTGCTGCGGGCCGAGCTCGCCGGCGATCCGCTCCAGGCGGTCGGACTCGAGCCCGACGAGCGCCACGCGGGCGCCCCGGGCCGCCGCGGCGCGGGCCACGGCCTCCCCGATGCCGCGGGCGGCACCGGTGATGAACAGGACCTTGCCGGTGATGTCGTAGGTCACGGACGCTCCAGGACTCGTCGGGGGGTCAGCACGTACTCGTCGGTCTTCATGCGCTTGAGGCGCTGGTGGAAGGGCATCGTGAAGGTCGGCCAGAGGGCCGAGTTGTTGCCGTGCCCGTCGAGGTACCACGACCGGCAGCCGCCGTCGGTCCACACCGTGCCCTCGGTCAGCCGCTGCATCTCGGCGACGAAGCGGTCCTGGACGTCCTGCCGCGGCTCGACGGCCCCGACCGACCGGGTCCGCAGGCGCCGCAGCACGTCCAGCACGAGGTTGATCTGCGACTCGATCATGAAGACGACCGAGTTGTGGCCCAGGCCGGTGTTCGGCCCGAGCAGCGTGAACAGGTTCGGGAACCCGGCGATCATCGTGCCGTTGTGGGCGAACATCGTGTCGCCCCAGTGCTCGGCGAGGCTGCGCCCGTCCCGGCCGAACACGCGGTGGCTGATCGGCAGGTCGCTGATCGCGAAGCCGGTGCCGGCGATGATCGTGTCGACCTCGTGCTCGGTGCCGTCGGCGGTGACGACCGCGTTCGCCGTCACGCCGGTGATCTTCTCGGTGACGACCTCGACGTTCTCGCGGTCCAGCGCCGGCAGGTAGGTGTTCGACAGCAGGATGCGCTTGCAGCCCATCGAATAGCTCGGCGTGATCTTCTCGCGCAGTTCCGGGTCGGTGACCTGGGTGCGCATGTGCCGCTCGGCGAGCTTCGCCGCCCTCGCCATCCGCTGCGGGTCCTTGAACCCGAGCACGAACGTCTCGCGGCCCCAGTAGATCGCCTCGCGGGCCAGGCGCTGCAGCGCCGGGAAGCGGCGGAACGCCCACTTCTCGACGCCCGTGATGCGCCGGTCGCGCCGCGGCATGATCCACGGGGGCGTGCGCTGGAAGACGGTCAGGTGCCCGACGACCGGGGCGATCTCGGGGACGAACTGGATCGCCGACGCGCCGGTGCCGATCACGGCGACGCGACGGCCGCGCAGGTCCAGGTCGTGCCGCCAGGTGGCGGAGTGGAACATCTCGCCGGCGAAGTCATCGAGGCCCGGCACGTCGGGGAACGACGGGTCGGACAGGGCGCCGCTGCCGAGCACGAGGGCGTCCGCGGTCCAGGTGCCCTGCGTCGTGGTGACGGTCCAGCGTTGCGTCCCGTCGTCCCAGCGGGCCTCGGTCACCTCGTGGTGGTGGCGCGTGAACCGGTCGATCCCGTACTCCGCGCTGATCCGCTCCAGGTAGGCGTGGATCTCCGGCTGCGGCGAGAAGGCGTGGCTCCAGTCCGGGTTCGGCGCGAACGAGAACGAGTAGAGGTGGCTCGGGACGTCGCACGCGCAGCCCGGGTAGGAGTTGTCCCGCCACGTGCCACCGGTGCCGCCGTGGCGCTCGAACACGAGGAAGTCCTCGACGCCGGCCTGGCGCAACCGGATCGCGGTGCCGAGCCCGGAGAACCCGTTGCCCACGATGGCGACGGACAGGTGCGGGACGTCGGACCCGTTCCCGACGACGGATGGTGCGGCTTCGGTGGTCACGGTCCCCTCCCGGCGGTACATCTGCGTACCAAACCTGACAGGGAGGATGGTACGAGCTGGTACCATAGGCCAGTGACTGTGAGCGCGCACACGACGGATTCCGGCGACCACCCGGTCGTGGTCGCGATCCGCACCGGGACCGCTCCGGGCCCGGACCACCGCGACCGGTTGATCGCCGCGATGGGCGAGCTCCTCGCCGAGCAGGGCTACGCGAGCGTGACCGTCACCGACGTCGTCGCGCGCGCCCGCGTGTCGAAGCGGACCTTCTACCAGCACTTCGCCGACCGCGAGGAGTGCCTGCTCGCCACCTACCGCGTGGTCGCCGAGGCCCCGCTGCACCGCATCGCGCAGGCGGCGGCCACCACGGTCGGCACCGGCCTGCCGGTCCGGGAGGAGATCGCCGGGGTCACCGGTGCCTACCTCGCCGCCATGGCCGAGCACCCGCTGCTCACCCGCGCGATGCTCACCGAGGTCGGCTCGGCCGGGCCGGCCGGGCTCGCCGTGCGCCGCGAGGTGATGCGGCGCTTCGCCGACGGGCTCGTGGCGCTGGCCGCCGCGGGCGGGCGGGAGCTGTCCGCGGGCGTCGCCCAGGCCCTCGTCGGGGGGATCAACGAGCTGGTCCTCGAGGCCGTGGAGTCGGCCGACGTCGCGGCGCCGGAGATGGCGGTGGCGATCCTGGCGCTCGGGGACACGGTGACGGAACTGGGCACGGCCGTCCTCGACCGGTGACCCGGGTGCTCCGCCGGTCGGGTGATCGGAGGCAACGGGCGGTGCCCCCCGGACGTCGTTCCCCGGATGGAGCCGTCACCCCGACGGTGGCTATGGTCCCGGAAACCAACGCGGCGTCCGGTTAGCTCCCGGCGTCCCTCCTGCGCCGGTGACCGGAGGCGGGGGAGCCGAGCAGCGAGGGAGACGGCGATGGCTCCAGCCCCGGGTCCGCCCGGCCCGCAGCCGCCCCGCCCCGGCGGGTTCGCGATGCCCCCACAGGCTCCGCCGCCACGCGGAGCCCGCCCGCCCCAGGGTCCGCCGCCCCAGGGACCGCCGCCCCAGGGACCGCCGCCCCAGGCGCCGCCGCCACGCCCGCTGCCCCCGCAGCCGATGCCCCCGCAGCGCGCGCCCCAGCCGCAGCCGACCCGCGTCGGCCCGCCACCCGCCGTCGGGAAGCCCCCGCGACCCCCGCGACCCGCCGTCCGGAAGGGCCGGTGGGGCCGACGGATCGGGGCGCTGCTCGGCGTGCTCCTGCTGCTCCTCGTCGGGTTCGGGATCTACCTGGACACGCAGATGACGCGGACCGAGGCGCTGTCCTCGTACGCGGGCCGTCCGGCGTCGGGGTCCGGGACGAACTGGCTGCTCGTCGGGTCGGACAGCCGCGCGGGCCTGTCGAGCGCCCAGGAGCGGCAGCTCTCGACCGGTGAGGCGGACGGCAACCGCACCGACACGATGATGATCGTGCACGTCGGGTCGTTCGGCGGGCAGACCTCGATCGTGAGCCTCCCGCGGGACTCCCTCGTCGATGTGGACGGCACCACGGCGCGGCTGAACTCGGCGTACTCGTCGGGCGGGCCGCAGCTGCTGACGCGCACCGTCGAGCAGTCGACGGGCCTGCGGATCGACCACTACGCCGAGATCGGCTTCGAGGGGTTCGCGGGGATGGTGGACGCGGTCGGCGGGGTCGAGATGTGTCTCGACGAGGCGATCGACGACCCGAAGGCCGGGATCGACCTGCCCGCCGGCTGCCAGGAGCTCGACGGCCCGAACGCGCTCGGCTACGTCCGCACCCGGGCGTTCCCGAACGCCGACCTGCAGCGCGTGCAGAACCAGCGGGCGTTCCTGTCCGCGCTGATGTCCAAGGCCGCGAGCCCGCTGACGCTCGCGAACCCGTTCGCGTCGGTCCCCTTCGCGACGGCCGCCGTGCGCACGTTGACCGTCGACGAGTCGACCCACGTGTGGCACCTCGCGAGCCTCGGCTGGGCGATGCACTCGGTCGGCTCGGGCGGGGTCACGACGACGGTCCCGATCGTGCCGTCGCGGAAGGTCGCGGGCGCGGTCGACTGGCGGGAGGACGACGCGGAACGGCTGTGGGACGCCTTGCGCACCGGCGACGACATCCCGCGGGACCTGGTCACGCCGGGTCCCTGACGATGTGGCGTTCCTGCCACTGGATGACAGCAACGACGCTTTGCTGCCACCGGGAGAGGGGTCAGCGGTCCCGCGCGAACAGCACCGCGAGCACCGTGCACCCCAGCACGATGAGCGCGATCGGCAGGACGGCGTTGACCGTGTCCCAGGACATCGTCAGCCCCAGGCCGGCGCGCGCTCGCCGGAGCCCGCGCGGTCGGTGCGCAGCACGGCCGCGCTCTGCCGGGTGATGACCACCGTGCCCGCGACGACCACCGCCGCCGCGACGACCTGCCCGAGCAGGGCGAGCGGGGTGGTCCGCACCGACTCGCCGAGCACCAGCACGCCGAGGGTGACCGCCACGGCGGGGTCGGTCGTCCCGATGACGGCGTTGACCGGCGCGTTGAGCCGCCCGAGGTGCAGGGCCCGCTGGGAGAACGTCCAGCCGCACAGCGAGGTGACGAGCGCGGCCGCGAAGGGCCAGGAGAGCACCGCGGCCACCAGGTTCGACGCGGCGAGGGCGGTGGCGAACAACGTGGCCGTCAGCCCGTAGAAACCGCCGGTCGCGAGGGCCAGCAGGGCCGCCCGCACCGGCTCCGACCAACCGACGCCGCGCAGCCCGAGGACCCCGACGAACCCGGCGACCACCCCCACCACCACGAGCGGGCCCACGGCCGGGACCGGCATGACGGCGGGTGCCTGCGGGTGGGCGATCGCGAGGAACGCCGCGAGGCCGAGCACGCAGACCACCGACGCGCGGAGCAGGCGGCGGTCCAGGCGCCGCCCGGCGAGCGCGGCCGAGGCGATCGTGCCGAACACGAGCCCCGTCACCAGCACCGGCTGCACCAGCGCCACCGGGCCGACGTGCAGGGCGTACGCGTAGGAGCCGAACCCGACGGCGATCACGCCCTGGCCGGCCCACCAGCGGCGGCGGCGCAGCACCCGCGCCAGGAGCTCCCGGGTCGAGCCCGGCTCGTCGATCTCCTGCCCGGCGCGCTGCTGCAGCACGGTGCCGGTGGAGATGCCTGCGGCGCCGACCAGGGCGGCGAGCAGGGCGATCGCTGCGGTCACGTCAGGTTCTCCACGGTGGGCAGCTTGAGCACGGCGGCGAGGTCGACCCCCGCCTGCCGGCGCGACCAGGCGGCCGCCCGGTCGTGGGCCGCGCGCAACGCGGCCGGGTCGGCGAGCCAGCCCTGCAGCAGGCGCGTCAGTTCCCGCGGGCGACGGCAGGTGCGGGCCAGTCCGGCGCGGCCGAGCAGCCGGGCGGAGTCCTGCCCGTGCCCCGGCAGCGGCTGGTAGAGCACGAGGGTGCGGCCGCAGGCGAGGGCCTCCTGCGCGGTCGCGCCCCCGGAGTTGTTGACGACGACGTCGGCGGCCGCGAGCAGGGTCGGCACGTCGTCCACCCAGCCGGGTACCCGCAGGCGCTCCGAACCCACCCGGTCGCCGAGGGCGCGGAGCCGGCGGCGCGCCCGCTCGTCGCGCCCGCACAGGGCGACGACGTGGCAGCGCGGGTCGGCCGCGAGCGCCGCCCGCACCGCGCCGGCGATGCCGCCCAGCCCCAGCGAGCCCGCCGTCACGACGACGACCAGTGCGTCCGCCGGGAGCCCGAGGCGCTCCCGGGCCGCGCGGGCCTCGTCGTCGGGCACGGGGGCGAAGGGCGCGCCGACCAGCGCCGAGCGCACCGTGACCCCGGCCCCGGGGTCCATCACGCGCGTCGGCGCGGCCGCGAGGTCGTCGAGGACGAGGTACTCGTCGACGCCGGGATAGGTCCAGTAGGCGTGCGGCGCGAAGTCGCAGATGGCGGCGACGACGCGGGCCTCGAGCCGGCCGCGGCGGCGCAGCCACGCCAGGCCCGCCGTCGCGAGCTGGTGGGTGGAGACGACGACGTCGGGCGCGCCGTCGGCGGCCAGCCGCGCGTGCGGGCCCTCGAGGTCCGCCGCGAGCGCGCGGGCGACCCAGGCGCCCATCACCTCGCGGTAGAACCACCGCACCGGCCGCAGGTGCGTCACCGCGGCGTACCAGGCCTCCTGCAGCGCGGGCGTCCACTGCACCGCGAACTCGAACAGCCAGCGGAACACCGGACCGGAGCCGTGGCCCATCCGCGCGAACGCCTCGGCGAGCCGGATGTCGCAGTCCGGGCGGTCCCGCGCGACGATCGTCGCCACCGCGCGGGCCACCGCCGCGTGCCCCTGACCGATCTCGCCGGAGACGATCAGCAGCCGCGTCGCGCGGTCGGTCGGCGGGCTCGTCACGCGGTCCAGTCTCCCGACCGCCGGGGTGGCGCACCCGTCCGGGTGTGCTGTTCACACGAGAGGCGGTTCCCGTTCAACCCCACACGCGTCCTTCCGCGACGCTTCACCCGCGCCTCATCGTCCGTCCCGGACGACACGCGATCATGAGGTCCGCGTCGAGGTCCACCGTGGGTCACAGTAGGTTCACGGGAGGGTCACGGCACCCGGACGATCGTCGGAGGGTCGGAAACGACCGACCCGTCGGCCGTCGTCACGCCCGAGAGGAGCCCCCCGACCGATGACCGCACTCGGCGTCCCGAGGCCGACCCGCACCCGGCGTCGCCCTCCGCGTCCCCGGCATCTGCGGCTCCTGCGACGGGGGACCCGTCCGCCCGAGGACGCCCGCCGGGACCGGCCCGACCGGTCTCCCCGCGTCGTCGTGCTCACCGCGCGGGTCGGGGCGGGCCACGACCGCGCGGCGTACGAGCTCGCGGCGCGCCTGCGGGCCCGGGGCGCGGTCGTGGACGTGCACGACTACCTGGACGCGCTCCCGCGCTACGGGCAGGTCATCATCGGCGACGGGTATGGCTTCACCGTCAACCGGCTGCCGCGGTTCTTCGACTGGCTCTTCTACGCCCTCGAGCACCGCTGGGACGTCCGCGGGATCATCCTGACCTTCCTCACCTTCTCCGAGCGCACCGTGCGCCGGTGGACGCGGGACGCCGACGTGGTGGTCTCCACCTTCCCGCTGTCCTGCCAGACGCTGGGCCGCATGCGCGCCGCGGGCCGCATCCGGGTCCCGGTGATCAGCTACCTGACCGATCCCGCCCCGCACCGCATGTGGCTGCACCCGGGCGTCGACACGCACCTCTCGGTCACCAGTGCCTGCGCGGCGGCCGCCGACGCGATGTACGGCGTCGAGGTGCGTCCCGCGGGCCCGCTCGTCGGCCCCGCGTTCTCCCGCGCGCACACCGACGCCGACCGCGTCGAGACCCGGCACTCGCTCGGGCTGGGCGACGACGAGACCGCGGTGCTCATCAGCGCGGGCTCGCTGGGCCTCGGGGACGTGCCGTCGCTGGTGTCGGCGGCCCTGACCAACCCGGCGGCCCACGTGGTGGTGCTCTGCGGGCGCAACGCCGCGCTGCGCACCGAGCTGGACGCGATGCCCCGGGTGACCGCCCTGGGCTGGCGTGACGACGTGCCCGCGCTCATGGGGGCCTGCGACGTCCTGCTGCACAACGCCGGCGGGCTCTCGGTGACCGAGGCCCTCGTCGCCAACCTCCCCGCCGTGACCTACCTCCCCATCCCCGGGCACGGACGGGCCAACGCGACCGTGCTCGCGGACGCCGGGCTGGCCCCGTGGCCGACCACCCCGGAGGCCCTCGCGGACGTGCTCGACGGGGTCAGCCGGACGTCCCCGCTCTCGCCGTGGCCGACCGACCCCGAGGGCGACGTCGCGGAGATCGTGCTCGAGTCGGCGGGACAGCGGACGGCGGTCGCGGCGGCGTCCTGACCGCGGCGTCCTGAGCGCGGCGGACGGGACCCAGGTCCCGTCCGGACAGGCGATCGGAGTCCATTTCACGTCGTCCGTCCGATCCATAGATTTTCTCCCGTGACGACACGGCGCGTGACGACGTTCGCAGCAGCCACGGCCGCCGTGGCGATCCTGCTGACCGGCTGTTCCTCCTCGGACGCGCCGGCGAGCGCGCCCGCCGCGGGCGGTGCGGTCACCCCCGAGGCCGTGACGGCCGCGGTCGGGGCGCTCGACGGCATCGTCACCGCCGACCTGCAGGCCACCGGCATCCCGGGGGCGGCGGTCGCGGTGGTGTACCGCGGCCAGGTGGTCTACGCGAAGGGCTTCGGGGTGCGCCAGGTCGGGCGCCCGGAGCCGGTGGACGCGGACACCGTCTTCCAGGTCGCGTCGGTCTCGAAGGCGATCGCGGGCAGCGTGATCGGGGCCGCGGCGACCCAGAAGCGGGCGTCCTGGACCGACACCATCGCCTCGCGGCTGCCCGGCTTCACGCTCTCCGACCCCTACGTCGGCGCGAACGTCACCGTCGCCGACATGCTCGCCCACCGCAGCGGGCTGCCCGAGAGCCAGTTCTCCACCGACATCCTCGAGGACCTCGGCTACTCCCAGGCCGACATCCTGGCCCGGCAGCGGCTGCTGCCCCTCGAGCCGTTCCGGGAGACGTGGGGCTACACGAACTACGGCCTGACCTCGGGCGGCGAGGCCGCCGCGGCGGCCGCCGGGACCACGTGGGCCGACCTCGCCCAGCAGACGATCTTCGGGCCGCTCGGGATGGCCTCGTCGAGCTACCGCTACGCCGACGTCGCGAACCGGCCGGACCGGGCGGCCCTGCACAAGCGGGAGGCGAACGGCTCGTGGACGCCGTCGCTCACCTTCGACGTCGATCCGCAGGCACCGGCGGGCGGGGCCAGCACCTCGGTCAACGACATGACCAAGTGGATGACGATGCTGCTGGCGGAGGGGAAGAACGGCGCGACCACGGTGATCGACACCGCGAACCTCAACCAGATGTGGGGGCCGCAGGTGCAGCGGGCCCCGGTCGAGGACGTCGGCGGGCCGTTCCAGTTCTACGGCGAGGGGTGGAACGTGGAACGGGACTCGTCCGACCGGCTCTCGGTGAACCACTCCGGGGCGTTCCAGACCGGGTCGGGCACCAACGTCAAGCTCCTCCCCACCGAGGGCCTCGGCATCGTCACGCTGACCAACGGCACCCCGGACGGCCTCGCCGAGGCGATCAACCAGCGCTTCTTCGACCAGGTGGAGAACGGGAAGCAGAGCCGGGACTGGCTGGCGCTCTACCGGCAGGCCTTCGCCCAGCTGTCCGAACCGGTCGACCCGACCGACTACACGAAGCCGGCCCCGCAGGTGACGCCGCCGCAGGCCCCGACCGCGTACGTCGGGACCTACCGCAGCGACTTCTGGGGCGACCTCGTGGTCAGCACGGCACCCGACGGCACCCTGTCGATGGTCGTCGGGCCGGAGCGCCAGCAGTACCCGTTGGCGCACTACACGGGTGACACGTTCTGGTTCACGCCGCGCGGCGAGAGCGCCTTCGGGAACTCCGGGCTGGTGTTCGCGGGCCCCCAGCTGACGGTCAACGCCTGGAACAAGGTGCCCGGGCTGGGGGTGTTCCGGAAGGTCGGCTAGGGAGCGTCCACGATCTGGACGACCCCCGTGTTCACGCTCGCGATGTAGAGCCGCCCGGTCGTCGGGTCGACGCCGAGCGTGTACGGGCCCTGCGCGGTGGCGACCCGGGCGACCTCGCGGGGCTGCGGGTTCGTCATGTCGTAGCCGATCACCTCGTTCGTGCCCGAGGAGGCGACGTAGACGCGGTCGCGCACCGGGTCGTAGGTGATGCCGTAGGGGCCGCCGGGCTGCGGGACGGCGCCGACCTGGGTGGGCGGGCCGCTCGGGTTCGGCTGGAACACCAGGACCTGGTTGCCGCGCGTGTCGGTGGCGATCATGCGGCCGTGCCGGTCGGCGACGAGGTGGGTCGGGCCCTGCCCGGCGGGGGCGCTCCCGACGATGCTCAGCGTGGCCACGTCGTAGATCGTCAGGTCGTCCTTGCGGACGTCGATGAGGCCGACGAGGTCACCGACCGGCGCGAGTCCGGCGGGCTGCACGGCGTCGGTGAACATCTTCACCACCCGGTCGCCGCGCACCGCGGAGACGGTGCCGCCGAGCTCGTCGGCGGTCATCACCGTGCCGTTCGGGGCCTGGGTGGCGTCGTGCGGCACGGTGCCGACGAACAGCGGCGGGTCGGCCTGCCCGCCGGGCAGGTTCACCCGGACCAGGGCGTTCGCGCTCTCGACCGGCACCAGGACCGGGCCGCCGGGCGCGGCGAGCTGCAGGTGGCGGACGAAGCCGGGCAGCGGGGTGCGGGTGCGGATCGCGCCGGTGTCGGCGTCCAGCAGCACCAGCGAGTTCGGGTTGCGGGTCGCGACGGCGACCGTGCGGGTCACCGGGTCGACCACGACACCCTCGGGCGCCGACCCGACCTCGACCTGGCGCCCGGGCGGCGGGGTGGTCGGCACGGGCGCCGACTCCGGCTCCGCGGCGAGCGAGAGGTTCGTCGTGTCGGGCCGGGTCCCCTCGGTGGGAACCCCCGGGATCAGGACGCCGGTGGTCGGGGCGACGCTCGGCGACGAGGTCGGGGCGGGGGCCGGTGGGGCCTGGGTGCCGCACGCCGCGAGCACAAGGCTCGCGGCGACGGCGGGGAGGAGCAGGGCTCTGGCTCGGCCTCGGGGCATGTCCGTTCTGTACCCGCTCCCGCGACCTTCACGTCGAGGAGGGTCTAGCGGACCTCGGCGGCGTGGATCTCGGCCTGCTTCTCGGCCTTGGCGAACTCCTCGACCAGCGTGGCGCAGAAGGCCGGGAGGTCGTCGGGGTTGCGGCTGGTGATGAGCTTCCCGTCGACCACGACCTCCTCGTCGACCCACTCGGCGCCCGCGTTGCGCAGGTCGGTGGCGAGGCTCGGGAAGGAGGTCAGCCGGCGACCGCGGACCACGTCGGCCTCGATGAGCAGCCACGGCGCGTGGCAGATCGCGGCGACCGGCAGGCCGACGGCGAAGGCCTCGCCGACGAGGCGCACGAAGTTCGGGATGGTGCGCAGCAGGTCGGGGTTGGCGACCCCGCCGGGCAGCACGAACCCGTCGTAGTTGTCGGTCTTGACCTGGCTGACCACCGCGTCGACGTCGAAGCGGTCGCCCTGATCGAGGTGGTTGAAGGCCTGGATGGATCCGGGCGTCTCGGAGATCAGGACCGGGGTGCCGCCCGCCTCCTGCACGGCCTTCCAGGGCTCGGTGAGCTCGACCTGCTCGGTGCCCTCCTTGGCGGCGAGGAACCCGATGGTGCGGCCCTCGAGCGGGCGGTCCGATGTGGCCATGGCGATGTGACACTCCTCGAAACAGCAGGTGGGATACCCTCGGGGGGTACGATCGGCGCGACGGCCGACGGACAGGCCCGGGATCCCCGACACCCCTGCCGCGAAACGCGGACCGGGGTGGGCGCGACACCACGATTACGGGCGTGGCACCGTCGCGGACGACCACCCCAGACGTTCGGAAGGACTCCCATGGCCACGACGACGCTCTCGGTCCCCGAGATCCACTGCGACCACTGCCGCGCCGCGATCGAGGGTGCGCTCTCGCCGATCGACGGCGTGGAGGGCATCGACGTCGACCTCGAGAACCGCGTGGTCCGCGTGGAGCACGACGACGAGCTGCAGCTCGGCGCGGTCGTCGAGGCGATCGAGGACCAGGGGTACGACGTCCCGAACCGGGACGCCTACGTCCGCGCCTCGTAGGACCCCTAGCTGGCCTTCTCCTCCTCGTCGTCGGACTTCTTCCGACGCGAGCGGGTGGTGGTCGACTTCTTCGTGGTTGCGGCGTCGTCGTCTGACTTCGCGCTCGACGACCGCTTGCGGGTCGTCGTCTTCTTCGGCGCGGGCTCCTCGGCCGGGGCCTCGTCCTCGCCCTTCCCCGACGCCGAGCCCGACGACGTGTCCGCCGCCTTCCCGCCCGCGGCCTCCACGGAGCGGCGCAGGGCGGTGAGCAGGTCGGTCATGTCGTCGGCGTCCTCGGCCGGCGCCTCCTCCGGCGTCGGGCGGCCGCCGCCGTGCTCGCGCTTGTACTCGATCAGCTCGCCGACGGCCTTGCGGTACTCGTCCTCGAACTCACCGACCTCGAAGTCGCCGGAGAGCGAGTCGATGAGCGACGACGCCATCGCCATCTCCTGCGGACGCACCTCGACGTCGTTGTCGAGGACCGGGAACTCGGCCTCGCGCACCTCGTCGGGCCAGAGCATCGTCTGGAGCACGATCGCGTTGTCGCGCACGCGCAGCAGCGCCAGGGTCTCCCGCTGGCGCAGCGCGACCTTCACCAGTGCCATCCGGTCGGTCTCCCGCAGCGCCTCGCGCAGCAGCGAGTACGGCTTGAGCGCCTTGTTCTCGGGCTCGAGGTAGTAGCTCTTGTCGAGCAGCAGCGGGTCGACCTGGTCGGCGGGGACGAACTGCACGACGTCGATCTCGTGGCCGGTGGCAGTGGGCAGCGTGGCGAGGTCGTCGTCGTCGAGCATGATCAGCTGCCCGTCGTCGGTCTCGTAACCCTTCGCGATCTCGGAGTAGGCCACCTCCTCGCCGCAGACCGAGCACGTGCGCTTCTGGCGGATGCGCCCGCCGTCGATCTCGTGCACCTGGTGGAACCGGATGTCGTGGTTCGAGGTCGCGGCGTAGAGCCGGACCGGGACGTTGACCAGCCCGAACGACACCGCGCCGCTCCAGATCGCGCGCATCGCGCGGCTCCCTCCGCTCGTCACCGGGCGTCACCGGTGCTCCGGGTCCAGGATGCCCCACACGCGTCGCGACTCACAGGATTTCCGCGGGCGGGTACCGCGCGGCGTACGCGGTCGGGGTCTCGCCGAGCAGGTCGGTGACGTCGCGGATGAGGTGCGCCTGGTCCGCGTAGCCGAGGTCGTGCGCCAGCGCGGCCCAGTCGAGCGGTGCCCCGGCCGCCATGCGGTCGGTCACCTCGCCGAGTCGGTGCCGCCGGATCACCCACTTCGGGCCGACGCCCACGTGCTCGGCGAAGAGGCGCTGCAGGCGACGCGGGTGGCAGCCGCACCGGGCGGCGAGGTCCTCGACCCGGCGCAGGTCCGGATCGTCGCGGACGAGGGCGACGGCGGCGGCCGCCTCGAGCGCGGCCGGGTCCGGGGTCGCCGGCAGGCGGTCCTCCAACCAGAGCGCGAGCGCCGGCGCGTCGACGAGGCCGGAGGGCCCGCCGGTCGCCCGCTCGCCGTCGGTCAGCTCTGCCACCGGTCCGACGAGCGCGCGGGCCATCCCGGGGCGCAGCGCCGCCCCGACCACCCGGCCCCGCCCCGACAGGGTCCGGGCGACGTGCCGGGTGGTGACCCCGTGCCACCGGGGCGGGGCCCCGTCGCGGGCGGTGAGGTGGACCGACGCCGACGGCGGGACCTTCTGCTCGTACGGCTCGGCGTAGTCCCACGTCACCGTCCACAGGTGATCGACCCACGGTGCGAGCGCGGCGCCGGGGGCGAGGTGCTCGTGGTGCTGGTGCCGCCGCCATCGGCCCCCGACCTCGCGCTCGTCCCGCACCCGGACAGTGTCGCCGTCCGGGGTGTCGGCGGCGAGGTTGTCGGACCCTCGGGGCACGATGTGGGGCATGCAGGACGTCGGCGTGCGCGGAGCCGGCATCCGGCCCATGCAGCCGGTGCCGGGGCGGCTGCCCGTGGGCCCGGAATGGTCCTACGAGGTGGACTGGAGCGGGATCCGGCTGCTCGCCGACGTCGAGGACGGCACGCTCAGCCTCCGCACGCTCGAGGGGGACGACGTCACGGCGCGGTTCCCCGAGTTCGCGCCGCTGGCCGACGTGGTGCCCGACGGGCTGTTCGACGGCGAGGCGGTGCTGCTCGACGCGGGCCAGCCGTCGTCGCTCGCGCTGTTCGACCGGCTGCGCCGGGCCGACCCGCGCAAGGCGCGCACGCTCGCCCGCGCCCGCCCCGCGATCCTCATGGTCTACGACGTGCTGCGGCTCTACGGCGTCCCGCTGACCGAGCGCCCGCTCGACGAGCGCCGCGCCACGCTCGGGCGGCTGAGCCTCGACGAGGTCGGGCGCATCCAGGTCTCGCCGGTGTACGACGACGGGCCCGCGCTGCTCGCCGGGGTGCGCGAGCAGGGGCTGCCGGGCGTGATGGCCCGGCGCCGCGACACGCCCTACGACGCGGAGGCCGCGGCCGACTGGCTGCGCGTCGTCGCCCCCGCCGAGGCGCCCACCGCGCCGACGGCCGCCACGGCCGTCGACCTCCCCACCGCCGAGCAGCCCCCGGCCGGGCCGGCGCTGTCCGCCCTGCCGCCCACCGACGCGGGCACGGTCGCCCGCGGGCGGCACAGCCGCGGGCAGCACAGCCGCGGGCAGGAGGACCCGCCGGGTCTCTGGTGACGCGTCAGGCGCGGGCGACGAGCCCGCTCGCGAACACCGCGACCAGGTCGCGCAGCGTGTCCGGCAACGCGACGCGCATCTCGGCCAGCGTCGGGTCGAGGTCGTAGACGGCGGCCATCGCCGGGGTCGGCCGGCAGGCCGTGAACACCGTTCCCGCGCAGAGCAGGGTGCCGGCGCCGAGCCGGAAGGCGTCGTCGTCGTCGAGCTCGGCGAGGGACCGTCGCACGACGACCGCGAGCCGGAGACCGACCTCGCGCAGGCCCTGCTTGTAGCGCAGGGCGACCTCGGTCGAGACGTTCCGCTCGAGCACGGCCGACTGCGCGGCGAGGAGGTCGCAGAGCACGGGCCGGTCGGTGAGGGTCGTCGCGAGCAGCCCGGCGAGCGCGTCGACGCGGTCGCGCGCGGTCCCGGCGGCGGGCGGGGCGTCCTCGAGGGCCGACACCCACTCCACGAGGCGCTCGTCCAGCAGTGCGAGCAGCGCCGCCTCGCGGGACTCCACGTAGCGCAGCACGTTCGACTTCGCGAGCCCCACCCGTCGGGCCAGTTCGTTCAGGCTGACCTGCGCGACCGGCATCTCGGTGAGCATCTCGGCGAGCACCCCCAGGACGGCGCGGCGTCGCTCGTCGCGCTGGTCGTCGGTGCGCGCCCGCCGGAAGGTCACCCCCGGATATTACAGACCGGCGGGCTCTTGCTTATCAGACCGGCGGTCCGATACGTTCGTCGCAGCAAGAGACCGCCGGTCTCTTCTCGACGAGGGGCGATGCCATGTACGCCGTGCCCGACCAGACCGGACGGACCGCCGTCGTCACCGGGGCCAACAGCGGGACCGGGAAGGAGGCGGCCGCGCGACTGGCGGCGGCCGGGGCGCGGGTCGTGCTCGCCGTCCGCACGCCCGCCAAGGGGGAGGCCGCCCGGGCCGACGTCCTGCGCCGTGCCCCGGGCGCGGACGTCGCGGTCCGGCGGCTCGACCTCGCCGACCAGGCCTCGGTGCGGGAGTTCGCGGAGGGGCTCGACGGCCCGGTCGACCTGCTGCTCAACAACGCGGGCGTGATGGCGGTGCCCGAGCAGCACCTCACCGTCGACGGGTTCGAGCTGCAGACGGCGTCGAACGTCCTCGGCCCGGTCGCGCTCACCGTGCGCCTGCTGCCGCAGCTGCTCGCCGCGCCGGCTGCCCGCGTCGTCTGGATGAGCAGCACGGCCGCGTGGACGGGCCGCGTCGACCCGGAGCGGCCGGAGGTACCGCGGCGCTACTCCCCGACCCTCGTCTACGGCGCGACGAAGCTCGCCGACCTGCTGGTGGCCAACCACCTCGCGCGGGTCGCCGACGCGCGGGGCTGGACGCTGCGCAGCCTCGCCGCCCACCCGGGGATCACCCGCACCGAGCTGTTCGCCAACAGCACGGTGCCGGGCGGGGGCGCGCCGCGCGAGATGCCCCGGCTGCAGCGGCTCCTCCCGCTGCAGGAGGTGGACACCGGCGCCGAGCCGATGCTCGTCGCGGCCACCGACCCGGCGGCCGGCAACGGCACCTACTGGGGCCCGACGGGGTGGGGGCTCCCCGGACTGCTGCAGATGCGGGGGCGCACCGCGCAGGTGCGGGCGCCGCGAGCCGCTGCCGACGCCGACCTCGCCGCCCGCTACTGGACGGCCGTCGAGCGGGTCACCGGGGTCTCGCTCGACGCGACGGTGCGGGCCTGACCGGCCCGACCCGTCGTCGGGAACGTGCGAGTGGCGCAGTCCCGACGGCGGAGGTCAGCGACGTGCCGGCGCTGACGCCCGGGGGAGCGGCTCAGTCGTCCGCCGGCGCCGCGGCCTCCAGGGCCTCGGCGGTCCAGCCGATGATCCGACCGCCGGTCCGCCCCAGCTCGCGCATCGACTCGAGGTGCTCGGCGGGCGTGCCGGTGAGGTCGACGCGGACCTCGCGGCGGTCCAGGCGGGCGGCGTCGAGTGCGGCACGGCCGTCGTGGCCCGCGGTCAGGGTCGCGAGCAGCCCCCCGGTGGACGCGAGCGAACCGCGGGCGGCGCCGAGGCGGCCGAGGGCGTCGTCGAGGGCGGCCAGCAGCGAGGCGCGGTTGCCCTCGCACATGGCGGCGGTCAGCTCGGGACGGGTGGCCGCGACGCGGGTGCCGTCGGCGAACGAGCCGGCGGCGAGAGCGAGGGCGAGCTCGCCGCCGTCGGCGCCCACGGCGGCGAGGACCGCCGCGAGCAGGTGCGGGAGGTGCGAGATGCGGGCGACGGCGACGTCGTGCTCGTCGGAGGCGGCCGGGACCACGGTGGCGCCGCAGGCGAGGGCGAGCGCGACGACGTCGGTCCAGACGGCGAGGTCGGTGTCGTCGTCGGTGGCCACCACCCACACCTTGTCGTGGAACAGCTGCAGCGAGCCCGCATCCCAGCCGGAGAACTCGGTGCCGGTCATCGGGTGGCCGCCGACGAAGCGCGAGGCCGGGGCCCAGCGCTCCACCGCGTCCCGCACCGGCTCCTTGACGCTCGTGACGTCGGTGAGCCGGCAGTCCGGCGCCTCCTTGCCGACGACCGCGAGCACGTCGTCCATCGACGTGAGCGGGACGGCCACGACCACCAGGGCGTCGCTGTCCGCGGCCCGGCGCACGGCGGCGGCGACGGTGTCGCTCACGTCGTAGCCGTCCGCGCGCGCCTTCTCGATCGTCGTCTCCGACGCCGACGCCCCCCAGGCCTCGCGGCCCGCGTCGGTGGCGGCGCGCAGGAGCGACCCGCCGATCAGCCCGAGCCCGAGCACGCACACGGGCCGGGTCAACGCGGCGGCGAGCACCGCGCTCGTGTCCGGTTCCACTGTCCCCACGGCGCGAGCGTAGGGCGGGGGCGGGAGGTGACCGCCGTTCACCCACCCCAGCGACATCTCAGGGTCGCAGGACCTCCAGGGCGTACCCGGCGTAGAGGGCCACCCCGGCCACCATGGCCTCCTCGTCGAACACGACGCGGTTCGAGTGGTTCGGCGGCGACTCGGCGGGGTCGACGTCGGGCGGGCAGGCCCCGAGGAACGCCAGCGCCCCGGGCACGCGCCCGAGCACGTAGGAGAAGTCCTCCGAGCCCATGATCGGGTCGGGCATCGGCTCGACGAACCGCGAGCCCAGCACCGACCGCCCGACGTCGGCGACCCGCTCGGCCACCTCGCCGTCGTTCACGGTCACCGGGTAGCCGCGGTCGATCTCGACGTCGGCGGTGCACCCGTAGGCCTCCGCGGTGCCGGCGCACACCCGGCGCAGCTCGGTCAGCAGCTGCTCGCGCGTCTCCTCCGCGAGCGTGCGCACGGTGCCCTCGAGCGTCGCGGTCTCCGGGATGACGTTGGTGGTGGTGCCGGCGGTGAGGTGGGCGACGGTGAGCACGGCGGGATCGAACGCGCTGACCCGCCGACCTACCATCGTGTGCAGCGCGCCGACCATCGCGGCGGCCGCGGGCACCGGGTCGAGCGCGTCGTGCGGGGCGGAGGCGTGCCCGCCGGCGCCGTGCACGGTGACGCTGAAGTCGTCCGACGAGGCCATGATCGACTCGGCTCGGGTCTGCAGCGTCCCGGAGGCCAGGCGCGAGGTCACGTGCAGCGCCAGCGCCGACGAGGGCAGCGCGCCCCCGGCCTCGAGCACCCCCTCGGAGAGCATCGCCAGCGCCCCGTGCCGGGCCTCCTCGCCGGGCTGGAACATGAACACGACCGTGCCGGCCAGCCGGTCCCGTCGTCCGGCGAGCAGCCGCGCCGCGGACGCGAGCATCGCGGTGTGTAGGTCGTGCCCGCAGGCGTGCATCGCGCCGTCGACCCGCGAGGCGTGGTCCAGCCCGGTGTCCTCGTGCAGCGGGAGCGCGTCCATGTCGGCGCGGAGCAGGACGACGGGGCCGGGCCGGGTGCCGGTGAGCGTGGCGACCACGGACGTGGAGGAGCGCCCGCACGTGATCGTCACGGGCAGGTCGCGGAGCACGGCGAGCACCGCGGCCTGCGTCTGCGGCAGGTCCAGGCCGAGCTCGGGCTGGCGGTGCAGCGTGCGGCGCAGCGCCACCGTGTCGGGCTGCAGGGACCGGGCCTCGGCGAGCAGATCCCGTTCCGGCGCCCGGTGGGCAGCGCGTCGACGGACCTCCCGCTGGGTCTCCCCGGACGTCCTCACACCCCCGATCCTGCACCCCCGGCCTCCACCGGGCGACCGTCCGGCGCGCGGAAGGTGTCGATTCGGTGCGCGTGGTGGCCACGCCCTTCACGGTCCGGGTCCGCGGTCCTACCGTGGTGACCATGGCAGGACAGGGCGCACAGGCCGCCCCCCGTGGCGGTGGTCAGGGCACCGTCGTACCCCTGGACGGCTGGGCCGTCGCGGTGACCCGGGAGGAGGGTCGGTGGCGTGCGGTCCCGATGGACCGTACCGCGCTCGCCGACCTCGACACCGCCATCACCGCACTCCGGGCGTTGCGTTCGACCGGAGCGGTCATCGGACTGCTCGATGTCGACGACGAGTTCTTCGTCCTCGTGCGCCCGGTGCCCGGGGGAGTGTCGCTCCTGCTCTCCGACGCCGTCGCGGCGCTCGACTACGACGTGGCCGCGGACGTGCTCGACCTGCTGCGTCTCGACGTCCCCGAGGAGGACGAGGTCGACGACGACCCGTGGCCCGAGGGAGACCTCGGCATGCTGTCCGACCTCGGGGTCCCGGCCGACGAGCTCGCCGTCCTGGTGGACGAGATCGACCTCTACCCGGACGAGCAGCTGACCGCGATCGCGCGGCGCTGCGGGTTCGCCGACGAGCTGGCCCGGATCGTGGAGACCGCGCCTGCGAGCTGAGTCGCTGATCGACCGCGCCCTCGAGGTCGCGCGCACGGCGCACCCCGCCGACGTCCCGGTCGGCGCGGTCGTCGTCGACGCGAGCGGGCGGGAGCTCGCCTGCGCGACGAACGCGCGCGAGGCCCTGGGCGACCCGACGGCGCACGCCGAGGTGCTCGCGCTGCGGGCCGCGGCGGGCATCCAGCAAGGGGAGCACGCCGATAGGGGCTGGCGGCTGGAGGGCTGCACCCTCGCGGTCACGCTCGAGCCGTGCACGATGTGCGCCGGCGCCGCGGTGCTCGCGCGGGTCGACCGGGTGGTGTTCGGTGCCTGGGAGCCGAAGACCGGCGCGGCCGGTTCGCTGTGGGACGTGCTGCGCGACCGCCGGCTCACCCATCGTCCCGAGGTGATCGGCGGGGTGCGGGAACAGGCCTGCTCCGACCTGCTGCGCGACTGGTTCCGGGGGGCTGCCGGACCGGGCGGGCCGGACCGGTAGAGTTCTCGCCGGTAGCGTGTCCGAGCGGCCAAAGGAGCACGCCTCGAAAGCGTGTGTGGGTTCTGCCCACCGTGGGTTCGAATCCCACCGCTACCGCCATCGACGCCGGGTCTCCCCCGAGGGAGCGCCCGGCGTTCGTGTGTCCCGCCCCCCCGACGAACGAACGGCACTCTCGCGCAATCTAGGTGCGCGAGAGTGCCGTTCGCTCGGAACCGGGGGAACCGGGGGAACCGGGAGGGCCGGGGGGCTACGCGACCCCGGCCTGCCGCGTGAAGTTCGGCGGGATGATGAGGTCCTCCGGCGCCAGCTCGTGCACCGAGGACTTGCCCAGACCCATCAGGCCCGACCCGATGCCGCTCTGCAGGATGTCCAGGACGTTGCCGACCCCGGTCTCCCCGGCCGCGGCGAGGCCCCACAGGTAGGCGCGCCCGATCGCGACCGCCTTCGCGCCCAGGCACAGCGCCTTGACGACGTCGGAGCCGCGGCGCACGCCGCCGTCCATGATGACCTCGACGTCGCGCCCGACGGCCTCGACGATCCCGGGCAGCACGCGGATCGGCGCCGGGGTGGAGTCGAGGTTGTTGCCGCCGTGGTTGGACACCTGGATCGCGGTGGCGCCGGCGTCGACCGCCCGCTTGGCGTCGTCGACCCGGGTGATGCCCTTGACGCAGAACGGCAGGTCGGTGCCCCACTGCTCGCGCAGCCAGGCCACGTCGGCCCAGGTGGGCGGCGGGGTGAACATCCACTGCCCGTAGGCGCCGAAGAACGTCGGGGGCTCCGAGCCGTCGACCGGGATGTTCGGCACGGTCAGGTCGGGGATGAACCGCGCCTTGAGGAAGTCCAGCCCCCAGCGCGGGCGGGTGATGCCCTCGGGGATGTACTTGATCATCGTCTTGAGGTCCATCTTCTCCGGGATGGACGGGCTGCCCCAGTCGCGGCCGTGCGAGAACGACCAGTCCAGGGTGACGATCAGGCCCTTGGCGCCGGCCCGCTTGGCCCGCTCGGCCCGGGCGGCGAGGGTGTCGCGGTCGCCGACCCAGTACATCTGGAAGAACGTCTTGTCGTTGACGGCCATGACGTCCTCGATGGACCGGCTCGCGAACGACGAGAGACCCATCGCGGTGCCCCGCGACGCCGCGGCCCGCGCGACGGCGACCTCGCCCTCGGGGTTCACCGCCTGCACCCCGGTCGGCGAGATCATGACGGGCATGGAGATCTCCTGGCCCATGATCGTCGTGCCGAGGGACTTCTCGAAGGGCAGGTCCGCCACGTGCGGGGCGAACTGCAGCTCGCGGAAGGCACCGGTGTTGTCGTCGAGCGTGTAGCCCGCCTCGCTGCCCGCCACGAGCGCGCCGTACACCGACTTCGGCAGCCGCTTCTTCGCGCGGCGCTGCGCCTCCGCCACCGACTCGAACCACTGACCAGCCATGAGCACCTTCCGCAGTCGCTTGGTCCCCCGAGGGTAGGTGGCCCGGCTCATACCCGCGCCGCACGCCGGGACGGCATCGATCCCGTCCGTCAGGGCAGGTCGCGCTCCCGCTCCGTCCCGACGACGGACCCTCCCGCCCCGATCCCTGCGCCGTCCGGCCGAACCGACCCGCGCCGTCGTCACGAAAGCCCCGACGTCTCCGGCCTCCGCGGCCGGGGCGCACCCGGCGAAGGAGCCCCACCCGTCATGAGACCGTCCCGCGCGGCCGGGCCCGACGTGACCGCGTCCCCGCGGCCACGTCCGGCGCCCGACACTCCTGCTCCGGTCGACGCGGACGTCACCGACGCCGACCTCGTCGCCCGCCTCGCGCAGCGCGACACGGGCGCCCTCGACCTCCTGTACGCCCGGCACGGGCGCGCGGCCTACTCGCTCGCCCGGCGCATCTGCGTCGACGAGGGCCTCGCCGAGGACGTCGTGCAGGAGGTGTTCCTCGTGCTCTGGCGGGACCCGGAGCGGTTCGACCGCACGCGGGGCACCGTCATCAGCTGGCTCCTCACGCTCGTGCACCACAAGGCGGTCGACGCGGTGCGCCGCGAGGCCACCCGTCGTCGCCACCACGTCCCCACCGACGAGCCCGAGGCCGGGCTCGACACGTCCGCCGTGCCGTCGGCCGACCGCGCCGCCCTCGGCTCCGTCATCGCCGAGCACGTGCGGGCCGCCCTGCGCCACCTGCCCTCCGAGCAGCGCCAGGCCCTCGGCCTCGCCTACTACGGCGGCTACACCCAGCGGGAGGTCGCCTCGATCACCGGCGTGCCGATCGGCACCGTGAAGTCCCGCATGTTCACCGGCGTGGCGAAGCTGCGCGTCCTGCTCGCCCCGGTGCTCGGCACGTCCGGGCTCGAGCTGCTCGGGGACACCTGGTGAGCGGCCCCGGGATCCCGCACGACGGCGAGCTCGCGGGCGCCGTGGTCGGCCGGGCGCTGCACGCCCTCGAGCCGGAGGAGGAGGACCGCGTCACCGAGCACCTGCGCTCCTGCGCGCCGTGCCGGTCGCTGCTCTCCGAGACCCACGCGACGATGGCCGCACTGGCCCACGCCGTCGCCGACGTGGACCCGCCGGCCGGGTTGCGGGACCGCATCCTCGCCGCGGCGGCCGCCGAGCCCGTCGACCCCGCACCGACCCCGGCGGCGTCGGTACCCACGGTGGCGGAGGCCGGGCCCCCGACGGCGCCGACGCCACGCCCGACCCCCGCGCCCGCGGCGCCCGCCACCCCGGCCCCCCGGCGGCGCGGCGTCGCCGTGCTCGCGCTCGTCGCGGTCGTGGCCGGGATCGTCGTCCTGTCCGCCCGGGGTCTCGCGACCGGCCCGGCGACCGATGCGCGCGTCGCCTCGGCCGCCCGCGCCGACCAGGTGATCACCTCGGCGGAGGCCCGGAACCCGGACGTCCGCCACGCGGCCCTGCTGCAGCCCGGCGGCTCGGTGCTGGCGGTGGTGCTGGACGACGGGACCGTGCCGCGGGTCGTCCCGGTCGACGTCCCGGCGATCGGGGCGAACCGGAACTTCGTGCTCTGGCGCGTCGCCGGGGGCCAGGCCACCGCGGTCGGGACCTTCGACGCGGCGGGCACCTTCACCGCGACCGGACAGCGCCCGACCACCGGGCTCGCCCAGGGCGCCTACGCGGTGTCGGCCGAGCCCGCGGGCCTGGTCCCGGACCGGCCGTCGTCGGTGGTGGCGAGCGGGCCGCTGATCTGACGCCGCGCCCCGGCGCGGGCCGGACGGACGAGCCGCGTCGTCCGGCGGGACGACGCGCGCCGTGCGCCTCCCGCCGGACCCCGTGCCGCGACCCGGTCCGCCGTTCGTCGCGTCGTGTCGCTGTCCGGCCGCAGCACCGCCGTGGCGCGCCGCGCGACTCGGCGTCACTGTCGGGGGGTCTGGCTACCGTGGACGGCGGTCGGGGACACGCGACGGCGCGTGGCCGGGCCCGGCGTCGGAGCGGTCCGGCGCGGCACGGAGGACGGGGAGGCGTGCGCATGGCGTCTGGTGCGGCTGCTCCCGCCGACGTCCTGCCGCGCGTGCCGGGGCCGCGCGGCGCCACCCGGCCGATGCTCGCGTCCGACGGCGACCTGCCGCGCGGCGCCGGGTGGGCGTTCGAGTTCGTCTGGTCGGGTCTGCGCTGCTTCGCCTGCGCCCGCGACGGGCAGCTGCGTCTGATCGACTCCGACGGGCACGACGTCACGTCCGGCTTCCCCGAGCTCGCCCTCCCCGCCGCGGAGGGTCTGGTGCTCGACGGCGTGGTGGTGGCGGAGGACCCGGTCGGGCGCCCGAGCATGTCGCTGCTGCGCCGCCGCCGGCGCGTCGCACGGCCCTCCCGGGCCCTCGTCAGCGGCACGCCGGTCTCGTACTACGTCTTCGACGTGCTGGAGGTCGAGGGCCGCTCCACCGCCCGGCTGCCCTACCGGCAGCGCCGGGAACTGCTCGGCGGGATCGACCTCGCGGGCGGCCACCTCGTGGTGCCGCCGTCGTTCACCGGCGTCGGGGCGGACGAGATCGTGGCCGCGGCCCGGCAGTACGGCCTCGAGGGCGTCGTCGCCAAGCGTCTGGAGTCCACCTACCAGAGCGGCCGGCGGTCCCGGAGCTGGATCACCGCGGAGATCACGCGCTCGCAGGACGTCGTGGTGGGCGGCTGGCTCCCGCCGCGGGGCCGTCGCGACGGGGTCGGGTCGCTGCTGCTGGGCGTGCCGTCCGACGGGGTGCTGCGCTACGTGGGGCGCGTGTCCACCGGGGTCACCGCCGCGGCCCGCCGCGAGATCCTGGACGCGTCCGCGGGGCTGGACCGCCTCGTCAGCCCGTTCCACGGCGACCTCCCGACCGACGTCGAGGGCGCGGCGCAGTGGGTGGCGCCGCGGCTGGTGGGGCGGGTGGAGCACCGCCGCTGGACGCCCACCGGGCTGCTCGGCCGACCGGTCTGGCAGGGGCTGCGGGCGGGCACCCACCCGGCCACGGTGCACGCCCCGGTGCTGGCCGCACCGGTCGTCGCGACGGATCTCGCGCTCGACGATCTCGAGACGATCGACCGACCGACCACGCTGCGCCCCGGGAACAGGCGCGCCGTGGACGCCGTCGTACCGCCCGAGACCGAGGCGCCCGGCGTCCTGGTCCCGGCGGCCGCCGACGTGGTGGTGCCGGACGCCGAGGTCGAGGCGGCGCTGCGCTCCCGCTACTCGGCGCACTTCGTGCACAACGCGCTGACCGCGATCGCGGCGTTCGTCCGGGTCGATCCGACGCGCGCCCGCGAACTGCTCACCGAGTTCGCCGACTTCACGCGCTACTCGTTCCGCACCGCCGACACGACCACCACCGTGGCCGAGGAACTGCGCAACGCCAAGCGCTACCTCACGTTGGAGCAGGCCCGCTTCGGCGCCCGGCTCGGGGTGGAGATCACGGTCGGCCCCGAGGTGGAGAACGTCGTGCTCCCGCCGTTCGTGGTCGCGCCGCTGGTGGAGAACGCCGTGCGCCACGGCATCGAGCCGGTGCTCGGCGGCGGCACGGTCCGGATCACCGCGGCCGGCGCCGGCGCCGACTGCGTGGTGACGATCTCCGACGACGGCGCCGGCATGGGGCCGGAGGCGTCCCGTGCCGCCTCCCAGGTCGACGCCCGCCACGGCGGCATCGCGGAGGTGTCCCGGCGGCTGCGCGCCGCGTACGGC
The DNA here is from genome assembly GCF_050955885.1 of Actinomycetospora sp. CA-084318. Classification (NCBI taxonomy): domain Bacteria; kingdom Bacillati; phylum Actinomycetota; class Actinomycetes; order Pseudonocardiales; family Pseudonocardiaceae; genus Actinomycetospora; species Actinomycetospora sp. CA-084318. The sequence goes on from NZ_CP192098.1 coordinate 322,911, forward strand.
GGCCGCTGCGACCTGCACGTCGACAGCCGGGCCGGCAGCGGCACCTCCGTGCGCCTCCGGGTCCCGGCCACGCGGGCCGAGGCGCCGGCCGGTCGGCTGGTCGGCTGAGGGCGTCCCCCGTCCCCCGACGGGCTCACCGGGGGACGCCCCGTCGCCGGTCAGTCGTCGGTCTGGGCGCAGTCGGCCTGCGGGCCGGACAGGATGCTCCCGAGGATCGGGACCTGCAGCCCGCAGGCGTTCACCGGCAGCAGCGTGAGGTCGTTGAGCACGCCGACGTTGCCGTTGCCCGAGGGGCCGTCGCGCCCGTCGGTCCGGGTGTGGGCCGACGCCATCGGGGCCACCGCGGTGAGGGCGGCTGCCGACAGCGCGAGGGCGGCGATGGGAGTGGCGGCCCGCCGGCTGGGCCGACGCGGGGCACGGTGCTTGGCCACAGTGGTCCTCCTGAGTCCTGGAGTAGTCCGGTCGACCGTTCGGCGCAGCTGCCCCGCGACGAGCGGTCGAGTGGGGACTCTGCGCCTCTGTGACAGGTGGGGCCATTGGTGCGCCGACATCGACCCGGATGGTGTGGCTCGTCGAGCGCGAGGTCGAGCGGTCCGGTAGAAGGGTCAAGCGGTCGTTCTGCTGCGGCGAACGGGTGAGGCGTCGGAATCGCTGCCACCGGCACCGGACCCGGCGGCGGCCCGGCAGGATGGCGCCCCGTGCGCATCCTCGCCGTCGACTGGTCCGGGGATCTGCGGGCGGCGGCGAAGCGCATCCGGATCGCCGAGGCGGAGCCGGGCCGGCTCCTGGACGTCCGGGGCGGGCTGGATCGCGCCGGAGTGGGCGAACTGCTGCTGGACCTGCGTGACCGGGACGAGCCCGTCGTCGTCGGGATGGACTTCTCCTTCGGCCTGGCCGGGTGGTTCGCCGAGGCCCACGACGCGACGACCCTGCCGGAGCTGTGGGACGTCGCGCGCGACGAGGGGGAGGCGTGGCTGCGCGCGTGCGAGCCGCCGTTCTGGGGCCGCGCGGGCACGCGGAAGCCGGGAGACGTCGAGCTCTACCGCGACACCGAGCGCGAGGCCCGGGACCGCGGGCTCAACCCGCTGTCGACGTTCCAGATCGGCGGCGCGGGCGCGGTCGGCACCGGCTCCGTGCGGGGCATGGCGTTGCTGGGCGCCTGGCGTCGGGCGGGGATCGGGGTGTGGCCGCTCGACGCCGCACCCGGTCCGCGGGGCGTGCTCGTCGTCGAGATCTACCCGCGGGCGATGACCGGGCCGGTGGTCAAGTCCTCGCCGGCCGCGCGGCGCGCCCTCGTCGACGCCGATCCCCGCATCCCGGCCGGCCTGCGTGCCGCCGCGACGGAGACCGAGGACGCCTTCGACGCCGCGTTCGCCGCGCTCGGTATGGCCGACCACGCGGCCGAGCTGGCGGCGCTGCCCGCCCGCACCGATGCCCCGTCGCGTCGCGAGGGTCGGCTGTGGCTGCCGCCTAGAGGGCGACGGCCACCTCGCTGAACGTCAGCCCCAGCTGGTCCGCGGCCTCCGCGAGCACCGCCTGCACGGCGAGGGTGTCGTCGAGCGGCATCACGGCCGACTCGGTCCGCCCGGCCCGCAGGCAGGCGTTCACCTCGACGATCTCGTGCGAGTAGCCGGCCCCGGTCGCGGGGAGCTCGAGGCGCTCGCCGGGGTCGTCGGGGGACCGGTGCACGACGATCGTCGTCGGGTGGTGGAAGCGGGGGAGGACGTCGATCCAGCCCGTGGAGCCGAAGATGCGGGCCTGCCCGGGCGACGGGGAGTGGAACGACGTCTGGGCCGTGGCGAACCGCCCGTCCTCCCAGGCGAGGAGCAGCGCGTTCTCCGCGTCCACCCCCGTCGTCTCCATCCGGCCCACCGCGTGCACCTGCGCGGGGTTGCCGCCGAGCACCATCTGCGCGAAGGAGACGGGGTAGACGGCGAGGTCGAGCAGGGCGCCGCCGCCGAGCTCGGCGTTGAACAGCCGGTCGGCGGGGTCGACGTCGCGCACGGTGCCGAGGTCGGCCTGCACCGACCGCACCTCGCCGATCTCCCCGGCCTCGTAGATCTCCCGGGCCCGCACGACGGCGGGTTGGAAGCGCGTCCACATCGCCTCCATCGCGAAGACCCCGTGGCGCCGGGCCGTGTCGACCACGCGCCAGGCGCCGGCGAGGGTCGCGGTGAACGTCTTCTCCACCAGCACCGCCTTGCCCGCCTCGAGACAGGCGACGGCGAGGTCGGCGTGCTGGGGGTGCGGGGTGGCGATGTAGATCGCGTCGACGTCCGGGTCGTCGACCAGCGCGCGGTAGGAGCCGTGCGCCCGCGCCGCGCCGTGCTCGGCCGCGAACGCCTCGGCGCGCTCGGCGGACCGGGAGCCGACGGCGGCCAGCTCGGTGCCCTCGACGGTCACGAGGTCGCGGGCGACTCCTCCCGCGATCCGGCCCGGTCCGGCGATGCCCCAGCGGATGGTCTGCACGGGCGTCAGCCTGTCACGAGGTCCGCTACAGCGAGCCACCGAGGAGGTCGACGTCCTCGGCGGTGCCGGAGACGACGAGCTTGCCGTTCTCGGCGCGCAGGTCGGTGGCCGTGATCGAGAACGGCAACTGGCCGGGGTCGAGGCGGGCGGAGTAGTTCCCGAGCCGGGAGCGCAGCGCGCTCGACACGGCGCTCGACACCGACGACGGGGCGTCACCGGAGTCCACCGCGATGTCCCGGGCCGAGAGCACGATCTGCCCGCCGGCGAGCCGGAAGGTCGCGATGACCGAGGCGCGGACCTGCTGGCCGAGCACGGTCGTCGTCGAGGTCAGCTCCACCGCCTGCGAGGGGTCGATGCTCGCGACCTTCGACCCGCGCGCCGCGAGGGTCTGCTCGGTGACCGGCTGCACCGTCACGTCGGAGACCTTGAGGATCCGCGCGAGGTCGGCGGGGTCGACCTGCGCGCTGGCGGTCACCGTCCGCGCGGGGATGGAGCGGACGGTGCCGTCGATCAGCGACTGCGGCGGCAGCGAGACGTCCCCGAGGTCGGCGACCAGCGTGATGTCGCGCAGCTGGCGGTACGGGATGTGCTCGGCGGTCAGCGTGACCGACGGGTACTCCCCGGCCGCGGCCTGCGTGAGGAACGGGAAGCCGTGGATGTCGACGCTCGGCTCGGCGTCCAGCCGCAGCTGCGTCTGCAGCTGCGAGGCCACCCGGTCCTGGGCCACGAACCGGGCTCCGACGTCGACGCCCACCAGCAGCGCGGCGAGCACGGCCAGGGTGATGAGGAATCCGCGCATCACCCGTCAGTGTCCGCCACGGGCGATTCAGTGCGCGAAGTGCCTCGAGATCACCAGGCGCTGGATCTGGTTGGTGCCCTCGAAGATCTGCATGATCTTGGCCTCGCGCATGTACCGCTCGACCGGGAAGTCGCGGGTGTAGCCGGCGCCGCCGAACACCTGCACGGCGTCCGTGGTCACCTTCATCGCCGCGTCGGTCGCGACGAGCTTCGCGACGGAGGCCTGGCGCGAGTACGGGACGCCCGCGTCCTTGCGGCGGGCCGCGTCCAGGTAGGTGGCGCGGGCCGAGTCGACCGCGGCGGCCATGTCGGCGAGCACGAAGCCGAGGCCCTGGTGGTCGACGATGCGCTTGCCGAACGCCTGCCGCTCGTTCGCGTACTCGACGGCGGCGTCGAGCGCGGCCTGCGCGAGCCCCACGGCGCACGCGGCGATCCCGAGGCGCCCGGAGTCGAGCGCGGCGAACGCGATCTGCAGCCCCTGGCCCTCGTCGCCGATCCGGCGGTCGGCCTCGATCACCCCGCCGTCCCACGTGGCGCTCGTCGTCGGGACCGCGTGCAGGCCCATCTTCTCCTCGGGCCGGCCGAAGGTGAGGCCCTCGGTCTGCCCGGGGGCGAGGAAGCAGGTGACGCCGCGGCTGCCCTCGCCCGTGCGGGCGAACAGCGCGTAGAAGTCGGCCTTGCCGCCGTGGGTGATCCAGGCCTTCTCACCGGTGATCCGGTAGTTCCCGTCCTCGCCCTGCTCGGCCCGGCAGCGCAGCGCGGCGGCGTCCGAACCCGCGTGCGGCTCGGAGAGGCTGTACCCGCCGACCAGCTCGCCGGCGAGCATCCGCGGGAGCCACTCCTGCTTCTGGGACTCCGTGCCGAAGGTCGCCACCGGGAAGCACGCGAGGCCGTGCACGCTCGTCGTCACCGCGACCGTGGCCCACCGTGCGGCGAGCTCCTCGAGGACCTGCAGGTAGACCTCGTAGGGCTGCGCGCCGCCGCCGTACTCCTCCGGGTAGGGCAGTCCGAGCAGGCCGGTCTCGCCGAGGGTGTGGAACAGGCCCTCGGGATACATCCCGTCGCCGCGCTCGTGGTCGTCCACGCGGGTCGCCAGCTCCTTGTCGGCGACCTCGCGGGTGAGCTCGATCAGCGCCCGGGCCTCGTCGGTGGGCAGGAGACGGTCGACAGCCATGTCACGTCCTATCGGTACTGATAGCGGAACGTCAGTACCGATGAGAGTAGCGCCGGCGCGCTAGGATTTCCAGATGGCCTCACCGGTGCGCCGCGGCGCGGCACGGCGCGACGAACTCGCCGACGCCCTCGTCGAGCTGGTCCTCGCCGAGGGGTTCGCGGGCTTCACCCTCGACGACGTCGCCGCCCGGCTGCGGTGCTCCAAGCGCACGCTCTACGGGCTCGCGGGGTCGAAGGAGCAGCTGGTGACGGCGGCCGTGGTCCGGTTCTTCCGGGCGGCCACCGAGCGGGTCGAGGCGGCGGTCGCCACCCGCTCCGAACCCGCCGACCGGCTCGCCGCCTACCTCCGCGCCGTCTCCGCCGAGCTCGCGCCGGCCTCGGCCGCGTTCTTCGAGGACGTGGCGTCCTTCGCGCCGGCCGCGGACATCTACCAGCGCAACACCCGGGTCGCCGCGCGCCGCGTCCGCGAGATCATCACCGAGGGCGTGGAGTCCGGTGCCTTCCGCGACGTGCACGTGGCCTTCGCCGCCGAGGTCGTCGCGTCGACCATGGAGGCCATCCAGCAGCGGCGGATCGCCGCGACGACCGGGCTCGACGACGCCGAGGCCTACGAGCAGCTCGCCACGTTGCTCGTGCGGGGGCTGCGTTCCTGACGACGAGGCCGCCCGGGAACGACGAACGCCGGGTCCCGCGGCGGGACCCGGCGTCTCGTGGAGCTGGCGGAGGATACGGGATTCGAACCCGTGAGGGGGTTAGCCCAACACGATTTCCAATCGTGCGCCTTAGGCCGCTCGGCCAATCCTCCGTCGACGAGAGTACAGGGGCTCCTCGGAGCCGCGGGCGCCCGACCCCACCCCGTCGGCCGCAGGTCCGCGGACCGGTACAGTCGTCCCCGGACCCCGCGCGGCGTCCATCCTGTGAACTCCCCCAGGGCCGGAAGGCAGCAAGGGTAAGCGGGCTCTGGCGGGTGCGCGGGGTCCCCTTCTTTCCCCGGGGCCGGGGTGTCGGACCCCCCGCGTAGCCTCGCGATCGTGGCACTCGCGCTCTACCGCAGATACCGACCCGGCACCTTCGCCGAGGTCGTCGGGCAGGAGCACGTCACCGAGCCGCTGCGCACCGCGCTCACCGCCGGCCGGATCAACCACGCCTATCTGTTCTCGGGTCCGCGCGGCTGCGGGAAGACGTCGTCGGCGCGGATCATGGCCCGCTCGCTCAACTGCGAGCAGGGCCCCACGCCCGATCCGTGCGGCGTCTGCGAGTCCTGTGTCGCGCTCGCGCCGAACGGGCCCGGCTCGCTCGACGTCACCGAGATGGACGCGGCCAGCCACGGCACCGTCGACGAGGCGCGCGACCTGCGGGACAAGGCCGCGTACGCCCCGGTGAACTCGCGGTACCGCGTCTTCATCATCGACGAGGCGCACATGGTCACCACGGCGGCGTTCAACGCGCTGCTCAAGGTGGTCGAGGAGCCGCCGGAACACCTGATCTTCGTGTTCGCGACGACGGAGCCGGACAAGGTCCTGCCCACGATCCGGTCGCGGACGCACCACTACCCCTTCCGGCTCCTGCCGCCGAGCACGCTGCGGGCCCTGCTCGAGCGCATCTGCGACGAGGAGGGCGTCCGGGTCGAGCCGGCCGTGTACCCGCTGGTCATCCGCGCGGGCGGGGGCTCGGCCCGTGACTCGCTCTCGGTGCTCGACCAGCTGCTCGCCGGTGCCGACGAGCAGGGCGTCACCTACGCGCGGGCGGTCGGGCTGCTCGGGGTCACCGACGTCGCGATCCTCGACGACGTCGTCGACGCCCTCGGCGCGCAGGACGGCGCCGCGGTCTTCGGCGCGGTCGACCGGCTCGTCGAGGCGGGGCACGACCCCCGCCGGTTCGCCGCCGACCTGCTGCAGCGCCTGCGCGACCTGATCCTCGTCCACGCGGTGCCCGACGCCGCGGACAAGGGCCTGGTCGACGTCCCGGCCGACGAGATGGCCCGCATGGTCGACCAGGCGCAGCGCCTCGGGCCCGCCGCGCTCGCCCGGCACGCGGAGCTGGTGCACACGGCGCTCACCGAGATGCGCGGGGCGACGGCGCCGCGGCTGCTCCTCGAGCTCGTCTGCGCGCGGATGCTGCTGCCCGCGGCGTCGGCGTCGGACGCGGCGCTGGTGCAGCGACTCGAGGGCGTCGAGCGACGGCTGCAGGCCGGGGCGACGGCGAGCGCGGGTGGTCCGTTGGTCGTTCCCGACGACGGACCGGAGCCGGCGGGCGAGCCCCGCTTCCAGCGCCCCTCGCAGCGTCCCCCCGAGCCCACCGCGCCGGCCGGCCCCGCACCCACGTCGCCGCCTCGCGCGGACGAACAGGACGCCACCGTCGCGCCGCCCACCGGCCGACCGACGGCCACGGTCGAGGCCCCCCGTCCCGAGCGGACCGAGGCCCCCCGTCCCGATCGGACCGAGGCCCCCGCGCCCCCGCGCGAGCCGGCTGCGCAGGCTCCTCGTCCGGAGCCGGCGCGCGAGGCCCCGGCCCGCCCGGAGCCGTCGGGTCCGGAGCCGGAGCCCGCCGCGCCGGCAGCGCAGACCGCGTCGGCCGCCCCCGGCGCGATGACCGCGGCCGACCTGCGGCGGGTGTGGTCGGAGGTCATGGCCGCCGTGCGGGAGGGCAACAAGCCCACCCACGCACTGCTGCAGAACGCCACGGTCGCCGCCGTCGAGGGCACCACGGTCGTGCTCGCGATGCCGACCGCGCCGCTCGCCCGCCAGCTCTCCCAGCCCAACCGGGCCGGCCACGTCACCGCGGCGCTCTCCCGGGTGCTCTCCGGGGAGTGGGCGGTGCGGGCCACCGACGCGGCGGGCCAGCAGGCGGGCGCCCCGCCCCAGGACGGCGGTCGCGGGGGCGCGCCCGCGCGCGCGGCCGCCCCCCAGACGCCGCAGCGCCCGTCCCGGCCGGAGCCCGCGCCCGAGCAGCAGCGCCCGTCCCGCCCCGAGCCGCAGCGGGCGGAGAACGGCGCGGCGGGCGGCCGGCCGCAGTTCCAGCGTCCGAGTGCCGCCCGTGCCGCCGCGGGTGGAGCGCCCGCGCCCGCCGCCGAGCGCCCGCGCCCGGCGAGCGCCCCGCCGGACATCCCGCCGCCCCCGGAACCGCCGGAGGACGACGAGGTGACCGAGGAGGACATGTACGCCGAGGCGCACGCCGACCCCGGTGGCGGCGAGCGGGTCGCGGCGCGCAACCCCGACGACGCGGCGATGGAACTGCTCACCCAGCACCTCGGCGCCCGCCGCGTCGACGGCCGCTGAGCCGGGCCGTTCCCGAGATGTACGTGGGGCAGGTTCCGGAGCTCGATGTCCTGCCTGCTGTGACCCTCGGCGCGGCCCGGTCGACCGACGCCGCCGTGAGGTGCACACAGGGCAGGACGGAGGGCTCGCGAACCTGCCTGCTGTGACCCTCGCGGGGGCGCCGGCGGGTGTGGGTCCGCCTCAGCCGAGGACGCGCCCCAGGAAGTCGATCGCGCGCGGGTAGGCGTCCAACCGGTTGGCGCGCTTGGCCAGCCCGTGGCCCTCGTCGTCGTAGACCACCAGCTCCACCTCGACCCCGTTGCCGCGCACCGCGGCCGCGACCTGCTCGGCCTCGGACAGCGGCACCCGCGGGTCGTTGGCGCCGTGGATGACGAAGAGCGGGGCGCGGACGTCGGTGATCCGGTTGAGCGGCGACGCCGACTCCAGGAACTCCCGGTCGCGCTCGAGCGAGCCGTACTCCCGCTCCCGGTGCGCGCGGCGGTACGGCGAGGTGTTCTCCAGGAACGTCACCAGCGACGAGATGCCGACGATGTCCACGCCCGCGGCCCACCGCTCGGGCTGGAACGCGACGCCCGCGAGCACCATGTAGCCGCCGTACGACCCGCCCCAGAGCGCCGACCGCGTGGGGTCCAGGTCGAGCTGCGGCAGGAAGTCGTGGATCGCGGCGAGGTCGGCGACCGAGTCGAGGCGGCGCTCGACGTCGTCGAGGGAGTACCAGCGCTTCCCGTAGCCCACCGATCCGCGCACGTTCGGCACCAGCACGGTGTGCCCCTGCGCGACCAGCGCCTGCGTGATCGGCGAGAACGAGCGGACCGACTGCCCCTCGGGCCCGCCGTGGATGATCAGCACGCTCGACCCGGTCGGCGCCGCGGGGGAGTAGACGAAGCAGGGGACGGTCTCGCCGTCGGGCGTGGGGATGCCGACGCTGGTCGGGGTGACCAGGTCGAGCCCGTCGAGGTCCTCGGACCACGACGCGACCGTGCCCGTCCGCCCGGTCGCGGCGTCCACCAGCACGACGTCCGCCGCCACGGTCGGCGAGGTCCACGTCAGCGCGAGGCCCTGCGAGTCGGCCGACCAGCGCGGCAGCGTGAGGAAGTCCCCCACCCCGACGCCGGGCGTCACCACGTCGCGCAGGTGGGCGCCGGTCCCGGCGTCGTGGATCGCGAACCGCGAGGACCCGTCGTCGTCGGTGACGACCAGCAGCAGTCGCCCGTCGGGGGAGAGCCGCCCCGAGACGTCGTGCGCGTCGTCGGTGACGAGGTAGGAGACCGTTCCCGACGAGGGCTCCAGGCGGGCGATGCCGGTCCGGTCCCGTCCGGTGTTCGTCGTGACGAGCGCGGCCGAGGAGTCGGGCAGCCACTGCAGCCCGCCGAAGATCGCCGGCTCGTCGGCGGAGGTGACCTCGGTGGTCCCGCTGCCCGAGAGCAGCAGCACCTGTGAGCTCAGCGCGGGTGTGCCCGGCCGGGTCATCAGCGCTGCCGACCCGTCCGGCGCGACCGCGGCACCGCCGACCATGCCGCCGCCGTCGTAGAGCACCGTCTCCTCGCCGGTGGCGACCTGCCGCAGCACGAGGTCGAAGTCGACGCCGTTGCGCCGGTTCGTCGCGTAGACGACCCGGCCGTCGTCGAGGACCTCGGCGAGCGAGTGGATGAACGCGGGGTCGCGGACGAGCGGCTCGAGGTCGTCGGTCCCGAGCGGGGCGTCGACGTCCGCGGGGCGCAGCAGGGAGAGCTGGGCGCGCTCGTCGCCGTCGGTGTCGTGCGAGACGACGATCGTCCGGGGCTCGACCCCCTTGAGGTAGCGCCCGGAGCACGCTCCCGGCAGCGCCGTGAGCGGCCGGCGGGTGCCGTCGGGGTCGAGCTCGACGAGCTGCACGGTGCCGGAGGTGTCGTCCCCGGCGAGGACCCGGCCGTCGGCCGCCACGTCGAAGGCCCGCCACGTGCGGGCGGACAGGAGGCGGGTCACGAGTTCGGCGGTGTCGCTCACGGGCCCACCCTGCCAGCCGCGACCCGCAGGCGTCGTCGGGAACGGCGGAGCCCCTACCCTGGGGGTGTGCAGCCAGGACAGCCGGACATGCCCGACATGGGTGCCCTCCTCCAGCAGGCCCAGGCCATGCAGGAGCAGCTGATGAACGCCCAGGCCGAACTGGCGGAGACCGAGGTGACCGGCCAGGCCGGGAACGGTCTCGTCACGGTCACCCAGACCGCCGCGGGTGAGATCCGCGGGATCACGATCGACCCGAAGGTCGTCGACCCCACCGACGTCGACACCCTGCAGGACCTCGTGCTCGGCGCCCTCGCCGACGCGGCCGACGCGGCGCAGCAGCTGCAGGCCGAGAAGATGGGCCCGCTCGCGGGTGGGCTGGACATGGGCGGCGGCCCGCAGTTGGGGATGTAGGCAGCGTGTTCGAAGGCCCGGTCCAGGACCTGATCGACGAGCTCGGCCGGCTCCCCGGGATCGGGCCGAAGAGCGCCCAGCGCCTGGCGTTCCACCTCCTCGGTGCCGAGGAGGCCGACATCACGCGCCTGCAGGACGCGCTGGGCAAGGTCAAGGCCGGCGTCGTGTTCTGCGAGGTGTGCGGCAACGTCAGCGAGAAGCAGCGCTGCCGCATCTGCGCGGACGCCCGACGGGACGCGACGCTGGTGTGCGTCGTCGAGGAGCCCAAGGACGTCATGGCCGTGGAGCGCACCCGCGAGTTCCGCGGGCGCTACCACGTGCTGGGCGGCGCGCTCGACCCGATGGGCGGCATCGGGCCCGACCAGCTCCGCGTCCGCGAGCTGCTGCGACGCATCGGTGGCCAGCCCACCGACAGCGGCGAGCAGGAGCCGGAGATCAGCGAGGTCATCCTCGCGATGGACCCGAACACCGAGGGCGAGGCCACCGCGACCTACCTCGTCCGCCTGCTCCGCGACTTCCCGGGCCTCACGGTGACGAAGCTGGCCAGCGGCCTGCCGATGGGTGGGGACCTGGAGTTCGCCGACGAGCTGACGCTGGGCCGGGCGCTCGCGGGCAGGAGGCCTACGGCCCTGTGAGTACTAATCCGTGCTCTGGCACGGATTAGTACTCACGGGTGTTCACCTCAGGGCCCGGTTCACCGCCGACACCACGGCCTTGAGCGACGCGGTGAGGATCGAGCCGTCGATGCCGATGCCCCACACCTCGACGTCGGCCCCGGCGCCGTCGCCGACCGCGGCCTCCACGTAGGCCGCGGCCCGCGCGTCGTCGCCGGCGGCCATGGCGTGCTCGGCGTAGTCGAGGACGCGCACGTCGTAGCCGACCGAGGCGAGCGCGTCGACGAAGGCGGCGATCGGGCCGTTGCCGACGCCGGTGACCTCGTGCACCTCGCCCTCGACCTTGAGCGTCGCGGTCAGCTCGGCCTTGCCGTCGTCGTGCGTCGCGACCCGGGAGCTGACGAGCTCCAGCGGGCTGCGCCGCATCAGGTACTCCTCGGCGAAGATGTCGTACATCTCCTTGGCCGAGACCTCGCCGCCCTCGGTGTCGGTGACCTCCTGGACGCGCCGCGAGAACTCGATCTGCAGCCGCCGCGGCAGCTCCATCTGGTGCTCGGTCTTCATCAGGTAGGCGACGCCGCCCTTGCCCGACTGCGAGTTGACCCGGATGACGGCCTCGTAGGTGCGGCCGACGTCCTTCGGGTCGATGGGCAGGTAGGGGACCTCCCACGGGTGGTCGGCCACGTCGTGCCCGGCCGCCGTCGCCTCGACCCGCATCGCCTCGAGGCCCTTGTTGATGGCGTCCTGGTGCGAGCCGGAGAAGGCGGTGAACACCAGGTCGCCGCCCCAGGGGTGGCGCTCGCCGACGGGCAGCTGGTTGCAGAACTCGACGGTGCGGCGGACCTCGTCGATGTCGGAGAAGTCGATCTGCGGGTCGACGCCCTGGCTGAACAGGTTCATCCCGAGGGTCACCAGGCAGACGTTGCCGGTGCGCTCGCCGTTGCCGAACAGGCAGCCCTCGACGCGGTCGGCGCCCGCCTGGACGCCGAGCTCGGCGGCGGCGACCCCGGTGCCGCGGTCGTTGTGCGGGTGCAGCGACAGGATGATCGAGTCGCGGCGCGCGAGGTTGCGGTGCATCCACTCGATCGAGTCGGCGTAGACGTTCGGAGTCGCCATCTCCACCGTGGCCGGCAGGTTGACGATCATCGGCCGCTCGGGGGTGGGCTCCCAGACGTCGCCGACCGCGTCGACGATCTCCTTGGCGTAGGAGAGCTCGGTGCCGGTGTAGGACTCGGGGGAGTACTGGAAGCGCCAGTCGGTGCCCGGGCGCTTCTCGGCCTCGGCGCGGACCAGCTTCGCGCCGTCGGTGGCGATCTTCGTGATGCCGTCGCGGTCGGAGCGGAACACGACCCGGCGCTGCAGGATCGACGTCGAGTTGTACAGGTGCACGACCGCCGAGTGCGCGCCCTCCAGCGACTCGAAGGTGCGCGTGATCAGCTCCGGACGGGCCTGCGTCAGCACCTGGATGCGGACGTCGGAGGGGACCGCGTCCTGGGTGATGATCTCGCGGACGAAGTCGAAGTCGGTCTGCGAGGCGGCCGGGAAGCCGACCTCGATCTCCTTGTAGCCCATGCGTACGAGCAGGTCGAACATGCGGCGCTTGCGGGCCGGGGACATCGGGTCGATCAGGGCCTGGTTGCCGTCGCGCAGGTCCACCGCGCCCCAGAGCGGCGCCTTGGTGATGACCGTGTCCGGCCAGGTGCGGTCCGGCAGCGACACGCGCTCGACCAGGTCGGCGAAGGGCTTGTAGCGGTGGACCGGCATGTGACTGGGCCGCTGGGTGTTCCAGAACGGCTGGTCGGCCGGGATGTCGCCGTCGGGGTGGACGACGGTCTCGCGGATGCCGGCGGCCGGCATGTCAGGGGTGATGCTCATCAGGGTCTCCGTGCGGCGGTGCAGGAATCCCGGAGGTGTGGGTTCCGGGCCGACCGGCGAGCGCGCATCACCCGCGGCAGGGGGCCGGTCTCGGTCAGACCCCGCCGCGGCTGGGAAGGAGCAGCACGCTGAACATCGCCTGCCACGGTAGACCCAACCACCCCGGTGCGGGCAAGCGGGCGCACCCCGTGACGCGAACCACCGCTCGGCGAACAACCGGATGCGCGGTACCGGTTCGACTTACCAGCGGGTAGTGATGCGTGCCATCATCTGCACCATGACCCAGGACGCCGACACCGGCTCCCAGCGCAAGGCGAACACCTCGGCCGACCTGCGTGCGCTCGCGAGCAAGTCGCTCACCCTCGCCGCGTCGGTCATCAAGATCTTGTGCACGATCTTCGCCGCGATCCTCGTCATCCACATCGTGCTGACGGTGGCCTCGGCGAACCCGCAGAACGGGATCACGACGTTCTTCGCGGACGCCGCGAACAGCCTCACCCTCGGCATCGGGGACCTGTTCCTGCCCGCGAGCGAGTCGCTGAAGGTGATCCTGAACTACGGCCTCGCCGCCGTCGTCTGGCTGGTCATCGGAGCGGTGGTCGCGCGCATCCTCAACGCGCTGGCGCCCTGATCACAGGCCCGCTGCGGGCGCTCTGACCTCGGATAGGGTGGACGGCGACATTCGTCCACCCCACGAACCCGGAGGTCGGTCGCCGTGGCGCTCGTCGTCCAGAAGTACGGCGGGTCGTCCGTCCAGTCCGCGGAGCGCATCAAGCGCGTGGCGGAACGGATCATGCGCACCCGCAAGGACGGCAACGACGTCGTGGTGGTCGCCTCCGCGATGGGCGACACCACCGACGAGCTGACCGATCTGGCGCTCGCCGTCCACCCGGCCCCGCCGCCCCGCGAGCTGGACATGCTCCTGACGTCCGGCGAGCGCATCTCCAACGCGCTGCTCGCCATGGCGATCAACGCCCTGGGCGGGCGCGCGCGGAGCTTCACCGGCTCGCAGGCCGGGATGATCACCACCGGCAAGCACGGCGACGCCCGGATCGTCGAGGTGACGCCGGGGCGCATCTTCTCCGCGCTGGCCGAGGACGGCGTCGCGCTGGTCGCGGGCTTCCAGGGCGTGAGCGCGGACTCCAAGGAGATCACCACGCTCGGCCGGGGCGGCTCGGACACCACCGCCGTCGCCATGGCCGCGGCCATGCAGGCCGACGTCTGCGAGATCTACACCGACGTGGACGGCGTCTACTCCGCCGACCCGCGCATCGTCCCGAACGCGAAGCTGCTCGAGACCATCACCTACGAGGAGATGCTCGAGATGGCCGCCTGCGGGGCCAAGGTGCTGCACCTGCGCGCGGTGGAGTACGCGCGCCGCGAGGGCGTCCCGCTGCGGGTGCGGTCCTCGTACACCGACCAACCCGGCACGACGATCGTCGGGTCCATCGAGGAGCTCAGCGTGGAACAGGCCGTCCTCACCGGGGTCGCGCACGACCGGTCCGAGGCCAAGGTGACCGTCGTCGGCGTGCCCGACCAGCCCGGCTTCGCCGCCCGCATCTTCCGGGCCGTCGCCGACGTCGACATCAACATCGACATGGTGCTGCAGAACATCTCGCACCTGAAGACGGGCAAGACCGACGTGACGTTCACGCTGCCGGTCAAGGACGGCCCCCGTGCGGTCGAGGCGCTCTCCGCGGTGCAGGCCGAGGTCGGCCACGAGGAGGTCATCTACGACGAGCACGTCGGCAAGGTGACCCTCGTCGGCGCGGGGATGCGCAGCCACCCCGGCGTCACCGCCACCTTCTGCGAGTCGCTCGCCGAGGCCGGCGTGAACATCGAGATGATGAACACCTCGGAGATCCGCATCTCCGCGCTCATCCGCGACACCCAGCTCGACGACGCCGTGCGCGCCCTGCACGAGGCCTTCGACCTCGGCGGCGACACGGAGGCCGTCGTCCACGCCGGTACCGGTCGCTAGGAGATCCGCATGACCACCCTCGCCATCGTCGGCGCCACCGGCGCGGTCGGCTCCGTCATGATCGACATCATCGACGCCCGCGAGACCGTGCCGTGGTCGGAGATCCGGCTCATCGCCTCGCCCCGCTCGGCCGGGAAGCGCCTCACCGTCCGCGGGCAGGAGATCGAGGTGATCGCGCTGTCCGAGGAGGCCTTCGACGGCGTCGACATCGCGATGTTCGACGTGCCCGACGAGGTCAGCGCCACCTGGGCGCCCGTGGCCGCCGCCCGCGGCGCGATCGCGGTCGACAACTCCGGGGCCTTCCGCATGGATCCCGACGTCCCGCTGGTCGTCCCCGAGGTCAACGCCGAGGCCGCGCACACCCGCCCCAAGGGCATCGTCTCGAACCCGAACTGCACGACGCTGTCGATGATGGCGGCGATCGGGGCCCTGCACCGCGCCTTCACCCTCACCGAGCTCGTCGTCGCGAGCTACCAGGCCGCGTCCGGCGCAGGCCAGGAGGGCATCGACCGGCTGCAGGCCGAGGTGTCCGCCGTGGCGGGCAAGGACGTCGGCCACCGGGCGGGCGACGTGCGCGAGGCGCTCTCGGCCGCGGGGCTGCCCGCGGAGTCGCCGTTCCCCGCGCCGCTCGCGCTCAACGTCGTCCCGTGGGCGGGGTCCTGGCGCGACGGCGGGTGGAGCTCCGAGGAGCTCAAGGTGCGCAACGAGTCGCGCAAGATCCTCGGGATCGACGACCTCAAGGTGTCGGCCACCTGCGTGCGTGTCCCCGTCGTCACCACCCACGCCCTGGCCGTGCACGCGACGTTCGCCTCGCCGGTGGAGGTCGAGACCGCCCGCCAGGTGTTCGCGGCGCAGCCCTCGATCGTCGTGGTCGACGAGCCGCGGGAGGGTCGCTTCCCGACCCCGGCCGACGTCGTCGGCGAGGACCCCACCTACGTGGGCCGCATCCGGCAGGCGCTCGACTTCCCGAACACGCTCGACTTCTTCGTGTGCGGGGACAACCTGCGCAAGGGCGCGGCGCTCAACACCTACGAGATCGCCGAGGAACTCGTGCGTTCCTGATCCGCGAGGTGTCACCCGTCGGTGGCAGTGGGTAGCTCGGGTTCTTCCCACCACTGCCATCGACCCGAGGTGACCGTGAGCGCGAACGGATCCGGCAACAGCAACGACCTCACCGCGGGCGTCGCCACCGACGACGCCGGCATCCCGGTGCAGAGCCAGGAGTTCTCCATGACGGTCGGGCCCGGCGGCCCGATCCTGCTCCAGGACCACTACCTGATCGAGCAGATGGCGAACTTCAACCGGGAGCGCATCCCGGAGCGCCAGCCGCACGCGAAGGGCTCCGGGGCGTTCGGCACCTTCGAGGTGACCCAGGACGTCTCGCGCTTCACGAAGGCCGCGGTGTTCCAGCCCGGCGAGGTCACCGAGGGGATCATCCGGTTCTCCACCGTCGCCGGGGAGCGCGGCAGCCCCGACACCTGGCGTGACCCGCGTGGGTGGTCGCTGAAGCTGTACACCCGCGAGGGCAACTGGGACATGGTCGGCAACAACACGCCGGTCTTCTTCGTCCGCGACCCGATGAAGTTCCAGAACTTCATCCGCAGCCAGAAGCGCCGCGCCGACAACGGGCTGCGCGACCACGACATGCAGTGGGACTTCTGGACCCTCTCGCCGGAGTCGAAGCACCAGGTCACCTGGCTGATGGGCGACCGCGGGGTCCCGGAGACCTGGCGGCACATGAACGGCTACTCCAGCCACACCTACATGTGGATCAACGCCGCGGGCGAGGAGTTCTGGGTCAAGTACCACTTCATCTCGGACCAGGGCGTGCAGTGCATGACCCAGGACCGCGCCGACGAGATGTGCGGGATCGACAACGACCACCACCGCCGCGACCTGTTCGAGGCCATCGAGCGCGGCGAGTTCCCGTCGTGGACGTTGAAGGTGCAGATCATGCCCTTCGAGGACGCCCGCACCTACCGGTTCAACCCGTTCGACCTCACCAAGGTCTGGCCGCACGGCGACTACCCGCTGCAGGAGGTCGGGCGGCTCACGCTGAACCGCAACCCGGTCGACTTCCACACCGAGATCGAGCAGGTCGCGTTCGAGCCGAACAACCAGCCGCCCGGGCTCGGTCTGTCGCCCGACCGCATGCTGCTGGCCCGCGGGTTCGCCTACGCGGACGCACACCGGGCCCGGCTCGGGGTCAACTACAAGCAGATCCCGGTCAACGCGCCGAAGAACCCGACGAACGCCCAGACCCACGCGGGCGCGATGCGCGTGGTGAACAGCGTGGACCCGGTCTACGTGCCCAACTCGAAGGGCAGCCCGCAGGTGCCGCAGGGCCACGTGGAGCAGCCGCCGAGCTGGTACGCCGACGGCGAGATCCAGCGGGCCGCGTACGTGGCGCACCCGGAGGACTCGGACGAGGGCCAGGCCCGGACCCTGATGATGGAGGTCTGGGACGACGACGCCCGCGACCGCTTCGTCACGAACGTCTCCGGTCACCTCGCCGGCGGCGTCGGCGAGGACGTCCTCGAGCGGGCGTTCGAGTACTGGCGCTCGATCGACCGGGGCATGGGCGACCGCGTCGAGCAGGCCACCCGGGAGCTCCTCGGCCAGGAGACGAAGCAGCTCGCGCAGAGCTGAGCGACCCCGACCCCTGATCCGAACGAACGGCACTCTCGCGCACATAGGGTGCGCGAGAGTGCCGTTCGCTCAGGGCGGGCAGGTGGGAATCAGCCCGATCAGCCGACCTTGACGTCGTACCGGTCGGCCATCATCACCTTGTCCCACACGGCGACGAAGTCCCGCACGAAGCGCTGCCGGCCATCGCTGCCGGCATAGACCTCGGCGACGGCTCGGAGCTGCGAGTTCGACCCGAAGACGAGGTCGTTGCGGCTCGCCTGGAACACCGGGCGGCCGCTCTCCCGGTCGTCCAGGGTGAACGCGGTGCCGGCGTCGTCGGCCTTCGTCCACGCGTAGTCCATGCTCGTGACGGCGTCGAAGAAGTCGGTGGTGAGCACCCCGACGCGGTGGGTGAACACGCCGACGCCCGACCCGTCGTGGTTGCAGCCCAGCGCCCGCAGGCCACCGGTGAGCACCACCCACTCCGGGGCGGACAGGCCCAGCTGCGCCGCCTTGTCGAGAAACATCTCCTCGGGGGCGATCGAGGTGATCTGCGGGAAGGACTCGAGCCGGTAGTTGCGGAACCCGTCGACCACCGGGGCCAGCCACTCGAACTGCGCGACGTCGGTCTGCTCCTGGGTCGCGTCGACCCGGCCCGGCGTGAACGGCACCGAGACCTCCACCCCGGCGGCCTTCGCGGCCTGCTCGACCGCGACGCAGCCGCCCAGCACGATCACGTCGGCGAGGCTCGCGCCGCCGGCCTCGGCCACCTCGCGGAGCTTCGCGACGACGGGGACGGTGCGGGCGTTGATCGCCCAGTCCTTCTGCGGGGCGAGGGCGATCCGGGCGCCGTTCGCGCCGCCGCGCTTGTCGGTGTCGCGGTAGGTCACCGCCGACGAGAAGGCGGTGTAGGCGAGGTCGGAGACCGACAGCCCGGCGTCGAGCACGGCCTGCCTGAGCCGCGTGACGTCCGCGTCGGAGAGTGGGGCGCCCTCGGCGGCGGGCAGCGGGTCCTGCCAGATGAAGTCCTCCGCGGCGACCTCGGGGCCGAGGTAGCGCGACTTCGGGCCCATGTCGCGGTGGGTCAGCTTGTACCAGGCCTTCGAGAACTCCTGGGTGAAGTAGTCGAAGTCGGCGAGGAAGCTCTGGCAGATCTCGCGGTAGACCGGGTCGACCTTGAGCGCGATGTCGCTGGTCATCATCATCAGCGGGTGCTCGACCCCGTCGAGGTGGGCGTCCGGGGTCTTCGGGGCGTCCGCGTCGACCGGCTTCCACTGCGAGGCGCCGGCCGGGCTCTGCGTCTGCTCCCACTCGAGGCCGAACAGGTTCTCGAGGTAGGAGTTGTCCCACTGCGTGGGGTTCTGGGTCCACGAGCCCTCGATGCCGTTGGTCATCGTGTGCTCGGCGTTCCCGCTGCCCTCGGGGTTGTGCCAGCCCAGGCCCATCGCCTCGATCGGCGCGATCTCCGGCGGCGCGCCGATCCGGTCGGCCGCGACCGCGCCGTGGCTCTTGCCGAAGGCGTGGCCACCCGCGATCAGGGCCACCGTCTCGACGTCGTTCATGGCCATCCGGCCGAAGGTGATGCGGATGTCCTTCGCGGAGGCGGCCGGGTCGCCGTTCGCCTCCGGGCCCTCGGGGTTGACGTAGATCAGGGACTGGTGCGAGGCCGCGAGCGGCTGCGCGAGCTCGTAGTCCGCGTCGCCGGGACGGCCGGTCCAGCGCTCGCCGCGGATGACCATGTCGTCGTAGGACGTCACGTCGGTCATGTCGATGTACTCGGGGCCCCAGTAGGTGGCGTCGTCGGCCTCCCACGCGTCGCGGCGGCCGCCGCCGAAGCCCGTCGTCGGGAAGCCCATGACCTCCAGGGCGACGTTCCCGGTGAGGATCATCAGGTCGGCCCAGGAGAGCGCCGAGCCGTACTTCTTCTTGATCGGCCAGAGCAGGCGGCGCGACTTGTCGGTGTTGCCGTTGTCCCACCAGCTCGAGATCGGCGCGAAGCGCTGCATGGCCTGGCCGGCGCCGCCGCGCCCGTCGGCGATGCGGTAGGTGCCGGCGGCGTGCCACGCCATCCGGATCATCTGCGGCGCGTAGTTGCCGTAGTCCGACGGCCACCAGGGGACCGACGTCGTCATGAAGTGGCGGATGTCGGCCTTGAGCTCGGCGAGGTCGATCGAGGCGAAGGCCGCGGAGTAGTCGTCGTCGGAGAGCGGGTTGGCCGCGGCCCCGTTGCGGTGCAGCTGCTCGACGCGGAGCCGGTCGGGATACCAGTCGGACAGGGTCGGCGGGCTGGTCTCCGCCCCCGCGATGCGGTTGCCCCCGAAGGGACACGCACCTTCGAGGACGTCGGAGTACTCGGCGTAGTCGGTCACGTGCGGGCCCCTTTGCTGGAGGACGTTCGGCACCCGCATACCCCGGCCCGCGGGACCGAACCGGAGCCGCCGGTGGGCCCCCGGGGGGCAAGGGACGCCTCACCTATCGTGGGGCGGCTCTCGGCATGGCCGGGCAGGAATCGGGCGATCCTCGTGTTGGACACACCGTGAGCGGCCGGAGAGCACCGGCCGCGGGAGGAGAGAGACACATGACCACCGCGCCCATCACGAGCCCGCTGCCCGCCGAGGCACAGGACGTCGTCGGCCGGGTGCTGCAGGAGGCCGTCGCCGACCTCACCGACCTCTCGCTGATCGGCAAGCAGGCCCACTGGAACGTCCTGGGCCGCACCTTCCGCGACGCCCATCTCCACCTCGACGAGCTCGTCGACCTGGCCCGCACGCAGACCGATGAGGTCGCGGAGCGCGCCGCCGCCCTGGGCGTCTCGCCCGACGGGCGCGCGGAGACGGTCGGCAAGACGAGCGGGCTGCCCACCTTCGACGAGGGCTGGCACTCCGTCGAGGACGTGACCGCGAAGATCGTGGAGATCCTCGCCGTCGTCATCGAGCGGCACCGCGCCCGCATCGCCGCGACCTCGGAGCCGGACCCGGTCACCGAGGACCTGCTGATCGGGCAGACGGCGAAGCTCGAGGAGGCCCACTGGATGTGGCAGGCGAAGCAGGCCGCCTGACGTCCGCCACCCCCTCCGCGTGAGGGGAACCCTCGCACCACAAGAGCGTCGGATCCTCCCCTCGCGTCCGGCGGTACCGATGACCGCCCGGATGCGAGGGGAGGATTCTGTCGTTCCAGCAGCATGAGGGTTCCCCTCACGCGGGGCCGGTGGGGTCAGTACTTCGACCGCGCGGCCGCGTCGAAGTAGTGGCCCTTGTCCAGGTCCTCCAGCAGCCCGGGCCCGGTGGGCGTCCAGCCGGTCAGCTCGCGGGTGACCGCACTGCTCGCGGGGCTGTCGAGGCCCAGGAAGCCGGCGAGGAAGCCGAAGTGGTCGCCGAGCCGGTCGGCCGGGACCGACTCCACCGGCACCGCGAGGTGGCGGCCGATCGTCTCCGCGATCTCACGGATCGGGATGCCCTCGTCGGCCACGGCGTGCAGCACCGACCCGGCCGGCGCGACCTCGATCGCCAGCCGGAACAGGCGGGCCGCGTCCTCCCGGGCCACCGCGGTCCACCGGGCCGCGCCGTCGCCGGGGTAGCCCGAGGCACCCCGTTCGCCGGCGATGTCGACGAGCCGCGGCACGAAGCCCGCGTCGCCCTCGCCGTGCACGGTGGGCGACAGGCGCACGACGGACGTCCGCAGGCGCGGCGCCAGCGCGAGGACGGCGTCGCTCGACGCCTGGCGGCCGGCGGCCATCGAGCCCGGGTCCGGGAGGTCCCGCTCGGTCGCCGGCTCGCCCGACGCGAGGCCGAGGATGCCGCTCGCGATGGTGAGCGCCCCACCGTCGGGCAGACCCTCGCCGAGCGCGGTGATCGCGGCGACGTCCGAGCCGACGGCGTCGGCGAAGCCGCCCGTGAAGGCGATGTCGTGGCGGAAGGCCAGGTGCACCACGGCGTCGGCGCCCGCCGCGGCCGACCGCAGGACGTCGAGGTCGGTGACGTCGCCCCGCACGGCCGTGGCGCCGGCCGCCTGGACGGCCGCCGCGGAGGCGTCGGAGCGGGCGAGCCCGGAGACGGTGTGACCGGCGGCGAGCAGTTCCGGGACGACGGCCGAGCCGATCCAGCCGGACGCACCGGTGACGAACACGCGCATGGGAACTCCTTCGATGTCAGTGACTGACATCGACGCTACACCCTCATGTCAGAGTCTGACATCCCTAGGATCGGAGCCATGGGTCGATGGCAGCCGGGGGCGCAGGGACGTCTGCAGCACGCGGCGATGGAGCTCTTCGGCGAGCGCGGCTACGACCGGGTGACCGTGGCGGAGATCGCGGACCGGGCGGGCCTGACCGAGCGCACGTTCTTCCGCCACTTCGCCGACAAGCGCGAGGTGCTCTTCGCCGGCCAGGACGACTTCCACGCGGTGATCCTCGAGGCCCTCGACGCCGCGCCGCCCGAGCTGGGCGCGTTGCCCGCCGTCGTCCTCGGCCTGGAGGCCACCGGACGCTGGCTCGACGACGAGCGTCGACCGCACTCCCGGGCCCGGCAGGAGGTCATCGACGCCCACCCCGAGCTGCAGGAACGGGAGCTGATCAAGCTCGCGCGGGCCGGAACCGCGATGGCGGAGGTGCTGCGGGGCCGCGGCGTTCCCGACGGCGAGGCGGTGCTGGCCGCCGACGTCGGCGTCGCGGCCTACCGGCTCGCCTTCGCGCGGTGGGTGCTCGACGACGAGCACGACCTGCCCTGGCACCTCCGCGCCGCCGTCGAGGTGCTCCGCGCCGTGGTGGCCTGAGTCAGCCCCGCGCCTCGCCCAGGTGGCCCCGAGCCGCCTCCTCGAGGTGCGTGAGGTCGCTCGCGACGCTGCACCAGGTGAAGCCCTCGGCGAAGCGCCGGGCCGCGACGGCGCCGCTCGGGGTGTGGATGCCGGCGACGATGCCCGCGGCGGCGCACGCGGCCCGGACCCGTTCGAGGGCCCGGTCGAAGACCTCGTCGTACGCCGGGTCGTCCGGCGCGGCGCCGCCGAGGCCCAGGCGCAGGTCGGAGGGGCCGATGTAGAGCCCGTCGACGCCCGGGACCGCGGCGATCTCCTCGACCGCCGCGAGCCCCTCCGCCGTCTCGATCATGGGCAGGCAGAGCACCCGGGCGTCGGCCTCGGCGGGCCTCGTCGGGAAGCGCAGCTCCGCGCGGACCGGGCCCATCGAGCGGCGTCCGGTCGGCGGGTAGCGGCACGCGGCGACCGCGGCGCGGGCGTCGTCGGCCGAGTTCACCATCGGGATGATCACGCCCGCGGCGCCGGCGTCGAGGGCCTGCCCGATCCAGAACTGCTGGTTGTCCTGCACCCGCACGAGCCCCGGGCAGCCACGCGCGTCGAGCGCCGTGAGGCCGTTCAGCAGGGCGCGGTAGTCGAGCAGGCCGTGCTGGGCGTCGAAGCAGACGTAGTCGTAGCCGACGCCCGCGATCCGCTCCACCGCCTGCGGGTTGTCCGACAGGACCCAGTAGCCGATCGTCCGCGCGCCGCTGCGCAGCTGGTCCGCAAGCACGGAGGCTCTCCTACCCTGCGACCGGCACCGACATGCCGAGCGCCCGCCGCACGAAGGCGATCTCGGCGGCCGTGTGGTTCAGCGTCTCGGACACCACGAGCGACCCGTGCCCGGCGTCGTAGCGGACCATCGCGTAGGGCCTGCCGCGCTCCGCCAGCGCGTCGAGGTAGTTGTCGATCTGCCGGATCGGGCAGCGCGGGTCGTTCTCCCCGGCCAGCACGAGCACCGGGGCGACGACGTCGTCGACGTAGGTCAGCGGCGAGGCGGTGCGGTAGCGGTCCGGGACGTCCGTGGGCGACCCGCCGAACAGCGACCGGTCGAACGCCCGCAGCGGCTCCATCTCGTCCTCGTAGGCCGCGACGTAGTCCGCCACCGGCACCCCGGCGGCGCCCACGGCCCACCGCTCCGGCTGGACGCCGAGCCCGAGCAGCGTCAGGTACCCGCCCCAGGACCAGCCCTCGAGCACGCACGCGGCCGGGTCGGCGAGGCCGGACCCGACGGCCCAGGAGTGCACGGCGGCGACGTCCTCCAGCTCCGTGGTGCCGGGTCGCCCCTCGATGGCGTCGCGCCACGCCGAGCCGTAGCCCGAGGAGCCGCGGTAGTTCACGTGCACCACGGCGAAGCCCGCGTCCAGCCACACCGCGCGCACCGCGGAGTAGCGGTCCTCGTCGGCGGCCTGCGGCCCACCGTGGATCATGAACAGCGTCGGCACGGGGCCGCTCGACCCGGCCGGCCGGGAGTACAGCGCGTGCACCTCGCCGCCGGGGCCGGGCACCCACGCGTCCTCCAGCACCACCGACGGCGCCGGCCGCTCGCCCGGCGGGGTCAGCAGCACCTCGTCCGTGCCGTCCGGGCGCAGCACCCGCACGCTGGAGGGCTGCTCCGCCGACGACCAGCCGTACTCCACCGACCCGTCCGGGCGGACGTCGGCGCCGCCGACCGAGCCGCGGGCCGTGGGCAGGTCGGTGAGCGCGCCGGAGGCGAGGTCGTAGCGGTGCAGGGTCGTCCGACCCGCCCGGGTGTGCGCGACGATCAGCGCCGTCGCGTCGGGGTAGAAGCCCGCCGACAGGTCACCCGGCAGGTCGATCGCGAGCTCGGTCTCGGTCCCGGTCAGCGGGTTCCAGATCAGCAGTTCGTCGCGGCCCCGGCGCTCGTGCTGCACGAGCAGCCGGGGGTCGCCCGCCACGGGCGCGAACTCGACCGGCTCGAGGCCCCGGCCCTCGCCGTCGTACAGGTCCGCCACCGCCTCCGCGCCGGGCAGGCGCAGCACCCGGATCGCCGGGTGCCGTGAGTCGCCGTGCTCGGAGTGCGAGATCGCGAGCAGCGTCTCGTCGCGGGAGAGCGCGCCGATCCCGGCGTCCTCGGTGTGCGCGTAGACGGTGCGCAGCGCGGCGTCGCCCACCTGCACCGCGAGCGTCGACCCGTCGTCGGTCGACCACCCGATCGCCGTGGTGGTCGCCCCGAGGTCGAGGCCCGCCGGGTAGCCCCGCTCGGCCCCGGCCACGGCGGGCTCGGCCGTCCCGACGCCGGCTGCGAACGGCTCGCGCACCCAGGTGCCGAACTCGTCGCCGTCGGTGTCGTCGAACCACCAGATCCAGTCGCCGTCGGTCGAGACCGTCGCGCCGCGGGTCCCGTTCGGGCGGTCGGTCACCTGCCGGTGGGTGCCCGTGCCGCGGTCCCAGGCGTAGACCTCCCAGGTCCCGCTCGCGTTGGAGGAGTAGACGCTGCGCTCCGGGGCGTCGCGGGCCCAGTCCGGCACCGAGATGCGGGCGGCGGTGAAACGGCCGCGCCAGCGGGCCTCGGCCTCCGCGTCGGCGAACAGGGCCTCGGGGACGTCCACGGCGGGATCGCGTCGGGTCTCCACCCCCGAGATCATGCCCCTGCCGTGCGACCACCCGTCGAGGCCGGACCCCGGGTAGCGCGTACCGCCGGGGCCGTGTGCGCAGTTCCGCACCGCGACGGACTGGCGAGTACGCGCCGGAAACGGCAAGTTTCACGCCATGGCGTCCGACGTAGGCCCCATGCCCTCCGCTCTGCGGCGCATCGCGATCGTCAACCGCGGTGAGTCCGCGGTGCGGCTCATCCACGCCGTGCGCGACATCAACGCCGAGCGCCGCGGCGGGGACGACGAGCCGATCCGGACGATCGCGCTGGCCACCGACGCGGAGCCGGCGGCCATGTTCGTGCGCGAGGCGGACGAGGTGTACCCGCTCGGGGCGGCCGCCGACCGTCCCTACCTCGACCACGACCGGCTCCTCGACGCCCTGCGCGCCGTCCGGGCCGACGCGGTGTGGGTGGGCTGGGGCTTCGTCGCGGAGGACCCGGGCTTCGCGCAGCGGTGCGCGGACGCGGGCATCACCTTCATCGGGCCGAGCGCCGAGGCGATGCGTCGCCTCGGCGACAAGATCGGCGCGAAACTGCTGGCCGAGGAGTCGGGCGTCCCCGTCGCCCCGTGGAGCGGCGGCGCGGTCGACTCGCTCGACGCCGCGCTGGAGGCCGCGGAGACGATCGGCTACCCGCTCATGCTCAAGGCCGCGGCGGGTGGCGGCGGACGCGGCATCCGGACGATCCGCGGCGCCGACGACCTGCGGGCGGCGTTCCGGAACACCCGCGACGAGGCGCGCCGTGCGTTCGGCAGCGACGTCGTCTTCCTCGAGCGTCTGGTCACCGGCGCGCGGCACGTCGAGGTTCAGGTCATCGCCGACGCCCACGGCACGGCCTGGGCGCTGGGCGTGCGCGACTGCTCGGTGCAGCGGCGCAATCAGAAGATCATCGAGGAGTCGGCGTCCCCGCTGCTCACCGCCGAGCAGACCGACGACCTGAAGGCCTCGGCGGAGCGGCTCGCGCAGCGCGTGGGCTACTGCGGCGCCGGGACCGTCGAGTTCCTCTACCACCCGGGCGACAAGACGTTCTCCTTCCTCGAGGTGAACACCCGGCTGCAGGTCGAGCACCCGATCACCGAGGTCACCACCGGCACCGACCTCGTCCGGCTGCAGATCCACGTCGCGTCCGGCGGCCGGCTCACCGGGTCGAAGCCGCCCGAGGTCGGGCACGCGGTCGAGGCGCGGCTCAACGCCGAGGACCCGGACCGCGACTTCACGCCCTCGCCGGGGCGGATCGAGCTGCTGGAGCTGCCGAGCGGGCCGGGCATCCGGGTCGACACCGGCGTGAGCCGCGGCGACGTCATCCCGCCGGACTTCGACTCGATGATCGCCAAGATCATCGCCTCCGGGCGCACCCGCGACGAGGCGCTGGCCCGCCTGCGGCGCGCGGTCGCCGAGACCGCCGTCGTGGTCGAGGGCGGGGTGACCAACAAGAGCTTCGTGCTGGCCCTGCTCGACCGCCCCGAGGTGATCGACGGGTCCGCCGACACCGGGTGGATCGACCGGGTGCGGGCCGAGGGCGGCCTCGTCGAGGACCGGCACTCCGGCATCGCGCTGGTCAGCGCGGCCATCGAGGCCTACGAGAGCGAGGAGCGCGTCGAGGTCGCGCGGCTGCTGGAGACCGCCCGGGGCGGCCGCCCGCAGATCGGCCACCGCTCCGCCCGGCCCTTCGACCTCACCCTGCGCGGTCGCAGCCACCGGCTCGAGGTCTCGCGCATCGGGGCCCAGCGCTTCCGCGTCACCGTCGTGGGCGCCGACGGCGACGGGGACCGCGTCGTGCACGCGACGGTGCACCCGCTCGACAGCCACCACCGCCGCGTGGTGGTCGGTGGGCGCGGGTACCGCGTGCTGTCCGCGACCCACGGTCCGGTCCACTTCGTCGAGGTCGACGGCATCGCCCACCGGGTGAGCCGCGACGAGGGCGGCGTCGTCCGCGCCCCCGCCCCGGCGCTGGTCGTGGCCGCCCCGGTGGCGGTGGGCGACGAGGTCGCGGCCGGGGCCCCGGTGCTCGTGCTCGAGTCGATGAAGATGGAGACCCAGCTCCACGCGCCGTTCGCGGGCGTCCTGCGCGAGCTGCACGTCTCGACCGGCAGCCAGGTGGAGACCGGCACCCCGCTGGCCCGCCTGGAGCCGCTGGAGGACCCCGACGAGGCGGCCGCGCCGGAGGACCCGGCCGCGGCCGAGCTGGACCTGCCCGAGGCCGACGACGACGCCGGCAGCGCGCTCGACGAGCTCGTCGCGGTCCTGCTCGGCTACGACGTCGGGCCGGGGTCCGACGACGCCCGGGGCGGCTGGGGCACCGAGGCGGCCCTCGCCCGCTACCTGCCCGACCGCGACGCGCGCGCCGCGGCCGGCGAGGACGTCCACGACGCCGAGATCGACCTGCTCGCGGTGTTCGCCGACTTCGCCGAGCTCTCCCGCAACCGGCCCGCCGACGAGGAGGCCCGCGCCGAGCTGCGGGTGCACAGCCCCCGCGAGTACTTCCACACCTACCTGCAGAGCCTCGACGTCGAGCGCGCCGGCCTGCCGGACATGTTCACCACCAAGCTGCGCAGCGTCCTCGCGCACTACGGGATCGACGACCTCACCCGCACCCCCGAGCTGGAGCGGGTGGTCTTCCGGGTCTTCCTCGCGCAGGGCCGCTCCGCGCCGGACCTCGCGATCGTCACCGCGATCCTGCAGCGCTGGCTGGTGGAGCCGGCCATCGACGACGAGCGCGCCGTCGGGGTCCGGGAGCTGCTGGACCGGCTGGTGCGCGCCATGCAGCGGCGCTTCCCGGCGGTCGGCGACCTCGCCCGCAGCGTCCGCTACCGCTGGTTCGACGAGCCCGTGGTCGCGAGCGAGCGGGCCGTCGCGCTGGAGGGCGTCGCCGCCGAGCTCGCC
The DNA here is from genome assembly GCF_050955885.1 of Actinomycetospora sp. CA-084318. Taxonomy (NCBI): domain Bacteria; kingdom Bacillati; phylum Actinomycetota; class Actinomycetes; order Pseudonocardiales; family Pseudonocardiaceae; genus Actinomycetospora; species Actinomycetospora sp. CA-084318. The sequence continues at coordinate 350,408 of NZ_CP192098.1, forward strand.
TACCTCGACGACCACCCCGACGCCCCGGACCGCGCCGAGCGGATCGAGGCGCTCGCCGCCACCCCGGAGCGGGTCGTCGGCCTGCTCGCCGACCGGCTGCTGGCCGGCGTCCCGGTCCGGGAGCCGCTGCTCGACGTCCTGACCCGGCGGCACTACCGGGGCTACGAGCTGGCCGACCTGAACACGCCCACCGTGGCCGACCGCCCGGGCATCGAGGCCGACTACGTCCTGGACGGGCGCCCGACCCGGCTGGTGTCCACCGTCGGCACGGTCGACGAGCTGACGCCCGACAGCGCGCTCGTCACGGCGCTGGGGGAACGCGTCGCCGCCCACGCCCCGGGCCAGGCCGCGGTGGTCGACCTCTACCTCGCCTGGCCGGACGCGCCGGACGACGCCGAGGCGTGCTGCGCGGCGCTGCGCGAGCGGCTCGGCGCAACCGCGTTCGCACACGCCGTGCGCCGCGTCGCGGTGGCGGTCTGCACCCCGGGCCGTCCGGTCGGCTACTTCACGATGCGGCCCGGCGAGGACGGCGGGCTCGTCGAGGACGACCTGGTCCGCGGCGTGCACCCGATGGTCGGGCGCCGCCTGGACCTGTGGCGGCTGCGGGACTTCGACATCACCCGCGTCGACGCCCCCGACGACGTGCTGCTCTACCACGCCGTCGCGAAGGACAACCCCGCCGACCAGCGTCTCGTCGCCCTCACCCAGGTCCGCGAGCTCGCCGTGGTGCGTGACGCGGACGGGCAGGTGGCCTCGCTGCCGCAGGTCGAGCGGGCCATCGCGGACTGCGTGGAGGGCATCCGCCGGGCCCGGGCGGCGCGCTCGTCGCGGGCGGTGCCGCTGGACATGAACCACGTCTGGATCCACATCTGGCCGCCGATCGAGGCGGAGCTGGAGCAGGTCACGGCGGTCCGGGCCAGCATCGCGCCGATCACCTCCGGCGCCGGGATCGACGAGGTCCTCGCCTCCGGTCGGATCGCCACGCCCGAGGGCGTCTACCCGATCACCGGCCGGTTCTACTCCCAGCCCGGCGCCGGGGTGCAGTACTCGGTGGGCCCGCCCCCCACCGAGCGGCTGGCGCCGATGGACGACTACGGCCAGAAGGTGATGCGCGCCCGCCGCCGCGGGACGGTGCACCCCTACGAGGTGCTGAACGTCGTGGCCGGCGACCAGGGCCGGGTCGTCGAGCACGACCTGTCCGACGGCCGGCTGGTCCCCGTCGACCGGGCGCCGGGCGGGAACGTCGCGGGCATCGTCGTCGCGGTCGTCACCACCCCCACCGAGGCCTACCCGGAGGGCGTCACCCGCGTCGTGCTCGCCGGTGACCCGACGAAGGCGCTCGGCGCGGTCTCCGAGCCGGAGTGCTCGCGGATCATCGCCGCGCTCGACCTCGCCGAGGCGATGCGGGTCCCCGTGGAGTGGTACGCGCTCTCGGCCGGCGCGCGGATCGCCATGCAGTCCGGCACCGAGAACATGGACTGGGTGGCGCGCGGCCTCAAGCGCATCATCGAGTTCACCCAGGCCGGCGGCGAGATCGACATCGTGGTCGCGGGGATCAACGTCGGCGCCCAGCCGTACTGGAACGCCGAGGCCACGATGCTCATGCACACCAAGGGCATCCTGGTGATGACGCCGGAGTCGGCGATGGTGCTCACCGGCAAGCAGTCGCTGGACTTCTCCGGCGGCGTCTCCGCCGAGGACAACTTCGGCATCGGCGGCTACGACCGCGTCATGGGCCCGAACGGTCAGGCCCAGTACTGGGCGCCGGACCTCGGCAGCGCCCGCGACATCGTGCTCGCCCACCACGAGCACACCTACGTCGTGCCCGGGGAGCCCGGGCCCCGCCGGCTGCCGACCACCGACCCCGTCGACCGCGACATCACCACGGCGCCGCACGACGTACCGGACTCGACCTTCACCACGATCGGCGAGATCTTCTCCTCGACCACGAACCCGGACCGCAAGAAGGCGTTCGACATCCGCACCGTGATGCGGGCGCTCGCCGACGCCGACCACCCGACGCTGGAGCGCTGGGCGGGCATGGCGGACGCGGACACGGCGGTGGTGTTCGACGCCCACCTCGGCGGCCACCCGGTCTGCCTGCTCGGCATCGAGTCGCGCTCCGTGCCGCGCCGCGGCTTCCCGCCGACCGACGGCCCGGACACCTACACCGCGGGCACGCTGTTCCCGAAGTCGTCGAAGAAGGCGGCGCGGGCGATCAACGCGGCCAGCGGGAACCGACCCGTCGTCGTGCTCGCGAACCTCTCCGGCTTCGACGGCTCCCCGGACTCGATGCGCAACATCCAGCTCGAGTACGGCGCCGAGATCGGCCGGGCGGTGGTCAACTTCGACGGCCCGATCGTGTTCTGCGTGATCTCGCGGTACCACGGGGGCGCGTTCGTGGTCTTCTCGAAGGCCCTGAACCCGCAGATGACGGTGCTGGCGGTCGAGGGCTCGTTCGCCTCGGTGATCGGCGGGGCGCCCGCCGCCGCGGTGGTGTTCGCCGCGGAGGTCGACAAGCGCACCGAGGCCGATCCGCGCGTCACCGAGCTCAGCGAGGCGGTGCGGGGGGCCGACGAGGTGGACCGGGCGCCGATCGCCGCGCGCCTGCGGGAGGTCCGCACCGCGGTGCGGTCGGAGAAGCTCGGCGAGGTCGCGGCCGAGTTCGACCGCGTGCACAGCATCCACCGGGCCGTCGAGGTCGGATCGGTGGACGCCGTGATCTCGGCGAGCGAGCTGCGCCCGCGGATCATCGCCGCCCTGGGCTGACCTTCCCGACGACGCCGCGCCAGTCCCGCTCCGGCGGGAGCTGGTGGCCCATGCCCTCGACGACGACGAGCTCCGCGCCGGGGATCGCGGCGGCGAGGGCCCGGCCGTGCTCGAGCGGGAAGACCGGGTCGGCGCTGCCGTGCACCACGGTGACGGGCAGTCCGGCGAGGGCGGAGAGGTCGTCCGGCCCGGGGTTCGGGTCGCCGGCGACGAGGACGTGGTTGGGCGCGGACGCCAGGTCCTTCGTGCGGGCCACGACGTTCCGGGCGATCGCCCGGACGCGGTCCTCCTCGAACCGTCCGGGACCGGCGCACGGGCGCTCGCCCTCGACGATCGTCTCCACCGGGTCGTCGAGCTCCGGGCCGGGCGCGAGCGAGGGATCGGGTCCCGGGAGACCGGTGACGCGGGGGTCGACGGCGGTGGTCGCGACCAGGGTCAGCCCGGCGACCCGCTCGCGGTGGCGCAGGGCCAGTTCCTGCGCGATCCCGCCGCCCATCGACAGCCCCACCACGTGCGCCGCCCCGATGCCCAGACCGTCGAGCACGGCGAGCGCGTCCGCCGTCAGGTCGGCGCCGGTGTAGCCGGGCGCGCCCGGCGGCCAGTGCTCGGCCTCGCCGGTGTCGCGGTGGTCGTAGCGGAGCACGCGGAGGCCGCGCTCCACGAGCGGGGCGGTCGCGATCTCGTCCCACCAGTCGCGGGACCAGGTGGCGCCTCCGATCAGCAGGACCGGGAACCCGTCGTCGGGGCCGAGGGACTCAACTGGTGGCAACATGCAACCAGTTCTAGCGGCAAGCAGTGGTAAAGTGCAAGCACCATGGAGACGCGGTCCGGCTGTCCGATCAACCAGGCGGTGGAGGCGTTCGGCGACCGCTGGAGCCTGCTCGTGCTCCGCGACATCACCTTCGGCGGCCGTCGGCACTTCCGGGAGCTGTTGGCCGGCTCGCAGGAGGGGATCGCCTCGAACATCCTGGCCGACCGGCTGAAGCGCCTGGTCGAGAGCGGGCTGCTCACGCGGGACGACCCGGGCCGCGGCCGCCGGGCGACGTACAGCCTGACCGAGGCGGCGATCCAGCTCGTCCCCGTCTACGCCGCCCTCGGCTCGTGGGGGCTGCGGCACCGGGAGACCTCCACGCCGCTGCGGGTGCGGGCCGAGCTGCTCGAGGAGGGCGGCCCGCCGCTGTGGGCGGACTTCATGGCCGAGCTGCGCGCGGTGCACCTCGGCGCGCCGGCCCCGGACGGTCCGTCGGCGACCGAGCAGCTGGCGGCGGCGTACGCGGCGGCCGTGGATTCCTGACGCCGGGTGTCCCCCGGAGGTGGCAGGAAAGCGTCGTTGCTGTCATCCGGTGACAGCAACGACGCTTCCCTGCCATGGGTCAGGGGCTGACATCCTGGGGCCGTGATCGAGACGCACGCCCACGACGCGGTGACCGAGCTGCGGATCGTCCGCCCGGAGCGGCGCAACGCCCTGGACACCGAGCACTGCCGCGACCTGCACGCCGCCCTGGACACCGCCGTCGCCGGGGGCGCCCGGGCGGTGGTGCTCACCGGTGAGGGCACGGCCTTCTGCTCCGGCGCCGACCTGGACACCGTGGGGGACGCCGGGTTCCTCGACGCGCTCTACGCGGTGCTGCAGCGGCTGGTCGAGGTCGAGGTGCCGGTGATCGCCGCGGTGCAGGGTCCGGCCATCGGCGCCGGCACGCAGCTGGCGCTCGCGGCCGACCTACGCGTGTGTTCCGACCGGGCGGTGTTCGGGCTGCCGACGGCCGCGTTGGGCCTCGCCGTCGACCCGTGGACCGTGCGCCGGCTCGCCCTGCTGGCCGGCGGGGGTCCGGCCCGCCGGATGCTGCTGACCTGCGAGCGGCTCGACGTCACCGCGGCCGTGGGCCTCGTCGACCGCCTCGCCGACGACCCCGGCGCGGCCGCGCTGAGCTGGGCCGCCGAGGTCGCCGAGCTCGCCCCGCTCACGCTCGCCTACAACAAGCTCGCGGTGAACCGGCTGCTGGAGGACCCGATCGACTCCGTCACGCTCGACGCCGTCGCCGCCGGGTTCAGCGCGTGCTGGGCCAGCGCGGATCTCGTCGAGGGCCGTCGCGCCCGTGAGGAGCGACGAGCGCCGCGCTTCGTCCGGAAGTAACCTCACACCCACCTCACGAGGCGGGCGGAGGCGGGCCCATGGCCGACACGACGGAGACGCGACCCGACACCGATCTGCGGGCGGGCCTGCGCAACCGGCACGTCACGATGATCAGCATCGCCGGGGTGATCGGCGCCGGGCTGTTCGTCGGCTCCGGCTCGGCGATCGCCACCGCGGGGCCGGGGGTGCTGCTCTCCTACCTGTTCGCGGGCGCCCTCGTGGTGCTCGTGATGCGGATGCTCGGGGAGATGGCCGCCGCGCAGCCCGACTCGGGGTCGTTCTCCACCTACGCCGAGCGCGCGATCGGCCCGTGGGCGGGCTTCACCGTCGGCTGGCTCTACTGGTGGTTCTGGGTGCTCGTCATCCCCGTCGAGGCCACGGCGGCCGCCACCATCCTCAACTCGTGGGTCACGTCCGTGCCGCAGTGGACGTGGGCGTTGCTCGTCACGGTCCTGCTCACCGTGACCAACCTGTTCGACGTCTCCAACTACGGCGAGTTCGAGTTCTGGTTCGCCCTGCTCAAGGTGATCGCGATCGTCGCGTTCATCGTGTTCGGCGTGCTCGTGGTGAGCGGGATCCTCCCGGTGCCGGCGGGCGACGTGGGCGGGGTGTCGCGGCTCGTCGACCAGGGCGGGTTCCTGCCGAACGGCCTCGGCGCGGTCGTCGCCGCGGTGCTCGTGACCATGTTCAGCTTCATGGGCACCGAGATCGTGACGATCGCCGCCGCGGAGTCCGACGACCCGTCCCGCCAGATCGGCCGCGCCACCCGCTCGGTCATCTGGCGGATCTCGCTGTTCTACCTGGCCTCGATCCTGCTCGTCGTGATGATCGTGCCCTGGACCGACCCGCGGCTGCCGGAGAACGGCTCGTACCAGGCCGCACTCGAGGTGCTCGGCGTCCCGGGCGCGAAGGCGATCGTCGACGTCGTCGTGCTGGTGGCCGTCGCGAGCTGCCTGAACTCCGCGCTCTACACCGCCTCGCGGATGATCTACTCGCTCGGCCGGCGGGGCCGGGCGCCGCGCGCCGTCTGCCGCACCACGACCCGTGGCGTCCCGCGGGTCGCCGTGCTCGCGTCGACCGCGATCGGGTTCCTCACCGTCGTCGCGAACTACGCCTTCCCCGAGGAGGTGTTCTCGACGCTGCTCGCGACGTCGGGCGCGGTGGCGCTGCTGGTCTACCTCGTGATCGCGGTGTCGCAGCTGCGGCTGCGCCGCGCCCTGGAGCGCGACGGGGTCACGATGCCGGTGCGGATGTGGGGCTACCCGTACCTGACGTGGGCCGTGGTCGTCGTCATCCCGGTCATCCTGATCTACATGGCCACCCGCGAGGGGTCCCGGTTCGACCTCGCGATGACGGCCGTGATCGCCGCCCTCGTGGTCGTGCTGTCGGTGGTCGCGACCCGGCGCCGGGCCCGGACCGGCTGACGGGTCAGTCCTCGCCGGGCCAGTTCGCCAGCGTGTCCAGGTACTGCTGCCGCACGCCCTCCACGTTCGCGTCCAGGTCCGCCGGGTCCCACGACGACACGTCGATCGGCGGCAGCACCGCCACCTGCACGGTGCCGGGGTGGATGACCATGGCGTTGCGGCTCATCAGGGCGCCGGTGTTGCGGAACACCAGCGGCACCACGGGGACGCCCGCCTGCATCGCGAGGTGGAACGCGCCCTTCTTGAACCGGCCCGGGCTCGGGGTCGCCGACCGCGTGCCCTCGGGGGCGATGACCACCGAGACGCCCGAGCGCAGCCGCTCGACGGCGGGTTCGAGGGCCTTGCGGGCCTGCGCGTTGTCGGCGCGGTCGATGAAGGCCGTCTCCAGCAGCCGCATGAGCGGGCCGAAGAGCGGGTTGTTGGCCAGTTCCATCTTCGCCACCGGCGCGAAGTTGCCGCGCAGCAGCCCGCCGAGCACCAGCACGTCGAGCTGGCTCTGGTGGTTGAACAGGAAGACCGCGGGCTGGTTCTCCCAGATGTGGTGCCCGCCGACGACGTCGAGGGTCACCCCGGACGCGAGCAGCGACAGGTCGCCGCCGAGGCCGATGCCCAGGTTGAGCCCCGCGCGCCGGGAGCCGCCGAGCAGCCCCAGCCCGAGCCCCGTCACGAACCCGCCCATCATCCCGGCGTAGGTGCCGACGGTCCGGGCGACCTCGACCGGCCCGGTCCACGGCCGGCCCGGGAAGTCGATGGTCGGCCAGCCGCGCTCGGCCGCGGCGCGGCGCAGGCCCGACGACGGGTTGACCGCGGTCGGGCGGCCGACGGTCGCGAGGAAGGGCACGTCCTCGTTGCCGTTGGAGTAGGCGAAGCTCGCCTCGAGGTCGATCTGGTGGGCGGCGGCGAAGTCCTTGACCGCCGCGGCCTTGCCCTCGCCGTAGGGGCTGCGGCCGTCGGGGCGCCCGGTGATCCGGCCGTCCTCGCCGACCTCCAGCGCCGTGTAGATGGTGTGGTCGACGCCGAGGGCCTCGGCGGCCGGCCCGACCTGGAAGCGCGTGGCCGACGACGCGAGCACCACGGTGTGCCCGCGCTCGAGGTGGGCGCGCACCAGGCGCCAGGCCTCCGGGTACACCGACGGCCCGATCTCGTCGCGGAACAGCTGTCGCCCGAGCTTCTCCAGCTCCTCGGGCGTGCGCCCGGCCCAGCTGCGCAGGGTGATGCCGAGGAACTTGGTGAAGTCCTCCTCGGTCTCCAGCGACTGGCTGCCCGCCGCCGCGAGCGTGCGGACCGTGGTGGGCACGTCGATGTCGAGGTGGGTGATGTGGTGGCGCATGAACGAGACCACCGAGTACCCGGCGATCACGGTGCCGTCGAAGTCGAAGAACGCCCCGACCGACGGTCCCTCGGGGGCGTCGCGGACGTCGGCGAGCAGGGACTCGGGGCTGGGTCTCGACACGTCAGGGCCTGACACCGGTGCTCTCCTGTCGGTTACGGGCATCGGTCTCGTCGATGCGCACGACCCGGCCGACCACGGCGCGGATCTCCTCGGCGAAGTCCCGACGACGGGTCGCGAGGCCCACCAGGGCCTCGGGCGTCGCGTCGTCGGGCAGCTGCACGAGCCCCCTGTTCCCCGCCAGGCGCAGTGCTGATGCGAACAACTCGCGGGACAACGCCTCCGGGCCGTGCAACCGCCCCTGCAGCAGCAGCTGGCGGCCGACCGCGAGGCAGTCGTCGAAGAGCTCGTCGTCGACGACCGGCGTCGCCACGTCCCACGCGGCGAGGCGCTGCGCGAGCAGCCACTGGGCGTCGACGAAGGAGCGCAGGACGCGGTGGGCGCACAGGAACTTGCTCGCGAGCAGGATCTCCTTCGTACGCGCGACGGGCCGTCCGACCTCGGTCCAGTCCGGGTCGATCAGCGTCAGCTCGTCGGCGAGTTCGGAGCGGAAGGTCTCCTTGTCGGGGAAGAAGAACTCGTACTTGAGCAGGTCGCGCAGTGCGAGGGCGTGGGTGAAGCCCGCCGCGAGCGCGCCCCGCCCGTCGTCGGCGTCGTCGACCTCGAGCACCGACAGCTCGACGATCGCGCGGTTGACGAAGTGGTGGATCGCGGAGTTGCGGTAGAACGCGGCGACGATGTGGTGGCCGGGCTCGATCGAGAACACCGGCTCGGTGCCCTCGGTGTAGGCGGTGACCACCTTCTCCTGCCGCAGCGCCAGGAGCGCCTCGGCGATCCCGCCGTTGGTGCGCAGCGACCCGATCCCGGTGTGCGGGAGCTTGCGGGCCTCGACGTAGTCGAGCACCGGCTCGACGACGCGGCGGACCTGGGAGAGCGTCAGCGCCCGGTCGCGGACGCCGAGCAGCGCGAGCGCGGCCATCGCGATCGGCGTCACCGGCGTGACCCGGTTGATCCGCACGAAGACCTCGAACGCCGTCTTCTGCAGGGCGAGCCGGCGGGCGGCGGAGTCGGTGGCGTCGCCGTCGATGAGGTCGGGGTCGCGCTCCAACGCCGGGTCGCCCGCCGTCGAGAGCGCCTGCCGCAGCGACAGCGGCTCCCCGAAGGCGACGTGCAGCGACCCGACCCGGCGGCGCTGGGCCCGCGCGTACCCGGCGAGCCACCGCAGACCCTCGGGGGTCTTCGTGCCGCCCGTCTGCTCGACGGCCATCTGGTGCACTTCCTGGAGCTGGTCGTGCGTGATCGACACCGGCACCAGGAACACGTCGGAGGTGCGGCGGGTCTCCACCGCGTGCGCGACGTCGGAGAGAAGCCCGTACTTCGGGGGTCGCAGCTTGCCCGTGCGGGTGCGGCCGCCCTCCATGTACCACTCGAGGTTGAAGCGCTTGGCCGCCAGCCACGAGAAGTACTCGCGGACCATCGCCTTGTAGACGGAGTCCTTGCCGAAGCTGCGGCGGATGAAGATGATCCCGCTGCGCCGGGCCAGCGACTCCAGGCCCCAGATCCGCAGGTTGTTGCCGCCGAGGACGTGGTTGCGCGGGAAGTCGTTCTCCCGCAGCACCTCGGCGAGCACGAACGGGTCGGTGTAGGAGCGGTGCGAGGGCAGGAACACGAGCGCGTGCTGGGCGTTCAGCGCCCGCAGCGGTTCGAGCCCACTGGTGTCGGCGTGGACCTCCCAGGCCCGCTCGTGCATGGGGCGCAGCACACCGGAGAACATGTCGACCGCGGTCGGGTCCATGGCGGCGACGAGCCCCTGCAGCTGCTTCTCCGCCTCGGCCGCGATCCGGTCCTCGGGCTCGCCGGTCTCCTGCGCGAGGCGCCGGACCTCGCGGGCGAAGTAGGCCCCGCCGACGATCTGGTCGGCCACCTCCCGCGGCACCTTCGAGCGGTTGCCGAGCACGCTGCGCTCCGCCCGGTCGAGGGCGAGCGCGGCCTGCTGGGTGACGAACCGGACGAAGTCCGCGGTCTCGGTGGACATCCGCTCGCGGCGGTGGCGCACGAGCAGCTCGCGCACCGTGGCGGGGCGGCCCACCACCACGCGGTGGCGCTGCCGGTCGGTGCGCTCCTGCTGCGCGCGGGCGGCACGGGCGCGGTCGCGGAGCTTGGAGCGGCGGGTGACGGCGTCGAGGACGCGCAGCAGCGGCTTGGCGGGCACGGCGTCGCCGGCCGGCTCCCACACCAGGCGCACCGGGACGAGCAGCGGGTTGTCGCCGCGCGTGAGGCGGGCGGCGAGCTCGCCGCCCTCGGCCGGGACCGTCTCCACCGTCCGTCCGTTGGCAGGCTGGTTCGCGGTGAGCCACCGGTCGATGAGGCGGCGCTCGAGCACGCTGGGCGCGTCGACGAGGACGACGAGCTGGCGGTCCCCGGAGTCGGGGAGGGCGCCCGGGCCGCGGGGCGCGACGCTCCCCACCGGCCCCGAGCGGTCGTCGGGAACGGGGTAGGCGGCGGAGACCGGATCTGCTCCCACGGTGTGCACCTCCCGCGCCGGACCACACGGCCTCGAGACGGCGGGACGTGGGTGGGACCACCCTACCCGGCGGACGGGCCCGGGCTGATCGTCACGCGTCGCGCCACGGATGCAGGGGTACGCATCGGAGCGACGAGGTCCCACGACGATGGAGTGACGACGTGCGTGCAGTGCAGGTGCCCCAGGCGGGCGGCGACTTCGAGCTGGTGGAGCGCGATCTGCCCGAGCCCGGCGAGGGCGAGGTGCGGGTGACGGTGCAGGCCTGCGGGGTCTGCCACTCGGACATGTTCGCCAAGGAGGGCGTGATGGGGGACGCGACGCCGTTCCCGATCGTCCCCGGCCACGAGATCGTCGGGCTGGTCGACGCCGTCGGCGAGCACGTGCGCGGGGACTGGAAGCCCGGGGACCGCGTCGGCGTGGGCTGGTTCGGCGGCGCCTGCTACCACTGCGAGTCCTGCCGGCGCGGCGACTTCATCACCTGCGCCAACGGCCGCATCCCCGGCGTGACCTTCGACGGCGGGTACGCCGACGCCGTCGTCGTGCCGGCCGACGCGCTGGCCCGCGTGCCCGAGGAGCTGTCCGCCGAGGAGGCCGCGCCGCTGCTGTGCGCCGGCGTGACGACCTACCACGCGCTGCGCTCCAGCGTCGTCCGTCCCGGCGACCGCGTCGCCGTGCAGGGCATCGGCGGGCTCGGGCACCTGGCGATCCAGTTCGCGGCCCGGATGGGCTGCGAGGTCGTCGCGATCTCGCGTGGCACGGCCAAGGCCGACCTGGCGAAGCAGCTCGGGGCCCACCAGCACGTCGACTCCGAGGCCACCGACCCCGGCGAGGCGCTCGCGACCATGGGCGGGGCGACGGTGGTCGTCGCGACCGCCACCGACGGCGGGGCGATCTCCGCGCTCGTCCCGGGTCTCGCGCCGCGCGGTCAGCTGATCGTCGTGGGCGCCGCGGAGACGCCCCTGACCATCGAGGCGATGTCGCTGATCGGGCCCGCCGCCCAGGTCGCGGGCCACCCCTCCGGCACGTCCAAGGACTCCGAGGACACGCTGAACTTCTCCCGGATCACGGGCGTGCGCCCGATGATCGAGACGATGCCGTTGGAGCGGGCGGGCGAGGCCTACGCGAAGATGATGGCGAACGACGCCCGGTTCCGGATGGTGCTGACCACCGGGAACTAGGCGAACCGCTGCAGGGCCCGGGTGAACGCCCAGGGCTCCTGCGCGATCCCGCTGCAGTCGTCGGCCTCGGTCGCGGTGCCGGGACAGCCCCCGTTGTCCCGCAGCAGCGACCAGGCCCCGACGTAGCCGTAGCCGCGGTCGCGGGCGCCGTCGACCACGGCGGCCGCGTCGGCGACCGTGGTGGTGGCGTCGGTGTCGTTGCGGCCGATCATCGGCGTCAGCCCGATCCGCCGGGCGACGTCGGCGGGGTCGCTTCCCGGCCACAGCCGCTGCAGGGCGGCGAGCGAGAGGTCGGCGGCGTCGAGCATCGACTCGGCCCAGCCGCCGCGCTGCTCGAAGTTCATGACCATGAGGTTGACCCGGGCGGCGACGCCCCGCGCGGAGACGGTCTCGACGAGCTCGCGGGCGTCGTCGGTCATCCCGGAGTCCGCGCCCTCGACCTGCACGGTCAGCGTGATCCGGGCGCCCCGCCGCTCCTGCAGGAGGCGCAGCGCGTCCGCGACGCGCGCCGTCGACACGGCGCGGCCCTTGTCGGTCTCGATGTCGACGTCGAGGTGGTCGGTCCCGACGACGTCGAGCGCCTGCCCGTAGGCGCCCGCCAGCGACTCCGCGTCCGGGCACCGGGTCTCGAGGTAGTCGCCCACCGCGCCGCCGGAGGACACCGTGACCGTGCCGCCGCGGCTCTTCAGCCCGGCGATCGAGGCCTGGACGGCCGGGTCGGTCAACGGGGTGGTGCCGCCCCAGGTGGGGGTGCACCCGGAGCCGGCGAGCACGAACGCGAGGACCACGTCGCGCTGACCGGAGGCGTCTGCGACGGCACCGGGGTCGGGCAGCGGCGGCGTCGTCAGGTCGACGTAGGGCGCCACCCGGGTGGTCGGCAGGGGGCCGTCGGGTGCCCGCGGCCCGGGCCGGGTCGGCGCGGCGGTCGCCGTGTCGTCGGGAGCGGCCGCGGGGGAACTCTGGGCGGTGCGCACCGGCGAGGGCAGCACCGCGAGGACCACGAGCAGCACGGTCAGCAGCGCGCCGGCGAGCGCGGCGCGCAGGGCGACGATCACGTGTTCTGCAGCGTGGGGTTCCCGGCGGTGGCGGGCTTCTGCTGGGGCTGCTCGGGCACGACCGGGGTCTCGACCTCGTCCTTCGGCACCACCGGGGCCGGCACGACGGGGGCCGGGGCGGGTGCGGGCACGACCGGGGCCGGCGCGACCTTCTTCGGCGCGGTGGTGCGCGGCGCGACCTTCTTCGGGGTCGTGGTCCTCTTCTTCGCCGGTGCCTTCGTCGTCGTCGTGACGTCGTCGGCCGGGGTCGCGACGATCGGGCTCGGCACGGGGGCCGGGACCGCCGGGGCCGCGGGCGCGAGCGAGGCGCCGTTCGCGACGGGGGCGGGGCCGCCGCCGACCGGTCCGGTCGCGCCGGCGAGTGCCCCGGTGACGACGACGCCGACGTAGCCCGCGGCGAGCGTGGCCGCGGCGACGGCGAGGCCCTTGAAGCGGCGGGCGCGGCGGCCGCTGCCGTCGACGAAGATCGGGCCGGCCTTCGCCCGGTCGCCGGGCGAGTTCGGGATGAGCGTCGTGGTGGCGCGCGCGGAGATGTCGTCGGCGGAGCTGCGCTGCGCCGTCGCGCCGCGGATGTCCTCCGGGGCGCTCCGTCGGGCCGGCGCGGCGGCGGACGGCGTGTGCACGGTGACCGCCTCGGAGTCGGCCGCCGGCCAGGGGCGCGAGGTCGGCACCGGCCGTGGCGCGGCGACGGTGCGCGGGGCGGGCACGGCGATCGTCCCTCGGGGTGACGGGAGGGCGCCGGGAAGCCTCCGATCGGCGGAATCGAGCACCGTGTAGCGGCGCGCTGGTCCGTCCGTCGCGCGGTGATTCGCCATGATTCGTTCCCTGCCGTCCCCGATCGGTGATCGACGCCCCTTCGGGCGTCACCCGTACGAGGTATCGGGGGAGAGGATGGCACCGTTACCTCCCGGTGACCAATTCGTTCCCGGGACCATGTGATCGAGGAGATAGCCGCCGGGTCCGGGAACGAGAACGGCCCCGGCTCTCCTGGGAGAACCGGGGCCGGACCGTGTGTGTCGGGGTGGCGGGATTCGAACCCACGACCTCCTCGTCCCGAACGAGGCGCGCTACCAAGCTGCGCCACACCCCGAGCGTGTCGCTCTGGTTCAGAGCCTACCTGGTGGGTCCGACGGGCCGGGACGGGGGCCGGGTGTCCCCGCCCACCGTCGCCCCGGTGGCCGTCCGCGTCCCGCCGCGGGCCGGGACCAGCTCGAGCAGCGTCGCCTCCGGCCGGCAGCAGAAGCGTGCGGGTGCCCAGGGGGAGGTCCCCAGGCCGGCGGAGACGTGCAGGCGGGTGTGCGCTCCCCAGCGCGACGGTCCCTTGACCCGGCTGCGGTCGATCCCGCAGTTCGTGACCAGTGCGCCGTACCCGGGCAGGCAGAGCTGGCCGCCGTGGGTGTGGCCGGCGAGCACGAGGTCGTAGCCGTCCGCGGCGAACCCGTCGAGCACGCGGGGCTCGGGGGCGTGGGTGAGGCCCAGCCGCAGGACCGGCGGCTCGTCGCCGGAGGCGGTGGACGGGTCGGCGGGCCCGGCGATGCGGTCGTGGTCGTCGCGGCCGATGTGCGGGTCGTCCACCCCGGCGACCGCGATCCGCTGCCCGGCGACCGTGAGGTCGAGGCGGGTGTGCGTCGCGTCCTGCCAGCCGCGCTCCACGAACGCCGCCCGCAGGTCCCGCCAGGGCAGCTCCGGGCCGAGGACACGGTGCTCGGGCTTGAACAGGTAGTTCGCCGGGTTCTTCGGGCGCGGACCGTGGTAGTCGTTGCTGCCGAACACGAAGACCCCGGGCCGGTCGAGCAGCCGCCCGAGGGCCCGCAGGACCACGGGGACGCCCCGCGGGTGGGAGAGGTTGTCCCCGGTGTCCACGACGAGGTCCGGCTCGAGGTCGGCGAGGCCGGCGACGAACCGCTCCTCGAGCCGCTGCCCGGGGCGCAGGTGCAGGTCGGAGACGTGGAGCACGCGCAGCGCGCTCGCTCCGGGCGCGAGCACCGGCATCGTCACGCGCCGCAGCGCGAACCAGTGCCGCTCGACCACCGTGGCGTAGCCGAGCCCGAGGGCGCCGGCGGCGGTCGCTCCCAGGGCGAGGCGCCCCGTCGTCCGGACGAGCCCGGCGAGGTCCGCCACCCGATCCTCCGTGTCGTCAGTTCCCCGGTGCCGGGCCGAGCGCCGGGGCCGCCACGGCACCCGGTGGCGGGGGCGGCGCGGGCACGGTGCCGCTGGCGACCTGCAGCGTGATGGCCTGGTCGGGCAGCGCCGACCCGCGCGGGGACTGCCCCACCACGGTACCGGCGGGCGCCCGGTTCGCGACCGAACTGCGCACGACCGTGAACCCGGCCTCGCGCAGCGTCTGCTCGGCCGCGTCGACCTGCTGCCCGGTGACCTCGGGGATCTGCTCGTTCGTGCCGCCCTGCACGTAGCGCGGGTCCGTCGGCGGGAGCGGCTGGACCGGCGTGGGGCCGACGATCGGGTTCATCGCCTTGTACCAGGTCCGCGCCGGCGTCTTGCCACCGAAGATGTTGCCGCTGGAGCAGGCGAAGGGCGGGGAGTCGCCGCCGCCGTCGCACAGCGGTCGCGGCGACGACGAGTCGTCGAAGGTGATCACCGCGCCGGCGATGCCGGGCGTGAAGCCCAGGAACGCCGCCGACTTGTTCTGCTGCGTGGTGCCGGTCTTGCCCGACATCGGCCGGGTCCAGCCGTTCTCGGCGGCGGCCGCCGCGGAGGTCCCGCCGGGCTGGTCGTCCTTGCTCATGCCGTTCATCAGGGTGTCCGCGAGGGTCGGCGGGACGACCTGCTCGCAGGGCTGCTCCGAGACCGGCACCGCGGCGCCGTCGGGGCCGGTGATCCCGACGATCGGCGTCGGCGGACACCACTTCCCGCGCGAGGCCAGGGTGGCGCCGACGTTGGAGAGCTCGAGCACGCTGGTGGGCGTGACACCGAGGGTGAACGAGCCCTGGTTCTGCTCCTTGGCGATCTCGGCGATCGACTTGCCGCCGTTGCCCTGGGGCTCGGCGAGCGAGCGCATGCCCAGCTTCACGGCCATGTCGACCACCGGCGCGACGCCGGTGTACTCCATCAGCTTGACGAAGCCGGTGTTCGGGGACTGGGCGAGGGCGTCGGTCATCGAGAGCACCGGCGCGTAGCTCCCCGCGTTGCGGACCGGGAACGGGTTGCCCTGCCCGTCGCGGTAGATCGGGGACGCGTAGCCGTCCGGCGGGATCTGCATCTGGTAGTCGATGCCGAGACCCTTGTCGAGCGCCGTGGCCGCCGTGAAGACCTTGTAGACCGACCCGGCGCCGAGGTTGACCGGCTCCCACGGCAGGCCGTAGCTGGTCTCCAGCGCGGCCCCGTCCACGCCGAACACGCGGTTCGACCCCATGGCGGTGACCTCGTGGCGGTCCTGCCCCGGCGCGACCGCGGCCATGACGTCGGCGACGTTGCGCTGCTGGGCCGGCACCTCGTCGCGCAGCGCCGTGGTCATCGCGGTCAGGGCGGTGCGGTCGAGCGTGGTGCGGATCGTGTAGCCGCCGCGGTTGAGCTGCTCGGTCGAGAGACCCGCCTGGCCGAGGTAGTCCACGACGTACTTGCAGAAGAACGCGGCGTCGCCCGCGCCGATGCAGCCGTTGGCGGGCGGGGCGGCGCTGCTGACGCCCAACGGGCTGGCGGTGGCCTCCTGCGCCTGCTGCGGGGTGATCATCCCCTGCAGCCGCATCTGGTTGATGACCTCGTTGCGTCGGCCGGTGGCGGCCTGCGGGTGCGCGACCGGGTCGAACTGGGCGGTCGACTGGACCATCCCGGCGAGCATCGCGGCCTGCGGGATCGTCAGGCGGTCCGGCGTGGTGTTGAAGTAGGTGCGCGCGGCGGCGCCCACCCCGTAGGAGTTGTTCCCGAGGAACACGATGTTGAGGTAGCGCTGGAGGATCTCGTCCTTCGCCTCGCGCTTCGAGGTGCCCTCGGCCAGCTGACGCTCGAGCTGCAGCGCGACCCGGACCTCGCGCAGCTTGCGGGCGTAGGTGGCCTCGGTGGCCTTCAGCCGCTCCGACGCGCTCCGCGCGGTGACGTAGAGCTGGTAGTTCTTGATGTACTGCTGCGTGAGCGTCGAGGCGCCCTGCTGGGTGGAGCCCGCGGACTGGTTGGTCACCAGGGCGCGCAGCGTGCCGGTCCAGTCCACGCCGTCGTGCTCGTAGAACCGGCGGTCCTCGATCGCGACGATCGCGGCCCGCATCGTCGCGGAGATCTGCTCCAGCGGCGTGTTCTGCCGGTTCTGGTCGTACAGGTAGGCGATCGGGGCGCCCTGCCGGTCGGTCACCGTGGTCACGAGCGGGAGCTGGCCCGCGGCGAGGTCGGACGAGGTGGCGCTGACGGTGTCGCTCGCGTCGTTCGAGATCAGCCCCACGCCGCCCACCAGCGGGAAGGTGATCCCCGCGAGGATCAGCCCGGCGACCAGGCAGAGCCCCAGCAGCCGCGCCAGTGGGCGCGCCGCGAGCCCGCGCCGGCCGCCGTCGTCCGGGTCGGTTCCCGTTCCCCCAGTCATCGGTGTCCAGGTTACTGGCCCCGAGGTGTGCTTCGTGCTCCCCGCGGTGTTCGCACAACAGATCCGTTTTCGGCCTTGGTCGGTGGAACCGTTCGAACCTAGAGTGCGTCGGAGCCCATGGAGGGGCGCGCGCACGGCCGGCGGGGCCGGGCGCACCGGTGGTCGGGGCCGCCGGGAGCCGTGGGGCCGTACGAGGGCGGGATGACGTGGACGACGAGGCGGGCACGACGAACTGGCGGCACGAGGCACGGTGCCGCCACGAGGACCCCGACACCCTGTTCGTGCAGGGTGCACAGCAGCGCGACGTGCGCGAGGTGTGCCGGGCGTGCCCGGTGCGCACCGAGTGCCTGGCGCACGCCCTGGACAACCGGATCAAGTTCGGCGTCTGGGGCGGGATGACCGAGCGGGAGCGCCGGGCGCTGCTCAAGCGCCGCCCCGACGTCGTGTCGTGGTCGGCGCTGCTCGAGGCGGCCCGCCGGGCGGCGCTGCGCCCGCAGCAGCCGGCGCCGGCACCCGGACGTCCGGCCCGCCGCCAGGTGGGCTGAGCCGCGCGGGCCCGGCAGCGCCCGACGCGTCGTCAGGAACTCAGCAGGTCCCCGATGGCGCGCAGACCGGCGAGGTCGTGCACGTCCGTGGCCATCGCGGGCACGTCCACGATCGGCACGGCCGGGTGCGCGCGGGTGAAGCGGGCGAGCACGCGGCGCTCACGCTCGGCGGTCTCCACCCGGTCGGCGTGCAGGCGCAGCACGGCCGCGGTCGTGGCGTCGCCCCGCGCGGCCTCGAGCGCCTCGGCGCCCTCCCGGGCCCGGGCACCCGACAGCGTCGCGTGCACCGGGTGGGTCCGGTTCAGCACCATGCCCGCGAGCGGCATCCGCTCGGTGCCGAGCCGCTCGACGAAGTAGGAGGCCTCGCGCAGGGCGTCCGGCTCCGGCGCGGCCACCACGAGGAACGCGGTGCCCGGGGCGCGGAGCAGCTGGTAGGTCGCGTTCGCGCGCTCCTGGAAGCCGCCGAACAGCGTGTCGAACGCCTGCACGAAGGCCGAGGCGTCGGCGAGCATCTGGCCGCCGAGGATCGTCGAGACGGCCTTGGCGAACAGGTTGAACGTCGAGCCGACGAGCTTGCGCAGGGCGCTGCCACCGGCCCGGGCGGGCGCGGAGAGCAGCCGGATCATGCGGCCGTCGAGGAACGACGACAGCCGCTGCGGGGCGTCCAGGAAGTCCAGCGCCGACCGCGACGGCGGGGTGTCCACGACGATGAGGTCCCACCGGCCGGTGGCGGCCAGCTGTCCGAGCTTCTCCATGGCCATGTACTCCTGCGTCCCGGAGAAGGACGAGGAGATGGTCTGGTAGAAGGGGTTGTCGAAGATCGCCTGCGCCCGGTCGGGCGTGGTGTGGCCGGAGACCATCTCGTCGAAGGTCCGGCGCATGTCGAGCATCATCGCCTGCAGCTCGCCGCCCTCCGCCGAGTCGGCGCCGGGCACCACCCGCGGCTCGTTGTCGAGCTCCTCGAGGCCCATCGACTGGGCCAGGCGCTTCGCCGGGTCGATCGTGAGCACGACGACGCGGCGTCCGCGGCCGGCGGCCCGCAGCGCGAGGGCGGCCGCCGTCGTCGTCTTGCCGACGCCGCCGGAGCCGCAGCAGACGACCACGCGGGTCGAGCGGTCGTCGATCAGGGCGTCGAGGTCGAGGTGCTCCGGGCGGCGGCCGCGTCCGGCGTCCGGGACGGTCTCAGCGGTCATGGCGCACCCCCTGCTCGCGCAGCAGCTCCGCGAGCTCGTAGAGCCCGCCCAGGTCGACGCCGTCGGCGAGCTCGGGCAGCTCGATCTGCGGCATGCCCGCGGCGTCGAGCCGCGACCGGACGCCGGACTCGACCGCGAGCCGGTCGGTGTGCTCGGAGACCTCGGTGAGCAGCCCGCCCACCTCGTCGTCCTTGAGGAACAGCCCGGCGGCCTCGAGGCCGGCGCGCAGCCCGCCCTCGTCGACCCGGTCGGCCACCGGCAGGCGGGCCGGCCGCACCCGGTTCACCATCACCGCGCCCGGCGGCAGGTTGGCCTCGGCGAGCTCGGCGACGGTGTCCAGGGTCTCCTGCACCGGCAGGTCCTCGAGCTGGGAGACGACGTGCACCACCGTCTGCGGCGAGTGCAGCAGCGCGACGACGCCCTCGCTCTGCGACCGGATCGGTCCGGTGCGCGCGAGCGTCCCCATCGCCTTCGTGACGTCGAGGAACTTCACCACCCGCCCGGTGGGCGGCGCGTCCAGGACGACGGCGTCGTACAGCGGCTGGCGCGACCCGCGCCCGCGGCGGTCCTCGCCGACCGTGCGGCCGACGCACTCCTTGACCTTGCCGGTGAGCAGCACGTCGCGCAGACCGGGCGCGAGCGTCGTCGCGAACTCCACCGCGCCCATGCGGCGCAGGGTCCGGCCGGCGAGCCCGAGGTTGTAGAACATCTCGAGGTACTCGAGCAGGGCCTCCTCGGCGTCGACCGCGAGGCCGCGGACCTCACCGCCGTCCGGGGCCACCGCGATGCGCTGCTCGGCGTAGGGCAGCGGCGGGGTGTCGAAGAGCTGGGCGATGCCCTGCCGCCCCTCGACCTCGACGAGCAGGGTGCGGCCGCCACCGGCGGCCAGGGCCAACGCGAGGGCGGCGGCGAGCGTGGACTTCCCCGTGCCGCCCTTCCCGGTCACCACGTGCAGACGAGCCCCGGCGAGGGCGTCCGGCCACCGCTCGACGCCGGCCTCGTCGAAGAGGCCGACACCTCCGGACTGCCGCTGAGTGCTCACGGCGACCAGCGTAGGACCGTGCCCGCCGGGACGCGGGCCCCGGCCGGAGGGGCTGGGTCACACCGGTCGTCCCGACATCTACCCTCGCGTCCATGAGTGCCCAGACGTGGGAGTACGCGACCGTCCCCCTGCTCACCCACGCCACCAAGCAGATCCTCGACCAGTGGGGTTCCGACGGGTGGGAGCTCGTCACCGTGCTCCCCGGCCCGACCGGCGAGCAGCACGTGGCCTACCTCAAGCGACCGCTGTCGTGACGAGCCCGACCGCGCGGCTCGCGCAGCTCGGCGTCGAGCTGCCGCCGGTCGCCCCGCCGAAGGGGATCTACGTCCCCGCCAAGCGGGTCGGCGCGCAGGTCTGGACCTCGGGGCAGCTCCCGCTGGTCGGCGGCGAGCTCCCCGCGACCGGGCTGGTCGGCGCGGACGTGTCGGTGGACGACGCCGCCGCCTACGCCCGGATCGCCGCGCTCAACGCGCTGGCCGCCATCGACGCGCTGGTCGGGCTGGACGCGGTCGCCTCGGTGGCCAAGATCGTCGGCTTCGTGGCGTCCGCGCCCGGGTTCGGCGGCCAGCCCCAGGTGGTGAACGGCGCCTCCGAGCTGATGGGCCAGGTGTTCGGCCCGGCGGGCGAACACGCCCGCTCGGCGATCGGGGTGGCGGCGCTGCCGCTGGGTGCCCCCGTCGAGGTTGAGGTCGTCGTCGACCTCGCGTGAGCTGGTGACGAGTGCCGCGGACCCGCCGCGGCGGTAGGGGGTAGGGACGTGTCGAGCACGGGCTCGGACGCAGCGGACACCACGGGCACCGCCGACCGCGGTCGGCCCGGCGCCCGGGCGTGCCACGACCTGCTGGTCGCGCTCGCCGGCCGCGTCCCCGACCACGCGCTCTGGCGCCTGCGGGACTGGCTCGCCGCGGGGGCCGACACCGCGCTGCGCACGGCCGTGCCCCGCACGCTGCTGCGTCACCGGGCCGGGGTCACCGACGTCGAGCGCGAGCTGCTCCGGGACGCCGTCTCGGCCTGGCGCGGCTCGTCGCGGCTCGTCGACGCGGTGCTGCACGCCGAGGTCGCACCGGAGCCCGCGCCGGTCTTCGCCGAGCCCGGCGCCGCGCCGTGGGACGCCGCCGACCTGGTGCTGCGCGCCGTCGTGCCGGCCGCCGGGGACGTGGGGGAGGTCCGCCGCGCGTGGCGGGCGGACGGCGCGCGGGTCGTGCTCGTGAGCGCCGCCGGCGACCTCGCCGCCCTCACCGGGATCGTGCAGCGGGCCCTGCGCGCCCACGGCGACGCGGCCCCGTGCGTCGAGGTGATCGGGGCGGGCACGCCGACCACCGGCTACCACCGCGCGGCGCTCGCCGCGTCGGACGTCCTCTGGCGGGCGGGTGGGGCCGCGGCACCCGACGCGTCCGACCACGCCCGACTGCCGGATCCCCGCTCGGGCGTCCCGACGTCACCCCCGGAGCTGGTGCGCCATGGCTGAGGCCGGAGTCCCGCATCCCGACGGGCCGCACCCGGAGCGGCCGGAGGTGCCCGAGCGGCCCGGACGGCCCCGCGGTGGCCGCGACCCGGTCGCCCTCGCCGCGTGGCGGCGCGTCGCCGAGCAGCGCCGCCGGTCCGCGGGCGGGGAGGAGCCGCTCGACGAGGCCCCGCACGTCGAGGCCGCGCCGCACGTGGACGTGCCCGAGCCGACCCGCTCCGAGCCCGCCGAGGGCGCGGTGCTGCGCGACCCGACGCCCGACACCCCCCGCGAGGCCCCGGCGACCCGCACCTCGCCGCCGTCCCCGTCGGGCGACGACCGCCGTCCCGACGACGGGCCGCCCTCCCCGGGCCGACTGCACGAGGTGCTGCTCGGGCTCGCCGGGCGGATCGACGACGACGCCCTCACCGCGGTCCGCGAGATGGTCGCGGCCGAGGACGACGCCGAGGCCGCGGAGCTGCTCGGCGGCTGCCTGCTCGCCGACGAGGTCGGGCTGAGCCCCGACGAACGCGGCGTCCTCGCGCCCTGGTTCGCCGCCGCGCGGGTCGACCCGGACCTGCTCGCCGGCCTCCCGGTCGACCCGGACGCGCTGCGGCGCTCCGGCCACCGCTTCGTCCCGACGACGGCGGGTGCGGCCCCGGCCGCGCCGCTCGCCCGGGCCGCCCGTCGGCTGTCCGGCGTGGTGTCGGTGCGGGAGAGCTGGCGGGTGACCCCCGCCGGTGCGGCGCCCGGCCCGGTCCCGCACCGCGTGGTCCTCGTCGAGACCGCCGAGCCCGACGACTGCGACCACGTCGTCCACCACCTCGCGCACGCCGCGCGGGGGCTGGGCGGCACCTCCGTCGAGGTGTTCGCCTCCGAGATCACGCTGCCCGCCTACCACCGCGACGCGCTCGCGGCTGCACGCCCGCTCGGCACCGCCGACCCCCTGCCCACCCGCACCCCGGAGGTCGTCCGGGAGGACGGGGAGACCTGGCGGACGGTGGCCGACGCGGGCACCTCCCGGATCAGCGCGCCGCCGGTGGAGGCCTCGCGACCCGAGAGCCCCGTCGTCGAGCCCGAGCCCGAGCCGGCCGCCGACGAGCCCCCGGCGGCCGCGGCGGCCGCGGCGCCCGAGGTCCCCGTCGAGGAGCCGGAGGTCCCCGTCGAGGAGCCGGAGGCCGTGCCGGAGACGTCCATCGACGACGACCTCTCACTGACCGCCCGCCGGATCGCGGCCCTCTGGGCGCGCCCGGTGCCCGAGGACTTCTCGGCGCCGCTGCCGCCCGAGACCCTCGAGTCCACGCGCCTCGAGCCGACCCGTCCCGACGACGACGAGCCGGTGCCGGCGGAGGAGCCGGCGGACGGGTCCGACGCCGCGGCGGTCGTGGACGAGCCGGTGGGACGGCACGGCCGGACCCCCGAGGTCGACCCCGGGACCGACGCCTTCCTCGCCCGGCCGCCGCGTCCCGCCCCGCCCGTGAACGGGCACCACCTCGGCGACCACCCGACGCCCGACGCCGCAGAGGCGGCGGGCGAGCCGACCCCGCCCGAGGGCACCGCCGTCGCCTCCGTCGCCGCTGCGGGCCCGGACGACGCCGGCGACGACGCCGGCGACGACGCCGACCGGCTCCCGCGCGCCCGGCACCGCGGGGCCCGCCCCGAGGACGGCGGCCCGCCCACGCCGTTCGGGCACGACGCGCGCTACGGCGCCGGATCCGGTCCCGCCTGGCCGGGCGCGCCCGTCACGGGGGACCGCCCCGGCCCGGAGCGGCTCTTCACCTCGCCGGTGGAGATCGGCGAGGAGCCCGTGACGCTCGGGACGAACGGACACCGGCACGACGCGGTGCCCGCGACGCCGCCGGACCCCGACGAGCCCGCGACCGGCCCCGTCGCCTGGGCCGCCGGGCGGACGACCGACGTGACGCCGACCCGCCGGGAGGGCCCGGCGCCGCGTGCGGGCGGGGATGTCGCCCCGCCCTGGGCCGCCGACGCCCCCGCCTGGCCGCAGGAGCAGGCCGCCTGGACGCCGCCGCCGACTCCGCCGCCGACGTCGCCCGCGTACCGGCCCGGGCCGGAGACCCCGCCGGCTCCGGCAAAGTCCGAGGTGACCGGCGCGTGGTCGCCGGACACTGACGACTCGGTCGCCCAGCTCTCCGACCGCGAACGCGAACTGCTGGCGCGCCTGCACGAGGAGCTCGCCCAGCGGGAGCGCGCCGAGGGGACCGACCCGTTCGCGGGCCCGGCGGGCCGGCCGCAGGCGCCCCGCCCCCCGCAGCCCCAGCCCCCGCAGCCCCCGCGTCCGGCCGGCCCGCCGCCGGAGCGGCGCAACGGTCAGGGGCCGCACCCGGGGCGGACCAACGGCCACGGCCTGCCCGGGGGACCCGACCCGGCGTCGTGAGCCGGGACGCGTCGCGCCCTCTAGGGTCCTCGACGTGTCCGACACGCACCCGGCGTACGAGGTCCTGCGTCCCGTGACCGAGGCGGCGGGGGTGGTCCTCGCCGACAACCCCTCCGGCATGACGCTGGACGGCACGAACAGCTGGGTCCTGCGGGCGCCGGGCCACCGGGGCTGCGTCGTCGTCGACCCGGGTCCCGACGACGCCACGCACCTGGAGCGGCTCCGGGAGCACGGCCCGGTCGAGCTCGTGCTGCTGACCCATCACCACCTCGACCACTCCGCGGCGGCGCGCACGTTCGCCGACCTGACCGGCGCACCGGTCCGCGCCCTGGACCCGACGCTGTGTCTCGGCGCCGAGGGACTCGGGGCCGGGGAGGCCGTCGGCGCGGCGGGCCTGGACATCCGGGTGCTCGCGACGCCGGGCCACACCGCCGACTCGCTGTGCTTCGTCGTCGACGGCGACGGGTCGGTGCTGACGGGCGACACCGTGCTCGGCCGCGGGACGACCGTCCTCGGGGACCACCACGGCGCGCTCGGCGACTACCTGCGCTCGCTGGAGCGGCTCGCCGGCCTGGCCGCGGGCACCACCCTGCTGCCCGGCCACGGGCCCGACCTGCCCGACGCCCCGCCGATCGCGCGCGACTACCTCGCGCACCGCGTGCAGCGGCTGAACCAGGTCCGGGAGGCGCTGCGCCGGCTGCCGCCCGACCCGGAGCCGCGGCAGGTCGTCGAGATCGTCTACGCGGACGTCGACGAGTCGCTGTGGCCGGCCGCGGACATCTCGGTGGCGGCGCAGCTGGAGTACCTGCGCTCGGAGTAGCCCCCGGAACGAGCGAACGGCACTCTCGCGCACATAGATGCTGCGAGAGTGCCGTTCGCTCGGGGCTGCCGAGGGTCTAGCGGGCGCGGCGCGCCAGGCGGTCCGGCTCGAGGATGAGGACGCTCTTGCCCTCGAGACGCAGCCAGCCGCGGGCGGCGAAGTCGGCGAGCGCCTTGTTCACGGTCTCACGGGAGGCGCCGACGAGCTGGGCGATCTCCTCCTGCGTGAGGTCGTGCGTCACGCGGAGCAGGCCCGCCTCCTGGGACCCGAAGCGCTGCGCGAGCTGCAGCAGCGCCTTCGCGACCCGGCCGGGCACGTCGGTGAAGATGAGGTCCGCGAGGAGGTTGTTCGTCCGGCGCAGGCGGCGGGCGACCACGCGCAGCAGCTGCTCGGCGATCTCCGGGCGCTGCGCGATCCACTCCTTCAGCGCGGTGCGGTCCATCGAGTAGGCGCGGACGTCGGTGACGCACGTGGCGGTCGACGTCCGGGGGCCCGGGTCGAAGATGGACAGCTCGCCGAACATGTCGGACGGACCGAAGATCGAGAGCAGGTTCTCGCGCCCGTCCGGCGAGCGGCGGCCGATCTTGACCTTGCCGCTCTGCACGATGAACAGGCGGTCACCGGGCTCGCCCTCGTTGAAGATGACGGTGCCCCGCGGGAACTCGACGCGATCGAGCGACTCCGTCAACACCTCGATGGCGGCGGGATCCACACCCTGGAAGATCCCTGCCCGCGCCAGTACCTCGTCCACCGTCGTCCGCTCCTCGCCGACTCTTGAGACCCCCACGGGCCCGGGCATCCTGCCCCCGGAACTCCGCTGTGTCACCAGTCACGTCTGCCGCAAGTCTAATCGCGTGCATGGTCATGATCACGCAGCACGCGGCCGACGATCCCCGGATCTAGCCCTGTTCCGTCGTCGTCCGCGAGCAGTACCCCCCGAATGGACGACCCTACTCGCCGATCGTGACGCCGCTGGGTGAGCGTCAGGCGTTCGTGGTGCTCCGCCCGGACGGCTCCGACGACCGGCCTCCGCGGCGGGTGGGTCCACCGCGCTTGCCGAGGTTGCGCAGCCGGAACAACGTCAGCGCGCCACCGATGCCCTGGCGGAAGAGGGCCTTCACCTCGTCGGGCCGGGCGCGCTCGAGGAAGTCCTCGACCTCGTCCTCACGGACGGTGCCCGAGCGCAGTCTCGTCTCCAGGCGCTCCATGCCCAGGGCGAAGACCATGATGAGCAGGGGGATGAGGATCGCGATCCAGGCGGTCATGGTGCGACGCATCGTCCCGCACCCGCGCGCGAGGACCGGCACCGGGGGTGCTCCGGCGTGTCGCGGGTGCTCCCGGGCCGCCACGGTGTCGGGGGTCTTCTCTACCCTGGTCGAATGACCTCGGGCGCCCTCAAGCCGGGAGAGACCCACCTCGGCCTCGTGCGGCGGGCCCGTCGCATGCACCGCGCGCTCACGGCCGCCCACGTCGACGCGCACTGCGAGCTCGACTTCACCTCGCCGCTGGAACTGCTCGTGGCCACGGTGCTCTCCGCGCAGACCACCGACGTGACCGTCAACCGTGTCACGCCGGCCCTGTTCGCCCGCTACCCCGACGCGCCGGCCTACGCGGGCGCCGACCGCACCGAGATGGAGGAGATCCTCCGTCCCACCGGCTTCTACCGGGCGAAGACGAACTCGGTGATCTCGCTCGGGCAGGCGCTCGTCGAGAACTTCGGCGGGGAGGTCCCGGGGCGGCTCGAGGACCTCGTGACGCTGCCCGGGGTCGGCCGCAAGACGGCGAACGTGGTGCTCGGCAACGCCTTCGGCGTCCCCGGCATCACCGTCGACACCCACTTCGGCCGGCTGACCCGGCGGTGGGCGTGGACCGCCTCGGAGGACCCGGTGCAGGTGGAGAAGGAGGTGGGCGAGCTCATCGAGCGCAAGGACTGGACGATGCTCTCCCACCGCGTGATCTTCCACGGCCGCCGCGTCTGCCACGCCAAGAAGCCCGCCTGCGGCGCCTGCTCGATCGCCAAGGACTGCCCGTCGGCCGGGATCGGCGAGACCGATCCGGTGAAGGCGGCGAAGCTGGTCAAGGGCCCGGAGGCCGACCACCTCCTCGCCCTCGTCGGTCTCGAGCGGTGACGCGCACGGAGGTCGGATCGACCCTGGTGGTGCTCGTCCTCGTCGTCCTCGGCGTCATCGCCCTGTGGCCGCGGGACTCCTCGTCCGTTCCCGACGCCGGGTCGGCGCCGGCGAGCAGTTCGGCCGGGGCCGACCCGCAGGCGCTGGCCGACGCGCGGACCCGTGCGGGGCTCGCGGCGTGCCCCGCACCGGCCGCCGGGACGACCCCGGCCGGTCCGCCGCTGGCGGGGCTGACGCTCGGGTGCCTCGGCGCGCCCGGCTCGGTCGACCTGGCCGCGGCGCTGCCGGGCCGGGTCACGCTGGTCAACCTGTGGGCGTCGTGGTGCGGGCCCTGCCGCGAGGAGATTCCCGCGCTGACCGCGTACGCCGCCCAGCCCGGCGCCGCGTCCGTGCTCGGTGTCGACGTCGCCGACGACCCGACCGACGCGCTCGCCCTGCTCGCCGCCCTCGGCGCGCGCTACCCCTCGGTGTCCGACCCCGACCAGGTCGTCGGACGCCGGCTCGGGGCGGCGCCGGTGCTGCCCGCGAGCCTCGTCGTCCGGGCCGACGGCACGGTGGTGCCGTTGCCGCCGCAGGTCTTCGCCACGCCCGAGCAGGTGCGGGCCGCCGTCGCGAGGGCGGCCGCATGAGCGCGCTGCTGCGCCCCGAGGCCGCCCCGGAGTGGCTGCGCGGCCTCGTCGACGCCTGCGGGCGGGTGTCGCCGGACGACGTGCCGTTCCGGCGGCGGCCGAGCGGGAACGGGCGCGAGGCCGCCGTGGTGCTGCTCTTCGGCGACGACGGGCCGGACCCGGACATCGTGCTCACCGAGCGGGCCGCCGACCTGCGCTCGCACGCCGGCCAGGCCGCCTTCCCGGGCGGCGGGGTCGACGACGCCGACGGGACCGGCCTCGACGGGCTCGTCACGGCGGGCCTGCGCGAGACCGAGGAGGAGATCGGCGCCGACCCGGCCGGGATCGTCCCGCTGACCACCCTGCCCCCGCTGACGATCCCGGTGTCCGGCTTCGCGGTGACCCCGGTGCTCGCGCACTGGGCGACGCCGATGCCGATCGGGGTCGTCGACCCCGGCGAGACGGCCGCCGTGGTGCGGGTCCCGCTGCGGGAGTTGACCGACCCGGCGCGGCGCTTCACGGTGACCTCGCCGGGCGGATACCAGGGTCCGGCCTTCACGGTGCGGGGACTGCTCGTGTGGGGCTTCACGGCGGGCGTGCTCTCCTGGGTGCTCGACCTCGCGGGGTGGACGATCCCGTGGGAGCGCAGCGACGTACGCGATCTCGGCGAGGCGTGGGCCCGTCGGCACGAAGGGGAAGCGATCCGATGAGCTGGGTCGACATCGTCGTCGTGCTGCTCGCCGTCGCCGCGGCCATCTCCGGCTGGCGGCACGGCCTCGCGGTGGCCGCCCTGTCCTTCCTCGGCGTCATCGGCGGTGCGCTGCTCGGGCTGAAGCTCGCGCCGCTCGTCGTCGGGACGTTCGACGGCGACACCAGCCGCGTCGTGGTCAGCGTGCTCATCGTCATCGCGCTCGTGGCGCTCGGCGAGACCCTCGGGGTGTACCTCGGGCGCGCGGTCCGCGACCGGATGCGGCTGGGCGCGGTGCGGACGGTCGACTCGACGTTCGGTGCCGTGCTGCAGGCCCTGACCGCCCTCGTCGTCGCCTGGCTGATCGCGTTGCCGCTCGCCTCGTCGTCGAACGTGGCGCTGTCCTCGGCGCTGAAGAACTCCGCGGTGCTCTCGACCGTCGACTCGGTGATGCCGACGCCGCTGCGGGCGCTGCCGAACGAGCTGCGCGCGATGTTCGACGCGTCCGGCTTCCCCGACGTGCTCTCGCCGTTCTCCCCGACCCCCGGGGTCGCCGAGGTGGCCCCGCCCGACGAGGGCCTGGTGCGCGACCCCGTGGTGCAGCGGGCCCGCGCGAGCGTGCTGAAGATCCGGGGCCGGGCCCCGTCCTGCTCGCGGGCCCTGGAGGGCACCGGCTTCGTCATCGGCCCGGAGCGCGTGATGACCAACGCGCACGTCGTCGCGGGCACCAACGAGGTGTCGGTGGAGGTGCCGCGCTCCGGCGGCGGCGCCGACACCGAGGCCGCGCGCGTCGTCTACTACGACCCCGAGGTCGACGTCGCCGTCCTGGCCGTGCCCGGGCTGGAGGCGCGGTCGCTGCCGATCCAGTACGCGGGCGCCGACACCGGCGACAACGCGGTGGCGCTCGGCTACCCGCTCGACGGGCCGTTCTCGTCGAGCCCCGCGAAGATCCGGCAGCGGATCCAGCTGCGCGGTCCGGACATCTACGACTCCCAGACCGTCACCCGCGACGTCTACACGATCCGGGGCACGGTGAAGTCCGGGAACTCGGGCGGGCCGCTGGTGAACCCGCAGGGCGAGGTGATCGGCGTCGTGTTCGGTGCGGCCGTCGACCAGGGCGACACCGGCTTCGTGCTCACCGCCGACCAGGTGCGGGCCGCGCTGAACGCGGCGCAGTCCTCGACCGCGCGGGTGTCGACGGGTAGCTGCGCTTCGTAGGTGCGCTGCGCGCCTGTGAGTACTTCTGACGGCTATCACCGTCACAAGTACTCACAGGCGACGCAGGAGCACCTCGCACACGTGCCGAGGGGCCTCCTGGTGCGGGAAGTGCCCGACGCCGGGCACCGTGACGACCTCGTGGTCGGGCGCCCAGCGCGCCGAGTCGTGCACGACGTCGGCCGGCACCCACGGGTCGTCCGCGCCGCGCAGGTGCAGCACCGGCACCTCGACGGGCCGGGCGATCGCGGTGGCGAACCGCGACCCGTCGGGGCGGGCCTGGGAGCGCACCGCCCAGCGGAAGTACTCCAGCGAGCAGTGCGAGGTGCGCGGCGTGAGCAGGGCCGCCGCGTGCCGGGCGGCGACCCCGGCGAACTCGGGGCTCGCGGGCCAGGCCGCGCCCGCACCCGCCGTCAGGAAGGCCCCGGCCGCCGCCGCGCGGTCGCGGCGCAGCGAGCGTTCCGGTAGGCGCGGGAGCTGGAAGAAGGCGACGTCGCGGAGCGTGCGGGTCCAGCTCCACGGACGGCGGCGGACCGCGCGGCGCAGGGCGAGCGGGTGGGGGGTCGAGACGACGGCGAGGCGGCCGACGACGCGGGGGTGCAGGGCGGCGAGGGTCCAGGCCACCGCGCCGCCCCACCCGGCCCCGACGACCGTCGCGCGGCGGGCCCCCAGCGCGGGGACCAGGCCGGCCACGTCACCCGCGAGGGTCCACAGGTCGTAGCCGCGCGGGGGGCGGTCGGAGCCGCAGTAGCCGCGGAGGTCGACCGCCACCGCCCGGTGCCCGGCCGCGCCGAGCGCGGTCAGCTGGTGGCGCCAGGACCACCAGAACTCCGGGAACCCGTGCAGCAGCAGCACCGGCTCGCCCGTGGTGGGGCCGCACTCGGCGACGTGCAGCCGGACGCCGTTGGCGGACACGCTGCGGTGCCGCCACGGCCCGGCGAGCGCCGCCGGGTCCTCGGGCCGGTGGTGGCTCAGCGTCGCTCGGCGACGGCCGACGACGAGGCGTCCGAGCGGCCGCGGCGCAGCGCCTCGACGGACTCCTTGGCGGTCTCGATGGTGCGCTGCGGGGCCTTGATCTTGCGGACCTTGAGGTAGCCGAGCAGGCCGGCGATGCCCGCGATCACGAGCATCAGCACGAACACGACCGCGAAGCCCGCCCACCGCTGCGACGGCCAGATGAGGTTGAAGGCCTCGGCGGCGGCGAAGAAGAAGAACCACAGGCTGAACAGGGCCACGACACCGGCCAGCACGAAGAAGATGCTGCCCTGCACGCCCTTCTTCACCTCGCCGGTGATCTCCTGCTTGGCGAGTTCGACCTCCGCACGCACCAGGGTGGAGACGTGCGTGGTCACCTCCTTCACCAGCGCTCCGACCGACGCGTCGCCGTTCTGGCGGGCCGGTTCGGCGTGGAGCGGGATGGAGGGCACCACGGGCGGGCCTCCGGGGGACGACGGCGAGGTCACGGGCCCTCCTGGCGGGTCGGGTCGAGCGGGGGCACATCGTGCCACGACCACGCCGGAGGCGATCGGTGACACGGCAGCACGGCCCGTGTCTTCCCGATCATGGCGCCGTCCAGTCCTGCTGTTACTCGGACGGTGTCCGCCGCATCGCCTTCCGGTCGCTGCGGCGGCGCTTGTCCTCCAGGCGGCGCAGCTTCGCGCCCCGGCTGGGACGGCGCGCCTGGCGCGACGGCGGGTCGGGCCGGCGGGCCTGCGCGATCCGCTCCGCGGCCCGGTCCAGGGCGGCCTCGCGGTTGCGCAGCTGGGAGCGGTGCTCGGACGCCGTGACGTGCAGCACGGGACCGAGGCGTTCGACGAGCCGGTCGTGGTCGGGCAGCGCCGTGAGGTCGACGAGGAGCTCCACGCGGGAGTCGGTGGTGTTCACGCCCTGCCCGCCGGGCCCCGAGGACCGGGAGAACCGCCAGGTCAGGGCACGCTCGGGCAGCAGGCCGGTGCTGTCCATGCCTCCAGTGTGCTCGGTGTGTCGAGCCGTTAAGCACCTTTCGGCCCCCTTCGTGGCAGCGAAGCGTCGTTGCTGTCATCCAGTGGCAGCAACGCCACATCGTCGGTGCGCGGCCGCCTGGGACGATGGAGCCCATGACCGCCCCGACCACCGACCCCCTCGCGCCGCTGCTCGACCTGCCCGGCGTGGCCGAGGGCGCCGAGTCGATCCGCCGGCACGTCGAGGGCGTGCACGGGCACCGCACCAACCGCCGCGGCTGGCCGACCACCGCCGCCGAGGCCAGCGTCCGTGCCGCCCGCGCCTCCGCCGCGCTCGACGGCGGGTCGGCCGACCTCCCCGAGGACGGTCCGGTGACCGACCCGGTCCTCGCCGGGTCGCTGCGCGTCGCCGAGGCCCTCGGCGGGCTGCTCCCCACCTGGCGCCGTGCCCCGCTGCAGGCCCTGGCGAAGCTGCACGTGCTGGCCGCGACCGACCGCGTGCCGGAGTCGGAGCTCGGCCGGCCCCGGGTCGGGCCCGAGGTGGGGGCGCGGCTCGACGGGCTCGCGGGCCTCGTCGTCGGCGGGACCTCCGTGCCCGGACCGGTGCTCGTCGGTGTCGTCCACGGCGAGCTCCTCGCGCTCGCGCCGTTCACCGTCGGCAACGGGATCGTGGCCCGCGCCGCGGCCCGGCTGACGGCGATCACGACCGGCCTCGACCCCAAGGGCCTCGTGATCCCCGAGGTCGGCCATCTGCGTGCGCAGGCCGAGTACACGGCCGCGGCCGAGGCGTTCGCGACCGGCACCGCCGACGGCCTGGCCCGCTGGTTCGCCCACGAGGTGACCGCCTGGCGCACCGGCGCCAAGGAGGCCACGGGCATCGCCGACGCCGCCGGGTAGGCCGTCCGGCCCTGCGCTCCGTCCCCACCGGCACGGCGGACACGACCTGTCCCCAGCCCACGGGGCAGGCACACCCGTCGTCGGGACGATCACCGCACCCTGCGGGGTGTGGACAAGCGAGTGATCCTGCTGTGCGACGACGAGGACCTGGCCGACGACGCGGTGCGCGTCGCGGCGGCCGCGGGCGCCGACCTGGAGCGGGTGCCCGACGCGACGGCCCTGCGCCGACGGTGGACGGGCGCTGCGATGGTGTTGCTGGACGAGCGCGGCGCGGCCGCGATGGGCGCCTCCGCGGCCCGGCCGGGGCGGCGCGACGGGGTGGTGGTGCTCTGCCGGGGCGAACCGCCGGGCACGGTCTGGGAGCGGGCGGTGGCGGTCGGCGCCGAGCACGTCGTCTCGCTGCCCGAGGGGGAGGACTGGCTGGTCACGTCGCTCTCCGACGCCGGGGGAGGCGTTCCCGACGGCGGCCCGGGCCGGGTCGTGTGCGTCATCGGCGGCCGCGGCGGGGCGGGCGCGTCGGTCCTGGCGGCGGCGATCGCGGTGCGCGCGCGGGACGGCGGGGCGCGGGTGCTGCTGGTCGACTGCGACCCGCTCGGCGGCGGGCTGGACCTCGTCGTCGGGGCGGAGCAGGTCGACGGACTGCGCTGGCCCGGGCTGGCGCTCGGGACCGGGCGGGTGGCGGCGTCGTCGCTGCACGAGGCGCTGCCGACCGCCGGCGGGCCGTTGACCGTGCTGTCCTGCGACCGGCACGGACCCGGTCCCGCGCCCGACGCCGCGGTGGCCGTGGTCGAGGCGGGACGGCGGGCGGGCGACACCGTCGTGTGCGATCTCCCGCGCCATCTCACCGCCGCGGCCGCCGCGGTGCTGGCCGTGGCCGACCTGACGGTGCTCGTGGTGCCGGCCGAGGTCCGGGCCACCGCGGCGGCGTCGCGGGTGGCGCGCGACGTCGCCGAGCACGGCGCGGCCGTGTGCGTGGTGGTGCGGGGGCCGTCGCCGGGCGGGCTGGCGGGCGACGACGTCGCCGCGGCGCTGGGGCTCGAGGTCCTGGCGTCGGTGGACGCGGAACCGGGCCTGGCGGCCGCGATGGACCACGGGACGGTGCCGGGCGTCCGGCGCGGTCCGCTGGCCGACGCGGCGACCGCGGTGCTCGACGCCCTGGACGGGGTGGGAGGTCCGTCGCTGGCCGCGTGATCGCGGGGCACGTCGACCCGGCTCTCCTCGGGGGAGTCGGGTCGTCGTCGTGCGCGGGGTCGGTGGCGTTCGGAGCAGTGGGTCGTCCCCAGCGGCACTCCGGGCCCCGGTTGTCCCCAGGCGCGTGGTCGGTGTTCGCGGTCCGGGGTGCTGCCGGGGCAGCGTCATCGGTGTCGATCACGGGATCGGCGGGATCGGCGGGATCGGCTGTGGCGGCGCAGGAGGTGCGGGGGATGTCGGAGGGCGGGGTGCCGGACCTGGTGGAACGGGTCCGGACGCGGCTCGCGGCGGCGGGCGGCGAGGCGGGGGTGGCGGAGCTGGCGGCGGCGGTGCGCGCCGAGGCGCGCGGGGTGGTCGGGGACGCCGACGTCCTCGCCGCCGTACGCACGCTGCAGCGGGAGTTCGTCGGGGCGGGGCCGCTGGAGCCGTTGCTGCGGGATCCGGCGGTCTCCGACGTGCTGGTGACCGCCCCGGACGCGGTATGGGTCGACCGGGGTGCGGGGTTGGAGCGGGTGGCGGTGGGCTTCGCCGACGAGGACGCCGTGCGGCGGCTCGCGCAGCGGCTGGCGGCGGCCGCGGGGCGGCGGTTGGACGACGCGAGTCCGTACGTCGACGCCCGGCTGCCGGGCAGTGGGGTGCGGCTGCACGCGGTGCTGCCGCCGGTGGCGGCGGACGGCACGTGCGTGTCGCTGCGGGTGCTGCGGCCGGCGCGGCACGACCTCGACGCGTTGCAGGCGGGCGGCACGGTCGACGCGACGGGCCGGGCGCTCCTGGAGGCCGTGGTGGCGGCGCGGTTGGCGTTCCTCGTGGTCGGCGGCACCGGGTCGGGGAAGACGACCGTTCTCAGCGCGCTGCTCGCGCGGGTCCCGGCCCACGAGCGGATCGTCGTGGTCGAGGACGCCGAGGAGCTGCGGCCCGCGCACCCGCACGTGGTGCGGCTCGTCTCGCGGCCGGCGAACGTCGAGGGCGCCGGGACGGTGCTGCTGCGCGACCTCGTGCGCCAGGCCCTGCGGATGCGCCCGGACCGGCTCGTGGTGGGCGAGGTTCGCGGGGCGGAGGTGTGCGAGTTGCTGGCCGCCCTCAACACGGGCCACGACGGCGGGGCCGGCACGGTCCACGCGAACTCCCCGCGGGAGGTCCCGGCGCGTCTGGAGGCGCTCGCCGCGCTCGGCGGTCTGGCCCCGGCGGCCCTGCGCAGCCAGATGGCGGCCGCCGTCCAGGCGGTACTGCACGTGCGTCGCGTCCCCGACGGGCGGCGGGTCCTCGAGGCGGTCGGGGTGCTCCGGCGCACCGACGGCGACGCCGTGGCGGTGGTGCCCGCGTGGGACCGCGACGACGGGTGGGCCGTGGGCCGGGCGGACCTGGCCGCGATGCTCGCCGAACGGGGCGTCGACGCGCCGTGGAGCACGGCGGGGTCGCGCCCCGCCGCAGCCGCCCACCCGCTGCGCGACGGGGTCGCCAGCCTGCGGGCGGTGTCGGCGTGAGTGCGCCGGTCGCGCTCCTGCTGGGGGCCGTCGCGCTGTTGATCTGGCCGGGCTCGCCCGCGCCGGACCGGGTCCGCGCCCTCGTGGCCGGCCCGCCGTCGACGCCGGCCGGACGTCGCCCGCCGCTCGTCGTCGTAGCGGTGGTCGGCCTCGCCCCGGTGGTCCTCGTCCTGGGGCCGGGCGGGGCGGTGGCGGCGGTCGTGGTCGGCGGGGTGCTGTGGCGCGCCCGCCGCAGCCGCCGTCGGGACGCCGACCGTCGCGAGGCGGTCGCCGGGTTCGGCGAGGGGCTCGCGGCCTTCGCTGCGGAGCTGCGCGCGGGTCACCCGCCCGCCGCCGCGGCCGGGGCGTCGGCCCGCGACGCGCATGGCACGTGCTCGCGCGTCCTGACCGCCGTCGAGGCGACCGCCCGGCTCGGCGGCGACGTGCCGCCGGCCCTGCGCGAGATCGCCGGGACGGAGCCGCTCGTCGCCGTCCACGTCCGTCGTCTGGCCGACGCCTGGTCGCTCGCCGACCGGTACGGCATCGGCCTCGCCGCCCTGGCGGAGGCGCTCGCCGAGGACCTGCGCGCCCGCACCCGGTTCGAGGGACGGCTCGGTGCCGTGCTCGCCGGGCCCCGCACGACGACGGCCGTGCTCGCCGGGCTCCCGCTCGTCGGCCTGCTGCTCGGCCAGGCGTTGGGAGCCCGACCGTGGGCGGTGCTGACCGGGACCGTCCTCGGGCAGGGGCTGCTCGTCGTCGGGGCGGTCCTCGTGGCCGCGGGGCTGGAGTGGAGCGCCCACCTCACCGCGCGGGTCGTCCGATGAGCGCCCTCGTCCTCGGGACGCTGCTGCTCGCCGCGGCCCTGCTCCTCGCACCCGGCCCGGTCGACGCCGCGCGCCGGCTCGCCGCCCTGGACCGACCGGGTGCCGCCTCCCGGACGCGGAGCCGCCCGGAGCGTCCCGATCCGTGGCGGGAGGCGGGCGGCTGGGACGAGCTCGCGGCCTGCCTGCGCGCCGGGCTCTCCCTCGATCGCGCGGTGCGGGCCGTGGCCGAGTCCGCGCCGCCCGCGACCGCCGCGGCGCTGACGCGGGTCGCCGACCTCGTCGCGCTGGGCGCCGATCCCGCCGCGGCCTGGGCCCCGGCGCTGGACGAGCCCACCACCGCCCGGCTGGCCCGCGCGGCCCGCCGGTCGGCGCGCAGCGGCGCGGCGGTCGCCGAGGTGGCGACGGCGGTCGCGGCCGACGTCCGCGCCGAGGCGGCCGAGGCGGTCGCCGCCCGGGCGGAACGCGCGGGCGTGCTCGTGGCCGGGCCGCTCGGCCTGTGCTTCCTGCCGGCCTTCCTGGCGCTCGGGATCGCCCCGGTCGTCATCGGGCTGGCGAGTCCGCTCCTGGAGCGGACGTGAACACCGGTGCCCACCCGGGGCCCGGGACGGAAGGAGAACACGATGGAGAACCCCACGACCGTGGTCGCGCTGCTGATGGCCCGGCTGACGGCCCTGCTGCGGTCGGACGACGGCATGTCCACGGTCGAGTACGCGGTCGGGCTGGTCGCCGCGGCGGCCTTCGCCGGCCTGCTCATCGCGATCGTCAACGGCGGCGGCGTCATGGACGCCCTGACCGGGCTCGTCGAACGGGCCCTGGCCCCCAGCGCCGGCTGATCGCCGACGACCGCGGCCTGGCCACGGTGGAGGCCGCGATCGCCCTCGGCGCCCTCGTCCTGGTGTTCGCGGTCGTGCTCGCGGGCCTCGGTGCCGTCGTGGCCCGCATCCGCTGCGTGGACGCTGCGGGGGAGGCCGCCCGGCGGGCCTCCCGCGACGACGTCGCCGGCGCCCGCGGCCTCGCCGCCGGTCTCCCGGCTGGCACCGAGGTGACGGTCTCGGTCGAGGGGGACACGGTGCTGGTCCGGGTCGCGATGCCGCCGCTGGGCGGCGCGTTGCGCGGTCTCCGCGTCACGGCGGAGGCGGTCGCCGCCCGGGAGCCGGCCGTCGCCGCCCCGACCGGAGCACCGGACGGTGCACCGGGTGACGCAGCGCCGGGTGACGCGGCGCCGGACCCGGACGCGGCCCCGGCCCCGGCCCCGGCCCCGACTCCGCCGGTCGCCGAGGAGCTGCCGCCGTGACCGCTCCCGCTGCGTCGCCGACCGACGACCGCGGCGCCGCCACCGTGGTGGCCGCCGCGATGGTCGGCGCACTGACGCTCCTGCTCGCCACGGTGCTCGTGCTCGGCGCCGTGGTGGCCACGCGGCACCGGGCGGCGGTCGCCGCCGACCTCGCCGCGCTCGCGGGGGCTGCGGAGGGTGTGCGGGGCCGGCAGGCGGGCTGCGACCGCGCCCGGGAGCTCGCGGCCCGAAACGGTGGTGATCTCCGCACGTGCACCTGGCGGGGCTGGGAGCTGGAGGTCGAGGTGGCCGCGACCTGCGGATGTCTCCCCGTGGCCGACTCCACCACGGTGCGCGCGCGGGCGGGTCCTGTGGTGAAGGTCATGCGGTGAATCGCCGGAAGCTCGGTCACCGATCGTCACCGGACCGTGTCCTCCGCGGACGAGCGGCCCGGCGCCCCCGCCGAGCGGCGACACGGATGGTGCAGTCGGGACGAGTGGTGCGGCGACCGTGCACCGAACGCGCGTTCGCCCGCTCGACGGCGCCGAGGAGGGCGCTCGGCGTTCCCGCGGGCCCGATGGGCGACGACGGGTGGAAATCGAGCCGGAACCTGCCGTTACTGGAGCAGGAACACCGCACGGGGTGGTCCAGTACCGGGAGGACCCGCAATGCAGTGGTGGGACAGCTACCGCGCCGTCTACGGCACCGAGCTCCGCGCCGAGGCCATGGTGCTCGCCGACCACGGCTGGGCGGTCGTCCCGGGCACCTTCCCGCAGGGTGAGGTCTGGACGGGTCGCACGGACGCGCCGCAGGCGGGTCCGGTGCCGGTGCTCGACGACTGGGCCGCCAAGGCCACCACGGACTGCGCGCAGATCGCCGAGTGGTGGTCGGGCCTGCCGTACTCGATCCTGCTGCCGACGGGCCTGACCTTCGACGTCATCGAGGTGCCGGCGAGCATCGGCCGGCGTGCGGCGGCGGCGCTGCGCGCGGTCGGGGCCCCGGTGCCGATCGCGGCGACGCCGACCGGTGAGTGGCTGTTCCCCGTGCTGCCGGGCGAGCCGCTGCGGCCCGACCTCGCGGGGCGTCCGGGTATGACCCTGCACGGCCGCGGCAGCTACCTCGCCGCCCCGCCCTCGACGTTCCCCCAGGGGTCGATCCACTGGCGGGTCCGCCCGGCGGTGTCCGGCTGGCGGCTGCCCGACCCCTACAGCGTCCAGGACGCGATGGCCGAGGCCGTCCGCGAGCGCCCGCACCGCGGGCTCGGCGGCAGCTCGACCTACCGCCTGGCGACGGTCGCCACGGGCATCCGTTCGTAGTGACCGGCACGAACCACCACAACTGAAGACTCGGGTCGGCCAGGACCGCCGACGACGTCCCGCGGAGCGCGCCTGCCCCGCTGCTGCCCGCGAGGGGGACGTCCCGGTCCGGCAGACCCGCGGCGGTGGGCACCGGCAGTGCGGCGCCCGCCCGACGGCCACCGGAGACGTGCCGTCGCGTGGAGCGCGCCCCTGGTGCCCACCGCCGCCCGAGGCAGCGCCGCAGGGCGGGTCGAGTCGACTCCCCGCCCTGCGGCGTGGCAGACCTCCCCGCGGGCCGGGAGCCCCGAACCCCGGCCCGCGGTGGAACCCACCTCCACCCGATGTGCGCGAACGTGCCGTTCGCAGCCTCTATGCGCGCGAGAGTGCCGTTCGCTCAGAAGGGGCCAGGGGCGCGCCGGCAGCGCGTCAGCCCAGCCGCGCCAGCACCGCCGTGAGCACCGCGATCGCGCCGGCCTTGTCCAGCGGGTCGTTCCCGTTGCCGCACTTCGGCGACTGCACGCAGGACGGGCAGCCCGAGCGGCACTCGCAGTCGGCGATCGCGTCCCGGGTCGCCGAGAGCCACACCCGCAGCGCCTCGTGCCCGCGGTCGGCGAACCCGGCCCCGCCCGGGTGCCCGTCGTGGACGAACACGGTGGGTCGCCCGGTGTCGGGGTGCAGGGCGGTCGAGACGCCGCCGATGTCCCAGCGGTCGCACGTGGCGACCAGCGGCATCAGCCCGATCGCCGCGTGCTCGGCGGCGTGCAGCGACCCCGGCACCCGCGCCGGGTCGATCCCGATCGCGGCGAGGAGCGACTCGGAGAGCGTGTACCAGACCGCCCGGGTCGCGAGCGTGCGTTCCGGGAGGTCGAGCGGCACCTGCTCGACGATCTGCCCGGACGGCATCCGGCGCAGGTAGCCCACGACCTGCTCGGTCACCTCCACGGAGCCGAGACAGACCTGCAGCTCCGGTCCGTCCGCGCACGCGGCCCCGTAGGACTCGCACTGCTCGGTGTGCACCACGGCGATGTCGGTGACCGACCGTGACTGGGTGCTCCACTCCGGCTCCTCGGCGTGGACGTGCGCGATGTTCTCCTCGAGGTCGAGCTCGTCGACCACGTAGCTCACGCCCTGGTGCAGGTGCACCGCGCCCTCGTGCACCGTGGAGTGCGCCGCGCCCGGGTCGACCGTGCCGAGCATGCGGCCGGTGTCGGTCTCCACGATGACGACCTGCTCCCCGCCGGAGCCGCGGATGTCGACGCCGTGGTGCGGGGTCTCGGTGGGCAGCGCCCAGAACCAGCCCCCGCGGCGGTGGCGCAGCAGGCCCTCGTCGACGAGGTCGGCGAGCACCGGCTCGCTGCCCGGGAACACCTCGGCCACGTCGGCGGCGGTCAGCGGCATCTCGGCGGCGGCGCACGCCAGGTGCGGGGCGAGCACGTAGGGGTTGGTGGGATCGAGCACGCACCGCTCGAGCGGGGCGCCCAGCAGCGCCGCGGGATGGTGCACGAGGAAGGTGTCCAGCGGGTCGTCGCGGGCCACGAGCAGGACGAGCGCGTCGTCGCCGGAACGCCCCGCCCGGCCCGCCTGCTGCCAGAAGGACGCCCGGGTGCCCGGGAACCCGGCCACCACCACCGCGTCGAGCCCGGCGATGTCGATGCCCAGCTCCAGCGCGTTGGTCGTCGCCACGCCGCGCAGCTCCCCGGAGAGCAGGGACTCCTCGAGCGCGCGCCGCTCCTCGGGCAGGAAGCCCGCCCGGTAGGCGGCGACCCGTCCGGCGAGGTCGGGGTCGATCTCCGCGAGCACCCGCCGGGCGGAGAGAGCGGTGAGCTCCGCCCCGCGACGGGAGCGCACGAAGGCCAGCGACCGGGCGCCCTCGACGACGAGGTCGGCCAGGATGCGGCTGGTCTCCGCCCCCGCCGAACGCCGCACCGGAGCGCCGTTCTCCCCGGTGATCTCCTCGAGCAGGGGCGGCTCCCACAGCCCGACCGCCCGGGCCCCGCGCGGTGACGCGTCGTCGGTGACCCCCACGACGTCGAGCCCGGTCAGCGCCGAGGCCGAGGCCGCCGGGTCGGACATCGTGGCCGAGGCCAGCACGAACGTCGGGTGGGCGCCGTAGCGGGCGCACACGCGCCGGAGCCGCCGCAGCAGCAGCGCGACGTGCGACCCGAACACCCCGCGGTAGGCGTGCGCCTCGTCGATCACCACGAACCGCAGGCGCCGCAGGAACGTCGTCCAGCGGCCGTGCCGCGGCAGGACGCCCCGGTGCAGCATGTCCGGGTTGGTGAAGAGCCAGCGGGCGGTGCGGCGGATGGCGTCGCGCTCGGCGTACGGGGTGTCGCCGTCGTAGGAGGAGGCCCGCAGTCCCTCGGGCCCGCCCGGGTCGAGCGCGCGGGCCGCCCGGAGCTGGTCGGCGCCGAGCGCCTTGGTGGGCGAGAGGTAGAGCGCCGTCGCCCGCGCGTCGGCCGCGAGCCCCGCGACGACCGGCAGCTGGTAGGCCAGCGACTTCCCGGACGCGGTGCCGGTGGACACCACCACGTGCCGCCCCGCCCACGCGTGGTCCGCCGCCTCCGCCTGGTGCGCCCACGGGCCGGGGACGCCGCGCGCGACGAGCCGGGCCCGGAGGTCGTCGGGAACCCACCCGGGCCACGGCACCCGCCGGCCCTCCCGCGCGGGCACCACCTCGGCGTGGGTCAGCGGGGCCTCGCCCTGCGGCGTGCCCGCGAGGACGCGACGCAGCAGCGCGGTGCCGCGCCCGTCGTCGTCGGGAACGCCCTCCGCCCGCTCCAGGGCCCCGACGCTGCTCACGACCCCGAGAAAAGCACACGGGTCGGACACCGCCGCGCGCCGGGAAAGAAAGCCATGTCACAGCTTGATCGGGAACCGGGCCCGACGAGTGTCGGACACCCCTCCTACACTGCGACACCTGCCACGTCGTTCTCAGGTTCGAGGTGGCGATCACTCAGCGCCGAGGACGCCGCCAGCCGGCCTCCCGTCGCCGGATCCTTTCCAACCGGGAGGCTGGATGCAAGCGTCCTACCTCGCTCAGGGAGTCGAGTTCTCCTCGAGCGAATACACCGTGGTGAGCGTGGTGGGGGTGATCGCCCTCATCGCTCTCGCCATCGGGTTCGTCCTGCGCAAGCAGGTCCTCGCCGCCGACGAGGGCACGCAGAACATGCGCGACATCGGTCGCGCCGTGCAGGAGGGGGCGCAGGCGTTCCTGCGGCGCCAGTTCCGCACCCTCGCGCCGTTCATCGTCATCGTGTTCCTGGTGCTGCTCGCGCTCCCGGCCACCGGCTGGGTCGAGCGGATCGCGCGCTCGATCGCCTTCGTGGTCGGTGCGCTGTTCTCCATGGCCATCGGTGGCCTGGGCATGAACCTCGCGACGAAGGCCAACATCCGCGTCGCGGCGGCGTCCACCAAGCCCGGTGGCCGCGACGAGGGCGCCCGCATCGCCTTCCGCACCGGTGGCGTGGTCGGCATGGCGACGGTGGGCCTCGGCCTGCTCGGCGCCGCGGTCGTCGTGCTCATCTTCGTCGAGGAGGCCCCGCGCATCCTCGAGGGCTTCGGTCTCGGTGCCGCCCTGCTCGCCATGTTCATGCGTGTCGGCGGCGGCATCTTCACCAAGGCCGCGGACGTCGGCGCCGACCTGGTCGGCAAGGTGGAGCAGGGCATCCCCGAGGACGACCCCCGCAACGCCGCGACGATCGCCGACAACGTGGGCGACAACGTCGGTGACTGCGCCGGCATGGCGGCCGACCTGTTCGAGTCCTACGCGGTGACCCTGGTCGCCGCGCTGATCCTCGGCTCGGTCGCGTTCGGCACGCTCGGCCTGACCTACCCGCTGATCGTCCCGGCGATCGGTGTCCTCACGGCCATCGTCGGCGTGTTCATCACGCGGACCCGCGAGGGCGAGAACGCCCTCAAGGCGATCAACCGCAGCTTCTACATCTCCGCGGGCATCTCGCTGGTGCTCACGGTGATCGCGGCGTTCGTCT
Source organism: Actinomycetospora sp. CA-084318 (assembly GCF_050955885.1). NCBI lineage: Bacteria > Bacillati > Actinomycetota > Actinomycetes > Pseudonocardiales > Pseudonocardiaceae > Actinomycetospora > Actinomycetospora sp. CA-084318. The sequence continues at coordinate 392,370 of NZ_CP192098.1, forward strand.
ACCTGCCCTCGAGCTTCGACCAGCTGCCCGGGGTCAACCAGGTCTCGGTGGGCGACCTCGCCGCAGCCGGCAACCCGGCGCTCATCGCCGCGATCGCCGTCGCCATCGGCATCGTGCTCGCGATCATCATCCTCGCGCTGACCGGCTACTACACCGGGACCGAGGACCAGCCCGTCAAGGACGTCGGGACCTCGTCGCTCACCGGCGCGGCCACCGTCATCCTCGCGGGCATCTCGGTCGGCTTCGAGTCGGCCGTCTACACCGCGATCGTCATCGGTGCGGCCGTCTACGGGGCGTTCCTGCTCTCCGGGTCGGTCATCGTGGCCCTGTTCGCCGTGGCCCTCGCGGGCACCGGCCTGCTGACCACGGTCGGCGTCATCGTCGCGATGGACACCTTCGGCCCGGTCTCGGACAACGCGCAGGGCATCGCGGAGATGTCCGGCGACGTCGAGGGCGCCGGCGCCGACATCCTCACCGAGCTCGACGCGGTGGGGAACACGACGAAGGCCATCACCAAGGGCATCGCGATCGCGACCGCCGTCCTCGCCGCCACGGCGCTGTTCGGCTCGTACAACGACGCGATCCGGCAGGCCTACGAGCAGGTCGGCCAGCAGGTGACCGACATCTACAACGTCACCGCCCCGAACCTGCTCGTCGGCGTCGTGCTCGGCGCGGCCGTCGTGTTCATGTTCTCCGGTCTCGCCGTGAACGCCGTGTCCCGCGCCGCGGGTGCGGTGGTCTACGAGGTGCGGCGCCAGTTCCGCACCAAGCCCGGGATCATGACGTTCGACGAGCGGCCCGAGTACGGCCGCGTGGTCGACCTCTGCACCCGCGACGCGCTGCGCGAGCTCGCGACGCCGGGTCTGCTGGCCATCCTCGCCCCGATCGCCGTCGGCTTCGGCCTCGGCGTCGGTCCGCTCGCCGGGTACCTCGGTGGCGCGATCGCGGCGGGCACGCTCATGGCGGTCTTCCTCGCGAACTCGGGCGGCGCCTGGGACAACGCGAAGAAGCTCGTGGAGGACGGCAACCACGGTGGCAAGGGGTCGGACGCCCACGAGGCGACGATCATCGGTGACACCGTCGGCGACCCGTTCAAGGACACCGCGGGCCCGTCGATCAACCCGCTGATCAAGGTCATGAACCTGGTGTCGGTGCTCATCGCGCCGGCCGTGGTCGTGCTCTCGGTCGGGCCGGACGCCAACCCGGTCGTCCGGATCGTCATCGCGGTGGTCGCGGTCATCGGCATCGCCGTCGCCGTGTACATCTCGAAGCGCCGTTCGACGGCGATCGCGGACTCGAACACCGACGCGCCCTCGCCGGCCTCGGTCTAGTCCCACCCGCGGAGGGCGTCGTCCACACCGGACGGCGCCCTTCGTGCTGTCCGAGGCCCGGACGTCAGCGGTGGACCACGGCCGACACGCGCACGGCCCGGGTCGCGAGGGCCACGTGAGGCATGTCCGGGGGACGTCGGACATGCCTGGTGTGACTCTCGCGGGCGGAGCACCGGGCTCGGCGTTCCCGAGGGCGACGTGAGGCATCCCGGGCGCCGCCGAACCTGTCTGGTGTGACGCTCGCGGACAGGGTGGGGCGACGACACCCGGCGCGTGACCGACCACGGTTCGAACGCATGTTCTAGAGTGCGCGCGCGTGGGGCAGATGTCGTTCTACTCGGCGGACGCCCTGCCGCGCGCGGTCACCGATCTGGAGGGCGTGCTCTGCGCCGGCGGGGGCATGTCCCTGTTCGGCCGCGGCACGGCCGCCCGGCTCACGATCGTCCTCGGGAGCCCGCCACCGCCGCCCGAGAGCGAGGAGGAGCCCGCCGACGAGGACGAGGCACCGGCTCCCGACGACGTGCCGGTGCCGGTCGTGCGGGCACCGTCGGTGCCCGACCCCACCCCGGAGCCCCGCACCTGGGAGGAGGGCGTCGACGAGATCTACGACGACGACCTCCCGGTCCGCGACGACGGCCCGCCGCCCGACCCGGAGCCCGCGCCGACCCATCGTGAGGGGAGGATCGAACCTCTCCGACCGCTCGAGGGGTCCCCTCACGCGGGGGTGGGGGCGCAGGACCCGGAGACCGAATGGCGGGCGCACGCCCTGTGCTGCGCCTTCCGCGGCCGCGGGGTGCCGGCCGAGGTGGACCGCCTGCCGGACGGACGTCCGGTGGTGCGCAGTGCCTTCCGCGCGGACCTGCTGCCCCTCGCCGAGCACTGGCACACCGACCCGAAGCACGCCCCGGATCCGCTCCGGCTGGACGGCCCCCGGCTGCGGCTGTGGGTCCTGGCCGCCGGGCGCTGGGCGGGCCGTGCCTACACTCTCGGTCTCGACCCGCTCGCACCGACGACGCACGAGCCCTTGCTTACGGCGTGTCAGCGGGCGGGCCTCGGCGCCACCCTCGCCGGGGACTCCGACGACCCCGTCGTCCGGATCGTCGGGCGGGCGCGGCAGCGTCGGCTCGCCGAACTGGTCGGGGGCCGGCCGCGGCACCTCCACGACGGGGTGTGGCCGGACTGACGGATCCGATTCGGGCTCGTGACCAGCGGGAATCGGTGGGTGGATCGGGAACGACCGCACGGCGGACGACGTTCTCGATGGCACGGAGGTCGCCGTGAGGCACACTGGCGACGAGTGGGGGACCCGAGAGCGGGCCGCCACGAGGCGACGAGACGAGGCATGACTGGTGGCAGCGCGAGAGGCGGCGGCTGGGAAGTCGGGCACGACGTCGGCACGGAGCGCAACCGCGACGGCCGACGAGACGTCCGCTCCGACCCAGCGCGCCCGCGCGTCGAGCACGCGCAGGAGCACGGCCAAGGGCGGCGGGCGCAAGAACGGCACCGGCACGGCGACGCCCGCGGGTGACGGCAGCCGCCGGCTCGTGATCGTCGAGTCGCCGGCCAAGGCCCGCAAGATCGCGGACTACCTCGGCTCGAGCTACATCGTCGAGTCCAGCCGCGGCCACATCCGCGACCTGCCGCGCGGCGCGGCCGACGTGCCCGCCAAGTACAAGGGCGAGAGCTGGGCGCGGCTCGGCGTCGACGTGGACAACTCCTTCGAGCCGCTCTACATCGTCACGCCCGACAAGAAGTCGACCGTCACCGAGCTCAAGGACGCCCTCAAGGAGGTCGACGAGCTCTACCTCGCGACGGACGGCGACCGCGAGGGCGAGGCCATCGCCTGGCACCTGCTCGAGACCCTGAAGCCGAAGGTCCCGGTCCGCCGGATGGTCTTCCACGAGATCACCGAGTCGGCGATCCGGGCCGCCGCCGCGAACCCGCGCGAGCTCGACCACGACCTGGTCGACGCCCAGGAGACCCGCCGCATCCTCGACCGCCTCTACGGCTACGAGGTCAGCCCCGTGCTGTGGAAGAAGGTCATGCCGAAGCTCTCGGCGGGCCGGGTGCAGTCGGTGGCCACCCGCGTGATCGTCGAGCGGGAGCGCGAGCGCATGGCGTTCGTCTCCGCCGGCTACTGGGGCATCGACGCGCAGCTCAACACGGGCGCGGGCGACCAGGCCAACCCGCAGACCTTCAAGGCGGGGCTCACGAAGATCGGCGACCAGCGGGTCGCCACCGGCCGCGACTTCGACGCCCGCGGGCAGCTGAAGTCCGACAACGTCCACCGTCTCGACGAGGCCTCGGCCCGTCGGCTGGCGGAGGCCCTCGGCTCGAGCGACTACTCGGTCGCCGAGGTCGAGGAGAAGCCCTACACGCGCAAGCCCTACGCGCCGTTCATGACCTCCACGCTCCAGCAGGAGGGCGGCCGCAAGCTGCGGTTCTCGTCCGAGCGGACGATGCGCACCGCGCAGCGGCTGTACGAGAACGGCTACATCACCTACATGCGTACGGACTCCACGACGCTCTCGGAGACCGCCATCAACGCCGCGCGCAGCCAGGCGCGCGACCTGTACGGCGCCGAGAACGTCGCGGAGCAGCCGCGCCAGTACACGCGCAAGGTGAAGAACGCCCAGGAGGCCCACGAGGCCATCCGGCCCGCGGGGGACACCTTCCGGACGCCGGGTCAGGTCGCCGGGGAGCTCGGCGGCGACGAGTTCCGGCTCTACGAGCTGATCTGGCAGCGCACCATCGCGAGCCAGATGCGCGACGCCCGCGGCACGACGATGACCGTGCGCATCGAGGCCACCGCCGCCACCGGCGAGGTCTGCACCTTCACGACGTCGGGTCGCACGATCACGTTTCCCGGCTTCCTGCGGGCCTACGTGGAGACCGTCGACGAGCTCGAGGGCGGCCAGGCCGACGACGCCGAGTCGCGGCTGCCCCGGCTGCAGGAGGGGCAGGGCCTCACCGCCGACGAGCTCGACCCGTCCGGGCACTCGACGAGCCCGCCTGCGCGCTACACCGAGGCGAGCCTCGTCAAGACCCTGGAGGAGCGCGGCATCGGCCGCCCGTCGACGTACGCGTCGATCATCAACACCATCCAGGAGCGCGGTTACGTCTGGAAGAAGGGCAGCGCGCTCGTCCCCAGCTGGATCGCGTTCGCGGTCATCGGCCTGATGGAGAAGCACTTCGGCCGGCTGGTCGACTACGACTTCACCGCGACCCTCGAGGACGAGCTGGACGCGATCGCGTCCGGCAACGCCCGGCGGCAGACGTGGCTGTCGCACTTCTACTTCGGCGGGGACGGCGAGGCGCCCAACGGGTCGAACGGCTCGAAGGCCGACGGCGTCGAGGCGTCCATGACCCAGCTCGGCGGGCTCAAGAAGCTCGTCGGGGACAACCTCGAGGGCATCGACGCCCGCGAGGTGAACTCGCTGCCGATCGTCACCGACGAGCAGGGCCGCGACATCGTCGTCCGCGTGGGCCGCTACGGGCCCTACCTCGAGCGGATGATCACCGAGGACGGCGAGGAGAAGAGCCAGCGGGCGAACCTGCCCGAGGACCTGCCGCCCGACGAGCTCGACCTCGAGCTGGCCGAGCAGCTCTTCGCGACGCCGCAGGAGGGCCGCTCGCTCGGCACCGACCCGGAGTCCGGCCACGAGGTCCTCGCGAAGGAGGGGCGCTTCGGGCCGTACGTCACCGAGGTGCTGCCCGAGGGCGCCAAGGAGAAGCCGCGCACCGGCTCGCTGTTCAAGTCGATGACGCTCCCCGAGATCACTCTCGACGACGCGCTGAAGCTCCTGAGCCTCCCGCGCGTCGTCGGGAAGGACCCGGAGACCGGCGTCGAGATCACCGCGCAGAACGGCCGCTACGGGCCCTACATCAAGAAGGACAAGGACTCGCGGTCGCTCGACAGCGAGGACAAGCTCTTCACGGTCACGCTCGAGGAGGCGCAGAAGATCTTCGCGCAGCCCAAGCAGCGGGGCCGGGCCGCGGCGAAGCCGCCGCTGAAGGAGCTGGGCAAGGACCCGGTGTCGGGCGAGACGATGGTGGTGAAGGACGGTCGCTTCGGGCCGTACGTCACCGACGGCACCGGCTACAACGCCTCGCTGCGCAAGGGCGACAGCGTCGAGACGCTGACCGACGAGCGGGCCGCCGAGCTCCTCGCCGAGAAGCGGGCCAAGGGGCCGGCGCCGAAGAAGACCGCGTCGAAGGCGCCGGCCCGGAAGGCGCCCGCGAAGAAGGCCCCGGCCAAGAAGACGACGACCACCCGGAAGTCGCCGACGACCTGAGTCACCCGGCGGGCGTCAGCAACGGCGTCCGCCGGTACAGGTCCAGGCACGTCACGGCGAGCCACGCCCAGGCCAGGATCACCGCCACCCAGAGGCCCAGCACGACGACGGGCGCGGAACTCCCGCTCGCGATCGCCGCGAAGGCGACGAGGAAGACGACCCCGGTGACCCGGCCGGACCACGGCCGCGGCGTCGGGACGGCGAAGCACGCCACGACCAGGCACAGGAAGCCGAGCCCGGCGAACACGAGGTGACCGAGCCCACCGACGGTGATCGCCGTGGCGGGCCCGGCGGGCGCGCCGGGCGGGAAGCCGTTCATCGGGTCGGCCACGAACGCGCCGGCCCCCACGAGGCCGACCCCGTAGCCGACGACGAGCCATCCGCTCCAGGGCCGTGGCGCCCGCAGCGTCCGCAGGGAGCGCGCCATCCCGACGCCCGCGGCCGCCGTCATGAGCCCACAGACGACGAACGTCGCGATCTGCACCCATCCGCCCGGGCCGTTCGCGAGCAGCGAGACGTCGTGGCGGGTCAGGTCGAACCCGTCGCGCACGAGGCCCTGCACGAGCGCGGAGACGACGTACAGCGGCCCGGCGACGAGGCCGTGGCCCAGCAGGGAGCGCGTCACGGCGGCGTGCATGTCCGCGTGCCCGCGACCCACGAGGGGGCTGCCGGAGGGGCCGGTCGGGCGGGACGTGGTCATCGTGGAGCCCTTCTGGACCGATCAGTACCGCAACTGGACCGGACGGTACCGAGCGCAGTACCGTCCGGTCCAGTGGACGAGCTGATCGTGCGGGTCGACGGTGCCGGGCCCCCCGGGCGGCGCCGGGACGAGCCCGCCCGCGCCGCGATCGTCCGGGCGGCCACCGAGCTGTTCCTCGCCGAGGGGTACCAGGCCGCCGGGACCGACCGGATCGCGGCGGCGGCCGCCGTGTCGAAGCAGACGGTCTACAACCAGTTCGGGGACAAGCGCAGCCTGTTCGCCGCCGTGGTCCTCGGGGTGACCGCCACGGCCGAGGCGTTCGGCGCGGAGCTGACCGCCGCACTCGCCGCTGTGCAGCACCCGGAGGAGGTCGTGCCCGCGCTGCGGAAACTGCTCCGGCGGTGGGCGGGAGTCGCCCTGAGCCCGCGTGTGCTGGCGATGCGCCGGCTCGTGATCGCGGAGGCCGGCCGGTTCCCCGAGCTCGCCGCCGAGTACCACCGGCGGGCCCCGGACGCCACGCTGCGCACGGTCGCGGCCGGGCTGGTGGACCTGGTCGAGCGGGGGCTGGCGCACGTCGAGGACCCCGACCGGGTCGCCGCCGACCTGGCCTTCGTGCTCTTCGGTGCCGAGCTCGACCGGGCCCTGTTCCACCCCGACAGCCCGCCGCCCGACGCCGAGCGGCTCGACGCGCTCGTCGACCACGCGTTCCGGGTCGTCCGCCCGCTCGGGTGACGTCGGGTAACGGGCAGGTCAAGATCCCCGATAGCCGGACGTCCGGGGCGCACGGTGCGCCCCGGGGGACCAGTTCGGGGGAACCGTGCGCATCGCCGCGCTCGTCGTCGGGGCCGTCACGGCCGTCGTGCTGCTTGCCGGATGCGGGCCGGAGTCGGTGCGCTCCTTCCCGACGACGAGTGGGTCGGCTCCCGCCGCCGCCTCGCCGTTGGTGGACAGCGCGGACGGCGACGTCGCCGCCGCCGAGGGGTCCACGGGCGCCATGGTCACCCGGGTCATCGACGGCGACACCTTCGTCGTCGACGGCGGCACCGAGGTCCGGGTCCTCGGGATCGACTCCTGCGAGGCGCCCACCGCGGGCGGGCGGAAGGCCACGCGAGCGGCCGAGGACGCGATCCTCGGCCAGACGGTCCGGCTCACCGCCGAGCCCGGTGTCGACCGCGACCGCTACGGCCGCGAGCTGCGCTACGTGTCCTACGCCGGCGGCGACCTCGCCGAGATGATGGTCCGCGGCGACCACACGGCGATCTACACGAAGGGGCGTAACGACGCCTCGACCGCGGTCCAGGCCCGGCTGCGCTCCCTCGACGGCAACGGCCGCACCTGCGGGTCCGCGGCCACGAGCACGAGGCAGCCCGCGCCGGTCGTCGGGAACCCGTCGCCGAAGCCGCAGCCCAAGGCCGCGCCGAAGCCGGCTCCGCAGCCCCGTCCGGTGGCCGCCGCGCCGAAGCCGGCGGCCGCCTCGTACAAGAACTGCGCCGCCGCGAAGGCGGCCGGCGCCGCTCCGCTGTACGCGGGACAGCCCGGCTACTCGAGCAAGCTGGACCGCGACGGCGACGGCGTGGCCTGCGAGTGACTCAGTCCTTGGTGTAGGAGTAGCCGCCCGGCAGGTCGACGGTCTTGCGGCCGGTCCGGCTGTTCCACGTGAACGGGCCGAGCTTGACCGAGTACGACACCGTCTTGCCCGCGTCGGAGCGCGAGACGTTCCGCCAGATCGGCAGCGGGCCGAGCCGGCGCTTCTTGCGGTAGTTCAGTCCCATACCGTTCTCCTGCCCGCCGGTCGGCGCTCCCATGCGCGTCCGACCGGGCGGGACGGTGGCCGGATTCACTCGGACGTGTGAGGCTCGGGGGATGGACGAGCGCAGGGTCGACGGGTTCACCGACCCCCTCGCCGGGTCGGACGGGACCCGGCCGTCGCGTCGGGAGGACGACCCGACGACCGCCGTGGCCCCGTCCTCGGACCTCCGGCTCCCGGGCGCGCTCGACGACGACGGCGTCGCGCGGTGGATGGACGAGGACCGGGGCCGCGCGCTGCAGCCGCTCGGGCGGGACGTGCCGCCGCCCCGCCCGATCCCGCCGCCCCGTCGGGAGCGGGTGCTGCCGCCGGAGTACCTCGAGCCGGCCTCGACGGTGGCGGAGCACGACGAGGAGTCCGCCTGGCAGCGCGAGCGGCGCGAGGAGGCCGAGTTCCGCGCGCAGTTCGGGGAGTGGCGGGTCGACGCCCGGTCGCGCTCGCCGCGGTCGACGCGCCCGCCCGGTCCGTTCGGCGGCGTCCGGCTCGGGGCACCGCTGATCGTGCTGATCGCGGTGCTCATCGCGGTGTTCGCGCTGGCCCTGCACCTGTGAGCGGAGGCTGTCGGGGGTCTGGGGCATCATCGGTGCCGTGAGCGTGTGGTCGCAGGTCGTGGGGCAGCCGGAGGCGGTCGACGAGCTGCGCGCGGCCGCCGAGCACGCGGCCCACGTCCGGTTCACCTCCGACGGGGCCGAGCCCGAGGGCGGGCCGCGGCACGCCGGCGGGATGACGCACGCGTGGCTGTTCACCGGGCCGCCCGGGTCGGGCCGGTCGGTGGCGGCCCGGGCGTTCGCGGCGGCGCTGCAGTGCCCGCGGGGCGGGTGCGACGCGTGCCAGGTGTGCCGCACGGTCCTCGCCGGGACGCATGCCGACGTGCACGAGGTGGCCACCGAGAAGCTCTCGCTCGGCGTCAAGGAGATGCGCGCGGTCATCGAGCGGGCGGCGCGGATGCCCACCACCGCACGGTGGCAGGTGGTGCTGATCGAGGACGCCGACCGCATGTCGGAGAACGCCTCGAACGCCGTGCTCAAGGCGGTGGAGGAGCCGAACGAGCGCACCGTGTTCCTGCTCTGCGCGCCGAGCGAGCACCCGGACGACGTCAGCGTCACCATCCGGTCCCGCTGCCGCCCGGTCCGGCTGCGCACGCCGCAGGCGTCGGCCATCGCCGACGTGCTCCGCGAGCGCGACGGGATCGACGCCGGGACCGCCTCGTGGGCGGCGAGCGTGTGCGGCGGGCACATCGGTCGCGCGCGGCGCCTGGCGCGCGACGAGGACGCCCGGGCGCGGCGGGAGGCGGTCCTCGGGCTCCCGCGGGCGCTGCGGGACGCGGCCGCCGCGTTCGCCGCGTCCGACGACATGCTGACCGCCGCCGAGGCCGAGATGGTCGCCCTCACCGGCTCGCGCGACGAGGCCGAGCGCGAGGAGCTCGCCGTCTCGATGGGCGCGGGCGGCACCGGGAAGGGCGTCGCGCAGGCCCAGCGGGCGGCGAAGGCCGCGGAGAAGGAACTGGAGAAGGCGCAGAAGCTGCGGCAGACCCGCGCCCGGCGCGACTCGCTCGACCGGGCGCTCGTCGACCTGGCGGGTTACTACCGCGACGTGCTCGTCCGCGGCTTCGGTGCACAGGTGGCGGCCACCCACCCCGACCGGGCGATCGAGGTGGAGGGCGCCGCGCGCGACGGCTCGCGCGAGTCCACGCTCCGGCGCCTCGAGGCCGTCCTGGCCTGCCGCGAGGCACTGGAGACGAACGTGAAGCCGCAGATCGCGGTGGAGGCGATGGTGACCGCCCTGCGCGCCGGGTAGCCGGCGGTCAGTCCTCGACGAAGACCAGGTCGGTGATCGGGACGGTCAGCGAGACCCGGTCCCCGTCCTGCGTGATGAGCTCGGAGAGGGTGGTGCGCCGACCCGCGGCCTCCACCGGGTCGTCGTCGCCGCCCTGGGCGCGGAGCCACTCGAGGAAGTCCGCGGAGGTGTCCGCGCGCAGGTAGTCGGTGGCGCGCCGGAAGAGCTTCGGCAGGATCAGCTGACCGTCCGGCCCGACGTCGGCCTGCTTCGTCAGCGTGAAGCCGCCCGACCGGTCGGCCGCCCAGACGCTGCCCGGGCCCGTCGCGGTCGCCGCCAGCTCGAGGAACCGGCGGCGCACGGGCTCCGGGGTCGAGGTGTAGAGGGTCAGGTAGGCGCGGCCGTTGCTCGTCTGCGTCGCGTTGACCGACACGTCGACGACCGTCGCCGGGTCCACCTCGTCACCGTCCTCGTGCGCGCTCGCCGCGTCCCCGACGACGAGCAGGGCGACCGGACGGCCGTTCACCTCCACCAGGGACGCGCAGATCGCGGCGGGCACCGAGTCGGGCGTCGCCGCCGTCACCGTGTCGTCGTCGTCGAACCGCACGCCCGAGAACCCGACCGCCTCCAGCAGCGTCGCGCGGGCCTCGTCGGCGAGGGGCTGCGCCTGGTCCTGGTAGTGCGTCTCGGGCGCGTCGATCGCGTCGAGGCGCAGCTGGATGCTGCCGTCCCGCTCGCTCGGCCGGACGCGTCGGCCGCTCTCCAGCCCGCGCACGGTCGCGATCTCGTCGGGGACGAACCGCACCGAGTCGCCGTCGGGGGAGTAGCCGACGACGACGAGCCGACCGCGGATCCACGTGAACGCCATGCCGGTCTCCTGCCCCGGGCCGGGTCCGGCCACGCCGTCGGGGAGGCGAACTCCCGGCGACGAGTGCTAGCTTGTCGCTATGTCGAGATTCCGGATTCTCGTAATCACGATGGCGGCGGGCCTGGTGCTCGTCGGGTGCGGAACCGCGCCGGCGGCCCCAGCCGAGCCGCCCCGCCCGGCCGACTGCCCGGCGCCCACGTCGTCGGACCTCACGACCGCGGACGGCTGGCTCGGTCGGATCGCCATGCAGCCGGACACGGTCGGAGTGCTGGTCGACGACGGGCGGGGCCGGGTCGTCGCCCATCGCGCGGACCGGTCGTTCCCGCTGGCCTCGGCGGTGAAGGTCGTGCACCTGGCGGCCTACGCCGCCGCGGTGTCCGACGGGCGGGTGCGGCCCGAGGACCGGGTGACCCGCGGGGACTGGGAGCGCTGGTACGTGCCGGGCACGGACGGCGACGCCCATCCCGCCGCGCTGCAGCGGCTCGGCCCGGGGCCGGACTACACCGTCGACCAACTCGTCACGGCGATGATCCGGGAGAGCGACAACGCCGCGGCCGACTGGCTGCGGGCGCGGCTCGGCGACGACGCCCTGCGCGCCGCGGCCGCCTCGGCCGGCTGGCAGGACGTCGAGCTGCCGGGGTTCGCCGGCGCGGCGGCCCGGCTCGCCGTGCCGGAGCTGGCGCCGAGCGGGGCGACCCACGCCCAGCTCGTGGACCTCGACGGGCGCCTCGGTCGACGGGTGGCGGACGACCCCGCGTTCCGGGCCGAGGTCGTCCGCCGGATCGGTGCCGCGGCCGCGCAGGACCCGACGGGCTTCGTCGCCGCCGCCCGCGCCTGGTCGGCCACGACGGCTCAGGGCACGCCCGCGCAGCTGCTCGGCGTCCACCGCGCGATCGCGACCGGCGCCCTTCCCGGGGCCGGCCTCGCCGCCCGCCAGCTGAGCTGGCAGGGCGCGACACCCGGCGTCGGGACCGTCGGCTTCAAGAGCGGCAGCTTCGTCGACGTCCTCACCTTCGGTGGCTTCCTCCGGCGCGACGACGGGTCCGTGGGCTACGCCGTGGTGCTCGGTCGTGACCTGCCCGGCTCCCCGCCGGTCGCCCGCCAGGTCGCCGGTCAGCAGGGGCTCGTCCTCGAGGCCCTGACCTCGCCGCGCGCGCTCGACCGGCTGGCCTGCGTCGCGTGAGTGGGACGATCACCGCGTGACCGACGACGACCGCCTCGCCGCCCTCGAGGCCCGGGTCGCGGCGCTGGAGTCGGCCGCTCCGTCGCCGTCGCCCGAGGCCGTCGACGACTCGGGGCTCGTGTCCTACGAGGGCGCGGTCCGGCTGCACGGAGAGGTGTCGTGGCGGATCGGCTACTCGCCGGCCGCCGTGGTCGACCTGCCCGCCGCCCCCACCGCCGAGGTCCTCGCCGCCCTCGGCCACCCGGTCCGGCTCGCCCTGGTCCGCCGGCTCCTGACCGGCCCGGCCTCCGCCGCCGAGCTCCAGGACGCGGCGGAGCTCTCATCGACCGGGCAGGTCTACCACCACCTGCGCGCCCTCACGGCTGCGCGCGTCGTCGAGCAGGACGGCCGCGCCTTCCGCGTCCCGGCGACGGGCGTGGTCCCGGTCCTGACGATGCTGCTCGCCGCCGGGGACATCGCGGGACTGCTCCGATGAGTTCGCCCGTTTCGTTCCCGACGACCGGTCGCGCTGGCTAGCGTGGGGCGGATGAGCGTCCCGGTGCCGCCCGGCCCGTACGCGGCGCCGACGCCGCGGGCCTCCGACCCGACCGTCCTGTCCACGGGTCAGGTCGTGCCGCGCCAGGCGATGCCGGTCGCCGACGTGGGCGACTCGTTCTCGGTCGACCTCGCGTCGGCGCCCCGGGTGCTGCAGGAACTCCGCACGGCGCGCGACCGGCTCCAGGATCTGCGGCAGGAGGCCCGATTTCTGGGCAAGATCGATCCCGGGACTCAGGACGAGGTCAGCCGGGACGCGGCGGCCGTGTTCGGAGCGGTCGCCGTCGGAGGGCCAGGCAGCCTCATCGAGGCGCTCGACGGCGGTGTGCGTCGGTTGGACGCACTCATCTCGGCGACGGAGTCGGAACTCACGCATTACCGAGCGTCGGAGTCCGCTCAGGTCGATCGATTCGATGCCGACGCGTGAGCGAGCCTGGCTGATCACGGCGCTCCTCGCCGGATGTCTCCTGACGGCGTGCGCCGGCCCCGCGACGACTGGTCAGCCTGCGAGTCCGACTTCCTCGTCGCGGTTCGGTGCGCCCGAGGTCGCGTCCCCGCGTGACGCCACGGCAACAGCATCCCGACCGTGTGAGTCGCTGCTGACGAGAGACGAACTCGCGGTGATCGGCTTTTCCGGCCAGGGTCGGTCGCGAACGTTGATCGACATACCTGAGTGCGTGTGGACGAACGGACGGGACGAGCGTCTGTCCATCGCCGTCGACACCACTCGTGATCTGCTGGCCGACACCTACCGGACGCGCCTGCTTCCGATCTTCGAGCCGACCGCGGTCGAGGGGATGCCGGCCGTGCGGCAGCGGATGCGGGTCGACGACAACACGTGCACGGTGACGACCGGGCTGGGCCCGCGCCAGGCCCTGGAGACCGAATGGTCGGGCCTCACGAACCGGCAGACCACCGACCCGTGCGCGAAGGCGGAGGAGGCCATCGCGCTCGTCGTCAGGAAGCTCCCGCCGCAGCGCTGAGCCGCCGAGCACGACCGGGAGACCGTGTCCGACGGACAGGGCGCCGAGCTTTCAGTGGCGCCGAGCGCCCGCTGGGGCGCTCCGTGCCACTGACTTCCGAGACTTGTGTGGCATCGCGGCCACTCAGGTCGCCCCGATGCCACACAAGTCCATGCGGGATGTCGAGCCGGTCCGCGAACCGGTGCCGGCGGCAACTGTTGATCAGAGGGGACAGGGCGCCGAGCTTTCAGTGGCGCCGAGCGCCCGCTGGGGCGCTCCGTGCCACTGACTTTCGGGACTTGTGTGGCATGGCGACCACTCAGGTCGCCCCGATGCCACACAAGTCCACGCGGGACGCCAGGCGCGCCGCAGAACCGATGCCGCCGGCATCGGTTCTCGCACAGGGCCCTGGCAGCCGCGGTGTGTGCGGCACGCACAGCGCTGGAAACGCCCTACTCCGCCACGTCCACCAGCGTGCCGCCCGTGGCGTCCACCAGCTCGGAGGGTGTCGCGTCGAAGACCGTGCGCGGGGAGCCGGCGGCGGCCCAGACGCGGTCCCAGGCGAGGACCCCGCGCTCGACGTAGGTGGTCACCGCGGACACGAGGCCGACCGGGGCGACTCCGCCGATCGCGAACCCCGTGCGTTCGCGGACGAAGCTGCCGGACGCCTGCTCCACCGGCTCGCCCACCACGGCGGCCAGCTTCCCGACGTCCACCCGCGTCGACCCCGACGCGAGCACCAGCACGGCCGCGTCCGTCGACGGCACGCGGAACACCAGCGACTTCACGATCTGGCCGACCTCGCAGCCCAGCGCCGCACCTGCCTCGGCGGCCGTCCGCGTCGAGTCGGGCAACTCCCGGGAGCGCCCGCCCATGCCCAGCGCGTCCAGCGCGGCCGCCACCCGCTCGACGCTGCGTCCCTTGGCCACTACATCCGCCGGTTCGCGAGCACCGGCAGCACCTCACGGACGCGCCCCACCGCGGCGGTGTCGACGTCCACCACGAGCAGTCCCGGGTCGTCGGCCAACGACTCGACGACGGTGCCGGTCGGCGACGCCACGAGCGAGTGGCCGACCCCGCGCGGGGCCTTGCCCGGGTCGAGGCCGCGGGCCAGCGGGTCGGCCTGGTCGCAGGCGACGACGAACGTCGTCGAGTCGACGGCGCGGGCGCGCACCAGCAGCTCCCACTGGTCGATCTTGCCCTCGCCCGCGCCCCACGAGGCCGGGAGCAGCACCGTGGACGCGCCGCGGTCGGCCAGGGCCCGGAACAACTCGGGGAAGCGGACGTCGTAGCAGACGGCGAGGCCGATCGTCTCCCCGTCGACCTTCACGACGACGGGGTCGGCCCCGGGCGCCACGGTCTTCGACTCGGCGAACCCGAACGCGTCGTAGAGGTGGATCTTGTCGTAGGAGGTGTCGACCCCACGGCCGACCGCGAGCAGCGTGTTGGTCACGCGGCCGTCGTCGGTCGGGGTGAACATCCCCGCCACGACCAGCACCCCGTGCTGCTCGGCGATCGCACGCACCTCGCTCGCCCACGGCCCGTCCAGCGGCTCCGCGACCGGCTTCAACGACACCCCGAAGCGGCACATCGTCGCCTCCGGGAACACCACGACGGTCGCGCCCTGCTGCGCCGCGAGCGCCGTGTGGTCGCGGACCAGCTCCAGGTTCGCCTTCGGATCGTCGGTGGCCAGGATCTGGGCGAGGGCGACACGCATGGGGCCGTGTATACCGGGCGCGTGGAGATGGGCGCATACCTCGGGCGCATCGGCGCGCACGAGGACGACGACGTGGCGGTGCTGGCCGACCGCCACTTCCGCTCCGTGCCGTTCGAGAACCTGTCGATCCACCTCGACGAGCCGATCGACCTCCGCCCGGAGGCACTGTTCGACAAGATCGTGCACCGGCGGCGCGGCGGGTTCTGCTACGAGCTCAACGGACTGTTCGCCTGGCTGCTCGGCGAGCTGGGACACGACGTGCGGTTCCTCGGCGGCGTCGTCCACACCCCGGGCGGGGACACCGCCCCGCTGGCCCACATGGCGCTCACGGCGGGCGGGCAGCTCGTCGACGTCGGCTTCGGCGGGTTCCTCGTGCTGCCCACCTCGCTCGACGAGCCGTCGGCGCAGATCGACCCGCAGCCCGACGGCGACGTCGAGGTGCGCAGCCCGGCGGGGAAGCCCGGCTACCGGCTCGAGCGGCGGGAACGCGCGCGCGACGACTTCGGTCCCACGGCCTTCTGGACCGCCACCCACCCCGACTCCGGGTTCACCCACGGCCCCACCTGCTCGCTGCCGACCGCGGACGGTGGGCGGGTGACGATGGCCGGCGTCCACCGCATCGTCACCGCACCCGACGGCACCCGCACGGAGGACGACCTGCCCGACGACGAGGCCCTCGCGGCCTACCACGACCTGTTCGGCGTCGACCTCGACCGTCTCCCCGTCGCGCTCCACCCGCCGTCGTGACCGCCGCCCGCCTCGTCCTCGCCGTGGTCGGCGCCCTGCTCACCGGGGCCTGCGCGGCCACACCCCCTGCGCCGCCGCCGGCACCGGCGCCGCGCGTGGCCGTACAGGAGCCCGCTCCAGAGCGCGCGCCAGAGCCCGAGCCCGCCCCGCTCCGCGTCCTGCTCACCGACGACGACGGGTGGGACGCCGGCGGGATCACGGCGATGCGCGCGGCCCTGACCGATGCCGGCTACGACGTCACGCTCGTCGCGCCCGACGGCAACCGCTCCGGCGCGGGCGCCTCGTCGGACGGGCGGACGGAACTCGAGGAGAAGGAGCGCGGCGTCTACGCCGTCGACGGCTATCCGGTCGACGCCGTGCGCGCGGGCCTGGACCTGATGCGGGCCGACCCGCCCGACCTCGTCGTCTCCGGCACCAACCTCGGGCACAACTCGGGCACCGGCATCGTCGAGTCGGGCACGGTGGGCGCCGCCGTCACCGCCGCGCGCGCCGGGATCCCGGCCATCGCCTCGTCCACGCACCGCGGCCGGTCGGAGGACGACTGCGCCGCCACCGCCGCCTACGTGACCCGGCTCGTGCAGAGGCTCGGCCCGCCGCTGTTCGCCCCGGGCGTCGTCGTGAACGTGAACTACCCGGCGGGGGAGCGCGCGGACGAGGTCCGGGTGCGCGGCCCGCTCGCCGTCGAGCTGGACGGCGAGGAGCTGCGCGTCCCGACCGACGGCCCGGAGGACGACGTGGACCTGCTCGACGACGGCGTCGCGACCCTGACCCAGCTCGACGTGGGCGGCGCCCCGTCGAGCACGGTCGTCGACCGGCTCCGGGACGTGCCGGCCTGAGTCACGCGGTGCGGGCGCCCCGGGCCCGGGCGATCAGCCCGTACATCTCGCAGCCGAGGCAGAACCCGAACGCCGCGTTGAGGAAGGCCGCGGCGAGCGCGAAGGCGGTCGCGACGACGCCGACGGTGGTCGCGCCGGTCAGGTAGCCCGCGGCCGCGACGACCGTGAACACGAGGCCGACGGTCTGGGAGAAGCGGACCGGGGCGGCGTCCTCGGTCTCCCGCGGCGGCGCGAGACGCGGCCGGACCGCGACCCGGAACAGCGCGCCGTAGGGCGAGAAGCGCATCCCGAACAGCGCGGGGAGGGCGAACACGACCGCCTGGGCGAGGGCGAGCCACCCGCTGCCGGTGATCAGGACGAGCGCGAGGACGACGGTGGTGACGGTCGCGGCGAAGCGCACGCCGCGCGGGTCGAGCTGCATGGGAGGTTCCTCTGTCGGGTGGTGGGCGCGGGTCAGCGGCCCGGACAGAGGTCCGAGGCGAGGCGGCCGTGGTCGACGGCGCGTCGTCGGGTGAACACGGAGAGGATCATCGGGCGCCGGTGAGCTCGCTGTCCAGCGCCGCCACGAGTTCCTGACGACGCGGCACACCGGACACCCGCAGCAGCTCCCGTCCGTCGCGGGCGAACGCGACCGTCGTCGGCGTGCGCATGACGTCGAGTGTGCGGGCGACGTCCGGCCGCTCGGCGATGTCGACCTCGACGTGTCGCAGGCCCGCGTGGTCGTCCGACAGCGCCGTCAGCGCCAGCGCGGTCTGCCGGCAGGGCGTGCAGATCGGGGACGACAGCTGGAGCAGCAGCACCCGGTCGTCGGGCCCGGGGGTCACCTCGGCGAGGTCCCATCCCGGCGCGACCCGGCCCGTCGTCGTGCGGACGCGGCCGGACCGGGCGCGCAGCACCAGGCCGACGACCGAGGCGACCACGAGCACCGCGAGGAGGACGACCAGACCGGTGACGGACACGTCGTGATCCAACCGCGGTCCGCCGCGACCTGTTCCCCGGGCGGGCTCACGCCGTCTTGAGTCTCCGACCGATCGAGAGCGCTCCCGACTGCTTGACGTGCCGCAGGACGGGGCTGACCTCCACCCCGTCCACCCCGGGGAGGCTGCCGACCCGGTCGGACGTGAGCTCGAACAGCTCGTCCACGTCGTGGCAGTGCACCAGGGCGTGCAGGTTCGTCCGGCCCGAGACGGCGAGGGCGAACCCGACCTGTGGCAGCGCCGCGAGGGCGCGCCCGACGGCCCGCACCTGCGACGGGTGGACGTGCAGCCAGAGGTTCGCGCCGACGTCGAGGCCCAGTGCGGCCGGGGCCAGCTCGAGGTGGAAGTGCACGACACGCCGGCCCACCAGGTCCGCGAGCCGCCGCGCGGCCCGGCCGGGCGTCAGGCCCGTGGCGGACGCGAGGTCGACGTGGCTCGCCCGGCCGTCGCGGACCAGGGCGTCGAGGAGCGCCTCGTCGCCGTCCTGCAACGGCCCCACGTCGGAGACCGCCGACTTCTCGACGACGGCCTCGTCCACGCCGCCGAGGGCGACCTCCTGCTCGGGGGTGAGCACGCCGTCGAACACCGTCCGGTACTCGCCCCGCCCGCCCGCGAACTTCCGCATGAGCACGGCGACCTCGAGGTCGAGCACGGCCGCGGTCCGAGGCAGCCGCTTCTCGAGCAGGTCCTCGCGCGCCTCGGTCGAGCGCGAACGGACGACACAGGTCACCTCGGTGCCGGCCGCGCTCAGGGCGACCCAGCCGACGTCGCCGCGCAGCGCCAGCGACTCCGCGATCGCCGCGGCGCTGCCCGGGCGGCACCGCAGCCGGACGAGCCACTGCGTCTGGCCGAACGCCCCGGGGTCGACGACCCCCGCCACGTGCAGGACGCCGGCCCGGCGCATCCGCCCGTGCCGTCGCGAGAGGGAGGCCTCGGAGAGCCCCAGCACCGCGGCGATCGTGGCGAACGGCGCCCGGGGCGCGAGCTGCAGGGCCCGGAGGATGCGGAGATCGTCAGGTGCGAGAGCGCAAGGTCCCGACGTCTCGAGGCTCATCTCCGCAAGCATTGCACACAATTCTCGGCTCGACGGCCGGATCGGCACGTGCTCCGGCGCAGTCTGGCGGCCGCTCGCACGAGTCGGGTCGAGGAGGAGGTGCGCGGTGCGCAGGTGGATGCCGCTGGTCGCGGTGTGTCTCGGGACGTTCATGCTGCTCGTCGACGTCACGATCGTGAACGTCGCGCTGCCCGCCACGGCGGTCGACCTGGACACCTCGTTCGGGGCGCTGCAGTGGGTGGTGGACGGCTACGCGCTGGCCCTGGCGGCGCTGCTGCTGGGTGCGGGCGGCATCGCCGACCGGGTCGGGCACCGGACGACCTACGTCGCGGGGACCGTCGTCTTCGCCGTCGCGTCGCTGGGCTGTGGCCTGGCGGTGGACCCGGGGATGCTGATCGCCTCCCGCGTGGTGCAGGGCGTCGGCGGCGCGGCGATGATCGCGACGACGTTCGCGCTGCTCAACGGCTCGTACACCGGTGTCGAACGGGCGCGGGCCTACGCCGTGTGGGGCGCGGTCTCGGGGGCCTCCTCGGCGGTCGGCCCCCTGCTCGGTGGCCCGCTCACGCAGGCGCTCTCCTGGCGATGGATCTTCTTCGTCAACCTCCCGGTCAGCGCGGTGGCGGTCGTCGTGTCCGTGCTGGTCCTGCCCGTCGCCCGGCCGACCGGCGCCCGCCGGATCGACGTGGCCGGGATCGTGGTCCTCACGGCCGCGATCGCCACGCTGACCGCCGGGATGATCCGGGCCTCCGACGACGGGTGGGCGTCGCCGACCTGCTGGGGGCCGCTTGCGCTCGGGGTGCTGCTGCTCGCCGGCTTCGCGGCGATCGAGCGGGTCGTCGCCGAGCCGCTGCTCGACCTCGCCCTGCTGCGCCACCGCGTCTTCGGCGGGGTCCTCCTCGCGGCCCTGCTGCTCAACGGCGCGGCCTACGTGTCCCTGACCTTCGCCTCGCTCTGGATGCAGTCGGTCCTGCGTCTCACCCCGGTGACCGCCGGTCTCGTCGCGCTGCCGATGTCCGTGGCGGCCTTCGCCGCCTCGCTCGCCACACCACGGCTGCTGCGGACCCTGGCGGCGGGCACGCTGATCGGCCTCGGGCTGCTCCTGGTCGGGGCGGGGGACCTGCTCGGCGCGGTCCTGATGTGGACCCTGGGTGTCTGGCCGGCTCTGCCGGCGGGCTTCCTGCTCGTCGGCGTGGGGGTCGGGCTGGCGACCGCTCCGCTGGGGTCGACGGGGACCGGTGCCGTGCCGGCGGACCGGGCGGGGATGGCGGGCGGCGCGGTCTACACCGCGCGGCAGGTCGGGGTCGCGTTCGGCGTCGCCCTGCTGGGCAGCGTCTTCGCCGCGGCCACGCGGTCGTCCCTCGTTGCCCGGGGCGCGGGCTCCCTGGCCCACGACGTGGTCGGCGGACGTGCGGCCGAGGCCCTCGCGGCCGCGCCCGCCGGGGTGCGGTCGGCGCTGGAGGGCGTCGTGGAGGTCGCGGTCGCCCACGGGATGGCCGCGCTGCTCGCCGTCGCCGGGCTCGCCGGGCTGGCGGGCGCCGTCGTCGCGTGGACGGTCGTGCGGGACCGGCGGGCACCGACCCCCGACCGCGCCCCGGCGATGTCCTGACGACCCCGCCCGTCCGGGCGCCCGGGCTGGTCCCCTACACTCGATCGCGCTGCCGCCTTAGCTCAGTCGGCCAGAGCAACGCACTCGTAATGCGTAGGTCTCGGGTTCGAATCCCGAAGGCGGCTCCGCAGGTCGAGGCCGGTCCGGAACGCTCCGGACCGGCCTTTCTGTCTGTCGTGGGGGAGGTCGTTCCGGTGTCGCGGAGACGATCGGTGCTCGCCGTGGCCGGCACGGCCGCCCTGGCCCTGGTGCTGACGGCCTGCGGTGCGCCCGAGGAGCCGAGGATCGCCCCGCTCGCGGCGACGCCGACGATGACGTCCCCGGCTCCGGCGAGGACACCGACCAGCACCGCCGCCCCGGCGCCCACGGACCTCCACGACCCGGCGCTGAAGGACATCGCGATGCAGCTGGTGTCCAGCGCCGAGAACTCGTCGCTGGACTGGCGCGCGCAGTACGGCTACCTCGAGGACATCGGCGACGGCCGCGGCTACACCGGCGGCATCATCGGCTTCACCTCCGGGACCGGCGACATGCTGACGCTCGTCCGGAACTACACCGCCGCGGTGCCGGACAACCCGCTCGCCGGGTTCCTCCCGGCGTTGAAGGCCGTGAACGGCAGCGCCTCGCACGACGGTCTCGGCGAGGCGTTCGAGGCCGCCTGGCGGGAGGCCGCGACCGACCGCCGGTTCACCGCCGCCCAGGACCGTCTGCGCGACACGGCGTACTTCGACCCGGCGGTCGCGGCCGCGAAGGCCGACGGCCTCCCGCCGCTCGGGCAGTTCGTCTACTACGACGCGATGGTGGTGCACGGCCCGGGCGCCGACGCGACGAGCTTCGGCGGCATCCGCGCGGCCGCCAAGAAGAAGGCCCGCACGCCCGCCCAGGGCGGCGACCTCGACGACTACCTCGCGGCCTTCTGGACGGTGCGGATCGCCGTGATGCGCTCCGAGCCCGCCCACACCGACGTCACCCGGATCACCGACCTGCAGCAGAAGTTCGCCCGCGAGGGCAACTACGCGCTGCGGACGCCGCTCACGTTCTCGGTCTACGGCGAGCCCTACACGATCTCCTGAGCAGGGAAAATCCGTCGCGACGCCGGGTCGCGGCGCCCACCATCGGTGCATGGCCGCACCGGACCGGGACCGTGCGCGCCGCGACGCGCTGCGTGTCGCGGCCGAGTTCGGACGCCCCTGTCCCGACCCCACCGCCGCGCTCGACGAGGCCGCCCGCCTGCTCGCGCGGTGGCGGACCGACGACGGGATCCGGGCGGTCCTGCGCCCGGTGTTCGCGGCGGCGGTGCCGCACCAGCGCGCCCTGATCGCGCTCGGCGACATCGACGCCTGGCTCCCCGACGGCCGGGTGGCCCTGGAGCACTGGGAGGAGGCGGCCGCCGGCCCCGACGCGGCGCTGGCCGCCGAGGCGGCGTGGAAGGCGGCGCGCGCCCACCTCCGGGCGGGTCGCCCGACGACGGCCGCGCCCCTCCTCCGACAGGCCGCCGCGGGTGGGTGGACCGAGGACGCCCACGCCCGACGTCGGGCCGAGAAGGCCGCCGCGGCGGAGGCCGCGGCGCGTGCGGAGGAGGACCGGCTCCGCCGGGCCCACCAGCGGCTGAACCTCGACGACGAGGAGGGGGCGGAGGACGTCCTGCGATCCCTGGAACGGCCGGAGACCCGCCTCGGCGGGGCCGCGCTCGGCGCGTGGGAGCGCCACCTGCGGGGCGAGCTGGCCTTCCGGCGCGGGGACCTCGAGGCGGCGGAGGACCACTTCGGCGCGGCGGGCGGCGCGCCCGGCCACCGTCGCCGCGAGCTGCGCCTGGCGCAGCTCGCGATCCTCCGGGGCGACGCCCCGGAGGCCTTCGAGCGCACCACCGGCCTGACCGATCCCGACGACGAGGTGTCCGACGAGGCCTGGCCGCTGCTCGTGCTCCACGCCGACCTCATCGCCGCGGGGATGGACCACGACGAGGCCCCGGTGTGCGTCTGCGGCTGCTGCTGCGACGCCGAATGCCAGGGACGGTGCGGCGGAGATTGATGGAAACATCGCATCGCCGCCGTCGTCGTACCCCGAAGTAGTGCCGTACGGTGCGCCGCTGCCGAATTCCCCAGCGGCGGCCACCGTTCGGACCACGGAATCGGACGGATCTTCCTGTTACCGCGCGTTGCTTGTGATCCACGGTAACGGGAACGTCCGGTAAGGGGAACGAACTGTCCGGAACACCTCTCATGGCGCCCCCACGAACCATCGCGCACTCTCGGATTCATGAGAGCGGCACAGCGCTACGACGACGTGGTGATCACGGGGCTGGCGCACGTCGACGCGCCGCACGTGGTCACCTCCACCGAGCTCGAGGAGCGGCTCGCCGGCACGCTGGGCCGGCTCCGCATCACGCCCGGCCTGCTGGAGAAGCTGTCCGGCATCGCCGAACGCCGGGTCTGGGACGACGGCACCATGCCCAGCGAGGTGGCCGCGCAGGCCGGGGAGAAGGCCCTGGCGAACAGCGGGATCGCCCGCGACGAGATCGGGATGCTCATCAACACCTCGGTGTCGCGGGACCATCTCGAACCGTCCACGGCGAGCATCGTGCACGGTCGGATGGAATTGCCGCCCGAGGCGGGCAATTTCGATCTCGGCAACGCATGTCTCGGCTTTCTCAACGGCATGAACGTCGTCGCGACGATGATCGAGGCGGGCGAGATCGACCACGGACTCGTCGTCGCGGGTGAGACCAGCCGATTCGCGATGGAATCGACGATCGCGCGCCTCGCGGGCGAGGACGCCACCCGGCAGATGTTCCACCAGCAGTTCGCCACGCTCACCGTCGGTTCCGGCGCCGTGGCCATGGTGCTCTCCCGCGGGTCGACCGGGCACCGGTTCCTCGGCGGGCTCGGTCGCGCCAGCACGATGGGCAACTCGCAGCTCTGCGTCGGGCAGGCCGACGAGATGCGCACCGACTCGGGCGGCCTGCTCGCCGCCGGCATGGAGCTCGCCGGCCGGGCCTGGAAGGACGCCGTCTCGGCCTTCGACTGGGACACCGACTCCTACGACGTCTACTGCCTGCACCAGGTCTCGAAGGTGCACACCCGCGCCGTCGCCGACCAGCTCGGCCTCGACATCGCGCGCTTCCCCTCGCAGTTCCCGCACTTCGGCAACATCGGCCCGGCCGGCGTGCCGACGGTGCTGTCGAAGGCGGTCGAGGACGGCACCGTCACCGACGGCTCGCGCGTGATGCTCATGGGCGTCGGCAGCGGGATCAACGCCGCGGCGGCCGAGGTGATCTGGTGACCACCGGCTTCGCCCTGGAGCAGCGGACCGTCGAGATCGGCGGCCACACGATGGCCTACGTCGACGAGGGCGCCGGCACCCCGGTGCTGCACGTCCACGGCAACCCGACGTGGTCGTTCTACTGGCGCTCGCTGCTGACCACCCTGCCCGACGACGGGTTCCGGGCGATCGCGCCCGACCACATCGGCATGGGCCGCTCCGACAAGCCCGCGCTCGCGGACTACCCGCACACCCTCGCGCGCCGGGTCGCCGACCTGACGGAGTTCGTCGAGCGCCTCGACCTCGACGAGCCGCTGCACCTCGTCGTCCACGACTGGGGCGGCCCGATCGGGCTCTCCTGGGCCGCGGAGCACCTCGACCGCGTCGACCGGATCGTCGTCCTCAACAGCGCGGCCTTCCCGCTCCCCGCGGACAAGCGCATCCCGTGGACGCTGCAGGCCGCGCGCCTGCCGGTCGTCGGCGACGTCCTCGTCCGGCGGTTCAACGCGTTCTCGCTGGGTGCGCTCGCGCTGGGCAGCG
Organism: Actinomycetospora sp. CA-084318; assembly: GCF_050955885.1. Taxonomy (NCBI): domain Bacteria; kingdom Bacillati; phylum Actinomycetota; class Actinomycetes; order Pseudonocardiales; family Pseudonocardiaceae; genus Actinomycetospora; species Actinomycetospora sp. CA-084318. The sequence goes on from NZ_CP192098.1 coordinate 416,564, forward strand.
GCCGGCCCTGGCTCGGCGCGGAGGCCCGACGCGGCCTGCTCGAGCCGTACGACTCCCCGGAGCACCGGGTCGCCGTGCACGCCTTCGTGCAGGACATCCCCACCGGCCCCGCCGACCCGGCCCACCCCGTCCTCGTCCGCCTGGCGGAGAGGCTCCCGGAGCTCGACACGCACCCGGTCCAGGTGCACTGGGGGATGAAGGACCCGGTCTTCGACGACACGATCCTGCGCCACCTCGTCCGCCACCTCCCGCACGCCGAGGTGCACCGCTACCCCGAGGCGGGGCACTACGTCCTCGAGGACGCCGCGGACCGGATCGTCCCCCGGGTCCGCCGCTTCCTCACGGCCGGCGGGTGAGGGCATGACCGCCGCGACCCTCGACGGCATGCTCGCCGATCACGCCGTCGCCCGTTCCCGCGCCGCCGCGCTCGTCCTGCCGGCCCCGCTGGGCCGCACGCGCACCGTCACCTTCGGTGCCCTGCAGCGCCGGGTCGCCGACGCCGCCGCCGGGCTGCTCGCCGCCGGCATCGGCCCGGGCACCCGCGCCGCGCTGCTCGTGCCGCCGACCGCCGACTTCTTCGTCCTCGCCTACGCGCTGCTGCGGGTGCGGGCCGTCCCCGTCGTCGTCGACCCGGGCATCGGCCTGGCCCGGGTGCGCTCGTGCCTGAACGAGGCCGCCCCCGAGGCCTTCGTCGGGATCGCGAAGGCGCACCTCGCGCGGCGCGCGCTGCGGTGGTGCCCGTCCGCGACGATCGCGGTCACCGCCGGGCCGGTGCCCGTGCCCGGCACGCTCCCGCTGCGTCGTCTGGAACGGGCGGGTTCCCGACGACGGGCCCTCCCGCCGCTGCCGCGCCCGGCGGACACCCCCGCCGCGATCCTGTTCACCAGCGGCAGCACCGGCCCGCCCAAGGGCGTCGAGCACCACGAGGACGGGCTGCTCGCGCAGGCGCGCCTCGTCCGCGACCTCTACGGCCTCGGGCCCGGCGACGTCAGCCTGGCGACCTTCCCGCCGTTCGCCCTGTTCGGACCCGCCCTCGGCATGACGACCGTGGTGCCGCGGATGGACCCGACGAAGCCGGGCAAGGTCGTGCCGTCCCGGCTGGTGACCGCCGCGAACCGGACCGGGGCCACCGTCATGTTCGGCTCGCCCGCCGTGCTCGACCGGCTCGGGCGTGGTGTCCCGGCCGACACGCACCTGCCGACGCTGCGGCAGGTCATCTCCGCAGGCGCCCCGGTGCCGCGGGACGTCCAGCGCCGGGTGCTGGCGCTGCTGCCCGACGGTGCGCAGGTGCACACGCCGTACGGGGCCACCGAGGCGCTCCCGGTCGCCTCGATCGGCAGCCACGAGCTCCTGGAGCTGCCCGACGACGGCATCTGCGTCGGCCGGGCGGTCCCCGGCGTCGACGTCGCGCTGATGCAGCCGACCGACGGCCCGGTGACCCGGCTGGAGCCGTCGATGCTGGTCGGACACGGTGACGTGGGGGAGGTCGTGGTCCGCGGACCCGTCGTCAGCCCCGCCTACGCCGAGCGCCCGGAGGCCACCGCGGCCGCGAAGCTCTCGTGGGACGGCCGCCTCGCGCACCGCACGGGCGACCTCGCCTCGCTCGACGACGCCGGGCGGCTCTGGTTCGCCGGGCGCGTGGCGCACGTGGTGCACGCCGCGGGTGGGCCGCTGTACAGCGTGCCGTGCGAGGAGGTGCTCAACCGCCATCCGGCGGTGCGGCGCACGGCCCTCGTCGGGATCGGACCGTCGGCGGACCGCACGCCCGTGGCGGTGGTCGAGCTGCTGGCCGGCACGCGCTGGACCGCGGACGTCGTCGAGGAGCTCCGCGCCCTCGCGGCGAGCGACCCGCGGACGAAGCCGGTCGAGACGTTCCTGCCGCACCGCGCGCTGCCGGTCGACCCGCGGCACAACTCGAAGATCGACCGGGAGGCCCTCGGGCGCTGGGCGGAGGGGGAGCTCCGGTGAGGGCCCTCGTCACCGGCGGCGGCGGCTTCCTCGGCGGCGCCGTGGTCGACGCGCTGCTCGCGCGCGGCGACGAGGTGACCAGCGTGGCCCGCGGCGACTACCCCTCGCTGCGCGCCCGCGGGGTGACGACGATCCGGGGCGACCTGGCCGAGCCGTCGGTCGCCCACGCGGCCGTGGAGGACGTCGACGTGGTGTTCCACGTCGCCGCCCGGGCCGGCATCTCCGGATCGGCGGCGTCGTACCGGCGCAGCAACGTCGACGCGACGCGCACCCTGCTCGACGCGTGCCGCGCGGCCGGGGTCCGGCGGTTCGTCTTCACCAGCACCCCGAGCGTGGTGCACGCGGGTGCCGACATCCGCGGCGGCGACGAGTCGCTGCCCTACGCGACGCACTTCGACTCGCCCTACCCGGAGACGAAGGCCGAGGCGGAGCGCCTGGTGCTGGCGGCGGACTCGCCCTCGCTGGCGACGGTCGCGCTGCGCCCGCACCTGGTCTGGGGGCCGGGGGACACGCAGCTGGTCCCGCGCATCCTCGACCGGGCCCGCTCGGGGCGGTTGCGGCTGGTCGGGGACGGTGCGGCGATCATCGACACGACCTACGTCGACGACGCCGCGCAGGCCCACCTCGACGCCGCCGACCGCCTCGTACCCGGGGCGGCGTGCGCCGGGCGGCCGTACTTCATCACCTCCGGCGACCCGCGCCCCGTGCGCGACCTGGTGAACGGGATCGTGACGGCGGGCGGCCTGCCGCCGATCTCGGCGACCGTGCCGCTGCCGGTCGCGGTCGCGGCGGGGGCTCTGGTCGAGACGGTGTGGAATGGCCTGGAGCGGGTCACGGCCGTCGGCGACCCGCCCATGACCCGCTTCCTCGCCCGCCAGCTCGCGACCGACCACTGGTTCGACATCTCCGCCGCCAAGCGGGACCTGGGCTATGCGCCGCAGGTCCCGCTGGACGAGGGGTTCGAACGGCTGGCGAGGTGGCTTCGCCCCGTGAGTACTAATCCGTGCTCTGGCACGGATTAGTACTCACGGGGCCGGAGGCCACCTCCGCGAAGAACTCCACCATCGCCGTGCTCGCGTCGGGGCCCGCCGGGTCGGTGTAGGAGCCGCCGGCCCGGCCGCCCGACCAGGCGTGCCCGCTCCCGTGCACCGTCCAGTGTTCGGCCCGTACGCGCCCGTCGCGGTCGGTCCAGCGCTCGCGCGTCCAGCTCCGCGCGCCGGTGCCGTGTTCGACCGTGCGGGCGCAGCCGGGGTGCTCGGCCAGGGCGGCCTCGACGGCGCGGGTGCCGTTGACGGCGGCGACGGTCGGGTCGTCCGCGCCGTGCACCACGATCGTCGGCACGCTCGTCGCCCCGACCCGGTAGGGCCCGCCGCGCATCGCGGCGAACGCCGAGCCGACGTCGCGGGCCGCGCCCGCGGGCAGGCCGGAGTGCACGCCGACCCCGGCGACGAGATCGGGGTAGGCCGCACCGACCACCGCCGCCATCGCGGCTCCCGCCGAGAACCCGGCGACGAACACCCGGTCCCGGTCGACGTCGTGCGCGGCGGCGACCTCGGCGATCACCGCCGCGATCAGCGCGGCCTCGCCGCGTCGACCCTGGTGGGCGGGCTCGAACCAGTTCCAGTAGCCCATCGCGTTCGCCGACCGGGCCTGCTCCGGATAGACGACGACGAAGCCCTCGCGCTCGGCGAGCTCGTCCATCCCGGTGGCCGACGCGAAGCTCTCGGCGTCCTGCGTGCCGCCGTGCAGCATCACGAGCAGCGGTGGACCTCCCGGGCGCGTCGTCGGCACGACGAGCCGGTGGTCCCGCGTTCCCGCCGGCCCGCTCACCGAGCCCCGGGAGACCCGTCCCGACAACGGGTGCGGTGCGGCCGCGCGGGCCGCGGCGAAGGCCCCGGGCATCGTCGGGAAAGCAGTCCCCGCGCCCTGCAGGACCGACATCGCCTCGGTGAGACGCCCGGCGCGGGTCAGCCGGGTGGCCTCCGCCATGCGGGCGTGGGCCATCGGACCGGACAGCCCGCGGGTCGCGCGGGCCGCCATCGTCGCGGCGAGGCGCGCGGCGTCCCCGGGTGTGTGCGGAGTGGTCATGTGTCGTCCCCCTGGACGCGGTGGGTGGCGAGGGGAGTCCCCCGACGCCGCCGACGGCTCAGACGATCCGCGCGCCCAGGGCCGCCTTCACGGCCCGGCTCGCGCGGAACGCGCCGAGGACCTCGACCGAGGCGATGGTGGCCACCGCCAGGTCGGGCGTGACGTCCTCGGCGAGGCTCGCCAGTCCCAGCACCCGGATGTGGATCTGCTCGCCCCGGTCCTGCAGGGCCTGCAGGTCGGAGCGGGTGAAGTGCTGGGTGCCGAGCACCAACGTCCGGCGGGCCACCGTGGTCTCGAGGGCCGGGCCGTTGGCGTTCAGCTGGTTGCGGATGGCGGTCCGGATGAAGTCCGTGCGGGTCGTGTAGAAGCCCTCCTGCACGAGGAGGTCGATGTGCCCGAGGTCGACCAACCCGACGTTGACGGTGATCTTCTCGGTCTTGTCCTCCCCCACGATCCGCCTTTCGTCATCCAGGCACCATCCACGTGGATGGTGCCTGGAGTCCCGCCGGAGCGCAAGGGCTGGGTCTTGCTCGGTGTCAGGGTCCTGACATATGCTGCATGTCAGCACCCTGACATGCAGTCGACAGGAGTTCCGATGCCCGCCGTCGCCGGCCCGTCCTTCCTCGCCCTCCAGGTGCGCGACCTCGCTCGCGCCGCCGCCTTCTACGAGACCCGGCTCGGGCTCCACCGCGCGCCGGCCTCCCCGCCCGGCGCGGTCGTGTTCACCACCAGCCCCGTGCCGTTCGCCGTCCGCGAGTCGCAGCCGGGGGTCGACCTGGACGCGACGTCGCCCCGCCCCGGGAACGGGGTCGCGCTGTGGATGGCGGCGGACGACGCCCAGGGCCTGCACGACACGCTCGTCGCCGCGGACGTGCCGATCCTCGCCGCTCCCGTTGACGGGCCCTTCGGTCGCCAGTTCACCTTCGCCGACCCCGACGGCTACGCCGTCACCGTCCACGAGCAGGCCTGATGCGCACCCTCGACACGACGCTCGGCGTGCGCGGGCCGTGGTCACTGGCCACCAGCGCGGCCTTCTGGGAGGGGTTCGCCCCGGCCGCCCTCCCCGCGAACGACGGGACCGTGCTGACGACGACCTTCCGCAGCGACACGGACTGGACCCCTGTCCACGCCGAGGTCACCCAGGACGGCGACGTCGCCCGCATCCGGGTCGGGGGCGTCGGCGACCTCGACCCGGCCGCCGCCCAGGTCGCCCGCTTTCTGTCCCTCGACGTCGACGCCCGTCCGTGGCCCGGGATCGCGGCGGCCGACCCGGTGATCGGTCGGGCCCAGCAGGCGTTGCCCGGCCTGCGCCCCTGCGGCTTCCACTCGCCCTACGAGGCGGCCGCCTGGGCGGTGCTCGCGCAACGGCTACGGATCGTCGTGGCGGCCCGACTGCGGCGGGACCTGATCGAGCGCCACGGTGACGAGGGCGCGTTCCCCGCCCCGTCGGTCCTCCGCGGACTGGACCTCGACCTGCCGGGGCGCAAGGCGGAGTACCTGCACGCGGTCGCCGACGCGGCGCTGGACGGGGCGCTCGACGGCGGGACCCTGCACCACGCCGACCCCGTGCGCTCCGTGGTGGACCTGCAGCGGATCCGCGGGATCGGGCCGTTCGCGGCCGAGCTGATCGTGCTGCGCGGGGCCAACGCCCCCGATGCGGTGCCGCACCACGAGGCCCGGCTGGAGGCGGAGATCGTCGAGCAGTACGGGCCGGGCGCCGTGCTCGACCGGGTCGCCGAGGCGTGGCGGCCGCTGCGGACCTGGGCGGCGGTGCACCTGCGGGCCCTGCGGGAGGAGCGGACGCGGGAGATCGCCGGTGTCCGCTGAGCAGGAGGCTCCGACCGGGAGCGTCGGTGACCTGAGGGACTCGGTGGGCTACGCGCTCAAGCAGGCCGCCACCGCGCTCCGGGTCGCGCTCGACCGGGACCTGCGGCCGCTCGAGCTGACGGTGTCGCAGTACTCGTGCCTGGAGGTGCTCGGGCAGCGGCCCGGGCTCTCGAACTCCGAGCTCGCCCGGGCCACGTTCGTGACCCGCCAGACCATGAACGAGATCCTCCGCGGGCTCCAGGCCCGGGACCTGCTCACCCGTCCGGCCACCGCGACCAGCGGGCGGTCCCGTCCCGTGGAGCTCACCGCGGCCGGCCGCCGCGCCCTCGAGAGCGCGAGCGCGGTCGTCGCGGCCGTCGAGGAGCGGATGGTGACCGCCCTCCCGGCCGACCGGCGGGCGCGGTTCCTGGCGGACCTCCGCCACTGCGTGCAGGCCCTCGGGTAGGGCGGTCAGCTCCCGCCGAGCACCTTTCCGCCGAACCGCACCAGGGCGGCCGGGTAGAAGCGCGGCACGAGGCGCACGAAGAGGTCGACGAACTTCGCGTCGTTGCCGACGAGCACGCGGGGCTTCCCGCCCTCGACGCCGTCGACGATGATCCGCGCGGCCTGGTCGGCGGGCATCTTGAGCAGCTTCTCGTTGTAGGTGCGCGTCCGGGCCTCGTCGGCGGCCGTGGTCCGGCCGGCGGCGGAGCCGCGCTCGAAGGCGGCCGTCGCGATGTTCGTCTTCACGCCGCCCGGGTGCACCACCGTCACGCCCACGGGCGCGCCGCTCGCCAGCATCTCGGCGCGCAGCGTCTCGGTGAAGCCGCGGACGCCGAACTTGGCCGTGCAGTAGGCCGACATGCCCGGCTGCGCCATGATCCCGTTCAGCGAGGACACGTTGACCACGTGACCGTCGCCCGAGCGCACGATCGCCGGCAGGAACGCCTTGGTGCCGTTGATGACGCCGAAGAGGTTGATGCCGAGCACGGTGTCGTACTCCGACCACTCGCCGTCGAGCACCGTGCCGGACGAGGCGATGCCGGCGTTGTTGTAGACCTGGTGGACCACGCCGTAGTGCTCCTCGACGGCCGCGGCGTAGGCGACGACCGCGTCCCGGTCGGCCACGTCGAGCCGTGCGGTGTGCACCTCGGCGCCGAGGGCCTTCGCCTGGTCGGCGGTCTCGGTCAGGCCGGTCTCGTTGACGTCGGAGATCGCGAGCCGCGCCCCCCGCCGCGCGAGTTCGAGCGCGAGCCGGCGACCGATCCCCGATCCGGCCCCGGTGACGACCGTGACCTTGTCCCGCACGCTGCTCATCGCTGTCGGCCTCCTCGACGTGGTTGGTACGAGTCCGTACCGCTGCCCGGACGGTACGTCAGCGTACCGTCCGGTGCAAGCGACGGTGCGGCGTTCCTGCCACTGGATGACAGCAACGACGCTTCGCTGCCACGAGGAGGGGGGCACGGATCACGGGTCCGGCCGCTCCTGCCCGCGCGGCGGCGTGGCCGTCGGGTCGAACTCGACGTCGATGGTCTGGAACGACTTGAGGCGTTCGGCCGCGGCGTAGGCGGCGTAGGCGCGCTCGTCGGCCGGCGTGGTGTCCGTGTCGTCCGGGAACGCCGAGAGCAGGCTGCGGGGGTACAGGCGCAGCACGCGCACCGTGTTCACCTCGGCGCAGAACAGGGCGACGACCGCGCTCAGGTAGATCCAGGCGAGCAGGCCCAGGACGATGCCGAAGACGCCGTAGCTCGCGTTCATCCCGCTCAGCTGGTAGCGCACGAGGTAGGCACCGAGGGTCTGCAGCAGGTACCAGGCGACGGCCGCCACCACCGCGCCCGGCAGCACCTGGCGCATCGTCAGGGCCCGCGGCGTGAGCAGACGGAACGCGAGCACCACGAGCGCGGCGTTGAGCGCGATCCCGACGAGCGTCAGCACCACCTCGCCCAGCCCGGCGAGCGGGGTCGGCAGGCCCGGGAGGAGCGCAGCGAGCGCGGTCAGCCCGGCCGCGAGGCCGATGGCCAGGGCGAGCACGACGACGGCGAGCGCGCCCCGGCCGTACGCGGTGGGCAGCGCCGGCCGCTCCGCCTTCGGCACCACCCACATCCGCGCGAAGGCGTTCTGCACGGCCACGGTCACGCCGAGGCCGCCGTAGAGGCTGACGACGATCCCGACGACGAGGGCGCCCACGCTGCCCTGCAGCGAGCGCACGTTCTCCCCGATCTGGTCGCCCACGATCGGGAAGTTCCGCAGCGCCGAGTTCACCAGCGCCTGCTGCAGCGCCGGATCGCCCTGCAGGACGAAGCCGAGCACGGTCAGCGCCAGCAGCAGCAGCGGGAACAGCGAGAGGAAGCCGTAGTAGGTGATCAGCGCGGCGAGGTAGGTGCCCTCGTCGTCGATGAACTTCCAGAGCACCGCGAGCGGCAGCCCGGCCCAGCGGTGGCGGCGCTGGAAGTCGTCGAGCGCGCCGACCACACCCACGGTTCCTCCAGCGGTCAGCCCAGCAGGTCGTCGCGCCGGGCGCGGAAGCGCTCGACGTTCCGGAGCTTGACCTCCTCGTACCCGCGCACGACGTCCGGCAGGCCCGCGATCTCGAGCACCGTGTCCACCGTCAGCCCCGGGAGCCGGTCCACGGCCGTCCGCACCGCCTGCTGGTACTCCCCGACGAGCTCCCGCTCCACCCGGCGCACGCCCGCGAGCCCGAAGACGTCGAACGGGGTGTGCCGCAGCCGGCGCGCCGCCCGCAGCCCGCGGAACGCCACGTCGGCCGTGCGGCCCCGCAGCCGGATCTTGCGCTCCATGCCGAGGGCGCGGAGCACCGGCGGGTGCAGCATCACCGAGACGTCGGCGTCCGCGCCGTACTCGGCCTCCCGGCGGGCGACCTCGACCGGGTCGAGGTGCAGCCGCGCGACCTCGTACTCGTCCTTGTAGGCCATGAGCTTGTGCAGCCCGCGGGCGTAGGCGGCGCCCACGCGCGACCCGTCGTCGGGACCCGCCGCCCGGGTCGCGAGCGCGGTGACCCGCCGGACCTCCTCGGCGTAGCACGCGGCGTAGGCCGCGTCCTGGTAGCCGGTGAGGTCGGCGATGCGGGTGGCGAGCACGTCCTCGAGCCCCTCGACGGTCCCGGCCAGGGCGGCGGACGCGGGATCGACGGTGACGACGGCCGGGGCGGCCGGGATCGCGGCGGCGAGGACCGCCTCGGGGTCGATCGCCGCGGCCCGGCCCCACCGGAACGCGGCGAGCGAGGTCTCGACCGCCGCGCCGTTCAGCCGGATCGCCTGCTCGACCGCCTCCGCCGACACCGGGACCACGCCGTGCTGCCACGCGGCGCCGAGCAGCAGCACGTTGGTGGGCAGGTGGTCGCCGAACAGGGCCTCGGACAGGCGCTGCGCGTCGACGTGGTGCACCTCGGCGGTCACCGCGGCGAGCTTCTCCAGCGCGTCGTCGGGGGAGCCGGGCAGCACGACGCGCCCGGTGACCATGGCGGCCGTCGGCGTCAGCGAGGTGTTCACGACGGCGACGGTGTGTCCGCTGCGCGCGACCCCGAGGGTGGCCGGGTCGGCCGCGCCGAGCAGGTCGAACCCGACGATCACGTCCGCGCTGCCGCGGGAGGCGCGCAGGGCGCCGTCGACCGGGTGCTTGGCGATCCGGACGTCGGAGACGACCGGTCCCCCCTTCTGCGCGAGCCCGACCTGCTCGAGCCCGGCCGCGAACGACCCGTCGAGGTGGGCGGCCATCTGCAGGATCTGCGAGATCGTCACGACGCCCGTGCCGCCGATCCCCGGCATCCGGAGCAGGACCTCGTCGGGCAGGGTCCGCTCGACCGGCCCGACGAGGCGCACCGGCAGCTCCGGGACGGCGCGTCGGGTCACCGTGCCGGGCTCCACCAGCAGGAACGACGGGCAGTCGCCCTTGAGGCAGGAGTAGTCGGAGTTGCACGACGCCTGGTGGATGCGGGTCTTGCGGCCGAACTCCGTCTCCACCGGCAGCACCGACAGGCACGTCGACACGTCGCCGCAGTCGCCGCAGCCCTCGCACACCCGCTCGTTGATCACGACCCGCTCGGTGGCCGCCGGCAGCTCCCCGCGTTTGCGCAGGCGGCGCTCCTCGGTGGCGCACCGGTCGTCGTGGATGAGCACCGTGACGCCCTCGACGCCGGCGAGCTCGCGCTCCGCGGCGGCGAACCCGTCGCGGTGGCGGACGGTCGCGATCGGGTCGAGCTCGCCGCGGCCGTACTTCGCGGGCTCGTCGGTGGTGACGACGATGCGGCGGACGCCCTCGATCGCGAGCTCGCGGGTGATGGCGGGGACGTCGAGGCGGCCCTCCGCGCGCTGCCCGCCGGTCATCGCGACGGCGTCGTTGTAGAGCAGCTTGTAGGTCATCGACACCCCGGCGGCGACGGCCGCGCGGATCGCCAGCGAGCCGGAGTGGTGGAACGTGCCGTCGCCGATGTTCTGCACGAGGTGGCGGTCGTCGGTGAACGGGGCGAGCCCGATCCACTGCGCGCCCTCGCCGCCCATCTGCGTCATGCCGACCTGGTGGCCGCGGTGCGCGGTGTCCAGGGCGACCATGGCGTGGCAGCCGATGCCCACCCCGACGAGCGTGTCGTCGTCGGTCCGGGTGGAGGTGTTGTGCGGGCACCCGGAGCAGAAGTACGGCGTCCGTGTCGGGGTGTCGGCCGTGGTCAGCGGGATGCGCGAGGGCCGCGGCGGGGTGAGGGCGTCGAGGTGCGCGACGGCGGCCGCCGGCAGCTCGGCGCCGAGCCCGACGAGCCGGGCGGCGACGGCCTTCGCGACGTCCTCCGCCGCCAGCTGGGCGCGGGCGGAGAGCAGCGGGCGGTTCCGGTCGTCGCGGCGGCCGACGACCCGCGGCGCGGGCACGGTCCCGTACAGCGCCTGCCGGACGTGCCCCTCGAGGAACGGCACCTTGTCCTCGACGACCAGCACCTCCTCCAGGTCGGAGGTCATCGCGGCGAGGGCCTCGTGGTCGACCGGGAACGGCATCGCGAGCCGGACCAGCCGGACGCCGAGCGCGTCCAGCTCGGACTCGCCGAGCCCGAGGTCGTCCAGCGCGCGCACCACCGTCGCGTAGCTCGTCCCGGAGGCGACGACCCCGAGGCGGGCGCGGCGCGCGCTGAACGCGATCCGGTTCAGCCCGGCGTCGCGGGCGTACGCCTTCGCGAGGTCCAGCCGCCGGGTGAGGACGTCGTGCTCGGCGTCGAGCGCCGAGGGTCCGACCAGCGCGGCCGGCGCGGGACGGATTCCCGACGGCGGGTCGGGGACGCCGAGGACGTCGGGCGCGAGGGCGCCCAGGTCGACGGTCGCCGAGGCGTCGGCGACGTCCGCGATGATCTTCAGGCCGGTCCAGAGCCCGCTGGCCCGGGAGAGCGCGACGGCGTGCAGCCCGAACTCCACGATCTCGGCGACCGACCCGGGCGCCAGCAGCGGGAGCGACAGGCTCGCGGCCATCGGCTCGCACGAGCTGGGCACGGTCGAGGACTTGCTCGCCGGGTCGTCGCCGATGAGCGCGACCGCCCCGCCCTGTGCCGCCGTGCCGACGAGCTGGCCGTGGCGGATCGCGTCGGCCGCCCGGTCCAGGCCGGGGTTCTTGCCGTACCAGAACCCGACGACGCCGTCGTGGCGCCGACCCGGGACGCGGTCGAGCAGCTGGGACCCGGCGACGGCGGTCGCGGCGAGCTCCTCGTTCACCCCGGGCGTGAACACCACGCCCGCCGGGTCGAGGTGGCGCCGGGCCCGCCCGATCTCCGAGTCGAACCCGCCGAGGGGCGAGCCCTGGTAGCCCGAGACGAACACCCGGGTGTCCAGGCCCCGCGCCTCGTCGAGCCGACGCTGGTCGAGCAGCAGCCGCACCAGCGCCTGGATCCCGGTCATCAACGCCCGCCCGCTCGTGGCGGTGTAGCGGTCGTCGAGGGAGACGGTCGTGCTGCTCATGGGCGCCCCTGCCGTCGTGGTGGAGCCCACATGCCATCCGACAGGTCTCCGCGGCGCAACCTTCCGCGGCCCCTGGTCCCGAAGGACGCAAAGGACATCGACCAGCAGCGCCCCGACGGCTACTTCGTTGCGTCGAGGAACTCCCCCAGGACGGCGTTGAACCGCTCCGGGTTCTCCAGGAACGGGAAGTGCGAGTCGGCCTCCGCGACCGGGAACACGTACAGCCGCGCGTCGGGGATCTGCTCGGCGATGTACTCCTGCGACGACGGCGCGACGTGGCTGCCGTCGCACCCGATCACCAGCGTGGGCACGTCGACGCGCGGGAGGACGTCGCGCCAGTCCTGCGCGCAGTGGTCGAACAGCAGGGGGACCCCGGCGTAGGCGGGGGTCGAGCGGATCTCCTCCCGGACGAACTCCCAGAGCTCCGCCCGCGGTTCGCCGGAGAACATGGAGCGCACGAAGTCCTCCCGGGTGGCGTCGCCCTTCTCGCCGGCGAGCTCCCCGCCCAGCCCGAGCAGGCCCGCCACGTCGAAGATCGCGCCGCACTGCGTCTGCTCGGTCCGGCTCATCCACGGCACCGCGGCGACGGCGGCCGGCTGGTCGACCGCGACGAAGCGGCGGACCCGGCCGGAGCCGCGCTGGTCGAGGTAGCTCCAGCAGACCGAGGCACCCATGGAATGGCCGAGCAGGTCCACCTCCGCGGCCCCGAGGTGGTCGAGGAACTCGTGGAGATCCTGCGCGAGACGCGCGATCCGGTAGCCGTGGTGCGGCTTCTCGGACACCCCGTGCCCGCGCTGGTCGAGCGTGACCACGCGGCGGTCGAGCCCGTCGAGCTGACCGCGGAACATCGCCTGGGTCTGGCCCCAGCCGTGGAGCATGACCAGGGGCGTCCCGGAGCCGCCGTTGTCGCGGTAGGTCAGCGTGACGCCGTCGGCGGTCGTGAAGGTCGACATGGGTGGAGCCTGCCCGGGACGTGACCCACGCCACGACCGACCGTTGTCGGAGGCACGCCTCGCCGCCGTCCTCGTTCTGTCGAGTCAGCCGCGTCCCTCGAGCAGTTCGAGGGCCCGCAGGCCCTGGTGCAGCACCAGCCGGTCGTGGCCATCGTCGAGATCGGTGCCGGTGATCTCGGCGATCTGACGCAGCCGGTAGTACAGCGACGTCCGGTGCAGGTGCAGCCGCTCGGCGGTCCGCGGGACCGACCCGGCGAGGTCGAGGAACACCTCCAGCGTCGTCCGCAGCCGGGGGCCGGACTCGTGCTCGACGAGGCGGCGCAGCGGCTCGGGCACGAGGTCGGGGCCGACCGCCTCGTCGGGCAGGCGCAGGAGCAGCGCGTGGTCGGCGACGTCCTCCCACCGGGCCGCCTCCCCGTGCCGGGCGAGGCACCAGGCGCCGCGGACGGCGAGCTGCGCCTGGTCGGCCGATCGCGGTGCCGCGGGCAGGCCCCCGACGTCGGCACCGACGCCGGCGCGGACCGCACCGGCGGGTCCGACGGCGGACCGGACGGCGGCGACGAGCCGCCGTGCGACCGCGCCGACCTCGTCCCGGTCCGCCGGCCGCGGCCCGACCTCCACGAGCCGGACGCGCGCCCCGGCCACCACGGCGACCCCCGGTCGCACACCCCGACGCAGGTGGGCGCCGACGGTGCTGCGGAGCGCGCGCGTCAGCTCGCCCGGTCGGACCGGGCCCCGCGCCTCGACGACGGTGACGACCGCGTGCGGCGCGTCCGGCAGGCCGCCCGCGACCAGCGCGCGGTGCGCCTCGGAGCGCTCGTCGGGTCCGCCGTCGAGCAGGGCCGCGGCGTGCCGTTCCGTGGTCGCCGAGGTGCGGGCGGCCTCGAGCTCCCGGTCGGCCAGACAGCCCCCGATGACGGCGGCGGCCGCGCGGAGCCGGTCGAGCTCGTCCGGGGTCAGCGTCGAGTCCGCGTCGATCACCAGCATCAGGCCGAGCAGGCGCGACCCCTGCCGGATCGGCACACACACCCGGCGGCGGAGCCCGAGCGCCTCGTCCGGGGGGACGACCCCCGGCTCCGTCCACGTCGCCACACCCAGCCCGAGGACGTACGCGGCCACGTCGGCGCCGGGGTCGCGCTGCAGCACCGCCCGCACCCGCACCGGGTCCTCGTCGGCGAAGTGCCTGGTCACGTGCAGCAGGTGCATGCCGGGGTCGTTGACGACGACCGACCGGCCCAGCTCGTCGGCGAGCTCGTCGACGAGGCGCTGGACCTCGTCCACCGCGCCCGCGTGCGTCGTCATGGGGTGCACCTCCTCGCGGAGGCATTCCTACAGAACGAGGAGCGACCGGGCGACGGTCCCGTCCACGGACGGTCGTCCGAGCGGGGCGCCCACGGCACCGTCGCGCTCCGACGGAGGGAGGTCCGCGATGCCCGATCTACGGGGCCGGGTGGCCGTGGTGTTCGGCGCGGGCTCGAGCGGCACGGCGATCAGCAACGGCCGGGCGGCCGCGCTGGCCTACGCGGCGGCGGGCGCGGCGGTCGTCGCCGTCGACCGGGATCCGGAGCAGGCGGCGCTCACGGCGCGGCAGGTCGTCGAGCAGGGCGGTCGAGCGACCGGCGTCCGGGCCGACGTGACGGTGGAGGACGACGTCGTGGTCGCCCTGGACGCGGCGGCGGACGCCTTCGGGCCGGTGACGATCCTGCACAACAACGTCGGCGTCGCGACGCCGCTCGGGCTCGTCGACCTCAGCCGCGCGGCGTGGGACGCGGCGCTGGCGGTCAACGTCAGCGGCGTCTTCCTCACCTGCAAGCACGCCGTCCCCCGCATGGTCGCGGCGGGCGGCGGCGCGGTGGTCAACGTGTCCTCGGTGGCCGCGATCCGCCACCCCGGCTACGACTACCCGGGCTACATGGCGGCGAAGGCCGCGGTCGACCAGCTGACGGTGTCGGTCGCCCTGACCTACGCCGCCCACGGCGTCCGGGCCAACGCCGTGCTGCCGGGTCTGATCGACACCCCGCTGGTCGGCGACCAGATCGGGGACGAGGCGGCGGCCCGGGCCCGCCGCAGCCCGACCGGCCGGTGCGGCACCCCCTGGGACGTGGCCAACGCCGCCGTCTTCCTCGCCTCCGACGACGCGGCGTACGTCAACGGGGTGTGCCTGCCGGTCGACGGCGGCCTGACGGCGCGCTGCTGATCACGGCGTCAACGCGTCGTCCGCCTTGACCGCGCCGCGCCGGCCCATCGGCTCGGCGGTGCCCCTCGTGGTGTCGGCCGCCGTCTGGTACTCCGACTCGGAGTTCACCTCGGCGCCGAGCAGCACGATGTAGCTGGTCAGGTACATCCAGAGCATGAGCACGATGACGCCGGCCAGGGCCCCGTAGGTCTTGTTGTAGCTGCCGAAGTTGTCGACGTAGACGCTGAAGACCACGCTGCCGACCACCCAGAGGACGGTCGCGAGCACGGAGCCGAGGGTGACCCACCGGAAGCGCGGCGCGTCGCGGTCCGGCGCCGTCCGGTAGAGCACCGCGAGCGCGACCACCATGAACAGCACCAGCAGTACCCACCGGACCACCTGGCCGACGACCTGACCGACGGGGCCGAGGACGTCGAGCACGATCGGCGCGACGGCCACGAGCGCGATCGCGACGATCACGAACACCACCGCCCCGAGCGTCAGCAGCAGCGCGAGCGCCCGCAGCTTCACGGCGCCGCGCGTCTCGGTCTCGTCGTAGGCGATGTTGATGGCGGCCATGAGGTTCTGGGTGCCGCTGGAGGCGCTGAACAGGGCCGCGAGGGCGGCGATCACCAGGCCGGTCGTCAGGCCGCCGGTGCTGCCGGTGACCACCGACTGCAGCTGGTCGGCGACGAGCGGGCGCGCGCTCTCGGGCAGCGCCGCGGTGACGCTCTCCAGCGTGCGGGCGGCCTCGGCCGGGTCGGCGACGAGGCCGTAGAGGGACACGAGCGCGATCAGCGCGGGGAAGATCGCGAGGAAGCCGAAGAACGCGACGCCGCCGGCGAGCATGCTGACGTTGTCCTTGCTGCCCTCGGCGAACGCGCGCCGCAGGATCTGCCACCAGCCCCGCGGCGGGATCTCGGTGGGTCTCTCGGCGGTCCCGCCCGGAGGTCGCTCCGGGCGGTCGTCCGGAATCGGACGGTCGGTGGGCGGGTGCGGGTGGCGCACTCCCCGGGCGACGCTGCGGGCGACCAGCCCCGCGGCGAGCATCCGCGCTGGGTTCATCGCCGCTGGTACCCGGGACGCCCCGCGGGTCACCGTCGTCGTCGGGAACTCTCCGCGGCGTCGTCGAGGGTGACCCCGACATGGGCGTTCAGCCACTCGGCCAGCGGATCCATCCGCCGCCAGGCCCCGGCGACGCGCTCGGCGAGGGCGGGGGTGTGCAGCTCCTCGGACGGCTCCCACGCGGTGTGGGCGTAGAGCGAGCGGTGGCGCAGCAGGTCCAGGCGCGGGTGCTCCGGGTCGGTGCCCCGCGGGCGGGTCTTGAGGCGGTCGCCGCCGATCGCGTACCCGTCGTCGTGCAGGCTCGCGACGATCCGCTCGAGCTCCGGGCCGTGCCGCTCGTCGTCGACGGCCGCGCGGTAGCGGGCGACCTGGCCGGGGACCATCGCGTAGTAGCCGGCCGCGACCATGATCCCGTCCGCCGAGAGCTGGACGTAGTGGGCGCCGGCCGTCGCGCCGCACTGCGTCTTGTAGGGCACCTTGTCGGCCGAGAACCGCACGTCCCGGTACGGCCGGAAGATACGGCCCTCGCCGAACTCGGGTTCGAGGGCGAGCAGCAGGGCCTGCATCGGCGCCCGTACGTGCTCGTCGTACAGGTGCTTGTTGTCCTGCCAGTAGGCCTTCGAGTTGTCGGCCTCGAGGCCCTCGTAGAAGTCGACCGCCGCGTCGCCGAACCCCGTGAACACGGACGACGACGCTAGTACGGCGGCCGGCTCAGCGGCTGCGGCGCCCGGAGCCGCCCGCGGAGGCGGTCTGACCGCCGCGGGTGCCGCGACGACGACCACCACCGGCCGCCTGCCCGCTCGTGTTCTGGCCGCCGGAGCTCTGGCCGCCGCCCTGCGGGGCGCCCCCGCCACGGCCGCCGCGACGACGCGGACGGCCGGAGCGCGTCGAGGTCCCCGACGACGGGCGGGCCTGCTGTTGCGGAGCCTCCACCTCGGGCATCGCCGCGGGCGGGGCGGCCTCCCCGACGAGGTCGCGGATCTCGCGCGCCCCGGGGGAGACCTGCGCGGTGCGCGGCTTGATCCCGGCCTGCCGGGTCAGCTTCGCGACGTCCAAGCGCTGGTCCGGGGCGGCGAGGGTGACCACGTCGCCCGCCGAGCCGGCGCGGGCCGTGCGGCCGGAGCGGTGCAGGTACGCCTTGTGCTCGGCGGGCGGGTCGACGTGCACGACGAGCGCGACGTCGTCGACGTGGATCCCGCGGGCCGCGATGTCGGTGGCGACGAGGACGCGGACGTCGCCGTCGCGGAACCACCCGAGGTTCCGGTCGCGGGCGTTCTGCGCGAGGTTGCCGTGCAGCTCCGCGGCCGGGATGCCGGACGCGGCGAGCTTGCGGGAGAGCTTGCGCGCGGCGTGCTTGGTGCGGGTGAACAGCATCGTGCGGCCGAGACCGCCCGCGAGCTCCTGCACGATCTGCGCGCGGTCGCCCGGCGCGACGGTGAAGACGTGGTGGGTCATGTCCGGCACGGGCTCCGCGGCGCGGTCGACGCTGTGCGTGACCGGGGACCGGAGGAACTCCTTGACCACCTTGTCGACCTCGCCGTCGAGCGTGGCCGAGAACAGCAGGCGCTGGGAGGTCGTCGGGGTGCGGCGCAGGAGGCGGCGCACGGCGGGGAGGAAGCCGAGGTCGGACATGTGGTCGGCCTCGTCGAGCACGGTGACCTCGATGTGGTCGAGGTCGAGCACGCCCTGGCCGATGAGGTCCTCGAGGCGGCCGGGGCAGGCGATCAGGAGGTCGACGCCGCGGCGCAGCGCGTTCTCCTGGGGGCGCTGCCCGACGCCGCCGTAGACGACGGTCTGCTCGAGGCCGAGCGCCTCGGAGAGCGGGGCGAGCGAGTCGCGGACCTGGCTCGCGAGCTCCCGCGTGGGCAGCAGGATCAGGCCGCGCGGCCGGTTGGGCCGCGTCGGCGCGTCGCAGCGGGCGAGCTTGGCGAGCACGGGCAGCCCGAAGGCGAGCGTCTTGCCCGAGCCGGTCCGGCCGCGGCCGAGGACGTCGCGTCCGGCCAGGGCGTCGGGGATCGCGGCGGCCTGGATCGGCGTGGGCTCGGTGATGCCGCGGGGGGCGAGGAGCTCGGCGATCGAGGGCGAGATGCCCAGGCCGGTGAACGTGGTGATGTCAGAGATGAGGAGCACCTAGCGTCGGGGTGGGTCCGCCCGGGCGGTGCCCGCGTGTCGCGAGGGCCAGGCGGCGTGCGCGCCACGCATCAGGTGGTGTCGCGCTCGTGACCGAGTGTCGCACGTTGATCGTCCGGGGTGCTCCCGAACGTGATGCTCGTCCTCAGCGGCGCACGCTGACGTGGACGTGGTCGTAGTGCCCCCCGGTGGCGTCGCCGGGGTCGTACACGCCCCCGCCGTCGTACGGGCGGCCCCATCCGTCCTGGTCAGCGGTGCCGCGGTACCAGATGCGGCCCTGCCAGATGACGTAGCGCACGCGCAGCTCGGTGGCGTTCTCCCGCAGCCAGGTCGCCATCGCCCACCCGGCGGCGAGCTCCTCGCCGACCGGGAACCGGCCGGACCGCGTGGGGAAGAAGTCGCACGCGCGGCCGGCCGGGTGGTCGCTCGACGGGTTCCACGCGTGCTCGGACCAGCAGCTCGTCCCGCGCAGGTCGTCGCCGAACCGCGCGACCGCGGCGTCGTGCAGCCGCGACGTCGTCGGCGTGAGGCAGCCCTGGTCGCTCGTGGGGTCGGGCTCGCTGCACGGCTCGGGCGGCGGGGGCTGTACGACCTCCCACACGTCGGCGGCCGTGAACCCGCGGCTCTGCACGAACCAGATCGCCCCGGCGGCCAGGAGGGCGAGCACCAGGACGGCGACGAGGGCACGGGTGGCGGTTCGGGTGATGTGTCCAGGATAGGAAGGTCGGTGGTGATCCGGCCGTGAGCACGCGAGCCGCTTCCTGACGACGGGCGGCGCGCCTAGGCTCGCGGGATGGCGGTGTACGAGTTCCGGTGCCGGGAGTGCGGGTCGACGTTCGAGGTCAACCGGCCGATGCAGCAGGCCGGCGACCCTGCGGCCTGCCCCGACGGGCACTCCGACACGGTGAAGCTGCTGTCGACGGTCGCGCTGGGCGGGAAGGCCCGCACGGCGCAGCGTCCCGCCATGGCCCCGTCGGGCGGCGGCGGTGGCTGCTGCGGGGGCGGCTGCTGCGGCTGACGGCCGCACACGGATCGGTAGGCGCCGGCCGGGAGGACGAACCGGGTCCGACGGACCCGGTTCGCGACGAGTCGTCCCCGGCTACGGCGCCGGAACCGCGGGCGCTCCCGGCACGGCCGGTGCCCCCGGCACGGCCGGGACGCTCGGCACGGCCGGCGCTCCGGGAACGGCCGGCGCGCCCGGGACGTTCGGCACGGCCGGAACGTTGGGTACGGCGGGTGCCCCCGGCACGGCGGGCACGCCCGGCACGGTCGGCGCTCCGGGAAAGGCCGGCAGGTCCGGCGCCGCGGGCGCACCCGGCACGGCCGGCGCGCCCGGGACCGCGGGCACGCTCGGGACCGCGGGCACGCTCGGCACCGCCGGGGCACCAGGGACACCTGGCACGCCCGGCACCGTCGGCGGAGTGACCTGCCCGGCCACCGCCGCCGTCGCCGGCAGGACGGCCGCGTCGGCGACGGGCGCCGCCACCACCGCCGCACCGATCGCCACCGTGGCGGCAGCGGCCAGGATCTTGACTCGCATGCTTCCCCCGATCGAAGTACGCCGCTGGAGCGTTAGGCCCCAGACCTCGGCGGTGATCAGCAAACGCGGCGTGCGTGATCGCGACAAGTGACGGCGACACGCCGCACTCGATCGTGCGGATCGGGCCGTCGACGCTTGTCCGGCACTACGCGCCGTGCGTGGCAGGACCCGGCGCGGCGGCGCTCCCGCCGCACCGGGTCCCGGCGCGTCAGCCGGTCGACACCCCGCCGCCTGCGCCGACCGCTCCCGCTCCCGCGCCGCCACCGGCGGATACCGGGGGCAGAGCCGGGACCGACGGCAGGTTCGGTGCGGACGGCAGGGCGGGCAGCGCCGGCACCGCGGGCAGTGCGGGCACCGCGGGGACCGGGAGCGCCGGCACCGCGGGAACCGTGAGCCCGCCGCCGACCGACACCGATCCACTCGCCCCCGCGGACCCCGCCGCGGGGGCGTTGGTCAGCCCGAGTGCGTCGAGCAGGTCGGACACCACGGGAATCCCGCGGTTGTCCGTTCCGGGTGGCGGCGCGACCGGGTCGGCGTACGCCACCGGCGCCGTCCACAGTGCCGCCCCCGCCACGATCGCCGCCAGTGCAGCCCTGGTCCTCGTCCTCATCGTGTCCCCCGATCCGCGTTCCGCTCTGCGTCCCGATCGCCGTCCGCGATCGAGCGAGGAGGAGGAAACGCTCCGTGGATATCCAGCGCAACGAATCCGGACGCGCCGTGCCCGATGGTGTGGTTTGTGGCGGAAGGGCTTCCTGTGACTACCGGCCGTAGTTGAGATTGCTCGCCATGAAGTCGCAGGTCGGGTGGCGGTCGCGGCGATATCGTGGCGTCCATGGACGGCGGGCACTCGGCGGCGGTCGACGACTACGTCAAGGCCGTCTACAAGCTCGTCGAGACCGAGGGGACGGCGACGACGTCCCGGATCGCCCTGCGTCTGGGGCTCTCGGCGTCGTCGGTGTCGGGCATGGCCCGCAAGCTCGCCGACCTCGGGCTCGTCGAGCACCGTCCGTACGCCGGTCTGACCCTCACCGAGGCCGGCCGTCGGCACGCGCTGTCCATGCTGCGCCGGCACCGGCTGATCGAGACGTTCCTGGTGCAGGAGCTCGGCTACGGCTGGGACGAGGTGCAGGACGAGGCGGAGGTGCTGGAGCACTACGTCTCGGACACCTTCCTGGCGCGGATCGACGCCAAGCTCGGGCACCCGGAGGTCGATCCGCACGGTGACCCGATCCCCGACGCCGACGGGCACACGGTGGAGCAGGACTCGCGGTCCCTCGCGGTCCTGGAGCCCGGCCGCACCGGGCGGCTGGTGCGGGTCGACGAGGAGGACCCCGCAGTGCTGCGGCACCTCAAGGAGCGCGGCTTCGGGCTGGGGACGGAGGTCCTCATGCGCGGCCGGCACCCGTTCGGCGGCTCCTTCGTCGTCTCGCTCGGCGGGGACGCGGAGGAGCACCTGCTCGGCCCGGAGCTCGCGGCGGCGATGTGGGTGGCGCACGCGGAGTAGCCGCACGTCTTTCGGGCGGCGGACGACGTCACGGCTTGGTTTCGATCGCCCTATCTCGTGGACTACCTATGTAGCTTAAGCGCATGCGGGTCGACGGGATGCGGGTGACGGCAGCACTGCGTGATGTCCTGACCGTCTTCATGGCTGACCCGACGAGCGAGTACTACGGGCTCGAGGTGGCCAAGGGTGCTGACTTGCCGTCAGGCACGCTCTACCCGCTCCTCGCGCGTCTCGAGGGCCGGGGGTTCGTGGAAAGCCGGTACGAGGAGCCGGAGATCTACACCGGTCTCGGACGGCCCCCACGGCGTTACTACCGCCTCACGCAGGACGGGGCAGCGCTGGCGAGGTCGGCCCTCGCGCCCCGTAGATCAGCGAGGTTCTCTCGCCGAGACGAGCGTCCCCGCCGCTGAGCGGCACCGCTCGTGGCCCGGCGCTCGGGTCCGTGCATGGCCACGCGGGGGACCGGGGAAGACAGGCCCTGGACGAGTTCACGATCGACGAGGAGGACCCCGTGGCGCCCCAGCCGCCGGACCCGTACAGCTTCCTGCCCGAGGTGGCCACCTTCCAGGTGACCTCGACCGACGTCACCGACGGCCGGCCGATCCCCAATGCCGTGGTCAGCGGGATCATGGGCGCGGGCGGCGAGGACGTGTCGCCCCAGCTCGAGTGGTCGGGCTTCCCCGAGGGCACGAAGAGCTTCGCGGTCACCTGCTACGACCCGGACGCTCCGACGGCCAGTGGCTTCTGGCACTGGGCGGTCACCGGCATCCCGGCGTCGACCACCTCGCTGCCGACCGACGCAGGGAACCCGGACAAGGACCTGCTGCCCGCGGGCGCGATCACGCTCGCCAACGACGCGGGCGCGCGCCGCTTCATCGGCGCGGCCCCGCCGGCCGGGCACGGCCCGCACCGCTACTTCTTCGTGGTCCACGCCGTCGACGTGGAGGACCTCGGGGTGGGGGAGGACGGGAGCCCGGCGTTCCTGGGCTTCAACCTGTTCTTCCACTCCATCGGCCGCGCGATCATCACGCCGACCTACGAGGTCGAGGGGTCCTAGCGGACCTGTGAGTACTAATCCGTGCCAGAGCACGGATTAGTACTCACGGGACGTAGTCACCTCTCGAGCAGCTCCTCGAGGAACGCCTCGAGGTCCAGCGGGCGTCCCGCCACGTCCTCGAGCCGCGGCGCGGGCCGGAGCTCTGCGGTCGCCTCCTCGACGGCCTGGCAGACCACGGCGAGCTCCTCGGCTCCCAGCACCCGGAAGCCCCGGGTGACGCCGTTGTACGGGCGTCGCCACTCGAGCGCGGTCAGCTCGGTGTCCTCGATCTCCCACATCACGACGCGGTTGCCCATCCACGGCACGGACGTCGTCGGCATCGTCATCACCACCATCTCCAGCGCGGGTCTCGGCATCGGCCGCAGCGCTGGGGCGACCACCGGAGGATGCCGCCCCGGTCGCGCGGGCACACCGCGGAGTGGTCCGCGTGACACCGCGACCCGGGTCACCCCCGTTCGTGGAGACGGCGGTGCAGCTCGCGGACCTCCTCGTCGAGACCGGGCGCGGGCCCCTCGACGACGACGCCGGGCGCCACGTCCTGCACCCGCAGCGGCGCCACCGGTCCGGGGCCGACGCCGAACTCGGCCAACCACCCGCCGAGCTGCGCCGACGAGCTCGCGTAGACGATCCGGCCGAGCCCCACCCACGCGTGCGCCGCCGAGCACATCGCGCAGTGCTCGCCCGAGGTGTACACGGTCGCGCCCGGCCGGTCCGCCGGGGGCAGCGACTCCGCCGCCCACCGGGCGAGGGCGAACTCCGGGTGCAGCGTCGGGTCCGAGCCGGTGTTCACCCGGTTCCGGTCCTCCGCGAGCGCGGTCCCGTCCGCCCCCACCAGCACCGACCCGAACGGTTCGTCGCCGGCCTCCAGGGCCTCGCGGGCCAGCTCGACACAGCGGCGGAGATGGATCAGATCGGCGTCGCGCACGCCGACGGAAGTTACAGCCGCTCGAGGCGCAGCGGGAGGTGGTCGGCCGGCGTCGGACCGGTCGTCAGGCCGACCGGCATGACGTAGTCGTCGGGCACCGACCAGCGGAAGCGGCGCAGCATCGCGTGCATGATCGCCTTGACCTCCATGCCGCCGAAGTGCAGTCCGATGCACTTGTGGACGCCGCCGCCGAACGGCATCCAGGCGAACCGGTGCGACTTGTCCTCGGCGCGCTCGGGGGCGAAGCGGTCGGGGTCGAACTCGTCGGGCCGGGACCACCACGGCTCCATGCGCTGCGAGGCGTAGATGCCGAGCGACATCAGCGTGCCCGCCGGAATGTGGAAGCCCTGCAGCTCGGCGTCGCGCACGGTGATCCGCGCGAGCTGGCCGACCGGGGCGTACATCCGCAGCGTCTCGCGCATCGCGAGGTCGAGCGACACCAGGGAGTCCAGCTGCGCGCCCGTCAGGTCGTCGGAGTCCAGCGCGAACGACTCCTCGCGCAGCTTCTCCTGCCACTGCGGGTTCTTCGCGAGCAGGTAGCTCATCATCGACAGCGTGATCGTCGACGTGTCGTGTGCCGCCATCAGCAGGAAGATCATGTGGTTGACGACGTCCTCGTCGGAGAACGTCTCGCCCTCGTCGCTGCGGGCCCGACAGAGCACGCTGAACATGTCGCGCCCGTCGCCCGCGCGCTTCGCGGGAATCTGCGCCCGGAAGTAGTCCTCGAGGATCTTCCGACCGTCGAGCCCGCGCTTCCAGGAGCCACCCGGCACCGGGGCGCGGACCACGGCGACGCCGGCGTGCACCGTGTCGACGAAGGCGCGGTTGACCCGGTCGGCGCGCGGCCCGAGCTGGTCCCCGACGAACACCTCGGTGCCGATGTCGAGCGTCATCTGCTTGATGCGGTCGTAGATCCGGATGCCGTCGCCGGTGGTCCAGTCGTCGAGGCTGCGCCGGATGCGCGGGTTCATCACCTCGAGGTACTCGCCGAGCCGGTCGCGGGTGAACGCCTCCTGCAGGATGCGCCGGTGGGTGCGGTGCTCCTCGAAGTCGAGCAGCATCACGCCGCGGCGGAAGAACGGGCCGATGAAGAAGCCCCAGCCGTCGGCGTTGCCGAAGTACTTGTCCTTGTTGACGAGCACCTGGCCGAGCGCGTCCGGGCCGAGCACCGACACCATCCGCCGCCCGAAGGCCCCGGTCCACGACACCGGCCCGTACTGCTCGTAGCGACGCCGTCCGAATCCGAGCATGTCCGCCGCGAACTCCAGGGACCGCCCGACGACGGGCGTGCCGTAATCCCCGGGCACGGCCTCCAGCCCGCTGCCGGGCGGGGGCGGTGCGAGCGGCGCGGTCGCCGACGGCACGAGGCTCGTCGCCGAGGCGATCCCGCTCTGGATTCGGTGCGCCAGCGGTGCCGTCAACGTTCCTCCCGGAAGTCGGCCGCGGCCATCACGAGATGGACGCAGCGGGTGACGAGGTGCTCGGCGTCGACGGCGAGCCGCCCGTCGAGCCAGAAGCCGACGGCGTCGACGATGCCGGCGGTGAGCAGCACCGTCGTGACGTCGAGGTCGTCGGCCGACAGGTCGGGCCGCGCCTCGGTGATGAGGCGGGCGAGGAAGGCCGCGAACGTGGCCACCGTGTCCTGCCGGCGGGCCGCGAGCACCGGGTGCCCGATGGCCTCGCGGTAGAGCCGGGCGGATCGCGGGTCGCGGGCGAGCAGGGTGACGGTCGCGCGGATCGCCGCCCGCGCCCGCGCCGCGAGGTCGTGCGCCGGGACGGCCGCGGCCGCCTGCTCGGCGAGGCGCAGCGCCGTGTCCGACGTGGCGTCGAACAGCGCCGCGAGCAGGTCCTCCCGACGGGCGAAGGACTCGTAGAAGTAGCGCTCGGTCAGCCCGGCCGCCCGGCAGACCGCGGTCATCGTGAAGTCGGCGACCCCGCGCTCGCCCACCACGTCCAGGGCGGCGTCGACGAGCCGCGCGCGGCGCTCGGCCACGCGCTCCTCGGCGCTCGCGCCCTGGAAGGTCCGGGTGGGCATGTCGCCATCCTGACAGGGCGCCCTGTCAGAAAGGAAGACTCAGCCCTCGTCCTGACCGATCACGTGCATCGCGGCTTCCTCCGCGGTCGCGCCCGCACCGTCGACGCCCACGTCGTCGGCGTAGCCCTCGTCGCCCTCGTCCCGCAGCACGAGCCGTCCCGAGCGGGCGTTGCCGACCTCGTCGTCGTACAGCTCGCCCGCGGTGCCCCGGGAGTCGCCGAGCCCGTCCGCGCCCAGGTCGTCGGGGTCCTCGGCGATCTCCCGACGCAGCCGGTCGTCGAGCGGCTCGCCCTCCTCCTCCTCGCGCTGGGTGACGCCCCACGCGTCCACGCCGCGGGTGCGCTCGTTCGGGATCCACCCGGCGTCGAGCGGGTCCTCCGGATCGCGCTCCGGGGCGTCGCCGTCGAGCAGGTCGGCCTCGTCCAGCTGCTCGAAGGAGGTGTCGTCGACGGAGTCGCGGTCGTCGGCGGGCAGGTCGTCGGGGCTGTCGGGCAGCTCGGTCCCGGTCATGGTGTCCTCTCGGCGCTCACGGGTGAACGCGGTCGATCCTGCTCCTCGACGTTCCGGCGCACCGGAGCGGTCCCTCGGCGGACCCTGGGTGTTTTCCCTAGGTCTTCCCGACGACGGGTGTGGCTAGCGTTCGCGGCGTTAGCCCGTTCGGAGTGCAGGGAGACGTCGTGGGTCGTAGGTCGTTGCTGTCCGTCGTCATGGCGGCGTCGTTGACCGTGCTCGGCACCGGGACGGCGTTCGCCGCGCCGACGGCCCTGCCGGACGGCTGCACGCAGTCGGGACGGACGGTGACGTGCACCTACGGGCCGGGGCAACACACGTTCGTCCAGCCGGCCGGGGTGACCCAGGTCGAGGTGCGGGTCGCCGGCGGGTCAGGTGGTGCCGGTGGGGCCGGCGGCAGCACGGCCGGTGGGGCGGGCGGGCCCGGTCGGGTCGTCACCGCTTCCGCCCCGGTCGCCGCGGGCGGGCTGCAGATCGTCGTGGGCGACCGTGGCGCGGACGGGGCATCGGACACGACGTCCGGCGGCACCACGGCCGGCGGGGCCGGCGGGATCGGTGGCCCGGGCTCCGGAGGAGCCGGTGGCCCCAGTGCGGCGGAGACCCTGCTCGCCGGCGGGGGCGGCGGTGGTGGCGGCGCGTCGTCGGTGAGCGACGGATCCATCGCTCTGGTCGTGGCCGGCGGAGGCGGCGGTGGCGCGGGTGGCCGAGCCGGGACCGCGAACGGTGCGTTCACCTCCGACACGGGCGGGAGTGGCGGGGCCGGCGACGCCGACGGGGGCGCAAGCCAGTCCGGTGTGCCTGGCGGCGACGCCGGTGGTACGACCGGGCCGAACGGCGGAACCGGCGCCAGCGGGGCCTTCACGAGCGGCTCCGGCGGCGGTGGGGGCGGCGTCGCCGGCGGCGCGGCGGGCGGTGTCAGCAATCTGGAGGCCTCCGGCGGCGGGGGCGGCGGCACGAGCCTGCTGCAGTCGGCCGGGGTCTCGCGGCCCGGAACCGGCAGTAGCGCCGGATCCGTCCAGATCTCCTACACGGTGCCGGCGACGGCCGCGGCGATCGCCGCGACCTCCGGGTCGGGGCAGTCGGCGCAGACCGGCCAGGCGTTCGCGGCGCCGTTGGTGGCGACGGTGACCGACACGGACGGGGCGCCGTTCGCGGGGGCCCCGGTGACGTTCGCGGTGACCTCGGGCTCGGCGTCGTTCGGCGGTGCCGCGACGGCGACGGTGACGACAGGTGCGGACGGGCGGGCGACCTCGCCGACGGTGACCGCCGGGTCCACGCCGGGCCCGGTCACGGTCTCGGCCTCGACGCCGGGTGTGACGGGGACGGCGACGTTCACCCTGACCGTCACCGCCGCGCCCACCGCCGTCGCGGTCAAGGGGGCGGGCACGCTGACTGCCACCGACGGTCAGCGGTACTCGATCTCGGTGGACGCGAAGGCCACGGCGGCAGGTCAGGCATCCGGGAGGTTCGCGCTCTCCGGCGGCGGCGCGGAGACGACGGCGAGCTCGCGGACGATCACGGCGGTGCGGAAGACCGCCACGGGCTCGACGGTGACCGGAACCGCCGTGAACGCCGCGGGCCGGACGGTGCCGTTCACGCTGACCGTCGTCGACCGCGCCGGCGGCCGGGACCAGGTCACGGTGCAGATCGGTGGTCGCACCGTGTCCGGCACGTTGACCAACGGCGACATCACCACCAGCTGAGAGAGGTAGCGGATTCGGAGGCCCAGGCCTCGAATCCGCTACCTCTGCGGTCCCACGTTCGAATCCCAGGAGCAGTCGTGCGTCGTGTGTCGTTGTTGTCGGTCGTCGTGGCGGCCACGTTGACGGTGGCCGGGGCCGGGATGGCGCTCGCCGCGCCGACGGCCCTGCCGGACGGGTGCGCCCAGGCCGGGCAGACGGTGACGTGCACCTACGCCTTCACCGGCGGTGAGCAGAGCTTCACTGTCCCCACGGGTGTGTCGAGCCTGCAGGTCGTCGCCATGGGTGGTGCCGGGGGCGAGAGTCGGCGGAGCGGTGGTCAGGGCGCCTCGGCGTCGGGGACGGTGACCGGTCTGCCCGGTGGGTCCGTGCTCTACGTCGAGGTCGGTTCCCCCGGAGGAGCCGGGGGCAGCGAGGTCGTCCCCGGGCCCGGCGGGTTCAACGGTGGTGGCGCGGGTGGCGTGCGTGCCGGCGGCGGTGGAGGCGCGTCCGACGTACGCACCGTGTCGCGTTCCGCGGCCGGAACCCTCGACTCCCGGCTCGTGGTCGCCGCGGGCGGCGGAGGGAGCGGCTTCGGCGGAGGGTTCAGCTCCGGTGCGGGCGGCGACGCCGGTGCAGACGGTACGGAGGGGCAGCAGTTCAACAGCAGTCCCGGTCGTGCAGGGACGCCGACGGCGGGCGGCGCACCCGGGGAAGAGGGCGAGGCGGGTCGGCAGGGCGAGGGCGGTTCCGCAGGGAGCTTCACCGACACGGCCCCCGGCCTCGTGAGCGGGGGCGGGGGTGGTGGCGGCGGACTGTTCGGTGGTGGCGCAGGCGGTCTCCTCGGTGGTGGCGGAGGTGGCGGGTCGTCGCTGGTTCCGTCCGGCGGCACGGTCGGGCTGAGCTCCGCTGCTCCCTCGGTGACGATCTCCTACACCGTCCCGGCCGCGCCGACCGCGGCCGCCGCGCGCGGCGCGGGCACGCTGACCGCGACCGACGGGCAGCGGTACTCGCTCTCGGTCGACGCGAGGGCGACCGCGGCGGGGCAGGCGTCCGGGAGGTTCGCGTTCTCCGGCGGCGGCGCGGAGACGACGGCGAGCTCGCGCACGATCACGGCGGTCCGCAAGACCGCGACCGGCTCCACCGTCACCGGGACCGCGGTGAACGCCGCGGGCCGGACGGTGCCGTTCACGCTGACCGTCGTCGACCGCGCCGGTGGCCGGGACCAGGTCACGGTGCAGATCGGTGGTCGCACCGTGTCCGGCACCCTGACCAACGGCGACATCACCATCAGCTGACCCGGAGTGCGGCGATCTGCGCCACCGATGACGCAGATCGCCGCACTCGGCCGAGCGCCCGGAACCCGCACCGACGCGTCGTCGGGAAGGAAGCACCGCACTACGTCGTTCGACCGACGCGAGCACCCACACCCTCTCCCTAGGGTGTGGCGGCGAGGTCGAAGGGAGCCGGTATGGCGATCACACGAGGGTTCTCCGGACGGCGCAAGCAGGCGGAGCGCGACCCGCGGCTGCCACCGGGGCAGTACGACGTCGGCACGAGCTGGCCGGTGCTGACGGCCGAGCCGACCGCGCGGATCGACGCCGAGCGCTGGTCGCTGACGATCGACGGGCTCGTGGCGAACCCGTCGACGTGGTCGCTCAAGGAGCTCAAGGCCCTCGGGAACGACACCTACCGCGGCGACATCCACTGCGTGACGACCTGGTCGAAGCTCGACACGTCGTTCACCGGGATCAGCCTGGACACCCTGCTCGAGGTGGCGCAGCCGCTGCCGGAGGCGCGGTTCGTCGTCGAGGAGTCGACGACGCGCTACCGCACCAACCTCCCGCTCGACGACGTCACCGGCGGCAAGGCGTGGGTGGTCTGGGAGCACGAGGGCAAGCCGCTGACCCGCGAGCACGGCGGGCCGGTGCGGATGCTCGTGCCGCACCTGTACTTCTGGAAGTCCGCGAAGTGGATCTCGAAGATCACGCTGCTGGACCACGACGAGCCGGGCTTCTGGGAGATCAACGGCTACCACCACCGCGGCGACCCGTGGCAGGAGCAGCGCTTCGATGGCGACTGATCCCCAGCGAGCCGCCGTCTGGCGCGACGCGAAGGTCGTCTCGGTCGACCACCACGGCGAGCTCGGCGTGGTCCTGCGCCTCGACGTCCCCGACCGCGTCGTCCACCGGCCCGGCCAGCACTACGTGCTGCGGCTGCGCGCCGAGGACGGCTACACGGCCAGCCGCTCGTACTCGGCGGTCTCCTCGCCGTCGGACGACCTCGTCGAGCTGTACGTGGAGAAGGTCCCCGACGGAGAGGTGTCCGGCTTCCTCGCCGAGGTCGTCGAGCCCGGGGACCTGCTGGAGTGCCGCGGGCCGATCGGGCGGTGGTTCGCCTGGGACGGGGCCTCGCCGGCGCTCGGGATCGGCGGGGGCAGCGGGGTCGCGCCGCTGGTGTCGATGCTGCGGCACGCGCAGGACGTCGGGCGTACCGACCTGCTGCACCTCGCCATCTCGGCCTGGACGGCCGACCACCTGCCCTACCGCGAGGAGCTGGAGGCCGCCGGGGCGCTCGTCGCGTATTCCCGGCAGAAGGGCGGCTCCCGGCTGGACGCCGCCGTGATCGCGGCGATCGCCGACCCGGGCGCCACCGCCTTCGTGTGCGGCTCGGCACGATTCACCCTGGCGATGGAGTCGCACCTCCTGTCCGCCGGGCAGCCGGAGGCCAGCATCCGGATCGAACGGTTCGGACCGACGGGAGAGAGTGCGGAGAATGGCTGACCTCGAGGTCGACGTCGTGGTGATCGGTGCGGGCCCGGTGGGTGAGAACGTCGCCGACCGCGCGCACCAGCAGGGGCTGAGCGCGGCGGTCGTGGAGGCCGGCCTCGTCGGGGGTGAGTGCTCCTACTACGCCTGCATCCCCTCGAAGGCGTTGCTGCGCCCGGTCGACCTCAAGGCCGCGGTGGATCGCATGCCGGGCGTCGACGCGGGTCCGGTCGACGCGGCGAAGGTGTTCGAGCGGCGCGACCAGTTCGCGAACCCGGACGACTCCGGGCAGGCCGACTGGCTCGACGGCGCCGGCATCACGCTGCTGCGCGGCCGCGGCCGGATCGCCGGCGAGCGCGCCGTGGCCGTCACCCACGACGACGGCACGACGACGGATGTGGCCGCCCGCTACGTCGTGGTCGCCACCGGGTCCGTCCCGACGTACCCGCCGGTCGACGGCATCGACCAGGTGGACGCCTGGACCAACCGCGAGGCCACCCAGGCGTCCCGCGTGCCGGACTCGCTGCTCATCCTCGGCGGCGGGGTCGTCGGCGTGGAGATGGCGACCGCCTACCAGCGGCTCGGCGCCCAGGTGACGCTCGTCCAGCACGGCGACCGCCTCGTCCCGTCCGTGGAGCCCGAGGCCGCCCGGCGGCTGCAGGCCTCGCTCGAGAGCGACGGCGTGGACGTGCGGCTGGGCGTCTCGATGACCGCGGTAAAGCGCGACGGCAGCGAGGTCGTCGCCTCGCTCGACGACGGGTCCGAGCTGCGGGGCGCGGAGCTCCTGGTCGCGGCGGGTCGCAGGCCCGCCACGTCCGACCTCGGCGTGGAGACCGTCGGCCTGGAGCCGGGGAAGCCGCTGGCCTCGGACGAGACGACCACGGTGCAGGGCGACTGGCTCTACGCCGTCGGC
Organism: Actinomycetospora sp. CA-084318; assembly: GCF_050955885.1. NCBI lineage: Bacteria > Bacillati > Actinomycetota > Actinomycetes > Pseudonocardiales > Pseudonocardiaceae > Actinomycetospora > Actinomycetospora sp. CA-084318. The sequence goes on from NZ_CP192098.1 coordinate 447,629, forward strand.
GACGCCTCGACCGGCGCGAAGCTGACGCACATGGGCAAGTACCAGGCCCGCGTCTGCGGCGACGTGCTCGTCGCGCGGTCGAAGGGCGCGGAGGTCGGCGGTCGGTACGCGAAGACCGCGGCGACCGCCGAGGACACGGCCGTGCCGCAGGTGATCTTCACGGACCCGCAGATCGCGGCGGTCGGACACACGGCGGAGAGCGCGGGGCGCGCCGGCCTGCACGTCCGCGCGGTGAGCTACGAGATCGGGAACGTCGCGGGCGGTTCGCTGCAGGCCGACGGCTACGACGGCTTCGCCACGATCGTCGTCGACACCGACCGCGAGGTGATCGTCGGCGCGACCTTCGTCGGACAGGACGTGGCCGACATGGTCCACGGCGCGACGATCGCGATCGTCGGCGAGGTGCCGCTGGCGCGCCTGTGGCACGCCGTGCCGTCGTTCCCGACGATGTCCGAGGTGTGGCTGCGGCTGCTGGAGACCTACGGTCTCTAGTTGCTGATCGCGGGCGACGCGTGCAGGTACGTGGTGCTGGTCAGCTGGTCGACCATGAACTGCGCGACGTCGGCCCGCGCCATCTCGACGCCGATCGGGTCGACGCCGAGGAAGCCCGACCGGATCGGGTTGCCACCGGGGACGTCGATCGGCGCGAACATGCGGGCGACGGTCCAGTCGAGGTCCGAGGTGGTGACGACCTCGTGGATGCCCTGCACCTCGGCGAGCGCGCCGGGGATGAGGATGCCGATGCCGATCGGGACGAGCCGGTCGAGCAGGCGGGGGCGGTCGCGCGGGTCGGGGACGCTCACCGTCACGAGCGAGACCAGGCGGCGGACGTCCGCGGCGTGCATCGCCTTGACGATCGTCCGCGTGCCCTCGGTCAGCGGGGTGTCGCGGAGGAACGGGTCGATCGGCGGCCCGTAGGCGGTGATCACGGCGTCGGCGCCCTCGACCGCACGCGCCACGGCGTCGGTGTCGGAGAGCTCGGCCTCGATCACCTCGACCGCGTACTGCAGCTCCCCGAGCTTCTGCGGCGACCGCACGAGGGCGGTGACCTCGTGTCCGTCGGCGAGCAGGTGGCTGACGACGAACCGGCCGACGCCGCCGGTCGCCCCGAACACGGTGACCTTCATACGGTGGGATGGCTCACCGGCAGGTGTTCCAATCGCGCCGTGTCCGGGGGCACACCGGGCAGGTCCCGGCGGCGCCAGTCGTCCGGCACCGTCGCCTCCAGGGCGTCGTCGACGGTGACCACCCCGAGCACCCGTCCGTCGGCGTCGACGACGGGCAGGGCGAGCAGGTCGTAGTCGCTCATGAGCAGCGCGACCTCCACCACGTCGGCCTCGGGTCGGACCCGGACGGGATCGGGTTCGGCGACCTGCCCGAGCGTCGCGCCCGGGTCGGCCTGCACGAGGGACACGAGCGGCACGCTCCCGACGACCCGGTCCCCGGCGTCGAGCGTGAGCACGGTCGCGAGCACGCCCGGCTGCACCGGGGACGTCCGCACCCGGTCGAGCGCCTCCTCGACCGTCGCCGTCGTCCGTAGCGCCAGGTGGTCCGGGATCATCAGCCCTCCGGCCGACGTCGCGTTGTACCCGAGCAGCGCGACGACCTTCGCCCGCCGCGGGGCGGGCAGGAGGTCGAGGACGCGGCGACGACGCTCCTGGGGCAGGTCCATGAGGGCGTCGGTGGCGTCGTCGGCGTGCATCCGGGCGAGGACCGCGGCGACGTCGTCGTCGCTGCGGTCGCGCAGCACGCGGGACTGGTCGTCGTCGTCCAGTTCCTCGAACACGTCGGCCTCCAGCTCCGGGTCGGCGTGCACCCGGTCGAGGAGCTCGGCCTGCTCGGTCCGCGACGCGTCCTCGAGCAGGTCCGCGAGCTGCGGCGCCTTGAGCTCCCGCAGCCGGTCGAGCGGGGTCCGCGCCAGGACCGACGGGGCGTGCCCGATGAGGGCCTCGAAGGCGAGCCAGTCGCGGGAGCGGGCGCCGTCGTCGTTGGTGACGGGCAGGGCGCCGGGCAGCAGCCGTCCGACCGCGCGCCACCACCACGCCCGGGGCCGGACGTCGACCCCGACCAGCGTGGCCGCCGACGGGGTCACCGCCAGCTCCAGGTCCCAGGCCTTCACGAGCGCCGCCGCGGGGACGTCGACGAGGCGGTGCCCGAGGATGTCCTCGCGCAGCAGGACCTCGCCGTCGCGGCGGGCGAAGGGCCGCAGGTCGACGCGGTCGACGCGCAGCGCCGGGTCCGGCGCGGTCCAGTCGACGACCTGCCCGGCCGGGAGGAACAGGCGGTGCCCGCCGACGTCGGCGACGAGCCCGGTGACGCGCGGGTGGTCGTGGCCGCGCAGCCGGACGATGACGTCGGCGATCCGGCCGAGGTGCTGGTCGTGGGTGCCGCGGACGGACCGTCCGAGCAGGTCCTGCAGCGAGCGACGGGACATGGCGGGTCCTTCCGGTTCTCAGGATGAGACGGCGAGCTGCACGATGCGGACGACGACCATCCCGACGGCGATCACGAGGTAGCCGCGCAGGACGGTGAGGCCGAGCCGGCGCCCGCGGGACAGCTCGGGGCGCGTCAGCAGGGCCAGGGGCGGCATCCGCCAGGTGCTGCGGTCCCCGGCCGGCGGAGCCGCCGGACCGGGTCGGCGCAGGCCGACGACGAGCGCCACGACCCCCACGAGCACCGCGAGGCCCCCACCGGCACCGAGGATCGTCAGGATGGCCCCGGCCGTGATGTCGGGGAAGACGACCGCGGCGGTGAGGACCACCGAGAGCAGGACCAGGACCGTGATGACGACGGCGGTGAGCAGGTTGCGCACGCGGCCGTTGACCCACGGGCCGAGGACCTCGCGGTCGTTGCAGAGCAGGAGCAGGAACACGCTCGCCGACGGCAGCAGGACGCCGGCCAGGGTCTGCACGCCCTCGGTGAGCAGCCCGAGCGGGCTGCCCGGGATCACCACGACGACCGCGGCGAGCACGAGGATCCCGGCGAACACGGCGTAGAAGCCCTTCGCCTCGCGGACCCCGCGGTGCAGCGAGTGCTTCAGGCCGAGCACGTCGCCGATCGCGTAGGCGGTGGACAGGGACACCGCCGCGGCGCCGATGATCGACGCGTCGATCAGGGCGAGCGCGAACATCACGCCCGCCGCCGGCCCGACGTAGCGGCCTAGTCCGTCGGCCACCCCGCCCGCGTCGGTGAAGTCCCCGAACTCCGGCTGCCCGGCGAAGGCGGTCGTCGTGAAGGCCATCATCGCGCCCGCGCCGAGCACCACGATGACGATGCCGATCCACAGGTCGGCCTTCTCGTAGCCCATGAAGCGCGGGGTGATGCGCTTGTCGATGACGTAGGACTGCTGGAAGAACAGCTGCCACGGGGCGACGGTGGTGCCGACGATCCCGATGATCAGCAGCATGATCGTCGAGAGCTGGCCGCCCGGCAGGCCCGGTACGACGAAGTCCCGGGCGAGCTGCCCGAGCGGCGGGTGCGCCATGAGCAGGATCGGGATCAGCAGCACGTTCCCGACGACGAGGACGAGGCAGACCCGCTCGAAGCGCCGGAAGCTCCCGGTCGAGGCGGCCGCGACGACCACGACCGCGGCGACCAGCACCCCGGGCACGGTCGGCAGACCGAGGTAGGAGAGCCCGAGGCTGATCCCGATGAACTCGGTGACGATCGTCAGACCGTTGAGCAGGAACAGGTCGATCACGCTGAACGCGCCCCAGAAGCGGCCGAAGCGCTCGAGGATCAGCCGGGCGTGCCCGACCCCGGTGACGGCGCCGAGCCGCAGCACCATCTCCTGGTTGAGGTAGAGCACCGGGACGAGCAGCAGGAGCGTCCAGAGCAGGCTCGTGCCGTAGTCCTGCCCGGCCTGCGTGTAGGTGCCGAAGGCCCCGGCGTCGTTGTCGCCGACCATGACGATGAGGCCGGGCCCGACGATCGCGACGAGGGTCTTCAGGCGGGCGGGCAGCGACGTGCGTGCGCCGGTGTCGTCGAGCCGCACGGTGCCGAGGGCGCCGTGGATGTCGCCGAGGTGCGCGTCGTCGAGGACGGCGCTGGGGCGGTCGGCCATGGCACTACTCACTCTCATGGTCATACAGATGTTTGAACGAAGGACGTCGGCGGGCGGGCCGGGACGCGGACCGGCTAGAGCCAGCGCCCCCGTCGTCGCAGGTGGACGGACTTGAGGAGCTGGGCGAGCCCCGCGTAGCCGACGATGGCCACGCCCAGCCAGAGCAGGTACGCCGGTGGCGGGGACTGCAGGAGCAGCGGACCGGCCAGTGGGGTGAAGGCCAGCACGAGGCCCGTCGCTGCGGCGGCGACGGAGGCCAGCACCACCGGTCGTCGGGGGAGTCGGCGCCACGGCGCGCCGCGGGTGCGGAGCACGAGCACGATCGCGAGCTGGGTGAGCAGACCCTCGACGAACCAGCCGGCGCGGAAGGTGCCCGGCGCGGCCCCGGCGTCGAGGCCCCACCACAGCACGCCGAAGGTGGCGAGGTCGAACAGGGAGGACAGCGGCCCGAAGGTCAGCATGAAACGGACCAGCTCCGAGGTGTCCCACCGCCGCGGCTGCGCGGTGTACTCGGGGTCGACCCGGTCCCACGGCAGGGCCAGCTGGGCGGCGTCGTAGAGCAGGTTCTGCACCACGAGCTGCAGCGGCAGCAGGGGGAGGAAGGGCAGCAGCACGGCGGCCACGACCAGCGTCAGGACGTTGCCGAAGTTCGAGCTCGCCGTGATCGTCACGTACTTGAGGGTGTTGCCGAGGGTGCGGCGGCCCTCGACGACGCCCGCCGCGAGCACGGCGAGGTCGGGGTCGGTCAGGACGAGGTCGGCCGCGCGCTTCGTCGCCGGGGTGGCGGAGTCGGGCGCGATGCCGACGTCGGCGGTGCGCAGCGCGGGGGCGTCGTTGACACCGTCGCCGACGAAGCCCACGACCCGGCCGCGGGCCCGCAGCGCGGTGACGACCCGGACCTTCTGGGCCGGCGTGACCCGCGCGAACACCCGCGCCCGGTCGAGCAGCCGCCCGAGCCGGACGTCGTCGAGCCGGTCGAGGTCCTCCCCGACGACGACGTCGGAGGCGGGGATGCCGGCCTGGTGCGCCACCCGGGCGGCGACGTGGCGGTTGTCGCCGGTGAGCAGGAGGACCTCGACGCCGTGCCCGGCGAGGTCGCGCACCGCCGCCGGCGCGCTCTCCCGCACCGGGTCGACGAACCCGACGAAGCCCACGAGCGTCAGCCCCCGCTCGTCGCGCTCGGTCACCTCGCCGAGCCGCGGCAGCCGCTTCGCCGCCACGGCGAGCAGCCGCAGGCCCTGGTCGGCGTGGGCGCGGGCGAGGTCCTCGGCCGCGAACCGGCGACCCGCGTCGAGCTCGACGGCGTCCCCGTCGTGCCGGGCCTCGGTGCACCGCGGCAGGACCTCGTCCGGGTCGCCCTTGGTGATCATCAGGCGCTCCCCGTCGTGGCGCCGCAGCACCACCGTCGCGCGGCGCCGCACCTGGTCGAAGCCGATCTCGTCGACCGGCGTGTAGAGCTCCTCGTCGAGGGTGTCGGTCGGGTCGGCGAGCTGCTCGAGCACGGCCTCGTCCAGCCGGCCGGTGGGCGCGACCTGGGAGCGGACCGCGAGGACGGCGTAGGCCGCGGCCTCGTCGTCGGGACGCCCCCACGGGTCGATGCTGTGGGTCGCGACGAGGCGTTCCTCGGTGAGCGTGCCGGTCTTGTCGAGGCAGACGACGTCGGTGGCGCCGAGGTCCTGCACCGCGTTCAGCCGGGTGACGACGACGTGGTGGCGCGCGAGCCGCCGCGCGCCGCGCGCCAGGGTGGTGGTGACGACGACGGGGAGCATCTCGGGCGTGAGGCCGACCGCGACGGCGGTGGCGAAGAGGAGGGCCTGGCCCCAGTCGTCGCTGACGGCGCCGTTGACGGCGAACACGATCGGGACGAGGACGAGCATGAAGCGGACGAGTGTCCGGCTCACGTCGCGGACGCCGCGGTCGAACGAGGACTCGGGCCGCTCCCGGGCGGCGCGGCGGGCCAGCGCGCCCGAGTAGGTCGCGGCGCCGACGGCGACGACGACGGCCGTGGCGGTCCCCGCGACGACCTCGGAGCCGGCGAGGCACAGCACCGGGGAGTACTCCGGCCCGCCCTCGCCCGACCTGGTCGCCGACTTCGCCACCGGCAGGCTCTCCCCGGTGAGCACCGCCTGGTCCACGAACAGGTCCGCGCTCGTCAGGAGCCGGAGGTCGGCGGGGACCACGTCACCCGGGGCCAGCAGGACGACGTCGCCGGGGACCACGTCACCGAGCGGCACCTCGCGGGGACACGGTTCGGCGTCGTCGTCGGCCCGGCGGCGGACGGTCACCGTGGTCACCAGCCGGGAGCCGACGGCCCGGACCGCGCGGTCGGACCGGACCTGCTGCCAGCGGCGCAGCGCCACGGAGGCCAGGACCATCACCGCCACCGTCGCGGCCCCGCGGACGTCGCCGACGACGACGAAGACGCCGGCCAGCCCGCAGAGCAGCGCGACGAACGGGCTGCGCAGGGCCGCCCACGTGGCGGCGAGCGGGGACGGTCGCGGGTCGAGGTCCACGACGTTCTCACCGTGGACGTCCTGACGGCGGGTGGCCTCGGTCTCGGTGAGGCCGCCGGGCCCGGTGTCGAGCGTGCGGAGCACGGCGAACGTCGGGTCGGTGGACAGCGTGGTGGGCACAGCAGGGGTGGGCATGGTCGGTCCCTGTCGCCGGTCGAGCGGATCGGGGGCGCGCCACCACGCGGGCCGGCCTGGCACCGGGAGCCCTCAGGGGTTCCGGGGGAGCCGACCGCCCGCGTGGCGGCCCGGACCTCCGTCGTCGGTCATGTCGGTCATGCGGGCTCACCTCCTTCGGGTCGCGGTCGGTCGACGGTGATCAGTAGACCCCTCGTCCTTCGGACAGTCAAACGATCGTGCAAGTATGCTCGCTCACGCCGGAGAGGAGACACGATGGCCCCACCACCCCCCGGGGACGCGCCCGATCCCGCCGTCATCCAGGACGCGGCGGGCACCTTCGGGCTCCTCGCCGCCACCGTGCGCGTCGAGCTGGTGTGGCTGCTCGCGGACGGCGAGCGCGACGTCGGCACCCTCGCCGAGCTCACCGGGCAGTCGGTGGCCACCGTGAGCCACCACCTCGGCAAGCTCCGGCTCGCGGGCCTGGTCAGCGCCCGGCGCGAGGGCAAGCACCAGGTCTACGCGGTGGACGACCCGCACGTCGTCGACCTGGTGAGGGGCGCGATCGCCCACCACGAGGAGCTCCGCCACACCCCGCCCGCCCGGCGACGCCGCCGTGGTGCTTGACGCCCGGCCGGGACGTCCCGCCGCGCGCGGGGCCTCCCGGCCGGTCGCCCTCGTCCCGCGCCCGCCGCGCCCGCCGCGCTCGCCGGCCTCGCCACCCGCGCCGCCCCGACGCCGGGGACGGTTCGGCCGGGGCCGGCTGATCGCGGCTCTCTGCTCGGCCCTGGTCCTGCTCGCCACCGGCGCCGCCTGGGCCACCGACCGCTCGCTGACCGGGACGTCGCTCGTGACCGCCGGATCCCACTCGGTGGACGGCTCGACGAACATCCTGCTCATCGGGCTCGACACCCGGCGCGACCAGAACGGCGGTCCCCTGCCGCAGCAGGTCCTCGACGCGCTGCACGCGGGCGACGGCAACGAGGGCGGGTACAACACGAACACCCTGATCCTGCTGCACGTCCCCGCCGACGGCGGCCGCGTCACCGCGTTCTCGATCCCGCGCGACGACCTCGTCCCGATCCCGGGCTACCGGCCCGACAAGATCAAGCAGGCCTACGGCGTCACCAAGGCCGCCACCGAGGCCCGTCTGACCGCGCAGGGGGTCACCGACCCCGCGACCCTCGAGCAGGACGGTCGGGAGGCCGGACGGCGCGCGACGGTGGGCGTCGTCCAGGCCCTCACCGGGCTGACGGTCGACCACTACGCGGAGATCACCCTCGCCGGCTTCTACGACCTCGCCACCGCGCTCGGCGGCGTCACGGTCTGCCTGAACCATGCGGTGCAGGACTCCTACTCCGGGGCCGACTTCCCGGCCGGGGTCCAGCAGCTGACCGGCGCGCAGGCCCTCGCCTTCGTCCGGCAGCGCCACGGCCTGACCAACGGCGACCTCGACCGCACCCACCGCCAGCAGGCATTCCTGTCCTCGGCGATGCACCAGGTCACGGCGGCCGGCACGTGGACCGACCCGACGAAGCTGGCGTCACTGCTCGACGTGGCCCACCGCGACATCGTGCTCGACCAGGGCTTCGACGCCCTCTCCTTCGCCGCGTCCGCCCAGAACCTCACGAGCGGCGACGCCGCCTTCTACACGCTGCCGATCGAGGGCTACGTCCAGGCGAACGACGAGGACGACAACGAGGTCGACCCGGCCCACGTGCAGGCGTTCATCCGACAGCAGCTCGCGGCCGCCGCGGCACCGCCGCCGGCTCCGGCTCCTGCGCCCGACCCCGGGGCGGCGACCGGGGTGACCGTCGAGGTGGACAACGCCTCGGGGACGTCGGGGGAGGCGGCCACCGCCGAGTCGATGCTGGTCGACCACGGCTTCAGCCCCGGCGCGGCGACGACGGTCGACACCCGCGCGGCCTCGACGGTCGCGGCGCCCCCCGGCTCGGAGGCGGCGGCCGCCCTCGCCGCCGCCCTGCTCGGCGGCGGCGTCACGCCGACGACCGACCCGGGCCTCCCGGCCGGCCACCTGCGCGTCGTGCTCGGCACCGGCTACCGCCCGCCCGCTCCCCCGTCCACCGCCGGCCCGTCCGGCGGCCCCGTCCAGGCCGGAGGCGTCCCGTGCGTCGACTGACCGAGCCCGAGCCGTCGTCGGAGGCTCCGGCGCCGCCGACCGGGCGCCGGACCGAGCTGCTGCTGCTCGTCCTCGCCGCCGGGATCACCACCGCGTCCCTGGTGTCGGTGGAGCTGGACCAGCAGCACGCGCTCAGCCCCGCGCTCGGCTACCTCGGCCTGGCCTACCTGGCGCTGTTCGGCGGGGCGCACCTCGCCGTGCGGCGGTGGGCGGCGTACGCCGACCCGCTGATCCTGCCGTGCGTGGCGCTGCTGACCGGGATCGGCCTCGTCATGATCCACCGGCTCGATCTCGGGCTGGCGACGGACGCGCTGGTCGCGGGCGACCCGGCGCCGTCGGCCGACGCGCCCCGCCAGCTCGCCTGGGCCGCCGGGGCGCTGGTGCTGCTGGTGATCGTCCTGTGGCGGCTGCCCGACCACCGGGTGCTCTCCCGCTACGGCTACCTGTTCGGACTGGTCGGGCTCGTCCTGCTCGTGCTGCCCGGCCTGCTCCCGTCGAGCATCTCCGAGGTCAACGGGGCCAAGCTGTGGATCCGCCTCGGGCCGTTCTCGCTCCAGCCCGGCGAGTTCGCGCGGATCGCGATCATCGTGTTCGCCGCGGCGTTCCTCGTCGAGAAGCGGGCGTTGTTCGCGACGGCGGGTCGGCGGATCGGGCGCATGGAGCTGCCACGCCCGCGGGACCTCGCGCCGCTGCTGATCGCGTGGCTGGCGGCGGTGGGGGTCCTCGCGCTGGAGAAGGAGCTCGGGGCGTCGCTGCTGTTCTTCGGGATCGTGCTCGCGATGATCTACATCGCCACGGAGCGGGTGTCGTGGGTGCTCATCGGGCTCGGGTTCTTCGTCGGCTCCAGCGTGCTGGCCGACCATCTCTTCGCCCACGTCGGCGTCCGCGTCGCGGTGTGGGCGGACCCGACCGCCGACTTCGCGAACACCGGCTACCAGCTCTCCGAGGGCTTGTTCGGTCTCGCCTACGGCGGCCTGCTCGGCACCGGGCTCGGCGCGGGCCACCCCGACCTGGTGCCGCTCGCCAACACCGACTTCATCGTCGCCGCGCTGGGCGAGGAGCTCGGGCTGGCCGGGCTCGCCGCGCTGCTGTGCGTGTTCCTGCTCCTGATCGAGCGGGGCCTGCGCACGGCGACGGCGGCCCGCGACCCGTTCTCCACCCTCGTCGCCGCCGGGCTGTCGTTCTCCCTGGCCCTGCAGCTGTTCATCGTGGTCGGTGGGGTGACCGACCTGATCCCCGAGACGGGGCTGACCGCCCCGTTCCTCTCCTACGGCGGCTCCTCGCTGCTCGCCGAGTACGTCGCCGTGGCGCTGCTGCTCCGGATCTCCCACCAGGTCCGCAAGCCGATCGAGCGCCCGCCCGCGCCGCCGTCGGTCCCCCTCGCGCACGCCGCCACCGTCATGAGCCCTCGACCGGACCTGGAGCCGTCATGACCTTCTGGGAAGGAGCCGGCGTGTTCGCCGGCATCCCGCTGCTCGTGCTGTTCCTCATCGCCGTCCCGATCTTCGGGCCCGTGTGGCTCGAGCGGTGGCGAGGTCGGGGGCGCGACGACTCATCCGCGTAGCGCGGGCAGGACCTCCTTCGCGTACGCCGCGAAGAAGCCCTCGACGTCGGGTCCGATCTGCTGCACGTAGACCTCGTCGTAGCCCGCGTCCGCGTAGGACCGCAGCTGGGACACGTGCTCGTCGACGTCGGGGCCGCAGGAGAACAGGCCGGGGACGGCGTCGCGCTGCAGCAGCTGCGCGGCGTCCTCGAAGTCCGACGGCCGCGGCAGGGTCTGGGCGAGCTGGCCGGGGAAGCCGTCGTTGGGCCACATCCGGTACGCGTGGTCGATCATCGCCTCGCGGTCGTCGCCCCAGCACACCTTGGTGCCGCCCTGGGTGGGGCCGCGCCCGCCCGCGCCCCGGTAGGTCTCCAGCAGCGACGCGTCCGGCGCCACCCCGCAGTACCCGTCGCCGATCCGTGCGGCCAGCTCCGTGGCCTGCTCCCCGAAGCCGGACACGTAGATCGGCACCGGGTGCTCCGGCAGCGTGTAGAGGCGGGCGTCGGTGACGCGGTAGTGCTTGCCGCGGTGGTTCACCACGCCGCCCTCGTGCATGCGGCGGATGATCCCGATCGCCTCCTCGAGCATCTCGAAGCGCTCGCCGATCGGCGGCCACGGGTCGCCGAGGACGTGGTCGTTGAGCGCCTCGCCGGTGCCGACGCCGAACACGAAGCGGCCGTCGAGCAGCACGGAGGCGGTGGCGGTCGCCTGCGCGAGGATCGCCGGGTGGATACGGATGATCGGGCTGGTCACCGCGGTCGACACCGGCAGGGAGGTCACCTGGGAGAGCGCGCCGAGCACGCCCCAGACGAAGGCGCTCTGGCCCTGCGCGTCGTTCCACGGGTGGAAGTGGTCGGAGATCCACAGCCGCTCGAACCCGGCGTCCTCGGCGCGCCGGGCCTGGTCGAGGAGCTCGCGCGGCGAGTACTGCTCGCAGGAGAGGAAGTAGCCGTAGGAGGTCATCGGCGCGGCTACCCGGAAGCACGTGTGTGGTGCACGCGGCGTCGGGCACCTGCACCCATGGCAGCGTCCACCACCCGTGCCCGCCTCGACGCCGTGCTGAACGGCCAGTCGTTCCCCGCCGACCGCGACGCGCTCGTGGCGGCCGCCGAGCGCGCCGGCGACGAGCAGACCGCCCGCGCGATCCGCGCCGTCCCGCCGGTCGAGTACGGCAGCCCGTCCGAGGTCGTCTCCTCGGTCTCGCTCGCCGAGAACGACCACCCGGCCGAGCGCGGCGACACCGACTCCGGCACCGGGCCGCCCGCGAACTGATTCACACTGGGCCGGTGCTGCTCGACGCCACCGCCCACGCCCTGACCCACCGCCTCGCCGTCGAGCAGTCCCGCGGCCGGGCCCCGTCGACGGCCGGGGCCGTGCTGCGCGGCGACTCGGTGGTGTGGAGCGGGACGCGCGGCGAGGTCGACGGCGCGGCGCCGACCGACGACACGCAGTACCGGATCGGGTCGATCACCAAGACCTTCGTCGCGGTCGTCGTGCTCCGCCTGCGGGAGGAGGGCCGGCTCTCGCTGGACGACCGGCTCGGTGACCACCTGCCCGACACCCCGGTGCCGGACGCCACCATCGCCCAGCTCCTCGCGCACTCCTCGGGGCTGCCGGCCGAGACCGGATCGCCGTGGTGGGAGCGCTCCGACGGGTCGGTCCGGCCGGACCTCGCGAGCCTCGTCGCCGAGCCGCCGCTGCGGGCGCCGGGGCGTCGTCACCACTACTCCAACGTCGGGTTCGGGCTGCTCGGGGCGATGGTCGGTCAGCTCCGCGGCCACGATTGGTTCACCGCCGTCACCCGCGAGATCCTCGAGCCGCTCGGGATGGGCCGCACCACCTACCACCCGGCCGCCCCGCACGCGTCCGGCTGGGCCGTCCACCCGTGGGCCGACGTCCTGCACCCGGAGCCCGCCCACGACGCCGGGCTCATGGCGCCGGCCGGGCAGATGTGGTCGACGACGACCGACCTCGCCCGCTACGGCGCGTTCCTGCTGCACGGGGACGACCGGGTGCTGCCGGCGCGCGTCGTCGAGGAGATGCGCCGTCCCTCCGCGCCGTCCGAGGCCGGGGACGCCGACCGTGCGCAGGGCCTCGGCCTGCAGCTGCTCCGCCACTCCGGGCGGGCGCTGGCGGGCCACACCGGGTCGATGCCGGGCTTCGTCGCGACGCTCTGGGTCGATCCCGCCGAGGACCTCGCGGCGGTCGCCTTCGCCAACGCCACCTCCGGACCGGCCATCGGCGGCCTCGTCGCGGACCTGATCGGCATCGTCGCCGAGCGCGAGCCGCGCCTGCCCGCGCCGTGGCGACCCGCCGTCGTGGCTCCGGAGCTCCTGGAGCTGCTCGGGCCCTGGTACTGGGGCGCGGCGCCGATCGCGCTGCGGTTGCGCGGGACCGACGAGCTGACCGTCGGCGGTCTCGGTGGCGGGGCGCGGGCCTCGCGCTTCTCCCCGCGGGCGGACGGGACGTGGGTCGGCCTGGACGGCTACTACGCGGGCGAGACGCTCCGCGCGGTCCGGTGTGCGGACGGAGCGGTCAGCCACCTCGACCTCGGCAGCTTCGTCTTCACCCGCGAGCCCTACGCGCCCGGCGAGGTGATCCCCGGAGGCGTTCCCGACGACGGGTGGCGATGAGTTCCGTCGTCGGGTCCGGTCCTACCGACATGATCGACCTGGCGCCCGCCTGCACCGTGACCGGCACGCTGATCGCCTCGCTGGACGAGTCCGAGCTGGGACTGGCGACCCCGTGTCCCGAGTACGACGTCCGCGGCCTCCTCGGGCACCTCGACGTCGTCGCACCGGGCGGCCTCGACCGCCTCGCCGCGATCTGGCGCGACCCGGCCGCATGGGTGGGCCACGGGGAGCTCGGACTGCCGAACGCGACGTGGGGGCGCATCGCGCTGACCGAGGTCGTCGTGCACGGCTGGGACCTGGCGCAGGCCACCGGACGGCCGATCGCGTTCGACGAGGAGACGTTGCGTGCGACCCTGGAGCACGTCCTCGAGTTCGTCCCGCGCGCCCCGGTGCCGCAGCTCTGGGGCACGCCGGTGGTGCTGCCGTCGGACGCCCCGCTCCTCGACCGGATCGTCGCCGCGACGGGCCGGGCGGCTACCGTCGAGGCGTGGCGGAGCTGCTGATCGCCCGGAACCCGGACCCGGACTCGAAGCTCCCCTTCCTGCTCCGGGTCCCGACGGCGGGTGGTCTCGTCTTCCGCACGTCGGGCACGTGGCCGCGCACGAAGGCGCTGTACTGCCACCCCGTCGACGCGCAGGAGTGGCCGGCCGAGCCCGAGATCGTCGAGCGGGTGCCCCTGGTGTCCTGCGCTCGGACCGGCGCCGCGATCGACGTCATCGCCGACCGCCGGACCGAGCGCCGTTCCCAGATCGTCCACACCCGGGCGCGAGGGCGGGAGATGGTGTTCTGGCAGTCGCCGAACACCCGCAAGCAGGCCCGTCCGCAGGTCCGGACCCCGACGGCGCGGGCGACCGGGACCGACGCCGAGCTCGAGATCCTCGTCGACTCGCACGAGCGCTACGCCTACCGCTTCACCGGGCAGCAGGCCCGGACGACGAAGCGGACCCTGAGCTGCGGGGACTACGGCGTCGAGGTCGACGGGCGGGTCGTCGCGGCCGTCGAGCGGAAGTCGCTGCCCGACCTCGTGTCGAGCCTGACGAACTCGACGCTCCGACACGCGGTGGCCGAGCTCGCGACCCTGCCGCGCGCGGCCGTCGTCGTGGAGGAGCGGTACTCGAAGGTCTTCGCGCTGGAGTACGTGCGACCGGCCGTGGTGGCGGACGGGATCGCCGAGCTCGCCGTGCGGTACCCGGGCGTGCCGATCGTCTTCACCGAGACCCGCGGGCTGGCCGAGGAGTGGACCTACCGCTTCCTCGCCGCCGCATCGACCTGGGCCCGCGACGAGGCCGTGATCGCCTCCCGCATCCCCGGGGCCGAGTCCGAGCTGGGGGAGGCCGACCCGGCGCCGGAGCCGACGACCGCCGACGTCCGGGCCTGGGCCCGCTCGACCGGGATCGACGTCCCGGACCGCGGGCGGCTCCGTCCGGAGGTCTGGGCGGCCTACCGGTCCGCGCGCTAGAAGCGGTCGGGGTCCGCGCGCTCCCAGTCGTCGACCCAGCCCATCGGGGGCTCGGCGAGCAGCTGACCGGGCCGCAGCCACTCGTACAGCTCCGCGTAGGAGCGGGTCTCGGTCGGCGTGATCCGGCGGTGCAGCATCCGCGGGTGCAGCTCGGCGGGGCAGGTCGCGCCGAGCGACGCGGTCATCCGGGTCGCCTCCATGACGGTGGCGTGCTGGTAGCGGTGCACCCGGTGGAGCTTGTCCTCGACGACGAGCGCGCGGGCCCGCTTCGGGTCCTGCGTCGCAACGCCGACGGGGCACTGGTTGGTGTGGCAGCGCTGGCTCTGGATGCAGCCGGTCGCCATCATCATCGCCCGCGCGGAGTTGGTGTAGTCGGCGCCCTGGATGAGTCGCTTGACGATGTCGGTGCCCGTCGCGACCTTGCCCGACGCCCCGATCCGCACCCGGTCGCGCAGCCCGGCGCCGACGAGGGCGTTGTGCACGAGGATCAGGCCCTCGGTGAGCGGGGTTCCCATGTGGTCCTCGTACTCCAGCGGCGCCGCGCCGGTGCCGCCCTCGGAGCCGTCGACGACGATGAAGTCCGGCGTCGTGCCCTCGTCGACCATGGCCTTCACGACGGCGAGCACGTCGACCCGGGTGCCCACGCACAGCTTGAAGCCGGCGGGCTTGCCGCCCGCCAGCCTCCGCATCCGCGCGATGAACCGGACCAGCTCGCGCGGGGTGGAGAAGGCGGTGTGTCGCGACGGGCTCGTGACGGTCCTCCCGACGGGCACCGCCCGTGCCTCGGCGATCTCCGGTGTCACCTTCGGGCCCGGGAGCACGCCGCCGATGCCCGGCTTGGCGCCCTGGCTGAGCTTCAGCGACACGCACTTGACCGCGTGGTGGGAGGCCTTGTCGGCGAACTGGGCGGCGTCGAAGCCGCCGTCGGGGAGCCGCGCCCCGAAGTAGCCGCTGCCGAGCTCCCAGATCAGGTCCCCGCCGCGTTCGAGGTGGTACTTCGACAGACCGCCCTCGCCGGTGTCGTGGGCGAATCCGCCGAGTGCCGCGCCGGCGTTCATGGCACGGATCGCGTTGGCCGAGAGCGACCCGAAGCTCATCGCCGAGACGTTGAGCAGGGCCATGTCGTAGGGCTTGGAGCAGTCCGGGCCGCCGACGCGCACGTAGTGCGGCTGCGCGGGCTCGTCCGCGGGAGCCGCGGAGTGCACGAGGTACTCGTAGCCGACGGCGTTGACGTCGAGCTCGGTCCCGAAGGCCTTCTCCCCGGCGATGCCCTTGGCGCGTTCGTAGACGATCGTGCGGGTGTCGCGCGGGAAGGGGCGACCGTCGACGTTGCGCTCGATGAAGTACTGCTGCAGCTCCGGGCGGATCGCCTCCATGAGGAAGCGCAGGTGCCCGATCACCGGGTAGTTGCGCAGGATCGCGTGGCGGGTCTGCACCACGTCGACGATGCCGATGACCAGCATCAGGGCGACGACCCCGAGCAGCACCCACCAGGCCGCGGAACCGACCGCCGCCGCGAGCACCGTGAGCGCCCCGAGCACCACGAGGAAGCCGAGGATCAGGAAGGCCAGCACGTGATCACGTTAGGGCTGCGAAGCTTCTCGGGCCCGCTGAACCGGCCGTGATTGTCGGACCCTCGTACTAGTGTTCGAGTGTGCCACGCGCACAAGAAGGAGGCTCTGATGTAGGCGGAGTCCTGTTTCTTGTGTTGCTCCATCGGAGATGAAGGTTGTGGCCCTTCGGAGTCGACCTACGGGGGAGGCTCCAAACCGCCCACTGCTGCGTTAGCTGAAGACTGTCGTGGTGAGCGATGTGGGAAAAGGCACCGTGTGAGGTGTCAGGTGGGGATCGGGAAGACGCTGCGTCGTAGCCTGTGAAGTGTCGTAATTAGTGTGGATGGCATCAGAACCGGGACGTTCGAACAATCCTGGGATGAGGCTGGCGGGAGCCCGTTTATTGGCCAGTCGGTGCCCGGCATGTAGGCGGCGTGAGCCCGGTCTGCTGCTCCGGTGGGGAACGTGGGAAGGCGTGCACCGATACTGCCATCTCTGCGGTGGCGAGAGGGAGAATCCCGACCGACTGAAACCGGGAGGGACTGAGTACCGATGCGGTGGGCGCCGGCGGACCGACTCGTAGTAGCTGTGAATCTCCTGCTTGACGCGGTGGGAGTGGAGCGAAGGGGTCGGGCCATCTGTGGTTTGTTCGTTCGATCAACCGGAATCTAGCCGGGAGGAATCGCAGTGAGCGAACTGAAGTCCTCGGGCAAGTCGTTCGTCATTTCGAAGTGGGAGGTGCAACAGGCCTGGGAGCAGGTGCGATCCAATAAGGGTGCAGCGGGGGTGGATGGCTGCTCGGTCGAGGAGTTCGAGAAGGATCTGCGGGGAAACCTCTACAAGATCTGGAATCGGATGTCCTCGGGTAGCTATCTACCTTCGCCGGTGCTGGCGGTGGAAATCCCGAAAGCTCACGGCGACGGGACACGGGTCCTGGGTATTCCGACCGTGGCGGACCGGGTGGCGCAAACTGTGGTGGCACGGAGGCTGGAGAAGTCGGTCGAACCGATCTTCCACCCGGACTCCTACGGCTACCGCCCGCGCCGCTCGGCCCTCGATGCGGTCGAGACCTGCAGGAAGCGCTGCTGGAAGACCGACTGGGTGATCGATCTGGACATCCAGAAGTTCTTCGACAGCGTCCCGTGGGACCTCGTCATCAAGGCGGTCGAGGCGCACACCGACCAGCGATGGGTCGTCCTGTATGTCACGCGTTGGCTGCAAGCACCCATTCAGACTCGTGACGGTGACCTCGTCGCTCGCGACCGTGGAACGCCGCAAGGGTCGCCGGTGTCACCGGTGCTCGCGAACATGTTCCTGCACTACGCGTTCGACACGTGGATGGACCGGGCCTTTCCCGGTATCTCCTTCGAGCGCTACGTCGATGACGCGGTCGTGCACTGCACGAGCCGCGAGCAAGCCGAGACAATGGTCGCGGCGATCGGCGAGCGCATGGAACAGGTCGGGTTGCGTCTGCATCCCGACAAGACACGGATCGTTTACTGCCAGGACGGGAACCGGCGTCGCTCCGCGGAGCATACGTCGTTCACGTTCCTGGGGTTCACCTTCCGTCAACGCGAAGCCAAAGGTCGCGGCGGGCGGACCTTCTCTGGGTTCCTTCCCGCGATCAGCAAGGCTGCCCTCACACGGATCAGTGCGCAGGTGCGGTCCTGGCGACTGCACCGGCACATACGCCTGAGTTTCTCCGAACTCGCGCACTGGGTGAATCCGATGGTGCGAGGATGGATGCAGTACTACGGGGCGTTCTACCGCTCCGCGCTGTATGGCCTGTTCGCCCGCATCAACGCCTACCTGGTGCGATGGATCCGCAAGAAATACAAACGACTGCGAGCGCAGAAGGCGGCCGTCCGGTGCTGGCTGGGGATCATCGGAAGGTATCCCCGCCTGTTCGCGCACTGGAAATGGGTCGCCAGCGTTCCTCCGGCCCGATGAACAAGATGGCAAGAGCCCGGTGACAAGAGATTGTCACGCCGGGATCTGTGGGAGCCCGGGGGTGAGATTCCCCCGGGCCACCCGACATCATGGCAGCGGTGGTGGGTGTCGAGGCTCCGGGAGGGGACCCGTTCGTGGGGATCCCTGCTGGTCCGGGGCTCGCGGCCGCGTTGGCGCAGGTGGACGTGGCCGGCCTGCCGGGTCAGCAGGTGGCGGCGTGGATGCGGGCGGCGTTCCGGCAGCGCAACCACGACGACGTGGTGTTCCTGGATGCGCTGCGCCAGACCTGCCGGTCGCGGGCGGACGAGTGTCGTCGGGTCCTCGATGACGGGTTCGCCCCGAAGGCGGCGGCGGCGAGCCTGGGGTGGTCGGCGGTCACGGCGTCGGCGCGCTACGGGTTGGCGTGTTTCGTGCTCGACGCGCAGCCCGCGCTCGGGGAGGCGATGTATGCGGGGGTGTTGGAGGAACGCAAGGCCGACATCTTCGACTCCGCGACCGAGGGGCTGGAGGACGAGCAGGTCGCCGAGGTGGTGCGGATCGTGCTGCCCGAGGCGCCCGGTCTGGCGTATCAGGCGTTGCGGGAGCGGATCCTCGAGGTCGCTCGCGCCCTGGATCCGGCGTGGGCGGCGGGGCGGCTGGCGGCGGCGGTGGCGCGGGCGCGGGTGGCGACGCGGACCGCGCCGTCGGGGGCGGTGGACCTGTGTGGCTATGACCTGCGCCCGGATCTGGCGCAGGACGCGAAGGCGCACATCGATGCGCTGGCGGTCGAGGCGCAGGGGCGGTTGGCGTTCCTCGGGGTCGATCTGGGGGTCGGGTTCATCGGCGCGCGGATCTTCGCCCGGTTGCTCGACGGCACCCTGGCCGGGTTCGACGATCCCGCGGTGATCGAGGCGATCGTCGCCGAATGCGGCGGAGCCGGTCCCGCCCACAGCGACCCGGACGACGACCCGGACGACGACCGGCCCGACGATGGACCCGACGACGGGTCGGACGACGGCCCGGACGGCCCCGGCGACGGCGACGGCGACGGACCAGACGACGGGCCGGACAGTCCGGACGGCCCTGGCGGCGGTCCCGTCGACCTCGACGAGGGACCCGATGGAGGGCCTGACGACGGGCCTGACGACGGGCCGGACGAGGGTTTGCGCGACGACCTCAGCAGCGCCCCGGATGGCAGCGCCCCGGATCGCAGCGCCCCGGACGGCAGCGCCCGGAGTGACGGCGACGAGCGAGGCGGCGAGGACGGCTCGGGCGCCGGCTCGTCACCCGAGGTGCTCCCGCACCCGACCGCGGTCGCGCTCCGGATGCGACTGTCGACCCTGCTCGGACACGACGAACGACCCGCCGAACTCCCCGGCCTCGGCGGCACCCTCCCCGAGATCGCCCGCCGCCGCGCCACCGACCTCGGCGCCGCCCGCTGGCACGTCCTGGTCCACGACGACCACGGCCGGCTCACCCACCTGCTCGCTCACCGCGCCCCACCCGACGCCCGCCGCGACCCCCGACACCGACGACGCGCCGTCGAGATCACCGCCCCCGAGGCCCTGCTCGACACCCTCCACGACACCCTCCACGACACGGCAGAACGCGACCCGTGGCTGGCCGACCTGCTCGCCGCCTACCGCCGCTCCCGCGACGCCCCACCCGACGAGCACCCCGCCACCACCACCCGCGACGCCCACCGCCGCCTGCCCCGCGCCGCCCTCGCCCGCTGGATCGACGCCCGCGACCCCGTCTGCGTCGCCCCCGGCTGCACCGTGCTCGCCCGCCGCTGCGAACACGACCACACCCTCGACTGGCACCACGGCGGCCGCACCCACGCCGACGTCCTGGCCAACCTCTGCCCCGCCCACCACGCCGCCAAGCACCGCCGCGGCTGGACCTACCACCAACCCCGCCCCGGCCACTTCGAGATCACCGACCCCACCGGCACCGTCCACCACACCCACAGCCGCGTCGTCCGACCCCTGCCCGACCCGCTCCCCACCCACCACGAGCCACCCACCGACGAGCCCGCGCCGACCACCGCGGACTACACCCCCAGACCCACCCCCGACAGCCGCATCACCGCCGCCGCCCTCGCCACCGTCGAATACCTCCTCGCCCGCCGCCCCGCCCGACGCGTCACCCCCGCGGCACACACCGAGGACGACGACGACCCGCCCTACTGAGGTAGGTCAGCCCCGCCCGAGGTAGGGCATCGTCGTCGCCATGACGGTGAGGAAGGGGACGTTGGCGTCGAGTGGCAGCCCGACCATGTAGCGCACCGCGTCGGCCACGTGCTCGGCGTCGAAGGTCGGCTCCACCATGCGGCCGCCGTGCGGCTGCACGATGCCCTCCTGCATGCGCCGGGTCATGTCGGTCGCGGCGTTGCCCACGTCGAACTGTCCGCAGGCGATCCCGAACGGCCGCCCGTCCAGGGCGATCGAGCGCGTGATCCCGGTGATCGCGTGCTTCGTCGCCGTGTAGGCGATCCCGCCCGGTCGTCCGACGTGCGCCGCGATCGAGCCGTTGTTGACGATCCGGCCGCCCTGCGGCTCCTGGGCCCGCATGATCGCGAACGCCTCGCGGGCGCACAGGAACGTCCCGGTGAGGTTCACCCCCACCGTGGCGTCCCAGCCCTCGACGTCCACCTCGTCCGGCGTCCCGACCGGCCCCGTGATGCCCGCGTTGTTCACGAGCAGGTCGAGCCGCCCCCACCGGTCGCGCACGGCGCGGAAGAGGGCTTCGACCGCGATCGCGTCCGCCACGTCGGTCGGGACGACGAGCGCCTGCTCCCGGCCGTCCGCCGTCTCCTCGAGGGCCTCCCGGCGCCGCCCGGCCAGGGCGACCCGCCACCCGTCGTCGAGCAGGGCACGCGTGATCACCCGCCCCAGCCCGGAGCCCGCTCCGGTGACGACGGCGATCCCGGGCGCGGTGTGGCTGGCCATGGCGCCACCCTGGCACGGGGTCGCGAATCTTCAATCCCGACGACGGGTCGCGCCCCTAGCGTCCGCGCCATGCAGACCACCGGCACCTTCGAGGTCACGTCGTTCGAGGCCGTCGACGTCCCCCTTGACCCACCCGTCGAGACCGCCCTGCCCCTCGGGGTGGCCCGCCTGACGAAGGCCTACTCCGGCGCCGTGTCCGGGCGCTCGACGACGCTGTTCACCTCGGCCTACGACGGGACGATCGGCAGCTACGTCGCCATGGACGCGTTCGACGGCTCTCTCGACGGGCGCACGGGTGCGTTCGCGTACCTGCACTCGGCCTCGACCGGTGGGGCGGACCGCTCGGACGAGTACCTCCACATCGTCGAGGGCAGCGGCACGGGCGAGCTCGCGGGCATTCGCGGCGCGGGGCGACTGCACCTGGAGGAGGACGGCACGCACCGTGTGACCTTCGACTACGACCTCTCCTGATTCGTCACCCGTTCGAGTGGTGCTGGCTAACGGGATCCCAGCGGTCCCGATGCAGACGGTGAACGGCCGGGGCCCGCCCGGTCGGATCGTCGGGGGATGATCGCGATGCGTTGCCGCTGTGGTGCCGCGCTGGTGCCGGACCTGCACTTCTGCGTGAACTGTGGAGCCCGTCAGGTGGCGGCACGGGTGCCCGCGATGGCCGGGCGGGGCTACCCGCCCCCCGCGGCGATGCCGGCCGCGCCGTACCGACCCGCACCGCTGCCGTCGGTCCCGGTCGGGATGCCGGCGCCCAGCCGCTCGAACGCCCCGTGGATCGTCGCCGGGGTGTCCGCCGCGGTCGCCGCGGTGCTGCTGGCGCTCGGCATGCTCATCACTCTGCGCCCGGCGACGGCGACGGTCGTCCCGACCCCGGTCGCGGCGCCGACGGTCACGGTCGGCGTGCCCGTCGCCCGCGAGGCGTCGGACGCGACCGACACCGACGCGTCGTCGGGGGCCGCGGCGTCCGCCAGCCTGCAGGCGATCGTGGAGGCGGACCGCTCGACGGTGGAGGGGGTCGTCGGCTCCTGGGTGCCACAGCTGTCCGCCAAGCGCGAGGGCACGAAGGCCGACGGCATCACCTACGACGACGCCTCGATCCTCGCCCACTACTCCTCCCTCGCCGCGAACTACCCGTCCGCGTCGCTGCTCTGGTCCGGCGACTGGCCGGTGTTCCAGGGCACCGACTACTGGGTGGTGATCTACCCGCAGTCCTTCGCGACGGCGGACGCCGCCAACGCCTGGTGCGACGCGCAGGGCTTCCCCGCCGACGACTGCATGGCGAAGCGGCTCGCCCACTCCGGCGGACCGGCCGGCAGCTCGAAGCTCCGGGCCTGACCAACGCGTCACCTGCCCGGGCTACGCGAGTTCCGGACAGTTCGGACCCCGTCATTACGACGGGGGACATCGACCCCCTCGATCGGCAGATCTCCGGGGCGGTGATCGCATCGCCCCGCCACAGGAATCGTTACGACGAACGACATCCCCCGACGGGTGCCCCGTGCGCCCGTCCCGCTCCCCGCCCTGCAGTGGAGGTCGTTCGTGTCCTTGTCCGCGCGCTCACGCGCCCTGACGATCGGCGTGCTCGCCGCGGCCGCCGCCGCCTCGCCGGCGGCTGCACTCGCGGCTCCGGCCCCCGCCGCCGCGCAGCCCGCTGCTGCTCAGCCTGCAGCCGCGCAGCCTGCTGCTGCCCAGCCTGCTGCCGCGCAGCCGGCCGCTGCTCAGCCCGCTGCTGCCCAGCCGGCCGCTGCTCAGCCGGCCGCAGCTCAGCCCGCTGCTGCTCAGCCCGCGGCCGCTCAGCCTGCGGCTGCCCAGCCGGCCGCCGCGCAGCCGGCCGCCGCTCAGCCCGCTACCGCCCAGCCCGCTGCTGCTCAGCCTGTTGCCGCGCAGCCCGCAGCTGCCCAGCCGGCTGCGCCGGAGTCCCCGATCATGAGCGTCTTCAGCTCGCTCCTCGGTGTGCCGGCTCCGGCGCAGGCGACGCCCGCGCAGGCCGCTCCGGCCCAGGCCGCTCCCGCCCCGGCCGCCGCGGCGACGCCCGCGCCGGAGACCGAGCCGATCCAGCCGGCCCAGAAGGCCGACGAGGAGAAGGCCGACGAGAAGAAGGCCGACGAGAACAAGGCCGACGAGAAGAAGGCCGACGAGGACAAGGCCGACGGCGAGCAGGCGTCCCCGCTGAGCGGGATGAGCCTGGGTCTCTGACCCCACACGCACGGACGCCGGCCCTCCCCGTCAGGGGAGGGCCGGCGTCGTCGTGTGCGGTGTGTCAGCCCGCCTGGGTGGCCGCCCGGTCGGCGTCGCGGGCCGCGACGTCGGCGGCCGAGCAGAACCCGCGACCGTGCCGTTTGAGGCACAGCAGCCCGAGCAGCGCCCCCGCGCCGTCCACGACGGCGAGCCGGCGCTGGGCCCGGGCGGCCATCGCCTGCCGGGTCTGCTCCAGGTCGTCGTCGGGAGCCGCCACCCGGCCGGTGAGGCACCCGACCGACCGGGCCCGGGTCACGTCGGGGACGCCCTCGAGGTCCTCCCGCTCGACGACCGCGACGAGGACGCCGCGGTCGACGAGCAGCAGCGCGTGCACGTGCCCGTCGAGGAAGAACACGCGCGCCGCACCGACGGACACGTCGGGTCCGTGGACCTTCGGTGTCCGCAGGTGCGCGTCGGCGACGGTGGGCATGGTCAGACCGGGGTGACCTCGACGCGGGTGTCGGAGAACGTCGGTGCGTTCCCCAGGTCCGCGAAGACGAACGGGTTGACGGCGTTCACCGTGGTGCCCTCCTTCGCGTTCTTGCCCCACGATCCCATGGGACAGACGACGACGCCCGGTGCGACCTCCTCGGAGATCTTCGCCAGCGCCACGAACCGGCCGCGGTCGTTGGAGACCGCGACGTAGTTCCCCTCATCGATCCCCCGGGCCTGCGCGTCGGCCGGGTGGATCGTCACCGTCTGCTCGCCCTGGACGCGCTTCTGCATCGCCTGGTCGCCCGCGCTGGAGTTGATGTACGCGTGCGACTTCGGCGAGAGCAGGTTGAGCGGGTACAGCTCGCTGTTCTCGCGCGGAGCGATGTAGTGCGGCAGCGGGTCGACCGGGGTCCCCGGCTGGTGGTCGTCGGAGAGCTGCCGGAACAGGTTCACGACGAAGTTGCCCATCGCCTCGAGCGCGGAGCTCCTGAACTCCGTCTTCCCGCTCGGGGTCGGGAACCCGCCCTCGGCGTGCGGGCGGTACTCGTCCGGGCCCGGCAGATTCAGCCGCGCCCACCCGGTCTCGCGCAGCGACTCCAGCGTGATGCCCTCCATGGCGGGGGCCGACCAGTCGTAGCTCTGCTCGAGCAGCTGCTCGTCGGTGAGCCGGAAGTACTCGTCCTCGAAGCCCATGGCGGCCGCGAGCCGGCGGAACAGCTCGGTGTTGGGGACCGATTCGCCCTCCGGCTCGACGGCGGGCGTGTTCAGCGTGACGTAGAAGTGGCCCCAGCTGAACATGATGTCGTGCTGCTCGAGGGCGGTCGTCGCAGGCAGGACGATGTCGGCGTAGCGCGCGGTGTCGGTCATGAAGTGGTCGCTGACCACGGTGAAGAGGTCCTCGCGCTCGAGGCCGCGCGAGATCTTCTCCTGCTCCGGGGCCACGACCATCGGGTTCGAGTTGTAGACCATCAACGCGGTCACCGGGGTGTCGAGATCCATCTCGCCGGTGAGGGCCCGCCCCAGCAGGAACTGGTTGATGACCCGGGTGCCCGGTGTGCGGAACTCGGGGTGGATGAAGGCGGGCCAGTTGACCGGGTGGGCCCACAGCGGCAGCTGCAGCAGGCCGCCGCCGACGTGGCGCCACGCCCCGACCAGGGCCGGCAGGCAGGCGATCGAGCGCACGGTCTGACCGCCGCCCGCGTGCCGCTCGATGGCGACGCCGATGCGGATCATCGACGGGTCGGTGGTGGCGTACTCGCGGGCGAGGGTGCGGATGTCCTCGACCGGGATGCCGGTCTCCTCCGAGGCCCACTCCGGGGTGTACTGCTGCACCCGCTCGGCGAGCTCGTCGAAGCCGAGCGTGTGCTCGCGGACGTACTCCTCGTCGTGCAGCCCCTCGGCGATGATCACGTGCATCATCGCCAGGGCCAGCGCGTTGTCGGTGCCCGGGCGGATCGGGATGTGCCAGTCGGCGCGGCGGGCCGTCTTGTGGCGGACCGGGTCGATGCAGACGACCTTCGCGCCGCGCTTCTGCGCCTCGGCGATGATCGGCCACAGGTGCAGGTTCGTCGAGATCGTGTTCGACGCCCAGATGATGATGTACTTCGAGTGGACGATGCTCTCCGGGTCCACACCCGCCGTCGCCCCGACGGTGGAGGCGTAGGCGGTGCAGGCGCCGGAGTCGCAGTAGGTGCGCTCGGTGACGGTGGCGCCCAGCCGGTGGAAGAACGCGTCGCCCACGGAGAGACCGTTGAGGATGCCCTGGTTGCCGAGGTAGCTGACCGGCATCACGGTCTCGGCGCCGTGCTCGGCGATCTTGGCCTTGAACGTGGACGCGATCGTCTCCAGCGCCTCGTCCCAGGAGATCCGCTCGAAGCGGCCGAGGCCCTTCGGTCCGACCCGCTTCATCGGGTACAGCAGCCGGTCCGGGCTGTAGGTCTTGTCCGGATAGTTGTTGACCTTGACGCAGAGCCCGCCGCGGGTGATGGGGTGGTCGGGGTCGCCGGCCACGTTGGTGGCGCGGCCGTCCTCGACGGTCACGAGCATCGCGCAGGTGTCCGGGCAGTCGTGCGGACAGGCGGCGCGGACGGTGGTGGTCGGCGTCAGGGTCAGGTCGTCCAGAGCGGTCACGTGCACTCCAGGTGGTGGTCGGAGGCTGGTGCGTGTGCCCGGGATGGTGGTCTGCGGCACACCGAGCGGTCTTGTCGCTCCGTGCCAGACCTTGCGGGTGCGCGACGCTCGGCCCTAGCGTCGTCGGACCACCACCGGAAGCCGCCCGCCCATGACACGAGCCATGCACCCCGTCGGGCCGTTCGACGAGCCCGGGGTCGGCTGCGCCGCCGAGACGGCGCAGGGGCTCGGTCGCTGGAACGACATCCTCCGCGAGCACTTCGTGTCGCTGGACGTCGACGACACGGTGGACGTCGATCGCGGGTTCGTCTCGTCGGTGCGCAGCACCCTGGTCGGGCACCTGTCCGCGGCGGTGGTGAGCTCGGTGCGTCAGAGCGCCCGCCGGACCCCCGGTCTGGTCCGCGCCGACCCGCGCACCTACCTGCAGGTCGGGATGGTGACCCGCGGTCGCGCGGTGCTCGAGCAGGACGGTCGCGAGGCGGTCCTGACGCCGGGTCGCTACGCCGTGTACGAGACCGACCGGCCCTTCGTCTGGCACTTCGACGGCCCGTGGACGCTCAACGTGCTCACCTGGCCCCGCGAGCTGGTGCCGCTCGGCGTCGACGTCACGCGGGCCGCCACGGCCCGGACCCTGGGGGAGGACCGCCTCGGCACGATCGTCGGGCACGCCCTCGCCGAGACGGCGACCTCGCCGCCCGACCTGGGGGACACCGCGGGCGGACGGCTCGCCGGGCAGCTCGCCGCGCTGCTGGGGACCGCCGTCGGGGAGTCCCTGCGGCGCGACGAGGTCCTGTCCCCGGGCAGCGCCGACGACCTGCGGGCCCGGGTCGACGAGTACGTCACCGAGCACCTCGCGGACCCCGACCTCGGTCCCGAGGAGATCGCCCGCGCCTTCTTCGTCTCGGTCCGCACCCTGCACCGGGTGTTCGCCGACGGCGACCTCTCGGTGTCCGCGCTCATCCGCACCCGCAGGCTCCAGCACGCCCGCCGCCGGCTGCTCGACCCCCGCGACGCGGCGCTCTCCCTCACCGAGATCGCGCACGCCAGCGGCTTCGCCGACCTGGCGTCGTTCAGCCGCCGGTTCAAGCAGGAGTTCCACGAGGCGCCGGCGACCTACCGTCGGCGGGCGGGGTTCATCATGCGCGGCTGACCCGTCCGGTCGGTCGGCGTGATCGGGTGTGGCGTGGGTAACCATGCCGTCGGAGTTCGACCACAGCTCGACCGCGACGACGGGGGTGCAGGGCGATGGCCGTTGGCGTCCGGGAGGAAGCCCCGACGACCGGTGGGACCGGGGCGGTGATCGTGCTCGGGGCGGCGCGCACCGCGCCGGAGCGCGAGCTGATCGCCGACTGGGCCGCGCAGCACCATCCCGGTGCCCCGGTGTGCCTGTCCGTCGACGACCTGGAGCGGGCGCTCGCCGGCGCGGACGGCGGGACGACGGTCGTCCCGGTCCGCGTGACCTGGCTGCCCCCGACGCGGGCCGCCGAGTGGGCCGACGGCTCGGGCGCCCCGCACCGCCCGAAGGCGGCCGACCTGCTCGCCCTGCTCGGCCACCGGCGGCCGCCCGCCTTCTGGCAGCGCCGGCTCGCGCGCTCGGTCCCGGACCGGGTGCGGGTGGTCGAGGGCGAGCCGGCCACGCTCGCCGACCTGGACCGCCGGCACGACGAGCAGGCCCGCGAGGAGCCGTTGGCCGCCTACGTGCACCGCGCGGGGGTGCTCGCCTGCGAGCGCGCCGAGCGTGCCGTGATCGGCGACCACTACACCGTGCCGCGGCTGGTGGTCGAGCAGATCATCGCGTCGACCCGCGTCCGGGAGAAGGTCCGGGAGCTCGCCGAGTCCGAGGGCCGCCCGTTCGACGAGGTGCTCGACGAGATGCGGGACCGGCTCGCCGACCTCGCGGCCGTGCAGAACCCGCTCTCGATCGACGCCTTCCGCGTCGCGCTCTCCCCGCTGCACACCACGGCGTGGGAGGTGGAGGTGGACGCCGAGACCGTCGAGCCGCTGCGCGAGCTCAACCGCACCGCGCCGCTGGTCTTCCTCCCGACCCACCGCTCCTACGCCGACCCGCTCGTGCTCGGCGAGGTGCTGCGCGACCTCGACCTGCCGCGCAACACCGTGCTCGGCGGCAACAACATGTCGTTCTGGCCGATCGGGCCGCTGGGCAAGCGCGCGGGCGTCGTGTTCATCCGGCGCTCGAGCGGCGACGACCGCGTCTACAAGCTCGCGCTGCGCGAGTACATCGCCCACCTCGTGGCGAAACGGTTCAACCTCGAGTGGTACATCGAGGGCGGCCGCTCGCGGACCGGGAAGCTGCGCCGGCCGAGCATGGGGCTGCTCGCCTACCTCGTCGCGGCCCTCGACGACGGCCGCGCCCCGGACGTCCAGCTGGTCCCGACCTCGATGGTCTACGACCGGCTCTACGAACTCGACGCGATGGCCGCCGAGCAGGGCGGGCAGGGCAAGTCCGCGGAGGGCCTCGGCTGGCTCGCGCGGTACGTGCGCGGGCAGCGGCACAACCACGGCACCGCGCGGGTGCGGTTCGGGGAACCGTTCTCGCTCAGGGCGGCCCTCGACGAGGCCGGCGAGGGCCCGAACCGGCTCGACAAGGTCGCCTTCACGATCTGCGACGGGATCAACCGCGCGACACCGGCCACCCCGACCGCCCTCGTGACCTTCGCGCTGCTCGGCACGGGTGGGCGGGCCCTCACCCACGAGCAGATCCGGGTGTCCACCGAACCCCTGCTCGACCACCTCGACGCCCTCGGCCGCCCCGGACCCCGCGAGGGCCTGCACGACGGCGGACTCTCCCGCACCCTCGAGCGGCTCGTCACCGGGGAGGTGGTCGAGCGCTACGACGGCGGCGACGAACCGGTCTGGTCGATCCGCGAGGGCCGCCACCGGGTGGCCGCGTTCTACCGCAACGGCGCGATCCACCACTTCGTCGACCGCGCGATCGTCGAACTGGCCCTGCTCGCGGCCTCGCGCGCGCCGGCGGGCACCGACCCGCTCGAGGCGGCGTGGGCGGACGCGCTCGCCCTGCGCGACCTGCTCAAGTTCGAGTTCTTCTTCCCGTCCAAGCGGCGGTTCTCCGACGAGATCACCGCCGAGACGGACCTGCTCGACCCGCGGTGGCGCGAGCGGGTCACCGACGACGACGGCGCCACGACCCTGCTCCACGACGCCCGGTTCCTCGTGGCGCCCCGGACCCTGCGCTCGTTCGTCGACGCCCAGTGGGTGGTGGCGACGAAGCTCGCGGGCACCGACCCGGCCACGGAGATCGACGCGAAGGCGTTCCCGCGCGAGTGCCTCGGGCTGGGACGCCAGATGCTCCGGCAGGGCCGGGTGGCCCGGCCGGACTCGGTGTCCATCGAGCTGTACACCTCGGCGCTGGACCTCGCGCGCAACCGCGGCCTGCTCGACGGGGCCGGCCGGGAGGGTCGCGCGGCGTTCCTGGCCGAGATCGACGAGGTCCGGGGCCGGCTCGTCGAGCTGGCCCGGCTCGAGGAGCGCCTGACCGAGGAGCTGCTGGCATGAGCACCGTCGCCCGGATCGACGCCGCACCGTCCGGCGAGGTGGTCACCGCGTTCGTCGTCGTCGACGGCGGCCTCCTCGCGGGCAGCCCGATCGCCCCGTTCGCCGCGCCCGACTCGCTGTGGGGCCGGTTCGTGGCCGACGTCGCGAGCGGGGTCGCCGGACCCGCGGCCGTGAACCCGGCCGACGTCGAGCGGGTGGTGCGGGCGCGACGTGGCCGGTCGGTGGACGAGGTCGCCCAGGAGTGCGCTGCGACGTTCCGGGCCACCACCGCGTCCTGGTTGCATCCCGAGGTGTGGCGGCTCGCCGTCCGGCACGCCGGCCGGGGCCACCGGGTGGTCCTCGTGTCGGCGGCGACCCCGCTCGACGTCGCGCCACTGGCCGAGGCGCTCGGCGCGGACGACGTGGTCGCGACCCGGCTCTCCTACGACGGCCACGTCGTCGCGGGCCTCGGCTCCCCGGTGTGCAGCGGCCCGGACGCGGCCGCGGCGGTCGTCGGGTGGGCCGACGACCACGACGTCGACCTCGGGCAGGCGTTCGTCTACGGCCCCGCCGACGCGGCCGAGGTGCTCGACCTGGGCGCCCACCCGACCGTCGTCGGGGAGCCCGACGGGGTGCACCCGGCGCTGCCGGTGGCGCCCCGCGGCGCGGTCCCGCCGGTCGAGGCGATCACCGGCACGCTCGGCTTCTACGCCGGGTTCTTCTCCGGGACCGCGGCGGCGTTCGGCTCCGCCGCCCTGCGGCTCTCGCGCCACCACGGCGTCAACCTGGCCGGGTCGCTCGGGTCGGAGCTCGGGCTGGGGCTTGCCGGGGTCGACGTGGAGGTCGAGGGCGCCGAGCACCTGTGGTCGCACCGCCCCGCCGTCTTCGTGTTCAACCACCAGAGCGCGATCGACCCGATCGTCGTCATGACCCTGCTGCGCCACGACTTCACCGGCGTGGCCAAGGCCGAGGCCCGCGCCATGCCGGTGTTCGGGCAGCTGTTCCAGATCGCCGACGTCGCCTTCGTCGAGCGCGGCAACACGAAGCAGGCCCGCGAGGCCCTCGCCCCCGCGGTCGAGAAGGTCCGCGGCGGGATGTCGCTGGCGATGGCGCCGGAGGGCACGCGGTCGCCGACGCCGCGGCCCGGGCGGTTCAAGAAGGGCGCCTTCCACATCGCGATGCAGGCCGGGGTGCCGATGGTCCCGATCGTGCTGGAGAACGCCGGCGAGCTGATGTGGCGCCACGACCGCACGATCCG
Source organism: Actinomycetospora sp. CA-084318 (assembly GCF_050955885.1). NCBI lineage: Bacteria > Bacillati > Actinomycetota > Actinomycetes > Pseudonocardiales > Pseudonocardiaceae > Actinomycetospora > Actinomycetospora sp. CA-084318. The sequence continues at coordinate 478,110 of NZ_CP192098.1, forward strand.
ACCGGGCACGGCCCAGGTCACCGTGCACCCTCCGATCGACACCGGCGACTGGACCGTCGAGACTCTCGACGATCACGTCGCGCACGTCCGCGGGCTGTTCCTGGAGACGCTGGGACTGGAGGAGAAGCCGTGAGCGAGACCGGCCTGCGCTGGGCGGACGCCGACGAGATGTCCGCCTTCGAGACCATGATGTGGCGCGCAGAGGCCGACCCCGCGCTGCGCTCGACGATGGTCGCGGTGGCCGACCTCGACGCCGTGCCCGACTGGTCGCGCCTGGTCGAGGCCCACGACTGGGCGACCCGCATGGTGCCCCGCTTCCGCAAGCGCGTGGTGGAGCCGCCGCTCGGGCTCGGTGCCCCGGTCTGGTCGCCGGACCCGGACTTTCACCTGGACCGCCACGTGCGGCGCCTGTCCGTGCCGGCGGGGGAGGGTTGGTCGGAGGTCCTCCGGATCGCCGAGCACCTCGCGCTCACCCCCTTCGACCGGGAGCGCCCGCCGTGGGAGGCGGTGCTCGTCGAGGGCCTGCCCGACGGCCGCGCCGCCTACCTGCTCAAGCTCCACCACGCGACCACCGACGGGCTCGGCAGCGTCCAGCTGCTGAACGGGCTGCTGAACCGCTCGCGGGAGACCGACCGCGACAAGCTCCAGCCGCCGCCCCCGGCCGACGCGGGCCCGGGTCCCTGGGCCGCGCTCGGCCGGCAGGTCCGGCACGACGCCGAGGCGCTCGCCGCCGTCCCGGTGCACATGGTGCGGGCCGTCGGCTCCGCGCTGCGCGACCCGATCGCGAAGGCCCGGGAGGCGGTGGCCTTCGGGCTGTCGGCGATCCGGGTCATCGGCGACCCCGGCGCCACCCCCTCCCCGCTGCTCGCGCCGCGCGGGCCGGACTGGCGGTTCGTGTCGATGGAGATGCCGTTCGCGCCGTTCCGCGCGGCCGCGAAGGCGGTGGGCGGCACCGTCAACGACGCCTACCTCGCGGCGCTGCTCGGCGCGTTCCGGCTCTACCACGAGGCACTGGGCAGCCCCACCGACACGATCCGGATGTCCATCCCGGTGTCGCTGCGCTCCGAGGACGACGCGGCCGGCGGCAACCGGATCGCCTCCCTGCGGCTGACCGGCGACCTCGTCGAGAAGGACCCGGCGGCGCGGATGGCGCGGATCGCCGCCGACGTCGCGCGGGGGCGGGCGGAACCCGCCGCCGACGACGTCGGGCTCGTCTCACCGCTGCTCGCGCGCCTGCCGGGCAGCGTGATGGCGGCCGTCGCCGGAGGCGTCACCAAGGGCAACGACCTGCAGGCGTCCAACGTGCCGGGCATCCGCGAGGAGGTCTACCTCGCCGGCGCGAAGGTCGAGCGGATGTTCCCGTTCGCGCCCCGCCCCGGCTGCGCCGCGATGATCACGATGGTGACCCACGGCGACACGTGCTGCCTCGGCGCGAACATCGACCCCGCCGCGATCACCGACCGGGAGCTGTTCGGCCGCTGCCTGGTCGAGGGGTTCGTCGAGGTCCTCAGCCTCGGCCCGGGCGACCCCCCGGCACCGATGCTGCGGCGCTGACGGACCATCCGAGAAGGAGGACACGTGCAGCTGGGACTGGCGCTGGGGTACTGGGGTGCGGGTCCGCCGCCCGGGATGGCGGACCAGGTCCGGGCGGCCGAGGAGCTCGGGTTCGACTCGGTCTGGACCGCCGAGGCCTACGGGTCGGACGCCCTCACCCCGCTCGCGTGGCTCGGGGCGGCGACCACGCGGCTGCGGCTCGGCACGTCGATCGTGCAGATGTCCGCGCGCACGCCCGCCGCGACCGCGATGGCGGCGATGACCCTCGACCACCTCTCCGACGGCCGGGTGGCCCTCGGCGTCGGTGCCTCCGGCCCCCAGGTCGTCGAGGGCTGGTACGGCGCGCCCTACCCGAAGCCGCTGGCCCGCACGCGGGAGTACGTGCGGATCCTGCGCGACGCGATCGCGCGGGAGAAGCTCGTCAACGACGGCGAGCACTACCCGCTGCCGTACCCGGGCGGTACGGGGCTCGGGAAGCCGCTCCGCTCGACGCTGCACCCGCGGCGCACCGACCTGCCGATCCTGCTCGCCGCCGAGGGCCCGAAGAACGTCGCGCTCGCCGCCGAGATCGCCGACGGCTGGATCCCGCTCTTCTACTCCCCGTACGACGACGGGCACTACCGCGCGTCCCTCGACGAGGGCTTCGCCCGGCGGGAGGGCGGACGTCCGGAGGGCTACGAGGTCGTCTGCATGGTGCAGGTCGAGATCGACGACGACGTCGAGGCCGCCGCCGACCGGGTCCGCGACCACCTCGCGCTCTACATCGGCGGCATGGGCGCCAAGGACGTCAACTTCCACTACCGCGTGTTCGCGCGGATGGGCTTCGAGGCCGAGTGCGCCGCCATCCAGGAGCACTACCTCGGCGGCCGGAAGGCCGAGGCCGCGCGGGCGGTGCCCACGGCCCTCGTCGAGAAGGTGGCCCTGGTCGGTCCGCGGGCGAAGATCGCCGAGGAGCTCGGGGCGTGGCAGGACTCGCTGGTGACCACCATGGTCGTCGGTGGGGACCGCGCCACGCTGGAGACGATGGCCGACCTCGTCGGGACCCGCTGAGGGTCCAGCAGTGCGGGTCAGGCCGGACGGAGGCCGAGCAGCCGGTCGAGGAGGGTGGGCCGACGGTCCGCGGCGTCGCGCTCCCCGGTGGCCACGCTGCACTCCGGGCAGCGCGTGGCCGGCGGGCTCGCGAGCGAGGAGGCCCAGACCGTCCGGCCGCAGGCGCCACGGTGCGCGCCCGACTCCGGATCGTGCGCGAGCACGGCGTGGTCCCGGCCGTCGAGGGCGCAGGTGAGCCAGTGCGCACGGCCGTCCATCAGGCTCCCTCGAGGAGGTCGTCGAACCGGCCGGCGCGCACGTCGGAGAGGAAGGCGCCGAGCTCGGTGCGGGTCAGCAGCAGCGCGGCGTCGTCGGGGAAGCGAGAGTTGCGGACGGCGACGTACCCGTCCGACCCCGCGGCGTCCACGGCGGCGAGCTCCACGCAGTTGCCCTGTTTGCCGCTGTGCCGGCTGCGCCGCCACGCCGCACCCTCCAGATGCGAGGCCGTGGTGTGCATCGGTCGTCCCGTCCGCCGTCGGTGCTTGAAACCGATACGACGGTAGCACCCGCGTGCGCCGTCTGCATGTGCAGAAGCAACGGGCAGGGCTCAGGCGATGTCGGCGCGCAGCTTGGCGAGCAGGCTCCGGCTCTCCTCGGGGCTCAACGCGTCGATCGTCAGCTCGTCCATCTGCCGCGAGTACTCCTCGACCTCGCCGCGACGGTCGAGGTACAACGCGCCCGTGAGGCCCTCGATGTAGGTGATGTCGGGGACGTCGGGCTCGGCGAAGCGCAGCATGGTGAACGCCGTCTCGCTGCCGTAGCCGGACAGCTCCGAGGGCAGCACCTGGAGGGTGACGTTCGGGCGGCGCGCCATCTCGGCGAGGTGGTCGAGCTGCGCCCCGAGCACCGCCGGCCCACCGATCGGACGGTGCAGCACACCCTCCTCGACGACCGCCCAGAGCCGCGGCGCCCCGGGCCGGTCGAGGACGCGCTGGCGCTTCATCCGGACCTCGACGCGCTCGCGCTCGGTGGCGCCGGCGGTGTCGGGGCGGCCCCGGGTCATGATCGAGAGCGCGTACTCCGGTGTCTGGAGCAGCCCGGGCACGAACAGCAGCTCGTAGGTCTGGATGCGGACCGCGGCCGACTCGAGGCCCACGTACTCGGAGAACCAGTCCGGCACGGCCTCCCCGGGGCGCTGCCACCAGCCGGGCTCGTTGGCCTGCTGGGCGAGCTCGAGCAGCCGGGCGCGGCGCTCGGTGGCGCCCTCGCCGTAGAGGGTGAGCAGGTCGTCGACGTCGCGGTGCTTGAAGCCGACCTTGCCCGACTCCATCCGGCTGATCTTCGACTCGCTGCCGCGGATGTGGTACCCGGCGGCCGAGCGGGTGACCGCGGCCTCCTCGCGGAGGCGCTTGAGCTGGGCGCCGACGATGATCCGGCGGGCGGTGGGCCCGGGATCGTCCGGTCCGCCGGGGGCGTCCGCGTGCTCGGGCCCCTCGAGGGCGTTCTCGGCCACGCCGGTCCTCCGGTGTCGGTGACTCCTCCGGACGTAGGAGACTACAGCCCGCAGCGGGATTTCCGTACGTGTCGCGGCCGCCACGGCGGAGCATCCTGGGGTCCGTGCGACGGACGGGGTCATGACGACGGGATGGGCCGGGCTGCTCGCCCCCGGGCGCCGCGGGGCGGTCGGGGTGCTCTGCGGCGGGGTGCTGCTCTTCGCGATCGACACCTACGTGACGGCGAGCCTGCTCCCGTCCGCGATCGCCGAGATCGGCGGCGAGCGTTTCTACTCGTGGGTGGTCACGGTCTACCTGCTGCCGGCCACGGTGGCCTCGGCGCTCACCGGGCGGGCGCTCGCCGTCTGGTCGGCGCGCCGGGCCTACACGCTGGCCGCCGCGACGTTCGCCGTGGGCACCGCGATCGACGCCCTCGCCCCGTCGATGGCGGTGCTGCTCGTCGGCCGCGCGGTCCAGGGCGCGGGCGGCGGCCTGCTGGCGGGGCTGGCCTACGCCCTGCTGCGCACCGCGCTGCCCCGCGAGCTGTGGACCCGCGGCAGCGCCGCGATCTCCGCGATGTGGGGCGTCGGCCTGCTCGTCGGGCCGCTGCTCGGCGGCGTGTTCGCCGAGGCCGGGCTCTGGCGCGGGGCCTTCGTGACGATGGTCGGGGTCAGCCTGCTCGTCGTCCTCGCCGTGCCCGCGGGGCTGCGGCGCGTCGCGCCCCGGCCGCCCGCGGCCCGCACGCCCTTCCCGCTGGGTTCCGTGCTGCTCGTCGGCGGGGCCGCCGCCGTGCTGTCGGTCTCCGGGCTCGCCGTGTCCGGCTCGGGCGTCGGTGCCCGCGGCATCCTGGTCGCCGCGGGCGGCCTGGTGGTCGCGCTCGCGCTGCTCGTCGCCCTCGTGGTCCACGAGCGCCGGCCGGGCGCGGCGCGGGTGCTGCCGCTGGCCACCTTCACCCGGGGCGGGTCGCTCGCCGCCGTCTACCTCACCGCGGCGGTGCTCATCGGGATCTCCGCCGTCGAGGCGTTCGTGCCCCTGTTCGGGCAGCGGCTGGGCGGGCTCGACCCGGTGTGGGCCGGCTTCCTCGGCGTGGCGCTCGCGTGCGGCTGGGTGGTCGGGGAGATGGCGAGCGCGTCGGTGGGCCGGGGACGGCTCGCCGTCGGGATCGGTCCGCTGCTCGGCGTCGCCGGGTTCGCGCTGCTCACCGTGACCCAGACGCCCGGTGCGGTCGGCTGGTGGGCGGTCGGGCTGCTCCTGGCCGGGCTCGGGGTGGGCGTGGCCTGGCCGCACCTGGCGGCCGGCGCGATGGCCGGCGGCGGGGCCGCCGATGACACCGGTCCGCCCGATCCCGACGACGCCGAGGGTGACCGTGCCTCGGCCGCGATCACGATGATCCAGATGCTGGCGGTCGCGCTCGGAGCGGCCTTCGCCGGGGTCGCCGTGGCGCTGGGCGGCGACGACACCGTCACGTCGGCGGTGTACCTCTACGGCGGGATGGGCATGGTGGCCGTGCTCGGCGCGCTCACGGCCGTGCGGGCGCGGGCCGCGGCCTAGAAGTCGCCGTCGGCGACCTGCAGCACGGTCAGGCCGAGGGCGCGCCACATCGCGACCACCCGCGCCCGGTCGTCGAGCACGAGCCGCACGGCGTAGCGCCCGGCGACGTGCCGGTCGTGCAGCTCCCGCTTGACCACGTCGTCCGGGCGGGTGTCGCCGACCTCGCGCAGGTGCAGCTCCGGCCACTCCCGTCCACCGAGCACGTGGGCGTGCAGCCACCACTCCGTCGGCACCCGCGCCGCCTCGGTCCGGCCGGACAGGAACACGACGTGCGGGGTGGACCGGCGCAGGTCGTCGAGCACGCGGATCACGGGGAGGTTGGGGAGGTCCTCGCCGGACCGCAGTTCACCGTGCGGGCCGGGGAAGGGGGAGCGGTCGGCGCGCAGGGCCAGCGTGCCGTCGACGTCGCAGAGCAGCACCTCGTCCACGGTCGGCCGCTCAGTCGAGCAGGGAGAGCACGGCGCCGAGCCCGCGCTCGCCGAGGCGGAACTCGCTGGGCAGCAGGAACACCCGGCAGCCCACCGCGACCGCCCCGCCGTCGCGCCCCGGGTTGTCGCCGACCATCACCGTGGCCCGGGGGTCGACGTCGAGGGCGGCGCACGCGGTGGTGAACATGGCGGGGTCGGGCTTCTCGACGCCGAGCTCGCAGGAGAGCACCCAGGTCCCGACGAGGTGCTCGACGCCGGCCGCGCGGGCGTGCACGCGGATGTCCCAGCCGATGTCGGACACCACGCCGACCCGGACGCCGCGCTCGGCCAGGGCCGCCAGGACGTCGGCGGTGTCGGGATAGGGCACCCAGGCGTCGGCGGCGCGCAGCAGGTCGACGGCGGTGTCCTCGACCCCGCGCAGCACCGGCACCCGGGAGAACCAGGCCCGCATGGCGGCGCGATGGGCGTCGTCGGAGAGGTCGCGGCCCTGCTGTGCGGCCGCGACCTCCGGGAGCGCGGCGGCGACGGCGAGCTCGTCGAGCGTGCCGGCCACCGGGACCTCCCGCCCGGTGGTCCCGCCGACCGCGCGCAGCCAGTCGGCGGTGTCGACCATGTGGAAGAGCGTGTTGGAGAAGTCGAACAGGACGGCCTCGACCGGCGGCACCGGGTCGCGGCGCTGCTCCGGCGTCGGCTCGTAGGCGGCGGTCAGGTCGAACAGGGCACGCACCCGGCCAGTGTGGGTCAGGCGCCGGTGGACACCACGAGCGCGGTCGCGTTGTCGCCGGTGCCCGCCCGGCCCGCGGCGTCGACGAGGGCCGTGGCCAGGTCGGGTGCGGGCGTGCGGGCGCACACCGCGGCGAACGCGTCGGCGGTGAGCGCCCGGTGGACGCCGTCGGTGGCGAGCACGAGCGCGTCCGGCGCCGCGATCGCCGCGACCCCGATCCCGACCGCGCTGCGGACCGTGCGGACGCTCGTCGTCAGGACGTGGTCGAGGTGGTCGGCGACGGCGATCCCCGCCGCGCGCAGCTCGGCCCCGACGGTGTGCTCGCGGGTGAGGGCCCGCACACGGCCGTCGGTCAGCGCGAACGCGCGGACGTCGCCGACCCACGCCACGGTCCAGGTCGCCTCGGCCAGTCGCGTGTCGGGCCCGAGGGCGACGGTGAGCGCGGCGTCGCCCGGCAGGCCGGCCCCGAGCAGGACGTCGTGCGCGGCGAGCACCGCCAGGTCGGCCCGCCCGTCGAGGACCGCGGTCCGCACGGCGTGGTCGACCGCGATCCGGGCGACCCGGGCCGCGGCCGGGGAGTCCCCGACCCCGTCGGCGACGGCCAGGGCGTGCCGTGCGTACCGCTGCCCGCGGCCGGTGAAGCCGGCGGCCGCGTCGGCCTGGTGCCGCCGCGGCCCCCGGGCGTCGGCCGCCCACCAGCGCAGCGCCGTCCTCGTCCTCGTCCGTCCCGCCGTCGTCACCGTCATCGCCGGCCTCCTCGCTGCGCCCGTGCCCTCCACCGTGCGCGCGGAGGCTGTGCGTCGGCTGAGGGGCCGGTGAGATCAGCCGAGGCTGCGGCGGATCTCCTCGAGCTTCGCCCGGGCGGCCTCGGCGCGCTCGGCCTCCTGCCGGTCGAGGTCGTGCGCCTCCGGGGTCGCGGCGTCCAGCTCGTCGGCGCCGTCGGCGGTGGCCGCGCGCCGCTCGATCCGGTCGCGCACGTAGTCGAAGGTCGGCACGCCGTCGGCGGTGTAGTCGGGCCCGGGCTCGCTCATGGACCCAGGCTCCCAGAATCGGCGAGGAGCGGGAATTGAGTCGTCCCGACTCAGGTTATGGGAGTCAGTGGCTCGCAAGGTCGAGCTCCCTTCACCGTCCGAGGAGGACCACCATGACCGCTCTGACCGTCCGGTACCCCCGCTTCGTCGGTCCGTTCGGCGCCTTCCGGCTGGCCGACGCCCTCGTCCGCGGCTCGGTCGCCTCCGTCGCCCCGCGCCAGGCCGAGTCCGCCTGGTTCGTCCCGGCCGCCGACGTCGTGCGCGATGGCGACGACGCCGTCGTCCGCGTGGAGCTGCCCGGCGTCGACGTCGCGTCCGACGTCACCGTCGAGGTCGTCGACCGCCGGCTCTCGATCGCCGGCGAGCGCCGCGAGGAGCACGACGGCGAGGGCTTCCGCGAGTCGCGGCGCGGCTCGTTCCGCCGCAGCTTCGCCCTCCCGCAGCACGTCACGGCCGACGCCGTGTCCGCCTCGTACGACGCCGGGGTGCTCACCGTCCGCATCGCGGGCGCCCACGTCGCCCCGCAGCCGGTCACCCCGGAGCCCCGTCGCATCGAGATCGCGGGCGTGACCCCGACCGAGACCCCGGCCGAGGGATCCACCGAGGGATCCACCGAGGCCTGATCCGCACTCCCTGACGCCCCCGTCGGACACCGTCCGGCGGGGGCGTCGTCGTGTCCCGGACCCGCCCGCGGCCGGTGCCCGCCGTCGGGTGTGGTCGCTACGATCCGGCGCGAGCCCCCGATCCTCGCGAACCGCCCGGAGACGCCGATGCCCCCGCAGGCCCCGCCGCCCGGCCCACCCGGTCCGGGGCGCCCGCCGGGGCCGTACCCGGGAGCCGGCCCGCCCCGGCCGCCGGGTCCGCCGGGTCCCCCGCGGCCGCCGACGGGTCCCTTCCCGCAGGCGCAGGCCGGCGGTCCGGGCGGGCCGCCGCCGCGGCCGCCCGTGCAGTCGATCTACGGGCCGGGCGGGCCGAACCGGATGCCGGCCCCGGCCCCGACGCGCGCGTCGCGGATGGCCGTCGTCGCGCTGGTCCTCGCGGTCCTCGTCGCCCCGGTCGGGTTCGTCCTCGGGATCGTCGCGAGGCGCCGGATCGCCGCGTCCGGGCGGGCGGTCTTCGAGCAGCAGCCGACCGAGCGGCTCACCGGCCGCGGCACGGCCACCGCCGCGATCGTCGTCGGTGCCCTGCTGACCCTCGTCGAGGCCGCACTGGTCGTCGCGCTGACGGTCGGCATCCCCACGAGCTGGCTCCCGTCCACCGACGTCGCCGCGACCGACGTCGCGGCGCAGATCGAGCAGGCGGCGCGGCTGCCCGCGGGCAGCGTGCGCTGCCCGGGCCCGCTCCCGGCCACCGTCGGCGCGACCATCACCTGCACCGGCACGCAGAACGGCCAGCCCGTGAACCTCAAGGCCACGGTCAGCACCGTGCAGGGCCGCGACGTGCGGTTCGACGTCACGCGCGGCTGAGCCTCACCAGCGCCAGACGCGTTCCTCGCCCGCGCCCTGGCGCACGATCTCCGGCTCGGGCCCGGACAGGTCGACGACGGTGGTGGGCTCCTTGCCCTGGTCGCCCGAGTCGAGCACCGCGTCGACCTGGTGCTCGAGACGCTCGGCGATCTCCCAGCCCTCGGTGGGCGGCTCGGTCTCGCCGGGCAGCAGCAGGGTGCTCGAGAGCAGGGGCTCGCCGAGCTCGTCGAGCAGGTCGCGGGTCACGGCGTTGTCCGGGATGCGGACGCCGACCGTGCGCTTCTTCGGGTGCGCCAGCCGCCGCGGCACCTCCCGCGACGCGGGCAGGATGAAGGTGAACGGTCCCGGGGTCGCCGCCTTCACCGCCCGGAACACCGGATTCGACACCTCCACGAAGTGCCCGAGCTGGGCGAAGTCCCGGCAGACCAGGGTGAAGTGGTGCCGGTCGTCGAGATGGCGGATGGTCCGGATCCGCTCCACCGCCTCCCGGGCGTCGATCCGGCAGCCCAGGGCGAATCCGGAGTCGGTCGGGTAGACGATCAACCCGCCGTCGCGGAGCAGCGCCACGACCTGGGCGATCGTCCTCCGCTGCGGGTTCTGCGGGTGCACGTCGTAGAACCTGGCCACCTCACGCAGCGTAGGCCCCGACGGAAGGACGTGTACCCGTGGCCGCAGCGGGATACGTTCGTGATGCCACCGTGACCCGGGAGCAGGAGATCGTCACCATGGGAGCCCACGCGGCCCGCCCGCAGGAGCACCGCCGGTACCGCCGGCACCGTCCCACCGCCGCCCGCGTCGCGGCCACCACCCTGACGGTCGCCGTCACCGGTGTCCTCGGGGCCGGCACCGCCCTGGCCCACGACGGCTCGGGCCACGACGACGGCCACGGCCGCCACGGGGGCCACGGCAGCGCCGAGGAGTACGGACAGGCCCGCACGCAGGCCGAGCGGGCGGCGGACCGGGCCCGGGAGACGGTCCGCGACGTGCTCACGGACCTCGGGCTGCCGGGCAGTGACGACTCCGACCACGCCGACTCCGGTGACTCCGACTCCAGCGGCTCCTCCACCTCCTCCGACGACGACTCCGGCGCCGCCGACGAGTCCGGGGACGGCGGCGTCGAGCACGCCGCGTCGTCGACGGCGACCTCGCCGCCCGCGCCGAGCCACCCGTCGTCGGGATCCGGCACGACGACGCAGCCGATCGCGACGGGCGCGGGCGACCGTCCGACGTCGCCCGTCCCCCCGGCCGGACAGACGCAGACCTTCCCGATCCGGTGACGGCGCGCCGGGCCCGCGTGCAGTTCGGGCGCTGACATTCGGGTACCCGTCCGGCCATGAGCGTCGTCGACAACGCGGTCTACCGGGCGGGCCGGCGGGAGGCCGAGCCGGAGTCCCTCGACGGGACGCTGTCGGTCCTGCGCGACGAGGAGACCGCCGACGGCCGCGGGGCCGCGGACTTCGCGTGGATCGGTCTGCTGCGGCCGGACGACGACGAGATCGGGCGGGTGGCGCGGGACTTCGCGCTGCCCGAGCTCGCCGTCGAGGACGCGGTGCACGCCCACCAGCGCCCGAAGCTCGAGCGGTACGACGACGTGGAGTTCGTGGTGCTGCGCCCCGCCTGGTACGTCGACGCGGAGGAGGACGTCCAGGTCGGCGAGATCCACCTGTTCCTCGGCGCGGACTTCGTGGTCGCGGTGCGGCACGCCGAGACGCCCGACCTCGCGGACGTGCGCCGCCGCCTCGAGGACGACCCCGACCTGCTCCGGCTCGGTCCGCGCGCCGTGCTCTACGGGATCCTCGACCGGATCGTCGACGACTACCACCCCGTGGTGCGCGAGCTGCGCCGCGACATCGACCAGATCGAGACCGAGGTGTTCGGCGGCGACCCGGACGTGTCGCGGCGCATCTACCACCTCTCGCGCGAGGTCATCGAGTTCCAGCGCGCCACCGATCCGCTGCGCGCGATGCTGCGCACGCTCGTGGCCGAGACCGAGGACGACCCCGGCGCGGTGGTCCTGCACCGGGGCCTGCGCGACGTCGCCGACCACGTCGAGTCCTGCGTGGAGGCCGCCGACGGGTTCCGCCAGCTGCTGGAACGGCTCCTCACGGTCAACGCCTCGCTCGTGGGCCAGCGCCAGAACGAGGAGATGCGGCGGCTCTCGGAGACCAGCCTCGCGCAGGGCGACGAGGTCAAGAAGATCTCCAGCTGGGCGGCGATCATCTTCACGCCGTCCGTGATCGCCGGCGTCTACGGCATGAACTTCGACGACATGCCGGAGCTGCACTGGACCTTCGGCTACCCGTTCGCCGTCGGCCTGATGATCGTCGCCGCCCTGACGCTGTTCCTGATCTTCAAGAACCGCGGCTGGCTCTAGGTCCCCTCAGGCGCCCGGCGCGCTCGGGACCGGCGACTCGACCGGCAGGGCGTCCAGCCCCGCGCGGATGCCCTCACCGAGCAGGCGGATCTCCTCGTCGGTGACGATCAGCGGCGGCGAGACGGCCACCCCCTTGCCCAGGCCGCGCACCAGCAGCCCGGCCGCCCGGGCCCCGGCGAGCACCTTGTTGGGCGCGTCGGGCACCGCCGACAGCACCTCCGGCGTCAGCTCCACCGCGGCCAGCAGGCCGAACCCGGCCCGCACCTCGGCGACGTACGGGTGATCGCGCAGCGGGGCGAGGGACGCCTCGAGCGCCGTCTCCAGCTCCTGGCCCTTCGGGATGAGGCCCTCCCGCTCGTAGACGTCGAGCGTGGCGAGGCCCGCGGCGCAGCAGGTGGGGTGACCGGAGTACGTCGGTCCGTGGCGCAGCGTCCGCTCGCCGGGCGTCGTCCACCACGGTGCGGCGACGTCGGCGGACACGAGCACGCCGCCGAGCGGCAGGTAGCCCGCCGTCACGCCCTTGGCGAAGGTGACCAGGTCCGGCGTGACGCCGAAGCGCTCGATCCCGAACCAGGTGCCCAGCCGCCCGAACCCGCAGATGACGCTGTCGATCACCAGGAGCACGCCGTGGCGGCGGCACAGCTCGGCGACGCCCTCGACGTAGCCCGGCGGCGGGATGTGGACCCCGCCCGCCCCGGTCACCGGCTCCATGACGAACGCGGCGATCCGCTCCGGTCCGACGTCGGCGAACACCTTCTCCACGCCGTCGAGGTCCTGCGGCGCGACGGTGTTCTCGCCGGCGAGCACGCCCCAGCCCTCGCGGTTCGCCGGGATGCCGACGATCGAGGTCCCGTAGCCGTGGGTGCCGTGGTAGCCGGTCTCCCGGGAGACGACGTGCACCCGCTGGTGCTCGCCGCGCGCCTGCCAGTACGAGCGGGCGATCTTCACGGCCGTGTCGATGGCGTCGGCGCCGCCGGAGCCGAGGAACACCTTGCTGTCCGGCCCGGTCGGCGCGAGGGCGGCGAGCCGGTCGGCGAGCTCGAGCGCGGGACGGTTCGCGATGTCCGCGAAGCAGGAGTACGCCTCGAGGCGGCTCATCTGGCGCATCGCCGCGTCGACGATGTCCTGCCGGCCGTGGCCGACGTTGGCATACCAGAGGCTCGCGCACCCGTCGAGGTAGGCGCGGCCGGCCTCGTCGTACACCCAGGCGCCCTCGGCGCGGTCGACGACGAACTCGTGCTCGCGCACGGCGGCCATGTCGGAGAACGGGTGCCACAGGGATCCCATGTCCGCGATTCTCGCCGTCGTGGCAAGCCCCTAGCGTGTGCTCGCGTGGACGTCCGGCCCGTCACCGTCGAGGAGGCGGTGACCCTCGCCTTCGAGCCGGAGGCGTTCGCGGACCGGTTCGGGCTGGTCCTCGTCGAGGGGTGGGACGAGCCGGGCACGCTCGAGCCCACCGTCGAGGCCCTCGAGGGCGGGGTCGACCCGCGCTGGCTCACGCACCTGCTCGTCGAGGGCGACGAGGTCGTCGGGATGGGTGGTTTCACCGGGCCGCCGTGCGACGGCGAGGTGGAGGTCGGCTACCACGTCGCGCCCGCCCGGCAGGGCCGCGGCCTCGCGACGGCGGCGGTGCGCGTCTGGCTCGGTGCCGCGCGCGCGGCGGGGCTCGACCGGGTCGTCGCGAGGACCGCGCCCGGCCCCAACGGTTCCACCACCGTGCTCACGCGCTGCGGCTTCGTCCGGGACGTCGCACGGGAGGACGAGGCGGCGACGTGGTGGTGGGTGCGGTCGTTGCGCTGAGACGCACGACCCACCGACGACCCGGAACGGAGGGTGTGGCGGTGCCGCCGAACGGCTAATCCGGTCGGCGATGCTCGACACCCCGCGTGCACGGAACGCGGTCGATGGAGGACAGTGGAGGACGTGACGGTGACGACGGGCGAGGTGATCGGCCGGGTCCGACGGGTCGCGTCCGCCCGCACCACCCGCGTCGTCGTCGGGATCGCCGTGGTCGCCGCGCTCGTCGTCGGCGCCGTCCTCATCTGGCCCACCATCGAGGCCGCCGGCGCGGCTCTCGCCGACGCGGACGCCATGTGGGTGACGGTCGCCGTCGCCTGCGAGGCGGGTTCGATCCTGGCGTTCTCCCTGCTCCACCACCGGCTGCTGCGGGCCGCGGCGGTCCGCGTCCGGTTCCGCGCGGTCGTCATGGTCACGTTGGCGGCGAACGCCCTGCACCTGACCGTGCCGGGCGGCGCGGCCCTGTCGACGGCCTACACCTTCCGCAAGCGCCGCGCGTGGGGTGCCTCCGGGCCGGTGACGACGTGGACGATGGTCGCCGGCGGCGTCGCCGCCAGCCTCGCCCTGGCCGGGATCGCGGTGGGCTCCGCGCTGGTGGTCAACGGCCGGGCGACCACGCTCGGGCCGCAGCTGCTCCAGCTCGCCGGCGTGGTCGCGCTCGGCGCCGTGATCGTCGTCGTCAGCCGCCGTCCCGGCCTCATCACCGCGGCGGCCTCGGGCGGCCTCCGCTTGGTCAACCGGGTCCGGCGGCGTCCGCGCGAGACCGGCGTGCCGGAACTCGTCACGCAGATCGAGGGGCTCGCCCTCATCGAGCTCGACGCCCGTGGCCGCGTGGTCGTCGGATTCTCGGCGCTGTCCAACTGGCTGCTCGACATCGCCTGCCTCGCCGCCTGCTGCGTCGCCGTCGGCGCGAACGGCATGACCCTCTCGCTGGTCCTCGTCGCCTACGCCGCGGCCACCGCCGCGTCGAGCCTGGCCTTCCTGCCGGGCGGCCTGGGGCTCGTCGACGGCGCGCTGCTCGCCGCCCTCGTCGCCGGCGGGGTCCCCTCGCACCCCGCGCTCGCCGCGGTGCTGCTGTACCGCCTGGTCAGCTTCGTCGGCGTCGCGGCCGCGGGGTGGGGCGCGTGGCTGTGGGTGCAGACGCGGGGCGCCGCCGACGAGCGCCCCCTGGACGACCGCGTGGACGACGGCGAGATCCACACCCTGCCGTTCCCCTCGGCCCGCACCCGCGACGACGTGGTGGGTCCCCGCTAGTTCATCGCGCCGGCCGTCGGGGTCGGCTCGGGCGGCGGGGGCGTGCCCTTCGGCGGCTTCGACGTCGTGGTCGTCGTCGTGGTGGTCCCGGAGCCGTGATGACCGCCGGAGGAGCCGCCGGACCCGCCCGAGCCATCCGACGCCCCGCCGGACGACCCACCGCGGGACCCGCTGCCGGCCGACCCCCCGGTACCCGCCGGGGCCGCGTCGTCCACGGCCACGTCCGACGGGGTGGGCAGGGGCGGGGGCGGGACCGCCTCGCTGGTCGGCGGCGTCACGGTGGCCGACACCGACGCGCTGCGGGCGTAGACCACCCCGCCGGTCGTCAGCGCCGCGACGAGCGCGACGGCGGCGCCGATGGTGAGAAGGAGCCGGGTCCGGGAGCGCGGGGCGTCCGCCGGTGGCTGTTCGAGCGGCTCCCGCGTCGCCGCGGGACCCGCGACCGGGGGCCGGGGCGGAGTGCGTCCGCCCGGGGTCAGGGTGGTGCGGTCGTCCGCGGCCGGTGACCGGAACGGGCCCGACGAGGGCCCCAGCCCGCGGTTCGGGGACGGGAAGTACCCCGAGCCAGGCCCGGTGCGCAGGGCGTCCGGTGCCGGGAAGCGGCTCGACGGCGGTCCGGTGCGGGTGCCGCCGGTGACGGCCGGGAAGCGCGACGAGCCCGGACCCGTCGTCGGGCCGGGACCCTGCGGCGGGACGGGACCCGACGGCGGGGCGGCCCGGGTGGGCCGGGCCGGTGCGGGGGCGGCGGCCGCGGCGCGCAGGTCGAGGAGGCCGGACGACGGGCCGGCCGGTCCGCCGGAGCGGCCGGACGTGCCGGACCCGCCGGTCGCCAGCGTCGAGGTCGCCGCAGCGGCGACGGCCGCGTTCGCCGCGCCGGCCGAGGCGTTCGAGGCGTTCGACGCAGCGGCGGTCCGGCGGGGGGCCGCCGCACGGGGCGCGACGGCCAGGACGGCACCGACCGCGATCGCGGTCTTGGGGTCGGCGTCCACGGCGACCGGGCGGCCGAGTTCCTCGGACACCATCTGGGCCACGAGCGGGATGCGCGAGGAGCCCCCGACGAGCAGGACGGCCTGCAGGTCGTCGGCGGAGAGGCCGGCCGAGGCGACGGTGCGGGTCAGCGCGGCCACGGTGTGGTCGAGCGACCCGCGGATCATCGCCTCGAACTCGCGGCGGGTGAGCCGGACGTTGGTGCGCACCGAGGGCAGCAGGACGGGGATCGTCACCTCGGTGTCCGAGGAGAGCGCCTCCTTGGCCTCCACGCACTCCTGCCGCAGGCGGGTGATCGCGGAGACGACGTCCGGGTCCTCCGGGTCGAGCTCGTCGAACGCGGCGCCCACGCCGGCCCGGGCATGGTCGAACACGCGGTCGTCGAAGTCGACGCCGCCCAGCTGCTCGATGCCCTCCGGGGCACCCGGCAGCTCGAAGCCGTCGGCGGTCTTGCGGACCACGGCCGAGTCGAAGGTGCCGCCACCGAGGTCGTAGACCGCGACCGCGTAGCCGGTCCCGACGTGCTCCTTCGCGGCGTAGGCGACGGCGGCGGCCTGCGGCTCGGGCAGGAACGTCGTGGCCGGCAGCCCGACCTCGCGCAGCGCCGTGGCCAGCAGCTCGCGCTTGTGCTCGCCCCAGCTCGCGGGGTGGGTGACCGCGACCGTCTCGGCCGGTCCGCCCTCCCGCTCGGCGACCTTGTCGGTGACCCAGCGGGCCATCCGCGCGGCGAGGTCCTGGGCGGTGTGCACGGCGTCGCCGACGACGAGCGGGACGTCGTCCCCGATGCGGCGCTTGAACTGCCGCACGACCCGTTCCGGCTCCGTGCGGGCCCGCCGCTCCGCGGACTCGCCGACCAGCACCGTCCCGTCCGCGGCGAGGTAGAGCACCGAGGACACCGACGCCGAGCGGCTCCCGAGCGCGACGATCTCGGGCTCGCCCCAGGCCGACCCGCCCGCCGGCCGCGAGACGGCGGCGGCGGTGTAGGTCGTGCCCAGGTCGATGCCGAGCCGGTAGCGCGGGCTGCTCATGCCGTCGTCCCCTCTCTCCTGCCGTGCGGTCGTGACCGGCCGAGTATCGCGGCCACGTGGTGGACACAGCGGGGCCGCGGACGGGACTAGGGCGAATCCCCGCATCCATTCGAGTGACGTCCCCCCTCCCACCTATCACCGTGGGTCAGCACACTCCGCACTCGTTCCCCCTCGGCCGACGGATTCGCCCCGATGGCCCGGGGGCCGCCGATTCCTAGCGTTCTCGTCATCGCCGCACCGACCGACCGGGGCGGCCCCGCAGACCGGCACCGTCACCCGAGGAGTGATCCTGATGAGCCAGGCCCCGATCGCCACCAACGAGTCCCAGAACGACCTCGCCGAGGCCTGGGACCGCGTCGTGCAGTACCTGATGGGCCTCTCGCCCGACGCCCGGGCGGAGGCGCTCGCCAACCCCGGGGACACGCTCGACAACGCCGGCCTCGGCGACGTCGACGGCCCCACGCTGCAGCAGGCCATCGTCAACTCCGGCAGCTTCAACCGCGAGTACAACATCGGCAACCAGAGCGGCGGCGGCTCGGGCGGCGGCCACGGCGGTGGTGGCGGCGGGCACGTCGCGCCGCCGCCCCCGCCGAACTGCGACCCGCTCCCCGGGGAGACGCACCACGAGGCCGCCGAGCGGGTCATGAACTACTACATCAACAACACCTACACCTCGATCGTCGACCAGTCGACGAACATCGGCGGCAACAACTTCGGCGACATCACCAACCGCCAGGTGGCCGGCAACAACAACCAGGTCGGCGACGGCAGCGCCTTCGGCGACAACCTCGACATCGACGGGGACGACGCCGTCGTCACCACCGGCGACAACAACCAGGTCGCGCCCGGCAACGGCAACGTGCTGGTCGGCGACAACAACACCCTCGACGACATCACCACCGGGAACGGCAACGCCGTCGGCGACGGCTCCGCGGTAGGCGCCGGCAACGCGACCGGCGACGGCGCGGTGGCCCTCGGCGGCGGCTCGGTCGGCGGCAACGTCAACACCGGTCAGGGCGCCCAGGTCGGCGACGGCTCGGCCTTCGGGACCGGCTCGGCGGCGGGTGGCGGTTCGGTGTCCAACAGTGGGGTGCAGGGCAACGGCAACACCACCGGGTTCGGCGACGGCGGGGTCAACAGCGGCTCCATCGACGCCTCGCACGGCGGCGCGGTCGGCCTGGGCGGTGGCGACGGCGACGTGTCCTCGAGCAACACCGAGGACAACGACGGCGTCGACAACGACAACTCGCACAACGACAACTCGACCGACAACTCGAGCCACGACTCGCACGACGACAACGACGGCGTCGACAACGACAACTCGCACAACGACAACTCGGAGACCGACAACAACAACGTCGACACCGACGCCGGCTTCCTCAACCTCTGACCTCGTCCCCGGTCCGGCCCGCCACGGCGGGCAGGACCGGGCCCCGACCGGTACGACGACGAGGAGGTGACCACGCGTGACGGACACGGCGCCGGGAGCGGAGAGCCTGCTCGACTGGATGACCGGCCTGGTGGCGGACCCCGCGGCGCGGGCGCGCTTCGCCGCCGACCCGCAGCACGAGATCGGGGCGCAGGGCCTCGCGGACCTCGACCCGGCCGACGTCGCGCACTCCATGCCGCTCGTGACCGACACGGTCGCTGCCCGCTTCGACGCCGTCGTCGACCTCCCCGCCACGCCGGTGCAGCTCGCGGGGGAGAGCGCCGTCGACGCGCTCGCCCGGCACTTCGGCGTCGTCCCGTCCGTGGTGACGGGGGTCGTGCCCGCCGAGGACGACCTCGACGACTGGACCGGGACCCTCGTCGACGACCTCGCGGGTGCACCGGACGGCCTCGAGGGCGTGGTGGACGCCGGCCCGGGGGTCGACCTCGACCTCGACGGCACGGGCGATCTCGACGGCGCCCACCACGACCACGACCTCGACGTCATGACCCGGCTCGACGTCGACCACGACCTCGACGGCTCGGACGCGACCGCTGACGCCGCGGCCCCGACCCTCGCCTTCCTGCCCGGGGCGGGAGCTCCGCCCACCGGCCCTCCGCACGAGCCGGTCGAGCCGACCGAACCGGTCGACGACCCCGGCGATCCGGTCGAGCTGCACGACCGGTCGCTCGACCACCTGCCCGACCACCCGGCCGACGACGACCTCGGCGCCCACCACCCCGTGGCCGACGACCACCACGGCTTCGATCCCGACCTCGACGTGGCCCCCTGAGCGGGCGCTCCAGGAGATGACGACCATGACCGCCGCCCGCCCCACCGTCCACGAACCGCTCGGCGAGCTCGGCGACGGACTGCCCGCACCGGGGACCGACGAGGGCTGGGCCGCGCTCGCGGCCGAGGCCGCGAGCCACGGCTACCCCGACCCGCAGTCCTACGTCGCCGCGTACCAGGCGGGCCACGTCAACGTCGGCTTCGCCGGCTACCAGCCGGGCAACCCGCACACCGGGTTCGGCCAGGTCCAGGCCTACGACCGGGCCGCGGGCGAGGCCGGGGTCCCCATCGGCGAGTACGCCGCGATGCACACCCCCGAGGCCCTCGCGGCCGCCCGGGGCGAGACGCCGCCGAGCGGCGACCACCCCTTCACCCCGCCCGCGAACTTCACCGCCGACGGGCACCCGATCGAGTACGGCCCGGACGGCACCGGGACCGTCACGAACGACTACCGCGAGCTGCCGGACGGGGTCGACCACTACGACCGGTACACCGGGGAACCGCTCGACGCGCAGGGTCACGTCGTCCCGGGCGTCGCGAACGCCGGCGAGGGCCACGTGTTCTCCAGCGCCCTGGACCAGCGGATCGGTCTCGACGAGCACGGGCGGCTCGACCCGGACGAGATCGACCGGCTCGAGGCCGAGGCGCGCGAGCACGGCCGCGCCACGGTGTCCGACGACGTCGCCGCGACCACCCGCCCGTTCCCGGGCCACCCGCTCTCCGACACCGGGGCATACGCGCGACCCGTCGTCGGGCCGGGACAGCCGCCCATCGCCTACTCCGGTCCCGACGGCGCCTACGTCATCGCGGGTGACGGCACGGTCCTGACCGCCGAGCCGGGTCGGGAGCTGCTCTACGAGGGCGAGCACGGGTCGGCCGTCGTGGGGGCGGACGGTCGGGTGATCACCACCGACGAGCACGGGCGGATCACCGTGACCGAGCCCGTGGTCCGGACCGAGGAGGAGCACCAGACCTTCCTGCCCGAGGACGACCTCGTCGCGAACATCGGCTACGAGGACCTCGACGTCGGCGACCCCGACTTCCCCCCGGAGTCGGGCCTCGATCACGACGACCTGCCGGTCGGCGAGGACCACGCGCTCGACGACGGGCTCGACGACGGGTTCGGAGACGGGCCCGGCGCGGGGGAGCCCGCCACTGCGGACGGCACCTTCGGGCACGGTGCCCCGGACCCGCGGGTCACGACCACCGCGGACGACCTCCGGCCGGGGCCGGAGGACCGCGACGAGCCGAGCGGGTCGGAGACCGATCCCGACCCGGGCTCGGGTCTCGCGGCCGAGGACCGGTCGGACCCGTCGTCGGGCTCGGAGTACGACGACAGCGGCTCCGACCACGACGTCGACAGCGCTTCCGGCCAGGGTTCGGACCAGGGCTCGGACCACGACTCCGACCACGACGCCCAGCTCGACCCCGCCTGACCCGACCCCAGCCAGCCCCGGAGGGAGACGACGGTGGCCGAGACGAACCGCTCGCTCGCGTTGATCGACCTGGCGCTCCAGGCCACCGAGGCCTACGACCGCCCCGACCTGTCCGAGCGGCTGCGCGCCACCCGCCGCCGCATCGCGGACCCCGACATCCGCGTGCTGATCGTCGGGGAGTTCAAGCAGGGCAAGAGCGCGCTGGTGAACGCCCTGGTCAACGCCGAGGTCTGTCCCGTCGACGACGACATCTCGACCGCGGTGACGACGGTCGTGAAGTACACGAGCGGGCAGCCGTCGGTGACGGTCGTGCGCGAGCAGGCCGTCGACGGGCAGGGGGAGTCGCGGGAGGAACGCACCGACGTCGACCTCGGCGACATCCGCCGCTACGTCTCGGAGGCGGGCAACCCCGGCAACCGGGAGAACGTCAGCTACGTCGAGGTGCGGCTGCCGCGGCGGGTGCTCTCGACCGGCCTCGTCGTCGTCGACACCCCCGGCGTCGGCGGCCTCGGCTCGGCGCACGGGCAGATGACGATGGGGGCCCTCCCGACGGCGGACGCGGTGCTGCTGATCTCGGACGCCGCGCAGGAGTACACCGCCCCCGAGCTGCGGTTCCTGTCCCAGGCGATGTCGCTGTGCCCGAACGTGGCCTGCGTGCTGACGAAGACCGACCTGCACCCGGAATGGCGGCGGATCGCCGAGCTCGACCGCGGGCACCTCACGCGGGCCGGGATCGCGGCGGAGCTCCTGCCGACGTCGTCGGTGCTGCGTCAGGTCGCCGCGCGGACCAACGACGCCGCGCTCAACGAGGAGGCCGGCTTCAAGGCCCTCGTCGGCTACCTGCGCGACCGCGTGACCAAGCAGGCCGAGGTCATGGACCGCCGCTCGGCCTCCCGTGACGTGCAGTCCGCCGTCGAGCAGATGTCCCAGAAGATGCGGACCGAGCTCGAGGCGCAGCAGGACCCGGGGAACGCAGAGGTGCTGATCGCGCGGCTCAAGGAGGCCCAGGAGCGGGCGGAGAACCTCAAGAAGCGCTCGGCGCGCTGGCAGCTGACCCTCAACGACGGGTTCGGGGACCTGACGTCGGACATCGAGTACGACCTGCGCGACCGCATGCGTTCGATCCAGAAGGAGGCCGAGGAGCGCATCGACGAGAGCGATCCGGGCGAGATCTGGGACCAGTTCGCCGACTGGGTGCACACCGGCGTCGCCGCGGCGGCGTCGACGAACTTCGTCTGGGCCTCGCAGCGCGCGCGGCACCTGGCCGGTCAGGTGGCCGACCACTTCGTCGCCGGGGGGCAGGCGGCGCTCCCGGACGTCGACCGGATCTCCTCCCGCGGGCTCGGCGGGCAGGTCAACCCGATGGTCCGCCCGGACATGGAGCGCTACCGCTTCGGGCAGAAACTCTTCACCGGTATCCGCGGCGGCTACGGCGGCATGCTCATGGCCGGCATGGCGACCTCGCTGGCCGGCCTCGCGATGATCAACCCGATCTCCGGCGGCGTGGCGCTCGTCCTCGGGATGAAGGGTGTCAAGGAGGAGAAGGCGCGCCTGCTCGCGAAGCGGCGCAACGACGCCAAGACCGCGGTGCGCAAGCACGTCGACGACGTGTCGTTCCAGGTCGGGAAGGACTCGCGCGACATGCTCCGCATCGTCCAGCGGACCCTGCGCGACCACTTCCAGGAACTCGCCCAGGAACTGACGACGTCGATGGCGGAGTCGGTCAAGTCGGCGCAGGAGGCCGTCCGGACGGTCACGACGGACCGGGAGCGGCGCATCGCCGACCTCGAGGCGGAGCTCGGGCGCCTGGGCGGCCTCGAGACGCAGGCCCGCGAGCTCGTCGCGGGAGACCCGCAGCGATGACGA
Organism: Actinomycetospora sp. CA-084318; assembly: GCF_050955885.1. Lineage (NCBI taxonomy): Bacteria > Bacillati > Actinomycetota > Actinomycetes > Pseudonocardiales > Pseudonocardiaceae > Actinomycetospora > Actinomycetospora sp. CA-084318. The sequence goes on from NZ_CP192098.1 coordinate 500,349, forward strand.
CGACCGCTCCCCGCCAGAACCTCGGGTCGCGGGCCCGCTCGTTGGTGCGGGCCGCCCTCGACGAGTACGCGGACAGCCCGCAGGCCGCCGGCTGGCTCCGGCACCACCTCGACCGGTTCGACGAACCGTTGCGTCTCGCCATCGCCGGGAAGGTGAAGGCGGGCAAGTCGACGCTGCTCAACGCGCTGGTCGGGGAGGAGATCGCGGCGACCGACGCGGGGGAGTGCACGCGGGTCGTCACCTGGTACTCCGACGGGCCCAGCCCGCGGATCGTCCTGCACCCCCGGCGCGGGGAGCCGCGGCCGCTGCGCACCCACCGCGACGAGCACGGCGGCCTCGTCATCGATCTCGACGGGACCGACCCCGAGACCGTGGACCGGCTGATGGTCGACTGGCCGTCGTCGGGACTGCGGACGACCGCGCTGATCGACACCCCGGGCATCGCGTCGCTGACCGCGGACGCGGCGGGACGGGCGGGGGAGTTCCTCACCCCCGAGGACGCCCCGGGGCAGGCGGACGCCGTGCTCTACCTGATGCGGCACCTGCACGCGGCCGACGCCCGGTTCCTGGAGTCGTTCCACGACCGGCACGTCGCCCGGGCGACCCCGGTGAACACCGTCGCGGTCCTGTCCCGGGCCGACGAGATCGGGTCCGGCCGGCTCGACGCGCTGATCTCGGCGCGCCGGATCGCGGGCCGGTACCGCACCGACGAGAAGCTCTCGACGCTGTGCCAGACCGTCGTCGCCGTCGCCGGGCTGCTCGCGCTCACCGGGCGGACCCTGCGCCAGGACGAGTACCTCGCGCTGCGCTCGCTCGCGGGCGTCGATCCCGCGGTCACCGAGTCGATGCTGCTCTCGGCCGACCGCTTCGTCGCGCCGCCGCCGTCGGTGGTCGCCGCGGTGCCGGACGACGTCGGCGGCGGCACCCGGGCGGCGCTGCTCGGCCGGCTCGGGCTGTTCGGGATCCGGACCTCCCTCGCCCTGCTGCGCCAGGGGACCGACGGCGGGGCGGCCCCGGACGCGGCGGCCCTCGCGGCCGAGCTGGTGCGGCGCAGCGGCCTGGACGAGCTGCGGGAGGTGCTGGCGACCCAGTTCGCCGAGCGGCGGGACCTGCTCAAGGCCCGGTCGGCGCTGCTCGCCGTCGAGCTGGTGCTGCGGCGCGAGCCGCGGCCGGCGGCGAAGGCGCTGGCCACCGAGGTCGAGCGGGTGTTCGCGAGCGGGCACGAGTTCGCCGAGCTGCGGTTGCTGGCCGCGCTGCGTTCGCGGGCGGTGGGCCTCCCGGCCGAGGTGCGGGAGGAGGCGGAGCGCCTCGTCGGGGGCTCCGGGACGCGGGCCGCGGTGCGCCTCGGGATCGACCCGGAGGCTGACGCCGCGACGGCGCGTGCGGCCGCCGTCGAGACGTTGCAGCGCTGGCGCAGACGGGCGGCCTCGCCGTTGTCGGACCGGACGACGAGCGACGCGTGCGGCGTCGTCGTGCGGAGCATCGAGGGGATGCTGGTGTCGCTCACGGGCTCCTGACACTCGAACGAGTGGTGCTTACGGACGCAGAGTCAGTGCACCGTTCGGAGTATCAGGAGAGCCATACGGACGCGCCGTTGTCGGTGGTGGACAGCGCCCGGCCGAATCGTCTCCCCGGCCGGGCGGCCCCTCGGACAACGGAGGCACTGTGGGCGGGCTGGCGGATCCGGAGTTCGTGCGTCTCGGCGAGGCGTTGCAGCGCCGGCACCGGGTGCAGGGCCGGGTGCGGCGCACGGCGGCCACCGTGGCCTGTGCGGTCCCGGCGCTGCGCGAGCGGGTGCCGGTGCTGGCCGACCTGCCGCAGCTGACCGTGACCTGCTCGGTCTCGGCGACCGGCGACCGGATGGCGGCCAAGTACGACGGGGCGCGCTCCGGCGTGCCGCGGCGCCTCGCGGTCTCGGTGCTCGAGCTGCCCGAGTCGGTCGAGGACTACCTGCGCGGGCGCTCGAAGCAGGCCCTGCGCACCAACAGCCGCCGGGCCCGCGAGGCCGGCGTGACCTGCCGTCGGATGGGGCGGGTGGAGGCCGAGGTCCGGCTCGCGGCGCTGCTGCGCGCCCGCGACGAGGAGGACCTGCTGCCCGAGGTGCGCGGCGACCTCGTCGCCGGCGTGGTGCAGGCGTGGGTGGCGCGCGACGCGGACGACGCGACCGAGGTCATCGCCCTGACGTCGGTCGACGGGACCTTCGCCCGCCTCGACCTGATGCTCTCCGCGCCCGACCGCGAGTCCGGCCCCGCCCGCTACCTGCTGTCGGCGCACCTCGTCGAGGAGCTGATCGCACGCGGCGTCCGGCACCTCGCCGTCGACACCGCCCTCTGGCTCGACGCCGGGCTGCGCCACTTCCAGCGTCTCCTCGGGTTCGAGCCGACGACGCTCGAGTTCACCCGCGGCACCGGACCCGAGGTCGTTCCCGACGACGGGCCGTTCCCGGCTCCGCGCGTCTCCTCCGGCCCGCTCCCGGTGGCGGTACCTGCGACGGCCGGTTCCGCCTCCTGATCCTCGCGTCCCGGGCCTGACGGGGGTCGGGCCCGGGACGCGTCCCCCTCACGGCGCCGGCCGGCGCGACCACCACGATCGCCTAGACCGGGCCGCCCACCAACTCCCGCAGCCGGGCGAACAGCTCGCCGCGACTCGTCGACCCCAACCGCTGCCGGATGCGGGCCACGTGGTGCTCGACGGTCTTCGCGGAGATGTAGAGCTGCGCCCCGATCTGCTTGTGCGTCAGCCCGGCGAGCACGAGCCGGGCCACCTCGCGCTCGCGCTCGGAGAGTGAGACCTCGCCGGGGTCGGCGACCAGGCCCGCCGTCGGGACGGGGTCCCCGCCGTCCGCCGCGGGCCGGCCCGAGTCCGCGAGCGAACGGGCGCAGGCCAGGAGGGTCGCCATGGCGCGCCGGTCGCGCGTGCGGATGGCGGCCTCGCCCGCGAGGCGTGCACCGTCCCACGTCCAGCCCAGCCGGTGCAGGCCCCGGGCCGCGCTCTCGACCGTCGCCGGGTCGACCTCCCCGACCACCGCCGCGTGCCATACCTCGGCGCCCCGGGCCAGAGCGCCGGCCAGCACCGACGAGTGCGCCACCGCCCGCAGCGCCGCGAGCTGACGCTCCGCCGCGGGCACGTCCTCGGCGGTGATCGCGGCCGCGAACCCGTACCAACTGGTGGTCGCCCGCCACAGCGGCGGGTCGCCGAGCGCGGTGAGCACCGCGTCGGCCGCGTCCCACGCCACCCGCACCGCCGACCGTTCGCGCAGCCGGGCCGCCCCCACGAGCAGCTCGCCGAGCGGGAGGAGCACGAACAGGTCGACCGGGTGGCGCACCAGCGCCTCCCGCGCCCGGCTCCAGCCGGCCTTCAGGCCCGCCGAGTCGCCCGTCCGGCGGGCCACGGCGATCTCCAGGGCAGCCGCGGGCAGCTCGTCCCGGGGCTCCAGCGGGCGGTCCGCGCGGGCGGCCGTGACCTGCTCGCGCACGCCGGCGACGTCCCCGCGCACCATGGCCACCCACGCGAGCAGCAGGCGGTGCCGCGGCACCAGTGCCGGTCCGCCCGGGGTGGTCTCGACGGCGCGCCGCAGCACCGACTCCGCGACGTCGACCTCACCGGCGTGCAGCGCGACCAGGGCGGCCAGCGCCGACGGCGAGTCGGGCAGCAGGACCCCCGACCCGAGCGGTTCGAGCAGCGACGCCGCCCGCGTCAGCTCCGAGAGCGCGGCCGACGCGGCGCCGGGGTCGGGGCGCAGGGAGGTCAGGACGCCCTCGGCGGTCAGCGCGACCGCGGACCGGACGGTGGTCGATCCGATCGTCGTCCCGGCCTCGGGCAGCGCGTCGGCGCGCTCCCGGTCCCCGTTCCCGACGAGGCCCGGGGCGGCCAGGGCGCGCAGGCCCGGCTCCGCGACGAGCATCCCGGCGGCGCGTCGACCGGTCCCGCGGTGGGCCATGACGGTCGCGACCACGGTCACCGCACGCGCGCGTTCCTCGTCGTCGCGAGCCGCCGTGAGGGGGTCGGCCAGCCGCAGCGCGGTGTCGAGGTCGCCCGCGAGCGCGGCCGCCTCGGCCCGGCGCAGCACCACCGACTCCGGGGACGCCCCGGCGGCCACCGCATCCGCGTAGAGGGCCCCGGCCAGGTGCGGGGCCGACGCGAGCGCCTCGTCGCCGGCGGCGGTGAAGACCCGCGGCAGGTCGCCGCCGCGCAGGCCGGAGCCGAGCAGTCGGCGCGCCGGCCCGAGGACCGAGGCGCCTCGCGCCAGCGCCTGCTCGGCGATGCGGCGCTCGAGGTCGAGGCGTTCGTCGGCGGCCGCGAGCCGGACGAGACTGCGGCGGGCCAGGGGCGGCACGGTCTCCACCGGGGCGCCGAGCTCGGGCGGCGCGTCCGGGGCGGGCAGCAGCAGACCGCTCGCCCGGGCCCGTTCGCGCCGGTCCTCGAGCGTGGTGCGGTCGACCTCCAGGACGTCCGCGAGCGCGGCCGGGACCCGGGGCGCTCCCACCGCGAGCGCGAGGAGCAGCCGCCGCGTCCCGTCGTCGAGCCCGCCGATCTCGTGGCGCAGCAGGTCGAGCACGCCGGGCGGAACCTCCTGCGAGCCGCGCTCGGCCGCGGCCGACACCCCGCGGGGGCCGCCGTCCCGGATCTGCGTGACGAGCCGGTCGACGACCGCGGGGGAGCCCCCGGACAGCCGGCGCAGGGTGGTCGCGAGGGGCGGCGGGCACCGGGAACCCAGCACGGCGGACGCGCGGTCGGCCGTGTCCGCCGCGGTCAGCGGCTCGAGCGTCACGGGTGCGCGCTCCCGGCCGAGCGCGAGCCACAGCGTGGAGAGCGCGCGCGGGCACGGCCACGGACGGGCGGTGACGACGAGGCGGGCGTCCGGGTCGTCGGCGACGTCGGTCAGCTCGGCGAGGGTCGCCTCGTCCAGCGCGTGCGCGTCGTCGACGAGCAGCAGCGCGTCCTCGTCCGAGGGGAAGGGCACGGTGTCGCCGGAGCGGATCCGTCGGGTCGTCACCCCACGTCGGCGGGCCGAGCGGACGAGCGCGGAGATCACGGCGCTCTTCCCCGATCCGCCCGGCCCGACGACGGCGGCCGCGAGCGGCGCGCGGGGGTCGGCGCGGTGCGCCGCGAGGAGCGCCACCGCACCCGGCAGCCCCGCGACCATCGGGTCGCGTGCCGCCTCGACCTCCTCGCCCCCCGCCGCTCGCAGCCGCCCGGGCATCGTCAGGCTTCCTGACGACGGGTCGCACGTCCCTGCCCGGCACGCGGGTGCAGGACGTGAGGCATGTGCCCGATTGTCTGACACGGTGGGTGACGACGGAACCGGTCAGAGCGGAGTGCAGTAGTCGGAACGCGGACTACTGCATTGCGGAGCGTCACGGGGTAACCACACGTGTGGGCGTCGTCGTCGGCCGTCGGTGACGGTGAGCGCCGGTCGGCCCGACCGGGCAGACTCGCCAGGACCACCACACCGGCCGTCGGGAAGGACCCGCCCATGCGGATCGCCGTCGTCGCGACCTGCCTCGGGGACGCGATGTTCCCGCAGGCGCCGATCGCGACGGTGCAGCTGCTCGAACGGCTGGGGCACGAGGTCGTCTTCCCGGCGGACCAGACCTGCTGCGGCCAGATGCACGTCAACACCGGCTACCTGGACACGGCGCTGCCGGTCGTGCGCCACCACGTCGAGGTGTTCGGGCGGGCCCTCGACGACGGCGTGGACGCGATCGTGGCGCCGTCGGGCTCGTGCGTGGGGTGCGTGCGCCACCAGCACGCGATGGTCGCCCGCCGGGCCGGCGACGAGGGGCTCGCGCAGGCGGCCGAGGAGGGCGCGGCCCGTACCTTCGAGCTCTCCGAGCTGCTCGTGGACGTCCTCGGCGTGACCGACGTCGGCGCCTACTACCCGCACCGCGTCACCTACCACCCGACCTGCCACTCCCTGCGGATGCTGCGCGTCGGCGACAAGCCGCTGCAGCTGCTGCGCGCGGTGCGCGGCCTGCAGCTCGTCGAGCTGCCCGAGGCGGAGGTCTGCTGCGGGTTCGGCGGCACGTTCGCGGTGAAGAACGCGGAGACCTCGACGGCGATGCTCGCGGACAAGATGGCGAACGTGCTCTCGTCGCGGGCCGAGGTGTGCACCGCCGGCGACTCCTCGTGCCTCATGCACATCGGCGGCGGTCTGTCCCGGCTGCGCTCCGGGGTCCGCACCGTGCACCTGGCGGAGATCCTGGCCAGCACCGATCGCGACGACGCGTCGACCGACATCGTCTTCGAGGAGGCGTCGCGATGACGGCCGTGGAACAGGGACGCGCAGCGGAGCGGAGCCGGACCGTGGAACTGGGCATGCCGACGGTCGCGTCGGATCCGCACGGGCACCTCCGCGGCACGGAGTCCTTCCCGCGGGCCGCGCACCACGCCCTCGCCGACACCCAGCTGCGGCGCAACCTCGGCCACGCCACCCGCACGATCCGGGCGAAGCGGGCCGCCGTCGTCGGCGAGGTCGACGACTGGGAGGAGCTGCGCCGGGCCGGCGAGTCGATCAAGGCCGACACCATGGCGCGTCTGCCGGAGCTGCTCGTGCAGCTCGAGGAGCAGGTGACCGCCCGCGGCGGCACGGTGCACTGGGCCCGCGACGCCGAGGAGGCCAACCGGATCGTCGTCGACCTGGTGCGCGGCACCGGCGCCGACGAGGTGGTCAAGGTCAAGTCGATGGCCACCCAGGAGACCGGGCTCAACGAGGCCCTCGAGGCCGCCGGCGTCGCCGCGTTCGAGACCGACCTGGCCGAGCTGATCGTGCAGCTCTCGCACGACCGGCCCTCGCACTTCCTCGTCCCCGCCATCCACCGCAACCGCGCCGAGATCCGGGAGATCTTCCTGCGCGAGATGCCCGGGGTGGACCCGTCGCTGACCGACGAGCCCCGCCGGCTCGCCATGGCGGCCCGCGCCCACCTGCGGCGGAAGTTCCTGACGGCGAAGGTGGGCATCTCCGGCGTCAACTTCGCCGTGGCCGAGACCGGGACGCTCTCGGTGGTCGAGTCCGAGGGCAACGGCCGCATGTGCCTGACGCTGCCCGACACGCTCATCACGGTGATGGGCGTGGAGAAGGTGGTGCCGACCTGGCGCGACCTCGAGGTGTTCCTCCAGCTGCTGCCGCGCTCCTCGACCGGCGAGCGGATGAACCCCTACACCTCGACGTGGACCGGCGTGACGCCCGGCGACGGCCCGCAGACCTTCCACCTCGTGCTGCTCGACAACGGCCGGTCGAACGTCCTGGCCTCGCCGGACGGTCGCCAGGCGCTGCACTGCATCCGCTGCTCGGCCTGCCTGAACGTGTGCCCGGTCTACGAGCGCACCGGCGGCCACGCCTACGGCTCGATCTACCCGGGACCGATCGGGGCGGTGCTCTCCCCACAGCTGACCGGCATCTCCGGACCGGACGACGTCAACGCCTCCCTGCCCTACGCCTCGTCATTGTGCGGGGCCTGCTTCGACGCCTGCCCGGTGCGCATCGACATCCCGCACCTGCTCGTGCAGCAGCGCGCCGCGGCGGTCGCCGCGCACAGCAGGCCGACCGGTCAGGACCTGACGATGCAGGCGGCGGCCATCGCCATGACGACGCCGGGCCGGTTCAAGCTGGCGGAGAAGGCCCTCGGGATCGGCCGGGTCCTCGCCGGTCGGAAGGGCCGCATCACCGGTCTGCCGTGGCCGATGTCGGGGTGGACGAACGCCCGCGACCTCCCGGCGCCGCCGGCCGAGACGTTCCGCCAGTGGTGGGAGAGGACGCACTCGTGAACGCGCGTGAGGAGGTCCTCGCCCGCCTGCGCACCGCGCGGGACGCCGGCAACCCGGCCACGCCCGTCCTCGTCACCCGCGAGTTCGCGACGACGGGTCGGCTGGACCCGGGCAGCGCGGCAGTGCTGGACCGGCTCGACGAGACGCTCACCGACTACAAGGCCACGGTCTACCGGGTGGCCTCCGAGGCGGACGTCTCCGGCGCGGTGGCGGGTGTGCTCGCGCAGGCGCGCAGCATCGTCGTCCCCGCGGGGTTGCCGGGCGACTGGCTCGCCGGGTTCACCGGCGAGGTCCGCACCGACGGCCCGCCGCTCGCGGTCGACGAGCTCGATGCGGTGGACGCCGTCGTCACCGGTGCGGCCGTCGCGATCGCCGACACCGGCACGTTCGTCCTCTCCTCGGCGGCCCCCGACCAGGGGCGACGCGCGATCACGCTCGTCCCCGACCACCACGTGTGCGTGATCCGGGCGGCCGACGTCGTGTGCTCGGTGCCGGAGGCGATCGCCCGGCTGGACCCGTCGTCGCCGCTGACGTTCGTGTCCGGTCCGTCGGCGACCAGCGACATCGAGCTCGACCGGGTCGAGGGCGTGCACGGCCCGCGCCGGCTCGACGTCGTGCTCGTCGGTCCCTAGCTCATCCCGGACGCGGCGAGCGGGTCGTATCCGGGTGTCCGGAGCAGTGTCTGGAGCTGACGGCGGCGGACGCCGATGTTGCTGCCCTCGATGAGCGGGTAGGCCAGGGCCTCCTGCAGGTACTCGGCGAGGGGGAACCGCTCGTCGTAGGCGGTGACCCCGACGACCTGCATGAGGCGCTGGACGACGTCGACGGCGGTCTCGGAGCCGAGGACCTTCGCGTGCAGCCCGAGTTCGAGGGCGCTCGGGTGCTGTGACATCACGGCGTCGAGGGCACGCCAGGACAGCAGTCGGACGGCCTCGATGCGGCCCTTCGCGTCCGACAGCGCATCGGCGACCGCCTGGTGGGCGATGATCGGCTCCGCTCCACCGCGGGTCTCGGTGGTCGCGAAGCGGTGGGCGAGCTCGAAGGCCCCGCGCATCGCCGCGACGGCGAAGATGCCGATCGAGGCGCCGCTCGGCAGGAAGGCGTTCCGGGTGAGGGCGACCCCCTGCCCCTCCGCGCCGAGCAGGTTCGCGCGCGGGACGCGGACGTCGCGCAACCGCACGCGCGAGGTGAGACAGCCGCGGAGCCCGGGGAGGTCGTAGTGCTCCTCGACCTCGAGGTGGCCGGCGAGGTGCTCCCGCTCGGCGACGAGGAGGGACACGCCCCCGGGGGCGCGACAGACGATGGTCATCAGGTCCGGTCCGTCGCCGTCCCAGCCCGAGAGGTGCGAGGCCCAGGCCTTGGTGCCGTTGACGACGTAGTGGTCGCCGTCGGGAACGGCCGTCGTGGTGGTCCCCGCCGCCGGGGCCTCGGCATCGAAGTTGGCGCTCCCGCCGGGCTCGCTGAACGCCATCGCGGCCAGGGGCGCCCCGGAGTCGGCGAGGAACGGTGCGACGAAGCGCTGCACCTGCTCCGGCGTGCCGACCTCGTAGACCGGCATGAGGGCGATCAACGGGCCCGCGAAGGAGATGGTGAAGTCGGGGCTCTGGGTCGCCCACTCCTCGACGAAGATCGCGGCGTCGACGCCGCTGCCCGCCGCACCACCGACCGCGGCCGGGACGAGGCCCTTGAGGAAGCCCGCCCCGACGGCCTTCTCGAACGCGGGCCGGGCCAGCAGGGCGCGGGTGAGCGGGTCGGCACGACCCGCTCGTCGGGCGCCGCGGTGGCGGCCGCGACGGCGCTGGTGAAGGAACGCACCAGGTCGTCGCCGCCCGCGGCGTCCTCCTCGAGCGACCACAACGTCGTCATGAGGGCGCGCACGACCGCGCCGGCGCCCGCGGCGCCGATCGGGCGTCCGAGGGCCGGACGCCGACCGGCCAACGGCGGCGCGAGCAGGTGGTGGGGTACGCGGTAGGACATCATCTGCCACGGCCGGTCGAAGTCGAAGAAGTACGGCTCCGCGGTGTCGACCACCACGAACTGGCCCTCCTCCACCACCTCGGTCCGCCCCCGCACGGTCGTCGCGCACCGTCCGCGCAGCTGCAGGTTGACGAAGTAGAAGCCGGCGTCGGTCCGGGCGACCTCGCGGGGACCGTGGTCGGTCCGCTGCGGCCGCGACCGGAGGCGGGCCCGGTTGACGCCGGCGAGCGTGCGGGTCTCGACGGTCGCGGCGAAGCCGTCCTCGGCGAGGGTGCGGTGCTGCGTGAGCGGGACGAAGGCCTGGCAGATCACCTCGTGCCAGAAGGCGAACTGCTCGCGCGGCGCCAGCCCGCCGCTGTCCCAGAGCCCCATGGGCCCACCTCAGCGCATCGGTCGTCGACGCGACAAGGGGTCAGACCGTCGGGACGGTGCCGCCGTCGCCGGGCAGGGCGGGAGGGTCGAGGCCTGGACCCTCTCCCCGGGGGAGGGTCCAGGCTGCAGGGGTGCTGACCATCGGGGAGTTCTCGCAGCTGACCCACCTGAGCGTGCGGACCCTGCGCCGCTACCACGAGGCGACCCTGCTCGAACCCGCCGTCGTGGACGAGGCCACCGGCTACCGCTACTACGCGGTGGACCAGATCCCGACCGCACAGGTCATCCAGCGGCTCCGGGAGCTCGACGTCCCCCTGAACGACGTCCGGCGGATCCTGCGGACCCCCGACCCGGAGGTCCGGGCGGCTCTGGTCGCCGGCCACCTGGAATGTCTCGAGGACGAGCTCACGCGGACGCGGGCCGCGGTCGTCTCGCTCCGCCGCCTGCTCAAGCCCGAGCCCGCGCCGATCGACGTCGAGCTACGCGCGGAGCCCGCCCGGACGGTGGCGGCCGTGGCGGGCGTCCTCGGGGCCCACGAGGTGGAGAGCTGGTTCGCCGGCGCGGTCGTCGAGCTGGACGCGGCCGTCGGCCCCGCCGCGACCGGGCCCCTCGGCGGCACCTACGACGACGCGCTCTTCCAGCAGGATCGCGGTCACGCCCTCCTGTACCTGCCGACCGCGGCGCCGCCGCACACCGGACGCGTCCACCCCGCGGACCTGCCGCCCGTGGAGCTGGCCGTCACCACGCACGTCGGCGAGCACGACGGCATCGAGGTCACCTACGGCCGGCTCGGGACCTGGGTGGTGGAGAACGCGATGGCGGTGGCCGGGCCGGTGCGGGAGCGCTACCTGGTCGGGCCGCGCGACGATCCCGATCCGGCGGCGTGGCGCACCGAGATCGGCTGGCCGGTCTTCCGGGTCGGCTGATCGTGGTGGGCGCCACGGAGATGATCGAGATGCAGGTCAACGGGCGGCCCCACGGCCGCACCACCTTCCACCTCGTGGCCGCGGAGCCCGCGGCCACGGTGTGGCACGGCGACTAGAGGGCGCGGACGAGGTCGATCGCCCGGCCCAGGGTGGTCAGGCGCTCGTCCAGGGTGTCGCCCGCGGGATACAGCCGGACCGTGTCGACGCCGGCGTCGGACCACACCCGCAGCCGGTCGCGGACCATGTCCTCGGTGCCGAGCAGCGTCGTGGCCAGCACCATCGCGTCGGGCACGAGGCCGGCGGCGCCGTCCCGGTCACCCGCCTGCCACCGGTCGCGCACCGCCTCGGCGACGTCGGCGAACCCCTGCCGCGCGTAGGCGTCGTGGTAGAAGTTCGTGCTCGCCGTGCCCATGCCGCCGAGCGAGAACGCGAGTCCCTTCCTCCGCGTGGCCACCATGCCCGCGAGCTGCTCCTCGTCCTCGGCGAAGGCGACCTCGGCGCCCTGGCAGATCGTCAGGTCCTTCCGCTCGCGCCTGGCCGCCGCGAGGCCCGCGTCGAGATGGGCGAAGTACGCGTCGGCGCCCTCGGGGACGAAGCTCGTGCCCAGCCAGCCGTCGGCGACCTCCCCGGTCAGCTCGAGCATGCGCGGCGAGAGCGACGCGACGTAGACCGGGATGTCGGGGTTCGCGCGCGCGGACAGCCGCATCGGGCGGCCCTCGCCGTCGGGGCGGGGGATCGTGACCGTCCGTCCGGTGAACTGCACCTTCTCGCCCGCGAAGACCTGCCGGACGACGGCGATCGTCTCGCGCATCCGGGTGCGCGGGCGGTCGAACGGCACACCGTGCAGGCCCTCGAGGACCTGCGGTCCGGAGGCACCCAGCCCGAGGGAGAAGCGGCCCCCCGAGAGCTCGGCCAGCGTGAGGGCGGCCTGGGCGATCGCGACCGGTGAGCGGGTACCGAGCTGGAGGATCCCGCTGCCGAGGCGCATCCGCTCCGTGCGGGCGGCCAGGAACCCGAGCGTGGACACCGCGTCGCTGCCCCAGGCCTCGGCCACCCAGCACTCGTCGAGCCCCAGGTGCTCCGCCTCGACGACGAAGGTGGCGAGCTCGGGATCGGACGAGGCCTCGACGGTGGTCGCGGTCCTCATGCCGCGGCCTCCGCCTCGGCCCGGATGGCGTCGAGGGTGCGCGTGATCGCGGCCTCGAACTCGCGGAGCCGTACGAAGACGATCTTCCGCTCCTTGTCCGGCATGGCGTCGATCGCCACGCTCGTCCCCGAGCGGCCCGGCCCCATCCGGGCCCGTTGGGTCAGCCGCGTGCCCCCGTCCTCGGGGACGAGCTCGAAGCTCCAGCGCGACGACGGTGCGTCGTCGTCGTCGCTGCCGTCCATCTCCCAGGCGAACCGGGACGGGGCCTCGCACTCGACGACCGTGCCCTCCACCGACCAGGTCCCGAACGAGGGGTGGGCGTTGTGCCCGACGAAGCGGGCGCCCGCGGCGGGTCCGTCGGAGCGCCACGACAGCGCCTCGAGCTCGGTGCTCCGCGCCGGCATCCGCTCCAGGTCGGCGACGAGCGGCCACACCCGCTCGGGAGGGGCGGCGATCCAGGTGTCGGCGGACACCTCGGGCTGGTCGGCGTAGCGCGCTCCGGTCCACTCCATGCGGCGGAGCCTAGAGGGTCTGAGTTGCTCGTCGCTACTCAGCTGAAGTAGCGGCGGGGGTTCTCGACCATCATCGTCGTGATCTGGGCGTCGGTGACCCCGGCGGCGCGCAGGGCGGGGAGGACGTCGCGGCTGATGTGCTCGTAGTGCCAGTTCGGGGCGGTCTCCCGCAGCGCCCGCTGGGTGTCCTCGCCCGCGTAGAAGTCGATGTAGCAGGACGCGTCGTGGGACAGCGCGATCCGGTCCGCGTAGCCCTCGGCGCACAACGCGGCGATCGTCGCGACGCGCCGGTCGGTGGTGTTGTACTTGTCCAGGCCGAAGCGGTCGCAGCCGAGCGTGGCGCCGCGGTCCGCGAGCGAGCGCAGGTAGTCCAGGTCGTTGGAGTCGCCGGCGTGGCCGACCACGACCTTGGTGAGGTCGACCCCCTCGGCCGCGTAGAGGTCGAGGGCGAGCGTGCCCGTGCGGTGCGCGGAGTTGGTGTGCACCGTGATCGGCACCCCGGTCTCGCGGTGGACCGCGGCGATCGCCCGGTGGATGCGCAGCTGGTCGGGCGTCAGCCCGGCCTCCTCGACGACGCCCTTGAGCAGGGCGGCCTTCACCTCGGTCCCGCCGATGCCCTCGCGGACGTCCCGCAGGAACATCCCGGTGAGCGGCTCGTCCCCGCCGAAGGGCGTGCCCGGCCCGCGGTTCTGCAGCTGGCGGGGCAGCTCGGCGAAGGTGTAGAGCCCGGTGGCGACGACGATGTTGAGGTCGACCTCGGCGTTCACCCGGGCCACGCGGGGGACGTAGCGCCCGAGCCCGACGACGGTCGGGTCGACGATGGTCTCGACGCCGAGCTCCCGGAGCCGCCGCAGCTTCGTGATCGCGTCCGCGACGCGCAGCTCCTCGTCCCAGTAGTCCGCGCCGTAGTTGGCGAGCAGGTCCGGGGTGAGGACGAAGACGTGCTCGTGCATCAGGGTCGTGCCGAGCGCCGCCGCGTCGACGGGGCCGCGCACCGTGTCCACCATGGCGCCATCGTGGCGCGAGGGGGCCGGTGCTGCTCAGCGGTGCCGGGCGGCCAGGGTGAGCAGCCGGCGCAGCCGACCGGCGAGAGCGTCCTTGGACAGCGGCGGCTCGGCGCGGGCGGCGAGCTCGGGCAGGCCGAGGTCGGGGTGCGCGAGCCGGAGCCGTCCCGCCTCGGCGAGGCCGGCCGGGACGTCGACACCGGCCCGCTCCAACGTCGCGAACGCCTCCGCGACCGCGGCACCCGCCCGGGAGGCGGCGACCGTGGCCCGCGCGTCGTTGGCCGACGCCGGCCCGTCGCCGTCGTCCGCCTCGGCGACCCCCGCGACGGCGGCGGTGCCGCGCCCGCCGCAGGTGGTGAGGAGCAGGGCGACCTCGGTCGGCTCCGTGACGGTCAGCCGGGTCCCGGAGCCCGCCCGGCGCGCCCGGACCCCGAGCCGCAGGCCGAGTTCCGCCAGCGCCAGCGCGGCCGCGGGGGCCGGACAGTCCAGGGTGACCACCCCGTCGGACAGTGCACCTCGCGCCAACAGGGCGCCGCGCCAGGTGGCGACCGCCCCGGGGAGCGAGCCGCCGGTCAGCCACTCCGGCGGGGCGGGCAGCGGGCGGCCCCGGTTGTCGACGAGACCGAGCCGGACCGCCAGCGGGTCGCCGGTCGGGGTGTCCGGTCCGACGTCCACCCGCCAGCGGTCCCGGGCCGGGTCGCCCTGCACGGTGCCGTCCTCGGCACCGAGGCGCGTGAGCAGCGAGACCAGGCGGGAGGCCGCCTCCGGGGTGTCGAGGTCGGCGGCGAGCGTGCCGCGGCGGTATCGCGCGCCCGACCACCGGACGACGGCCGCCGCCTCGGCACCCGCGTCCCGGTCCCGGGCGGGCGGGGCGACCCCGGCCAGCGCGGCGACGACCGCCCGCGTGTGCGCGGTACGGACGGGGGCGGGCGCGGGCGCGTGTCGTCCGGCCGTGCTCATCCGCTCGTCTCCTCCCGTCCGCGCGCCGTGGGCTCTCACGGCAGCGTCACACACGAGAACGCGCGACGGCCCAGGGGGCTGCTGCCCACGCGATGCGGCGGACATCCACCCGAACGTGTCCTCCGGGTCCGCGTGAGCACCCTGCGGGGGGACGTGCGGCGGCGGTCGGCGACGACGCTGGGCCGACCGTGCGGCGCGGCGCGCGGGGCCGATTCGCCCACTCCGGGCGTGCCGGTGACCGCGCGCCGTCGCGCCACTCGATCGGTGGATCACCCTGCCGCGCGGAGGGCGCGCCGGGGTCCCCGATCCGCGTCACCGCCCCGGCTATACCTGGACCGTCCGTGATCGAGGGGACCCGGGAGGGGGCCGACGCCGTGCCGGTCACACCGATCTTCGACGACCTCGCGGCGGCCTGGGAGACGGCCTCCGCGGCGGTCCCGGCAGCTCCGCCCTACCGGGTCGTGACGCCGCCCCGCCGCCCGTCGCCCCGGCCCCGCGGCGCGGCCCCGGCCGCCGTGGTCGGCGCCGACGCCTTCGGCCGCGGCTGCCTGGAGGCCCGGGACGAGGAGGTCGTCGCAGCGGACGACGAGGTCACCCGGCTGCTGGAGGGCGCGCGCCGGGAGGCGGTGGCGCAGGGTCGGCGCTGGGTGGACACGGTGCACCTGGCGGTGGCGGCGGTGCGGGCCGGCGGCGACGTCGGACGCGTGTTCGGGATGCGCGGCGTCGGGCCGGCCGTCCTGCTCGCCGCCCTCGACGACGGCTCCGAGGGCGGCCGGGCGGCCTCCGACGACCCCACCGGCGGCGACCCCGTCCGCCCCGCGCTGAGCTCCGTCGCCCGGACCGTGCTGCACCGGTCGGCGCACCGCGCGGCCCGGGAGGGTCGCGCCGTCACCGCCGTCGAGCTCGCGGCCACCGTGGCCCGGACCGGGCGCGTCGCCGATCTGCTGGCGGGCCTCGGGGTCGATCTCGAGGACCTCGCGGACGCCCTGGCGGCCACGGCGGAACCGGCCACGGCGGCCCTGGCCACGGAACCGGCCGCGGCGGAACCGCCGCCACGACCGGCCGGCCCCACCCGGCGGCTCGCGGTGCCGGTCGGCGTGGTCGCTCCGGTCACCGTCGTGCTCCCGGTGCCGACCGCCCAGCCGGGATGGCCGGCCCCGTCCCGCGCGGCCGACGTCCCCGCGTGATGCGGGTCCGGCGTCAGGTCCGGTAGGCGAGCAGTCGGACCCCGAGCGCGGACTCGACGCGCCGGACCTCGGCGAGCTGGTCGTCGGAGAGCTCGGCGTAGGGGCTCTCGGGCTCGTAGGCGACGACGGGGGTCCCGAGGGTCTCCTCGAGCCGGCGGATGTCGGCCATGGCGGTCTCGTCGAGGGTGGCGGGACGGAGTTCGGGGCTGGTCATGGGAGTCCTCCTCGGGTGCACCTGAGGCTGCGATACCCCGGAACCGGCCCTGTGACGCCGGCGACACGAACGAGTCGGGTCACCGGCGCGTCGGGTGCGCCGGCAGGGCCCGGACCAGCGGCAGGACCCGGGCCGGCACCCGCTCGGTCAGCGAGATCTCCGACTGCGTCCGCTCCACCCCGGGTGAGGCCAGCACGCCCTGGATCACCTGCTCGAGGTGGGCGTTGTCGCGCGCGACCACCCGGCACCAGAGGTCGCCGTCGCCGGTGATCGAGTGGGCCTCCACCACCTCGGGGATGGACGCCAGGTGCTCGGCCACCGCGTCGAGCCGGCCCTGCGCGATGTGCAGCGTGACGAAGGCGAGCACGCCGTAGCCCAGCGCCGACGGGGCCACGCGCGGGGCGAAGCCGGTGATGACCCCCGCCTCCTGCAGCCGCTCGAACCGGGCCTGCACGGTGCCGCGGGCGACCCCGAGGGAGCGCGCGTGCTCCCGCAGGCCCACGCGCGGGCGTTCGAGCAGCGCGAGGAGCAGGGCGCGGTCGAGGTCGTCCAGGGTCATCGCGTCCCTCCGGCTGGTCCAACGGTCCGCCTATGGCGGTCGTCACGACGCTGCAGTGTACCAATGGCCCAGATCAACTCGGATCGTTTGGACCACTGGCGAGTAGGTGACTAACTTCTCGGACCATCCGAGCACGAACACCCGGGCGGACCGGCGCCGGCGATCCCGACGGCGGATCCCGCCCCGCCCCGATCGGAGGTCGCCACCATGACCCTCGACCTTTCCGCCCGCCCCGCCCCGCGCGTGGCGTCGCCGGCTCCCGCCGCCCGCCCGTTCACCCTGCGCGACCGGTACACCGAGACCGACGGCACCGTGCAGCTCACCGGGATCCAGGCGCTCGTGCGGCTGCCGATGGACCAGCGGCGGGCCGACGCCGCCGCGGGCCTGCGCACCGGCGGCTACGTCTCGGGGTACGAGGGCTCGCCGCTCGCGGGCTACGACCTCGAGCTCGCGCGGCAGCGTGACCTGCTCGACGCCCACGGCGTCGTGTTCGCGCCCGGGCTGAACGAGGAGATCGCGCTGACCGCCGTGCAGGGCGGCCAGCTCGCCCCGTCCACCGGCGCGCTGCGCGAGGACGTGGCCGACGGGATCACCGGCTACTGGTACGGCAAGGCCCCGGGCCTCGACCGCGCCACCGACGCCCTGCGCCACGCCAACCTCTCCGGCACGTCCCGCCACGGCGGCGCGCTCGCGATCGTGGGCGACGACCCGGCCGCCAAGTCCTCGAGCGTCCCGTGCGCCTCCGAGGCCGCGTTCGCCGACATGGCGCTGCCGGTGCTCTACCCGGCCGACGTGCAGGACGTCCTCGACCTCGGCCGGCACGCGGTGGAGCTCTCCCGCGTCTCCGGGCTCTGGGTCGGGTTCAAGATGGTCACCGCGGTCGCGGACGGTTCGGGCACGGCGGTCGTCGGGCCGGACCGCGTGCTCCCGGTCCTCCCGGACGTCACGTTCGGCGCCGGGACCCCCTTCGTCCACCAGCCGCACGCGAAGCTCCTCGGACCGGCGCTCGCCCCGCTCGAGCGGGACCTGCACGGCAGGCGCCTGGTCATCGCCCGTCGCTACGCGGCCGCGAACGGCCTGAACACGATCGTCGGCTCCGGACCCGCGCGCATCGGGATCGTCGCCGCCGGCAAGAGCTGGCTCGACCTCCGGCAGGCGCTCACCGCGCTCGGCCTGGACGACACCGAGCTGGCCCGCCGCGGCGTCCGGCTGCTGCGCCTCGGCATGCCCTGGCCGCTCGAGGGCGGGGTCGTCGACCGGTTCGCCGAGGGCCTCGACGAGATCGTCGTGGTCGAGGAGAAGCGCGCGTTCCTCGAGACCCAGATCAAGGACCGGCTCTACGGGCGCACCGGGGCGCCCGCGGTGCACGGCAAGCGCGGCCCGGACGGGCGCCCGCTGTTCGCCGAGCACGGGGACCTCGACCCGGACGCGGTCGCGCTCGGGCTCGCGTCCCGGCTCGCCGGCATCCCCTCCGTCGAGGCGTGGGAGACCCGTCGTCGGGAACGGCGGACCCGCATCGACCTGCCGCTCGCGGGCGCGACCCGCAACCCGTACTTCTGCTCCGGCTGCCCGCACAACACCTCGACGACGTCGGCCCCCGAGGGATCGCTGGTCGGCGCCGGCATCGGCTGCCACACGATGGTCATGCTCATGCCGGAGGCCCAGGTCGGCGAGGTCACCGGCATCACGCAGATGGGCGGGGAGGGCGCGCACTGGCTCGGCACCGAGCCGTTCGCCGACCCCGCGAAGGCGTCGCACTGGGTGCAGAACATGGGCGACGGCACGTTCCACCACTCCGGCAGCCTCATGGTCCGCGCGGCCGTCGCCGCGGGGGCGCACGTGACCTTCCGCCTGCTGCGCAACGGCGCGGCCGCGATGACCGGCGGGCAGGACGCCGTCGGCGAGCTGTCGATGCCACAGCTGGTGCGGGTGCTGCTCGACGAGGGCGTCTCCCGCGTGATCGTGACGACCGAGGACGTGTCCCGCTACCGCCGCGTGCGTCTGGCGAAGGGCGTGCAGGTCTGGGACCGCTCGCGCATCGACGAGGCGCAGGAGCTGCTCGCGGCCACGCCCGGTGTGACCGTGCTGATCCACGACCAGGAGTGCGCGGCGCAGAAGCGACGCAAGCGCAAGCGCGGGAAGCTGGCCGACCCGACCACGCGCGTCGTCATCAACGAGCGGGTGTGCGAGGGCTGCGGCGACTGCGGACAGACCTCGAACTGCCTGTCGGTGACGCCGGTGGACACCGAGTTCGGCCGCAAGACCCGCATCCACCAGGCGTCGTGCAACAAGGACTACTCCTGCCTGGACGGCGACTGCCCGGCCTTCACGGTCGTCGAGCCGGGCGGGGACCGCGGGAGCGCCGCCGTCGATCCGCTGGCGGCGGACGTGCTGCCGACCCCGCGCCGCACCGTTCCCGACGACGCCGTGGTCCGGCTGGCGGGCATCGGCGGCACGGGCGTCACCACGATCGCCCAGGTGCTCGCCGCGGCCGCCCGGATCGCCGGGCGCCCCACCCGCGGACTCGACCAGACCGGACTCGCGCAGAAGGGCGGCGCGGTCGTCTCCGACGTCAAGATCGGTGACGGCGAGCTCGCCGGGCGCGCCGCGGAGGGGGAGTGCGACCTCTACCTCGGCGCCGACCTGCTCGTCGCGGCCGACCCGGCCTACCTGAAGGCCGCCTCGTCGGCGCGAACGGTCGGCGTCGTGTCCAGCGCGAAGATCCCGACCGGCGACCAGGTGGTCGACCCCTCGGTGACCTACCCGCCGGTGGACGCGGTGCTGGGTCGCATCCGGTCGTCCGTCCGCGCCGACGTCGGCGCGGTGCTCGACGCCCGGGCGTTGGCCGAGGCGTTGTTCGGTGACGATCAGTTCGCGCTGTCGATCCTGCTCGGGGCGGCCTTCCAGCTCGGGGCGCTGCCCCTGCCGGCCGCCGCCGTGGAGTCGGCGTTCGAGCTCAACGGCGCCGCCGTCGAGAAGAACCTCCAGGCGTTCCGGCGGGGCCGCCAGTCGATCGCCGACCCCACGGCCTTCGCCGCGGTCGTCGAGGCGGTCACGCGGCCCGCGGCCGACGGGGTCCCCGGCCTGACGGCGGCGGGCGCGGCGGTCGCCGCGGAGATCGTCGCCTCGATCGGGGCGCCGGCCGGTTCGGAGCTCGAGCGCCTCGTCGCGATCCGCGTGCCGGAACTCGTCGCCTACCAGGACGCCGCGTACGCGCGGTCGTACGCCGACGTGGTGCGCGGACTCGTCGACGGTGCGCCGGAGCTGGCCGAGGCGGTCGCCGTCGGGCTGCACAGGCTGATGGCCTACAAGGACGAGTACGAGGTCGCCCGGCTCTCGCTGGACCCGGCGTTCGGGGCGTCCGTGCGGGCGGAGTTCGGGGCCGACGCGCGCATCTCGTGGAAGCTGCACCCGCCGTCGTTGCGGGCGATGGGGCTGCGTCGCAAGCTGACGCTCGGGCCGTGGTTCCGCCCCGGCTACGTCTCGCTCCGGGCGATGCGCCGACTGCGGGGGACTGCGCTCGACCCGTTCGGGCGGGCCGAGGTCCGCCGCGTGGAGCGTGAGCTGGTGGCCGAGTACCGCGCCCTGGTCCCGCGGCTGGCGGAGCTCGCCGCGGCGGGCGACGTCGACCGGGCGGCGCGGGTGGCGGCGCTGCCGGACCTGGTCCGCGGCTACGAGGACATCAAGCTCGCCAACGTCGCGCGGTACCGGGAGGCCCTGGCCTACGAGGGGCTCTGAGTCCCGGCGGCGAAGTCGAGCCACCGGCGGCGCAGGGCCCGGCCGAGCGGCTCGACGTCGTCGTCCCAGGACGCCCCGGCCAGCATCGGGGCGTCCTGCCAGGCGTCCCGCCCGCCGAAGAGGAACGGCAGCTCGATCGCGTGGCAGGCGCCGAGTCCGGAGTCGGGCGCCGACCACGTGAAGCGGTAGGTGCTCACCGTGGTGCCGGCCGTGGCGGCCCGGGTGGCGAGGCGTTGCGCGGGCGTGACGAACACCCGCTGCGTGGCCAGACGCGACCCGAGGCCGACCAGCGTCGGGAACCGCGCCCGCAGCCGCCGGAGCCCGGGGGCGATGTGGACGAAGGTGTTCGCCTCGTCGGCCGTCGTCCCGATGATCATCGGGTGGCCGGAGTGCGCGGCCGCCACCCATGGGTCGGCGGCGGCCACCCCGACCAGCGGCTCGACGCCCGCGACCGGGGTGAACGCGGGCGCCGAGTTGATCCCGCCCGGCCCGGCGTGCCGGACCATGGCCCGGCGCTGCGCCTCGAGGAGGTCCTCGATCGGCACCGTGCGCGGGTCGGCGCCGTCGAGGGCGTCGCGCACGTACCCGGCGACGCGGGCCGCGGTCCGCTCGGTGCCCAGACCCAGGCCGAGCTGCCCCGACTGCAGGACGACGCGGTGGAACAGGCCGCGCAGCGTGGGCGCGGACATGAGGCAGGTGATCGCGTGGGCGCCCGCGGACTCACCGACGAGGGTGACCGCGTCCGGGTCGCCGCCGAACGCCCCGACGTGGGTGCGGATCCAGCGCAGCGCGGCCGCGAGGTCCGCGAGGCCGAGGTTGCCGGGCGAGACGCCGGGCATCCGGAGCCAGCCGAGGATGCCCAGCCGGTAGCCGAGGCTCACGGTGACGACGCGGCCCTCGCGGACGAGTCGGGACGTGTCGTACCAGGCCAGGTCGACGCCGCCGATCACGTACGCGCCGCCGTGGATCCAGACGAGCACCGGCAGCCGCTCGCCGGGGGCGAGGTCGGCGGGCGCGCGGACCGTGAGGCGCAGGCAGTCCTCGTCCTGGCCCAGCTCGTCGGCGTTCGACGGCCCGGCGATCGCGTCCATCCGCGACGCGAGCTGCGGGCACTGGGGGCCGGGGACGCGCGCGTCGCGGGTGCCGGTCCAGGCCGGTTCCGGCGTCGGGGCGCCGAAGCGCTCGGCGCGGGCGAAGCGCAGCCCGAGGAACTCGAGCACCCCGCCGTCGGGGTGGTTCCGCCCGCGGACCGTGCCGGAGGGGGTCTCGACGACGGGTGCGTCCGCGCCGGCCGTGACCGTCACGAGGAGGCCTCCCGGCGTCCGGTGCCGCGGTCGTCGGCGCCGCGCGTCGCGTCGGCCGTCGGGTGCTCGGTGGCGGGCGCGGTGGTGGACCCGTCGTCGGACCCGTCGTCGGTGTCGTCGGCGTCGTCGTCGGCCTCGATCACCCGGGGTTCGTCCTCGTGGGCGCGGGCCTCCCGCGCCCACTCGTCTTCCTGACGCCGGCGGAAGGCGGTCTCGGCGTCGTCGTACCCGGTGCCGTCGTCCTGTTCGGACGGGGACGGCTCCCACTCCTCGTAGAACTCCGCGTCGACGATGTCGTCGTGGTCGCCGGAGGACATGACGCGCGTGGCGTGCCGGTCGGGGTCGTACGGGGCCCCGTCGTCGGGCAGGGGGCCGTCGTCGGGATCGGGACCCTCGTCGCGGGGCCCGCCGGGGTCCGAGCGCCAGGACCGCTCGTCCTCCTCGAGGCGCTCGCGGGCCCGTTGTCCGGCGTAGAGGCCACCGCCGGCGAGGACGCAGAGCACCCCGAACACCGCGATCGCCACCGAGCTCATCAGCAGGGCGGTGATCAGGGCGACGACGCCGAAGCCGGCCCAGACGATGCCGATGACGACGAGCTTGGGCCGGGGGCCGTCCGGGCGCGGGGCACCGAACACGCCCCCGTCGGTCGTCACGTGGTGAAGCCCTCCCGGCTCGCGCGGTCGACCGAGGCCTGGACCTCCTTCTCGGCCGCCGCGCGGCCCACCCACTCGTGGCCCTCGACGGACTTGTCGGGCTCGAGCGCCTTGTAGACCTCGAAGAAGTGCTGGATCTCCATGCGGTGGTACTGGTCGAGGTGGTGGATGTCGCGCAGGTGCTCCAGGCGCGGGTCGTCCACCGGGACACACAGGACCTTGTCGTCGCCGCCGGCCTCGTCGGTCATGCGGAACATGCCGATGGCGCGGCTGCGCACCAGACAGCCCGGGAAGGTCGGTTCCTGCACCAGCACCAGGGCGTCCAGCGGGTCGCCGTCCTGCCCGAGGGTGTTCTCGATGAAGCCGTAGTCCGCCGGGTACTGCGTGGCGGTGAACAGCGTCCGGTCCAGCCGGAGCTTGCCGGACTCGTGGTCCAGCTCGTACTTGTTGCGGCTGCCCCGAGGCACCTCGACGAAGACGTCGAAATCCACGACCTGCCCCTCTCGGTCACCGACGGTGGGGGGCCAGTGTGGCGGGTGTGATCCCACCCGGCCACCCCGGGCGGATCAGGTCGGGTCCTCTCCGATCGTCCGGCCCAACCGGTACCCCAGATCGGCTGCCGCCGGTCGACCGGCCGGGTCGAGGGCGGCGCGCCCGGGACCGGCGAGGTACTCCGGATCCGGCCCGACGACGACGATCTCGGCCCCGGTCCCGCGCAGGTCGGCGAGCTCGTCGTCGAGGGCCCGCACGCCCGCGCCGCCCGCGGCGGGGAACGGGACGAGCACCACGACCCGGTCGTGCCCGGCCGCCAGGGTGGCGTGGCAGAGCGAGGCCATCCCGCCGTCCATGTAGAGGCGATCGCCGATCGGCACCACGGGCCACACGCCCGGGACCGCGCAGCTCGCGGCGACGGCGTCGTCGAGGGCGGCGCCGCCCGCGGCGTCGAACACCACGAGCTCGCCGGACTCCGCGTCCACGGCGGTGACGCGCAGCGGCGTCGTCGGCCAGTCGTGCACCGGCAGGCGGGCGGCCACCGCGGCCCGCCGCTCGTCCGACACCGAACGGTCCACGCCGAGCGCCAGCTCGCCGACGGCCCGCCGGGCCTCGACGGGGTCGGTGCCCGTCGTGGCGGTCATGCGCTCGAACAGCGCGTCGAGGTCGACGTCGCGCGGCAGCTCGGTGGTCGACGGCGCGTGCTGGGCGGCGAGGGCGTCCGCGAGATCCCAGTCGGGACCGGCGTCGGCGGCCGCGGCGACGAGCGTCCCGACGACCGACCCCGCCGAGGTGCCCACGACGAGCGCCGGGGCGTCGAGGGAGGCCGCGAGCGGACCCCCGGCAGCACGCAGCCCGGCCAGGACGCCGATCTCCCAGGCGATGCCGGTGACTCCACCGCCGCCGAGGACCAGGGCCGTCCGACCGGGCTGCTGTGCCGCACTCATGCGGGCGTGTCTATCAGGCCTGCTTGATCGCGGAGATGTCGAACTCGAGGCCGACCTTGTCGCTCACCAGCACGCCACCGGTCTCCAGCGCGGCGTTGAAGGTGATGCCGTAGTCCTTGCGGTTGATCGTGGTCGAGCCCTCGAAGCCGGCGCGCTCGTTGCCGAACGGGTCCTTCGCCACGCCGTTCTGCTCGAAGTCGACGGTGATCGAGTTCGTGACGTCGCGGATCGTCAGGTCGCCGGTGATGCGCCAGACGTCGTCGCCGACCTTCTCGACGGCGGTCGAGCGGAAGGTGATCTCGGGGTAGACCTCGACGTTGAGGAAGTCACCGCTCTTGACGTGGCCGTCGCGCTGCTCCTGGCTGGAGTCGAAGCTGGCGGCGGCGATGACGATCTCGGTGGACGACGCGGCCGGGTTCGCCTCGTCGATCACGGCGGTGCCGCGGAACTCGCCGAACGAGCCCCGCACCTTCGTGACCATGGCGTGGCGGGCGGTGAAGCCGATCCGGCTGTGGGCCGGGTCGATCTGGTACGAGCCGGCCAGGGTCAGCTGCGGGGCGGTGGTCTCGGTCATGGTGGTTCTCCAGACGCTTGAAGCATCAACTGATGTGGCTGAGCCTAGCACCTTCGCTTAAAGCTTCAAGTGTCAGGGGTGTGGCGTGGGCCTCGGGCCCACACCGGGAGGGATCAGGCGGCGACGGTCTCGGGCGCGCCGACCTCGACGGCGCCCGACCAGCGGGTCCGCAGCGCCGCAGCGAACGCCGGGGCGCCCGCGCCGAGCACCCGCACCACGAGGCGGTCCCCGGCGAGGCCGTGGGCGCTCGTGGCGAAGCGGGCGACCGCCTCGACGTCCCAGGCGCGGGCGCGGATCGGCACGATCACCCGGACCCGGGTGGTGGCGAGCAGGACCGCGAGGGCCTGTGCGGTCGCCGGCCAGTGGCGCGGCGCCGGGGCGCCCGCCCCCGCGGCCGGCACGAGTACGGCGGCGGCGCCGGCCCGCTCGGCCGCACGGGCCTCGTCGAGCATGGCGTCGAGGTCACGGCTGCCGCCGGCCGCGTCGACGAGGCCGTGGTGGACCGGGTCGAGGGCGACGACGACGGGGGTGGAGACGGGGGAGGGCGCGCTGACGGTGGTCATGGCGGGATGGGGTCCTTCGAACGAGGGTCGCGGAACGGACGCGCAGGTCAGACGTCCGGGCGACAGAACTCGTCGAAGGCGTCGAGGCGGCGGCTCGGCCAGAACCGCTCCAGATCCTCGGTGCCCACACGCAGTTCCTACACCGAGGACGGCCCTCGGTGCCACCCTCGGCGTGGTGATCCACCACGCTCGCCTCGACGACATGACCCCTCGCGACCTCCACGACGTACTCGCCCTGCGCGTCGCCGTGTTCGTCGTGGAGCAGGAGTGCGCCTACCCGGAGATCGACGGCCGGGACCCCGACGCCGAGCACTGGTGGTCGCGCGCCACGGACGGGCCCGACGGCGCGCTGACCGCCTGCCTGCGGGTCCTCGCCGAGCCGGACGGGACGACGCGGATCGGGCGGGTGGCCTCGTCGCGCGCCGCGCGCGGGACCGGTGCGGGCGGCGCCCTGTTCGGTGCCGCCCTCGCGACCCTGACCGGGCCGGTGGTGCTCGGCGCGCAGGTCCGCTCGCAGGGGTTCTACGAGCGGTTCGGCTTCGCCGTCGCCGGCCCGGGCTACGACGAGGACGGCATCCCCCACGTGCCGATGCTCAGGGTGGCCACAGCCGACGCACAGCCGCCGGGCGGACCGTCGGGGACGTGACCGTCCTGCTCGTCCTCCTCGTCGTCGTCGGACTGCTCGCGCTCGCCCTCGGCCGCCGGCCCGGGCGCGCCACGACGGCGGGCCCGGCCGATCTCGCGGACGCGGAGGCCGAGGCCCGCCGCTGGTACGACCGGCTCGGCGGCCAGGTCCTCGCCCTGACCGGCACCGACGAGCCGTCGCGGCAGGCCCTCGCCGACGCGTCCGAGCGCTACACGGCCGCCGGTTCGCAGCTCGCCTCCGCGTCGACGCCCGCGCAGTGGCGGCTCGTCACCGACACCGCCCTCGAGGGGCTGCACTTCGTCCGCGCGGCGCGCACCGCGATGGGCCTCGACCCCGGCCCCGACCTGCCCTCCGGCGCCGACCGGGCCCGCGCCGGGTCGCTCACCGCGGACCACGCCGTCGACGTCGGCGGCCGGACCGTGCTCGGCTCGCCGGACCCGTCCCCCCGCACCTCGCACTACTACCCCGGTGGCACCGTCGCCGGGCGACCGGTGGCCGCCGGCTGGTACTCCGAGCCGTGGTGGAAGCCGATGCTCCTGGGCGGGGTCGGTGCGGTCGGGGGCGTGCTGCTCGCCGACGCGCTGTTCTCCGGCTTCTCCGGCGTTGCCGACGGCGGGTGGGGCGGGCCCGGGTTCGACGGCGGCGGTTGGGACGGTGGGTTCGACGGCGGCTTCGGGGGCGGGGGCTTCGACGGGGGCTTCGGCGGCGGGTGGTGAGCCCACCGTTCACGTGCCCCTGACCTGCGGTTGACCCCGGCTGGGGCCCTGCCGGAGGCTTCGGGTGGGCGATTTCGGAGAGTGATTACGGGGCTACGTTCCGCGTTCGTCCGGACGGGCTGGCCGTCCGGCGTCGGGGAGAGGAGCTCGTCATGGCGAGCACGTTCCGCAGGATCACCGTCGCGGCCGGCCTCGTGGCCGCTGCGTCCGTCGGGGCCGTCGGGGTCGCGAACGCCGCACCGGTGGCGCCCGCGCCGCACGGCGGGACCGGCACCACCACGGCGCCGACCACGCCGATCGCGCCGACCACGCACCACGCGACGAAGGCCCACGCCACGAAGGCCCACGCCACGAAGGCGCATGCCACGAAGGCCCACGCCACGAAGGCGCATGCCACGAAGGCCCAGGCCGCCACGACCCCGGCCGCGCACCACGGGGTCACGACCAGGCGCTGACCCGGGGGCCGCACCTCGTCGTCGTGGTTCACGACGACGAGGTGGGGCGCGGGCGTGGGTTGCCCGCGACGAGGTGGCCGGAGGAGAACCGCTCAGCGCAGGCCGGGCGCGTCCCACTCCACGGCGGACGCCCCGTCCTCGAGCTCCGCGACCGAGAGGCGGCCCAGGTAGTCGACGAGGTCGGGTGCGAGCTCCCTGTCCTCGGCGGAACGCACCCGGCCGTCCGGGTCGAGGAACAGGAACCCGTCGGAGCCCTCGCCGAGCGGCCACCGGCCCGCGAACCCGGCCTCCGCCACGATCTCGCCGGCCCGGCGCAACGGACAGAACGCGCGGGCCGGGAACAGCATCGGCCCGCCCACCTCGGCCGGGTCGGCCTGACCGTCGGTGATCGCGTACACCGCACGGGCCGGGTCGGACAGGGCGAACCCCACGGCCTGCTCGGCGGCCGCGATCGCGCTCGGCGCCGCGCCGGGGCGCAGGACCGGGGACGGGTCCCGGCCGTGGGCGCGCAGCGTCCCGAGCCAGCGCGACCAGGCCGCGCGGACCTCGTCGTCGGGAACGCCGCCGCGGGCCGAGCCGCGGGGCCGGCTCGAGAGCGGCTGCCGCCCGTCGGTCACCGCCCGGTCTCCCGCCGGCCCGCGGGCTCGTCGTCGACGAAGCGCAGCAGCGCGTGCATCCCCTCCGGCGCGGTGCCCTGGGCGAACCGGACGCCCTGCTGCGACCCGTCGTCGGCGTCGACGGTGACCTCGTAGGAGAAGCCGTCGCGCAGCGCCGGGGCGACGGGGCCGGACCGCTCGCGGAACGAGCAGCCCGCGACGAGGGAGCGCAGCGTCTCGGTGCGGGCGTCGTCGAGGTCGGCGGCGTCGACGGTGGTGGTCAGGACCATCCCGGCGACCCCGCCCGCCCGCACCACGGTCACCCTCATCGCGGGTCCGGGGTGGGCACGACCTTCACCGCGTCCCACCCGCCGCGCACCGCGTCGTGCTCCCGCGAGCCGTCGCCGTAGCGCTCCCCGGCGACCGCGATGGTCGCCGCGGCGGCGTCCGCGAACTGCGCGTTCGCCCGCAGCCGCTCGGTGAGCACGGTGTACCAGACCGGACCGACCGTCTCCCACGCGTTGCCGCCGAGGGTGCGGGCCGCCTCGGCGAAGGCGCGATTGGGGATGCCGGAGTTGATGTGGACGCCGCCGGAGTCGTTGCGCGGGTCGTCGTCGACCGGGAGGTCGCGGTAGGAGTCCATGTCGGCGGGCTGGTCGTCGCCGGTGTAGGCGGTGCCGGGCGCGAGCATGCTGCGCAGTGCGGCCCCGAGCGACGGCTCCAGCGCGCCCGCGCCGATCAGCCAGTCCGAGCTCGCCGCGTCGATGCCGCCCGCCCGCTGCTTGACCAGGATCCCGAACACGTCCGAGAAGGACTCGTTCAGTGCCCCGCTCTGCGCCTCGTAGACCAGGTTGGCGGTGTACTGGGTGACCCCGTGGGTCAGCTCGTGGGCGATGACGTCGAGCGAGCGGGTGAGGGCGCCCGCGACGAAGGTGCCGCCCCCGCCGTCGCCGTAGACCATCTGCTCGCCGGTCCAGAAGGCGTTGTCGTAGCGCTGCCCGAAGTGCACCGACGACACGAGGTCCAGCCCGCGCCCGTCGATCGACTCCCGGGCGAACACGTCGCGGTAGAAGGCGACGGTGGTCGCGGCGTTGTCGTAGGCCTCGTTCACCGCGGTGTCGGCCGAGGGCGGGTCGCCGTCGGTGCGCACCTGGCGGCCCGGCAGCGCGGACTCCTCGCCGCCCTCGACGTCGAAGACCGTGTTCGCGGTGACGCCCGGCCGGTCCGGGGGCACCGCCGCACCCTGCTCGCGCAGCGCCCGCGCCACCGCGACGCGGCGACCACGCAGGCGTTCGGACACCCGCTGGGTCTCCAGCGCCGCCTCACGGGCGGCCGCCGACCCCGACTCGGCCAGGCGCAGCAGCAGGGACGGGGGCGCGATCGCGCACAGGTGCATGGGACGCAATGTGGCACACCGTCCGGACCACCCGGCACCGCTGATCAGGAGACCCCTACGCGGTACCGCGCGTAACACGAACCGATCGCCCCGCTCCTGTTCCGTAGCGTGGGAGGACGTGGTGGCCCCTCCGGCCGACTGGACGATCGACCGTCTGGCGGCGCACGCCGGGATGACGGTGCGCAACGTCCGCGCGCACGCCGCCCGCGGCCTGCTCCCACCGCCCCGGATGCAGGGCCGGACCGGGTTCTACGGCGCCGACCACCTCGCCCGCCTCGACCTCATCACCCACCTGCAGGCCGAGGGCTTCTCGCTGGCCGCGATCGAGCGGCTCGTCGAGGCCACCCCCAACCAGTCCGCCGAGCGGGCGCTCTCGCAGTACCTCGAGATGCTGACCCCGTGGCGGGCCGAGCCGCCCGTGGAGCTGACCCGCGAGGAGTTCGGCTCGTGGCTCGGCGACGAGCCCGCGTCGTTCACCGCGCTCGTCGACGCCGGGATGGTCGAGGAGCTCGCCGACGACCGCATCCGGGTCCACAGCCCGGAGATGGTCCGCGCCGGGGTGGAGGCGGCCGCCCTGGGGCTGCCCGTCGAGGCGCTGCTGCGCACCCGGGCGACCGTGCTCGCCCACCTCGACGAGGTCGCGGACGGCTTCGTCGACCTCTTCCGCCGGACCGTCTGGCAGGAGTTCGTCGCGGCCGGCCTGCCGCCCGAACAGCTGGACGCCGTGCGGCACGCGGTGACCGACCTGCAGCCCATCGCGGCGCGCACGGTGATGTCGGCGTTCCGCGAGACGATGCCCCGCGCGGTCGGGGAACTGGTGCGCGAGGCCTCCCAGGTCCTCGAGGACGGCGGCGGCGAGCCCATGTGACATCGCGGGATGTCATATGACACCCGGGCATGTTTTGATCTGCCTCACAGCGGACATCCACGCGCCACGCTCCCCGGCTCACCCGTCGGGACGCGCGCAGGGACCGGTCAGTGGCGATACGGAGGCGGTCGTGAACGAGGCGTCGGCGAAGCTCCCCCGACCGGTCCAGCGGCTGCGCGCCGCGGCCTCCCGGTTCACCACCCCGCTGTTACCGGACGACTACCTCACCCTGCTCAACCCGTTGTGGTCCGCGCGGGAGCTGCGGGGCAAGGTCGTCAAGGTCGTGCAGGAGACCGACGACGCCGCCACCCTCGTCATCAAGCCGGGCTGGGGCTGGTCGTTCGACCACCAGGCCGGGCAGTACGTCGGCATCGCGGTGCAGGTGGACGGCCGCTTCCACTGGCGGTCCTACTCGCTGACCTCGCCGCCCAAGCGCGACGCCGGGCACCTGTCGGTGACCGTCAAGGCGCAGCCCGAGGGGTTCCTGTCCCAGCACCTGGTCCGCGGCGTCGCCCCCGGGACGATCGTGCGCCTGGCGCCCCCGCAGGGCGACTTCGTCCTCCCCGACCCGCCGCCGAAGAAGATCCTGTTCCTCACGGCGGGGTCGGGCATCACCCCGATCATGGCCTTCCTGCGCACGCTGGACCGGCGCGCGACGATGCCCGACGTCGTGGTGGTGCACTCCGCGCCGGACCCCGAGCACTTCCTGTTCTCCGACGAGCTCGCCGAGCTCGAGGCCAAGCACGGCAGCCTGACCGTCGTCCGGCGCCACACCCGCGAGGACGGCCACCTCGACCTGGACGCGCTGCACGAGGTCTGCGCCGACTGGGCCGAGCGCGAGGCCTGGGTGTGCGGGCCGAACGAGATGCTCGACGAGGCCGAGCGGGTGTGGGGCGAGGCCGAGCTGGACGACCACCTGCACGTCGAGCGGTTCTCGGCGAACCTCGCCGGCGGCGAGGCCGAGGGCGGCACCGTCACGTTCTCGAACTCCGACGCCGAGATCGAGATCGACGGCGCGACGACGTTGCTGGAGGCCGGGGAGCAGGCCGGCCTGCAGCTGCCGTTCGGGTGCCGGATGGGCATCTGCCACACCTGCGTGGTGCCGCTGCGCTCCGGCGTGGTGCGCGACCTGCGCGACGGCACCGAGCACCGTGCCGACGGCTCCGGCGGCCAGAGCTGGGACGCCGTGAAGATCCAGACCTGTGTGACCGCGGCGGCCGGTGACTGCGTCGTCGACGCCTGACCCTGCCCGTCCCTGCCGGACGAGTACGACCCATCGAGAAGGAGAACCGACGTGGCCATCCGGGACGTCAAGGAGTTCGCACACCTCACCGAGGCGGACGTCGAGGCACTGGGCCGGGAGTTCGACCAGATCCGGGCCGACATCGAGGAGTCGCGGGGTGACCACGACGCCGCGTACATCCGGCGGCTGATCACGATCCAGCGGCGGCTCAACGTCGCCGCCCGCGTGATGATGTTCGGCAGCCACCGCCGCGAGCTGTGGTGGGCCGGCGCGATCACGCTCGGCGTGGCCAAGATCCTCGAAAACATGGAGATCGGCCACAACGTCATGCACGGCGAGTGGGACTGGATGAACGATCCGGAGATCCACTCGTCGACGTGGGAGTGGGACAACGTCTGCCCCGCCGACCAGTGGAAGCACTCGCACAACTACCTGCACCACACGTACACGAACGTGATCGGCAAGGACAAGGACGTGGGGTACGAGATCCTCCGCGTCCGGTCCGACCAGCCGTGGCACCCGTACTACCTCACGCAGCCCGTGGTGAACGCGCTGCTCATGACGTTCTTCGAGTACGGCGTCTCGCTGCACGACCTCGACATCGACGGTCTGGTGAAGATGCGGCTCGAGGACCCGGAGGAGTTCAAGCAGAAGTTCACCGACATCCTGCGCAAGCAGGCCCGCCAGGTGGGCAAGGACTACGTCCTGTTCCCGGCGCTGACCGGGCCGAACGCGGTGCACACGGCGTCGGCGAACTTCGCCGCGAACATCATCCGCAACGTGTGGTCCTACGCGATCATCTTCTGCGGGCACTTCCCCGACGGCGCCGAGGTGTTCACCGAGGAGGAGCTGGAGAACGAGACGCAGGGCGAGTGGTACCTGCGCCAGCTGCTCGGCTCGGCGAACTTCACCGGCAACCGGCTCATGCACATCATGTCCGGCTCGCTCGGCTACCAGATCGAGCACCACCTCTACCCGGACCTGCCCTCGAACCGGTACCCGGAGATCGCGGAGCGGGTCACGGCGCTCTGCGAGAAGTACGACCTCCCGTACACCACCGGCTCGTTCCCGAAGCAGTTCTGGCAGGCCACCCGGTCGATCTGGCGGCTCTCGCTGCCGGCGAAGAAGATCCGTGAGGCGAACCAGCGGCGCGTGGACCGGGGCCTGCCCCGGCAGGGGGGCAAGATCAGCCCGAGCGGCGCGGAGAACTCGTCGGTCGCGCCGGCCCCCTCGTCCACGCCCGGTCACCCGACCTCGGTGTCCCCGGCCAGCCAGACGTGAGCGACGCCGGGGCGGACCCGGCCCATCGCGACCTGCAGCGGCGGACCAAGGTCGTCCTCGGGGCGTTCGTGGTCGTCGCCAACGTGGTCGGCGCGGCGGTGGTGCTCGCCCTCGCCGGGTGGGTGCTGCCGACGCGTTCGCTGGTGACCGACGTCGACGGCGCGGTCGCGGCCAACGTCGCCCTGTTCGCGGCCTACCTCGCCGTCGCGGTGGTGGTGGGCGTGGTCTGGGGGATCGCCTGGAACCGCGTCCCCCGCCCACCCGACGAGCCCGCGACGGTCGCCCGCCGCCTGCGGCACCGCCGTGCGGCCCGGCGGGTCGTGCTGCGGGTGCCGACCCGGCTCGCCGTCGTCCAGGCCGTGCCGTGGCTGCTGGCGGTCCCCCTGTTCGCGGGGACGAACGCCGTCTATTCGCTGCGGCTCGCCGTCGTCGTGGCGTGCGTGGTGGCCCTGGGCGGCCTCGCCACCGTCGCCGTGGCCTACCGGCTCTCCGAGCTCGCCCTGCGCCGCGAGGTCGCCCGGGTGCTCGCCCACGAGCCACCGAGCGGCTACCGGCTCTCCGGCGTCGGCGTGCGCTCGGTCGGCGGCTGGGTGCTGGGGACCGGGGTGCCCGCGCTCGGGGTCGCCCTCGTCGCCGCGACGAGCCTGCTCGTGCCCGAGCAGTACACCGTGCGGTCGCTCGGGCTCGCCGTCCTCGTCCTCGCGCTCATCGCCCTGGTGGTGGGGTTCGGCCTCAACGCGCTCACCGCGGCCTCGATCGCCGGCCCGGTCGTCGCGGTCCGCCGTGCGCTCGGGCGGGTCGAGGACGGGGACCTCGACGTCACGGTCGCGGTCACCGACGCCACCGAGCTCGGGCTGCTGCAGGCCGGGTTCAACACGATGGCGGGCGGCCTGCGCGAACGGGACCGCATCCGCGCCCTGTTCGGACGCCACGTCGGCGAGGACGTCGCCCGCGCCGCGATGGAGGGCGAGCTCGAACTCGGCGGCGAGGTCCGCGAGATCGCGGTGCTGTTCGTCGACCTCGTCGGCTCCACCCGGATGGCCCTCGACCGGCCGCCGCAGGAGGTCGTCGAGGTGCTCAACACCTTCTTCGCCGAGGTGGTCGACGCCGTCGAGGCCCACCACGGCTGGATCAACAAGTTCGAGGGCGACGCCGCCCTGGCCGTGTTCGGCACCCCCGGCGAGCTGCCCGACCCCGCCGGCTGCGCCCTCGCCGCCGCCCGCGACCTCGCCGCGCGGCTCGACGCGCTGGACGAGATCGCGGCGGGCATCGGGGTGTCCGCGGGCCCGGCCGTCGCCGGCAACATCGGAGACGCCCGCCGCTACGAGTACACCGTGATCGGCGACCCTGTGAACGAGGCGGCGCGGCTCACCGACCTCGCCAAGAGCGTGCCGGGCTGCGTCGCCGCCTCGGGGGCGGCCCTGGCGCGGGCGCACGAGCAGGAGCGGGCCCGGTGGCAGGTGGTGGGCCTGCAGCAGCTCCGCGGTCGGCACGAGGAGACCGAGTACTCGGCGCCCACCGAACGCCTCGTGGCCTGCGAGCCGTGCGAGCCGGACGCCACCGGACCCGGCGTCGGGACGGGCCAGGACCTGGCGGCGCAGGCCTGACCCGGTCGGGTCGATCCGGCCACATCGAGTCCCCGGACGGCCCTGGGCCCGACTACGTTCGGTGACATGTCGGACGGGACGCGGGAGGCCCCGCACCAGGTCGCGTGGTCGACCAAGGTGCTGGTCGGCGCGCTCATCGTCATCTCCAACGTGGTGGGCGCGGCGATCCTCGTCGGCCTCGCCGGGTGGGTGCTGCCCTTCCGGGCGCTCGTGACCGACGAGACGGCCGCCCTGCGCACGAACCTCGTCCTGCTGGGGGTCTACGCCCCCGTGGCCGGGATGGCGGCGTTCGCCTTCGGCTGGGCCTGGCTGCGCGTGCCGGACCTGCCCGGCCCGCACCCGTCCGGGGCGGACCTGGAGCGTCACCGGCAGCGGGCGCGGCGCGTGGTCCTGCGGGCGCCGGTGCGGTTGGCCGTCGTCCAGGCCGTGCCCTGGACGATCGGCGTGGCGCTCTTCGCCGTCGTCGACGCGACGTGGTCGCGCACGCTCGCCGTGGCGGTGGCCGCCATGATCGCGCTCGGCGGCATCGCCACCGTCACCGTGGCCTACCGGTTCTCCGAGCTGGTGATGCGCCGCGAGGTCGCCCGGGTCTTCGTGCACGAGCCGCCCACCGAGCAGGGCCTGCCCGGGGTCGCGGTGCGCTCCCTCGGCGCCTGGGTGATGGGTACGGGGGTGCCGCTGCTCGGCGTCGTGCTCACCGCCGGCACGGCGCTGCTCTACGCCGACTACTTCACCGTGGCGCGGCTCGGCCTGGTGGTCCTGGTGCTGTCCCTCGTCGCGCTCGGGGTGGGCTTCTTGGTCACGGTGCTCTCGTCCACCTCGATCGTCGCGTCGGTGACGGCCGTGCGCCGGGCGCTGCGGCGGGTGGAGCGGGGCGACCTCGACGCCCGGGTGCTGGTCTCGGACACCACCGAGCTGGGGCTGCTGCAGGCCGGGTTCAACACGATGGTCGCGGGCCTGCGCGAGCGGGACCGGGTGCGTGAGCTGTTCGGTCGGCAGGTCGGGGAGGACGTGGCCGAGGCCGCCGTGGCCGGCGAGATCGAGCTCGGCGGCGAGGTGCGCGAGGTCGCGGTGCTGTTCGTCGACCTCGTCGGGTCCACCGCGCTGGCCGCCTCCCGGCCCCCGACGGAGGTCGTGGCCAGGCTCAACGTCTTCTTCACCGAGGTCGTGGACGCCGTCGAGCGTCACGGCGGGTGGGTGAACAAGTTCGAGGGCGACGCCGCGCTCGCCGTCTTCGGTGCCCCGCAGGCGGTCGACGACCCTGCCGCCCGGGCCCTCGCGACCGCCCGCGAGCTGGCCGACCGACTGGAGCGCACCGGGGCGCACGCGGGGATCGGGGTGTCGGCGGGGGAGGC
This sequence comes from Actinomycetospora sp. CA-084318, assembly GCF_050955885.1. Taxonomy (NCBI): domain Bacteria; kingdom Bacillati; phylum Actinomycetota; class Actinomycetes; order Pseudonocardiales; family Pseudonocardiaceae; genus Actinomycetospora; species Actinomycetospora sp. CA-084318. Next base: position 535,408 of record NZ_CP192098.1, read on the forward strand.
CGTGGCCGGCAACGTCGGCGACGCGCGGCGCTACGAGTACACCGTGATCGGCGACCCCGTGAACGAGGCCGCGCGGCTCTGCGACCTCGCGAAGCGCAGCCGCCGGTGGGGCGAGGGCGGCGACGCGGCCTGGCGCGGGGTGGCCGCCTCGGGGGCCGCGCTGGAGCGGGCGGGCGCCGCCGAGGCCCGGCGCTGGCTGGTGATCGGGGCCGAGCGGCTGCGCGGCCGCACCTCCGACACCCGGGTCGCCGTGCCCCGCGACCGCCACGTCTCGTCGTCGGCCGACGCCGTCCGGGCCACGCCGGAGGTCACGCGCGGTTAAGGTCCCCGCTCGTGACGACGGCGGGGGCGGCACCGTCCGGGCGAACGCGCTCGGGCACGCGGACGGAGCGCTTCGTCATCTGCGGGGAGAACCTGCTGACCCTCCGGATCGTGGAGGCGCTGCGACGCCAGCGGGGTGACGGCACCGAGATCGTCGTCGTGGTCGCCGACCGCCGCGGGCGCTACGTCGACCGGATCGAGGCCGCGCCCGGCGTGCGGGTCGTCGAGGGCGGCCCCGCCGGCGACGACGACCGGACGCTGCTCGCGGCGGGCGTCCGCGGCGCCACCGCCGTCGCGCTGGTGGACCGCGAGGACGTCACGAACATCCACCGCGCGCTGCGGGTGCAGGAGATCGACCCCTCGGTCCGGCTCGTGGTGCGGCTGTTCAACACCCGGCTCGGCGCGCGCATCGAGGGGATCCTCCCGACCGCGACGGTGCTCTCGGTCTCCGAGACCGCGGCGCCCTCGTTCGTGGCGCAGGCGATCGGGCGCACCACCCGCCAGCACGTCCGGCTGGCCGGGCGCACCTTCGTCGTGGCCGGGCGCCGCGAGGTCGACGACGGGACGGTGCTCTGCGGGCTGGCCGCCAACTCGCAGACCGGCGCGGCGGGCGGGCCGCGGCTGCTGCCCGACGAGGACACGGACCCGGCCGACTACGTCCTCGCCCTCGCCGTGTCGCGCGCGCAGGTCACCGACCAGCTCCACCGCCCGCGCACCGAGCGCGTGCGCAACCTCCTCGACCGGGTCGTCGTCCGCGTGCGCGGCACCCTCACCCGCCGGCTCGCCCGCGCCACCCTGGCCCTGTTCCTGCTGTTCGTGGCGGGGACCGTCGCCTTCGCGACGGCGGGCGGGTACTCCCTCGGCGACGCGATCTACCTCGCGGTGCTGGACTCGGCGGGCGCGGCCCAGCCCGACACGTCGGCGAGCGTGGCGGTGCGGGTGATCCAGGCCTTCGTCACGGTCGTCGGCATCGCGATCATCCCGCTCGTGACGGCCGTGGTGGTGGAGAGCGCCGTGAGCGCCCGGACGGTCGGCGGCCCGGTGCGGCGGATGCCGCGGCGCGACCACGTGGTGGTCGTCGGGCTCGGCAACGTCGGCCTGCGCATCGTCACGACACTGCGCGAGCGGGGCGTGCCCGTCGTCGGCGTGGAGCGCGAGGAGGACACCGCCGGTGCCGCGGCGGCGGCCCGGGCCGGGGTGCCGGTGGTGCTCGGCGACGCCACCCGCGAGCGGGTCCTGCGCGAGGCCGGGGCGGAGGAGGCCCGCGCGCTCGTCGCCGTGACCAGCGACGACGCCACCAACCTGCAGGCCGCCCTGACCGCCCGCTCGGTGCAGCGCGCCGTGCGCGTGGTGCTGCGCCTGCGCGACGACGACCTCGCCGCGCGCGTGGAGCGCAGCATGGACGCGATCTCGCGCAGCGTCTCCTACGTCGCCGCGCCCGTCTTCGCGGCGGCCCTGCGCGACGGGCAGGTGCTCGCGACGATCCCCGTCGGACGCCGGATCCTGCTGATGGCCGAGGTGACGGTGGGCCGGGCCTCGCTGATGACCGGGCTGCCGGTCGCCGTGCTGACCGAGGCCGGCCAGGTCCGCGTCGTCGGGGTGTTCCGCGGCGCCGGGCCGGAGGCGGTGCTGGAGATGCCGCCCCGCCCGCGCCGCGCGCTCAAGGTCGGCGACCGGCTCGTCGTGGTGGCCACCCGCGGCGGGCTCGGGACGGTGCTCGAGCGCTGCAGCGCGCGGTCGGTGGTCGCGCTCCCGGGCCACCCCGAACACGCGTGAGGGGAACCCTCGGGCTGCTGGAGCGCCCGAGGGTTCCCCTCACGCGAGGAGTGGGAGGCGTCAGGCCACGCCCTCCGGGGAGGCGCCGGAGACCTGCACGCCGTCGGCGGTGATCTTCTCGATCTCGGCCAGGTCGTCGGCCGACAGGTCGACGTCGACCGCGGCCAGCGAGCGCTCGATGTTGCGGTCGGAACGGGCGCCGACGATCGCGACGTCGATGCCCTCCTGCGCCAGCACCCAGGCGATGGCGAGCTGCGAGACCTCGATGCCCTTGTCGGCGGCGAAGGTCTTCAGCCGCTCGACGACGGCGAGGTTCTGCTCGAACGTCTCGCCGGTGAACGCCGAGGCCTGCGAGCGCCAGTCCGAGTCCTCGAAGGTGGTCGACGAGTCCATCGTCCCGGTGAGGAGGCCGGAGCCCAGCGGCGAGTAGACCAGCGTGCCGATGTCGTTCTCGCGGACGTAGGGGAGGATCTTCTCCTCGATGCCGCGGCGGAAGAGGTGGTACGGCGGCTGCAGGGTCTCGACGGGCCGGCGCCGGTCGAACGCGGCCATCTGCGCCTCGTCGTAGTTGGACACCCCGACGTGGCGGATCTTGCCCTCGTCCACCAGCTCCTGCAGGTAACCGGCGGTGTCCTCGAAGGGCGTGTCCGAGTCGGGCCAGTGGATCTGGTAGAGGTCGATGTGGTCGATCTTCATCGCCTTGAGGCTCGACTCGACGCCGGAGCGCAGGTAGTCGCGGCGGGAGTCGCGGGGCCGGTCGGTGCCGGGGTTGATCCCGCCCTTGGTCGCGATGACCACGGAGTCCCGGTTCGAGTCGAGCTCGCTGCGCAGGGCGTTCGCCAGCACCTCCTCGGACTCGCCGAACCCGTAGGCCTGCGCGGTGTCGAAGAAGTTCACGCCGAGATCGAGGGCGTGCCGGATCGCCCGCTGCGCCTGGTCCGCGTCGTAGGAGCCCCACTCGCCGGACACCTGCCACGTCCCGAACGCGATCCGGGACACCTCGAGCTCCGTCTTGCCGAGCCTGGTCGTCTTCATCCGGTCGGCTACCCGGGTGGTCCGGGATGTATCGGACAGGGCCTGCGCGCCGGGCCGCGACGTTCGGCACAGTACGACGACGTGCGCATCCTCGTGGCCGCCCTGGGCTCCCCCGGGCACGCCTTCCCGCTCGTGCCGCTCACGGTCGCCCTGCACGACGCCGGGCACGACGTCACCTTCGCCACCGGCCCGGACCTCGAACCCACGATCGCGACGACGGGTGTGCCGACCCTCGCGGTCGGCCGGCCGCTGTTCGACGTCTTCCGGGAGACCATGGTGGCCCGGGGGATGACCGGGCCGCCGACGACGATCCAGGGCACCCGGGAGATCGCCGGCGAGGTGTTCGGGGCCGCGATGCCGCGGCTGTACGCCCCGGCGCTGCGCGACCACCTGGCCGACCGTCCCGCCGACCTGGTGATCGCCGAGACCGGCGCCCCGGGTGCGGCGCTCGCGGCCCGCGCGACGGGGACGCCCTGCGTGCTGCACTCCTTCGGCCGCCGCCCGCTGCCGATCGCGCCGTTCGCCGTGCGGGCGCGCGAGCCGCTCGCACGGGTGGCCGCCGAGGTCGGCATCGTCGTCCCGGCCGGTGAGCCGCTCGGGCACGCGTACCTCGACGTCTGCCCGCCGTCGATGCAGGACGCAGAGACCGCCGACGTGCTCGCGGGCCTGACCGAGCTGCCGCTGCGGCCCACCGGCTGGAACCCGCCGACCCCGTTCACCGCCCGCCGCCGGCCCGGCACCCGGTGGGTGCTGCTCACGCTCGGGACGGCGTTCGGTGACGCCGGGGTGCTGCGGGCGGCCGTCGAGGGCCTCGCCGCCGCCGACCTCGACGTGCTCGTCGCGACCGGCTCGGTCGACGCGGGCGAGCTCGCCGACCTCGATCGTGACGGCGTGCAGGTCGAGCCGTTCGTGCCGCAGGCCGAGCTGCTCCGCTCCGACGACCCGCCCGCCGCCGTGATCCACCACGGCGGGAGCGGCACCACGCTCGCGTCTGCCGCCGCCGGGGTGCCGCAGCTGTTCCTGCCGCAGGGCGCCGACCAGTTCTTCAACGCCGCGGCCGTGGTACGCGTCGGCGCGGGCCGCCAGCTCCTCGGACCCGAGGCGACCGCCCCGGCCGTCGGGAAGGCCCTGCGGGACCTGCTCGACGAGGGCCCGGAGCGGGCGGGTGCCCGCGCGCTGGCCGCGGAGATCGCGGCGATCCCCGGCCCGGCCGACGTGGCCGCGCGGGTGGCGGACTGGGCTCAGCCCGCGATGTAGGCCTCGAGCTGGTTCCGGTGCGCCTCCAGCATGTCGAGGCGGGTCTTGACGACGTCGCCGATGCTGACGATCCCCGTCAGCTTCCCGTCCTCGAGGACCGGGAGGTGCCGGATGCGGCGCTCGGTCATCACCGCGCCGAGGGAGTCGACCTCGTCGTCGGGACCGCACGTCGTCACCGGGCCGGTCATGATCGAGCCGACGGTGTCGACGAGGACCTCCCGGCCCCGGTGGTGCAGGTGCCGGACCACGTCGCGTTCGGAGACCATCCCGACGACGGTGCCCGCGTCGTCGACGACCACCGCGGCCCCGACCCCGCGGGCCGCGAGCACGGACAGCAGGCTGGGCACCGGGGTGGTCGGTTCCACCGTCAGGACCCCGGCGGGCTTGGCGTTGAGCACGTCGCGGATACGCATCGTCGACTCCCTCGTCCGGCGATTCTCCTGTGACGACCATCGCATGTCCGGATCGTGTCGGAAAGCCCCTCGCCGGGGGTTCGGCGACGATCACGGGCGAGCACGGTGCGGGACTAGGGTCGGGGCGTCGGCCGGGATCAGGAGGGACCAACGGTGGTCGGGATCGTGGAGGTCAGCCCGCGCGACGGGCTGCAGAACGAGAAGACCCTGCTCGAGACCGACGCGAAGGTCGAGCTGATCTCGCAGGCGATCGCCGCGGGGGTCACCCGGATCGAGTCCTGCTCGTTCGTGCACCCGAAGCTCGTCCCCGCGATGGCCGACGCCGAGGCCGTGATGGAGCGGGTGCCGCGCCCCGAGGGCGTCTCGCACATCGGGCTCGTGCTCAACCGCCGCGGCTTCGACCGGGCCGTGACGGCCGGCGTGGACGAGGTCAACGTCGTCGTCCCCGCGTCCGACACCTTCGCCGCGCGCAACCAGAACTCGACCACCGAGGCGCTCACGGAGGTCGCGGAGGAGGTCCTCGCCGAGGCGGCGTCGACGGGCCTGTTCGCCACCGTCACGATCGCGACCTCGTTCGGCTGCCCCTTCGAGGGCGAGGTCGACCCGGCGCGGGTCATCGAGGTCGCGCGACGGTCGGCGGCCGCCGGGGCGAAGGAGATCGCGATCGCCGACACCATCGGCGTCGGCGTGCCGACGCAGGTGCGGACCCTGCTCGACGGGGTCCGGTCGGTGGCGCCCGACGTCGTCACCCGCGCGCACTTCCACAACACCCGCAACACCGGCTTCGCGAACGCGGTGGCCGCGTACGAGTGGGGCGTGGACTGGCTCGACTCCTCCAACGGCGGGATCGGCGGCTGCCCGTTCGCGCCCGCGGCGACCGGGAACATCGCCACCGAGGACCTCGTCTACCTCCTCGAGCGCATGGGCGCGCGGACCGGTCTCGACCTGGAGCGGCTCCTCCCGATCGCCGGCTTCCTCTCCGACCAGCTCGGCTACCGGGTACCCGGGCTGCTCCCGCGGGCGGGCACGTTCCCCGGCTGACCCGCCGTCGGTAGGCGAGGATGGTCGCCATGTCCGAGACCCCGGCCGACACCGCAGCCGCGCCCGACCCGCTCGACACCAACACCGCGGGCAGCGCCTGGCTGCGGCGCGCCTACACGCTCACCGGTCCCGACGACGCCCGTGCCCTCTACGACGAGTGGGCGGAGAGCTACGACGAGGAACTGACCGGCGAGGCCCAGGGCTACGTCGGGCCGGAGCTGGCGGCGCGGACGGTGGTCGCCGAGGCGGGCGTCGAGGGCGAGATCCTCGACGCCGGGTGCGGCACGGGGCTCGTCGGGGTGGCCCTGGCGGCGGCGGGCGCCCGGCAGATCGACGGGGTCGACCTGTCGCCGGGCATGCTGGCGCGGGCGAAGGAGACCGGGGTCTACCGGCGGCTGGCCCCGGCCGACCTGTCGCGCGCCCTGCCGAGCCCGGCCGACGCCTACGACGTCGTCGTCTGCGTCGGCACCCTCACCCACGGGCACGTGGGGCCGGGCGCGTTCGGGGAGTTCGTCCGGCTGACCCGGCCGGGCGGGACGATCGTCGCCACCGTGCTCGACGACATCTGGGACTCCGGCGGCTACCGCGCCGAGGTCGACCGGCTCGCGCAGATGGCGATGGTCCAGATCGTGTCCACCGAGCTCGTCGACTACCGCCGCGCCGCGGACGTCGGGGCGCGCATGGTGGTGCTGCGGGTGGCGTAGGTGGCCCGCTCCCCGACGAACGAACGGCACTCTCGCAGCATCTATGTGCGCGAGAGTGCCGTTCGTTCCGAACGGGGCGGGGGCTACAGCGCGCTGGTGAGCTCCGCGCCGGTCTTCTCGCGGACCTCGTCCTCGGTGACGCCCTCGGCGAGCTCGCGCAGCACGAGGCCGGACTCGGTGACGTCGATGACCGCGATGTCGGTGATGATGCGCTGGACGACGCCCTCACCGGTCAGCGGCAGGTCGCACTTCTCGACGATCTTGTGCGAGCCGTCCTTGGCGACGTGCTCCATGAGCACGATGACGGTCTTGGCGCCGTGGACGAGGTCCATCGCGCCGCCCATGCCCTTGACCATCTTGCCGGGGATCATCCAGTTCGCGATGTCGCCGGTCTGCGAGACCTGCATCGCGCCGAGGATCGCGGTGTCGACCTTGCCGCCGCGGATCATCCCGAAGCTCAGCGCGGAGTCGAAGAACGAGGCGCCGGGCAGCGTCGTCACGGTCTCCTTGCCGGCGTTGATCAGGTCCGGGTCGACGTCGGCGTCGTAGGGGTACGGGCCGACGCCGAGCAGGCCGTTCTCGGAGTGCAGCACCATGCCCACGCCCTCGGGCAGGTAGTTCGGGACCAGGGTGGGCAGGCCGATGCCGAGGTTGACGTAGGAGCCGTCGCGGAGCTCCTTCGCCGCGCGGGCGGCCATCTGCTCGCGGGTCAGGCTCATCCTCGTCCTCCAGTCAGACCCAGCATCGTCTCCTGGGTCGTGCGCTTCTCGATGTGCTTGCGGCCGACCTCGTCGGGCGAGAGCTCGACGACGCGGTGGACGAAGATGCCGGGCAGGTGGACCTCGTCGGGGTCGATCTCGCCGGGCTCGACGAGCTGCTCGACCTCGGCGATCGCGACCCGGCCGGCCATGGCGGCGAGCGGGTTGAAGTTCCGCGCGGACTTGTTGAACACGAGGTTGCCGTGCCGGTCGCCCTTGAGGGCGCGCACGATGCCGAAGTCGATGTCCAGCGCGGTCTCCAGGACGTGCGCCTTGCGGACCCGCGTGCCGTCGGCGAGCGTCACCTCGAACTCGCGGACCTCCTTGGCCGGGGAGGTGATGGTGACGTTGCCGTCGGTGTCGTAGCGCCACGGCAGCCCGCCGTCGGCGATCATCGTGCCGACGCCGGCCGGGGTGTAGAAGGCGGGGACGCCGGTGCCCGCGGCGCGCAGCCGCTCGGCCAGCGTGCCCTGCGGGTTGAGCTCGACCTCGATCTCGCCGCCGAGGTACTGGCGGGCGAACTCCTTGTTCTCGCCGATGTACGAGGCCACGACCCGGGAGATGCGGTGCTGCTCGAGCAGCACGCCCAGGCCCCAGCCGTCGACGCCGCAGTTGTTCGAGGCGACCTTGAGGTCGGTCGCGTCGGTCCGGTTGAGCGCGTCGATCAGCACGATCGGCACCCCGGACAGGCCGAAGCCGCCGACCGCCAGCGAGGAGCCGGAGCCGATGTCCTCCACCGCCTCGTCGGCGCTCGCGACCACCTTGTCGATCTCGCTCATACAGAACCTTCCAGATGCTCGGCCAGCAGGGGCGTGACGATCTCGGGCCGCTGGTAGGACGCCAGGTGCGCGGCGTCGGCGACGACCTCGAAGCGGGCACCGGGAATGCCGTCGGCCAGGACCTGCCCGTGCTCGGGCGGGGTGGCCGGGTCGTGCTCCCCGGAGATCACGAGGGTCGGCGCGGCGATGTCGCCGAGCCGCGCGCGCGAGTCCCAGCCGGCGATCGCGTCGCAGCAGGCGGCGTAGCCCTCGGCCGGCGTCGCGGCGATCATGTCGCGCATCGCGTCGCGGACGGCGGGCGCGCCCTGCACGTAGTCCTCGGTGAACCAGCGGGCGACCACGGCGTCGGCGATCGCCTCCGCGCCCCCGGCGCGCACCGTGGCGGCGCGGTCCTGCCACGGCTCCGGGTCGCCGAACCGGGCGGACGTGCAGACCAGGGCGAGGGCCGCGACCCGGTCGGGCGCGCGCAGGGCGATCGCCTGGCTGATCGCGCCGCCGAGCGAGACCCCGGCGAACGCGGCCCGGGTGACGCCGAGCCCGTCGAGGGTCTCGAGGACGTCGTCGGCGAGCTCCTCGACCGTGTACGGCCCGTCGGGGACCGGCGAGGCGCCGTGCCCGCGGGTGTCGGCGGTGATCACCCGGTGGTCGACCGTCAGGTCGCGGCGCTGCGGGGCCCACATGTCGACCGTGGAGCCCAGCGAGCAGAGCAGCACGAGCGGCGGCGCGTCGCGCGGTCCTTCGTCGGTCACGTGGAGACGCACCCGATCACCCTCCCGTACCGGTCGGTGTGTGCCCATGGGACTTCCGGCCACCGGCAGTGTGCGCTCCTCACAGGTCCAGTTTCGAGGGGTGCCGCGTCAGGGCGGTCACCTCGATGTCCATGTAGGGGAACAGCGGCAGGCTGGAGAGCAGCTGGTGCAGCTCGTCGCCGGACTCCACGTCGAACCGGCTGTAGTTCGCGTAGCGCCCGACCACCCGCCACAGCTCGGGCCACTTCCCGGCGCGCTGGATCTCCTCGGCCCGGGCCTTCTCCCGGGCGCGCAGGTCGTCGGCCACCTCCTGCGGCATGTCGTGGGGCAGACGGACGTCCATCCGGACGAGGAACTGCACGGGGCGCTCCTTACTGGTCGGCGCGGTAGTGGGCGAGCTTGTCGGGATCGATGGTGGCCCCGAGGCCGGGGGCCTGCCGGGCGGCGATCCGGCCGTCGGTGATCACCGGGGGCTCGGCGAGCACGTCGTCGGCCATGAGCAGGAAGTTGGTGACCTCGACGGGGTGGCGGGCCAGGGCGGCCAGGCCGCAGCCGAGCGCGGTCGAGGCGACGCTGTTGAGCATCCCGTCGATCTGGTTGCCGATCATGGTGGTGATCCCCAGGCCCTCGCACAGCCCGACGATCTTCGCGGAGTCGGTGAAGCCGGTGCGGGCGACCTTGACGCTGATGGCCTCGGAGTCGCCGTCGAGCAGCGAGCGGGCGACGCCGCCGAGGGTGATGGTCGACTCGTCCCCGACGACCGGGATCGGCGAGGCCGCGACGATGCGGCGGCGGCCGAGGACGTCGGCGGCGTCGTTGGGTTCCTCGAGCATCGTCACGCCGTGGTCGGCGAGCCGGCGGGCCGCGACGATCGCGGTGTCGGCGTCCCAGCCGCGATTGGCGTCGGCGTAGAGCTCGACGTGGTCACCGAGTTCGGTGCGCAGCGCCCGCACGGCGGCGAGGTCGACGCCGAGGTCGCGGCCCACCTTGACCTTGAACGCCTCGACGCCGTGCTCGTCGCGCACCTCGGCGGCGTCGGCGACCATCTCGCCCGGCGTGCCCAGGCCGATCATGTGGGCGACGCGGACCTCGTCGGCGGCGTGGCCGAGCAGGACGTGGACGGGCTGCCCGCAGGCCTGCCCGACGAGGTCCCAGAGGGCGATGTCGACGGCACCCTTGGCGGCGTTGTTGGCGACGGTGCGACCGAGCGCGGCCCGGATCCGTTCGCGGGCGAAGGGGTCGGCGCCGACGAGCACGGGGGCGAACAGGTCGTGGACCACGGCGACGATCGACGCGGCCGTCTCGCCGTAGGTGTAGGGCCGCGGCGGCGCCTCGCCGACGCCGACGAGCCCGTCGTCGGTGGTGATCCGCACCAGGACGTGGTCGGCGGCGGTGACGGTGCCGCTGGCGAAGGCGAACGGTCGGCGGTAGGGGACGGCGAGGGGGATGGCCTCGACGGAGGTGATCTTCACGGCTCCTCCAGGAGGACGGCGAGGGCCCGCGCGAGGGCGGGGGAGGGATCGTCGGAGCGCCAGGCGAGGGCGACGTCGGTCGTGACCTCGCTGCTGGTCAGGGCGTGGTAGCGCACTCCGGAGACGGACACGGCGAGGACGGACTCGGGGAGCAGGGCGACCCCGAGACCCGCCGCGACCAGCGCGAGCACGGTGGACGTCTGGCCGGCCTCGTGGGTGTGGCGCGGGACGAAGCCCGCGGCCCGGCAGGCGCGGTCGGCCGCGGCGCCGACCACCGACCCGGGGGCCGCGTAGACGACGAAGTCGGCGTCGGCGAGCTCCGCGAGGTCGACCGGAGCCGCCCCGTCCGGCGTCGAGGAGGTCGTCGGGAAGGTCGACGGGACCGCCAGGACGAGGCGCTCCCGGGCGAGGACGTGCGTGTCCAGGGACTCGTCGCGCACCGGGGGCCGGAGCACGGCGAGGTCGATGCGGTGATCGGCCAGGGCCGCCTCGAGATCCGGGGTCAGCATCTCGGTGCGGAAGGTCAGGGCCAGACCGGGCAGGGCGCTCGAGAGGCGTCGGACGAGGTCGGGCACGTGGCGGTAGGTCGCGAGCCCGGTGGCGCCGACCCGCAGCGATCCGAGGTCCCCCGCGGCCACCCGCGACACCTGGTCGCGGGCGGCCGAGACGGACTCGAGGATGCGGACGGCCTCCGGCAGCAGGGCCTCGCCGGCGGCGGTGAGGTCGACCCGGCGCGTGGTCCGCTCGAAGAGCGGGGCGCCGAGGTGCGACTCCAGCTGCCGGATGGCCTGGGAGAGCGGCGACTGTGCGATGTGCAGCTCCTCGGCCGCCCGGCCGAAGTGCCGCGTCCGCGCCACCGTCACGAAGTAGCGCAGCTGCCGGAGGTCCAACGTCAGGCTTCGGGCTCGAGCACGAAGTCCCGGTCGGAGCGGATCTCGTCGCCGTTCCCGGTCGGCTGCGGGTCCAGGGTGAGCTCCGGCTTGTCCGCCGAGGCGACGTCGTTGCCCAGGTACGGGTCGCCGGTGAAGAACAGCTGGGTGGTCAGCGTGCGGTGGCCCGGGGCGGTGACCAGCAGGTGGATGTGGGCGGGGCGCCACGGGCTCCAGCCGGCGGCCAGGGTCATCTGCCCGGTCGGCCCGTCGAGCGGGATCGTGTACGGCGCGGGCTTCCGGGTGTGGATCTCGTAGCGGCCCTCGTCGTCGCAGGCCACCACGCCGCGCAGGTTCCCGGCCGGCGGCTTCGAGGCGAAGCCGGAGTACCAGCCCTCCTCGTCGGTGTGCCAGATGTCGACCTCGGCGCCGGCGAGGGGCTTGCCGTCGGTGCCGGTGACCTGGCCCGCGAGGATCATCGGGGTGCCGGGCTCGTCGTCGCGCATCGGCAGCGTGGCCGGGGAGGTGAGCTGGGCCTGCCCGTCGAGCCAGAACGGGCCGAGGATGGTGCCGACCGACCCGTCCTGGGTCTCGGCGGCGACCTTCTCGACCTCGAACTCGAGGTAGACGTCGAGGAACAGCGGCCACTCGCCGGTGTCGGAGACGGCGATCAGCCAGCGCTTGAAGGCGTCGAACTCGTCGTAGGTGACCTTGTTCTCGCGGATCGCGGCGCGGATGCCCTCGAGCGCGGCCCCGACGACCGTGGCGACGCGGGTCTGGTCGACCTCGCCCCCGCCGGTGCGGAAGGTGGCCGCGCCCGAGCGGGCGATGTCGGTGGCGTGGCTGCCGGCGGTCGAGGCGTCGGAGACGGGCTGGTCCTCGGTGGTGGTCATGAGGCGTCCTTCGTGGTGGGTGTGGCGGAGTACTCGTGGACCCAGGCGTTGGCGTCGAGGTAGCCGGTGAAGCGCGCGTCGCGCGCCTTCAGGCCGTCGACGTCGTCGTCGGGGAGATGGAGGAGCGTCCCGGTCTCCCAGGCGCTGGCGGAGACGGCGCGGGTGCGGGCCCGGCGTCGTCGGGGGTAGATCGCGAGGGCCTCGTCGGGCCCGTGCGCGGCGAGGAGGTCGGCGAGCACGACGGCGTCCTCGATCGACTGGTTCGCGCCCTGGCCGTGGTGGGGCAGCATCGCGTGGCAGGCGTCGCCGATGAGCGCGACCCGGTCCCGGGTCCACCGGGTCAGGTGCGGCTGCGAGAGCAGCGGCCAGCGCGGGCTCTGCGGGACCGCGGCGAGCATCTCGACGACGGCGGGGTGCCAGCCGGCGAAGGCCGCGAGGAGCTCGCCGTCGGCCACCTCGCGATTGCCCCCGCTCCATTGCTCCGGACCGCAGATGACGGCGAAGAAGTTCACGGTGTCGTCGTCGCGCTCCACGCCGCCGAGGGCGTAGTGCAGTAGGTGGGCGTGCGGGCCGGCCCAGAACTGGATGGCCAGCGGGTCGGGCAGCGAGGGCAGGGCGGACCGCGGGACGAGACCGCGGAAGGCGCTGGTGCCCGAGTAGCGCGGTCCCTCGCCGGGGACGACGTACTCGCGGACCACCGAGTGCACCCCGTCGGCGCCGACGACGACGTCCGCGGTCACGGTCGAGCCGTCCGCGAAGGCGATGGAGCGCCCGTCGTCGCCGATCCCCGCGACGGCGCGCGACAGGTGCAGGTGGTCGTCGCCGAACGCGCGCGCCAGGCCCCGCTGCAGGTCGACCCGGTGGATGCCCCAGTAGGGCGCGCCGAACCGGCGGCGGTACTCCGCGCCGCCCGCGTGGGCGGCGATCCGCTCGCCCGTCCGGCCGTCGCGGTAGATCAGCTCGGTCGGCATCGTCGAGACCCGGTCCAGGGCCTCCCCGACGCCGAGCCGTTCGAGCTCACGGGTGCCGTTGGCGGAGAGCGCGACCGCGGCGCCGACCTCGCGCAGCTCGTCGGCGCGCTCGTAGAGGTCCACCTCGACCCCCCGGGCCCGCAGCGCGAGCCCGAGGGTCAGGCCGCCGATGCCGGCGCCGACGACCGCGACCCTCATCCGACGGCCTTCAGGAACGCGTCCGTGAGCTCCTCGGGGCGGGTGAAGTTGCCCTCGTGGCTGCCCGGGGCCTCGATCGCGGTGACGCCGAGGCGCTCGGCGAAGCGGGTCCAGCCGTACTCGCCCGGCGGCAGGGCGATGTCGTCGACGGAGAGCACGTAGTGGTTGGGCACGTCGAGAGCGAAGAACGGCTTCTGGTCCGGCGCCTCGGTGAAGGTCCCCATCGGATGCGGGGCGAGCAGGTTGTACACCGTGCGCTGGGCCTGCTCGTCGGCGTCCTGCATGAACGCGCCCTGCCACACCTCGAAGGGCAGCGTGACGGTGTTCTGCTCACCGCTCGCGGCGGCCTGGGCGTTGAACAGGTCGGCGTAGTGCGGCGGGACGGCGTCCATGAGCGACTCGCCGTCCTGCGGGACGAACGCGCTCCAGAAGACGTTGCGCTTCAACCGCGGGGCGACCCGGGGCGCGGCGCCGCAGAGCACGAAGCCGCCCCAGCTGTGCCCGAGCAGCGTCACGTCGCTGAGGTCCTCGCGCTCGACGAGGTCGACGACGGCGTCGACGCAGTCGATCAGGGTGACCCCGCGGGGGTCGTCGCCGAGATCGAGGCCGGGCAGGGTCGGGGTGTACACCCGGTGCCCCGCCGCCCGCAGCTTCGTCGCCACGGGACGCCAGCTCCAGCCGCCGTGCCAGGCGCCGGTGATCAGGACGAAGGTCTCCACGCTGAAACTCCTCGTGTTCCTACGGACTGGTGGCGACCAGCGTGACACGAGTCATCCCGGAGGAGAAAGCACTGAATGGCGCACGATTGAGATGTCGAGCATCTGAATAGAGGAACGGTTGACCCGGCGTCGGGCATCCCCCTAGCTTCACCTGAACTGTTCGGTTCAGGAAATGAGGGACGCCGTGGTCCGCATCCGCACGACGCACGTCGGGAGCCTTCCCCGCCCGAGGGCGTTGCTCGACCTGCTGGCCGACCCGCAGGCCGATCCGGCGGCCCGGGAGACGGCCACCCGGGACGCCGTCGCCGGGATCGTGGCGGAGCAGCGGGCGCACGGCATCGACGTGGTCACCGACGGCGAGATGGGCAAGCTCGGCTTCTTCAGCTACGTCACCGAGCGGCTCGGCGGCCTGGAGCGCCGGCCGGGCGCGGAGACGGTCTACAGCTTCGCCGCCGAGCAGGAGGCCTTCCCGGAGTACTACGAGCGGTACTTCGCGCAGGCGATGATGGGCGGCACCGTCGGGACCATCGAGCCGGTGGTGTGCACCGGGCCGCTGGTCTACCGGGGTGAGGAGGCGCTGCGGCGCGACCTGGACAACCTGGCCGCGGTCGTCGACCCGGCCGAGGCCTTCGTCCCGTCGATCGCGCCGAGCGGCGTCGGGGTCAACGAGTACTACGACACCGAGGAGGCCTACTACTTCGCCGTCGCGGACGCCCTGCACACCGAGTACCGGGCGATCGTCGACGCCGGGTTCACGCTGCAGGTGGACGACCCGTTCCTCACCGAGATCTTCAGCTTCCACGGCTACGACCCCGCCGAGCGCGATCGTCGCGGCCGGATGTACGTCGAGGCGGTCAACCACGCCCTGCGCGGCATCCCGCCCGAGCGCGTCCGCTTCCACACCTGCTACTCGATCAACGAGGGCCCGCGGGTGTTCGACGTCCCGCTGGCCGACGTCGTCGACCTCGTCCTCGCCGTGAACGCGCGGTACGTCTCCTTCGAGGCCGCCAACCCCCGCCACGAGCACGAGTACCACCTGTGGGAGACCGTCGCGCTGCCGGCGGACAAGGTGCTGGTGCCGGGCGTCATCACCCACGCCTCCAACATCGTCGAGCACCCCGAGCTGATCGCCGAACGCCTCGAGCGCTTCGCCCGGCTCGTCGGGCCGGAGCGGGTGATGGCCGGTGCGGACTGCGGGTTCTCCTCCCAGGCGACCTACGTCCCGGAGGTCGACCCGCGCGTCATGTGGGCCAAGTTCGACGCGATGGCGGAGGGGGCGCGGCTGGTCAGCGGACGGTTCTGACGAGACCGGTGAGCGCGAGGTCGACGACCGTGGCGGTGTCGGTCGGGCGCCCGGCCAGGTGGTCGGCGTAGAGGGTCCCGACGACGAGGCTGGTCGCGGCCTCGACGTCGAGGTCGGCCCGCAGGTCGCCCCGCTCGACGCCGGCGGCGAGGACCGCCGCGAACAGCGCGCGGCGGGGGAGCAGGGTGTTCTCGCGCACGATGTCGAGCAGGGCATCGTCGGCGTCGGTCAGGCAGGTCCCGAGGATGCCCATCGCGTCGACCGCGTCGTACTGCGCCCGCATCGCGTCCAGCAGGGCGACGAGGTCGGCGCGGACGTCGCCGGACGGCTCCGGGACGTCCCCGAGCCGCAGGTGCGCCAGAGCGGCTCCGACCAGCGCGTTCTTCGTCGGCCACCGCGTGTAGACGGTGACCTTCGAGACCCCGGCGGCGGCCGCCACCCGGTCCATCGACGTGCCCGCGACACCGTGTTCGGCGAGCAGGCGCACCGTGGCGTCGAGCACGGCCGCGTCCTTGCTGCGGTCCTTCGGGCGGCCGCGACGCGACGTCGGGGGCGGAACAGCGTCCATGGGGCGTCGAGCGTACGTCCGCGCACGTGGCCGCCGACGACGAGAACGCCTAGCGTGCTCACCCGACCGCGACGGCGAGACCTGGAGGACGCATGCCGAGCACGGACCCGACGACGATGCGGTCGGTCCTGGGGCACTTCCCGTCCGGCGTGACGATCGTGACCGGGATCGTGGACGGCGAGCCCGCCGGCTTCACCTGCCAGTCGTTCTCGTCGCTGTCGCTCGACCCGCCGCTCGTGCTGATCCTGCCGGGGCGGAACTCGTCGTCGTGGCCGAAGATCGAGTCGACCGGCCGCTTCTGCGTCAACGTCCTGGCCGAGGACCAGGGCGAGCTGTCGACGCAGTTCGCGAAGTCGGGCACCGACAAGTTCGCGGGCGTCGAGTGGACCCCGGCCGCCGTCTCCGGTTCGCCGGTCCTGGCGGGCGCCACCGCGTGGATCGACTGCACGCTGCACGCCTCCCACGACGGCGGCGACCACCTCATCGTCGTCGGGGCCGTGCAGGCGCTGGAGACCGCCGAGCTGCCGCCACTGGTGTTCCACCGCGGCGCCTACGCGCGCACGAACGCCGCGCTCTGAGCCCGTCCGGGCCCTTGACGGTCCTGCGGGCGTTCGCTCGGATGGTCCGACCATGACCGTCCGCCTCGACCACCTCGCCCTCGCCGCCCACGACGCCGAGGAGTCCGCGCGCTTCCTCGCCGAGATCCTCGACCTGCCCGCGCCCCGCTCGGCGCCGCCCTTCATCGCCGTGGACGTGAACGACACCCTCACCGTCGACTACGCGGTGCCGCCGTTCGAGTTCCCCGGTCAGCACGTCGCGTTCCACCTCTCCGAGGCGGAGTTCGACGCCGTCCGCGGCCGGCTCGAGGCGCGCGGGGTGGTCTACGTCGCGGGCCCGCACTCGCGGGAGCCGAACACGATCAACGAGAACCACGGCGGTCGTGGGCTGTACTTCGACGACCCCGGCGGGCACCACTTCGAGATCCTCACGCAGCGGTACGAGGGCAGCCCCGGGGCGCTGCGCTAGGCCTTCCGCAGCCGGATCGGCCCCTTCGCGGTGGAGGGGTCGACGACGTGTCCCTGCTGCGTGATCTCGATCGTCCCGGCGTCGACGAGGCGCCGGGCCGCCCGCCGGGCGGGCTCCATGAGGTCGCGCCAGTCGTCGCCGCCGACCTGTTTGGCCGCCTCCGACGGGCAGATCGTCCTTCCCGCCGCGCGCCGGTCCAGCAGCTCGACGATCGTCGTCTCGAGCGCCCGGTCGGTGTCGTTCGGCTTGTGCCGGCGGCAGGCGTCGGAGCAGTAGCGGACGTTCTCCCAGTCGCGGGCCCACTTCTTGCGCCACTCGATGCGCCGCCCGCAGGTCGCGCAGGTCTTCTCCTCCACGTCTCCGGTGTACCCGCTGCCACCGCGGCCCAGGTGGCTCTGCCGCCGCGAGCCGTCGTCGGGAAGGTTCTCCGAGCGTGCACCGCTTCACCCAGGTCGACGTGTTCACCGACGAGCTGTTCCTCGGCAACCCGGTCGCGGTCGTCCACGACGCCGACGACCTCACCGACGCGCAGATGGCCGCGGTCGCGTCGTGGACGAACCTCTCCGAGACGACGTTCCTGCTGCGCCCGACGCAGCCCGGCGCGGACTACCGGCTGCGCATCTTCACGCCCCGCCGCGAGCTGCCCTTCGCCGGCCACCCGACGCTGGGCTCCGCGCGGGCGTGGCTGGAGGCGGGCGGTGTTCCGGACGACGCCTCGGGGCCGGTCCAGGAGTGCGGTGCGGGTCTCGTGCGGGTGCGCTCGGCGGAGCGGTTGTCGTTCGAGGCGCCGCCGCTGGTGCGGTCGGGGCCGGTCGACGCGGCGGACCTCGCGGTGCTGACCGACGGGCTCGGCGTGGACGACGTCGTCGACGCGGCGTGGGTGGACAACGGGCCGGGGTGGGTGGCGCTGCTGCTGCGCGACGCGGCGACCGTCCTCGCCCTGGAGCCCGACCTGCGGGCGTTGGCGGAGCACGAGCTGAGTCACGCGGTGGGGGTGGTGGGCCCGCACCTGGCCGGGTCGGACGCGGCGTTCGAGGTGCGCGCGTTCGTGCCGGCGATGGGCGTGGGCGAGGACCCCGTGACGGGTTCGCTCAACGCCGGCCTCGCGCAGTGGCTGGTACCGGCCGGGCACGCGCCGTCGTCGTACGTGGCAGCGCAGGGCACGGCGCTCGGGCGCCGCGGGCGGATCCACGTCGACCACGCCGGAGACACGGTGCACGTCGGGGGCGACACGGTCGTCGGGGTGGCCGGGACGATCGCGGTCCGAGCTCAGAACGGCGGTCCGTCGCCGGCGTAGGGGGTCCGGTCGGCTCGGGTGGCGAGGTGCCAGGCGGTGTCGAGGGCGGGGTCGGTGATCTGGCCGTGGCGGTTGGCGCGGGCGGCACCGGGCCGCCTCGGGCGCGAGAAGCGCTCGGGCGGTCGCCGCCGGGGACCGGTGCGCGGAACGGGAGCCGGCAGCGGTCGGTAGCGGTAGGGGGTCGTGCGATGGACACGGCCGGTGGGGGAGGTCCACTCGAAGTACCCGGGGGTGGTTTGGGTGACCGTCCAGCCGCTCGCGGGGTCGGACTTGAGCAGGTGGTCGCGGCGACAGAGGGGGCCGAGGTCGTCGGCGACGGTGAGGCCGCCGGCGATCACGGGGCGGGTGTGGTCGAGGTCGGTGCCGACGGCGTCGACGGCGCAGCCGGGCGCGCGGCAGGTGTGGTCGCGCGCCTGGACCCAGTCCCGCAGCCGGGTCGAGGGGAACCGGTGGGCGGCTTCCGATCGGGTCCGGGCGGGGTGTTCGTCGGGTGGGCGGGCACGTTCCTTCTCGAGTGCGCGCCGGGCCCGGCGGAGAAGTTCGACGGCTTCAGGGCGGGGATCGGTGTGCTCGGCGGCGAGGGCGTCCAGGTCGCTCGTGAACGCGGTGAGTTCGACGACGTGAGCGCGGCGCCGACCGCCGGCCGGAGGCGGGCCGTCGCTCGGCGGTCGGACGGACAGGACGTGTTCGAGGTGGCCGACCTGGTCGTAGAGCCGGATGCGCCAGCGCGTGTGGGTGCGCGCCCAGGCCATCGCCACGGCGGCCCGGTGGGTGATGGGGCCGCGACCGGGGAGCTCACCGGGCGAGCGGTCGAGCCCGAGGACGCCGCGGAGCTCCATCCGCAGCACGGTGCGCGCCCGGAAGGCCACCACCGGAGCCCGACCGCCACCGCCACCGCCGTGCGGGTCGTCGCCGTGCGGGTCGTCGGGTCCGCGGTCGGGAGGTCCCTCGGGGTCGGGAGGTCCCTCGGGGTCGGGAGGTCCGTCCGGATCGGGAGGTCCCTCGGGATCGGGGTCGGTGGGTCCGCCGAGGGCGGCGACGACGTGGTCGACGACGTCGAGGTCGTACATCCCCGCCCCGGCGGGCCCGGTCAGGGTGAGCATCACCTCCGACTCCGCGGTCCCGACCGACACGGTGGTGATGCCCGCGCGCTTGAGCCGCCGCAGCACCTCGTGGGCCAGCGCGACGATCCGGTCGTGGGCGTCCTGGGCGGGGTCCTCGGGAAGATCCAACCCACACAGCTCCGCCGCCCCCGAGGGTGCCGAACGCAGTGCCACCCGCCGGCGCGCGATGCCCGCCGCGCGGCGCCGCTCGGCCCAGGCCGGGTCGACCGCCATCGCCACGCGCCCCACCAGCCGGCGGAGCGCGGCGTAGCCCAGCGACGGGGCCGGGTCGACGATCTCCTCGACCACCGCGCGGGCCTGGTCGTCGTCGAGGTCGGCCACCAGATCGACGATGATCGAGGCCTTCCGCTCCTCCAGGCGTCCCGACTGCATCTGCGCACCCAGGACGGGCAGCCGCTCGAGAACCTGGCGGGCGAACTCGACCCGCGCGGCCGCGTAGGACTCCGACCACCCCAGCGACGCGGCGACGATCTTCCCCGCCCGTGGCCGTGAGGCCACCCGCGTCGCGGTGCCGGCCTGCGCCCGGGAGCACTCCAACAGCCACCGACACAGCCGCCACGCGGCGACGTTCATCAGCGTGAACTGCACGCCGAGTCCGGCGTCCACCCACTGCCCCGGCAGGCCCTCCGGCCCCACCTCCGGGCGCGCGGCCTCGCCCTCGCCCTCGCCCGGACCCGCCACCGCCCTCGTCATGAATCGAACGTTAGTGCGAACCCCCGACAGTCACGGCGGGAAAAGGCCGGGTGGAGCCGGCTGCGCGCATCACGAAGCGGTCACGATCTCAGCGCTCGAGGGCCAGGACCACCACCTCCCGCACCGACCCGTCCCCGAGCCGCCGGGCCGGGTCCACGTGCTCCTCGACGAACCCGGCCCGGCGGGCCACACGCAGCGACGCGACGTTGGCCGGCTCGATGGTCAGCTCCAGCCGTCGGCACCCGCGCTCGGCGAACGACCAGGCCGCGAGCGTCGTGAGCGCATCGGAGGTCCAGCCCCGACCCCGGGCCTCCGGCGCGCACCAGTAGCCGATCTCGCCCACGCCGTCCCGCGCGCGCAGCAGCGCGATGCTGCCCGCCACGCGGCCCGGGGCGGACAGACCCTCGACGCAGAACGACGCCCCACCCTCCGCCTCGACGTCGGCGATGTAGTGCGCCAGGAACCAGTCCGCGTCCTCGCGGCGGTACGGGGAGGGCACCGTCGTGAAGCGCTGCACGTCGGCGTCCTGGCACGCCCGGTGGATGGCCTCGGCGTCGTCGTCGCGCCACGGCCGGAGTCGGGTCAGCACGCCCAGCAGCACGGTCACGGGTCCATCATCGCCGCGTGCGCATCCGAGATCTCCGTCCCGACGAGGCCGACGCGGCGATCGACCTGTGGCACGCCGCCGGCCTCACGCGTCCCTGGAACGACCCGCGCTCCGACCTCGATCGCGCTCTCGCCGGGCCGTCCTCCACGGTGCTCGCGGCCGTCGACGACGAGGGCGGTCTCCTCGGGACGGTCATGGTCGGCCACGACGGTCACCGCGGCTGGATGTACTACCTCGCGGCGGCGGTCCGCGGCCGGGGCGTCGGGCGGGCGCTCGTCGCCGCGGCGGAGGAGCGGCTGGCGGCCGATGTCCCGAAGGTCCAGCTCATGGTGCGTGCCGACAACGACGACGCCGGGGCCTTCTACGCCCACCTCGGCTACGCGCGCTCCGACGTCACCGTGTGGCAGCGGGTGATCCCGGCCGACCCCGCGCGACCCGCGCCCCCGACGCTCCTAGGCTCTCGGGAGTGAAGTTCCCGATCCTGCGCCGCGTCCTGCGTGGCCTGGTCGGGCTGCCGCGTCCGCTCAAGCGTGCGATCGCCGGGCGACGCGTGGAGCTCGACGGCCAGGTCCTCGACCTCGACGTCCAGATGGTCATCAAGCTCATCTCGCTGGCCGCCAATCCCGGCGAGGACCCACCCCTGTCCGACCAGCGCCGGCTCACCGACGAGGCCGCCACCGGACTCGCGGAGGTCACCCGCGGTGTGGTCAGCCGGTCACTGACGATCCCGGTGCCGGTCGGCCCGGCCCGCGACGCCCCGGGGACGCTCGACGCCCGCCTCTACGAGCCGGTCGACGTGGCGGGGGCGACGTCGGGCCTGCTCGTCTTCTTCCACGGCGGCGGGTTCGCCCTGGGCAGCGTCGCCTCGGGCGACCCGCTGTGCCGGGCGCTGGCCCAGCAGGCCGGCGCGCGCGTCCTGTCGGTGGAGTACCGGCTGGCCCCGGAGCACCCGTTCCCGGCCGGGCTCGCCGACGCCGTCGCCGCGCTGCGCCACGTCGTCTCGCACCGCGAGGAGTTCCGGGCGGGCGCGATCGCGGTCGGCGGCGACTCCGCCGGCGCCAACCTCGCCCTCACCGCCGCCCACCAGCTCGCGCGTCGGGGCGAGCCGACCGCCGAGTTCGTCCTCGCGCTCTACCCCGTCACCGACGCCGGCCGCTCCGGCGGTTCCCGGGAGCTGTTCGCCGACGGGTTCGGGCTGCGCACGCAGGACGTGGAGTGGTTCGAGGGCCTCTACCTGCCCGACGGGCTCGATCCGATCCGCCCGACGGCGCTGCTCGAGGCGGACGACCTCGCCGTCATGCCGCCCTGCTACGTCGCCACCGCCGGATTCGACCCGCTGCGCGACGAGGGCGAGGAGCTGGTCACGGCACTGCGGGCGGTCGGCGTGCCGGTCGTGGCCCGCCGCTTCCCGGGCCTCGTGCACGGCTACGCGGGGTTCGCCGGGCTGATCCCGGCCGCCCGCGACGCCGTGCTCGACGCCGCCTCCGCCCTGCGGGCGGGCATCGCACTCACCGGGCCACAGGCGTCGTCGGGAACGATGGCCCTGGACACGCCCGGCGTGGCGGACCGCGGGGCGGGTATCTCCTGACCATGGCGGGTCCCGTGAAGGAATCGATCTCCATCGCCGCGCCGGTGTCGACGGTCGTCGACATCGTGGCCGACCTGGAGAACACCGACCGGTGGGCGAACGAGGCGAAGGGCGCGGAGGTGCAGGCCCGCGGCGACGACGGCCGCCCCACCCGGATCAAGGTCACGCTCGGCGCGATCGGCTTCACCACGGCCGCCGAGTACGAGGTGGCCTACACCGACTCCTCGGTGACGCTGACCTGCACCGGCGACGGCGGCCGACTGATCCGGGAGAGCGTGATCAGCTACGAGGCCGCCGAGTCCGGCGACGGGACCGAGCTGACGATGACCTCCACGATGGAGGTCACCGTCCCCGTGCCCGAGTGGGGCCTCGAGCGGGCCATGGGCCGCTCGGCCCGCAAGAACCTGGCGTCGGTGAAGGAGGACGCCGAGCGCCGGTGACCGGCCCTCAGCGCCGCAGGGCGCCCATCATCGCGGAGGGGTAGCGGTCGCCGGTGGCCGCACCGAGCGGCGCGGCGTCGTCGATGGCCGCCAGTTCGTCCGGGGTGAGCGTCACGTCCACCGCCGACACGTTCTCCTCGAGGTAGCGCCGGCGCTTGGTGCCGGGGATCGGCACGACGCCGGGTGCGATCTGTTTCGCGAGCACCCAGGCGAGCGCGAGGACCGTCGTCGGGACGCCCTTCGACGCGGCGATCTCCTCCACCCGCTCCAGCACGTGCAGGTTGGCCTGCAGCGCGTCGCCGGAGAAGCGGGGCGCGTTGCGACGCCAGTCGCCCTCGGGCAGGTCGTCGGTGCTGCGGATGTCGCCGGACAGGAACCCCCGGCCCAGCGGGCTGTAGGGCACGAAGCCGATGCCGAGCTCGCGGCAGAGGTCGAGCACGCCGTCGTCCTCGACCTCGCGGGTGAACAGCGAGTACTCGGTCTGCACGGCGCTGACCGGGGCGACCTCGTGGGCGCGGCGGATGGTCTCGGGCGCGGCCTCGGAGATGCCGAGGTAGCGCACCTTCCCGGCCTCCACCAGCTCGCCGAGGGCGCCCCACGTGTCCTCGATCGGCACCGTGGGGTCGACGCGGTGCTGGTAGTAGAGGTCGACGTGGTCGACGCCGAGGCGCTGCAGGGACCCGTCGATCGCCTGCCGCAGGTACTCCGGCGACCCGTCGACGCGCCCGGCGGGCCGCCCGTCCGGCGCGACGGCGTTGCCGAACTTCGTCGCGATCTGTACCTCGTCGCGGTGCGCGCGCAGCTCGCGGCCCACCAGCTCCTCGTTGGTGTGCGGGCCGTAGATGTCCGCGGTGTCGAAGAAGGTGACGCCGAGCTCGAGGGCGCGGGCGATCGTCGCGCGCGACTCGGCGTCGTCCCGGCCGCCGTAGGCGTAGGTCATGCCCATGCACCCGAGGCCGAGCGCGGACACCGTGAGGCCCTGGGATCCGAGGGATCGTTGCTCCATGGCGGAGGGGTGCCTTCGGCCCGTGAGTACTAATCCGTGTCAGAGCACGGATTAGTACTCACAAGGCGCGAGCCACCTGGCGGCCGCTGAACAGGCAGCCGCCGAGGAAGGTGCCCTCGAGCGAGTTGTAGCCGTGCACGCCGCCGCCCCCGAAGCCCGCGGCCTCACCCGCGGCGTAGAGCCCGGGCACCGGCGTGCCGTCGACCCCGAGGACCCGGCCGGCGAGATCGGTGTGCAGTCCGCCCAGCGTCTTGCGGGTGAGCACGTGCAGCTTGACCGCGACGAGGGGGCCGGCCGCCGGGTCGAGCAGCCGGTGCGGCGGCGCGACCCGGATGAGCCGGTCGCCGAGGTAGCCCCGCGCGTTGCGGATCGCCGCGAGCTGCGCGTCCTTGCCGTACGGGTTGTCGAGCTCGCGGTCGCGGGCGACGACCTCCCGCTCCACGTCCTCGAGGCGCAGCAGCGGCTCGGGGGTGAGCGCGTTCATGCGGTCGACGAGCTCCGCGAGCGTCGCGGCCTGCACGAAGTCGGCGCCGCGGCGCTGGAACTCGCCGACCGGGCCGGTCGGGCCGGGCCGGCCGCGCTGCAGCGTGAGCCGGATGTCGCGACCGGTCAGGTCGGGGTTCTGCTCGGACCCGGAGAGCGCGAACTCCTTCTCGAGGATCCGCTGCGTGGTGACGAACCAGGAGTGGTCGTGGCCGGTGGCGCGCAGGTGCGCGAGCGTCGCCAGCGTGTCCGAGCCCGGGAAGAGCGGCGCCGGCAGGCGGTGCCCGGTCGCGTCGAACCACATCGACGAGGGCCCGGGCAGGATGCGGATGCCGTGCAGCGGCCAGACCGGCGAGTGGTTGACGATGCCCTCGACGTAGTGCCACATCCGGTCGCGGTGGACGACCGCGCCGCCCGCCGCCTCGGCGATGCCGATCATCCGGCCGTCCACGTGCGCGGGGACGCCGGAGATCATGTGCTCGGGCGGGCTGCCGAGGCGCGCCGGCCAGGCCTTGCGCACCGCCTCGTGGTCCCCGCCGATCCCGCCGCTGGTGACGACGACCGCGCCCGCGGCGACCTCGAAGGAGCCGGTCTCGGCCCGGGAGCTGGACTGCCCGCGCGAGACGTCGCTGGGTTCGAGCACGGCGCCGGCCACCCCGGTGACCACACCCGCCGTCGTGACCACCCGGTCGACCCGGTGGCGGAACCGGAGCTCCACGCGGCCGTCGGCCACCGCCGCCCGCACCCGCCGGGCGAACGGCTCGACGATGCCGGGTCCGGTGCCCCACGTGATGTGGAAGCGCGGGACGGAGTTGCCGTGTCCGGTCGCGGAGCCGGAGCCCCGCTCGGCCCACCCGACGACCGGGAAGAGCCGCACCCCCTGCGCGCGCAGCCAGGACCGCTTCTCCCCGGCGGCCCACTCGACGTACGCGCGCGCCCAGGCGCGGCCCTGCTCGTCGCCGGTCGCGTCGAACCGGGCGGAGTTCTGCCAGTCCGACCAGGCGAGGTCGAACGAGTCGTGGATGCGCAGCCGACGCTGCTCCGGGGAGTCGACGAGGAACAGCCCGCCGAACGACCACCAGGCCTGCCCGCCGAAGGAGGCCTCGGGCTCCTGGTCGAGCAGGACCACCCGACGCCCGGCGTCGGCGAGTTCGGCGGTGGCGACGAGGCCGGACAGACCGGCCCCGACGACGACGACGTCCGGAGCGCTCACCCCGCCATCATGCCAAGCGGGTCAGCGCATCCCGAGCTTCTTGGTGCAGGTCGGCCACGCCTTCCAGCCCTGCTCGGCCTGGACCTTCTTCGCCACGGCGATCTGCTCCTCGCGGCTGGCCTGGTCGGCGGAGTCGGCGTACTTCTTCCCGCCGAACGCCTTCCACGTGGAGTCGGTGAACTGCAGGCCGCCCTTGAAGCCGTTACCGGTGTCGGCGTCCCAGTTGTTGGTCGACTCGCACTTGGCGAGGCGGTCCCACGTCGCGTTGCTCTGCGGCGAGGCCTCGGCGGACGGCGCGGCCATCGCCGTCCCGGCCAGGGCGACCGGGGCGGTCACGGAGGCGGCGACGACGCCGACCTTGAGCGAGGCGAGGGCCAGGCTGCCCGTGGTCTCGGACAGGGTGGACGGCTTGCGGTGGCGACCAGACATACGTCGGCTCCAAGTCGAGTCGGGGACACTCGGGCCGGGGTGCGTGGGGAGCGGACCGGCAGGCGAGGACCGTAATCGAACCGAGACCTAGCCTCACCTCGTGTGACCACGCGGCTGCCGTGTGTCGCGGTGAGTGGCCACTCGGCGTCGGTGGGCGGCGAACGGAGCAACCCCCACACGGCTGAATCGGCCGAACGGGCGCTCAGCGCACGAAGCCGACCGCCGCCCAGTGACCCCGCGGAGCCGACGGCGCCGGCGGTCGGCCGGCCTCCGGGCGCCACTCGCCGGCCCACGTCAGCCCCGGGTCGACCAGGTCGGTCGCGGCGACGATGCGGGCGACCTCGGCGCGGGTGCGCGGCCGCGGCGCGCTGTGGGCGTACTGCGCGGTCAGCCGCTCCACGTGTGCGGTGGCCCGCGCGTCGTCGGCGGTGAAGTGGGAGACGGCGAGCGCGCTGCCCGGGGCGAGCCGCGCCACGTACCGCTCGACGAGCCCGGCCGCGTCGTCACGAATGTGCTGCAGGACCGAGCAGGCGAGGAGCCCGACCGGGCGGCGCAGGTCGAGCAGACCGCGCACCCCCGGGGCGGCGAGCACGGCGTCGACGTCGGCGACGTCGACCGTGCTGTAGCTCGCGGTGGGCACGTCGGCGAGCAGCGCCCGGCCGTGCGCGGCGGCGATCGAGTCGACGTCGGTGTACGCGACCCGGGCCGAGGAGCGGCTGCGGGCGACGACCTCGTGCACGTTGCCCATCGTCGGGACCCCGGAGCCGAGGTCGAGGAACTGGTCGATGCCGGCGGCGAGCAGGAAGCGCACCGCGCGCCGCAGGAAGGCGCGGTTCTCCCGGGCGAGGGTCACGACGTCCCCGGAGGTCCGGGTCAGCTCGTCGCCGAGGCGCCGGTCGACCGCGCCGTGGGCGGCCCCGCCGAGCAGGTAGTCGTACACCCGCGCCGAGCTCGGGCGCTCGAACTCCTCGGGCAGGGCCCGCGGACGGGTGTCCTCGTCGGCGGGCGGGCGGGACTGGCCCGGCACGGCGCCCGGCGGGAGCCCGAGCGCGGCCCGGGGGGCCACGGCCCGTTCGGCCAACCCCGTCGACGGGGTCGTGGCGGGAGGTGCGGGTCGGTGGCGGCGCGGCGGTCCGAGCACGCTGCACCTCCGACGCGACGCCTCCGGACGGGGGCGGACGGGAGCCAGTAGGCGGTGGTGGCGCGGACGGTGTCAAACCGGCATCACGGACGGTCCAGCGGATGCAGACATCACCGACCCCGAACAGTGAGCATCCTGTCCGGAAAACGCTGGTTGCCGACGAGCGTCCCGGCCGGTCACACCCGTTGCGCTCACCGACGGTCACCGGTCACGACTGGGTCACACCGAGGTCGGTCCGAGCTGTTGGGAGAGGGTTCGGCGGGAGGTCACGTCGACGTCGCTCACCCGGACCTCACGGCGGAGAACGTCCACAGCGTGCGCGTCGCGGTCGTGACCGAGTCCTTCCTGCCCCAGGTCAACGGGGTCACGAACTCGGTCCTGCAGGTCATCGCCCATCTCCGTCGACGGGGTCACGACGCCCTCGTCCTGGCCCCCGGCGTCGGTCCCGACGAGGTGGAGGGCACGCCGGTCATCCGGGTCCCGGCGCTCGACCTCGCCGTGGTCGACAGCCTCCCCGTCGGGGTCCCGACCCCGGCGGTCCGCGCGACCCTCGAGGAGTTCCGCCCCGACGTCGTCCACCTCGCCTCGCCCTTCGTCCTGGGCGCCCGCGCGATCACCGCGGCCCGCCGGCTCCGGGTGCCGACGGTCGCGGTCTACCAGACCGACGTCGCGGGCTTCGCCGCCTCGTACGGCGTCGGGCTGACCGCCCGCGCCGCCTGGCGCTGGACCCGGCGCCTGCACAGCCGCGCCGACCGCACCCTCGCCCCGTCGGCATGGGCCGTCGACGCCCTGCGCGACCACGGCATCCCACGGGTGCACCGCTGGGGCCGCGGGGTGGACACCGCGCGCTTCCGTCCGGCGTCAGAGCACGCCGACCACGGTGCGGCCGCCGCGGCGCTGCGCCGCGAGCTCGCGCCGCGAGGCGAGATGCTCGTCGGCTACGTCGGGCGGCTCGCGCACGAGAAGCAGGTGGAGCGGCTCGCCGCCCTGGGCGGGCTCCCCGGCGTGCGGACCGTGGTCGTCGGCGACGGGCCCGCCCGGACCCGGCTCGCCGAGCTGCTCCCGGACGCCGCGTTCCTCGGCTTCCGGGGCGGTGCCGACCTCGCGACCGCGTACGCCGCCCTCGACGCCTTCGTCCACACCGGTCCCTTCGAGACCTTCTGCCAGACCGTGCAGGAGGCCAAGGCCAGTGGCCTGCCGGTGATCGCGCCCGACGCCGGCGGGGTGCGCGACCTCGTGGAGCCCGGTGTCACCGGCTGGCGCTTCGACGTCGACGACCCGGCGGGCGGCGGTGTGGTCGACCGCGTCCGGGAGTGGCGGGACGACCCGGCCGCGCGCCGGCGGATGGGCCTCGCGGCCCGCGCCTCGACCACCGGCCGCACCTGGCCCGCGGTCTGCGAGGAGCTGCTCGGGCACTACACGGACCTGGTCGGGTCCACCGCCGATGATTCACGCGGAGCACACCGCGTCGTCACGCGCGGGTCGGCGCAGCGGCGCACGGGCACCGTAGACACCGCGGCATGACCAGCACCGAGGTCCTGCTCACGACCGGGAGCGCGCCGGCCGCCCCGGCCGGTCCCGCCCCGGCCCGGCCCGACGTCACGCAGCCCGGCGACGGCTCCGGCTCCGGGCGCTACAGCCTGCTCGTCTCGCGCGACTCCGACGCGGTGCGGGCGGCCCAGCGCCTGCGCCACGACGTGTTCGCCGTCGAGCAGGGAGCCCGCCTCGCCCCGGGTGCCGCGGCCGACGAGGGCCGCGACGAGGACCGCTTCGACGCGTTCTGCGACCACCTCATGGTCCGCGACGAGGCCGACGGCTCGATCGTCGGCACCTACCGGATGCTCACCCCGGAGGGCGCGCTCGAGGCGGGCGGGCTCTACTCCGACACCGAGTTCGACCTGCGTCGACTCGACCCGCTGCGCCACCACCTCGTCGAGGTCGGGCGGTCCTGCGTCCACCCCGACCACCGCACCGGGACCGTGCTGTCGCTGGTCTGGGCCGGGATGTGGCGCTACCTCGTCCTCTCCGGGCACCGCTGGCTGATCGGCTGCGCGAGCGTGCCGCTCACCGCCGAGGGCGAGCTGCCCGGTGCGGTGTGGTCGCTGGTCCGCGAGAAGCACTACGCCCCCGCCGAGCGCCGGGTCGTCCCGCACCACCCGGCTCCGATCGGTCCGGACGAGGGTCGTCGCGCCGCCCGCGACCGGACCCCGCCGCTGCTGCGCGGCTACCTGCGGCTGGGCGCCGAGATCGGCGGGGCCCCCGCGATCGACCACGACTTCGGTGTCGCCGACCTGCTCGTCCTGCTCGACCACACCGCGATCGACCCGCGCTGGCGCCGCCACCTGCTGGGGGAGGACGGATGACGAGCTGGCTGCCGTCCTCGCCCTGCACGCCGGCCTGCCTGCCGCCCGGAGTTCCCGACGCCGGGTGGGTCCGGTTCCGGCGCCGGGTGCGGATCGTCGTGCGGATGACCGGCCTGCTCACGGTGCTGCTCGCGGGCGTGCCGCTCGCGCTCCTGGCCCCGCTGCTGGGCGCCCGCCGGATCGGGCGGGTGCAGGCCCTCTGGTGCGGCGCGCTGCTCGCGGCGGCCGGGGTCACGGTGCGGGTGACCGGACCACGGCCGGTAGCCGGGTCGCTCGTGGTCGCCAACCACGTCTCGTGGCTCGACGTGCTCGCGCTCAACCGCATCACGCCGGTCCGCATGCTCGCCAAGGTCGAGGTGCGCACCTGGCCGCTGATCGGCGCGATGGCCGCGCGCGTCGGCACCGTGTTCCTCGAGCGGGACCGGCTCCGGGCCCTGCCTGCCGCGGTGGCCGCCGTCGCCGACGCCCTGCGCGCCGGCGGCTGCGTCGGGGTCTTCGCCGAGGGCACCACCCGGTGCGGGCGCGACCTCGGCCGCTTCCGGCCCGCCGCCTTCCAGGCCGCCCTCGACGCGGGCGCGCCGGTCGTGCCCGTGTCCCTGTCCTACGCCGACGCGGCCGGGACCGTCGACGCGACCGCCGCCTTCGTCGGCGACGACGACCTGTTCTCCTCGTTGCTGCGGGTCGCCGCCGCGCCGCGCACCGAACTCACCGTGCGCGTGCTGCCCGCATGGACCGGTGCGGTCGACCGCCGCCCCGGCGACCGCACGCCCGTCCGCCGGGCCTGCGCGCGCGCGGCGTCGGCGGTGATCGAGGCGGCCCTGCCCGCCGCCGCGGCCGACCCCCGCCCGCTCCCGCCCGTCCACGTCCCGGCGCGCCCGGTGGTGTGCCGGACGGAGGTGACCCGTGCCGCCTGACCAGCACCTCCCGACCCGCGGCTGGCGCGACGACGCCCGCTTCGCCGCGCAGTTCGTTCGGGCCCCGGTGGCGACCGCCTCGGTGTGGCCGAGCTCGACCGCGCTCGCACGCACCGTCGCGGACGCGGCGCTGGGGTCGGTCGGGACCCGTCGTCGGGGGCCCGTCGTCGTGGAGCTCGGCGCCGGGTCCGGGGCCTTCACCCTGGAACTGGCGCGGCGCCTCGAGGGGCGGGGACGGCACCTGGCCGTCGAGCTGAACCCCGCGCTGGCCCACCACCTGGCCGCCCGGCTGCCGACCGTGGAGGTGGTCCCCGCCGACGTCGCGGAGCTGCCGACGCTGCTCGCCGTGCGCGGTCTGCCCGCGCACGGGGGCGTCGACGTGGTGGTGAGCGGCCTGGGCTGGTCCGCGACGCGGCCCGGGCGGGACGACTCGTTGCTGCCGGTCGTGGCCTCCACGCTCGCCGACGACGGCGTGTTCGTGCAGTTCGGGTACACCTTCACGCGCTGGGCCGGCCCGGCCCGGGCGCTCGAGCAGGAGCTGCACGAGCTCTACGGCGAGGTCACCACGAGCCCCACGGTGTGGCGCAACCTGCCGCCCGCCGTGGTGCACCGCGCGGCCCGCCCGGCCCGGACATGACACCGGCCCGGCGCCGGGAGCCGCGTGGCTCCCGGCGCCGGGCCGGTCATCTCCCCCCTGCGGGCTCAGCCGCTGATCACGGTCGACGCCACCTCGGCCATGGCCGGGTTGTCGGTGTCGAAGGCCGACGCGGCCGTCTGCATCGAGCTCTGCGTCGTGGCCCGGCCCATGGCGTCGAGGTCGGCGAGCACCTTGTCGACGGCCGGGATCAGCTGGGCGTCGACCTTCGCCCGCTGCTCGGCGGGCAGGTCCGCCGCCGCCACCGTGTCGCGGAACGTCTGCACCGCGGCGCGGTACTCGGCGAGGTCGGCCTTGAGCTCGCCGATCTCGTCGTGCGCCTCGAAGTTCGCGGTCAGCGTCTGGTTGGCGGCGATCAGGTCCAGGTAGGCGCTGAGCAGGTCGGCCTGCCCGGTGCCGGTGCCGGTGCCGGTGGTCCCGGCGGTGCCGGGGTCGGTCGCGGCCGGGGCGCTCACGGCGGGCACCGGCGCGGGAGCCGGGGCCGGGCCCGACGTGTAGGTCACCGTGGTCACCATCGAGAGCACCATGATGGTGGAGACGATCCCCATCAGGGTGAACACGATGCCGAGCGCGATGCCGGTGGTGGCGAGACCGCGGCCCCGCTCCCCGGTGCGGGCGATCTGGCGCCGCGAGATCGCACCGAGCACGATCGCGACGGGCGAGACGACGAACGCGGCGACCACGGAGAGCCAGGACAGGGTGTTCAGCGGGGCCTCGGGGGCCGGCACGCCGCCGGGGACGGTCCCGGCCGGGGCCGCGTAGCCCGGCGCGTACCCCGGCGTGGATCCCGCCGTGGGCGGCGGCCACCCGGGGTTCTGGACCCCGGGTGTGCCACCCGCGGGAGTGGTGACGTCGGCGTCCACGGAGGCGTCGATCATCGGGGTGACGGGGCGGTCGAGGTGCTGGGTCATGGCGATCTCCCTGGTCGGCCGGCGGGTCCGGCGGTGGTTCCGGTCGGTGCCGGGTACGGGAGTACCGTCACTCTTCGTGGAGCAGATTGCCAAGCGGTCCGGACATCTGTCACTCATTCAGCGTAGTAATTGTCACGGTGAGCGATAACAGCAGGTCAGCCCGTGGTGGAGAACCGGTGCCGTGTACGGTCCGGCCACCGTCACGACGGTGGGACCCGACACCTGCCCCCGCCGTCGGCCACCGAACTGCGGTGCGCGATGGTGTGTCGCGACCGGGGAGCAGCACGTCGCCCGGTCACGATGGGACCGACCGGCCCGTCCGGAGCCCGGTCGCACCGAGACCACGAACCTGTGCAGGTGAGGAGAGAGGGAGACCATGCCACTCCCCACGTTGACCCCCGAGCAGCGCGAGGCCGCCCAGGCGAAGTCCCGCGAGGCCCGTCAGGCCCGCTCGGCCCTGCTCGCCGGGATCAAGAGCGGTGACGAGACCATCCCGGCCGTGCTGGACCGCGGCAAGGAGGACCCGATCGCGGGCAAGACCAAGGTGTCGCAGCTCGTGCGCGCCCTGCCGGGCTACGGCCCCGCCAAGGCCGCCGCGATCCTGGAGCAGGCCGGCATCCCCGAGGACCGGCGCGTCGCCGGCCTCGGTGCCCGCCAGAAGGAGGCGCTGGTCTCGGCCCTCGGCTGAGTCCACCCGCTCGTACGACGACGGGCCCGGTCACCTCGCACGAGGTGACCGGGCCCGTCGTCGTTCGCGGGCGGGCGGCTCAGTCCGTGCCGCCCGGGAGGTCCTTGCTGACCGACCCGAGGCTCGTCCCGATCGCCCAGCTGCCGAACGAGAGCTTGCCGGCCTGACCGATCGAGCTGTCGCGGTAGATGCCGGTCTTCACGTAGCTGTCCTTGCCCTCGTAGAGGGTCCCCGACGGCGGGGCGAAGTCGGCGAAGCGCTGGACGCCGTCCTGCCACGCGCTGACGGTCCCGTCCGAGGACGAGAACTTCACCTTGAGCACGATGTGGGTCCACTGGCCGGGCGTCGCCGGTCCGACCTCGCGGGAGAACCCGCCGCCGTCGCCGTCGATCAGGAACTTCCCGTCCTGGACCTTGAGCTCGAGCGGCGGCGTCCCGGTGCCGTCGTTCTTGAACTGGGTGATCACCTGCCAGTCGGAGGTGTTCACCGGGAAGTCCGGCGCGAGGCGGACCGAGAAGCCGAAGTAGTACTCGTCGCCCTCGGACAGGCTCTTGAAGTCCGGCTCGACCTCCGAGCGCTTCCCGCCGCCGGGCATGAGGAAGTTGAGCAGGCCGCCGGCGAGGGTCGGCGACTTCGCCCCCTGGTTGTTCCACGGCGTCGACTTGAAGTTCTTCAGGCCCGCCTCGCGGAAGTCCGCCGACCAGAGCGTCCGGCCGCCGTCGTCGCGCCGGGCGGGCGCCGCGGTGGTGGTGGGTGCCGCGGTGGTGGTGGTCGGGGCCGGCGCGGTGGTGTGCGGGACGACCTGCGGGGCGACCGCCTCCGAGACCCCGGCGGGGGCGACGGCGAGCGTGTCCGGGCGGGCGAGCTCGCCCGTGTCCGCCGGCGGGTCGGCGAGGAAGGCCGGCCCGGTGCTCGCCGCGGCCACGCTGGCCCCGGCGAGGGCCCCGAACAGGGCGAGGGCGCCCGCCGCACGGGTCGGGGTCAGGGCGCGGGCGCGCGGGGCGCCGTGGGCCCGGCCGCTGCGCGGCGCGGGCGGGACCGGGAGGGCTCCGGTGCGCGGGCCGTCCGGACGAGGCGGGTCGTCGGCCGCCGGGCCCTCGCCGCGCGCCTCGGCGGCGGCCCGGGCGATCGCGGCGAGGTCGAGCGGGGTCGTCGCCGGGTCGCCGCGGTGCCGACCACCGCCGTAGGGGCGGGGTCCGGTCGCCGGGGCGTCCAGCGCCGCGGGCCAGGACCCCGTGCGGGGGGTCTGGGACCCGGAGCGATGTCGAGCCATGGGTCGGTCCTCGGTCGTGGCGCACGGGACCCGGCCGGAAAGGGGGAGCGAGCCGGTGCCACGACGTCCGCCGTGGCGTGTCCGCCTGTCCCGCACCGGTTCGGGGGGCCGGGCTCGCCGGGACAGGCGGGCGCGTCGAGTCCGGGACCGCCACCGCGTCGGGTGACGATCGGGTCCCACCGTAGGGAAGTCCCGGCGGTCCCGTCGCGCGGGCGCGGGCGTCCCGCGCGAGGCCCGGATCACGAATCGGTCACGTTCTTCCTGCTCACGGCCCGGTCGCGGACGCGAGACGCGCAGGTCACGGCGGAGGGGGCGACCGAACAGTGACGCACCTCACCGTCAAGTTGCTCCGATCGGCCTCCGACCAGGGCGTCGACCCCTCTGGACCCGATCGTCGGCGTCCGTACCATCGTCTGCCGAGGCCCCGCGCGACCCCCGACGCGAGACGAGGACCATGACCGACGCTGCCTTCGACCCGCGCGACCTGCTCCCCGGATCGCGTGGTGAGCACCGGCTGCAGGAACGGCTCGGCACCACCGCGCGCGCCGAGCGCTTCTACGGCGACCAGGTGCGGGACCGGCTGCTCCCGAGCATGGTCGACTTCGTCCACCGCATGAGCATGGTCTTCATCGCGACCTCCGACGCCCACGGCGAGTGCGACTCGTCGTTGCGGGCGGGGCCCGAGGGCTTCGTGGAGGTGCTCGACGACCGGCACGTCGCCTACCCCGAGTACCGCGGCAACGGGGTGATGGCGAGCCTGGGCAACATCGCGGAGAACCCGCACGTCGGGCTCATGATGGTCGACTTCGTCGAGGACCTCATCGGGCTGCACGTCAACGGCACCGCCCGCGTCGTCGAGGACGCCGAGCTCCGCGAGGAGTACCCCGACCTCACCTCGGACCCGGTCCCGGGGCGGCGGGCCGACCTGTGGGTGGTGGTGGAGGTCGAGGAGGCCTACATCCACTGCCGCAAGCACATCCCGCGGATGGTCCCGGCCGACCGGCGCCGCCGCTGGGGCACCGACGCCACGGCGCCCAAGGGCGGCGACTTCTTCGGCGCGGCGGCCACCCGGCGGGCCGAGGAGGCCGCCGACGCGGCCGAGGGCGGGAGAGCGGCGGAGGTCACGACCCCGGCCGACGAGCGCGAGGGGGCGGGCGCGGCATCCTGATCGGATGAGCGACGCCCCCGACCGCCACGCCTGGAGCCGACCCGAGCCGGAGCAGGTGGCCCCCGGCGTCCTGCGCGTCCCGCTCCCGCTGCCGTTCGACGCCCTGCGCGCGGTCAACGTCTACGTGCTCGCCGAGGACTCCCGGCTGACCCTGGTCGACGGCGGGTGGACCCTGACGACCGCCCGCGACGTGCTCGACGGGGCCCTCACCGGCTCGGGGGCCGCCGTGGGGGACATCGGGCGCTTCCTCGTCACGCACATGCACCGCGATCACTACACCCAGGCGGTCGCGCTGCGCCGCGAGACCGGCGCCGAGGTCGTGCTCGGGGCGGGCGAGCGGGACTCGCTGGAGCTGATGGCCGGCCGGCCCGCCCCGATGGCCGCCCAGCTCGCGGGGTTGCGGGTCGCCGGGGCGCCCGCCCTCGCGGACGAGATCGACGGGACGATCCCGGCGCCGACCGACGAGGAGATGGCCGACTACGCGCTGCCCGACCGCTGGCTCGACGACGGGGAACGCGTCGTGGTCGGGGGGCGCACCCTCACCGCGCTCGAGACTCCCGGCCACACCCGCGGCCACCTGGTCTTCGAGGCCGACGGCACGGGCGACGCCGAGCCGCTGCTGTTCGCCGGCGACCACGTGCTGCCGCACATCACGCCCTCGATCGGCTTCGAGCCCGACGCCCGCCCCGGGGCCCTGCAGCGCTTCCTCACCTCGCTCGCGCGGCTGCGCGAGCGCCCCGACCGCCGGCTGCTGCCGGCGCACGGCCCGGTGGCCCCCAGCGTCCACGCGCGCATCGACGAGCTGCTCGACCATCACGACGCTCGGCTCGCCGAGATCGAGCGGCACGTCGTCGCCGGGGACGCGACGGCGGCCGAGGTCGCCCGCGCCATGACCTGGACGCGGCGGCAGAGCAAGCTCGACGACCTGGAGGGGTTCCACAAGGTGCTGGCGATCCTCGAGACCGACGCGCACCTCGAGGTGCTCGCCGCGCAGGGCCGCGTGGCGCGGGTCGTCGGCGACGACGGGGTGGCCCGCCAGCACGTCGGGGGCTGACCCGGCGCACCCGGCCGGGGCCTCGTCGGGAACGGGAACCGGGGCCGCACGCGGTGCGGTTACGCTGGAGAGCCCTCACAGGAGCAGGCACGCACGAGCGCGAACGAAGGTCGT
Organism: Actinomycetospora sp. CA-084318; assembly: GCF_050955885.1. Classification (NCBI taxonomy): domain Bacteria; kingdom Bacillati; phylum Actinomycetota; class Actinomycetes; order Pseudonocardiales; family Pseudonocardiaceae; genus Actinomycetospora; species Actinomycetospora sp. CA-084318. The sequence continues at coordinate 571,421 of NZ_CP192098.1, forward strand.
CCTTGTCCCACCCCGCCTCCCCCGCAGTGCCGGAGATCGAGCCCGTCGGGGATCCGGTCGCCGCCGAGCAGCCGTACGTGACGATGCTCTACGGACGGCTCGACGCGCGCCGCACGGAGACCGCCGGACTGCTCGCCCGGGTGCTGCGCGACGAGACCACCGGCACCCCGCAGGCCGTCTCCGAGCGGGACGCCGCCGCCGCGATGTACTCCGAGCAGCTGGCGACGCTCTCCGCGGTCGAGGAAGGGCTCTGCTTCGGGCGGCTGGACGTCGAGCCGGACGCGCTGACCGGCGACGCGGACCCGGAGACGCCCGGCTTCGACCAGGAGACGGTCTACATCGGCCGGCTCGGGCTCCTCGACGAGGACCACGACTACGAGCCGCTGCTCATCGACTGGCGCGCCCCCGTCGCGCGGCCGTACTACACCGCGACGGCGGCGAACCCGGACGGCATCCGCCGCCGACGCCACCTGCGCACCCGCAGCCGCCGGGTGCTCGCGGTCGACGACGAGATCCTCGACCTCGCCGAGGCCGCGGCGGCCGCGTCGTCGGGAACCCAGCGGCAGGGCCTGACCGGCGAGGCGACCCTGCTCGCGGCGCTGACGGCGGGTCGCACCGGCCGGATGGGCGACATCGTCGCCACCATCCAGGCCGAGCAGGACCGCATCATCCGGTCCGGGGTCAACGGCGTCCTCGTGGTCGAGGGCGGGCCGGGTACCGGGAAGACGGCCGTCGCCCTGCACCGCGCCGCGTACCTGCTCTACACCCACCGCCGGCAGCTCGCGAAGCGCGGCGTCCTCGTCGTCGGACCGAACCCGACCTTCCTGCGCTACATCGAGCAGGTCCTGCCCTCCCTCGGCGAGACGTCGGTGCTCCTGCAGACCGTCGGCGAGCTCTACCCCGGCCTCGCCGCGCAGGGGCACGAGGCGCCCGAGCGGTCGGCCCGCAAGGGCGACCTCGACATGGCGAAGGTCCTCGCCGCCGCCGTCCGGGACCGCCAGGAACTGCCGCGTCGGCCCGTCCGGCTCGTCGTCGACGGCGAGCCGGTGGAGATCGACCGCGACCTCGTGGCACAGGCCCGGACGCGGGCGCGCCGCACCCGCCGCCCGCACAACGACGCGAAGCGCACCTTCCTGCGCGAGGCCGTGGACCTGCTCGCGCGGCGCGAGCGCGACCGGATCAGCAGCCAGGGCTCGCACCCCGAGGTGCCGGACTCCGACCGTCGCCTGCTCGACCGGGGCGACCTCGCCGACATCCGCCAGGCGATGCGCGACGACCCCGACCTCATGGCCGCGCTCGACGCCTTCTGGCCGACGCTGACCCCGCCCCAGCTGCTCGCGGACCTCTTCACCGACCCGAAGCGGATCTCCGCCGCCACCCGCGGCTGGTCCGAGGCCGACCGTGCGCTGCTGCGCCGCGGGTCGGGCCCGCGCCACCCGCTGGACCCGCAGTGGTGGACCCCGGCCGACGCGGTGCTGCTCGACGAGGCGGCCGAGCTGCTCGGCGAGGACGACACCGCCGAGCGCGAGCGGGCGGAACGCAAGCGCGAGGCCGACGAGGCCTACGCCGCCGGCGTGCTGGAGATCCTCGCGATGGAGGAGGACTGGGACCCGGAGCTGCTGCGCCCCACCGACGTCGTCGACGCCTCCGTGCTCGCCGACCGCAGCCGCGAGTCGTCCTACGCCAGCGCCGCCGAGCGGGCCGCCGAGGACCGCACGTGGACCTTCGGGCACGTCATCGTCGACGAGGCGCAGGAGCTCTCGCCGATGGCGTGGCGGGTCCTCATGCGCCGGTGCCCGAGCCGGTCGATGACGCTCGTCGGCGACGTCGCCCAGACCGGGGCCCGCGACGGTGCCTCCTCGTGGCACGCCGTGCTCTCGCCCTACGTGGCCGCCCGCTGGCGCCGCGAGTCGCTGACCGTCAACTACCGCACGCCGGCCGAGATCGCGGCGGTGGCCGCCGACGTGCTCGCCGTCATCGACCCCGGGCAGAAGCCGCCCGAGTCGGTCCGGGAGTCCGGGGTGGCGCCCCGCGCGGTGGCCACCGACCCCGACGCGCTGGACCACCAGGTGGCCACCACCGCCCGGGCCGCCGCCGACGAGGTCGTCGACGCCGAGGGCAACGGCCGGGTCGCGGTGCTCGCCCCGGAGGGCCGGGTCGAGGCGCTGCGGGCGCGGCTGGTCGCCGACGGCCTGCTCGCCGAGCCCGCGGCGGCCGACGACGACGAGCGCGGCGGGTCCGACCTCGAGGTGGCCGTCGTGGTGTCCACGGTGTCCGACGCCAAGGGGCTGGAGTTCGACGCCGTCGTGCTCGTCGACCCGGAGGGCATGATCACCGAGTCGCCGCGTGGGCTCAACGACCTCTACGTGGCGCTCACCCGCGCCACCCGCTCGCTCGACATCGTGCACCCCGGCGCGCTCCCGCCGGTGCTCGCGGCCCTCGACCACCCGGCGGTCGACACGCCCGTCCGCTGACCCCGACCGGGCGGTCGGGGCAGCGCCGGCGTCCGGTCCATCACGATCCGGACACCCCTGCTCACGGTGGCGTAACGGCGCGCGTCCAGGACCCGACGTCGTCGTTGACCAGGGATGAACCCCGGTCCGGTCCGTGCGTGACGCGGACAGCGGGCCGGGTGTCGGGGGATGATGGCCCCGCGGAGACGACAGGGGGTGGCGCGGTGAGCACGACCGAGGCCGGGCCACCCACCGTCGTGGGCGGCCGCTACACCGTCGGCGACCTCATCGGTCGCGGCGGCGCCGCAGACGTCTACCGCGCCCGCGACGAGCTGCTGGGCCGCGACGTCGCGATCAAGATGTTCGGCACGGGCGGCGAGGTGGTCGCGGCGGCCAACGCCGAGGCCGGCGAGGCCCCCGGTCCCGAGGCCCCCGCTCCCGACGCCCCCGGTCCCGACGACGGGTCCGCGCGCTACGGCCGCGGGGACGGCGGCTCCGGGCCGCGCCCCTCGGCGCCGCCCGCCGAGCTCGTGGGGGACCTCGAGGAGGGGTCCGACGCCCGGAACCGCCGCGAGGTGCTCACGCTCGCCGCGCTCTCGCACCCCGGCCTGGTGACGGTCTACGACGTCGGCGACGACCGCGGTCGGGCCTACTTCGTCATGCAGCTGATCGAGGGGGACACCCTCGCCCAGCGGATCCGTCGCGGGCCGCTGCCGCTCGGCGACGTCGTCGCGCTCGGCGCGGCGCTCGCCGACGCGCTCGGCTACGTGCACCGCCGCGGGGTGGTGCACCGTGACGTCAAGCCCGGCAACGTGCTGCTCGACGCCGAGGGCCGCGCCCACCTCTCCGACTTCGGCATCGCCGCCGTCCGGGACGCCGCCCCGGTGACGGCGGCCGGGATGGTGATCGGCACGGCGTCGTACCTGAGCCCGGAGCAGGTGCGGGGCGAGTCGGTGACGCCGGCGGTCGACGTCTACGCCCTCGGCCTGGTGCTGATCGAGTGCCTGACCGGGCGGCGGGAGTACCCGGGCAACGCGCTCGAGGCGGCGGTCGCCCGCCTGCACCGCCGGCCCGCCGTGCCCACGCAGCTGCCCGACTCGCTGCGCACCCTGCTCGTCGCGATGACCGCGGACGAGCCGGCCGCCCGCCCCGAGGCCGACGAGGTGCTCGCGGCGATGCGGACGGTGTCGCGGGAGATCGGTCTCGACGCCGAGACGGTGCTGTCCCCCGCGCTGATGGCCGCCCCGACGGGCGCGGTGCCGCTCGCCGCCGGGCCGGCCGCGCACGCCTCGGGGCCGTTCGCCGCGGCCGGTGCCCCGACCGGACCTGCGGTCGGGCCGCCGACCGGGCCGTCCCCCGCCGCGGGGCGCCGCCGCGGTCTGCTCGTGGCGGTCGGGGTCGCCCTGGCCGCGGTGCTCGTCGCCGGGTCGGCGCTGGCCTACACCCTGGTGGCCGGGGCCCGGGCCACGCCGCTGCCGAGCGTGCCGAGCACGGTCCCGCCGCCCCCGGCGCCCGCCGTCGTCGTGCCGACCACCACCGAGGCGCCCGAGCGGGTGGAGTCGACCCGGGTGCGCGTGACCACCACGCGGGCGCGCGTCCGCACCACCACGCCGGTCCCGACGACGGTGGCGCCGGTCCCGCCGCCCGCCCCGCCCGTCGTCACGACGACGCCGGCGCCCCCGGTGACCACCACCGAGTCGCCCCGGTCGCAGCCGCCGACCACGACCGACGACGCGGTGCCCCCGGCCGCGCCGCGACAGGCGCTCGCCGCGGGCGACTGATCAGCCCAGCGGTCGCGTGGCGGCCTCGACCGAGAGCGGCGCCCCCGTCGGCAGGAGCCCGATGACCGCCTGCGGGGCCGCCGTGACGGTCCGGCCCAGCCCGAGGGCCTCCGCGGTGGGCGCGTCGGGCACGCCGTGGACCGAGCCGGTCGCGGCGACGACGACGAGCGCCCCCTCCTCCCCGCGCACGGCGACCCCGGTGCCGGGGAGCACCGCCCGGTCGGCGCGGTCGCCCGACCCGTCGGCCTGGCGCAGCGCGACGCCCGGCGGCAGCGGGTCCGCCACCACGGTCACGCCCGCGCCGGTCCCGGCGCTGCGGTCGGCGCACGCGGTCGGGGCGCGGTCCGGCGGCAGGGGCACGGGCGCCGGGTCCGGGTAGGCGGTGACGTCGATCGCCCGGGAGATCGGGGTGTTCGCCACCTGGGCGGGCGAGACGGTGGGGATCGGGACCCCGGCGAGCGCGGGGTCGTCGAGCCGGATGAGGCGGGCGAGGAGCTCGGGCACCACCTCGACGCCGTCGGTGAGCACCAGCAGGTAGGTGTCGGCGCTGCCGGCGCCGACGAGCCGCACGACGCCGCCCGCCCGTTCGCCCGCGAGGTCGACCGGCACCGGGGCGCCCCGGCGCGGGATCACCGGCGGCGTGATCGGCGGCGCCTCCGGCAGCGCGGTCAGGAACCCGCTGCTCGCGGGCCGCGGGAGCAGCCCGCCGAGGCCGAGGGCCTCCACGACGGCGGGTCGGGTGACGTCGAGCCGGGCCCGCGTGCCGCCGAGGACGAGCCAGGTCTGGCCGGCCCGGTCCACCACGACGAGGCCCTCGGCCGGCGCGAGCGGACGTCCCGGCGGGCCGGAGCCGGCGAGCACCGTGGTGGTGGTGCGGGGGCGGGACGCGTCGGGGACGGGGTCGGTGGTGTCGCAGACCGACCAGACCGCGGGCCCCGGGAGGTCGGGCGGCGGGAGCACCGGGGCGTCCACGATCCCCACCGGCCGGGCCCGCGGCGCGGCGGCGAGCACGTCGTCGTCGATCTCCACCGGGTCGGCGGGGACCGGCGCCCCCGCGACGGCCGCCGCCGCCAGCCGCGCGGAGGCCAGGTTCGGGACGCCGACGAGGGCGGGCGGGTCGGCCCGGGTGACCACGGCCAGTGCCCCGGACCGCTCGGCCACCACGATCGCCGAGGTGCGCCAGTCGGCCGGGCGGTGGACCGCCCCGACCATGGCCGCCGCCCCGAGGCCCAGCGCGGCGAGCAGCGCCCCGGCGATCGTGGCGCGGGAGTGCGAGCGCAGCGGGTCGACCACCGGCGCCGGGTCGCGCCGGACGAGCGCCGAGGTGAGCCGGCGGGCGGAGAAGCGCGCCGCGGCGACCTGACCCGTCGTCGCGCCGCGGCGGCCGGGGGACTCGGGCGGGGCGGTCATGGTCCCGCCGATCGTGGCACACCCCCTTCCGCACGACGGGCACTTTCGCAGCATCTATGCGCGCGAGCGTGCCGTTCGTTCGTCGAGGCCGGTCGGTGGACGGCCCGGCGGGCTCCCCTACCGGGGCGGACGCGGGGAGACGCGGAGGTGGATCGAGGCGTGCACGGCCTCGGTGCCGCGGTCGTCGCGGATGGCGACCTCGACGGTCACGTCCTCCTTGTCCGGTCCGAAGGTCGGCGGCGTCGCCCACTGCGCGTCGGCGGTGACGGAGCTCTTCGCGGTGGCGAGGTAGCGGACGTCCATGCCGATCGGGATCCAGCGGTGGCCCGGCGGCACGGCGGCCTCGGCCAGCACGCCCATCGCGTACTCGGCGAGGTTGCAGGAGGCGATGGCGTGCACGGTGCCGAGGTGGTTGTGCACCAGCCACCACTTCGCCATCCGCACCCGGCTGTGCTTCCCGTCGAGCTCGCGGATGACCGGGGCCGCCGTCAGGAAGTACGGAGCCCGCAGCCACACCGCGCCGCTGACGAGCAGCCGCCCGGGCAGCGAGCCGGAGAGTCGGTTCCAGGAGGACAGCACGGCGCTCATGTCCGAGAACCTACTCATGGGTAACCGATGGTGCACGCAGCTGCGCCGAGCAGGCTCGCGGCCGATGCGGTCCCTCCTCGTGCTCCTCGCCGCGCTCCTCGTGCTCGGGGCCGCGGCCGACGCTCCCTCCGTGCCACTCGCGGCCGTGTCGCTCCCGACGCCGCCGATGGGCGTGAACGACTGGAACGCGACCGGCTGCACCGACGCGTTCGACGAGGCCTGGGTGCACGCGCAGGCCGACGCCCTGGTGTCCACGGGGCTGCGGGACGTGGGGTACCGCTACGTCGACCTCGACGACTGCTGGGCGGCTCCGCAGCGCGTGGCCGGCCGCCTCGTGGCCGACCCGGTCCGCTTCCCGCACGGCATCGCCGCCCTCGCCGACTACGTCCACGCCCGCGGCCTCCGGCTGGGCCTCTACACGAGCGCGGGGACGATGACCTGCGATCCCCGGGGTTTCCCCGCCTCGCTCGGGCACGAGACCGCGGACGCCGCCTCGTTCGCCGCCTGGGGCGTCGACTACGTCAAGGAGGACGACTGCTTCACCGCGGGCACGGACGCCGTCGCGCGCTACACCGCGATGGCGACCGCGCTGCGGGTCACCGGGCGGCCGATCGTGTTCGCGGTCTGCGACAAGGGGAACTCGGCGCCGTGGCGCTGGGCGCCCGGGATCGCGCAGGTCTGGCGCACCACCCACGACGTCGCCGACGACTGGGACAGCGTCGCGGACATCGTGCGCCTGACGACCGCCGTCCCCTGGGCGCGGGGGAACGACCCGGACATGCTGGAGGTGGGCAACCCCGGCCTCACCCCGACCGAGCAGGCCACGCAGCTGGCGGTCTGGTCGATGCTCGGCGCGCCGCTGCTGGCCGGCACCGACCTCGCGGCGGCGGCCCGCGCCGATCCGGCGACGATCGCGCTGCTCGGCGACCGCGACCTCGTCGGGATCGACCAGGACCCGGCCTGGTCCGCCCCCACCGTGACCTGGGACGGCGACCGGCTGATGCTGCGGCGGGTCCTCACCGGGGGACGCACCGCCGTGTCGGTGACGGCGCTCGGCGACGCGCCGGAGGTGGTGCCCGCCGGGGTCGTCGGACGGGACGTCGTGGCGGGCGGGGCCGTCGCGTCGGGGACGGTCGTCGCGCCGCACGCCACCGTGGTCGTCGTCGGGTGATTCCGGTCCGCGGAACGTTCGACACTCGTCTGGCGCAGAACGAGGGTTATGGAACATGACGACCGGGCACCTCGGAGGGGCAGCGGCACGGCGCCGCGGACCAGAAGGAGCACCCGATGCCCAGCACCCCACGCCCCGAGCCGGTGGTCGTCCCCGGTCTCCCGCTGCGCGAGTGCTCCCCGTCCGCCCTCGCGGAGCGGCTCATGCCGATCCTGCGCGAGCTGCCGTTCCCGGCGCGTCGCTGGCAGATCCTCACCGCGGGCGACCTCTACGGCTGCGACACGGTGACCCGCGAACTGCTCGGCCGGGTGCCCGAGGCCGACTACGCCTCGGCCTCCGACGTCCTCGGGGTCCTGGCCGCCGTGCTCGGCGGTCGGCCGCTGCCGGTGACCCCCGCGATGCGCGGCCCCGTGCCGGCCGGCCGGGCAGCTCGCCCGGGTGCCGTCCCCGGCCGCACCCCCGTCCCGGCCCGGATGCCGCACCGTGCCCTCGCCGCCCGCCGGCCGAGGATGCCCCGCCCCGCGTAGGTGCGGCGCGCTCACACGGCGGAGCCATCTCCGAGCGTCCACCGCCGGGCGACGGTCTCGAACGGCACCTCGACGGGGTCCGGCCCGGGCACCAGCTCGTCGAGCCGGGCCCGGGCGGCGTCGAACACCTCCTGCTGCGCGTCGGCGTCGAGCTCGAGCACCCCGCTGTAGGTGCAGACCATCCCGGCGATCTCGTCGCGGGTCATCGTCCGGGTCCAGCGCACGTGGACCGCGGTCGGGGTGTCGTCGACGAAGCCGTACCCCGCCGGCAGCGCGAACGCGAAGCCGCGGCGGGAGAGCCGGGCCGCCCCGTCGGTCGCCGCGCGCCCGATCGTGCGGACCTCGTCGACCCAGTCGACGGTCGGGTCCGCCCGGCTCCACAGCAGTCCGAGCGTGCCGCCGGGACGCAGCACGCGGGCGATCTCGGCGGTGGCGGCCTCGGCGTCGAACCAGTGCCAGGCCGACGAGGCGAGCACGGCGTCGACGGCCGAGTCCCGCAGCGGCAGGTGCTCCGCGGTGCCCTGCGCCCGCCGGGCGCCGTCGACCCGCGCGAGCATCCGGGCGTCGGGTTCGATCGCGATCACGACGGCGGGTGGGGCCGGTCGGGCGAGGAGCGCGCGGGTGACCAGACCGGTGCCCGCGGCGAGGTCGACGACCGTCCCGGCCCGGTCGGGCAGGACGCGGTCGAGGGCCTCCGGGTGCGGGGCGGGGCGGTAACGGTCGTAGTCCGCGGCACGGCGGCCGAACGACATCGCACGGGGCACGACCCGACGCTAGGCGTGCGGGGGCCCGCCGGAAACACCGCGCGTGGGACGTCCCGATCGTCCTAACCTCGGCCGATCGTCTCTGTCGGGGGGTGGCTCTACCGTGCGCGGCATGCGAGCGATCCGGCCGTTGCGGCACCCGGCGTACCGGTGGCTGGCGGGCAATCTCGCCTTCTCGGTCCTCGCCGAGGGTCTGTGGGTCGTGGCGCTGGTGTGGCAGGTCGTGGAGCTGGGCGGCGGTCCGGCGCAGCTCTCGCTGATCAGCGGGGCCCTGGCCGTCGGCGTCCTCGCGACGGCCCTGCCGGGCGGGGTCCTGGCGGACCGGGTGCCGCAGCGCCGGGTCCTGGTGCTCGTGGCGCTCCTGCAGGTCGGGGCGGTCGGTGCGGTGGCGGTGCTGTCCCTGGCCGGGCTGCTCGGGTACGCCGCCCTGACCGTCGCGGCCCTCCTGATCGGCGTCGCCGGTGGCCTGATGTTCCCGGCCTACTCGGCGCTGGTGCCGCACCTGGTCCCGGCCGACGAGCTGCAGGCGGTGAACGGGCTGGAGGGCATGCTGCGGCCGGCCCTGCTCAACGCCGGCGGTCCCGCCCTCGCGGGCGTCGTCGTCGCCGCGGCGGGTCCCGGGCCGGCGATGGCGGTGGTCGCCGCGGCCGCGGTCGCGGCCCTCGGGTGCGCGCTCGGCCTGCCGCGCGCCGCTCCGGCGGCAGCCGGCGCCGACGGGGCCGGATCGGCCGGCTCCCCGCTCGCCGACCTGCGCGAGGGCTTCCGCTACATGCGGCGCACCCGCTGGCTGCTCGTGACCCTGCTCTTCGCCTCGGCGATGATCCTCGTGGTGCTCGGCCCCATGGAGGTGCTCGTCCCCTTCGCGGTCAAGGACCGGGCGGGCGGCGGGCCGACCGAGCATGCGCTCGTCCTCGCGATGTTCGGGCTCGGCGGGTTCCTCGGGTCGTTCCTGGCCGGGTCGCTGCGCCTGCCGCGGCGCTACCTGACCGCGATGATCTCGATGTGGGCGGTCGGCTGCGTGCCGATGGCCGTGTTCGGGCTGGCCACGTCCCTGGCGCCGATGGCGGCGGCCGCGCTCGTGGTCGGGGTGCTGTTCAACGCCCCGCAGGTGGTGTGGGGGACGTTGCTCCAACGACGGGTGCCGCGGGCGCTGCTCGGGCGGGTCTCCAGCCTCGACTTCTTCGTGTCGCTGGCGTTCATGCCGGTGTCGATGGCCCTGGCCGGGCCGCTGAGCGGGGCGGTCGGCCTGACGCCGGTGTTCCTCGTCGCGGGCCTCGCCCCGGTGCTGATCGGGGCGGTCGCGCTGCTGGTCGGACGGCTCGGGCCGGACGAGCTCGCCCACCCGATGGACGCCATGGACGCCGTGGACCCCGTGGACCCCGTGGACGACGACGACGCCGGCCCGGCCACCGTGGTAGCCGGGCCGGCGGACGAGGAGGACGAGGAGGTCAGCCCGCGATCGGGGCGGTGAGGTCGTACACGGTCTGGCCGCCGACGGTCGTCGCCGTGTAGTGCTCGGAGACCCAGGTCGTGATCTGGCTGCCGACCGAGTCGGAGCCGCCCTGGCCGCCCGACCCGCCGCCCATCCCGCCGCCGTCGCCGGAGGCGAGCAGGTAGTGCACCTCGTCCGCCGCGACCATGGCCTGGAACTGCGCGAGCGTCGGCGCCGCGTCGGAGCCGCTCCAGCCGCCGATCGCCATGACGGCGGTGCCGGTGGAGAGCTCCAGCGAGGCCGCGCTCTGCGAGCCGACCACGGCGGCCGACCAGGTGGTGCCGGCGTCGCGCAGCAGCGTCGTCAGCTCGGCGGACGTGGTCGTGCCTCCGGGGGCACCCGTCCCACCGCCCTGAGCCGCTCCGCCCGGCTGACCCGATCCGCCGTCGGGACGCTGGCCCGAGGGCGGCTGACCACCCTGGCCGCCGGAACCGCCCCCGGGACCACCGCCCGTGCCGCCGTCGGCGCTCGCCGGGCCGGCCGAGACGATCGAGCCGGAGTGCGTCGTGGCGGCGGTGTCCATCGCGTAGGCCACCGAGCCGCCGGCTCCGGCCAGCACGGCCCCGACCAGCAGCACCGGCAGCGCGCGCCGCACCCAGGCGCGGCGGGTCACCGCGCCGACGAGCAGACCGAGGACCGCGACGGCCCCGGCGATCGCGACGACCCAGCGCAGCCAGGGCAGGAACTCCGGCGTGCGCCGCAGCAGCACGACGCTCCACGCGGTGGTGGCGGCGAGCGCGGCGACGAGCGCGAGACGCGCGGCCGGCAGCTCGCGGCGCCGCCACAGCAGGGTCCCGCCCACGGCGAGGGTCCCGGCGAGGCCCGGGGCCATCGCCACCGAGTAGTACGCGTGCACGGTCCCGCTCATGAAGCTGAACACCAGGCCGTGGACCAGGAGCCAGCCGCCCCAGAGGACGAGCCCGGCCCGGGTGCGGTCGGTGCGCCCGGCCCGCCACGTGAGCGCGAGGCCCGCGACCAGCACGATCAGCGCGGCCGGCAGCAGCCAGCTGATCTGGCCGCCGAACGACTCGTTGAACATCCGCGTGATCCCGGTCGAGCCGCCGAAGCCGGTGTTGCCGGCACCGGTGCCGCCACCCGGACCGCCGCTCCCGCCGCCGTTGCCCGAACCGCCGAGGATGCGGCCGAGCCCGTTGTAGCCGAGCACGAGGTCGAGGAAGGAGTTGTCGGTCGAGCCGCCGATGTAGGGGCGCTCGGAGGTCGGCCACAGGTCGACCAGCAGCACGTACCAGCCGGTGGAGACGAGCATCGCGCCGAGTCCGACCGCCAGCATCGCGAGCCGGCGGCGCCAGGAGACGGCGGCCGCCAGCACGATCACCGCGGCCAGGGCGGGCAGGACCAGCCAGGCCTGCAGCATCTTCGTCAGGAAGCCGAGTCCGAGCAGGGCGCCGGTCGCGGCGGTCCACCACAGGCCGGCCCGCCGGTGGGCGACGTCGATCGCCCGGACCGCGGCGTACGCGGCGGCGGTCATGCAGAGCACGAGCAGCGCGTCGGGGTTGTTGAAGCGGAACATCAGCACCGCGACGGGCGTCAGCGCCAGCAGGGCCCCCGCTGCGAGCCCGGCGCCCGGGCCCGCCCACCGCCGCACGGCTCCGCGCAGCAGGGCCACCGAGGCGACCCCCATGAGGGCCTGCGGTGCCAGCATCGACCAGGACGAGAAGCCGAACAGGCGTCCCGACAGGCCCATGACCCAGAGCGCGGCCGGGGGCTTGTCGACGGTGATGAAGTTCGAGGCGTCCAGGGATCCGAACAGCCAGGCCTTCCAGGACTGCGTGCCCGCCTGGACGGCGGCCGCGTAGAACTCGTTCGCGGTCCCGGTCGCGCCGAGGTCCCACAGGTAGAGCAGCGCGGTGCCGAGCAGCAGGGTCAGGAGCAGCGGCCGCTCCCACGGTGGGGCGTCGGCCGGGCCGCGCCACCGGGCACGGGTCGGGCGCGCGTGACGGGCCCCGGCCCGCGCGTCCGGCGCCGACCGGGGTGCGGGCCGGGGTGCGGCGCGGAGGTGGGTCGTCGTGGTCATGGTGTCGACCCTCGTGGTCGGCGATGTCCGGTTCCTGGGCCGATGTTGTGGGGCGGCTGTGAGCGACTGGACCGATCAGGTGTCGCGTCCGTGAGGTCGACCGGTCCCGGACGGGTGGCCGGGTCACCATCGGGTCTCGACCTCGGTGAATCCGTCCGATCTCACGGTGACGACCACGCCTGCAGGGGGAACCATGACGAGGTGAGCACATCCACGACGGGACGGCGTGCGCGCGTGGCCGTGCGCGCCCTCGTCGTGGCGGTCTCGCTCGCCGTGCTCTCCGCCTCCGCGTTCGCGTGGGTCCAGGTCCGTTTCCTGGATCGATCCACGGCCTCCGCCTCGGTGATCCAGGGGGCGGTGCCGACGGGTCCGACGGCCGAGCAGAACATCCTGCTGCTCGGCGTCGACAGCCGCACCGACCCGCAGGGCAACCCGCTCCCGCCCGACCTGCTCGCGGCGCTGCACGCCGGGGACACCGGCGACGGCGGGGACACCGCCGACTCGATCACCGTGGTGCACATCCCGGCCGGCGGCGGCCGGGCGACCGCGATCTCGATCCCGCGCGACTCCTACGTCCAGCTGGCCGACGGCTACGGCAAGCACAAGATCAACTCGGCGTACTCGCGGGCGGTCGCGTTCACCACCGAGTCGCTCACCGAGAACGCCGCGGGAGGGGCCGCCACCTCGCCCTTCGCCCCGGAGTCGGCCCGCGCGGCATCGCCCGACGACCCGGCCGTCCGCCGCGCGGCGCTCGAGGCCGGCGCCCGCACCACGATCGCGACGGTCCAGGCCCTCACCGGGCTGGCGATCACCCACTACGCCTCGGTGAACCTCGCCGGGTTCGCCGACGTCAGCCAGGCCCTCGGCGGCGTGCCGGTCTGCCTGCGGGCCCCGGTCGACGACCCGTACTCCGGGCTCCGCCTGCCCGCCGGCCCGCAGGAGGTGTCGGGCGCCGAGGCGCTCGCCTTCGTGCGGCAGCGCCACGGGCTCCCCGGCGGCGACCTCGACCGGATCACCCGCCAGCAGACCTTCCTCGCCAGCGCGACCCGGCAGCTGCTCTCGGCCGGGACGCTCGCCAACCCGTTCGCCCTCGATCGGCTCACGGGCGTGCTCGCCCGCTCGGTGACGCTCGACGCGAACTGGGACGTGCTCTCCTTCGCCGGGCAGCTGCAGGGCCTGACGGCGGGCTCGGTCACCTTCCGCACCATCCCGACCGGCGACGCCGAGCTGGCGACCCCCTCCGACGGGACCGCGGTGGAGGTCGACCCGGTGACCGTCCGGCAGTTCGTCGACGACTCGATCGCGGTCGACGGCGGCCGGCCGCTGCCGGTCCCGCAGCCCATCGGCTGGTCCGACGCCGCGCGGGAGCACGCGGTGGAGTCCGGGGACGACGACGCCTCCTTCGAGGAGACCACGGCCGTCCCGACGACGGGTGCGGTCGCGGCCCCCGCGCCGGTCACGCCGCCGATCACCGCCGCGGCCCCGGGCTGCATCAACTGACGGCTGGCGTCGGGGCGGCGGCCCTGGTGCGATGGGCGCTCGGTGACCGGCAGTCCCAGGAGGCGCCATGCTGACCCGGATCGACCTGAACGCCGACGCGGGGGAGAGCCTCGGGCTCTGGACCCTCGGGCACGACACGGCGCTGATGGAGCACGTGACCTCGGTGAACGTCGCCTGCGGCTATCACGCGAGCGACCCGGTGACGATGCGCGAGGCGGTCCGCACCGCGGCCGCGACGAACACCGCGATCGGCGCGCACCCGGGCCTGCCCGACCTCGTCGGCTTCGGTCGTCGCCGGATGGCCCTGCGGCCTGACGAGGCCGCGCAGATCGTCGTCTACCAGGTCGGCGCGCTGCAGGCGACGGCCGCGGTGGAGGGCGCCGAGGTGGTGCACGTGAAGCCGCACGGCGCGCTCTACGGCATGGCGCTGACCGACGACGCGATCACCACCGCGATTACCGAGGCCGTCCTGCGCCTCGACCCGGACCTGATGCTCTTCTGGCTCGCCGGCCCCACCGCCGACCTCGCCCGCTCGCTCGGGGCGAAGGTGGCCCGGGAGGGGTTCGCCGACCTCGAGTACGACGACGACGCGCACATCATCGTCGAACCGCGCCCGCTCGCGAAGGACCCGGCCGCCGTCGCGCAGCAGGCCGTGGACCTGCTGGAGGGGCACGTGACCTCGACCTCCGGGAAGCACCTCGACGTCGAGGTCGACACCATCTGCCTGCACGGCGACCGGCCCAACTCGCCGGACATCTGCGCGGCGATCGTCGCCCGGTTCGACGAGCTCGGCGTCGAGCGCGTCCCGGCGCTGCAGCTCGTCTAACCCAGGAGCTGCTCGAGCGTGGTGATGTCGTGCGTCCCCTCGACGAGCGCGGGCTCGTCGACGAGGCGCCGGTGCAGCCCGAGCGTGGTCGGCACCCCCTCGACGCGGTACTCGGCCAGCGCCCGGCGCGCGCGGGCCAGCGCCGTCGCACGGTCCGGGCCCCACACCGCGAGCTTCGCGACCATCGAGTCGTAGAACGGCGGGATGACGTCGCCGACGGCGAGCGCGGTATCCACCCGGACGCCCGGCCCGCCGGGCAGTTCGAGGGCGGTGATCTCGCCGGGGGTGGGCAGGAAGTCGTCGTCGGGGTCCTCCGCGTTGACCCGGAACTCGACGGCGCTCCCACGGACCACCACGTCGTCCTGGGTCACCGAGAGCGGACGGCCGTCGGCGACCCGGAGCTGCTCGGCGACGAGGTCCACGCCGGTGACGAGCTCGCTCACCGGGTGCTCCACCTGGATGCGGGTGTTCATCTCGATGAAGAAGAACTCCCCGTCCTCGACGAGGAACTCCACCGTCCCGGCCCCGACGTAGCCCACCTCCCGCGCGAGGTCCGCCGCGGCGGTGCACATCCGTTCCCGCAACGCCGGGTCGAGCCCGGGGGCGGGCGCCTCCTCCACCAGCTTCTGCCGTCGACGTTGCAGCGAGCAGTCCCGCTCGCCGACGTGGATCACGCCGCCGTGGGCGTCGGCGAGCACCTGCACCTCGACGTGCTTCGGAGCCCGCAGCATCCTCTCCAGGTAGACCGCGTCCGAGCCGAACGCCGACGCCGCCTCCCGCCGGGCCTCGTCCACGACGCGCCGCAGCGCCACCTCGTCCGACGCCGGACGGATCCCGCGCCCCCCGCCGCCGGCGGACGCCTTGACCAGCACCGGGTAGCCGACCTCGCCGGCCGCCGTCACCGCCTCGTCGACCGAGGCGACCACCCCGCTGCCGGGCACCACGGGCACCCCGGCCGCCTCCGCCGTCGCGCGTGCCGTCGCCTTGTCGCCCATCCGCTCGATCACGTCGGCGGACGGCCCGACCCACGTCAGGCCGGCCTCGGCGACGGCCCGGGCGAACGCCGCGTTCTCGGAGAGGAAGCCGTAGCCGGGGTGGACGGCGTCCGCACCCGACTCCGCCGCCGCCGCGAGCAGCGCCTCGACGTTCAGGTAGCTCTTCGCGGCCGACGACTTCCCGATGTGCACGGCGGCGTCGGCGTGCCGCACGTGGGCGGCCGTCGCATCCGCGTCGGAGTACACCGCCACCGACGCCACCCCGAGGTCCCGGCAGGCCCGGACGACCCGCAGGGCGATCTCGCCACGGTTGGCCACGAGGACCCGTTGCACCGTCACGTGTCGAGCTCCACCAGCTCCTGCCCGATCGACACCTCGTCCTCGTCGTCCACGTGCCAGGTCGCGACCGTCCCCGCGGCGTCCGCCTTCACCTCGCGGTAGGTCTTCATCACCTCGATCAGCCCGATGACGTCGCCCTCGGCGACCGTGGCCCCATCGGCGACGTAGGGCTCGGCGTCGGGGGAGGGCTTGCGGTAGAAGACGCCGGGGGTCTTCGCCGTGATCGTGTGTCCCATGCGCGGTGCTCCCTAGCTGAGGGCGGTGCGGATGCGGTCGAGCTGGGCGGCCCGGTCGCGGCGGATGGTCAGGGCCTCGTCGAGGTCGACCGCGACGAAGCGGGTGCGGTCGCCGGTCTTGGTCTGGGCGAGGCGGTCGCGGTCGACCGAGACGACGGTGCCGAGGGTGGCGTAGCCGCCGCCGGTGACCGCGTCTTGCAGCAGGACGATCGGCTCCACCCCGCCTGGAACCTGGACCGAGCCGACGGGGTAGCCGCAGTCGGTGACGTTGGCCGGGTCGCTCCCCGCCCCGAACGGCTGCTCCCGGGGCACGAACTCCAGTTCCGCGCCGCGGTAGCGGTAGCCGACCCGGTTGGCGTCGGGCGTCACCTTCCACGCGGTGTCGGTGAACCGCTCGAGGCTGTCCGGGGTGAGCCGGTAGCTGTGCAGGCCTACGAGCAGGCGCAGCTCGGCGATCTCCGGGTAGGAGGGGACGTCGTCGTCGGCCAGCCGCCGCCCCGCCCGCGGGGACACGGCGTCGTCGCCGAGGGTCAGCTCGTCGCCCTCGGTGAGGCCGCGGCCGCCGAACCCGCCCATCCCGACGAGGGTGTAGGTGGAGCGGCTGCCGTAGACCTCCGGCACGTCGATCCCGCCGGCCACCGCGACGTAGGGCCGGGCCCCGCCCGTGAGCTGTCCGAAGGCGAGGGTCTGGCCCTTCGACACGGCGACCGACTCCCAGAGCGGGATCGCCTCGCCGTCGAGCGTGGCGGGGATGTCGGCGCCGGTCACCGCGATCACGGTGTCCGCGGTGAACTCCAGGGTCGGGCCCAGGTAGACCGCCTCCAGCGCCGCGGCGCCGGGCGCGTTGCCCACCAGGGCGTTGCCCACGTGGTAGGCGAACGAGTCCAGCGCGCCGGAGGGCGGGAAGCCGATGGCGTAGTGCCCGAAGCGGCCGGTGTCCTGCACCGTCGTCTCGAGTCCGGGGTCGTGCACGAGGATGCTCATCGGTACAGGGCCTCCAGCATCGCGGCGTTCGTGCCGTCCGGGTCGGCGAGGAAGCGGCTCGGGGAGAAGTCCACCGGCGCGGTGCGGTAGCGCCACTGCTTCGCGGCGACCTGCTCGCGCACCTCGTCGTAGCCGGCCTCGTCGACCCGGCGGAAGTTGATGACGTCGCCGTGGCGGAAGAACACGACCGAGTCGTTCTCCGCGAAGTCCGGCTGCTCCTGGGCGGCGTCGAAGATCGGGGCCGGGGCGGAGCCGAACAGCTGGTAGCCGCCCGCCCCCTTCACCGGGTAGATCACCGCGAACGCGCCGCCGAACCCGAACGCGCGCTCCGGGGTCTCGGTGCGCGGCCGGATGTACTTCGGCACCTCGACCTGGCGCTCGCGCGGCACGAGCTGGAAGCACCAGGGCAGCCCGGGCACGAACCCCATCATCGTGACGAGGTACGGCGAGCCCGCGAGGGCGTCGATGAACGCCTCGGTGGTGTCGTAGCCGTTGATCCGTGCCCCGTAGTCGAGGTCGGTCCCGTCCGGGTCCTGGTGCCGGTCGCGGAACTTCATGAGGACCTCGTGGGTCCACGGGTCGTTCAGCATGATCGGCACGTCGACGATGCGGGTGTCGATGGTGAACGACGGGTCCGCGGAGGCCTTGTCCCCGACCTCCGACTCGATCCGCTGCAGCTCGCGCACGAGGTCGCGCGGGTGGATCCGGTCCGGGTCGACCCGCACCATGTACGACGCGTTCGACGGGCAGATCTCCTCGACTCCCGCGATCCCCTCCTGGGCGAGGCGCCGCGTGATCGCCAGCGCGGTGAAGTGCGCGGGCAGGCTCATGGCGGTGGACACCTCGGCGTAGACGAACTCGTCGCCGCCGAAGTCGTACCGGATGCCCTCGTGCCCACCCGTCGTGTCGGCCATCAGGACACCTTGGCCGCGTCGGCGAGGGCACGCCAGACCTGCTGCGGGGTCGTCGGCATGTCGAGGTGGGTCACCCCGCGCGCCGCGACCGCGTCGATCACCGCGTTCACGACGGCGGGCGAGGACCCGATGGCGCCCGACTCACCGATGCCCTTGACGCCCATCGGGTTGGTGGGCGACGGCGTGACCCGCTGCTCGAGGTCGAAGGCGGGCAGGTCGGAGGCCGCGGGGATGGCGTAGTCGGCCATCGTCGCCGTGGTCGGCTGCCCGGCCTCGTCGTAGGTGGCGTGCTCGTAGAGCGCCTGGGCGATGCCCTGGGCGATGCCGCCGTGCAGCTGCCCGTCGACGATCGTCGGGTTGACGATCCTCCCGCAGTCGTCGACGGCGACGAACCGGCGGATCGTCGTGAACCCGGTCTCGGTGTCCACCTCCACCACGCAGACGTGCGTGCCGAACGGCCACGTGAAGTTCGGCGGGTCGAAGTGGTAGTCGGCGGTGAGGTTCGGCTCCATGCCCTCCGGCAGGTTCGCCGCGAGCGACGCCGCCCCGGCCACCTCCTGGATCGTCACCGCGGCGTCGGTGCCCCGGACCGCGAACGCGCCGTCGGTGAAGTCGAGGTCCTCCTCGGCGGCCTCGAGCAGGTGCGCGGCGATCGTCCGGGCCTTCGCGACGACCTTCTCGGCGGCCCCGAACACCGCGGTCCCGCCGACGGCGAGGCTGCGCGAGCCGTAGGTGTCGCGGCCGAACGGCGCGATCATCGTGTCCGAGTGCAGCACCTCGACGTCGGCGGGGTCGATGCCGAGGGCGTCCGCGGTGATCTGCGCCCACGCCGTCTCGTGGCCCTGGCCGTGCGGGCTGGTGCCGGTGACCACCTCGGCCCGCCCGGCGGTCGTCATGCGCACCGTCGCGGCCTCCCAGCCGCCGGACTGCAGCCGCACCCCGGCCGCCACCTTCGACGGGGAGAGTCCGCCGGACTCGGTGAAGTTGCCGATCCCGATGCCGAGCTCGACGGGGTCGCCGCGCCGGCGCCGCTCGGCCTGCTCGGCGCGCAGGGCGTCGTAGTCGACGAGCTCCAGCGCCCGGCGCATGCAGGGCTCGTAGTCCCCGGAGTCGTAGAGCACCCCGCTCGGCACGGTGCGCGGCTCGGAGAACGCCGGGTGCAGGTTGCGCAGCCGCAGCTCGGCCGGGTCCATCTCGACCGCGCGGGCGAGGTCGTCGAGGATGCGCTCGTGGGCGTAGGCCGCCTCCGAGCGGCCGGCGCCGCGGTAGGCGTCGGTCGGGGTGAGGTTGGTGAACACCCCGCGGCACTCGAAGTCGTAGGCGCCGAAGTCGTAGAGCCCGCAGTAGGTGAAGGCCCCGAACACCGCGATGCCCGGCGTGAGCAGCTGCAGGTACGCGCCCATGTCGGCGACCAGCCGGATCCGCATGCCGAGGATGCGGCCGTCCTTCGTCGCACCCACGGTCATGTACTGGACCTGACCGCGCCCGTGGGTGGTCGCGACGTGGTGCTCGGACCGCGTCTCGGTCCACTTCACCGGCCTGCGCAGCCGCCGCGCGAGGACGAGGGCCAGCGCCTCCTCGGCGTAGACGTTGAGCTTCGCGCCGAACCCGCCGCCGACGTCCGGGGCGACCACCCGCAGCTTCGTGTCGGACACCCCGCAGATCGCCGCGAGGATGTCGCGGACGAAGTGCGGCACCTGGGTCGCGGTGTGGACGGTGAAGCCGCCGCCGTACGCGTCGGGCGTGACGACCACCGCGCGGGGCTCCATGGGGCTCGGCAGCACCCGCTGCTGCACGTAGCGGCCCTCGACGACGACGTCGGCCTCCGCGAACGCCGCGTCGACGTCCCCGACGGCCAGCGGCCAGGTGTAGCAGTGGTTGGTGCCGAACTGCTCGTGGACCAGCGGGGCGCCGGGCTCCAGCGCGGCCTCCACGTCCACGACGGCGGGCAGCTCGTCGTAGTCGACGACCACCAGCTCGGTCGCGTCGCGGGCCGCCGTCGGACTCGTCGCCACGACCACCGCGACGCCGTCCCCGACGTGGTTGGCCTCGCCGCGGGCCAGCGGCATGTGCTCGGGGACCAGGATGTCCTCGGTGACCGGCCAACCCGTCGGGATGCCGGCCACGAACTCGCCCGCGACGTCCTCGCCGGTGAGGACCGCGACGACGCCCGGGTGCTCGCGCGCGGCCGTGGTGTCGATCCCGGTGATCCGCGCGTGGGCCACCGGGCTGCGGACGATCGCGAGGTGCACGGTGCCCGGTGGCGTGATGTCGTCGGTCCAGGTCCCCCGACCGGTCAGGAGGGCCTCGTCCTCCCGGCGGGGCAGGCTCTGTCCGACGAACGGCGTTCTGGTCTGGGTCACTGCACGACTCCCGGGACGGCACGTGGTGGTCCTGATCACAGTGACCCGTATGTCCGGATCCGTCCAGCCCTGCCGGACCCGGCGCCGACGTGCTAGGAGCGGCGACGCGCGGCCCGGATCCAGAGCCCTCCGGCGAGGGCCAGGACGACGATGACGACCAGGGTGAGCAGCTGCGACGCGGCGACGCCGACGCTGACCGGCAGCGCGAGGACCAGCGGCACCCGCAGCGCGGCCTCGGCCAGCAGCCCGACACCCCACATCGCGGTCATGCCCCGCACGGTCCGGCGCACGGCCGGCTCCTGCTCGTAGCGGCGCCGCAGGTCGACGGCCCGGGCGGTCCCCGTGCTCTCCATGGCGGCGAGGAGCAGCGGTCGCCCGACCAGCAGGCTGGCCAGGAAGGCGAGACCCACGACGGCGGTCCCGACGGAGTCCTTGAGCAGCATCAGCTTCGGATCGCCGGTGACGAAGGAGGCGGCCAGCCCGACGCCGTACACGCCGAGCATCACCGCGGCGAACGCGCTGATCCGGCGGGCCCGGACGGCCACCGCCGCGATCCGGGCGCCCGCGGCGACGGTCGCCGCCAGCAGTGCGGTGGTGTCGCCGACCCCGAGCGCGTGCAGGCCGTAGTAGGTGCCCAGCGGCAGTCCGACGTCGAGGAGCAGACCGCCCAGGCTCCGCCGGACGTCGGAGCCGGACGACGGGGTGGTCGTCGGGGTGGGCGGGTTGTCGGTCGCCGTGGTGCTCATGGATGACCACCCTGCGCGGCGGCCGCGTCCGGCACGTCGACCCCGGGGTGGAGGCGGGGTGGAGATCTCCGGGGACGACGAACGGGCCGCCCGGCACGGTGGATCGTGACGGACGGCCCGTTCGTGGGTCGCGGTGCGGAGGCTCAGCTCGAGGGCGCCCGCTCCGTGCCGAGGGTGACCTGGACCTGACGCGGCGCGGCGTTGCCGGACTGCACGGTCAGCGTCACCTGGGAGCCCGGGTTCTGGGCGCGGACCGCCGCGACGAGGGCGTCCCCGTCGTCGATGACGCGGTCGTTCAGCTTCGTCACCACGTCGCCCTGCACGAGCCCGGCGGCGGCGGCGGCACCGCCCGGGGTGACGGGCCCGATCTGGGCTCCCTCGGTCGTCGAGCCCTGCTGGCCGGACGCGACCTGCACGCCCAGGACCGCCTGCGTGGCGAAGCCCTGCTGTGCGAGCTGGTCGCCGATCCGCTTCGCCTGGTCGATCGGGATGGCGAAGCCGAGGCCGATCGAGCCGCTCTGCTGCTGGCCGGAGCCGGACGAGCCGCCGAGGGTGGCGATCGAGGACGTGATCCCGACGACGCGGCCCTGCATGTCGGCGAGGACGCCGCCGGAGTTGCCGGGGTTGATCGCCGCGTCGGTCTGGATCGCGTCGGTGACGGTGGACTGGTTGGACCCCTCGCCGCCGGCGACCACCGGGCGGTTCAGGGCGGAGACGATGCCGCTGGTCACCGTGCCGGACAGGCCGAGCGGCGAGCCGACGGCGACGACGCCCTGGCCGACCTGCAGCGAGGAGGAGCTGCCGATCTCGACCGGGGTCAGGTCGGAGACACCGACCGCGCGCACCACGGCGAGGTCGGCGGTCGCGTCGGTGCCCACGACCTGCACCTGCGCGGTCCGGCCGTTCTGGAACACCGCCTGCAGCTGGGGCGCGGCCTGCTGCTGTTGCTGCTGCTGACCGCCGCCGAGCAGGCCGCCGAGCCCGCCGAGGCCGCCCGAGGACTGCTGCTGCGGCTCACCGGCCTCGAGCACGTGCGCGTTGGTGAGGATGAGGCCGTCGGCGGAGATGACGATGCCGGAGCCCTCGCCCGAGGCGCCGCGCAGCTGCACGACGCTCGGCAGCACCTTCTGCGCCACCGCCTCGACGGTGCCCGCGGCCGCGGGGGCGGCGGCCGAGGACGACTCCGAGGTGCCGGAGAGCACGGAGGTCCCGCCGGCCGAGGACGCAGCCTCGTAGCCGACGACCCCGCCGACCCCGCCCGCCACGAGCAGCGCCGCGAGCGCGGCCGAGGCCAGCACCAACGGGCTGCGCCGCTTCCGGCCGCCGCCGTCACCGCCGCCGTAGGAGGGCTGTGGGCTCGTCGGCGGGGGCGGGCCGGCGGGCGTTCCCGGCCCCGACGGCGGGCCGGGCTGCCAGTGCTGACCCGTGGGCTGGTTCCACGGGCCGGACGGCGGGTCGGAGCGCGGCATCGTCGCGGTGCCGCCCTGGGCGGGGTCCTCGTAGCGCACGCCGCCGGCAGCGGACCCGTCACGCGGGACAGGGCCGGCGGAGTGGGCGGGTTCGCCGGACTGCGGGGGCCGGGCGAACGGGTCCTGGTCGGTCATGGGAGCGAGGTTTCCCGCCTCGGCTGTGGAGTCACTGTGGACGAGTCTGCAAAATCCCTGAGAGACGCACATCACCTGCGCGTGGAACCGGACACCGGGGCCCACAGCTCGCGCACAGGTCTCCTCCAGCCCGCGGACATGGCCGGTGTCGACGCTGATCGTCATGCACAGGGCGATCACAGGCGAGGCCCACCGATCGTCCACCTCCGGCTCCGACGGTGAGGACATGACCGCAACGCTCGTCCCGCAGGCCCTGCCCCGCCCGGCCGTCGAGGCCGCCGCCGGCACCCCGGTGCTCGACGTCGTCGTGCCCGTCTACAACGAGGAGCGCGATCTCGGTCCCTGTGTCGAGCGCCTGCACGCCCACCTGGCCGAGGCCTTCCCGTACCCGTTCCGCATCACGGTGGCGGACAACGCCTCGACCGACCGCACCCTGGTCGTCGCGAAGGATCTCGCGGCGCAGTACGACGAGGTGGAGGTCGTGCACCTCGACGAGAAGGGCCGCGGTCGGGCGCTGCGCGCGGTGTGGTCGGCCTCCGACGCGCCGGTGCTGGCCTACATGGACGTCGACCTCTCGACCGACCTCGCCGCGCTCCTGCCGCTGGTCGCCCCGCTGATCTCCGGGCACTCCGACCTCGCGATCGGGTCGCGGCTCTCGCGGACCTCGCGGGTGGTCCGCGGAGCGAAGCGCGAGATCATCTCCCGCTGCTACAACGTGCTGCTGCGGGGCACGCTGCGCGCCCGGTTCTCCGATGCGCAGTGCGGGTTCAAGGCGATCCGGGGCGACGTGGCGCAGCGGCTGCTGCCGCTGGTCGAGGACACCGGCTGGTTCTTCGACACCGAGCTGCTGGTGCTCGCCGAGCGCTCGGGGCTGCGGATCCACGAGGTGCCGGTGGACTGGGTCGACGACCCGGACTCCCGCGTCGACGTCGTGGCCACCGCGGTCGCCGACCTCAAGGGCGTGGCCCGGGTGGGGAAGGCGCTCGCGACGGGTGCGCTGCCGGTGGCGCAGCTGCGGCAGGAGTTCGGCCGGGAGCCGTTGGGCCGGGCCGACGAGACTGCGGGGGTGGCGCCGGGCACGACCGCGCAGATCGTGCGGTTCGCGGCCATCGGGGTCGTCTCCACGCTCGCGTTCCTGCTGCTCTACTCGCTGTTCCGCACCGCGATGCCCGCGCAGGTGTCGAACCTGCTCGCGCTCGTGATCACCGCCGTCGGCAACACCGCCGCGAACCGTCGGCTGACCTTCGGCATCCGTGGGCGTCGGCACGCCGGGCGCAGCCAGGTCGAGGGCCTGGTCGTGTTCGGGCTCGGGCTGGTCCTGACGTCGGGGTCGCTGGCCCTGCTCGACGTCGTGGCCCCCGGCGCCTCGCACGCCGTGGAGCTGCTCACCCTCGTCGTCGCGAACCTCGTCGCGACCCTGCTGCGCTTCGTCGCCTACCGCGCCTGGGTGTTCCACCCGCGCCGTCAGTCCGCCTGACCCGTCCTGGTGGCAGCAAAGCGTCGTTGCTGTCATCCAGTGGCAGGAAAACCACATCGTCGATCCGGCTCGCCAGGAGCGCCCACCCCGCCATGAGCACCACCCTCGACACCCCCCGCCCGACCGGCGCCCCCGTCGTCGCGACATCGTCCGACCCGCGCTGGGTCCGCCCGACCTTCCGGGTCCTGCTCGCCGCCACCGCGGTGACCTACCTGTGGAACCTGGGCGCCTCGGGCTACGCCAACTCGTTCTACGCCGCCGCGGTGCAGGCCGGCACCCAGTCCTGGAAGGCCTGGCTGTTCGGCGCGCTGGACGCCCCCGGCCTGATCACCGTCGACAAGCCGCCCGCGTCGCTGTGGGTGATGGCGCTCTCCGGGCGGATCTTCGGGTTCTCGTCGTGGTCGATGCTGGTGCCCCAGGCGCTGATGGGCGTCGCGTCCGTGGCGCTGGTGTACGCGCTGTGTCGACGCTGGTCGGGGCCCAGGACCGCGCTCGCCGCGGCCGCACTGCTGGCCTTCATGCCGGTCGCGGCGTTGATGTTCAAGTTCAACAACCCCGACGCGATGCTCGTGCTCTGCATGATCGCCGCCGCCCACGTCACGGTGCGCGCGATCGACGCCGCGGGCACGAAGGCCGGCACCTGGTGGCTGGTCGCCGCGGGGGCGCTCGTCGGGCTCGGGTTCCTGACGAAGCAGCTGCAGGTCATGCTCGTCGTCCCCGGTCTCGCCCTCGTGTACGCGGTCGTCGCACCGACGACGCTCCGGCGGCGGATCGGTGACCTGCTCGCGGCCGGCGTCGCGATCGTGGTCTCCGCCGGCTGGTACGTCGCGCTCGTCCAGCTCTGGCCCGCCGCCGACCGGCCCTACATCGGTGGGTCCACGGACAACTCGCTGCTCGAGCTCGCCCTCGGCTACAACGGACTCGGCCGCATCCTCGGGAACGAGCGTGGCGGTGGGATGCCCGGCGGCGGGATGCCGGGCGGGATGGCGCCCGGTGGTGGACCCGGTGGGCCCGGAGGCGGCGGTTTCGGCGGCTTCGGCGGTTCGCCCAGCCCCTGGCGGATGCTCACCGCCGAGTTCTCCGGCAACGCCTCCTGGCTGCTGCCGGCCGGCTTCGTCCTGCTGATCGCGGGGCTGTGGTTCACCCGGCGGGCCCCGCGCACCGACCGGACGCGCGGGCTGCTGCTGCTCGGCGGCGCCTGGATGGTCGTCCACACCGTCGTCTTCTCCGCGATGAGCGGGATCATCCACCCCTACTACACGGTCGCCCTGGCGCCCGGCGTCGCCATCACGGCCGCCGCCGGCGCCTCGATCCTCCGGCGCCACCGCGGGTCGGTCGCGGCCCGGATCGTGCTCGGCGTCGTCGTGCTCGGCACGGCCGTGTGGAGCGCGGTCGTCCTCACCCAGGCGGAGTCCTTCCCGTGGCTGCGCTGGGTCGTCGTGGTCGCCGGAGTGCTCGGCGCGGTCGGGCTGGTGCTGCCGCGGCTGACCGCCCGACGAACCGGCGCCGTCGTCGTCACCGTGCTCGCGCTGATCGGTACGGTCGGGGCCTCCACCGCGTTCGCCGCGGTGACCGCCGCGACGCCGCACCAGGGCTCGATCGTCTCCGCGGGCTCGAACAGCGGCATGGGCGGTCCCGGCGGGATGCGCCGCGGCGACGACCAGCGCCCGGGTGGTCAGCGTGGTGGTCCGGAGGGCGAGCAGGCGTCGCCGCAGCTCGTCGCACTGCTGCAGGGCGCGGGCACCCGCTGGGCTGCGGCGACGCTGGGCGCGATGGGCCAGTCCTCGCTCCAGCTCGCCGCGGGCGTGCCGGTGATGGCCCTCGGCGGCTTCATGGGCAGCGATCCGGCGCCCACCCTCGCCCAGTTCCAGGAGTACGTCGCCACCGGCCAGGTCCGGTACTTCGTCGAGGGCGGCGGTCCGGGCGGCGGCGGGCCGGGCGCCTTCCCGACGGCGGATCGGGCCGGTTCCGGCGCGGAACGCGCCGACCGTGGTGGGTTCGGCTCCCGCGGCACGAGCGGTGAGATCACGACCTGGGTCACCACGCACTTCACGAAGACCGACGTGGGCGGGAGGACCGTCTACGACCTGAGCCGTCCGCTCGCCTGAGGGCGCGCGGAGCGAGTCGACGCGGCGGTGTCCTGCCCCCCGGGACGCCGTCGCGTCGGCGCGTCCGGACGCGGATCCCACAGACGACACTCAGGCTGTATCCAGGTCCGCGGCGCAGCATCGTCACCATGAGGTTCTCGCTCCGCTCCGGGCGGCACGCCGTTCCCCACCCGCGGACGCCGGAGCCGGTCGTGCGGGACCCGCATCCCAGCGCCCCGCTCCCGGTGGCGCCGGCTCCCGACCCGCGGCTCGACGACGACGCCCCGGCCACGGTCGAGGTCGTCGCGTCCCGCTCGACGGCCCGGCTGCTCGGCGAGGTGGCCCCCGCGAGCTGGCGGGTCGTGGCCACCGAGCGCCCCTCGCACCATCCGTGCGTCGACTTCGTGGTGCTCGTCGAGCCCGACCCCGCCCTCGTCGTCGACGTGATCGAGCGCCAGCCCGGCACCGAGGTGGTGGTCCTGCTCGCGCGGCAGGCCCCGACCGAGCGCATCGTCGCGATGCTCGACGCCGGTGTCTCGATCTGTCTGAGGGAGAGCCCGGCCCGGCTCGTGGCGGGCCACATGGTGGCGCGGCGGCGCCGTGGGCGGTCGCCGGTCCGCACCTGAGCATTCCCGCTCGTCGAGGCCGCACGATGTCGGTGGCGCGGAGCGCCCGGAGGGTGCCGCGGTGCCACTGACTCACGCCGGGAGTCTGCCGAGGGCCTCGTAGCCGGCGGGCGGTGAACCGGACGATGTAACGCCAACGGGATCTCCGGGCGATGCGCCCCTCGAACGGACCTGCGACGACGCGGGTCGGCGAGTCGAGGAGAGCACGTGAGGGTTGGCAGGGGGACCCGCGCCGCCGCGGTACTGATGGCGGGTCTGGTCGGTGCCGCGGTGATCGCGCCGGGCGTGGCGTTGGCGCAGGAGCCGACGGTGCCGCTCGTGTGCGCCGCGGGCACCGCGCCGAGCGAGGACGGCACGTCGTGCGAGGCGGTGAGCACCGGATCGGACACGACGGGCTCGACGGGCTCGACGGGGTCGACGCCGGAGGTCGTCGAGACCACCATCCCCACGTCGCCGAGCCTCCCGGTCGACACGGCCGCCCCCGGCGCCCCGGAGACCACCACCACGACCCCGTCGGTGAGCGACGACGCCGCCGCGGAGGACGCCGCCCAGCCGCAGACCGACGAGGAGACCGCCACGAAGGCGGCCCCGGACGTCGTCGACAACCAGCTCGCCGCGTCGGCCGTGACCCCGGCGCAGGTCACCGACTCCCTGCAGAGCCTCACCGGCCTCGACCTCGCGTCGGGTCTCCCCATCGCCGACGTGCTGAAGGACCTGCCGACCGGCAACCTCGACCTCGGCGACCTGACCATCCCCGAGTTCCCGTCGTCCGGCTCCTTCTCGAGCCCGCGGGACGCCTGCCTGTTCCTGGCGAGCAAGGTCAGCGTGGCCGCCGATCAGGCCGAGGCCCTCGGGCAGCAGTTCGCCTCGTTCTGCGGCGCCCTGCCCGGCTCGTTCGACCCGTCGACGGGCTACGGCAGCCTGCCCGACGTCGTCGTGGTGATCGACAAGCTCTGCCGCGAGCTGAAGGACACGCACCACCACCACGGGCACTACGCGTGGCACGGCCGCGACGACATCAACTGCGATGACGTCACCGCCGAGGAAGCGCAGGCCATCTACGAGGCTGACCGCTCCGACCCGAACAACCTCGACGGGGACGACGACGGCCGGGCCTGCGAGTGGAACCCGGACGGCTACCGGACCGTCACCGCCGACTACGACGGCTACCCGCAGGGCGGCGTCGCGACCGGTGACTCCGCGCCGGGCGCCGCGTCCGGTGGTGCGGCCGCACTCGCGGGCCTCGGGGTCGCGAGCCTGACCGGCGCCGGCCGTCGTCGGGACGAGGCCGAGGAGCTGGTGTGACCCGCACCCGCTCGCCCCTCCTGGTCTGGGCCCTCGCGGCGCTCGCCGCCGTGATCGCCCTGACGGTCCTGATGAACGTCGGCCCGAGCTCGGCCCGCACCGGCACCTCCACGGTGTCCGTGCCGGCCGGGGCGGCGAGCGAGTCGCTGCCGCTGGCGGCGTCCGCGCCGGTCGGGATCGAGATCCCGGCGATCGGGGTCACCCGCGACTCGATCATGAAGCTCGGCTACAACGAGGACCTGTCGCTGCAGGTCCCGCCGGACGCCGCGACGGTCGGCTGGTTCTCCCGCGGCTCCGCGCCCGGGACCAACGGGCCGGCGGTCTTCGCCTCGCACGTCAACTACCGCGGCGTCGAGGGCGGGTTCGCGCACCTCGACGCCCTCACGGCCGGCGACGAGATCCTGGTGCACCGCGCCGACGGCTCCTCCGTGGTCTTCGTCGTCGACCGGGTCGAGCAGGCCTCGAAGCAGGCCTTCCCGACCGCCCAGGTCTACGGCCCGACCGGCGACGCCCAGATCCGGCTGATCACCTGCGGAGGGGACTTCGACGCCGCGCGGCGCAGCTACGAGGACAACGTGATCGTCTTCGGGCACGCCGAGCGCGCCTGGCGGTAGCTCTCTCACGTCATCCTCAGGTCCGACGGGGACCCTGGTCGTATGACCACCCTCGCGACGCGGCCCACCGTTCCGCTGCATCCGGTCGTCCGGCCCGGCGGGGGGTGGGCCGCGCGCGTGGTCGGCGGGCTCGTGCTCGCGGTGCTCGGGACGGTCGTCACCGCGGCGAGCTGGCTGCTGCTCGTCGACTCCGCGTCCGGGCGGCGGTTCGACCACGCCGTGATGGTCGCGGTCGAGGACGTGTTCTCCGGGGTGCGCGGCGACGTCCTGGACCTGTTGCGGCTGGTCAGCATCGCCTCGGTCGGGCTCGCCCTGCTCGCGATCGCGGTGATCGGGCTGTCCCGACGACGCGTCGGCGCGGTCGCGGCGGGTGTCGCGCTGGTGCTCGTGAGCCAGGCGATCACGCAGGGCCTCAAGGCCGTGCTGCCCCGCGAGGGCGCCGGCGAGAACTCGCTGCCCAGCGGGCACGTCACCGTCATCAGCGCCCTCGTCGTCGCGACCCTGCTCGTGCTGCCCGCCGCCCTGCGCTACGTGGCCGCGGCCGCGGGGCTCGTCGTGATCGCCGGTGCCTCGATCGCCGTGATCGCCGCGGGCTGGCACCGACCCGGGGACGTGCTCGCCGCCTACGGCGTGATCGCGGCGGTCGGGGGCGGTCTGCTCGTGCTGGACGGCCTGCGGCGGGCGGTCCTGCGCCACAGACAGCGAAGCGTCGTTGCTGTCAGCCAGTGACAGCAACGACGCTTCGCTGTCACGCGGGAGGTGTCAGACCGGCGCGCTCGCGTCGACGATCCGGATCCCGCCCAGGGACCGCTCGGCGACGTCCGACCACCCGAGGTCGCGCAGCGCACCCGAGAGCTCGCCCGGCCCGAACAACCGGGCCTGCCCGACCCGGGCGAACACCTCGCTGAACGGCCGCAGCAGGCCCGGCGCATGGGCCGGCACGGCGAAGGCCGCCGCCCCCGCGGGCCGCAGGACCCGGGTGATCTCGCCGAGCGCGGTCGGCAGGTCGGGCACCAGGTGCAGGCACAGCGAGCAGGACACGGCGTCCACCGCGGCGTCGCGGTACGGCAGCGCCATCGCATCGACGCGGGCGAAGTCCACCTGCACGAAGGCGGTCGACCGGGCCGCCCGCGCGAGCATCGACTCCGAGAGATCGGCGCCGAGCACGAGGCCGCGCCGACCGACGGCGCGGGCGAGCCGACGGGTGAGGGTGCCCGGGCCGCACGCGAGGTCGAGCACGGTCTCGCCGCCGACCAGACCGAGACGGTCGTCGACCCGGTAGAAGGCGCGCAGGTTCCCGCCGCCGACCAGCCCGGGGACGTAGGCCTCCAGCCGGTCGCCCACCGCGAGCAGCCCGTCGTAGCCGCTCGCCCCCGACGTCGACTCCCAGGCGTCCTGGATCCGACCGCGGGAGCCGGGCCGGCCGTGCACGAGGTCGAGCCACGGACCGCCCGCGTCGGCCGGGACGTCGTCGAGCAGGGCGAGGTGCCGGTCCCGCGCGCTCACGACCCGTCCGGGGAGTGCAGGGCGTGGAACTCCTCGGCGATCAGGTCGACGAGGCGGCGCAGGTCGGGGACGAGGCGGGCGCAGGACACGAGGCCGATGTCGACCGACCCGTCGTAGCTCTGCACCGTGATGTTCAGGCCCTGCCCGTCGGCGACCGCGCTCACCGGGTAGTAGTGCCGCGCCCGCGCCCCGGACATGTACAGCGGCTCCTGCGGACCCGGCACGTTCGAGATGATCACGTTGAAGGGGACGAGGCCGCGCGCCGCCGTCCGCGTCGTGACGCGACTGACCAACGTCGTCAGTGCCGGGACACCCAGGCTCGCGCCCTCCGGGGCGAGCGCACCGGGCGTCGCCCGAAACACCGCCTTGGCGGTCTGCAGGGCGCGGTGGGCCGCGGCCAGGCGTTCGTCGCGATCGGCGATGTCGGTCGGGAGCGAGGCCACGGTGGCCGACACCCGGTTCGTCCACATGTCCGGCTCGTCCCCGGTGCGCAGCGAGACCGGGATCATGGCCGAGAGCGGGGCGTCGGGCAGCGCGTCGTGCTCGAGCAGGTAGGCGCGCAGTGCTCCCGCGCACGCGGCGACCACGACGTCGTTCACCGTGGCGTCGTGTGCCTTCCCGGCCGCCTTGACCTCGTCCAGCGACACCGACCGCCGGGCGAACCGGCGGTAGCGGCTGATCGGGGCGTTGAACGGAGTCGCCGGCGCGGGGGTGGCCGGGAGGCGGGGCGACTCGGCGTCCGCGTCCCGCGCCCGCCCGACGTTGAGCACCGCGCCGAGCTGCCCGCGCAGGCTGCGGCGGACCCGGTCGGCGAGGTCGATGACGGCGGGGTGGCGCGTCGCCGCCGCGACCTGCTGCCCGGCCTGCGCGGCGAGCAGCAACGCCCGGCCGGGGCGCTGGACGCCGTGCCAGGCGGCCCGCCCGAGCAGCCCGGGGAACGACGGCGGGTCCTCCGGGCTCCATCGTCCGGCGTCGGACGGGCGCTCCGCGTCCGGGACGTCGTCGAGCATGAGGGTGAGCAGCTCTGCGCCGGACGCCCCGTCGATCGCCGCGTGGTGGACCATCGTCAGCAGCGCGAACCGGCCGTGCGGGGACTCCTCGGTGGGCGCGAGCCCCTCGATGACGTGCGAGACCCACAGCGGGTGCTCGCGGTCCATCGGCCCGGCGATCAGCCGGCCGACGAGCACGTCGAGCTGCTCGTCGGTCCCGGGCGGCGGCACCGCCGAGTGCCGGACGTGGAAGTCGAGGTCGAAGTCGGGGTCGGCGATCCAGTAGGGGTGGTCGAGCCCGAGCGGGACCTCGACCAGCCGCCGCCGGAGCGGTTCGAGCAGGTGCAGGCGGTCGGCCAGCTGGCGGCGCCAGGCCGTGAAGGGCTCGTAGTCGGGGTCGGGCATGTCGAGCACCACGAGCTGGCTGACGTGGGTGAACTGGTGGTCGTCCTCGGCGGCGAGGAACACCGCGTCCAGACCCGACAACTGCTGCACGCGTCTCCTCCCACCGACCCCGACGCCCTGTGGGCAGGAGTGTGGTCGGTGACGCGGACAGCGGCCAGTCGGCCGAGTCGCGATCACGGAGAGCGAGACACCGTGACGCACGGTGTCACCGGGACGGACGCTCAAGAAAGTCGCGAAGTCACCCGTAACGGTGGCGCGACGGGCGCGTTAGGTGCTGCGAGTGGTCATGCCGCCGTTGTCGGGGGACGGCGGCGGACCCGGAGGACGATGTCCGCTCCGGAGAGGAATCCCATGGCTCGCCCACGCCATGCCATGCGTGTGCACCCCCTGCGCTCGAAGGGCGTCGTCGTCGGTGTCCCCGTCGCGGCCGCCGTCGCCTTCGGAGCGCACTCGGTGCTGGGCGTCACGCCCCTCTCCGACCAGCAGGACGTGCCCGCCACGGCGGCGCCGTCCGCGACCCCGCTGCAGAGCTACGGCCTGGCGTCCACCCCGCCGCCCGCCACGCTCGACCTGCTCTCCGCGCCCGGCGACGCATCCCCCGCGGCCGGGTCGGCCCCGACGACCGGGTCCTCGTCGTCCTCGTCGTCCTCGTCGTCCTCGACGCCCTCCTCGGCCATCGGCAGCACCACGACGAAGATCGTGGGCGCGAAGCCGGCCGCGGCGCCGGTGCAGACGGTCCCGATCGCGGCCCCGGCGCCGGCGGCGGCCCCGTCGATGATGACCTTCTCCGGCGGCGACGCCCCGCAGGCGCAGACCGCCCCCGCGGCCGCTCCGCAGCAGGCCGCTCCGCAGCAGGCCGCTCCGCAGGAGCAGGCCGCGGCCGCGCAGCAGGCGAGCGACGACGACGGCGGGTCGCAGCGCTCCGGCGGCGGCGCCCTGCTGGGGCTCGACCTCGGCGTCGCGAAGGTCTCGGTGCTCTCGTTCGGCGGGTGATCGACCGGCGGACCGGCCTGCGGAAGGATGCCGGTCCATGAGCAAGGCCCTCGACGAACTCGTCGGTGACGTCCTGGACCTCGAACCCATCGAGCGCGACATCTTCCGCGGCCGCAGTCCGCAGGAGTCGCTGCTCCGGGTCTTCGGCGGACAGGTCGCCGGCCAGGCGATGGTGGCGGCGGGACGCACGGTCGAGGACGACCGCGGCGTGCACTCCCTGCACGGCTACTTCCTGCGCCCCGGCGACCCGTTCGCGCCGATCGTCTACGAGGTCGACCGGACCCGCGACGGACGGTCCTTCACCACGCGGCGGGTCACCGCGGTGCAGCACGGCGAGACCATCTTCACGATGTCGGCGTCCTTCCAGCGCCCCGAGGAGGGCGTGGAGCACCAGGCGCCGATGCCCGACACGCCGGGCCCGGACGGGCTGCCGCGGCGCGACATGCCGCCGGTCCCGGCCGACCGCCCCGCCTTCACGACGACGGGCAAGGCACTGACCTGGCCGCTCGACGTCCGCTACGTCGACCACGCGCCGTGGGACGACTCGGCGGACCGGCCACCCCGCAACCGCGTGTGGATCCGGGCCGACGGCGAGCTGCCCGACCCCTCGAGCCCCGGCGGCCGTCTCCTGCACGTCTGCGTGCTCACCTACGCCAGCGACCTCACCCTGCTCGAGGCCGCCGTGTTCCCGCACGTGCGCGGTGGGGCCGGCTCCCGCGACGTCAGCCTCGCGAGCCTCGACCACGCCGTCTGGTTCCACCGCCCGTTCCGCGCCGACGACTGGTTGCTCTACGTCCAGGAGTCGCCGAACGCGGGCGGCGGCCGCGGCCTCGCGTCCGGCCGGCTCTACCGCGCCGACGGCACCCTCGTGGCCAGCGTCGTGCAGGAGGGCCTCATCCGGCGCCGCCGCCCGGAGTAGCACCCTCGATGGCAGCGAAGCGTCGTTGCTGTCAGCCAGTGGCAGTGACGACGCTTCGCTGCCACGTGGGGGAGGAGGGGCCCGCAGCCGTCGTCGTGAAGTCCGACGCCCGGCCGAAGAACTCGAAGTCCTCCGGGCGGAACCGTCGGGTCTCGGCCCAGTACCGGACGGTGAAGCCGGGCCAGATGGTCCGGTTCACCCCGGCCGAGTCCAGGTACCACGACGTGCAGCCGCCGCGGGTCCAGATGCCCTTCTCCAGGCGCTCCATGACGGCGGCGTTCGACCGCTGCATCACCTCGGAGCGCACGTCCAGGCCCGAGCAGCCGTAGCCGTGCACCGCCGAGATCGCCTGGGCGACGTAGCGCGCCTGGCACTCGATCATGAAGACGACGGAGTTGTGGCCGAGACCCGTGTTCGGGCCGAGCAGGAGGAACAGGTTCGGGAAGTCGGTGACGGTGATGCCGAGGTGCGTCCGCATCCCGAGCTCGCCCCACGTCTCGCGCAGGGTGCGTCCGCCGCGGCCGGTGAAGGTCAGGCCGTCGAAGGCGTCGGTGACGTGGAAGCCCGTGCCGTAGACGATCACGTCGGCCGGGTGCTCGACGCCGTCGTGGTCGACCACGCCGTGCTCGGTCACCTCCGCGATGCCGCTCGACACCACGTCGACGTTCGGGCGGGCAAGGGCCGGGTAGTAGTCGTTCGACACGAGCACCCGCTTGCAGCCCAGCGAGTAGCGCGGGGTCAGCCGGTCGACGAGCTCGGGGTCGGAGATCGAACGCTCGATGTGCTTGCGGGCCACCCACTCGGCGGGGCGTAGCAGCTCCGGTCGGCTCATGAAGCCGAACGCGCGCGACTCGAGGCCCGCGTAGAGCGCGGCCCGGTACGCCCGCTGGACCACCGGCGCCTTCTCGAACAGGCGCTTGCGCCACTCGCCGATCGGGTGGTCGCCCTTCGGCAGCACCCACGCCGGCGTGCGCTGGAAGAGCGTCAGCTGCGAGACCAGCGGGGCGATCTGCGGCACGAACTGGATCGCGCTCGCCCCGGTGCCCACCACCGCGACCCGCTTGCCCCGCAGATCGACGTCGTGGCGCCACTGCGCGGAGTGGAACGTCTCGCCGCGGAACCGCTCCGCGCCCGGCAGGCTCGGCGTCGACGGCAGGTGCAGCGCTCCCACGCCCGAGATCAGGAAGCGGCAGCGGTACTCCCCGGTCGTCGTGTGCACCGTCCAGGTCCGCGACTCCTCGTCCCACGTCGCGCCGGTCATCTCCGTGGAGAAGCGGACGAGCCGGCGCAGGTCGTGCCGGTCGGCGAGGCGCTCGAGGTAGTCGTGGATCTCCGGCTGCGGCGAGTAGGAGCGCGACCAGTCCGGGTTCGGGTCGGTCGAGAGCGAGTACATGTGCGACGGGATGTCGCACGCGCAGCCGGGATAGGTGTTGTCCCGCCACGTGCCCCCGACGCCGCGGTCGGCCTTCTCCAGCACGACGACGTCGGTGATCCCCGCCTCGCGCAGCGCGAGCGCCTGCCCGAGCCCGGAGAAGCCGGTCCCGACGATGACGACCTCACTGAACAAGGGACGCTTCCTTCCCGACGACCGGTGTGGTGACGCTGGCGGCCTCCACGAGGCCCTGCAGGTGGGCGGCCACTTCCTGCGACCGCTCGAACGTGATCATGTGGCCGGCGCCCGGGAGGACGACGAGCTCCGCGTCGGGCAGGGCCGCGGCGATGGTGTGCGCGTGGTCGACGGGGCAGAGCCGGTCGTTCGAGCCGACGAGCACCACCGTCGGGACGCCGTGCAGCGACTCCAACGACGACGTCCGCCGGTGTTCGCCGATCGAGTTGCGGAAGGCGAGGACGGCCACCGGGTCGGCGGCGAAGGTCTGCTCGGCGACGCTCAGGACGTCCGCGCGCCGCGGGTGGCGACCGAACACGAGCGCCTTCACCAGCGGGGCGAGGGCGATCGACCGGGCGTGGGTCCCGCTGCCCTCGGGGTCGGCGCGGGTGACCGGCGCCCGGTTGCCGAGCGAGGCGAGGAAGGGCATGACCGCGCGCTCGCCGTGGGCGACGAACGCGCCGCGGCGCCCGGGCAGGCCGAGGGTCAGCTCGGCCATGTCGTCGCTGGCGGTCGCGACGAAGCCGGCGCCCCGCACCCGGTCGCGCACCAGGTCGGGGTGCCGCTCGGCCAGCGCCATGAGCGTCATGCCGCCCATCGAGTGCCCCGCGAGGACGACCGGACCCTCGACGTGGTCGCGCAGCAGGGCCGCGAGGTCGTCGGCCGCCCTGCCGATCGTCGAGGCGTGCTGACCACCGGACTCCGAGCCCCCGTGACCGCGGTGGTCGTAGCGCACGATCTCGCTCGTCACCCCCGCGCGGCGCAGGTCGCGCACCACGCGGTCCCACGTCCGGAGGTCCTGGGACCAGCCGTGGACGAGGACCAGCGTGGGGACAGCGGTCGTCAGGACCCCGCTCCGGGCCACCCGCAGGGTGATGCCGGTGGCGAGGGACAGCGGACCGACGGCTTCGTCCATGATCACTTCTCCAGCAGGAAGGACTTCTTCCACAGGGCCATACCCGGTCCGGCGATCATCCCCGCCTCGTCCAGGAACGCGAGGATCTTCTCGCCGCCGAACCGGATCATCTCGCGGTGGTGCGGGTTGGCCAGTGCGGCGCGGCGGCCCTCGGCGGGGTCGATCCCGACGGCCGCGTAGACCTTCGGGTTGATCAGGCTGCGGACCACGAAGAACGACGTGAACGCGCACATGAAGCGCTGGTAGGCGAGCTCGGCGCGGGAGAGCTCCGCCAGGCCGCGGGTCACCTCGTCGCGGGCGAAGGCGACGTGGCGCGCCTCCTCCATGATGTGGATGCGGTTCACCTGGCGCATGAGCGGCTGGATGCGGTCGTCGTTCGCCTGCTCGCGCTGCAGCCGGTCGAGGACCTCCTCGGCGACGAGGATCGAGGCGTACGCGGCCGGGCCCCAGTTGACCACCGAGAACAGCTTGCCGAGCTGGTGCACGAAGGGGATCGGGCCGT
Organism: Actinomycetospora sp. CA-084318; assembly: GCF_050955885.1. Classification (NCBI taxonomy): domain Bacteria; kingdom Bacillati; phylum Actinomycetota; class Actinomycetes; order Pseudonocardiales; family Pseudonocardiaceae; genus Actinomycetospora; species Actinomycetospora sp. CA-084318. The sequence continues at coordinate 608,094 of NZ_CP192098.1, forward strand.
AGGGCTCCACCCCGGCACGGTGCACGAGGCGCGCGAACATCTGGGAGTGCCGGCACTCGTCGGCGACCTCGGTGAGGGCCCACTGGGCGCGCTCGCTGGTCGGGTCGTCGGCGTAGAAGTCCTTGAGCAGCCGCTGCATGAGCAGGGTCTCGAACCAGAGGCCGACGCTCGCGACGCTGCACGCCTCGTGCTTGCCGAGCTCGATGCGCTGCTCGGGGGTCAGGCGCTCCCAGAGCTCGGTGCCGTAGAGCGACACGCGGTGCTCGGGCACCCAGATCTTCCCGTCGACCAGCGGCGCGTCCCAGTCGATGTCGACGGCCGGGTCGTAGGACTTCTTGGCCGCCGAGCGCAGCAGACGGGCCGCGGTGGCGTTGCCGTCCCCCTCGGTGCGGGCGGTCCGGGTGCTGGCGGGCGCCGACATGGCGTCGTCCTCTCGGAGGGTCGTACGGGGGAGCGAGCTGAGGGGTACGGACTGTATCCCCAACTTCTTGTACGTCTTACCGCTGGTAACCGTAACTGGTGGTAGCGTCTTCGCCCATGGCCGACGGTGTCAAGCCGACGCGGGGCGGTAAGCCCCCATCTCGTGACGGGCGTCGCACGCGCTGGACGAAGCACCGCGAGGAACGCCGCGCGGAGTTCGTCGAGGCCGCGATGCGGGTCCTCGCCGAGGTCGGTCCCGAGTTCGGCATCGAGCAGGTGGCGATCGAGGCCGGCGTGACGAAGCCGGTGCTCTACCGGCACTTCTCCGACAAGGCCGACCTCGTCGAGGCCATGGGCGAGCGCGGGACGCACATCCTGCTCGACCGGCTGATCCCCGCGCTGAACTCCGAGGAGGCCCCGCTCCCGCGCATCCGCAAGTCGATCGACGCGGTGCTCGGGACGCTCGAGGACTACCCGAACCTGTACTGGGTGCTGGCCCGCCACGGCCACGGCCAGGAGGTGGTCCAGGCCGACAAGGAGATCATCGCGACGGCCCTGTCCGCCCTGCTCGGGGACTACCTGCGGGCGTTCGGGCTGGACTCCGGCGCGGCCGAGCCGTGGGCCTACGGCGTCGTCGGGCTCGTGCAGAACACCGCGGAGTGGTGGCTGGAACGGCGGTCGATGAGCCGGGACTCGGTGACCGAGTACCTGACGATGCTCGTCTGGGCGGCGATCGACGGATTCGCGCGGCAGCGCGACGTCGTCATCGACCCGAACGTGCCGCTGGAGATCAACAAGGTGATCCAGATGTCTCCCGGAGGATCGTCCGGGAGCAGCGAGTCCGATGTCGCCGAGGCTGGGAACGGGGAGCGATGACGCACGCCGGGGATCACGACGACGATGACGACGGGTACCGCGGTCCGGCCTCGGTGCGGTTGGCCGACGGTCAGGTGCTCGACGTCGAGGTGACGTTGCGCGGGTACGTCGAGCCGCTCGACGGCCGCTACCACTGGTACGGCCGCGTCGCGGTGCACGCGGAGCTCGAGGCCCTGCTCGGCGGCAAGCGGGCGCAGGCCGTGGTGTCGACCCCGCAGGGCGAGGCGGCGGGGGAGCTCTCCGACGTGGACCCGTGGGGTCGCTACCGGATCGCCGGTGTCTCCACACCGCCGTTCGCCGTGGTCACGGAGGTGCCGGCATGAGCGACCGCGACGCCCTCGTCGCCGCGATCGCCACGCCGGAGCGGGCGGTCCGGGACATCTCCGGCCTCATCGGTGACCGGGTCGCCTTCGGTCCCGTGGCCGCCGGCCCCGGCGGGATGGCCTCGGCCACCGCGGTCGGCGTCGTCGGGAAGCTCCGTGGCCGCCAGGTCGACCACGCCCGCACCGAGGTGCACGTGCCGGTGCAGCTCGACGTCACGGTCGACATCGGGGCGCGGGCGGTCCCGGTCGACGCCCGCATGACGGTGCGGATCGGTCTCGAGGCGTGCCTCGCGCCGGACGCCGACCACGTCGTCGTCGAGGTCGACGAGATCGGCCCGGGCGACATCGCGCTGGAGACGAAGACCTCCGGTATCGGTGGTGTCCTCGTGCGCCGGCTCGGCAACCTCGACGCTGAGATCCGGCACCACGTGATCGGCTACGTCACCGAGATCCTGGATTCCCCGGAGGCCCGCGACCTGCGACGGATCGATCTCGACGAGGCGTCCGACATCGCGTAGGTCGGTTGCTGGGGCGGGCGGCCCGGGCCGGCTCTCGACAAGATCCCGTTCTGCGGAGCGATGTGCTCGCTGAGCGAGCACATCGCTCGGCTCGTCACGATCTTGGCCACTGGACCGGGCCGCGACGAGGCAGCCGGCGCGACTGACGCCGTCCGCACCTCCGACGGCAGAGATGTGCCACTGCTGCTGAGGGTGAGCCGGGACTACTTCGGCCGCACCAGGTCCATGAACGCCGCACGGTCCACGACCTTCACGCGCGGCCGGCCGTGGGGCTCGCCGGCGCCGCGCTCGTGGGCGTCGATGGCCTCCCACCCGTCGAGGTCGACGAGGTCGGCGCAGCGGCCCGAGAGCCACTCCTCGATCTCCTCCGCACCGGCGACGGTCTCGCCGTCGCGCGCGCCGGTCGCGAGGTCGGCGAGCAGCCCGCGGACGGTCTCGTTGGCGTCCTTGCGGTTCGTGCCGATGATCCCGGTCGGTCCGCGCTTGATCCACCCGACGACGTACTCGCGCTCCCGGCCCTCGATGCGGCCCTCGGTGTGCGGGATCGTCCCCGAGCCCTCGTCGAACGGCACGCCCGGCAGCGCCACGCCCTTGTAGCCGACCGCGCGGAACACGAGGCCGCACTCGACGGTCTCCCGCTCCCCGGTGTCGACCGGGCGCACCCGGCCGTCCTCGGCGGTCTCGAGCCGGTTGACGGCGAGCTCGACGCCCGACACCGGGCCGTCGTCGCCCTCGCCCAGGATGCGCAGCGGCGAGCGCAGGAAGCGGAACTCCATCCGGCGGGCGGCGTCGGGATCGGGTCCGCGCTCGGCCCAGCCCCGCAGGATCTCCACGTTGCGGCGGGTGCCCTTCGCGAGCTCGGCCTCGCCGTCGGCGGACGGGATCTGGCCCGGGTCGACGACCGTGGTCAGCCCCTCGATGTCGTCGAGCTCCCGCAGCTCCGTGGTGGTGAAGGCGGCTTCGACCGGCCCGCGCCGCCCGCAGACGACGACCTCGCGCACCGACGAGCCCACGAAGGAGTCGATCGCGTGGTCGGCGGTGTCGGTGGCGCGCAGGTCGGCCTCGCCGAGCAGGAGCATGCGGGCCACGTCGAGGGCCACGTTGCCGGCGCCGATCACCACGGCGCGGTCGGCGGAGAGGTCCGGGTCGAGGTCCACGAAGTCGGGGTGGCCGTTGTACCAGCCGACGAAGTCGACCGAGGCCAGGCTGCCGGGGCGGTCCTCGCCCTCGATGCCGAGCCGGCGCTCGGTCTGCGAGCCGACGGCGTACACCACGGCGTCGTAGCGCTCGAGCAGCTCGTCGACCGTGACGTCCTCGCCGACGTGCACGTGCCCGAAGAACCGGAACCCGGGGCGGGCCGCGATCTTCTCGTACTGGTTGCTGACCGACTTGATCTTCGGGTGGTCCGGGGCCACCCCGGCGCGGACGAGGCCCCACGGGGTGGCGAGCCGGTCGTACATGTCCACCCGGACGGGCGGGTCCTCCGAGTCGAGGAGGGAGCCCGCCGCGTAGAACCCCGACGGGCCCGAGCCGACGATCGCCACGGCATGGGTCCTCATGTCGTGATCCTGTCGGAGGCGGGCGTGATCCGCACCCCCTCCTCCGGGAGACGCGCCACGCCGACGATCGGGTGCGCCCCTCGGGGCGGCGCGTCGGAAAACGGCCCTCGATCGAGTCATCACTCCATGCGGCATCAGGCCTGTGGAGGCGCCCGACCTGCGCCGACGATGTCAGTGATGATCAGGAACGGGCAGCATGCGTCGTGGCGTCGGGGCCGGGAGGTCCTCGACGACTACGACCTCGACCGCGTGCTCACCGAGGAACTCGCCGACGACCTCGTCAACGAGCTCGCGTGCCTGCGCCCCCGGCGCCGCCCCGCGTGTGCGGTGGGCGCCCCGCTGCCCGCCGCGGCCCCGGTCGTCCGCCGGCCCCGCCTGCAGGTGATCCGGGGCGGACTCGCCGACTAGCGCTTCACCGCCGCGAGCACCAGGTAGTACAGCTCGTGGCCGGCCATCGAGAGCCGGTGCCGGAAGGACCGCCGCACCACGATCTCGGTGTCCGAGCGCGCCGCGATCATCGCCTCCACGTCGGACACGTCGTGGTCGTCCGGCGCGTCCTTGAGGGTCAGCGCCAGGACCGAGCCCGCCGGGAACGCCGACCACAGCTCGTCGAGCGCGTCCACCGGCACGTGTCCCTCGCCGACCGCCCCGGCCGCGACCAGCGCGTTCAGCCGCTCCTCCCCGACCAGCCGCGCGACCTCGGCGCTCTCCAGCCGCTCGCCGACGAGGTAGTGCGCGTACAGCCCGGGCCGGTCGCGGTGCGCGGCGTCGCGCGCCTCCGGGATGCCGTCCGCGCCGACCACCACGGTGACCCCGCGGGCGGTCAGCTCCTCGCCGACCACCCCGTTGCCCGCCCCGAGGTCGAACGCGCGCAGGTCGGCCGGCGCGAGGTCGAGCGCGGCGCCGGCCTCCACCGTGGCGTCGGCGACGGTCGCGGGCGAGGCGCACTCCAGCTGCCGCTGCACGACCTCCTCGTAAAGCCCGGGTACGTCGTAGACGGTCGCGTAGTCGTGCAGCGTCACCCGCTGCGTCCCGCCCTCGGAGTGGAGCAGGAACTGCTCCTCGCCCTGCCGGCGGCCGGGCGTCGGGTCGAGTTCCACGGTGAACGGCGCAGTCATGGCCTCATCGTGACCGCCACCGCCCCCGGGAGCACGGCCGATGTGTCGTTGCTCCCCCGGCCGTTTCCCGCCGGCGGGCGGACGGCCATCCTGCTGGCAGCGCCGCCGTCGCCGTCCGCGCCCGTCGCTCTCTCGTCGATCCCCGCGGTGGACCACCCCCGCCCCGGCGGATCGCCGACGACAGGAGGCTCGCCATGAGCACGTCGTCCCCCGCCCACGCCCTGCTGCGCCCCCTGCAGTCCCGCGCCGTCGAGGTGCCGGCCCCCGACCGGGAGCACGCCGCGACCGTCGTCGCGGATCTCCTGCACCGCGAGTGCACCGAGTGGAGCTGGACCTCGCACCGCCCCGAGGCGCACCGGGCGGACGCCCGGCGCATCGTCGGCGCCCTCTGCCGCGAGGGCTGGGCACCCAGCTCCTAGCGAGCACACAGGCTCTCGATGCCTCGCGACGAGACAGAACCCGGTAGGCTGATGGGCCGATCGGCGCAGGGGAGGACCCGTTCCGGGTCAGTCCTCCGGCGTCAGCGGGGAGGAACGTCGTGACCACCTGGGACATCGACGGCCGGCAGGTGCGGGAGTCGAGCCGACGCTCCGGCGCGGTGTGGACCTGGCAGTCGCAGAGCGAGCAGCCCATCGACTACGAGATCGAGTGGGTCCAGGAGAAGGACGTGTTCCTCTACGGCACCCGCGTGCGGCCGGGCGGCTGGAACGTCTCGCGCCTGGACGAGTCCGTGTGGAGCAACGACGGCACCCTCGAGGGGGCCCGGGAGGTCGTCGAACAGCGCCTCCCGACGATGCCGCGCTGACCACCCGACGAGCCTCCCGACGACGGATCCGGCGCCCGGACCCGTCGTCGGGAACGACTCCTACGAGCCGCCGCCGAGCACGCCGGCCTCGCTGAGCTTCTTCATGACGGCGTTCGGGCCGTCGAACTGCTCCTTCTCGAGCCCGCGGAGGGTCTCGACGAGCTGGTCGTCGGCCCCCTTGGACTTCGCGTGCTCGGCCAGCTCGTCCGGGCCTCCGGGGTAGTCGAACCCGCCGAGGGACTTCTGCACCTGCGTGACGTCGTAACCCATGGGCCGGGGATGGTCCACGGGCCCGGGAACCAACCGTGGAATCCTCCTCCCCGTGCGGACGTGCCCCTGGTCGTGTGTCGTCTGGGATCTCGACGGCACGCTGCTCGAGCGCGGCTCGCCGACGCCGGTCGCGGGCGTCGAGGCCCTGCTCGCGGCCTGGTCGGATGCCGGGGTGGAGGTGGCCGTCGCGACGTCGGCCACCACGGCCCTCGCGCGGCGGGTGGTGGACGGGCTCGGGTGGTCGGCCTGGTTCGGCCACGTCGCCGGCACGGGGCCCGGGGTGGCGGGCAAGGACGAGGTGCTCGTCGAGGCGCTGCTCGGGCTCGGCCGGGTCCTGCCCGACGGTGCCGTCGGCGCGGCGATGATCGGGGACGCCCCCACCGACGTGGCGGCGGCCCGGCGGCACGGGCTGACGGCGGTCGGCGTGACGTGGAGCGGGACGCCGGCGGACGTGCTGGGCGGGGCGGACCTGATCTGGAGCCGCGTGCCGTCGTGACCGTCCCGACCGGCCGCTGGGTGGTCCACCTCGACCTCGACTCGTTCTTCGCCTCCGCGGAGCAGCTCACCCGGCCCACCCTGCGCGGCCGCCCGGTGCTCGTCGGGGGACTGGGCCCGCGCGGCATCGTCGCGGGCGCGTCGGGCGAGGCGAAGGCGTTCGGGGCGCGGTCGGCGATGCCGATGGCGCAGGCCCGCCGCGCGTGCCCGACGGCGGTCGCGCTGCCGCCGCGCACGGCGGTCTACCGGACACTGTCGGAGTCGTTCTTCGCCGTCGTGCGCGCGGCCGCCCCGGTGCTCGAGCAGGTGGCCTACGACGAGACGTTCGCCGAACCCGCCGCGCTCGTCGGCGCGGGGACGGACGAGGTGCACGCCTGGGCCGAGGAGGTCCGCGCGCAGGTGCGGGAGGCGACGGGCCTGGCCGTGTCGGTGGGGGCGGGCTCGGGCAAGCAGGTCGCGAAGATCGCCTCGGGGCTGGCCAAGCCGGACGGCGTGCACGTCGTCGCGCACGGCGGGGAACGGGCGCTGCTCGACCCGCTGCCGGTGCGCTCGCTGTGGGGGATCGGGCCGGTGGCCGAGACGGCGCTCGCGCGGGCCGGAGTCACGACGATCGCGGCCTTCGCGGCGATGCCCGCGGCCGAGGTGACCGCGCTGCTCGGCTCCGCCGTCGGCACCGCGCTGCACCGCCTCGCCCAGGGGATCGACGACCGCGCCGTGACCGAACGGGGCGAGGCCAAGCAGGTCAGCGCGGAGACGACGTTCGACACCGACCTGTCCGACGTGGCCGCCGTGCGCCGCGCGGTCGCCGACCTGGCGGCCTCGGCCCACCGCCGGCTCGTGGCCTCCCGGCGCGCCGCGCGGACCGTGACGGTGAAGGTCCGCGGCGGGGACTTCGTGACCCACACCCGCTCCGAGACGTCGACCGTGGCCTCCACCGACCTGCCCGCGCTGACCGTCGTGGCGCAGCGGCTCGCCGTCGACGCGCTGCCCGATGCCGGGGTGCGCCTCGTCGGGGTCTCCTACGCCGGCCTGACGACGGCGGTGCAGGGGACGCTGTTCGAGACCGGGCAGGACGAGGCACCCGAGCCGGCCGCACCCGACGTCGGGATCGAGGAGGAGCCGACGCCGGCGCCGGAGCGGGAGTGGCGCACCGGGGACGACGCCGCGCACCCCGCCCACGGGCACGGCTGGGTGCAGGGCGCGGGGCACGGCCGCGTGACGGTCCGCTTCGAGACGCGGTCGACCGGGCCCGGGCGGGCGCACACCTTCGCCGCGGACGACCCGGAGCTCACACGGGCCGATCCGCTCGTGTCGTTGACCTGACATCCCGTGGCAGCGGAGCGTCGTTGCTGTCATCGGATGACAGCAACGACGCTCCGCTGCCACGAGGGGGAGGGGGCGGCCCTCAGAGCAGCAGCTGCGACCGCGCGAGCTCGGCGTAGAGCGGGCTGGCCGCGAGCAGCTCCTCGTGCGTGCCGACGGCCACGACCCGGCCGTCCTCGAGGACCACGATCTGGTCGCAGTCGACGACGGTCGAGAGGCGGTGCGCGACGATCAGCAGCGTGCGGTCGGCTGCGGCGGCGACGTCGATCGCCTCCTTGAGGGCCGCCTCGTTGCGGGCGTCCAGGCTCGCCGTGGGCTCGTCGAGCAGCATCAGCGACGGCTCGGCGAGCAGCGTCCGGGCGATCGCGAGGCGCTGGCGCTCGCCGCCGGAGAGCAGCACCCCGCCCTCGCCGACGGGGGCGTCGAGCGCGAGCGGGGAGCGCTCGACGAGCCCGGAGAGGTTCACCGCCGCGAGGACCGCGAGCTGGTCGGCCTCCGGGGCGTCGGGGGCGGCGAGCACGAGGTTCTCGCGCAGCGTCCCGGCCAGCGCGGGCGATTCCTGCTCCACGTACCCGAGCCGTGCGCGCAGTGCGTCGCGGGGCCGGTCGCGTACGTCGACCCCGTCCACCAGCACGGCGCCGGCGGTGACGTCGTAGAACCGCTCGACCAGCGCGAACACCGTCGACTTGCCCGCCCCGGAGGGGCCCACGAGCGCGGTCCGGGTGCCGCGCGGGACGGCGAAGGACACCCCGCGGAGCACCGCGGTGCCGTCCGCGTAGCCGAAGTCGACGTCGTGCAGCTCCAGGGCGGGGGCGCCCACCACGGGGTCCGGCGACACCGTGACATCGCGCGCGGACTCGCCCGGGAGCGCGGCGACCTCCTCGATGCGCGCCAGTGCGCCGAGGCCGGTCTGCAGCTGCGTCCAGGCCTGGGTGAGCCGCGCGAACGGCAGGACGAGCAGGAACAGGTAGAGCACGAACGAGACGAGCTCGCCGACGGTCAGTTCCCCGGCCGCGACCCGGGCGCCCCCGATCCCGAGGACGGCGATGAACGAGCCCTGGGTGGCGATCGTGACGGCGGGGGAGACGAGGGCCTGCAGGCGCGCCGACCGCACGCCCACCGCGTAGGCCGCCGACGCGGCGCCGACCACGCCGTCGGCCTCCCGGTCGGTGGCCCCGCTCGCGCGGATCGTGCGCACCGCGCCGAGCGCGCGCTCCACGGCCGCGGTCATCTCGCCCACCCGCGCCTGGGAGAGCGTCGACAGGGCCCGCAGCCGCCGCGACGCCGCCCCGATCACGACGACGCCCGCCGCCACCGCGAGCAGCGTGACCCCGAGCAGCGTGAGGTCGACCAGTGCCATGGCGACCGCCGCCCCGATCACGACCACCACCGAGCTGGCGAGCTCGAACAGCCCGGAGGTGACCACCGCGCGCAGCAGCGTCGTGTCCGACCCGATGCGGGAGATGAGGTCGCCGGTGCGGCGCGCGTCGTACTCCGGCACCGACAGGCGCAGCACGCGGTCGACGAGGGTCCGGCGCGTCGAGAGCACCAGCCCCTCGGCCGTGCGCTGGAGCAGGAACGACTGGACCGCACCCACGAGCGCGCCGCCGAGCAGGACCGCCACCAGGACGACCGCCGACCCCAGCACCGGGCCGGCCCCCTGCACCGCCGCGATCACCCGCCCGACCAGCAGCGGCTGGGCGAGCGAGGTCCCCGCGGTGACCAGCGAGAGGACGGCGACGACGAGCAGGGTGCCGCGGTGCGGGCGCAGGTAGGGCCACAGCCGCGCCAGCCCCGTGTCGGGCGCGGTCAGCACACCACCCCGCGGAACGACGCGCGCAGCTCGGAGACGAAGAGCTCGGGCACCTCGAGCGAGGCGAAGTGGCCGCCGCGGTCGAGCACGCTCCAGCGGCGGACGTCGGTGTAGCGCGCCTCGACCCAGGACCGCGGCATCTTCGCCATCTCGGCCGGGAAGATCGAGATCGCGGCGGGGACGGTCACCTCGGCGCGGCGGTCGACCTGCGCGTTCTCCCAGTACATCCGCGCCGAGGACGCCCCGGAGGCGCCGAACCAGTAGACGGCGACGTTGTCGAGCAGGCGCCGGCGCGGCACCGAGGGCTCGAGCGTCGGTCCGCCGTCGGTCCACACCCCGAACTTCTCCGCGATCCAGGCCAGCTGGCCGACGGGGGAGTCGACGAGCGCGTACCCCAGGGTCTGCGGGCGGGTCCGCTGCTGACCGGAGTAGCCGCTGCCGGTTTCGCGGAACTCGCGGGCCTGCGCGAGCCACCGCTGCTCGAGCTCGGGGAGGTCCTCGGTCCGCGCGCCCTCGGGCCGGTCCGCCAGGGGCATCGTCGTGTGGAGCATGGCGACGCGGTCCGGGTGCCGGACCCCGAGCGCCGTCGTGATCATGGCCCCCCAGTCGCCGCCCTGGGCGAGGAAGCGGGGGTAACCCAGACGCGACATGAGGACGGCCCATGCATCCGCGATGTGGTCGATGCCCCAGCCCGTGACGGTGGGCTTGTCGGAGAAGCCGAACCCCGGGAGGGAGGGCGCGACCACATGAAATGCAGGGCACGCCGGGTCCTCCGGCGTCGTCAGGGGGCCCACGACGTCGAGGAACTCGACCACCGACCCGGGCCACCCGTGGGTGATCAGAAGTGGCTGTGCGTCACTACGTGGTGACTGTACGTGCAGGAAGTGGATGCCGAGCCCGTCGATCTCCGTCCGGTACTGGCCGAGCCCGTTGAGCTCGTCGGACAGCGCCCGGATCTCGTGCTCCTCCAGCCACGTCCGGGCCAGGTCCGCCACGACCGTGGCGGGGATGCCCTGGGACCAGTCGGCCACCGGCTCCGGCTCGGCCAGACGTGCCCGGCGGAGACGTTCGTGCAGGTCGGACACCTGGTCGTCGGGGATGTCGAGCACGAACGGGGTGATCGCGGCGGGGTCGGTCGGTCGGGTCGACGACGGGTCGGCGGCGGTCGGCTCGGCGTCGGAGGGGGCCATGGGCGCGACGCTAACGGCACAGGTCCGAACGCGCCGTGGGGAGGCATCCGTCCGGGTGTCACCCCGACACGCCGCCGGATGGAAGCTGTCCCCCGAAGGTGGCGTCTTCCGCCCACGCTGTCACACGGGCCGTCATCGTGGCGATGAACGCAGCGGAGGTGATCATCGTGCTGAACGAACGGCCCGCGGCACTGCTGGCGGCAGCGGCGGATCTGGACGAGTGCGACGGCTACGTGGTCCTGGTGTTCGACCCGGAGACCGGTGAGATGGACGCCCACGGCCCCTACGAGGGGGTCGCGGCGACACTCCGCGCCGAGGAACTGCGCAACAACTTCGACTCCGACGACCTGCGTGACGTCGTGGTGCGGGTGAGCAGGCTGCACCTGCCCGCGCCCATCCCGCAACAGGCCTGGTGAGTTCGTCCGTCGCGGGGTAGATCCTGCGGCGTGACGACGGACGCGGAGCGCAGCGGAGCCGGACCATCGACGACGGTGCGCGCTGCTGCGCTCGAGCTGTTCCGGGCGCACGGCATGACGACGGTCTTCGGGAACCCCGGCTCGACCGAGCTCCCGATGCTCCAGGACTTCCCCGACGACTTCACCTACGTCCTCGGGCTCCAGGAGGCCGTCGTCGTGGGGATGGCCGACGGCTTCGCCCAGGCGACCGGTCGGCCGGCCCTGGTCAACCTGCACACCGCGCCCGGCGTCGGGAACGCGGTGGGCGCGCTGGTGAACGCGGCGGCCAACCGGACCCCGCTCGTGGTCACCGCCGGCCAGCAGGTGCGGCCGATGATGACGCTGGAGGCGATGCTCGCGAACCCGCGGGCGAGCGAGCTCCCGCGTCCCACCGTGAAGTACTCGGCGGAGCCGCCACGGGCCCAGGACGTCGTCGCGACCCTGGCCCGGGCGATCCACCTCGCGACCACGCCGCCCACCGGCCCCGTGTTCGTGTCGATCCCGATGGACGACTGGGACGTCGAGCTCACCGGCGACGACCTCGAGGTGGCGCAGCGGGCGGCCCGACGACGGGTCACCACGCCCCTCGCGCCCGCCGGTCTCGACGCGTGGGCGGCCGCACTGGACGGCGCGTCGGCGCCCGCGCTCGTCGTGGGCGGCGAGATCGACTCCGGCGGCGGGTTCGACGACGCCGTGGCGCTGGCCGAGCGCCTCGGCTGCGCGGTCTACGGGCCGCCCGCCGACGGCCGCATCGGGTTCCCCGAGACCCACCCGCAGTTCCGGGGCGCCCTGCCGATGGCGATCGCGCCGGTGGCCCAGACGCTCGCGGCCCACGACGTCGTGCTCGTGCTCGGCACCGCGGTGTTCCGCTACTACCCCTACGTGCCCGGCGGGTTCCTGCCCGAGGGCACCACGCTCCTGCACGTCACGTCCGATCCCGACGAGGCCGCCCGCGCGCCGATGGGCGATGCGCTCGTGGCCTCGCCGGTCGCCGTGGTGCGCTCGTTGCTCGGGCGCGTGGCGGCGTCGTCGCGCGTCCCGGCGGGCTCGGCGCCCGCGGCGTCGCCCGCGCGCGCGTCGGCGGTCCCCGGCACGCTGACCGCCGAGGCGGTGTTCGACGTCGTCGGGTCGGTGTGGCCGCAGGACGGCGTCGTCGTCGACGAGTCCCCGTCCAACCGCGGCGCCCTGCACGCCCGGCGGCCGGTCTCCCGTCCGTCCACGTCCTTCTTCACGACGTCGGGCGGGCTCGGCTTCGGGCTGCCCGCGGCGGTGGGCGTCGCCCTGGCCGACCGGTCGCGCCCGGTGCTGGCGGCCATCGGCGACGGCTCGATGCAGTACGCGATCCAGGCGTTGGCCTCCGCGGCGATGCTCGGGGTGCCGGTCACGGTGCTCGTCCTGGAGAACCGGGAGTACGCGATCCTGAAGTGGTTCGCGGCCCGGGAGAACACGCCGAAGGCGCCCGGGCTCGACCTGCCGCCGGTCGACTTCGTGTCCCTCGCCGCGGGCTACGGCGTGCCGGGGGAGTCGGTGTCGACGGCCGAGGAGCTGCGCGCCGCGTTGGAGCGCGGCCGGGACTCCGACGGGCCGCGGTTGATCGCGGTGCCGGTCGGCCGCGCCGCGGGCTGAGGCCGGTCCCCCCCGGCGTGAGGGGAACCCTCACCACGCTGGGGCGGGCCGATGTTCCCCTCACGATCGCGGCACGGGTCGGCCGATGCTCGTGAGGGGAGGATTCGTGCGCCCCAGCATGGTGAGGGTTCCCCTCACGCGGGAGACGGGGGCGGGCTTGACCTCAACGGCACTCGAGGTCGCACCCTCACGTCCGTGCTCACCCGGTATCGAGATGCCCCGCCCCACGAGGTCCGCGTAGCGTCGCGGCACGTGTCGACCCAGACGCAGCCCACCGGAACCCACGCCGGGCCGGCCGCCACCCCCGCCGTCGAGGTCGTCGACCTCGTGAAGCGCTACCCCAAGGCCAAGGTCAACGCAGTCGACGGCATCTCGTTCGCCGTCGCCCCCGGCGAGGTGTTCGGCCTCCTCGGTCCGAACGGCGCCGGGAAGACCACGACGATCGGCGTGCTCACCACCCGCGTCCGCAAGACCTCCGGGCGCGCCGCGGTCACCGGCATCGACGTGACGCGCGACCCGGTGGGCGCGCGCTCGGTGATCGGTGTCGTCCCGCAGCGGCCGAACCTCGACCGCAGCCTCGACGCCAAGGGCAACCTCGTCTGGCACGCCGCCTACCACGGGGTCCCGCGGGCCCGGCGCGGTCCGCTGGCCGACGAGCTGCTCGAGCGGATGGGGCTCACCGACAAGGCCGACACCAATCCCGACGAGCTCTCCGGCGGCCAGGCGCAGCGGCTGATCATCGCCCGCGGGCTGATGCACGACCCGCGCGTGCTCTTCCTCGACGAGCCCTCCACCGGGCTCGACCCGCAGGCGCGGCTGTTCGTCCACGACCGGGTGGCCGAGCTCGCCGCGAACGGCGTGACGGTCGTGCTCACCACCCACGACATGGACGAGGCGGCCAAGCTCTCCGACCGCGTCGGCATCGTCGACCACGGCGAGCTGCTCAAGCTCGACACGCCCGCCAACCTCGTCGCCGGGCTCTCCGGCTCGGCGACCGTCGACCTCGACGTCACCGGAGTCGATCCCGAGCAGCTGCGCGGACGGCTCGGCGCGGTCCGGGGCGTCGCCGGCGCGGAGGTGCTCGCCACGCCCGACGAGGGACCGGCCCGCCTGCGCATCCGGGTCGAGGGCGAGGCGGGCGTCGCCCTGCCCGGCCTGCTCGAGGAGGTCACGGCGGCGGGTGGTCGCGTCTCCGACGTCGGGCTCGGCGAGCCCACGCTCGAGGACGTCTTCATCGACCTGACCGGGAGGGGACTGCGGTGACCGTGACGGAGACCGACGTCGAGCCGTTCCGCCGGGTGTCGCCCGGTCGCGCGTTCCTGGGCGTGCTGGGCCGCGACGTCGCGGTCACGGGCAAGGAGCTCGGCAGCTTCATCTCCCAGGTGCTGGTCCAGCCGTTCTTCCTGCTCTTCGTGTTCGGCAAGGTCCTCTCCGAGCTCGGGTACATCGCGCCCGGGTACGCCCAGCTGCTCCTGCCGGGGCTGCTCGCGCTCAACGCGTTCCTCGTCGCCGTGCAGGCCGTCGCGCTGCCCCTGGTGATCGACTTCAGCTACACCAAGGAGATCGAGGACCGGCTGCTCGCGCCGCTGTCGACGCGGATGGTCGCCGTGGAGAAGATCGTCTTCGGTGCCCTGCGCGGGCTGATCGGGTCGCTGGTGATGATCCCGGTCGGCTACCTGGTGCTCGACGAGGTCTCCTGGAACCTCGCCGGGCTCCCCGTCTCGGCGGTGCTGCTCGTGCTCGGCGCCCTCGCCGGTGGCGCGTCCGGCCTCGTCATCGGCACGCTGGTCAGCCCGCGGCGGATCAACATCGTGTTCGCCGTGGTGATCACGCCACTGCTGTTCACCGGCTCGACGCAGTTCCCCTTCCTGCAGATCGGGTCGCTGCGCTGGTTCCAGGTGATCTGCGCGCTCAACCCGATCACGTACGTGGCGGAGGGGTTGCGTGGTGCCCTGACCCCGCAGATCCCGCACCTGCCGACGTGGCTGTGCCTGGCGGCGCTGGTGTTCGCGTGCGTGCTGTTCGGGGCGATCGGGATCCGGGGCTTCGTCCGGCGGGCGCTGGACTGAGCGCGCCGACGAGCCGGAGCCAGACCAGCGCCCCGAGCAGCGTCGGCACCGACAGCAGCGGGCTCGGGAACCCGACGACCTGGCTCAGGGCGAGGTCGCCGGTCACGGCCAGGACCCCGGCGGCGAACCAGCCCGCGCCGGCCGTCGGGAACCGTCCGACACCGAGCGGGGTGCGCGGCCAGGGCTTGGCGATCGAGAGCCACGCCTGCAGGGCGATCGCCGACGCCATGCAGGCCGCGGCGGCCACCATCGCCTCCGACGCCGGTCCGTCCGTGGCGTCGGTGGTGGCGAGCTGGACCGACAGGATGCCGATCCCGACGTAGAGCTGCACCAGCGTGATCCCGAACTTCGCGGCGACCCACCAGTGGCGCACCAGACCCCACGGAGTGGCCAGCGCGAGCAGGATCCCGGTGGCGGCCGACGCGTTGGCCGCGGGGGCGAGCAGCCGCAGGTCGAGCACGTGGGCCATGTCGACGGCGACCGCCGCCCGCACCGGGTCGTCACGGGAGAGCGCGAGCAGCACCACGAGCCCGAGCGCGGTGCTCATCCACGCGACCGAGGTGAGCACGTGGAGCCACACGAGGAGGTGCCGCCAGGTCCGCATGGACGACCACGCTCGCGGTCCGGCCCGGATCGGACATCCGGGACGACCCCGGGGTCTACCCCGAGAGCCGGCCCGCGACCTGCGCGAGCCGCGTCCCCTGCACGCGGGCCGCGCCCAGCGCCTCGTCGTCGGGAGCGGTCGAGGAGCGCGACACCCAGGACGCGCCGTACGGGTTCCCGGACGACATGAGCGACGGGTCGGCCGCGTAGCCGAGGGGCATGATCAACGTGCCCCAGTGGTAGAAGGTCATGTTCATCGCGACGGTGGTGGTCTCCAGCCCGCCGTGCCCGGTCGAGGCCGAGGTGAACGAGGTCCCGACCTTGTTCGCGAGCTTGCCCTGCGCCCACAGCCCGCCGGTGGTGTCGAGGAACGACTTGAGCTGCTCGGCCGCACCGCCGAAGCGCGTCGGGCTGCCCAGGGCGATGCCGTCGGCCCACTCGAGGTCGTCGAGGGAGGCGACGGTGTCGTACGGGTTGTCGTCCACCCACGCCTTCCAGCGGCGGTTCGCCTCGATCGCCTCGCGCGGCGCGCGCTCGGCCACCGGGCGGACGCGGACCTCGGCGCCCTCCCCGCGCGCCCCCTCGGCGAGCGCCTCGGCGAGGGCGGCCACGTTGCCGGTGGCGGAGTAGAAGACGACGGCGATGTTGGCCACGGGGCCTCCTGTCGACGGGGATGTCGTGATCACTCTCTCGCGCGCGTCCGCGCGCGGCACACTGGACCGGTGGCGGCGGCGGACGACCCGACGAGGGGCGCGCGGGAGGCGGTGGTCGACCCACCCGCCGGGACCCTGCGCGGGCTGGTGCTGCTCCACCGGCGCATCTCCGGGCTCGCGGCGGCCGACGACGGGCCGGTCGCGGTGACACGGCTGCTCGCCGACCGGCTCGGGGCGGTCGCCGCCGTGGTCTCGGCCGACCCGACGCGCACCGTCCTCGCGGCCTCGGCGCCGGGGACGGACGAGTCCCGCGCCGCGGCGGTGCTGCGCGCGGAGATCGCGGAACCGCGGTGGGAGCGGGTGCTGGAGGCGGCCGGACGCGGCGGTCGGGCGATGCGGGTCCCCGGCCGGGGCACCTGGGTGCGGGTGGCGGTCCCGGTCGAGGTCGCGGGGGAGATCGCGGCCTTCCTCGTCGCCGAGGAGGACCCCGCCGACCGCGCGGGCCCGGCGGCCCTCGACGGCAGCGCCGCCGACGACGTCCTGCTGCTCGCGGCCGAGCACGCGGCGACGATCGTCGGGGTGCTGCTCGGCCGCGAGCGGGTGCTCGCCGCGGCCGCGGGCCAGGTCCGCGACGACCTGCTCTCCGGGCTCCTGCTCGGCCGGGCCCGCTCCGCGAGCGAGGCGGCCCAGTGGGCCGAGCACCTCGGCCTGGACGTCCCCGGGGCACGGGTCCTGGTCGTCGTTCCCGACGACGCGCGTGGCGCGTCGGCGGGGCTGCTCGCCACCGCCCGCGACCGGCTCGGTCGCCTGCTCCCGGACGTGCTGGCCGTGCTCCGCGACAACGAGCTCGTCGCGGTGGTCGGGGCGGACGCCGACCCCGGCGATCTGGCGGCGCGCCTCGCGTCCGGGCTGGTGCGCGGGGGCGGGCCGTGGCCGGTGACGATCGGGCTCGGGCGCGCGGTGCACGACCTGGCGGGCCTCGCCGCCTCCTACGACCAGGCGCGCCGCACGGTGGAGGCGGCCCGTCGGCTGGGCCGCGAGGGCCGCCTCGTGCGGTTCGAGGACCTCGGGGTGCACCGGCTGCTGCTGCAGGTCCCCGACCCGGAGGACGCCCGCGCGTTCGCCCGCGAGGTGCTCGGCCGGCTGGCCGACGACCGGTCGGAGCGCGCGGGCGAGCTCGTCCGCACGCTGGCCCGGTACTTCCGCGAGGACGGCAGCCCGCAGCGCACCGCGAAGGCGCTCTCGGTGCACCCGAACACGATCGGCTACCGGCTGCGGCGCGCCGAGGAGCTCTCCGGGCTCACCCTCGACCACTACTCCGACCGGCTCGCCGCGCAGGTCGCCCTGGAGATCCTCGGCCACATGGACGACCGATGAGCATCGCCGACGCCCTGACCGCGGGCACCCTGCTCGGCGACGGCGCGATGGGCACGCTGGCCCAGGCCACCGGGGTGCGCGCCGAGGGCGCGGTCAGCGAGCTCGTGCTGCTCGCCCCGGAGCTGGTCGGCGCGCTGCACCGGCGCTACCTCGACGCCGGCGCCGACGTGGTCCAGACCCACACCTACGGGGCGAGCCGGGTGCGGCTGGCCCGGCACGGGCTGGCCCGGCAGGTGCACGAGATCAACGTGGTCGCGGCCCGGCTCGCCCGCGAGGCGTGCGACGACGCGGAGCGCCCGGCCTTCGTCGCCGGGTCGGTGTCGCCCGCGACGTCGCCGCGCGTTCCCGGCCCCGTCGACTCCACGACCGTCCGCAGCGCGCTGCGCGAGCAGGCCACCGCGCTCGCCGAGGGCGGGGTGGACGTGCTGGTGTGCGAGACGTTCGCGCACGCCGACGAGCTGGCGGAGGCGGTCGAGGCGGTCCGGGAGGCGACCGACCTGCCGGTGATCGCCCAGGCGACCTTCGTCGAGGAGGACGGCGGGCCGGTGACGACGCTGGGGGAGACCCCCGAGCACGTCGCGCGGGTGGTGGGCGCGCTGCGGCCGGCCGCGCTGGGGTCGAACTGCACGCTCGGGCCGCAGGGGCTGCTCGCGGTGGTCCGGCGGTTGGTCGCCGCGGTCCCCGACGGTGTCCCGGTCACGGCCCTGCCCAACGCGGGCCTGCCGCACGTCGTGTCCGACCGCCGCGTGCGCTTCGCCTCCGACGCGGCCCACTTCGGGCGCTACGCCGCGCGCTACGCCGCCGCCGGTGCCCGGCTGGTCGGCGGGTGCTGCGGCACCACCCCCGCCCACGTGGCCGCGGCCGCCGCGGAGCTGGCCCGCGGCCCCGTCGTCGACGAGCCGCCGCTGCCGGTGCGCCTCGCCCCCGCCCCCTCTCCGACCCCCGCCCCCCGTGGCAGCGAAGCGTCGTTGCTGTCACCGGATGACAGCAACGACGCTCCGCTGCCACAGGGGGAGGGGGAGGGCGCGCCCCGCGGCGAGGGGCCGGGCCGTGGCGCGATCGCCCGCTGGCTCGACGCGCCCCGGCGGGCGCCGCTGCTGGTCGCCGAGGTCACCGGCCCGGGCACCGACGACCTCGAGGCCCACGTCGACCGCGCCCGCGCCGCACTGGCCGCCGGCGCGGAGGCGCTGTGGGCCGGTCGGGAGCGCACGCGGCTGCGCCGCTCGACCACGGCCGGCGTCGCCGCGGGCCTGCACGAACTCCTCGACGCCGACGTCGCGCTGACCGTGACCAGCTGGAACACCAGTCGGATGGCGCTGCAGGCCGACCTGCTCGGGCTGGACGCGCTCGGGCTGCACACGATCGTCACCGAGACCGGCAACCCACCCGTCCACGCCGACCGGGCCGTGCGTGACGGGGTGTGGGAGGTCGACGCGGTGGGCCTCGTCGGGCTCGCCTCCTCGCTCGCCGTCGGCGTCGACGCCGACGGCGCGCGGATGACCCCGGCGCCGTTCCGGGTCGGGGTGCGGGTCACGCCCGGCACCGACGACCTCGAGCGCGAGATGCACCGGGTGCGGCTCAAGGTCCGGGCGGGCGCCGAGTTCCTCGTGACCCGTCCGGTCTACGAGCTCGACCGTCTGCGGCGCGTGCTGGACGGGGTCGGCGTGCGGGTCCCCGTGCTGCTCTCGCTCGCTCCGCTGTCGGGGTTCACCGAGGCCGAGCACCTGCGCCACGAGGTCCCCGACGTGGTCCTGCCGGACGCGGTCCTCGCCCGGGTCCGCGCGGCCGGGGAGGACCCCGCGCCGGGCCTGGACCTCGCCGCCGAGCTCGCGGCCGAGGCCCTCGCCGAGGGTCTGGTCGACGGCGTCGTCGTGCGGCGCCCCGGCCCGCCGGCCCTGCTCGCCGAGGCGGTGTCCCGCCTCGGCGCCGTGGTCACGGCCGCAGCACCCGTCCCTCCCGCGCGCTGACGTCGAGCCGCACGACCGTGCCGTCAGCGGGGACGATCTCCCCGCGGTCGGTCGGCACCCCGTCGGTGAAGGTCGTGCTCATGACGCACGGGATGCCGAACTCGCGCGAGAGGATCCCCAGGTGCGAGGTGGGCATGCCCTGCAGGGTGATCAGCCCCTTGACGCCCGAGGCGAGCGCCGGGGCCATGAACGTCGTCGTCCCGCCGCGGGAGATCGCGATGACGTCGGCGATGTCGCCCGACCCCACGAGGTCGAGGACGGCGTCCGGGGAGTCCAGCCAACGCACCGGCCCCTCGACGACCGCCTCGGCGGTGTAGGCCGAGGTGCCGCGGCCGATCTCGGTGTCGGTCATGCGGACCTCCGGTAGTTCTCGACGACGGGGGCGAGCTCCGCCGGGGTGGACGCGTGCATGATCACGCCGTCCACGCCCAGGTCGAACTGGGCGGCGACGGCCTTCGCGCACCGCTCCGGGCTCCCGGTGGCGGCGGGGGCCATCCAGTCGTCCGGCAGGACGGTCGCGATGTGCTCGATCTCCTCGCGGGTGGCGACGATGTCGGCCCAGCCGCCGAGCCCGGCCACCACCGGGTCGGCGCGGAAGCGCTCGAGGTCGGCCGGGTCCCAGTCGTTGGTGCGGACCAGGAGGTCGCCGTAGACCTGCAGGTAGGTCGCGAGCCGGGCGACGGTGCGCTTGAGCCGGACCTCCTCGGGGAGGTGGTCCGGGACCGTCGCGAAGCAGGACCAGACCGCGACCGACGCCGGGTCGCGCCCGGCGCGCTCCGCGGCCTCGCGCACCGTGCGCACGCAGCGGGCGGTGGTCTCGTCGGTGAAGAAGGTGTGCAGCACGACGGCGTCGGCCGCCCGGCCCGCCAGCGCCAGGGTCTGCGGCCCGAACGCCGTGAGGGCGATCGGGATGTCCTCGTCGAACGTCGGGTCGAGCTTCAGGGCGGGCCAGTGGCCGGCCGGCCCGTCGTGGTCGACGACGGTCTCCCCGCGCCAGAGCCTGCGCATGAGGCCGATGAAGTCCTCGAGCTGCGCGGTGGTGACCGGCGGCAGGCCGAAGGCCCTGAGCTGCGGGGCGAGGCCGCGGCCCAGCCCGAGCGTGAACCGGCCCTCGGTGAGCCGGTGCATCGTGGTCGCCCACGCGGCCGTGACCGCGGGGTGGCGGGTGTTGTGGTTGGTGGCCGCCGTGGCCACCCGCAGGTCGGTGGTGACCGCCCCCATCGCCCCGGTGAGCGACGCGGCCTCCTTGATGGAGAAGCGTTCGGACAGGAACGCCGTGCCGAACCCGAGCTCCTCGCCGAGGCGGACCTCGTCGAACATCTCGCGCGGGGAGGTCGGCTGGCCGCCGAGGGTGTAGAAGCCGAGCTCGGGATACCTCACGGCGCCGCCACCGGGTCCTCTCCGTGCACCGGGACGAAGCCGTCGCCGGCGATCAGGACGCGCGGCAGCAGCTCGGCGGCCGTGCCCGCGTCGGTCAGCAACGGCCACGAGCGCTGCGCGAGCTCCCCGAGCGAGTCCCGGGTCGGGAGCCGCAGGCCGAGCCCGGTCAGCGTGGCCTCGTCGGCGAGGCCCGCGAGCCGCAGGAAGGGCAGGACGAAGTCCAGGACGTACATCTGCACGCCCGCGCTGATCAGTTCCTCGCGGGACATGCGGGCGTAGCGGGCGTAGAGCCCCGCGTTGCGGGTCCGGGCCTCGGTCGTGATGGCGGCCAGCTCCTCCTCACCGAGCAGCCGGACGTCGGGGGAGTCCCACCGGTCGCGGGCGTACACCGCCGACCCGACGAGGTGGGGCAGGTAGTCGCCCGGCTCCGCGAAGGTGGTCGACAGGTCGTTGACCGTGAACCGCATCCCGTCCGGCGGGCGGAAGAACAGGGCCTGGGTGACCGCGTGCGGGAGGCCGGCCGAGGCGTCGAACCAGGGATACGCCTCGTCGTGCAGGAAGTGGTCCCGCACGATGAGCACCGTGCCGTCCGGCTGCGGGTAGGGGCCGGAGTCGCCGAGACCTAGCCGGTTGTCCAGGTGCAGCAGGAAGGCGAAGAGCTGCGTCATCGCGTTGAACGACCGCCGCGCCGGCGCCCCGTCCGCGTCGAACCACGTGACCTCGTCGCGGAACCGCTCGAGCCACCCCGACCCGGCGAGCAGCGGGGCCGAGTAGCCGCGGCCCGTCGCGAACATCGGCCCCTCGTCGCCCCACATCCCGCGGTAGAGACGTCGGGGGAACTGCAGCGCGGTGGCGAGCTCGGACCCGCGGTCCGTCGGCGACGCGAGTCCCAGCCCGGTGGCGAAGCCCCGCCCGGTGAGCAGCGGCATGCAGCAGCACCACGCGTGCAGCAGGTTGACCTTGGTGCCGATCTCGCGACGGGCCGTCGCGCCCAGCTCGACGACCCCGTCCGCGCCGACGGCCTCGGTGACGGCCTCGAAGACGCCGGGATAGACGTCGTACTGCTGGACGCCCGCGATCGTCTCGTACTCCTGGCGCGGGATGAGGCCGGACTCGCCCTCCGTCGCGCGGCTGCCGAGCATGTCCCAGACGTTCCAGCCGCCGTAGGCGATGAGCTCGTCGAGGTCGCCGTCGGCGAGCGCGGGCGGCGCGAGCGAGCCGTCGGAGAGGGTGAGGACGTCGGTGCGCAGCACGTCGGAGACGGCCGCGTGGCCGGCCGACCCGGCCGGGAACCGGGTGCGGTAGCGGGCGAGCAGGTCGGCGAACGCGGTGCTCATCGGCCGCTGCGCTCGCGGGTCGCCGCGATGCCGTCCCAGTCGTGCGCGGCGGCGCAGTTCCGCTCGAGCAGGGCGAGGATCAGCGTGTTGACCTGTTCGACGTCGGGCAGCACGGCGATCGCCGCGGTGGTGATCATGAGGCCGGAGAGGACCTGCGTGCGGTAGTCCTCGAACGCCTCCTCGGCGGAGTAGCCCGGGGCGATCGCCGCGAACTGCTCCAGGTACTCGGAGATGAGCCGGCGCTCGTGGGTACGCCGCAGGTCAGCGTCGACGCTGCCGGAGAGGAAGTACCCGACGTCGTACATGGGGTTGCGCAGACCGGTCACCTGCCAGTCGATGAGCACCGCCCCGATGCCCCCGTCGACCGGCTCGAACAGGACGTTGTCCACCCGCGGGTCGCCGTGGGTGAGGGTGAGCCGGGTCTGGGGCAGCAGGTGCCAGTCGTGCGCGATCTCCCCCGCGGCCGCGACGACGTCGAGGTCGGCCTGCGGCAGACGGTCGCGGAACCGGTCGGCGATGATCGCGGCGCCGCGGCGGACCGTCGGGCTCCAGTAGTCCGCGGCCTCGGCCATGCGGATCGGCCACGCGGGGGCCGTCGTCGGGTCCTGCGGGGTGAACGTGGCGTGCAGCCGGGCGAGCTGGGTGAGCACCGCGGCGGCCTCGTCGACCCCGCAGCCCGCGACCTGGTTGCCGGGCGTGGCCGCCGTGAGGTCCTCGATGACGAGGTTGATGTTGGTCTCGTCGCCGTCGACGTGGAACAGGTGCGGGATGCGGGCCGCGTCCCGCTCGGTGATCGCGCGGTACCCGCCGATCTCCCGGTGGTACGCGCCGCTGCCCAGCCCGTGCTGGTGCACCTCGGGCGAGCGCGGACGGAACTTCGCGACGACGGCGTCGGGCGCCCCGTCCGGCCGGGTCCCGTACTCCAGCGTGAGGTGGACGGTGTCGCTGACGTTGCCCGCGCCGATCGGCCGGGCGGTGACGCCGGTGACGACGACGCCCGGGAGACGGGCGGCGAGCGCGGCGGTGAGCCACGCGGGGTCGATCTCGTCGGTGGTGTCGAGGACCGGGACGGCGGGGGCTGCGGTCAGGCTCATGGCGCGCTCGCTTCCGGGCCGGCGGCTCAGGCCCAGGGTTCGGTGGAGTAGGGGGTGTTCCAGACGTCGGTGATGCGTCCGTCGTGCACGCGGAAGACCTCGATGCCGGACAGCAGCCGCTGGGCGGTGCGCCCGCGGGCGGTCCAGACGAGGACGGCGTACTGGTCGTCACCGGCGAGGACCTCGGCGGTGAACCACGGCTGCCACTGCGGCAGGTCGGCCCGGATGCGGGCGATCTGGGCCTCGTGGTCGAGGACCCGGGTGCCGCCGGGGTCGTGGCGGACGACGCCGTCGGCGGTGATCTCACGGACGAGCTCCACGTCCCCCGCGTGGTAGATCTCGTCGAGGTAGCGGCGGACGACCGCCACCGGCCCGTCGGCCGGTGCGGTCACCGACGATTCCGCGGGCCCGGTGGCGGTCATCGCGTCAGCCGATGATCGTCACGGTCGCGGCGGTGCCGTCGACCTCGATGGTGGCGCCGTCCGGGATGCGCCCGGTGGCGTCGGTCGCGGACACCACGCACGGGATGCCGAGCTCGCGGCTGACGATCGCGGCGTGCGAGAACGGCGCGCCCACGTCCACCACGACGGCGGAGGCGGCCACGAACAGCGGCGTCCACGACGGGTCGGTGATCGGGGCGACGAGGATGTCGCCGGGCTCCAGCTCGGCGTCGTCGTCCGGGTCGGTGAAGATCCGGGCGCGGCCGCGGGTCACGCCCGTGCAGCCGGAGACGCCCTGGATGACCTCGCCGGTCTGCGCGGCGGTCCGGGTGCGGGCGGAGCGGCGCTTCCACTCCGAGAGCGGCGGCGGGTCGCCGATCACCACGAACGGCGGCTCGTGGTCGAACAGGTCGAGGTAGACCTGCTCGCGCTCGCGCACGGTCGCGGTGAACGAACCCGGGTCGGCCAGGTAGGCGTCGAGCTCCTCGGCGAACACCATGTAGATCTGCTCGGGCGTGTCGAGGTGGCCGGCCGCGGCACCGCGACGTCCCAGCTCGAGGGCGGGGAGCCGCAGCTCGTGCACGAGCATCGCGGAGGTCGTCCGGGAGCGCTCGCGCCCGCGCAGCCACAGCGCCGCCGCGTGCAGGGCGGCCTCGAACTGCCCGGCCGCCTCGGCGTTGCCGGCCAGCAGCTCGCGCATCGTCGCCGTCGCGGCCTCCCGCTCGGCGGCGCGGGCGGCGTTCTTGACCGCGGGAGCCTCGTCGTCGCCGACGGTGCGCATCCGGTCGACGGTGTGCAGGGCCAGCTCCGGGGCGAGGCCCCACGTCTTCGAGCGCAGCTCCCACTCGCCCGGCCCGCGGAAGTCCCACTCGGCGAGGAACGCGTCGAGCTGGGCCCGGAAGGCGACGACGGCGGCGTCGTCGGACGCGGTGATCCGCTCGTAGAGCCCGGACACCCCGGCGTCGAAGAGGGCGGCCACCGGCCCGGAGCGGGCGAGGCGACTGAGGCTCCACATCCCGTTCGACGGGCCGGCCGAGTCGACGTCGCCGATGCCGCTGACGAGGGTGAGGCCGAGTTCCGGGCGGCCGACGGCGGCCGCGACCTGGGCGACGGCGCCGAGGCCGACGCCCGACTTCAGGCTCGACTCGATGTGGTGCTGGAAGAAGCGGCGCTGCACGTCCCCGAAGGAGCGCAGCCGCGCGACGAGGTCGGCGTCGGACAGGGCCGCGATGTCCGGGCGGTCGGCCCGGATCGCCAGCACCTCGGCGCGGTCGGCGTCGTAGGCGGGGAGACCCTGCGCGAGCAGGACCTCGTTCATCAGCCACGCGCCGGCCTTCTCGGAGAACGCCGGGTCCTCGTCGAAGTCCCGCTTCTCGCTCTCGTAGCTGGGGATGCCGGGCATGTCGCCGAAGTACTGCAGGTCGACGGCCTCGGCGCCCATGCCGGGCACGCGCACGCCGAACAGCCGCATCAGCGACATGTTGATGTACAGGTAGCTGCCGAACGCCGGGAGGACGTTGCGGGAGACGCCCGTGTCGTAGACGTCGTGGTCCCACACCCCGCAGGCGACGAAGGCGTCCCGCCACCCCGGCTCGAGGTACTCCTGGAAGCCGACCGACGCGTTCAGCGGCGAGATGGGGTCCGGGAAGATCTCGCCGACGTTGGCCCGCGAGTACAGCGGGAACGTCTTCGAGGTGGCGTCGAAGATCGGCCAGTCGGGCATGGAGGTCTGCTCCCTCACGATGTGAACGATGCGTCGCATCGTGATGGGCGCCACGTCAGCCTGTCAAGCCTCGTCGCGCTCCACGAGCGGGAGCGCCCGGTGCCACACCTCGCCGACCGCGACGGCGAGCTGCTCGATGCGCTCGCGGCGGGGGGTCGCGGCGGGCAGACCGATGTGCACGTAGGCGGTCTGCTCGATGGCCGATCCGAGCACGTCGGCGAGCAGGTCGAAGTCGGTCTCGGCGAGCCGCCCGCGGCGGTGCAGGTCGCGCAGCCAGCGGGCGGTGCGCTCGACGTAGTTGGCCCGCTGGGCGAGCCACAGCTCGGAGAAGCCCTCGTCGGTGCTGGTGGCCGCGGCCTCGCGCATGACGCGCAGGATGCGTCGGTTGCGGGCGTAGGAGGTCAGGTACGCGCTGGTGAGGGCCACGAGCGTGGCGCGGTCGGTCCCGTCGCCGGTGCGGGTGGTCCGGTGCGTCGAGCGTGTCAGCTCGTCGAGGCTGGGCCGCAGGGCCTCGAGGAAGATCTCGTCCTTGCTCGCGAAGTGCCGGTAGAAGTTGCCCTGCGAGACGCCGGCGGCGAAGACGATGTCCGCGATGCGGGTGCGGCTGTAGCCGTACTCGGAGAAGCACGTGACCGCGGCCTCGAGTAGCTCGGAGCGGGTCCGCAGCCCCCGCGTGTTCTTGCCGCGCCGGACCGGCGCCGACCCGTCGTCGGCGCCCCCGGAGTCGCCGCGCGCAATACTCACCGGACGCCTCCTCGGGCTCGCCTGCGATGCGCTGTTCACCCTAACCCAGCGCCCGACCTGCGAGAACGAGTTCGGGACTGCCGCAGAATGCGACTCGTCGTATACATTCTCGCCGTCCACGGTCGCGAGGGGAGTCAGCTGGTGTATCCCGGCAGCGTCGCCCGGCAGGCGCCGGGCCGCGCGGCGATGGTCCTCGCCGAGACCGGCGAGACCGTCACCTACGGCGAGCTCGACGAGCGCAGCGCCCGGCTCGCGACCGCACTGCGCGCCCGCGGGCTCGCCAACGGCGACGCCGTGGTGATCCTGCTCGGCAACGACGTGCGCTGGGGCGAGGTCTGCTGGGCGTGCTGGCGCAGCGGGCTCGTGCTCGCCGCGGTGAACCACCACCTCGCCGCGCGGGAGCTCGCCGCGGTGCTCGCGCAGGCCGCGCCCCGGGCCGTCGTCACCACCGCCGAGCTGCTGCCCGCCGCGGTGGAGGCACTCGGGAGGACGGAGGTGCTGTGGCTCGTCGTCGGGACGGTCCCCGCCGACGCCCCCGCCGGGACCGTCGCCCTCGACGACCTCGTCGCCGCCACGCCGCGCGACCCGGACCTCCCGGAGCGCGCCGGCGGGCGACTGCTCTTCAGCTCCGGGACGACCGGCACTCCCAAGCCCGCCCGGGTGGCCCCGCGCGACGTCCACCCCGACGAGGTCGGGGTCCGCTCGGCCGGGCTGATGCGCACGCTCGGGTTCAGCGAGCCCGGCGCCGGGGTCGACGTCCTGCTCGTGCCCGGCCCGGCCTACCACGCCGGCCCGATCGGGTTCCTGCAGTCGGTCCACCAGGCGGGCGGCACCGTGGTGCTCATGCGCCGCTTCGACGCGGAGGCGGCGCTCGTCGCGATCGAGCGGTACCGCGTCACGCACAGCCAGTGGGTCCCGACGATGTTCGTCCGGCTGCTGCGCCTGCCCGAGGACGAGAAGGCGCGCCACGACCTGTCGTCCCACCGGGTCGCGGTGCACGCCGCCGCGCCGTGCCCACCCGCGGTGAAGCGGGCGGTGCTCGACTGGTGGGGCCCGATCGTCCACGAGTACTACGGCGCCAGCGAGGGCTACGGGCGGACCGTGATCGGGCCGCACGAGTGGCTCGCGCACCCCGGCTCGGTGGGCCGCGCGGTCGGCAGCGGCGTGACGATCGCCGACGACGCCGGTCGGCCGCTGCCGCCCGGGGGGGTCGGGACGGTCTGGTTCACCGCGCCGGGCGCCGCCGAGCCCGACCGCGCCCCCGACGGTGCGGCCGACCTCGCCGCGACGCCGGGCTGGGGAGCGGTCGGCGACCTCGGCTACCTCGACGACGACGGCTACCTCTACCTCACCGGCCGGGCCGGCCAGATGATCATCACGGGCGGCGTCAACGTCCACCCGCGCGAGGTGGAGCTCGTGCTCGGCGAGCACCCGGAGGTCGACGACGTCGCCGTCGTCGGCGTCCCCGACGACGAGTTCGGGGAGCGGGTGACCGCCGTCGTGGTGCCCACGGCGAGTGCCGCGCCGGGTCTCGAGGAGCGCCTCGTCGGGTGGTCCCGCGACCAGCTCGCGCACGTGAAGTGCCCGCGCACGGTGCACCTCGTCGAGGACCTGCCCCGCAACGACGCCGGGAAGGTCCTGCACCGCGTCCTGGTCGACCGCCTGACCCCGCACCCCGGAGGTTCGTGATGGAGATGGTGCTGATCCGCCACGGACGGCCGGCGGACGGTGCGCAGTCCGACCCCGGCCTGGCGCCGGACGGGCACGCCGGGGCCGAGCGGCTCGCCGAGCACCTCGCCGGCGGGGCCGTCCGACGGCCCGACGCCGTCTGGTCGAGCCCGATGCAGCGCGCCGTGGAGACCGCGGCGCCGCTCGCCGAGCGGCTCGGGCTGCCGGTCCGCACCGACGAGCGGCTGCGGGAGTTCGACCACGGCGTGCCCGTCTACGTGGCCGCCGACCGGACGACCGACGCCGAGGAGCGGGCCGAGATGTGGCGGGCGCTCGAGACCGGGCGGTGGGGGGAGCACCGCTTCGACCCGCAGGCGTTCTCCCGCGACGTGGACTCCGTGCTCGCCGACATCGCGGACGAGTTCCCCCGCGGGGTCGTGGCCGTGGTGTGCCACTCCGGGGTGATCAACGCGCACCTGTGCTCGGTGCTCGAACGTCCCCTCAGCATGTTCTGCCAGCTGGAGCACACGTCGTTCAGTCGGCTGCTGGTGTCCCCGCAGGGCAAGCGACTGCTGCACACCCTGAACGAGACGGCGCACCTGCAGGTGGCTACCGCCCTGTGAGCAGTCATCCGTGCCCCGGCACGGATGAGTACTCACAGGGCGAAGCCACCTCTCAGCCCTCGTCGGCCGCGTCCCGGGTGCGACCCAGGGAGAGGATGAGGTCCTGGTGGAGCTCCATCCAGATGTCGTGGTACGAGTCCTTCATCGGGGCTGTGAACGCCGATCGCTCCCCGGCTCGGACACGGTCGAGCGCGGCCGACAGCCGCGGCCGGTAGCCCGACATGCGGTCGACGGCGGCGCCGACCCCGTCCAGGATCGCGCCCGCCCGGCCGTCGACCTCGGCGAGCCGGGCGATCACGTCGTCGTCGTACGAGGCGTCGGTGTGGTCGTTCGGGGCGTCGTCGTCCCCGCGGGTCTGCCAGGCGTGGCAGACCGCCTTGAAGTCGCCGTTGAGCGGCAGGAACGCCTGGTAGGCCTGCTCGAGGGCGGCGCGCCCGTCGTCGTCGACCGAGTCGACGACGAGCTCGGCGTGGGCGGCCTTGCCGTCCTTGGTGAGGCTCCAGCCCTCGATCCGGCCGCCGGAGCGGTGCCGGACGAGGCCCTCGCCGCCGAGGTCGTCGAGGGCGGCGGCGATCTCGTCCTCGGGGGCCGCGACCACCGCGGCCGCGACGGTCGCACTCGTCATCCCCTTGACGCGCAGGGCGTGCAGGGCGCGGAACCGGGCGTCGTCCATCGCTCCTCCTCGAGCTGTTTTGTGAACGCTAGTTGCATCTGGCGCGAGACTAGTGTTCCCTGTCACCACCCGGCAAGCAGTGGCCGGCCGATTCCGGGGAGCCACGCGTGACCACCGCGAGTATCGACCTCACGGACGTGTCGGCCTTCGCGCAGGGACGCGACGCCGACATCCTTCGCAGCCTGCGGGACTCCGACCCGCTGCACTGGAACCCGGAGCCCGACGGCGGGCCCGGCTTCTGGTCGGTGACGCGCTACGCGGACATCCGACGGATCGCCACCGACCCGGGCGTCACGGTCCGCGAGGGCACCCAGATCCCCAGCCGGCGGGCCGAGGGCGACGGGGACCGCAGCATCCACCACCTCGACGCGCCGGAGCACATGAAACTGCGCCGCCTCGTCATCCCGGCCCTGCGGCCCGCGGCGGTGGCGCGGTGGGAGGACGAGATCACGCAGGTGGTCGACGAGCTGATCGACCCCCGGGTGGGGTCCGGCGAGTTCGACCTCGTCCCGACGATCTCCGCACAGCTGCCGCTGCTCGTCCTCGGCCGCCTGCTCGGGGTGCCGGCCGAGGACTGTCCGGACATCCTGCGCTGGACGAACCAGATGGCCTCGGCCGACCCGGAGTACGCGGCGGGCCCGGAGACCGCGGTGCGCGCCCGCGACGAGGTCTTCGCCTACTTCCGCGAGCTCGAGGCCGCCCGGCGCGAGGCCCCCGACGACTCGCTCGTCTCGGTCCTCGCGCACGCGCAGGTCGACGAGCAGCCCCTCACCCGGGGCCAGCTCGACGCCTACTACCTGATCCTCATGGTCGCCGGGAACGAGACGACCCGGAACCTGCTCTCCGGGGGCGTGCACGCGCTGAACCTCGAGCCGGAGGCGTGGCCGTGGGTCACCGCCGACCCCGCGGCGCGGCTCCGGCCCGCCATCGAGGAGATGCTGCGCTGGGTGTCCCCGGTGCTGTGCATGCGCCGCACCGCGACGGAGTCCCTGGAGCTGCACGACCGCACGATCGCGCCCGGCGAGAAGGTCGTGATGTGGTTCGTCTCCGGCAACCGCGACGACCGCGTGTACACCGAGCCCGACCGCTTCCGTCCCTGGCGCGACGAGGCCGACCACCTCGGCTTCGGCTGGGGCGCGCACGCCTGCCTGGGCGCGCACCTCGCCCGGCTCGAGGCGACGGTGTTCTTCCGCCGGCTCGCCGAGCGGGGCCTCACGATCACCCAGACCGGCGAGATCGACAGGCTCGCGTCGAACTTCTTCCGCGGCACCAAGCACCTCCCGGTCCGGATCGACGCCGGGAGCGGGCGTGCCTGAGACCGCGCTCGTCACCGGGGCCGCCTCCGGGATCGGCGCCGCCCTCGTCGGACGCCTGCTCGACGACGGGTGGCGCGTGCTCGCGCTGGACCGCGCGGCGGTCCCGGCGGCGCCCGGCGTCGAGACCCTCGCCTGCGATCTGACGGACCCCGCCCGGGTCGCGGCCGCCGTGTCGCGGGTCCGCGGTGAGGTGTCGGCCGTCGCGCACGTCGCGGGCGTGCCGGGCACCGCGCCCGCGCCGACCGTGCTCGCGGTCAACGTGCTCGCGCCCCGCCTGCTGATCGAGCCGCTGCTCGGCGAGGTGGACGCCGTCGTCACGGTCGCCTCCGTGGCCCAGCACCGCAGCCCCGAGCCCGACGACGTGCTCGACGAGCTCCTGGCCTGCGACGACGCCGCGGACCTCGACGCCTGGCTCGCCCGCCACCCGCACACCGGCCCGGCGGCCTACGACACCTCGAAGAAGGCGCTCGTGCGCTGGACCCGGCTCACCGCCGGCCGCCACGTCGGCGGCACGCGGCTGAACTCGGCGAGCCCCGGTCCCGTCGAGACCCCCATCCTCGGCGACTTCCGCACCTCCATGGGCGAGGCCGACATCGACCGGGCGGCCGCGGCGGTCGGACGGCACGGGCGCCCGGACGAGGTCGCCGCCGCCGTCGCCTTCCTGCTCGGCCCGTCCGCCTCGTGGGTCCGCGGCGTCGACCTCCCCGTGGAGGGCGGCCTGCTCGCGGCCCGCACCGCTGCCACCGTCCCGACGACCTGAGGAGCTCCCGTGACCACCGGCCTCGACGCCCGCTCGACCGCGTCCGTCGTCTCCCTCGACGGCACCTGCCCGCACGGCCGCGAGCGGCTGGGCGGCAAGGCGCACTCCGTGAACCGCATGCGCGCCCTCGGCCTGCCCGGCCCGCCCGCCTTCGCGATCACCACCGACGTGTGCGCCCGCTACCGGGAGGCAGGCCTTCCCGACGAGGTGTGGGCGGGGGTCGTCGACGCCGTGCGCGTCCTGGAGGCCGACACCGGGCACCGGTTCGCGGACCCGGCCTCGCCGCTGCTGGTCTCGGTGCGCTCCGGCGCGGCCCAGAGCATGCCCGGGATGATGGACACCGTCCTCAACCTGGGGCTGACCCCGGCCGCGGTCGAGGGGCTCGCGGAGGCGACCGGGGACCGCGCGTGGGCCCAGGACACCGACGCCCGGTTCCGCCGCTCCTACGCCGAGGTCGTCGACCCGGCGGGCCCGCCCGAGGACCCGTGGGAGCAGCTGCGCGCGGCGATCGGCGCGGTCTTCCGCTCCTGGGACAGCCCCCGCGCGCGGGTCTACCGCGACCGCTACGGGCTCGACCACGACGCCGGCACCGCCGTGACCGTGCAGGCCATGGTCTTCGGCAACCGGGACGACGCCTCGGGGACCGGCGTGGCGTTCAGCCGCGACCCGTCCACCGGCGAGCCCGTGCTCTACGGCGAGTGGGTGCGCGGGGGACAGGGCGAGGACGTCGTCTCGGGCACGGTGACCCCGGTGCCGATCGCGTCGTTCGCCGACGAGATGCCCACGCTGCACGCGGAGCTGGTCGAGGCGGCGACGGTGCTCGAGGCCGAGTACCGGGACCTGGTCGACATCGAGTTCACCGTGGAGTCCGGGCGGCTGTACGTGCTCCAGGCCCGCGCCGGGAAGCGGTCCTCGACGGCGGCCCTGCGCGTCGCCGTCGAGCTGGCGACCGCCGGCCTGATCACCCGCGACGAGGCGCTCGGCCGCCTCACCCCCGAGCAGGCCCGCAGGCACCTGGAGGCCTCGGCGACGACGGGCGGCGAGACGGTCGCGAGCGGGATCGGCGCCGGCCCGGGCGTGGCGTCCGGGGTGGTCGTCACCGATCCGGACGACGCGCTGGACGCCGACGGGCCGGTGGTCCTGGTGCGGCCGTTCACCGCGCCCGACGACGTGCCCGCGATGTACGCCTCGGTCGCGGTGGTCACCGAGCACGGGGGAACCACCTCGCACGCCGCTCTGGTGGCCCGGGAGGCCGGGCTGCCGTGCGTCGTCGGCTGCGGGGACGGGATCGTCGCCGCACTGGAGGGCCGGACGGTCACCGTCGACGGCGCGCGCGGCGTGGTGCTGGACGGCGACGTCACCGGTGAGGCCGGTCCGCACGCGACCACCGCGTGGGAGTCCACCCTGCTGGAGTGGACCGGCGCGGCGACGCCGGCGGACCTGCCCGACCGGCTCGGGACGAGCTAGACCGCGACCGGGCGCGGGGCGCCGCCGTGCACCGCCGCACGCAGGCGGGCCACGGTCTCGCGCAGGTAGGTGACCTCACGGGTCAGCGACTCGACGGTCTCCCCGGCGAAGTCGTAGGCCATCTCCTCCGGCATGACCACGACCCCGCAGCAGGGGCAGGTCGCGGGGGTCGTCATGAGGTCCACTCCTCGGGTGCGTCGAGCCGGTTCACCTTCCAGTTTCCTGACCATGGACGCCCCCGGCACTGTCGTGCGCCCCAGCGTTGCCGGGCCGGTCTTTGTGGTCGACCACAGCGCCCGGGGCGACTACTCCAGCAGGAGTGATCGCCACTGCTCCACCCGGTCGTCGGAGAGGCCGGCACCGCGGGCGACCTCGCGGGCACCGTCACCGTCGAGGCGATCGAGGACCCCGAGGATGTTCTCGCGGGTGACGCCGATGTCCCCCGCGGGCACGATGCCGGGCCGCAGCAGCGGTCGGCGCTCCAGGCGGCGCTGCAGCCCGATCCGGCGGGCGTTCGTGCGGGTGAAGTCCGCGTCGACGGCGGCCCGCGTGACGCCGGCCAGCCGCAGCAGCACCGCCACCGAGACACCGGTGCGGTCCTTGCCCGCGGCGCAGTGCACGAGCACGGGGTGCGGCCCGTCGAGGACGGCGTCGAACAGCGTCGGCAGCCACTCCGGTGCCGCGTCGAGCAGCGCGAGGTAGAGCTGGTCGGTGGGCAGCCGATCGTTCTCGTCGCGGGCGAGGATCGCCGGGTCCAGCGCGTCGATCATCGACAGGTGCACCCACCGCGTCGTCGCGAGCGGGTAGGGGTGGTCGAGCTCGCGCTCGCTGCGCAGGTCCACCGCCACCCCGGGCGGCCAGGCGAGCCCGGTCGGCCAGCCGGGGGAGTCGGGGCCGTCCTCGGCGAACGGGGCGTCGCCGCGCAGCAGGATGCCGGGCCGGGTCCGGCGGCCGTCGACGGTGGGCAGCCCGGCCACGTCGCGGATGTTGTGGGTCGGCGGACCGGGCGGCACGTGGGCGAGCACGGCGCGCCGGTTGGCGGCTTCCCGACGAAGGCGGCGGATGCGGTTGAGGGGGTTCCTCACCACCGCATCCTCACAGGCCCGACGATCACGAGGCGAGTGACCCGTGACCCAGCTGAGCGAGCGGCCCTCTCGCAACATCTATGTGCGCGAGAGTGCCGTTCGCTCGGAACCGGACGCCGCCACCGGCCTCGTCGGGGATGCTCAGACCGAGAACCCGAACGGGAGCTCCAGGCGGTGCTCGGCGAGGAAGGCCGGGTCGGCGAGGAGCTCGCGGGTCGGCGCGTCCGCCACGACGACGCCCTCGTCGATCACCACCGAGCGCGGGCAGAGCTGCAGGGCGTAGGGCAGGTCGTGGGTGACCATCAGCATCGTGCGGTCCAGGCCGAGCAGCACCTCGGCGAGTTCGCGGCGCGCCACGGGGTCGAGGTTGGAGGAGGGCTCGTCGAGGACGAGGATCTCCGGGTCGCAGGCGAGGACGGTCGCGAGCGCCACCCGCCGTCGCTGGCCGCCCGAGAGGTGCATCGGGGAGCGGTCGGCGTGCTCGGCCATCCCCACCGCCCCGAGGGCCTGCTTGACCCGCAGCGACAGCTCCGGCTCCACGACGCCGAAGTTGGCCGGACCGAAGGCGACGTCGTCGCCGACGGTGGGCATGAACAGCTGGTCGTCCGGATCCTGGAAGACCACACCCACCCGACGACGGATCTCCTGCAGGGTCGGCTTCGCCACCTCGAGCCCGCCGACCCGCACCGTCCCCGCCCCGGCGCGGTGCACGCCGTTGAGGTGCAGCACGAGCGTGGTCTTGCCCGCCCCGTTCGGGCCGAGCAGCGCCACCCGCTCGCCGCGCTCGATGCGCAGGTCGACCCCGAACAGCGCCTGGTGCCCGTCGGGGTAGGCGAAGGCCAGCCCCTCGACCTCCAGCGACGGCGGGGTCATGCGTATCCCGCCGTCGCCAGGAGCACCGCCGCGGCGGCGGGAACGAGCGCGACGGTCCAGGTCCGGCGGCTCGTCGTGACGTCTCCGAGCAGGGGCATGGCTCCGGTGTACCCCCGCGCGAGCATCGCCAGGTGCACCCGCTCGCCGCGCTCGTACGAGCGCAGGAAGAGCGTGCCGATCCCGCGGATCGTCGGGCCGATCTGCCACAGGAACCGCGGGTCGTGCCCCCGCGCGACCCGGGCCAGCCGCATCCGCCGGGCCTCCGCGGCGATGACCTCGAGGTAGCGGACCATGAGGGTCGCGATCGTCGTGACCATGCCGGGGACACGCAGCCGCGTGAGGCCCGCGAGCAGGTCGCGCACCGGCGTCGTCATGCCGAGCGTCACCGAGACCAGGACGCCGAGCGTCCCCTTGACCAGGATGTTCCAGCCCGCGAGCAGGCCGTCGACGGACAGGGAGAGCCCGAGGAACTCGGTCCGGGGTCCGGCCGCGAAGAACGGCAGCAGGACCGCGAGCACCACGAACGGCGCCTCGATCAGCGAGCGCGCCGCGATCGCCGCGACGGGGAGCCGGGCGGCGACCCAGATCGCGACGAGCAGCAGCAGGTGCGCCCCGAACACCCAGAACGCCTCGCGCGGGGTGGCCACGACGGCCACCACCATGACGAACGCGGCGACGATCTTGACGTGGGCGGGCAGCCGGTGGACGACGCTGTCGCCGGCGTGGTGGAGGGTGTGCGCGTGGCCCGCGCCCATCAGGGCTCGCGGTCGGAGGACGGGGAGCGGCGGCGCAGCAGCCAGAACAGGCCGCCCGCGACGAGGAGCGTGGCGATCACGCCCACCACGCCGGCGACGCCGGTCAGCGCGTCGTTCCCCCCGACCGCGTAGTCGGCCAACGGGCTCTCGGCGGTGGCGTGCTCCCCGGCGTTCTGCGCGATGCACTGCCCCTGGAGTTCGCCCTCGGTCTCGCTGCACCCGGTCTGCGTCACGGCGTCCAGCCCGTCGGGAAAGCCGGACGCGAGGTAGGACGCGCCGCCCGCGAGCAGCAGCGCGACGAGGAGGAAGGCGCCGAGGAACCCGGCGTAGCGGCGGTTGGTCGTCGGGGTGCTCATCGGACCGTCGCCTCCTTGATCGTCAGCTCGGAGCGCTGCCCGCGCAGCAGGTACACCAGGTCGGGCCGGACGGCGGCGACCGCACCCACCGTGAGGGCGGTGATGATCCCCTCGCCGATCCCGATCAGGGCGTGGAACCCCGCCATCAGCCCGAACACCGTGCCGAGCGCGAGCCCCTGGCCGCCGAGGGCGTACTCGAGGACGAAGCCCATCGACGCGACGACGGTGTTGACCCACGCCGCCACGAAGGCCGTGACCAGCAGTCCGGCCTTCGACCGGCGGGCGAGCGGGCGCATCGCGACGGCCACGGCGAAGCCGACGAGGGTGCCGATCAGCGCCATGTTGGTGATGTTCGTGCCGAGCGCGGAGAGCCCGCCGTCGGCGAAGAGCAGCGCCTGCAGCGCGAGCACGATCGCCACGCACAGCGCGCCGACGTACGGGCCGACCAGGATCGCGGTGAGCGCGCCGCCGAGCAGGTGGCCGCTGACGCCGGGCAGCACCGGGAAGTTCAGCATCTGCACCGCGAAGACGAACGCCGCGACCAGGCCCGCGAGCGGCGCGGTCCGGTCGTCGAGGTCGCGCCGGGCCCGGGCGACGCAGATCGCCAGCCCCAGGATCGCGACGACCCCGAAGGCCAGCGACACCGGCGCGTTCACGATGCCGTCGCTCATGTGCATCGCGACCAGTTCGGTCGTCATGCGTTCTCCTCACCCGTTCGTGATGCTCGGGTGAAGAGTGTCGCAACGGCGTGCTTGTCGCACTAGTCCTGCGACAACCCCGGACTGGCCGTTCGGAGGGTGTCCGGCGCGCCGAGGAGGGTGTGCACCGCGGCGACGAAGCCGTCCACGTCCCGGTAGCCGAAGACGGCCCGCTGCATGACGAAGCCCGGGATCACCGCCATGACGACGTGTGCGCCGCTCTCCGGGGTGAGGGCGACGGGCACGAGCCCCGCCTCCTGACCCCGGCGCAGGCCCGTCGTGACGCGGTCGCGCAACCCGCCGAAGCCCCGCTGGACACGGTCCTGCAGCGCACCCGGGCGGGTCGCCTCGCCCCAGGCCTGCACGCCGCAGCGGACGAGCTCGTCGAGGTCGATGTCCGATCCGTCCGGCACCCGCACCCGCTCGGCGCCGAAGGTCCCGACGACGGCGGTGACCAGGTCCGCGACGGTCGGTGCGGCGTCGCCGGTCACCGCCTCGTCCAGTCGGCCGGCCAGGATCGAGAAG
Source organism: Actinomycetospora sp. CA-084318 (assembly GCF_050955885.1). Lineage (NCBI taxonomy): Bacteria > Bacillati > Actinomycetota > Actinomycetes > Pseudonocardiales > Pseudonocardiaceae > Actinomycetospora > Actinomycetospora sp. CA-084318. The sequence continues at coordinate 645,071 of NZ_CP192098.1, forward strand.
GCCTGGCCCGCCACCTCGAGGACCACGTCGTCCTTGCTCGGGTAGTAGCGGTAGAACGCGCCGGTCGACAGCCCGGCCTCGCGGGCGATGTCCGGCATCGAGGTCTGGTGGAAGCCGTCGCGGGCGAAGCACCGGCGGGCGGCGTCGAGGATGCGCCGCCGGTTCTCCTCGCGGCGTTCGTCGGTGATGCGCGGCACGCCACTCCTCCTTCCGTGAATGCTCGTTCGCCTTGACGGGCGCGTCCCGGTGGGTCCACCATAGTGAAAGCTCGTTCACGGTGACGCGAGGAGGCGGTCATGGAACGGACGACCTGCTGTGTGGTCGGCGGCGGTCCCGCCGGGATGGTGCTCGGCCTGATGCTGGCCCGGGGCGGCGTCGAGGTGACCGTGCTGGAGAAGCACGGCGACTTCCTCCGCGACTTCCGCGGCGACACGGTGCACACCTCGACGCTCACGCTGATCGACGAACTCGGCCTGTGGCCCCGCTTCGAGCAGCTGCCCTACCGGGCGCTGACGCGGGCGCGGGTCCGGCTGGACGCCGGCGAGATCACGATCGGCGACATGACGCGGCTGGACGCCCCGCACCCGATGGTGGCGATGACGCCGCAGTGGAACCTGCTCGACCTGCTCGCCACCGCCGCGCGCGAGGAGCCCTCGTTCACGCTGCGGATGTCGACCGAGGTCACCGGGCTGGTGCGGACCGGTGGCCGGGTCGGCGGGGTGCGGCTGGCGGACGGCGGCGAGATCGCCGCCGACCTCGTCGTCGCGTGCGACGGCCGGAACTCCCGGGTCCGTGCGGAGTCCGGACTGCCGCTGCACCGCTACGACGTCCCCATCGACGTCGAATGGTTCCGGGTGCCCCGCCACGCCGACGATCCCGACGGCGGGTTGGGTCGCATCGGGGGCGGTCGGTTCCTCGTGATGATCGACCGCGGCGAGTACTTCCAGTGCGCGCTGATCATCGGCAAGGGCACCGACGCCCGGTTGCGCGCCGGCTCGGTCCAGGTGCTGCGGGACCTGCTCGTCGACCTCAACCCCTGGCTGGCCGGGCGGCTGGACGACCTGGCGTGGGACGACGTCAAGCTGCTCGAGGTGTCGCTGGACCGGCTGACCCGGTGGTCGGCCCCCGGGCTGCTCTGCGTCGGCGACGCGGCCCACGCGATGTCGCCGATGGGCGGGGTCGGGATCAACCTGGCCGTGCAGGACGCCGTGGCGGCGGCCCGCGTGCTGGCCACCCCGCTGCTGGCGCACGACCCCGACGCCGTGGACCGGGCCGGACGCGCCGTGCAGCGCCGCCGCACGCCGCCGACCGTGATCACCCAGACCGCCCAGGACGTCGCACACCGGCGGGTCCTCGCACCGATGCTGGCGAACCCCCGGGAGCTCGACGCGGCGACGGTGCCCTGGCCGATCCGGATGGTCCAGCGCTTCCCGGTGCTGCAGTGGGTGCCGGCGCGGGCCATCGGGATCGGCGTGCTGCCCGAGCACGCGCCGGACTTCGCGCGGCGTCCGCCGCTCCCGGTGGTGGCCCCGGCTTCGTGAGCAGCCGCGCTGGGTGCAAGCAAAGCGTCACTACGTGCACCCAGTGCCAGGAAATCCGGCTCCGTCAGCTCGCGAGCATGAAGAACTCGAGCGCGTTCCCGTCGGGGTCCTTGACCGAGAGCGCGAGCCCGTAGTCGGCCTCGACGATGCCCGAGTGCTCGATCCCGACGCTGTCGAGGTGGTCGCGCCAGGCGGTCACCGCGTCGGCGTCGGCGCAGCCGAACCCGACGTGGTCGAGGCCGACGCGGGCCGGGTCGAAGCGGTCGTCGGGCGAGACCGTGTCGTGCTGGGTGAGTCCGAAGAGCTGGCCGTCGGCGAGCGCGAAGACGCGACGGTGGAACGGGCCGTCGGACAGTGTCATGGCGGGCTCGGCGCCGAAGAGCTTCGAGTAGAAGGGCTCGCTGACCGACAGGTCGCGGACCGACATGGCCACGTGGTGCACGGCGGGGATGGCAGGCATGACGGTGCCCTGCCCGGTCGTGCGCAATCCCATGCACTGTCGACGATGCCGGACCGATTCCGGGCCCTCAGGCGGCCACCGGGAACCGCCGCGGCCCGCGCAGCACGGTGGCCGTCTTGGGCACCGCCCGCCCGGCGGCGTGCAGCCCCGGCAGGCGTTCGGCGAGCAGACGCAGCGCCACCTCGCCCTCGAGGCGGGCCAGCGCGGCGCCGAGGCAGTAGTGCGCTCCGCCGGAGAACGCCAGGTGCGGGGTGGTCTGCTCGCGCGCGAGGTCGAAGCGGTCCGGGTCGGGGTGGGCCTCCGGGTCCCGACCGGCGGCCGCGAGCAGCACGAGCACCCCGGAGTCGCGCCGCAGCCGGACGCCGTCGATCTCCACGTCCTCGTGCGCGATCCGGGCGGTCAGTTGGACGGGCGGGTCGAAGCGCAGCGTCTCCTCGACGGCGCCCGCGGCCAGCCCGGGGTCGGCGACCAGCGCCTCCCACTGCCCGGGCGTCGACTGCATCGCCCGGACGGCGTTCCCGACGAGGTTCGTCGTCGTCTCGAACCCCGCCACCAGCAGGAGCTGGGCCAGCGAGACCAGCTCGTCGATCGTCATCGACCCCGCGTCCAGGGCCCCGACCAGCTGGGAGACGACGTCCTCGCCCGGGTCGACCCGGCGTCGGGACACCAGCGACTCGAAGAGTGCCCGCGCCTCCGCGGTGGTCCGGGCGAGCTCGCGTGCGTGTCCGACGGAGCGGACGCCGTCGAGCGCCCCGCCGAGCGCCCGGCCCCAGGCCGCGAAGCGGTCGGCGTCGACCTCGGGGATCGCGAGCAGCCGGGCGATCACCGTGATCGGCAGCGGGGCGGCGAGGTCGTGCACGAGGTCGAACCGGCCGCGGGCGGCCGCCCGGTCGAGCAGGTCGGTGGTGACGGTCTCGGCGATCTCGCGGTACCGCTCGAGGCGGCGCGGCGCGAACGTGGGCTGCGCGAGCCGGCGGAGCCGGGTGTGGTCGGGCGCGTCCAGGCCGAGCAGGGACAGGTCGACCGGCTCGAGCAGCGAGGGCCCCTCCTCGGGGGCGAAGGGGGCGCGGCCGTCGGCGAGGCGGACCCCGAAGCGCCGGTCGCGGAGCACCTGTTCGCACAGCGCGTGGGTGCCGACGGCGCTGATCCCGGTACGGCTGCGGATCACCCGACGCGGGGTCCGTACCGTGCGGTACGTCGGATACGGGTCGAGGCGCCAGGGTCGGTGCATCAGCCGGGCGACCGGATCGCCCCGCAGGGCCAGGGCGAGACCACCCGCGCGCATGGCCGCGATGCGGCCGCCGAGGGCCAGGTCGTCACGCAGTGTCACTGGTCTCCTCGCGATGCGTCGCGTGTCACGTGGCCGGGCCGGGCGGTGCGGGTGAGAGTGGACGTACGGGATATCCACTCTGCCAGCGGAACGGCACGAGTGCGGCGATGATCGGCTGACCCGAGCGGGAGGAGCCACCACGTGACGAGCGAGGCCACGGCCGGCCTGCTGGCCGTTCCCGGCACTCCACCCACGGGGTCCGGGGACTCGGCGGAACTGCTGGACCGCTGGCGCCCCGGCGAGGGCACCTGGTTCTCGGGACCGCGCGGCGGCCTGCTCGCGCAGGGTGTCGCCCGTCGCGTCGACGATCCCGACGAGGCCCGGCGCGTGCTGCGGGAGACCGACGCCGCCGGTGGGGCGCCCGCCGTCGTGATTGGGGCCCTGCCGTTCGACCCCACCGCCCCGGCGGCGCTCGTCGTCCCGGAGGCCGTGACGTGGGCGCCGCCGCTGCCCGGTTCGGTCGGCCGGCGCGGCGAGGGTGCGGACCCGACGCACTGGCAGTCCCGGCCGGTCCCCGAGCCCGCCGGCTACGAGGCGATGGTGGCCGACGCGCTGCGGCGGATGCGCCACGGCGCGCTGGAGAAGGTCGTGCTGGCCCGGGTGCTCGACCTCGTCCGCGACACCCCCATCGACCAGCCCGCGATGCTGTGCGAGCTCGCCGCCCGCAACCTCGCGGGGTACGTCTTCGCGGTGGACCTGCCGTCGACGGCCGGGGCACGCTCGCTGATCGGGGCGAGCCCGGAGCTGCTCGTGTCGCGGCGGGACGGCGAGGTCGTCGCCAACCCGCTGGCCGGCTCGGCGCCGCGCCGCTCGGACCCCGACGACGACGAGGCCACCGGTGCCGCCCTGCTCGCCTCCGCCAAGGACCGGCACGAGCACGCCCTCGTCGTGGACGAGGTGGCGGAGGCGCTCTCGGCTGTCTGCGAGGACCTCGAGGTCCCGGACGGGCCGACGCTGATCCGCACCGACGCCCTGTGGCACCTGTCGACGACGATCCGCGGGCGGTCCGCCGCGGCGTCGCTGGACATCGCCCGCCGCCTGCACCCGACGCCCGCCGTCGGCGGGGTGCCGCGCGAGGCGGCCCGGCGCGCGATCGGCGAGCTCGAGCCGTTCTCCCGTGGCTTCTACACCGGCATGGTCGGGTGGATGGACGCCGACGGCGACGGCGAGTGGGTCATCGCCCTGCGCTGCGGCGAGGTCTCCGGGGCGGCGGCGCGGCTCTACGCCGGCGCCGGCATCGTCCCCGCCTCCGTGCCGGCCTCGGAACTCGCCGAGACCACCACCAAGCTGGAGACGATGCTCGCCTCGCTGTGAGACTGGGGGCGTGACCACCTGGGCCGATCTGCGCGCGGCGCGGACGCTGTACGAGGACGACGGGGCGCTCGTGCTCGACAAGCCCGTCGGCTGGTCGGTGATGGGCGAGCGGCACGACACCGACCTCGTGCGGCTCGCCGCCGACGACGGCGAGAAGCTCTGGCCCGCGCACCGGATCGACAAGGTGACCAGCGGCGTCGTCCTGTTCGCCCGGCAGCTCGAGGCGCACGGTGACCTGACCCGCCAGTTCAACCGCCGCACCGTCGAGAAGACCTACCTCGCGGTGACGGCGACGACCGGCCTGCCGGACGAGGGGCGCATCGAGCTGCCGCTGTCGGTCGGGCGCAAGAACCGGGTGCGGATCGCGGCGCCGCGGGAGGCGATCGTCGTCGAGAACGGGCGGTGGAGCGTGCCCGAGGACGCCGTGGACACCTCCAAGGACGTCTACCCCAGCACGACGACGTTCACGAAGGTCGAGGAGCGCGACGGTCGGACGCTGCTGCAGGTGCATCCGGAGACCGGGCGCCGGCACCAGATCCGGGTGCACCTGGCGTGGATCGGGCACGCGCTGGTCGGCGACCCGCTGTTCGAGAAGCAGCCGACGACCCGCACCGGGCTGCACGCCCACCGGCTCGCCTTCGACGCCCCGGACGGTCGGCGTCGCACCGTCACCGCCGAGCCGGACGAGGAGTTCCGGGCCCTGCTCGACGGCGCCGCGAGGGTGACATAGGGCAGGTCGACGAGCCGCTCGGGCTGCCTGGTGTGGACCTCGCGAACGGGGGCTGCCACCGCCGACGTCGCAGCCCTACGCCAGCGCCTCCGCCAGCAGGCCGAGCGAGGCGTCCAGGGTGTCGGCGTCGACGACCGGGAAGTACTCGAGCAGCTGCGGGTCGGTGACCGCGGACCAGTCGTAGGTCAGCGTGACGCGCGTGCCGTCGCCGTCGGCCTCGAAGGTGTAGGTCCAGGTGTAGCCGGCCGGGCGCTGACCGGGGCCGGCCGGAGCCCACCCGAGCGCGGCGTCGGGCTCGTAGACCACCACGTGGTTCTCGACGGTGTAGTCGCCCATCTGCTCGTTGTGCATGTCCATCGTGAACACGTCGCCGAGCTCGGTGATCGCGAGGTGGGTCTGCGATGCACGCACCATGCCCGAGGCGTCCAGGTCGGGGTGCCGGTCCGGGTCGGCGACCAGGGCGAAGGCGCGCTCCGGCGGCGCGTCGACCAGGCGGGACACCTCGATGCTGCGGTCGGACGTCATACGCATGATCGTGGCACGGCCGGGGGTACTGGCGTGCCGTGGGAGCACGCATCACGCTCGTGCAGGGCGACATCACGACGCAGGAGGTCGACGCGATCGTCAACGCCGCCAACTCGGGGCTGCTCGGCGGTGGCGGGGTGGACGGCGCGATCCATCGTCGTGGCGGCCCGGAGATCCTCGCCGAGTGCAAGCAGCTGCGGGCGACGAGCCTGCCCGACGGTCTGCCCACCGGCCAGGCCGTCGCGACGACCGCCGGGAAGCTCCCCGCCCAGCACGTCATCCACACGGTCGGGCCGGTCTACGCGAGGTCGAAGGACCGCTCCGAGCTCCTCGCCAGTGCCTACCGCGAGTCCCTGCGCGTGGCCGACGAGCTCGGCGCCCGCACCGTCGCGTTCCCGGCGATCTCCGCGGGTGTCTACGGCTGGCCGATGGACGACGCGGCGCGCATCGCCGTGCAGACCGTCGGATCCACCCGGACGGCCGTCGAGGAGGTCCGCTTCGTCCTCTTCGGCGACGACGCGTACCAGGCGTTCACCCGCGCGGCCCAGTCCTGACCCGGCGCGCGGCCCGTTCGCCGCGGACCTTCCCGACGACGGGTGGTGTGCGTCCGGGTTGCCCCGGTGCGGCCCATCTCGCGTCATCAATCCGGTTCGTGACCCGCCCGTCACCGCGTCGTTGTCTCTCTCGTGCGCGCTCGGGGGGAGCCGTGCGTGCATGCCGGCACGGCGCGTGGCCGGCGCGTGGACGAACGAGCGAGGTTCATTGAGCAAGGGCAGGCACCGCAAGCAGCAGCGCCCGGGCACGGGGCGCTTCGTCCTCTCCGCGGCCGCCGTCGGGATGGGCCTGGTCCAGGCCTCCGGCATCGCCGCCGCCGCCGCACCGGCCGGGACAGCACCGGGCGTGGGCGGCACACCGTGCACCACCCCGACGATCAAGGCGTGCGTCGACCTCTCCGAGAACAAGGCGTGGCTGCTCGACGGCAAGGGCACGGTCGTCTACGGGCCGGTCGCCAACACGCACGGCGGGCAGGGCCACGAGACCCCGGTGGGTGACTACGTCATCCAGCGCAAGGACCAGTACCACGTCAGCCAGGAGTTCGAGGGCGCGAGGATGCCGTACGCGGTGTTCTTCGACAACAACGGTCGCGCCTTCCACCAGGGCACGCTGGACCGCCAGTCGGCCGGCTGCGTGCGCCTGAATGAGGCCGACGCGAAGCGCTTCTTCGAGCACCTGAACCCGAACGACCGGGTGCAGATCGTCCAGTAGCCGTCCCACGTGAGGGGAACCCTCGGCCGTACCAGCGTGCCGAGGGTTCCCCTCACGCGTGTCTAGGCCCGGCGGCGCAGCACCAGCGCGACCGCCCCGATCACGACGACGACCGCGAGCAGCACGAACGGCCATGCCGGGGTGCCGCCCTCGTCGGCGGCCGGAGCGGCCGAGGCCGCGGGACTCGGGGTCGCCGCGGACGGCGCCGCGGGGGACCCCGGAGCGGCCGCGGCCGGCGTGGTGGTGGCGGCCGGACCCGGGGTCGTCAGCGTGAACGACAGCGCCCCCGAGATGGGGTGGCCGTCGCTGGAGACGACCCGGTAGCCGATCTCGTAGCGGCCGGCGGCCCCGAGCGGGGCGACCCCGACGGAGATCTGCTCGCCGTCGGAGGTCGCGGCGCCGGACTCGTAGTGGGTGGTGCCGTCCGGCCCGACCACGGTGATCGTGGCGGTGTTCGGGGTCGGGGCCTCGCCGAAGGTCAGCGTGACCCGGGACGGGGCGGTCGCGACCTGCGAGCCGTCGGCGGGGTCGCTGCCCTCGAGGACGTCGTGCGCGGCGGCGGGGCCGGCGCCGAGCAGCGCCAGCAGGCCGATCAGCGCGGCCACGAGGGCAGAACGGAGGAACGCGCCACGGGGCGCGGAGGTGATGGTCATGGTCCCTTCACGGGTGGGAGGTGGTCACGCGGCAGCGGGACGCACCGGGGGACCACGCACCGGCCGCACCCGCAGCAGGGCGGCGACGACGGGTGCGGTCGCCGGCCCGACGACCCGGGGGCGCCCCACCACCGGCGGGTCGACCCGGAGTTCGAGCAGCGCCAGGAACGCCCGGACCCGGACCGTGACCATCGACCGCACCGCCCGGTCGGCCCCGGCGGCGCCGAGCGCCACGAGCAGGGTGGCGAGCGCGTGCGCGGCGACCATGCCGGGCGACGGCAGCGCGTGCAGCGGGCCGTCCGCCAGCCCGTGGGCCGTCCCGTGCGCCATCCCGTGCGCCCCGCCCGCGCCCATCGTCAGGTGCCAGCCGACCTGCCCGGCGCCGAGCACCGCCACGAGCCGCACCACGGGCACCCGCCGGCGGACCGCGGACGCGGCCACGGCCGCCGTCAGGAACGCGACCACGACGACCGGGACCGTGAGCTCCGGCGCCCCGCCCCCCGCCTCGACGTGCGCGGCCGCGCCGAGCGCGGGCGCGAGGGCACCCACGCCGAGGCTGCGGGCGCCGGTCGAGGTCACGGCTCCACGGTAGGCGAGCCCCCCGACGGCCTCAGGCACGTGCTCACCCAGGAGCCGACCTCCCACGCGGCCTGGTGGGCGGTCGTCGGGAGCAGGCGCGGCATCGAGATGTAGCCGTGGCAGGCGCCCTGGTAGTCGGTGTAGCGGACGGTGACACCTGCAGCGGCGAGCGCGTCGGCGTAGTGGATGCCGTGGTCGCGCAGCGGGTCGTGCTCGGCGGTCTGGACCAGCGCAGGCGGCAGGTCGGCGAGGTCCGCGCGCAGCGGCGAGGCGTACGGGTCGGTGCCGTCCGCGCCGGCGAGGTAGAGCCGGGAGAAGCCGCGGATGTCGCTCGCGTGCAGGATCGGGGCGGTCGGGATGGCGCGCTCGGAGGGCAGGACGTCGACCATCTCCGCGCCCGGGTAGACCAGGCACTGCGCCCCGATCGTCGGGGCGTCCTCACCGCGGCGACGGGCGTCGCGGGACATCAGACAGACCACGGTGGACAGGGTGCCGCCCGCGCTGTCGCCCATCACCGCGACGCGGGCCGGGTCGATGCCGAAGCGCCCGGCGTCGGCCACCAGCGCCCCGACGGCGGCGTAGCAGTCCTGCGCGGGCACGGGGAACGGGTGCTCGGGGGCCAGCCGGTAGTCCACCGACACCACCACCGCGCCCGCCACGAGCGCGACCTGCCCGCAGAACCAGTCCGACTGGTCGAGGTCGCCCTGGACGAACCCGCCGCCGTGGAAGTTCACGACGACGGGGGCGGGCACCTGCGCGACGTGCGGCGGCCGGTAGACCCGGACCGGGAGCACCGCCTCGCCCACGTCGAGCGACGCCTCCTCGGTGACCACCCGCCGGTCGTGCCGCCCGACCACGGCCCGCCCCGCCGGCCCGGCCTGGATGCGCCCGGACCGCTCCCGCGCCGCGGGCACCTCCGCGGGCGGGAGGTCGGCGACCGAGCCGCCGAGCGTGCTGCGCAGGGCGCCGAGGACACGGGTCCGGAAGGGGAGACGCACACCGGTGAGCTTCGCCCATGGGAGCAGTACGGGTCGCTATGACGACCCGCACTGCGGACCTCACACGGTCGCGCTCACGTCCACCCGGATGTTGCCGCGGGTGGCCTTCGAGTAGGGGCACAGCTCGTGGGCGCGGGCCACCAGCCGGTCCGCGGTCTCCTGCTCGGCGCCGGGCAGGTGCGCGACGATCGCGACCTCGATGCCGAAGCTCTCGGCGTCCGGGCCCAGGCCGACCTCGGCCTCCACGCTCGAGGAGTTCACGTCGACGTCCTCGTTGCCCGCCGCGAGCTTGAGCGCCTGGTGGAAGCAGGCCGCGTAGCCCGCCGCGAAGAGCTGCTCGGGGTTGGTGGCCCCACCGGGGCCGCCGAGCTCCTTCGGCATGGCCATGTCCTGGTCGATGATCCCGTCGTCGGACTTCACGTGTCCGTTGCGGGCGTCCCCCGACGAGGTGGCCGAGGCCACGTACTTGATGTCCATGCCGTCCGGATACCCGGACGGCCACGTTTCACCAGGACGGGCGGCGCTTCTCGACGAACGACGTGACGCCCTCCCGGCCCTCGGCCGACAGCCCGCGGTCGCCGATCGACTTCGCCTCGACCTCGAAGTGGGCGTCGGTGAGCACGCCGCCCGCCGAGTGCACGAGCTTCTTGGTCGCCGCCAGGGCCTGCGGCGGACCGGCCGCGATCGTCGCGCTGATCGAGCCGACCTCGTCGTGCAGCGACTCGTCGGGCACCACGCGGGAGGCCAGCCCCGCCGTCAGCGCCTCCGCGGCCCCCATCGGCCGGTTGGTGAGGAACATGTCGAGGGCGCGGGCGCGGCCCACCGCGGCGGGCAGCGTCGCGGTCATCCCGCCGTCCGGGGTGAGGCCGATCGCGGTGTAGGCCGGGCGCAGGCGGGCGCCCTCGGCGAGCACGATCACGTCGCCGGTGAGCACCAGGGAGAGCCCGATCCCGGCGGCCCAGCCCTGCACGCCGATCACGACCGGCACGGCCAGGTCGAGCAGGAGCCGCTGGCAGCCGTGGAAGTCGTCGGCCAGGGCGGACAGCGACGAGTCCGGGTTGGCCGCGAAGCCGCGCACGTCCCCGCCCACGCAGAAGTTCGGGCCCTCCGCCACGATCTCGACGACCCGCGCGTCCTGCGCCGGCCCCGCGAGCGCCGCCCGGAACTGGGCCCCGAACTCGAAGTCGACCGCGTTGTGCCCCGCCCCGTTGGCCAGGACCAGCCGCACGACCCCGTCGGACTCCTCGACCCGCACCCGCACGTCCGCCACGAACTCCTCCTCGATCACGCGATGTCGCCGCGAGCCTGCCACGCTGGGCGCCTCGCCACGCAGAGGAGGAGACGCGGTGCCCGACCTGCACATCCCCGCCGCCGAGGGGTCGCACCAGGAGGCCTACCTGGCCACGCCCGCGGGGACCGGCCCGCACCCCGGTGTCGTCGTCCTCCAGGACGCCTTCGGCATGGGTCAGAACCTGCGCGAGCACACCGACCGACTCGCCGCCGCCGGCTACGTGTCGGTCGCCCCGCGGCTCTACACCCCGCGTGGCGGCGGCATCCGCTGCGTCGCTGCGGTGTTCCGCGCGATGACCAGCGGCCAGGGCCCGGTCTACGAGGACATCGAGGCCGCGCGGACCTGGCTCGCGGGCCGCGACGACTGCACGGGCCGGATCGGGGTCATCGGCTTCTGCCAGGGCGGCGGCTTCGCGCTGCTCGCGGCCGCCCGCTACGACTTCGCCGCCTCCGCGCCGAACTACGGGCACGTCCCCACCGACGCCGAACGCGAGCTCGAGGGCATCTGCCCCGTCGTCGCGAGTTTCGGGGCGAAGGACACGACCCTGAAGGGGCACCCGGAGCGTCTGGAGGCCGCGCTGACCACGCTCGGCGTCGAGAAGGACGTGAAGACCTACGAGAACGCCGGCCACTCGTTCCACGAGCGGTTCTACGCGGAGAGCCTGATCCGTCCCCTGGGCATGGGATACGACGCGGCGGCCTCCGAGGACTCGTGGCGCCGCATCCTGGCCTTCTTCGGCGAGCACCTGTCATGACGGAGCCGGAGCTGGACAGCTACCTCATCGACATGGACGGCGTGCTCGTCCACGAGGAGAACGCCCTCCCGGGCGCGGACGAGTTCATCCGCCGCCTGGGCGAGGCCGGGAAGCAGTTCCTCGTCCTGACCAACAACTCCATCTACACCCCGCGCGACCTCCGGGCCCGCCTGCACGCGAGCGGGATCGACATCCCCGTCGAGAACCTCTGGACCTCGGCGCTCGCCACGGCCCAGTTCCTCGACGACCAGCGGCCGAACGGCTCCGCGTTCGTCGTCGGGGAGGCCGGCCTGACGACCGCGCTGCACGAGGTCGGCTACGTGCTCACCGAGCGCGACCCGGACTACGTCGTCATCGGCGAGACCCGCACCTACTCGTTCGAGGCGATCACGCGGGCGATCCGGCTGATCGAACGGGGCGCGCGCTACATCTGCACCAACCCCGACGCGACCGGCCCCAGCGCCGAGGGCACCCTGCCCGCGACCGGGTCGGTGGCCGCCCTGATCACCCACGCCACCCGGAAGAAGCCCTACTTCGTCGGGAAGCCCAACCCGCTGATGATCCGGGCCGGGCTGAACACGATCGGGGCGCACTCGGAGACCACCGCGATGATCGGCGACCGGATGGACACCGACATGGTCGCGGGCATGGAGGCGGGGCTGCACACGATCCTCGTGCTCACCGGGGTCACCGACGAGGCCGAGCTGGACCGGTACCCCTACCGGCCCAACCAGATCGTGCAGAGCGTCGCGTCGCTGGAGGTCGGCTCCCGGGGCTGATCCGGGTACCCGTCCGCCATGCCGGATGACTTCGAGGACCTCCCGTCCACGCTGCAGCGCTCGGACAAGAAGGCCCGTGACACGTACGCGCAGGCCAAGGAGTCCGCGGAGGAGACCTACGGGAAGGGTGAGCGCGCGAGCCGCACGGCCTACGCCGCGCTCAAGCACACCCACGAGAAGGTCGGCGACCACTGGGAGCCCAAGGAGGAGTACGGCCCCTCGGACTCCCGCGCGCGCAGCGGCGGGGCGGACCCGAGCGGCGAGCCGGCCGGCGGGGTCGACGCCAACGCCAGCAAGGAGCACCTCTACGAGCGGGCCAAGGAACTCGACGTCGAGGGCCGCTCGACGATGGACAAGGACGAGCTCGTCGACGCCCTGCAGAAGGCCAACGACCGGGAGACCCGGAAGGCCCGCGAGTGAGCGTCCCGCCCCGCGACGAGGTCCCGACGACGGGGCCGGTCGAGCCGGGTGAGCCCGTCGCTCCCGGTCCGGCGGGGCTGGGCGGTGCCCCGTTGCCCCCGGCGCCGACGGAACCCGGTTGGAGCCCGCGCGGGCGGCGGCTCGGGCTGCCGGAGTTCGTGGTGGCCGCGGTGGTCTACGTGGCGATCCAGGTCCTGGCGGGCTTCGCGCTGATCTCCGCGACCGGCGCGCTCCCGCCCGCGCCCGTCCTGCTCGCGATCTCCGCGGTGTCGGCGTTCGGCGCGGTCGCGGTGGCGCTCCTGCTGCGGGTGCGTTCGCTCGCGGCCCTCGGGATGCGGCGCGTGCCGTGGCGCACGGTGGGGCTCGCGGTGCTGCTCGGGCTCGCCGTCTGGCTCGTGTCGCGGGTGCTGATCGTGGTGTACGTGTCGGTCACCGGCGACCTCACCGACCCGCAGGCCGCGCTCACCCAGTTCTCCGGTGGGCTCGCCGCGTTCTGGGTGGTGCTCCTCGGCGGGCTCGTGGTGCCACTGGGGGAGGAGCTGCTGTTCCGCGGGGTCGGCTACGGCTCGCTCCGCCGCTTCGGGCGGGTGGCCGCGACGATCGTCTCGTCGCTGGTGTTCGCGGTCGCGCACGGGTTCAACGTCGTGTTCCTCGCCGTGCTCGTGCTCGCCGTGCTCAACGCCGTCCTCTACGAGCGCACGCGGTCGATCTGGCCGTGCTTCGTCACGCACGCGACGTTCAACCTGACCTCGTTCGCCCTGCTGCTGATCGCGCTGTAGGCGGGGCCGGCGCCACGGGTGGGGCGGGAGCTCGGTGGGCACCCCCGCCCGACCGCCCCGACACCCGCGAGGAGCCCCATGACGACCGCTGCCGCCGAGATCGAGATCCGCGACCCCGCGACCGACGAGGTGGTGGGCCGCGTGCGGCCCGCCGGCCAGGACCAGGTCGACGACGCCGTGGGGCGGGCCGTCGCGGCCGGCCGCGACTGGGCCCGGACCTCGCCGGCCGACCGGGCGGGTGCGGTGAAGGACGCCGCGGCGGCGGTGCGGGGGATCGCCGAGGACCTCGCGCGGCTGAACGAGACCGAGACCGGACGCCCGTTCGACGACGGGCTCGGTGGCGTCCTCGCCGCGGCGGGCACGCTCGAGCAGTACGCCGAGCTCGGTCCGCTGCACCGCGGCCGCTCGCTGCAGGGCAACTGGTCGGCCACCGACCTCATGGTCCCGGAACCGCGCGGCGTCGTCGCCGTGATCACGCCGTGGAACGACCCGGTGGCCGTCGCCGCCGGACTCATCGGCGCGGCGCTGGTCACCGGCAACACCGTCGTGCACAAGCCGTCCGAGCGCTGCCCCCACCTCGGGCGCCGCTTCGCCGACCTCGTCGCGTCGTTCCTGCCCGACGGCGTGCTCACCGTCGTGGACGGGGCGGGACCGACCGGAGCGCTGCTCTCGGCGCACGCGGGCGTCGACGTCGTCGCGCACGTCGGCTCCATCGCGGCCGGGCGCGCGATCGCCGAGGCGGCCGCGGGGACGGGCGCGAAGGTGCTGCTGGAGAACGGCGGCAACGACGCCCTGATCGTCGACGACGGGGTCGACCCGGTGTGGGCGGCGGGCCAGGTCGCGCTCGGGTCGTACGCCAACGGCGGCCAGGTGTGCGTCTCGGTGGAGCGCGTCTACTGCCACGCCGCGGTGGCCGAGGAGTTCCTCGCGGCGCTGTCCGAGGAGGCGACGCGGTGGGTGTACCGGCCCGCCGCCGAGGGTGAGAAGGCCCTGGGTCCGCTGGTCGACCGGCGGCAGCGCGAGCACGTCCACAGCCAGGTCGCGGAGGCGCTCGCGGGCGGCGCGGTCGCCCACGTCGGCGGTGCGGTGCCCGACGGTGCGGGCGCGTTCTACCCGGCGACCGTGCTCTCGGGGTGCACCCCGGACATGCGGATCCTGCGGGAGGAGACGTTCGGACCGGTCGCCCCGGTGCGCGTGGTGGACTCGTTCGAGCAGGCGCTGGCCGAGGCGATCGACGACCCGCACGGGCTCGCGGCCACCGTGCTCACCCCGGACATGGCGCACGCCCAGGAGGCGTGGCGGGCGCTGCCGGTCGGCACCGTGAAGATCAACGCCGCGTTCGGTGGCGCCCCGGGTGGCGCGGCCCAGCCCCGCGGGCTCTCGGGCGCGGGCTTCGGGTACGGACCCGAGCTGCTCGACGAGATGACGACGACGAAGGTCGTCCACGTCGAGCCCTGCCCGCCGCGCCACGGCCGGTAGTCACATCTCACCGTGCGTGGTGGTCCGGTCGAGATCCGTCACCCCTGATCGGGTGATCTCGTTACGCCGACGTGATGCCCCAGCCGTCCGCCGGTCCCCCGTCGGCGCCCGAGTCGGAGACCGCGCTGATCCAGCCGACACCCCGTCGGCGACCGCTGGCGGGGCGCGGGCCGGGCGTGCAGCCCGCGCACTCGCTGCTGGCGTTCGTGGTGTCCGCGGTCGCCGCACTCGGCGTGGTCGTCGCGACCGGGGTCGCCCCGGTGACGAGCCTGGCCGCGATGGCCGGCGTGGCCACCCTCCCGGCGGGCTCGTCGGTGGCGGGGGTGCCCGAGGCGCCGGTGCTGCCGGTGCTCGGCCCGGCGCCGTCGTCGGTCGACGAGGAGACCGCGGCCACGGCGCCCACGACGGGCACGGTCGCGCCGTCGGCGACGACCGCGGTACCCCGTCCGGTGCTGCCGCCGCGCCCGCCGGTGGTCGTGCCCCCGGTGGTGCAGGACCCGCCGCAGGAGCCCCCGAAGCAGGATCCCCCGGATCGGACTCCTCCGAAGCCGGACCCGCAGCCGACGACGACGAAGGACCCGACACCGTCGGAGCCGCCGTCGTCGGACCCGCAGCCGGAGCCGACCGGCACGTCGGCGCCGGACGAGCCCCGGCGCTGAGCGCCGGGGACCGGGCCGGTCAGCGCATGAGCTCCACGAGATCGCCCGGGAGCTGCTCGAGCGTGCGGTCGACGTCGGACTCGGGCAGCCACTCGCGCAGCAGCCGCAGGACCTGCTCGACCTGACGACCGACCTCGTCGGCGTCGACCGAGTGCACCGCGCCGCTGACGGCGTCGACGAACTCGGCGCGCCCGATCGACCGCGCCTGGTCGTCGGACGGCCGCTGCGCGCGCAGCTCCGCCGAGAGCTCCGGGGGCAGGCTGACGGTGAGGTCCTGGGCGAGTCCCGCGCTCACGGCCTTGCCGAACTCGTTCAGCGTCGCGCGGGTGAGCACCTCGGCCTCGCTCTGGGTGTCGAGCCCGAGCCGGCGCTGCACCTGGCCGGTGAACGCGGAGAGGGTGGCGCTCGAGCGCGCCGGGTTCGGGTCGTTCGGGTTCGGGTCGTCCTGCAGGGGCGGGGTGGTCATGGGATCGACTCCCCGATCCGCGGCCGGTCAGAAACCCTCCTCCGCCGCCCGGTCGACACCGGCCGACCAGCGGGCCCGGCGCTCGGTGGCCGACTGCTCCCACCAGGGATCGCCCCGCTCCCCGAGCGCGGTCTTCGCGGCGTGGACGCGGTCGCGGGCGGCCCGTTCGGCGGTGGGGTCGGCGGCCTTCTTGGCGCGGCCGACGTCGCGGCGGGCCGCCATCAGCCAGCGGCGCAGCCGGGCCGCGTCCGCCTCCGGGATCTCCGGGTCGGTGGCCCGCCAGCGGCGGCCGTCGATGACGACGTGGTGGCCGTCGGCCGTCCGCTCCGGCGGTGGCCCGCTCACGACGGTGCGCCCACCAGTCGCACCACCGCGTCGACCACGCGCTGCGGGGCGACGTCGAGGCACTCCTGGTCGAACGGGCACACGAGCTGCCGGCACGGCGAGCAGCTCACCGGGCGGGTCAGGACCTCGGCCGGCACCGTGCGCGGCGCGTACTGCCCGACCTCCTCCGTGCCCGCGAACAGCTCCACCACCGGCGTCCCGACGGCGTCGGCCAGGTGCGCGCCCCCGGAGTTGTTCACGACGACCGCGTCGGCGCCCGCCACCAGCGCGGCCAGCCCCGGCAGGTCGAGCTCGCCGGTCATCCGGACGACGCCCGGCACGCCCGCTGCGGCGCGGTCGACGA
The DNA here is from genome assembly GCF_050955885.1 of Actinomycetospora sp. CA-084318. Classification (NCBI taxonomy): domain Bacteria; kingdom Bacillati; phylum Actinomycetota; class Actinomycetes; order Pseudonocardiales; family Pseudonocardiaceae; genus Actinomycetospora; species Actinomycetospora sp. CA-084318. The sequence goes on from NZ_CP192098.1 coordinate 661,782, forward strand.
GGTCGGCCTCCTTCGCCGTCCCGGTGACCACCACGGTCCAGCCGCGGGCGGCGAGCCCGCGACCCGTCGTCGCGAACCGTTCGGGCGACCAGCGCCGCGACGGGCAGCTCGCCCCGGGGGCGACGACGACGTAGCGGCCGGCGGGGCGGGGGCCGGGCGCGGGGACGGTGACGGCGAGGTCGGCGCCGCGCGACGGCACCCCCACGGCCGCCAGCACGGCGAGCGCCCGGTCGACCTGGTGGCCCCCGTCGGGCGGGGCCGGGACCCAGTGGGTGAGCCCGTCGCCGCCGAACTCCTTGCTGGTGCCCACCCGCACGCCGATCCCGGCGCGGCGGCAGAGTGCCGCGGCCGGCCAGGGCGACTGCGAGAACGAGGTGAGGACGACGGCCGCGTCGTAGTCGCGGGCGGCGAGCGCGGCGACCAGCTCGGCGTCGGGATCGGGGTCCTCCCCGACCGCGACCGCGGGGAGACGCTGCCAGGACACCGAGGCGACGACGACGTCATCGAGCTCGGGGATCAGGGGCGCGGCCGCGGCGCCCGCCGGCGAGGCGAGCAGGTCGAGCCGGGCCTGCGGGGCCGCGGCACGCAACGCCCGCAGGGCTGGCACGGTCATGATCACGTCGCCCACGTTGTCCGGCCGCACCACGAGGATGCGCGCCATCGCCGTCCAGTCCGGGTCGTCGACCCCGGGACGGTGGGCCGCCGGGTGGGCGGGCAGGGGGAGAAGCGCCGTCACGGGGTGCAGGTACCCGTCCGGCCGCCGGTCACGCGGCGAGGGCCCCGGTCGGAATCGCCCGTTCGAGAGGCAACGGTTCGATCACAGCCGTAGCGCACTAGTCCGAATGGACCACATAGTCACTCTCGCTACGTCACCGACCGACTGCGGGGAGTCATTACCGGTCGGGCGACGTGGGGCGTGTCCACGCGGGGACGCGCCGCGACCCCTGCGGTATCCGGTTTCGAGAACCCTGGAGCACGCCATGTCGTCGGCCGCGGGAACCTGACGATCGGCTGACGCCTCGCCCGGTCGCCGCGGGGTGCGCGACACCCCGCGGCGACACCTTTTCGGACATCGCCCGAACGTGGCCGCAGATCGCGTAGCGCACTGCTCCGTCCGGACGACACACCTGATGCCGCTGCGTCACCGGTCGACCACGATCCGTGCTCGACCGCCGCGAGGCGTGTCCGTGCGGAGACATGCCCGGCCCCCGCTGTTCCGAGGTACCACCGAGCACCCCTGGAGTCCTGCATGTCGTCGACGACCCGTCTCTCCGCCGCCACGGCCGCCGCCGCGATGGCCCTGTTCTTCCTGCCCGGCAGCGCCAGCGCCGCACCGACGCAGGCCCTCCCCAGCCAGTGCGCGCAGTCCGGCGCCGGTGTCACCTGCACCTACCTCGCCGCGGGTGGCCAGCAGACCCTGGCCGTCCCGGCGAACGCCACGAACGTCCGGGTCACCGTGCGCGGCGGCGCCGGCGGTGCGGGTGGCGACGGCGGGGGCGGCGCGTCCGGGTCCGCGGGCGGCAACGGCGCGGTCGTCTCCGGTGCGCTCCCGACGGCCGCCGGCACCACCCTCACCATCCGGCCCGGCGGGCGCGGCGCGGACGGCACCGACGGCACGGCCGCGGCCGGGACCGGCGGCGCGAGCGCGGGCACGGGCGGCGGCGGCGGTGCGGGCGGCATCGGCGGCGGGGCCGTCGGCGGCGGCGGCGGGGGTGGTGCCGGCGGTGCCTCCTCGGTCGTCCTGCAGGCCGGCTCGTCGGTCGCCGTCGCGGCCGGTGGCGGTGGCGGTGGCGGCGGCGCGGGTGGCAGCAACACCGCGCGGATCGGCGGCGTCGGTGGCGCGGCCACCCAGGACGGCGGCGCCGGCGTCGGGGCGAACAGCGCGCCCGGCGGTGCCGCCGGGGCGAGCGCCACGCAGACCGGCGCCACGGCCGCCGCGGCGACCGGCGAGCGGGCCGGCGGGGCGGGCGGCGGCGGTGGTGGGCTGCGCGGCGGCGACGCCGGCGCGACGGCCGCCAACACCGGCGGTGGCGGCGGCGGGGGCGGGACGAACCGCGTCCCGACCGGCGGCACGACCACCACGACCAACAGCGGCGCCGGCTCCGTGGTCGTCACCTACCAGGGCCCGGTCGTGAAGCCGGCCTCGGTGCGCGGCGACGTCCAGTACGGCGCCCAGGGCCGCGCGTCGATCTCGGTGTCCGGCTCCGCGAACTCCGGCTCCGGCACCTGCTCGTTCCGCGACGGCGACGTCCGGATCGTGTGCCGCAGCATCACCTCGTCGACCAGCGACGGCGCGGGGACCGCGACCGTCACCGGCACGGCCCTGACCCAGTCCGGGGCGGTCGTCGGATTCACCCTGGTCGTCAAGGACGGCGCCCGGACCGGGACGCCCGACTCGCTGTCGCTGACGCTCGGCACGGCCGCGAACCCGGTCACCAGCGGCGTCGTCACCCGCGGGGACCTCGCGGTGAGCTGACCGCCGCTCGACCCACGGACTCCGCCGTCCGTCACCCCCGAGGGGTGACGGCGGCGGAGTCCGTACTGCACGGGCCCCGTTGTGGGTACCGGACCCCGTGCCCCGACCCACCGTCGCGATGCTCCACGGCCGCGCCGATCCCGCCCACGACGGCGTCGCCGACTACACCGCCCGCCTCGTCGCCGCGCTGCGCGCGGACGGCACCGAGGTCCGCGACGTGCCGGTCGATCCCGGACCCCGTGGCCTGCCGGCCGCGGTCCGCGCCACCCGCGGCGCCGACGTGGTGCACCTGCAGTTCGCACCGTCGGCCTACCGGTTCTCCAGCTGGCCGGGCCTGCTCGGCGACCTCGTCGGCGCACCGCTGGTCACCACCGTCCACGAGTACGGCTGGTGGTCGCCCCGTCCGTGGCGCCTGCCCGCCCGCCTCGGGCTGGCCGACCCGGAGAGCGGTCGGCTCGTGCCGCGCAGCGCCCGCGTGATCACCACCAACGGTGCCCACGAGGCGGTGCTGCGGTCCCGCTTCCCGACGGCGGACGTGGTCCGGCTACCCATCCCGCCGAACGTCGTGGTGGGTCCCCCGGCCGACGTGGCCGCGACCCGCCGCGCGCTCGGGATCGCCGAGGACGCGACGGCGGTCGTGTTCTTCGGCTTCGTGCACCCGGTGAAGGGGCTGCGCTACCTCGTCGACGCGGTCGCCCGGCTGGCGGCGGAGCACCCGTCGCTGCACCTGCTGGTCGTCGGCGGCTTCACCTCCCTGGCCCTGCCCGACGACGAGGCGGCCGCGTTCCGGGCGGAGCTCACCAAGCACGTCGCGGACGCGGGCGCGACCGATCGCGTCACGATCACCGGGCACCTCCCGGCCGACGAGGTCTCCGCCGCCCTGCAGGCCGCCGACCTCGCCGCCTTCCCGTTCACGGCCGGGGCGACCACGAAGAGCGGCGCCCTGCTCGCCGCCCTCGACCACGGGCTCCCGACGATCGTCACCCGGCTCGGGGACGACACCGAACTCGTCGACGGCCGGACCGTCGTCGTCGCGCCCGCCGTCCGCGACGTCGACGTGCTCGTCACCGCGCTGCGGCGGCTCCTCGACGACGCCGTCCTGCGCGCGGAGGTCGCCGCCGGCGGCCGGGCCCTCCTCGAGGGTCGCGACTGGGAGACCCTGTCCGCCCGCCACCGCGCGCTGTACGCGGAGCTCGCATGAGGACGCTCGTCGTCGACCTCCTCGGCGGTCTCGGCGACCTGATCATGGTGCTGCCCGCGATCCACGCCCTCGCCGACGCCGACCCCGGCGGGGAGCTCGTCGTGCTGACCCACGAGCCCGGAGCCGCCCTGCTCGCCCGCGACCCCGCCGTCACGGGGGTGCGGACCGCCGAGAAGCAGGCGGAGCGATCCGCCGTCGGGGCGGCGCTCGCGGAGCTGACGCCGGACCTCGTGGTGACCACCACCCGGTTCGACGGGATCGGCGACCTCGTCGACGAGGACGCGGCGGCACGCGGGACGCGGGCGGTGACGAACCTGTGGCGCTCGCCGCCGGCCGACGAGCTGGTGGGGGAGCGCTACCAGCGCATCCTCGCCACGGAGGGCCTGATCAGCGGGCCGCCGCGACCGCCGCGGATCGTGCTCGGCGACGACGAGCACGTCCCCGACCCCGCACCCGGCACGGTGGTGCTCGTGCCCGACGCCGGCATGGCGGTGAAGCGCTGGCCCTGGTGGCGCGACCTCGTGGCGGCGCTGGGCGACCGGCCCGTCGTCGCGGTGACCCCGGTCGCGGGGGTCCCGGCCTGGGAGCCGACCGACCTGCGCGGCCTCGCGGCGCGGTTCGCCGCGGTCGGGCGGGCGGGCGGCGTCGTCGTGGGGGGCGACACGGGACCGGTCCGCCTGGCGGCCGCGGCCGGCGCGGACACGGTGGCCCTGTTCGGCCCGACGCTCGCGAGCCGCTACGGCCTCGAGGAGGGCCGCAACCTGCAGGGACACCCGGACTGCCCGGTCCGCCGGCCCACCGCGATCACCGAGCAGGAGTGCTGGTGGTCGGCCGCCTGCCCGTTCTCGACGACGGGTCCGGCCTGTCTCGAGGCGCTGCCGGCGGCGGACGTCGCGGCCGTCATCGGGTAACCAGGAGGCATGCGCTATCTGGAGCTGCCGACCGCCAAGCGCTGGTCGGCCATCGGGCTCGGCACGTGGCAGTTCGGGTCGAACGAGTGGGGCTACGGCGGCGACTACACCTCCGGGCCCGACTCGGAGGCGGCCCGGATCGTCCGGCGGGCCCTGGAGCTGGGCATCACGGTCTTCGACACCGCCGAGGTCTACGGCTTCGGCCGCAGCGAGCGCATCCTCGGCGACGCCCTGGACCGCGCGGACGCCGACCCGGCCACCACCGTCGTCGCCTCGAAGGTGTTCCCGGTGTTCCCCGTGGGGCCGGTCGTGGAGCAGCGCGGCGTCGCGAGCTCCGGCCGGGTCCGCCGCCCGCTCGACCTCTACCAGGTGCACCAGCCCAACCCGCTGATCGGTGACCGCCGCACCATGCCGGGCATGCGCACGCTGCAGGCCGCGGGCGTGGTCGACGAGGTCGGGGTGTCGAACTACTCCCTCGATCGCTGGCTGGACGCCGAGAGCGCGCTCGGCTCCCGGGTGATCTCCAACCAGGTGTCCTACAGCCTCGTGTCCCGCGACCCGGAGCGCGAGCTGCTGCCCTACGCCGCGGAGGCCGGCCGCGCCGTCATCGCCTACAGCCCGCTCGCGCAGGGGCTGCTCTCCGGGAAGTTCGACGTCGACCACCGGCCGGCCAACCGCGTGCGGCAGATCAACCCGCTGTTCCTGCCCGAGTCGCTGCGCCGGGCGCAGCCCCTGATCGACGTGCTCCGCGAGGTCGCCGCGGCCCACGACGCGACGCCGTCGCAGGCCGCGCTCGCGTGGACCATCCACCGCCCCGAGGTCGTCGCCATCCCCGGCGCGTCGAGCGTGGCGCAGCTGGAGAGCAACTGCGCGGCCGCGGAGATCGTGCTCTCGCCCGACGAGTGGACCGCGCTGAACGAGGCCTCCGACCGGTTCCGGCCGGTGCGCGGGGTGTCGGCGGCGGTCGGGATCGTGCGGGGCGTCGCGGGGGTCTGAACCGTCACGGCCCGACGGCCACCAGCATCGTGCGGTTCCGTGCCCCGGTCTTGCGCAGCAGCGAGCCGACGTGCTTCTCCACGGTCTTGGCCGAGATGCGCAGGGCCGTGGCGATCTGCCGGTCGGTCATCCCGCGGGCGACGAGGGCGCAGACCTCGTGCTCGCGCGCGGTGATGCCCCGGACCCGCGGGGCGGCGGCGAGGCGGCCGAGCTGGTCGGGGCGGAAGGTCGACTCGCCCCGGCCCGCGGCCGTGACGACCTCGACGAGCCGCTCGCCGTCGTCCGGGCCCACACAGCCCCGGGCGCCCGCGCTGACGGCGGTGCGCAGCGCGTGGTCGGCGCAGGCGTCGGCGAGCAGCACGACGGCGGGGGCGGTCGGCAGCGCGGCGAGCCGCTCGAGGGCGCCGGGGAGGTCGGCGGGCAGCAGGTCGGGCTCGACGACGAGGACGTCGGGGCCGAGCAGGCGACAGGCCGCGGCGAGGTCGTGACCGGCCCCGAGGTCCACCTCGGACACCATGCCGAGCTCGGGGGCCCCGAGCTGGAGCTGACGCACCACGCCGGCCCGGATCACCGGGCGGCCCGCCGCCACCAGCACCGACGGCCGCGGTCGGCCGGGCGTCGGCGCCTCGGGCCCGCACGGGACGGTCAGGCGCAGGAGCGTCCCGCCGCCGGTCCCGGAGCCGATCTCCAGGTCGCCGTCGAGGCGCCGGGCCCGCGCGCTCATCGCGACGAGCCCGCGGTGCGCGCCCGACGCGGCCTCGGCGAGCCCGCCGTGTCGGGTGGCGTCGAAGCCCGTCCCGTCGTCCTCCACGAGCACGGTCACCGTGCCCGGGCCGTGCAGCACCCCGACCTGCACCCGCCCGGCCGCGGCGTGGGCCACCACGTTGACCAGCGCCTCCTGGACGACGCGGAAGATCTCCTCGGCGCGCGCGTCGTCGAGCGTCCCGCTCCCGACGGTGACCAGGTCGGTGCGCGGCACCCCTGCCCGCTCCACCCACGCGAGCTCCTGACGGACCGCCTCGAGCAGGGGCCGCCCGGCGAGCGACCCGTGGTCGACCAGGGCGAGCGCGGCGTAGTCGGCGAACAGCTCGGCGAGGCCGCGGTCGGTCGCCGAGAGCCGCGCCCCCGCGACCGCGCACACCCCGATGACGCGTGGACCGCGACGGACCGGCACGCCGAGCACGGGGGTGCCGGACCCCGTGCTGGTGACGGGCGCGCGGTCGCGCACCACGGCGGCGACGAGGTCCTCCGGCGGTGCGGCGGCACCGTCCCCGACGTCGACGCTCCAGGCGCCCGCCGCCTCGTCGACCCGGACCACCCACGCCGAGCGCGCGCCCGTCAGGGTGCGCAGCTGCGTGACCACCCGTCCGAGCAGCGACCCGGACCCGTCGTCGGGACCGCCCGATCCGATCGCGCGCGACCCGACGCCCGGGTCGAGGAGATCGAGCTGTCGTGCCGGCGCCGTCACCGTCATGCGTCCTCCTCGGACCCCGACCCCCGAGATCGGGATGCATACAAGATGCATCAATGCGGGCGAGAGTAGGGTCACACCGGCCCGTGGGCAAGGTGTCCGGGCGTGGCGGACGGGAGCCGGTGGCGGTGGACGTGACGCGTGCGGGGCACTCGGCCAAGGAGCGGGCCTATCGGCACACGAAGGCGGCCATCCTCGACGGCAGCCTGCCCGGGGGCGACCTGATCAGCGAGGGCCAGGTCGCCGAGGTCCTCGCGATGAGCCGCACGCCCGTGCGTGAGGCCTTCCTGCGGCTCGAGGCGGAGGGGCTGCTGCGGCTGTTCCCGAAGCGGGGCGCGCTGGTCGTCCCGGTCTCGCCGGCCGAGGTGGAGGCGGTGCTCGAGGCCCGCGAGCTCGTCGAGGGGCACGCCGTGGCGAAGCTGTGCGCGGCCGGGGAGGCCGAGCGCGCGGCGGTCGTCGCCCGGCTGCGCGACGTGCTCGCCGAGCAGCGGGACGCGTTCGCCGCCGGGAACGAGCAGGCCTTCGCCGAGGGCGACCGCAGCTTCCACACCGTGCTCGTGGAGAGCGCGGGCAACCCGATCCTCTCCGAGCTCTACGCCTCCCTGCGCGACCGGCAGCTGCGGATGAACCTCGGCTCCCTGCTCGGGCACGGCCCGGGCCGCGCCGAGGAGATCCTCGGCCAGCACGAGGCGATCCTCGCCGCGCTCGGCCCCGACCGGACGACCGAGGCCCACGGGCGGCTCGCCGAACACCTCGAGGCCACCCGCACGGCCGTCCTCGGGCGCTGACCCGCCGTCAGGACCACCCCGCCGCTCCTCCGACCGGGCTGGGGGAGATCCCCCATGACCCGGGGGTGGGGACACTCCCCGTGGCCGGGTGAGCGGCTGCACTCCTAGCGTCGTGGCGTCGGGCACACCGCCCGCCCCGCCCCGTGACCGGCCGAGCCTCCGGGGCGCCGACGTCCACCCCGTGGAGGTACACCCATGCCGGGCCTGACCCTGGCCGACGCCCGCGCCGCCCTGGACGCCGGACTCGCCGAGGCCGACGCGATCGGCCAGCCGATGAACGTCGCCGTGGTCGACGACGGCGGGCACCTGCTCGCGTTCGCCCGTCAGGACGGGGCGATCCGCGCGAGCATCGACATCGCCCAGCGCAAGGCGCGGACCTCGATCCTCATGGAGGCGCCGACCGCGGCGCTCATGCCGCTCGTCCAGCCCGGCGCCGAGCTCTACGGGCTCGAGCAGACCGCCGGCGGGATGGTCATCTTCGGCGGCGGCGTGCCGGTGTACCGGGACGGCGTGCTCGTCGGCGCCGTCGGGGTGAGCGCCGGGTCGGTGGAGCAGGACGTGCGGGTGGCCGAGGCCGCCGTCGCCGCGATCAGCAGCGCGGTCCCGGCGTGACCCCCGCGCTGCGCCGTGAGCTCGTCGGCGAGTTCGCCGGCACCTTCATCCTGCTGATCTTCGGCACCGCCTCGGTGGCGCAGATGGTCGTCTCGAAGGGCGACGCCGGCGACTGGGCCACCCTGACGTGGGGCTGGGTCGCGGGCCTGATCATGGGCATCTACGTGGCCGGGCGGCTCGGAGCGGGGCACCTGAACCCGGCCGTGTCGGTCGCCATGGCGGCGTACCGGAAGTTCCCCTGGCGCCACGTGCTGCCCTACACCGCGGCCCAGACCCTCGGCGCGTTCCTGGCCGCGCTCGTGACGCGTGGCGTGTACGCCTCCGGCATCGCCGCGGTCGACCCGGGACACACCTCGGCGTCCCAGACGATCTTCTCCACGCTGCCCAACCACGGCGTCACCACGGCGTTCTTCGACCAGGTCGTCGGCACCGCGCTGCTGGTGTTCGTGCTGTTCGCGCTGCTCGCGACCCTGCAGGGTGCCGCGGGCCAGCTGCTGCCGCTCATGGTCGGCCTGCTGCTGCTCGGCATCGGGTTCGCGTGGGGCACCAACGCGGGCTACGCGATCAACCCGGCCCGTGACTTCGGCCCGCGCCTGGCGTCCTGGATCACCGGCTACGACACGGCCTGGGTGACGCCGGACGGCACGCCCTACTGGTGGCTCCCGATCGTCGCCCCGGTGATCGGCGCCCTGCTCGGTGGCGGGCTCTACGTCCTGCTCGTCGAGCGCCTCGAGGTGCCCGCCGCGACCGACACCCCCGCGCCCGCCCCCACCCCCGAGGCGGCCGAGGCCCACGCCAATCGCGACCCGCGCCACCCCGGCGACGTGGTCGTCCCCGACCCGACCGGCACCCGGACGGAGGCCACCCGATGACCAGTGACGTCACCGATCTGACGCCCGCCGACTACCCGCTCTCGATCAACCGCCCCGACCTGCTGCGCACGCCCACCGGCAAGGCGCTCACGGACATCACCATGGCCGCCGTCGTCTCCGGGGAGGTGACGAACGAGGACCTGCGCGTGACGCCGGAGACGCTGGTCCTGCAGGGCCGGATCGCCGAGTCGATGGGCCGCCGCCAGCTCGGCGAGAACTGCCGGCGGGCGGCGGAGATGACCGCCATCCCGGACGCCGAGGTGCTCGCGATGTACAACGCGCTGCGCCCGCGCGCCTCCACCGCCGCGCAGATGGAGGAGATCGCCGCCCGGCTGGAGGGCACCTACTCCGCCACCACGTGCGCCGCGCTCGTCCGCGAGGCCGCCGAGGTGTACGCGGCCCGGAACCTGCTCGCCGACGACTCCGAGGAGTCCTGATGACCGCCGTGGAACCGCGCTCGCAGACCGCCGAGGTCCGCGCCTCGAAGCGCACCGAGGTCCTCGAGGACCGTCCCGTCAACCTCGACGGCTTCGTCGAGGAGTGGCCCGAGAAGGGCCTCGTCGCGATGGAGTCCGACTTCGACCCGCAGCCGAGCGTGCGCGTCGAGAACGGCCGGATCGTCGAGCTCGACGGCCGGACCCGTGAGCAGTTCGACTTCATGGACACCTTCATCGCCGACCACGCGATCGACGTCGACACGTGCGAGGCCGCGATGGCCACGCCGTCGGTGGAGATCGCGCGGATGCTCGTCGACCCGCGGGCGAGCCGCGCGGACGTCGTCGCGCTCGGCCGCGGGCTCACGCCGGCGAAGATCCTCGACGTCGTCAAGCTGATGAACGTCGTCGAGATCATGATGGGCATCCAGAAGACCCGGTCGCGGCGCACCCCCGCGAACCAGGCGCACTCGACGAGTGCGAAGGACAACCCGATCCAGGTCGCCGCGGACGCGGCGGAGGGCGCGGTCCGCGGGTTCGCCGAGCTCGAGACCACCCTCGGCGTCGTGCGCTACGCGCCGCTGGTGGCGATCGGCCTGCAGGTCGGCGGGCAGGTCGGGCGCGGCGGCGTGCTCACCCAGTGCGCGCTGGAGGAGGCCACCGAGCTCGACCTCGGGATGCGCGGCATCACCGCCTACGCCGAGACGATCTCGATCTACGGCACCGAGTCGGTGTTCGTCGACGGCGACGACACCCCCTGGTCGAAGGCGTTCCTCGCCTCGGCCTACGCCAGCCGCGGCATCAAGATGCGCTTCACCTCGGGCACCGGCTCCGAGGTGCAGATGGGCAACGCCGAGGGCCGCTCCATGCTGTACCTGGAGATCCGCTGCATCCTCATGGCCAAGGGCGCCGGGGTGCAGGGCCTGCAGAACGGCTCGATCTCCTGCATCGGCGTGCCCGGCGCGGTCCCGGGCGGCATCCGCGCGGTGGCGGCGGAGAACCTCGTCGCGAGCTGGATGGACCTGGAGTGCGCCTCCGGGAACGACCAGTCGTTCTCGCACTCGGCGATGCGGCGCACCAGCCGGCTGCTCCCGCAGATGCTGCCCGGCACGGACTTCGTGTGCTCGGGCTACTCGGCCGTGCCGAACAAGGACAACATGTTCGCGGGGTCGAACCTCGACACCGAGGACTACGACGACTGGAACACCATCCAGCGCGACATGCAGGTCGACGGCGGGCTGCGCCACGTCCGCGAGGACGTGATCCTCCAGGTCCGCAACAAGGCCGCGCGGGCGCTGCAGGCGGTGTTCGCCGAGCTCGACCTCCCCGCGATCACCGACGAGGAGGTGGAGGCGGCGACCTACGCTGACTCCAGCGACGACTACCCCGACCGCGACGTGCTCGCCGACCTCGAGGGTGCCCGCAGCGTGATGGAGCGCGGCGTCACCGGGCTCGACCTCGTCAAGGCCCTGGAGCGCAGCGGGTTCGGCGACGTCGCCGAGAACTACCTGCAGGTGCTGCGTCAGCGGGTGTCCGGCGACCTGCTGCAGACCGCCGCCATCTTCACCGGCGACTTCGTGCCGCTCGCCGCGATCAACGACGCCAACGACTACGCCGGGCCCGGCACCGGCTACCGCCTGACCGGCGAGCGGTGGGAGCAGCTCAAGAAGCTGCGCCACGTCACCTCCGCCGAGAACCCCGAGGAGGAGGTCGTATGACGACCGCGACCGGCACCCGCACCCTGACGCTGCGCGAGACCGGGCCGGCCGAGCGCGGCACCCGGCCCGAGGAGGTCGTCATCGCGCTGTCCCCGGCCTTCGGGGACCCGTTCACGAAGACGATCGTCGACGTCCCGCACGCCGAGGTGATCCGTCAGCTGCTCGCCGGCATCGAGGAGCAGGGCGGCGTGGCGCGGCTGATCAAGGTCTACCGGACGGCCGACCTGGCGGCGATCGCGCACTTCGGGGCGAAGCTCTCCGGGTCCGGGATCGCCGTGGGCATCCTCGCCCGGGGCACCACGGTGATCCACCAGCGCGACCTCGCCCGGCTGTCCAACCTCGAGCTGTTCCCGCAGGCGCCGCTGCTCGACGCCGAGGTGTTCCGGATGATCGGCGCCAACGCCGCGCAGTACGCGCAGAGCCGCTCGCCCCGCCCGGTGCCGACGCGCAACGACCAGATGGCCCGCCCCCGCTGGCAGGCCAAGGCCGCGCTGCTGCACCTCAAGGAGTTCGAGTGCATCGACCACGCGCGGGCGGCGGTGGAGGTCGAGCCGGTCATCACGCGGGTCGACTAGTGGCGGTGTCCCTGGTGGTGGGGGTCGACGTCGGCAACTCCACCACCGAGGCCTGTGCTGCGAACGTCGTTCCCGACGACGGGCCCACGCGGCTCGCGGCGTCGCTCACCCCGACGACGGGCGTGAAGGGCACCCCGGCCAACGCGGCCGGGGTGGTCACCGCCGTCCGGAAGGCCCTGGAGGCCGCCGGGCGGCCGGGGGCGGTGGTGGACACGGTGCTGCTCAACGAGGCCACGCCGGTGATCAGCGGCCTGGCCATGGAGACCATCTCCGAGACGATCATCACCGAGTCCACGATGATCGGGCACAACCCCGAGACGCCGGGAGGTGAGGGCCTCGGGGTCGGCACCACGGTGGCCCTGGACGAGCTGGGGGGACAGGACGGACCCGTCGTCGTGGTGGTGGGCGCCGGCGCGGACTTCGACGACGTGGCGCACGCGCTGAACCGGGCCGTCGAGCAGGGCGTCGACGTGGTGGCCGCGGTGCTCCACGGCGACGACGCCGTGCTGGTGGCGAACCGGCTCGACCGGCGGGTCCCGGTCGTCGACGAGGTGGCCGCCGTGGACCGGGTGCCGCTCGGGATGCTCGCGGCGGTCGAGGTGGCGCCACCGGGCCGGACGATCCGCACCCTCGCGGACTCCTACGGCCTGGCGTCGACGTTCGACCTCGACGCCGAGCAGACCCGCCAGGTCTCGCCGGTGGCGCGGGCGCTCGCGGGGACGCGCTCGGCCGTCGTCGTGCGGACCCCCGAGGGCGACGTGACCGACCGGCGCATCCCGGTCGGCACGCTCACCGTCACCGGCGCGACCCGCTCGATCGACGTCGGGGTCGACGAGGGCGCCGACGCGATCATGGCCGCGATCGGCCGGGTGGCACCGCTGCAGGACGTGGCCGGGGAACCCGGCACGCACGTCGGCGGGATGCTCGCCGCGGTGCGCGACACGATGGTCGACGTGACCGGGCAGCCGGCCGCGGAGATCCGCATCCGGGACGTCCTCGCCGTCGACACGATGGTGCCGGTGACGGTGCAGGGCGGGCTCGCGGGCGAGGTGTCGCGGGAGAACGCGGTGGCGCTCGCGGCGATGGTGCGCACCTCGCGCAGCCGGATGCAGGCGGTGGCCGACGAGGTCGCCGGCGCGCTGGGCTGCGCGGTGCGGATCGGCGGCGTGGAGGGCGAGGTCGCGGTGCGCGGCGCGCTCACCACGCCCGGCGCGGCCGTGCCGATCGCCGTCGTCGACATGGGCGGCGGCTCGACCGACGCGGCGCTGCTCGACCGGGACGGCCGCACCGAGGCGGTGCACGTCGCCGGCGCGGGGGAGCTGGTGACGAAGCTGATCGACTCCGAGCTGGGCCTCGACGACCGGGAGGCCGCGGAGTCGGTGAAGCGGCACCCGCTGGCGAAGGTGGAGAGCTTCTTCCACGTCCGCCACGAGGACGGCACCGTGCAGTTCTTCGACGAGGCGCTGCCGCCGTACGTCTTCGGGCGGGTGGTGACGGTGACCCCGGAGGGTCTCGTCCCGGTGCCGGTGCGCCGGCCCGTGGAGGCGGTGCGGGTGGTGCGCCGGGAGGCCAAGCGCCGGGTGTTCGTGGTCAACGCGCTGCGGGCGCTGGCCCAGGTCGCGCCGCAGGGCTCGTTGCGGCTGCTGGGCTCGGTGGTGCTGCTGGGCGGGTCGGCGCTGGACTTCGAGATCCCGGCGATGGTGGCCGACGCGCTGGCCCCGCACGGCGTGGTGTGCGGGATCGGCAACGTCCACGGCACCGAGGGCCCGCGCAACGCGGTCGCGGCCGGCCTGGTCGACGCGCACGCGGCCGCGCTGGTGACGCCGTGAGCGACGCGGACGAGGGGCCGCCGACCGTCCTCGTCGCCGCGCACCCGCAGGCCCCGCCCGGCGTGCTGCGGGAGGTGCGGGCCGGGGCCGAGGAGCAGGGCGTGCCGACGGCGGTCCTGCGCGACGCCGGGTCGTCCCCGGACGCCGCCGCGCGGCGCAGCGCGGCGGATTCGCGGCTGCAGGTCGGCGTCGGGGTCGGCTCCGACGGGACGGTCGTGGTGCGGCACGCCCTGGTGCCGGACGCGGTGCTCGTGCTGCCGTCCGACGTCCCGGCGGGCGAGCGGCGGCAGGCCGGCGCCGACGCGGCGCGGATCGTCGCGGGGGGTGCGCTGCGCGCCGGTGGGCAGAGGGGGCTATGACCCCACGGCCTGCTCACGGGCCGGAGGCACACCCTCCAGCGCCGGCTCGACCAGCGCCCGCAACGTGTCGCAGCCGGTCTCCACACCGCGGCGCAGCCGGTCCGGGTCGGTCTCCAGCGGGTTGATGGTGTCGGCGCCCTCGGGCGGACGGACCTCGAGCAGGTGCGGCGGGTCGGTGCCCTCGTCGAGACTGGCCGCGGCGAGCCGCTCGTCGTCGGCCCGGCGGGTCTCCAGGCGGTTGCCCAGGACGTGCACGAGGCCGGGCACGTTGACCTGACCGAGCCGCGTCACCAGCGCCTTCTCCAGCCGCGTCGCGTCGATCGCCTCCTGGTCGGCGCGCCGCGTGCGGAGCATCAGGACGTGCGTGGCGCCCTGGTCGAGGGCGGTGTGGAACGGCAGGGGCTCCGCGACCGCCGCGTCGACCAGCCGCCGGCCGTGGATCTCGATCGGCAGCCCGGCGAGCAGCGGGACGTTGGCCGAGGCCCGCAGCGCCAGCTTGAGCGAGGCTGGGTCGGAGATGGTGCCGTGCAGGTCGAGCGCGTCGCCGGTGTCGACGTCGGTGGCCACGGGGTGCAGCGGCACCTCGGCGTCGACGATGGCCTGCCAGTCGACGGGGACGATCTCCTCGCCGACGGTCTCGACGAGGTACTCGACGTCGACCACGGGGCGCCCCCGCAGGCCGCGCACCGGCCGGGTGACCCGCTCCATCAGCCCGGGCTCCCACCAGCCCGCGCAGCACCGCTCGGTCTGGCCGCCGACGAGCCAGCTGCCGGCCAGCGCGCCGGCCGAGGCGCCGTAGACCGCGTCGAAGCAGCGCGTCAGCCCGAGCCGCTCCAGGCCGAGGACCATGCCCGACGAGTACGTGGCCCGGCTCCCGCCGCCCTCGATCGCGAGGGCGACGCGGTGGCCGTCCGTCCGGTCGCCCGGACCCGATCCCTCGGCGAAGCGGGCGGCGAGGACCTCGAGGACAGCATGACGCCGGGGCACGCGTTCATCCTCACGGGTGCGGACCGATCGGGCGAGAGGAACATGGTCAGCCGGCGCGGCGCTCCAGCGTGACCCGGTCGATCTCGGTGCCGGTGTCGGTGATCGTCCGCAGCGTCATCGTCGTCGTCTGCCCGGGCCCGGGCGGCGGGACCACGTCCACCGTCACGTAGGCGTAGTCGAGGTAGCGCGCCTGCGACCAGTCGACGGCGTCCGGGATCTTCGCGTCCTCGCCGACCGCCTGGTAGCTCACCACGTTCACGTCGCCCTGCGGGGCGGGGTTGCCCCGGTAGCGGTCGACCTCGCCGGGCTGCCAGGAGTAGCGCGGGCGCCCGCCGGAGCCGACGCAGACGTAGGTGGTGCCGTCGGTCTCCGGGCGCACCGTCCCGCCGTCGGGGGCCTGGGTGGTGGAGCGGCCGCCGCGGATCGGGTTCGACCGCTCGTACTGGTGGTTGTGGCCCTGCAGCGCGAGGTCGACCGAGAACTCGTCGAACAGCGGGGCGACGGCCGCGCGCACCCCGGCGTCGGAGGCGTGCGTCGAGGACGTCGCGTAGGCGCAGTGGTGGAAGAAGGCGACGACGAAGTCGACGCCGGAGTTCGGCGTGCGCCACTGGCCCAGCGTCTGCCGCAGCCAGGCCACCTGCGAACCGCCCGAGTAGCCGGCGTTGGTGGGGATCTCCATCGACAGGTCGTTCGCGTCCACGCTGATCACCCCGACGTTGCCGTAGCGCATCGAGTAGACGCTGGGGCAGGCGCTCGGCCCGGTCCGCGGCAGGTCGAGCCGGGCGGCGTGGCCGCCGTAGCCGTGCGTCGCCCCGCGTTTCTGGTTGTCGTCGTAGAGGGCCTCCATGTCGTGGTTGCCGGTGGCGAACATCCACGGCGTGGAGGCGGCGCTGCGCTCGATGAGGCCGAAGTAGGTGGTCCACACCGTGGGGTCGAACGAGTCGAAGCCGGTCGGCGACTTCGAGGTCCCCGTGCTCCGCACGGGCTGCCCCTCGCCGGACGGGTCGGCGTAGCAGATGTCGCCCGCGAGCAGGTGGAACGCGGGCCGGGTGCCGGCGATGCGGTCCACCATCGACGTCGAGGGCGTCATCGTGCGGCGGGTGTCGTCGGGCTTGTAGTAGGCGTTGGTGAAGCCGGAGAGCCCGCTCGGCGGCACCATGTCCACGCCCTGGTCGGCGAAGGCGGTGAAGCTCCACGGGCCGCTCGGCTCCCGCGGCGCGGTGTGGAACGTCGCGGTGTCCGTGGTGGTGCCGTCGGCGAGCCGGAAGCGGTAGTCGTAGCTCTGGCCGGGCTGCAGGCCGGTGGCGAGCGCGTGCACGAAGTACTGGTCGCTCGCGCGGATCGACCCGTCGGCCTGCGGCACCTGGGAGACCAGCCGGCGGACCTCCACGGGCAGCCGCGCCCCGAACGAGCCGTTCTGCCCGAGGTCGACGACGACCGCGCCCTGCGGCGGGGCGGTCAGCTCCCCGGCCATCGCCATCGTGCGCATCGGGTCGTCGCCGAAGGAGAGGTGGCGGCCGACGACCGACACCGGCGCCTGCGACGCCGAGGCGCACGCGGTGAGCGCCCAGGGCGCGGAGGCGAGGCCCATCGCCGCGACCACGCCGGAGCCCCGCCTGAGTGCGCTGCGCCGCGAGACCGGGTGGCGGCGCAGGAAGCCCGCGATCCAGTCGTGCTGCTCGGCGACGGTCATGTGCTCGGCGAGGTGGGCGGGCACGCCGACGTCGGGAGCCTGGCCACGGGGGGTGCGCGTCACGACGGGCAGCGTCACCCGGAGGTGGATCGTGCGCATCCGAAAGTGGTTGAACACGAGGTGAACACGGCCGGTGAACGGGACGAAACGGTCGGTGACGAGTCCGATGTCGGCGGTGGCCCACCGCCGACGCCAGGTGACGGCCGCGGGCCACCGCCGACGTCCGGGTCGCGTCATGATGGAGCCCATGAGCCCCGTCACCCGACTGCTGCGCCGCGGGATCGGCCTGCCCGCCCCCCGCGTGCCGCGCGTGCGCGTCGCCCGGGACGTCGCGGTCCCGATGCCGGACGGGACCGTGCTGCGCCACGACCACCACCGCCCGTCCGGCGTCACGCGCGGCCCGGTGGTGCTCGTGCGCAGCCCGTACGGCCGGGCCGGGTTCTTCGGCCTGGTCTTCGGCCGGATCGTCGCCGAGCGCGGCTACCACGTCGTGGTGCAGTCGGTGCGCGGCACGGCCGGCTCGGAGGGCGAGCTCTCCCCGTTCGACGAGGCCGACGACGGCGTGGCCACCGTGCGCTGGCTCGTCGCCCAGCCCTTCTGCGACGGCCGCATCGCCACCCTCGGACCGAGCTACCTCGGCATCACGCAGTGGGCGCTCGCCCCGGAGGCCGGGGACGCGCTGAAGGCGATGGGCACCCTCGTCACCGCCTCGCAGTTCCGCGACCAGACCTATCCCGGCGGGGCGTTCTCGCTGGACAACGCGCTCTCCTGGGCCGCGATGATGACCCACCCGTCGCTGCGCGGCCGGCTGGTCGAGGCGGTCCGCCACCGGGTGCAGGCCGGGTTCGGCACGATCCCGCTCGCGCAGGCCGACCTCGTCGCCGCGGGCGTGCCCATCGACTTCTTCCAGGACTGGCTCCGCGAGGACGACCCCGACTCCGCGTACTGGGCCAAGCGGTCCTACAGCGGCGGCGTCGGGGAGGTCGGCCGTCGCGGCACCGCGATCAGCATGACCGGCGGGTGGCAGGACATCTTCCTGCCCTGGCAGCTCGCCGACCACGCCGCGCTGCGCGCCGCCGGCGCCCGCCCGCTCCTGCGCATCGGCCCCTGGGTGCACACCACCCCGGCCGGCATGGCCGCCGGGATCCGGGACGCGCTGCGGACCTTCGACGAGGCCTTCGGACACGCCCGTCCCGACGAGGGACCCCGGGTGCACCTCGAGCTCTCCGGGGGCGGGGGCGAGCGGCGGCTCGCGGACTGGCCGCCGGAGCACACCCGCGAGCAGGCGTTCTACCTGCGCACCGACCACGGGCTCGGTACCGGGGCGCCGACCTTCCCCACGCGCGACGACGCCTACTGGGCCGGCACGCGGATCACCTACGACCCGAACGACCCCACCCCCGCCGTCGGGGGCCCGATCCTCTCCGGGGCGTCCGGTCCGCGGGACCAGACCGAGCTCGAGGCGCGCGACGACGTGGTCGTCTTCACCGGCCCGGTCCTCGACGCCGACCTCGTGGCGCTCGGCCCGGCCCGGGCGACGGTGCACGTGCGGGCCGAGGTCGAGCACATCGACGTGTTCGTGCGCGTCTGCGACGTCGACCCGAGCGGTCGCTCGGTGAACGTGACCGACGGCATCCGGCGTCTGCGGCCCGGCAGCCCGGCGCCGGCGGACGACGGCACCGTGGCGGTCGAGGTCGAGCTGTGGCCGGTGGGGCACCGGTTCGCCGCGGGGCACCGCCTGCGCGTGCAGGTCTCGGGCGGGGCGCACCCGCGGTTCGCCCGGCACCCCGGGACGGGCGCCCCGCTGGGCGACGGCCGGGTGCTCGTGCCGCGCGAGCGCGAGGTCCTGCACGACGCCGCGCACCCCTCGCACGTGGTGCTCGCCGTGGAGGACTGACCGGACGTCGCACGCGGCTCGATCCGTGTCCGTACGTCCGCTTATGCTGCGCGTGCCCGCCGCTGCGCGGCGGGACACGGTGGACGCCCTCCCCCCGGGCGTCCGCGGTGTCGAGCGGGTCGGCCGCCCCCCGGCCGGCCCGCTCCCACCACCGCCCGCGTGTGATGCGCGTGTGATCGGGTCCTTGCGTTGCATGGTGCCCGGCTGGAACGCTGTCCCGGCTCGAAGTCCTCCGGTTCAGCCCGCAGCCGCGATGACGAGGCTCGGACTCCCGCGCCGGAGCGCGGCGTGCCCGTGCCCCGGACGCGGCGGCGGGGGCACGACATGGCGTCGACGACCACGACCCACCAGGGCAAGGGCAGACCCGGGAGACCGGACGAGGACTACCGCGCGCTCGCGCCGTTGCTGGCCGAGCACGCCGGCTACGCGGCCGACGATCCGCGGCGTGCCGACCTGCGCAGCCGGTTGGTGGTGGCCTACCTGCCCGTCGCCCACAACATCGCGCGGCGGTTCGCGCGGCGCGGCGAGCCGACCGAGGACCTCGAGCAGGTCGCGACGGTGGGGCTGATGCACGCCGTCGACCGGTTCGACCCCGGCCGCGAGCGGGACTTCCTGTCCTACGCGGTACCGACGATCATGGGGGAGGTCCGCCGCTACTTCCGCGACTCGGCCTGGTCGGTGCGCACCCCCCGCAGCGTCAAGGACCGCTACCTCGCGGTGGGCGGCGCGACGGCGACGCTCTCGCAGCGCCTCGGCCGCGCGCCGACGGCCACCGAGATCGCCGAACACCTGGGCATCTCGCGCGACGAGGTCACCGAGGCGGTGTCCGCGCACGGCTCGTACCACCCGGCGTCGCTCGACGAGACCCTCGGCGAGGGCGACGACTCCTCGCTGGTCAACGTCCTCGGCACGGTCGACCCGGAGTTCGACCGGGTGGAGGTGCGGGCGCTGGTGCACGGTCTGGTGGCCTCGCTGCCCCGCCGCGAGCGCACGATGCTCGCACTGCGCTTCGTCCACGAGCAGACCCAGGCCGAGATCGCCGCGGTGCTCTGCATCTCGCAGATGCACGTCTCCCGGCTGCTCGCCCGCACCCTCGCGCAGCTGCGGGCCCAGGTGGAGGCGCAGGTGCTCGCCGACGAGGACGCGGGCCCGTCGCTGGCGAGCTGAGCCCTCCCACCCCCGTGGTGGCAGCGAAGCGTCGTTGCTGTCAGCCAGTGGCAGCAACGACGCTTTCCTGTCACCGGGCGGGTCCCCCGACGGGCTGACGGCCGCGAATCTTCGTGACGTTCTGGTGACGGGCTGTCCGATTGTTCCGTCGTTGTTCACCGATCGGTCCCGTTGTGGCTGGTCAGGGGCCGGATGACCGGCTCGCGCGCAGGCGTTCGGGTGAGGACGATCCCGAGCGCCCGCCCACCCGCGCGAGATCCGGGAGCGCCCCATGTCCACGGTCGCCGATCGCCCCGTCACCTCCGGCCCTGGCCTGCGCCGCACCGTCGGCTTCAGCGCCCTCATGTTCATCTCGCTCGGCTCGATCATCGGCTCGGGCTGGCTGCTGGGGGCCCTCACCGCGGCCAAGTCGGCCGGCGGGGCGTCGATCCTGTCCTGGGTGCTGGCGGGCGTGATCGTGATCCTGCTGGCGCTCGTGCACGCCGAGCTCGGCTCGACCTACCCCGTCGCCGGCGGCACCGCCCGGTACCCGCGCCTCGCGTTCGGGGCGATCGCCGGGTTCACCGCCGGGTGGGTCGGCTGGATCCAGGCGGTGGCCATCGCCCCCATCGAGGTGGAGGCGGCGCTGTCCTACCTCGACCACCTCGTCCACGGCTTCGTCGACGACAACGGCAACCTGACCGGGCTCGGCCTGCTCGTCGCGGCGGCCCTCATGGTCGTGTTCACCCTCATCAACCTGGCCGGGGTGGCGCTGCTCGCGGAGACCAACCGGATCACGGTGCTGTGGAAGATCGCGATCCCGGTCCTCACCGTGATCGTCCTGGTCTTCGTCGCCTTCCACGGCAGCAACTTCACCGCCGGCGGCGGCTTCGCCCCCTACGGCGCGCACGGCGTGTTCGCGGCCCTCCCGCTCGGCGTGGTGTTCGCCCTGCAGGGGTTCGAGCAGGCGGCGCAGATGGGCGGTGAGGCGCGCAACCCGCAGCGCGACCTGCCGCGGGCCCTCATCGGTGCGGTGGCGCTCGGCGTGGTCATCTACCTCGCGCTCGAGGTCGCGTTCGTCGGTGCCCTCGACCCGGCCGCCCTCGCGACCGGCTGGGCCAACCCGATCGGCCAGGGCGACTTCGGTCCCTACGTGACGATCGCCGGGGCGCTCGGCCTGACCTGGCTGTCGATCCTGCTCTACGTCGACGCGTTCATCTCGCCCGCCGGGACCGGGCTCGTCTACGTCGCCACCTCGGCGCGTCTGTCCTATGCCCTGGGGCAGACCGGCTTCGCCCCGAAGGGCCTCGCGAAGATCTCCCGGCGCGGCATCCCGTGGGTGTCCACGCTCGTCGCCTTCGTCGTCGGGCTCATCTCCTTCGCCCCGTTCCCGAGCTGGCAGTCGCTGGTCTCGCTGGTCACCTCGGCCACCGTGATCATGTACGGCTTCGCCCCGCTGACCCTCGCGGCGCTGCGCAAGGTCGACCCCGACCGGCCGCGGCCCTACCGGATGCCGGCCGCCGCCGTGATCGCCCCGCTCTCGTTCATCGCCGCGAACGAGATCATCTACTGGTCGGGCTGGACCACCGACTGGAAGCTCGCCGTCGCGATCGTCATCGGGTTCGTGCTCTTCGCGGCGTACCGCGCCGTGCGGGCCTCCCGCGAGGGCCTCGCGTTCTTCGGCGCGGACCTGCAGCTGCGCTCGCTCGCCTGGATCCTGCCGTGGCTCGGCGGGATGCTCGTGATCTCCGCGCTCGGCCAGTACGACGGCGCCGAGGTCATCCCGGAGTGGATCGACCTGCTCGTCGTGGCGGTGTGGTCGCTGGTGGTCTTCTACGTCGCGGTCGCCATGGTGATGCCGGCCGACCAGGTGGCCCGGGAGGTCGAGGCCGAGGCGTCCGAGGCCGGGGCGGAGACCGCGGAGCTGCACGGGTAGCACTCGGTCCAGCGGGTACCTCCGGCCGTGCTGAGCGGACTGCCGGAGCGTGCCTGGACCCGGGTGCGTCAGGCCTGGGTGCGGATCGCGCTCGACGGGGCCACGGCGGTCGTCGCCTTCGTCGTGGCCCAGCTCGTCCTGCGCCAGCCCGCGCCGATCTTCGCGCCGATCGCGGCGGTCGTCTGTCTCACCGACGCGCCGGCCGCCCGCGGTCCGCGCGCGCTGCGGCTGCTGGTCGGCGTCGTGGCCGGGGTGGCGGTGGGGGAGCTCGCGAAGGTCGCCCTCGGCAGCGGCTGGCTGCAGGTCGGGGCGGCCGTCGTCGTCGGGATGCTCGTCGTGTCCCTGGGCAGCATCAACCCGCTGACGCTGCTGCAGTCCGGGATCGCCGCCCTGCTCGTCGTCGGGATCGGCTCGTCGCAGGCCGGCTGGACGCGGCTGGCGAGCGCCCTGATCGGCGGCGCGATCGCGCTCGTCGTGAGCCAGGTGCTCGTCTCGCCGAGCCCGACCCGCCAACTCGGCGACGCCGTCACCGCCGCCCTGCGACGGATCGCCGACGGCCTGCACGACGTCGGATCCGGGCTGCGGTCGGGCTCGTCGGAGGCGTTGCGGAACGCTGCGGAGGGCCTGCGGGGCGGTCACGACGACGTGGCCGGATTCCTCGACGCCCGCACCACGTCGGACCGACTGGCCCGCACGACGCTGCGCGGCCGGCGGGAGCGCGCCGCCCTCGCCGCGATGCAGCGGCGGTTCGAGGGCCTGGAGTACGTCCACGCCGGGTCGGTGCTGCTCGCGCGCACCGCGGCCGAGGTCGTCGGGCGGGGCGAGCAGGTGCCGGCGAGGCTGGTGGACGGGGTGGTCGAGCTGGCCGCCGTGGTCACGGCACTGGCCGACCACCCGCGCGACGGCGACCCGAGCTCCGACGGCTCCCGGTCCGCGCACGACGTGGCGGACGGCCTCGCCGCCACCGACCCCGACTCGTGGACGGCCGGCGCGGCCCGCCTCGCGACCCAGCTGCACCTGCTCGCCGAGGACGTCGACGCCCTCACCGACCCGCGGTCCCGGGTGGTCGCATAGGTCCCGGTCGCGTGGGTCCCGGTCGCGTGGGTCCCGGTCGTGTGGGTCCCGGTCGCGGCGAGCGAGCACCTGCGGTGGTCGATCGGGACCCGCCACCGCCGACGGTGCTCGATGATCATGACGACGACGGCTGCGACCGGGCAGGATGCGCACTGTGAGCGAGGAGGCGGAGGGCCCGGAGTTCGAGGACGCGGCGGACGAGCTCTACGGGCTGCACCCCGACCGCTTCGTCCCGCGCCGCACGGAGCTGGTGAAGGCGGCCAGGGCGGTCAAGGACAAGGAGACCGCGACCGCGATCGGTGCCCTGCGCAAGCCGTCCCTGGGCGCGTGGTTGGCGAACGTCCTGGCGCGGGAGTCCCCCGACGAGGTCGGCGCCCTGGAGGAGCTCGGCGGACAGCTGCGCCAGGCCCAGGAGACGCTCTCCGGCGATGCGCTGCGGAGATTGACCTCGCAGCGCCGTGAGCTCGTCGGGGCGCTCGTCGCGCGGGCCCGCAAGCTCGCGCGGGAGGACGGCGAGAAGGTCGGCGACTCGGTCGCCCGTGACCTGGAGCAGACGATCGCCGCCGCCCTGGCCGACCCGGAGGCGGCGCGCGCGTTCGCGGCCGGCCGGCTGACCACGGCGCTCGAGCCGGGCGCGGGCTTCACGGGCGGGTCGACGGCGCGGGGCGCGGGCGGCACGACGCGTCGGCCCCCGCCGCGCGGGTCCTCGTCGACGCGCCCGGCGCCTCGTCGTCGGGAGGAGCCGGAGCCCGGGCCCGACGAGGGGCCGGACCCGGCGGAGGCGGAACGCGAGCGCGCCCGGGAGGCCGCCGACCGGGCCGTCGAGCGGGCCCGCGAGCAACGCGACGACACCGCCCGCGCGGCCGAGCGGGCCCGCCACCGCGCCGAGCAGGCCGGGTCGGACCACGACGAGGCGGCCGCCGCGGCGCAGTCGCTGCGGGACCGGCTCGAGCGCGCCGAGGCCGACGAGACCGCCGCCCGCGAGGCGCTGGACGCCGCCCGGCAGGCCGCCGAGGAGGCCGACACCGCGGCCGACGAGGCGCGCCGGGCGCTCGACCAGGCCGAGGCCGAGCGGGCGGATCTGGAGTAGCCCCCCAGTGCAAGCAATGCGTCACTGCCGGCACTGGACGCCAGGAGAGCCACATCGTCAGCGCCGCGACGACGATGCCGGATTTCCTGTCACTGGGTGCAAGCAGTGACGCATTGCTTGCACCCAGCCGGGGGTCAGCCCGCCGTCGCGTACGCCTTCAACGGCGGCTCGGCGAACACCCGCGGGTAGGTGGCGATCTGGTACGCGGCGCCCGCGGCGTAGGTGGCGAACCGGGCGGGACCGGTGACCGGGTCGACGCCGGGCTGGAAGGGCGCCAGGCACACGGCGCGGTCGATGCGGGCCGCGGAGGCGAGGCCGCCGTGGTCGAGCGCGTCCACCACGAGCGCGTAGGCCACCGGGTCGATCGAGCCCATCGACAGGTGCTCGGCGAGGTGGCCGGGGCAGACGTCGAAGGTCGAGATGTTGGCGCGGCCGCCGGCGCCGGTGTTGAGCCGCGAGCTCTCGGCCGGCGGGAGGTTGGGGACGACGACCTCGTCGGTCGGGGTCCACATCGACGTGTAGTTGATCCCGGCGAAGGTCTCCCCGCCGGCGTTGAGCGCGTCGAGGAAGCGCGAGAACGTCGCCTGCTGCCAGATCGACGGGGCGCAGCCCACGGTGCAGACCGGGTACGAGTCCAGCGTTCCGTGGTTGGACGGGTCGATGCCGATCACCGAGGCGGTCCGGGTCCGGGTGTCCGGCCAGTACTTCAGCGCCCAGCGGCCGATCATGCCGCCCTGGGAGAAGCCGACGATCGCGACCTTCTGCCCGCTGCGCGCCGCCACCGTGCGGATCGCGTTGACGACGTACTCGGCCGAGACCTGGATGTCGCTCATCGCGTGGTTCGGCAGCTCGACCGAGCAGTACGGCCGGCCCGCGGCGCGGAACGCGCGAAAGTAGTTCCAGGAGAAGTTCTCCTCGGGGGTCAGCGTCGTCCCCGGGATGAACAGCGCGACCGGCCGCGAGGTGTTCGTCGTCCCCGGCCCGCACGCCACCGCGGTGTCCAGCCGCGACTGCGGGACCGAGAACGCGGGCCCGCCGGAGCCGGACGACCAGGAGGGGGCCGCCGAGGCCGCGGGGGCGGCGAACCCGGCCGCGAGGGCCAGCCCGAGCACACCGGCGCCGAGCGCCCGGGCCCATCGACTCTTCGTCGGGAACGGACGCATCACGGTCTCCTGTCACCCGGGAACTCGAGTACCGGGAAGTAGACCTCACGGCGGGTTCACGACGACGCGCGGGGTGCCTCCGGACGGACGGCGCGCTGCGTCCGGGTGGGGGTAGGAGCTCCGAGCGCGCGGGAGATGCCGCGGGCCGCCGCCCGGACCGCCGGGACGAGCGTCCGCGGCTCGATCCCGCCGGGGGTCGACGGCGAGGGGACGACGACCGAGATGGCGGCGACGACGGTGTCGGACTCGCCGCGCACCGGCGCGGCCACCGAGAGGGCGGCGAGGTCGATCATGCCGTCGCAGACCGCCACCCCGTCGCGGCGGATGCCGGCGAGCGTGCGGCGCAGCACCGCGGGATCGGTGATCGTCCTGGCCGTGAAGGACGTCAGCGACGAGGCGAGCACCGACTCCTGGACCACCGGGGGCGCGAAGGCGAGCAGCACCTGGCCGACGCCCGTGCCGTGCAGCGGCCAGCGCCCGCCGATCCGGGACAGCAGCCGCACGGCGTCGGGGTGGGCGAGCCGTTCGACGTAGACGCCCTCGTGCCCGTCGCGGACCGCGAGCTGCACGTTCTGCCGGGTCGCCTCGTACAGGTCCTCGAGGAACGGCATCGCCCGTTCCCGCAGCCCGATGCTGCGCGGCGCGAGCGACCCGACCTCCCAGAGCCGCAGCCCGATCCGGTAGGCGCCGTCCCCGCCGCGCTCGAGG
The DNA here is from genome assembly GCF_050955885.1 of Actinomycetospora sp. CA-084318. Classification (NCBI taxonomy): domain Bacteria; kingdom Bacillati; phylum Actinomycetota; class Actinomycetes; order Pseudonocardiales; family Pseudonocardiaceae; genus Actinomycetospora; species Actinomycetospora sp. CA-084318. The sequence continues at coordinate 687,718 of NZ_CP192098.1, forward strand.
GCGCCCCAGCCGGCGAGCTCGCCGACCAGACGGTGCGCGGTGGACACCGGCAGCGCCGCGGCCCGGGCGATCTCGGTGAGGGTCAGGGCGGTGTGGTCGTGGTCGAACACCTCGAGGATCGAGAAGACGCGCCCGGTCACCGTGTCGCCGCCCGACCGGGGCGCGCGGCGGGCGCGCGAGGAGGTCAGGCCGCTGCCCGCGGGCAGGCCGGGACGCGGCGGTCGGCCGACCGGCCGGGACGGAGCGGACTCCGGGACGTCAGGGGTCACCGTCGGCTCCTTTGCTTCCGGTGGACGGAAGCCAGCCTCTCGCAGCCCCGGGATCCCCGCCACCCTGAGCGACGTGAGCCCAGGAGCACCCGAGCGCCGACGCACGGAGCAGGACGAGGTCACCGACGCGATCCGCGCGGCCGCCACCGTCGCCCCGCAACGCGGTGGACACCCCGACCGTGCCTATGCGCCCTACCGCTCGACGAACCTGCGCGCCCCCGCCCAGCCGCTCGTCGTCGCCACCCCGAGCCTGCTCGAGCGGGCGGCGCCGGTGTTCGGCGCGAAGGACGTGGCCCCGACCGACGCCGACCTGACCGTGCAGTCGACCGGCGAGCCGCTCGGCGAGCGCATCGTGGTCACCGGCCGGGTGCTCGACGGCGACGGCAGGCCGGTGCGCAACCAGCTCGTCGAGGTGTGGCAGGCCAACGCCTCCGGGCGCTACCGCCACGACGGCGACCGCCACCCCGCCCCGCTCGACCCGCACTTCGTCGGGGGCGGGCGCTGCCTCACCGACGACGACGGCCGCTACCGGTTCGTCACGATCAAGCCGGGCGCGTACCCGTGGCGCAACCACCACAACGCCTGGCGGCCGGCGCACATCCACTTCTCGCTGTTCGGCACGGCGTTCACGCAGCGCCTCGTGACGCAGATGTACTTCCCCGGCGACCAGCTCTTCCACCTGGACCCGATCTTCTCCTCGGTCACCGACGAGAAGGCCCAGCAGCGGCTCGTCGCCCGCTACGACCACGACACGACCGTCGCCGAGTGGGCGCTGGGCTACCAGTGGGACATCGTCCTCGACGGCCCCGGCGCGACCCCGCCCGACCCGGACGAGGTGTGAGATGACCGCGACCCACGAGCCCTCCCCGTCCCAGACCGTCGGGCCGTTCTTCGCCTTCGGCCTCCCCTTCGACGGCGGGGGCGACCTCGTCCCGCCCGGCACCGCCGGCGCGATCTCGCTGCACGGCACCGTGCGCGACGGCGCGGGCGCCCCGGTGCCCGACGCCCTGCTCGAGTTCTGGCAGGCCGGACCGGACGGCCGCATCCCCGCCCGGGCCGGCTCGCTCGTGCGCGACGGTCGCTCGTTCACCGGGTTCGCCCGGGTGCCGACCGACCGCAGCGGCGACTACGCGGTCCGCACGCTGCGGCCCGGGCCGATCGCGGGCTCGGCCGAGGCGCCGCACCTCGCGGTGACGGTGTTCGCCCGCGGCCTGCTCCACCACCTGTTCACGCGCGTCTACTTCCCGAACCACACCGAGGCCAACGCGGCCGACCCGCTGCTGGCCGCGCTGCCCGAGGACCGGGCGGCGACGTTGATGGCGATCCCCGACGGCTGGTTCGGCGGGCCGGGCTACCGGTTCGACGTCCGGCTGCAGGGGCCGGGGGAGACGGTGTTCCTGGATCTCATCGGGGGCTCGTCGTGACCGCCCCGGACCGCACGACCGTCGCGATCGTCGGCGGGGGCCCGGCCGGACTGATGCTGTCGCACCTGCTGCTCGCGCGCGGGGTGGACTCGGTGGTGCTGGAGTCGCGGCCGCGCGAGCGGGTCGAGTCGCGCCAGCGGGCCGGCATCCTCGAGCACGGCACGATCGACGCGCTGCGCGAGGTCGGCGCGGACGCGCGGATGGACGAGAAGGGGATGCCGCACGACGGGTTCGCCTTCCACGTGCACGGCGAGCGCATCCACGTCGACATGCAGGCGCTCACCGGTCGCAACGTCATGATCTGGGCGCAGACGGAGGTCGTGAAGGACCTCGTCGCGCTGCGTCTCGAGCAGGGCGAGCCGCTGCTGTTCGACGCCGAGGTCACGTCCGTCGAGAAGGTCGACGGGCCGCTCTCGCGCGACGGCGAGGCCCTGGTGCACTACCGCCACGAGGGCGCCGAGCACGAGCTGCGCGCGGACGTCGTCGTCGGCGTCGACGGGTTCCACGGGGTGGCGCGCCGGGCGATTCCCGACGAGGCCGTGCGCACCTACGAGCGCGTCTACCCCTTCTCCTGGCTGGGGATCCTCGCCGACGCACCGCCGTCGTCGGACGAGCTCGTCTACGCCCGGCACGAGCGCGGGTTCGCGCTGCTGTCGATGCGCTCGCCCACGGTCACCCGGGCCTACGTCCAGGTGCCGAACGACACCGACCCGTCGTCGTGGTCGGACGAGGCGATCTGGGACGAGCTCGAGGCGCGGACCGCGCTCAATCCAGGGGAGCACGCCGATAGGGGGTCGTTCACGCTGACCCGCGGCCCGATCACCGACAAGAGCGTCACCCCGATGCGCTCGTTCGTCGCCGAGCCGATGCGCCACGGGCGGCTGTTCCTCGCGGGCGACGCCGCGCACATCGTCCCGCCGACCGGCGCGAAGGGGCTCAACCTCGCCGTCGCCGACGTCCGGGTGCTCGCCGAGGCGATCTCGTCCTGGGTCGCCGACGGCTCGCAGGACCTGCTCGACGCCTACTCCGACACCGCGCTGCGCCGCGTCTGGCGGGGCGAGCACTTCAGCTGGACGATGACGACGATGCTGCACCGCGACCCCGACGCGGACCCGTTCGACGACCAGCTCGCGCTCTCGCACCTGCGCCTCGTCGCGCAGTCCGAGGCGTACCGGACCTCGATCGCCGAGAACTACCGGGGTGTGCCTCTCGGCATGTGAGCAGAAAGGGTCGCTATAGCGACCCTTTCTGCTCACGAGAGCGGCGCTCACATGCTCGTGAACCGGTCGACCAGCCCCGACGTCGCGACCATGGTGGTGAACCGCGCGACGCCGGGGATCTGGGCGAGCGTGCGGCGCAGCAGCACGTCGAGGGCGTGCACGTCGGCGACGTCGATGCGCAGCAGGTAGTCGACGTCGCCGGTCACGTGGTGACAGCTCACGAGGCCGTCGAGGTCGACGATCCACCGCTCGAAGCGCCCGACCGTGTCCGCGGTGTGGTCGACCAGCACCACCGACAGGTGCACGACGAGCGCGCGCCCGATCGCCTCCGGATCGAGCACGGCCCGGTACCCGCGGATGACGCCCTCGGTCTCGAGCCGGCGCAGGCGTCGTTGGGCGGAGGAGGCCGAGACGTTCACGGCCTCGGCGAGGTCGGCCAGGCTGGAGCGTCCGTGGTCGACGAGGTGGGCCAGGATCAACCGGTCGACCCGGTCCAGCTGGGTGGTTCGGCCACCGGGCGGCGCAGTCATGACGGAATCATGCACCTTCGAGGCGCCCAGCCGCGGAAGTCGCCCGGCATCGCCCACCATGATCGCCGCACGATGGAGTCATGACGAGGAACGTGGCCCTGCTGGCGATGGTGGTCGCCGGCGCGGCGTGGGGAGCGGTGTTCGTGGCGCCCGGGCTGGCGCCGCTCGCCCCGGCCCTGCTGCTGGCGACCGGTCGGTTCGTGGCGTTCGGGGCGGTCTCGCTGCCCCAGGTCCGCCGGGTGCTGCGGGCCGACGTCCCGTGGGGTCGCGTGATCGCGCACGCCCTCACCGGCTCGGTCGTCTACTACGCCCTCGTCGCCGTCTCCGTCCGGCTCGCCGGGCCCACCGTCGCCGTCGCCACCATCGGCCTCGTCCCGGTCGTCATGGCCCTGGTCTCCGCGCGCGGCACCGGGCGGGTCGCCGGGCTCGTCCCCGCGCTCGTCCTCGTCGCGCTCGGACAGGTGCTGCTGCACGTCGGCCCCGGGCAGGACTGGTCGCTCGAGGCCCTCGTCGGGCTCGCCCTCGCCGTCCTCGCCCTGATCTCGTGGTCCTGGTACGGCCTGGACTCGCACAAGCTCCTGCACGAGCGCCCCGACATCGCGCCCGCCCTCGCCGCCGCCCAGGGCCTCGCCGCGGGCGCGCTCGCCCTCCCGGCCGCCGTCGCTCTGCTGCTCGTCGACGGTGTCCCGGCGCAGCCGGTGCGGGCGCTGGTCGTGGTGCTGTTCCTCGGGCTCGTGTCCTCCTGGCTCGCCGTGCGGCTCTGGCACGCGGCCGCCGGGTACCTCTCGCCGGTGCTGGTCAGCCAGCTCATGGCACTGGAGACGGCGTGGGGCTTCGTGTTCGCCGCGGTGGTCGAGGGCGGCGTCCCCGGGCCGCTGCAGCTCGCCGGGGAGATCGCGCTGGTGGGCGGCGTGGTGCTCGCGGTGCTCGTCGACGCGCGCCGGTCGCGCCGCGATGCCGTGCCCGCTCCCGCTCCCGTTCCCGACGAGCTGTCGGTGCCGGACGGTGCTCCGGTGCCCGCGGCCTCGTCGCGGTCGTGAGACCCGGCCGACGTCGGTGGCCGATCCGTCGCACCTGACGCGTCGGCGGGGCCACTCGCTCCCCGGCGTCGGCCGGTCGCGAAGCCGGAAGACCCTTCCTGGTCATCAGGTTTCCTGATAATCTCAGCGCCATGAGCACGCCGCCGTCGTTCGAGACCGTCGCCATCGAGGTCGGGGAGGGTGCGGAGGCCGGCATCGGCTGGTTGTTCTTCGACCGCCCCGACAAGCGCAACGCGATGAACCCGACGCTGAACCGCGAGATGATCGCGGCGCTCGACTGGCTCGAGGGCGCCGAGGACGTGCGGGTCGTGGTGCTCACCGGCCGCGGCGACGCGTGGTCGGCCGGCATGGACCTGCAGGAGTACTTCCGCGAGGTCGACGCCGCCCCGCCGCACGTGGAGATCCGCGCCCGGCGGGACTCGGCGGAGTGGCAGTGGCGTCGGCTCATCCACTTCGCGAAGCCGACGATCGCGATGGTCAACGGCTGGTGCTTCGGCGGAGCGTTCACCCCGCTCGTGTGCTCCGACCTGGCGATCGCCGCCGAGGACGCGAGCTTCGGGCTCTCCGAGGTCAACTGGGGCATCCCGCCCGGCGGCCTGGTGTCCCGCGCGCTCGCCGAGACGATCTCCGCGCGCGACGCGCAGTGGTACGTGATGACCGGTGAGCGCTTCGACGGCCGGCAGGCGTCGGCGATGCGGCTGGTCAACGAGGCCGTGCCGGGCGAGGCGCTGCGCGCGCGGACCGTCGAGGTGGCCGCGAAGCTGGCGGGCATGAACACCCACGTGCTGCGCGCGGCGAAGGTCGGGGTGAAGAAGGTGCGCCAGATGTCGTGGGACACCGCCGAGGACTACCTCTACGCCAAGCTCGACGCCGCGACCGGCCACGACCCCGAGCAGGGCAAGCAGCAGGGCCTCACCCAGTTCCTCGACGCCAAGACCTACCGCCCCGGCCTGGGGGCGTACGAGCGGTCATGACCCCGCCGCCCGGCCTCGGCACCTGGACCGCCCGTCGCGCCCGCAACTCCCCGAACCGCGTCGCGCTGGTGCACGGCGACACGCGCACCACCTACGCCGAGCTCGACGACCGCGTCCGGCGCCTCGCCGCCGGCCTGCGCGGGCTCGGCGTCGCGCCCGGTGATCGCGTCGCCCACCTCGGGCCGAACCACCCGGCCTTCGTCGAGACGATGTTCGCGACGACGGGTCTCGGCGCGGTCTTCGTGCCGCTCAACACCCGGCTCGCCGCGGCCGAGATCGCGTTCGCGCTGTCCGACACGACGCCGCGGGTGGTGGTCACCTCCGATGACAGTAAAGCGTCACTGCTGGCACCCAGTGACAGTGGTGACGCATTGCTTGCACTCGAGGTCGGCGGCTCCTACGACGAGCTGATCGCCGGGAGCGAGCCCACGGACCTCGTCGACGCCGACCCCGACGCGCTCGCCGTCCTCATGTTCACCTCCGGCACCACCGGCCGGCCGAAGGCGGCGTGCCTCACCCACGCGAACCTGACGTGGAACGCGCTCAACGTCGTCGTCGACGTGGACCTGCGCTCGGACGAGGTCTGCCTGCTCTCCGCACCCCTGTTCCACGCCGCCGCGCTGGGCATGACCTGCCTGCCGGTGCTGCTCAAGGGCGGCACCCTCGTGCTGGAGCAGGCCTTCGACGTCGACCGCACCCTCGACCTCGTCGAGCGGGAACGGGTCACGATCATGTTCGGCGTCCCGACGATGTTCGCGACGATCGCGCGGTCGCCGCGCTTCGCCGACGCCGACCTCTCCAGCGTCCGCTACCTGCTCTGCGGCGGCGCCCCGGTGCCGCCGAGCCTGCTCGAGGTCTACGACCACCGCGGCCCCGCCTTCCTGCAGGGCTACGGCATGACCGAGGCCGCGCCCGGCGTCCTGCTCCTCGACCCCGCGCACGCCCACGCGAAGGTCGGCACGGCGGGCCGCCCGCACTTCTTCACCGACGTCGCCCTCGCCCCGTCCGGGGAGGTCCTCGTGCACGGTCCGCACGTCGTCGCGGGCTACTGGCAGCGCCCGGAGGAGACCGCTGCGGCGTTCACCGACGAGGGCTGGTTCCGCTCCGGCGACGTCGCGGAGGCCGACGACGACGGTTTCCACCGGATCGTCGACCGCGTCAAGGACCTCTACATCTCCGGCGGCGAGAACGTCTCGCCCGCCGAGGTGGAGGGGGTGCTCGCCGGTCACCCCGAGGTCGTCGACGCCGCGGTCGTGGGTGTTCCCGACGACCGCTGGGGCGAGGTCGGGCACGCGTGGGTCGTCCTGCGCGACGGCGCGACGACGACGGCGTCCGACGTGCTGGCCTGGCTCGACGGCCGGCTCGCCCGGTTCAAGACCCCGCGGACCGTCGAGGTCGTCGAGGTCCTGCCGCGCAACCCCACGGGCAAGCTCGACAAGCCGGCCCTGCGTCGCTCACTGGGCCAGTGAGGCCCGCGCCGCGTTGAGGTAGCCGCGGAAGCGTTCCCGCTCCTCGTGGTCGAGGCCGTGCACCATCCGCTCCTCGATGGCCGCCACCGGGGCCGCGTAGCGCGCGAGCAGGTCGTGGCCCGCCGGGGTCAGCGAGATGAGCAGCTGCCGGCGGTTGTGCGGGTTGCGGTGGCGCACGATCAGCTCGCCACGCTCGAGGGCCGTGACCAGGTCCGCCATCGCCTGCGGGGTTACGAACGAGTTCCGGGCCAGTTCCGCGGAGGTGAGCCCGTCGCGCGTCGCGAGGACGGTCAGGGCCGTGTACTGCAGGGCCGTCACGCCCGAGTCGCGCAGCAGCTCGTCCAGGCGCGCACGGACGATGAGCTCGACCTGCTTGACCGCGTAGAGCAGCGACGGCCGTGGTCGCGCGGCGGGCCCCGGGGTCACCCGGCCCATGTTCGCATGTTCCGGACGACGGGAGGTTCCGCGCGCGCCGGGCACCGCGCGCGTGAGAATGTGCTCCGCTCCCCGATGACGTGTTGGAGGTCCCTCGGTGCCCCTGCTGCGCGCGCTGCTCGACGGCGGCCTCGACGATCCCGAGGCGGTCCGGATCGGCGACACCGCGTTCTCCGGTCCGGAGCTGCTGGGTGCGGCGGCCGTGGTGGCCGACGAGATCGCCGCCCGCGCCGAGCCGGCGTCCCCGGTGGCGGTGGGGGCCACGCCGACCGCGGAGACCGTCGTCGCGATCGTCGGCTGCCTGCTCGCGGGCGCGCCCGTGGTGCCGGTGCCGCCCGACTCGGGGCCTGCCGAGCGGGCGCACGTGCTGACCGACTCCGGCGCGACGACGTGGTTCGGCGAGAAGCCGCGCGACGTCACGCTGACCGCCCGCCGGGTCGACCTCTCGCGCCGCGCCGGGCACGCCGTCTCCGAGGCGGCGGGCGACGGCCCCGCCCTGATCCTCTACACCTCCGGCACGACGGGCTCGCCGAAGGGCGTGCTGCTCTCCGCCGACGCGATGGCGGTCGGGCTCGACGGCCTCGCCGACGCCTGGGCCTGGACCGACGCCGACACGCTCGCCCACGGCCTGCCGCTGTTCCACGTCCACGGGCTGGTGCTGGGGGTGTTCGGGGCGCTGCGCACGGGCTCGCGGCTGGTGCACACCGGTCGTCCGACGCCGGAGAACTACGCGGCGGCGGTCGCCGAGCACGGCGGGTCGCTGCTGTTCGGGGTGCCCACCGTCTGGTCGCGCATCGGCAACGACCCGGCCGCGGCGGCCGCGCTCTCCGACGCCCGCCTGCTCGTCAGCGGTTCCGCGCCGCTCCCGGTGCCGGTGTTCGAGCGCATCCGGGAGCTGACGGGCCAGGCGCCGGTGGAGCGCTACGGCATGAGCGAGACCATGATCACGCTGGCCGTGCGGGCCGACGGCGAGCGCCGTGCGGGCTGGGTCGGGGTCCCGGTGGAGGGCGTCGAGGCACGTCTGCGCGCGGTGACCGAGGACGAGTCCGGGGAGCCCGTCACCACCGACGAGGACGTCCCGGCCGACGGCGAGTCGATCGGCGAGCTGCAGGTCCGCGGTGCGTGCCTGTTCGACGGCTACCTGAACCGGCCCGAGGCGACGGCCGGCACCTGGACCGACGACGGCTGGTTCCGCACCGGGGACGCCGCCGTCGTCGACGCCTCCGGCTACCACCGCATCGTCGGCCGGCGCTCGGTCGACCTCATCAAGTCCGGCGGCTACCGCATCGGCGCGGGCGAGGTGGAGACCGCCCTGCTGGCCTACGAGGGCATCAGCGAGGCCGCGGTCGTCGGGGAGCCCGACGAGGACCTCGGGCAGCGCATCGTCGCCCACGTCGTGTGCCCGGACGGCGCCGTCGACGCGCAGGCGGTGATGGACTTCGTGGGGGAGCGGCTCTCGAAGCACAAGCGCCCCCGCGAGGTCGTCGTGGTCGACGAGCTGCCCCGCAACGCCATGGGCAAGGTGCAGAAGGCGCGGCTGCGTCGCTCATAGGACCGCGCGCAGCGCACACTGGAGCCGTGACCGACGAGGAGCTGATCGTCGCCTTCGCGCTGACCCGGCTCGACCACCCCGACCTCGACCTCGAGGAGACGGCCGCCCTGCTCGTCCGGCGCCTCGGCCCGGACCGCGCGCTCGACATGGCCGCGCAGAACCTGGTCGACCGCGGCGAGCTGCGCGGGTCGTCGTTCGCCGCCGCCGTCGAGCGCGTGATGCGCGTCGTGCTGACCCTGCGGGACGCGCCGGGCTGATCCGCGCCCCTCAGCCGACGGGCCGGGGGAGCAGCAGGACCAGCAGCGCCGCCACCGCGGCCGGGACCGCGAACGCCACGAAGTTCATCGCGAAGCCCTGACCGGAGGCGACGACGAGGCCGCCGTAGAGCGGCCCGGCGATCGCGCCGAGGCGGCCGATCCCGAGTGCCCAGCCCAGGGCCGCCGCCCGCAGGTGCTCCGGGTAGGACGTCGCGGTGTAGGAGTTGACGAGGATCGTCGTCCCGATCGTGCACGCGCCCGCGACCGCGATGACCGCCAGCAGCAGCGCGGTCGGCAGGGCGGTCGTCAGGACCAGGATGGCCGCGGCCGCCGTCAGGAACATCCCGACGACGACCCGGCGCACCCCCACGCGATCGGCGAGGGCGCCGAGCAGCGGCGTGCCGACGATGGCCCCGAGGTTGAGGGCGAGCAGGAACGCCAGTGCCCCGCCGAGCGCGTAGCCGGCCTGCCGCATGATCTGGGCGAGCCAGGTGTTCAGGCCGTAGACCAGCAGCAACCCGATGCCGGTGACCAGCCAGAACAGCAGGGTGGTGCGCGGCGTCGCGAGCAGTTCGCGCAGCGGGGCGCGCCGCGCCGGGCCCGCGGCGACCGGTTCGGGCGCGCCGTAGCGCCGGGCGAGGGCGGTGGCCTCCTCGCCGCGGCCCCGCGCGAGGAGGTACGCCGGCGACTCCGGCAGCGCGACGACGACCACCACCAGCAGCACGAGGCCGACCGCGGCGCCTGCCCAGAACAGCGACCGCCAGCCCAGGGCCTCGAGCATCGTGATCCCGCCGAGGGCGGCCAGCACCCCGCCGACCGAGTACCCGGAGAACATGAGTGCGTTGGCGGCGTTGCGCCGCCCGGCGGGCGCGTACTCGACGGTGAGGGCGATCGCGGTGGGGACGACGCCGCCCAGCCCGATGCCCGCGACGAAGCGCAGCGCCCCGAAGACCTCCGGGCTCGGCGCGACGGCGCACAGCGCCATGGCGACCGAGAACCACGCGATGCAGCCGATCATCAGGCGCCGCCGACCGACCCGGTCGGTGACCACCCCCGCGAGCAGTGCGCCGAACAGCATGCCGACCAGCGCGGCGGAGCCGATGCGGCCCGCCGCCGCGGCCGAGAGCGCCCACTCCCCGGACACGAGGGCGGGGAGGGCGCTGCCGTAGACGATCAGGTCGTAGCCGTCGACGACGATCGCGAGCCAGCAGAGCCCGATGACGAGGGCCGGCGAACGCGTCGCGGTGGCGACGGAGCGGGTGTCGGTCATGGCGCACTCCCCGGCGGTGAATCGGGCGAATGCGACAGCCTGGAGCGACCGCGCGGCGGCGGTCAAGACGCACGGCGGGCCGTGCGTCAATCGTGCCGTGCCCTACGCGGCCTCGGTGGCCGCGCGCAGCTTCGCGAGCCGCTCCTCGCGGGGCCAGCGGACGTTCCAGGCCCAGCCGAGCTTCTCGAACAGGGCGATCGTCTCCGCCGACAGGTCGATCTCGAAGCGGCCCACGCCGTGCCGCGCCGAGGTGGGGTCGGCGTGGTGCAGGTTGTGCCAGGACTCGCCCATCGACAGCAGGGCCAGCGGCCACACGTTGGTGGAGCGGTCGCGCGCCTTCCACGGGCGCTCGCCGACCATGTGGCAGATCGAGTTGGTCGACCAGGCCACGTGGTGGGACAGGCACACCCGCACCAGGCCCGCCCAGAAGAACGCGGTGAACGCGCCCCAGAGCGACCAGGTCGCGAGCCCACCGATGGCGGCCGGGACGATGAACGACGCGGCGGTGATCCACCCGAAGTTCCTGCTGACCCGGACCACGTCGGGGTCGGCGAGCAGGTCGGGGCAGTAGCGCTGCTGGTCGGTGAGCGAGCGCTCCAGGATCCAGCCCATGTGGGCGTGCCAGAAGCCCTTGGCCAACGCGGCGGGGGAGGTGCCGTAGCGCCACGGGGAGTGCGGGTCGCCCTCCTTGTCGGCGAAGGCGTGGTGGCGGCGGTGGTCGGCGACCCAGTGCAGCACCGGGCCCTGCACGGCGAGCGAGCCCGCGACCGCGAGCGCGATCCGCAGGCCCCGGCCGCACCGGAACGCCCCGTGGGTGAAGTACCGGTGGAAACCGACGGTGACGCCGAGCATGGAGATCACGTAGAGCCCGACGGCGAGGCCGACGTCGAGCCACGACAGGCCCCAGCCCCAGGCGAGCGGTACGGCCGCGAGCAGGGCGAGGAAGGGCACGGTGACGACGAGGTAGGTCATCACGTGCGGGGCGAGCGGGCGCCGGTGGACATGCGTCGTCGTCATCGCTTCCTCACGCTACGGGCGGCAGGTGGCCGTCGCGGGTCGCATCCGGAGCAACCGGACGGCCGCGGGGTGTCCGCCGCTTCCCGGTCCGGGGCCGGGGCAAACGCGACGTGACTCCGGGATGACGTTACGCAGCCGGAGCTGGCTCTCGAACGAGTGGTTCGGTCACGATCCGTACGTGCTCACTCGCAGACTGTTGATCGCCACGCTCCTCGCTGCCCTGATCGGACTCGTGCCGGCGGCCGCCTGCGCCGCCCCGACCGCGCCCGCGGCCGGGACCGTGACATCCGTCGCATCGGCCGTGCCCGGATCGGACTCCGGTCTGCCCGTGCGGGCGCTCTCGAGCCTGCCGTCCCAGACGACGGACACCGTCCGGCTCGTCCAGCGGGGCGGACCGTTCCCGTACCGCCAGGACGGCGTGGTGTTCCAGAATCGCGAGGGCGTGCTCCCGGCCCGGGCCGCCGGCTACTACCACGAGTACACGGTGGTGACGCCGGGCTCGTCGGACCGCGGCGCCCGACGGATCGTCACGGGCTCGCAGGGCGAGTACTACTACACGGGTGATCACTACGAGAGCTTCGTCGTCGTGGACGTGAACCGATGACGGATCTGCACGCGGCCACGACCCGCGCCCGGGACCGGGCCCGGACCGTCGGCGTGGTGGCCGAGGCCGCCGACAAGCAGTCGACGTTGGCCGCCATCGGCCGGGCCCTGCACTTCCCGGCCTACGTCGCCGCGAACCTCGACGCGCTCGAGGAGAGCGTGCGGGACCTGTCCTGGCTGCCGGTCGGTCCGGTCGAGCTGGTGTGGGTGGACGGCCCGCTGCGCGACGCCGACCCGCCGACCCACCGCACGATCACCGAGATCCTCGACGGGGCGAGCAGCCCCGAGGGCGAGCGCCCGTTCCGGGTCACGCGTGTAGGGTGACCGCCGTGCAGCGCTGGTACCGGTTTACGTGCCCGGCCCGGGAGGGGTCGGCGGGTAGACCGCTGCGCTAGACCCCGTCCCGCGAGCCGTTCCCGGCTCGCGATGCACGACGGCGGGTCCGGGTCCGGCTCCTTCTCCCAGGAGTCCCCGATGACCGCCCTGATCGACGCCGGACCGCTCGACGGTGCCCGGACCGTCGCCGTCACGCCCCTGCCCTCGCCCGCCCTGCTGCGCCACGAGCTGCCCGCCTCCGACCGGGTCGCGGACGCCGTCCGTCGCGGTCGCGGTGGTGCGGAGGCGATCCTGCGCGGCGAGGACGACCGCCTGCTCGTGGTCGTCGGCCCGTGCTCGATCCACGACGTGGAGGCCGCGCGCGAGTACGGCGCGCGCCTGGCCGTCGAGGCCGAGCGGCACGCCGACCGCCTGCACGTCGTCATGCGGACCTACTTCGAGAAGCCGCGCTCGACGGTCGGCTGGAAGGGCCTGATCAACGACCCGGGCCTGGACGGGTCGTTCGACGTCGCCCGCGGCCTGCGCACCGCGCGGTCGCTCATGCTCGACCTGGCCTCGCTCGGGCTGCCCCTTGGCTGCGAGTTCCTCGACCCGATCACCCCGCAGTACCTCGCCGACCTCGTCGCGTGGGGCTCGATCGGTGCGCGCACCGCGGCGAGCCAGGTGCACCGCCAGCTCGCGAGCGGGCTGTCCATGCCGATCGGGATCAAGAACGGCACCGACGGTGACATCGGGGTCGCGGTCGACGCGATCGGCGCGGCCGCCGCGCCGCACGCGTTCATGGGCGTCACCGCCGAGGGCCTGGCCGGCCTGATCACCACCACCGGCAACGTCGACGCCCACCTCATCCTGCGCGGCGGCTCGACCGGTCCCAACCACGACGAGGCCTCCGTGGCCGCGGCCTGCGCGGCGCTGCGCGCGAAGGGCCACGCCGGCCGCGTCGTGGTCGACGCGAGCCACGGCAACTCCGGCAAGGACCACCGTCGCCAGCCCACGGTGGTGGCCGACCTCGCGCGGCAGCGCGCCGCGGGCGGGCCGGTGGCCGGCGTGATGATCGAGAGCTTCCTCGTCGAGGGCCGCCAGGAGATCGGACCCGACATGGTGCGCGGGCGCAGCGTCACCGACGGCTGCGTCGGGTGGGACACGACGGTGTCGCTGCTGGACGAGCTCGCGGCCGCCGCTCCGGCGTCAGCGGTGGCAGCGGTGGCACAGCACTGACGTCGGACGTGCGCACGGCGCCACTCGCACCCGGGTCTGCACCGATTCCGTGACCCATGCCCGGGTGGGAAGCGCCATCGTCGGCGAACCGGTCCGGCCTGACCGTTCTACGATCCCGCGCATGACAGCACCCGAGGCGCCGGAGGAGCTCGTGCTCGCCGGCGAGTTCCCGACGCCGGCGCGCGATGCGTGGCGCGAGCTCGTCGCGGGCGTGCTCGCGAAGTCCGGGCGCGAGGTCGACCCGGCCGACGCCGAGGCGGCGCTCACCACCGCCACCGACGACGGCTTCGACATCGCCGCGCTCTACACCGCCGACGACGCCCCGGACGTGCCCACCGGGGTGCCGGGACTCCCGCCGTTCACGCGGGCGTCGCGGCCGGAGGGGCACGTCGCCGAGGGCTGGTACCGGCGGCAGCGGCACGCGCTCACCGACCTGGAGTCGGCCCACGACGTCGTCATGGCCGAGCTGGAGAACGGCGTCTCGTCGCTGTGGCTCGTGCTCGGCGAGGCGGGCGGTCCGGCCGTCGACGCCCTGCCGCGGCTGCTGGAGGGGGTCTATCTCGACCTCGCCCCGATCGCGCTCGAGGCCGGTCGGGACACCCCGGACGCGGCCGCGGCGCTGCTGGCCCTGGCGGCCGAGCACGGCGTCACCAGCGCGCTCGGCGGCTCCCTCGGCTACGACCCGCTGCTCGCCCGGACCCGGGGCGGCGAGCCGCTGACCGACGCCTACCGCTCCGCGCTGGTCGACCACGCCCGCACGGCGGCCGAGAAGCACCCGCATCTCGCGACGGTCGTCGCCGACGGCCTGCCCTTCCACGAGGCGGGCGGCTCCGACGGCCAGGAGTTGGGCGCCGCGCTCGCCGCCGGCCTCCACGCGGTGCGCCTGCTGAACGACGCGGGGCTGTCGGTCGACGACGCCTTCGCCCGCGTCGAGTTCCGGTTCGCCGCGACCGCCGACCAGTTCGCCACGCTGGCGAAGCTGCGCGCCGCCCGCCGCTGTTGGGACCGGATCGGCTCGGTCGCCGGTGCCTCCGACGCCGTCCGCGCGATGCGCACGCACGCCGTGACGTCCCCGGCGATGCTCACCGGCCGCGATCCGTGGGTGAACATCCTGCGGACCACGGTCGCCGCCGTCGGAGCCGGCCTCGGCGGGGCCGACGCGGTGACGGTGCTGCCGTTCGACTCCGTCCTCGGCCTGCCCGACGACTTCTCCCGCCGCGTCGCCCGCAACACCCAGGCGCTGCTGCTCGAGGAGTCCCACCTCGCGCACGTCATCGACCCGGCCGGCGGCTCCTGGTACGTCGAGTCGCTCACCGACGCCCTCGCCCACGCCGCGTGGGACGTCTTCACCGGCATCGAGCGCGACGGGGGCATCGAGGGCGTTCTCGACGACGGGTCGCTCGCGTCCGCCCTCGAGGAGACCTGGACCGCGCGCGCCGACCGGATCGCGCACCGCACGGACCCGATCACCGGCGTCAGCGAGTTCCCGAACCTGCACGAGACCCTGCCCGGCCGGGAGCGGCCGCCGTCGGGAACCGGGGACGCCGAGGGCGGACTGCCGCGCCGGCGCTACGCGCAGGTCTTCGAGGACCTGCGCGACCGGGCGGACGCGGCCTCCTCCCGCCCGACCGCCTTCCTCGCGACCCTCGGAGCGCTCGCCCAGTACACCGCGCGGGTGTCCTTCGCGACGAACCTGCTGCACGCCGGCGGCATCGACGTCACCGAGGGGCCGGGCGGCACCGACGTGGACGAGATCGTGGCCGCGTTCCGGTCGGCCGGGGCGACGGTGGCCGTGATCGCGTCGTCGGACAAGGTCTACGCCGAGCACGCGGCGCCGCTGGCCCGGGCGCTGGCCGACGCCGGCGCGACCCGGATCGTGCTGGCCGGGGCGCCGAAGACGCTGTCGGACGATGCGCTGACCGGGTACCTCTACACCGGGTGCGACGCCGCGGCGCTGCTGACCGACCTGCTCGACGAGCTGGGAGCCTGAACCATGAGCATCGGATCGTTCGCCGACGTCGAGCTCGGCACGCCCTCCGGGGACGGCGACTGGACCGCCGCCCTGCAGGAGGCCACCGGCAAGGACGCCGACGACCTGCTCTGGGAGACCCCCGAGGGCATCGGCGTCAAGCCGCTCTACACCGCGGCCGACACCGAGGGCCTCGACTTCCTGGAGACCCTGCCGGGACTTCCGCCGTTCCTGCGCGGGCCGTACCCGACGATGTACCGCACCCAGCCGTGGACGGTGCGCCAGTACGCCGGGTTCTCCACGGCCAAGGAGTCGAACGCGTTCTACCGGCGCAACCTCGCGGCCGGGCAGAAGGGCCTGTCGGTCGCCTTCGACCTGCCGACCCACCGCGGGTACGACTCGGACAACCCGCGGGTGTCCGGCGACGTCGGGATGGCCGGCGTGTCGATCGACTCGATCCTCGACATGCGGCAGCTCTTCGACGGCATCCCGCTGGACCGCATGTCGGTGTCGATGACCATGAACGGGGCCGTGCTCCCCGTGATGGCGCTCTACGTGGCCGCGGCCGAGGAGCAGGGCGTCGCGCCCGAGCAGCTCGCCGGGACCATCCAGAACGACATCCTCAAGGAGTTCATGGTCCGCAACACCTACATCTACCCGCCCAAGCCGTCGATGCAGATCATCTCGGACATCTTCGCGTTCACCTCGCAGAAGATGCCGAAGTTCAACTCGATCTCCATCTCCGGCTACCACATCCAGGAGGCCGGGGCCTCGGCCGACCTGGAGCTCGCGTACACCCTCGCCGACGGCGTGGAGTACCTGCGGGCCGGGCGGGACGCCGGGCTCGACGTCGACAAGTTCGCGCCGCGCCTGTCGTTCTTCTGGGGCATCGGCATGAACTACTTCATGGAGATCGCCAAGATGCGGGCCGCGCGCCTGCTCTGGGCGAAGCTCGTGAAGGGCTTCGGCGCGAAGAACGACAAGTCGCTCTCGCTGCGGACCCACTCGCAGACCTCTGGCTGGTCGTTGACCGCCCAGGACGTCTACAACAACGTCGTCCGCACCTGCATCGAGGCGATGGCCGCGACCCAGGGGCACACGCAGTCGCTGCACACCAACGCGCTCGACGAGGCGCTCGCGCTGCCCACCGACTTCTCCGCCCGCATCGCGCGGAACACCCAGCTGCTGCTGCAGCAGGAGTCGGGCACGACGCGGACCGTGGACCCCTGGGGCGGCTCGGCCTACGTCGAGCGGCTGACCCGGGAGCTCGCGGGCCGGGCGTGGGCGCACATCGACGAGGTCGAGAACACCGGCGGGATGGCGAAGGCCATCGACGAGGGCCTGCCGAAGATGCGGATCGAGGAGGCCGCGGCCCGCACCCAGGCGCGGATCGACTCGGGCCGCCAGGCGCTCGTCGGGGTCAACAAGTACCCGCTGCTCGGCGGCGAGGACGTGGAGGTCCTCAAGGTCGACAACGCCGACGTGCTGCGCCAGCAGGTCGCGCGGCTCTCCGAACTGCGGGACGGCCGGGACGCGGACGCCGTGGAGTCGGCGCTGAACGCGCTGACGAACGCGGCGCAGTCCGCCCAGGACGGTTCGCGCGGCTCGGAGCTCGACGGCAACCTGCTCAAGCTCGCGATCGACGCGGCCCGCGTGCACGCCTCGGTCGGCGAGATCTCCGACGCGCTGGAGAAGGTCTACGGCCGGCACCGCTCGGACGTCCGGACGATCTCCGGGGTCTACCGTGACGAGGTGGGCGAGAACTCCGCGGTCGAGCAGGCCCGGTCGGCGGCTGCGGCGTTCGAGGAGGCCGAGGGGCGCCGGCCCCGCATCCTCGTCGCGAAGATGGGCCAGGACGGCCACGACCGCGGGCAGAAGGTCATCGCCACCGCGTTCGCCGACCTCGGCTTCGACGTCGACGTGGGCCCGCTGTTCCAGACCCCCGAGGAGGTCGCGCGCCAGGCCGTCGAGGCCGACGTGCACGTCGTCGGGGTGTCGTCGCTCGCGGCCGGGCACCTCACGCTGGTCCCGGCGCTGCGCGACGCGCTGGCCGAGCTGGGCGCCTCGGAGATCCTCATCGTGGCCGGCGGCGTGATCCCGCCCGGCGACTACGACGAGCTCTACGCGGGCGGCGCGGCGGCCATCTTCGGGCCGGGCACCGTGATCGCCGAGGCGGCGCAGCAGCTGCTGGGCCAGCTGTCGGAGAAGCTGGGCCACGGCTGATCGCCCCCGCCGCCGCATCGTGAGGGGACCCCTCACGATGCTGGGGCGGGCGAATCCTCCCCTCACGGCGCGGGGCGCAGGTTCCGGGGTGCCCGGACCTGCGTGGGCGACCACTCGCGGCGGGCTCAGAGGCGGGCGGTGAGCAGCTCGACCAGAGCCATCGTGACGTCGGGGAACGTCTCGACGACGTCCCCACCCACCTTGTCGAGCAGACGTGGAGCGGTGCCGTCGAGGGCGACGACGAGCAGGTCCATGTCGGTGTCGCCGAGCACCAGCACGTCGTCGCGCCCCGGTGCCTCGCGCCAGACGCGGTTCATCTCCACCAGCCCCGGTTCGGACGCGCTGCCGTAGAGCACCAGCCCGTCGTGATCGAGCCCGTCGCCGTGCTGCAGGAACTCCGTGTACGCGTCGGGCAGGTCGGCGCCAAACTCTTCGGAGAGCGCTGCGCGCACCGCGGCGACGTCCCCCGGCCCGGCCGGCCCCCGCACGAGCTCGCCGTGCCGACGCTGGTCGGCGAGCACCCGGGCGAGGACCTCGCCGAGGGTCACGAGATCAGCGCGCGGATGTCGTCGGCGTCGAGCGTGGCCGCGAAGGCCGCCCCGTCGTCCATCACCCCGGCGGTGAGTTCCGCCTTCCGCTGCGCGAGCGCCCGGACCTTCTCCTCCACCGTGTCCTGGGCGATCAGCCGGTAGACCATCACCGTGCGGTCCTGGCCGATCCGGTGCGTCCGGTTGACCGCCTGGGCCTCGGTGGCGGGGTTCCACCACGGGTCGAGCAGGAAGCAGTAGTCGGCCTCGGTGAGGTTGAGCCCGAACCCGCCGGCCTTGAGGCTGATCAGGAACACGGGCGCGTCGCCGTCCTTGAACCCGGCGATCGCCGCGGCGCGGTCGCGGGTGGTGCCGTCGAGGTAGGCGTAGGCGATGCCGGCCGCCTCGAGCGCCTCCCGCACGTGGGCGAGGAACCCGGTGAACTGGCTGAACACCAGGGCGCGGTGGCCGCCTCCGATGACGTCGCCGAGCTGCTCGACGAGCAGGTCGATCTTGGCCGACCCACCCGCCCCGTCCTCGCCGATCAGGGCCGGGTGCAGGCTGAGCTGCCGCAGCTTGGTGATCGAGGCGAGGATGGCGATCCGGTTGTCGTCGACGTCGTCGAGCAACTGCAGGATGCGGGCCCGCTCGCGCTGCAGCACCCGCTGGTAGAGCCGCTGGTGCGCCGGGGCCAGCTCGACCGGGAGCACCTGCTCCTGCTTCGGCGGCAGATCCGGGGCGACCTGCTCCTTCGTCCGCCGCAGCATCAACGGCCGGATCCGCCGACGTAGGCGCGCGAGCAGTTCCGCGTCCCCCCGCTCGATCGGCTTCGCGAACGTCTCCCGGAACTGCTCGGAGTTCGGGAAGAGCCCCGGCGCGGTGATCGAGAGCAGCGACCACAGCTCCATCAGGTCGTTCTCCATCGGCGTGCCGGTGATCGCGATCTTCACCGGCGCGGGCACCCGCCGCGCGCAGGAGTAGACCTTGGAGCGCCGGTTCTTGAGGAACTGCGCCTCGTCGAACAGCACGGCCGACCAGCCGATCGCCTCGTGCGCCTCCACGTCGAGCCGGAACAGCGTGTACGAGGTGACGACGACGTCGGCGCCCGCGACCACCGATTCGAGGTCCTGCCCGCGTCGGCGCAGCGTGTCGGTCAGGGCGACCACCCGCAGCGCGGGCGTGAACCGGGCGGCCTCGGCGGTCCAGTTCGGCACGACGCTGGTGGGCGCGACGATCAGCACCGGCCCGGAGTCGGGCTCGGTCTCGCGGGCGTGCGCGATCAGAGCCAGGGCCTGCACGGTCTTGCCGAGTCCCATGTCGTCGGCGAGCACACCGCCGAGTCGGTGCCGCGCGAGGAAGGCCAGCCACTCGAAGCCGGCGCGCTGGTAGGGCCGCAGCTCCGCCCGCAGCGACGACGGCACCGGCGCGGGATCGAGGGAGCCGGCGGCGAGGAGCCCGCCGACCTGCTCCCGCCACGCGTCGGCCTCCCGGGCCACGACCCCGAGCCCGGCCAGCTCCTCCCACCACCCCGCCTGGTAGCGGCTGAGGCGCAGCGGCCCGCCGGGGCGCTCCTGCATCGCGCGGGCCTCCTCGATGAGGCGGCGCAGGGCGACCAGCTCGGGCTTCTCCAGCGAGAAGTACGCGCCGTCGGGCAGGAGGAGGTGCGACCGGCCCTTCGCCAGCGCCGTGAACACGTCGCTGAACGGGACCTCGCGGCCCTCGGCGCTGATCGTGATCCCGAGGTCGAACCAGTCGGTTACGGCGTCCGGCCCGCTCCCGGACGGTGTCGTCGAGACGCCGATCGTGAGCTCGTCGCCGACCTCGCGGTAGCGGGCCGGCTCCCCGCTCCGCTCGACCCGGAGCCCCGGGGTGTCCTCGAGGACGGGCAGCACCTCGGTGACGAAGGAGGCCGTCGCGAGCTTGATGAGCCGGTGCGGGTTCGGTCCGTCGACCGGCCGGACCCGGAACCTCCGCCAGTCGACCGGGAGGTCGGCCAGCCGGTCCAGCGTCGCCTGCTCCGCGGGCACGTCGCGGAACTCCTCGCCGGGCGCCGGCCGGTCGACGGCGGCCCGGACGTCGGTGCCGCCGACGTCGTAGGACCACTCCCACCGAAGGAACAGGGCGTGCTCGGCGCCGAAAGCGGCCTGCAGCACGAGCACCGGCGGGCCGATCCGCGGCGGCGTGAAGGCGCCGTCGGACGACGTCACGCCGCGGACCTCGGCGAGCCGGGAGGCGAACCGCGACCGGAAGCGGTCGACCGCCCCCGCCGGGACGGCGATGTCGGTGCCGTCGAGCGCGGCCCGCCAGACGGCCCGGCTGACGGGCGGATCGAGCCGCGCGAGGCTCAGCCGACACGACGCGGGCGCCAGGTTCTCGGCCGCCGAGACGGTGACGACGCCGTGCGCGGTGTCGCCGCCGAGGAAGGCGACGGCTCGGGCATCGGCGTCGGGCTCGCCGTCGAACCGCAGGACCGGGCGGATGGACAGCGAGCCGTCGTCGGGACCGGTCGTGACGTCGAGCTGCAGCGACGCGGGCCCGCGGCGGGACACGGGGCCCAGCTTGTGGCGCGACGGCAGCATCGCCACGCCGGCCTCGGCCGCCGCGTCGAGCAGGGTCCACAGGCGCGGGCTGGCGATCTCGGCGAGGTCGATGACCTTCTCGTCGGCTCCGTAGCCGTAGTAGCGGTAGGGCGAGAAGCCGGAGCCGGCCTGCGCCGCGTGGTGGAGGAGGTAGAGCTCGCGCACGACGGCGAGCTGGTCCGGCCGGTGCTCGACCTCGGCCGCGCCCTGCAGCATCCGGTTCCACTGCAGCCCGCCGTAGACCCAGCCCCGCGTCCCGGGGCGCATCAGCCGCGTCATGAGCCCGCCGGCCCCGTCGGGCGTCACCTCGATCGCGAGCGTGCCCGTCCCGGCGGTCGTCGGGACCGGCTCCGTCCCGAGCAGGGCGTCGAGCGCGAACTCCCACCCGGGCGTGCTCGGCGCGGCCGCTCTCGCGGGCACCGCGTGGAACGCCATCGCGGCCACGTGCTTGCACATCGACCCGACCGGACACGAGCACTCGCCGTCGACGAGCCGCGTCCGGCCCCGCGCGTCGGCGTCGAAGCGCACGATCGTCGAGTAGACCTGTCCCTCGCCGCCGCGGACCACGCCCCGCAGCTGCAGCGTGCCGCGATGCCACTCCGCGTACAGCACCGCGCCGTCCCGCGCGTACCGCCGCCCCCGCTCCGACACCACCGGGCCGAGCACCTCGGCCAGCTCCGCGGCGTCGAGCCCCTCGACCGTCACACGTTCCACCATGTGAGGCCCCCTCTCGATGTCTCGGGGCCGACGGTAGAGCGGGGGTCCGACAGTCTGACGCCGGCGGTGCTCGTCGGCGCCGGCGTGCTTGCATCGCAGGCGTTTCGCTCCGACGATCGTCTGGTGGAGACCGAGCGAACCGATGGCGATGACCCGGCTCCCGGGAGAGTGGGAATGACCCGCGACGAACTCCTGCGAGTGCTCCGGGACACGCGGGCCGACCATGGGTTGGCCGAGGACGTCCGCAGGCTCGCGCGCGACACGATGAACGAGCTCGGTCCGATCCGCTGACGCCGCGATCACCGTCGCCGAGGAGCGACGACGCTCTAGGATCGGCTCCCATGTCGCCGACGGACTCTGGCCAGGCACCGTGACCGACCTCGATCTGGAGAAGTACGTCGAGGGCGTCCGTTCGGGCTCCCGGCTCTGGATCGGGCGGGCGATCACGCTCGTCGAGTCGACGCGCGCCGACCACCGCGACGCGGCCCAGGAGCTGCTCGTCGAGCTCCTGCCGCAGGCGGGCGGGGCGAGGCGGATCGGGATCTCGGGCGTGCCCGGCGTCGGGAAGTCGACCTTCATCGGCGCGCTGGGTTCGCAGCTGACCGCAGCCGGCAGCAAGGTCGCCGTCCTCGCGGTCGACCCCAGCTCCACCCGCTCCGGCGGGTCGATCCTCGGCGACAAGACGCGCATGGACGCGCTCGCGACCGACGACCACGCCTTCATTCGGCCGTCCCCGACGGCGGGCACGCTCGGCGGGGTCGCGAAGGCGACCCGCGAGACGATGGTCGTGATGGAGGCGGCGGGTTACGACGTCGTCATCGTGGAGACCGTCGGCGTCGGGCAGTCCGAGACGGCGGTCGCCGAGATGGTCGACTCGTTCCTCTTCCTCACCCTGGCCCGCACCGGTGACTCGCTGCAGGGCATCAAGCGCGGCATCCTCGAGATCGCCGATGTCATCGCGGTGAACAAGGCCGACGGCCCGCACGCCCGCGACGCGAAGCGCGCCGCCCGCGAGCTGGAGTCGGCGCTGAAGATGCTGCGCGGCGAGCGCGACCCGTGGACGGTGCCGGTGCTGACCTGCTCCTCCCAGGAGCGGACGGGCCTCGACGACGTCTGGTCGGCGTTGGTCGGGCACCAGGAGTTCCTCGACGAGCGCGGCGAGTTCGCCGCGAAACGGGCCCGCCAGCAGG
Source organism: Actinomycetospora sp. CA-084318 (assembly GCF_050955885.1). Lineage (NCBI taxonomy): Bacteria > Bacillati > Actinomycetota > Actinomycetes > Pseudonocardiales > Pseudonocardiaceae > Actinomycetospora > Actinomycetospora sp. CA-084318. The sequence goes on from NZ_CP192098.1 coordinate 710,537, forward strand.
TCGACTGGACCTGGCAGATGGTCCGCGAGCGCCTCCTGAGCCGGCTCAAGGACCACCCGCAGGTCAAGGAGATGCGCTCCGAGCTGGAGCGGGAGGTCCTCGACGGCGAGCTCACCCCCGCCCTCGCGGCGGACCGGATCCTCGAGGCGTTCGGCTCCTGACGACGGGTGGGTAGCCGCGAGGCTCGCGGCCGCCCACCCCGGTCGCGTCGAGGAGGGACGTCGACATGACCGACGTGTCCAGCAAGGGACCGGAGCCGGGCGACGACCGCGCGGTGCTGACCAACCGACAGGGCCACCCGGTCTACGACAACCAGAACCAGCGCACGGTCGGCGCCCGCGGGCCCGCGACGCTGGAGAACTACCAGTTCCTCGAGAAGATCAGCCACTTCGACCGGGAGCGGATCCCGGAGCGCGTCGTGCACGCCCGCGGGGCGCTGTCCTACGGGTACTTCGAGTCGTACGGCACCTGGGGCGACGAGCCGATCAGCCGCTACACCCGCGCGAAGCTCTTCGCCGAGCAGGGCAAGCGCACCGACGTGGCCGTCCGATTCTCCACCGTGATCGGTGGCCGCGACTCCGCCGAGACCGCCCGCGACCCCCGCGGGTTCGCGGTGAAGTTCTACACCGAGGACGGCAACTGGGACCTCGTCGGCAACAACCTGGCGGTGTTCTTCATCCGGGACGCCATCAAGTTCCCCGACGTCATCCACGCCCTCAAGCCGGACCCCGTGACGTTCCGGCAGGAGCCGAACCGGATCTTCGACTTCATGTCGCAGACGCCGGAGAGCATGCACATGCTCATGAACCTGTTCAGCCCGCGGGGCATCCCCGCGGACTACCGCCACATGCAGGGGTTCGGCGTGAACACCTACAAGTGGCTCAACGAGCAGGGCGAGTCGGTGCTGGTCAAGTACCACTGGCTCCCGTCCCAGGGCGTCCGGTCGATGACCGAGGCGGACGCGGCCAACATCCAGGCGACCGAGCTCGGGCACGCCACGCGCGACCTGTACGAGGCCATCGAGAACGGCGAGTTCCCCGAGTGGGAGCTGCGCGTGCAGATGATGTCCGACGGTGAGCACCCGGAGCTGGACTTCGACCCGCTCGACGACACGAAGACCTGGCCGGAGAACCGGTTCCCGGCCAAGCCGGTCGGCCGGATGGTGCTCGACCGCAACGTCGTCAACCAGTTCGCCGAGAACGAGCAGATCGCGTTCGGGACCGGCGTGCTCGTCGACGGCCTCGACTTCTCCGACGACAAGATGCTGATCGGCCGCACGTTCTCCTACTCCGACACCCAGCGCTACCGGGTCGGGCCGAATTACCTGCAGCTGCCGGTCAACCAGGCGCAGGCGCCGGTCGCGACGAACCAGCGCGACGGTCAGATGGAGTACACCGTCGACCACGGCGAAGGCACCAACCCGCACGTGAACTACGAGCCCTCGATCCACGGCGGGCTGCGCGAGGCGCAGTACCCGCACCACGACGAGCAGGGCCCGGAGATCCACGGCCGGCTGACCCGCAAGCGCATCCCGCTCACGCAGGACTACCTGCAGGCGGGCCAGCGCTACCTGCTGCTCGACGACTGGGAGCGCGACGACCTCGTCGGGAACTTCATCACGCTGCTCGGCCAGTGCGAGCGTGACGTGCAGGAGCGGATGGTCTGGCACTTCTTCCTCGTCGAGGACGAGCTGGGGGAGCGGGTCGGCGAGGGACTCGGGATCAAGGCCTCCGACGTCTCGCACCTGGAGCCGCTGGCGAGCCAGACGCTGTCGTCGGAGGACGAGCAGCGTCGCGCGAACCTCGGCAACAACGGCCGCCGGAGCGTCGAGGGGCTCACGATGACCCACTGCGTTCCCGACGAGCGGCTCGTCACGACCCGCTGAACCGGCCCGCCCGCCGCCGTCAGGCCGCCCGACGTGACCGGAGCACGTCGAGCATGGCGGCGGTGGCGGGCGCCGGGTTCGGCAGCGTCAGCGCCTCGATGCGCCGCACCACCCGCGGTCGCAGCCGGCGCAGCACGACCCGGCGTCCCATCTGGTGGACGGCGAGGTCGGGCACGAGGGCCACGCCCACGCCCGACTCCACGAGCCCACTGACCATCGGGAAGTCGTCGGAGTCGAACGCGATGTTGGGGGTGTAGCCCGCCGTCGCGCACATGTCGACGAGCTGCTCGCGGCACAGGCTGCCCGCGTCGCGGATCCACGCGGCGTCGCGCAGCGCGGCGACGTCGACCTCGTCGGTGGGCGTCACCGTGTCCCCGATCGCGGGGTGCCCGGCGGGCAGGGCGACGTTCACGGCGTCGTCGAACAGGAACGTCGACGTCAGCCCGTCCGCCTCGAGCGCCGGGCCGGGCACGTAGTCGAAGGTGATGGCGAGGTCGAGGTCGCCGTCGCGCAGCCGGTCGGGGCACTCGTCGGGCTCGGCGAGCTCGAGCGAGAGCCGGACGGCGGGGTGGCGGCGCCGGAACTCCCCGATCGCGCCGGGCAGCAGGCGGGCCCCGGCGCTCGCGAACGACGCCAGGCGCAACCGCCCCGCCCGCAGGGCGGTGAGGTCGGCCACCTCCTCGGCGGCCCGCGCGAGGCGCCCGGCGACGACCTCCGCGTGCTCGACGAGGAGTGCGCCGGCCTCGGTGGGCAGGACCCCGCGCGCGTGCCGCACGAGCAGGGGCGTCGCCGTCTCCCGCTCCAGGGCCGCGACCTGCTGCGACACCGCGGACGGCGTGTAGCCCAGCTCGGCGGCCGCCGCCGTCATCGACCCGGCCCGCACCACCGCGCGCAGGGTGAGCAGGCGCCGCGGGTCGAGCATGCAGCAGAGCTTAAGCCCGCCCCGCGAAGTCGTCGCTTCTCAGAACGACCGCTCGCTCGGAGCATGGTCGGTGTGAAGCGGTGGAGCGGATTCGCCCGGTTCTGGGCGGAGCAGAGGGAGATGTCGGAGCGCCTCAGCCTCATGGAGCGCCCGTGGGAGGAGCGGTTCCTCCACTGGGCGTGGGAGGACGGCGAGATCGTGCTGCACGGCGAGCTCCTGCCGTCGCGCCGGCGCCGGATGTCCACGACGCGCGGGGGCTGGTGCCGACGCGCGGCGGGCCGTCCGCTGCCGCACCCGCCGCGCTGACGAAGCCGTCTTTCCTGTCACTGGGCGCAAGCAGTGACGCATTGCTGGCATCGGGAGGTGCTCAGCCCGCGAACGGATCGTGCTCCGCGAGCAGCTTGTCCAGGCGGGCCTGGTCGACGCGGCTCAGGATCGTGCCCTCCTCGTGGCGGTCGCGGACGACCTTCGCGAGCGTGAAGGCCGACGTCACGCACCACAGCAGGCCGACGGCGAGGAAGCCGCGGACCCAGCCGTCGACGGGCAGGTAGACGAGGCCGACGCCGAGCGCGAGCAGCGAGGCGCCGAAGGACAGGGCGGCCTGGGCGGCGAAGGCGGCGGTGACGGGACGTGCCGGAGCGGTAGCCATGCCTGCAGACCGTGCCGCGCGACCCGGCGTCAGGAATCCGTGGTGCTACTCAGCCCGGCGAGCAGGGCGACGAACGGGAGCCGGCACTCCGCCCGGATGCGCTCCTGGTCCTCCGCGGGCGTCCGCGTGAGCAGCTGGCCGGCCGCGCCGAGCATGCCGAACGTGATGCCGGGCAGGGCCTCGCCGGTGTGCGGCGGGATGCGTCCGGCGTCGGCGAGGGCGGTCAGCATGTCCGCGAGCAGGGCGTACGAGTACTTCTCCTCGTAGCGCCGCCACGCCTCCCAGCCGAGCGCGAGCGGCGCCTCGCGGAAGACGAGCGCGCCGTAGATCGGCTCGGAGCAGGCCAGCAGGAACTGGTCGAGCGCGGCGAGCACGCCCGCGGTCGGGTCGGGTTCCGCGACGAACGCGGCGCGGGCGCGGTCGTTCTCCTGCTGCTCGACCTCGTCGAAGAGCACCTCGAACAGGCCGGTCTTGCTCGAGAAGTGGTGGTAGATCGCGCCCTTGGTCACCCGCGCGTCGGCCGCGACGTCGTCGAGCGACGTCCGCGCGAACCCGCGCTCGACGAACAGCCGGGCCGCCGCGTCGAGCAGGGCGCGGCGGGTCGCCTCGGTGTACTCCCCGCGACGACTCTTGACCTCGGCCACGACGTCGGAGCATAGTCGGCGTCGGTCACATACCCTGAGTATGTTCCCGACGACGGGTCGGTGAGAGGTGGTCGGTATGGTCGCGTTCCTGGTCGACGGTGCCCGGTCCCGGGTGCCCTCCACACCCGCGCTCGCGGTGCGCTGGGCACTCACCCACGGGTTGCTGCGGCGCGCGCTCGCCGCCCGCGAGCGCTCCGGCAACACCGACGCCCGGCTGCTGCGCGATCCCGCGCTGCAGGCCGAGCCCTGGGAGCACTACCGCGAGCTGCTCCGCCACCGTCCGTTCGCGCAGGGTCCGATGGGCCGCCTGACCGCCCACCACGACATCACGACCGCGGTGCTGCGCAGCGACGACTTCGGGGTCGCCGACCGCGACGAGGTCTTCCCCGCGCCGGTCCGCGCCGGCATGCGCCTCATCGGGCCGCGCCGGTACGCGAGCGTGGACGACGCCCCCTCGATGCTCGCCGTCGACCCGCCCGACCACGCCCGCTACCGGCGCCTGGTCAGCCGCGCCTTCACCGCCAAGGCGGTCGCCGCGCTGCGCACCCGGACCGAGGAGATCACCGCCGAGCTGCTCGACGACCTCGAGCCGGACCTGCGCCGCGGCCGGGTCGACCTCGTCCCCCGGTTCTCCGCCCAGGTCCCGCTCACGGTCATCGCGGAGATGCTCGGGGTGCCGCCGGAGACGCGCGCGGACCTCCTGGGGTGGGGCGACGGCGCGGCCGCGGCCCTCGACTTCGGGGTGCCGTGGTCGCGCTTCGCGACGACCGAGCGCTCGCTCGCGGCGTTCGACGGCTGGCTGCGCGACCACCTGCGCGCGCTGCGCTCGAACCCGGGCGACGACCTGCTCTCCCGCCTCGTCCAGGTCGCTGACGACGACGGCTCGGGGCTGACCGAGCAGGAGCTCGTCGCCACCTCGATGCTCATCCTCGCCGCCGGGTTCGAGACGACGGTCAACCTCATCTCCAACGGGGCGCAACGGCTCTTCGAACACCCCGACCAGCGGGCCCTGCTCGCGGAGCGGCCCGACCTGTGGTCGAACGCGGTCGACGAGGTCCTGCGCCACGACTCCCCGGTGCAGCGCACCGCCCGGCTCGCCCGCCGGGACACGGAGGTCGAGGGCGTGCCGGTCCGCCGCGGCGAGATCGTCGTGACGGTGCTCGGCGCGGCCAACCGCGACCCCGCGGTCTTCACCGACCCGGACCGCTTCGACGTGGCCCGGGCCAACGCGAAGGACCACGTCGCCTTCTCCAGCGGTATCCACTACTGCCTCGGAGCGGCGCTGGCACGGATGGAGGGCGAGGTGGCGCTGCGCGAGCTGTTCACCCGCTTCCCCGACCTGGCGCCCGCGGGCACCCCGACCCGCCGTCCCACGTTCATCCTGCGGGGCTGGAAGAGCCTCCCCGTGCACAGCTGACGCACAGGAACCACCCAGCCGGGGCGAACCGGGCGGTGCCACAGTGGGCACCATGAACGCAGCAGTGCGCGCCGAGCTCCGGCGGCCCGACGGCAGCCCGGTCCGTGCCCTCGTCGTCGACGACGAGCCGACGCTCGCCGACCTGCTGTCCATGGCCCTGCGCTACGAGGGCTGGGACGTGCGCAGCGCCGGCGACGGGCTGGGCGCGGTGACCTCGGGGCGGGAGTTCCGCCCCGACGTCGTCGTCCTCGACGTCATGCTGCCCGACATCGACGGCTTCGAGGTGCTGCGCCGGCTGCGGGCCGACAACCCCGACGTGCCGGTCCTGTTCCTCACCGCCCGCGACGCGGTGGAGGACCGGGTCGCCGGGATCACCGCGGGCGGCGACGACTACGTGACGAAGCCGTTCAGCCTGGAGGAGGTCGTCGCGCGGCTGCGCGGGCTGTTGCGTCGCGCCGCCGTCGCGACCGCCGTCCGGGGCGACGCGGGCCTCGTCGTCGGGGACCTGACCCTCGACGAGGACTCGCACGAGGTGTTCCGCGGCGGCGACCAGATCGACCTGACGGCCACCGAGTTCGAACTGCTGCGCTTCCTCATGCGCAACCCGCGCCGCGTCCTGTCGAAGGCGCAGATCCTCGACCGGGTGTGGAACTACGACTTCGGCGGCCAGTCCAACATCGTCGAGCTCTACATCTCCTACCTGCGCAAGAAGATCGACGCGGGCCGCACACCGATGATCCACACGGTGCGCGGGGCCGGGTACGTCCTCAAGCCCGCGGGGTGACGTCGGTGCGGTTCATGCGGTCCCTGCAGGCGCGGATCGTCCTGACGACGATGGTGCTGCTGTTCGTCGTGTGCGCGGTCGTCGGGGTCGGCGCCGCGCTGTCCCTGCGGCACTACCTGACCCAGCAGCTCGACCAGGAGGTCATCCGCACCCTCGGCTTCGTCGCGAACCCGCTCGGGAACGGCGACGGGCGCCGCCCGCCACCGCCGGACGCCGGGGGTGGGTTCGGGGGCGGCGACTCGCCGACCAGCCGCATCGAGATCCGCAGCGTGGACGGGCGGGTGGTGTCCGCGATCGCGCTCGGCGGCTTCCGCGGCGTCGACCAGCCGATCGCCCTGGCGGACGTCGACCCGGTCCTCGCGGTGACGCCGAGCGGGAGCGGCGATCCGAGCGACGAGGCCGACCGACCACGGGTCGAGACGATCGACCTGCCCGCGCTGGCCTCGTCGTACCGGCTCTCGGCCCGCCAGGCCGACGACGGGTCGGTGGTGTACTTCGGCATCTCGACCGGTCGCATGGACGACACGGTGGGCAGCCTCGCGATCTACGAGACGATCATCTTCGGCGGCGGGGTGCTCGTCGCCGGCGTCGTCGCCGCGTTCGCCACCCGGGCGACCCTGCGACCGCTGCACCGGGTCTCCGCCACCGCCCGCCGGGTCTCGGAGCTGCCGCTCGAGCGTGGCGAGGTGCAGCTCGAGGACCGCGTCCCGGCCGCGGACGCCGACCCGCGCACGGAGGTCGGGCAGGTCGGGGCGGCGTTCAACCGGATGCTGGAGCACGTCGCGCGCTCGCTCGCCGCGCGGCAGGAGTCCGAGACGCGGGTGCGGCAGTTCGTCGCCGACGCCTCGCACGAGCTCCGCACGCCGCTGGCCGCGATCCGCGGCTACTCCGAGCTCGCCCGGCGGCGGATGGGGGCGGGCGGGACGGGCTCCGACGAGCTGCCCGACGAGGTCGGGGCGATGCTCGAGCGGGTCGGCTCGCAGACCGAGCGGATGACGCTGCTCGTCGAGGACCTGCTGCTGCTCGCCCGGCTCGACGCCGGACGCCCGCTCGCGCGGGAACCGGTCGACCTCGCCCGCGTCGTGCTGGACGCCGTCAGCGACGCCCACGCCGCGTCCCCCGAGCACCACTGGGCCCTGGAGCTCCCGGACGACGTCGACGAGGAGCCCGCGGAGATCACGGTCATCGGCGACCCGGAGCGGCTGCACCAGGTCGTGGCGAACCTGCTCGCCAACGCCCGCACCCACACCCCCGGCGGGACGAACGTCGTCGTCGAGCTCGCCCGTGCCGGCGACGAGGTGCGACTGGTCGTGCGCGACGACGGGCCGGGCATCGCCCCCGACCTGCTGCCCCACGTCCTGGAGCGCTTCGCGCGCGGGGACGCCGGCCGGGCCCGGACGACCGGCTCGACGGGGCTGGGTCTCTCCATCGTCTCGGCGGTGGTCACCGAGCACGGCGGCATCGTCGCGGTGACCAGCGTGCCCGGCGACACCCGCACCACCGTGGTGCTGCCGGCCGCCCCGGTGCGCGCGGAGCTGGCGCTGCGCTAGGGGTCGAGCCGGGCGAGGAGCCGGTCGAGCTTGGCCTCGACGCGGTCGAGGCGGTCGCCGAGCTCGGTCAGCGTGCGGAAGGCGGTCGCGTCGGTGTTGAGCACCGCGTCGAGGCCGGACATCCGCACCGGCGACCCCGGCACCCGGGAGGCGTGGCGCTCGGGCTCGAGCACGGCGCAGTAGAGCTCGTTCACCCGGTAGTCCAGGAACGAGAGGATGTCGCCGACCGACACCGCGTTCCCGTACTGGCTGCGGACCCGGTCGCGCAGGCTGAGGTCGTCATCCATGACGGTGACCCTATGTCCGATTCGTACTCGACGACTGCGACGTCCGAGTGATCGACGTCGTCGGCCTGTCGCCCCATGGTGTCGCCCGGTAACGACGCCTCCGTCCCGATCGCTATGGGGGCAGCGTCGTCGGGGGAGGAACACCGTGGGAAGTCGGGTCCGGGTGCTGGGAGCACTCGTCGCGTTGGCCCTGGTCACAGGGCCGGTCACCGCGGCGGCCGCCGCGCCGGCCCCGGCCGCACCCGTCGTCGGGACCGCACCCGAGCCCCCGCCGGTCGCGCCCCTGCCCGCCGCGCGGGCGGTCGAGCCGAAGGTCGAGCGGGAGGCCCTCGGGGCGCCCGCGCCGTCGCCGGACTCGGCCGACGCGCGGCAGGCCTCGAGCCCGGACCCGCTCAAGCTCGTCGCCGTCAGCTGGACCGGGCCGACGCCGGACGTCATCGAGCTGCGTAGCCGGCTGGCGAACGGGACCTTCGGGGCCTGGACCCGGGTCGACCCCGTCGATGCCGAGCGGGACGGCCGACGGGCGGCCGTGGCCGCCAGTGAACCGGTGTGGGTCGCCGACAGCCGCGAGGTGCAGGTGCGCGCGGTCGACGACGGCGCTCCGGCCACCGCGCGGATGGCGCTCACCTCCATCGACCCGGCGACCACCGGCAACGACGCCCGCGCGGTCGCGGCCGCCACGTCCAGCCCGGGGCTGCCCAAGGTGGTGACGCGGGCCCAGTGGGGTGCGGACGAGAAGCTGATGACCTGGCCGCCGGAGTACACCCCGACGGTGCGGGCCGTGACGATCCACCACACCGCGGGCACGAACGCCTACACCGCGGCCGACTCGGCGGCCATCGTGCGCGGCATCTACGCCTACCACGCGAAGACCCTGGGCTGGGGCGACATCGGCTACAACGTGCTCGTCGACCGGTTCGGCACCGTGTTCGAGGGCCGCAAGGGCGGACTCGAGCGCCCGGTGATCGCGGCCCATGCCGGCGGGTTCAACCGCGAGACCTTCGGCATCGGGATGATGGGCGACTTCACCTCCGTCGCCCCGCCGGCCGCCCAGATCGAGGCGACCGCACGGCTCGCGGCCTACAAGCTGGGCGGGCTCTACCGCGATCCGCGGGCCACCGTCACGCTGACCAGCGCCGGCGGCGGGACGTCGAAGTACCCCAAGGGCCGGGCAGTGACCCTGCCGACCGTCTTCGCGCACCGTGACGTCGGGGCCACCGAGTGCCCGGGCAACACCGGCATCCGGTCGATGCCGACGATCCGCGACCGGACGGCCGCCCTCGTCGGCAACCTCGCGACGAACCCGATCCGCACGAAGTGGCTCGCGCAGCGCACGCTGCTCGCCGAGCCGTCGGTGGTCGAGAGCCCGACCGCGCAGAACGCCCGGGTCACCCGCTTCTCCGGGTCGAACGGCTCGGTCTACTGGTCGTCGGGGACCGGGGCGTGGTCGGTCGTCGGCGAGATCAACCGCAGGTACGACGCGCTCGGGGCGGCCTCCGCGCCGGTGGGCCTGCCGACGGCCGACGAGCGCGGCACCCCGGACGGCCGCGGCCGGTTCTCGCAGTTCACCGCCGGCTTCGTCTACTGGACCCCGCAGACCGGCGCCTGGCCGGTGCGCGGCGCGATCCTGTCGACGTGGGCGTCGGCGGGGTACGAGCGCTCGACCTACGGCTACCCGCGCTCCGACCAGTACGCGGTCAGCGGCGGGGTGCGCCAGGACTTCGAGCGCGGCTCGCTGTTCGCGCCCACCGGCTCGTCGACGGCCCGGCGCGTCTGAGCGGCCGCCTCGCGAGGTGTACGTCAGGCAGGTTCGGGCGCTCCGGGACCTGCCCTCCGTGAGTCTCGCGGGCGGCTCGGCTGTCGCCCGCTCGGCGAGGTGTACGTCAGGCAGGCTCGGGCGCTCCGGGACCTGCCCTCCGTGAGTCTCGCGGGCGGCGGAGTCCCGGCCGCGCGACCCGTCGTCCGGAACGAGCGAAGGGCCCCCTCGGTCGATCTACTCGGCCGAGAGGGCCCTTCGCTCAGGACGGCAGACGGATCAGCGCTGGAACCGCTCTGCGATCTTCGACGCGGCGTCGGCCACCGTGCGGGCGGCCCGCCCGGTGACGTCCTCGGCGGTCGCCCGGGCGTCGTTGGCCAGCTCCGTGGCCTTCTCGGTCGCCTTCTCCGTGGCCTGGTCGAGCCGCTCGCGGACCGAGGGCGGCTCGATCGTGGCGTCCGGACCCGGCGTCAGGATGGTCTCGTCGCCGTTGTCGTAGCGCACCCGGTACGGCGGGCCGTCGGTGCCGAGCACGGCGACGATCGTGCCGATGCGGTCGGGGGCGTCGACGGAGTTGGCGTGCAGGGTGATCCGGTCACCGACGTTGGCGCTCATGCGGCGCTCCCTTCGAGGGCTCTGCCCGGTCAGGTACCCCGTGCGACCGGGAAGATCACGGAACGACGACGGGGCCCTCCGTCCGGTGGACGAAGGGCCCCGTCGTGGGTGGATCAGCTCGCGAGCGAGGGCTGGTCGACCGTGAAGGTCAACGCCTCGTCGGCCACGTCGACCCGCACCCGGTCACCCGCGCCGAGCTCGTCGCCGAGCAGCATCGAGGAGAGCCGGTTGCCGACCTCGCGCTGGATGGTCCGGCGCAGCGGCCGCGCCCCGAACTCCGGCTGGTAGCCGTGGTCGGAGAGCCAGTCGACGGCGGCGGTGGAGAACTCGACGGTGATGTCGAGGGACTCCAGGCGCTCCCGCGTCTCGGCCAGCAGCAGGTCCGTGATGGTCCGCAGCTGGGCCTGGTCGAGCCGCTTGAACACGATGACCTCGTCGATCCGGTTGAGGAACTCCGGCCGGAACGACTCCCGCAGCCGCGGCATCAGCCGCTCCTGCAGGGACTGGTCCGGGTTCGCGCTCGACGGCGCGAAGCCCAGGGCCTGCGTGTTCGTGGTGATCAGCTCCGACCCGACGTTGCTGGTCATGATCAGCACCGTGTTGCGGAAGTCGACCGTGCGACCCTGCGAGTCGGTCAGCCGTCCGTCGTCGAGCACCTGCAGCAGCGTGTTGAAGACGTCCGGGTGGGCCTTCTCCATCTCGTCGAGCAGCACCACCGAGTACGGCCGACGGCGGATCTCCTCGGTCAGCTGCCCGGCCTCGCCGTAGCCGACGTACCCGGGGGGCGAACCCACCAGGCGCGACACGGTGTGCCGCTCGGAGTACTCGCTCATGTCGACGCGCACCATGCGGTCCTCGTCGCCGAACATCGCCGCCGCCAGGGCCTTCGCCAGCTCGGTCTTGCCGACGCCGGTGGGGCCGAGGAACAGGAAGCTGCCGATCGGCCGGTCCGGGTCGCCCAGGCCGGCGCGCGAGCGGCGGACCGCCTCGGCGACGGCGCGGACGGCGTCGTCCTGGCCGACGACCCGCTCGTGGAGCTGGGCCTCCAGCCCGAGCAGACGCGACCGCTCGGTCTCGGTCAGCTGCGCGACCGGGATGCCGGTCGAGCGGGAGACCACCTCGGCGATGTCCTCGACGTCGACGGTGAGCACACCGTCCCGGCCGGCGGACCGCTCCTGGCGGGCCTCCTCGAGGGCCTGCGTGGCCTGGGCGACCTCGTCGCGCAGGGCGCCGGCACGCTCGTAGTCCTCGTCGGCGACGGCCTGGTCCTTGTCCCGCTGCAGCGACTCGAGCCGACGCTCCAGCTCACGCGTGTCGGTGTGCGGGCCCTTGGACCGCAGCCGCTTCCGCGCCCCGGACTGGTCGACGAGGTCGATGGCCTTGTCGGGCAGGAACCGGTCGGTGACGTACCGCTCGGAGAGCTCCGCGGCGGCCGTCAGTGCGTCGTCGGTGAAGCGGACCTGGTGGTGCGCCTCGTACCGGTCGCGGAGCCCGTGCAGGATCGCGATCGTGTCCGCGACGCTGGGCTCGGGGACCATGACCGGCTGGAACCGGCGCTCGAGCGCGGCGTCCTTCTCGATGGACTGCCGGTACTCGTCGAGCGTCGTGGCGCCGACGATGTGCAGCTCGCCGCGGGCCAGGGCGGGCTTGAGGATGTTGCCCGCGTCCATGCCGCCGCCCTCGCCGGATCCGCCGGCCCCGACCATGGTGTGCAGCTCGTCGATGAAGACGATCAGCGTGTCGGAGTGCTCGCGGATCTCGGCGACGAGCTTGGTCATCCGCTCCTCGAAGTCACCGCGGTAGCGGGTGCCCGCCACCATGCCGGTGAGGTCGAGCTGGACGATCCGCTTGCCCTCGAGCTGCTCGGGGACGTCGCCCGCGACGATGCGCTGCGCGATGCCCTCGACGACGGCGGTCTTGCCGACGCCCGCCTCGCCGATCAGCACCGGGTTGTTCTTGGTGCGCCGCGAGAGGACCTCGAGGGTCTGGTCGACCTCGTCCTCCCGACCGATGACCGGGTCCAGCTCGCCGGCCCGCGCCTTCGCGGTGAGGTCGACGCCGAACTGGTCGATGGTCGGGGTGTCCGAGTCGCCCGCCGGGGCACCGGCCTGCGGCGACGGGCGGCCGCCCGAGGAGGCGCTGCGCTGCAGCGACTGCGGGTCGACGCCGCGGGACTGCAGCGCCTTCCCGGTGGGCGAGTCGGGGTTGGCCGCGAGGGCGAGCACGATGTGCTCCGGGCCGATGTAGCTCGCCCCGAGCGCCCGGGAGATCTGGTGGGCGTCGAGCAGCGTCCGCTTCGCCGTCGGCGTGAGGGCCGGCGGCTCGCCGGTGGCCTCCCCGCGCGGGAGCTGGCCGTCGGCGTACCGGGCGAGCTCGTCGGTGTCGACCCCGGTCCCGGCGATCAGGGCGCGCAGCGGCGCGACCTGGAGCCCCGCGAGCAGGAGGTGCCACGCGTCGAGGTCGGTGTTGCCCCGCTCGACGGCCTGGGCCGCCGCGGTGCCGACGAGACCGCGGGCCTGCTCGGTCATGAGGGCGGTGATGTCGATGCGCTGGGCGCCCCGCGGCGAGTTGCCGCCGAGGAAGCGCGCCAGGAAGTCGTCGAACTGGCCGGACCCGGGGCCGCCGGGACCGAATGCGCTGGTCATGCGTACCTTTCCTGGAGGGTCCTGCCGCCTGCGACCGGTGGTCTGCGGCGGCTGTCGTAGGGCTCAGCAACCGCCGGTCGGGATTCATTCCTGAGTCGGTGTGACTCAGGTCTGATCCGTTCCCGACGACGGGCGTGAGCGGCTCCGGCTCAACCTGTCACCCGCGGTGGGTGTTCCCCGTCGCGCCCGGATGTCACGCCCCCGACCCGAGGGGTAGTCAGGACGACATGACGACCGCACACGAGGTCCACCTCGCCCGCCGCCCGCAGGGCTTCCCCACGCCCGACGACTTCGCCCTGGTCGAGCGCGAGCTCCCGGCGCCCGGGTCCGGCGAGGTCGAGGTGGCGAACCGGTACTTCTCGGTCGACCCCTACATGCGGGGCCGGATGAACGACGTCCCCTCCTACGTCCCGCCGTTCCGGCTGAACGAGGCCATGGACGGCCGCTCGGTCGGCGAGGTGACCGCCCTCGGCGACGACGTGACCGACCTCGCCGTCGGCGACCTCGTCCTGGGCAACCTCGCCTGGCGCGACCACGGCATCTCGAAGGCGAAGCACCTGCAGAAGGTCTCCGACGTCGAGGGCGTCGACCCCCGCGCCTACCTCGGGGTCCTCGGGGCGCCGGGCCTGACCGCCTGGGTGGGCCTGCTCGACCACGCCGCCTTCCGGTCCGGTGACGCCGTCTTCGTCTCCGGGGCCGCCGGTGCCGTCGGCAGCCTCGTCGGGCAGATCGCGAAGCAGAAGGGCGCGTCGCGGGTGATCGGCAGCGCCGGCTCGGCGGAGAAGGTCGCCTGGCTGACCGGCGAGCTCGGGTACGACACGGCGTTCAACTACAAGGACGCCCCGGTGCGCGAGCAGCTGGAGAAGGCCGCCCCCGACGGCATCGACGTCTACTTCGACAACGTCGGCGCGGACCACCTCGAGGCCGCCATCGCCGTGGCGAACGACCACGCCCGCATCGCCGCCTGCGGGGCGATCGCGCACTACAACGACACCGACGACGACGCCACACCCGGCCCGCGCAACCTCTTCCAGATCGTCAAGAAGCGCCTGTCGATCCAGGGCTTCATCGTCACCGACTCGCTCGACCGCTTCCCGGCGTTCCTCGAGGAGGTGACGCCGTGGGTCGCCGACGGGCGGGTGCGGTTCGCCGAAACCGTGACCGAGGGCATCGACCACGCCGTCGACGCGTTCCTCGGCCTGCTGCGCGGCGAGAACACGGGTAAGGCGCTGGTCCAGGTGCGCTGACGCGCCCGTGAGTACTTCTGACGGTGATCACCGTCAGAAGTACTCACGTGGCGAAGCCACCTCCGTCGGTCCGCCACACCACGACGACGGCGGGCCGGGCCGGGCTGGTCCCGCCGTCCGGCCAGTGCGAGGCCGGGCGGTCCAGGGACGCGTCGTCGACCTCGCCCGGGTGCTGCACGCACACCATCGCGCAGTTCGCCATGATCACCGGACCGCACGTCTCGGCGCCCTTCGGCACGGTGAGGAACTGCTTGACCCGCCCCCGGTCGGCCCCGGCGAGCGACACCGCGAACAGCCCGTCGTTCGAGTCGAGCGCGTTGCCGTCGGTGGAGACCCACAGGTTGCCGTGCGTCGGGTCGAAGGCCACGTTGTCCGGGCAGGAGATCGCGCTGACCTGGTCCTTCGCGAACCCGCCGTAGTAGGTGTCCGCCGCCGTCGGGTCGCCGCAGACGAGCAGCAGCGACCAGGCGAAGGTCGTCGCTGTCGGGTCGTTGCGGTCCTCGACGAGCTCCAGCACCTGGCCGTTGGTGTTCTCGCGGCGCGGGTTGGCGGCGTCCGGGCCGGCGGCACCGGGCTCGACGCCGCGCTCGTCGTTGTTGGTCAGCGCCATGTACACCGCGCCGGTGACCGGGTGCGGCTCGACGTCCTCGGGGCGGTCCATCTTCGTGGCGCCGACGACGTCGGCGGCCTGGCGGGTGAACAGCAGGACCTCGGTGCCGGAGAAGCCCGGGACGAAGGACCGCGCGGTGCCGTCGGGACGTGACTCCACCAGCGGGCGCCACTCGCCCCGGCCACCCGAGCCCCCGTCGGGACGGGGCTCACCGGTGAAGGTCGCGACGAAGAGCGTGCCCTGGTCGAGGAGTGTCTGGTTGAACGCGCGGTCGGCGGGCGCCGTGCCGGGGCGAGCCTTCGCCGAGGACACGAACTTGTAGGCGTACTCGAAGCGCTCGTCGTCGCCCATGTACGCGACGGTCGTGCCGTCGGGGAGCACCCGCACCGTCGCGCCCTCGTGCTTGAACCGGCCGAGCGCGGTGTGCTTGCGCGGCGCGGCCGCCGGGTCGAACGGGTCGAGCTCGACGACCCAGCCGAACCGGTGCGCCTCGTTCGGCTCGCGGAGCAGGTCGAACCGCGGGTCCGCGGTCTCCCAGAGCCGCTCGCTGGCCTCGCCGTCGAGCCCGAGGCGCTCGTAGCGGGCCTTCAGCACCGGGTCGGCGACGGCCGCGCCGTTCGCGAAGTACTGGTCGATGTTCTCCTCGCCGGAGAGCACGGTCGACCACGGCGTCGTCCCGCCGGCGCAGTTGTTGAGCGTGCCCAGCACGGTCCGGCCCTCGGGGTCGGCGGTCGTGCGCACCAGCGGGTCGCCCGCCACGGGGCCGGTCAGGGTGAAGGGCGTCGTCGCGGTGACGCGACGGTTCAGCGGGTCCTGCAGCACGGAGGTCGGCCGTCCCGACGACGGATCCAGCGACACCGCGACGACGCTCATCCCGTGCGCGGCCATCCCGATCCGGATCTGCTCCGGCGTCGGGGCCGTGGCGACGTAGCCGGGGTGCATGAACGGCTCGGTCGTGTACTCGTGGTTCGCGACGAGCAACGCCCGGGTCGGGTCGCCGGGGATCGGGATGACGGCGAGGAAGTCGTTGTTGAACCCGAACTGCAGGGCCTGCTTCTCGGCCGTCTGGCTCGCGACGTCGAAGGTGGGCGCGCCGGTCACGACGGGGTCGCCCCAGCGGATGAGGACCTGCTGCGAGTAGCCCTCGGGCACCGTCACCGCGTCGGCGGTGTTCGGCGGCACCGCCGTGAAGCCCAGGCCGGGAGAGGGCGGCACGGGGGCCGACGGCGAGGTGGGAGCGGCGGCCGCGCCGCCTCCGGTGCCGGTGCCGCAGGCCGCCAACGCTCCGGTCGCCCCGACGACGAGGCCCGCGGACAGCACGCTGCGCCGGCTCACGGTGCCGGCGACCACCTCGCGGAAGGTCGGGTTGTCGCTGCGGTTGCGCACCGGGGCGTCGCAGGCGTCACCGCACTTGTAGCGGCAGTGCGTGGCGGAGCGGCGGTGTCCGGTGCGGGTGAGCAGCGGCAGGAGACGGCGGTTCACGTGGGGGAGCTCCCGGTCGTCCGATCGTGTGGTGGTCAACCGGACGGTAGGCACCGATCGCGGACAAACCGGGCACGGGAGACGAACGTCGGATGAACGAGGGTCAGCGCACCGCTGCGGCCGGCCGCTCCGCGGTGCCGAGGCCGACGTGCCGATCGCGGGCCGCCCCGAACCCGGCGACGGTGAGCGGGACGAGCATCACGAGCAGCGTGAGCACCGGCCAGGTCCAACCGCCGGTCAGGTCCCGGATCGCGCCCAGCGCGAACGGCCCGGCCGCCGCCACCACGTAGCCGACGCCCTGCGCCATGCCGGAGAGCTCCGAGGTGTGCGCCGCGTCGGGCGAGCGCAGCGTGATGAGGGTGAGACCCAGGGAGATCCCGACGCCCTGACCGAGTCCGATGATCACCATCCACAGGGCGGCGGTGCCGTCCGGGGCGAGGAGCAGGCCGAGGTAGCCGACCACCCAGAGCCCGATCAGCAGGCCCACCAGGTGGAACTGGGTCGGACGCCGGGTGGCGAGGACCGGGGTGAGCGCCGAGGTCACCAGGGAGGCCAGACCCGTGAGCGAGAGCAGGAGACCGGCCTCGGCGGGGGTGCGCCCCCGCTCGACGAACAGCGTCGGCGCCCAGGCGGTGAACGAGTAGAACTGCAGCGACTGCAGGCCCATCAGCAGCGTCACCTGCCACGCGAGCGCGGAGCCCCACAGTCCGCGGACCGGGGCCGCCGGGGCGGCGGGAGGCGCCGCCGCGGCCGCGCGGCGGGCCCGCAGCACCCAGGGGGTCCACAGCACGATCGCGAGGCCGGCCCCGATCGCCCAGAGCGCGAGGGCCGGACGCCAGCCGAGCCCGGTCGCCTGCTCGATCGGCACCATGACGGCGGCCGACAGGGCGCCGCCCGCCGAGATCATCGTCGAGTACGCGCCGGTCATCGCGCCGGTGCGGTGCGGGAAGTCGCGCTTGACCACGACGGGCATCAGCGTATTGCCGATCGCGATCGCGACGCCGGCCAGCAGGCTGCCCGCCAGCAGGGCCGCGAGGGAGGGCACCAGCCGGACGAGGATGCCCGTCGTCAGGACGAGCAGCGCCACCAGCAGCGTCGTCTCGAGCCCGAGCCGGCGCGCCACCCGCCCCGCCACCGGGGCGAGCAGTCCGAAGCAGAGCACCGGCAGCGTCGTCACCAGCCCGGCGACGGCGCTCGAGATCCCGAGGTCCGCGCGGATCTGGGCGACCAGCGGCGACACCGCGACCACCGCCGGGCGCAGGTTCAGCGCGATGAGCAGGACGGCGACGACGAGCAGGGCGGTCCGGAGGCGCGACGTCGACACGCCGACATCCTTACATCGGGCAACTACCGGTGATGCCTCCCGGGCGACGTGTGCTTCGTCCCGCTGTGCTGCGTGGAGGGCGGTGCGCCGGCGGTGTCGGCCACCGTCCGCAGGTCGAAGGAGAGGAAGTCCCGGCTCGAGGTCTGCAGGTAGTGCTGGGCCCCGACCTGCTCGCCGGGGAAGAGCTGGAAGGCGTCGGGCTGCGGGTTGCCGGTGGGGTGGAAGTACGCGCCGGTCACCCACGCCGGGTTGATGTCCAGCTCCATCCCGCGGACCACGCCCGCGCTGCGCAGGATCTCACCGAGCGTGCACACCGACAGCGCCGGACCCCCGACGTAGACCTCCGCACCGGTCGCCGTCACGCCGAAGGCCGACCGGTTGATGTAGGCGGCCTGCCCGACGGTCGACCCCCACTCGGCGGTGCCGCCGGTGGCGCAGGTCGGGTTGACCACGCCCTGGTCGACGAGCGGCACCAGGTTCTGGCGCACCGCCACGACGTCGGGGCCCATCCGGACCTCGCTGCCCCACGCGCCGACGTCCGCCGTGCCGTCCTTGCGGATCACGAGGCTGGCCGCGCCGGGGACGAGCGGCCGGGCCTCGCGGCCGTCGAGGTACCAGCCGCCGTGGCTGTCGCCCTGCAGGCGGAAGCCCGCGGAGAAGGCGGCGACGACGGTGCGCTGCTCGGTCGCGTCGATCGACGGGGGCACCGACCAGGTCCCGCCCGGGTCCTCGGAGCCGGGGTGCAGCACGCCGCGCACCAGCGTCGGGTCCATCCACAGCACGCCGACGGTGAACGAGGTGTGCTGGGCGTCGGGGCGCACCGAGGCGACGCGGACCGCGTCCCCGTGCGGGGTCGACACCACGGTCTGCCACTGCCCCTCACCGGGCAGCGGCGAGAGCCCGGCGGGCGCGGGCAGGGGCGGCGGGGCGGGGCTGCCGCCGGGCCGGTCGGCGACCGCGCCGTTCGCGTGTGGGATGCCGCCGACCGGGGCGCCGCCGGTCGGCGGCTGGTCGAGCTGGTACTGCGCCGACTCCAGCGCGGTCACCACCGACCCGAGCCCGTGGTCCCGGCCCCACTCGGCCAGCCGCGCCGCGACCGTGTCCGAGCCGGGCCGGGTCAGCGCGTGGACCAGCGACGGTGCGGCGATCACGCCGACGAGCAGGACCACCACGACCAGCGCGGCGAGCGTCCGGCGGAGCCACCGGCGCCGCGGCAGCAACCGGAACCGCCTCCTCCCGACGACGGGTCGGGTCGGCTCGGGTCCGGTCGGCTCGGGCGTGTCCACCCGGTCGTCGGGGCGCTCGATCCGGTCGGTGGGTCCGGTCCCGGTGGGGTCGAGAGCGGACGGGGAGTGCGGGGCCACGAGTGGTCATCGTGCTCGTGACCTGCGGCGTCACCGTGAAGCGGGGTGTCCTCGGTGACACGTGTCGCGGGCGATCGGATTGCGTTGTCCGGGTTCGTCCAGGGGTGTCCGACTTCCGCGCGAGGGTGACGTGGGGCAGGTCGACGGGCCGCCGCGGATGCCTGGTGTGCAGCTCGCGGACAGGGCGGCTCGCGACAGGTTCGGGTCCCCCCGGGAACGCGTGAGGGGAACCCTCACGCCACGAGAGCGCTCGAGGGTTCCCCTCACGCAGGGAGCCGGGCGGGCCTACGACGCCGGGCGCACCGTCAGCAGCAGGTGGTCCTTGCCCTTCGACCGCAGGGCCGCGTCCCACCCGTCCTTCGTGGCCGCCGTGTAGAGGAAGGCCTTCGACGGGATGCGCAGCGGCGAGCGGAACACCGCGTCGACCGTGACGGCCCCGTCGGTGCGGCCGGCGAGCGCGGCGAGCACACGCGCCTTGGACCACATGCCGTGCGCGATGGTGCCCGGCATCCCGAACGCCTTCGCGGCGAGACCGTTGACGTGGATCGGGTTCACGTCGCCGGACACCGCGGCGTAGCGGCGGCCGATGTCGCCGGGCACCGTCCACACCGCGTGCGGCCGGTCCCCGACGTGCGGCTCGGGCTCCGGCGGCGCCGCGTCCGTCGGCTCCTCGGCGCTCGCCCCGCGCACGAAGTAGGTCGAGCGCGAGTGCCACGCCGCCTCGTCGTCGGGAAGGCCGACCGAGGAGACCAGGTCGACCTGCGCGCCCTTCGGGTGCGCCACGAGGCGCTCGGCGTGCACGCGCACCACCAGGGGCTCCCCGACGGCGAGCGGACGCTGCTGGGTGATGACGTTGCGCAGGTGCACCATGCCCGGCGCGGGCAGCGGGAACTCGCGGTCGGTCATCAGCCGCATCTGCAGCGGGAACGCCAGCATGTGCGGGTAGGTGATCGGCAGCTCGCCGCCCACCCGGAACCCGCAGACGTGGGCGTAGTCCGCCACCGCGTCGGCGTCGATCGTGGCGTTGACCAGCTCGAGGGTCCGGTCGGGCAGCGTCTCGCCACCCGACCGGGCCGTCAGCAGGGCCCGGCCGTACAGCGCGCCCAGGGTGGGCGGGCTGTCGAGGGTCTCGGTCGGCATCAGGCCCCCAGGTAGTTCTGGCCGTCGACGCGCAGGACCTGCCCGTTGATCGCGTAGGAGGCGCCCTGCGCGAACCAGGCGATGGTCTCGGCGACGTCGATCGGCAGCCCGCCCTGGGTCAGCGACGAGAGCCGGCGGCCCGCCTCGCGGGTGCCGACCGGCATCGCCGCGGTCATCGCGGTCTCGATGAACCCGGGCGCGACCGCGTTGATCGTCGCGTCCTTGTCCGCGAGCAGCGGGGCGGTGGCCTCGACCAGCCCGATGACGCCGGCCTTCGAGGCGCCGTAGGAGGTCTGGCCGCGGTTGCCCGCGATGCCGGCCATCGACGAGACGGTGACGATGCGCCCACCGCGGTGGAACCCGTCGTCGTCGGACGACGCCAGCAGCACGTCGTTGATCGCGAGCTGCGAGTTCAGGTTGACGTCGATGACCGAGTTCCAGCGGTCGGTGTCCTGGTTCGCGAGCAGCTTGTCGCGGGTGATGCCCGCGTTGTGCACCACGATGTCGATCCCGCCGTGGCGGCGGCAGTGCTCGAGGATCGCCTCGCCCGCGCCCTCGGAGGTGATGTCGAGCTGCAGCGCCGTGCCGCCGACGTCGTTCGCGGTGTGGGCGAGCGCGTCGCCCGCGGACGGCACGTCGACCGCGACGACCGTCGCGCCGTCGCGGGCCAGCGTCTGCGCGACGGTCCGGCCGATCCCGCGCGCGGCGCCGGTGACCACGGCGACCTTGCCGGTCACCGGGTGGTCCCAGTCGGTCCCGGCGGAGGAGCCCGCGTAGCCGGGCACGGTGCCGACGTCGAGCCGCTGCCCGTCGACGAACGCGGACCGGGAGGAGAGGAAGAACCGCAGCGTCGACTCGAGGTCGTTCTCGGCCCCGTCGGCGACGTGCACCAGGTTCACGGTGGCGCCGTAGCGCGCCTCCTTGGCCGCCGAGCGGACCAGGCCCTCGAGCGAGCGGCGGGCGGCCCGCACGGCGGGGCGCTCGGCCTCCGCCGGGACGTCCCCGACGACGAGGATGCGGCCCGACGGGCCGACCCGGCGCATCACCGGCGTGAGGAACTGCTGGATCGCGGCGAGGTCGCGCGGGCTGGACAGCCCGGTGGCGTCCAGGACGGCCGCGGCCACCTTCGAGGACGACGAGCCGCCCCCGATCGGGGCGGCCGGGTCCTCGTGGACCTCCACGCCGGCGTCGGCGAGCACGGCCCGGACGACCTTGGCCACCCGGCCGTTCGCGGTCGCGGTGCCGAGCAGGGCGGCCCCGGAGAGCAGCGGCTGGCCGGGCTGCCAGCGACGCAGCTTCGGCACCGGGGGCAGGCCGACGTTGCCGGCGATCGCCCGGCCGAAGCCCGAGTTGACGAAGTCGGAGTACCAGTCGTGCGACATGGACGTGTCCCTTCTCAGGCCTCGAGGATGGCGACGACGCCCTGGCCGCCGGCGGCGCAGATGGAGATGAGCCCGCGACCCCCGCCGTTCTCGTGCAGGATCTTCGCGAGCGTCGGCACGATGCGGGCGCCGGTCGCGGCGAACGGGTGGCCGGCGGCGAGCGAGCTGCCGTGCACGTTGAGCTTGGCGCGGTCGATGGAGCCGAGCGGCGCGTCGAGCCCCAGGCGCTCCTTGCAGAACTGCGGGCTCTCCCACGCGGCGAGCGTGGCGAGCACCGTCGAGGCGAAGGCCTCGTGGATCTCGTAGAAGTCGAAGTCCTGCAGGGTGAGGCCGTTGCGCTCGAGCATCCGCGGCACCGCGTACGCCGGCGCCATCAGCAGGCCCTCGTCGCCGTGCACGTAGTCGACGGCGGCGGTCTCGGCGTCGACCAGGTGCGCGAGCACCGGCAGCCCGCGCTCGGCGGCCCACTCGTCGGAGGCGAGCAGCACCGTGGCGGCGCCGTCGGTCAGCGGCGTCGAGTTGCCCGCCGTCATGGTGGCCTCGGCCTTGTCCCCACCCGCGGGGAAGAACACCGGCTTGAGCTTGCCGAGCTTCTCGGCCGTGGAGTCCGCGCGGAGGTTGTTGTCCTTCGTGAGCCCGAGGAACGGGGTCATGAGGTCGTTGAAGAACCCGGCGTCGTAGGCCTTCGCCAGGTTCTGGTGCGACAGCGCGGTGAGCTCGTCCTGCGCGGTCCGCTCGACGCCCCAGTGCGCGGCGGTGATGGCGGCGTGCTCGCCCATCGCCATGCCGGTGCGCGGCTCCCGGTTGGCCGGGATCTCGGGGACGATCTGCCCCGGGCGCAGGCCGGCGAGGGCCTTGACGACGCCGGCGGTGGACTTCGCGCGGTTGGCCTCGAGCAGGACCTCGCGCAGGTCGTCGTTCACGGCGATCGGGGCGTCGGACGTGGTGTCCACCCCGCCGGCGATGCCGACCTCGATCTGCCCGAGGGCGATCTTGTTGGCGATGAGGATCGCGGCCTCGAGGCCGGTGCCGCACGCCTGCTGCACGTCGTAGGTCGGGGTGGCGGCGGAGAGCCGCGAGCCGAGGACGGCCTCACGGGTGAGGTTGAAGTCGCGGCTGTGCTTGAGGACGGCGCCGGCGACGACCTCGCCCATGCGCTCCTCGGTCAGCCCGAACCGGGCGACGAGACCGTCGAGCGCCGCGGTGAGCATGTCCTGGTTGGAGGCGCGCGCGTAGGCGCCGTTGGAGCGGGCGAACGGGATGCGGTTGGCGCCGACGACCGCCGCGCGACGGGGGCTGGCCATGGGGTCCTCCAGGGAGGTTCGGGCTTGGTTACTCAAAAGTAGCAGGTACCGTGGGTGCCGTGAGTCGTCGTTCGCATCGTCACGAGGACGAGGGGTCGGGTCGGCGTGGCCGCCGTGCCTCGTCGCCGGAGGGCGCTGTGACCGACGGCGCATCGGAGCAGGACACTGCCCCGCCGCCCCGTCGCGACAAACGTTCGAGTCGGTGGGACGAGCACCGGCGGGCCCGGCGCCAGGAACTCACGCTCGCGACGATCGTCGCCATCCGGCAGTTCGGCCCCGACGTGGGCATGAGCCAGGTCGCGGCCCAGGCGCGGACCTCGAAGACCGTGGTGTACCGGCACTTCGCCGACAAGTTCGACCTCTACCAGGCCGTCTGCGAGCGGGTGGGCGCCGTGATCGTGGCGCAGGTGGCCGAGGCGATGCGGACCGCCGGGCCGCCGCAGCAGATCCTCCGGCAGGGCATCGACGCCTACCTCGCCCTGATCGAGCGCGACCCCGACATCTACCGCTACGTGATGCGCCCGCCCGGCTCGGACCGCACCGCGTCGGCGGGCGAGGGCGACTTCGTGGGCGACCTGACGTCGTTCATCGGCGACCACGTCGGCGAGATCATCACCACCGAGCTGCACCGGCAGGGCCGCGACCCGGCGCCGGCGGTCACATGGGGGCACGCGGTCGTCGGGATGGTCCGGTCGGTGGGGGACCACTGGCTGACGGCGCGGCCCGAGGTCGCGCGCGAGGTCATCACCGACGAGGTCGCCGACCTCGCCTGGGGCGGGCTCGACCGCACCGTCAACTCCTCGGCCGCCTCCGCCTGAGCGGGTGACGCGCCCCACGCGGGGAAGCGGGTACTCCCGGTACGCGGTACAACCGTGGTTACCGACCAGTAACAAGCACCGAGGAGGCCTCACCGATGGCCGCTCCGCTGTCCCTGCCGTCCGACGTCACCCCCGCCGCCGTCGCCGCGGTCCGCCGCTCCCTCGACGGCCGTTGGTCCTGGCTGCGGGACGAGATCCGGGGTCGGGACGACTTCGCCGATCTCCGGGTGGCCCCGGGCACCGACACCGAGAGCTACCGCGCCCGGGTCTGGGACATGCTCGGGCAGCTGGCCGCCGACGGCCACGCCGTGCACGGCTTCCCGACGGCGGTCGGCGGTCGCGGCGACATCGGCGGCTCGGTCGTCTCGTTCGAGATGCTCGCGTTCGCCGACCTGTCGCTCCAGGTCAAGAGCGGCGTGCAGTGGGGCCTGTTCGGTGGCGCCATCCAGGCCCTGGGCAACGCCGAGCAGCAGGCCCGGTACCTGCCCGCCGTGATGGACCTGTCGTTGCCCGGCTGCTTCGGGATGACCGAGACGGGCCACGGGTCGGACGTGCAGTCGGTGCACACCACCGCCACGTACGACCCGGCGACGCAGGAGTTCGTGGTCGACACGCCCACCGAGTCGGCCCGCAAGGACTACATCGGCAACGCCGCCCGGGACGGGCGGATGGCCGTCGTCTTCGTGCAGCTGTGGTCCGCGCCCGAGGGCGAGGCGCCGGCCCGCCACGGCGTGCACGCGGTGCTCGTGCCGTTGCGCGACGAGCAGGGCGACGTCCTGCCCGGCGTCGAGATCACCGACGACGGGCACAAGGAGGGACTGAACGGCGTCGACAACGGCCGGCTCGCCTTCCACGGCGTGCGCGTGCCGCGGGAGAACCTGCTCGACCGCTACGGCACCGTCGCCCCCGACGGCACCTACTCCAGCTCCATCGAGAGCGAGAACCGCCGCTTCTTCACGATGCTCGGCGCGCTCGTGCGCGGCCGCATCAGCGTCTCCGGCTCGGCGGTCGGCGCCGCCCAGCTCGCCCTGACGATCGCGCTGCGCTACGCCGAGGCCCGGCGTCAGTTCGCGGCGCCGGGCGGTGCCGGCGAGATCGTCATCCTCGACTACCTCGCCCACCAGCGGAAGCTGCTCCCGCTGCTGGCCCGCACCTACGCGCTGCGCCTGGCCCAGAACGAGCTCGTCGAGATGCTGCACGACATCCAGACCGAGCGGGAGGCCGGCGGCTCGGTCGACGAGAAGCGCCAGCGCGAGCTCGAGTCCCGTGCCGCGGGCATCAAGGCGCTGTCGACCTGGAACGCCACCGAGGTCATCCAGGTCTGCCGTGAGGCGTGCGGCGGCCAGGGTTATCTCTCGGAGAACCGGCTCGGCACGCTGCGCACCGACACCGACGTGTTCACCACGTTCGAGGGCGACAACACCGTCCTGCTCCAGCTCGTGGCCAAGGGCCTGATCTCGGGCTACGCCGACGACTTCGGCAACCTCGACACCCTGGGCACGATCCGGTTCGTCGCCGACCAGGTGCTCGACACCGTCGCCGAGCGCACGTCGTTGCACCAGCTCGCCGAGCGGCTGCGCGGTGCGGCGGCCGGCGGCGACGACGAGGCCGTCCTCGACGCGTCCTGGCAGATCAAGCTGCTCGACGACCGCGAGGAGCACACCCTCGACGGGCTGGTCCGGCGGCTGCGTCCCGCCCGCGGCAAGGGCGTCTCGCCCGACCGGGCGTTCGACATCTTCAACCGGGCCCAGGACCACCTGCTGCACGCCGCCCGGGCCCACCTGGACGGGCTGGTGCTCGACGCCTTCAACCGGGCCTGCGAGGCGCAGACCGACCCGGAGGCGCAGCAGCTGATGCGCTCGCTGTGCGACCTCTACGCGCTGAGCGTCGTCGAGCAGGACAAGGGGTGGTTCCTCGAGCACGGCCGCATCTCGGCGGCACGGTCGAAGGCGATCACCGCCGAGATCAACGAGCTGTGCCTCGGGCTGCGCCCGCACGCCCGGGCGCTGATCGACGCGTTCGGCATCCCGGAGGCCTGGATCGACGCGCCCATCGCGACCGGCGCGGAGACCCGTCGGCAGGACGAGGCCATCGCGCACACGGGGGCGCGGGGCGCCTGAGCCCCGTCCGGAACGAACGACGCGTTCGTGCGGAGAGAAGCCACGAACGCGTCGTTCGTTCGTCCGGGTACGGCCGCGTTCCGGTGTGAAACCGGACGCGAAGGGTAGAAGGTGGTCACCCGGCCCCGATCCGAGAGGACAACCGACGTGACCGAGCCCTTCCCGCAGGGCCAGTGGGATGCCGGCACCGCCACCCCGCCGCCGAAGCCGAAGAACGGCATGGGCACGGCAGCGCTGGTGTTCGGCATCCTCGGCCTGCTGACCTGCTGGTGGCTGCCGATCGTCGGCTTCCTCCTCGGGCTGCTCGCCGTCATCTTCGGCGTCATCGGTCGCGGCCGGGTGCGCAAGCAGCAGGCGACCAACGGAGGCGTGGCGCTCACCGGTCTGCTGCTGGGCCTGCTCTCGGTGATCGTGAACATCATCCTGATGATCGTGGTCGGCGTCGGGCTCTTCGCCTTCTTCCAGTCCGGCGGCGGGAACTCGCTCGACCAGCTGCAGCAGTGCCTGTCGCAGGCGCAGAACGCCGGCAACCCGGCCGCGGTGCAGCAGGCCCTGGCGCAGTGCCAGGAGCAGTTCCAGTCGCAGCTGCCGAACCTCGGCGGGGGCGGCGGGCAGTAGACCCCGGTACGACGACGGGCCCCGGCACCTGATGGTGCCGGGGCCCGTTCGCGTCGTGGGTGTCCGAGCCGGGCGATGAGCCGCCTCGCGGCGCGTGGCACACCAGGGCTTCAGCCGAACGATCGTCCCTGGCGGCTCTTATTATTGAGACCCGGGGGCACATGGCGCCCGGCCCGGACACCCGATCCAACCACGCCCGCCGTCACGATGTTCCCGCCCCGGCCGGGAAATCCCGTCCGGCCGGCACCACGGCCAGTCCGTCGGCCACCGCGCGCAGGGGGGACGAGGACGGGACGTTCACGACGCCGAGCCGTCCCCCGGCCGGGCGTCGCACCATCTGCGTCGACCCACCGCCGTCGAGGGCGACGGCCTGCGGGATGCCGAGATCGGTGACCAGGCGTCCGAGTTCGGCGAGCGTGGCCCCGACACTCGCCTCCTGGCGGCCGTCCACGGCGATCAGGAAGAGGGTCCGGCCGTCGGCGGAGAGCCCGACCGCGGTGCGCGGGGCGCGTTCGGAGGTCTGCAGTCCCGGCCACGGGGCGCCGTCCCGGACCAGCGCGAGCGCTCCGAGGGCGGTGCGCAGCGGCGGGGTGTCGGGGGCGAGGGCGGTCCAGCGGGCGTCGACGGGGTCGCCGGGACGCAGGGCCCGCATCCCCGCGGCGGCCGCGTCGCGGGCGACCAGGGCGACCTCCCCGGCGGGCACCGCGGTGGTCCCGACCGGTCCGACCGCCACCGCCTTCCCGGCCTTCACCCGCACCTCCACGGCGTCCCGGGCGCACGGGGCCTTCGCGTCGGTGTCGCTGCCGCACACGGTGCGGGCCCGGGTCGCCCCGCCCCACGCCGGCGTGAACGCCGCGACCCCGCCGACCGGGACGGCGTAGAGGTTGAGTCCGGCGAGCGGCACCTCACGCCCGGCGAGGCGCACGGTGCCGGAGAACAGCACGCGCCCGATCCGGCCCACCCCGTCGGTGCCGATGCCGAGGACGGTGTCCGGGCTCGACCCGGGCGGTCCGGGTGGGGCGGGCCGGCGCCCGAGGGGGACGGCGGACTTCACCAGGGCCCCGTTCTCGAGCTCGACGCCCACCGAGGCACCGGTGCCGCCCTGGTCGAAGAAGTTGCCGTTGACCCCGCCGATCGCCCCGGCGCGCGCGGCCAGGTCCGGCACCGTGCCCACGGCGCTCACGACGGCCGGTCGGAGGAGACGGATCGCCACCGTCCGGTTCGCGAGGTCGACCCGGATCAGGTGTCCGCGCACCCGGCCGGCCGCCGCGGTCGTCGTGAACTCGCGGTACTGCGTGCCCGGCACGTCGTCGGCGCGCGCGCCGAGCAGGGCATCGAGAATCCGGCCGTCGGAGGACGCCGGAGGAGGTGGCGCCGGGGGCGTCGGAGGCGGGGCAGCGAGGGCGGTCGGGGCGAACACGACCACCGCCAGGACGGTCGTCGCTGTGACCCTGCCTACTGCCATGACGCTCCTTACGGCTGTTCGGAGCACCAGCGTCGCCCGAGTGGGCGTGCAGGGCGGGCGACGACGCGACGGGAGCGGCAGAGTTCCCCTCGTCGGGTGGCGTGGCGGGCCTCACGGGGTAAAGGGAACTCAAAGGCTTCCCCATGTCGTTGGACAGGGGAATCGACAGTTGGCCGGTAGGAGGCTGAGGTGACCGTCCCGTTCTGGGTCTGGGCTGCGACGGTCGGCGGCATCGCCGTCCTCGTCGCGATCGACATCTGGCACGCCCGCTCACCCCACGAGGTCAGCTTCCGCGAGGCGACCCTGTGGTCGGTCATCTACATCGTGGTGGCGCTGGCCTTCGGGGTCGGAGTCTGGATCTTCATGGGCTCCCAGTCGGGCGTCGAGTACATCTCGGGCTGGCTGGTCGAGAAGAGCCTCTCGGTCGACAACCTGTTCATCTTCGCGGTGATCCTGGCGCAGTTCGCGGTGCCGAAGCGGCATCAGCAGAAGGTGCTGCTCTGGGGTGTGATCGGCGCGCTCGTGATGCGCGCGATCTTCATCCTCATCGGCGCCGCGGTGATCAACGCGTTCAGCTTCGCCTTCGTGATCTTCGGGGCGTTCCTGCTCTACACCGCCTACGGCCTCGTGCGCTCGCACGGTGACGAGCCGAAGGACATGAGCGACAACGTCGCCGTGCGCCTCACGCGCAAGTTCGTGACCGTCCACGAGGAGGACACGAAGCCGGGCGACAAGCACGACGGCCAGCTCTGGCGCAAGGTCGGCGGCAAGCTCGGGGTCACGCCGCTGTTCATCACCGTCGCGGTGATCCTCTCGGTGGACCTCGTCTTCGCGCTCGACTCGATCCCCGCGATCTTCGGCATCACGCAGAACGCCTACATCGTGTTCACCGCGAACGCGTTCGCGCTGCTCGGCCTGCGCGCGCTGTACTTCCTGCTGGTGGGGCTCCTCGAGCGCCTCGTCCACCTGTCGTACGGCCTGGCGTTCATCCTGGCCTTCATCGGCGTGAAGCTGATCCTCCACTGGCTCCACGTCGACATCAACCCGGCCATCCCCGAGGTACCGACCCCGCTGTCGCTGGCGGTGATCCTCGTGACGCTGACGGTCGTCACCATCACGAGCCTGTACGCGACGCGGGGGCTGCCGCCGAAGGAGGAGGCCGGGACCGCGTCCACGGGACCGGACGACCACGACGACTCCTCGCACGGGACCCCGGCGAGCGGGACCTCGTCGAACGGGACCTCGTCGAACGGGACCGGTGCCCCGGCCGCCGCGGAGGAGCCGGCGGACGCCTCGCGTCGGACCTGATCGCCGCACCACCCCCCCCACGAGCGGGCCGTCCGTCACCGCAGACCGGTGACGGGCGGCCCGTCGTCCGTCGGGGAGTGCGGCGATCCGCACCGTATGTGACGCACTCCGCCGCACACGGGGCGCTCAAGCGCGCCGTGTCACGGTGGAGGGCGTGACCTCACGCGCCGACCGCGACCGAGACGAGACGGGACGGGCCCGCAACGCCCGGCCCCGCGACGCCGCCGGGCGCCCCCTGCCGCCCGGTGCGGCCGGCGTCGGGCGGGTCGACGAGGACGTCGTCCTGCCGCCCGACGAGGCGTTGCGCGAGGCGCAGCGCCTGCTCGACGGCGGGTTCCCGTTCCACGCCCACGAGGTGCTCGAGGGTGCGTGGAAGTCCGGGGCCGACGACGAGCGGGCCTTCTGGCAGGGTCTCGCACAGCTCGCGGTGGGCCTCACCCACGCGCAGCGCGGCAACCGGCGGGGCGCGGTCTCGCTGCTGCGGCGCGGGGCGGACAACCTCGGCTCGGGGGCGTCCGTGGCCGGGCGGCACGGGGTGGACGCCGAGGGGGTCGTCGCATGGGCGCAGACCCGCGCGGACGCCGTCGAGGCCGGTGGGGAACTCGACGTCGGGACGCCGCCGCGGCTCGTGCGCTGACCGTTTCGGTCGCGACCGGCCGTGGGCAACCGCCGCCCGGACGAACCATCCCCGACGGAGGAGCCCCGCATGGCGAACGAACTCTCCGGCAAGCGCGTCGCGATCCTCGCGGCCAGCGGCGTGGAGCAGGTCGAGCTGGAACAGCCGCGCCGGACGGCCGAGGACGCGGGCGCGACCACGACGCTGATCTCGGTGGACACGGGCGAGATCCAGGCGATGAACGGTGACATCAACCCGGGGGACACCTTCACCGTGGACCGGGCGATCGCCGACGTCTCGGCCGACGACTTCGACGCCCTGATCCTGCCGGGCGGGACGTGCAACCCGGACACGCTCCGGCAGAACGGCGACGTCATCGCCTTCGTGCAGGCCGTCGCCGGGGCGGGCAAGCCGATCGCCGCCATCTGCCACGCGCCGTGGACCCTGGTCGAGGCCGACCTCGTGCGTGGTAAGCGCCTCACGTCGTTCCCCAGCCTGCGGACCGACATCCGCAACGCCGGCGGCACCGTCGTCGACGAGCAGGTGGTCGTCGATCAGGGCCTGATCACGAGCCGCAACCCGGACGACCTCGACGCGTTCTGCGCGACGATCGTCAAGGAGTTCGCCTGAGCGGGAGGACCGTCGCGGGCCGGGGCGACGCGCGCGGCATGATGCGCGCGTGACCGCTCCCGGCCTGTTCGACGCGATCCTCGCCCGCGGGGGCGCCCGCGAGGCCGTCTCCGACCGGGCCTGGCTCGACGCGCTGCTCGAGGCGGAGGCCGCGCTGGCCGCGGCGGCCGCGGACGCGGGCACGCTGGAGCGGTCGACCGCCGACGCGGTGGGGCGGGCGTGCACGGCCGACCGCGTCGACGTCACCGCTCTCGCTGTCGACGCCGCCGCCTCCGGGAACCCCGTGGTGCCGCTGGTCGCGGCGCTGCGGGCGGTGCTGCGCGCCGACGGCGAGGACGAGGCGGCCGCCGCGGTGCACCGGGGCGCCACGAGCCAGGACGTGATGGACACGGCGTCGATGCTCGTGGCCTCGCGGGCCGTGGCGGCGCTGACCACGGACCTGGTCGCGGCGGCCGACGCGGCGGCCTCCCTGGCGCGGACGCACCGCGACACCCCCGCCGCCGGACGCACGCTGCTGCAGCAGGCCGCGCCGGTGACCGTCGGGCTGCGCGCCGCGGGCTGGGCGGCGGGTCTCGACGACGCGGTCGCGGCCCTGCGCGCGTGGCGCCCCACGGTCCAGCTCGGCGGGGCCGTCGGCACGCTCGCGGCGTTCGCCGGCGACGGCCGGGCCGTGCGGGCGGCGCTGGCCCGTCGGCTGGAGCTCGACGAGCCCGTGCTCGCGTGGCACACCGAGCGGGGGCGGATCGCCGCGCTCGCCGGGATCCTCGGTCGCGCCGGTGCGGCGGTGGGGTCGGTGGCCACCGACCTCGTGCTGCTCGCCCAGACCGAGGTGGCCGAGGTGCGCGAGGACGTCCCCGGCCGCGGCGGGTCCTCGACGCTGCCGCACAAGCGCAACCCGGTCGGTGCGGTCTCCGCCCGCGCCGCGGCCGTGGCCGTCCCGGGCCTCGTCGCCGCCGTGCTCACGGCCGCGTCCGGCCACGAGTACGAGCGGGCCGCCGGCCCCTGGCACGCGGAGTGGGTCCCGCTGCGCGAGCTCCTCCGCACGACCGGGTCGGGCGCGGCCTGGCTCGCGGACTCGCTCGGCCACCTCGTGGTGGAGCCCGCCGCCATCGAAGCCGCGCTCGGCGTCACCGGCGGGCTGCTGCTCGCCGAGAACGTCACGACGATGCTGCGCGGCCGGGTGGCCGACCCGAAGACGCTGGTCACCGCGGCCGCGTCCACCTCGCTCGACTCCGGACGCCCCTTCGCCGAGGTGCTCGCCGAGGCCGTGGCGGGCACCGACGTCACCCGCGCCGAGATCGACGCCGCCCTCGACCCGTCGTCGCACACGGGGGAGTCCGCCGCCCTCGTGGACGACTACCTCGCCACCCGTTCCCAGGAGGACCGACCGTGAACAGCGACCTCGACCCCGCCGGCCTCGCGACCCGCCGGGAGGTGCTCGGCGACGAGCACGTCGACCGCGCGATCGCGAACACCGACGAGACCACCGCGGACTTCCAGGCGTTCATCACCCGGTACGCGTGGGACGGCGTGTGGAACCGGCCCGGCCTCGACCGGCGCCAGCGCAGCATCGTCACGCTCTCGGTCCTCGCCGCCCTGCACCACGACGGCGAACTCGCCATGCACGTCCGCGCGGCGGTGCGCAACGGCCTCACGCGGGAGGAGATCCGTGAGGTGCTCCTGCAGGTCGGGGTCTACGCGGGCGTCCCGGCCGCCAACCGCGCGTTCGGGGTGGCACAGAAGGTGCTGGCGGAGATCCCCGAGGACTGACCGGTGCTCCTGACGCGGACCGCCCGGAGGTCCCGATACCGTGGGAGTCCGGGCGGTGCGGTCGAGGGGACGAGGGTGCGGGGACGATTTCTGCGGGTCGCGGTGGCGGCGGCCCTCGTGGTGCTCGCGGCGGCCTGTTCCTCCGAGGAGCAGCTCGCGACGCCGCCCGTCCCGACGTTCCCCGGGCCCGGCGCCGCGGCCCCGGCCAGTGCGCCGCCGTCCCGGTCGACGCTCGTGCCGACCGACTGCAACCAGATCCTGTCGAAGGACGACCTGCCGAACCTGCTCGGCCTGCCGCTGGGCACCGTCGACGTGCGGTCGCTGCGCGACGTCCCCGCGCCCTCGGTGGGACGTCTCGAGCGCGTCACCTGCACCTACACCTCGACCGGCGGCCCCGGCGCCGCGCCGCAGGGTGCGCAGGTGCTCAAGCTGCTGACCAGCGGCTACAACTCGGCCGAGGCCGCGCTCGCGCAGGTCGCGGTGAACAACCAGGTGCTGCAGGGCGAGGGCGTCACCGGCGTGGCGACCCCGATCGGCGCGGCGCAGGGGACGTTCTTCTCCGATCCCGACGGGCCGATCCTCGTCGTCGCCTACCGGCAGGTGACGGTGAGTCTGACGCTGACGCGCGGCGGTGCGATGTCCGCCGACCAGCAGCGGTCGTTGCTCGTCGACCTGGCGCAGCGCGTGCTGCCCGTGCTGGTGCCCGCCGGGTCCTGACCCCGCCGTCGTCTCGCCGCCCCGGTCCCGCGCGCGTACAGTCTATTTGCGTAGGCTAACGACGAGGGGGCGGCAGCGTGTCGACCGATCGCTACAAGTGGGTGGCGCTGTCCAACACCACCCTCGGCGTGCTGATCGTGACGATCAACATGTCGATCCTGCTCATCGCGCTGCCGGACATCTTCCGCGGGATCGACATCGACCCGCTCGCGGCGTCGAACATCAGCTACCTGCTGTGGCTGATCATGGGCTACCTCGTGGTGACCGCGGTGCTCGTCGTCAGCTTCGGGCGCATCGGCGACATGTACGGCCGCACCCGGATGTACAACCTCGGCTTCGCGGTCTTCACGCTCTTCTCGATCCTGCTCGCCGTCACCTGGATGCACGGCGACGCGGGCGCGATCTGGCTGATCGTGATGCGCGTGCTGCAGGGCATCGGCGGCGCGCTGCTGCTGGCCAACTCGACGGCGATCCTCACCGACGCGTTCCCCACCCACCAGCGCGGCCTGGCCCTCGGCATCAACTCGGTCGCCGCGATCGCCGGGTCGTTCATCGGCCTGATCGTCGGCGGGGTCCTCGCGCCGATCGCCTGGCACCTCGTGTTCGTGGTCAGCGTCCCGATCGGCGTCTTCGGCACGATCTGGGCCTACCTCAAGCTGCGCGAGGTGGGGGAGCGGCACGAGGCGCGGATCGACTGGTGGGGCAACGTCACCTTCGCCGTCGGCCTCGTCGCCGTGCTCATGGGCATCACGTACGGCATCCAGCCCTACGGCGGCCACGTGATGGGGTGGACCTCGCCGCTCGTGCTGGTCTGCCTCATCGGCGGTGTCGTGGTCCTCGGCGCGTTCGCCGTGATCGAGACGCGGGTCGCGGAGCCGATGTTCCACCTGTCGTTGTTCCGCATCCGGGCCTTCACCGCGGGGAACATCGCGAGCCTGCTCGCCGCCCTCGGGCGCGGCGGCCTGCAGTTCATCCTCATCATCTGGCTGCAGGGCATCTGGCTGCCCCAGCACGGCTACGACTACGAGTCGACGCCGCTGT
Source organism: Actinomycetospora sp. CA-084318 (assembly GCF_050955885.1). Taxonomy (NCBI): domain Bacteria; kingdom Bacillati; phylum Actinomycetota; class Actinomycetes; order Pseudonocardiales; family Pseudonocardiaceae; genus Actinomycetospora; species Actinomycetospora sp. CA-084318. Next base: position 744,647 of record NZ_CP192098.1, read on the forward strand.
GGGCCGGCATCTACATGGTCCCGCTGACCATCGGGTTCCTCGTCGCCGGACCGGTCTCGGGCATCCTGTCCGACCGGCACGGCGCCCGTGCCTACGCGACGGTCGGCATGCTCGGGGCGGCCGTGAGCTTCCTGCTGCTCTCGTTCCTGCCGGTCGACTTCGGCTACGTCGGCTTCGCGATCATCCTCGCGGTCAACGGGCTGTCGATGGGCCTGTTCTCGTCGCCGAACCGGGCGGCGATCATGAACAGCGTCCCGCCCCGCCAGCGCGGCGCGGCCGCGGGCATGACGTCGACGTTCCAGAACGGTGCGACGGTGCTGTCGATCGGCATCTTCTTCTCGATGCTGATCCTCGGCCTCTCCCGCACCCTGCCGACCGCCCTGCACGACGGGCTCGTGGCGCACGGCGTGCCCGCCGACGCCGCCCAGCGCATCGCCGAGCTCCCGCCGGTCTCGACCCTGTTCGCCGCCCTGCTCGGCTACAACCCGATGCAGACCCTGCTCGGCCCGCAGGTGCTCGCCCAGGTGGGCCCGGAGCAGGCCGGGTTCCTCACCGGTCGCTCGTTCTTCCCGCAGCTGATCAGCGGGCCCTTCGCCGACGGCCTCACCTTCGCGCTGTCCTTCGCCGCGCTGTGCTGCGTCGTCGCGGCCCTCGCGTCGCTGCTGCGGGGCGGGAAGTACGCCTACGTCGAGCCGGACGAGCGGGCGGCGGACGGTGCGGACGAGATCGACGGCGCGGCGGTCACCGAGGCGGTCCAGCCGGGTTACGACGACGGCGACGGCGCCCTGGTCGGCGCGCCGAGCGGCGGCCGGGTGCTGCGGGGCCGGGTGACCGGCCCGGACGCCGCACCCGCACCCGCCGTCGTGACCCTCGTGGACCACGCCGGCCGGCAGGCGGGCCGGGCGGTGGCGGACGCGGAGGGCCGCTTCCGGATCGAGCCGCCGCGCTCGGGCGAGTTCCTGGTCATCGCGACCCCGCAGGACGCCGCCCACACCGCGGCGCCGCGGGCCACGCAGGTCTCGGTCGACGGCGGCGCGGTCGACGTGGACCTCGTGCTGGGTCGCCGCTGACCGGTCCGTCCGGTTCATGAGGATCGTCACGGGCGTCGTTCATGTGCTCGTCACGGTTGGACCCAATCATGTAGATCATGACCGGATTCGACCAACCGGAGCGCCGGCCAGGGCTGCTCAGCGCCGTGACGATCGTCCTGACGGCCGCTGCCGGAGCCATCGACGTCGTCACGTTCTTCGCGTTCAACGAGGTCTTCGCCTCGACGATGACCGGCAACCTCGTCCTGCTCGGCCTCGGGATCGGGCAGGGCGACTGGTTCCAGGCGCTGGACAACCTCACCGCGATCGCCGGCTACTGCAGCGGCCTGATCGTCGGGACGGTCGTCTGCGGGATCGCGATGCGGCGCCTGCCGTGGCGCAACGCGGTCGGGGTCGCGCTGACCGTCGAGCTGGCCCTCCTCGTCGCGGTCGGGGCGTTCTTTTACACCGTGGACGACGAGGCCCTCGCCCAGCCCCGGGTGGTCGTGCTCGTGCTGGGCGCCGGCCTGGCGATGGGCATCCAGGCCGCGGCGATGCGCTACGTCGGCCCCGCCGGCACGCCGACGAGCTTCCTCTCGGGCACGGTGACCAACTGGGTCTCGAGCCTGGTCGAGCTGCACAAGCCGTTCACCTGGAACTGGAACTCACCGCTGCGGATCGCGATCATCGTGGTGGCCGCGGGCGGCAACGCCGTGGTCGCCCGGGTGGAACCGGACTTCGCCTTCGTGGTCCCCGTGCTGCTCGTGGCCGTGGCCATCGGGCTCATGGCGGTCGTGACCCGCGCGAACCACGGTGGGCTGGTCGCCGGGGAACCGGAGTTCGCCCCCGACCCGCAGACCGAGGTGCCCGACGCGGAGGCGACCGCCGAGGAGCACCACCTGGTCGACGAGCAGCCCGCGGACGGGATCGGGCGGCTCACCGGGCGGGTCGTCGACGGTGACGGCGACCCGAGCGCCGCGGCGGTCACGCTGGTGGACATGGCCGGGCAGCAGGTCGCCCGGGTGCACACCGAACCCGACGGACACTTCGAGCTGCGCCCGCCCGAGGCGGGCGAGTTCGTGCTGATCTGCACGCCGCACCGGATGGGCGGCGGGGCCTCCCGGCCGCGCGCGGTCGTCGTGACGGTGGAGGGCGACTCGGTGGAGCACGACGTGGTGCTGGGTGCGTCGGTCTGAGCGTCGGGCCGCCGCGAGGTGCACGTGGGGCAGGTTTCCGGGCGGCCGGGGCTGCCTGGTGTGACCCTCGCGGCGGGCCGGGACCTACCCGGTGACCCGGACCGCCTCGATGTCGATCTCGATCCGCAGGGTGCGCCCGATCGCGAAGATGCCGGCGATCACGGACTGGTTCCACGAGATGTCGAAGTCGTCGCGGGAGAGCTGCGTGGTCGCGGAGAACCCGGCGCGCTCGCCGCCCCAGAGGTCCGGCCCCGCCCCGTGGTAGACGACGTCGAGGGCGACCTTGTTCTGGACGCCCTTGAGCTCGAGGTCGCCGTACATCGTCCAGTGGTCGGCCGTGTGCCGCGCGATCTGCGTCGAGGCGAACCGGATCTCGCCGAAGCGCAGGACGTCGAGGAAGTCGGGGGCGCGCAGGTGCTCGTCGCGGCGCTCGTCGTCGGTGTCGACGCTGCCCGACTCGATGGCCGCCGTGACCCGCGAGGTGTCCAACGAGGGCCCCATGTCGATCGCGCCGGTGAACCGGCGGAGCCGGCCGTGCACCTTCGTGATGCCGAGGTGGAACGCCGACGCCGCGATCCGCGAGTGCACCGGGTCGATCTCCCAGCGCCCGGGCGCCGGGAGTTCCAGCGCGCCGGTGCGGGTGAGCACGACGCGGCCGAGGTCACCCGAGGCGGGGCCGGCGACCGGCCGCGCCGACGGGGTGTGCCCGACCGCCGAGGTGATCACGGTGCACGGCCCGGCGGGCAGCCCGTCGAGGACGAACCGCCCGTCGTCGTCGACCGCCGTGCCGCCGATCTGCCGCCCGGCGGCGTCGATCACCGTGACGACGGCGAACGGCACCGGCCAGCCGTCACTGGTGACGGCGATGCCGCCGACCCGCTGGGTCCCCGACTGCGTGGCCGTCACCGCCGCCCGCCGTCGGCGTCGAAGCCGCGGTCGGAGTAGAGCTCACCGGTGGCGTGGCGGCCGTTGTGGCCGTTCGAGTAGGCACCCGCGGGGACGGCGTCGGCGCCGAAGTCCTCGCCGGAGAACGCCCGGGTGACCTCGGACGGCGCCTCGTCGGCCGGCCCCAGCGCGGGCGGGGTGAGCGTGAGGGTGACCTCGGAGGGCTGTCCCGCGCCCACCTCGATCTCGCTGGCCACCGGCGCGTACCCGCTGGCGGTGATCGTGTAGGTCCCCGGGGCGACCTCGGGGAAGTCGAAGCTCCCGTCCTCCCCGGTGACGGCGGCGCCCACCACGTTGCCGTCGGCCCCGACCAGCGTGGCCAGGGCCTCCGCGACGGGGCGCCCGCCCGAGGCCGAGCGCACGACACCGGAGAGGCGCAGCTGGCTGACCAGCGCGATGTCACGGGTCACCCGGCCCTCGCCCGGGATCTGCACGGTCTCGGCGACCGGCGTGGTGTCCGGGGCGGCGGCGGTGAGCGTGTAGGTGCCCTCGTCGAGGTCGGCGAACCGGTAACCGCCGTCGGCGTTCGACCGGGCGACGGCGACGACGGTGCCGCGCACGTCGGTCAGCGTGAGGACCACACCGGCCGTCCCCGCGAGCGCGCCGTCCCGCGAGGCGCCGACGGTGCCCTCGAGCAGGGCGCCCCCGCCGGAGAGCGACACGTCGTGGCGCAGCGGCCGGTCCGACACCGCGACCAGCGAGGCCTTCGGCTGGTGGGTCGAGGACGAGCAGATGACGAGGTACGTGCCACCGGTCGACGGGGAGAGGCGGTACTCACCGGCGTCGTCGGCGACCGTGCGGTCGAGCTGGTCCCCCGCGAGGTCGCAGAGCGTCAGCGCCGCCCCCGGGAGCGGCCCGCCGTCGCCACGGGTGATCTTCCCGAAGATCGTGATCGGCTGCTGTCCGTCCACCGTCGCACTCCTCAACCGCTGTGTCTCGGCGCCCTGGGCCCACGAGGGAGGGCGTCCGTCCCCACTCTCGGGGAGCCGGTACCCCGTCGGCCACCCGAATCCCCACGGGCCACCCCAATTTCACTTTCATCGTACAAGCATCTAGCGGCGGACGCCCGTGCGATCACCGATGGTGTGCACCACCGATCCGTTGGCGCCCGGGCGACACCCGGAGCACGCTGAGGTCATGGCTGCGCCCACCGACGACCGCACCTCCCTCGCGCCCGCCACCGCGGACCGCTCCGGTGGTCACGGCGACCCCTTCGCCGACCTCCCCCGCCCGCATCTCGAGCTCGACCCGGACGCCGAGCGGGTCGCCGACTTCTACGCCTACGGCGAACTGCTCACCGACGCCGAGCGCGACATCCTGCGCCGGCTGCGCGGCTACCTGGCCTCCGACGTCGCGCCCGTGGTGAACGAGGCCTGGGAGGCCGCGGAGTTCCCCGAGCAGTTCCGGCGGGGGTTCGCCGCCCTCGACCTGGCGGGGCTGCCCTACGGCCTCTCGACGCTCTCCGCCGAGCCCGCCCGCCGCGTGCTCATGGGCTTCGTGCACGCCGAGATCGCGCGGATCGACGCGTCGACGAACAGCTTCTTCGGGGTGCAGAGCGGCCTCGCCATGGGCTCGATCGACGCCTGCGGCACCCCGGAGCAGCGGGAGCGCTGGTTGCCGCCGATGGCGCGGCTGGACCTGATCGGCGCCTTCGGCCTCACCGAGCCCCACGGCGGCTCCGACGTCGCGGGCGGTATGGAGACCACCGCGCGCCGCGACGGCGACGAGTGGGTCATCGACGGGCACAAGCGCTGGATCGGCAACGGCACGTTCGCCGACGTGCTCGTCATCTGGGCCCGCGACGGCGACGCGGTCCGCGGCTTCGTCGTCGACCGCGAGACCCCCGGGGTGACCACCGCGAAGATCGAGGGGAAGACGGCCCTGCGGATCACGCAGAACGCCGACATCACCCTGCAGGGCGTCCGCGTCGGCGAGGACCGTCGGCTCTCCGGCGGACAGGGCACGTTCGCCGACACCGGCGGCGTCCTGCGGCGCACACGCGGCAACGCCTCCTGGGCCTGCGTCGGCGTGCAGATGGCGGCCTACGAACTGGCCCTGAGCTACGCCCAGCAGCGGGTGCAGTTCGGTCGCCCGATCGCCGGGTTCCAGATGATCCAGGACGCGCTCGTGCAGATGCTCGGCAACACCACCGCCTCGCTCGGGATGGCCGCCCGCAACGCGCAGCTGATCGACGGCGGGGGCGGCTCGGACGCGCACTCGGCGCTGGCGAAGCAGTTCTGCGCCGACCGGATGCGCGAGACGGTCGCGCTCGGCCGCCAGATCGTCGGCGGCAACGGGACGATCCTGGAGAACGGGATCGCGCGGTACTTCAACGACGCGGAGGCGCTCTACTCCTACGAGGGCACGCGCGAGATGAACACGCTCATCGTCGGGAAGAAGATCACCGGGCACAGCGCCTTCGTCCGGTAGCCGCTCCCGACGGCCCCGCCGGTGTGGCCCGCCGTGAGCGGGGGAACCGCATCTCCCGTGGCGCGCATCGTGATCGTCGGAGGCGGCTTCGCGGGAGCGGGCGTGGCCCGCCGGCTGGAACGCCTCGTGCCCGACGCCGACGTCCGGCTCGTCTGTCCCGACGACCATTCGCTCTACCTGCCCCTGCTCCCGCAGGTGGCGGCCGGGGTGATCCCGCCGCGGGCCGCCGTCGTCGGGCTCGGCCGCTGGCTGCGCCGGACGACCCTCGTCCCCGGACGGGCCGTCGGGGTCGACCTGGACGCCCGGCGGGTCGTGGTCGAGTCGATCACGGGCGAGCGCGAGGTGCTGGCCTACGACCGGCTCGTCCTCGCGCCCGGCAGCGTCACGAAGGTGATGGACGTCCCCGGCCTGCGGGAGTTCGGGCGCGGCGTGAAGACCCTCGCCGAGGCCGAGTTCCTGCGCGACCACGTGCTCTCCCAGCTGGAGCTCGCGAACGCCTCGTCGGACCCCGACGAGCGGGCACGTCGCTGTCGGTTCGTGGTCGTGGGCGGGGGCTACGCGGGAGTCGAGACCGCCGCGAACCTCCAGCTCATGACGACGGCGGCGGCCCGCCGGGCCCGCGGGCTCGACCCGGCGGACGTGCGGTGGCACGTCGTCCAGCACGCCGACGAGCTCATGCCCGGCCTCGGACGGCAGCTCGGTGAGGACACGAAGCGGGTGCTGGAGGGCCGCGGGGTGCAGGTCGACCTCTCGACGAGCGTCACCGCCGCCGACGACGACTCGGTCACGCTCTCCGACGGCCGCACCCTGGCGACGAACACCCTGATCTGGACGGCCGGTGTGGCCCCGAACCCGCTCATGGGACGGCTGGGCGCGGACACGGTGAAGGGACGCCTCGTGGTGGGCGCCGACCTCGCCGTCCCCGGCCGGCCCGAGGTGTTCGCGCTGGGTGACGCGGCCGCGGTGCCGGACCTGGTGAGCGGGGGCGACGCGCTCTGTCCGCCGACGGCGCAGCACGCGACCCGCCAGGCTCCCGTCGCCGCGGCGAACGTCGCCGCGTCGCTCGCCGGGCGACCGGTGCAGGACTACCGCCACCGCGACCTCGGGCTCGTCGTCGACCTCGGCGGTCGCGAGGCCGTGGCGAAGCCGCTCGGCGTGGGCCTGGCCGGCCTGCCCGCCCAGGCGGTGACGCGCGGCTACCACCTCTGGGCGCTGCGATCGCCGGCCGCCGTCGCGCGGGTCGCCACGAACTGGACCCTGCACGGTCTCGGCGCGAGCCACGCGGTGCGCATGGGGTTCCTGACGAACGCCAGCGGGCGGCTCGCCGAGTTCGAGCAGACCGACGACTACCTCACCGTCGAGCAGGCCCGGGCGGCCACGGCGGACGCGTGATCGTCGGGTGGGCGTCCGCCCGATCGCACTCCGGGTCGGGAGCGAGCGGATCGGGAGCACCGATGAGGTCGTCCCCGAGCCCGGCCGTGTACGTCGAGCGCCGTTCGAGGAGCCGGGCCACCAGCGTGCCGAGCGTGGCGGCCAGCGCGAGCGGGACGAGCAGGCCCTGCCCGACGTGGGTCAGTTCCAGCAGGAGGACGACGGTCGAGAGCGGGGCCTGCAGCGAGGCGGCGAGGAACGCCGCGCCGCCGATCAGGGCGTAGGCACCGAGCGGGCTGCCAGCCCACACCAGCACCCAGAGGTGGCCGAGGGCGGCGCCGAGCAGGGCGCCGGTCGCGAGGGTCGGGGTGAAGAGGCCCCCGGTCGCGCCGCTGCGCAGCGAGGCGGCCGTGGCGAGCGGCTTGAGCAGGGCGAGCACCACGAGGAGCCCGAGCGATCCCCCGCCGTCGAGCACCAGCTGCACCGGCCCCTTGCCGTTGCCGAGCAGCTCGGGGAACGGGATCGCGAGCGCCCCGATCGCGGTGAACACCGCCGTCGTGGCGAGCGGCAGCCGCCAGGAGGTCGGACGACCACGCCGGCTCCAGGCGACGAGCCGGACGAAGCCGACGGCGGCAACGGCCGCGACGGGCGCGACCAGGACCGCGAAGACGATCACCGAGCCGCTCGTCGGCAGCGCCGCGGCCAGGTAGACCGGCCGGTCGCCGAGCACGACCCAGGCGCTCACCGCGGCCAGGACCGACGTGACGACGGCCGGCAGCACGAGCGGGAGCGCGAGCGACCCGAGCAGCACCTCGAGCGTGAACAGGGCGCCGCCGAACGGGACGTCGTAGACCGCCGCCAGACCCGCACCCGCCCCGCAGGCGATGATCGTCCGTCGCTGGGCGGAGGTCAGCCCGGCGAGCTCGGAGAGCCGGGAGCCCAGTGCGGCGGCGACCTCCCGCGGTGCGCCCTCGCGGCCGAGCGAGGCGCCCATGCCGACGATGACGATCTGCAGGACCGCGTCGAGCGCGGTCCGCACGAACCCCATCCGGCCCCGCTCGGACCACACCGACTCCGAGACCCCGGAGGAGCGTCCGAGCCACCGGCTGACCGGCCCGCGCAGCAGCCACCACCCGAGGCCCGCGACGAGACCGGCGAGGGCGAGCACCCCGAGGCGCCGCCACCACGGCGCCTGCTCGACGCCCTGGAGGAAGGTCTCCTCGGTGTAGCCGAAGGCGGTGTGCTGGACGAGGTAGAGCAGCAGCGTCAGCGCGCCGCCCGCGAGGCCCGCCCCGACCCCGGTCAGCAGCACCACGACCCAGAAGCGGGGGTTCAGCGTGATGAGGCCCCGCCGGCCCTCCGGGGCGTTCGGCTGCTGCACGCGCCCTCCTAGACGATCAGTGCGACGCCGCTGAGGACGGCCAGCACCGCCACCGACCACCCGAGCAGCGGCACGGCCCGGGACGAGGCGAGCGGGACCGGGAGCGGGGAGTGCCGCAGGGCCCGGGTGCGTCGGCGGCCGTAGATCGCGGTCGCGCCGGCGATGACGACGGCGAGGGTGGCGGGGACCACCGCGAGCGTCAGCTGGGCGTGCTGGAACTCGCGGATCGCCAGCAGCGCCGCGTTGCCCGCCACCCCGAGGGAGGTCCGGCTCCAGGCGAGGCCGGTCCGTTCGGCCTGCAGCCCCGCGTCGGACGGCGACGTCACGTCGCGCCCCGCAGCACGATCAGCACGAACCCGAACAGCGCCAGCACGACGAGGCCGGCGGCGAGCACCCAGGGGATCCGCTGCGCCGGGAGGGGGCGGTCGCGTCGGATGGCGGTCTCGACGCTGCGCCACCGCAGCACCCCGGACGCCGCGGCCACGACCGCCAGCGCCGCCAGCAGGCCGCCGGTCACGGCCCGGGCGCCGGGGATGGTGAACGCGGGGACGAGCTGGACGACCGCCACGCCGGCCGCGAGCAACGACAACGAGGTGCGCAGCCAGGCGAGGAAGGTGCGCTCGTTGGCGAGGGTGAACCGGTAGTCGGGTTCGCGCTCGTCGTCCGGCCCGCCGGCGTGCTCCTCCTGCGGGGATGCCGCTCCGGCCTCCGGCATGCGCCCTCCTCCGCTCGGCTCCCGCGCAGTGTCCACCATCGCGGGCCACTGATCACGCCGACCGGCACCGGCGGACCTCCCGGCCGTCCGGCCGTCGGAGCACCGGACGTACCGTCGGGGTCGTGCTCCTGCGACCGCCTCCGCCCCCGGTCGCGGCGCACCCGTTCCTCGCCGTCGGCCTCGCGCTGTGCTCCGCCTTCCTCTACGCCCTCGCCGCGGCCCTGCAGCGACTCGCGGCCGGGCGCACGTCCGGGCGCTCGCACTTCTTCGGCGCCCTCGTCCGCCAGCCGGTCTGGTGGGGCGGGGTCGGCTCCATGGCGGCCGGAGCGGGGATCCACGTCGTCGCGCTCGGGCTCGGGTCGGTGACGCTCGTCCAGCCGATCGGCGTGCTCGCCCTGGTCCTGGCCCTGCCGCTCGACGCCCGGTTCGAACGGCGGGTGGTCACCCGCGCCGAGTGGGCCGCGGCCGCCGTCCTGGTCGCCGGGCTCGGGGGCCTCCTCGCCCTCGCTCCCCACCGTCCGGAGCCCGGCGGCGCCCTCCCGGGCGGCCTCGTCATCACCGTCGCCGCGGCGGGCGTGGTCCTCGCGCTGCTCGTCGCGACCAGCACGCGGCTGCGTGCGGGCAGCCGTGCGGTCTGCCGCGCCGCCGGCGCGGGGTTGTGCGCGGGCACGACGTCGGGTCTGGTCCGGCCGGTGCTGCACGGCCTGCACCGCGGTCCGTTCGACGCCGGGCTGCTGACGGCGGGGGTGGCCGTCCTCGTGCTGCCGGTGCTGGGCCTGCTGCTGCTCCAGACCGCCTACCGCGACGGCGGGCTCGACGCCGGCCTCGCGACGCAGACCACGATCGACCCGGTGGTCGCCGGGTCGATCGGGATCGCCGTGCTCGGCGAGCGGTTCACCGGGGGCCCGGGCGGCGCCGTGCTCGCCGCGGCCTGCGCGGTCGTCACCGTCGCCGGGCTGGTGTGGCTGATCCGGTCCGGGCCCGGCGCGGTCACGTCCCGTGCAGCCGCAGCCGCGCCCACGAGTTGTTGACGTAACCCTTCGGGTTCCACACGTGCTCGGGCCGTTCCGGCTGCAGCGCTGCCGACGAGTCCCAGGCGCGGGCGAGCACCTCGGTCCCGCCGCGCGGCAGCTCGACCGTGCTCGACCAGTGGCGCCAGGCCCACGGGCTCACCTGCTCCTCGAGCTCGGCCTGCGACCAGGACCGACCGCCGTCGGTGGACACGTCGACCCGGGCGACCGTGCGGTCGCCGCCGGCGAAGGCGTACCCGGTGACGGTCAGCGGCCCGGCCGGGTGGGACGACTCGGCGTCGGGCGAGAGGAAGTCGCTGTTCACCGCGACGAGCCCGAGTGCGACGCCCTCCCCGGGGGTCCCCGTGACCTCGGCGTCGGCCGGCAGCAACCGGTAGGTGGATGCCTGGAAGAAGTTGGGCGAGGGCGCGTCGGCCACCCGGACCCGGTGCACCCACTTCACGCTGCGGGCCCCGATGTAGCCGGGCACCACGACCCGCACCGGCGCCCCGTGGACGGGCGCCAGGGGCTCGTCGTTCATCGCCCAGGCGAGGAGCACCTCGGGCATCCCGGCCTTGCGCAGCGGGACCGACCCGCCGAACTCCTGGGGCGGCTGCGCCTCCTCGCTCACGTCCGCCCCGAGGAACTCGACGTCGGTGGCTCCGTCGGTGACGCCCGCGGCGGCGAGGACGTCGGCCAGCCGGACGCCCGTCCAGGTCGCGGTGGCCGTGGCCGTCGGCCCCCAGGGCGCCTCGCCGGGGATGTCGCGGACCGCGACCAGGCCCTCGCGGCGGTTCCCCGCGCACTGCAGCGTCGCGGTCTCGGTCGCCTGCGGGAACCGGGCGCGCAGGTCGTCGAGGGAGAGCGACAACGGCGTCCCGACGAGACCGTCGACCTCCAGTCGCCACGCCCCGGCGTCCACCTCGGGCACCGGGCCGTGGTTGCGCGAGTAGAAGGCGTCGGTCGGCGTGAGGTCGGCCCCGGCCAGGGCCGAACGCGGAGGCTCGGCGTTGTACGGCTGGTCGGAGTGGACGGTCATGTCGGGCCGTTTGCCGTGCACGCGCGCCTCTCGTGACACAGAGTGTCGGGTAGGTCACAAAGTTCGTCCGATGGCGTGGACTGCCGTGACGACCGGGAACTCTCCGGCTCCGGATCGGCCCCCGCCGGCCCCCACTCGTGCCTGTTTGCCCTGGTCATCGGCCCGACAAACGCCCTGGACGTGTGGGCGGGGTCAACCGGGTCGCCGAGGCCGGTGGTCGTAGGGTCTCGCGGCATGACCCACACGCCGATTTACGACGAAGTCAGGCGTTCGCTCGGACGGTCCGGCCGCTTCGCGGAGCGGCGGTCCTTCCGCGGGGAGGACGGCGTCGCCGGACCGGACCGGGTGTCCCGCCCGGTCATGCTCCGCGGCTCCGGTGGTCGTCATCGACGCTCGGGGGACTGAGCCCCGTCCGGGGTCCCCGCGGCCCGGGCCACCCCCACCCGACGAGTCCGCGACGGTCCTGCTGAGCGGGACGGCACCGGCGTCCGCGCCGGCGAGCCGTCTCTCCGGCCTCCGTGTCACGGGTCAGGCGCTGGCGGCCACGACCACGGCCGCCGTGGGCGGCGTGCTCGGCGGTGCCACCGGGACGATCGCGGGCGCGGCGGTCGCCTCCGTCGTCACGACCGTGGGCGAGGCCGTCTACCAGCGCTCGCTGGAGCGCACCCGCGACCACGTCCGCACCCGGCTGGACGCGCGCCGCCCGCCGCCCGCCCCCACCGCGGTGCTGCCCGACGGACCGCCGCCCGACGAGTCGCCGACGGTGCACCTGACGCCCGTGGCCGCGTCCGGGCGCCGTCGCCGGACGACGGTCGCCGCCCTCGTCGCCTCCGGGCTGCTCGTCTTCCTCGTGGCCATGGTCGTCGTGACGGGGATCGAGCGGGTGAAGGGCTCCCCGCTGTCGGGCGGGACCGGGACGAGCGTCGGCGAGGTCATCGGCACCCGCCCCTCGGCGGCGACCACGACCACCACCGACCCGGACACCTCCGAGGCGCCGACCACCACCACGACGGCCCCCGCGGAGACCACGACGACGAGTGCCGGGTCACGCACCACCACGTCCCGGTCGCGGGAACCGGCGGTGACCACGACGCTGGAGCAGCCCGCCAACTGATCGTCCCCGGGAGGACCCCCGTCGTGCGCACCGACTTCGATCCCGCCGAGCTCGGCCCGGGTGCGTTCTACAAGCTCCTCAACTCGGTGGTCGTGCCGCGCCCGATCGCGTGGGTGGCGACGACGTCGGCCGACGGCGTGGACAACCTGGCGCCGCACTCGTTCTTCACCGTCGCGTGCGTCGACCCGCCCGTCGTGCAGTTCACCTCCGTGGGGCGGAAGGACTCGCTGGCCAACGTCGAGGCGACCCGGGAGATGACGATCTCGCTGACGCCGGAGTGGCTGTTCGAGGAGGTCAACGCCACCGGGACGAACTTCGCGCACGACCAGGACGAGTTCGCCGAGGTCGGCCTCGAGCGCGAACCGGCGACCCACGTGCGCCCGCCGCGCGTGGCGCGCTCCCCCGTCGCGCTCGAGTGCGTCCTGCACTCGACGGTGTGCCTGGGCGACTCGACGGTGGTGTTCGGCCGCGTGGTGCACGCGGCGATCTCCGACGACGTGCTCGTCGACGGCCGCCCCCGGATCGAGCGGCTCAAGCCGCTCGCGCGCCTCGGTGGCAACCAGTGGTCGACGATCGGCGAGGTCCTGGAGAAGCGCCGGATCGACGTGCGGGACTGGCCGGAGGGCTACGAGCCCTCGGGCAGCTGAGTCGGCGGGATCGTCGCGTCGAACGCGGCGGTGTCCTCCGCGAGCGCCCGCAGCCGGCCGTAGGGGTCGGCGACGAGCCGGCGGCTGGCGTGGTCGAGCAGGCCCAGCACCCCGGTGATCGTGGCGGCGGTGACGCCGTCGCGGGCGCGGACGAGCTCGGCGTCCATCCGGAAGGTCTTCCCGGCGCCGAAGGTCGTCGTCGTGTGGATGTCCACCCGGTCCCCGACGACGAGCTCGGCGAGGAAGCGGGCGGTGGTCTCCAGGATCACCGGGCCGATGCCGTCCGCGGAGAGCGCGTTGATCCCGACGGTCGCGGCGCGGAGGGTCTCCTCGCGCCCGTGCTCGCCGTACCGGTGGTACTCGGCGTGGTTGAGGTGCCGGTTCGCGTCGGTCTCGTACCCGCGGACGGTGATGGACTCGTGGTGTCCGGAAGTGCTCACGAAGGCGTGATCGTGGCAGGCTCCCGGGTCGTGCGCATCGGGATGGGGATTAACTACGCCGGCGGCTTCGCGGAGACGGTCGCCGAGCTGGCCGAGCACGAGAAGGCCGGCCTCGACATCGTCTTCGTGCCGGAGGCCTACAGCTTCGACGCCGTCAGCCAGCTCGGCTACATCGCGGCGAGGACGGAGCGGCTGGAGATCGCCTCGGGGATCCTGCAGATCTACACCCGGACCCCGACGCTGACCGCGATGACCGCCGCCGGTCTGGACTACGTCTCCGGTGGCCGGTTCACGCTCGGGATCGGCGCCTCCGGTCCCCAGGTCATCGAGGGCTTCCACGGGGTGCCCTACGACGCCCCGCTCGGCCGGACCCGCGAGATCCTCGACATCTGCCGGCAGGTGTGGCGCCGGGAGCGGGTCGAGTACGCCGGGAAGCACTACACGATCCCGCTGCCCGAGGGGCAGGGCACCGGCCTGGGCAAGCCGCTGAAGCTGATCAACCACCCGGTGCGGTCGGAGATCCCGATCCTGGTCGCCGCGCTCGGCCCGAAGAACGTCACGCTCGTCGCCGAGAAGGCCGACGGCTGGCAGCCGATCTTCTTCGTGCCGGAGAAGGCGCAGGACGTCTGGGGCGAGTCGCTCGCGGCCGGGAAGGCGAAGCGCGACCCGTCGCTCGGACCGCTGCAGGTCTTCCTGCAGACCTCGTTCTTCGTCACCGAGGACGAGCACGTCGCCGGACAGATGCTCGACGGGATGCGCAACATGGTCGCGCTCTACGTCGGCGGCATGGGCGCGAAGGGCAAGAACTTCTACAACGACGTCGCCCGGCGCTACGGCTACGACGACGAGGCCGAGACCATCCAGGACCTGTACCTGTCCGGGAAGAAGGAGGAGGCGGCGCGGGAGGTCCCCGAGGAGCTGCTGCGCGCCATCTCCCTGATCGGCCCGCGCTCCTACGTCGCCGAGCGGATGGCCGCCTTCGCCGAGGCCGGGGTGACGACGCTCAACATCACACCGCTCGGGGGCACGACCGAGGAGCGGGTCGCGTTGGTCGGGCAGGCCAAGGAGATCGCGTCCGACCTGGGGTAGGACCGTTCAGCACCGAGCGAGGAGCAGCATTGCGGAAGTTCGCCGACGTCGAGGAACTGCGCGCGGCGGTGGGGGAGGACCTCGGCACCAGTGAGTGGGTCCTCGTCGACCAGGAGCGCATCAACGTCTTCGCCGACGCCACCGACGACCACCAGTGGATCCACACCGAGCCCGAGCGCGCCGCGGACGGGCCGTTCGGGCAGACCGTCGCGCACGGCTTCCTCACCGTGGCCCTCATGCCGAAGTTCGGCTGGGACACCTTCGAGGTCAGCGGCGTGTCGATGACGGTGAACTACGGCCTGAACAAGGTCCGGTTCCCCTCGCCGGTGCCGGTCGGCAGCCGCATCCGCGGGCACTGCCGGCTCGTCGACGTCACCGACGTCAAGGGCGGGGTGCAGGCCACGATCGGCGGCACCGTGGAGATCGAGGGCTCCGAGAAGCCGGCCTGCGTGGCCGAGGTGATCCTGCGGTACGTGCTGTAGGAGCGCTCCGCGCCTGTGAGTAGTAATCCGTGCTCCGGCACGGATTAGTGCTCACAGGGCCGAAGGCCACCTGGAAGGATGGCGGGCGTGGGCGACGCCGTCATCTGTGAACCGGTCCGTACTCCCGTCGGTGGCTTCGGGGGGTCGCTGCGCGACGTCCCCGTGCAGGAACTGGCCGCCACCGTGATCCGCGAGCTGGTGCGCCGGACGGGCGTCACCGCCGGGCAGATCGACGACGTGGTGTTCGGGCACTGCTACCCGACGATGGACGCGCCGGCGATCGGCCGGGTCGCGGCCCTGGACGCGGGGCTGGACGTCACCGTGCCCGGCATCCAGATCGACCGGCGCTGCGGGTCGGGGCTGCAGGCCGTGCTCTACGCGGCGATGGCCGTCGCGTCCGGGGCGAACGACCTGGTGCTGGCCGGCGGTGCCGAGTCGATGTCCGGCGCCTCGTACTTCACCGACCGCGTCCGCTGGGGCACCAAGGCCGGCGGGTTCGAGATGAAGGACTCGCTGGCCCAGGGCCGCGTGCACGCCGGCGGGGTCAACCACCCGGTGCCCGGCGGGATGATCGAGACCGCGGAGAACGTCCGCAAGAAGTACTCGATCCCGCGCGAGGAGCAGGACCGCCTCGCGGTGCGCAGCCACGAGAAGGCCACGGCCGCGGTCAAGGAGGGCCGCTACGCCGACGAGCTCGTGCCGGTGACGATCCACGGCCGCAAGGGCGACACCGTGGTCGACCAGGACGAGCACATCCGCCCGGACGCGAACCTGGAGTCGCTGGCGAAGCTGCGCCCGATCATGGGCAAGCAGGACCCGGAGGCGACCGTCACCGCGGGCAACGCCTCGGGCCAGAACGACGGCGCGGCGGTGTGCATCGTGACCACCCCGGAGAAGGCGACCGAGCTGGGGCTGCGGCCGCTGGCGCGGCTCGTGTCGTGGGGCGTGGCCGGCTGCGGGCCGGAGATCATGGGCATCGGGCCGGTCCCGGCGACCGAGAAGGCCCTCGGGCAGGCCGGGCTCACGCTCGGCGACATGGGCGTCATCGAGCTCAACGAGGCGTTCGCCGCGCAGGCGCTCGGCGTGGCCCGCGAGTGGGGCATCGACCTGATCGACGACGAGCGGGTCAACCCGAACGGCTCCGGCATCTCCCTCGGCCACCCCGTCGGCGCCACCGGGGTCCGCATCCTGACGACGATGCTGCGCGAGATGGACCGCCGCGAGGCCCGCTACGGGCTCGAGACGATGTGCATCGGCGGCGGCCAGGGGCTCGCGGCGGTGTTCGAGCGCCTGTCGTAGCCCCGGCTGGTCAGCGACCCTGCCAGCGCGGCGGGCGCTTCTCGCGGGCGGCCAGGCCACCCTCCTTCGCGTCCTCGGTGGCCCCGGCGACCCGGCGCATCGTCTCGCCGAAGCGGATGGCGTCGGTCTGCGACATCCCGGGGCCCCGCCGGGCGACCTCCTTGATCGCGCGCTGGGCGAGCGGCGCGCCGGCGAGGAGACGTCGGGCGAAGGCGTCGACGGCCGCGCCGAGCTCGTCGTGCGGGACCACCTGCAGGGCGAGCCCGATCTCCTGCGCCCGCGCGGCGGAGATGGTCTCGCCGGTGAGGAGCAGCTCCATGGCGGGCTGCCACCCGATGCGGCCGGGCAGCCGGAGCGCGCCGACGATCGTCGGGACGCCGAGCTTGACCTCGGGGAACCCGAAGGTCGCGCGGTCGGAGGCGATGACGATGTCGCACCACGTCACGAGGGTCAGCCCGTAGCCCAGGCACAGGCCGTTGACCGCCGCGATCACCGGCTTGTGGATCTCCCAGCCCGACTCGAACGAGTTCACCGTCGGGCGCTCCCAGTAGGAGCCGGGGAACTCGCCGGCCGGGTTGCGCTCGGACCCGAAGTCGGCGCCCGCGCAGAACGCCCGCCCCTCGCCGGTGACGACGCCGATCCACGCCTCGTCGTCGCCGCGGAGGCGGTCGAAGGCCGCGTTCAGCCCGTCGCGCATCGCGCCGTCGATGGCGTTGAGCTTGTCGGGGCGGTCGTAGGTGATCGTCGCGACGTGGCCGGTGCGCTCGTAGCGGACCCGGTCGTGGAAGCGCTCGGCGGCATCGGGCATGGGCGCACGGTAACGGCGCCTCCCGCGCGGCAGCTTTCCTGCCACCCGAGGGCTGACTCGCACATCACAGCGCCCCGACCGGGTAGCCCCGTTGGCGCCCGTCCGACCGCAGGTGCATAGTTGTACCGAACAAGCGATTGTACGGAGCACGCATTGAACACAGCAGTGGTCGGCGACCGGTCGCCGCTCGGTGTCCCCGAGGGGGTCGACGAGCGCTGGGTGACCTCCGACCGGATCGGCCTGCAGCTCATCCGGCTGATCCGGCTCATCGAGCGCCAGCGGGTGATGAAGGCGAAGAAGGACGGCGTCGAACGCGCCGCCTACGTCCTGCTCGCCCGCCTGGTGATCGAGGGGCCGCACCGGTCGAACGCGCTGGCCGAGGCGGTGCACTCGGACCCGTCCACGGTCAGCCGGCAGATCGCCGCGCTGGTCAAGGTCGGGTACGTCGAGCGCCGCCCCGATCCGGCCGACGGCCGCGCGTGCCTGCTGGCCGCCACCGACGAGGGCCACCGGGTCTTCGCCAAGAACCGCGACCTGCGCAACCGCTGGATCTCCGACATCACGAGCGACTGGGACGACGACGACCGCGAGCGGCTCGTCACGCTGATGGACCGCTTCACCACCGCGCTCGAGAACCACCACGAGTCCGACGCCGCGGGCGTCGAGGAGGACCGATGAGCACGACCACCGCCTCGCCGCCGGCGAGCGCGGCGAGGACGTCCAGCACGGGCGCCTTCACCCACCGCCAGATCCTGACGATCCTGTCCGGCCTCATGCTCGGCATGTTCCTGGCCGCGCTGGACCAGAACATCGTCTCCACCTCGATCCGCACCATCGCGGACGACCTGAACGGCCTGAACCTGCAGGCCTGGGCGACGACGGCCTACCTGATCACGGCGACGATCTCGACGCCGCTCTACGGCAAGCTGTCCGACCTCTACGGCCGCAAGCCGTTCTTCCTGTTCGCCATCGGGGTCTTCGTCATCGGGTCGGTGCTCTGCACGATCTCGACGTCGATGTACGAGCTGGCGATCTTCCGCGCGATCCAGGGCGCCGGCGCCGGTGGTCTGATGAGCCTCGCGCTCACGATCATCGGCGACATCGTGCCGCCCCGGGAGCGGGCCCGGTACCAGGGCTACTTCCTCGCGGTGTTCGGCACCTCGAGCGTCATCGGTCCCGTCGTCGGCGGCTTCTTCGCCGGCACCGACTCGATCATCGGCATCACCGGCTGGCGCTGGGTCTTCCTGGTCAACGTGCCGATCGGGATCATCGCCTTCACCGTCGTGTGGCGCGTGCTCAACCTGCCGCACACCCGGCGCGAGCGGCGCATCGACTGGCCGGGCGCGTCGGCGCTCGCCGTGGCCCTCGTGCCGCTGCTGATCGTCGCCGAGCAGGGCCAGACCTGGGGCTGGGACTCGACCTGGGCGATCGTCTGCTACGTCATCGGCGTCGTCGGGATCATCGGCTTCGTCCTCGCCGAGCGGGCCTACGGCGACGACGCACTGCTCCCGTTGCGCCTGTTCCGCAACGGCGTGTTCAGCCTGACGACCGTCATCGCCGTCATCACCGGGATCGGGATGTTCGGCGGGATCGCGATCGTCCCGCAGTACCTGCAGATCGTCGGCGGCTCGAGCCCGACCAAGGCCGGCCTCGAGATGATCCCGCTGGTCGGCGGCATCATGGTCGCCTCGATCATCTCCGGTCAGCTGACCAGCCGGACGGGTCGCTACAAGGTCTTCCCCGTCATCGGCCTCGGGCTGATGACCCTCGGGATGTTCCTGTTCCACTTCCTGCTGCACGCCGACACGCCGTACTGGCAGGTCGCGGTCCTCATGGTCGTCTTCGGCCTCGGGCTCGGGAACTGCATGCAGACCCTGGTGCTCGCCGTGCAGAACGCGGTGCCGGCGAGCGACATGGGTGTCGCGACCGCCTCGGCCACGTTCTTCCGGCAGATGGGTGGCACGGTCGGCGTCTCGGTCTTCCTGTCGATCCTGTTCTCGACGCTCTCCGGCAACATCACGTCCGCGTTCCGCACGGCGTCGCAGTCGGCGGACTTCCAGGCCGCCCTGGCGGACCCGGCCGTCGCGTCGAACCCGATCAACGCCGCCGCGGTGAACCCGGCGTCGGGTGCGGCGCAGGTCACCCAGGACTCGTCGATCCTGCAGCAGATGGACCCGCGCCTGGCGCGGCCGTTCTTCGAGGGCTTCGCCGCCTCGATGGACCTGGTCTTCCTCGTCGCCGCCTGCGTCATCGCGGTCGGCTTCGTGCTGATCTGGTTCCTCAAGGAGGTCCCGCTGCGCACGACGTCGGGCATCCAGGCCCGGCAGGCCGAGGAGGCCGGGCGGGCGCAGGGCCCCGGCGCGGTCGACTCGGCCGCCGAGATCGACGGGCCCGCCCGCGGCGCCCTCGACGTGCCGACGACGACGCCGCCCGTCGGTGCAGCCGGTGCGGCCGGCAGCGAGCGGGTGCTGCGGCCCTCGCCGGTGCCGCGCAGCAACGGCAGCAACGGGTTCGACAACAACGGCTATGTCGGCAACGGCCACAGCAGCAGCGGCAACGGACACGGGCGCCACGAGGCACCGGTCCGCGGCGACTCGGTCGTCCTGGGGCAGCTCTCCGACGGTCCCCTTCCCGACGAGGGGTCGGTGCGCTTCTCCGACGACGTCGCCGGGGTGCCGATGGCCCTGCACGCCCTCGACGGCACCGTCGTCGACCGGACGTTCTCCGCCGCCGACGGCTCGTACCGGCTGCACGCCCCGCTGCCCGGCAACTACGTCGTGGTCGCGAACCCGAGCACGTTCAAGCCGCACGCGGAGCTGGTCACGCTCGACGGCGTGCCGGTGCACCGGCCGCTGGCGCTGCGCCGGGCCACCCCGGTCGGCGGGTCCGTCCGCGACACCGCCGACACCCCGGTGGTCGGCGCGACCGTGACCGTCACCGACGCGAGCGGCGGCGTCCGCGCCGTCCGCCGCACCGGGGCCGACGGCTCGTGGGAGTGCCCGGAGCTCGAGCCCGGCAGCTACACCGTCGCCGTCCTCGCCCCCGGGCGCGAGCCGGTCGCCGAGCGGCTCGTCGTCGCCGAGGCCACCCCGGCCGGGCGTCGCACCACGCGCCACGACGTCCGGGTGCCGGTCGCCCGGCACGCGGTGCGCGGCCAGGTGCGCTCGACCTCCGGCGCGGTGGTCCCCGAGTCCCTCGTGGTGCTCATGGGCGCCGACGGCCGCGTCGTCGCCTCGACGGTCACCGACACCGCCGGGCGCTTCGCGGTGGAGGACCTGGCCGAGGGCCGCTACCTGCTGACGGCGAGCGGCTTCGCGCCGGTCTCCGAGCAGGTGACGGTGGCGACCGGTCGCCCCGCGGCGGTGGAGCTCACGGTCGACCCGCCGCAGCCGGTGGCGAAGGCGAGCCCGGTCGACGCCGAGACCACCCCGCTGCCGGTCACGCGCTGACCCCAGCGGTCACGAACGGCACTCTCGCGCACGTCGATGCTGCGAGGGTGCCGTTCGTGCATCAGAGGGCCGGGGGCTCGCGGCCCTCGGGGGCGTGCGCGACCAGCTCGGCGTGCGCACGGTCGGCCTCCGCGGCCGGTTCCTCGCGGAGCACGGCGACGACCGCCTCCACCCCGCCGGACCACGCCAGGCCCGCCGCCGTCCGACGGACGGAGGCGGCATCGTCGCGCAGCAGCGCGGCGAGGTGGCGGGGCACGCGGGTGTCCTCCCCGCCGAACCGGCCGACGAGCTCCAGGGCCTCCGTGCGGACCCGCGGCAGCGGGTGGGCCAGGTAGGCCCGGACGAACACCGTCCGCCGGCGGGCCGGGGCCGCGCTCTCCCAGTCCTGCAGGGCGTCGGCGGCGCCGGGCGCGGTCAGGTCGAACGGCGGCGACGGGGACGCGGCCGCGTAGAGCAGGTCGCCGGTCTGCGGCTCGGCGGTGAGCAGCAGCGGTCCACCCGCGCCGAACCGGTCGGCCACGGCGATCGTCTCGGTCGCGGCGTCCGCGCGGTCGGTGGCGTGCGCGACCCGTCGTCGGGCGGCGGCGCCCCGCCGGGCGCGGCGCGCGGACCCGGCCCGCATCCGGTGCACCGCCCGGATCGCGGCGGTGCCGAGCACGAGGATCCCGATCGCGGCGGCGGACAGGAGCAGGTATCTCTCCACGTCGGGCCCTGTACCCCGAACGGTCGTGACGACCACGAACGGCTCCCGCCCGCGCGCGAGCGGCCGTCCGGGGCCTCCCGGCTGGTTACGATCCGGCCGTGGAGCACGACGACGCGATGGCCGTCCGCGAGGACGACCGCGGCTTCGTCGTCCTGACGTGGGCCCCGGGCCTGGACATCGACGGCGAGCTCGCCGACGCCGCCGTGACCCTCGTCGACGACCTCAACGGCGAGCGGAAGCGCCCGCTCCTCGTGGTCATGACCGGCACGCGGACGCTGTCCCGGGACGCCCGGCTGGTGTTCACCCGGCCCTGCCAGGTGTCGCGGCTCGCCCTGCTCGGCCGCTCCCGCGTCGACAGCATCATCGCGAACTTCGCCCTCGGGGTCGCGTCCCATCCGATGCCGATGCGGTTCTTCGTCGACGAAACCGACGCCGTGTCGTGGCTGCTCGGGACGGCCGACCCGCCGTCGGTCTTCCGCTGGTGGACCTCGGGGGACGGCCGGCGGTCGTCCCGCTGACGGCTCCGTCCGACCCCCGTTCGGCCCTGTGGTCGGCCTCCTGGCGTCCCTAGCGTTCTCCCCGGGCGATCCGCGCGCCGAGGGGGACGACGATGCTGCTGCGCCGGCTGCTGATGCTGCCGCACCTCGTCCGGTGGGGCATCCGCGCTCCGCGTGGCGCCGAGGGCGGGTGGGACCGCTACTGGGCGGGCGTCGGGACGACCGGCGACGGCGGGGACGTGCTGTGGGACTCCGGCGACCCGGCGGAGCCCGAGCGGTACCTCGCGATCCTGGCGCGGTTCGCCGATCCTGCGCTCCCCGTGGTCGACCTCGGCTGCGGGAACGGCCGGTTCACCCGGGCGATCTGCGAGCGGGGATGGCGCGGGGTCGGGGTCGACGTGTCGGAGGCGGCGGTCGCCCTCGCGCGCGCCGAGGCGGGTGCCGCGCCGGACGGGCCGTCGTTCGTGGTCGCCGACCTCACCGCACCCGGTGCGGTCGACGGGGTGCACGAGGGGCCGGACGGGGCCCATGTGTTCGTACGTGGCGTCCTGCACGTGCTCACCCCGGAGGCACGACGGCAGGTCGTGCGGAACATCCGACTGCTCCTGGGCGAACGCGGCACCCTCGTCGTCGCCGAGACCAACCACCGGGGCTCCCTGCTGAGTTACCTGGAGAGCCTGGGCGCCGGCGCCCGGGGCCTGCCGCACCCGCTGGCGCGGGCGATCGCGTCCGGGCTGCCCACCCCGCGCCCGTTCGGCGTCGACGAGCTCGCCCGGACGTTCCCGGACGAGGACTGGGAGCGGGTGCACGTCGACGACACCGCCGTGATCCACGCGGTCCCGATGCACCGGCACAGCGACCGCCCGGAACGCATCAGTGGCCTCGTGGCGGTGCTGCGCGGTCGCGACCACGCGATCCCGGCACCACGCGGGGCCGATCAGGCGGACTCCGCGGGACGCGCGGCGAGCAGGGCGGCCACGTCCGAGGCGAGCGGGTCCGCCCCGACCGTGTCCGACCAGTGCCGCACGAGTCGTCCCCCGGGGTCGACGAGGTAGGTGAACGCGGTGTGCGGCACCGCGTAGCCGTCGGGGTCGTCCGGGTCCGCCCGCCGTCGCGCGAAGACCCGGAAGGCCGCCTTCGCGGCCTCGACCTGCTCCGGCGTGCCGGTGAGGCCAGTGAATCGCGGGTACGCGGTCGTCAGGAAGGCCTTCATGACGTCGGGTGTGTCCCGCTCGGGATCGACCGTCACGTAGAGGGGGCGGAGGCGCCGGGCGTCCTCGCCGAGCGCGTCGAGCGCCGCCGTCAGCTTCGTCAGCGCGCGCGGGCAGACGACCCGGCAGGACGTGAAGCCGAACTGGACCAGCAGCCAGGAGCCGCGGTAGGAACCGGCGTCGACCGGGGCGCCGTGGTGGTCGACGAGGTCGAACCCGATCGCCGTCGGTGCGCTCACGGGCGGAGCTCCAGGTCGCGGGCCGGGCCGTCCGGCACCTCGAGGGTCACACCGCCCTCGGCCGCGATCTCCTGCCCGTCGAACAGCAGCCGCGCGCCGGTGGGCACGCGGTCGATCACCACCCGGACGTCGTCCCCGGAACGCCGCCGCAGCCGCGCGTGCAGCACACCGTCGACGACCTCCGCCCGGCTGACCTCGACGTCGCGCCCCACCTCGGTGAGGGCGGGGTCGGCGAAGTGCTCCGCGCCCCAGGGCTCCTGGTAGAGCCGGTGCAGGCCGTCGGGGACGTTCAGGCGGGCGTAGCCGAGCAGGACGTTGCCCGACATCGGCTCGATCTCGGTGCGGTTCCCGTCGGCGTCGGTCGGGGTGTCGTGGCGGGGGTAGTGCAGCGCGCCGTCGCGCCAGGTCGGCGCCATGAAGCGGTCGGCGTGCGCGAGGATCCCGTCGAGGGTGGCGCGGTCGCCCATCTCCGACGCCCACGCGGCGACCCACCCGAGGTCGCAGGTGTCGCTGACGACGGTCTGCCCCATGACGTTCATCGCCGGGGTGGAGCGGACCGAGATCGTCCCGTCGGGTCCGGGGATCAGGAAGTCGGCGACCTGGCGGGGGTAGTGCTCGCGGACGAAGTCGCGGTTCCAGGTGTTCATCAGCGCACCGCACCAGGCGTCGATCCACGGGGCCTGCAGCGCGTTCGGCCGGACGACCTTGGAGTCCTCGAGGATCATCTGGTTGTAGTGGCCGGTGTCGTCGAGGCGCCCGAAGTCGGCCCACGCCTGCTGGTAGCCGGCGACGACCTCCTCGGCGCGGTCCCCGCCGGTGATCACGTCGTGCAGCCGGAACCCGAGGATGGCGGGCTGGTTGCAGATCTGGAACACGCAGTTCGGCTCGCAGGCGATCCCGAGGTAGCCGTTCTGCACCATCTGCCAGTACAGGTGCTCGTTCAGCGAGTCGCGGTCGTAGGCGAAGCGCTTCGGCTCGCCGCCCCAGAAGAACGACCAGTGCTCGAAGGTCAGCGCCCCGGGACGGGCGTAGCGGTCGTCGGCGAACAGCACGTCGTGCAGGAGCGCGCAGGACTGCACGTAGGCCGAGTACATGATGTTGTCGCGCACCACCGGGTCCCACTCCTCGTGGTAGTTCTCCGAGAGGTGGGCGTTCATGACCATCCCGCCGCGCGAGACGTCGCGCCAGTACAGCCAGACGTCGGGCATGAGCAGCTTGTCGATCAGCCGCTGGATCGTCGGGCGGAACAGCCCCGGTGCGGCCGGCAGCCGGTGGCGGTGGGTCAGCGCGAGGCCGTAGATCATGTACGCGAGTTGGAAGCGGTAGCTGCCGAAGTCGTCCTCGCCGGCGCCCTTGCCCTGCATCCCCGACCAGTCGTGCGGCAGCCGACGGGACAGGTCGTCCCAGTGCCGCAGGTGCCCCAGCTGGGCCTCGTCGAGCACCGACGGCGTCGTCATGCGCCCCGACCGTACTCGGGCCGAGGGTCCGTGCCACGACCGTTCGGGTTCGCCGTCAGAGCCCGAACTCCCGGATCTTGCGGTAGAGGGTGTTCCGGCCGATCCCCAGCGCCCGGGCGGCCGCAGCCCGGTTCCCGTCCGCGGCCCGCAGCGCCTCGGCCACGGCGTCCCGTTCGGCGGACTGCAGGAGGCCCGTCGCCCCTCGCGTCCCGCGCAGCTCGTCGGGCAGGTCGTCGGCGGTGACGGTGCCTCCCGCGGCCCGGCGGGCGAGGCCGGCGACGACGGTGTGCAGCTCGGCGAGGTTGCCGGGCCAGTGCCAGGCGCGCAGGCGCTCCCACGCGTCGGGCGAGAAGGCCGTCCCGGCGGCGGGCCCGTCGAGCTCGCCGAGCACCGCCCGGACGAGGGCGGGGAGGTGGTCGCGGCTGCGGGCGAGCGTCGGGAGCCGGACCGTGGTCGCGAGCCGTCGGACCGTCCCCGTGATCGCGTCGTCCGCGCCGTCGAGGTCGGCGGTGAGGACCAGCGGAGCCGTCGCGGCGAGGGCCTGCAGCCGACCCGTCGTCGGGTGCGGGCTCTCGTGCGCCCGCCGCACGACGACCCCGCGTCCGGTCGCGGCCGCCGCGCGGGCGGCCGGGAACCAGTCGGGGTCCAGCGCCGGCTCGACGACGAAGGTGTCGACCTCCCGCCGGCGCAGCAGCGCGAGCGCGACCCGCAGCTTCCCGGTGCCGCCCGCGCCGAGCAGCGCCACGGGGCCGCCGAGCGCGAGGGCCTCCGCGAGCTGGGCCGCCACCCGGGGGTCGTGGTGCAGGGGCGTCCCGACGACGGGCGCGGGCTGCGGCCGACAGCGGGCGCCGGTGTCGGGGCGGTCGAGCAGGTGCAGCCCGAAGGCGGGGCGGCCGCCGTCGCGGATCGGCTCCACGAGGGCGTCGTGCAGGCCGTCGGAGAGCGGGACCGCCATCCGGCCGGAGCGGCCGTGTTCCCGGAGGTGTGCCCACAGGACGGCGTGGAGGTCCGGGCCGACGTGCGCCGACCCGGCCCGGTTGGCCAGGACCGTCTCCTGGTCGACGACCAGGGAGGCGCTCCCGGCGCGGTCGACGGCGAGGTAGGCCTCGAGGAGCTGCCGCCGGCGGTCTCCGAGCTGGTCGAGCAGCGCGGCCCGGATCTGGTGCGCGACGTCGCCGGTCATCGCCGTCATCAGCGGGTGCACGTCCCGCGTGGCGCACGCGAGCGAGAAGCAGCCGAGCAGTCGGCCGGTGTAGGGCTCGACCACCGGTGCCCCGGCGCAGGTGAGCCCCTCCAGCTCGGCGTTGTAGTGCTCGGGCCCCCGGACCAGGACCGGGCGTCGTTCGACGATCACGGTGCCCAGCCCGTTGGTGCCGATGGAGGGCTCGGAGAAGTCGAAGCCCTCCGCGGCGTGCGCGCGGTCCATCAGGCGGCGCTGGCGGCGGACCTCGACGTGCCGAGCCACGATCCGGCCGGTGGCGTCGGACAGCACCATCGCGACCGGGACGTCGGCGAGGCTCCAGCGGAGCCGGTCGAGCACCGGCTGCGCCGCACGGCGCAACGGGGACGGCTCGTCGTCGGGCTCGCGGTAGTCGATCCGCGCCGGCGCCACCGGGACCTGCTCGCCGACGCAGCGCCGCCAGCTCGCCTCGATCACCTCGGGGACGCCGGTCGAGCCCGGCGGCACCTCCAACAGCCCGCCGTGCGTCAGCGACTCCCGGCTGCGGCGGACCCGCTCCCGCTGCCGGGGCGAGAGGACGGGGACCCGGCTCCGGTCGTGGGCCATGACGATCACCTGCTCAGCGTCGCGCCGTGGGTCACACGCGAGGCGTTCCAGGATGGAACACCCGTCGATGGTGCCTCCTGCGCCACCGTGAGGTCCAGGTCACACCAGCACCGACCGCACGGAGGACACCGATGACGACGACGCCGTCGACCCGCCCGCCGGAGAGCTCGCCCGACATCTCACCGGAGACCTCGCCCGGGGCCGAGGCGCTCCGCGCCCTCTACGCCGACTGGTCCGGGATCATCGCGACGACGCCCGACCTCACGACCCGGCTCTTCCGCGCGATCTTCGACGAATGGCACCAGGCCACGCGGGAGCCGGAGGACGTGACCTACCGCGAGGACACCGTCGGCGGGATCCCCGGGATCTGGACGCTGCCCCTCGGGGCCGACGCCACCCGGGTGCTGCTCTACACCCACGGCGGCGGGTTCGCGGTCGGCTCCGCCGCGAGCCACCGCAAGCTCGCGGGCCACGTCGCGAAGGCCCTCGGGGTCACCGCCTTCGTGCTCGACTACCGCCGCGCGCCCGAGCACCCGCACCCCGCCCAGGTGGAGGACGGGGTCGCCGCCCTCCTCGGGCTGACCGCCCGCGGTGTCGCACCCACCGACATCACGACGATCGGCGACTCGGCGGGCGGCAACCTCGCCGTCGCGATCCCGCTCGCACTGCGCGAGCGGGGGCACCCGCTGCCCGGTCGCGTCATCGCGTTCTCGCCGTGGCTGGACATGGAGAACCGGGGCGGGACGCTCGAGACGAACGCGGCGACCGACGCCCTCGTCACCGTCCCGCTGCTCGAGGGCATGATCGCCGGCGTCCTCGCGGGCGGCGCGATCGACCCGCGGACCCCGCTGGCCAACCCGCTGCACGCCGACCTCACCGGCCTGCCCCCGCTCTGGGTGAACGCGGGCGGCGGGGAGTGCCTGCTCGACGACGCCCGGCGGCTCGCGGCCCGGGCCGAGGCCGCCGGGGTGGACGTGACCCTGTCCGTCGCCGACGGGCTGCAGCACGTCTTCCCGTTCTCGGCCGGCCACGCCCCCGAGGCCGACGACGAGATCGCCGCGATCGCCGCCTGGCACCGGCGCTGACCCCGTTCCGACACCCACGAGGAGACGACCATGAGCACCACCACCCCGGACGTCGACGCCGTCGTGATCGGCGCCGGCTTCGGCGGCATCTACATGCTGCACACCCTGCGCGACCGCCTCGGCCTGACCGTGCGCGCCTTCGAGAAGGGCAACGGCGTCGGCGGGACCTGGTACTTCAACCGCTACCCCGGCGCGAAGTCCGACACCGAGGGCTTCGTCTACCGCTACTCCTTCGACGAGGACCTGCTGCAGGAGTGGGACTGGAGCACCCGCTACCTCGACCAGCCCGACGTCCTGGCCTACCTCGAGCACGTCGTCGAGCGCTTCGACCTGGCCCGCGACATCCGGCTCGGCACGGAGGTCACGGCGGCCCGGTTCGACGAGGACACCGACCTCTGGACGGTCGGGACCGCCGACGGCGCCTCGACCACCTGCCGCTACGTCGTCAACGCCCTGGGCCTGCTCGCGCGCACCAACATGCCCGACATCCCCGGCCGCGACCGCTTCGCCGGGCGCCTCGTGCACACGAACGCCTGGCCCGACGACCTAACCATCACCGGGCAGCGGGTCGGGGTCATCGGCACCGGGTCGACCGGCACCCAGTTCATCGTCGCGGCCGGGCGCACGGCCGGGCACCTCACCGTCTTCCAGCGCTCGCCGCAGTACTCCGTGCCGTCGGGCAACGGGCCGGTGGACCGGGACGAGGTGGCGCGGACGAAGGAGAACTTCGGCCCGATCTGGGAGCAGGTCCGCAACTCCGTGGTGGCGTTCGGCTTCGAGGAGAGCACCGTCGAGGCGATGAGCGTGTCGGCGGAGGAGCGCCACCGGGTGTTCCAGGAGAACTGGGACAAGGGCAACGGCTTCCGGTTCATGTTCGGCACGTTCTCCGACATCGCGACGAACCCCGACGCCAACGCCGCGGCGGCCGCCTTCATCCGGGAGAAGATCGCCGAGATCGTCGACGACCCGGAGACCGCCCGGAAGCTGACCCCGACCGACGTCTACGCCAAGCGCCCGCTGTGCAACGAGGGCTACTACGAGACCTACAACCAGGACAACGTCGAGCTCGTGGACCTCCGGGAGAACCCGATCCGGGAGATCACCGAGCGCGGGGTGGTCACCGACGACGGGGTCGAGCACGAACTGGACGTCCTGGTGTTCGCCACCGGCTTCGACGCCGTCGACGGCAACTACCGCGCGATGGACCTCCGCGGTCGCGGCGGCCGGCACGTCGACGAGCACTGGAACGACGGGCCGACCAGCTACCTGGGCCTGTCGAAGGCCGGGTTCCCGAACATGTTCATGATCCTCGGCCCGAACGGCCCGTTCACCAACCTGCCGCCGAGCATCGAGTCGCAGGTCGAGTGGATCGGCGAGCTGATCCGGTTCGCCGAGGACCGGGGTCTGCGGACCGTGGAGCCGACCGTGGCGGCCGAGGAGCGCTGGACCGAGACCTGCCGGGAGATCGCCGACGCGACGCTGTTCCCGCAGGCCGACTCGTGGATCTTCGGAGCGAACATCCCGGGCAAGAAGAACGCCGTCATGTTCTACATGGCGGGCATCGGGGCCTACCGCGAGCAGCTGGCGGCCGAGGCGGAGCAGGGATACCCGGGGTTCACCCTCACCCCGGCTCGCGAACCGGTCTCCGCCTGAGCGCGCTGCGGGCGCCACCCCGAGTTCAGGCGGTGGTTCGTCGTCCGGTGCCGCGGGCATTATCTCGGCGATCCCGCGACACGGAGGAGCGTCCCCATGGTTCTCGGTCTGGCCCTGCGAGCGATCGGCCCCGTCCTCCGGGCCACCACACTCATCATCGCCCCGGTCGCCGCGATCCTCGCCTGGGGCGCGGTGGAGAACGGGCTCGACCGGAAGGACGGCCCCCGGGAGGTCGGCCGCGGCGTGCACTGAGGCGCCGACGACGAGAGCCCCGACCCGCCGGGTCGGGGCTCTCGGTCCGTCGTCGGGAAGGGCTAGTGGGCGCCCTGCTCCTCGGCCCGCTTGTAGGAGTCGCGGATCTCCTGCTCGGCGTCGGCGCGGCCGACCCAGGAGGCGCCCTCGACGCTCTTGCCGGGCTCGAGGTCCTTGTAGACCTCGAAGAAGTGCTGGATCTCGAGGCGGTCGTACTCGGAGAGGTGGTGGATGTCGCGCAGGTGCTCCTGGCGCGGGTCGCCCGCGGGGACGCAGAGCAGCTTGTCGTCGCCGCCCTTCTCGTCGGTCATGCGGAACATGCCGATGGTGCGGGCGAGGATCAGGCAGCCCGGGAACGTCGGCTCCTGGACCAGGACCAGGGCGTCGAGCGGGTCCCCGTCGAGGCCGAGCGTGTTCTCCACGTACCCGTAGTCCGCGGGGTACTGGGTCGCCGTGAACAGGGTTCGGTCGAGACGCATCCGCCCGGACTCGTGGTCCATCTCGTACTTGTTCCGGTTCCCCTTGGGAATCTCGATCAGAACGTCGAACTCCACGGCGCGTCCTCACTGCGGTCGTCTGGGGCCCGTCACCCGACCGGGGTCGGTGGTGCCGTCGTCGGTCGCCTCTAGTGTGTCGTACCGGTACCGGGACGTGACCACGGACGGGCGTGGGCCAGGTCGCACCGATCGGCGACGGGGGAGGCGGTCCTGACGGCGAGCGAGGTCGATCACCGCTCCGAGGGACGGGCGGACGAGCGACCCACGAGCCACCGCGCGGAGGTGCCGCGGTCGCGCCGCCTCCTCACCCGCGCGCTCGTCGTCCTGGTGGTCCTGGCGCTGCTCGGTGGTCTGGGCACGGCCGCGGTGCTCACCGCGCCCGGCCTCGCGCGGTCCCTGGGCCTGCCGGTCTCCGCGTCGGTCGACCCGCCGGCCCCGGTCGCCTTCCGGCCGCAGCTCGACGCCCTGCCGACCTCCGCGCCGACCCCCACGCCGCAGGGGGTGGCCGCCGCCCTCGACGGCCGGACCGCCGGCCTGGGTGACCTGACCGGGGTGGTGGTCGACCCGGCGTCGCCGCAGACGCCGCTGTGGAGCCGCAACCCCGGCGAGCCGCAGGTCCCGGCGTCGTCCACGAAGATCCTGACGGCCGCGGCCGCCCTGCTCTCGCTCGACCCGGAGACGCGGCTCGCGACCACGGTGACGGCGGGCCCGACGCCCGACTCGGTGGTGCTGGTCGGCGGTGGGGACGTCTCGCTCTCCTCGCTGCCCGACGGACGCGAGTCGGTCTACCCCGGCGCCGCGCACCTCGACGACCTCGTCGCCCAGGTCCGGGCAGCGCGCGGCGGACAGCCGCTGCGGACGGTCTACGTCGACACGTCGCGCTACAGCGGACCGCTGCTCGCCCCCGGCTGGGACCCGATCGACATCGCGGGCGGCAACCTCGCCCCGATGGTGCCGCTGATGCTCGACGGCGGCCGGCTCGACCCGACCGCGCTCGACGGCGCCCGGACCGCCACGCCCGCGCAGTACGCCGGCACCGCGCTCGGCGAACGCCTCGGCGGCGGGGTCACGGTGCGCGACGGCACGGCACCTGCCGGGGCGCCGGTGCTCGGTCGGGTGGAGTCGCCGCCGCTCACCGAGCTGGTGCACACCGCGATGACCAACTCGGACAACCTGCTCGCCGAGGCCCTCGGCCGGGAGGTGGCGATCCGGGAGGGCGCGCCCGCGTCCTTCGAGGGCGCGACCACGGCGATCCGGAGGGTGCTCGACGCGAACGGCCTCGCGACCACGGGCGTGACCACCTCCGACGCCTCCGGGCTCTCCACCGAGAACCGCATCCCGGCCTCCGTGCTCGCCGGCGTCCTGACGCCCGCCGCCGCGCCCACCACGGCCGACCCGCGCACGGCGACCCTGCGGCCCCTGCTCGACGGCCTGCCGGTCGCGGCGGGCACCGGCACGCTGGTCGACCGCTTCACCGCCGGCTCCACGAACGCCGACGGCCGCGGCTGGGTCCGCGCCAAGACCGGCACCCTGACCGGCACCAACGCGCTCGCCGGGGTCGTCCCGGACACCGACGGCCGCCTGCTCGTCTTCGCCTTCATGTCCAACGGGCCCGACCCGGTCGGCGCCCGCCCCCGGCTCGACGCGCTCGCGACGGCGTTGCGGGGCTGCGGCTGCCGCTAGGGGGCGGGCCGGGAGAGCATCCGTACGGTGGAGCCCGTGACCCTCACCGAGAGCCCCGCGACCGGACTGCCCGTGCGCTGGGACCTCGCCGTCGCCACCGGCTCGCGCCTCGTCCCGCCCGGCCCCGCCGTCGACCGGGAGGAGGCGGCCGCCGAGGTCGCGCGTCTCGCCACCGGAGCGCGGGTCGGCGAGGGACACGTCCGCGAGCTGACCGGGCTCGGCGCGGGGCACGACATCCCCGACGCCGCGGTCGTCGACCGGCCCGGCTGGATCGCCTCGGGCGTCGAGGGCATCCGCACGCTCACCTCGGAGGTCCGGCTGCCCACGGCCGCCCGGACGTCGCCGAGCCTGATCTCCCGGGCTGCGGCGGGCGTCACCTCCACCGTCGCGGGCGCCCAGATGGGCGGCCTGCTCGCCTTCCTGTCGACCAAGGTGCTCGGCCAGTACGACCCGTTCGCCGGCCCGCAGAACGCCGGCCACCTGCTGCTGGTCGCCCCCAACGTCACCGCAGCGCGCCAGGCGCTGGAGGTCGACGCCGAGGACTTCGCGCTGTGGGTGTGCGTGCACGAGGCCACCCACCGGCTGCAGTTCACCGCCGTCCCCTGGCTGCGCGACCACTTCCGCGACGAGGTCACCGCCTTCGCCTCCGGCATGGAGAGCGGGGTGACCGCGGCGCTCGACCGGCTGCCCGAGATCACCCGCGCCATCCGCTCCCGCAGCGACCTGTCGATGCTCGAACTGCTCCAGGGCCCCGAGCAGGGCGCGATCCTCGACCGGCTGCTCGCCCTGACCACGCTGCTCGAGGGCCACGCCGAGCACGTCATGGACGAGGTCGGGCCCGCCGTCATCCCCTCGGTCGCGACGATCCGCGGGCGCTTCTCCGCGCGCCGCCGCGGCGGTGGCCCGATCGACCGGCTGCTGCGGGTGCTGCTCGGCGTGCAGGCCAAGGTCAAGCAGTACGAGCAGGGCCGCGTCTTCGTCGACGAGGTCGTCGGCACGATCGGCATGGAGGGCTTCAACGCCGTCTGGACCTCGCCCGACACGCTGCCCCGCCGTTCGGAGATCACCGACCCGACGGCCTGGATGGACCGCGTCCACGGCTGATGAAGGTCCCTCCGGCCGTCGCCGATGTCCGGCGGGCGCTGCGGCAGGGTGTTCCGGACGTCGGGTCGGTGCCGGTTCTCGTCGCCTGCTCCGGCGGGGCCGACTCGCTCGCGCTCGCCGCGGCGGCGGTGGCCGTGTGCGCCGAGGTGCACGCGGTGGTCGTGGACCACGGGCTCCAGGACGGGTCCGGTGAGGTCGCCGAGCGCGCCCGCGCGCAGCTCGAGGGACTGGGGGCGGCGGCGGTCGTCCGCGCGGTCGTCGTCGGGAACGGCCCGGACGGACCCGAGGGGGAGGCGCGCCGCGCGCGGTACGCCGCCCTGCGGGAGGCGTCCGACGGGCTCGGGGGAGCGCCCGTGCTGCTGGGCCACACCCTCGACGACCAGGCCGAGACCGTGCTGCTCGGGCTGGGGCGGGGCTCGGGGGCGCGGTCGCTGGCGGGGATGCGGACCTGGGACCCGCCGTGGTGCCGGCCGCTGCTCGGCGTGCGGCGGACGACGACCCGGCAGGCGTGTGCCGAGGCGGGCCTGGAGCCCTGGGAGGACCCGCACAACGACGACCCGCACTACACCCGCGTCCGACTGCGCCACGAGGTGCTGCCGCTGCTCGAGGAGGTCCTCGCGGGCGGGGTCGCGCCGGCGCTCGCCCGCACGGCCGCCCAGCTCGCCGACGACGACGCGGCGCTGACCGCACTCGCCGAGGACGTCCGCCGCGCCGCGGAGGACGACGACGGCGGCCTGGCCACACCCGTCGTCGGGAAGGAACCCGCGGCGGTGCGGCGGCGGGTGCTGCGGGCATGGCTGACCGCACAGGGGGCGCGGGGCTGGGACGAGGCGCAGCTGCGGGCGGTCGACGGGTTGATCGCCCGCTGGCGCGGACAGGGGCCGCCGTCACTCCCCGGCGGCTTGGAGGTGATCCGCACGCGTGGCAGGCTGATCGTGCGCTCGGCGCGGCCGGGGACGTAGCGACGAAGGGGTCTGCTCGAGGTGTACGACGGCGACATCGCGTCCGTGCTGATCAGCTCCGAGGAGATCCAGGACAAGATCGGGGAACTCGCGGACCGGATCGCCGCCGACTACGGCTCGCCCGGTCCGGGGGAGCCGGATCTGCTGCTGGTCGGCGTGCTCAAGGGCGCGGTCATGTTCATGACCGACCTCGCCCGCCGGCTCCCGGTGCCGACGCAGCTGGAGTTCATGGCGATCAGCTCGTACGGATCGGCGACGTCGTCGTCGGGCGTCGTGCGCATCCTCAAGGACCTCGACCGGGACATCTCCGGGCGCCACGTCCTGATCGTCGAGGACATCATCGACTCCGGCCTGACGCTGTCCTGGCTGCGCAAGAACCTCGAGTCCCGGGGCCCGGCCTCGCTGCACGTGGTGACGCTGCTGCGCAAGCCCGAGGCCGCGAAGCTCGACGTGGACGTCAGCTATGTCGGGTTCGACATCCCGAACGAATTCGTGGTCGGGTTCGGCCTCGACTACGCCGAGCGGTACCGGGACCTCCCCTACATCGGCACCCTCGACCCCTCGGTGTACGCCTGAGCGTCACGCTCGCGTCACACAGCCGGGAGTGCGCTGCCGGATCGTCACCCCCCGGGCGCAACGCACGGTGCGGGTCCCCCTAGTCTGCGCCGCATGGCGGCTGGAGGGTCCCGGCGACTCTGGATCGTGAACGGCCTGGTCGTGCTGGCCGTCCTCCTCGCCGCCGGCGGGACGGTCTACGGGCTGACCCGGACCTCGTCGAGCGAGGACACGTCGCTGCGCACGACGCCGCTGGGGCGGGGCACGGTCGCGGAGACCGTGACCGCCTCCGGGACCGTCACGAGCGCCACCAGCGCGACCCTCAACTTCTCCACCAGCGGCAAGATCGCGGACGTCCGGGTGCGCCTGGGCGACCGGGTCACCAAGGGACAGACCGTCGCCGTGCTCGACGGCGAGTACGCGCAGGCCAACCTGGACGCCGCGGACGCGCAGGTGGCCACGGCCGAGCAGCAGCTCGACGACGCCCGGTACGCCAAGGACCACCCGCAGTCGACGCAGCAGCAGCCGAACACGTCAACGACGGCCGGGGGCGGCCAGCCTTCGACCGGAACGCCGAACGGCGCGAGCACCGCTACGGGCGGGAACACCACATCGACCACGACCGGGACCGGCGGCACCGGTTTGCGCTCCGGGTCTCCGACCGGCGGCCAGGGCCAGCCGGCGCCGCCCGCGCCGGTGCCGGCTCCGGCGGAGCGCCAGGGCGGCATCCTGAGCGGGGGCATGAACTTCTCCGGCTCCTCGCAGGGCATCGAGGCGTTCCCGGCCCAGACCCAGGGTGGCGGTGGCTCGACGGGAGGCTCGACCGGCGGCTCCACCGCCTCGACGTCGGGCCAGACCGGCGGGGCCACCGCCCAGACCTCCGAGGACCCGGGCGAGCTCGCCGTCCGGCAGGCCGAGCAGGCCCTGGCGACCGCCAAGGCCAACCGCATCCAGGCGTTCCAGTCCACCGAGAACCTCGACCTCGTCGCCCCGCAGGACGGCACCGTCGTGAGCCTGGACGGCGTGGCGGGGCAGCTCGCCGGGCCGCAGGGCATCGTCGTGAGCTCGACCGCGACCGGGAACCCCGCGGGCGGGCGCCTGCCCGACGGGTCGGCGATCTCCAGCGGCGCCGGGTCCGGGCAGTCCGCGTCGTCGGGTGCGGCGTCCGGCGCGGCCGCCGCCGGGGCCGCGGCCTCGGGCGGTGGCGCCACCGGAGGTACGGGCGTGACCGCCGCGCCGGCCGCACCCGCCGTCATGACGATCGCGGACCTCGCCTCGATGCAGATCCTCGCCCAGATCCCCGAGCTCGACGTCGGGCGCGTCCTCGGCGGCCAGCCGGTCACGGTGTCGGTGAACGCGCTGCCGGGTGACAAGATCCCGGGCACGGTCTCGACGGTCAACGTCCTGCCGGGCTCCGGCTCGACGGTGCAGTACGGCACGGCCGTGGCGATGACCCCGCCGCCGCTGGGCCTGCGTCCGGGGATGTCGGCGAGCGTGGCGATCACCGTCCGGCAGGCGAACAACGTGACGTTCCTGCCGTCGGTGGCGGTGACGCCGCTCGGCGGGCCGAACTCCGGCGCGGCGACCGTGAACGTCCTCGCCGCGGACGGGACGACGCAGCAGCGTCAGATCGGGATCGGGCTCTCCTCGGACACCGTCACACAGGTGACCTCGGGCCTGTCGATGGGCGAGCTGGTGGTGCTGCCCGACCCGAACACGCCGAACGTCTTCGGCCAGGGCGGCCCGCCGCGTACCGAGGGCAACGGCTCTCAGGGCGGGAGCCAGGGCGGCGGCCGGTGACCGACGTGCCCGTGCTCGACGTGCGGGCCATGTCGAAGGTCTACGGCGAGGGCGAGACCGCCGTGCACGCGCTGCGCGACGTCGACCTCGTCGTGCAGCGCGGCGAGTACGTCGCGGTGATCGGCCAGTCCGGCTCGGGCAAGTCGACGCTGCTGAACATCCTCGGCTGCCTCGACGCCCCGACCTCGGGGCACTACCTGCTCGAGGGACTCGACGTCGCCGACCTCGACGAGCGCCAGCAGTCGATCCTGCGCAACCGGCAGATCGGCTTCATCTTCCAGTCGTTCAACCTCATCCCGCGCACGACCGCGCTCGCCAACGTCGAGCTGCCGCTGGTCTACGCCGGGGTCAACCGCCGGGTCCGGCGCGAGCGGGCGCGCGCCGCGCTGGACCTCGTCGGGCTCGGGCAGCGGGAGGACCACCGGCCCAACGAGCTCTCCGGCGGCCAGCAGCAGCGCGTCGCGGTGGCCCGGGCCCTCGTCACCACCCCGGCCCTGCTGCTCGCCGACGAGCCCACCGGCAACCTCGACTCGGCCAGCACGGCCGACGTCCTCGGGCTCTTCGACTCGCTGCACCGCGCCGGCCGGACGATCGTGCTGATCACCCACGACGACGAGGTCGCGGCGCGGGCCGACCGCATCGTCGTCGTCACCGACGGGGTACTGCGCGAGGCGACCCCGGCCGCCCGCGAGGAGGCCGTGGGGCGGGTGAGCCGGTGAACGTCGTCGAGGTCGTCCGCTTCGCGGTCGCCGGGCTGCTCGCGAACCGGCTGCGGTCCCTGCTGACGATGCTCGGCATCATCATCGGCATCGCCGCGGTGATCCTGCTGACCGCGCTGGGCAACGGGGCCGCGCAGTACATCCAGGGCCAGATCACCGGGCTCGGCGCGAACAGCATCACGATCATCCCGCGGGCGGCCGGCGGGTCCGCCGGGTCCACGTCCGGGGCGTCGGCGCGGCCGCTCACCGCCGAGGACGCGGCCGCGATCGCCGACCCGCAGGGCGCCCCGGACGTCGCCTACGTGGCGCCGGTGGTGCAGACCTCGGTCGACGCCGCGTCGGGACGCAGCTCGACGACGGCGACGGTGGTCGGGTCGACGCCGGACTACTTCCCCGGCTCCAACACCAAGATCGCGGCGGGGCGCGCCTACGACGCCGCCGACCTCGACGCCGCGCGCAAGGTCGCGCTCATCGGGCGGACCGTGGCCGACGACGTGTTCGGGGTGAACTCGACCCCGCTCGGCCAGGAGATCCTGCTCGACAACGTGCCGTTCCAGGTCATCGGCGTGCTGGAGGCCCGCGGGCAGGGCGGCGGGCTCGCGAACCCCGACCAGAACGTGCTCGCCCCGCTGACGGCGGTGCAGAGCTCGCTCACCGGCTACGGGAACCTGTCGCAGATCGTCGTCGGCGCGCGCTCCACCGACGCGCAGGCCG
Organism: Actinomycetospora sp. CA-084318; assembly: GCF_050955885.1. NCBI lineage: Bacteria > Bacillati > Actinomycetota > Actinomycetes > Pseudonocardiales > Pseudonocardiaceae > Actinomycetospora > Actinomycetospora sp. CA-084318. The sequence goes on from NZ_CP192098.1 coordinate 782,007, forward strand.
CCGCCGAGTCGGAGATCAACTCGATCCTCGACCGCCGGCACGGGATCGCCACCCCCGACGACCGCGACTACCAGGTGATCAGCTCCCGCCAGCTCGCCCAGGTGCTGGACCAGACGCTGTCGGCGTTCTCCCTGCTGCTGGCGGCGATCGCCGCGATCTCGCTCGTGGTCGGCGGGATCGGGATCACCAACATCATGCTGGTGTCGGTCACCGAGCGGACCCGCGAGATCGGCATCCGCAAGGCCCTCGGCGCCCCGCCGTCGGCCATCCTGGGCCAGTTCCTGGTGGAGTCGGTGATCCTGTCGGTGCTCGGTGGTCTCATCGGCGTCGCGGTGGGGACGGCGGGCACCCTGATCCCGCTGGGAGACTTCCGGCCCGTCGTCGTGCCCTCGGCCGTGGTGCTCGCGGTCGGGGTGTCGATCGCCATCGGGGTGTTCTTCGGCGGCTACCCGGCCCGCCGCGCGGCGCGCCTGCGCCCGATCGAGGCCCTGCGCCGTGAGTAGAGGAGTGTCGTCATGACAGAGCCGAAGGAGTCCGGCGCGGCGCCGGAGCCCGAGACCCGCGCGAGCGGTGACGCCCGGGACCCGGGGGAGACCGGGCCGATCATGTCGCCCAGCCCGCAGCCGCACTTCGGCGCGGAGGCGGGCCCCCGGGACGGCGGTCCGGCCGCGGGCTGGGAGGCCGAGCAGCCCACCCGGGTCGGCGTCCTCGACCGCCCGGTCGACGACGTGCCCCTGCGGGACCGCCTGTCGCGGCCCGGGATGGCCCGCTCGACCCGCATCCTGCTGCTCGTGCTCGGCGCGATCGTCGTCCTCGCGATCGGCCTGTTCGTCGGCCGGGCCACCGCGCCCGCCACCGGCCCGGGCTCGGTCCCGCCCGTGCTCGGCACCGTGGAGTCGGTGGACGTCACCCCGAGCGGCTTCCCGGTGCTCACCATCCGCGCCGCCGACGGCACGCTGACCCCGCTGCAGACCACGCCGGGCACGGTCGTGGCCACTCCGGTGACCAACGGGGTCGCCGCGGTGAGCACCGGCCAGCAGGTCACGATCACCGGCGAGCGCGACCAGCGCGGTCAGATCATCGCCACCCGGGTCGACCTGCCGGGACGCTGAGGTGCGCCTCGTCTGGTTCGACGACGTCCAGGCCCCCTACCGCGAGCCGGTGCTCTGCGAGCTGGCGCGGCGGAGCACGTTCCGCGCGGTCTTCCTGTTCGACGACGAGCCCGAGCGCCGGATGGCCTTCCGGCCGCACCCCGGCTACGCGGCCGAGGTCCTCCGGGCGTGGCGGTTGCCGCGGGTCGGCCCGCTGCGGGCCCTGGACTCCTACCAGGCCGTGCTCCGGCCCGGGGCGCTGCGCCGCGTGCTCGACACCGACGTCGTCGTGATGCTGACCTGGGCACAGCTCGCGTCGGTCACGGTGGCGCTCGCCGCGCGCCGCCGCGGGGTGCCCTACGTGGTGTTCTCCGAGAGCACGCTCGACAGTCGACGCGTCGCGGCGGGACCGGTCGACCGGGTGCGGCGCTGGTTCCTCGCCGGGGCGGGCGCGGTCGTCGTGCCCGGCCCGGCCGCACGGGACGCGGTGCTGGCCGACGGGGTGGCCCCGGAGCGGATCGTGGAGACGGTCAACGCGGTCGACCACGAGGTGTTCGCCCGCCGTCCGCGGGAGCTGCGGGCGGGTCGGGACCCGGGCGGGCCGCACCGCTTCGTCGTCGTCGGGCAGCTGATCCCGCGCAAGAACGTCGAGGTCCTGCTCACCGCGTTCGCGGCGCTGGACGGCGCACCGCGGCTCGACGTCGTCGGCGACGGCGCGGAGGCCGCCCGGTTGCGGGCGCACGCCGCGGCGCTGGGCGTGGCGGACCGCGTGACGTTCCACGGGTTCCTCGACGAGCAGCAGGTCGCCGCGGTGCTCGCCGAGACCCACAGCCTGGTGCTCCCCTCGACCGAGGAGGTCTACGGCTTCACGGCGATCGAGGCGCGGACCGCGGGCCTGCAGGTCGTCGTGTCGGACGTGGCCGGGGTCGCGGCGTCGCTCGCCGGCGCCGACGGCGTGTGGACGGTCCGTCCCGACGAGGCCGGGGTGCGGGCCGGGCTCGAGGCCGCCCGGCGCGCCTGGGCCGGGTGGCGGGAGGGCGTGCCCGACGATGCCGGGTCGCCCGCCCGCACCGCGGCGGACCTGGTGCGGGGTGCGCTTCGCGCTCGTGAGCAGAAAAGGTCGCTATAACGACCCTTTCTGCTCACCTGGCCGAAGGCCACCTCCTCCTCCTAGGAGGCGGAGCGCCACCCCAGGAGCGTGCCCGGGTCGCGCGGGGCGATCCGGCGGACCGGGGACGGGCGCCGGGCGACGACCTCCGCCGGCACGGGGCCGGTGAGCGCGTCGAGCCCGGCGAGGGCGTCGAGCAGCCGGTCGGCGTCCGCGCCCAGCGTCGCGAGCATGTCCGCGGCCTGGTCCCCGCCGTGGCGCAGGAGCGCGGTGAGCAGGTCGGACACCGAGACGTCGTGGTCGAGCCCGGCCGCGCGCACGTGGGCGGCGGCGAGCACCTCGCGGACCGCGCCGTTGGCGATCGGGGGCCCGGGCGGGCCGGAGGGGTCGGGTTCGCCGACGGCGGACCACACGGCGAGCGTGAGGGCCGTGTCGCTGCCGCGGTCGGTCACGCCGGCCGCGGCGAGCAGTCCGGCCTCCGGGCCGTCGGCCCGGACGAGGGCCCGCAGCAGGTGTGCGGTGCCGATCCAGTGGTGGCCGCGCTCGGCGGCCTCTCCAGCTGCGATGTCCAGCACCCGGGCGACCTCGGCCGAGACCTGACGACGGGGGGTCGCGCCGGGGTCGGGGACCCGGTGCTGGGCGGTGGGGAGCGCCATGTCCGCAGCGTGGCAGCCTCCGGGTCCAATGCCCAGCCCTGCTCGGCCGGGTGGGTGAGCCCTCCGACCCAGTGTCACGGTGCGGCGTGCCCGACCGGGCTGCCCGGCCGGGTCGCGGGAGACGAGTGGGGGACGACGGACCGGTCCCGTCCTCGGCGGTCCGCACCCGGACGGTCGGCGTCCCCCGATCGGTCGGTCTTCGGTGGTCGCGCGGCGTGTCGGGGCGGCGGTCGGACGGACGGACCCCACGCGTCGTCGGGAACCGGGAGTGCGCCACCGGACCCGCTACTCTGCCCGCCGTGACCGGGAACGAGGCCGCGACCGAGATCGCCGCCGGGTACGCCACGGACGGGGCAGCGCTCGAGCTCGGGGCGGTGGTGATCGACGGAGCGACCGACCCCGCGGCGCGGGTGCGCATCCCGTTCGCGACGCTGAACCGCCACGGCCTCGTCGCGGGCGCCACCGGCACGGGCAAGACCAAGACCCTGCAGAACCTCGCCGAGCAGTGCTCCGCGGCGGGCGTCCCGGTGATGCTCGCCGACGTCAAGGGCGACCTCTCCGGTCTCGCCCGCGCGGGCGAGGCCGGCGACCGCGTGACGAAGCGCGCCGAGGAGACCGGCGACGACTGGACGCCCACCGCCTACCCGGTGCGCTTCCTCTCGCTCGGTGCCTCCGGCGTCGGCGTCCCGGTCCGCGCGACGATCACCGCCTTCGGCCCGATCCTGCTGTCGAAGGTCCTCGGCCTGAACGCCACGCAGGAGTCGACCCTCGGCCTGATCTTCCACTGGGCGGACCAGAAGGGCCTCGCCCTGCTGGACACGAAGGACCTGCGCGCGGTCATCGCGCACCTGCTCTCCGACGAGGGCAAGGCCGAGCTCAAGGGCATCGGCGGCGTCTCGACGGCCACGGCCGGCGTCATCCTGCGCGCCCTGGTGAACCTGGAGGCCCGCGGCGGGGACCAGTTCTTCGGCGAGCCGGAGTTCGACCCCGCCGACCTGCTCGCGGTCGAGGACGGCCGGGGCGTGGTGACGCTCCTCGAACTGGCCGACCAGCAGGCCGACCCGACGCTGTTCTCGACCTTCCTCATGTGGCTGCTCGCCGAGCTGTTCGAGGACCTCCCCGAGGCGGGCGACCTCGACAAGCCCAAGCTCGTCTTCTTCTTCGACGAGGCGCACCTGCTCTTCGCCGACGCGTCGAAGGCGTTCCTCGAGCGGATCGAGCAGACCGTCAAGCTGATCCGCTCGAAGGGCGTCGGCGTCTTCTTCTGCACGCAGCTGCCCACCGACATCCCGAACGACGTCCTGTCCCAGCTCGGCGCCCGGGTGCAGCACGCGCTGCGTGCCTTCACGCCCGACGACCAGAAGGCGCTGACGCGGACCGCGCGGACGTATCCGAAGTCGACGGTCTACGACATCGAGACCTCGCTGACCTCCCTGGGCATCGGCGAGGCGATCGTCACCGTCCTCTCCGAGCGGGGCGCGCCGACCCCCGTGGCGTGGACGCGGCTGCGGGCGCCGCGCTCGCTGATGGCGGCGATCGGGGAGCCGGCGGTGGCGGAGGCGGCGAAGGCGTCGCCGCTGTGGGCCCGCTACGGCGAGACGATCGACCGCGAGTCGGCCTACGAGCGGCTCTCGGCCCGGACCGGGGCGACGCAGGCCCCGGAGGGGCAGGCCGAGCCGGTCCCCGCCGACCAGCCGCCGCAGCCGGCGCCGCCCCAGGCCCCGCCGCCCGAGGCCGACGAGGGGCCGGGGTTCTTCGAGAAGGCGATGAAGAGCTCCATCTTCAAGCAGATCGTGCGCACCGTGGCCCGCGAGGCGACCCAGGAGATCACCCGCGGGATGTTCGGGACGGCGCGCCGCCGGCGCTGAGGTCGCGCACGTCACGCCGCACGCGGGTCGGTGTCGGTGGGCCGGGGTACATTGGCCTCATCAGGGCTTCCCTGGCATGAGAGACGGCAGTGAGTCAACCCGGGGAGGGTCGAGGCCGGACCGGCCGCCACCGCATGGACCGCAAGCGCCTGCTCCGCAATCCACTGATCTGGATCGTGGTGCTCTTCGTCGTCTACCTGGTCGTGTCGTCGTTCTTCAGCGACACGCGGGGGTACACCCAGGCCTCGACGTCCCTGGCCCTCCAGCAGATCGACCAGCGCAACGTCGCCGAGGTCACGCTGGAGGACAAGGAACAGCGGCTGCGGATGACGCTGGTGAACCCCATCGAGGTCCCGCCCGCGGACGGCACCTCGGGGGCGCCCACGCGCACCACGCAGATCTACGCGCAGTACCCGGCCGCCGCCGGGAACCAGATCTTCACGGAGCTGCGCGAGAACCCGGCCCGGAACGGGTTCGACACCCAGGTCACGCAGGAGTCCCTGCTCGGCCAGATGCTGATCTACCTCATCCCGCTGGGGCTCGTCCTGGTGCTGCTGTTCTGGATGATGAACGCGCAGGGCGGCGGCAACCGCGTCCTGTCGTTCGGCAAGTCCAAGGCCAAGCAGCTCAACAAGGACATGCCCAAGACGACCTTCGCCGACGTCGCCGGCGCCAACGAGGCCGTCGAGGAGCTCTACGAGATCAAGGACTTCCTGCAGAACCCGACGCGCTACCAGGCGCTCGGCGCGAAGATCCCGAAGGGCGTCCTGCTCTACGGCCCGCCCGGCACCGGCAAGACGCTGCTGGCCCGCGCCGTCGCCGGTGAGGCCGGCGTGCCCTTCTACACGATCTCCGGCTCGGACTTCGTGGAGATGTTCGTCGGTGTCGGCGCCTCCCGCGTGCGCGACCTGTTCGAGCAGGCCAAGCAGAACTCCCCCTGCATCGTGTTCGTCGACGAGATCGACGCCGTCGGCCGCCACCGCGGCGCCGGCATGGGCGGCGGCCACGACGAGCGGGAGCAGACGCTCAACCAGCTGCTCGTCGAGATGGACGGCTTCGACGCCCGCGGCGGGATCATCCTCATCGCGGCCACCAACCGGCCCGACATCCTCGACCCGGCGCTGCTGCGGCCCGGCCGCTTCGACCGGCAGATCCCGGTCGCGGCGCCCGACCTCGCGGGTCGCCGCCAGATCCTCGCCGTGCACTCCAAGGGCAAGCCGCTCGCGCCCGACGCCGACCTCGACGGGCTGGCCAAGCGCACCGTCGGCTTCTCCGGCGCCGACCTCGCGAACGTCATCAACGAGGCCGCGCTGCTCACCGCGCGCCTCAACCAGCAGCAGATCACCGGCGCCTCGCTGGAGGAGTCGGTCGACCGCGTGATCGGCGGTCCGGCCCGCAAGAGCCGGATCATCTCCGACCAGGAGAAGAAGGTCGCGGCCTACCACGAGGCGGGGCACGCCCTCGCCGCGTGGGCGATGCCGGACATCGAGCCGGTCTACAAGGTCACGATCCTGCCGCGCGGGCGCACCGGCGGGCACGCCCTCGTCGTCCCGGAGGACGACAAGGAGTTGATGACCCGCTCGGAGATGATCGCCCGGCTCGTGTTCGCCATGGGTGGCCGCTCCGCCGAGGAGCTCGTGTTCCACGAGCCGACCACGGGGGCGTCCTCCGACATCGAGCAGGCGACGAAGATCGCGCGCGCCATGGTCACCGAGTACGGCATGAGCGCGAAGCTCGGCGCCGTGAAGTACGGCCAGGAGCAGGGCGAGCCCTTCCTCGGCCGCACCGCGGGCAAGCAGTCCGACTACTCGCTCGAGGTCGCCCACGAGATCGACGAGGAGGTGCGCAAGCTCATCGAGGCGGCGCACACCGAGGCGTGGGAGATCCTCAACACCCACCGCGACGCGCTCGACGCGCTGACCGGTGAGCTCATCGAGCACGAGACGCTGCAGCGCAAGGACCTCGAGCGGGTCTTCGCGTCGGTCACCAAGCGGCCGCGCATCACGATGTTCAACGACTTCGGGGAGCGCACCCCGTCCGACCGGCCCCCGATCAAGACCCGGCGCGAGATCGCCGCCGAGCGCGGCGAGCCGTGGCCGCCGGAGGACGAGCGCCGCGAGCCGGCGCGCGTCGGTGCGGGCAGCAACGGCAACGGGCACGGCCCCGGGCAGAGCAACGGCCAGGGCAACGGCCAGGGCGTCACCGCCCAGAACGGCCAGCCGCAGAACGGCCAGGGCGTCAACGGCCAGGGGCAGAACGGCCACGGCTGGGGCGCCCCGAGCACCCCGCCGGTGGGCACGCCTGCGGTCGGCGGCGAGCGGCAGACCGGGCCGGGCACCTCCGGCTGGGGCATCCCGGACGTCTACCGCACCGGGGGCTCGTCGCAGCCGCCGTCGTCGGTGCCGCCGAACTACGGCGCGCCGCCCGGGTGGACGCCCGGCACCACGCCCCGCGGCACGTCGTGGGACCCGAACACGCGTCCCTACGGCCAGCACGGCTCGGGCTCCGCGCCGTCGGGCTGGAGCACCACGGGTGGCCAGCACGCTGCTCCGGAGGACGGCACATCCTCGAGCGGGCGGCGCAGCGCGCCCGACCACGACCAGCCGACCGGGACGTCGTTCACATCGCCGGGCGAGACCGGCGGGAACCCGTACGGTGATCCGGACGGCCGTCGCCCCGACGGTCGCACGGAGAGCTGACCAGCGGCGGCCACTCCTCCCCGAGACGGAGGCACGGGCCGGCCCGCGCACCCGAGAAACGGGCGAGGACATCGTGACCACCAGCCAGGAGACGGAGCGTCCCGTCGAGGACGACAACGAGCGGAACGGAGCCCGAGCCGTCGAGACCGCGCGACTCGAGGCCTTCGACGCGGACCGCGTCGAGGCCGCGGTTCGCGAACTGCTCATCGGCATCGGGGAGGACCCCGATCGCGAGGGACTGCGCGACACCCCTGCGCGGGTGGCGCGCTCGTACCGGGAACTGTTCGCGGGCCTGTTCACCGAGCCGTCCGCCGTGCTCGAGCGCACCTTCTCCGAGGACCACGACGAGCTCGTGCTCGTCCGGGACATCCCGCTGTTCTCCATGTGCGAGCACCACCTCCTGCCGTTCTCCGGGGTCGCCCACGTCGCCTACCTGCCGGGCTCCGACGGGCGGGTGACCGGGCTGTCCAAGCTCGCCCGCCTGGTCGACCTCTACGCCCGGCGCCCGCAGGTGCAGGAGCGCCTGACCACGCAGGTCGCCGACGCGCTCGACCACACGCTCGGGGCCCGCGGCGTCCTCGTCGTGATCGACGCCGAGCACCAGTGCATGTCGGCGCGCGGCGTGCGCAAGCCCGGCTCGCGCACCACCACGTCGGCCGTGCGCGGCATCCTCAAGTCGTCCGCGAGCACCCGGGCCGAGGCGCTCGGGCTGATCCGGCACTGACCCGCTCCGTGGCCCCCGTCGCGCTCCTCCGCCCGAACCACTGCCTGGTGATGGGCGTCCTCAACGTCACCCCCGACTCGTTCTCCGACGGCGGCCGCTGGCTGAACCGGGACGACGCCGTGGCCCACGGGGTGGCGATGGCGCAGCGCGGCGCGACCTACGTCGACGTCGGCGGGGAGTCGACCCGGCCGGGCGCCGAGCGGGTCGACGCCGCCACCGAGATCGAGCGGGTGGTCCCGGTCGTCGCCGAGCTGGTGGCGCAGGGGGTCCGGGTCAGCGTGGACACCACGCGCGCCGAGGTGGCGGCGAAGGCGCTCGAGGCGGGCGCCGAGCTGGTGAACGACGTCTCCGGCGGCCTCGCCGACCCGACGATGGCCCGGGTCGTCGCCGACGCCGGGTGCGGGTGGGTGCTCATGCACTGGCGCGGACCCTCGGACCGGATGGCCAACCTCGCGAGTTACGAGGACGTCGTCGGCGAGGTCCTCGCCGAGCTGATCGAGCAGATCGACCGCGCCGTCCTCGCGGGGGTCGACCCCGCGCGGCTCGTGCTCGACCCCGGTCTGGGCTTCGCGAAGACCGCCGCCCACAACTGGCAGCTGCTGCGCAAGCTCGACGTCTTCACCTCGCTGGACTTCCCGGTGCTCGTCGGCGCGTCCCGCAAGCGGTTCCTCGGGGCGCTGCTCGCCGACGACGACGGCGTCCCCCGCCCGCCCGACGGCCGCGAGCACGCGACGGCCGCGGTCTCGGCCCTCGCCGCCAACGCGGGGGCCTGGGGGGTGCGGGTGCACGAGGTCGGGGCCTCGCTCGACGCCGTCGCGGTGGCCGCCGCGTGGCACTGGGGCACGTCCCGGGTCGCGAGGACCGACTCGTGACCGACACGATCGAGCTCCGTGGTCTCCGGGTCCGGGGCCACCACGGCGTGTTCGACCACGAGCGCCGCGACGGGCAGGACTTCGTGCTCGACCTCGTGCTGGAGGTCGACCTCACCGCGGCGGGCCGCAGCGACGACCTCGACGACACGGTCGACTACGGCGCGCTCGCCGAGGCGGCCGCGGTCGTCGTCGAGGGTGCCCCGCGCGCGCTCATCGAGGCGGTGGCGGCCGACGTGGCGTCCGTAGTCCTCGACGACCCGCGGGTGGCCGAGGTCGAGGTGACCCTGCACAAGCCGCAGGCGCCGATCGAGCGGCCGTTCGACGACGTGGCGGTGCGCATCCGGCGTCGCCGTCCGGGGTCCGCGTCGGCCGGTCGGCGTCCGGAGACCACGTGACACGGGCGGTGCTCTCGCTGGGGTCCAACCTCGGCGACCGGCGGGCCCACCTCGCGGCCGGCCTCGCCGGGCTCGCGCCGTGGACGCGGGCGGCGTCGTCGGTCTACCGCACCGCACCGTGGGGCGGGGTCGACCAGGAGGACTTCCTCAACCTGGTCGTGGTCGTCGACGACGGCGCCGCCGGGCCCTGGGACTGGCTCGCCCGGGCGCGCGCGGCGGAACGGGACCGCGACCGCGACCGGAGCGACGCCGCCGTCCGCTGGGGCCCGCGCACGCTCGACGTCGACGTCCTCGTCGTGACCGCCGCCGACGGCGCCCCGGTGCACAGCGCCGACCCCGAGCTGCTGCTGCCGCACCCGCGGATCCAGGAGCGCGCGTTCGTGCTGGTGCCGTGGGCGGAGATCGCCCCGGACGACGAGGTGCCCGGCCGCGGCCGGGTCGCCGACCTGCTGGCCGCCCTGCCCGCGGACGAGCGCGAGGGCGTGCACGCCGACGCCGGAGGGCCGGGAGCCCGCGGATGACCACCCGCACCAGCCCGTCGGTCCTGCTCGTCGTCGCGGTGGCCGCCGGGCTCGCGACCAACCTCGCGCTCGGCCTGCTCTACGGCTCGATCCCGCCGCTGCCGGCCCCGGCGGGCCTGACGTTCCTCGTGCTCGGGCTGGTGGAGGCCGGGATCGCGGTCGTGCTCTACCGCCGCATCCAGCGCCGGCCCGGGGCGCGGCCGGTCGACGCGCTCGCCGCGGCCCGCGCGGTGGCGCTCGCCAAGGCGTCGGCCCTGGCGGGCGCGCTCGTCGGCGGCGCCTGGTGCGGCGTGCTCGCCCACGTGCTGCCCCGGCGGGCCGAGGTGGCCGCGGCGGCCTCGGACACCACCGCGGCGATCGTCGGGATCGTCGGTGCGGCCGTCCTCGTCGGTGCGGCCCTGGCCCTCGAGTGGTGCTGCCGCACCCCCGACGACCCCGACCAGCCGGTCTCCCCGGACCGCCGCTGAGATCCGCCGGAACCGCCCGGACAGACCGCAGCGTGCCCGGATCGTCGCGGTCGGTACAGTTCGGACATGGCCAACCCCGGGGCCGACCGGCGTCGCGGGTCGCGCCCGTCCCCCGCCCGGGGTGGTGGACGGCCCGGTGACCCCGTGGTGCGGGTCCTGCTCGTCGTCACCGCGCTCTGCGCCGCGGGCGCCGCGGCCACCGTGGTGTTCGCCGACGACGACCGGATGCTGCGCCTCGGTGTGATCGCCGGACTGTGGGCGGCGCTGCTCGCGGTCGCGGCCCTCGCGCGCCGCAGCGGGTCCGGGGGGAGCGACCCGGAGCGCGAGCTGGAGTCGATGCGCCGGACCTACGAGCTGGAGCTCGCGGCCGAGATCGACGCCCGTCGCGAGCACGAGCTGACCGTCGAGCAAACCGTCCGCCGGGAGGTCGCCGCGGAGGCCGGACAGGAGCTCGCCGGGCTGCGCGCGGAGGTCGAACGCCTGCGATCGCACCTGGAGAACGCCGAGACCCGGGCGGCGCCGTTGCCGCCCCAGCTGCACGTCGTCGCGGGCGAGGGGCCCCGTGCCCGACCCGCCCCGCCCGTCGTCGGGAACGCTCCGCGTCTGCCGCGCCAGCACGTCAACGAGGTCTCGCACCCGTCGTCCCCGGGCCGGACCACGGGCGGCCGCACGGTCGCCGAGTTGCTGGCGGCCCACGCGCAGGACCGTCGCCGCCCGCCGCGCTGACCGACGGTCCCGCCACTACCCTGCGGCAGGGTGATCGCCTCCCCGGTGCGGCTCGCCCCGCAGCAGCGCCGCACCCTCGTCTGGCCCGTCCTCGGGCTCATCGTGCTCGGGATCTGCGCGCTCGTCGCCGTGGGTTTCGCGAGCACCGAGATCGGGACCGCGGGGGTGGTCGTCGGCGCGATCTGCGCCCTGCTGCCGGTGGGTCCGGTGCTGCTCGCGTTCGCCTGGGTCGACCGCTGGGAGCCGGAGCCGTCGCGCCTGCTGCTCACCGCGTTCCTGTGGGGCGCCGGGTTCGCGGCGCTCGTCGCGCTCATCATCAACTCGAGTGCGGTGCTCGCCGCCGAGCTGCTGCTCGGGCAGGGGCAGGGTGACTTCGTCGGCGCGGTGATCTCGGCGCCGCTGGTGGAGGAGTTCGTCAAGGGCGCGTTCGTCGTGGGGCTGCTGCTGTTCCGGCGCCGCGAGTTCGACGGGATCGTCGACGGCGTCGTCTACGCCGGCTTCGTCGGTGCGGGCTTCGCGTTCACCGAGAACATCATCTACTTCGGGCGGGCCTTCACCGACGACGGCAGCGCGCCGGTCGCGGGCGTCGTCGCGACCTTCATCCTGCGCGGCCTCCTCTCGCCCTTCGCCCACCCGCTGTTCACGGCGATGACGGGGATCGGGGTCGGGATCGCGGCGAGCGTGCGGTCGCGGGTGGCGGGTGCCGCGGCGATCCTCGGTGGCTACGTGCTCGCGGTCGTCCTGCACGCGCTGTGGAACTCGGCCACCCAGCTCGGGCCCGGCTTCTTCGGGGTCTACCTGCTGATCATGGTGCCGCTGTTCCTCGCGCTGATCGGGCTGGTGGTCTGGCAGCGACGCCGGGAGCGCGACGTGCTCGCCCGCCAGATGCCCGGCTTCGCCGCGGCGGGCTGGATCGCCGAGAGCGAGGTCCCGCTGCTGGGCAGCATGTCCGGGCGCCGCCGCTGGCTCGCGGCGGTGAAGCGGACCGCGGGCAAGCCCGCCGCCGACGCGGTCGTGCACTACCAGCACGCGGTGTCCGAGCTCGCCTTCCTGCGGGCCCGCGCGGAACGCGGCGCGATCCCGCCGGACCCGCGCTGGCACGCCGAGCTCCTCGACAACGTCGTCCGCACCCGCATGGCCGCCGTGACCGCGCCCGGCGTCCCCCAGGGACACCAGCCCCCGCCCGGCCCGCCGCCCGGTCGTCCGCCCTCGGGCCCGTTCCCGACGGCGGGTCCTCCCGGACCGGGATGGTCGGGTCCGCCGCCGTACCAGGGCGGGCCCTCCCAGGGTCAGCAGCCGTATCCACCGTCCCAGCCCTGGCAGCGGCCGCCGGGATAGGCGGGACCCGGTGCGTCGGTGGCCCCGTCGACGCGTCGGGTGACACCGACGGGCCACTCCCGTCGGCCCGGCGGATGCGTCGGCCGGCGGTTGTCATCCCGATCACGCCCGGCCACCCGGACGTCGTCGCGCGTCTACCCTCGCCTGCGCATCGTCCGGTACCCGCTCGGCTGAGCGGGACGGGAACGACGAGTGGTGAAGGGGTGTGCCCGTGAGCGCCTCCGGCAGCGACGCCGGGTCCGGTGGTGGGCCCAGGCCCGCGCGTCTCGACGTCGGCGTGGTCTCCGCCGGTCGGGTCGGCGCCGTGATGGGGGCCGCGCTCGCGGCCGCCGGTCACACCGTGGTCGCCGCCTCCGCCGTCTCCCGCGCCTCGCGCGCCCGCGCCGAGGCCCTGCTGCCTGGCGCCGAGATCCTCCCGCCGGACGAGGTCGTGCGGAACGCCGACCTGGCCCTGCTCGCCGTGCCCGACGACGTCCTGCCCGGGCTCGTCCGCGGCCTCGCGGCCTCCGGCTGCCTGCGACCGGGCCAGATCCTCGTGCACACCTGCGGCTCGCACGGGGTCGGCGTGCTGTCGCCGGCCGCCGAGCACGACGTACTGCCGATCGCCCTGCACCCCGCGATGACCATCACCGGCCGGTCCGAGGACGTCACCCGGCTGACCGGCGCGTGCATCGGGGTCACCGCGAACAGCGGCCCCAGCGAGGACGCCGAGGCGGCCTGGCTCGTCGGGGAGGCGCTCGTCGTCGAGATCGGCGCCGAGCCCGTGCGCATCCCCGAGGAGATGCGCCCGCTCTACCACGCGGCCCTCGCGCACGGCGCGAACCACCTGATCACGCTGGTCCGCGAGGCCACCGACCTGCTCCGCGACGCCGGGATCGAGCCGGCCGAACGGGTCCTCGCGCCGCTGCTGTCCGCCGCGCTCGACAACGCCCTGCGCCTCGGCGACCGCGCCCTGACCGGGCCGGTCGCGCGCGGCGACGCGGGCACCGTCGCCATGCACCTGCGCCACCTCGACGCCCGGGCCCCGGAGTCGGCCGAGCTCTACCGCGCCCTCGCCCGCCGCACCGCGGAGCGGGCGCACGCGGGCGGGTTGATCGGCGACGACGACGTCCAGGAGCTGTCCACCGTCCTCGAGAGGCACACCCCGTGACCCGCCCCTCCAGCCTGCGCACGCACGACCTGCTCGGGCGTTCCCGGCCGAAGTACGTCAAGGACGGCCTGACCGTCCACGCCGACCCCAACACGCTGCGCCGCGTGACGAAGGCGATGCGCGGCGGCGGTCGGCGCGTCACCCTCGTCCCGACGATGGGTGCGCTGCACGACGGCCACCGCGAGCTGATGCGCCGCGCCCGCTCCATCCCCGGCTCCACCACGGTGGTGTCGCTCTTCGTCAACCCGCGCCAGTTCGGGCCGACCGAGGACTTCGACCGGTACCCCCGCGCCTTCGAGGCCGACCTCGAGATGTGCCGCGAGGAGGGCGTCGAGCTGGTGTTCGCGCCCGAGGTCGACACCATGTACCCCGAGGGCTTCACGACGAGCATCGACCCGGGTCCGCTCGGCGGCGAGCTCGAGGGCGCCGCCCGGCCCGGACACTTCGCCGGGATGCTCACGGTGGTCAACAAGCTGTTCGCGATCTGCGTGCCCGACGTCGCGTTCTTCGGCGAGAAGGACTGGCAGCAGCTGGCCCTGATCCGTCGCATGGTCCGCGACCTCGACATCGACGTGCACGTCGTCGGCGTCCCCACGGTCCGCGAGACCGACGGCCTGGCCCGCTCGAGCCGCAACGCCTACCTCGACGCGACCCAGCGCCGGCAGGCCGTGGCGATCTCCGCCGCGCTCTCGGCCGGGCAGTACGCCGGCGAGCAGGGACCGGAGGCGGTCGTCGCCGCGGCCCGCGAGGTGCTCGCGTCGGAGCCGGCGCTCGACGTCGACTACGTCGAGCTCCGCAGCCCCGACCTCGGTCCCGCCCCGACCATCGGCGACGCCCGCCTGCTGATCGCCGCCCGCCTCGGCACCACCCGCCTGATCGACAACGCCCACGTCTCGGTGACGGAGAGAGTCTGATGCTGCGCACGATGCTCAAGTCCAAGATCCACCGGGCGACGGTCACGCACGCGGACCTGCACTACGTCGGGTCGGTCACCGTCGACACCGACCTGATGGCCGCGGCCGACCTGCTCGAGGGCGAGCAGGTCGCGATCGTCGACGTCACCAACGGCGCCCGCCTCGAGACCTACGTGATCCCGGGCGAGGCCGGCTCCGGCGTCATCGGGATCAACGGCGCGGCCGCCCACCTCGTGCACCCAGGCGATCTCGTCATCCTCATCGCCTACGGCCAGATGGACGACGCCGAGGCACGGGCCTACCAGCCCCGCGTCGTGTTCGTCGACGACCGCAACCGGGTGCTCGACCAGGGCTCCGACCCCGCGTTCGTGCCGGCCGACGCCCCGGAGGCGTCGCTGCTGGTGTCGGGCTCGCGGGCCGCCGCCTTGAACTGAGGCGGGGCACGTGCTGCTCTGCATCGACGTCGGCAACACGCAGACGGCACTCGCGCTCTACCCGTCGTCCGGACCCGTTCCCGACGACGGGGCGGTGGCGTCCCGCTGGGACGCGCGGATCCGCACCGAGCGGCGGGCCACCGCCGACGAGCTCGCCCTGAGCGTGCGCGGCATGCTCGGGCCGCTGCTCGCGGAGGTTGACGGCGTCGCCGCGCTCTCGACCGTCCCGGCCCTGCTCCGCGAGCTGCGCGGCATGCTGGACCGGCACTTCGCCGGGGTCGCCCGCGTGCTCGTCGAGCCCGGGGTGCGCACCGGTGTGCCGCTGCTGGTCGACAACCCCAAGGAGGTCGGCGCCGACCGGGTGGTGCAGGCCCTCGCGGCGCACCAGCGTGTCGGCGGCCCCTGCGTCGTCGTGACGTTCGGGACGTCGACCACGGTGGACGGCGTCTCCGCCGACGGGGAGTTCCTCGGCGGGGCGCTCGCGGCCGGGGTCGCGGTGTCGGCCGACGCCCTCGCGGTGCGGGCGGCCGGGCTGCGGCCGGTGGAGCTGGTGGCGCCGCGGACGGTGCTGGGCCGCTCGACGGTGGAGAGCATGCAGGCCGGCCTCGTGCTCGGCGCGGCCGCGATGGTCGACGGGCTGGTGCGCCGCATCGGCGAGGAGATCGCGGCGAAGGACACGGCCGGCCGCGGTCCGGTCGCCGTGGTCGCGTGCGGGGGGCTCGCCCCCGTCGTCGCGCCGGAGTGCACGACGATCACCCACCACGTCCCCGACCTCACCCTCCAGGGCCTGCGCCTGGTGTTCGGGCGCGTCCGGGAGGCGGCACGGGCCCGGGAGGAGCGCCGCACCCGGCGGTGAGCCGTGCCGCGCGGCTCCTGCGCTCCCGGCCGATCAGGGCGGCGTTGCGGGACGCGCACGGTCGCGAGGTGTCATGTTCGGGTGCCGCGGCGTTGTGGGGCGCACACGGTTGCGGGGCGGGCAGGGCACACGTGGTGAGCTCCACCGACGTCAGTGGCATCGGGGCGTCCTGAGTGCACCCGTTGCCACTGAAGTCGGAAGGGCCACGTGACCAGGGCCGCCGTGTGCGCGACGCACCGGGTCGCGGGCCCGCGAGAGGGTGCCGACCAGGCCGGTCACGCGAGCCCGGGAGGCTCAGGTCGCGGCGGGTTGGGAGGCACGCGGGGACGCCCGGTAGGTGCGCCGGTAGGCGACGGGGGAGAGCCCGACATCGGCAGCGAGGTGGGCGCGCAGGGACGACGTGGTGCCCAACCCCGACTCGGCGGCGACCCGCTCGACGGCGAGGTCGGTCGACTCGAGCAGTCGCCGGGCGTGCGCGACCCGCTGCGCGAGGATCCACGCGTGCGGTGACGTGCCGGTCTCGGCGCGGAACCGGCGGGCGAAGGTGCGGGTGCTCATGCTGGCGTGGCGGGCGAGCGTGGCGACGTCGAGCGGGTCGGCCAGGTGCTCGCGGGCCCACACCCGGGTCGCCGCCGTGGAGCCCTGGTCGTCGACGGGCAGCGGGCGCTCGATGAACTGCGCCTGCCCGCCGTCGCGCCAGGGCGCCACGACGAGGTGCCGGGCGACCTCGTTGGCGACCGCCTCGCCGTGGTCGCGGCGCACCACGTGCAGGCAGAGGTCGATCCCGGCGGCGAGGCCGGCGGAGGTGGCGAGGTCGCCCTCGTCGACGAAGAGGACGTCCTCGTCGATCTCGACGTCCGGGTGCAGGGCTCTGAAGGAGTCCGCCCGCGCCCAGTGCGTGGTGGCGCGCCGCCCGTCGAGTCGACCGGCCGCGGCGAGCACGAACGCGCCGGTACAGATCGACATCCAGCGCGCCCCGGCCGGCACCGTCGCGAGGGCCTGCAGGACCTCGGGCGGGAGGACACCGTCGCGTCGCGCCGGGACGTAGTGGGTGCCGGGCACGAGCACGGTGTCGGCCGCCGCGAGCGCCTCCGGGCCGTGCTCGACGTGCAGGGCGTAGCCGGCCGTCGTCGGGACCGGCCCGGGCTCCAGCGCGCACACGCGGACGTCGTAGAGCGGCCGGCCGTCCCGCTCGGCGGTGCCGAACACCTGCGGCGGGATCGCGAGATCGAAGCCGACCACGGGAGGCAGGGCGAGCACCGCGACGACGTGGGCCATGGCCGGATTCTGACACGAGTTGGCGTTCCTGCCACTGGTCCGGCGTCGGCCGAGCGGGCATCCTCACCGGTCGTGACCGATGTGGCCGCGCCGTCGACCCGGCGCACCCGCTCCTCATGGTGGCCGTGGGCCGTCGCCGTGACCGCCTTCGTCGCCCTCATGGGAGCGGCGGGGTTCCGGTCCGCACCGGGCGTGCTGATCGCGCCGCTGCACGACGAGTTCGGCTGGTCGACCGCCACGATCTCGACCGCCGTGTCGATCAACCTCGTGCTCTACGGCGTCATCTCGCCCTTCGCGGCCGCGCTGATGGAGCGGTTCGGGATGCGCCGGGTGGTCGGCGGGGCGCTCCTGCTCGTCGCGGCCGGCAGCGGGCTGACGGTGTGGATGACCCAGGTCTGGCAGCTGATGCTGCTGTGGGGCGTGCTCGTCGGGGTGGGCACCGGCTCGATGGCGCTCGCCTTCGTCGCGACCGTCACCGGACGCTGGTTCGTCCGGCGCCGCGGTCTCGTGAGCGGGGTCCTGACGGCGGCCCAGGCCGCCGGCGGTCTCGTCTTCCTACCGCTCATGGCGGCGCTCTCGTGGAGCGTCGGGTGGCGGGCCGCCTCGCTGCTGGTGGCCGCGGGCGCGCTCGTCGTCGTGCCGGTCGTGATCCTCTTCCTGCGGGACTCGCCGGCCGACGTCGGCACGGTCGCCCACGGCGCCGACCCCGGCTCCGTCGCGGCGGCGATCCCGACGACCGGGGGTGGCGGTGGCGCGGCCCGTCGCGCGGTCTCCGTGCTCGGCGAGGCGGCGCGCACCCGCACGTTCTGGCTGCTCGCCGGCGGGTTCGCGATCTGCGGCGCGACGACCGTCGGGCTCCTCGGCACGCACTTCGTCCCGGCCGCGCACGACCACGGGATGCCGGCGACCACGGCGGCGGGCCTGCTCGCGGTGGTCGGGGTGTTCGACGTGGCCGGGACGATCCTCTCGGGCTGGCTCACCGACCGGTGGGACCCGCGGCGGCTGCTCGCCGTCTACTACGTGCTGCGCGGAGCGTCGCTGCTCGTGCTGCCGCTGCTGCTCGCCCCCACCGCGATCCCGCCGATGTGGGCGTTCATCGTCTTCTACGGGCTGGACTGGGTGGCGACGGTGCCGCCGACGGTGGCGCTCTGCCGGGAGTGGTTCGGCGACCGCGGGCCGATCGTCTTCGGCTGGGTCTTCGCCTCGCACCAGGTCGGCTCCGCGATCGCCGCGTTCGGCGCGGGCCTCATCCGCGACACCACGGGCAGCTACGACGGCGCCTGGTGGGGCGCCGGGGCGCTGTGCCTGGTGGCGGCGGGGCTGTCCCTCGCGATCACGCGGGCCGTGACTCCCAGGCAGTCGGCCACCCCCGGCTGATCCCTGCCGCCGCCGCCCGAGTCCGGACCGGGCGGCAGCACGCGCCTCAGCGGCCGTGGGAGCAGCGCGAGCCTGCTCCGGATCGTGGCGGCCCCGTCGGTGCACGGCCGGGTCAGGTGGTGGTGATGTCGCCGTTGGTGAGGGTGCCGGTCACGGTCCTGCCGCCGAGCTGCACCGACACCTGGTCCCGCCCGCCGGTCTTGTCGACGACGGTGAGGGTGAACGGCACGGTCTGGCCGCGGCTGTTCACCGCGGTGCCGGTCACCGTGCCACCGGTGGCGGTCTTCTTCACGGCCGTGACGGTGCGGGAGCTCGCGGTGGTGTCGGCGCCGCCACCGGCGAGCGCGAACTTCCCGGCCGCCTGTCCGGCGGCGGTGGCCCTGGCGTCGACCGAGATCGAGTACCGCTGCCCGTCGGTGGCGGTGAGGGTGCCCCCGCCCTTCACCCTCACGGCAGCTGGGGCGGCAGTGACGGTCTCGGTGAACGTCGCCGCTCCGGTGACGCCGGGCGTGGTGGCGGTGATGGTGACGGGTCCGGGGGTGGTGCCGGCGGTCAGCGTCGGGGAGGTGGCGCGGCCGTTCGCGTCGGTGGTGGCGGTTGCCGTCGCCCCGCCGGGGAACGAGGCCGAGCCGGCGGTGACGGTGTAGGTCACCGGGGCGCCCGCGACCGGGGAGTTGTCGGAGGGGTCGGTGACGGTGGCGACCAGCGGAGCCGCGAAAGCCTGCCCGGTCGGCGTGGACTGCCCGGACCCGGAGGTCGCAGTGATCGCGCCCGCGGCGGCCGGAACGATGTAGGTGATCGTGATCGACGGGGCCGCCGAACTCACGCCGACCGTGCCACCCGCCGGCACCAGCGACGAACCGCCACCACCGCCGGCGCCGCTGCTGGTTGAGCTGCCGCCACCGCCACCCCCGTAGCGCCCGCCGCCGCCCCCGCCACCGAAGGCGGCGCCGTTCGCGGTGGCCGCACCTCCCTGGCCTAGGGTGCCCGATTGGCCCGGGGCGCCTTCGCCGACGGCATTGCCGCCGGTACCGCCGCTGCCTCCACGGTCAGGGCCTCCGGCGCCGCCGCCTCCGGCCGGGGCGTCTGCGTCACCGCCCGACGCACCGGACGCTCCTCCCGCACCCACGGACGCGAAGTCGGCGGGTGCGGCGGTGTAGCCACCCCCGCCACCTCCGCCGGCCACCAGCACCCGCGATTCCAGGGAATCGGCTTCGGCCCTCGGGCGCACACGCACATCCGACGCCCCGCCACCGCCCCCGGCAAAACTGGCCAGACCAGACTGACCGTTGATACCGACGGAGCCGCCGCCGCCGTTGAAGCCGCCTTCTGGAATGGTGCCGTTGCCACCGACCTCGAGGTAGAGCACGGACCCCGCGCCGAGAGCTGACAAGGTCCCGGACGCGGAACCACCGGGGCCACCCGCACCGGCCTGCTCCGAAGCTAGAGGTGAGAACCGACCAGAACCCCCGGCTCCGCCGATGGCGGTGACCTGCACGGTGGAGACGCCGGTGGGGACGGTGAAGCTCTGCTCGGCGCCGGTGGAAGCGTAGGAGCAGGTCACGGTGCGCCCGGCCTGGGTGCAGTTCGACGGCAATGCCGCCGACGCTGCGGGCGCGACGAACGCCGCGCCGCCCACGGTGAGCGCGCCTGCCAGCGCGGCTGCCAGCAACGATCGACGACCCACGACCACTCCCACCACTGCCTCTGACCCTGATCGGGTGAACCGGAGCGGACGCTAGCGCCAGCGCACCTACAGCAACCTGGGTAAAAGCCCTAGGTCCGCATGAGTGGTCGCTGCAGAACGTCGAGGCGTTTCTCCAACGTCTCGTCGCGGCGTCGAACGGCACCACCTCGAGCGGCCTGCGGCTCGGCGGTCGAGGACCGGGTCGATCAGGTGGAGCCGGCGGCCTCGCCCGGCAACTCGGCGTGCCGCGGGTCGCTGACCGGCAGCAGGTGGCGCAGCCGGTCGACGACCTCGAGGTCGTCCCGGCCGCCCGGGGTGCGGGCCAGCGCCCAGAGCGCAGCCGTGTCGCCCGCGCGCAGGACCGCGCGGCGGACCCCGACGTCGAGCTCGTCGCGCAGCGCCCGGATGCCGGGGGCGTCGGAGGTCGGGAGCAGCTCCCCGCGGCCGACCAGGGCGGTGTCGGGCACGTCGCCGGACCGGAGGGCGTCGCGCAACGTCAGGAAGTCGGCGTCGACACGGGCCTCGATCCGGTAGGGCTGCGGCTTGACCACCCCGGCGCCGTTGGGCAGGGATTCGAGCAGGTGGCGCAGGCGGTGCAGCTCGGCGCGCACGGTGACGGGGTTCCCGCGCTCGCCGTAGAGCTCCATCGCGAGTGCGTCGGCGGAGAGCCCCTCGGGGTGCATCGCGAGCAGGGCGAGCAGTTCGGCGTGCCGCGCCCCCAGCCGCACCGGGCGGCCGTCGAGCCGCGCGACCGGGCGGGGGACGCCGAGGAACGGCAGCGCGAGCGTCGGGCGGACCCGCATCCCGGAGGGCCGCTCGAGGCGGAGCAGCCAGCCCTCGGCGAGGGGCTCGACGACGCCCTCGCCGTGCTCGCCGAGCGAGACCCGGTCGCCGGCCCCGGGCAGCGTGATCCGTTCGTCGATCCACCCGTGCGGCGTGGCCGCGAGCACGCGGCCCGCCGGACTGAGCAGCGCCCCGGGCGCGTCGAGGCCGGAGAGGTGGGGGAGGTTCAGCGTGCGCAGGCGTTCGTCCCGGATCGCCTGGCGGGTCGCGAGGTGGTTCTCCGCGAGGCGGGCCGCCGCGGTGACCAGCGCCAGCGTGCTCGGGTGGAACGTGCGGACCGGCCCGGTGAGGTCCACCGCGCCGACCGCTTCGCCGGTGTCCGGGTCGTGGATCGGCGCCGCGGCGCAGGTGAACCGGTGGTACTGCGCCACCAGGTGCTCCGAGGAGTGGATCTGGACGGCGGCGTCGGAGGCCAGCGAGGTCCCCATCGCGTTGGTGCCGGCCGAGTCCTCGCTCCACCGGAAGCCCTCGGCGAGCTCCAGGTCGTCGGCCAGGTGCAGCATCCCGGCCGCACCCTCGCGCCACAGGATGTGGCCCTGCGCGTCGGTGACGATCATGACGTGCATCGCCTCGTCGGCGATCTCGAGCAGGGTGGTGCGCAGCAGCGGCAGCACCGGCGAGAGCGGATGGGTCTCGCGGACCGCGGCGAGCTCGCCGTCGTCGAAGACGTGGGCCGGGGCGCCGTGGTCTGGGTCGACGTGCGCGGCCAGCGAGCGCCGCCAGGAGTCCGAGACGACCGCCCGGGGGTCGACCTCGGCCCGGCCACCGCCGAGCACGGCGTCGCGCACGCGCGCGAGGAGTGCCGCCCGTTCGACCGGGTCCCCCCAGGCGCTCGCGTGCGTCGTCATCCACCACCCCGTGGACCTCGTGGGTCGAGCCTCCATCGTGCGCCGGATCACCCGGTGAGGCAACCCTTACTCGACCGGTCCAGGCTCCCTCACCTGCGGAATAAGTCGTCCTCACACGGCGCATCTGCGTGCAACGTCGCTGCAACCCCCGCGTTCGTAGCGTCCCGCGTCACAGAGGCGAGCCTGCCGTGCGCCACCGCCTCTCCGTTCGATCAGGCACGGCCGACCACTTTGGGAGGACCAACGATGGCCGTCTACGCAGCCCCCGGGACCGAGGGCTCGGTCGTCAGCTTCAAGCCGCGGTACGACCACTGGATCGGCGGCGAGTACGTCGCCCCGGTCAAGGGCCAGTACTTCGAGAACCCGACCCCGGTCACCGGTCAGAACTTCTGCGAGGTCGCCCGCGGGACGGCCGAGGACGTGGAGAAGGCGCTCGACGCTGCCCACGCGGCCGCCCCGGCCTGGGGGAGGACCTCGGTCGGCGAGCGCGCCAACATCCTCACCAAGATGGCCGACCGCATCGAGGCGAACCTCGAGAAGATCGCCATCGCGGAGAGCTGGGAGAACGGCAAGGCCTGCCGGGAGACCCTCGCGGCCGACATCCCGCTCGCGATCGACCACCTGCGCTACTTCGCCGGGGCGATCCGCGCGCAGGAGGGTGCGCTCTCCCAGATCGACGAGGACACGGTCGCCTACCACTTCCACGAGCCGCTGGGCGTGGTCGGGCAGATCATCCCGTGGAACTTCCCGATCCTCATGGCGATCTGGAAGCTGGCCCCGGCGCTCGCGGCGGGGAACGCCGTCGTGCTCAAGCCGGCCGAGCAGACCCCGGCCTCGATCCACGTGCTGATGGACGTCGTCGGCGACCTCCTCCCGGCCGGTGTCCTGAACATCGTCAACGGCTTCGGCGTCGAGGCGGGCAAGCCCCTCGCCTCGTCCCCGCGCATCCGCAAGATCGCCTTCACCGGCGAGACGACCACGGGTCGCCTCATCTCCCAGTACGCCTCGGAGAACCTGATCCCGGTCACGCTCGAGCTCGGCGGCAAGAGCCCGAACGTCTTCTTCGACGACGTCTCGGCGCAGAACGACGCGTTCTACGACAAGTGCCTCGAGGGCTTCACGATGTTCGCCCTCAACCAGGGCGAGGTCTGCACCTGCCCGTCGCGGGCGCTCATCCAGCAGGGCCACTACGACGAGTTCCTGGCCCAGGCGGTCAAGCGGACCGAGCAGGTCAAGCAGGGCAACCCGCTCGACACCGACACGATGATCGGCGCGCAGGCCTCGAACGACCAGTTCGAGAAGATCCTGTCCTACATCGACATCGGCCGGCAGGAGGGTGCACGCATCCTCACCGGCGGTGAGAAGTCCGACCTCGGCGGTGACCTCTCGGGCGGCTACTACATCCAGCCGACCATCTTCGAGGGCGACAACTCGATGCGGATCTTCCAGGAGGAGATCTTCGGCCCGGTGCTGTCGGTGGCGAAGTTCTCGGACTACGAGGAGGCGATGTCGATCGCCAACGACACCCTCTACGGCCTCGGTGCGGGCGTCTGGTCCCGCGACGGCAACACCGCCTACCGGGCCGGCCGCGAGATCCAGGCCGGGCGGGTGTGGGTGAACAACTACCACCAGTACCCCGCGCACGCCGCGTTCGGCGGGTACAAGCAGTCGGGCATCGGCCGCGAGAACCACAAGATGATGCTCGACCACTACCAGCAGACCAAGAACCTGCTGGTGAGCTACTCGCAGAACGCGATGGGCTTCTTCTGATCCGTCCGTTCCCGACGACGAGGGAGGCCTGCGTTGGCTGACATCAGCACGAGTACCGACGTCACCGAACCGGTGCCCGAGGTGCCCGGATCGGGGACCGCGCGGGTCGCGCTGTCCCCGCAGGCCGCCGAACTCCTGGTGACGCTGACCGCCCTGCACGGTCCGCTGATGTTCCACCAGTCCGGCGGGTGCTGCGACGGCAGCGCCCCGATGTGTTATCCGGACGGTGACTTCAAGCTGGGCGGGCAGGACGTCCACCTCGGGGACCTCGAGGTGGAGGGGCTCGAGAAGCCGATCGGGTTCCACATGTCGGCGTCGCAGTTCGAGTACTGGAAGCACACGCACCTCACCGTCGACGTCGTCAAGGGACGCGGCAGCGGATTCAGCGTCGAGGCGCCCGAGGGCGTCCGGTTCATCATCCGTTCCCGGTTGTTCACCGACGACGAGTGGCGGGCGCTCGAGGGCGCCTAGGACTCGCCTAAGACTTCCGTGCCGTGCCGCACGAGGGGCACTCTGGCCGATCGGCCGGGGTGCCCTTCGTGCATTCCGACCCACCCCCGACGAGGAGGATCACCGTGACCGAGGCCAGCACCACCCTGCGCGAGCTGACCGGCATGCCCCGCGACCCCGCGGCCCTGACCGGGTCCGCGCTGGTGATGATCGACCTGCAGAACACCTACACCCGCGGGGTGATGGCGCTGGAGAACGTCGAGCCCGCCATCGAGGAGGCGGCCCGGCTGCTGGAACGGGCGCGCACCGCCGGCTCGACGATCGTGCACGTCCAGCACGAGGCGGGCGCGGGGACGCCGTACGACACGAACGACGACATCGGCGCGATCGTCGACGCCGTCGCGCCACGCCCGGGGGAGCACCGGGTGGTGAAGAACTTCCCGAGCTCGTTCGTGAACACCGACCTCGAGCAGTACCTGCGCGGCGCCGGCGTCACGAATCTCGTTCTCGCCGGTTTCATGACGCACATGTGCGTGAACTCGACGGCGCGCAGTGCGTTCAACCTCGGGTTCGCCCCGACCGTCGTCGCGGGAGCGACCGCGACGCGCGCACTCCCGGGTCCGGACGGGGTCGTGGAGGCGTCCGCGTTGCAGTCCGCGAGCCTCGCGGCGCTCGCCGACATGTTCGCGGTGGTGGTGCCCGACTCGTCGGCGGTTCCCGACTAGGCGCACCGTCAATTCCTTTGTGCGCTGCTCGTCACCAGGACCCGCCTCGACACGACGACGGACGCGCATTTACGCTGCGCCGCGAACCATTCCGGTTCACGGCGCGCGGCGACGCGCGACCGGCCGTTCGGGGGTCGTGGAAGGAATTCATCGCGTGGCGCAGAAAGTGGTCGTGACCCTCGTCGACGACCTCGACGAGACCGAGGCCGACGAGACCGTCGAGTTCGGCATCGACGGGACCACCTACGAGATCGACCTGTCCGACGCGAATGCGTCGAAACTCCGCGACGAGCTCGCGGACTACGTGGCGCACGCCCGCAAGGTGTCGGGTCGGCGTCGCTCGGGCGGCGGCGCCCGGGCCGCGGCGGCCCCGGCCGCCCCCGCCCGCAAGGGCGGCGGCCGGGCCTCGGTCGACCGCGAGCAGAACCAGGCGATCCGAGAGTGGGCGCGCAAGAACGACTTCACCGTCTCCGAGCGCGGTCGCATCCCCTCCGAGGTCAGCGAGGCCTACCACAAGGCGCACGGCTGATCCTCGTCCCGCACGCACGGGCCGTTCGTCACCTGCCGGGGTGACGGACGGCCCGTACGTCGTTCGAAGGGCAAGCAGTCGATCCCAGGAAGTACGCTGGTGCGTATGACTCAGGAGGCCGCCGAGCTTCGCCGCGCGGTGCAGCACCTCGCCCGCCGACTCCGGGACCAGCGACCCCGCGGCCCCCTGACCGACGTGCAGCGCGGCCTGCTCGCCCAGGTCCTCGACCACGGCCCGCAGACCGCCGCGTCGATGGCGCGACGTGCGCACACCTCGGCCCAGGCACTCACTCGACCGCTGGCGGCGCTCGTCGACGGCGGCTACCTCGAACGAGCACCGGATCCCCAGGATGGTCGTCAGCATGTATTGACGGTCTCTGCGCTCGGGTGGAGCATGCTCCGGGAGGATGCCGCGCCTCGGGACGCCTGGCTCGCGGACGGCCTCGCGGACCTGACCGAGGCCGAGCGGAGCCTGCTCGGCATCGCCGCCCGACTGCTCGAGGGGCTGGCGAGGCGACCCGGACCGGAGTGAGCGATGCCTGGCGGACGTGGGACCCGCACCTGGTGGGCGGGCGTGGTGGCGGCGGCGGTCCTGGCCGCCGTGCTGGGGGCATGGGGGATCACCCGTGATCCGCTGGAGCCCTACTACGAGGCCGCGGTGCGGTCGATGGCCGGCAGCGGCCACGCGTTCTGGTTCGGCGCGTTCGACCCGGCCGCCACCGTGACGATGGACAAGCTCCCGGGCGCCTTCTGGGTCCAGGCCCTCGTCGTGGCCGTGGCCGGACCCTCGACCGTCGCGATGGTCCTGCCGCAGGTCGTCGAGATGGCGCTGGCGGTGCTGGTCCTGGCCGTCGCGGTCCGGTCGCTGACCCGCAGCCCCGCGGCCGGGATCGTCGCCGCGTCCGTGCTCGCCGTGAGCCCGGCGGCGGTCGCCGTGGCGCGGGGCAACGTCGCCGATCCGCTGATGATCCTGCTCCTGGTGATCGCGACCTGGACCGTGGCGCGGGCTCTGCACGCGGAACGTCCGGTGCCGTGGCTCGCGGCCGCGGGTCTCGCCGTCGGGCTCGCGTTCCAGGCGAAGATGCTCGCCGCCTGGCTCGTGCTGCCGGCACTGGCGGTCGCGTTCCTCGTGGCGGCGGCCGTGCCGCTCGGTCGCCGGATCACGGCGACCGTGGTCGGCGCGGTCGTCACCGTCGTCGTCTCGTTCGCCTGGATCGGCGTCGTCTCGCTCGTTCCGGCGGGGCAGCGGCCGTGGGTCGACGGCAGCACCGACGACTCCGAGCTCGCGCAGACCTTCGTCTACAACGGACTGGGCCGGCTGGGGGCGCAGAACCCGCTCCAGGAGCTCGTCGGGCAGGGGCTCGCGCTGACGGCGCCGGGCACGGGCGGCGAGGGTCCCTCGGTCCTGCGGCTGCTCGTCGGTGACCTCGGGCGTGCGACGGGTTGGTTGGTCCCGGCCGCGGTCGTCGCCCTCGTCGCCGGGCTCTGGGCCCTCCGGCACGCGCCGCGCACCGATCCGCGACGCGCCGCCTATCTGCTGTTCGGGCTCTGGCTGGTGGTCTACGGCGTCGCGTTCAGCGCCGGCGCGGTGATCAACGTCTACTACGTCGCGACCCTGGCGCCGGCGATCGCCGGTCTCCTCGGCACGGCCTTCGGCCACCTCCTGGCCGCCCGCGAGCACCGCGCCGCCCACCTCGTCGCCGCGGTGGCCGTCGCCGTGACGATCGCCTACGGCGCGGTACTCGTGCTGCGCTCCGAACACCCGGTGGTGGCTCCGGTCGTCCTCGCCGTGGTGCTGGCGGCGGTGGCGGTCGGGCTCCTGGTCGGTCGGCGACGCGGCGCCCTGGTGACCGGGCTGGTGGCGCTGCTCGTCCTCCCGGTCGCGGCCACGGGGTGGCTGCTCGCGATCGGCGGCGGCGCCTTCGACACGCCGTACGAGACCGTCCGGGAGGCGCGGGGCGTGCGGGCCGTCCTCGTCGCCGCGCCCAGGCTGGCCGCGGGCACGCTGCCCGGGCTGGAGCGGGCCCGGGCCGGGGCGCCGGACCTCATGGCGGTCCAGTCCGCCGCCGTGGCGTCGGTCTTCGCCTATCCCACGGGCGACGAGGTGCTGCCGATCGGCGGGTTCACGGGCACCGGGCCCACCCCGACGCTCGACCAGCTCCGCGACGACGTGGCCGCGGGCCGCTTCCACGTCGTCCTCTCGTTCCCGAGCACCGATCCCCGCCTCGTGTGGGTCGCGCAGCACTGCCGGGCGGAACGGTCGGTGGACCCGGTGTTCGAGGTGCACGTCTGCGTCCCGTCCGACGCGGCGCGGCCATGAGTCACCCGAGCAACGCGTCCAGCAGCCCCGGCACGGCGGCGGCCGCTGCGGGCGCGTGGCGCGCGGTGGCGACCCGCAGGTCGTCGTCGGGAACGGCTCCCGGCAGGGAGAACCAGCGCTCGAGCAGGGCCGGGGTCATCTCGGGATGGAACTGCACCCCGGCCCAGCGGCCGTGGCGGAAGGCGGCGACGCCGTCGTCGTCCGTCGCGAGGACCTCGCTGCCCGCCGGCGGGTCGAGCTGGTCGGCGTGCCAGGAGAACCAGGGCCCGGGTGCGACGCGGTCGTCGTGCGGGTCGACGGGGAACCAGCCGATCCGTGGCCGGTCGAGGGCGTGGACCGAGCCGCCGAGCACCTCGGTGACGAGCTGGGCGCCGAAGCAGATGCCGAGCACGTGGGCCCCGGCGTCGTGGGCCGTCGTCAGGAAGGCCCGTTCGCGCTCGATCCACGGCATCGCGGAGCGCGGCCACGGCGCGCCGAGTACGACGACGCGGTCGTAGGGCGTCGGGTCGGGGAACGTCACGTCGTCGTCCGGGAGGGCGGTGAACCACGTGACGGCGCCGAGGTCGAGGCACCCGAGACCCGCGACGGCGTCGTGGCCGACGACGAGCGTGCGGGTCACGACGGCAGGTCGCGGTAGCCCGGGTGCACGCCGGGAGTGAGCCCCTCGGCGGCCGCGACCCTGCCGAGCAGCGTGGCGAGCGTGCGGCGCTCCTCGGCGTCGAGCGGGGCGAGCAGGTCGTCCTCGTGCTCGGCGGCGAGGCGCCCGAGGTCGCGCACCAGCTGCTCTCCGGCGTCGGTGAGGTGGACCGCGTACAGCCGGCGGTCGTCGGGGTTGCGCCGCCGCTCGAGCACCCCGCGCCGCTCGAGGGCGTCGACGAGCGCGACCAGTCGGGTCGCCGGCGTGCCCAGCTGTGCGGCGAGGACTTGCTGGCTGCGGCCCGGGTCCCGCGCGACGGCGCGCAGGAGCCCGGCCTGCGGCGGGGTCAGGTCGACGGCGGACACCCGCTCGCCGAACCGCCGGGCGGCGTGGGTGCCGAGCTGGGTGAGGAGGAAGGCGGCTCCGGAGGGACGGTCCACGGACAGAACGATAGCCCTTGACAAACCGTTCGCAGCAGAGACGATGACAACTTGTAACGATTACCACGACGAAAGGTCTGTCATGTCCTCGCCCCACGCCCGCCGCGGCGGGCCACCGCTCCTCGCGCCCGCCCTCGCCTGGGCCGCCCTCACGATCGTCGCGGCGGTGCTGCACCCCGGGACCCGCCCGGGCGCCGACCCGGCCGGCACCCTCGCGCTGCTGCGGGACCACCCGGTGTCCGCGCAGCTCTCGGCGCTCGCGCTCCTCGCCTCCGCGGCGCCGTTCGCGGTGTGGGTCGCCACTGCCCACCACCGGCTGCACCGGCTCGGCCTGCGGGTCGCCGGGCCGACCCTCGGCCTCGCCGGCGGACTGCTCGCGGCGGCCGCGCTGGTGATGTCGGGCGCCGCGCAGTGGGCGGCCGTCGCCGCGGCCGTCCCGGGCGGCGAGGCCGCCGTCGCCGGCCTGAACGGCCTGTCCTTCGCGCTCGGTGGGCCGGCCTTCGTCGTCATGGTCGGGCTCCTCCTGGCCGGGTGCTCGGTGCCGACCCTGCTGGCCGGCCTCGTCCCGCGCGGTCTCGCGTGGGCCGGGCTGGTGCTCGCGGCCGTCGCGGTGGTGGCCGTCGTCGGGATGGCGGTGCCTCCGCTGCAGTACCTGCTGCCCGTCGTGCGGTTCGGTGGCCTGGTCTGGCTGGTGTGGTTCTCCGCGGTGCTGCCGGTCAGCCGCCGTCGGGTGGCCGAGCCGGAGGTCGTCGCGTGATCGTCGTCGCGGGTGCCACCGGGCCCGTGGGCGGCACCCCCACCTGAACGAGCGGCACCCTCGCAGCCTCTATGTGCGCGAGAGTGCCGTTCGTTCAGCCGGGACCCGGCTCGGCCCGTGCGGGGGCGGCCAGACGAGGCCGAGCGTGCCGACGAGGGCGTCCCGGCCGGCGTCGGTGACCGTCAGTGCTCGGCTCCGCCGTGCGGGACGGACCCAGCCGCGGTCGGTCATCGTCGTGAACAGAGCGCGGCCGAGCGGACCGGCCACGTGGTGGCGCTGCTCGGTCCAGTCGACGCAGCAGCGGACCGGCACCGGCCCGGCGTCGGGAACGCGGACCTCGAGCGCGACGAGGGCGGTCCGTCCGGCGGGGGTGAGGGCGTAGTCCACGACGTCGAGGCCGGGCAGCCGGTCGCCGTCGCGGCGGCCGGAGTCGGTGCCGTCACCGCCGACGAGGTACCCGGCGTCGAGCAGGGCGTCGGTGAGGGCGACGCCGAGCCGGCCGGCGACGTGGTCGTAGCAGGCGCGCGCGAGCCGCAGGGCGTGTGCGCGGGTGCCCTCCCGGAGCGAGCGCACGGGCTGCGGCGGCGAGACGCGGCCGAGCGCCTCCACGAGGTCGGCGACCTCCGGGCCCGCCAGACGGAAGTAGCGGAAGCGCCCGTGCTGCTCCGCACGGAGTACCCCGGCCTCCACCAGGCGCCGGAGGTGAGTGCTCGCGGTCGCGGCGCTGACCCCGGCCTCGGCGGCGAGCGCGGACGCGGGGAGGGCCCGGCCGTCCGTGACCGCCAGGACCATGCGGGCCCGCCCGCGGTCGGCGAGCGCGGCGGCCACGACGGACAGGTCGGCGTCCCCGGTCATGCGGCGACCGTAGGACCGGATCGCTTCGGCGGGGACCGAAGCGTCCCGGGGCGAGGGTCGGCGACCGTGAGCCGAGAACGCGACGCCTTCCTCGACGCCTGCCGTGCCGTCGGACCCCGCGCGGTGTCCGCCTGCCCGGGGTGGACCACCCACGAGGTGGCCGCCCACCAGGCCGCGACCTGCGCCGAGGTGGTCCGCCACCTCGAACCCCACCTCGCCGGGGACCCGGTCCCGGCCACGCGGTCGTTCGCCGAGCGGGAGGAGCCCTACCGCGCGCTGCCCTTCGCCGACCTGCTCGAGGCCGTCGTCGACGAGGAGAACCGCATGCACGCCGCGCTCCGGTCGGTGCTGGAGGCCGAGCCGGACGCCGCGATCCCGTGGACCGGTCGGCGGATGGCCGCCTCCGCCTTCCGGACGCACCTGCGCAGCGAGTTCGCCCTGCACCGCTGGGATCTCGACGGCGACGAGCACCTGCTCGCCGACCCGGACCTGACCGACCACGCCCTCGCCGAGCTCGGGGCGATCCTGCCGCGGGCGGGGGCGGCGGCCGACCCCGGCGGTCCGCTGCGGGTCGCCCTGCGCAGCCCGGGAGCGGACGACGTGGTCCTGGAGGTCACGACGACGGCGGGTGCGCGGTTGCGACGTCCGGAGGGCGGCGAGTCGGTGCCGGTCGGGCTCGAGCTGGGCGCCGGCGCCCGCCTGCTCACGCTCTGGGGCCGGCGACCCGTGGAGCCGGGCGTCAGCCACCTGCCGTCGGGAACCCTGTTTCGCGTGCAGCATCTGCTCGCGGGTTACTGAAACCCGACCGCGGTCCCTCGATCCGGTGTTTCTCCGGTAGCGAACGCCTAGCCGGAACAGCGGTGCAACGGGCATCGTTGGACCGAGCACGGTCGCCGCTGGCGGTCGTGCGAGCAGAATCGGTCATCCGTGATCGACGTGGCTGGCGTCACGGTGCGGCAACCGCCGACACCGGGTGGTGTCGGTCCCGGCGACTAGGATGGTCGTACGGTGCTCGGTCACGGTGTGAGCATCAGCCAGGGTCCGCGGGCCCGTCGTCGCAGACGACGGGGGAGTGCGCGGGTGTCCGCCGGCGCAGCAGTCAGGAGTGACGAATGTTCGAGAGGTTCACCGACCGCGCGAGGCGGGTGGTCGTCCTGGCCCAAGAAGAGGCCCGGATGCTCAACCACAACTACATCGGGACCGAGCACATCCTGCTCGGGCTGATCCACGAGGGCGAGGGCGTCGCCGCCAAGGCCCTCGAGTCGCTGGGCATCGCCCTGGAGGGCGTGCGCCAGCAGGTCGAGGAGATCATCGGCCAGGGTCAGCAGGCCCCCTCGGGGCACATCCCGTTCACCCCGCGCGCCAAGAAGGTGCTGGAGCTGTCGCTGCGCGAGGCGCTGCAGCTCGGCCACAACTACATCGGCACCGAGCACATCCTGCTCGGGCTGATCCGTGAGGGCGAGGGCGTCGCCGCCCAGGTCCTCGTCAAGCTCGGCGCGGACCTCAACCGCGTGCGCCAGCAGGTGCTGCAGCTGCTGTCCGGCTACCAGGGCAAGGAGCCCGCGGAGTCCGGCGGCCAGCGCGGCGAGGGCACGCCGTCGTCGTCGCTCGTGCTCGACCAGTTCGGTCGCAACCTCACCCAGTCCGCCCGCGAGGGCAAGCTGGACCCGGTCATCGGCCGGGAGAAGGAGATCGAGCGGGTCATGCAGGTCCTCTCCCGGAGGACCAAGAACAACCCGGTCCTCATCGGCGAGCCCGGCGTCGGCAAGACCGCCGTCGTCGAGGGCCTCGGGCAGGCCATCGTCAAGGGCGAGGTCCCCGAGACGCTGAAGGACAAGCAGCTCTACACGCTCGACCTCGGGTCGCTCGTGGCGGGCTCGCGCTACCGCGGTGACTTCGAGGAGCGCCTGAAGAAGGTCCTCAAGGAGATCCGCACCCGCGGCGACATCATCCTGTTCATCGACGAGCTCCACACCCTCGTGGGTGCCGGCGCCGCCGAGGGCGCGATCGACGCCGCCTCGATCCTCAAGCCGATGCTGGCCCGCGGCGAGCTGCAGACCATCGGTGCGACGACGCTCGACGAGTACCGCAAGCACGTCGAGAAGGACGCCGCGCTCGAGCGCCGCTTCCAGCCGATCCAGGTGGGGGAGCCCTCGGTGGCCCACTCCATCGAGATCCTCAAGGGCCTGCGGGACCGCTACGAGGCGCACCACCGTGTCTCGATCACCGACCCGGCGCTGGTCGCGGCGGCCACCCTGGCCGACCGCTACATCAACGACCGGTTCCTCCCGGACAAGGCGATCGACCTGATCGACGAGGCCGGCGCCCGCATGCGCATCCGCCGCATGACCGCGCCGCCGGACCTGCGCGAGTTCGACGAGAAGATCTCCGACGTGCGTCGTGAGAAGGAGTCGGCGATCGACGCGCAGGACTTCGAGAAGGCCGCGCGCCTGCGCGACGAGGAGAAGCAGCTCCTCGGCCAGAAGTCCGAGCGCGAGAAGCAGTGGAAGTCCGGTGACCTCGACGTCGTCGCCGAGGTGGACGACGAGCTGATCGCCGAGGTGCTGGCCAACTGGACCGGCATCCCCGTCTTCAAGCTCACCGAGGAGGAGACGACCCGTCTGCTCCGCATGGAGGACGAGCTCCACAAGCGGATCATCGGTCAGGAGGAGGCCGTCCGGTCGGTCTCCCAGTCGATGCGCCGCACGCGGGCCGGCCTCAAGGACCCGAAGCGTCCGTCCGGGTCGTTCATCTTCGCGGGGCCCTCGGGCGTCGGGAAGACCGAGCTGACCAAGGCGCTCGCCGAGTTCCTGTTCGGGGACGACGACGCGCTCGTCCAGATCGACATGGGCGAGTTCCACGACCGCTACACCGCCTCGCGGCTCTTCGGTGCCCCTCCCGGGTACGTCGGCTACGAGGAGGGCGGCCAGCTCACCGAGAAGGTGCGCCGCAAGCCGTTCTCGGTGGTCCTCTTCGACGAGATCGAGAAGGCCCACTCGGAGGTCTACAACACCCTCCTGCAGGTGCTCGAGGACGGCCGCCTGACCGACGGTCAGGGTCGCGTCGTCGACTTCAAGAACACGGTCATCGTGTTCACGTCGAACCTCGGCACGCAGGACATCTCGAAGGCCGTGGGCCTGGGCTTCCAGTCCGGGGCGGACACGTCGTCGAACTACGAGCGCATGAAGAACAAGGTCACGGACGAGCTGAAGAAGCACTTCCGTCCCGAGTTCCTCAACCGCATCGACGACATCGTCGTGTTCCACCAGCTGCGCGAGAACGAGATCGTGCAGATGGTCGACCTGATGATCGGTCGCACCGAGAAGCAGCTGCAGAACAAGGACATGTCGATCGAGCTCACCGACGCCGCGAAGAAGCTGCTCGCGCAGCGCGGCTTCGACCCGGTGCTCGGCGCCCGTCCGCTGCGTCGCACGATCCAGCGCGAGATCGAGGACCAGCTCTCGGAGAAGATCCTGTTCGGGGAGATCGAGCCCGGCCAGATCGTGCTCGTCGACGTCGAGGGCTGGACCCCCGAGCTCGACGACAAGGGCGTCACCAAGCCCGCTCCGGAGTCGGCCAAGTTCACGTTCCGGGGCGAGGCCAAGCCGACCCCGGTGCCGGACACCCCCGAGGTCGCGACCGCCTCGGAGTAGTCCGGGAGTCGTCCCCCCGCACGGCACGCCCCGGTCACCCTCGTGGTGGCCGGGGCGTTCGTGTGTCCGGCCTCGTGGGCACAGGATCGACATGACCGCTCCCACGAGCACCGCGTCGGAGGTCGTCGAGACCTTCCTCGCCGCCCTCGCCCGCCTCGACGTCGACGCGGTGGAGGCGCTGCTCGCCCCCGACGTCGTCTACCAGAACGTCTCCCTGCCGCCGGCCCGTGGACGCGACGCGACGATGCGCGTCCTCGGCTCGATGGCGCGCCCGCTCACCGGGTTCGAGATCCACACCCACCGGCTCGCGGCGAACGGGTCGACCGTGCTGACCGAGCGCACGGACGTGGCGATCGCGGGTCGCGTCCGGATCGCCTTCTGGGTGTGCGGCACCTTCGAGGTCCGGGACGGCCGCATCACGCTCTGGCGCGACTACTTCGACTGGGCCGACCTCACCCGCGCCGCCGTCACCGGCGTCGCCCGCGGGGCGTGGGCGGCCCTGCGCCGGCGCTGACCCTCAGCTCTTCGTGGCGGCCCGCTGCTTCTTGTTCTGCGCCCGCCCGGCCTGGAACGCGATGAGGACGGCGATCGAGAGGGTGATCCACAGGGCGTACCGGTCGACCAGGAGCACCACGTCGACCGCGGACTGCCCCAGCGTGTAGCCCAGGCCCGCGACCAGGCCGGTCATGATGCCCGCGCCGACGATGCTGGCGAGCAGGAACCCGACGAGGGACAGTCCGGCCAGGCCGGCGAGCAGGTAGACCAGCACCGACGGGATCCCGGGCAGGGCCGCGGCGACGACCAGCAGGAACATCGCCCACATCGGCCACGACCGCACCCGCTCGACGAAGCGCTGGGCCCGGTCGGTCGGCACGAAGAGCTTCACGCCCTTGGCGCCCCACCGGCGGCCGGCCCACCACCAGAGCCAGTCGAACTTCGCCTTCCCGACGATGCCCGCGACGATCACGAGCCACAGGTCCGCCTGCCCGATCCGGGCGAACGCGGACCCGGCGCCGATCGCCGAGGAGCTGCCGGTGACGGCGGCCAGCAGGGTCGGGTGCGAGGCGAGGAGGAACGGCCGGATCGGCAGGGTGGCCAGGCCGAGGACGAGAGCCCCCACGAGGCAGCCCAGCAGGATCTTGTCGGCCCGCGGCATCGGGCTCTCCCACGGCCGCATGTCGCGCCACTGCGCCTTCGCGGCCTCGATCTCCTCGGGGGAGTACTCGCGGCGCCAGCGCGACCGTCGGGGCGCCGGCCCGGTGTCCTCGCCGGAGGCGGTGTCCGGCGCGGCGGGCGCCTCGTCCCGTTCGGACACGTCGACCCTCGTTCCCCCGGCGGCCCGTCCGCCGTCGCCGTCGACGGTAGCCGACGGGCGTTTCGTGCGCGTGTGTCGTGATCGTCCTCGGCTCAGACCGAGTAGAGCGCCGCCAGCCCCTTCGCCGCCTCGACCATCTGCTCGCGCAGCGTCGACGGGGACACGACCTCCACCTCGGCGCCGAGTGCGAGGAGCTCGGACCGGGTGGCGGCGATCGACTCCATCGGGATCACCGCGCAGGTCCAGCCGTCGTCGTCGGTCGGCCAGGTCCGCTCCGCGAGGGCCCGCGCGGTGTGCGGCCGCAGCACGAGCGGCGCCAGGTCCACCGCGTACGGCGACAGCCGCACCGCGGCCTCGGCCTGGTAGAGCGCGGCGGTGAGCGACTCGGCCGCGGCGGTCCAGTAGTGGAAGAGGTCGAAGTCGTCGGGCCGGTCGAAGTGCGTGTCGAGCGTCTCGAAGGTCAGCATGCGTGCCACCCGGTAGGTGCGCGGTGCGCCGCCGCCCGCCGGCTGCGCCACGAGGTACCAGACCCCGGCCTTGAGGACGACGCCCAGCGGCTCGAGGTCGCGGTCGACCTCCTCGTCGCCCCATCGCCGGTACCGGACCCGCACCACGCGTTGGTTCCAGACCGCGTCGGCGATGCCGGTCAGGGTCGGCACCTGGTCGGCCTCGCGGAACCAGCCGGGTGCGTCGAGGTGGAAGCGCTCGGCGATGCGCCGGGAACGTTCGGCGAGCTCGTCGGGCAGGGCGGCGTGGACCTTGAGCTGCGCCGCCGCGAGGACCCGGCCGAGGCCGAGCTCCGCGGCGGCCGTCGGCATGCCGGCGAGGGCGAGCGAGTCGGCCTCCTCGGCCGACAGGCCGGTCAGCCGGGTGGTCCAGCCCTCCAGCAGCGAGTACCCGCCGTCGGGGCCGCGGTCCGCGTAGACCGGCACCCCGGACTCCGCCAGCGAGTCCATGTCGCGGTAGATCGTGCGGATGGAGACCTCGAGCTCGTCGGCGAGCTCGCGCGCCGTCATCCGGCCACGTGTCTGCAGGAGGAGCAGCACGGAGAGCAACCGACTGGCGCGCACGCGTCAGTCCTACCCCATGAGCTGACAGGGCATGTCAGCTACCCGTCACGGCTCGCTCGTCGGGGACCCCGTCGTCGTCGGCGTCGACGAGCAGCGGGTCGGTCACGCCCGCGCGCACGGCCTCCAGCTGCGCGGACACCGCGATCCCGGCGAGCAGTGCGACGCCGGTGACGAAGGCCCAGAGCAGCAGCACCATGATCCCGGCGAGCGGACCGTAGGTCGCCGAGAACTCCCCGGAGACCGACACGTAGAGCGCGATCGCGCCCGACGCGACGAGCCACGCCGCGACCGTCAGCCCCGCCCCGAGCGCGAGCCACGAGAGCGCCGGCTGCCGGCGCCGCGGGGCGAAGCGGAAGAGCGTGGTCACGGCGACGACGAGGGCCGCGAGCCCGATCGGCCACCGCACGACGTCCCACACCGTCTCCGCCGCGTCGCCCCAGCGGTAGACCTCCTCGATGGCGTCGCCGAACGGTCCGCCCGCCACGATCAGGACGAGGCCCACCCCGAGTGCGGCCCCCGCCGTCGCCGTCAGCAGAGCTGCGCGCGAGTACTTCCGCAGCGCCGGCCGGTCCCGCTCGACGCCGTACACGCGGTTCGCCCCGCGCTCCAGCTGGGCGAAGGCGCTGGTCATCGCGACGAAGGCCGTCACCAGTCCGAACGCGACCGCCAGCTCGCCCAGGTTCTCGCCCGGCCCGTCGTCGTCATCGTCGTTCCCGACGACCGGTGCTTCCGCGCCCCGGGCGACGACGTCGGCGAGGAGCTGGTCGCCCGTGCCCGGCGACACCGCGACCACCGTCCGCGCCACCACCTGGGCCACCGACTCCGCGCCGATCGCCGTCGCCAGACCGCTCCCGGCGATGATCAGCGGCACCGTGGCGAGGGCGAGCTGCAGCGCGAACGCGCGGGCGTGGCTGAACCCGTCGCCGTAGCGGAAGCGCAGGAAGGACGTGCGCAGCAGCGTCACCAGCCCGATGCGCCGCGCGGTGTGCCACGCGTCGTCGGCGGAGAGGTCCTCGCCGTGCATGTCCGTGGTCTCGGGCACGGCGCGCACGGAGCTCACCGCGCCATTCTGGCCCGACCTGACAGCAGGTGTCAGGCACGACCCGGCACAGTGGCGCGATGGACGTGACGCGGGAGCAGGCCATCGCGTTCCGGGTCGCCGCGCAGGGGCTCGCCCGCCGGTCGGCGCTGGACGCCGCGGTGCTGCTCGACCTCGGGGTGCAGCACCGGGAGTCGTCGGTCGCGGTGGCCCTGGCGGCGCGCCTGCCCGACGACCCGCCGCCCGACGGCCTGCTCGCGTGGACCCACCGCGCGGCGCCGCACCGGCACCACCCCGCGGACCTCGCACGGTGGGCGCGCGCGCTCCGGCCGCTCTCCGACGCCGACGCCGCGAGCCGGCTGATCTGGACCGCGGAGCAGAACGCCGCGTTCGGGGCCCTCGCCGCGATCGACCGGGTCGCCGAGGTCCTGGCGGCGACGGTGGACGGCCCGATGACCAAGGGCGAGCTGTCGACGGTCGTCAGCCGGGAGCTGCCCCGCGCGCTGCAGCGCGACTGCCCCTCGTGCGGGGTGTGGCACGTGTACGACCAGCTGCTGCGCCTCGGCGCCCTGCCCGCCGGGCTGACGCTGGACGGCGGCCGGGTCCTGCGGGCGCTCCCGCCCGACGGCGGGTGGCGCCGTCCGGTGGGTCCGGGGGACCCGGCGGACGTGGCGGGCCTCGTCACGGCGGCCGTCCACGTGTTCGGGCCGGTGACCACCGCGGACCTCGCCGCCTGGATCGGCACCTCCGCCGGTGCGCTGCGCCCCGCCGTGGACGTCGCGGACCTCGCGGCGGTGCGGGTCGAGGGGCGGCGCGCGTGGGTGGTCCGTCACCGGCTCGAGGTGCTGGCGGACCCGCCGTCGCCCCCCGGGCTGCGGTTGCTGCCGGCCTTCGACCCGTTGCTCTCCGCCCGCGACCGCGCGCTGCTGGTGCCCGACCCGCAGCGGCGCCGGGCGCTCTGGCCCGCCCTCGGGCAGCCGGGCGCGGTGCTCGTGGGCACCGAGGTGCTCGGGACGTGGCGGCCGCGCGCGTCGGGCGGGGCGCTCACGCTGGAGGTCACGGCGTTCGAGGAGCTCCCGCCGGGGCCGCTCGACGACGAGGCGCAGCGGGTGGCGGCGGCCCGGGGGCTGCGGCTGCGGGCGGTGACGGTGGCCTGAGCGCGACCGTCCCGTAGCGCGAGTGGCACGCAGGGCAGGTTCCGGGGCGCCCGGACCTGCGCCGTGTGCCACTCGGGGCGTCAGGACCAGGCGTCGGCGAGCAACTCGTCGAGCGCGAGGAGGGTGTCGCGGGCGCCGGCGGCGAGGCCGACGCCACGACCGTGCCGGACCTCCGGCTCGCGCACGTTGACCCGCACCAGCCGACCGGACGCGGCCGACGCCAGCTCCGCGTGCCGCCGCACGGTCGGCACCGCGGTCCCGGCGCCGAGCTCGATCACCGCGACGTCGGTGTGGCGCCGCAGCCACGCGCGGTGCCCGGCCATCCGCTCGGCGTGGGTGCCGGGCACCCACGAGCCGTCCCCGAACATGAGGATGTTCGGCCGGGCCACGGCCCCGCAGCGCGGACACGGGGGGAGCGGTTCCCGGGCGCGCATGGTGGCCTCGTCGACGACGACCTCGACGTCGTCGGCCGGCCAGGTCGCCGCGGAGCACGGTCGGGAGCACTGCAGCGTGCCGATCGCGCCGTGGCACTCGACCACGGCGTCGTCGGGAAAGCCCGCGGCCTGGAAGGCGCCGTCGACGTTCGAGGTGAACACGTGCGTCGGCAGACGCCGCGACCAGCCCAGCAGGACGCCGAAGCCGTCGTGCGGCACCGTCGCGCGATAGAGCGCGAGCCGGTGCCCGTAGAAGCCCCAGGCGAGCTCGGGGTCGTCGTCGAAGTGCTCGGGGTCGGCCAGCTCCTCGAAGCGCAGACCGAGCCCGCGGTAGGGCGGGTAGGCGCGCCAGAACCCCTCGGGGCCCCGGAAGTCCGGCAGCCCGGAGTCGACGCCCATGCCCGCGCCCGCGGCGACGACCAGGGCCGAGGCGCCGCGGAGGAGGTCCGCGGCCTCGTCGAGCTGGGTCAGTGGTGGCCGCCGTGGCCGTCGGAGCCGAGGACGACCTCGAACTCGAGCAGGTCGGCACCCGTCGCCGTCGGGTCGCGTCGCTCCTGGGCGTGGGCCGCGTCGGGCGTGGAGCCGCTCCGCCAGGCCCGGAAGGCCTCGTCGGACTCCCAGCGGGTGATGACGAAGTACCGGTCGTCCCCGGAGGTCGGGCGCAACAGTTCGAAGCCGAGATAGCCCGGCGTCCCGTCCATCGAGCCCCGGTTGCCGGCGAACCGCTCCTCCATCTGCTCGCGCCGTTCCGGCGGCACGGTGATGGCATTGATCTTCACGACGGCCATGTCCCCAGCCTACGACGACCCGTCGAACTCGCCGGGCAGCGCGAACCGGCCGTCCGCGAGCTGCTCGACGAGACCGTCGACGAGCAGCGAGTCGAGACACCGGGCGCGCTGGGCCGGGTCGGAGACCCACGCCGCCTCGAGGGCCGCGGCGTCCACCGGGCCGGTGGCGCCGCGCAGGACGTCGAGCAGCCGGCCGCGGACCTGGCGGTCGGTCCCCGCCCACCGCTGCCCCTTCCTCACGGGCCCGTCCCACGCGGGCCGTCCCGCCTGCTGCCAGGCGCAGAGGTCGAGCACCGGGCAGTCGGCGCACCGCGGCCCGCGGGCCACGCAGATGCAGGCCCCGAGCTCCATCAGCGCGGCCGACGTGCGGGCGGCGTCGGCCTCGTCGTCGGGCAGCAGCGCCTCGGTGTCGGCCAGGTCCCGCGTGGCCGCGTCCCCGGCCTCGGCCCGGCCGTGCACCGCCCGGGCCACCACGCGGCGCACGTTCGTGTCGACCACCGGGCAGCGACGTCCGTAGGCGAACGCGGCGACCGCGCGGGCGGTGTAGGTCCCGATCCCCGGCAGGGCGAGCAGCACCTCGACCTCGCTCGGCACCACGTCGTCGTGCTCCGCCGCGATGGCGGCCGCGGCCGCCTGCAGCCGCAGCGCGCGCCGGGGGTAGCCGAGCTTCCCCCACGCCCGCAGCACGTCCGCGGTGGGCGCCGCCGCGAGGTCGGAGGGCCGGGGCCAGCGGGCCATCCACTCCCGCCAGATCGGGTCGACGCGGGCGACCGGGGTCTGCTGGAGCATGATCTCGCTGACCAGCACGCCCCAGCCGGTGACGTCCGGGGCGCGCCACGGGAGGTCGCGGGCGTTCGCGGCGAACCAGGGCAGCAGGCGGTCGGCGAGAGCGGGCATCGGCTCCGATCCTTGTCGCCCGGTCGACGGCGTGCCTCGACGGGGTGAGTTCGCCGCGCGGCCCGGCGCGGGGCGGTCGTGCGCGGGAGGCCCGCTCCTACCGTGCCTCCCATGCTGGAGCCGGTGGGACCGCTCCCGCCGTCGGTGTACTGGCGACGGCGGGCCGTCGCCGCGATCGCGGCCGTCCTCGTCCTGGCCTTCCTGATCTGGGCGGTCAGTGCCGCGGCCTCCGCGGACGGCAGCGACGACGTCGCCGCGCCGGCACCGGCCCCCGCGGGCTCCACCGCGCCGCCGACCCCGGTCGCCTCCCGCGGTGCGCTCGCCGTGCCGCCGGGTGCCGTGCCGCCGGCCGGCGCCGCCCCGGCCGGTCCGGTGCCCGCCGCGCCGGTGTCCACCACCGCCGCGCCGGGCGGCGCGACGCCGCCACTGCTCGGTGCCGGGTCGACCGGCCCGCAGCAGCCGCCCGTCGGGATCCCCACGCCGGCCGCTCCCGGCGCCGCCGCGCCGCCCGCGAGCCCCGCGCCGAGAGCTCTCGAGCCGTGCGCGGACTCCGCGCTGACGGTCGCCGCCCGCACCGACAAGCAGCGCTACACGGCCGCGGAGCGCCCGCTGTTCAGCCTCGTCGTCACGAACACCGGCAAGGAGCCCTGCACCCGCGACCTGGGGCCCGCCCGCACCGCGATGGCCGTGGTGATCAAGCCGGGCGACGGGCTGTGGGGCAGCGACGACTGCGCGCCCGGCGGCGACCCGGACGTCCGCACGCTCGCGCCCGGCCAGGAGCAGGTGTTCTCGGTGCGCTGGGCCGGCCGGACCTCGGCCCCGGGGTGCCCCTCGGGTCGCGAGGCCGTGCCGGCCGGCACCTACCAGCTGCTGACACGCCTCGACGGCACGATCAGCGACCCCGCCTCGTTCACGATCGCCTCGTAGCCCCTCCCGCCAGTCCGACGGCGGTGAGCGCCCCCTTGAGGTCGTCCACCTCCGTGAGCGTCATCCCAGCCGGCGCGGTGGTGCCGGGACCGAACGGCACGATCGCCTCCCGGATCCCCAGCCGGGCCGCCTCCGCCAGGCGCCGGTCGGTCGCGGTGACCCGCCGGACCTCCCCGGTGAGCCCCACCTCGCCGAGGACGACGACGCCGTAGGGCAGCGGCGTCCGCCGCGCCGCCGAGGCGACGGCCAGCGCGATCGCGAGGTCGGCCGCCGGTTCGCGCAGCTTCATGCCCCCGACGGTCGCGGCGAAGACGTCCATCTGCGACAGCGACAGACTCCCGTGCTGCTGCAGCACCGCGAGGATCTTGAGCACGCGCGACGACTCCAGATCGGACACCGTGCGCCGCGCCGGGGCGTCCTTGCCGACCGCCGTGACCAGCCCCTGCACCTCGGCCATGAGCGGCCGCTTGCCCTCCATCGTCACCGTGACCGCCTGCCCGGGCACGCCGCCGGTCATCGTGCCGACGAACAGCCCGGTCGGGTCGGTGACCTCGGTGATCCCGCCGTCGAACATCTCGAAGCACCCGACCTCGTCGGACGGGCCGAAGCGGTTCTTCAGGCCGCGGACCATGCGCAGCGTGGAGTGCCGCTCGCCCTCGAAGCTCAGCACCACGTCGACGAGGTGCTCCAGCGTGCGCGGACCGGCCACGGCGCCGTCCTTCGTCACGTGACCGATCAGCACCACCGGGAGGTCCCGCTGCTTGGCCAGGGCGACCAGGGCCGACGTCACCGCCCGGACCTGCGACACCCCGCCGGCGGTGCCCTCCACGTCGGCGGACCCCACGGTCTGCACCGAGTCGACCACGAGCAGTCCGGGGTCGACCGCCTCGACGTGCGCGGCGACCTCCTCCAGGTCCGCCGTCGCGGACAGGAACAGGTGCGGCACCACGGCGTTCGTCCGCTCCGCCCGCAGCCGGACCTGGCCCGCGGACTCCTCCCCCGTGACGTAGAGGACGGTGCCCCCGGAGCGGGCCCGCCGGGCCGCGACCTCGAGCAGCAGCGTCGACTTCCCGACACCGGGCTCCCCGGCCAGCAGCACGACCGCCCCGGGCACGAGGCCGCCGCCGAGCACCCGGTCGAGCTCGCCGACGCCGGTGGGACGCGACGTCACCGACTCGAGCCCGACCTCGCCGATGGCGCGCACCGGGCTCGTCGGGCGGGCCGCCGCCTTCGGGGCCCCGCCGGGAGCGCCGACCGCCGCCGCGGGCGGCAGGCCCTCCTCGATCGTCCCCCAGCCGCCGCAGCCCGGGCAGCGGCCGAGCCACTTGGCCGCGGTGTAGCCGCAGGCGGTGCACTCGAAGGGGCGGGGACGGGACTTCGTGCTCACGGTGCCGGAGGGTAGGACGACCCCCCGACAGTCACGCCCGCGCGCTTGGCCGGGGACGACCCGGCGTCGGGCGGGTCAGCTCGCGGGGACCGGGATGGTGGTGTTGACGAACACCGGCAGCGTGATCGTCCCGGCGCGCGCGAAGGTGAAGGTGATCGGGTAGGTCGGGCCCTCGTGCAGCACCTGCGCCACCTGCGGCAGCGTGATGCGCATCGTGGCGGTCGGGTTCGTCGGGGAGGGCGGCCCGACCGGGCCGGGCTCCGCGCCGACCATCGAGGTCGTCGAGTTGCCGAGGATCGTCGTGAACCCCTCGGCGCGCGCCGGACCCGAGTACGGGGTGGTCACCGAGAGCAGCTGGTCGTCCTGCAGCGCCTGGTTGATGATCGCGCCG
The DNA here is from genome assembly GCF_050955885.1 of Actinomycetospora sp. CA-084318. NCBI lineage: Bacteria > Bacillati > Actinomycetota > Actinomycetes > Pseudonocardiales > Pseudonocardiaceae > Actinomycetospora > Actinomycetospora sp. CA-084318. Next base: position 825,399 of record NZ_CP192098.1, read on the forward strand.
CGGAGCACGACCGAGGACCCGGCCGGCACGACCGGGTTCGGGCCCGGGTCGAGCGTGACGTTGCGGAGCAGGACCTGGCCGACGGAGCCCTCGGTGCCGACGACCGACGAGATCGTCGTGTCGGTCTGGGTCACGGCACCGGCGCTGCAGCCCGACAGGACGAGTGCGGCCGCGCCCAGCAGCGTGGCGGCGAGCAACGCGGTCCGCGGACGTCCCGTCGGTCGGCGGGTCATGGCGCGTGGTCCTCCTCGGTGGACACTGCCGGCTCCACCCGCGCGCGGGTGGCCGGTCGGATTCGGGTGCACCCTAGCCCCCGGCCGGGTCCGCGGGCGCGCCCGACGGGCACCGTCACGCCCCCCGATGACCCTCCCGACCTCGGGAAGCACGGTGCCGCGTCACTTGTCAACCCCCTGACCTGCGAAGACGGCGCAATCCCCCTCCGACGGCACGTCGCGGTCGTGTTAACCTGGAGGCAGCGAAAGGGGCTAGAGGACACATGGTTTTCAAGGTCGGCGAGACCGTCGTCTACCCGCACCACGGTGCCGCTCTCATCGAGGCGATCGAGACCCGGACGATCAAGGGCGAGGAGAAGAAGTACCTCGTCCTGAAGGTTGCCCAGGGCGACCTCACGGTCCGGGTCCCCGCGGACAACGCCGAGATCGTCGGTGTCCGTGACGTCGTCGGGCAGGAGGGTCTGGACCGGGTGTTCGAGGTGTTGCGGGCCCCGCACACCGAGGAGCCGACCAACTGGTCGCGCCGGTACAAGGCGAACCTCGAGAAGCTCGCGTCGGGTGACGTCAACAAGGTGGCCGAGGTCGTCCGCGACCTGTGGCGCCGGGAGAAGGACCGCGGCCTGTCCGCCGGCGAGAAGCGCATGCTCGCCAAGGCGCGGCAGATCCTCGTGAGCGAGCTCGCGCTCGCCGAGGGCACCGACGAGGTGGCCGCCGAGTCCCTGCTGGACCAGGTACTCGCCTCCTGACGTGGAGGTCGCGGCCGTCGTCCCGGCGGCCGGCTCCGGGGAACGTCTCGGAGCCGGGCGGCCCAAGGCCCTCGTCGAGGTCGCCGGGGTCGCGATGGTCACACGCGCCGTCGACGGGCTGCTCGGTTCGGGGGTCGTCGACGAGGTGATCGTCGTCGCCCCGCCCGAGCATCTCGAGGAGATGGCGAAGGCGGTCCCGACGGCGGGTCGGGTCGTGCCCGGTGGACACGACCGCGTCGCGTCCGTCGCGCTCGGCCTGGCCGAGGTACCCGGCGCCGACGTCGTGCTGGTGCACGACGCGGCGCGATGCCTGTGCCCGGCGGGCGTCGTCTCGGCGGTGGTCGCAGCCGTTCGCGCAGGTCACGCGGCCGTGGTGCCGGCGATCCCGGTGGCGGACACCGTGCGCCGCGCCGTGGACGGTGGACGGGTCGAACTCGTCGACCGCACCGGGCTGCTCGCCGTGCAGACCCCGCAGGGTTTCGACGTCGACGTCCTGCGCCGGGCGCACGCCGCGGCCGGCGACCACCGCGCGACCGACGACGCGGGGCTCGTGGAGGCCATCGGCGGCGAGGTCGTCACCGTTCCGGGTGATCCGCGGGCGTTCAAGATCACGACCCCGTTGGACCTGGCGATGGCGGAGGCGTTGGTGCGCGCACTGTGAGGGACGCGAGACGGACCGCGGCGGAGCTCGTGCCGTGAGGGTCGGCATCGGGACCGACGTGCATCCGCTGACGGCGGACGCACCCTGCTGGGTGGCCGGTCTGCTGTGGGAGGGCGAGGCCGGCTGTGCCGGGCACTCCGACGGCGACGTCGCCGCGCACGCCCTGTGTGACGCTCTCCTCTCGGCCGCCGGCCTCGGCGACGTCGGCGCGGTCTTCGGCACCGGACGCCCCGAGTGGGCGGGTGCATCCGGGGTCCGGCTCCTCGGCGAGGTGCGTCGGCTCGTCCACGACGACGGGTGGGTCCTCGGCAACGCCGCGGTCCAGGTCATCGGCAACCGCCCGAAGATCGGCACCCGTCGTCGGGAGGCGGAGCAGGTCCTCTCCGAGGCGGTCGGCGGGCCGGTGTCGGTGTCCGGCACGACCTCCGACGGGCTCGGCCTGACCGGGCGCGGCGAGGGGCTCGCTGCCGTGGCGACGGCGTTGCTGCTGCCGCGCTGAGCTCGTCCGCGGCCATCGCGAGTGTGACGTGGGGCAGGTCCTGCGGCGCCGCGGGCTGCCTGGTGTGCACCTCGGGTCGGCCCGCCGCGGGAGCCGCGGCGGCCCTCGTCGCGAGAGTGGCATGGCGCAGCTCTGCGTGGCTCGTGAGCTGCCTGGTGTCCCTCTCGCGAGGCACTTTCCCGGAACCGCACCCACGGGTCGGACGTGCGTGCTTGCCTGATCCCGGCGAGGGGAGGCGGGCGTGTTCGACGTGAACTGGGAGACGCGGTCGCACGCGGACATCCACGCGCAGCTGCAGGGCCGGGGCGGCGGGTTCACCGACGCGGGGGGTGCGTGGAACTCGCTCGCGGGCCGGTTGCGGGACGTGGCCGGGTCGGTGGAGCGGGCGACGTCGGGGATCGCGGCCACCCGGACGGGACCGGCAGCGCAGGCGGCAGGCGCGGCGGTCGGGCCGATGGGGCCGTGGGCGACCGAGGTCCGGACCTTCAGCGACGCCGTCGGCTCCGCCTCGCACGAACAGAACCGTGCACTCGCCGCCACCCGCGGAGCCGTGGGCCCGCCCGTGCCGCGACCGCCCGTGACGCTGCAGACGTGGGAGGGCGTGGGCGCGCTCGCCGCACTCGACGTCGACACCGCCGAGCACGCCTCGCTCGACGCCGAACGACGAGCCCGGGCCGCGATGGGGCGCTACCAGGAGTTCAGCTCGCTCCGGGCATCCGGGCTGCCGCAGTTCTCCTCGCCGTCGCAGCAGGGCGCGCCCCGGGTGCAGCTCGTGAACGGCGCCGGCGCGGGCTCGCCCGGCGCCGCGCCGAGTGGTGGGGGACCTGCGGGTGGGGCCGCCGGTGCCGTGCCTTCTCCGGGCGGCGGAGCCGTGTCGGGGACGTCGGCGCCACCCGGTCCCGGCTCACCGGGGGTGTCACCACCGCCGAGCGCGGGAGGTTCGCCCGGAGCGTTGAGCCCACCGCCGCCGTCCGGCGTGCCGAGCACACCCCGGGGCCCCGGACCGGCCGGCGGAACCGGTGCCGGCAACACCGGTGCGGCCGACGCCGCCCCGTCCGGCCGAGCGGCCGGGACCGGTCCGGGCGGGGCGGTCGGCAGCGGAACAGGTGCTGCCGGCACCGGAACGGGCGGGCCCGCCGGCACCGGAACGGGCGCGGCCGGCCCCGGGACCGGCGGTCTGGTCGGGGGATCGGCCGGCGCCGGGACCGCCGGGCCGACCGGCGGCCCCCGCCCCGGGCCGACCGGCCTCGGCAGCCCCACCCCCACCGGCTTCGGGCCGACGGGCGCCGCAACCGGTTCCGCCGGCACCGGTTCCACCGGCGCGTCCGTCGGCGCCGGCGGCGCGCCGGGCACCGCCGGCGCGTCGGGCACCGGCGGCGCGCCGGGCACAGGGCCCGGCGGCGCCGTCGCGGGGACCCGGCCCGCGCTCCCGGAACCGCCCCTCGGTCGATCGCCCGAACCGGTTCGCACGGCATCGGTGCTCGAGCCGGCCCTCGGTCCCCGACCCACCACGGCCAACGCCACCTCGGGCGTTCCCTTCGCGCCGATCGGCGGGGTCGGGGGAGCGGCGCAGGCCGAGCAGCGGCTGCCCCGGGCGCCCTACCTGGTCGAGGACGATCCCGACGCGCTGGCCGGCGACCTGCCCCGCGTCGCCCCACCGGTGATCGGCGGATGATGCCGGCCCGGCGGCTCCACCTGGAGCGGGACGCGGTCGTCGCCACCTGGCGCCACCTGCACCTGGGCGACCGGCCGCCGCTGCTCGACGTCCCCGACCACGGCGCCACCCTCTCCGCGCGCGACGCCGCCGACCACGCCGCGCTGTGCGGGCTGCGCGGCCGGGGCCTCGCGCGGACGGGTGCCGACGGCGCGCCCGTGCCCGTCGCCGACCTCGCCGACGCCTTCCGGGTGATCGCCCGGCCGGAGGTCGACGTCGACCTCCGCTGCTGGGATCCCGACCTCCACGGCTGGTTCGCGGCCGTGGCGGGCGAACTGACCGTCCTCGTCGAGACCGCGCCCGACCACGCGTGGACCGTCGACCTCGCCTCGCGCCCGCCCGCGGCGGACGCGGCGGGGCTCGTCGAGGCCCTCGCCCGCCTCGTCCTCACCCGCGCGCCGGAGGAACGACCGCGCGGCACCGCCCTGACCGTGCCCGCCGACGTGCTCTTCGCCGGCGCACCCACCCACCGGCTCCCACCCGCCGTCAAGAAGCGGATCGCGGCCCTGCGGGCCGAGCCGCCCCGGCGCCGCCTGCAGCTCGGGGCACGGGTGTCCCGCCGACGCGTCGGGCCGCTCACCGTGGTCGACGCCGCGGAGGGGCGCACGCTCGTCGAGCGCGACGGCGACACGGTGCGGGTGCGTCCGGCCGACCGGGTCCTCGTGGCGCGCGAGCTGGCGCGTCAGGTCTGAGCGAGGGCGTCGTGGACGTGGGTGAAGGTCGCGAGGCGCTCCTCGGCGGTGGTGTCGCGGTACATGGGGTCGAGGAACATCTGCCGGATGCCCGTCCGCGCGGCGAGTACGCCGACCGCGTCGGCGAGCTCGTCGCGCCCGACGTCGGCGGTGAGGTTGACGCGCAGCACGGTCTCGACGTCCTCGGGTCGGCGTCCCGCGGCCGCGGCGGCCTCGTCGATCGTGGCGCGCATCGTCGCGAGGCCGTCGAGGGCCTTCTCCGCGGCGGGGACGGCGGGGGAGCGCAGCGCGACGACGGGGAGCCAACCGTCGGCCCGGCGTCCGACGCGGCGCAACGCGGGGGCGCTGAACGCCGAGACGTGGATCGGGACGCGGGGCGAGGGGGTCTCGACCAGCGACGACGGGGTGGTCCAGAACCGCCCCTGAACGTCGCGGTCGGTGTCGGACCAGAGCACGTCGAGGGTGTCGAGCAGCTCGTCGAGCCGGGCGCCTCGGTGGTCGAACCCGACGCCGGCCGCGGTGTACTCCTCGGGCGACCAGCCGATGCCGAGCCCGGCGACCAGGCGACCGCCGGAGAGCGCGGCGATCGTCGAGAGGGAGCGCGCGAGGACGGCGGGGGCGTAGAGCGGCGCGACCAGCACGCTCGAGCCGAGCCGGGCGCTCGTCGTCGTGACCGCGGCGGCGGCGAGGACGGCGAACGGGTCGAGGGCACGCTCGAACTCCGCGGGGACGGTGTCGGTGCCGCCGTAGCCGACGCTGGGATGGCGGGCGGCGAGCAGCCGGTCGCCGACCCACAGCGACGCCGCGCCGGCGGCCTCCGCGGCGGCCGCGAACCGGCCGAGGGACGCGGCGCCGTCCGCGGCGGCGCCGAACTGGGGCAGGGAGAGTCCGAGATCCACGGGCTGGACCCTGCCACGGTCGCAGGGGCCCCCACGGGCCGTGACCTGCGGTCCGTAGGATCCGCGTGGTGAGCCTGCACCTGTACGACACCGCTGCACGCGCGCTGCGGGAGTTCCACCCGCAGCACGAGGGCCGGGCGTCGATCTACGTGTGTGGGGCGACCGTGCAGGGAGTACCGCACGTCGGGCACGTCCGGTCCAGTGTGAACTTCGACGTCCTGCGCCGGTGGCTGCTGCACCAGGGGCTCGACGTCAGCCTCGTGCGCAACGTCACCGACATCGACGACAAGATCCTCACGAAGGCGGCCGAGGCGGGTCGTCCCTGGTGGGAGTGGGCGGCGACCCACGAGCGGGCCTTCACGGCCGCGTTCGAGGCGCTGGGCTGCCTGCCGCCGTCGGTCGAGCCGCGGGCCACCGGGCACGTCACCGAGATGATCGAGCTGATCTCCCGGCTGATCGACGCGGGGCACGCCTACCCGTGCGACAACGGGTCGGGGGACGTCTACTTCGACGTCGGGAGCTGGCCCACCTACGGCTCGCTCTCGGGGCAGAAGCCCGACGAGGTGGAGCAGGGTGAGCAGGCCTCGCGCGGCAAGCACGACCCGCGCGACTTCACGCTGTGGAAGGCCGCGAAGCCCGGCGAGCCGTCGTGGCCGACGCCGTGGGGCCGCGGTCGTCCGGGCTGGCACCTGGAGTGCTCGGCCATGGCGACCCGGTACCTCGGGCCGTCGTTCGACATCCACGGCGGCGGGCTGGACCTGGTGTTCCCGCACCACGAGAACGAGCGGGCCCAGTCGAACGCCGCCGGCGACGGCTTCGCGAACTTCTGGCTGCACAACGCCTGGGTGACGATGGCCGGGGCGAAGATGTCGAAGTCGCTGGGCAACACCCTGACGATCCCCGCGGTGCTCGAGCGGGTCCGTGCGGTGGAGCTGCGCTACTACCTGGTGGCGCCGCACTACCGCTCGACCGTGGAGTACTCGGAGGCCGCCCTGGCGGAGGCGGCGTCGGCCTATCGTCGGATCGAGACGTTCGTGCAGCGCGTGGCCGAACGGGTCGGCCCGGTGCCGGCGAGCGGGGCGGACATCGGTGCGTTCGCCGCGGCGATGGACGACGACCTCGGCACGCCGGCCGCGCTCGCCGCGGTGCACGAGCAGGTGCGGGCGGGCAACACCGCCCTCGCCGACGGCGACCACGCGGGCGCCCGCACGGCCGCGACGGCGGTGCGCGAGATGACCGGCGTGCTCGGCCTCGACCCGCTGGACCCGCACTGGGCCGGTGCCGACGCTGCGGGTGGTACCACCGCCCGCTCCGCGCTCGGCGCGCTCGTCGAGGACCTCCTCGCGCAGCGCACCGCCGCCCGCACGAACCGCGACTTCGCGCGGGCCGACGCGATCCGCGACCAACTGACCGCGGCCGGCGTCGGGATCGAGGACACCCCCGACGGACCGGTCTGGACCCTGAAGGACGACGAGCAGTAGCGATGGCAGGAAACTCGCGCCGCCCCGGTGCGCGGCGCAACCCCGGCACGAAGAAGGGCCCGACGAAGGGCTCCGGCGGCAACCGCGCCAAGGGGCTCGAGGGCAAGGGGCCCACCCCGAAGGCCGAGAACCGGCCCAACCACAAGGCCTACGAGGGCGGCGGCAAGACCGGGAAGTCGGGACAGGGCGCAGCAGCCCGCCGACCGACCGGGTCGGCGCCACGCACGAGCGGCCCGCGCGGCACGACCTCCCAGGCCGGCCCGAACCGTCGTCGGGAACGGGAGGCGCCGGACGGCCCGCAGGTGGTGGTGGGGCGCAACCCGGTGGTCGAGAGCCTGCGCGCCGGAATCCCGGCGACGGCGCTGCACGTGGCGCAGGGCATCGACATCGACGACCGTGTCCGCGAGGCGCTGCGCACCGCGGGCGACCGCGGGATCAGCGTGCTCGAAGTGCCGCGCGCGGACGTCGAGCGCCTGGCCGACGGCTCGGTGCACCAGGGGCTTGCACTCTCGGTGCCCGCCTTCGAGTACCTGCACCCCGACGACCTGCTCGAGGAGGCCCGGCAGGCCGCCCACCTCGCGCGGACCGAGCCGCTGCTGGTGGCGCTCGACGGGGTCACCGACCCCCGCAACCTCGGCGCCGTGATCCGCTCCGCCGCCGCGTTCGGCGCGCACGGCGTGCTGCTGCCGCTGCGGCGGTCGGTCGGCGTGACGCCGGTGGCCTGGCGGACCTCCGCGGGCGCGGCGGCGCGCATGCCGATCGGGCGGGCGACCAACCTCTCGCGCACGCTGGGGGCCTGGAACGACGACGGGTTCGTGACGGTCGGGCTCGACGGCGAGGTGTCGGCGACGATCGACGACCTCGACGCGATCGCCGGCCCGGACGCCGCCCGCGGCCCGCTGGTGCTCGTCGTCGGGTCGGAGGGCAAGGGGCTGTCGCGGCTCGTGCGGGAGACCTGCACCGGCACCGTCGCGATCCCGATGGCGGGCGAGGTCGAGTCGCTCAACGCCTCGGTCGCGGCGGGGGTGGCGCTGGCCGAGGTCGCGCGGCGTCGTCGTTCGGCCTAGTCGCCGATCCGAGCGAACGGCACTGTCGCGCACATAGAAGCTGCGACAGTGCCGCTCGCTCGCATCAGGCCAGCCACCTCCGCAGCTCCGCCAACGTCTCGGCCGGCGCCTCCTCGGGAATGAAGTGGCCGCTCGGCATCGCCCGGCCGCTCACGTCCGTGGCGTACTCGCCCCACACGGCGAGCGGGTCGTAGTTCTTCCCGACGAACCCGTGCTCGCCCCACAGCACGAGCGTGGGGCACTCGATGCGCTGCCCGGCGTTCCACGTCTCCTCGTCGTCGGTGAGGTCGATGCCGGCGCCCGCCTTGTAGTCCGCGGTGGTGGCGGCGATGGTGGCCGGGTCGGAGAAGGCCGCGACGTAGTGGTCCATGACCTCCGGCGCGATCGTGACGCCGGGTGCCAGCAGCCGCTCGACCATCGTGCGGATCCAGAACTCCGGGGCGCCGCGCAGCAGGGTCTCGGGGACGTCCCCGCCGGTGGCCAGGAAGAACCAGTGGAAGTAGCCGAACGCGAGCGCGCGGTCGACGTTCGCGTACACGTGGCGGGTGGGCACGATGTCGAGCACCGCCAGGCGCTCGACGGCCTGCGGGTGGTCGAGGGCGAGCCGGTGCGACACCCGGGCGCCGCGGTCGTGGCCCACCAGGTCGAACCGGTCGAAGCCGAGCTCCCGCATCACCGCGACCTGGTCGGCCGCCATGGCGCGCTTGCCGTAGGTGCGGGCCTCGGCGTCGGGGGTGGGTTTGTCCGACGCGCCGTAACCACGCAGGTCGGGCACCACCACGGTGTGCTCGCGCGCCAGCTCCGGGGCCACGTCGCGCCACATCAGGTGGGTCTGCGGGTAGCCGTGCAGTAGCAGCACGGGGCTCCCGGAACCGCCGACCGCCACGTTGATCCCGACCCCGTCGGCATCCACGCGCCGGTAGGTGAACGGGTCCGGCAGCTGGGTCATGGCGCTCCTTCGCGACGACGGTGTGGTCCGGTGCCCTGTCGAGGGGCGCCCATCGGCGAATCTATTGAGCGAGGGGGCCTTTCGCTCGGGAGCGGGCGGGCGGCAGCGGGCGGCAGCGTCGGTGCCGTGGGGCAAGATCGTGACGAGCCGCGCGATGTGCTCGCTCAGCTCGCACATCGCTCCGCAGAACAGGATCTTGCTACGAACCGTCAGGCCGGTTCGTGCGCCACCGAGGCGTCACCGTTCGCCGAGCGCCCCGCCAGACGGGTCGGGGCGTGCAGCTCGGTCTCGGTGGTGCGGCCGCGCAGGGTGCGGGAGCCGATGCAGGTCCACCGTGAGGCTTCGTCACCGGCGCGCTCCAGCGCGGCGCCGGAGCCGACGACGCCGCCGTCGACGTCCTTGGCCAGGTCACACAGGCGGGCGGCCTCGTTCACCGGGTCGCCGATCACGGTGTACTCGTAGCGGCGTCGGTCGCCGATGTTCCCGGCGACCGCCTCGCCGGCGGAGATGCCGATGCCGGCGCCGAGTTCGGTGGAGCCGGGGAACACCTCCTCGGCCAGTCGGGCGGCCATCACCCGCCCGGCGGCCAGCGCGCAGCCCGCGGCGTCGGTCATGTCGGTGGGGGCGCCGAACACGGCCAGGGAGGCGTCGCCCTCGAACTTGTTGATCCACCCGCCGTGGTGCTCGACGACGTCGATGACGACGGCGAAGAAGGAGTTGAGCAGCTCCACGACCTCGTGCGGGGGTCGGGTGGCGGCCAGGGTGGTCGACCCGACGAGGTCGACGAACAGCACGGCGACCTCGCGGACCTCGCCGCCGAGTTCGACGTCGTTCTCCAGGGCGTGGCGGGCGACGTCCTCGCCGACCTGGCGGCCGAACAGGTCGCGGACGCGTTCGCGTTCGCGCAGGCCGGAGACCATGGTGTTGAACCCGGCCTGGAGCAGGCCGAGTTCGGTGGTGTCGAAGACGGGGACGTCGACGTCGTAGTCGCCGCGTTCGACCTTCTTCAAGGCCCGGCGCACGGCGAGGACGGGGGCGGCGGTGGACAGGGCGGTCAGGGTGATCACCGCCCCGCCCAGCACCAACGCCACCCCACCGAGCACCACCACCACGATGGCGAGCCGCTCGAGGGTGTACCCGCCGATCGTCAGCGCCGCGACGCCGGCGAGCAGCACGCCCAGCAGCGGCGTCGCCGTGCCGAACAGCCAGCCCCCGAGCGTGCGCATCAGCACACCCGGCAGCACCGACCCCGACGGCGGGCGCGCGGTGAGCACTTGCCGCGCGGCGCCGCGCAGCACGACCTCCACCAGCCGGTAGGTGATCGACACCGTCGCGATGCCGCCGAGCACCACCGTCGCCCCGACCTGGAACCCGATGCGCCCGGACGCGAAGACGTTGAGCAGCACGAACAGCACGGCCGCGACGACCCACAGGACGGACTGCACCGTCGCCAGCCGCAGCGGACCCCGCAGGACCACGCGCCGCAGCCGCAGGAAGTGCCGCTCGCGGGCCTCGTCGTCGGCGTCGGCCGGCAGCGCGGGCACCCGCATCCGCCGATGGCCCCACCACGCGCCGACGAGCACGGCGACGACCAGGTAGGGCCCGAAGACGATCAGGTTGCGTACGAGCGCGTCCGGGTCCTCGGAGAGCGCCTCGGTGGGCAGCACCCAGGCGGCGAGTACGAGCACCACGCCGGCCCCGATGACGTTCGGCAGCACCACCACGAGGACGAGCGCGAGCCGCGTGAACGCGCTGAGCCCCCGCTCCGACCGACCGTCCGTCATGCGCGGACCCTAGCGATGCCGGCGGACAGGGCTCCGCCGAACGGTCTCCCGGACGGGTGATCGCTACCATGCCGACATGCCGGTGCCCGCTCTCGTGCACCGCGGGATCGCCTACACCGACTCCGCGGCGCTGGGCGCGGCCCTGGCCCCGTCCGTGGCGGAGGCGCTCGACGGTGGCCGCGCGGTCACCGTGGCCCTCGAGAACGCCACCATGGATGCGCTGAGCGCCGCCCTCGGGGCCGCCGCCGACGCCGTCCGCTTCCTCGACGTGACCCGCCCCGCGCGCACCGACGCGTTCCAGATCGCGGCGAAGATCGCCACGTTCGCCTCCCACGCCGCCCAGGCGGGCGCAGCGAGCCTGCTGATCACCCAGCACCAGCCGACGCTGGGCCGGTCGGACGACTACTGGCTCCGGCTGGAGGCGGCGGTCGACGCCGCGCTCCAGGCCCTGCCGGCCACGCTCTGGTGCGCGTACCGCACCGGCGCCCCGGCCTACACGCAGTGCCACCCCGAGGTCGGGGTGATGGCCGAGCCGCACCGCAACCCCGGCTACCGAACCCCGGCCGACGTCGTGCGGGGGCTCGCCGCCCCCGCGGTCGCCCCGGCGCCGGGGTCCGCGCGGAGCTGGCGGTTCGACGAACGAGACCTCGGGACGCTGCGGCGCGAGCTCGCGGCCGTCGTCGCCGGCTCCGGGCTCGACGACGACGGCGCCGAGGACCTCGTCTACTCCTGCAGCGAGGTGGCCACGAACGCCGTGGAGCACGGGGGCGGGACGGGCACCGTGTGGACGTGGACCGCGGGCGACGAGGTGATCTGCCAGGTCGCGGACGCGGGCCGGATCGCCGACCCGTTCCCCGGCGTGGTGCCCCCGCCGGTCGATCAGGACCGCGGGCGCGGGCTCTGGTTGGCCAGGGCGCTCTGCGACGAGGTCGACGTGGCGTCGGGCCCGGAGGGCACCACGGTGCGGCTGGCGCGGCGCCTGGTGCGCACGGAGCCGACCACCCGGCAGATCAGGTAGGTCACGAACGCGATCCCGGCGACGAACGGGCTGATCGGCAGCCCGGGCGCGAGGGACAGCACGATCCCGCCGAGCACCGCGACCTCGGCGAACAGCACCGCCAGCACGGTGGCCAGCAGCGGCGAGGCGGTCACCCGCGCGGCGGCCGCTGCGGGCGTGATGAGCAGCGAGAGCACCAGCAGCGCGCCGACGATCTGGACGCCCAGGGCCGTCGTCGCGCCGAGCAGCACCGCGAAGGCGACGGAGAGGGCGCGGACCGGGACGCCGCGGGCGGCGGCCATCGTCGGGTCGAGCGAGGCGAACAGCAGCGGCCGGTAGGTCAGGGCCAGCACCCCGACGACGACGAGGCCGGTGATCGACAGCGAGATCAGGTCACCCGTGTCGATCCCGACGATCTGCCCGACGAGCAGGCCGAACTTGTTGGCCGAGCGTCCGGTGTAGAGCGACTGGAACAGCACGCCGAGCCCGAGCCCGAACGAGAGCAGGACGCCGATCACGGAGTCGCGTTCGTGGGCGGCGAGGCCGAGGGCGCCGAACACCAGCGCGACGAGGATCGCCCCGACCAGGGCGCCCCACCCGACGGCGCCCGCCCCGAAGAGCAGCAACGCGCCGGCCCCGCCGGCGAACGACAGCTCCGAGGTGCCGTGCACCGCGAACGCCATGCCGCGCCCGACGATCAGCGGCCCGAGCAGGCCCGCGAGCAGGGCGAGCACGCCACCGGCGATCAGGGCGTCGCGGACGAAGTCGAGCTGCAGGAGCTCCAGGGTGCTCACCGGGCGCCCACCTCGACCGGCTCCTCGCAGTGCAGCGGCGACTCCTCCGCGCCGACCACGACGATCCGGCCGCGCACCCGCACGACCTCCACCTCCGTGCGGTAGAGCTCGGAGAGGTTCTCGGAGGTCATCACCTCGTCGGGCGTCCCGATCCGGAACTCCCCGTCGACGAGGTAGAGGATCCGGTCGACGACGGGCAGCACCGGGTTGAGCTCGTGGGTCACGAACACGACGGCCGTGTCGTGCTCGCGGCGGCGCCGGTCGACGAGGTCGACCACCATCCGCTGGCGCGCCAGGTCGAGCGAGAGCAGCGGTTCGTCGGCCAGCAGCAGCGCCGGGTCGCCCACCAGTGCCTGCGCCACGCGCAGGCGCTGCTGTTCCCCGCCGGAGAGCGAGCCGACCGGCGCGTCGGAGTACTCCAGCGCGTCCACCTGTGCGAGGGCCTCGTGCACCCGTTCCCGACGACGGGCCCGGCCGCCGAGGCCGGGGCCCCAGCGGTGCCCGTCGAGGCCCAGCCCGACGAGGTCGCGCCCGCGCAGCGGGGTCAGCGGGTCGAGCGCGCGCTGCTGGGGGATGTAGCCGACCGTCGGGTTCCCGCGTCGGGGCGGCGACCCGTGGATCGCGACGGAGCCCGCCGAGAGGTCGAGCAGCCCGAGCAGGACCTGCAGCAGCGTCGTCTTGCCCGAGCCGTTGGGCCCGAGCACGGCGACGAACTCGCCGGGTTCCACCTGCAGGTCCAGGCCGGACCACAGGGTCCGGGGACCCCGGCGCAGCTCGGCGCCGGACAGCTCGACGGCCGGATTCATGCCAGTTCCTCCTAGGCGGGAGCGCCCACCGCGCGGGCCAGGGCCGCGCGCGTGGAGTCCACCCACTGCAGGTAGTCGGTGACGCCGGCGGGCAGCGTCTCGGTGACCTCGACGACCGGGACCTGCGCGGCGTTGGCGGTGTCGCGCAGGCCCGCGACGACCGGGGTCTCCGTCTGCGGATTGAACACCAGCGCGTTCGCCTGGCGTGCGGTCAGGGCGTTGCGCACCTCGACGAGGGACGCCGCGGACGGGTCGGTCTCGTTCTCGATGGCCTCGACGAAGTCCGGCGGGGTCACGTCGGCGATGCCCGCGGTCTCGAGCAGGTAGTGGGCGATGGGCTCGGTGGAGATGACCTTCGTGCCCGGCCGGGCGGCCCCGATGGCGGCGGTCTGCTGCGCGATCTGGTCGACCCGGGCGGTGAAGGCCTGGGCGCGCTGCGCCAGACCGGCGGCCTGGGTGGGCTCGGCCTGGGAGAGCCGCTGCGCGATCTGGTCGGCGACGGCCTTCACGGTGGTCGGGTCGAACCAGACGTGCTCGTTCTCGTCGGCCTTGTCGGGGCGCAGGTCGAACGCGGTGATCATCTTGGCCTTCGCGGCCGGGTCGGCGTCGGCGATCTTCTCCGCGAAGTCGTCGTAGCCGCCGCCGTTGGCGATGGTGATGTCGCTCGAGGTGATCGCGGCGGCGTCGGCCGGGGTGCTCTCGTAGGAGTGCGGGTCGCCCGCCGGGTCGCTGATGATGGCCTTCACGTCGGCGTCCGGACCGGCGACGGCCTTCGCGACGGCGCCCCACACGTTGGTGGTGGCGACGACGGTGAGGGTGCCACCGGGGGCGGCGGACGACGGGGCGGCGGAGGAGGCCGGGGCGGCGGGGGTGCCGGAGCTCCCGCAGCCTGCGACGAGCGCGAGGGCGGTGACGGCACCGCCCGCGGCGAGGACGGCGCGGCGGACGACGGGCATGGGGCGGCTCCTCGGGGGCGCAAACGGTTGCGGTCGCCCGACCGGGGCGAGGAGGCAAACGATAACCGTTGCCGTTATCGGTGACGAGGGTGGTCGGGGTGGCATCCGTGACACGGAAGAGCCGTGAACCGGGTCCGAGCGGTGGCCCTAGATCGAAACAGTCGCTACGTTGCGCAGGTGGCAGAGGCACTCGAGGGGCGGAGGTCCACGCGGCGCACGGCGACGCTGGCCTCACTGGCCGCCGAGCTCGGGGTGTCCCGGACGACGGTCTCCAACGCCTACAACCGCCCGGATCAGCTCTCCCCGGCGCTGCGGCGCCGGGTGCTCGACACCGCCCGCCGGCTCGGCTACCCCGGTCCGGACCCGGTGGCGCGCTCGCTGCGCACCCGCAAGGCGGGCGCGGTGGGTCTGCTGCTCACCGAGGCGCTGTCCTACGCGTTCCGCGACCCGGTGGCCATCCAGTTCCTCGAGGGCCTCGCACTGGCCTGCGAGGACAACGGCTCGGGTCTGCTGCTGGTGCCGGTGAGCCCGGAGGCCGAGGACGTGGGTGCGGTCGCGCGGGCGGGCGTCGACGGCTTCGTCGTCTACTCGATGCCCGACGACGACGAGCACTTCGCCGCCGTCCTCGAGCGCCCCGTGCCGGTGGTGGTGTGCGACCAGCCGACGGACGTCCCCGACGTCGACCGCGTCGGCATCGACGACCAGGCCGCCATGGTCGAGCTCGCCGAGCACCTCGCCGGGCTCGGGCACCGCCGGGTCGGGGTGCTGTGCATGCGCCTGTCGCTCGACCGCAACGACGGGTTCGCCTCCGTCGGGCGGCAGGACTCCGCCCGCTACGAGGTGCAGCGCCGACGCCTGGCGGGCCTGCGCGACGGGTTCACCGCCGCCGGCGTCGACTGGTCGACCGTGCCCGTCGTCGAGCGCTTCGACCACACCGAGGCCGCGGGCGCCAACGCCTTCGAGCAGCTGATGGAGAAGCACCCCGAGGTCACCGCCGTGGTGTGCACCTCGGACATCCTGGCTCTCGGCGCCCTGCGCGCCGCCCGGGCCGCGGGCCGCGACGTCCCCGGCGAGCTCACCGTCACCGGGTTCGACGGTGTCCCCGCCGCCGAGCGGAACGGGCTCACCACGGTCCGCCAGCCCTCGCTGGACAAGGGCCGCGCCGCCGGGGAGCTCCTGCTCGACCGGGGCGACCGCCAGCGCTCGCGCACCCTGCTCCTGCCGACCGAGCTCATGGTCCGCGCGACGTCGGGTCCGCCCGCGTCGTAGCACCTTCCCGTTGGGTGGCAGCAAAGCGTCGTTGCTGGCGTCCAGTGGCAGGAAAGCCACTTTCCCGACGACGGATGCGGCACCCGTCGTCGGGAAGGGCCTAGAAGATCCGCGGGCGCGACCGGCGCGGCGCGGACGGGCCCCGCCGGCGCCAGAGGCGGGAGAGCGGCCAGCCGATCTGCTCGCCGAACGAGACCCCGGCGGCGATGCCGAGGCTCACGGTGAGGGCGAGCAGGATCGTCACGGCGCCGCTGGTGAGGCTGCCGTTGCTGAGCTGGACGTTGCCGGGGTCGCCGACGGTCGCGATCTGCGAGAAGCCGCGGTAGAGCAGCAGACCGGGCAGCAGCGGGGTGATGCCGGCGATCACGAGCACGAGCGGCGGCATCTGGGCACGGGCGGGCATCAGCATGGCGATCAGGCCGAGGGCGGCCGCCGCGGCGGCGCTGGCGATGACCTGGCCGAGCCCGATCGTCCCGAAGCCGTACGCGTAGAGCGCCCACGCGAGCGCTCCCGCCGCGCCGGCCACCGGCAGCGACAGCGGCGGCGCGTACGCGGAGAGCGCGAAGAAGACGCCGGCGGCCGCGGCCGCGATGAGGGACATGACGTCGGGCTGCGGAGTCAGGTTCGGGAGGGTCTGCGCGAGGGAGAACACCGCGTCGCCCCCGATCTCACCGATGACCTTGATGGACACGACGACGCCGACCAGCAGCCCGGCCGACGCGAGCACGACCTCCACGGCCCGGCCCGCCGCCGTGAGCGGGAAGCCGGTGATGGCGTCCTGCACGAGCCCGACCAGTGAGAGGCCGGAGAGCAGCACGATCAGGCCGGTCGCGACGACGAGCGCGGGGGAGTCGAGCAGGATGCCGCTCGAGGCGAGGACCAGGGCGGTCGTCGTGACGAGGGCCCCGCCGAGGACCTGCTGGAAGAACATCGGGACGCCGTTGCGGCCGAGCACCCGGGCGAGGCCCCAGACGACGCCGGTCAGGACGAAGGCGGCCAGCGCGACGCCGGGCCCGCCGCCGATCAGCACGGCGACGGCGCTCGCGAACACCGAGCGGGAGAACCCGGCGACCCAGCGCGGGTAGGGGTGGTTGGCGGCGACGGCGGCCGAGAGCCGGGTGAGCGCCTCGGACGACGAGACCGGGGTGTCGGTGTCGACGATGTCCTTGATCAGGGCGTCGACCGTGGCGAGGCGCGTGTAGTCCTGCGTGCGGTAGCGGACGTTGCGCATCGTCGTGACCGGCCCGGCCTCGACACCGCGGTGGCAGCACATGGTGATCGTCGAGAAGGCGATGTCGACGTCGCAGGTCGGGAGGCCGTAGGCGCCGGCGATGGCGAGCATCGTGTCGTGCGCCGCGGCCGCACCGGCACCGGTCGCGAGCTGGACCTCCCCGATGCGCAGCGCGAGGTCGAGCACGCGCAGCACCAGGGTGTCGTCGGCGACCTGCGGCCCGGTGATCGCCGGCAGGAGGTTCTCCCGGACGGTCGGCGCGTCCAGCGCCGCACGGCGTCGCAGGTCCTCGGCGGTCGGGATCGGCACGTGTCTCCGGATGGATCCACGTGCGCGCTCTGCCACCCCCACGGGCTGACTCTCCACTTCCTGTTCGTCCGGTTCGGGTGCGTGGTGGTCACGCGGCCCGAGGCCGGGAATCCTCATCGCTGGCACCTCGTGGGACGCGGGCGCGGGGGCCCCGTTGTCGTCTGACCGGGCGACCGGCGGTGTGAGCCGGGCCTCGCCTACGATGGTGCCCCAGTGCCGGCGTAGCTCAATCGGCAGAGCACTCGCCTTGTAAGCGAAAGGTCCGGGGTTCGATTCCCCGCGCCGGCTCCAGCTCAGCAGCCCCTTCTCGACGCCGGGTCGGTGCCGGTGTAGCAGCGCGTGTAGCGATGGCGTTCACAGCTCCCTCCACTCGATCGCGTCGAGCGCCTGGCGCATGGCGTCGAGGTTGGTGTGCGCGTAGATCGACATGGTCACGTCGATGTGGGCGTGCCGGGCGATCGCCTGGACGACGTGCGGCGGCGTCCCGAGGCCCAGGAGCAGGCTGACGACCGTGTGCCGGAGGTCGTGCAGCCGGACACCGGGGAGGCCGGCCAGCTCGCGGACCTTCTCGAAGTCGCGGCCGAGGTTGCGCGGTTCGGTGGGCGTGCCGATGGTCGAGGCGAACACGAGGTCGTGCTCCTGCCAGACATCGCCGGCCTTGTCCCGTTCCTCGTCCTGACGACGGCGGTGCTCCTCGAGGACGCGCCGGGTCACCTTGGGCAGCGGGATCGTCGCCTCGGATGCCTCCGTCTTGGCCTCGGCGATGTAGAGCCGACCGTCTGCCCGCTGCACGGTCTGGGCGATCGTGACGGCCGCCCGCTCCTCGTCGATGTCCTGCCAGCGCAGCCCGAGCAGCTCGCCGTGCCGCAGGCCGAGCGTCGCGGCGACCACGTAGAGCGCATAGAGCCGCCGGTCCCTGGCCGCGTCGAGGAGCTTGTGCGCCTGGTCGACGGTGAGGCCCTTGCCGACCTTGTAACGCGGCACCGAGACCTTGACCAGCTTCGCGACGTTGCGGCTGACCAGCTCCTCGCGCTCGGCGGCAGCGAGACCGTTGCGGAGCACGGCGTGCACGTACTGGACCTGCCGCTGCGAGGGCCGGCGGTGGCAACACCTGCCGACCGCGCAGCAGCGCCGGTCCTCCTTGGGGCGGCGGAGGTCGTAGCCCCGCGCGCAGCAGAGGCACCGCTCGCGCACCCCGGCCATGAACGCGCGCACGTCGGCGGCGTTGAGCCGGCGGAGCGCCTTCTTGCCCAGGCCGGGCGCGATGTAGAGGCGGACGGCGTTCTCGTAGCCGACGTAGGTCGTCGGGCGGCGCTCCTCTCGGACGGCGACCAGCCAGCGCTCGAACCACTGCGCGACGGTGTACGCGCGATCGGGGACGGGCACACCGTT
Organism: Actinomycetospora sp. CA-084318; assembly: GCF_050955885.1. NCBI lineage: Bacteria > Bacillati > Actinomycetota > Actinomycetes > Pseudonocardiales > Pseudonocardiaceae > Actinomycetospora > Actinomycetospora sp. CA-084318. The sequence goes on from NZ_CP192098.1 coordinate 843,878, forward strand.
GGCGGAGTTGACCTTGAGTTCGTCGAGCTTGGAGCGCACCTCGTCGAAGCTCGACCCGTACACCGGACGTCGCTTGATCTGGCCGGACGAGGTGTAGACGTACGCGCTCCCGACCCACTTGCCGTCGCTGGACCGCTGGTAGATCGAGCCCTCGCCGTTTGCACGCCGGGTTCGCTTCTCACCGGCCATCAGGCCACCTCGGAGTCGAGGAGCCGGGCGACGTACTCCTCCAGCGCCGAGCGCGGGATGCGGCGGGAACCGCCGATCTTGACCGACCGGAGGTCGTGGTTGCGGAGCAGGTCGTAGACCTTGCACCGGCTGATCTTGAGCAGCTCCGCGGCTTCCTCGGCGGTGAACAGCAGCGCGTCCATGGTCAGTCCTCCACGAGGCGGCGGCCGATGTGGCCGAGGTCGTTGTGTGCAGCGGCGAGCTGGTCGTGCAGCGCGTCGGCGAGGTGGCGGGAGTCGTCGAGGCGGTCCATCGCGAACCCGAAGGTGCGCACGACCGGGACGCCGGGGCGGTCGTCGTAGTGCGCGGCGAAGTCCGCGCGTCGGGCGGAGCGGCGGCGGTGGTCGAGGAGCTGGGGGAGCCGGGCGACCAGCTCGCGGAGGTTCCCGACGACGACGGCGGCGGAGGATCCATCGAGGGGGCTGTGGTGGGTGGCGTGGTTGGCCGCACGGAGCTGTTCGGCGGCCTCGTCGACGTGCTCGGCGATGCTCATTGCCTGGCCTCCTGCGGGACGGTGGCGGCGCGCTCGGAGGCGTCGCCGAGCTGGCGGGCGAACTCGGCGGTGCTACTGGTGACGGCGGGGCCGAGGGCGGGGATGGCGGCGAAGAGCAGGCAGACGGTGACGACGCCTGCCAGGACGGCGGGGCCGGCCTTGTGGCTCTTGGCGAGCAGGGCGGTGACGAGCGCGGCGATGAGGACCAGGGCGAGCGGGCTCATGCCGCTCTCCGGCCGTCGCGGGCGATGCGGTCGCAGTAGGCGCCGTAGCCGCCGAGGTAGGGCGCGCGGAGCCGGACGCAGTCCTGGCCCGGGGCCGACAAGTACGCGATACCGGGCGCGGTGTTGGCGTGCTCCGGGCCCAGGCGGCGGGCGTCGTCGCCGTGCAGCATCGCCAGCGACTCGGCGGGGACGCGGAACGAGAGCCGGACGGCGAACTGGTCACGGGCGTAGCCGCCACCGACGGCGTTGGCCTCGAACCGCTGCGCGAGCATCAGCACCCGGAACGCGGCCTTGCGCCCCTCGGACAGCAGCCGGAGGACGGCGGAGGTGATGCGCTCGGCGAGCTTGCGGTCCTTGGCCTGGGCGGCGCGGAGCAGGCCGGGGAACTCCTCCAGGACGACGAGCACCAGCGGTGTCTGGACCGTTGGGGCGATGTTGTCGACGCGGGGCGGCATGGTGTCGAGACGGTCGTCCATCCACCCCACGAGCCGGTCGAGGTGCGCGGCGTGCGCGGGGAGGTCCTTCGAGCCGGTGACCTGCCAGGCCCGGTGGGCGGTGCCATCCCAGGCGCGGCCGAGCAGCAGGCCGGTGATGTCCGAGCCCGCGATGACGACGTCCCCGGCGGCGGCGAGCTGGGCGAGCAGGCCGTAGGAAAGCTGGGACTTTCCGGACCCGTTCTGCCCCTGCACCGCGATGTGCCCGGGAAGCGCGAGGGCGTGGTCGACGAGGGCGCCGTCCTCGCGGCGGCCGAGCAGGATCGGCGCAGACGCCCGACCCACCACATCGTGCGGGAGCGCGAAGGTCGAGGCGAGTGGGTCGACCTCGAACAGCACGACCCGCACCCATCGCCCGCCGATCGGGGTGACGCGGAGTCCGGCGAAGCCGAGAGAGTGGGCGAGGCGCAGGGCGTGGGCCTCGATGTCGGTGGGTTCGCCGCCTGGCATCAGCTCGACGGTGAACGACGTTTCCGCCGGCCCGACCCGCAGCCCACCGAAGCGCGGGGTGCGGACAGTCATCCCGGCGGCGTTGTCGATGAGCTGGCACAGCCCGACTCCGGCGCACGCCTCGCGCCACTGGCCCCGCATGTCCGCCTCGAGTATCGCAAGCGCGGCGAGGCGCTGTTGTTCGGCGGCCCGAGCCCGGAGGCGGTTGATCAGACGCCGCGCTCCGCCAGGGCCGCCGGTGTACCACCGCACCGGCTCCCGCAGCACAGGCGTGTGGCCCGTCGCCGTCATACCGCCTCCTTACCTAGACACCTAGAGCAGATATCGCCATCGATGACCGGCATCGGGAACAGCAGCGAGCACGCCGAACACATCGGCTCGTGATCGGCGACCGGGTCCGGGACGCCAGCCACGCGGGCCCGGCGGATCATGCGCCGGTCGGTGGGCGTGGTCGCGGCCCACAGGCCGTGGTCCTGCCCGGAGTCCAGCGCCCACCGCAGGCACTCGGTAGCCACCGGGCAGGCCGAGCAGATCGGGGCGACGGCGATGCGGTGGCGGGCCACGATCACCGACGTGTCGTCGTCCGAGGGTGGAAAGAACACCTCGGGGTCGGCGTCGCGGCACGCGGCGTCCTGCTGCCAGGTCATGACGCCGCCGCCTCGGACGTCGAGCCCTGCCCGGCGCGCGAACGCGGCGCCGTGGAGGCGGTGGAGCGAACCTCCTGGCAGCGATACCAGACCTGGGCGCCGGTGACGTTGCCGTTGCGGTCCTTCTTGTCCATCACGCCGATCTCGAAGCCGACGAGCTCGACCGGGGTGGCGGGGGCGAGGTCGGAGCCGGGCGCGCGCTCGGAGACGAGGCCGACCTTGATGATCTCGTTGGTGGCCCGGCCGAACTGGCGGAAGCGGGCGACGAGCTGGGCCTCCCACTTGGGCAGGCCGTCCTTGGTGGTCTCCTGCCGGAACGAGTCCCCGAAGGCGGTCTTGGGCTCGCAGGACAGGAACAGCAGCGACTCGAAGGTCGCGGCCTGGTCGATGGCGAAGTTCTGAATCACGGACTCTCCTCGGTTGCTCCTCTAGACAAGTCAACCCTAGCAGCTTCGGCTTAGTCGTCTAGAGGAGTGTGGCCGAGTGTTGTGGAGCCGTGACCCCGTCTGCTCAGCGCGCCGGGACCTCGTATTCCAAGACGTACGCGGGGGCTGCCTTGAGGGTGTCGCAGACCTCCAGCGGACGGCCGGTCGTGTCGTAGGCGGTACGCACGAGCACGACCACCGGCACGCCGTCCGTGAGCTGCAGCCGGCGTCGCTCCTCAGCGGTGGGCATCCGGGCCGAGACTTCCTCGGTGAAGTGGTCCAGCTCGAAGCCCATGTCCTCCAGGCGGGCGTAGATGCCGCCGGGGCCAGTGTCCGTCTCGACGATGCGCGAGCCGGCGGCGACGGAGGCCGGGAGGTAGGACACGGCGGTCTCGACCGGCTGCCCGTCGGCGAGGTAGCGCCGGGACCGGCTCACGACCTCCTCGTCATCGTCCAAGCGCAGCCGGTCCCGAATCTCAGGTGCGGCAGGGCCGGTGGCGATCTCCAGCTGGTCGACGTTGGGCGTAAAGCCGGTCTTCTGCGCCTCCACGCTGAACGCCGCGAGGCCGGCTTCCCGGTGACGCCGGGCGAACCGCTTCGAAGCTAGCCGACGGACCTGGACCGGCTGTCGAACGAACGTGCCCTTGCCGTGCTCGGCCACGACCCGGCCCTCGTTGCGCAGCTCCTGGACGGCCTGCCTGACCGTCATCCGGGCAACGCCGTAGTGCTCGATCAGCTCTGCCTCGCTCGGCAGCTTGTCGCCAGCCACGAGGGTGCCGCGGTCGATCAGGTCGCGGAGCTGGTCGGCGATCTGCCGGTAGGGCGGCCGATCGCTCGCACGGTCGATGGCCCCGAGCTGCACGGCTCCTCCAGACGACTGGACATCTACGATCGCTGCTGAACGCTACCGAACGTCATCAACCGTCAGGAGGCGACAGTGGCAGACACGCCCAAGCACTCAGTGAGCGTCGCCGGCATCGTGGTCGACGACCAGGACCGCGTCCTCGTCATTCAGCGCCGCGACAACGGCCACTGGGAGCCGCCGGGTGGCGTTCTGGAGGTTGAGGAGGAGCCGGAGGAAGGCGCGCGTCGCGAGGTGCTGGAAGAGACGGGCGCAGAGGTGGAGATCGAAAGACTCACCGGAGTATATAAGAACATGTCGCGCGGGATTATTTCCATCGTGTTCCGTGCGCGGCAGATCGGAGGCACGCTGAGACCGTCAGACGAAACAGAGGATCTGTTTTGGGCGACGCTTGAGGAAGTTCGGTCGAAAATGGATCCGGCGTACTCGGTCAGGGTCGAAGACGCTTTTCGCAGTGCAGTCGAGGTTCGGGTGCATGACGGGAAGAGGATGCTGGGTTCGAACGGCTAGAGTATCTCAGATATCTGGATACGGCTGGCACGCGTCGCCGCGAGACTCGCGCGGTCCAACAGTGGTGTTGCATGACGAACTGCACCATCACGCGGACGACTCTATGCTTCGGGTTCCTCGGTGGCCAGTCGAAACGTCTTTGCTAGCTTTCGCTTTTGGCCACGTGTCCGTTCTGCATTCTGGGGTCGTTTCACCGCGGCGTGTCCCGGAATTTTCCCCATGGGAGCCCGCCACACTAGCTCGCCGTGTTCGCGCAGCTCACCTACTGTGATCTCGAAAGCTTCGTAGCCCTCCCATTCTGCCTTCAATCCCTGTACGGTCCAACCCTCGTCGAGGAGCTGATCCCGCAGGTAGATAGACATGTAATAGGTGTCAGATGTGGGACCCATGTCAGTAAAGGAGTCGCTGTTAGGGGTCCCGTCCGGCTTAATGTTGATCTTTTCTATCATGCGGTAAGCGATGCAGTCGGGCGGGATTTCGTCGGGAACCGGCACGGCCGAGATGCCCTAAACTTACTTACGAAGGAGCGTGGAGAAGACTCGGACCAGTGGTTCGAGGATGGCGTCTTCCAGGCGGAACTCCACCAGCTTATCGTCCAACTCTACAAGCCCCGAGTCGACTGCCGCATCATTTCCGACTTGAAGCTCGATGTGCCCCTGGTCGATGTCCCACTCCAGGCCCACCGTCGCGTCGTCGCCCACTCCGACGAAAGGGGGCGGGGTGCTCTCTGGAAGAACCGCACTGAAACGAAGCAGGCGCTGAATAGCGGACTTATTAATCAAACGAGCGTGGTCTCGACGCGGAATCTCGACATTTACGAGCCATTCGAGCCACGATGGCGGCCGTTGCTGGACGTGACTGTGAAGCAAACCGCTAACAAAATCTTCCCACACGTTGGCGTTAGTGAAGCGAAAGTCCCGGCTGGTGCTGGCGGAACCCGCTGCCGACTTAAACGCTCTCGTTCGCTGAGCGCGACCCGCATCAAGTACAGCCGTCATCAAAGCCCCCAGTTCTGCAGCGCCGCATCGGTGACTAGCGATCGAAAAGCTTGGATGTTCGAGTCGTGGGCAAGCTGGAGATGAGCGCCCAGTTCGTTGCTTGACGCCTTAATCTGAGCCGACCGAGTTGTGATAGATATATTTACGACCGGGATCAGGTCAGCACGTGTGAGTGGGCGGGGAGTAAGGTCTGAATGCTCCGGCTGATAGCCAGTCTGCAAGGCTGTGTGAACCCTGCCTGAGAAAGCTCCTGTTTCGCCGGTGACAATTGTTGAGTAGGCTAAGCTGACTTGCTCGGAGTTTGGCAGGTCGGAGTAGCTGAGGCGTATGACGTCTTTCAACTGACTCACGTCCCGCCATGTGTCGTCCGGTCGGAGAGTGTTGATGTAGGTTACTTCGACCTGCTTGATCTGAAGAGGTTCGCCTCCGCGAGCCAGTATGGCCTGCTCAAACTTCGACAGATATCGTCTGAAGTCAGCTTCGATTGCCTCAAAGCCAGGGTACTCAAACTGCCCAGTTTGATCTCGCCAGTTTAATGCAAAATAGTTCGATTGTACTTGGATTAGGAATGGGTCGGGCTCGTTGGCGCTAAGCCAGTAGCGCCGGTCCATTCGCATTGGACCAACCGCAAAATTGAACTCGGGAATCGCCGGTTTGAGGATTTCCTCTTCGGGGGGAAGTTCCACAGGCATCTCGTAAAGGGGCTGTTCTTGGAGCGACGGGTACGATGCCGCGAGGTCTGTCAAGGACATGACGAGCTGAGGCCCAGTGGACTGCGGCTGCGCATCGAACGAGATCGAAACAACAACCTCGCTGATGGGCGGACGCTGGGCCGCTGCCATGAACCCTCCCAAGGCTTGCCTAACTTCGTTAGTGACGAGTGTAGTCACTGTGGCTGTGGTCATACCCCCTCTCTTGGGTAGAACTACTCACGTTGAGCGATGTCTCACCCGGGTCGGCTAGTCCGTTCGAGTCGTCAACGCGCTCATCGAGCCGTGACCTCCGCGGCTTCCCGTCAAGTCTCTGCATAGGCCTTCCGCGAAGGCTGGCCCGCTGGTGACGGCAACCCAGCCGCGGTTGCAATTGCTCATGAGGCGGACGCGTGAGCGGCTGCGGCGGTAACAGACGCGGCCTGTGGCCTGCTCGACGCGTTGGACCCAGCGGGACTGGACGCGACCCTGTGCCTTCGCCCACCGGCGGGCGATGCGTCCGGCGCGGATGCCGTCCTCGGCGCTGACGTGGACGGTGCGGACGGCGCGCTGAAGTGTCCAGACGCCCCAGAAGCGGCCGGGTCCGGTGCCGGGCTCGGACCACTCCGTCGGGACGTCGTGCTGGTACTCCTTCGCGGCCATCAGTCCGTGCTTGGTGAAGTACGCCGCTACCCGGCGCGGGTCGGTCGCCCGCAGGCCCTCGGCGTAGTCCAAGGCGGTGCCGGCCAGCTCGTGGCGGCGGCGCTGCTCGGGGTCCGGGTGTGCCACGACGTCAGCCCACGCGGCGGAGAGCCACACCGCGAACCGCTCCCCGGTCGTCGCGGAGGTCCCGTGCGGCGGGGTGCAGAGCATGTGGAGGTGCGGTGCGCCCCGGCGCTGGAACTCCAGCTTCCACACGCACGCCCATTCCTCGCCCCACGCTCGGGCGTAGCGCTTGCGCAGCGCCTTCATGTGCCGCTTCAGCGCTGCGCCGGTGGGGACGACGGTGAGCCAGTCGCCGGGGTAGGTCAGCGTCACCATCGCCGGGAGCCGTCCGCCCTCGTAGAGCGGCGTGTAGTCCAGCTCGCACAGACGGCGCACCATGTTCGCCCTGCTCTTGCGCGACCAGGAGGTGATCGCCGTCCGGGGTGTCGGCGGCTCCGGCCACTCCCCGGTGGCGACGAACGCGGCCACCGCGGCGTCCACGTCCTTCACCCGCGCTGAGCGAGCCCGCTCCTCGGTGCGCTCCCGCTTCGACCAGTCCCGGCACGCCACGGCGAAGATGCCCGGCCCCACGGTCAACTCCCACCGCGGACCCTCCGCAAGGGTGCCCGGCTCCTCCAGAACGGCAGGGAGCATCGCGGCAGCAGCGTCGACGAGCTCCGGCGAGGGGAACGACGGCGACCACAGCCCAGCAACCGTGTCCGGCGCCGATGCTGTCTCTTCGTGCTGCTCGGAGGTGGTGCGGCCCGATATGGCACATAGAACAAGCCCAGGCGCGCGGCCCTCGGCTGGCGCCGGGGCGGCGGCCGGGTCGGACGCGCCCGGCTTCCGCCGGGCGCTCCTGTCTTCGACCCGCTGCGGCGGGCCGGCCACGCCTCCCACGGCCGCCACAGACGCAGCAGAGGAACGCGGCGACGGGCTGTACGAGGGCCACGGATCAGGCAACGCCCGGAACCCGAAGTGCGCGGAGGTCGATGGCGTAGTGGACGGGTTGCTCGAGCTGGAGGAGTGCGTCATGGCGGGCCTCTCGGGGAGGCCGTCCCGCGCGCGTGCTGACCGGAAGTGGGCGTGCGGCATCGCCACAGGACCCGGTGGGTTCTGCGGTGGGCACGCCGAAGGGCCGTCTTGCGGCCCTGAAGATCAGGGCAGCGAGACGGCGACGGTCGGAGTCAGCGGGCGGGGGAGCGGGACAAGGAACGCGGGCCTTCGGCGACCAGGCGCTCCGCCCTGGACCAGGGCACCGACCTCAGGAGAGGCAGCAGCCTCGTCGAGCAGGTGGCGGAGGGTGCGGTGGTGGTCGGGACGAGGTCTCTCCCTCGTCGGCGCTCCCGGGGTCTGACAGCCCGCCCGCACCGCCGCAAGGGCCACGCTCTGGAGGAGAGGCAGCGGTGGTGCCGGTGGGGTGGCCCTTGCCCCGGCACGATCGACCTGTCCTAGGCGACCCCGCGCCGCCGAGGGAGAGACCCCGAGGCCGGTTCTCTGGAGAAGTGCCGTGTAGCAGCCGTGTAGCGGCGGCCTGGCGTTCACGGCCGTCCGGCAGCGTCCGACGAACGGAACCACACCGAGCGACGTTGTCGAGGAGACTCCTCTAGACGAGCCGCACGGCTCTTGTAAGCGAAAGGTCCGGGGTTCGATTCCCCGCGCCGGCTCCAGCTCAGCAGTCCCTTTCCGACGACGGGTGTGGTCGCGTCGGGCCCGCCGCCCTCCTGCTGGGAGCCGCGGTGGTGGGCCACGACCGTTCCCGGTCTGCGGAGGGGCGGCGAAGTCCGTACAAACGGGGGCGATGTCGACCGAAGACGGAACGAACCCGGCCCGCCGCGCTGTCGAGGAGCTGTTGCACGTCACGGAACACGGACGCGATCTCTGCCCACCCGGCCGCGATCCGCAGGAGTGGGCGAGCGGCGTCCTGTTCGACCTCGCCCGGGTCGCCGAACTGCTCGACGGCGCCGTGGAGCGGGTCTCGGGTCGGCGCAACGAGACCGTGGCCGACAACGCCCACACCCTCGCCACCGTGATCTCCGCCCACCGGAACCTCGAGGTCGGCCGCCCGGCGGGTTGATCGACATAACCTGGCACGGTGGACCCGCTCGTTCGGCCCCGGACGGCAGCGGATCTCCCGGCCTGCGTCGAGGCGCTCCGGCGCACGCACGCGGTCGACCGCTATCCCATGGTCTGGCCTGCGGCTCCGGTCGCCTGGCTCATGCCGCCGACGCAGCTCGCGGCGTGGGTCGCTACTGCGGACGACGACGTGGTGGGTCACGTCCTGCTCGCCGGTCTCGCCGGGGGACGGGCTGCGATCAGCCGGCTCCTCGTCGTCCCCCGAGCTCAGGGACGAGGGGTGGCCGGAGCCCTGATCGCGGCGGCGGAGAGCCGGGCCGGGCAGCTCCTGAGGCGTCTCGAACTGGACGTGGTCGAGGAGTCGGCGGCAGCGATCCGGCTCTACGAGCGACTGGGATGGACGCTCGTCGAGCGCGGACCGGCGGACTTCACGTGGCCCGACGGGACACGTCCGGTGCAGCGGCGGTACGAGGCGCCCGGCCGCACGATCGACACGTCGTGAGCGTGTTGCAGCAGGGCTTGCGCGTGTCGCGCACGAAGTCGTGATCATCCGTCGACGGGCGCCGGGGGCGGCAGTAACCTCGCGCGCCTCCGACCCGACCAGGAGCTGCCCCGTGCCGGACATCGACACCCTCGTCGACGCCACCCTGCGCGTGTTCAACGAGCGCGACCCCGAGGCCCGGCTGCAGATCATGGCCGAGGTCTACGACGATGCCATCGTGTTCACCGACGTCGAGGGGTCGCTCACGGGACACGCGGCGATCAGCGAGAAGGTCCAGGGCCTGCTCGACTCCGCGCCCGGGTTCGTCTTCGCCCACGCCGGCCCGTCGCACGTGCTCGGTGACCTCATCCACGCGCCGTGGGCGTTCGGTCCGCCTGACGGCGAGCCCATGGTGCGCGGGGTCGACATGAGCCTCGTCGCGAACGGAAAGATCGTGCGGCTCTACACGGCGCTGCTCGGGAACGCGGAGGGGTAGTCCTCGAGCTCGATGTCGGTCGCGAAGCGGTCCATCAGCGCCATCACGCGGCTGAACAGCGGCGCGACCGAGAAGAGCGTGTTCCGCAACCAGATGCGCGTGCGGGTCGACGGCGCCAGCAGCGCGCCGGCATTGACCTTCTCCGCGACCTTCGCATAGCCGCGGAACTTCCGGTCGTACGCCGCGAAGGCGCGCGACCAGTCGCCACCCGCCGTCATGAGCTCCCCGGCGAGGACGTACGCGCCGACGATCGCCAGGCCCGTGCCGAAGCCGCCGAGCGCGTTCCCGTAGGCCGCGTCGCCCACGAGGACGACCCGTCCCCGCGAGTAGCGGTCGACGTGCACACGGCTGATCGAGTCGAGATGGAAGTCCCGGGCGTGCGGGAGCGCCTCGAGCAGCTGCGGCACCTTCCACGCGGCGCCGCGATACGCGTCGCGCAGGGCCTGCTTCTGCGCCTCGACGTCACCACGCTCGATGCCGAGCGGGGCGGACCGGAAGACGAAGAACGCCGGCGCCTTCGGCCCTCCGGTCGCGGCCATGCGGCCGGGCTCGTTGTACATCTCGTCGCCCGCGACGAGGTCGCCGCCGACCTCCAGCAGCGCGTAGTAGTGGCCGAGGTGGGTCACGTAGTCCGACTCCGGACCGAACGCCAGACGACGGACCGTCGAGTGGATGCCGTCCGCGCCGACGACGAGGTCGAAGGTCTGCGACGGGGAGCGCTGGAACGTCACGTCGACACCGTCCGCGGTCTCGTGCAGGGCCGTGATCGTGTCGTCGAATACGTAGCGGCAGGTCGAGGCGGTGCGCTCGACGAGCAGCTGCGCGAGGTCGCCGCGGCGGATCTCGATGTCGCCACCGCTGAACGCCGCCGGGGTGATGCCGATCGTCCGCCCCTCGGCGTCGACGATCCGCCCGTCGTCGCCACCGCCGGTGGCGAGGCGCTCGACGTCGTCGAGAAGGCCCATCCGCCGCAGCACCGTCAGATGGGTCTCGCCCTTGAAGTCGACGGCCTGCCCGCCGGGACGGACGGCCGGCGCCTGCTCGACGATCGTGACCTCGAACCCGTACCGCGCGAGCCACAGTCCGAGGGCGGGGCCGGCGATGCTCGCTCCGCTGATCAGGACGCGTGTCATGGGTGGTCCTCTCGGTGGACGAGCTGGTGGAAATGGGCGTCGAGGTCGGCGAACGCGACGCGGGCGGTGTCCTCGAGGGCGTCGTCGGGACGGCCACCGCGGAGGACGGCGGCCCCGATCGCGTCCCCGACCAGTTGCAACACGGCCACCAGCGCGGCCGCGTGCACGTGGGCGAGGCCCGGGTGCAACGACGGGTCCGTGACGGCGAGGGCGTCGCGGATCGCGCCGACCTGGCCGTCGCGGACCTCCAACCCGAAGCGCCGGACGACGGGGCTGTCGACGCAGAGCGCGAAGAACTGTCCGCGCTGCTCGGCCAGGTCGTCCGCCCGGGCCCGCGCGACGTCCTCGGCCGCCACGACCTGCAGCGCGCTCGCGGGGCTCGTGCCTGTGGGCCGGTCGACGACGAGATCGTGGAGGCGCTGCCGGATGGCGTCGGCGCGGTCGAGGGCGAGGTCGTGCTTCGCCGGGAAGTAGTTGTAGACGGTCTGGTCGGAGACGTCGGCCGCGCGGGCGACGTCGGTCATCGCGACGGCGTCGAACCCCTGCGTCGCGAACAGATGGGCCGCGACGTCGGCGATGCGCTGCCGCGTCTCGGCCTTCTTGCGCTCGCGTAGTCCAGTCACACTGCTAGTGCTACACGAAGTTTGGAGTCACTACAAGTTTCCGGAGTCGAGTGCGGGATGCGACGAACAGTGCCGGGGTCCGGACTCGACGTGCGGGCGAAAGTAGCTCAAGAGGGTGACGCGTCACGAATCGATCGCCGCGCGGTAACGACGCGGAGCTGATTCACGAGAAGGGGGACAACAACGGCGCACACATCGGGGGCACGGAAATGACGCAGGGAATTGCGGGTTCGCGGCACGGTCGGCACGTCGGACAGGCTGTGGAGTCGCCGTTCGACGACGCGCTGACGACGCCGATCCGCATCCCGCAGGCGGTCGCCCCGGTCGCTCGCCCGCAGGTCCCGGTGCAGCGCGCCGTCGCCCCCCAGCGGCAGGTGCCGACGCCGCAGCCGCAGGCCTTCGTGCCGCCCCAGCGGCCCGCACCGGTGCTCCCGCCGCAGGCCAACGGGCTCGCGACCGCCGGTCTCGTCGTCGGGATCATTGCCGCGGTGCTCTCGTTCATCCCCGTCGTCGGCACCGTCTCCTGGGTGCTCGCGCCGATCGGGCTGGTGCTCTCGCTCGTCGGACTCCTGAAGTCCGGCAAGGCCCGCAGCGGTCGCGGGAAGTCGATCGCAGGCATCGTCCTGGGCGTCGTCGCCCTGTTCATGTGCATTCTCTACACCGCCGTCTTCGTCGGCAGTGTCAATTCAGTGGCGCAACAGAGCGCGGCCGTCCACCAGGTCACCTACGAGGTCACGACCGCCAAGAAGACGAACGTGACCGTCACCTACAGCCAGTCGCAGAACGACAACCTCGCGATGGCTTCGGTGGCCGACGCGGCCTCGCCGTGGAGCGCCGACGCGCAGGTCTCCGGCCTCATGGGCCCGACGATGACGGCCACCCTCAGCCCCGACCTCGACAACCCCGGCCGCTCCGACACGATCACCTGCACGATCCGCGAGGACGGCGTCCAGGTCGCGCAGAACACGGCCAAGGGCCCCAACGCCTCGGTCACCTGCGCAAAGTAGTCGAGCCCACGAGCGGGCCGTTCGTCACGGGACACCGTGACGGGCGGCCCGTTCGTCGTCGGGGTGCGGGCCGGCCCCACGCGGACACTCGCTGGAGGTCAGATCGTCGCGGACGTCCCACCTCGGTACGTCGCGAACGTGAGCAGGTTGCCCTCGGTGTCGCGGGCGGAGCAGGCGTAGGTCGGGCCTCCCGCGGCGAACGACGTCTCGTGCGGCGCCGCCACGACCTCCGCCGACGCAGCCGCCAACCGCTCGTACACGGCGTCGACGTCGTCGGTGACCAGGTACAGCGCGCCCGTCCTGAGGCCGTCGTGCACGCCGCCGACGTGCTTCGTCCCGCCGAGGAGCACGGTGCCGCCGCCGGGCCAGGCGAGCTCCGCGTGCACCACGTCGCCGTCGTCGTCGCGCACCACCACGGACTCGGCGAAGCCGACGACATCGACGAGGAAGCGCAGGGCGCCCTCGGTGTCGTCGTAGTGCAGAACCGGCCAGACGCTGGACACGGTCGGCAGCCTGGCAGGCCCGCCCGTCATCCGAACGGTCGGACGCCCGTGGTGCCGGTCGCCGCGTAGACGGCCATGGCGCCGAGGCTCGTCCCGAGTGCATCGCAGAGGACGAGGAGGCGCCCCGCGAAGCTCCGGACCTCCCCGTCCGCACAGAGGACCGGGAGGTCGGCCGCCAGGTCCTTGACCGCGGGCGCGGCCATCCCGCGGCGGAACCCCGCCCAGTGCGCGGCGCGCAGATGCTCCGGGACGACGACGTCGACGGGGCGTCCGAGCACGTCCTCGCGACGGTGTCCGAACAGCTCCTGCGCGCCGTCGTTCCACGACGTGATGACGCCCTCCACGTCGGTCGCGATCACCGCGTGGCCCTCCACGAAGGGCATCGTCCCGGACGTACCGGAGCCGTCCTGCACGAATCCGACCCGGCTCGAGGCCACCTACGTCCAGTACAGGACCCTGGCGTTCGGCAGGTGCTCGTCGATCTGGTCGGTGATCGTCGAGCGCAGGTGGTCCATCACCTCGTTCGGATAGACGTGCTTGACCGCCCCGAACTTCCCGCGCTTCTCCTTGCGCTGCTCGGGGTCCATCTCCAGCCTCGAGGCCGGGTACCAGGTCTCGAGAGTCTCGCGGCTGCCCGGCGTGAAGCGGTGGGTGATGCACTCGATCGTCAGGTCGGCGTCCGCCGGCACGGCCGCCGCGACGTCGGCGAGCAACGACGAGTAGGCGACCTCCCACCCGCCGTCGGGGATGATCGGCGCCAGCGTGACCCCGACCGGCCAGCCCGTCGACGCCATCCGACCCAGCGCCGCGACGCGCGCGGCGACGGGATCGGTGCCGCCCTCGTAGCGCGGCCACGGGGAGAGCGAGAAGCGCAGGCGCGTGCGACCTCCGTGGGGGAGGTCGAGCAGCGGCTCGACGCCCGCGAACTTCGTCGTCGCGCGCAACTGCACCGGCCCGGGCCAGGCGTGCGTCCCCACGTGCGAGATCGCCGCGGCGAGCGACCCTGTCGCCGGCTCGATGCCGAGCGGGTCGGTGTAGCAGGACGCCTCGAAGGTCGTTCCCTCGTGCGCGCGGGCCTGCGACGTCGAGGTGATGTGTCCCTGCCCGACGTAGCCGTCGAGGTTGGCGAGGATGCGGTCGAGGTCGGCGTAGACGCGGGTGATCGGCGGGCCGGTCAGCGACCCGGCGAGGTAGCAGTACTGGCAGTGCGCCGGACACCCGCGCGCGAGGTCCACGCGCCAGTCCGCCGACGGCGGGATCGGGTCCAGCTTCCGGGCGGAGTCCGGGCTCACGACGACGGCGAGCGTCGCCTTGGCCCGCGCGTACGTCTCGCGCTCGGTCTCGCCCTTCACGCCGGTGATGCGGTCGACCTTCAGCAGCTCGATGTCGTCGCAGCCCAGCGCCTCGCAGCGCCGCACGATCTCGTCGGCGTGCGCGTGTTCCTGCGCGGCACGCGTGACGCGGACGTGCCGCGGCACCCACGGCTTGTGCGGGCGCGGGGTCGCGGGACGGGCGGGGGCGGCCATCCGGGCGGATACCCGGCGTCGGGTCGCTCCTCCCGGCTTTCGGCTCCAGGCTGCTCACGTGCTCGTGTCGACCGACCCCGCGCAGCGCGCCCGCCCCGCCGTCCTCGCGGTCTTCCTGCTGCACGCGCTGCTGTTCGCCTCCTGGACCGCGCACATCCCGCAGGTCAAGGCGGGCCTGCGCCTGTCCGACGCCGAGCTCGGGATCGCCCTGCTCGGAGCGCCGCTCGGGTCGGTACTGGCGATGGCGGTGACCGGCTGGCTGCTCCCGCGCCTGGGGAGCCGGCTGATGGTGCGGGCGACGCTCGTGGGCTACGGGCTGACCGGGCTGGGGATCGGGCTCGCGCCCTCGCTGCGGTGGCTGTTCGCCGCGCTGCTGGTGTGGGGCGGGTTCCAGGGCGCGCTGGACGTCGCGATGAACACGCAGGCCGTCACCGTCGAGCGCGCGCTCGGGACTCCGATCATGGCCGGCCTGCACGGCGGGTGGAGCCTCGGCGGGTTCTGCGGCGCGCTGCTCGGCACGGCGGTCGCCGCCACCGGCACGGAGCTGACGCCGCAGCTGGTGGTGCTCGGCCCGGTCGTGCTGGTCCTCGGCGCGCTCGCCTCCCGCCGGATGCTCCCCGACCCGCCGCAGCCGACCGCCGGAGCCGGGCCCGCGACGTCGTCGGGAACGGTGCTCCTGCGCCCCCTCGTGCTGGTGCTCGGCGGGATCGCGCTGGCGAGCATGCTCGCCGAGGGTGCGTCGGCGGACTGGTCGGCCGTGCACCTGCGCGACGACCTCGCGGCGGGCCCGGGCGTCGCCGGTCTCGCGTACGCGGCGTACTCGGCGACGATGCTGACGCTCCGGCTCACCGGTGACCGGCTGCTCGCGCGCTTCCCAGCCCACCGGCTGCTGCCGGTGCTCGCGCTCGTGGCGGCGGTGGGGTTCGGCGGCTCCTTGCTGATCGCGCACCCGGCGGCGGCGATCGTCGGCTTCGCGATGCTGGGCATCGGGCTGGCGCTGGTGGTGCCGACCGCGTTCAGCGCCGCCGGACGCCTGCCCGGCGCGCATCCCGGCCGGGCGATCGCCGCGGTCTCGGCGCTGGGCTGGGTCGGCTTCGTCGCGGGGCCACCCGTGATCGGTCACCTCGCGGCGTGGGTGGGTCTGCCGGTCGCGTTGGGGCTGCTGCCGGTGCTGGCGCTCGTGATCGCGGTGGGCGCACGCGCCCGGGCACTGGATCGAGAGAAAAGCTCGTGACGAGTGTGTTCGCAGTGATGACGCTGTAGCGCGTGACGCCGACGCTCTTCGAATGGGCCGGTGGGGCCGACGCCTTCCGCCGGCTGATCGACGCGTTCTACGACCGCGTCGAGGGCGACGACCTGCTGTCGCCGCTCTTCCCCGGCGGCGTGTCCGAGGAGCACCGCGCGCACGTGACGCTGTGGTGGATCGAGGTCTTCGGCGGGCCCGCCGACTACACCGCCCGCCTCGGCGGCTACGAGCGGATGCTCGCCCATCACCGCTCGCTGAGCATCACGCCCGAGCAGCGGCGGCGCTTCGCCGAGACGATGAGCCGGGCCGCGGACGACGCCCGGCTCCCCGACGATCCCGAGTTCCGCGCCGCCTTCGTCGGCTACGTCGAGTGGGGCACGCGGCTCGCGCTGTACAACTCGCAGCCGGACGCCGAGGTCGTCGAGCAGGCCCCGGTGCCCCGCTGGGGCTGGGGCGTGGCGCCGCCCTACCAGCCTTCCTGACGACACCTTCGGCTTGCTCGCGGAGGGTGCGCGGGAGATCGTCGCCGCCCGTGAGCGCCCTGCACATGTTCGACATGGACGGCACCCTGCTCCGCGACACCACGGCGGCCCTGGAGATCAGCCGGCACCTCGACTGCGAGCCCACCCTGCAGGAGCTGGAACGGCAGTTCGCCGACAGCGAGATCGAGGCGTGGGAGTTCGCGGTCGCCGTCCGGTCGCTCTGGGGCGAGCTCGACCCGTCGCTCGTGGCGTCCGTGGTGGCCGATGCCCCGTGGATCTCCGGCATCGACGAGGTGTGCGCGGACATCGCGGCGCGCGGCGAGACCTCGATGCTCGTGACGCTCTCGCCCACCTTCTTCGCCCGCCACCTGCTCGACCGCGGCCTCGACGTCGTCCACGGTTCGGTCTGGTCGGACCCCATCGATCCCGCTGCGATCCTGACGCCGGGTGACAAGGTCCGGCTCGCCGACGCCGAGCGTGCGGCGCGGGGCCTGCCGTTGTCGGCTTGCGTCGCGTACGGCGACTCCGGGTCCGACGTGCCGCTGTTCGCGCACCTCACGCACACCGTCGCGATCAACGCCTCGCCCGGTCTGGAGGCGGCCGTCGACTACCGCGGCAACGACCTGCGCGAGGCGTACGCCCTCGGCCGGGCGTTGCTCGACCGGCCTTCCTGACGGCTGACAAGATCCGCTTCCGCCGCGCGATGTGATCGCTGGGCGAGCACTTCGCTCGGTAGCTGCGGATCACGCCCACGCGTGCCCCGAGGCGTCGTCGGGAAGCCTCCCGCGTGACGATCATGGAGAACGGCGACGTCCGCATCCACTACGAGGAGCGCGGCGAGGGCTTCCCTGTACTGGCGTTCGCGCCGGGCGGGATGCGCTCGGCGATCGAGTGGTGGTCGGCGGCCCCGTGGGACGTGCCGGAGGCGCTGTCCGGCGACCACCGCGTGGTGCTGATGGACCAGCGCAACGCGGGGGAGTCGTGGGCGCCGGTGCGCGCCGACGACGGTTGGGACTCCTCCACCGACGACCACCTCGCCCTGCTCGACCACCTCGGCATCGAGCGGTGCCACCTCGTCGGGATGTGCATCGGCGGGTCGTTCATCGCCAACCTGATCCGGCGGGCGCCGGAGCGCGTCGCCGCGGCGGTGGTCCTCCAGCCGATCGGGCTGGAGGACAACCGGGACCTCTTCCACGGCACGTTCGCCGACTTCGCGGAGCAGCAGGGCGACCGGCACCCGGAGGCCTCGGAGCAGGACTGGGCGTCGTTCCGGGACAACCTCTACGGGCGCGACGACGTCCTCTTCTCCGTTCCCGACGAGGCCGTGGCCCGCTTCGACGTGCCCCTGCTGGTGTTCGCGGGCGGGGACGAGCCGCACCCGGCGTCGGCGTCGTCGATGCTCGCCGAGGTCGCGCCGGACGCGACGCTGGTCGAGCGCTGGAAGGCGCCGGAGTACAACGAGGCGGCGCGGGAGTCGATCGCGAGCTTCCTCGAGGTGCACACCCGGGCCTGATCAGGTGAACGGTGCTGCCCTTCACGGTGCGTAGCTCTACCGTCACTCGACGTGAGTGTCATGTCGGACGCGACCCGTATCCGGATGGTCGCCCGCACCGCCCTGGTACAGATCGACACCCTCGTCGACGAGGGTCTGCGCGACGCCGCCCTGGAGGCGCTGATCGACCACGCGGAGGCGCTCGCCGTGGCGCCGTTCGCCCGCGTGCGCCGGGACCCGTTCCCGCACCTGTGCCGGCTGCGGGACGTGCTGGAGGGCCTCGTCGGGCTCACCTCGGAGCGGCTCGTGCGCACCCTCGACGACCTCATCGCGAGCACCGTCCGCGTCTCTTGACGGTCACGGCAGACTGTTTCTCATGACGGCCGTCGAGGACTTCACGACCCTGCTCGCCCGCACGCCCGTGAGCACCGACGAGGCGCTCGCGCTGTTCGACTCGCTCGACCCGGTGTCGGTCGACGAGATGATCGGGCAGTGGTGGGGCTCGGAGTTCCCGACCGGCCACCCCATGGACGGTCTCCTCGCTGCGACCGGGTGGGCGGGCAAGCGGTTCGACTCCGCCGACGAGGTCCACCCGCTGCTGTTCTGGAACGCCGACCGCAGCGACGTGTTCGCCGTCGACCCCGCGCTCGTGCCGATGAACCTGCCGCTGCCCGACGCCGCCCGGAAGCCGTGGCTGCACAAGGTGATCACCCTCGGGCGGCCCGTGATGGGCACGACGAAGTACACCGCGCGGCTGCGGATGACCGAGTACCGCGGCGTGTCCAGCGCGACGATGATCTACGACGCGCGCCCGATCAACGACGTCTTCCACCGCGTCGACGCGACGACGCTGCTGGGGTGCATGGACCTGCGGGACTCGGCGCCGTACTTCTTCGTGCTGCGCCGGTGAGGTGCTTCGCACGTGAGTACTTCTGACGGTTACCACCGTCACAACTACTCACAGGGGCGCAGCCCACACCGCAGCCAGCCGCTCCGCCCAGCGCGGGGCCGCGTAGCCCTCGACGTCCGTGCGGGCCCGGCGGCCCAGCGCGTGCCGGCGCTCGTCGTCGTCGATGAGCTCTCCGAGTGTGCGGGCGAGCGCGGCCGGGTCGCCGACGGGGACCACCGCACCGTTCACGCCGTCGTGGACCACCTCCGGCAGCCCGCCGACCGGCGTCACCACCGGGGCGACCCCGAACGCCATCGCCTCCAGCACGGCCATCGGCAGCCCCTCGTGCGAGCTCGGGAGCACGAGCAACTGCGCCCGTCGCAGGAGCTCGTCCCGCTCGTCGGGCCCGAGCCAGTCGGCGACCTCGACGACGTCGCCCACCCCCGCCGCGGCGACCGCCTCCCGGACCTGTTCGACCTCGCCGTCCCCCGCGGCCACGACGCGCAGCCGCTCACGGTGCGCGGGCGCGAGCAGGCTGCACGCCGTGACGAGGTCGTAGATGCCCTTGCGGGCGCCGAAGCGTCCGAGGAAGAGCGCCGTCACCGGTCCCTCCGGGCGTCGCGTCGGCGCCGACGGCCACTCCACGGGGTTCGGCAGGGCGACGACGCGGTCGGCGGGCACGCCGAGCCGGTCCCGGTAGGGCACGCACAGGGCCTCGGAGAGGACGACGAGCCGGTGCGGGCGCAGGAGGGTCCGGACGACTCCGCGGGCCGGCCGGGGGAGGTCGTCGAACCAGTCGAGGAACTGGGAGCCGTGCAGGTGCAGCACCGCAGGCACCCCGGCGCGGCGGGCGACGGCGGCGACCACGCCCTTGCGCAGGACCGACGCCCGCTGGGAGACGTGCAGGTGCACGACGTCGGGTCGTTCCCGGCGGATCCGACGGGCGGCGGCGAGCGTCCCGACGACCATCGTCCGGAGCCGGTCCGGGCCGTCGGAGTGGGTGGCGACGAGGCCGAGCTCGGCGTGGGCGGGCAGGTGGCGCTCGAGGACGTCCTGCACGCTGCCGATCCCGCCCCGGGCCCGGGCGCGGGGGCCGACGACGAGGACCCGGGGCCGGGTGGTCGCCTCGCTCGTCGTGGGCGCGTCCTGCAGGTCCGTCACCGTTCGGTCTCCTCGCGTCGCTCGTCCCCCGGGTGCCGTCGAGAAGATCGTCTTCACGTGTCGTTCACATGTCGTCGAGGTACGGGCCGGATGTCGGACGCCCGCCGGTGCGGCCCACACGACGATCGGTTGTGAACGAGCGCACGAGGACGCAAGATCGGTGCTCGTGACGACCCTCCTCGACTCCGGTGACCCCACCGGCGAGGTGGGCACGGGACGCCCCCGTGCCACCCCCGCCATCGATCTCCTCGAGGGGCGGCGCGTGCTGCGCCCCCTGCAGGGCGACGGGCCGGAGCGGTGTCGGTACGAGGGCTTCTCGCTGACCCCGGTGGGGGTCGCGCTCGGCGCGGAGGTCCGCGGCGTCGACCTCGCGCAGCCGCTCGACTTCGAGCTGCGCCTCGAGCTCAACCGGGCCCTGCTGGACTGGAAGGTGCTGTTCTTCCCCGACCAGCACATCTCCTCGGCCGAGCAGCGCGCGTTCGCCATGCAGTGGGGCGAGCTCGAGACCAACCCGCTGCTCGAGGCCGGTGAGGATCCGAGCGTCGTGCGCTTCGCCAAGGGCGGCGACGGCCCGCAGACCTACGAGAACATCTGGCACGTCGACACGTCGTTCCGCCGCGCGCCCGCGATGGGGGCGGTGCTGCGGATGATCACGACCCCGCCGTTCGGCGGGGACACGATGTGGGCGGACATGGCCGCCGCGTACGACAACCTCTCCGACGAGGTGCGCGCGCGGATCGACGACGCGGTCGCGGTGCACGACATGGTGCCCGGGTTCGCGCGCTTCCTCGACGCGGACAAGCTCCGCACGCTCGAGGACACGTTCCCGCCGGTGACCCACCCCGTCGTCCGGATCCACCCGGAGACGGGGCGGCGGACGCTGTTCGTCAACGCCGCCTTCACCACGCGGATCGTCGGGATGGAGCAGGCCGAGTCGGACGCGCTGCTGCGGCACCTGTTCGCGTCGGCGCACACCCCCGAGTTCCAGGTCCGCTACCGCTGGACCGAGGGCACCGTGGCGTTCTGGGACAACCGGGCCACCCAGCACTACGCGGTGGGCGACTACGGCCGGCACACCCGGGTCGCCGAGCGCGTGGCGATCCTAGGCGGCAAGCCGTACTGAGGTCCTCATAGCGAACGAACGGCACTGTCGCGCACATAGATGCTGCGACAGTGCCGTTCGCTCGTCAGGGCGGGAGGGGTTACAGCAGGCCCGCCCGCTTCCACACGCGCTCCGAGGGGCCGCCGATCATCCCGACGTCGTCGAGGAACGCGAGCACCTTCTCCGTCATGAAGCGCTTCGTCGCCCGGTGTTCCGGGTTCGCCAGCGCCGCGCGACGTCCGACCCGGCCGGAGAGCCCGACGCTGCGGTAGACCCGGGCCTGCCAGAGCGCGTTGACCACCTCGGAGGAGACCAGCGCCGTCGTCCAGCGCTCCCGCTCGAGCTCGGCGCGCGAGAGGGTCGGGACGAGGCGGGCCAGCTCCTCGCGGGCGAAGCGGACGTGGCGGGCCTCCTCGACCACGTGCACCCGGGCGACCGCGCGCATGAGCGGCAGGATGCGGTCGTCGTGCATCGACTCGCGCTGCAGCCGGTCGGTCGCCTCCTCGGCGACGAGCACGCTGGCGAACATCGAGGCGCCCGACCCGATGTGGCCGTACACCCCGCCGAGCCGGTGCAGCAGGCCGTGCGGGCGGTAGTCCGGGCAGCCCAGCGCGTCGACGGCGCGGGCGAACATCACCGAGTGGCGGGTCTCGTCGCCGACCTCGGTCAGGGCGTACTGCGAGTGCGGCCGGCGCAGGTCCATCCCGTAGGCCTGCCGCACCAGCATCTGCATGAGGATCACCTCGAACCACAGGCCCACCGAGAGCATGCTGGCGGCCTCGTGGCGGGCCAGCGTGCGCTGCTGGTCGGCGTCGAGGTCGTCCCACAGCGGGGTCCCGTGCAGGGAGACGCGCTCCGGCGGCACGGCCCACCCCTGCGGGTCGACCGCGGCGTCCCAGTCCACCTCGATCGAGGGGTCGAGCGTGTGGCGGGCGCTGGCGGTCAGCAGGCGGCTCGCGGTCGCGTCCCGGTCCAGGATCGTCATGGTGACGGACTGTACCCCGTACACGATGTCTCGCATAGTTGTCGTTACTCGCGAGTCGGGGTCAGGCTGGTCTGACCATGGATGGCAGGACACGACGCTGGGCGGGACATCGGGAGGCGCGACGCCTCGAGCTGGTGGACGCCGCCGTGGTCGCGATCGAGGAGCACGGCCCCGACGTGACCACCGAGCAGATCGCCGCTCAGGCCGGGGTGTCCCGGCCCGGGCTCTACCGGCACTTCGACGGCAAGGACGACCTCCAGGCCGCCATCGCGGCGCGGTCGGTGGAGCGGCTCGTCACCGAGCTCGAGCCCGTGTGGCGACCCGAGGGGCGGCCGCGCGAGATGCTCGAGCGCGCGCTCGCGGCGCACCTGCGCTGGCTCTCCGAGCACGCGAACGTCTACCTCTACCTGAAGCGCAACTCGCTGCCGAGCGGCGGCGACTCGGTGGAGTCGGCCAGCACCAACGTGCGCAGCGTGGTCTCCGCGCACGTCGCGCAGATGCTGATCGACGGCTCGCTGGGCGCCGAGACGCCGCCGGCGACCGCGCACCCGCTGGCCTACGGCCTCGTCGGGATGGTGGACGCCGCCGCGGCGCACTGGCTCGACGAGCCGCACGGCGCCACGGTGGAGGACCTCGGCGCGCAGCTCACCGAGGCGTGCTGGGCCGTCATCCGGGTCACCGTGGGCTCCCAGGTCATCGACGCGCTCGGCACGGTGGGGGCGGACACCGCCTGATCGCCCCGATCACCCATGATGGGGAGGACCCACCCGCTCGCCAGGAGGGCCCGCCGATGGCGCTGCGCCGCGCGTTCCCGACGATCCTCTCGGACCGTCTGCCCGAGACCCGTGACTTCTACGTGCGTCTGCTGGGCTTCGAGGTCGCCTTCGACAGCGACTTCCACGTCGCGTTGCGCACGGCCGAGGACGACGACGGGGCGGTGTGCGAGCTCGGCATCTGGGCCGTCGGGCACGAGACGGTGCCGCCGCCCTACCGGGCCGACCCGGCCGGCATCGTCCTGACCTTCGTGGTCGACGACGTCGACGCCCTCCACGTCGAGGCCCGCCGCCAGCAGATCCCCGTGGTGGCCCCGCCGCGCGACCAGTTCTACGGCCGCCGCCGGATGCTCGTCACCGACCCGAACGGCCTGCTCGTGGACGTGTCCTCGCCGTCCACGCCCTCGCCGGAGTTCCGCGCGATGGGCGCCCGGGTCCTGCGGGACTGAGTCCCGGGGAAGGCGAGCCTAAGCTGGATCCCGTGCTGCGACGCCGGGACGACCCGCTCCGGGAGATCCTCGCCGCCTCCGGGCGGGGGGTCGTCGACGCGGTGCTGCCGTCGGTGGCGTTCGTGGTGGTGTGGCTCGGCGCGTCGGCGCTGGGCTGGTGGGAGCCGATCCTGCTCGGTGGGTTCGCCTCCGTGCTGGTCGCGCTGGGGGTCGCGGTCGCCCGCTGGCGCGGCGGGGACCGTCCCCGGGCCGCGGCCGTGGGGCTGTTGATCGCCGTCGGCGCCACGCTCATCGCCCTCTACACCGGCCGGGCCGAGGACTTCTTCCTGCCGCGCATCGTCGCCAACGCGGGGTCGCTGGCCGCCTGGTTGGTGTCGATCGCGGTCCGCTGGCCGCTGCTCGGGCTCGTCGTCGGGGCGGCGCTGGGCCGGCCACGCGCGTGGCGCGAGGACCCGGACCTCGTCCGGGGCTACTGCCGCGCGAGCTGGCTGTGGGCGGCGCAGTACGCGCTGCGCCTCGTCGTCTTCCTCCCGCTCTGGGCGGCGGGGGCGACGGTGGCCCTCGGCGTCGCGCAGCTCGCGCTCACCTGGCCGCTGGTCCTGGTCTGCGTCCTCGGCTCCTGGCCGCTGGTGCGGTCGGCGCTCCCGCCCGGGCATCCCGGGCCGCGACACCCGGTCCTTCCCGACGAGGAGTCGCGCGAGTAGGCCGGTTGGCGGTGGTGAGGTGGGGCGGAGCCGGGGCAGTGCCGGTCAGTGCCGGGTCAGTGCACCGGTGAGGGCTCCGGGCGCTTCGGCGGCCGGCCGTCGCCGGTGGACCGGCCCTGCAACCGGCGGCCCACCCAGGGCACGAGGTGCCCGCGGACCCAGCGGATGTCCTCCTCGCGGCGGCGCACCCACGGCGTCGGCTCGAGGGGCGGCCACGGGTCGCGCCAGTCCTGGCCGGTCGGCACGCCGAGCACCTCGCACACCCGCACCGCGACCCGGCGGTGGCCCTCGGCGTTGAGGTGCAGGCGGTCCTCGGCGCGCGCCCGGGGGTCGGCGAGGGTGTCCATCGTCCAGAGGTCGACGAGCTTCGCGCCGCGGCGGGCGGCGATCTCGCGGATGTGCTCGTTCATGGTGGCGAGTCGCCGGCCGACGAGGTCGACGACCGGGGTGGACCGGGTGTCGAACCCGGTGAACACCAGGACGTCGGCGCCGCTCGCGACGAGCCGGCCGACGGCGCCGTCGAGGCGCTCGGCGAGGTCGGCGGGGCGGGCGGTGGGGCGCAGCAGGTCGTTGCCCGCGGCGCAGAGGCTGACGAGGTCGGGGTCCATGGCCAGGGCGGGGCCGACCTGCTCGCGGACGATCTGCTCGAGCAGCTGCCCGCGGACCGCGAGGTTGGCGTAGCGAAGGCCCGGGTCCTGCCGGGTGAGGTGCTCGGCGACGCGGTCGGCCCAGCCGCGCTCGCTGCCCGTGATCGGATCGACGTCGCCGACGCCCTCGGTGAAGCTGTCGCCCACGGCGACGAAGGTGCTCCAGGACATGCTCGGATTCTCCCGCGCCGCGGATCCGCCGTCGCTCTGACCCGTCCGGCCCAATCGGTGCGTCCCGTTGCCCGGATGCGATGGCGCCGGGGTGAAGGCTCTCACCTCATGACCACGCTGGCATCGTGGTGACGTCCTGCGGAGTGGGTGAACCACGAGAGGGACACCCGACGTCCAGCCCGATCCCGACGTGACCGCGAGCCCTGGGAGCCATGCCCGACGCGACCTCGAGAACCAGCGCCGCCGAGCCGGAGGAGACGACGAAGGCCTCCGCCACCGGACTGACCCTCCCGCAGATCATCGCCGGAGCCCTCGCCGCCGCCACCGCGGCGATCCTGGGCTCCTTCCTCGGCGTGATCGGCACGATCGGCGGGGCGGCGGTCGCGTCGGTGATCTCGACGGTCGGGTCGGCGCTCTACCAGAAGTCCCTGGAGCGCACGCGCGACGCCGTGAAGTCGCGGCTGGTGGTGAACCCGGTGACGGGCACCAAGGTCGCCGGTGCCGTCGCCCGGGCGGGCGGGCCGGTCGCCGGTCCGCAGGGCCGACCGGCGCAGCCCGTGCCGCCCCGACCCGGCGTCCCGGGGCAGGCCGGTCCGATGATGTCGCCGCCGTACGGCGCGCCGGTCCCGCCCGGCGTGCCCACCCGGCGTCTCGCCAACGGCGCCGTGGTCCCCGCCGCCGGCCCGCAGTTGCGCGCCGGCGGGCGCACCGTCGCCACGCGGCTCGACGCGGCCGGGCGCCCCACGGGCGAGCCCGTCGACCCGACGCGCCGGATCCCGAACACCCGCACGCCGGACGGGGGCAACCCGACGCAGGTCGTGCCGCCGCTCGGACCGGACGGGCGCCCGCTCCCGGGTCCGACCCGCGCCATGCCGATGGGCGCCCCGTTCCCGCCCTCCGGCGGCATGCCCACCACACACCTCGCGCACGGTCCGGGCGCAGACGACCCGACCGCCCTCGCACCCGCCGCGAGCACGCCCTGGTACCGCCGCTTCGGCTGGAAGGCCTGGGTGACGCTCGGCGGGGTCGCGGCCAGCGTCTTCGCGATCGGCCTGCTCGCGAGCTTCGCGGTCGAGTCGGCGACCGGGCACCCGCTCTCCGGCGGCACGTCCGGCACCTCGGTCGGCTCGATCTTCGGGCAGAACACCGAGGCGCCGGCGACGTCGGAGTCCTCCACCACCGAGGAGCCGGGCAGCTCCGACGCCACCACCACGACGTCCTCCGACCAGGGCTCGCAGGAGGGGACGGAGCGGCCGACCTCCACGACGCGCGCGCCGTCCACCAGCACCACGCGGGCGCCTCAGGAGCAGAACCCGCTGTCGAGCCTCGTGCCGCGGTTCAACGAGCAGGGTGGCTCGACCGGCAACTGACGGCTACTGACCGAACGGCACTCTCGCGCACGTAGATGCTGCGAAGGTGCCGTTCGTTCATGTCCGGAGGGCGTCCGCGAGCGCCCGGGCCGCCGCCTCCGGGTCGTCCGCCTCGGTGATCGCCCGGACGACGACGACCCGCGTCGCCCCGGCGGCGAGCACCTCGGGCAACCGGTCGTGGTCGATGCCACCGATCGCGAACCACGGCCGGGCGGTGCCCGACGACGCGGTGGCCCGCACCAGGTCCAGCCCCGGGGCGGGACGGCCCGGCTTCGTCGGGGTGGGCCAGCAGGGTCCGGTGCAGAAGTAGTCCACGCCGGGCTCGGCGGCGCCGGCGCGGGCCTGGTCGACGTCGTGCGTCGAGCGGCCGATCACGACGTCGTCTCCGACGATCCGCCGCGCGACGGCGACCGGCAGGTCGTCCTGACCGAGGTGCAGCACGCCGGCCTGCGCGGCGAGCGCGACGTCGGCGCGGTCGTTCACCGCCACCAGCGCGCCGTGCCGGTGCGCGGCGTCGGAGAGCACCTCGAGCGCGGCGAGCTCGTCCCGCGCCTCGAGCCCCTTCTCCCGCAACTGGATGACGTCGACCCCGCCGCGCAGCGCCGCGTCGGCGAACGCCGCGAGGTCGCCGCGGGCGGCGCGGGAGTCGGTGCACAGGTAGAGCCGGGCGTCGGCGAGACGAGCGCGCGTGTCCATCGGCCCGGGACGCTAGCGCGTAGGGTGGGAGACCGAGGAACCACGGGAGCCCGGGAGGGCTGAGAGGGGACCGTCCACCGGTCCCGACCGTCGAACCTGATCCGGGTCATGCCGGCGCAGGGAGGGGTGTTGATGCAGCGCATCGTCGTCGTCGGGGCCGGGGTCGTCGGCACCACGGCGGCCTGGGTCGCGGCGCGCGACCACGCCGCCGACGAGGTCGTCCTCGTCGACCCGGCCTCCGGGTCGGGGGCCTCGTGGGTCGCCGGCGGCATGCTCGCCCCGATCACCGAGGCCTGGCCCGGGGAGCGGGAGGTGCTCGAGCTCGGCGCCGCCTCCCTCGCGCGCTGGCCCGCCTTCGCCGCGGCCGTCGAGCAGGCTTCCCGACGACGGGTCGGGCTGCGGACCGAGGGCACGCTCGCCGTCGTGGTCGACGCCGCCGACCGCGAGGACCTCGACCGGATCGTCGCCCACCTGCGCGACTGGGGCCGCGACGCCGAGCGCCTGACCGGGCGCGAGACCCGTCGTCGGGAACCCGCCCTGGGGCCGGCGGTGCGGGCGGGGATCGCGGTGCCCGACGACCTCGCCGTCGACAACCGGATGCTGCTCGCCGCGCTGCGCGAGGCGGCGCGGCACGCGGGCGTCGTGGAGCGCGCGGAGAGCGTGCGCGCGGTGGTCGACTCCGGGGTGGAGCTGGCGTCGGGGATGCTCGCGGCCGATCGCGTGGTGGTCGCCGCCGGGGCGTGGTCGGCGACGCTGCACCCCGCGCTGGCGGACCTGGTGCGGCCGGTGAAGGGCGAGATCCTGCGGCTGCGCGCGCGGCGCGGGTCGTTGCCGCCGCCGCGGCACACCGTGCGGGCGGCGGTCTCCGGTCGCGCCGTCTACGCGGTGCCGCGCGACGACGACCGGCTGGTGCTGGGGGCGACGCAGTACGAGGTCGGCTTCGACCCGGACGTCACGGTCACCGGGGTGCGCGACCTGCTGGCCGACGCCGAACGGGTGCTGCCGGGGATCGGGGACTACGCGCTGGAGGAGTCGGCCGCGTCGTTCCGCCCCGGGACCGCGGACAACCTGCCGGTGTTCGGTCCGGTGCCGGGCGGGCCGGAGGGCCTGCTCGCGTGCTTCGGGCACGGGCGCAACGGCATCTTGCTGACCGCGCTGACCGCGGACGTGATGGCCGCGCTGTACGCCGGTGCTCCGGCGCCGGACGACATCCGGACCCTCGTGGAGGTGACGACGTGAACGTGCTGGTCAACGGGGACGTGACCGAGGTCGGGCCGGGCGCGACGCTGGCCGACGTGCTCGCCGCCCGCGGTGTCCCGGAGCGCGGGGTGGCGGTCGCGGTGGCCGGCGAGGTGGTGCCGCGGGCGGCGTGGCGGTCGACGACGCTGCGCGACGGCAGCGTCGTCGAGGTGCTCACCGCGGTGCAGGGAGGCTGATCGTGGACGATCTGGTGATCGGGGGCCGCAAGATCGGCTCACGGCTGATCATGGGCACGGGCGGCGCGGCGAACCTGGCCGTGCTGGAGCGGGCGCTGGTGGCGTCGGGGACCGCGCTGACGACGGTGGCGATGCGGCGGCTCGACGCCGGTGGCGGCCCGGGCGTGCTCGCGCTGCTGGAGCGGCTCGGGATCGAGGCGCTGCCGAACACCGCCGGGTGTCACACCGCGGCCGAGGCGGTGCTGACGGCCCGGCTGGCCCGCGAGGCGCTGGAGACCGACCTCGTCAAGCTCGAGGTCATCGCCGACGACCGCACCCTGCTGCCCGACCCGATCGAGCTCCTCGACGCCGCCGAGCAGCTCGTCGACGACGGCTTCACGGTGCTGCCCTACACGAACGACGACCCGGTGCTCGCGGCCAAGCTCGCCGACGCCGGGTGCGCAGCGGTGATGCCGCTGGGCTCGCCGATCGGCACCGGCCTGGGTATCCGCAACCCGCACAACATCGAGATGATCGTGGCCGCCGCGTCGGTGCCGGTCGTGCTGGACGCGGGGATCGGCACCGCCTCCGAGGCGGCGCAGGCGATGGAGCTGGGCTGCGACGCCGTGCTGCTGGCCACCGCCGTCACGCGGGCCTCCGACCCCGAGGCGATGGCGACGGCGATGCGCCTGGCGGTCGAGTCGGGCCGCCTCGCGCGGGGCGCCGGGCGGATCCCGCGTCGCTACTGGGCGCACGCGTCGTCGCCGGCGGTGGACGCCGACCACCAGTGACAGCAGAGCGTCACTGCTTGCACCCAGCGCCAGGAAAGCCACATCGTCCACCCGGCCTGGACGCAAGATCGGAACGCGCGGAGCGAAGTGCTCGCTCACCGAGCACTTCGCTCCGCGCGTCCCGATCTTGAGGGCCTGCTCCTGCCCGGTGGCAGCGAAGCGTCGTTGCTGTCACTGGACGACAGCAACGACGCTTTGCTGCCATGGCGGAGGGGGGCGATCAGCCCGCCAGGTGGTCCTCGATCAGCGGCAGCACGACGTCGGCCCGGTGCATGAGGCCGTTGTGCGTCGAGCGCGGCACCACGGCGAGCGTGGCGTCGGGCAGCAGGTCGCGGGTCAGCTCGGCGTGCTCGAGGGTCACGAAGTCGTGGTCGCCGATCATCACGAGCGTCCGCGCGGTGACCCGCCGCAGCTCGTCGTCGGACCACCCACCGAACCCCATGACGACGGGGCCGAACTTCCCCATGACCGTGTCGATGTCGGCGGCGCCGTCCGGGGCGAGCCGCTCGTGCTCGCGCCGCATGGCGAGGAAGTCGTCGTCGGTGGGCATGCGGGTGGAGGTGGCCCAGCGGTCGGGGTCGGTGATGTCGGGGTGGTAGCCGCCGGCGCGCACGAAGCCGGCGGCGAACACGAGGCGGCGCACGCGGTCGGGGTGCCGGATCGCGAGGTCCAGCCCCGACAGTGCGCCCAGCGAGAACCCGCAGAGGTCGACCTGCTCGAGGCCGAGGTGGTCGAGCAGGCCGAGCAGGTCGTCGGCGAGGGCGGCGATCTCCGGCACGCGGTCGACGTCGGCCGTCCGGCCGTGGCCCTGCTGCTCGACCGCCACCACGCCCTATCGGCGTGCTCAGCTCAATTGTCGGAAGACGCCAGCGGGCCGAGGACCGACGAGAAGTTCAGGTCGATCGTGAGGTGCCCGCCGGGCACCAGCAGCAACGGCGAGCCGCCGGAGCCGTGCTCCTCGTAGTAGAGGTCGACCGGGGCGACGGGCGCGAAGGGCATCGTTAGGAACGTCCTTCCACGTAGGCCTTGAGCCGCGGCAGGGTCTTCTCGATGGCGCGCGTGTTGGCCGCCGGGTAGCGCAGCAGTTCGAGGAAGAGCGGGGCACGGGAGTCCGACCAGTCGAACGTCTCGGTGACCTGCGTGCCGCCGTCGACGGGCGTGAGCTCGTAGCGCCAGCGGTGGTGGCCCATGTGCCGCCAGGCGATGCGGCGGTCCTGTTCGAACTCGACCACGGTGTTGCTGATCGTGTAGGGCACGCCGAGCTTCATGCTCATCCCGAACGACGAGCCGAGCGAGAGCCGGTCCGGGCCCTTGATCGCCGACCGGACGGTGCCGGAGCCGTCGAACTCACCGTGCCGACGGGGGTCGGCGAGGACGTCGAAGACCTCCGACGGCGGGGCGTCGATGACGATGTCGCGGCTGACCTGGCGGGTGCTCACGGGCGGGGAGCGTAGTGACGATGTGGCGTTCCTGCCGCTGGATGACAGTAACGACGCTTCGCTGCCACGAGGGGGTCAGTGCAGCGTCACCGGCAGCGCATCCACGCCGTACACGATCGACGTCCCACGCAGCGGCAGGGTGCGCTCGTCGGCGGCCATCGCGAGGTCGGGGAAGCGCCGGAGCAGCGCCGGGTAGGCGGTGCGCAGCTCCATGCGCGCGAGCTCGGCGCCGATGCAGCGGTGGATGCCGTGCCCGAACGCCAGGTGCGGGGTCGGGGTCCGCCGCGGGTCGAAGACCTCGGGATTCGGCGTCAGGCGCGGGTCGCGGTCGGCGGCCGAGAGGGAGACGAGGATGCCGTCGCCCTCGGCGATGTCGACGCCGCCGATCGTCATGGGCTCGGTGGCGAACCGCGGGAAGGCGATCTGCACGACCGTCAGGTAGCGCAGCAGCTCCTCGACGAACCCGTGCACCGCGTCCGGCTCGTCGCGGACCATCGCGGCCACGGCCGGGTCGCGCAGCAGGATCACGCCGCCGAGCGCGAGCATCGACGCGGAGGTCTCCAGGCCGCCGGTGAGCAGACCGTCGGCGAGCTCGGCCAGCTCGTCGGTGTCGAGCTCGTCGCCGTGCTTGCGGATGAGCATCCCGAGCAGGCCGTCGCCGGGCTCGGCGCGCTGCCGCTCGACCACGCCGCGGAGGTAGACCAGCGACTCGGAGATCTTGTCGAAGGCGGCCGTGGCGCCGGCGAGCAGGTCGAACCGGGCGGTGGACAGGGCCTGGAACTCGTCGCGCTCGTCGTAGGGGATGCCGAGCAGCTCGCAGATCGTCAGCGACGGGATCGGGGTGGCGAAGTCGCGGACGAGGTCGACCTCATCGCCGTCGGCGGCGAGCGCGGCCATCGCGTCGAGCCGGCCGTCGACGATCTCGGTGATCCGCGGGCCGAGGCGGGAGAGCCGGCGTCCGGTGAACTCGGGGGTCAGGAGGCGACGCAGGCGCGTGTGGTCGGGCGGGTCGGTGAAGCCGAGCCCGCCCGGGTTCTGGCCCGATCCGATCCCGGCTCGCCCGACGAGGTGCCCGAAGTCGGTCGACAGGCCGTGCGTGCGGCCGAGGACCTCGCGGGCCTCCTCGTGCCCGGTGACCAGCCAGGCCTTGACCCCGAACGGCAGCGGGAAGTCGCGGACCGGGTGGTCCTCCCGCGCCTCGCGCAGGTCGGACACCGGGTCGAGGCCGTCGCGGCGCAGCGGCATCAACGCGTAGTCGGGGATCAGCGACATGGGGTCGAGGCCACGACGCGAGCGCCAGGCGAGGTACTGGCGGGCGACGAAGCCGGTCGCGCGGGAGCGCACCGCGTCCAGGCCGCGGCCGAGCGCCCCCGTCCTGCTCACGGTCACCACGCCCCCTACCTTCCCGTACGGACCGATCCGACCTGGACGTCGGGGTGCAGGGTAGGGCGTTTCGGCGTGTCGCACGGGTGAGGGGCGCCGTGTCACCCGTCTCGTCCGGGGGCGGACGTCACCGAGGTCGCGCCGCGCAGACCCATCCGGGCGAGTTCGACGTCCGCCAACCGGATCAGCACGGGCAGCTCGCCGCGTCGCCAGGCGCCGGCGGCGTCCCCCGAGGGCCCGGCCGCCCGCCGCACCCGGCCCGGCGATCCCCGCGTCAGGGCCCGCAGCGCGAGCAGGTCGACGTCCTGGTCCCGCGCGGCCACGGCGTGCCGGGCCCGCAGGATCCAGCGCAGCCGCAGCCAGAGCCAGACGAGGACCACCGGCACCGCCGCCACCACGACGACGAGCCACGCCAGGCCCGTCGCGATCGCCGCCACCGCCTCGATCTGCGCCTGCCCCGCGTCCACCAGGGACGTCCCGGCGTCGGTGCCCGGGGTGAACGCGCCGGCGAGCCGATCGCCCACGAAAGGCACCCCGCCGGCCGCCTCGGCCGCGCCACCGAACGCGCCGCGGACCCGCTCCCCGGCCTCGCTCAGCCCGCGGCCCGGGGCCTGCAGGGTGAGCACGAGGTCGTGCAGGGCGACCGCGGCCGAGACGACCAGCACCGCCCACACGAGCACCGCGAGGTCCGCGAGGACCTGCAGCACGCGTCGTCGGAAACGCTCGGCGTAGAACAGCAGCGGGGTGCGGCGTGGGGGGTACGGGCTCACGCCCCGGTGTGTGCCCTGCGCGGCCCGGGCATACGCGACCATGAAGGTCGCGCTGCTCGACGACTACCAGCGTCTCGCCCGGACGACGGCCGCGTGGGACCGCCTCGACGCCGAGGTGACGAGTTTCGACCACCACCTCGGCGGTCCCGACGACGTCGTCGCGGCGCTCGAGCCCTTCGACGTCGTCGTCGCGATGCGCGAGCGGACCGCGTTCCCGGCCGGGGTGCTGCGGCGGCTGCCGAACCTGCGGCTGCTGGTGACGACGGGTCCGGGGAACGCGGTCGTCGACACCGACGCCCTCGCGGAGCTGGGCATCACGTTCGCCGGGACGGGCGGGGTGTCCGGCAACGCGCCGACCGTCGAGATGACGTGGGCCCTGATCCTCGCCGTCGCCCGCCACGTGCCCGAGGAGGACCGGCGCCTGCGCGACGGCGGGTGGCAGCGCACGATCGGCCGGGACCTCGCGGGTCGGCGGCTCGGCGTCGTCGGGCTGGGCGGGATCGGCACGCCGGTGGCCGCGGTCGGGCAGGCGTTCGGCATGGACGTCGTCGCCTGGAGCCGGCACCTCGATCCCGACGACGCCCGCGCCGCCGGCGTCACGCCCGTGACGAAGGAAGAGCTCTTCGCGACGTCGGACGTGGTCACGATCCACATGAAGCTCTCCGCGGGCAGCCGGGGCCTGGTCGGACGCTCCGAGCTCGACCTGATGACGGAGAACGCGATCCTCGTCAACACCTCGCGCGGCCCGATCGTCGACGAGGACGCGCTGCTCGCCGCGGTCACCGAGGGGCGCATCGGCGGGGCCGGGCTCGACGTCTACGGGACCGAGCCGCTGCCGGCCGACTCGCCGTGGCGCTCGGCGCCGAACACCGTGCTCACCCCGCACCTGGGC
This sequence comes from Actinomycetospora sp. CA-084318, assembly GCF_050955885.1. Taxonomy (NCBI): domain Bacteria; kingdom Bacillati; phylum Actinomycetota; class Actinomycetes; order Pseudonocardiales; family Pseudonocardiaceae; genus Actinomycetospora; species Actinomycetospora sp. CA-084318. The sequence continues at coordinate 877,305 of NZ_CP192098.1, forward strand.
TACGTCACGGCCGAGACCTACGCCGAGATGTACGCGGACGCGCTGGAGGACATCGAGGAGTTCGCAGCCGGGCGTCCGGTGCCCCGGCACATCACGGGTCCGGAGACCGCGACAAGTCGCTGACAAGTCGGCCCGGCCACCGTCGGGCCCATGACGATCGCTCTCCCGGACCTGCGGGTCGGGCGGCTGGTGCGCCAGCCGCGGCCCTCGGCCGACGTCCGACGACAGCCGTGTGCCGCCGCTGACGTCCGGATGCCGGACCCGTCCCTGCACGACGATGCGACCCGGCTCGCCGAGCTCGTCCGCGGCCTGCACCACGGCACCGCCACCCTGCGCCGGCCGGACCTGCTCGGCGCGGGCCTCCGGCGGCTCTGCGACGACGCCGCACGCCTGCGCAGCAGCGACGACCGGCTGGTCGACGACCTGCGCGTCGCCGCGAGCCTGGCCGTGCACGCCCTGCAGTCCCGTCCGCTCGCCCTGGCCACGGCCGCCGACTTCGACCGGCTCGACCGGCTCGCCGGGCTGCTCACGGCGCTGGCGGCGGCCAGCGCCCCGGACCCGGGCCGTCGTCCCGACGGGGCCGACCGCGCCCGGAGCCGGCGTTCCCGCCGAGCCGATCGCGCTCTGTTCAGCTGAGCGGCCGATCTCGCCAAGTCCGGCGCCAAGTCGTCACCAAGTCGGCCCAGCCACAGTCATCCCCATCACCACCCGTGAACAGGAGAACGCCATGACCGCCACCACCGCCCCCGTCCTCACCTCCGACACCGACCTGCTCGGCATCCGGGTCGCGCACCGCATCATGCGTCGCGACGCCCGCCGCCTCGCCGGCCTCGCCGCCGGGTGGGCGGACGGCTCCGACCCGCTGGAGGGCCGCCGACGGCGGGTGTTCGGCGCCTGGATCGAGGGCCTGTGCCTGGACATCCACCACCACCACGCCACCGAGGACGACGTGCTGTGGCCGGTCCTCGAGCGCCACGCCGGCGCCGAGGTCGACCTCGCGCCGCTCTCCGACGACCACGCCGCCCTCGACCCGGTGCTCGACGACATCCGCGCCGGGTTCACCGTCGCCGCCTCGGGCGGCCGGGTCGATGTGCTGGCCGAGCGGCTCACGCACCTCGCCGACCTGCTCGACGAGCACATCGGCGAGGAGGAGCGCGACCTCTTCCCCGTGATCCGGGCGTACGTGCCGCTCGCCGAGTGGCAGGTCGTCGAGAAGGCCGCGCAGCGCGGCGGCGCCGGGATCCGGTACGCCCTGCCGAGGATCGTCGAGAACACCTCCGACGAGGAGTTCGCGACCATGACGGCGTCCGCGCCGAAGCCGTTGCTGCTGGTGATGAAGCTGCTGCTGCCGCGCTTCCGGCGGGAGTCGCGGGTGTTGTGGCCTGCGGCCACGTGAGCACCAAGAGTCGCTGTAGCGACCCTGAGTGCTCACACGCGGAGCACCAGCGTGGCCGTCCCGCTCATCGCGCCCGCAAGATGGCCACGCCAGGGCGCCAGGTCCCGACGGCAGGTCTCGGCGACCTCCGCGTCGCCGAGGGCCTGGGCGACCTCGGCCCGCAGCGCCGTCCAGTAGAGCCACCACCAGTCGCGCCGGATCGGGACGTCGGGCCGCCAGACGCGGCGGGCGTCCTCGATCCGGCCGGCGGCGACCAGGGCGGCGGCGTAGGGCTCGGCGACGATGTCGCCCCGCGCCGCGTACTCGGCGGCCAGGGGCTCGACCAACTCGCCGAGGCGGCCCTGCGCATGGCGGACGCCGATCAGCCCGGCCAGCGTCAGGGCCGACGCGTTCGCCAGGCCCTGCGCTCCCATCGCCTCACCGAACCCGAGGTAGAGCCGCTCGGCCTCGTCGTACCGCCCGCCGAGCACGGCCTCCAGCGCGCGGAAGATCGTCGTCCAGCCGACGGTGGCGGCGAGCTGGCCGTCGGGGGCCTCGGCGAGCGCGATGTCGGCGTGGGCGCGGGCGGCGACGAAGTCCTCCCGGTAGCAGGCGTGCAGGAACCGGGCGTGGTGCCCGACGACACGGTGCCCGAGCGACCCCGCGCGTTCGGCCTCGGCGAGCAGGTCGCAGCCGAGCTCGTCGAGCTGGTCCCAGAGATCCGGGCGCAGGAGGGACCAAAAGCGGGCGTTGAGCACGACGCACCGCAGCTCGGCGTCGTCGGGCACCACGGCGAGCGCGGCGCGGGCGTCGTCCTCGGCCAGCTCGGGCTCGCGCGGATGCCAGGCGAACGCCCGGGTCGCGAGCAGCCGCGCCCGGTCGGCCGCCGGGAGGTCCCGCTCGAGCAGCCGGGCCACCGCGTCGAGCAGCGGCCGGTCGAGCGTGGCGTTCTCCGACAGTGCGAAGGTGACCGGCCCGTCGACGCAGGTCGCGGCCGCGAGCAGGCCCGACACGTCGTCGGGACGGAGTGCCGCCTCGGCGAGGGCGAGCGACCGTTCCCGGACTGCGGGTGCTCCCGCCCCGGCGTGCGAGTGTGCCGAGGCGAGAGCGCAGCGCAGCCGGAGGCGGCGGGCGGGGTCGGTGGCCAGCTCGAGCGCGCCGGCGAGGAGGTCGGCGGCGGTCCGCGGGACCCGGTCGCGACGCGCGGCGGCGGCGGCCCGTTCGACGTGGCCGAGGACGCGGTCGACCCCCGCCACCGGGCCGGCGGCGAGTGCGTGGCGGGCGAGCGCGGCGTGGTCGCCGGGCCGCAGCGTCTCGAGGACGGTGAGGACCTCGGCGTGCACCCGGGCGCGGCGCAGGCGGGGGAGCTCGTCGTAGAGGGTCTCGCGGACCAGGTCGTGGGTGAAGCGGACGGCGTCGGGGCCGGACTCGACGAGCAGGCCGGTCACTACCCCGGCCTCGCACGCGCCGAGCACCCGGTCCTCGTCGTCGCCCTCCAGCACCACCAGCACGGACACGTCCACGTCGCGACCCAGCACGGCTGCGCGGCGCAGCGTGGTCAGCGCGGGGGCGGGGAGCTGGGCGGCGCGGCGGGACAGGACGTCGCGGACCCCGGCGGGCACGGTGCGGCCCGCCGCCTCCCACCCGACCGTGCGGGCCAGGCGCGCGACCTCGCGGACGAAGAGCGGGTTGCCGCCGGTGCGGGCGGCGATCCGCGCAGCGGTCCCGTCGTCCACCGCGAGGTGCTCGGCGGCGACGAGGGCGGCGACGGCGTCCGGTGCGAGCCCGGGGAGCTCGACGCGTTCGGCGACGACCGCGGTCAGGGCGGCGAGGGTGGCGGTGAGCTCGTCGGGGACCTCGTCGGGCCGGGCGGTCCCGACGATCAGCACGCCCGGCGTGCGCGCGGCCGCCACGACCCGCAGCAGGCGCCAGGTCTCCTCGTCGCCGCGGTGCAGGTCGTCGAGCACGACCAGCAGCGGTCGAGCCGCCCCGCCGACGACGCCGAGCAGGGCCCGGCCGACGTGGAAGGTGTCGCCCGCCGCGAGCGGGTCGCCGTGGCCGAGGCTCTCGACGACCTCGGTCCACGCCCACGCCGGCGGCGCCCCGTCGACCTCCGGGCACCGGCCGCGGACGGTGCGCCACCCTCGGGCGGCGAGGGTGTCGGCGAGGTGCTCGGTGAGGACCGACTTGCCGGCGCCGGCCCCGCCGGTCACGAGCGCGACGAGTCCCGGGCCGTCGGCGGCCGCGTCGGCCACCGTGAGCAGGCGTGCGGTCTCGCGGTCCCGCCCGAGCAGGCCCGACACGTCGTCGGGAACGGCTCCCTCCGGTGGCAGCGGAGCGTCGTTGCTGTCACCGGATGACAGCAACGACGCTTCGCTGTCATCGGGGGCCGGGTCGAGATCGTGCCGCAGGATCGCGGCCTCGAGGGCGGCGGTCGCGGGGGAGTGGTCGAGGCCGAGCTCGTCGGCGAGGCGGCGGCGCAGCGCCGCGACGGCGGCGAGGGCGTCGACCTGTCGGCCCGTCCGGTAGAGCGCCCGGGCGAGCAGGCGCACCGGTTCCTCGCGCAGCGGTTCGTCGCGGACGTACTGGCCGAGCAGGTCGACGACGACCGTCGGGTCGGGCTCGGTCGCGGCGAGGGTCTCGACGAGGCTGCGCCGCAGGTCGGTGAGTCGTTCGATCGCCGGCGCAGCCCACGGGGCGTCGGCGAACTCGGCCAGCGGCGGGCCGGTGAAGAGGGCGAGGGCGGCGCGCAGGTCCTCGACGGAGCCGGACCGCAGCCTGCGGGCCCGGACGGCGTCGAGGTCGGCGTGCAGGGCGTAGCCGCCTGCGACGCTGACGAGGACGGTCGCGGGGGTGCGGGGTGCGCGGTCGGGTTCGAGGGCCCGGCGCAGGTGGCTGACGTGGGCCTGCAGCCCGGCGAGGGCGCGGGGCGGGGGTTCGCCGTCCCAGAGGTCGTCGACGAGGCGGTCGACCGGCACCACCTCGCCCTCGGCCACGGCGAGCCGGGCGACGAGGGCCCGCCGCTGGGCGCTGCCGAGGTCGACGGGACGTCCGTCGAGGGTCGCCGTCAGCGCCCCGAGCAGCCGGACCTCGAGCACGGGAGGAGATCGTACGAAGTCCGGCGCCGTCACGCGTCCCAGTCCGCGATCGCCCACAGCGGGGAGACCGGACCGGTGCCGGCGCCCAGCGGGTAGGACGCCGCGACGGCGCGGCGGATGTAGCGCTCGGCGTAGGCGACGGCCTCCGGCATCGGCAGGCCGCGCGCGAGTCCGGCGCAGGTGGCGCTCGCGAGCGCGTCGCCGGCGCCGTGGACGTGCGGGGTGTCGATGCGTGGGCCGGTGAACTCCCAGGTGTCGGTGCCGTCGGAGAGCAGGTCCACCACCTCGGGCGACCCGTGCAGGTGCCCGCCCTTGACGAGGGCCCAGCGGGCGCCGAGGTCGTGCAGGGCGTCGGCGGCCTTCCGGGCCGTGTCCCGGTCGGTGACGGTGACGCCCGCGAGCAGCCGGATCTCGTCGAGGTTCGGGGTGGCCAGCGCGGCGCGCGGGAAGAGCAGCGTGCGGATGGCCTCCATCGCGTCCTCGGCCAGGAGCGGCTCGCCGTACATCGACGCGGCGACCGGGTCGAGGACGAACGGGGTGGTCTCCCGGCCGATCCCGACCTCGTCGACGACCCCCGCGACCGCCTCGATGATCCCCGCCGTCGCGAGCATCCCGGTCTTCGCGGCGCCCACCCCGATGTCGGTCACGACCGCCCGGACCTGGGCGGCGACGGTCTCCGGCGGCACCAGGTGCACGCCGGAGACGCCCAGCGAGTTCTGCACCGTCACGGCCGTCATCGCCACGCAGCCGTGCACCCCGCACGCCGTCATCGCCCGCAGGTCGGCCTCGATGCCGGCGGCGCCGCCGGAGTCGGAGCCGCCGATCGTCAGCGCGCGGGGCGGGGTCTCGGCCATGCTCGGAGGATGCCACGCGCGAGCGGGGTAGACTAAGTGGACTAAGCAGGAGGTGGCGATGACCGTCAACGTGAACATCCACGAGGCGAAGACGCATCTGTCCCGCCTGCTCGAGCAGGTGGCCGCCGGGGAGCGCGTGATCATCTCCCGCGCCGGCGAGCCGATCGCGGAGCTGGTGCCGCACCAGCGGAAGCAGGTCGTGTTCGGGGGGCTCAAGGGGCAGATCCGAGCGGACGATGACGCGTTCGACTGGCCTGACCCGGAGATCGAGGCGATGTTCTCCGGCAATCCGAGAAAATTCGACGACGATGCTCCTCCTCGATAGCCACTGTGCGTATTGGCTGCTCAGCGGCCACCAGAGGCTCGGGCCGGAAGCCCGGAGGCGCATCGAGGAGGCGACCGTCGTGCACGTGTCCGCGGCGACGGTGTGGGAGATGTCGGTCAAGAGCGTGATCGGCAAGATCGACCTGCCGGACCGCTTCGTCGACGCACTGACGTCGCAGGGGCTCGTGCACCTGCCGGTCACGTCGGAACAGGCGGAGGGAGTGCGCACACTTCCCGGAGCCCTGCGCCGTCACGACCCGTTCGACCGTCTGCTCGTCGCCCAGGCACGCGCGCTCGGGCTCACCCTCCTGACGGCGGACCGGGTGCTGCTCGGCCTCGATCTCCCGTTCGTCGTCGACGCGACCCGCTAGAGCGCGGCCGCCCACAACGACGACACCGGACCGTGCCCCGCGCCGAGCGGGTAGGAGTCCTCGACGGCGCGCGTGATGTAGCGCTTGCCCAGCGCCACGGCGTCGACCAGCGACATCCCGCGCGCGAGGCCGGCCGTGATCGACGAGGCCAGCGAGTCCCCGCCGCCGTGGGTGTGCGGCCGGTCCAGGCGCGGCGAGCGGAACTCGTGGACCACGGCGTCGATCGACAGCAGGTCCACGCACTCGTCCTGACGCCGGCCTGAGGTCGCCTCCAGGTGCCCGCCCTTGACCAGCACCGCGTGCGCGCCGAGGTCGTGCAGCGCGCGGGCCGCCTCCCGGGCCGAGGCGTCGTCGACCACCTTGACGTCGACCAGCAGCGCGATCTCGTCGAGGTTGGGCGTCACGAGCGTCGCCCGCGGCAGGAGCTGCGTGCGGACCGCGTCCAGCGCGTCGTCGGCGAGCAGCGACGAGCCGTGCATCGACGCCGCCACCGGGTCGACCACGAACGGGATGCCGCCCGAGCCGATCCCGACCTCGTCGCACACGGCGGCGATCGCCGCGATGATCTCGGCGGTCGCGAGCATGCCGGTCTTGGCGGCGTCGACGCCCATGTCGCCGGCGACGGTGCGGATCTGGTCGGCGACCACCTCGGGCGGGATCGGGTGGAACCCGCTCACCCCGAGCGAGTTCTGCACCGTCACCGCCGTGACCGCGACGGCGCCGTGGACGCCGCACGCGGCGAACGCGCGGACGTCCGCCGTCATGCCGGCCCCGCCGCCGGAGTCGGTGCCGGCGATGGAGAGCGCCACGGGCGGGGATTCCCGACGGCGGGTGGGGTCGTGCTGCGGTGCCTCGCTCATGGCTCCCTACGCCGGCATTACCCGGTCAGGTTCGGCGGTCGGCGGCGCCCGACCCATCCGGTCGAGCCGCCCTCTCAGCCCGCTCCCGGCGCGAGCTCCCGCGTGTCTGGTTCTCCTGCCGACGGTGCCACGGGGTGCGGGACCCGGCAAGGTCGGTCCACCGTGATCAACGGCCCCTCAGCGGGCTCGACGGGCCTCTCCGGGCCCGCTGAGGGTCCGATGATCACCGTCCGGGCCAGGGATCACCCGGTGAGCTCGGCCGGCACCGCGAGGACGTCGACCATCGCGTCGCCCCGCAGCACGGTGACCGGCAGGGTGCGGCCGATCGCGTCGGCGAACAGGCGTCGCTGCAGGTCGCGGGCCTGGCTGACCGGCTCGTGGTCCGCGTCGACGACGATGTCGCCCGGCTTCAGGCCGGCCCGCGCCGCGGGGCTCTCGCGCACCACCTCGGCGACCCGCAGGCCCTGGCGGCGCCCGAGCCGCAGTGCCACGTCGACCGGCAGCGGTGTCGGGGCGCCGACCACGCCGAGGTAGCCGCGGCGCACCCGGCCGTCGCGGCGCAGGCTCGCGACGATCGCGCGCGTCGTCGAGTTCCACGGCACGGCGAGGCCGAGCCCCACGCCCGCCACGGCGGTGTTGATCCCGACGACGCGTCCGTGCGCGTCGGCGAGCGCGCCGCCGGAGTTGCCGGGGTTGAGGGCGGCGTCGGTCTGGATCACGTCCTCGACGACCCGGCCGTCCTTCGTGGGCAGGCTGCGCCCGAGCCCGCTGACCACGCCGGCCGTCACGCTGCCCGCGAGGCCGAACGGGTTGCCGACGGCGACGACGAGCTGCCCGACCCGCAGCCCGCTCGCGTCGCCGAGGACGACCGGGGCAGGGGTCGCGGCGTCGGGGTGCACGGCCAGGACGGCGAGGTCGGCGAGCGGGTCGGCGCCGAGCACGCGGACGTCGGCGTGGCTGCCGTCGGCGAACGTGGCGCGACCGCCGCGGGCGCGGTCGACCACGTGGGCGTTGGTGACGAGGACGGTGCCGGTGCCGTCCGGGTCCTCGATGACGACCGCGCTCCCGGCGCCCCGCGGGCGCTCCGGGTCGCCGACAGCGAGCGCGGCCACGGCGGGGCCGAGCGTCTCGGCCACGGTGACGACGGTGCGGGAGTAGGAGTCGAGCTCGTCCACACCGTCGTGCTTACACCGTTGCAGCGTTCACGACGATGCTGTTCGTCCTGGGCGGAACCTCGTCTCCCGGTGGCAGCAAAGCGTCGTTGCTGTCACCTGATGACAGCAACGACGCTTCGCTGCCACAGGGGGGAGGGGTCAGTGGCCGAACGGATCCGGATCGACGCCCGGCATCCACGTCGTCCCGGGCACGCCCCACCCGTTCGCCCGGATGGCGCGCTTGGCCGCCCGCTTGTTCCGACCGATGAGGCGGTCGGTGTAGACGAGGCCGTCGAGGTGGTCGGTCTCGTGCTGGAGGCAGCGGGCGAAGAAGCCGCGGCCCTCCACGCTGACCGGCTCCCCCTCGACGTCGCGGCCGGTGACGCGCGCCCAGTCGGCCCGGCCGGTGGGGAACGACTCGCCGGGCACCGAGAGGCAGCCCTCGGCGTCGTCGTCCTCGTCGGGCATCGTCTCGGGGATCTCGCTGGTCTCGAGCGCCGGGTTGACCACCACCCCGCGGCGGCGCTCGCCCTCGAGCTCCGGGTCGGGGCAGTCGTAGACGAACACCCGCCGGCCGACCCCGACCTGGTTGGCGGCGAGGCCCACGCCGTGGGCGGCGTCCATGGTCTCGAACAGGTCCCCGACGAGGGTGCGGAGCTCCTCGGTGCCGAACTCGTCGTCGGTGAACGGGGTCGTCGGGGCGTGCAGCACGGGCTCGCCGGTCACGACGATCGGGCGGACGGTCACGGCGGGCGAGCCTAGACGGCGGCTCCGTCGCAGGTGGGAGCTGGTGACGACGTGCGTCGTCGGGGTGTTGTCAGGGGGTCGTGGTTGAATGGAGGGCACGCGAATGACACCTGTGTCATTCGTCGCGACGACTCCCGTGGGGGTCGACGGAACGACTCCGAGGAGCGTGATGGACGCACCTGCAGCGACGACCGACCCGGCCCCCTCCGCCGGTCGGCACACCTCGGCGCCCGACGACGGACTGACCCGCCGCGATCGCGAGATCCTCGCGTTCGAGCGGCAGTGGTGGAAGTACGCGGGCGCGAAGGAGCAGGCGATCCGCGAGCTGTTCGACATGTCCGCGACGCGCTACTACCAGGTCCTCAACGCGCTCGTGGACCGTCCGGAGGCCCACGCGGCCGACCCGATGCTCGTCAAGCGGCTCCGCCGGCTGCGGCAGACACGACAGCGCGCGCGTGCGGCGCGTCGCCTCGGTGTGGAGCCCTCGTAGTGGTCTCCTGATCCCTCGAACGGTTGTCGCCGGAAGGGGAGCAGGGTCATGACGGGTCCCGGGGCGTCCGGCGCCTCCCGCTTGCGCATCGCGGGGGTCGCGCTGCTGGGCGTGGCCGCCATCGCCGCCGTGGTGGGCCTGATCAGCCTCGGCGGGCAGGGGACGTCCAGTGCCCCCGCCGCCTCCCCGACGTCGACCATCTCGCCGGCCCCGGGCCAGCCGGGGGCACCGGGGCAGCCGGGCGCGGACCAGCAGGGCCAGGGCCAGCCCGGAGGTGCCGCGGGCCAGCCGGGTCAGCCCGGCGTCGGCGGTCAGCCTCCGGGAGCGCTGCCGGGCGGCGGTGGCATCGCGGGCGGCGCGGCGCCGCCGGTCACCGAACCGCTGCCCCCGGTCGCGGCCGCTCCGCCGATCGTGCCGGGCGGGGGCTCGGGATCGGGCTCCGGTTCCGGGGGCGGCGGCGGGGCGTCGTACGCGAACGTGCCGGTCCGGGTCTACAACAACTCGACGATCCGCGGCCTCGCGGAAACCGCTGCCGGCCAGATCAAGGGCCGCGGCTTCGACGTCGTCGAGACCGGCAACTACGCCCAGGGCATCATCCCGGTCAGCACGGTCTACTACCGCCCCGGCAGCGGCGAGGAGGGCGCGGCCGAGGCGCTCGCGTCGTCGTTCGGGGTCCGCGCCGAGCCGCGCTTCCCGGGCATCGAGGGCGCCTCGCCCGGCGTCATCGTGATCGCCACGAACAACTGGGGCCAGAACGCGCAGAAGGGTTCCTGACCCCGACCGACGACGGCCCGGCGCTCCCGAGCGTCGGGCCGTCGTCGTGTCCGGTCCGGGTCACATCCGGGCCGCGACCTCGCCCATCTCCGCCCAGTCCACGCCGGCCGGCAGGTCCTGGTACACGATCGTCGGAACCCGCGAGACCACCGACGGCAGCCACCCGAAGAACCACTGCGCGTGCTCCGAGTTCACGTGCTCGGCGCCCGCGTCCGCGTCGGCGTAGTTCGCGACGACGACGAACTCGCCGCTCGCCTCCACCGACTCGTAGCAGGTGAAGTGCCGGTTCCCGGGCTCGGCGCGGACCTGCCCGGAGTAGCGGGTGACGCCCCGCAGGAACTCGTCACGACGATCCGCCCGGACGTCGATGCTGATCACGATGAAGATCATGTCGGTCCACCCCACGCCGGCCGTCCGGGTCGCGCGTGACGGTACGCAGCGCCGCCGGGCGTGGTCGAGAAACGGCGTCCGGCGGCACCATCTGCACGGGCTCAGCCGCGGTTCGCGTACGCCTCCAGCTCGGCGAGCTGGCGCGGGTCGAGCGACGGCCGCACCACCTGGCGGGCCGTCTCGAACTGCGCGGCGGTCACCTCGGTGGAGTCCAACGAGGCGCGCATCGCGGTGAGCGCCGCCTCGCGGACGAGCGCGGCGCAGTCGGCCGCCGAGTAGCCCTCGAGCGCGGCGCCCAGGGTGTCGAGATCGACGTCGTCGGCCAGCGGCGTGGACTTCGACGCCGCCCGCAGCACCGCCGCCCGGGCCTCGGCGTCGGGCGGGGGCACGTAGATCTGGCGCTCCAGCCGGCCCGGGCGCAGCAGCGCCGGGTCGATCAGCTCCGGCCGGTTGGTGGCCCCGAGCACGACGACGTCGCGCAACGGGGTCGCCCCGTCCAGCTCGGTGAGCAGCGCGGCGACGACCCGGTCGGCCACCCCGGCGTCCGACGACCCGCCGCGCCGCGGGGCGAGCGCGTCGACCTCGTCGAGGAAGACCAGCGCGGGTGCCGCGTCGGCGGCCCGCCGGAACAGCTCGCGGACGGCCCGCTCGGACTCGCCCACGTACTTGTCGAGGAGCTCGGCGCCCTTCACGACGAAGACGTTGAGCTGCCCGGTCCCGGCCAGCGCGCGCATGAGGAACGTCTTGCCGCCGCCGGGCGGGCCGTAGAGCAGCACCCCGCGGGGCGGGTCGACGCCGAGGCGGGCGAACGAGTCGGGGTAGGTCAGCGGCCAGAGCACGGTCTCGGTGAGGGCCTGCTTGGTCTCGACCATGTCGCCGACGTCGTCGAGCGTGAGTCCGCCGGAGTGCAGCGTCTGCGAGCCCGACGACGTCAGGGACACCGGCCGCACCGAGGTCACCGCGCCGACGAGGTCGTCCTGCCCGAGCTCCAGGTCGTCCCCGCCCCGCAGGGCCGCCCGCACCGCGGCCTCGCGGCGCAGCGCCACGAGGTCGGCCGCGACGAAGCCGGGCGTCCGGAGGCCGACGGCGCCGAAGTCGACGTCCGCCGCCAGCGGCACCTCCCGCAGGAGCACGCGGAGAAGCTCGGCGCGCTCGCGGTCGCCGGGGGCGGGCAGGCCGAGCTCGCGGTCGATCAGGTCGGGGGCCCGCAGCCGGGGGTCGACCGCCTCGCCGCCCTGCGCGGTCGCCACGAGCGCGACCCCGTCGGCGATCGCCGAGCGCAGTTCGTCGAGGACGACGGTCGCGAGCGGGGGCGGGTCGGAGGCCGGCAGGAGGGTCTCGACGTCGGGCACCAGCAGCACGGTCGGGCCGTCCGCCGCGCGGGCCCGCGAGCACGCCGAGCGCACCCGCTCGGCCGCCGCGCCCGCCTCGAGGGCGGCGGCCGCCGGCGCGTCCAGCACGACGACGCCGACCTCGGCCTCGGCCGCCACCGCCCGGACGAAGGTCGTGCGGCCGACCCCCTCGGGTCCGGTGACGAGGACCCCGAGGCGGGCCGCGGCGCCGAGGCGGGTCAGCAGCTCGGGGCGCCGGAAGACGAGGTCCAGCCACTCCCGCAGCCGCCGGGCGGGGTCCTGCTGCCCGACGAGGTCGGTGACGGCGACGGTCGGCTCCGGCGCCGGCTCGGGGACGGCCGGCGCGGCAGCCGGCGTCCCCGTCGTCCCTGTCGACGCGGCGGCGAGGCCGGGACCGGGGGCCGCGGGTCCGGTGGTGCGCGGCACGGAGGCGAAGAAGCCCGACGGCGCGAGGTCCGCGCGGTCGTCAAGACGGGCGCGGGCCCCGGTCCGCGGGCCGTCCTGCCAGCCGACGACGGTGCTCGGCGCGACGACGAAGGCGCCAGGTCCCGCGGGCTCGACGTCGACGACGGTGACGAGCTCGGTGGTCCAGGTGGTGCCGAGCTCCCGGGCCAGGCGGGTCCGGGTCCCGACGGCGTCGGCCCCGGGCACCGGGGCGAGGTCCTGCGGCAGCAGGGAGACGGTGTCGCCCGGGCTCAGCACCTTCCCGGTCAGCGCCAGGCGCAGCGTCTCCGGTGCGACGGCGCCGGCGGCGAGCCGCGACCCGGACAGCGTGATCGTCCGCGCGGCGCTGACGGTCACCGGTTCCACCGCGACCGGGCTCCCGGCCACGATCCCGGCGTTGACCATCGCGGTCTCGTCGAGGGTCGCGGTGCCGGGGGCGGTCATCCCGACGGCGGGTGCGGCCAGGGCGACCGTGGGGCGGGTGCCGACGACGCGCACGGCGTCCCACGCGGCCAGCCCGAGGGCGTCGAGCACCTCGCCGTGCAGCCGCACGACACCGCGGCGGGCGTCGACGGCGGAGGTGGAGAGCTGGGCGGTGAGGGTGACCTGCGGGGTGCTCACGTGCGGTCCTGACCCCGTCGGCGGCGGCGCAGCCCGATGCGCTGCGGCCCGGGCCGGTCGCGGTTGATCGTGCGCCGACCCGCCCGTGCGGCGGCGCCGGCGACCCGGCGTGGGAGGGGGCGGCGCGGCGGCATCAGGCCCAGCCGGCGGTGGGCGCGCCGCACGGCGCGGCGCTGCTGCGGCGGGACGTGCCAGACCTCCGGGTGCCGGTCGAGCCAGCGGTACCGGTAGATCGCGTAGGGGATGTGCGCCAGGTAGGCCAGGATCGCGACCGGGTAGAGCAGGAACGGCACGGCGACGATCGCCGCCGCCACGAGCGCGACCAGCACGAGCGCCGGCGCGATGGCCGCGGCGGGCACGCGGACGCTCTTCAGCGACGCCGTGGGGATCCGGGAGATCATCAGCGCGGCGGACAGCACCGTCCAGATCGCCACCGTGACCGGCGCGGACCACCAGCCCGGCCCGAGCAGCAGCTCCGTGGCCAGCGGGGTGAGCGCGACGAGCGCCCCCGCCGGCGCGGGGACGCCGACGAAGAACTCGCCGGCGAACGGCTTCGCCTCGGTGTCGTCGGCGAGCGTGTTGAAGCGGGCCAGGCGCAGCGCGGCGGACACCACGAGCACGAGCGCGACGACCCACCCGACGCGCAGGTCGTGCAGCGACCAGAGGAACAGGATGAGCGCCGGCGAGACGCCGAAGGAGATGCAGTCCGAGAGCGAGTCCAGCTCCGCACCGATGCGGCTGGAGGCGTCGAGCAACCGGGCCAGCCGGCCGTCGAGGGCGTCGAAGACCCCGGCGAGCGCGATCGCGGCGATCGCGGCCACCTCGTTGCCGGCGAGCATGAACTGCACGCCCGAGAGCCCCGAGCACAGCGCGAGCACCGTGACGGCGTTGGGCAGCAGGCGGACGCCGGGGGCGGTCCGGACGCTGGGCCCGGTCGAGGTGGGCACTAGGGCTCCCCGAGTTCCGCGAGCACCGTCTCGGCCCCCACGGTGCGCTGGCCGACGTGCACGCCGATCTCCGCCCCGGGCGGCAGCAGCACGTCGACGCGGGAGCCGAAGCGGATGAGTCCGTAGGTCTCCCCGGCGACCACCTCGTCGCCCGGACGCGCGTCACAGACGATGCGGCGGGCCACGAGGCCGGCGATCTGGACGACCGCGAGATCCCGGCCCGCGGTGTCGCGGACCCACACCGAGGTCCGGGAGTTGGCCTCGCTCGCCTCGGGCAGGTCGGCGGAGACGAACGTGCCGGGCCGGTGCTCGACCGCGAGGACCTGGCCGTCGACCGGCATCCGCTGGACGTGCACGTCGTAGACCGACAGGAAGGCGCTGACGCGGGGGCGGGGACCGGAGGGGAACCCCTTCGCGACGAGCTCGGGCGGGGCCTCGGCGTCGCCGATCACGCTCACGGTGCCGTCGGCGGGCGCGACCGCGATGTCGGCGCGCTGCGGGGTGGCGCGGTGCGGGGCGCGGAAGAAGGCTGCAACCGCCGCCGTCGTCAGGACCGCGCCGAGGGTGCCGCGACCCCGCACGGCCCGGAGCGCGAGGGCGCCCGCGGCGACCGCCCCGATCACCGGGGCGCCGCCCGGGTGCAGCGGCGGCATCGTCTCGCGGACCAGGTCGACCGCGTGCAGGACCGGGTTGCGGCGCGGCGCGGGCAGCTTCTCCCGCGCGGTCGCCGCGGGGTCGCCAGGTGCGGGGGAGCGATCGGGCACGGCCATCCCTTGCGTCGACGACGGACGAAACGAATCTATCGGCCGCACCGGGTGGGGCCGGGGCCGCCATCCCCCGAGACGGCGACCCCGGCGAGAACCGCTCGTCCGCTCCCCAGCGACAAGCGGTTGGTCGACGTCGATCCGCGGCGGAGAACACCGCGATCGGCCATCGGGTCACCCGAGGTGAACTCGTCCGATGCCAGCACCATGAGAGTTCTCACACATGGTGCCTGATCTTCCGGGTCGCGCCAAACCGTTTTCGCGCCGTTGGCCCAACCGGACCACTCGAACGGCGGCTTCCACCCTGGTCGGCGGCCCGGGACCGGTTCAGTCCGACCGCCCGCCGTCAGCTCTCCAGCAGCCAGACCTCGACCTCGCTGCCCGCGGCCACCTCGGTGACGTCCTCGCCCACCACGAGCAGGCAGTCGGCCTGCGCGAGCGCGGCGAGCAGGTGCGAGCCGGCCCCGCCGACGGGGGCGACCGTGCCGGCCACGGCGTCCAGCCGGCCGCGCCGGAACTGGCGGCGGCCCGCGGGCGAACGCAGCTCCTCGGCGGTCCGGGCGCGGACGCGGGCCCGGTCGGGGTGCGGGTGCCCGGCGGCCCGACGCAGCGCCGGACGCACGAACACCTCGAACGAGACGAGCGAACTCACCGGGTTGCCGGGCAGCGTCACCACGGCGACGCGGTCGTCGTAGCGCCCCGCCCCCTGCGGCATCCCCGGCTGCATCGCGACCTTGGTGAACGCGATCCCGCGCGTGGCGAAGGCGTCCTTGACCACCTCGTAGGCGCCCGCGCTCACGCCGCCCGAGGTGATGACGAGGTCCGTGGGCTCGGCCAGGGCGCTGTCCAGCGTCGTCAGGAACTCCTCGACGTCGTCGGGCACGAAGCGCAGGAGCCGGGCCTCGCCGCCCGCGTCCTCGACGGCCGCGGCGAGCATGGGGCCGTTGGACTCGTGGATCTGGCCGTGGCGCAGCGGCTCGCCGGGAGCGACCAGCTCGGAGCCGGTGGACAGCACGAGCACCCGCGGGCGTCGGTGGACGGTCAGCTCCGCGGCCCCGACCGCGGCGGCGAGGCCGATCTGCGCGGCGCCCAGGACGGTGCCCGCGGTCAGGACGACCTGGCCGGCCGTGACGTCGTCGCCCGCCCGCCGGACGCTCTGGCCGAGGTCGACGCCGCGCTCGATCGTCACGGTGGCGCCCGGGAGCCCGCCGTCGGTCCACTCCACCTGCACGACGGCGTCGGCGCCGTCGGGGACGGCCGCGCCGGTCATGATCCGGTGGACGGTGCCGGGGGCGAGGGGTGGGCCGTCGACGCGACCGGCCGGGACGTCCTCGGTGACGGGGAGCGTCACCGGGGTCGTCGCGAGGTCGGCGGCGCGCACCGCGTAGCCGTCCATCGCCGAGTTGTCGAAGGGCGGCAGCGCCACCGGCGAGGTCAGGTCCGCGGCCAGCACCCGACCGCGGGCGGCCGCGAGCGGCACGGTCTCGGTGCCGGTGTCCGCGATCAGCTCCGCAACGGCGGCGGCGTGCGCCTCGACGGGCCGCATCGCCGCGGGGTCGCCGTGGTCGTGTCCGTGCCCCTGGCCCTGTCGCCGACCGTCCGCGTCGCTCACGGCTCGACATCGTGCCCCGCCCGCGGCGACCCGGGGTGACGGGGGAGCGCGATCACGCCCGCCGCGGCCGGTGCGGCCTCTACCCTCGTCGCCGTGACCGGGAGCGGGACGCGGGATTCTGCGGCGCGCAGCGCAGCGGAGCCGCCGCGCGGGACGCCGGTGACTGCGGCGCGCAGCGCAGCGGAGCCGCCGCGCGGGACGCCGGTGACTGCGGCGCGCAGCGCAGCGGAGCCGCCGCGCGGGACGCCGGTGACTGCGGCGCGCAGCGCAGCGGAGCCGCCGCGCGGGACGCCGGATACCGAGGACCTGACGGGGTCCGCGCTCGGCCGCTACCGGATCGAGGGCGTCATCGGGCGCGGCGGGATGAGCACCGTCTACCGGGCCACCGACACACGGCTGGGCCGCGTCGTCGCGCTCAAGGTGATCGACCCCGCGCTCGCCGGGGACGAGGAGTTCCGCGAGCGGTTCCGCGACGAGGCGCGCAACACCTCGGCGGTCGACCACCCGCACGTGGTGCCGCTCTACGACGTGGACGACGTCGACGACCGGCTCTACATCGCGATGCGCTTCGTCGAGGGTCCCGACCTGGCCACGCTCGTCGGCGGCCGCCCGCTCGCCCCGGACCGGGCGCTGCGGCTGCTCGACCAGGTCGCCGACGCCCTCGACGCCGTGCACGCCCACGGGCTGGTGCACCTCGACGTCAAGCCGGCCAACGTCCTCGTCGGCGGCGCGGGCTCCGGCGGGGACCACGCCTACCTCGCCGACTTCGGCCTCACCCACCGCGGCGCCACCGGGCACCGCACCCGCGGCGGTGACTTCCTCGGCTCCCCGACGTTCGCCGCCCCCGAGCACCTGCGCGGCGAGCCGGTCGACGCCCGCACCGACCTCTACTCCCTGGCCTGCGTCCTCTACACGTGCCTGACCGGGCACGCGCCCTATCGCGGGTCGGTGACCGAGGTGATCGACGCCCACCTCGCGGGCGAGGTGCCGACCGCCTCGGGCGGGGTCGCGTTCGGCCCGGACGTCGACGCGCTGTGGCGCCGGGCCCTGTCGGTCGACCCGGACCGCCGCCCCGCGAGCGCCCGGGAGCTGATGGACGAGGCGCGGGCCGCGCTGGCCGGTCGGCTCCGTCCCACCCGGCATGAGGGGAACCCCCGTGCTGCTGGGGCGGGCGAATCCTCCCCTCGCGGCGGCCGCCCGGACCCGGTCGCCGGTCGTCAGCCGTGGCCCGCCGCCGACGTCCGGCGTCAGCAGCGCCCCACACCCGTCCCGCCGCGGCTGCCGAACCCGCCCCGCCCGGCCGCGGCAGGACCCGTCGTCGGGAACGGGCTGCCCGCGCGCCCCCCGCTGCCGCCGCGCCCCGGGCCACCGCCGCAGCGCACGCAGGCGCCCGCGTCGCCCACCGACCTCGGGGCGTTCGGCGGCGGCCGCGCGCCCGGACGGCCGGTGGTGGCGCTCCTGGTGGGCGGGAGCGCGGTGGCGCTGCTCATCGTCGTGCTGGTCCTGCTGCTCGCCTGACGCCCCGGTCCGGGTCGCTTGCACTCACCCCACCCGAGTGCCAGACTCGGTGCTGGCACTCGGTAGTGTCGAGTGCCAGGTCGGGACGGTGAGATCGGCGCAATGGAGCTGATCGTCCGTCGCGGGCACCGCCTGGCCGAGCACACGTGTCTCTCATCGGAGGACCACCCAGCATGGCCAAGATGATCGCGTTCGACGAGGAGGCCCGTCGCGGCCTCGAGCGGGGCATGAACAGCCTCGCGGACGCCGTCAAGGTGACCCTCGGCCCGCGCGGCCGCAACGTCGTCCTGGAGAAGAAGTGGGGCGCCCCCACGATCACCAACGACGGCGTCTCGATCGCGAAGGAGATCGAGCTCGAGGACCCGTGGGAGAAGATCGGGGCCGAGCTCGTCAAGGAGGTCGCGAAGAAGACCGACGACGTCGCGGGTGACGGCACCACCACCGCGACCGTCCTCGCGCAGGCGCTGGTCCGCGAGGGCCTCCGCAACGTCGCCGCCGGCGCGAACCCGATGGCCCTCAAGAAGGGCATCGAGAAGGCCACCGAGGCCGTCTCCCAGGCGCTCCTGAAGTCCGCCAAGGAGGTCGAGACCAAGGAGCAGATCGCGGCCACGGCCTCGATCTCGGCCGCCGACGCGCAGATCGGCGAGCTCATCGCCGAGGCGATGGACAAGGTCGGCAAGGAAGGCGTCATCACCGTCGAGGAGTCGCAGACCTTCGGGCTCGAGCTCGAGCTCACCGAGGGCATGCGCTTCGACAAGGGCTACATCTCGCCCTACTTCGTCACCGACCAGGACCGGATGGAGGCGGAGCTGGACGACCCCTACGTCCTGCTCATGTCCTCGAAGATCTCGTCGGTGAAGGACCTGCTCCCGCTGCTGGAGAAGGTCATGCAGTCCGGCAAGCCGCTCGCGATCATCTCCGAGGACGTCGAGGGCGAGGCCCTGGCCACGCTCGTCGTCAACAAGATCCGCGGGACGTTCAAGTCGGTCGCCGTCAAGGCCCCCGGCTTCGGTGACCGCCGCAAGGCGATGCTCGCCGACATGGCGATCCTGACCGGTGGTGAGGTCATCTCCGAGGAGGTCGGCCTCAAGCTCGAGTCGGCGGACCTCTCGCTGCTCGGCCGCGCCCGCAAGGTCACGGTCTCCAAGGACGAGACCACCATCGTCGACGGTGCCGGCGACGCCGAGCAGATCGCGGGTCGCGTGACCCAGATCCGCTCGGAGATCGAGCGCTCGGACTCCGACTACGACCGCGAGAAGCTCCAGGAGCGCCTCGCCAAGCTGGCCGGCGGCGTCGCGGTCATCCGCGCCGGTGCGGCCACCGAGGTGGAGCTCAAGGAGCGGAAGCACCGCATCGAGGACGCGGTCCGCAACGCCAAGGCCGCGGTCGAGGAGGGCATCGTCGCCGGCGGCGGCGTCGCCCTGCTGCAGGCCTCGACCGGCGACGTCTTCTCCGGCCTCGGGCTGGACGGGGACGAGGCCACCGGCGCCAACATCGTGCGCACCGCGCTCGAGGCGCCGCTGAAGCAGATCGCGCACAACGCCGGCCTCGAGCCCGGCGTCGTGGCCGAGAAGGTCCGTGGCCTGAACACCGGTGAGGGCCTCGACGCCGCCACCGGCGAGTACAAGGACCTGATCAAGGCCGGCATCATCGACCCGGCCAAGGTCACCCGCTCGGCGCTGCAGAACGCCGCGTCGATCGCCGCGCTGTTCCTCACCACCGAGGCCGTCGTGGCCGACAAGCCCGAGAAGGCGGGCGCCGGTGCCGGCGCCGACCCGACGGGCGGCATGGGCGGCATGGACTTCTAGTCCGCGCTTCCTTCCTGACGACGGGCCGTACCCCCACGGGGGTGCGGCCCGTTCGTCGTTCCCGGCTGCCCGTGCAAGCAATGCGTCACTGCTTTCACCCAGTGCCAGGAAACCCGGCACCGTCGATCAGGCTCCGGCGGCCCGCGTCTCCACCGTGTCCCGCCACAGGTCCCGCAGGACCTCCGCCGTGATCGCCCACCGGTCCGCGCCCACCCGGGAAGCGAGCTCCTGCTCGCGCCGCGCCAGGGCCGCGCGCAGCGCCCGGTCGATCCGTTCGCCCGCCTCCGTCCGGCGCACGATCCGCGCGCGGCGGTCGGTGGGGTCGGGGACGACCTCGACGAAGCCACCGTCCTCGAGCGGACGCAGCGTCTGGGCCATCGCCTGCTTCGTCAGGCCCGCCACCTCCACGAGCCGCGCCACCCGGGTCCCGGTCGGCGGGAGGGCGGAGAGCAGTCGGAAGTGACGGGCGCCGAGCCCCGGCGCGTGCTCCTCGGCGACCGCGGACACCGTGCGGCGGAGGTCGAGGAGGAGCTGCTCCAGCAACCCCGGGAGCGGAGGTTCGACAAGCTCGTTGACGATGGTCCCGCCTCCCGTCACACTCGTCGCATTCGGACAAGCAGCTTGACCATACCGGGAGTGCGATCATGACGACGACGGTGCCGGGCGGTGTCGCGCCGGGCGATCTCGCCGCCGGTCTGGGCGAGCTGCTCGGACGGCGGGTCGTGGACGCCGTGGTGGACGCGGTCGAGTCCATCGCGCACGCGGTCACGGCGCCGACGACGGCCGGGCTGCACCGGGTGTCCGTCCTGGCCGGGACCGCCGACGGCGATCAGGTCCCGGTGCGGCTGGTCGCGAAGGTGCTGCGGCCGGCCCGATACGGCCTGCCGCCGGAGATGCCGGACGACGCGCGGGCCCACCTGGACCGCGTCATCCCGTGGCGGCTCGAGGCCGAGGTCGTCACGACGATGCCTGCGGACCGCCTCCCGGCGGGGCTGCGGCTCCCGGGCCTCGTGGCGTGGACGACGCGCGCGGAGGAGATCGTGCTGTGGCAGGAGGACGTGGCCACCGCCGACGATCCCTGGACCCCCGACGACGTCGTCCGTGCGGCCGGTCTCCTCGGCCGCCTGGCCGCCCGACGGGCGGACGACGTGGTGCCGTGGGTCGGGCCCACCTTCCTCCGGTCGTTCCTCGACGGTGCCGTCCGCTCGTGGGCGGCACCGCTGCTCCGGGCCCCGGGGTCGTGGCGTCACCCCGAGTTCGCGGCCGCGGTCGAGCGCGATCTGGAGGAGCCGGTGCTCGCGCTCCTCGACGACCTCGCCACCGACGACGGACCGGGCGTGGCGCCCTGGCTCACGGCCCCCGGGCTGCCCTCGCACGGCGATCCGACGCCGGACAACCTGCTGCGTCCGGTCGCCGACCCGTCGTCGTTCGTGCTGATCGACTGGGCGACCGCCACCTGTGCACCCGTCGGCTGGGACGTCGTCCCGCTCGTCTTCGGGCGCGCGGAGGCGGGGCGCGCACCCGCCGCGGAGGCCGTCGCGGTCCTGCCCCGGGCGCTCGAGGCGTACGCCGACGGTCTCGCCGTCGAGGGACGGCCCGTCGACCGCACCGCCCTGACCGCTGCGGTCCGGGCCATGGCGCGGATGCGCTACGGCGTGACCGTGCTGCCGCTGGACGCCCTCGTCGGCGGTCGGACCCGGACGAGCGCACGGGAGCCGCAGGCCGACCTCGTCGCGGCGGTCCTCGCTCTCTGACGTCGGTCTTCCGCCTGGTGCGATCTGCCCTGGCCGGATCCGGACGAATCACCTACCGTGCGTGCCCGACGAACCACGGTGAGGGAGCGCGCATGAGCCAGGTGACGGACCCGGCGTCGACCGAGCGTCACAAGCTGCCGGTGCGGACGCTCGTCGCGGCCAGCATCGGCAACGCCGTCGAGTGGTTCGACTGGACGATCTACGCGACCTTCGCGGTCTACTTCTCCTCCCAGTTCTTCGACAAGAGCAACCCGACGCTCGCGCTCATCGGGACGACGTCGACCTACGCGCTCGCGTTCTTCTTCCGCCCGCTCGGCGGGGTGCTGCTCGGTCGCCTCGCCGACCTGCGCGGCCGCAAGTTCGCCATGCTCGTGACGATCCTCCTGATGGCCGGCGGATCGCTGCTGATCGCCGTGCTGCCCACCTACGCCGCCGTCGGGTGGCTCGCACCGATCCTGCTGCTGCTCGCCCGGATCGCGCAGGGGCTCTCGCTCGGCGGCGAGGTGTCCAACGCCAGCGCGTACCTCGCCGAGATCGCCCCGCCGAACCGCCGCGGCCGCTACTCCAGCTTCTTCTACATCTCCACGGGCGTCGCACTGCTCGCCGCGTCGTTGCTCGGGCTGCTCCTGACCTCGACGCTGAGCCGCCCCGACCTGGAGTCCTACGGCTGGCGGATCGCCTTCGTGGTCGGCGGTGTCCTCGGCCTCGTCGGGCTCTGGCTGCGTCGCAGCCTCACCGAGACCGAGCAGTTCGAGGAGAACGTCGAGAAGGCGAAGGCCACGAAGAACCCGCTGCTGCGGACCCTCACCCACCACCCGAGGTCGGTCCTCCAGCTCTTCGGGTTCACGCTGCTCTCGACGCTCTGCTACTACACCTTCTTCAGCGCCCTCACGCCGTACGCGGTGCAGTTCCGCGACGCCGCCGGCAGCGACGTGTTCCTCGCGCTGTCGATCGGCACGGTCGTGTTCATCGTGCTGCAGTACCCGATGGGCGCGTGCGCGGACCGGTTCGGGCGCAAGCCGCAGATGCTGGTCTGGTCGGCCGCGTTCGCCGTGCTGACGGTCCCGCTCAGCCTGCTCATCACCGACCGACCGCCCCTGGTGAACCTGATCGTCGTGTTCTCGGTGGGCCTCGGGCTCTACGCGGTGTTCTCCTCGATCGCACCCGCGATCATGAGCGAGATCTTCCCGACGGAGCTCCGCGCCCTCGGCATCGGTGCCTGGTACAACCTGACGGTCGCGCTGTTCGGCGGCACCGCCCCGCTGTTGATCGCCGCGTTCTCCGGGGCCGGGCAGCCGCAGCTGTTCTTCTGGTACGTCACCGGCGGCGCGGTCGTGGCGTTCGTGATCATCCTGACGCTGCCGGAGACGAAGGGCCGCGTCCTCGACTGAGGCACGGCGCGCATCGACCCGCACCGGCCCGACGTCGGGAAATAGTTCCCGCAGCGCTCAGGGAGCTCTCAGCGGATCCGGGCATCCTGGACGCATGGAAGGCCTGCGGATCGTGCTGAACCTGGTCTGGCTCGTGCTGGCCGGGGTGTGGATGGCGATCGGCTACGTGATCGCCGGGATCATCTGCTGCGTGCTCATCGTGACGATCCCCTGGGGGATCGCCTCGTTCCGCATCGCGCTGTTCACCCTGTGGCCGTTCGGCCAGCGTCTCGAGCGCCGCCCCGACCACGGCGTCGGGTCGACGCTCGGCAACATCGTCTGGTTCGTCGTCGCCGGCTGGTGGCTCGCCATCGGGCACGTGGTCACCGCGATCGCCCTCGCCGTGACGATCATCGGTATCCCGTTCGCCTGGGCGAACCTCAAGCTCGTCCCGGTCTCGCTGACGCCGCTCGGCCGCCGCATCGTCGACGTGGACGACCCGCGGGCCTTCGGGGTGGGGCCGACGACGGCCACCACCCCGATCCCGGGCGCCCGCCGCGAGGTGCCCTGGTACGGCCGCTAGGCCGGGTCAGTCCGCGTCGACCTCCGGGACGGGCGGGCCGAGGATGTCGTCGGCGTCGACGATCCGGTAGGCGTAGCCCTGCTCGGCGAGGAAGCGCTGCCGGTGGGCGGCGTAGTCGGCGTCCACCGAGTCGCGCGAGACGACCGAGTAGAAGTGGGCCTGCCGCCCGTCGGCCTTCGGGCGCAGCAGCCGTCCGAGGCGCTGGGCCTCCTCCTGGCGGGACCCGAAGGTCCCGGAGATCTGCACCGCGACCGAGGCCTCGGGCAGGTCGATGGAGAAGTTCGCGACCTTCGAGACGACGAGCCGGGGCAGCTCCCCGCGCCGGAAGGCGTCGAAGAGCTTCTCCCGCTCCTTGTTCGTCGTCGAGCCCTGGATCACCGGGCAGTCGAGCGCCCGCCCCATCTCCTCGAGCTGGTCGATGTACGCGCCGATGACGAGCGCCGGCTCGTCGGGATGGCGCTCCAGGATCGAGCGCACCACCGGGATCTTCGTCCGCGCGCAGGCGCACATCCGGTAGCGCTCGTCGGCCTCCGAGGTGGCGTAGACGATCCGCTCGTTCTCGGTCATCGTCACGCGGACCTCGACGCAGTCGGCCGGCGCGACCCAGCCCTGCGACTCGATGTCCTTCCACGGCGCGTCGTAGCGCTTCGGCCCGATGAGGGAGAAGACGTCGCCCTCGCGGTTGTCCTCGCGGACGAGGGTGGCGGTGAGCCCGAGCCGGCGGCGGGACTGCAGGTCGGAGGTCATCCGGAAGACGGGCGCGGGCAGCAGGTGCACCTCGTCGTAGATGATCAGACCCCAGTCGCGCTCGTCGAAGAGCTCGAGCGCGCGGTGTACGCCCTTGGTCTTGCGGGTCATGACCTGGTACGTGGCGATCGTGACGGGGCGGATCTCCTTGCGCTCGCCCGAGTACTCGCCGATCTCGTCCTCGGTCAGCGAGGTGCGGGCGACCAGCTCGCGCTTCCACTGCCGCCCGGCGACCGTGTTGGTGACGAGGATCAGCGTCGTCGCCTTGGCCTTCGCCATCGCGGCCGCTCCGACCAGCGTCTTCCCGGCCCCGCAGGGCAGCACGACGACGCCGGAGCCGCCGGCCCAGAAACCGTCGACCGCCGCGGCCTGGTAGTCGCGCAGCTCCCAGTCGTCCTGCTCGAGCTCGATCGGGTGCGCCTCACCGTCGACGTAGCCCGCGAGGTCCTCGGCCGGCCAGCCGACCTTGAGCAGGATCTGCTTGAGCAGCCCGCGCTGCGAGGGGTGCACGACGATCGTGTCGTCGTCGATGCGCTCGCCCAGCAGCGGCGCGATCTTCTTGTTCCGCATCACCTCCTCGAGCACGGCGTGGTCGAACGACACCATGACGAGGCCGTGCGCGGGGTGGTTGGTCAGCTGCAGCCGCCCGTAGCGCCCCATGGTCTCGACGACGTCCATGAGGAGGTTCTGCGGGACCGCGAAGCGCGAGTGGCTGACGAGGGCGTCGACGACCTGCTCGGCGTCGTGGCCCGCCGCACGGGCGTTCCACAGGGCGAGCGGCGTGACGCGGTAGGTGTGCACGTGCTCCGGCGCGCGCTCGAGCTCGGCGAACGGCGCGATGGCCGTGCGGGCCGCCGCCGCGCCGGGGTGGTCCACCTCGAGCAGCAGCGTCTTGTCGGACTGGACGATCAACGGTCCGGTCCCGGGGGTGCTCACGGCGTCCGGCCTCCAGGGTCTCGCGGGTTCTCGACGACGGGTCGTCGGATCCCATTGTCCTCGTCCCGCCGACGATCTCCCCCGCGATCCCGTGCGGGCGGCGTGACCTGCCACATCCCGTGATCGAGGCCGCTCGGAGGGGGTGCCCCGAGAACGGGGAGATGATCTCGTCGGGGGGTCGGTCTACACTCCGACGTCACCGACACCTGCTCCGAGGAGTGACCCACCACCCGACGGGGCCGATACGTCCGCACACCCGCAGGCGTGCTCGGCCGATCTGCCCACTGCCCCTGGTCCGGGGCGCATCGGCCCGCCGTGGCGGGCCCGGTGGCCGCTCCGACCTCGTAGCGACGGAACCGACCATGCGACCCACTGACGCGCCGGGTGCACTGAGCGTGCACCTCTGCTCGCCGACCGGGGTGACAACGTCACTCACGGAGCGCCGTCGTGGTCGGTCTGTCCGCAGTGTAGCCCATGAACAACTACACAGGGTGCAGCAGGCGTCCGTTCGAGGGGGCGTGTCCGTGACAGGCGACCGACCGACCGGTGCAAGGGGAAGGACCATCGCGTGACCGCTCCCGTCCGCCGAACCGACGCGCGAGGCGAGGCTCGTGGCGGTGTCACCGACGCGCAGGCCCGCCCGCCCCTGGGTGAGCGGCTCGCCCTGCGCAACTGGAGCCTGCCGGTCAAGCTCGCGGCCGTCCTGCTGGTCCCCACCCTGTTCGTCATCACCCTGGGCGTCCTGCGCATCGTCGAGCAGACCGAGAAGGCCCGCTCCTACGACGGCGTGCAGCAGGCCGTGGCGCTCGAGAGCAACAACGCCCAGCTCCTCGGCGCCCTCGACGCCGAGCGCCGGGCGGCCGCGGTGTTCCTGTCCACCAACCGCGCCGGCGGGTTCGGCCCGGTGCAGGAGGCGGCGGACGCGACGAACGACCAGCTGGCCCGGCTGCGCAGCGCGTACGGGTCGGCCGACTCGGTCGACGACCAGACGCGTTCGTCGTATCGCGACGCGTTCTCCGCGGTCGAGGGGCTCGACCGGGTCCGCGACGACGTCCGCGGCGGCGCGGTCGACCCGGCGGGGGCGATCTCCCGGTACACCGACGCGACGTCGGCCGTGCTCACCTTCGACGAGTCGCTGACCCGGGAGGCGGCGGACCCGTCGATCGCCGGGCTCTCCACCGGGCTCTACGCGCTGTCCGTCGTGCGCGAGCAGGACGCCTACGTGCAGGCCGTGGTCGCCGCGGCGATCGCGGGCGGGCGGATCGACGCACCCTCGATCGACCAGGCGCGCAACGCGACGCTGCGTCGGTCGATCGCGGTCGACGAGTTCCGCAGCGCGGTCGGCACCGACAACGCCGGCCTCGCCGACGCGCTGGTCGGACCCGACGTGGACCAGCGCGA
Source organism: Actinomycetospora sp. CA-084318 (assembly GCF_050955885.1). NCBI lineage: Bacteria > Bacillati > Actinomycetota > Actinomycetes > Pseudonocardiales > Pseudonocardiaceae > Actinomycetospora > Actinomycetospora sp. CA-084318. Next base: position 903,599 of record NZ_CP192098.1, read on the forward strand.
CCGGCTGGCGCAGGTCGTCCTCGGCCGCGGGAGCGCCGGGCTGCCGCTGCAGGTCTCCGCCCAGGACTGGGACGCCGCGTCCTCCGCGGTCCAGCAGAAGGTCACCGGCGTCTCCGATCAGCTGCGCGAGCGGCTGCAGCGGAACGCGACCGCGCTGCAGGACGGGGCGCGCAACGCGGCCGGGGTCGCCTCGGTGGTGCTGCTGCTCGCGCTGATGGCCGGCGCGGCGGTGGTCTTCTTCGTGACGCGCTCGCTGCTGCGCCCCCTGCGTCTGCTGCGCCGCACCGCGCTCGACGTCGCGGAGCGGCGCCTGCCCGACGCAGTGCGCAGTCTGCGGGAGGGCGAGGCCCCGGACACCGAGGTGAGCCGCACCCCGATCGAGACGCGCGAGGAGATCGGGCAGGTCGCCCGCGCGTTCGACCAGGTGCACGAGCAGGCGGTGCGCCTCGCCGCCGAGCAGGCCGGGCTCCGGTCGGCCTACAACAGCATCTTCGTGAACCTCTCCCGCCGCTCGCAGGCGCTCGTCGAGCGCCAGCTGCGGCTCATCGAGCAGCTGGAGAACAAGGAGGAGGACCCGGAGGCCCTCGGCGACCTGTTCCAGCTCGACCACCTCGCGACGCGCATGCGGCGGAACTCGGAGAACCTCCTGGTCCTCTCCGGGACCGACCTGGCCCGCCGCGGCGGCCGCCCGGTGCCCCTGGTCGACGTGCTGCGCGCCGCCGCCTCGGAGGTCGAGCAGTACCAGCGCGTCGAGCTCTCGCCGCCGCCCTCGGTCCAGCTGCTCGGTCGCACCGCCGCCGACGTCGTGCACCTCGTCGCCGAGCTGCTGGAGAACGCCACCGCCTTCTCCGCGCCCGAGACCCGCGTCGACGTCTCGGCCCGGCCCGAGCCCGACGGCGCGGTCGTGCTCGAGATCGCCGACAGCGGCGTCGGGATGACCGGCGAGGACCTGGCCGACGCCAACCAGCGGCTCGGCTCCCCGCCCACCGTCGACGTCTCGGCGTCGCGGCGCATGGGTCTGTTCGTGGTCGGTCGCCTGGCCATCCGGCACGGCATCGGCGTCACCCTGCGCACGCGCGACGAGGGTGGCGTGGTCGCGGCGGTGCGCATCCCCGCCTCCGCCGTGCTCTCCGGCGCGCCCGGCACGCGTCCCGGCAGCGGCCCGTCGGCGCGCGCGCTCGGCGGCACCGGCCTGCCCGTCCGGTCGCCGGGCTCCAGCCCGATCGGCGGCCAGGTCAACGGGACCTCCCGTCCGGACGCACCCGGCATCCCGCGGCAGGAGCCGCGCGAGGGTGCCGCCGACCTCCCGCGTCGCACCGCGGCCCGCGGTACCGCCGCGGCGGGTGCGGCTGCGGCCGGTGCCGCCGGCGTGGCGGCGGGCGCCGGCGCCACGGCCTTCTTCGCCCCCGGCGGCTCGCCGGAGGAGACGTCGGGCGGGTCCGAGGGCTCCGCCGCGACCCCGGCGGCCCCTGCGGCCCGGGAGACGCCGGCCGCCGACGGCGCCCCGGAGCGTCGCAACGGTCTGACCGGCGCGCTGGCCGCCGCGCTGCCCCGACGCCCGGTTCGCCCGGGCAGCGGGACGCCGGCGGAGGAGCCGCCGGGGACGACCGTGCCCGGGCCGCAGACCGACGCGGCCGACACGGACGACGACGACGAGGACGACGACGACCGCGTCGCCACGGTCTGGGGCGGTGGCGAGGACGACGGCGTCGCCGTCTGGAGCCAGGGCGCCCCGGACGCGGAGGCGCCGACGTCGGGCGGCGTCCCGGCCCGTCCCGTCGCCGCGCACGCCTGGCGCGGCGCGGACGACGAGGCGGAGCAGGACGACGCGTCGACCGACACCGCCACGACCCCCGAGGACGCCGGGCCCCCCGGGCGGCACGGCCTGCGGCCGGAGCCCGCGACCGCGTGGGCGCCCGACGGCGGCACCACTCGCGACGGCCGTCCGGCTCCGCGGCCCCGGCCGGCCCAGGGCTGGTCGGAGGCCCCGGGAGCGGCGCCCGCCGGCCCGGGTGGCCAGGGTGGCCGTCCGCTGCCGCCGCGTCCCCTGCCGCCGCGCCCGGGCGGGCCGTACCCGGGAGCCCCGGCCGGACCACCGCCCGCGCCCGGGCCCTGGGGTCCGCCCCGCGACCACGGCCCGCGTCCGCCGGGATCGGCGCCCGCACCGGCACCCACGATGTGGAACGGCGCGGAGGTCGTCCCCCCGCCCGGGCCGGAGAACCCGGACGCCCCGGAGCACGACGCCGTCGCGGGGGAGCCCGCCGCCCCGGGGCGGTCGGCAGCCGTGGAGCAGCCGGAGACCGAGGTCCCGGCCGTCCCGCACGCGGACGTCGTCGCCGAGGAGGAGGACCGCGAGGTCGTCGCGACGCCCGACGCCCCGGCGGCGGACCCGGAGGAGGCCCCTGCCGCGGAGGCCGCGACGCCGGAGGTCGTGTCGGAGGACGAGCCGTCCGACGACGACGCCGGGTCCGAGGTGCTGCCGTCCCGTCCCAGCCGCCGCTCCCTGCGGCCGCTCGCGCAGCGGCGCCCGGACGGTCCGCTGCTGCGGCCCGGCTCGGCGCCCCGGCTGCGCCCGCGCCCGGCCGACGAGCAGGAGGTCGACGAGGTCCCGGCCGCGTCGGCCGAGGAGCTGTTCGCGCCCGGCGACGACACGGCCGCGCCCACGGCGCCGGCCCCGGCGAGCACACCGGTCCCGGCGAGTCCGGCGGCGGCCGCGAACGGCGCCGCCACGAACGGCACGGCCACGAACGGCACGGCCACGAACGGGTACGGCACGAACGGCGCCGGGACCAACGGCCACGGCACGAACGGGCACGGGACCAACGGCAGCAACGGCGCGCTCGGCACCGGGTCGCTCCCCGTGCGGCCGGCTCCCGAGGGGCTGCCGCGCCGCCCGGCGGCGGTCCTGCCCAACCGGGAGCGGACGCCGATCTTCGACGAGGTCGCGTCGGTCTGGTTCCGCGAGGCCGAGCCGAACGCGCCCGACACCGTCGACCCGGAGTGGTCGGACACCGGCCGCCTCGGCTTCGACGCGGGAGCACCGTCGCTCACCGCCGTCGACGCCGGCACCACCGAGTCCGGTCTGCCCCGCCGTCGGCCGCGGGCGCACCTGGTCCCGGGCAGTGCCCGGCCCGCACCGTCCCCGGTCGCGACCGGCGGCGCCGCCGGCCCGGCGGAGACACCCCGCCGCAGCGCGGAGGCGGTCCGCGGACGGCTCGCCAGCTACCAGCGCGGGGTCGCGGACGGGCGCTCGTCCCGCCCCACCCCGTCCCCCGGAGGCGGCCCCGCCGCCGACACCACGAACGCCATCGAGGAGGAGCAGTGACGGCACCCCAGTCGCAGCCCAGCAGGTTCGGCTGGCTGGTCTCCAACTTCGCGGAGCGGGTCCCGGGGGTGGCGCACGCCGTGGTCGTCTCCGCCGACGGGCTCCTGCTGACCGCGTCCAACCGCCTCCCGCGGGACCGGGCCGACCAGCTCGCCGCCGTGGCGTCCGGGCTCGTCAGCCTCACCCAGGGCGCGGCCCGCTGCTTCGAGGCCGGCGAGGTGGTGCAGACGGTCGTCGAGATGGAGCGCGGCATCGTGCTGCTGATGTCGATCAGCGACGGCTCGTGCCTGGCCACGCTCGCCGCGCCGAACTGCGACATCGGGCTCGTGGGCTACGAGATGACGTTGCTCGTCGACCGGGTCGGCCAGCTGCTGACCCCCGAGCTGCGCGCGGAGCTCCAGGGATCGGGGTTCCGGTGAGGTGGCCCGGGGGGAGTGAGCGACGGTGAGCGAGGACGACGCCTTCGCCGAGGTCCTGAACGGGATCACGGGCGGGGCGTCCAAGCGCGCCGGTGAGCGGCGGGGCCTGTTCCGTCGGCGCCGGCGCGACGACGCCGGGGCGGCCGCCGACGAGGAGGCGGCCCGCCGGCTCGACTCCGAGGACGCCGGCGGCGGTGGTGTCGGTGGCGCTCACCGCGGCCCGCCCGGCGGCCCGCCGACCGGCCCTCCGGGCTTCCGGGGCGGACCGGGGTTCCAGGGCGCCCCGGGTGCGCCCGGGCCCCAGGGCACGGTGCCCCGCCCGGGTCCGCTGTTCCCAAACGGCGACCCGGCCCTCCCGCCGACCGCCCCGGGCGGCATCCAGGTGCCCGGGCGGCACGAGTTCGTGGCCCCGGACTACCCGGACGGGCCCCGACACGGGGACGAGCCGCCGGAGGCTTCCTTCGTGCGGCCCTACGCCTGGACGCGCGGCCGGACCCGCCCGGCCTACGACCTCGCCGTCGAGACGCTGCTGTCGACGACGGCCCAGGGCCGCGACCCGGCCCAGGTCGCCCAGTACGAGCACCGCATGATCGCCGACCTCTGCGCCGAGCCCAAGTCGGTGGCCGAGGTCGCAGCCCTGCTCCGGCTCCCGCTCGGGGTGGCGCGGGTGCTGCTCGGCGACATGGCCGCGCACGGATCGATCGTGGTGCACGAGACCGCCTCGTCGACGGGTGACTCCCCGGACATGGCGTTGATGGAAAGGGTGCTGAGTGGACTACGACGGCTCTGACGAGGCGGTCCCGACGACCACGTCGGCCAAGATCGTCGTCGCCGGGGGGTTCGGGGTCGGCAAGACGACCTTCGTCGGCTCGGTCTCGGAGATCGACCCGCTGACCACCGAGGCGGTCATGACCGACGCCAGCGCCGGCGTCGACGACCTCACCGCCGTGCCGAACAAGCGGACCACCACGGTGGCCATGGACTTCGGCCGCGTCACCCTCGACGCCGACCTGATCCTCTACCTGTTCGGCACGCCCGGGCAGGACCGGTTCTGGTTCATGTGGGACGACCTCGTGCGCGGCGCCATCGGCGCGGTCGTGCTGGTCGACACCCGCCGCCTCGCCGACTGCTTCGCCGCGGTCGACTTCTTCGAGGACCGGAACCTGCCCTACGTGCTGGGCGTGAACCTGTTCGACGGCGTCCTGACGCACTCCCTGGAGGACGTGGCCGAGGCCCTCGCCATCGACCCGTCCGTCCCGGTGGTCACCGTCGACGCCCGCGACCGGGAGTCGACGAAGGAGACGCTGATCGCGCTGGTCGAGCACGCCATGCAGGTGTGGGCGGTCGGCGCCCGGGCCTGAGGTCCCCTCCTCCCGAGCGAACGGCACTCTCGCAGCATCTATGTGCGCGAGAGTGCCGTTCGCTCGGAACCGGACCCTCAGTTCTCGGTCAGCACACTGACCGAGGTGATCCGGTGCAGCGCGAACGACACCGCCGAGCCCGGTCCGGTGTCGTCGGACTCGACCGCCGCGTCGGTGCCCTCGAGCAGCCCGCCGCCGACGCGCAGCGGCCGCACCACCCGCTGGGACGCGGTCCCGGCCGCGTCGACGTAGCCGATCCACACGGTCCGGCCGGTGCGCGCGGCGTCGGCGAGCACGGCCACGGTCGCCGAGGCCGTCTGCCGGGTCGACCCCGGCACGGTCGCGGCCCCGCGAGCCGCGGTCGCGGCCTTGTCGCCGGCCCGCAGCTGCGCCACGAGCGCGGCGATCTGGTCGCCGGACAGTGACGGCGAGCCCGCGCCGGAGCGGTCGGGCCGGCGGGGTGCGGTGCGTCGTCCCCGCGGGCGCAGGTCGAGCACGCCGCCGTCGGCGTCCTCGGCGACCGGGGACAGCCCGGCCGCCCGCAGCGCCTCGAGCACCTCGGCCAGCGGGGCCGTCGACACCACCACGGTCGGCGCGAGGCGGCGCAGCTCCAGGGCCTCCGCCACCGGCAACGACATGACCTCCGCCAGCAGCGCCTCGTCCTCGGAGCGCAGGAAGGAGGCCGCGGTGCCGCCCCGCAGCCGCCCGTGGCGCCGGGCGACGTCGTCGACCAGGTAGGTCAGCCCCTGCGGCACGGGGGTCGCCGACCGCTTCGCGAACAGCTCGTGCACGTCGGCGGCGGTCCAGCCGAGGTCGAGCGCCCGCCGGATCGAGGCCTCGCTGATCCGGTACACCGTCGCGCCACCGGCCGACTCCACGTCGGCGAGCCGGTCCATCGCCGCCGCCAGGTCGGGCTCCAGCCGTCCCGGGGCGACGGCCGTGAGGTCGGCCTGGAGCAGGATGTGGCCCACCGGCTCGGGCATCGCCGGCCGCAGGGCGGCGGCCGCGGCGGCGTCCGGGTCGTCGTCGGGACGGCGCGGGACGCGCAGCAGCTCCCGACCCGCCGTCGTGAGGGCGTCCAGGGCCACGACCCCGAGCGCGGTCGCCTCCCGGACGGTGGCCCGGACGAGGTCGTCGCGCATGCGCCCGCCGCGCCGCGGGGCGCGCCACGCGAGCGACTCGACCAGCGCGTCGACCGAGACCGGCCCCGCCCCGTCGTCGAACTCGGCGAGCCGCGCCAGCACCCGGCGCCGGACCTGGGCGGCCCAGGGGCGACGCACCTCGTCGGAGAGCGGCCCGACGAGCTTGTCCGTCGAGTCGCGCTGCCCGATCGACGACGGCTGCCGCGGCATCTCCAGCCACGCCCGCGCCAGCGCCACCCACTGCGTCTCGGGCGGGGAGGCGAGCCAGCGGTCGGCGGTGGTGGTCGGGCACCAGACGGCGTCGGCGTCCTCGCTGACGGCGAGCAGCGACGCGGCGGCGAGGACCTCGACGAGCAGCCCCGCCGCGGTCTCGTCGACGTCGAGCTGCTTGGCGAGCCGGCGCAGGTCGCGGACGCCGAGCCCGCCGGAGCGCAGGACCGCGGGCGGCGCGTCGGACCACGCCGCGAGGACGCCCTCGGCGCGGCGCACCGTCTCGAGGGCCTCGCCCGCGGCGGTCGCGTCGATCGTCGCCGGGTCCTGCGTGCGCGGGGCGGGCATCGGGTCGGCGGCCACGACCGGTCCGAGCGGGCGGTCGCCCCGCAGTCCGAGGCCGCCCTCGCGGGTCAGCTCGACGGTGTCGTCGTCGATCCGGCGCAGGATGCCGCGCGCGAGCAGGCGGGCGACGGGGTTGTCGTCCCCGTCCTTCGCGCGGCTGCGCCCCACCGGCCCGTCGCGGTCCAGGGCGTCGACCACGGCCCGCTGGTCGGCGGGCAGGCCCGCCATGACCGTCGCCGGGTCCTCGTCGAGCAGCACCGAGCCCGAGGGGGCGGGACGCCCGAGACCCGCGGGGTACCGCCGGGCGGTGTCGCGCAGGGCGGGGACCGCGCGCACGCCCGCGGGACCGCTCGCGTCGTCGGGAACATCCCAGACCAGCGCGAGCACCCGCAGCCGGTCGAGGGCGGCCCGGCCGACCTCACGGGGCACGTCGGCCCCGAGGAGGTCGAGCACGGAGTCGGGGTCGACCGGCGCCTGGTCGGCCTCGGCGACGAGGAGCGCGTCGACGAGGGCGAGGTGCAGCGCGTCGAGGTCCTCGCACGCGCGCCCGACCGAGGTGCGGACCCCGGCGCGGGTGGCGACGACGCCGGTGTCGGCCGGGGCGGGCAGGGCCAGATCGGGGCGGGCCGCCAGCAGCGTGCCCAGCGTCTCGTCGTCCTGGGCACGCAGGTGCTCGAGGAGGGTCCTGGCCATCCCTACCAGGCTAATCGGTCGTGATCGGGGAGGCGGTGCGGTCGCCCCCTCGAGCCCGGATGCGGCAGACTGCAGGCAGACCACGTGACCAGGGAGGAACCGGTGGCGACGCAGCACGACGGCGAGCAGGCCGAGAAGACCGTCCAGCCCCGGCAGGACCCGGGATGGCCGCAGGTCGACGGCGGGCACCCCATCACCGAGCTCATGGCGCCCACGCAGGGTGCCGCCTCCCCGTTCGGCGAGATCGAGTTCCCGCTGCCGGCCGACCAGCTCGGCTACGAGCACCCGGTGACGGAGATCAATCGCTGATGACGGTCGCCGGCCTCCTGCTCGCGGCGGGGGCCGGTCGCCGGATGGGTACGCCGAAGGCCCTCGTCGAACTCGACGGTGAGCCGCTGGTGGCGCGGGCGCTGCGCGCCCTGCACGACGCCGGGTGCACCCCGCGCGTCGTCGTGGTCGGGGCGTCCGCGGACGAGGCGGCCGCGGCCGCGCGGGCGGCCGACGCCGAGGCCCTCGTCGTGCGGGCGGACGGCTGGGCGCAGGGCATGGGGGAGTCGCTGCGGGCGGGGCTCGAGGCGTTGCCCGCGGACGTCGACGCCGTGCTCGTGCTGCTGGTGGACACCCCGGGCATCGGGCCCGCCGCGCTCGCCCGGGTCGCCGCCGCGGCGACCCGCGACGGGATCGTGCGCGGCGCCTACGGCGGCCGTCCGGGCCATCCGGTGGTGTTCGGACACGACCATCTGGCCGCCGTCGCGGCCGCTGCGCACGACGATGTCGGGGCGCGGGGCTACCTTGCCGGGCGGGACGACGTGGCGGCCGTGGAGGTCGGCGACGTCGCCACCCGAGACGACGTCGACACCCCGGCCGATCTGGCCCGGCTGTCATCGGAACGATCGCAGGAGGGCTGAACCGTGGCGGTCCCCGGACCCGGCTATGCCATCACCGCCCGGGTGGAGGCGCCGCCGAGCGCCACCGCGGCGGGTGACCTCGCCGTCGCCGTCGGGCGGGTCGGCGGCGTGATGACGGCGTTCGACGTCGTCGAGTCGCGGACCGACTCGATCATCGTCGACATCAGCTGCAACGCCCTCTCCGAGCGGCACGCCGAGGAGATCACCGAGGCCCTCGGCGCGCTCGACGGCGTGCGGGTGCGCAACGTCTCCGACCGGACGTTCCTCGTGCACCTCGGCGGCAAGATCGAGGTCAACGCGAAGGTCGGCCTCCGCACCCGTGAGGACCTGTCGCGGGCCTACACACCCGGGGTCGCGCGGGTGTGCCAGGCGATCGCGCGGCGCCCCGACGACGCGCGGCGGCTGACGATCAAGCGGAACACGGTCGCGGTGGTCACCGACGGGTCCGCGGTCCTCGGGCTCGGCAACCTGGGCGCCGCGGCCGCCATGCCGGTGATGGAGGGCAAGGCCGCGCTGTTCAAGCGGTTCGCGGGCGTCGACGCGTGGCCGGTGTGCCTGGACACGCAGGACACCGAGGAGATCATCCGCACCGTCGAGGTCCTCGCGCCCGTCTACGGCGGGATCAACCTCGAGGACATCGCCGCCCCGGCCTGTTTCGAGATCGAGGCGCGGCTGCGGGAGTCGCTGGACATCCCGGTCTTCCACGACGACCAGCACGGCACGGCCGTCGTCGTGCTCGGCGCTCTGCGCAACGCGCTGCGGGTGGTGGGCAAGCGCGCGGAGGACTGCCGGATCGTGGTGTGCGGGGTCGGCGCGGCCGGGTCCGCCATCATCCGGCTGCTGCTGCCGCTGAAGCCGGCCGACCTGATCGCGGTCGACGTCGACGGGATCATCCACGCCGAGCGGGAGGGCCTGCACCCGTCGCTGCGCTGGGTGGCCGAGCAGACCAACGCGCAGGGGCGGACCGGCGACGTCCACGACGCGTTGCCCGGCGCGGACGTGTTCATCGGGGTGTCGGCGCCGAACCTGCTGCACGCCGACGACGTCAAGGGCATGGCCGACGACGCCATCGTCTTCGCGCTCGCGAACCCCGACCCGGAGATCGACCCGGGGATCGCGCAGCACCACGCGGCCGTGGTGGCGACGGGGCGCTCGGACTACCCGAACCAGATCAACAACGTGCTGGCCTTCCCCGGCATCTTCCGCGGCCTGCTCGACGCGCAGGCCCGGGGCATCACCGACGGGATGCTGCTCGCCGCGTCGGCCGCGATCGCCGACGTGGTCGCCGAGCCGAACCCGTTGTTCATCGTGCCGAGCGTCTTCGACTCCACGGTGTCGCCCGCCGTCGCCGCGGCCGTCCGGAAGGTCAGCGAGGCCGAGGGCGCCGAGGCCGACTCGGTGCAGGCCGCGCTCGACCTGGGCGCGGAGTCCGCCGAGGGCGCCACGAAGGAGGAGACGTGAGCGGCCTGACCCACGTCGACGAGACCGGCGCGGCGCGCATGGTCGACGTCGGCGACAAGGAGGTCACCCGGCGGGTGGCCACGGCGAGCGGGACGCTGCGCACCACGGCCGAGGTGTGCGCGGCCCTGCGCGACGGGACCGTCCCGAAGGGCGACGCCCTGGCCACGGCCCGGATCGCCGGGATCATGGGTGCCAAGCGCACGCCCGACCTCATCCCGCTCTGCCACCCGATCCCGCTCGCGGGCGTGACGGTGGACGTCGAGGTCGGTGAGGACGAGGTGCGGATCGAGGCCACCGCGCGCAGCGCCGACCGGACGGGCGTGGAGATGGAGGCGCTGACCGCGGTGTCGGTCGCGGGGCTCGCGCTGCACGACATGGTGAAGGCGCTCGATCCGGCCGCGACGATGGACGGGGTGCGGCTCGAGCGCAAGGAGGGCGGACGCTCCGGCGTCTGGACGAGGCCGGAGGGGCGCTAGATGAGTGAACCGTTGCGACGGGCGCGGGTGATCACGGCGTCGAACCGGGCGTCGGCCGGGGTGTACGAGGACCGGGGCGGCCCGGTGATCGTGGCGTGGCTGCGTGAGCGCGGCTGGACCGCGGACGACCCGCAGGTCGTTCCGGACGGCGAGCCGGTGGCGGAGGCGCTGCGGGCCGCGGTCGCGGAGCGGGTGCAGGTGATCCTGACGACGGGTGGCACCGGGATCTCGCCGACCGACGGCACGCCCGAGGCCACGCGGTCGGTGCTCGACTACGAGGTGCCGGGGATCGCCGACGCCGTGCGTGCGGCCGGGGCCGGGAAGGTACCCACGAGCATGCTGTCCCGCGGGGTCGCCGGGGTCGCCGGGCGCACACTGGTGGTGAACCTGCCCGGCTCCCCGGGCGGCGTGCGCGACGGTCTGTCCGTGCTCGAGCCGGTGCTCGAGCACGCCGTCGACCAGATTCAGGGAGGGGACCACCAGTGAGTGCAGCGACCGGACCCGCCACGGTGCTGAGGGCCGCCGTGGGGGAGGAGCCGCTCGACGTCGCCGAGCACGCCGCCCTCGTCGACGGGCCGCGCAGCGGCGCGGTGGTCACGTTCGCCGGGGTCGTGCGCGACCACGACCACGGCCGCTCGGTGCGCGCGCTCGACTACGAGGGCCACCCGTCGGCCGGTTCCGTGGTGGAGACGGTGGCGGCCGAGATCGCGGGGCGCTTCGCCGGGGTCACGGCGATCGCCGTGTCGCACCGGGTGGGGCCGCTCGCGATCGGCGACGTCGCCCTCGCCTGTGCGGTCGCCGCCGAGCACCGCCGCGAGGCGTTCGACGCCTGCAGCGAGCTCGTCGACGAGGTGAAGCGGCAGCTCCCGGTGTGGAAGCGCCAGGAGTTCGCCGACGGCACCGAGGAATGGGTCAACTGCCCGTAGCCCGGCCGCGGGGGTGACACGGGGAAGGTTCTGGAGCTGCCCGGCATGCCTGATGTGCACTTCGCGGTGCGGCGGCCGAAGACGTCGACCGCGAGGGTGACATGAGGCAGCCCTTCGGGCCGCCCGGCCTGCCTGATGTGCACCTCGTGCAGGGTGACGGCCCGCCAACGCGCGACCCCCGGACGCACGCCGACCCCCGTCGGTGCTCGGGGACACCGGCGGGGGTCGTGGCGTGGGGAACGGATCAGCTCAGGGCGAGCTGCTGCCCCACCGAGATCGCGTCGGGGTTCGCGATCCCGTTGCGCTGCGCGACCTGCTGCCAGCTCACGCCGTGCGCGCCGGCGATCGAGCTGAGCGTGTCGCCGGAGACGACGGTGTAGGCACCGGCGGGGGCGACGGCCGAGGGCGCCGGGGCCTTGATGGCCTCGGTCTCGGTGCTCTTCTTCTTCGAGGAGCTGGAGCTGCCCGAGGAGCTGGAGCTGCCCGACGAGCCCGACGACTCGCTGTTGGCCTTGTTCGAGGTGTTGCCGGTCTTCTTGGAGCAGGTCGGCCAGGCGTTCATGCCCTGCGCGGACTTGACGCGCTCGGCGACCTGGATCTGCTCCTCGCGGCTGGCGTTGTGGGCGCTGCCCGACCCACCGAACGCCTTCCAGGTGGAGGGGGTGAACTGCAGGCCGCCGGAGAACCCGTTGCCGGTGTTCGTCGACCAGTTGCCGCTGCTCTCGCACTGCGCGAGCGCATCCCAGTCCGTGTCGGCGGACGCGGTGCCGGCCGTGAGCGCGAGCGGGGTCGCCGCGAGCGCGCCGACCAGCGTCAGCTGGGCCGCCTTCCGGGTGAGGGCGTGCGCCAGCGACTTCTCGGAACTACGAAGCATGACCTCTCGTCGCACCGCGTCCCACGAAACAGCCGACCGGGAGGAGTCCTCCCCACGGATCGTCGACCGGTTCCACGCGGTCTCACCGTGAGTGCGCCGCTCGGGGGGCGCACCATGCCTGAAGCTCGCTCGGCCTGTCCGGTCCGCACCTCTCGTATCGGGTCACCCGGGGCCGCTGGACAGGCGTCGGACGCGGCGACCTCGGGGCTGGTCGGTGGCCGCTCCCAGGAGGGCCGAGAGGGAACGGTACGGAGGACAGTCGTGGTTTCAAGCGCCTCTCAGGAACCTCAAGATCACCCCATCGGACGCTTGTAACAACTCCTGGTCACCGTTTTCGCAGGTCAACCCTTGATGACGACGCGGCGGCGGTTGTGTCACACGTCTGTGACTTACAGGAAAGATGTCACGGTCGTCACGGCCTCCGAGAGGTGTTGTGCGGCGTGTGCCACAGCAACCTGAGCACCATCGCCCCAGGTAGGGGACGATGGTCCGGTGACCGCCGCCACCGAGTTCGACCGGCCCGACGCCGTCGCCGCCGCCCTCGAACGCACCGGATATCTCGCCGACCCGGGCCTCGCGTCCGCGGCGTTCCTCGCGATGCGCATGGGACGGCCGCTGTTCTGCGAGGGTGAGCCGGGGACCGGCAAGACGGCGCTCGCGCAGGCGCTGGCCGAGGTGCTCGGCGCGCCGCTCGTGCGCCTGCAGTGCCACGAGGGCATCGACGCCGCGCAGGCCCTCTACGACTGGGACTTCCCGCGCCAGCTGCTGCACCTGCGCACCATGGAGGCCGCCGCCTCGGCCTCCGGGGACGCGCTGGACGCCGACGCCGTCGAGGCCTCCCTCTACGACCGCCGCTTCCTGCTCGCCCGCCCCGTGCTCGAGGCGCTCCAGACCACGCCGAGCGTGCTGCTCGTCGACGAGGTCGACCGCGCCGACGACGAGTTCGAGGCCTTCCTGCTCGAGGTGCTGGCCGAGAACTCGGTGACGATCCCCGAGATCGGTGTGGTGCGCGCCGAGCAGCCGCCGCTGGTGGTCCTGACCTCCAACCGCACGCGCGAGGTGCACGACGCCCTCAAGCGCCGCTGTCTGTACCTCTGGCTCGAGCACCCCGACCTGGGGCGCGAGGTCGCGATCCTCAAGGCGCGGATGCCGCACCTGTCCGACGAGCTGGCGCAGCAGGTCGCGCAGGCCGTGCACCGGCTGCGCGGGCTGGACCTGCTCAAGCCGCCCGGGGTCGCCGAGACGCTGGACTGGGCGGCCGCCCTCGAGCTCATCGGGGCCCGGCACCTCGACCTGGAGTCGGCGACCGCGACGCTCGGCGCGGTGCTGAAGTACCGGGAGGACGCCGACCGCGCCCGCGACGCGCTGGACGCCCTGCTCGCCTCATGACGACCGCGGACCGGGGCGGGAGCAGCGACACGCCGGCTCCGCGCCCGCACGCGGGCGCGGTGCTGGCCTCCGGGATCGTCGAGGGGTTGAGCGCCGAGCCCGACGAGGACGCCGTCCTGCGCGACTTCGTCGCCTTCACCACGCTGCTGCGCAACGCGGGCGTGCCCGTCACCCCCGACCGCACCGCCACCTATCTCCGGGCGCTCGGCGAGATCGACCTGGCCAGCGAGGTCCAGACCTACTGGGCGGGGCGGGTCACGCTGTGCGGCGACCCCGACGACGTCGCGCGCTACGACCACGCCTTCTTCGCCTGGTTCTCCTCCGACCCGCGCGAGCAGCGGATGGGGCGGCCGGCCCCGCCGAAGCCGCGCACCGCGACCATCGCGGCGCTCACCCCGCCGCAGGGCACCGGGCAGGGCGACGACGACGAGGAGACCCCGCAACTCAAGGTCGCGGCGTCCGGGGAGGAGGTGCTGCGCGACCGGGACATCGCGGAGCTGACGATCGGCGAGCGCGAGCACCTGCGCCGGATGCTCGCCCTGCTGACGCCGAACCCGCCGCGCCGCCGCGCCCGTCGCCGCCGCCCGCACCGCCGCGGCGAGCCCGACCCCCGGCGCACGCTGCGCGCGACCCTGCGCCACGCCGGGGAGATCCCGGGCCTGTCGTACAAGAACCGTCGGGAGCGGCCTCGTCGGGTGGTCATCCTGCTCGACGTCTCGGGATCGATGGCCCCGTACGCGGACGCCCTGCTGCGGTTCGCGCACGTGCTCACCCGGCGCACCCCGCAGGCCGTCGAGACCTTCACCCTCGGCACCCGGCTGACCCGGGTGACCCGGGAGCTGCGCCAGCGCGACCCCGAGCGGGCGCTGCGCGACGCGGGCAACACCATCCCCGACTGGTCCGGTGGCACCCGGCTCGGCGAGGTGCTCGCCGCGTTCCTCGACCGCTGGGGGCAGCGCGGCGTGGCCCGGCGCGCCGTCGTCGTGATCTTCTCCGACGGCTGGGAGCGGGGCGGCACCGAGCTGCTCGGCGAGCAGATGCAGAGACTGCGCCGCCTCGCCCATCGTGTCGTGTGGGTGAACCCGCACGCCGGCAAGCGCGGCTACGAGCCGGTGCAGGGGGGAATCGCCGCGGCCCTCCCGCACGTTGACCGACTACTGGCGGGCCACTCGCTCGCCACGCTGCAGGAGCTCACGGAGGTGCTCGCGGATGCGTGACGTGCTGGGAACCCTCGAGGGCTGGTGGTCCGAGGGCCGGTCGGCGGCGCTTGCGACCGTGGTCGGGACCTTCCGGTCCGCCCCCCGCCAGCCCGGTGCCTCGATGCTGGTCGGCCCGGCCGGCGAGGCCGTCGGGAGTGTGTCCGGCGGCTGCGTGGAGGGCGCGGTCTACGAGCTCGGCTCGGACGTGCTGCGCGGCGAGGACCCCACGCTGCAGCGCTACGGGGTCTCCGACGACGACGCCTTCGCGGTCGGGCTGACCTGCGGGGGCATCCTCGACGTGTTCGTCGAGCAGGTCGACCGCGAGACCTACCCGCAGCTCGGCGAGATCGCTGCCGCGGTCCGCGAGCACCGCCCGGTGGCCACCGCGACGATCGTGTCCGGGCCCGGCGTGGGGCGTCGCCTCGTGGTGTGGCCCGACAAGGTCGAGGGCTCGCTCGGCAGCGCCCGGCTCGACGACGCCGTCCGCGACGACACCCGCGGGTTGCTCGCCGCCGGGCGCACCACGCTCGTCACCTACGGCACCGACGGGGAGCGCCGCGGCGAGGGCCTGGGCGTGTTCGTCGAGTCCTTCGCGCCCCCGCCCCGCCTCATCGTGTTCGGCGCCATCGACTTCGCGGCCGCGGTCGCACGCATGGGCACCTTCCTGGGAATGCGCGTGACGGTGTGCGACGCCCGCCCGGTGTTCGCCACCTCCAGCCGCTTCCCCGAGGCCCACGAGGTCGTCGTCGAGTGGCCGCACCGCTACCTCGCCGCCGAGGCCGAGGCGCGCCGGATCGACTCCCGCACGGCGCTCGCCGTGCTCACCCACGACCCGAAGTTCGACGTGCCGCTGCTCGAGGTGGCCCTGCGGCTGCCCGAGATCGGCTACATCGGGGCCATGGGTTCGCGGCGCACCCACCACGACCGGCTGGAGCGCCTGCGCGAGGCCGGCGTGACCGACGAGGAGCTGGGCCGCATGTCCAGCCCGATCGGCCTCGACCTGGGCGCCCGCACCCCGGAGGAGACCGCGGTGTCGATCGCGGCGGAGATGATCGCGCACCAGTGGGGCGGCGACGGCACCCCGCTCTCCGACCGGCAGGGCCCGATCCACGGCGACTCGAACGTCGAACCGGGCATCCAGGCGGCGGAGCTGGCGACGGGTCAGGCCTGATCGGGGCTACCGCACGGTAACCACGATGATCCGGTCCGAGGCTGCCCAAGGCCGTCGTCCGTCTGTAACGTGGGCTACACCGAGCAGCCGAACCGACGGTGGGGAGGGGGCAGCGTGGTCCTCGTCGACTCCGTGACCCGCGCGGGTCAGTCCCTGGTGGTCAGCCGACGGCCGGCCCGGGCGGAGTCCCCGGAGGAGGCCACGCCCGCCCCGCGCACGGCGGCCGGCACGGGGCACCTGCAGTCCGGGCCCGAGACGCCGCGGCTCGCCAAGTTCCACGTCCCCGAGATCGTGTTCGGGGCCGGGTCCCTGTCCGAGGCGGCGCACGCGGCCGCCCGCCTGGGCGCCCGTCGCCCGCTGCTCGTCACCGACGACGGACTCCTCGCGGCGGGGTGGCCGCAGCAGCTCTGCCGGCACCTGCACGAGGCCGGGATGCGCGCCGCCGTGTGGAGCGGGGTCACCCCGAACCCCAAGGACCACGAGATCGCGGCCGGCCACGAGTACTACCGCGCCGAGCGCTGCGACGTGCTGGTCGCGGTGGGCGGCGGGTCGGTGATCGACGCGGCCAAGGGCATCGCGCTGCTCGCCGGCAACGGCGGACTGATCACCGACTTCGAGGGCGTCGACCGGATGGTCAACCCCATCCCGCCGATGGTCATGGTGCCCGCGACCTCGGGCACGGGCGCCGACGTGAGCCAGTTCTGCATCGTCACCGACACCGTGCGGAACACGAAGATCACGATCCTCGGCCGGGCCCTGGTGCCCGACGTCTCGGTGGTCGACCCGCAGCTCCTCACGACGATGCCGGACTGGCTGAATGCCGCGACCGGGCTGGACGCGCTCACCCACGGCATCGAGGCCTACGTCTCGCGGGCGCACAACCCGCTGACCGACCACCACGCGCTGCAGGCGATCTCGCTGGTCGGCGGGCACCTCGAGCGCACCATGGACCACCCGCTCGAGCAGGAGTCCCGGGTCTTCATGGCCCAGGCCGCGCTCGAGGCGGGCCTCGCGTTCACCAACGCGATCCTGGGCGCCGCGCACGCGATGAGCCACCAGGTCGGCGGCCTGCTCGACCTCCCGCACGGCGTGATCAACGGGATCCTGCTGCCGCACGTGGTGCGGTTCAACGCCGAGCCCGACCCGGCGCGGTTCGTGCCGATCGCGCAGGCCCTCGGGTTCCGCGGCGTCACCGACGGCCGCTGGTCGCAGGCGCTGGCCGAGGACGCCTCGGAGTGGGCCGCCGTCGAGGTGCGCCGCCTCGCCGACGAGCTCGGCGTACCCCGCGGCCTCTCCGAGATCGGGGTGACCGAGGCCGACGTCGAGAAGCTCGCCACGATGACGATGGCCGACGCCTGCCTGTCGACGAACCCGCGCGAGGCGACCCGCGACGACATCGAGGCGCTGTTCCGGCAGGCCCTGTAGACGCACGTGAGCGAGCACCGCATCACCGAGGGGCCGGACCTGGACCTGCTCACCGGCATCCGGTCGGGCAAGCCGTCCTTCTACGTCGAGTACCTCGCCTCGGCCGAACGCCTGCGGCGGGTCATCCACGCGCTGGACCGGATCAGCCGGGCCCTCGTGCGCACCACCGAGGGGCCGGGCACCCTCGTGCGCTCGGTCGCCGAGGCCGCGTCGGAGCACCTGACCGCCCACTGGGTCGTCTTCGCCCTCGCGGACGGCGCGCTGCCGGAGGCCTCGCCCCGCCACCTCGTGCTCGGGCCCGACCTCGCGGAGGTCCCCGTCGACGGCGACGGGGAGCTGCCGCCGTTCGTGCTGCGGCACCTGCACGCCGTGCGGCGGGGCGACCACGACGAGTCCGACCTCGATGTCGGCGCGGGCGACGGCGCGCCGTCCGACCCGCACCCGCACGACCCGCACCACCTCCACGTGCCGGTCCTGCTCGACGGCACCGTCGTCGGGGAGATCGTCGCCTGGACCGGCGTCGAACGGCGGATCGACGCCACCGACGCGTCGGTGCTGCGGGTCCTGGCGAGCCAGACCGCGGCCGCGCTGCAGAACTCGGCGCTGCACCAGCGGACGCTGCGGCTCTACGACGACGCGAGCCGGCACGCCGAGGACCTCGCCGCCCGCAACGAGCAGCTGCAGCGCACCCGCGACGCGCTGACCGTCGCCCGCCAGCGCGAGGTGCTCGACTCCGAACGCCACCGGATCGCCCGCGAGCTGCACGACTCGGTGACCCAGTACGCGCTCTCGGCGGGCATGCAGATCGAGGTCGTCCGGTCGGAGATCCGCGACGAGGGCCAGCGCGAACGGCTGGAGACGGCCAAGCAGCTCACCCGCCGCGCCGTGGAGCAGCTGCGCTCGGCGATCTACGCGCTCAACCACTCCGGCGAGCACGGGCACCGCAGCCTCCCGGCCATGCTCGAGGAGCTCTCGACCGTCCACATGCCCTCCGACCTGCGGGTGGAGGTCCGGATCGAGGGACGGCCGGTGTCGCTGCCCTCGGCCGCGGAGCGCTCGCTGTTCCGCGTCGCGGGCGAGGCGCTGTTCAACGCGGCCGTCCACGCCGAGGCCACCGTCGCCGTCGTCCGGCTCTCGTTCCGCAAGGACCGCCTGGTGCTCTCGGTGGCCGACGACGGGACCGGCGACCCCGAGCGCGTGCGCCGCTCCCTGCGCGTCTCCGCCGCGAACGACATCGACGGCTCGCACCGCGGGCTCGCGAACATGGCCGAGCGGGCCCGCGAGTTCGGGGGCCTCCTGCAGGTGCAGCGCGCCCGCCAGGGCGGGATCCGCGTGCAGGTGAGCGTGCCGCTGCCGATCGAGCCCCGGCCGGGCCCGAGCGAGCCCGCCGAGTCGGCGGAGCCCGCAGAACCGTCAGGAACGACGGGGACGGCGGGTGCCGTCGCGGGTGAGGATGGTGGCAGTCCGACCGACGCTGGGAGCACGACATGACCGACATCCGCATCCCCGCCCGCGCGGCGGTCCGCCGGGGCGAGGTCCGCATCGTGCTGGTGGACGACCACGCGATCGTCCGGCAGGGCCTGCGCTCGGTGCTCGAGCGCGAGCCGCAGCTCGCGATCGTCGGCGAGGCGTCCTCGGCCGCCGAGGCCCTCGCGGTGGTCGCCCACGAGCGGCCCTCCATCGTGCTGCTCGACCTCAAGCTGTCCACCAGCTCCGACTCCGAGGGCCTGCAGCTGTGCCGCCAGCTCACCCAGGCCCACCCCGGCGTCGGGGTGCTGGTCCTGACGACGTTCCTCGACGACCGCCTCGTCGTCGAGGCCGTGCACGCGGGCGCCCGCGGCTACGTGGTGAAGGACGTCGACACCACCGAGCTGATCGCGGCGATCCGCGCGGTGTCCCGCGGCGAGTCGGCGTTCGACTCGCGCTCCGCAGCGGCCGTCGTCCGCTCGCTCAACGGGCAGCAGCCGCACGGCGAGACCCTGACCGGCCGCGAGCTCGACGTGCTGCGCCTGCTCGCCCGGGGCATGAGCAACCGCACGATCGGCCGCGAGCTCTTCATCTCCGAGACGACGGTGAAGTTCCACGTCGGCAACCTCATGCGCAAGCTCGACGTGTCACGCCGCGCCGAGGCCGTCTACGCCGCCTCGAAGATGGGGCTGATCTAGAACACCACCTCGGTCGCCGCGATGACCTCCTGGTCGGCGACCACCTCGACCCCGGTGACCAGGCCGTCGACGACGGTGAAGCGGAACATCGACACCACGCGCTTCGCCGTGGCGTAGGCCAGCCCGGGGACGCCGTCGATCAGGACCGGGACGGCCGCATGGGCGCGGCCCGCGAACACCCGGGCCACCGCGTCGGCGCCGGGCACCTCGGGGGCGAGCGCCGGAGCGCCGCGGCCGGCGTTGATCGTCGCCATCCGCACCGCTACCGGGTCGGCGCGCAGCACCACCTCGGGGTCGAGCAGCTGGAGCAGTGCGCCGAAGTCGCCGTCGCGCGCGGCGCTCAGGAAGGCCGACACCACCTCCTCCGGGGCCCGGGAGGGCTCGGCGTCGGGAAGGCCCCGCACCCGGCGGCGCCCGCGGCTGGCGAGCTGGCGGGTGGCGGCGACCGACCGGTCGACGATCGGGGCGATCTCCTCGAAGGGCAGCCCGAACACGTCGTGCAGGACGAACGCGAGCCGCTCGGCCGGACCGAGGCGGTCGAGCACGAGGGTCAGGGCCGGAGCGACGGCGTCGGCGGAGACCGCGAGCGACTCGGCGTCGACGTCGTCGTCGGGGAGGTCCGCCGGCTCGTCCTCGGTGGGCCGCCGCGCGCGCAGCTGGTTGAGCGCGATCCGCGCGACGACGGTGGTGAGCCAGCCGGCGAGGTTGTCGATCGCGTCGGGGTCGTCCTGGCGCGCCAGGCGCAGCCACGCCTCCTGCACGGCGTCCTCGGCGGCGTCCGGGCCGACGAGGCGGCCGGCGACGGCGAGCAGGTGCGGTCGGTGGGCGGCGAAGCGCTCGGCCAGCTCGGTGGCGTCGGGGACGTTCATGGCTGTCACATCCTCGGGGTCGTGGGTGTCAGACCGATGACCGCCCGGCGCGACCGGATGTGACCGGCGGTCCGATCCGAGGAGTCGTCATGACCACCAGCATCGCGCTCGAGCCCCGCATGCCGAACCCCGCCGCGCTGCTGCCCGGCGTGGGCGAGTCCATCGGCGGGCTGATCGCCGCCACCCGGGCCGGCGGGCTGCCCGAACCGCTGCTCGCGCTCGTCCACCTGCGGGTCAGCCTGATCAACGGCTGCGCCTCGTGCGTGCACGGGGGCACCGTCGAGGCGCGCGCGAAGGGCGAGACCGACGAGCGGCTCGCGACCGTCGGGGTCTGGCGCGAGGCGCCGTGGTTCAGCGACGCCGAGCGGGTGGCCCTCGAGCTCGCCGAGCACGTCACGCGCCTCGCCGACGTCGGAGACGCCGTGCCGGACCCGCTGTGGGCCGAGGTCGTCCGCGTGTTCGACGAGCCGGCCCGGGCGGCCCTGCTGCTCTGGATCGCCGTGGTGAACCTGTTCAACCGCTGCAACGCGCCGATCCGGCACGTGGCGGGGACGGGGTGGTGATCCCGCCCAGTCTCCGGTGGCAGCGAAGCGTCGTTGCTGTCATCAGATGACAGCAACGACGCTCCGCTGCCACGAGGGAAGGGGTGGGAGCTACGGCAGCGGCGTCAGCAGACGGTGCGGGGAGCGCAGGGCGACGCTGACCGGGTCGTCACGGCGGCCCGGCCCGCCGACGGCGCGCACCACGAGGTCGGACGGCGGGGGGACGGTGCCGCAGGTGGGGCAGTGCCCGTCGGCGGTGGTGTCGGTGTCGCACGTGACGTGCGCGAACCGGCGCACCGACCCGCCCGCCTCGGCCTGCGCCGCCTCCCCGAACGCCGCGAGGGACCGCAGCGCCGGCCACAGCGGCCACGCGGCCTCGGTGACGCGGTAGGACCGGCCGTCGGGCACGAGGAGCCCGGCCTCGACGAGCCGCGCGAGGCGGTCGGTCAGCACGGCCCGGGGGATGTCCAGGCGCGCGACGAGATCGGCGAAACGGTGGACGCCGAAGAAGCAGTCGCGCAGGACGAGCAGGGTCCAGCGGTCGCCCACGACCTCGAGGGCGCGCGCGATCGCACAGTCCTGCGCGGGATATCCCTGACCGAGCGGCACCCCACGATCCTAGTTCAATGACCGAACTTCCGTGCTAGCGTCCCGGACCGTGCGGTCCCGAACCACGCTGGCCGTCGCCTCCGCCGCGACGTTCCTGGCGCTCGTCGTGTTCACCTCCACCCTGGCGACCATGCCCGCCACGGCCGCCGCGCTCGGCGCGGGCCCCGAGGGCCAGGCGTGGATCCTCAGCTCGATGAGCATCGGGCTCGGGGTGGCGCTGCTGCCGGCCGGGGCCGTCGCCGACGACCTGGGGCGACGTCGGGCCCTGGTCCTCGGGTCGGTCGTCCTCGCGATCGGCTCGGTGCTGTGCGCGATCGCGCCGAGCACCGCGGTGCTGGTCGCGGGCCGGATCGTGGCCGGGATCGGGGCCGCGGCGCTCGTCGCGGCCAGCCTCGGCCTGATCGGGCACGCCTTCCCCGCCGGGACCCCCGACGCGCCGCGCGCCAGCGGCATCTGGGGCGCCTCGCTGGGCGGCGGCATCGCGATCGGCCCGCTGCTCGCCACCGGCAGCGAACGGCTCGCGGGCTGGACGGCGGAGTACTGGATCGAGGCGGTGCTGGCGGTCGGGCTCGCGGTGTGGGCCCGGCTCGCGGTCGAGGAGTCGAAGGCGGAGCACCCCCGGCCGGTGGACCTGCCCGGGGTGGCCCTGCTCGCCGTCGGCATCGCGCTGCTGCTGACCGGCCTCGTGGAGGCGCGGACCGGCGCGTTCCGGCCCACTCCCGTCGCGCTCGTGGTCGGCGGCCTGCTGGTCCTGGTGGCGTGGCTGCTGGTCGAGCGCCGCCGGGCCGCCCCGATGATCGAGCCGGCGCTGTTCCGGTCACCCCGCTTCCTCGCCATGATGCTGGCCGCGCTCGCCACGGGCATGGGCATCATCGCGACGACGTCGGTGCTGCTCTCCGTCGCCGAGCGCGGCCTGCGGGCCTCCGCCCTGGCCGCGGCCGCCGTGCTGCTCGCCTGGTCGGTGACCAGCGTGGTCACGTCGCTGCTCGCCCGGCGGCTGCCCGCCTCGGTCAGCGGGCGCCTGCAGATGGCGGTGGCGCTCCTGGTCGTCGCGATCGGGCAGGCGCTGCTGCTCGGGGCGACGCCGGAGTCGTCGGTCTGGCGGTTCGTCCCGGGGCTGTTGGTGGCCGGTGTCGCGAGCGGGGTGCTGAACGCCGCGTTCGGACGGGAGGCCGTCGCCAGCGTGCCGGCCGGCCGCGCGGCCATGGGCAGCGGCGCGAACAACACGGCGCGCTACGTGGGCTCGGCGATCGGCACGACGGTCGTCGCCGTGATCACCACCCGCCCCGGGCTCGCCCCCGGCCCCGCGGGCCTGCTCGGCGGGTTCGACGACGCCGTGGTGGTCGCGGGGGTGTTCTCGCTGCTCGGGGCGATCGCCGTGTTCGCCTGTCGCGGTGGGCGGCCCGAACAGGCATCCTTGAAGGATGGACAAGGCAGCGCTCGCCGAGACCCAGGGCCCTCTCAAGCAGCAGTACCGTGACGATCCGGAGTCGGCCGTCGTCGTGCTCAAGGCCGACGGCGACCTCGACGGCTCCGGCATCGCGTGTCGCGTGCAGACCGCCCAGGCCATGGTGGAGGCCGGCCTGCACCCCGCCACCGGCGGCACCGGGGAACTCCTTTGCTCCGGGGACATGCTCCTCGAGGCGCTCGTCGCCTGCTCCGGGGTGACGCTGCGCGCGGTGGCCACCTCGATGGGCGTCGAGGTCCGCGGCGGCACGATCCACGCCGAGGGCGACCTCGACTTCCGCGGCACGCTCGGCGTCGCCAAGGACGCGCCGGTCGGATTCAAGGACATCCGGCTCTCGTTCGACCTGGACACCGACGCCGACGACGACACGCTGGCGACGCTGCACAAGCTGACCGAGCGGTACTGCGTCGTCTACCAGACCCTCGTGCGCTCGCCCGAGGTGTCGCTGACGCTGGACAAGCGCCAGGCCGCGCAGGCCTGAGCCAACCCCCAGAACGACCGAACGGCACTCTCGCAGCGTCTATGTGCGCGAGAGTGCCGTTCGTTCGTGTGCCGGGAGACCCCTAGTCCGTGTGGTACGGGTCGTAGTGGATCTGCATGAACGGGGTGCCGGCGTCGAGCATCGCCGACACCGTGGAGCGGACCATGGGCGGTGAGCCGGCCACGACGACCTGCCGGTCGGCCCACGCGCCGTAGCGCGCGACGACCTCGCCGAGCGTGCCGGTCTCCGCGCCGTAGCGGCGCCCGTCCTCCTCGACGACGGGCACGACGGTCAGCCACGGGTTGTCCTGCGCCATACGCCGCAGCGTGTCGATGTCGTAGAGCGAGCTCCACGTGCGGCCGCCGACGAACAGCGCGACCTTGCGGTCCGAGCCGTCGAGCATGAGCTGCTCGATCAGCGCGCGGCACGGGGCGAGCCCGGTGCCGCCGGCGACCATGAGCAGGTCGGCCCGCGAGCGCGGGTCGAGCGTCATCTGGCCCATCGGGGGGCCGATCCGCCACACGTCGCCGACGCGGGCGTGCGACACGATCGCCCGGCTCACCCAGCCACCCGGCACGGTGTGGACGTGGAACTCCATCACGCAGTCCGGCCCGGGCGCGTTCGCCGGCGTGAGCGAGCGCCACATGCGGGGCCGCTGCGGGGTCTCGACCGTGACGTACTGCCCGGCCAGGTAGGGCACCGGCTGGCTGGTCTGCACCCGCACGATCGCGAGGTCGGGCGCGATCCGCCGGTGCTCCATCACCCGGGCCATCCAGACGGCGGGCCCGCGCTCGGCGTCCGCCGCGTCGCGCATCGCCTGCGAGACGACGCCGTACGCGCCGACCCAGGCGTCCTTGACCTCGGCGGTCCACAACGGGCCCGCGATCTCGCCGAGCGCGCCGAGCAGGGCCTCGCCGACGCGGTCGTAGTGCTCGCCGATGACGCCGAACTTGCGGTGGTCGCGGCCGAGCTGGCGCAGGAAGATGCTCAGCTCGTCCGGCCGGTCCACCATCTGCACGACGTGGATGAGCGCGCGCAGCAACCGCGTGCGCTGCAGCTCCATCGTCACGGGGAAGAGCTCGCGGGTCTCCGGCGCGATCCGGAAGAGCCAGCCGTAGAACAGCTGCGTCAGCTCGTCGGCGCGGGGCGCCACGGCCTCGAAGCTCGACCGGATGATCGCCACCATGTCCGCGGCGTCGTTCGACGCGGCGGCCGCCTCCCGGGGCTGCGGCAGCCCCACGCCCTCGGGCACGGCGTGGTTCGGGCCCGGGGCGGAGAGCGCGGTGGTGCGCGGGGGCTCGTCGTAGCGGCCGGACAGACCGTCGGAGCCGTAGCCGCGGTCGGAACCGTAGCCGCCGTAGCCCCCGGTCTCCGGGCCGCCGGGCGCGTACCCGGTCGAGTGGCCCCCGGAGGAGTAGGAGTCGGGGCCGTAGCCGCCGGTCGCGTACCCACCGGTCTCGTAGCCGCCGGGCTCGTAACCGGACCCGCCGGTCTCGTAGCCGCCGGTCTCGTAGCCCCCGGACCAGGGGCTCGGCTCCGGTCGGGCCGAGGGGAGGGAGGCGGGCGGGAAGGTGCTGCGGGGCGGAGGCGGGGGCACGGGCCCGCGACCCTGGGGGTGGCTCATCGTCGTCCCGTCGTCGCGCCGGTCGTCGGCGATGTCGAACACGGCGTCGTCGGGGTCGTAGGCCCCGGTCGAGAACGGAGCGCGGCCCGCCGCGGGGTCGAACGACCCGGCTCCGAGGGGGTTGCGGCCGGTGACGGCGGACCGGTCGAGCGCCGCGGCGCCCCAGTTCCCGGGGTGCTCCCCGGACGTCCGACCCTCGCGGGGAGGTCCCGCGGGCCCGACGGGGCCGTGACGGCCCGCGTCCGGACCGTTGTTCCTCGCTGCGGTCACGTCCGGTCGACTCCTCATCTCGCGATGACTCGCTCGCCCCCCGCCCGGCCACCCCGGCGGTGGGCACTGTGGCGCGACGCTACTCCGCGTCCGCCCACGAACGTGCAGGGTGGCACACGGTGCGGTCAGCGTACGGCCACGGCCGGTGAACGGCGACGTACGCACCGCCGTCGTGGGGGCCCGGACGACCCGTCGTCACTGGTCGTGGCGGGTCGACCGTTCTTCCGGTGACGTGATCGTCACTCGTCCGAGGTCGGCGCGTCCTCGCGGGTGGTGTCCGGCGCGTCGGAGGTGTCGGCCGCGTCGTCCGGAGCCGGTGTCGTCGTCGGGGCGGCCAGCTCGGACCGCTCGGCCACCCGGCGGGGCGCCGCGCTCGAGGTGGGGGTCGACGTCGTGGACCGCGGGGTCGCCGACCGCGTCACGGTCGGGCGCGGCGGCCTCGTCGGCCGCGGTGTGCTGCTCCGGGTCGGGCGCGCCTTCGTCGTCGTCGTCGTGGTCGACGAGGTGGTGGTCGAGGTGGCCCGGGGCGTTCCCGACGACGATCCCGGTCGCGCGGGGCCGACCTCGCGGCGCTCGTCGGGCCGGATCAGGTCGGCGCCCGCGACGGCGGGGTCGAGGTCGGCGGTCTCGGGCGAGCCGGCCGTCGTCGTGACGGGCAGCTCGGTGCCGGGGTCGGCCAGGACCGGGGACGGGGCGGCGGGCAGCTGGCCCTCCGCGCCGGTGGGCGTCAGTCCGAGCGCGAGCCCCACACCGCCGACGCTGAGCGCCCCGAAGGCGGCGACGGCGGCCGGCAGGGCGGTGGACCGGCGCCGGCGCTGCCGGCGCGCCCGCGGCGCCGCCTCCTCGAGCAGGGCCGCCATCTCGTCGGCCTGGGCGCGCAGATCGCTCGCGCGCACGCGTCCCCGCGCGCCTGCCCCGGGGCCGCCGCCGCGCGCGCGACCTCGTCCGGTTCGGCTCACTCCTGGCCTCCCGCCGTCGGTCTCGTCACGCTCGGTCCTCGCGACGACTACTGCCGGTCGCCGGTCAGGGTGCCAGAGCGACCGGCTCCCCGTCGCCCCGACCCGACACGGAGAGCACCAACGAGTGACGCAGGGTGAGCTGGTCCCGCCCTCGGGTGGTCATCGGGCGACCCCCTACAGTGGTCCGGTGTGACCGGTCACGATCGGGTTTCGGCTGCGCTGCCGGAGTGGTCGCTCCGCCGAACAGACGATCGTCAGAGCCCGGATCGCGGCTGACGTGAGTCCGAACGGAGAGATCCGCTCCCCGGGTGCGTCGGTGAGGATGGTGTCTGGGCGCGCGGGGGTCCGGCTCGGACGTCGTCGAGGACGACGTGCACGACTCAGATGTCGACGACGTCGCTGAAGGCATCGGCGACGGACGCAGGACCTCGGAGCACACGGAGGTGGCATGGCGCGCGGGATGGCCACGATGGCCGTCGTCGAGACCTCGACGGACGCCGGCCCGACGACCCCGGCGACCGGGACCCCGGTCGGGGCCGACCCGGTGGACGCCGCGACGACGGCGGTCGCGCCGGGCGCGACGCGGCCCCCGGCCACCCGGACCGGTGACCCCGGGGTCGCCACGGCCCCGCTCGTGGCCGCGCCCACGGCCGCGGTCGCGCCGGTCGAGCCGGCGCCGGTCGCCGCGTCGGAGGAGCCCGCGGCCCCGGCGGCCGCACCCGTCGTCGGGACCGAGCGGCCGCGCCCGCGGCCCCGGCCGACGCCCGCCGCGCCGCCGGCGGCCACCGCCTGGGGCGCCCCCGCCGGGCAGCGGCCCGCGCCCGTGTCCGCCGTGGACCCGGCCGAGGCCGAGGAGTTCCTCCGGCAGTTCTTCGCCGAGGCCGAGGAGCCCGGCGCCACGACGGTGAAGGGCGGGGCCGCACCGTCGACCTCGCCCGAGGAGCGGATCGCCGCGGTGCGCGAGGAGATCGCCCGCACCGGCACCTACGTGCACACCACGGCCGAGCTGACCTTCGGCGCGCGGGTCGCGTGGCGGAACTCCGCGCGCTGCATCGGCCGCCTCTACTGGCGGAGCCTGCACCTGCGCGACCGTCGCCACGTGAGCGCGCCGGACGAGGTCGCCGCCGAGTGCATCGGCCATCTCGACGAGGCCACCCGGCGGGGCCGCATCCGCTCCACCATCACGATCTTCGCGCCGGACACCCCGACCGCGCCCGGCCCGCGCATCTGGAACGAGCAGCTGATCCGCTACGCCGGCTACCGCACCGGCGGCCGGGTGCTCGGCGACCCCCGCCACGTCGGGTTCACCGACCACGCCCGCTCGCTCGGCTGGGTGCCGCCGTCCCCGATGGGCCGCTTCGACGTGCTGCCGCTGGTCGTGTCCGGCGGCGGCGAGTGGGCGGAGAAGGGCCCGCAGTTCGTCGGGATCCCGGCGGAGTCGGTCCTCGAGGTCGACCTGCACCATCCCGACCACCGCTGGTTCGCCGACCTGGGACTGCGCTGGCACGCCCTGCCGGTGATCAGCAACATGCGGCTCGACATCGGCGGCATCTCCTACCCCGCCGCGCCGTTCAACGGCTGGTACATGGCGACGGAGATCGGCGCGCGCAACCTCTCCGACGCCGACCGCTACGACATGCTGCGCGAGGTCGCCGAGAAGATGGGCCTCGACACCTCCAGCGACCGCACGATGTGGCGGGACCGGGCGGCGGTGGAGCTCACGCTCGCGGTGCAGCACTCGTTCGACGTCGCCGGCGTGTCGATGGCCGACCACCACGGCGAGTCGGAGCGCTTCCTGCGCCACCTCGAGCGCGAGGAGCAGGCCGGCCGCACCTGCCCGGTGGACTGGAGCTGGATCGTCCCCCCGATCTCCGGCGGCCTCACCCCTGTGTTCCACCGGTACTACGACGAGCCGACCGACACGGGACCGATGTTCCGGATGGACCCGCAGGCGGCAGCGCGTGCCGGTGGGTGCCCGGTGTGAGCTCCGCTCAGGTGAGCACTAAGTGGGCCCGTAGCCCCTCTTAGTGCTCACCTGCGCTCCGCGCACATCCAGCCCCCGTGGTCGTCGAACACCCGGTACGACCAGCCGGTGCGCTCGCCGAGCGCGACCAGGTCGTCGCGGGTGAAGCGGCGCAGGTGCCCGTAGACCGGGTCGGGGACCTCCTCGTAGGGCACGGCCACGACGATCCGGCGGCGGGCCACCCGCACCATCTCGTCGACGATCGGCCCCGACCCGTCCTCGGGCAGGTGCTCGAGCAGGTGGATCGCGGTCACGGTGTCCACCGACCCGTCGGCCAGGGGGACCGCCCGGGCGTCGCAGGCGAGCGTGCGGAGCCGCTCGGCGGCCTCCGGCACCACCCCGGCCCGCGCGACGGCGGCGAGCAGCGTCATCGTGCCGGGCGTGTGGTCGGTGGCGACCACGTCGAGCCCGCGCTCGGCCATGAGCAGTGGCAGGAAGCCGAAGCACGAGCCGAGGTCGGCCACCGTGGTCCCCACGACCTCGTCGAGGGCCCGCGCGTGGACCGGTGCGAACCCGGCCAGCGACGCCTCCGGGGGCAGCCCGACCACCGGCGCGCCGTGCGGACGGCGCAGGACGGCGAGCGAGTTGGCGTAGAAGGTCGCCCAGGCCGTGAGCGGGTCGAGGATCGTCGACCGCACGATCCCGGTGACCACCCGCTCGAACAGCGGCGCCGAGTCGACGACGTCGCCGAGCTCGTCGGCGACGACCGTGGCGATGTCGTCGTCGAGCTCGTCGGGCCGGAACCGGTGGAGCACGAGCAGCCGGTCCCCGAGCCGGTGCAGCTCGAAGCGGTCGGTGACGAGTTCCGGGGTCCGGCCCTCGGTGAGCCGCACCGGCACCGCGGCCCGGTCGAGGTGGCAGACGACGACCGGGCCGTTCTCCCAGCGCCCCGGATGCCCCGGGGCCAGCGGATCGATCCGCAGCGAACCCGCCGCGGGCGTCAGCGTCATCAGCGACCGATCATCTCGGACACCATGTCGTGGCTGACCTCGGAGAGGCCGGTGAGGTCGCGGACGACGCGGATGCGGTCGCAGAACTCGGCGTACTGCGGCAGGTCGCACGCGCCGAGCCCCCAGGAGTAGCGCGGCTCCGGGGTGAGCCAGATGGTCTCCCGGGCCCGGCGGGAGATCTCGGCGAACGCCTCGATGTTCGGGTCGTTGCCGTTGCCCCGGCCGTCGCCGAGCACGATCACCGTGGAGCGGCGGTTCACGGCCGAGGCGTGGTCCTCGAGGAACGTCCCGAAGGCCTCGCCGTAGTTCGAGTTGGCGTCCACGTCGATCATGTCGCCGCCGAAGATCAGCCCGAGGGCGTCCTCGACGGTGTGGTCGCTGAACAGGTCGGTGACCTCGATCAGCTCGGAGACGAACGCGAACGACCGCACCTGCCCGAACATGTCCTGCAGACCGTGCACCAGGTGCAGGGTGAACCGCGCGGTCGCCCGCACCGACAACGAGACGTCCGCGAGGATCACCAGGCGCGGCTTGTCCTCGGCCCGGCTCACCGTCACCGGGGTGAACGGGATGCCGTCGAAGCGCATGTTGCGCCGCATCGTGCGGCCGGCGTCGATCCGGCCCCGCGGCGACTGCCGGCGGCGATGGGTCAGGGCGCCGTGCAGGGTCTTCGCGAGCCGGCGCAGCGAGTCCTCGAGCTGCTGGCGCTCGTGCTCCTCGGCGCGGTCGACCTCCGCGCGGTGCGCCTCCTCGTCGGCGTGCCCGCCGTCGATCACCCGCTGCTCGATCTCCATGAGCCGCTCGAGGTGCCGCTTGATCGCCTCGGGCAGGTTCTCCAGCATCCCGGCGAGCCGGCGACGCAGGGCCATCGCGTCGGACTCGTCGCCCTCGTCGGCGATCCCGTCCTCGACGCCCTGCAGCCACCCCAGCAGGGCCTCCTGCTGGGCGACGTTGAGGTCGGCGTCGACCTTCGTTCCCGACGACGTCGCGATGTCGCCGGGCAGGCCGCCACCGTGCAGGTGGTCGGTCTCGATCTGGACCTTCTCGCCGGTGTTGGTCTGGTCGGTGGCGCCGTCCTTGGAGAAGACGATCTCGTCGGTCATCGCCGCGAGGTCGATCTTGTTGGCCTCCTGGTGCAGGTTGTACTGCTGCGCCATGTCCTCGGGGTCGAAGAACTGCTTGATGTCGACCGGCTTGCCGTGCTCGTGGCCCTGCTCGGGGGTCTCCGAGGGCTCCTCGGAGAGCGTGAAGTCCTCGAGGGTGCCGTCGTCGCTGAGGTCCTCGTGCCCGTGGCCGTGCCCGTGCCCGGTGTCGGCCTTCCCGATCTTCACCAGCGCGAAGAAGGCGTCGAAGATCTCGTCGAACGTGTCCTCGTCGCGAATGTCCTTGACCAGCGAGACCTGCAGCGCCGCCTTGAGCGTCGCCCGGTCCGCGAGGACGCCGGGCTCGCGGGCGCAGCGCATCGCGTCGAGGACCTCCGAGGTGGAGATCCGGACCTGACGGATGCGCAGCAGCCGCACGAAGCGGTGGATCGTGGCCTCCATGCCGGGGCCTCCCTTCGGGTTGGTCCGAGTGGCGCAGCCCCTTCCCGAGCGAGCGGCACTCTCGCAGCATCTATGTGCGCGAGAGTGCCGTTCGCTCGGAGGGGGAGTGGCGCGTCAGAGGGCGCGCTTGCGGCCCAGCCCGAACGACCGGTCACCCTGCGAGGAGCTGACCTTGCGGGGCCTCGTCGGGTTCTTGTCCGAGCCCGTCCGCGCGGCCTCCTGGTTGTCCCGGCCCGGCGCGCCGTAGACCCCCGCGTGCCGCCCCGGCTCGTCCTTGGCGGCGCGGACCGCGCGCCCGTCGGGACCGTCCTCGTCGTCGGGAACCGGCGCCGGTCCCGCGGAACGGCCGTTGGTCGGTGCCGCGTGCGCGTGGTCGTCGTCGTGGCCGTGCCCGTGACCGTGCCCATGCCCGTGGCCGTGCCCGTGGGCGTCGTCGATCGTCGCGTTCGGGTCGACGAGGCCGGGGAGGGCGTTGAGCGCCTTCGTCACGTCCTTGTCGTACTTCACGACGACGCTGACGGTGTCGGCGAGGATCTGGGAGTTGAGGTCGTCGATGCCCAGCACCGCGAGCGTGCGGGCCCAGTCGATGGTCTCCGAGATCGACGGCGCCTTGCGCAGCTCCAGCTCGCGCAGTCCGCGCACCACCTCGACGAGCTCGCGCGCGGCGGCCTCGGGGAGCCCGGTGTCCTTGGACCGGACGATGTCGAGCTCGCGCTCGGCCGTCGGGTAGTCGAGGAACAGGTGCAGGCAGCGGCGCTTGAGGGCGGCGGCCAGGTCACGGGTGTTGTTGCTGGTCAGGATCACGTACGGCGCGTTCTTCGCGGCGAACGTGCCGACCTCGGGGACCGAGATCTGGAACTCGCCGAGGGTCTCGAGCAGCACGGCCTCGAGGGCCTCGTCGGCGCGGTCGACCTCGTCGATCAGCAGCACGACGGGCTCCTCGGACCGGATGGCCTCGAGCAGCGGGCGCGGGGCGAGGAAGCGCTCGGAGAAGAAGACCGAGTCCTGTGCACCGATCCGGTCGACGGCGGTGGGGATGTCGGGGGCGTCCTCGACGACCTGCCCGATCTTCTCCCGCAGGATCTGGGTGTAGAGCAGCTGCTTGCCGTAGTCCCACTCGTAGAGGGCCTTCGTCTCGTCCTGGCCCTCGTAGCACTGCAGGCGCAGGAACTTCCGGCCGGTCGCGACGGCGAGCATCTTCGCGAGCTCGGTCTTCCCGACGCCGGCCGGGCCCTCGAGCAGCAGCGGCTTCTCGAGCCGGGTGAGGAGGAAGACGGTGGTGGCCAGGCGCCGGTCGGCGATGTAGCCCTGCTCGGCGAGCGCGGAGACGACGTCGTCGACGGACTCGAACGGTCCCGTGGTCGCGGTGGGCTGCTCGGACGTGCTGGTCACGCGGGGATCCTCTCCTGCGGGTGTCGATCCGGGGAACGCGCCGGTGCCCGGCGGACCGTTCGACGGTCCGCCGGGCACCGGTGCGGGGCTCGCTCAGCTGAGCAGGTCGTCCAGGTCGCCGTTGAGGCAGTGGTCGACCACGGGGCGCACCGTCGTGAAGGTGCACTCCTTCGGGTTGCCCGGGGTGCAGGCGTCGCCGAGGACGTGGTTGGTGATGCGGTCCACGTCGGCGTCGTTGCCCGTGATGGTCTTCTCGTTCTCGTAGAACTTCGTCGGGCCCTGGCCCAGACGGTTCTTCGAGTACGAGTCCTGGGTGACGTCGGTGAACTTCTCCGGGATGCCCACGTCGCGCAGCAGTCGGATGGAGGCTGCCAGCGCGGCCTCCGCGGCCTGCACGTCGGTCATGTGCGTGGTGTCCACGCCCATGGCGTCGGCGATCTTGGCGAAGCGCTTGTAGGCGACCGGCATGTTGAACGCCCACACGCGGGGGAGCGCGATGGCGTTGTTCAGGCCGTGGTGGGTGTCGTAGAACGCCGACACGGCGTGCGAGATCGAGTGGATGATCCCGAGGCCGCCGGAGTTGAACGCCTGGGCGGCGATGTACTGCGCGTACATCATGCCCTCGCGGCCGGGGAGGTCCTGGCCGTTCCACACCGCCTGGCGCAGGTTCTGCGCGGTGAGCTCGATGGCCCGCAGCGCGTTGCCGAGGCTCGGCTCGAAGTTCAGGCGCGAGACGTAGGGCTCACTGGCGTGCGCGAGGACGTCGAACCCGCACTGGGCGGTGAAGTCGATCGGGCAGTCGTAGTAGAGCACCGGGTCGTCGATGGCCAGCGAGGTCACCGAGTTGTCGTCGAAGGCGACGTACTTGTGCGGGTTGTTCGGGTCCGTCGTGGTGTCGGTGATGACGTAGGCCCACGAGGTCTCCGAGCCGGTGCCGGCCGTCGTCGAGACCGCGATGTGCGGCGGGTTCTTCGGGTTCTCGGACTGGTTGAAGCCCTCGAACTCGTTGACGTTGCGGCCGTCGTGCGCGACCGAGATGCGCGCGCCCTTGCAGGCGTCGTGCGAGGAGCCGCCGCCGATCGAGACGAAGCTGTCACAGGAGTTCTCCTGGTAAAGCTTCACCGCGTCCATGACGTTGTAGTCCTTGGGGTTCGACTCGACCTGGTCGTAGATGACCGTCTCGATGCCGTGCCACTTCATGGACTCGCTGATCTTGTGGACGATGTCGGTACCGCGGAGGCCCGACGTCATGATCAGCGTCTTCTTGAAGCCCATCTTGAGGGCCTCGGGGCCGATCAGCTCGTGCGAACCCGGCCCGAGGAGCGCCCGGGGGAACGGGTGGAACTCCTTGATGGGGAACGGCTTGAGCAGCTCGTCGACCTGCATCGCGATCCTCTCGTCGTCTGGCGAAGACCCGCCTGAACCTCAAGCCGGTCTCTCGTTCCGGCCGGACGCTAGGCGTGCGCCAGGTCACGAGCGAGAGTCACACCGTGATCCCGTTCACGGAGGTGGGAGATCACCTGCACCTTCGGAGGGTTTCGCGGGCTGCCCTTCGTACCGCGCTCCAGTTGGGCTGCAGTTGCCAGCATCTTGCGACAGGCGGGGATGGTTCGTCCAGCCCCCGCCGGGAACTCCTCGCGTCGTGGACCTCTCGGGACGGACGGCGGTGGTGACGGGCGCGAGCCGCGGCCTCGGGCGCGCGATCGCGGTCGGGCTGGCCGCGGCCGGCGCGCGCGTCGTCGGGATCGCGCGGCCGGGCTCGTCGCTGCCCTCGGAGGTGGAGGCACTGCCGCTGGACCTCGCCGACGTGGACGCCGTCGCGGGGGCCGTGGCCGACGTCGGCGACGTCGACGTGCTGGTCAACGCGGCGGCGGTGATGAGCGAGCGGCGGTCCAAGACGCTCGAGGTGTCGCTCGCCGACTGGCGTGCGGTCCGCGACGTCGACCTCGACGCCCCGTTCGCGCTCGTCTCGGCGTTCGTGCCGGGGATGGCGCAGCGCCGCTGGGGCCGCGTGGTCAACGTCAGTGCGTGCCTGGGGCGGATGAGCGGGCCGGGTACGGCGGGTGGGCTCGCGCCCTACCGGATCGCCAAGGCCGGCCTGAACGCGATGACCCGCAACCTCGCCCACGAGCTCGGCAACGGCCGCAAGGGTGTGCTGGTCGACGCGACCTGCCCCGGCCACTGCCGCACCGACATGGGTGGTCCGGACGCGCCCCGCTCCATCGAGGAGGGCGCCGACACCGCGATCTGGCTCGCCGGCCGCGAGGCCACGTTGTCCGACCCGCCGCCCACGGGGCGGCTGTGGGAGGACCGTGCCGAGGTGCCCTGGTAGCTGCCTTCCCGACGGCGGGTGTGGTCGGGTCCGTCCTTCTCGGGCCCTTCTGGTGATCAACAGTCCCGTGGTGGGCCGGAAAAGGTGCCGTAACCCCTCCAGGGGACCGATGATCATGCGGCCAGCCGACGCATGACGCGCACGGCGAGCCGGTCGAACGCCGTCGGGTCGTGCACCATCGCCGACGTCACCCGCACGACGGTCCAGCCGACGTCGAACAGGTCGCCGTCCCGGAACGCGTCGCGGTTCTGCCCGGTGATGTCGCGGTGGCTCGGGCCGTCGTACTCGAGGGCGAGCTTGGCGTGGGGCCAGGAGAGGTCGGGGTGGACGAACCGGCCGGTGAGCAGGCGGACGGGGTGCTGGCAGACGGCCGGCGGCACACCGCGCGCGAGCAGGCCGAGGCGCAGCCGGGTCTCCGGCAGCGACTGGGCGAGGGGATTCATCAGCTCGAGGACCTCGCGGACCTGTGTGAGCCCGCGCGCGCCGGGATGGGCCTCCGCCAGCGCGCGCAGGTCGTCGGCGGTGAACTTCCGTCGGAACGCGAGGGCGTCCACGGCGGCGACCGCCTCGACCAGCGGGGATCGTCGGGCCAGGTCGAAGGCGGTGCGCACGGGCGACGTGACGTGCGCGCCGAGCGTGATCACCCGCTCCTCCGGCGGCACGGCGTCGACGCGCACCCGGACACCGTCCGGCGGGTTCCGGCAGCGGCGGCCGAGGATCACCTCGCGGTCGTCCCAGGGGCAGTCGGCGCCATGGGCCAGGGCGGCCAACGGCCCGGCGACGATGCCGTGTCCGCGCGACCAGAAGTGCAGGGCCTGCACCCGGAGCCGGATGTCGGTCAGGTCGGCGTCCGCGCCGACGTAGGTGTCGGGGTAGAGCCGGATGAACTCCGGGCCGCGCAGACGGTCGGGGGTCAGCGCGCCGAGGCGCACCGCCACCGTGCCGCGGAAGGGTTGGGTGGTCGTCCTCGACAGGTGCGTCACATGGGCTCGGACGCAGCGCGGGGCGCTGCGGATCCGACTTTCTCCGCGGCGCGTGATCAACAGGCCCGTAGGGGTCCGGAAAAGGTGTCGCCAGCCCGCCAGGGGACTGTTGATCACTGGGCGAGGGGCGAGGGGCGAGGGGCGAGGGGCGAGGGGCGAGGGGCGAGGGGCGAGGGGCGACGGGCGGCCGGGAGCGGGGAGCGGAGGCCGGGCCGGATCAGGAACCCGCGAGGGCGGCACGCGCCAGGTCGAGGGCCCGCTCCGGGGACACCCCGAGCTCGCGCATGCGCCCGGCGAAGGCGCGGGCGGCCTCGCGGGCCTCGTCGGGACCGTCCGAGGCCTCGACGACGAACGTGCCGAGCCGGCCGCGGGTCTCGACGACGCCGGCGGCCTCGAGTTCGCGGTAGGCCCGCGCGACGGTGTTGGCGGCCAGGCCGAGATCGACGGCGAGCCGCCGGACGGCGGGCAGCCGCGTGTGCGGCGGGAGCGCGCCGGAGTCCACCAGCGCCGTGACGGACGCGCGGACCTGCTCGTACGGCGCGACCGGCGACGACGGGTCGACGTCGATCAGCGCGGTGGGATCGGGACCGGTCACCCGAAGCCCCGCCCGAGGTCGTCGAAGGCCGCCACGACGAGGGACCGTAGCTCCGCCTCGGGGGACGCGAGCCAGACGGTGAACACCCCGCGCATCGCGGCGACCACGACCCGGGCGAAGACCTGCGGGCGCAGCTCGTCGGGGGCCTGGCCCCACCGCGCCGCCGCGTCGAGGGCCACCGCCCGCTCCCACGCCTCGTAGCGGACGGCGGCCCGCGCGGCCACCTCCGGCACCGTCTCGATGAGCGCCAGGCGGCGGCGCAGCACCGGCTCGTCGCCGGGGGAGTAGGCGTTGACCTGCAGGAACGCCTGGCGGGCGGCCGAGGTGGGGTCGGCCGCGGACGGCACGGCGGCGAGCGCGGCGACGAGCGCGGCGAGGGCGTCGTCGAGCTGGCCGAGGACCACGTCGAGCTTCGTCGGGAAGTAGCGGAAGAACGTCCGGCGGCCGACCCCGCCGGCCGCGGCGAGGTCGTCGACGGTCACCGCATCGAACCCGCGCACCGTGAACAGCTCCAGCGCGGCCGCCTCGAGGCGGCGGGCGCGGAGGGTGCGAGTGGCCGACGTCACCCGAGCAG
This sequence comes from Actinomycetospora sp. CA-084318, assembly GCF_050955885.1. Taxonomy (NCBI): domain Bacteria; kingdom Bacillati; phylum Actinomycetota; class Actinomycetes; order Pseudonocardiales; family Pseudonocardiaceae; genus Actinomycetospora; species Actinomycetospora sp. CA-084318. The sequence continues at coordinate 940,303 of NZ_CP192098.1, forward strand.
TGTGCCCCGTCCGGGGCGGGTGCCTCCTCGCGCGTAGCAAACGAGACCGCGGTCACGCCCTGTCCGATCGGTCGGAACCGGACCGTCCACGACGACCGTGTGAATGGCACCGAGTGCCAGTTAGCGTCCGACGCGTCCGAGGTGGTCGAACGCAGGAGGTCGGTATGGCTGAGCCCACGCACGAGGAGACCCCGCTCGTCGAGGAGACCCTCGTCGAGGAGGTCTCGATCGACGGCATGTGCGGCGTCTACTGATGACCGCGGCTCCGGCGGAGGCCCAGACCTCCGCCGGCGCCTTCGACCCCGCGCTCCCGTACCGGCTCTCGACGTCGGTCTCGGTGCGGCCGGAGTCGTTCGGCGCCCTCGTCTACGACTTCCACACCCGGCGGCTGTCGTTCCTCAAGACCAAGCCGCTCGTCCGGGTCGTCGAGGTCCTCGCGGACCACGACGACGTCCACGGCGCCCTCGTCACCGCCGAGGTGCCCGAGGGCCAGCGCGACCAGTACCTGCGGGCCCTCGCCGGGCTCGCGGACGCCGGCACGATCCAGCGACGGGACACCACCCCATGAAGCTCGTCGAGCACTTCACCCACGGCCTGAACTCCCCGATCTGCCTGACCTGGGAGCTCACCTACGCCTGCAACCTCTCCTGCGTGCACTGCCTGTCGTCGTCGGGTCGGCGCGACCCGAACGAGCTCTCGACCGAGGAGTGCAAGGCGGTCATCGACGAGCTGCAGCGGATGCAGGTCTTCTACGTCAACATCGGCGGCGGCGAGCCGACGGTGCGCAGCGACTTCTGGGAGCTGCTCGACTACGCGATCGCGCACGACGTCGGCGTCAAGTTCTCCACCAACGGGGTCAAGCTCGACAAGGAGCGCGCCGCGCAGCTCGCGAAGACCGACTACGTCGACGTCCAGATCTCGCTGGACGGTGCGACGGCGGAGGTCAACGACCACGTCCGCGGCCCCGGGTCCTACGACACCGCGATCCGCGCGATGGAGAACCTGTACGAGGCGGGCTTCGGCGAGTTCAAGATCTCGGTCGTCGTCACCCGGCAGAACGTCGACCAGCTCGACGACTTCAAGGCCATCGCCGACCGCTACGGCGCCCAGCTGCGGATCACCCGCTTCCGCCCGTCCGGTCGCGGCGCCGACTCGTGGGACGAGCTGCACCCCACCCGCGAGCAGCAGCGCCAGCTCTACGACTGGCTGGTCGCCCGTGGCGAGGACGTGCTGACGGGGGACTCGTTCTTCCACCTGTCGGCGTTCGGCCAGGAGCTGCCGGGGCTCAACCTCTGCGGTGCCGGGCGCGTGGTGTGCCTGATCGACCCGGTCGGCGACGTCTACGCCTGTCCGTTCGCGATCCACGACCAGTTCCTCGCCGGCAACGTCCGCTCCGAGGGCGGCTTCCAGGGCGTCTGGCAGGACAGCGAGCTGTTCGCCGAGCTGCGCGGCCCGCAGTCCGGCGGGGCATGCACCAAGTGCTCGCACTACGACGCCTGCCAGGGCGGCTGCATGGCGGCGAAGTTCTTCACCGGGCTCCCGCTCGACGGGCCGGACCCGGAGTGCGTGCTCGGCAACGGCGAGGTCGCGCTGGCGAAGCTGGAGATGGACACCGTCATCCCCAAGCCCTCGCTGGACCACTCGCACCGCACCGAGCGCGGGCCTCGTCGCGACGGCGGGCCGGTCCCGTTGACGCTGTCGGTGCGGCGTCCGGACAAGGCGTGCGACACCGACCCGCTCGCGGGTGAGGGTCGGCGGCTGCCGGCGGGCATCCGCGCGCACTAGGAGACGCAGCGCCGCGGAGCTCGCTCCGCCCCAGGACCTCCCCCGGCGCCGCAGCCCCTCGCTGCGGCGCCGGGGTGAGCTCACCGGTTCTCGGAGCGCCCCGGGATCGTCAGGGGCGGCTCCTGCGGCTTGCGCGGGATCGTGATCCGCGGCGGCGCCGGGCTCGCCGGGGACGGGTCGGACGACCCGCTCGTGCCATCCGGGGCGGAGCCCCCGCTCCCCGTCGACCCGCCGCCGCCCGTTCCCGACGACGATCCGCGCGGCTCCGCGGGTGCGCCGCCGGCTCCGGGCCCGGGCCGGGCCGGGACATCGGCCGACACCGGCGCAGCGGGCACGTCCGGCACGGCGGGGGCCACCGGCACCGCGGGCCCGGGCGGGGCGACCACGGCCGCGGGCGGGGCCGAGCCGACACCCGCGAGCAGCGCGGCCCCTCCGCAGAGTCCGCCGAGCGCGAGGCCGGCGGCCACGACGACGACGCCGGCGCGCACCCGGGTGCGGGCGGGCTGCGACCGGCCGGGCCGCGCGGCTGCCTGGGCCCGGGGCCAGTGCGGGGGACGGTCGCCGTCGGCGAGGTGGTGGGCGACGCCGTGCTGGTCGACCCAGAGGTCGCCGCGGGCGTCCCGGCCCCACCGCACGAACCGGGGGTCGTCGATCCGGGGCAGGACGGTGGTGTCGGCGGTGTCGGGCGTCGTGGTCACGGGGTGCCTCCCGGAGGCTCTGCTCGGTCCGAGGACGGCGGTCCCGCCGTCGGGTCCGAAGTCTGCGGAGCACTCCAGGAACGGACCCGAGTAGCGGACTACTCGCCCCGACCGGTCCTCGGGGAGGACCTACTCGGTCCCGAGGTCGATCGTGGCGAGCTCGCGGCGTCCGGCGACGTGCAGCTTCGCGTAGACGCTGCTCAGCGTGTTGTCGACGGTCCGGACCGACAGGACGAGGCGTTCGGCGATCGCGCGGCTGGTGAGGCCGCGGGCGGCGAGCCGGGCGACCTCCCGCTCACGGGGCGTGAGGTCGTCGGGCACGTCGAGCAGGCCCAGGGCCGGGGTCCGCGCGCCCTCGCAGCGTCCGGCGAGGGCCCGCGCCCGGGCGGCGGCGGCACGCTCGGCCGCGGGCCGGTCCGCCCGGCGGTGGGCGGCCGCGGCGTGTGCGGCGACCTCGGCGGCGAGGAGCAGGCCGCCGCCTGCGGCGAAGACGTCGACGAGCTCGTCGAGGGCGGTCCCGTCGTCGGCGGCGAGGGCGCGGGCGTGCGCGAGGCTCGCCCGGGCGTAATCGCCCTCGACGCCCTCGACCTGGCGGGCGAGCCGGTCGACCACCGCGTCGTCGGCGACCCCGAGCCGGACCAGACCGTGCAGCATGAGGAAGGTCAGCGGCCGTTCGTCGCGCTGCTCGGCGGCGTCGGCGGCCGCGGTCATCTCGCGGATCGCGCGGTCGGGTTCGCCGCGCGCCGCGGCCGTCCAGCCGCGCGCCATGTGGACCCACGGGGCGTACTCCGGGTCGTCCTCGCCGAGCTCGGCGAGGACGGCCTCGGCGGTGGCGAGGTCGCCCGCGAGGGCGCTCGACTGGGCGAGGCCCGCGCGCAGCACGGGCACCAGCGGCGCGGACCCGATGCGGACGCCCGCCGTCGCGTCCCGCAGCCGACGGGCCGAGGTGCGCACCTGCCCGGCGAGGAACCCGACGAGGCCCCCGAAGCCGCCGAGGACGATCTTCGCGCCGGTCAGGCCCGCGTCGAGGGCCTCCTCGTAGCGCTGCTCGGACAGCCGGATGCTCTCCGCGAACCGGCCCGCGAAGGCGTGCCCGGAGACCTCGCCCATCGCGAGGTGCATCGTCTGCCACTCGGGCGCGCCGTCGGGGAGGGTGGCGGCGAGGGCGAGCCCGCGGGTCGCGAGGTCCGCGAGGGTGTCGAAGCGGCCGCGACCGCGCAGGGCCGTGACGCCGACGACGCAGGCCCACAGCGTGGTCGGGTCGCCGTCCTCGACGTCGACGAGCAGTGGCGCGAGCAGGTCCCACGCCTCGCCGTAGCGACGTTCGTAGGCGAGGACCGCGGCCCGCAGCACCGTGAGGCGCCGGTCGGTGCCGAGCGCGTCGGCGTCGAGCTCGCGCAGCACGGCCGCGGCCCGATCGGGCCGGCCGAGCGCGTAGAAGAGGTTCTGCGCGCGGGTCGTGACCAGCTGGACGCTGCGGTCGGTGGTGTCGGCCCGCAGCGTCGCGAGCAGGGCCTCGGCCTCGTCCCCGCGGCCGGCGGCGAGCAGGACCCGGGCCGAGAGGAACCCGGCGTCGAACCCGCCTCCGGCCTCGACCGCCGCCTCCGCCAGCCGTCCCGCGGTCGTCGGGTCGCCGGGCAGGACGCGTTCGGCGATCTCGACCAGCTCGGCCGGGTCGACGGACTGGCCCGCCCCGAGGCGCCACAGCAGCAGCCGCAGGCGGTCGCGGGCGCGCCGCGCACCGATGGCCTGCTGGGAATCGGCGAGACGGCGGTGCACGGTGCGGACGCGCAGCGGACTCGCCCGGCCGCGCAGCAGCTCCGCGTAGAGCGGGTGGGCGAGCCGGACGTCGACCCGCCGCCCGAACTGCTCGGACACGACGAGGCCGGCCCGGTCCAGGCGGTCCAGGACGGCCGGGTCGACCAGCGAGGCGAGCAGGTCCGCCCCGGCCGGCTCGGAGAAGGCGAGCAGTTCGAGGGCGTCGAGCTCCTCGGGCTCCAGAGCGCCCAGGCGGTCGTCGAGGACCTCGTCGAGACCGTGGATGGGAGTGGTGTCGCCGGTCCAGACCCACACGCCGTCGACCGGCCGCAGCGTCCCGTGCCGGCGCGCCGCCGTCACCAGTTCGCGGACGTAGAGCGCGTTGCCGCGGGTGAGGTGCCACAGCCGGTGGGCGGCGGACCCGTGCAGCTGTCCCCCGAGCGTCGCGGCGACCAGCGCCTCGACCTCGCCCCGGGTGAGGGCGTCGAGCTCCACCCGCTCGAGCAGACGTTCCCGCCGCAGCGCGGACAGGGCGTCCGGCACCGGGGCGCCCGAGCGGGCGGTCAGCACGACGACGGCGGACCCGGTCAGGGCGAGCTGCCCGACGACCGCGGCCGAGATCGGGTCGAGCAGGTGCACGTCGTCGATCCCGAGCACCAGCCGCGCGCCGGCGTCGGCCCGCGCCACCAGGGCCCGCGCCGCCCACTGCACGAGGTTGAGCTCGCCCTCGCGTTCGGCCCACGGCGGCAGGAGCGGCCCGAGCGCCCCGAGGGGCACGTCCGCGGTCGCGGAGGTGGCCAGCGCCCGCCGGACGGTGTCCCCGGCGGTGGCGCGGCGGGCCAGGAGCTCGGCGGCGGTGCGGGTCTTCCCCACCCCGGCCGGACCGACCAGCAGCACCCCGCGGTCGGCGTCCAGGGCGGCGTCGGCGAGGGCGAGCGCATCGCCGCGGCCGACGAAGGGCCAGGTCCGGGGCTCCGTCGGCGCGCTCACGGGGCCGTGACGGCCCGGGGACCGGGAGGGGGGAGCACGAGCACGGACGAACGGTGCCAGAACGGGACGGCACCGGACAACACACGTGGCGGGGCGTGCCCGGGTGACGACGATCAGTCGCTGCTGCTGCTCCCGCCGCCGCCGGAGTCGGAGCTCCCGGAGTCGCTGCTGCTGCAGCTGCTGCTCGTCTCGGAGCCGCCGTGGTCGGACCCGGAGCCGCCGGACCAGGAGCCGGGGTCGCAGCCGGGCCACCCGCCGTCGTGGACCGTGTGGTGCTGCCAACCGTGGTCGTGGGTCGGGGTCGGCCACCAACCCGGGGCGGACCAGGAGCCGTCGTCGGGACGGGCGTGGCCTCCGATCCCGACCCCGAGGCCCCCGACGACGCCTCCGGCCGCCTGCCCGAGGACGGCGACCAGGCGTCGTCGGGCCAGGTGGGTGAGGACGAGGACGGTCAGGACCGAGGCGACCACGACGCCCAGCACGGCGGGCAGCAGGGTGGCAGGGTCGGGCCCGGTCAGGACGGCCAGGACGAGCCCGGTGACGGCGAGGCCCTCGACCGCGACGGCGGCGACGACGAGGAGACGAGGCACGGTGTCCATGGCGGGAGCCTGGCCGGGGCGTCGGCCGTGCCGGTAGACCCGGACGGACCGAGCAGGTCCGCCGGGGACTACTCGGGTGCCCGGCCGGACTACTCGCTCACCGCCGCGTGCGAGGTGCGCGGGCGGCGCCTGCCGTCGCGGGTGCTGTTCGGTCCGCACGCGACGAACACCTCGCCCGACCGCACGCTCGGCCCGGTCGAGCACTACCGCGCCCGCGCGGCGGGCGGCACGGGGGTGATCGTCACCGAGGTCGCGTCGGTGACGGCCGACGACCGGCCCTACGAGTACGCGCCGCTGGCGTCGTCGTGCGTCTCCGACTGGGCGTCCACGGCTGCGGCGTGCGCGCCCGCGCTGGTGCTCGCCGGCCTCGGGCACGCGGGTTCGCAGTCGTCGTCGCGCGGGCTGCTGCGGGCACCGTCGTCGGTGCCCGATCCGGCCACCCGGGTGGTGCCGCGGCCGTTCGCCGCGGGCGAGGTCGACGCGTTGGTCCAGGCCTTCGCGACGGCCGGTCGGGCGGCCGTCGACGCCGGGTGCGGCGGGGTGGAGATCGCCGCGGGGCAGTACTCGGTGCTGCGGCAGTTCCGGTCGGGGCTCAGTACTCCGGCGCCGGACGACTCCGTGCTGGTCGCGGTGCTGGAGGCCGTGCGGGCCGCGGTTCCGGACGCGTGGGTGGGCGTGCGGCTCACCGTCGACGAGCTCGCGCCGTGGGCCGGGATCACGCTCGGGTCGTCGCGCGCGACGGTGGACCGGGTCGCCGACCTGGTCGACCACGTCGTGCCGGTGCGCGGGTCGGCGATGTCGGTCGCGGCGACCCGGCCGGACGCGCACACGGCGCCGGGCTTCATGGCGGAAGCGTGCCGGGCCGTGCGGGACGTGGTCGCCGGGCGGTGCGCCGTGGTGCTGGCGGGCAGCGTGGTCGACCCGGTCGACGCGCAGGCCGCCCTCGACGACGGGTTGGCCGACCTCGTCGAGATGACCCGCGCGCAGCTGGCCGACCCGACCCTCGTCGCCACCGTGCGCGCCGGCCGGACGCCGCGACCCTGTGTGCTGACGAACCAGCGGTGCCGCGTGCGGGACGTCCGGAACCCGCGGGTCGGGTGCACGGTGGAGCCGTCGGTGGGCGAGCACCCTCCCGGTGGCAGCAAAGCGTCGTTGCTGTCACTGGGTGACAGCAACGACGCTTTCCTGCCACGGGGGGAGAGGCCACGGGGGAAGAGGCCACGGGGGGAAGGGGCACCGGAGGTGCTCGTCGCCGGAGCGGGGCCGGCCGGCATGGAGGCGGCGCGGACCCTCGCGCTCGCAGGACGGGCCGTGCGGATCGTCGAGCGCGCCGACGAGCCGGGCGGGCTGCTCCGGACGATCGCCGCCCTGCCCGGCCTCCACCGCTTCGCCCGGCTCGCCGACTGGTACGTCGACGAACTCATCCGGCTCGGGGTGTCGATGCAGGTCGGAGTACCCGCGCCGCCCGACGCGCAGATCGTGGCGACCGGGGGCGACGACGTCGGCCTCACCCCGCTCGCCGTCCTCCGGGGCGCCCGGATCGACGGCCCCGTCGTCATCGACGACCCCCTCGGCGACGGCACGGCGGTCTCCCTCGCCGAGCACCTCGCGGCGACGCACCGGGTCACCCTCGTGACCGCCGACCAGGTCGTCGGGAAGCAGCTGTACGACCTGGTCGGCGCGAACACCCGGCTGCAGCAGACCGGCGTCGAGCGCGTCCTCGAGCACCGGGTCGTCGAACACCACGCCGACCACGTCGTCGTCGCGGACGTCGTCACCGGGACCCGCCGCACGATCCCCGGCACGCTCGTCGAGGCCGGGCCCCTGCGCCCGGCCCACGACAGGACGGGACGCCTCGTCGGCGACGCCCTGGCCCCACGCACCGTCGCCGAGGCGATCCGCGAGGGGCGCCGCGCCGCCGAGGAGGTCCTCCGTGCTGGGTGAGCCGCTCCAGATCGGCACCCAGACCGTCCGGAACCGGATCGTCTTCCCGGCGCACCTCACCAACGCCGCCGAGGCCAACCGGCCGAGCCCCCAGCACGCCGCCTACTACGCGGCCCGGGCGGCGGGCGGCGCCGGGCTGATCATCGTCGAGGAGCAGGCGATCGACCGCCCCTACGAGAAGGCGGTCCACGGGCTCGACCCGGCCGTCGTGCCCGGCTACCGCGCGATCACCGAGGCGGTGCACGCGCACGGGGCGGTGGTGCTGGCACAGATCGGGCACAACGGGGCGCAGTCGTCGTCGCTGTACTCCCGGACGCCCGTCGAGGCGCCCGGCCCGATCCCCGACCCGATGTTCCGCGAGGTGCCCGTCGCCCTCGACGACGTCGGGATCGCCCGCATCGTCGCCGGCTTCGCGACCGTCGCCCGCCACTGTGTCGCCGGCGGCTTCGACGGCGTCGAGATCCAGGGTTCGCAGGCGTCGGTCGTGCGGCAGTTCCTCTCCCCGCTGACCAACCGTCGTGATGACCGCTGGGCCGACGGCGTCCTGTTCCTCCGCGAGGTGCTCACCGCCGTCCGCGCCGAGCTCGGCGACCGCGTCCTGGGCGTCCGGCTGCAGGGCGACGAGGGGCTCGACGGCGGGTTGACCGCGGCCGACGCCGCCCGGGTCGCCACGCGGATCGCCGACCTCGTCGACGTCGTGAACACCGCGGTCGGGGTCGCGACGGCCACGCTCCCGCTGATCGAACCGCCGATGGGCGTGCCCGCCGGCTACGCGGAGCCGGTGCCGAACGCAGTGCGGGCGGCGTTGCGCGGGACCGGGATCCCGGTCATCGGCGTCGGGCGCTACACCACCTCCGAGCAGGCACGACGCGCCCTCGAGACCGGTGCCTGCGACCTCGTCGGGATCGTCCGCGGCCAGATCGCCGACCCGGCGTTCGCGACGAAGGCCCTGCGTGGCGACCGCGTCCGGCGCTGCATCGGGTGCAACCAGGAGTGCATCGCGGCGGTCGGGCTGAACCGGCGGCTGGGGTGCGTGGTGAACCCCGACGCGGGCCGCGAGTCGGTGCCGGTGGCGCCGGCCCGGTCCCGGCGACGGGTGCTGGTCGTCGGCGGGGGACCCGCCGGTCTCGCGGCGGCGGCCGAGGCGGCGGAGCGGGGTCACGACGTGCACCTCGTCGAGCGCTCCGACCGGCTCGGCGGGCAGCTCGCGATCGCCGCGGCCGCGCCGGAACGGCGGGAGCTGGCGTTCGCGGTCGCCGACCTGGCGCACCGCTGCCGGGACGCGGGGGTGCGGGTGTGGCTCCGCCACGTGAGCACTGACGGTCGCTGTAGCGACCCTTGCTGCTCACCTGCGGAGCACATCATCGTCGCCACCGGAGCCCGCCCCGATCCGCCGTCGGGAACGATCGACGTGAGCGACGTGCTCACCGGCACCGCCTCGCCGTCGGGCCGGGTGCTGGTGGTCGACGACCTCGGCGGTCCGGCCGCGCCGAGTGTCGCCGAACTGCTGGCGCAGCGGGGCGCGCAGGTGCGGCTGGTGACGAGCGGGATGGTGGCCGCCGAGGGGCTCGGGCCGCTGCTGGAACGGGAGCGGTGGCGACGACGGGCCGCGGCACTCGGGATCGAGCTGCTGACCGACCGCGTGCTCCTCGACGGCGCGATCCTCCACCACCCCACCGGGACCGTGGAGCCGCTCGACGCGGACGTCGTCGTGCACGCCGGCCCCCACGTGCCCGACGAGCTCGACCTCGACGGCGTCCGCGTCGGCGACGTCCTCGCCCCCCGCGACGCCGCCGCCGCGATCCGCGAGGGCACCGACGCCGCGCGCGCCATCAGGTAACCCCGTGGTTGCCTGAACGAATGGGCAACCGCTAGGTTCCCTGTCGTGGAGGACGCGGTGTTCCGGGCCCTGGCCGACCCCAGCCGTCGCCACGTGCTCGACGTCCTGCACGAGCGGGACGGCCGCACCCTGTCCGACCTGGTGTCCGGGCTGGAGATGTCGCGGCAGGCGGTCGCGAAGCACGTGGCCGTGCTGGAGGAGGCAGGCCTGGTCGTGGTCCGCCGACGGGGCCGCGAGAAGCACCACCACCTGAACCCGGCACCGCTGGCCGAGCTCGCCGACCGCTGGCTCCACAAGTTCGACCGGGCGCGCGTCGACGCGCTCACCGACCTCAAGCGCGCACTGGAGGACGACGTGACCGAGGCGTTCGTGTACGTGACCTACATCCGCACCACACCCGACCGGCTCTGGCAGGCCCTGACCGACCCGAGCTTCGTCCGGCGCTACTTCGACGGCGGCGGCCCCGAGTCGGACTGGCAGGTCGGCTCCCCGGTGCGCTGGAGCATGACCGGCGAGCCGCACCAGGACTGGGACCAGCACGTCCTCGAGTCCGACCCGCCACGTCGTCTCGCGTACACCTGGCACAACTACCGGCCCGAGATGCAGCGGTTCTTCGACTGGTCCGACGAGCAGCTGGCGCAGCTGCAGCAGGAGCCGATCTCGCGGGTCGCGTTCGAGATCGAGCCGGTCTCCGACGACGCCGTCAGGCTGACCGTCACCCACGACGGCTTCGTCCCCGGCAGCGAGATGCTGCGCGGCGTCTCGGGCGGGTGGCCGGAGATCCTGTCGAACCTGAAGTCGCTGCTCGAGACCGGCGAGATCGCGATGGCCTGACACGCTGGACCCGTGCAGATCAGCCGCGCCCGGTCCGCCGACACCGCCGACGTCGACCTGCTGCTCGTCCCCGTCGGAGCGACCGAGCAGCACGGTCCGCACCTGCCGCTGGGCACCGACACCGCGGTCGCCCTCGCCGTCGCGACGAGGCTCGGGCTCCCGACGACGGCGCCGATCGCCTTCGGTGCGTCCGGGGAGCACGAGGGCTTCCCGGGCACGATCTCGATCGGCACGGAGACGCTCGCCGCGGTGCTCGTCGAGACCGGTCGGTCGGCGTGCCGGTGGGCCCGTCGGCTGTGCTTCGTCAACGGTCACGGCGGCAACGTCCCCGCGCTCGTCACGGCGACGACGTTGCTGCGCTACGAGGGCCGGGACGTCGCGTGGCACTCCTGCGGGGTCCCGGGCGCCGACGCGCACGCGGGGCGGCACGAGACGTCGGTGATGCTCGCACTGACGCCCGACGACGTCGCGCTCGACCGCGCCGAGGCCGGCAACACCGCGCCGCTGCGGGAGCTCATGCCGCGGATCAGCGCCGGGTCGATCCGCGACGTCAGCCCGAACGGCGTGCTCGGCGACCCGACCGGTGCGTCGGCGGGGGAGGGCGCGGAGACGGTCGCGGTGATGGCCGCGGCCCTGCGCGACGCGCTCGCCGACTGGCGGGTCTCCGAGCACGGCCGCCTCAGCTGAGCGCGAGGCAGTGCGCCGTCCTTCTCGCCGCCGTGATCAACGGCCCCCTGGCGGTCCGGAAAAGGTGCCGCGAGCCCGCCAGGGGACTGTTGATCACCGGGTCGGGTGAAGGTCGGGCGGCGGTTGAGCGCAGGGGCGAGGGCGGACGCCGGGCGGTCTACTCGTAGAAGTACGGGCCCCGGGTCTTGACGGTGCCCATCCCGGCCTTCCCGGTGACGACGATCGTCGGTCGCCCCGGGGCGGCGGGGGCGCGGTGGCGGTTCTTCACGCTGCCCCAGCCGGAGGAGACGCCGTCGGTGTCCACCGACCAGTCGTCGGGAACGATCAGCACGAGCGACCCCATGCTCCCGTGCACCTCGATGTGGACCCGCTCGTGCGGGCAGATCGCCTCGCGGAAGTCGAGCTTGACGTCGGAGGCCGACGGGACGGCGACGATGTGGGGCGGGACCTCCCACACCCCCACCCGCTTCTCGGTGGTCATGTTCGCGGACAACGTCAACGGCGGCGCGGTCGGCCCGGTCGGCGCGACCGCGGGAACCGCGACCGTGGACGTCCACGGCAGCCGCACCCCGGGCAGGTCCTCGACGACGGCCTCCAGCTCGCCGTAGGTGCGCGCCGCGTAGACCGTGGCGAGCCGCTCGTCGACCTCGGTGAGGTCGAGTCGCCCCTCGCCGTGCGCGTCGTGCAGCACGCGCGCGACCGCTTCCCGGTCGGAGTCGCCCGCCCGCAGGTCCCGGTGCTCCGGCTCGGCCATGGCCGCAGCCTAGCCGGAATGTCCGGTTCGACGCTCGCTCCGCGGGTCCGGCCTACACTCCGGTCCCGCCATGAGCTCCCCGCGCCTGCCGGACGGCTGGACCGTCCGGCCCGACCCCCGCACCTGGCGCGTCGACGGCGGCGCCACCTGGATCGGCGGGTCGCCGCCGCGGGTGCTGCGGCTCTCCGCAGCGGCGCGTTCGCGGTTGGGCGGCCCCGAGCTCGTCGTCACCGACGCCACGTCCGCGGCCCTGGCCCGTCTGCTCTCCGACGCCGGGGTCGCCCACCCGGTCGGCGGCGACGGTCCGGCGCCGGACGACGTCACCGTCGTCGTCCCCGTGAAGGACCGCACGGCGGAGCTCGACCGGCTCCTCACGGCCGTCCGGGCGACCGCACCCGCCGTCGGGATCGTGGTGGTCGACGACGGCTCGGACGACCCTGCGGCGACCTCCGGCGTGGCCGACCGGCACGGCGCGACCGTCGTCCGGCATGCCTCCTCCCGCGGCCCGTCGGCCGGCCGCAACACCGGCGCGCGGGCCTGCACGACGCCGGTGATCGCGTTCCTCGACTCCGACGTCGTCCCGGAGCCGGGCTGGCTGGAAACGCTGTTGGGGCACCTCGGCGACCCGGCCGTCGGCGTGGTCGCCCCGCGCATCGTGGCCTTCTCCGACGGCGGCGACGAGAACGCCGTGACCCGCTACGAGCGCCGGCGGTCCTCGCTCGACCTCGGCGCGCGCCCGGCGCCGGTGACCGCCCGCTCGCGGGTGGCCTACGTGCCGAGCGCGGCGCTCGTGGTGCGCCGCGAGGCGTTCGGCGAGGGGTTCCGCGAGGACATGCCGGTCGCCGAGGACGTCGACCTCGTCTGGCGCATCGCCGCCGCGGGCTGGCGGCTGCGCTACGAGCCCGCCGCCCGCGTCGCCCACGAGCACCGCGCCCGGGTCGGCGCGTGGCTCGCGCGCAAGGCGTTCTACGGCACGGGCGCGGCGCCCCTGGCCCGGCAGCACCCGCGCCGCGTCCCGCCGGTCGCGCTCGCCCCGTGGACCGCGGCGACCGTCGCGCTGCTCGGCGTCCAACGGCGGTGGTCGTTCGCGACGGCGGGGGTGGTCACGGTGGTCGCGACCGCTCGCCTGGCACGTGGCCTACGCAAGCCGGGGGAGCCGTGGTTGCGGGTGCACCTCCGGTGCACGCAAAGCGTCACTGCCGGCACTGGACGCCAGGAACGCCACACCGTCGGCCGGGATGCTGAGGCCGCGCGAGAATGCGGGGAATCTGGCACTGGGTGCAAGCAGCGACGCATTGCTTGCACCGGGCCGGGGGTGCGGGTCACCGGGCCGGTGCCGCTGGCCGTCGTGCTCGCCCCGTGGGGCCTCGGCGGCGCCCTGTGGCAGGCGGCCGGGGCGCTCACCCGGCACTGGTGGCCCGCCGCGGCCGCCGGCGCGCTGGTCAGCCGACGGGTCCGGCGGGCGATGCTGCTGGCCGCGGTCGCCGAGGGCCTGGCCGACTGGGTCCGGTTCCGTGACCGCGGTGCCGGCCCGGTCGACGCGCTCGCCCACGTCGCCGCCCACCGCGCCGACGACCTCGCCTACGGCGCCGGCCTCTGGTGGGGTGCCTGGCGCCACCGCACCGTCGAGCCGCTGCGGCCCGACCTCTCCGGGAAGGGCCCCGATGCCTGAGCCGCACGTCCTGTCGGTCGCCGTCGGGCGGGCCGTCGAGATCGCGGGCCCGCGGGGCCGCACCACGCTGACGGCGAGCGCCAAGGCGCCCGTCGAGGGGCCGGTCGAGGTGCACCGCGAGCACCTCGAGGGCGACGAGCAGGCCGACCTCGAGAACCACGGCGGCCCCGACAAGGCCGTCTACGCCTACGCCGCGGAGGACGTCGCGTGGTGGCGCGACGAGCTCGGGCGGGACGTCCCCACGCAGACCTTCGGCCAGAACCTCACGACGACGGGCCTCGACCTGCGCTCCGTCGTCGTCGGGGAACGGTGGCGGATCGGCACGGCGGAGTTCGAGGCCGCCCAGCCCCGCATCCCGTGCTTCAAGCTCGGCCTGCACTCCGGCGACCCGACGGTGCCGCGCCGCTTCGTCGCCGCGGTCCGGCCCGGGGCGTACCTCCGGGTCACGACGACGGGCCGGGTCACGGCCGGGGACCGGGTCGAGGTGCTCGGCCGGCCGGACCACGGGGTGACGCTCGACGACGTGTTCACGATCTACCACCACGAACGCCACCGTGCGGCGACGCTGCTCGACGTCCCCCAGCTCGCGCCGATGTACCACCGGTGGGCCCGCGAGCGGAGCTGACCGCGCACTGCGGAGCACGGCGGTGCCCCGACGACGACCCGCGCGAACAGCCGAGCGACCCGGACCCGGCGGCGTCGGAGGGGCCGGACGGGCGTGTGAGGTCGCCGTCACCGGGGCCTGTCCGATCGGGTAGGTCGGCACGCTGCCCGGACCGCCCGATTTACCCCGTCCCGCTTCGAGGTCCGCGCCGCGCGGGGCGATCGGTGTCCGCAGACGCGGTCACACGATCTCGACGAATCCGCATCCTCGGAAGGAACGCGGGCCTCGTCCGTGACCAGCGGAGGAGGTACCCGCGACGCGCCCCCGCCAGCCGTTGCGAGATGGCGATCACGGGGGTGTGATGTGGCCGCCACCACGCTGACGGGCGTGAGGGCATCGTCGCGGCCGGGCCCGGCCCGCCACCGCGACGGACTACCACCACTGACGACGTGCTCGCCTCTTGTGTCCCGTGCGAAAGCGGGCCTGGGCGTGTGAGGAGTGAATCCATGGCACGCATCCGGACCACCGTCGACGGCCTCGTCTACGAGGACGACGTCGAGCCCCGCATGCTGCTCGTGCAGTACCTGAGGGAACGACTGGGCAAGACCGGCACGGTGATCGGCTGCGACACCAGCAACTGCGGTGCCTGCACCGTGCACCTGGACGGCCTGTCGGTGAAGTCCTGCTCCGTGCTGGCCGTGCAGGCCAACGGCAGCGAGGTACTCACCGTCGAGGGCCTGGAGCGCGACGGTCAGCTCCACCCGGTCCAGCAGGCGTTCCACGACAACCACGCCCTGCAGTGCGGCTACTGCACGCCGGGCATGATCATGCAGTCGATCGACCTGCTCGGGGACAACCCGGACCCGTCGGAGCAGGAGGTCCGTGAGGGCATCGAGGGCAACCTCTGCCGCTGCACCGGCTACCAGAACATCGTCCGAGCGGTCCAGGACGCGGCGCAGAAGATGAAGCCGGGCGCCTCGCAGACCGCCTCGGTCGGGGGCGGTGCCTGATGACCACGGTCGAGAACAACGCCCCCGCCCAGGAGATCGGGCGGGACCGGCGCCGCAAGGAGGACCGTCGGCTCATCACCGGGCGCACCCGGTGGACCGACAACCAGGCGATCACCGGCCTGCTGCACCTCTCCATCGTGCGCAGCCCGTTCGCCCACGCGGAGATCGGCAGCATCGACACCACCGCCGCCAAGCAGGTCCCGGGGGTCGTCGCGGTCTACACCGCGTCCGACATCGGCGCCGACGCGGTGCAGCTGCCCTGCGCGTGGCCGATCACCAAGGACATGAAGTCCCCGCAGCGTCCCGCCCTGGCGGGCAGCCGCGTGAACTTCGCCGGTGAGGGCGTCGCCGTCGTCGTGGCCCGCACCGCGGCCGCCGCGAAGGACGCCGCCGAGCTGGTCGAGGTCGACTACACCGAGCTCGAGCCGGTGCTGGACATGGAGGAGGCCCTCAAGGAGGGCGCCACTCTCGTCCACCCGGAGCTCGGCACGAACGAGAACGCCCAGTGGGTGTTCGACTCGGGCGAGGCCGGCTCGGGCGGGTCCGCCGCCGAGGCGATCGCCGCCGCGGAGAAGGCCGACGACCAGGTCGTCATCACGCGCCGCTTCCGCCAGCAGCGCCTCGTGCCGGTCTTCATGGAGCCGCGCTCCACCGTGGTCGACCCGACCGGCGAGCAGCTGGTCATGTGGTCCTCCACCCAGGTGCCGCACATCCTCAAGACGATGCTGGCGCTGACGCTCGGCCTGCCCGAGCACAAGGTCCGCGTCATCGCCCCCGACGTGGGCGGCGGCTTCGGCGGCAAGATCGCCGTGGCGCCGGAGGAGGTCGTCACGCTGCTGGTGGCCCAGAAGCTGGGCAAGCCGGTGAAGTGGACCGAGACCCGCTCGGAGTCGCTGCTCACCGCGCACCACGGCCGTGACCAGATCCAGGACCTGACCGTCGCCGTCACCAAGGACGGCATCATCAAGGGCCTGGACGTCAAGCTCCTCGCGGACATGGGCGCCTACCTCGGCCTCGTCGGCCCGGGTGTGCCGATCCTCGGCGCGTTCATGTTCAACGCGATCTACAAGATCCCGGCCTACCGGTTCGACTGCACCAACGTCTTCACCACGAAGACGCTGACCGACGCCTACCGCGGCGCCGGGCGCCCCGAGGCGACCTTCGGCATCGAGCGGATGATGGACGAGGTCGCGGTCGAGCTCGGCATGGAGCCGATGGAGCTGCGCAAGAAGAACTGGATCAAGCACGAGGAGTTCCCGTTCACCACGGTCAGCACGCTGACCTACGACACGGGCAACTACGAGGCCGCGACCGACCAGGCCATGTCGATGTTCGACTACGACGGTCTGCGCCGTGAGCAGGAGGAGCGCCGCCGCCGCGGCGACGTCAAGCAGCTCGGCATCGGCATCTCGACCTTCACCGAGATGTGCGGCCTCGCCCCGTCCCGCGTGCTCGGCTCGCTGGACTACGGCGCCGGCGGCTGGGAGACCGCGTCCATCCGGATGCTGCCCACCGGCAAGGCCGAGGTCGTCGTCGGCGTCAGCCCGCACGGGCAGGGCCACGAGACCGCGTTCTCGCAGATCATCGCGGACAAGCTGGGCATCCCGTTCGAGGACGTCGAGATCCTCCACGGCGACACCCAGTCCTCCTACCGCGGGCTCGACACCTACGGGTCGCGCTCGCTCGCGGTCGGCGGCATCGCGATGGTCAAGGCGGCCGAGAAGGTCGTCGAGAAGGCCAAGCCGATCGCCGCGCACATGCTCGAGGCGTCCCAGGACGACATCGAGTTCACCGCCGGCAAGTTCAGCGTCAAGGGCACCGACAAGGGCGTGGGCATCCAGGACGTGGCGCTCGCCGTGTTCGCCGCCCACGACTACCCGGAGGGCATCGAGCCCGACATCGACGCCCACGCGACGTTCGACCCGGAGAACTTCTCCTACCCGCACGGCACCCACCTGTGCGCGGTCGAGGTCGACACCGAGACGGGCTTCGTGCAGCTGCACAAGTACGTCTGCGTGGACGACGTCGGCACGGTGATCAACCCGCTGATCGTCGAGGGCCAGATCCACGGCGGGCTCGCGCAGGGCATCGCGCAGGCACTGTTCGAGGACGCCCCGTACGACGAGTCCGGGACGCTGCTCTCGGGCACGCTGGTCGACTACACGCTGCCCTCGGCGGCCGACCTGATCAACTTCGACACCGCGAACACCTCGACGCCGTCGACGACCAACCCGCTCGGCGTCAAGGGCGTGGGCGAGGCGGGCACCATCGCCTCCACCCCCGCCGTGGTGAACGCGGTCCTGGACGCCGTGCGGCAGTACGGCGTCAAGGACATCGACATGCCGACCACGCCGTTCCGCGTGTGGACGGCGATCAACTCCGCCAAGGGCACCGGCACGCAGGCCGACGAGGCGAACGTCGCCTCGCCCGGCGCCGGCCTCGGCAGCATGGCCAAGAGTGACTCGGTGAAGAACCAGGGAGGCGCGCTGTGATCCCCGCATCGTTCGACTACGTGCGGCCGACGTCGGTCGCCGAGGCCGTCCAGGCCCTCGCCGACGGCGGGGACGACGCCAAGATCCTGGCCGGCGGCCAGAGCTTCATCCCCGTCCTGCGCCTGCGCATGGGTGACCCCTCGCTCGTCGTCGACCTCGGCGGCATCGCCGAGCTGCGCGGCGTCCGCGAGGAGGGCGACAAGATCGTCGTCGGTGCCATGACGACCCACCACGACGTCACCCGCGACGACCTGCTGAACCAGCACGTGAAGCTGATCAGCGAGGCGACGAAGACGGTGGCGGACTTCCAGGTCCGCCACCGCGGGACGCTCGGCGGCGCTCTGGCGCACGCCGACCCGGCCGGTGACCTCGCGGCGCCCGCGCTCGCGCTGGACGCCGAGTTCGTCATCGCCGGGGCGAACGGTGAGCGCACCGTGGCCGCGTCGGACTTCTTCGAGGACTACTTCACCACGGCCATCGGCCCGCAGGAGATCCTCACCGCGATCCGCTTCCCGAAGTACACGGGCTGGGGCGCGCGGTACGAGAAGTTCAACCGCGTCGCGCAGGCCTGGTCGATCGTCGCGGTCGCCGCGACGGTCAAGGTCGAGGGCGGCACGATCACCGACGCGCGCATCGGCCTGACCAACATGGCAGGTGTGCCCGTCCGGGCGCGGGGTGTGGAGTCGGCCCTCGTGGGGCAGACGATGAGCGAGGAGACGGTCCGCGCCGCCGCGCAGTCCGCCGCCGAGGGCACCAGCCCCACGTCGGACGCCGACGCCGGGTCGGACTACCGCGAGCACCTCGCGAAGGTCCTCACCGGGCGCGCGGTGCTCGCCGCGGCCGGCTGACGCCAGCGGCACAACGCCCTACCGTGAGGCCCGTCCCCGCCCGGGGCGGGCCTCACGTGCGTCCGACCACTCGCCAGGAGGCGTAGATGCAGCTCGAGAACTCCTTTACCGTGCCCGTCGCGATCGACACGGTGTACGACGCCATGAACGACCCCGAGAAGATCACGCCCTGCTTCCCGGGTGCCACGCTCACCTCCGCCGACGGCGACGACTTCACGGGCACCGTGAAGGTCAAGCTCGGCCCGATCTCGATGACCTACAAGGGCAAGGGCACCTTCGTCGAGCGGGACAAGACCGCGCACAAGATCGTCGTCGACGCGCAGGGGCGCGACTCGCGCGGCAACGGCACCGCGTCGGCCAAGGCCACCCTGACGATGACCGAGGACGGACCCGGCTCCACCAAGGTCACCGTGCTCACCGAGATGCAGGTGACCGGCAAGCCGGCGCAGTTCGGCCGCGGCGTGATGTCGGACGTCGGGGACAAGATCCTCGGCCAGTTCGCCTCGTGCCTCGCCGACGAGTTCGCCGACGCGCCCGCGCCGGAGGCCGCCCCGGCCTCCGCCTCCAGCAACGGGGTGGCGGCGCCGGTGTCCTCGGGTGCCGAGCCCGTGTCGGCCGCGGCCACCCCGGTCTCGCAGCCGGCCAGCCCGACCCCGGTCGCCGCCGGCTCCGGTGCGCCGGAGGCCGCTCCCATGGCGTCCACGGTCGCCGAGGCCCGCAAGTCCGACGACGCCGCCGCGAAGCCCGGCGCCAACCCGCAGTCCGGCGGGGGCCCCCGCCCGGTCCAGTCGGCGCCGAAGCCCAAGCGCCAGCAGGCCGAGGCGATCGACCTGCTCGACGCCTCGTCCGACGCGATCACCAAGCGTCTCGTCCCGGTCGCGGCCGGCGTCGGCGTCCTGGCGATCATCCTGCTGATCATCCGGCTCGCGCGCCGCTGATCCCCGTCCGACCGAAGGGCACTCCCGGACACCGGGGGTGCCCTTCGGTCGTCCCGGCCCGACAATGTCGACCATGACCGAGGGACCGCTCGCGGGGCTGCGGGTGCTGGAGATGGGCACGATCATCGCGGGACCGTTCGCGGCCCGGATCCTCGGTGACTACGGCGCCGACGTCATCAAGATCGAGCCCCCCGGCCGTCCCGACCCGCTGCGCGACTGGGGGCAGGGCGCCTACCGCGGCCAGCACTTCATGTGGACCGTCATCGGCCGCAACAAGCGCTGTATCACCCTCGACCCCCGCTCGGGCCGCGGCCGCGAGCTGTTCCTCGACCTCGTGCAGCGCACCGACGTCATCGTCGAGAACTTCCGGCCGGGCACGCTGGAGCGCTGGGAGCTGGGCTACGACGTGCTCAGCGAGGCCAACCCGGGGCTGATCCTGGGCCGGGTCTCGGGCTACGGCCAGACCGGCCCGTACGCCTCGAAGCCGGGCTACGCGTCGGTGGCCGAGGCGGTCAGCGGGATGCGCAGCATCAACGGCTTCCCCGGCGAGGCGCCGCCCCGCATGGCGGTGTCCCTGGGGGACTCGTTGGCCGGGATGGTCGCCGTGCAGGGGGTGCTCGCGGCGCTGTACTCCCGCTCGGTCACCGGGCGGGGACAGGTCGTCGACATCGCGATCACCGAGGCCTGCCTGTCGGTGCTGGAGTCGTCGATCCCCGAGTACGACAAGCTCGGCGCCGTACGCCGCCCGGGCGGCACGAAGCTCGACGGCATCGCACCGTCGAACATCTACCGGTCGGCCGACGGGCTCTGGATGGTCGTCGCGGCCAACCAGGACACGGTGTTCAGGCGGCTCTGCGCGGCCATGGGCCGCCCGGAGCTCGCGACCGACGAGCGCTTCGTCGACCACCTCGCCCGCGGCCGCCACCAGGACGAGATCGACGGCATCGTCGCCGACTGGGTCGCCGCGCGGTCGGCCGACGAGGTGCGGACGACCCTCGACGCCGCGGGGGTGATCGTCGGGCCGGTCAACACGATCGCCGAGGTGGTCACCGACGAGCAGTTCCTCGCCCGCGACATGATCGTCGCCCACCACGACGAACGCCTCGACGAGGACGTCCTCGGCCCCGGCGTGGTGCCGACGTTCGCCGGTACGCCCGCCTCGGTGCGTCGCGCCGGCCCTGCGCTCGGCGCCGACAACCAGGAGGTCTACCGCGAGCTCGGACTCTCCGACGACGAGATCGCGGAGCTCGCGACGGCGGGGACGATCTGATGATGCGCGTCGGCCACGCCCAGCGGATCGGCGACGGCGCCCTCACCGGCACCACGGTCGTCCTGCCCGGCCCCGAGGGCGCGGTGGCGGGCGTCGACGTGCGCGGCGGTGGGCCCGGCACCCGCGAGACCGACGCGCTCGACCCCCGCACGCTCGTCGACCGCGTGCACGCCGTGGTCCTCTCCGGCGGATCCGCCTACGGGCTCGCGGCCGCGACCGGCGTGATGGACGCGCTGGGCGAGCAGGGCGTCGGGTTCCGGGTGGGAGGCCCCGACGAGGTGGTCCCCATCGTCCCCGCCGCGGTCGTCTTCGACCTCGGTCGCGGCGGCGACTTCCGTGCCCGTCCGGACGCCGCCCTCGGCGCCGAGGCGCTGGCCGCGGCCGCCGACACCTGGGACGACGGGGTCGTCGGCGCGGGCACCGGCACGCTCGTCGGCGGGCTCAAGGGCGGGGTCGGCACGGCGACGGAGGCGACCGACGCCGGGCAGGTGACGGCGCTCGTCGTCGTGAACGCAGCCGGGTCCGCCGTCGACCCGCGGACCGGCGAGCTGTGGGCGGCGCGGCACCTCACCGCCGCCGACCGCACCCCGCCACCCCTTCCCGACGATCGCTCGGGTCTGCTCGAGCGGCTGGCCGCGGCCGCCGCGCCGCCCACGCTGAACACCACGATCGGCGTCGTGTGGACCGACGCGACGCTGACCGTCGCCCAGTGCTCGAAGCTCGCCGCCGTCGGTCACGACGGGCTCGCCCGCGCGATCCGTCCCGTGCACGGGATGACCGACGGCGACACGCTCTTCGGGCTGGCCACCACCACCCGGGGAGCGCCCGACCTCGCCGGGCTGCAGACCCTTCTCACGGCGGGGGCGGACGTCGTGACCCGCGCGGTCGGCAACGCCGTGCTCGCGGCGGGGTCGACGGGCGGGTTCCGCTCCTACCGTGAGGTCGTGGGCTGATGCGGCTGCGCGTGGCCACCTGGAACCTGTGGTGGCGCTTCGGGGACGCGGACGGCCGGCGGGCGGCGGTGCTCGAGACGCTGCGCGCGCTGGACGCCGACGTGATCGGCCTGCAGGAGGTCTGGTGCCGCGGTGCCGCGGACCTGGCGAGCGAGCTCGCCGCCGAGCTCGGGATGCACGTGGTGTTCGGGCCGTCCCCGGACGCGTCGTCGTGGACCGTGCGGAGCCCGGCCGACGTCGACTGCGGGATCGGGAACGCCGTCCTCGCCCGCTGGCCGGTGCACCGGCTGCACCTGGAGGGGCTGTGCGGCAGCGGGCGGGTGCTGCTCGGCACCACGGTCGACACCCCGGTCGGGTCGTGGCACGTGCAGTCCGCGCACCTGACGTCCTCCGCGAGCGGGTCGGCGGTGCGCTGCGAGCAGGTACGGGTGATCGCGCGCCACGTGGTCGCCGCCCCGCCGACGGACCTGCCGCCGCTGGTCCTCGGCGACTTCAACGCCGAGGCCGCCTCCGACGAGATGCGGCTGATCGAGGGCCACCTCACCGCGCCCGCCGAGCCGGGTCTGGTGCTCGTCAACACCCGGCGGTGGGCGGCGGACCCCGACGAGCCGACGTGGTCCCCGCGGAACCCCTACGTCGCACCCAGCGGCTCCCCGCCGTCGCGCATCGACCACGTGCTCGTCGGGGCCGGGCGGGGGACCGTCCGGCTGCGGGTGGGCGACGTGGCGGTGTTCGGCGACGGTCCGGCCTCCGACGGGGTGTGGCCGTCCGACCACCACGGCGTGGTGGTGGACCTCGAGGTGGCTGCGCCTCGTGAGTAGTTCTGACGGGTATGACCGTCACAAGTACTCACGGGCGCGCAGCGCACCTCACCCGTGGCGCCGCGTCGCCGACGGCCCGGCGCTGATCCTCCCGGACGGGTGCCTGGACGTGATCGTCCGTCCCGACGGCGAGGCGGTCGTCGCGGGACCGGACGCGGTCGCGCGCGAGCACGACTCCGCCGGCCTCTACCGCGGCGTGCGCTTCTCCCACGGCGTCGGGCCGCTCGTGCTCGGCGTGCCCGCCGACGAGCTGGTGGGGCGCACGGTGCCGCTCGTCGACGTCGTCGGGCGGGTCTCCGACGTCGGGTCCTGGTTGCGGTCGCGCCTGCGGGACCTTCCCGACGACGGCCCCTGGGCACCGGCCGTCTTCGACGCC
Source organism: Actinomycetospora sp. CA-084318 (assembly GCF_050955885.1). Classification (NCBI taxonomy): domain Bacteria; kingdom Bacillati; phylum Actinomycetota; class Actinomycetes; order Pseudonocardiales; family Pseudonocardiaceae; genus Actinomycetospora; species Actinomycetospora sp. CA-084318. The sequence goes on from NZ_CP192098.1 coordinate 963,176, forward strand.
GCCGCGCGGGGTGTCCCGGTGGCCACGATCGCGGACCGGCTCGGGTGGTCCGCCCGCACGCTGCACCGCCGGAGCCGGGCGCGCTTCGGCTACGGGCCGCAGCACCTGCACCGGGTCCTGCGGCTCCAGCGCGCCCTCACGCGTCGTCGGGAAGGCAGTGCCTGGGCCGCCGTGGCGGCGGAGGTGGGGTACGTCGACCAGCAGCACCTGGCCCGCGAGGCGCGGGCGCTGACCGGGAGGTGTCCTTCGGACCTGTGAGTACTCATCCGTGTCAGGACACGGAGAAGTACTCACGGGGCGGAGCCACCTGCGGCGAAGAGGTCCACCCCGACGCCGTCCGGGTCGAGCACGGAGGCGTAGCGCTGGCCCCAGAACGCGTCGAACGGCGCCAGGTGGCCCCGGTACCCGGCATCGGTGAGCCGCGCGTAGGCCGCGTCGACCTCGGCGGGGGAGTCGCACTCCAGTGCCAGCCCGACCCGGCCGGCCCCCACGGCCGGCGTGAACGACGGGTCGAACGACGCCACGGTCTCCTCGGTGTCGAGCAGGAGACGCAGGGCGCCGAAGGAGATCTCGACGTGCGGGGCGGGCTCGTCGGGAACCTCGAGGCCCAGCGAGCGGTAGAAGGCGAGCGAGGCGGCCATGTCGGAGACGACGAGGCCGACGGCGGACGGTCGGGGCTGCATGGCGTGGGAGGCTAGGCCGGTGACGGCGTCGGGGTCGTGGATCCATCGGACACACGCCCTCGGGTTCACCGCCCCGCTGTGCCCGGACAACCTCTACGGCCACCTCGTGGCGACCGCCGTGCCGGGCGTCGAGGAGTGGTTCGACGGGGCCTACCGGCGCACGCTGCGGCTGCCCGGCGGACCCGCCGTCGTGAGCCTGCCGCCGCCGGCCGGCGGGGTGGTCGAGGCCGGGATCCGGTGCGTTCCCGACGACGAGGCCGAGGCGGTCCGGCTGGCCCGGCGCCTGCTCGACCTCGACGCCGACCCGGCCGCGGTCGACGGGCACCTGCGCGCCGACCCGGTGCTCGCCCCGCTCGTCGACGCCGCCCCCGGGCGGCGCGTCCCCGGCAGCCCCGACCCCGACGAGTTCGCCGTGCGCGCCGTGCTCGGACAGCAGGTCTCCACCGCGGCGGCCCGGACGCACGCCTCCCGCCTCGTGCGCGACCACGGCACGCCGCTGCCCGCCGGACTGGCCCCGGACGGCTCGTCGCTCACCCACCTCTTCCCGACCCCGCACCAGCTCACCGCCCTCACCGACGACGAACTCGGGATGCCGGCCAGCCGGAAGCGGACCCTGCACGGGCTCGTCGCCGCCCTGGCCGAGGGGAGCGTCGACCTCCGCGGCCCGGACGCGCGCGCCCAGCTCGGGGCGTTGCGCGGGATCGGGCCGTGGACGGTCGACTCCGTCGCGATGCGCGCCCTCGGCGACCCGGACGCCTTCCTGCCCTCCGACCTGGGCATCCGCGTGGCCGCGCGCGAGCTCGGACTGCCCGAACGCGACCGCGACCTCGTCGCCCACGCCGAGGCCTGGCGGCCCTACCGCGCCTACGCGACGCAGTACCTGTGGGCCGCCCTCGACCACGCCGTCAACACGATGCCGGCCTAGCTCCTACTGCGGCGCGAGGTGCCGGCGCAGAGCCTTCTTGTCCACCTTCCCGGCGTCGGTCAGCGGCATCTCGTCGACGAACTCGACGTCCTCCGGGGCGTACATCGGGCCCTGCTTCTCGACGACGAGACCGGTCAGCTCGTCGGGGTCGGGGTGCGTCCCGGGCTCGACGACGACGGCCGCGTGCACCGACTCCGACCCGTCGTCGTCCGGGGCACCGAACACCGCGGCCTCGCGGACGTCGGCGTGCTCGACGAGGACGTGCTCCACCTCCGGCGTGTGCACGTGCCCGCCGACCACGACGACGACGTCCCCGAGCCGGTCGACGACGTGCAGGTAGCCGCGGTCGTCGACGTAGCCGACGTCGCCGGTGTGCATCCAGCCGTCGGCGTCGCGGGTCGCGGCGGTCAGCTCGGGCTGCTTCCAGTAGCCGTCGAACTCCATGCCGGTGCGCACCCAGAGCTCGCCCGGCCCGCCGTCGTCGGAGCGGACCTGCAGCTCGGTGGTCGGCAGCACCCGCCCGACGGTGCCGAGCAGGGACTCGTCGTCGTGCTCCTCGCGGGTGAGCACGCTGATCCCGCCGGCCTCGGTCTGGCCGTAGAACTGCACGAACACCCGCCCGATCCGGCGCACGGCCTCCGCGGTCCGCGCCGGGACCGCCGGCGCGCCGCCGTAGATGACGGTGCGCAGGCTGGAGAGGTCGGTGCGGTCGAGGTCGGGGTGGTCGAGCAGCCGGTGCAGCAGCGGCGGGAGCAGCCACAGGTCGGTGATCCGCTCGCGCTCGATCGTCGCGAGCACCTCGGCCGGGTCGAACCCGTCGAGCAGCACGACGGCGCCGCCGACGGAGAGCGTCCGGTCGGCGATCCCGCCCGCCGCGTGCGCGATCGTCGTGCAGACGAGCTGGCGGACGGCCTCGGGCTCGGTGCCCGGCTCGTCGGCGGTCGACGGGCGCCAGGAGTGCTCGAGCATCCGCAGGTGGTGCCCGAAGGTGTAGGTGATGCCCTTCGGGTGGCCGGTGGTGCCGCCGGTGTGCCGGATCTGCTCGACGTCGTCGGGGCGGGCCCGGCACGCGACCGGTGCGGCGTCGACGCCGGCGGTCAGGGCGTCGTCGAGCGCGATGCGGGTGACCGGGCCGCAGTGCGCCAGCACCGCGTCGGCGTCGGCCTCGTGGCCGGGCACGACGAGGACGGCGGCCGCGTCGACGTCGTCGACGATGCGGCCCCGCGCCTCGGCGGACAGGCCCGCGTACGGCTGGGTGATGCCGGCGCCGAGCAGGTTCACCGCGTAGCGCGCGACGATGCCGGCCGGCTCGTTGCCCGCGAGGAGCACGACGATCGCGCCCGGTCCGAGGCCCCGCCCGTCGAGGGCCCGCGCGGTGCGGAAGACCTCGTCGCGCAGCTCGCCGTGGGAGATCCGCCGGGCGTGGTGGATCAGGGCGGGGGCGTCCGCGTGCTCCGCGAACGCGTCCAGTCGGGCCTCGACGTCGGCGCAGGGCGCCATGACTCCTCCTCGAGTCGATCGTTGCATCAGGCAACGAGTACCCGGGGGGCGGCGGCCGGGACCGGGAGTGTGAGCCGCCGATCAGAAGAGCATGGCGTCGGCCGCCTCGAGGTCGAGCAGGGCCCGCTTCGTCCCCAGCCCGCCCGCGTACCCGGTCAGCGACCCGTCGGCGCCCACCACCCGGTGGCAGGGCACCACGATGGCCACCGGGTTGCGGGCCATCGCGCCGCCGACCCGGCGGGAGTCCGACACCGGGAGCCCGACCTGCGTCGCGAGGGCGCCGTAGGTGATCGTGGAACCCCACGCCACGTGTCGCAGCCCGTCCAGGATCCGACGGTCGTGCGCGCCGGACACGTCCACCGGCACCGTGAACTCGCGCAGGTCCCCGTCGAGGTAGGCGTCGAGCTCGCGGCGTGCGAGGTCGAGATGCTTCCCGACGACCGGCCCGGGCTCGGCCGGGGCGCTGAACCCCACGAGCGTCAGCCCGTCCGTCGAGGCCTCCAGGTAGAGCGGGCCGATCCGGGTCTCGTGCACGACGGTCATACTCGGGAGAACACCGCGGGCGTTCAGCTCGTTGCGGGGGCGGGCAGGCGCGGGACCGCCTCCCGCGCGAGTTGGACGGCGATGCCGCACGCGCGGTCCCGGCTCTCGTACGGCATCTCGACGACGAGCCGGACGACCTCCCACTGCGTCGGACCGGGCCCGTAGTAGCTGGTGACGGTCCACGGCGTGAGCACCTCGCACGCGGTGCCGAACTGGCCCGGGTAGGTCGTCACCTGACTCGCGAGGCCCGACCGGAGCAGCGGCCGCTGCTCGGGCGCCGCCGGCTCGGGCGGGAGGTCGTCCATGGCCACGAAGTCGAGCCAGGCGACGGGCTGTCCGAGGGTCGGGGTCCCGACGAAGCAGTGCCGGTCGGCGAAGCCGACGTAGCGCGGCGGGTTCGTCAGCCCGAGCAGCGCGGCCGGGTCTCCGAGGGCGGCGCACGCGTCGGCGCGCTCGAGCAGCGAGTCCGGCCGACGGGTGGGCCCGTGGGCGATCCCGGTCTCGGCCAGCCGGACGAGCCCGAACCGCATCGCCCGCTCCGCGACCTGGCAGTCCGCGACCGGGGGCGGCCCGCCCTCGGCGCCGATCCTGGCCTGCTCGGAGATGGTCCGGCCGGAGAACAGCACCAGCGTGCCGTCCACGAGTCGCACGACGCGACGGCAGACGTCGTACGTCGGCTGCGGACGCAGGATGGTGGCCGTCCCGGCGGACTCCGGCGGCTCGGCCGAGGTGATGGTCATCGACCGCTCGTGGGCGAACGCCACCTCGGCGGTCTGCGGTCGGTAGGGCTCGGCCTGGCCCGTGAGCCGGCACGACCCGACGACGTCGCCCACCGCCGGGTACGGCAGCGGTGGGATCGTGCCGGTGAACAGCGCCGGGTCGAGCAGGGCGCAGGCGTCCGCCGTCCGGGGGTCGCCGGTCATGGTCACGGGGCCCAGTTCAGGGACCGGTGGCGGCTCCGAACTTCCGGAGCACGCTGTGCCGAACAGGACGACGAGGGCGAGCAGGATGACGGGGACGGAGCGGCGCATCCGCTAGGAGTAGCAGAGCGTGATCACCGCCCGCGACCTCGTCGCCTGTTCGGCCTAGCGGCTCAGCCTCCGGCGAACGGCGGGAGCACGTCGAGGACGGCGCCGTCGGCGAGGACCTCGTCCCGCGAGTGCACGGCGGTGCCGTCGAGCAGGAAGGACGAGGCGGCGAGCACCTTGACCAGTGCCTCGCCGTGGTCGGACGCGACCGCCTCGACGAGGGCGGCGATCGTGGTGCCGGCGGGCACGGTCATCGGCTCCGAGCCGCGGCCGGCCGCGGCCTTGGCGCCGGCGAAGTACCGGACCGTGACGGTGACGGTGCGGGTGTCGACCGAGCTGGTCATCATCCTCCGATCGCGCTCATGGGACGGTCGGGCTGCAGGAACCCGGGGTCGTCGATGCCGTGGCCGGGCTTCTTGCCCCACATCGCGACGCGCCACGCGGCGGCGATCTCGGCGTCGGTGCCGCCGCCGCGCAGGAGGCCGCGCAGGTCGTTCTCGCTGCGCGCGAAGAGGCAGGTGCGCACCTGGCCGTCCGCGGTGAGGCGGGTGCGGTCGCAGGTGCCGCAGAACGGGCGGGTGACCGACGCGATCACGCCGACCCGGGCCGGGCCGCCGCCAGGGCGCTCCCAGCCGTCGACGAGGAACCGCTCCGCCGGGGCCCCGCCGCGCTCGGTGGGGTCGGGACGCAGGGCGAACCGCGTCTGCAGCGAGGCGAGGATCTGCTCGGCGGTGATCATGCGGTCGCGCTGCCAGGAGTGGCCGGCGTCGAGCGGCATCTGCTCGATGATGCGCAGCTCGAAGCCCTCGGCGAGGGCCCATGCCAACAGGTCCGGGGCCTCGTCGTCGTTCAGGCCCGGCATGAGCACGGTATTGATCTTGATGGGTCCGAGGCTGGCGTCGCGGGCGGCCGCGAGGCCGTCGAGGACGTCACCGAGGCGGTCGCGCCGGGTGATCTCGGCGAACCGCTCCGGGCGCAGGGTGTCCAGCGAGACGTTGACCCGGTCGAGCCCCGCGTCGGCGAGGCGCTGGGCCCGCTTCGTCAGGCCGAGGCCGTTGGTGGTGACCGACATGTCCGGCTTCGGCGTGAGGGCCGCCGTGGCAGCGACGATGTCCTCGAGCCCGCGACGCAGCAACGGCTCGCCGCCGGTGAAGCGGATCTCCTGCACGCCGAGGTGCTCGACCGCGACGCGCACCAGCCGGACGACCTCGTCGTCGGTCAGGGCCTCCTCGGTCGGCATCCACTCCAGGCCCTCGGCGGGCATGCAGTAGGTGCACCGGAGATTGCACCGGTCGGTGAGCGAGACGCGGAGGTCGGTCGCGACCCGGCCGTAGCGGTCGACGAGCCGGTCGTCGGAGGGACGGTCCGCAGCGGTGTCCGACGCCCCGGGGACGGAGGGGACGCCGAGGTCGAGGATGGTCATCGGTTTCCACCCTAACCACGATCGAGGGCCTGCGTGAGCAGCATCTCTGCAGGTCGCGGGCGGTGAGCCGCAGATGCGGGACACGCCGGAACGTGATCACGCACCTGCGGCTCGAACTCCCCGGAACCGTACGATCGGAGGGGAGGGACCGTGACCTCAGCCCGTCGTGATGTCGCCGTTGGTCAGCGTGCCCGTGACGGTCCGCCCGCCGAGCTGCACGGTGACCTGGTCCCGGCCGCCGGCCCGGTCGACCACGGTGAGGGTGAACGACACCGTCTGTCCGCGGCTGTTGATCGCGGTCCCGGTCACGGTGCTCCCGGTGGCGGTGAGGGTGCCGCCGCCCCTGACCGTCACCGCGGCCGCGGCCGGCGGGGCCGCGGTGCGACCACTCCCACCACTGACCTCACCACTGCATCTGCCCCGACCGGGTGAACCGCGGCGGACACCAGGTGGGCTGCCGCGGCGACGACCCAGGGAGAGCACCCAGGTCCGGCCGAGTGGTCGCCGCGGACCGGTCGGCGACGACCCGGACACGCGTGCGTCCGACCCGTCCCCCACCCGGGTGACACGCCGAGTCGACGCGACGTCCCCGGCCGACCGAACGGCGATCACTAGCGTCGGGCCGTGACCACGACCGCGATCCGGACGCCTCCGGCGGGGCCGGCGCGGCGTCGACGGGGGCGGCGCGGGCGCACGGCGATCGCGGTCCTCCTGCTGCTGGCGATCGTCATCGTGATCGGTGGCCTCACCCTCACCGCCGACGCTCCGTCGCGTCCCGAGACCGCGCCCGTCGTGCGCGGCAGCGTCGTGGTGCAGGCCCACGCCGAGGGCAGCGTGGTCAGTCGCGTCGCGACCGCGGCGGCGTTCCCGGTCGACGGGGTCATCGCAGGCGTGGACGTGACGGTCGGAGCGGCCGTGCGGACCGGCGACGTCCTCGCGACCCTCGACGACACCGCGGTCCGTCCCCGCGTGGCCGCCGCGGAGGCCGCGCTCACCGCCGACCAGCGGGCCCGGGACGCCGCGGCCCGGGCGCCGGTGCCCGACCCGGTCACCCTCGCCCGGCTGGACGCCGCGATCTCCGCCGACCGCGCCACGCTCGCGGAGGCCCAGCGGGTACTCGACGGCGGCGTGCTGCGCGCCGCGCAGGACGGCACGGTCACGGTCGTGCGGGCACAGGTCGGTGACCGGGTCACGTCTGCCTCGCCGCCCGCCGTCGAGATCGCGGACCTCACCGGCCTCGTCGTGCGGGTGGGGGTGGAACCGGCGCAGGTCGCGGACGTGGTCGTCGGGCGGACGGCCTTCGTGACGACGGGTGGGCCCCGGCTGCGCGGTCAGGTCGTGGACGTGGCGCCGGTGCCGGGACCGGACGGCCGCTACGCCGTCGCGATCAGCGCCCCGCTCCCGGACACCGCCCGGATCGGCGTCCCGGCGGAGGCGTCGATCGTGCTGGCGCGCCGGGAGGGGGTACTCGTCGTGCCGCCCCGGGCGTTGCGTCCGGCGCCGACGCCGGGGACCGCGACCGTGCAGGTGGTGCGCGGTCAGGGCACGGCGGGTTCCGTCGTCCGCACCGTCGAGGTGGGGCTCGTCGGCGACGACGCGGTCGAGGTGCTCGACGGGCTGGACGTGGGCGAGGAGGTCGTGGTCGACGGTGCCGGGGTCCCCGCCACCGAGGAGTAGGTCTCGCCCAGCCGGGCGACCGTGAGGTCGGCGGTCGCGGTTCCGGCGTTGCCGGTGTCCCGGTAGAGGCCGACCTTCCAGTAGCTCTGCGTGCCGGAGTAGAGGGTGCCGCCGGGCGGGCGGAACCCGGCGAGCCTCTGCTGCCCGTCGATCCAGACGTCGACGCGGCCCTTGGCCGGGTCCGAGGAGAAGACGATCCCGACGACGATGTCGACCGGCCGGCCGGTGACCGCGGGGGCGATGTCGGTGGCGAAGAGACGCGAGCCGCCAGGACGCCCGAAGCCGCCGCCGAGCCGGAACGTCCCGTCCTCGATGCGCAGCTCCAGCGGCGGCGACCCCGTGCCGTCGTTCTTCCACTGCGTCGCGAGCTGGAAGCCGCTCGGGTCGAGCGGGAACGACGGCGGGAGGGTGTAGGTCAGGCGGAAGAAGCGGGTCTCGCCCTCGCCGAACTCGTCGACGTCGGGCTCCACCTCCGCGCGCTGCGAGCCGCTGGGCACGGTGAACCGGATGGCCCTGGGCGGGCCGTCGACGACCTTCACCGTCGAGCTGCCGGTGATGTTGTACGGAGTGTCCTTGAACCCGCCGAGGCCCTTCGTGGCGATGGCGCCGTCCCAGATGAGGCCGGCCGCCGGGGACGGACTCGTCGTCGTGGCCGGCGTCGTCGGGGTGGTGGTCGCGCGCGGCGCCGCGAAGCCGGCCGGACGGGGCCGGTCGGTGGGGATGGCCGTCGGGGTGGTGGACGTCGACGGGGGTGCCGGCTCGGCGTTCTCGGCGCTCAGCCACACCGACCGGGCGGCGGGCACGGCCGACCCGTCGGAGGCGCCGCGCAGGAGCAGTCGGACCTGCACCTCGGAGGTCGGCGCGGCGAAGCGCGCGGGGGCGCGGTCGCGGACGGCGAGCCAGGGCCCCCACGCCCCGTCCGCGTCGAGCCCGCGGGTCTCGAGGTCGACGGCGGTGCCCGCCGGGCGGTCCGCGTCGACGGTGCCCGCGACGGCCTCCGCGGGCCGGAGCAGCCTGCGCGGCGCGACGACGAGGACGCCCTCGGACCGCGGCGTCGCGGGCCGGACCTCCCCGTCCGCGAGCACGACCCCCGTGTCGTCGCCGCCGTCCAGGGCGAGCTCGGCCGACCAGCTCTCGCCCGGCTGGTCCGGGACGACGATCACCGGGTCCGCGAGCGCGACCGTGGTCCCGGCCAGCAGGAGCGCCGCGACGGCGGCGCCGGTGGCGGCTGCGCGCCGACGAGCGAGCACCCTCGGTGGTCCCTCGGGCGTCCCGACCACCGCAGGTGCTCGATGATCACCGGTCGGACGTCGCCGGTCAGCACGCGGGGACATCGGGGACCTCCAGGGCGGCGGCGGGGACGTACTGATCGGTGCCGAGGCGCAGCCAGCGGGACGCGACCGGGACGACGGAGGCGCTGGGCGGGGTCGAGGTCGGCCTCGAGGTGGACGTGGTGGTCGGCGTGGTGGTCGCCGGGCGCGCCACAGCCTGCGTGGCGGGGGCCGAGGGGGCCGGAGTGGTGGTCGGCGTCGTCGGGACCGCCCCCGGGGCCACCGTGCACTCGACCGGGACGCGGGAGCGGGCGGCGACCACGCCGACGTCGGCGGCGTCGGGCGACGGCGCGGAGCGCACGGTCACCGGGTCGCCGCCCGGGGCGGTGCCGGCCGGGCCGGTGCCGGTCCAGAGGTAGGCGACGTCGACGTAGCCGTTGTCGGTCAGGCGGAGGTCGCGGCGGAAGGTGCCGTCCGCGAGGTCGATGCCGGCCGGGTTGGCGACCCGGCGGCCGAAGCCGTCACGGCCGCCGTCGTACCCGTCGTCGTGCGCGGCCTGGGCCTGGGGGACGCCGCGCGGGAGGTCGCCGAACGACTCGCGGTCGGTGCCCCAGTAGTCGTCCCGGACGTTCCACGGCCCGACGTCCCACACCGGGGCCCACGCGCAGCGGCCTCCGGCACAGATGCGCACCGTGTAGTCGCCGGTCCCGTCCGGGGCGAGTCCGCGGCGCGAGGGGAGGGCGACGAAGCGGTCGTCGTCGACGATGCGGTGCCCGTTGGCGGTCGTGTTGCCGACGAGGCCGATCCGGGTGGCGAACACGCGCGCGGTGAACGGCGGGGTCGCCACCGGGGCCGACATCCGGCGCGGGGCGAGTGTGCTGTCCGCGGTGAGCCAGAGCCGGCGCAGCGCCGGGGAGGCACCGTCGGGACCGGCGATCAGCGTGACGCGGATCTGCACCTGCAGCGTCGGCACCGGGAGCTGCGCCGGGCCCTGCGCGCCGGTGGGGATCCACTCCGACCAGGACCCGTCGTCGCGGATGCTGCGCACGGCGACGAGGACCTGCGAGCCGCCGGGGGTGTCGGTGGTCGGGGCGGCCGACACGCGGTCGGCGACGGCACCGAGGCGGCGCGGGGCGAGCAGCAGGGTGCCCTCGGCGGGGGCGGGACCCGTCGTCGTGCTGCGCGGGGCGGTGTCGCGCAGCCGGACGGCGCCGTCGTCGGCGACGACGTCGACGTCGTCGCCGCCGTCGACCGCGAGTTCCGCGCCCCAGGTCTCGGCCGACGGGACGGCCAGCGCGCCCGGCACGGTGGGGACGGCGAGCAGCAGGCACATCCCGGCCAGGACCGTCGCGAACCGTCGCATGCCGATCATGCAAGTCGCGTCGGCCCGTTGCGTGCAATCCGTAGCGGTGTGGCGCACGTGGGTGATGGCTGGTCGGGTGAATTACACGGGTGTCATGATGATCGCCGAGACATCGGGGCCGCGTGCGTGTCACCCGGGAGAGGTGTCCGGTCCACGATCGTGTGAAGGGGTCGCGCGATGCCGAGCACCTGCGTGGTGCACGACGACCGGGAGCAGACGCGGCGGCGCCTCGAGCTGCTGCTCACCGCCGCCGTCGGGATCGACGGGGTCGTGGTCGCCCGCGACCCGGCCGACCTCCTGACCCGCGTGGCCTCGGGCGGCGCCGACGTCGTCGTACTCGGGGTGGCCCGCGCCGGGACGGTGGCGCCCGTCCTCGCCGACGTCCGGTCCGCGGCGCCGGAGGTGCCGGTGCTCGTCGCGGGCCCGTCGGACGACCCGACCGCCGTCGCCGAGGCGCTGGCCGGGGGAGCGGTGGCCTACCTGCGCTGGGACGCCCCGCGCGCGATGACCCGCACGGTGGCCGCCGTCGTCGACGCGTGGTCGGGTGAGGACCTGCTCACCCCGGCGGGCGACGGGGTGGTCGTCGACCTGCCCGTGCAGCGGGGACTGGACCTCTCGGTGCGTGAGGTCCAGGTGCTCATCGGGGTCAGCCGGGGGCTGACCAACGCCGACATCGGCCGGCGGCTCTACCTGTCCGCGGCCACCGTGAAGTCCCACGCGGCGAGGTTGTTCCGCAAGCTCGGCGCGACCGACCGCGCGGAGGCGGTCGGCCGCGCCTGGGCGCTCGGGGTGTTCAGGCGCGGTTCTTGATCTCCACGCGGGCGACGGAGCGCAGGTGCACCTCGTCCGGGCCGTCGGCCAGGCGCAGCGCCCGGGCCCACGCGTAGGCCGACGCGAGCGGGAAGTCGTCGGAGACCCCGCCGCCGCCGTGCACCTGGATCGCGCGGTCGATCACCCCGCACGCCATCCGCGGGCACACGACCTTGATCGCCGCGATCTCGCTCGCCGCGCCCCGGGAGCCCACCTTGTCGATGAGGTCCGCGGCCTTCTGCACGTAGAGCCGGGCCTGGTCGATCTCGATGCGGCTCTCGGCGATCTGCTGCTGCACCACGCCCTGGTCGGCCAGCGGCTTGCCGAAGGCGACGCGCTCGTTCGCGCGGCGCACCATCGCGTCCAGAGCGCGCTCGGCCATGCCGATCAGACGCATGCAGTGGTGGATCCGGCCGGGGCCCAGGCGCGCCTGGGAGATGGCGAACCCGCCGCCCTCCTCTCCGAGCAGGTTCGACGCGGGCACGCGGACGTCGTGGAACTCGATCTCGCAGTGGCCGTGCTGGTCCTGGTAGCCGAACACCGGCAGCGCCCGGGTGATGTGCACGCCCGGGGTGTCGCGGGGCACCAGGACCATCGACTGCTGACGGTGCTTCGGGGCCTCGGGGTCGGTCTTGCCCATGACGATGAAGATCGCGCAGCGGGAGTCCGCGGCGCCGGAGCACCACCACTTCTTGCCGTTGACGACGTACTCGTCGCCCTCACGGCGGATCTCGGTGGTGATGTTGGTGGCGTCCGAGGACGCGACGGCGGGCTCGGTCATCGCGAACGCCGAGCGGATCTCCCCGGCGAGCAGCGGCACGAGCCAGTCCTGCTTCTGCTCGGCGGTGCCGAACAGGTGCAGCGTCTCCATGTTGCCGGTGTCCGGGGCCTGGCAGTTGATCGCCTCGGGGGCGATCACCGGCGACCAGCCGGTCACCTCGGCGACGGCGGCGTACTCGAGGTTCGTCAGGCCCGACTCGGACGGCAGGAACAGGTTCCACAGGCCGCGGTCGCGGGCCTCGGCCTTGAGGGTCTCGACGACCGGCGGCAGCTCGTGCTCGGCGGGGGTGCCGCGGCGCTCCTCGCGGAAGGCGTCGTACTCGGCCTCGGCCGGGAGGATCGACTCCTCCAGGAAGGCGCGCATCCGCTTCGTGTAGTCGTCCGCTACGGCACTGGGGGCGAAGTCCACACCCGCGACTCTCCCACCGCCGGGGGCGGTTCGCGAGGGTGGTGCTCCGCCGCCCCGGCGACCGGTAACCGTGGATCACCGGAAATGCCGTCCGATCGGGTGGGCAGCTCCGTACCTACGGCCCTACACTGCCGCTCCGTGACGCACTTCCGGATCGCCGAGGCGGCGCGGCTGCTCGGGGTCAGCGACGACACCGTCCGCCGCTGGACCGACGGCGGCGCCCTGCCCGTCGAGGCCGACTCGAGCGGCCGCAAGGTCATCGCCGGGGCCGATCTCGCGGCGTTCGCGCGCGCCCAGGCCCACGCCACCCCGGACCCGTCCGGCGTCGGGCGCTCGGCGCGCAACCGGCTCGTCGGCCTGGTGACCGACATCCAGAGCGACAAGGTCATGTCGCAGGTGGAGATCCAGGCCGGCCCGCACCGCGTCGTGTCGCTCATGAGCACCGAGGCCGTCCACGAGCTGGCCCTCGAGGTGGGCTCGCTCGCGGTCGCCGTCGTCAAGGCCACCCACATCATCGTCGAGACCCCTGGAGGGACCGCGTGAGGACCCGATTCCGTTCCGCACTCATGGTCGGCGCCGCCGCCGTGCTCGGGCTCGCCCTGACCGCGTGCGGCGGGTCCGACTCCGGGTCGGGTCAGTCCACGCAGGCCCAGGCACCCGCCCGCACCCTGACGGTGTCGGCGGCGGCCTCGCTCACCGGCGTGTACCAGCAGCTCGGCACCGAGTTCCAGAACGCGAACCCCGGCACCACCGTGAAGTTCAACTTCGGCGGCTCGGACTCGTTGGCCCAGCAGGTGGTGCAGGGCGCCCCGGCCGACGTCCTCGCGACGGCGAGCTCGACGACCATGAACACCGCCGTCCAGGCCGGCAAGATCCAGGGCGAGCCGGTCATCTACGCGACCAACTCGCTGCAGATCGCCGTGGCCCCGGGCAACCCCAAGGGCATCACCGACCTCGCGTCGCTGAACCGGCCCGGCATCGTCTCCGTGGTGTGCGCGCCCGCCGTCCCGTGCGGCGCGGCGGCGAAGGCCGCGGAGCAGGCCGCGGGCGTCACGCTCACCCCGGCCAGCGAGGAGCAGGACGTCAAGGGCGTGCTCAACCGCGTCCAGACCGGCAACGCCGACGCGGGCCTGGTCTACGTCACCGACGTCAGGTCCACGCAGGGCAAGGTCCAGGGCGTCGACTTCCCGCAGGCCTCGGCCCGGGGCGCCGTGCAGTCCTACCCGATCGGCGTGGTGACCGGCTCGCAGAACGCCGACCTCGCGCAGAGCTGGATCAGCTTCGTCCGCGGCCAGCAGGGCACCGCGGCGCTGCAGCAGGCGGGCTTCGTCACGAAGTGACGTCCGTCCCGCGCCTGCTGTGGGGGCCGGCGGCGCTCGCGTGGCTCCTGGTGGCGATCCCCGTCGCGGGGCTCGTCGTCCGGGTGGACTGGCCGAACTTCCTCGGCCTCGTCACCACGCCGTCGGCACTCGCGGCCCTGCGTCTCTCGCTGGAGACCGGGCTCGCGACGATGGTGCTGTGCCTGGTCCTCGGCGGGCCCCTCGCCGTGGTCCTGGCGCGGTCGTCGTTGCCGGGGCTGCCGTTCGTCCGGTCGGTGGTGCTCCTGCCGCTGGTGCTCCCACCCGTCGTCGGGGGCCTGACGCTGCTGTTCCTGTTCGGCCGGACCGGTCCCGTCGGCGGCTTCCTCGACCGCGAGTTCGGCATCACCATCCCCTTCTCGACGACGGCCGTGGTCCTGGCCCAGACCTTCGTCGCGATGCCGTTCCTCGTCGTCTCGCTCGAGGGCGCGCTGCGCACGGCGGGGCAGCGCTACGAGGCGGTCGCCGCGACGCTCGGTGCCTCGCCGGCGACCACGCTGTGGCGGGTGACGGTGCCGGTCGTGCTGCCGGGCCTGATGTCGGGCAGCGTGCTCGCGTTCGCCCGCGCGCTGGGCGAGTTCGGCGCGACGATCACGTTCGCGGGCTCGCTCGAGGGCACCACCCGGACGTTGCCGCTGTTCATCTACCTGGAGTCGGAGAGCGACCTCGACGGAGCGGTGGCGATGTCGCTCGTCCTCGTCGTCGTGGCGATCCTGGTGATCGTGGTCAGCCGTACCCGGGACCTGCGGTGAGCCGGCTCGAGGTCGACGTCGCGGTCACGCGCGGGTCGTTCGCGCTGGACGTGTCGGTCACGGTGGAGTCCGGCGAGGTCGTGGCGGTGCTCGGCTCGAACGGCGCGGGCAAGTCGACGTTCCTCGGCGCGCTCGCCGGGCTGTACCGGCCCGACCGGGGCTCGGTGGTGCTCGCGGGGCGGGTGCTCGACGACGTGCCGGTGCACCGCCGGCGCGTCGGGCTGCTCAGCCAGTCCGCCCTGCTCTTCCCGCACCTGACCGCCCGCGACAACGTCGCCTTCGGGCCCCGGTCCACCGGGTCCCGACGACGGGCCGCGCGGGAGACCGCGGACCGCTGGCTGGAGATGGTCGACGCGACGGCGCTCGCCGACCGCCGCCCGTCCGAGCTCTCCGGCGGGCAGGCGCAACGCGTCGCGATCGCCCGCGCCCTCGCCTGCGAGCCCGAACTGCTGCTGCTCGACGAGCCTTTCGCCGCCCTCGACGTCGACGTCACGCCCGCGATCCGCGCGCTGCTGCGCCGCGTGGTGCGGGCCGCCGGGGTGACCACGCTGATGGTCACCCACGACGTGCTCGACGCCGTGGTCCTCGCCGACCGCCTCGTCGTGCTCGACGCGGGCCGGGTCGTCGAGTCCGGACCCACCGCCGACGTGCTGCGCCGCCCGCGCTCCGCGTTCGCCGCCCGGATCGCCGGGCTCGACCTCGTCCCCGGACGCTCCTGCCGCGAGGGCCTGCGCACGGCCGAGGGCACGGTGATCGGCGGCGTGCACCCCGACCCGGTGGACGGCGACGAGCCGGCGGTCGCCCTGTTCTCCCCGGCGTCGGTCTCGGTGTTCCGCGACCCGCCGAAGGGCTCACCGCGCACGCTCGTGCCGGTGCGCCTGGCCGCGATGGAGCCGCACGGCGAGCTCGTGCGGCTCCGGGCCGGCGTTCCCGACGGCGGCCCGGGCTGGGTCGACGGCCTCGCCGCCGACGTGACCCCGGCCGCGGTCGCCGACCTCGCCGTCGAGCCGGGGGACGAGCTGTGGTTCGCGGTGAAGGCCGCCGAGGTCGAGGTGTACCCGGCGGGCCGGTGAGCCCCCGACCTGCACGAACGGCACTCTCGCAGCATCTATGTGCGCGACAGTGCCGTTCGCTCGGTGCGGCCGGGGCGGTCAGGAGTCCGACGGGCCCCCGAACAGCGGCTCGTCGACCGAGCGGATCTCCTGGCTGGGGAGCCCGCCCGGGTGCTCGCGGCGGACGCGGTCGAGCGCCGCGAGGGCGATGCCGAGGTGGTGGCGCTTGGACGTCTCGTAGAAGGTCTGGGCGTCGGCGGAGAGCTTCGGCGAGCCGTGCAGCGGCTTGTCCGAGACGCACAGCAGCGTCGCGTTCGGGATGCGGTAGCGGAAGCCGTTGGCGGCGATCGTCGCGGACTCCATGTCCACCGCGACGCTCCGGCTCGCCTGCATGGCCGCGAGCGTCAGCTTCTGGTTGAGCTCCCAGTTGCGGTTGTCGGTGGTGTGCACCGTGCCGATCCGGTACTCGGCCCCGGCCTGCTCGAGCGCCTCGAGCAGGAACGTGTTGAGCCGGTGGTTCGGGATCACCGGGACGTTCAGCGGCAGCACCTCGTCGAGCACGTGGTCGAAGCGCTGGTAGCCGGTCGCGAGGACGAAGTCGCCCTTCTGCTGGTGGTTCCGCAGACCGCCGCAGTGCCCGATCATGATCATCGTGTCGGGGCGCAGCACCGCGACGTGGTCGGTCGCGGTCTTCGCGTTCGCGGGGCCGACGCCGATGTTCACCAGCGTGACGCCGTCGCCGTCGGGCAGCACGTGGTGGTAGGCGGGCATCTGGACCTCGTGGTCCGGGCGGACCGCGTCGGTGTACCGCTCGAGGAACGCCTCGACGTGCATCGCGTAGTTGGTGAACAGCACGTGCCGCTGGAAGGCCGCGGCGGGCGTGCCGGTGTAGTGCCCGAGCCGGTCCACCGAGAGCTGCATCCGCTCCGGACCGAACAGGAAGAGCTTCTTCGACCGGGCGTCGACGCGGTCCTCGTCGAGGGCGGCGAAGAACGACGGGTCGTCGAAGGCCAGGGCCGGCCGCGAGGGCCGCACCGTGACCCGCGCGCCGGCGCGCAGCAGCCCTTCGAGCTCCCGGCACAGGTAGCGCCGGATCGCGGCCGTGCGGGAGAACTCGCCGGTCAGTCGGGGATTGACCGCCGACCACGGGCGCACGACCTCGATCGTCGAGTACCACCCGTCGTCGTCGATCGCCGCGAGCGTGTCCACCAGCCGCGCCACGGCGTCGTCGTACGCGTCCAGGGTCGCGCCGTCGGCGCTCGCGGTGGTCTGCGGGTGGGTCGCGGTCACGGCTGCCGATGCTCCCAGCCCGTCCCGACGACGAGGCGGCGAGGGTTCACGCTGTCGGTGCATCATGCGATCGTGAGCCGCACCACGATCGAAGACGTCCTGGAGGTCACCCGGTGAGCGCCCCCGCAGTCCCGTCGTACGCATCCGGTGTCTCGGACGAGCCGCTGCTCGGCGACACCATCGGCGACAACCTCGACCGCACCGCGGCCCGGTTCGGTGACGGCGAGGCCCTGGTCGACCGCGCGCAGGGGCTGCGCTACACGTGGTCGGAGTTCGTCGCGGAGGTCGACGCGCTGGCGCTGGGCCTGCTCGACCTGGGGATCGTCAAGGGCGACCGGGTCGGCATCTGGGCGCCGAACTGCGCCCAGTGGACGCTGCTGCAGTACGCGACGGCGAAGATCGGCGCGATCCTCGTCAACATCAACCCGGCCTACCGCACCCACGAGCTGGAGTTCGTGCTCAACCAGGCCGGGATCCGGCTCCTGGTCGCGGCGCGCGCGTTCAAGACCTCGCAGTACGCCGAGATGATCGAGACGGTCCGCCCGAACTGCGCCGCGCTCGAGACGGTGATCATCACCGACTCCGACGAGTGGCGGGCGCTGTTCGTCGCCGGCGACGTGTCGCGGGTGCGGGCGGTGCAGGCCGAGCTGTCGGCGGACGACCCGATCAACATCCAGTACACCTCGGGCACCACCGGGTTCCCGAAGGGCGCAACGCTCTCGCACCACAACATCCTCAACAACGGCTACTTCGTGGGCCGCCTGTGCGGCTACACCGAGGTCGACCGCGTCTGCATCCCGGTGCCCTTCTACCACTGCTTCGGCATGGTCATGGGCAACCTCGCGTGCACCAGCTCCGGCGCGACGATGGTGATCCCGGCGCCGGGCTTCGACCCGAAGCTGACGCTGGAGGCGGTCGCCGAGGAGCGGTGCACCTCGCTGTACGGGGTGCCGACGATGTTCATCGCCGAGCTCTCGCTGCCCGACGTCGAGTCCTACGACGTGTCCAGCCTGCGCACCGGGATCATGGCCGGCTCGCCGTGCCCGGTGGAGGTGATGAAGCAGGTCGTCGAGCGCTTCGGGATGACCGAGGTGTCGATCTGCTACGGCATGACCGAGACCTCGCCCGTGTCCACCCAGACCCGCGCGGACGACTCGCTGGACCGTCGCGTGTCCACCGTCGGACGCACGATGCCGCACCTGGAGTCGAAGATCGTCGACCCGGAGACGGGGCTGACCGTGCCGCGCGGCACGCCCGGCGAGCTGTGCACCCGCGGCTACTCGGTGATGCTCGGCTACTGGGAGCAGCCCGACAAGACCGCCGAGGTGCTCGACCGGGCCCGGTGGATGCACACCGGCGACCTCGGGGTGATGGACGACGAGGGCTACATCAACATCACCGGCCGGATCAAGGACATGGTCATCCGCGGTGGGGAGAACGTGTACCCCCGCGAGATCGAGGAGTTCCTCTACACCCACCCCGACATCCTCGACGCGCAGGTCATCGGGGTGCCCGACCAGCGCTACGGCGAGGAGCTCATGGCCTGGGTGCGGCTGCGCGACGGGGTCACCGAGCTGACCGCCGAGCAGGTCCGCGAGTTCGCCACCGGCAAGCTGGCGCACTACAAGATCCCGCGCTACGTGCACGTGGTCGAGGAGTTCCCGATGACCGTCACCGGGAAGGTCCGCAAGGTCGAGATGCGCGCCACCGCCGTGGAGCTGCTGGGCCTCGAGGCGGCATCGCCGACGGCGTAGGGCACCGTCCCGTGTGAGGGGAACCCTCGTGCCACGAGAGCGCTCGGATCCTCCCCTCACGTGCCGTGGCTCCCGCCGCTGATCTCCGGCGACCTCGTCACCCGTGCGGGATACGATGGTGAGACGCGCTCCGGCACGCTGCCGGGGCGCGTTCTCGTCGACGAGAGAACGGGTGAGCACGGTGCCGACCGGCAAGGTCAAGTGGTACGACGCCGAGAAGGGGTTCGGGTTCCTCTCCCAGGAGGAGGGCGCCGACGTCTACGTCCCCAAGGGGTCGCTGCCGCGTGAGGTGGAGGCCCTGAAGTCGGGCCAGCGCGTGGAGTTCGGGATCGCCGAGGGGCGTCGCGGGCCGCAGGCGCTGCAGGTCCGTCTGGTCGACCCGCTGCCCAGCGTCGCCGAGGCCAAGCGCCGCTCGCCCGACGAGCTGCACGGGCTCATCGACGACATGATCAAGCTGCTCGAGGCGAAGGTGCAGCCCGACCTGCGTCGCGGCCGCTACCCCGACCGCCGCAACACCAAGCGGCTCGCCGAGGTCGTCCGCGCGGTCGCTCGCGAGCTCGAGGGCTGAGCCCCGGCTGGGCGTCGACGCATCCTGTCGCGGGCTCCCGACCTGCCCGCCCCACCTCGTCGCTGAGGCTCACGACGACGAGGTGGGGACGCGGCGCCGAGACCGCGACCAGGCGGCCGCCCGCGACTCAGGCCGCGCCCACCGCCGCGAGCACCCAGGTGGAGCGGGTCGAGAACAGGTCGCCCTGCGCCGTGACCGTCTGGCTGGCCCCGAACTGCTGCACCTCCACCCGCTGGAGGCGCCACCGCGGGTCGGGCAGGACCAGCCGGAACGACGACCGCGCGTTCGGTGCGAACACCTGGCTGCGCCCGCTCTGCTGGGCGTTGTTCTCGTCGAGGTAGACGAAGGCGACCTGCCAGGGCGTGGGGAGCACGGCGTCGGGCACCGTCACGTCCACCGCCACCCCGGGCGGCAGCGGGAGGCTGGCGACCGCGGAGGGGTCGGTCTCGCAGTCGGTGACCATCAGGTCGCAGTAGACGGTCGGCGACGCCGGCACGGCGATGCCGTTCGCGGTGAAGGTGACGTCACCCGGGTCGTCCGGGCCGGAGGTCACCACCAGCACCGTCACCACCGCGGCGATCACCACGACAATGGCGACGACGGCGATCCACACCCAGCGGGGCACCGCCCGCACGCGAGCGAGCATCAGGCGGAGCGGCGGGGGAGCAGGGAGCGACCGCGCGAGGTGAGCACGGTCTGCACGGTACCGATCGCCAGCACACCGCTGATCACCGTGAAGCCGATCCACCAGGTCGGGGGCAGCAGCACGCCCAGCGTGCCGCCGAACACCCAGGTGAGCTGCAGGATCGTCTCGGACCGCCCGAATGCCGACGCGCGCGCCGCCTCGGGCAGGTCCCGCTGCACCACGGCGTCGAGGCAGACCTTGAGCAGCGCGGAGGCGGTCGCCCCGACGAGCCCGACCACGGCCGCCGTCGCGAGCCCGACGACGACCGCCGCGGTCACCGTGGCGGCGAGCGCGGCGCACAGGGCGGTGATCAGCAGGAGATCCGGGCGGTCGAAGCGGCGGCGGGCACCGAGCGCGTTGCCGAGAAACCCGCCGGCGCCGGCCGCCGCACCGACGACGCCGAGCAGCAGCAGCTGCCGCCCGGGCGTGCCCTCGGTCTGGGCCTTGACGACGAACGCCGCGAACAGGGTCAGGAACCCGGTGAGGGAGCGGATCGTGCCGTTCGCCCACAGGGCCGTGACGACCTGGGGACTCATCCGCACGCGTCGTCGGGACGAGCCCGGGCGGCCTCGATCGCCCGGCTCCGCTGCGCTGCGCGGGCGGGGGATCAACACCGTCTCCATCTCGCCCTCGGTCACCTCCACCCAGCGCGGGATGCGCAGGCACAGCCAGACGGCGGCGAAGCAGATGCCGGCGGTGAGCCAGGCCGCGCCGGGCGAGCCGAACAGGTACGAGACCCCGGCCGCGAGGGCGCCGAACACCCCGGAGGCGACCAGGCCGAAGACGGTCAGCCGGGAGTTCGTCGTCACCAGGGTGATGCCCGGCGGCAGCACGCGGGGCGTGACCGCCGCCTTGAGCACCCCGAACGACTTCGACAGCACGAGGATCCCCAGCGCCGCGGGGTAGAGCGCCCAGGTGTCCATGAACAGGGCGAGGACCACCGCGAGGGCGCCCTGACCCGCCGTCGAGATCGCGAGCGCCCAGCGGCGGCCGCGTTGGACGCGGTCGAGCAGCGGACCGATCACGGGGGCGACCAGCGCGAACGGGGCGACCGTGATCAGCAGGTAGAGCGCGACCTTGTCCTTGGACTCCGCGCTCGCCGCGGAGAAGAACAGGGTGTTCGCGAGCGCGACGGCGAGCGTGGCGTCGGAGGCGTAGTTGGCCATCCACGCGTAGGTCAGGGCGGTGAGGCCCGAGCGGTCGGCACCGTCGGCGGACGCGGCCCGGTGGAACGCCCGCGCACCCGCGCGCGTGAGGGTGCGGGCGCGCCACGCGGCGACGCGGGTGACGGTGATCTTGCGCGGGCCGGGGTCGTCGGCGTCCTGGCCGGTCAGCCGCCGGGTGGGCGGTGGCTCCTCCGTGCGGCGGGTCGGCGGTGGCTCGTCCTGACGACGGGTGTCCCGCTCGCGCCGTCGCCCCGCCGACCAGCCGGCACGGCCGGTGTCGGGGTCCGGGTCGGGATCGGGGCGGGCCACGGGTCCCATCGTCGCTCACCGCGACCGGTTGATCATCGACGATGTGGCCTTTCCTGGCACTGGGTGCACGCAGTGACGCATTGCTGGCACCGGGAGGTGCCCAGCGGGAAGCCCGGAGGCCGTCGGGGCGTTCTCGTAGACTGGTCGTCGATCCTCCCCACCCCGTCAGGAGTCGGTTCCCGGGTGTCTCCCGCTGCGCTGTCCGAACTCACCGCGGTCCTGCTGGCCGATCCCGGCCTGGCCGGCGTCGTCGACGCCGCCGGGCGCGACGCGGCCGTCGAGGGCCCCACCGCGCTGCGCCCGCTGCTCGCCGCCGCGCTGGCCGCGGGCGCGCACCGGACCGTGCTCGTCGTCTGCGCCACCGAGCGCGAGGCCGACGAGCTGGCCGCGTCGGTCGGCGAGCTGATCGGCCCGGACACCGTCGCCTACCTGCCCAGCTGGGAGACGCTGCCCCACGAGCGGCTGTCCCCCCGGGCGGACACGGTCGGCCGCCGGGTCGACATCCTGCGCCGTCTGGCGCACCCGGGCGAGCGCCCGCTGCAGGTCGTCACCACCGCCACCCGCTCGCTGATCCAGCCGCTGGTGCCGGGCCTGGGCGACCTCGAGCCGGTCGTGCTGCGCGAGGGCGTCGAGATCGAGCTGGGCGACCTCGCCGAGCGCCTCGTCGGCCTCGCCTACGCGCGCGTGGAGATGGTGGAGAAGCGCGGCGAGTTCGCCGTCCGCGGCGGCATCGTCGACCTCTTCCCGCCGACCGCCGAGTCGCCGGTGCGCATCGAGTTCTGGGGCGACGAGGTCTCGGAGATGCGCTGCTTCTCGGTCGCCGACCAGCGCTCGCTGCCCGACCGCGAGGACGGGTCCGCCCGGCCCACCGAGGTCATCGCCCCGCCGTGCCGCGAGCTGCTGCTGACCCCCGAGGTGCGCGAGCGTGCCGCCGAGCTGCACACGGTCCACGGGAGCGACGCCGCGCTCGGCGAGCTGCTCGGCAAGGTCGCCGCCGGCATCCCCACCGAGGGCATGGAGTCGCTCATCCCGGCGCTGCTGCCCGGGGAGCTGCGCCTGCTGCCGGAGTTCCTTCCCGACGACTCGTCGGTCGTGATCTGCCATCCGGAGCGGGTCGCGCGGCGCGCCGCCGACCTCGTGCGCACCGGCCAGGAGTTCCTCGAGGCCAGCTGGCTCGTCGCGGCCGACTCCACCGACGGCCGCGCGCCGATCGACCTGGGCGCCTCGGCCTACCGGGACCTCGACGTCGTCCGCGCCACCACCCGCGAGGCCGGCTGCCCCTGGTGGACGCTGTCCAGCCTCGCCACCGATCCCGACCTGTCGGACGAATCGGTGACGAGCGACGGGGTCCGCGTCGTGCGCACCGGCATCGCGGGTGTCGACTCCTACCGCGGCGACTGGGAGAAGGCCGCCGTCGACCTGCGCGCGCACGCCGCCGCGGGCGGCGCCGCCCTCGTCGTCCTCCCGGCCGCGGGCACCGCCGAGCGGGCCGTCGAGCAGCTGCGGGAGTTCGTCGGCGAGGACGTGCCGGTCGTCCCCGGCACCGCCGAGCCCCGGCCGGGCAGCATCGTCGTCACCCGCGGCCGGCTGGCCGACGGCTTCGTCGCCGAGGCGAGCCGCCTCGTCGTCGTCACCGAGGCCGACCTCACCGGCGCCCGCAACGCCGGGGCGGACACCCCGACGAAGCGCGCCGCGGTGAAGCGCCGCAACGCGGTCGACCCGCTGACGCTGCAGCCCGGCGACTTCGTGGTCCACGCCCAGCACGGCATCGGCAAGTTCGTCGAGATGACCCAGCGGACCACGGGCACCGGCAAGGCCGCGACCACCCGCGAGTACCTGGTCCTCGAGTACTCGTCGTCGAAGCGCGGCCAGCAGAGCGACCGGCTGTTCGTGCCGACCGACCAGCTCGACCAGATCAGCCGCTACGTCGGCGGCGAGCTGCCCACGCTGAACAAGCTCGGCGGCTCGGACTGGTCGAAGACGAAGTCGAAGGCCCGCAAGGCGGTGCGCGACATCGCCGCGTCGCTGGTCCAGCTCTACGCCGCCCGCCAGGCCGCGCCCGGCCACGCGTTCGCCCCGGACACCCCGTGGCAGCGCGAGATGGAGGACGCGTTCCCTTACACCGAGACGCCCGACCAGGCGTCGGCGATCGACGAGGTCAAGTCCGACATGGAGAAGGCGGTCCCGATGGACCGCGTCATCTCCGGCGACGTCGGCTACGGCAAGACCGAGATCGCGGTGCGCGCGGCGTTCAAGGCGGTGCAGGACGGCAAGCAGGTCGCGGTCCTCGTGCCCACCACGCTGCTCGCCCAGCAGCACCTGCAGACCTTCACCGAGCGGATGCGCAACTTCCCGGTGACCGTCCGCGGCCTCTCCCGGTTCACGCCGGGCAAGGAGGCCGATCAGACGATCAAGGGTCTCGCGGACGGCACGGTGGACGTCGTCGTCGGGACCCACCGGCTGTTGCAGACCGGGATCACCTGGAAGGACCTCGGCCTCGTCGTCATCGACGAGGAGCAGCGCTTCGGCGTCGAGCACAAGGAGCACATCACCGGGCTGCGCGCCCACGTGGACATGCTCTCGATGTCCGCGACGCCGATCCCGCGCACGCTGGAGATGAGCCTCGCCGGCATCCGCGAGATGTCGACGATCCTCACCCCGCCCGAGGAGCGGCACCCGACGCTGACCTACGTCGGCGCCTACGACGACAAGCAGGTCGCCGCCGCGGTCCGCCGCGAGCTGCTGCGCGACGGGCAGGTCTTCTACATCCACAACCGGGTGCAGTCGATCGACGACACCGCCGCGCGGCTGCGCCGCCTCGTCCCCGAGGCCCGCATCGCCACCGCGCACGGGCAGATGGCCGAGGAACGCCTCGAGCGCACCGTCAACGAGTTCTGGGAGCGCGAGCACGACGTGCTCGTCTGCACCACGATCGTCGAGAACGGCCTCGACATCTCCAACGCGAACACGCTCATCGTGGAGCGCTCGGACGCCCTCGGGCTCTCGCAGCTCCACCAGCTGCGCGGCCGCGTCGGGCGCGGGCGGGAGCGCGGGTACGCGTACTTCCTCTACCCGAACGACAAGCCGCTGACCGAGACCTCGCACGAGCGGCTCGCGACGATCGCGCAGCACTCGGAGCTGGGTGCGGGCACGGCGGTCGCGATGAAGGACCTCGAGATCCGCGGCGCCGGCAACATCCTCGGCGCCGAGCAGTCCGGGCACATCGCGGGCGTCGGGTTCGACCTGTACGTGCGCCTGGTCGGCGAGGCCGTCGAGGCGTTCAAGAAGCACACCGACGCGGCGGGTGAGGACGACGAGCCGCTGGCGGAGGTGCGGGTCGACCTGCCGATCGACGCCCACGTGCCGCACGACTACGTCGACACCGAGCGGCTGCGCCTCGACGTCTACCGCAAGATCGCCGAGGCGGCCGACGCCGCGGCGCTGGACGCGGTCAAGGAGGAGCTCGTCGACCGGTACGGCGAGCCGCCGGTCCCGGTGACGAACCTGCTCGCGGTCGCCGCGTTCCGGCAGGCCTGCCGCCGCTACGGCATCACCGAGGTGTCGGGGCAGGGCAACCAGATCCGGTTCGCCCCGGTCGACCTGCCCGAGTCCGCCCAGATGCGCCTCAAGCGGCTCCACCCGCGGGCGCAGCTCAAGGCGGCCTCGCAGACGCTGTCGCTGCCGCGCCCGACCGAGGGCTCGTCCGGTGCGGGCGGTCAGCGGGGCCCGGTCAAGATGGGCGCCGCACCGCTGCGCGACCTCGAACTGCTCGCCTGGTGCGAGCAGCTGTTCGTGGCGCTCTACGGCGAGCGTCCGGCGGCCGCGAAGGTGCCGGCCGGGGTGTAGCCGCCGGCCGGCAGGGCGGGCTACGTCCCCGGCACCAGCAGCACGACCCCGGGCCCCGTCGTCTGCCCGTTCGAGCCACCGGCGCTGCAGGACGCCCCGAGGAACAGCACGGCAGCGAGGATCACCAGGACGGCGAGGAAGCCGCCGAGGATCGCCCCCACCGGCAGGCGGGAGCGGCCTCCCGTGGGCTTCTGGTCGGCACCGGGGCGCTTCTCGAACAGCGTCGGATCGCGGTCGTCGTCGCTACTCACGGGGAGGGCTTCCCGCCCGGGCCGACGGCGATGCGCGCAGTCGCGCACACTGCGGACGTGAGCCGACTCGCCCTCCTCGCCACCGGCGGCACCATCGCCACCCGCGCCACCGCGGACGGCCGCGCGGTGTCGGCCACGGCCGCCGACCTCCTCGCCACGGCCCGCACCGACCTCGACGTCACCGCGATCGACGCGGCCGGCCGGCTCTCCTTCGCGGCCACCCTCGACGACCTCGCCGCGCTCGCCCGCACGGTCCGCGAGGCGTGCGCGGACCACGACGGGGTCGTCCTCACCCACGGCACGGACACCCTCGAGGAGACCACCGCGCTGCTCGCGCTCACCCACGACGGGCGGACCCCGGTGACGATCACCGGCGCCCAGCGGCCGTTCGACGACCCGGCGCCCGACGGGCCGGGCAACCTAGCCGCGGCACTGCGGTGGGCCGCCCACGGCCGGGCCGGGGTCACCGTCACCTTCGCCGGGCAGGTGCTCCCCGCGATCGGGGTGCGAAAGGTCGACGCCGAGGCGCTGACGGCGTTCGCCGCACCGGGCCGGGGACCGCTCGCGAGCGTCGACGCCCACCGGGTCCGGGAGCACGCGGCCGCCGCCCCGACCGGGCTGGCCGACCCGCCCACCGCGCTCCCGCGCGTCGACGTCGTGGCCCAGTACGTCGGCGCCGACGACCACGCGATCACCGCCGCCGCCGACGCGGGCGCCCGCGGCGTCGTCGTGGCCGCGTTCGGCGCGGGCAACGCGACCCCACCCGTCGTCGGGAAGGCCCGGGAGCTGCTGGACCGCGGGATCCCGGTCGCGGTGGCGAGCCGGACGGGCAGCGGCGCGGTCGAGGGCCTGTACGCCGGCGGTGGCGCCGACCTCGCGCGGGCGGGAGCGCTGTTCGCGGGCGACCTCTCGCCGTGGCAGACGCGGATGCTGCTCGCGGTCGCGGTGGCCGCGCACCCCGACGACCCGATCGGGGCCGCCCGGGAGTGGATGGCTCGCGTCGGGGTCGCATGACCATGAGAAGGTGTCGCCCGTGCTGCGCCGGATCGTCCTCGCACTGGTCGCGCTGACCGCCCTCACCGCCTGCTCCACGGCCACCGGACCTCAGGTCGGGGCCGGGACGGCGGCCGTCGTCGGGAACGCCACGATCTCCACGGACCTGGTCGAGGCGCGGCTGCGCACCGCCCTCCCGGTCCTCGTCGACGCGCTGAACCAGCAGGCGCAGGAGGAGGGGCGGCAGAGTCCGGCCCTCGACGCGCCCACCCTGGCCGTCCAGAGCCGCGCCCTGCTGGGCCTCGCGATCCAGCACCAGATCGTGCTCGAGGCGACCCGCCGCCAGGGCATCGTCGTCGACCCGGCCCGCGTGGAGGCGCAGGTGGCGGCGGCCGGCGGCGCGCAGTCCACGGCGACCACCGGCCTCGACCTCGACGCACTGCGCGACCTGGTGTCCGACCAGCTCGCCCTCGCCGAGATCGGACGCCGGGAGTTCGACCGGCTGCAGGTGACCGTCGACGTCGGCACCTTCGGCGACAAGGCGTCCGCCGAGCGGGCGGCCACGCAGCTCGCCTCCGACCCCGGCGTCGGTCCCCTCGCAGCGCTCCCGCCCGGGATGCAGATCCTCGACCGCACCGTGCGCCCGGGCAACGCCCAGTCCGACGCGGTGATCCGGACGCCCTCCTCGCCGATCTTCGGGCTGCCGGGGCGCACGGTCGCCCTCCTCTCGCCGCAGCAGCAGCAATCGACGCCGGGCGCTCCGACGCCGGACCCGACCACCCAGCCGTGGACCGTCATCCGTGTGCGGGACCGGTCGCTCGCCGCGCCGGCCCCCACCGGCAACACGGTGCCGTCCGCCCTGGTGGACGCCCGCACGCTCGCCCAGTTCGGGCGGCGCGCCGTCCAGCCGCTCGCCGCGGAGCTCGGCGTGCAGGTCAACCCGCGCTACGGCACCTGGGACCCGACCCAGGACGAGGTCGTCGCCCCGCCGGCCGCCGCGGGCTCGATCATCCCGCTCGCCCCGAGCGTGGCGTTCGCCCCGACCGCGCCGTGAGTGCGCCGATCACGGTTCACGTCGACCCGCGGCTCGGCGCGGTCCTCCCGGCGGGCGCGGTGCGGCTCGTCGCGGCCGCCCCCGCGGTCCTGCTCGACCCGTCCCTGCCCGAGCCGGTCGCGGCGCGCTTCGCCGCGGAACTCGGCGCCGTCCCCGTTCCCGACGAGGGCTCGGCGCCGGCGGGCGCGGTCGTCCTCGTCGCGGCGCGCGACCCCCAGGCCCCGGCGGGCGTCGAGCTGCTCGAGGCCGTGGCCGTGATGGACCGGCTGCGCTCCCCGGGCGGCTGCCCGTGGGACGCCGAGCAGACCCACGAGAGCCTGCTGCGCTACCTCGTCGAGGAGACCTACGAGCTCTACGACGCGCTCGCGGCGGGGGACGTCGCGGCGAGCCGCGAGGAGCTCGGCGACGTGCTGCTCCAGGTGCTCTTCCACTCCCGGGTCGCCGCCGAGGGGGAGGGCTACGACATCGACGCGGTGGCCGCCGAGCTCGTCGCGAAGCTCGTCGGGCGGCATCCGCACGTGTTCGCGGACGCAGAGACCGTGGTCACCGCGAGCGACCAGGACCGCCGGTGGGAGGAGCTCAAGGCCACCGAGAAGCAGCGGGACTCGGTCCTCGACGGCGTCGCGCAGGCCCAGCCCGCCGCCGCGCTGCTGGCGAAGTACGTCAGCCGGGTGCGGCGTGCGGGGGTGCCCGACGACGTCCTCGCGGCCCTCGCGGCCACCGACTCGGAGGTCGCGCGCGCGGTCGTCGCGGCCGCCGGACCGGGCGGCGACCCGGAGGGCGAGCTCCGCGAGGCGGCGGTCGCGTTCGCCACGCGAGTCCGTGCCCTGGAGGCCGCGACGGGCGGTTCGTCCCGAGATGTCGAGTTCTGGCGTCGCGCTGCGCAACAGGCCGGTCTCGTGAAGTAACGGTGAACCCTGGTGCTTCCGTCCCCTGATCGCGAAGGCTAGCCTCACCTCACCTTCAGACGGTGTGAACGTGAGGACGGACGGAACATGCTGGGCAACGCCCTGATCGGTCTGCGGGAGGGGCTCGAGGCCTCGCTCGTGGTCAGCATCCTCGTGGCCTTCCTGGTCCAGACCGATCGCCGTCGCGAGCTCCCCCGCGTGTGGCTCGGCGTCGGGGCCGCGATCGCCGTGAGCATCGGCGTCGTCCTCGTCCTCACGCTGACCGAGCAGGCCCTCACCTTCGAGGCGCAGGAGGCGTTCGGCGGTGGGCTCTCGATCGTCGCGGTCGGCTTCGTCACCTGGATGATCTTCTGGATGCGGCGCGCGGCCCGGTCCATCTCGACCGAGCTGCGCGGCGGCCTGGAGAAGGCGATCGCAATGGGCCCGGTGGCGGTGGTCGTCATGGCGGCCCTGGCCGTCGGCCGCGAGGGTCTCGAGACCGCGATCTTCTTCTTCGCGGCGGTCCAGGCCGCCGGCTCGACGACGGGTCCGCTCATCGGCTTCCTCATCGGCATCGCCGCGTCGGTGGTGATCGCGTACCTGATCTACCGGGGCGCGCTGAGCCTGAACATGGGGAAGTTCTTCACGGTCACCGGCGTCCTGCTCGTCTTCGTCGCGGCGGGCATCCTCGCCTACGGCGTCCACGACCTGCAGGAGGCGGGCATCCTGCCGGGCCTGTACACGCTGGCCTTCGACGTGAGCGCCGCCGTCCCCGCCGACTCCTGGTACGGCACGCTGCTCAAGGGCGTCTTCAACTTCTCCCCGCAGACCACCGTGCTCGAGGCGGTGGTCTGGGTCGCCTACGTGGCCGTCGTGCTCACCCTGTTCCTCAAGCCGGTCCGGCGCACCGTGCCGCCCGCCGCCGACAGCGAGACCGCGGCCGCCGGCGCCGCCTGACCCTCCCCGCAACCACGTTCGACAGGAGAACCGTGTCCGCACGCCCCGTCCTCGCTGCGCTCGCCGCGACCCTCGCCGCCGCGGTCGTCGGCGGCTGCACCAGCACCGCGACGCCCCAGGGCGCGCCCGGGCAGCCCGGCCCGATCACCGTGTCCGCGTCCGACACGGCCTGCGACCTGTCCAGCGCGACCGCGCCCGCCGGCACGATCTCGTTCACGATCCGCAACGCCGGCTCGAAGGTGACCGAGTTCTACGTCTACGGCGCGGGCGACCGGATCATCGGCGAGGTCGAGAACATCGGCCCGGGCCTCACCCGCCCGCTCACCGTCGAGGTCCCGCAGGGCGGCACGTACACCACCGCCTGCAAGCCGGGCATGGTCGGCGACGGCATCCGCGCCCCGTTCACCGTCACCGGCAACGCCGCGGCGGCCGTCGAGGGCGACGCCGCGCTCGCCGCCGCGGTGCAGGGCTACCAGCGGTACACGACCTCCCAGACCGAGGCCCTCGTCACGAAGACCGGCGAGTTCACCGAGGCCGTCAAGCGCGGCGACGTCCCCGCGGCCCAGGCCCTCTTCCCGGTCAGCCGCACCTACTGGGAGCGCATCGAGCCGGTCGCCGAGTCCTTCGGCGACATCGACCCGAAGATCGACGGCCGCGAGGACGACGAGCGCGACCCGGGCGTCGAGTTCACCGGCTACCACCGCCTCGAGAAGGACCTGTGGGTCACCGGCCTGCAGCCCGACTCGGGCGCGATGGCCGACCGGTTGATGGCCGACGTGCGCGACCTCCAGTCGCGGGTCGGCACCGTGCAGCTCACCCCGCTGCAGCTCGCCAACGGCGCCAAGGAACTGCTCGACGAGGTCGCCACCGGCAAGATCACCGGCGAGGAGGACCGCTACTCGCACACCGACCTCTGGGACTTCCGCGCCAACGTCGACGGTTCGCAGGCCGCCGTGGCCGCGCTGCGCCCCGTGATCGACCAGCGCGACCCGGTGCTCGGCCAGACCCTCGACCAGCGCTTCGCCGCGCTCGACGCGCTGCTGGAGAACTACCGGGCCGGCGACGGGTTCAAGCTCTACACCGAGCTCACGCCGGACGACACGAAGAAGATGACCGAGGCCGTCGACGCCGTCAGCGAACCGGTCAGCCAGGTCGCGGGGATCATCGCGGCATGAGCCTGCGCGGCTTCACCCGGCGTCGGCTGCTCGGAGCGGCCGGCGCCGGGACCGCCCTGGTCGGCGCCGGGGTCGCGGGCGGCTACCTCGCCGGGTCGTCCGCCGAGCCCGGCCCGCCGGAGCAGGCGGTCGTGCCGTTCCGCGGGGTGCACCAGGCCGGGATCGTGACGCCCGCGCAGGACCGGCTGCACTTCGTCGCCCTCGACGTCACCGCCACCGGGCCGATCCTGCGGCAGGCCGTCGTCGCCCTGCTCAAGCGGTGGACCACGGCGGCCGAACGCATGACGGCGGGAGCGGAGGCCGCGCCCGGCGGCGCGGTGAACCGCAACCCGGCGGCCCCGCCCTCCGACACCGGCGAGGCGCTCGACCTGCCGGCCGCGTCGCTCACGTTGACCTTCGGCATCGGCGGCTCGCTGCTCGACAAGCTCGGCATCCCGCGGCCGGCCGCGCTCGCCGAGCTGCCGCCGTTCCAGCGCGACCAGCTCGACCCGGCCCTGTCCGGCGGCGACCTGTGCGTCCAGGCCTGCGCCGACGACCCGCAGGTCGCCGTGCACGCCGTGCGCAACCTCGTGCGCATGGGCTTCGGGACGACGGCCGTGCGCTGGTCCCAGCTGGGGTTCGGCCGCACCTCGTCGACCTCGACCGCCCAGCAGACCCACCGCAACCTGTTCGGCTTCAAGGACGGCACCAACAACCTCAAGGCCGAGGACACCGCCGCGCTCGACGAGCACGTGTGGGCCGCTCCGGCCGACGGTGCGCCGTGGATGGCGAACGGCAGCTACCTCGTCGCGCGCCGCATCCGGATGCACGTCGAGACCTGGGACCGGACCTCGCTCACCGAGCAGGAGTCGCTGACCGGGCGGACCAAGGGGACCGGCGCCCCGATCGGCGCCACCGACGAGTTCGCGCCGATCGACCTCACCTCCCCGCTGATCGCCGACGACGCCCACATCCGGCTCGCGTCGGCCTCCGCCCTGGGCGGGGTGCGGATCCTGCGCCGCGGCTACAACTTCGTCGACGGCTCCGACGGCGCCGGCCACCTCAACGCGGGCCTGTTCTTCCTCGCCTTCATGCGCGACCCGCAGCGGCAGTTCGTGCCCATGCAGAGCGCCCTGGCCCGGCACGACCGGATGATGGAGTACATCGAGCACACCGGGTCGGCGGTGTTCGCCTGCCCCGGGGGCCTGGCCGACGGGGCGTACTGGGGCCAGTCCCTGCTGGAGGCGTGAGCACCCTCCCCCTCGTGGCAGCAAAGCGTCGTTACTGGCATCCAGTGACAGGGAAGGTCACATCGTCGGGCCGGAGAACGGCCGCAGTGACCGGGCCGTAACCTTCCCGTCGATGAGCACGAGCGTCGACTCCCACCGCGGAGCGGGCCCGTCCGACGAGGACGGCGAGCCCGACGACGTCACGGCACCCCTGCGTCGCCCGGCGCCGGAGGACACGGCCACCGACCGCTTCCCCGTTCCCGACGACGGCTCGGGTCCGGTCGGGTGGTTCGACGCCGCTCCGCGCCCGACGGCGGCCGCCGCGCGACCCGCGCCACCCGCCACGTCCGCCGGCCCGGCGGTCGCCGCTGCGGCCCCTCCCGCGGAGTCGACGGTCGCCTCAGCTTCCGTCGCTCCCGCGCCGTCACCGTCCACGCCCTCGCCGCAGCCTCGGGCGCCCCGGCCGACCACGGCGTCCCCGACCCCGTCCGACGCCCCGGACGTCTCCGACGCCGCCGCGGCAGCCGCACCCGCAGACCCGCCCGTTGAGCCCGGCGAGCCCGGCGAGCCCACAGACGCGCCACGCCCACGACGTCGTTCGCGGGGGATGCGGGTGCCGGCGGGCGCACCCGTCGTCGTAGACGACCAGCAGGGCACCACGGCGGCGCCGGCAGCCGCCCCGCCGCCGTGGCGTCCCGACGGGCACGACGCCGTCGCCGCGCGCCCCCGGCCCACGCCCGCGCCCCGCCCGACCGGTCCGGCGGGCCCCGTGCTCCCGGTCGGCGGGCCGCCCGCGCCGAGCACCCCGAAGGAGCCGCCGACGAAGCACACCGCGGCGCTCGGTCGGTTGGCGCTGGTGCTCGTGCTGGTCGCGGCGGTCGTCGGGACGGTCGTGGTGCTGCAGCAGCGCAGCCAGTTCGGGCGCACCGACGCGGGTGCGGACGAGATCCCGGCCCTCGAGGTGGCGCCCGCGCAGGTCGACCTGAACACCGTCGGGCAGCCGAACGCGCTCGCGCCGCCGGCGGCCCTGCTGCCGGGGACGACGGGTGCGCCGGCGGCCGGACGCCCGCCGACGATCTCGGCCTGGGCGAACGGGCTGGCGCCGCGGACGAACATCCCGGCGATCGCGCTGCAGGCCTACGGGATGTCGGACCTGGCGATGAAGAAGCTCGACCCGGCCTGCCACCTGAGTTGGGTCACCCTCGCGGGGCTGGGCCGCATCGAGTCGAACCACGGCCGCTACCGCGGCGCGTCGATCGCCCCGAACGGTGCGGTGACGCCCCCGATCATCGGCGTCCCGCTCGACGGCACCGGCGGCAACCGGGCGATCGCCGGCAGCGACGGCAACTACGACCGCGCCGAGGGGCCGATGCAGTTCATCGAGTCCACGTGGGCGCGGTGGGGCTCGGACGGCAACGGCGACGGCGTGGCCGACCCGAACAACATCTACGACGCCGCGTTCACGGCCGGCCGCTACCTGTGCGCGGGCGGCCGGGACCTCGCGACCGGTGAGGGCTGGCGCGACGCGGTGCTGTCGTACAACTTCTCCGACGACTACGGCCGCCGGGTCTACGCGGCCGCCCAGGCGTACGCGAACAGCACGGCGCCGTAGGTCGGGCACCCTCCCCGTGGCAGCGAAGCGTCGTTGCTGCCACTGGCTGACAGCAACGACGCTTTGCTGCCACTGAGGAGGTGCTACGCCCCGCGGCGCAGCGCGATCGACGCGCTCACCTCGCCGAGGGCCTCCTGGTACTCCGGCCGCGGGTCCATGGCGGCCGCCATGCGCAGCTGGGCGCGGGCCTCGGGCAGGCGCGACTGGCGCTGCAGGCACCGGCCGAGGGCGAAGCGCGCGTAGTGGTCGGCCGGGTCGAGCTCGAGCACGCGCAGGAAGCCCGCCTCGGCCCGCCGCAGCTGTGCCGACGCGAGGTAGGCGCGCGCGGCGAGCAGCTGCACCGAGGCGGCCTCGCTCTCGGTCTCCGGCAGACTGCCGAGCGCCTTCAGGGCGTCCAGCGGCCGTCGGTCGTCGAGCAGCTGCTCGGCCCGCCGGAAGGCGGTGACACCGGATTCGGGGAACGAGCGCGGCGTCGACATTCCCGCACGGTAGGACCCGAACGCGCCGGACGCGAGGGCTGAACCGGGGGCCCGCCGGGTGTGACGCTGCGTGGCGCACATCGATCACGGACGAGGAGCGGTTAGAGTCGGCGCCCGGCCACCGACGAACCGAACATCCTGGAGGCGGAGCCCGTGGCGGTCATCGAGCAGGTCGGCGCTCGGGAGATCCTCGACTCGCGGGGAACCCCGACGGTCGAGGTGGAGGTCGCGCTCGAGGACGGCACGCTCTCGCGCGCCGCCGTCCCCAGCGGCGCCAGCACCGGCGAGCACGAGGCCGTGGAGCTGCGTGACGGCGACAAGGGTCGCTACCTCGGCAAGGGCGTCGAGAAGGCGGTCGCCGGCGTGCTGGACGAGATCGGCCCCGGCATCGTCGGGATGGACGCCACCGAGCAGCGGGTCGTCGACCAGAAGCTGATCGACCTCGACGGCACCCCGGACAAGTCCCGCCTCGGCGCGAACGCGCTGCTGGGCGTCAGCCTCGCCGTCGCCCGCGCGGCCGCGGAGTCCGCCGAGTTCGACCTGTTCCGCTACGTGGGCGGGCCGAACGCGCACGTGCTGCCGGTGCCGATGATGAACATCCTCAACGGCGGCGCCCACGCCGACTCCGGGGTGGACATCCAGGAGTTCATGGTCGCCCCGATCGGCGCCGAGACCTTCCGCGAGGCCCTGCGCTGGGGCGCCGAGGTGTACCAGGCGCTGAAGTCGGTGCTGAAGAAGAACGGGCTGTCGACGGGACTCGGCGACGAGGGCGGCTTCGCCCCGTCGCTCGCGACGAACCGCGAGGCGCTCGACCTCATCGCCACCGCCGTCGGCCAGGCCGGCCTCACCCTCGGCCGCGACGTGGTGCTCGCCCTCGACGTCGCCGCGAGCGAGCTCTACTCCGAGGGCACCTACACCTTCGAGGGGCAGAAGCGCTCCGCCGCGCAGATGAGCTCGTACTACGCCGAGCTGATCGACGCCTACCCGCTCGTCTCGATCGAGGACCCCCTCGGCGAGAACGACTGGGAGGGCTGGGCGCGGATGACCGCCGACGTCGGCGACCGCGTGCAGATCGTCGGCGACGACCTCTTCGTCACCAACATCGAGCGGCTCGAGGAGGGCATCGAACGCCGCGCCGCGAACGCGCTGCTGGTCAAGGTCAACCAGATCGGCACGCTCTCCGAGACGCTGGACGCGATGAGCCTCGCCCAGCAGTACGGCTACCGCTGCATGATGAGTCACCGCTCCGGCGAGACCGAGGACACCACGATCGCCGACCTGGCCGTCGCCACGAACTGCGGCCAGATCAAGACCGGTGCCCCGGCGCGGTCCGAGCGCGTGGCCAAGTACAACCAGCTGCTGCGCATCGAGGAGGCGCTCGGCGACGCCGCGCGCTACGCGGGCGACCTCGCCTTCCCGCGCTTCGACCCGGAGGCCTGAGGCCCCCCATGGCCGCCACCGCACCCGATCAGCCGTCGACGGGGTCGTTCCCGACGACGGGGGCGGGCGCGGGTCGGTCGCGGGGTCGGCAGCGGGCCCGGCAGGGTCCTCGTCGGGACCCGCAGCGGGCGGCCCTGCGCCGGCACCCGCTCTCCGGGCGGGGGCGGAACACGCCGGCGGCGGCCCAGGCCGCGGCGCGGGCGGTCCACGCCACCCGCGGTGCTCTGGGCCTCTCCACGGCCCGGCGGGCGGCGCTGCTCGCGGTCGTGGTCTGCGCCCTCGCCCTGACCGTCGCCGTGCCGCTGCGCAACTACGTCTCGCAGCGCCACGAGATCGCCGCGGTCGCCGCCCAGCAGCAGCGGCTCGACGCCGAGGCCGCCCGACTGCGCGGTGAGCGTGCCGCGATGGACGACCCGGCCCACATCGAGGCGCTCGCCCGGGCCCGCCTCGGGTACGCGCGCCCGGGGGAGACGCCCTACCGGGTGGAGCTGCCCGGCGACGCCGCGCGCGCCCCGGAGCAGGACGCCCCGATCGCGCCCTCCGAGGCCGACCTGCCCTGGTACACCCGCGTCGCGCGAGGCACCCTCGGCACGGCGAGCACGCAGCCCTGACCGCATGGAATCCGTCCGCGAAGGCGACCGCGAGGCGATCGCCGCCCAGATCGGCCGCGCACCACGTGGTCTGCGGGCCGTCGCCCACCGCTGCCCGTGCGGGCTGCCCGACGTCGTGCAGACCGCCCCGCGGCTCGAGGACGGCACGCCGTTCCCGACGCTCTACTACGCGACCTGCCCGCGCCTGACGTCGCGGATCGGGTCGTTGGAGGCGGAGGGGCTGATGCGCGAGCAGCAGGACCGGCTCGCCACCGACCCGGCGTTCGCCGACGCCTACCGCGCGGCCCACGAGTCCTACCTCGCCGAGCGCGACGCGATCGAGTCGCTGGGCACCGACGTCAGCGCGGGCGGCATGCCCGAGCGGGTGAAGTGCCTGCACGTGCACGTCGCGCACACCCTGGCGGTCGGCCCGGGGGTGAACCCGGCCGGCGACGAGGCGCTCGCGCTGCTGCCGGAGTGGTGGGCGCCCGGGCCGTGCGTGCCGACCACCGTCACCGGCGCCACGACCGACGACGGGGCGTGACCGGTCCGTGTCGTCGCGACAGGATCTCCGGACACCGGGGACCGCACGCAGCGTCGCGCCCCGACAACGACACGGGTGATCCGCCGACACGGCACGGTGTCGGAACCGGTTCCGGATTGCCGTGACACCGTCGGACGCGCGACCATGGTCAAGTCGCCGTCACCGGCGACCCGGTTCTCCGGTGGTGCGGACGGCCCACCGGTCCGCGGGGTTCTCCGCCGATCCCCGCGGGTGCTGAGAGGACCGGCTACCGGGCGGCGACACCCGCCGTCCGCCGCCCGGTAGCCGGTCCCGCATCCCCGGCCCGCAGCACACCGGCGGGCGCCGTAACCTCACGCGCGATCCATCGCCGGAGGGAGCGCCCATGCCGCGCGTCGCGGCCATCGACTGCGGGACCAACTCGATCCGCCTGCTCGTCGCCGACGTGACCGTCCGCGAGGACGGCTCGCAGTGGCTCACCGACGTGCACCGCGAGATGCGCGTCAACCGGCTCGGCCAGGGCGTGGACGCCACGCGCCGGATCGCGCCGGAGTCGCTGGCGCGCACGAAGGAGGCACTGCTCGCCTACGGCGAGATGCTGCGGCGCACCTCGACGACCACCGTGCGGCTCTGCGCCACGTCGGCGTCGCGCGACGCGGAGAACCGCGACGAGTTCTTCTCCATGGTGCGCGACATCATCGGCGTCGAGGCCGAGGTGATCACCGGTGAGGAGGAGGCCCGGCTGTCCTTCGCGGGCGCCGTGGCCGACCTCGACCCCGACGAGGGCCCCGCCGTGGTGGCCGACGTCGGCGGCGGGTCCACCGAGCTGGTCGCCGGCACGTGGGACGCGGTCGCGGCGGAGGTCGCGGCGGCGTACTCCGCGAACGTCGGCTGCGTCCGGCTCACCGAGAAGCACCTGCACGACGACCCGCCCTCGGCCGCCCAGGTCGCCGAGGCGGAGGCGTTCACGCGGGAGACCCTCGCGCCGGCGTTCGAGGCCGTGGACGTCGCCGACGTCCAGACCTGGGTGGCTGTCGCGGGCACCGCCACGACGATCGCCGCCGTCGCGATGGGCCTGCGCAGCTACGCCCCCGAGAAGATCCACCTGGCGCGCCTCGGGCTCGACGAGGTCCGGGAGACGTGCCTGCGCCTGGAGGCCATGCCGCGTTCCGAGCGGGCCGCCCTCGGGCCGATGCACCCCGGACGCGTCGACGTCATCGGCGGCGGGTCGCTCGTGGTGCGGGTCCTCGCCGAGGAGCTGGCCGAGCGGGCGGGCATCACCGAGCTCGTCGTCTCCGAGCACGACATCCTCGACGGCATCGCCCGGGAGTGCGCCCGCGCGAGCCGCGCGCAGTGACGGCGGCCGCGCTCGCCGCCCTCGACGCTCAGATCGTCGACTGCCGGGCCTGCCCCCGGCTCGTCGCCTGGCGGGAGCAGGTCGCCCGGGAGAAGCGGGCGGCCTTCCGCGACCAGACCTACTGGGGCCGGCCGGTGCCCGGCTTCGGGCCGGCCGACGCCCGGCTCGCGATCGTGGGCCTCGCGCCCGCCGCGCACGGGGCCAACCGCACCGGCCGGATGTTCACCGGCGACCGCTCGGGCGACGTGCTCTACGCGGCCCTGCACGCCGTCGGGCTCGCCTCGCAGCCCACGGCGACGTGGCCGGGGGACGGGCTGGAGCTGCACGGCGTCCGGATCGTCGCGCCCGTGCGCTGCGCCCCGCCGGAGAACAAGCCCACGCCGGCCGAGCGGGACACCTGCCGGCCCTTCCTCGAACGCGAGCTGGCGCTGCTCACCGGGGTCCGGGCGGTCGTCGTCCTGGGCGGCTTCGGCTGGCAGGCCCTCCTCCCCGTGCTCGACGACGGATGGGTGGTGCCGCGGCCGCGGCCCCGCTTCGGGCACGCGACGACGGTGACGTTGGAGCCGCGGGACGACCGGGGGCCGTTGCAGCTCTTCGGCTGCTACCACGTCAGCCAGCAGAACACCTTCACCGGACGGCTCACCCCGGCCATGCTGGAGGAGGTCCTGGCCGCGGCCGCGCGAGCGGCCGGCTCGTAGGCTCGCCCCGCGGCCCCCGTAGCCCAATCGGCAGAGGCAGGCGACTTAAAATCGCCGCAGTGTGGGTTCGAACCCCACCGGGGGCACCGTCACCCGACGTTCACCCGTCGTCGACCCCGTGTCGGGCGAGTCGACGTCCCCCCGTCGCCGCGTGGTCGCTCCGGCGAGAGACCGTGGACGCCGTGCCCTCACCCGGCTGCGCCACGATCGGAACCGTCCGGACCGCCGGGGTGCAGCACGGTGTGACCGCTCGCGTCGTGTCCCGGACCGCTCGGCGTTCTGCGCCGCGTGCTGCTCCGAACGGGCGAGATCCATGGGACAGACTTCCGGCGGGGAGGTGAGCAGGGTGGCTGACTTCGCGGGGGCGACCGGTGCTGCGCGGACCGGTGCGTCCGACGTGTCCGCGCCCGTGCGGCCGCCGTGGTCGGCGCTCGAGGCGCTGCGGCCCCTGACCCTGCGCTCCTGCCGCCGCATCGTGGTCGTCGCGCCCCACCCGCGCGACGAGATCCGCGCGGCCGGCGGCCTGCTCCGCCGTCTGGGCTCCCGGCACGCCGAGGTCGACGTCGTCAGCCTCACCGAACGCCCCACCCTCACCTGCCCGCCGCCCTCGCTGCCCGCCGACACCGTGCGCGACGGCCGGCTGACCGACGTCACCACCGCGACGGCGCCGACCACCGCCCCGATCAGCCTCGACGACCTCCTCGCCGGCGCTCTCGACGACCTCCCGGACGACCTCGACGACCCGGCCGGGCCGACCGGGGAGGACGACGACGTCGACCCCGACGAGGCGGCGGCCGAGGCCGCGTACCGGGCGCTCGGGCTCTCGGTGGTGCGCCGCCACCGCCTCGGGCTGCCCGACGGCGGGGTCGCGGCCGCGGAGTCCGACGTGGTGGCCGCCGTCAGCGAGATCGTCGGTTTCGCCGACGACCCGGGCGGCCTGTGCGTGCTGGCGCCCTGGTCCGGCGACGGGGACGACGACCACGAGGCCGCGGGCCGGGCGGCCGAGGTGGTCACCGCCGCCTACCGGGTGCGCCTCGTGCGCTGGTTGGACCGCGCGTGGACCTGGGCCGGGCCGGACTCGGCGGAGGTGCCGTGGCGCCGGGCGCGCCAGGTGCTGCTCACCGACACGCTCATCGCCCGCAAGCACGCCGCGAGCGCGGCCTTCACGGCGGCGCTCGGCGGCCCGGACCGCGATCCGGGGCGCGACGCCGAGCACGACGCCGAGCTGCCGGACGGCTGGGCGCCGGGTCCCCGCGAGGTCTACCTCGTCTGACGACCCGCGCGGCCCGGGCGCTCCGTCGCGGGCCGTTGCATCCCAGTCCGACGGATCGTCCCGGGGCGCCCGGTCCGGGGTAATCCGCGCATCCGTATCGGGCCGGAGCGGCACCGGGTGGCTAGGCTGCCCGGGGTGACGGGCAGGTCTAACGGGGACGGTCACGCCGACGACGGCGCGGCCGCGGCGTCGGCGCGTCACCGGGACGCCCACGACACGGTGACGGGAGGAGTCGGGATCGAGCACGTGGAGACCGCAGACGACGCGAGGTGGGGTGCCTCCGACGACGTCGGTACGGATCCGGGGATGGCCGACGAGGCCGCGCGCGTGCGGGACAGCCTCACCGTCGACGTCGGCGACGGCGACCTGCCCCAGGTGCTGCACACCGCCCCGGCCGCCGTGGCCCTGATCGACCTCGACGCGGGCACCGTCACCTACGCCAACGGGTCCGCGCAGGACCTCACGGGCGGCAAGGCGCAGCTCCCGCTCGACATCGACGCCTGGAGCGAGGCGGCGGGTCTCACCGACCTGTCCGGCCGCCCGATGCGCGACACCGCGTCGCCCCTGTCCCGCGTGGCCCAGGGCATGCCGGTCTCCGGGGAGCCGGTCGCGGTCTCGGACGCGGCCCGCCGGGGCTCGGAGGCCACGGTCGAGGAGCGC
This sequence comes from Actinomycetospora sp. CA-084318, assembly GCF_050955885.1. NCBI lineage: Bacteria > Bacillati > Actinomycetota > Actinomycetes > Pseudonocardiales > Pseudonocardiaceae > Actinomycetospora > Actinomycetospora sp. CA-084318. Next base: position 1,003,525 of record NZ_CP192098.1, read on the forward strand.
GAGGAGGCCGAGGGGCGCCTGCTCTGGGTGACCGGCTTCCCGCTGTCCGAGGCCGAGGACGACGAGCGTCGCCGCCTCGCCCTCGTCGTCTTCCTGCAGCTCTCCGGGGCGGGCGCCCAGCGCCACCTCGAGATGATGCGCGACCGGGCCGTCGTCGCCACCGAGCTCTCCTTCACCATCTCCGACCCCGACCGCGAGCAGAACCCGCTGGTGTGGGTCAACCCGGCGTTCACCCGCCTCACCGGCTACGACCTCGACGAGGTCCTCGGCCGCAACTGCCGCTTCCTGCAGGGGCCGAACACCGACCCGACGTCGATCTCGCGGATCCGGGCCGCGCTCGCCGACGAGCGCCCGATCACCGAGGTGCTGCTCAACTACCGCCGCGACGGCACCGCGTTCTGGAACCAGGTGTCGATCTCCCCGGTGTTCGACGGCGGCGGCCGCGTCGTCAACTTCGTCGGGGTGCAGGCCGACGTCACCGAGCGCGTCATGGTCGAGAACGAGCGCCGGGCGGCGCTCGCGGCCGCCGAGGAGACCCGGGAGCAGCTGCGGCTGCTCACCGACTCCACCGCGGCGATGACCGCCTCCCTCGACTCCGGGGGCGCGGCCCGTGCCCTCGCCCGGATCGTCGTGCCCGCGCTCGCGGACTACTGCTGCGTCGACCTCCTCGAGGAGGTGGGCATGCCGTCCTCGGCGCACCGGGTGGCGGTCAACCACCGCGACGACACCAAGACCGACACGGTGTCCGCCCTCGGGCGGTGGATCACCCCGACCGACGACGGCGACGACCCGGTCGACCGCGTGCTCGCCGGCGGGCCGCCCTCGCTGCTGCCCGAGCTGCCGGTGCGCCCGGAGGGCCTGCGGGAGGACCGGGACCTGCTCGCGCAGTACGAGCAGCTGCGGCCCCGGTCGGCCATCGTCGTCCCGCTGCGGGCCCGCGGTCAGGTGCTCGGGGCGCTCACGCTCGGCACCGAGCTGCCCTACGGACGGCGCTACTCCCAGCGCGACCTCTACCTCGCGAGCGACCTCGCCGCCCGCGCCGGGCTCGCCGTCGACAACGCCCGCCTCTACGCCCGCGAGCACGGTGCCGCCGAGACGCTGCAGCGCAGCCTGCTGCCCGCCGTCCCGGACGTCCCCGGCCTCGTCGTGGCCTCGCGCTACCTCGCGGCGACCGACGGCGCCCAGGTCGGCGGCGACTGGTACGACCTGCTGCCGCTGCCCGACGGGGCCGTCGGGATCGCGGTCGGCGACGTCGTCGGGCACGACCTGCGTGCGGCGGCCGCGATGGGCGAGCTGCGCGGTGTGCTGCGCTCGTACGCGTGGGAGGGCCTCGGCCCGGACGCCGTGATCGACCGGTGCAACGACCTCGTCCAGGGCATGCACATGGCGGCGGCGATGGCGACCGCCGTGTTCGGGCGCCTGGAGCGGCCGGAGGACGGCGAGGGCTGGATCCTCGGCTACTGCAACGCCGGCCACCCGCCGCCCCTGCTGCGTCGCGTGGACGGCACCGTGGAGCTGCTCACCGGGAACCTGTCGCCGCTGATCGGCGCCACCCGGGCCGCCGCACGCGACTGCACCGAGGTGCACCTGCACCCCGGCGACCTGCTCGTGCTGCACACCGACGGGCTGATCGAGGCCCCCGGCGCGGACCCGGACGAGCGCACCGACCTCCTGGCGAGCACCCTCGCCAAGGCCCCCGACGTCGACGACGTGGGCGCGATCTGCGACCGCGTGCTCGAGGTGCTCGGCGCCGACGGGTTGCGCGACGACGCGGTGCTGCTCGCGGTCCGGATCGACTAGGAGCGCACACGACGACGGCCGGCGCCCCTCCCGGCGGGAGGGACACCGGCCGTCGTGGTGGGACTACTGGTGCGGCGGGGGCGGCGGCTGCTCGCCCTGCGGCGGCGGGGGCGGCGCCTGCTCGCCCTGCGGCCCGTGCAGGTAGTCCTTCGCCTTCTGTGAGGCCTGGTCGAACTGCTGGTCGTGACCGGCGAACTTGCCCTTGAGGGCGTCGCTCCCCTTGTCGACGAAGCTGTCGGCCTTGTCGGGGTTCTGCCCCGCCCACTCCTTGGCCTTGTTCACCATGTCGCCGAGGCCTGCCACGACGAACCTCCTGGTGCTCTCGGGTACACGTACTCCGGACACTCCGAGAGTGACCCGCGCGACGGGGTTCCATGCCGCCCGGGGGTCAACGCACCCCGAAGATTCCCCCGGTCGCCGGACATGGTCACGCGGGGTGTGTCCCGGGTGTCCGGATCGCCCTGTTCAGTGCAAAAATTGTTTTACCCGCGCGGGAACCCGAGCCCGTGGTCGCGCGTTGGGACCAGTGAGAGCGGTCGACCGGCCGCTCGGTGCACGTGGAGGAGGACTGGTGCGCACCAGCAGCAACCCGGCGTTCCGCAACCTGCCGACGTCGCCCGGTGGGTACGCGCGGTTCGGTGACGCGCCGGCGGGCCTGGGCGGCGCCTTCGGCGGTGGTCCCGCGGGGCAGCCCCCGGCGGCGGGTGCCTCGGACCGGCCGCTGACCGTCGACGACGTCGTCCAGAAGACCGCGCTCAACGCCGTCATCACCATCGGCGTCGGCATCGCGGCCGCGATCCTGCTCAGCCCGATCCTGGGCATCCTGGGCTTCGTCGTCGGCCTCGTCGTCTCGCTCATCATCATCTTCAAGCAGAGCTCCAACCCGGCGCTCGTCCTCACCTACTCGGTGTCGCAGGGTCTGGCCCTGGGCACGATCACCGGGTTCTTCGAGGCCTCGAGCAGCCGCTACGCCGGCATCGGCTTCCAGGCCATCGTCGGCGTCGTCGGTGTCTTCATCGGCATGCTCGTCGTCTACAAGACCGGCGCGATCCGGGTGACCCCCCGCCTGACCAAGATGGTCATCGGCGCCGCCATCGGCGTCGTCGTGCTCATGCTGGTCAACCTGGTGGTGTCGTTCTTCACCACGGGCGGCATCGGCCTCCGCGACGGCGGCCCGCTCGCGATCATCTTCTCGCTGGTCTGCATCGCGGTCGGCGCGTTCATGCTGCTGCTCGACTTCGACCAGGCCGACCAGGCCGTGAAGGCGGGCGTCCCGGCGAAGTTCGCCTGGTACCTCGCGTTCGGCTTCATGACGACGCTGGTCTGGCTCTACATCGAGATCCTGCGTCTGCTGAGCTACTTCCGCGGCGAGTAGCTCCGGACCGACACGACGACGGCCCGCCCCGGGACTCCCGGGGCGGGCCGTCGTCGTGTGTGAGGGGACGATCCCCCGCCCCCACCCTCGTGAGGGGACCCCTCACGAGGGTGGGGCGGGCGGATCCTCCCCGCACGGGACCGGGGTCAGGACAGCCGCTCGAGCACCATCGCCATGCCCTGACCGCCGCCGACGCACATCGTCTCGAGCCCGAACGTCGCGTCCTTCGCGCGCAGGCCGTTGAGCAGCGTGGTCGCGATGCGGGCGCCGGTCATGCCGAACGGGTGGCCGACCGCGATCGAGCCGCCGTGCACGTTGAGCTTGGACTCGATCGTCTCGTCGGTGAGCCCGAGGCCGCGCGCGGACGGCAGGACCTGCGCGGCGAAGGCCTCGTTGATCTCGACGAGGTCGATGTCGTCGATCGAGAGCCCGGCCCGGCCCAGCGCCTGCTTCGACGCCCCGATCGGCCCCAGGCCCATGATCTCCGGGGAGAGCCCGGTGACCCCGGTGGAGACGATCCGCGCGAGCGGGGTGATCCCGAGGTCCGCGGCCCGGGTGGAGGACATCACGACGACCGCCGCGGCCCCGTCGTTGAGCGGGCAGGCGTTGCCCGCGGTGATGCGGCCGTCGGGACGGAAGACCGGCTTGAGGTCGGCGACGGCCTCGTAGGTGGTCCCGGCGCGCGGGGAGTCGTCGGCGGCGACGACCGATCCGTCCGGCAGCGTGACCGGCGTGATCTCGCGGGCCCAGAAGCCGTCGGCGTTCGACCGCTCGGCGAGGTTCTGCGAGCGCACCGCGAACCGGTCCATCTCCTCGCGGGAGACGTCCTCGAGCAGGGCGACGTTCTCGGCGGTCTGGCCCATCGCGATGTAGGCGTCGGGGAGCAGCCCGTCGGCGCGCGGGTCGTGCCACTGCGACGCGCCCGCCGCGGCGGTCTCGGCGGTGCGCGCCTGGGCCTCGTCGAACAGCGGGTTCTGGGTGCCGGGCAGGCCGTCCGAGGAGCCCTTCTCGAACCGCGACACCGTCTCGACGCCGGCGGCGACGAACACGTCGCCCTCCCCGGCGCGGATGGCGTGGGCGGCCATCCGGATGGTCTGCAGCGACGACGAGCAGTAGCGGGTGATCGTGGTGCCGGGGACGGTGTCGAGCCCGAGCTGGACCGCGACGATGCGGCCCATGTTGTAGCCCTGCTCGCCGCCGGGCAGGCCGCAGCCGAGCATCAGGTCCTCGACCTCGGCGGGCGGGAGCGCGGGCACCTGGTCGAGGGCGGCGCGCACCATCTGCGCGGCCAGGTCGTCGGGGCGCATGCCGGCGAGCGTCCCCTTGCGGGCCCGTCCGATGGGGGAGCGGGCGGCGGACACGATCACGGCGTCGGGAGTGGCCATGACCTGCACCCTAGGCGCGCGGATCCGCCCCGGACGGCGGTGATTCCCCGCACAGCCACGTCCCGGCCGACGGTCTTCGGCAGGATGGGGTCATGCAGTACGCCGAGCACGTCGCCGACCTCGTCGGACACACCCCGCTGGTGAAGCTCAACAAGGTCGTGCCGACCGGGCCGGACGCGCCGTTGGTGCTCGCGAAGGTGGAGTACTTCAACCCCGGCGGCAGCGTGAAGGACCGCATCGCCGAGAGGATGGTCGACGCGGCCGAGGCGTCGGGGGAGCTGAAGCCCGGCGGCACCATCGTCGAGCCGACCTCCGGCAACACCGGGATCGGCCTCGCGATCGTCGCCCAGCAGCGCGGGTACCACTGCATCTTCGTGTGCCCGGACAAGGTCTCGCCCGCCAAGCGCGACGCGCTGCGCGCCTACGGCGCCGAGGTCGTCGTGTGCCCCGCGGCCGTCGAGCCCGACCACCCGGAGTCCTACTACTCGGTCTCCGACCGCCTCGCCCGCGAGACCGAGGGCGGCTGGAAGCCCAACCAGTACGCGAACCCGGCGAACCCGGCGTCGCACGTCGAGTCCACGGGCCCGGAGATCTGGGAGCAGACCGAGGGCCGGATCACCCACTTCGTCGCGGGCGTCGGCACCGGCGGCACCATCTCGGGCACCGGGAAGTACCTCAAGGAGATCTCCGACGGGCGGGTGCAGATCATCGGCGCCGACCCGCTCGGCTCGGTCTACTCGGGGGGCGACGGGCGCCCGTACCTCGTCGAGGGCGTCGGCGAGGACTTCTGGCCCACGACCTACGACCGCGGGATCGCCGACCGCGTCATCGCGGTCTCCGACGCCGACTCCTTCCACATGACGCGCCGGCTCGGCCGGGAGGAGGCGCTGCTCGTCGGCGGCTCCTGCGGCATGGCCACGGTGGCCGCGGCCCGGCTGGCCGCGGAGCTCGGTCCCGACGACGTCGTGGTCGTGCTGCTGCCCGACGGCGGGCGGGGCTACCTCTCGACGGTCTTCAACGACCAGTGGATGCAGTCCTACGGGTTCCTGTCGGTGGACACCGCGGAGTACACCGTCGGCGACGTGCTGCGCGGCAAGGACGGCTCGATCCCCGACCTCGTGCACGGGCACCCGAACGAGACGGTGTCGGACATCGTCTCGATCATGCGGGAGTTCAGCGTCTCGCAGATGCCGATCGTGCAGGCCGAGCCGCCGGTGATGATGGCCGAGGTCCGCGGAGCGGTGACCGAGCGGGACCTGCTCGACAAGCTGTTCACCGGCAAGGCCGCGCTCACCGACAAGGTCGCCGACCACCTCGCGCCGAACCTGCCGACCGTGGGGATCGCCGAGCCCCTCTCCGGGGCGATGGAGAAGCTGCAGGGCGGCGACGGCCTGCTGGTCATCTCCGACGGGCGCCCGGCCGGCATCGTCAGCCGCGCCGACGTGCTCGCATTCCTCGCGGGCCGTTAGGGAACACTGGAGCGGTGAGTCAGGACCACGGTTTCGCCACCCGCGCCATCCACGCCGGCCAGGAGCCGGACCCGACCACCGGATCGGTCGTCGTCCCCGTCCACGCGACGTCGACGTTCGCCCAGGACGGGGTCGGTGGGCTGCGCTCCGGCTACGAGTACGCCCGCACCGGCAACCCCACCCGGGTCGCGCTGGAGACCCAGCTCGCCGCGCTCGAGGGCGGGCGGTTCTGTCGGGCGTTCGCGTCGGGCATGGCGGCCGAGGACACGCTGTTCCGCGCCACCCTGCGCCCGGGCGACCACGTCGTCATCCCGATCGACGCCTACGGCGGCACGTTCCGGCTGGTGTCGACCGTGCTCGCCGACTGGGGCGTGCGGTTCAGCGCGGTCGACCTCTCCGACGTCGACGCCGTGCGCGCGGCGATCCTGCCCGAGACGCGGCTGCTCTGGTGCGAGACGCCCACCAACCCGCTGCTCTCGATCGCCGACATCCCGGCCCTCGCCGGCGTCGCGGACGAGGCCGGCATCCGGCTCGTCGTCGACAACACGTTCGCCTCGCCCTACCTGCAGCAGCCGCTGGGCCTCGGCGCCCACGTGGTGCTGCACTCGACGACGAAGTACCTGGGCGGGCACTCCGACGTGGTCGGCGGCGCCGTGGTCACCTCGGACGAGGCCCTCGCCGCCGACCTCGCCCGGCTGCAGAACGGGATGGGTGCGGTGCCCGGCCCGTTCGACTGCTTCCTCACCACCCGCGGCATCAAGACGCTCGCGATCCGGATGGACCGCCACTGCGACAACGCCGAGCGGGTCGTCGAGGCCCTCGCCGCGCACGACGCGGTCTCGACGGTGCTCTACCCGGGTCTCGCCTCCCACCCGAGCCACGAGGTGGCGGCGAAGCAGATGCGCCGCTTCGGCGGGATGGTGTCGATCCGGCTCGCGGGCGGCGAGCAGGCGGCGCGGGCCCTGTGCGCGGCGACCTCCGTCTTCACCCTCGCGGAGTCGCTCGGCGGCGTGGAGTCGCTGATCGAGCACCCCGGCGCCATGACGCACGCGTCGACGGCGGGTTCGCCGCTCGAGGTGCCCTCGGACCTGGTGCGCCTGTCGGTGGGCATCGAGGAGGCCGACGACCTCGTCGACGACCTGCTCACCGCGCTCGGGCGGCTCTGAGCCCGGTCGCGACGCCGGGGCGGGTCAGCCCCGGCGGGCGTCCGCCTGGTCCTCGGCGGAGCCGTGCGGGGCGGTGTGGCCGGGCGTCACGAGCGAGGGCACGGTGCACCCGCCGACGAGCACCGGGCCGTGCTGCGTGGACACCAGCGTCCCGGGGTCGTCGCATCCCGCCGCCTCGACCGTGAACACGGCCGCCCCGGCCAGCGCGGCGGCCGCGACGAGCGGCGCGACCAGCCCGATCCGGGCGGCACGTCGACGTGTCTCCATCGGATCCTCCCCAGAAATCTCACGCTCTCACCACAGGCTACCGACGACGTCCGGTGCGCACGCCCGTTCGGTTCGGACGGTCCGGTCGGCGTCGGGGCCCGCGCGGCGACCGGCCCGTGGGACGTCCCCGACACCGGCGGGTTGCCCGTCCGTCGCGGGTCGGAACCGGTCGGCGACGTCACCGTCGTACCGGGAACTCTGACGCGACCGCCCCGTGTCCTCCGCGTGAGGGGAACCTCGTGGCGGCCCCCCTCTCCGAGCGAACGGCACTCTCGCTGCTTCTATGTGCGCGAGAGTGCCGCTCGTCCACATCCGGGAGGTGTCCGTGCCGACCCTCGTCACGCGCGCCGACGTCGAGGCCGCCCGCGCCGACCAGCACGGGGTGGTCCGTCGGACGCCCGTGGAGCCGTCACGGGTGCTGTCCGTCCCCGCCGGCGGGCCGGTCCTGCTCAAGTGCGAGAACCTGCAGCGCACCGGCAGCTTCAAGCTCCGCGGTGCCTACCGGCGGATCCAGCGGCTCACCGACGCCGAGCGGGCCCGCGGGGTGGTGGCGGCGAGCGCCGGCAACCACGCGCAGGGCGTGGCGCTGGCGGCCGGGCTCCTGGGCGCGGAGGCCACCGTGTTCATGCCGGCCGGAGCACCGCTGCCGAAGCTGGCGGCCACCCGCAGCTACGGGGCCCGGGTCGAGCTGGTGGACACCTTCGACGCCACGCTCGTCGAGGCGCAGGCGTTCGCCGACCGCACCGGGTCCGTGCTCATCCACCCCTTCGACCACCCCGACGTCGTCGCCGGCCAGGGCACGGTCGGTCTGGAGATCGCCGAGCAGGTCCCCGACGCGCGGACCGTCGTCGTCTGTACCGGCGGGGGCGGCCTCGTCGCCGGGATCGCGGCCGCGCTGCACGGCACCGGCGTCCGCGTGGTCGGGGCGCAGGCCGAGGGCCTCGCCGCGTGGCCCGCCTCGCTGGCGGCCGGGGGACCGACGACCGTCACCGGAGCCACGATCGCGGACGGGATCGCCGTGCCGCGGCCGGGGGAACTGACGTACGCGCAGGTGGCCGCGCAGGTCGACGAGATCGTCACGGTGTCCGAGGAGGCGCTCAGCCGGGCCGTCCTGCAGTGCCTGGAGCGCAGCAAACTGCTGGTGGAACCCGCCGGTGCGGCGGCCGTGGCCGCGATCGCGGAGTACCCGGGGCGGTGGGAACCGCCGGTGGTCGCGCTCGTCTCCGGCGGGAACGTCGACCCGCTGATGCTCGCCGAGATCGTCCGGCGGGGCATGGTCGCGGCGGGGCGCTACGCCGGGCTGCGCGTGCGGATCCCGGACCGGGCCGGCTACCTCGCGGACCTGCTCGCGCTCGTGGGCCGGCTCGGCGGCAACGTCGTGGACGTCGAGCACCGTCGGCTCGGGGCTTCGGCCGGTCTCGGGCCGCTCGACCTGGGCACCGTCGAGGTCGCGTTGACCCTCGAGGCCCGCGGGCCCGAGCACCAGGACACGATCCTCACGGCGCTCCGCGACGCGGGGTATCGCGTCGCGGAGGGGGCCGTGTGAGGCGGGGTCAGGGGGAGTAGGGCTCCGCCGAGACCAGGGTGACCTCCATCGACCCGCCGTCGGGGAGGTCGTAGCTGACGGTGTCGCCGGCCTTGGCGCCGATGAGCGCGGAGCCGAGCGGGGAGTTCGGCGAGTAGACCTCGAGGGAGCCCGCCGAGCCCTCCTCGCGCGAGCCGAGCAGGAAGGTCTCGGTGTCGTCGTCGCCCTCGAAGCGCACGGTGAGCACGGTTCCCGGGACGGCGGTCCCCGACTCGGTGGGCGTCTCGCCGACCTTCGCGGTGTGCAGCAGCTCCTGGAGGTGGCGGATGCGCGCCTCCATGACGCCCTGCTCCTCGCGGGCGGCGTGGTAGCCGCCGTTCTCCTTGAGGTCGCCCTCCTCGCGCGCGGCGTTGATCTTCTGCGCGATCGCCGGACGCTGGGCCACCAGGTCGTCGAGCTCGGCCTTGAGGCGGTCGTGGGCGTCCTGGGTCAGCCAGGTCACCTGGGTCTGCGTCTCGGTCACGGCGATCAACTCCTCGGGGTCCGGTCCCGCGGGCGCGGGGCGGCGGCCTGCACGCTCCCGCGAGGAGGTCGCGGGGGCGTCCACAGACGGAAAAACACGACCCGCGGCATGCGGGCCGTGTCGGTGGACACTAACACGGTCGGGGCCCTGCAGAGCCGGTACGAACTTCGCCCCCGAGAGGTTCCCGGATCTCCGGGGAAAGTCACAGGGCCTCGCCTACCTGCGACGATCCGCTCGGCGGGGGTGGGGTACCCGGTGGGCGCGGCAGGCTGTCGGGGGGTCGGAGGATGATGGTGGACGTGGGAGATCAGCTGAGACTGATGTCGGTGCACGCGCACCCCGACGACGAGTCGAGCAAGGGCGCGGCGACGTGTGCGCGCTACGTCGCCGAGGGCGTGGAGGTCATGGTCGTCACGTGCACCGGGGGTGAGGCCGGGAGCATCCTGAACCCGGCCATGGACCGCCCCGAGGTGCTCGCCGACATGGTCGGCGTGCGGCGCGCGGAGATGGCGCGCGCGGCGGAGATCCTCGGGGTGCAGCACCGGTGGCTCGGCTTCGTCGACTCGGGGCTGCCCGAGGGCGACCCGAAGCCGCCGCTGCCCGAGGGCTGCTTCGCGCTCGAGCCGCTCGAGGTGCCGACCGAGGCCCTCGTCCGGGTGATGCGGGAGTTCCGGCCGCACGTCGTCGTGACCTACGACGAGAACGGTGGCTACCCCCACCCCGACCACATCCGCTGCCATGAGGTGTCGATGGCGGCGTGGGAGGCGTGCGGTGACCCCGACCGCTTCCCCGGGGCCGGGGAGCCGTGGCAGCCGCTGAAGCTCTACTACTCGCACGGGTTCTCCCGGGCGCGCATCGTCGCCTTCCACGAGGCGATGCTCGCGTCGGGGGAGGAGTCGCCGTACGCCGAGTGGCTGGAGAACTGGGACACCTCCTCGCGCCCCGACCCCGGCGCCCGGGTGACCACGCGGGTGCGCTGTGCCGAGTACTTCCCGGTGCGCGACGCGGCGCTGCTCGCCCACGCCACGCAGATCGACCCCAACGGCCGCTGGTTCCAGACGCCGATGGAGCTCCAGCAGCGCGTGTGGCCCACCGAGGACTACGAGCTCGCCCGCTCCCTCGTGGGCGACCCGGCGGAGACGGAGTCGGCCGAGGACGGCGACCTGTTCTCCGGCGTGCGTGAGCGGGTGCTGACCTCGTGATGCCCGCGAGCCTGGTCATCCTGCTCGCGCAGGCCCAGCCGCCGGCGCCGGGCGCCGACCGCGGGGAGGAGTTCGGCAAGACCTCGCCGATCGCCCTGGTGGTCATCCTCCTGCTCGGCATCGCGACGTTCCTGCTGATCCGGTCGATGACGAAGCGGCTGCGCAACGTGCCGGAGTCGTTCGACGAGCCGGGGAAGACGGCGGAGACGTCGGAGACGGCGGGGACGCCCGACGGGGGCCCGGCGCCCGAGCCGTCGTCGGGACCGGTCGACTCCCCGTCACCGGGCGGCCGCGCTGGCCCGGAGGGCTGACGCCGACGGCGGACCGTCCGGTGACGCCGTGCGACCATCGCGGCCATGGCCAACCGGCTCGCCGACTCGACCAGCCCGTACCTGCGGCAGCACGCCGACAACCCGATCGACTGGCGCCCGTGGGAGCCCGCCGCGTTCGCGGAGGCCCGGGAGCGCGGGGTGCCGGTGCTGCTGTCGGTCGGCTACTCGGCCTGCCACTGGTGCCACGTGATGGCGCACGAGTCGTTCTCCAACCCGCAGGTGGCGGCGTTCGTGAACGACCGGTTCGTGGCGATCAAGGTCGATCGGGAGGAGCGCCCGGACGTCGACGCGGTCTACATGGAGGCCACCCAGGCGATGACCGGCCAGGGCGGCTGGCCGATGACGTGCTTCCTCACCCCGACCGGCGAGCCGTTCCACTGCGGCACCTACTACCCGGCGGAACCGCGTGGCGGGATGCCGTCGTTCACCCAGCTCCTGGCGGCGGTGGCGAGGGCGTGGGAGACCGACAACGAGACCGTGCGCAGCGCCGCCTCGGGCATCGTGACGCAGCTGGCCGGGGTCGCGCGGTCGCTGCCGGCGGCACCGGTGGACGCGGAGGTGCTCGCCGGCGCGGTGGCCGCCCTCGAGGGTGAGTTCGACGCGACGGCCGGCGGCTTCGGCGGTGCCCCGAAGTTCCCGCCGTCCTCGGTGTGCGAGTTCCTCCTGCGCCACCACGAGCGGACCCGCAGCGCGGCCGCGTGGCGGATGGTCACGGCCACCCACGAGCGGATGGCGCGCGGCGGCCTGCCCGACCAGCTGGCGGGCGGGTTCGCGCGCTACTCCGTGGACGCCCGCTGGGTGGTGCCGCACTTCGAGAAGATGCTCTACGACAACGCGCTCCTGCTGCGCAGCTACGCGCACGAGGCGCGGCTGGCGGGAGGCCTCGCCCGGCACGTCGCCGAGCTCACCGCGGCGTTCCTGCTGCGCGACCTGCGCACCGCCGAGGGCGGGTTCGCCGCGGCCCTCGACGCCGACGCCGCGGGGACCGAGGGCTCGACGTACGTCTGGTCCCCGGCGGAGCTGGCCGACGTCCTCGGGCCCGAGGAGGGGGCGTGGGCGGCGGAGCTGCTCGGCGTCACCCCGGAGGGCACCTTCGAGGACGGTCGCTCGACGTTGCAGATGCCGGTCGACCCGGTCGACCCCGCCCGCTGGCAGGCGGCCCGCAAGGCGCTCCTGGCGGCCCGCGCGACCCGGCCGCAGCCGGCGCGGGACGACAAGGTGGTGGCGGCCTGGAACGGGCTCGCGATCACCGCGCTCGTGGAGGCCGCGGCCGCCCTGGGCCGTCCCGACCTCCTCGCCGCCGCACGCCGGGCCGGCGGGATGCTCCTGCGGGTGCACCTCGTCGACGGGCGCCTGCGCCGGACCTCGCGGGACGGTGTCGTCGGGGACGCGCCGGGCGTGCTGGAGGACCACGCGGCCGTGGCCGAGGCGTTGCTCGCGCTGCACCAGGCGACGGGGGAGGCCCGCTGGCTGGACGAGGCCTGCGGTCTGCTCGACCTCGCCCTGGACCACTTCGCCGACGCCGACCCCGGCCTGTTCTGGGACACCGCCGACGACGCGGAGGCCCTGGTGAGCCGCCCCCGCGAGATCACCGACGGCGCGACCCCCTGCGGCTCGTCCGTGCTGACCGCGGCCCTGCTCACGGCGTCGGTGCTCGTCGGGCCGGAGCGCTCGGCCCGCTACCGCGCGGCGGCCGACGCCGCGCTGACCACGGCGGGCACCCTGCTGGCGCGCCACGCGCGGTTCGCGGGCGGTTGGGCGAGCGCGGCGGAGGCGGCCCTCACCGGCCCGCTGCAGGTGGCCGTCGTCGGCGTCGGGGCCGCCGACCGGGAGGCGCTGCTCGGGGCGGCGCGGCGGCACGCGCCGGGCGGGACGGTGGTCGTCGGGGGCGAGCCGGACGCCCCGGGGGTGCCGCTGCTCGCGGGGCGGCCGCTGGTCGACGGCGTGCCGGCCGCCTACGTGTGCCGCGGGTTCGTGTGCGACCGCCCGGTGACCACGCCCGACGAGCTCGCCGGCGCGCTGCACCTGGGGTGAGCCTCCCCCGGTGGCAGCAACGACGCTTCGCTGCCACCGGGTGGCAGCAACGACGCTTCGCTGCCACCGGGTGACAGCAACGACGCTTCGCTGCCGGATGGGGAGGGGCGGATGGGGAGGGGCGCCCTCCTGGGGAAGGCGTCCGCTCACCGCGAACCGACTCGACCGCAGCACGTGCGTAATGTTGTAATCAGTGCATCGCACGACGAAGGAGCCGATGATGATGGTGGGACGAGGACACCGGGGACGCCCCGGCGGCGGGGGACGCGTGAGCCGCGGCGGGCGCCCGGCAGGGGACCTGCCCGCGACCGACGACCTCGAGGCCTGGCTGGCCGGACGGTTGCCGGACGGCTGGTTCGTGGCGGCCCCCGAGGTGACGGTGGACCGCGAGGAGATCCTGATCGTCGGGCAGCTGCCGGCCCCCGAGGTGGACGGTGACGCCGCCGCGCGGGCCGCGAGCGCCGTGGGACGGATCAGCCGGTTCCGGGAGGAGTCCCGCGAGGACCGGATGGAGATCGCCCGACAGGCCGAGCACCGCTACGGCCGCAAGGTCGCGTGGGGCGCGCGGATCGCGGACGGCGACGGCGGGGTCGAGGAGCTGTTCACCACCCTGTCGGTGCCGGTGATGACGCGGCTGCGCCAGCCGGAGCGCCGGGTGCTGGACACGCTGGTCGACGCCGGGGTCGCCCGGTCGCGGTCCGAGGCGCTGGCCTGGGCGGTCGCGCTCGTCGGGGAGCACACCGAGCCGTGGCTCGCCGAGCTGCGGGAGGCGATGAGCACGGTCGACGAGCTCCGCACCCGGGGGCCGCGCCTGGACCCCCCGTCGGGAACGCCGGAGCAGACCGACGAGCAGGCCGACGAGCAGACCGACGAGCCGGGCGATCAGGCGTAGAGGATCAGCCAGATCGCGATGTGGTGACAGATCGCGGCGACGACCGTCGCCGCGTGGAAGAACTCGTGGTACCCGAAGGTGGCGGGCCAGCCGTGCGGCCGCCGCAGGGCGAAGCCCACCGCCCCCAGGGTGTAGATGGCACCGCCCACCACGAGCAGGACGAACGCCGCCACACCGCCCCGCGCGAGCAGGTCGGGGAGCACGAACACGGCGACCCAGCCGAGCGCCAGGTAGATCGGGACCCCGACCCAGCGGGTGGTGTGCGGGCGCAGGACCTTGAGCGCCGCGCCGGCCACCGCGCCGGTCCACACCACGGCCAGGACGATCAGCCCGGTGGTCTCGGGCAGGGCCAGCACCGCGAACGGCGTGTAGGTCCCCGCGATGAAGATGAAGATCATCGCGTGGTCGAGACGCTTCATCGTGGTCCGCGCGCGGGGCGAGACCCAGGAACGCCGGTGGTAGAGGGCGCTGATGCCGAAGACGCCCAGCACGGTCGCCGAGTAGACGGCCACGGCCGCCGCCGCCTCACCCGAGACGGTGGAGCCGGCGAGGGCGATCAGGGTGGCACCCGCGGCGATCCCGACGGCGAAGGACCACAGGTGCAGCCAGCCGCGCAGGCGCGGCTTGACGGGCGTCGCCGGGGCGCTGTCGACGATGGTCACGCCTCCAGAGAGTAGGACAGCCCGCCGGGGATCCGGAGAACTGCGCCCGTCGGGCGGGTGACGAGGGGGTCGGAGGAGCGGGTCGGCGGCGTAGCCTGGCCGCCCGTGAGCGTCCGGGACAACGTCCGCGAGGTGGCGTACTCGCTCTACGAGCGACGGCTGCGCCGCAAGGTCGCAGCGAGCCACCCGCCCCGTCACGTCGGGGTGATCCTCGACGGCAACCGCCGGTGGGCGAAGGAGGTCGGTCTCACCGACCCCAGCGACGGCCACCGCGTCGGCGCCCGCAAGATCGTCGACATGCTCGACTGGGCCGACGAGGCCGGCGTCGAGGTCGTCACCCTGTTCCTGCTGTCCACCGACAACGCCAACCGACCGCCGGCGGAGCTCGAGGCGTTGCTCGAGATCATCGCCACCGCCGTCGAGGGGCTGGCGGCGCCGGACCGCGACTGGCGGTTGCGCATCGTCGGCGCGCCCGACCTGGTGCCGGCCGCGACGGCCGCCCGACTGGCCGCGGCGGCGGAGTCCACGCAGGGTCGGACCGGGCTGCAGGTCAACGCGGCCGTCGGTTACGGCGGGCGGCAGGAGATCGCGGACGCGGTGCGCAAGCTCCTGCTGCGGCACGCGGAGGCCGGGACGTCGATCGAGGAGCTCGCGGAGGTGCTCGACGTCGACCACATCGCCGAGAACCTCTACACCACCGGGCAGCCCGATCCGGATCTGGTGATCCGGACCTCGGGGGAACAGCGCCTCTCGGGATTCCTCATGTGGCAGTCAGTGTACTCGGAGTTCTATTTCACCGAGGCGTTCTGGCCGCAGTTCCGTCGCATCGATTTCCTGCGGGCGCTGCGCGACTACTCCGAGCGGAATCGTCGCTACGGCAGCTGAACGCAGCAGGACGCACCGGCGCACCCGTGCCATCCCCCGATGGGCACGGATACGCCGGTGCGTCGTCGCACGGCTCGTTCCCGACGGCGGGTGCGGGTCCGCTCCCACACTTTCCGCACCCGCCGTCGGACGAGATCAGGTCGTGCTGCCGAACACACGACGGCGGGTGCGGGGTCGCTCGGGACCCCGGCACCCGCCGTCATGGCACGGATCAGGCGTTGACGCTGCCCAGCAGGCCGATCGCGGCGCTGATCGGGGCCTGGACGTTGGTGTTGCCCAGGTTCACCAGGCCGGTCTGGTCGCCGAAGAAGCCCTGCGTGCTGTCGGCCGACGGGCTGAAGTCGTCGTCGCTGAAACGGATGTTGCCGCGGTCGTTGTCGCGGTCGCGGTCGCCGTGGTGGTGGCCGTGGTGGTGCGAGCCCTCGACGCCGCGGTCACTGCCGTGGTCGCAGGGAGCCTCGCCGGCGAAAGCGGTCCCGGAGAGCGCCGCCACGCCCGCCGCGGCACCGATGACGACCATTCCCGCCTTCTTCAGCAGCATTCGAGTTTCTCCTCGTGAGTGTGGGTCCCCGATTCGGTATCGGGGGACCGCGATCGTGTTTTCCGATCTCACGGACGGTGTGACCGGATGACATGAACTCTAACGGGAGACCCCGCCGAGGGATTCGCTGGTTACCCGATCGAGTGGCACCTACTTCGTACTGCAACTTGAGTGCTTTGTGCGGGTGAGACGTCGCCCGGGAAAACAGGGAAAGGGTCTCGCCAGGCCCAGTCGGCTTTCGCTGCGTGAGCCACCTCGACACCCGTCCGTCGTATTCAGCGACGCGGTGTCCGCTCCGAGGCCCGATCGGGCCACGGCGGGTAACCTCGTCGGACGGTGGACGGACACGCGGACGAGGGCCTCGACGGGCTCGCGCGGGCCTACGTGCGGCTCGGGCTGCGCCTCGGTCGTGCGGTGCCCGGGATCGTCGACGCCCACCTCGCCGATGCCGTTCCCGACGACGCCGGCGACACCGACCCCGAGGCGCTCCGCCGGGAGGCGGCCGACCTCCGTCGCCGGCTCGGCCAGCACCGCGGTCGCCGGGCGGAGTACCTCGACGCGCAGCTCGCGGCGTGCGAGGTCGTCGCGTTCCGCGCCGCGGGCGGCGGGACGTCGTTCGTCGAGGAGGTGCAGGGCTGCCTCGGCGTCCGGATCGCCCCCGGCGACGAGGACCGCTACCGCGCCGCGCACGACGCCCTCGCCGCGCTCCTCGGCGTGCCGCTCGCCCGGCTGCCCGCCGCGATGACCGCCTTCCGCGAGGCCGACCGGGTGCCGCCGGCGGTGCTGCGCGAGGCGACCGCGGCGGTCCTGGCGGGGCTGCGGGAGGCGACCGCGGCCACCGTCGGGCTCCCGCCGGGGGAGGTGGTGGACCTCGAGGTCGTCCGGGGCGCCCCGTGGGCCGGATTCACCCGGCGGTCCGGGCCGCGCCGGTCGGTGGTGCAGGTCGCCGTGGAGGCGGGCCACCGGTGGAGCCACCTGCCGCTGCTCGTGGCGCACGAGGCCTACCCGGGGCACCACACGGAGGCCGCCCGCACCGAGGGCACCCTGCGCCCCGAACGGACCCTGCTGCTCGCGCGGACCCCGCAGAGCCTCGTCGCCGAGGGCGCCGCGGAGGTCGGGCTCGACGCCGTCGTCGGGCCGGGGTGGGGGCGCTGGGCCGCCGAGCGCCTCGTCGGGATCGCCGGGGCCCCCGGACCCGAGCGCGCGGGCCTGGGGGAGGCGATCGAGACGGCGAGCGAGCCGCTCGCGAGCGTGCGCCAGGACGCGGCGCTGCTGCTGCACGGTTCGTCGGCGCCCGACCGGGAGGACCGGGCGCGCGCCCACCTGCGGCGCTGGCTGCTGGTCGACGACGACCGCGCCGGCCGGATGCTGGAGTTCCTGGCCCACCCGCGTTGGCGGATCCACACCACGACCTACGTCGAGGGCGCCCGCCTGGTCCGGCCCTGGCTCGCCGCCCGACCACCCGGGACGACCGCGGGGCAGCGCTTCGCGCGCCTGCTCGACGAGTCCTGGACGCCGGCGGTGCTGCGCCGCGACATCGAGGCCGCGGCGGACGCCGAGCGGTACCCCCGACACGTCGACGACACGCCGATGTCGCCCAGCGTGTGATGTCCGACCCGAAATTGTCACGCTCGGCGCGCGACAACGACCGGTCACCGGCTGTACCGTCCGCCTCGACGGCGCCGTAGCGGATGCGGACCGTCCGGGGAGGCCGGAGAACGTGACGGGTCGGATCGGGACGCGGTGCCGCGGCACCGCCGGGGCGTCGGCCCCGGCGGGCGTGCATCACGGCCCGGACGACCCGGTGGGAGGGCCGGCACCCGGTCCTCGCGCGCGGCGCCGGAGAGGCAGGTCCCCCGGCGGGGGGCCGCCTCGGCGGCACCGGATCACGACGTAGGTCACCTCGTCCCAGCGAGGAAACCGTGGTCGTGGGTGCCGCGACCGCCCGAGGGAGTAGCCGTGAGCGCAGAGCACGTCGCACAGCCCCCGTCGGTCACCCCGATCACCTACGTCCTGGACACCTCGGTCCTGCTCAGCGACCCGTGGGCCCCCACCCGCTTCGCCGAGCACGAGGTGGTCGTGCCGCTCGTCGTCATCACCGAGCTCGAGGGCAAGCGCCACCACCCGGAGCTCGGCTGGTTCGCCCGGGAGGCGCTGCGCCTCCTCGACGACCTCCGCATCACCCACGGCCGGTTGGACCAGCCGATCGAGATCACGCCCGAGGGCGGGTCGCTGCGCATCGAGCTGAACCACACCGACCCGTCGGTGCTGCCGGCCGGGTTCCGGACCGGGGAGAACGACGCGCGCATCCTCGCGTGCGCCGCGAACCTCGCGGCGGAGGGCGCCCGGGTCACCCTCGTCACCAAGGACATGCCGCTGCGCGTCAAGGCGGCGGCGGTCGGTCTCCCGGCCGACGAGTACCACGCCCAGGACGTCGTGACGTCCGGCTGGACCGGCATGGCCGAGGTCGCCGCGGAGCCGCAGGAGATCTCCGACCTGTTCGCCGACGGGCTCACCGACGTCGAGGCGGCCCGCGAGCTGCCCTGTCACACCGGGCTGCGGCTGCTCGCCGGCGGGTCCTCCGCCCTCGGGCGCGTCACGCCCGACAAGCAGGTCCGCCTCGTCCGCGGCGACCGCGACGTCTTCGGGCTGCACGGCCGGTCGGCCGAGCAGCGGATCGCGATCGACCTGCTGACCGACCCCGACGTCGGGATCGTCTCCCTCGGCGGTCGCGCCGGCACCGGGAAGTCCGCCGTGGCGCTGTGCGCCGGCCTCGAGGCGGTGCTCGAGCGCCAGCAGCACCGCAAGATCGTCGTGTTCCGCCCGGTCTACGCGGTCGGCGGGCAGGACCTCGGCTACCTGCCCGGCGGCGAGAACGAGAAGATGGCGCCCTGGGCGCAGGCCGTGTTCGACACCCTCGGCGCGCTGGTCTCGACCAACGTCGTCGAGGAGGTCATCGAGCGCGGCATGCTCGAGGTGCTCCCGCTGACCCACATCCGCGGGCGCTCGCTGCACGACGCGTTCGTCATCGTCGACGAGGCCCAGTCGCTGGAGCGCAACGTCCTGCTCACCGTGCTCTCCCGGCTCGGGACGAACTCGCGGGTCGTGCTCACGCACGACGTCGCCCAGCGCGACAACCTGCGGGTCGGCCGCCACGACGGCATCGCCGCGGTGATCGAGAAGCTCAAGGGCCACCCGCTGTTCGCCCACGTCACGCTGACCCGTTCCGAGCGGTCGCCGATCGCGGCGCTCGTCACGGAGATGCTGGAGGGTGAGGCGCACGGCGGCTGACCGGCCCGCCGGTCGCTGAACCAACGGCACTCTCGCGCACATAGATGCTGCGAGAGTGCCGTTCGTTCGCGACGGGGGGAGGGGCCGACCCTCACCAGCCGGTGGGCAGCGGGCGACCCTCCGCGAAGCCGGACGCGGACTGGATGCCCAGCACCGCGCGCGTGTGGAACTCCTCGAGCGTCGACGCGCCCGTGTAGGTGCACGCCGAGCGCACGCCCGCGCAGATCGAGTCGAGCAGGTCCTCCACCCCCGGGCGGGCCGGGTCGAGGCGCATGCGCGACGACGAGATGCCCTCCTCGAACAGGCCCTTGCGGGCGCGGTCGAACGCCGAGTCGGTGCGGGTGCGGGCGGAGACGGCGCGCTTCGACGCCATCCCGAACGACTCCTTGTACGGGGCGCCGTGCTCGTCGCGCTGCAGGTCGCCGGGCGACTCGTAGGTCCCGGCGAACCACGACCCGACCATCACCGCCGAGGCGCCCGCCGCGAGGGCCAGCGCCACGTCGCGCGGGTGTCGCACCCCGCCGTCGGCCCAGATGTGCTTCCCGCGCGCCCGGGCGGCCGCCGCGCACTCGGCCACGGCGGAGAACTGGGGGCGGCCGACGCCGGTGGCCATCCGCGTCGTGCACATCGCGCCGGGTCCGACCCCGACCTTCACGACGTCCGCGCCCGCCTCGATCAGGTCGATCGTGCCCGCCGCGGTCACCACGTTGCCGGCGACGACGACCGCGTCCGGCGCGGCCTCCCGTACCGTGCGCAGCGCGGCGATCGTCTTCTCCTGGTGGCCGTGCGCGGTGTCGACCACGAGGACGTCGACGCCCGCGGCGACGAGTTCCTTGGTCCGGGTCGCCACGTCGCCGTTGACGCCGAGCGCCGCGGCGACCCGCAGGCGGCCGTCGACGTCGAGGGCCGGCGCGTAGACCTCGGCGCGCAGTGCGCCGGTGCGGGTGAGGACGCCCGCGAGCCGGCCGTCGTCGTCGACCCCGATCGCGAGGTCGCCCGCGCCGGGCGCGGACAGCGCGTCGAACACCGCGCGCGGCTCGGTGCCCACCGGCACCGTCACGGCCGGCACCAGCACGTCGGCGAGCCGGGTGAAGCGGTCGACCCCGGCGCAGTCGGCCTCGCGGACGACGCCGAGCGGGCGTCCGCCCTCGTCGGCCACGACGACGGCGCCGTGCGCGCGCTTGCTGACCAGGTTCAGCGCGTCCGCGACCGCCTCGCCCGGGTTCAGGACGACCGGGGTGTCCCACACGGCGTGCCGCGACTTCACCCCGGCGACGGTGTCGGCGACCGCGGCCGGGTCGACGTCCTGCGGGATGACGGCCATGCCGCCCCGCCGCGCGAGCGTCTCGGCCATACGTCGGCCGGACACCGCCGTCATGTTCGCCGCGATGACCGGGATCGTCGCGCCCGACGGGTCGGCGACCGCGAGGTCGACGTCGAACCGGGACGCGACGTCGGAGCGCTCGGGGACGAGGAAGACGTCGTCGTAGGTCAGGTCGTGAGCCGGAACGTGGCCGTCGAGGAACCGCACGTGCGCACAGGCTACCGGGTCGGGCGCGCGCTCACCGGCGAGCGGCGTCGACCCGCGCCGTGGCCTCCTCGACGAGGGTGTCGAGGTCGACCCCGAGGAGCCCCTCGCCGTGGTGCTCCTCGACGAGGACCTCGATCTCGGCGGCCACCTCGGGCTCGACGAGGCGCACGTCGCGCGGCATGTCGTCGGCGTCGGCCGCGAGTGCGACGGCGACGAGGGAGGCCGGCCCGTAGGTCGTCAGTCGGAGGACCATGCCCCCCAGTGTGCGCCCCTCACGCCGCGAGCGCCTCCGCCCGTTCGACGAAGGCGGCCACCGGGGGCAGCGCGAGCATCGCCCGCTGGGCGGCGCGGACCGCGCCCCGCACCGACGCGTCGTCGAGCACGGCGCGGAGCCCGGCGGCCACCGACGGACCGTCCACGTGCCGCCCGAGCCCGAGCGCGGCGATCCGGCCCGCGCTCGCGAACTGGTCGCCGAACTGTGGGAACGCCACCATCGGCACGCCGTGGCGCACCGCCTCGCGCACCGTGTTGTAGCCGCCGTGGGTGATCATCGCGTCGGCGACCTGCAGCAGCAGTGGCTGCGGCACCCACCGCTCGAGGTGCACGTGCGGCGCCGGCTCGACGTCGCACGCCAGCCCCGCGGTCGCGACGACGACCTCGGCGTCCACCTCGTTCGCGCCACGGACCAGCGCGCGGAGCCCGGCGGCCGGGTCGGCGGGCGGTCCGCCGGGGGCGCTGCGGCCGGCCGCCTGCATCATCGGCAGCGCCGTCCCGAGTGACCCGAGCACCAGCGGCCGCCCCGCCGGCAGCGCCGCGACCCACTCCGGCAGCCGGCCGCCCCGGTCGACCTCGTCGTCCTGGCGGTACGCGTCCGCCTCCGGCAGCCACGACGGCGCGAACGAGAACGTCGGCGGCATGCAGTCGAGCCGGCCGTACGGGGCGAGCGCGGCGGGGTCGGCGACGGCGGGCAGCCCGAGCTCGGTGCGGGACGCGGTCAGCAGCGGGCCGACGTGCAGCGGGTCGAGGACGTGCGCGGCCCCGGACGGCGCGGGCAGGTGCGGAACCCCGAGCTCCTCCGCGTACAGCATCCCGGCGAACTCGCCCCCGTCGCGCAGCACGAGGTCGAACGCCCCGAGCCGCCGCAGCGCCCGCACCTCCTCGACGATGTGCTCGCCCGCGAACACCCGGGCCACCACGGCGGCCGGATCGGGGTCGGCGCCCAGCGCCTCGATGCGCGGCACGAACCGGGCCGCGGCCTCGGAGAGCGCGACGAGCACCGGTGCCACCGTCACCGGTTCGTCGTCGAACGCGGCGGCGAGGTCGGGCGGGCACGCCACCACCACCTCGTGACCGGCGGCGCCGACCGCCCGGGCGAACGGCAGGACGGCCCGGGCGTGGGACGGGGACCCGGTGACGGTCGTGAGCATGCGCACGGACGCGGGGTGCCCCGCCCACACGACGATCAGCGGCGCAGCGCCCGAAGTGTGTCGAGGGTGTCGGTCTCGCCCACCGGCTTGTCGTCGCGGTAGCGGACGACCCGCGCGAAGCGCAGCGCCACACCGCCCGGGTAGCGCGTGGAGGTCTGCACCCCGTCGAGCTCGATCTCGACGACGATCTCCGGCCGCAGGTACACGGTGTACGCGTCGCGGGAGGTCTCGTACCGCGGGAACGTCTCGGTCTGCCAGCGCAGGGTCTCGTCGGTCATGCCCTTGAAGGTCTTGCCGACCATGACGAAGCCGTCGTCGGTGCGCGCTCCCAGGTGGATGTTGGACAGCCACCCCCGGCGTCGTCCGGACCCCCACTCGCACGCCAGGACCACCAGGTCGAACGTGTGCGACGGCTTGATCTTCTGCCAGGCCTTCCCGCGCCGTCCCGCGGTGTAGGTCGAGTCGAGGGCCTTGACCATCGAGCCCTCCTGGCCCGCGGCGAGCGCCCCGTCGATCGCCTGCGCCGCCCGCTCCGGGGTCGGCCGGACGACGGACGGGATGACCCGGTCCCCGACGATCTCGGCCAGTTCCCGACGACGGGTCTCCAGCGGTTCGTCGACCAGGTCCCGGCCGTCGCGGTGCAGGCAGTCGAAGAACCACGGCTGCATGGCGCCGGACCCGAGGCCCTTCATCGACTCCTGGAACGCGCGCGGCCGACCGTCCTCGGCGACGGCGAGCGTCTCGCCGTCGAGGACGACCGTCTCGACCGGCAACCCGCGGGTGAGCGCCACGATCTCCGGCACCGCGTCGGTGATCTCGTGCAGCGTGCGCGACCAGACCCGCACCTCGTCGCCGCGCCGGTGGACCTGGATCCGGGCGCCGTCGAGCTTGTGCTCGACGACGATCTCGGTGCCGAGGTCGGCGAGCGTCGCCTCCAACGAGTCGCCGGGCGAGGCGAGCATCGGCCGCACCGGGCGCATCACCTCGAGCCCGACCGCCTCCAGCGCCGCGACCGGGTCGTCGGAGGCCAGGGCCGTCCGGGCGGTCTCCGGCAGCTGACCGGACAGCATGAACGCCCGCCGGACGACCTCCGCGGGCACCTGCACCCGACGGCCCGTCGCTTCGCTCGCCAGGGTCGCGGCAGCGGCGACCGCCTCCACCATCAGCCCCTCGAGCGCCCCCTGGCGCAGCTCGCCCCCGAGCAGCCGGACCAGGAACCGGCCCTCGTCCGCGGTGGCGGCGCCGAGCAACGACGACAGCTCCGCCGTCCGCCGGGCGCCCACCCCGCTGCCCGACCCGGCGAGCGCCGCGAGCCGGTCCAGCGCCGCCTCGACGTCCCCGACCTCGAGCGACGGCTGGGCGGCGGGGTCGATCTCGACGCCGGACAGCGTGCGCCACCCGATCCCGGTCCGGCCCTGGAGCATGAACCCGGCGAGCCACGCCGTGACCGGCGCGACCTCGTCGGGCGACGCGTCGGCCAGGACCGCCGCGAGCGCGGCGGTCTTGGCCTTGCGCGACCGGGTCGCCCCGACCTCGCCGGAGGTCGCGACGACCCGGGAGAACAACACGGCCGCTGTCTACCCCGACGTCGTCAGGAATCCACGCGGGTCATGGCCAGCACGTCCAGTGCGGTGTCGAGCTGCTCCTGGGTGAGCTTGCCGTCGCGCACG
This sequence comes from Actinomycetospora sp. CA-084318, assembly GCF_050955885.1. Classification (NCBI taxonomy): domain Bacteria; kingdom Bacillati; phylum Actinomycetota; class Actinomycetes; order Pseudonocardiales; family Pseudonocardiaceae; genus Actinomycetospora; species Actinomycetospora sp. CA-084318. The sequence continues at coordinate 1,027,502 of NZ_CP192098.1, forward strand.
TAGCCGTCGGCCTCGATGACCTCGCGGATCGTCTTCCGCTCCTTCATCGCCTTCTTCGCGATCTTCGCCGCCTCCTCGTAGCCGATGAGGCGGTTGAGCGGCGTGACGATCGCCGACGACGACTCGGCGTAGCGGCGGCAGGCCTCCTCGTCGGCCTCGGTGCCCTCGAGGACGCGGTCGGCGAGCAGGCGCGCGGCGTTGGCGAGCAGGCGGGCCGACTCCAGGATGTTGCGGGCCATCACCGGCATCATGACGTTGAGCTCGAGGTTGCCCTGGGTGCCGGAGAAGGCCACCGTCGCGTCGTTGCCGATGACCTGGGCGCAGACCATCATCGTGGCCTCGCAGATCACCGGGTTGACCTTGCCCGGCATGATCGAGCTGCCCGGCTGCAGGTCGGGGATGCGGATCTCGGCGAGCCCGGTCGACGGGCCCGAGGACATCCAGCGGATGTCGTTGGCGATCTTGTACAGGCTCACCGCGACGGTGCGCAGCGCGCCGGAGACCTCGACGAGGCCGTCGCGGGCGCCCTGCGCCTCGATGTGGTCGCGGGCCTCGGTCAGCTCGGGGATGCCGGTCGACTGCCGCAGCTGCTCGACGACCTTGCCGCCGAAGCCCTCCGGGGTGTTGATCCCGGTGCCGACCGCCGTGCCGCCGATCGGCAGCTCGCCGAGGCGGGGGAGCGTCGCGCGGAGGCGCTCGCCGCCGTGGGTGCACTGCGTGGCCCACCCGCCGGCCTCCTGGCCGAGCGTGATCGGCACGGCGTCCATGAGGTGGGTGCGGCCGGACTTGACGACGTGGCGCCAGTCCTGCGCCTTGCGGTTGAGCACCGCGGCGAGGTGGTCCAGACCGGGGATCGTGTCGCGGACGACGGCCTCGGTGGCCGCGAGGTGGATCGTCGTCGGGAAGACGTCGTTGGAGCTCTGCGAGGCGTTGACGTGGTCGTTCGGGTGGACCTTGGAGCCCGAGGCGCGCGAGGCCAGCGTCGCGATGACCTCGTTGGCGTTCATGTTCGAGCTCGTGCCCGAGCCGGTCTGGAACACGTCGATCGGGAACTCGCCGTCGTGCGCGCCCGAGGCGACCTCGTCGGCGGCCGCCGCGACGGCGTCGGCGATCCCGGCGTCGAGCACGCCCAGGTCCTTGTTCACCCGGGCGCACGCGCCCTTGACGAGCCCGAGCGCGCGGATCTGGGCCGGCTCGATCGGGCGGCCGGAGATCGGGAAGTTCTCCACCGCGCGCTGGGTCTGCGCCGCGTAGAGCGCCTGGGCGGGGACCTGCACCTCGCCCATCGTGTCGTGCTCGGTGCGGAACTCCTGGGCGCCGTTGCTGCTCATGGTCGTCATTGTGCCGACGTCCGCCGGCCGCGCTCACTGCCAGGGCGACTCCTGCTGGTCGTCCTCGTCCCCGCCGAGGTCGAAGCTCGAGTACTCGCGCAGCTTCGACAGCCGGTGGTAGCCGTCGATGAGCCGCACCGTGCCGGACTTCGACCGCATCACCAGCGACTGCGTGGTGGCGCCGCCCGCGCGGTAGTGCACGCCGCGCAGCAGGTCGCCGTCGGTGACCCCGGTGGCGCAGAAGAAGATGTTCTCGCCCTTGACCAGGTCGGTCGTGTGCAGCACCTGGTCGAGGTCGTGCCCCGCGGCGATCGCCTTCTCACGCTCGGCGTCGTCCTTCGGCCACAGCCGGCCCTGGAAGGAGCCGCCGAGGCAGGTGATCGCGGAGGCGGCGATGATGCCCTCGGGCGTGCCGCCGATGCCGAGCAGGATGTCGACGCCGCTCTCGTGGCGGGCGGCGGCGATCGCGCCCGCGACGTCGCCGTCGGAGATGAACCGGATCCGGGCGCCGGCGTCCCGGATCTCCTGCACGAGCTGGTCGTGGCGCGGCCGGTCGAGCACGCAGACCGTGACGTCGGGGATGCCGCCGCCCTTGCGCTTCGCGATGGCGCGCAGGTTGTCCTTCACCGAGCGCGTGATGTCCACGACGTCGGCGTACTCCGGCCCGACCGCGAGCTTCTCCATGTAGAACACGGCCGACGGGTCGAACATCGCGCCCCGCTCGGCGACGGCCAGCACGGCGAGCGCGTTCGGCATGCCCTTGGCCATGAGGGTGGTGCCGTCGACCGGGTCCACGGCGACGTCGCAGTCGGGGCCGTCCCCGTTGCCGACCTCCTCGCCGTTGTAGAGCATCGGCGCCTCGTCCTTCTCGCCCTCGCCGATGACGACGACGCCGCGCATCGAGACGGAGCTGACGAGCTTGCGCATCGCGTCGACGGCCGCGCCGTCGCCGCCCTCCTTGTCCCCGCGCCCGACGAACCGGCCGGCGGCCATCGCGGCCGCCTCCGTGACCCGGACGAGTTCGAGGGCCAGGTTGCGGTCCGGGGCCTCGGGACGACGGCGGGCGGGAGAGGTCACCGGGTGCGCTCCAACTTCGGTCCGTGGACGGGGTCGCCATCCTCCCAGATCACGGCCTCGCGCGGCGCGGCGTCGAGCGCCACTGGAACGATGGAGCCCATGAGTTCGTCGCAGCCGGACCGCACCGGGGGGATCCGACCGTTCGCGGTCGGGACGATCGTGCTCGCCGTCATCGTCCTGGCCCTGACCGGACTCACCCGCGCGTGCTCGGTGTCCGCGCCGGGCGCGGTCGACCGCGGGTCGGTGCAGCGCGTCGACGTCGCCGACGCGGCCCGGTCGGCCGCCGCCACGCTGCCCTTCCCGGTCCGCGGGCCGCTGATGCCGGCGGACTGGATCCCGCAGTCCAGCGACATCCGCGACGTCCCGGGCGGGCGCGCGTTCCGGCTCGGCTGGGTGACGCCGGACGACGCCTTCGCCCGCCTCGTCCAGTCGAACGGCACCGAGGCGGGGCTCGTCGCCTCCGAGCAGGGGGAGCCGCAGGCCGGGGCGCCGGTGAGCGCGGACGGCCTGACGTGGACCACCTACCGCGGGCTGCGCAACGAGCCGATCTGGGTGGCCGACGTCGGCGGCGGGGTGCGCTGGCTCGTCACCGGCAACGCCTCCCCGGCCCGCTTCGTCCAGCTGATCACCACGGCGCGGCAGTCGCCCTAGCCGTCAGTCGGTGTCAGCGGCGGCACACGGCTCACGTCCGACGGGCGGACGGCGCCACTCGCGCATCAGCGCGGGGGCGGGCCCCAGCCGGCGTCGTCGCGCCGGACGTACTCGCGCTCCGGCTCCGCGGTGAGCCATTCCTCCCCGGTCACCGGGGACGAGGCGGGGAGCCCTTCCCGACGACCGGCCGGCTCGGCCGCGGCGGGTCGGTGCGGCTCCGGCACGGACGTGGCGGGCGGCGGGTCCGGCTGCTCGACGCGTCGTCGGGAAGGTTCCGTGGCGGCGCGGTCCGCGTACGCCGCGGCCGCGACCCCCTCCCGGGCGAGCGAGTGCACGCTCTCGCGCATCGCGCGGGTGGAGGCGGCGCGCAGCTCCGCGGACAGGACCGGCAGCGGCGCGAAGCGGCCGAACGTGTCGCGCAGGAAGTGCGCGAGGAGCGTGGCGGTCGAGCGGGAGCGCCACATCGTCCAGCCGACGTAGAGGTCCTGGCCGTAGGGCTGGACGAGCAGCATCGCCCGCTCGCTGCGCTGCCGGAACAGCAGCACCGGCACCCCGGCGACGGTGCTGGGCGCGACCTCCGCGGGCGTGCGGCGGGCGCGGGCGGCCCGGGTGACCCAGTCATAGGCGCCGCGGGCGGCGCCGGCGCGGTGCTCGAGCAGTCGCGAGTACTCGGCGATCGGCTCCTTGGCTGGCGCGAAGAACGCGGCGAGCCCGGCGAGGTAGAGCACCACGATCACGGCGATCAGGACGTTCATCACGAGCCGGCCCGTGATCGAGGGCCCGGAGGTCGAGGCGAGGTAGTCGAGCAGCAGCCAGATCCCGAGCAGCACGGTCGGCGCGACCAGGAAGGCCAGCGCCCGCATGAGGTGCGGCGAGAGCATCCGCCAGGACACGACGTCCTCGACGAGCACGTCGGGATCGCGGTGCAGGCGGGTCTCGTCGTGGTAGCCGTCGTGCGCGTCGGCGATCGCGCGCTCCCAGGCCTCCTCCGGCGGGCTGCTCATGGCCCTATCCTGACCGACCCGGGGGCTCCTGCGACTCCGCCTCGCGGAGCACGGCGTCGACCTTCGCGCGTGCTCCGGCCAGGTGCCGCTCGCACACCCGGGCGAGTTCCTCGCCCCGCTCCCACAGCGCGAGCGAGTCCTCGAGCGACAGCCCGCCGGCCTCCAGCTTCGCGACGACCTGCGCGAGCTCGTCGCGGGCCTGCTCGTAGCCGGGCTCGTCGTCGGCCATGCTCGTTACCCCCGTCGTGTGCCGTTCCGGTCGTCCAGTGTCAGCGGTGGCCCACGGCGCTCACTCGGCGGCCTCGACCCGCGCGGTGACGGCCCCGTCCGCGAGGCGGACCCGCAGCACGTCCCCGGGCGCCGCGTCGGCCGCGGCGCGCAGCACCGGGGAGCCGACCTCGCCGCCCCGCTGCACGATCGCGTAGCCGCGGGTGAGGGTCGCGGCGGGCCCGAGGGCGGTCAGCGAGGCGCGCCGGTGGCGGATGTCGGCCTCCCGCTCGCGCAGTCCGCGGTCGACGGTGCGCCGGGCGCGGTCGGTGAGCGCGACGATCTCCCCGGCGCGGGCGTCGACGGTGCGCAGCGGGTCGGCGAGCACGGGCCGGGCGCACAGCCGGGCGATCAGCGCGTCCTCGCGCTCGACCCAGGCGTGCAGCGCCCGGCGGGCGCGGGTGCGCAGCGCGGCGAGGTGGGCGGTCTCCTCGGCGAGGTCCGGGACGATCCGCTTGGCGGCGTCGGTGGGGGTCGCGGCGCGGACGTCGGCGACGTGGTCGACCAGCGGGGTGTCCGGCTCGTGCCCGATCGCGGTGACCACGGGGGTGCGGCAGCGTGCGATGCCGCGGCACAGGGCCTCGTCGGAGAAGGGCAGGAGGTCCTCGACGCTGCCGCCGCCGCGGGCGATGACGATGACCTCGACCGCCGGGTCGCGGTCCAGCGCGTCGAGCGCGTCGAGGATCTGCGGGACCGCCTGCACGCCCTGGGTCGCGGTGTTCTCGACCCGGAACGACACCGCCGGCCATCGCGTCGTCGCGACCGTGACCACGTCGTGCTCGGCGGCGCTCGCCCGCCCGGTGATCAGCCCGACGCACGAGGGCAGGCGCGGCAGCCGGCGCTTGCGGGCCGCGTCGAACAGGCCCTCCGCGGCGAGCAGCGCCCGCAGCCGCTCGATGCGGGCGAGGAGTTCGCCGACACCGACCGCGCGGACCTCGTCGACCCGCAGCGACAGCGTCCCGCGGCCGAAGAAGAACGAGAACTTGCCGTGCACGACGACGCGCTGGCCCTCGGTCAGGGCCTTCTCGCGCACCAGCTGGGTCGGGGCGGTCAGCGAGAGCGAGACGTCCGCGGCGGGGTCGCGCAGCGTCAGGAACGCGGTGCCGGTGCGCGCGGAGAGCTGCGTGAGCTGGCCCTCGACCCACACCGGCCCGAGCCGGTCGATCCACTTCGAGACCTTGAGCGCGACCGTCCGCACCGGCCACGGCGACTCGGCGCTCGTGGTCGGCTCGGGAGCCGCCCCCGTGCCGCCCCCCGTCGCTCCGCTCGCCCCGGTCACTGCTCCGCGGTGACGGTGGCGATCCGGTTGGTCAGCATGGTGACGAACGGCGGCCGGTCGGCGTGCGCGGACTCCCAGGCGAGGAGCTCGGTGAGCTGCTCGACGGACAGGGTCCGCAGCCGCGCCCGCAGCTGCGCGATGGTCAGCGTCTCGTAGCCGGGCAGCGCGTCGGGGGTGACGCTCGCGGTCCTCTCCGGCTTCCCGACGGCGGGGGCGCCCGGGCCGGTCGGCCGGGCGTGGCCGTTGGTGGCGGCCTGCTCCAGCGAGGGCCGGGTCGGGGTGCTGACGGGGCGGGCGGTGTCGACGTCGTCGTCGAAACGGGCCCAGGACGGGGCGTCCTCGACCGGGCGGCCGCCCTCGAGCGCGGTGTCGCCCTTGATGGCGAGCTCGGTGACGACCTGCTGCGCCCGCATGGACAGCTGCAGCACGGTGCTCACCGCGGTGATCGGCAGGCCGACGATCGTCCGCGGGAGGGCCTGCACCTCCTCGACCGCGGTGACGACCAGTCCGGCGGCGACGCGCACCGGGAACGGGAGGGAACTCATTGCTCCAGCCTGCCAGCACCCGCCGGTGGTGTGCGAATCGCCACGGGGGCGCTGGTCACACGTCACGTTCGCCCGCTCGCCCGTGATCGTCGGCGCCGAATCCGTACCCTCGGGGACATGTCCGTCACCACGTCTGCCGACCTGGGGCCCGAGACCACGACGCGCAAGGTGCTGCTGGCCAAGCCGCGCGGCTACTGCGCCGGTGTCGACCGTGCCGTCGTCGCCGTGGAGAAGGCCCTCGAGACCTACGGCCCGCCCGTGTACGTGCGGAAGGAGATCGTCCACAACCGCCACGTCGTGAACACCCTCGCCGCCCGCGGCGCCGTGTTCGTCGAGGACACCACGGAGGTGCCCGAGGGGGCGACCGTGGTGTTCTCCGCGCACGGCGTCTCACCGGCGGTGCACGCCGAGGCCGCGCAGCGCGAGCTGAAGACGATCGACGCCACGTGCCCGCTGGTGACGAAGGTGCACCAGGAGGCCAAGCGGTTCGCCCGCGAGGACTACGACATCCTGCTGATCGGCCACGAGGGCCACGAGGAGGTCGAGGGCACCTCCGGCGAGGCGCCCGAGCACATCCAGGTGGTCGACGGCCCGGCCGCGGTCGGGTCGGTCGAGGTGCGCGACCCGGAGAAGGTCATCTGGCTCTCGCAGACCACGCTGTCGGTGGACGAGACGATGCAGACCGTCTCCGCGCTGCGCGAGCGGTTCCCGGCGCTGGCCGACCCGCCCTCGGACGACATCTGCTACGCCACGCAGAACCGCCAGGTCGCGGTGAAGGCGATGGCCCCGCAGTGCGAGCTGGTCATCGTCGTGGGGTCGAAGAACTCGTCGAACTCGGTGCGCCTGGTCGAGGTGGCGCTGCAGGCGGGGGCGACGGACTCGCACCTGGTCGACCACGCCGGTGAGATCGACGAGGCGTGGCTCGACGGGGTGCAGACGGTCGGCGTCACCAGTGGGGCCTCCGTGCCGGAGATCCTGGTCGGCGAGGTGCTGCACTGGTTGGCCGACCGCGGCTACGCCGAGGTCGAGGAGATCACGACCGCGAACGAGAAGCTGACCTTCTCGCTCCCGCGTGAGCTCAAGCGCGACATGCGCCCGGACGCGGTGCGCTGATCTCGGCGCGCGGGGCGGCTGCGCCGCGCCGCGCCGCGAGATGTACGTGAGGCAGGTTCGGCGGCCCGCCGGGATGTCTGGTGTGGACCTCGCGGTGGTGGCGCTCGGGTCCCGGTCCGCGAGGGTGACGTGGGGCAGGTTCGGCGGCCCGCCGGGATGTCTGGTGTGCACCTCGGCGAGGGAATGGCCAACGCGTCAGCGCGGCGGCCGCTCCGGCGGGCGCTCGCGCACCGGGTGGACCCCGGGCGGCCGGCCTCCGCCGCGGCGTTCCTCCCGGAGGCGTTCCTCCCGCATCCGGTCCTCGCGGCTGCGCGCGTCCCGCGGCGCGGGCTCCCGCGGTGCGGGCTCCCGCGGTGCGGGCTCCCGCGGTGCGGGCTCCCGAGGCGCCTGGTCACGGGCCGGGGCCTCGTCGCGACCCGCGCCCTTGAGCGGTGAGCGTCGCGGCGTGGGGCCGGGCGGGACCTCCGCGGCGCCACGGGCGAGGCGTTCACGGTCGTCGGGGCGGGGGCGGTCGTCCGGGCGGTCATCCCGGGGCTTCGGCCGCTTCTTCGAGCCGCTCTTGGAGCTGGGCTTCGCCTCGCGCTCACGTCGGGCGCGCTCGCGCTCGGCGAGGTCCTGCTCCCGGCGCTCACGTGCGGCCCGGTCGCGCTCGGCCATCTCGCGGTCCCGTTCGGCCCGCGCGCGCTCCTGGGCCCGGCGGCGCTCCCGCTCGGCCTGCTCGCGGCGTTCCGCGGCGTCGGCGCGCTCGGCGGCGTCGCGACGGTCCCGCTCCTCGCGAGCACGTTCCCGGTCCCGACCCCGGTCGCGATCCCGGTCCCGCGGCGGCGCCTCCCGCGTCGGTGCCGCCGCAGGTCCCGACCGCACCGGCTCCCGGCGCGCCGCGGCGTCAGCCGGTCGCCACCGTTGCACCCGCATCCGCACGAGGCCGATCAGCACGCACACCACGGTGGTCACGGCCATCGCCGGGAAGCCGTTGATGAGGGGCGCGCCGACGGCCAGGGCGGTGGAGACCATCCCGCCCGACGCGGGGAGCGTTCCCGTGGCGGCGATCGCGACCGGCACCGACACCGCCAGCAGCAACGGCGGCTGCACCATCGGCACGAAGATGTCCCGGCGCTGCGCGAGCACGGCGGCGAGGACGCAGCCGCCCGGGTAGGCCGCGAGGAAGACGACCCCGAGGGTGCCCTCGCGCAGGACGTCGACCGCGACCCCGCCGGCGGTCAGCACCAGCGCGAGCAGGAGCACGCCCCACCACCGCAGACCCCGCAGGCCCGGGAACGCGGACGCCTCGCCGACCTCGGCGAGAGCCGCCGCGGTCGTCGGGTCGTCCCGCGTCGTGGTCACACGATCACGGTAGCGGGCGCACCGACGGCAGCCCGCGCCCGTCGGGGGAGCGATAGCACGTGTCCGGGGGACGTGCCCACCACGAACCGGTCGGACTCCGGCCTCAACCGGTCAGACGACGCACCTCGCCCTCGCCCGGAGACCGGTCCGAGAACCCGCCCGGAGCCCCGTCCGCCGGGTCGTCCGCGTCGGGCTCCGCGCCGAACTCCGGGGCACCCGGGACCCGTGCCCGCCGGTCGACCTGTTCCACCTCGTCGAGCGTGCCGCGCGTGACCGACAGCTCCGAGAACCGCCGCGCCGTCACCAGCACCCGCGACTCCAGCGACCCGACCGTCTCGTTGTAGGCCCGCACCCCCGCGTCGAGCGACCGCCCGAGCTTGCCGAGGTGCCCCCCGAGCGTGCCGAGCCGGGCGTGCAGCTCCCGCCCGAGGGCGTGGATCTCCGCCGCATCGCGCGCGAGCGACTCCTGCCGCCACGCGTACCCGACGGTGCGCAGCAGGGCGATCAGCGTGGTCGGCGTCGCGACCACCACGTCGGCGGCGAACGCGTGCTCGAGCAACGACGGGTCGGCCTCCAGCGCCGCCGACAGGAACACCTCGCCCGGCACGAACATCACCACGAACTCCGGCGTCGGGTCGAAGGTGCGCCAGTACGCCTTGGCCGACAGGCCGTCGACGTGCGTGCGGAGCTGACGGGCGTGGGCGGCCGCCCGCTCCCGCCGCGACGCCTCGTCGGGCGCCTCCAACGACTCCAGGTACGCCGCGCACGGCACCTTGGCGTCGACCACCACCTGCTTGCCGCCCGCGAGCCGCACCACCAGGTCCGGCCGCTGCGCCGCACCCTCGCTGCCCGTCGTCGACTGCCGCGTGAAGTCGCAGTGCTCGACCATCCCGGCGAGGTGCACCACGCGCTCGAGCTGCATCTCGCCCCAGCGTCCCCGCACGTGCGGGGTGCGCAGCGCCGTGGTGAGGGCCCGCGTCTCCCCGGCCACGCCCCGCGCCGACGCGGCGACCGCCCCGACCTGCTCGCGCAGCCCCGCGAACGCCGCCTCCCGCTCGGACTCCGCGCTGCGCATCTGGCCCTCCAGCCGCTGCAGCGTCGCGGCGACCGGGTCGAGCAGCGAGGCGACCGCGTGCTCCCGCTCGCGCATGCGGGAATCGGCGAGCCGCGTGAACTGCTCGGAGTTCGCGGCGAGCGCGTCGGCCGACAGCGCCGCGAACGACTCCCGCGCCACGGCGCCCGCCCGCCGCTCCGCCTCGAGCTCGGCCCGCGCGGCGGACGCGGCCGCCCCGGACCGGCGGGTGGCCTCGGCCACCGCCGCCTCCTGACGCGCGGCGGCCAGCCGCGTGGCCACGAGCGCCCCACCCAGGGCGCCGAGCAGCAGGCCCAGGAGCAGCCCCAGGAGGACACCGGTGATCGTCATGCCGCGCACGGAACCACAGGGGTCCGACAGTCTCGGATCTCCGCCGGTCACGGCCAGTTGGCCTCGGTCTCCAGCAGCTTCGCCTTCACCTCGACGCCCCACCGGTAGCCGCCGAGCGACCCGTCGTTCCGGCGCACCCGGTGGTCGGGCACGAACAGCCCGATCGCGTTGGTCTGGCACGCCTGCCCCGCGGTGCGCGCGGCGAGCGGCCGCCCCGCGAGCGTCGCGAGTTCGGCGTACGCCACCGGCGACCCCGCCGGGATGTCGCGCATCCGCGCCCACAACTCCTGGAGGAACACCCCGCCGTGCTGCCGGACCGGCACCGCGGCGGCCGGCGCCGGGTCGCCGGCGAGCCAGGACCGCACCGCCGCCGTCACCGCCCCCAGGTCGGCGCGCTCGACCACCTCGTCCGGCGCGAGCGAGGCGTGGATCAGCGGCAGCAGCCGCACGTCGGGGTCGGTCGTCCAGCCGGCCGCGAGCACGACGCCGTCGGCGTCGACGACCGCGGTGAACGGGCCGAACGGGGTGTCGAGGGTGGAACGTGAGCCGATCACGGGGAGTCTCCGCATCGTCGTCGGGAAAGGCCTTCACCCGCTCCGACGCACGCCCGACCCGTCCGGATTGATGCAATCCCTAGACTGGACCCCCGTGAGCTTGACCCTCGGCATCGTCGGCCTCCCCAACGTGGGCAAGTCGACGATGTTCAACGCCCTGACCCGCAACGACGTGCTCGCCGCGAACTACCCGTTCGCCACGATCGAGCCGAACGTCGGCGTCGTCCCGCTGCGCGATCCGCGGCTCGACCGGCTGGCGGCGATGTTCTCCTCGGAGAAGGTCGTGCCCGCCATGGTGAGCTTCGTCGACATCGCGGGCATCGTCGCGGGCGCGTCCGAGGGCGCCGGTCTGGGCAACAAGTTCCTCGCGAACATCCGTGAGGCCGACGCGATCTGCCAGGTCGTGCGCGTGTTCACCGACGACGACGTGGTGCACGTCGACGGCCGGGTCGACGCCGCCGCCGACATCGAGACGATCGCGACGGAGCTCGTGCTCGCCGACCTGCAGACCGTCGAGAAGGCGGTGCCGCGGCTCGAGAAGGAGTCGCGGATGCAGAAGGACCGCCGGGCGGTGCTCGAGGAGGTCCAGAAGGCCGCGGAGATCCTCAACGAGGGCCGCACCCTGTTCTCGGCCGGCATGAACTCGCCCGCCCTGCGCGAGCTGAACCTGCTCACGGTCAAGCCGTTCCTCTACGTCTTCAACGCCGACGAGGGCGTGCTCACCGACGATGCGCGGCGCAAGGAGCTCGCCGAGCTCGTCGCCCCGGCCGAGGCCGTGTTCCTCGACGCGAAGGTCGAGCAGGAGCTGCTCGAGATCGACGACGAGTCCGCCGCCGAGCTGCTCGAGTCGATCGGCCAGACCGAGCCCGGTCTCGACGCCCTCGCCCGTGCCGGCTTCCGCACCCTCGGCCTGCAGACCTACCTGACGGCGGGCCCGAAGGAGTCCCGCGCCTGGACGATCCCGATCGGCGCCACCGCCCCCGAGGCCGCCGGCGTCATCCACACCGACTTCCAGCGCGGCTTCATCAAGGCCGAGATCGTCTCCTACGACGACCTCGTCGCCGCCGGCTCCATGAACGCCGCCAAGACGGCGGGCAAGGTGCGCATGGAGGGCAAGGACTACGTCATGCAGGACGGCGACGTGGTCGAGTTCCGCTTCAACGTCTGACCCTTCCCGACGACGGGTCGGTGCTGGTCAGGAGCGCAGCACCGCCTCCTCGTCGGCGGTGAACACCACGTCGCCCGCGAGGACCCGCTCGACCGTGATCTCCGGCGCGGCAGGCACGTCCCAGCGCAGCGTCGAGTCCACGACCTGCAGCAGCACGCCGAGGCCGGAGCGCGGCCGCACGTAGGCCTCCCGCCACACCGGGCGACGCAGGTCGACGTCCACCACCTCGTAGCCGTGCTCCGCCAGTCGCGCGAGCGCCACCTCCACGTCGGCGAACACCAGCGTCAGGTGGTGCACCCCCGGGCCGCGGCGCTCCAGGAAGCGGGCGACCCCGGCGTCCGGGCGCGTGGGGGAGACGATCTCCACCTTCGAGCCGTCGGGCAGGGCGAACTGCAGCACCCGGATGCCCTGCTCGTCGGAGTCCCCGCCGAACAGGAAGCGCCCACCGAGCACGTCGCGGTAGAGCGCCACCCCCTCGCGCGGGTCGGCGACGGCGATGGCCACGTGGTCGAGCCGCAGCAGACCGATGTCCTCGGGGATCACACCGACACCCTGCCCACCCGCTCGACGGTCTGCGCGGCCCCCTCCAGGTCCCCGGCCACCGCGCCCGGGGTGAGCGCGATCGGCAGGTCCACCCCGGCCGAGCGCAGCGCGGCGACCCGGGCGGCGACGTCGTCGGGAGAGCCCAGCGCACACATCGCGTTTACGGCCGCGTCGTCCACGGCGTGCAGCGCCGCGGCCCGGTCGCCCCGCTCCCACGCCTGCGACGCCTCCTCCAGCCCGATGAGGCTCGCGCGGAACGACGGCCGGTGGGTCGGCACCATCGCGTACTGCAGCACGAACCGGCGCATCCGTTCCCGCGCCTCGTCGGGACGGTCGCCCGCGTAGGCCCAGAACGACGCCGCGATCCCGACCGACGCCGGGTCCCGTCCCGCGGCGGCCGCGCCCTCCCGCACCAGCGCGATCTTGTCGGCGTATTCGTCGGGCGGGGTCCACGTCAGGAACGCGACGTCGGCGATCGCGCCGGCCAGCCGCAGCATCCGCGGGTTCATCGCCGCCACGAACACCGGCACCTCGACGGCCCCGAAGCCGCTGCGGAAACCGTGCGACCGCACGTACGCCCCGTCCAGCGCCGTGCGCTGCCCGGACCACACCGCCCGCATCGCGGCCACGTACTCCCGCAGCCGCGGCAGCGGGGCGGCGAAGTCGAGCCCGTGCCACTGCCCGACGATGATCGGGCTGGACGCGCCCACGCCCGCGAACACCCGTCCCGGCGCCAGGGACGCGAGCGTCGCGAAGCCCTGCGCGGTGGTCACGGCGGTCCGGGGGTAGATCCCGACGATGCCGCTGCCGAGCCGGATCCGCGAGGTCGCCGCGGCGATCATCCCGAGCATCGAGAACACCTCGGGACCCGCGGTCTCGCCCACCAGTACGTCGGTGAACCCGGCCGACTCGGCCAGCCGCGCCAGGTCGAGGTACTGCCCGGCGGACAGTCCCTCGTCCACGGGGAGCGTCACGCCGAGCCCCGACACGAGGGTCACGACACCATCCGCCCCACGGCCGCCGTGTCGTACCAGGTCGACAGCGCCGTGATCACCGAGCCGTCGGCCGCCAGGTCGAAGACGTCCACGGCCTCGAACTCCACCGGCGCGCCGGACGGGGTCCGCCCGACGAACCGGATCTCGACCGTCACCACGGGATGTCCGTCGAGGGTCCCGACGACGGCCCGGGTCGGCTCGTCGTCGTGCTCCGGCAGCCCGGCGAGCACCTTGGGGAAGTGCGCGACGATCTCCTCGCGCCCGTGGCGCTCGATCCCACCGACGGCCCGCAGCAGGGCGTCCGGCGCGAACACCGGCCCCAGCGCGTCGTAGTCCTCCGCGTTGATCGCGGCGAAGTAGCGGGCGACGGCGTCGGGCAGCGGGATCATGCGAGCCGCTTCCGGAGCTCCGACATCGCCGAGAACGACCATCGGGCCAGCGAGGGGTCGCCGAACGCGGTGATGTTCCACATCACGAGGTGGCGCAGCCCCTGCTCGACGTACTCCTCGACCTGCTCGGCGACCTCGGCGGGTGTGCCGCAGAAGGCGTAGTGCCGCACGACGGCGGGCGGGATCGCGTCGATGATCCGCAGTGACTCGGCGCGGTCGATGGCGGTCGGGATGAAGTCGTGGAAGCCCGATCCGTCGGGGTAGGGCCCCTCGACGCCGAGGTCGCGGAACACCTGCGCCGGCAGCAGCACGCACAGCGCCCGCACCAGCGGGGCCTCGGTGAGCCGCTGCACCGTCTCGGCGTCGGGCCCCATGAGGACGTAGCCGAGCATCCCCGGCGTGATCGCGTCGGCGTCGCGGCCGGTCTGGTCGGCCGCGGAACGGATGGTCCCCAGCGCCGAGCCGTACTCGGCCGGCCCGAGCTTCGTCGGGAGCCAGCCGTCGGCCTTCCGGCCGGTCAGCCGCAGCATCCGCGGACCGTGCGCGGCCGTCCAGATCTCCGGTGGACGCTCGCCGTAGGGCATGAGGCCGAGGACGGCCCGGTCGAGGGTGTGGAAGCGGCCGTCGAAGTCGACCGGGCCGTCGGCGGTCATGAGCAGGCGCATCACGTCGATGCCCTCGTCGAGCCGGGCCACCGGGGTGTCGAACGGCATCCCGTAGGGCGTCGCGTTCAGCTGCTCCCCGCTGCCGAGGCCGATGATCGCGCGGCCGCCCGTGACGTGGTCGAGCGTCAGCGCGGTCTGCGCGGCCATCGCCGGGTTGCGCCGGATGAGGTCGGTGACGCAGACGCCGACCCGGATCCGCTCGGTCGCGGCCCCGACGACGCCCATCATCACGGCGGGATCGAAGTAGACGTGCGGGTTCGGCTGCACGTCGGCGAGCGGCGTGAGGTCGGGCGTCCACATCGAGTCCGGGTGCCAGCCCATGAGGTGGTCGGGCCACCACACCGCGTCGAAGCCCTCGTCCTCGCTGCGCTTCGCGAACTTCACCGCCGCCGACGCGGGCGGCATGATCTGGCCCGGGACGCCGAGCTCGATCCCCATCAGTACCGCCACCCGTCGCCGAAGGTCGCCAGGCGCCGTCCGAGGTACTCCTCGACGACGGTGAGCGCGGCCCGCGCGGCGCGGTCGGTGCCGACGCCGCGGCTGCGGAACGTCTCGCCCGCGAACCACAGGCCCTCGACGCCCGGCGGGCGCCAGTGCGGCCGGTACATCCCGACGAGGCCCGGCTTCTGGATCACGCCGAACGACGGCTCGAACACGAGGTGGCGCCGCCGCCACACGGTCTTGGCGAAGCCCGGCCACATCTGCTTGACGTCGGCCTCGAACTGCTCGGTCTGCCGCCGCAGCCAAGCCCGGTCGCGGCCCTTCTCCCCGGGGAAGATGCCGCCCATCACGTGCAGCTGCGTGCCCTCCGGCGAGCACGTCGGGTCCATCGCGGTCTGGTTGAACATGAAGCCCGAGAGTTCGGTGTTCGGGGTGCGCAGCCAGGTGGAGAGCTCCCGCGGGTCGTACTGCGCGACGGGTTCCTCGGTGGCCAGGTAGAGCCCGATCCAGGAGATGCGGAAGCGGTCCTGGGCGAGGAAGCGGATCTGCGCGGCGTACCAGTCGGGGAGGTCGCCCTCGTCGACGACGTCGAGCACGTGCCACACCGGCAGCGTGCAGATGACGTGGTCGGCCTCGAGGATCTCCTCCTCGAAGAACTCGTTGGGCAGCACCCGCGGCTGCCGGGCGACGGCGACGCCCTTGACCTGCCGGTCCTCGATCACCACCCGCTCGACGGGAGTCGAGAGCCGCAGCTCGCCACCCGCCGCGGTGAAGGCGTCCGCGAGGTCGGCCCACATGCCGTCCCAGCCCTGGCCGGGCCAGCACGAGTAGGCGGCGGTGTTGCGCTCGCCGAAGTGCATCTTGCGGGGGAAGAGGTTGTCGCTGGCGGAGTGGTCCCACCAGTTGTCGGTCATGCACTCCAGGACGGTGATGAACTCGAAGAGGTCGATCACGCCCTGGTCGTCGGTGTGCTGGTGCAGCCACTGGCGCAGCGGCTTGTCGTCCCAGCGGTCGAGCTCGTCCCACTCGGTCGCGAGCAGGGCCTTGATGACCTTCTTCAGCTCGCCCTTGCTGCCGGCGTAGCGGTCGCGGATCGAGCCCCAGCGGTTGCGCTCGTGGTCCCACACCGGCATCTCGGCGGAGACCTCGCCGTGCTGCAGGGTCTTGCCCACGTGCTCGAAGACCTTGGTCAGGCCGGAACCGGGGTCCTCGATGAGGTGGCCGCCGACGTTGACCGTGAAGCCCTCGTCGGGCACGGCCATCCCGCGTCCGCCGAGGTACGGCGACCGCTCCAGCAGGCACACCCGCTTGCCCTCGACCGCCAGCAGGCTCGCGGCGGTCAGGCCCGCGGCGCCGGCCCCGACGACCACGACGTCGTACTTCGTCACCGCGCCTCCTCGTCTACCAAACGACCGTTCGAGAAAGCTTCGCAAGCCGCGTCCGACCGGTCAAGCGGCGCCCGGGGAGCGGCCGTCGGGACGCTTGACGGCCCGGGGTGTGATGCTAGTCTCGTTCAGTACCAAACGATCGGTAGACAACGCGACGACGATGGAGTCGTCGCAGGTCGGGGGCATCATGACGGCCACGCTGGAGCCGCCGGACATCCTCTCCGCGGAGTTCGCCCGCGATCCGTACTCGGCCTACCGGGTGCTCCGGGACGAGTTCCCGCTGCACTTCCACGAGGCGATGAACACCTACGTCGTCAGCCGGTACGACGACGTGCGGCGGGCCTTCCGCGACCCGGCGTTCACCAGCGAGAACTACGCGTGGCAGCTCGAGCCGGTGCACGGCCGGACGATCCTGCAGATGGAGGGCCGCGAGCACGCGACGCACCGCGCCCTCGTCGCCCCGGCCTTCCGCGGCCGGGAGCTGACCGAGCGCTTCGGCCCGACGATCCGCCGCAACTCGCGCGAGCTCGTCGACGCCTTCCGGGCGGCGGGCCACGTCGATCTCGTCGACGCCTACGCCACGCGCTTCCCGATCAACGTCATCGTCGACATGCTCGGGCTGCCGCGCACCGACCACGACCGGTTCCACGCCTGGTACACGTCGATCATGGGGTTCCTCGGGAACCTCGCCGGGGACGAGGCGGTGGCCGCCGAGGGGCTGCGCACGAAGGCCGAGTTCGAGGCCTACATGATCCCGCGGATCCGCGAGCGTCGGGCCGCTCCGGGCGACGACCTGCTCTCGGTGCTCTGCGCGGCCGAGATCGACGGTGAGTCGATGTCCGACGAGGAGATCAAGGCCTTCTGCAGTCTCCTGCTCACCGCCGGCGGCGAGACGACCGACAAGGCCATCGCGAGCGTCATGCGCAACCTCGTCGCCCACCCCGACCAGATGGCGGCCGTGCGCGCGGACCGCGCGCTGATCGACGCCGCGTTCGCCGAGACGCTCCGCTTCAGCCCGCCGGTGCACATGATCATGCGTCAGCCGGCGGAGGACGTGGAGCTCTCCGGCGGGGTGGTGCCCGCCGGGGCCACCGTCACCTGCCTGATCGGCGCCGCGAACCGCGACGAGCGCCACGTCGACCGGCCCGACGAGTTCGACGTGACGCGGCCGGGGCTCGGCGACGCCGCGTTCACCGCCGCCGCCGACCACCTCGCGTTCTGCCTCGGACGGCACTTCTGCGTCGGCGCCCTGCTCTCCCGCTTCGAGCTCGAGGTCGGCATCAACGACCTGCTCGACGCCATGGCCGACATCCGCTTCGCCGACGGCACCCCGCCGCCGGAGACCGGCGTGTTCACCCGCGCCCCCGACCGCCTGCTGCTCGACTTCACCCCCACCGGAGGCACCCCGTGAGCGCCCGCGACGAGTTCGAGAACCTGCTCGGCCGTGCCTCGTGGGGCTACGACGAGGCCGATCCCGACCTGATCGCCCGCTGCTTCACCGACGACGCCCGGATGAGCCTGCGGATCGGGCGGGAGGGCGACCTCGTCGGGCCGTTCGAGGGCCGGGACGCGATCCGCGCCCTGCACGCGGACTCGATGGCGGCCCAGACCGACCAGCGCCGCCACAACCTGTCCAACCTCTGGGTGGACAAGGAGACCGAGGACGCGGCCACCGTGGTCACCAACCTGACGCTGCTGTCGATCGAGAACGGCGCGATCCGCGTCCTGTCCAGCGGCTGGTACCGCGACGAGCTCACGCGCCGCGACGGCGCGTGGCTGATCGCCGACCGGTACGTCTACCTCGACCTGCCCTACTGAGACGCGGGCCTCCGACATGGTCAACATCGGCCGCATCCCGGAGAAGTGGGCGGCGCTGACGCCGCACGCCGACGCCGTCGTCGACACCACGATCGGCTCCCGGACCACGTGGCGGGACCTCGACGAGCGGGTCCGCCGGCTGGCCAACGGGCTGCGCGGGCGGCGCCCGGACGGGCTGGCGCTGCAGCGCGGCGACCGCGTCGCGGTGCTCGCCAAGAACTCCACCGAGTTCCAGGAGATCTACTACGCGGCCGGCCGCGCGGGCCTCGTCGTGCAGCCGTTGAACTGGCGTCTCGGGGTGGCCGAGTTGGCGCGGATCGTCGCCGACGGCGCGCCGCGGGCCATCGTCGTCGCGGGGGAGTGGGCGGAGACCGGCCGGGAGCTCGGCGCCCTGGTCGACGTCGAGCACTGGCTCGGGTACGGCCCCGGCTCCGACGGCAGCTACGAGGACCTGCTCGCGGCCTCGCCCACGGACGAGCCCGCCGACTCGGCGGTGGTCGGCGACGACGACCCGTTCTTCATCCTCTACACCGGCGGGACGACCGGGGCCTCGAAGGGCGCGCTGCACACCCACCGCAGCGCCTCGTTCGGCATGCTCAACCAGACCGTCGCCGAGCGCATCGTGCCCACCGACGTCTACATGCTGACCGGGCAGATGTACCACATCCCGGTCGTGCTCTCGATGAACTACATGCGCCACGGCTGCCCGCTGGTGCTGATGAACTTCGAGGCCCGGCGCTCGTTGGAGATCATCGAGGCGGAGCGCGTCTCGGCGTTCCTCGGCATCACCACGATGCTCAACTGGATGATGGCCGTGCCGGGCTTCGACGGCTACGACATCGCGAGCCTGCGCAACATCCAGTACGGCGGTGGGCCGATGCCCTCGGCGGTCGTCAAGAACGCCCTGCAGGCCTTCCCGTGCACCCTGATCCAGGGCTACGGGCAGACCGAGGGCACGACGATGTGCTTCCTCGCCCAGGAGGACCACCACGCCGCGGTCAACGGCGTGCACCCAGAACGGCTGCAGTCGTGCGGGCGCGAGGGGTTCGTGACGTCGGTGCGCGTCGTCGATCCCGACGGCGCCCCGGTGCCGACCGACGGCGCGACCGTCGGGCAGATCGTCGTGCGGTCCGAGGCGAACATGGCGGGCTACTGGAACCGCCCCGACCTCACCGCGGACACCCTGCGCGACGGCTGGATGTGGACCGGCGACCTCGCGACCTGGGACGCCGAGCGCTACGTGTTCATCGTCGACCGCGCCAAGGACATGATCATCTCGGGCGGCGAGAACATCTACTCGGTGCAGGTCGAGGAGGCCGTCGCGCACCACCCCGCCGTCCTCGAGTGCGCGGTCATCGGCGTCCCCGACGACGAGTGGGGCGAGAGCGTCAAGGCGTTCGTCGTCCTCAAGCCCGACACGACGGCGACCGAGGCGGACATCGTCGACACCGCCCGGGCGCACCTCGCCTCGTACCAGAAGCCCCGGTCGGTGGAGTTCGTGGCGGAACTCCCGAAGGCGCCCACCGGGAAGATCCTCAAGCGCGACCTGCGCGCCCCGTACTGGGGCGACCGGGCGCGCACCGTGTAGCAGGGAGCGGACCCGTGAGCGGACGCATGCAGGGCAAGGTCGTGCTGATCACCGGGGCGGCGCGCGGGCAGGGCCGCAGCCACGCGGTGCGCCTCGCCGAGGAGGGCGCGGACATCATCGCCGTCGACTCCTGCGCGGGGATCGACACCGTCACCGGGAAGTACCCGCCGGCCACGCCGGAGGACCTGGACGAGACCGTCGCGGAGGTCGAGAAGACCGGACGGCGTGTCGTCGCCCGGCAGGCCGACGTGCGCGACCAGGCCGCGCTCGACGCCGCCGTCGCCGAGGGGGTCGCGGAGCTCGGCGGGCTCGACACGGTCGTCGCCAACGCCGGGATCGCGAGCTACGGCCGGGCCTGGGAGCTCGACGAGACGACGTGGCGGGACATGCTCGACGTCAACCTCACCGGCGTCTGGCACACCGCGAAGGCGGCGATCCCGCACCTGATCTCGGCCGATCGCGGCGGCTGCCTGGTGTTCATCTCCTCCATCGGCGGGTTCAAGGGCATCCAGCAGGTGGGCCACTACGTCTCGGCGAAGCACGGCATCGTCGGGCTGATGCGCACGCTCGCCAACGAGCTCGCGCCCTACCGGATCCGCGTCAACACCGTGCACCCGACGAACGTCGACACGCACATGATCCAGAACCCGGGGACCTGGGGGATGTTCGCGCCCGGCGACCCCGAGCCCACGCAGGACAAGGCCATCGCCGGGTTCACCTCGCTGAACGCGCTCGAGGTGCCGTGGATCGACCCGGTCGACGTCTCGAACGCCGTGCTCTTCCTGGCCTCCGACGAGGCCCGCTACGTCACCGGAGCGACCCTGCCGGTCGACGCCGGCGCCGCCGTCAAGTAACCCGCCGCACGACGATTGGTGGAGACCCTGTGAAGACCCGTGGAGCACTGCTGTGGGAGCCCGGGACCCGCTCCGGCTGGAGCGTGGAGGAGATCGAGATCGACGCGCCGAAGGAGCACGAGGCGCTGATCAAGCTGGCGGCGTCCGGGGTGTGCCACTCCGACGACCACCTCGACACCGGTGACATCCCGCTGCCCTGGTCCCCGGTCCTGGGCGGGCACGAGGGCGCCGGGGTCGTGGAGGCGGTCGGGCCCGGGGTGACCTACGTCCAGCCCGGCGACCACGTCGTGCTGTCGTTCCTGCCCTCGTGCGGGCGCTGCCGGATGTGCGTGACCGGGAAGTCGAACATGTGCGAGCTCGGCGCCGGTGTCCTCGCCGGCGTCGCCCCGGACGGCACCCACCGCGTCCACGCCCAGGGTCAGGGCGTCGGGTGCATGTCCTACCTCGGCACCTTCTCGCCGTACGTCTGCGCCCCGCTCGACGCCGTGATCAAGATTCCCGACGAGATGCCGCTGGACAAGGCCGCCCTGATCGGCTGCGGGGTGCCCACCGGCTGGGGCTCCTCGGTCTACGCCGCCGAGATCGAGCTCGGCGACACCGTGGTGGTGGTCGGCACCGGTGGCGTGGGCATGAACGCCGTGCAGGGCGCGAAGCACAAGGGCGCACGCCACGTCGTCGCGGTCGACCCCTCGGAGTTCAAGCGCGAGACGGCCACCGAGTTCGGCGCCACGCACACGGCGAAGGACTACGACGAGGCCGCCGCGATCGTCTCCGACCTGACGAACGGTCAGGGTGCCGACCGGGTGATCATCACCGTCGGCGTGGTCACCGGGGACCTGATGAATCCCGCGCAGGAGATGACCCGCCGCGGCGGGACCATGGTCCTCACCGGTGCGGCCCCCGTGCTGCAGCGCGACGTGCCGTTCGACCTGTTCACCTTCGCCATGTCCGGCAAGCGCCTGCAGGGGTCGCTCTACGGCACCACCGTCGCGCGCCGCGACGTGCCGCTGCTCGCCGACCTCTACCTGCGCGGCGAGCTCAAGCTCGACGAGCTCATCACCCGCACCTACTCCCTCGACGACATCAACCAGGCGTTCCGCGACATGCACGACGGCAAGAACGTCCGCGGCGTCATCGTCTACGACTGAGGAGCTCGAGCCATGCCGGACGCGAACGACCGGGCCGAGATCATCCAGGCCACCTACCTCTACGCCCGCGGGCTCGACCGCCAGGACCCGAAGGAGGCGATCTCCGCCTACACCGACGACGCGGTGTGGGACGCGAGCGCCGTCGGGCTCGAGCGCTACGAGGGCCGCGAGCAGGTGCTCGCCTTCTTCGAGCGCGACGCCGCCTCGATGGCCGAGCAGTTCCACATCATGACCAACCACGTCGTGGAGTTCGACGACGACGACCACGCGCACGGCACGAACTACGTGCTGGCCGAGGGACGCACGACGGGCGGGGCGTCGATCAAGGCGGCGGCGCTCAACGTCGACACCTACCGGCGGACCGCGGACGGCTGGAAGATCGCCGGCCGCGTGATCTCGCCGCTGACCACCCCGCAGATGGAGGGGTTCGAGGCATGACGGCGGCGGACTCCCGCGACGTCGTCCGCCGCTACCTCGACGCCGTCGGCGCCCTCGACCTCGCGGCGTTGGCGACGACGTTCGCCGACGACGTGGTCATGGACCTGCCCTACGCCCCGCCCGGGTTCCCCCGGCGGGTGGAGGGGAAGGCCGACGTCACCGGTTTCTTCGACGGCATGCCCGCGATGATCACGCCGCTGAACTTCCACGACTACCGGCTCGACCTCGTCGAGGGTGACCCGTCCGAGGTGATCGCGCACTACGCGAGCGACGCCCGCATCCTCGCCACCGACCGCGTCTACCGGAACCACTACGTCTCCCGGTTCCGCGTCGAGGACGGCGCGATCACCTGGTTCGCCGAGTACTTCGACCCGCTCGTCCTGGTCGAGGCCCTCGGTGGGCGCGTCGTGGCCCCGGCGGAGGAGGTCCCGGCGTGAGCGGCGCACGGGTGCTGCGCACGCTGCCGGAGCTGCTCGACGACGCCGTCGCGCGGTCGCCGGGCGCCGAGGTGGTGTTCCCTGACGGGCGCACCACGTGGACGGCCCTGCGCGAGCGGTCCCGGCGGATCGCGGCGGGTCTGGTGGCGGCGGGCGTGACGCGGGGCGATCGGGTGCTGCTGGTGCTGCCCAGCGGGCTCGACGCCGTCGCGCTGATCCTCGGGGCGGCGTCGCTCGGTGCCCTGCCCACCCCGCTCAACCCCCGCGGGACCGCCGACGAGACCGCGTGGCTGCGCGCCGACGCGGACCCGGCCGTCGTCATCGCGACCCCGGAGCTCGCCGCGCTCGCCGGACCGGGGTCGGTGACGCCGGCGGCGCTGGAGGCGGACCCCCGCGAGGTCCTCCCGCCGGTGGCGCCGGACGACCCGTTCATCCTGCTCTACACGTCCGGGACGACGTCGCGGCCGCGCGGCTGCGTGCACACCCACGGGGCCTACACCGCGCTCGGGGAGAACCTGGTCGGGCGGCTGCGCCTCACCCCGGACGACCGGTTCTGGACGCCGCTGCCGCTGCACCACTGCGGGGGGATCGACCTGCTCGTCGGCTCGCTCGCGGCCGCGTGCACCCTCGTCCACGTCGGCGCCTTCACCCCCGACACGGCCGTGCGCCAGCTCGTCGGCGAACGCGCGACCGTGGCCTTCCCTGCGTTCGACACGATCTGGCTGCCGGTGCTCGACCACCCGGACCTGCGGTCGGACACCGTCCCGGCGCTGCGCACCGTGATCAACGTCGGTCCGGCCGAGCGCATGGCGGGGATGCAGGAACGGCTCCCGTCGGCCGTCCAGAT
Organism: Actinomycetospora sp. CA-084318; assembly: GCF_050955885.1. Lineage (NCBI taxonomy): Bacteria > Bacillati > Actinomycetota > Actinomycetes > Pseudonocardiales > Pseudonocardiaceae > Actinomycetospora > Actinomycetospora sp. CA-084318. Next base: position 1,050,809 of record NZ_CP192098.1, read on the forward strand.
CTCGTGCCTGGGCGGGACGGAGTCGGCCGGCTTCTGCTGCGTCGGCTCCGTCGACGACCCGCCGGAGGCGCGGGCCGGCACCAGCGGCGTGCCCCTGCCCGGGATGGAGGCGCGGGTGGCCGACCCGGAGACCGGCCGGGAGTGCGGGCCGGGGGAGGTCGGGGAGTTCCTCCACCGCGGGGTGTCACGGATGGCGTACTACCACCGCGACCGGGACACGACGGCCGAGCGCATCGACGACGACGGGTGGTTCCACACGGGCGACCTCGTCCGGCGCGACGCACAGGGCCGCCTGACCTTCGTCAGCCGGCTCAAGGACATGCTCAAGGTCGGCGGCGAGAACGTCGCCGCCGCGGAGGTCGAGGGACGGCTCGCGACCCATCCCGCCGTCGGGGTCGTCGCGGTGGTCGGGGCCCCCGACGCCCGCCTCGGCGAGGTCGCCGCCGCCTTCGTCGAACTGACGCCCGCCGCCCGGCGGCTCGACCCCGCCGTCCTGGCCGCCGAGCTGCAGGCGCACTGCGCCGAGACGCTGGCGACGTTCAAGGTGCCGCGCTGGGTGGAGTTCGTCGAGACGTGGCCGATGTCCGGCACGAAGATCCAGAAGGGTGCCCTGCGGGAGCGGGTGGCCGCCCTGCTCGCGGCCCGGGGGATCACCGAGGCGCCGCGGCTCTCGCGCCGGACCCTGGTCGGCTGACGGGCGCTCCGACTACCGACCGTATGGTTGTCGGGTCGAGGTGAGCTGCAGGGAGTGACGATGGCACAGGATCGCCGGCCCGCGGGCCGCAGCGTCCGCCGCACCGGCGGTGAGCGCAAGCCCCGCGAGGAACGCTGGGCGCAGCTGCTCGACGTCGCCACGCAGGTCTTCTACGAGAAGGGCTACGACGGCGCCTCGCTGCAGGACATCGCCGACCGGCTCGGCATGCTCAAGGGCAGCCTGTACTACTACATCCAGTCCAAGGAGGACCTGCTCTTCGAGGTGATCAGCGACGTCCACCGCGAGGGCTACGCGGTGGTGCGCACCGCCGCCGAGCCGCCGGGCGACCCGCTGGACCGCCTCGAGCGCACGATCCGCGCCCACGTCGTCCACGAGTGCCGCCACCTCGTGCCCACCGCGGTGTTCCTCCACGAGCTGGCCTCGCTGCCCGCCGACCGCCGGGAGTCGGTGCTCGGCAGCGGCCACGTCTACCAGGGCGTGTTCCGCGACCTCGTCGCCGAGGCCCAGGAGCAGGGCCTCGTCCGGGCCGGGGTCGATCCCCGCATCGCCGGGCTGTCGATCCTGGGCTCCACGAACTGGGTCTACCGCTGGTTCTCCGCCGACGGCCCCTCGACCCCCGAGGAGATCGGGGAGCAGCTCGCGGCCCTGGCCATCCACGGGGTGGCCACCCCCGAGGCCGTCCTGCGCCGCGCGCGGGTCGGACAGGCCGCCTCCTAGCCCGCCATCGCGACCAGCACCGTCCCCGCGGTGACCCCGTCGCCGGCCGCGACGTGCACGGTGGCGACCTCCCCCGCGCTCGTCGCGCGTACCGGGAGCTCCATCTTCATCGCCTCGAGCACCACCAGGACCTCCCCGGCCTCGACGTGCGCGCCACTGCGCGCGGGCACGGCGACGACGGTGGCGTCCATCGGGGCACGCAGCCCCGCGTCGGCCGCCCCGGCCCCGGCGGCGACCGACCGGCCCGCCCGTGCCCGTGCGGGCCGGGACGCCCCGGCCCGCGCCCGGCCCGGCACGCGCAGCCGCAGCGGCCCGGCGTCGGTGGCGAGCTCCACCGTCCGGTCCTGCTCCCCGTTCTCCCCGTTCCCGACGACGGGTGCGGGTGCCACCGGCGACGACGGCGGGACCGCCGCGAGCCAGTCCCGCTCCAGGCTCCCGGTGTCGTGGGTGACGTCGGCGAACTCCGGCCGGTCGAGGACCTGCCGCAGCAGCGGGCCCGTCGTCGGGACCCCCGTGACGACGAGCTCGTCGAGCGCGGCCCCGAGCCGGATGCGCGCGGTGTCCCGGTCCGGGGCCCAGGCGTGCACCTTGCCGAGCAGCGAGTCGTAGGCGGGCGGGACGTCGTCGCCGGCCGCGTAGCCGACGTCGCAGCGCACCCACGGCCCCGACGGCAGGACGAGGGCCGAGAGGTGTCCTGGCGCGGGCCGGAAGTCGGCGGCCGGGTCCTCCGCGGTGATCCGGGCCTGGATCGCGTGCCCGTGGACGGGGACGTCCCCGTCCCGTCCGAGCACCGTCGCGAGCGGCTCCCCGCCCGCGACGCGCAGCTGGGCGACGACGAGGTCGACCCCGGTGACCATCTCGGTGACCCCGTGCTCGACCTGCAGGCGGGTGTTCATCTCGAGGAACACGGTCCGGCCGGCCGCGGGGTCGACCAGGAACTCCACGGTGCCCGCGCCCCGGTAGCCCACGGAGGCCACGAGCCGGCGGGCGTCGTCGTGCATCGCGGCGCGCACCGCGTCGGGCAGGTCCGGCGCCGGCGCCTCCTCGAGCAACTTCTGGTGGCGGCGCTGGACCGTGCAGTCGCGGTCGCCGAGCACCGCCACCGCGCCGTGCGCGTCGGCGAGGACCTGGACCTCGACGTGCCGCGCACGGTCGACGAACCGTTCCAGGAACACCTCCGGGCGCCCCGAGCTCGCGGCGGCCTCCCGGCCCGCGGCCGCGAGGGCGTCGGCGAGCCCCGCCGGCTCGCGGACCACCCGCATCCCGCGCCCGCCGCCCCCGTGCGCGGCCTTGACCAGCAGCGGGAAGCCGATCTCCGCGGCCCGGTCGGCGAGGTCCGGGGTGGTCGCGTCGACGGGGGCGGGCGTGCCGTCGAGCACGGCGACCCCCACCTCGCGGGCGGCCGCGCGGGCGGCGACCTTGTCGCCGAGCCGCGCGATCACCGCCGGGGGCGGGCCGACCCAGCCCAGGCCCGCGTCCAGCACCGCGGCCGCGAAGTCGGCGTCCTCGGAGAGCAGGCCGTAGCCGGGGTGGACGTAGGCCACCCCCTGCTCGCGGGCGACCTCGACGATCCGCGCGCCGTCGAGGTAGGACGCACGGGCGGGCGCCGGCCCGATCCGCACCGCGACGTCGGCGGCCCGCACGTGCGCGGCCCGCGCGTCGGCGTCCGAGTACACGGCGACGCCGGGGACCTCCAGCGCCCGGCAGGCGCGCAGGACGCGCACCGCGATCTCCCCACGGTTGGCCACGAGCACCGCTCCGAGCACGGCGTCCTCCCCGTCCGACGACCCGTCTACCAAACGATCGGATGGTAGATTAGCCTGACATCGACGGTCACGGGCGACGACGGGAGCGACGGACGGTGGCACTCGAGCAGACCGGGTCGCGGACCAACGGGCGCGCGGCGGCCGACGACCAGGCGGCCGATCCCCGGGCCGAGCTCGCCCGGCGGCGCGCCGACGCCGAGGCCATGGGCGGGCCGGACGCCCTCGCGCGGCACCGCGCCTCGGGTCACCTCCCGGTCCGCGAGCGGGTCGCCCTCCTCGTCGACGACGGCAGCTGGTTCGAGATCGGCGCGCTCGCGCAGCCCGAGATCCGGCGGGAGAAGCCGGTGCCGGGCGACGCGGTCGTCACCGGGTTCGGGCTGCTCGACGGTCGCCGGGTCGGCGTGATCGGCATCGACGCCACCGCGGTCGCCGGCACCACCGCCCCGATCAGCATGCGCAAGCAGGGCCGGCTGATCGAGCACGCGCAGCGCGGCGGCTTCCCGCTCGTGCTGCTCTGCGACGCCGACGGCGGCTGGATGCCCGACGTCATGGGCTGGCGCTTCTCCGGACTCCCGCTGGACTTCACGAGCTTCCTCGGCGCCACCGACGGCTCCCCGGCCGTGCCCCGGGCGGCGGCCGTGCTCGGCCCCTCCTACGGCGACTCGGCGCTGCACGCCTCGACCGCCCACTTCGTCGTGATGACCCAGGGCGCCTCGGTCGCGCTGTCCGGGCCGTCGGTGGTGGAGCCCGCCATCGGGGAGCGCGTCAGCGACGACGAGCTCGGCGGCCCGGCCGCCGCGACCGCCGCCGGCAACGCGCACCTCGTCGTCGAGGGGGAGCAGGACGCCCTGGACGCGATCGCGGGGTTCCTGTCGTACCTGCCCTCGAACGCGGCCCTGCCCGCCCCGGTCGCCGAACCCCGCGATCCCGCCCGGGACCCGGCCGCGATCGCCGACCTGGTGCCGACCGGGGCGCGGTCCGGCTACGACATGCGCGAGGTCCTCGCCGCCCTCGCCGACGCCGACAGCGTGCTGCCCTGGGCCGACGGGTGGGGCTCGAGCCTGCTGTGCGCCCTCGCCCGGATCGAGGGCCGCCCGGTGGGGCTCGTCGCGAACCAGCCGCTGGTCCGGGCCGGGGCGCTCGACCCCGCCGCCCTCGCCAAGGAGCACGACTTCGTCGACCTCTGCGACACGTTCGGCCTGCCGCTGGTGTTCCTGCACGACGTGCCCGGGCTCATGATCGGGCGCCAGGCCGAGCAGGGCGGCATCCTCGCCGCCTACGAGCGGACCGTCGCACGGATCGCGCGGGCGCAGGTGCCGCGGGTGGGTGTGGTGCTGCGCAAGGCCTACGGCGGCGGCCACTTCGCGATGGGCGGGCGGCCGACCCGGCCCGACTTCCTGTTCGCCTGGCCCGGCGCCGAGATGGGCTTCATGGCGCCGGAGACCGGGGTGCGCACCGTCCACCGCCGGGCGCTCGACCGCCTGCACGCCGAGGAGGGGCCGGCGGCGCGCGACGCGCGGGCCGCGGAGCTCACCGCCGAGTGGCGCGCCGAGTCCGAGCCGTGGGAGGCCGCCGCGCACCTCTCGCTGGACGACGTGATCGACCCGGCCGCCACCCGGTCGACCGTCGCCGCGGCGATCGACGTCGCGTGGGGGGAACGGCCGCACCGCGTCGGGCACCGGGGAGGACGACCGTGAGCGACCTGACCGAGATCACGCTGAGCGAGCACGGCGCCGTCGCCGTGGTGACGATCGACCGGCCGGACAAGCTCAACGCGCTGGGCGTCGCGTTCTGGCCGCAGCTGCGCGAGGTCCTCGCCCGGCTCGAGACCGACGGCACCACCCGCGCGGTGGTCCTCACCGGCGCGGGGGACAAGGCGTTCTCCGCCGGTGGGGACATCGCCGGGTTCGGCGAGCTCGACGGGATCGCCGCGCGACGGGCGTTCCAGACCGAGTGCCTGCGGACCTTCGCCGCCGTCGAGGAGTCCCGCCTCCCCGTGATCGCCGCGGTCAACGGCTACGCGTTCGGCGGCGGCTGCGAGCTGGCCCTGGCTTGCGACCTCGTGCTCGCCTCCGACCGGGCCACCTTCGCCATGCCGGAGAGCGCCATCGGGCTCGTCCCGGGCTTCGGCGTGCTGCGCGCCCCCGCCGTCATCGGCCGCCACTGGACGAAGTGGATGGTGCTGGCGGGCGAGCGGCTCGACGCCGAGCAGGCCGAGCGGATCGGCCTGGTGCAGCGACGGGTGCCGCACGACGAGCTCCTCGACGCCGCCCTCGCGGTGGGGGAGCGGATCGCGGCGGCCGCCCCACTGGCCGTCGAGACCGGCAAGCGGATGATCAACCGCGGGATCGACTCCGGGGAGACGAGCTGGTCGCTGGACGCGATCACTCTGCTGCAGTCCTCCGAGGACACCGCCGAGGGCATCGCCGCGTTCGCCGAGAAGCGGCCGCCGCGGTTCGAGGGGCGGTGAGCCCGGTGGAGCCGTTCGTCGCGCTGATGCGCCGCTACGTCGTCGACTACACCAACCGCGGCGACCTCGCGGTCTGCGACGAGATCATGGAACCGGACTACGTGCTGCGGATGGGGCCGCACGTCCTCGCCGGTCGCGACGACGCCTACAAGCCCGCCACCCGCAAGCAGCTCGAGCAGTTCCCCGGGCTCGTGCTCACCGTGCACGACGTCGTCACCGACGGGCACCGGCTCGCGCTGCACTTCAGCGAGCACGGTGCCTCCCGCCGCCACGACGACCGCACCGCGGTCTGGGGCGGCATCGGCCTCTACACGTGGAACGGCACGCGGCTCACCGCGAACCGGGTCGAGCAGGACTACCAGGCCCGTCGTCGTCAGCTCGCCGACGGCGTCCCCGACGTCGTCCCGCCCCCGGCCCTCGCGCCCTGGGACACCGTCGCGGTGCCGGCCGACCCGGCGACCGAGGAGGTCGTGCGCGCCTGGGCGGTCGCGGGACTGCCCGCCACCGGCGACGTCGTCGTCGACGACGGCCGCGCCGAGGAGACGCCGGTCGAGCCCGAGGAGGTCACCGTGGACGACGTCGTCGTCGCGGGGGAGCGCGCGGCCGTGCACGTCACCGTCCGCGGGCCGCACCGCGACGGCGGGCCGGCGACGCTGCACGCCGCCGCCCTCGTCACCGTGCGCGGGGGACGGGTGGCCGCCGGCCGCGTGATCCGGGACCGGCTCGGGCTGGAACGCGCCCTCGCGTCGGCGGGTGCGCGATGACCCGCGTCGGGCTCTACCTCGACCTGCGGGTCCCGGCGGGCCGGGACGCCGCCGACGTCTACCGCCGCACCCTGGACCGGGTCGTCGCCGCCGAGGAACGCGGGCTCGGCGCGGTGTGGGTGACCGAGCACCACGGGTTCGCCGACGGTTACCTCCCCGCCCCCCTGACGATGGCCGCGGCGCTCGCGGCCCGGACCCGGCGGGTCCGGATCGGCACCGGCGTCGTCATCGCGCCGCTGGTGCCCGCCGAGACGCTGGCCGAGCAGGCCGCCGTCGTCGACCTGGTCTCCGGCGGCCGCCTCGAGCTCGGGCTCGGCGCCGGCTGGCGCGCCGAGGAGTTCGAGCGGGTCGGCGCCGACCACCGCACCCGCTACGACGTCCTCGAGGCCCGGCTCGCCCGGCTGCCGCAGCTCTGGGCGGACGGCACCGTCACGCCCGCCCCGGTCCAGGACCCGGTGCCCACCTGGGTCGGTGCCCGCGGCCCCCGGGGCGCGCGGCTCGCCGGGCGCGCCGGCGCCGGGTTGCTGTGGCTCGACCCGGACTTGATCGCGCCCTACCGCGAGGGTCTCGCCGCCGGGGGCCACGCCGACACCGGGCGGCTCGGCGGGCTGGTCAACGTCTTCCTGGCCGACGACCCCGACGAGGCGAAGGCCCGGCTGCGCGAGGCCGCGGGCCGCAACCGCGCGTCCTACCGCGGCAACGACGAGGCCGCCAAGAGCTCGGGCGACACGACCTTCCCGCGGCTGAAGGTCCGCACCGGCCCCGACGCGGTCGCCGCGGTCCGCGAGCAGCTCGCGCCGCTGGCGGGGATGCCGGTGACCGACGTCTTCTGCTTCGCCGACCTCGGTGGCCTGCCGGACGACCTCGTCGACCGGCACCTCGAGCTCGTCACCGACGTCCTGACGCCGGGTCTGGCCGATGCCGCGGCGGTGGTCGCGTGAGCGCCGCCGGCCGCGTGCCCGACCTGCCCGACGACCTCCTCGCGCCCGACGCCGTCGCCGACCCGGCCGGGGCCGCCGCCCTGCTCCGCGAGCACGACCCGGTGCACTGGAGCCCGGCACACCGCGCCTGGCTGCTCACCCGCCACGACGACGTCGTCGCCGCGTTCCGCGACCCGGCCCTGTCCTCGGACCGGGTGCGGCCGGTGCTCGCGCGTCGTCAGGCAGGTCAGGCCGGCCAGGCCGGCCAGACGGACGGCCCGTCGGCCGAGCACCGGGTGCTCTCCCTGATCAGCGACTGGATGGTGGTCAGCGACCCGCCGGCGCACACCCGCCTGCGCCGCCTCGCCGGCGGCGCGTTCAAGCAGCAGCAGATCGCCGCGATGGGCGAGCGGATCCAGACCCTCGTGGACGAGCTCGTCGACGGGTTCCTGACGACGGGGCCGGCGGGCGACCTGATCGCCGACGTCGCCTACCCGCTGCCCGCGACCGTGATCGCCGAGATGCTCGGGGCGCCCCGCGCCGACCGCGACCGCTTCCGGGAGTGGTCCGACGAGCTCGCGCTGGTCGCCTTCGGCACGGGCGGTGACGCCCGCGCCGACCGGCACGCCCGCGCGCTGCGCGGCCTCGAGGAGATGGCCGCCTACTTCCGCGACCTCGTCGCCGAGCGTCGCCGCGACCCGGCCGACGACATGCTCTCGGCCATGATCGCCGGCGAGTCGATCGGCCCCGACGTCGAGGAGGGCCTGACCGACGACGAGCTGGTCGGCATGTGTGCGCTGCTGCTGTTTGCCGGGCACGAGACCACGACGAACGCGATCGCGAACACCGTCCGGCTGCTCACCGCCGACCCGGCCGTGCGCGACCGGGTGGCCGCCGACCCCGACCTCGTGGCGCCCGCCGTCGAGGAGGCGCTGCGGCTGCAGGGGCCGATCAAGGTCCTGGTGCGCTGGGTGGTGGCCGACCACGAGCGGCGTGGCCGGCGGATCCGGGCGGGGGAGCGGGTGATGCTGGTGCTCCCCGGCGCCAACCGCGACCCGGAACGGTTCGACCGACCCGACGCGCTGGACCTGCACCGCGAGCGCAATCAGCACCTGGCGTTCGGCCGCGGCATCCACGCGTGCATCGGGGCGCAGCTCGCCCGGCTCGAGACCCGCCACGCCGTCGGGACCGTCCTGCGGCGCCTGCCCGGACTCCGCGTCACCGCCGAGCCCGACTGGATCCCGACGATCGCCTCCCGGGCGGCCGCCACCCTCCCGGTGACCTCCGACGTGGCGCCTGCGGGTCGACGATGAGCGTCCGGCCACCGGTCACCACGCTCGCCGAGCTCGTCGAGGCCTCGGCCGGGCGCGCCCTGGACGCCGAGGCGCTCGTCTTCGCCGACGGGGAGCGGCTGACCACCGGTGGGCTCGCCGCGCGGTCGGTGGAGCTCGCGACCGGGCTGCTCGCGGCCGGGGTCGGACCCGGGGACCGGGTGGGGCTGCTGCTGCCGGCCTCGGCCGACCTCGTCGCCCTGCTCCTCGCCGTGACCCGGGTCGGGGCCATCGCGGTCCCCGTCAACGCCCGCTACCGCGCCGCGGAGGTCCACCACGTCCTCGCCCACTCCGGGGCCGCGCTGGTGGTCACCGCGCCGGGCGCGGCGGGCACCCCGGACCTGCCGCGGCTCGCGGAGGAGGCCCGGGCGGTCGGCCCGACGCCGGAGCTGCGCGCGCACGTGGACCTCGCCGACCTCCGGGGTCGGTCCGACGCGGCCGCCGTCGCCGCGGCGACCGCAGGCACCCGGGTCCGCGACCCCGCCGTCCTCGTCTACACCTCGGGCACCACCGCGGCGCCGAAGGGCGCCCTGATCTCGCACGAGGCGCTCGTCCGGCTCGCGGCGGGCATCGCCGAGCGGATGGCCCTCACGCCGGCCGACCGCATCTGGACGGCGATCCCGCTCTTCCACGGCGGCGGGATCACCTTCACCGTCGCCGCCCTGACCGCGGGCGCGGCCTTCGTCCACCCCGGGTACTTCGACCCGACCACCACCCCGGCCCTGCTCGAGACCGAGCGCATCACGGTGGCCCTCGCCGCGTTCGAGACGATCTGGATGCCGGTCCTGGACCGGCCCGACACGGCCACGCGCGACCTGTCCGCGGTCCGGCTGGTGATGGCGGTCGGGGTGCCCGAACGGCTCCGGGTGATGGCCGGACGGCTGCCGCACGCGGTCCACGTGTCGTGCGTGGCGATGACCGAGTCCTCGGCCTTCCTCGCTCTCGGCCGCCTCGACGACCCGCTCGAGGCCCGCCTGACGACGGGTGGTCACCCGATGCCGGGGATGTCCTGTCGCGTCGTCGACCCGGAGACCGGCGCCGACCTGCCCCCGGACGTGCCGGGCGAGCTGCTCTTCCGCGGGCCGACCGCCTTCGACGGCTACTTCCGCGACCCGGCGGCCACCGCCGCCACGATCGACGCGCAGGGTTGGGTGCACACCGGCGACCTCGTCACCCTCGACGCGGACGGCCGCCTCACCTTCCGCTCGCGGCTGAAGGACATGCTCAAGGTCGGTGGCGAGAACGTGTCCGCGGCGGAGATCGAGAACCACCTGCTGACCCACCCGGCCGTCGGGGTCGTCGCGGTGGTGGCGGCGCCGGACGCGCGCTACGTGGAGGTCCCGGCCGCGTTCGTGCAGCTCGCCCCGGGTGCCGCGGTGACGGCCGACGAGCTGATCGCGCACTGCGTCGGGGCGGTCGCGAGCTTCCGCGTGCCGCGCTACGTGCGCTTCGTCGAGAGCTGGCCGATGTCCGGTACCAAGATCCGCAAGGTGGAACTGCGCGAGCGGATCGCGGCGGAGCTCGCCGCGGCCGGGATCACGGAGGCGCCGCGGCCGCCCACGCCCGCAGGCCGGTCGTGAGCGACCTCGTCGGGTGGCGCGTCCCGGGCGGGCCGAGCCGGGTCGACGGCTACGAGAACCTGCTGCTGCACGACGCCGTGCGGGCTCCGCGCTCGCCCGAGCCGCACCCGGTCTGGGCCTTCCTCGCCCCGCAGCGGGGCATGGGACTCTCGCTCGCCGCGCTGTTCGAGGCGCTCGGGACGCCGCTCGACGCCGGTCCGGTCCTCGGGTCCTTCTCCGCCCGGCTGCACGCGCCGCTGCGGCTCGGCGTCGACCACACCGTCACCGGCGGGGTGACGTCGGTGGTCCGGCGCGCGAGCCGGGTGCTGGGGCCCTTCGACGAGGTCGCGGTCGAGCTCGAGCTGGGCCGCGAGGTGCCCGTGGTGTCCGCGCGCTACGCGTTCCTCCTCCCGCGCCCCGACGGCGAGGCGCCCGACGGACCCGCCCCGACCCGGCGTCGGGACGCCCTCGACGGCACGGCGGGCGAGCCGATCACGGTGCGGGCCGAGGAGATGAAGCTGCTCGCGCTCCTGCTGCGCGACCCCAACCCGATCCACCTCGACCCCGACGCCGCCGCGGCGCGCGGGTTCGGCCGCGCCTGCGTCAACCAGGGGCCGGCCAACCTCGCCTACGTCCTGACCCACGTCGTCCGGTCGCGGCCCGGGCGCCTCGTCGCGTTCGACGCGCGGTTCCACGCCCCGGTGCTCGCGGGCGACGTGGTGCGCCCCGTCTGCGACGACGCCGGGCGCTTCGCCCTGCTCGGCGCCGACGACCGGCCCGCGGTGAGCGGGCACGCCGAACTCGCGGCCGCGTCCGGCGGCCCGGACCCGGAGGGAGCGACATGGGACGTGTCGAGGGCAAGGTCGCCCTGATCAGTGGCGCGGCGCGGGGCCAGGGGCGGTCGCACGCGCTGCGGCTCGCGGCGGAGGGCGCGGACGTGGTCCTGCTCGACGCGTGCGCGCCGATCCCGTCCGCGCCGATCGACATGCCGTCCTCGGACGAGCTGGAGCGCACCGCCGAGGAGGTCCGTGGGCTCGGGCGGCGGGCGCTCGCCCACGTGGTCGACGTCCGGGACACCGGCGGGCTCGCGAAGGTCGTCGACGACGCGGTGGCCGCGTTCGGCGGCATCGACGTGGTGTGTGCCAACGCCGGCATCTTCGCCACCGCGCCCGCGCTCGAGACCGACGACGCGCTGTGGGAGGAGACGCTGGCGATCAACCTCACCGGCGTGTTCCGCACCGTCCGCGCGGCGCTGCGGCCGATGGTGGAGGGCGGCCGGGGCGGATCGGTGATCGTCACCAGCTCGACGGCGGGGCTCAAGGGCGTGCCCAACACGGTGGCCTACTCGGCGTCGAAGCACGGCGTGGTGGGCGTGGTCCGGGTGCTCGCGAACGAGATGGCCCCGCACCGGATCCGGGTGAACTCGGTGCACCCCACCGGCGTGAACACGGCCATGATCCGCAACGAGGCGACCTACCGCCTCATGGTGCCCGGGGTGGAGCACCCCACCTCCGAGCAGGCCGAGCCCGTGTTCGCCTCGATCAACGCGCTGCCGGTGCCCTGGGTCGAGGCCTCCGACGTCAGCGAGGCCGTGCTCTGGCTGGCCTCCGACGAGTCCCGCTTCGTCACCGGGATCGCGCTGCCGGTGGACGCCGGAGCGACCCAGAAGTAGCCCGCGCTGGTTGTGATCAGCACCACGCACTCGGTAATCTACCGGTCGTTTGGTACTTGATCCCGACGACGGGTGGTGCGGCCGGTGGCCCTCGACGACGCGACCTCAAACCTGGTGGCGCAGCTCGCCGCGAGCGGCATGCCGCCGATCCAGGAGATGACCCCGGAGCAGGCCCGTGGACTGGGTCCGGCGCTCGCCGAGATGTACGGGCCGGGACCGGTGGTGGCGCGCGTCGACGAGCCCGCCGACGCCCCGGTGCCGCTGCGGGTGCTGACGCCGGAGGGCACGCCGCGCGGCGTCGTCGTCTACTACCACGGCGGCGGCTGGGTGATCGGCGCGCTGGACGAGTTCGACCACCTCGGCCGGCTGCTCGCGAACCGCACCGGCTGCGTCGTCGTGCTGGTCGACTACCGGCTGGCCCCGGAGCACCGGTACCCGACCGCCGTCGAGGATGCCTGGGCGGCCCTGGGGTGGGTGGACGCGCACCTGACCGACCTCGCCGGGTCGCGCGTCCCGCTGGTGGTCGCGGGCGACTCCGCGGGCGGCAACCTGTCGGCGATCGTCGCGCGGCGGGCGCGGGACGCGGGCGGGCCGGCGCTGGCGGCGCAGGTGCTCGTCTACCCCGTCACCGACGCGGACGTCGACCGGCCGTCCTACGTCGACCCCGAGAACCAGCTGCTGGTCAACCGGGACAGCATGATCTGGTTCTGGGACCACTACACGCCCGACGCGGCGGTGCGGTCCGACCCGGACGCCTCGCCCCTGCAGGCGTCCGACCTCGCGGGGCTCCCGCCCGCGGTGGTCCTGCACGCCCCGCACGACCCGCTGCTCGACGAGGGCGTCGCCTACGCCGACCGGCTCGAGCAGGCCGGGGTCGAGGTGACCCGGCTGCTCGTCCCCGGCCAGATGCACGGCTTCTTCACCATGGTCGGCGTGCTGCCGGGGGCAGCCGTCGGCATGGACTTCGTGGTGGGCGAGATCGACCGCCACCTCAGCCCCGTGACCGCCTGACCCCTCGAGAGGTGGCTCCCGTGACCGTCCCGAACCCCCGCCCCGCCTCCGTCACCACCGTCGACGCCCTCGTCGTCGGCGCCGGACTCGCCGGGCTCTACATGCTCCACCGCCTACGCGGCCAGGGGCTCGACACCGTCGTCGTCGAGGCCGGGGACGGCGTCGGCGGCACCTGGTACTGGAACCGCTACCCGGGCGCGCGCTGCGACGTCGAGAGCCTGGAGTACTCCTACTCGTTCTCCGCCGAGCTCGAGCAGGAGTGGGACTGGACGGAGAAGTACCCGACGCAGCCGGAGATCCTGCGCTACGTCGAGCACGTCGCCGACCGGTTCGGCCTGCGGGACGGGGTACGCCTGTCGACCACGGTCACCGCGGCCCACTACGACGACGCCCGCGGCCGCTGGCACGTCACCACCGACGCGGGCGACGCCTACGACACCGAGCAGCTGATCATGGCGACCGGCTGCCTGTCGGTGGCGAAGACCCCGGAGGTGCCCGGCGCGGAGTCGTTCGCCGGGCGGACCTTCCACACCGGCCACTGGCCGCACGAGCCGGTCGACTTCACCGGACGCCGGGTGGCCGTGATCGGCACCGGCTCGTCCGGCATCCAGACGATCCCGCTGATCGCCGAGCAGGCGGCCGAGCTGACCGTCTTCCAGCGCACCCCGAACTTCAGCATGCCCGCGAACAACCGGCCGTTGGACCCCGAGGAGCAGGCCGCGCGCAAGCGGGACTACCGCGCGCACCGGGAGGCCGCCCGGACCTCCGGGTTCGGGGTGCCGGTGGAGCCCGCGACGCAGTCGGCGCTGGAGGTGCCCGACGCCGAGCGCGACGCGAAGTACGAGGCGGCCTGGGGGAGGAACCTCGTCGGGCTGCTCAGCTCCTACACCGACACCATCGTCGACCGGGCGGCCAACGACACCGCCGCCGAGTTCGTGCGTCGCAAGATCCGCGGGACCGTGCAGGACCCGGAGGTCGCCGAGGCGCTCTCGCCGCGCGACCACCCCTTCGGCACCAAGCGGCCCTGCCTGGACACGAACTACTACGCGACCTTCAACCGCGACCACGTGCACCTCGTCGACCTGCGCGCGACGCCGCTGGCGGAGATCACGCCGCGGGGCGTGCGGACCTCCGAGCGGGATTACGAGGTCGACGACCTGGTGTTCGCGACGGGGTTCGACGCCATGACCGGGGCGCTGCTGCGGATCGACGTGGTCGGCCGGGACGGGGCGCGTCTGCGGGACCGGTGGGCGGACGGCCCGACGACGAACCTCGGCCTGCAGGTCTCCGGCTTCCCGAACCTCTGGATGATCACCGGGCCGGGGAGCCCGTCGGTGCTGTCGAACATGATGGTGTCGATCGAGCAGCACGTGGACTTCGTCGCCGACTGCCTGGTCTACGCGCACGGGCGGGGCGAGACGGTGATCGAGTCGACGCCCGAGGCCGAGCAGGAGTGGACCGAGCACGTCCGGGTGGTCGGCGAGGCGACGCTCTACCCGCAGGCGGACTCCTGGTACATGGGCTCGAACGTGCCCGGCAAGCCGCGGCGGTTCATGGCCTACATCGGCGGGGTCGGGCCCTACCGGGAGCACTGCGACGACCTCGCCGCCCGCGGCTACCCCGGCTTCACGTTCTCGGCGCCGCGGGTGCCCGAACCGGCCTGAGCGGCGGCCCTACGATCCGCGCCATGGCGACGAGGGTGTTGGTCACCGGCGCGAGCATCGCGGGGCCGGCGCTGGCCCACGGGCTGCGCCGGCACGGGGCCGAGGTCACCGTGGTGGAGCGGGCGCCCGGCCTGCGCCCGGGCAGGTCGCCGACCTCGGGTGGGAGACCCCGCGCCTGCTCGCCCACCTCGACGACGCCCCGGACTTCTACCTCGACCAGGTCGCCCAGGTGGTGATGGACCGCTGGTCGGAGGGGCGCGTGGGGCTGCTCGGCGACGCGGCGTGCTGCGCGTCCCCGATGTCCGGGCAGGGCACCGGGATCGCGCTGGTCGGTGCCTACCTGCTGGCCGCCGAGCTGGCCGGGGCCGGATGGGACCCCGCGGTGGGGTTCGCCCGCTACGAGGAGCGCATGCGCCCGTTCGTCGCGGCCAACCAGGAGATCGGGCGGATGCACGTCGCGAGCCTGCAGGCCCCCGATCCCGACGCCGACCCGGCGCCGGAGCCCGACATGGACGCCCTGATGGCCCTCGTCGAGCGGGCGATCAACGGCGTCGACCTGCCCGACGAGGCCCCGGCGGGCCCGTGACCCTGTGATCGGGGACACTCCGGGGATGGCCAAGTACCGGGTCCTGCTGATGACCGACCTGACCCGTCTCGACGAGGACGGGCTCGCCGACCTCTACGAGCGGCTCGTCGGGATCGGCGGCGTCCCGACGGTGCCGGCCGGGGTGCTCGAGGTCACCGGCACCACGGAGGCACCGGACGCACGGGCCGCCGTCGCGGAGGTGGGGCGCGTGCTCGAACACGCGCTGACGGCGATGAACCGGCCGTGCCGGGTCATCGGCGTGCAGGCGGGCGAGGTCATCGCCCCGTCGGCCGTCGGCTGACCCGCGACGCCAGGAATGGGCCCGTGACGCTCGCCGGATCGGCCGCCACCGCGGCCGGTCGGCCCTGCGCGACGATCCGCCCGCCGTCGGGACCGCCGACGGGGCCCAGGTCGATCACGTGGTCGGCGGCCGCGAGCACGTCGAGGTCGTGGTCGATGACGACGACGGTCGCCCCGGCCGCGAGCAGCCGGTCGAACACCTCGACGAGGGTGCGGACGTTCACCGGGTGCAGTCCGGTGGACGGCTCGTCGAAGACGTAGAGCACCCCGCGCTGGCTGCTGCGCAGGCGCGAGGCGATCCGCAGCCGCTGGGCCTCGCCGCCGGACAGCGACGGCGTCGCCTCCCCGAGCCGGAGGTAGCCCAGGCCGACGTCGGCGATCGGCCGCAGCGGGCGCTCCAGCCCGGGCCACCCGGCGAGCCGCTCCAGCGCCTGCTCGACCGACAGGTCCAGGACGTCGGCGACGGTGAGCCCGTCGACGGTCACCTCGAGCACCTCGGGGGCGTAGCGCGAACCGTGGCAGCGCGGGCAGGTCTCGCGGATGTCGGGGAGGTACTGCACGTCGAGGTCGAGGTGGCCGAGCCCGAGGCAGACCGGGCACTGGCCCGCCGTCGTGTTGTAGGAGAAGTGGCCGGCCCTCCAGCCGCGCCCGCGGGCGGCGTCGGTGGCCGCGAAGTGCCTGCGGATCGCGTCGAGCGCTCCGGAGTAGGTGGCGGGCGTCGAGCGGGCGTTCGCGCCGATGGGGGTCGCGTCGATCTCGGCGAGCGCGCGGATGCCGGGGGCGTCCAGGAACCGGACGTGGGCGGGTGCGGCCTCGCCCGCGAGCTGCGCCCGCAGGGCCGGGACGAGGCTGTCGACCACCAGGGCGCTCTTGCCCGCGCCGGACGGGCCGGCGAACGCGGTGAGCGCCCCGACGGGCAGCTCGACCCGCAGGTCGTGGAGGTTGAACAGCGCGTCGACCTCGAGGGTGATCGCGGGGCCGTCGACGGGGCGCGGCTCGCGGTCGGTGACGGGCTCCGCGCCCAGGAAGGGCCCGATGAGGGAGGCCGGGTCGCGGCGCACCTGCTCGGGGGTGCCCTGGGCGACGACGCGTCCGCCCGCGGACCCGGCGCCCGGACCGAGCTCGACGACCCAGTCGGCCTCCGCGATGACCTCGACGTCGTGCTCGACCATCACCACGGAGTTCCCGCCCGCGACCAGGGCGAGGATGGTGTCGACGAGCCCGCCGACGTTGCTCGGGTGGAGGCCGACCGAGGGCTCGTCGAGGACGTAGAGCATGCCGGTGGTGTTCGCGCGGACCGTCGAGGTGAGCTCCAGCCGCTGCCGCTCGCCGGTCGAGAGGGTGGCGCCGGCACGGTCGAGGCCGAGGTAGCCCAGCCCCAGCCTCAGCAGCGGGTCGATCAGCCGCGAGATCTCGGCCGCCAGTGTCGTGGCCGGGCGGCGCAGCTCCTCCGGGGCCTTCCCGACGAGGCCGTCGGCGAACGTCTGCAGGGCGTCGAGCGACAGCGCCGAGATCGTGGCGAGGTCCTCGCCGTCGAGGCGGCTGGCGAGGGCCTCGGGGCGGAGCCGGGTGCCGTGGCAGACGTGGCAGGTCTCCCAGCGCAGGAAGCGCTTCTGCCGCTCGCGGGTGGTGGCGTTGTCCGACCGGGCGGCGCGTTCCACGGCGGCGACGGCGTTCTCGTAGTTGACGTCGAGGGTGACCGGCCGGGGTCCGTCCTCGCCCAGCGTGACCCGCCGGACCACGTGCTCGCCGTGCAGCACCACGTCCCGCTCGCCGGCGGTGAGGTCGCGCCAGGGGACGTCGAGCCGGACCCCGAGCTGGGCGGCGGCGTAGCGCGAGAGCCGCATGCCGCCGCTGTTCCAGGGCAGGACGGCGCCGTCGTCGATGGTGCGGTCGTGGTCGGGGACGAGGCTGTCCTCGTCGATCTCGAACCGCTGCCCGACGCCGTCGCAGCCCGGGCATGCCCCGGTGGAGTTGAAGGCGAAGCTCTCCGCACCCGGCGTCGGGAAGTGGACGCCGCAGACCGGGCAGACCGCGTCCATCGTGAAGGAGTGCACCCCGGGAGGAACCATGTGGCCGTTGGGGCAGCGGTGCTCGCCGAGGCGCGACATGGCCAGGCGCAGGGCGTTGAGCACCGAGCTCATCGTCCCGACCGTGCTGCGCGGCCCGGGGACCGGCGGCCGCTGCCGCAGGGCGAGGGCCGCCGGGAGGTGGGCGATCCCGTCGACGTCCGGCCGCTGCGCCTGGCTGAGCCGGCGGCGGCTGAACGTCGACAGGCCCTCGAGGAACCGCTGCATGCCCTCGGCGAAGAGCGTGCCCATGGCGAGGGAGCTCTTGCCCGAGCCCGACAGCCCCGTCACGACGACGACCCGGTGCAGCGGGATGTCGACGTCGAGACCCTGCAGGTTGTTGTGCCGGACCCCGCGCACCTCGATCGCGGTGGGCGGGGCGGGGCGGTCGCGGGGCATGGGTCAGCGCCAGCCCAGCTCCGGAGCGAGGTGGGTCAGCACGCTCTCGATCACGTGGGCGTTGTAGTCCACGCCGAGCTGGTTGGGAACCGTGAGCAGCAGCGTGTCGGCCGCGGCGATCGCCTCGTCCTCGGCGAGTTCGGCGATCAGCTTGTCGGGCTCGCCGGCGTAGGTCTTCCCGAAGCGGGCGTTGCCGCCGTCGAGGTGCCCGACCTGGTCGGTCGAGTGCCGCTCGCGCCAGAACAGCTGCTTGTCGATCTCGGAGACGATCGGGAAGACGCTCCGGCTGACCGAGACGCGGGGCGTGCCCTCGTGCCCGGCCGCGTTCCAGGCGTCGCGGAAGCGCTGGATCTGTTCGGCCTGCAGACGGTGGAAGGGCACGCCGGTGTCCTCGGTGAGCAGGGTCGAGCTCATGAGGTTCATGCCCTGCTCGCCGGCCCACTCGGCGGTCGCCCGGCTGCCCGCGCCCCACCAGATGCGCTCACGGAGCCCCTCGGAGTACGGCTCGATCCGCAGCAGCCCGGGCGGGTTGGCGAACATCGGGCGCGGGTTGGGCTGCGCGAAGCCCTCGCCCTTGAGGGCGTCGAGGAAGATTCGGGTGTGCTCGCGGGCCATGTCCGCGTCGGTCTGCCCCTCGGCCGGCTGGTACCCGAAGTAGCGGTACCCGTCGATGACCTGCTCGGGGGAGCCCCGGCTGATGCCGAGCTGGAGTCGGCCGCCGGAGATGAGGTCGGCCGCGCCCGCGTCCTCCGCCATGTACAGCGGGTTCTCGTAGCGCATGTCGATGATCCCGGTGCCCAGCTCGATACGGCTGGTCCGCGCGCCGGCCGCGGCGAGCAGCGGGAACGGCGAGGCGAGCTGCTGGGCGAAGTGGTGCACCCGGAAGTAGGCGCCGTCGGCGCCGAGCTCCTCGGCGGCGACCGCGAGGTCGATCGACTGCAGCAGCGAGTCCCGCGCCGACCGCACCATCGAGTGCGACGACGGCGACCAGTGCCCGAACGAGAGGAACCCGATCTTCTTCACAGTTGAAGGAACAACTGATCTCCTCGGCCCTATTCCCGACCGGGTCGATGATTCTCTCCTGGTCGTGGAGTCCCTCCTGACATGACGCGTGTGGCGATGCTCGACGACGTGGCGGCCGAAAGGCTCGCGCTGGCCGACGAGCTGGAGGAGCTGACCGAGGAGCAGTGGGCGACGCCGTCGTTGTGCGCGGGCTGGACGGTGCGCGACGTCGCGGCGCACCTGACCCTGTCGACCCGGACGACGGTCCCACGGTTCGCGTGGGCGGCGGTGAAGGCCCGCGGCGACGTCGACCGGGCGTTCGCGGACGAGGCGCGGGAGCGGGCCCGCCGGTTCTCCCACGCGGAGCTGGTGGGACAGCTGCGGGAGATGGCTCGTGTCGACCGGCGGCTCCGGCTGTCCGGGCCGCTCGACCCGCTCAACGACCTGCTCGTGCACCGGCAGGACATCGCGATCCCGCTCGGCCACGTCGTCGACGCGCCGGTCGAGCGGGTGGCGCCGTGCCTCCCGTTCATCTGGTCCGCGCCGTTCGTCGGGGCCGCGAAGCGGTTCGCGGGCGTCCGGCTGGTGGCGACCGACTGCGGCTGGACCGAGGGCGCGGGCCCGGAGGTGCGCGGCCCGTCGTCGGGAATGCTCCTGGCGCTCAACGGTCGGCGCGCCGGGCTGGACCGGCTCGACGGACCTGGCCTGGACCTGGTCCGGGGTCGACACTGATCGGCGTGTTCACGGGGATCCACCACGTCCAGCTCGCGATGCCGGCGGGCCGGGAGGACGAGGCCCGGGCGTTCTTCGTCGGGGCACTGGGGATGACCGAGGTCGAGAAGCCGCCGGTGCTCGCCGCCCGGGGCGGGGCGTGGTTCCGCGGCGGAGGGGTGGAGCTGCACCTCGGCGTGGAGGAGCCGTTCGCCCCGGCCCGGAAGGCCCACCCGGGCCTCGTGGTGTACGACATCGCCGAGGCGGCGCGCCGGGTCGGCGGTGACGTCACGTGGGACGACGACTTCCCGGGCTTCCGCCGCTTCTACGCCCACGACCCGTTCGGCAACCGGCTGGAGTTCCTGCAGCCGCTGTGAGCCGCGACCTGAGCGCCCTGCCGAAGGCCCACCTGCACGTCCACCTCATGGGCTCGATCCGGCCGTCGACGTACGCGGAGTTCGGCGGGTCGGCCGGGTTCCCGTCGCGGTACGGCTCGTGGGAGGCGTACGTCGCCGCGTACCGGAGCACGAAGGACGTGCTGCGCGGGCCGGAGGACCTGCACCGGCTCGTCGTCGAGCTCGTCGAGGACTCGGCTGCGGACGGTGCGGCGTGGACCGAGGTGAGCGTCTCGCCGTCCGGCCGCCTCCGCGGGGTGACGGGCTCCGATGAGGCGACGATGGAGGTCGTCTGCGACGCGGTCTCCTCGGCGGCTGCGCCGGCGGGTGTCGTGGTCGGGATCGACCGGGAGCGGGACGCCGCCGACCCGGACCGGATGGCGTTGCTGGCCGCGGCGTGGGCCGACCGCGGCGTGGTCGGGCTCGGGCTCGCGGGGGACGAGACCGCCCCGGTCGCGCCCTTCGCTTGGGCGGCGGCGATCGCCCGCGACGCCGACCTGCTCGTCGTGCCGCACTCCGGCGAACTCTGCGGCCCGGAGTCGATCCGGGAGGACCTGCGGGTGCTGCGCCCGGACCGACTCATGCACGGCGTGCGGGCCGTCGAGGACCCTGAGCTCGTCCGCGAGCTGGCGGACCGGGGGACGACGCTCGACGTCGGGATCAGCTCGAACGTCGCGCTCGGGGTGGTACCCGACCTGGTGTCGCACCCTCTGCCGGCTCTGGTCCACGCCGGTGTCCCGTGTTCGGTGAACGCCGACGACACGTTGCTGTTCAGCACCGGGCTGGCGCGCGAGTACGAGTTCGCGCGGCAGCTGGGTCTGACCGACGCGGAGCTCGCCGGCGTCGCCCGGGCGTCGTTGCTCGGCTCGGCGGCGCCGCCGTCCGTGCGGGACGTGGCGCTCGCCGGGGTCGAGGCATGGCTCGGGGCGGCCGGTCATGGTCCGGCGCGGCTGGTGTAGGTGTGGCCGGTGGGGGTGGTGGTGCGGACGTGTGGGGGTGGGGTCCGAATCCGTCGTGGAGCAGTTCGGTGATCCAGCCGGGCAGTTCTTTGAGGTGGTTGCCGCGCACGCAGTTGCCGCGCCCGTTGCCGAGGCTGGTGGGGCCGCCGGCCTTCTTGCCTGTGATGTGGTCGGTGTGTCGGATCGGGGCTCCGCAGAAGGGGTCGCGGCACATGCCGTGGTCGCGGAACGCGATCAGTTTGGCGAGGAACCCGTCGAAGTAGCGGCGGGTGGGGTCGCCGCCGACGAGGGTGCCGTGGGCGGGGTGGGCGAACAGGCGCCGCCACCAGCGGTGCCCGCCGGTGTAGCGGAGCAGGTCGGTGACGATCCCGGCCGGGAGCGGGCCGTGGCCGACGAGTTCGCCGGTGCTGGTGCTGTCGGGGTCGGTGATCGCGTCGAGCGGCAGGACGATCCCGACTTCGACGTTGACGTCCTCGGCGTAGACCTGTCCGGTGAGCCGCTCGACCAGGGTGTCGGCGACACTCACAGATGATCTGGTCGCGGGTGCGGTCGTCGGTGTCCCCGGTCGCGATCAACGAGTCGGCGTATGTGCGGAGTGCGGCGATGCAGGCGACACCCTGCTCGACCGGCAGCAGGCCCGAGAGGACGCTCATGGTGTCCGGGGCCGGGCGTAGCGTGACCCGCCGGTCTTTGCGGGCTTTCCGGGCGCGGTCGGTGAACCCTTGTGGGTCGGCTTCGTAGGCGAGTTTCTTGACCGCCGCCTCGGCCTGCTTTCGGCCCATGTCCTCCAGGCCGGTCTCGGCGAGCTGCTTGTCCACCACCGCGCGGGTCTCCGGATCGAGGTGCGACGTGGTGGAGACGATGTGTTCGGCGAGCTGCTCGCTGATGCGCCCCGCCACCAGCAGCGCCCGGGTACCGGGCAGGTCGCTCGCCAGCGCCCGCGCGACCCCGAGCCGGCGGTCTCCGACGTAGGGGGAGACGTGGGCGGCCAACGCGATCTGGTCGGCGATCCCGCGACCGAGCTTCTCCGGGTCCAACCGACCCTGCGCGACGAGTTCAATCTGTTCTTCGACCTGGGCGCGGCCGAAGGCGACGATCGCGGTGTGCCGCGCCGCCGCCACCGCCGAACGGGCGCGTTCGAGCAGGGCGATCCGGTCGATGCACGCCGCACCACCATCGGACTCCGGATCGGTGGGGAGCTCGGCGAGTTCGGCGAGGCGCGTGAGCAACGCGGTCAGCTCCGCGCTGACCGGGTCCACCGCCTCGTTCGAACTCATGTTCGCAAGCTAGCAGCGACCCCCGACAATCACGGCTGAATCGAGCCCATCACCTGCGACGATGCGGCAAAGCTGTCACTGGACGCCAGCAGTGACGCTTTGCTGTCAGGGGACGGCGGGGCTCATGCGGACTCCTCCTCGACGAGCGGGTCGGCGTGGCGCAGCACGATGTCGCCGAGCGATGTGCGGGCCCGCACGGCGGCGGTCTCGGTCGCGTCGCCCGGCGCGTCGATGGAGTCGAGCCGATTGTCGATGTGCCCGAAGCGGGTGGAGACGTCGAGATGGGCGGCGCTGCCCCGGCGCAGGGCGAGTTCCACCCGCCCGTTGCTGGTCGCGACGTCGACCTCGCCCCGCGTGATGCCGTCCACCACGACGTCGCCGTTCGCCGTGCGGGCCTGCACGTCGGAGTGCGGGTCGGTGACGGTGATGTCGCCGTTCGCGGAGCGGGCGGTGACCGCTGCCCCGGCCGAGCCGACCACGGTCGCCCCGTTGCTGTTCGTCACCGCGACCCGTCCGCGGACCCGGCCCACGTGGATCCGACCGGTGCCGGCGAGCGTGGCGTCGCCGTCGACCCGAGAGACGACCATGGTGCCGGTGGTCGCGAGTTCCGCGTCGCCGACGACGTCGAGTGCCAGCGCGCCGACCGACGTCTTCACACGACAGGTCCCGAGCGTGCCGGTGGTCCGGACGTCGAGGACCTGCCCTTCCGCGCGGAGCGCCGACCCGGTGGGCAGGTCCACGGTGACGTCGATGCTGCCGCCACCGCCGGTCGGTCGGAAGCGGCGCAGGAGCCGGGCGCCGGTGATCGTCAGCGTGGTCCCGACGAGGTCGACCCGCGTGCGCTCGGCGGCCGCGAGGTCGTCGTCGTCCCCGAGGTCGCCGGGGGTGATCACCACGACCGTGTCGGTCCGGTCCGAGGCGCGGACGGTCAGGTCGGCCGAGACGGCCGTGAGGTTCACCTCGACGGGGTCGGGAGTGTCGTAGCGGGTCATGGGTCCCTCCTGGTCCCGGGTCATCGGACCCACCCGGTGAAGCTCTGCCGGGCGCGCCGCCCGCGGGGCGAGGCGGCGTCCCCGGTCCCGGTGGCGAGGGCGGCCGAGGCGGCCCGCACCAGCCAGGCGTTGGTCGAGAGGTGCTCGCGGCCGGCGGCCTCCTCGACCCGGGCCTTCAGCGCGTCGGGCAGGCGGAGATTGATGCGCGTGGTGGGGCCGGCGTCGAGCTCCAGCGTGGTCTCGACCTCCGGCTCAGCGGTGGCTCCGGACGGCGCCGGGTCTGGCTCAGTGACGGGCGGCACGACGACGAAGCCCGGCTCCCGGCCGCGCAGGCGCACCTCGACGGAGCCGGGTGCGAGGTCCCGGGTGATCTCGTCGGCGGCCTCCGCGAGTGCCTCGAGCAGGACGAGCCGGACGGACGAGGAGAGCGAGGCGGAGAGCCGGGCGGCCACGGCACGGGCCTCGTCGCCACCGGCCTCGGCGGCGAGGGCGAGTTCGTCGGCCAGTCGGTCGACGAAGGGGGACAGGTCCATGTGAGCCAGGATGGCACCATACTGGCTCAGTCGCAATGGCCTTGCGGTGCTCCCGTACCGTCGGAGGCGTGTTGATCCAGTCGATGAGGCTCCGCACCCGCCGCTGACGGCGGCGCCCTCTCCCACGACCCGCTCCGCCGTCCCGGCCAGCCGCCGGGCGGTCGATCCGTGCTGCCCGGCTCCGCCTCCGACGTCCCGGAGCCCCTGGTGCACACCACCCACCGATCCACCCACGCCCACGTCCGCGCCGAGCACGTCGACGTCACCCTCGGCGGACGCCGCGTCCTGTCCGACCTGTCGCTGACCGTCTCGGCCCGCTCCCGCCTCGCGGTCGTCGGCGAGAACGGCCGCGGCAAGACCACCCTGCTGCACGTGCTCGCGGGCGTGCTCGCGCCGGACGCGGGCGCCGTCCACCGGACGGGCACGATCGGCCTCGCGCAGCAGGACCTCGCGCCGCACGGCACCGTCCGCACCCTCACCGACGCCGCCGTCGGGCCCGCGCGGGTCGCACTCGCCGAGCTCGACGCCGCCACGGACCCGTTCGACGACCAGCGCTACGCCTCCGCGCTCGACCGCGCCGTCGAGCTGGACGCGTGGGACGCCGAGCGTCGGGTGGACCTCGCCCTCGAGGCGCTGCACGCCTGCACGGACCGCGACCGCGAGCTGGCCACGCTCTCCGTCGGCCAGCGTTACCGGGTCCGCCTGGCCTGCCTGCTCGGCGCCCGGCACGACCTGCTGCTGCTCGACGAACCCACCAACCACCTCGACGCCGACGGGCTCGGGTTCCTCACCGCCCGCCTGCGCGAGCACGACGGCGGGTTCGCCCTGGTCAGCCACGACCGTGCGCTGCTGCGCGACGTCGCGGAGGAGGTCCTCGACCTGGACCCCACCCGCGACGGCCGGCCCCGCACGTACGCCGGCGGCTACGACGGCTGGCGCGCAGGGCGTCGTCGGGATCGCGAGCGCTGGGAGCACGACCACGCCGAGCAGCAGGCCGAACAGCGCCGCCTCACCGAGGCCGTCGGCCGGGCCCGCGAGCGACTCGGCACCGGCTGGCGCCCGGACAAGGGCACGGGGAAGTACCAGCGGCAGTCGCACGCCCCCGGCGTCGTCCAGGCCCTGCGGCGCGACCAGGAGGCGCTCGCCGCGCACCGCCTCGACGTCCCGGAGCCACCGGCCCGGCTCCGCTGGCCGGACCTGCCGTCGGGAACGGGGACGCTCGTGGAGCTGGACCGGGCGGGCGTCGCGGGACGGCTCGACCCCCGGTCGATCCGGATCGGCCCGGCGGACCGCCTGCTCGTCAGCGGCCCGAACGGCGCGGGGAAGTCGACCCTGCTCGCGCTCCTCGCCGGGGAGCTGTTCCCGACGACGGGTCTGGTCCGGTCCCGGGCGCGGGTCGGGTTCCTGGCGCAGGAGGCGCCGCCGTGGCCGCCGGAGCTCCCGCCGTGGCGGCTACATGAGCGCGAGGCCGGCGCGGACACCGTGCCGCTGGCGGCCACCGGGCTGCTGGACGCCGAGGCGCGCGGCACGCCGGTCGGGCGGCTCTCGCAGGGGCAGCGACGGCGGCTCCAGCTCGCGCTCGTGCTCGCCCGGCGGCCGGACCTGCTGATCGTCGACGAGCCGACCAACCACCTCTCCGCCGCGCTCGTCGACGAGCTGACCACGGGCCTGCTCGCGACCCCGGCCGCCGTCGTCGTCGCGACCCACGACCGGCAGCTGCTCGCCGACCTGGCGGGCTGGGAGGTGCTGCGCCTGTGAGCGTCAGCGTGCGACACCCGAGGCGCGCGTGAAGGTGTAGCGGAATGTCCCGCCGGGCTCGGCGGTGCGGCGGAGGTCGGCGAGCCCGGCATCGAAGGCGTCGGGCGTGGTCAGTCCGGCCGCGACGGCGGGTTCGCGGACCCCGGCGATCATCGCGGTGAAGGTGCGCAGCACGAACGCGTCGGCGGGCCCGGCGTCGTCGACCCGCACCTCGCGGGGCGACGTGGTGACGTCGGCGAAGCCCGCCTCGGCCAGCAGCGTCCCGAGTCGGCGACCGATCATCGCGTCGCCGCCCGCCTGGCGCTGGAGCACGACCTGGCAGTCGATCGCCGCCCGCGCCGCGGGGCTGTCGGGGGTGAACGCCACCGAGGCGTGGTCGCCCTCGATCACGGTGATCGTGCCGCCCGGACGCAGCGCCGAGCGGAGCGTCCGCAGCACCCCGAGCGGGGCCGACAGGTGTTCCAGCACGAAGCAGACGACGACGTGGTCGACCGGACCGATCCCGGCGTCGGGAAGGTCGCGGACGTCGAGCCGGCGGAAGGTGACGCCGGCGGCGAGGCCGGCCGAGCGCACCCGGCGCCGGGCCCGGGCGAGCGAGTCGGCGGAGATGTCGATGGCGGTGATCCGGGCGCCGGGGCTGCGCCGTGCGATCACGGCGGTCTGCGCGCCGACGCCGCAGCCGACCTCGAGGACGTGGCTGCCGGCGGGGAAGGCGGTGTCGTGGTGGAGCAGGTCCTCGAGCGCCTCGGCCTGGTCGGCCAGCCGTGAGCCCTCCTCGGCGCGGTAACCGTGCACGTACCCGTCGACCATGGTCATCGCGGAGATCACGGCCATCACCGAGCCGTCGTCCGACAGGGCCGCGCGGAGCCGGTCACGCAACCGGACCGACCGCTCGATCTCGGTCTCGAGCTGCGCGAGATGATCCTCCAGCACGGCCGTCGGATCGGGGGTCTGCTCGTCCAGCGCCCGCCCGATCGCCTCGAGACCCAGCCCGGTGCGGCGCAGGGCGAGGGCGCGGTAGAGCCGCGTGATCTCCGGCGAGCCGTAGCGGCGGTGCCCGCTCGGCGTCCGTCCCGGCCGGACGATCCCGACCTCGTCCCAGTGCCGCAGCACCCGTACCGACAGGCCGGAGGCCGCGGCGAGTTCGCCGACCGTCCACGTCCGTTCGTCCACGGCGCGGACCGTAGGTCCTCACACCGTGGGAGGTGCTACGCCTGTGAGTACTCATCCGTGCCAGAGCACGGATGAGTACTCACAGGGCGAAGCCACCTCTAGTTCAGCTTCCGCACGCCCTCGGCGAGACCACCACCGTCGTAGGCGCGCTCGGCCAGCTCGGCGAGCGCGGTCAGCGCGGTGTTCTGCGACCACGGGCCGAAGGAGATCCGGGCGAGCCCGATGCGCTGCGCCGCCTCCTGCGAGATCGACCCGGGGATGCCGATCATGTTGACCGTGCGCTCGCCGAGTGCGGAGACCAGCTCGGTCCACTGCGCCTCGTCGAGCTTGCCGGGCACGAAGACGTTCGACGCGCCCGCGTCGAGGTAGGCGCGGCCGCGCTCGACGGCCTCCTTCAGGGCCTCGGCCGGGTCGCCCACCTTGAGGAAGGCGTCGGTGCGCGCGTTCAGGACGAAGTCCACGCCCTCGGTCTGTGCCGCCGCGACCGCCGCCTCCACGGCCTTCACCGCGTCCGGGAGCGGCTTCATCTGGTCCTCGAGGTTCGCGCCGACGATCCCGACGCCGATCGCGCGGGCGATCGTGCCGCCCGGGTCGCCGTAGCCGGCCTCGAGGTCGGCGGAGACCGGCAGCGAGGTCTGGCGGGCGATCAGGCCGACCTCGGCGATCATCTCGTCGCGGGGGATGACCTCCCCGTCGGGGTAGCCCCGCGAGGCCGCGATGCCGTGGCTGGCGGTCGCGAGGGCCTTCGTGCCGGGGATGTCGGCGACAACCTTCGCGGTGATGGCGTCCCAGACGTTCACGACGCGCAGCAGTTCCGGCGCGGCGTGCAGCGCCTGCAGGTCCCGGGCCTTGTCAGCGGTGCTCATGTCCGCGGAGAACCGCGATCGCCCACCGCCGATGCCCGGCTGTGCGCTCAGTCACCCAGACGGAGGGCCGTGACCGCCAGCCGGGCGACCTCCCCGATCGCCGCGTCGACCCGGGGGAGCACCCGTTCCGGTCGGGCGGCGAGGGTGAACACCGCGACCGCCACCGGGGCCTCGCCCGGGAACTCGACCACTCCCACCTCGTTGCGCAGGGCGCCGAGCGTCCCGGTCTTGCCGGAGCACCGGACCTCGTCGAACGGGAAGCCCGACGCGATCCGGGTGCGCGAGACCTGCAGGCCCAGCAGCCGCCGTGCGAAGGCGCACCCGACCGGGGACGCCGCGCCGTCGGTCCAGAGCAGCGAGAGCAGCGAGGTCATGTCGCGCGGCGTCGTGGCACTGCCGAGCACCGGGTCGTACGCCGAGGGCGGCGGCGGGTCGTCGGGGTCGGCGAGACGGTCCGCGGTCGCCGCGGGGTCGCTCACGCCCAGCTGCGCGGCGAGGGCGGCGAACGTCGCGTCGGCCCGCTCCACCCGCGTGTGCGCGATGCCGAGGTCCGCCAGCGCCGCGTGCACCCGCGGCAGCCCGAGCACGTCGAGCAGCACGTCCGCGGCGGCGTTGTCGGACACCGTGGTCATCGACGTGGCGAGGTCGCGCAGCGACATCGTCACGGGGTCGGCGAGCACCGACAGCCCGGTCGGGCCGTCCGTCCGCGACGACGGGTCCACCGTCACCGTCGCGCGCGGGTCCAGCTCGCCGGCGTCGATCGCGCGCACGAGCGCCACCAGCACCGGGAGCTTGAACACCGAGGCCATCGTCACCGGCTCGTCGGCCCGGACCCCCAGCTCCGGGCCGTCGGACCCGACCACCCGCGCGTGCACCGACCCGCGTACCCCCGCGTCGTCCAGCACGGCCCGGATCCCGGCCGTCGCCTCGGCGGCCAGGCTCATGGCCGGTCCTCCGCGCGCAGCACCGCGAGGACCGCCTCGCGGACGGCCTCGTCGGGCGGTGTGCCGGGATGCCACACCGCCCGGACCCGGACCGGGATCGGGTCCGCCGGGTCGAGCGCCGCGACCCCGGGAGCACCCGGGGCGAGGTCCGGCCCGACGGTGAACGCCCGGTCGGCCGCGACGGCGGCGAGCACGGCCCGGTCGTCCTCGACCGCGATCACCCGGGGACGGACGCCGCGCCGGGCCACGGCGTCCACCAGCTGGTCGTGCGCCGCCGGGTGGTGGGCCCGGGGCGGCAGCGCGAGGGGGAGGTCGCGCAGCGCCGCCCAGCGCACCCGGCCGCCCGCCGCCCGGTCCGCAGGCACCAGCAGCCGCGTGGGGAGTCGGACGACCGGCCCGGCCGCCAGGTCGGAGAGCACGCCGGGGTGGCGGACGACGGCGAGGTGGCACCGGCCCGCGGCGACCCGGTCGGCCAGGTCGACGGTCGGGGCCACCGCAGTCTCGACTCCGCGCCCCGCCGTCTCCCGCACGGCCGCGGCCAGGGCGGCCACCACGTCCGGCCGCAGGGCGCCGACCACCCCGAGCCGGACCGTGGACCCCGCGTCGCCCTGCTCGAGGGCGCTGCGGCGCAGGGCGCCGGCCGCGGCCACGAACGTCTCGGCGGGACCGAGCAGCGCCCGCCCGGCCGGGGTCAGCGTGACCTCGCGGGCGTTGCGCTCGAACAGCCGCGCCCCGAGGTGCGACTCGAGGCGCCGCAGGCCCTGCGACAGCGGTGGCTGCGTCATCCCGAGCCGGTCGGCGGCGCGCCCGAAGTGTCGCTCCTCGGCGATCGTCACGAAGAACGTCACGTGCCGCAGCAGGTCCACGAGCAGCGACGATAGCCGCTGCGACATCAAGCGGGCAGTCATACGGACTTCGACAGGTCCGCTTCGTCCTGCTTCGCTGCCGATCATGACCACTTCCCGACGACGGGTCCTCGCCCTTGGTGCCGCGGGTGCCGCCGTCCTCGCCGGCGGCTGCGCCGCGAACACGCCGGCACCCGCCCCGACGACCACCCCCGCCGTCGGGACCGACCCCTTCGCGCCCATCGAAGTGGCGATGGGCGGTCGGCTCGGGGTGTTCGCCCTCGACACCGCGACCGGCCGGACCGCGGGCCACCGGGCCGACGAGCGCTTCCTGCTCTGCTCGACGTCGAAGATGCCGACCGCCGCGGCGATCCTCGCGGCGCGGGTGCCGCTCGACGAGGTGGTGCGCTACACGCCGGCCGACCTGGTGCGGAACTCGCCGACGACCTCACGGGCGACGTCGCTGACGGTGGGGGAGCTGTGCGCCGCGGCGATCACCGTCTCCGACAACACCGCCGAGAACCTCCTGCTCCGTCGGCTCGGCGGGCCGAAGGCCGTCGAGGGCTACCTGCGCTCGATCGGCGACGGGATCACGAGCCTCGACCGCTACGAGCCGGAGCTGAACGCGCGGCAGGGCACGCTCGACACGTCCACGCCGCGCCGGATGGCGGCGACGCTGCAGGCCTGCACGCTCGGCGCCGGGCTCGACGAGGCCGGGCGGCGACAGTTGCTCGACTGGCTCGTCGCGAACACCACGGGCTGGCAGCGCATCCGGGCCGGGCTCCCCGCCGGGTGGCGCACCGGCGACAAGACCGGCAGCGGCGACGGCGGGGAGGTGAACGACGTGGCGGTCACGTGGCCGCCGGGCCGCCCACCGGTGCTGCTCGCCGTCTACACCGAGCCCGCCGACCCGCGGTCGGACCGCGCCGTGCCGGCCGTCCCGGCGGCCACGACGGCCGCCGTCCGGGCCCTCGGGCTCTGACCCCGGCGTGTCGCCGGTGTGGCGCGGACGGGTGGTCGGCTCCGTGCGGCGACCGGTAGATCGGGTCGGAGATCGACGATCGGTGAGGACGAGCGGTCGATCCGGGCGCCCGGTCGGGTGAGATCCCACCGGGTCGTGTGCCTACGCTGTCCGCCGTGCGTTCCGAACGATGGTCGGCCCCCACCCGGGAACTGACCCTGCCCGAGCGCATCGCCTGGGTGCTCGGCGACGAGGACGGCCGCCCCGTCTCGAGCCTCACCGAGCCGGCCGGACTGCTCGTCGCGGCCGCCATGGTCGAGCTGCTGCTGGACGCGTCCCTGCTCGACGCCGGGACCTCGTACCGGCGCGGTCCGGTCGAGCCGACCGACCCGCTGCTGTGCTGGGTCGCCGACGGCCTGCTGCGCCCGGGCGGGCACAAGAGCGACCTCGGCCACGCCGTCACCGGCCCGCGCGGCGCCCAGATGATCCGCCGCACGATGGACCGGCTCGTCGAGCGCGGCCTCGCCCACCGCGAGCCGCGTCGGGTCTTCGGCTACCTGGCCATGCCGGTGTTCGGGTCGGCGCTGCGCGTGCACGAGACCGGTGCGCTGCACCACGACCGCAACGTGGTGCGTCAGGTCCTGGACGGCGCCGATCCCGACGAGGACACCGCGATGGTCGTCGTCCTGCTCCACCACGGCCGTCGCGTCCGGGCCCTGCACCCGCTCGACCCGTCGGTGGCCGCCGGGCGTGCCCGTGCCATCGCCGGCGGGCGGTTCGTACGGCCGGGGATCGACCAGGACATCGTCCGGCTGGTGAGCCCGACCGTGCAGACGGTCCTCGCCGCTCTCACGGCCACCGAGGTGCTCAGCTCGGGCGGCTGAGCGGGCGGGTGCTACCACGCCCTCCGGACCCGGAACGTCGAGGGGTCCCGATCCACGCCCGGGCGGTCTAGTCTCGTGACGTTTCCGCGCGCCGCGTTCCTCCAGGGGGCAGCCATGCCGACCACGCAGCCGTCGTCCGCCACGCCCGAGGGGCTCCCCGTGCTGGAGGCCGGCGCCCACCGTGACGCCCGCTCCGGGAGCTGCGTCATGGAGTACGTCTCCGTGTTGGCCGGCGAACGCTTCACCGACCGCCCGCACTGCACGCACCCGGCCGTCGCCGCTCTCGCCTGGCAGGTCAACGACGCCGTCAGCCACGAGGTACGCCAGCAGCTCGGACTCCGCGCGGTCGACCTCGTCGGGGCAGGCCGCGACGCCGACGGGCCGGTGCGTCCGCTCGTGCTCGCCGCGGTCGCCCGCGCGGGGCTCGCCCTCGACCCCGGGAACCGCTTCTTCGCCCGCCTGGTCCGGCGCGTCGACGCCGCGCAGGAGCGGGCCGCCGCACGCCGCGCCGCCGGGCGGGAGGCCGGGGACGGGGCCGGTGGGCGCGTCGCGACCCTGCTGCACGTCGGCCCGGTCAACCACGCCTGCGCCCACCTGCTCGTCGCCGCCCGCGCCGCCGGGCTCGACGGACCGGCCCGCGACGCGATGATGCTGGCGCTGCTCGACGACTGCCTGGCCTCGGTCCGCGGCGTGCGCGCCGCGGCGCCGACGCCCGCCGTCGCCGGCTGAGCTCAGCCGAGCTGCACGCAGAGGCCGGCGACGACCTTCAGGCACACCCGCGCGATCGGCTCGGGTGACCGGGTCGCCGCCGGGGCGGCCGACGCCGCGGGGGCGGCGGCCCCCGGTGCCGGGGCCGGGCCCGCCGTCGACGGCGCCGTTCCCGACGACGCGTCGGTGGGCTCGGGTGCGCGGGTCGCGGCGGCACCGTCGGGCGCGTCCGGAGCCGCACCGGACGACGGGGCTGCAGGGACGGTCGACGGCGCCGGGGCCGGCGGCCGCACCGCGTCGACAACGGCCACCGGGGCGAGCGGCACGGTGGGCCCGGCGCCGTCCGGCGGGGCCGGGGCCGGCGTCGACACGGTCGAGGCGTCCGCGTCCTCCGCGACGCGGGTGAGCACGGTGGCCAGCTGGGCCACCACCATCATCGCGAGGGCGCCCGCCGCCACGGCGAGCAGGATCCGGCGCACGCCCCCGTGATCGGGCGGTCCGCGCCCGTCATTACGGCGGCGGACCGCAGCGGCCGAGGGTTCACCCGACCGTCCGAGCCGTGGTCGCAGCGCGTGTCCAGGTCCCACCGAGGACCAGCAGGCAGGCGGCCGCCGCCACCGCGAACGACCACGGTGCCCCCGCCGCGCCCAGCACGGCCGAGAGCGCGGTGGCGCCCACCCCGGTGCCCGCGTCGTAGGCCGTGTTCCACACGCTGCTCGCCGTCCCGGAGCGTCCGGGGCCCGCGCGGTCGAACAGCGTCACCAGCGTGTCGTTCTGCACCGCACCGAACCCCAGACCCACGACACCCGCGCCGAGCACGACGACGGGGGTGCTGCCGACCAGCAGTCCCCCCGCGGCCGCGGCCGCCCCGAGCGCGGTGAGCAGGAGCGCGGGGCGGGTGATGCGGCCGGCGAGGCCCAGCCGGTCGCCGAGCTCGCCGGACACGCCGCGACCGACGAGCTGGAACAGGGTGAGGGCGAACAGGGAGAGCTCCGCGGTGCCGGTGGTGCCCGCCCCGACGAGCGGGAGCACGGTGATGACGCCGCCGGCGCTCGCCGCGCACACCAGCATCACGAGCCACGGCCCGACGACGTGGCGCCACGGCAGGGGCCGGGAGGACCCGGGGACCGGCCCCGACCGGTCGTCGGGAACGGGGAAGACCCGCCGGGGGAGCAGCAGCATCGCGGGCAGGGCGAGCAGCGGCAGCGCCGCGCCGGCCAGCAGGACGGGGGTGGGGCCGAGCCGGGACCACGCCCAGACGCCGCCGGTGAGCAGCCCGAGCTGCGGGAGGCCGATGGCGATGCCGTAGACCCCGGTCGCGCGGCCGCGCACCCGCGGGTCGACGAGATCGGAGACCAGGGCCGCGCCGGTGACGGTGAGGACGCCGAAGCCGACCCCGCGCACGATCGCGACCGGCACGAGCAGCCCGAGCGAGGGGCTCAGGGGCAGCAGCGCCGCCGGCGCCCCGAGGAGGAGCGCCCCCAGCGCGAGCGCGGCGCGGTGCCCGGCGGCCCGCAGCAGGGCCGGCACCCCGAGCTGCGAGACGACGGTCGCGGCCATGAACACGCCCGTGACCGAGCCGGCGAGGCCCGGCCCGGAGCCGCCGGCCGCAGCCCAGAGGGGCAGGACCGGCAGCAGCAGGGCGTAGCCGCCGAACGCCGCGAAGGTCGCGACGAGGACGGCCAGGAACCCGGCGGAGCGCAGTGGGCTACGCGTGCTGGTCGATCGCGGCGGAGATCCGCCGGGCGAGGTCGGGGTCCTTCGCGGTGAGGCCACCCTCGGAGTGCGTCGAGAGCCGGAAGGTGAGCGTCGAGTACCGGATGTCGATGTCCGGATGGTGGTCGACGGACTCCGCCTCCTGGGCGACCGCGTCGACCACGGCGATCGCCGCCGGGAAGCTCGGCAGCTGCGCGGTGCGCACGAGGGAGTCGCCGTCGCGCTCCCAGCCCGGGAGGTCGGCGAGGGCGCTGGAGACGGCGTCGTCGGAGAGCAGGTCGGCCATGCGGGTCATGATGCACGCGATCACCGACGACGGGGGGGACGACCGTGAAGATCGTGGTGGGGGCCGCGGTGGTGGACGGCGGGCGGCTGCTCGTCGCGCAGCGGGCCGAGCCGCCGGACATGCGGGGCCGGTGGGAGCTCCCGGGCGGGTCGGTCGAGGACGGCGAGTCCGAGGCCGACGCGGTGGTGCGCGAGCTGCACGAGGAGCTGTCCTACGCGGTCGTCGTCGAGGGGCGGCTGGGGCCCGACGTACCGGTCACCGGCCGGGCGGGCGAGTCGCTCGTGCTCCGCTTCTACCGGTGTCGCCCGGCGAACGGCGCCGTACCGGTCGCGCTGGAGCACCTCGCGCTGCGCTGGGTGACGGCCGACGAGCTCGACACGGTGGCCTGGCTGCCGGCCGACGAGGTGCTGCTGCCGGCGCTGCGCGCGGCGCTGGAGGGGTGAACCGGGACGGCCGTCAGGCGGCGCGGGCGCGCTTGACGGCCTTGGCGAGGTCCTTGCCGGTGAGCCCGGACTCGGCGGCGCGGGCGGCGCGCATGAGGACCACGGGGCAGCCCTTGCACCGCGGCGTGGAGCGGCAGCACTTCTTCTTCGCCCGCTTGGCGCCGGTGAGCGCGCAGGCCCGGGCGGGGTCGACGACCACCCGCACCGGCGTCGGCCGCGGCGGCACCACCGCGGCGGCGGCCCGGTCGCGCGGACGCAGCCGCGCGAGGGTGTCCACCCACGTCGACGGAGCACGCTTGCCCATGAGGTGAGGCTAACCTGAGCGACCGCGAACACGAAAGGGCCGCACGCGGGTCCGACGGGCCCGCGTGTCACGATGGCTCACCCCTGCTCGCCGAGTCGGAGAGGCACCAGCGCACCGCCCCGTCATGAGAGCCCTCCTGGTCGCCGTGCTCGCCGGTCTGCTGGTGCTGGCCGGGTGTTCGTCGTCGCCCCCGCCGGTGGTGGGGCAGGCGCCGACCACCGCCTCGCGCCCCCAGCCGCAGCTCGAGCCGGACCCGACGCAGCTGCGCATCGGTGTGGACGACCTGGGGATCGGGTTCAACCCGCACCGCATCGCCGACCTCACGCCGACGAGCCGCACCATGGCCTCCCTGGTCCTGCCGAGCGCGTTCCGGGTCGGCCCGGACGGGGTGCGGCGCCCGGACACGACGGTCGTCACCTCGGCGCGGGTCTCCTCCACCCGCCCGTACACCGTGTCCTACGAGATCGCCCCGGCCGCGGCCTGGAGCGACAACGCCCCGATCGCCGCCGAGGACTTCGTCTACCTCTGGCAGCAGATGCGCTCCCAGCCCGGTGTGGTCGACGCCGCGGGCTACCGGGCGATCTCCGACGTCCGCTCCCGCGCCGGCGGGAAGGCGGTCGACGTCGTCTTCGACCGGCCCTACCCGGCGTGGCAGACGCTGTTCGACCACCTGCTGCCCGCCCACCTGCTCAACATCGCCCCCGGCTCGTGGGGCGGCGCGCTGCAGGACAGCATCCCGGTCTCCGGCGGGCCCTACGCGGTGCGGCTCGTCGACCGCATCCGCGGCCAGGTGACCCTGGTCCGCAACAGCGTCTACTGGGGCACCCCCGGTGTCCCGGACCAGATCGTGCTGCAGGCCGCCGACCACGCCTCGCTGATCGACCGCGTGCGGACCGGGGACGTGCAGGCGACCCAGTTCCGCTCCGACGGCAGCGACCTCGCCGCGCTGACCGCGCTGGCCGGAGCCCCTCCGGGACCCGCCGGGCCGCTCGCGGTGCGCACCGTGCCCGAGGCGCAGCTCGTCGAGCTCGCGCTGCGCTCGGACGACGGCCCGCTCGCCGACCCACGGGTCCGTCGGGCGGTCGTCTCCCTGCTCGACCGGGACGCGCTGATCACGGCGGGGGCCGGCGGCGGTCCCGGCGCCGCCCTGCGCGCGGACGCGTTCGCCACGGCGCCGAGCCAGCCCGGCTACCGGCCCACGATCACGGCCGACTCGCCCGCCCGCGCGCCCGACCGGGCGGCCGCCACGCGGCTGCTCGCCCAGGCCGGGTACCTGCTCGGGCCGGACGGCCGGTGGACCCGGGACGGGACGCCGCTGCGGCTGCGGCTCGCCGCGCCGTCGCAGGTCTCGCCCTACGGCCGCCTGGTCACCACGGTGGCCGAGCAGCTGAACGCCGCCGGGATCGGGACGACGGTCGTGGCCGACGCGGGCGCCAACCCCTTCCCGCCGGGCCGCGGGCCGATCCCGTCGGACACCCCCTCGGTGGTCGCCACGCCCTCCACCCCCGGCCCCCTGACCTCGTCGGCCGTCCCGGGCACGACGACGACCTCGCCGCCGGCCCCGTCGACCGCCGCCACGACCACCACGACACCGGCGACGGAGACGACGACGTCGGTGCCGCCCATCCCCAAGTCGCCGTCGGACATGGCGGTCGCCGACGTCACCGTGCTCGCGCTGCCCGTCGGCGCCGACCCGATCTCGGGCCTCGACTCGGTCGTCGGGTGCCCCGGCCGGCAGGCGCCCACCACGTCGGGCGTCTCGCCCGCCGTGCCGCGCACCGCGACGACGACGAGTCCGCCCACCACCTCTCCGGTGTCGCCGCCGACGACCACCGCGGCCGCCCCGACGTCGACCCCGCAGGCCCCGACCACGACGACCGCCGCCCCGCTCGCGGCGCAGGGCACGCCGGAGGCCTCCGAGGCGCTCTCGGTCACCGGGTTCTGCGACCCGACCCTGCAGTCGATCCTCGACGGTGCGTCGTCCGGCTCGATCGACTCCGACACCGCGCTCGCCCTCGTCGAGCCGATGCTCTGGCGGGCCACGCCGGTGGTGCCGCTCTTCCAGGCGACGACGACCCTCGTGGCCCCGGAGGCCCGGACGGACGTCGTCGTGCCGCCGTTCGGCGTCAGCCCGTTCGCCTCCGCGGACCGCTGGGCGCCCCCGGCCCGGCAGGGCCAGGCGAACGGCGATGCGAACAACTGAACGGCACCTGACGAAGTCGTAAGCTCCCGGAAACATCTCGGGGTAGCGCAAGAGGTCTGGACCACTTAGGTTGCGCACGGCGGCGATCCCGCCTGTCAAACGTCTTCTGGAGGTGTGGTGACCAGGTTCACCAGGCGCGGTCGGTCGCGCTGGATTGCTGTCGGAGCACTGGTCGCGGCCGGTGCGCTCGTCCTCACCGCGTGCGGTGGGGGAGGCGGCGGTGGCGGCGACCAGGCGCAGACCGTGTCGATCGAGTGGGGCGAGCCGGAGAACCCGCTCATCCCCGGATCGACGAACGAGCAGAACGGTGGCGACGCGATCGACGCGCTGTTCACCGGTCTCGTCAAGTACGACCCCAGGACGGGTCAGCCTTCGAACGCGATGGCGCAGTCGATCACCACGACCGACAACCGCACGTTCACGATCACCATCAAGCCGAACTGGACCTTCCACGACGGCACCCCGGTGACGGCGCAGAGCTACGTCGACGCCTGGAACTGGACCGCCTTCGGCCCGAACGGCGCGCAGAACCAGTCGTTCATGGAGAAGATCCAGGGCTACGACCAGGTCAGCCCGGAGAACGCCACCGTCAACCAGATGTCCGGCCTGCGCGTGGTGAACCCGACGACGTTCACGGTCACGCTCACGCAGCCCTTCACCATCTTCCCGGTGACGCTGGGCTACACGGCGTACTTCCCGATGCCGCAGAAGTTCTTCGCCGACCGGGCCGGCTACGAGGCCGCACCGGTGGGCAACGGCCCGTTCCGCTTCGTCTCGCGCACGCCCAACCAGGAGCTCGACCTCGCGCGCTACGACCAGTACGCCGGAGACGACAAGGCGCAGGTCCAGAACCTGCAGTTCCGGGTCTACTCCGACCTGAACACCGCCTACTCCGACGTGGTCTCGGGCAGCCTCGACCACATCCGGCAGATCCCGTCGTCGGCCCTGGCCGGCAACCGGTGGCGCCAGGACCTCGGTGCGGGCGCCCAGATGGTGCCGGGCCTCGTGACGACCGCGCTCGCGTTCCCCACCTACGACCCGCGCTTCCAGAACCCGCTGCTGCGCAAGGCGTTCTCGATGGCGATCGACCGCCAGGCGATCATCAACCAGCTGTTCAACGGCATCTACACGCCGGCCGACGGCTACGCGACGCCGACCGTGCAGGGCTACGTGCCCAACCAGTGCGGCCAGTTCTGCACCTTCGACCCGAACGCGGCGAAGCAGCTGCTGGCCCAGGCCGGCGGCATCCAGGGTCCGGTCACGCTCGTCGCGAACTCCGACGGCGGCAACGACGAGTGGATGCAGGCGATCACCAACCAGCTGCGGCAGAACCTGGGGATCGACGTCCGGTACTCGCCGGTCCCGACCTTCCAGGAGGCCCGCCGCCTCGCCAACGCCAAGCAGTACACCGGTCCGTTCCGCGCGGCGTGGCAGGGCGACTACCCGAACATCGAGACGTTCCTGAGCCAGCTCTACCGCACGGGGGCGTCCGCCAACGACGCCGGTTACTCGAACCCGGCGTTCGACGCGGCGATGAACGCCGGTGACGCGGCCCCGACGATCGAGGCGGCCAACCAGGCCTACGCGAACGCCGAGAAGATCGCCCTGAACGACATGCCGGCCATCCCGCTGTGGAGCCGGCCGGTCATCTGGGGCGACGGGCAGCGGGTGCAGACCGGTCTGCAGACGCCGCTCAACCGCATCGACGCCTCCGCGTTCGTGCTCAAGCCGCAGGGCTGACGGGCACCGACGACCACCACCACCGGCGGCGGCCGGCCTTCCCGACGACGGGGGGCCGGCCGCCGCCGGGTCGCGTCCCGTGTCTGGGAGGACCGATGGGCCGCTACACCCTGCGGCGCCTGCTGCAGCTCGTCCCCGTGTTCCTGGGGACCACCCTGATCATCTACTACCTCGTCTGGGGTCTCTCGGACGATCCGTTCGCCGGCAAGTGCGGACAGCGGGAGTGCCCGGCGAGCTACGTCGCCACCATGACCGCCCGCCTGAACCTGGACGACCCCGTGATCGTCCAGTGGCTGAAGTACCTGGGCGGTCTGTTCACCGGTGACTTCGGCCGGACCTTCAGCGGCAACGAGGTCTCCGACCTCATCGCCAACGCCGCCCCGATCTCCTTCCGGCTGGCGCTCGTCGCCGTCGTGATCGAGATCGTCATCGGCATCACGGCCGGCCTCGTGTCCGGCCTGCGCGGCCGGGGCTACGTCGACTCGCTCATCCTCGTCTCGACGCTCTTCCTGATCTCGCTGCCCGTCTTCGTCACCGGCCTCGTCGTGAAGCAGGTCTTCGGCGTCGAGCTCGGGTGGATCCGGACCTCGGTGCCGCCGGACCCGACGATCCTCGACCTCTTCGTGCCCGGACTCGTGCTCGGCAGCCTGTCGATGGCCTTCGTCGCGCGCCTGACGCGGACGAGCCTCATGGAGAACGCGCGGGCGGACTTCGTGCGCACGGCGGTGGCCAAGGGACTGTCCCGACGACGGGTCGTCCTGGCCCACATGCTGCGGACCTCGCTCATCCCCGTCGTCACCTTCATCGGCACCGACCTCGGTGCGCTCATGGGCGGCGCCGTGGTCACCGAGGGCGTGTTCAACATCCGCGGGCTCGGTGGTCTCGTCTTCACGGGCATCCAGCGTCAGGAGCAGACTCAGGTCGTGGGCGTCGTCGCCCTCCTGGTGATCATCTACCTCGTCGTCAACCTGGTCGTGGACCTGCTCTACGCGGTCCTCGACCCGAGGATCCGCTATGACTGACACGTTGCGTCAGGAACCCTCGCTCGCCGGTCACGACGAGGGCGCGATCGTCACGCCGGAGGCCGAGTCCGGGCTGTGGTCGGACGCCTGGAAGCAGTTGCGGCGTCGCCCCCTCTTCATCATCTCGGGCGTCGTCATCGTCGTCCTGCTGGTGATGGCGCTGTTCCCGTCGCTGTTCACCAGCGTCGACCCGACCTTCCAGATCCTCGACCGCTCCGGCGAGGCCCCGAACGCGTCGTCGTGGTTCGGTCGGGACCTCTTCGGCCGCGACGTCTACGCGCGGGCCATCTACGGCGCCGGTCCGTCGCTGGCGGTCGGGTTGCTGGCCAGCCTCGGCACCGTGGTCGTCGGCTCGCTGGCGGGCCTCGCCATGGGCTACTTCCGCGGGCTCACCGACTCGGTGCTCTCCCGCGTCGGCGAGATCTTCGCCGGCATCCCGTTCGTGCTCGGTGGCATCGTCATCCTGACGAGCCTCAACAAGCCGGGCGAGATCGTCGGGTCCACCCGCCTCATCGTGCAGGTGGTCCTGACGATCGTGCTGCTGTCGTGGCCGCTCGCCATGCGCATCATGCGGGCCGCGGCCCTGGCCTCGTCGCAGCAGGACTACGTCAAGGCGGCCCGGGCCCTCGGCGCCGGTCCGCTGCGGATCATGTTCCGGCACATGCTGCCGAACTGCCTGGCGCCGGTGCTGGTCTACGGGACGATCCAGCTCGGTGTGTTCATCGGGGCGGAGGCGACGCTGTCCTACCTCGGCATCGGTCTGAAGGACCCGGTCGTGTCCTGGGGTGTGATGATCTCCGAGGTCCAGGCGCGCATCATCCAGATGCCGCACGCGCTGTTCTTCCCCGCCGCGTTCCTGGTGGTCACCGTCCTCGCCTTCGTGATGATGGGCGACGCCCTGCGCGACGCACTCGACCCGAGAGGACGGTGACCCGATGAGCGACGCAGCACCTCTGCTGGAGGTCGAGGACCTGCGGGTCGAGTTCGGCAAGGGCGCCGACACGGCGTCCGTGCTCAACGGCGTGAGCTACCGCGTCGAGGCGGGGGAGACCCTCGCGGTCCTCGGTGAGTCCGGGTCGGGCAAGAGCGTCACGGCCCAGACGATCATGGGCATCCTCGACATGCCGCCGGGGCGCATCACCGGCGGGGCGGTCCGGTTCAAGGGCGAGGAGCTCCTCGGCGCGGACCGGGAGCGCCGCCGGCTGCTGCGCGGCGAGTCGATGGCGATGATCTTCCAGGACGCGCTGTCCGCCCTGAACCCCGTCTACACGGTCGGGGCGCAGATCGCCGAGCAGTTCCGCTTCCGCCGGGGCATGTCGAAGAAGGACGCGATGGTACGGGCGGCCGAGCTGCTCGACCAGGTCAAGATCCCGAACGCGAAGCAGCGCGTGAAGGAGTACCCGCACCAGTTCTCCGGCGGCATGCGCCAGCGCGCCATGATCGCGATGTCGCTCGCGCTCGACCCGGAGCTGCTCATCGCCGACGAGCCCACCACCGCCCTCGACGTGACGGTGCAGGCGCAGATCATGGAGCTGCTCGACGAGCTCCGCCGCGAGCGCGACATGGGGATGATCCTGATCACCCACGACCTCGGCGTCGTCGCCGAGGTCGCCGACCGGATCGCCGTCATGTACGCGGGTCGGATCGTGGAGGAGGCGGACGCGTCCACGCTGTACGCCCACCCCGCGCACCCCTACACCCGCGGGCTCATGGCCTCGGTCCCGCGCCTGGACTCGTCGCGCGGGGAGCTCGACCCGATCCCGGGTCTGCCGCCGTCGCTGACGAACATCCCGCCGGGCTGCCCGTTCCACCCGCGGTGCGCGCACGCGGAGTCGCGCTGCCGCACCGAGCTGCCCCTGCTCCGCCTGCTCGAGGACCCCGCCGCCGGGCCCGAGGGCCACCGCGCCGCGTGCCACTTCGCCGAGCAGTTCGTGGCCGCACCCGTCGAGGAGGTGCTCACGCCGTGAGCGATCCCATCCTGTCCGTCCGCGACCTGGTGAAGCACTTCCCGATCACCCAGGGCGTGCTGTTCAAGAAGACGATCGGCCAGGTCCACGCCGTGGACGGCGTCTCGTTCGACCTCCACCCCGGGGAGACCCTGGGCGTCGTCGGCGAGTCCGGCTGCGGCAAGTCGACCCTCGCCCAGGTGCTCATGCGCCTCGAGCCCCCGACGTCGGGCACGGTCACCTTCGACGGCGAGGACCTGTTCGCGAAGTCGGGCGCGGCGCTCAAGGCGTGGCGTCGGGACATGCAGATCGTGCTGCAGGACCCCTACACCTCGCTCAACCCGCGCAAGACGGTCGGCGACATCGTCGGCGAGCCGTTCGAGATCCACCCCGAGGTGGCCCCCAAGGCCGACCGTCGGCGGAAGGTGCAGGAGCTGCTGGAGGTGGTCGGGCTCAACCCCGAACACATCCGGCGCTACCCGCACCAGTTCTCCGGCGGTCAGCGCCAGCGCATCGGCATCGCCCGGGCGCTCGCGCTGCGGCCGCGGGTGATCGTCTGCGACGAGCCGGTGTCCGCGCTCGACGTGTCCATCCAGGCCCAGGTGATGAACCTGCTGGGCGAGCTGCAGACCGAGTTCGGGCTCTCCTACGTCTTCATCGCCCACGACCTGGGCGTCGTCCGGCACCTGTCGGACCGGGTCGCCGTGATGTACCTCGGCAAGATCGTCGAGATCGGCGACAGCGAGTCGATCTACGAGCGGGCGACCCACCCGTACACGCAGGCGCTGCTGTCCTCGGTGCCCGTGCCGGACCCGTCGTTGCGGGGCAAGCGGGAGGTCATCCGGCTGACCGGGGACGTCCCCAGCCCGGCCGACCCGCCGTCGGGATGCCGCTTCCGCACCCGCTGTCCGAAGGCGGAGGCGATCTGCGCGGAGCAGGAGCCGCCGCTGGTGGCGGGGGAGTCGAGCGACCACCCCTCGGCGTGCCACTTCGCCGAAGTGCGGCAGGTCCTGCCGGTGGCGTGAGCCGCAGGGGAGTGGGGCCGCGCGGCCTCACTCCCCGCTCAGCGGCTTCGCCATCTGCTGGGCGGTGACCTCGTAGCCGGCGGAGGTGTAGAGCGCGATCGCGGCGTGGTTGCCGCCGAAGACGTTGAGCCCGAGCCGCTGCGCGCCGTCGCTGTGCGCGAGCCGTTCGACCGCGGCCATGACCGCCCGGCCGTACCCCTGGCCCCGCAGGTCCTCGTCGATCCGGATCTCGTAGAGCCAGGCCATGTCGTCGGCGTCCTCGGAGGGCCCGAGCCAGACCTGGCCGACCGTGCGCTCCCTGTTCCACACCGTGAGCAGCCGGTGGCCCGGCGTGTCCGCGCCGTCGGGGAGGAGACGCGCGAAGTCGTTCCGGGCCTTCCGCTCCGCGGCCTCCGCCGAGCGTGACCGGCGCAGGGACTCGACGTACTCGCGTTCCTGGCGTTCCCGGAAGTGCTCGAACTCGTCCGGCGTCATGGTCAGGAGTGCGATGTCCATTCCGGAGAGCATGACGCTGCCCGCAACGGGATTCGGGGTGTCCGACCCACCTGGCACGATGATCGGTGTGGACCCGATCGACGAGTGGAGCAAGGCCCAGGAGCGTGTGATCGCGCTCCTGGAGGGGGCGAGCGCGGAGCAGGTGGAGCGCCGCGTCCCGTCCTGCCCGGACTGGACGGTGCGCGACCTGTTCAGCCACGTGGTCGGGCTCGGCACGGACGTGGTCGCGGGCGACGAGCCCGATGACCACAACGAGACCTGGACCGCGAAGCAGGTCGCGGCCCGGCGGGATCACACCGTGGCGCAGCTGATCCAGGAGTGGCGGGCGACCGCCGAACCCCTGCGCGCCTGGATGCGCGAGAACGGTCCGCGTCCGCTCGGCGACGTGATCATCCACGAGCAGGACCTCCGCGGTGCGCTCGGCGTGCCCGGCGGGAAGGACTCCGGCGGCGTGGCGCTGATCCGCGACCGCTTCGCCCCGCGCGTCGGCGCCCGGCTGCCCGAGGGGACCACGCTCGGCCTCGTCGGGAAGGAGTGGTCCTGGTCCTCCGACGACGGCGACCCGGAGCGCGCCGACGTCGTCCTGCACGCCGACGAGTTCGACCTGCACCGGGCCTGCCTCGCGCGGCGCTCGGCGGACCAGATCCGGTCGTGGACCACGACGGGCGACGTGGAGCCGATCCTCGGCGCGTTCGCCACGCTCGGGGACCTCCCGGCGGAGGACCGGACCGAGTGAGCCGCATGGTGCTCGTCCACGCCCACCCCGACGACGAGACGATCACGTGCGGCGGGCTGATGGCCCGGGCCGTCGACGCCGGGTGGGACGTCACGCTCGTCACCTGCACGCTCGGCGAGCTCGGCGAGGTGATCCCGCCCGAGCTGAAGTACCTGGAGGGCTCGGCGGACCTCGCGCCGTACCGCGCCAAGGAGCTGGCCGCCGCCTGCGCGGCGCTCGGGGTCACCGACCACCGGTTCCTCGGCGACGAGGGCCGCTGGCACGACTCCGGGATGGTCTCCACCGGTGAGGGCATCCGCGCCGCGGCACCCGCCCACCTGTCCGAGGGTGCGTTCGCCACGCGGGCCGACGTCGACCTCCAGGTCCACCAGCTCGCCGAGATCCTCGCCGAGACCACCCCCGACGTCGTCATCAGCTACGACGCCTCCGGCGGGTACGGCCACCCCGACCACGTCCGCGCCCACGAGATCGCCGGCGGCGCCGTCGAGCGGATCGATCCGCTCGCCCAGCGGGTCGCGCTGTACGCGGCGGTCTCCCCGT
Organism: Actinomycetospora sp. CA-084318; assembly: GCF_050955885.1. NCBI lineage: Bacteria > Bacillati > Actinomycetota > Actinomycetes > Pseudonocardiales > Pseudonocardiaceae > Actinomycetospora > Actinomycetospora sp. CA-084318. The sequence goes on from NZ_CP192098.1 coordinate 1,095,216, forward strand.
ACGGCGACGTCGAACGCGGCCTGGAGGCGCTGCGCCGCCGGTCGTGGCTCGGACTGCCCGTGCCGGACGTGAGCGGCCTGCCCACGGTTCCCGACGACACCGTCACCGTGCGGATCGAGCTCGGCCCCGCCCGGGTGCGCAAGCTCGCGGCGCTCCGCGCGCACGCCACCCAGATCACCGTGCACGACGACGGGTCCGAGCCGCCCGCCTACGCGCTCTCCAACGAGCTGGCGCAGCCGGTGGTCGGGGTCGAGGGCTTCGTGCTCCTGCGGGGTCCCGACGGCGGGTTGGCGGCGCTCTCGGCGTGAGGGTGACGGTCCTGGCGGTCGTCCTGCTCGACGTCGCCCTGCTGGCGCTGACCCAGGTGGCGTGGCTGACCTTCGAGGTCGGGTCGGTGCCGCTGCCGGTGTCGATCCTCGTGGCGGCGGTGACGACACCGGTGGCGGTGCGGGTGGTGGACCGGTGCTTCCCGGGGTCGCGGCTCGTGTTCGCACCGCTCGTGACGTGGTTCCTCGTCGTCGTGGTCTTCGGGTTCTGGAGCCCCACCGGGGTCGGGACGTTCCCGGCGGACTGGCGGTCGCTCGTGCTGATCGCCGCCGGCCTGTTCCCGGGCGTGTGGATGGCGAGCCGTCCCGTCCGCCCGACGCCGCCGGTGGACGCCTGAGCGACGATCTCCGGCCGCCCTCGGTGCGCTGACACGTGTGTGGGGCGCACACGGCCGGGGTGGGGTGTGTTGGTGCGTAGGCGCGTTGCGGGACGCACACGGTCGGGGCGGGGTGTGTAGGTGCGTGGCCGCGTTGCGCGGCGCACACGGCCGGGGCGGGTCGTGTGGGTGCGTGGACGCGTTGCGGGACGCGCACGGCCGGGGCGGGTCGCACTGGGTGCGCGACCAAGATCGGAACTTCGGCGGCGAGTCGCATCAGATCTTGCGCGTGTCGCCACCGAAGTCGTGATCTTGCTGTGCGGCCGCCCGACCAGACCGTTTGCGGGACGCAACGCGCCCGCGGAGCGGGTCGGCCAGACCGTGTGCGGGGCGCAACACGGTCGCCGGGGGAGGTCGCACGGCCAGACCGTGTGCGGGGCGCAACACGCCAGAGGAGCGCAGTGGGTCGGCCGGACCGTGTGCGGGACGCACACGGTCGTCAGCGGCGCCGGTGCTCCGCCCCGGACAGCCCGATGAGCGTCCACACCGCCGAGACGCCCAGCATCGGCACCGCGAACGCCGCGATGTTCGGCGCCAGATCGATGTCGATCCGGCACGCCGCCAACAGGGCCACGGCGACGACCATGCCCAGCACCCCGTCGCCGACCCGCACCGACCGCGGCGGTGGCGGCGGGCGGTGGGCCGCCGCCGCGGCGGCGGCCGCCCGCGGGCCGGGAGCCGCACCGTCGATCACGACCGGACCCGACCCGGCGTCGGGAACGGGCTCCCCACGCCGCCGGGGCAGGCCGCGCCCGACGAGCTCCTCGACGGCGTCGCCCAGCCCGGCGCGCGAGGCGTGCACCGTGCGGGTGGCGTGCCGGAGCACGCGGCGCCCGTCCGCGGAGTGCTCGGCGTACTCGACCTCCCACTCGTCGAGTCCCTGCACCGGCCGGAAGAGCAGGCGCCGCTCGCGGCGTCCGGCGGGCGGGAACCACCAGGAGACCGCTCCGGCGCGGCTCGCACCGTAGTGCGCGCCGAGGGCGGTCAGCTGCGGGCCGACCGCAGCCCGCACCACGTTCGCCCGGACGTCCACCCGCCCACTGTGACCCACGCCATGCGGTGTGGCCACCCCCGCATTCGGGCATGAGGCGGGCATGGCCGCCGTCTCCGACGAGTACATGATCAGCGTGCTGCGCCCGTTCGTCGCCGCGACCGGCCCGGTGCTCTCCGGGCTGCGCGACGCCGACCCGTTCCGGCTCGGCAAGCTCGCCCAGCGGCGCTCGCTGGAGCTGGAGGGGCCGGCGCAGGAGGAAGCGCCGGCGCAGGGCCGGGTGCAGAAGATCGGCCGGACCGTGCGCCGGCTGCGCGGGCGGGTGCTGGACCGGCTCGCGACGTCCCGGTTGCCCGGCACCCCGCGCTGGGCGGTGATGTCGCCCGAGGAGCGTGACCAGTGGTGGGTCGGGCGCGTGGGTCGCTTCACCTCGGCGATCGCGGCGTTCCCGGGCATCGGCGGCGCCCTGGCGCGTCGCCTGCCCGTCTCGGACATCCTCGGGCTCTCCGCGCAGGGCCTCGTCGTGTGCGCGATCGCGGGCGAGCACGGGTTGACCGGGCGGGACGAGCAGGTCCGGCTCCTCGCGGCCGTGCTGTTCGAGCGCGACCTCACCCCGGACGGCGACGCCCACGGCGACCAGGTCGAGCGCGACGCGGCCGACCTGACCGGCGACCTGCACCGCGACCACTCCGGCGACAGTCGCCTGCGCTCGCTCGCGCGGGCGGTGTGGCGGATGGGTCGCTCGCTGTTCGCCCTGCACGACGAGCTCGGGCGGCGGCCGCAGGGCCGGCGGTTCTGGCGGGCCCTCGCGAACCTGCCGGTCGTGGGCGCGTTCGGCGCGTACAAGGCCGAGCGCTCGGGCCTCAAGCGGGCGGCGAAGCGGGCCGCCGCGTGGGTCGCCCGGGAGCGTGGGTAGCCGGATCGGCCGGCCCGCCGCAGGTGTGGTGGTCGACACGTCGTGGGACGGGAGACCCGCCCGGGCACGACGCGCCGCCGAACGGAATACTGCGGGGGCGTTTCATCGCCGTGTGCGGGCCGACCACCACCGGCCCGGTGGTGAGGACACTTGAGCTGAGTAGGGAGCAGGAGCCGACGTGACGTACGTGATCGCCGAACCGTGTGTGGACGTGCTCGACAAGGCGTGCATCGAGGAGTGCCCCGTCGACTGCATCTACGAGGGCGGGCGGATGATGTACATCCACCCCGACGAGTGCGTCGACTGCGGTGCCTGTGAGCCGGTCTGCCCGGTCGAGGCCATCTACTACGAGGACGACGTGCCGGACCAGTGGTCCGTCTACACCCAGGCCAACGTCGACTTCTTCGACGAGCTGGGGTCGCCGGGCGGCGCCTCGAAGGTCGGGAAGGTCGACAAGGACGCCGGCCCGGTGCCGAGCCTCCCGCCGCAGGGCGAGTGAGTCTCCCACCGCTTCCGGACTTCCCCTGGGACAGTCTCGCCGCGGAGACGGCGACGGCGCGGTCGCACCCCGACGGCGTCGTCGACCTCTCCGTGGGCACCCCGGTCGACCCGGTGCCCGCCGTGGTCGCGACCGCCCTGCAGGAGGCCTGGAACTCACCGGGCTACCCGCAGACCCACGGCACGCCCGCGCTGCGCAACGCCGTGGTCGAGGCGCTGACGCGTCGCTTCGGGGTGGCCGGACTCGAACCCGACGCGGTGCTGCCGACGATCGGCTCCAAGGAGCTGGTCGCCTGGCTGCCGACGCTGCTCGGGTTGCGCGGCGCGACCGTCGCCATCCCGTCGCTGGCGTACCCGACCTACGAGGTCGGGGCGCTGCTGGCGGGCGCGGAGGCGGTGCGCGTTCCCGACGACGCCCCGCTGCCGCGCGACACGCGGCTGGTCTGGCTCAACTCGCCGTCGAACCCGACGGGCCGGGTGCTGCCGGTCGAGGCGCTGGCCGCGCGGGTCGCCGAGGCGCGGGAGATCGGCGCGGTCGTGGCCTCCGACGAGTGCTACCTCGGGCTCCCCGGACCCGGCTCCGACCCGGTGTCGGTGCTGGACCCGCGGGTGCACGGCGGATCGCTCGAGGGGCTGCTGGCCGTGCACTCGCTGTCGAAGACCTCGCAGCTCGCGGGCTATCGGGCGGCGTTCGTCGCGGGTGACCCGACGCTGGTGGCCGCGCTCCTGGCGGTGCGCAAGCACGCCGGGATGATCGTGCCGCGCCCGGTGCAGGAGGCGATGACGGCGGCCCTGTCCGACGACCTGCACGTCGCGGAGACCCGTCAGCGCTACGACGCCCGCCGGGCCGTGCTCCGGCCGGCGCTGGAGCAGGCCGGGTTCACGATCGACCACTCCGAGGCCGGGCTCTACCTGTGGGCCACCCGCGGCGAGACGTGCCGGACGACGGTGGCGTGGCTCGCCGAGCGCGGCGTCCTCGTCGCGCCGGGGGAGTTCTACGGGCCCGACGGCGGGCGGCACGTCCGGATCGCCCTCACGGCCTCCGACGAGCGGATCGAGGCCGGCGCGGCCCGGCTGGGCGCCTGATGCTGATCTTCGGGACGCGGCGGACCGCGACGCAGCTCGCGGTGCTGATGCTGACCTGCCCGCAGGGGCATCCCGCCGCGCACACCGTGACCCGCCTCGTCACGCGGTTCACGCTGTTCTTCGTGCCGACCTTCAAGGTCCGCACCCGCCACGTCGTGCAGTGCACGATGTGCGGGCTCTCCGGTCAGGTGTCGAAGGACAAGGCGGACGAGCTCGTCCGGCAGGCCGCGAGCTGACAGCTCAGCTCCGGCTGGTCCCGAGCCATCGGAGGACCGCGACGACGAAGGCGTCGAGGTCGCCGTGGTCGGCGAGCCGGGCGAGGACGATCGAGTCGTCGGCCTCGACGGAGTCGTGCACCAGCACGTTGCGGAACTCGACCGCCCGGCCGACCCGATCGGCGAGGTCGGGATCGAGCACCCCGTGCCGCCCGAGCAGCCGGACGGCGGCCGCGTTGGTGGCCGGAGCGCCCCACGACTCCGAGGCCGCCAGGTGCTGCGCGATGTCCACTTACCCTTCGATCGCCGTCACGAAGGCGTACTCGATCCCGCGCAGCCAGGCTTCGTCCGCTCGCCGGGAGTCGTCGGCGCCGGATTCGCGGTCCAGGAACGCCAGGTCCGCCCGGATCGACCGCAACAGCACCAGGACACGTGCCTCATCGACCACCGAGGATGCTCCTCCGGAAGTCCTCGTCGGCCCGGTGCATCCGCGGCAGCTCGTCCACGAAGATCTTGCGGGTCGTCGCCGTCCACCGAACCGCGCGCCAGCTGCCCGCAGCGCCACGACGATCTCGGCGCGACGGTCGTCCGGGAGGGCGTCGGTCACGGGAGCGAGTGTGGCACCCGGTCCCGTCCGCGGCCCCGCGCGTCCGCTCCCGTGACCGGCGAGCGGACCCGTACGGGGCCCGCGAGCGCCGCCGGAAGCCCCTGAGGGTCTGCTGATCATCGCCTCGGCCTGCGCAGGCGGACCCGTCGTCGGGAGTCAGTTCTTGTGCAGGGCCTCGTTCAGCTCCACCTTCGCGCCCTCGGTGCGCGGCAGCGCCTCGACGGCGCCGGACGTGGAGTTGCGGCGCAGCAGCAGGCCGGAGCGGCTGGAGAGCTCGGCGGCCTTGACCACCGAACCGTCGTCGAGCGTGACCCGCGTGCCCGCGGTGACGTAGAGCCCGGCCTCGACCACGCAGTCGTCGCCGAGGGAGATGCCGATTCCGGCGTTCGCGCCCAGGAGGCAGCGCTCGCCGATGGAGATGACCTCCTTGCCGCCGCCGGAGAGGGTGCCCATGATCGAGGCGCCGCCGCCGACGTCGGACCCGTCGCCCACGACGACCCCGCCCGAGATGCGGCCCTCGACCATCGACGCGCCGAGGGTGCCGGCGTTGAAGTTGACGAAGCCCTCGTGCATGACCGTGGTGCCCTCGGCGAGGTGGGCGCCGAGCCGGACCCGGTCGGCGTCGCCGATGCGCACGCCGGTGGGGACCACGTAGTCGACCATCCGCGGGAACTTGTCCACCGCGTACACGGTCACCGGGCCGCGGCCGCGCAGCCGGGCGCGCACCCGCTCGAACTCCGGGACGGGGCAGGGCCCGTGGTTGGTCCAGACGACGTTGGCGAGCAGACCGAACAGCCCGGTCAGGTCGACACCGTGCGGCGGCACGAGGCGGTGCGAGATGAGGTGCAGACGCAGGTAGACGTCGTAGGCCGAGGCGGGCGGGCCGGTCAGGTCGGCGACGGTGCGCACCGCCACGACCTCGACGCCGCGGTCCTGGTCGGTGCCCAGGGCGTCCACGAGGGACGGCTCGAGCTCACCGGCGGGCACGACGACGGTGCCGGGCTCGGCGGCCATGTCGTCGGTGTCGGACGACAGCTCCGGCAGCGGGTACCAGGTGTCCAGGACGGTGCCGTCGAGGGCGACGGTCGCGAGGCCGAGTCCGACGGCTCTGGTCGGGGTGCTGCGTGCGGTGCTCATCGCCGACCAGCCTATCCGGGGCCTCTAGCCTGGGGCGTCGTGCGCATCGATCTCCATGCCGACCCCGTCGACCTCACCGCGGCGATCGTGGACGTGCCCTCCGTGTCGGGGGACGAGAAGGCCCTCGCGGACGCGATGGAGACCGCGCTGCGCGAGCACGACCACCTCGAGGTCGTCCGCAGCGGCGAGGCCGTGCTGGCCCGCACCCTGCTGGGTCGGGACCGTCGGGTGCTGCTCGCCGGGCACCTCGACACCGTGCCGATCGCCGACAACGTGCCGTCGCGGCGCGAGGGCGACCTGCTCTACGGCTGCGGGACCTCGGACATGAAGGCCGGGGTCGCCGTCATGGCCCACCTCGCCGCCACGCTGGCCGAACCGGTGCACGACGTCACGCTCGTGCTCTACGACTGCGAGGAGATCGAGGCGACACGCAACGGGCTGGGGCGCATCGAGCGGACGCTGCCGGACTGGCTCGACGCCGACCTCGCGATCCTCGGGGAGCCGACCTCCGGCGCGGTCGAAGGTGGCTGTCAGGGGACGATGCGGGCGGTCCTCACGCTCACCGGTCGCCGCGCGCACAGCGCGCGGTCGTGGCTGGGGGAGAACGCGATCCACGCGGCGGCGCCGGTGCTGGACCGGCTGGCGGCCTACGAGGCGCGCACGGTCGACATCGACGGGTGCGTCTACCGCGAGGGCCTGCAGGCCGTGCGGATCGGCGGCGGCGTGGCGGGCAACGTGGTGCCGGACGTCTGCGAGGTGACCGTGAACTTCCGCTTCGCCCCGGACCGGTCGGTGGAACAGGCCGAGCAGCACGTGCGCGAGGTGTTCGAGGGCGTCGACCTCGTCATCACGGACCGCTCGCCGGGTGCCCTGCCCGGCCTGTCCGCGCCGGCCGCCGCCGAGTTCGTGGCGGCCTCGGGCGAGCAGCCGGTCGCCAAGTACGGCTGGACCGACGTGTCCCGGTTCTCCGCGCTCGGCATCCCGGCGGTCAACTTCGGCCCCGGCGACCCGAACCTCGCGCACACCCGCGACGAGCACGTCGACGTCCGGCGCATCACGGCCGGGACGGAGACGCTGCGCCGCTATCTGGCGTAGCCCCGGAACGCACGAACGGCACTCTCGCAGCCTCTATGGGCGCGAAAGTGCCGCTCGCTCGGAACGTGCGGGCGTCAGCTGGCCGCCAGCGCCGCGTCGCGGCCCGCCGTCAGCTGTGCCGCGATCCCGGCGACCCGCTCGCCGGCGTAGCGCGCGGCCTGCCGGGTCTCGTCGGAGACCGGGATCGAGCCCTGGCCGTCGACGTGCGAGACGCCGTACGGGTTGCCGGTCGCGAACATGATCGCGTTCGTGTAGCCCGGGGACACGATGATGCCGCCGAAGTGGTGGATCGTGTTGTAGAGCGCCAGCAGGGTCGACTCCTGGCCGCCGTGGGCGGTCGCGCTCGAGGTGAAGCCCGAGTAGACCTTGTCGGCGAGCTGGCCCTGCGCCCACTGCGGGCCGAGCGTGTCGATGAACTGCTTGAGCTGCGCGGCCACGTTCCCGTAGCGCGTCGGCGAGCCGAAGATGACGGCGTCCGCCCAGAGGACGTCGTCCGCGGTCGCCTCGGGGGTGTCCGCGGTCTCCTCGCGGTGCGCCTTCCACTTCTCGTTCGAGTCGATGGCGGCCTGCGGGGCGAGCTCGTGCACCGTGCGCAGCCGCACCTCCGCGCCGGCCTTCTCCGCACCGGCGGCGTACTCCTGCGCCAGCTGGTGGATCGTGCCCGTCTGGCTGTAGTAGATGACGGCGACCTTCGTGGCCACGGTGATCGTCCTTCCCGACGTCGGGGATGGTTGCTTCTTCAACTGCATACCCGCGCCCGCGGAGCCCACACGCCGTGATGTGCGCGACCGCCCCGCGTCGGTCCCGACGACGTCCCTACGCTGGGGTGCCGTGACGGATGCCCGATTCGACGACCTGACGACGCCGCGGCCGACGACCATCGACAAGCGGCGCGCCGAGCACAAGGACCCGGCGCGGTTGTCCTCCACCACCGACCAGCGACTGCTCGACTCGCGTGGCCCGGGCGACTGGGTGCACTCCGACGCGTGGCGGGTGCAGCGCATCCAGGCCGAGTTCGTCGAGGGCTTCTCGGTCCTCGCCGAGATCCCGCGCGCGGTGACCGTGTTCGGCTCCGCCCGCACGGCGCCCGACCACCCCGACTACGCGACCGGCATGGCCCTCGGCGCCGCCCTCGCCCACGCGGGCTACGCCGTGATCACCGGCGGCGGGCCCGGGATGATGGAGGCCGCCAACCGCGGCTGCTCCGAGGCGGGCGGGCTGTCGGTCGGCCTCGGCATCGAGCTGCCGTTCGAGCAGGGCCTCAACCCGTGGGTCGACCTCGGGGTCGGGTTCCGCTACTTCTTCGCCCGCAAGACGATGTTCGTGAAGTACGCGCAGGCGTTCGTCTGCCTGCCCGGCGGGTTCGGCACGCTCGACGAGCTGTTCGAGGCCCTCGTGCTGGTGCAGACCGGCAAGGTGACCCGCTTCCCCGTCGTGCTGCTCGGCTCGGCGTACTGGGGCGGCCTCGTCGACTGGGTGCGCACCACCGCGCTCGACCACGGCGTGATCAGCGCCAAGGACGTCGACCTCATCCACGTGGTGGACGACGTCGAGGAGGTCGTCGCGATCGTCGAGCGGGGCTTCCAGGACCTGGTGGAGAAGTGAGCACGAAGGCCGTCTGCGTCTTCTGCGCCTCGGGTCCGGTCGGCGAGGAGTACCTCGCGTTGGCGCGCGACCTCGGCACCGCGATCGCCGGGCGCGGCTGGACGTTGGTGTCCGGGGGTGGGCGCGTCGGGATGATGGGCGAGGTCACGCGCGCCGCCCGCGCCGCGGGCGGCCACACCCTCGGCGTGATCCCGGAGGGCCTCGTGCACCGCGAGGTGGCCGACGAGGACTCGACCGAGCTCGTCGTCGTGAGCGGGATGCGGGAGCGCAAGGCCGAGATGGACGCGCGGTCGGACGCGTGGATCGCGCTGCCCGGCGGGCTCGGCACGCTCGAGGAGCTGTTCGAGGCGTGGACCTCGCGGTACCTGCAGATGCACGACAAGCCCGTGGTCGTGTGCGATCCCGGCGGCTTCTACGACGGCCTCCTGGCCTGGCTGGAGGGGCTCCGGGGCACCGGGTTCGTCGGGGACGTCGCGCTGGGGACGCTGGTCCGGACGACCACGGTCGACGCGGCCCTGGACGCCTGTGGCTGAGTGGTTCGAGCGCCGGACCTGGGCCGAGCCGGCGTGGACGGTCGCCGAGCTCGTCGCGGCGAGGGCGGGGCGCACGGTCTCGGTGGTCCTCCCGGCGCTCGACGAGGAGGCGACGGTCGGCGGGGTCGTCGCGGCGGTGCGTCCGCTGCTCGGGTCGCTGGTCGACGAGATCGTCGTCGTGGACTCCGGCTCGACCGACGCCACCGCGCGGGTCGCCCGGGCCGCCGGCGCGCGGGTGGTCAGCCGCGAGGAGGCGCTGCCGGGGGTCGAGGTGCGCCCGGGCAAGGGCGAGGTGCTGTGGCGGGCGCTCGCCGCGACGACCGGCGACCTGGTCGTCTACCTCGACGCCGACCTCGTCGACGTCGACCCGGCCTTCGTCCCCTCCCTGCTCGGCCCGCTGCTCACCGCGCCCGGTGTGGAGCTGGTCAAGGGCTTCTACCACCGGCCGCTGCGCCTCGGGGAGCACGACGCGGTCCGCGACGGGGGCGGTCGCGTCACCGAACTCGTGGCGCGCCCCGCGCTCGGGGCGCTGCGCCCGGAGCTCGCCGGGATCGTCCAGCCGCTCGGCGGCGAGTACGCCGCCACCCGGTCGTTGCTCGAGTCGCTGCCGTTCGCGGGGGGCTACGGGGTGGAGATCGGTCTGCTGCTCGACACCCTGGAGCGCCGTGGGCTCGACGCCATCGCCCAGGTCGACCTGGGCGTGCGCAAGCACCGGCACCGCTCGCTGCGCGAGCTCGGCGTGACCTCGGCCGAGGTGCTCGGGGCGGTCCTGCGTCGCTCCGCTCTTCCCGACGTCGGGTCGGGTCGGCTCCGGCAGTTCGTCCCGGTCGGAGGGCACTGGCTGCCCGAGGACCACGTCGTCGCCGCCCACGACCGGCCGCCGATCCGGGAGTTCTCGGCCCGCCGCTGACGGGGACCGTCGGGGGGTCGTGCCACGATCGATCCCATGGGCAGTGCTCTGGTGTACGTCCTCGTCGTCGGCGCGGTCGCGGCGGTCGTCTACCTCGCCACGTCGCTGCTGGCCGGGCGGGGGGAGGAGCTGGCGCCGATGCCTCCCGGCGCCACGCCCACCCGGCTCCCGGCGCGGGACCTGCTCGGGTCCGACGTGCGGGGGTTGCGGTTCCAGCAGGCGTTCCGCGGATACCGGATGAGCGAGGTGGACTGGGCGCTCGACCGGCTGGCCGCCGAGGTCGACACGCTGCGGTCGCGGCTGGCGGTGTACGAGGGACCCCCTCGCGCCCGCGACGCCGCCGACGCGGTGGACGACCCGGAGCCGGACACGGTCGTCGACCCCAGTCCCACCGACCCGACGGTCGGAGTCGGTGGAGCTGCGAAGGGACCCGCACATGGCAACGCGTGACATCACGGTCGGCGTCGACATCGACGCGCCGGCCGACGTCGTCTGGAAGGCCGTCACCGACTGGGAGGGCCAGAGCGAGTGGATGCTCGGCACCGGGGTCCGGGTGACGAAGGGCGACGGGGTCGGGGTGGGCTCGGAGCTCGCGGCCACCACCGGGGTCGGCCCGCTCGGGGTGACCGACACGATGCGCATCGTGGGCTGGGACCCGCCGCACCGGGCCACCGTGGTGCACACCGGCTCGGTGGTGCGCGGGTCGGGCACCTTCACCGTCATCGAGCTGGGCCCGGGGCGCTCGCGGTTCGAGTGGGGTGAGCGGCTCGACCTGCCGCTCGGCGTCCTCGGGGCGGTCGGCTGGCCGGTGGTCGCCCCGGTGTTCCGGCTCGGGCTCGTGTACTCGCTGCGCAAGCTCGCGGCGCGCTGCGAGGCCGAGCGGTGACCACGGTGGTGGACGACGCCGTGGTGGGGGAGGACGGCGTCGCCCGCTGCCCCTGGGGCGCGCAGGACCCCCTGCTGCGCGAGTACCACGACATCGAGTGGGGCCACGTCCTGCACGGCCGCGACGCGCTCTACGAGCGGCTCTGCCTCGAGGCGTTCCAGTCGGGGCTGTCCTGGTTGGTCATCCTGCGCAAGCGTCCGGCGTTCCGGGCGGCGTTCGCGCGGTTCGACGTGGACGCCGTCGCGGGGTTCGACGAGGCCGACGTCGAGCGGCTGCTGGCCGACGCCGGCATCGTCCGGAACCGGCAGAAGATCGAGGCGGCGATCTCGAACGCGGCGGCCGTGCTGCGCGTCGAGGCCGAGGGGCCGGGCCTGGACACCCTGCTGTGGTCGTTCGCGCCCGACCCGCCACCACCCCCGCCGCGCACGCTCGGCGACGTCGCGGCCACCACGCCGGCGTCGACCGCGATGGCCGCCGAGCTCCGCCGGAGGGGCTTCCGCTTCGTCGGTCCGACCACCGCGCACGCGTTGATGCAGGCCACCGGCATGGTCGACGAACACCTGAGAGGGTGCTTCCGCGCGACGCGCTGAGCGACACACCGATGCCGATGATCGCTCCGGTGTCGTGCCCCGCGACGGAATGGGGAAGAATCGTCGCGCGGTGTGCCGTGTGCCCGGACCGGGTTCACTGCCACGACGACCATGTGCGGAGGGAGCACGACTATGGCGGCCATGAAGCCCCGGACCGGTGACGGTCCCCTCGAGGTCACCAAGGAGGGGCGCGGCATCGTGATGCGCGTGCCGCTCGAGGGTGGGGGCCGGCTCGTCGTCGAGATGACCGCCGACGAGGCGGGCGATCTGCGGGAGGCCCTCTCCTCGATCTCGTCCTGACCCGGTGACAGACCGGTCGACGGCGCCGTTCGCCGCCCCGACGCTCCCCACCCCGCTCGCGGAGATCCGTCTCGTCGACCCCGGGGCGGGACCGTCCGGGGCGGCGCTCGTGCGTCTGTGCCGCACGGGCGACGACGCCGGTGCCCCACCCGACGCCCCGAGCGGTTGGGTGCCGTCCGCCGGCGCCGTCGCCGCGCTCGTCCCCGACGAGGGCGCCGGTCGCTGGCTGGTCGGGGCCGGCGCCGGCCACGCGAAGGACTGGCGCGGTGCGGGTGCCGCCGCGGTCCGGGTGGCGAGCGGACGGTCCGACCCCGGCGAGCTCTTCGGCGCGGAGGAGGACGGTCCGGCGCGGCTGCACGTCGTGCCCGACGACGCGGTGTCCCCCGACTGGGCGGCGCTGGCCACCGGCCTGCTGCTGGGCTCCCACCGGTTCTCGGTCCGCTCGGCGCAGCCCGCCGCGGCGCCGGTCGTGACGGTGGAGGTCCCGGCGGACGAGCGGCCCGCCGTCGAGCGGGCCCTGGTCCTCGCGGCGGCGACGGCGACCGCCCGCGACCTCGCCGACAGCCCGTCCGGCGCCAAGTCACCCGAGTGGTTCGCCGAGCAGGCGCTGGCCGCCCTCGCCACGGCCGACGGCGTCGACGCCGTGGTGCGCGACGAGCAGTGGCTCGCCGAGCAGGGGTTCGGTGGCGTCCTGGCCGTCGGCGGCGGCTCGTCCCGCCCGCCGCGGTTCCTGGAGCTCTCGTGGTCCCCCGCGTCGGCGACCACCCACGTCGTGCTGGTCGGCAAGGGCATCACGTTCGACACCGGCGGCATCTCGATCAAGCCGAACGCGGGCATGGCCGACATGCGCACCGACTGCTCGGGCGGCGCGGCCGTCGTCGGGGCGCTCGCCGCGGTCGCCGCACTGGACCTGCCGGTGCGGGTCACCGGGCTGGTGCCGCTCGCGGAGAACCACGTGTCCGGCTCGGCGTACCGGCCCGGCGACGTGGTGCGGCACTACGACGGGCGCACCACCGAGGTGACCAACACCGACGCCGAGGGCCGGATGGTGCTGGCCGACGCGTTGGGCTACGCGGTCGCGACGCTCGCGCCGGACGTGATCGTGGACGTCGCGACGTTGACCGGGGCGATGAAGGTCGCGCTCGGCGTACGCACCGGCGGCCTGTTCGCGACGACGGACGACGTCGCCACCGCGATCGGCGAGGCGGGCGCGTCGACCGGTGAGGCGTGGTGGCGGGTGCCGCTCGCGGCCGGCCACGACCCCGACGTCGACTCGCAGCTCGCCGACGTCCGCCAGGCCCCGCCCGGCCCCGGCGGCATCGTGGCGGCGCTGTTCCTGCGCCGCTTCGTCGGCGACGTCCCGTGGGCGCACCTCGACATCGCCGGGCCCGCCCGGTGCGACGCGCCCCACGAGGAGGTCGCCAAGGGCGCGACCGGGTTCGCGGCGCGCACGCTCGTGGAGTTCTGCGCCGCCCGGTCCTCGACCTCCTGAACGAACGGCACTGTCGCAGCATCTAGGCGCGCGAGAGTGCCGTTCGCTCAGGACGACGGCGGGGACCGGGGAGCCCGCTCAGGGCAGCAGCGACGCGCAGAGCAGCCCGTCGGACACCGGCAGCAGCAACGGCGCCAGCCGCTCGTCGGTCCGCACCAGCCGCACCGTCTCGCGCAGCGCCGCCGAGATCGCGTCCCGGCGGGCGGGGTCGGTGACGCGTCCGGTCCAGCAGACGTTGTCGAGCACGACGACGCCGCCCGGACGCAGCAGCCGCACCGCCTCGGCGAGGTAGCGCGGGTACTCCACGGTGGCCGCGTCGACGAGCACGAGGTCGTAGGCGGCGTCGGAGAGCCGGGGCAGCACCTCGAGCGCCCGCCCCGTGATCATGCGGACACGGCCGGACCCGAAGCCGGCCTCCGCGCACGTGATGCGGGTCAGCCGCTGGTGCGCGACCTCGGTGTCGATGCTGGTCAGCAGGCCCTCACGCGGCATCCCGCGCAGCAGGCTGACGGTGCCGATCCCGGCGCCGGTGCCGATCTCGACGACCGCGCGGGCCCGGCCGGCGGACGCCAGGAAGGTCAGGGCGGCGGCGGCGCCGGCCCCGATCGGGACGATGCCGTGCTCCGCGGCCCGTTCCCGGGCCGCGGTGAGGACGTCGTCCTCCGGGGTGAAGTGCTCGGCGCGCGCCCGCAGCCGTTCCCGCTCGCCGGCGCCCTCGTCGAGGTCGTCGCCGACCAGGGGCTCGGCGGGACCGACCGGCTCGACCTGCCCCGACCCGACGTCGGGAAGATCGGCCGGGACGAGCCGCGGGAGCGTCTGCGGCGTGGTGGTCGGCTCGTCCTCGCCCGGGCGCGGCCGTCCCGCGAACGACGTGCTCGGCAGGCGCAGCGGTCCGGTCGGCACGCGCGGGTACACCGGGATGCGGGCGGTGCCGCGCCCCGGACGGTGGGGGCTGCGCCGACCGGCGTCATCGTGCGGCCGCGGCGGCGTCCGTACCGGTGGCGGGGCGACGGGCGGAGCGGTGGAGGGCGGCGGCGTGGCGGGATCGGGACCGACGACCCGGAGCGCGCGCACGCGTCGTGTCCCCTCGCGGCCCCCGTCCTCGCTCACGCGGCCCAGGCTAGATCGGGAGCCCGCGTCGATCACCGCGCCGCGCCGCGCGCGTCCGGATGGTGGCACCCGACGGCGTGACGACGGTCGCGTCCCCGGCGCGACTTCCTCAGCGCCCTCTCAGACGACCCTCACCCCCGTGTCATGACCGGACGGGAGGGTGAGCCCATGACCGAGACGCTCGCCGCGCGCCCCGACCACCTCGAGGGGCACGTCCCGGGCTTCGCCACGGACGAGCAGGCCTGGACCCCGCCGTCCTGGGACGACGTCGTCCGCGAGCACGCCGACCGCGTGTACCGCCTCGCCTACCGGCTGACCGGCGACGCGCACGACGCCGAGGACCTCACCCAGGAGACGTTCATCCGGGTGTTCCGCTCCCTCGCCGCGTACAAGCCGGGCACCTTCGAGGGCTGGCTGCACCGGATCACGACGAACCTGTTCCTGGACATGGTGCGGCGCCGCGGCCGGCTCCGGATGGAGGGCCTCCCGGAGGACACCGACCGCCTCCCCGGCGGCGGCCCGGACCCCGAGCAGGTGTTCTCCGAGGCGCACCTCGACCCCGACCTGCAGGGTGCCCTCGACGAGCTCGCGCCCGAGTTCCGCGCGGCCGTGGTGCTCTGCGACGTGGAAGGTCTCTCGTACGAGGAGATCGCGGCGACGCTGGATGTCAAACTGGGGACCGTGCGCAGCCGAATCCACCGCGGCCGACAGGCCCTCCGCAGTGCCCTGGAGCGTCGACGGGCGGACGCGGAGCAGGCGGGAGCGCGGGCGTGATCGGCCGCGCCCCGGGCACGCCCTGGTCGCGCTGGTCCGACTCCGGCCACCTGACCCTCGACGCGATGGTCGCCTTCGTCGACGGTGAGCTGGGCGAGGCCGCCGCGGGCCGGGCCGCCGCCCACGTCGACCACTGCCTCACGTGCGCCGGTGAGGTCGCCGCGCAGCGCCAGGCCCGGCGCCGGCTGCGCGCCGCCGACTGCCCCGGCGCGCCGTCGTCGCTGCTGACCTCGCTGCGCAACATCCCCGACCACGCCGAGCTGCCCGAGGTCCCCGCCGGTCTCGGCGTGGACGCCGAGGGGCGGTTCGTGGTGCCCGCGGAGGATCCGCCGGACCGGCCGCGCCGCACCGGCCGACGCGGTGGCGGCGGCCCCCGGTCCCGTCGACGCGTCCTCCCGGCCGTCGTCGCGTCGGGACTGGTCGCGGGGGCGGCCGCGGTCGTCGGCCCGGTGCTCTCCGCCGGCGCCGTGCCCGTCGCGCCGCTGCCCGGTCGCGTCCCGAGCGCCGGGGCCTCGCTGACCGCGGCGCCGCCGGCCGTGGGGGAGCGCGGCAACCCCGTGGCGGGTGCGGTCGTGCAGGACGCCGTCGCCCGGGCGGCGACGCCCACCTCCACCACCCCGCCGGCACCCTCCGACGCCACCCGGGCGCGCCCGTCGTCCTGACCGCTCCTTCACGGCCCGACCCGGACGATCGGGTGGTGTCGCCCCGGGAGTCGTCCGCGCTCTACCGTGGCAGGACGATGACCACCCACCGCGCGCGCCCGATCACGTCCGGCAGCCTCCGGACGACGTCGCCGGCTCTGTCGCTGAGAGCGCACCCATGAGCAGCCCCTGGTCGCGGAACGCGACGACGGAGCGCCCCGACGCGTCCCCGGCGGACGACGGGTCGACCACGGAGCCGACCACGGAGCCGGCCGCCGGGCCGACGAACGGGCACCGCAACGGCCGCCCGCACACCGACCACCACACCAACGGCCACACGAACGGGCACGCCGACCTCGCGTCCGACTTCGGGCGGCCCGCCGGGGCGGCGGGCTCCTTCGCCGACCGCCCGGCCGCCGCGGACCCGTCGGCCCCCGCGGGGTCGCGCGAGCCCTCCGTGGCGCTCGCCGGCGCGTTCGGCCGGCCCTCCGACGCGGCCGAACCGCTCCAGCGGCCGCGCGAGACCCCGCAGACGGCGGGGGACACCGGTGACGACTTCTGGGCCGGCGACGCGGCGACCCGCGACCCGTGGCGCGACCCCGAGGCCGCGGTCGAGCTGGGCGCGCCCGCCGTGCGCGAGAGCGGGCCGGAGCCCGACCGCCGCGCCACCGGACCGCGCCTGTCCGCCCGCGAGCTGCTCTTCGGTCGCCGGGTGGCGCCGAGCGCCCTGGTCCTGCTCACCGTGCTGGCGCTGGCGGTCGGGGCGATCGGCGGCGTCGTCGGGCACCTGACGGCCGAGGGCACCGACACGATCGTCGACCCGGGAGCGACCCTCGCCCAGGTCGACGCCGGCAAGGAACGTCCCGCCGGGTCGGTGGCCGACGTGGCCGGGCGGGTGGTCCCCGCCGTCGTGTCGATCGAGGTGCGCTCCGGCACCACCGGCGGCACCGGGTCCGGTGTCGTGGTCGACCCGCGCGGCGACATCGTCACGAACAACCACGTCGTGTCGCTGGCGGCGACCGACCCGCGCGCGACGCTGGAGGCCGTGTTCGCCTCCGGGGTGCGGGCGCCCGCACAGATCGTCGGCCGCGATCCGCAGACCGACATCGCGGTGATCAAGGTGAACGTCGCCGACCCCGTCGTCGCCCAGCTCGGGCGCTCCTCGGATCTACGCGTCGGCGACGGCGTCATCGCGATCGGGTCGCCGCTGGGCCTCGCGGGCACCGTGACCACGGGCATCGTCAGCTCGCTGCGCCGGCCCGTGCGGCTCGACGCCGAGACCGCGAACGTCAACCCGGTGATCGACGCGATCCAGACCGACGCCGCGATCAACCCCGGCAACTCCGGTGGGGCGCTCGTCGACTCGACCGGAGCCGTCGTCGGGATCAACACCGCCATCCGCACGCTCGGCGGGAGCGACTCCTCCGGGCAGGGCGGGTCGATCGGCCTCGGGTTCGCGATCCCGATCGACGACGTCAAGGTCATCGCGGAGTCGCTGATCCGCACCGGCTCCTTCGCGCACACCGACCTCGGGGTGAACGCGAAGTCGGTCACCGACGGGACCTCGGACGGGGCGCAGATCCTCAACGTCGTCCGGGGGGGCCCCGCGTCGCGCGCCGGGGTGCTGGAGGGAGACGTGATCACCCGCGTGGACGAGCGCCCGATAGCCTCGTCGGACGAGCTGGTCGTCGCGATCCGGGAGCACCGCCCCGGGGACACGGTGACCCTCGGGGTCGTCCGCGGAGGCCGGCCCCTGTCGCTGCAGGCGCAGCTGTAGGACCGGGAGGGTCGGGTGTTCGAGAGCGTCGGGTGGGGCGAGATCCTCGTCCTCGCGCTGATCGGGCTGTTCGTGCTGGGGCCGGAGCGGCTGCCCGGCGCCATCCGCTGGGTCGCCGACACCATGCGGACCGTCCGCGAGTACGCGGCGGGCGCCCGCGACCAGCTGCGCAACGAGATCGGGCCCGAGTTCGACGAGTTCCGCAAGCCGCTCGAGGACCTGCGCCAGATCCGGAACATGGACCCCCGCGCGGCCGTGCGGCGCTCGCTGCTCGACCCGGTGCAGGACGGCACCTGGACCGGTGCCGCGACGCCCGCCGGCGCCGCCCCGGTCCCCGTGAACGGCACGAACGGGGTCGCGCACGGCCTCCCCGCCGCCGGCGCGGGCGGGACCATCAAGGGGCAGTCCGACCGGGCGACGCCGCTCGCGCCGGGCGAGGCGGCCCCGTTCGACCCGGACGCGACCTAGGCGGCGGGGCTCAGCAGCCCTGGTTGAGCGGGTTGGCGCGCATGCGCCCGCCGGGGTCGACCCGCCGCAGGACGGCGCTCGCGATCCCGTCGAGGTCGGCGATCCGGTCCGGGCCCACGGCGTCGATCACGAGCCGACGGACCTCGGCGGCGTGCCCCGGGGCCGTCGCGACCACCTTCTCCCACCCGGCGTCGGTCAGCCGCGCCATGGTGACCCGGCCGTTGTCCGCGCACGGCTCGCGGGTGAGCCAGCCCTGCTTCTCCAGCCGCGACACCACGTGCGAGAGCCGGGAGAGCGACGAGCTGACCATCGAGGCCAGCTCGCTCATCGGCATCGTGCGCCCGGGAGTCTCGGAGAGCATCGCGAGGACGAGGTAGGAGAACTGGGTGAGGCCGGCGTCGCGCTGCAGTTGCGCGTCCAGGGCGGCGGGCAGCAACGTGAACATCGCAGCGGTACGGCGCCACGCCCGCTGCTCGTCGGCGGTCAACCAGTCGGCCATGACCCCGACGCTACACTTGATGCTTCAACTGTGCACGTGTAGCGTCCGCGGGTGCATCGTCACACCCCAGGAGTCCCGGCATGAGTTCCCCGTTCGACACCGCCGTCCCCGGCGGCGCCTTCGACGCCTTCGTCGGTCCGGCCCGCGAGACCGCCTCGGGCCGCCGGCCGTGGACCCCCGCCGACGGTCCGATGCCGGCGATCTACCTCTCGCACGGCGCC
The DNA here is from genome assembly GCF_050955885.1 of Actinomycetospora sp. CA-084318. Taxonomy (NCBI): domain Bacteria; kingdom Bacillati; phylum Actinomycetota; class Actinomycetes; order Pseudonocardiales; family Pseudonocardiaceae; genus Actinomycetospora; species Actinomycetospora sp. CA-084318. The sequence goes on from NZ_CP192098.1 coordinate 1,114,270, forward strand.
CCGCCGCTCTACGACGACGGCGGGTGGATGCGGGACCTCTTCGGCTGGGCGCACCGCATGCCGCAGCCACGCGCGATCGTCATCGTCTCCGCGCACTGGGAGTCCGCGCCGCTGACCCTCTCCGCGCCGGAGGAGGGCACGCCGCTGGTCTACGACTTCGGGGGCTTCGCGCCGCGCTACTACACGATGACCTACGCGACGCCGGACGCGACGACCCTCGCCGACCGGGTCGCGGGCCTGCTCGGCGACGGGACCGAGCAGGTCCACCGCTCCGCCCGCGGGCTCGACCACGGGGCCTGGGTGCCGCTCTCGGTGATGTACCCGAACGCCGACGTCCCGGTGCTGCAGGTCTCCATGCCCGACGAGGACCCCGAGCGGCTCATGCGCATCGGCGCCCGTCTGCGCGAGCTGCGCGCCGAGGGCGTGCTGGTCGTCGGCTCCGGCTTCATGACCCACGGCCTGCCCTTCCTCACCCGCGACATGCTCCGCGGCGACGCCGTGCCCGGTTGGACCGACGACTTCGACGCCTGGGTCTCCGACGCCCTCGCCCGTGGCGACGTCGACGAGCTGCGTCGCTTCCGCGATGCGCCCGGCATGCCCTACGCGCACCCGACCGCCGAGCACTACGTGCCGCTGTTCGTCACCCTCGGCGCCGCCACCGACCCGGAGGCGCCGGTGCGCACGGAGATCGACGGCATGATGTGGGGCCTCTCCCGGCGGTCCTTCTCCCTGGCCTGACCCCGGTCCCGACGACGTCCGCCACCCCGCCCGCCGTCCGGCCGGCCCGGCCATCTGCCGGCCGCCGGCCGCCGGCCGCGAAGGTGACGTGGTGCAGGTTCCGGGGCCCCCGGACCTGTCTGGCGTGAATCTCGCGGGGATGGGCCGGAGCGGGCCGGCGGAGTCTCCCGCCGGCGCCGCTGCGCCGACCGGGCGAGACGCGACGTCGCCCGGACGGCGGCTGCCGCTCCACCGGCGTGAACCTCTGGATCGTGACGACCGGTACATCCGTGGCCAAACCGTGATTCCGGTGTAACACTCGGACCGTCTGTGACTATATGGGACATGTCGGCATCGATCGGGCGATGTCGATGGGGTGACTGAGTCCGTCGGGAGACACCATGCGTCAGGCTGAGGGAGGGCATCGCGCCGCGACCACGCTGCTCGATGCTCCGACCGGGGGCATGCGACGCACCCGTCCGCGCGACGCGCCCCGTGTAACGGTCGCCCAGCTCCTCGCCGCCCAGCTCGAGGACGAGCAGGCCCCCACCACGAAGCTGCGCGCCGCCGAGCTCGCGTCCCGCATCCCGGGCGCCCGTGCCGGGTCCGGTCCGCTGCCGGTCGTCACCGCGAGCTCGCCCGCTCCGGCCGTCGACGAGACCCCGACCGTCGTCCGTCGGGGTGCCCGACCCACGCCGGGTCCGCGTCGCTCCCGGCACGCCGCACGCCCCACCCCGGCGCCGCGACCCACCCCGGCGCCGGCTTCCCCGACGACGGCGCCCCGGACGACGGCCGCGCACGCCGCCGCGCCGACCGTCTCGAGCCCGACCGCGTCCGCCGCGACCGCCGTCGCACCCGCTGCGCCGGCCCGCCCCACGCCCGGTCCGCGGCCCGCACCGGCCCCGGCGGGCCCCGCCCCGACGGCACTGGCACCCGCTCCGGCCCCGGCGACGACCATCGCCGCCCCCGCCCGGCCGGCCCCGACGGCCCTGGCGCTCGCTCCGGCACCGGCGACGACCACCGCCGCCCCCGCCCGGCCGACCCCCGCACGCCGCTCCACCGCCGCGTCCGCTGCGCCCACCCCGGCGGCCGAGCGCCGGAGCCGCCGCGGCACGCGTCGTCGGGAAGGCACCGCGGTCACCAGCCTCGTCGTGCTCGTCCCCGCGCACGACGAGGAGGACGGGATCGCCGACACGGTCGAGGGCCTGCTGGCGCAGGAGACGCCGGAGTGGCTGGAGATCGCCGGCGTCGTCGTGGTCGCGGACAACTGCACCGACCGCACCGTCGAGATCGCCCGCCGCTACCCCGTGACGGTCATCGAGACCGAGGGCAACACCGAGAAGAAGGCCGGCGCCCTCAACGAGGGCTGGCGGCGCGCCGCGGGCGACGCCGACCTGGTGCTCACGATGGACGCCGACACCGTGCTGCGGCCCGGCTGCGCCGCCGCCATGGCCGAGGAACTGCGCTCCCGCCCGACCCTCGGCGGCGTGTGCGCCCGCTACTGGGCGGCCCCCGGGCGCGGGCTCGCGTGGCGCCTGCAGCGCCTCGAGTACGCCCGCTACGACGACCTGCGCGAGCTGCGGAGCTGGCGGGTCAGCGTCGCGAGCGGCGCCGCGGCGATGTACCGGCGCGAGGCCCTCGACGAGGTCGCCGTGCACCGCGACGCGGGCCCCTGGGACGGCACGTCGCTGATCGAGGACTACGCGCTCACCCTCGACCTCAAGACCGCCGGCTGGACGGTCGGCGCCGCCCGCGGCGCCCACGTGCTCACCCATCCGCCCACGAGCTTCCGCGAGCTCTGGGTGCAGCGGCTGCGCTGGGGCCGCGGCGGCATGGACGAGTGCCTCAAGCGCGGCTGGGGCCCGGCCACCCGCCGGGACATCATGTCCTACGGCCTCTTCGTGCTGAGCGTGTTCTTCCGGGTGCTCTTCGTGACGATGATCGTCCTGATGATCACCCACGCCATCCCGTTCCGGTACGCGCTGATCGGGCTGGTCCCGCTCGGCGTGATGTGGCTGGAGCGGGTCACCTCGATGTGGCGTCTCCCCGGACGCACCGCGACCGACGTCGCGATCGTGGCCGTGCTGGTCGTCGAGGACCTGTACGGCTTCTTCCTCGAGTTCTGCGCGGTCGTGGCCGCGTGGCGCTGTCTGCTGGCCCGACGACAGGGCTGGTAGCCCCCTCCCCTCGCTCCCCACCGAGAGGCACACGATGTACGGCGAGTCCCTGTACCTGACGAGCGGCGTCACCGGCGGCGCCACCGGCATGGCCCTGGCCGCGACCCAGGGCGTCAGCGCGATCGCGGTGATCCTCACCGGCGTCACGGTGGCGTTCACGCTCATGCTGCTCGTCCGCATCGCCCGTCGCGGCGCCCGGCACTTCCACTGAGAGCGGTGCAGGGCGGCAGGAGGCGTCGGGAGACGTCGTCGCAGGAGACGACGCTGCTCGGCGTCGCGGCGCTCGCGGCCGAGGCCCGCACCGGGCCCCGCCGTCGTGGGAAGAGCGCCTTCGACGTGCGGCGGCGCCGGACACTGGTGACGGTCGCGATGCTCGTCGTGCTGCTCGGTGGCAGTGTCGCCGGCTTCGCGACGTGGCTCTCGGGCGCCGACGAGGCGACCGCGGCCCCACCCACCGTGCAGGAGGTCAGCGTGGTCGGGCCGCGCTACGAACCGACGGCCGCCGACCGCGCCCGGCCGCCGACGCGCATCACGCCCGCCACCCCGCTCGTCGGGCTCACGTTCGACGACGGGCCCACCCCGGAGCGCACGCCGTACGTGCTCGACGTGCTGCGCGCCAAGGGCGCGAAGGCCACCTTCTTCTTCCAGGGCGACCAGGTGGAGAAGCACCCGGAGATCGCCCGACGGGCCCTCGCCGAGGGGCACGCCGTCGGGCTGCACTCCTACGAGCACCTGTACTTCCCCGAGCTCGACCCGCAGCGCGCGCGTGACCAGATCGTCCGGTCCGAGGAGATCCTCACCCGCGAGCTCGGCGTCCGGCCGACGATGTGGCGCTACCCCTTCGGCGAGGCCTCCCCGGCCGCCGACGCGGTGCTGGCCGAGCGGCGGCTCGTCGGGAACGTGGGCTGGGACTGGCGCTCCAACCTGCCCGGCGACTTCGAGTGCGCGGGCGCGGACGGGCTCGTCAGGCTGATCATGGCCGAGGCGAAGGACCAGGCGGTGATCCTGCTGCACGACGGCGGGGACGCGATCAACTGTCCCGACCCGCAGTGGCAGTACCTGCCGCGGGCCATCGACGCGCTGCGGGCGGACGGCATGGAGCCCGGTGTCGTGGTGCCGAGCGGGCGGGCCCGGCCCCTCGTGTCGGTGGTGGCGCCGTGACCCGGGTGCTGCTGCTGGTGGCGGTGCTCGCCCTCGCGGCGGGGTGTGCGTCCACCCCGGCGCGCGAGGAGACCGCCGTCCCGTCCCCGAGTCCCGCCGCGGCGGCCGCCGTGCCGGCGGACGTGGCGCGGGGCCTCGACGCCCTGATCGCGACCGCGGAGTCCGGCCCCTCGGGCGGCAGCGCCTGGCCGAGCGTGATCCAGGCGCCGCACCGCCAGGTCGACCGCGACGTCGGCGTCGCCGGCATCGCCGCCGGGCTGCTCGCGGTCGCCGACGGCGCCCCGGAGGGCTCGGTCCGCGACCGGTCCCTGGACACCGTCCGCGACGCGGCCGACTTCCTGGTCGCCGCCCAGCGGGGCGAAGGCCGCTTCCCCGACTACGTCGACCCCGACGGCGTCGCCGGGTACGCCTACTCGTCCTACGACGACGGCGCGGCCGGCATCGCCGACCTGCTCTGGACGGCGGGGGAGCGGCTCGACGAGCCGCGCTACCGCGACGCGGCCCGCGCCGCCACGGCGTGGCTGGTCGAGCGCGCGGAGGACGTGCCGGGCGCGCCCGCGTGCCCGGCGGTGTGCCGGTGGGCCTGGAGCGACGACGGCCCGCCGTCCTACCGCAACGGCATGGGCGAGGGACAGGCCGGGATCGTCTACGCGCTGAGCGTCCTGGCCGACCGCACGGGCGACCGGCGCCTCGCCGACTACGCCGCGGGTGGCGGCGCCTACCTGCTCTCCCAGCAGGGCCCCGACGGCGGGATGCCCGAGCGCGCCGACCAGCCCGCCCGCAACACCGGCTTCCTCTCCGGGGCGGCGGGCGCGGCCTTCACGTTCCTGCGGCTCCACCAGGCCACCGGCGAGGCGCGGTGGCGCGACGGGGCGGAGCGCGCGCTGGACTTCCTCGACCGCACCGCGATCCCGGCGGGCGGCGGGTCGACCTGGCCGATCTGGGTCGACCCGGCCGGGGTGCCCGGCAACCCGCGGCGGGCCACCGGCATGGAGGAGGGCGCCGCCGGCATCGGGTGGGTGTCGCTGCAGGCCGCGCAGATCCTCGACGACGACCGCCACCGCGAGCGGGCGGAGGCCGCCGGACGGTGGTTGCTGACGGTCGGCCAGGACCGGGACGGCGGCACGTCGTGGCCGGAGTTCGAGGGCAGCCCGATCAGCCACCTCTCGACGAACTCCGGCGCGGCGGGCACCGGGTGGTACCTCGACACCCTGGCCCGGGTCACCGGAGAGGCCGGCTACCGCGACGCCGCGCTCGGCGCCCAGCGGTGGCTGAGCGCCTCGATACGCCCGGACGGGACGTGGCCGTCCAACGTCACCGACGGCCGCCCACGCCTGCTCGGCGAGCCGTCCTGGCACTGGGGCTCGGCGGGCATCCTGGCATTCCTCGCCCGGATGTCCGGCGGCCCGGTCGACAGCCCGGGGATGCAGCCGCCGCTGGTGCCGTTGGGCTGAGCGGCAGGGCGGACCGACCGGTACGCGACCATGCGAACCGTGCTGACCATCCGAGACGCCACGACGGATGACGCCTCGGCGTGCGCCGCGATCTACGCCCCGTACGTCCGGGACACCGTCGTCAGCTTCGAGGAGCACCCGCCCTCGGCGGACGAGATGGCCGCGCGGATGGCGGCCGCCCACCAGTGGCTCGTCGGGGAGGACGGCGGCCGGATCGTCGGCTACGCCTACGCCGGGCCGTTCAACGAGCGGCACGCCTACCGGTACACGTGCGCCGTCAGCGTCTACCTCGAGACCGGGCGCCGGCGCACCGGAACCGGCCGGGCCCTGTACGAGGACCTCTTCGCCCGGCTACGCGCCCGGGGCCACGTGCGGGCCACGGCCGGGATCACGCTGCCGAACGAGGCCAGCGTCGGCCTCCACACCGCGCTCGGGTTCGCGCCCGTGGGCACGTTCCCGCGCGTGGGGTGGAAGTTCGACGCCTGGCACGACGTCGCGTGGATGCAGCGCGACCTGTAGGTCTCAGCGGCCGGCGGGCGAGATGTTCAGCGACATCCCGGCGAGGCCACGGGCCCGCACGGTGAGCCGGTCGGCGACCGTGCGCAGCGCCTCACCGGCCGCGGACTGCGGCGCGGAGAGCACCAGCGGCACCCCGGCGTCGCCGCCCTCGCGCAGGCGGGTGTCGATCGGAATCTGGCCGAGCAGCGGGACCTCGGAGCCGATCGACTTCGTCAGCGAGTCGGCCACCGTCTGCCCGCCGCCGGAGCCGAACAGGTCCATGCGCGACCCGTCGGGCATGTCCATCCAGCTCATGTTCTCGACGACGCCCACGAGGCGCTGGCGGGTCTGCAGCGAGATCGCGCCTGCCCGCTCGGCGACCTCGGCGGCGGCCTGCTGCGGGGTGGTGACGACGAGCAGCTCGGCGTTCGGGATCAGCTGCGCGACCGAGATCGCGATGTCGCCGGTGCCGGGCGGGAGGTCGAGCAGCAGGACGTCGAGGTCGCCCCAGAACACGTCGGCGAGGAACTGCTGCAGCGCGCGGTGCAGCATCGGGCCGCGCCAGACGACCGGGGTGTTGCCGGGGGTGAACATGCCGATCGAGATGACCTTCACGCCGTGCGACTGCGGCGGCAGGATCATCTCGTCGACCTTGGTCGGCAGGTCCTCCGTACCGAGCATGCGCGGCACCGAGTGGCCGTAGATGTCCGCGTCGACGACGCCGACCTTGAGGCCCTTGTCGGCCATCGCCGCGGCGAGGTTCACGGTCACCGACGACTTGCCGACGCCGCCCTTGCCCGAGGCGACCGCGTACACCCGGGTCATCGAGCCGGGCTGGGCGAACGGGATGACCGGCTCGTCGGCGTCGCCCTTGACGGTCTTGCGCAGCTCGCGCCGCTGCTCGTCGTTCATGACGTCGAGCTCCACGGACACCGCGGTGACGCCCGAGACCGCCGAGACGGCGTTCGTGACGCGCGAGGTGATCGTGTCCTTCATCGGGCACCCGGCGACCGTCAGGTAGACCGCGACCTCGACCTTGCCGTGGTCCAGGACGCGGATGTCCTTGACCATGCCGAGCTCGGTGATCGGACGGTGGATCTCGGGGTCCTCGACACCGCCCAGTGCGGTGCGGATCGCCTCGACGGACGGTGCAGCCATACCCCGATGCTACGTGTCGGTACCGACGCTCCCGTTGCTCGGACCCGTGTGCTCCAGCACCCTGCCGAGGGCCCGCTCGACGGCCTTGTCCACCGCGCGCTCCAGGGCCCGCTCCAGCGTCTTGTCCAGCGACTTGTCGACCGCCCGGGTCAGCGCCTTCTGCGTCTCCCGGTCCACCCCGGAGCGCTCCGCCCCCCGCTCGGCGAGCTCACTGCGCAGGAAGTCGCGGGTGACCATCTCGCCGACGGCGAGCCGCACCGCGGCCAGTTCGCGGGAGAGGTACTCCGTGTCGGCGATGGTCCGCTGGGCGCGGGCGCGGTCCTCGTCGAGCGAGACCCGGTCCCGGTCGTCCTGCCGGTTCTGCGCCAGCAGGATCAGCGGCGCCGCGTAGGCGGCCTGGGTGGAGAACGCCAGGTTCAGCAGGATGAACGGGTAGGGGTCCCACTCGCCGACGATGCCGATCAGGTTCAGCGCGATCCAGACGATCACGAACACCGTCTGCCACAGCAGGTAGGTGCCGGTCCCGAGGAAGCGCGCCAGCCGCTCGGCGAGCCGGCCGAACGCCTCCGTGTCGAGGTCGAGGCGCAGGCGGCGCTGCGGGCCGGACGGGGTGTCGAGCCGCCGGCGGGTGGAACGCTCAGGCACGGGGTGCTCCCTTGGCGGGCGGCAGGGCGTTCTCCGGGATCCGGAGCCCGCCCGTCGTCGTGGGGTCGGGGTCCTGCGAGCGCCAGTCCTCGGGCAGCAGGTGGTCGAGGACGTCGTCGACGGTGACCGCGCCGAGCAGGTGGTCGTTCTCGTCGATCACCGGGCCGCAGACCAGGTTGTACGTCGCGAAGTAGCGGGTGACCTCGGTGAGCGAGGCGTCCGGGTCCAGTCGGGTGAGCTCGGCGTCGAGCACCCCGGCCACCAGCGCGAACGGCGCCTCGCGCAGCAGCCGCTGGGCGTGCACGCAGCCGAGGTAGCGCCCCGTCGGGGTGGCCGAGGGCGGGCGGCAGACGAACACCATGGACGCGAGCGCCGGGGTGATGTCGGGGTTGCGGACGCGGGCGAGGGCCTCGGCGACGGTGGCGTCCGGGGCCAGCACGATCGGCTCCGGGGTCATCATGCCGCCGGCGGTGTCGGCCGAGTAGGTGAGCAGCCGGCGCACCGACTGCGAGTCCTCGGGCTCCATCAGACCCAGCAGCTGCTCGGACTCCGGGTCGGGCAGGTCGGCGAGCAGGTCCGCGGCGTCGTCGGGATCCATCGCCTCGAGCACGTCGGCCGCGCGCTCGGAGGCGAGGTGGCGCAGCAGGTCGCGCTGCTCGTCGTTCGGAAGCTCCTCGATGACGTCGGCGAGGCGCTCGTCGTCCAGACCGTCCGCCACGTCGTACCGACGGCGCGTCGGGAGGTCGAGCAGGGCCCGCGCGACGTCGGCCGGGCGCATGTCCTCGAACGTGGCGAGCAGCTGCTCGGTGCCCTGGCCCTCCTCGGCGAGCGAGAGGCCGCTGATCGCCGCCCACGGCAGCACCTGCACCGGGCCGCGTCGTCCCAGCACCCCGAGGCGCTCGGTGACCGCGAGCCGCGTGATCAGCCAGTCGCGGCTGCGGGTGTGCTCCATGAGCACGTCGACCACGGTGGCGTCGACCTGTCGGTCCACGATCCGCACGCCCGCGTCGAGCATCTCCCCGACGACGAGGACCTCGTTCGGCCGCTGCGCGAACGGGCGGAGGTTCACCTGCCCGGTGGACAGCGTCACCGCGCCGGCGTCGATGGCGGTGATGCGCAGCATCGGGACGAAGATGCGTCGTCGGGACCCCACCCCGACGACGAGGCCGAGCACCCGGGGCGGTCGCGGCCCGACCGAGACGGCGGACACGGCGTCGCGCACGCGCCCGATGTGCTCGCCGTCGGGACCGAGAACGGGCAGACCGACCATCCGGGCGACGAACACCCTGGTCATCGCGGTGCTGGCGGGACGGGTCACGCGCTGAGGTTAGCGGCGTTGCACTCCCGGCTCGCGGCGGAGAGGGTGCTCACCTGAATCGGGACAGCGGAGTCATCGCATGTCAACATCCCGGTCAACCGTGCGCCTCCGCGACGACAGGCGGGGGCCTTCGAGGAGGTCAGTGCGAGTGAGTGTCGAGAACCGCCCGCGTCGGTCGTGTCTCGCGGTCCCGGGGTCGAGCCAGAAGTTCATCGACAAGGCGCGGACCCTGCCGGCGGACCAGATCTTCCTCGACCTGGAGGACGCCTGCGCCCCGCTCGCGAAGCCGGGGGCGCGCAAGACGATCGTCTCGGCGCTGAACGAAGGCGGCTGGGAGGGCAAGACCCGGGTCGTCCGCGTCAACGACTGGACCACCGAGTGGACCTACCGCGACGTCACCGAGGTCGTCGAGGGCGCCGGCGCGAACCTCGACGCGATCATGCTGCCGAAGGTGCAGACCGCGGCGCAGGTGCACGCCCTGGACTTCCTGCTCACGCAGATCGAGAAGACCATGGGCTACGAGGTCGGCCGCATCGGCATCGAGGCGCAGATCGAGAACGCGCTGGGGCTGACCAACGTCAACGAGATCGCCGCCGCGTCGCCGCGCATGGAGACCATCGTCTTCGGCCCGGCCGACTTCATGGCCTCGATCAACATGAAGTCGCTGGTCGTCGGCGAGCAGCCCCCGGGCTACACCGAGGGTGACGCCTACCACTACATCTACATGCAGATCCTCATGGCGGCCCGCGCCTACGACCTGCAGGCCATCGACGGCCCCTACCTGCAGATCCGCGACGTCGACGCGTTCCGCCGCGTCGCGTTGCGCTCGGCGGCGCTGGGCTACGACGGCAAGTGGGTGCTGCACCCCGGCCAGATCGACGCGGCCAACGAGGTCTTCTCGCCCAACCAGGACGACTACGACCACGCCGAGAACATCCTCGACGCCTACGAGTGGTTCACCTCCGAGGCGGGCGGCAAGAAGGGCTCGGCGATGATCGGCGACGAGATGATCGACGAGGCATCGCGCAAGATGGCCCTGGTCATCGCGGGCAAGGGTCGCGCCGCCGGCATGACGCGTGGGGAGCGCTGGACCCCGCCGGAGAGCTGACCGCATACTCGCCGGTAACAAACCTTCGTCAGGAGCTCATCGTCATGGCACGTCTCGCCCAGACCGCCGGCCTCACCGAGGTCCAGGAGGAGATTCTCTCCACCGTCCGCGACTACGTGGACAAGGAGATCATCCCGAAGGCCCAGGAACTCGAGCACGCCGACGAGTACCCGCAGGAGATCGTCGACGGGATGAAGGAGATGGGCCTGTTCGGGCTCATGATCCCGGAGGAGTACGGCGGGCTGGGCGAGTCGCTGGCCACCTACGCGCTGACGGTCGAGCAGATCGCCCGCGGGTGGATGAGCGTCTCGGGTGTCATCAACACCCACTTCATCGTCGCCTACATGCTCATCCACCACGGCACGGAGGAGCAGAAGCAGAAGTACCTGCCGAAGATGGCGACCGGTGAGATCACCGGCTCGTTCTCGATGTCCGAGCCCGAGCTGGGCTCCGACGTGGCGGCCATCAAGACCCGCGCGACCCGCGACGGCGACGACTACGTCGTCAACGGCGCCAAGATGTGGCTGACCAACGGCGGGTCGTCGACCCTCACCGCGGTGCTCGTCAAGACCGACGAGGGCGCCGAGAAGCCGTACCAGAACCTGACGACGCTGCTGGTGGAGAAGCCACGCGGGTTCGGCAAGGTCGCCGAGGGGCTCTCGATCCCCGGCAAGATCGACAAGATGGGCTACAAGGGCGTCGACACCACCGAGATGGTGTTCGACGGCTTCCGCATCCCGCAGACCCAGGTGCTCGGCGAACTGCCGGGCAAGGGCTTCGCGCAGATGATGGACGGCGTCGAGGTCGGCCGCGTGAACGTCGCCGCCCGCGCCTGCGGCATCGCGATCCGCGCCTTCGAGCTCGGCATCGAGTACGCCCAGCAGCGCTCCACCTTCGGCAAGCCGATCGCGCAGCACCAGGCGATCGCGTTCAAGCTCGCCGAGATGGCCACCAAGGTCGAGGCGGCCCACCTCATGATGGTCAACGCCGCCCGCCTGAAGGACCGCGGCGAGCGCAACGACGTCGAGGCCGGCATGGCCAAGATGCTCGCCTCCGAGTACTGCAAGGAGGTCACCGAGGAGTCCTTCCGCATCCACGGCGGCTACGGCTACTCCAAGGAGTACGAGATCGAGCGGCTCATGCGTGAGGCGCCGTTCCTGCTCATCGGCGAGGGCACCTCGGAGATCCAGAAGACGATCATCAGCCGTGGTCTGCTGAAGGACTACAAGCTGCGCTGAGTCGTCGCCCCCCCCTGGGTGGCAGCGAAGCGTCGTTGCTGTCATCCAGTGGCAGGAGAGCCACATCGTCACGAGGGAGTCGCCCGGTCCCGGGCGGCTCCCTCGCTGCATTCCCGACGACGCGGCGGTGCGGGTTGCGCCGTTCGGCCGACCGCGTCAGCGGGCACACACTCCGCGTGGGCACTTTCCACCGGTTCCGTCCGTTGGAAGGATGCGCGGACCCCGAGCAACCGGGGCCGATCAGTCAGCGGAGGTCAGTGTGAGCGCGCCGTTCCTCGGCAACCGTCCCGGGGCCGCCCCCGGGCTGCCGAACCTTCCCGAGCCGCCCTCGGGCTGGCCCATCGGGTCGTACGCGAAGTACGAGGAGGCGCAGCGGGCCGTCGACCATCTCGCCGACAACGACTTCCCGGTGGCCGACGTGACCATCGTCGGCGTCGACCTCATGCTCGTCGAGCGCGTGATCGGACGCCTGACCTGGGGTCGCGTCCTCGCCACCGGCGCCGCGTCCGGCGCGTGGCTGGGCCTGTTCGTCGGTGTGATCCTGTCGCTGTTCAGCGCCAACGGGTCGTTCGGCGCGATCCTGCTCGGCCTCGGGATGGGCATCGTGTTCGGTGTCGTCTCCGGCGCGATCACCTACGGCGCCTCGCGCGGACGGCGCGACTTCACCTCGGCGAGCCAGCTCGTCGCCGGCCGCTACGACGTGCTCTGCCAGCCCCGCAACGCGGAGAAGGCCCGCGACATGCTGGCCAAGCTCGCGATCGGCTCCGAGCAGACGTAGCCCCACCGCCCCTGCGCCCGCGAGGGGCACGCCACGCAGCCTCGCGGGCCCGCCGGGATGCCTGGCGTCACCGTCGCGGGGAGACCAGGGGCCAGCGCCGCGAGCCGAGTGCGGCGATCTGCGTCAACGGTGGCGCAGATCGCCGCACTCGCGCCGAACGTCAGGCCGTCGCCTTCGCCGTCCAGGTCTCGAAGCGTCGCCAGAACACCCGCTGCGAGAGCGCCCAGAGGCGCAGCATCCGCGGGTGGACGTGCGCGTCGATGCGCAGGTCCACCTCGGTGCCGCCCGGGGCGTCGGCCACGGCGATCTGCAGTCGCGTCGGGCGCAGCAGCCGGAACGAAATCGCGTACGCGCCGTAGAGGTACTGCAGGTCGCGGTACGCACCGTCGCGGATCTCGCCCAGCACGCCGGGGAGGTGCAGCCCCGGGCCGTAATGGGTGGTCACCACGCCCGGCGTGAACCCGCCGCCGAGGAACTCCACCCGCCACGGCGGGATCTGGGTGTCGGTGAAGGTCGCCGGGTCGTTCAGCCACGCCCACACCCGCTCGCGGGGCGCCGCCGTGACGAAGCGCTGCACGTGCTGGTGCGACCGCCACCCCGGCGGTGCCGGCTGGTCGGGCCCGGAGAGGGTGCTCACGGTCGGCGATGCTGCCAGCCCGGGGCTCGCCCCGCCGTCGGGAACCGTGAGGGGACGATCGGCCCGCCCCGACCGCCTGAGGGGTCCCCTCACGCGGGTGGGGCGGGGGGGCTCACGTACTGGCCGCCCCCGTCGCGCGCACCACCGAGAGCGGCTTCGCGACGTCCTCCAGCGACTGGCCCTCGGCCTTCACACCGAGGGCGAGCGTCACCAACCCGCCGACGATCATGATCGCGGCGCCCACGATGTAGCCGATGAACAGCTTCGAGGGGTCCGGCGCGTTCTTGTCGATCAGCGAGCCGTAGAACAGCGGCGCGATGGAGCCGAAGGCCTGCGCGATCGCGAAGAACACGACGATGGCCTTCGCGCGCACCTCCATGGGGAAGACCTCACTGACGGTCAGGTACGCCGCGGACGCGCCCGCCGAGGCGAAGAAGAAGATCACGCACCAGGCGATCGTCTGGGTCGTGGCGGTCAGCATCCCGGCGCGGAACAGGAACGCCGAGATCACCAGCAGCCCGCCGGAGAGGATGTAGGTGCCGGAGATCATCGGCTTGCGACCCAGCGAGTCGAACAGCGGTCCGAGCAGCAGGGGGCCGAGGAAGTTCCCGATCGCGAACGGGATGTAGTAGAGCGCCGTGTCCTGCACCCCGAAGAACGTCCCGAGCACGGTCGCGTAGGTGAAGAAGATCGCGTTGTAGAGGAACGACTGCGTGATCATCAGCGTCGCACCGAGCGTCGACCGGCCGGGATAGGTCCGGAACAGCACGCGGAGCAGGGTGAGGTAGCCGGTCTGGTCGGTCGGCGTGATCTCGATGGCCTTGCGGTCGTCGACCGGCGGCAGCGCCTTCCCGGTCGACTCCACCTCGTGCTCGATGTAGGCGATCGACCGCTCGGCCTCCTCGCCGCGCCCGTGCATGATCTGCCAGCGCGGGCTCTCGGGCAGGTGCCGGCGCAGGAACAGGATCCCGAGGCCGAGGACCGGGCCGAGCAGGAACGCGATGCGCCAGTCGATGGCGGGGGAGAGCGCGCCGGAGAGCAGCGGGACCTGCACGATCGCCGCGATCGCGGCACCCGCCCAGTACGTCCCGTTGACCGCGATGTCCACGCGCCCGCGGTAGGACGCCGGGATCAGTTCGTCGATCGCGGAGTTGATGGCGGCGTACTCGCCGCCGATGCCCGCGCCCGCGATGAACCGCGTCAGGTAGATGAACGCGATCGCGGCGCCGCCCGACCCGACGGTGAAGGCGGTGAGGGCCGAGCCGCCGAAGTAGATCGCCAGCGTGATCATGAACAGTCGCCGTCGGCCGAGCCGGTCGGAGATGTGGCCGAACACGAGCGCGCCGACCACCTGCCCGATGAGGTACGCGGTCGCGAGGCCGCCGACCGCGGTCGCGGACAGGCCGAGCCGCGAGGAGTCGGTGAGCTTGTCGCCGACGTTGCTCGCGATCGTGATCTCGAGGCCGTCGAGGATCCAGGCCGTCCCGAGCGCCACGACCATGCGGGTGTGGAACGGCGACCAGGGCAACCGGTCGATCCGGGCGGGGATCAGCGAGCGCACGCTGCCCGGGTGTTCAGTGGCCGTCACGAGGACCTCCCGCATCACGGGGCCGGGCTGGTTGGTGAGCCCAGCTACACAACGGCCCGTGTGCCCCCGTTCCCCGTGACCCAATCGCCTTCTCGACGACCGGTGAGGCGGGTTGCGCCACCCGGCGCAGCCCCTCGTCGGGAACGAGAGGAGATGTCCGGTTCGGCTAGAGCCAGCGGTTCCGGCGGAACGTGCGGAAGAGCCAGCCGCAGATCGAGAGGATCACGAGGATCACCAGCGGATAGCCGAAGCTCCAGTGCAGCTCGGGCATGTAGTCGAAGTTCATGCCGTAGATGCCGGCGAACATCGTCGGCACCGCGAGCAGCGCCGCGTACGCGGTGATCTTGCGCATGTCGTTGTTCTGGCGGAGCGTGATCTTGGCGAGCACGGCGTCGACGAGCGTGGTCAGCAGCTCGTCGAACTGCGCGACCCGTTCCGCGACGGTGGCGAGGTGGTCGTCGACGTCGCGGAAGTAGCTGCGCACCTCGGTCGGCACCAGCGGCGAGTAGCCCTCGGTGAGCCGGCGCAGCGGGTTGACCAGCGGCGCGACCGCGCGGCGGAGCTCGAGCACCTCGCGCTTCATCAGGTAGATCTGGTCGGCCGAGAAGTCGGAGTACGGCGCGAACACCTCGGCCTCGATGGTGTCGATGTCGCCCTCCACCGCGGCCGACACGTCGAGGTAGGCGTCCACGATGTGGTCGGCCACCGCGTGCAGCACCACGGCGGGCCCGAGGGCCAGGTGCTCGGGGTCCGCCTCGAGCATGCGGCGGACGCGGCGCAGGCCGGAGTGCTGCCCATGGCGCACGGTCACGACGAAGTCGCGCCCGACGAAGCACATCAGCTCGCCGGACTCGACGATCTCGTTCGCCGTGGTCGGCGAGGCGTGCGCGACGTAGCGCATCGTCTTGAACACCGAGAACAGCATGTCGTCGTAGCGCTCGATCTTCGGGCGCTGGTGGGCGTGCACCGCGTCCTCGACGGCGAGCGGGTGCAGGCCGAAGACCTCGGCGATGTCCTCGATCTGCTCGGCGTCGGGCTCGTGCAGGCCGATCCAGACGAAGCCCTCACCGCGGCTGCGGACCTCGGCGATCGCGTCCCGCGGGTTCCAGCGCCCCTCGACCCGACGGCCGTCGACGTAGATCGCGCAGTCGACGACGAACGCGGACATGGGGACGTGCGGGACGCCGACGCCCTGGTCGAGCGCGCGGGGGCGGCGCACACGGGCGGCGGTGCGCAGCGAGGGGAGTGCGGGCACGGGGGACCTCGGTTCTCGGGTCGGGGCGGAGGACGGCTCTCCGCGTCGCCCCGGGCCGGAACGCCCGCTCAGGGGCGTGGTGCCAGCCACGAGGGGACGCGGCCGGTACTTCCGCCAGGGGTGTCAGCTGCCTGCTCGGGGGAGTCCACGTCCACCTCCTGTCTCGATCCATGTCGCACGGCTCACGCGTTCCCGCTGGTCCGCGCGGTGCACCGATGGTCCATCCTACGACTCGGCCCGCGGCGGGCGCCGCCGGAGTGACACGGGTCGTCGCCGTCGTCGAGTGAGTTCAGGGAGTGGACACGTGCAGTTCGGTCGGTACTTCGAGGAGTTCGAGGTCGGGGCGACGTACAAGCACTGGCCCGGGAAGACGGTCACCGAGTACGACGACCACCTCTTCTGCCTCATCACCATGAACCACCACCCGCTGCACCTGGACAACCACTACGCGTCCGGCACGCAGCAGGGCCGCAACGTCGTCGTCGGCAACTACGTCTACTCGCTGCTGCTCGGGATGTCGGTCGCGGACGTCTCCGGCAAGGCGATCGCGAACCTCGAGGTCGAGTCGCTGCGCCACGTGAAGCCGGTCTTCCACGGCGACACGATCTACGGCGAGTCGACCGTGCTGGACAAGAAGGAGTCGTCGTCGAAGAACGACCGCGGCGTCGTCCAGGTCGAGACGATCGGCTACAACCAGGACGGCGTCGTCGTCTGCATCTACCGGCGCAAGGTCATGGTGCCGAAGCGGCCGGTGGCCGACACCCCCGAGCAGCAGTTCGCGCTGGAGCAGCCGAACCGCCCGGTGCCGCAGGACCGCTGAGCCACCGCCGCGGCGGTGCCTCGACCGGCCCCCGGCGGGATAGGCTCCTGCCGGGCGCTGGAAGGGGAGGTCCGACGTGCTCGCACCACGGGACATCGACGAGTACGTGCTGCCGACCGAGCGGCGCGTGATCCGCTTCCGGCGGCACTGGGTCAAGGTCATGAACGAGGTCGTCCAGGCCGCTGTGCTGTTCGGCGTCCTGTTGGTCGCCGCCGTGGAGCTCCCCGAGGGCCCGGTGGTGTCGAACATGCTCTGGTACGGCGCGCTGCTGGTGCTGATCAAGGCCTCCTACAAGATCAGCGAGTGGTGGGTCGAGAAGGTCGTCATGACCGACAAGCGCGTGATGCTCGCCGAGGGCGTGTTCACACAGAAGGTCGGCATGATGCCGCTCGGGAAGGTCACCGACCTCACCTTCGAGCGCACCTTCATGGGCCGTGCGCTCGGCTACGGCACCCTGGTCATCGAGTCGGCCGGTCAGATCCAGGCGCTCAACAAGATTCACCACATGCCCGACCCCGACGAGTTCTACGAGGCCATCTCCGAGCTGGTGTTCGGCGAGAAGCGGCAGACCCCGTCCCGGCCGTGATCGACCTCCACCTGCACTCGAACGCCTCCGACGGCTCCGACGACCCCGCCGACGTCGTCCGCCGCGCGGCCGCCGCGGGCGTGACGACGCTCGCGCTCACCGACCACGACACGACGGCGGGCTGGGACGCGGCCGCCGCCGCCGTCCCGCGCGGGGTGCGGTTGGTCCGCGGCGCCGAGTTCTCCACCGACGCGCCGGACGGCCGGGGCGGCCGCGTCCCGGCGCACCTGCTCGGCTACCTGTTCGACCCCTCCCATCCGGCGGTGCTCGCCGACCAGGAGCGGCTGCGGGGCGAGCGGCTGCGCCGGATCCGGGTGATGACCGACCGCCTGCGCGCCGCCGGGTACGACGTCGACCCCGAGGGCATCGCCGCGCGCACCGGCGCCCCGGTCGGGCGCCCGCACGTGGGGCAGGCGCTGCTGGACCTCGGCGTGGTCGCCTCGGTCGGCGAGGCGTTCCGCACCTTCCTGGCCAAGGACGGGCCGTACTACGAGCCGAAGGCCGACACGCCCGTCGACGAGGCGATCACGACGATCCGGGCGGCCGGCGGCGTGCCGGTCTGGGCGCACCCGTGGGCGCGGACCCGCGGCGAGGTCATCGAGGAGTCGGTCATCCGCGACCTGGCGGCCCACGGCCTCGTCGGGATCGAGGTCGACCACCCCGACCACACCGCCGACGACCGCGAGCGGCTCCGGGCCCTGGCCGGCGAGCTGGGCCTCGTCGTCACCGGATCGAGCGACTACCACGGGACCCGCAAGGACATCCCGATCGCGGCGGCCACCACCGCCCCGGATCAGCTCGACGCCCTGCTCGACCGGGCCACCGGCGCCGAGGTGATCATCGGCGCCGCCTAGAGTGGGACCGGTGAGCGGGCAGCTGAGTCTGGCGGACATGCCCCTCCCGCTGGTCAAGGTCACCTCGGCGCGGCTGGCGACCTGGGACGACTGCCGGCGGCGCTACCGGATGACCTACCTCGACCGGCCGACCCCGCCGCGGGGTGGGGCGTGGGCGCACGCGACGCTCGGCGCCGTCGTCCACAACGTCCTCCGCGCGGTGTACGAGACGCCGCCCGCGCGCCGCTCGCCGGCCGCGGCCGCCCGCCTCGTCGACACGCTGTGGTCCTCCGAGGGGTTCCGCGACGACCGCCAGGTCGACGAGTACCGCGGCCGGGCCCGGGAGTGGGTGGCGCGCTACGTCGCCGACACCGAGGTCGGCGAGCCGCTCGGCGTGGAGCGCTGGGTCGCGGCGCCGGTCGGCGGGATCGTCGCCGAGGGCCGGGTCGACCGGATCGACGCCGGTGCGGACGGCGACGCCGTGATCGTCGACTACAAGACCGGCCGCCACGTGCCGACCCCCGCGGACGCCCTCGGCTCGCGCGCGCTCGCGCTGTACGCCCTCGCCGCCGTGCGGACGCTGCGCCGGGCCTGTCGCCGCGTGGAGCTGCACCACCCGCCGTCGGGGACGGTGGCCGTCGCCGAGCACGACGAGACCTCCCTGGCCCGGCACCGGCGGGCCGCCGAGACCACCGCGCGGGCCCTGGCCGACACCACCGACGCGCTGGCCGCCGGCGGCGACCCGGAGGCGCTGTTCCCGCCCGCCCCGGGCCCGGGGTGCGCGCGCTGCGACTTCCGGCGCAGCTGCCCCGAGGGCCGGGCCGCCTCCGCGGCGGTGCCCTCCTGGTCGTTCCTCGCCCCGTGACCCCGTCGCTGCCCCCGTCGCTGCCCCGAGAAGGGACCGCATGACCGCCCGCCACCCGGCCGACGACCCCACGCCGCCCCACGGCTGGACGGCGATGGACCGGGCGTTCACCCCGGCCCCGGGGACCCCGATCGAGCGGCCGGTCGACGGCCCGACCCAGCCCTACGCCTCGACGCCCCGGCACCTGCAGGCCGTGCCGCCCACCCCGACGTCCGCCCCGCGCACCGGCGCGTTCGGGCGGCCGATCGGTCGGCACCGGCCGACGGCGCTCATGCGGCTCGTCGAGGTCGCGCGGGTGCTCACCGGCGGGCTGATGGTGCTGGCGCTGGTGGTGGTCGTCGCGCCGCTCGTGCTGCGCGCCGTCGGGCCGGGGCTCGGGGTGGTGGTCGGCCACGTCGTCGGCGCCGTCGTCGCGCTCGGCGCCACCGGGATCGCGGCCGCCCGCCGGACCCCGGTCTGGCCGGCGACGGTCGCGGCGCTCGCCGTGCCGGTGACGGTGCTGGTGGTGCTCTCCCTCAACTGGTGGGCATGAGCCCGGCGAGCACCCCGAACCCGGCGGCCACCTCGGCGAACGACGTCGAGAGCGGGGCGAGGCCGACCCGGATGCCGTCGGGCGCCCGGTAGTCGGGGATCACGCCACGCTCCCAGAGGGCGGCCACCAGCGCCTTCGCGTCCGGGTGCCGGATCGTCACGTGACCGCCGCGCCGCTGCGGGTCGCGCGGCGAGGCGAGCTCCAGGCCGAGGGCGTCGGCGGACGCGACGGCGAACTCCGTCAGCGCCACCGACTTCGCGCGCACCGCGTCGATGCCGACCTCGGCGTAGAGGTCCAGCCCGACCTGCAGCGGCACGGTGGCGAGCACCGGCGGCGTGCCGGAGAGGAACTGGCGGATGCCGGGCGCCGGGTCGTACCCCGCCGCCATGGCGAACGGGTCGCGACGCCCGAACCAGCCCTGGACGGGCTGGCGCAGCACCCCGTGGTGGCGCGCCGCGACGTAGGCGAACGCCGGGGCCCCCGGGCCGCCGCCCAGGTACTTGTACGTGCATCCCACGGCGAGGTCCGCGCCCCAGCCGTCGAGGTCGATCGGCACCGAGCCCACCGAGTGGCAGAGGTCCCAGAGCACGGGCGCGCCCGCCGCGTGGGCGACCTGCGTGATCGTCACCGCGTCCGCGAGGTGGCCGGACCGGTACGTGACGTGCGAGAGCACGACGAGGGCCGTGCGCGGGCCCACGGCCGCGGCCGCCTGCTCCACCGACACCCCGCCGGCGTGGTCGGTCGGGATCCAGCGCAGGGTGCGGCCGGTCTCCGCGGCGATGCCCTCGAGCAGGTAGCGGTCGGTGGGGAAGTCGTCGTCGGAGAGCACGATCTCGTCGCGGTCCGCGGGGGCCGCGTCCACCGCCGCGCGGGCGAGCTTGTAGAGCAGCACGCTCGTGGAGTCCCCGACGAGCGTCTGCCCCGGCGCGGCCCCGAGCAGCACGGCCGCGAGCCGGTCGCCGAGCTCCGTCGGGAGGGCGACCCACTGCTCGTCCCAGGCCCGGATGAGCCGCCCGCCCCAGTCCTCGCGGGTGAAGCGGGCGAGGGCGTCGGCGGTGACGGCGAGCGGACGGCCGAGGGAGTTGCCGTCGAGGTAGGCGACCTCGTCGCCGAGCAGGAACCGCTCCCGGCAGGCGGCGAGGGGGTCGGCGGCGTCGAACTCGGCCGCCTGCACCTCCAGGTCGGTCACGCGGCCTCTCCCAGCAGGGCCTTCTCCTTGGCGAGCGCCTCGCGGGCCACCGGGCCGCGCTGCCACGTCTCGGGGAGGGCCAGCACGGTCGAGCGCAGCGCCCGGATCACGAGACCGGCCGCGAGGTCCGTCGTCGGGAGCCCCGGGAGCCCGTGCATGCGGCGGGCCCAGCGCGGCTGCAGCGCGAAGCCGAGGGTGGCCAGGGCGGCCCAGCCCGGGCGGGCCGGCGTGGTCAGCGCGACGCGCGTGGGGAGCGGGGGCGCGAGCAGCCGCAGCGCGGCGCTGCGGCTGGTGGCCGAGGCGCGCAGCTCGGGCCGGACCGCCTCGAAGTAGTCGGCGACCTCGGCGCGCGAGGCGGGCACGTCGGTGCCGCCGAGCAGCTCGGCGGCGCGGACCTGTTCGGCCAGGAAGCGGTCGGCCTCGTCGTCGGTGAGGCCGCCGCCCGCGCGCTGCACCGCGTCGAGGAAGCCGTGCACCTCGGTGACGTGGACCCAGCGCAGCAGGTCCGGGTCCGAGGCCGCGTAGGTCCGCCCGGTGACCGGGTCGACGCCGCGGACGTGCTCGTGGGCGCGGCGGACGTGCCCGGCGATGCGGTCGACCTTCTCGCGCGGCCCGTAGGTGACGGTCATGACGTACTCGGCCGTGCGGGCGAGGCGCGGCCAGAAGTCGGTGCGGAAGTCCGAGTGCTGGTCGACGCCCGCGAGCGCGCGCGGGTGCAGCGCCTGGGTGAACAGCGCGGCGATCCCGCCGGGGCCCGCGGCGGGGTCGGCCATCACCTTCCAGGTCACGCTGCCCGGACCGAAGTAGCCGAGGGCGGGATCCCTGGGGATCGGCACGAGATCCGTCATGGCTCCAGGGTGTCCTCGCGCAGCCAGGTCCGCCACGTGGGGACCAGGACGTCGAGCAGCCCGTCGGGGTTCTCGACGTTCGGCGAGTGCGCCGACCCCGGGACGGCGGCGAACTCGGCCTCGAGCCGGTCGGCCATCGTGCGCTGGGTGGTGACCGGCCAGGCGTCGTCGTGCATGCCGCACACCACGAGCGTGGACAGCCGCCGCCCGCGCAGCGCGGCGACCAGTTCCGGCACCCGGTCGGGCTCGCTGCGCAGCGCGTCGCCCATCCCCAGCAGCGCGACCGGCGACGACCGCTGCAACCGCTCCTTGAGGAAGCTCGCGACGGCGGGGCCGGCGGCCTCCCAGTCGCCCGCCTCCTCGCGCAGCGCGACCACCGCGTCCAGGCCGCGGCGACGCAGCACCGGCTCCAGGACGTCGAGCCGGGTGCGGCGCGGCCCCATCGGCAGCTCTCCGGGCCCGGTGTCCATCAGCGTCAGGCCGCGCACCGGGGCGCCGGAGAGGACGGCGGCCCGGGCGACGAGCCCGCCGTAGGAGTGACCGAGCAGGAGCACGGTGCGCCCCGCGTCCGCCTCGTCCCGCACGATCCGCGCCACCACCGCCCCGAGCGGGGACGACCGGTGATCCGGCTCGCCGGGCAGCGCCGGGGACTCGAACTGCCCCGGCAGGTCCAGGGCGAGCACGTCGATCCCCGCGTCCGCGATCGGGTCGATCAGCGGCGCGAAGTCCTCCTTTGACCCCGAGTAGCCAGGTACGAGCACCGCGACCGCGTCCCACGGCTCGTCGGGCGTGCGCGCCCGCGCCTGCGCCCGCAGCGCCACGACCGGCCCGGGCAGCTCCACCCGTCGCCCGCGGTGCGGCGTGATCTGGCCGGTCGCCCGCGGCGCCTCCTCGACCCGCACGGGGAGGGGCTCGTGGCTCATCTCCGAAGTGTGCCCCATCCGGGCGGGGCACGGACGGGTCTCAGCCCGGTGGGCGCAGCCCCACGACCGTCCCGCCGCGCTGCTCGACCACCGTCGCGCCGACCACGTCCACCCCGACCGGCCCGGGCGCGTCCGCGCGCCGGTCGACCGGGATCAGCGGCCGCACCGCGCCGGTCGCGGCGTCCACCGGGGCGAGGCCCGCGGGCACGGGGACGAGCACGGTGGTCGGGGCCCCCAGCACGCCGGTGGGCACCGCCGCCCCGGGGCCGAGCGTGCCGGGCAGCGTCCACCGGGGGAGCAGGGTCGACGGGTCGAGCCCGATCGTCGCGGTCCCGGTCCACCACAGCAGCACGGGACCGGCGAGGCGCACGCCGAGGCCCTGCCCGGGCGGATCGGTGGCCGTGGAGTCCGGGATCGTGCCGGCCGCGGGGCCCAGCGGCACGGTCGCCACCGGCGTGCCCGCCGCGTCGTACACCCGCAACGTGCCGTCCGGGGCCTCCAGCGCGGTCCGGGACTCCCCGGTGGCCACGAGCCGGCCGCCGGTCACTCCGGAGAGCACGCTGAACCGGTCCTCGGGCTTGTCGTACTCCGCCGGGGCCGACGTGAGCACCGAGAGCCGGTCGGACGGTTCGCCCGGGCAGCGTTCGAGCACCGCCACGTCGTCGGCGCCCACCGTGATCGAGACGTGCGGGCACTGCGCGCGCGGCTGCGGTGTGCTCTGCACCGGGGTGGGCAGGTCGCCGTACTCGAGGGTCGCGACGAGGTCGTCGCGCCACACCTCGAGGTAGTCGCGCCCGGTGGCCGTGACGTGGGAGCCGTCGGCGAGCAGACGGGTGCCCGGGCGCACGTCGGCGTTGCGGCTCGGGCCACGGGCGCCGCTGTTCGGGTCGAACGAGGCGACGTCGCTGCAGAACGTGCCGACCGGCGACTCCGTGCGGAAGAGCGCCAGCACCACCCCGGAGCCCTCGCCCAGCGTGCACAGGGGGTCCGGCCGGCGGTACTCCCAGGCGACCGCGCCGGTGGCGGCGTCGAGCCCGGTGACGACGCCCGTGCCGTCGGGCTCGGTGCGCCCGGTGGCCACGGCGGCGCCGACACTCACCGGCCCGCCCAGCAGGCCCGGCCCGGGCGGCACACCGGCCGGGTCGGCGGCGCGCCACGCCTCGGTGAGCGCGGTGGGCACGGCTGCGGTGTCCGGCGACGGGATCGTGCGGAACTGCTCCAGCGACGTCGAGGCCTCGTCGCCCGAGCGGAGCACGAGCACCACCCCGACGACCACGACGACCACGATCAGCGCGACCACCACCAGGTCACCCCGGCGGCGGCGCTCGGCCCGCGGCCACCAGGTGTCACGGCGCGCGGAGGGCGCCGGGTCGTCCGACCCGGCGCCCGCGTGCTGCTCCGGCGGTGCGCTGCTCACGCCGCTATGGAATCAGTCGGCGTCGGCCCCGACCGCGACGGCCTCGCCCTCGGCCGACGCGCCGCTGCGCGTGCGGCCACGGCCCCGGCGACGGCGCCGCGGACGCGAGCGCCCGGCACCGTCGTCGTCGGACTCGCCGTCCCCGGTGTCGGGTCCGGCGGCCGAGGACTCCTCCGGCACCGACTCCGCGTCGGAGGCCTCCCCGTCCTCGGGGCCCGAGACGACCTCCCCGCCGCGACGACGGGTGCGGCTCCGGGTCTTGCGCGGGCGGCGGGTCTCCTCGTCGGCCGCGGGGCTCTCCGGCTCGCCCGTGGCCTCGCTCTCCTCCTCGGCGGGCCGGCGGCGGCGGGCCACCCGGCCGGTCGCGTCGGCGGGGATGCCGAGGTCGCGGTAGAGGTGCGGCGAGTTGGAGTAGGTCTCCGGCGGCTCGGGCGCGTCGAGCCCGAGGTCGTCGGAGATCATCTTCCACTTCGGCAGGTCGTCCCAGTCGACGAGCGTGATCGCGATGCCGGTCTTCCCGGCGCGCCCGGTGCGCCCGATGCGGTGCACGTAGGTCTTCGCGTCGTCGGGGCACTGGTAGTTCACGACGTGGGTGACGCCGGAGACGTCGATGCCGCGGGCGGCGACGTCGGTGCAGACCAGGACGTCGATGCGCCCGTTGCGGAACGCCTTCAGCGCGTGCTCACGGGCGCCCTGCCCGAGGTCGCCGTGCACGGCGCCGACCTTGAAACCGCGCTCGGCCAGCTCCTCGGAGACCTTGCTCGCGGTGCGCTTGGTGCGGGTGAACACCATCGTCGGGCCGCGCTCGTCGGCCTGCAGCGTGCGGGCGAGCATCTCGACCTTGTCCATCGCGTGCGCGCGGTAGACGAACTGCGCGGTGCGCTCGCCGATGGCGCTGGCGTCGACCTGCTCGGCGCGGATGTGCGTCGGCTGCGTGAGGAACGTGCGGGCCAGCGTGATGATCGGGCCCGGCATCGTCGCCGAGAAGAGCATCGTCTGGCGCTGGGCGGGCAGCATGCCGAGGATGCGCTCGACGTCGGGCAGGAAGCCCAGGTCCAGCATCTCGTCGGCCTCGTCGAGCACCAGGCCGCCGACCTTGGCGAGCACCAGGTGGCCCTGCTGGGCGAGGTCGAGCAGGCGGCCGGGGGTCCCGACGACGAGCTCGACGCCGGACTGAAGCGCGGCGATCTGCTGCTCGTAGGGGCGGCCGCCGTAGATCGACACCACCCGGGTGCCGAGGCCCTTCGACGCCCCCTCGAGGTCCTTCGCCACCTGCAGGCACAGCTCGCGGGTGGGGACGACGACGAGCGCGCGCGGCGTGCCGTCCTCGGTGGGCGTGCCGAGACGCTGGAGCAGCGGCACGCCGAAGCCGAGCGTCTTGCCGGTGCCGGTCCGCGCCTGGCCGATGACGTCCTCGCCGGCCAGGGCCAGCGGCAGCGTCAGCTCCTGGATGGCGAAGGTGCGCTCGATGCCGTTCGCGGCGAGCGACTCGACGATCTCGGGCATGACGCCGAGCTCGGCGAACGTCGGCGAGGCGTCGGAGGAGGTGGTGGTGGCCAGGGCCGAGGTGCCGGCCTCGGCGCCGTCGTCGGCCATGTCGTTCTCGGTGGGGTTCAGGGGTCTGCCTTCCTCGCGGCCGGTGCACGCGAGAAGTGCCGGTTGGCTCGACCGCTCCGCCCGGGCATCGGTGCCGTCGGGGGCGGGGGCGGGAGAACCGAGGGAGACCCGCGCGCGTTTCTGCGTCCCGCTCCGGCGGCCGACGGGGCGTCGGCCCGCTCGGAGGGCGGGAGGCCCGGAGGCCGGCGACGGGGCGTGGGGGAGCGGCCCCGGCGGGGCCACATCGGTCAGGTAGGGGGTGTCACCGGCCTGGACCGTCTCCCATGATACCCGTTACCTGCCCTTCTGCTCACCACCACCGCGCCGTGCCGTGGTCACGGGCGCCGCACGGTCGGGTGGTCGTAGGCTCCTCCGCCGTGAGCGACGGCGGCATCGGGGACGAATCGCGGGCCCTGCTGGGACTCGTGGCGTACGGCGAGCTCGCCGCGTTCAGCCGCCTCGCGGCCGACGCGCAGCGGGCCCCCGACCTCACGGCGCGCGTCGAGCTGGCGACGCTGGCCGCGGTCGAGATGGACCACTTCCGGCGGGTCCGCGACCACCTCGCGGCGGGTGGCGTCGACGTCCTCGCGGCGATGGCGCCGTTCACCGCCCGCGTCGACCGGCTGCTCGCCACCGTCTCCGGCCGCGACTGGGCCGAGGCGCTCGTCGCGACGACCCTCGGCCGCGGCCTGGTCACCGACCTGCAGACCGAGGCCCTCGAGGGCCTCTCCGGGGCCGACGCCGAACTGGTGCGGGAGGTCGTCGCGGACGCCGGCCACGACGCCTTCGTGGCCGAACGGGTCCGGGCGGCCTGCGCCGACCCGCAGGTGCACGGCCGGCTCTCGATGTGGGCGCGGCGCCTGCTCGGCGAGGCGCTCGCGGCGGTGACGGCGGCCCTGGAGGAGAGCCCCGGGCTCGCCGCCGTGGTCGCCGGCGGGACCACGGGCACCCGCTCGCCCGCGCTCAAGCGGCTGAAGTCGGCCCACAACAAGCGGGTCGCCGCGCTCGGTCTCTGACCGCGTTCGCCCTGAGCGAGCCCGGCCGTCGGGGTGCCCCGATCTGGTCTAGCCTCGCGGTCGCAGGTCAACGAACGAGGACCGGAGGGTCGCGTGGAGGTCAAGATCGGCGTCGCGGACAGCCCGCGCGAACTCGTCGTCTCGAGCGGGCAGACGCCCGACGAGGTGGCGGAGCTCGTGGACGGTGCCCTGTCCGGCAGCAGCGGCACCCTGTCGCTCACCGACGACAAGGGCCGCCGTTACCTCATCCCGGCCACCCGCATCGCCTACGTGGAGATCGCACCGTCCGAGGTGCGCCGCGTGGGCTTCGGCGTCGGCAGCTGAGCCCGGACGACGGAGGTCCCCGGCCGGGTGGGCGTCAGCCCTCCTGGCGGGGGAACCCGCCGCCGATGCCGCGCCAGGCCAGCGTGGACATCAAGGCGATCGCGTCCTCGCGCGGCGGCTGCAGGCCGGCGTCGAGCCAGTAGCGCGCCGCCGTCGTCGACAGGCCGACCAGACCGACCGCGAGCAGCCGGGCCCGCTCGGGCTCCAGGCCGGCGTCCGCGGTGACCACCTCGGTCACCGCGTCGATGCAGTCGCTCGTCGCGCGATCCACGATCTCCGCGATCTCCGGCGTCGCGCGGGTGTCGGTCTCGAACACCAGGCGCATCGCGCCGTCCCGCGAGGACACCACGTCGAAGTAGGCCTGCACGGCCGCGTGCACCCGGGCCTTGTTGTCGGTGGTGGAGCGCATCGCCGCCCGCACCGTCCGCACCATCTCGTTCGCCGCCGACTCCACCAGGGCGCGGTAGAGGTCGAGCTTGCCGGGGAAGTGCTGGTAGAGCACGGGCTTGCTCACCCCGGCGCGCTCGGCGATCTCGTCCATCGCCGCGGCGTGGTAGCCCTGGGCGCCGAACACCGACCGGGCCGCGGCCAGGAGCTGGGCACGCCGCTGCGAGCGCGACATCCGCGGCCGTCCGGCCGCGGACGACGGTCCCCCCGCCGCGCCGGCCGCCGTCTGCGCCGCCGCTCCGGTCTCGCTCATCGACTCCCCGCTCCCCACGTCCACCATCCACGCCCCGGGCGGGGATGCCACCCGACCCGGTCCGGGCGACCCTACCGACCGTCACGCCGCGACGCGCCCGTCACGCGCGGTTCGCCGTCCGTCGCCCTCCGGAGTATTCCCGGACACCTGCGGGCCGGGCTCGCTTCACCTGACGTCCACCTGCACCATGGTCATCGTGACGATCACGGTTCCGGGGAGTGGCCCGCAGGTGAACGAGGGCGGCGAGGACACCGTCCCGTTCGCCCCGACCGGCGCCCTCGGGCCGATCGGTGACCCCACGCCGCACTGGCCGGGGCGTCGCGTCGTCGTCGACGGGGTGGAGCTGCACGTCCGCGAGACGCCGGCGGCCGGCGAGCCCGACGGCACCGTGGTCTACGTCCACGGCCTCGGGGGCTCCGCCACCAACTGGACCGACCTCGCCGGGGCCCTGTCCTCGCGCTCGCACGGGTACGCCGTCGACCTCCCGGGCTTCGGCCACTCGAGTCCGCGCGCCGAGCGGGACTACTCGCTGCGGGCCCACGCGGCCGCCGTCGGGGCCTTCGTCACCTCGCTCGGGCGGCCCGTGCACCTGGTGGGCAACTCGCTCGGCGGGGCGGTCGCGCTCCTCGTCGCGGCCGACCGGCCCGGGCTGATCCTGACGACGACGCTGGTCAGCCCCGCGATGCCCGACCTACGGCCGGCGCCGACCCGCCTCGGCGACGGGAAGATGGCGCTCGCTGCGATCCCCCTGGTCGGCGCCCGCACCCGTCGGGAACTGGCCGCCGAGGACCCCGGCACGCGCCTGCGCCGCACCATGCGGCTCTGCTACGCCGACCCGGACGCGGTGAGCCCGGCGGCCTTCGCGCAGGCGGTCGTCGAGGCCACCGAACGCGCCGAGTACCCCTGGCTCGCGGAGGCGCTGCAGCGGTCGTTCGGGGGGCTGGTGTCGACCTGGCTGGCGCCGCGCTCGCGGTCGCTGTGGTCGGTCGCGGCACGCGTCACGACGCCGACCCTGGTGGTGTGGGGCGAGCTCGACCGGCTGATCTCGGTCCGCAAGGCCCGTCGGACCGTCGCGTCGATCCCGCGCGCCCGCCTGCTCCGGCTGCCCGGGACCGGGCACGTGGCGCAGATGGAGCGCCCCGCCCTCGTGGCCCGCGCCGTGCTGGGGATGGTCGACGCCGTCGCCGACGGCACGTGGGACTCCGTGCCCGTTCGTCCGAATGTGTATGGGACCGTGCGGGGGTGACCCGACCGACCGGCTCCTCCCGCAGGGCGCGTCCGCCCGAGCGGGACCCGGAGCCGGAGGCCACGCCCTCCCCGCCCTCCTCGTCGGGGTCGTCGGGCGAGCGCCGGCGGTCGCGGCGCCGCGGTGAGCCGCTCGCGGCCTCGTGGACGCCACAGGCCCGCCGGACCGGTGGGCCGACGCCGCCGACCCGCTCCCGTCGGGGTGCGGCCCTGGGGGCGCTCGCCGTCGTCCTGCTGGCCCTGACCGGGTTCGTCGTGGTGCGGGCCCTGGCGCCCAGCGCCGAGACCACCGACGTGCGCTCGCCGGCCGCGGCGGCCGAGCAGGGACCCGTCGTCGGGGAGGCGCCGTCCGGCGGGGACTACGCCGGGGTGGACATCCCCACCGCCGAGCTGCCCGCCGGCGGCGACTTCCCGGTCTCCGGCGCCGGCACGTGGCGCGTGGTGCCCGGGTCGACGCCGCAGGTCGGCGTCGGGAGGGTCTACACCTACACCGTCGAGGTGGAGGACGGCGCGACGCTGGCCGAGGGCGACGCCGCCTTCGCCACCGCGGTGGACGCGACCCTCGACGACCCGCGCAGCTGGACCGGCAGCGGTCAGATCGCCCTGCGCCGCGTCGACGCGGGCGCGGGCGTGGTGCCGGACTTCCGCATCAGCCTCACCTCGCAGCTGACCACCCGCGCGCAGTGCGGCTACCAGATCCGCTACGAGGCCTCGTGCTGGAAGTCCGACATCGGACGGGTGCTGATCAACGGGTCCCGGTGGGTCCGCGGCGCCGCCGCGTTCGAGGGGCAGCTGGGGCTCTACCGGCAGTACGCGATCAACCACGAGGTCGGGCACGTCTTCCGCAACCAGCACGTGCCGTGCCCGGAGAACGGCGCGCTGGCGCCGGTGATGATGCAGCAGAGCTTCGGGGTGTCGAACGACTACCTCGCGCAGCTCACCGACGACAACCCGCAGGGCATCCAGATCCCGCGCGACGGCAAGGTCTGCCGGCCCAACCCCTGGCCGAACCCGGTCCGCTGAGACCGCGACCGCAGGCCTCGTCGGGAACAGCCCGGCGGCGCATGGGGTTGAATCGGGTCGAGCAGTCGTCCTAGAGGAGCTGAACGCGCGATGGCAACCCTGCCGCCCCTGGTCGAGCCGGCCGCCGAGCTGACGAAGGAGGAGGTCGCCCGCTACTCGCGGCACCTGATCATCCCCGACGTCGGGGTCGACGGTCAGAAGCGCCTGAAGAACGCCAAGGTCCTGGTGGTCGGGGCGGGCGGGCTCGGCAGCCCGGCCCTGCTCTACCTGGCGGCCGCAGGCGTGGGCACCCTGGGCATCGTCGACTTCGACGTCGTCGACGAGTCGAACCTGCAGCGCCAGGTCATCCACGGCCAGTCCGACGTGGGCAAGCCGAAGGCGCAGTCGGCGAAGGAGTCGGTCGCCGAGATCAACCCGTTCGTCACGGTCAACCTGCACCAGCAGCCGCTGGACGCGTCGAACGCGCTGGACATCTTCCGCGACTACGACCTGATCCTCGACGGCACCGACAACTTCGCCACCCGCTACCTGGTGAACGACGCCGCGGTGCTGCTCGGCAAGCCCTACGTCTGGGGCTCGATCTTCCGCTTCGAGGGCCAGGTCTCGGTGTTCTGGGAGGACGCCCCGAACGGGCAGGGCCTCAACTACCGGCACCTCTACCCCGAGCCCCCGCCGCCGGGCATGGTTCCCTCGTGCGCCGAGGGCGGCGTGCTGGGCGTCCTGTGCGCCTCGATCGGCTCGATCATGGTCACCGAGGCGATCAAGCTGATCTGCGGCATCGGCGACACCCTGCTGGGCCGGCTCAAGGTCTACGACGCCCTCGACATGGAGTACCGCGAGGTGAAGATCCGGCGCGACCCGAACGCCACGCCGGTCACCGAGCTCATCGACTACGAGGCCTTCTGCGGCGTCGTGTCGGACGAGGCGCAGTCGGCCGCGGCCGGGCACACCATCACCGCGGTGGAGCTCAAGGAGAAGATCGACGCGGGCGACAAGTTCGAGCTGATCGACGTCCGCGAGCCGCACGAGTTCGAGATCGTGCGGATCCCGGGCGCGAAGCTCATCCCGAAGGACAAGATCCTCTCGGGCGAGGCGTTCTCCGAGATCCCGCAGGACCGGCAGACGATCCTGTACTGCAAGTCCGGCGTGCGGTCCGCCGAGGCGCTGTCCGCCCTGCACAACGCCGGGTTCTCCAACGCCGTGCACGTGGGCGGCGGGGTGACCGGCTGGGCGCAGCAGGTCGACACGTCGCTGCCGACGTACTGAGCCTCCCCGCACACGACGAAGGGCCCCGCCGGAGTTCCGGCGGGGCCCTTCGTCGTGTGCGGGGAGCGGACGTCAGGCGGACGCCCCCACCGGGGTGCGGTCCTTCGAGTCCACCTCGTCGTCCTCGCCGCCGTGGGTCTCCTGCTCGATCGCGTCGCGGACGAGCGACGGGTCGTTCAGGGCGGCGTGGAAGCGCTCGTCGTCGCGCTCGCCGCACCAGCCGGCCACCACCATGACGGCGACGGTGTTGCCGATGACGTTGGTCAGGGCGCGGCCCTCGCTCATGATGCGGTCGATGCCGGCGATGATCGCGATGCCGATGGCGATCGACTCCACCGTGTAGAACTCGCCGCCGAAGGCCTGCAGCGAGGCCGCCAGCGTGATGAGCCCGGCGCCGGAGACGCCCGCCGCACCCTTCGAGGTCAGCAGCATCAGGGCCACGAGGCCGAGCTGCACGCCCCACGGCAGGTCCTGGCCACCGGCCTGGGCGATGAACAGCGCCGCCATCGTCAGGTAGATGCAGGTGCCGTCGAGGTTGAACGAGTACCCGGTCGGCAGGACCATGCTGACCGTCGAGCGGGATGCGCCGGCGGCCTCGAGCTTGGCGAGCAGGCGGGGGAGCACGGTCTCCGACGACGAGGTGCCGACGATGATGAGGATCTCGTCCTTGATCATCCGGATCAGCTTGAAGACGTTGAAGCCAGAGATCAGGCAGACCACGAACAGGATGCCGAAGACGAAGATCGCGCAGGTCGCCCAGAAGGTGACCATGAGCGAGAGCAGGTTGGTGAGGCTCTCGCCGCCGAGGGCGCCGACGGTGTAGGCGATGCCGCCGAAGGCCGCGAGCGGCGCCAGGAACATGATCATGCGGATGATGCCGAAGATGACCTTGGCGACGAGGTCGATCCCGCCGACGACCCGCTTGCGCAGCGCCGGGGCCAGCATCGAGGTGGCCGCGGCGACGAGGATCGCGAGCACCAGCACGCGCAGGATCTCGTTCTCGACGAACGGCCCGAGGAAGCTCTCCGGCAGCAGCGTGCCCTGGATGAAGTCCAGCGCGCCGCCGCCCTGGGCGCCCTTCGCGATGTCTTCCTGCGCCTCGGCCAGCGTGGCCGGGTCCGGCGGGATCTGCGGGAAGCCCGCGCCCGGCTGGACGATGTTGACCACGACGAGCCCGAGCCCGAGCGCGATCAGCGTCATCAGCAGGAAGTAGGCGAGCGCGCGGCCGGCGATCCCGCCCGCGGCGGCCAGGTTGCCGATG
This sequence comes from Actinomycetospora sp. CA-084318, assembly GCF_050955885.1. NCBI lineage: Bacteria > Bacillati > Actinomycetota > Actinomycetes > Pseudonocardiales > Pseudonocardiaceae > Actinomycetospora > Actinomycetospora sp. CA-084318. The sequence goes on from NZ_CP192098.1 coordinate 1,146,446, forward strand.
GAGGCGATCCCGACGATCACCGTGCAGAAGATGACCGGCGCGGTCACCATCTTGATCAGCTGGATGAAGATGTCCGGCAGGACCTTGAGATCGGAGGCGAAGCCCGGGGCCACGAACCCGACGATGATCCCGGCGACGATCCCGACGATCACCCAGAACCACAGCTGCTTGTAGACACCGCCCCGCTTCGTGCCCGACGGCGGGGGATCGGCCGGTACGGCCTCGGTGGTCGTCGACATCGGTGTCTCCTTCGTGCGGGACGTGGTACAGCTCTCAGGCGTTGTCGTGAGGTTAGGAACACTCGACCCGGAGACCCAGGTCTCGCCACACGAAGTTGAGGAACAGTTGAGCCGCGCATGAAGGTCCTGCTCGTCGAGGACACCGCACCGGTGCGGGACGCCCTCGCGAAGGTGCTGCGCGCCCAGGGCTGGCGGGTGGGCACGGCCGCGACCGGCGTGGACGCGGTCGCCGCGGTCGGCGACGAGGTCGACCCGCCCGACCTCGTCCTGCTCGATCTCGGCCTGCCCGACCTCGACGGCATCGAGGTCTGCCGCCGCATCCGCGGCCGGTCGGCGGTGCCGATCATCGCGGTCACCGCGCGCGGCCACGACAGCGCGCGCGTGATGGGCCTGCGCAGCGGCGCCGACGACTACGTGGTCAAGCCGTTCTCGATCGACGAGCTGCTCGCGCGGATCGAGGCCGTGATGCGCCGGGTCTCCGGGCACGCCCTGGTCTCCACCATCACCGCCGGTCCCCTGGAGATCGACCTCGGCGCCCGGTCGGTGCGCGTCGACGGCGAGGAGATCGCGCTGCGCCGCAAGGAGTTCGACCTGCTCGCGGCGCTCGCCCGCCGGGAGGGCAGGGTCGCCACCCGCGAGGAGCTGCTCGACGACGTCTGGGGCCTCGCCCCCGACGACCACGGCGCCGACGCCGGCGCGCGCACCCTCGAGGTGCACGTCGCCGCGCTGCGCTCACGTCTGGGCGTGCCCGGGCTCGTGGTCACCGTGCGGGGCGTGGGGTACCGGCTCGCGAGCACCTGAGCCGGCGCCCGCCCCGGGCAGCACCACGAGGAAGCCGGTGCCGGCACCGTCGACCCCGGGGCCCGTCGTCACCGTCCCGCCCCGGCGTTCGACCACCCGCGCGACGAGGGCGAGGCCCAGTCCCCGCGGGCCCGGCTTCCCGCGCGGGCCCCGCGGCGCCCCGTCGCCCGCCTTGGTCGACCAGCCCACGGTGAACGCCGCCTCGGGGTCGGCGAGCCCCGGCCCGTCGTCGGCCACCCGGATCGTCAGCCCGTCGGCGCCGTCGGCCAGGTCCAGCTCGACGACTCCCCGGCCCGTCGTCGCGAGCACCGCGTCCAGCGCGTTGTCGACGAGGTTCCCGACGATCGTCACGAGGTCGTCCGACCCGTCCGCGACGGCGGTCCGCCCCGTGACGCGCAGGTCGACGCCCCGGTCGCGGGCGTCGGTGGCCTTGTCGAGCACCAGTGCGGCGAGGGCCGGGTCGGCGATGCGCTCACGCAGGTCGGCGCCGAGGTCGGCGAGGTCGCGGGTCCAGCGCACGGCCAGCTCGCGGGCGTCGTCGTGGGCCCCGAGCTCGATCAGCGTCGAGACCGCCTGCAGGTGGTTCGCGTGCTCGTGGGCCTGGAAGCGCAGCGCCCCGGCCACCGAGCGGGCGTCGTCGAGCGCGCGCATCACCTGCTCCACCTCGGTGCGGTCCCGCAGCGTGATCACCCAGGAGTCCTCGGTCCTCGTCCGGTTCACCCACAGCAGCCGCTCCCCGATCAGCAGCGACTCGTCGGACACCGGGCTCGGGTCGGCCAGCCGCGCCGCCAGCGCCGGGTCCACCCCCAGCTCCGCGAGGCCCTTCCCGACGGCGGGTCCGGGCAGCTCCAGCAGGCGCACCGCCTCGTCGTTCACGACGACGACGCGGTCGTCCCCGTCGAGCACCAGCAGCCCCTCGCGGATGGCGTGCAGCACGGCCTCGTGGTGGCGGTGCAGCGCCGTGATCTCGGATGGCTCGAGGCCCAGCGTGTCGCGCCGCACCCGGCGGGCGGCCAGCAGCGCCAGCCCGATGCCGATCCCGATGGCGGCGACCGCCCCCAGCGCCAGGAACCCGAGCTCGCGCAGCACGCGGGAGAACACGTCCACCCGCAGCAGCCCCACGGCGACCATTCCGACGACGGGTCCGTCTGACCCCGGTCCGGCCCGCACCGGCACGATCGCCCGTACCGACGGCCCGAGCGTCCCCGGGAAGGTCTCGACCAGCGTCTCCCCGCGCGCGGCCGGGAGGAACGTGCCCTGGTAGGTCTGCCCGATCAGCGACCGGTCGGGGTGGGTGAGGCGGGTGCCCTCGGGCGTCATCACGGTGACGAACGAGGCGTCCGCGTCGCGGCGGACGGCCTCCGCGGCGGGTTCGAGGGTGGCGACGTCGCGGGCGGCGACCGCCTGCGGCACCCCGGGGGCGACGGCGAGCGTGGTGGCGAGCCCGAGCATCCGCGCCGCCTCGTCGTCCTCCACCAGCGTCCGGGTGCTCACCGCGCTGACCCCCGCCGCGATGAGCACGGTCAGGAGCACCGTCACGATCTCGACGACGAGCAGACGGCGGACCAGACGGGACCGGCGGCGGGGGGCGGGCACGGGAGAAACCGTGACGGTGCGCACGACCACCCCGCAAGTCCGGCGCCGACACTCCGGACCGTGACGACGTTGCGGACGAACCAGACACATCGCCCGGACGTGATGACCCACCGTGAACTGGCACTGTCAGGCTTCCGTCGCGTGACCGGACCGAGATGTCACACTGCGGACACGGTCACGGAGCGTGGCCCCTGACGAGCGAGGGCGGGTGAACGCGCGTGGCACGTCGGTCGGCCGCGGGGCGCTCCGGACCGTCGTTCGGGACGTGGCTCGTCGTCATCGTGCTCGGCCTGCTCGTGGCGACGGTCCTCGGGGTCACCGGCCTCGTGAACGCCACGATCGGCAACGACGCGAACCACGACCAGGGTGAGAGCGCCGCGGTCCCGCCGTCGGTGTCGCGCGGGGGCACGTTCGTCGACGGCCGGGTGGACCCGGCGCGCTCGACCGGACTCCCGCCGCGCACCATCGCCCTCACCTTCGACGACGGTCCGGACCCGACCTGGACCCCGCAGATCCTCGCGGTGCTCGCGAAGCACCGGGTGCCGGGGACCTTCTTCGTCGTCGGCTCGCTCGGCGTGCGCCACCCGGACCTGCTGCGCCAGATCCGCGCCTCCGGCAGCGAGATCGGCATCCACACGTTCACCCACGCCGACCTCTCCCAGGTCCCGCGCTGGCGCCTCGAACGCGAGCTCGGCGAGACGCAGCTCGCGATCGCCGGCGCCACCGGCGAGACCACCTACCTGATCCGGCCGCCGTACTCGTCCACCCCCGACGCGATCGACGACCGCGCCTACTCCGCCGTGCTCGAGTCGGGCCAGGACGGCTACGTCAACGTCTTCACCGACGTCGACGGCGAGGACTGGCAGCGCCCCGGCGTCGACGCGATCGTCCGGAACGCCACCCCGCGCGGCGGGGTGGGCGCGACGGTCCTGCTGCACGACGCCGGCGGCGACCGCTCGCAGACCGTCGCCGCCCTCGACCGGCTCATCCCCGAGCTGCAGGCGCAGGGCTACCGCTTCGACACCGTCACCGGCGCCGTCGGCGCGCCCTCCGCGCACGCCCCCGCCTCGAACCGCGACCGCCTGGTCGGCGGCGGCCTCGTCGAGGCCGTCGACCTCGCGACCGGCACCGTCCGTGTGCTGCAGGGCCTGCTCATCGCGGTCGGGTCGATCGTCGTGCTGCGGCTGCTGCTGACGCTCGTCGTCGCGCGCCGCCACGCCCGTCGTCGTCGGGACCCCGCCTTCTCCTGGGGCCCGCCGCCGACCACCGCGCCCCCGGTTTCGGTGATCGTCCCGGCGTACAACGAGACCGAGAACATCGAGGCCACGCTGCGCTCGATCCTCGCGAACGACCACCCGCTGGAGATCCTCGTCGTCGACGACGGGTCCACCGACGGCACCGCGGAGCTCGTCGAGTCCCTCGCGCTGCCCGCCGTCCGCGTGATCCGCCAGCCCAACAGCGGCAAGCCGATCGCGCTGAACACCGGTGTCGCCCGGGCCAGGCACGACATCGTCGTGATGATGGACGGCGACACGGTGTTCCAGCCGGACACCATCGCCCACCTCGTGGCCCCGTTCGCGGACCCCGGGATCGGGGCGGTCGCGGGCAACGTGAAGGTCGCGAACCGCGCCGCGCTGATCCCGCGCCTGCAGCACATCGAGTACGTGGTCGGCTTCGGCGTCGACCGGCGCGTGCAGGACACGCTGCGCGCCATCACGACGATCCCCGGCGCGGCCGGGGCGTTCCGGCGCGAGGCCGTGCTCGAGGTCGGCGGGCTCTCGCTCGACACGCTCGCCGAGGACACCGACCTGACGATCGCGCTCGGCCGGGCCGGCTGGCGGGTGGTCTACGAGGAGCGCGCGGTCGCCTGGACCGAGGCCCCGACGACGCTGTCCCAACTCTGGCGGCAGCGGTACCGGTGGACCTACGGGACGATGCAGGCGGTCTGGAAGCACCGCCGGTCGGTCCGCGAGCGCGGCGCGTCCGGGCGCACCGGGTGGCTCGGGCTCGGCCACATCGGGATCTTCCAGGTGCTGTTCCCGCTGGCCGCGCCGCTGGTGGACGTCTTCTTCGTCTACGGCCTGCTCTTCGGCGACGCCGCGCTGACGCTCGTGCTGTGGGGCTCGATGCTCGCGGTGCAGACCGCGGCCGCCGCCTACGCGTTCCGGCTCGACGGCGAGCCGATGGGGCCGCTGTGGGTCGCGCCGGTGCAACAGGTCCTGTACCGGCCGCTGATGTACGCGGTGCTGCTGCGCTCGCTGCTCTCCGCCGTCACCGGCGGGCGGGTGCGCTGGCAGCGGATCCAGCGGCTCGGCGCGCTGAAGGCGCTCATGCCGGGGCAGGCGGCCCCGGTCCCGGTGCCGGCGCCGACTCCCAGTGGCAGCAAAGCGTCGTTGCTGTCATCCAGTGGCAGGAACGCCACACCGTCGACGCCGGCCACGCCCGCCGTCGGGAAGGACGACAAGCCGCTGGAGCGGACCCGCTGGCTCGACGTGCTCCGGGCGATCGCGCTGGTGCGCGTGATCGGCTACCACGTCGTCGGCTGGGGGTGGCTCTCGTTCGTCTTCCCGTCGATGGGCGTGATGTTCGCGCTCGGCGGGTCGCTGATACTGGCGTCGCTGGCGCGGGCGGAGGCGGTCGACGTGATCGGCCGCAGGCTCAAGCGCCTGCTCCCGCCGTTCTGGCTGTTCGGCCTGATCGTCGTGCCGATCATGGTGTGGCACGGGTTCGGACCGGACGAGACCCCGAGCGCGTCCGAGTGGCTGTTCTGGTTGGTCCCGGTGCTGGACCCGCCGGGCAGCGAGTGGGCCGGCGACGCGACGGTGGTGCTCTGGTACATCCGCACCTACCTGTGGCTGGTGCTGCTCACCCCGGCACTGCTGTGGGCGTGGCGACGTCGGCCGGGCGTGGCGATCGCCGTGCCGCTGGCGCTGGTCGCGCTGGACGCGGTGCTCGGCGGGGCGGTGCGGGACTTCGGGGCGGTCGGCACCGCGCTGATCGACGCGTCGATCTTCGCCGGCTGCTGGATGCTCGGCTTCGCCCACCGCGACGGGTCGCTGCGGCGCATGCCGTGGGGATGGGCGCTGCTGGCGGCGGGGACCGCGATCGGCGCCGGCGTCGCGTGGGCGCTGGCCAACCCGGCCGGCGACAACGGCATCGACCTCAACGACATCCCGCTCGGTCAGGCGCTCGTCTCGCTCGGCGCGGTGCTGCTCGTCCTGCGCTACACGCCGCGGCTGGCGTGGCTGGAGCGCATCCCGCTCCTCGGTCGCGTGATCACCGTGATCAACGCCCGCGCCGTGACGATCTACCTCTGGCACAACGTGGCGATCGCCCTCGCGCCGACGATCGACGACCGGTTCGGCTGGACCGGGACGGGGCCGCTGATCGGGACCGCGGTGGTGCTCACGGTGGTGCTCGCCCTCGGCCTCGGGTGGATCGAGGACCTGGCGGCCGGCCGCCGACCCGCGCTGATCCCCGGACCCGCGCAGCGGCCGCTGCGCCCGCGCGGTCCGCGCCGCGAGGCGCCGCGTCCGCCGGAGATCCCCGCGGGCGGGATGGTCGTGCCGGCCGAGACGCAGGAGAGCCCGCTCGCCGCGCTCAACGCGCGTCGCCCCGCGTCGGACTTCCGCCACGACCCGCGCTTCCGCGCGCCCCTCCCGGTCCCCGACTCCCGCCGCGCGGGCCCGTCGTCGCTCCCCGGCCCGGCGGTCCGCCCGCCCTTCCCGACGCCGGGTCCGCGGACTCCCAGCGCCCCGACGCCGGTGCCGGGACGGCCGCACCCGGACGCGGTGACGGTGACGACCCGGCAGGCGCCCGAGCTGGACGCCGTGACCGGAGTGGTCGGGCGCGCGCCGACGGGGCGTCGCCGGCTGATGTCGTTCGGGGCGGAGACGTCGGGGTCGCCGTCGCCGCAGCCGCGGCGGCAGTCGTCGTCGCAGCCGCAGCCGCAGCCGCAGCCGCAGCCGCAGCCGCAGCGGCAGTCGTCGCAGTCGTCGGCGGAACCGTCGCGGCCGTCCGGTCGGCGCCGCCGCGCGGACGACACCCCGCCTCCGCCGTCGACGCGGGCCCGGGGGAGCCACCGGTCGGAGTCCGTCGACGATCGCTTCACGAACCTGGACGCCCCCAGCCGACACCGTCGCTGAGGCCGCCGCGAGGGGGACGCCAGGCAGCTCCTGCGGCCCCACAGGCTGTGTAGCGTCCCACTCGCGGGTGCGCGACGACTCGGCCGTACGCGAGAGGGACACCAGGCAGCGCCCGCGGTCCGGTGGCGTGTCTGATGTCCCTCTCGCGCGCGGTCAGGCCGCGAACGTGTAGCGGCTGCCCACCGCACCCGGCACGAAGGCGTCGCCGAGTTCCTGGGCGAGCCGCATCTGCGCCCGCCACCCCGTGCAGTGGGCGGGCACCACGACGTCGGGTGCGAGGTCGGCCAGCGCGGCCACGGTCGGCTCGATGATCCGCTCAAAGCCCGGGCCGGTGAGGTGCAGTCCGCCGAGCAGGGCGTGGAGGCGGTCGTGCCCGGTCAGGCGCAACGCGTGCCGGACGATGTTCACCGCGCCGGCGTGCCCGCAACCGGTGAGCACCACGAGGCCGAGCCCGCGGACGTCGACCACCAGCGCCTGGTCGTCGACGATCCACGGGTCGGGGGTCCAGGTGTCGTCGACGAGGGCCTCGTGGAAGGCCATGCCCTGTTCGAACTCGGTGGTGCGGTCGACCTCGCCGGTGACCAGCACGCTGCCGCCGAGCAGGAACGACGGGTCCCGGCGCTCGATCAGTTCGATGCCGTCGCCGGTCAGGGCGGCGCGGTCGAGCTGCGGCATGACGAACGGCTCCCCGCCGGGCGGTGCCAGCCGGCGCCGGGTGAACGCCACCGGGTGCAGCACCAGGGGGCTCGCGGCCCGGCCGAGCCAACGCTCCAGACCCGGGAACCCGCCGGTGTGGTCGGCGTGGCCGTGCGAGAGCACGACAGCGCCGATGTCGCCGGGGTCGACGTCGAGCCGACGACCGTTGGTGGCCATGCCTTCCGGGGAGACGCCCGTGTCGAAGAGCAGCGTGTGGTCGTGCCCGTCCCGCGTCACCGTGACCAGGGCCGAGAACCCGTGCTCGGCGATCAGCCCCGGCCGGGCGAGCCCGTCGACGTACTGGCCCGCCTCGAGCCCCGGTCCGGTGCCGAGCCGCCCACGGGACACCCCGGGCGCCTCGGCGAGCAGGGCGTCGAACGAGTTGTCGACCAGGACCGTGATCGTCAGCGCGTCGACCGGCGCGAGCACCACGGGGTCCACGGCCTCCCCGACGACGGGTCGCGGGGCCGCGAAGGCGACGGCGGCGGGATCGGGCGCCTCGGTGCACACGGTGTTCTCCTCCTCAGGGCCGGGTGGTGACGGTCAGCTCCGGACCACCCGTGACGCTCACGGTCCACCGCTGCCCCGGTTCGATCCACGGCGGGTCGACGAGCGTCCCGGTGGTCACGATCTCGCCGTCGGCGACGGGGGCGGCGCCCGGCAGGTCGGCGAGCGCCGCGAGGGCGCGCCGCGGCCCGCCGAGGGCGTTCGCGCCCCGACCCGTCGTCGAGAAGCCCGGGCCGGACAGCGTGACCTCGACGTCCTCCAGGGCGTCGACCGGCAGCGGGGGACCGAGGACCAGCATCGCGTGCAGGCCGAAGTCGGCGACCGCCTCGGCCGGCGAGAACGTCCAGCCCGGGTGGTGGCTCGCCACGATCTCGATGCCGATCGCGGCCCAGGCGATCTCCGGGTGCCGCGCCACCCCGACGACGATCTCCGGTTCCAGGCGCGGCTCGGGCAGCGCGCCGAGGGAGAGGCTCGTCGTGCGGGTGAGCGTGGTGTCGTAGACGGGCGCCCAGATCGGTCGGTCGAGCCCGTGGGCGTCCCACGCGGCCCGGTTCGTGAACCCGATCTTGCGTCCGACCCGGCGGTTCCCCCGCTCGGTGAGCCGGCGCTCGAGCTCCGCCGCGACGGTGTACGCCGCGTCGAGGTGCAGCTCGGGGTCGCGAGGGACCCGCGCGCCCGTCTCCCGCGCCTCGAGCAGCCGGTCGAGCCGTCGGTCCACCATGAGGGTCATCGATACACCCTCGGACCGAGGCGGTCCGCGTCTCGGTCACCCGAGCTCGGCGTGCCCGACGGCCGGGGCGGGCGAGCGGTTCGTCGGTCGCGGCCTCGCCCGACCACGGCGTATCGTCGTCCGGCTCGTCGTCACGGTCGTCGAGGTGGGGCCGCAACACCCGCTCGCAGTGCACGCGCAGGTCCTGCGCGACGTGTGCCGGGTCGGTGGCCGCGGCGACGGAGGTCAGGAACTCCTCGGCCTCCGCGAGGGCGGGGTCGTCGTACCCGTCGGCGGCCAGAGACGCGAGTTGGTCGAGCACCGCCCGGACGCCGGGCCCGCCGATCGCGCCCGCCGCGACGGCGCGCGCGAGCAGCGACAACCCCGAGTCGGCCAGTCTCGCGGCGAACTCGGAGCGGGGGCTGCTGAGCAGGTCCTGCGGCATGATTCGAACACTAGTGCGAGGGTCTGACAGTCACACCGGATCGCAGGAGCGGGCCCAGGGGACCCGGAGCGCGCGGCGGGGGCGGGCGCGCTCAGTAGTACCAGGGGAACGGCGCCCAGTCGGGCGTGCGCTTCTCCAGGAACGACTCCTTGCCCTCCACGGCCTCGTCGGTCATGTAGGCCAGTCGCGTCGTCTCGCCGGCGAAGAGCTGCTGACCGACCAGGCCGTCGTCGATCAGGTTGAACGAGTACTTGAGCATCCGCTGGGCCTGCGGGGACTTGCCGAGGATCTCCCGGGCCCACTGCAGCGCGGTGGTCTCCAGCTCGGCGTGCGGCACGACCTCGTTCACCGCGCCCATGTGGTGCATCTGCTCGGCGGTGTAGGTCCGGCCGAGGAAGAAGATCTCGCGGGCGAACTTCTGCCCGACCTGACGGGCGAGGTAGGCCGAGCCGTACCCGCCGTCGAAGGAGCCGACGTCGGCGTCGGTCTGCTTGAAGCGGGCGTGCTCGGCCGAGGCCAGCGTCAGGTCCGAGACGGCGTGCAGCGAGTGCCCGCCGCCCGCGGCCCACCCGTTGACCACGGCGATCACGATCTTCGGCATGAACCGGATGAGCCGCTGGCACTCGAGGATGTGCAGACGGCCCGCCCGGCCGCGCTCGTCGGCGGACACCTCGGTCTCCGACGACGCGTACTGGTAGCCCGTGCGGCCCCGGATGCGCTGGTCGCCGCCGGAGCAGAACGCGTGCCCGCCGTCGCGCGGGGAGGGGCCGTTGCCGGTCAGCAGGACCACGCCGACGTCGGCCGAGGTCCGCGCGTGCTCGAGCGCGGTGGCGAGCTCGTCGACGGTGTGCGGCCGGAACGCGTTGCGCACCTCCGGCCGGTCGAAGGCGATGCGTACGCAGCCCAGCTCGACCGACCGGTGGTAGGTGATGTCGGAGAAGTCGAAGCCCTCCACCGGGCGCCAGACCGAGCTGTCGAAGAGCGGTGCGTCCACGGGGCGACCCTAGGCCGAACCGGGCACGGGGACGTGACGGGCGCCCCGGCGGGAACTCCGGCGGCGTCCCGGGCGACCTGACCCTCGATGAGCGTCGACCAGAGCCCGACCCCCACCACCGCCGCGCCCCCGACGAGGGGTCCCGGGACGTCCCCGCTGCGGGCGCTGCTGCTCCGGGTGCACTTCTGGTCCGGCCTGATCGTCGGGCCGTTCCTGCTGGTCGCGGCCCTGTCCGGGTTCCTCTACACGCTCACGCCCTCGATCGAGCCGCTGCTCTACCGCGGCGTGCTCACCGTCCCGGCCGCACCGTCGTCGCTGCCGCTCGCGGCGCAGGTCGCCGCCGGGCAGGCCGCGGTGCCGGGCGCGGAGCTCAGCTCGGTCCGGCCGGCGCCGACCCCGACCGACACCACCCGCGTGATCTTCGCCGCGCCCGACCTCGGCGACTCCAGCCACTACCGGACCGCCTTCGTCGACCCGCACACCGGCGCGGTCACCGGCGTGCTGCCCACCTACGGCGGCTCCCAGGCGCTGCCGCTGCGCGAGTGGGTCGACCAGCTCCACGACAACCTGCACCTCGGCGACCCCGGCCGGCTCTACGCCGAGCTCGCCGCGAGCTGGTTGTGGGTGCTCGCCCTGGGCGGTCTCGTGCTCTGGGTCGGCAGGTGGCGACGACGCCGCGCCTCCGCGCGCGCCCTGCTGCTGCCGCGGGCCGCGTCCGGACGCCGGGCCCGCCTCCTGTCCTGGCACGGCACCGTCGGGCTGTGGGCCGTGATCGGGCTCCTCTTCCTCGCCGCCACCGGCCTCACGTGGTCGACCTACGCCGGGGCGAACGTGACCGCGCTGCGCGGGGCGATGGCCTGGGACACGCCCTCGGTCACCTCGTCGACGGGCGAGCACGCCGGGATGGCGGGCATGGACATGGGCCCGACACCGGCCGCCCCGGCGCCGGCGATCTTGCCGGAGGCCGTCGAGGCCGCCCACACCTCGGCCCTGCGCGCCGGCCTGACCGGACCGCTGGAGGTCGTGCCCGCCACCGAGCCCGGCGGGACGACGACCGTGGGCGAGATCAGCCGCGTCGTCTCCGGCTCCGACCCCGTCGTCGGGCCGCTCGAGGGGCTGCGGAACTCGACGCACCTCGACGCCGTGGCGGTCGACCCGTCGTCGGGGACCGTGATCGACACCGTGCACTTCGCGGACTGGCCGCTGGCGGCGAAGCTCGCCCGCTGGGGTGTGGACGCGCACATGGGCATGCTCTTCGGACTGGCGAACCAGATCGTGCTCGCCGCCCTCGCCCTCGGTCTGACCTGCGGGATCGTGTGGGGCTACGTGCTGTGGTGGCGCCGCGGTCCGGGCCGTCGGGGCGGCACCGCGCCGCCGCGCGGGGCGTTCCTCGCGCTGTCGCGGCCGTGGCAGGTCGGGGTGGTGGCCGGGACGGTGCTCGTCGCCGCGGCGCTCCCGCTGCTCGGGGCCAGCCTGGTGATCGCCCTGGCCGCCGACGCGGCGGCGGCCGGGGGTCAGGACCGGCGCGCGGCCGCCAGGCCCACGGCCGGGGCGTCGTAGCCGTACACCCACGACAGGTCGGCCCCGCCCGGCGAGCTCGACCCGCCCGAGAAGGCCCGGCCGTTGCGCCGGGACCCGTCCTGGACGCGGGCGGTGCGCGGCGCCCGTTCGCGCTCGTAGGCGGCGAGCCGGGCGGTGAGAGCCGACCGGTCCCCGACGTCGGCGAGCAGCGCCGCGAGCACGGCGGCGTCCTCGATCGCCTGGTTCGCGCCCTGCCCCATGTGCGGCAGCATCGGGTGGGCGGCGTCGCCGAGCAGCACCATCCCGGCCCGGGTCCACGGGGTGAACGGGTCGCGGTCGGCGAGGTCCCAGCGGTAGACCTCGTCGGCGCGGGCGAGGAGCGCGGTGAGGTCGGGGTCCCACCCGGCGAACGCGGCCCGGACGTCGTCGGGATCGACCCGGAACGACCAGTCGCCCGCGTCACCGGGTGGGCGGGGCACGAACGCGGCGAAGTTCAGGGTCCCCACGCGGTCGACCGGATAGGCGAGCAGGTGACGGTCGAGGCCGAGCCAGGCGTTCTGCCCGTGGCGCACCGCGTCCGGCAGCCCGCGGCCGTCGACGAAGCCGCGCAGCGCGGAGGTCCCGGACGGCGCCAGGTCCGGGCGCGGGCCGACGGCCGCGGCCACCCGCGAGTGCAGCCCGTCGGCCCCGACCACCAGGTCCGCGGACTCGACGGAGCCGTCGGCGAAGCGGACGCGGGGCCGGTCACCGACCTCCACCCCCACGCACTCCCGCCCGTGGTGGACCAGGCCGGCCGGCAGGGCGTCGAGGACGATCCCCAGCAGGTCGGCCCGGCGCAGGCCGAGCAGCGCGCCGACGTCGTAGTGCGCGCGCTCGGTCCCCGCGGCGTCGAGCAGGCGCATCGACGTGATCGGCGCCCCGGTGCGGTCGAGCGCGGGACCGAGGCCGAGCCCGGTGAGGACCAGGCGGCCGTTGCGCGCGAGGCCGAGTCCCGACCCGACCGGCGGCACGCCCGGCCGGCGCTCGTACACCGCGACGTCGACGCCGCGGCGGGCCAGCGCGAGGGCCACCGTGGAGCCGCCGATCCCTGCGCCCACGACGGCGACCCGTGGTCCGGTCATACCTCCGAGGATGCCGGGCGGGGACGACCGGGGGAAGCGAGGAGCGGGAGGCCGGGCGCCTCGTCGTCGCCGGGCTCCCAGGCCAGGCCGGGCAGGCCCCGCAACCCGGAGACGAACGGCTCCAGCCCGGCCCGCGTGACGCTGTCGGCCAGCGACTCGTGCCCCACCCGCAGCTCCTCCCAGGTGCGCACGACCTGGTCGACGAGCACGGTGACCTGCCCCGCGGCGACCCGACCGAGCACCGTGCCGAGCCGGTCGCGCCCGAGGTCCCCACCCAGGTGCACCCGGTACCCGGGGACGCGCCGCCCGCGCAGCGCCACGAGGTTCCCGGCCAGTCCGAGGTCGGCGGCCTGGTGCCGGGCGCACGACGCCGGGCAGCCGGACACGCTGACGGCCACGCCCGAGTTCCGGCGCAGGGCCGGCAGGTGCCAGAGGGCGCGGGCGAGGTCGCGGGTCGGGGTGATGCCGAGCGCGCAGGACGGGGCGCCGACGCAGGCCCGCACGTCGCGGGCGGGCCGGTCGGTGTGCACGGCCAGGCCGACCGCCGCCACCCGCGCGGCGAGCGCCCCGACCTCGGCGACCGGCACGTCGCGGAGCACGACGTTCTGCTCCTTCGTGAGCTGCAGCGCGTCGGACGTGCACGAGGCGAGCAGCTCCAGCGCGTCCGCGGTCAGGGTGCCGAACGGGACGGTGACCGTGACGGTCGCGAGGCCCGGGGTGCGCTGCGGCCGGACGTCGTCGCCCCAGCCGTGCCGCGGGGCCGGCCCGTCGGGGACGCCCGGAGCACGCACCTCGCCCAGCGGCGCGGGCAGCGGCCACGGCCGGTCGCGCAGGTCGGCCTCCGCCTCGGCCACCAGGGCCCGGAACCGGTCGGTCCCGAGCCGGGCGACGAGGAACTTGAGCCGGGCGCGGTTCGGGCTCTCGAACGCCCCGTGAGCCAGGAACACGGCGAGGACCGCGTGCACGGCGGGGAGCAGGTCGGTGCGCGCGACGAACCCGGTGAGCCGGGTCGCGAGCGTGGGGCGCGACCGCCCGAGCCCACCGCCGACCCACAGCTCGTAGCCCGGCCGCCCCGCGTCGTCGAGGACCGACACGAGCCCGACGTCGGAGACCTTGGCCTGGGCGCGGCACCCGGGACAGCCGCCGAGGCTCACCGTGAACCGCTGCGGCAGGCGGGTGTTCAGCTCGGGGCCGAGCCGCAGCAGCGAGTCGGTCAGCCGCTCGGCGTCGGGGGTGCAGTCGAAGGGCTCCTCGGCGGACACGCCCGCGTCCGGGCAGCTCGTCACCCCGCGCACGGTGTGCCCGCAGGTCGCGGCCGTGTCCAGCCCTGCGGCGTGCAGGGCGTCGAGGGTGTCGACGACCCGCGCGGCCGGGACGGCGTGCAGTTCGAGCTGCTGGCGGGTGGTCAGGTGCACGGCCTCGAGGTCGCGCTCGCGCAGGAGGGCGGCGAGGGCGCGGGCGGCGTCGCCCGGGACGCGGCCGCGCGTCCGGGCCCGCAGCAGGAACCGCCCGTCGTCGCGCTCCGAGCAGGCCCCGAGCGTCTTGAGGCTGTACCGCTCGAGGGCGCCGAGCCGACCCGCGGTGACGGCGTGCAGGTCGAGCGGCAGCCCGGCCCGCTTGCTCGCGACGACGTCGCCCGGCGCGTCCCGTCCGCCCGGTCGGCCCGGTGCGGACGGCGACCCCAGTGCCTCCTCCGGACGCAGCGGCGCGGCCGTCCGCGCGGGCGGCGCGGGGCGGGCCGGAGCCGGCGGACCGGTCGTCGGGAAGAGCGCGTAGCCGGTGCCGTGCAGGGTGCGGATCAGGTCGCGTCCGGGACCCAGCGCGCGGCGCAGCGCCCGGACGTGGACGTCGACGGTGCGGGCGCTGCCGGTGTGCTGCGGGCCCCACACGAGGTGCAGCAGGGCGGTCCGGGTCATCGGGCGCCCGGGCCGCGCGGCGAGGGCGGCCAGCAGCTGCAGCTCGCGGCGGGCGAGGGCGAGGGGACGGCCCGCGAACCAGGCCTGGAAGGCGGCGGGGTCGACGACGAGATCGTCCACCACGAGTGCGCCGGGCGGGGGCACGAGTGCGCGCCGGGCTCGCGGGGCGGGCGGCACGGGGCGCGCGGCCAGGCGCAGCCGCGCCGCCACCTCGGCCGGGGAGGCGTCGGGCAGGAGCAGGGCGTCGACCGGCGCCCCGTCCTCGACCGGGAAGGCCGCGTCCGGTCCGACGACCACCGCCACCGGCAGGCCCGGGCGCACGGCGTCGACCGTGGCCGCGAGCCCGGCCGCGGCGAACGGGCGGGTGCGGGCGTCGAGGACGACCAGGTCGACGTCGACGGCCGAGGTCACCGCGTCGGCCGCGGTGAGGGCGCCGAGGGTGACCCGGTGGTCGGGGAGCATCGCGAGGCCGGGCAGCAGCTCGTCCACCGTGGCCGCCCCGGTCAGCACGAGCAGGTGCACGCCGCCCATGGCACCACCCCGCCGTTACGCCGGTGTTGCCCCCGACGACGGGTGGAAGAGATCACGCACGGCGGCGCGGTCGGGTTTGCCGATCCCGCGCAGCGGCAGCTCGTCGAGCACCCGCACGGCCCGCGGGGCGGCCCGGCCGAGCCGGTCGGCGACGGCCCCGCGCACCGCGTCGGGCTCCAGGCCGGTGCCGGTGACCACGGCGACCACCCGCGCCCCCCACTCGGCGTCCGGCACCCCCACCACGCACGCCTCGCGCACCCCGGGCACCGTCAGGAGCGCCTGCTCGACGACCACCGGCGGCACCTTCTCCCCGCCGGTGACGATGACGTCGTCGGCGCGCCCGAGCACCGTGAGCCGCCCGTCGGGCCGCAACCGTCCGAGGTCGGACGTCCGGAACCGGCGCCCGGGCAGGAACGCCGGGTCGTCGAGCCCCTGGTAGCCGTCGGCCACCGTCGCGCCGCCGAGCACGATCCGTCCGGCGCCGGACGGGTCCGGGTCCTCGATCTCGACGCCGACCCGGTCCAGCGGCACACCGTCGTACACGCAGCCACCGCAGGTCTCGCTCATGCCGTAGGTCGTGACCACCCGCACGCCCGCCGTGCGCGCCCGCTCCAGCAGCGCGGCCTCCGCGGCCGCCCCGCCGAGCAGCACGGCGCCGAACCGCCGCAGGGCGTCCAGCCCCGCGCCGTCGTCGTCCAGCAGCCGCCGCAGCTGCGTGGGCACCAGGGACAGCCGGGACACGGGCGGGTCGGCAGCCCGCACCGCCGCCGCGAACGCGTCCGGCCGGAAGCCCTCGCGCAGGTCCATCACCGCGGCCGGCACCCCCGCGCGCGCCGAGCGCAGCAGCACCTGCACCCCCGCGACGTGGTGGGCGGGCAGGGCGAGCAGCCACCGGCCCTCACCGCCGAGGCGGGCGGCGGTGGACACGGCCGAGGCGGCGAGCGCGGTGCCGCTGAGCAGGACGGCCTTCGGGACACCGGTCGACCCGGAGGTCGTCACGACCGCGGCCACGCCCGGCGCGACCGGGGCCGTCAGCCGTGCCGGCGGCGGCGGGTCGTCGGGCCCGGTCGGCAGGATCGCCGGGCCGTGGCCGGAGACCGCCGCGACCAGGCGCTCGCCGAGGGCGCGGGCGGCCGCGGCGGACCCGTCGGTGGCGACGACCTCGACGGGGCGGGTGCGGTCCATGTCCCCCACGGTAGGCCGCCGCCCCGCCCATGATCATCGAGCACCCTCGGTCCCGCGCCGGGCCGCCCCACCGCCGGGAGTGCTCGCTGATCATCGGGGACGGCTACCGTCGGCGGGTGGACGATCTCGTCACCACCGTCGGCGGCGTGGAACTCCGGGCCCGTCCCGTCGCGCTGCCGATGCGCGTGCGGTTCCGGGGCATCACGGTCCGCGAGACGCTGCTGCTCTCCGGTCCCGACGGCGGGTGGGGCGAGTTCTGCCCCTTCGTCGAGTACGACGACGACGAGGCCGTGCCCTGGCTGCGGTGCGCCCTGGAGTCCGCGCTCGGCCCGGCCTGGCCGACCCCGGTCCGCGACCGCGTCGCGGTGAACGCGACCGTGCCCGCCGTCGGGCCCGAGCAGGCGCACCGGATCGCCGCGGACTCGGGGGCCTCGACGGCGAAGGTGAAGGTCGCGGAGGCCGGCCAGGATCCGGCCGAGGACCTCGCCCGCGTCGAGGCGGTGCGCGCCGCGCTCGGGCCGGCGGGGCGGGTGCGGGTCGACGCGAACGGCGGCTGGTCGGTGGACGCGGCGGTCGCCGCCGTCCGGGCCCTGGACCGCGCCGCGAGCGGGCTGGAGTACGTCGAGCAGCCGTGCGCCGGGGTCGAGGAGCTGGCGGCCGTCCGGCGGCGGGTCGACGTCCCGGTCGCGGCCGACGAGTCGATCCGCCGGGCGTCCGACCCGATGCGGGTGGTCGAGGCGGAGGCGGCGGACGTCGCGGTGGTCAAGGTCGCCCCGCTCGGCGGGGTCGCGGCGGCGCTGCGGATCGCGGAGGCGGTCGGGCTGCCGTGCGTGGTGTCGTCCGCGGTGGAGAGCTCGGTCGGGCTCGCCGCCGGGCTCGCGCTGGCCGGGGCGCTGCCCGACCTGCCCTACGCGTGCGGGCTGGGGACGACGAGCCTGCTCGCGCAGGACACGGTCGCCGCGTCCCTGGTGCCGGCCGCCGGGACCCTGCCGGTGCTGCCCGGGGCGCCCCGACCCCTCGTCGGGAACGCGATGTCCCCGGACCGGGCCACGTGGTGGCTCGACCGGGTGAGGCGGGTGCTACGCCTGGTCGACGACCGCTGAGCGCCGAACCCCGCGTCGACCGGCGGGGACGGACACGCCGGGGCCTGTGCCCCTGACTCGACCCGTGTCGGGTATAGCGTGCGGAGCGTGACGGGCAGGGCCTTCTCGGCGACGGGGGAACGATGACCGCGGTGGCTCAGGACTCGTCGCAGGGATCGTCGGCGGACGGGGAGCCCGAGGGCCCTCCGCTGCACGTCCGGACCGCCTTCGGGGTGCGGGACTCGGTGCCCCGCCCGCGGCCGCACCTGCCCGGCCCGGCGTGGACCTGCGACGGGGTGCTGCTGCGCCCCGTGTCGGACACCGTGCTCGCCGCCTGGTCCGCCGCGACCCTCGAGGAGCTCGCCGCCGGCGGCGTCGACGGCATCCGCCTCGCCCGCCCCGTGCGCGCCTCCGACGGCCGCCGCGTGGTCTCGGGCTGGTCGGCCTGCCACGACGTCGCGGGCGAGGTCCGGCCGCGGCACGACGACGTCGTCGCCGTCTCGCTGCGCCTGCACCGTGCCACCGCCCGGATGTCCCGCCCGCGCCTGGTCGACGACCGTGACGACATCCTCGCCCGCGCCGACCGCGCGGCGTTCGGGGAGCGGACGGTGCCACTCGACCCCGAGACCGGCGGGGACCTGTTCGCCGAGCTGGTCCGGCGTCGGGTGGCGACGACGCTCCCGCTGCAGCTCGTGCACGGCGACCTGTTCGGCACCGTGCTGTTCGAGGGCTCCGGGGCGGGGGAGGACCAGACCCCGCCCGCCGTCCTGGACGTCGTCCCGTTCTGGCGGCCGGTGGAGTGGGCGGCGGCCGTGGTCGTCGTCGACGCGCTCGCCTGGGGCGGGGCGGACGCGGGCATCGTCACGCGCTGGTCGCACCTCGACCAGTGGCCGCAGATGCTGCTGCACGGCCTGCTCTTCCGGCTGGCCGTGCACGCCCAGCACCCGGCGTGCACCAAGGAGTCGCTGCGCGGGCTCGAGCACGCCGCGCGCGTGATCACCGAGCTGCTCTGAGGACCGTTGCGGGCCGCTCTCCTTCCGTCGTCGCCCTGAAACACGACGTCACCGCCGCGTAACGCCCGGTTCCTACCGTCCGGTCCCGAACGGGGCGCCCGACCGCGCCCCCGGCGGGAGGCAGGGCGGATGACGGTGCAGACCAGGTCCGAGGGACCGGTCCGAGGGCGGTGGATCGACGACTGGCGGCCCGAGGACGAGTCGTTCTGGCAGGGCGGCGGCAAGCGGGTCGCGAACCGGAACCTGTGGTTCTCGGTGTTCTCCGAGCACATCGGGTTCTCGATCTGGACCCTCTGGTCGGTCCTCGTGCTGTTCATGCCGAACGAGGCGTTCGGGCTCGACGTGGCCGGCAAGTTCTTCCTGGTCGCGATGCCGACGCTGGTCGGCTCGTTCCTGCGGCTGCCCTACACGATGGCCGTGGCGGTGTTCGGCGGCCGGAACTGGTCGATCATCGCGGCGGCGCTGCTGCTGGTCCCGACGATCCTCGCGGCGTTCGTCGTCCAGCCCGGCGTCAGCTACACGACGCTCATGGTGCTCGCGGCGATCGCGGGCGTCGGCGGCGGCAACTTCGCCTCGTCGATGACGAACATCAACGCGTTCTTCCCCGACCGGCACAAGGGGTACGCGCTCGGCCTCAACGCCGGCGGCGGCAACCTCGGCGTCGCGGTGATCCAGCTGCTCGGCCTGCTCATCCTCGCGACGGCCGGCGGCGGTGTCACCGGCATCCGCATCCTGCTCGGGGTCTACATCCCGCTCATCGTCGTGGCGACCCTGTGCTCGGCGCTGTTCATGGACAACCTGAGCTCGGTGCGCAACGACACCGGCGCGCTGAAGGAGGCGACGACGCAGGCCCAGACCTGGGTCATCTCCTTCCTCTACATCGGCACCTTCGGCTCGTTCATCGGCTACAGCTTCGCGTTCGGGCTCGTGCTGCAGAACCAGTTCGGCCGCACCCCGCTGCAGGCCGCGACCCTCACCTTCATCGGCCCGCTGCTCGGCTCGCTGATCCGTCCGGTCGGCGGCTGGCTCTCCGACCGCATCGGCGGTGTCCGGGTGACCTTCTGGAACTTCGTCGCGATGGCCGTGGCCGCCCTGCTCTGCATCGTCGCGTCCGGGCAGCAGTCGCTCGCGCTGTTCGTCGTCGGCTTCACGCTGCTGTTCATCACCTCGGGGATCGGCAACGGCTCGGTCTACAAGATGATCCCGGCGATCTTCCGGACGAAGGCCCTCGCGGCTGCCCCCGCCGACCCGGACGCGGCCCTGTTGTGGGCCCGGCGGATCTCGGGCGCGGTGATCGGCATCGCGGGGGCGATCGGGGCCTTCGGCGGGCTGCTGATCAACCTGGCCTTCCGCCAGTCCTTCCTCACCGTGAAGAGCGGCGTGCCGGCGTTCTGGGCGTTCCTCGCCTTCTACGCCGTGTGCTTCGTCGTCACCTACCTCGTCTACATGCGCCGCCCGAAGGCCGCGACCGACCCGACGACCGGCTCCACGGTCTCGTACGCGTCCGTGTAGGTGGCTTCGCCGTGTGAGTACTAATCCGCGTCAGAGCACGGATGAGTACTCACGGGCGACCGAAGGGAGCACATCGCATGAACCCCCGCACGGTCGTCGTCGTCGGCCACGGGATGGTCGGCCACCGGTTCGTCGAGAGCCTCCGCCGGCTCGACACCGCCGACGCCTGGAAGGTCGTGGTGCTGGCCGAGGAGAACCGTCCGGCCTACGACCGGGTGGCCCTGTCGTCCTACGTGGGCGACGCGTCCGCCGAGGACCTCACCCTCGACGAGCACACGGATCCGCTCGTGGAGCTGCACCTCGACGAACCCGTCGTGTCCGTCGACCTCGCCGCCCGCTCGGTGCGGACGGCGAAGGGCCGCGCCGTCGCCTACGACGAGCTCGTCCTCGCCACCGGCAGCGTCCCGTTCGTGCCGCCGGTGCCCGGCCGGGACCTCGACGACGTCTTCGTCTACCGCACGCTCGACGACCTCGACGGGTTGCGCGCCGCGGCGGAGAAGGCCGTCTCGACGGCGGGCGCGGGTCGCCGGGCGGGCGTCGTCGTCGGGGGCGGGCTGCTCGGGCTGGAGGCGGCGAACGCGCTGCGGCAGCTCGGGCTCTCGCCGCACGTCGTCGAGATGGCGCCCCGGCTGATGCCGGTGCAGGTCGACGAGGGCGGCGGGGCGCTGCTGCAGCGGCTCGTCTCCGACCTCGGGCTGCGCGTGCACACCGGGGTGTCGACCGGCTCGATCGCCCGGGACCATCGCGGCGGGCTCACCGTCACCCTCTCCGACGGCACCGAGCTGGACGCCTCGGTCGTCGTGTTCTCCGCCGGCATCCGGCCCGCGGACGGCCTGGCCCGCGAGATCGGCCTCGAGGTCGGCGAACGCGGCGGGGTCCTGGTCGACGACCGCTGCCGCACCTCCGCCGAGCACGTCTGGGCCGTCGGCGAGGTGGCCGCGGTGAAGGGCCGCACCTACGGCCTCGTCGCGCCCGGCTACGCGATGGCCGAGGTCGTGGCGGGGCGCCTCACCGGCGACGGCGGGGCCCGGTTCACCGAGGCCGACCTCTCGACGAAGCTCAAGCTGCTCGGCGTCGACGTCGCCTCCTTCGGCGACGCGCACGCGACGACGCCCGGCGCCCTCGAGGTGCGGGTGGACGACCCGGTCGCCGGGACCTACGCCAAGCTCGTGGTGAGCGACGACGCGCGCACCCTGCTCGGCGGGATCCTCGTCGGGGACGCGTCGGACTACGACACGCTGCGCGGGTTCCTGGGCGCGGAGCTTCCCGGCGACCCGATGGCGCTGATCGCGCCCGGTGCCGGGGAGGCCGTGGGCTTCGAGGCACTGCCCGACGCGGCCCAGATCTGCTCCTGCAACGCGGTGACCAAGGGCCGGCTCGTCGAGGCGATCACCACGGGCGAGGCCACGACGGTGCCGCAGCTCAAGGCGTGCACCCGGGCCGGCACGACCTGCGGCTCGTGCGTGCCGACCCTGGCGAAGGTCCTCACGAGCTGCGGCGTCGAGGTGTCGAAGGCCCTCTGCGAGCACTTCGGCCAGTCGCGCGCGGAGCTCTACGAGATCGTGCGCGTCACGGGCCTGCGGACGTTCACCGAGGTCGTCGAGGGCTACGGCACCGGCCGCGGCTGCGACATCTGCAAGCCCGCCGTCGCCTCCATGCTGGCCACCCTCGCGGGCGGGCACGTGCTCGACGGCGAACAGGCGACGCTGCAGGACACCAACGACCACTTCCTCGCGAACATGCAGCGCAACGGCACGTACTCGGTGGTGCCGCGGCTGCCCGGCGGGGAGGTCACGCCCGAGGGGCTCATCGCGATCGGCTCCGTGGCGAGGGACTTCGGGCTCTACACCAAGATCACCGGCGGGCAGCGGATCGACATGTTCGGGGCACGGGTCGACGACCTGCCGGCCATCTGGCGCCGCCTGGTCGACGCTGGATTCGAGTCCGGCCACGCGTACGGCAAGTCGCTGCGCACGGTGAAGTCGTGCGTCGGCACCGACTGGTGCCGCTACGGCGTGCAGGACTCCGTCGGGCTCGCGGTCGCGCTGGAGCTGCGCTACCGCGGGCTGCGCTCGCCGCACAAGCTCAAGTCCGGCGTGTCCGGCTGCGCGCGCGAGTGCGCCGAGGCCCGCTCGAAGGACTTCGGGGTCATCGCCACCGAGACCGGCTGGAACCTCTACCTCGGTGGCAACGGTGGATTCACCCCGCGACACGCGGAGCTGATCGCCTCCGACCTGGACACGGAGACGCTCGTCCGCACGATCGACCGGTTCCTCATGTTCTACGTCCGCACCGCCGACCGGCTGCAGCGCACGGCGCCGTGGATCGAGTCGCTCGAGGGCGGCATCGACCACCTCCGCGACGTGATCATGTCCGACTCGCTGGGGATCTGTGCCTCCCTCGACGAGCAGATGGCCGGCCACGTCGCGGGCTACGCCGACGAGTGGGCGGCCGTCCTGGACGACCCCGACAAGCTCGCGCGGTTCACCTCGTTCGTCAACGCGCCCGGCGTGCCCGACCCGACGATCGAGTTCGTCGACCACCTCGGCCGCCGTGTCCCGGCCGGGATGAAGGAGGGCCAGCCGACCGACCTGGCGGCTCTCGGTTTGGGCGGCGTGCCGATCACCGACGGAGCCCGCATCCCGATGGGAGCCCCCGCATGACCGCGCTCGACGAACGGACCGGCACCGGGCGCTCGTCGGGAACGGGGTGGACGGAGGTGTGCCCGCTGGAGCGGCTCCAGCCGGAGCGCGGGGTGTGCGCGCTGGTGGACGGGGAGCCCGTCGCGGTCTTCCGGCTGCACGACGGCCGTGTGTTCGCCCTGCACAACGTCGACCCGTTCTCGAACGCCTCGGTGCTCTCGCGCGGCATCGTCGGGGACGTCGGCGGGACGCCCGTGGTGGCCTCGCCGCTGTACAAGCAGCACTTCGCGCTGGAGTCGGGGCGGGCGCTGGAGGACGAGGGTGTCGGGGTGGCGACCTATCCTGTGCGGGTGGTGAACGGGACGGTGGAGGTGGGGTCGGGTGGCTGACGGCTCCCTGAGCGGGCTGCGCGTGGGCGTCACGGCGGACCGGCGCGCCGACGACCAGATCGAGCTGCTCCACCGCAAGGGCGCCACGACGGTGCACGGGCCGACGATGCGGATCGTCCCGCTGGCCGACGACTCGGACCTGGCCGCCACCACGCGGACGCTGCTCGACGCGCCGCCGGACGTCGTCGTCGCCACCACCGGCCAGGGGTTCCGTGGGTGGCTCGAGGTGGCCGACGAGTGGGGGCTGGGGGAGCGGCTGCGGTCGGTCCTGGCCGCCGCCGAGTTGCTGGCCCGCGGGCCCAAGGCGCGGGGCGCGATCCGCGGTGCGGGGTTCCGCGAGGCGTGGTCGGCCGACGAGACCGAGTCGTCGCCGGAGGTGCTGGAGCACCTGCTCGCCGTCGGGGTCTCCGGCCGCCGGATCGCGGTGCAGCTGCACGGCGACCCGATGACGTCGTTCCTCGGCGCCCTGCGCGAGGCGGGGGCCGAGGTCGTGGAGGTGCACGTCTACCGCTGGGAGCCGCCGCCCGACCTGCCGGCGGTCGACTCGCTGATCGCGGCGATCGTGTCCCGCGAGGTCGACGCGGTCACGTTCACGTCCGCCCCGGCCGTCGAGGGGCTGGTGCACCGGGCGGAGGCGGTGGGACGCCGCGAGGAGCTGCTGGGCGCGCTGCGGGGCGGGGTGCTCGCGTGCGCGGTCGGGCCGGTCACGGCCGCTCCGCTCGACCGGCTCGACGTCCCGTCGATCGCGCCGGAGCGGTTCCGCCTCGGGGCGATGGTGAAGCGGCTGGAGGAGCACGTGGCGGCGTCCTCGTGACGCTGGTCGTCCTGGCGCACGGCACCAACGACCCGGCCGGCCGGGCCACCTGGGGTGCGTTGCTGACGCGGGTGCGGTCGCTGCTTCCCGACGAGGAGGTGCGGCTGGCCTGGGCGGGCGTCGCGCGTCCGCAGCTGGCCGACCTGCTGCCGAAGCTGGGCGCCGGCCCGGTCGTCGTGGTGCCGGCGTTCCTCGCCTCGGGGTTCCACGTGCGCCGCGACGTGCCCGAGCAGCTCGCCGCGCTGGGCCGCACGGACGTGCGCGTGACCGACCCGCTGGGCCCCGACCCGGCCCTCGTCGACGCGGCCCTGGAGCGGCTGCGCGACGCCGGGTGGTCCGACGAGCGGGTGGTGCTCGCCGCGGCCGGGTCGACGGACCCGGTGGCGCAGGCCGACCTCGAGACGGCGGCCTCCCTCGTGCGGGAGCGGGTGGGTGGTGAGGTGCCCGTCGGCTACGTCGCGGGCGGCGATCCCCGCCTGGCCGACGTCGTGGCGGCGCAGGACGGCCCGGTCGCGCTGCTGACCTGGCTGCTCGCGCCGGGGGTGTTCCACCGGTGGGCCTCCGGGGTGGGCGCGGCCGTGGTCGCCGAGCCGCTGGGCGACCACCCGGCGGTGGCGTCCCTGCTGGTGGAGCGGTACCGGACGGCGGCGGCGCTCGCGTCCTGAGTGTCCGATGCCGGCGGTGGCGCGCGGGTGTCACCTGACGTCAGCGATGGCACACGGTCGACCTCGGACGGCGTATGCCGGGCGGCCCGGATGGGCACTCCCGCCCTCGCGGACGGGGGAGGGAGGGGCACCGGGGTGGCCGAGGACGAGCTGATCGCCGAGCGCTACCGCGTCGTCGCGCGGGTCGGCAGCGGGGCGATGGGCGTGGTCTGGCGCGCCGAGGACGAGCGGCTGCGGCGCACGGTGGCCCTCAAGCAGGTCCGGCTGCCCGGCGGCGTCGACGAGCACAGCACGGAGCAGGCCCACCACCGCGTGATGCGCGAGGGCCGGCTCGTCGCCCGCATCCACCACCCGCACGCCATCGCGATGTTCGACGTCGTCGACCACGACGGCGAGCCGTGGCTGGTCATGGAGTACCTGGCGTCGCGGAGCCTGGCCGAGGTGGTCGCCGCCGACGGGCCGCTGACCCCCCACGCCGCCGCGGCGATGGGCCATCAGGTCGCCGCGGCCCTCACGGCGGCCCACGCGGCCGGGATCGTGCACCGCGACGTGAAGCCCGGCAACGTCCTGCTCGGTACCGACGGGGTCGTCAAGGTGACCGACTTCGGCATCTCCCGCGCGATCGACGAGGCCACGCTCACCTCGAGCGGGATGATGGCCGGCACGCCCGCCTACCTCGCGCCCGAGATCGCCCGCGGGGCGGCGGCCGACTTCCGCTCCGACGTGTACTCGCTCGGCTCCACGATCTACGCGGCGGTCGAGGGCGAGCCGCCGTTCGGGTCGGGCGAGAACGCGCTGGCCCTGGTGCACCGGGTCGCCTCCGGGGACCACCCACCGCCGCGCCGGGCCGGCAGCCTCACGCCGCTGCTCGAGCGCATGCTCGCCGCCGACCCCGTGCACCGGCCCGAGATGCACCAGGTGCGCGACGAACTCGAACGCCTCGCCGCGGTCGACGTCGAGACCGACGCGTGGCCCGAGGAGGTCCCGGCGACCGGCCCGACGGTGCCGGTCACCCCGCGGACCCCGTCCACCGGGCCGGAGGGCACGGCCGACGGTCGGGTCGCGGTCGCGCCGGTCCCGGCGCCGCCCGCCCCCGGGCCCACGCGCCCGCTCCCGCACCGCGCCGACCCCGCCCCGGGGGACGAGGAACGGGCGGAGTCCGGACCGGCGGCCCGTCGTCGGCCGCTGCTGATCGGTCTCGCGGTGCTGGTCGTGGCGGCCGTCGCGGTCGTCGCCCTGGTGCTGGGCACGAACGGCGGCGGGGTCGGGGGTGCCACGACCGGTCCGTCGACGGCGACCGACCGGGCCGACCCGGGGTCCGGGACGGCCCCCGACGACGGGTCGGCGGCCGGCGCCTCGGACGCCTCCGACGCCCCGCCCGCCCCCGGCACGCCCGACCAGGTCGCGCAGCAGCAGGCGGTCGTCGACTACTACGGACTGATCCCGTCCGACCTGGCCGAGGGCTGGCAGCGGCTGACGCCGTCGTACCAGCGGAACACCGCGGGTGGGTTCGCCGGGTACTCGGCGTTCTGGGGCGACATGCGCGAGGTGACCGTCCGGGGGGTGTCCCCGGCCGCGGGCGACGCGGTGGACGCCACCGTCACCTACGGGTACCGGGACGGACGCACCAGCGAGGAGCGGACGGTGTTCCGGATGGTCCGGGTGGACGGCGTCTGGAAGATCGACGGGAGTCAGGTCCTGTCGAGTCGCTGAGCGTCGCGACCGTCGTCAGGAACGGCGGTAGCGCTCCGCGTACCGGGCCGCCGCGGCCTCGTCCTTCTCGCGGTCGCGTTCGGCCCGCGTGGCGACCCCGGTGCCGGGTGGGAACCCGGCCTTCACCAGCCGGTGCTCGGCGGTCTCGTGCACGTACGCCACCGCGAAGATCATGCCCATGATGCCGCCGCCGAGGGCGCACATCGTGCGCAGCCACAGCGGCCCGGGGACGAACACGATGATGGCGATCGCGAACGGTGCGATCTGCACGAGGATCCGGGCGATGTGGCGCAGCCACCAGGTGCGGCAGGTGGTGTCGTGCAGGACCCACGGCGCGAAGCGCTCCGGCAGCCCGCCGCCGTAGGCGTACCAGAGCCACCACAGGGGACCGGGCCGCTTGACGCTTTGCACCCCAACAGTATGCACACGAAGTGTAGGGTCCGAGGTGTGACGGCCGCCCCGGAGGAGATCGACCCCCTCGCCCTCGAGAACCAGGTCTGCTTCGCGCTGGCGGTGGCCGCGCGCTCGGTGATCGCCCTCTACCGCCCGCTGCTCGAGCCGATGGGGCTCACGCACCCGCAGTACCTGGTGATGCTCGCGCTGTGGGGTGACGAGCCGCTGTCGGTCACGGCGCTGTCGGAGAAGCTCGCCCTGGACCCGGGGACGCTCTCGCCGCTGCTCAAGCGGTTGGAGGCCCAGGGCTACCTGGAACGACGACGCGTCCCGGGCAACGAGCGCACGCTCGCCGTCACGCTCACCGCGGCCGGGCGGGCGCTGCGCACCGAGGCCGAACGCATCCCGCCGGCGATCGTCGAGCGGCTCGGGATGCCGGTCGAGGAGCTGCTGCGGCTGCACGGCGACCTGGGCGCGGTGATCGCGGCGGCGCGCGAGTCCTGATCCTCGCCGCCCGCGAGTGGCGCCGTCCTGACGTCAGGTGCCGGAGATGTGCCGTCGCCGGCTCACGGGCGGGCGGCCAGCATCGCGCGGACGACCGGGCTGGGCGCGACGGCCCGGGACCGGGCGGCGACCACGGGCAGCGGGTCGGCGGGCAGCGGGACCCGCGCCACCCCGTCGTCGGGAACGGCCTGCGCCAGCACCGACCACCCGAGGCCCTGCGCGACGAGCGCCCGCACCATCTCGGTCGACCGGGTGCGGTGCTCGATCCGCGGGTTGACGCCGAGGTCGCGACAGACGGCGAGCGCGTGGTCGGAGGAGGGCGGCAGGTCGAGCAGCACCATCGGCTCGTCGGCGACGGCGGCCAGCCCGGTCGCCCGGTGGTCGCGCGCGACGAGCAGGTAGGGGCGGTTCGCGGCGACCCGCTCGGTGTCGAGGTCGGGGGACAGGCCGTGGTCGTACAGGACGGCCAGGTCGAGCTCGCCGTCGAGCAGTCGGCGCTGCAGGCGGTCCTGGTCGTCCTCGACGAACGCCACCCGGGTGCGTGGGTGCGCCTCGCGCAGGGCGGCGATCCACGGGGCGAGGACGGTGGGCGCGAGCGTCGGGTAGCAGCCGACGGTGACGACCCCCGCGACCTCGCCGAGGCTCGTCGCGAGCTCGCCCGCGTCGCGCAGCAGCCGCCGCCCGCGGGTGACCGCCGCGCGGCCGGCCGGGGTCAGCTGCACCCCGTGCGCCCGGCGGCGGAGCGTGAGCTGGACGCCGAGGGCGCGGTCGAGCTCGTCGAGCGCGACGGAGATCGCCGACGGCGAGACGTGCAGCGTCGCCGCGGCCGCCGCGAGCGTGCCGTGGTCGGCGACGGCGACCAGGTACGCGACCTGGCGCAGCGTAAAGTTCGAGGAACTCACGAAGCACCGTAGCATCGTGAAATTTACAGATGCGGTTCCGGCGTGGACGCTGAGCCGTATGACCACCACCACATCCGAGGCGCGGGACGTCGACGTCGCCGCGTCGGACGACGTGCCCGAGCGGGGGCGCCTCGTCGTGGAGATCGACGGCACCACCACGCTCGGCATCTTCCGGTTCGGCGGCCGCCTGTACGCGTGGGAGAACGTGTGCGCCCACCAGGGCGGGCCGGCGTGCCAGGGGCGGATCATCAGCCGCGTGCGCGAGCGGCTCGACGCCGAGCAGCGCAGCCTCGGGATGCGGTTCGACGAGGACACGATGCACGTCGTCTGCCCGTGGCACGGCTACGAGTACGACGTGACGACCGGCCGCCACCCCGGCGTGCCCGGTGCCTCGCTGCGCCGCTTCGACGTGGTCGAGGTGGAGGGCCGTATCCGTGTCACGGTCTGAGCGCATCGCCGTCCTCGTCGCGGAGCTGGACGGCGAGATCGCTGCGGGTCTCGACGACGGGGCGATCGCGAAGCTCCCCCCGGAGACCGCCCGTCGGCTCGTCGGGGTCGCCGGACGGTGCTGGACGGTGGCCGCCGAGGAGGGGCACGACCCGCCGTCGGGAACGGATCTCAGCCCGACCGACGCGGTGATGCTCGCGACCGCCGCCCTGCGCAGCAACGACCTGAACCCGTTCGACCTCGCCCTGTGGTTCTCGAGGAGCTCGTCATGACCGATGTGAGGCGCCTGCCCACGCAGGAGATCACCACCGCCACCGACACCCGCGAGATTCTCGCGAACGCCCGGCGCGACACCGAGCGCTACGGGCTCGACGACTACTTCATCGTCGACGTCGACTCCCACCACGTCGAGCTCGACTCGTGGCCGGAGATCCTCGCCTACCTCGACTCGCCCGTCATGAAGGACACCGCGGCGCAGATGATGCGCAACTGGCCGCAGGCCTCGCACCTGGCGCTCCACAACCACCCGCCGGGCCTGACGATGCAGGACGTCTCCGGGCGTATCCCGCACCAGGCGTCGCTGGGCGAGACGACCCCCGACGTCGGCTCCGGCGCCGAGCGGGACGTGACGCTCGTGCGGCGCGCGATGGAGGCCATGTCGATCGACGTCCAGGTCGTGTTCCCGCAGCCGATGCTGGAGACGGGGCTGCACCCGCAGCCGGAGGTCGCGACGGCGCTGCTGCAGGCCTACAACCGGTGGTTCACCGCCGAGGTGCTGCCGCGCGAGCCGCGGATCCGCACGATGCTGGGGCTGCCGTTCGAGAACCCCGACGCGTGCCTGGCGACGATCGAGGAGTTCGCGGACACGCCGGGCGTCATCGGGTTCCTCGTGACCTCGCAGCGCCACGCCGGGGTGCACCGCAACGCGTACATGCCGGTCTACAGGGAGCTGGAGCGGCGCGGGCTGCCGATCGGGTTCCACGCCGGGCCGAACCAGGCCGACACGATGACGTCGACGATGAACCGGTTCCTCTCGGCGCACGCGATGAGCTTCGTGACCTGCAACATGACGCACATGACGAACTGGGTCGTCAACGGCATCCCGGAGCGCTTCCCGGGGCTGCGGACGATCTGGATCGAGAGCGGCCTCGCGTGGCTGCCGTTCATGATGCAGCGGCTCGACCACGAGTACTCGATGCGCCAGTCCGACGCCCCGCTGCTCACGCGCCCGCCGTCGCACTACATCCGCGAGATGTACTACACGTCGCAGCCGATGGAGTGGACCGACGACAAGCTGCTCGCCGCCACCCTCGAGGCGATCGACGCGGAGAACACGCTGATGTACTCCAGCGACTGGCCGCACTGGGACTTCGACGTGCCCGGCCGGATCGCGGCGCTGCCGTTCGTGTCCGAGCACGGCAAGCGGAACATCCTGGGCGAGACGGCGCGGAAGGTGTTCTCGCTGGGCGGCTGACGTGCTCGGCCTGCCCTGCGCGTGAGAGTGACGTCAGGCAGCTCCGGGAGCCGCTCGGGATGCCTGACGTGCGCCTCGCGGGTCGGCTCGAGGTCCTCCGGTGCGCCGCGCACACGGTCGGGCACCTGGACCCGTCGGCGGGCTCGCGTTGCGCGACGCACACGGTGGGAGGCCGTCGATCGGCCGTGTGCCGGGGTTGCGCGACGCAATGCCGCGAGAGGTCGGGTCGATGTCTGCCGGCCGTGTGCGCGACGCAACGCCGGAACCGGGTGCCGCCGACTCCGAGGGCCGTGTGTGGCGCAACGCGTGGAGCCGCCGACGGGTAGTCCCCGTCCATGAGCGGATTCGTGCGCGCGGCCGGGACCGGCGACACCTACGACTTCGACGGCGCCGTCTTCACGATGAAGGCGACCGCCGACGACACCGAGGGCAGGGTGTCGGTGATGGAACAGGCGGCACCGGTCGGGCTCGTCGTCGCCCCGCACACCCACGAGGGCGAGGACGAGATGTTCCACGTCCTCGCGGGCGAGGTCGGCGGCCGCTGCGGGGACGAGGGGTTCACCGCCGGGACCGGCGACTTCATCTTCCTGCCGCACGACGTCGAGCACTCGCTCTGGGTGCTCGGCGACGAGCCGGTGCGGATGCTGACGATCTGCGGCCCCGCGAAGTTCGACGCGCTCGTCCGCGAGCAGGGCCGTCGTCGCGGGTAGCCCCGCCCATGGCGAAGGGCGAGCAGGACTACGAGAAGGACTACACCGACCCCGGGCTGCGGGAGCGCCTCAAGGAGGAGATCAAGCAGTCGGACAAGGGCGGTGCACCCGGGAAGTGGTCCGCCCGGAAGAGCCAGCTGCTCACGCAGGAGTACGAGAAGCAGGGCGGCGACTACAAGCACAAGGACGAGCCGACCGAGCAGCAGCGCAGCCTGAAGCAGTGGACCGACGAGGAGTGGCAGACCGCCGACGGCTCCACGGAGGCACGCGGCGACGACGGCACCGACCGCTACCTGCCGAAGAAGGCGTGGGAGGAGCTCTCCGACGAGGAGCAGGAGAAGACCCGCGCGAAGAAGAAGGACGCGTCGAAGCAGGGGCAGGGCACCGTCGACAACACGTCCGAGGCCAAGCAGGCCCGCAAGGACGCGAAGCTCGAGGAGATGAACGCCGACGACGCGGTCACGCGGGCGAAGACCATGGAGCCCGACGAGGCGGCGAAGGCCCTCGAGCACGAGAAGGACACGAAGGACCGCAAGACCGTGAAGCAGAAGCTGGAGAAGGTGGCCGCGAAGGACTAGGGACGGCGGGGGTCCTCCGGCCACGCGTGCTTCGGGTAGCGGCCACGCAGGTCCGCGCGCACCAGGCGGTAGCCCTCGCCCCAGAACGACGACAGGTCGGCGGTCACGGCCGTCGGTCGTCCGGCGGGCGAGAGCAGGTGCACGACGACGGGTCGCCCGGCCAGCTCCGGTGTCCGCTCCCAGCCGAAGGCGTGCTGCAGCTTCAGCGACACGGTCGGCTGCTCGGGGTCGCCGTAGTCCACCCGGACCCGCCGTCCATCCGGGGCGGTGACGTGGGTCGGCGCCAGCTCGTCGAGCCGGGACGCCTC
This sequence comes from Actinomycetospora sp. CA-084318, assembly GCF_050955885.1. Taxonomy (NCBI): domain Bacteria; kingdom Bacillati; phylum Actinomycetota; class Actinomycetes; order Pseudonocardiales; family Pseudonocardiaceae; genus Actinomycetospora; species Actinomycetospora sp. CA-084318. Next base: position 1,177,998 of record NZ_CP192098.1, read on the forward strand.
CGGCCACGGGAGCAGTGCCGTCAACGGTGGGGTGAGCCGGGCCAGGTCGGCGCGGCGACGGACGCGCGAGAGGTCGAGCCACTCGTCGGCCCGCGCCAGGAGCGATGCATCGTCGACCGCGGGCCACGGCGCGCCGAGCGCGGCGTGCAGGAACGCGAGCCGCTGCCGCAGCTCGCGCGCTCCGTCGGTCCACCGCAGCAGCTCCAGCCCCTCCTGCTCCAGACCTCTCCGGACGGCGGCTGCGAGGGCTTCCGGCGTCGGGCGCGGCAGCGGGCGGCGGGCGAGCACGATGGCGCCGAGACGTTCGCGGCGCTCGGCGACGACGTCGCCGTCCTCCCAGTCGACGACCTCCTCGTCGGTGTGCAGGTGCTCGGCGGCGGCGCGGGCGAGGTCCTCGTCGACCGGGACGGCCAGCCGCACGCGGGCGACCCGGTCCCCGGGCCCGCGCGCCGCGTCGGCGACCGCGATCCAGCTCTGGCCCCGCAGTCGTGACTCGCGCCCGAGTTCCACACCGGTGCCGCCGGTCGTCAGGAACTCGCGGGCGTCGGCGCCGCGGGCGCGGGCGAGGCGGTCGGGGTAGGCGAGGGCGACGACGGTGGCCGCACCCTGCCGCCCGGCCGCGAGGGTGACGTCAGGCAGCTTCGCGGCGCCGCTGGCCTGCCTGGTGTCGACCTCGCGCAGCGCCCGCTCGAGGCGGCGGACCTCGGCGCGCCAGCCCGGGTCGTCACCGGCGCGGGCGGCGCGGAGGCGCTCCTCGAGGTCGTCGGGACCGCCCGGGCCGGCGGTCGCGAGGAGCGCGACCACCTCCGTCGCGAGGCGCGGACCCGCGGCGGCGGCCCCGTCGAGCAGCGCCCGTCCGAGCCGTGGGTGCACGCCGACCCCCGCGACCGCCCGGCCGCGGTCACTGATGGCGCCGTCGTCGTCCACCAGCCCGAGGCCGCGCAGGGTGGCGCGGGCGGCGTCGAAGGCGGCCGGTGGGGGAGGGTCGAGCAGGGCGAGGCCGCCGGCGTCCGGCGTGCCCCAGCGGGCGAGCGCGAGGGCGAAGGCGGCGAGGTCGGCGTGGGCGACCTCGGGGTCGTCGTCGCGGTCCCGGTGGGCGTGCTCGGCCTCCGACCAGCATCGATACGCGACGCCGGGTGCCTCACGACCCGCGCGTCCGGCCCGTTGGACCGCCGACGACTGCGACGCCGGGACGGTGACCAGCGTGTCGAGGCCGCGGGCGTGGTCGGTCCAGGGCTGCCGGGAGAGCCCGGCGTCGACGACCACCCGCACGCCGGGGACGGTCAGGCTGGTCTCGGCGATGGTCGTCGTCAGGACGACCCGGCGCGTGGTGGAGCCGGCCAGCACGGCGTCCTGCGCGGCACCGCCGAGCCCGCCGTGCAGGGGGAGCACCTCGACGTCGACGCCGGAGAGCCGCCGCGCCACCTCGTCGATCTCGCGGCGCCCGGGGAGGAAGACGAGGACGTCGCCGTCGGCCTCGGCGAGCGCCCGTCGAGTGGTGGCGGCGACGTGGTCGAGCAGCGCCGGCTCCACCCGCATCCCCTGCGGCGGCGGCACGGGGCGGGGCGGCGGGGACCAGAGGACGGCGACGTCGTGCAGCGGGTCGGGCGCCGTGACGACCGGCCCGTCCAGGGCCTCCGACAGCCGATCGGCCGCCGCGGTCGCCGAGGTCGCGAGCAGGCGCAGGTCGGGCCGCAGCACGCGGGCGTCGACGGTGAACGCGAGCGCGAGGTCGGTGTCGAGGTGCCGCTCGTGGCACTCGTCGAGCACGACCGCGTCGACCCCGGCGAGCTCCGGGTCGTGCTGCAGGCGGGCGACGAGCAGGCCCGTCGTCACGACCTCGACGCGGGAACCCGGCTTCCGCTCGCCGCGGATCGCGTAGCCGACCCGGTCGCCGACCTTCTCTCCCAGCAACGAGGCCATCCGCGCGGCCGCCGCCCGCACCGCGACGCGTCGGGGTTCGGCGACGAGGACGCGGCCCTCGACCTGCCCGGCGAGCGCCAGCGGCACGAGCGTGGTCTTGCCGGTGCCGGGCGGGGCGACGAGGACCGCGGTGCCGTGCTCGTCCAGCGCGGCGCGCAGCGACGGCAGCGCCGCCCGCACCGGCAGGTCGAGGTCGACCTCGTCGATCACCGCTCCGGTCTACCAGGCGGCGGGTGCTGACGATGGCGCGCTGCACGCATTGAGCGGGAGCAGCTCGCCATCGTCGCTGCGCGTCGGTGGCTCCTCCGGCGCATCCGACGCGACGAATCGGCCACCGACGCCGCGAGGCGTGACCATGGCGGCCTGCTGGCACTGGACTTCCCCGGCCGACACGGCTGGCACGGGACGCCAGCGCCGTGCCAGCCCCGTGTCAGCGGTCGGACCCAGAGTCGGTGCCATGCACTCCACCCCCGCCCTCGAGGTCGTCGATCTGGTCCGGTCGTTCGGGGACGTCCGGGCCGTCGACGGCATCTCCTTCACCGCCGAGCGCGGGCAGGTCCTCGGTCTGCTCGGGCCCAACGGATCGGGCAAGACGACGACCGTCCGCATGCTCGCGACGCTGCTCCCACCCACCGGCGGGCGGGCGAGCGTGCTCGGCCACGACGTCGTCGCCGACGCCGCCGCCGTGCGCGGACGGATCGGGCTCACCGGCCAGTACGCGGCGGTCGACGAGGCCCTGACCGGTCGCGACAACCTCTTCCTCATCGGCCGCCTGCTCGACCTGTCCCGCCGTGACGCCCGCGCCAGGGCCGACGAGCTGATCGAGCAGTTCGGGCTCGTCGAGGCCGCCGGGCGTCGCGCGAAGACCTACTCCGGCGGCATGCGGCGGCGCCTCGACCTGGCCGCGAGCCTGGTCGGGCGTCCCGAGGTGCTGTTCCTCGACGAGCCGACCACCGGGCTCGACCCGCACCACCGCAACGAGGTCTGGGAAGCCGTCCGGACCCTCGCCGACGACGGCGTCACCGTCCTGCTCACCACGCAGTACCTCGAGGAGGCCGACCAGCTCGCCCACGACCTCGTCGTCCTCGATCGCGGCCTCGTCATCGGATGGACACCGGATCATTCTGCCGCCGCGCTCGACGGTGCCGCCGTTCCTACCAGTGGCTGACGCACGAGCGAATTTTCGCTTTGGGGTTATTTGATGGTCTCACTCGTGCGGCGTACGGGTGAGCTCCGGGATCAGGTCCACCTTCGCCGTGGATCTACTGTCCGTAGCACGAGATGCGCCTTAGAGTGATCTGCACTACACGCCGGTCGGGGGAGCGGTGACTCTGGGGGAGAACCATGGATATCGCGCTGACGATCGCCGACGACGATCGGGACGGCAGGGCACTCGGCTCGTTGTACAAGAGACTGGAGAAGGACTCCTACATTAGAGAAAATGCGCAGCCGGTTCGGCGTGAGTCGTCCGTCCTCACTGCCATCGACCTCCCGACGATTGAGTTGCTGCTCACGGCGGGCTTCAAGCTCGCAGACCTTGCCCTGCGGATCGCGACGTGGTTGAGAGAGTCGAAGAGGGCGAAGCAGGTAACTATCTCAGTGGACGGGTGGGAGACAAAGGTTTCACCAAAGGACGTCAAGGATCCGGACACAGACGATCCCGTCCTCCGCGCGCTCGTGGGCGCACCAGCCTCGACCAACACGCGCTGCGTCCTGATCGGGGTACATGACTACACGAGCCTTTCTTCCCTTCCGCAGGTGAAGAGTAGCCTCGACGAGCTACGTAGGACGTTGCTTGATTCTGGCTTCCCGGGAGTGCCCGAGTCCCACCTAAAGACGATCGAGGACCCAACGTCATTCAAGGAGATCGACGATGCGCTCGCCAGTCCTGCGGCTGCGAACCCTGACGTCCTCTTAGTTTACTTCGCTGGTCACGGCGTGAGGTTCGAGCGAGAGCAGCTGCGCTTCGCGCTGCGTGGCGCCAAGGAGGGTGATAAGGCCAGCACGTTCACCTGGTCAGACCTTGCTGCGTTGGTCAGCCGGATCGGCGCTCGGCGCACGATCGTTCTGTTGGATTGCTGTTATGCAGGAACCGCCATATCGAGTGGAAAGCTTCCTCAGAACACCTACGTCATCGCGGCCAGCGACACGGAAGCGAAGGTCCTGAAGCGCGAGCAGTGCACCGCCTTCACTGGAGAACTCGTGAAGGTCCTGCGCGGCGGGATCGAACCCGGTCGCCCGACCCAGTTGTTCCTCACTCCCGAATCGGTCTACCATCAGGTCCGAATCGGGTTGCGATCGCGGAAGCTTCCTGAGCCTAGCCGACGCGGTCCCGAGTCGATCGGGAACTGGCCGGTCTTCTACAATCAGTTGCAGGGCGCAGGCTCGAGTGAAGTGCCTCCGCGACCTGCCCCGCCTTCGCCGTGGATACGGAGGCATCCCGTCCGGGTCCTCGCAGTCGCGGCCACTGCACTGGTGCTCGTCCTGCTCGGTCTCATCGTTTTCTTCACGCCTGGTCCCGTCACCTCTGGGCTCGATCTCACGCGATACTGCTCCACCCTGGCGCCTGGTGGAGCGACTAGTTTCGTGATCGCGGGGCAGGATTGCGTCCGGCCCGTCAATCTGGACGATGCGTGTGTCTACTCCTATCAGACTTACGGGCTCAAGGCCGTGTTCGCCTCGCGAGATCCCAACAGTGCTCAGTGTGTAAGCACGAGCGGGGGCAACGGGAGCTACGGCGGAATTTCCAACATGAGTGGCTATTGCGTGACGAGTTCAAGGGTGCCAGGCGTCACGGCAACGTCGAAGAACCCCGACTACCGAGACCAGTGGATGTGTCAGTTGGAGATCAACCTCGATCTTGCGTGCAATGCCCAGAACAACACGCTGGAACTCTCGGCTCGGGAGGAGGACAACGGGGATCTGGATTGCTACCGGACCCACTGGTTCTGAGCGGGACCCCGCTGCTTGCCGCCGCGCTCGACGGTGCCGCCGTTCCTGTCACTGGGTGCCAGCAGTGACGCATTGCTGGCACCCAGCCGACATCACGACCCCAACGCCAGGACGTTGCAGACGTCCCCGCGCCCACCCGCCGTCGTGAGACCGCGCTGCGAGCGGATGCGCTCGGCGAGGTAGCGGGCGTCGTCGCCGACCCCGGAGAACCGGCCCGAGCCCCAGGTCCACTGCCAGGGCAGGCCGAGGAAGTACAGGCCCGGCGCGCTCGTGACGCCCCGCTGGTGGCCGGGGGCGCCGCGGCCGGAGAAGACCGGGACGTCGACCCACGAGAAGTCCTGCCGGAACCCGATGCACCAGACCACGGAGGTGATGCCCGACGAGGCCAGGTCGAGCTCCGTCGTGTCCGACTCCGGCCGCCACACGGGGGTGTAGCGCTCCTCGGTCGGCGCGTCGATCTCGTGCTGCGCGATGTACGTGTCGATCGTGTCCTTGATCGACTCCGACACCTCGTCGGCGTGGTCGAGGCGCTCGGTGAGATCGGACCGGAAGTGCAGCTGCCCGTCGCGGTGGTCGGTCAGGAGGCCGTAGAGCCGCATCCCGTCGCGGGCGTGGGCGCGCAGGTCGATGTCGCGCCCGCCGTCGCGACCGGTGACGTAGTGGTTGGCCTGCGCCCGGACGGCCTCGCGCCGCGGGTGCTGGGTGACGGGCATGCGGTAGTAGCCCATCTCGTCGAGCCAGTCGGTGACGTCGCGGCCCCGGTAGAAGCGCGCGACCCGCGGGGCGTCCCCGACGACGAGGTGCACCCGCCGGCCCTCGAGGTGCAGGTCCTCGGCGATCTGCGCGCCGGACTGCCCGGAGCCGACGACGAGCACCTCACCCGGCGGGAGCTGCGCGCCACTGCGGTAGTCCTGGGACTGGACCTGGACGATCTCCGCGGGCAGCGGCTGGGACAGCGGCGGCGTGATCGGGGTGTGGTAGCCGCCGGTCGCGACGACGACCTGGTCGGCCGTGCACTCACCCGCGGTCGTCGCGAGGTGGTAGGTGCCGTGGTCGTCGCGGAAGAGGCGGGTGACCCCGACCCCCTCGAGCAGCGGCGGGTCGACGAAGTCCCGGTAGGCCTCGAGGTACTCGACGATCTCGGAGCGGACCATGAAGCCGTGCGGGTCGTCGCCGCGGTAGGGGAAGTCCGGCAGCCGGCACTGCCAGTTCGGCGTCACCAGGCAGAAGGTGTCCCACCGGTGGTTCTTCCAGGAGTGGGCGACGGTGTCGCGCTCGAGGACGAGGTGGTCGACGCCGGCCTTCGCCAGGCAGCGGCTCATCGACAGGCCGGCCTGGCCGCCGCCCACGACGATCACGGGACGGTGGACTCCGGTGAGGTCGCCCGGGACGTCGGGGCGGCCGCGCGTGGGGAGCGGCGTGACGGTCATGACCGGCTGTTCCTTCCGGAGGGGTGAGCGCGAATGTCGGCAGCGTTCGCCCGAAGTGTTTCCGAATGGTTGCGCGCGGAGGGCCGACGTATTTCGCAGTGTTTCGCAACACGGCGGTCACGAATGGCGCGACCGGACACGGGCTCGTAGTCACTCGGAAACGAATCCGACACGCACGGTTGGTGAGCTTCTGCGGCAACGGCACCCACGGGACACCCCCGGTCGCGGCGCCGGCCCCGAAACCCCGCCATCGTCAGGAGACCGTCATGACCACGGCCGAGCTGTCCGACGTCGAGCAGAAGAGCCTCGAGGAGATCCCGCACCCCTCGCTGCCCGAGGGCTCCAGCATCTACGGCGGCACCAAGGTCTTCCCCGACCTGCAGGCCGAGGACGGCGAGACCTACTTCACCCTGGTCCACGGCATCGCGCACGAGTCGTCGGTCAGCTTCGTCGCCGTCCTGCAGGCCACGCGGGCACTGCGCAAGGGCTTCGAGTCGGCCATGTACTTCTACGGCCCCGGCTCGCTGAACTGTCTCGCCACCCGCGGGTTCCCGACGACGGGAACCTCGGCCTTCCCGGGCGAGCACAACATCAACGACCAGCTGAAGACGTTCATGGCCGAGGGCGGCAAGGTGTTCTGCTGCCGCTTCGGGCTCTCGCTGCACGGTGCGCGCGAGGAGGACCTGATCGAGGGCGTCATCCCGACGCACCCGCTCGACGTCCAGGACGCGTTGATCCACTACGCGCGCAAGGGCGCGATCATCAATTCCACCTACCAGCTGTAGGTGGCTCCGCCCTGTGAGTACTAATCCGTGCCGGAGCACGGATTAGTACTCACAGGCGACCCGTCGCACCTTAGGAGGTCCCCGCGTGTCCGCTCCCGCCGATTCCCGGTCCGGGCTCGACGTCCGTGCCGAGGTGGCCGTCCGCGGCGTCGCGGTCGATCTCGGGTCCACCATTCCCCTGCGTCGCCCCGGCGGCGCCGGCCCCTCCGACGACGGGCACCTGCTCGTCGACGGGCTGAAGACCACCCTGCCGATGAACCCGTCGAGCCCCTTCCGGCTCCGGGACGGCCGACTCGTGCGCACCGGCCCAGACGGCGGGGTGACGGACCTCGGTGTCGAGGTCGACACCGTCGCCCGGCCTGCCTTCTACGACCTCACCACCGCCGACGGCATCCGCTACGAGCAGATCGCCCGCCTGCACGGGAACGACGTGCTCGCGACGACGGTCGTGCAGACCTGCGTGCGTTATGACGCTGCCGACCGCTGCCGCTTCTGCGCGATCGAGCAGTCGCTGCGCAGCGGCGCGACCACGGCGGTGAAGACGCCCGCGCAGCTCGCCGAGGTCGCCGAGGCCGCGGTCCGGCTCGACGGCGTGCGGCAGATGGTCATGACGACGGGGACGAGCAACGGCCGCGACCGCGGCGCCCGCCACCTCGCGCGCTGCACCGCCGCGGTCCGCGCGGCCGTGCCGTCACTGCCGATCCAGGTGCAGTGCGAACCGCCGGCGCCGGACGACCTCGCGGCCCTGGCCGCGTTGAAGGACGCCGGCGCCGACGCCATCGGCATCCACGTCGAGTCCCTCGACGACGCCGTCCGCCGCCGCTGGATGCCGGGCAAGGCGACGGTGCCCCTCGAGCAGTACTGGACGGCGTGGCGCGAGAGCGTCCGCCTCTTCGGCCGCAACGCCGTCTCCACCTACCTCATCGTCGGCCTCGGGGAGGACCCCGACGAGCTGGTCGCGGGTGCCTCCGAGCTCATCGACGCCGGCGTCTACCCCTTCGTCGTCCCCTACCGTCCGATCCCCGGCACGCTCGCCTTCGCCGACGGCGACCCCGCGCCCGACCCCGCGCTGCTCGCGGACGTCACCGCCCGGGTCGCCGCGGCGCTGCGCGCGGCCGGCATGCGCGGCGCCGACCAGGCCGCCGGCTGCGCCGCCTGCGGCGCCTGCTCGGCGCTGTCCGCGGCGGGGGGCTGATCATGGCTCCGCCGTTCGACGATGTGGCGTCCCTGGCGTTCAGTGCACGCAGTGACGCATTGCTGGCACCGCGAGGTGCCCTGACGGCCGCCGAGGAGATCCTCGGCGGGCTCGTGCACACCCGCCGCGACGTCACGATCTCCGAGGCGCCCGCCGCCGACGCCACTCATCCCGACGTCGTCGCCCACCGCGCCCTGCGGCGCGCCGTGTTCGTCGACGAGCAACGCGTGTTCGCCCACGACGACCTCGACGACGTCGACACCGACCCCCGCGCGCTCGTCCTCGTCGCCCGCGACGCCGACGGCACGGTGCTCGGCGGCGTCCGGCTCGGGCCCGCGCGGCCCGGCGAGCCCGACCTCGGCTGGTGGACCGGCAGCCGGCTGGCGGTCGCCGTGGACGGTCGGCGACGGGCCGGGATCGGGGTCGGCGCCACCCTGATCCGCGCCGCCGTCGCCCGCGCCGAGACCGCCGGCGTGCTGCGCTTCGACGCCGACGTGCAGGCGCCCAACGCCCGCCTGTTCACCCGGCTGGGCTGGGAGACCGTCCGCCCGGCGCACACCGTCGGCGGGGTCGCCCACGTGCGGATGCGCCACCCGATGGACCGCGTCCAGCGCCTCGTCGACGCCACGAAGGCCCCGCTGGCCGACCTCGTCGCCGGGCTCGCCCCGCCCGGGTTCGTCGGCGACGACGGCGCCCCCGTCCCCGGCACCGACGTGGTCGCCGCCTGCGACGCGATCCTGCCCGCGATGGTCGAGCGCGACCCGGAGTGGGCCGGCTGGTGCTCGGTGCTGGTCAACCTCAACGACCTCGCCGCCATGGGCGCCCGCCCCGTCGGCCTGCTCGACGCCGTGGGCGGCACCGACGCCGCGGCGGTCGGGCGGGTGCTGCACGGGCTGCGCGCCGCCGCGGCGGCCTACGGCGTCCCGGTCCTCGGCGGCCACACCACCGTCGACGTGCCCGCCTCGCTGGCCGTCACCGCACTGGGCATCACGTCACGACCCGTCCCCGCGGGGGGCGGACGGGTCGGGCACGCGGTCCGCCTCACCGCCGACCTCGACGGCGGGTGGCGACCCGGCTACACCGGTCGCCAGTTCGACACCACCTCGCGGCGCCGCCCCGAGGAGCTGCGCGCGATGGTCGGTGCGATCGGCCCGGACGCCGCGTACCGCCCGGCCGCGGCCAAGGACGTGAGCATGGCGGGCCTCGTCGGGACCCTCGGGATGCTCGCCGAGGCGAGCGGGACCGGCGCGGTGCTCGACGTCGCGGCCGTGCCCCGTCCCGCCGGGGTCGGCGTGGCCGACTGGTTCACCTGCTTCCCGGGCTTCGCCCTGCTCACCACCGACGAGCCGGGTGCGCCGCTCCCGGCCGCGGGACCCGCCGTCGGGACGGAGTGCGGGGAGCTGGTCGAGGGGACGGGCGTCGTGCTGCGCTGGCCCGACGGGGAGACGACGACAGCCGTCACGGGCACCGTGACCGGACTCGGGAGGGCCTGATGCTCACCTTCGCCGCCGCCGCGGAGGGCTTCGTCCGCGACCTGGACGAGGACTTCCGGCGCATCGAGCGCCTCGTCGGGCAGGCCCGCGCGGCCGGGGCCGACCTGCTCGCCCTGCCGGAGGCCGCCCTCGGCGGGTACCTGTCGTCGTTGCACGGCGACCCGGACGACGTGCCGCCGCAGCTCGACCCCGACGGGCCGGAGATCGCGCGCCTGGTGGCGCTGGCGGGCGACCTCGTGATCACCGCCGGCTACTGCGAGCAGGGCGACGCCGCGTCGGGCGGGCGGCCGTACAACAGCGCCGTCGCGGTGCACGGCGACGGCGTGCTCGGGCGGCACCGCAAGGTCCACCAGCCGCTGAACGAGAACAACTCCTACGCCGCGGGCGACCGGTTCGCCGCGTTCGACTCCCCGGTCGGGCGGATGGGCATGATGATCTGCTACGACAAGGCCTTCCCGGAGGCCGCGCGGGCGCTCGCGATGGACGGGGCCCGGGTCGTCGTGTGCATGTCGGCCTGGCCCGCCTCCCGGACCAACCGGGCGCCGGTGCTCGCCGACGACCGCTGGACGCGCCGGTTCGACCTGTTCGACCGGGCCCGCGCCCTGGAGAACCAGATCGTCTGGGTGTCGGCGAACCAGGCCGGCGAGTTCGGCTCGATGCAGCTCGTGGCGAGCGCGAAGGTCGTCGACCCGGGCGGGGAGGTGCTCGACACGACCGGCACCCGGGCGGGCCTCGCCGTCGCCTCGATCGACGTCGACGACGCCGTGGACTCCGCCCGCCGGTTCATGGGCCACCTGCGCGACCGACGGCAGGCGAGCTACGCGCCCGTGCCGGCCTAGGCCGCGGCACCGTGCTCCGCATCGCCGCGGCGGCGGCCCACTTCACCCGCGACCTCGACTTCGACCTCGAGCGGATCGGCGTCATCGTCGCGCACGCCCGGGACGCCGGGGTGGACCTGCTGGCGCTGCCCGACGGCGCGCTCGGCGGGTACGTCACCGACCTGCGCCCGGACGATCCCGACGAGGTCGACCTGCCGCCGGCGCTCGAACCCAACGGCGACGCCGTGCGCTCGGTGATCGACCTCGCCGGCGAGATGGTGGTCTGCCTCGGGTACTGCGAACGCGGCCCGGGCGGGGAGCTCTACAACGCGGCGGTGGCGCTGTGCGGGGACGGCATCCTCGGCCGGCACCGCAAGGTCCACCAGCCCGCGGGCGTGGCGAAGCTGTTCACTTCCGGCTGCGGGTTCGCGGCCTTCGACTCCCCGGTCGGGCGGCTCGGGATGCTCATCGACCACGACAAGACGTTCCCCGAGTCGGCCCGCGCGCTGGCGCTCGACGGGGCGACCACGATCGCCTGCCTGTCCGCCTGGCCGACCTCGCTGACCAACCGGGCTCCGCGCATGGCCCAGGATCGGCAGGCCCGCCTGTTCGACCTCTACGACCAGTCCCGGGCCGCCGAGAACCAGGTGCTGTGGCTCTCGGCGAACCAGAGCGGCCGCTCGGGCGCGCTGCACTTCCTCGGGCGGGCGAAGGTCGTCGGGCCGGGCGGGGAGATCCTGGCGCGCACCTGGTCGAAGGGTGGGCTCGCGGTCGCCGAGGTCGACTCCGAGGCGATGGTCGAGGCCGCGCGCGCCGTGCTGCACCACCTCGACGAGCGGCGCCCGGGAGCCTATTCGTGAGGATCCGGCTCTCCACCTACTCGACGAAGCCGCGGGGCGGGGTGGTGCACACGCTCGCGCTCGCCGAGGCGCTCGCGCGGGCCGGGCACGACGTCGAGGTCTGGGCGCTCGCCCGCGGCGGCGACACGGCGTTCTTCCGCGACGTCGCCGTCCCGATCCGGCTCGTCGAGGTCCCCGAGCTCGAGGGCGAGTCGGTCGGCGACCGCATCCTGCGCTCGATCGCGCTGCTCACCGCGGGCCTCGCGGAGGCCGGCCCGGTCGACGTCCGCCACGCCCAGGACTGCCTCACCGCGAACGCCGAGGGCGCGGCGCACGGCTACGCGGGCCTCGTGCGCACCGTGCACCACCTCGACACCTTCACGACGCCGTCGCTCGCCGCCTGCCACGAGCGAGCACTCGTCGAGCCCGCGCAGCTGCTGTGCGTCTCCGACGCCGTCGCCGCGGAGGTGACGGCCGGCTGGGACCGGACCGCGCCCGTCGTCGGGAACGGGGTGGACGCGCCCCGGTTCGCGGCGGCCGAGAGCGCCGGGGCGGGGCAGCCGTGGCGCCGCCGCTTCGGGCGCTACGTGCTGGCGGTGGGCGGCATCGAACCCCGCAAGGGGACGCTGGACCTGGTCCGGGCGATGGCGTCCGTCGACGCCCCGCTGGTGGTCGCCGGCGGGGACACCCTCTTCGACTACCGCGGCTACCGCGACGAGGTCTTCGCGCTCGCCGCCTCGCTCGGCCTGGAACCGCAGGTGCTCGGGCCCGTTCCCGACGACGAGCTGCCCGGGCTCGTGGCGGGGGCGTCCGCCTTCGCGTTCCCCTCGACCAAGGAGGGCTTCGGGCTCGCCGCGATGGAGGCGCTGGCGGCCGGGGTGCCGGTCGTCGCCCGGGACCTGCCCGTGCTCCGCGAGGTGTTCGCCGGGGCGGTGCGGTTCGCGGCCGACGCGGACGCGATCGCCGCCGAGCTGCGCTCGGTCCTGGCCGGGGACGACCCGGGTGGCCCGGCGCGGACCTCGGTGGGCCGGGCATTGGCGGCCTCGCACACCTGGGACGCCGTGGCGGCGCGGCACCTGGCGGTCTACCGCTCCCCCTCCCCCTCCCTGTGACAGCAAAGCGTCGTTGCTGTCATCCAGTGGCAGTATCGCCACATCGTCGGCGCCGCTAGCGTGATCGTCTCCGGGAGGGGGCGACGGTGGTGCGGATCGGGCGGGAGCGGCTGACGCTCGTCGGGTGGGGCCGGTTCGCCCTCGACGTCGAGGTGGCGGTCTACGGCACGGTGGTGCTGCTGACGGTGCTCGCGGTGGCGCAGGACGACGGGATCGAGGACTTCGGCGAGGCGGTCCAGGTCGTCCTCGGGCCGCTGGTCGCGACCTTCGCCGCGCACCTGTTCGCCTCGGTGCTGGCGGCCGTCAACGCCGACCGGGCCCTGCCCTCCGGGGCCCGCTTCCGCTCGCTCACCGCGCATGCCGCGCAGTACCTGCTGCTCGCGGTGCCGCCGCTGGTCGTCGTGGGTGTCTACTGGCTGGCCGGCGTCGGGGCGCCGCACGGGGCCGACGCGGCGATCGACCTGGTCGCCGACCTCGGGCTGCTCCTGCTCGTCGTGCTGGGCGGGATCGGCGGGTGGCGCGCCCTCCCGCGCTGGTGGTCGGTGGTGCTCGGCGCCGTCGCCGCGTTCGTGCTCGGCCTCGTCGTGATCGTCCTGCGGATCCTCATCGAGCACTAGCGTGGGCGGCGTGGCTGCTCCTGACGTCCGGTACTGGTTCGACCCGGTCTGCCCCTACTGCTGGCTGACCAGCGGCTGGGTGCGCACCGTCGCCCGTCGTCGGGGGCTGACGGTGCAGTGGCAGTTCATCTCGCTGCGGCTGCTCAACGCCCACGTGGACTACGACGCGCAGTTCCCGCCGGAGTACGAGGCCGGGCACACCGCGGGGCTGCGGCTGCTGCGGGTGTGCGCCGCGGTGCGCGAGGCCCACGGCGACGAGGCCGTCGGGCGCTTCTACGAGCACCTCGGCGAGGCGGTGTTCGAGCAGGGCGAGGTCCCCGAGCACTCGAGCGAGCGGGAACGACGGGGCACGCGGGAGTTCGTCGTGCCGGTGCTGGAGCAGGCCGGTCTGCCGACCGACCTGGCCGACGCGCTCGAGGCCGACCGCCACGACGCGACGATCCAGGCCGAGACCGACGAGGCGCTCGCCCTGGTGGGCAAGGACGTCGGCACCCCGCTGATGCAGATCGATCCGCCCGACGGGCTCGCGTTCTTCGGCCCGGTGATCAGCCGGCGGCCGACCGAGGAACAGGCCGAGGAGCTGTGGGACCACGTCGTCGGGCTCGCGAGCTTCCCCGGGTTCGCGGAGCTCAAGCGCAGCCTGCGGGAACGCCCGCAGCTGCCGGCGTTCGGCGTGGCGCCGGGCGAGGTCGGGCTCGTCGAGGACTGGCACGGAGGGAGCCGCCGGCAGCACCGGTGACGTGCGGCGCTCGTCCGCGCGATCCGCCGTCGGGAGTGCTTAGGGTGGCCAACGATGAGCGCCCAGGCGGAGGCCCCGCCCACCCACCTCGGCCGCCCGACCGTGCTGCTGCTCGCCGTGGTGTGCGGCGCGGCGGTCGCGAACATCTACTACGCGCAGCCGCTGCTGCCCGTCGTCGCGCAGGCGTTCGGCGTCGGGGAGGGCACGGCGGGCTACCTCGTCACCGCCTCCCAGATCGGCTACGCGCTGGCCCTGGCCTTCCTGGTGCCGGCGGGGGACATCCTCGAACGACGACGGCTGGTCAGCGGCCTGCTCGCGCTCTCCGGCGTGCTGCTGCTCGGGGCGGCGGCGTCGCCCTCGCTCGGCGTGCTGCTCGCCGCGGTGGCGATCGTGGCCGTGACCTCGGCGGTCGCCCAGATCGTGGTGCCGATGGCCGCGTCGCTGGCCTCCGACGAGAACCGCGGCTCGGTGGTCGGCACGGTGATGAGCGGGCTGCTCGTCGGCATCCTGCTCGCGCGCACCGTGGCCGGTCTGGTCGCCGAGATCGGCGGTTGGCGACTGGTGTTCGTGCTGGGCGCGGTGGTGATGGTGGTCCTCGCCGGCCTGGTGCGCCTCGCGCTGCCGCGGGTGCCGGTGGCCGCCACCGCGACCTACCCGTCCCTGTTGGCCTCGGTCGCCTCGATCGTGCGCCACGACTCGCTGGTCCGGCGCCGGATGCTCCTCGGCGGCGTCGGGTTCGGCTGCTTCACCATCCTGTGGACCGCGCTGTCGTTCCTGCTCGCCGCACCGCCCTACTCCTACGGGTCCGGGGTCATCGGGCTCTTCGGGCTGGCGGGCCTGGCCGGCGCGCTCGCCGCGATCGGGGCCGGTCGGTTCGCCGACCGCGGCCACGCCCGCCGCACCGTGACCGTCGGGCTGGTGCTGCTGCTCGCGAGCTGGGGGCTGCTCGCGCTCGGCGGCGGGTCGCTGGTGGCGTTGATCGCCGGGATCGTCGTGCTCGACCTCGCCCAGCAGCTGCTCCAGATCAGCCACCAGCACGCCATCTACGCGCGCCGACCGAACGCCCGCAGCCGCGTGACCAGCGCGTTCCTCGTGTCCGCGTTCATCGGCGGCGGCATCGCGTCGGCCCTGACCTCGGGGCTCTACGCCACCGTCGGCTGGCCCGGGGTGTGCGCGCTGGGCGCCGTGGTGGCGCTCGTCGGGCTCGGGGTGTGGGTGCTCGAGCTGCTGCGCCCGGCCCCGGCCGGGCCGGTCGACTGACCCGGGCCGCCTCGTCGTCGGGAACGGCCTCCCGGCACCGGGACGAACGACGCGTTCGTGGCCTCTAGGTGCACGAACGACCCGTCGGTTCCGGTTCCGGCGCCGGGAACACGTGCCGCTGGTCCTTCGCGGCCCGCGCGTCGACCACCAGCACACCCTCCGCGGTCAGCCGCCGGATCTGCTCGACCGCGATGTGCGGCGCGGGGGTCCCGGTGGTCCGCAGCACGCGGTGCCAGGGGACGTCCGCCCCGTCCTCGCGCAGCACCGTGCCGACCAGCCGGGCCGAGCGCTCGCCGGCCGCGGCGGCGACGTCGCCGTAACTGCACCACGAGCCCTCCGGGATCGAGGCGACGACCGCCCGGATCCGCTCGTGCCGTTCCTCGTCCACGGCCCGACAGTGTGCGCCGCCGGGGCGGCGGGGCACCCCCCGGCCATGACGACCACGCCCCTGCAGGACGCCGCGCGCGTCGGCCTCGGCACCTTCCTCGTCGGCGCCGGGCTCTCCCACCTCACCGTCGCGCGCGAGGGCTTCCGGGCGCAGGTGCCGCCGTGGGTGCCGATCGACGTCGACGACACGGTGGTGATCTCCGGGTGCGCGGAGGTCGCGCTGGGGACGGCGCTCGTGGCGTTCCCGCGGGAGCGGGTGCGGATCGGGACGATCGCGGCGCTGTTCTTCACCGCGGTCTTCCCCGGCAACATCGCCCAGTGGCGGCACCGGCGGGACGGGCTGGGACTGAACTCCGACCGGATGCGGTTCCTGCGGCTGTTCGCGCAGCCGGTGCCGATCGCCGTCGCGCTGTGGTCGACCGGGGTCGTGCCGCGGCGGTGATCAGGCGCGCCGGGCGTAGGCGTCGACGAAGCAGTAGACGCCGTACGCCGCGAGGCCCCCGCTGACCCCGACCAGCGCGACCGTGCCGAACGGACCCGCCCCCTCGATGAACCACATCGCCTGCGTGAAGCCGCCCGAGCGGCGCGGGTCGTCGGTGAGCGCGGCCGCCGCGAACAGCACGCCGACCGACCCGGTGAGCACGGCGCGCGCCAGGTTGCCGTAGCTCCCGGCGACGAGCGCGGTCCGGCGCAACCAGGGCGTGAGCCGGTCGGCGTGCAGGTCGCCGAGGTAGGTGGCGTGCAGCCCGGTCCAGCACATCCCGACCGCCATCCCGAGCGCGACGACCGCCGCGACGGCCACCACGAACCGCCCCTCGGGCAGCGCGAACAGCCGCGCGACGAGGTCGCTGACCGCGTGCGGCGCGGACGGGGCCGGCGGGCCGCCCGGGGGCGGTCCCCGCAGCGGCCCGATCGCGGGCGGGACCGCGAGCGTCGCCATCGAGAACATCGCGATCGCCTTCCCGGTCGCCCCGACCCGCTTGCGGAACCGCTCCCCGCCGCTCACCCAGCCGAAGCCGACGAGAGCGGCCCGGACCTGCCAGACCCCGAACGCCGCCAGCCCGAGCACGGCGACCCCGAGCAGCAGCGCCCCGACCGGTCCGAGGCCCGCGACGACCGCGATCGCGCCGCCCTGGTCGGCGTGCACCGTGGGGCTGCCCCGCATCAGGACGACGGCGAGACCCGCCAGCACCAGGTGCAGCGCCCCGTAGGCCACCAGACCACCGCGGCCGAGCAGCTCGACCCCGACCGGCCCGGCGTCCCCGCCGCCGCCCGCCAGCCATCCCGCGGCACGGCGCAGGCGGCCCGCCGGTCGTGGCGGGTCCGGCGCGGGCACCGGCGGGGCGACCGGCGGGGCCAGGCCCTCCGGGACACGGCGGCCGGGGAGGATCGACACGGGGGCTCCTGGACGGCGCGACGGGGCGGCATCCCCGCGGGCCGCGTGTGCCGGTCGAGTCCCCGCGCGGCGGCGGGACCACACCGGGGCGTTGCTGAAGATGTACGCCCCCGCCCGAGGTTGTCGGGGGGTCGTGGTTCCCTCGGGGGCATGATGGTCGAGTCGGCTCCGAGGCTGCTGCGGTCGGCCACGCGGCTGCCCACGGATCTCCTGCTCGACGACGCCTCGCGGCGGGTCCTCGAGCACGGCGCGGGCTTCCTGCGCGTGCTCGGCGGCCCGGGCACGGGGAAGACCACGCTGCTCGCGGAGCGGGTGGCGCGGTTGCTGCACGACGATCCGGACGCGGGGTCGCTCGTCCTGGTGGGCGACCGGCGGTCCGCCGCCGCGCTGCGCGAACGGATCTCGGCGCGCCGGCGGGTGCTGGCCGGCGAGGTGGACGGGGGGCTCACGGCCGCGCGCGAACCGCTGGTGCGCAGCGTGCACTCCTACGCGTTCGCGGTGCTGCGCCGGCACGCCGCGCGGCAGGACCAGGCGCCGCCCCGCCTGCTGCCGGGCGCCCAGCAGGACGCGATGGTGCGGGACCTGCTGGCGGGCGAGGCGGAGGGCGTGGGCCGCGGGTCGGGGTGGCCCGCGCGGCTGACGCCGGCCCTGGAGGCGCCCGCGTTCGCCGCGGAGGTGCGGGACCTGCTGCTGCGCGCCGCCGAGCGGGGGCTGGGCCCGCGGGAGCTGCGCGCGCTGGGCAAGGAGCACGACGTCGCGGTGTGGGTGGCGGCCGCCCGCTTCTACCAGTCCTACGAGGAGGTCACGCTGCTGCGCGCGGCGGCCGGCTCGGCGAACCCGCTGGCCTCGGCACCGCCGCTGGACGCGGCCGAGCTCGTCGCGGCGGTGCTGGATGCCTTCGCGCAGGACCCGGGGCTGCTGGAGGCCGAACGCGCCTCGGTGCGCCACCTCGTGGTCGACGACGCGCAGGACATGGACCCCCAGCAGCTCGAGCTCGCGCGGGTGCTGGGGCACACCGCCACCACGTACCTCCTGGCCGGCGATCCCGACTCCTCGGTGCTCGGCTTCCGCGGCGCCGCGCCGGGCCTGCTGCGCGACGCCGACCCGGGAGGTGCCGCCACGGCGGTGCTGCACGTCGACCACCGGGGCACGCGTGCGGTGCGCGACGCGGTGTCCCGGGTGGTGGAGCCGCTGCGCGGCACCGGGCCCGCGCGCTCGCGGACCGGCCCGCCGGGGGAGGACCCGGAGGGCGGCACGGCCACCGTGTCGGTGTTCGCCACGCCGGGCCACCAGGCCGCGTGGGTGGCCGACACGCTGCGCCGCGCCCACCTCGTCGACGGCGTGCCGTGGTCGCGGCTCGCGGTCGTCGTCCGCTCGGTGCCGCTGTCGCTGCCGCCGCTGCGCCGGGCGCTGCTCGCCGCCGGGGTGCCGCTGGCGGTGCCGGCCGACGACACCCCGCTGGCCGCCCTGCCCGCCGTCGCGCCGCTGCTCACGCTGCTGCGGGCCGCGGCGGCGGCCGCGACCGCCCCGCCGGCCGAGGCGCTGGACGCCGACACCGCCCTCGGGCTGCTCGTGTCCCCGCTCGGCGGCGCCGAACCGCTCGGGCTCCGCCGGCTGCGACGGGGCCTGTTGCGGCTGCACGAGGGCGGGGCCACCGGGGAGTCGCGCTCCAGCGACGAGCTGATCGTCGACGTCCTGGTCGACCACCTGGCGGGCCGCCCCGACCGGCTGACGCTGCTGCCCGACGCCGACGTCGGCCCGCTGCGGCGGGTCGCGCGGCTGCTCGCGACGGCGGTCGAGGCGATCCGGGCCGGCCAGAGCGTCCCCGACGCGGTGTGGTCGGTGTGGTCGGCCAGCGGGCTGCAGCGGCGGTGGGTCGCGGTCAGCGAGCGCGGTGGGGTGTCCGGCGCCCAGGCCGACCGTGACCTCGACGCCGTGGTCGCCCTGGTCGAGCGCGCCGGCCGGTACGCCGAGGAGCTGCCCGGCGGCACGGTCGCCGGGTTCGTCGCGCAGGTCGACGAGCAGCGCATCCGCAGCGACTCGCTGGCGCCGCGCGCGCCCGACGGCGAGGCGGTCGCCCTGCTCACCGCGCACGCGTCCCGCGGGCGGGAGTGGGACGTGGTCGTGGTGCCCGACGTGCAGGAGGGCGTGTGGCCCGACCTGCGTCGTCGCGGCACCCTGCTCGGGGTCGAGCGCATGATCGACGTCCTCGCGGGCGTCCCCGACGACCCGGCGCTGTCCACCCGCGTGCCGCTGCTCGACGAGGAGCGTCGGCTGTTCGCCGTGGCCCTGTCGCGGGCGCGGCACGCCGTGCACGTCGGGGCGGTGGAGGCCGAGGACGTGACGCCCTCGCGCTTCCTCGACGACGTGGCGCCGTCGGTGACGGCCGACGACGCGCCGCGCCCGCGGGTGCGGCCCCGGCGGTCGCTGGTGCTCGCGGAGCTGGTGGGCGACCTGCGGCGCGCGGTGACCGACGCCGACACCGACCCGGCGCGGCGGGAGCGCGCCGCCACGCACCTCGCCCGGCTCGCGGAGGCCGGCGTGCCCGGCGCGGACCCCGACGAGTGGTACGGCCTGCTCGAGGTGTCCACCACGGAGCCGCTGCGCGAGCACGGGGCGCCGATCGCGGTGAGCCCGAGCGCGGTCGAGACGATCCTGACCTGCCCGCTGCGCTGGGCCCTGCAGGCGCACGGCGGGGACGACTCCGACTCGCTCGCCTCGGTCACCGGGTCGCTGGTGCACGCCCTCGTGCAGCGCGCCGCCGAGGGCGCCGGGGAGCGGGAGCTCGACGAGGCGCTGGACGTGGCGTGGGCGTCGGTCGACGCCGGGGCCCCGTGGTTCTCCCGCCGCGAGCTGGCGAACTGCCGCGCGATGCTGCGCTCGTTCCTGTCCTGGCGCGACGCGTCGCGCCGCGAGCTGACCGAGGTCGCGGTGGAGGAGTCGGTCGCCGCCCGGCTCGCGGAGGGGGTCGCGATCCGCGGCCGCGTCGACCGGCTCGAGGTGGACGACCGCGGCCGGCCCGTGATCGTCGACGTGAAGACCGGCAAGTCGCCGATCAGCGCGCCCGCCGCCCAGGAGCACCCGCAGCTCGCCGTGTACCAGCTCGCGGTGGCGCTCGGGGCGTTCAGCGAGGTGCTCACCGGGCCGGCCGACTCCGCCGCGCGGGCGGTGCCGGGCGGCGCCCGGTTGATCTACCTGCAGCGCGACGGCGCCGAGGCCAAGACCCGCGCGCAGCCGCCGCTCGACGACGAGGGCGTGGAGCACTGGCGCGAGCAGGTCGCCACGGCGGCCCGGCTGACCGCCGGTCCGCGCTTCGTCGGGCAGGAGAACGACGCCTGCCCGCGGTGTCCGGTGCGCACGGCCTGCCCCGTGCACACCTCGGGGAGGCAGGTGCCGTGACCGGTCTGATGACGGGCCTGATCGACCCGGTGGAGCTCTCCGAGCGGCTCGGGCTGCGCCGCCCCACCGACGAGCAGGCCGAGGTGATCGCCGCGCCGTTCGCCTCGGCGCTGGTCACGGCGGGCGCCGGGTCGGGCAAGACGGAGACCATGGCGGCCCGGGTCGTGTGGCTGGTGGCCAACGGCGTCGTCACGCCCGACCAGGTCCTCGGGCTCACGTTCACCCGCAAGGCGGCCGGGCAGCTCGCCGACCGGATCCGCAAGCGGCTGCGCCGGCTCGCGTCCGACCCGCTGCTCGACGAGATCGACCCGAGCGGCGAGCGCCGGGTGCTGGTGCGCACGCTCGAGCCGACGGTATCGACCTACCACGCGTACGCGGGGCGGCTGCTCACCGAGCACGGGCTGCGGCTGCCCACCGACCCGGGGGCCCGGCTGCTCTCGCCGACCGCCTCGTGGCAGCTCGCGCACCGGGTGGTGTCCTCCTGGGCCCGCGACCTCGACACGTCGCTGATCCCCACCACCGTCACCCAGTACGTCCTGGCCCTCGCCGGGGAGCTGGGCGAGCACCTCGCCGACCCCGAGGCGCTGCGGGCGCACACCGAGGCGCTGTGCCGGGTGATCGAGTCGACCCCGCCGGCGAAGCGGCAGAAGGCCGCGCTGCCGCAGGCCCTGGTCAAGATCGTCGAGCGGCAGCGCTTCCGGGCGGCCCTGCTCCCGCTGGTGGCCGAGCTCGCCGCGCGCAAGCAGGCCGAGCGGTGCCTCGACTTCGCCGACCAGATGGCGGCGGCCGCCCGGCTCGCCGACGAGCACCCCGAGGTGGGACAGGCCGAGCGGGGGATGTTCCGCGCGGTCCTGCTCGACGAGTACCAGGACACCGGGCACGCCCAACGGATCATGCTGCGGGCGCTGTTCGCGGGCGACGAGGCCACCGCGGTGACCGCGGTCGGCGACCCCTTCCAGTCGATCTACGGCTGGCGTGGGGCGAGTGCCGCGAACCTCCCGCGCTTCGTCACCGACTTCCCCCGGCCCGACCCCGACGGCGCCTGGGTGGCCGCACGCCGCTTCGGGCTGCTCACGAGCTTCCGCAACCCGCCCGAGGTGCTCGACCTGGCCAACGGCGTCGTCGAGCCGCTGCGGGAACCGCGGGCGCTCGACGGGGTGGGGGAGCTGCGCGCCTTCGCCGGGGCGGCGCCGGGGGACGTCCGGGTGGCGCTGCACCCCGACGTCGTCGCCGAGCGGGAGTGGCTGGCCGACGCCGTGGCCGACCGCTGGCGGGCGGCGCTCGACGCCGACGAGCCGGCCCCCACGAGCGCGGTGCTCGTCCGGCGCCGCGCCGACATGACCGAGATCGCCGCGGCCCTGCGGTCCCGGGGGCTGCCGGTCGAGGTCGTCGGCCTGGGCGGACTGCTCGACGAGCCCGAGGTCCGCGACCTCGTCTCCGCCCTGCGCCTCGTCGTCGACCCGCTCGCCGGTGGCGCCGCGGTCCGGCTGCTGACGGGGGCGCGCTGGCGGATCGGCGGGGCCGACCTCGCCGCGCTGTGGCGCCGCGCGCGGGAGCTCGCCGCCCCGCCGACCCCGCCCGACCTGCCGACGGCGGCCGCGCCCGACCCGATCGCCGACGCCCTGCCCGGGGAGCACGCCGAGCGGGCGGGGCTGGTCGACGCGCTGGACGATCCAGGACCCGCGGCGCGGTACTCCGCGGCCGGGTTCGCCCGGATCACGCGGCTCGCACGGGAACTCGCGGGGCTGCGCCGCCGGGTGACCGCGCCCCTGGTCGACCTCGTCGCCGACGTCGAGCGCACGCTGCTCCTCGACGTCGAGGCCGTCTCCCGGCCGGGCGCCGTCGGCCGGACGCACCTGGACGCGTTCGCCGACGTCGTCGCCGACTTCAGCGGTGGGGCCTCGGCGTCGGGCGGGACGGCCACCCCGACGGCCCTGCTCGCCTACCTCGACGCCGCGGAGGACGCCGAGGACGGGCTGACCCCCGGGGAGGTCGACGTCGCCGCCGCCTCCGACCCCGCGCTGGGCGGCACCCGGGTGCAGGTGCTCACCGTGCACGCCGCGAAGGGCCTGGAGTGGCAGGTCGTGGCGGTGCCGCACGTCTGTACCAAGGTGTTCCCCGGCCCGAAGCTCAGCGGGTCGTGGCTGACGACGATCCCGTCGCTGCCGGTCGAGCTCCGCGGCGACCGGCCCGACCTGCCGTCCCTGGACGTCGCGGGCGTCGCCGACCGCAAGGAGCTCACCGAGCGGCTCGACCGGCACGAGCAGGAGTTCGACGAGCGCCGTCTGGTCGAGGAACGCCGGCTGTTCTACGTCGCCCTGACCCGGTCCGAGCGGACGCTGCTCGTCTCCGGGCACTGGTGGGGCGAGTCGGGGAGCACGCCCCGCGGCCCGTCGGACTTCCTGCAGGAGGTCGGGGCCCTGGCCGGCGCGGGCGGCGCGGTGGTGGACACCTGGGCCGACCCGCCCGAGGAGGGCACCGAGAACCCGCTGGCCGAGCGGGTGCGCGAGGAGCACTGGCCGATCGACCCGCTCGCCGAGCGCCGGACCGCCGTCGAGGAGGGCGCCGCCCTGGTGCGCGCGGCCCGGGAACGGCCGGCGGAGCTGCCCGACGAGCCCGACCCCGACGGGTGGGCCGCCGACGTCGACGTGCTGCTCGCGGAACGGGCGGCGGCCCGCGAGCGGCACGCCCGGGTCCTGCTGCCCCCGCAGCTGTCGGTGAGCCAGCTCGTCGACCTCGCCGCGGACCCCGACGCGCTCGCCCGCCGCCTGCGCCGGCCCGTCCCGCGTCCGCCCGACCCGCGGGCGCGGCGCGGGACCGAGTTCCACGCGTGGGTCGAGCGGTGGTTCGCCCGCACCGAGCTGCTGGAGTTCGACGAGCTGCCGGGTGCGGCGGACGACGCCGCCGACACCGACGCCGAGGCGGCCGCCGACCTCGCGGTGCTGCAGGAGCGGTTCACCGCGAGCCGGTGGGCCACCCGCACCCCGGTGGCGGTGGAGGTGCCGTTCGAGACCGAGGTCGAGGGCACCCTGGTCCGCGGCCGCATCGACGCCGTGTTCACCGACCCCGACGGCGGCGCCACGGTGGTCGACTGGAAGACGGGCGCGCCGCCCGGACCCGAGGCGATGCCCGCGCTGTCGGTCCAGCTCGCCGCGTACCGGCTGGCGTGGGCGGCGCTGACGGACACGCCCGTCGAGCGGATCCGGGCGGCGCTGCACTACGTCCGCGAGGACCGCACCGTCACCCCCGCCGACCTGCTCGACGCCGCGGGGCTGCGCGCGCTCGTGGCGAGCGTGCCGGTCGAGGTGCGCGAGCCCGTCGGCGACGACGCCGTCCGGGGCGCGGACTTCGTCGACGACGAGGCCGACC
Organism: Actinomycetospora sp. CA-084318; assembly: GCF_050955885.1. Lineage (NCBI taxonomy): Bacteria > Bacillati > Actinomycetota > Actinomycetes > Pseudonocardiales > Pseudonocardiaceae > Actinomycetospora > Actinomycetospora sp. CA-084318. Next base: position 1,201,712 of record NZ_CP192098.1, read on the forward strand.
CCGACACGACCGGCTTCGACGACGGCGACCCGGAGGTGCGCTGAGCGCTCGTCGTCCGGACACCGACGACGGGTCGGGACGGTCCTGGCGGGCACGGCCCGAGGAGGGGGATGATCGGGGCGTGAGCAACGTCGAGACGGCGCCCGACGAGGTCCTCTGCGACGGCAGCGAGGCGCCCGACACCGCCGTGGAGATCCTCACCCCGCGCGAGGTGCCGCTCGGCGGGCCGCGCGCGATGACGGTGCGGCGCACCCTCCCGCAGCGGCAGCGCTCGCTGATCGGCGCCTGGTGCTTCCTCGACCACTACGGCCCCGACGACGTGACGGTGTCCGGCGGGATGGACGTCGCCCCGCACCCGCACACCGGGCTGGCCACGGTGAGCTGGCTGTTCACCGGCGAGGTGGAGCACCGCGACTCGCACGGGGTCCACGCGATCGTCCGGCCCGGGGAGCTCAACCTCATGACGGGCGGGCACGGCGTGTGCCACTCCGAGGTCTCCACCCCGGACACCACGGTGCTCCACGGCGCGCAGCTCTGGCTCGCCCTGCCCGACGCGCACCGCGACACCCCGCGGTCGTTCGCCCACCACGCCCCCGACGCGGTTGACCTCGTCGGCGCCACGCTGCGCGTGTTCCTCGGGGAGCTCGCCGGCATCAGCAGCCCGGTCGAGACCTTCAGCCCGCTGCTCGGCGCGGAGCTGCTGCTCGACCCGCACGCGACCGTGACCGTCGACGTCGCCCCCGCCTTCGAGCACGGGGTGCTCGTCGACACGGGCCGCCTCGCGATCGGGGGCCGCCCGGTCGAGGCGGCCGAGCTCGCCTACCTCGCGCCCGGCCGCGAGCGGATCGAGTTCACCAATCCCGCCGACGAGCAGACCCGGCTGCTGCTGCTCGGCGGCACGCCCTTCGGGGAGCAGATCGTCATGTGGTGGAACTTCGTCGGGCGCTCCCACGATGAGATCGTGGCGTTCCGCGCGGCGTGGGAGGACGACCCCGAGCAGCGGTACGGCCACGTCTCCGGCTACGTCGGGCGGGACGGCGGCACCGCCCGCCTGCACGCCCCGACCCTACCGAACGCGACCATCCGCCCGCGGGGGTAGCCCGTCGGCCGGCACGCTCCGTGTCCGGTCCAGCGCAGAACTGCGTCTTGTGTGACGCAGAGTGTCCTCTCTACGGTCAGTGACATCGACCACTCACCCGAGTGGCCCTGTTGTGATCACGGAGAGCGCACCATGACCGAGCTGGCCGCCTCCACGACGTCCGTCACCCCCTCCCTCGACCTCACCGAGCTGCGCAGAGCCGTGACCGGACCCGTGTGGGATCCGGGGGACGTCGAGGTCGTCGCCGAGATCGCCGGCTTCAACCTCGCGCCCGTGCACGAGCCGGTCGGTGTCGTCGGGGCCACCGACGCCGCCGACGTCGCCGCCGCCGTCCGCTTCGCCCGCGCCCACGACCTCGGCGTCGCGGTCATCGCCACCGGCCACGCCGACTTCTCCCACCGGGGCACGCTGATCGTCTCGACCCGGCGTCTCGACCGCTGCGACGTCGACCCGACCACGCGGACGGTGACCGTCGGCGCGGGCGCGAAGTGGGCCCGGGTCATCGAGGCCGCGGCTCCGTACGGGCTGACGGGCGTCACCGGGTCGTCCACCGACGTCGGGGTCGTGGGGTTCTGCACCGGCGGCGGGGTCGGGCCGATGATCCGCCGCTTCGGCCTCGGGTCCGACCAGGTCCGCTCGATGCAGGTGGTCACCGGCGAGGGCGACGTCCGCGAGGTCGGCCGGGGCGACGACCTGTTCGACGCGATGCTGGGCGGCAAGGACGCCGCCGGCATCGTCGTCGAGATGACCGTCGACCTGGTCGAGGTCGCCCGCTTCTACGGCGGCGCGATCTTCTACGACGCGGCCGACGCCCCCGCCGTCCTGCACGCCTGGCGGGATTGGCAGGCACGCCTGGACGAGAACACGACGACGTCGATCGCGATCGTGCGGATGCCCGACCTCGAGGCCGCGCCGCCGCCGCTGCGGGGCCGGACGGTGGTGCACCTGCGGGTCTGGCACCTGGGACCGGCGACCGAGGGACGGGAGATCCTCTCCCCGATGCGTCGGGTCGCGACGCCGATGATCGACCTCGTCGACGAGCTGCCGTCGGCCGCGATCGACGCCGTGCACTGCGACCCGACCGACCCGATGCCGTCGTGGATCACCGGGGGGTACCTGCGCGGGATCACCCGGGAGACCGTCGACACCCTGCTGGCGGTCGCCGGCCCGCAGCACGAGCTGCCGGTGATCGTCGTCGAGCTGCGCCAGACCGGGGGGCAGGCGCTGCGCGGCACGCAGGGGGTCGCCGCGCGGGCGCCGTACGCGATCGGCGTCGTGGCTCCGATGGTGCCCGGGCTCGAACAGGTCGTGCCGGCCGTCGGGCTCGGTCTCGTCGACGCGCTCGCGCCGTGGTCGGCGGGCACGGTCCCGGCGAACTACGCCTCGCCGCAGACGATCGCCGCCCGGCCCGGGGCGTGCTGGGACGACGACGGGCGGGCCCGGCTCGCCGCGGTCGTCGCCCGGACCGACCCGGACGCCGTGCTCGGCGGCCGACGGCTCGGACTCCGGTAACACCACCAGGTCGACGACGGGGGGACGTCATGACCATCGATCCACGGGACCTGCCCACCCGGCGCGCACCGCGCGCCGGGCGGGCGGGCCGGACGGCGGCGGAGCTCGAGCCGCTCGTCGACGGACCGGTCCACGCGCCGTACTCGACGGACGCGGCCATCGAGCTCGCGGCCGACCCGGCCGTGGCGGCCCTGCCCCGGCTGCTCGCCGTCGTCGGCGCCACCAGCACCGCCGACGTCGCCGCGGCGGTCGGGTGGGCCACGACGCACGACGTCGGCGTCGTCGCCCTCGACCCGCGACCGCACCGGCCGGCCCTCGCGAGCGCCCTCACGGCGGCAACGTCGAAGCCGGTGCTGGCCGTCTCCCGGGCCCGGATCGACCGGGTGCACCTGGACCGGTCGGCCTGGACACTGCGCGCCGGCGTGGGCGCCTCGTGGCCCGCCGTGCACCGGGCCGCCCCGGAGGAGGACCCCGCGCCGCGGTCGCTCCTGCACCGTCCCGGTCTGGTCGCCCACGGCGTCGGGTCGGTGACCAAGCGCGGCGTCATCCTCGTCACCGGGGACGGCACGGTGCACCACCTGGGGGCCGGCTCCGGCGATCCCGAGCTGTGGTGGGCCTACCGGGCCCGCCCCGACCACGTCGGCATCCTCACCGAGGTCGTGCTCGACCCGTGGGACACCGCGATGCTCCAGCGGCGGCAGGCGTGGAGCGCCGACGACCGGATGCGCTTCGCCGACGTGATGCGCCGACACGACCCGCTCGGCACTCTCACCCGATCGATCGGTCAATCCGGATAACCCTTCCGGGTCGACGAACGATGCACCGGGCGTGACCATCAGTCCGCGCCCGCATCACGGCGGCGCCACCGGCCGCGTGGCCCGCGCGGCCCTCGAGCTCGGCGACCTCGTGCACGGCCCGGTGCTCCCGCCCTACACCGCCGACGCCGCCGTCGAGCTGCTGCGCACCACCTCGATCGGCCGCCCCCCGTCACGTCTGCTCGCCGTGGTCGGCGCGACCGGCACGCCCGACGTCGTCTCCACCCTGACCTGGGCGAACGAGAACGACGTCGAGGTCGTGGTCCTCGACCCGCACACCGCGCAGCCGCCGAGCCGGACGAACCGGCCGGCCATCGCGCTCTCGCTCGCCCGCGCCGACCGGGTGGTCCTGCGGGACGGGCTCGTCCACGCCGGTGTCGGCGCCTCCTGGGCGCAGGTCCGCCGGGTCGTCGGGGCGGGCGGCGGCACCGTCCGCGCGCCGCGTCGGACCGACACCGTGGCCGACGCCCCGGGCGCGGGCGGGCTGCGCGGCGTCACGCTGGTCACCGGTGACGCGGTGGTGCACCCGCTCGCGGGGGCGCACCCCGACCCCGAGCTCTGGTGGGCCTTCCGCTGCCGCCCGGAGGCGGTCGGCGTGGTCACCGAGGTCGTCCTCGACGCCGACGGCGCCGGGCCGGCCCTGCTCGCGGCCGAGCCCGGCGACGCCGACGAGGCCCGCTTCGCCGCCCTCGCCCACCGGCACGACCCGGCGGGCGTGCTCGGCCTCCCCGCCTAGGACGTCAGGCGTCGGCCCGCACCCGCAGGGCGTGCGTGATCATCGGGTACTGCAGCGGCAGCCGCCCGAGGGCCACCGCCTGCCACGGCCACGGACGGCGACGCCAGTCCCAGGCCATCTGCACGTTGGCGGGGAACACGGCGAGGAAGAGGCCGACGGCGGCCGTCGCGCCCAGCCGCCGTGTGCGCGGGACGGCCACCGCGGTCCCGACGGCGAGCTCGGCCACCCCGCTCGCGTAGGTCCAGAACCGGGCCTCGCCCGGGATCCAGGGCGGCACCAGTGCGTCGAACGGGGCCGGCGCCGCGAAGTGCAGCACCCCCATCCCCAGCAGCGGGTAGGCGAGCAGGGCGGCGGAGGTCTCCGCCGACGGGCGACGACGGCGACGCGACGAGAAGGCCATGTCGATCACCTTCCCACCGCGTAGCCCTGCATGCCCCGGGGATTGGCCGCACCCCACAGCACACCCCGGTCCCGGTCGATCCCGACCGCCGACAGGCGGCCCAGCGCCCAGTCGCCCGCCCGCGTGACCCGGTGTCCCCGGCGCTCCAGCTCCCCGATCACGGCGTCGCCGAGCCGGTCCTCCACCGTCGCCCCCGCGGGCTCCCGGTCGCGCGGCCAGAACGACCCGGGCGACGACGTGGTGTGCAGCGCCGGCGCGTCGATCGCGGCCTGCGGCGACCAGCCGCCGGCGAGGGTCCGCAGCAGGTAGAGCAGCTGCCACTGGTCCTGCTGGTCGCCGCCCGGCGAGCCGAGCGCGACGACGGGGCCGCGGTCGTCGAGCACGAGCGTCGGGGTGAGCGTGGTCCGCGGGCGCCGCCCGGGGGTGAGCGTCGAGGGCAGTCCCTCCTCCAGCCACGTCATCTGCAGCCGGGTGCCGAGGGCGAAGCCGAGCTCGGGGATCGTCGGCGAGGACTGCAGCCAGCCGCCGGACGGGGTCGCGGAGACGACGTTGCCCCACCGGTCGACCACGTCGACGTGGCACGTGTCCCCGCGCATCTCGCCGTGCGAGGTCGTGCCCGGCTCGCCCTCCAACGTCACGGTCGGCTCCCCGACCGCCGAACCGGCGGTCACCCCCGGCGCCACCCCGGCCGTCGCGAGCTCCGCCATCCGCGGCTCGCGCCCGGCGACCCGACCGGGCCGGACGTCCGGGGAGGCGCTGTCGGTGATGAGGGCCCGGCGGGCGTCGAGGTAGGCCGGGTCGAGCAGGTCGGCCACGGTGACCGGGGTGTCGTCGCCGAACCAGGCCTCGCGGTCGGCCTGCGCGAGCTTGATCGCCTCGAGGACGCGGTGCGCGCCCTCCCCGGTGGACGGGTCGGGCACGTCCGGTTCGAGCAGCGCCAGCATCTGCAGCAGCGCCGGGCCCTGCCCCCACAGCGGCGTCTTGGCGACCCGGTACCCGAGGAAGCTCCCGACGGCGGCCCCGATCACCGAGGCCCGCCAGCCGGCGGAGTCCGCGACCGTGAGCACCCCGGCGTGGTCGGTCCCCGAGGCGTGGCGGTGCGGTGTGCGGCAGAACGCCTCGACCGCCTCGGCGACGAACCCCTCGGCCCAGACGGTGCGCACCGCGTCGACGCGGGCCTCGCGGGTCGGTCCCTGCGCGGCGTCGGCGAGCCGGCCGAGGGTCGCGGCCCAGGCCGGGTTGCGCAGCACCTGCCCGGGTGCGGGCGGGCGGTCGTCGGGCAGCCAGAGGGCCCCGCTGGTCGGCCAGTGCTCGCGGAACAGGTCGGCCACCGCGGCGATCGTCGACCCGACGCGGGCGACCGCGGGGAAGCCGTCGCGGGCGTAGCCGATCGCCGGCCCGACGACGTCGGCCACCTCCCAGGTGCCGTGGTCGCGCAGCAGGAGCAGCCAGGCGTCGGTCGCCCCGGGGACCGCCGCGGCGAGCGCGCCCGCGCCCGGCACCCGGTCGAGGCCCTCGCCGCGGTACCGCGCGGCCGACGCGCCCGCCGGCGCCGGGCCCTGGCCGTCGAGGACCCTCGGCGTCGGGTCGTCCGCGGTCGTGAAGACCGCCGTGAGGTCGCCGCCGGGGCCGTTGAGGTGGGGCTCGACGACCTGGAGGACGAAGGCCGCCGCGACCGCGGCGTCGAAGGCGTTGCCGCCGCGCTCCAGCACTCCCATGGCCGTGGCCGAGGCCGCCCAGTGCGTGGAGGCCGCCATCCCGACGGTGCCCTCGAGGGTCGGGCGCGTGGTGAAGGCCGGCGGGCGGGAGAAGCGCATCGGCCGATGGTGGCGCAGCAGCGGGACCGATGTGCAGTATGAAAAAACAACCAGACGATACGGTATTGACACTTCACGCCCGTGAGCAGCAGGATCGTCGCCATGAGCACCGTCACCGCCGCGCCCGCCGCCACCCGCCCCCGCGCCGCCACCATCGGCCTGTGGGTCCTCCAGGTCCTCCTCGGGCTGATGTTCGTCGTCGGGTCCGGGCTGCCGAAGCTCTGGGGCGACGCCTACGCGATCCAGCTGTTCGCCGAGCTCCCGGGCGGGCAGGCCCTCCGGCTCGTCGTCGGCGTGCTCGAGATCGCGGGCGGGATCGGGTTGCTGGTGCCGCGCCTCGCGGGCCTCGCGGCGGCGTGCCTCGCGGCCGTGATGGTCGGCGCGACGGTCGCGCAGCTGTTCTTCCTCTCGGTCGGCTTCTGGTACACGCCGGTGATCCTGGGCGTGCTCCTGCTCGTGGTCGCGGTGGTGCGCCGCCGGGAGATCCGGGCCCTCGTCGGGGGCTAGCGTGGGGGTGTGACCAGCACGATCGAGCCGCTCTCGGGCACCGTCGAGCAGACCGAGGTGGCGGCGCGGACCGACGCCTTCGTCGCCGAGCTGTCGGAGTGGCTGCGCATCCCCTCGATCAGCGCGGACCCGGGGCACCACGGCGACGTGGCCCGGTCCGCGGAGTGGCTCGCGACGACGCTGCGCCGCGACGGGTGGCCCACGGTCGAGGTCTGGTCCGACACCGCGGCCCTGCCCGCCGTGTACGCGCACTGGCCCGCCGCCGACCCGGCCGCGCCGACGGTGCTCGTCTACGGCCACCACGACGTCCAGCCCGCCGATCTCGACGACGGGTGGTCCTTCGCCCCGTTCGAGCCGCAGGTGGTGGGGGAGGAGCTGCGCGGGCGCGGCGCCTCCGACGACAAGGGCCACATCGCGATGGTGCTGCTCGGCGTGCGCGCCCACCTCGCGGCGACCGGTGCGGCGGCCCCGGCGGTGTCGCTGAAGCTCCTCGTCGAGGGCGAGGAGGAGTCCGGCTCCGCGCACCTGGCGGAGCTCCTCGCCGCGCACGGCGACGCGCTCGCCTGCGACGAGATCGTCGTGACCGACACCGGCATGGTCGACCGGGAGACCCCGACCGTCTGCTGCGGCATGCGCGGGCTGGTCGACCTCGAGGTGGTCTACCGGGGCGCCGCCGTCGACCTGCACTCCGGCCAGTTCGGCGGGGCCGTGCCGAACCCGGTCACCGAGCTCGCCCGGCTCGTCGCGGCCTTCCACGACGACGACGGGCGCATCACGGTCCCCGGCTTCTATGACGACGTCCGCGAGCCGACCGCGCAGGAGCGCGCGGCGTGGGCGGCCCTGCCCTTCGACGAGCCGGCGTGGCTCGCCGGCTCCGCGGCCGGGGCGATGGCCACGGCGGGCGAGACCGGCTGGTCGACCTACGAGCGGCTCTGGGCGCGCCCGACCGCCGAGGTCAACGGCCTGCACGGCGGCTACGCCGGGCCGGGCCACAAGACGATCGTGCCGCACTCCGCGACGCTGAAGATGACCTTCCGGCTCGTCGACGCCCAGGACCCGGCGCGGATCAAGCCGCTGCTCGAGCGCTTCGTGGCCGACCGCGTTCCCGCGGGGATCGACGCCGACGTGTCCACCGGCGGGCCCGGGGTGCCGCCGCTGATCTGCGACCTCGACTCGCCGCTGGTCGCCTCCATCCGCGAGGCGATGGGCATCGCGCTCGGCGCGGAGGTGCTGCCCGCCCGCGAGGGCGGCAGCGGCCCGGAGGCGCTCCTGACGACGGCGCTCGGGGCCCCGCTGGCGTTCCTCGGCGTCATGCTGCCCGGCGACCGCATCCACGCCCCGGACGAGCGCGCGGTGCTCCCGCTTCTGCTGCGCGGCGCCGAGTCGGTGGCGCACCTGTGGCGGCTGCTGGCGACGCGTCACCTCCGGTGACAGCAATGCGTCACTGCTTGCACCCAGTGACAGGAACGGCGGCACCGTCGAGTTGCGTTCGAGCGCACTCGAAGTCCTAGCGTCGACGCATGATCACAGCGCAGCAGACCCCGATCGGTTCCGGGTTCGGCGCGACCACCACGGCCACCGAGGTGCTCGAGGGCATCGACCTGACCGGGCGGGTCGCCCTCGTCACCGGCGGCTACTCCGGCCTCGGTCTCGAGGCCGTGCGGGCCCTCGTCGGCGCGGGCGCCCGCGTGGTCGTCCCGGCCCGCCGTCGGGAGGTCGCCGACGAGGCCCTGGCGGGCCTGGAGGGCGTCACCACCGACGAGCTCGACCTCGCCGACCTCGACTCCGTCGCCGCCTTCGCCGAGCGGCGCCTCGCCGACGGCACCCGCCTGGACATGGTCGTCGACAACGCGGGCGTCATGGCGTGCCCGCTCGAGCGCGTCGGCCCGGGCTGGGAGCGCCAGTTCGCCACCAACCACCTCGGCCACTTCGCCCTGGTCAACCGGCTGGCGCCGCTGCTCGACGACACCTCCCGGGTCGTCTCGGTGTCGTCGCGCGGGCACCACTTCTCCGACCTGGACCGCGACGACGTGCACTACGAGCACCGCGCGTACGACAAGTGGCGGGCCTACGGGCAGTCGAAGACCGCGAACGTGCTGTTCGCGGTCGGGCTCGCCGCCCGCGGCGTCCGGGCCTTCGCCCTGCACCCCGGCGGCATCATGACCCCGCTGCAGCGCCACCTCCCGCGCGAGGAGATGGTCGCGCTGGGCTGGCAGGACGAGGACGGCAACCCGGGGCCGGCGGCCGCCAACTTCAAGACCCCCGAGCAGGGCGCGGCCACCGAGACCTGGGCGGCGACGAGCCCGCAGCTCGTCGACCTCACCGGGGTGTACCTCGAGGACTGCGAGGTCGCGGTGGCCGTCGACACCTCGACGCCGCCCGACTCCCGCGGCGGCTACCCCGGCGGCGTCATGCCGTACGCGACCGACCCCGACGCGGCCGAGTGGCTGTGGCGCACCTCGGTCGAGGCGACCGGCGTGGACGGGTTCACGCGCTGACGGCGGGCGGGGTGGGGTCACGGCCGACCCGGTGAGCGGATCGGCCGGACGGGACGTCCACGAAACGCGTCGGTGTACCAGCCGGTCGCAGTGGGTACCGATCGGGGATCCCTCCAACGGGTCCGGCGCGGCGTGAGCAGAATGTCAGCCGTGTCACTCACGGTCGGTCTCCCGTCCCGCGCCTCCGCACCTGCGCGTTCCCGGGCCACCGCGGGTGATCGCCGCTCCACCCGCACACTCGTGCTGCTGGTCGCGCTCGCGCTCGGGGCCCTGGCCGTCGTCGCGGTCGTCGTCCCGCGGGTCCCGGCGCTCGCGCAGGCCGTCGGGCTGGGCCCCGCGCCCGCCGCGCCGGTGGCGCCGCCGGTCACCGTGACCGCCGTGGTCACCGCCACCGCGTCCTGCCTGTCGGCCGACCCGCACGACCGCGTGACCCTCGAGGTCGACGGCGTCCGGCGGACGGCCCTGCTCGACGGCTGCGGGCGCAACCCCGGCTTCCCGGTGCCCGTCCAGGTGCCCGCCGACGGCACGATCACCGCGCCGCTGGCCGTCGCCGGGACGGGCGCGACCGGCACCCGCACCGCGACGGACGCCGCGGGCGACGCCGTCTCCCCGCTCGTGGCCCGGCTGGAGCTCGCCCTCGCGGTGGCGGCCGCGCTCGGGGCGGGTTCGCTCGTCGTCGCCGTGAGCCGGCAGCAGCGCCGCCCCGCGCGGCCCGCGACCGCGCCCGCCCGCGGCCGGGCCTGCGCCGCGACCCGTCGCCCGGGACACGGACGGGGCCGACCCGCCCGACGCGCCGTCCCCGCCCAGCGGGACCCTCGACGCCGTTAGGGTCGGGGGGTGAGTACGGCCCCCACCTCGGCCCCGCCCGAGCAGCGACAGCGACTGACGCTCGACAACGGTCTCCGGGTGCTCCTCGCGCCCGACCGGACCAATCCCGTCGTCGGGGTCGCCGTCCACGTCGACGTCGGCTTCCGCAGCGAGCCGGAGGGCCGCACCGGGTTCGCGCACCTCTTCGAACACCTGATGTTCCAGGGCTCGGAGAGCCTGGAGAAGCTCGCCCACTTCCGCCACGTGCAGGGTTCGGGCGGGGTGTTCAACGGGTCGACGCACCAGGACTACACGGACTACTTCGAGATCCTCCCGGCCGGCGCGCTCGAGCGGGGGCTGTTCCTCGAGGCCGACCGGCTGCGCGCGCCGAAGCTCACCGAGGACAACCTCCGCAACCAGATCGACGTGGTGAAGGAGGAGATCCGCCTCAACGTGCTGAACCGGCCCTACGGCGGCTTCCCCTGGATCCTGCTGCCACCGGTGCTGTACTCGACGTTCGCGAACGCGCACAACGGCTACGGCGACTTCACCGACCTCGAGACCTCCACGCTCGACGACGCCGCCGCGTTCTTCGACGCCTACTACGCGCCGGGCAACGCGGTGCTGACCGTGGTCGGCGACTTCGACCCGGACGACGCCGCCGCGCTCGTCGAGCGACACTTCGGCGACATCCCGGCCCGCCCGGTCCCGGCCCGGCCCGCGTTCGGCGAGCCGGCCCCCGACGGCGAGCGGTACGAGTCGGTCCTCGACGCGCACGCCCCGCTGCCCGCGCTGGCCCTGGGCTACCGCCTGCCCGACCCGGGCACCGACCTGCCCGGCTACCTCGCGCACGCCGTCCTCGGCAGCCTGCTCACCGACGGCGAGGCGGCCCGCCTCACCCAGCGCCTCGTCTACGGCGACGGCCTCGTCACCGACGTGTCCGCCTCGGCCGGGCTCATGGGGGCGCCGCTGGACGCCCGCGACCCCGACACGTTCACGATCACCGCGGTGCACCCCGACACCGTCGACCCGCGGCAGGTGGTGGACGCCGTCGACGCCGAGCTGCTCGTCCTCGGCGAGCGCGGCCCCGACCCCGAGGAGCTGCGCCGCGTCACGGCCCGCTGGGCCAGCGCGCTGCACCGCGAGCACGACCGGCTGATGAACCGGATGCTCGCCCTCGGGTCGGCCGAGCTCGTCCACGGCCGGGCGGAGCTCTCCGACGAGCTGCCCGGCGCCATCGCCGCCGTCACGCCCGAGGCGGTCGCCGCCGCCGCGAACGCGCTGCGCCCCGACGCCCGTGCCCTGCTCGTCCTCACCCCCGGAGCCGGAGCATGACCGCCCCCACCGCCGCCGAGCGCCGTTCCGCCGCCGAGATCGGCCGTACCCCGGCCGGGCCCCGTGAGCTGCCGCCGCTGCGGCCGCAACCGCGGGTCCCCGCGCCCGAGGAGGTCGACACCGTCCTGACGACGGGGCTGCGCGTCATCGCGGTCCGCCGGCCCGGCGTCCCGATGGTCGAGCTCCGGCTGCGCATCCCGTTCTCCGGCGAGGACGCGCAGCGCCCCACCCACGCCGCGGTCGCCGAGGTGCTGGCCTCCACCCTGCTCTCCGGGACCGGCCGACGCAGCCGGATCTCCCTCGACGACGACCTCGCGGGCGTCGGCGGCGAGATCGGCTTCTCCGTCGACCCGGAGCGCCTCGCCGCGGCCGGGCACGCGCTGGCCGAGGGCCTGCCGACGCTGCTCGACGTCGTCGCCGACGTGCTGACCGGGGCCTCCTATCCCGACGACGAGGTCGCGCGGGAGCGGGAGCGGCTCGCCGAACGGATCCAGGTGGCCTCCGCCCAGCCCTCGGTGATCGCGCGTCGGGCCCTGCAGCGCCACCGCTACGGCGACCACCCGGTGACCCGGGAGATGCCCGACGTCGCCGACGTCGCCGCGGTGACCACCGAGGACCTCACGACGATGCACCGCCGCCAGGTGGTGCCCCGCGGCTCGGTGCTCGTGCTGGTCGGGGACCTCGACCCGGCGGCCGCCGCCGCTGCCACCGAGGCGGCCCTGGCGGCCTGGGACGCGCCCGGCGACGCGGGTCTGCTGCCGCCGCTGCCCGAGCTGCACGGCTCGGACCTGCTGCTCGTGGACCGGCCGGGCGCCGTGCAGTCCCAGCTGCGGCTCTCCGCCGCGGCCGTGCCCCGCACCGACCCGCGCTATCCGGCCCTGCAGCTGGCCAACCTGGCCTTCGGCGGGTACTTCTCGTCGCGCCTGGTGGAGAACCTGCGCGAGGACAAGGGCTACACCTACCACGCGTCGTCGTCGCTGGAGTTCGACCCGTACGGGGCCGCGCTGCTCGTCGAGACCGACTGCGCCTCGGAGGTCACCGCCCCGGCGCTGCTGGAGATGCGCTACGAGCTCGGGCGCGTCGCCGTCGTGCCGCCGACCGCGGCCGAGCTCGAGTCGGCCCGCCGCTACGCCGTCGGGTCCCTGCTGATCTCGATGAACACGCAGGCCGGGCTGGCGTCCACCCTCGCCGGGCTGGCCGGCGTCGGGCTGGACCCGGGGTGGGTGCGCGAGCACCCCCAGCGCCTCGAGGCCGTGACGCTGGAGCAGGTCCACGCCGCGGCCGCGGAGTTCCTCGCCCCGGCCCGGTTCACCGGGGTGGTGGTGGCCGACGCCGCCACGTCGGCGGAGTCGTTGCGCGCGTTGGGTGGTATCAGGACTCCGTGACCACTGCACCCACCGCGGGGCCCGACATGCGGGCGGCGTTCCACCTCGACTCCCTGCCGCGGCTCTCGCGCTCCACGGTCGACCGGCGCGAGCAGGTCCGCGACGACCCCGAGCACGTGGCGTCGACGTGGCCGCTCGCCCGCGTGGTGCGGGTCGACCCGCAGGGCCGCACCCCGGTCGAGGAGCAGCCGGACGGGACACTGCGGGTCATCGACGTGCCGTCCCGCGAGTTCGGCGGGTCGATCCCCGACGGCGCCGTCCTCCTCGGGGAGGAGGACGGCACGGCCTACTGGGGCGTCCGCGTGCCCGACGCCGACGCGTCGAACGACGCCGGCTCCGGGTTCTCCTCGACCGAGCTGTGGCGCGACCTGCGGGTCTCCGGCGGCGACCTGGACGCCCACTCCGCGGGACTCCTGACGACGGCGGTGGCCCTGCTGTCCTGGCAGGAGCGGGCCCGTTTCTGCGCCCGCGACGGCTCGCCGATGCGGCCGATCAAGGCCGGGTGGGCGCAGCTGTGCGAGGCGAACGACCACGAGGAGTACCCGCGCACCGACCCGTCGATGATCTGCCTGGTCCACGACGGCGCCGACCGCGTGCTGCTCGCGCGCCAGCCGATCTGGCCCGAGGGCCGCTACTCGGTGCTCGCCGGATTCGTCGAGGCCGGCGAGTCGCTCGAGGCGTGCGTGGCCCGGGAGTGCGCCGAGGAGGTGGGGGTGACCGTCACCGACATCACCTACCTCGGGTCGCAGCCCTGGCCGTTCCCGCGCTCGCTGATGATCGGGTTCTCCGCGGTCGCCGACCCGGAGCAGACGCTCGCCCTGCAGGAGGGCGAGATCGAGAACGCCCGCTGGGTCACCCGCACCGAGCTGCAGGACGCCCTGGCCGCGGGCGACTGGATGACCCGCGAGGGCGACGGGCCGCGCGGTGCCCAGGGCGTGGGTGGGACGGCGTTCGAGGCCGGCGAGGACCGCGAGCTGATCCTGCCCGGCGGCGTGTCGATCGCGCGCGCGATGCTCGAGGCGTGGGCCGCGGCGGGCTGATCGTCTCCTCGCGACAGCGAAGCGTCGTTGCTGTCACCCGATGACAGCAACGACGCTTTCCTGCCACGTGAGGGGCGGCGCCGGATCACACGCCCGGCGTGGCCTCGGCCTTCGCCAGGGCCGTCTTCACCTCGGCGAAGCTCGGGTTGGTGGCGGACGAGCCGTCGGGGTAGACGACCGTCGGCACCGTGCGGTTGCCGCCGTTGATCCGCGTGACGATCTCGGCCGCGTCCGGGGTGCGCTCGATGTCGACCTCGGCGTAGCCGATCCCTTCGCGGTCCAGCTGGCTCTTCAGCCGCCGGCAGAACCCGCACCAGCTGGTCGTGTACATCGTCATCTGCGCCATGTGGTGCACAACGCACGCAGGCGCGTCAGGCTTCCACGTGGCCGAACCGGTGACGGGTCACACTGACCGCCTGCTCACGCAGCACGGTCAGCAGTTCGCGTCGACCGTCGGCGAGCACGGGGCCCTCGACCAACGACGCCCCCACCTCGCCCGCCCGTCGGCGCAGCGCCTCCGGCGCCGTCCCGACCACGCGCAGCCGCTCGCCGGGCTCCGGCACGACCTCCGGGGTCACGTCGGCGACGGGCACCCCGGCGCACGCGCCGGCCAGCCGCAGCCGCACCACGTCGCGGTCCGCGGCGCCGTCGGCCACGACGACCCGCAGCCCCGGCAGCGGCCGGTACCGGAACACGTTGGCCTCGGCCGCGATCCCCGTCGGGTCGCGCTCCACACCGAACTCCGCGCGCCACCAGAACGCGTCCGACCCCGCCGCCGTGCGCAGCCACGCCAGGTCGTCCGCCGACACCGTGGAGGCCACGGAGGCGAGCAGGTCCGCCGCGGCGCGCCCGAGCGACGCGGTGGCAGGCGCCGGGTCGTCCGCCCAGGAGCCGAACTGCGCCACGTAGTTCGGCCCGCCGGGCTTCGCCCCGGGACCCACCACCGAGCCCTTCCAGCCCCCGAACGACTGACGCTGCACGATCGCGCCGGTGATGTGCCGGTTGACGTAGGCGTTGCCGACCTCGACCCGCTCCATCCAGTGCTCGACCTCGTCCCGGTCGAGCGAGTGCAGGCCTCCCGTGAGCCCGAACGCGGTCGCGTTCTGCAGCTCGAGCGCCTCGTTCAGGGTTGTGGCCGTCATCAGGCCGAGCACCGGGCCGAAGCACTCCGTGAGGTGGAACCACGACCCGGGCGCCACGCCCTCACGCACCCCCGGAGTCCACTGCGCCTCACCCGTCCGACGCGGCTCCACCAGCCACGCCTCCCCGGGCTCGAGCGTGGTCAGCGCCCGCTCCAGCTTCGGTGACAGGTCGCCGACCAGCGGACCCATCGTCGACGACAGGTCCGTGCCCGGACCCACCCGCAGCGTCCGCACCGCGTCCACGAGCTGACGGCGGAAGCGCCGCCCGACCGGCGAGCGCGGGTCACCCACCGACCCGACGAGGATCGCCAGCGACGCGGCGGAACACTTCTGCCCGGCGTGCCCGAACGCCGAGCGCACCAGGTCGGCCACCGCGAGGTCGGGGTCGGCCGCCGGGGTGATCACGAGGGCGTTCTTGCCGCTGGTCTCGGCGACCACCGCGAGGTCGGGCCGCCAGGACCGGAAGAGCGCCGCGGTCTCGCTCGCGCCGGTGAGCACCACCCGGTCGACCGCCGGGTGCGTCACGAGCCGCCGTCCGGCGTCCGCCTCGTCGGTGTGCACCAGCTGCAGCGCGTCCGCCGGGATCCCCGCCCGGTGCAGGGCCGCGACGCCGACCTCCGCGCACGCCCGCACCTGCGGCGCCGGCTTGATGACGACGGCCGCACCGGCCGCGAGCGCGGCGAGGCAGCCGCCCAGCGGGATCGCCACCGGGAAGTTCCACGGGGGCGTCACGACGACGACCCGGTCGGGCGTGAAGCGCCGCGGGTCCAGCTCCTCCGCGCGGTCGGCGTAGTAGGCCGCGAAGTCGACGGCCTCCGAGATCTCCGGGTCGGACTCGGCGACCGTCTTGCCGGCCTCGTGGACCATCGTCGTCAGCAGCTCCGTGCGCGCCCCGGCCAGTGCCCGCGCGGCCTCCCGCAGCAACCGGGCGCGCTCGGCCGGAGGCACCGCTCGCCACGTCGATGCCGCCGCGCGCTCCACCACCGCGTCCACCGCGGCCGGGTCGGTCAGTTCCGAGGCCCGAACGACGGCGGGTGCCGCGGCCACTGCCCGCCGCGCCCAGTCGCGGTTCGCGCCGAGCGAGGGATCGGTGTCGGGCTCGTTGCGGAAGCGAGCCGGGGCGTCGACCACCTCGGCGCTGCGGTCCTGCGTGCGGCGCGGCGTGTCCGCGACGGCCTCGCGGTCGCGCACCGAGGCGCGGAACCGGTCGACGTAGGACCCCGGGCCCTCCGCCGAGAACATCGCGTACAGGTAGTTCTCCTGGCCGGCGTTCTCCTCCAGCCGACGGACCAGGTAGCTCACGGCCGCGTCGAAGTCCTCGGCGTGTACTACGGGGGTGTAGAGCACCAGCCCGCTCTCCGGCAGGTCGGCGGCCACGGCCCGGGCCTGCGCGGGCGCCATCCCCTGCAGCATCTCGACGTCCATCTGCGCGCCCACGCCCCGGGCGGCGGCCAGTTCGACCGCCAGCGCCACGTGGTGCAGGTGGTGGCTCGCCACCCCGATGCGCAGCGCGTCGGCGAGGTCCGGGCGCAGCGCCCGGTCGAGGAGCCGGACGTAGTTGGCGTCGACCTCGGCCTTCGTCGCGTAGGGCGCCTGCGGCCAGTCGTGCAGGGCCGCGTCCACCCGCTCCATCGCCAGGTTCGCGCCCTTGACCAGCCGCACCTTGACCGGCGCGCCACCCGCGTCCACGCGTCGTCGGGCGAAGGCCGCGAGGTGCTCCAGGGCCGCGACCGAGTCCGGCAGGTAGGCCTGCAGCACGATCCCCGCCGCGTACCCCCGCAGCGACGGCTGCTCGAGCAGCGCCGTGAACAGCGCGACGGTGAGGTGGAGGTCCTTGTACTCCTCCATGTCGAGGTTCACGAACACGCCGTGGTCGCGCGCGGTCTCGAACAGCGGGCTGAGGCGGCGGACGAGCCGGTCCCGGCTGCCCTCCAGGTCCCACGGCACCAGCTGGCTCGCGACCGACGACGCCTTGACCGACACGTAGTCGACGTCGTCGCGCCGGATCAGCTCGAGCGTGCGCGCCAGCCGCCGGTCGGCCTCGTCCTCGCCCAGCACCGCCTCGCCGAGCAGGTTGAGGTTGAGCCGGACGCCGTCGGCCCGCGCGGCCGCCAGCCGGCGGCCGAGCACCCGGCCGGAGGCGTCGACGACGAGGTGCCCGACGAGCTGCCGGAGCCGCCGCCGCGCGAGCGGGACGACGAGCCGCGGCACGCGCGGCGCGAGCGCCGCGCCGGTGCGCAGCATCAGCCGGTCGAGGGCCGACGCGAAGCCGGGGAGGGTGGCACCGCGTCCGGCGAGGCGCGCCAGTTCGCGGGCGGCGACGGCGTCGTCCTCCGGGCGCGCGACGCGGTCGACGAAGTGCATCGCGAAGTCGACCCCGGCCGGGTCGTGCACGAGCGCGGCGAGCCGGCGGGTCGACGCGTCGTGCCCGGCCTCGTCGCTCGCCCCGGCCCAGCGGTCGGCGCGGGCGACCGCGCGCTCGACCAGTGCCTCGTCCAGCCCGGCCTGCACCACCTGCTCGCTCATGGCTCCAGCGTGCACCCGGGGTCCGACACTCTTCTTGTCCGAATCCGGCGTCGGCGCCGCCGGGGCCCGCCAACGAGGATGGCGGCGTGGACCTGCCCGCCGACGCCCTGGTCGCGCTCTTCGCCGAGCTCACCGGCGTCATGTTCTGCGCCAAGGACGCGCAGGGCCGCTACACCGAGGTCAACGACGCCTTCGTGCGGCGCACCAACCAGCGCGACCGGGCCGGCGTCGTCGGGCGGCGGGCGGGGGAGCTGTTCGTGCCCGCGCTCGCCGAGCGGTACGAGGAGCAGGACGCGCGCGTCCTCGCCGACGGCCGGACGCTGCGCCACGAGCTGGAGCTGATCCGGCGCGAGGGCGGCGTGCCCGGCTGGTACCTCACGACGAAGGTGCCGGTGCGGGCGGACGACCGGGTGGTCGGGGTGGTCAGCGTGTCCGAGGACCTCCGCTCGGCCGACGAGACCGACCCGGCGATGCCCGCGCTCACCCGCGTCGTCGACCTCGTCACCGCCCGGATCGCCGACCCGCCGCGCCTCGACGAGATGGCGGCGACGGCCGGCCTGTCGGCCTCCGCCCTCGAACGCCGGATGCGGGCGGTCTTCGGGCTCGCGCCCACCCAGTTCGTGCTGCGCGCCCGGATCGACCGCGCCCGCTCGCTGCTCACCACCACCGACCTCCCGCTCGCCGAGGTGGCGCTCGCGTGCGGGTTCTACGACCAGCCGGCGTTCACCCGCCAGTTCGCCCGCCTCGCGGGGGAGACCCCGGGGCATTTCCGACGACGCGCCCGCTGACGGAGTGGTTCTCCTGCCACTGGGCGCGGAAGGGGAGCACGCCGATAGGGCTTTCCTGCCGCGGGAGGCCGGTCGGGCCCCACGATGTCGGACCCGCTTGAGACGATGGCGGCGTGGCGGTGGATCGGAGTGCGACGGACGGACTGGACCCCGAGCAGCGGGCGGCCGTGGTCGCCCCGCGCGGTCCGGTCTGCGTGCTCGCGGGCGCGGGCACCGGCAAGACCCGCACGATCACCCGTCGGATCGCCCACCTCGTGCGCACCGAGCAGGTGCGTTCCGGTCAGGTCCTCGCGGTCACCTTCACCGCCCGGGCGGCCGGCGAGATGCGGACCCGGCTGCGCGATCTCGGGGTCGGCGGGGTGCAGGCGCGGACCTTCCACGCCGCGGCCCTGCGGCAGCTGCGTTACTTCTGGCCGCGCGCGGTCGGGGGCGAGGCGTGGCCGCTGATCGAGAACAAGGTCCGCTACGTCGGCCAGGCCGCGCAGCGCGCCGGGGCGGCCACCAACCGGGAGTCGCTGCGCGACCTCGCGAGCGAGATCGAGTGGTCCAAGGCCTGCCTGGTGGCGCCGGACCGCTACGTCGAGGCGGTCGCGGCGGCGCAGCGCGACACGCCCGCCCCGGCGGACCAGGTGGCCCAGGTCTACGCGGCCTACGAGCAGCTCAAGAACCGGGCCGAGCAGCTCGACTTCGAGGACCTCCTCATCCACACGGCGGGCGCGCTGGAGGAGACCGCCGAGGTGGCCGACGAGTTCCGCGAGCGGTACCGCTGCTTCGTCGTCGACGAGTTCCAGGACGTCACGCCGCTGCAGCACCGGCTGCTCGACGCCTGGCTGGGCGGGCGGGACGACCTCACGGTCGTCGGCGACGCCAACCAGACGATCTACTCCTTCGCCGGGGCGAGCCCGTCCTACCTGCTGGACTTCCCCCGCCGGTACCCCGAGGCCGAGGTCGTCCGGCTGGTCCGCGACTACCGGTCGACCCCGCAGGTGGTCGCCGCCGCGAACACGGTGATCGGGGCCGCCCGCGGTCGCGCCGCGGGCAGCCGGCTGCGCCTCGAGGGCCAGCGGCCCCCCGGGCCGGCGCCGGACTTCGCCGAGCACGACGACGAGCCCGCGGAGGCCGTCGCCGTGGCGGAGCAGATCCGCGGGCTGATCGACGACGGGGTCTCCCCGGCGGAGATCGCGGTGCTGTTCCGGATCAACGCGCAGTCGGAGGTCTACGAGCAGGCGCTCTCCGACCTGGGGATCGCCTACCAGGTGCGCGGCGGCGAGCGGTTCTTCCAGCGCACCGAGGTGAAGAACGCGATCGCCGCCCTGCGCACCCTCGGGGGACGGCTGGAGGGCGGGGCGGACGCCGTCGTCGGCGCCGACGTCGTCACGACGGTGCGCGCCGCCCTCGGGGAGCAGGGCCTGACCGACACCCCGCCCGCTGGCAGCGCCTCCGACGGCGCGCAGCGCCAGCGCTGGGAGTCGCTGCGGGCGCTCGCGGAACTGGCGACCGACCTCGTCGAGGCGGTGCCGGAGGCGACCTTCGGCTCGTTCCTGGCCGAGCTGTCCACCCGGATGCAGGCCCAGCACCCACCGACCGTGCAGGGCGTGACGCTCGCGTCCCTGCACGCGGCCAAGGGCCTGGAGTGGGACGCGGTGTTCCTCGTCGGACTCGTCGACGGGACGCTCCCCATCCAGCACGCCGACGGCGACGACGAGGCGGTGGAGGAGGAGCGGCGCCTGCTCTACGTCGGCGTCACCCGCGCGCGCGTGCACCTGCGTATCTCCTGGGCGCTCGCCCGCCAGTCCGGCGGCCGGCGCTCGCGGCGGCGCAGCCGCTTCCTCTACGGGCTGGTGCCCGAGGACCACCCCGCCGCGCGGAAGCCCGGCTCGGGGATCGACGGCGGACCGAAGGCGAAGGTCGCACGGGCGGGCTGCCGGATCTGCGGCAAGGCCCTGGCCGACGCGGGCGCCCAGAAGATCGGCCGCTGCACCGACCACCCGTCCGACGTCGACGTCGAGCTGCTCGACGCCCTGCGCACCTGGCGCTCGACCGAGGCCAAGCAGCGCTCGGTCCCGGCGTACGTGGTGTTCACCGACGCCACGTTGGTCGCGCTCGCCGAGCAGCGCCCGCAGGACGCGAAGGGGCTGGTGACGATCCCGGGGATCGGCGCGTCGAAGCTGGAGCGCTACGGCGAGGACGTGCTGACGATGGTGCGCGAGCACGCCCGCTGAAACTTCCCGCACGAATCTCCGGTTAATTCCGTTGCGGCCCCCGCGGGAGGGCCCCTAGGTTCGACAGCACTCCGGCGCACGAGGTGTCCGGGGTCGAGACGAGGGGGTGTGCACCGATGAAGACCTTGTTCACGGGCATGCCCGTCTCCGACGCCGTCGCCGGCACCTCCGCGACGGCGGACGTCTGCGCGTGGGACCGCGTGGTCGCCGGTGCGCAGCTCACGCGCATCCGGGCCTTCGCGGCCGTGCCGGCCGTGCCGGTCACCGGGGGAGAGGTGTCCCCGGCGACGGGCCTCCCGGGCTCCCGCCCGGCCGGCTCATCCGTCCCGCAGCGTCACGTCGATCTCGCCCCGCACCGTCCGCGCCCGAGCGGTGGTCCTCCCCAGGACTGACCACCACGCTCTCCCAGGCCGCGGACCACTCCGGTTCGCGGCCTTCGTCGTCCCACCCGACGACGACTCCGCGGCCCGGGTGCCCACCCCCGAACACCCGCCGTTGGAGGTCCGACCCATGTATCCCGTGCCCGCCGTCCTCGACCAACCCGTGTCGGCCTCCCTGCCCTGCCGCACGGAGCCCGACGACCTGTGGTTCTCCGACAGCCCGTCCGAGCTCGAGCAGGCCAAGGTGCTGTGCACCACCTGCCCGATCCGGCGCGCGTGCCTCACCGGCGCGCTCGAGCGGCGGGAGTTCGCCGGGGTGTGGGGCGGCGAGATCCTCGACCGTGGTGCCGTGATCGCGCGGAAGCGCCCGCGGGGTCGGCCGTCGAAGGCCGACCTGGCGCGCGACGCCGAGATCGCGGCCGCCCGGGCGGAGGCCGGTGTGGCGTGACGTCACGCCCCGGCCCGCCCACCCGCGTGAGGGGAGCCCTCGAGCGACACGAGCGCTCGAGGGTTCCCCTCACGCCACGGAGGACGCCGGTGGTGAGCGGTGCCCTCAGACGTCGAAGCCCGGCTGCCACTCGCGGAAGATCGCGCGCAGGCCGATCTCGGCGTCGAGCTGGCAGAGCACGGCGACCGAGGCCAGCGTCACCCGGTGGATGAGCAGGTACTGCGGCGGCAGGTTCAACCCGCGGCCGGTCTCGAACTCGGGACGGCGCAGGTCACCGAGCCGCTCGGCCTGCCCGCGGATCCACTCGCGCGTGAAGTGGAACTTCTCGGTGCGCAGCGGGTCCACCAGCGGCCCGAGGTAGGCCATCGCCCGCTCCGGGGTCATGTCGGTGTCGGGCAGCACGAAGTTGAGCTCCCGCATGAGCTCCAGCAGCTCGTCGGAGCGGTCCTCGACCGACAGCGCGAGCATGTGGCCGAGCTCGTAGGGCAGCCCCTCGGGCAGGCGCGCGACCGCACCGAAGTCGATCACGCACAGCCGCCCGTCGGCCAGGATCTGGAAGTTCCCGGGGTGCGGGTCGGCGTGCAGCATCCCGACCCGGGCCGGGGCGGAGAAGTGGAACGTGGAGAGCAGGTTGCCGACGCGGTCGCGCTCCTCGGGCTCCCCGACCCGGATGACCTGCGACAGCGGCGTGCCGCTGATCCACTCCGACACCATCGCCTTCGGGGCGGACGCGACGACCCGCGGCACCACCACGTGCTCGTCGCCCTCGAACGCGGCGGCGAACGCGCGCTGCGCGTCGGCCTCGTCGCGGTAGTCGAGCTCCTCGGCCATGCGGTCGCGCAGTTCCTGGAGCAGCGGCTTGATCTCCATGCCGGGCACCATCGGCTGGATGACCCGCGCGAAGCGCTGCAGCTGGCGCAGATCGGCCATCACGGCCTCCTCCGCGCCCGGGTACTGCACCTTGACGGCGACCTCACGTCCGTCGCCCCACACGGCGCGGTGCACCTGGCCGATGCTCGCCGAGGCCGCGGGGGTGTCGTCGAACTCCCGGAAGCGCTCGCGCCACCCGCGGCCGAACTGCTCGGCGAGCACCCGGTGGGTACGCGCGGCCGGCATCGGGGGAGCGGCGGTCTGCAGCCGGGTGAGGGCCTCGCGGTAGGGCTCGGCCAGCTCCGGCGGGACCGCGGCCTCGAACACCGACAGGGCCTGCCCGAACTTCATCGCGCCGCCCTTGAGCTCGCCGAGCACGGCGAAGAGCTGCTCGGCGCCCTTGCGCGCGACGTCGGCGGAGATCTCCCCGGCGTCACCGCCCGCGAGGCGGCGACCCCATCCGGCGGCCGTGCGCGAGGCGAACCCGAGCGGCAGGGACGCCAGGCGCGCGGAGCGTTGGACCGTGCGGCGCGGGATGTCATCGGACACGACCCCGATTCTCCCCCGCGGCGTCGCCCGGGGCGCGCGGAGGTGGGCCGCCACACGGGCAGCCCGGATGCACCGGACGCGGACGACGTGTCATCGACCCCGCCGCCGCGTCGATCTCGTCCGCGGCCCCGAGCAGCGCCGGCCGGCCCTCGAGGAACGCCAGGACGTGACCGGCGACGAGGCCCGCCACGGTCACCGCGCCGGGCACCGTCACGGGGGCGGCGGGCGCGGAGGAACTCCGCTGGTGCGCGGCGCACCGCAGGCAGGAGGTCCGCCCGGGCAGCACCAGGGGCCCGACGACGCCGACGGCGTCCCCGGCCGCCGCCGCGAGGTGCGGCTGGTGCCGGGCGTGCAACCGGCCGGTCACGAGCGGGTCGTCCACCGCCGCACCGGTCAGGACGACGAGGTCCGGCCGTCGTCGGGACGGCTCCGCGACGGCGACGGCGGGGTCGGCCCGTGCCACGGCGGCCGCGACCGCGAGGACGACCGGGTGACCGACGTCACCGGGTTCCAGCCCGGTGCCGAGGTCCCCGGGCCTCACGAGCCCGCCCGCCCGGACCGCCACCCGGCCGACCCCGGCGCCGGCGAGCACCGTCGCGATCGCGACGCCGAGCCGTCCCGCCCCGTGCACGCGGACGTAGGCCGTCCTGGGCCGAACCGAGGGGTCCGCGCGGAGGAGGCCGGCGGCGGCGAGGTCGGCCAGCAGCGCGGTCGCGTCCTCCGGGCGGGCGCCGCGCGCCACCGCCTCCGCGAGCGGCGACGTGCCGGCCTCCGGCGCCGCGAGCCGGTCGAGCAGGGCCCGCAGGGGCGGGTCGACGCCGTCGAGCTGGCGGACCGGGTCGTCGCCGAACCGGGCCGTGGTGGCGTCGTGCCAGCGCGGGGCGACCACGAGGCGGGACGGCTGGGGTGACGGGGAGGGCCTCACATCCGCTTGGACGCACGCCGACGGCATCCGGATCCGTCTCGTTTACCGTGACCGGGGTGGAGGACCCGAAGGTCGAGGTGCGCCGCAGCGCCCGCCGCACGCGCACCATCAGCGCCCGCCGCGAGGGCGACACCCTCGTCGTCTCGATCCCGGCCTCGGCGAGCCGGGCGCAGGAGCAGCGCTGGGTGGCCGAGATGGTCGCGAAGCTGCAGCGCTCGGAGGCCCGTCGTCGACCCGGGCGGCGGGCCGAGGACGACGACCTGGCCCGCCGGGCCGACGGGCTCGCCCGCGAGCACCTCGACCCGGTCGGTCCCGACGGCCGCTGGCCCCGCCCGGTGTGGGTGCGCTGGGTGCCGCCGATGCGGACGCGCTGGGCGTCGTGCACGCCGAGCGAGGGCACGATCCGCGTCAGCGAACGGTTGCGGGACGTGCCGGGCTGGGTGCTCGACCACGTGCTGGTCCACGAGCTCGCGCACCTGCGCGAGTCGGGACACGGCCCCGCCTTCCGGGCCCTCGAGGCGCGGTACCCGCGCTCGGAGCGGGCGATCGGCTACCTCGAGGGACTGTCGGACGGGGCCGGGCTCGACATCGGGTCGGAACCCGACGTCGACGACGAGGACTAGCCCTTCGACCCGGCGTCCGGGCCGGCGGACGGGCCGTCGGAACCGCCCTCCGACTCGTCGTCGGGAGCCTGCGTCCCCTTCTCCTGTTCGGCCTTCATCTCCGCCTCGAGGCGGGCGATCGGGTCGTCGAGGTCGGCGAAGGAGCCCTCGCCGGACTCGCCGGCGAGCTCGGAGCGGCCCCGCACGAAGGCGGCCGGGTCGTCGAGGTCCTCGGCGGTGGGCAGGAGGTCCGGGTGCGCCCACACCGCGTCGCGGCCGTCGACGTCCCGCGCCTCGCCGAGGAGGCGCCACAGCTCGGCGGCGTCGCGCAGCCGGCGCGGGCGCAGCTCCAGCCCGACCAGCGTGGCGAAGGTCTGCTCGGCCGGACCGCCGGAGGCGCGGCGGCGGCGCATGCTCTCGCGCAGCGCGTCGGCGCCGGGCAGCCGGTCGCCGATGGCGGCGGCGACCACGTGGTCGACCCACCCCTCGACGAGGGCCAGCAGGGTCTCCAGCCGGGCCAGCGCCGCCTTCTGCGCCTCGGTGGTCTGCGGCTCGAACAGCCCCGAGGACATCGCCTGCTCGATGGCCGCCGGGTTCGACGGGTCGAGGTCGCGGGCGAGCTCCTCGATCCGCGAGGTGTCGATCGAGATGCCGCGGGCGAACTCCTCGACGGTGGCGAGCAGCCGCTGCCGCAGCCACGGCACGTGCCCGAACAGGCGGTGGTGGGCGGCCTCGCGGGCGGCGAGGAAGACGAGCACCTCACCGGCCGGGCGGTCGAGGCCCTCGGTGAAGCGGGCGATCGCGTCGGGGAGCAGCGCGGCGGTGCCCTCCGGGCCGAGCGGGAGACCCACGTCGGAGGAGGTGAGCACCTCACCGGCCAGCTGGCCGAGCGCGGAGCCCAGCTGCGAGCCGAACGCCATGCCGCCGACCTGGGAGATCATCCCGAGCATGGGGCCCGCCATCTCGCGGGCCTCGGCGGGCAGGCCCTCGACCCAGGCGCCCGCGACGCGCTGCGCCACCGGGTCGCAGAGCCGCTGCCAGGTGGGGATGGTGGCGTCGACCCAGTCGTCGGGGGACCAGGCGGTGACCGTCGAGGCGCCGGAGGGCAGCGTGGTGGCGTCGTCGAGCCACAGCTCGGCGAGCCGCACCGACTCGACGATCGCGTTCTTCTGCTCGGCGGTCGGCGCGCCCTTGACGGTGATCTGCTGGTGTGCCATCTGCGCCGCGAGCTTGTAGTTGACGGGCCCGTTCCCGCCGCCCGGACCACCGGACGCGGACAGCATCTGCCCGAGCTGCGTGAGCATCTGACCGAGCTGGTTCATGTCGAACCCGCCGGGACCGCCCGCGCCCCCGGCGCCGCCCAGGGCGCCGAACGGGTTGCCGCCGGCGCCGAAGCCGAAGCCCTGCGGGCCGCCGCCGGAGCCGGACCCGGACTCGCCCCGGCGCCGCTCGTCGTCGGGGTCGGACGGGCCGAAACCGAAGGGCAGGTCACTCATGGCGACCACGGTACGCGCGCCGACCTGCCCCGGGACCGGTCCCGGAGACCGCACAGCACGCCCACAGCGAACATTCAGGGTCGAGCCCGTATCCCGACCCCACGGGGGCGATCACTACCCTCGCGGCCCGTGACCCGGTTGCGCGCGACGCTGGCCCTGGGCCTCGTGCTCGCCGCGGTGCTGGGGCTGACCGGGGCGACGGTGCGGGTGCCCTTCGTCGCCCTCGGCGACGGGCCGACCTTCGACGTCCTGGGCGCCCAGGACGGCCGCACGATCATCGACGTCTCCGGCGCCGTCCCGACCTTCCCGACGACGGGCCAGCTGCGGATGACCACGGTCGCGGTCACCAGCCAGGTGACGCTCTTCGGTGCCGTCGCGATGTGGATCAGCGGGTCGCACGAGGTGGTGCCGCGCGAGCAGGTCTACCCCTCGGGCCAGTCGAGCCAGCAGGTCGACGCGGAGAACACCCGCCAGTTCACGCAGTCCGAGGACGACGCCCAGAACGCCGCGCTGCGCTACCTCGGCTACTCGAGCGCGGTCGAGGTCGGCGACGTGACGACGCCCGGCCCCTCGGTGGGGCTGCTGCGCCAGGGCGACCGCATCAGCGCGATCGGCGGCCGGTCGGTGACGACGCCGCAGGACGTGGTCGACGCCGTCGGTGCCTCCCGGCCCGGTGCGCCGCTCGTGCTCACCGTGGTGCGGGGCGGGGTCACCAGCGACGTCACCGTCACCACCGCGCCGCGGCCCGGGGACGCCACGAAGGGCTACCTCGGCATCACCGCGGCCGGCGTGGTCGACGCGCCCGCCACCATCCGGATCGGCCTCGCCGACGTCGGCGGGCCCTCCGCCGGGCTCATCTTCGCCACGGCGATCGTCGACAAGCTCACCCCCGGCGACCTCACCGGCGGCAAGGACATCGCGGGCACCGGCACGATCGACGCCGCCGGCCGGGTCGGCCCGATCGGGGGAATCCGCTTCAAGATGGACGCCGCGCGGAACGACGGCGCGACCGCGTTCCTGGTGCCCGCGGGCAACTGTGCGGAGGCGGAGCGCAGCGCGCCGGACGGGCTGACCCTGGCGCGGGTGTCCGACCTGCGCGAGGGTGTGGCCGCCGTCCAGGCCATCGCGGCCGGTCGGACCCCGCCGACCTGCTGAGAAACGGACGAAGCCGTCCACAGGGAACCCACACGGGCTCAATAGAGTTGAGGCTCCGAGCCCCCTCGACATCTCTGGAGTGTGACCGCCCGTGGCCAACCGGCCGGCGACCGGGAACCCGCAGCTCTCCCGGCGTACGAAATCGCTGCTCGTCCTGGGCGCGGTCGTGCTCGTGGTCCTCGTCGGTCTGGCCCGGCTCGTCGACGTCTACGTCGACTTCGCCTGGTTCGGCGAGGTCGGCTACCGCGACGTCTTCACCACGGTGCTCGCCACCCGGGTGATCCAGAGTGTCGTCGCCGCGGTGTTCATGGGTGGGCTCATCGCGCTCAACCTGTACATCGCCTACCGCACCCGTCCCGTGTTCGTGCCCGTCGCGGGCCCGGAGGACCCGGTCGCGCGCTACCGCACCGTGGTGCTCTCGCACCTGCGGCTGTTCGCGATCTGCATCCCGGTGCTCGTCGCGGTCATCGCGGCCCTCTCGGCGCAGGCCGACTGGCAGACCACCCAGCTCTTCCTGCACCAGACGCCGTTCAACATCGCCGACCCGGTGTTCGGGCACGACATCGGCTTCTACGTCTTCGCCCTGCCGTTCTGGCGGGCGGTGCTCTCGTGGCTGTTCGTCGGCATCGGCGTCAGCTTCGTGGCCGCCCTCGTGGCGCACTACATCTTCGGCGGCATCCGCCTCGCGGGCCGCAACGGCTCGCTGGCCACCGCCGCGCGCGCCCACCTCGCCGTCCTCGCCGGCACCTTCGTGCTGCTCAAGGCGGTCGCCTACTTCCTCGACCGCTACGAGCTGCTGTTCTCCGACCGCAAGGCCTCGATCGGCGGCGCGAACTTCTACGGCGCGAGCTACACCGACCTCAACGCGGCGATGCCGGCCAAGCTGATCCTGCTGCTCATCGCGGTGATCTGCGCGGCCGCCTTCTTCGCCGCGGTGTTCCTGCGCAACCTGCAGATCCCGGCGATCGCCCTCGCCCTGCTGGTGCTCTCCAGCGTGCTGGTCGGCGCCGCCTGGCCCGCCGTGCTCGAGCAGTTCTCGGTGCGCCCGAACGCCAACCAGCGTGAGGCGCTCTCCATCGAACGCAACATCCAGGCGACCAGACAGGCGTTCGGGATCACCGACCAGACGGTCACCAGAGAGCCGTACGCCGGGACCACCGACCAGAGCGCGGCGGCGGTCCAGCAGGCCATCGCCACCGACACCGCGACGGTGCCGAACATCCGGCTGCTCGACCCGAACCGGCTGTCGCGCACGTTCACCCAGCTCGAGCAGCGACGGAACTTCTACGGCTTCCCGGCCACGCTCGACGTCGACCGCTACACGGTGAACAACCAGACCCAGGACTACGTGGTCGCGGCGCGCGAGATCGACCCCGACAACCTCGTCGGGAACCAGCAGGACTGGATCAACCGGCACCTCGTCTACACCCACGGCAACGGGTTCGTCGCCGCGCCCGCGAACACGGTGAACGCCCCGCTGGACTCCAACGGCGGCCAGGGCGGTTACCCGCAGTTCCAGGTGTCCGACGTCGACACCCCGGGGCCCTTCGGGCTGACGCAGCCGCGGATCTACTTCGGCGAGCTGGTCAACGGCCCGGACGACTACGCGATCGTCGGCGCCGACGCGGGGACCCCGCCGCGGGAGTACGACACGGACTCGCGACAGTTCACCTACGACGGGCCCGGCGGCGTCTCGCTGGCGAACCCGATCACGCGTCTGGCGTTCTTCGCCTACTACGGCTTCGAGCGCAACATCCTGTTCAACTCCTCCATCGGCGACAACTCGCGGATCATGTACAACCGCGACCCGCTGACCCGGGTGCAGAAGGTCGCGCCCTGGCTGGAGCTGGACAACGACGTGTACCCGGCCGTCGTCGACGGCTCGATCAAGTACATCGTCGACGGCTACACGACGCTGCCGCGCTACCCGTACTCCCAGCAGGTGCCGCTCGGCGACGCCACGCGGGACTCGGTGAACAACGCGACGCTCTCGCCCGAGGTCGCCGGGTACATGCGCAACTCGGTGAAGGCGACCGTGGACGCCTACACCGGTCAGGTCGACCTCTACGAGAACGACCCGACCGACCCGGTGCTCCAGACCTGGGAGAAGGCGTTCCCCGGCGTCATCAAGCCGGCCGCCGAGGTGCCGCCGGCCCTCCGGGCGCACTACCGGTACCCGGAGGGGATCTTCAAGGTCCAGCGCGACCTGCTGACCCGGTACCACGTGTCCGACCCCGGCGAGTTCTACTCGACGGTGTCGTTCTGGGACGTCCCGTCCGACCCGACGAGCGACGCCGCGGCGGCCGCGGGCGACCCGCAGCCGCCGTACTACCTGCTCGCCGACGACCCGAAGCGCGGCTCGGCCAACATCCCGCAGTTCCAGCTGACCACCGCGCTGGTCAGCCTGCGCCGTGAGTTCCTCTCGGCGTACCTGTCGGTGAGCTCCGATCCGGGCACCTACGGGCAGATGACGCTGCTGCAACTGCCGGCGGACACCCAGACCCGGGGTCCGCAGCAGGTGCAGACGCAGTTCCTGTCGTCGCCGCAGGTCTCCAGCGAGCTCAACCTGCTGCGCCAGCAGGGCACCCAGGTGCTCTACGGCAACCTGCTGACACTGCCGGTGGCGGGCGGCCTGCTCTACGTGGAGCCGGTCTACATCGAGCGCTCCAACCAGGAGTCCTCGTTCCCGCAGCTCTCCCGGGTGCTGGTCAGCTTCGGCGGCCGGATCGGCTATGCGCCGACCCTGCCCGAGGCGCTGACCCAGGTGTTCGGCTCGTCGGGCACGGCGACGACGACGCCGGGCCAGTCGCAGACCCCGGCCGCGGGACAGACGCCCACGCAGGCGCAGACCCCGGCCGCGGGCCAGGCCCCGGCCGCCGGGGCCGCACCGGCTGCGGGGAGCTCGGCGGCGGTCACGGCCGCGGTGAACTCGATGAACTCGGCGCTCGACCGGCTGCGCACCGCACAGCAGCAGGGCGACTTCGCCGGGATCGGTCAGGCCCAGCAGGACCTGGCGAACGCCATCAACCAGTACCGGGCCGCGACCGGGGGGACCCCCGGCTGATCCACTCCACCCCGCGTCGCGTATCGTTGACAGCACGACGCGGGGTGGAGCAGCTCGGTAGCTCGCTGGGCTCATAACCCAGAGGTCACAGGTTCGAATCCTGTCCCCGCTACTCCTCGGAGGGCCCCTCACCACGGTGAGGGGCCCTTCGTCGTTCCCGGGCCTTCCCGACGACGGGCCGCGCGGGCGATGCTGCCCCGCGAGGGTGACGTGGGGCAGGCCGCCGGACCCGCGGACCTGCGTGGTGTGGACCTCGCGCGGGCGCGGCGGCCCCACCCCCCCCTGCGAGCCGACGGTTCACCGCCCGGTAGTGTTGCTGTCATCGCCGGAACGCACGGCGACGGCGCGGGGTGGAGCAGCTCGGTAGCTCGCTGGGCTCATAACCCAGAGGTCACAGGTTCGAATCCTGTCCCCGCTACCACCACGAAGGCCCCCTCACCACGGTGAGGGGGCCTTCGTCGTTCAGGGCGTCGGCACCAGGACCCTCACCGCTCCGCGAGCGACGTGGGCAGGCGGAACGACCCGTCCGGCTCCGGCGGGAACGGGTGCACCCCCACCACGGCCGCGACCGGCAGCGGGCCGTACACGTGCGGGAACCACGGCCCGGAGGTCTCCACCTGCCCGTCCCGCACCCCCGGCTCCCACCGCACGGGCGCCCCGCAGCGCGTGGGGTCGACCTCGAGCAGCAGCAGGTCCTCCCGACCCCGGTAGAGCCGTGTGGCGGGCAGGGCGACGGTCCCCGGGTCGGAGCAGTGCACGAAGCCCTCGCTCGCGAGCGACGGCGGCTCGAGCGCCGTGCCGGCGGCCTCCCAGTCGGAGCGCGGACAGATGTGGAGGATCATGACCCGGGATCCTGGCCCCCACCGCGAACAGGGGACACTGGAGGCATGGCGAGCCCCACGGACACGATCCTCCTGGTCGTCTACTACGTCCTGTTCGTGTTCTACCTGTTCATCATCGGGCGCCTCGTCGTCGAGGTCGTCCGGGGCTTCGCCCGCGAGTGGCGGCCGGCCGGGGGCACCGCCGTGAGCCTCGAGCTGATGTACCGCGTGACCGACCCGCCCGTGAAACTGCTCAAGCGGCTGATCCCCGCCGTGCGCATCGGGAACATCAGCCTCGACCTCTCGATGATGATCCTGCTGCTGGTCGTCTACATCGTGATGCGGGTCGTCGACCCGCGGTGACCCCCACGGCTTCCGGTGGTCGCCCGGCGGACGACCTGCCACGCTGCCTGGCGTGACGGCTGCTCGTGACCTGCTGACCTTCGTCTCCTCCGCCGTGCGGAGCCCGGGTGTGATCGGTGCGGTCGCCCCGAGCGGGCGGGCGCTGTCCGACCTGCTCGCGTCCGTGGCGCCGGCGGACGTGGCGTCGACGGTGGTCGAGCTGGGGCCGGGCACCGGGGTCGTCTCGCAGGCCCTCCGTCGCCGGCTCCCGCCGGAGGCGCGGCACGTCGCCGTCGAGCTCGACCGCAGCATGGTGACCCTGCTGCGCCGCAACCTGCCCTGGCTCGAGGTGCTCGAGGGCGACGCGAAGGACCTGCAGAAACTGCTCGCCGACGTCGGGATCACGAGCGTCGACGCGATCGTCAGCGGCCTGCCGTGGACCCTGTTCAGCCGCGAGGCGCAGCGCGGGATCATGGAGCAGGTCAACCGCGTGCTCGTCCCCGGCGGGGTGTTCACCACCTTCGCCTACGCGCACGTGATGAACCTCCCCACGCAGCGACGCTTCCGCGAGCTGCTCCAGGAGAGCTTCGACGAGGTCGCCGTCACGCCCATCGTCTGGCGCAACGTCCCGCCGGCACTGGCCTACCAGTGCCGGAACGTGTGACGGGCGAGCGGAGCGACGGGGAATCGGGCTCAGCCGACGAGCTTCGCGCCGATCACGGCGGCGGACATCTCGCCCGGCGCGGTCGACGCGCAGAACGCGGTGAGCAGCTCGACGAAGCGCTCCGGCTCGTCGCAGTGCGGGAAGTGCCCGGAGCCGTCGAAGATCTCGAGGCGGGAGCCGGGCATCAGCGCCGCCGCCCGGTAGGCGTGCCCCACGGGGATGATCGGGTCACGCCGGCCCCACACCACCATCGTCGGCAGCCCCTCGGTGAGGTAGAGCCGGTCGGTCCCGCTCACGCGCTGGCCGTGGGGACCGATGACGCCGCGGATGGTGTCGACGAAGGCGTCGGCGTGCGCGCGCTCGGTGAGCGATCCGACGTGCCGGGAGTACTCGACCAGCGACACCTTCTCCGCCGCGGGCAGCGGGAGGGCGGCCGCCGCCCGCAGGGCGCTCACGCCCAGCCCGAGCAGGCCGGTGCGGGCCAGCAGCGGCAGCACGATCCCGGCGCCCGGCAGCGCCGCGAGCCGCAACGTCGGGCTCACCCCGCGCCCGAGGCCCCCGGACGACACCAGCACCAGCCGCGCGCACATCTCCGGGAACTGGTAGGCGAACTGCATCGCGACGCCGCCGCCGAGCGAGTGCCCGACCACCGTCACGCGCCGGTGCCCGAGCGCCGCGAGCAGGTCGCGCAGCCCGTTCGCGTAGGCGCCCATCGAGAAGTCGCCGCTCGGGCCCGCGGACTCCCCGTGCCCGAGCAGGTCGGGGACGATCACGAGGTGCCGGCAGCCCTCGGCCTCCAGCCGGTCGAGCACGGGCTGCCAGGTGGACGAGCTCCCGGCGACCCCGTGCAGCAGCACCAGCACCTCGGGATCCTCCGTCGAGGCCTCCGGGCACGCCTCCAGGTACGCCATCCGGTGCCCGTGGAGCGTGACCGCCCGCCGCGTGGTGCTCATGGGTCGCATCGTGTCCCATCCGGGTGGCCCGTGCCCAGCCGCGCCCACCCTGGTCCCTCACGACGACGGCTCGTCCCTACCCTGGCCCGCGATGTCACGTTCCGGTCTCGTCGCCTCGCTCTCCGCCCTCGCCCTGCTCACGGGCTGCAGCGCCGCGCAGGCCCCGGCTGCGGCGCCGCCGCTCCCCACCGGCTCGGTGGACGCGGCCGCGCCACCCCGGTCGACGACGAGCACCGCCGCACCCGTCTCCTGCGCCGCCACCACCTACGACCGGCTGACCGACCGGCAGCGCTGGGCCCAGCTCGTCGTCGTCGGCGTCCCGGCGGGTGGGGTCAGCCAGGCCGCGCGCCAGGCGCTCGCCCTCGAGCCCGGCGGGATCATCCTCACCGACGGTGAGTCGGCGAGCGCGGACGCCGTGACGAAGGTCGTCACCAGCGCCCAGGCGACCGGGGGCGCCGAGGTGCCGCTGCTCGTCGCCGCCGACCAGGAGGGCGGCCAGGTCCAGGAGCTCGAGGGCCCCGGCTTCCCGACGATGCCCTCGGCGCTGGCGCAGGGGCGGGACCCGGGCGGGCTGCAGGCCGACGCGAAGGGCTGGGGCCAGGCGCTGCGCGACGTCGGTGTGACGGTGAACCTGGCGCCGGTGGCCGACGTCGTCGACCCGGCGCTGGGCGAGCAGAACGCCCCGGTGGGCCGCTTCGACCGGCAGTACGGCGACGACGCCGCGACCGCCTCCGCCGGGGTCCGGGCCTTCGTCGCCGGGATGCGTGACGCCGACGTCGCCCCGACCCTCAAGCACTTCCCGGGCCTGGGGGAGGTGCGGCAGAACACCGACTTCGCCGGCGGCGTCGTCGACTCGACCACCGGGACCGACTCGCCGACCCTGCAGTCCTTCGCGGCGGGCATCCGGGCCGGCGCGCCGCTCGTGATGATGTCCTCGGCGCGCTACTCCCGCATCGACCCGGACAACCAGGCGCTGTTCTCCTCGCGGGTGATGAACGACCTGCTCCGCGGGCAGCTGGGGTTCCAGGGTGTGATCATCACCGACGACGTCGGGGCTGCGGCGGCGCTGGCCGACACCGCGGTCGGCGCCCGGGCCACGAAGTTCCTCGCCGCGGGCGGTGACCTGGTGCTGACCATCCGCCCGGGTGATCTCGCCCCGATGCTCGACGACATCACCGCGGCGGCCCGGGAGCCGGCCTTCGCGCAGCGCGCGCAGGACGCCGTGCGGCGGGTGCTCACCCTGAAGGAGCAGCAGGGCATCCTGCGCTGCTGACCCGACCGGAGCGGACCTACCCGGCGGTAGTGCGGGGCCGTCCGGGACCTGCGAGAGTGCCGGGCGTGGACCTGACCTACACGGCGGAGGAGGAGCAGTTCCGGCAGGAGCTGCGCACCTGGCTCGCCGAGAACATCCCGACCGAGTGGACCGTCCCGGGCTACTGGGCGACCTTGTCGGACGAGGAGTCGTTCGAGAAGCGCCGCGAGTGGGAGGCGCGCAAGACGGCCGCGGGCTTCTCGGGCATCCAGTGGCCCGTCGAGTACGGCGGCCGCGGCGGCACCCCCGGCATGAAGGCCATCTACGACGAGGAGACGGTGCGGGCGCACGCCCCGCAGACCGTGAACGTCCTCGGCCTGACCTTCCTCGCCCCGACGATCATGGCGATCGGCACCGAGGAGCAGAAGGCCGAGATCATCGGCCCGATGCTGCGCAACGAGGTCATCTGGTGCCAGGGCTTCTCCGAGCCCGGCGCCGGCTCCGACCTCGCCGCCGTCGCGACGCGCGGGGTGCTCGACGGCGACGAGTACGTCGTCAACGGGCAGAAGATCTGGACCACCAACGCCATGCACGGCGACAAGATCTTCACCATCGTGCGCACCGAGGCCGGCTCGGAGAAGCACAAGGGCCTGTCGATGCTGCTGATCGACATGAACCAGCCCGGCGTCGAGGCCCGCCCGCTCAAGCAGATGAGCGGTGCGAGCGAGTTCGGCGAGGTGTTCTTCACCGACGCCCGCGTGCCCGCCAAGGACTGCCTCGGCGAGATCGGGCAGGGGTGGCGCACCGCGATGCTGCTGCTCTCCTTCGAGCGCGGCGCCTCCGGCGTCGGGCAGTACACCGAGTTCCGGCGGCAGTACGACGACATCGTCGCGCAGGCCAAGCGGTTCGGGCGTGCCGACGACCCGGTGGCCCGCCAGGAGCTGGCGCGCTGCCTCGTCGAGCTGGAGTGCCTGCGCTACCACGCGATGCACATCCTCACCCAGGTGGAGCAGGGCAAGGACCTCGGCTCGGAGTCGTCGATGACGAAGCTGCAGTGGTCCGAGGCGTTCCAGGACCTGTGGGAGGCCTTCGAGCACGTCCTCGGCCCGGAGGCGACCCTGTCCGCCCCGCGGCCCGACGTCGACCTGTCCCCGTTCCACGCGCAGGACCACTGGTCCCGGTCGGTCACGATCTGGGGCGGCTCGTCGCAGGTCCAGCGCAACATCGTCGCCGAGCGCGTGCTCGGCCTGCCGCGGTAGAGGAGAGGCACGTGTTCTTCGCACTGACCGACGAGCAGCAGGCCTTCGCCTCGACGGTGACCGAGTTCCTCGCCGAGCGCTTCGACCTCGAGGCCGTCCGCGGCGTCGTCGAGGACCCGGACGGTGACGGCCACCCGCTGACGCTGTGGAAGGGCCTCGCGGACCAGGGGGCGCTCGCCGTCCTCGTCCCCGAGGAGCACGACGGGCTCGGGCTGGGCCTGCTCGACGCCCAGGTGGTCGCCCGGGCCCTCGGCGCCGGCGTCGCGCCCGGACCGTGGCTCCCGACCGTCCTGGCCGCGGAGGCCGTCCGGATCGCGGGCTCGGCCGAGCAGCAGTCCCGCTGGCTGCCCGCGCTCGCGGCGGGGGAGACCGTCGGCACGGTCGCCCTGCGCGGCGAGGGCGGGGCCTGGGACGGCTCCGGCATCACCGTCGACGTCAACGACGGCCGGCTCAACGGGTCGGCCTCCCCGGTCGACTACCCGGCCGTCGCCGGCGTCATCGTCGTGGCCGCCACCGACGCGTCCGGGACACCGGGGCTGTACCTGGTCGAGGCGGGGGCCTCCGGGCTGACCGTCCGCGACCAGCACACCTACGACGGCACCGCCCGCGTGGGTGCGGTGGAGTTCACCGACACCCCGGCCGAGGCCCTGGCCGGAGGCGACGCGGCCGCGGTGCGGGCGCTCCTCGCGCGCGGCGCCGTGCTGAACGCCGCGGATCTCGTCGGCGTGGCCCGCGAGGCGCTCACCCGTACCGTGGCCTACGACCGCGACCGCAACCAATTCGGCGTCCCCGTCGGCTCGTTCCAGGCGCTCAAGCACGCCCTGGCCGACCTGCACGTGGCGGTGACGATGGCCGAGCACGCGGTGCTGTTCGCCGCGCACGCGCTCGACAGCAAGGACGCAGCGGACCCGGACGTTCGAATCGCGGTGGCCGTCGCCGGGTCGAAGGCGTCCGACGCCGCCTGGAACGCCACCGGGGCGATGATCCAGTTCTTCGGCGGCATCGGGTTCACCTGGGAGCACGAGGCGCACTTCTTCTACAAGCGCGCCCGCCGCCGGGCGCCGCTCTTCGGCTCCGCCGCGGAGCACCGCGAGGCCCTGGCGACGCTGACGATGTGAGCTGCGCTCTCGTGAGCACTTTCCGTGGCTCCGGCCACGGAAAGTGCTCACGAGGGGCGCAGCCCCACCCATCGGATAGGTGGGGCTGCGGGCGGGGTACGGGGGTGATGGCATGACCGGCGTCACCCCCTCACCGACGAAGGAGACCCCCGTGGCCAGCACTCCGACCCAGGACGACCGCAGCCTGCTGACGGTCGTCGCCCGCATGACGGCGAAGCCGGGCAAGGAGGACGAGCTCCGGAAGGGGCTCGAGGCGCTGATCCCCACCACGCTCGCCGAGGACGGCTGCGTGAACTACGACCTGCACGTGGCCGAGGACGACCCGGCGACGTACTTCTTCTACGAGAACTGGACCTCGGGGGAGAAGCTCGACGCGCACCTGGCCGCGCCGCACCTGGTCGACTTCGCCGGCAAGCTCGACGACCTGCTCGTGGGCGGTTCCGAGGGCCTGGTCATCCAGCGCCTCAAGCGGATCGCGTGACGGCCACCCCCGCGTCCGTCGCCTCGGCCATGGCCGAGGCGGCGGCGGTCTGGGCGGACACCCTCGACGACGAGCAGTCGGCGCAGGGCGTCTGGGACTGGCCCGGCTCCAAGGCCGCCGAGGCCGAGCGTCTGAAGTGGTACTACACGCCCACCGACCACGGCGGGCTGACGCTGCACGAGCAGCTGCCCCACCAGCAGCGGGCGGCGATGCGACTGCTCGCCACCGGGCTCTCCGAGCCGGCGTACGTCAGCGCCGCGACGATCATGGGGCTGGAGAACGTCCTCGACCGCACCGAGGGGTTCACCACGGGGTTCGGCCGCGACCGCGGCCGGGACCCGGGCATGTACTACCTGCGGGTGTTCGGCGACCCGACCGGCGACGCGCCCTGGGGCTGGCGCTTCGGCGGGCACCACGTCTCGGTCAACCACCTCGTGGTCGACGGCGAGGCGGTGGCGGGCTCCCCGTGCTTCCTCGGCGCCGACCCGATGGTGTCGCCGCTGCTGGGCGGGCGGGAGCTGCGTCCGCTGGGCGGCATCGAGGACGCGGGCCGGGAGCTGCTGCACTCCCTCGACGCGAACCAGCGCGAACGCGCGGTCCTCACCCCGCGGGCGCCGGCGGACATCATCGGCGCGAATCGGGTGCAGGTGGCTCCGGGCGACCGGCTGATCCCGCTGCCCGACCTCTGGCGGGGCCACTTCGACGACCAGGCCCTCGAGGACCGGTTGTGGTCGATGCACGACGGGCTGGAGGAGCGGCTCGGCGTCACCGAGGCCGACCGCGCCGCCACCGAGTTCTCGGTCCGGCCGAAGGGCATCGCGGCCACCGACCTGTCGAGCTCGCAGCGCGACGTGCTCCGGGCGGTCGTCGGGGTCTACCTCGACCGCATGCCGGCCGGGCTGGTGGAGCGCGAGTACGAGCGGCTCGACCTCGGCGCGGTGCACTTCGCCTGGGCGGGTGGACCCGAGCGCGGCGAGCCGCACTACTACCGGCTCGAGGGGCCGGGACTGCTCGCCGAGTGGGACAACACCCAGCGCGACGTCAACCACGCGCACAGCGTGTGGCGGGTGCCCGGCCACGAGTTCGGCCGGGACGTGCTGGCCGACCACCTGCGCGAGCACCACTGAGGGCGCCCACGGCCCCGGGATTACCCTGGGGCCGTGGACGACTCGACCGCGACCCAGCTCAAGGACCTCGCCGCCAGCCTCGACTCGGTGGAGGCGGCGATGGACCTGGACGGTCTGCGGCGCCAGGTCGCCGAGCTCGAGACGCAGGTCGCCGCCCCGGACCTCTGGGACGACGTCGAGACCGCGCAGAAGCTGACCAGCGAGTTCACCCACAAGCAGGCCGACCTGCGCAAGGCCGAGTCGCTGCGCTCGCGCCTGGACGACCTCTCGACGCTCTACGAGATGGCCGACGAGGAGTCGGGCTCCGACGCGGCGGACCTCGTCACCGAGGCCGACGCCGAGCGCGCCTCGCTGCAGACCGACATCAGCGCCTTCGAGGTGCGGACGCTGCTCAACGGCGAGTACGACGAGCGCGACGCGCTGGTCACCGTCCGGGCCGAGGCGGGCGGCGTGGACGCCGCGGACTTCGCCGAGATGCTCATGCGGATGTACCTGCGCTGGGCCGAGCGGCACGGCTACCCCACCGAGGTCTACGACACCTCCTACTCCGAGGAGGCGGGCATCAAGTCCGCCACCTTCAAGGTCAGCGCCCCCTACGCCTACGGGACGCTCTCGGTCGAGCAGGGCACGCACCGCCTCGTGCGCATCTCCCCGTTCGACAACCAGGGCCGGCGCCAGACGAGCTTCGCGGGGGTCGAGGTCGCCCCCGTCGTCGAGTCCACCGACCACGTCGAGATCGACGAGAAGGACCTGCGGGTCGACGTCTACCGCTCGTCGGGCCCGGGCGGGCAGGGCGTCAACACCACGGACTCCGCCGTCCGCCTGACCCACATGCCCACCGGCATCGTCGTGAGCTGCCAGAACGAGCGCTCGCAGCTGCAGAACAAGGCCACCGCCATGACGGTGCTCGCGGCCAAGCTGCTCGAGCGGCGCCGCGCCGAGGAGCGCGCGCTGCTCGACTCGCTCAAGGACTCCGGCTCGTCGTGGGGCAACCAGATGCGCTCCTACGTGCTGCACCCGTACCAGATGGTCAAGGACCTGCGGACGAACCAGGAGACCTCGCAGACCTCGCAGGTGCTCGACGGGTTCATCGACGACTTCCTGGACGCCGGGATCCGCTGGCGGAAGCAGACCGAAGCCGCTGCGTAGCCGTCCGCCGGGGGCGTTCGCCCGGCGGGGAAGATCGACACCGCCCCAGTAGCATCGCCAGCCGTGCTCCGGCTCGAGAACGTCTCGAAGATCTACCCGACGTCCGCGCGGCCGGCGCTCGACGACGTGTCGATGGACGTCGAGGCGGGGGAGTTCGTCTTCCTGATCGGGCCGTCGGGCTCCGGGAAGTCGACGCTGCTGCGCCTGCTGCTGCGCGAGGAGACCCCCACCCGGGGCAGCGTCTACGTGGCCAACTGGAACGTGGCGCGGCTGCCGAACCGCAAGGTGCCGAAGCTGCGCCAGCGGATGGGCTGCGTGTTCCAGGACTTCCGGCTGCTGCCCACCCGCAGCGTCGCCGACAACGTGGCGTTCGCCCTCGAGGTGACCGGCAAGTCCGAGCACACGATCCGCACCGTCGTGCCGGAGATGCTCGAGCTGGTCAACCTCACCGGCAAGGCCGACCGGATGCCCGCGGAGCTCTCCGGGGGTGAGGCCCAGCGCGTCGCGATCGCCCGCGCCCTGGCCAACCGTCCGCTCGTGCTGCTCGCCGACGAGCCCACCGGCAACCTCGACCCGGAGACCAGCGACGACATCATGCTGCTGCTCGACCGGATCAACCGCGCCGGCACGACGGTGGTGATGGCGACCCACGACCGGCAGATCGTGGACGCGATGCGGCGCCGGGTGGTCGAGCTGCACCTCGGCCGGCTCGCCCGGGACGACGCCCGCGGGGTCTACGGGGCGCGCCGGTGAACGGTCTGGGCTTCGTCTGGCGGGAGGCGGTCGCCGGGCTGCGGCGCAACGTGACGATGAGCGTCGCGATGATGCTCACCACGGCCATCTCGCTGGGCATGCTCGGCGCCGGTCTGCTCGCGGTCCGCACCATCGACCGCACCCAGGACCTCTACTACTCCCAGCTCGCGGTCCAGGTCGCGCTCGACGAGCCGACCAGCGCCGGCGACCCGGACTGCAGCAGCCCGACCTGCCGCGGGCTGCGCGACCAGCTGCAGGCCGACCCGCTGGTGGCGGGCGTCACCTACGAGTCCCGCGACCAGGCCTTCCAGCGCTTCCTGCGGATCTACGCCGGCCAGTCGATCCTGCAGCTGGTCCGGCCGCAGTCGCTGCCGGCGACGCTGCGGGTGACGCTGCGCGACCCGACCCGCGGGGACGCGATCGTGCAGGAGTTCTCGAACCGGCCCGGCGTCCGGAACGTGGTGGACCAGCGCCGTCTGGTGGAGGACCTGTTCACCTTCCTCGGCAGCGTGCGCAACGCCGCCTTCGGCCTCGCGTCGGTCCAGGCGCTCGCGGCCCTGCTGCTGATCTCCAACACCATCCAGGTCTCGGCGTTCACGCGGCGCACCGAGGTGGGGATCATGCGGCTGGTCGGCGCCACCCGCTGGTACACGCAGGTGCCGTTCCTCATCGAGGCGGTGATCACCGGCGTGGTCGGGGCGGTCCTCGCGACCGGCGGGCTCGTGCTCGGCAAGCTCTTCTTCATCGACCGGCTGCTCTCCGGGCGGCTGATCTCGAACGCGATCCCCGCGGTCGGGATGAGCGACGTGCTCCTGTTCGTTGCACCCCTGCTGATCGTGATCGGCGCGGTCATCGCGGCGGCCACCGGGTATGTCACCCTGCGGCTGTACGTCCGGAGCTAGGGAAGCGGAGGCACCTCGTGGCCAAGACGGCCGTCCCCACGGACTCGGGCCGCTCGAAGGAGAAGGCGAAGGCCAAGGCCAGCTCCAACCGGCCCGAGGAGCGACGCAAGGTCGTCGCCACCAACCGCAAGGCCCGGCACGACTACTCGATCATCGACGTGTACGAGGCCGGCATCGCCCTGCAGGGCACCGAGGTCAAGAGCCTGCGGGCCGGACGGGTCTCGCTCGCCGACGCGTTCGCCACCGTCACCGACGGCGAGGTGTGGCTGCGCGGGCTGCACATCCAGGAGTACGACTACGGCTCCTGGACCAACCACGAGCCGCGTCGGCACCGCAAGCTGCTGCTGCACCGCGCCGAGATCGAGCGCCTCATCGGCAAGACCCGCGAGGGCGGGATGACCCTCGTGCCGCTGTCGGTCTACTTCTCCGGCGGGCTGTGCAAGGTCGAGCTCGCGCTGGTCAAGGGCAAGGCGGCGCACGACAAGCGCCAGGCCATGGCCGAGCGCGACGCCAAGCGTGAGGCCGAGCGGATCGTCGGCCGCCGGATCAAGGGGTGGTAGACCGGCTGTCCTCGGACGAGGACGTCGCGCCCTGGGTCCGGTCCCTGCAGCTCGGTCCCGACGGCCGGTCGGGGCTGGTGGACGTGCACGTCCACTTCCTGCCCGACCGGATGCTGCAGAAGGTCTGGGCCTACTTCGACGACGCCGTGCGCCACTACGGCTACGACTGGCCCATCCACTACCGGTTGCCCGAGGACGAGCGGCTCGCCCGGCTGCGCTCGTTCGGCGTCGAGGCGTTCGCGCCGCTGGCCTACCCGCACAAGCCCGACATGGCGGCGTGGCTGTGCGGGTGGGCGCTGGACTGGGCGGCCGAGGTGCCCGAGGCGGTGCCGACGGCCACCCTGTTCCCCGAGGAGTCGGTGACGACCTACCTCTCCGACGCGGTGGAGCGCGGCGCGCGGCTGGTGAAGGCGCACGTGCAGGTCGGCGGGTACGACCCGCGCGACGAGCTGCTCGACCCGGCCTGGGGCCTGCTCGCCGAGGCCGGGATCCCGGTCGTCGCGCACTGCGGCGACGGCCCGATCCCCGGGCGGCACACCGGCATCGAGATCATCGGCGAGGTGATGGACCGGCACCCGCGCCTGCCGCTGGTGCTCGCCCACGCGGGCCTGCCCGACTACGACGCCGCGCTCGCGCTGGTGGAGCGCCATCCCGCGGTCCGGCTGGACACCACGATGGTCGGCACGCCGTTCACCGAGGCCTTCGCGCCGCTGCCGCGCGACTGGGCGGCCCGGCTCGCCGACCTCTCGGGGGCCGGCCGCGTGGTGCTCGGCACCGACTTCCCGAACATCCCGTACGGCTACTGGCGCCAGCTCGAGGCGATCCGCGGGTGGGCCGCCGCCGAGGAGCGCCTCGGGGAGCCCTTCCTGCGGAGCGTGCTGTACGACGCACCGGCCGCGTTGCTGCGCCACGGATGATCGCGGGCCGGGCGGACGTTATGATGGGCAGTCCCGCCGGGCAGCACTGTCACGGTCGGCGGGAGAAGGGGGTGACTGGTTTCGACTCCGAGCGGTTGATCAGGGGAAGCGTGCCGAGGAAGGCGACGATGATCTCGATAACCACCCGTCGCAAAGAAATAAGCGCCGAGAACAGTACTCAGCGCGAGTTCCAGCTCGCTGCCTAAGTAGCGAGGTTGGACTCTGTCGGCCCGGGTTCGTTCCCGACCCGGTCGCCGGCATCAGCTAGGGGACTCCACCTCCGGGCCCGGTCGCGGGGCCCGGGGGGACATCGAACAGCGACTGGGGTCGTCACACCGGTGTGTCTGCGCATCCGGTGGACCCGAGCAGAGACGGAGCAGACTGCGCACGGAGAAGTCCTGACAGGTGTTCGGAGGACCCGGGTTCGATTCCCGGCACCTCCACCCCCACGACGACGGCCGGAGAGCGGATCGCTCTCCGGCCGTCGTCATGCGGTGGGCGTGGTGTCCCGCCACGTCCGATCCGACACCGAGATCCACGTCGCGCCCCGGAGTCGGTGAACGGTGTCGACCACCACCCGCCCGGGGAGATACGGTCACCCGGCCGAGGTAGCTGGTTGGCACCAGTGCTGCACGCCGTGAGGCAGGGGGAGCGTCGTGACCGCCGACGACACGGTCGAGACGACCGGTTCGACCCGAGACGGTGACAGCAGCCTCCACGCCGACACGGACCGTGTCTCCGTCGACACCGACGGTGCCGGACCCGCCGCCGACGACAGCAGCGCCGACAGCGCTGACGACGCTGACGGCGGCACCGCGGCGCTCGACGCGACCGACCCCCCGACCGAGGTGCTCGTCGGGGGCGCCGCCGACGCGGCCGTCCGCGGGGTCGACGAGGTCCTGGGCCGCGAGGTCCGGCTCGTCACCCTCCCGCCGGCCACCGGCGAGGCCCTCTCCGAGCGCATCGAGCAGGTCCGTCACCTCGCCCGGCTGCACCACCCGCACCTGCTCGAGGTCTACGACGTCG
Organism: Actinomycetospora sp. CA-084318; assembly: GCF_050955885.1. Lineage (NCBI taxonomy): Bacteria > Bacillati > Actinomycetota > Actinomycetes > Pseudonocardiales > Pseudonocardiaceae > Actinomycetospora > Actinomycetospora sp. CA-084318. The sequence continues at coordinate 1,245,154 of NZ_CP192098.1, forward strand.
ACGGCCTCGCCCCGGACACCGAGAGCACCCTCGTGCTGGAGAGCGTGTCCGGCGAGCCGCTGCCGCTGGTGCTGCGCGAGGGCCCGGTGCCGGCCGCCGACCTCGCGCGCATGGGCGCCCAGCTCGCCTCGGCCCTCGCCCACGCGCACGCCCACCACGTGGAGCACGGCGCGATCGGGCCGGCCAGCATCCTCGTGAACCGGGCGGGCGCCGAGGCCTGGCTCGTCGGGCTCACGGCGTCCCTCTCCGGGCCGTTGCCGGTGGTCTCGGAGACCTCCCCGGCGTCCGACGCCCCCGCCCGGCGTGCCGCGGACGTCCGTGCCCTCGCCCGCACCCTCGCCGACGTCACCGGCCTCGCCCCCGACGGTGACGACGAGACCGAGCGCCTGCTCGCCCTCCTGCGCGACGCCGACTCGGAGCTGCCGCCGTCGGCGGCGGCCCTCTCCGAGCGGCTCGTCCGGCTCGGCCGGGACGACACGCCCGTCACCGACGAGACCGCCGCGGCGCGGCTCGTGCCGGTGGTCGCGTCCTGGTCGGAGAGCCCGGCGACGCCCGGCGACACCGGGCCGACCGTCGGCGCCGCCGTCGCGGTGGGCCCGGCCGTGCGCGCCGAGGGCCGCCCGGGGGTGACGCCGTTCGCCGTCCTGCCCGGTCCCGGCCGTCCTGCCCGGCGCGCCGGTGTGCTCGCCGCCGCCACCGCGACCCTGGCCCTCGCGTCGGGTCTCGTCATCTGGGCGGGGGAGTCGCAGGTGGTGCGCCAGATCCCGCAGGCCGAGGTCGGCCCGAGTCTCGTCGTGCCCGCGGGCGTCCCCGGCTTCCCGGCCTTCGTGCCCGCGCTCCCCGCCTCCGACGACGACGGGTCGGGCTCGTCCGCGGCCTCCGACGACGACTCGGGGCCGTGGACCCGCACCGCCGAGACCTCGGAGCGCGCGCCGGAGCGTGCCCCGGCCCCGGAGGAGACGACGACGGCGCCCGCGTCGACCACGCCCGGCGAGCCCGTGCCGTCCACCGACCCCACGGCGCCGACCGGCCCGCCGGACCCGACGAGCACGGTGCCGCCCACGACGAGGCCCACCACCACGGTCCCGCCGACCACGACCGCGCCACCGCCCGGCTCGACCGTGCCGCCCACCTCGACGGTGCCGCCGACCACCACGGTCCCCGGGACGCCGTCCTCGGGCACCACCACCACGGCGCCCGGGACGTCGACGGGTGGTTCCCCGGCACCCGTGGTCCCGGCCCCCGGCGGCACGCCGCCGGTCGCCCCGACGACGACCACGACGCTCACCCCGGTGCCGGCGCAGGCCGGCGCGCTGCTGGCCTTCGGCCTCTGACGCTCCCGGCCGGACCCCTCGTCGGACGCTCGCCGTAGCGTCGACGTCCGTCGGGTGAGGGGCGGGACACCGCCGGAGAGGACGTCGATGTCGGTCGCGGCCGAGCGGCGAGCCGCGCTGCCCTGGGAGGTCTGGGCGCTGCTGGCGGGCGGCTTCCTCGTGGCGGCGGGCTACGGGATCGTCGCGCCCGCGCTCCCGGTGTTCGCGCAGAGCTTCGGGGTCGGGGTCACCGCCGCGGCCGCGGTCGTCAGCGCGCTGCCCGTCCTGCGGCTGCTGTTCGCGCCGGTCTCGGGCCGGCTCGTCGCGCGGGTCGGCGAACGCGCGATGTACCTGGCCGGGCTGCTCGTCGTCGCCGCCTCGACCGGCGCGTGCGCCCTCGCCACCAGTTATCCGCAGCTGCTCGTCTACCGCGGGCTCGGGGGCATCGGGTCGACGATGTTCACCGTCTCGGCGTTCTCGCTGATCTTCCGGCTCGCTCCCGAGGGGCGACGTGGCCAGGTCAGCGGCCTGTTCACCGGGTCCTTCCTGCTCGGCGGGATCAGCGGGCCCGCGCTCGGCGGCGGGCTCGTCGCGGTCGACATCCGGGCCCCGTTCCTCGTCTACGCGGCCGCGCTGGTGGTGGCCACCGCCGTCGTCGGCGGCCTGCTCGCCCGCTCGACGGGGCTGGGGCGTCGGCGTGACGACCCGTCGGTCGCGCCGCTGACGCTCCTCGGCGCGCTGCGGTCCCCGACCTACCGCGCGGCGCTGGCGTCCGGCCTCGCCACCGGGTGGGCGGTGCAGGGCGTGCGGGTCGCGCTGGTCCCGCTGTTCGTGGCCGTCGCGCTCGGCCGGGAACCGTTGTGGGCGGGGATCGCACTGACCGTGTTCGCCGTCGGGGACGGGGCGATGCTCCTGGCCACCAGCGGGCTCTCCGACCGTCGCGGGCGGCGGCCGGTGGTGATCGCCGGCCTCGCGACGGTGGCGGCCGGCACCGCCTGCCTCGGGGTGCTGCCGAACCTGTGGGTCCTGCTCGTCGCCTCGTTCGTCGCCGGGGCGGGGGCGGGGCTGCTGCAGCCGGCGCAGGGGGCGGCGGTCGCCGACCTCGTCGGCTCGGGGCGCTCCGGCGGGCCCGCGCTCTCGGGCTTCCAGATGGCCACCGACGTCGGCACGATCATCGGGCCGATCGCCGCCGGTGCCCTGGCCGAGGGCTTCGGGTTCGGTGTGGCGTTCGGGCTCTCGGGGGCGGTCGCCGCCCTCGCCCTGGTCGTGTGGCTGCTGCTCGGTTCGCGACCGGAGGAGCAGGGCACCCGCCCGGCATGAGCATCGGGCCGCGCAGCGTGCCGGACGGGGTCGTCGGGATCTACGGCGAGGCGATCGACGCGGCCCTCGACGGCGTCGCCGAGGACGCGCCGCTGTGGTGCTTCGGCGACCAGCTCGGCCCGGCGGTGTACGGGCTGCCGCAGCACGCGCAGCGCGACGTCGTGCTCGTGGAGTCCGAGGCGGTGCTGCGCCGCCGCCGCTACCACCGCCAGAAGCTGCACCTGCTGCTCTCCGGGATGCGCCACCTCGACGACCACCTCGGCGACCGGTCCACCTACCACCGCACCCGCACCTACCGGGAGGCGCTGGAGAAGGTCGACCGACCCGTCGTCGTGCACGAGCCGACGTCCTACGCGGCCGCGCAGTTCGTGGCCGCGCTGCAGGCGGAGGGTCTGGTCGCGGCGGTGCTGCCGACCACCACGTTCGCGCGGCCCAGGGCGGAGTTCGCTGCGTGGGCGGGTGAGGACCGCTCGTTCACGATGGAGAACTTCTACCGCAACCAGCGGCGGCGTTTCGACGTGCTCATGGAGGGCGCGGACGCGCCGGTCGGCGGGAAGTGGAACCTCGACCACGAGAACCGTGAGGAACCGCCGAAGGGCACCACGCTCGGGGTCAAGGAGCCCTGGTGGCCGACCGAGGACGAGATCGACGAGCGCGTCCGCCACGACCTCGACGCGCTGGACCTGCCGACCGTCGGCGCGGACGGGCCGCGGCTGTTCGCGGTCACCCCGACCGAGGCCCGGTACGCCCTGAAGCGCTTCGTCGACCACCGGCTCGACCCCTTCGGCCCCTACGAGGACGCCGTCATGGCCGGCGACTGGACCATGGCGCACTCGCTGCTCTCGGTCCCGCTCAACCTCGGGGTGCTGCACCCGCTCGACGCCGTGCACGCCGCCGAGGAGGCCTACGCGTCCGGCGACGCCCGGCTGAACTCCGTGGAGGGCTTCGTCCGGCAGATCCTCGGGTGGCGCGAGTACATCTGGCACCTGTTCTGGCACTTCGGCGAGGACTACCACCGCAGCAACGAGCTGCAGGCCCACGCGGAGCTGCCGGACTGGTGGACCGGGCTCGACGGCGACGCCGTCACCGCCGCCTGTCTCGGGCACACCCTCGACGAGGTCCGCGATCGCGGGTGGACCCACCACATCCCGCGCCTGATGATCCTCGGCAACTTCGCGCTGCAGCGGGGCTACCGGCCGAGCGACCTGGCCGAGTGGTTCACCACCTCGTTCGTCGACGGGTTCGCCTGGGTCATGCCGCCCAACGTCGTCGGGATGAGCCAGCACGCCGACGGCGGGCGGCTCGCCACGAAGCCCTACGCCTCCGGCGGGGCGTACCTCAACCGGATGACCGACCACTGCGGCGGCTGCGCCTTCGACCCCAAGGTGCGGGTGGGGGAGAAGGCCTGCCCCTTCACGGCGGGCTACTGGCAGTTCGTGCACCGGCACCAGGACCTGCTGCGCGCCAACCAGCGCACCGCACGGGCCGTGGCGACGATGGACCGGCTCAAGGATCTCGACGCGCTGCTGGAGCAGGAGAAGGGCCGTACGGCGTTCTGATCGGCGCTGGCTACGGTTGAGCCATGGCCAAGCAGCGCGCACGGGGTCGCGGCAGTGCCCCGACGGTCGGTCGGTCCCGGACCCCCACGATCATCGCCGTCGTCACCCTCCTCGTGCTGGTCGGGGTGATCGCCGTGGCGGTCGTCTCCGCACAGGCGAACAAGAACGCCTCGTTGCCGGTGAACCAGCCGGTGACGCCGGTGAACGCGACCTACCGGACCACCGTGCAGAACGGGGTGATCGTCGCCGGGACCGGGGGCACGACGATCGACGTCTACGAGGACGCGCTCTGCCCGGCGTGCAAGCAGTTCGAGTCGGTGTACGGCCAGCAGATCACCGATGCGCTGAACAGCGGGCGACTCACCGTGCGCTACCACATGGTCAACCTGCTCGAGCAGAGCTCGAACCCGCCCGGCTACTCGACGCTGGGCGGCAACGCGCTGATCTGCGCCGCGCAGAACGGCGCCTTCCCGACGCTGCACAAGACGCTCTACGACCGGCAGCCCTCCGAGGGCGGTGCGGGCTACACCGTGGACGACCTCGTGACCCTCGGGAAGAACTCCGGGGCCGGCGGGGACTACGAGTCGTGCGTCCGCAACGGCACCTACAGCGCGGCCGTGGCGGCCAACTACCAGCAGGCCTCGACCGACCCCGCCCTGCAGCAGACCTCCGGGGGCAGCACCGGCTTCGGGACGCCGACCATCGCCATCAACGGTCAGCGGGTCGACATCAACTCCTCGCAGTTCACCGCGGCCATCGGCTGACCGCGGCGTGATCGGCCCACCCCCCTGACGGCGGGCGTTCACCCGCCGTGTAGCGTTCCGTCGTGTTGGGGCTGTGGCGCAGCTGGTAGCGCATCACACTGGCAGTGTGAGGGTCAGGGGTTCGAGTCCCCTCAGCTCCACCCACGGACACGAAGGCCCGTCGACCACCCGGTCGGCGGGCCTTCGTCGTGTCTCCGGCCACCGTCGCCCCGGTGTCGTACGACAGGGTGTCGGAGATACTGTCTCCCGGTGAGCCACCGGGCTCGACGGCGGTTACGATCGCCGGGTCGAACACGACGCCACCGAGGCGTCGTCGATCAGGAGGCAGTTGCCGTGGGCAGGAGGCAGACGTGACGGCCGTCGCACCCAAGCCGATCGCGACCACGCCGTACCCGGCGCGGGAGACCAAGCGCGGTTCGTTCATCGGCCGGATGCTCAAGACGACGGATCCCAAGGACATCGGGATCCTCTACATGATCACGTCCTTCGCGTTCTTCCTCATCGGCGGGCTGATGGCCCTGCTGATGCGGGCCGAGCTCGCGCAGCCGGGTCTGCAGATCCTGTCGGTCGAGCAGTACAACCAGCTGTTCACCATGCACGGCACGATCATGCTGCTGCTGTACGCGACGCCGATCCTCTTCGGCTTCGCGAACTACATCGTGCCGCTGCAGATCGGCGCGCCGGACGTGGCGTTCCCGCGGCTGAACTCGTTCTCGTACTGGCTGTTCCTCTTCGGCGGCACGATGGTCGTCTCCGGGTTCTTCACCCCGGGTGGCGCCGCCAGCTTCGGCTGGTTCGCGTACTCGCCGCTGTCGGACTCGCTGTACACCCCGGGCTACGGCGCCGACCTCTGGATCGTCGGCCTGGCGGTCTCCGGTCTCGGCACCATCCTCGGTGGCGTCAACTTCGTGACGACCATCGTCTGCATGCGTGCCCCGGGCATGACCATGTTCCGGATGCCGATCTTCACCTGGAACATCCTGGTGACGGTCGTGCTGGTGCTGCTGGCCTTCCCGATCCTGACGGCGGCCCTGTTCGGCCTGCTCGCGGACCGGCACCTCGGCGCGCACCTGTTCGACCCGGCCAACGGCGGGGTCATCCTGTGGCAGCACCTCTTCTGGTTCTTCGGCCACCCCGAGGTCTACATCGTCGCGCTGCCCTTCTTCGGCATCGTCTCGGAGATCTTCCCGGTCTTCAGCCGCAAGCCGATCTTCGGCTACAAGACGCTGATCTACGCGACGCTGTCGATCGCGGCCCTCTCGGTCGCGGTGTGGGCGCACCACATGTACGCCACCGGCGCCGTGCTGCTGCCGTTCTTCTCCTTCACCACGTTCCTCATCGCCGTGCCGACCGGCATCAAGTTCTTCAACTGGATCGGCACCATGTGGAAGGGGCAGCTGACCTTCGAGACGCCGATGCTGTTCTCGATCGGCTTCCTCGTGACGTTCCTCTTCGGTGGTCTCACGGGCGTCCTGCTCGCCTCGCCGCCGCTGGACTTCCACGTCTCGGACTCGTACTTCGTGGTGGCGCACTTCCACTACGTGCTGTTCGGCACGATCGTGTTCGCCACCTACGCCGGCATCTACTTCTGGTTCCCGAAGATGACCGGCCGGATGATGAACGAGCGGCTCGGCAAGTTCCACTTCTGGGCCACGTTCATCGGCTTCCACACGACGTTCCTCGTGCAGCACTGGCTGGGCAACGAGGGCATGCCGCGTCGGTACGCGGACTACCTGCCCTCGGACGGGTTCACCACGCTGAACACGATCTCGACGATCGGCGCGTTCATCCTCGGTGCCTCGACGCTGCCGTTCATCTGGAACGTCTTCGCGAGCTACCGCTACGGGCGCCCGGTCGACGTCGACGACCCGTGGGGCCACGGCAACTCGCTGGAGTGGGCCACCTCGTGCCCGCCGCCGCGGCACAACTTCACCGAGCTGCCCCGCATCCGGTCGGAGCGCCCGGCGTTCGAGCTGCACTACCCGCACCTCACGGAGCGGATCCGGCTCGAGGCGCACATCGGTGGTGGCCACGCCAGCATCGGTGAGGCGGCCACGGGCAAGGTCGGTCAGGAGAACCTCCCCGGCAGCGACCCCCGGAACAAGTGAGCCGTCCGTCGGGGGACGGTCACGGGCACGACACCGCCGGGGCGGACCACGCGTCCGCCCCGGCGGTGGCGCGTACGACGCTCCTGGTCACGGTCACCGGGCCGGACTTCCCGGGCGTGTCGGCCACCCTCTTCACGGTCCTCGCCGAGCACGGCGCGGAGATGCTCGACGTCCAGCAAGCCACCATCCACGGGCACCTGACGCTGTCGGTGCTCGTCGGGGTGGCGGGGGACCCGAACCGGCTGGCGCGCAGTCTCGATCTCGCGATCCCGGCGCTCGGGCTCGCGGTGACGGTGGAGACCGGCGGGGACGCCTCGTCGGTCCACCCGTACTCCACGCACGTGGTGTCGGTGCTGGGCCGGCCGATCGCGGCCGCCGACTTCGCCGAGGTGGCCCGCACCCTCGCCTCGCTGCGGGTGAACATCGACCGGGTGCGGCGCGTCGCCGACTATCCGGTGACCGGCCTCGAGCTCCGCATCTCCGTGCCCGGGGTGTCGCCGCCCACCGACACCGCCCTGCGGCAGGCGCTGGTCGGCGCCTCGCAGCGGGCCGGTGTGGACGTGGCGGTACAGCGGGTGGGCATCGCCCAGCGGGCGAAGCGGCTCATCGTCTTCGACGTCGACTCCACCCTGGTCCAGGGCGAGGTCATCGAGATGCTCGCCGCCCACGCCGGGCGGGAGGAGGAGGTCCGGGCCGTCACCGAGGCCGCGATGCGCGGGGAGATCGACTTCGCGGAGTCGCTGCACCGGCGGGTCGCGACCCTCGCGGGCCTGCCCGCCTCCTGCCTCGACGACGTCGCCGCGCAGATCCAGCTGACGCCGGGCGCCCGCACCACGGTGCGCACGCTCAAGCGGCTCGGCTACCGGTGCGGGGTGGTCTCCGGCGGGTTCACGCACGTCATCGAGTACCTCGTGAAGGACCTGGGGCTGGACTACGCGGCGGCCAACGAGCTCGAGGTCGTGGACGGCCGGCTGACCGGCCGGGTCGTCGGCGAGGTGGTGGACCGGGCCGGGAAGGCGCGGTCGCTGCTGGAGTTCGCGGCCCGGTTCGACGTGCCGGTCGAGCAGACGGTGGCGGTCGGGGACGGCGCCAACGACCTCGACATGCTCGCCGCGGCGGGGCTCGGCATCGCCTTCAACGCCAAGCCCGTGGTGGCGGCGGCGGCGGACACCGCCCTGTCCTACCCGTTCCTCGACGCCGTCCTGTTCGTGCTCGGCGTGACGCGCGACGAGATCGAGGTCGCCGACGCCGCGGAGGGTCTCCTGCGTCGTGTCCCGCTCTGACCTGACCGCCCTCGCGCCGCTGGCCGACCGGGTGTGTCCGTGGGCGACGGACCGCCCGGCCCCCGAGCTCGACGAGGACCCGGACGGCCCGGTGCGGGCGATGCCGGTGATCCTGCGCCTGGAGAAGCAGGAGCCCCCGACCCCGACCGCGCTGCTCGAGGCGGCCGCGGCGGCGGCGCTCGCGCTGTGCCTGGACGAGCGCTCCGCCCCGGGCGGGGAGTGGTTCGACGCGGTCGCGGCCTGGTGCGGGGCAGGACGCATCCGCAAGCTCGCCCGACGGGCGCGCACCTCGCACTGGCGGGCCGTGCAGGACGTGCCGGGCGTGACGGTGTCGGACCTGGTCCGGGCACTCGTCCCGGGGCCGGTGGACGACGTCCCGCACGAGGTGCGGCGGCTGCAGATCGGCGGGACGGACCTTCCCGACGACGCCCCGGCTCCGGTCGGGGCGGGCCGCCCGGTGATCTGGCTGAACCCACGCGTCGAGCAGTCGACCGGCAAGGCGGGGGCCCAGGTCGGGCACGCGAGCATGATCCTCGCGACGGTCGTGGCGTGGACCGGCGGTGATCCGGCCACGGTGACCGCACCCGCCGTCCGGGCGGCCTCCACCGCGGACTGGGACGTCTGGTGCGCGGCCCTGGACGACCCGGAGGCCGCGTGGGCGCGCCACGGCGTCGCGCCGGTGCGCGACGCCGGGTTCACCGAGGTGGCGCCGGGCACGGTCACCTGCATCGGGCAGGTGGCTGCGGGAGGCTGACCGCATGCCGACCGGACCGACCGTGATCGTCGCCAGTACGCGGGTGCGCTCCGAGCGCATCGACGCGGAGAACCAGCCCCTGGTCGACGCGCTGGTCGAGCGCGGCGCCCGGGCACGGGTCGAGCCGTGGGACGCCCCGGACGACGTGGCGGGTTGGTCGGGCGCCGACCTGGTGGCGGTCCGGACGACGTGGGACTACTCCGCGCGGCGCGACGAGTTCCTGGCGTGGGCGCGCGGGGTTGCGGCGCGGACGGCCCTGCAGAACCCGCTCGCGGTGCTCGAGTGGAACTCGCACAAGCGCTACCTGGTCGAACTCTCCGAGGCCGGGGTGCCGGTGGTGCCGACCCGGCTCGTGCCCGCAGGGTCGACGCCGGAGCCGCTGGGGCCGTCGCGGGTGGTGGTGAAGCCGGCGGTGTCGGCGGGTGGCCGGGAGACGTTCCTCGGGACCGGGCCGGAGCTGGCCGAGACCCTCGCCGGGCTCGCGGCGACGGTCGACGTCCTGGTGCAGCCCGCGGTCGAGTCGATCGGGACCGAGGGCGAGGTGTCGCTGATCCGGCTCGGGGACCGGTGGTCGCACGCGGTGCGGAAGTTCCCGGCGGCCGACGGTTTCCTCGTGCACGAGCGGCACGGCGGACGGCTGGAGGACCACGAGCCGACCCCGCGGGAGCTCGCCGTCGCCGAGAACGCGCTGGCGCACGCTCCGGCGTCGGTCCCCGCGGCGCGCGTGGACCTGGTGCGCATCGACGGGGAACCGGTGGTGATGGAGCTCGAGCTCATCGAGCCGGAGCTGTTCCTGCGCCGGGCCCCGGAGGCCGCCGGGCGGCTGGCGGACGCCCTGCTCGCGACGCTGTAGGTCGCCCCGGCCCGCGAGTGGCACGTGGGGCAGGTGCCGGGGGTCGCGGGCCTGCGTGGTGTCCCACTCGCGGCGGCGCGAGAGTGGCTCAGTCGCCGCGCAGGCGCTCCAGGGCCCCGCGGACGACGGCCGGGTCGTTCGTCGTCCAGAACGGCGGCAGCGACCCGCGCAGGAACCCGCCGTACTGCTTCGTCGCGACCCGGGAGTCGAGGATCGCGACGACGCCGCGGTCGCCCGTGCCGCGCAGGAGACGCCCCGCGCCCTGGGCGAGCAGCAGCGCCGCGTGCGTGGCCGACACGGTGAGGAAGCCGTTGCCGCCGCGGGCGTCCACCGCGCGCTGCCGGGCCGCGACCAGCGGGTCGTCGGGACGGGGGAACGGAATCCGGTCGATCATCACGAGCTGCAGCGACTCGCCGGGGACGTCGACCCCCTGCCACAGCGAGATGGTGCCGAACAGCACGCTGCCGGTCTCGGCGGCGAACTTCTGGACGAGGGTGTTCGTCGAGTCCTCGCCCTGGCACAGCACGGTGCCGTCCCAGCGCCCGCGCAGGTCCTCGGTGGCCTGCTTGGCGGCGCGCATCGAGGAGAACAGCCCGAGCGCGCGCCCGCCCGCGGCGCGGACGAGCCCGTCGATCTCGTCGAGCATCGCGGGGGAGAGGCCGTCGCGACCGGGCGGCGGGAGGTGGCGGGCGACGTAGAGGATGCCGGCCTTCGCGTGGGCGAAGGGCGACCCGACGTCGAGGCCGTGCCAGACGAGGTTGGTGGCGGGGTCGTTGCCGTGGCCCGACCCGTCGTCGGGGAGCTCGCTCTTCTGCGCGACGGGCAGTCCCCACTGCCGGGCCAGGGCGTCGAACGAGCCGCCGAGGACCAGGGTGGCGCTGGTCAGCACGACCGTCGACTGCCCGAAGAGCCGGTGGGCGAGCAGGCCGGCGACCGACAGCGGCGCGACGTGCAGGGCGCGGACGGTGCTGGAGCCGAGCTCGCGCTCGGAGAGCCAGACGACGTCGGGACGGGTCGCCGGGTCCTCGCGGTCGAACGCGGTGAGCAGCCGCCCCGCGACGTTGTGGACCTCCTCGACCATCGCGGCGGCGAACCGGCGGTTGGCGGCGTCGGTCTCGTTCTCCTTGGCACCCTTCTCCCGCTCCGGGCCGAGCGCCTGCTTGCACGCCCACGCCGCGTTGCGGATGGCCGAGAGCATCCGGCCCACCGGCTCCGGCAGGTGCTCCCAACGGCCCAAGGGGGTGTCCAGCAGGACCGCGTCGAGCCCCTCGCCGGCGTCGACCAGCTGGTCGGCGAGGGCCTGGTCGACGAGCTTGGCGCAGCGGCGGGCGGCCGCGGTGGCGGTGGCGCCGGTGAGCTCGCCGGTGGCGACGGAGGTCACGCGGTCGACGAGGTTGTGGGCCTCGTCGACGACCACCACGTCGTGCTCGGGCAGCACCGCACGGCCCTCGATCGCGTCGATCGCGAGCAGGGCGTGGTTGGTGACGACGACGTCGGCGGCGCCGGCCTTGTGCCGGGCGAGCTCGGAGAAGCAGTCCTCGGCGACCGGGCAGCGGGAGGCGCCGAGGCACTCGCGGGCGGTGACGCTGACCTGGCGCCAGGCCCGGTCGGGCACGCCGGGGACGAGCTCGTCGCGGTCGCCGGTGGTCGTCTGCTCCGCCCACTCGTGCAGCCGGGTGACCTGACGGCCGAGCGCGGAGACCTGGAAGGGGTCGAAGAGCTGCTCGTCGCCCGGGTCCTCGGCCTGCGCCCCGGACTCGATCTTGTGGCGGCACAGGTAGTTGCCGCGACCCTTGAGGATCGCGAACGTCGGCTTCCGGCCGAGGACGGGCTCGAGGGCCTTCGTCAGGCGGGGCAGGTCGCGGTCGACGAGCTGGGCCTGCAGCGCGATCGTGGCGGTGGAGACGACGACCGCCTGGTCGGCCTCCAGTGCGTGCCGGATCGACGGGACGAGGTAGGCCAGCGACTTGCCGGTGCCCGTGCCGGCCTGGACCGCGAGGTGTTCCCCGGTGCGCAGGGCCCGCTCGACGGCGGCCGCCATCTCCTGCTGCCCCTCGCGCTCGGTGCCGCCCAGCGCCTCGACGGCGGCGGCGAGCAGGTCGGCCACCGGGGCGGTGTCCGAGTCCGTCAGCTGTGCCATGCCCGCACCCCCTTCGCGGGCTCAGACTACGGAGGCGGCTCCGCGGTTCCGGGCACCGCCACGATTGCTCCACCCGCGTGAATCGTGGAGCCGGGCGAGTCGGTGGAGGTGAAGGCAGATCACCGACCCGGGAGCCCGCCATGCATCGTGTCGGCCTGGCCGGCCTCGGCCGCTCCGCGGCTCCCCGCGTCGGAGGACTGCGGTGTCCGCGTCAACCGGCCGCACTTCAGCCGGACCTACGAGGAGATCCACACGCGCATCGAGAGCTTCTGCCGCACGCTGCCCGTCGTGGCGAACACGGTCTCGGGCGCCACGTACCGGTCGCGGTTCTGGGGGTGGGAGCTGATCGCGGAACGACCGCCGACCACGACCAAGGGCCCGTCCGCGTTCGCCCAGGACCACCGGGAGACCGTGGCCGCGCCGTGCGAGCCCGGCTCCCTCCACCGGTACCGCACCGAGGTGCATGGGACCGTGACCTTCCCGCAGGGCACCTTCTCGGCGTCCGCGTACGAGGAGACCGACCAGGAGATTCTCTGTGGACGACCCTGACACCGACGACGACCGTCAGGCGCAGGTCCTGGGCCGCCTCGTTTGGAGCGCGACCGCCATCCCGCGCGGCGCCTATCGCGCCTCGGCTGCCCGCGTCACGGTGCAGGGTCCGCCTCCCTCGCACCTGCCCCGTCGCTTCTCCCCCTTCCGGGACGACGGCCCGCCTCGGAGCGGGGCCTCCCGGGAGGAATGCGAGCTCGTGCTGGAGGGCCGCGACCGGTGGCGCGTCGCGACCTCGGGCGGCGGGGAGTACCGGCGTACCGGCGGCAGCCTTCTCGTCAGCTACCCCGGCCACGAGGCCGGCGTGATGGACGTCGACGACGTCCGCGCGCCGAACGCGGACTGGCCGTACTACGCGGGGCACTGGGCGGAGGAACTCGTCCTGCCGCATCGACTGGTCGGCCTGCTCGACGAACTCGTGATCGTCGAGGACGCCCTCGTCCGTCCGCGGCTCAAGGGCGTGGTGTCGCTCCGGCAGCCCGAGGCCTACGAGGGCATCGCGGGGGAGGAGGTCCTGGAGGTCGAGTTCACCGCGGACCTCGAGCACGGGGTGATCCTCGAGGCCCGCGCGACCACCTGGGACCACCGTGTGTCGGTCTACGTGCTGGAGGTGCTGAGCCGGCCGGATCGGCCGTGATTGTCGGGGGGCGCTGCTAGCTTGCGAACATGAGTTCGAACGAGGCGGTGGACCCGGTCAGCGCGGAGCTGACCGGCCTGCTCACGCGCCTCGCCGAACTCGCCGACTTGCCCACGGACTCGGAGTCCGATGGTGGTGCGGCGTGCATCGACCGGATCGCCCTGCTCGAACGCGCCCGCGCGGCGGTGGCGGCGGCGCAGCACACCGCGATCGTGTCGTTCGGCCGCGCCCAGGTCGAAGAACAGATTGAACTCGTCGCGCAGGGTCGGTTGGACCCGGAGAAGCTCGGCCGCGGGATCGCCGACCAGATCGCGTTGGCCGCGCACGTCTCCCCCTACGTCGGAGACCGCCGCCTCGGGGTCGCCCGAGCGTTGGCCTCGGATCTGCCCTGTACCCGGGCGCTGCTGGTGGCCGGGCGCATCAGCGAGCAGCTCGCCGAACACATCGTCTCCACCACCAGTCACCTCGACCCGGAGCTGCGGGCGGTGGTGGACAAGCAGCTCGCCGAGACCGGCCTGGAGGACATGAGCCGTAAGCAGGCCGAGGCGGCGGTGAAGAAACTCGCCTACGAAGCCGACCCCCAAGGCTTCACCGACCGCGCCCGGAAAGCCCGCAAGGACCGTCGGGTGACGCTGCGGCCGGCCCCGGACACCATGAGCGTCCTGTCCGGTCTACTCCCGGTCGAGCAGGGTGTCGCCTGTATCGCCGCGCTCCGGAAGTACGCGGACTCGTTGATCGCGACCGGGGACACCGACGACCGCACCCGCGACCAGATCATCTGTGAGTGTCGCCGACACCCTCGTCGAACGCCTCACCGGACAGGTCTACGCCGAGGACGTCAACGTCGAAGTCGGCATCGTCCTGCCGCTCGACGCGATCACCGACCCCGACAGCACCAGCACCGGCGAACTCGTCGGCCACGGCCCGCTCCCGGCCGGGATCGTCACCGACCTGCTCCGCTACACCGGCGGGCACCGCTGGTGGCGGCGCCTGTTCGCCCACCCCACCCACGGCACCCTCGTCGGCGGCGACCCCACCCGCCGCTACTTCGACGGGTTCCTCGCCAAACTGATCGCGTTCCGCGACCACGGCATGTGCCGCGACCCCTTCTGCGGAGCCCCGATCCGACACACCGACCACATCACAGGCAAGAAGGCCGGCGGCCCCACCAGCCTCGGCAACGGGCGCGGGAACTGCGTACGCGGCAACCACCTCAAAGAACTGCCCGGCTGGATCACCGAACTGCTCCACGACGGATTCGGACCCCACCCCCACACCGTCCGGACCACCACCCCCACCGGACACACCTACACCAGCCGAGCCGGACCATGACCGTTCGAACGGCCGGATCGCCGCGGCCTCTCGGTCCGCCGCGGCAGGCCCTCGCCGCGGGACGTCAGGACGCGCGGGCGAGCACGACGCCCGCCTCACGCATCGTGCTGCACGCGGTCTCGGTCGTCTCCGGGGTGACGCCGGCGGTCAGGTCGAGCAGCACCGTCGTCGAGAAGCCCTCGGCGGCGGCGTCGACCGCGGTCGCGCGGACGCAGTGGTCGGTGGCGATCCCGACGACCTCGACCAGGTCGACCCCCCGGTTGCGCAGCCAGTCGACCAGGCGCTCCCCGGACTCGGACGCACCCTCGAAGGCTGAGTACGCGGCCGTGTGCCGTCCCTTCGAGAAGACCTCCTCGATCCGCGACACGTCGAGCTCCGGGTGGAACGCCGCCCCGGCCTCGCCGACGCGGCAGTGCACCGGCCAGCTGTCGACGAAGTCGGGCTCCTCGGAGAAGTGCGCGCCCGGGTCCTCGTGGTAGTCGCGGCTGGCGACGACGTGGTCGTACCGGCCGTGCTCGGCGGCGAGGTGGCGGGTGATCGCCGCGGCCGTCGCCGCGCCACCGGCGACCCCCATCGAGCCGCCCTCGCAGAAGTCGAGCTGGACGTCCACCACGATCAGCGCGCGGGTCATCCCGTCACCCTATCGAGGGGCGGGCTCCTCGTTTGCCCCTCGCGCGGGCCCGTGATCTGCTCGCCCCGTGTCGAGTCTCGCGGTGAGCGCCTGGCTGTCCACCGTCTGGTCGGCGGGCGACGTCGTCGCCGTCGCGCACGAGGTGGAGGCGGCCGGCTACGACGGCATCTGGATCGCCGACCACTTCATGGGCAACACCGGCACCGAGGAACGGTCGGACGTCGCGCTTCGGGACTGCTTCTCGGTGCTCGCGGGTCTCGCGACCGCCGTGCCGCGCGTCCGGCTCGGGAGCCTCGTCGCCGGCATCACCTACCGGCACCCGGCGGTCCTCGCCAACATCGCGGCGACGACCTCGGACCTGTCCGGTGGGCGCCTCGTCCTCGGCGTCGGAGCGGGTTGGCAGCTCAACGAGCACGCCGCCTACGGCATCCCACTGGGCCCGGTCCGGGAGCGGATCGACCGCTTCGAGGAGGGCCTGGCCGTGCTCGACGGTGTCCTCCGTGCGCCGCGGACGACCGTGACGGGCCACCACTACGCCGTGACGGACGCCCCGCAGGTGCCGGCGGCGGACCGGATCCCGCTGCTCGTCGGGGCGTCGGGCGAGCAGCGGATGCTCGGCGTCGTCGCCCGGTGGGCCGACGAGTGGAACACGTGGTCCACGCCGGAGGTGTTCGCCCGCAAGTCCGCCGTGCTCGACGAGCACTGCGAGCGGATCGGCCGCGACCCGCGGGAGATCCGGAGGTCGACCCAGGCGATCTTCGCCCTCGACGCGACGCCGGAGGACGTCCGCGCGCCGGTGGCCGTCGCCGGGTCGGTGGCGCAGGTCGTCGACACCATCGGACGCTGGCGCGAGGCGGGCCTGGACGAGCTGATCGTCCCGGTCATCCGGGACGACGTCACGCAGGGCCGGGAGCTGCTCGGCCGGTTCGCGACGGAGGTCCGTCCGCAGCTGGACTGACCGGGTCAGGGCACGAACGTCGTCGGGATCGCCGGCTCGCCCCGCGAGAGCTTGAGGCCCTCCCACGGGATCGCGACGAGGTTGCGCCGCAGGTGCTCCCGGGCGTCGGTCAGCGACGGCAGCCCCGCCACCGGGTCGCCGGCCTTGACCAGGTCGATCGGCACCACCCGGTCGTGCTCGCCGACGTCGACCGGGTGGTCGACGCGGTGCACGACCTCCTCCACCGCCGTCCCGGTCGGGCGGTGGCGGCGGACCGCGGACTTCGCGCCGCCGCGGGACTCCTTCGACGACGACCGCTTGGCCACGGGCCGCCCGTCGACCTCGACGAGCTTGTAGACCATCCCGGCGGTGGGCGCACCGGAGCCGGTGACGACCGACGTGCCGACCCCGTACGCGTCGACCGGTTCGGCCCGCAGCCCGGCGATCGCGTGTTCGTCGAGGTCGCCGGAGAGCACGACGCGCGTGCGCGTGGCACCGAGCGAGTCCAGCTGCTGTCGCGCGCGCTGGGCCATCACGCCGAGGTCGCCGGAGTCGATGCGGACGGCGCCGAGCTCCGGGCCGGCGACGCGGACGGCCGTGTCGATGCCCTCGGTGATGTCGTAGGTGTCGACGAGCAGCGTGGTCCCGACCCCGAGGGCAGCCACCTGCGCGCGGAACGCCTCCTCCTCCGTGTCGTGTAGGAGGGTGAAGGCGTGGGCCGAGGTGCCCGTCGTCGGGACCCCGTAGCGGGCGGCGGCCTCGAGGTTGGAGGTCGCGTCGAAGCCGGCGAGGTAGGCGGCCCGGGCGCTCGCGACCGCGGCCTCCTCGTGCGTGCGCCGGGAGCCCATCTCGATGAGCCGGCGACCGGCCGCCGCCGTCGTCATGCGGGCCGCGGCCGAGGCGATCGCGCAGTCGTGGTTGAGGATCGAGAGCACGAGCGTCTCGAGGAGCACGCACTCGGCGAAGGAGCCGGAGACCGTCAGGACGGGGGAGCCGGGGAAGTACAGCTCGCCCTCGGGGTAGCCGACCACGTCCCCGCGGAAGCGGAAGTCCGCCAGGTGGTCGAGCACCCGCTCGGAGAGCGCACCCGTCGCGCGCAGCGCCGCGAGCTCGTCGTCGCCGTAGGAGAAGCGTGCGAGCGAGTCGAGGACCCGCGCGGTGCCCGCCACCACGCCGTAGCGCCGGCCGTGCGGCAGCGAACGGGCGAACACCTCGAACGTGGCCCGGCGATCGGCGGTGCCGTCGGCCAGGGCCGCGTCGAGCATCGTCAGCTCGTACTGGTCGGTCATGAGCGCGGTGCCGCCCGTCATCCACTCAGCCTAGATGCAGCGGCTCCCGGGCAACTGAGACGATGGGGACATGCGCGTCGTCGTCTCGGCGCCGGTGGAGCCGGCGACCACGGTGGAGGAACTGCCCGACGAGCTGGTCGGCGCCGACACCCCGTGGCAGACGATCGTGTGGAACGACCCGGTCAACCTGATGTCCTACGTCACCTACGTGTTCCAGAAGATCTTCGGCTACGACAAGCAGAAGGCCACCGCGCTGATGATGGACGTGCACCAGAAGGGGCGGGCGACGGTGTCCTCGGGCAGTCGGGAGAAGGTCGAGGGCGACGTCGCGAAGCTCCACGCGGCGGGCCTGTGGGCGACGATGCAGCGGTCGTCGTGACGGGGGCGGACGCAGCGACGGGGCGTGGGTAGGTCGTGCGCGCCTGGAAACGGCACGGGCGGGGCGAGCGCGCCCGCTACGTCGCGGTCCTCGACCCGGCCGAGGCCTCGGTGCTGCGCGGCCTCGTCGGGCAGGTCGACGACATGCTCTCCGGCCGCGCCGACGACGTGCCGCAGGACGAGCTCGCGGCGCTCACCGGCATCCGCACCGGTCCCTCGACCGCCCCGGACGACCCGGTGCTCTCCCGGCTGCTGCCGGAGTTCCACCGCCCGGACGCCGAGGGCGGGGCGGGGGCCGACGGAGCGGCGCTGTCCGCGGCCATGCGCTCGGTGCACGAGCCCGAGCTGATCGCCGCCAAGCGCGACGCCATCGCCACCGTGCTCGCCTCCTGCCCCGGGGGTGGCGGCCGCGTGGAGCTGACCGTGCCGCAGGCCGAGGCGTGGCTGTCGGCGGTGAACGACGTCCGGCTCGCGCTCGGTACGGCGCTCGAGGTGACCGAGGACATGCCCGACCAGCTCCCGCCGGACGACCCGCGCACCGACCACCTGCCCGTCTACCACTGGCTGACCTGGTTGCAGGACTCCTTGCTCACGGTGCTGCTGCCCTGAGGGCCCCGTAAGGTGGTCGCCGTGCTCGTGATCCGTCGGGACCTCGTCGAGGAGATGGTCGCGCACGCCCGCCGTGACCACCCGCGCGAGGCGTGCGGTCAGCTGCTGGGCCCGGAGGAGAGCGACCGGCCCGAGCGCTACGTGCCGATGACGAACGCCGACGACGCCGACGCGCAGGGCAGCGACTACCGGTTCGACTCCGGCGAGCAGTTCCGGGTGTACAAGGAGGCGACGCAGCGCGACGAGGAGACCGTCGTGGTCTTCCACTCGCACACCCGCGTCCCGCGCCGCCCGCTGACCGACTCCGGCCTGCCCGAGGCGTACCCCTCGGTCAAGGACATCGAGTACATGGGCCTGCAGCCCGGCGTGCACTTCGTGATCGTCGCCATCACCGGACCGGACTCGCCCTACGAGCTGCGGTCCTACCTGCTCGACGAGGCCGGCGAGGTCGCCGAGGACGACGTCCAGGTCGTGGAGAACTACATGTTCTCCCACACCGGCGCGGGTGACGTGCCGGACCGTTCCTGAGCGACCCCGGAACATCTCGGCGTCGTGCGACGCTGTTCCCTGCAATCGAACCCGTCTCCTGGAGGAAAGCCGTGTCCGCCACCGTCTCGATCCCGACGATCCTGCGCACCCACACCGGTGGGGAGAAGCAGGTCAAGGCCGAGGGATCGACGCTGCAGGAGGTCATCGCCGACCTCGATGCCAACCACCCCGGCATCAAGGACCGTCTGGTGACCGACGGCGCGCTGCACCGCTTCGTCAACGTCTACGTCAACGACGAGGACGTCCGCTTCGCGGGCGGTCTGGACGCGCAGGTCCCGGACAACGGCACCGTGACGATCCTGCCCGCCGTGGCCGGCGGACGCTGAGTCCCGTTCCCCGGGCCCGCACGGCCCGGGGGTCGTCTCTTCTCTGGAGCACCCGATGGCGCGGTACGACTCGCTGATCCACGCCCTGGGCGACACCCCCGTCGTGGGGCTGCCGTCGTTCTCGCCGGCACCCCACGTCCGGCTCTGGGCCAAGCTCGAGGACCGCAACCCGACCGGCTCGATCAAGGACCGCCCGGCCCTGCGGATGATCACCAAGGCCGAGGAGGACGGGCTGCTGACGCCCGGGTGCACGATCCTCGAACCGACCTCGGGCAACACCGGGATCTCGCTCGCGATGGCCGCCAAGCTCAAGGGCTACTCGCTGGTCTGCGTCATGCCGGAGAACACCTCGGCCGAGCGGCGCCAGCTGCTCGAGATGTACGGCGCGCGGATCATCTTCTCGCCCGCGGCGGGCGGCTCGAACCAGGCCGTGGCCACCGCGAAGGAGATCGCGGCGCAGAACCCGGACTGGGTCATGCTCTACCAGTACGGGAACCCGGCGAACCCGCTCTCGCACTACGAGGGCACGGGCCCGGAGATCCTCCGCGACGTCCCGACGATCACGCACTTCGTGGCCGGTCTGGGCACCACCGGCACGCTGGTCGGTACCGGCCGCTACCTGCGCGAGCACAAGCCCGACTGCCAGATCATCGCAGCCGAGCCCCGCTACGGAGAGCTCGTGTACGGGCTGCGGAACATGGACGAGGGCTTCGTCCCCGAGCTCTACGACCCGGACATCCTCACCGGTCGGTACTCGGTCGGCGCCCAGGACGCGCTGCGGCGCACCCGCCAGCTCGTCGAGCAGGAGGGCATCTTCGCCGGCATCTCGACCGGCGGGATCCTGCACGCCGCGCTCGCCCAGGCCGAGAAGGCCGCGGGCAGCGACGACGAGGCCGACATCGTCATGATCGTGTGCGACGGCGGGTGGAAGTACCTGTCGACCGGCGCCTACTCCGGCACGCTGGAGGAGGCCGCGGAGGGGCTCGAGGGCCAGCTCTGGGCCTGATTTCTCAGGTTCCGTCGCTACTGTCGGAGTGGTGAGCACGCCGACGGTCCCCGCGAAGCCCCGCATCATCCCGGCGCGCCCGGCCCGGGCCGCGATCGGGATGCTCCTCTTCCTCGCCCTGCTGTGGGTCATCGAGGCGGTCGACCAGTTCGTCTTCCGCGGCTCCCTGGACTACGACGGCATCGCGCCACGTCAGGTCGACGGCCTCTCCGGGATCCTCTGGGCGCCGCTGCTGCACGCCGGCTGGGCGCACCTGATCGCGAACTCCCTGCCGTTCCTGGTCCTCGGCTTCCTCGTGCTGGCGGGCGGGCTCGGTCAGTTCATCGCCGTCACCGCGTTGGTCTGGTTGCTCGGTGGGTTCCTCACCTGGCTGACCGGGTTCGGGGTCACCGTCGGGGCCTCCGGCGTGATCTTCGGATGGCTGGCGTTCCTGCTGTTCCGCGGCTTCTTCGCCCGCTCCGGCCGGCAGATCGTCCTGGCCGTCGTGCTCTTCCTCGTCTACGGCGGGGTGCTGTGGGGCGTGCTGCCCGGCACGCCCGGCGTCTCCTGGCAGGCCCACCTCTTCGGCGCCCTCGCCGGGATCCTGGCCGCGCGTCTCGTCGCCTCGGCGGATCGTCGGGGCCGTCCGTCCGCAGGAGTGTCGCCCTCTCCGATCGGGCCGTAGGGTGCCCGCGTGGAACTGATCGTCCTGGGGTGTTCCGGCAGCGGGGCCGGACCCACCTCACCCGCGTCCGGGTACCTCGTGCGCACCCGCTCCACGACCCTCGCGCTCGACCTGGGCAACGGCACCTTCGGCACGATGCAGCGCCACATGGACCCGTTCGACCTCGACGCGGTGGTCCTCTCGCACCTGCACCCCGACCACTGCGCGGACGTGTCGGGACTGATCGTCCACCGCCGCTACCACCCCGACGGCCCCGGCAAGGTGCTCCCGCTGCACGGGCCGAGCGAGTCCGAGGTGCGGCTCGCCGTGGCCTACGCCCCGTCCTCGGACGAACGGGTGGCCACTGATCTCACCGACGTCTTCGACTACCACGTGTTCGCCGACGGCCCCGCCGGCGTCGGGGACATCGCGCTGTCGAGCGCCCCGGTCGACCATCCCTGCGAGGCCTACGGCGTGCGGCTCGAGCACGACGGGCGGGTGCTGGTCTACAGCGGCGACACCGGCCCGTGCGACACGCTCGTCGAGCTCGCCCGCGACGCCGACGTCCTGCTCTGCGAGGCGACCTGGACCGACTCGCCCGACCGTCCGCCGGGCGTGCACCTCTCCGGGAAGCAGGCCGGGGCGGTCGCCCGCGAGGCCGGCGTGAAGCGGCTGCTGATCACCCACGTGCCGGCCTGGTACGACGGGGCGGAGCTGCTCGCCGAGGCGCGCACGGAGTTCTCCGGCCCGGCCGAGCTCGTGCGGCCCGACGGGCACTACACGATCTGAGGGGCGGCACCCGGGACTCAGCGCGCCGGGGCCCCGTCGACCGGCTCGTCGACGAGCCCGGCGGGGGAGTCGTCCGTGGTGCGAGGTGCCCGGGGGAGCAGCAGCGCGACGAGCCCGGCGACCGCGACGACCACCGCCGCCACCGCGAAGGCGCGCGTGGTGCCCGCCGTCGACGCCGCGGCCGGGGAGGCGCCCACCGCGAGGAGGCCGTCGGCGCGGGAGGTGGCCAGCGTGGACAGCACGGCGAGCCCGATCGCACCCCCCACCTGACGCGACGTGTTGAGCAGGCCCGACGCCAGCCCGGCCTGGGAGCGGTCGACCCCGGACGTGGCCGCACCCGCGAGCGGGGTCAGCGCGATGCCCATGCCGAGCCCCACCGCGACCCCCGGCCCGAGGACGCCACCCACCCACGTCGACCCCGGTGTGAGCAGCGCGAACCACGCGAAGCCGGCCGCCGTCAGGAAGGCCCCGCCCGCGAGCAGGGGGCGGGTGCCGACGCGGCCGAGCAACCGGGACGAGAGCTGGGACCCGAGCACGATGGAGCCGGACTGCGGGAGGAACGCGAGCCCGGCGGTGAGGGCGTCGAAGCCGAGGACGCCCTGCATGTGGATCGAGACGAAATACCACATCGCGAACATGGCCGAGGCGATCAGCGCCATCGTGCCGTTGGCGACGCTGACCGACCGGATCCGGAAGATGCCCAGCGGGACGAGCGGGGAGGCGATCCGGGTCTCGAGGAACATGAAGCCCGCGAGCAGGACCCCGGCGACGACGAAGCTGCCCCAGGTCAGGGGCGCCGACCACCCGGCGGTCTCGCTGGTGACCACCCCGTGCACGAACGCGACCAGACCGCCCGTGACGAGCACGGCGCCCCCGACGTCGAGGCGTGGCCGGTCGTCCGCGCGGGTCTCGGACACCGCGATCCGCGCCAGCACCGCCGTCAGGACGACCACCGGCACGTTGACCAGGAAGATCCAGCGCCAGCTGAGGAAGTGCACGAGCACGCCGCCCGCGATGCCACCCACCGCGCCGCCGACCCCACCGATGGCGGCCCACGCCCCGAGCGCCTTCGAGCGGGCGGCGCCCTCGGTGAACGTCGTCGTGAGGATCGTCAGGGTGGCGGGGGAGAGCACCGCACCGCCGAGGCCCTGCGCAGCCCGGGCGGCGAGGACGAGCCCCTGCGAGTCGGCCAGCCCGCCGACCAGCGACGCGGTCCCGAACAGCACGAGCCCGGCGAGGAACATCCGCCGCCGCCCGAAGAGGTCCGCCGCGCGGCCGCCGAGCAGCAGGAACCCGGCGAACGCCAGCGTGTAGGCGCTGACCACCCACTGCAGGCCCACCGCGGAGAAGCCCAGCGCCTCGCGCATCGCGGGCAGCGCGACATTCACGATCGACACGTCGAGCACGACCATGAACTGCGCGAGGCACGCGACGAGCAGGACGAGGCGATCCCGGGGCACGTCCTGCACGCTAACCGGGGGGTCCGACGACGTCGCCCCGGAACGGCGCCTCCTAGGGTGGGCGACCGTGGCACGCAGTGACGGCAGGTCCGACGACGAACTCCGCCCCATCGAGATCCGCCGGGGGTTCCAGCAGCACCCGGCCGGGTCGGTGCTGGTGTCCTTCGGCAACACCCGCGTGCTCTGCGCGGCGAGCGTCACCGAGGGCGTCCCGCGCTGGCGGCGCGACTCCGGGCTCGGTTGGCTCACCGCCGAGTACGCGATGCTGCCCTCGGCGACCCACACCCGCTCCGACCGCGAGTCGGTCAAGGGCCGGGTCGGCGGGCGCACGCACGAGATCAGCCGGCTCGTCGGGCGCTCGCTGCGGGCGGCGATCGACCTGAAGGCGCTCGGCGAGAACACCATCCAGCTCGACTGCGACGTGCTCCAGGCCGACGGCGGCACCCGCACCGCGGCGATCACGGGCGCCTACGTGGCGCTCGCCGACGCCGTGACCTGGCTCGGCGCGAAGAAGAAGCTGGCCGACCCGAACCCGCTGTCGTGCTCCATCGCCGCGGTCTCGGTCGGCGTGGTCGACGGACGGGTGCGGCTCGACCTGCCCTACGAGGAGGACTCGCGCGCGGAGGTCGACATGAACGTCGTCGCCACCGACGCCGGCACGCTCGTCGAGGTCCAGGGCACCGGCGAGGGCGCGACCTACACCCGCGCCACCCTCGACGCGATGCTCGACTCGGCGCTCGCCGGCATCGCGAAGCTCACCGAGGCCCAGGCCGCCGCGCTCGCCGAGCCCTACCCGGGGGAGCTGCCCTGATGCAGGTCCTGCTCGCCACCCGCAACGACGCCAAGCTCGTCGAGCTCCGCGAGATCGTGTCCGGCTTCGGCCTCGAGGTGATCGGGCTGAACGAGGTCCCCGAGTTCCCGGAGGCACCCGAGACCGGCGCGACGTTCGCGGAGAACTCGCTGGCCAAGGCCCGCGACGCGTGCGCGGCGACGGGCATGCTCGCCGTCGCCGACGACTCCGGGCTCGCCGTCGACGCCCTGAACGGCATGCCGGGTGTGCTCTCGGCGCGCTGGTCGGGCTCGACCGGCGACCGCCGGGAGAAGGACGCGAAGAACCTCGCGCTCGTGCTCGACCAGATGGCCGACGTCCCCGAGGAGCGCCGCGGCGCCGCCTTCGTCTGCGCGGCGGCGGCGGTGCACCCGGACGGCCGCGAGGTCGTCGTGACCGAACGCTGGCCCGGGCGGCTCATCCGCACCTCGCGCGGCGTCAACGGCTTCGGCTACGACCCGGCCTTCGTCCCCGAGGGCGGGTCTCGCACCTCCGCGGAGATGTCGCCCGAGGAGAAGAACGCGGTGTCCCACCGCGCGCGGGCGTTCCGGGCGCTGGCGCCCGAGCTGCGGAAGCTCGTGGGAGACGCAGCGCAGCGGGGCTCGACCTCGTGACGTCGTGAACCAGCAGTACTTCGCCGAGGAGCCGGCCACCCCGTCGGCGCCCGAACCGGCGCGGTTGGACGTGCGGGGCCTGTCGTTGTCGGTCACGACCGACTCCGGGGTGTTCGCGCGCGGGCGCCTCGACAAGGGCACGCGGGTGCTGCTCGAGCACGCCCCGGAGCCGGAGCGCGGCGGCGACCTGCTCGACCTCGGCTGCGGGTGGGGGCCCATCGCGCTGTGGCTCGCGACGATCCGGCGTCGGTCGACCGTGTGGGCGGTGGACGTGAACACCCGCGCGCTCGGGCTCGTCGAGCAGAACGCTCGGGCCGCGGGCCTCGGGAACATCCGGGCCTGCCGTCCCGACGAGGTCCCCGACGACGTCCGCTTCGCCGGGATGTGGTCCAACCCGCCGATCCGGGGCGGGAAGACCGCGCTGCACGACCTGCTCCTGCAGTGGCTGCCGCGGGTCGACGGACCCAGCCGCCTCGTCGTCGCGAAGAACCTCGGCTCCGACTCGCTGGCGCGCTGGCTGGGCGATCAGGGGTACAGGGTGTCGAGACTGTCGTCGAACGCGGGGTTCCGCGTGCTGGAGGTCGTTCTCGATGCTGGCGGTGGAACGGAGCGGTAGCGGTGCCCCGGTGCTCTGCCTGCACGGATGGCCGGGCGGGGTGTCGGACTACCGGCTGCTGACGCCGCTGCTGGTGGACGTGGCCGAGGTCGTCGTCCCGCACCTCCCGGGGTTCGGGCGGTCCTTCACCCCGGGCGACGAGCTGCGGCCGCCGTCGGACTTCGATCGCGCGCACCTGGTGGCGGCGCTCGGGGAGCTGGACCTGGCCCCGGCCGTCGTCGTGGGCTACGACGTCGGCATCACGACGGCGGTCGCGTACGCGCGGGAGTTCCCCGACCGCGTCCGGGCTCTCGTCCTGGGTAACACGCTGGCGCCGTCGGTGACGGTGGAGGCGGTGCTGTCCGACGAGTACCGGCCGGAGTTCTGGTACCAGGACTTCCACCAGCTCGAACTGGCCCGTCGGCTGATCGACTCGAACCCGGCCGCCGTCCGCACCTATCTGGAGCACTTCTGGTCGCACTGGGGTGCGCGGCCGGAGGCGGTCGTCGACGAGCAGCTCGTCGAGGACTACTCGCGGCCGGGCGCGTTCACGGCGTCGGTGAACTGGTACCGGTCGGGGTCGTCGTCGCTGTACACGGCGCTGGGGCTGCGCGGTGTCACGGAGTTCCCGCCGCCGCTCGACGTGCCGGCCACGGTGATCTGGGGCGCGCAGGACCCGATCTTCCCGTCCAGGTTCGCCTCGGCCGTGCCGGACCTGCTGCCGCGGGCGGACGTCCGGGTGCTCGACGACGTCGGGCACTTCACGCCGATCGAGGCGGCGCCGGAGATGGCGGAGGCGATCCGGTCGTATCTCTGAGGGCTTCCCGACGACCCGTGGGGCACCTTGTCGCGGTTTCCTCACCGACCCGGGGTGCCTTGTCGTCGTGAATCACAACGACGAGGTGGGGCGGCCGAGGTGGTAGCCCGCGACAGGAGCGCGAGCGCCTACAGTGACCGCATCCGCCGTCGGGGAGTGTTAGTCCGAACGGCAGGCCGGCGTACTCCAAGTGGCAGAGAGGGCGATTTTAGGGGTCGCACAGTGTGGGTTCGAATCCCATCGCCGGCACTCACAGCTTCAGATCGCGCAGCAGCCGACCCACGTGGCCGGTCGCCT
Source organism: Actinomycetospora sp. CA-084318 (assembly GCF_050955885.1). Classification (NCBI taxonomy): domain Bacteria; kingdom Bacillati; phylum Actinomycetota; class Actinomycetes; order Pseudonocardiales; family Pseudonocardiaceae; genus Actinomycetospora; species Actinomycetospora sp. CA-084318. The sequence goes on from NZ_CP192098.1 coordinate 1,271,535, forward strand.
TCACCCCGTACTGGGCGATCTCGACCTTGCCCTCCGCGTCGACCACGAAGGTCGAGCGGATGACGCCCACCGAGGTGCGGCCGTACATCGTCTTCTCGCCCCAGGCGCCCCAGGCGGGCATGACCGTCTTTTCGACGTCCGCCAGCAGCGGGAACGTCAGCCCCTGGTCGGCGCGGAACTTCGCGAGCTTCTCCGGCTTGTCCGGGGAGATGCCCACGACGTCGATCCCGGCGTCGTCGAGGGTCGCCAGGTTGTCGGTGAAGTCGCACGCCTCCTTGGTGCAGCCGGGCGTGTTCGCGGCCGGGTAGAAGTAGACGACGACGCGGCGGCCGCGGTAGTCGGCCAGGGAGACCGTCTCGCCCGTGTCGGAGGGCAGCGAGAAGTCCGGGGCGACGTCACCCGGGGTCAGGCGGTTATCGGCAGCCACGGGCGGGCACGATACCGCTCACATGTCGTCGGCCACCGTGCGGCGCGTCGTCCCCGGGGTCGGCGCGCGAGGGCGACACGATGCCGCCACGATGGCGGCACCCGAGGTGCCGAAGAGCACGTACCGAGAAGGACGAGGGAGGCTCCGTGGCACGCGACCCGGACACCATCGAGCGAGAGATCGAGCAGGCTCGCGAGGCGCTCGCCGGGGCGCTGGACGAGCTCTCCGAGCGGGCCAACCCGCAGCGTCTCGCCGACCAGGGCAAGGAGATGGCCGCCGAGAAGTGGGCGGACCCGAAGATCAAGTACGCCGTCATCGCGGCGGGCACGTTGATCGGGCTGCTGGTGCTGCGCAAGCTGTTCAAGTAGCCACTCGTACGGCTGTGGGCGGGTGCCGCGAGGTGATAGGAACCTCGCAGCACCCGCCCGTCGTCGTTCCCGGAGGTCCTCGTCGTGCCGTCGTCGTCGCCACTGACTCCCGCCGCGCAGGCCTTCCGTGCCGCGCGTGACCTGCTCGTCGAGCGACAGACCGACTACGACTCCGCCCGCCGCGACTTCGCGTGGCCGCAGCTCGACGAGTTCAACTGGGCGCTGGAGCACTTCGACGCGATCGGCCGCGACCCCTCGTCGAAGGACCGGGCCGCGCTCTGGATCGTCGAGCAGGACGGCTCCGAGGCGAAGTACTCCTTCGCTGACATGACCGCCCGGTCCAACCGCACCGCGAACTGGCTGCGCTCCCTCGGCGTCCGCCGCGGCGACCGGATGATCCTCATGCTGGCCAACCAGGTCGAGCTGTGGGACACGATTCTCGCCGCGATGAAGCTCGGCGCCGTGCTCATCCCCTCGACGCCGATGCTGGGCGCGGCGGACCTGCGCGACCGCATCGACCGGGGCGCCGCCGCGCACGTCGTGGTCCGCGACGCCGACGTCGACAAGTTCGCCGACGTGCCCGGCGACTACACGCGGATCGCCGTCGGCGCGTCCGTTCCGGAGGGTTGGCAGGACTTCGCGTCGGCGTCCTCGGAGTCGGCGGAGTTCGAGCCGGACGGTCCGACGCGCGCCGACGACACCCTGCTCCTGTACTTCACCTCGGGCACCACCTCGAAGCCCAAGCTGGTGCAGCACACGCACGTCTCCTACCCCGTCGGGCACCTCTCGACGATGTACTGGATCGGCCTGCAGCCCGGCGACGTGCACTGCAACGTGGCCTCCCCGGGCTGGGCCAAGCACGCCTGGTCGAACGTCTTCGCGCCGTGGTGCGCCGAGGCGACGATCTTCATCTACAACTACTCGCGCTTCGACGCGGACGCGATGCTGCGCGTGCTGGTCGACCACGGGGTCACCACGTTCTGCGCGCCCCCGACGGTGTGGCGGATGCTCATCCAGGCCGACCTGAAGGCGTGGACGGTGCCGATGCGCGAGCTCGTCGGCGCCGGCGAGCCGCTGAACGCCGAGGTCATCGAGCAGGTGCGCGAGGCCTGGGGGCTGACGATCCGCGACGGGTTCGGTCAGACCGAGTCGTCGCTGCAGATCGCGAACACGCCCGGACAGCCGGTCAAGGACGGTTCCATGGGCCGCCCGCTGCCGGGCTTCGAGATCGCCCTGGTCGACCCGGTGTCCGGCGCGGTCGGCGAGGAGGGCGAGATCTGCGTCGACCTCTCGAAGCGCCCGGTCGGGCTGATGGTCGGGTACGCAGACGACGACGAGCGCAACGCCGAGGTCATGCGCGGCGGCTACTACCACACCGGTGACGTCGGGGCCCGCGACGCGGACGGCTACATCACCTACGTCGGCCGCTCCGACGACGTGTTCAAGGCCTCCGACTACCGCATCTCCCCGTTCGAGCTTGAGAGCGTGCTCATCGAGCACGACGCGGTCGCCGAGGCGGCCGTCGTCCCCTCGCCGGACCCGCTCCGGCTCGCTGTCCCGAAGGCCTACGTGGTGCTCGCGCGCGGGTTCTCGCCCGACGAGTCGACGGCCCGCTCGATCCTCGAGTACTGCCGCGAGCACCTGCCCGCCTACAAGCGCGTGCGGCGCCTGGAGTTCGCGGAGCTGCCCAAGACGATCTCCGGCAAGATCCGGCGGGTCGAGCTGCGCGGGCGGGAGAACGAGCTGCGCCCGACCGGCGAGGGCACCCCCGACGGCGAGTTCTCGGACGAGTCGCTCGGGCTGCGGTCGTGAGCTTCGCGTTCCCGGTCGTCCCCCGGTACGCCGAGATCGACCAGCAGAACGTGGTCTTCTTCGGCCACTACCTGACCTGGTGCGACGAGGCGATGACCGGTTTCCTGGCCTCGGTCGGCTACGCGTACCCGGAGATGATCGCCGACGGCGTGGACATCCAGGTCGTGCACGCGTCGCTGGACTACGCCACGTCCGTGCGCTGGGGCGACGAGGTCTCGCTCGTCGTCACGAACGAGAAGGTCGGGACGACGTCGCTGGCGTCCCGGGTGGTCGTCCGGCGACGGGGCGACGACGGCTGGGAGGACGCCGTGACCGTGCGGCTGGTGCACGTGTGCGTCGACTCGACGGCCTTCACCAAGGTGCCGGTGCCGCCGCGTCTGGCCGAGGGGCTCGCGGGCGCGCGGGGCTGACGGCTGCCGTTCCCCATGGTGGGTGCGGTGGGTCGGTGGCGCGAGCGAGCACCTGCGGTGGTCCCGGGGCCGGTCCGGGCACCGCAGGTGCTCGTCGATCACGACGAGGTCGGAGCCTCAGTGCCGGACCGCGAACGGCAGGATCGACCCGCGCAGGAGCGCCTCGGCGTCGATCGACGTCAGCGTCGGGAACCGCGACATTCGCGACGCGGCGAGCGCCACCGGGTCCTCCACCACGTCGAGACGCCCGGTGAGGTACGCCCACTCGTGCTCGTCCGAGCAGTAGGGCAGCACCGTCGGGAACACCGACGAGAACCGGGCCGACATGCGCTTCAACGTGTCGTTGCGCCACACCGTCGGACAGCCGGCCTGCGTGTTGACCACACCGCCCGGGGCCAGGACGGCCGCGCACCGCTCCAGGAACGGCGTCCCGTAGAGCCGGGCGTGCTGGGCGGGGTCGTCGACCTCGACCGGCTCGTCGGGCAGATCGACGATGACCACGTCGTACCGGTCGCCGCGCTCGGCGGCCGCGGCGAGGAACTCCCACCCGTCGCCGTAGTGCACCCGGACCGGACCCTCGTGCGCCTCGGCCGCGGTGAGCTCCGTCGTCGAGTAGCCGTAGGGCAGCAGCTCCGCGCACCGGCGGACGCACTCGGTGTCGATGTCGACGTGGTCGACCAGCGACGCCCCGGCGGCCACGGCCAGCTGCGAGACGACACCCTCCGACGAGCCCACGACCAGCACCCGGTCGAGCCGGTCCGCGAGCAGCAGCGGCGGCACCGCGAGGGCCTCGTGGTAGACGAGCTGCGTCTGCTCGGTGGACTGCCGCTCGCCGTCGCAGAACAGCGAGATCCCCTGCGCGGTCCGCGCGACGATCATGTCCTGCCACTCGGTCCGACCGCGGAAGAGGACCTCGTCGATCCGCCAGCGCCGGCGCATGCCCTCCGCGAGCGGCTCGTCGACCTCGCGCTGCCCGACGACGTCCGGTGCCAGCCCGGCCCCGCGCGCGACGATCTGCGCGCGCACCTCGACGGCGCCGACCTCCCGGCCGAGCACCTCGACGATCCGTTCCGGATCGGCGTGCTCGCCGCAGGTGAAGACGTCGACGAACGCGGCGCCCGCCTCGGGATAGGCGTGGACCGAGGCATGGGACTCGGCGAGCAGCGCGAGGACCGTCGTGCCCTGGGGTTCGAAGCGGTGGGCCACGACGTCGAGGACGGTGGCCCCGCCGGCGTCGAGGGCGGTCCGCAGGGCTCGGGTGACAGCGGCGTCGTCACCGAGCAGCGCGGCGGACACCCCGCGCAGCTCGGCGAGCACGTGGCGTCCCGCGAAGGAGGGTGCGGGGACGGCCGGGGTCACGGCGGAGGTCGTCAATCAGGGGTCCTCTCGGGGGTCGGAGGTCGGCACGATCACGGTCGGCAGCGGGGGTAGCCCGTTGAAACCGACCGACGCGTAACTGGAGGTGTAGGCGCCGGCGCCGAGGAACTCGACGACGTCGCCGGGCGCGAGATCGAGCGGCAGCCGGACGTCCGCGCGCCGGTACAGCACGTCGTCGCCGTCGCAGGTCGGCCCGGCCAGCACCACGGGGCCGCGCGGTGCGTTCGCGGGGTGCCCGGGGCAGCGGAGCCGGTAGACGATCATCTCGCCCTCGGTCTCGGCGAGCCCCTGGTAGCGGCCGACGTCGAGGTAGATCCACCGGCGGCCGGCGCGCTCGGTCACGAGGACGACCTCGGCGACCAGCACGCCCGCGTCCGCCACCAGCGCCCGGCCCGGCTCCGCGACCAGGTGCGGCCGCCAGTGTCCGAGCTCGGCGTCGATCGCGGCCGCGATGTCCGGCAGCGCGGGCACGGGACCCGCGGCGTGCGTCGTCGGGAAGCCCCCGCCCAGGTTGAGCTCACCGACGGGGAGGCCGGCGAGCCCGGCCGCGCGGCGGGCGGAGGCGATCCCGCGCCGCCACGACGACGGGTCGGTCTGCTGCGAGCCGGGGTGGAAACCGAGGCCGTGGGCGCGCAGGCCGGCGGCGTCGGCGCGCCGCAGCAGGGCCGCGGCCTCGTCGGGGGGCACGCCGAACTTGCCGGCGAAGGGCGTGGCGGAGCCGTCGTCGTCGACGGCCAGCCGCACCGTGACCGCCGCGCCGGGGGCCTCCCGGGCGAGCAGGTCGACGTCGGCGGCGGAGTCGGTGGTGAACCGCGCGACGCCGGCCGCGACGGCCGCCCGGACGTCGGAGGCCTTCTTGACGGGGTTGCCCCACGTCATCCGCCGGGGCTCGATCCCGGCGAGCAGGCAGGCGTCGAGTTCGCCGACGCTCGCGAGGTCGGCGCTCACCCCGAGGCCCGCGAGCAGTGCGAGCACCTCGGGATGCGGGTTCGCCTTGATGGCGTAAGCAGGCTCGACGCCCGGGAACGCGTCACGGAAGGTTGCGAACGCATCCGCGACCACCGCGAGGTCCAGCTCCAACCGGGGGCTGACCTTCACCTGTTCGGGTGAGGGGTGCGCCGGGCTCGACGCACGTCCGTGCGCCTGCACCGTTCGCTGTGCACCCACACCCTCCATCGTGCCCGTAACCGGGGGCGTGCGATGCACGAAACGGCTGACGTGAGACCTATCGGACGCGTACTGTCCGAGATCTTCCGATCTGGCGGGATCGGGAGAGGCGGGTCGGGGAGAAAGCAGGAGACGTATGCCTTCGGGCTCCCGGGGAGGATGGGAGACGGGTCGGCGGCGGCAGCAGAGGTGGCCGCGGTGGTCGGCCCGCAGCACGGCCGTCACGGGACTCTTCGCGGTGGCGGTCGCCGCGGCGGCCCTCGGGGTCGGCCGCACGGTCGTCGCACCGCCCGGGCCGAGCGAGCAGGCCGCGGGCACGGCGGGCACGTCGCGCACGCTCGTGCCCGAGACCACCTCGGCCGACGACGGGTACGGCGGCGGGACGGGCTCCCGCTCGGAGGTCGCCCGAGACCCGGCTCCGGGTCTCGGCGTCCCCGGGGCCTCCGACGGCTCCGGCTCCGCCGACCCCGACGACTCGCTCGCGCCGCCCCTCACGCCCATCCCGCTGCCGGGCGCGCGGTCGCAGGGCAGCGCCCCGCCGCCCGCCACGAGCACGCCGGCCGGGTGGGATCCGCCGCTCGAGCCCATCGTCCCGGGCGGCGCCTCCTCGCCCGCCCCGTCCGGGTCGTCGGCCCGGTCCACCCAGGCCGCTCCGGCGGCGCCGCTCGTGCCCGCGCCGGCGTCTCCCGCCGCCCCGGCGGCTCCCGCATCGCCCCCGGCTCCGGCGGCTCCGGCGGCCCCGGCCGCTCCCGCAGCTCCGGCCGCTCCCGCGGCGACGCCCGACCAGCCCGGGCTGCTCGACCTCCCCGGTCGGGTGCTCGGCGGTCCGCCGGAGCAGACCCGGCAACGCGACGAGGCCCGCGCCCGGACGCCGCAGGGCGGCGACGGACCCGGCCGGGCCGACGAGCCCGCCCGTGAGCCCGCCCGTGAGCCCGCCGACAAGCCGGCCGAGAAGCCCGCCGGGAACGGCGGCCAGGGTGCGGAGAAGCGTGCCGAGAGGGGCGCCGGCACCGCGACCGCTCCGCGCACCGCGGCGCTGCCCGCCGTCGCCCCGGCGGGCTGGCCGATCCCGATGCTGGGCCCGAGCAGCTCGGACGCCCCGTCGTCGTCGGCGACCACGTCGGCCGACCTCCCGGGCGAGGCCACCTCCACCGGCACCGGCTCCACCCTGACCCCCACCCGCACCCCCGCGGGCGGCGCCGCCACCGGCGCGCTGCCCGAGGGCTGGCCGATCCCGACCCTGGGGTCGGCGGCCACCGACGCCCCGCCCGGCTCGTCGGAGGCCATCACGACGACGACGGGTCCGGCCGCCCGCACGGGCACCACCGGGACGTCGGGTGCGGACCCGACGGGCACCCGCGCGCAGGTGCCCGGGACGGCCACCACCAGCGCGGCCCCGTCCGCCGCGGACGAACCCGAGACGACGGCCACCGACCCGACGACCGGGGTGACCACCACCCGCAGCCGCAGCGTCGATCCGAGCAGCGGCGCGGTCACCACCCGCTCGACGCAGACCGACCCGACCAGCCGCTCCCGCACGGTGCAGACCACCACGCGCTCGGCCGACTCCTCGAGCGTCGAGGTCACCACCACCCGCGAGTCGACCGACGAGGACGCGACGAGCACCCGGGCGCCCTCGTCGTCGCGGTCGAGCAGCACGGCGTCGAAGCCGTCGAGCAGCACGGCGTCAAAGCCATCGAGCGAGAGGTCCTCGAGCCAGAAGTCCTCGAGCCAGAAGCCGACCTCGCGGTCGTCGAGCTCGTCGGTCCGGTCGAGCACCTCCAAGGACTCCGACGGCTCCACGGTGAAGGAGACGACCACCTCGGACGGCGAGGGCAACAGCGTCACCAAGCGCAGCGTCACCTCCTCCGACGGCGAGGAGAAGACGGTGTACTCCGCGCAGTCCTCGGACGGGCAGTCGTTCGAGTACGAGACGTCGGCCGCCGTCACCGGGACCGAGCCGACGGACACGTCGGGGACCGAGAGCTGGTGGTCGCGACTCTGGTCGTGGTGAGCGTCGATCGGGTACAGGGCCGGGGTGCCGCTGCCGCCTCCCGGTCCCGATGCCCACGTCCTCGTCACCGGCGCCTCCTCCGGGATCGGCGCCGAGACGGCCCGCGCCCTCGCGACCCGCGGCTATCCCACGCTGCTGGTCGCCCGGCGTGAGGACGCGCTGACCGAGCTGGCCGCCGAGCTCCGCGACCGCAGCGGGCTCCCCAGCGAGGTCCACGCCGCCGACCTCGGCGACGACACCGCCCGCGCCGGCGTCCGCGACCTCCTGCGGCGCGACGATCGCATCGTCGGGCTCGTCAACGCCGCCGGCTTCGGGGCGACCGGCCGCGTCGTCGACCAGGATCCCGACGAGCTCGACGGCCTGATCCGCGTGAACGTGCTCGCGCTGCACGATCTCACCGTCGCCGCCGTGCAGGCCCTCGCGCGGCGGTCGCGGGCGACCGGCCGGTCCGGGGCGATCCTCAACGTCTCGTCGATCACCGCGTTCCAGCCGCTGCCGGGCGTGGCGAGCTACGCGGCGAGCAAGGCGTTCGTGCAGTCGTTCTCCGAGGCGGTGCACACCGAACTGGCGGGCACCGGCGTCACGCTCACGACGCTCAGCCCCGGCCTGACCCGCACCGGGTTCGCCGACGCCGCCGGCACCGAGGCGTTCGACCGGGCGCCCGGCTTCACCGTCGGCGAGGCCGCGGACGTCGCCGAGGCGGGGGTCGTGGCCATGGCGGCCGGGCACCGCAGCGTCGTCCCCGGGCTGGTCAACCAACTGAGCGCGCTGTCGGGGCGGCTGACGCCGCGCACCGTGCTCCTGCCCGTCGTGCACCAGGCGATGGACTGGTTCGGCGGCCGGGGATGATCTCCCCATGAGCGTCACCCCGGCCGACCTGCACGCCCGCGGCGAGGAGTTCGCCGAGTTCTGGCGCGAATACCACCTGTGCACCCTCACCACGCTGCGCCGCGACGGCAGCCCGCACGTGGTGCCCGTCGGCTGCACGCTCGACCTCGACACCGCGACCGCCCGCATCATCACCTCCGGGCCCAGCCGCAAGGCCGCGCACGTCCGGCTCGGGGGCGACGGCGGCGCGCGCGTGGCGGTCAGCCAGGTCGACCGCGCCCGATGGTCGACGTTGGAGGGCCTCGCGGTGGTCCGCGACGACCCGGCGTCGGTCGCCGACGCCGAGGCCCGCTACGCCGCGCGCTACCGGACGCCGCGGGAGAACCCGCGCCGCGTGGTCCTCGAGATCACGCTGACGCGGGTCATGGGCTCGCGCTGACGCGCCGGCCGGAGTGATCAACGGACCCTCAGCGGGCGCCACAGGGGCCGGGGAGCCCGCTGAGGGTCTGCTGATCACGACGACGGGTGGGTCAGGTCGTACACGACCGTGCCGCCCACGGTGGTCGGCGTGTAGTGCGCCTTCACCCACGCCGTGATCTGCACGGTCGTGTCGGAGCCGCCGGTGTCGGGGACCGACGTGAGGCCCTCGCCCAGGAAGTAGTGCACCTGCCCGGTGGCCACGAGCTGCTGGAAGGCCGCCAGCGTGGGGGAGGGGTCGGTGCCGTTGAAGCCGCCGAGCGGCATCACGGGCGATCCGCTCGCGAGCTGGTAGCCGGCCGCCGGCATCGACCCGACCGTCGCCGCCACCCAGGTGTGGCCCGCCGCGCCGGCCTGCAGGAACGCGGTCAGCTCCGCCGACGGCTCGGAGGCGCGCAGCAGCTGCATGGCGCCGCCGGGTCCACCGCGCCCGGGTCCGCTCCCACTCCCACCTGGCAGCGAAGCGTCGTTGCTGTCACGGGGTGACAGCAACGACGCGTTGCTGCCGCCGGGGAGGGCGCCGGGCGGCCGGCCCGGACCGCCCTGGCCCGGACCGCCCTGGCCCGGACCGCCCTGGCCCGGACCGCCCCGGCCCGGACCGGAGCCGCCCGGGCCGCCGAAACCGGAGGAGGGACCCGCCGTCGGGATGATCTCGGTGTGCGCGGTCGCGGCCGTGACCCCGGCGTAGGCGGCGGGACCACCGAGAGCCGCGATCGCCGCGGCGACGACGACCCCGCGGAGCAGCACGCGGCGACCGGCGAGGAGCACCCCGACGACCGCGAGAGCGCCCGCCACGAGCACCACCGCGCGCAGCCACGGCACGAACGTCGGCGTCTGACGCAGCAGGTACCAGGACCACACCGTGGTCACCGCGAGGGCCGCGGCGAGCGTCCACCGCGCCCGCAGCCGCCACGCCTCGACGACGCCGACCGCCGCCAGCGCCGCGATCCACGGCGCGAGCGCCACCGCGTAGTAGGGGTGGATGATCCCGGCCGCCAGGCTGAGGACGGCCCCGGTGACCAGCAGCGACCCGCCCCAGAGCAGGACCGCGGCGCGCCGGCGGTCGGTGCGTCCCGCCCGGCCGACCCACACGAGCAGCGCCACCCCGAGGACCAGCGCGAGCGGCAGCAGCCACGACACCTGGTTCGCCATCGACCCGGTCAGCAGGGCCGACCAGGAGTCGGTCGAGGTCGCGCCGCCACCACCACCGCCGCCGGGGAAGCCGCCCCCGCCGCCGAGCTGGCCGGTCTCGTTCCCGGTGAGCCGTCCGACGCCGTTGTAGCCGAAGGCCAGCGACAGCACGCTGTCGTCCTGCGACCCGCCCACGTACGGCCGGGCGGAGGCGGGCCAGAGCTCGACCACCGCGACCCACCAGCCGGCCGAGACCAGCAGCGCCGCGCCGGCGGGCAGGAGGGCGAACAGGCGACGACGCCACGTCTCCGGCCCCGCCACCAGGTGCACCGCGGCCAGGGCGGGCAGGATGAGGAAGGCCTGCAGCGACTTCGTCAGGAAGCCCGTGCCGACGCAGGCGGCCGCGAGCACCAGCCACCAGGTGGACGCCCGCAGCGTCGCCGCGTCCACCGACCGCACGGTGGCGTAGGCGGCCGCCACGAGCAGCAGGCAGAGCAGGGCGTCGGGGTTGTCGAACCGGAACATCAGCACCGCGACCGGTGTGAGCGCGAAGGCCAGCCCCGCGAGCAGCCCCGCGACCGGACCCGACCACCGGCGCACGGCCGCCGTCAGGAGCGCCACCGCGCCGACGCCCATGATCGCCTGCGGCACCAGCACCGACCACGACGACAGCCCGAACAGCCGCACCGACAGCCCCAGCACCCACAGCGAGGCCGGCGGCTTGTCCACCATGATCGACGCCGGGGCGTCCGAGGCGCCGAAGAACCACGCCGTCCAGCTCTGCCCGCCGGCCTGCGCGGCCGCGGCGTAGAAGGCGTTGCCCCACCCGCTCGCCGACAGCCCGATCAGGTAGAGGGCGCCCGTGCCGACCAGCAGGGCCGCGAGGAGCAGCGGATACCACCGTCCGCCGCGACCCTCGTCCGAGCGAGCGGCACTCTCGCTCCGTCTATGTGCGCGAGAGTGCCGTTCGTTCGGGTCGGCGGCGAGCAGGCTCATGACCGCGAGCGTGCGTCGGTGGGGTGATCAGGACGTATGTCCGCCCTGTGCCCGCCCTGTGCGGCTCAGGTCTGCAGCGGATCCAGCTCCGCGGCGAACCCGTCGAGGAAGTCGTCCCACGACCGCGGCGCCGCGGCCGGACGCACCACGAACTTGGTGATGCCGTGCTCGACGAACTCGCCGACCAGGTGCTTCGCCTCGCTCCAGTCGGCGGCGACGAGCCTGCCGGGGTCCTCGGTGTCGAGGCGGCGGCGGGCCGTGGCAGCGCGCGCCCGGGCCACCTGCTCCTCCGTGGCCCCCTCGGGGAGGACGAGGAGGTTGGTGCCGTAGTGGTCGTCCTCGACGGCGCGCCCGGCGGCGTCGGCGGCCTCGGCGATCACGCGGCGGGCGGCGCCGGCCTCGGCGGGCGTCACGAAGGAGGCGAGCCAGCCGTCGGCGAGGCGCCCCACCCGGCGCAGCGCGTCCGGTACGAGGCCGCCGAGCCACAGGTCGAGCGGCTTCACCGGGCGCGGCTCGACCACCGCCTCGTCGAGATGGAAGAACGCGCCGTGGTGGGTGACGACGGGCTCGGAGAGCAGCCGGCGCACCACGGTCAACGCCTCCTCGAACACCGCGGCGCGGCGCCCGTCGACCGGGTACATCGTCCGTTCCGCCGGCGTCGCGGGCTGCAGCCCGAACACGGGCAGGATGCGCCGCGGGGCGAGGGCGGCCAGCGAGGCGAGCTGGTGGGCGACGACGGCGGGGTTGCGTCCCGGCAGCACGACGACGCCGGTGCCGAGCTTGAGGTGCTCGGTCCGGCCCGCCGCCCAGGCCAGCGCGACCAGGGGCTCGATCGCGGGGGCGGCGATCCGGTCGGGGAACCACACCGAGTCGATCCCGCGGCGCTCGCAGCCGTCCACGAGGTCGCGGGTGGCCACCGCCGGTTCGTCGTCGGTGACGGCCGCACCGATGCCGAGACGGACGCTCATGCGTGCACCCCCTGGTCAGCGGGGAGGAGCCCCGCCCGCGCCCCGAAGTCGTCGAACAACCGCCACGATCGCACCCGCGAGGACTCCGCGCGCTCCGCGACCTCGGCGCGCAGGCCCGCCGTCGTGATGCCGAGCTCGTCGAAGCGGTCCTCCAGCGGGGTGCCGGTCCAGCGACCGGCCCAGATCTCGAACTCCTCGGGCGTGATCTCCGGGTGGAACTGCACGCCGAGGTGCCGGCCGAGGCGGAAGGCCTGCTCGCAGCGCTCGGACCGGGCGAGGACCTCGGCGGTCGGCGGGGCGGTGAAGGAGTCGAAGTGGAACTCCATCCACGGCCCGTCGTCGATCGCGTCGCAGAAGGTCGTGACGGTGCGGAACCCGTTCTCGTGGCGACCGTCGGCGGGGTTCGCGCTGCCGCCGAGCACGCGCGCGAGGAGCTGTCCGCCGAAGCAGATGCCCAGGATCGGCACGTCCGCCGCGACCACCCGCTCAAGGTAGGCGATCTCGGACGCCAGCCACGGGACCGAGTCGTCCCACGCGCCCTGCACCGACCCGAGCACCGCGACCGCGTCGACCTCGGACGGGTCGGGCAGCTCCGTGCCCGCCACTGCCGGGAGCACCATGACACCACGCTCGCGGGCCCAGCTCCCGAGGGTGCCGGACTGCACCAGGACGGTCTCGGGGGAGGCGTCGTGGCCGATGACGAGCAGGGTCGGGGAGGTGGCAGGCATACCGGGTGCAACGCGTCCGGTGCCCGTGACCATCCTGGGCGGGTGCCGAAACCGTGTGCCTTCTGCGCGATCGTGGCCGGGGACGCCCCCGCCCACGAGGTCCACCGCGACGAGGACACCGTCGCCTTCCTCGACGTCAAGCCGGTCTTCCCCGGCCACGTGCTGCTCGTGCCGCGGCAGCACGTCACGACCCTCGCCGACCTCCCCGCGGCCCGGGTGCCGGCCTTCTTCGCGCTCGCGCAACGCCTCGAGCGTGCGGTGGAGTCGACGATGGACGCCCCCGGCTCGCTGGTGCTGATCAACAACGTGGTCAGTCAGTCCGTGCCGCACCTGCACCTGCACGTCATCCCGCGGCGCCCGAAGGACGGACTCCGGTTCTTCCTCGGTCCCCGTCACCCCTACCCGGACACGGACGAGGCCGAGGCCGTCGCGCAGCGCATCGGTGCGACGCTCCGCGATCTCCCGGAGGATGAGACGGACTGAGCTGTTCGTCGGTAGTCGTGGCGCGCCGATCGGCGTCTCATGTGGGTCTGAACGGAGCTGAGCGGTCGGTGCGACGCGCCCGACGGTCTCAGGTTGTGCGTCCGATCGAGTGGTTTGGCCCCCTCATCACCGGTTGTGCTGCGATAGTCACGGTGCGCGGAGGATGACGGACGACCTACCGGTCGGTCACCCTCCGCGACGGTCCGGTCCGCGACGCACGGAGGTGGGAGATGACGGTCCTGAGCTGGGTCGCCGTTCTCGTCGGGGTGTGGTGCGCCGTCTCGGTCCTGGCCGCCCTCGGACTGGGGGCGCTGCTGCGCCGCGGGGCCGCGGTCGACGGCGACCTCGCCGAGCAGGGCCGCGACCGCGACCTGCGGGGCCCGCTGGCGATGTGGCTCGCCGAGATCCAGGTGCCGGATACGCCGGCCTCCCTGATCGACGACGTGCCCGCCCCGCGGCGGCCGCGCGACGTCGACTCCGGCATGAACGAGGTGCCGTCGGTCCGCTGAGTCCGTCGGACGTGCGCGTGGCGCCGTCCTGACGACCGGTGTCAGCACGGCGCCGTCGCTGACGCGCGGAGACCGACGGCCGGGACGACCCGGCGTCGGGAGCGGGCTCAGCCGACGTCGATGCCTACCGCGTGGCGCACCGAGCGCAGCACCCGCACCGCCCGCTCGCGGGCGATCTCGCCGCCCTTGGCGAGCGCGTCGTCGAGCTCGCTGCCCGGCTCCATCAGCGCCTCGTAGCGCTCGCGCATGGGCGCGAGACGCTCCTCGAGCACGTCGGCGAGCTGGTTCTTCAGCTCGCCCCACCCCACCCCGCCGGCCTCGAGCCGTGCCCGGGTCGCGGCGACGACGTCGTCCGGAGCGAACTGCGCGAGGATCTGGAAGACCGCCGACGAGTCGGGGTCCTTGGGGTCCTCGACGGGCGTGGAGTCGGTCGGGATCCGTCGCACCAGCTTGCGCAGCTTCGGGGCGGCCAGGAACAGCGGGATGTAGTTGTCGTAGGACTTCGACATCTTGCGGCCGTCGAGTCCCGGCAGCGTGTGGCCGGTCGTCTCCGGCGGGATCACGGCCTCGGGCACGGGGAAGCGGTAGCCGCGGTCGCCGTAGAGGTGGTTGTAGCTGCCCGCGATGTCGGCGGCGATCTCCACGTGCTGCTGCTGGTCGCGCCCGACCGGCACGAGGTGCGCCTCCATGATCAGGATGTCGACGGCCATGAGGATCGGGTAGTTGTAGAGGCCCATGTTGACCCCGGCGTCGGGGTCGTCGCCCGCCGCGACGTTCGCGTCCCGCGCGGCCTTGTACGCGTGCGCCCGGTTCATCAGCCCCTTGCCGGTGATGCAGGAGAAGATCCAGGTCAGCTCGAACGTCTCCGGCACGTCGGACTGCCGGTAGAACACCGTCCGCTGCGGGTCGAGGCCGGCGGCGAGCCATGTGGCGGCGACCGAGCGCGTCCAGTGCGCGAGCTGCTCGGGATCCCGGGCGGTGGTGAGCGCGTGGTAGTCGGCGATGAAGTAGAGCGACTCGTAGTCGCCCGCGGCCATCTCGATCGCCGGCTCGATCGCGCCGATCAGGTTGCCCAGGTGGGGCTCGCCGGTCGGCTTGATACCGGTCAGGGAGGTCTTCCGCGCGCTCACGATGACCGACCCTATCCCTCGGCCGGACTAGGGTTCCGCGGCGTGGAGCTGCTCGCGGACATGTCGGCCGAGGACCGTCGTCAGGTGCTCGCGAGCGGGCGTCGCCGGCGCTTCTCCCCGCGCGAGGTGGTGTTCCACGAGGGCGACCCGGCCGACACCTTCCTGCTGATCGACTCCGGTCGCGTCGCCGTCCGCGCCGCGACCCCGATGGGCGACACGGTGACGTTCGCGGTGGTCGGGCCGGGGGAGACGGTCGGGGAGCTGGCGCTGATCGACTCGGGGGCGCGCCGCTCCGCGTCGGTGCTGGCGCTGGAGGCGACCGAGGCGTGGTCGTTCGGCGCGGACACCTTCCACCGGCTGCGACGCACCAACGCCGGCGCCGACGCGTTCGTGCTGCAGACGTTGGCCGGGCAGGTGCGCCGGCTGTCCGGCCTGCTCGTGGAGGCGCTGCACCTGCCGGTGGAGACCCGCGTGCTACGCCGTCTGACCGACCTCGAGCGCCAGTACCGCGGCGAGTCGACGCCGACGCTGATCCCGCTCACCCAGGAGGAGCTGGCGTCCCTCGCGGGTGCGAGCCGCGCGACGGTGAACAAGGTGCTGCGCGCGGTCGCCGCCGAGGGGCTGCTGGAGCTGCGCCGCGGGCGGGTGGCGGTGCTGGACCCGGCGGGGCTGGAGCGGGCGGGTTCCTGACGACCCGGCACCTCCCGGTGCCAGCAATGCGTCACTGCTGGCACCCAGTGACAGGAACGCCACATCGTCGATCCGGCGCTGTGTCGGATCCCTGACACAACGATCGTCGTCGGGTGGACGGACGGATCACCGCGCGCCCGGCAGGGTTCTCCCCAGCGCGACCGACCACCCCAGGAGGCCCCGGCGATGCCCGTCACCACGGACCCGATCTACTCCGCCACCGGCCTGATGACGACCCCGCGTCCGACGCGCTCCGCCCCCCGCGCCCCGCAGGAGCAGCCGATGGACGCCCACGCCCTGGCCGAGTCCGTGTTCGGGCGGCGGCTGTCGGTCGACGAGCGCGGAGAGCTCGACCGGTTCTGGCGCACCGACTGGTCCTCCCACCGGCTCTCCCTCGCCGACACCGCCGACCGCTCGCTCGCGGCCACCGCGATCGCCTTCGGCACGCCCGTCTTCCACGGCTCCGGCGCCGGCTACGCGCTGAGCTGCCACCCCGACGCCGAGGTGGTCGCCGCGGTACGTCGGGGCCTGGGTCGCCCGGCCTCCTGGCGGCCGGCAGTGCTGACCACGCGCGCCCGCCTGATGGAACTCGTCGACGCCGAGGCGCTGCACCCGTCCCCGGCGGAGTTCCTCGCGGCCCTCGACGAGCGCCTGGCGCACGGCCCGGTCGCGCTGACCGTCCCGGCCTCGGCGGCCGTGGCCGCCCACCTCACCACCCGGTGCGACGGGGTCGCGACGGTCGAGGTCGTCGTCCCGGGCGCCTCCTGCCCCTCCGTCGCGTTCCTCGAGGCCGCGCTCGTCCGGGCCGGGGTCAGGCACCTCGCCACGACGCGGCCCTACGCGACGACCGCGGCCGGCCGCGGCCCCGTCCTCGACCGGATCGCCGCGATCCAGCGCGAGTTCGGCCGCATGCGCCCGGGCGCCGTCATGCTGGCCCACCGCAGCGAGTGGCGGGCCCGGAGGTGGCTTCGCCCCGTGAGCACTTTTCCGTGCCAGGACACGGATTAGTACTCACGGGCGCGCAGCGCACCTCTACGGACCCGGGAACCACGCCTTGAACGGCCGCGCGCCCTCGTCGACGGTCAGCGCCGGGTCGTCCGCGTCCGTGCGGCCCAGCGCGAACCGGAGCACCGCGGTGTCCGAGGTGCCCCGCACCGACACCGTCGGCGTCGCGTCCACGGCCTGCCACGCCCCGTCGACCACCCCGAGGCGCAGGTCCACGGTCGGCCCGGTCACGCCCACCACGGTCCCCGGGGCGGGCACCTCGGCCGCGAGCGCCGGGAGCACGGCCGCGAGGACCACCGAGGTCGCCGTGACGACGTCCGCCCCCAGCGGCTCGTCCCGCCCGAGCGCGGCGAGCGCGTCGTCGGCGTGCACGCCCGCCTCCATCGTGAACACCTGCAGCGCGAAGGGCGCCGGGATCGCGCCGAACGGGATCTCGACGGTGTCGCCGAGCTCCGCCGCCCGGTCCAGCTCGCCCACGAGCGCCGCCACCGAGGACCGCAGCGCCGCGAGCACCTCCGGACCGTCGCCGGCCGGTTCCGACCCCTCGCCGCTGCCGGGCTCGCCGAGCCGGGATCGCCGCAGCGCGTCCGCCTCCATCGACGTGCCCCACGCGCCGTGGCGCGCGAGGTCGAGCAGCGTCCACCCGGTGCACCGCGTCGGGCGACCCAGGGCATCGTCGGGAAGGGCCTCCAGCACGGCCCAGCAGCGGGCCACCGCCTCACGGGCCTGCACGGCGGTCAGCATGCGGTGCGTCCTTCCTGACGGAGCTCGGCGCGGGTGGCGTCCGCGGCGCGGGTCGCGCCCGACGTCTCGTTGAGGGCCAGGGCGGCGCGCAGCAGCGGCTCGGGATCCCGTCCGGCGGCGCGGGCGGCGAGGCCGCGGAAGTGGTCGACCGCGCCCAGGCACAACGCCCCGGACCCCACCACGACGACGAGCCCGCCCCACGGCGCGAGCAGCTCGCCCAGGCGGGCCGCGGCGCCCGCGTCGCCGACCGCCGCGGCGATCTCCGCGCACTCCGCGAGGAGGAAGGCGCGGGCCGCGTCGTCGCCGAGCACCGCGAAGTCGTCGGCCGCGCACCAGCGCAGCAGGGCCGCGGCCTCGTCGTACCGGCCGGCGCGGGCCGCGGCCGTCGCGACGTGCACCCACGTGCGGCCGCCCACGGTCTCCGCGACCCGGCGCAGCGTCGGGAGTGCCAGCTCGGGCGTCCCGAGGGCGGTCTGCAGCGTGAGCAGCTGGACGGAGTGGACCTGCCCGGCGTCGCCGTAGTGCCAGCGTTCGCCCTCGACCCGGAAGTGTTCGACGGCCTCGGCGGCGGCCTCGAGCGGACCGTGGTGCAGCAGCATCGTCGCCCGCCACATGGCCGGGTACCAGAGGTGCAGCGGCCTCCGCAGGCGCACCGCGAGCGCCGAGGCCTCGTCGGCGAGCGCGACCGCCTCCGCCGTCGCGCCGAGCTCGAGCAGGTCGACCATCCGCAGCCGCAGCGCCTCGAACTCCCGCTCGCCGTCGCCGCCGGCGCGGGCGGCCGCGAGCAGCTCCGAGTCCGAGGCCAGCCGGGCCTGCAGTGCGACCGGCGCGGCGAGGGTCGGCCGGCGGGCCAGCAGGGCGTAGGCGAGTGCACCCGGGTCCTCGGCGCGCCGGGCCAGCGCCACCGCCTCGTCGCCGAGCGCACCCGCCGTCGGGACGTCACCGCCGTAGCCGTGGGCGCGGGCCGAGGCCGCGAGCAGCCGGGCCCGCAGTCCGGGTTCGGCGTCGGGGGTGAGCGCGAGGGCCTCGTCGAGCAGGGCGAACGCGCGGGCACCCCACTCCGCGCGCGGGAGCCGGCTGTCGAACAGGGCGTCCTCGTAGCCGAGCGCGGCCGCCGCCCGCGTGGCGTGGCGGCCGGGGGCGTCGGCCTCGGTCACGGCCGCGAACGCGGTCATCGCCGCAGGCAGCCGACCGGCCCGGCGGAGCGCCTCGGCGCGGCGCAGGCGTCGTCGGGCCTGGTCCTCGGGGCGGGCCCCGGCGGCGGCCCCGAGGTCGGACGCACGGGCGAACAGGTCGGCGGCGTGCAGCGGCTCGGTCTCGAGTGCGGCCTCGCCGGCGGCGGTCAGGGCGTCCGCGGCGCGCCCGGCCAGCGCGCCGCGGTCGAGGCGGCTCCCCAGCGCCGGGGCCTCGGCGTAGGCGTCGGCGAGGTGCCGCCCGACGAGCTCGGCCCGCCCGCCGCGCCGGTCCAACCAGCCCGCGAACCGCTCGTGCAGCTCCGCACGACGCGCGCGGGGCAGCGTCGCGTAGGCCGTCTCCCGGAGCAGCCGGTGCCGGTAGGTGTACGACGACGGGTCCATGACGCCCGCGTGCGGCCCGGTCAGCAGGCCGGTGCCGGTGAGCTCGGCGAGCGGGACGTCCGGCTCGGTCACGCCGAGGTCGGGCAGGGCCGACGCGGGCAGCGTGCGGCCGGCGACCGACCCCTGCCCCAGCAGCGTCCGGGACGGCGACGGCAGCGCGTCGAGCTGGCCGAGGTAGATCGCGCGGACGGTGCTCGGCACCACCGGGTCGCTCGCCCCGCCCGCCTGCTCCCACGCCCGCAGCAGCTCCACGACGAACAGCGGGTTCCCGCCCGCGGCCCGGCGGACCTGCTCGACGACGGCTGCGGGCAGGTCGGGCGCGCGGTCGGCGACGAGCGCGGTGATCTCCTCGTCGGGCAGCGGGTCCAGGACGAGCACGTCCCCGGTGGGGACCGTGGCGCCGGGACGGGCGGTGGTGACGACGAGCCGGGTCGCGCGGTGCGGCGCCGCACAGGCGTGGTCGAGGAAGGCGAGCAGGTCGGGGCCGGCGAGGTGGACGTCGTCGAGCACCCACACCGGGGTCGGCCCGCCGGGCTCGCCCTCCGCGTCGAGCACCGCGGTCCACGACGTCCACAGCTCCTGCGGGCTGCCGGAGAGCGGCTCGCCCGCGAGCAGCGCGACCGTCTGGCGGGCCGAGACCTCGGCCCGCGGCCCGGTGTGGCCGTGGCGCGCGAGGCGGGCGGCGACGTCGTCGGGCGTCACGCCTGCCGCGGTGAGCAGCGCCGCGACCGGCGCGTAGACGGGGTCCTCGCGCCGGACGCGCGCGAGCCGGACCGGGCCGTCGGTCCGGTCGCGGAACTCCTCGACGAGCCGCGTCCGGCCCACCCCGGGCGGGGCCAGGACGGTCAGCCGCTCCGCGCCGCGGGCGGCCCGGTGGGCGGCCTGCAGGCGGGCGAGGTCGGCGCCGCGGCCACGGAGCCGCTCGTGCGCGCGGGCGGTCGCGGCCCGCCGGCCGAGAACCCGGTACGCGGCGACCCGCTCCGCCTTGCCCTTGAGCGCGACCTCGCCCAGCGGCACCAGCGCGACGACCGTGCCCACCGCGAGGGCGGTCTCCGGCCCGACGACGACGGTGCCCGGGTCCGCGCCCGCCTGCAGCCGTGCGGCGGTGTTGACGACGTCCCCGGAGAGGCGCCAGGACCCGTCGGCGCCCCAGGTGACCACCACCTCGCCGGTGTGCACCCCGACCCGCGCGGCGAGCGTCCCGGGGTCCAGGCCGAGCTCGGACTCGACGCCGGCCAGGGAGTCGATGATCGCCAGCCCGGCGCGGACCGCGCCGACGGCGTCGTCGGGACCGAGGACCGGCAGGCCGAACGTGGCCAGCACCGCGTCCCCGATGTACTTCTCGACCTGCCCGCCCGCGGCGGCCACCAGACCCGCCACCCGGGCGAAGTAGTGGTCCTGCAGCACCGCGACGTCCTCGGCGTCCAGCTCCTCCACCAGGCTCGTGAACCCCACGAGGTCGACGAAGAGGACGTGGACGAGGCGCCGTTCCGGGAGGCGCGCGGTCGTCACGCTGGACATTCAACACGGCGGGATCCCGCCGCGCATCGTCCCTCGGTCGGACTACTGCAGCAGTCCCCGGCGATACACGGAGCGTTCGAACCACAGCGTCGTCAACGGCGGGATGCTCGCGGCGAGGCCGAGGATCGTCGTGCTCCACCGCCAGCGGAACGTCCGGGCCGTGAGCAGCGTGATCACCACGTAGGCGACGAACAGCGCGCCGTGGATCGGCCCGAAGATCTTCACTCCGAGGTCGTCGAACACGACGAGGTACTTGAACACCATCCCGATCAGCAGCCCCGTCCACGAGCACGCCTCGGCGATCGCGACGGTGCGGAAGATCGTGGCCAGGGTCGGTCGGGTCGACGTGGTCGCGCGGGTCACGACGATCATCCTTCCCGACGAGGGGTCGGTGCCGGTGTGAGGACGACCGCGATGTCAGCCGTTCTGCTCGTCCGCGCTGTCGACGATCCGGCGGACGCTGTTGCGGTGGTAGCCGGTCAGTTCGGCGACCTCGGTGACCGTCACCCCGGCCGCGAGCGCGTCGCGCATCGCCTCGACGAACTCGGCCTCCGCGGCCTCGGCGGCCTTCCGGGCGGCCTCGCGTTCCCGGAGGGCGGCGTCGAGACGCGCACGCACTTCCCTCGGGTCCACCACACGACGGTGACGTGCACCTGAGGTAGTGCATGACGCTGGAGAGCTTGTGCACCAGGTATGGTGCACCCATGAGCCCGCGCTGGCACCTGCACGCCCGACTGTTCCGGGGCACGCTCGACGCCCCGGTGCGCAACGAGCTGCGGACCGCCGAGGGGGACGACCGGGAGGCGCTCGAGCTGCTCGCCGACGACCTCCGCGAGCGCGGCTGGCGGGTGTGGCTCTACGAGCGGCACCCCGCCCGGCCGGGGAGTCTCGACGTGGCGGCCGGCAGGAACGGTCGTGCGTCGTGCGGGAGTGGCGCCCGATCTGATCGGTCCGGTCGATCAGCGCAGGGCCGCGGCGGCCGCGTGCAGGGCGCTCAGCTCCTCGCGGGCGAGGTCGCCGTAGGACGGTCCCTCACCGTCCGACCAGCGGTCGAAGCCGCGGTGGAAGGCCTGCACGCCGAGGTCGGCGGCGATCGCCGCGGTCACCTCGTCGGTCCCGCGGTCGCGCAGCACCGCCGCGAGGACCTGGGTGAGGTGGGTGCGCTTGAAGGCGGCACGTTCCCGGAGCTCGTCGTGCGCGCCGACCACGGCGCGCAGGCGTGGGCCCCAGTCCCGCTGCTCCGCGGTGAAGGCCGCCGTCGCGTGGTCGAGGGCGGCGGTCACCACCTCCAGCGGCGAGGCGTCGTCGGGAGCCCGTGCGGCCCCGTCGGTGAGCAGCGTGGCGTGCTCCTCCTGGCCGGCGAACAAGGGCTCCCGCTTGTCGGGAAAGTGGCGGAAGAAGGTCGCCTTCGTGAGGCCGGCGCGCTCGGCGACCTGGGCCACCGTCGTCGACTCGTAGCCCTGCTCGGCGTACAGGTCGATCGCCGCCCGCACCAGCCGCAGGCGGGCATCCGGTTGCCATCGCGCCACGGTGCGAGCGTAGCGATGAGACAGGGTCTCGTCACGGTGCTACGGTGATGAGACACGGTCTTATCGACAGAGGAGTTCGCCATGCAGGTGTTCGTCACCGGCGGTACCGGCACCATCGGCTCGGCGGTCGTCGCCGAGCTGCTCGCCGCCGGGCACGGCGTCGTCGGGCTCGCCCGCACCGAGCGCTCCGAGCGGGCGCTCACCGCCGCCGGGGCCGCGGTCGTCCGTGGCGGGATCGCCGACCTCGACGTGCTGCGCAAGGCCGCCGCGGAGGCCGACGGCGTGATCAACCTGGCCTTCGACCACGGCGCGAACACCGAGGACGGCGGCGCGTTCGAGCGGTCGACGGCCCAGGAGGCAGCGGCCCTCGCGACCCTCGGCGAGGTGCTCGTCGGGAGCGGGCGGCCGATCGTCACCGTCTCCGGCACGCCGTGGATCCCCGGCCGCGCCTCCGTCGAGTCCGACCCGCTCCCGATGGAGGGGCCGGTGGCGGGCCGGTCCCGGACGGTGACGGCGCTGCTGGCGCTCGCCGACCGGGGCGTGCGCTCGTCGGCGGTCCGCATCCCGCGGACGGCCCACGCCGACGGGCAGGGCGGCTTCGCCGGCCTGCTCACCGACCAGGCCCGCCGGACCGGCGTCGCCGGCTACCCGGGCGACGGCGCCCAGCGCTGGCCCGCCGTCCACGCCCGCGACGCCGCCGTCCTCTTCCGGCTCGCGCTCGAGCAGGCTCCGGCGGGCACGGCCTGGCACGCGGTGGCGGACGAGGGCGACGCCGTGCGCGACATCGCCGCGGTGATCGGCCGGCGGCTCGGCCTGCCGGTCGCGCCCGTGCCGGAGAGCGACTTCGGTCCGCTCGGGCCGGTCTTCGCCATGGACCAGCCCGCCTCCAGCGCCCACACCCGCGCGGCACTCGGTTGGGAGCCGACGCACCCGTCGCTGCTCGAGGACCTGGAGCTGCTCGAGCCCTGAGAACCTTCGGAGACGACGCCTCAGCGCGCGGCCAGCAGGGCGCGCGTCACTGCGGCCGCCGCGGGGCTCACCGCCCCGCGGGGCCGGGCGAGCACGAGGCGGGCGCGGACGTCCGGGGCGTCGAACGGCATCGTCACGAGCTCCTCGGTGCGCAGCGCGGACAGGGACGCGGGCAGCACCGCCACCCCGAGTCCGCGGGCGGCGAGCCGGGCGAGCACGGTCGGGTCGCTGGCCGAGCAGGTCACCCGGACCGCGACCGACGCGCACGCGAGGTCGAACGCCTCGCGCAGCGCGTTGCCCTCGGAGGGGGCGACGACGTCCCGGCCGGCGAGGTCGGCCGGTGCGACGACGGGTCGGCCCGCCAGCGGGTCGGACGGTGGCACCGCGACGACGAGGTCCTCCTCGGTCACGGTGTCGCCCACGAGGTTCTCGGGCAGGCCGCCCGCCGCGCCGACCAGGGCCACGTCGAGCCGGCCCTCGCGCAGCAACGACACCAGCCGGCCCGAGCCGGCCTCGACGAGCGAGCAGGCGACCTGCGGGTGTGCGGCCGCGAAGTCGGCCAGCACCCCCGGCACGTCGAGGAACGGGCCGGTCGTCACCATCCCGACCCGGGCCTCGCCGCGCAGCAACTCGTCCAGGTCCTCGACCACGTGCCGGACCCGGGCGACGGCGGCCAGTGCGCTCCGGGCGGCCGCGACGACCTCGACGCCGACCGCGGTGGGGCGGACCCGGTGCCCGGAGCGGTCGAGCAGCTCGTGGCCCAGTTCCCGCTCCAGCTTCCGGACCTGGGCGCTGACGCCCGGCTGCGCGAGCCGCAGTCGGTCCGCGGCGCGGGTGAAGCCGCCCTCGTCGGCCACGGCGACGAGGTACTCGAGCTGGTGGAGCTGCACGGCCATCACTGTTGCTTCTGGCCACGGGCACGAGCAAGTCTTGGACTTCTGCTCGGGCCGGCACCACGCTCGTCGTCATGCACATCGTCCTGATCCCCGGGGCCTGCCACGGCGCCTGGTGGTACGCCCCCGTCGTCGACGCCCTGGCCACCCACGGGCACCGCGCGACCGCCCTGACCCTCCCCGGCCTCTGCGACCGCGCGGAGGAACCGGGCGCCACCCTGGCCTCCCACGTCGTGGACGTGACCGCGACGGTCGCCGCCCTGGACGGCCCGGTCGTCCTCGTCGGGCACAGCTACGGGGGGATGGTGGTCGCGGGCGTGGCGGACGCGCTGCCGGGGAAGGTCGCCGGGCTGCTCTCGGTGGACGGGTTCGCGCCCGTGGACGGCGACTCGTGCTGGTCGAGCGTCGACGACGCGATGCGGGCCTGGTACGTCGAGGCCTCCGGGCGCAGCGGCACCGGCGTCGACCCGATGCCCCAGTTCGACCCCCGCACCACGCCGCACCCGCTGGCCTCCCTCGTGCAGCGGATCCGGCTCACCGGCGCCTACCGCGGGGTCCGGCACTACGCCCTGGCCGCCGACCCGACGTGGACCCCCCACTCGCCCTTCCCCGCGATCGCCGACCGGCTGCGCACCGATCCCGCGTGGACCGTCACCGACCTCCCGACCACCCACAACGTGCTGCGCGAGGGCCCGGACGTGCTCGTCGCGGCGATCGAGGCGCTCCTCGCGGAGGTCGACCAGGCAGGATGACCGGCCGTGGCAGCACCCGACTCCTCCCGACGCGACCAGGACCCGACGCCGCTCCCCGAACGCGGGGCCGGATCCGGCGGTTCCTTCCCCCGCCGTCAGGCCGCGACCCGGCGCTTCACCCTCGGCGCGCCGCGCGGCGCGACCGTCGCCCCGGACGGGTCCCGCGTGGTCTTCCTGCGCAGCCGGGCCGGCGACGATCCCGTGACGTGCCTGTGGGTGCTCGACGTCGCGACCGGTGAGGAGCACCTGCTCGTCGACCCGCTGACCCTCGACGTGCCCGGCGAGGAGGACCTGCCGCCGGAGGAGAAGGCCCGCCGCGAGCGGGTGCGCGAGCAGTCCGGCGGGGTCGTGGACTACGCGACCGACCGCGCCGTCGACCTCGCCGCCTTCGTGCTCTCCGGGCGCGCGTTCACCGTGTCCCTGCACCCGGGTGCGACGCCGCAGCCGCTGCCCGTCGAGGGCCCGGTCGTCGACCCCCGGCCCGCACCCGAGGGCGGCGCCGTCGCCTTCGTGCGCGGCGGGGCGCTGCACGTGCTCGCCGGGGGCGCCGAGCGCACCCTGGCGACGCCCGAGGCCGAGCACGTCACCTACGGCCTCGCCGACTTCGTCGCGGCCGAGGAGATGAACCGCTACCGGGGCTTCTGGTGGGCCCCCGACGGCTCCTCGCTCGCGGTCGCGCGCGTGGACGACTCCGCCGTCACCCGCTGGCACATCGCCGACCCGGCCAATCCCGACCGCGAGCCGACCGTCGTCGCCTACCCGGCCGCGGGCACCACGAACGCCACCGTGACGCTGCACGTGATCGGCCTCGACGGGTCGCGCGTCGACGTGTCCCAGCTCGACGAGTACCTCGCCGACGTGCACTGGGACACCCACGACCTGCTGCTCACCACCTCCACCCGCGATCAGGAGGCGATCACCCTCCGCCGGGTGGACCCGTCGTCGGGAACGAGCTCGGTGGTGCGCACCGACACCGACGACGCGTGGGTCGACCTGGTGCCCGGTGTCCCGGCCCACCTCGACGACGGGTCGCTGGTCTGGTGCGCCGACGCGGACGACGCGCGGCGGCTCGTGGTGGACGGTTCCGTGGTCACCGGTCCCGAGTGGCAGGTCCGCGGGGTGGCCGCGGTCGACGGCGGGACGGTGCTGCTGACGGCGTCGCGGACGGGGACACCGACCTCGACGGTGCTCGCCGTGTGGTCGCGGGAGGCGGGCGTGTCGGTGGTGAGCGCCGAGCGCGGGATCGCGTCGGGCCGGCTCGCCGGCGGGACGCTCGTCGTCTCCCAGGCCTCGCTCGAGCACGACGGGTCGGTGACGACGGTGCGCGGCCCCGGGACGTCCACGGTGATCCGGTCGTTCGCGGAGTCGCCGGGCCTCGAACCGCGCGTGCACCTGTTCGCGGCGGGGGAGCGGGGGCTCGCGACGGCCGTGCTGCTGCCCCGCCACCACATCCCGGGCTCCGAGCGGCTCCCGGTGCTGCTCGACCCCTACGGCGGCCCGCACGCGCAGCGCGTCCTGGACGCGCGCGGTGCGTTCCTGACGAGCCAGTGGTTCGCCGACCAGGGCTTCGCCGTGGTCGTGGCGGACGGTCGCGGGACGCCGGGTCGCGGGCCCGCGTTCGAGCGGGCCGTCGACGGCGATCTCGCGGGCCCCGTGCTCGACGACCAGCTCGCGGCGCTCGCGGCGGCGGCGGACGAGGTGGAGGACCTCGACCTGTCGCGGGTGGCGCTGCGCGGGTGGTCGTTCGGCGGCTACCTGGCGGCGCTGGCGGTGCTGCGGCGACCGGACGCGGTGCACGCGGCGATCGCAGGCGCGCCGGTCACCGACTGGGCGCTCTACGACACGCACTACACCGAGCGCTACCTCGGCACCCCGCAGGACCGGCCGGACGCCTACGAGCGCTCGTCGATCGTTTCCGACGCCGCCCGGCCCGCGACCGACGCCGCGCCGAACCGCCCGCTGCTGCTGATCCACGGGCTGGCCGACGACAACGTCGTGGCCGCGCACACGCTGCGCATCTCCTCGGCGCTGCTGGCGGCCGGACGGCCGCACCGGGTGCTGCCGCTGTCGGGGGTCACGCACATGACGCCGCAGGAGGTCGTGGCCGAGAACCTGCTGCGGCTGCAGGTCGCGTTCCTGAAGGAGTCGCTGGGGGTCTGACCTCACCCCGGTGGCAGCGAAGCGTCGTTGCTGTCATCCAGTGGCAGTCATGCCGCATCGTCGATCAGGCCCCGGAGAAATCCGGGGCACGAGTTTCTCCAAACGGCACCCACGCGTCCCGACGACCGCCGACCCTGATGTCCGGATCGGGGTCACGGCGGACGGTGGAGGACTCGGGTGGGCGCGGCGGACGTGCGGCTGGAGGTGGTGCGCGCCCCCGGCGGGGTGGTGGTGCTCGCCGACGGGCGGCCCCTGCCCGTGCCCCCGGGCGGAGACCCCCGTGCGGTCGCCCTCGCGGCCGCCCGGCGGCATGCCGCGCGGCACGGGCGCGTCCTGCAGGTCGAGCTGGTCGACGGCGCGGTCACTCGGCTGTCGGTCCGGCCCGCCGGTCTGGTCGAGGCGTTCCCGACGACGGGTCCGGTCGCCCCTGCACCGGCGCCTGCGGTCCCCGCCGTGGTGTCCGCCTCGGAGTCGCCCGCCTCCCGGTGGCGCCGCCCCCCACCGGTCGTGCCGCAGGCGCGCCGCCCGGTCGGATCCCTCGTCGCCGCGGCCCTGGTGGCGGTCGCGGTGCTGGTCGGCGCGGTCGGTACCGGCGTCGCGACCCTCGCCTCCTCGCAGGCCCTGCCCGACTCGTGCCGTCCGGTGACGCTCTACGCCGTCGGCGGGGCGGGCGGCGGGTCGGACGTGCTCACCGCCGTCACCGACCCGCTCGCCCAGCAGTTCGGCGAGAAGGTCTCCGTGGTCACCGTGCCGCCGCCGGCGACCGGGGGCGCGTACGCGGCGGCCGAGTCGGCCGCGGTCGGGGCGCTGTCGGACGCGGTCGGCGACCACGTCGAGGGCTGCCCGACCGGCTCGATCATGCTCTTCGGCTACTCCGCGGGCGCGCAGGTCGCCGGCGACCTCGCCTCGCGCATCGGCACCGGGCTCGAACCCCGCATCCCGGCCGACCTCGTGCGCGCGGTGGGCCTGTTCGGCGACCCGGCGCGCAGCCCCGCCACCCGGGCGGTGCCCGAGGGCAGCACCGGGCAGGGCGTGCTCCCGCCGCGCGCGGTCGGGTTCGGCACCCTCGACGCCCGCACCATCCAGATCTGCGCGCCCGGAGACCCGGTGTGCGACAGCCCGCCGACCGCCGGCGACGCCTCCCTCGAGCAGGCTCTGGCCTCACCCGTCCACGGCACCTACTCCGAGCTCCCGATCGCCCAGGGCACCTCCGCCCCGCAGTGGGCCGTCGCGTCGCTCGGCAAGGTCGTCGCGGCGGTGCCGACCGACGCGGGCCCTGCCCCGAGCAGCACCGCGCCCACCACGACGACGGTCGCCGGCGGGGCCGGGGCAGCCACCACCGAGCCCGGCCCCGGGTACGAGGAGGAGCCGGGCGACGTCACGACCACCCGTATCCCCGGGGCTGATGACGCCGCGACGACGGGGGTCCCCGGCTCGGATGCGGCCACGGCCACGCGCGCGCCGGGCTCGGCGGACACCGGTTCGGGTGGCGCCACCGCGACGCGCGCCCCGAGCTCGGCGGACACCGGTTCGGGTGGGGCCACCGCGACGCGCGCGCCGGGCTCGGCGGACACCGGTTCGGGTGGGGCCACCGCGACGCGCGCGCCGGGCTCGGCGGACAGCGGCTCGGGTGGCGCCACCGCGACGCGCGCCCCGAGCTCGGGCACCGCCGGTGGCGGCGCGACCTCCACCCGCGCACCGGCCGACGACGGCGACGCCTCCGGTGACACCGACGGCACCGGGGTCACCGGCACCCGGGCACCGGGGGCGGTCACCACCACACGTTCCCCGGGAGACGGCGCCGGCGAGGACGCTCCGGGCAGCACCACCACGACCCGGCGCTCGAGCCCCCCGAGCTCGGACGCGGGGGAGGAGGCGGACCCGTCGTCGGGAACGGGGGACGACGGGCAGGGGCGGCAGACCAAGGCGGCCTTCTCGCTGACCAACGGCCTCGAGGGCTTCAAGTCCACGCCGTGGAACAACCAGAACGCCACCGACCCCTCCGACGCCGAGTCACCGAACGTGCCGGGTCGTGAGGCGGTCAAGTTCGAGATGCCGGGCGGCGGCAAGCGCACCGAGGCCGAGCCCGACATCCCCGAGTTCCAGGACGGGGAGACGACATTCGTCGGCTACTCCGGGTTCTTCGACCAGGGGTTCCCCACCGACACCGGCACGTGGCAGCTGATCATGCAGTTCAAGCAGCCGGGGACGGGGAGCCCGCCGTTGGCGGTGGAGGTCGGGAACGGTCAGCTGCGGCTGGCGAACAACGGCGGCAACCAGAAGGACTTCTGTCCCGTCGGCCCGGGCGCGTTCTCCTTCCAGCTCGGCATCACGTTCGGCGGTGCGATCGACGCCTACTGCAACGGTCGGCAGACGCTTTCGGGCTACCGCACGCCGGAGTCGAACGTGAAGGGCAGTGCCTATCTCAAGACCGGTATCTACCGCGACGAGTCGATCGGCGAGGACAGCACGCTCTTCCTCAACGACCTGAAGATCGGCGACGACCTGGAGTCGGTCTCCGGCCTCGCCGGGGCGGGATCGGGGTCCGGAGCGCGGTCCGCGGGCGGAGCCGGCGCCGACGAGGGCGCCGCCCCCACGACCGGTGCCCGCGCGTCGGGCGCGACCGCACCGCCGACCACCCGCAGCGCGGCGAGTGCCCGGCCCGTGGCCGCTCCAGCCAGGTCGTCGGAGCGCTCGGCGCAGACGGCGGACGTGCGCGGACGCCAGGTGTGCGACAAGTTCGGATCCACCGAGATCGCGGGTGGTGCGTTCATGGTCCAGAACAACGAGTGGGGCGCGGCGGACGGGCAGTGCATCACCGCCACCACGCAGGGCTTCACCGTCGACTCCGGGGACCACGACAAGGACGACGCGCCGGCCTCCTACCCGTCGATCATGTCCGGCTGCTGGATGGGCACCTGCACCGAGGGCACCACCCTCCCGCACCGGATCAGCGAGCTCGGCCCGATCAGCTCGAGCGTCGCCGGCGAGATCCCGGCCGGCACGACGTCCAACCTCGCCTACGACCTCTGGGCCGACAGCACCCCGAGGAAGGACGGCCACAACGACGCCGTCGAGCTGATGATCTGGCTGAAGGAGACCGGCGGCATCAAGCCGATCGGGCAGCAGGCGGGCACGGCGTCGATCGGCGGCGCCACCTGGGACGTGTGGAAGGGCGAGAACGGCGGGGTCCCCGTCATCTCCTACGTGCGCCAGGGCTACGTCGACCGGGCCGACGACCTACCCCTGACCGACTTCGTGAACGACGCCGTGGAGCAGGGCTCGGTGCAGGCCACGGACTTCCTCACGAACATCCAGGCGGGCTTCGAACCGTGGACCGGAGGACCCGGGATGGCCCTGACGAGGTTCGACGTGATCTACGGGGGTGGGTGAGCGGACCCCGACACCGGGTACTGCTCCGGGCATCGACGACCGAAGGGGAGCGTGGCCGTGAGGGCGAGCGATCTGTTCGTGCGGTGTCTGGAGGCCGAGGGCGTGGAGTACGTCTTCGGGGTGCCCGGCGAGGAGAACGCCGACCTCCTCATGTCCATGCGCGACTCGGCGATCCGCTTCGTCCCGACCCACCACGAGTCCGGCGCCGCCTTCATGGCCGATGTCTACGGTCGGCTCTCCGGGCGGCCGGGCGTGTGTCTGTCGACCCTCGGGCCGGGGGCGTCGAACCTGGTCACGGGCGTCGCGAACGCGAACATGGACAACTCCCCGGTCGTGGCGATCACCGGGCAGGGCGCCACGACGCGCCTGCACAAGGAGTCCCACCAGGCGATGAACGTCGTCGAGATGTTCACGCCGATCACGAAGTGGACCACCTCACTGCGGGACGAGACGACGATCCCCGAGGTGATCCGCAAGGCGTTCAAGCTCGCCGTCGCGGAGAAGCCGGGTGCCACGCACGTCGAGCTGCCCGAGGACATCGCGAAGCACGAGGTCGACAGCGCGCCGATCGTCCCGCCGGAGAAGGTGCGGCGCCCGGTGCCCGACGAGAAGTCGGTGCAGGCCGCTCTCGACCTGATCGCCCGCGCCGAGCGGCCGGTGCTGCTCGTCGGGCAGGGCTGCGTCCGGACCCGGGTGAGCCGGCAACTGCAGCGGTTCGTCGAGGAGACCGG
The DNA here is from genome assembly GCF_050955885.1 of Actinomycetospora sp. CA-084318. Classification (NCBI taxonomy): domain Bacteria; kingdom Bacillati; phylum Actinomycetota; class Actinomycetes; order Pseudonocardiales; family Pseudonocardiaceae; genus Actinomycetospora; species Actinomycetospora sp. CA-084318. Next base: position 1,302,324 of record NZ_CP192098.1, read on the forward strand.
CATCTACGCCGGCATGACGTTCATGGGGAAGGGCGCGCTCTCCGACCGCCACGAGCGCAGCCTCTACGCCGTCGGGCTCGGCTCGCGCGACCACGTCACCGAGGTCTTCGAGGCCGCCGACCTCGTCATCGCGGTCGGCTACGACATGGTCGAGTGGCCGCCGTCGCGCTGGAACATCGGCCGCACCAAGCGCCTCCTGCACATCGACTTCGACCCGGCCGAGGTGGACGGCGCCTACCGCCCGACCGTGGAGATCGTCGGGGACATCGCCGCCACGCTCTGGGCGATCAACGAGGGGCTCACCGAGCGGCACCGCTTCCCCGACATCGACGCCCACGCCCGGGCGCGCGCGAACCTCACCGAGGAGATCACCGAGGGTGGGGCGTCGTCGGAGGCCGAGACCGGCGACTTCCCGATGAAGCCGCAGCGCATCCTGGCCGACCTGCGGGCCGAGATGGACGACGACGACATCCTGATCTCCGACGTCGGGGCCCACAAGATGTGGGTCGCGCGGCACTACCCGACGTACACGCCGAACAGCTGCATCATCTCCAACGGCTTCTGCTCGATGGGGATCGCGGTGCCGGGCGGGGTCTCGGCCGCGCTGCTGCACCCGGAGCTGAGGGTCGTGGCGATCTCCGGCGACGGCGGCTTCCTCATGAACGGCCCGGAGCTCGCGACCGCGGTGCGCCTCGGCGTCGCCCCGGTCAACCTCGTGTGGGAGGACAACGGGTACGGCCTGATCTCCTGGAAGCAGGAGGTCGAGTTCGGCCGCCACTTCGGCACGGACTTCCCCTCGCCGGACCTGGTCAAGATCTCCGAGGGGCTCGGCTGCCACGCCCGCCGGCTCGAGAGCGCCGACGACCTGCGCCCGGCCCTCAAGGAGGCGTTCGACCAGCGGGACCGGCCCTCGGTCATCGTGATCCCGGTCGACTACCGGGAGAACGTGAAGCTGACGAAGCGGCTCGGGCAGCTCATCGCACGGTGAGCGGCACCGGTCAGGTCCGCTCCACCCGGCGGACCTGACCGCCCGGGCGCCGGTCACTGTCGCCCGTCGAGGCTGTGCCATGCTCCCGGCCACGCCGCTGGACCGGAGCACCCGCGAACGAGGACCTGATGACTGATGCGTCGACGTCGGTCGCCGGTCCGGGAGCCCGAGGTCGGTGGGCGGCGGGCGACTGGGACCGCATCGCGGTCGCGGCGATCGTTCTCGGAGGCTGCCTGCGGGCGGTCTGGATCCTCGTCATCCATCCGCCCGCGCGATTCGTCTACTCGGACATGCTGGGCTACGTCCAGCGGGCGGCCGAGCTCGCCGCCGGCGAACCGCTCTCGCCCATCGACGCCTTCTTCCCGCCCGGAACACACCTCCTACTCGCGCTTCCTGTCGCTGTGTTCGGTGTGGCCGTCGGTATCTGGGTCGCGACGGCGCTGTGGTTCCTGCTCTCGGTGGCGACCGTGTACGTCTCCTGGCGGGCGGCCCGACTCCTGCTCACGCCCGCCGCAGCAGCCATCACCGCCGTCTTGTGTGCCGTCTGGCCGCTGTTCATCACCTATGGCGGCTACTTCACCTCGGAGACACCGGCGCTCGCAGCCCTGATGACGGCGGTCTGGCTGGGAGTCGAGGCGATCCGCCGCGACGGCCGAGCCGCCGTCGTCCTCGCGCTGTGCGCCGGCATTGCCGGAGGGCTCGCAGCGGCAACGCGACCACAATTGTTGATCAATGCCCTGATCCTGCTGGGCGTGGCGCTGCTCAGCAGGCGAGCGAGCGCTGGTGCGGCGGCGGGGCTCGCGGCCGGCCTGTTCGTCGTTCTCGCGCTGGTCGTCGCCCACAACAGCATCGCTTCGGGACACCTGGTGGGCCTGGCGCGGAACGGAGGGGTGAACTTCTGGTTCGGGCACTGCGACGCCCGCTCCGTGACCACCGTCGACGCCGCGGATCGACGAACTTTCGCCATCCAGCATCCGGTGCCCGCGCAGGCGGGCCGCACGGGCGACATCCTGGTGCGAGGACACGACATTTGGGACGAGGACTACTTCGTGCAGGTGGGCCGCGCATGCATCGAGTCGGACGGCGTCGAGCACATCCCCCGGCTCGGACGGAACGTCCTGGACATGACCGCGACCACCACGCTCTGGCCGCAGTCGGAGAGCCGTGACTGGACGAGGTCGGTCGTCCAGATCGCGAACCTCGTCTACTCGGTGCTCCTGCCAGTGATCGCCATCGGGTCGCTCGTGCTCGTCAGACGCCATCGACGGGGGAGCCGGATCATGGGGGGCGAGGTTTTCCTCCTCGCCAACCTGGCGTGTGTCGTCGTCGTGGCGGTCCTGGTGCTCGGCGACCCGCGCGTCCGTACCGTCTACGACGCTTTCGGTTTCGCCCTTCTCGGAGCCATACTCGCCGACCTCCTGCGTCTCGACCGGAAGCCCGAGGTCGCCGACGACGTCAGCACCGGCTGACCCGGCCGATCAGGTCCGCTCCACCCGGCGGACCTGACCACCCGGGCGCCACGACTCGATCACCAGTCGGTCGCCCGCGGCGTTGATGCGGGTCAGCACCACCTCGGAGACGTCGAGCGTGAACGCGTCCCCGTTCCCGGGTACCGCCCGCCCCGCCACCTTCGCCTCGCCCGGCCAGGCCGAGGGGTCCTCCGGCGGGTCGACCGACGGCGAGTGCAGCGCCACCCGGGGGTCGCGCTGCACGTCCGCCAGCTTCACCGAGCCCGGCATCATGCCGAACGTCAGCTCGCCGTCGGCGAACTCGTTCTCGATCCCGCTGATCCGCGGTGACCCGTCGGCCCGCAGCGTCGCCATCGTCTTGTGCTTGCCGCGCTCGAAGCACGCCCGCACCGCGGCGGCCAGCTCGGGCGCCGCCGCCTCGACCTCGCTCCACGTCGTCATGCGGTGAGGTCTAGCAGCGACCCCCGACAACGTCACCGACGAAGCCGGGTTTCCTGGCACTGGGCGCAAGCAGTGACGCATTGCTTGCACCCGGAGGGTGCTCAGCGATCCGCCACCGACCCGGGCCGGTGCGGCACCGCGTCCACGACCTCGTCGACCGAGCCGTACGTGCCCTCAGGCAGGTCGGCCAAGGCCGCCAGCGTCCTCTCGTCGACCTCCCCGCGGTCGGTCGCGTAGGCGACCAGGTCGTTGCGCGCCGCGGGGAAGTCGGCTCCCTGCAGTGCCTTGCGGACGCGGATGTCGTCTCGATCGGTCATCCCCGCAGCTGCCCGGCCCGCGTCCTTCTTCACACCCGATGTCCTTTCGCGAGCGAAGCATCCAGACTGGGTCCACGTGACCACCGCCGCCCCGAGCCGCTCCGCCGTGGCCCTCGGCACCCCGCTCCTCGTGGCGGCGATCGTGCTCGTGGCGCTCAACCTGCGCGGGCCGATCGTCGCCGTCAGCCCGGTGGTCGACGCCATCCGAGCGGATCTCGGCGTGTCCGCCGCCGTCGCCGGGCTGCTGACGAGCCTGCCGGTCCTCGCCTTCGCCCTCGCATCACCGCCCGCGTCGTGGCTCGTCGGTCGGATCGGGCCGGAGCGGGCGATGCTCGTCGGGCTCGCGGTGCTGTCGGCGGGCACTGTCCTGCGCTCCACCGACGGCGTCGTCGGGGCCCTGCTGGGCACCGCGCTGATCGGTGCGGGGATCACCGTCGGCAACATCGTGGTGCCCGTGGTGGTGGGCCGGGACTTCCCGCACCGCTCCGGCACCGTGTTCGGGGTCTACACCGCGACGATGAACATCGGGTCGATGCTCACGCTGTCGCTCACGGTGCCGATCGCCGACGGCGTCGGCTGGCGGCTCGCGCTGTGCACGTACCTGCTGGTCGCGCTGGCCGCCGCCGTGGTGTGGAGTCTCGCGACCCGTCGTCGGGACGGCGCGCCCCGGGCCCGGACGGAGGAGGAGACCGAGCCCGCCCGCGCACCCACGTCGCGGCCCGTCGGGTGGTTGCTGCTCCTCGCGTTCGGCGCCCAGTCGTTCTCCTACTACGGCCTCACCGCGTGGCTCCCCGAGGTCCTGCGGGACCTCCGCGGTCTCGACGCCGCGAGTGCGGGTGTGGCGTCGTCGCTCTTCCAGATCCTGGCGGTGGTCGGGGCCCTGGCGACGCCGCTGGTCGCGCGGCGGATGGGCCTGCGGCTCGCGTTCGTGCCGGTTGCGGCGGCCTTCCTGGCCCTACCGGGTGGTCTGCTGGTCGCGCCCGCGCTCTGGCCGCTGTGGTGCTCGCTCGCCGGGGCGGCGCAGGGCGGCGGCTTCACCGTCATCTTCTCGGCGGTGCTGGCCGCCACGCGCACGTCGACCGAGAACCGCCGCCTCGCCGCGTTCGTGCAGGGCGGCGGCTACCTGCTGGGCGCGCTCGGGCCGTGGCTCGTCGGGGCCGTGCACGAGGCGGGCGACCCGCCGTCGTGGGACGTGGCGCTCGCCGTGGTGCTCGGCGCGCTCGCGGTCCTGGCGACGGCGGGCTGGTCGGCCCTGACGCGGCTGCGGGCTCAGTAGCTGCGCGGCATGCCCAGCACGTGCTGGCCGACGTAGGCCAGCACGAGGTTGTTGTTCACCGGCGCGACCTGGTAGAGCCGCGTCTCCCGGAACTTCCGCTCGACGTCCCAGCTGTCGACGAAGCCGTAGCCGCCGTGCGTGTCGAGGCAGGCGTTGCCGGCCTGCCAGCTCGCCTCGCTGGCCAGGAACTTGGCGAGGTTGGCCTGCTCGCCGCACTTCTCCCCGGCGTCGAAGAGGGCGGCGGCGCGGTAGCGCATGAGGTCCGCCGCGCCGACCTGCGCGTAGGCGCGCGCGATGGGGAACTGGACGCCCTGGTTGGCGCCGATGGGTCGGCCGAACACCTCCCGCTGGTTCGCATAGGAGGTCGCGCGGTCGATGAACCAGTACCCGTCGCCGACCGCCTCGGCCGCGAGCAGGATGCGCTCGGCGTTCCAGCCGTCGATGACGTAGCGGAACCCCTGCCCCTCCTCGCCGATGAGGGCGCTCGCGGGCACCCGCATGTCGTTGTAGTGCACCTCGTTGGTGGCGTAGTTGAACATCGTGCGCACCGGGGTGACCTTCAGCGTGTCCGGGGCGTCGGAGCGCACCGCGCGCAGGTCGACGAGGAAGAGGCTGATGCCCTTCGTGCGGTCCTTCGGATCCTCGGCGCGCGGCGACGTGCGCGCGAGGACGAGCGCGAGGTCGGACTGCTCGAGCCGACTCGTCCAGTTCTTGTGCCCGGAGATGACGTAGTCGTCGCCGTCACGGATCGCCGTCGTGCGGATGTCGGTGGTGTTCGACCCAGCCTCGGGCTCGGTGATCGAGAAGGCCTGCAGCCGGATCGACCCGTCCGCGATCCCCGGCAGGTAGGCCTTCTTCTGCTGCTCCGACCCGTGCTTGAGCAGCGCGCCCATCGTGTACATCTGGGCGTGGCAGCCCGCGGAGTGCCCGCCGGAGCGGTTGATCTCCTCGAGCACGATCGAGCCCTCGGTGATGCCGAGCCCGCTGCCGCCGTACTCGGTGGGGATCAGCACCGCGAGGTAGCCGGACTCGGTCAGCGCGTCGACGAAGGCGTCGGGGTACTCGCGGTTGCGGTCGCGCTCGCGCCAGTACTCGTCGGGGAACCGGGCACACAGCTCCCGCACCTCCGTGCGCAGCTGCTCCTGCGCCTCGGTGGTGACGCCGACGGGAGTCGGGGTGCTGGGCATCGGTGCGCTCCTCGGGGTGGTCTCTCCGGGTCGAAGACCATCTTCCCTTCCCGACGACGGGTGCGCTCGGCTCTGCATGATGCGCGGACCCAGCCGCTGACCGCGCCCACGGGTCGTGTGGTCGGCGCAGCCTGGCGATCGTCGGCGTGGGCCTGTAGGCACACCGGGTGACGACGACCGCCGAGGCGCCGCCCACCGATCCCGCACCGGTCCCCGCCGGCCGTCGCACGGACACCGCGACGGCCGTCGCTGTGCCGACCGTCCTCGTCGCCGTCCATCTCTGGGTCTACGGCCGGTGGATCGTCGACGATGCCGGGATCACCATGGCCTACGCCCGGTCGATCTCGAATGGGTTCGGTCCCGTGCTGCAGCCTGGGGCGCCGATCTCCGAGGGCTGGTCGGACCCCGCGTGGCTCGCAGTCTTCGTCGTCGCCCGCTGGCTGGGTCTGCTCGACCACGGCGCGTGGTTCGGGGTCCCGGACCTCGTCGCCTTCCCCAAGGTCGTCGCCGTGCTCTGCGCCGCCGGCATGTTCCTCGCGTTCCACCGCGTGGCGCTGCGCGTCTCACCGAACCCGCTGACGACGACGATGGTGGCGGGGACGATCACAGCGGCGATCCCGTCGTTCGTCGTCTGGATCGGCAGTGGACTGGAGAACCCACTCCTGGCGCTCGCCGCGGTCCTGCTGGCCGCACGGCTGGCCACCGCCGCCATCGACGGCGACCTGCTCTCGACGCGGGTGGCGCTGCAGTGTGCAGGTCTGGCCGCGCTGGCGTCGTTGACCCGCCCGGACGGCGCCGTCTACCTCGCCGCGTATCCGCTGGCCGTCTGGGTGCTGGCCACCGGGACCGCGAGGTGGCGGTCGGCTGCGCTCGGCGTAGGGGTCGGCGTCGTTCCGGCGGTGGTCTACGAGGTCTGGCGCATCGCGACGTTCGGCGAACTCCTCCCGACGACTGCGATCGCGAAGCGGCAGGGTCTCGCGTTGGACCTCGGACGCCCCGTCGAACTCGTCGCACTCATCGGTTGGCCGGCCTGTGCCATCGGCGTAGGTGCCTTGGCCGTCGTCATCTCGAAGAGGGCGGAGGCATCGGCTTCATGGTTCAAGGCGATCTCGGCGTTGCTTATCGCCTTCGGGCTCGCGTTGCTCGCGTACTCCATGCTGGCACCGGACTGGATGGCGCAAGCGCGCTTCGCCACACCGATCTGGCCGCTCGCGGCGATCACGGCGGTTCTGGTCGTCTCGCAGGTGCTCGCTCAACTGGGCGGTGGGAGCCGTCGTCCGGTCGCCGCTCTGCTTGCTCTCGCGCTCGTCGTCAGCGGAGTGACCTGGGTGACGAGCGCAGTGTCCTTCCGCCTTCGCCCGACCGTGTCTCTCTGCGGTGTAACCCTCACCAACGCTCTCGTCGGCAGCGCAGACGCCGATGCCCTCGGTCTTCGATCAGGCTCGTACCTGGGAGTGGACGCCGGCGGGATGGCTCTGGCCAGCAGACTCAGTTTCGTCGACCTCGCAGGGCTTACTGATCCGGTCATCGCGCGGTTCTGGAGATCAAACGACATGAGCGGACTGCGTGACCACGTCTTCGACGTCGTCCGGCCGACGTTCATGCGATTGGCCGCGTCCAACGGGATCGCTGGGCCGACGGGGATCGTCGATGACCCACGTCTCATACGCGACTACGTGCCGCTGTGGATCGGTCCGCGAGATGCGCGGACCTGGGTACGACGCGATGTCGTGCCGTCCGAGGCGGTGTTGCAGGCCGCAGCCCGCTCGTCCACCACGCTCATGGACAGCGTGGCGACCCGGTCCGCCGCGGCAGGTCCGACGTCCTGGACGTGCCCGGACGCACTGCGGCCGCCGCCCGAAGGGGCGGCGGCCGCAGTTGCCGTCGGTCGTGCTGGTTAGCTCAGGCCGGGCGGACCTCGGTGAGGTTCGCGTACACGATCACGTTCGCCTCGTAGCTGCGGGCGGCGGGGTCGAAGATGCCGCCACAGGTGATGAGCCGGAGCTGCGAGTCCGGGGTGTCGGCGTAGACCTGCTCGGCCGGGAAGGCCGCCTTCGGCACGGTGTCGATGTTCGACACGGTGAACACCGCGGTCTGCCCGTCCTGGCGCTTGACCAGGACCTGGTCGCCCGCCTTGACGTCCTTGAGCCGGTAGAAGATGCCGGCCTTCCCGTCCCCGTTGACGTGACCGAGGATCACCGCCGGGCCGAGGGTGCCCGGCGACGGGCTCTTGTCGTACCAGCTCGCCTGCATCGGGTTCGAGAGCGGCGGGACCTCGAGCTCGCCGTCCGGCTTCTGGCCGGTCTCGATCAACGAGGAGTCCGCCCCGATCGACGGGATGGACACCGAGGTCGGGGTGGAGGCAGCCATGAGCTGCACTCCCGAATCACCCGACGACCCGGACGACTTCGACCCCGACGTGCCGGCGACCACCAGACCGATGAGCGCCACGATCACGACCAGGCCGATCCCGATCTTCCCTGTGACGCCGTCGATCTTGGACGGCTCCCGGGTCGGCGGGGTCTCGGTCTCGGTCTCGGCACTCACTGGAAGGAGCCGTCCCCGGTGTCGACGCCACCGTTGGGCACGGACGAGACCTGGGTCGCGGCGACGTAGGTCGGGGCGACGTAGGTCGGCGCCGCGTAGCGGTCACAGCCGCAGCCGTGGTCGTAGTACCGGCCGTAGTAGCGCTTCCCGTAATCGCCGAAGACGGGGACCGGGTACGGCGAGTAGATGACCTGCGTGTTGGCGCCGCTCGTCGAGCTGGTGGACGAGGTGGAAGCCGTGGACGTCGACGACGTCGATCCCGGGATCCCGATGCAGGTGCCACCGACGCTGATCACCGTGCAGGAGCCGCTGCCGCTCGAGGAGGAGCTCGAGGACGAGCCGCTGCTGGACGAGCCGCTGCTGGACGAACTGCTGGACGAGCTGGTGTCGATCGCGTCCGCGACGCCATCGACGATGTCCGTCACGGGGTTGGAACCGGACCCGGACGAGGAGCTGCTCGTGCCAGGCTCGTCGGCAGACCGCACCTCCGCGGTCGCGACGCCCTGCCAGACCATGCCCACGAGCATCATCCCGGCTGCGACCGCGGCCATCCGCTTGACGGTCGTACGCCGTCCTGGGCTCATCTCGACCCTCTTCCCCTCGAATTGATCAAGAAATTCATCCGATCCCGATACACCGGGACGTCGGCGTACACGTTCGTGGCGTTACACGTAACGACCTGTCCGCCGCTCGGTTCCGTCACGATTCGGACACAGCAGGCTCGCGGGCCGTGTCCGGAGCCTCCTCGGTCACCGGGACCTGACGTGCATGCCGTCGATCCCGCAGTCGGAGCACGGTCCGCTCCGTCCAGTCCGGGGAGAGGAAGACCAGGTAGAGGACCCACATCCCGATGCTGAAGAAGCCGACCATGATGAACACCTCGATCGCGAGGTGGAAGGTCACGCCCGCAGCCAGTACCCAAGGGCGAAGCCTGCGGTGCCAGACCAGAACTGCGATCGAGAGCTCGAGCAGCAAGGTGCCGAACGTCAGCCACTCCGTCAGCAGGCCGCTCTGGGCCACGAAGTCCGGAGACGGAGCGCGGAGCTGATCGAGCATGCGGAGGGTGAAGGAGAGTGCCGTCCCCTCTCGCCACACATCACCCTGCAACTTCGCCCATACGGCGGCGAGATAGATGATCGACGTCTGGATCTGCAACATGCGGAGCGCCCACGGCGCGCGGCGCGGGAACTCCCAGAAGTGCTCGCGGTCACGCCGCCACCGGTCCCATGACAGTGACTCCCCGGACGGCGCGAACACCAGGTACACCGCCATGACGCGTAAGAGGACGTCACCGGAGTTCAGGACGAAGGGGTTGCGGCGTTCGAAGGCCATGAGCCCGAGCAGGACGACCACTGCGGCGACCCGCGGCCATGACCCGACCGTCAGCGCGATCCCGGCCAGCAGCGTGGCCAGGAAGACCACCGACAGGACGATCACCGTGTTGTTCGTCGTCAGAAGGCCCCACTGCCACGGACCGATCGCCGGCGGCTCCGGGAGCAGACCGTCCGGCCCGTAGAACGTGAACAGGTACGGCACCTGCGTCGCGGTCCACGCTGTGACGGTCAGCCCGAATGCGATCCGGAAGACGGCCAGCGGAGCCGTCGAGGTCGGCGTGAAGAAGAAACGTTCCCAGCCGCTCCATGCCATGAGCCCGAATTGGCGAGCGCGAATCACGATCCGACCCCGATCGAGAAGAACTGCCGCTCGACCCAGGCCGTCCGAGGTACGGGCGAACCTGGGGGTTGCGACTGCGCCGAGATGTTGACCAGCGACACGACGACGGGATGGCGCCCCTGCGCTCGCTGCTGGTCCGCCACCCACCGGGCGTAGGGAGCCCACCGCGGCTTGTTGTCCGGCCCGTTGAGCAGCGTGTCCCCGTAACGTTGCCAGCGATAGTCCCAGTACTCGGACACGCCGGTGGTGGTGGGGATGGGCACCGAGGTCGTGGTCCCGTCCCGGTCGAGCACCCTGGCCTCGAGGTAGGTGGACAGCCCTCGCGGTGTCGGCGCGTAGACGGCCCAGCCCTGGTCAAGCCCGATCAGGTTGGCCGCCCGACCCACCACCGGCGCCAGCGCGTTCTTGGTGATCGACTCCGGCATGTTGACGATCGCCGCGATCCCGAGCAGCACGACGATCAGGACGCTGATCGCGGCCCGTCCGGCCGTGGAGGACTCCAGGCGTTCCTGGACGTCCTGCTCGTCGGCCTCGGTGTCCTGCGTGCTCATCGGATTGCTCTCCGCGACGCTCGTCACAGGGTGAGGGACCGCGCGACAGTAGCGGACGTGACTACCCGCCAGTACCTCGGCTCCGGATGGGACAGCGACGCCTGGCTCGTCGACGGCACGTGGGTGGAGCGCACCGCGAAGCGGCCCGACGTCGAGCCGTGGCTGCGCACGGAGACGACGCTGCTGCCGTGGCTCGCCCCGCAGCTCCCGCTCGAGGTGCCCCGCCCCGTCGTCGGGAAGGAGCATCCGCTGACGGTGCGGCACCGGCTGATCGCCGGAAGGCCGGCCGACGACGAACCCGGGCTCGGCACCGCGGTGGGGGAGTTCGTGGCCGCCCTGCACGCCGTGGACCTCGACGAGGCGACCAGCCGGGGATTGCCGCCGCCGGAGCGCACGTCGGCACTGCGGGATGCACACTTCGACCGCTTCGAGACTGACGTTGTGCCGCGCCTCCCGATCGCGACCGGAGCCTGGTTGCGCGACCGGCTCGCACTGCTCCGGGACGCCCCCGCGTCCGTCGTGGTGCACGGCGACCTCTCGGCCGAGCACGTCCTCGTCCACGACGGGGGAGTCGCAGGCGTCATCGACTGGGGCGACGCGCGGGCCGGCGATCCGGCGAAGGACCTGGTCTGGCCGCTGCACCAGGCGGGGCCGGAGGTGGCCCGGGAGGTCGCCGCGGCCTACGGCGTCACCGACGAGCTCGCGACGCGGGCGCGGGCCTGGCTCGACGTCGGGCCCTGCTACGCGATCACCCACGGTGACGACGTCGGCGATCGGGGTCTGGTCGCCGAGGCGATGACCTGGTTTCCTGCGATCTGACGCACGGGTAACTCACCACTGATCGTCGGGGATCGGAGGAGTGCCATGCGGTGGAGTCCCCCCGGATGGGATGTCATGGTCGGGTTCGGCCTCACCACGGTGGGGCGGGCGGCCATCGGCGTCACCGGCCTGCGGCACCGTTCCGTCGCGCCGACCGAGCAGGTCACGCACCCCGGTCGCGGTCCCGTCGTCCTGCTCGGCGGCCTCTGCGAGACCGGTCCCTGCCTCGAGCCGATGGCCCGCTGGCTGACCCGGCTGGGCTACGACGTGCACCCGTTCACGCTCGGCTCGGGCATGGGCTGCGCGCAGCGCACCGTCGACTCGCTGACCCGCCGGGTCCGGGCGATCGCCGACGAGGCCGGCGAGCCCGTCCGGATCGTCGGGCACAGCCGCGGCGGCCAGTTCGCCCGCGCGGTCGGCGCCGCGACCCCGGAGTCGGTGTCGCAGCTGATCACCATCGGCACGCCGTTCGACCGCTGGGGTGGCCTGACCCCGCAGATGGCCGCCGTCGCCTGGGGCATGGCCGCCGTCGGAAGCGCCGGGATGCCGGGCCTGTTCGGCCTGGGTTGCATGATCGGTCGCTGCTGCGCGGACTTCCGCGACACGCTGCGCGCCCCGTGGCCCGCCGACGTCCCGTTCACCAGCATCTACAGCCGGACCGACGGTGCGGTGCCGTGGCGCTCCAGCCACGACCCCTACGCCCGCAACGTCGTCGTGCCGGGCGGCCACATCGCCCAGCTGACCTCGGCGGCGATCCAGCGTGCGGTCGCCACCGAGCTGGCCTCCGTGGGTCAGGTGGCTGCCGCCGCGTGAGTACTAATCCGTGCCAGGGGGCGGATTAGTACTCACAGGGCGGAGCCACCTCGCGAAGAAGTCGAGGATGATCTCGGCGCGCTGCACGCGTCGTCGGGGTGAGCCACTGCGCGAGAGTTCGTGGCCCTCGTCGGGGAAGCGCCAGTACTCCACCTCGCGACCCAGCAGGCGCAGCGCGAGGTAGAGCTGGTCGGCCTGCTCGGGCGGGCAGCGCAGGTCGTCGTCCGCGTGCAGGATCAGCAGCGGCGTGTGGATGTGCTCGACGGACGAGGTCGGGGACATGCGGCGGTAGACGTCCGGCCGGGCGAGATGGTCGACACCCAGCTCGAACCGGAAGTAGCCCGCCGCGTCCGACCCGCCCCACTCCAGCGAGAGCAGGTTGTTCGCGGCGCGCTCCGAGCAGGCGGCGGCGAAGCGGTCGGTGTGGCCGACGAGCCACGTCGTCATGAACCCGCCGTACGAGCCGCCGAGGACCCCGACCCGCGCCGGGTCGAGCGTCGCCTCGTGCGCGAGGGCGGCGTCGAGAGCGGCGAGGACGTCGTCCACGTCGACCCCGCCCCAGCCGGTGCCGGGCACCTCGGCGGACTCGGGCGACCGGATCGAGCGCAGCGCGGCCTCGGTGTCGCCGGTCGAGCCGTGCGGGTTGCACCAGAGCACGGCGTACCCGGCGCCGGACCACATCGCGAACTCGTCGAACCAGGCCGTCGGGTACTGCGTCATCGGCCCGCCGTGCACCGACACGAGCAGCGGGAGCCGACCGTCGGTGTCGGCGAGGGCGGGCGTCCGCGGCCGGAGCAGCCACGCGTCGATCTCGCCCCCGCCCGACGACGGCACCCGCAGGTGCTCCGGCGCGTCGAGCGGCAGGTCGCGGTGGAAGGCGGCGGAGAACGACGAGAGCGTCGTCTCGCGGCCCCCGTGGACGACGGCGAGTTCGGGACGGGAGGTCGGGGTCGTCGTCAGGATCGCGAGGGTGTCCCCGACGGCGTCGTACCCGACGATCGCCCGCGTCCCGCCGAGCAGCTCCGTCGGCGTGCCCGACCCGTCCGCGGGCACGGAGTACAACGGCTGCGTGCCGTGGTCCTCGACCGCGAACACCAGGTCCGACCCGCGCCACAGCGGTGCCCGGCCGCCGACGAACGGGGCGGCCTGACGGTCCAGACCCGCGGTGAGCACCGTCGGCTCCCCGCCGGTCGTCGGGACCGTCGCGACCCGACCGAACGACGGCACCAGCGCGACGTCCTCGGCCAGCACGGCGATCGTCCGGCCGTCGGGGGACCAGGACGGGCGGGAGACCGAGATCGACGACGAGGAGGTGAGGGGGCGGATCTCGCCGGTGTCGACGGCGACGAGGTGCAGGGCCTCGACCATCGTCAGGTCGGCGTCCGGTTCGTCGCGGACCGTCGTGACGGCGAGCTCGCGGCCGTCCGGTGACCAGGCCGGGGCGCTGATGTCGTAGCGGTGGTGGGCGAGGACACGCGGCGGCGCGGGGGTGTCGGCCGGGACGACGAAGAGTGCGCGTGGCCGGTCGACGATCCAGCCCTCGCCGTCGAGCTTGGGGAACAGACGGTCGATCCGCCGCGGCAGCGTCGTGCGCTCCGGGGTGCCGACGACGGTGAACGGCGGCGCGTCCGGCCGGGGCTCGCGCGAGGTGAAGGCGATCGCGGTGCCGTCGGGGGACCAGACGGGCTCCCCGATCGGTGCGTCGCGCTCGACGAGGGTCACCGGCTCGCCGGGACCGTCGACCGGCAGCACCACCAGGCGGTGCTTGCCCTCGACGCTGCGCGTGAGGGCGAGCCGCGTGCCGTCGGGCGACCACCGCGGGTTCGCGTCGCCGTCCCCGGAGGTCAGCGGACGCGGCGGGCCGTCGGACGGGTCCGCCGGCGCGAGCCAGATCGCGGAGCGGTAGCGGTCGGCGTCGAGGTCGACGCGGCTGACGACGAGCGCGACCCGCGCCCCGTCGGGCGAGACCCGCGGATCCCCGGGGCTGACGAGTCGGGCGATGTCGGCCGGCTGCATGGTCGCCGACGCTAACCGGCGCCCGGCCGACCCGCCCGGACCCTCCCGGGTTCAGCGGTCGGTGCGCTCGCTCGGGTAGCGCTGCGTCCCGCCCTGGTAGGGGTCGTGACGGAACTGCTGCGGCCCGTACTGCCCGGCCTGGCTCGGCCCGGGGACCGTGCGGCCCGGGACGCTGGTCTCCTTGCGCACCTGGCGCAGCGCGCCGTCGATCTGGCGGCGGAACTTCCCGTTCGTGCGCTGGTCGATGAACGCGGCCGCCTGGTCGGCGTAGCGGTTCACCTTCTCGGGGTTCTGGCGGGCGTACTGGCGGGCCGCGGCCACGGCGGCACCGAGGGCGGCCACGCGACGCATCAGGGGCATGTGCTGCACCTCGTCGGATTGGGGAGTCGGGCGACTGGCTCGGAGGGCGGCGCCGACGGCGCCGGGCCCTCCATCCTCGCTGATACCCCGCCCGGCGGCCGCTCGACCCTGTCGACCGGGCTCCGGTGCGAGGAGGTCCGGCCCGGGACGTGTGGTAGCCGGGCAGCACACCTCCGGGTCTGGGGGGGTGACCCGGATTTCGTCGGGGGGAGACGTTGCTGCCCGGCTACGGACGCCACCGTAATCCGTTCTAAGGTCGACAACAAGGAGTGAAATCCCGCGCGCGCAAAACCGGGCGGTCGGCCCTGATCGTCCGCAGCGGAAGGATCTCACGGACCGCACGCGGAGGGAACACCCTGCTCACGCGCAGGTCACGCCAGGTCGGCGCGCGGACCACGCGAAATGGGCGGAATTGCGGATCCACGGCGCACGATCGAAGTGTTCCCACCGTGAACAATGCGGCACCCATGGTCCCTGGTGCATGTATTCGGCAGCACCGGGCGAGTTCCGGAGAGCGGACCGCTCACGAGCGCGGGGTCGCGTGCGGGAAGCCGAGGTGGTGCTGCGGGACCTCGGGGGAGGCCGTGTCGAGCGGGATCGCGGGGGAGCGGACGAGGCCGAGCTGGGCGCTCTGCCGGGGCTGCACGGCCTCGATCAGCCAGTCCGTCGCGGTTCGGAGCCGGTTGCCCGGCATCGCGGCCAGGTGGTAGCCGCGGGCGACGACCTTCGCGGCCAGGCCGGTGAGCGGGACGTTCAGCGGCGCGGCCGCGGCCTCCAGCCCGCCGAGGTCGACGACGAAGCCGAGGTCGCGGTGCCGGTACCCGCGCACCGTGCCGTAGCCGAGGGACGCGGCGATGTTGCGGCCCGCCAGCGTCCCCTGTCGCACGGCGTGCTGCGCGGTCATCGGGGTCGCCTCGCCGGGGCGGCTGGGGTCGGGCACGGCGGCCGCGTCCCCGCACGCGTAGAGCTCCGGACGGCCCGGCACCTGCAGTGTCGGCTCCACCACCACCCGGCCGCCGTCGATCTCGATGTCGAGGTCCTCGATGAGCGGGTCCACCCGGACGCCGACGCACCAGAGCAGCGTGCGGGTCGCGATGCGCTCGCCCGACGAGAGCAGCACGCCGTCCTCGGCCGCCTCGTCCATCGTCGTGTCGGTGTGCACCTCCACCCCGCGGCGGCGCAGGACCGCGTCGGCGGTGGCCGAGAGGTGCTCGTCGAGCCCGGCGAGCACCCGCCCCCGGCTGACCAGGACCCAGCGCATCGCGTCCGGGTCCAGCCCGCGGCTGCGGGCCAGCGCCCGGGTGAACAACTGGCCCTGCGCGGCCACCTCGGTGCCGGTGTAGCCCGCGCCGACGACGACGAAGGTGCAGCGGGCGGCGACCTCCTCCGGGTCGTCGCTCATCGCCGCGAGGTCGATCTGACGGACGAGGTGGTCGCGGAGGTAGAACGCCTCGGGGACCCCGCGGAAGCCGACCGCGTACTCGTTGACCCCCGGGACCGGCATGACCTTGTGGACGCTCCCGGCGGCGAGCACCAGCCGGTCGTAGGACGTGCGGTGTGCGACGCCCTCCGGGTCGAGCCACCCGATCTCGCGCGCCTCGAGGTCGATGGCGTCGACCTCACCGGGGGCGTGCCGCACGCACGGCGGGAGCGTGTCGGACAGCGCCACCGCGATCCGGCGCGGCTCGAGGATGCCGCCCGCGACCTCCGGCAGCAGCGGCAGGTAGAGGAAGTAGTTGGTGGGGCTGACGACGACGATCTCGATCTCGCCCCGCGTGCGACGGGCCAGGGACTTCGCGGTGTGGTAACCGGCGAACCCGCTGCCGACGATCACCACCCGGGGTCGGCCGTCGGTGCCTGCGGGGTCGCTCGTCCTGGCCCGGATCGTCATGCCCGCCGAGGGTGCCCGATCGGTCGGGCGGGACGGAACCGGGCACGTGTCGTTCGTGTGACGACGGGTCGTTGTGATTGCCGTTGCACTGTGACGCGATCCCGGCTGGATCGATCCAAGGCGGGTGGTGGGGGGTAAGCCTGGACCCGTGACTGCCTCGCTCGTGACGCTCGGCGACGAGCGCTTCGTGTCCCTGACGACCTTCCGGCGCTCGGGCGACCCCGTGTCCACCCCGGTCTGGGTCGCGCGCGACGGCGACGGGCTCGTCGTCTACACCGCGGCGGAGAGCGGCAAGGTCAAGCGGCTGCGTCACGACCCGCACGTCGAACTGCGGGCCTGCGACCGTCGCGGCCGCGTCGCACCCGGGACGCCCATCGTCGAGGCCACGGCCGTCGTCGACGACGCGGACGGTGCGGTCGACGACGCCGAGGACCTCCTGCGGGCCAAGTACGGCTGGGAGTTCGGCGGTATCCGGCTGCTGCAGGCCGCCGAGCGTGCCGTCCGCCGTGGCGGGCCCGCCCGGGAGCGCGTGGTGCTCCGTCTGACGGTGGACTGACGGGGGCCCGGGTCATCCTGGTGGGGTGACGACGACCGCGACCCGGCTCCGACCCTCCCTGCTCGGGACCGCCGGGGCGGTCGTCGCCCTGGCGGTGGTCGCCGTGGTCGGCCTGATGCACCTCGTCGCCCCGTGGTCGCGGCACGATCCGGTGCGCCGCACCATCAGCGAGTACGCGGTCGGGTCGGGCGGGTGGCTGTTCGACGTCGCCGTCCTCGGTCTGGTCGCCGCGACGGTGGCGGTGGTCGCGGCCCTCGTCGCGCGCGGCCTCGTCCCGACGACGGCCGTGGTGCTGTTCGGCGTCTGGTGCGTCGGGCTGGTGCTCGTCGTGGTGTTCGAGAAGACGAACTGGTCGGTCGGCCCGAGCCTGTCGGGGTCGATCCACCGCTACGCGAGCCTCGCCGCGTTCTTCGCCCTCCCGGCGGCGGGCCTGCTCACGGCGCGCCGGCACCGGGGCGAGGCGTGGGCGCGGTGGGTCACGGTGTCCTCGCTGGTCGCCCTCGCCTCGTTCCTGCCGATCATCGGGGCGATCATCGGGGCGATCGCCCTCAACCCGGTCCTCGCGACGCCCTGGTACCGGGCCGTGCCGCTGGGGCTGATCGAGCGGGTGCTGTCGCTGGCGGAGGTGCTGGTGGTCGTGGTGCTGGGGTTCCGGGCGGCGCGCACCCAGGCCCCGGCCGAGCGAACGGCACTCTCGCGCGCATAGATGCTGCGAACGGGCCGCTCGCTCAGGACCGGGCCTTCGCGTAGGCCGCGTCGATCAGTTCCTGCACCCGCAGCCACGACGACGACGGGTTGAGCACGCAGACGAACCCGAGGCGGCCGTAGTCCGGGTGCGGCATGACGACGTCGAGCGTCGTCAGGTCCGCGTCGGGATCGGCCACCTCGGCGGCCAGGTCCCTCGGCAGGCCCAGGTTGAGGCGGTACACGCCGGGTCGGTCGAGGTCGGACCCGTCGTCGTAGGCGTTCGAGGTGACGATCGTGGCCCAGGGGCGCTGCTTCTCGGGCGGGATCGTGCCGTCGGGGTCGTACACGGCGAAGTGGTCGCCGTTCGCCTCGAGCATGCGAGTGCCGGGGTAGGCGGCGAGCAGGGAACGGAGTTCGTCGACGTCCACCTGGTCAGGTCACCACGCGACGGGCAGCTCCACCAGACCGTGGATGGCGCGGTGCGAGGCGAAGCGGATCTCCTCGTCGGGAACGGCGAGCCGCAGCCCCGGGAAGCGCCGCAGCAGCGCGGGGAAGGCGACGCGCATCTCCAGCCGGGCGAGCGGTGCGCCGAGGCAGTGGTGGATGCCGTGGCCGAAGGCGAGGTGGCTCGTCGGCGGGCGGGTGACGTCGAGGGTCTCCGGGTCGTCGACCAGCGCCGGGTCGCGGTTGGCGGTGGGCAGGTTGAACGAGACGAGGTCGCCGGCCCGGATCGTGGCGCCGCCGATCTCGACGTCCGTCCTCGCCAGGCGTGGCGAGCCGGAGTTGACGATCGCGAGCCAGCGCAGGAGCTCCTCGACCGCCGCCGGTACCGCGTCGTCGTCGTCGCGCACCCGGGCGAGTTGCTGCGGGTGGCGGAGGAGCGCGAGGGTGCCGAGCGCGAGCATGTTCGAGGTGGTCTCGTGCCCGGCGACGAGGAGCAGGTTCGCGACCCCCACCAGCTCGTCGTCGGCGATCGCGTCCGCGTGCTCCCGGATCAGCATGCCGAGGAGGTCCTCGCCCGGGTCACGTCGCGCGGTGGCGACGCGGCTCTGCATGTAGGCCAGTGCCTCCGCCGCGAGCGCGACCTTCTCGGCCTCGGGCAGGGTCGTGTCGAGCTGGCGGGAGGTGCGCTCCTGGAACTCCTCCTGGTCGCCGGTCGGCACCCCGAGCAGCTCGCAGATCACGAGCGACGGGATCGGCAGCGCGAAGGTCGACACCAGGTCGGCCGGGGCGCCCGCCGCCGCCATCGCATCGAGGTGGGCGTCCACGATCTCGACGATGCGCGGCTCCAGCCGGCGCATCCGCCGCACCGTGAACTCGGGGGTGAGCAGCCGGCGCAGGCGGGTGTGGTCCGGCGGGTCGAGCGCGAGCAGGTTGCCGGCGCGGTCCCCGGAGAGCTGGCGCGGGTCGCGGCCGGACTCGCCGAGGTCGGCGGGGGTCCAACCGTTGGCGAACCCGTCGGCGTCGCCGAGCATGCGGCGGACGTCCTCGTGGCGGGTGAGGAGCCAGGCCGCGGGCCCGAAGGGAGTCGGCACGCGCACGACCCCCTCGGCCTCGCGGACCGCGACGACGTCCGGTGCGGGGCCGAAGCCCTCCCGGCGGGTGGTGATCTCGGTGGTGCTCACGGCGATCCTCCTCAGGCGACGGGGGCGGGGGTGGGCACGGCGGCCGGCGCGCGCAGGTGCACGTCGCGCGAGACCGGGCCGGTCCCGCCCAGATGCTCGGCGTGCGACGCCCCGTCCGCCCGCACGACGAGCAGGTGCGGCCGTCCGGGACCGTCCGCGGCCACGACGTAGTGCCCGTCGGCTCCCGACACCCCGCGGCCGAGCTGGCGGCCGGCGTCGCTGACGACGGTGACGGTCGCCCCCGCCACCGGGGCACTCCCGCGGCGCACCACACCCGACACGAGCGGCCGGGCCACCGGCGCGGTCAGCGGCTCGGGCTCGGGCTCGGGCCCACGTTCCGACTCGAGCTCCGGCTCCGACCCGACGTCGGGAACCACGGCCGCCGCGTCCGACGCCGGCCGCTTCGGCACGAACGCCATGATCACCAGCGCCACCACGGCACCCCCGGCGCCGAGCAGCATCACGAGCACGAACGCGCCCTCGGTCGGCGCACCCGAGGCCGAGACGAGCGACGCCAGCAGCACCCCGGCGATCGCGCTGGCGAACGACGTGCCGAGCGCGCGCATGAGGTTGTTCAGGCTGTTCGCCGCCGCGGTCTGGGTGATCGGCACGGCCGCCATGATCAGGGCCGGCATCGCCCCGTACGCCAGACCGATCCCGCAGGCGATGGTGACCGAGCTGATCATCAGCTGCCACACCTCGGCGTGGAACGCCGCCCCGATCCCGTACCCGACGGCGATGACGACGGCGCCGATCATCAGCGTCGTCCGCGGCCCGGAGGCGGCGCTGATCCGCGCCGACACGGGCGACATCGCCATCATGCAGAGCCCGCCCGGCGCGAGGACGAGGCCCGCGACGAGGATCGACTGGCCCAGGCCGTAGCCGGTCTCGACGGGCAGCTGCAGCAGCTGCGGGTAGACCAGCGACATCGCGAACATCGCGAACCCGAAGACGATCGACGCGGCGTTGGTCAGCAGGACCTGGCGTCGGGCGCTCACCCGCAGGTCGACGAGCGGCTGCGGCGTGCGCAGCTCCCAGAACGCCCACGCGAGCAGCACGACGACGGCCACGACGAACAGGGTCACGGTCGTCGTGCTGCCCCAGCCCCACGACGAGCCCTTCGACACCGCGAGCAGCAGGCTCACCAGTGCGACGGCGAGCCCGACCGCGCCGACGAGGTCGAAGCGCCCGCCCGCCCGTTGCGAGGACTCCGGCACGAGCGCGAGGACGAGCACCAGGACGAGCACGCCGAGCCCGCCCGCCGCCCAGAACAGCACGTGCCAGTCGGTGGTCTGGGCGATCAGCGCGGCGAGGGGGAGACCGAGCGAGCCGCCCACCCCGAGCGACGCGCTCATCAACGCCACCGCCGACCCGAGGCGCTCCGCCGGCAGCTCGTCGCGCATCAACGAGATGCCGAGCGGGATCAGTCCGGTCGACAGCCCCTGCAGCGCACGGCCGACGATCAGCGGCACCAGCGAGGTCGACAACGCCGCCACCACCGAGCCCGCGATCAGCATGACCAGGCAGAACAGCAGCATGCGCCGCTTGCCGATCATGTCGGCGAGGCGCCCGACGATCGGCACCGCGACGGCCGCGGTGAGCAGCGTCGAGGTGACGATCCAGGCCGTGTCGGCCGGGGCGGCACCCAACAGACGCGGGAACTGCGGCACCAGCGGGACGACGAGGGTCTGCTGCAGCGACACCGTGATGCCCGCGAGGGCGAGGACGGCGACGAAGGCCGGCGACTTCGCGCGGGGCTCGGTTGCGGTGGTGGTCACGGAACTCCCTCGACACGGCGGACCCGGCAATAATGGCACGGACCGCCAGAAAGTCGTGCGGAGACGCAGCTCTCGTTGTCGGACCGGTGGAGCGCGGGTATTTCTGTCAGTGAGTGACAGAACGTCGGTCAGCGACACGAGGAGGGCGGCGATGTCGGCACCCACGCGTGGCCGTCGCCCGATGTCGGACCGACGCCGCCGGCTCCAGCGTCTGGAGATCTCCCGGGCGGCCATCCGGCTGTTCGTCGAGCACGGCGTCCACGACACCACCGGCGAGCAGATCGCCGAGCTCGTCGGGCTGTCCTCCCGCACGCTCTGGCGCTACTTCCGCAGCAAGGAGAGCTGTGTCGAGCCGGTGCTCTCGCTGACCACCGACGCGTTCGTCGACACGCTGCGGCGCTGGCCGGCGGACACCCCGCTCGAGGACCACCTGGTCGCCGACCACCACCTGCCCGACCCGGCCACCGCCGAGGACGGCGCGGCCACGCTCGCGGTCGTCGCGATGTCCCGCCACGAGCCGGCGTTGCGTGCGATCTGGCTCGTGGTCTACGAGCGGGCGGAGGCCGTGCTCGCCGAGGTCGTCGCCGAGCGGCTCGGCCTCGCGCCCGACGAGCTCGCCGTCCGCGTCCAGGCCGCGACCCTCGCCGCAGCGCTGCGCATCGCCACCGAGGACCTGGCCGACGACTGCGCCGCCGGCCGCGAACGTCCGCGCGAGGAGGGGCTCGCCCGCCTCTCCGCCGCGGTCCGCGCCGCCACCCACGGCGTGCTCGGTGACCTGCCCACCTGACTCCGCCCCACCCGTCGTCCGGAGGACCCCATGACCGCGCATGCCGAGCTGCGCCCCGAGTCCGCCGCGCCCCCGCGCGCGGGCCTGCTGATCGCCGTCCTCGTCGGGTCGGCGTTCGTGATGATCCTGAACGAGACGATCCTGTCGGTCGCGCTGCGCGACCTGACCGTCGACCTCGGCGTCCCCGCGACCACCGTGCAGTGGCTGACCAGCGGGTTCCTCCTGACGATGGCCGTGGTCATCCCGATCACCGGCTTCCTGCTCGAGCGCTTCACCCCGCGCGCGGTGTTCCTCACGTCGCTCTCGCTGTTCAGCACCGGCACGCTGCTCGCCGCCCTCGCCCCCGGCTTCGGGGTGCTGCTCGCCGGTCGGGTGGTGCAGGCCGCGGGCACGGCGGTGATGGTGCCGCTGCTCATGACGACGATCATGCGGCTCGTCCCCGCGGAGCGCCGCGGCGCGACGATGGGCACGATCACGATCGTCATCGCCGTCGCGCCCGCCCTCGGCCCGACGATCGGCGGCGCGGTCCTGGCCGGCCTCGGCTGGCGCTGGATGTTCGGCCTGGTGTTCCCGCTCGCGATCGTCGCGCTGCTCGTGGGCGCGCGGTACCTGCGCCTGTCGTCGACCACGCGCCGGGTCCCGCTCGACGTCGGGTCGGTGCTGCTCTCCGCGGTCGGCTTCGGTGGTCTGCTCTACGGCCTGTCCGCGATCGGGGAGTCCGGGGGCGCGCACCCGGTGCCGCCGTGGGCGCCCGTCGTCGTCGGGCTCGCCGCGCTCGGGGTGTTCGTCGCCCGCCAGCTGCACCTGCAGCGCGCCGACGCCGCCCTGCTCGACCTGCGGGTGTTCACGCGTCGCCCCTTCACGGTCGCGGTGGCCACCAGCGTCCCGCTCTTCATGTGCCTCATCGGCGCCTCGGCGATCCTGCTGCCGCTCTACCTGCAGACCGTGCTCGGCGTCTCCACGTTCGTCAGCGGGCTCGCGGTGCTGCCCGGTGGCCTGGTGCTGGGCCTGCTCGGCCGCCCCGTCGGATCGCTGTTCGACCGGTTCGGCGCGCGTCCGCTCGTGCTCCCCGGCGCGGTCATGACGGCGGGTGCGCTCTGGCTGTTCGCGACCCTCGGCGAGGGCTCGCCGCTGGCCGCCGTGATCGGCATCCACGTCCTGCTCATGGCGGGTCTCGGCCTGATGATGACGCCGCTCATGACGGAGGCCCTCGGGTCGCTGCCCGACCACCTCTACTCCCACGGCAGCGCCGTGCTCTCCACCCTGCAGCAGGTGGCGGGCGCCCTCGGGACCGCGGTCTTCGTGACGGTGGCCGCGCTCGGCAGTGCGGTCGGCGCGGCGGCTCCCGACGCGGACGGGCTGCAGGTCGCGTTCGTCGTCGCCGGCGTGATCGGCCTCGTGGCGCTCGTCGCGGCGTCGTTCGTCCGGGTGCGCCCGACGGTGGGGAGCACGCCAGAATCCGTCGCATGACCGTCGTCCTCGTCCACGGCAACCCCGAGACCCCCGCCGTCTGGGACCCGCTCCTCGCCGAGCTCCGCCGCGACGACGTCGTGCGGCTCGCGCCGCCCGGCTTCGGCGCGCCGGTGCCGGCCGGGTTCACCGCGACGGTCGACGGCTACCGCGACTGGCTGATCGCCGAGCTGGAGCGCCTGGACGGGCCCGTCGACCTCGTCGGGCACGACTGGGGCGGCGGCCACGTGGTCAACGCGGTGCTGGCCCGCCCGGACCTGGTGCGCAGCTGGGCCAGCGACATCCTCGGCGCCTTCGAGCCGGAGTACGTGTGGCACGACCTCGCGCAGGCCTGGCAGACGCCGGGCGTGGGGGAGGAGCACGTCGCCGGCATGCTCGGCGGGCCGACGGAGACGAAGGCCGCCCGGATGACGGCGTTCGGGATCCCCGGGCCGGTCGCCGCGACGATGGCGGCCGCGCAGGACGAGACCATGCAGGCCTGCGTGCTCACGCTCTACCGCGACGCCGCCCAGCCCGCGATGGCCCGGCGCGGGGAGTCCCTCGAGCGGCTCGCCGCCCGGCCCGGGCTCGGCATCCTCGCGACCGAGGACACCTTCGTCGGCGACGAGGCCATGCGGCGCCGCGCGGCGGCTCGCGCGGGCGCGCAGGTCACGGTGCTCGACGGGCTCGGGCACTGGTGGATGTGCCAGGACCCGGCGCGGGGCGCGGCGGCGCTGACCGAGTTCTGGGCGGGCCTGCCGGGGTAGTCCTGCTCGCATGGCGAAGGAGATCCTGGTCAGCTACGGAGTCGACATCGATGCCGTCGGGGGGTGGCTCGGGTCCTACGGCGGGGAGAACTCGCCCGGGGACATCTCCCGGGGGCTGTTCGCCGGCGACGTCGGGGTGCCGCGGGTGCTCGAGCTGTTCCGCCGGTACGGGCTGCGGCAGACGTTCTTCTGGCCCGGCCACTCGATCGAGACGTTCCCGGAGCCGTTCGAGGCCTGCGTCGCCGCGGGCCACGAGATCGGGGTCCACGGCTACAGCCACGAGAACCCGATCGCGATGTCGCGGCAGCAGGAGTCCGACGTCCTCGACCACTGCATCGCGCTGATCGAGTCGCGCTCGGGCACCCGGCCCACCGGCTACGTCGCGCCGTGGTGGGAGTTCTCCGAGATCACCAACGAGCTCGTGCTCGACCGCGGGCTGCGCTACGACCACTCGCTCATGCACGACGACTTCACGCCCTACTACGTCCGCGTCGGCGACTCGTGGACGAAGATCGACCTGGAGCGCGACGCCGCGGACTGGATGAAGCCGCTGGTGCGCGGCCAGGAGACCGACCTCGTCGAGATCCCGGCCAACTGGTACCTCGACGACCTGCCGCCGATGATGTTCATCAAGGGCAGCCCGAACTCGCACGGCTTCGTCAACCCACACGACATCGAACAGCTCTGGCGCGACCAGTTCGACTGGGTGTACCGCGAGATGGACTACGCGGTGTTCACCATGACGATCCACCCGGACGTCTCCGGGCGGCCCCAGGTGCTGCTCGCCCACGAGCGGCTCATCGAGTACATCTCGGGCCACGAGGGCGTCCGCTGGGTGACCTTCGACGAGATCGCGCAGGACTTCCAGGCCCGCTCGCCGCGCCGGTCGTAGAATTTTCAACGGCACGTCTTGCGACCCGACGTCGGGAAGCCGCAGGATTCCGGTCCATGGTGACCACCGACGTCGTCGTCGTGGGAAGCGGTCCGGCCGGGGCGTCGATGGCGCTCGCGCTCGCCCGCCTGGGCGTGGACCACATCGTGGTGACGCGCTACGAGACCCTCGCGGCCGAGCCCCGCGCCCACATCACCAACCAGCGCACGATGGAGGTGCTGCGCGACCTCGGCGTCGCCGCGCAGGTGGAGGCCCTGGCCACGCCGCAGGACCTCATCGGCACGACGACGTTCTGCACCGCCCTGGCGGGCGAGGAGCTCGGCCGGGTCCGCTCGTGGGGCACCGACCCGCGCAGCCGTGCCGCGCACCGGCTCGCGAGCCCCGCGGGCATCTGCGACATGCCGCAGAGCCTCATGGAGCCGATCCTGGTGCAGGGCGCGCAGGCTGCCGGCTCGCGCATCCGGTTCTCCACCGAGTACCTGTCGCACGCGGTCGACGACGACGGGGTGACCGTCCGGGTCCGCGACCGCCTCCGTGACGACGAGTACGAGATCCGCGCGAAGTACCTCTACGGCGCCGACGGCGGGCGTTCGCGCGTCGCGGAGGACGCCGGCCTGCCCATGCGCGGGGAGATGGGTGTGGCCGGCTCGCTCAACATCGTGTTCCGCGCCGACCTCTCGCCGTGGGTCGCCCACCGGCCCAGCGTCCTGTACTGGGTGCTGCAGCCGGGGTCGGACATCGGCGGCATCGGCATGGGCGTCGTCCGGATGGTCCGCCCGTGGAACGAGTGGCTGACGATCTGGGGCTACGACGTCGCCGACGGCCCGCCCGACCTCTCCGAGGAGTTCACGACGGGGCTCGTGCGGCAGCTCGTGGGCGTCGACGACCTCGAGGTGGAGATCGTCGGCAGCTCGGCGTGGACGGTGAACCACATGGCGGCCGAGCACTACGGCTCCGGCCGGGTGTTCTGCGGCGGGGACGCGGTGCACCGCCACCCGCCGTCGAACGGGCTCGGGTCGAACACCTCGATCCAGGACTCGTTCAACCTCGCCTGGAAGCTCGCCTGGGTGCTGCGCGGCTGGGCGGACTCGACCCTGCTCGACACCTACAGCGCCGAGCGCGCGCCGATCGGCCGGCAGGTGGTCGACCGGGCGAACCAGTCGATCGGCGAGACCGGCCGCATCTTCGACGCGCTCGGTCTGAGCGACACGACCGACGCCTCCGTGATGCGGGAGAACATGGCTCGTCGTCGGGAACCCGGGGCGGAGAAGCAGCGCCGGGCGCTGCGCGAGGCGATCGCGTTCAAGGCCTACGAGTTCGACGCGCACGGCGTGGAGCTCAACCAGCGCTACGTCTCGTCGGCGGTGGTGCCCGACTCGGTCGCGCCGGATCCGCTGGCCACCGTCGAGGACCCGGAGCTGACCTACGTCGCGACGACGACGCCGGGCGCGCGGGTGCCGCACGTGTGGCTGGCCGGGCCGGACGGGGACGTGTCGACGATCGACCTGGCGGGTCACGGGCGGTTCACGCTGTTCGCGGGGCCGGGCGGGACGGTGTGGCCGTCGTCGGAGCAGCTGCGGGTGATCGTCGTGGGTCCGGGCCAGGAGGTCGAGGACCCCTACGGCGACTGGGCGCGGCTGCTCGAGACCGAGGGGATCGGCGACGCCGGCGGGGTGCTGGTGCGCCCGGACCACCACGTGGCGGCGCGGTTCACGACGGTGCCCGACGACCCGGCGGAGGTGTTCGCCGCGCTCACAGGGCGCTAGCGACTCTCACCGGGCGCGCAGTGCACCCAGCGCGGCCCGCGCCCCGCGGATCGCCGCCTGCTGCGGGGCGGGGTCCTGCTGGGCGCGGGCGAGGACGAAGCCGCCCTGAACCACGGCGACGACCATCGCCGCGGCGGCCTCGACGTCGGCGTCGGGCCGCAGTTCGCCAGTGGCGCGCCCGGCCTCGAGCACGTCGGTGAGCCAGCCCTGCAGGTGCCGGAAGTAGCGGTCGGCCACCGCGCGCAGCTCGTCGTCCCCGACCACCTCCGCGTCCTGGACCAGCCGGCCGATGCGGCAGCCGCGCAGCGGGTCGCGGAACCGGCCGAGGAAGCCCTCGACCCGCTCGAGCGCCGGCCGTGACGGGTCGTCGGCGCCCTCCACTGCGGCGGTCATCTCCGCCGCGACGTGCTCCATCGCGGTGCGCGCGAGGTCGGCCTTGCCGCGGAAGTGGTGGTACATGCTGCCCTGGCCGGCCCCCGAGCGGGCGAGGATCATCGCCGGGCTGGTGGCGGAGTAGCCGCGCTCCCAGAGCAGGTCGGCGGTCGCCTCGACGAGGTCCTCACGCGTACTCACGTCCCCGACTGTACCGAGTGGTATGTACAGTCGCCTCTGTAACGACCGGTATGTACAGGAGGAGTCCGATGAGTCGGTACGCACACCTGACGTGCACGGCCCCCGTCCGTGAGGTCCAGGACGAGCACGGGAGCCTCGCCGCCAACGACCGCCGGCTGGCCGGGGGCGACACCGGCCCCGACGCGCTGGGGCCGGTCGAGACGGAGTTCGTCACCGGTCTCGACGGCTTCTACCTCGGCACCGTGAACGCCGACGGCTGGCCCTACATCCAGTACAAGGGCGGCCCGCCCGGGTTCGTGCACGTGCTCGACGAGCACACGCTGGCGCTCGCCGACGTCCGCGGCAACCGGCAGTACCTCTCCGCCGGGAACCTGCGGACCGACGACCGGGTGGCGCTGTTCTTCATGCGCTACGCCACGCGCACCCGACTCAAGGTCCTCGGACGGGCCCGATCGGTGCGGATCGACGAGGCACCCGAGCTCGCCGCCCGCCTCGCCGACCTGCGCACCGACGGCGCGGTCGAGCGCCTGCTGGTCGTCGACGTCGAGGGCCTCGCCTGGAACTGCCCGCAGCACATCACGCCGCGCTTCACCGTGGAGGAGATCGAGCAGGGCGTCGCGGGCCTGCAGGCGCGCATCGAGGAGCTCGAGCGGGAGAACCGGCGCCTGCGGGCGGTCAGTGCGTCGGGGTGACGACGTGCCGGAGCCCCGGGGACGTGGCGTCCCCGAGGCTCCGGTCGGTCGTGCGGGGTCAGGCGCGCGGGGTGACCGTGATCCCGCCGGTGGCCACGGGGAGGGCCGTCAGCTTCAGGCCGGTGACGAGCGGGCTCGTCAAGGAGCAGTCGGGGATCAGGCCCGCGTTGACCGGCGCGAAGGCGATCGTGTCGCCGGTCGCCCCGCCGTCGTGCGCGTAGATGACGATGCCGGTCAGGGCCGGGTTCGGCGGCGGCACGCTGCCGGCGCCGAAGGGGTAGTAGAAGGACACGTCGCTGCCCTGCACGTCGGCGCAGGTGATCGGGCCCCGCGGCGCGACGATGTTCGCCGTCAGCGGTGCGGCGGCCTGGAAGTAGCCGGTCACGTCGCGGTTGTCCGCACTCCGTTGGCAGAGGCTGAACTCGAAGGTGTTCAGCAGCGTCGCACCGTTGCCGACGGCCCTGCCGGAGCTGCAGCCCCCGGTGCCGTTGCCGTTGCCGTGCTCCCACGCGTTGGCGACGCCGGAGAAGAGCAGGGCCAGCCCGGTGACGACGACGGCGACGAACGCCGCCGCCCGGGTCGTTGCGTTCGTCATGCACCGGGAAACGACGGCGGACACGGCACGTTATGCGGACGTGAGGAGCTGGTCCGTTCGGGAGAGGAGTACCCCTCCTACCGCGGCACGGAGGCGCGCTCGGTCTCCGAGACGTCGTAGAGGTTCCGCCGGAAGCGCTCACGGATCGACGCGACGGCGACGAACGTGATCGCCGCGCAGGCGATGATGTACACCGCGACCGACCAGGACGCACCCGTGGCGGCCAGCAGCGCCGTCATGATGAACGGCGCGAGCCCGCCGGCGAGCACCGAGGCGACCTGGTAGCCGAGGGAGGCGCCGGAGAAGCGCACGTCGGCGGGGAACATCTCGGCGTAGAGCGTGGCCTGCGGCCCGTACATCGTGGCGTGGATGGTGAACGCGATCAGCAGCGCGAGCAGCACCAGCGGCACCGAGCCGGTGTCGATCAGCCAGAACAGCGGGAACGCGAACACCGCCATCGAGACGCAGCCGACGAGGTAGAGCTTCTTGCGCGATCCCATCCGGTCGGTCAGCGCCCCGAAGAACGGCATCGTGATCAGCTGGGACAGCCCGGCGACCATGACGCACACGAGGATCGACGTCCGCGACATGCCGACCTCGGTCGTCGCGTACCCGAGGATGCCGGAGATCAGGATGTAGAAGACCGCGTTGACCACGAAGAACGCGCCGGCCGCCTGCACGATGGCGAGCCCGTGGTGGCGCACCGCCTGCACCAGCGGCGCCTTGCGGACGCCGGCCTCCCGCGCCGCGGCGGCCGAGCGCTCGCGCAGTTCGTGGAACACCGGGGTGTCCTCGATCTTCAGCTGCACGTAGACCCCGATGCCGATGAGCACCAGCCCGGACAGGAACGGGATGCGCCAGCCGTACGCGTCGAAGGCGGCGGGCGCCATGGTGGCGGTGAGGATCAGGAAGAACAGATTGCCCAGGACCGCGCCGGCGACCGCACCGGTCTGGACGAGGCTGCCGTAGTAGCCCCGGTGCCTCTCCGGCGCGTGCTCGACGAGCAGCAGCGCCGCCCCGCCCCACTGGGCGCCGACGCCGAGGCCCTGCACCAGTCGGGCGACGACGAGCAGGATCGGCGCCCAGACACCGATGCTGGAGTAGGGCGGCAGGATGCCGACCGCGAAGGTCGCGACACCCATCACGAGCATCGCGGCGACGAGCGGGGGCTTGCGCCCGAACCGGTCGCCGACGTGGCCCGCGATGATCCCGCCGACCGGCCGTGCGACGAAGCCGACCGCGAAGGTGGCGAACGAGGCCAGCGTGCCGGCCACCGGGTCGGCCGACGGGAAGAACTGCGGCCCCAGCACCAGCGCCGCCGCGGTCGCGTAGATGAGGAAGTCGAACCACTCGAGGGTCGTCGCGAAGACCGCCGCGGCCGCGAGCCGCCGCATCTTCGCGGGAGCGATCTCGGTCCCTGCCGTCACGGCGTGCCTCCACCCGTCTTGGTACGAACGATCGTTCGTAACGTAGGAGTGCGGTCGCGGTCAGGCAAGGGTCAGTGCGCGAGCGGGGCCTCCAGCAGGGCGAGGGCGTACCGCGCCTGCTGCTCGGCGAGCTGGCCGCGCGAGAGCCGGCCGTCCGGCCGGTACCAGCCCGAGACCGCGGACAGCGCGGTGAGCACCGTCCGGGCGGCGTCGTCCGGATAGGGCGTCGTGAAGGTCCCGTCGGCCACGCCCTGCGCGACGATGCCCTCGAAGACGGCCTGCGTGGCGTCCCGCTCGGCCACCAGCGCGGCCCGGTCCGCGCCGGTCAGGTACCGGACCTCGTTCGTCGAGACGACCATCGCGACCTGGTGGTCCACGATGAACCGCACGTACGCCCGCACCGCCTCCCGCATCCGGGAGGCCGCGTCGTCGCCCGCGTCCTCGAGCGCGGCGCGCAGCCGGGCGGCCAGCTCGTCGTTGGCCCGGCGCAGCACCTCGGCGAGCAGCCGGGACTTGCTCGGCACGTAGTTGTAGAGGTTCGACAGGCTCGTGCCGGCCCGCTTCGCGACGTCGCGCATCGAGGCCCCGTGGAAGCCCTGGGCGCCGAACGCGTCGAGCGCGGCGTTGAGGATCGCGGCCTCGTTCCCGCGGCCGGTGTCCGCCACGAGGGTGGCGGGGGAACGGGCGTTCATGACGACGAGGCTAGCGGTCTTGACGGCGGATCGGCCCGATGCTTCGGTGGTGAACGATCGTTCGTGTGTCGCTGTCGAGGAGGAGTGCGCGTGACCGCTGTCCAGGCCGCAGCAGGCACCGGCCGGTGGCTCGAGGATTTCGTCGTCGGCGAGCGCTTCACGAGCGCGACCCGCACGGTCACCGCCGACGACCTCGCCGCCTTCACCCGCCTCTCCGGCGACGACCACCCGCTGCACACCGGGCCCGCGGCGATGCTGCAGGGCCCCTTCGGGATCGCCGTCGCGATGGGCCTCATGCAGTCGCTCGGCCTGCACGGCGAGGCGGTGGCGGGCCTGCTCGACACGCACTGGAGCTACCGCGCCCCGATCCGGGTCGGCGACGTCGTCCACCTCGAGCTCACGATCCTGCGCGTGCGGCGCACCCGGTCCGGCACCCGCGGCACCGTCACCCGCCACATGCGCCTCGTCGGCGACGACGGGGTGACCCGCCAGGAGGGCACGACGACCGCGCTGGTCACGGCCCGCACCCCGGGTCCCGACGACGACCGGCGCGCGTTCGGCACGGTCGGCTGGGGCCGGGCCCTGGTCGACGCGCTCGACCCGGAGGTCGCCACGGTCCTGGAGACCTGGGACGGCACGATCGGGCTGCGCTGCGACGACGACGAGGTGCACCTGCGGGTCTACCGGGGCGCGGTGATCGACGTGAGCCGACGGGCACCGCACGGGGCCACGTTCACCCTCGTCGCCGACGCGTCCACCTGGCTCGAGCTGGTCGAGGCGCCGGACAACCCGTTCCTGCGGCTCGCGATGACGGGTCGGCTCTCCGCCACCGGCGACGGCTACGAGTACCTGCGCCTGACCCGCGCGCTCCACCTCGTCGTCGACGCGGCGCGGGCGATCGCATGACCGGCTACCGGACCGTCGACGGCACCCTCGCCTTCGTCGAGGAGCACGGCGAGCCCACCGCGCCCGCCGTGCTCTGCCTGCACACCGCCGGCCAGTCGGGCGGCCAGTGGCGCCACGTCGTCCCCGACCTCGTCGAGGCCGGCCACCGCGTCGTCGTCCCCGACCTGCCGGGGCACGGGCGCTCCGAACCGGCGCCGGGCGGCCCGGTCGACGACCTCGGGACCTACGCGGCCTGGCTGCTCGCCCTGGCCGACGAGCTGGGCCTCGACCGCTTCGCGGTGGCCGGCTGCTCGATCGGCGGCAAGATCGCGCTGGATCTGGCGGTGCGGGCCTCCGACCGGCTCACCGCGGTCGTCGCGATGGCCGCCGACGCCTGGACCGGGGGCTCGCCCAGCCCCCGCGGCCTCCGTCGGGAACTCGTCGACGTGGCGGCCCCGAGCCGCGCGGACCGTACCGAGCTCGGCACGCTCGCCGTCGTGGGCCGCGCGACCGACCCGGAGCGGGCGCGCCTCATCGCGACGATGCATCGTCGGGAGGACCCGGTCGTCTCGAACTCCGACCTGCTCGGGTGGGCGTCGCACGACCTCCGCGACCAGCTCGGCGCCATCGCCTGCCCGCTGCACCTGGTGGTGGGCGCCGACGACCTGTGGCTCGACGTCGAGCGCGTGCGGTGGGCGGCCTCGCGCATCCCCGGCGCACTGTGCACGGTGCTGGACGGGGTGGGGCACTACCCCATGGAGGAGATCCCGGGCTTCGCCGCCGTCCTCGACGGCTGGCTGCGGGACCTGACGGCGGGCACGGAGGCGGCATGACCGAGCAGCGCGACGTCGCACCCTTCCCGGCGCCGGGTCCGCGCCCGGCGGACCTGCCCGACCTCCTCGGTCGGCTCGCCCGGCGCGACCCCGACCGCGTCGCGATCCACGAGCGCACCGACGACGGCCTCGTCGCGGTCACCCGCGGCGAGCTGTGGCAGCGGGTCCGGGCGCTGGCCGAGGAGCTGCGCGGACGCGGGGTGTCCGCCGGCGACGCGGTCGCCGTGTGGATGCCGAACTGGACCGAGGCGCTCGTCTGGCAGTGCGCCGTCGCGGCCCGCGGCGCCCACGTCGTCGGGATCAACACCCGCTACGGCGTCGAGGAGGCCACGCACGTCCTGGCCCGGGCGCGGCCGGTGCTCGTCGCGCTCGCGCACGGGTTCCACGGCCTCGACCTCGCGGCCCGGCTGCGCGCCGCCGTCGAGGGCTCGGGGGTGCGGCCGCAGGTGGCGCTCGTGCGGGGCGACGGGACCACACCGGACGTCGGGGGCCTGACGACGTGGACGCCGGAGCGGACCGACGGGCCCGAGCCGGAGCCCTCCGACCCGGACCGGCTCGCCGTCGCCTTCACGACGTCGGGGTCCACCGGGCTCCCGAAGCTGGCGGCGCACACCGGCGCCGCCGTGCTGACCCACGCCGTCGCCGGCGCCGCGGCGCTCGGGCTGACCGAGGACGACGTCGTGCTCGGCGCCCTGCCGCTGTCCGGCGTGTTCGGCTACAACGCCGTGCTGGCCGGGCTCGCCGCGGGCGGGGCGGCGCTGCTGGAGCCGGTCTTCGACGCCGACGCGACGCTCGACGACATGGCCGCCGTCGGCGTCACGCACCTCGCGAGCGGCGACGACCTGGTGCTGCGGCTGACCGAGGCGCAGCGGGCGCGGCCGCGCGAGCT
Source organism: Actinomycetospora sp. CA-084318 (assembly GCF_050955885.1). Classification (NCBI taxonomy): domain Bacteria; kingdom Bacillati; phylum Actinomycetota; class Actinomycetes; order Pseudonocardiales; family Pseudonocardiaceae; genus Actinomycetospora; species Actinomycetospora sp. CA-084318. Next base: position 1,335,566 of record NZ_CP192098.1, read on the forward strand.
GTCGTCGTGGCGGTGGTGGGGCGTGGCCGACTTCCAGGGGCGCTCGCAGGAGCTGGCCGCGTGGCTCGCCGACGAGCTCGGGGTCGCGACGGCGGGGGTGTACGGCTCCTCGGAGCTGTTCGCGCTGGCGGCGACCTGGCCGTTGTCCGAGCCCACCCCGCAGCGCTGGGCGGGCGGCGGGCGCGTGGTGCACCCGGGGATCGAGGTCCGTGTGCAGGCGGGGCCGGGCGTCGAGGGCGAGCTGGAGTTCCGCGGCCCGAACGTGGTGGACGGCTACCTCGGGTCGTCGCCGGACGTGTTCACCGACGACGGCTGGTTCCGCTCCGGCGACCTCGGCGTCGTCGTCGACGAGGGCGCGTTCGTCTACGTCTGCCGGGCCGGGGACGCGCTGCGGCTGCGCGGCTTCCTCGTCGACCCGGCGGAGATCGAGCTGCGGCTCGGGGCGCACCCGGCCGTGCACACCGCGAAGGTCGTCGGGATCGAGGGTCCCGACGGCGGGTCGGTGGCGGTCGGGTTCGTGACCCTCGACGCCCCGGCGTCCCCCGACGACCTGCGCGACTGGTGCGCCGCGACGCTGGCGGCGTTCAAGGTCCCCGCGGCCGTGCACGTCATCGACGAGATGCCGACGACGTCCGGCACGAACGGGACGAAGATCAGGGCGGAGGACCTGCGACGTTCTGCACGTGCTGGAACCCGAACCGACCCTTGATGCACAGGTGGCCGTGGGTCACCGAGTGGTCGTGCGGCGAGGTCACGTTGACGATCGTGTTGTCCTGGACGTGCAGCTCCAGGGTGCAGCCGACGCCGCAGAACGAGCAGATCGTCGACGTGACCGTCTCGCCCTCGGGGTCCCACGTCCCGGCCTCGCGCCGCTCGTGCTCCGCGACCGACTTGAGCGCCCCGGTGGGGCACACGCCGATGCAGTTGCCGCAGTACACGCAGGCCGAGTCGGGCAGCGGGACCGCGAACTCCGTCGAGATCGTCGCGTCGAACCCGCGACCCGCGACGGCGATCGCGAACGTGTTCTGCGCGTCGGTGCCGCAGGCCTCGACGCACTTGTAGCAGAGGATGCAGCGCGCGTAGTCACGCACGTAGAGGTCGTTGTCGACGGTGACCGGCTGCGCCACCGTCGCCCGCGTCTCGCCGTCGGGGATGCTGTGGTGCCCGGCGTGCCGGTTGCCGCGCTCGCCGGCCGCGGCGGGCGGACCGGGCGGGCCGTAGCGCTCCGGGTCGGCGCCGTACTCGATCTGCCAGCGCGCGACGTCGTCGCCGGCCTCGGACAGGTCGTTGGCGCTCGCGAGCAGCTCCAGCACCATCTTCCGGCTGTGCGCGACGCGCTCCGTGTCCGTCCGGACGACCATGCCGTCCTCGACCCGCCGGGCGCAGGACGGGACGAGCGGCCGGGAGCCCTCGACCTCGACCACGCACACCCGGCAGGCGTTGACCGGCGTGAGGTTCGGCGCCTGGCAGAGGCGTGGCGTGTCCGCGCCCGCGTCGTCGAGGACGTCCATGATCGTCGCGCCCTCGGGGACGCGGTGCTCGACGTCGTCGACGGTGACGCTGACGAGGCGGCGGATGGTGCCGAGGTCGACGACGGTCACGAGCCTTCTCCGATCAGGCCGAGCTGCAGGGCCGAGCGAACCGCGGACGCCGCGGTCTGGCCGAGCCCGCAGATGGAGGCGTCGGTCATGACGCGGTCGACGTCGCGCAGGAGCTGCAGCTCGACGGTGCGCCCGCCGATCTCCCGCCCGCGCACGATGCGTGCGAGCGCCTCCTCCTGGCGCACCGTGCCCACCCGGCAGGGCACGCACTGCCCGCACGACTCGTCGCGGAAGAACCCGGCGATCCGCCGGAGCACGGCAGCGAAGTCCGTCGCGTCGTCGAAGCAGAGCACCACGCCCGAGCCGAGCGTCGCGCCGATCTCCCGCGTGCCCTCGAGGGTGAGCGGGACGTCGAGCTGGTCGGGCGTGACGAACGAGCCCGCGGCACCGCCGAGGAGGATCGCCCGCAGTCGCGGGGGCACCCCGCCCGCGAGCTCGAGGAGCTCCCGCAGCGTGGTCCCCATCGGCACCTCGTAGACGCCGGGCCGGGCCACGACCCCGGAGAGGCAGAACAGCTTGGTCCCGGTGGAGCGCCCGGAGCCGACCGAGGCGAACGCGGGCCCGCCCTCGGCGACGATCCGCAGCACGTTGACCAGCGTCTCGACGTTGTTGATCACCGTCGGCTTCCCGAACAGCCCGGCGACCGTGGGGAACGGCGGCTTCGCCCGGGGCTCGCCGCGGCGGCCCTCGAGCGAGTTCATCAGTGCGGTCTCCTCGCCGCAGATGTACGCGCCGGCGCCACGCCGGATCTCGATGTCGAAGACCCGGCCCGAGCCCATGACGTCGTCGCCGAGGTAGCCGTGCCGCCGGGCCTCGGCGACCGCCCGCCGCAGGGCCCGCTCCGCGGCCGGGTACTCGCCGCGGACGTAGAGGTAGCCGGTGCGCGCGCCGACCGCGATCCCGGCGACCGTCATCGCCTCGACCAGCGCGAACGGGTCGGCCTCCATGAGGACGCGGTCCTTGAAGGTGCCGGGCTCGGACTCGTCGGCGTTGCAGACCAGGTACTTCTCCGGCTCGGGGGAGCCCGCGACGGCCGCCCACTTCGTGCCGGTGGGGAACGCCGCCCCGCCGCGGCCGGTCAGGGAGGCGACGGTGATCTCGTCGACCACGCGGGCCGGTCCGACCGCGAGCGCCCGGCGCAGCCCGGTGTAGCCGCCCGCGGCGCGGTAGGAGTCGAGGTCGCCCGCGTCGACGACCCCGACGCGCGCGAGCAGTTCGAGGTCCGGCGCCCCGGCCTGCGGGGTGCTGACGACGGGGTCGGGGCCGTCGACGTCCTCGCCGTCGAGGGCGCGGAGCACCGTGTCGACGTCGGCGGGGGCGATCTGGCGGTGCTCGATGCCGTCGTCGCGCTCGTCGTGAGGGGAGGATCCGAGCGCTCCACCGGCCTGAGGGTGCCCCTCACGCTGGGAGGCGCACTGCAGGAACACCGCCGGGGCGCGCTCGCACAGGCCCAGGCAGGGGCTCCGGGTCCAGGTCACGTCGTCGCGCTCACCCGGGGCGCCGAGGCGCTCCTCCATGGCGCGGCAGAGGTCCTCGCCGCCGAACGCGGCGCACCCGACGTCGTCGCAGACGTGCGCCACCCGCGGCGCCCGGGGGGTCACCGAGAACAGCGCGTAGAACGTCGCGACCCCGTACGCCTCGGCCGGCGGCACGTGCAGCCGCTCGCAGACGTAGGACAGCGCGCCGCGACTGATCCAGCCGATCTCGTCCATGACGGCGTGGAAGGCCGGCAGCAGGAGGTCCCGCCGCGGCTCCGACACCGTCCCGACGACGACGTCCACGGCCGCCCGTTCGGCCTCGGTCGCCGCGTCGGGCAGCAGGACCAGGTCCACCTGTACCTCCTACGAGCCGGCCACGGGCACACGGGCCGTGACGGACAGCTTCTCGATGCGGATCGCGGTCGCCTTGAACTCCGAGGTGCCCGACTGCGGGTCCCACGCCTCGTTGGTGATCAGGTTGACGTCGACCTGCTCGGAGAAGTGCGGCGTGATGAACGCGAGCCCCGGGCGGGCCGCGTCGTCGAACCGGACCGGCGCCTCCACGGCACCGCGCCGCGAGATGACCCGCACCCGCTCGCCGTCGTGCAGGCCCAGCGCCGCCCCGTCGGTCGCGTCGAGGCAGAGCGCCTCGTCGCGGCGCAGCGGGGAGGCGTAGCCGCCGGTCTGCACCCCGGAGTTGTACGAGTCGAGCCGGCGCACCGTGGTGAGCCGCAGCGGGAACTCCGGCGAGAGCTCATCGAGCGGGCCCGCGTGCTCCACGGGCGCGAACGGGGCCGGCGCGCCGCGCAGCGCGGGGTCCCGCTCCCAGAGCCGGGTGTGCATCGTCGGGGTGCCCGGGTGGTCGAGCGAGGGGCACGGCCACTGCAGCCCGCCCTCGGCCTCGAGCCGTGCGTAGGACATCCCGGCGTGCCAGTCGAGCGAGAGCGAGCGCAGCTCGTCCCAGACCTCCTCGGCGCTCGGCGTGCCCCAGTCGTGGCCGAGGCGCCGGGCGAGGTCGCACAGGATCTCGGTGTCCGGCCGCGCCAGGCCGGGCGGGTCGAGGGCCTTGCGCACCCGCTGCACCCGGCGTTCGGAGGAGGTGACGGTGCCCTCGTACTCGCACCAGTCGGCGCAGCTGGGCAGCACCACGTCGGCGAGCTCGGCGGTCGCGGTGCGGAAGATGTCCTGGACGACGAGGTGGTCGAGCCCCGAGAGCAGCGCCCGGGCGTGCGCCACGTCGGCCTCGGACTCCGCGGGGTTCTCCCCGACGACGTAGGCCGCGCGGATCTCGCCGCGCTCCATCGCCTCGAACATCTGCGACAGGTGCAGACCCTTGACCGGCGGGATCGAGCTGCCCCACGCCGCGTCGAAGCGGGCGCGGTGGGCGTCGTCGGCCACGTCGTAGCCGCCGGGGAGCTTGTTGGGGATCGCCCCCATGTCGCCGCCGCCCTGCACGTTGTTCTGTCCGCGCAGCGGGACCAGGCCCGAGCCCCAGCGACCGACGTGTCCGGTGAGCAGGGCCAGGTTGATCAGGGCGCGGACGTTGTCGACGGCGTTGTGGTGCTCGGTGATGCCGAGCGTCCAGCACAGCTGCGCCCGGTCGGCGCGGGCGAACGCCAGCGCGGTCTCGCGGATGAGGTCGGGGTCGACGCCCGTCACCTGCGCTGCGCGCTCGACCGTCCACGGCTCCACGGCCCGCAGGTACTCGTCGAACCCGGTGGTCGCCCGCTCGATGAACGCGCGGTTCTCCAGCCCGGCGTCGAGGATCGCGCGGCCCATGCCGTGGGCGAGCGCGATGTCGGTCCCGACGTCGAGCGGCAGGTGGCCCTTCGCCCACCGCGCGGTCGAGGTGCGCCGCGGGTCGACGACGTACATCTCGGCCCCGCGCCGCAGCCCCTTCAGCACGTGGTGGAAGTAGATCGGGTGGGTCTCGCGCGCGTTGGAGCCCCAGAGCAGCACCAGGTCGGTCTCCTCGACCTCCTGGTAGGCGCTGGTGCCACCACCGGCGCCGAACACCGCCGTCAGACCGACGACGCTGGGAGCGTGTCAAGTGCGGTTGCAGGAGTCCACGTTGTTGGACCCCATCACCACCCGCGCGAACTTCTGCGCCATGAAGTTCAGCTCGTTGCTCGCCTTCGAGCACGAGAACATCCCGTACGCCTCGCCGGGCACCCCGCGGAAGCCGGCCGCGGCCCGGTCGAGGGCCTCGGACCAGCTCGCCTCCCGGAGCTCGCCGCCGTCGCGGACGAGCGGGGTGGTGAGGCGGACGTGGCGCGGTGCTCGCATCAGAAGACCTCCGAGCGACGACGATGTGCTCACGGTCACGCTAAACGCCGTGGAGATCGAATGCGACCTCCATCACGATCACGGCCTGGTCAGTCGGGCAGGTCCAGGAGGGCGAGACCTTCGAGCAGGTCGCCCAGCCCCCGGACGTCGGGGTCGAGGCGCATCGCGAGGATCCGCTCGGCCACCACGATCAGCGGCAGCGCCGTCGCGTTGGCGAGGTGGGCCACCAGCGCGGCGGCGGCGCCCTGCGGCAGTTCGGTGAGCTCGGCGAGGACGTCGATGGCGCGCACCAGCAGCCGGTCGTGCTCCCGGGAGACGTCCAGCGCCCACGGCGCCGCGGCGGCCGGGTCGGGCATCGTGAACGGCACCGTGGGCGGACCCGCCGTGCGCGGGGGCTCCGGGCGGAACGGCGGGCGGGCGGTGGCGCCGGCGGCCCGCGCGGCCGAGGCCGAGGGCTGGTGCGTGGCCAGGTGGACGAGGTAGCCGTGCAGCCGCAGCGCCTCGGAGCGGGCGCCCACGGGGTAGCCGATCGCGGTCACCTCGTGGATCTCGCCGGTGACGGACACGATCCGATGTCGGTGGGTGTACGCCAGTCGGTTGCTGCAGGCGTCGGCCATCACGTGCTCGACCTGCGCCCGGTCGGCGGGGTGCTTATGCGCGACGACGAGCGCGCGGCTGGGCCGGACCTGGCCCGGGGCGTACCCGAGCAGGTGGAACATCGCGTCGTTCCACTCCCAGCGGTCGACGCCGGGACTCCAGGTGTACTCGCCGATCCGGTCCATCCCACCCCCGACGGCAATCTGGTTGGACGTCACCGAAGAGTAACGACGCTGCCACGATCGGGGGAAGGACCCATTTCAACCAACAGCGGGACGCACGTGGCCCAGCGGGTTCACCGCCCACTCACCCCACGACGACCGGGTCCCCCGCGGGCACCGGCGCGAGCGGCAGCGTCACCACGAAGTCCGAGCCGTCCGGGGCGGCGCGGTAGACGAGGTCCCCACCATGGGCGCGGACGAGGGCACGGGCGATCGACAGGCCCAGCCCGGCCCCGCCCCCGTCGCGCGCCCGGGCCTCGTCCAGGCGGACGAGCCGGTCGAAGACCCGGTCCCGGTCCTCCTCGGCGATGGCCTCGCCGTCGTTGTGCACCACGATGCGTCCTCCCGGCCCGCTGCCGTCGCCCACGTCCCGCAGGGCCGACACCCCCACCCGCACCGCGCCGTCCACGGCCACGTGACGTCGTGCGTTGTCGAGCAGGTTGACCAGGACGCGGCGCACCTTCGCGGCGTCGATCGCCGCGACGACGGGTCCGTCGGCTGCCACCTCGACGTCGAGGTCGGGACTCACGAGCCGCAGGTGGTCGGCCTGCTCCCGGGCCAGGGCGACGAGGTCGACGTCCTCGCGCCGCAGCGCCTGGCCGCCCTCGATCCGGGCCAGGTCGAGCATGTCGGTGACGAGCGCCGAGGCCCGCGACGTCTCCCGCACGAGGGCGATGGCGAGCTCCTCGCGGACCTCGCGGTCCTCGTCGGAGTCCCGGACCAGCGTCTCGGCGAGCGTCTGCATCCCGGCGAGCGGGGTGCGCAGCTCGTGCGCCGCGTCGGAGAGGAAGCGGCGGGTCGTCGCCTCGGACCGGCGGGCCTCCTCGGCCGCCGCCCGCTCGCGCCGGGCGGCGTCGTCGGAGCGGGCCTGGGCGGCGTCGAGGGCGTCGAGCATCTCGTCGAACGCGGCCGCGGTGCGGCCGATCTCGGTGTCGGCGCTCGAGGGGTGCAGGCGGCGCCCCCGGTCCCCGGTGGCGATCGCGCGGGCCACGCGGGTCATGCCGTCGAGCGGGCGCAGGGCCGCGGTGACGCCGCTGAACAGCAGCAGGGCGGACCCGACCACCCCGACGATGCCGACGCCGACCATCACCCCGCGCAGCCGGTACTCCACCGCCTCGACGTCGCCGGGATCGGCCGAGAGCACGATGACCGTGCCGTCGCTGAGCGGCTTCGTGATCGTCAGCGTCGGGCCGGAGCGCGCCGGGGGTGGTCCCGGCCGCGGGCCCCCGGGCGGACCGCCCGGCCCGCCGCCGGGCGGGGCGGGCGGGGCGGGCACGCCCTCGAGGACGGCGCCGTCGGCCTGCCGGCGCACCGCGTTGACGCCCTGCCCGTCGAGCAGGCCCACGAGGTCGTCGGCGGGCACCTGCTGCGCGACCAGCTGGTCGACGCGTGCCGCCCGCTCGCTCAGGCGGTCCTGCTGGTCGCGCTCGAGGGCCGCGGAGAGCACGAGGTCCAGCACGATCCCCGCCACCAGCAGCGTCACGACCATCACCGCGACGACGGTGGCGGTCACCCGGAACCGCAGGGAGCGCGCCGGGACGGCCGAGGGGTCCCGACGACGCAGGCGTGCGAGCGGGCCGGTCACGGTGCGGCTCCCGCCGGGTCCGCCTCGGTCGCGTCGCTCGCGCGCAGCGTGTAACCCAGTCCCCGGCTGGTGTGCACGATCCGCGGGCCGTGCGCCTCGAGCTTGCGGCGCAGCGCGGAGAGGTGGACCTCGACGAGGTTCGGGTCGTAGGCGTCGTAGCCCCACACCTGGGTGAGGATCTGGTTCTTGCTCACCGTGCGCCCGCGCTGCTCGGCGAGGTAGCGCAGCAGCCGCAGCTCGGTCGCCGTCAGCTTCAGCGGCACCCCGGCGCGGGTCGCGACGCCCGCCTCCTCGTCGATGACGAGGTCCCCGACGACGAGCGCGGTCGGCGTCCGGCCGCGCCGGCGCAGCACCGCCCGCACCCGGCTCGTGAGCTCCTCCAGCAGGAACGGCTTCACGACGTAGTCGTCGGCCCCCGTGTCCAGCCCGCGCAGCCGGTCGTCGAGCGCGTCGCGGGCGGTGACCATGACGATGCCGGCGTCGGTCCGGTCGCGGACCACGGTCAGCAGGTCGAACCCGTCGCGCCCCGGCAGCATCACGTCGAGGATCACGAGGTCGGGTCGGAAGCCGTCGAGGGTCTCCTCGAGCGATCCGCCGTCGGGGAGACCGCGGGTCACGTGCCCGGAACGGCCGAGCGCCCGCACGATCGACTCGCGCATGGTCGCCTCGTCCTCGACGACGAGCACCCGTGGCGCGTTCGGATCCGTGTGACCAGCCATGGTGCGCCATCCCACCAGGCGCGACTGAAGTGCGCCTGAAGTCGCTGAAGCCTGGCTGAGGAACGGCGGCGGCCCCCACGACCTCAGGGTGGCTTCAGGTCCGCTCCCCATCGTCGGTGCCGAGCCGCGGATCGCGGGACGAACGAGACGAGAAGGACGTGCGATGAGCGACTACGACCCGGAGACCGCGCCGGTGGAGCCGGTGCCGCAGCGGTCGCGCTGGGCCCGGTTCCGGGACTCGGCGGGGGAGCGACGGCCACGGGGCCGGGCGCTCGGCATCCTCGGCACGGTCGGGGCCTTCGTGCTCGGCCTCGTGGTGGCGGGTGTCGTGCTCCTGGCGACCCCGCTCGGCACCTCGTTGTCGGGCCCCGGTGGTCCGGGTGGCGTCGGGCCGGTGGCAATGGCCTCGCAGCAGGGACCCGACGGTGGGCCGGGTGGGCCGGGTGGGCCGGGTGGGCCGGGTGGGCCGGGTGGGCCGGGTGGGCCGGGGGGTCCCGGTGCGCCCGGCCCGGGTGGGCCCGGTGGGCCGAAGGGCGGCCCGGCAGCACCCGGTGGCCCCGGTGGGCCGGCCGGTGGTCCCGGTCGCTGCGCCCCGCAGCCGCCCGCGCCGCCGAACGGGCAGGCGCCGCAGGCTCCGGCGGCACCGAACGGGCAGGCGCCGCAGGCTCCGGCCGCGCCGAACGGCCAGGCGCCGCAGGCCCCGGCCGCGCCGAACGGCCAGGCGCCGCAGGCCCCGGCCGCGCCGAACGGCCAGGCGCCGCAGGCCCCGGCCGCGCCGAACGGTCAGGCGCCGCAGGCTCCGGCCGCGCCGAACGGCCAGGCGCCGCAGGCTCCGGCCGCGCCGAACGGCCAGGCGCCGCAGGCTCCGGCCCCCGCACCGGCGGGCTGACCCTCCCGCCACCCCGCCCCGGTCGTGCTCCCCACGGCCGGGGCGGTGGTCCGCCCGGACCATGATCGCCAGCTCGTGCGCGACACGCGCAAGCCGTGCTGCGACACGCTCACGAAGTCCGAAGGACGGACGCCGGACGTCGCTCCTCACCCCGCCGACGGCCGTCCTCGGCGGGCGCCCGGATCATGCTCGGCCGCCCGACGGGTCGGTGGCCCCTCCGACGCGTCGAGTGACACGGATCGGCCACCGACGCGCGGGCACCTCGGCGTCAGCGGTGGCACGCGCCGGAGATGCGCGCACCGGTCACGACTCCAGCAGACCCCGCAGCGTCTCCAGGTCCGCCGCCACCGCCGCCACGTCGGCCGCGACGTCGTCCTCGCTCATCCCCGCCCGCGGACGGACGCTGAACACCACCTCCGCGTCGTCGCCCCACGGGACGACGCGCATCGGGTTGAGCACCTCCGTGCCGTCGGGCAGGCGCACGACGTGGTCGAGCACCCCGAAGTCGTTCCGCGCACAGAACCGGACGCCGACCGTGCCCATGGGCGAGGAGGCGGTCCACCATCCGTCGTCGCCGGGCACGAGCGCGGCCGACGCGAGGCCCGCCGCCCACGCGGGCAGGTGTGCGGGATCGGCGGCGTAGTCGTAGACCTCGCGCCAGGGACGGGCGACCACCGTGGAGACGTGGGGCACACCGTCATCACACCACGCGTGACCAGCCCCCCGCCCCGGCGCGGCACCGTCGGGTGACGGTGCGGACCAGCGGTCGACGCTGGGTCGACGACGGTCACCCGATAGCCGGGAGCGCGTCCGGAAACCGTGTCCCACACATGTCGCAACCCGTTGTCGACACGTCTTCCGAACATCTCCGAAAGGACGTGCAGGTCTTATGTCGACGCTGCGTCGCACCGTGCTCGCCACCGCTGTCATCTCCACCGGCCTGCTCTCGAGCGCCGGCATGGCGTTCGCGGGCGACAACCCGCACGGCGACCACCACGGCCACCACCACGGTGACCACCACGGCAGCCACCACGGCACCGTGCAGAAGGGTCTGATCAACTCGAGCGACTTCGCGCCGAACACGCCGATCAACGCCTGCAACAACAACGTCCCGGTCAACGCCGCGGGCGTCCAGGTGCCGGTCCAGGACAACGTCCTGTCGCTGCCGATCTTCTCGGACGCGAAGCACGGCAACGCCGCGACGAGCGCCAAGTCCTGCTCGGCGCCGATCGACGCCGTCAACTAGGGCTCGCACCACCCGCCGTCGGGACCGCCGTCCCGACGGGTGGGTGGGTCCCGCGGTCCCAGGACACGTGTTCCTCTCGCAGGGTCCCGCGTCGCGGGGCAGCCTGGGGCCATGTCCATCACGACGGAACTGCCCGGCGGCACCTACCACCTCGGCGACCTCGAGGTCACCCGCGTCGGCTACGGGGCGATGCAGCTCGCCGGCCCGCACGTCTTCGGTCCGCCGGCCGACCGGGACGCCGCGATCGCGGTGCTGCGCGAGGTCGTCGCGCTCGGCATCAACCACATCGACACGTCGGACTTCTACGGCCCGCACGTCACCAACGAGATCCTCCGTGAGGCGCTCGCGCCCTACCCCGACGACCTGCGCATCGTCACGAAGGTCGGTGCCTTCCGCGACGAGCAGGGCGGCTGGCCGCAGGCGCTCGAGCCCCACCAGCTGCGCCAGGCCGTCGACGACAACCTGCAGCGGCTCGGGCTGGAGACCCTCGACGTCGTCAACCTCCGCATGCCCGGCGGCGACGACACCATGACCCCGCAGCCGCAGGAGCCCATCGAAGAGCGGTTCGGCACGCTGGCGGAGCTGCAGCAGCAGGGCAAGATCCGCCATCTCGGCCTCTCCACGGTGAACGCCGAGCAGATCGCCGCCGCGCAGCGCATCGCACCCGTGGTCTGCGTGCAGAACCCGTACAACATCGCCCGCCGCCACGACGACGACCTCGTCGCCTCGCTGGCCGAGCAGGGCATCGCTTACGTGCCCTACTTCCCGCTGGGCGGCTTCTCGCCGCTGCAGTCCGCCGAGCTGGACGCCGTGGCGCAGCGGCTCGGGGCGTCGCGGCTCGCGGTCGCGCTCGCGTGGCTGCTGCAGCGCTCGCCGAACATCCTGCTCATCCCGGGCACGTCGTCGGTGGACCACCTGCGCGAGAACGTCGCGGGTGCGGGGCTCGAGCTGCCCGCCGACGCCGTGGCCGAGCTGGACGCCATCGGCTCGTGATCTGATCGACCGCGATGCGGATACGGGTGGAGCTGCCGGAGCAGTCGGACGTCGAGGCGCACACGGCGGCGAACGCCCGCGGGGAGATCCCCGACCGCACGCCCTACGGCCTGCACCACCTGGCCGAGGCCGACGACGTGGAGCTCGGGTTCCGCCGTCCGTTGCACGGCCGGGCGGCCTGGGTCGCCCGCAAGGTCCGCAACCGGCTCGACGGGTACGAGCCGGTGGCGGAGCTGCTCGGGGCGCAGGCCCGGCGGGACGCCGACGTCGTCTACACCATGGACGAGCGCACCGGCTTCCCCGCGGTCCTGCTCCCCGGCGGGCCGCCCGTGGTGTCCGGGCTGGTCTGGGTGCAGGGTCCGGAGACGTACACCCGGGCCGCGCGGGCGGTCGTCGGGACGGCCCTGCGGCGCTTCGCCGGGATCGTGACCCTCGGACCCGGGATGTACACCGACCTCGTCGAGGGGTGGGGGCTCGACCCCGCGCGCGTGCACCCGTGCCGGCTCGGGATCGACACGACCTTCTTCGCGCCCCGGCCGTGGTCGGAGGCGACGCCGCTCGTCGCGGGGGTGGGTGACGACGAGGCCCGCGACCACCCGCTGCTCGTCGAGGCGGTCCGCCGGCTCTCGTCCCGACGACGGGTCCGGCTGGAGATCGGCACGACGATGGCCGGGGTCGACGTCCCGGACGAGCTCGGCGTCGTGCACCGCCGCCGCATGGAGGGCGCTGTGCGGGCGATGTACGGCCGCTCGACGGTGGTCGCGCTCGCGCTGCACCCGACGACGCGGGGGAGCGGGTCGACGGTGGTGCTGGAGGCGGCGGCGAGCGGGCGGCCCGTCGTCGCCACCCGGACCGCGGCGATGGAGGCGCTCGTCGACCCGTCGCGGGGGATCCTGGTCGAGCCGGAGGACCCGGACGCCCTCGCCGAGGCGATCGGGTCGCTGCTCGACGACCCGGACCGGGCCCGCGCGATGGGGGAGGCGGCCCGGGCGTGGGTCACCGAGCACCACAGCAGCGCGCAGATGGCCGACGACATCCGCGGTGTGCTGCGCGCGGTGGTTGACGGCCGCCGTTGACGGTCACCCGGTCGGGTGACGAATCGGGCGCTGGTGACGGGTGCCTCCTCGGGGATCGGCGCCGCCTTCGCCCGTGCCCTGGCGGCGCGCGGGCACCCCCTGCTGCTCGTCGCGCGCTCCGCCGAACCGCTCGCCGAGCTGGCGGCGGAGCTGGACGTCGACGTGCGCGTGCTGGTCGCCGACCTGACGACCTCGGAGGGCCTCGCGCGCGTGGAGACCGAGCTCGGCGGGGTCGACCTGCTCGTCAACAACGCGGGCTCCGCGACCTACGGCGACCTCGGCGAGCAGGCCCCGGAGGACCTGGACGAGTCGGTGCTGCTCAACGTGCTCGCCCCGACCCGGCTCACCGCCGCGGCGTTGCGGGCGATGCCGCCGGGCAGCGGGATCGTCAACGTGTCGAGCACCGCGGCCGGTCGGGACGACCCGGCGATCGCCGCGTACGCGGCGGGCAAGTCGTACCTGGAGACCCTGTCGCGGGCGGCACGCCCGGAGGCCGGGCAGCACGGGATCCGGGTGACCGTGGTCCGCCCGGGGCGTACGTGCACCGCGTTCCACGAACGGTTCGGGCGAGGAGTCCGGGGATCTGCCGTCGTGGCGCTGGCAGTCCCCGGACACCGTGGCCGAGGCGGCGCTCGACGCCCTCGAGCGCGGCGAGGAGGAGGTCACCGTGCGGCCGGGGGACGGTCACGAACGCAGGTGACGTTCCGTCCACAGCGCGGCCTGGGTGCGGTCGGTGACGCCGAGCCGCTGGTAGATGTGCGTGAGGTGGTTCTTCACGGTCCGCTCGGTGATCGCGAGGCGGCGGGCGATCTGCTTGTTGCCCAGCCCGTCGGCCACGAGCAGGAGCACCTCGGACTCGCGGTCGGTGAGGTCGACGGTGCGCGGCGGGTCGGACCGGGAGCTCAGGAGCACGCGGGCGGCCCGGCCGTCGAGCGGTGCCTCCCCGCGGGCGACCTGCCGCAGGCCCTCTAGGATCGTCTCGGGTTCGGCGTGCTTGAGCAGGTAGCCGTCGGCGCCGGCGTCGAGGGCCGCGAGGACGTGGCGCTGGTCGGCGAACGACGTGAGCACGAGGACCCGGACGTCGGGCGCGACCGCGCGGAGGCGCCGGGTCGCCACCGCCCCGTCGGTGCCCGGCATCGACAGGTCCATGAGCACGACGTCGGGTCGCAGCGCCTCGACGCGCTCCACGGCCTCGTCGCCGTCACGGGCCTCGCCGACGACCTCGAGGTCGGCCACGGTGGAGATCAGGGCGACCAGTCCCTGCCGGACGACGGCGTGGTCGTCCACGACGAGCACACGGGTCACGAGCGCGGCACCTCGACCCCGACGGTGGTGCCTGCCCCCGGGACGGAGCGGACCTCGACGGTGCCGCCGGCGTCGTCGACCAGATCCGTCAGCGACCGCAGCCCCAGGTGGCCGTCGGCCGCCCGGGCCGCGGCGTCCGCCGGGTCGAACCCGCGCCCGTCGTCCGCCACCGTGAGCCGCCACCGGCCGAGGTCGGCGACCAGCGTGATCGCGGCGGTGGTCGCGCCGGCGTGCGTGACGACGTTGCGCACCGCCTCCTGCGCCGCCCGGTAGAGCAGCGCCGCCTCGGCGGGCCCGACCGCGTCGACGGCCTGCAGCCTCGTCGTCACCGCGACCCCCCGCCGCCGCAGACCGCCCGCCAGGTCCTCCAGGGCGGAACCGAGGCCCTCCTGGGCGAGGTTCGGCGGGTAGATGTCGACGAGCAGCGTGCGCAGCGACCCGATGCTCTCCCGCAGCCGCGTCGCCGACTCGGAGACCACGGCGGACCCGGACCCGCCCCGCAGCCGGCTCGCGTCCAGCCCGTAGGTGATCCCGGTGAGCTCCTGGACGACGCCGTCGTGGAGGTCCTGGGCGATCCGCCGCCGCTCCGCCGTGGACGCCTCCACCGCGTGCCGCAGCAGCCGCTCCCGCTGCCGTTCCCGGCGCTGCAGCTTGCGGGCCAGCACGACGGCGAGCGGCACCTGCACCAGCTGCAGGAGCAGCAGGGCGCCGACCGAGAGCGGGGCGAAGGACCGCCACGCGTCCCATCCCGCGTCGACCACGGCGTCGTAGCGGAAGTAGGCCTCGTACAGCAGCGGCGTGCCGCCGGGGGTCCGGATCGCGTGGTAGACCTCGAGCACCTTGCCATCCCCGGAGCCGTCCTCCGCGACGCCGGCCGCCTCGTCGTTCGCGTCGAGGACGCGGCGCTCGTCGGTGGCGAGCGGGTAGCGGTCACCGATCTCGCGGCGGTCGTCGCTGTAGACGATGCGCCCGTCCCGGTCCCAGACGAGGACGCGGATCAGGGAGTCACCGAGCACGGCCCGCGTCACGGCGTCGTCGACCGCGTCGATCGCCTCCGGGTCCCCGTCGAGGAGCCGGTCGGAGAGCCGCGGCTCCACCACCCCGTGGGCGGTCACCGAGGCGAGCTGCGTGACCTGGTCGATCGCCACGTCGGTCGCCTGGTCGCGGGCGACCAGGGCGATCGCGACGGCGAGCCCGAGCGTCACGAGCGCGCCCGCGAGGGTGAAGCCGGCCACCAGACGAGGGGCCGTGGCGCGGAAGAGGCGACGGCGCACGGGGGCCGGCGGCGGCGTCGACGTGGGGGCGGGCGCCGCGTCCACCTCTCCGATCACGACGGCGAGACTACGCAGCTCGGGCCCGCGGACCGGGGTACCGGGACCATCGTCCACTGGTCCCCGGCCCGTCGTCGGCCGCACGGTGGTGATCATGACGATGACCCCGCTCCCCGTGGCACCGCCGTCCGTGCGCCCGCTCGGTCCGACGGCGCTGGTCACCGGGGCGTCGTCGGGGATCGGGGCCGCGTTCGCCCGCGAGCTCGCCGCGCGGGGGTGTCCGCTGGTGCTGGTCGCCCGGTCGCGGACCGCGCTGCACCGCCTCGCGGCGACCCTGCCCGTGCCGGTTCGGGTGGTGGTCGCCGACCTGACGGTGCCCGCCGACCTGGCGCGGGTGGAGGCGCTGCTCGACGGGGTCGGGCTGCTCGTCAACAACGCCGGCGCGACGACGTTCGGGGGGCTCGGCGGGCAGACGCCGGCCGACCTCGAGGCGTCGGTGCTGCTCAACGTCCTGGCGCCGACCCGGCTGACGGCGGCGGCCCTGCGCGTCATGGTCCCGGGCAGCGGCATCCTCAACGTCTCCTCGACCGCGGCAGGCCGGGACGACCCCGCGCTCGCCACCTACGCCGCGGGCAAGGCGTACCTGGAGTCGTTCTCCCGCGCCGCACGACACGAGGCGGCCGGACGGCGGATCGGGCTGACGGTGGTGCGGCCGGGACGGACCCGGACCGCGTTCCACGCCCGCGCCGGGGAGGACTCCGGGCACCTCCCCGCGGCGCGCTGGCAGTCCCCGGAGGTCGTCGTGCACGCCGCCCTCGCCGCGTACGAACGCGGCGAGGACGAGGTGACGGTGGCGCCGGGTCAGGCCTGAAGCAGACCCTGCATCTCGGCGATCTCCGCCTGCTGGGCGGTGATGATCGCCTGGGCGAGCTGCCTGGCCTGCGGGTTGCTGCCCTGCGCCAGCTCGGTCTGGGCCATCTGCACGGCGCCCTGGTGGTGGGCGATCATCATCGTCAGGAACGCCCGGTCGAACGCGGGCCCGGACAGGGCGCCCAGCTCGGCCATCTGCTGGGGACCCATCATCCCGGCCATGCCGGACATGCTCATCGGTTGATCAGCGGGGGCGCCCCAGGCCGCGAGCATGCCGGTCAGCTGGTCGATCTCCGGGGCCTGTTCGGCCTCGATGCGTGTAGCCAGGTCCTTGACCTGCGAAGACGCGGCGCGGGTGGCGGCGAGCTGCGACATCTCCACGGCCTGCCGGTGGTGCGGGATCATGCCCTGCGCGAACGCGACGTCGGCGGGCCCGTGGGCGGCGTCGACGGCGGTCGTGGGGGCGGCGGGCGTGCTCGAGCAGGCGCCGAGCAGGACGAGGGCGACGGCCGTCAGCAGGCCGCCGAGAAGACGGGAACGCATGGAACTTCCTCCGGTCGGGTGTCGGGACGCGGTCGTGGCGTCCCGGCCTAGAGCCGGAGGACCTGGAGGGCGGCGAGCCGTCGGGGGACGGGGACCGGGGCGGGCCCGGCGAGGACCGGGGTGGGGCCGCGGGCGAGCCCCGGACGGCGGGCCGGGGTGCCGACGAGGACGAGGACCGCGGCGGCGAGCAGGGTCGCGAGGGCGACGAGCACGGCGACGCAGAGGTGCTCGAGCATCGTCGCGTGCCCGGCGGGCATCTCGTGGCCGTGGTCCGGGGCGTGCTCGGCGACGACGCTCGACGCCGCGTGGTGCACGGTCGGCGCGATGAGCTGGTGCATCCCGACGAGCCCGGCCAGCAGGGCCAGCACCAGCAGGGCGCGCGCCCATGCCGGTGTGCTGCGCTGCTCGACCACGAGCTCGACGATACCGGTGATCTTGCGTGCCGAGGTGCGCACCAGGCATCCCGGGCGGCTGCCGGCCGCACGATCCGAACGAGCGGCACTGTCGCAGCATCTATGTGCGCGACAGTGCCGCTCGCTCGGGTTGGCGATAGCCGGGACGCAGGGTCAGCGCCGCAGCAGACCCCGAGCGAGGCCCCGCACCACCGACGGCCCGCTCCCACCCGGCGGGCGGCGGTAGCGCTCCGGCATGCCGAGGAGCACGAAACCGCGCAGCAGGTCGGCGGTGCGCTCGCTCGGCCGCCCGGCGAGCAGCGCCGCGTAGGTCGAGGCGTCGAGCCGTTCGCCCGCCGAGGTGTACCCGCGCATGGCGGCGTTCTCGAACGCGTACCAGGTCGACGGGAACCGGAACGCGAGCTCCACCCCGTCGTCGTCGGGGGTCACCTCGAACACCGGGTTGAGCGTCGGACGGCCCGCGGCGTGCGGCGGCTCCGCGAAGGCGCCGTGGTCGGCGAACACCCGCGGGTCGGTGGAGGTGACGAGCATCAGCCACTTCGCGGCGTCGAGCTCGGCCGGGTGCCGGGGGGACGCGAGCTGCGGCCCGTACCCGGCGAGGTAGTCGGCGAGCAGCTCGTCCTCGCAGGTCAGCCGCCAGGGCGCCCCCCGCAGCAGCCGCACGTAGCCGGCCGCGTCGCGCTCGAGCGGCCCGTCGGTCGGGGCGAGCCGGACGTTGCCCAGCCGGTCGAGCAGCACGGTGTCCGCCACGGCTACGCGGCGGAGCTCGTCGAGCGCACCCTGCTGGACGTCGAAGTAGTGGAACGCGTCGGAGCACACCGAGGCGGCGAAGGCGTCGTCGTCGAAGGGCAGCGCGTCCACCCGGTCGGCGCACACGAACCGCTGCGACGGCGCGACGTAGCGCCGCGCCACCCACAGCTGCAGGAAGTTCCGGTCCACGCCGACCACGGCCCGCGGGTCCCGCCGCGCCGCCAGGTGGTGCGCCACGTGCCCGAACCCGCAGGCCAGGTCGAGGACCGGCCGCGAGGCGTCGTCGGGAAGGGAAGGAAGGGCCTGCAGCAGCGACATCGTCGCGAGGAAGCGCGGCTGCCCGAAGCGGGCGAGGAAGTAGGGCAGCAGCTCGTCGTCGATGCGGTCGCTGGAGCGCGCATAGGCGAGCTCCATCCAGTCCTGCGCGGTGAGCCGGTCGTGCTCGGCGAGCATCGCGCGGACCTCGGCGCGCCGGGCGGCGAGCGCGACCCGTGGCCACGGGCCGCGGGTGAACGGCAGCCGGAGCCCGGGGCGCGACGACGGCGCCGGCGGCGGGAAGGCGAGCAGGGCGACGAGCGCGTCGAGCGGGCGGTCGGCCGCGAGCAGGGCGACGAGCTCGTCGGCGGTGGGGCCGGCGACCTCGCAGCGACCGGTCAGGTGGTCCTGCGAGTCGATGCGGCCCCGCCGCAGGACCGGGATGTCGTCGATCTGCGGGTAGGTGGTGCACGCGCAGCGCAGCAGCCCGAAGGTCCCGCCCGGCAGCGGCTGGGACGGGGTCGGGGTGAGGACCGGGTGGGCGCCGCAGTCGGGGCAGCGCAGCGCCGGGCCGACGGTCGGGCGGACGGTAGGCAGGGCAGGGGAGAGCGTCACGAGACCTCGCACGGGGGAGTCGACGGGGCGGGCGCGGACGTGCTCAGGGGCGCGGCGGACCCCGGCGCGGCAGACGCCGCGCGAGATCGGCGCCGACCAGGGTCCCGACGGCGGGTGCCACCACCGCGACGGGTCGGGGCCCGTCGGGGACGAGAACGGTCAGCAGACGGGCCAGCGACGGCACCTCGACCGCCGCGAGCAGCGGCTCGCTCGCGGCCGCCGTCACCACCAGCAGCGTCACCGCGAGCTGCAGCGCGAGCGGCGGCATCCCGGTGGCCTGCGGCGCCAGCGCGGCGACCGCGAGGGCGGCGGGCTGGGCAAGGACGGCCAGGTTCAGCAGCGCGAACGTGCCCCACGCCCGGTGGGGCAGGCACACGCGGGTCGCCCCGACCGTGCCGGCCGCGAGCGCGACGCCGAGGACGTGGGCGCCGTCGGCCCGGGCGAGGACGTCGAACGCGACCGCGGTGACCAGCACCACGACGGCGCTGAATCCCCTCGGTGTCATTCCGGCGCCCCGCATGGCGGCGAACCGTAGCAACGGCCTCCGGCGCGATCGAGGCGCCCCGGGGACGCGCCCGGGGCCGGGTGACGGGCGCGCGGCGTGGCGCCCGTCAGGGCTCGGTGACGGTCAACCGCTCGCCCGACGACGGGTCGGGTTCCGGCTCGAGCACCTTCCCCTGCTCACCGATCACCGACGCGTCGCCCTCGACCGACCACGTGCGTCCGTCGGCCTCGACCTCCGCGCCGTCGGCGGGCGCCGGGTCGTCGAGCCGCCCGGCGTAGCGGAACTCGTCGTCCTCGAGCAGCCAGGCGTCGTCGGGGCGGCCGACGGGGTCGCCGGCCGTCGGGCCGCCCTCCGGGCGGTACTGCCGAGGCGTGTCGGGCTGGGGCCGGACGGGGCTCTCGCGGGTCATCTCGTTCTCCCTCTCGCGGGCTCGCGGGAGGAATGCCCTCCTCAGGGCAGGTGAATCCCGACCGCCTCGCGCCGGGCGCGGATCACGTCGTCGACCCCGGTGGCCTCGGCGAGCCCGGCGCCCTGCGCCATCGCGTCCAGCCAGACCCGTTCCCGGTCCTCGACCGCCTGTGTCAGGCGGACCACCTCCCCGACGTGCTCGCGCGGCACGACGACGACGCCGCTCGCGTCGCCGCGGACCACGTCGCCGGGGCGCACCGCCACGCCGCCGAGGACGACGTCGACGTTGATCGCGCCCGGTCCCTCGTTGGAGGCCGTCGTCGGGTAGACCCCGCGGGCGAAGACCGGCAGCCCGATCTCGTCGATGCCGTCGGCGTCGCGGATGACGCCGTCGATCACGACGCCGACCGCGCCGATCCGCGCGAGGGCCCCGCTCATGATGTCGCCGAGGACCGCGGCGTCGGTGCGCCCGCCGCCGTCGACGACCAGCACGTCGCCCGTCCGCGCGAGGTCCGGGGCCTTGAGCAGGAAGAGGATGTCGCCGGGCTTCGTCCACACCGTGAGCGCCGGCCCGCAGAACCCCGTGCCGCCGGCCTGGCGGACGATCCCGGGCCCGACCACCGACACCGGGCCGCCGGAGTCGGCGATCTGCGTCGTCGGGAAGGCGGCCAGGGCCGCGACCGCCGCCGGGTCGGGCCGGTGGTCGGCGTCGTCGATCGTCCACTGCTGCGGGTGCGCCTTGCTCACGTCCGGGGACCCTTCCGCAGACGCTCCGCGCGCGCACCCCCGCTCGACGCTCCCGCCGTCGGGAAATCCCGACGATCGCGCCTCAGCGGCCGTCGACCGCACGGGGGCGGATCGGCGCATGGAGGGACGGTGCACCGGGCTTCCCACCACCGGACCGAGATCCCCGCAGCATCGGAAGGGCCGAGGATGGACGCCGTCGAGTTCGAGCGCGTCGCGTACAGCGCCGACGTCGACCAGGGACCCCGCATCCGGGAGGACCTGCGCCAGTGGCTGCGGTCCTCGGCGGTCCCGACCACCGTCGTCGACGGGATGGTGCTGGCGGCCAGCGAGGCGATCGACAACGTCGTGGTGCACGCCTACGACGACGCCCACCGCAGCGAGGGCGTCGCCCGCATCGACCTCACCGTGATGCTCGAGGACGGCGAGGTGCTGGTGACCGTCGCCGACGGCGGCCGCTGGCGCGAACCCGCGAGCGTGGACCTCGAGCACGACGCCGTGGGCCGTCCCGCCCTGCACGGCCGCGGGATCACGTTGATGACCTCACAGGTCGACGAGGTCGCGATCCGGCACGGCGACCGCGGCACCACGGTGCTGCTGCGGAGTCGCTGGGCCGAGTCCCGGGTCAGCTGACGCGGAGGCCGTCGGCGCCGAACCGGTGCACGTCGGCCGGGGAGCGCAGCGCCACGCGGATGCGCTGTCCGACGGCGGGCGTCGACCGCGCGTCGGTCCGCGTCACCACCCGGTGGTGCTCGCCGTCGACCTCGGTCGCGCCGTACACGTAGGCGTCGGCGCCGAGCTCCTCGACCAGCTCGACGACCAGCTCGAGCTCGTCCGGGCCGCCCGACCCGGGCACCAGCGCCTCGGGCCGCAGCCCGACCGTCCCGCCCGGCACCGAGCGGTCGTCGGGAACGAGGGAGCCCCAGGCCCGCGCGGGCAGCAGCGTCATCGCGGGGGAGCCGATGAACCCCGCGACGTAGGTGTTCGCCGGACGCTCGTAGAGCGCGCGGGGGGTGTCGCACTGCTGCAGCCGGCCCTCCGCGAGCACGGCGACGCGGTGCCCCATCGTCATGGCCTCGACCTGGTCGTGCGTCACGTAGAGCGTGGTGGTGCCGAGCCGGCGCTGCAGGGCGGCCAGGTTCGCCCGGGTCTCGACGCGGAGCTTGGCGTCGAGGTTGGACAGCGGCTCGTCCATGAGGAAGACCGCGGGTTCGCGGACGATCGCGCGGCCCATCGCGACCCGCTGCCGCTGCCCGCCGGACAGCGCGCGGGGCTTGCGGTCGAGGTAGGGGGTGAGGTCGAGCATCGCCGCCGCCTCCTCGACGCGGCGGCGGACGTCGTCCTTCGAGCCACCGCGCAGCCGCAGCGAGAACGCCATGTTCGCGGCCACCGTCATGTGCGGGTAGAGCGCGTAGGACTGGAAGACCATCGCGATGTCGCGCTTCGCCGGCTCCACCCCGGAGACGTCCTCGCCGGCGATCTCGACGGTGCCCTCGTCGACGTCCTCGAGGCCCGCGAGCATCCGCAGCGCGGTCGACTTGCCCGAGCCGGACGCGCCGACGAGGACGAGGAACTCGCCGTCCGCCACGTCGAGGTCGAGGTCGTCCACCGCCCGGACCGGCGGCGTGCCGGGGAAGATCCGGGAGGCGCTCCGATAGGTCACCGATGCCATGGGTGCACCCTCCTGACCGATCGTGACCAGCGGCAACGGTCGTCGCGACCCGTTCACCCACCGCTCACGTGATCGTCCGACTTCATCCTTGTGAACGTTGTGTGAGGCACACTAACGTGCCACGCCGTGACCACCCAGCGTGTCGGGCTCGGGGCTCGCCGTGAGTGACCTGCTGACCGCCGACGCCGCCGAGGACGCGGCGCCGACGCCCGGTCCCGTGCCCTCGCGGCGCCGGCCCCGCGACGTCGTCGTCGGGCTCGTGTTCCTCGCGCCGGCGCTGGCCGGGCTCGGGGTCTTCGTGGTCTTCCCGCTCTTCCAGGCGGTGTTCCTCTCCACCCGGGGCACGGACATCGTCGGGAACCCGAGCCGCTCGGTCGGCCTGGCCAACTTCGCCGCGCTGCTCACCCCCGAGTTCGGGCAGCTGCTGTGGCAGACGTTCGTGTTCACCGCGCTCGTCGTGGTCGGCGGCCTGGTGATCCCGATGGCCCTGGCGGTCCCGCTGGCGCAGCGCCTGCCCGGCATGCGGCTCTTCCGGACCCTGTTCTCGCTGCCCTTCGCCTACTCCGCGAGCGCGGCGGGCGTGGTCTGGCTGCTCATGCTCAACCCGGCGATGTCACCGATCGACTGGGTCCTCGACGGCCTCGGGGTCGGCTCCCCGGGCTGGACGACGAGCCCCGGCTGGTCGCTCGTGACGACGGCCTGGGTGACCCTGTGGATGGTCTCCGGCTTCAACCTGCTCGTCCTCGCGGCCGCCCTCGCCGGGGTCGACGAGGAGGTGCTCGAGGCGGCCCGCCTCGACGGCGCCACCGGGTGGCGGGGCTTCGTCTCGGTGGTGCTGCCGATGATCTCCCCGAGCGTGTTCTTCGTGGTCGTGACGACGACGCTGACCGCGCTGCAGGCCCTCGGCCAGGTCCAGGTGGTCACCGACGGCGGGCCGAACGGCACGTCGGCCACGCTCGTCTACTCGATCTACAACCGGGCCTTCCAGTACGGCAACTCCGACTACGGCGCGGCCAGCGCGCAGGGCCTCGTCCTGCTGGTGGTCGGCGTGCTGCTCGCCGTCGTGCAGTTCGGCGTCATCGAGCGGCGGGTGCACTACCGGTGAACCGCACCAGCCGTCCGACCGCCGTCCTGACCTACGTCTGGCTGGTCGTCGCCGCCGTCGTCCTGCTGTTCCCGGTCCTGCTGACCGTGGTCGGCGGGTTCGTGCAGTCCCGCTACCTGGTGGCACGGCCGCCGGGGCTGTTCTCCGGGCACTACGACGTCGCGAGCTACGTCCGGGCCTGGGGCCAGGAGGTGGTGCCGCTGGTCCCGGCGTTCCTCAACTCGCTGTTCGTCGGCGTCGTGATCATGCTGGCGCACCTGGTCACGTCGTCGCTCGCGGCGTACGCGCTGGTGTTCCTGCGCACGCCGTTCCGGCTGCCGCTGTTCTGGTTCTTCCTCGCGACGATCATGATCCCGTACGAGGCGATCGTCGTCCCGAACGCGCTGTTCATCCGCGCGCTGGGCCTCGGGGACGACCAGTGGGCGCTGGTCCTGCCGTTCCTCGCCAACGGCTTCGGCGTGTTCCTCATGCGCCAGGCCTTCCGGGCCTTCCCGGTCGAGCTGCACCAGGCCGCGCGCGTCGACGGCTGCTCCCACCTGCGGTTCCTGACGACGATCCTGCTCCCGCTGGTCCGTCCGTCGCTGACCGCGCTGGCGGTGTGGTCGTTCCTGCAGGGCTGGAACATGTACTTCTGGCCGCTGATCATCTCCTCGACGAACAACTCGCTGAACACGCTGCAGACCGCGGTGTTCGCGCTGAAGTCGAACGAGTCGGCCGACCCCGGCCTGCTGCTCGCCGGCATCACGATCACGCTCGTCCCGACGCTCCTGCTCGTCGTCCTCGGTCAACGCTTCCTCGTCCGCGGGTTCACCGCGGGCGCCGTCAAGTAGGGGAGTCCTCGTGAAGCTGCGCCACGCCCTCGTCGCCCTGCTGGCGGTGATCGCGCTGAGTTCCTGTTCCGCGGCGGCGGGCGGCGGGGGTGGGACCGCGCAGGCCCCGGCGCCCGGCGCGGACGCCCTGAACGGCCAGCCGCAGGTCGAGCTGACGTTCTGGCACGGCATGACCGGGGCGAACGGCGACGCGCTCACCCGGCTGACCGACCAGTTCAACCAGCAGAACGCCGGCCGCATCCACGTCAACCTCGCCTTCAAGGGCAAGTACGACGACACCCTGGCCGCCTACAAGGCCGGCATCGCCTCGAGCCAGCTCCCCGACGTCGTCCAGATGTACGACATCGGCACCCGCTTCATGATCGACTCCGGCGCGATCGCCCCGGTGCAGGGCTTCGTCGACGTCGACAAGTACGACCTCAGCCAGATCCAGCCGAACATCGCCGGCTACTACACCGTCGACGGCAAGCTGCAGTCGATGCCGTTCAACACCTCGATGCCGCTGTTCTACTTCAACAAGGCGGCGTTCACGCAGGCCGGCCTCGACCCGAACAACCCGCCCCGCACGCTCGCCGACATCCGCGCCGCCGCGGA
The DNA here is from genome assembly GCF_050955885.1 of Actinomycetospora sp. CA-084318. Classification (NCBI taxonomy): domain Bacteria; kingdom Bacillati; phylum Actinomycetota; class Actinomycetes; order Pseudonocardiales; family Pseudonocardiaceae; genus Actinomycetospora; species Actinomycetospora sp. CA-084318. The sequence goes on from NZ_CP192098.1 coordinate 1,360,137, forward strand.
GCGGATCAAGGCGAACCCGGCGCCCGGCGTGCAGTTCCCGTTCGGCGCGAGCCTCTACGGCTGGTTCCTCGAGCAGTTCACCGCGAGCGCCGGCCAGGAGCTGTGCAACGCGGGGAACGGGCACGACGGCCGGGCCACGGCGATGAACCTCGCCTCCGACACGAACGTCGCCCTGCTGTCGTGGTGGCAGGGCATGGTCCGCGACGGCCTCGCGATGAAGCTGGACTCGAACACCGACAACGGCGACAACGCCTTCACCTCCGGCGTGGCCGCGATGTCCCTGGAGTCGACCGGGTCGCTCGGCGGGTTCGTCAAGGCCGCCCAGGGCCGGTTCGAGGTCGGCACCGGGCCGTACCCGAAGGTCGACGCGTCGAACACCGGCGGCCCGATCATCGGCGGCGCGTCGCTGTGGATCGTCGGGAAGGACAAGACCCCGGCCCAGCAGCGGGCGTCGTGGGAGTTCACGAAGTTCCTCGCCTCGACGCCCGCGCAGGTCGCCTGGCACACCTCGACCGGATACTTCCCGATCTCGAAGGCGGCCCTGTCCGACCCCACCGACCAGGCCTGGGTCGCGCAGCGCCCGCAGTTCCAGACGGCGATCACCCAGCTCCAGCAGACCCCGCTGACCACGGCCACCCAGGGCTGCTCGGTGGGCGTGATGCCGCAGGTGCGCAAGGACGTGGAGAACGCGATGCAGGCGGCGATCCTGCAGAACCAGGACGCCCGGACCGCGCTGACCACCGCCCAGGACCAGGCCAACGGTCAGATCGCGGAGTACACGAAGTCGCTGGGCGGCTGACGCTCACCTCCACCTCGGCGGGCGCTTCTCCGCGAACGCCGCCAGTCCCTCCGCCCGCTCGGGGCCGTCGATGATCGCCGCGACGGCCGCGTCGGTGTCGGCCCAGCCCCGGGCGTCGGCCTCGAGCACGGCGGAGTCGACGGCGGCGAGGGTCGCGGAGACGGCGGCGGGGGAGCGCTCGGCGATCCGTTGCGCGACGGCGAGCGCGGTCGCCTCGGCCTCGCCCGGCTCGACCAGGTCGGTGACCAGCCCCAGCTCGTACGCCCGCCCGGCGTCGATCGGGTCGCCGGTGAGCAGCAGCCGCTTCGCGACGGCGGGTGGGAGGGCCCGCGGGGTCCGGAACAGGGCGCCGCAGTTCGCGACGAGTCCGAGTCCCACCTCGGGCAGCGCGAAACGGGCGGTCCGCGCCGCCACGACGAGGTCGCACGCCAGGGCGATCTCGAACCCGCCGCCGAACGCCACGCCCTCGACGGCCGCGACCAGCGGGGTCCGGCGTCGTCGGGCGACCACGCCGTAGTTCCCGCCCCGCGGTGTGGCCGGCCCGGGGCCGACCGCCACGTCCGTGCCCGCGCAGAACGCCCGCTCCCCGCCGACGAGCACGCCGCAGCGCAGGGCCCAATCGTCGTCGAGCCGGTTCAGCGCGGCGTCCAGTCCCCGCGTCATCGCCGCGTCGACGGCGTTGTGCTTCTCCGGGCGGGTCATCCGGATCAGCAGCACGCTGCCGTGTTGCTCGGTCCGCACCCGTGCGGCGACCTCCTCGGCGGTCGGCTCGGGCTGTTCGGGCCAGGGGTAGGTCACGGTGGTGACCCTACGGTCGGGGGCGTTCCGCGAGGGGGACGCCAGGCAGCCTCGCGGGCCTCGCGGGCTGCCTGGCGTGCATCTCGCGCGAGGGGTTCCCGACGACGGGGCGCGTGGTCGTCCAGGCGGGTCAAGATCGCGACGAGCCGCGCGATGTGCTCGCTCAGCGCGCACACGCTCCGCAGAACGGGATCTTGTAGCTCGAGTCAGGACGTCAGACCGGCGCCCGACCCCGCGGACTCGGCCTCGCGATCGACCCGGTCCACCGGGGCGTGCAGCTCGGTCTCGGTGGTGCGGCCGCGCAGGGTGCGGGAGCCGACCGAGGTCCACCGTGAGGCTTCGTCACCGGCGCGCTCCAGCGCGGCGCCGGAGCCGACGACGCCGCCGTCGACGTCCTTGGCCAGGTCGCACAGGCGGGCGGCCTCGTTCACCGGGTCGCCGATCACGGTGTACTCGTAGCGGCGTCGGTCGCCGATGTTCCCGGCCACTGCCTCGCCGGCGGAGATGCCGATCCCGGCGCCGAGGTCGGTGGAGCCGGAGAACACCTCCTCGGCCAGTCGGGCGGCCATCACCCGCCCGGCGGCCAGCGCGCATCCGGCGGCGTCGGTCATGTCGGTGGGGGCGCCGAACACGGCCAGGGCGGCGTCGCCCTCGAACTTGTTGATCCACCCGCCGTGGTGCTCGACGACGTCGATGACGACGGCGAAGAAGGAGTTGAGCAGTTCGACGACCTCGTGCGGGGGTCGGGTGGCGGCCAGGGTGGTCGACCCGACGAGGTCGACGAACAGCACGGCGACCTCGCGGACCTCGCCGCCGAGTTCGACGTCGTTCTCCAGGGCGTGGCGGGCGACGTCCTCGCCGACCTGGCGGCCGAACAGGTCGCGGACGCGTTCGCGTTCGCGCAGGCCGGAGACCATGGTGTTGAACCCGGCCTGGAGCAGGCCGAGTTCGGTGGTGTCGAAGACGGGGACGTCGACGTCGTAGTCGCCGCGTTCGACCTTCTTCAGCGCCCGGCGCACGGCGAGGACGGGGGCGGCGGTGGACAGGGCGGTCAGGGTGATCACCGCCCCGCCCAGCACCAACGCCACCCCACCGAGCACCACCACCACGACCGCCAGCCGCGTCACGTCGTAGGTGCCCAGCGCGAGCGCGGCGACCGCCGCCAGCACGACCCCGAGCAGCGGGACCGCCGTCCCGAACACCCAGCCGCCCAGCGTCCGCATCAGCACACCCGGCAGGGCCGACCCCGACGGCGGCCGCGCCTCCAGCACCCGCCGGGCGGCGCCTCGCAGCACGACCTCCACCAGCCGGTACGTGAGCGACACCGTCGCCAGGCCGCCCAGGAGCACGGTGGCCGCGACCTGCAGGGCGATCCGCCAGGAGTCGAACACGTTGAGCAGCAGGAACACCGCCGACGCGACACCCCAGAGCGTCGTCTGCACCGCCGCGAGCCGCACCGGGCCGCCGAGCACCACCCGCCGGAACCGGCGCTCCCACCCGCGGCGCTGCCGCTCGTCGGCGTCGACCCGCAGCGGGCGGACGCGCATGAGCAGGTGCCCCCACCCGGCCCCGACCGCGACGGCGAGCACGACGTAGCCCGCGAAGACGATCAGGTTGCGCAGGAGCAGGGTGGGTGCGTCGACGAGGTCGTGCGGCAGGACCCACGCGGCGAGTACGAGCACCACGCCGGCGCCGACCACGTTCGGCAGCACCACCACCAGCACGAGCAGTGCCCGGGTGCCGGCGGACAGCCCGCGGTCGCCGGCGCGCGCCTGGATGGGCGGCCCGGTGCGGCGGGAACGACGACGGGCCACGGGGTCCTCCATCCGGTACCACTGGTACCGGGAAAGATAGCGGGCCGGGTGCGCTGCGCGCCTGTGAGTAGTAATCCGTGTCAGAGCACGGATGACTACTCACAGGGGCGGAGCCCACCTGGATCGAGTCAGCTCGCGACACCCCTGAACGGGCACCGAGCCCGACGACGCGGCGACCCGACCCGCGTGTGACCATGTCGCGTCGTTACGCGCGAGAGAAGAGGGGCGTCGGTGGCGGACGGGGCGGGCAGCGGGATGTCGGGCGAGGACACGGGGCCGATCGAGCTGACCTACGCCGAACACTTCCATCCCGCCCGGCCGCGCGCCCTGCGCCACCGCCCGAAGGTGCGCTCGCCGTTCGAGCGGCGCGCGGCGGGCCGGGACGGCGAGCCGACCGGCACCAACCCGGCGTACGTCGCGTGGCTGCGCGGGCAGTCCATGCTGGCCGACGCCGACACCATCGCCCGGCAGTTCTCCGGCCGCGGCACGATGTGGCAGAACCCGTTCGCCGACCCGGACCCGCGCGGTGCGGTGGAGACGGCGAGCGTGTGGTTCACGGCCTACCCGCTGTCGTTCATGACCCGCCCGGGCCAGCCGTTCCTCGCCGCCATGGCCGAGGAGGAGCTGTGGCGGGCGTTCGCGGCGATCGGCGTGGAGGGGGTGCACACCGGCCCGGTCAAGCGCGCGGGCGGGATCTCCGGGTGGGAGCACACCCCGAGCGTCGACGGCCACTTCGACCGCATCTCGACGGTGATCGACCCGGCCTTCGGCTCGGAGGCCGACTTCCGCGCGATGTGCGGCATGGCGACCTTCCACGGCGGCACGGTGATCGACGACGTGGTGCCCGGCCACACCGGCAAGGGCGCCGACTTCCGCCTCGCCGAGATGGGCTACGCCGACTACCCCGGCATCTTCCACATGGTGGAGATCGACCCGGAGGACTGGTCGGAGCTGCCCGTGGTGCCGCCGGGCCGCGACTCGGTGAACCTCGACGTCGCCACCGAGGAGCGCCTGGAGAAGGCCGGGTACATCATCGGCGCGCTGCAGCGCGTCATCTTCCACGCGCCCGGGGTCAAGGAGACCAACTGGAGCGCGACGAAGGCCGTCGTCGGGGTGGACGGCGTGGCCCGGCGCTGGGTGTACCTGCACTACTTCAAGGAGGGGCAGCCCTCGATCAACTGGCTCGACCCGTCGTTCGCGGGGATGCGCCTGACGATCGGCGACGCGCTGCACTCGCTGGCCGACCTCGGCTCCGGGGCGCTGCGCCTCGACGCCAACGGCTTCCTCGGCGTGGAGAAGAGCGCCCTGGGCGGGCCGGCGTGGTCCGAGGGACACCCGCTGTCCGGTGCCGCGAACCACCTCATCGCCAGCATGGTCCGCAAGGTCGGCGGGTTCACCTTCCAGGAACTGAACCTGACGATGGACGACATCCGCGAGGTCGGGCGGGCCGGCGCGGACCTGTCGTACGACTTCGTCAACCGCCCCGGCTACCACCACGCCCTCGCCACCGGCGACGCCGAGTTCCTCCGCCTGGGCCTGCGTACCGCCCGCGACCTCGGGATCGACCCCGCGTCGCTGGTCCACGCGCTGCAGAACCACGACGAGATGACCTACGAGCTCGTCCACTGGGCCGCCGGGCACCGCGACGAGACGGTCGTCTTCCGCGGGGAGGAGGTCACCGGGGCGCAGCTCGCGGAGACCGTCCGTGGCGAGCTGCTCGCCGCGCTCGCCGGCCCGGAGCACCCGTTCAACCTGGTGTTCACCACGAACGGCATCGCCTCGACCACCGCAACCGTCGTCGCCGCGTCGATCGGCATCGGAGACCTCGACACCATCGGCCCCGCCGAGGTCGAGGAGATCCGCGCCGTCCACCTCATGCTCGCGATGTTCAACGCGATGCAGCCGGGCGTCTTCGCGCTGTCCGGCTGGGACCTCACCGGGATGCTGACGCTGCCGGTCGACGACGTCGCGGCGCTGGTCGCCGAGGGCGACACCCGCTGGATCCACCGCGGCGCGCACGACCTCATGGGCTTCGCCCCGGACGCCGACCGCTCCGCCGAGGGCATGCCGCGCGGACGCAGTCTCTACGGCACGCTGCCCGACCAGCTCGCCGACGAGACCAGCTTCGCACGCCAGCTCCAGGCGATCCTCGCGGTGCGCAAGCACTACGGCATCGCCACCTCGCGCCAGGTCGACATCCCCGACGTCTCGCACGCCGGGCTGCTCGTCCTGGTGCACGAGCTGGACTTCCGGGGCGAGCGCAGCGACGGGGAAGGGACGAGTACGCACGCGCTGACCGTGCTGAACTTCGGCGCCGAGCCGGTGCGCGGGACGGTGCGCTCCGAGGCGCTCTCACCCGGCGGGGCGGTGCTCGACATGTTCACCCAGGAGCCGCTGGGCTTCGTCGACGACCTGCACGCGTTCGCGGTCGACCTGCCCGCCCGCCGCGGCATGGCGTTGCTGGTGGAGCCTTCCTGACGACGAGGTGCGCGGTGGCGGTCGGGAGGGCGCTCACCGCACCGTGAGCGCCGCCTGCTCCAGGTCGAGCTCGTGCTGCAGGCGCACGAACGCCTCCTCACCGAGCGTCCCGGCGTCGCGCAGGGCCAGCAGGCGCGAGCGTTCGGCCACGAGCATCGCCTGCCCGTAGCGCCGGTAGGTGTCGCGCACGCCCTCGTGGGACCGGGCGGTCTCGTCGGACTCCTCCTCGGGCTCCGCGACCGACTCGACGGCGCCCCCGCGGCCCGCGGCCTCGGCGCCGCCCTCCGGGTCGAACGCGTCGGAGGCGGCCTCGAGCGCCTCGGACGCGGCCTCCATCCGGTTGTTCACCCGGCGCCGCAACTGCTCGACGACCGGCTCACGGCCCGGGTTCTCCCGCTCGATCTCTTCGAGGCACTCCAGCGCGGCGTCGGCGGCGAGTCGACGCGCCCGCGCCTCCTCCTGGGCCTCCTCACCGGCCTCGTTGCGGGCGCTCGGGAGGCGGCGGGCCAGGGCCGGCAGGGAGAGCCCCTGCCCCAGCAGCGTCACCAGGATGACGACGAAGGTGACGAAGACGATCAGGTCACGCTGCGGGAAGGCGACCGGCAGGGTCAGCACGGCCGCCAGCGAGACGGCGCCGCGCATCCCGGCCCAGGAGGTCAGGATCGACTCCGACCACGAGGCGTGCCGCTTGCCCAGCGCGGTCCCCGCCACCTGCTCGGCGAGCACCACCCACGCGAACCGGACCACCACGAGGGTCCCGACGACCGCGACGGTCACCCCGGCCACCGCGAGCGGCGGCAGCCCCGAGATCCCGGTGACCACGGTGCGCAGCTGCAGGCCGACGAGCAGGAACACCATGCCCTCGAGCAGCCAGGAGACGGCGGTCCGCACGGCGCCGGTGACGACCCGCGCGCCCGGCTCCATGATCGTCGTCGCGCGGTGGCCGAGGTAGAGCCCGGCGACCACCACGGCGACGAGGCCGGAGACGCCGAGCTCCTCGGCCGGCAGGTAGACCACGAACGGCGCGACGAGGAAGACGACGACGTCGGTGTAGGGGTGCAGCACGCGTCGTCGTACCCAGCCGATGGCGAGCCCGACGACCGCCCCGACCGCGACCCCGCCCAGCGCCACCAGGAGGAACTCGCCGGCCGCCCCGGCGAACGACGTCGCCCCCGTGACCGCGGCGACGGCGACCGTCAGGGCGGTCAGGGCGGCGGCGTCGTTGAACAGGCTCTCGCCCTCGAGCAGCGCGACGACGCGGCGCGGGAGCCGGATGGTGCGGGCGATCGCGGTCGCCGCCACCGCGTCCGGCGGGGCGACGACCGCCCCGAGCGCGCAGGCCGCCGCGAACCCCAGTCCCGGTACCAGCGCGGCGGCGACCGCCCCGACGGCCAGCGTCGAGGCCAACGTGAGCCCCACCGCGAGCAGCAGGATCGGCCGCAGGTGGATCCGGAAGGCGGGCACCGACGCGGCGAAGCCGGCGCAGTAGAGCAGCACCGGGAGGATCACCACGAGCACGAGGTCCGGGTCGATCCGGTAGTCCGGCAACCCCGGGATCCAGGACGCGGCGACCCCGACGAGCAGCAGCGCGATCGGGTCGGGCACCCCCGTGCGTCGTGCCCCGGCGCGGACGAGGGCGGTGACGATCACGAGGCCGACGACCGCGGCGACCAGGTGGACCATTGCCCTGGAGTGCCCAGCCGACGCGGACCTCACCGCCCGCAGGACCCGGATCACGTCCGGCCCCCGACGCCGGGAATGTCCGTTAGCGTGGCTCACGATGAGCGAGCAGACGGCGTGGCGGGTCGGGGCCGGCGCGGTCGCGGTCACCACCGCGACCGTGCTGCCGGTGTTCCTGCTCGGGGCCTCGGCGGTGCAGGTCGGGGCGGAACTCGGTTTCGACCCGGCGGCGCTGGGCCTGCTCGTCGCGGCCTACTTCGCAGTGTCGGCCCTGATGTCGCTGCCGGTCGGGAAGCTCGTCGAGCGGTTCGGCTCGCGGGTCACCAGCCGGATCGCGGTGCTCGGCTCCGCGGCGGGCCTGCTCGCGACGGCGGCGTTCGCCCGGTCGCTCACCGCGCTGGCGGTGATCCTGCTGTGCTCGGCGTGGTGCAACGTGATGGGGCAGCTCTCCTCGAACCTCACGCTCGCCCGGTCGATGCCGCAGCGCCGGATGGGGCTGTCGTTCGGGGTGAAGCAGGCCTCGATCCCGCTGGCGACCCTGCTCGCCGGGCTCGCCGTGCCCGCCCTCGCGCTCACCGTCGGCTGGCGCTGGTCCTACGTCGGCGCCGCCGGCCTCGCCCTCGCCGCCTTCGCGGTCGCGCCACGCGGCTCGGCGGCCCGCGCCGACGACGCCGCCCGGGACACCGACCGGGCCACGGCCGCCCTCGCCGTCATCGGCGCCGCGTCCGGGCTCGGCGCCGCCGCGGCGACCGGGCTCGGCATCTTCCTCGTCGCCTCGGCGGTCGACCGGGGCATCTCCCCGGGCCTCGCCGGCCTCGTCCTGACGATGGGCAGCGTCGTCGGCCTGGTGATGCGGGTGCTGCTCGGCTGGCTGGCCGACCGCCGCGAGGGCGGCCACGTCGCGGTCGTCGCGACCTGCCTGCTGACCGGTGCCCTCGGACTGGTGCTGCTGGCCCTGCCCGGTCCGGTGGCGCTCGTCGTAGGGGTGGTCCTGGGGTTCGGGCTCGGCTGGTCGTGGCCCGGGCTGCTGCAGTTCGCGGTGGTCCGGCTCAACCCGGAGGCACCCGCCGCGGCGACCGCGATCGTGCAGGTCGGCGTCTACGCCGGCGGCTTCCTCGGCCCCGTCGGGTTCGGCCTGCTCGCCGGGACCGTGTCCTTCACCGCGGCATGGCTCGTCGCCGCAGCGGCAATGGTCCTCGCGGGGGCCGGGGTGCTCGTCGGACGGCGGATGCTGCTGGCCCACCGGGCGGCACGTACCGCCGACCCGGTCGGAGTCCGCTGAGGAGGAACGATGACCGCGGGATTCGTCCTGCAGGGGGTGACGGTCCGTCGGGGCGGGACGACGGTCCTCGACGCCGTGGACGCCGAGATCCCCGGGCAGGGCGTCACGGCCCTCTGGGGCCCGTCCGGGGCGGGGAAGTCGACGACGCTGCGGCTGCTCAACCGCCTCGACGTGCCCGACGACGGCTCGATCACCTACGACGGCGAGCGTCTCGACGACCTCGACCCGCACCGGCTCCGGCGCCGCATCGGGATGGTGTTCCAGCGCGCGACGCCGTTCGCGGGCACCGTGGCGGACAACCTCGCCGTCGCCGCCCCCGACGCCGACCGCGTGCGGATGGGGGAGGCCCTGAAGCGGGTGTCGCTCGCCGCGGACCTGCTCGACCGCGACGCCGACACCCTCTCCGGCGGCGAGCTGCAGCGCATGTGCCTGGCCCGCACGCTGATCACCTCACCCGGGACCCTGCTGCTCGACGAGCCGACCTCGGCGCTCGACGCCACCCCGGCCCGCGAGTTCGAGCGCACCGTCCTCGCGCTGGTCGACGCCGGCGAGCTGACCGTGGTCTGGGTCGCCCACGACGACGAGCAGGTGGCGCGCGTGGCCGACCGGGTGCTGGAGATTCGCGACCACCGGATCGTCGAGAACGGGGACTGGCAGCTCGCCCGGGGGTGGACGTCGTCATGACGATCAGCTGGACCGGACTGGCCGTCTCGCTCGTCCTCGTCGTGGTCGCCGCGGGCATCTCGCTCGCGTGGCGCCTGGGGCTCGAGCGCAGCATCGTCTGGGCCGCCGCCCGGGCCCTGGTGCAGCTGCTGATCGTGGGCGGGGTGCTCGCGCTGCTGCTCGTGCCCGGGGTGTCGCTGTGGTGGTCGTGGCTCTGGGTCGCCGCGATGCTGGGCTACGCCGCGTACACCGCGAAGCAGCGCGCCCCCTCCGTCCCGGGGCTGCTGCCCGTCGCCGGGGCGGCCTTCCTCGTCGCGGGCACCGTCTGCCTGGTCGTGCTGTTCGGGCTCGGGGTGTTCCCGCTGACCTCCCGGACGCTCGTGCCGATGGCGGGCCTCATCGTCGGGAACGCCATGACCTCGACGGTGCTCGCGGGGCGGCGGCTGCAGGAGGAGTTCGCGGACAAGCGCGCCGAGATCGAGGCCCGGCTCGCCCTCGGCCAGACCGGCCGGGACGCCGCCCGTCCCTACCTGCGCGGGGTGCTGCGCTCGGCGCTCAGCCCGCAGATCGAGACGACGAAGGCGACCGGCCTGGTCTTCCTGCCCGGCGCGATGACCGGCCTGATCCTGGCGGGCGTGCCGCCGCTGCAGGCGGTGCTGGTGCAGGCCGTGGTCATGTTCCTCGTGCTCGCGGCCGCGGCGACGACGACGAGCGTGGTCGCGCTCGGGCTCGTCCGCCGGCTGTTCACCCCGGACGACCGGCTGCTGACCCTCTCCCGCGAGCGGGTCTGAGGTCGGCGGCGTAGGCAGGTGATCATGCCGAGCGCGACGTCGCGGCCGTCGCGCTCGACATGATCATCTGCCTAGCGGGTCGCGGGGCGGACCGGTGTGGCGGCGCGCGGGGGCCGGGCCCGCGGCAGGAGACTCGAGGCCGTGACCAGCGCGAGGTAGGCGTCCTCGTAGGAGCGGGTGGCCAGGTGCGCGCAGGCCGTCAGCACGGCCGGGACCGCCCCGGAGGAGTCCCCGGGTCCGCGCGCGGCCCGTTCGGCCTCGGCGCGCAGGTGGCGCTCGAGGTGCCCCGACGTCACCGCGGGGTGCAGCGTCCGCAGATCGCCCAGCATCCCGATCGCGGTGCCCAGCGTCCGGCGCAGCGCCCCGAGATGGCCGTCCGGGGTCGGCGACGGCGGCGAGGGGCGGCGGGTACGGCGCGGGGCGACGGTCACGGAACCTCCCGGAGGCGCGGCTGCAGGGCATCCGCGGCCTGCGGTGTGAAGCCGCCCGATATCGGTGACGGCGCTCACGGTAGATGGGCGGCGAACGTGGTGTCCAGCAGGCGAAGGGCGGCCGGGCACTCACTCTCCTGCGAGGATGCTCGTCGTGCGACTCGGCGCGACGCTCGTCCACCTCGGTCCGGGTGACCCGTACCCCGTCGCCGCGTGGGCCCGGCGGCTCGCGGGCGAGGGGTTCGCGAGCCTCTGGGCGCCCGAGATCGTGGGCCGTGGGGGACTGGTCCCCGACCCCCTGCTCGCCCTCGCCGTGGCCGCCGGGGTCACCGAGGACGTCGAGCTGGGCACCGCGACCGTGCAGGTCCCGCTGCACCACCCCGCCGCGCTCGCACACCGCATGCTCTCGCTGCACGCGATCTGCGGGGACCGGCTGACGTTCGGCGTCAGCCCCGGCTCCACCGCCACCGACCACGCAGCGCTCGGCCGCGACTTCACCGCCCGCTTCCGGGTCTTCCGCGAGCAGGTCACGCGGGTGCGCGCGCTGGTCGCGGCCGGGGGTGACGACGACGTCCGGCTCGCCCCCGCGGGCGCGCCGGTCCCGTTCCTGCTGGGCTCGTGGGGGAGGAACGTCGAGCGCGCCGCCGCCGGGTTCGACGGCTGGCTCGCCTCCGGCTACCGCACCTCGCCCGACGAGATCGTCGCGGCGCACGGGCGGTTCCGGGCCGCGGGCGGGCGCCGGGCCCTCGTCTGCGCGGTCCCGACGACCGACCTGGGCGCCACCCGGGAGTCCCTCGCGCGCTACGCCGAGACCGGATTCGACGACGCGATCGTGCTGATCGAGCCCGACGGGCCGGACCCGGCGCGCGTGCGGGCCCTCCTGGACCGACGCGTCGTCAGGACCGGGGATCGCGCAGCAGCGTCCGGTCGAGCCCGGTCATCGCGAGGGCCCGCCGGCCCCGCGGGCTGACGCAGACGAGGCAGTCGACGCCCTGCCGGGCGGCGTCCTCGTGGGCCCGCAGCAGCACCGTCATCCCGGCGGCCGCGAGCAGGTGCACGTCCTCGAGGTCGATCGTCATGTGGGTGGCGAGCTGCCGGTCGCGGTAGGCGGCCTGGCCGATCACCTCGGTGAGCACGCGGTCGAGCCGCGGGGCGGCCTCGGCGTCGAGATCCCCGTGCATCCGGACGCGGACCACCGGGGGGCGGACGTCCACGCCGATCGTCGCCCGGGCCTGGCCCGGGGGCCTCGCACCGTCCATGGTTCCTCCTCGGGTGGCAGACATCGCGAGCTGCCGTGCGTCAACCCGAGTCGCACCGAGGGTATCCGGATCGCGGCCCGAGGTGTACCGCCTCGCGGACGCCGGGCACACGCGCCGGGCGCGCGGCCCGGTCGCGCACCTGGCACCCTGCATCGGAGCGGTTGACCCACCCAGCCGGACCCGACCCGCCGTCGTCGGAAGGTCCTGCCGTGGATCCGCTGAAGCTCGTCCGTCGCTGGCCGGTGGTCCGCCAGCTCACCGGGGCCGACCCGCTCGGTCGCGGCGAGGCCGTGCGCTCGAACGCGCCCGAACCCTGGACGCCCCGCACCGACGAGGCCGACACGGTGACGCGGTCGGTCTGCCCGTTCTGCGCGGTCGGCTGCGGGCAGCGGGTCTACTCCCGGGAGGGCCGGGTCACCCACATCGAGGGCGACCCCGACTCGCCGATCAGCCGCGGCCGGCTCTGCCCCCGCGGCTCGTCGAGCCTGTCCCTGGTCACCTCGCCGTCGCGGATCACGAAGGTCCGCTACCGGCGCCCGGGGGGCACCGACTGGGAGGACCTCGACCTCGACACGGCGATGGACATGATCGCCGACCGCGTCGTCGACACCCGGGCGCGGACCTGGCAGGACACCGACGACGAGGGGCGCGTGCTCAACCGCACGCTCGGCTTCGCCCACCTCGGCGGCGCGACCCTGGACAACGAGGAGAACTACCTCCTCAAGAAGCTCTACACCGCGCTCGGCGCCGTCCAGGTGGAGAACCAGGCGCGCATTTGACACAGCTCCACCGTCCCCGGTCTGGGGACCAGCTACGGGCGCGGCGGCGCCACCAACTCCCAGCAGGACATCGCGCAGGCCGACTGCGTCGTCCTGGAGGGTTCGAACATGGCGGAGGCCCACCCGGTGGGCTTCCAGTGGGTCATGGAGGCCAAGGCCCGCGGCGCGACGATCATCCACGTCGACCCGCGCTTCACCCGCACCTCGGCCGTCGCCGACACCCACGTGCCGATCCGCCCGGGCACGGACATCGCGTTCCTCGGCGGCCTGATCAACTACGTCCTCTCGCACGAGCGGGACTTCCGCGAGTACGTCGTCGCCTACACGAACGCCCCGATGCTCACGCGCGAGGAGTTCCACGACGCGGGTGACGACGACGGGCTGTTCTCCGGCTGGGACTCCGAGACGCTGAGCTACGACACGTCGAGCTGGCAGTACGAGGGCGCCGACGTGGCTGCGGCCTCGGGCGACCGCGACGAGTGGGACTCCGACGAGCACGCCCCGCGGGCACGGGTCGCGTCGCACCGGCAGACCCACCTGCTCGGGCAGTCCGAGGGGGCCGGCTCCGGCGGGGCCCGGTTCTCCGGCGAACCGGTCCGCGACGACACGCTGCAGCACCCGCGGTGCGTCTACCAGGTGCTCAAGCGTCACTTCGCCCGGTACACGCCGGAGATGGTCTCCTCGGTGTGCGGGATGAGCCCGGAGCAGTTCACCCAGGTCGCCGAGGCGATCTGCGCCAACTCCGGCCGCGAGCGCACCACGATGTGGGTGTACTCGGTCGGCTGGACGCAGCACACGGTCGGCGTGCAGTACATCCGCTGTGCCTCGATCCTGCAGGCGCTGCTGGGCAACGTCGGCCGTCCCGGCGGCGGGATCATGGCGCTGCGCGGGCACGCGACGATCCAGGGGTCGACCGACATCCCGACCCTCTACGACCTGCTGCCCGGCTACATCCCGATGCCGCCGAAGCACACGCGCATGCACCTCGCGGACTTCATCGAGGCCGACTCGGCCACGAAGGGGTTCTGGGGCAACATGAGCGCGTACGTCGTCAGCCTGCTCAAGGCCTGGTACGGCGACGCCGCGACCCCGGAGAACGACTTCTGCTTCGACCGGCTGCCGCGCATCGACGACGACCACTCGACCTTCACCACGGTGCTCAACATGATCGACGGGCACTGCGAGGGTTACTTCGTCCTCGGCGAGAACCCGGCGGTCGGCACCACCAACTCCAAGCAGCAGCGCGAGGGGCTCGCGGCGCTGCGGTGGCTCGTCGTCCGGGACCTGCAGGAGATCGAGACCGCGACGTTCTGGAAGAACGGTCCGGAGATCGAGACCGGCGAGATGCGCACCGAGGACGTCGACACCGAGGTGTTCCTGCTCCCGGCGGCCACGCACATCGAGAAGGCCGGCTCGTTCACCAACACCCAGCGACTGCTGCAGTGGCGCCACCAGGCGGTCGAGCCGCCCGGCGACGCCCGCAGCGACCTGTGGTTCGTCCACGAGCTCGGCCGGCGCATCCGGGCCCGCCTCGCGGACTCCGACCTCGCGCGCGACCGTCAGGTCCTGGACCTGACCTGGGACTACCCGACCGAGGGCCCGCACGGCGACCCCGATGCGCACGCCATCCTCAAGGAGATCTCCGGCTACCGCGTCGCCGACCGCAGCCCGGTCGACGGCTACACCCAGCTGCACGACGACGGGTCCACCGCCTGCGGGTGCTGGATCTACTCCGGTGTGTACGCCGACGACGTCAACCAGGCGGCCCGGCGGAAGCCCGCGGGCGGCGAGAGCCCGGCGGCGCTGGAATGGGGCTGGGCCTGGCCGATGAACCGGCGCGTGCTCTACAACCGGGCTTCGGCCGACCCCGAGGGCCGGCCGTGGAGCGAGCGCAAGGCCTACGTCTGGTGGGACGAGCAGGCGCAGCGCTGGACCGGCCACGACGTCCCCGACTTCGAGCCGGACAAGCCGCCGTCCTACCGGCCGCCCGAGGGGGCGACGGCGCAGGACGCGATCGGCGGGAACGAGCCGTTCATCATGCAGGCCGACGGCCGGGCGTGGCTCTACGCCCCGACCGGCCTCGCGGACGGCCCGTTGCCGGTGCACTACGAGCCGGAGGAGTCGCCGACCCGCAACGCGCTGCACCCGGGCACCCGGGCGAACCCGGCGCGGCAGCGGTTCGACCGCCCGGACAACCGGTACAACCCGCCGGACGGCGAGGTCGGGTCGGACGTCTACCCGATCGCGTTCACGACCTTCCGCATCGCCGAGCACCACACGGCGGGCGGAATGAGCCGGTGGACGCCCTACCTCGCCGAGCTCGCGCCGGAGATGTTCGTCGAGGTCTCGCCGGCGCTGGCCGCCGAGCGGGGGCTCGAGCACACCGGGTGGGCCACGATCGTCACGGCCCGGTCGGCGATCGAGGCGCGGGTGATCGTCACCGAGCGGGCCAAGCCGCTGCGGATCGACGGGCGCACGGTGCACCAGATCGGGCTGCCCTGGCACTGGGGTCCGAACGGACTGGTCACCGGCGACGCGGCCAACGAGCTGATCGGCATCACGCTCGACCCGAACGTCCACATCATGGACACGAAGACGGGCACGTGCGAGGTCGTCGCCGGGCGGCGGCCCCGCGGTCCGGCGCTGCCGGAGTTCGTCGAGTCGTACCGACGGCGGGCGGGCATCGGTATTTCCTGACGGCGGGTGTGGTCGGTGTGGGGTACTGGGTTACCCGGGCCATGAGCGAAGGACGCACCGACTACGACCCCGCCTCCCAGAGCGACGATCCGGGGCGGTCGTCGGTGCACGACGAGTCGCCGCGGGGCGCCGGCCCGTACGTCCAGCCGGGTCGCGACGAGCAGGGCAACCCGGTCCCGTCGGTGCCCCACGAGGGGCTCCTCGGGCGGATCGCCACCTCGATCCTCCTCGGGCAGAGCGTGGTGCTCGCGGTCCTCGCCGTCTGGGGGATCGTCGGGCTGGTGACGTCAGGCAGCCCGGCGCAGGTGCTCAACCTGACGGTCAGCCCGGCGCACGCGGTGCTGCTGGCGGCGACCGCCGTGCTGGGGGCCGCGTCGACCGTGGCGCGCCGCTGGGTCCGGCGGTGGTGCGTGCTGCAGGTCCTGCTCTACCTGGTGCTCTACCTGATGGGGCTCACCGCCGGCGGGGGACCCGACCAGCCCGGGTGGCTCGCGCTCAACACCCCCGACCACTTCCTGCACCTCGCGCTGGCCCTGCTCGGCTTCGTCATGATGATGCTGTTCAGCGCGCGCATCGTGGAGCCGCCGCCCGGCTCGGAGCCCTACCCGAACAACCGCACGGACGACCCCGACGCCGAGGCGGAGCACCCCGGGCAGGGCTGAGAAGCGGGTGTGATCCCGGTGAGGGGCCGGGCACCCGCGCCGACCACCACCCCCGGCCCGAGAGGCAGCGACGCCGTGCGCCCCTTCGACGACATCGACCGGATCGCCGCCACCGAGGCCCTCGA
Organism: Actinomycetospora sp. CA-084318; assembly: GCF_050955885.1. Classification (NCBI taxonomy): domain Bacteria; kingdom Bacillati; phylum Actinomycetota; class Actinomycetes; order Pseudonocardiales; family Pseudonocardiaceae; genus Actinomycetospora; species Actinomycetospora sp. CA-084318. The sequence goes on from NZ_CP192098.1 coordinate 1,376,395, forward strand.
CCGGGTCGCCGCACCCGCGCGGGACCTCGTCACCAAGGTCCTGACCAACCAGAAGATCGCCGACGTGCTGCACGGCGTCCCGATCGGGCACCCGCTGCACCCGATCCTGGCGCAGGCCTCGTTCGGCAGCTTCGTCTCCGCGGGCCTGCTCGACGTCCTGCCCCGCACCCGCCGGCCCGCCACGGCGCTCATCGGTGTCGGGCTGCTGACGGCCGTGCCCACGGCCGCCGCGGGCTGGGCGGACTACTCGCAGGCCCATGAGGAACAGCAGCGCGTCGGCATCGTGCACGCCGCCGCGAACATCACGATGCTCGCCGGCTACGTGATGTCCCTCGGCGCGCGGTTGCGCGGCCGCAGCACGCGCGGCGCCCTGTGGGGCTGGACCGCGCTGGCGGTCGGCTCGGCCGGCGCGGCCCTCGGCGGGCACCTGAGCTACCACCAGTCACTCGGCGCGAACCACGCCGAGGACTACCCGCACATCGGCCCGGAGGACTGGACCGACGCGGGCGCGTTCGACGACCTCCCCGAGGGCGAGCCGACGATGCGTCGCGTGGGCGAGGTCCGGGTCGTCGTGGTGCGCCGCGGGAACGAGGTGCGGGCCCTCGGCCAGCGGTGCCCGCACGCGTCCGCACCGCTGTCCGACGGGGAGCTGACCGACCGGGACGGCGACGACTGCCTGGAGTGCCCGTGGCACGGCAGCGTCTTCCGGCTCGACGACGGCCGCGTCATGCAGGGCCCCGCGACCGCCCCGGCCGCGGTGTTCCCGGCCCGTGTGCGCGAGGGACGCCTGGAACTGCGCGTCGCGACCTGGCCGGGCGTCCCGGCCGGCTGAGAGGAGTCCGCGATGGACGACGAGCGCCTGCTGGCGGCCGTGCTCGAGCGGGAGGGCGCCGTCCCGACGACGGCCCTCCCCGAGCGCGGCGACGAGACCGCGCAGCTGTTCGGGCTGCTCGTGGCCGCCGTGGTGGTCACCGCCCACGGTGACTCCGCGGCGACCGCCGACGCCGTCGGGTCGGTCCTCGGCCGGTGGCGGTCCGCCCGTGAACTCGCGGCGGCCGACCCGGCGGACGTCCGGACGAGCCTCGGCGCCTCGGTCGAGGGCGGGGAGGGCTCCGCCGTGGACGACGGCGCCTCCGACCTCGCCGGAGCCCTGCAGGACCTCGCGACAGCGCTCGGGGACGTCGACCTCGCCCGCCTGCGCGGCGACGCGGACGGCGATCCCGACGCGCTCGCCGCGCGGCTGGCGGACCTGCCCGGCGTCGACGACGCGGCCGCGGAGGCGTTCGTCCGCGAGGTGGCGGTGCGGTGGCCGGAACTCCAGCCCTACGCGGGCGGGACCGCCCTGCGGGCGGCCCGGGAGCTGGGCGTCGCCGACGACACCGCCGGGCTCGCCGCTCGCGCGGACGGGCCGGACGGGCTGCGCCGCCTCGCCGGGGCGCTCGCCCGGCTCGACCGGGACGGGGCCTACGCCGAGATCCGGGAGCGGGCGGCGTCCTGATCGGAGCGGTCGGCGCGGTCGAGCGCCTCCGCGAGCGCGAGGTGGGCCGGGCCCGTCGTCAGGAGCTGCAGGTGGTCGCCCTCGACGACCACCTCGCGGGCGCCCGGGACGCGGTTCGCCGGTCCGGGCACCGTGCGGTCCGCCGCGCCGACGATGCTGGTGAACGGGATGCCCACGGTCCAGTCCGTGCCCAGCGCTGCGCGGTAGTCCCGGCAGCACGCGCCCAGCAGGCACGCGACGGTGGCGAGCCCGGGGACGCCCAGGGTGCCGCCGAGCGTCACCATCGCGCCGAGCCCGAGGGCGACCGGGGCGAGGCCGTACATCGCCAGCGGCGAGCCGAGGGTCGTCAGGGAGGCGACGGCGCGCGGGGCGTGCGTGGCCGCCACCCGGGCGAACTGACCGCCGCGGCTGTGCCCGACGAGGTGGACCGGGCGCCCGGCCTCCTCCGCGCACGTCTCGACGCGGTCGGCGAGCGTCTCGGCGGCCCGGCCCGCGCACCCGACGCCCATCCCGTCGGTCACCACGCTGACATGGTGCCCGCGCGCGGCGAGCATCCGCGCCGTCGGGGCCATCACCGGCATCGTCGCCGCCACCCCGCCGACGAGGACGACGGTCGCCCCCGGTGCGGCGGCCCGCGGGACCGCCACCGGCTCGGTGGCGAGGCGGTCCATGACGAGGCCGCCCGCCCACTCCATCCCGGTCCGCACCGTGCGGTGCGTCCACGCCTGCACGCTCGTCATCGACCTCACCCGATCCGTCGGCGGACGGCTGGCGGGCTCAACCGGGGCCCGGTGGTACCCGCGCCGGTCCGGGCCCGGCGCGTGGGACGCCGGACGTTTGGCGGCGCGAGAGGCCCGTCCACCCGCAGCGATGACTGCTGCACGTCCGAAGCCCGGGGCCCTCGTCCTCGGCGCCAGCCGCGGCCTCGGCCTGCTGGTGGCCGGCGAGCTGGGGCGGGCCGGGTACGACCTGGCGATCGCCGCCCGCTCGGCCGACGACCTCGAGGCCGCCCGACCCGAGCTCGAGGCCACCGGTGCCCGCGTCACGACCCTCCCGGCCGACCTCGCGGAACGCGACGCGGCCGAGGCCTGCGTGGACGCGGCCGAGGAGGCCCTCGGCGGGCTCGACGTCGTGGTGGCGTGCGTCGGCGTGATCGGGGTCGGCCCGGTGGAGGCGTTGTCCGCCGGGGAGGTCGTCGGGCTGCACGACGCGGTGTTCAGGCCCGTCGCCTACCCGGTGCTGCGCGCGGCCGACGCGATGCGGCGCCGCGGGGCCGGGCGGATCGGCATCGTCAGCTCGGTCGGCGGCGCCGTGCCGGTGCCGCACCTGCTGCCCTACACGGCCGGCAAGTTCGCGGTGCGCGGGTTCTCGGAGGCGTTGCGCACCGAGCTCGCCCCGCACGGGATCACGGTGACGACGGTGCTGCCGGGGCTGCTGCGCACCGGCTCGCCCCGCCACGCCCTCGTGGCCGGACAGCGGGAGGCCGAGTACCGCTGGTTCGCGGCGCTCGACAGCCTGCCGATCCTGTCCACGTCCGCCCCGCACGCGGCGCGGACGATCGTGTCGGCCACGCTGTCCGGCCACGCCGAGCGGTTCCTCACCCCGGCCGCCATGGTCGGCGCCCGGCTGCACGGGGTGGCGCCGGGCCTGACGACGCGCTTGTCGGGTCTGCTCGCCCGGGTGCTGCCCGGCTCCGGTGACGACGAGGGCGTGGCGCGCCCGGGGTGGACGCTGCCGGAGCAGCCGTCCTGGTTCCGGACCCTGACCACGCTGACCCGGCGGGCGGAGGCGCGCCACCAGCCGGCGGACCGGTGATCGTCCGGTCGCCTTCGTGAGCGAACGGCACGCTCGCAGCATCTATGTGCGCGACAGTGCCGCTCGCTCGGAACGGGGGGCCTCGCCGCTCAGCGGCGGAACAGGTCCCGCACCTTGTCGACGAGGCCCGCGCCCGGCGCCGCCGCGGCGAGTGCCGCGCCCTCGCGCGGAGCATGCGGGTGCGGGTGGGTGGGCGCGGTCCGCGCGGTCCTCGCCGCGCGCTGCCCGGCGTCGCGCAGCTCCTCGGCGGGGCACGCCTCGGCCAGGGCCGGGAACACGTGGCTCTCCAGCTCACCGGCGTGCTGCGTGACCAGGGCGTCCACGATCTTGAGGTGGATCCAGAAGTCGCCCTTCATCGGGAGCCGCTCGAGCTGCTGCAGCTGGTCCTCCAGCTTCTGCTGCCCGGCGTCGATGCGGTTGGCCGCGGCGTCGCCGTCGGGCACGTAGCGGCGCACCAGCGGGAGCAGGTGGATGCGCTCGCCCACCGAGTGCCGCACGAGGTCGGTGATCAGCTCGCGGGCGGTGTCGACCGAGTCGCCGGCTCCCGAGCCGGTCCGGCGCTGCAGGGCCAGGACCAACCCGGCCGCGTCCCGGTGCTCGCGGGTCAGCCGCAGCAGGAGGTCCTCGCCGTCGGACTCGGGCGCGGGCCGGGTGGTGCTCTGGTCGGCGGTGCTCGGCTGCATGGGGACCCTCCGGTCGTCGCGGGGTGGACGCGGCTGGAGGGGTCAACCGTCGGTCGCGTACCCGGCGACCCGGTCGGGGCAACCGGACGTCGAGGCGCGTATCAAGATCGTGTTCTGCCGAGCGATGTGCGCGCTCAGCGGGCACATCGCTCGGCGCAACAGGATCTCGGAGCCCCCCGGACGGGCGTCAGGACCGACCGTGCACCGCCCGGTGGCCCGCGCGGATCAGCGCCGCGTAGGCCGGGCCGAGCCGGCCGCCCCGGGCGAGCGCCGCGCGAGCCGCCGCTGCGCCCGGCCCGCCGTGCACCGCCCCACCCGGGTGGGCCGACGCACCGGCGAGGAACAACCGGTCGACCACGGTGTCCGGACGTCCGAGCCCCGGGGTCGGGCGGAACACCAGCTGCTGGTGCGGCGAGGCCGTGCCCGCCATGAGCGCGCCGCGGATCAGGCCCGGGTTCTGGCGCTGCAGCTCGTCGGGACCGGAGACGGCCCGGCCCACCACCAGGTCGGCGAACCCGGGCGCGTGCCGCTCGAGCACGGCCTCCATCCGCGCCACGTGGGCGTCCACCTCGGCGGGGCCGCGCAGCGCGTCGTGCGGGACGCGGGTGTAGCCCCACAGCGACTCGGTGCCGGCCGGGGACCGCGTCGGGTCGGCCGTGGTGAGCTGGCCGAGGATCAGGTACGGCGTCGTCGGCACCCGGCCGGCCGCGAGGTCGCCACCGAGGTCGACGAGCCCCGTGGTGTCCGCCCCGACGTGCACCGTGCCCGCCCCGCGCGCGCCGGCCGCCGTCCACGGCACCCGCCCGGACAGCGCCCAGTCGACCTTGAGCACCGCGTGGTCCCACTGGAACCGGTCGAGGTCCGCGCGCAGCCGTGCCGGCAGGTGCTCGGACCCGACGAGGTCGCGGTAGAGCACCGGCGCGGGCACGTCGGCCAGCACCGCGCGGTCGGCGCGGACCGTGCCGCCCACCGCGTCGACCACCCCGAGCGCGACGCCCCGGGCGACGAGCACGTCGACCACCGGCCGGTCGGTGTCCACCCGCCCGCCCCGCGCCTCGAGCCGCGTGACGAGGGCGTCGGCCAGCGCCTGCGAGCCGCCCACGGGGACGGGGAATCCCACGTCCTGCGCGAGCATCGAGAGCAACCAGCCGAACGCGGTGCTGCCCGAGCCGGTCGGCGGCACGTCCGCGTGCATCGCGTTGCCCGACACCAGCACCCGCGCGCCCTCGCCGCGGAACTCCTCGACGCCGAACCGCAGCGCGGGCAGCAGCAGCCGCCGCACCAGCCGCAGCAGCTCCGGCGACCCGACGTCGCGCAGCAGCCGGGCCGCTCCGCGCACCGGCGGGAACGGGGCGAGCAGGGCCCCGAGCAGCGGGTCCCGCAGCTCCTGCCACTGCGCGGCCAACCGGCGCCACGCGTCGCCGTCCCCGGCCGCGAACGCGTCGACCGAGGCGGCCGTCGCGTCGACGTCGCGGGAGATCACGGCGGCGCGGTCGTCGGGCAGGACGTGGGCGAGCGGCTGCGGGGCGTGACTCCAGCGCAGCCCGTACTGCTCGAGTCCCAGCCCGCGCAGCACGGGCGACGCCGCGCCCAGCGGGTGGAAGGCGCTGCCGAGGTCGGTGGACCACCCGGGCGTGGCCAGCTCCGCGCTGCGGGTGGAGCCGCCGGGTGTGGCCGCGGCCTCGAGGACGAGCACCCGCCACCCGGCGTCGGCCAGCAGGTTGGCCGCGACCAGCCCGTTGTGTCCCGCGCCGACCACGACGGCGTCGACCCGTTCCGCGTCGCCCGACGGTCGGACGGGCGACGCCACCGGGTCCGTCACGATCGCGAGCGTAGCCGGAACGCCAGGTCGAACGGGCTGAGCGAGGCCGGGAGCGACGATGGATCGAGCGGCGCCGCGGTCCGCGGCTCGACCTCGTGGCGGTCGAGCACCGCGGCGATCCAGGTGCTCGTCATCAGCAGGACGAGGTCCTGCCCGGGGCACGACGCCGGTCCCTCGCTGAAGGGGACCAGCGGGCGGTGGTCGTGCGCGGTCTCGTCGAGCGACCGGCCGTCGGGGGAGAGCCAGTTCTCCGGCGCGAACCGGTGCGCTGTCGGTTCCCGGGACTCGTCGCGATGGAAGTACGGCGTGACGACGAGCAGGCCGGCGCCCGCCGGGACGGTGCCGGTGGGCCACGTGGTGGCCTCGGTGGTGTCGCGCAGGATCAGCGGGGTCGTGGGCCACAGGCGGGCCGACTCCAGCACGGCCGCCCGGACCTGCGGCAGCAACGGTGCCGTGTGGTCGGCGACCTCGGTCATCTCCGACCGTGCGCGGTCCCGTGCGGCGGGGTCGACCGCGAGCAGGGCCAGCGCCCGGTGGGCGACCATCAGCGCGGGGTCGGCGGCGAACAGCCACTGCGGGATCTGGTCGAGCACGTCGATCCCGCCCTCGGCGTCGGAGGGGGATCCGGTGGAGCGCAGCCGGGCGGCGAGGCTGCCGGGTCCGGCGCGGTCGACGTGGATCGTCAGGCGGTCACGGAGCGCGGCCCGGGAACGGCGGTCGCGCGGCGCGAGGAACGACCAGTTCGCCCGCCCTCGTAGCCGGTCCATCAGGGTGTGGACGACCTCGTCGTCGCGGGCCTGCTCGCCGAGCACGACGCGGCGCACCGCCCGCCGCCACGCCTGCTGCGCGGCGGTCCAGGTGAGGTCGTCGGTCCGGGCGAGCAGTCCGCCCACCTCGTCGTGGACCGCGGCGACGATGGCCTCGGCGTCGCCGTGCACGGGGTGACCGGTGTCGAGGGCGTGCTCGTTGATTCGTCGTCGGGATGCCCGTTCGGAGCCGCGGGAGACGAGCACGCCGTGCGGCTGGAACTGGCCCAGCGCCGCGCGCTTCTCGGCGTTCGCGGGGGTGAACGGGTCCGGGGTCCCGTCCAGCACGCGGTGCACGTCCTCGGCGTCGAGCACGAGCGCGAGCTCGCGGCCCGGGACGCGCAGCCGCAGCGGCCCGCGCCCGTACCGACGGCGGAGCCGCGCCGTCTCGTGCACCACGCCGGCGTCGACCTGGCACCGCTGCGCCAGGCGCACGACGGTAGGCCGGCGCGCGATGACGCCCTGCGCGATGTTCGGTCCCAGCACCCGCGTGAGTACGCGCAGGGTGTCGGTCGCCGTCGCCCGCGGGACGGACCCGGTCCCGCGGACGAGCAGGCGGCCCGCAGCCGGGCCGCCGCTCGCCGCGATCATCGGTTCGCGGGCTGCGCGCCGGACAGCTTGGCGAGGAACTCGTGGCAGCGGTGGGCGCGCTGCGAGTCCGCCTCCATCACCTCGCGGAAGAAGTCGGCCACGTCGTTCAGGCCCGCGTTCTCGGCGTCGCGGACGTACTGGCCGTAGTCGTGGCCGGCCTTGAGGGCGTGGTACTGCACCGACACGAGGTCGAAGCTGACGTCGTCGAATCCGGTCTCGCCAGTGGCCATGGTGGTCCTCCCGGACGTGTGGTGTCGGGCCGGGCTGGGGGAGGTCAACCGACGGGCCCGCGTGCGGCGCGGATGGCCGGTGCCGCCGACGGCCGAAACGACGGATCGTCGCCGACCACGCGGTCGAGGTAGTCGTCGATGACCGCGCGCATGGCGGGGGAGGGCGCCAGGTCGAGCTCGGAGTGCAGCAGCCGGCGGTACGCGTCGTACTGCCGCAGCGCCTCCACCACGTTGCCCTCCTCGAGGTGCACCTCGATCACCTCACGGTGCGCGGTCTCGCGCAGCGGGTCGCACGCGACGGCGACCAGCCCCAGGCGCAGGGCGTCGCCGAAGCGTCGCGACCGGCGGTGCTCGGCGCACAGGTCCTCGAGGGCGTGCAGGTGCAGCTGCCGGAAGCGCTCCCGCTCGGCCCCGACCCACACGTCGTCCCACCCGGGGAGCAGCTCACCCGCGAGCAGGCGCTGCTCGACGTCGGGTGTGGGTCCCGCCTCGACGTCCCAGAGGTCGACCCGCACGTGCCCGGCGACCGCGACGTGGCCGTCCGAGGACTCGACGAGGGGGTGCTCGGCGAGGCGACGCAGCCGCCACAGGGTCGAGCGGAGGTTGCCCGCGGCGCGCTCGTCGGGCTGGTCGCCCCACAGCGCGCCGGCGAGCTCCTCGCGGCGCACCGGTCGGCGGGCCAGGGACAGGAACGCCATGAGGCGCTCGGCCCGTGGGGCGAGCAGCAGCGGCCGCTCGCCCTCGCGGCAGGTGAAACGGCCGATGACGGTCAACTGCACGGCGGACATCCGCGCCTCCACCTCGCTCGGGAAGTGTCGGCTCGCAGGTGAACCATCCGCCGGAGAGGTGACCGTCGGAGCGACCCGCGCAAACACGCCGCGGTGACGCGGCCGGGCACGCCGCACGACACGGCTGCGACACGACCGGCGCGGAGCGTGCAGGTGTCGTCGGGAGCACCCCGCTCCGGCCCGACCCACGTCAGGAGAGCGCGTGTTCTACCACTACAAGGGTCTGCAGTTCGAGGCGTCGCCCGAGCGCCCCGACCCGGTCTTCGCCATGAAGCTCCAGGAGCTCATCGGTGGGCACTGGGGCGAGATGACGGTGGCGATGCAGTACCTGTTCCAGGGCTGGAACTGCCGCATCCCCGGCAAGTACAAGGACCTGCTGCTCGACATCGGCACGGAGGAGCTCGCGCACGTCGAGATGCTCTCGACGATGGTCGCGAAGCTGCTCGAGGGCGCGCCCGCGGAGGCGACCGCGCGGGCGTGCGAGGACGACCCGATGCTCGCGGCGATCGTCGGCGGGATGAACCCGCAGCACTCGATCGTCTCCGGCGGCGGTCCGGTGCTCGCCGACTCGGCGGGGACGCCGTGGAGCGGCAAGTGGATCGTGGCCAGTGGCAACCTCCTGGCCGACTTCCGCGTCAACGCCGCCGCCGAGGGCCAGAGCAAGCTCCAGGCCGCGCGCGTGTTCAACATGACCGACGACCCCGGCGTGAAGGAGATGCTGCGGTTCAACCTCGCGCGGGACACGGCGCACCAGAACATCTGGCTCGCCGCGATCGAGGAGCTCAAGGACGAGGGCCTGGAGTACGACCCGATCCCCGCCGGCATCCTCGACGAGGAGAACAAGGAGCACGACCACACGCTCTGGAACCTCTCCGCCGGCGGCGACTCCGCGCAGGGCCGCTGGGCCACCGGGCAGCGCCCGGACGGACGTGGCAGCTTCGAGTACCTCGACAGCCCCGAGCCGCTGGCCCCGGAGCCCACGCCGCCGACGGCCGACCCGTACCTCTACGCGACCGTGCCGGGCGGGCCGAACGGCTCGTAGGTCCCGACGACGGGTCATCCCGTCGCTCCTGTGGGCGGCCTGCGGCCGGACCGCACCGGTGACCGTGGCCGGGTGAGGCCTGGTCGCGGCCGTCGCTCCGGCTCCTCGTGCCGGAGGGGTGGGACGGTCGGTCCGGTCGACGCGGTGTCGACCGGCGGGGGTTCGCGAGTGATCGCGGACCTCGTGCGGGGGCGGGCACCGCAGGGGGTGCTCGCCCCCTACGGCCGTGCCGGTCGGCGTGGCCGGGCGGCGGCGGGAACCGGCGTGATGCAGGGCCGTGCCGGGCGGCCGGAGGAACGGGTCGTTCGCGACGCCGTGCCCGGTCGCGTAGGACCGGTGGTCGGCCTGCGCCGCGAGCGCGTCGGGCCGGATGTCGGCCTCGGCACTGAGCAGCGCGAGCAGGTTCGGCCGGGGTATCGCTTCCGGTACGAGCGGCGCGGGCGCGTCGGGCCGGGGTGCGACCTGCGACGCGCGAAAGCAGCGGCGGCGATCCCGGGTCGTCGTTGCGGCGCCGTCTGCTGAGTGGTCGCGCGACGATCCGGGCGGTCGCGATCAGCGTCACTCCGCGGACCGGGGACCGCGCCGCTCCGACCTCGCCGTTGCGGCCATCGTCGGGCGCGATCACGTCGATCGCGCTCTCGCTCGACGGGCTCGGACCGGTGGCCTTCGCGATCTCGCCGGGCGGGCCGTCGTCGCTCGCAGCCACGTCGGTCCTCGCCACGTCGGGCGGGGCCTCGTCGGGCCACACCTCGTCGAGCCAGGCGTCGTCGTCGAGCCCGTCCTCCACGTCCGTCGCCAGGCGCGGCCGCAGCACCTCGTCGCAGTGCACACGCAGCTCCTGCGCGACGTACGCCGGGTCGGCGGCCGCGGCGATGGAGGTCAGGAACTCCTCGGCCTCGGCCAGGGCGGCGTCGTCGTGGCCGTCGTCGACCAGGGAAGCCAAGCAGTCGAGCACCGCGCGCACGCCGGGGCCGCCGACCGCACCCGCCGCGACGGCCCGCGCGAGCAGGGGCAACCCCGCGTCGGCGAGCGTCGACGCGAACTCGGGGCGGGGGTCGGGAACCAGGTCCTGCGGCATGATTCGAACACTAGTACGAGGGTCCGACAGTCACGGCTGCTCGCGGCCGTCGTGCTCCACGAGCTCGTCGAAGCCCTCGTCGAGCCGCGGTTCCTCCCACCGCGCTGACGCCGCGTACACCCCGACGAGCGGCACCGGCTCGGCCCGCGCAGCGTTCCGCGACAGCGAGAGCGGCAGGTCCGGCCGCCACCAGTGCCCGACCACCCGGGCCCGGGCCGCACGCGCCACGGCGATCACCCCGGCGCGCTCCGCCGCCGACGGCTGGGTGTTGTCCACGCAGACGTCGCGGCCCGCCTCCAGAGCCGAGGCGAGCTCCCGCAGCAGCCGCGCCTCGCGTCGCCGCGCCGACCGGGGCATCTCGTCCTTCGACACGAGGACGTGCGTCGCGGCCAGCGTCGACCGGTAGAACGTCGTCTTCCCGCACGCCTGCAGCCCGATCAGCAGCACCACCTCCGCCACGCCGACGAGTGCACCACGTCGACGCACAACGACGTTGGCGGAGCGGTCCACCCGGGGACCCGCCGTCATGACAGGACGACTGGACGGCACCACCGCGGTGGTCACCGGCGCCTCGAGCGGGATCGGGAACGCCACCGCGCGGGCCCTCGCCGCCGAGGGCGCGACGGTGGCCCTCTTCGCGCGCCGACGCGACAAGCTCGAGGATCTCGCCGCGGAGCTCGGCGACCACGCCGAGGTGCACGAGGTCGACGTCACCGACGCCGACGCCGTGCGGGAGGCGATCGACGGGGTCGCCCGGGACCGGGGCGGCATCGACGTGCTGGTCAACAACGCGGGCTACGGCACGATGGACCCGGCCCTGGAGGCCGACCTCGGCGAGTGGCGCACGATGGTCGACGTCAACCTCAACGGCGTCCTCGCCACCACCCACGCCGCCGTGGCGCACCTCAACCGGGCGGCGCAGGGTCAGCGCGGTGTCGCGGACGTCGTCACCGTCAGCTCGGTCGCCGGACGGAAGGTCAACGGCCCCGGCAGCAACGTCTACGCCGCGACCAAGCACGCCGTGAACGCCTTCTCCGAGGCCCTGCGCCAGGAGCTGGCGCCGCAGCACGTGCGGGTGGGGCTCGTCGAGCCCGGGCTGGTCGACACCGAGCTGACCAACACCGGCAGGGAGAACGCTCCCGACGCCTCGTCGGCGTCCGAGCTGGGCGTGCTGGAGGCGCAGGACATCGCGGACGCGATCGTCTACATCGTCACCCGCCCGCCGCGCACGGCGATCAACGAGGTGCTGGTGCGCCCCATCGAGCAGACCGGCTGAGCCGGCCGGCTCGTCGTCGGGAAGGGCCTTCCCGACGACGAGGCCGGGCGTCAGTCCGGCGCGACCATGAGGAAGTCCGACGGCATCTCGCGGCCGTCGGCGAACGCGTCGAGCATCTCGCGCACGCCCTCCGCGATCCGCTCCTGCGCCTCCCGGGTCATGCCCGAGTAGTGGATGGTCATGGCCTCGTTCGGCATCGAGCGCCACGGGTGGTCGGCCGGTGCGGGCTGCGGGTACCAGGTGTCGCCCGCGTAGCCCGCGAGGTGGCCCGACTCGAGGGCCTCGACCAGCGCGTCGGTGTCCACGATGGCGCCGCGGGCGGTGTTCACCAACCACGAGCCCTGCTTCATCGCCCGGATCCGCTCGGGCCCGAACAGCGCCTGGCTGCCCTCCATCAGCGGCAGGGCGAGGCAGATGACGTCGGACTGCGCGACCAGCGTGTCCAGCCGCGCGTACCGGACCCCGAGCGTCTCCTCCTCGGCGGGGGAGCGGCGGTGGTTGGCGTAGTAGAGCGTCGTGACGTCGAAGCCCTTGAGCCGCAGCGCGGTCCGCGCGCCGATGGCCCCGAGCCCGACGATGCCCACGGTCTTGCCCTCGAGGTCGTGGGCCGGCGCGGAGATCGCCGCGACGTCCCACCCCCTATCGGCGTGCTCCCCTTCCATGCGGGCCTCGGCGTGGGCGGGGACGAAGTTGCGCACGAGCGCGAGGATCTGCAGGACGTTGTGCTCGGCGACGCTCACGACGTTGGAGCCGGTCACCTCGGCGACGGTGATGCCGTGCTGCTTCGCGGTCTCGGGGTCGGTGTGGTCCGACCCGACGCCCGCGGTGATGACGAGGCGGAGGTTCGAGGTGTTCTTCATCCGGTCCTCGTCGAGGTAGACCGGCCAGAACGGGGTGGTGACGAGGACGTCGGCGTCGGCCAGGTGGTGGTCGAGCTCGTCGCCGGTGTCGCTGGTGGTGACCAGGGTGTGGCCCGCGTCCTCCAGGTGCGCCCGCAGCCCGAGGGCGTTGTCGGCGCTCGCCGGGACGCCGCCGTCGGCGGGCTCCCGGTCGGAGGCGGGGTAGGACACGTAGACGACCTTCATGGCCGTGCGGCTACCCGGCGGCCGGCGGGGCGGACACGGGCGTCGGGCCGGACGGGTGGGGCGGGGTCGGGCGGTCGCATCACGTTTGTCCGCGGCGCGTCGGCGCGCATCCGGCCCGGTCAGTGACACCTGAGCACCGGGAGGACGACCTCATGGCACCGGACGCCGAGACGCAGCTGGCCTCGGCCACCGCCCGCCGGTTCGTGGACGCGCTGCGCGCCGTCGAGCAGGACGGGGACACCGAGCCGATGGCGGGGCTGGCCACCGAGGACACCCGTTGGACGAGCTCCGGGGCGGCGCACGGCTCCTCCGGCCCGGACGGTGCGCGGCAGTTCTGGGACGCCTACCGCCGGGCCTACGCGGACATCACCAGCCACTTCACCACGGTGACCGAGACCGACGAGCGGGCCGTCCTGGAGTGGGTCTCGACGGGGCACCACCACGACGGCCGGCCGGTGCGCTACGTCGGGGCGACGATGATCGATTTCGACGGCGACGCCGTCCGCGAGGTGCGGCTGTACTTCGACACCACCGCCGCCCGCGCCGTGGCCACCGACGGCTCCGGCGACGCGGAGGCCGGTGAGGGCATGCTCGACGAGTCCACGGCGGCCTCCGGGGCGAACTCGGGGCTGGCGAGCTGAGCCGATCCCGAGCCGGTTCCGAGCGAACGGCACTCTCGCGCACCTAGAGTGCGCGAGAGTGCCGTTCGTGCAGGTCAGGAGCAGGTGAGGGGCAGGCCAGGAGCAGGTCAGGGGCCGATCAGCCCGCCTCCAGCTCGCCCAACCGGGCCGCGAACCCCCCGTCGGCCCGCGCGATCCGGCGGCCACTGGTGAGCACCGGGCTCCGGCGGGACCGGTGCACCCGGCCGTCCGCGTCGAGGGCGGCGACGAGCGTGACGTCCTCGCCGACCGCGAGCCCCTGGAAGCCGCCGCACCGGTCGTAGGCCTCGCGCCGCACCCCGAGGTTGGCGCCGTGCACGTGCGGGTGCGGGTCGGCGGCCGCGTCGTAGACGGTGCGGAACCACTCGCGGGTCGACCGGCCGTGGCCGTCCCAGTCGTCGACGTACACCGCCCCGACCCGGGCGTCCGCCCCGCGCTCGTACGCCGCGAGCTGGGCGAGCAGCCAGTCCGGGGGGACCCGGGAGTCGGCGTCGGTGGTCGCGATCCAGTCCGGCACCGCGCCCGGGCCGTCGAGCAGCGCCCGGAACCCGGCGTCGCGGGCCACCCCGACGTTGCGCGCCGCGACCGCGACCGTCTCCACGCCGTGCTCACGCGTGATGTCGCGGCTGGCGTCGCGGCACGAGTCGAGCACGACGACCAGGCGGACCGACGCGCTCCCACGCACCCACCGCGCCGCCCGGTCGAGGGCCTCCAGACAGCCCCCGAGCAGTGCCTCCTCGTCGTGGACCGGCACCACGACCCCGAGCACGGTCACCGCAGGCCCACGCGCTGCGCGACCGAGCGGGCGGCGGGTGGGGTGCGGGCGAACACGTCGAGCCGGAAGTCGTCCTCGCGGTGCTCGGCGATCAACGCCAGCCCGGGCATGGCCGCGAGCTCGTCGTGGACCCGGTGGCCGTCCACCGGGTACTCCGGCGCCGGACGGACCCAGTGCACGGCCACGAGCGTCCCGCCCGGCTCGAGGGCGTCGACCACGCCGGCCCAGAACGCGTCGCGGTCGGCACGGCCGAAGTAGTACGCGAGCTCGGAGACGACGACGAGGTCGAAGCGGCCCGCCGGGAACGCCGCGGTGCACTCGACGGACACGTGGTCGAAGCCCGCCAGGCGGCTGCGGGCCCGCGCGACGGCCGTGTCGCTGACGTCGGTGCACACGAGCTCGGCGCAGCGCGGGGCGAGCAGCACCGACAGCGCCCCGCCCGCACAGCCCGGCTCGGCGGCGCGGCGGTACTCCGCGTCCGGCAGGGCAGCGAGCACCACGGCGCGCTTGCGGTCCTCGTACCAGGACGACTCGAGGCCCCAGGGGTCGGCCTCGGCGGCCCACAGGTCGTCGAAGTGTTCGCGGGGCAGGCTGGTCTCCACGGGCGTCACCTCCACAGCACCTCGTCGTGGCGCACCAGGCGCTCCAGGACCGGCGGCGGCAGGATCGCCGCGTCGGCGGGGTGGTCGGACAGCGGCTCGACCTGGGTGCGGAAGCACGCCACGGCCTCCCGCTTGGCCTCGCGGGCGGCCTCGTCGGGACCGACGACGACGGCGCCCGGACGCAGCTCCCCGGCGGCGGCCCAGTGCCACCACCACACCGCGTAGCCCAGCACGGGCACACCGAGGTCGGCCGCCGCGTCCGCCACCGCGTCGTGGTCGGGGTGCCCGTCGCCCGGTACCGGCGCCAGCAGCGTGTCGCCGGGCACGACGAGGTCCGCCAGAGCGGCCGCGAGGTCGGACCGCCAGCGCCCCACCCCGCCGTCGGGGAGACCGATCCGGACGACCGGTACGTCCGCCAGTCCGAGCCGGCGCAGGGCGGCGGTGCGTTCGGCGACGCGCCGCTCGACGAGCTGCGCGGGGGAGAGCGTCGGGCTGCCGGGGTGGCTGGCCTCGCCGTCGGTCACGGCGACCACGACGACCGCGGTGCCGGTCCGCGCCCAGGCCGCGAGCGTGGCGCCCGCGCCGAGCGTCTCGTCGTCGGGATGGGGCGCGACGACCACCACCCGCCCGGGCGGCCGGACCTCGTCCGGCGTGACGCGGGGCAGCGCGGCGAGCACGCCGGAGGCCTGCCACTCGGCCTCGGTGGTGCCGCTGCCCGTGAGGTCGCGCCGGGTCACAGGGACACCGCCGGCGCGGTCGCGGCGAGACCGCCGAGGGTCGCGAGGTCCCGTTCGGCGTGGCTCTGGCGGACGTAGACCTCGAGGTCGGCGACGTGCCGGGCGTGCCGTGCGTCGCGGGCGAGCGGGGTCGGTCCGGTCGCCCGGCCGGTCGAGCGCAGCGTGGTCTCGACGGCGTGCTCCACGGTCGCGCGGACCACGAGCGCCCGGCGGCGGGCGGTGTCGGTGTCCTCGCGACCCGCGTCGGCGGCCGCCGCGGCCTCGCGCAGCACGGCCGCGGCCGCCCCGAGCGCCGCGTCGACGGTGCCGAGGTGGGCGGCGTCGTGCGCGTCGCCGCGCCCGGACCGGATCCGGTCGCGCAGCGGCGTGGCCGCCCCGACCGCGCCGCCGAACCACACGGCCGCGACGCCGGCGGCGCCCCACCAGAAGCCGGGCCGGTCGAGATAGTCCCCGGGGCCACCGACCGGGCGGGCCGGGGTGGCGTGGAAGCGCACGGTCGTCGTGCCGGCCCCGGCCATCCCGAGACCGCGCCACGGGTCCTCCCCGGGCACGACCGACGGGTCGCCGAGCCGGACGGCGAAGAGCCGGTCCCCGGCGGCGACGAGGGCGTCGGTGCACCGGTCGCTGCCGGAACTCCACGGCGAGGCCCCGTGCAGCGTCCAGCCCTCGGCGCCGTGCTCGGCGGTGACGACCGCGTCCTGGGTGCGGGCCGCCCAGACCCCCCAGAGCGACCCGGGGGCGGGCGGCTCCCCGCCGAGCTGACGCAGGATGCCGAGCGCGTCGGCGTGCGCCTCGGCGAGCCGGGCGGCGACCAGGTCGCGCGCTCCGATCCCGGCGAGGGTCCGCCAGGTCCCCAGCGTGTCCGGCGCCGCCGCGAGATCGTCGAGCACCTCGGACAGTCCGACCGGCACGCTGTGGACCTCGAGCACGGCCGACGGGTGGGCGATCACCGGAGGTGCGTAAACGCCTGAGGTGCGCTGCGCGCCTGTGAGTACTAATCCGTGTCAGGGCACGGATGAGTACTCACGGGGCGGAGCCACCCCTCTACGGCTTCAGCACGACCTTGATCGCCCCGTCCTGCTTCTTCTGGAAGATCGAGTACCCGTGCGCGGCCTCGTCGAGGGGCAGGGCGTGGGTCTCCAGGTCGTGCACGCCGAGCGGGTCGTCGTCGGTGAGCAGCGGCAGGATGTCCGGCACCCACTGCTTGACGTGCGCCTGCCCCATCGCGAGCCGGATGCCCTTGTCGAACATCCGCAGCATCGGCAGCGGGTCGGCCATGCCGCCGTACACCCCGGAGAGCGACACCGTGCCGGCGCGGCGCACCGCATCGATGCACCCGACGAGGGCCGCGGTCCGGTCGACGCCGGCCACCGACATCAGCGGCCCGGAGATCGCGTCGGGCAGCTTCGAGGCGACCTTCTGCACGGCCTGCGGGATCGGCGACCCGTGGGCCTCCATGCCGACCGCGTCGATCGCCGAGTCGGTGCCGCGCCCGTCCGTCCGGTCCCGGATCGCCGCGGTGACGTCGGTGTTGGCGCCGTTGATCGTCTCGATGCCGTGGCGCTGCGCCATCGCGAGCCGCTCCGGCACGGAGTCGACCGCGATCGGTCGGAAGCCCAGGTGCCTGGCGATCCGCGCGCACATCTGACCGATCGGCCCGAGCCCGAACACCGCGACGCTGCCGCCCTCCGGCACGTCGGCGAACGCCACCGCCTGCCAGGCCGTCGGCAGGACGTCGGAGAGGTAGAGGAAGCGCTCGTCGGGCGGGCCCTCCGGGACCACGATCGGCCCGAACTGGGCCTGCGGCACGCGGAGGTACTCGGCCTGTCCGCCGGGGACCTGCCCGTACAGCTTGGTGTAGCCGAACAGGGAGGCGCCGCACCCCTGGTCGCGGTTCTGCGTCGTCTCGCACTGCGCGTAGAGCCCGCGCGAGCACATCCAGCAGTGGCCGCAGGAGATGTTGAACGGGATGACGACGCGGTCGCCGACCTTCAGGTCGCCGGTCTCCGAGCCGACCTCCTCGACGACGCCCATCGGCTCGTGGCCGAGGATGTCGCCCTTGTCCAGGAACGGGCCGAGGACCTCGTAGAGGTGCAGGTCGGAGCCGCAGATCGCGGTGCTGGTCATCCGGACGATCGCGTCGGTGGGCTGCTGGATCGTCGGGTCCGGGACCTGCTCCACGCGCACGTCCTGCGGGCCCTGCCAGGTGACTGCCTTCATGGCGTTCGGCTCCCCGATCGCGCCGCGACCGGAAACGGGCGGCTACAGCGGGATGGTGTCGCCGCGCGCCACGAGGTCGACGCGGTCCGCCCAGCCGCGCCGCTCGACCTCGGCGACGAAGTCCGAGAGCGGCGACCGGAAGACGGTGTAGTCGTCGTAGTGCACCGGCGTGGCCCGGCGCGGCGCGACGATCTCCAGCGCGTCGGCGCCCTGCCGGCTGTCCATCGTCACCACGATCCCGCCCGGCAGCGTGGTCCCGCCGAGGTGGAGCACGGCGCGGTCCACCTCCCCGACCTGCTCGCGGATCGCGTGGAGCCCGTCGAACACCAGCGTGTCGCCCGAGAGGTACGTCGTCTGCACCAGCCGCCCGCCGGGTGCGCGGAACTCCAGCAGGCTGCCCATCACCGGCGGCAGCAGCCGCTGCACGGGCCCGGGCGCGTGCCGGCCGGGGAGCGCGGTGACGGTGCACGTCGCGCCGTCGGGCCCGGCGAGCACGTGCGACTCCCAGGTCGCCAGCCCGATCGCCCGCGGGAACCCGTGCCGGGTCTGCAGCCGTCGCGACGCGTGCCGGGTGGTGACGATCGGCGTGCTCCGCGGCAACCGGCGGCGCGTCTCGCGGTCCCAGTGGTCGCCGTGCAGGTGGGAGAGCACCACCGCGTCGACCGGCGCCAGCTGCTCCGGCGTCCACGCGGGCTCGGTCAGCCGCTTCGAGGTGAGGCCGTGGCCGAGCCAGGCCCGCTGCCCGCGGTGCAGGAAGTTCGGGTCGGTGAGCACGCGCATGCCCGCGCACTCGAGCAGCACGGTCGCGGTGCCGACGAAGGAGAGCGTTCCCGACGACGGGGCGGGGCCGGTCACGAGGCCCGCCGGGCGGGTTCGCCGCCGCGCAGCCGCACGAACCGCACCGCGCCCAGGTTCTCGACGCGGCCGCGGTGGTGCCGCTCGAGGACGCCGTCGGTGTCGTGGCCGACGGGGGCGACCACCACGCCGTCCGGCCGGAGCTGCTCGAGGACCGCCGGCGGCACGTCCGGGCTCATCGCCGCGATCGTCACGGCGTCGAAGGGAGCGCGGTCGGGTGCCCCGAACCAGCCGTCGCCGTGCCGGACCTCGACGCCGACGACCCCGACGGCGAGCAGGCAGCGGCGGGCCGCGTCGGCGAGCTCGGCGTCGTACTCGATGCTCACCACCTCCGCCCCGCAGGTCGCGAGGACCGCGGCGGCGTAGCCGTGGCCGGTGCCGATCTCGAGGACACGCTCCCCGCCGGTCAGCCCCAGTGCGCTCGCCATGCGCGCGACGATCTCCGGGGCGGAGATCGTCTGGCCGGCGCCGATGGGCAGCGCGTGGTCGTCGTAGGCGACGTCGGCGAACTCGGACGGCAGGAACCGCTCCCGCGGGACCGTCCTCAGGGCGGCGAGCACGCGCTCGTCGGTGATGCCGCGCGAGCGCAGGCGGTCCACCATCCGTCGTCGTCGGGCCTCGGCTCTCGACATCGCAGCACCACCCGTCGTCCGGAACGAGGCGGCTGCGAGGTCAACCGGTCGGGGAGTGCCCGCCGGACCCCGAGGTGCACACGTGTCCGCACGGACGGGGGACGGGTAGACGCGCGCCATGGGAGAGCCGGTCGAGTTCGTCGTCGTCGCCAACCGCCTGCCCGTCGACCTGGTGACCGACGACGACGGCGGACAGCGCTGGCAGGCGTCCCCGGGCGGGCTGGTGAGCGCGCTGGCGCCGACGCTGGACGGGCGGCACGCCGCCTGGGTCGGGTGGCCCGGGGTCCCGGACGCCGAGCCGGAGCCGTTCGCCGACGAGGCCGTGGGCGAGGACGTGACGCTGTACCCGGTCCGGCTCGACGCCGACGAGATCGCCGCGCACTACGAGGGGGCCGCGAACGCGACGCTCTGGCCGCTCTACCACGACCTCGTCGTGGCCCCGGTCTACGACCGCGACTGGTGGGAGACCCACCGCGCGGTCAACCGGCGGTTCGCGGACGCCGCGGCGGCGGTGGCGGCCGAGGGCGCGACCGTCTGGGTGCAGGACTACCAACTCCAGCTCGTGCCCCGGATGCTGCGCGAGCTGCGCCCGGACCTGTGCATCGGCTTCTTCCTGCACATCCCGTTCCCGCCGGTCGAGCTGTTCCTGCAGCTCCCGTGGCGGCGCGAGGTGGTCGACGGCCTGCTCGGCGCCGACCTCGTCGGGTTCCACACCCCGGGCGGGGCGGCGAACTTCCGGTGGCTCGCGCAGCGCCTCCGCGGCGCCGAGGTCGACGACGCCCCGATCGGGCTGCGGACGGCGGCGGGCGAGATCCGCCTCGACGGCCGCACCACCCGCGTCGGGGCGTTCCCGATCTCCATCGACAGCGCCGCCTTCGCCCGCCGCGGCGCCGACCCCGCCAACGCCGAGCGGGCCCGCGCCCTGCGCGCCGAGCTGGGCGACCCGGCGACGGTGCTCCTCGGGGTCGACCGCCTCGACTACACCAAGGGCATCGAGGTGCGGCTCGACGCGTACGGCGAACTGCTCGACTCCGGCCGCCTCGACGCGTCGACCACCGTGCTGGTGCAGGTGGCGACACCGAGCCGTGAACGCGTCGACGCCTACCGCCGTACCCGCGACCGGGTCGAGCGCACGGTCGGGCGGATCAACGGCGACCACGGGGACATCGGCCGCCCCGCGGTCCACTACGTGCACCGCTCGCTGCCGCCCGACGAGCTCGCGGCGCTCTACCTCGCGGCCGACGTGGCGCTGGTGACCCCGCTGCGCGACGGCATGAACCTCGTCGCGAAGGAGTTCGTCGCCACCCGCGCCGACGACTCGGGCGATCTCGTGCTCTCCGAGTTCACGGGTGCCGCCGAGGAGCTGACCGCGGCGCGCCTGGTCAATCCGCACGACCTCGACGGTGTCGCCGCGGCCATCGCCGACGCGGTGGCCGGGCTCGGGTCGTCCGAATCCCGACGACGGGTGGCGGAGCTCGCCGCGCAGGTCGCCGAGTACGACGTGGCGCGCTGGTCGACCGCGTTCCTCAGGGCGCTGGGGCGTCCGCCGGCATGACGCCGAGCCGCGCCAGCAGGAACAGGCACGCGGCGGCCACGTCGTTCCCGGCGGTCTCCGCCACCACCCGGTCCCAGTCGATCTGCTCGCGCACCGCCCGCGCGGCGGGCAGCACGGTGCCGAGGTCGCAGCGCTGCTCGGTGAGCGCGCAGAGCTTCCCGATCAGGACGTCGGTGATGTCGCTGACCGGCATCCGCACCGACAGGACCTCCCGCTCGGTGGCCCGCGCGAGCTGCTCGGGTCCGATGTCGTGCCCGGCCAACCGGTGCAGGACGTCGACCACGGCACCCTCGAACGGCACCTTGACCAGCCAGTCCTCCGGCGGCTCGTCGGCGACGAGGCCGGCCGCGGCGACGGCGGCGAGCGCGGCGTCCCGGTCGGCGGCCGCGACGATCAGGTCCACGTCGTGCTCCGGCTCCGGGGCGCCGTGGACCCAGGCGGCGTAGCCGCCGGCCAGGGCGAACGGCACGGCGCCGCGGCGTAGGGCGGCGGCGACCTGCTTGAGCGCCTCCCGCCGGGCCGTCCTCTCGTCCATGCGGGCCGGTACCCCACCTCCCGGGTCGCGGAATCGGGGTTGACCCCGGCCACCGTCCTCTGGTGCCGTGGATCCGTACCCGGCTCACGCCCTGACGCCGACCCGACGTGATCGTCCGGGAGGTCCCATGGCGTCCGAGCAGCAGTCCCGTCCCACGGTCGACGTGGTCGTCCCGCCGCCCGAGGACTGGCGCGAGGCGGTCTGCCGCCGCCCGGTCCGCGCCGGCGGACCC
Source organism: Actinomycetospora sp. CA-084318 (assembly GCF_050955885.1). Lineage (NCBI taxonomy): Bacteria > Bacillati > Actinomycetota > Actinomycetes > Pseudonocardiales > Pseudonocardiaceae > Actinomycetospora > Actinomycetospora sp. CA-084318. The sequence continues at coordinate 1,397,911 of NZ_CP192098.1, forward strand.
GTCGACGCGGACGCCTGGAACGAGATCGTCCGGGCTCGGACCGAACGGCGCTGCACGTCGTCGTGAGCCGATCGGCCGTGTGCGGCCCGTCGGACGACGGGTATCTGCGCCTACGGCGGCGACGGTCCCGGGAGCGTCGCCGCCGGAGGTTCCCGCGGTTGACGAACACCAGCCGTGGGGGCCGACCGTGATCAGCGGGGGAACAGGCTCCGCACGTGGTCCAGCGCGAGGAAGGCCTCCTCGACCTGGCCCGCCGCGACGTGCGCGCTGGCCGTGCGCAGCACCGCGGCGGCGTGCCCGTCCGTGCCGTCCTCGCCGGACTCCGCCGCCGCCCGGGCGTGCGACAGCGCCGCCAGCAGGGTTCGGTCCTCGCCGACCTCGCCCGGGTGACCGGTGGTCAGCAGGTGCACGGCGGTGTCGCTCGCATGGACGATCGCGCGGCGCGCCGGGCCGGAGCCATGTGCGCGGGGCACGGTGACGTGGTCGGTCGACATGGGTGACTCCCGTCGTCGGGTCTCGCTCTCCGACGGCTGGGTGATGTCAACCGACACGCGGACCTACCCGGGCGGTGCGCCGCCTCACACGCCGGATCACGACGTGTGCGGCGCCCCGGGCGCAGGGCACACCCCGCGCCGGACCCCGTCGGGTCCCACCCGTCGAGAACGCTGCGGGCCGTCCTTCGGACCAGCGTCCCTCCGGAGCCCTGCGTGACCACTTCCTCCGACGATGCCGACACCACGGAGCTCGTCGTCGGCCTCCTCGCCGATCCCGGCCTCGCCACGGACCTCGTCGACCGCGTCGCCGGCGACCTGCCCGGCGACCTCGGTGCGGCGCTGCCCGACCACCGGTGGCGGGTGGAGACCGCCCGCGGCCCCGTCGGGCTCGATTCCGAGGGGCTGCTGCCGATGCTGCGGCGCGGTGCGGCGCTGCGCCGGGACCACGGCTGGGACGTGGTCGTCCTCGTCACGGACCTGCCGCGCCGCGCGGGCACCCAACCGCTCGTCTCGGACTACGGCTCCGACGAGTGCGTCGCGCTCGTGTCCCTCCCGGCGCTCGGGGCGATCCGGCTGCGGGTCCGGTTGCGGCGCGCGGTGGTCGATCTCGTCGAGGGGCTCGTCGGGCAGCCGACGGCGCCACCCGTGAGCGCGGCCCGCCACCTGCGGCTGACCCCACCCGTCGTCCGGGTCGTCTCCGAGGAGCCCGGGATCGACTCGCACCTGGCGCTGCAGGGGACGCGCGGCACGGTGCGTCTGCTCGGCGGGCTCGTGCGTGCGAACCGGCCCTGGCGGCTCGTGCCGTCGCTCTCCCCGGCCCTCGCCGCCGCCTCCGCCGGAGCCGCGTTCGGCGTCTTCTACTCCAACATCTGGCAGCTCGCGGCGTCGCTCTCCGTGCCGCGCCTCAGCGTCGTCGCCGTCCTGGCCGTGACGGCCATGGCCGCGTGGCTCGTCGTCGACAACGGGTTGTGGGAGCGCGCCGCCGCCCGGCGGTACCGGCCCGAGGCCACGTTGTTCAACGCCGCGACCGCCGCGACCATCGGACTCGGGGTGGCGTGCATGGCCGCGCTGCTGATCCTGATGACCACGCTGGCCGCGCTCCTCGTGATCCCGCCCTCGCTGCTGCCCGGCGCGGACGGCTTTCCCGAGGTGCTGCCGATCTACGTGCGGCTGGGGGTGCTCTCCGGGTCGATGGGCATCGTCGCGGGGGCGCTCGGGTCCGGCCTGACCAGCCCGGAGGCGGTCCGTCAGGCCGCGTACAGCACGCGGGAGCAGCAGCGGCGTGCGCTCATCGACGACGAGGAGCCCAACGCCCACGCCGAGGAGCGGACTTGACGCCGTGGGACACTCGGACCGTATGAGCGACACGCAGACCACGGCGGTCACCGCCCTGCGCGAGGCAGGCGAGGCGCTGCGCATCGGGGGACGCGCCGAGGGACTCTCCGGAGGCGTTCCCGACGACGGGCTCCCGCTGGTCGCCGGGGAGGTCGGCCGCCTGCTCGACGCCCTGGTCGACCTCCTGCGCCAGGTCGACCTGGAGTCCGTGCCCACCGGCAGCGTCGAGCACGGCATGCACGCCGTGGCCCGCCACCTCACGGCCGGCGCCGATGCTGCCCGGGCCGTGGCCCGCCCGAACACGCCCGGTCCGCCCGCCGGCGCGACCTGAGGGCTCACCTCTGCGGCGAGGTGCACATCAGGCAGCCCCGGTGGCCGGGGACCCTGCGCTGTGTGTCCCTCGCGAACGCAGGAGCGCCGCACGCATCGGCGAGGGGCACGTGGGACAGGTCCGGCGGCCGCCGAACCTGCCCTCCGTGCACCTCGCGCCGACGCGTCCGGCCGCCGGCGCGACCTGACCCGACGGCTCAGTCGAAGCCGACCACCGCACCCTCGGCGGCCGAGCCGACGAGGCGCGAGTACTTGCCGAGCACACCCGTGCGGTGCTTGGGCGGGGGAGCGGTCCAGCCCTCGCGGCGGGACGCCATCTCCTCGTCGGACACCAGCAGGTCCAGCGTGCGCGCCGCGAGGTCGAGCCGGATCCGGTCGCCCTCGCGGACGAACGCGATCGGCCCGCCGTGGTCGGCCTCCGGCGCCACGTGGCCCACGCAGAGCCCCGTCGTGCCGCCCGAGAAGCGCCCGTCGGTCAGCAGCAGGACGTCCTTGCCGAGCCCGGCGCCCTTGATCGCGCCGGTGACCGCGAGCATCTCGCGCATGCCCGGCCCGCCGCGCGGACCCTCCTGCCGGATCACCACCACGTCGCCCGGGTTCAGCGCGTTCGTCGACACCGCCTCCATCGCGCCCGCCTCGCCGTCGAACACGCGCGCGACGCCCTCGAACGACGCCGAGTCGAAGCCCGCCGACTTCACCACCGCCCCGTCGGGTGCGAGCGACCCGCGCAGGATCGTCAGCCCGCCGGTCGGGTGGATCGGGTCCGACAACGGCCGCAGGATCTCCCCGTCGAGCCCGGCCGGCTCCAGCGCCTCGAGGTTCTCGGCCACCGTCCGCCCGGTCACCGTCAGGCAGTCACCGTGGATCAGCCCGGCGTCGAGCAGCGCCTTCATGACGACGGGCACGCCGCCGACCCGGTCGACCGTGTTCATCATCCAGCGGCCGAACGGCTTCACGTCGGCGAGGTGCGGGACCCGGTCGCCGATCCGGTTGAAGTCGTCGAGGGTCAACGGCACCTCGGCCTCGCGGGCGATCGCGAGCAGGTGCAGCACGGCGTTCGTCGACCCGCCGAACGCCATGACCACGGCGATCGCGTTCTCCAGCGACTCCCGCGTGATGATGTCGCGGGCGGTGTGGCCGCGCTGCAACATCCCGACGACCGCCTCGCCGGACGCCCGCGCGAACCCGTCGCGCCGTCGATCGGCCGACGGCGGCGACGCGGACCCGGGCAGCGACATGCCCATCGCCTCCGCGGCCGACGCCATCGTGTTCGCGGTGTACATGCCGCCGCAGGCGCCCTCGCCGGGGCAGATCGCGCGCTCGATCTCGTCGACCTTCTCGCGGGTGATCAGCCCGCGGGCGCACGCCCCGACGGCCTCGAAGGCGTCGATGATCGACACCTCCTTGCCGTCCACGTGGCCCGGCATGATCGAGCCGGCGTAGATGAAGACCGACGCGAGGTCGAGCCGCGCCGCGGCCATGAGCATCCCGGGCAGCGACTTGTCGCAGCCGGCCAGCAGGATCGTCCCGTCGAGCCGCTCGGCCTGGACCACGGTCTCCACCGAGTCGGCGATGATCTCCCGCGAGACCAGGGAGTAGTGCATCCCCTCGTGGCCCATGGAGATGCCGTCGGACACCGAGATGGTGCCGAACTCCATCGGGAACCCGCCCGCCGCGTGCACGCCCTGCTTGGAGGCGTCCGCGAGGCGGTCCAGCGACAGGTTGCACGGCGTGATCTCGTTCCAGGACGAGGCGACGCCGATCTGCGGCTTGGAGAAGTCGTCGTCGGTCATGCCGACCGCGCGGAGCATGCCGCGCGCCGCGGCCCGCTCGAGACCGTCGGTGACGTCCCGGCTGCGCGGCTTGACGTCGTGCTCGGTGGTGGCGCCGCCGGAGGGTCGAGCTCCGCTGCGCTGCGTCTCCGTCGTCATGCCCCCGGACGCTAGTCCCTCACGCCGCCCCGCGACCCTCCGACGCCCGCACCCGCCGGGTGTGCGCGTACACGTGGCCGGCCGGCCCGCGCCCCGCGATCCGCGTCGCGGCCAGGCACGCCCGCACCCACATGAACAGCTGCATCTCCTTGGCCACCCGCAGGTGCGTGAACAGCAGGTCGACCAGCCACGTCGCCGGGCGCGCCCAGGTCTCGATGGTGAACCGGAGCCCGTCCGCGGTGTCGTCGGCGCGGAACTCGATCTGCCCGGCCTCGAGGTGCCCGTCGAGCGTCGTCAGCCGCAGGTGCGTGTCGTCGCTGGCGATCACGCGCACCGGCCCGTCCCACGGGCCCGGCATCCGCACGACGAACTCGTCGCCCGGCTTCGGCGGCGTCCCGTCGCCGTGCGGCGTCACCGCCGCGACCTCCTTCGGCAGGAGCTTCTCCAGGTCGCCCCGCACCACCGTCATGAGCCCCTCGGCGTCGGTCGTCGCGCCGTCGACCAGCACCGTGAACCGGCGGTGGAAGAGCGGGCCGCGGCCGTGCTCCTGCGGCTGCAGGCGGTCGTCGCTCAGGTCGGTCGGTACGGACGTCGGGAGGTCCGCGTCGCCGCCGGGCTCCTCGGAGCGGACGACGAGGTGGCGGTCGCGCAGGTAGCTGACGGTCATCAGGCCCATGCCGGCCGCCCACCGCAGGACGCGGCGGGGACCGTCGAGGCTGTCGGGATGGGTCGGAGGCACGGCCCGGACTTCCCGACGACGGCCCCGGTCGACACCCGCAGTCCGGGCGTCGGTCCGCGCGTCATCAGGTCGTCACCCACCCGGGGACGACGTAACACTCCCGACTCCGCCGGCACGACCATCCGAAACATCCCACAGAGACCGTTCCGACCGAATTGTCCGGCTAGGGAAGGGAAGCCGCCGGTCGTGGAACTCGACAGCGGAACGATCGCCTGGATGTTGACCAGCGCCGCGCTGGTCCTGCTCATGGTGCCGGGCCTGGCCCTGTTCTACGGCGGGCAGGCGCACTCCAAGAGCGTCCTCAACATGATGATGATGGTCTTCTCAACGTTCGCCACGGTCGGCGTCCTGTGGGTGATCATCGGCTACTCGCTCGCCTTCGGGGACAACACCGTCGGCGGGTGGTTCGGCAACCCGGCCCAGTACTTCATGCTCTCGAGCCTGCTGTCCGAGACCGTGCAGACCGACGGCCTGCCCGACGTCGCGTTCGCCGCCTTCCAGGCGATGTTCGCGATCCTCACCGTCGGCCTGATCGCCGGCGCGGTGGCCAACCGGATGAAGTTCAACTCCTGGATGGTCTTCTCGCTGCTCTGGGCGCTGCTGGTCTACTTCCCGATCGCCCACTGGGTCTTCGACCTGGACGCCGGCTGGATCGCCAGCGGCATCGGCGCGGTCGACTTCGCGGGCGGGACGGCCGTCCACATCAACGCCGGCATGGCCGCGCTCGTGCTCGCCCTCATCCTGGGCAAGCGCAAGGGCTGGCCGAACGACACGTCGCGGCCGCACAACCTGACCATGGTCATGCTCGGCGCCGGGATGCTGTGGTTCGGCTGGTTCGGGTTCAACGCCGGCTCGGCGGCCGTCGCCGGCTACGCCGCCTCGTACGCCTTCCTCAACACCGTCGTCGCCACCTGCACCGCGATCTGCGGCTGGCTGATCATCGAGCAGGTCCGGGACGGCAAGCCCACCTCGCTGGGCGCCGCGTCCGGCATCGTCGCGGGCCTCGTCGCGATCACCCCCGCGTGTGCCGCGGTCACGCCGCTGGGCGCCATGGCCATCGGGTTCATCTCCGGTCTGGCCTGCGCCTTCGGGGTCGGCCTGAAGTACCGCTTCGGCTTCGACGACGCGTTCGACGTGGTCGGCGTGCACCTCGTCGGTGGCCTGGTCGGGACGCTGCTGATCGGCTTCTTCGCCTGGGACGGCGCGCCGGCCGGCGCCGGGGGCGTGTTCTACGGCGGTGGCTGGGGCCAGCTCGGGGTCCAGGCGCTCGCGGCGGTCGCGGTCATGGCCTACTGCGGCATCGTCACCGCGATCATCGCCCTGATCGTCAAGGCGGTGATGGGCCTGCGGATCGAGACCGAGGCGGAGGCCGTCGGCATCGACGAGTCCGAGCACGCGGAGTCGGGGTACGACTACTCCGGCTTCATGAGCCGCACGTCCTCACCCGTCGGCGTCGGGGCGGACACCGCGCAGGTGCCCGCGAGCGCGCCGGCGGAGCGCTGAGCCCGCCGTGAAGATGGTGACGGCGATCGTCAAGCCGTTCGTCCTGGAGGACGTGAAGGCCGCGCTCGAGCAGCTCGGCGTCCTCGGGATGACCGTGAGCGAGGTCCAGGGCTACGGCCGCCAGAAGGGCCACACCGAGGTCTACCGCGGTGCGGAGTACTCGGTGGACTTCGTGCCCAAGGTCCGCGTCGAGGTCGTCGCCGACGACCCGACCGCGGAGAAGGTCCTCGACGTGATCGCCGAGACCGCCCGCACCGGCAAGATCGGTGACGGCAAGGTCTGGGTGACCCCGATCGAGACCGTGGTGCGCGTGCGCACCGGCGAGCGCGGCGTCGACGCGCTCTGAGTCGCCCGGCCCCGGGCCCGTCGTCGGGACGTCCCGACGACGGGCCCGGGCCGCGGGGCTCGACCTCCCGCAGGCACGCCGACGAGAGGACCGGATGGCCGGAGCCGGCCCCGTCCCGCAGGACCACCCGTACGACCACCCCCAGGACCACGCGGCCGACCTGTACCGGGCCCGCGCCTCCCTCCTCGCCCCGCCGCCCGGCGCCCGCCGCCTCGCCCCGCCCGCCCTGCGCGCCGCCCTCGTCGACCTCCACGACCTGTGGCTCGCGACCCGCGCGACGGCCGCGGGCCTGGGGCCGGGGACGGCCCTCGTCGCGATCGGCTCCCTCGGCCGCCGCGAGCTCGCCCCGTACTCCGCGCCCGACCTGCTCCTGGTGCACGACGGCACCCGGTCGACGGCACTCGACCTCGCCCGGGTCGCCGCCGCGCTGCGGGCCCCGGGGGCGGGGACCGACCCCGTCGTCCGCACGGTCGGCGAGGTGGTGGAGGCGTCGCTGCACGACCTCCCGTCCGCGTTGGCTCTCCTCGACGCCCGCCTCGTCGCCGGCGACGCCGAGCTGGCGGACCGGCTCGTCGCGACCGCCCGCCGCGCCTGGCGGGCCGGGCTCGCGACCCGGGGCGACGACCTCGTCGCCCTGACCCACGCGCGCTGGCGTCGCGCGGGGGACGTGGCCCACCGCGCCGAGCCCGACCTCGTGGCGGGACGGGGTGGGTTGCGCGACCTCACGCTCCTCGACGCCCTCGTCACGGCAGGGACCGCGGACCGGCCGTCGCCGGAGGTCCGCGCGGCCCGGCCGGTGCTGCTCGACCTGCGGACCGACCTGCACCGGCACGCCGGCCGGGCGCAGGACGTCCTGCGGCCCGACGACGTGCCCGACCCGCACGACCTGCTCCGGCGGCTCGGTGGTGCCGCCCGCGCCGTGGCCGCCGCGAGCGGGGCCGCGCTGCGTCCGCTCCGGCCCCGGGCGCGACCCCGCGACATCGGGGCCGGCGCCCTCGGCCCGGGCGTCGTCGTCCACGGCGGCGAGCTGACGCTCGCGCGCCGGGCGGGCGTCGCGCGCGACCCGCTGCTCGTGCTGGGCCTGGCCGTCGCCGCGGCCCGCACCGGGCTCCCGATGGCGCCGTCCGCACTGCGTCGCCTGGCCGACGCCGCGCCGGAGCTGCGGTCGCCGTGGCCCGACGCGGCCCGCGTCGCGCTGGTCGACCTGCTCGCGGCCGACGGACTGGTCGAGGTCGTGGAGGCCCTCGACCGCGCAGGCCTGTGGGGACGGCTGCTGCCGGAGTGGGGTGCGGTCCGCGACCTCCGGTCGGCGGGACCCCGGCACGCCTGGACCGTCGGCCGCCACCTGCTCGAGGTCACCCGGCACGCGGCCCGCCTCGCCGGGCGGGTCACGCGGCCCGACCTGCTGCTGCTCGCGGCGCTCGTCCACGACCTCGGCCGGGGGCGCGCCGACGACCCCACCGAGGTCTCGGCGGCGCTGGCCGTACACGTCGGACGGCGCCTCGGCCTGCCCGACGACGACGTCGGGCTCCTGGCGGCGGCGGTGCGCCACCAGGACCTGCTGCCCCGCACCGCCCGCTGCCGGGATCCGGAGGACCCGGACACCGCCCGGCAGGTCCTCGTCGTACTCGACGGCGACCCGCGGCTGCTCGAGCTCCTCCACGCCTTCGCCGAGGCGGACGCGCGGGGGACCGGCCCGGACGTGTGGACCCCGTGGCGGGCGCGCCTGCTCGGCGACCTCGTCGCGCGGTGCCGGGCGGCGCTGCCCGACGGGGCGACCGCGCGGCGCTGATCGATCCCGGCCCGGGGCACCTGTCACCGATCCGGACGAACCGCTCGCGTCGTGCATCGGCACATGCGTCCGCGCGGTGCCACGATGGGCCGGGACGACCGTGGAGGGGGGTCGAGGTGCTGCAGTGCTGCCCCAACGGGGCGCGCCCGGGGGGCGTGACGCCGGCCCTGCCCGCCACCCCCGAGGACCTCGCCCGCGACGCCGCGGCGGTGGCCGCACTCGGCGTCCGGAGCTTCCACGTCCACCCGCGCGACGAGCAGGGCCGCGAGAGCCTCGACCCGCGGGTGGTCGCCGAGACCGTCGGGGTCGTCCGCCGGGCGGCCCCGTCGCTCGAGATCGGCGTCCCGCTGGCGCGGTGGGTGGAGCCGAACGCGTTCCGCCGCACCGAGATCGCCCAGGAGTGGGCGCAGCTCCCGCGCGACCGGCGGCCGGACGTCCTGGCCGTCAGCGTGCACGAGCGCGGGTGGGAGACCGTGTGCGAGGCGGTGGCCTCCGTCGGGCTGGGGATCGAGCTGGGCGTGTGGACCACCGGTGACGCGGTGCAGCTGCGCTTCGCGGGCGTCCCGGTGAACACCGTGCGGATCGCGGTCGAGGTCACCGTGACCGATCCCGACCACGCCGTCGCCGAGGCCGTGCGCCTGCTGCGGGCCCTCCAGCCGTTGTCGGCGCCGGTGCCGGTGCTGCTGCACGGCGAGGAGGACGGCGCCTGGCCGGTGCTGGAGTACGCCCGCCGCGAGGGCTTCGACACCCGCATGGGGTTCGAGGACACCCTCTACGGGCCGGACGGCGTCTGGATGGCCACGGGCAACGAGGAGCTCATCCGGTTCGCCCTGGGCCAGCAGGTCGTGCCGCGGACGGGGCCGCGTCGCAGCCCCCGCCGCGGCCTGCTCCGTGACCGCTTGCGCTTCGGTCGGTCCCGCGCCGCACACCGTCACTGACCCGGCGGGACCGCCGCGTCGTCCGCCCGGTCGGTGATCTCGGAGAACGCCCGCGCGAGCCGCCGACGCTGCTCCGCGGTCGGCACGACCGGCGGCCGGTCGGTCAGCGCGACCATCCGGTCGACGTCGCACGGCTCGACCCGGCAGGACTCGAGCAGCGCATCGTCCACCCGGACCGGCACGCGCGACCGGTGGGCGAGGCTCAACGCCGCCACCCAGGACGTCGTCCGCCCCGCCTCCGGTGCCGGCACCAGCGCGCCGACGGCGCGGACGACCTCCACCACGGGGCGCAGCATCCCGTCGCACACGACGATCCGCACCGTCACCTCGAGCCCCGGCGGCGGCGACCCGAGCCACGGGTCGAGCAGCCGCACGAGCGCCGGCAGCTCGTCCGCCGCCAGCGGCACCGCCATCAGACGCGGGACGTCCCCGTCGTCGGAGAGCACGGCACACGGCTCGTCGAACAGCGACCGCCGTCCGACCGCGACGAGACGTACGACGGCCATCCGGTCCTCTCCTCGCAGGTCCGCAGCATCGCACGCGTCCCCCGACCGACGCCCGGGCCGATCGGGTGGGATCAGCGCCGCGCCGCGTCGTCGACCAGCCACCGGGCGACGTCGACGAGCTTCAGGTTGGTGTGCTGCGAGGCGGCCACGAGCCGCCCGAACGCCTCGTCCGGCCCGATGTGGTCCCGCTGCATCAGCACCCCCTTCGCCTGGCCGATGAGGTCGCGCGAGGTCACCGCCTGGTCGAGCCCGGCGACGCGCCGGGCCGCGTGCAAGGCCATCGCCGCGGGCAGGGCGAGCGCGGTGGCGAGCACGGTGGCGTCGGGCGGCAGGGCACCCCCGTCGCGGACGTAGAGCGTCACCGCGCCGACGGGACGGTCGCGGGGCACGAGGGCGACGGCGAGCAGGGCGACCACGCCGCGGGCGCGGGCGGCCGGGGCGAACGCCGGCCAGCGGTCGCCGACCCCGGCGAGGTCGGCCACCTCGACGACCGCGGGTCCGCCCGCGAGCACGTCCACGGCGGGTCCCTGGCCCAGGTCCGCCTGCAGCGCGTCGAGCTCCGCGGTCGGGTCGCCGGGCGGCCCGGTGACCTCCGGCCGACCGCGGCGGCACAGCAGCAGCCCGGCCCGGCCCGCGCCGTCGCCGATCAGACGTCGGTGAGCGACGTGATGCAGGTGAGCGTGGCGCGCAGCGCGTCGTCGCGGTCGCTGAGACCGGCGTTGAGCTCGCTCGCGGCATGGGCCAGAACGGTCGTGGGGTCGTCGGGTCGGTCGGGGACGGAGAGGATCTGTCGCGGCTGCATGGTGGCCCCCCGGGGGTCGGCACCGATACCCGCCTGACTGGTGAAACAGAGTCGTGGGCGAAGAGGCTATACGCGGAGCGCATGTGCGCACCACCCGTTGCGTGACGAATGCCGGGGGCCACCCGTCGGGCACCCCGGCCCGTGCGACTCGCCACCTGGAACGTGCTGCACGCCTGCTCGCCCGCGGACGGGCGGGTGGACCTCGACCGGTTCGCGGCGGCCGTCCGCGCGCTCGACGTCGACGTCCTCGCCCTGCAGGAGGTGGACCGCGGGCAGCTCCGCTCGGACCGGGCGGACCTCGCGGCCGTGGCCGCCGAGGCCCTGGGAGCCGTCGACCACCGCTTCGTGCCCGCCCTCGTCGGCGCGCCCGGAGCCTGGTCGGCCCCGTCCGACCGGGACACCGGCCCGGGGGACGCCGACGACGACGCGACCGGCGCACTGCGCGCCGGGGCCGCCGACCCCGTCGACGTGGTCGCCGCCGACCCGGGGCCCGTGACGCCGGCCTACGGGGTCGCGCTCGTGTCCCGGGTGCCGGTGTCGGCCTGGCGGGTGGTCCGGGTCCCGCCGCTGCGGCGGCCGCTCCCGCTGCTGCTCGGACGGCCGCCGCGCCCCGTCGTCGTGCACGACGAGCCGCGGGTCGCCGTGGCGGCGACGCTGACACCGACCGGGTCGCCGCCGCTCACCGTCGCGTGCACCCACCTGTCCTTCGTGCCGGGCTGGAACCTCGTCCAGCTCCGGCGCCTGGTCCGGGCGCTCGGCCCCGGGCGGCTCGTCGTCGCGGGCGACCTCAACACGGGGCCCCGCCGGGCCGCCGCGGCGAGCGGGCTGGACCCCCTGGCCGCCGGCGCGACGTTCCCGGTCACCGCGCCCCGCCGCCAGCTCGACCACCTGCTCGGCCGCGGCGTCGCCGCCCGGGACGCCCGGGTGCGCCGCCTCGACGTCTCCGACCACCGGGCCCTCGAGGCCACCGTGGTCTGACCGCCCGCGCTGGACCGGTCCACCTCCCGACCCGGCCACCCCCGGCCCGCCGCCGTGCCACCATCGGAGGTGGTTGACCTCCCAGCCGCCGTCGACGGCGAGGAGGCCACCGATGCGGGTCGCGAGTCCGACGATCGACCTGGTGGTGGACGACCTCGGCGCGGGCCGGGTGATCGTCCGGGTGTCCGGCGTCCCCGGCCGGTCGGACGCGACGGTCCTGCGCCACACCCTGGACCACCAGCTCGACCGGGCCCCGGTCCTGCTCGTGGTCGAGCTCGACCGGGCCGTCTCCACCCCCGAGCTGCGCGAGGTGCTCGCGACGGCGCGGGACCGCGTGCGGGCGGGCGGCGGCGGGCTGCGGGTGGTCACCACGGGACGGGACGACGCTCCGTCCCGGGAGATCACCGAGCTGCTCTAGCCGTGTGACGCCCGCGTGAGGCGGGTAGCTCCGGCCATGCCGACCTCCTCCGTCCGCCGCGACACCACGCGGAGCGTCCGATGAGCCAGACGCAGACCTCCGACCAGCACGACGACGCCGGCGACGACCGGGGTCCCGACGAGGGCGGCGGGGGTGCGATCACCCTGACCCTCGGCGACCAGGAGATCGTCCTCCGGCAACGCTACGAGCTGCTCAGCATCGTCAACGAGATCGGCATCGCCCTCTTCTTCACGGTCGGCAGCGTGGCGTTCTACTGGCACGAGCTGTTCAACCTGGGCGTCACGCTCTTCGTGATCGGCAGCGTCCAGCTCGGCATCCGCCCCGCGATCCGGTTCGCGCGACGCGTGCAGCTGCGCAAGCTCACCCGGGGGATGCCCCACGAGATCGCCCGCGACTTCTGACCCGCCACGGCGTGCCGTGGTACCACTGTGACGGGTTGACCAGCTCCAGCCCGGCCCGACGCCTCGTCGTCGCTGCTGGAAGGAGCTGTGTGGCATGGAGACCGACCCGGCCCGGGTGATCGGGATCGGCGCGTCCGCCGGGGGCCTGGAGGCGGTGGGGACGCTGCTGGCCGGGCTCCCGGCCTCGCTGCCCGCCGCCGTCCTCGTCGTGATCCACCAGGCCGACTCCGGCCCGGGCCGGGTCGCCGAGCTGCTCGACCGGCGCAGCGCCCTGCCCGTGCGGGCGGCCGCCGACGGCGACGTCATCGCCGCCGGCCTCGTGCAGGTCGCCGTCCCGGGCCACCACCTGGTGCTCGAGAAGGACACGCTGCGGGTCACCCGGGGCCCGCGGGAGAACGGACACCGTCCGGCGATCGACCCGCTCTTCCGGTCCCTGGCACTCGAGGCGGGACCGGGGGCGATCGGCGTGGTGCTCAGCGGCATGCTCGACGACGGGGCGGCGGGCCTGCTCGAGATCGTCCGGCACGGCGGGACGGCCGCGGTCCAGGATCCCGACGAGGCCGCCTTCCCCTCGATGCCGACGGCGAGCCTGCGCCAGGTGCCGGGGGCGGTGGTGCGCCCGGTGGCCGGACTGGCCGAGGCGCTGGTGGCGGTGCTGGCCCGCCCGGCGCTCGGCGTCGTCCGCCGCAGCGAGCGCCTCGCCGACGAGGTCGGGGTGGCGCTCGGCCGACGGACGGCGGCGGCCGAACCCCCGCATCCGCCGGCGGGCCTGTCCTGTCCCGACTGCGGGGGCCCGCTGTACCAGTCGGACGAGTCGTCGATGCTGCGCTACCGGTGCCGCATCGGGCACGCGTGGTCCCAGGAGAGCCTGCGCGCCGGGCAGGCGGCGGCGGCCGAGACGGCGCTCGAGACGGCGCTGCGAGCCCTCGAGGAGAAGGCCGCGCTGCACCACCGCATCGCCCGCACCGCCGACGAGCGGGGGTCCTCGCGGCTGGCCGTCCGGGCGCGGCAGACTGCCCACGACGCGCTCGCCTCCGCGGCCGTGGTGCGTGACCTGCTGTCGAGCCCCGGGGACGGAGAGGCGTGGTGACCGACGACGACGTGGGCGACGTGGAGGACGAGGAGTACGCGGCCGACGGCCCCCGCGTCGACGACCCGGGCCTGGCGTCCCTCGGACCGGCGGAGGAGACGGAGTTCGAGGGCCTGCTGACCTTCCTCAAGGAGAGCCGCGGCTTCGACTTCACCGGCTACAAGAGGTCGAGCATCCGCCGGCGGGTCGCGCGGCGGATGCAGCAGGTCGGCGTCTCGTCGTTCGCCGAGTACCTCGACGTGCTGCAGGTCGACACCGAGGAGTTCACCCAGCTGTTCAACACGGTGCTGATCAACGTCACCGGGTTCCTGCGCGACCCGGAGGCGTGGGACGAGCTCGCCGAGCAGATCGTCCCGCAGATCCTGGCGCCGAAGCCGCGCGGCGAGTCCGTGCGCGTGTGGTCGGCGGGCTGCGCCAGCGGCGAGGAGGCCTACGGGCTCGCCATGGTCTTCGCGGAGGCCCTCGGGATCGAGGAGTTCCGCGCGCGGGTGAAGGTCTACGCCACCGACGTCGACGAGGACGCGCTCGCCTCGGCCCGCCAGGCGACCTACTCGGAGAAGGAGCTGCAGTCGCTGCCGGTCGGGTGGCGCGAGCGGTACTTCGAGCGCAGCGGGTCGCGCTGAACCTTCCGCAGCGACCTGCGCCGGTGCGTCATCTTCGGGCGCAACGACCTCGTCCAGGACGCCCCGATCGGCCGCCTCGACCTGCTGGTCTGCCGCAACACGCTGATGTACCTCAACGCCGAGACGCAGGCCCGCGTGCTGCGCCGGTTCCACTTCGCGCTCAACTCCGCGGGCGTGCTGTTCCTCGGCAAGGCCGAGATGCTGCTGAGCCACGGCCGGTTGTTCCTCCCGGTCGACCTCAAGCGCCGCTTCTTCCGCAAGGCCGACCAGATCGACCCGTCCGGCCGCGGGGTCGGCCCGGTCGGGCGGCTCCAGACCACGGCGTTGCGCGGGGAGACCCAGCTCGACGACGAGGCGTTGCTGTTCAGCCCGCTCGCGACGGTGGTCGTGACCGCCGACGGGGTCGTCGCCACGGCCAACCGGCGGGCGGAGGCGCAGCTCGGGATCACCACCCGCGAGATCGGTCGGCGCTTCACCGAGCTCGAGCTCTGCCACCGCATCGCCGGGCTGCGGTCGTCCTACGAGGACGTGCGGCGCAACCGCACGTCGCTCTGGCAGCACGAGGCGGAGTACGCGCGGTCGTCGTCGGAGACGCTCTACTTCGACATCCAGGTCGTCCCGCTCACCGGCCAGCCCGAGGAGGGCCCCGCCGTCGCCCTGTTCTTCACCGACGTCACGCGCTACCGGCGGATGACCGCCGAGCTCCAGGCCGCCCACCGGCAGGTGGAGACGGCCTACGAGGAGCTGCAGTCGACGGTCGAGGAGCTGGAGACGACCAACGAGGAGCTGCAGTCGACGGTCGAGGAGCTGGAGACCACCAACGAGGAGCTCCAGTCCACCAACGACGAGCTGCAGTCGATGAACGACGAGATGCGCCGGCGCACCTCGCAGCTCGACCGGGCCAACGACTTCCTGGAGTCGGTGCTGGGGAGCCTGCGGACCGCCGTCGTCGTCGTGGACACCGAGCTGATCGTGCAGGCGTGGAACGGGCGGGCCGACGACCTGTGGGGGCTGCGTCCCGACGAGGCCGTGGGCCAGCACCTGCTCAACCTCGACATCGGGCTCGCCACCGACCGGCTCCGGCCGCTCGTGCGGGAGGTGCTGCACGGCGACGCGCTGCGCGACGACCCCCTGCGGATCGAGGCGATCAACCGCCGCGGGCGCACCGTGCAGCTCGCGATCGGCGTCTCCCCGCTGGTCGGACGCCAGGGGCGGCCGGAGGGCGCCATCATCCTGATGGACCAACTCGAGGCGGCATCGTCGTGATGTCGACGCACGGAACGCGACGAGGACGCGCCGGAGGGGGAGGCTGACATCGTGGGTCAGGAAGGGATCGACGAGGGCCTCGCCGGCATCGTCTCGTTGCTGGAGGCGGTGACGGAGCGGCTCGAGGTGGTCGAGCGGCTCGCGGGCGACGACGGATCGGCGCAGGAGAACCGGGCGATCCGGCAGAGTCGGGCGCATCTCGCCCGCACCGAGGCCCGCCGGGTGCGCGAGGAGGTCGGGGAGGTCCGTCGGCACGCCCGGGAGCTCGCGCGCCACTCCGAGCTGATCCGCCGGACGGCCGCGGCGACGACCGCGCCGATGCGAGGGGCGAACGGGGACTCGGCCGAGCTCGCGGCCGCGCACGCCGTCACCGAGGGGCGCCTCGACGGTCCGGCCGGTGGCGACCGGGCGGCTCGGCTCGTCGACCTGGTGGCCCGCGTGGTGCCGGGAGCGACCTGGAGCCGGTACGTCCCCCTCGACGGCGGGGCCGGGCACGTCGCGGGAGCCACCGTGGCGCCCGAGGCGCTCGACACCCTCGACGTCGCGGCTCGCGGCGTCGTGGCCGGCGGCACCGTCGAGGCCCACGTCCCGGGGGAGCACCGCACGCTCGCCGCGGCGGCGCGCGCCGCCGGGCTGCCCGCGCTCGCGCTGCACGCGGTGGGGCCTGCGCGCGGCGCCCTGCTGGTCGGGGGCGGGGCCGGGGTGTCCGAGGAGACCGCTCGCGCGGTCGTCCGCGACGTGGCCGGCCAGCTCGATCGCGTCCTCGCCGTCACGCCTCCGACGGTGGACCTCGCGGGGGCCGCGGCGGTCCTCGCCCGTCACCTCGACCTCGGTCACGACGAGGCCTTCGAGGTGCTGCTGGAGTCCGCGGCCGCGCTCGACGAGCCGGTGGACGTCGTCGCCCGGCAGCTCGTCGCCGCCCTGGTCGCGCCGCACCACGACGCGCGGCCGGCCGCCGAGCCCGCCGAGCCCGCCGCGCTGCGTCGTGCGGTGGAGTACATCGAGGCCCACGCGGGAGAGGACGTGACCCTCGACGAGATCGCGCGCGCCGCCCGGATCGGACCCCGCGCGCTCCAGCTCGCCTTCAACCGGCACCGCGGCGGGTCGCCGATGGCCTACCTGCGCCAGGTCCGGCTGCTGCGCGCCCACCGGGACCTCGAGGCGGCCGACCCCACGCAGGGCGACACCGTCGCGGCCATCGCCGCGCAGTGGGGCTTCGCCAACCCGGGCCGGTTCGCGACGATGTACCGCGAGAGCTACGGGATCTCGCCGAGCCGCACGCTGCGCGCCTGACCGCTCCCCGGCCGATCGGTGCTCAGCGCGAGGTGCGGGCCAGGACCCGGTGCAGGGCCGCCTTGACCTGGTCGGGCACCACCCCGGCCAGGGCCGCCTGCGCCTGCACCGCCGGCGAGCCGGCGACGACGGCCGTGCGCCCGGCCATCAACGCGTCGTAGCCCTGCCGGGCGACCGTGCCCGGGTCGTCCTTCGGGGCCCGGCCCATGAGGCTGTCGGGCAGCCCCGCGCGGCGGAAGAAGTCGGTGGCCGTCGGCCCCGGCATCAGCGAGGTCACCGTGACGCCGGTGCCGCGCAGCTCGTCGGCGACGGCCTCGGCGAACGACTGCACGAAGGACTTCGACGCGTTGTAGACGGCCTGGTGGGAGCCGGGCATGGTGGCCGCGATCGACGAGGTGAGCAGGACCCGCCCCTCGCCCTGCGCGAGCATGCCGGTCAGCACGGAGTGGGCGAGGTGCACCGTCGAACGGACGTTCAGGTCGATGAGGCGCAGCTCGTCGGCGAGGTCCGAGGAGACGAACGCGCCCCCGCTGCCGACGCCGGCGTTGAGCGCCGCGACGGCGAGCGGCCGACCGGTGTCCGCCACGGCGCGGTCGACCACCTGCACGCCGTGCGGCTCCGCGAGGTCGGCCGTCACGGCGCGCACGTCGGTGCCGTGCCGGCGCAGCCGCTCGGCGGCGTCGCCGAGCGCGGCGTCCTCGGCCACCACGAGCAGGTCGTACCCCCGTTGTGCGAGCACCCCCGCGAGTTCCGCGCCGATCCCGCGGGAGGCGCCGGTGACGAGGGCGAGCGGACGGGTCGGATCGGTCTGCGTCATGGCGGGCGGCTACCCGACCGTCGCCGGGGACCGAACGGCGGCTTCAGCCCTGCCGGGTCTGCTCCACCAACCACGCGGCGACGTCGCGGAGCTTGACGTTGGTGGACTGGGAGGCCTCGGCCAGCCGCTCGAACGCCTCCTCCGGCGAGACCCCGTCGCGGGCCACGAGGACGCCCTTGGCCTGCCCGATGACGTCCCGGCCCTCCAGCGCCTGCGCCAGCCCGGCCGCGCGGCGCGACCCGGCGACGAGGATCGCGGCCTGCCGCGCGAACAGCCGGGCCGCGGTCAGGGCGGTCACGCCGAACGTCCGCGGTCGCGGGGCGTGGAACACCGCGGCGAGGTGCGGCCCGCGGTCCCGGCCGCGGTCCTGCCCGTCCACGGTGAGCCGGACGGCGAGCAGGCTCCCGACGTCCAGGGCCTCCGCCTGCGCGGCGAGCTCGGGCCACCGCTGGTCGAGCCGGAGGTCGGACACCCGGACCTCCTCGCCGGCGAGCGCGGCGAGGCCCGGACCTGACCGGGTCCGGCGGGTGTGCTCGGCCAGGACGTCGAGGACGTCGTCGTCGCGGTGGTACGCCACGTACGTCCCGTCGTCGTCGCACCACACCAGCCCGACGCCGGCCGCGGCGGGCAGGGCGGTCCGCGCGGCCTCCAGCAGGTGCCCGTGCACGTCGGCGCGGTCGTCGAGCCGCGCGTCGAGCAGGCGGTCGGCGGCGGCCGCCACGTCGTCCCACCACGGTGTGGCGGTGTCGGCGGCGTCACCCACGCGCTCGGCCCGCCGGTCGCGCATCTGCGACGCGACCTCCGCGGCCCGCCGTCGGACGTCCTCGAGACCCACGCGCATCTCCTCCGCCCGCTCGCGGCTGTGGCACGCCCGGGCCCGGTGCATCGCGCCGGTCTCCGCGGCCACCGGGCCGTCACCGTCGAGGTCGGGCGGTGCCAGGCCCAACGCTCCGAGCCGGGCGCCGACCTGGTCGAGCAGGTCGATCACCTCCGCGAGCGTGACATGCGGCTCCTCGGGCACCGTCGTCCTCATCTCCCGCCGACACGGCGCGCACGCCGTCGGACCGGCGCCGGAAGGGGACACAGCACCGGTCACACGAACACCTCGGCGCGCCACCCCCGGGTTGGAACGGGCGCCGCTGACAGCTGCCGATCAGTAGACCGTGCGCCAGATCCCCGGGCAAGCGCGGCCCGCCGCAGGCGGGGGATTGGACGGCCCTGCCGGTCGGACATCCGCGTGACCCGACCCGAGGAGGCCCGATGACCCCGCCCCCCGACCGCCGTCCCGACGACGAACGGCCCCCGGACGACGACGCCGAGGACCGCTCGCTCGACACCGTGCCGGCCGATCAGGACCCGGCCGACGACCGCCAGGCCGCCGACCCCGGACCGCCCGGCGACCGCTGAGCCGCACGGCGGCGGAGAACCGGGCGTTTGCCCCGTCACCGCCGCCGCCCACCCGGCGCCCGAACGTCGACGGTGTTCCAACCCGCGGGCTCGTCGTGGAAAGCCTTCACCTCGAAGAGGGGCTCACGTGTTCCTTCACGTCCAGCGCATGTTGAACGAGATCGCCGCCGACGAGCCGGACCCGGGGGCGGCGAACGCCCTGCAGGAGGGGTTGGGTGGTCAGTTCGGTGAGATGCGCACGATGATGCAGTACCTGTTCCAGAGCTTCAATTTCCGCGGCCCGACGGGCAAGCCGTTCCGGGACCTGCTCTACGGGATCGGTACCGAGGAGATCGGGCACGTGGAGCTGATTGCCTCCACCATCGCCCAGCTGGTCGACGGGTCGCCGCGCTACCAGGGCAACCCCACCAGCCTCGACGAGCCCGGTGCCGGTGGGGCGACCCCGTTGGACATCGCCCTGTCCGGGGGGAACATCCACCACTGGCTGGTCGGCGCGCAGGGCGCGCTGCCGGTGGACGCCCAGGGTGACCCGTGGACCGGGAAGTACGTCTACGACTCGGGGAACCTGCCGCTGAACCTGCTCTACAACCTGATGCTCGAGTCCACCGGGCGGCTGCAGAAGTGCCGGCTGTATGAGATGACGGCGAACAAGACCGCCCGCTCCACGATCGCGTATCTGATCGTGCGCGACCAGGCGCACGAGAACTCCTACGCCAAGGCGTTGGAGGCGTTGGGGGTGGAGTGGAACAAGCTGTTGCCGATCCCGAAGACCAACGCCGAGCAGTTCCCCGAGGTCAAGACGTTGACCGAGCAGGGCCTGCAGTCCAAGCAGTACACCTTCAGTCTCGATCAGCTCTCCGAGGCCGGGCGGATCATCCAGGGCACCTCCCCGTCCAAGGACGGCACCAGCATGTCCATGGAACAGGCCCCCGAGGGGGTCCCGTTCCCCGGGATCGCCGTCGAGCGCCCCGAGGAGTTCGGGCCCGGCCTGGACCCGGACCTGATGGAACTCGTCCAGGCCACCGCCGAGATGGAGATGCAGGCCGAGACCGCCCCGCCGCAGTGGGGTCCGGCGAACGCCTGAGGCCCGACCCGCCGTCGTGCGTCTCCCGTGTGGGGCGCGCGGCGGCGCGGGTAGCCACGGCCTGCGGTTGACCTCCCAGCCTCCGAGTCGCGTGACGAGCAGGAGGCGCCCATGCGTGCCGTGGTGTGGCGGGGTCCAGGCTGGACGAAGATCGCGCTCGAGGGGCTGACGTGAGGGCGCGCCCGGTCGACCGGGTCCTCCTGCCCCTCGCCCGCGGGGTCGTCGCCGGAGCGGCCGGCACCGCCGCGATGACGCTCTCGCAGGCCGTCGAGCAACGCGCGTCCGGCCGGTCCGGCAGCACCACCCCGGCCGACGGGGTCGCGACCGCCACCGGCATCACACCCGCGGACGAGACTGCGCAGAACCGGCTCAACGTCGTCGCGCACTGGGCCTACGGCACGGCCTGGGGGCTGACCCGCTCGGCCCTCGACCTCGCCGGGTCCCGCGGTCCGGCCGCGACGGTGCTGCACCTGCTCGGCGTGGTGGGCGCCGAGCAGGCCCTGACCCCCGCTCTCGGGCTGGGGCGGCCGACCCCCGCCTACGGGGCCACCGCCACCCTCACCGATCTCGGCCACCACGTCGTGTATGCGACGACGGCCGGCACGGTCTACGACGTGCTCGCCGGCGACCCGCTCGCCGGCTGGAGGTGATCATGGATCCGCAGCAGGACCGCACCGAGGTGTCCGAGGACGCCGACTCCTCGGCGACGGCGGACGGCACCCTCGACGAGGACACGACCTCGGACGACGTGAGCGAGGACGCCGACTCGTCGGCCACCACCGACCCGCAGCGCTGAGTCCGCCGCGACCGGGTCCGGGACGACGAACGGGCCGCCCCCGGATGGGGACGGCCCGTTCGTGGATCGTGCGGGGATCAGGACTTGAAGGCGTCCTTGACCTTCTCGCCGGCCTGCTTGAGGTTGGCCTTGCCCTGGTCGGCCTTGCCCTCGGCCTCCAGCGACTCGTTACCCACGGCCTTGCCGACGGTCTCCTTGACCTTGCCCTTGATCTCGTCGATCTTGTTGCCGGCCTTGTCGTCAGCGCTCATCGTGAGCTCCTTTCCTCGGCGGCTCTGCTCGCCGCCTCCTGGTGGCGGAGTACCCCGTCCGGGGGCACGTACTGCACCTACGCGAGAGTGATCTGCAGCTGTCCCGTGCGGGGGCTGGCCACGTAGACCCGGCCCTGCCCGAGGGCGACCAGGTCGGGCTGGGTGATCGTCGCGAGGTCGAGCACCGTCCGCGGGGCGTCGGCCGAGCTCAGGTCGATCGCCACCAGCCGGTTCGTGCCGGTGAGCGTGACCCACAGCTGGTCGGTCGTCGCGTCGTAGGCGGTGCCGTACGGGGCGCTGGACGCCCCGAGCTGGATGGGTGCGAGGGGGGTCGGGGCCCCGCCCTGCGCCAGGTCGTAGCGCCGGAGGACACCGGCGCGCGTGTCGGTGACGAGCAGCCGCCCGTGGCGGTCGATCGTCAACCCCGTGGGCCCGTCGCCGGCGGGCAGCGTCGACTGCTCCCGCATCGTCGACAGGTCGATGAGGTGGACCACGTTGCGCTCGGAGTCGAGCACCGCGGCCCGCTCGCCGGCGACCGCGAGGGCGACCGGACGGCCGAGACCGCCCACCTGCGCGGCGACGCGGTTGTCGCGCAGCAGCGAGAGCGTCCCGTTCGCGACGACGCCCGCGGCCTCGCGGCGGGCGTCGCCCACGACGCCGGTGGCGGCGACGAGGAGGTTCCCGGACGGGTCGACGCCGAGGGCCTGCACCCCGGCGGGCGCGCCCTGGGGGGCGTCGGTGGAGGAGCCGGAGGGCAGGGCGATCGCGCTGAGGCCGGCCGAGGGGTCGGCGAGCACGAGCCCGGAGCGGTCGGTGGCGGGCACCGCGGCGCGCGGGCTCCCGGTGACCGCGGAGCGGGTCGCGACGGCGGCGGTGTCCGGGTTCACCTGCACGGCGGCCGCGGCTCCGCCCCCGACGACGGTGACGACGGCGCGCTGGTCGACGGGCGAGACGGTCAGGGTGGTGGCGGCGCCGTCGGAGAGGTCGACGACGCGACCGTCCGGGGTGGTGCTCGCCTCGGGGGACGTGGCGGGGCCGGCGGTGGCCGGGGGCGGTGGGGGAGCGGGCGCCGGGGCGGGCGTCGACGGCGCGGCGCTCGGAGCGGCCGACGAGGTCGGGGCGCCCGCGCCGGGCGCCACGACCAGCGGGGTGTCGGCGCAGGCCCCCAGCAGGGCCGCGAGCGCCAGGGAGCTCGCCGTCAGCGCCGCGGCCCGGCGGGCGCTCACGCGACCCGCCGCTCGTCCTGGCTCGCGCGCCCGGTCCGCAGCAGCAACTCCACGGGCAGCGTGTCCGTGCCGAGCGCGGTACGCAGGCGCGGCAGCGCGTGCTGTTCCAGGTGGGCGCGGGCCGCCGTGGCGTCGGCCTGCGCGTCGACGGCGAGCTCGACGTAGAGCGCCGGGCGCGGGGCCGGGGCGGTGAGCCGGGCGGTGGCGTCGGCGATCGCCGGGTGGGCCACGAGGTCGTCGCACAGCGCGTCGGCGATCACCGACGACGAGGCGGCCGTGCGGCCCCCGACGGGGCCGGCGGCCTCGGCCGACCAGGCCGAGCCGATGGGACGACGGCGGGCCTGGGCGATCAGCCAGCGCAGCGCGAGCAGCCCGACGACGATCCCGACGACGGCGACGACCCACGCGGCCCACGAGGGCAGCGAGGCGGAGGGCACGACGGCGGAGGTGGTCGGGACGAGCGGGAGCTGCCCGGTCGAGATGCCGGCGGCCAGGAGCGCCGCGGCGATCAGCAGGATGCCGATCACCGCGAGCAGGCTCCGGTTCAGCCGGGCGGGCGGATTGGTGGCACGGCCACGAGCCATGACGATCACCGCTCCTTGCGGGTGGAGGACACGCTCACGCGCAGCCGCGGGCGGGCGGTGAGCCCGAGCGTGTCGAGGTCGGAGGACAGGGCGGTCTCGACGGCCTGGCGCAGGTCGTCGGTGGTCGCACGGTGGGTCCGCGCGACGACCTTGACGCTGCGGCGGCGGACCTTGGCGGTGGCACCCGTGATGCCCTCGACGGTCGCGGCCCGACGACGCAGGCGCAGGGCGAGGTCGTTCCGGTGCCACCCGGCGGTCTCGACGCCGCCGCCGGACCAGGGGCCCCACTCCCCGGTGCCACCGGCGGTGGCGGGGGCGGTGCCGACGGGCAGGACGTGCGAGGACCCGGGCAGGATCGCCGCGAGCAGCAGCACGAGCCCGACGAGGGCGGCGACCCCCGCGACGATCAGGACGGCCGGGGACTCCCAGGCGACGCCGGACAGGGCCGACGGCACCGCGTCGAGGGAGACCACGGGGGTGCGCCCGAGCAGGGTCTGGATGGCGCTGGTCGCCGCGAGCGCGCCGAGCGCCAGGAGCACGAGGGACACGAGCAGCGCGGGCGCGGTGCGGCGGGGTCGGCGGGTCATGCGACCACCCGCCCCGTCGGCCGCGGCGCGGCGCCGGTCAGCACGGTGACGGTGACGTCGATCCGCGACACGGTCAGCCCGGTGTATTCGTCGAGCCGGGTGCGGATGCGGTCGCGGGCGGCGTCGGTGGTCGCGGCCAGGCCGTGCGGGTAGCGCACGGCGGTCTGCAGCGTCGCCTCGACCTGCTCGCCGGAGCGCTGCACGGACGCGCGGGCGGAGCGAGCGAGCGTGCCCGACCTCGACGTGGTGTCGATGCCGTCGACCTCGGCCGCGGCGGCCAGGACCAGCTTCTCGACGACCTTGTCGGCGATGGTCAGCTCCCCGCGGTCACCGGCCTCGGTCGTCAGGGCGACCGGGGCGGTGACGGGGTCGGGGGAGACGGTCGTGGTGCTCACAGCCGATTCCTCCCCCGGTCCGAACCGGCGCCGCGGAGCTGCTCGCCGAGCTCGGAGAGGTCGAGCTGGCCGTCGAGCCAACGCCCGACGGCCAGGCCGATCGCACCCAGCACGAGCACGAGCAGGAAGGCGCCGAACCCGCCGAACGCGCCGGCGAAGCCGAGGGCGATGCCGATGGCGAGCCCCAGGACGGTGTTGGTGGTGAACACTGCGAACTCCTCGTCTGCAGGGTCGGGAATCAGGGATCAGGCGATGTCGGCGACGGTGACCTCGGCCGGGAGGCCGGGGGCGAGGGGCGCGACGGCGGCGCGGACCTGCTCGCCCACCTGCGCCAGGACGGCGCCGTAGCGGGCGGTCACCGCGATCTCGAGCCGGACCGGTCGGTCGCCGTCCTCGACGACCCGGACGCCCGGCACGCGGCGGCCGGGCAGCAGCGTGGCGACGGCGCCGTGGAGGCCGGGGTGCAGACCGGCCACGAGGGGACAGGCCTGCACCGCGGCGGCGATCCGGTCGACGTCGAGCCCGCCGACCACCGCGGGGGTGGGGTGGGGCCCGGGCGTGCTCATCGGACGCGGGCGGGCTCGGCCGGGGCGTCGTCGGCGTCGTCGTCGCTGGGCAGGTGCAGGTCGACGACGTCGACGTTGACCTCGGTGACCTCGAGGCCGGTCATGCGCTCCACGGCGCTGATCACGTTGCGGCGCACCGAGCGCGCGACCTCGGCGATGGCGACGCCGTACTCGACGACGATCGTCAGGTCGACGGCGGCCTGGCGCTCGCCGACCTCGACCGAGACGCCCTGGGTGACCGAGGAGCGGCTGCCGGGGATGCGCTCGGTGATGGCGCCGAAGGCGCGGGCGGCCGAGCCGCCGAAGCCGTGCACGCCGCTGACCTCACGGGCGGCGAGGCCCGCGACCTTCGCGACGACCGCGTCGGCGATCGTCGTCTTGCCCTGGGTGCTCTCCAGCGCGGAGCCGGTGGCCTTCGGGGTGGTGGCGGGGGTGGTCATCGTGGTGTCCTCCTTCGCGACGACGGGCCGTACCGCCCCGGGTGGGCGGCCGTGCCCGTCGAACTCAGTGGTGTGACACCGGATGGCGCCCGATCGTCACGGACCTTTCGAGTGAGCTGGCTCTCCCGTACCTGAACGGGGGAGGAGGACCTCGTCGATGACGACCGTGACCGCGACCGGCTCCAGGCCGGTGTTGGCGCGGACCCCCGCGACCACGGCGGCGCGCACCTCGTCCGCCAGCGCCCGCAGGTCCCGCCCGTACTCGGCGGCCAGCACGATCTCGATGGCCGTCGAGGCGCCGGCGACCCCGGCGCTGGCCTGCGGTTCGCGGCTCATGTCGCGCGGTTGGGCGGTGTGGATCGAGGTCTCGGGGAACTCGGGATCGCGGTCGCCCCGGCGGTGTCCGGCGCGGTCGAGCTTGCCGAGCGCGCCGCGGACCCCGACCACGCGGGCGGCGTGGTGGCGCGCGATGGCCGCCACGACCCGCCCGGAGATGCGGGTGTGGCCGAAGCCCTCCTCGAGCCGGGCGAACTCGGCGTCCTCGGTGACGCCCCGGATGCTCGACAGCACCTCGTCCAGCACCCCGGGCGGGGCCTGCGGGCGGTCGGCGGCGACGCTGCGCATCGGCGCCCAGAGGCGGTCGAACTCGGCGAGCGCGGCCTGGCAGTGCAGGCAGCCGCGCTGGTGCTCGTCGCGGGCGTCGGGACCGTGCTCGGTGACCTGCTCGAGCAGCTCCTGCGGGTCGCGTCCGCAGGGCAGCGCGGCCTCGGTCCCCAGGAGGTCGACCGCAGAGTCGGTCGCGGAGTCGGCGGGCCGGTCGGTCATGCCCAGCTCCTCATCTGCTTGACCAGGTGGGCGCGCGCCCGGGCGAGCCTGCCGCGCACCGTGGCCTCCGGCACCTTGAGCACGGTGGCCGCCTGCGCGTAGCTCAGGCCCTCGAACTGGATCAGGACCAGGGTCACCCGCAGTTCCTCGGGCATCTCCGCCAGGGCGGCGATGCCCGCCTCGAGTTCCTGCCCGGCCACCACCCGTGCCTCGGGACCCGGTGCCGTGGGGTGCGTCGTCTCGGTGAGCTCCTCGGTGGGGCGACGCCGGCGCCGCAGGTTGAGGCACCGGTTGACCACCACGCGGTAGAGCCAGGTGGTGAAGGCGGCGCTGCCGGTGAAGCTCGACAGGCCGGTCCACAGCTGGATGGCGATGTCCTGGGTGACGTCGTCGGCGTCGGCCGGGTCGGCGAGCACCCGCAGGGCGATCCGGTAGATGCGGTCGCGGTGGCGGCGCAGCAGCTCCTCGTAGGCGTCGACGTCGCCGTCGACCACCCGGCCGACGAGCCACCGGTCGACGTCCGGGTCGTCACCCGGCGGCTGCGGACGGCCGCCACCGTGCCCGGCACGAGCGGGATCGGGTCTCTCGACGACCGCCCCGGGGGGCGGGTCGGGGTCGAGCGTCGATGCCGGCACCCGGTCCACCGTGACCTTCCATGGCGCCGGGACGTGCCCCACCCGCTGCTCGAGTGACCGGCTCCCACGCTCCGTTCCCCATTGGTTGAACGCTGTCCCATTGCGTGGCACCAATCACACGGACGGCGGATGACGACGCGGCCGGTCGCGGTGTCCCACCGACACAGCATCTGAACCGGCCGAGCCCGCTCGCGGGCACGACCCCCGACCCGTGCTCCGCGTGCTCCCGGCCGCCGCCTCGACGGAGGTGAGCCGCCATGACGCCCGACATCCACGCGCTCCGGCTCCGGGCCCTCGCCGTGCCCGGGGTTGCCCGACTCGCCGACCACCACGGGTCGTCCGGGGAGTGCACGTCGCGCGCCGCGCTCCGGGTCTTCGACGCCCACGTCGAGATCGACCTCGTCCTGCTGGCCGGGGCCTCCCTGACGGCCACGACCGCCGCGCTGCGCCGCGTCCTCGCCGACGAGGTCGGCGGGCGGGAGCTGCACCTCACCGTCGTCGACGTCGACCCCACGCCCTGAAGGCAGGAACGACGAACGGGCCGGGCCCACCCTCCTCGGGGGACCCGGCCCGTCGTCGTGCCGCGACCGGTCAGCGGTTCGCGAGGCGTCGCGCACCGCGGTTGGCCTGCTCGCCGCCCTTGGCGGCGCCGAGGCCGACGAGACGCAGCCCGCCCGTGGCGACGGCGCCGACGACCCGCCCGGTGACGCGCACCGGATTGAGCAGGGCCGCGAGCCGGTCGAACGGGGTGGCGGCGGCCTCGGTGGCCGCGTGGATGGCGTTGCCGGTGCGGTCGGCCACCGAGTCCAGCTCGCGCTGCGCGCGGGCGCCCTCGCGGGCCGCGCGGTCGGTGACGTCGACGAGCTCCTCGCCCGCCTCGCCCGCGGTCTCGCCGACCACGGCGGCCGCACGACGGCCGAGGCCGCGCGCCTCGCCGGCGATCTGCCGTCCGGTGCGGTCGGCCTGGTCGGCGATCTGCCCGCCGGTCGTCCGCGCGATGGAGGAGACGTCCTGGGCGGCCGAGCGCAGCGACTTGTCGCCGGAGCGCACCTCGTCGACCTGCGCCTTGACGCCGTCGGCGGCGGCCGCGGCGGTCGCGCGGGCCTTCTCGGCCCCGTCCTCGGCCTGACCGGCCGTCTTCCTCGCG
The DNA here is from genome assembly GCF_050955885.1 of Actinomycetospora sp. CA-084318. Lineage (NCBI taxonomy): Bacteria > Bacillati > Actinomycetota > Actinomycetes > Pseudonocardiales > Pseudonocardiaceae > Actinomycetospora > Actinomycetospora sp. CA-084318. The sequence goes on from NZ_CP192098.1 coordinate 1,425,477, forward strand.
ACCGTCCTCGCGTCCGCGCCGATCTCCTGCGCGTCCTCCTTGACGGCCTTGCCGGCGGCCTTCGCGGTCTCCTTGCCCTTCTTGCCGGTGACGGCCGCGGCGAGCTCCGTGGCGACCGCGGCGGCGTCGTCGGCGTCGCGCGCCACGGCGCGGCGCTCGACCTCCTTGCCGTCGCGGTCGTGCACGATCACGTCGCCGCCGCCGTCGTTGGCGACGATCTCCACGGCGCGCGTGATGGCCTCGGCCTGCACGGCCAGCACCGCGCTCGCCCGGCTCGCGTCGGTCTTCTCGACGGCCCAGCCGTCGTCCACCGCGCGTACGTGTCGATCCGACATGGTGTCCTCCCGTGTGTTCGAGTGGCTCTTCCCGTGCACCTCGGGCGCCCGAGGACGGACGCACACGAGGCGATTGCCCGGTACGACACGCCGGGGGTAGCCACCGTCATGGACGGGGCGTGTTAGTCCCGACACATGCCGCGCCGTCCGCTATCCGCCGGCCGGCTCGAGCTCGGCGTGCGCCGCGATGCGGGCGGCCTGCTCGCGGACGCTGCGGTGGCCGGGCTCGGTGTGGTCGAGGAAGTCGACCAGCAGCCCGGTGAAGCGCACCGGGTCGTCGGCGTGCGGGAAGTGCCCGGCGCCCTCGAAGAGCTCGAGCCGGCTGCCGGGAATCAGGGCGTGCGCGCGGTGGCCGTGCGCCACCGGGATCATGGAGTCGGCCGTGCCCCAGACGATCAGCGTCGGCAGGCCCTCGGTGAGGTAGAGCCGCTCGGTGGCGCGCACCCGCTGCCCGCCCGGGTCGAGGACGCTGCGCGCGGTGTGCAGGAAGGCCTGGCGGTGGTCGGGGTCGGCGAGCGAGGCGAAGGAGCGCGCCGACTCGCCCACCGAGCCGCGCAGCAGGCCGAGGCCCGGCACCGTGTGCACGAGCCGGTCGATCCCGGCGACCACGTGCCGGTTGGACAGCACCGCGAGGACCCACTCCGCGAACGGGAGCGTCGCGGCGCGCAGCACCGGGCTCACCTCGCGGCCGAGACCACCGGAGGCGACGAGGACCAGCCGGTCGCAGTGCTCGGGGAACTGCAGCGCGAACTGCTGCACCACCCCGCCGCCCAGCGAGTGCCCCACGATCGCGGCGTGGTCGTAGCCCAGGACCGCGAGCAGGTCGCGGACGCCGGTCGCGTAGCCGCCCAGCGAGTAGTCGGCCCACGGGGCGGACGACGACCCGTGACCGACGAGGTCGGGCACGATGACGTGGCGGTGGTCGCGGCGCCGGGCCAGCTCGGCGAGGACCGGCTGCCAGGTCTCGGCGCTGCCGGCGATGCCGTGCACGAGGACGACCACCTCGCCCTCGGGGTGGGTCCACGGGCCCTCGTGGCCGTCGTCGACGTGGTGGGCCGGGATCGACTCCCAGAACCCCACCGACTCGCCGTGCACGACGACCGTCCGTCGGCGCGTGCGTCGGGCGATCGTGGTGTCCATGTCGGCGGGTTTCCCGACGGGAGGTCCCGGAGCACCGTGACGCCCGTGACGACGGGGGGTGTGACGGGGGAGGGATCATCGGGGGATGACCGACGTCGCCGCACCGCGCCCACCCGTCCCGGCGCGGGTGGTGGCGATCGTCGCGGTCGCCCTCGTCGGTGCCGCGGTGGGGACCGGCCTGTTCGTGGTCGCGGCCTCCGTCGGGCTGCGGCCGTGGCGCTACCCGGGCCTCTCGCCGCTGGTCACGGCGTCGTACGCGGTCGTCGGCACCCTGCTCGGGGCGGTCGCCTGGCGACTCGTCCGCCAGCGGGCACGCCGACCGCGCACCGTCCTCGGGTGGTCGGTGGCGGCCGTCGTGGCCGTGACGCTCGGCGCCGACCTCGTCGCGGGCGTCGACGGACGCCTGCTCGTGGGCCTCGCCTCCGCGGCCCAGCACGTCGTGGTGATCGCGGCAGCGGTGGCGGTGTTCTGGTGGGCGATGCCGGTCCCGCCCGACGACGCCGCCCGGGAGGTGCCGCCCGGGCCGCTCGCCGGGCTCCGGGCGCCCGCGCGCCTGGGCCTCGCGGCGGTGCTCGTCGTGGCGGCGGGCGTGTGGGTGGTGGTCAACAAGGCCGTCGAGGGGCCGACCCTGCTGGTGATCACCGGCCGGCACGGGCTCACGGTGGCCGACCTGTTCTCGGTCGCCGCCCTCGTCACCGCCGGGTACCTGCTGCGCGGCGCGCTGCGCGGCAGTGACCGGCGAGACGGCTGAACCGCGCCCGCGCCGGGAACTCGGCCGCCATGCCGTCGACCGATGCCCCGCAGCCACTCGTGTTCACCCTCGGGGACCGGGAGCTCGTCATCCGCCGGCGCTACCAGGCGCTGTCGATCGTCAACGACATCCTCGTCGCACTCTGGTTCCTGGTCGGCAGCATCATGTTCTTCTCCGAGGCGTGGACCTACACGGGGACGTGGTTCTTCGTCATCGGCAGCGTCGAGCTGCTGATCCGCCCCGTGATCCGGCTGGCACGCCAGGTCCACCTGCAGCGTCTGCCCGGGTACGAGGGCCGGCCGACCCCCGAGTCCGAGCACGACTTCTGAGTCGGTGCGGACCCTGCGGATCGTCCCGCACCTGCGCAGCTCGGTGGTCGAGGAGATGCCCGTCGACCAGGCGCTGCTGTTCACCTCCGAGCGCGGGGACGCCGACGTCTCGCTCTACGCCGGGCGCGAGGTGGCACCGTTCTCGTGGCGCGCGTTGCTCCGGGCGCTGCGCCACCCGGACCTCGAGCTCCTCGAGGTGGCCGAACCGCTCTGGACCGCGGAGTGGGTCCGCGCGCTGCGCTACGTCGTCCTGGCACGCCTCGTCCGGCCCCGCCGGCGGGTCGCGGTCGCGACCTACGCCATCGAGAACCTGGACGCCCGGGAGCGGCTGCGCCGCCTGGGGCACCGGCCGGTGCTCGGGCCGCTCGCCTCCCGGCTGGCGGTCCTCGCCACCGGTGTCTCGATGCTGCTGCTCGACGCCGTCGTCTTCGGGACGACGGGCGCGGCCGAGAACCACCGCCGCGTCTTCGGGCCGGCGCTGCGCCGCACCCGGCACGCCGTGCTGCCGCCGCGGATCGGGCCCTGCAGCGTCTGCGGACCGGTCGACACGGACGGTCCCCGCGAGCCGATCGTGCTCTTCCTCGGCGCCCCGAGCGCCCGGAAGGGCTTCGACGGGCTGATGGCGGCCTGGGCGCGCAGCGGGGCGGCCGGGCGGGGCCGGCGGCTCGTCGTCTGCGACCCGGAGGGCGACCGCGCGCACCCCGACCTCCCGGTCGGGGTCACGGTGCGGGTCGCACCGCCCCGGGCGGAGATCCACGACCTCCTGCGCACCGCGGCCGTCGTCGCGATGCCCTCCGTGCGTCGTCCGGGGTGGCGGGAGCAGATCGGCCTGCCGCTGGTCGAGGGGCTCGCCCACGGCTGCCGGGTGCTGACCACCACCGAGACCGGTCTCGCCGGCGACCTCGACGACCACCCGCGGGTCGTCCTCACCGCCCCGGGCGACGTCGAGGACCTCGCCGCGGGCCTCCGGCGCGCCCTGGACGCGCCGTCGACCGGGACATCGCGGTACAGGGGGTACACGAAGGCGGAGGTCGTCGCCTGGTGGCTCGACGCCGTGGGGCGCTGACCTCCGGGGCCGTGCCGGCGCCGAGCATGCTGGCCCCGTGCCTGACGACGCCGCCCCGCCCCGGTCCCGCCGTGCCGCGCTCGGTCTCCTCGCGGCGGGCCTCGCCGTGCCCGCTCTCGCGGCGTGCTCCTCCGGGCACGACCACGCGCGTGCCGCGGCGTCCGTCCCCGTGGGGACGCCCCGGCCCGGCACGACGATCATGATCGTCCGGCACGCCGAGAAGCCGGACGGCTCCACCCACGGCGTCGACGCCGACGGCTCGACCGACGACGAGGGCCTGACACCGCGCGGCTGGTCCCGCGCCGGTGCCCTCGGCACGCTCGTCGCACCGCTGGTCGGACCGGTGCGGTCGGGCCTCGTCCGCCCGACGGCGCTGTTCGCCTCCGACCCCGGCGACCACGGCAGCCGACGCCCGGGACAGACGCTCACCGAGGTCGCCGCGGCGCTGCGGCTGCCGATCGACACGACGATCCGCAAGGCCGATCACGCCGGCATCGCCGCCGCGCTCGTCGCGGCGGGCGGGGCGCCCCTGGTCGCCTGGCAGCACGAGGACATCCCGGGCATCGTCGCCGCGCTCGGGGCGGTCACGCCGACCCCGCCCGCGGCCTGGCCGGGGGACCGGTTCGACGTCGTGTGGGTCCTGCGCGCGCAGGGTGCCGGGTGGTCGTTCGCCCAGGTCCCGCAGCTGCTGCTGGCCGGGGACTCCCCGGCGCCCATCACCGGTGGGGCGTCCGGCCCCGACGACCGATCCGCTCCGCGCTACGGGTCCGGCGGGTCCTCCGGCCGCTCGCCCTCGTAGAGCCGGCGCAGGAGTTCGTCGTCCTCGCGCACCGGCCGCTCGCGGTCCAGGCGGCCGAGGACCACCTGTTGCCACACGGCCATCACGGCGTCGTGCGTCGCCGGGCGCAGGGCGTCCTCGACGGCGTCGGACAGCTCGGGCCCGGGGTGATGCTCATCCGGGTCCGTCGGGTCGGGTTCGTGGGTCACGGCCCACCTCCGTCGCTCTCGGACGCCTTCCAGCATGACCCCGCGCGAGGCCCGGCGTCGACCCGGAGCATGTAGTTGACGATTGAACTACATGGGCCTACCGTCGACGACGTCGATCCCAGGAGGTCCGCATGAGCACCACCCACGACGTCTCCGCCGACCGTGCCGCACTCCGGGCGGAGTTCCTCGCCCCGGCCGCGGAGCGACCCGCCTCGACCGCGCGGGGTCTGCACCACACCGCGCTGGTCTCCTCCGACGTCCGCCGGACAGTCGAGTTCTACCAGGGGGTGCTCGGCTTCCCGCTGACCGAGCTGATCGAGAACCGGGACTACCCGGGGTCGTCGCACTTCTTCTTCGACATCGGGAACGGGAACCTGCTGGCCTTCTTCGACTTCCCCGGCCTCGACCTCGGCCCGTACGCCGAGGTCCTCGGCGGTCTGCACCACGTCGCGATCTCGGTCGAGCCGGAGCGCTGGGAGCACCTCCGGGCGCGGCTGACCGAGGCCGGCGTCGAGCACGTCGTGCACAGCGGTGTCTCGATCTACTTCCGCGATCCCGACGGGGCCCGGATCGAGCTGATCGCCGACCCGCTCGGCGAGATGTACGGCGAGGTCGTCCTCTGAGTCGGACGTCGACGCCGTCCATCCGGCGCACGAGGTTTCCGCGACCCCCGGAACGGCTACCGTTCCGGGCGTGCGTGACGAGGAGTTCCGCGCCCTGACCGAGTGGCTCGCGCAGAGCCCCGCGGGGATCGGCGCCGACACCGCGGAGGCCGAACTGCTGGCCGACTGGCGGGCGTCGGTCAGCGCGGCGCGGTGGGCCCGGCTGAGTCCGGCGCCCGGTGCCGCCCCGGGAGCGGCGACCGCCTGAACGGTCCGTCCCCGGACCGGTCCCGCACTGGCGGGCGGGACACCCGCGAGGCGATCATGAGCGGGTGAAGTACGGGGTCGTGCTGTTCGCCACCGACGAGACCATCGCTCCCGCGGCCCTCGGGCCCGCGCTCGAGGAGCGGGGCTTCGAGTCGCTGTTCGTGCCGGAGCACTCGCACATCCCCGTGCGGCGGGAGAGCCCGGCCCCCGGTGGCGGGGACCTGCCGCGCCACTTCTCGCGCACCGTCGACGTCTTCGTCACCCTCGCCGTCGTCGCGGCCACGACGACGCGGCTCACCCTGGCCACCGGCGTGGCGCTGCCCGCCGAGCGCGACGTCTTCCACACCGCCAAGCAGGTCGCGAGCCTCGACCTCGTCTCCGGCGGCCGGGCCCTGTTCGGCGTCGGCGCCGGCTGGAACCGCGAGGAGGCCGCCGACCACGGGATCGACCCCCGCCGACGCGGGCGCATCCTCGACGAGAAGCTCGCCGCGATGGCCCGGATCTGGGCCGACGACGAGGCCGAGTTCCACGGCGAGTACGTCGACTTCGACCCCGTCTGGTGCTGGCCCAAGCCGGTGCAGTCGCCGCCCCCGATCTACGTCGGCGGCGACAGCGACGCCGCGCTGCGCCGGCTGCGCGACCACGGCCAGGGCTGGCTGCCCGACAGCGGCGACGCCGGGTCGTACCGCCGGGTACGCACCTGGCTCGACGACGAGGGCCGTCCCGACGTCCCGTTCACCGTCTTCGGCGCCGACCCCGACACCCTCGACCCGGACGGCTACCCCGAGGTCGGCGTCGACCGGATCACCTTCTGGGTCGACCCAGGCCCGGAGCGCGACGTCCTGACGAGACTCGACGAGATCGCCGCCCGCTGGCTCCGCTGATCCCTTCCCGGTGGCAGCGAAGCGTCGTTGCTGTCAGCCAGTGGCAGCAACGACGCTTCGCTGTCATCCGGAGGGGCGCGACCGCGACGACGTAGCGTCCCCGCCGACGCACCGCAGGAGGTCACGCCATGACGCTGTTCGACGGGCTCGACGACCTGCTCCCGGGGACCCGGGAGTTCTACACCGACCTGCACGCCCACCCCGAGCTGTCGATGCAGGAGCACCGCACGGCGGGTCTCGCGGCGGATCGGCTCGCGGCGGCCGGGTTCGAGGTGGTCACGGGGGTCGGGCCGACGGGAGTCGTCGGGGTCCTGCGCAACGGCGACGGCCCGACCGTCGCCCTGCGCGCGGACATGGACGCGCTGCCCGTGCGGGAGGCCTCCGGGGTCCCCTACGCCAGCACGGCGACCGCCACCGACGACGAGGGCCGTGCGACGCCGGTCGCGCACGCGTGCGGGCACGACATGCACGTCGCGTGGCTCGCCGCGGGCGCCGCGCAGCTCGCGGCCCGCCGCGACGCCTGGTCGGGCACCGTCGTCGCGGTGTTCCAGCCGGGGGAGGAGATCGGCGCGGGCGCGCAGGCGATGGTCGACGACGGGCTCGTCGACCGGGTCCCCACCCCCGACGTCGTGCTCGGCCAGCACGTGATGCCCGCGCCCGCCGGCGTCGTCAGCACCCGGCCGGGCACCGTCACCTCCGCGTCCGACGTCTGGCGCATCCGGCTGTTCGGCCGCGGCGCGCACGGCTCGATGCCGGAGGCCTCGATCGACCCGGTGGTGCTCGCCGCCTCGACGGTGCTGCGGCTGCAGACCGTGGTCTCCCGCGAGCTCGGGATGAACGAACCCGCCGTCCTGACCGTCGGCATGCTGCAGGCCGGGTCGAAGGAGAACGTCATTCCCGACGAGGCCGTGATCGGCCTGAACCTGCGCTGCTACGACGAGGGCGTCCGCGCCCGCGCGCAGGCGGCGATCCGGCGGATCGTGGCCGCCGAGGCGGAGGCGTCGGGGGCGCCGCGGCCACCGGAGATCACGCCGGTGGAGACCTACCAGCTCACCGACAACGACGAGGCCGCGACCGGGCGGGTGCTCGACGCGTTCCGGTCCCGCTTCGGCGACCACGTGGTGCCGATGGGACCGACGTCGGCCAGCGAGGACTTCGGCGTGCTCGGCCGGGCCTGGGGTGCGCCGTCGGTGTTCTGGTTCGTCGGGGGCACCGACCCCGAGGCCCACGCCGCGGCCGAGCGCGACGGCCGCCTCACCGAGCTGCCCACCAACCACAGCCCGGCCTTCGCGCCGGTGCTCGACCCGACCGTCCGCACCGGCGTGGAGGCCCTCCTGACCGCGGCGGGGGCCTGGCTCGCGCCATGACGACGGCGCTGGTGCTCGACCTCGTCGGGACGTTCGCCTTCGCCCTCAACGGGGCGCTCACCGCGGTCCGCGCGGCACGGCTCGACCTCGTCGGCGTCGTCGTCCTCGGCATGATCACCGCGCTGGGCGGCGGCATCATCCGCGACGTCCTGCTCGGGGCGTTGCCGCCTGCGACGTTCAGCGACTGGCGCTACCTCGTGGTCGCCGCGGCGGGCGGCCTGGTCGCGTTCGGGCTCTCCCGGCAGCTCGAACGGGCCGCGCTGCCCATCACGGTGTTCGACGCCCTCGGACTGAGCCTGTTCGCCGTCACCGGCGCGGGGCGGGCGCTCGACCTCGGCGCCGGGGTCGGCCAGGCGATGCTGCTCGGCACGATCACCGCCGTCGGCGGCGGGACGCTGCGCGACGTCCTCGTGCGCCGCGTCCCGAGCGTGCTCTCCAACGAGCTCTACGCCATCCCCGCCCTCGTCGGCGCGGCGATCGTGGTGATCCCGGAGCGGTTCGGCGCGGGCGGGCTGGTCTGGGTGTTCGTGGGCGCCGGCGCCTGCCTGACGATCCGGCTGCTCGGCATCGGTTTCCGACTCGACGCACCGCGACCGCCGGGTGGCTCCGCGGCGTGAGGCCCTACGCCCCCAGCTGGTGACGGAGCACTCCCCGCCGCTCCATCAGCAGCACGCCCAGCAGGTTGCGGCCGCGCCCGTCGCTGACGCCCCAGAGCTGGTCGCCCCAGTCGTTGCCCTCGATCAGCGTGGCCTCGCCGGTCGCGAGCAGGAACCGCCCGGCCTCGGAGTCGGGCGTGAACTTCGCGGCGAGCGCGCGGCGCATCACCGCGACCCGCCGGTCCCGCCAGTCGGGGACCATCGTGACCGCCCGCCCGAGCTCCTTGGCCTCCGCCGGGGTGGCGGCGTCGCGGATCCGGGCGTGGTCCTCCGGCGAGACGGCCTTCATGGCCTGGAAGTAGTGCTCGACGGTCGGGTACCGCTGGCCGTCGACCTCCATCGGGTGCTCCGCGAAGTTCGACAACGTCCAGGTCGGGCCGCGGAACTCGGCCACCGTGTCGCTGAGCACGATCGGAGCGTCGTCGTCGGTCACGGCGCGAGCCTGCCACGCCGTGCGGTCACCGTGCGGTCGCTGTGCGGTCGCCGCGAGGGCTCCATGAGGCGGTCCGGCGGGCCGCGCAGCCCTGCCTGCCGTGCACCTCGGCGCGGGCCCGGCCGCCGCAGGAGCGACATGGTGCAGGCCAGATGGCCCAACTCCCTCCCCGGTGCCCGCGTGGACCGCCGTGGGAAGGGACACCAGGGCATAACCTCGATCGGGGCGAAGCCACCTGGAGGCGCCATGCCGAGGACCCGCGACCGGATGGTCGACAGCGCCGCGACGCTGCTGCGCGAGTACGGAACGGCGGCCACCACCATCGACGCCGTCCTGGCCCACAGCAGTGCGCCGCGTGGATCGGTCTACCACCACTTCCCGGGCGGTCGGCGGGAACTGCTGGCCGCGGCCGTGACCCGGGCCGGCGACGGCGTCTCCGACCTGCTCGGTGGCTACACGGCCGACGCGGACTCCCCGTCGGCGATCCTGCGCCGGTTCGCCTCGCTCTGGCGGAGCCGCCTCGTCGCGACCGACCACCGCGCGGGCTGCCCGCTGGTGGCGGTCGCCGTCGACCACCCCGCCGACGAGCCGGAGCTCGTCGACCTGGTCCGGTCGATCGTCGAGCGGTGGACGGCCGAGCTGCGCTCCGGTCTCGTCGCGCAGGGCGTCCCGCCCGGGCGAGCGGCGACGCTCGCGGCGCTCGTCCTGTCGTCGGTCGAGGGGGCGGTGGTCCTGTGCCGGGTCGAGGGCAGCGCGGCGCCGCTCGACGCGGTCGTCGCCGAACTGGAGCCGCTCCTGGACTCGGCCGCGCGACAGACATTCCCCTGAGCCCGGTCGGGTACTGCCGCGTCGGGGCACGGACCGGCCGTGCCGACATCCGAGGGAGAACCATGGCTGGCATCGCGGACAAGGTGGACAAGGCCTGGGAGGGCAAGGACATCAACGAGATCGCCGACGCGCCGGTCGAGGCGCTGCAGGGCGTCTCGGAGGCCGACGCGAAGCACCTCAAGGACGCGTTCAACATCAAGACGGTGCGGGACCTGGGCACCAACAAGTACTTCCTCTGGGCCCAGGGGATCGCCAAGCTCGCGGAGTGAGCCGAGCGTGAGCCCCTCCCGACGGCGGGTCGCGCGACCCGCCGTCGGGACCCTCAGCTCTCGAGCGGGGTGAGCGCCGGCAGGTTGACCACGATCGCCTCCTGCGTGGTCCGGGAGATCACGACGACCGCCGGGTGCTCCGGGTCGGGGTTCTCCTCGCGGTGCGGCACCCACGGCGGGACGTAGACGTAGTCGCCCGGCTCGGTCTGCAGCACGACCTCGCCCTCGCCGTCGTGGAAGACGAAGCGCGGGCGCCCCGACACGACGTAGATCGAGGTCTCGGACTCGCCGTGGTGGTGGTCCGACGAGGCCGTGTCCGGCGCGACGTGCGTCTCGCCGGTCCACAGGGCCGACGACCCGACCGACTTCCCGCTGACCGCCTCCAGCCGGCGCATCCCGCCGGACTGCGCGGTGTCGCCGGTCAGGTCGGCCGACCGCACGAGGTGGACCCGGGTGTGGGCGGGACGGTCGGGCAGGTCGGGGTGGAACGGCTCGGACACGGGGCGGCTCCCTGCGCGGTGACGGGCGGGACGGCGTGAAGCTACCCCGCGGCGGGGACGGATGTGGATCACCCGGCGGCCCACGGTGCGATGACCACCCGGCGGGCACCCTGGGGGTGTCGACGACGACGGGAGGGCGCGTGGTGGCCGCCGGGAACGGGGAGGACGCCGGGACGCTGCGGACCGCCGCGCGTCTGCTGGAGGAACTGCGGGCGCGCACCCCCGGAGGGGAGTGGGAGGTCGGCGGGCTCCTCGCGACCCGTCCGGAGATCGTCGCGCGACACGCGGACGGCAGCAGCGAGCACGTCGCCGAGACCCGCGCCCGGACGTCGGCCTGGATCGCCGGGCTCGCCCCGTCGCTCGCGGCGCCCCTCGTGACCTGGCTGCGCGCGACCGCGGACGCGGTGGAGGCCGGACGGGCGTCCGCCGACGTGGCCGGCGCCGCGACCGCGTTCGCCGCGGCCGTCACCGACCGGCTGGACGGCCGCGCCTGACCGGCCCCGACCCGTCGTCGGGAACAGGGTTTCTCGACGCGACCGTCGCGCGCAGCTTCCGTACTGTCGCCGGGTGGCCCGACGACTCGCCGACCTGTGGAGCGCCGTGGCCGGGCCGGCGATGCGCTGGTGGGACGCCGTCCCGATGCGGGTGCAGGGCCGGATCACGATCGCGCTGCCGCTGGTGGCGGTCGTCATCTCGGCGTGCCTCGCGCTGAACGGCAACCTGACCCGGGTCGCGATCGAGACCGACATCCAGCGGAAATTCGAGATCACCGCGGCGCTCGGCGACCTGTCCTCGCTGATGGTCAACGCCGAGACCGGGATGCGGGGCTTCCTGCTGACCGGGCAGCAGGAATTCCTCGAGCCGTTCGGCCAGGCCACCCGGCAACTGCCGGGCGCGTTCGGACAGCTCACCGCGCTCACCACCGACGAACCCGGCGAGAAGCCGCGCGAGGAGATGCTCGGGCGTCTGCGGGACCTGGAGACCCTGACCGGGCAGCAGATGGCCGACCTGTCGTTCCAGCAGCAGTTCGTGACGGGCGGCGGCAGTCCGGAGGACCCGGAGATCCGGCGGCACCTCGAGTACGGCAAGGGGTTGATGGACCGCATCCGCGCCCAGGTCGCCGACTTCCAGGGCCAGGAACGGGCGCTGCTCGACGAGCGGATCACCGACATCAACGACATCCGGGTGCGCGACTACATCTCGGTCGCCCTGGCCCTGGTGGCCGCCCTCGCGACCCGGTTCCTCGCCTGGTTCCTCTTCCGGCGCGGCATCCTGCGGCGCGTCGAACGCCTGACGACATGCCTGCGCGGGCGGCGCGAGGGCACGCCGGCGGAGCTGCCGGAACCGACGAAGCGCGACCAGATGGGGCAGCTCGAGCGGGAGGTCCACCAGGTGCTTCGCAGGTGAGCAGACAGGGTCGCTACCCAGCGACCCTCCTGCTCACCTGCGCAGCACCTGCCGCAGGGCGTTGTCGACGACCTCGGTGAGCGCCGGGTGGATCCAGTACGGCCGGCCGGAGAGGGCGGCGGCGTCGATGTCGAAGGTCATGGCGAGCGCGAGCGGTTGGATCAACGTCGGCGCCTCGGGGCCGAGGATGTGGGCGCCGAGGATCCGGCCGGTGCCGCGCTCGGTGAGCACCTTGCAGAAGCCGGTCTCGTCCTCCATGGCCCAGCCGTAGGCGACGTCGGCGAACGCGACGCGACCGACCTCGTAGTCCAGACCCTCGTCGCGGCACTGCGCCTCGGTCCGGCCGACGGTGCCGATCTGCGGGCTGGTGAACACGGCGGCGGGGACGACGGCGTGGTCGTTCTCCCGCAGGTCGTCGGGGTGCAGGAGGTTGTGCGCGACCACCTCGGCCTCCCGGTTCGCGACGTGCTTGAGCTGCACCGGGGAGCAGACGTCGCCGAGCGCCCAGACGCCGTCCGCCGACGTGCGCCCGAACGCGTCGACGGCCACCCGCCCGTCGTCGTGGGTCTCGATCCCGGCGGCGTCGAGGTCGAGCGAGTCGCCGTTCGGGGTGCGGCCGACGGCGACGAGCAGGGTGTCGACCTCGACGCCTGTGTCGTCGTCGAGCCGGAGCCGCAGGGCACCGGGCTCGCCGTCCACGGCCGTGATCTCGCGGCCGAGGTACAGCTCGTAGCGCTCGCGGGCGATCTCGGTGAACGCCGCGGAGATCGACTCGTCCTGCGGCCCGAGCAGCTCGTCGGCCAGGTCGATCATGACGATCTCGGCGCCGGCGGAATGGAAGACGTGCGCGAGCTCCGCGGCGATGTAGCCGCCGCCGAGCACGGCGAGGCGCCGGGGCAGGGCGTCGACCCGCATGATCGTGTCGGAGGTGTGGAACGGCAGGCCGGACCGCTGGACCGGCGGCGGGACCACCGGGCGGGCGCCCGCGGCGATGACGACCCGCTCGGCCCCGATCTCCGTGGACCCGCCGGCGTGCAGGTCGACGACGAGGGTGCGCGGCCCGGTGAAGCGGGCCGCGCCCGCGTAGACGGTGACCCCGTCGTCGTCCTCGCGTCCCTTGCGCCCCTCGGCGGCGAGGGGGTCGAGCCGGCCGAACACCCGGTCGCGCAGCCCCGGCCAGGCGATGCCGTCGAGCTGGGCGCCGACGTCGTACACCGCGGAGTCGCGCACCGTGTCGGCGACCTCGGCGCTGTAGGCGAACATCTTCGTCGGGATGCAGCCCCGGTTCAGGCAGGTACCGCCGAACTCGGTCGCCTCGACGATCGCGACGTCGAGGTCCGCGAACTCGTCGGAGACCACCATGTTGCCCGAACCGGAACCGATGACCACGAGGTCGTGTCGACGCACCGGCCCACCGTAAGTGCGCTTCGGGTCCCCGCGCGCGTCAGGGAACGAGCACCGGCTTGACCACCTCGCCGGCCAGCGCGGCCCGCTCGGCCTCGTTGATCTCGCTCAGCGGGTAGGTGCGGACGAGCCGGTCGAACGGGAAGCGGCCGCCGCGCCAGAGGGCGATGAGGCGGGGCAGGAAGGTCTGCGGCACGGCGTCGCCCTCGAGGATGCCCATGACGTTGCGCCCCACCGAGAGGTCCATCGGCTCGAGCGAGAGCGGCCCCTGCTGGACGCCGACGAGGCCGAGCGTGCCGGTGGGGCGCAGCGCACGCAGCACCGCGGTGGCGACCGGCGGCAGCCCCGTGGTGTCCAGGGCGTACTGCGCGCCGCCGGTGGCCGCGAGCAGCGCGGCGGTGAGGTCCTCGGCGCGGCCGTCGACGGTGGCGGTGGCGCCGAGCTCGGTGGCGAGCTCGAGGCGGGCGGGGTTGACGTCGACCGCGACGATCGTGGCCGCCCCGGCGACCCGGGCGGCCATGACCGCGGACAGGCCGACCGCGCCGACCCCGGAGACGATCACCGCGCTGCCGGACCGCACGCGCAGGGCCTCGAGGATCGACGCGGCCCCGGTCTGGACGCCGCAGCCGAGCGGGCCGAGCAGCTCGATCGGCAGGTCGGGGGCGACCTTGACGGTGTTCCGCTCGGCCACGAGCGCGTGGCTGGCGAACGACGACTGGCCGAACCAGCGGGCGGCGACCGGCCCGCCGTCGGCGTCGCGGACGTCGTGCCCGGGCTCCACGAGACCGGTGCCGAACAGGTTGCGCTCGAAGAACGTGGCGCAGTACGAGGGGTGTCCGTCGACGCAGTTGTCGCAGGTCCGGCAGGAGTCGAACGACAGCACGACGTGGTCGCCCACCGCGAGCGAGGTGCCCGGCCCGACCGCCTCGACGACCCCCGAGCCCTCGTGGCCGGCGATCACCGGCAGCGGGATCGGCAGCGCGTCGGTGCGGGGGAGCTCGTCGGTGTGGCAGATCCCGGCGCCCGCGATGCGCACGCGGACCTCGCCGTGGCCCGGCTCGCGCTGGTCGACGGTCTCGAGGGCGAAGGCGCCGGCGCGGTCGCGCAGCACGGCGGCGGTGATCTGCATGGGGTCTCCCGGGGGGTCGAGGGAGCGACAGTCGATCACGCCGGGGAGCGCCCCGGAAGGGTCAGGACTCGGCGGCCGACCGCCGTGGGATGTCGGGGGCGGCGGCGCCGGCGACGGCCGGCATGTGCCGGGCGAAGGTGACCACGGCGTCCGCGAGGTCGTGCAGCCGCTCGCGCACCCCGTCGTCGGTCAGCTCGCCGCCGGAGAAGTGCGTGTTGTTCGCGTACACGGCGCCGGGGACGGCCCACGCGCGGAAGAAGCCGACGAGCGGCTTGAGCTCGTGCTCGATCGCCAGGAAGTGGTGGTCGGTGCCGCCGGTCGCCACGAGGCCCACCGGCTTGCCCGCGAGCGCGTCGTTGGGCAGCACGTCGAAGAGGTTCTTCAGCCGCCCGGTGTAGCCGCCGCGGTACATCGGCGTGCCGACCAGCAGCGCGTCGGCGGCGACGACCCGGTCGATCGCGTCCCGGGTCGCGCCCGTGTAGTCCGCCGGGTCGCGCCCGTCACCGAACACCAGCTCCTGCTCGCGCAGGTCGAGCAGATCGGTGCGCACGTCGTCGTGCTCGCCGCCCCGGGCGAGCGCGACCGACAGGGCGAGCACCGTCTTCGACGGCGAGGACGGGCTCCCCGAGACCGCCAGCAGCTCCACGACGTGCTCCTTCCGGACGACGGCGATCACAGGACTCCCCGCTCGGGCGCGCCCGCACTCACCCGACGGCCGCGAGGCCCCGGTCCTGCGCGGCGCGCGCGAAGGCGTCGACGGTCGCGCGGACGCTGGGGCGGTCGGTGGCGTGCGGGAGGTGCGCGAGCACGATCGTCCGGGGCAGCGGCCGTCGCAGGGGCACGACGTCGATCCCCGACGGCGGCAGGAACGCCCGGCCCAGGTCGCTGGCGAGGGTGACCCCGAGCCCGGCGGCCACCATGGCCAGCGCGGTGGCGAGGCCGTCGACCCGGTGCCGGACCTGCGGCTCGAAGCCGGCCCGACGGCAGGCGGTGCGCACGGCCCGGCCGTAGTAGCTCTCGGCGCCGGAGATGATCCAGGTCTCCTCCGCGAGCTCCGCGAGGTCGACCCCCGGCCGGTACCGGGTGCCCGCCGGGGCCGCGAGGTGGATCCGGTCCTGCCCGAGCGGGACCATCGTCAGGCCGGGCGCCCACGGCTCGGGGGCGTCGGGGTAGTCCAGGATCAGCGCGAGGTCGAGGTGCCCCTGCCGGACGTCGAGCACCGCCTGGTCGGGGTCGGCCTCGAGGCTCTCCAGCGTGATGCCGGGGTGCTCGGCGGCGAGGTCGGCGATCACGGCGGGCAGGAGCGCCGCCGCCGCGGCCGGGAACATCCCGACCGACAGCCGGGCCGAGAGGTGCTGGCGCGCCGCCTCCACCGCCGCGACCGCCCGGTGCTCGGCGGCCAGCAGGACCTCCGCCTGCTCGACGAGGACCCGGCCGACCTCGGTGAGCCGCACGCCGCGCCCCACCCGCTCGATCACCGGGGCGCCGACGTCGGTCCCGAGCGCCTCGACCTGCTGCGACACCGCCGACGGGGAGTAGTGCAGGGCGGCCGCCGCCGCGTTCACCCCGCCGCGGCGGGCGACCTCGCGCAACGTCCGCAGCCGGCGCAGCGACAGCTCCATGCACGTCCTCCCGATGGTTCCGTGCAGCATTGTCCGCTGGTGCCGGACGATCCGCGGGGGTAGAGCTGGTGATCATGACGGCGCGCGTGCCCCGAGGTCAGGTCCTCGTCCCCGGCGGGAGCTTCGCCATGGGTGACCACCACGGCGACGGCGATCCGGCCGACGGGGAGCGGCCCGTGCACCGCGTGACCGTGTCGCCGTTCCTGATCGACGCCACGACCGTCACCAACGCCGCGTTCGCCCGCTTCGTCAAGGAGACCGGGTACGTCACCGACGCCGAGCACTGGGGCTCGTCGGGGGTCTTCCACCTGGCCTTCGCCGGGGACCGCGCGGACGTCCTGTCGAGCGTCGAGGGCGCGCCGTGGTGGCTCGCGGTCCGCGGCGCCTGCTGGCGGCACCCCGAGGGTCCCGGATCCGGGGTCGGCGACCGGGCGAACCACCCCGTCGTCCACGTCTCCTGGCGCGACGCCGAGGCCTACGCCGCCTGGGCGGGCCGTCGTCTGCCGACCGAGGCCGAGTGGGAGTACGCCGCCCGCGGCGGCCTCGACGGGGCCCGCTTCCCGTGGGGCGACGACCGGGGTGACGGCTCCGGCCACCGCTGGAACCTCAACATCTGGCAGGGCCGGTTCCCCACGGCGAACACCCGGGAGGACGGGTTCCTGACGACGGCCCCGGTCAAGACCTTCCGCCCCAACCCCTATGGCCTCTGGCAGACCGTCGGGAACGTGTGGGAGTGGTGCGCGGACCGGTTCGCCGCCGACTGGTACGCCCGCTCGCCCGAGCAGGACCCGGTGGGCCCCGAGGAGGGCGAGGCGCGGGTGATGCGCGGCGGCTCGTACCTCTGTCATGACTCCTACTGCAACCGGTACCGCGTCGCCGCGCGCACCTCGAACACCCCCGAGTCGAGCTCGGGGAACCTGGGCTTCCGGTGCGCGGGCGACGTGCCCGACGGGATCAGTGCGATGCCATGACCCTCCGGTGCAGCGCCTCGGGCTCCGGAGCGGCCACCGTCGGCGCGAGGTCCACGCGGACCGTGTGCACGGTCCCGGGGAAGGCGTTGTCCCCGGCCGCGTAGTCCTCGGTCACCGGGGTGCCGAGGTCGACGCCCACGTCGAACGTCTCGTCGAAGGAGAAGTAGTACGGGACCGTGGCCGGCACCCGCACCGTCCCGACGTCGTGGCCGTCCACGCGCAGCGTGACCGTCCCGCCCCGGCCGACCCCGCCGCCGTCGTAGGCGAAGTCCACCCGCACCTCGTGGCGCCCCGGCGTCAGCGGCACGGCGCTCCGCACGGTGTGCCGGCGCCACCCGAACCAGTTGTAGACGTAGCAGGGGCGCCCGCCGGAGACGTAGAGCGACCAGCCCCCGAACCGGCCGCCCTGGGCCACGAGGACCCCGTCGCCGGTGCCCTCGACGTCGACGACGATCGCGTGGGACCGGTTCTTCACGTTGGGCACGGTCTCCTCGATGAGGCGCCGGACCGGCCCGCGGTAGGTCACCGAGGTCCGGTCGCCGACGAGGTCGAAGCGGCCCGCGAGCTGCGGGTTCTCCCGTTCGGTGACGCGGTCGTCGAGCGGGAGCACGTGGTGGGCCACCGCCTCGGCGAAGAACATCTCCTGCAGGCGGGCCAGGGTCGCGGGGTGCTCGGCGGCCACGTCGTGGGCCTGGCTCGGGTCGGTGGTGGTGTCGTAGAGCTCCCAGACGTCGTCGTGGAAGCTGCGGGTCCCCGTCGGGACCATCTCCCACGGCGTGCCGTGGCGGGTCACCGCGGTCCAGCCCTCGTGGTAGAGCCCGCGGTTGCCGCACATCTCGAAGTACTGCGTCCGGCGTCGGTCGGGGGCGTCGGGGGCGGCGAAGGTGTACCGCATGCTCGTGCCGTCGATCGGCTGCTGGACCACGCCGTCGACGCTGGTCGGGGGTGTGATGCCCGCGCACTCGAGGATCGTCGGGAGCACGTCGATCACGTGGTGGAACTGGTGGCGCAGGCCGCCGGGGTCGGCGATGCCGCGCGGCCAGTGCACGACGAGGCCGTCGCGGGTGCCCCCGAAGTGCGAGGCCACCTGCTTGGTCCACTGGTACGGGGTGTTCATCGCGAGCGCCCAGCCGACGGGGGCGATCGGGTAGCTCTGCGGCCCCCCGATCTCGTCGAGATGAGAGATCATCTCCGCCGGGTCGTCGACGAGGCCGTGGCCGAGCCGGTGCTCGACGTGGGTCCCCTCGATCCCGCCCTCGCCGGAGGCCCCGTTGTCGCCGAGCAGGTAGAGGAACAGCGTGTTCTCCAGCTCGCCGAGCGCCTCGAGCTCGTCGACGAAGCGACCGAGCTGGGCGTCCGCGTGCTCGGTGAACCCGGCGAAGGTCTCCATGAACCGGGCGCCGAGCGTGCGGCGGGTGCCGTCGAGGGAGTCCCAGTGCGGCACCGAGTCCGGCCAGGGCGCGAGCTCGGTGTGCTCCGGGACGACCCCGAGCTCCTTCTGCCGGGCGAGCGTGCGGTCGCGGAGCCGGTCCCACCCGTCGTCGAACTCGCCGCGGTACCGGTCGCGCCACTCGGGGGCCACGTGCAGCGGCGCGTGCGAGGCGCCGAAGGCGAGGTAGGTGAGGAACGGACGGTCGGGCGTCAGGGACCGCTGCGTGCGCACCCAGTCGACGGCGTGGTCGACCAGGTCCTCGGAGAGGTGGTAGCCGTCCTCGGGACGGCGGGTCGGCTCCACCGGCGTCGTCCCCTCGAAGAGCAGCGGGTACCAGTGGTTCATCTCGCAGGCCATGAACCCGTAGAAGTGGTCGAACCCCTCGCCGGTGGGCCACCGCTCGAACGGCCCGACCGGGCTGATCTCCGACGGCGGGGTCTGGTGCCACTTGCCGAAGGCCGCGGTGCTGTAGCCGTGGCCCTGCAGGGTGCGGGCGAGCGTGGCCGCGCTGCGGGGACGGACACCGGTGTAGCCGGGAGCGGACGTGGCCATCTCGGTCGTCGCGCCCATCCCGACGGCGTGGTGGTTGCGGCCGGTCATCAGCGCCTGCCGCGTGGGGGAGCACAGCGCGGTGACGTGGAAGCGCGTGTAGCGCAGGCCGCCGTCGGCCAGGCGCTCCGCCGTCGGCATCCGGCACGGCCCGCCGAACGCGCTGGAGCTGCCGAACCCGAGGTCGTCGAGCACCACGAGCACCACGTTGGGGGCGCCCCGGGGCGGCGTCGTCGGGCGGACGGGGTCGAACCCGCCGTCGTGCTCGTCGATCCCGAGGGCGGTGACCACCGGCTTCGCGGGCTCCGGCTGCGGCAGCTCCCGACGACCACTCACGACACGTCTCCTCGTTCCGGGCACGCGTGTGCTCCACGTGCGTCTGGGACGCCGCGCGAGGTGGGGGAGCGACGTTGCTCCGCGGCGCGGCGATCTCCAGCCTGCTGGCGACGACCGTTCGCGTCCAGCGGACGATCGTGCACGATGTCGTTCAGCTGGACCGCACGGTCAGGGCCGGGAGCCGAAGCGCTCGAACCCCCGGACGTCGTGGGCAGGGACGTGGAACGGGTTGTCCCAGGTGGAGTCGTCGACCGGCCCGACCGGCGCCGCGTCGGTCACCACCGCCCACCCGTCCCCGGTGGCGAGGACGGCCCGGACCGTCGCGGGGTCGGCGACGTCTCGGGTGGGCGCCGACCGGGACGTCGCCGACCGCCGGGGAGGGCGGCGGTCGGTGCGCGCGGCGAGCCGCCCGGTCAGCGGCCGCCCGACCGTCGCCGTCCACTCCTCGGCGCCGCGGGTGAAGCGCAGCGACCGGACGCGGTCGGCCGGCGCGGCCGGGCTCGCGCCGACCAGGGCCGCCAGCTCGGCGTACCGCGCCTCGGCGTCGTCGGGTCCGGCGCCGGGCACGAAGAACTCGACCGGTCCGGTCACGGGGTCCGCCCCACGAGGACCTGGCGACGCGGCCACGGCCCCGGGCACGGCGGCTCCTCGTCCCGGATCTCCGCCGCCCGGGTGACCAGCCACCGGGGTTCGAGGACCTCGCACGACGACCACGGCGTCGCGCCCCAGACGAGCCCGCACCGCGCGGCGGTGGTGGCGACCAGCCGGTCGCGGGAGGCGGGGAGGACGTCGGCCTCCGCGGTCGTCGTCAGGGCGTCGACGTCGACCGGCAGCGTCCGCGTGCCGTCGCGGGCCGTGGTGCCGACGAAGAAGTGCACGTGCGGTCGGAGGCCGTTGGTGCGTGGGATGCGCTCCTCGACGATGTGCGTGACCCGCAGCCGCGCCGAGTCGGGCACGTCGGCGGCGGTGACGGCGGCGATCCGGGCCTGCAGCCCGCGGGCGGTCTCGCGCGCCTCGTCCACGTAGATCGCCCGCAGGACGGCCACGTCCGCGGCGTGCCCGGTGGACTCCAGCATCGTCATGTAGACCGCGAGCGAGAGCGGCATCGACATCGTCAGGTCGACGGCGTCGTCCGGCGGGAAGCCCGTCACCTGGTCGAACAGCGGCACGGGGTGCGGTGTCACCATCGGCTCACCCCCCACCGCGTTTTGGACGACGGTACGGCCTCACCGCCGCCCCGTGCCGGGCGATCATGGCGACCGGCGCGCCCGTCGAGGGGTCGCCGACCGCGGGGGTGCCGCGCGCATGTGGTCGCGCACCGGCGTCAGCAGCTCGGTGAGGGTCCGGGCGTCCTCCTGGGAGAGCCGGTCGAAGAGCATCCGCCCGACCACCGCCTCGTGCCCCGGCATGACCGCGTCGACGAGC
The DNA here is from genome assembly GCF_050955885.1 of Actinomycetospora sp. CA-084318. Lineage (NCBI taxonomy): Bacteria > Bacillati > Actinomycetota > Actinomycetes > Pseudonocardiales > Pseudonocardiaceae > Actinomycetospora > Actinomycetospora sp. CA-084318. The sequence goes on from NZ_CP192098.1 coordinate 1,446,166, forward strand.
GTGCGCCCCGCGTCGGTGACGGCGATGGTGACGCCCCGCTCGTCGTCGGGCGAGGGGGCCCGGACGACGAGCCCGGCCTTCTCCAGCAGGCCCGCCTGGTAGGTCAGGCCGCTGCGGCTGACGACGATCGCGTCGGCCAGGTCGGTCATGCGCAGGCTGCCGCCGGGGGTGAGCTGGAGCCGGCGGAGGATCTGGAAGCGCACGAACGTCAGATCGCCGTCGGCCTGCAGCTGCTGCTCGATGGCGTGGCGCAGCAGGCCCGACACCTCGACGAGGGCGAAGTACGCGCCGAGCTGCACCGGATCGACCGCGTGGGTGTGGTCGGACACCCACCGAGTCTCCCCTTGCTTCGAGTTCGAAGCAAACCTAGTGTCGCGGCGTGCTTCGAGTTCGAAGTACCGGGGACGACGGGAGTGCGTGATGAAGGCAGTGCGGTTCCACGAGTACGGCGGCCCCGAGGTGCTCCGCTACGAGGACGTGGAGCAGCCCGAGCCCGGTGCCGGCCAGGTGCGGGTGCGGGTCGCCGCGACGTCGTTCAACCCGGTCGACGACGGCATCCGCGGCGGCTACCTGCAGGGCCCGTTCCCGGTCGCGCTGCCGCACGTGCCGGGCATCGACGTCGCCGGCACCGTGGACGCGCTCGGGGCCGGGGTCGACGGGTGGCGGGTCGGCGACGAGGTCGTCGGCTTCCTGCCGATGGTCGACGACGGCGCCTCCGCGGAGTACGTGCTCGCCCCGGCCGAGGTCCTGACGACGGCGCCACGGGCCATCCCGCTCGCGGACGCCGCGGCCCTGCCGGAGGTCGGCCTCACCGCGCGGCAGGCCGTCGTCGAGGACGCGGCGGTGCGCGCGGGCCAGCGGGTGCTGGTCAACGGCGCGGGTGGCGCCGTCGGCGGCTACGCGGTGCAGCTCGCGAAGCGGGCCGGGGCGGTCGTCGTCGCCACCGGCAGCGCGCGCAGCGCCGACCGCCTCCGGGCGCTGGGGGCCGACGAGGTCGTGGACCACACGGCCGGTGACGTGGCGGACGCCGTGACCGAGCCGGTCGACGTCCTCGTCAACCTGGCCCGGCTCGCGCCGGACCGGTTCGCCGCTCTCGTGGGCGTGGTGCGCGACGGGGGCGTCGTCGTCAACACGGTGCCCGCGTCCCCGGCCCCGGCCGACGAGGCCCGCGGCGTTCGGGCCGTCGAGCTCTTCGTGCGCAACGACGCGAGGGCGCTCGCCGAGCTGGTGGCGCTGGTCGACCGGGGCGAGCTGACCGTCGACGTCGACCGTCGGGTGTCGTTGCCCGAGCTCGCGACGGTCCACGCCGAGGCCGACGCGGGCACGCTGCGGGGCAAGGTCGTCGTCGTCCCGGCGTGACGCCGCTCCCGTGCGCGCGGGAGCGGCGCCGGGCGGGACCTACGGGGTCAGTGTGTCCTTGACCTTCTTCAGCAGACCGTCACCCGACGAGCTGCCGCTGGGGCCCCACTGGGGTGGTGCGGTCTCGGCCTGCATCTCCATCTCGGCGGTGGCCTGGACGAGTTCCATCAGGTCCGGGTCCAGGCCGGGCCCGAACTCCTCGGGGCGCTCGACGGCGATCCCGGGGAACGGGACCCCCTCGGGGGCCTGTTCCATGGACATGCTGGTGCCGTCCTTGGACGGGGAGGTGCCCTGGATGATCCGCCCGGCCTCGGAGAGCTGATCGAGACTGAAGGTGTACTGCTTGGACTGCAGGCCCTGCTCGGTCAACGTCTTGACCTCGGGGAACTGCTCGGCGTTGGTCTTCGGGATCGGCAACAGCTTGTTCCACTCCACCCCCAACGCCTCCAACGCCTTGGCGTAGGAGTTCTCGTGCGCCTGGTCGCGCACGATCAGATACGCGATCGTGGAGCGGGCGGTCTTGTTCGCCGTCATCTCATACAGCCGGCACTTCTGCAGCCGCCCGGTGGACTCGAGCATCAGGTTGTAGAGCAGGTTCAGCGGCAGGTTCCCCGAGTCGTAGACGTACTTCCCGGTCCACGGGTCACCCTGGGCGTCCACCGGCAGCGCGCCCTGCGCGCCGACCAGCCAGTGGTGGATGTTCCCCCCGGACAGGGCGATGTCCAACGGGGTCGCCCCACCGGCACCGGGCTCGTCGAGGCTGGTGGGGTTGCCCTGGTAGCGCGGCGACCCGTCGACCAGCTGGGCGATGGTGGAGGCAATCAGCTCCACGTGCCCGATCTCCTCGGTACCGATCCCGTAGAGCAGGTCCCGGAACGGCTTGCCCGTCGGGCCGCGGAAATTGAAGCTCTGGAACAGGTACTGCATCATCGTGCGCATCTCACCGAACTGACCACCCAACCCCTCCTGCAGGGCGTTCGCCGCCCCCGGGTCCGGCTCGTCGGCGGCGATCTCGTTCAACATGCGCTGGACGTGAAGAAACACGTGAGCCCCTCTTCGAGGTGAAGGTTCGGCGACGCGCCCGGGGGCTCGAACGACGTCGATCACCCGCCGGGTCGGCGGTGCCCCCGGCGCGGCAAACGCGCGCCGCCGCGCCACGCCGACACGACCTCGTTCGCTGTACAGGTATTCGCTTCCTGCGTAACTTCTTCGTTCGATGACGTCTGGTGGTCGGTCCACCGGGCGGTGCGGACGACGGCGCTTGACCCCCCAGGCCCCGACGTCGGGTGGCGGCGGCTCACGGCCGCCGGGCGATCGCGATCGGGGTAGGGGGCCTCCCGTGTCCGGAACCGGTGACCTGTCGTGGCTGCAGGACGTGCTGGCGGCCACCGCCGAGGACCTGGTGCGCCGCCGGAGCGGCACGACCGCCGACGGGTCGGAGGCGGAGCAGACCCTGCACCGCCTGACCGACGCCGCGGCCCAGCACGTGCCCGGCGCCTCGTACGCCGGACTCACCGTGCGCACGCCGGAGGGCGGGCTGAGCTCCCGGGCCCCCAGCGACCGGGCGATCGTCGCGCTGGACCGTGCTCAGGCGGAACTGGGCGAGGGACCGTGCGTCGACGCGCTGGGGGCCGGGGCGGGGTCGGTCACCGTCGTCGAGGACTTCGCGACCGAGACGCGGTGGCCGCCTGGCCGAGGACGCCGGGATCGGTGGCCTGATCTCGTTCGCCCTGGCCCCGCAGGACGCCGAGCCCGGCGCCCTCAACCTCTACGCCCGGACCGGCACCGTCTTCGACGCCACCGCGCGCACCGTGGCCGCGGCCTTCGCGACGCAGGCATCCGTGGCGATGTACGGCGCGCGCCGCGTGGAGCAACTGACCCACGCGATCGCCACCCGCGACGTGATCGGCCAGGCCAAGGGCATCCTCATGGAGCGCTTCGCGCTCGACGAGCACCAGGCCTTCGACCTGCTCGTGCGGTCGAGCCAGGACACCAACATCAAGCTGCTCGACGTGTCCCGCTGGCTCACCGACGAGGTCACCCGGCGGTCCCGGGGTCATGCCCCGGCCGAGGACGGGCCGGAGCCCCCGTCCGCGGACCGTTCGTTCCCGGGGTAACGTCTTCGTTCCACGGTCGATCGAACGGCCGGCCGCCGGGTCGACCCCTGCTCGGTGACATCCCGACTCCCGGAGCGCCTCCGACGGCGCGCCGTCCCGGCGTCGGGCGAGGAGGGAGCGGGTGGTGCGCGTGCGCGGCGTCCCGGTCGACCTCGACGACGCCCTCCGGCTGGCGGCGCTGCACCTGCGCCACCCGGCGCCCACCTCCTACGACGGGCTCGACGCCCTGCTCAGCGTGTGTACCGGCACGGTCCTGGGGGCGAGCGCCGCCGCGATCTCCACGGCCGGCCACGGCCGGGTGCACTCCACGCACGCGACCGACCCGGCGGTCCGGGACGTCGACGCCTGGCACAACCACCTCGGACGGGGACCGCTGCTCGCGGAGGCGGAGATCGGCCCGCCCGACCTCGCGGTGCTCGTCGTCGAGGACCTGGCCTTCGAGATCGACGACGGCGTCGTGCGGGTGCGGGTGACGCCACCCTTCCGGGCCCTGCACTCGACCACCCTGCGCAGCGAGGACGGGTCGCGGACGGCGCTGGACCTCTACGCCGTCGAGGCCGACGTCCTGGGGCTGGACACCACCGTGCTCGTCGACATGTTCGCGCGGCGCGCCACCTCGCTGCTGCACGGCACCGGCGAGCTCGTCGCGGGGTCGGTCGACCGCCGCGGCCGGCCGCGGGACCATCGGTGACGAGGCCCCGAGTCGATCACTCGTCAAGGCTTTGACGAGATCTCCGAGCGGGATCAGCGGCGGTCGGACCAGGACTCGTCCGTGCCCGCCGCGAGCCGGCGCAGCGCGGCGTCCCAGCGTCCGCGCGGTCCCGGCCTGACGGGCCGCCGCCCTGCCCGTCCGATGTCAGTGGCACGGGGCGACCGCGCGGGCGCTCCGTGCCACTGACATCGCCTCGTCGACCGCACACCCGTCGGGGCTTGCGTTCGGCGGCCACCGTGAAGAGCCTTGGCAGGGTGACTCAGCACGTGACCAAGTTGGAGCTCGACGACCTCGGCCTCGCCGAGGGACTTCCCCGGCCGTCCGGGGCCCAGGACCGCGTGGAGGACGTGCCCTACCGCGCCGTCGAGTTCTGCGACGACGAACTCCCGGCCGCCCTGGAGCGGTGCGCCGGCTGGCTGCGCGAGACGGAGACCTGGCTGGGCGAGGCCGTCGACGTGATCGCCATCCATCTCGACTACGACGACGCCCAGGGCTCGCCCTACTTCAAGGTCAAGGTCCTGTGCAACGAGGAGGACCTGGCCGGCGCACCGCTCGCCGCCCGGGAGGACACCGCCCGCCGCGAGGCCGGCTGATCCACGCGCCGGACGGGGGCGGCCGGTCGTCCGGCCGCCCCCGTTCGTCGTCACCGGGTGTGCCGATCCGGTGACGGAACTGATCGTGGCCCGGCTCACTCGTCTTCTCTAGTCTTGATTAAAAGATACGGGGCGACGTTCAGGAGTGGGTGCCGCATGACCGAGAGCCTCGACGACCGCCGGGATGCGCTGCGCCGCCGGTTCCCCGTGTGGGACCCGATGACCCTGCACGAGCGTCTCGCGCAGGTCGCGGCGGAGTTCGGCGAGCGCCCCTTCGTCATCACCGACGACCGCACGGTCACCTACGCCGAGACCGACGCCTGGTCCCGTCGGCTCGCCGACGGGCTCGCCGCGCTCGGGGTCCGACCGGGCGACCGCGTCGGCATCGTCATGGCCAACTACCTCGAGTTCGTCCCGCTCAAGTTCGCCGTCGCCCGCGCCGGTGCGGTGGCCGTGCCGTTCAACTACCTCTACCGCACCGACGAGCTGCGCTACGTCCTCGAGCAGTCGGCGTGCCAGGTCCTCGTGACCATGACCGGCTTCATGGGCCTCGACCAGCTCGCGATGCTCGACGAGATCGCCCCCGGCTGGGACCGCGGCGAGCAGACGGCGCTGCCGGAGCTGCGCGACGTGGTCGTGCTCTCCACCGACGGCCGCACCCGCGAGGGTGTCCGCTCCGTGGCCGACCTGGAGAGCCTCGGCGCCGCCCACACCGGCGCCTCCGACGGGCGGGGCGCGGAGCCCGGCGACGTCGCCGACATCCTCTACACCTCGGGCACCACGGGCTCGCCGAAGGGCGTGCTGATCACCCACGACGCGAGCCAGCGCACCGGCTACGCCTCCGCCCTGACCCGGGCGTTCGAGGACGGCCGGCGCATCCTGTTCTCGCTGCCCTGCTACCACATGTTCGGCTACGTCGAGGGTCTGATGGCCGCGATGATGGTCGGCGGCGCGATCGTCCCGCAGACCGCCTTCGACCCGGGTCGCTACCTCGAGGGCATCGAGCGGCACCGCGCCACCGACATCCTCTGCGTCCCGACGATGACCGTCGCGCTGCTCGAGCACCCCGACCTCGCCACCCGCGACCTCTCCAGCCTGCGCGCGATCCTCTCCGGGGCCGCACCGGCGCCGGTGTGGCTGTGGGAGAAGGTCCGCGACGGGCTCGGCGTCGACGAGATCGTCACCGGATACGGCATGACCGAGCAGGGCGGCGCGATGACCCTGTCCCTGCCCGAGGACCCGCTGGAGGTCATGGCGACGACGGTGGGCCGGGTCAAGATGGCCGGCGTCGCGGGCATCCCGGAGCGCGACGGCGACCTCACCGAGTTCCGCACGATCGACGTGCTCGACGGCGACCCGCTGCCCGCCGGCGAGGAGGGCGAGCTCGCCGCGCGAGGGCCGACGAACATGCTCGGCTTCTGGGGCAAGCCGGAGGAGACCGCCCTGGCCCTCTCGGACGACGGGTGGGTGCGGTCCGGGGACCTCGGCATCGTCCGCGAGGACCGGTACCTCGTGCTGACCGGGCGCAGCAAGGAGCTCTACAAGTCCGGCGGCGAGCTCGTGATGCCCAAGGAGGTCGAGGAGGTGCTCTCCCGGCACCCGGGCGTCAGCCAGGCCTTCGCGGTCGGCGTGGCCGACGACCGCTGGGGCGAGATCGGCGTCGCGTGCATCGTCCGGAAGCCGGGCGCCGAGATCGAGGCCGAGGAACTGCTCGCGCTCTGCAAGGAGCAGCTGGCGCGGTTCAAGGTCCCGCGCCGGGTCGTGTTCCTCGCCGCCGAGGAGCTCCCCAGCACCCCCACCGGCAAGATCCAGAAGTTCCGCCTCGCGCGGATGGTGGCGGAGCGGGCGACGGTGCCATGATGGGAGCAGATTTTAACCGAGGTTAGAACATCGCACGACGAGGAGGGCCGATGAGGACGTTCGCCGGGATCGACGAGGTGGCGGCGGCCGTGGGAGAGACCCTCGGTCCGGGGGAGTGGGTGACGGTCGACCAGAAGACCGTCGACACGTTCGCCGACGCGACCGGGGACCACCAGTGGATCCACGTCGACCCGGACCGCGCCGCGCAGGGGCCGTTCGGCGGCACCATCGCCCACGGCCTGCTCACGCTCTCCCTGCTGCCGGTGCTGCTCGCCGGGCTCTACCGCATCGACGGCGTGCGGATGGGCGTGAACTACGGCTTCAACAAGGTCCGGTTCCCGGCGCCCGTGGCCGTCGGCGCCCGGGTGCGGGCCACCGCGACGATCGCCGAGGCGACACCGCTCGAGGGCGCCGCGCAGATCGTGGTCGCCACCGTGATCGAGATCGAGGGCGGGTCCAAGCCCGCGTGCGTCGTCGAGAGCGTCGGGCGCTTCTACGCCTGAGCGGGGATCGGGGCCTCGTCCTGATCCTCAGGAGGGGGCCGTTCGCCGAGGACGGGAATGATCGCGTTGACCCGTGCGCGCTGGCGCGCCACGCGACCGGCGCAATTCGGTGCGGATCCGTAACCGATCAGTACCGCTGAGCGAGGGAATTCGTTGTCGGGCCATCAGGATGGAGCCACCGTCCTGTCCGGCGTCAGTCGCTCCTCACCGCGGAGGAATTCATGATCATCCTGGGCATCATTCTCATCGTCGTCGGCTACGTGGCACCCGTGCCGGCCTTCGTCGCCACCATCGGCTGGATCCTGCTGGTGGTCGGCCTGATCCTCACCATCCTCGGCGCCGTCGGGCGCGGGGTCGGTGGGCGCAAGACGTACTTCTGATCGCGCGTCGCGGGCCCACCTCCGGGTGGGTCCGCGGCCGATCGGCGGCCCGCCGCTCCGAGAGCGCGAGTGCGGCGATCTGTGTCAGCGGTGACGCATTCCGCCGCACTCGATCATCAGCGCAGGCGGCCCGGCCGGAAGGCACGGACCGGCTGTCTGCTCAACCGGCCCGTGCTCCGGTCCCGGAATACCCGCCTCGACGCCATTCCATGGCGCGCCATCTCATCCCCGCGCGTCAGATTTCCTGGCCGTTGCGCTCCAGCGGGCCCGCCGGCCACGAGTCCATCGTCGCGAGGACCGGCAGCACCATCCCGTTGCGGCGGTCGTGCTCGACCCGGTGGTCGATCCCGATCGAGCACAGGTCGGTCCCGGTCAGGGCGACCCAGCCCGAGCGCTCGTAGAAGGGCCGCAGTTCCGGACCGCACGTGAGGAAGCCGTGCGGCACCGCGAGCTCGGTGAGCGCCCGCCGCACCTCGGCCATCAGAGCCCCGCCGAGCCCTCCGCCCTGATGTCCGGGGTGCACCGCGACGAGCCCGACGTCGCCGACGAGCAGCGGCCCGGCGGGGGAGCGCAGGAACCGCCGGATCACCCCGGCGTGCGCCACCAGTTCTCTGCGCTGCCACCCGAGTACCCGGAGCTCCGGGCGGGCCCCCGCCCAGCTGTGTCCCGGGGCGAACACGGTGGTGGTGGGCGCGTAGCTGCACGCCAGCAGCCCGCCGACGACCTCGTGGTCCTCCGGGCCGAGGTGGGTCTCCCACGCGAGCTGCCACTGCGTGCTCGGCGTCCCCGTCACCCGGCTCCTCCCGCTCGTCCGGGGCCCGAGCCTACTCGCGGGAGGACGAAAGGTCCGGTCAGGTGGGCGTGAAAGGTCCGGTCATTCAGTTCGCCGCCGGCGGCGCGGGGAAGGACACGGCGCTGTAGATCAGGGGCAGCTCCCCCGAGCGCGGGCCCGCGGGCGGCTCCGCGACGAGCGCCTCCGGGGTGACCGTGCCCTGCCACGTGAACGTGTCGATCTCGAACGGCAGGTTCGTCGCGGAGAGCGGCTGCGAGGAGTCCATGAGCTGGAAGTGCAGGTGCGACTCGCTGGTGTTGCCGGAGTTCCCGGTGCGGGCGAGCTCCTGGCCGCGCCGCACCCGGTCACCCACCTTCACCTGCGGCGAGCCGGTCTTCAGGTGGGCGTAGAACGCGTACGCGCCACCGCCGATGTCCAGGATGACGCGGTTGCCGCCGAGGTCGGACACCGCGAGCGGCAGGAACTGCCCCGGCTGGGCCTCCGGCAGGGCGCCCTCCACCGCCACGACCGTGCCGTCGGCGACGGCGAGCACGGGCTGGTCGAAGGTGAAGTAGTCCTCGTTGCGGGCCCGGTCCCCCCGGAAGGTGGCCTGGGTCCCGGCGGCCAGGTCGACGATCGGCCGGGCGGTCAGGTCGAAGCGGGACCAGTCGACGGCGTAGCGCTCGCCGCCGTTGATGCGTCCGCCGAGCGGCACCATCGCACCGCGGTGCGGCGAGAGCTCGCAGCAGGCGTTCACCGCGACCCAGTCGGGCCCGGTCAGCGGGGGCCCGACGACCCTCGGTGCGGGCCCGTCGATCCGCACCGGTCCGGTGATCTGCTCGCTCTGCGCGGGGAAGCCGGAGGCGAACTCGGCCTGGTTCGGCGGCAGCGGACCGTAGGTGGCGCGCACGCGGTGCACGACGGAGGCGGGTACCGCCTCGCGGGTGTCGTGGACGTCCTCGAGGATCAGCAGGGCGGTCCGCCCGGCCGGCACGTCGACCGCGGGCGCCGGGGGCAGGGTGTAGTCCCCGAGGACGAGAGTGCGCGCGACGACCTCCGGACCGGCGATCGCGCCGACCACGCGGCCCGTGGGCCCGTCGGCGAGGGACTCGACCGAGGTGATCGTCGCGGCGCGCGGGCCGGCGTTGAGCACCTGCAGTTCGTAGACGACGTGGAAGCGGCCGTCGGTCCCGCGGACCGGGGACGGCGACTGCGGCACGGGCGTGATCACCAGCGGTTGGAACACCGGTGGGTCCGGCGGCCCGGGCTGCACCGGTGCCGCCGCGTCCCCGGCGGCGGGGGCGCAGGCGGCGAGGAGCGCGAGCGCGGCGAGAACGGTCGCGAGACGGGCACCACGCATGGTCGGCTCCGGGCGGGTCGACGGGCAGGATCGGCTGCCCGTCGACGCTAGGCAGCGTCGGCCCGGGAGCCCATGGACCTGGGTCCAGGGGTGGGGGAGGGACCCGGGTCGGGGCTCACCCCGTGAGGTAGCGGACGACGGCCAGCACCCGGCGGTGGTCGTCGTCGGTCACGGCGAGCCCGAGGGCGTCGTAGATGCCCGACGTGTGCGCCACGACGGCCTTCTCGGAGATCCCCAGCCGACGGGCGATGCCGCTGTTCGTCCGGCCCTCGGCGATCAGGGCGAGGACCTGGCTCCGCCGCGAGCCCAGCGCCTCGATCGCCGGGGCGGACCGCGAGAGCATCGCGGCCGCGACCTCGGGATCGAGCGCGGTCCCGCCCGCCGCGACGCGGTGCAGGTCGGCGCAGAACCCGGCGCTGTCCGCGATGCGGTACTTGAGCAGGTACCCGACGCGCGCGGCGTCGGTCCCCAGCAGCTCGCGGGCGTACCGGTGCTGCACGTACTGCGACAGCACGACGACGCCCGTGCCCGGCATCGTCGCGCGGACCCGCAGTGCGGCCCGCAGGCCGTCGTCGGCGTGGCGCGGCCGCATGCGGATGTCGGTGAGCAGGAGGTCGGGCCGCAGGGCACCGACCAGCTCGACGACCTCGTCGGCGTCGGCGGCGCTGCCGGCGACCTCGATCCCGGCCCGTTCGAGGACGAGGACCAGGCCCTCGCGCAGGAGCGCCTCGTCCTCCCCGATCACGACCCGCACGGCACCTCCACCACGAGCCGCGTCCCGCGGCCCTCCGGGCTCTCGACGAGCATGCTGCCGCCGAGCGCGCCGACCCGGTCGCCGGCCCCGCGCAGACCCGCGCCGCCCCCGACCCGGGCGCCGCCGACGCCGTCGTCGTCGATCTCCACGCGCAGCCGGTCGCCGACGCGCCCCACGCCGACCGCGACCTTCGTGGCCCGGGCGTGCTTGACCGCGTTCGTCACGGCCTCCACCACCACGTGGTAGACCGAGCTCTCCACCGTCGGGGGGAGTCCGTCGTCGGCCCCCTCCTCGGCGGAGAGCAGCAGCGGCAGCGGGCTGCGGTCGGCGAGCTCCTCGATCGCGGCGACGAGGCCGCGCTCGATCAGCAGGGTCGGCAGCACCCCCTGCACGAGGTGGCGGAGCTCGGTCACGGCCTCCTCGATGCCCCGGCGCACCGCCGCGAGCGACCCGGCCTCGTCCACCGACGCCGCCGACGCGGTGATGGCGAGCAGGACGAGGCGGCTCTGCAGCCGGTCGTGCAGGTCCCGGGCCAGTCGGCGGCGCTCCTCGTCGCCGGCGACGAGCAGGCGGGCGCGCGAGGCGCGCAGCTCGTCGCGGGTCGCGGTGGTCTCCGCCGCGAGCCGTTCCCGCTCGGCGGCCAGCACGACGATCCGCCCGGCGGACCGGACGGGGCCGGGGTCCGGGTGCAGCGACCGTTCGACGATCACGACCGCGATCTCCCGGTTGCCGAGATCGACCGGTACCGCGAGCCGGTCCGTCCCCGGGGCGGGGAGCGCGACGGCGACGCCGGACTCGTCGACCCAGAACGGGTCCGGTTCCTCCGGCAGGTCGATCCGGAAGGCCAGCGCCAGCGAGTCGTCGCCGAGGGCCCGGGCGAGCCCGTCGCGCAGGTCGCCGTCGCGGACGGGCCGCGCCACCCACGCGGCGAGCTCCTCCAGCTCCCCGGTGCGCGCGAACCCGCCGCGCAGCATGGCCACCCCGAACGCGACGGGCACGCCGGACTGCACGAGCAGCTGGGCCAACGGCACGACGACGGGGTGCACCCCGGCGTACCGGGTGAGGGCACTGAGCACGGAGATGCCGAGCACCGCGACCGCCCCGTAGGCGTAGACCGGCAGCAGCGCCCGACGCCGCTCCCGGTCGGCCGCGACGAGCCGCCGCACCAGCACCGTCGCCACCGCGGCGAGCAGCACGGTCGCCGCCACCGACTGGGCCAGGGTGGCCGCCTCGGCCACGGCCGGGCGGTCGGCGACGAACAGCGGGCCGTAGGGCGGATCGAGGGGCGTCGCGGCGTACCGCACGGGCTGCGGTGCGATCGCGACGACGTAGCCGGCGCCGGCCAGGACCCGCACCCCCGACCCGCCGAGGACCCCGGACGGGAACGCGAGCAGGGCGTGGAGCACCACCGCGATCGGCAGCCAGGCGGCGACCTGACCCACCGCGATCAGCGGCGGCACCAGCGTGTTCACCAGGCCGGCGGCGAGCCAGGCCAGGCCGCCCGCGACGAGCAGCGGCCCGGTCCGGTTGCTCGGGCGCCGCGCCCACGCCACCGCCCCGACGCCGGCGAAGACGACACCGGTCAGCGGCAGCAGCACGAGCAGCGCGTAGGGCGCCTCGCGGCTGCCGATCAGCAGCACCATCTCGATCGCGGCGAGGAGCACGACCGCCGCCCCGAGGGCGGTCAGGGCGAGCCGGAGCGTGCGCGTCGCGCTCGACCGACCGCGAAGCGGGTGCACACGGTCACGGTGGCACGTCGCCCGATCGGCGTCGAGCGGGCGCGAGCCCGGCGTCCGGACGCGGCCGTTGCGCCGGGTGTCGGCACCGCGCGGTCGTTTTCGCCGGATTTACCCGACGGTGCTTCTCGCGACCTCACGCGGTTCCTACGGTTCACCCACCGCCGGCACCGGGACCGGCCCGAGCAGGACGGAGCCGGCGATGACGACGACGGGAGCGGGTCCGGACGCGGACGACGAGTACCTGGCGAGACGGCAGCTGCGCAGCGGCGCGGCCGGCTGGGTCCTGCTGGCGGGGCTCGGCGTCAGCTACGTGATCTCCGGGGACTACTCGGGCTGGAACTTCGGGCTCGCCGAGGGCGGCTTCGGCGGCCTCGCGATCGCGGGCGTCGTCATCGCCGCGATGTACTTCGCGATGGTGCTGGGCATGGCCGAGCTCTCCAGCGCCCTCCCGACGGCGGGTGGCGGCTACACCTTCGCGCGGCGCGCGCTGGGCCCGTGGGGCGGGTACGCGACCGGCACCGCGATCCTCATCGAGTACTCCATCGCCCCGGCCGCGATCGCCACGTTCATCGGGGCCTACGTCGAGTCGCTGCAGCTGTTCGGGATCACCGACGGCTGGTGGGTCTACCTCGCCGCCTACGTGATCTTCGTCGGCATCCACCTCTCGGGCGCCGGCGAGGCGCTCAAGGTCATGTTCGTCATCACCGCCATCGCCGTGGTCGGCCTGCTCGTCTTCGCGATCGCCGCCGTCCCCCTGTTCGACCCGGCGAACCTCGTCGACATCCCGGCCACCGACGCCGTCGGCGCGAGCGCGGCCCTCCCGTTCGGGCTGCTCGGGGTCTGGTCGGCGGTGCCGTTCGCGATCTGGTTCTTCCTCGCCGTCGAGGGGGTGCCGCTCGCGGCGGAGGAGGCGCGCGACCCGCGCCGGGACGTGCCCCGCGGCATCGTCGTGAGCATGCTCGTCCTCGTGGTGACCGGCGCCGCGGTGCTGGTGCTCTCGACCGGCGCGCTGGGCGCGCAGGCGCTGTCCGCCTCGGGGAACCCGCTCGTCGAGGCGCTCGGCACGGGGGTCGCGGCCACCGTCGTCAACTACATCGGGCTCGCAGGCCTGATCGCCAGCTTCTTCTCGATCATCTACGCCTACTCGCGCCAGACGTTCGCGCTCTCCCGCGCCGGCTATCTGCCGCGGGTGCTGTCGGTGACGAACTCCCGGAAGGCCCCGACGCTGGCGCTGGTCGTGCCCGGCGTGATCGGCTTCCTGCTCACCTTCACCGGCGAGGGGGCGACGCTGCTCAACATGGCCGTGTTCGGCGCGGCCCTGAGCTACGTGCTGATGATGGTCAGCCACATCGTGCTGCGCCGCCGCGAGCCCGACATGCCGCGCCCGTACCGCACGCCCGGCGGCACGGCGACCACCGGCTTCGCGCTCGTCGTCGCCTGCATCGCGGTGGTCGCCACGTTCCTCGTCGACACCGTGGCCGCGCTGTGCGCGCTCGGGGCGTTCGCGCTGTTCATGGCCTGGTTCGGCTTCTACTCGCGCCACCACCTGGTCGCGTCCGCGCCCGACGAGGAGTTCGCCGCGCTCGCGGCCGCCGAGGAGGCCCTCAAGTGACCCGACGGATCACGCTGTCCGGGCACACCTACGAGTTCGCCGACCTCAAGGCCCTGCTCGCGGCGGCCACCCCGGAGCGCTCCGGGGACGCCCTCGCCGGGGTCGCGGCCGCCTCCGAGCAGGAGCGGGTCGCGGCGCAGTGGGTGCTCGCCGACCTGCCGCTCGCCACCTTCCTCGACGAGCACGTCGTGCCCTACGAGGACGACGAGGTGACCCGGCTGATCGTCGACACCCACGACGCCGCCGCGTTCGCGCCGGTGGCCGCGATGACGGTGGGGGAGTTCCGCGAGCACCTGCTGCGCCCGGAGACCGACACGGTGGCCCTGCGCGCCGGGCTCACCCCGGAGATGGTGGCCGCGACCAGCAAGCTGTGCCGCGTCCAGGACCTCGTCTCGGTCGCCCGGCGCACCCCCGTCGTCACCGCGTTCCGCTCGACGATCGGTCTGCCCGGCACCCTCGCGACCCGGCTGCAGCCCAACGACCCGACCGACGACCCGCTCGGCGTCAGCGCCGCCATCGTCGACGGGCTCCTGCACGGCTGCGGCGACGCCGTCATCGGGATCAACCCGGCCACCGACTCGCCGCGGCGCACCACCGACCTGCTGCACCTGATCGACGACATCCGCGAGCGCTACGCCATCCCCACCCAGAGCTGCGTGCTCGCGCACGTCACCACCACGCTGCAGATCCTCGAGCGCGGCGCCCCGGTCGACCTCGTGTTCCAGTCGATCGCCGGCACCGAGGCGGCCAACGACGGGTTCGGCGTGACGCTGGACCTGCTGCGCCAGGCCCACGAGGGCGCGCTCGCGCTGGGCCGCGGCACCGTCGGCACGCAGTGCATGTACTTCGAGACGGGGCAGGGCTCGGCCCTGTCCGCCGACGCCCACCACGGCGTCGACCAGCAGACCCTGGAGGCCCGCGCCTACGCCGTGGCGCGCGCGTTCGACCCGCTGCTGGTCAACACCGTCGTCGGGTTCATCGGCCCGGAGTACCTGTTCGACGGCAAGCAGATCATCCGCGCCGGGCTGGAGGACCACTTCTGCGGCACGCTGCTCGGCCTGCCGATGGGCGTGGACGTCTGCTACACCAACCACGCGGAGGCCGACGCGGACGACACCGACGTCCTACTCACCCTGCTCGGCGCCGCCGGCTGTCCGTTCGTGATCTGCGTCCCGGGCGGCGACGACGTGATGCTGCACTACCAGTCGCTGTCGTTCCACGACGCGCTCTACGCCCGGCAGACCCTCGGCCTGCGGCCCGCGCCGGAGTTCGCCGAGTGGCTGGCGCGGATGGACATGATGACCGACGACGGCCGCGTCCGGGAACTCACCGCCGCCGACGCCGGCCTGCGGGTCCTGACGGCGGGTCTGCGATGAGCACCGACCCCCTCGACGCCCTGCGCCACGCCACCCGCGCCCGCGTCGCGCTCGGCCGGGCCGGCGACGCCATGCCGACGGGCCACCTGCTGACCCTGCGTCAGGCGCACGCCGCCGCCCGCGACGCGGTGCACGACCCGCTCGACGCCGAGGCCGTGGCCGCGGAGATCTCCGCCGAGCTCGGCGTCGGGGTGTGTCGCGTGCGCAGCGCCGCGGAGGACCGGTCGCGGTACCTGCAGCGCCCCGACCAGGGCCGCCGTCTCGCCGCGGACACCGAGCTGCCGCACGGCGAGCACGACCTCGTGATCGTCGTCGGCGACGGGCTCTCGCCGCTCGCGATCCGCCGGCACGCCGTGCCGATGCTGCGCGAGATCCTCGCCCGGCTCGACGGCTGGCGGCTGGCCCCGGTCGTCGTCGCGACCCAGGCCCGGGTGGCGCTCGGCGACGAGATCGCGACGGCCGTCGGGGCCCGCAGCGTCCTCGTCCTCATCGGGGAGCGGCCGGGGATGAGCTCGACCGACAGCCTCGGCGCCTACTTCACCTACGACGCGCGCCGCGGGCGTCGCGACTCCGAGCGCAACTGCCTGTCCAACGTCCGCCCGCCGTACGGCGTCGACTACGCCCCGGCGGCCGACACGCTCGCCATGCTCATGGCCGAGGCGCGCCGGCTCGAGCTCTCGGGGACGGCGCTCAAGGCCGACCCGGCCCTGGCGGCCGCGGAGCCGGAGCCGTCCTGAGGACGGGTCGGGCTCAGAGCCCGGCCGCCGTCAGGGCGGCGTCGACCCGCTCGGCCATGAGCCGGTGCCCGGCGTCGGTCGGGTGGAT
Organism: Actinomycetospora sp. CA-084318; assembly: GCF_050955885.1. Taxonomy (NCBI): domain Bacteria; kingdom Bacillati; phylum Actinomycetota; class Actinomycetes; order Pseudonocardiales; family Pseudonocardiaceae; genus Actinomycetospora; species Actinomycetospora sp. CA-084318. The sequence continues at coordinate 1,462,128 of NZ_CP192098.1, forward strand.
GCCGTCGGCGCCGATGAGTCCGGCCGGCCGGGCGAACCACCCGTCGGCGACGGGGTCGATCCAGGTCGCGCCCGCGGCCGTCGCGGCGTCGCGCACCGCGTCCCGGATCGCGCGCACCGGCGCCGGCTGGGTGCCGTCGGACCAGATCGGGCCGATGACGACGAGCCGCGCCTGCGGGGCCCGGGCGCGGAGGTCGCGGTAGAGGGCGGTCGCGGCCGCGCCGACCCGGTCCGGCGGTGAGGACGCGTCGTTGCGCGAGCCCTCCACGACGACGAGTCGTGGCCCGGCGGCGAGGGCCGCGTCGAGCTGGGCGGGTTCGTAGGGCGCCGTGCCGGGCGGGGCGGCGACGTAGCCGGTGCCGCCGATCGCGGTGGAGGTGACCGCCCAGTCCCGGGACGCGGCGAGGAGCGAGACCCAGTTCGCGGCCCCCGTCCCGCCCTGGGCGGTCCCGGTGGTGAAGCTGTCGCCGATCACCGCGACCGGTGTGCTCGGCCGGGAGCTCCCGGCGAGGGTCGCCGTGGCCACCCGGGCCTCGTCGGCGCGCCGCTGCTCGGCCGCGCTCTTCGCGCTGATCGCCACGAGCAGGGCGGCGAGCAGGGCGAACACCGCGACGGACAGGACGATCGTGCGACGGCGACGGGCCATGGCTCCCCCGGACGAACCTTTCGTTGGTACGAGTGGACGTCGCGCGTTACGCCGTTTGCGTTACTCAGCGTCCGTAGCGCTCGCGGGATCGTTCGCGGGCCTTGGCCGCCTCGACCTCGCGGTCCTTCGGCGGAGCGGTGGTGACGAGCTCGTCGAGCAGGGTGCGGGTGCTCGCCGTGATGTCGGCGACCGCGCGGGCGAAGGCCGCCTCGTTCGCCTTCGACGGGCGCGCGGTTCCGCTGATCTTGCGGACGAACTGCAGCGCGGCCTCGTGCACCTCGTCCTCGGACGCCGGGGGCTCGAAGTTGTGCAGGACCCGGATGTTGCGGCACATGTCCGCGATGGTGCCCCACGGAGGGTGAACGGCGGGAGGGCCGCGCACCGCCGTACGTCCGATGACCGAGCGGGCCGTCACCCGGAGGGTGCAGCGTCGTTGCCTCCGTATCGACGCATCACGCGGCACCGGCGCCGCAGGAGTGGGAGGTCCGGCCATGTCCGTCCCGGCACGCGGGCTCGCCCGCCACCTCGTCATCGCCGGCTCCGTCACCGCGGGGCTGATCGGCGGAGGGGCGGCGGCTCTCGCCGCGCCCGCCGCGCCTGCCGCGGGCGGCCAGACGATCCCGGCCTCGTGCGGCAGCACGGTCACCGCGAGCCCCGGCGACCAGGTCCGCATCACCTCGCGGACCGGCAAGCCCTACAACGTCAACGTCACCACGCAGTCGCCGTCGACGCAGGTGTGGTCGGCGGGCCCGCTCTGCCAGGTGCGGGTCAACGCCGTGCAGCGCGCGGTCGCTCCGGCCGCCGTGACCCCGGTGGCGCCGGTCGCGCCGGTCGCGCCGGTCGCGCCGGTCGCCCCCGTCGCCCCGGCCGCGGGTACCACGCCCGCCGCCGGCGCGCTCCCGCCGGTCGCTCCGGTCGCGCCCGCCCCGCTGGCCACCGCGCCGCGTGCCACGGCGCCGTCCGCGCTGCTCAGCCCGTCCTTCGCCGGCGCCCCGGCCGGTGTGGCGGCCCCGGGCCTCGCGCCCGGGTACGGGTCCGCCGCCCTGCCCCCGGTGGCCTCCGGCCCGGCCGTGACCGACCCGTCGACCGCGGTCGACCGCACCGCCGAGGGGCGCCCGGACACCGGCGAGGGCCCCTCGGACGTGCCGCTGGTGCTCGGCGCCCTCGCCGTCGGCGCGGCGGCCGCCGGCGCGATCCGCTACCGGATGCTGCACCGCCGGATGACCGCGGACCAGCCCGCCACGCCCGAGCCCGCGCCCGTCGCCGAGGGCGGCCGCCACGCCGCCCCCGCCGTCTCCGCCGCGGACGACGAGCAGGTCACGCAGCTGGCGCCGGTCGAGGCCCCCGCCGTCGTCGAGGCCCCCGTCGCCGAGCCGTGGGCCGACCAGCCGTGGGCCGACCAGCAGTGGGCCGACCAGCAGTGGGCCGACCAGCACTGGGCCGACGAGCGCTGGGCCGACGCGGCCCCCGTCCGCGCGAGCTTCGAGCCGGCCCCGTGGGCGCCCGACCTCGGGCCGACCGCCTACGTCCCGGAGGTCCCGGCGTTCGAGCAGGCCGACACCACCGTGGTCGCGCAGTTCGACCCGAGGTCGTCGTCGGCCGGCGACGACGTCGACGCGTTCGCCGACACCACGGTCGTGGAGCGGATTCCGGCCGGACGGGTCTGAGCCCGCACGACGTCCCGCCGGAACCGGTGCCGTCGGCACCGGTTCCGGCGCACGGCACCGGGTCCCCGACCCTGCCGACCTACCGGGACCGCAGCTCCGCGAGCGCCCGGTGCGCCGCGTGCCAGCCCGCCATCCCGTGGGCGCCCGGCCCCGGGGGAGCGGCGGCCGAGGCCAGCCAGTGCCCGGGGAGCCCGGTGGCGTAGGGGTCGCGCAGCGGCCGCGGGCCGAGGGCGAGCTGCACCGGGTCCTTGGCGCCGGCCAGGATGTCGCCGCCGACCATGGTCGCGTTGGTCGCGGCGAAGCCCGCCGTCGTCGTGACCGAGAACCCCGTGACGCGTGCCCGGAACCCGGGCGCGAAGCGCTCGATCTGGGCGGTGACCAGGGCCTCGACCTCGGCCTCGGAGCCGGGCCAGCCGAGCGGGACGTGCGCGTAGGCGTAGACCGGGTGGACCGGGCCGCGGGCGCGGGACGGGTCGGCGACGGACTGCTGCCCGACGAGCACGAACGGCCGCCGGGGCAGCTCCCCGCGGTTCGCGGCGGCCTCGGCGGCGGCGATCTCGGCCGCGGTCCCGCCGAGGTGGACCGTGCCGGCCCGTCCGACCTCCGGAGCGGTCCACGGCACGCCGCCCTCGACGGCGTAGTCGACCTTCACCGAGCCGATCCCACGGCGGAACCGCCGGTAGGCGCGGCGGGTCGCGGGCGGCAGGCGGTCGCCGAGGATGCGCAGGACCGAGGCCGGGTCGAGGTCGTGGACGACCACGTCGGCGCCGGCCAGCTGGTCGGCCGACGTGACCCGGACACCGGTCTCGACCGTCCCGCCGAGTTCGGCGAGCCGGGCGACGAGCGCGTCGGCGATCGCCCGGGAGCCGCCGACCGCGACCGGCCAGCCGGCGTGGTGACCGGCCGTCAGGATGCCGAGCCCGATCGCGGAGGAGAGCGGTTCGGTGTGCGGGCGCATCGCGTGCGCGGCGACGCCGGCCCACAGCGCCCGGGTGCGCTCGGTGCGGAAGACCCGCCCGAGCACGGCGGCCGGGAGCACGGTGGGGGCGCCGAAGCGGGCGAACAGCACGGGCCGACGCGGCACGTGGACGACCGGCCCCAGCAGGTCGGGCGCCAGGTCGGGGTAGCGCCGCGACGGCCCGGCGACGAGGGCCCGGTAGCGCCCGCCGTCGGGACCGAGCCCCGCCGCCGTCGTCGTGACGGAGCGGTGGAGCAGCGCGGCGGATCCGTCGTCGAGCGGGTGGGCGCAGTCGATCTCGGGCCACGCCCAGCGCAGTCCGTGGGCCTCGAGACCCGCGAGCGCGGGGGAGTCGACGGCCATCGGGTGGAAGCCCGAGCAGTGGTCGACGAGCAGTCCGGGGCCGAGCGGGGCGTGCGTGCGGGTGCCGCCGCCGACCTCGGGCTCGGCCTCGAGGACCGTGACCGAGCAGCCGGCGGCGGCGAGCACGACGGCGGCGGCGAGCCCGTTGGGCCCGCCGCCGACCACCAGAGCCGTGCTCACGCGGGCAGTGTCCGCGATCCCTCGGGGACCGGCGCGGCGGAGGCGGCCGCCGGGTGGGTGGGGGCCGGGGCCGGCGCCTCCGAGTCCGCCCGACGCCAGGTCGGGTGCAGCGGAATGGGCCCGTCCGGCAGCCACGGCTGCGCGTCGACGGCGTCCTTGACGCTCCACCAGCCGCGCTCGACGACGCCGAGCGCCGCGTCGATCACCTGGTACTCCTGGATGCCCTTGTGGATGGGCTGGGACTCGACCCAGGCCACCACGAGCTCACCGGGCGCGAAGTGGCAGCGGCGCTGCAGGGCGGCGATGAGGTCGGCGTTGTGCAGGTGACCGTCCCCGAAGTTGAAGCCGATCACCGAGTTCGCGGCGAACTCCGCCTCGCGGACGGTGTAGCGGTCGACGTCCGGGACGTGGGTGAGCAGCAGCGAGAACAGCCCGCGGCCCTGCGAGTGCATGGAGCGCCAGGCGGCGGTCTGCTGCATGGTCACCTCCGCGACGAGGGGCTCGTAGCCCAGCGCCTGCAGCTGGTGGACCTGGTTGCGGCACGGCCGGACGACCGCGTCGAGCTTGTCCTCGCAGCCCGGCGCGAAGGCCCAGAGGGCGGAGGCCCAGTTGCCGGCGTACTGCCGCATGGACGGGGTGAAGGCGACGAGGTCGGGGCGCAGGTTGCCCAGGACCGGGAAGAACACGAGGCCGGCGATCAGCGGGACGAGCAGCCAGGCCGGGTCCATGTCCCACACTGCGAAGCCCGCCTGGTTCGGGTGGCCCGCGAAGAGCGTGACGGTGCCGAAGGCGAAGAGCAGGTTCCACTCCAGCGGCACGGCGAGCGGGAACGTGGAGGTGATGAACAGGTGGAAGACCACCATGAGCGTCACGGCCGCGAGGGTGAGCGTGGTGTTCGTCGAGAACAGCAGGACCAGGGGCGCGACGATCTCGACGGTGGTGCCGCCGATGTGCGCGAGCGCGGCGCCGGCCTTCGAGGGGCGGATGTCGCGCGGGAAGTCCCGGTAGTTCAGCCGGCGCAGCCACCGGGTGGGCACGCACGGGCTGTTCGACACCATCGGCGGGACGACGTTGGAGAAGTGCCGACCGAACTTCGAGCAGCCGGCGCCGATCCACACCGACACGATGAGCACCTTGAGCGCCACGACCATGTCGACGAAACCGTTCGCGCCGACGACGCCGACCAGCGAGAAGATCACCAGCGCGGGCGCGTACTGCTCGATCCGCGAGGCGATCGCGATCGTCTTGTCGCGCAGCGAGGTCAGGGCGAGCAGCACCAGCGGCGCGATGAACAGCGCCGGGGAGACCAGGCCCGAGGTGTTGTCCGGGAAGACCGACGAGAGCGACGCGCTCGGGACGCCGGGCAGCACGACCGGCAGGAACAGCGTGACCAGCAGCGCGAGGTAGAGCGCGACGTCGAGCGGGGTGCGGGTGTCACCGCGGGTCAGCGGGACCTTCCCCGGCCACGGGGGCATCCGGATGGTGCCGACGCGGGCCCAGAACAGGACGCTGCCCGTCATCGGCTTGAACTTGCCCGCGATCGGTCCCCAGGAGCCGGCGAGGCCGAGCGTCTCCAGGAACATCGTCCACGCGATGGCCTTCTGGTAGACGATCGGCTCGGCCCACCAGGAGCCGACGTCCCACACGGGCCCGAGCCCGCTCGTCCACGTGATGAGGAACGACCCGATGCCGAGATAGAGCACCACGAGTTTCACGACGTAGGTCGTCGGAATCATCTTCGGCGTGCCGAATCCGTGGTCGACCCAGTGCAGGGCCAGGACCTTCATCCGTTCCATCAGCGGTCTCTGCAGGAATTCCGCCGGCTCGACCGGCGGGAAGGTCCCTGTCGTGAATCCCATGTGCGCTCTCTCCTCCCGACTGCGGCGAAACGGTAGGGAGAGGCTGTGATCGGGACCATATTCTCCGGTCACGAAGCTCCGGCGGACCGTTGTGCCGGCAGCACAACCGGTTCTGGCTAGGCTCCGCCGGCATGGAGCACGTCGACGTCGACGCCGTCGTCGCCGCGGTGGCCCGCCGGATCGCCACCGGCTTGCCGGTGCTGACCCGCGAGATGACCGAGCACTTCGTGGAGGTCATCCCGGAGTTCCGGCACGACGACGCCGTGCGCGAGCTGATGGTCTCGAGCACCGCGGCGAACCTGTCCGCGATCGTCGACCTGCTCGAGCACGGCATCGCCGTCGACGGCCTGACGGTGCCGGCGGCCGCGGCGGAGTACGCCCGTCGCTTCGCCCAGCGCGACCTGTCCCTGGAGGCCCTGCTGCGGGCCTACCGTCTCGGAGAGCACCGGTTCGTGCAGTGGGCGCTGCGCGGGCTGGGCGAGCTCGACCTCGACGCGCGGACGGTCCTCGCCGCGGCCGCCGAGCTCGGGGCGCGGACCAACCGCTACATCGACCAGGTCATCGAGGGGCTCATCGACATCTACGAGGAGGAGCGCCGCACCTGGGACGCCCGGTCGGACGCCGCGCGGGCCGCGACGATCCGCGCCGTGCTCGCCGCCTCCGACCTCGACGTCGGCGCGGCCGAGGAGACCCTCGGCGCCCCGCTGCGCGGGTGGCACCGCGGCGCGGTGCTCTGGGCGCCCGAGCCCGGACCGGAGATGCGCGCCGTCGAGGCCGACCTCGTCGGCGTGGCCGGGCGGGTCCCGCTGTCGGTCCTCGCCGAGCACGACTGCCTGTGGGTGTGGTGGAGCGCGACGACCCGCCCCGCGGTGCGTCCGGCGGCGCTCGCGCGGCTCACGGCCGCCCACCCGGGCCTGCGCGTCGCGCTCGGCGGCTCCGGTGCGGGCCTCGCCGGGTTCCGGACGAGCCACCGGGAGGCCTGGCGGGCCCGCGCGCTCGCCGAGCTGCGGCCCGACGGGCCCGCGGTGGTCGACTACGACGAGGTCGCCCTCCCGGCTCTGCTCGCCGAACACCACGAGGACCTGCAGGCCTGGCTCCGCCGCACCCTGGGCGGGCTCGCCGCGGGCGACGAGGCCACGGGCCGGCTCCGCGAGACCCTGCACGCCTACCTCGCCGCCGACCGCAGCTCCTCCGAGGCGGCGGGTCGCCTGCACCTGCACAAGAACACCGTCCACTACCGGCTGCGCCGCGCCGAGGAGGTCCTCGGACACCCGGTGACCGAGGGCCGGCTCGACGTCGAGGTGGCGCTGCTGGTGTGCCGCCACCTGGGGTGGCCGCCGGTCGACCCCGTGGCGCAGGCGTCCACCGCGGCGTCGGCGGGTCAGGCGGGGGACGCGGCGGTGGTGATCGCGCGCCGGGCGGCGACGAGCGTGACGGCGGCGAGCAGCGCGAAGACGGGGGCGGCGGCGACGCCGAGCGCGGCCAGGACCGCCGGCTGGTCGTCGAGGTAGGCCACCACCCGCAGCACGAGGTTCACGGCGTGGAACGCGGCGCCGGCGAGCGTGGCGAGGGTGTAGACGCGCAGCAGCGCGCCGTGCGAGCGCCAGTCGTCGGGGCCGCCGACGAGGCGGTTGAACAGTGTGCCCGCCACGGGTCGGCGGACCAGCACCGAGCCGAGGAAGACGACGAGGAGGGCGGCGGGCAGGAGCGTCGGCAGCAGGAAGAACGCGCGGGCCTCCCCGGAGACGGCCGCGACGGAGGCACAGACCCCGGCGACGGCGAGCCCGATCAGCACGCCCCGCAGCGACTCCCGGCGGGCGAGCCGGAGCCCGGCCGCGGCGGGAGCGGCCACGGCGAGGGCGACGAGGGCCCAGGTGAGCCCCGCGACGGCGTCGGCGACGACGAAGGCGACGGCGGGCGTGGCGGCGACGAGGATGCCGGCCGTCCCGCCGGAGCGGGCGAGGCTGCGCCGCAGCGCGCCGCCGAGGGTCTCCGGGCCGTGCTCCTGGCTCTGCTCCTGCTCCTGCTCCTGGGCGGGCGGTGCGGGGTCGGTCGTCATGGGTCCTCCGCGGTCGGGGTGGGTGCTCCCGACGGTGGCCCCTCGGCCCCGGCACAACCACGGCCTGCCGATCCGTGGCTCGCCCGTCCACTTCGTCCCGCCACGGGGGGATCGACGATCCGTGGATCTCGTTCGGCGGGGCCGGTAGGAACGCGGGCAGCGGCTGACGAGAGGACGCGCGGATGATCGACCGGGCCGGGCTGGCGGACTTCCTCCGGCGTCGCCGCGAGGCGTTGCAACCCGAGGACGTGGGCCTGGCCCGCGGTCCGCGGCGGCGCACGAGCGGGCTGCGGCGCGAGGAGGTGGCCGCGCTGTGCCACATGTCGACCGACTACTACTCCCGCCTCGAGCGCGAGCGGGGCCCGCAGCCCTCCGAGCAGATGATCGCGTCGATCGCGCAGGGACTGCACCTCGCGCTGGACGAGCGCGACCACCTGTTCCGGCTCGCCGGGCACCGGCCGCCCGTGCGCGGCACCACGAGCGAGCACGTCGCGCCGGGCCTGCTGCGGATCCTCGACCGACTCACCGACACCCCGGCCGAGATCGTCACCGAGCTCGGCGAGACGTTGCGCCAGACCCCGATGGGCGTCGCCCTGACCGGCGACACCACCCGCTACACGGGGCCGGCGCGCAGCATCGGCTACCGGTGGTTCACCGACCCCGCCACCCGGGCGCTCTACGCCCCCGAGGACCACGACCTGATGTCCCGGCGGTACGTGTCCGGGCTGCGCGGGCTCGCCACCCTGCGCGGCCCCGAGTCCCGGGCCGCGTCCCTCGCCGAGCTCCTGCTGCCGCACAGCGAGGAGTTCCGGCAGCTGTGGGAGTCCCACGAGGTGGCGGTGCGCCCGTTCGACCTGAAGCGGCTCGTCCACCCCGAGGTGGGCCTGCTCGAGCTGAACTGTCAGACGCTGGTCGACCCCGTCCAGTCCCACCTGCTGCTGGTCTACACCGCGGTCCCCGGCAGCGAGAGCCACGAGAAGCTCGAGCTGCTGTCGGTCCTGGGCCCCCGGTCCCTCGCCCGGGAGCAGTAGCGGACCGGGACGGCGAGCGCCGGGCCGGGCGGCGTCAGGTGAACAGACGCGGGAGCAGGTCCGCGGCGCCGGCCCGCAGGTCGTCGACCGCTCCCGGGGTCCCGTCGAGGTGGCGCCCGAGCGCCTGCCCGAACAGCCCGTCGAACACCGCGTAGGCGACCGCGGGCGTCACCGAGGGGACGCGACCGGTCAGCTCGGCATAGCCGGTGACCACGCGCCAGATCATGGCCTGCAGGCTGCCGTCGATCTCGGCGACGTCCGCGCGGAACGCGGGTTCGAAGAGCGACTGGGTCCGCAGGTCGTACCAGAGCCGGTGCAGCAGCGCGTCCTCGCGCAGCGTCGTCGCGAGCCCCTCGCCGCAGGCCGCGGCGAGCCCCTCGGCGGTGTCGGCCCCGGACATGACGGCGTCGTAGCGCTGCACGCAGCCGATCTTGTAGCGCTGCACGCAGTAGGTGATCAGCTCGACCTTGTCGCGGAAGTAGTAGTGCAGGACGCCGTGCGAGAACGACGTGTTCTCCGCGATCGTGCGCAGGCTCGTCCGCGCGTAGCCGAGCTCGGCGAGCGTGACCAGGGCGGCGTCCGCGAGTTCCCGCCGACGGTCCTCGAACTTGTCGGCCGGGGACCGTCGCGGTCGGACGGCGGAGCTGGTCACGCGGCTCACGATACGTCGGGCGGGCGGGCCCCGTCGCCGGTTCTGACCAGTCGTCCAGAAGATTCTTGACAGGTGTCCAGACTCGGGCCAGGGTCGTGATCCGGCGCACAGTGGCGCCGCCGAACGGAGGTACGGGTTCGACGATGTCGCTCTGCTTCTACCTGGACAAGGGCGCCTCGCTCGATCCGGACGCGCCGTGTCTCACCCTGGACGGCGAGTCCCGCAGCTACGGCGAGGTCGTCGAGCTGTCCCACGCCGTGGCCCGCGCGCTGCGCCGCTCGGGGGTCGCGCCCGGCGAGAAGGTCGGCATCCTCTCGGCGAACGACCCGGTCGCCTTCTCCTGTGTGTTCGGCATCGCCCGGGCGGGGGCCGTGTGGTGCCCGATCAACCCGCGCAACGCGGCGGGGGAGACCGCGGAGCTGCTCGACCTCTTCGACTGCTCGGTGCTGATCTACCAACCGGCCTTCGACGACCTGGTGGGCACGATCGCCCCCGACCTGCCGAAGCTGCGGACGCTGGTGCGCTTCGGCGAGGCCGACGGCGGGGCGCAGGCCTTCGACGCCTGGATCGACGCCGCCCGCGACGACGCCTCCGAGGAGACCTCCCCGGCCGACGACGTCGTCGCCCTGGTGGGCACCGGGGGGACGACGGGACGGCCGAAGGGCGTGATGCTGACCGACCGCAACATCGAGGTCATGTCGGCGATCACGCTGATGAGCTATCCGTTCGACGAGCGTCCGGTCTACCTCGCCCTCGCGCCGCTGACCCACGCGGCGGGGGTGCTGTGCTTCCCCGTCCTCGCCCGGGGCGGCGAGGTGGTGATCATGGCGAAGCCCGACGTCGGGCGGTTCCTCGAGCTGATCGCGGCGCACCGGGTCACGCACACGTTCCTGCCGCCGACCCTCATCTACATGGTGCTCGGCCACGAGGCCCTGCCGACCACGGACCTCTCCTCGCTGCGGTGCTTCTGGTACGGCGCGGCCCCCATGTCACCGACCCGGCTCGCGGAGGCCCTCGAGCGCATCGGGCCGATGGCCCAGCTCTTCGGGCAGTCCGAGGCGCCGATGATGATCTCGACGATGGCGCCGGCCGACCACCGGCGCCCGGACGGGTCGATCCACACCGAGCGGCTCGCGTCGGCCGGGAAGCCCTCGCCGCTGGTCACCGTGGCGATCCTCGGGTCCGACGGACGGCCCGTGGCGCGGGGCGAGCGTGGCGAGATCGTGGTGCGCAGCGCGCTCGTCATGGCCGGCTACTACCGCAACCCGGAGGCCACCGCCGAGGTCTCGGCCCACGGCTGGCACCACACCGGCGACATCGGTTTCCTGGACGACGACGGGTTCCTGTTCATCGTCGACCGCGCCAAGGACATGGTCATCACCGGCGGGTTCAACGTCTACTCCGCCGAGGTGGAGCAGGCCGTCATGGCCCACGAGAGCGTCCGCGACTGCGCGGTGATCGGGCTGCCCGACGAGAAGTGGGGCGAGCGCGTCGTCGCCGTCGTCCAGCCGCAGCCGAACACCACCGTCGACGCCGACGAGCTCCTCGGCTTCGTCAAGGCCCGCGTCGGCAGCGTGAAGACCCCCAAGCAGGTCGAGTTCTGGGACGACCTGCCCCGCTCGACGGTCGGCAAGGTCCTCAAGGCCGACATCCGCTCGTCGCTCACCCAGCAGCACTGAGTCCCAGCACCGATTCCCGACCGATCACATCGACGTGAGGAACGAACGAACATGACCGAACTGGCGGGCAAGCGCGTCTTCGTCACCGGCTCCGGCGCCGGCATCGGGAAGGCCATCGCCACCCTGTTCACCCAGAACGGCGCCCGCGTCGTGGTCAGCGACCTCGACCCGGCCACCAGCAAGGCCGCGGCCGACGAGATCGGTGCGGCCGGCGTCGCCGACTGCGACGTCACCGACGAGGCCCAGGTCCAGTCGGCCATCGGTAGGGCGGTGGAGATCCTCGGCGGGCTCGACGTCCTCGTGAACAACGCGGGCATCGAGATCTCCTCGCCGCTGCTGCAGCAGTCGACCGAGAGCTTCGACAAGATCTGGGCGGTCAACGTGCGCGGACCGTTCGTGGCGATGAAGGCCGCGATCCCGCACCTGATGGAGTCCAAGGGCAACGTCGTCAACATCGCCTCGATCGCGGGCGTCGGCGGCAGCCCGCTGCTCGGCTCCTACTGCGCGACGAAGGCGGCGGTGATCCAGATGACGCGGGTCACCGCGGTGGAGATGCGCCCGGCCGGCGTCCGCGTCAACGCGGTGTGCCCGGGCTTCGCCGACACCGCGATGGTGGAGCGGCTCGTGCCGGACTTCGAGGCCGCCACGCAGGTGCCGTTCGGTGACCTCGTCGCGATGAAGCAGGGCCGCCTCGGGACGCCGCAGGACATCGCCGAGGTGGCGTCCTTCCTCGCCTCCGACCGTGCCTCCTGGGTGACCGGCAGCCACTACGTGCTCGACGGCGGTCTCACCGCGTCCCTGGTCTGAGCACCGCTCCGGGCCCCGCGCGTCGGCGCGGGGCCCGAGCCGCGGGCGTCCCGCTCAGGCGCCCGGGACCGATCCCGGTGGCAGGAAGTCGACGTCGTGCAGCGCGGACTGCCGCACGACCTCGTCGGGATCGGTGAGGTCGTGCAGCTGGTCGAAGAGGTGGGCGAGCCGGCCCGTCGGGCTCACCCAGAACAACGCGCGGGCATCGGCCTCGGAGCGGTTGTAGTAGGCGTGCGGCAGGCCGCGCGGCATGAGCACGGTGTCGCCGGGACCCGCGGTCTCCCACTGCCCGTCGAGATAGAGCGTGAAGACGCCCGCGAGGACGTGGATGTGCTCGTCCTGCTTGGGGTGCACGTGCGGCGGCACGCCGGTGCCCGGCGGGTCGAGGGTCTCGAACGCGAAGCTGGACTCGCTGACGGCGCGCGCCCAGTAGGTGTGGCCCAGCACGTTCCACACGCGGCGGTACTGGCCCTCGCCGGCCCGCACGATGCCCGTGGGCAGGGGACCCAGCACGATCTCGTCACCGTCGAACATGTCCGGACCGTACTGCGCGGACGGGCTCCGCCGGACCGTCCGTTCCTCTCACTGAACGGGACGAACCTGGTGTTCTCGGGCGGCCGACACCTATGGTGCGCGTCACACCACACCGCGTCACCCGAGGTCGGAGGCCGTCGATGGACCCTGCCCCGAGCGCCCGTCCCGCCCCGACCGCGCAGGAGACGCGCCGCGTCGCCTCGGCGACGCTGATCGGCACGTCCATCGAGTGGTTCGACTTCTTCGTCTACGGCGCGGCCGCCGCCCTCGTCTTCAACAAGGTCTTCTTCCCGACGGCGAACCCGCTCACCGGGACGCTGCTGGCGCTCTCCACGTTCGGGGTCGGGTTCGTCGCCCGGCCCTTCGGCGGGGTGGTGTTCGCGCACTTCGGGGACCGCATCGGCCGCAAGTCGATGCTCGTGCTGTCGGTGCTGATGATGGGCGGCGGCACGTTCGTCGTCGGCCTGCTGCCCACCTACGAGGCGATCGGCGTCGCCGCGCCGGTCCTGCTCGTGCTGCTGCGCATCATCCAGGGCATCGGCCTCGGCGGGGAGTGGGGCGCGGCCGCCGTCATGGCCGTGGAGTACGCGCCCCCGCACCGCCGCGGGTTCTTCGGCAGCTTCCCGCAGATCGGGGTGCCGGCGGGCATGCTGATCGCGAACGTCTCCCTGCTCGCCATGTCGGCCGCGATGTCCGACGCGGCCTTCATCGCCTGGGGCTGGCGGGTGCCGTTCCTCGCCTCGATCGTCCTGGTCGTCGTCGGGATCGCGATCCGGCTCAAGGTCGCCGAGTCGCCGGTGTTCGAGGCGGCCCGCGCGGAGGGGCGGATCGAGCGCCAGCCGGTGCTCGCGGTGCTGCGCCGGCAGCCGCTGAACGTGCTGCGCGCGGCGGGCCTGCGCTTCGCCGAGAACAGCACCTTCTACATCCACACCACGTTCGTCCTGACCTACGGCACGGTCGTGCTCGGGATGGCCCGTGGCGACCTCCTGATCGCGGTGATCGTGTCCTCGGCGATCGGGCTCGCGACGATCCCGTTCTACGGCTGGGCGTGCGACCGCTTCGGACGCCGTGCGGTGGTGCTGTGGGGCTCGTTCGTGCTGCTGGCGATGAGCTGGCCGTACTTCTGGGCGCTGGACACCCGGTCGCTGCCGCTGATCGTCCTCGCGACGGTGATCGCGGTGAACGTCGGCAACTCGGCGGTCTACGCCCCGCAGCCCGCCTACTTCTCGGAGCTGTTCGAGCCCGAGGTCCGCTACAGCGGCGCCTCGATCGGCGCCCAGGGGGCCAGCGTGTTCGCCGGCGGCCTGGCGCCGGTCATCGCGACCGCCCTGCTCGACGCGACCGGGGGCTACGACTGGATCGCGGTGTACATGTCGGCGATGGTGCTGATCACGATCGTGACGGCGTTCCTGTCGCCCGACCCGTACAAGGAGTCGCTGCGCGCGGGCGGGGCGGAGGCCGCGGCGCACATCGACCGGCGGTCCGCGTCGCTCTGACCGGACGCGGACGTGCCAGGGTGGACGGATGGGACCGCAGCGCGACGGGTAGGGCCACGACGACCGCGTCGCGGCCGCGACCGATCGCGCGCTGACCGCCCAGCAGCGGGCCCGGGAGCTGGCGGAACGGCTGGCCGACACCGCGCGCGACATCGCGGCGACCATGGACCGCGTCGCCCAGACACGGGAGGCCCGTGCGGCGCAGCTCGACGGGGCGGAGGCCGACCTGGCCGTGCAGCAGGCCTGGCGCGCCCGGGATCGGGCCGACGTGGAGCGGCACGACGACCGCGAGCTGCGCCGGACGTGGGGCCTCCCCGACCGCTGAGCAGGAGCGGTGTAGGCCCGTTCGTTTCCCGGGTAGGTGCGTACCCATGGCGTCCACCAGAGATGGCGAACAACGGGAGCACGCGCACGAGGGCTCCGGCGAGCGGATCGGCGCCGATCTCGCCCGGACCCTCGAGGCGGCGGCCCGCAGCCTGCTCGAACGCGGCGACGAGGAGGGTGTCGACCACACCCTCGGACTGGTCGTGCGCGGCGCGATCCAGACCGTCCCCCACGTCGAGCAGGCCGGCATCTCCCTGGTCAGCCGGGACGGCGTCGTCGAGTCCCACGCGCCGAGCAATACGGTCGTGCGGGAGCTCGACGAGCTGCAGAACGAGCTCGGCGAGGGCCCGTGCGTCGACTCCATCCGTGCCGAGCAGCGCACCCTGATCGACGACATGAGCGGCGCCCACGACCGCTGGCCGCGCTACGCCCCGGCCGCCGTCGCGCGGGGTATCGGGTCGATCATGTCGTTCCAGCTCTTCGCCCAGCGCGGCAGCGCCGGCGCGCTCAACCTCTACTCGTCCCGCGCACACGTGTTCGACGAGAGCACCGCCGACACCGGCCGGCTCTTCGCGGCGCAGGCGGCGCTCGTGCTGCACGGGGCCAAGCGCATCCAGGGCCTCAACGTCGCCGTCGCCAGCCGGGACACCATCGGGCAGGCGAAGGGCATCCTCATGGAGCGCTTCGGGGTCGGGCAGCAGCGCGCCTTCTCGATGCTCGTGGAGTTATCGCAGAACACGAACCTCAAGCTGGCCGCCGTGGCGGAGTGGCTGGTGACCGAGGCCGAGGAGAAGGCGTCCGGCGGGTCGGGCTGACCCGTTGTCGGCGAACTCCCGTCGGCGGTCCTCGCGATGATGGTCCACCCTCTGCGGAGCAACCCGCGAGAGGAGCGTCGTCGTGGACAGCGAACTGGACGGCCGGGTCGTCGTCGTCACCGGTGGCAGCCGGGGCCTGGGCCGCGAGGTCGTGCTCGCCTGCGCCGACCGCGGCGCCAAGGTGGTGATCGCGAGCCGCAAGCTCGAGGCGTGCGAACAGGTGGCGGCCGAGGTGCGCGACCGCGGCGGGGAGGCCCTGCCCGTCGCGGTCAACGTCAGCGACTGGGCGCAGTGCGATCACCTGGCCGACACCGTGCGCGACCACTGGGGACGGGTGGACGTGCTGGTCAACAACGCCGGCCTGTCCCCGCACTACCCGAGCCTGCCCGAGGTCAGCGAGGCCCTGTTCGACAAGGTCGTCGCCGTCAACCTGCGCGGACCGTTCCGGCTCACCGCGCTGATCGGCTCGCGGATGGCCGCCGACGGCGGCGGCGGCTCGATCATCAACATCGGCTCGATCGAGGCGATCCGGCCGAGCCCGCAGGCGCTGCCCTACGCCGCGGCCAAGGCCGGTCTGCACGTGCTCACCGAGGGATTCGCGCAGGCCTTCGGCCCCACCGTACGGATCAACACCGTCCAGGCCGGCCCGTTCCTCACCGACATCTCCGAGCACTGGGCCGACGGGATGCGCGAGGAGGTCGAGGCGCAGGTGGCCCTGGAGCGCTGCGGCGAGCCGCACGAGATCGTCGGCGCGGTGCTGTTCTTCGCCACCTCGGCCTCGTCGTACGCCTCCGGGTCGGTCCTGCGGCTCGACGGGGGGTGGCGCTGATCAGCGCCGCAGAGCGTCCACCAGCTCGGCGAAGTGCTGCGGCGGGGGCGGGGCGTCGCCGGGACGGTTGAGCCGCAGCCGGTCGGCGACGCCGCCGTACCGCTGCCGCAGGCTCCGGGCGGCCTCGTCGGGCGAGCCGACGGCGCACATGGCGTGCAGGAGCTCGTCGTCCACGAGGGCGGGCATCTCGTCCCAGCGACCCTCCTTGGACATCCGGTGGAGCTCCGTCTGCAGGTCGCCCTGCCCGTGGAGCTCGAGCACCCGGCGATAGGCGGGAGTCGAGCCGTAGAAGGAGATCTGGCGGCGGACCGCCTCGACGTCGCTCTCGTCGAGCGCGACGAACGGGGAGAGCGCGATCTGCAGCGGAGCGGCGTCCGCCGGTCGGTGCGCGGTGACCTCGGGGACGATCACGTCGCGCAGATAGGTCTCGGTGCAGAACGGGTGGACGAACAGCCCGTCGGCCTCCTCGGCGGCGACCTGCAGCATCCGGGGGCCGACCGCGGCGAGGAAGACCGGCGGCGGACCGTAGGGGTTCGTCGCCGGAGTGAACGCCGGCGCCATCAGGGAGTGCTCGTAGAAGCGGCCGCGGTGCTCGAGGCGATCGCCGGTCGACCAGGTGTGCCAGATCGCCCGCAGGGCGAGCACGAACTCGCGCATCCGGTCGGCCGGCTCCGACCAGGGCATCGAGAAGCGCTTCGCGACGTGCGGCCGGATCTGGCTGCCGAGCCCGAGGATCAGCCGGCCCTCGGAGAAGCGCTGCAGGTCCCAGGAGGGGTAGGCGACGGTCATCGGCGTGCGGGCGAAGGCGATCGCGACCGACGGCCCCACCGCGATCCGCGTCGAGTGCTCGCACGCCAGGGTCAGCGACAGGAACGGGTCGGCGCGGTTCTCGGTGTTCCACGCCCCGTCGAAGCCGATCTCCTCGATGGCGCGCACGTCCCCGGCGACGGCGGTGAGGGACGTGTCGAGACGGGCGTCGATCTTCATACCCCGTTCCTACCGGGCCGGACCCGTCCTCGGGAACGCCCCGGCGGTCCGACCGCTAGGCAGTTGATCATGTCGAGCGCGACGGGACGGACCGTCGCGCTCGACATGATCAACTGCCTAGGCCGTCTGCAGGCCGTCACGCCTCGGGTCGAGCTCCCCGTCGCCGCCCGGGCTGTCGGAGTGCGGCGGACCTCCGACGTCGATCACTCCCGCTGCTCGCCGCGCCCGGTCGAGCCCGCGACGGTGCGTCGGACGAGGAGGGTGCCCACCCAGGTGCGCCAGCTGATCGGGTCGGTGGCGATGCTCTGGTGCACGAGAACGAGGCCGACGTCCGTGGGCGTGGGATCGAGCAGCGGGCCCGAGAACGACGGCCCCTCGACGAGGGCTGTCACCATGCCCTCGCAATGCTCGTCGCCGACCCGGACGTCCGGATCGTTCATGTCGCCGAGCTCGAGGTCGAAGCAGGCCAGACGGTCGTGCACCACCTCGACGCCGAGGTCCGCCACGCCCCTCGCCCGGGCCGACGCCGCGGCGGGCGCGTCCCAGAGGTCGTCGGGATCATCCGCACGCAGCCAATCCCGCAGTTGGTCGGAATACGCCGCGCGGACCGCCCGCGAGGCCTGCAACGGCGGCACGCCCGCGCGACGTCGTTCCTCGTTGACGAACCAGAGGACCGTGTCCTCGGCGGCGATCTCCTCGATGTGCACCATGGCGCTACCCCCCCCCCGCAGCCGATCGTAGGGAGTACCACGAGGTCGACGGGGGAGAAGCAACCCGCGGTCCGACCTCTCTACCGCTGCCGGTCGGGCTGGGCGACGCGACCGAACACCGACTCGGCCGGGTCGGCGAAGACGTGCAGTCCGAAGGTCTCGGAGAGCTCGCGGCAGAGCGCGACGCCGCGGACCGAGTTGCCATGCACGTCGAGGCCGGGGGAGTAGGTGCCGAGGCCGAAGTACTCGGGGAGCACACACACGATCCCGCCGGAAACCCCGCTCTTGGCGGGGATGCCGACCTCAGTGGCCCAGGTACCGGCGGCGTCGTACATGCCGCACGACATCATCACGCTGACCACGTCGCGGACGTGCGCCCGCTCGACCGCCCGCTCGCCGGTCAGCGGGTTCAGCCCGCCGTTGGCCAGGGTCGCGCCCATGACGGCGAGCTCGGCCGCCGTCACCGTGATCGAGCAGGCCGAGAGGTACACCTCGACGGTGCGGTCGATGTCGCCGTGCAGCATGCCCAGGGACCGCATCAGGTAGCAGAGCCCGATGTTGCGGTCGTTGCTGCGCAGCTGCTCGTCGAGGATCGCGCGGTCGACGTCGAGGTGCGGGTTGCCGGTGTAGCGGCGGTAGCGCTCGACGATGCGCGCGACCTGGTCCTGGGCGTCGAACCCGTCGACGAGGCTCGCCGCGACGAGCGCCCCGGCATTGATCATCGGGTTGTAGGGCCGGTTGTTGGCCTCGTCGAAGGTGATCGAGTTGAAGGGGTCGCCGGAGGGCTCGACCCCGACGTGGCGCATCACCTCGGCCCGGCCGTGGTCCTCGAGGGCCAGGGCGTAGGTGAAGACCTTCGACACCGAGTGCAAGGGGAACCGGACCCCGCAGTCCCCGATCGACCAGCAGGTGCCGTCGACGTTCACGCCCGCCACCCCGAAGAGGTCGCGGTCGGCCTCCGCCTCCGGCGGGTAGTAGCTCACGACCTCGTCGAACGGGCTGCTCCCGTGCCGGGTGTGCAGCTCCTCGAGCTGGTCCTGGACGATCTGGCGCTCGCTCGGGTCCACCATGGTCCGGAAGTGTGCCGGATGTCCGGATCGGCGCCCTCGCACGCCGGGATCACCGGTCGAGCTCGGCCCAGAAGGTCGTGAGGGCCGCCGCGACCGGGGCCGAGGTCTGCTCCGGCCACCAGTGCCCGACGCCCTCGAGGCGGGCGATGCGTGCTCCCGCCTCACGAGCGGCCCACTCGTGCTGCTCCACCGTCCCGCTGGCCTGCTCGACGTCGTCCAGCGCGATGAGCGCGAGCCCCGGTCGGCGTGCAGCATCCGGGAGGAGCTTCCCGGCCTCGGCCATGGTCGGCTGCCGGGCCGCGCGCAGCAGGGCGAGGACGGCACGGCCCATCTCCGGGTCCATCCCGGCCGCGACCCGCTCCGCCATGCGCCCGGTCATCCCGAGGGCCGAGGCCACCGCGAGCCGCTGCTGCAGGTCGCCGCCCCACAGCTGCCGGACCGACTCCTCGCCGGGACCCTCCTGCTGCCACACCTGGGCCCGCGGGTGCCAGGTGTAGTCCGGTGCGTACACGCCGAGGGCGTCGGAGGCCCAGCTGCGGATCAGGTCCGGACGGCTCATGGCGAGCGCTGCGACGTGGATGCCGCCCCAGTCGTGACCCACGAGGTCGACCGGATCGCGGAACAGCTCGAGCTGGGACGCGAGCCAGTCGCGGTAGCCGGCGGGCGACCGGTCGACGCCCTGCGGTGCGGGGACGCCGAAGCCGGGCGGGGACAGGACGACCGCGTCCGCCCGGCCGAGCTCGCCGATCAACGGTCCCCAGACGGCCGCGGACTCGGGGTTGCCGTGGACGAGGACGAGGGGAGTGCGCGCCATGGAGCCACCTCTGCGTTACTTGTTGGGTGGCACGCAAGTTAGCGGACGAGGGCGCCCCCGTCGAGAGGGGTGGGGGGTCGGCGGGAGCGCCGCTGGGTCAGGGGGTGTGCTCCCCGGCCTCGTCGAGGACGCCCTCGAGGCGGTTGAGCGCGGTGACGGCGCTGGGCCAGCCGGCGTAGAAGGCGAGGTGGGTGATGGCCTCGACGAGCTCCTCGCGAGTGAGGCCGTTGTCCAGCGCGCGGTGGAGGTGCCCGACGAGCTGCTCGGGGCGGTAGAGCGACACCAGCGCTGCGACGGTGATCAAACTGCGGTCGCGCTTGGAGAGCTCCGGGCGTTCCCACACGTCGCCGAACACGACGTCACGGGTGAGTTCGCCGAGCTTGGGGGCCAGGGCGAAGGGGTCGTCGGCCATGACGGGGTCCTCCCGGGAGACGGTGCGGTCCCGGGACCGGTACCCCGCGGCGAGGGCGCCCGGTCAGTCGTAGGTCGCGATCCTGGTCATCCGCGTCGGATCGGGCCGGACACCGAGCCCCGGCGCGGTGGGCACGGCGATGTGACCGTCCCGGACGACGACGGGGTGCTCGTCGTCGACGTGCCCCTCGATCCAGTCGTGGGCGATCCACGTGCCCTCGAGCAGCCGCGGGTCGACGGTGGCGGCGAGGTGGACGCAGGCGGCGGCGATGACGTCGCCGCCCCAGGCGTCGTCGACGGTGTGGGGGAGGGACCGCAGGGCGCAGAGGTCGCGCGCCTGGGCCGCCCGGGTCGGGCCGCCGAGGCGGGTCACCTTGAAGGAGAAGCCGTCGGCGGTCCCGCCCGCGATCGCGCGCAGGACGGCCGCGACGTCCTCGGTGTTCTCGTCGAGGAAGACCGGGTGGACGAGTCGGCCCCGCAGCGACTCCATCTCCTCGAGGGTGGCGCAGGGCTGCTCGAGGGTGAACGGGATGTCCGCGCACAGCCGGTCGAACTGCAGGGCGTGCACCGCGGTCATCGCGCGGTTCGCGTCGACGGCGAGCCGGGCCCGGCCGCGGACCGCGTCCCACACGGCGCGCACGGTCTCGACGTCGCGCTGGAGGTCGCGCCCGCCGACCTTGAGCTGGATCCGCCGGTACCCGTCGGCGACCTTCTCCGCGGCGGCGCGGGCGCCCGTGTCGGGATCGCCCACGGTCACCGAGTAGTACGAGGGCACGCGGTCGACGAGGGCGCCCCCGAGCAGCGTCGACACGGGCACGCCGAGCTGCTGCCCGAGGAGGTCGAGCACGGCCGTGTCCAGCGCCGCCTTCGCGTAGCCGTGTCCGGCGAGCAGGCCGTCCATCCGCCGGGCCAGCGCCCGAGGGGAGTCGATCGCGGTCCCGACGAGGCCGGGTGCGATCTGGGCGAGCGCCGCGCGGGCGCCGAGCGCGTGGTGGGGCTGGTAGACGGGGCCGAGCGGGCACGTCTCGCCCCACCCGCTGCGGCCGTCGTCGGTGACGACCTCGACGAGCGTGCTGTCGAGCGCCTCGACCTCCGTCTGCGACAACCGGTACGTCCCGCCGACGACCGGCAGCAGGGCCTGGTTGACGTGGACGCGTTCGATCTTCACCTACAGCTCCAGCCGCAGTCGGGCGCAGCCCCGCTCGGCGCGGGACACGCAGATCATCAGGCAGGTGTTCTCCGCCTGCTCGGCGTCGTCGAGCACGGAGTCCCGGTGCTCGGCGCGCCCGCCGAGGATCGGGGTCTCGCAGCTGCCGCAGGTGCCCTCGCGGCAGGAGAAGTCGACGGGCAGCCCGAGTTCCTCGGCGACGTCGAGGATCGAGGCCTCGGCGGGGACGGTCGCGGTCAACCCGGAGGTCGCGAACTCGACCTCGAAGGCCTCGTCGGGACCCTCGGTCTCGACGAGCTTCGGCGTGAACCGCTCGAGGTGCAGCGCGGACCGGTCGACGACGTGGGTCTCGACCGCGGCGAGCATCGGCTCCGGTCCACAGGCGTACACCGCGGTGTCCGGCCCGATCGCCCCGAGGACATCCGCGAGGGGGAGCAGCCCCTGCTCGTCCTGCGGGACGACGGTGACCCGGTCGCCGTGGACGGCCAGGTCGTCGAGGAAGGCCATCGAGGAGCGGGTGCGTCCGCCGTAGAGCAGGGACCAGTCCGCGCCGGTGGCCCGTGCCCGGGCGATCATCGTAAGGATCGGGGTGATGCCGATCCCGCCGGCGACGAACAGGTAGCGGGCGGCGGGTTCGAGCTCGAAGTGGTTGCGCGGCTCGGAGACCTCGACGAGGTCGCCGACGTCGAGCTTGGTGCACACGTACTCCGAGCCGCCGCGGCCGGCGGGCTCGCGCAGGATCCCGAGCCGCCACGTGGCGCGCTCGGCGGGGTCGGAGGACAGCGAGTACTGGCGGACGACGCCCTCGTCGAGCGTGAGGTCGACGTGGGCGCCCGCGGTCCAGGCCGGCAGGTCGCGGCCGTCGGGGTGGGCCAGGGTCAGGCAGACGACGCCGTCGGCCTCGTCGCGGCGGTCACGGACGATCAGTTCCACGGGGACCTCCGGACGACGACGGTCTTGCGGGTCAGGTAGCTCTCGAGCGCGACCAGGCCGCGTTCACGCCCGGTGCCGGAGAGCTTGGTGCCGCCGAACGGGACGGCGGGCCCGCCGGCGAAGTAGTCGTTGACCATGACGTAGCCGGCGTCGACGCGGTCGGCGATGCGCAGGGCGCGGTCGACGTCGGCGGTGTGGATGCCGACCCCGAGGCCGTAGTCGGTCGCGTCGGCCAGTTCGAGCGCCTGCTCCTCGGTGTCGAACTCGAGCACCGCGAGGACCGGGCCGAAGATCTCCTCGCGGGCGATCCGCATGGTCGACGTGACGCCGGTGAACACGGTGGGCGCCACGAAGTGGCCGCGGCCGGGCAGAGCCTGCGGCGGGATCGGGGCGTGGGCCCCCTCGGCGCGGCCGAGGGCGACGTACTCGTCGACCCGCCGCCGGTGGGCGGCGGAGACCATCGGTCCGAGGTCGGGGTCGTCGGCGCCGGGCCCGAGGGTCAGGGCGCCGGCGCGAGCGCGGATCCGCTCGACGAGCTCGGCGGCGACGGCCCGGTCGACCAGCAGCCGCGACCCGGCGTCGCAGTACTGCCCGGAGTTGGCGGTGAACCCGACGACGACCTGGCGGGCGACGTCGTCGAGGTCGGCGTCGCGGAAGACGATCTGCGGGCTCTTG
Organism: Actinomycetospora sp. CA-084318; assembly: GCF_050955885.1. Taxonomy (NCBI): domain Bacteria; kingdom Bacillati; phylum Actinomycetota; class Actinomycetes; order Pseudonocardiales; family Pseudonocardiaceae; genus Actinomycetospora; species Actinomycetospora sp. CA-084318. The sequence goes on from NZ_CP192098.1 coordinate 1,484,794, forward strand.
CCGCCGAGCTCGGTGACGACGGGTGTGACGTGCTCGGCGGCGGCGCGCAGCACCGTGCGGCCGGTGGCGACCGAGCCGGTGAAGGTCAGCGACCCGATGCCCCGGTGGGCGGCGAGCGCGGCGCCGGCCTCGGCGCCGAGTCCGGTCACGACCTCGTAGGTGCCGGCGGGGAAGCTCGCGGCCTCGACGAGCCCGGCGAACCGCAGCGCGGTCAGCGGGGTCTGCTCCGCCGGCTTGACGACGGCGGCGTTCCCGGCGGCGAGGGCGGGCGCGACGCTGCGACACAGCATTGACAGGGGCGCGTTCCAGGGCACGATGTGCGCGGTGACCCCGACCGGTTCGGGCGTGGTGTAGGCGAGCGTGCCGGGCCCGAGCGGGATGGTGTCGCCCTGCAGGGCGGTCGCGGCGCCGGCGTAGTAGTCGAGGTAGCCGACGCAGCCGGCGATCTCGCCGCGTGCCAGGGAGAGCGGCTTGCCGGTGTCGAGCGACTCCAGGCGGGCGAGTTCCTCGGCGGCGGCGTCGACCTCGGCGGCGAGTCGGCGCAGGGCGCGGCCGCGTTCGAGCGGGGCGGTGTCGCGCAGCGTGCGGGTGGCGGCCCGTGCGGCGGCGACCGCCCGGTCGATCTCGGCGGCACCGCCCCGGGCGACGTGGGCGATGGTCTCCCGGGTGGCCGGGTCCTCGACGGGCAGGGTGCGTCCGTCGAGGGCGGCCGGGGCCGGGGGAGCGGGAACGGTGGCGGTCATGGGTCGGGGAACATCCGCGTCATGGTGTCCTCGTCGCCCGCGGGGACGCGATCGAGGCCGACCATCTTGTCGATGACCATGTTCTGGAACCGGTGGATCGGCTCCTCGAAGCGGAAGCACATCCGCCCGCCGCGGTAGGCGGGGTTCGCCAGCCCCTCCTGGACCCGCTCCACGATCTCGAGGTCCTGGCGGTTGACCAGGTCCCAGAACTTGGCGAGCTGCTCGACGCCGGCCTCGGCGTCGGCGTCGTCGGCGGACTCGGGGTGGGTGAGCAGGACGGCGGTCTCGACGGTGCGGTCCGCCGCGACGGGCCGGTTGAACAGCACGAACGCGTGATTGGGCAGCACCACGAGCGCGGTGGAGGGGAACAGCCACACGAAGCGGCCGGCGTCGGCGTCCTGCTCACCGAGGGAGCTCAGGGGCGCCAGGCCGTCCCAGCCGCCGGCGTCGGTGTTGCCCGAGACCGGGGTGGTGCACATGCCGGTGTAGCGCCCCGGGCCCTGCCAGCGGTAGTGGTCGGAGAACCTGGAGACCTGGTTGAGCTCGGGGTGGACCCAGGGCAGGTGGTAGTACTCCATGAAGTTCTCGCCGACGAGCTTGTAGTTCGCGGCGACGTCGTAGGTGAGCCGGCGCTGCGCGGTCCACTCGTCGAGGCGGTAGTCGGCGAACCGCTGCGGCAGGTCGCCCAGTGCCCGGGTCAGGGGCTCGGGATCCGTCGAGAGGTTGACGAACAGGAAGAAGCCCCAGCTGTCGACCGAGACGGGGAGCAGGCCGTAGTCGGCCTTGTCGAAGCCCTTGGCCATCTGGTCGAAGACGGTCTCCTCGCCGGCGGGGACGTCGGAGCCCTCGAACAGGGGGGTGCCCAGGCACGCGCCGTCGGTGTCGTAGGTCCAGTTGTGGTACGGGCAGCGGATGCGGTTGCGGTGGCCGACCTCGCGGGCGTCGGCGTCGAGCAGCTTCGTCGCGCGGTGGCGGCAGACGTTGTGGAAGCCGCGCAGCTCGCCGTGGCGGTTGCGGGTGATCAGGATCGAGCGCCCGGCGACCTCGACGACGACGCACCGCCCGGGCTTGTCGACGTCGGCGAGGAGACCGACCGCGACCCAGCTCGAGGTGAAGACGCGCTCCTGCTCCTGGGCGAAGAACTCCGGGGAGCAGTAGGCGTCGGGGATCAGGGTCGAGGCCAGGTCCACCGGCAGCCGGGTGTGCCGGTAGGTGTCCTCCTCGGTGAACCGCGCCGGGTCGATCGGACGGGCCGGGAGCGCGGCGTTCGGGTCGGTGGACATCTCGGGTCTCCTCTCGGGCCGATCGGGATTCAGACGTGGAAGCTGCGGGGAAAGGTCGGGTCGGTCAGCGCCGGCCGGTCGAGCGTGAAGGCGTCGATCGGGTGGGCCGGGGCGCGGTCGAGCGCGAGGTCGGCGAGCAGCGACCCGATCAGGGCGGCGAACTTGTAGGCGTGGCCGGCGCCGTTCGCGACGACGATCTGCGGGTGCTCGGGCAGCCGGTCGAGGATGAAGTTCTGGTCCGGCGGCACGGTGTAGAGGCAGGTCTTCGAGTAGAGCTCCGGCCCGAGGAACCGGGGGACGTGCGTCGTCAGGAAGTCGGCGTAGCGCTCGCGGCGCACGTCGTCGGGGACGAAGGAGCGGGTGTCGGCGGTGGTCTCCTCGCCGCCCATGTGCTGGCCGAGCTTCGTCGCCACTTCGCCGTACACCGGGAAGCCGTAGAAGTTGTGCGCCCCGTGCCACATGAACACCGGGAACCGTGACGGCGCGAACTCGGCGAGGTGCGGGGTGGAGTAGTAGGTCACCTGCTCGCGCAGCACCGTCAGCGGCAGCTGCAGCCCGGTGTCGGCGAGCACCTGGTTGGTCCAGGCGTCGGCGGCGACGACGACGCGGTCGGCGCGGATCGTGTCGGTGTCGGTGACCACCACGACGCCGTCGCCGTCGGGCCGGATCGAGCGGACCGGGGTGTGCGCCCGGACCTCGGCGCCGTGCGCGCGGGCCAGGGCGAGGTGCGTGGCGTTGGCGCGGGCGGCGTCGACGATGCCCGATTCGGGCTGGTAGAGCGCCTGCACGTCGCCGGAGACGGAGAACTGCGGCCAGCGGGCGACCAGCTCGTCGGCGTCGAGGAGCTCGTAGGCGTAGCCGAAGCGGTCGAACATCGCGGTGTAGCCCTCGATGTTGCGGCTGCCGGTCGCCGCGCCCCGCCGTGCGGCCCGGTCCTCGATGACGAGGCCGCCGGTGCGGGTGACGATCTGCTGCAGCGACTCGCCCTCGACCTCGTCCCAGGCCTTGTAGGCGGCCGAGGCGAGCGCGGCGTACTGCGGCTGGTGCTGGGCGAGCCGGATGATCCGCGAGTGGTCCTGCGAGGCCCCGCGGGAGTGCCCGAGCTCGAACTGCTCGAGGCCCAGGACGCCGGATCCGAGCTCGGTGGCGAGGCGGTACAGCGCGGCGGAACCGAGACCGCCGCAGCCGATGACGACGGCGCGATACGTGTCCATGACGGACTCCAGAGACGTGGTGCGAGGGTGGGGTGCGGCGCCGGGCCCCCGGGGTGCTCGCCCAGTCTGCGGTGATCAACTGTTCGCGTCCAGCGAAGCTTCGTACACGTGACCTTGTACGGTACGTACATGATCGATCGTCGGCTCAAGGTGCTCCAGGCGATCGCCCGGCACGGGACCGTCACCGCGGCCGCGGAGGTCTGTCGGATCACCCCGTCCGCCGTGTCGCACCAGATGCAGGCGCTGGCGCGCGAGCTCGACGTCGTCCTCCTCGAACCGACGGGGCGCACGGTCCGGCTCACCGCCGGGGCGCACACGCTGCTCGAGCACGCGGCGGCGCTCACCGCCCAGTGGGAGCGGGCGCAGGCCGACCTCGCCGCGCACCAGGACCGGACCGAGCTCACCGGCACGCTGCGGCTGTGCGGGTTCTCCACGGCGGCCGCCGTCGTCGCGCCGCGCGCGCTGACCCTGTTGCGCGACCGGCACCCGGCGCTCCGGGTCGGTCTGCGGGAGATCGAGCCGGCCCGGGCCTTCGACCTGCTCGCGGCCGGGGACACCGACATCGCCGTCGTCGTCGCCACGCCGAGCATCCCGCCGCGGACCGATCCCGCCTTCGAACAGGCCCCGCTCTACCAGGAGCCGCTCGACGTCCTCGTCGGGCCGGACCACCCGGTGGCCGACCGCACCGCGGTCTCGCTCGACGAGCTCGCGGGCGACCCCTGGGTGCTGGGCAGCCCGGGGCGGGCCTACCACCAGCTCGTCACGCTGGCCTGCACCGGCGCCGGGTTCGACCCGGCCGTCGCGCACCACGCCGACGCCTGGGACACCGGCGCCGCCCTCGTGGCGCGGGGCTTCGGGGTCGCGCTCATCCCGCGCCTGGTCGACCTGCCCGCGCACGAGGACACGCGCCGCATCCCGATCGCCGGCGCCTCCGTACCGACCCGGCACGTGATCACCGCGGTTCGTCGCGGCTCCGCCGACCAGCCCGCCGTCGCGGCCGGTCTCGCCGCGCTGCGCGAGGTCCGCCGCTACGAGCTACCGGAGTTGTCCGGGAATTGATGAGGCCTCGTACACGATGCCGCCTCAGGTCGTCGACGCCAGCCCGGCGTAGGTGTCCCGGAGCTCGCGCTTGAGGATCTTCCCGCTGGGGTTCTTCGGCAGTTCGTCGACGAGCACCACGTACTTGGGCGCCTTGAACCCGGCGAGCCGTTCCCGGGCGTGGGCGACGATCGCCGCGGGGTCCGCCTCGGCTCCCTCGCGGAGCACCACGGCCGCGGCCACCGCCTCGATCCACTCGGGATGGCTCACCCCGAACACGGCGACCTCGCTGACGGCGGGGTGGGAGTAGATCGCGTCCTCGACCTCGCGGCTGGCGACGTTCTCGCCGCCGGTGATGATCAGGTCCTTCTTGCGGTCGACGATCGTCAGGTAGCCCTCGGCGTCCATCACGCCGAGGTCGCCGCTGTGGAACCAGCCGTTGCGGAACACCTCGGCGGTGGCCTCCGGCTTGCCCCAGTAGCCGCGCATGGCGTGCGGGGTCCGGTGCACGATCTCGCCGACCTGCCCGACGGGCACCGGCCGATCGTCGTCGTCGTGCAGCCGGGTCTCGACGTTGAGGCTCGCCCGGCCGGCCGTGCCCGCCTTGGTGATCTGCTCCTCGGGGAACAGCACGGTCGCGTTCGGGGCGAGTTCGGTCTGCCCGTAGTAGTTGAACAGCCGGATGCCCGGGAGGCGCTCGCTCAGTTCCTGCAACACCGGGACCGGCATGATCGCCGCGCCGTAGTAGCCCTTGCGCAGCGACGACAGGTCGTGGCGGTCGAACGCGGGGGAGCGCAGCAGCCGGATCCAGACGGTCGGCGGGCAGAACATCTTCGTGATGCCCTCGGCGGCGACCGTGCTCAGGATCGTGTCGGGGTCGGGCGAGTCGACGACGATGCTGGTGGCACCCAGGTAGACGTCGGGCGTGAGGAAGTCGTGCAGCGCCGCGCAGTGGTAGAGCGGCAACGCGTGCAGCTCGACGTCGTCGCGGTGGTACTCGCCGTCGACGATGTCGCTGAGGTACTGGGCGATCAGGTTCCGGTTGGTCATGATCGCGCCCTTGGGGGCCGAGGTCGTGCCGCTCGTGTAGAGCAGCTGCACCGGGTCGTCGTCGCCGACCTCGACGTCGGGCTCGGACGCGTCGTCGTGCTCGAGCAGCCGGTCGAACGACGTCCAGCCCGCGCGCCGGCCGATGACGATCCCGATGGCGATCGCCACCTGCGCCGCCCCGAGCGTGTCGACCAGCGCGTCCTCGACGATCACGGCCCGGGCCCCGCTGTCCTCCAGGACGTAGCGCACCTCGTGGGCGGTGAAGTTGAAGTTCACCGGCACCGAGATGGCCCCGATCCGCGCCAGGGCGAAGTAGGCGACGACGAACGCGTAGGAGTTGTGGGAGAAGATCGCGACGCGGTCGTCGCGGGCGACGCCGCGCGCGATCAGGGCGTTGGCGACGCGGTTGGCGTCGGCGTCGAGCTCGGCGAACGTGCGCCGGGTGTCCCGGTGGACGATCGCGGTCTTCGCGGGGACCTTCCCGGCCGTGCGGGACAGGATCGTGCCCAGCGTCTGGCGCCGCGCCCGCGCCAGATCGGCGGTGTACGGCGGGAGGTACCGGTCGAGATCGTCCACGCTCGCTCCGTCGGGTCCGGCGGTCGTCGTCGGGCTGATCCTCGCGGCTGCGGGCCGGAGTTGGGAAGCGCCCGACGGGACCCGTCGTCAGGACCTTGACGCCGGTTCGTCGAGGAGGCTACGACCGACGTCATCCCGTCGTGACGAGCCCGGAGGCTGATCGATGAAGACGCGTGCCGCAGTGATGGACAAGGGCCAGACCGAGTTCGAGATCGTCGAACTCGACGTCGACGAGCCGGGTCCGGGCGAGGTGCACGTCAAGTTCGTCGCCTCCGGTCTGTGCCACTCGGACCTGCACCTGGTCGAGGGCATCTACGGCGACTCGCCCCGCTACCCGATCGTCGCCGGGCACGAGGGCGCCGGGATCATCGAGTCGGTCGGCCCGGGGGTGACGCACGTCGAGCCCGGCGACCACGTCGTGTGCAGCTTCATGCCCAGCTGCGGGTACTGCCGCTACTGCGAGACCGGGCACACCAACCTCTGCAACATCGGCGCCAACATCCTGCAGGGCTGCATGCCGGACGGGACGTTCCGCTACCACCGCGGCGGCACCGACCTCGGCGGCTTCTGCATGCTCGGCACCTTCTCCGAGCGGGCCACCATCCACGCCCGGTCCGCGGTGAAGGTCGACCCGTGGCTGCCCCTCGAGGTGGCCGTCCTGACGGGCTGCGGCGTGCCGACCGGCTGGGGCTCCGCGGTCAACGCCGGCGGCGTGAAGGCCGGGGACACCGCGGTGATCTTCGGGGCGGGCGGCGTCGGGATGAACGCGGTGCAGGGCGCCGCGCAGGCCGGCGCCCAGTACGTCGTGGTGGTCGACCCGGTGGAGTTCAAGCGCCAGACCGCGCTGACCTTCGGCGCGACCCACGTCTTCGCCGACGCGGAGGAGGCCGACGCCAAGGTCAAGGAACTGACCTGGGGCAACGGGGCGGACCAGGCCGTCCTGACCGTGGGCGTGATGGACGAGAAGGTCATCCGGCAGGCGTTCGACATCGTCGGGAAGGGCTCCACCGTCGTGCTGGTCAGCCAGGCCAACGCCGCGAACAACACCATCCAGCTCCCGAGCGCCCTCATGGTCCGCAGCGAGAAGGTCCTCCGGGGCGCCCAGTTCGGGTCGTGCAACCCCCACTACGACATCCCGCGCCTGCTGCGGCTGTGGAACAAGGGCAGCCTCAAGCTCGACGAGCTCGTCACCAAGCAGTACACCCTCGACCAGGTCAACGAGGGCTACCAGGACCTGCGCGACGGCAAGATCATCCGTGGGGTGGTGGTGCACGGCTCCTGACCCACGGTCGGCCGGCTGAGCGTCGAAAGCCCTAGGTCAGGACTAGGTAGTTGTCCGGTGTGTCGGGCGCCACGACAGGGGACGGTAGGTGGACACCACCTGCCGTCCACCACCTGGAGCTTGCGATGACGCAGAGCCTCGACCGAGCCGGACACGTCCTCGCCGACGCCGTCGTCGACGACCGCGAGGCCGGGGTGGTGAAGGCGAACCGTCGGATCTTCACCGACGAAGAGATCTTCGAACTCGAGATGAAGCACATCTTCGAGGGGAACTGGGTCTACCTCGCCCACGAGAGCCAGCTCCCCGAGCCCGGGGACTACTTCACCACCTCCATCGGCCGGCAGCCGGTCGTCATCACCCGCGACAAGGACGGCGAGCTGCACTGCCTGATCAACGCGTGCGCACACCGCGGGGCGATGCTGTGCCGCAAGAAGCGGGACAACCGCAAGACGCTCACCTGCCCGTTCCACGGCTGGACCTACCGCAACGACGGCACGCTGCTCAAGGTCAAGGACCCCGAGGGCGCGGGCTACCCGGAGAACTTCAACACCAACGGCTCGCACAACCTCGTGAAGGTGCCGCGCTTCGAGAGCTACCGCGGATTCCTGTTCGGCAGCCTCAACGCGGACGTCCTGACGCTGGACGAGCACCTCGGTGACACGACCGAGATCATCGACATGCTGGTCGACCAGTCGCCCGAGGGCCTGGAGGTGCTGCGCGGCTCGTCGACCTACACCTTCGACGGGAACTGGAAGGTCCAGGCCGAGAACGGCGCCGACGGCTACCACGTCACCGCGCTGCACTGGAACTACGCCGCGACCACGTCGCGGCGCCAGAGCGGCGAGTCGAAGAACGAGACGAAGGCCCTCGACGCGGGCGGCTGGGGCAAGTCCGGCGGCGGGTACTGGTCGTTCCCGCACGGCCACCTGTGCCTGTGGACGTGGAAGGCCAACCCGGAGGACCAGCCGCTCTACAGCGAGATCGACTCGCTGAAGGAGCAGTTCGGCGACGCGACGGGCGACTTCATGGTCCGCGGTTCCCGGAACCTGTGCCTCTACCCGAACGTCTACCTGATGGACCAGTTCTCGACGCAGATCCGGCACTTCCGCCCGATCGCGCCGAACCAGACCGAGGTCACCATCTACTGCATCGCCCCGAAGGGCGAGAGCGACGAGGCCCGCGCGAACCGGATCCGCCAGTACGAGGACTTCTTCAACGCCTCGGGCATGGCCACCCCCGACGACCTCGAGGAGTTCCGCGCCTGCCAGTTGACGTTCCAGGCCACCACCGCGCCGTGGAACGACATGACGCGCGGCGTGGAGCACTGGATCGACGGTCCCGACGAGGTCGCGACGTCCCTCGGCATGGACGGCGTCATCTCCTCGGGCGCAAAGAACGAGGACGAGGGCCTCTACCCGGTCCAGCACGGCTACTGGCTCGAGACGATGCGGGCCGCGCTCGAGGCCGAGAAGGAGGAGGCCTGATCATGACGACCACCGAGAAGGCCGTGAGCCACGGCCGCGACGCCGACACCCCCGGCAGCGGGAACGCGCTCATCACCCAGAACCTGATCGAGCAGTTCCTCTACCGCGAGGCGCGCTATCTCGACGACCGCGAGTTCGAGCGCTGGTTGGAGTGCTACGCCGACGACGTCGTCTACTGGCTGCCGTGCTGGGACGACCACGACACGCTCACCCAGGACCCGCAGCGCGAGATCTCGCTGATCTACTATCCGAACAAGGGCGGCCTCGAGGACCGCGTGTTCCGCATCCGCACGGAACGCTCGAGCGCGACCTCGATCCCGGAACCGCGCACCAGCCACAACATCTCGAACGTCGAGGTGATCGAACGGCGCGGCGACCTCGTCGACGTGCGGTTCAACTGGCACACGATGTACTTCCGGTACAAAACCGTCGACCCGTACTACGGCACGTCGTTCTACACGATCGACTTCTCCGGTCCGTCGCCGCTGATCCGGCGCAAGACCGTGGTGCTGAAGAACGACTTCATCCACCACGTCGTCGACATCTACCACTTCTGAGGAGGCGCGATGAGCGCACCGACGCACGACGTCGCGCTCTCCTTCGAGGACGGCGTCACCCGGTTCGTGAAGTGCCGCGAGGGGCAGACGGTGATGGACGCCGCCTACCGCTCGAAGATCAACATCCCGGTCGACTGCAGCGACGGCGCGTGCGGCACGTGCAAGTCGTTCCTCGAGTCCGGCGAGTTCGAGATGGACGACTACGTCTCCGACGCCCTGGCTCCCGACGAGGAGGCCGCCGGCTACGTCCTGACCTGCAGCATGAGCCCGAAGTCGGACCTCGTCGTGCAGATCCCGACCACGTCCGCCGTCGCGAAGACCAGCGCGGGCACCTTCACGGCGACGATCGCGGCGGTGGAGCGGCTCTCGGAGACGACGATGTCGCTCACGTTGGACTGCGAGGACCGGGAGAAGCTGGTCTTCCTGCCCGGGCAGTACGTCAACATCGCGGTGCCGGGCACCGACCAGACGCGGTCGTACTCCTTCTCCTCCGGTCCCGACGACGAACAGCTCGGCTTCCTGATCAAGCTCTCGCCCGGCGGCGTGATGAGCGAGTGGCTGGCGAACCAGGCCGCCGTCGGCGACTCGGTGCAGTTCACCGGCCCGCACGGCAGCTTCTTCCTGCGCGAGTCCGACTCGCCGCTGCTGCTGCTCGCGGGCGGCACGGGCCTCGCGCCGATCCTGTCGATCCTGCGCCGGCTGCAGTCCACCGGGAGCAGCCGCCAGGCGCACCTGATCTACGGGGCGACCACCGACGACGACGTCGTCGAGCTGGAGACGCTGCGCGGTCTCGAGGAGGCCCTGGAGAACTTCACCTGGGTCCACACGGTGGCCGACGAGCACACGACCGCCGAACGGCAGGGCTACGTCACCGCGCACACCGAGCCCGAGCACCTGCACGACGGCGCGGCGTCGGTCTACCTGTGCGGCCCCCCGCCGATGGTCGACGCGGTCCGGCGGGACCACTCCGAGCGCGGCTTCGACCCGGCGGGCTTCTACTACGAGAAGTTCGCCCTGGCCGCGAAACCCGACTCCGAGCAGGAGGGCGCCGAGGACCTCGAGGGTGCCGAGCCGGAGACCGACGCGACCACACCCGACGTCGGGACGGTGGACGCCGAGCCGCGCACCGAGGAGCGGACGCCGGCCCCCGCGCCGACCCCGCTCGACCCGGCGCCCGCGTCGGAGCTCCTGCAGAGCCTGGAGGGCCGCGAGCTCGACGGGCAGACGGTGCTGCCGCGCGTGGAGCTGGCGGAACTGGGCGCCGACGCGCGCGTCGCGGCGGCGTCCGACCTGCCCGACGGCAGCCCGGTGGAGGACCTGCCGCGGCGACTGCTGGGGCGGGTCGTGCTGCCGGGGAGCGACGACGCGCGGGACACGGACGCGCGGGTGACCGAGGACGACGAGCTGCTGGTCGCCGAGGACGCCCGCGGGATCCTCGGGCAGGACGTGTTCACGATGGGGGAGCTGGAGCCGCTGGTGGCTCCCCGGCCGCCGGAGCCCGATCCAGAGCCGGAGTCGGTCCCGGGCACCGTCACCACCGACGGCTACGAGATCGGCCAGCAGCACCCGTCGATCCAGGTCTCCGACGCGATCTTCGACGCCCGGCGCGCCCTGGAACTCGGCGCCCTGGAACTGACGATCGGGCGGATCACCTCGCGGCAGATCGCCGGGTACCGGGTGCTCGCCCAGGCGACGGTGCCCTACGTCGACGTCGAGCACGAGTGCTTCACCGACGCGCACGCCTACACCGAGTCCAACGCCGCGTTCCACGACTACCTGTTCACCCTGACCGGCAACAGCCACCTGCTGAGCGCCTACCAGGACCTCGGGGTCAAGGGCCACATGGAGGAGTCGCTGCGCTCGGCGACCTGGTGCGACCCGCGCTGCGCGCAGGACCACCTCGACATCGTCGACGCGATGGAGTCGGGCGACCGGGACGAGGCCCGACGACTGTTCTCCGAGCACGCCGAGCGGTCCAAGGCGACCACGCGGCGGGCGATGAACGAGCGGCGCGCGTCCCGCCGACCGAGGTTCGTGACGCCCGGTCGCTTCGCCGACCAGGTCGTGATCGTCACCGGGGCGGGCCAGGGCATCGGGGAGACCACCGCGCGGCGGATCCACGCCGAGGGCGGGCTCGTCGTCCTCGCCGACCGCGCGGACACCGTCAAGGAACTCGCCGCCGAACTCGTCGAGGACCGGTCCGACGGGGTCGGCGACGCGGTCGCGGTCCTCGCGGATCTCGAGACGTGGGAGGGGGCGCAGGCCGTCGTCGACGCGGCGATCGAGCAGTTCGGCCGGGTCGACGTCGCGATCCACACCGTCGGCGGCACGATCTGGGCGAAGCCGTTCGACCGGTACCCGCCCGAGGAGATCCAGGCGGAGATCCAGCGGTCGTTGTGGCCGACCCTGTGGGGCTGCCGGGCCGTTGCCCCGCACATGATCGAGCGGGGCGCCGGGACGATCGTCAACGTGTCCTCGGTGGCCACGCGCGGCATTCACCGGGTGCCCTACGCCGCGGCGAAGGGTGGGGTCAACGCGATCACCTCGGCGCTCGCGCTGGAGCTCGCGCCGCACGGCGTCCGCGTCACCGCGACCGCGCCCGGCGGGACGGACGCGCCCGAGCGGAGGACCCCGCGCGGGCCCGGGCCGGCCTCCGACCAGGAGAAGGAGTGGTACCAGGGGATCGTCGACCAGACGGTGGAGTCGTCGCTGATGAAGCGCTACGGCACCCGGGACGAGCAGGCGGCGGCGATCTGCTTCCTCGCCTCGCCGGAGGCCTCGTACATCACCGGCTCGGTGCTGCCCGTCGCCGGCGGGGACCTCGGCTGAGCCGGCCGTGACCGGACCCGAGGACGTCGGAGCCGCCGCGGCCGGGCCCCGCGAGCGGACCGAGGTGCGGCGGGCCGTCCTCGAGGTGCTCGACGACGGCCGCGGCACCGTCCTGCTCGACGGCGGGTCCGGGGCGGGGAAGAGCCGACTGCTCCGGGACGTGGCGGCCGGCGCGTCGGACCGGACCCTGCTCCGGGCGACCGCGGTCGACTGGGAGCAGGACTGTCCGTACGCCGTGCTCGCCCAGCTCCTCGGCGCGGGCGTCGAGGAGCTCGGCGGCGACGACGCGTTCGCGGCGGCCCGGCGGCTGGCCGAGCGGATCGGTGACCACCCGGCCCTGCTCGTCGTCGACGACGCCCACTGGAGCGACCTGCCGTCGTTCCGGGCGTTGTCGACCCTCGTCCGTCATCACCGCGATGCACCCGTGGTGGCGCTGCTCGCCGTCACGCCCGGCGAGGGTCGGTTCGAGCTCGCGGACCTGCTCCGTCGGGCGGCGGACGTATCGGTGACGCTGGGGCCGCTGACCGCCCGCGAGATCGAGGAGCTCTGCGACGACCGCGGACGCCCGCTGCCGCCCTGGCTCGTCCAGCGGGTGCGGCGGCACACGCTGGGCGTCCCGCGCCACGTGCTCGCGCTGCTCGACGAGGTCGACGGGTGGGACGTGCCCGACGTGCGGCTGCCCGCCCCCCGGGAGGTCGCGGTCCGCGTGCAGGAGCGGGTCGCCGTCCTCGGCCGGCACGCCCGGACCCTGGTCGAGGTGGTCGCCTGCTTCGCCGAGCCGGCGAGCCTCGACGAGATCGCCCGCACGGCGGAGTTGGACGAGGTCCTCGAACCCCTGAGCGAGGCCGCCCGGGCCGGGCTGGTCACCCGCTTCGGCGGGCGCTCCCTCCCGGTCGTGGGGCCGGTCGACCCGATGGTGCGGGCCGCGGTCCTCGACGTCGTCGGGCCGCACCGGGCGGCGCACGTCCGGCGGCGGGCGGCCGAGGTCGTCGCCGAGCCCCACCGTCGGATGGCCCTGCTCGCCGCGGCGACCCCGGGTCGGGACGCCGCGCTGGCCGCCCGGCTGACCGAGCTGGCGGGGCTGAAGGCGGGCGACGGCGCCTGGTCGGACGCCGCACACGCGCTGCTCGAGGCGAGCCGGCTGTCCGAGAGGCCCGAGGACCGCGAGCTGCTGCTCATCCGCGCGGTCGACGCGCTCATCGGCGCCGGCGCGGTGTTCGAGGCCGAGGCGCTCATCCCCGCGATCGAGAACCTGCTCGACACCGCCATCCGGAACTCGGTGCTCGGCTACCTCGCGATCCTGCTCGGGCGGACCGCGCAGGCGGAACGGGCGCTGACCCGCGCCTGGGACCTCTGCGACCCCGCCGTCGACCCCGACACCGCGGCCTGGATCTGCCAGCGGCGGGTGCTGCACGCGCTGTGCTGCGGCGACGGGACCGCCCTCGTCGAGTGGGCGGACCGGGCGACGGCACTGGTCGGCGACGACCACCCCGCTGCGGTCGAGGCGCTCGCGATGCGCGGCCTCGGCACGGCCGCGTCCGGGGCTCCCGACGAGGCGCTGGGGGAGTACCGCGCGATGGCCACCCGGGTCCGGCGCGGCCCGCAGGTGCAGCGGATCACGATGGGGCACGGGTGGCTGCACCTCGTCGTCGGGAACCTCGACGAGGCCCGCGCGGACCTCGAGAGCGCGATCCCGACGACGACGCTCGGCGGGTCGTCGCGGATCTCCCTCTGGGCGTCCGGCTGGCTCGCTCGGGCGCACTTCCTCGCCGGCGACTGGGACCTCGCGCTCCGCGCCGTGGCCGACGGTCTGCGGCGGGCGCAGAGCTCCGGGATCGCGATCGTGACCCCGCTGCTCGGCTGGACCGCCGCGCAGGTCCACAGCCTGCGGGGCGAACCGGGCCGCGCGGAGCGGGTCCTGCGCGACACCCACGCGGGCGCCGACGACTACGAGATCATGGCCGTCCCGCGGCGCCTCGCCCGCGCCGCGCTGGCCGAGGCCCGCTCGGACTACGGCGCCGTGCTGCGGGCGCTCGGCCCGCTGACCGCGCTCGGCGACGACACCACGGTCGTCCAACCGGGCTGGTGGCCGTGGCGGGACGTCTACGCGAACGCCCTGGTCCTGGAGGGCCGCGTCGAGGACGCCGACGCGTTCCTCACCGAGCACCGTGCGCGGGCCGAGGACCAGCAGGACGAGGCGGAGCTCGCGCGCCTGGCGTGGGCCCGCGGGCGGCTGGAGGCCGCGCGCGGCGACCTCGCGGCGACCCGTCGGGCCTTCGAGAGCGCCATCGCCACGCTGGAGGCCCGGTCGTTGCGCTGGGACGCGGCCCGGGCCCACTTCGCCTTCGGCCAGTCGCTGCGCCGGCTCTCCCGGCGCCGCGACGCGGACACGGTGCTCTCGAGCGCCCGCGAGCTGTTCCTCGCGCTCGGCGCGAGCAGCTACGTCGCGCGGTGCGACCGCGAACTGCGCGCCGGCGGGGTGCGGCACGGCCGGTCGGACGGCGGGCAGGGTCTCACCGCGCAGGAGACGGCCGTGGTGGACCTCGTCGTCACCGGCATGTCGAACAAGGACGTGGCCGCCGAACTGCAGGTCTCGCCCAAGACCGTCCAGTACCACCTCACCCGCATCTACACGAAGGTCGGCGTGCGGTCGCGCACCGAGCTGGCCCGCCTGCACCACGAGGAGGAGTAGCCCGACATGAAGAGCGTCCGGTCCGTCGCGAGCGACCTCGGAGTGCTGGAGCGCGAGGCGGGGATGGCCATGGCCACGATCGCGAGCCTCGTCGACGACGAGCTCGGGAAGCCGACCCGGTGCGAGGGGTGGACCCGGGCGCACGTCGTCGCGCACCTCGTCCGGGACGCGGAGGCCCTCACCCACCTCGCCACCTGGGCCGTGACCGGCGAGGAGACCCCCGCGTACGCGTCCGCGGAGGAGCGGGCGGCCGACATCGAGCGGACGGCCGCGGAACTCTCCGCCCGGCAGCTGGCCGCCGCGCTGGACCGGGCCGACCGGCAGCTGGCGGAGGCGTTGGCGCGGCTGCGCTCCGGCGTGGCGGTGGAGACGGTGCCGACCCCGTTCGCCGGGGAGATCGACGTCTTCGCGCTGCCGGCGCTGCGCACCACCGAGCTGATCGTCCACCACCACGACCTGGACACGACCTGGCAGTGGCACGAGGCCGGGACCGACGCGATCGTGGACGCCATCGACATCTGCGTGCTCCGGCTCCGGGCGAACCCGGACAGCCCCGGGCTGCACGTCGTCGCCCGCGAGGGCGAGGAGTGGACCGTCGGCGACGGTGCGACCCGGATCGAGGGGTACTACGAGGAGCTGCTGCCGTTCCTCGCGCGCGAGGAGGTGGAGTCCGGCCTGCGCCACGACGGGGACCTGCCGGCGCTGCCGCGGTGGTGATCCGTGACCCGGCGATCACGGGCCGGGGGCATGGGCGTGGTCCGTGAGCGCTGCCGCGAGCAGCGACACGAGTTCGTCAGCCCGAGGGCTGGTCCCGGCGGCGAGGGCCTGGAGGAAGTAGCCGTCGACGGCGACGGCGAAGCCGCGCACCCGAGCGGGGTCGTCGGTGTGGTGGCGGGCGAGGTCGTGGAGGAGGTCGAGCCACAGCCCGACGGCGCTGCGCAGGGCGGGCCGGCGGGCGGCGAGGGTGTAGAGCTCGTAGCCGGCGGCGACGCGGTCGCGGTTCTCCTCGAACAGGGACACCAACTGGTGGGCGAACCAGGACAGGTCGCTCCCGGGAGGCACCTGGGGGACCGCGGCGATCAGCTGTTCGGTGCCCGAGCGGAGGGCGGCGTCGAGCAGGTCGTCGAGGGAGGCGAAGTGGTGCGAGACGGCGCTGCGGGGCAGGCCGGCCGCGGCGGCGACCGAGCCGTGCGACACCCCGGCGACGCCGTCCCTCGCGACGACGACGAGGACGGCCTCGATGAGGGTCGCCCGTCGGCGCCGCCCACGGCGTCGGCGGCCGTCGGCCTCGTCATCGATGCCGTGCATGCCGTGGATGCCGTCGACGTCCGGCCCGGTCATCGGGCGCCGCCGTAGACCACGACGACGCCGGCGATCACCAGCGCCAGCCCGAGCGTGTGCCGGGCGGGCAGCCGGTCGCCGAACAGGACGACCCCCGCGGCCGCGGCGAGCACGATGCCGGACCCGCTCCAGATGCCGTAGCCGACCGCGAGGGACAGGCCCCGCGCGAGCGCCTGCGACATCAGCGCGACCGACACGGCCATCCCGACGAACGCCGCGACCACCCACCGGCGGCGGCGCAGCCCGTCCGAGGCGCGGGTCGCGGCGATCCCGACCCCCTGGGCCGCGACCGACGCCGAGAGCAGCAGTGTCTCGATCACTCCGCCGTCCCGCCCGCGGCACGCGGCGTCGTCTGCAGGGTGAGGGCCCCGAGCAGGATCAGCGCGAGGCCCGCGATCTGCAGCGGCGCGATCGGGTCGCCGAAGACCACCGTGCTCGCGACGGTCGCCGCCACCAGCCCGCAGCCGGTCAGCGTCCCGTAGGCGATGCCGAGGGTCAGCCCGTACTGCAGGGCCCGGGAGAACAACAGGATCGAGATCCCGTAGCCCGCGAGGACCCCGAGCGAGGCCACCGGACTCGAGAACCCCTGCGAGGCATGCAGGAGCATCGTCCCCGCGACCTCGCAGACGATCGAGGCCCCCAACAGGACCGTGCCGACGAGAGTTCCGGGACGCATGTCCCACTAGTAGCACAGTGGGTGCCCGGGAGCCGGGCGCTCCCCTCGCGCGCCCGGCTCCGTCGTGCCCCTAGTGGATGTGCGAGCCGCCGTTGACGTCGTAGGTGGCGCCGGTGATGTAGCCCGACTCCGGGCGGCACAGGAAGGTGATGAGGTCGGCGACGTCGTCGACCCGTCCGTTGCGCCCGACCGGGATGCCGGCCAGGAGGGCCTCCTTGCGCTCGCCCTCGAGCGCCCCGCCCGTGATGTCGGTGTCGATCAGGCCGGGGGCGACGGAGTTGACGGTGATCCCGGACGGGCCGAGCTCGCGGGCCAGGGCGCGGGCGAACCCGAGCTGGCCGGCCTTGGCCGCGGAGTAGGCGACCCCGCCGAACACGCCGCCGCCGCGCTCGGCCGACACCGACGACAGGAACACGATCCGGCCGAAGCCGCGCTCGGCCATCCCGGGCGCGACGCGGCGGGTGATGTTGTAGGCGCCGCGGACGTTCACCGCGAAGACCGTGTCCCACTCGGCGTCGGTGACCTCGAGGAACGGGACCGGCGAGGTGATCCCGGCGTTGTTCACCAGCGCGCCGACCGGGGGCAGGGCGGCGTCGAGGGTCGCGAGGGCGGTCTCGACGGAGAGCTCGTCGGTGACGTCGCAGGCGATCCCGGCGGTGCGGACGCCGTGGGCGCCGGCGACGTCGTCGGCGGTCTCCTTGGCGCCGGCCTCGTCGAGGTCCAGGACGGCGACGTGCCAGCCGGCGGCGGCGAGGGCGTGCGCGGTGGCGCGGCCGATGCCGCGCCGCGAGCCGGCCCCGGTGACGACGGCGGTGCGGGGGTCGGTGCTCATGCGAGCTGCTCCTTGATGCGGGTGACGATGGCGTCGGTGGACAGGCCGTAGCGGTCGTGCAGGGTCGGCAGGGCGCCGGCGGCGAGGAACTCGTCGGGCAGGCCGATGCGCCCGAAGCGGGTGCCGATGCCGGCGAGGGCGATCTCGGTCGCCACGGCCTCGCCGAGGCCACCGACGACGGTGTGGTTCTCGCAGGTCAGGACGAGCCGGTCACTGCTCGCGGCGCGCACGACCGCCGCGCGGTCGAGCGGCTTGATCGTGGGGACGTGCAGCACGGCGACGTCGACGTGGTCGGCTTCGAGGCGCTGCGCGGCCTGCAACGCGCGCATCGTCATGAGCCCGGTGGAGATGAGGACGACGTCGCGGCCGGTGCGCAGCTCCGCCGCGCGGCCGAGCTCGAAGCGGTAGTCGTACTCGTCGAGCACGGTGGGCACCTGGCCGCGCAGCAGCCGCAGGTAGGTCGCTCCGTCGTGGTCGGCGAGAGCCGGGACGGCGGCGGCGATGTCGACGGAGTCGCAGGGGTCGACGATCGTGAGGTTCGGGCAGCCGCGCAGGATCGCGAGGTCCTCGGTGGCCTGGTGGCTCGGGCCGTACCCGGTCGTCAGGCCGGGGAGGGCGCCGACGACGTTGACGTTCAGGCCGGGCTCGGCGATGTCGAGGCAGAGGAAGTCGTAGGCGCGCCTCGTCGCGAAGACCGAGTAGGTGGAGGCGAACGGCACGAGACCGGCCTCGGCCATCCCGGCGGCGGCCCCGAGCATGACCTGCTCGGCCATGCCCATCTGGAAGAAGCGCTCGGGGTGGGCCTCACGGAAGACGTGCATGTCGGTGTACTTGGCGAGGTCGGCGGAGAGCCCGACGATCTCCGGTCGCTCGGCGGCGAGCGCGGCGAGCGCGTGGCCGAACGGGGCCGGGCTCGTGCGCTGGTCCGGGTCGGCGAACGAGGCGATCATCGCCGAGGTGGTCAGGCGCGGCTTCGTGGTCGCCGTGGTCGTGGTGCTCATGCGTGGGCTCCGGTGCGGTAGGTCTCGTCGAGCTGGTCGCGGGCGATCTGCCACTCGTGGGCCTCGACCCGCATGAAGTGCGCCTTCTCGCGCGTCTCGAGCAGTGGGACGCCGCGTCCGATCCGGGTGTCGCAGATCAGCACCGAGGGGCGTCCGGTGCCGGCGGGCAGGTCGTCGAGGGCGCCGAGCAGGGCGTCGACGTCGTTGCCGTCGACGCGGCGCACGTTCCAGCCGAAGGCCTGCCACTTCTCGACGAGGGGCTCGGTCTTCAGCACGCCGACGGTGGGGCCGTCGGCCTGCAGGGCGTTGACGTCGACGACGGCGAGGACGTTGTCGAGGCCGTGGTGGGCGCAGGCCATGGCGGCCTCCCACGTCGAGCCCTCGTCGAGCTCGCCGTCGGAGAGCAGATTGACGACGCGGGCGCCGACGCCACGCAGGCGCAGACCGAGCCCGAGGCCGGTGGCCACGCCGAGGCCGTGGCCGAGCGACCCGCCCGAGATCTCCATGCCGGGCGTGTAGGAGGCCATGGCCGACATCGGCAGGCGCGACTCGTCGGAGCCGTAGGTCTCCAGCTCGGCGACGTCGAGGATGCCGGCCTCGGCGAACGCGGCGTACGCGGCGATCGCGTAGTGCCCGATGGAGAGCAGGAACCGGTCGCGGTCGGCCCATTCGGGGTCGTCGGGCCGGAAACGCAGGTGGTCGGTGAACAGGGCGGCGAGGACGTCGGCGACGCCGAGGGCCTGGCCGATGTAGCCCTGGCCCTGCACCTCGCCCATGTCGAGCGCGTGGCGGCGGATGCGGTACGCGGCGTCGCGCACGCGCTGCGCGCGGGTCTCGATGGTCCCCGGGGCGGGGATCGTGGAGGTCATGTGTGGACTCCGGTCTCTCGGACGGGTTCAGGAGGCGGCGGCCGGGACGGGCCTCGGGGTCGTGGCGGCGAGTTCGTCGACGGCGGCCTTCTCGGCGGGACCCCAGGTCTCGCGGGTGAGCAGCGTCGCGATCACGCCGCAGACGCCGTAGAAGGTGATGAGCAGGGCCGGGCCGATCCAGCCGAAGCCCGCGAACAGGGCCGTGGCGACGAGCGGTGTGAAGCCGGAGACGACGGCGGAGAGCTGGTAGGCCAGGGAGGCGCCGGTGGTGCGGGTGCGGGCGGCGAACAGCTCGGAGAACCAGGCGCCCTGGACGCCGGCCAGCATGTTCTGACAGATGGCATAGCTGACGACGAAGGCGGCGACGATCGCGAGCGCGGTGCCGGTGTTGACCAGCAGGAACAGCGGGACGCCCCAGAGCGCGGTGATGATGGTGCCCGCGAGGTAGACCGGTCGGCGGCCGAAGCGGTCGGTGAGGGCTCCCCAGAACACGGTCGCGGCGACGCCGATCGCGGCGGCGATCATCGTGGCCGTGAGCGTCGTCGTGCGGTCGGAGAGCTTCTCCGAGGTCAGGTAGGAGACGACGAAGGTGATGGTGACGGCGTAGCCGGCGGTCTCGGTCATGCGCAGGAAGAAGGCGCGGACGATGTTGCGCCAGTCGTCGCGGACGACCTCGAGCAGCGGGTTCTTCGAGACCTCGCCCTCGGCCTTGAGGTCCTCGAACTCGGGGGACTCCTCGACCTTGAGCCGGATGACGATGCCGACGGCGATCAGGACCGCGGAGAGCAGGAACGGCACGCGCCACGCCCACTGGTCGCCGAGCGGGACGCTGATGAGGAAGGCGATGTTGGCGAGCAGCAGGCCGACCGGGAAGCCGGCTTGGGTGATCCCGGTGTAGAGCCCCCGTTTGCGCCAGGGGGCGTGTTCGAAGGTCATGAGGATCGCGCCGCCCCACTCGGCCCCGAAGGCGAGACCCTGGATGACGCGGACGACGACGAGCAGGATGCCGGCCCACACGCCGACCTGGGCGTAGGTCGGCAGCAGCCCGATGAGCACGGTCGCGATGCCCATGAGCAGCAGCGAGCCGACGAGGACGGGCTTGCGGCCGATGCGGTCGCCCAGGTAGCCGCCGATGATGCCGCCGAGCGGGCGGACCGCGAACCCGATGCCCAGCGTGGCGAACGAGAGCAGGGTGCCCGAGAGCGGGTCGTCGGCGGGGAAGAAGACGGTGTTGAAGTACAGCGCGGCGGCGACGCCGAAGCCGATGAAGTCGTAGGTCTCGATCGTCGCCCCGATGGACGAGCCGATCGCGACCCGCTTGCGGGCCTCGGTGCCCTCCACGGGGTGGCGGGTCGGGCTCGGAGGAGGCGCGTGCCGTTCGGTCATGGTGATCTCCGCTGATCGTGAGGACTCGGGGGAGGAGCGGCCGCGCGTCCTAACTCCTCAACAGTCGACTGTTAACAGTCGGCCGTGCCACAAGAGTGCGGGTGGCCCGTGTCTCTGTCAACAGTCAGCATCGGCCGTCACCGGAGCGGCCGAGCGGAGTCAGGCGCTGAGCTGACCCACGAAGTGATCGGCGGCCGAGGCCATGTGCGCCTCGACGATCGCGATCGCCGTGGCGGCGTCGCCGGCCTCGATGGCGTCGACGATCGGGGCGTGCCGGTCGCCCGCCATCATCACCGGGGAGTCGTCGGGATCGCCGTTCATGATCGTGACCCGGATGCGGCCCTCGAGGTGGCGCCACGAGTCGACCAGCATCGAGTTGCCGGACTCGCGGCACAGCAGCAGGTGGAAGGCGAGGTCGGCCTCGACGCGGGCGGCGAAGTCGCTCTCGGTGCCCTGCAGGGCCGCCACCGAACGCCGGAGGGCGGCCGCCGTCCGGTCGCGGTGGTCGGAGGCGAGGATCTCGGTGACGGCGAGCCCCTCGAGGGCCGCCCGGACGCGGAACAGGTCCCGCACCTCGGCGGCGGTGAGCTGGTTGACCCGCAGCATCCCGCGGGCGCCGGCGGTGACGAGCCCCTCCTGCTGCAGGTGTCGGAGCGCTTCGCGGACGGTGCCGCGGCTGACGCCGAGGCGGTTCGCGAGTTCGACCTCACCGAGGTGGTCGCCGGGGCTGTACCCGCCCGTCGTGATCGCCGTCCGCAGGGCGTCGAGCGCCCGCTCGCGCAGCGTCGTCCGGTCCAGGCTCGCCAACGGCTCCACAGACACCTCGGTCCTCCTCGTCGCGCACGAGGCTACCCGGTGATCTCGCCCTCTCGGTGTCGGACTGTCAACACGGCGCCCCGTCAGACGAGGCCGAGCGCGAGCATCGCCTCGGCCACGCGGAGGAAGCCCGCGATGTTGGCTCCGGCGACGTAGTCGCCCGGCCTGCCGTACTCCTCGGCGGTCTCGAGGCAGCGGTCGTGGACCGAGTGCATGATCTCGGCCAACCGCTGCTCGGTGTGCTCGAAGGTCCAGGTGTCGCGCGTGGCGTTCTGCTGCATCTCGAGGGCGCTGGTGGCCACCCCGCCGGCGTTGGCCGCCTTGCCCGGCGCGAAGGAGACCCCGGCGTCGCGCAGGAGGCGGATCGCGTCGGGCGTCGTGGGCATGTTGGCGCCCTCGGCGACGACGCGGCACCCGTTCTCGACGAGCTGCTTGGCGCCGGCCTCGTCGAGCTCGTTCTGCGTCGCGCAGGGCAGTGCCACGTCGCACGGCACCGACCAGATCGAGCCGTCCCCGACGTGCTGCGCGCTGCGCCCCCGCGCCTCGGCGTAGTCCGACATCCGGCCCCGGCGCTGCTCCTTGATCTCGCGGAGCAGGTCGAGATCGATGCCGTCCTCGTCGACGACGTAGCCGGCCGAGTCGGAGCAGGCGATCACCCGGCCACCCAGCTGATGGACCTTCTCGATGGCGTGCACCGCGACGTTGCCCGATCCGGACACCACGACCTTCGTGCCGTCGAGCGATCCGCTCGAGGCCCGGAGGACCTCCTCGACGAAGAACACGAGCCCGTAGCCCGTCGCCTCCGTCCGCACGCGGGACCCGCCCCAGTCCAGACCCTTCCCGGTCAGGACGCCGGCCTCGTAGCGGTTGGTGATGCGCTTGTACTGCCCGAACAGGTAGCCGATCTCGCGCTGTCCGACGCCCGTGTCACCGGCCGGCACGTCGGTGTGTTCGCCCAGGTGCCGGTACAGCTCGGTCATGAACGACTGGCAGAACCGCATGACCTCGGCGTCGGAGCGGCCCTTCGGGTCGAAGTCGCTCCCGCCCTTGGCTCCGCCGATCGGCAGCCCGGTCAGCGAGTTCTTGAAGATCTGCTCGAAGCCGAGGAACTTGACGATCCCGAGGTACACGCTCGGGTGGAAGCGCAGGCCGCCCTTGTAGGGGCCCAGCGCCGAGTTGAACTCCACGCGGAACCCGCGGTTGAGCTGAGGACGTCCCTCGTCGTCGGCCCACGGCACCCGGAAGAGCACCTGCCGCTCGGGTTCGCACAGCCGCCGGATGACCTCGACGTCGGCGGCGGCGTGCCGGCCGACGACGGGTCCGAGGTCCTCGAGGACCTCGCGGACCGCCTGATGGAACTCGTCCTCGCCGGGATTGCGTGCCACGACCTCGTCGTAGACCGCCGTCAACCTGCCGTCCGACGTCGCCACACCGGCCTCCGTTCAGCGCTGAACTCCGAGGGCATCCGCCACGGGCGATGCCCATTCGGTCGAACCGGTACACGGCGTCGCCGGGTCTGCCGAGCACGGCCTGGCCGCGACACCGCTCTGACGTCGAGGGTCCGCGTGCCCTCGAGGTCCAGACACGACGAAGGCCCCGACCGATGCGGTCAGGGCCTTCATGTGGGGTGCGCCGTCAGGGACTCGAACCCCGAACCCAGTGGACAAGGTTCACGTCCGCTGTGGTGGGTCACCTTCGGCATCTGTGCTGCTCAGCGACATGATCGAGTATTATCGATCTTGTGCTGTGGGTGCTCGTCGGCCGCCGTGGTGTGACGTAAGCGGTCCCGAAAGCGGTCCTCTCCGGCCAGCCGATGGCGGGCGGGCACGACGGCACCCACCTCACGGCGTGAGGAGCGGCTGTCCGGACTGCCTGCGGCTTCAGAGCATGAGCTGGCCGCCGTTGACCGGCGCCCAGCTGCCGGTGGTGAACGCGGCGTCGTCGCCGGCGAAGTAGGCCACCGTGCGGGCGACGTCCTCGGGTCGGGCGAGCCGGCGCATCGGGGTCGCATCAGCAAGCTGTGACCTGAGCTCCTCGGGGAGTCGGTCGCTCACGGCGGTGTCCTCCACCGTGGACGGGGCGACGACGTTGGCCGTGATGTCGTGCGGTGCCACCTCAGCGGCGACGTAGCGCACGAAGGAGTCCAGGGCGGCCTTGGCGACGCCCAGGGCGATCATCCCGTCCCGGGGACGTCGGGACAGGCCGGTCGACAGGTAGATCAGCCGTCCCCGGCGGCGGTCGATCATCCCGGGCAGTACGGCCTTGGTGAGCAGGTACGCCGCGTGCATCTCCTGGTCGAGTTTCGCCGAGAGCTGCTCCCAGTCGGAGGTCGGCGAACGAGGTGACCGGGAACGGGGTCATGGCGTTGTGCACCAGCACGTCGAGCCGTCCCCAGCGTTCGACGACCGTGTCGACCAGGCGTGTCACATCGGCCGGGTCGGTCACGTCGCCCTGCACCACCAGGGCGTCCCCACCGGCCGCCCGCACGTCGTGGGCGACGGCGTCGGCCACGGTCTCGCTGTCGCGGTGGTTGACCACCACGGCGTGACCGCGCGCCGCGAGTTCGCGCGCCGTCGCCGCCCCGATGCCCCGGCTGGCTCCGGTGATCAGACACACCCGCTCGCTCAACTGCACTCCTGGCCATCGATCCTCGTCCGAGACGGGCATCGCGCTCGGCTGACTCGTCCCACTGCTGGTCATCGCGTATGCCGGGTGACAATGCGGGGACTCGCACATCGCAGCGGTCTGGCGGCGCCACCTCGCCTCCGACGGGTGGCGCCACCTCGGGTGAGCGACGCGGGAGCGGTCGTCCCGCGCGTGCCCGGATGCTGTCGCCGCCGTCAGTCCCCTGTTGGCAGCCAGATCTCCCAGGCGATGCCGTCCGGGTCGCAGAACGACACGAACTCGGCGTAGCCCGCGTCGCGGGTCGGGGAGTGCTCGACGTCGTGCTCGTCCAATCGCCTCGACCAGGCGTCCAGCGTGGCCCGGTCCGGGACGGTCACCGCGAGGTGGTCGAGCCCCGTCCGCTGCGGGTCGAACCGGTCCCCGCTGCGCCGGTGGGGCTCGTGGATGCCCAGCGTCATCCCGCTTCCGGGATGACGCATCAACCGCCGGGGGTGACCCTCGGAAGGCGGCCCCTCGGTGACCTCGCCGACGCGCTCGAAACCGAGTACGTCCTCGTAGAAGTGCACGCTGGTCGTCATGTCCCGCACGACCAGCGCGACGTGGGCGATGCCGGAGAAGGTCGCGGTGCTCACTGGATCCAGATCGTCTTGGCGTTGACGAAGGACTGCGGCCCGAAGGTGGCGAGCTCGCGGCCGTAGCCGGAGTTCTTCGCCCCGCCGAACGGCACTTCGGGCGTCGATTCGGTGATCTTGTTGATGTAGACCATGCCGCTCTCGACCTCGTTGGCGAAGCGCATCTTCTCGTCCTCGTCCTCGGTCCAGGCACTGCCGCCGAGGCCGAACGACGAGTCGTTCGCGATGGCGATGGCATCGTCGATGTCCCGGGCGCGGAAGACGAGTGCGACCGGTCCGAAGAGCTCCTCGTAGTACGCGGGGGCGTCCTTCGGGATGTCGGCCAGCACCGTCGCGGGGTAGTAGTTGCCGGGCCCGCCCAGGGGCTTGCCGCCGGTGAGGAGCGTGGCGCCCCTGGCCACGGAGTCCTGGACCTGCTGGTCGAGCTCCTCGAGTCCCTGCGGGCCGGACATCGGGCCGAGCTCGGTGTTCTCGTCCATCGGGTCGCCGACGACCAGCGCGTCCATCTTCTCGACCAGCAGCCGCTGGAACTCGTCGGCGATCTGCTCGTGGACGATGAAGCGCTTGGCGTTGATGCAGGACTGCCCGTTGTTGAGAGTCCGGCTCGAGACCGCCGCGGCTGCGGTGGCGTCGAGGTCGACCGAGGGCATGACGATGAACGGGTCACTGCCGCCGAGCTCGAGCACGCTGGTCTTCACGTTCTGCCCGGCGCGGGCGCCGACCTCGCGCCCGGCGGGCTCGCTGCCGGTGAGGGTGACGGCACGGACGCGGTCGTCGTCGATGATTCCCTCGATCTGCGAGCTCGACACCAGCAGGGTCTGAAAGGCGCCCGCGGGGAAGCCGGCCCGGGTCAGCACGTCCTCGATGGCCATCGCCACCTGGGGGACGTTCGAGGCGTGCTTGAGCAGGCCGGTGTTGCCCGTCATCAGCGCCGGCGCGGCGAAGCGCAGCACCTGCCAGTAGGGGAAGTTCCACGGCATGACCGCGAGGACCGGACCCAGCGGCTGGTAGCGCGTCAGGATCTTCGCGTGCTCGGGGGCGTTCGACGGGTGCGGCCACTCGACGTCGGCCAGGGCCTCGGCGGCGTGGTCGGCGTACCAGCGGCAGCCGTAGGCGCACTTGCTGACCTCGGAGCGGGCGGCGACGAGGGTCTTGCCCATCTCGAGGGTGGCGAGCTGCGCGAGCCGCTCGTTGTCCTCGTCGAAGATGTCCGCCGCGCGTCGCAGCCAGGCGGCGCGCTCGGAGAAGGTCGTGTCCCGGTAGGTCAGGAAGGTCTCCCACGAGCGCTGGAGCTTCTCCTCCAGCTGCGCGTCGGTCAGCGCGTCGAACTCGCGGACGGTCTCCCCGGTGGCGGGGTTGATGGTCGCGATGGCCATAGTGGTGATCCCTTCGACAGGACGGAGCGAGGTCAGTCGCTGGTGTCCTTGTTCTGGTCGATGATCGTCTGGCGCTCGGGGGTGACCCAGAGGATCACGCGCTCGGACTTGATGCCCTCGGGCGGATAGTCGGTGCCCAGGTACTGGTGGGCGACCTCGTCGATGTGGGCGCGGGCCTCGTCGCCGGTGGTGGTCCGCTCGACCCGGCCCCGCACCTCGGCGTAGCGGTAGGGGTCCTGCTCGTCGCGGATCAGGACGGTGATCCGCGGATCGGACTGCAGGTTGCGGTAGCGCTTGCGGTGGGTCTCGGTGTTGAGCACCACCTGCCCGTCCTTGACCGCCACCCAGAGGATCTGAGTCTGCAACCGCCCGCTGGGCAGCACGGTGGTCACCGCCGCGAAGTTCTTCCCGCTCGCGAGTTCCTCGGTGACCGGGTGCAGTTCCGGGCCGTTCTTCGTGTCCGCCATCAGCGGTCCTCTCGTCGTGGGGCGGCCGGATGACCGATGCGGCATGCGCATGAAATCGGCGTCGCCCCGGTGCTCCAGCTGGCGTCGTCGTGGACCCGGAACGCGACCAGCGCCGACGTGCGCCGATGGTCAAGCGTTCCCGTGCCGGATGCGGTCACGGACGCGGTGTGCAGTTCGGCGCAGGGCGCCGACAGCGGCGTCCCGGGCCGCCCCGGCCGCGAGTCGTAGCCTGCGCGCGAGGGAGACCTCGGAGACCGAACCGGTCTGGGCGGCCTCGTCCACACCCGCAGCGAACTGCTCGAACAGCCGGCGGGACACGTCCCCGGCCAGGGCCCGGCCGAACTGGGCGACCCGTCCGGACAGGTGCACGTCGGCGTGCGCGGTGAGCTCGGTGCCGCCGTCGGCGGTCGGCGTCGCGGCCAGGACGACGTCGGCGGAGGTCGCGCTGCCGCCGGTGTCCTTCCCCTGGCCGTGGAAGCGGAGCCGGTGGGCGTCCGGGTCCCGCTCGACGACCTGGGCGAGTCCCTCGAACGACAGCTTCACGGGGCCGAGCGCGACGGTGGCCCGCCCGCGGTGGCGGTCCTCGTCGTAGGACTCGACGAGCTGGGCCCCGGGCAGGCAGCGCGCCAGCAGGTCGAAATCGGTGAGCACGGCCCAGACGCGGTCCACCGGGGAGGTCAGCTGCGAGGTCACGTCGACGACCGCCGACGGCGGGCCGGAGGGCAGCCGCACCTCACTGAGCTGCGGAGCCGCCGCCGCGGTGTCCTCGGGCGCCTGGCCGGCGCCGGCCGACGTCCGACCGACCAGCGTGCGCGGCGCGCACGCGCGGGGTTCCGGGACGCCGTCGGGGTAGGACTCGGCGACGTCGGCGACCGCGGCGAGGATGCCGCGGTACCCGGTGCAGCGGCACAGGACGCCCGACATCGCCTCGGGCAGGTTCTCCTCGGCGGCCTCCGGGGTGTTGGTCAGCAGGTCGTAGCTGCTCATCAGCATGCCGGGGGTGCAGAACCCGCACTGCAGGGCGTGGTGGGCGGAGAACGCCTGCTGCAGCGGGTGCTGGTCGTCGGGGGAGCCGAGGCCCTCCACGGTGACGATCTCCGCGCCCTCGCACTGCACGGCGAACAGCAGGCAGGCCCGGGCGGCCTCGCCGTCGAGGAGCACGGTGCACATGCCGCAGACCCCGTGCTCGCAGCCGAGGTGCGTGCCGGTGAGGCCGAGGCGCTCGCGCAGGACGTCCCCGAGGTGGGCCCGGGGCGGCACCTCGACGGTGGTCTCGGTGCCGTTGACGACGAAGGTCACCTCGGCGGTCTCGTGTGCTGCGACCCGGGCAACGGGCGCGGGCACGCGGCGCGAGCCGGTGTCATGGCGCTCAGGTGCGGCGGTCATGCGATGGTCCTTCCCTCGCGGGCACGGCGCAGCGCCCGGGACAGCTCGCGGGCGGCGAGGACGGCGAACAGCCGCCGCCGGTAGCCGGTGGAGCCGTGCGTGTCCCCGCCGGTGTCGACGAGCGCGGCGGCCAGCTCGGTGGTGGCGGGCCGGAGGTCCTCCTCGCTCTCGCCGGTGGCGAGCAACGCGGTGACGTCGCGGGTGACCGCCCGGTCGGAGATGCCGAACCCCGTGAGGACGGCGGAGCGCACCGCCCCCGAGTCGGCGACCTGCACCCGGCACACCACGCCGGCGAGGGCGAAGTCGCCGTGCCGGCGGGCGATCTCGGCGAACCCGAACCCGTCCCCGGGACGGGCGGCCGGGAACGTGACCGCGGTGACGACGTCCTCGGGCCCGGCCGCCGTCGTCATGGCGCCGGTGACGAACTCCTTCGCCGGAACGGTGCGGGCCCCACTGGGCCCGGCCACCTCGACCTGCGCGTCGAGGCAGCAGGCCACGGCGGGCAGCTCCGCGGCCGGGTCGGCGTGGGCGAGGCTGCCGCACACGGTGCCGCGGCTCCGCAGTTCCCGGTGCCCGACGAAGGGCATGGCCATCGCGATCAGGGGCACGTCCCGCGCGGCCGGATCGTGCTCCACGACCCGCTGCCGGACGGCCGCGGCGACCCGGTAGCCGGAGCGCGCGTCCGGCCCGTACTCGGTGAGCTCGGGAACGGCGGTGACGTCGACGAGGGTGGCGGGGCGGCCCAGCCGCATCGCGAGCACGGGGACGAGGGACTGGCCGCCGGCCAGGACCTTGCCGTCCCCGCCGGCGAGCTCGGTGAGCACGTCGTCGAGGGTCGGGGGCCGGACGTAGGCGAAGGGTGCTGCTTTCACCGGGTCACCGCCCGGTGAAGACGGGGGCGCGCTTCTCGCCGAACGCCTTCACGCCCTCGGCGAAGTCCTGGGTGGCGCGCAGCATCGAGTAGGCCTTGCGCTCCAGCTCGATGCCGGTGTAGAGGGGCCCGTCGACGCCGCGGTCGAGGACCTCCTTCGCCGTGCGCAGCGCGGCGGGGGAGAGGCTCGCCATCTTCTGCGCCAGGGCGTCCGCGGCGGAGTTCAGGGCGTCGCGGTCGGCATGGAGTTCGCCGGAGAGGATGCCCCAGTCCAGTGCCTGCTGGGCCTGGATCCGGGTGGCGGAGAGGATGTGGAACTTCGCCCGGGAGAGGCCGATGAGCCGGGCGAGGCGCTGGGTGCCGCCGGAGCCGGGGATCATGCCGAGGTTCATCTCGGGCAGCGCCAGCTGGGTGCGCCCGGTGCCGAGCCGGATGTCGCAGGAGAGCACCATCTCCAGCCCGACGCCGAAGCAGTACCCGTCGATCGCCGCGATGACCGGCTTGGGGCTGCGGGCGGCGGCGGTGACGTCGTGCCCGAGGTCGGTGAGGTCGATCGGGTCGACCTCCATGAACCCGGCGATATCGCCGCCGGAGGTGAAGTGCTCGCCGTCGCTGCGCACGACCACGACCCGCACCTCGGGGTCGGCGTCGATCTCGGCGAACCGCTCGGCCACGAGCCGGCGCATCGCCATCGTGACGACGGTGTACCTGCCGTGGGAGAGCGTCACGTAGGCGACGTGGCCGTCGCGCTCGAGGGTGACGTCGCCGCCGGTCAGTGGCATGTCAGGCGTCCTTCCGATCGGTGTCGAGCAGCTGGTGGAGCACCTCGCCGTGCAGGGGCAGGGAGGTGACGTCGATGCCGAGCGGCGCGAGGGCGTCGGCGACGGCGTTGGCGTAGGCCACGGGGAAGCTCATCGAGGAGCCCTCGCCGCAGCCCTTGGCCCCGAGCGGGGTGAGCGGCGACGGGGACACGACGTGGTCGGTGAGCAGGTCGAAGCCCGCCTCGGCCGCGGTGGGGCACAGGTAGTCGAGGAACGTGGCCGCGGTCGGCTGGCCCGACGGGGCGTGGGTGAACTCCTCGTAGGCGGCGCCGCCGAGCCCGTGCACGAGGGCGCCGTACACCTGCCCGTCGAGCAGGGTCTGGTCGAGGACGGTGCCGGCGTCGTGGACCGACGACACCCGGTCGACCTCGATCTCGAGGGTGTCCGGGTCGATCCGGACCGCGACGATCTCGGCGACGAAGCCGTAGCAGAGCGAGGAGTTGATGCGGTCGTCCGCCGTGGCGGCGCGGGTCTCGCGCGGGGAGAACTCGGCCTCGGCGTAGAGCCGGGCCGGGACCCCCGGGGGGAGCGCGGCGGGGTCCCAGTGCACGACGCCGGCCGCGTGCCGGAACAGGACCCCGCGGCCGTCCGGGGCGGCGACCTGGCCGTCGGCCAGGACGAGCGTCGTCGGGTCGGCCCCGTCGAGCAGCGTCGACGCGGCGGCCCGGACGGTCGACGCGATGGTGTCGGCGGCCGCGACGACCGCGCTGGTCACGAGCGGGGCGAACCGGGAGGAGTAGCTGCCCGAGGTCACCGTCCAGGGGGTGGTCGCGGTGTCCATGTCGATGACGCAGCGGACCTGCTCGAGCGGCAGCCCGAGGCGCTGCGCGGCGACCTTGCGGGCGACCGTGGCGTGTCCCTGGCCCTGGGGGACGGAGCCGAGCATCACGGTGACGACGCCCTGGGGGTCGACCGACATCCGCACGTGCTCGGTGGACCCCGACTTGTCCCGGCCCGGGGTCCGCTGCTCGGCCGGGGTGGCGAGCCCGACGTAGCCGATGTTGGTCCCGGAGGGGTCGACGACGAGCGCGGTCCCGATGCCGTAGTGGGCGCCGGCGGCCCGGGCCTCGTCGCGCCGGCGCTGCAGTTCGGGCAGGTCGGCGTTCTTCGTCGCGAGGTCGAGTGCGGCGAGGTAGTCCCCGGAGTCGTACACCCCGCCGGTGGCGGTCTCGTGCGGGAACGCCGTGATGAGGTTGCGGCGACGCAGCTCGAGGGCGTCGAGGCCGAGTTCGACGGCGATGTCATCGAGGAGCCGTTCGAGCCCGAAGTAGAGCTGCTGGCCGCCGAAGCCGCGGTTCAGCCCGGTCGGCATGGTGTTGGTGACGACGGCCCGGGCCCGGATGCCGACGGCGTCGATCCGGTAGGGCCCGGTGATGTTGCCGAAGCAGCGGTACAGCGTCGACGGCTCCGGGGGCCGCAGGTAGGCGCCGACGTTGTCGACGAGGTCGACGCGCAGCGCGGTGATCGTGCCCTCGCCGTCGAGCGCCGCCGAGAACTCCATCGACCGGTCGGCGCCCGACGAGCTCGCCGTGAGGTGCTCGACGCGGTCCTCGGTCCAGCGCACCGGGGTCCCGGCGTGCTTCGACGCGAGCGCGAGCAGCACCACGTAGGGGTAGATGCCGGCCTTGATCCCGAAGCTGCCGCCGATGTCGGCCGGGACGTGCAGGCGCAGCCGCGAGGTCGGGATCCGCAGCGCGCCCGCCATCACCGGCACCATCGAGAACGGCCCGTGGAAGTTCGCCCAGGCCTCGACGAACGGCCCGCCGTCCTGCTCGGTCCAGTGCGCGATGACCGAGTAGCACTCCATGGGCACCGAGGAGTAGCGCGGGAACTCGTAGCGGCGGGTCACCACGTGCGCGGCGGCCGCGAAGTGGTCGTCCGGTGCGTTGAAGGAGAAGGTGCGGTCCGTCGCGACGTTGGACTCGGCGTCCTCGTGCAACCTCGGCGCGTCGTCGGCCAGCCCGGAGCGGGCGTCGCTGACGGCGGACAGGTCCTCGTAGGCCACGTCGACGAGCTCGGCGGCGTCCTCGGCGACGTAGCGGTCGGTCGCGACGACGACGGCGATCGGTTCGCCGACGAAGCGGACCTTGTCGACGCCGGTCGGCAGGTAGGGCATCGCCGCCCCCGTCGACAGCGGGAACGGACGCAGCGCAGCCCGAACCTCGTCG
This sequence comes from Actinomycetospora sp. CA-084318, assembly GCF_050955885.1. Classification (NCBI taxonomy): domain Bacteria; kingdom Bacillati; phylum Actinomycetota; class Actinomycetes; order Pseudonocardiales; family Pseudonocardiaceae; genus Actinomycetospora; species Actinomycetospora sp. CA-084318. The sequence continues at coordinate 1,516,809 of NZ_CP192098.1, forward strand.
GGGCCGATCACCGCGGCGACCCCGGGGTGGCGGCGGGCCCGCGACAGGTCCACCGATGTGAGCCGGGCGTGCGGCCGGGTGGAGCGCACGACGGCGGCGACCAGCGTCCCTGGCAGCGGGTCGAGGTCGTCGAGGAACCGGCCGCGGCCCGCGACCAGGGCGGCGTCCTCGTCACGCGACGGCGTCCACCGCGGCGGTGCGGCCTCTGCGGTCATGTCAGGCACGGGCCTCTCCTCGGGGGGTGTACTCGCCGGCGACGAGCGTCCGGCGCAGGGTCTTGCCGACCCCGGAGCGCGGGATCGCGTCGACGGCGATCGCCTGCTTGGGCCGCTTGAGCGACGGCAGGTGCTCGCGGGCGTGGGCGAGCGTCGCGGCGGCGGCCAGCTCCGGCTCGATCCCGGCGGCGGGCACGACGAAGGCGCTCACCGCGCGGCCCCATCGGTCGTCGGGCAGCCCGACCACGCAGACGTCGTCGATCGCCGCGCAACGGATGAGCGCCGCTTCGATCTCGTCCGGGTAGATGTTCTCCCCGCCCGAGTTGATCATGTCGTCGGTGCGGCCGGACACCCAGAGGTCCCCGTCCTCGTCGGCGATCGCGAGGTCCCCGGTGTGGTACCAGCCGTCGCGGATCGCCTTCGCGTTCGCGTCGGGGCGGTTCCAGTAGCCGCCGAACGCCTCCGCCGAGGCCATCGACACGATGACCTGGCCCTGCTCGCCGGGCGCGACCTCCTCGTCGACCGGTGCACCCTGCATCGGGGCGATCAGGCGGACGCGGGAGAACAATCCGGCCCGTCCGACGCAGCCGGGCTTGGCGGCGACGTCCGCGCCGATGGTGAACGTATAGATCTCGGTCGATCCGAAGTGGTTGACGAACGAGCGCGGCTGCACCGCCTCGGCCAGCGCCTCGGCCAGCGACGGGGTCATGGCCGCCCCGGCGTAGGCGAGGTTGTCGAGCCGGTGGGCCTCGCCGAGGCGCCCGGTGCGCAGGAGTGACCAGTAGATCGTCGGCACCAGGTACAGCGATCCGATCCCCTCGTCGCGGATCAGCGCCATCGACTCGTCGGCGTCGAAGGAGGGCTGGGCGACCCACGTCCCGCCGAGCACGATCGAGGCCAGCAGCGTGCGCAGGCCCATCGTGTGGAACAGCGGCATCACCCCGAGCGTGGCGACGCCCGCCCGCTGACCGGTCTGCATCACGTGCGCGACGGCGGCGGCGTGCTCGGCGCGATGGGTCCGGGGCACGCCTTTCGGCTTCCCGGTGGTCCCGGAGGTGTAGAGCATCACGCTCACGGCGAACTCGTCCGGCGCCGGCGGTACGGCCGTGGTGTCGGCGACCTCCGCGGCCGCGTCGACCTCGGCGACGTCATGGATCGGGACCGCGCCCGCGGCGGCCTCCACCCGCGAGGCGTGCGCCGGATCGGTGAGGACCATGACCGCGCCCGCGTCCCCGAGGCAGTAGGCGAGCTCGTCGACGCCGAACCGCGTCGACAGCGGCACCGAGACCGCGCCGAGCTTCTGCGCGGCCAGGTGCAGGCTCGCGAGCGGCTCGCCGCCGTGCATCACCAGCGCCAGGCGATCCCCGGCCCGCACGCCCCAGCCGCTCAACGCCGCCGCGAGGCGGTCCGTGCGCTCGTCCCACTCGCGGTAGGTCAGCCGGCGGCCCTGCCCGGACACCGCCCGGCGGTGCGGGTGGCGTTCGGCGGCCCAGCGAAGCATCGATGCGAGGTCCATCAGCGGCCTTCCCTTGGTATGAAACGCACCGTACGTTTCGTACGGTGTGAAGGCAAGGGTGGTCGCCGCTAGAGTCGGGTTGTCGATCTCGCGGGGAGGAGGGCCGGATGCGTCTGTCGACCACGTCGTACCTGGTCCTGGGGATGGTGGCGTTGCGCGGGCCGTCCACCCCGTACGACCTCAAGCGGGCGACGAGCCGGTCGGTCGGATACTTCTGGAACTTCCCGCACGCGCAGCTGTATTCGGAGCCGGAGCGCCTCGCCGCGTCCGGGCTGCTCGCCGTCGACCTGGAGGACAGCGGCCGCCGACGCAAGACCTACTCACTCACTCCCGAAGGTCGGGCCGCCCTGCAGGAGTGGCTGGCCGCCCCCACAGCCGAGCACTTCGAGATGCGCGACGTCGCCGAGCTCAAGCTCTTCTTCAACGAGGCCGGCGCGCCCGACGACGACGTCCCGAAGCTCGCGCAGGAACAGATCCGTCAGCACGAGGAACGGATCGCCGTCTACGAGGAGATGGTGTCCCGTCACGGCGACGAGGACTGGGCGCGGCCTCGCATGATCACCCTCGAGCTCGGGCTCGAGATGGAACACGCCGCCCTGCGCTTCTGGACCGCGCTCGCCGCCGGCACCATCGACGACCTGCGCCGCGAGCGCGACGAGCGCGATATTCGCTGACCGCACGCCGATCCCGTTCATGTGCACAGGGGCGGGACTCGATCAGCATCGCTGGACCGATGGCGGCCGACGGCGAGCAGGGAGCACCGTCTTGACCGAGCCCTTGCCGACCCGGCACTCCTCGGGTCGACCGAACCTGTTGCTTCGGCGGAGTCCCACCGGCGAGCGACGCCCCGTTAGGAGTCACTCACTCGGCAGAAGCCGATCTTCGACGGCAACCGTCGCGAAGAGTTTTCGGTCCTTCAAGCGGTCAGCGATCACGTCAACAATGATGACGCATACCGCTGACCTGCACGTATGGTGCGCCGTCAGGGACTCGAACCCCGAACCCAGTGATTAAGAGTCACTTGCTCTGCCCATTGAGCTAACGGCGCGTGACCAGAAGACTAACACTGCTGATCTTCCGGTCCGACAGTGGGGTGCCACTGCCGTCCGGGTGAGTGACGGGACTTGAACCCGCGACACCTGGGATCACAACCCAGTGCTCTGCCAACTGAGCTACACCCACCATTGGCTGCCACCGGCGTCCCGGCGACCTGACAGAGACTACTAGCCGCCGTCGACCAGGTTCTCACCGGGTCGCTCCGTCGCCACCTCGAGGAACCGGTACACGACGTCGGCGAACGCGGTCGTCGGGAAGGAGAACAGCACCCGGGCAGGCCCGTCGTCGGCGCGGAGACCGTGCTCGATCCCACCGGGTAGGCGCACGTGCGTGCCGGCCTGCGCCGTCGTCTCCTCCCCGGCGAGCCACACGACCGCCGTCCCCGACACCACGAAGTACAGCTCCGTCGCGGCGTGACGGTGCCGCCCGAGCCAGTCGCCGGGCTCGAGATCGATCACGCCGGTGGTGAGGTTGTGCGGCGCCGGGTCGGACCCGTCGTCGAGCAGGCACCAGCGCAGCCGACCGCGGACGGGGTCGTCCCAGGTCTCCCACGGCTGGTCGACGGCGGCGGTGAGGAGCGGCATCGGGCCTCCCGAGGGCGGAGGGCGTCCCCGGGGCTCGAGGCGGACCTCTCCGGGTCGACCGAGGCACGGAGGCCGGAAACCCGACGTGGCGCGCGGCTGACGTCGATCGTCGGTCGTGTGCCAGCGCTGCCATGCGACGACCCTGACGAGTCAGGAACCCTCGGCGTCCACCACGTCGGCGGCGGCCGCGCGGGCCTCGTCGGTCGTGGGCCCCGGAAGCGGCACGAACGCCGTGCGGCGGTAGTACTCCAGCTCGCGGATCGACTCGCGCGCGTCGGCCAGCGCCCGGTGGGCGAGGCCCTTCTCCGGCTGTGCGTAGTAGATGCGCGGGTACCAGCGCCGGCACAGCTCCTTGATCGAGCTGACGTCGATCATGCGGTAGTGCAGGTAGGAGTCCAGCTCCGGCATGTCGCGCGCGATGAAGCCGCGGTCGGTGGCGATGGAGTTGCCGCACAGTGGAGCGGAGCGGGCGTCGGGGACGTGCTCGCGGATGTAGTCGAGGACGAGCTTCTCGGCCTCCTCGAGCGTCACCGACGACGCCCGGACCTCCTCGGTCAGCCCCGACTTCGCGTGCATCTCGACGACGACCTCGGGCATGTTGTCGAGGTCCTCGTCGGAGGCGTGGATGACCACGTCGACGCCCTCACCGAGGGGGACGAGCTCCTGGTCGGTCACGAGCGCCGCGATCTCGATCAGCTTGTCCTTGCCGAGGTCGAGCCCGGTCATCTCGCAATCGATCCACACCAGCCGTCCGTTCACCCCGCCGACCCTACTGACCTCGACCGATCCCGGCGCGCGGGCGTGATCGACGCTGTGGCCTCTCCGGCGTCAGACCTTTGCGCGAATGGCCCGCCAGGCGCTGTGGCCGAGCGTGGCGATGACCTCGAGCCCTCCGACGACCATCAGCACGAAGCCGACGATGCGGAGCGAGACGAACGGGAGCTCGACGTCGCCCAGGACGAGATGAACGACGAGGCCGACCGCGAACACCACGAGACCGGTGGTCAGGGACCGGAGTTCCGAGGACATGACGCCCTTTCGACGAGACGGCTCTGTTGTAATACGACTGTACGATAACGGAGGGAGTGATGGCCACGCCTCGATGCGGTCGTCGCCGTGAGGGAGGGTGCGGGACGTGCCGAAGTCGGTCGACCATGCGGAACGCCGCGCCGAGCTCGCCCGCGCGGTGTGGCGGGTGGTGCGTCGGGCTGGAGTCGACGGTGCGTCGGTGCGGGCGACGGCCCGAGAGGCGGGGTGGTCGGCCGGGACGGTCCAGCACTACTTCTCCACCCAGGCCGAGATGCTGGTCTTCGCCATGGAGGCGATCTCGACCGAGAGCGCTCGTCGTCTCGATGCGATCGAGGCGGACGCGGACCTCGACGCGCAGGCCGCCGTGCTCGCCGCCGTGGAGTTCCTGGCGCCGCTGGAACCCGACGCCCGGGTGGCGGCAGAACTGTGGGTCGCCTTCCTGGCCCGGGTGGTGGTGGACGACCGGATCCGGGCGGTCCATGCGCGCGACGCCGCCGCCCTCGCGGGCGAGTGCAGCAAGCTGGTCGGGACGCTCGTCCGACCCGTTGACGAGGCGACCGTCGAGCTGGAGGCCGCACGACTACACGCGCTGCTCGACGGGCTGACGATCGCGGCCGTGACCGAGCCCGAGCGCATGCCGCCGGAGCGGGTGCGGCAGGTCCTGCGGCACCACGTCGCGTCACTCGTCGCGACCGGCGGCGGTCACGACGCTGCGCCGGCGTAGAGACCAGCCGCTCGACGGCTCGACCGATCCCGGCGCGCGGGCGTGATCGACGAAGTGGGCTTTCCTGTCACTGGGTGCAAGCAGTGACGCTTTGCTTGCACTGACGACTAGTGGGAGAACGCCGCCAACTGCGCCGAGCGCACGTCGTCGGTCTGCGCCTGCACGAGGTGGAACATCGCCTCGCGCGACCACCGCTGCTCGTGCGACGACGAGTACATCGCCGACCCGCCCCGCGCCGCCACGAGCCCGGCCGCCGCGCGGACGGTCAGCTCCGCGATCCGGCCGCGCAGCTCCAGGCGCTCGTCGACGAACCGGTCGCGGTCGGGCGAGAACCGCAGCTCGTACGCCCGTTCGCGCAGCGGCCACGCCGTCGACGCCAGGGCCTGCGCCTCCTCCACGGCGGCCGGCCGGTCGCGCTCGTGCCCGGTCCGCAGCGTCTCGTCGATCACCCGGCGCAGCAGGCCCAGGGTCGCGGGCTTCGTGTCGACCACGGTGCCCGCGTCGCGGCGCCGCCACTCGTCCAGCGGCACGACCGCGGCCACCTCGTCGGCGTCCACCGCCATGTCGTCCAGCCGCAGCCCCACCGTGTGCGTCCCGCCCATCACGGCCAGCGCGTACGGCTCCGAGGCCACCAGACCCGGCCGCTCGTGGGCGGGCAGCAGCGCGAACACCGCCTCGTCGGCGTCGGTCACGGCGGCGATCAGCACGAGGTCGACCAGGCCCCACCCGGTGCACCACTCGGTCCGCCCGCTGAACCGCCACCCGGACCGACCGTCGGGCACGGCCCGGATCGCCGGCGGACCCGGACGCCGCAGATGGGCCACCGCGATCCCGCCGAGCTCGTCGCCGCGGCAGAGCGCCTGGCGGTACTGCTCCGCGGCCGGGTACGACGAGTCGAGGGTCAGCTTCTGCGGCGTGCGGTGCTGGGTGAGCACGAACCACGTCGCGGCGTCCGCCCCCGCGAGGATCTCCTCGACCTCGGCGAGCGCGCGGTCGTCGCGGCCCATCCCGCCGTACTCGGACGGGGCGGCCACGCCGTAGAGCCCCTGCGCGGCGAGCCAGCGCAGCAGGCAGCGCTGGACGCCGATCGCCGGGTCGTCGCTGTCCGCGGCGTTCTCCAGCAGCATCTCGGCGGCCCCCCGCGCGAGCGCGAGGGGATCGGACCCGATCGCCAGGTCCGGCGGATGGACGGTCATGTCCGCAGGTTCTCCTGTGGGGGGAGGGGAGTCGAGAACCGTTGTACCAAACTGAATTGTCACGCCGAGGTCACGACGAGGACTGACCCAGCTCCTTCTTGACGACCTTGCCGGTCTGGTTGCGGGGCAGTTCGTCGAGGAACTCCACGTCGCGCGGGGACGCGAAGCGGGCGAGGTTGTTCTTGACGTGGTCGCGGACCTCGTCGGCGGTGAGCGTCGCGCCGTCCTCGAGCACGAGGTAGGCGGCCAGGCGCTGGCCGTACTCCTCGTCGTCGACGCCGACGACCGCGGCCTCCTTGACGCCGGTCATGGAACCGAGCAGGCCCTCGACCTCACCGGCGTGGATGTTCTCCCCGCCGGAGACGATCATGTCGTCGGCGCGGCCGGAGATGAACAGCAGACCGTCGTCGTCGTAGTGGCCGAGGTCGCCGGTGCCGAGCATCCCGTCGACCACCTCGGTCTCGCCGCGGCCGCCGGTGTAGCCGGTGAAGAGCATGTCGTTCCCGACGAAGATGCGGCCGGTCTCGCCCGCGGGGAGCTCCTGGTCGTCGTCGCCGAGGATCTTCACCTCGGTGCCGGCCGGCGGGCGGCCCGCCGTCCCGGGCTCCTGGCGCAGCTCCTCGGGCTTCGCGATCGAGGCCCACGAGACCTCGGTGGAGCCGTAGAGCATGTAGAGCTTCTCGCCGAAGGTGTCGAGGAACTCGGTGACCTTGTGCGGCGGCATCGCGGAGCCGGTCGCCGTGACCGTCTTGAGCGCCGAGGTGTCGTAGCGGGCGATCACGTCGTCGCCGAGCTCGAGGATGCGCTGCAGCATCACCGGCACCGCGAACATCGACGTGCAGCGGTGGATCGCGAGCTGGCGCAGCGCGTCCTCCGGGTCGAACTTGCGGCGCAGCACCAGCGTCGAGCCCATGAGCGAGCCGATCTGGAACGCCGCGAAGCCCCAGGTGTGGAACAGCGGCGCCGAGACCAGCGCCGGCTCGCGGGCGGTCAGCGGGATGCGCGACAGGATCGCGTTGACCGGCCCGATGCCGTTGGGGGAGGGTCGCTCCGCGCCCTTCGGCGTGCCGGTGGTGCCCGAGGTCAGCACGATCGTCTTGCCCGTCGGCGGCTTCGTCGGGAGCTCCTTGGAGCCGTCGACCGCGATCAGGCCCTCGAGGGTGTCGTCGCCCCAGCAGCCCGACCCGGCGTCCTGCCAGCCGCCGATCCGCTTCACCGACTCCGGGACCTCGTCGAGCCGGTCGGCGAGGTCGGAGTCGACGACGATGCTCGTCAGCTCCTGCTCCTCGGCGACGGCCTTCATCTGCCCGGTCGACAGGCCGGTGTTCATCAGGACGACGTCGGCGCCGATCTTGGACGCCGCGATGATCGTCTCGATCGGGCCGCGGTGGTTGCGGCAGAGCACGGCGATCTTGCTGCCCGGACCGACGCCGCGGTCGGCCAGCGCCCGCGCCAGCCGGTCGGTCCGCTCGTGCATCTCGCCGTAGGTGAGGGTGCCGCGGTCGTCGATGATCGCGACCTGCTTCGGGTGCCGCCACGCGCCGATCGTGTAGGCGGTCGTCGGGGTGAAGCCGTAGCGGTAGAGCGCGACCGGGAACTTCACCACCCGGTGGGGCGCGACCGGGGCGACGACCCCGGCTCCGATCAGCAGACGGACACCCGTCGCGAGCTCGGTCGGGGTTCCGAACGGCGTCCTCACCAGTGCACTCCAGGAAGAAGTCGGGCAAAGGCCTGCGCCCCGCGCGAGAGTGGTCCGGCCTGCAGGGCACGGTCCTCGCCGGGGGTCACCGCATCACTACCCTCACGTGCCGCCCGCGACTCGGGGAACACGCGATAGGCGACGTGCATGACGACGTCCACGATCCGCGGGGTCAGCGACGCCGAGACGGCGCCGAGCGTGCCCAGGGCCGTGCCGACGTGCTTGGGGCGGTCGATCAGGGCGTGGACGACCATGTCGGCCGCCTCGCCGGGGGAGAGCGTCGGGAACGCGTCGTAGATCTTCGTCGGCGCGATCATGTCGGTGCGCACGAGCGGCATGTGCACCGTGGTGAACGTGACGCCGTCGCCGATCACCTCGGTCGCGACGATCCGCGCCCACGCGTCCAGCGCCGCCTTCGACGCGACGTACGCCGAGAACCGCGGCGGGCCGGTCTGCACGCCGATCGAGGAGATGTCGACGACGTGGCCGAACCGCCGCTCGATCATGTGCGGCAGCAGCGCCATCGTCAGGCGGATCGCCCCGAAGTAGTTGATCGCCATCGTGCGCTCGAAGTCGTGGAACCGGTCGAGCTCGAGCTTCACCGAGCGGCGGATCGACCGGCCGGCGTTGTTGACCAGCATGTCGATGCCGGTGTCGGGCCCCGCGTGGTCGGCCAGCATCGACTTCACCGTGGCGTCCACCGACTCGGCGTCGGTGATGTCGCAGGTGTAGGTGTGCGCCTGGCCGCCCTCGCGCTCGATCTCCAGGCGGACCTCGTCGAGCTCCTCCTGCCGACGGGCCACGAGCAGCGGCACGCCGCCGTTGCGCGCCACCCGGATCGCGGTCTCGCGCCCGATGCCGCTGGACGCACCGGTGATGACGACGCGGCGGCCGAGCAGGGGAGGCCCGGGCCGCGGGCGGCGCGCGCGGTTCGGGTCGAGGTGCTCGCGCCAGTACCGCACGAGCGCGGGGGCGTAGTCGTCGAACTCCGGCGGTGCGAAGCCGTCGAGCGCCCGCACGGTCTCCTCGGCGGTGTAGACGCACGGGAACGTCAGGTGCGGCAGCACCTCCGGCGGGATGTCGAACTCGGCCAGCGCGATGTCGCGCGCCGACCCGCCGGCCCCGGTGTCGGCGGCGGCGCCGGCCGCCCGGGTCAGGGCCTTCCCGACGGCGCTCGGGAGCACGGGGAGGAGCTTGGGTGCGCCCAGGGCCCCGGCGAGCGCGTTGTAGATCTCGCTCAGCGGCTGGGGGCGCGGGTGCACGAGGTGGAACGCCCGGCCGTCGAGGTCGGGGGTGTGGACGAGCCGGACCATCGCCTCGGCGACGTAGTCGACCGGCACGATGTTCGTCGTGCCGAGCTCGGGCGCGGGGACGCGCAGGAAGCCCGGGAGCCGGCCGAGTGCGCTGATGGCGCCCATCAGGTAGTACGGGCCGTCGATCTTGTCCATCTCGCCGGTCCGCGAGTCGCCGACCACGATCGCGGGCCGGTACACCCGCCACGGGATGGTCGACTCCTCGCGGACGATCTTCTCGGCCGCGAACTTCGTCTCGTGGTACGGGTTGCCGAACCGCTGCCCGAGGTCGAAGTCGTCCTCGGTGAACACGCCCTCGTGCTCCCCGGCGACCGCGACGCTCGAGACGTGGTGGAAGCACCGCGCGCCGACCTCGGCGGCGAGCTGCACGACGTTCCGGGTGCCGTCGACGTTCGCCGACCGGTTGGCCTGCTCGTCGGCGGTGACGTCGTAGATCGCACCGAGGTGGAGCACCTCGTCGACCTGTCCCGAGAGGTCGTCCACCGCGGCGTCGTCGAGCCCGAGCCGGTCCCTGGTGAGGTCACCGGTGACGGGGACGAGCTTGTCCGCACCGTCGAGGTCGCGGGTGCGGCGCTTCAGCTTCTGCACCGACCCGGACCGCACCAGCGCGTAGACCGCCTCGCAGTCCTCCCGCTCCAGCAGCCGGGCGAGCACAGCGCGCCCGAGGAACCCGGTACCGCCGGTAACGAGGTAGCGCATGGCGGAGGATCGTGGCACGAAGCACCCGGGCGCGCTACGGGGAGTGAACCGATCGTCGCTCGTCGGCGACCGTCGGGCCGATCGTCGGAGGAGGCGGAGCAACCTCGTGCACGATCCGTTGGCCCGCCACCCGTCGCTCAGGCGAGCATCGCCCGCCGGTACGCCGTCGGGGTGTGCCCCGTCCGGTCCCGGACGAGCTGGCCGAAGCGGGTCGCGTTGGTGAACCCCCAGCGCCGGGCGATCGCGGACACCGGGGTGCTCGCCTCGCCCGGGTCCGCGAGGTCGGCCAGGCACCGTTCCAGACGACGGGTGCGGATGGTCCCGGCCGGGGTGCGGCCGTCCTCGGCGAGCACGGCGTGCAGGTGGCGGGGCGAGACGAACAGCGCCGCCGCGGCCGCCCTGGGGGTGAGGTCGGGGTCGGCGAGGTGGGCCTCGACGTGCTCGTCGAACGCGGTCCGCAGCGCGTCGTGGGGGTCGTCGGCGACGAGCAGGCCGCGGCGGGCGAGCTCGTCGTCGAACAGGGTGCGGGCGAGCTCGACGGCCTGTTGCGCGGTCGCCGCCAGACCGGCGGGTGCGGCCCGGGCGGACTGCAGCCCGGTGAGCAGGCCCGCCACGGCCGGTGCCAGTCCCTCGGTGCCGCGCAGCCGAGTGGCTGTCAGCTCGTCGGAGCGCCGGCGACCCGTCGTCGGGAAGCGGAAGCAGAGGCTGCGGTAGCCCTCGCGGGCGACGATCTCGACCGGGCGCGCGGAGTCGTAGAAGACCAGGTCGCCGGGTTCGACGGTGGCGGTCCGGCCGTCCTGGCGGAACTCGGCGCGGCCCTCGAGCTGCACCGAGAGCAGCGTCTCCGGCGGCGCGTCGGGGGCGATGTGCTCGGCGTCGCGGACCGCGACGTGCGGGTGGGCGACCATCGCGATCAGGGAGGTCGGGCCCAGCCGACGGCGCGTGACGCGGCCGCGGAAGCGCTCCGGGCGGGAGAAGGCGAAGTCCGCGGCGACCAGCGCGTCGGAGACGACGTCGGACCACGCGGTGGCGTCGGACTCCATCGGCTCACCCCTGCGCCCGTCGGAGAGGTCCGTGCACTGTAGCGAGAGCGGTGAGACCCGGGCCACACCTAGCGTCGGGGCATGACCGAGCAGCTGACCCGCCCCGGCCTGCACGTCGGCGACGAGTTCGACGGGATCGTCGCCCGCCTGGAGGCCCTCGACCCGCTCCTGCGCGCGGAGGCCGACGCCGTGGAGGCCGCCGGCCGGCTCACCCCGCGCGTGGTGGAGGCGCTCGAGGACGCCCGCGCCTTCGACATCGGGATGCCCGCCGAGCTGGGCGGCCCGGAGTTCACGCCGCGCCAGGTGATCCGGTCGGTGGAGACCCTGTCGCGCGCCGACGCCTCGACCGGCTGGGTGGTGATGGCCCTGCAGATGATCGCGGGCACCACCGTCGCCTACCTGGGCGCGGACACGGTGGCCGACATGCTCGACGGGTCGCACCGGATGCTCGCCGCCGGGCAGGGCACGCGGCCGGGACGCGCGCGGCAGGCGCCCGGCGGCTACCGGGTGTCGGGCGCCTGGCAGTTCGCCTCCGGCCTGCTGCACTGCACGCACGTGCACACGGCGGCGATCGTCGAGGAGACCGGCGAGGCGCTCGTGTTCACGCTGCCGCGCGAGCAGGCGACACTGGTGGAGAACTGGGACGTCATGGGCCTGCGCGGCACCGGCAGCATCGACTACACGCTCGACGACGTCTTCGTCCCGGCCGAGCGCACGTACGTCGCGACGACCACCGAGCCGCTCGTCGGCGGTGCCGTCTACCGGTGCGGCCTGGCGAACATGGCCGGCATCTGCCACGCGGGCTGGGCGCTCGGGGTGGGGCGGCGGCTGCTCGACGAGATGTCGGCGCTCGCGGTGGCGAAGTCGGGGACCTACCGGGCGGGCGTGGACACCAGCGAGTTCCACGCCGCGTACGCGCGGGCCGAGGCGACGCTGCGTGCGGCGCGGGCGTGGACGATGGAGGTCTGGGCGGACAACGAGGCCACGCTGGCCACGGGGTCGGCGCTCACCACCGACCAGGAGACGCTGACCCGGCTGGCGCTGGCCTCGACGACGGAGGCCGCGCTCGAGGTCGGGCAGACCGTCTACCGGTGGGCCGGCACGGCGGCGCTGCGCTCCGGGCCGCTCAACCGCGTGTTCCGCGACCTGCACGGCGGGACGCAGCACGTGACGTCCTCGCCCGCGGTGGTGCAGGGCGCGGGGAAGCGGCTCGCCGGGCTGGCCCCCGACGCGCGGTGGGTGTTCCTGGAGCTCGTCGAGTAGCCCGGTGGCTCAGCGCTCGTCGTCGGCCATCGTCTCGACGTGCTGCTCGGCGTCGGAGTCCTTCGCGACCGCCTCGATCCGGTCCGTGGTCTGGTCCGCCTCGTCCTTGGCGGGGTCGAGCCCGGTGAGCGCCTGCTCGGTGTCCTCGTACTCGTCCACGTACTGCTGCTCGAGGTTCGCGGCGCGCTGTGCGGGGTCGGTCATAAGGCGGGAGTCGGCAATCGGGGCGATCCGCAAACAGCCGCGGGCGTCAGGGCGGCGCGCTCGTCGGTGGCCGATCCGTGGCACGGGACGCGTCGGAGGGGCCACCCACTCCCGGCAGCCCGCACCGTCCCGTCGTCCGGGATCACCCGACGGGGCTGGCCGGGGGACCACCGGACGGGGTAGGCACACCGCGTGGTCGACCTCGCCAACCTCCCGCCGGAGCAGGTCCGGGCGCTGAAGCGCGCGCCGGACGCCGGGTTCCGGGCGCCGATGCTCGCGTCGCTGTCGAAGCCGACCGATCCGCCGCTACCGCGGGCGGGCTGGTCGTTCGAGCGGAAGCTCGACGGTGTGCGCGTGATCGCGACCCGTGAGCGGGGAGAGCGGCCGCGGCTCTGGAGTCGCAACCAGAAGCCGGCGGACGCGAGCTACCCGGAGGTCGTGGACGCGCTCGACGCGGCGGGACCGGACCGGTTCGTGCTGGACGGGGAGATCATCGCGGCGGACGGGCGGTTCGGCTCGTTGCAGGCCCGCATGCACCTGTCCGACCCGCGGCGCGCGCGGGCGACCGGGGTGGCGATCGAGTGCCACCTGTTCGACCTGCTCGTGCTCGACGACCTCGACGTCACGCGCCTGCCGCTGATCACCCGGCGGGCGCTGCTGGAGACGGTCGTGCGGCCGGAGCCACCGGTCGTCGTGATCTCGGAGGAGCTGGACGGCGACCCCCTGCAGCTACGCGACGCGGCGTGCGCCGACGGGTGGGAGGGGTTGATCGCGAAGCGCCTCGACGCGCCGTACGCGACCGGTCGCAGCCACGACTGGCGCAAGCTCAAGTGCGTCCGCGACCAGGAGTTCGTGATCGGCGGGTGGACCGACCCGGCGGGCTCGCGGAGCGTCCTCGGCGCCCTGCTCGTCGGCTACCACGAGGACGGGGTGCTGCGGTACGCCGGGAAGGTCGGGACCGGGTTCGACGACGCGGCGCTGCAGCTGCTGCGGTCGCGGCTCGACCCGCTCGCGTCCGACGTCGACCCGTTCTCCGACGCGCCGCGCGAGCGCGGCCGGCACTGGGTGCGCCCGGTGCTGGTGTGCCAGGTGGGGTTCGGCGAGTGGACCTCGGACGGCCGGCTGCGTCACCCGCGCTACCAGGGGCTGCGCGAGGACAAGGCGGCGGCCGAGGTGGTGCGGGAGAGCATGTGAGCACTTTCCGTGGCTCGAGCCACGGAAAGTGCTCACATGCGCGCAGCGCACCTACGGGTGCCGGGCGTACGCGTCCATGCAGCAGTAGACGAAGTAGGCCGCGAACCCGAGGCCGGTGATCACGAACATCGCCGCGCCGACGGTGTGGCTCGCCATGGTCCGCAGCGCGACGTCGACCCCGCCGATCGCGTCGGGCGCGTTGTTGATCGCCGCACCGAGCGTCAGGATGCCGACGACGCAGAACACGACGGCGCGCGTCAGGTTCCCCACCGAGCCGGTGATCAGGGTGAGCCGCCAGCGGTGGCCGTGGAGCTTCTCGGGGACGAAGTCGCCCATGAACGTGGCGCGCACCCCGGTGTAGGTCATCGAGAAGAACATGCCGATCGCGATCAGCCCGGCGATCCCGACCGCCCACCGGCCCGCCGAGTACGTGAACACCTCGCGGATCGTGTCCTGGAACGCGTTGCGGCGGCCCTGGAGCCGGACCGCGAACTCGGCGGCGAGGTAGGCCACGGAGAGCACGCCGAGCGCCTTGGCGGCCGCTCCGAGCCGCTTGCGCCACCGCTCCTCGGGGCTGGCCCAGCAGAAGCCGACGGCGGCCGCCCGCAGCTGCCAGAACGCGAACGCCACCAGCGCGACGGCGGCCGCGCCGAGCAGCCACCTCCCGAAGAACCCGCCGCCGGCGGCGACCAGGGCCACCGCGCCGCGCGGGTCGGCGTGCCCGTCCTCGCCGTGGCCCGAACGCGGGCCGAGGGCGGCGATCCGGATGGCGAGCACCGCGATGCCCAGGTGCACGAGGCCGTACGCCACGAGGCCGACCCGTCCGATGGCCTCGACCCACGCCGGGGCGTCGCGCACCTCGTCGGACTCCGATCGGTCGAGCGGGGCGCCCACGACGGAGGCGGGCACGATGCTCATGACGTCAGTGGTACCCCCGGATCCGGGCCCTGTCCCTGTGACATGACTGTGAGCTGTGGCATGACCACCCGAAGGACGTCGTCGACCCCGACGGCGAGCAGCGCGGGGTCGGGATCGTCGGCGAACCGGTCGCCGCGGCGGACGCCCGGGTCGGTCAGCGTGACGTGCCGCGGGTCGCCGGTCGGCGGGCCCCACTGCTCCGGCCCGACCGGCCCGAACAGGGTCACCGACGGCGTGCCGTAGGCGGTCGCGACGTGCGCGATCCCGGTGTCCCCGGCGATCACCAGCCGCGCGTGCGCGACGAGCCGGCACAGCTCGCCGATCGAGGTCCGGCCCGCGAGGTCCCGCCCCGGCACCGCGCCGGTCAGCGCGCGCTCCTCGGGTCCGCCCGTCACGACGACCTGGTGCCCGGCCGCAGCCACCGCCCGCGCCACCGCGGCGAAGCGCTCCACGGGCCATCGTTTCGCGCCGAACGCGGCACCGGGGTGGATCACCACTGCTTCGTTCCCGACGAGGGGTGCGGGTGGCGCGGGCAGGGTCAGGTCGTCCGCGGCGGCGGCCGCCTCGTCGGGGGTGACCAGGCCGCAGGTGGCGAGCAGGTCGCACCAGCGGCGGCGTTCGGGCCGCGTCGGGTCGTCGGTCCACGGCGGGCCGTCCCAGCCCGCTGCGGCGTGTCCGATCCGCACCGCGGGCCGGTCGCCGACGAGGGCGTCCAGCCGGGCGTGGCTCTGCGGTCCGCGGCCGTGGAGGTTCACCAGGGTCAGCCCCGCGCCACCGCTGACGTCCGGTGGCAGCCGGGTGCCACCGCTGACATGAGGGCCCACCGACGATGGCGCGCTGCTCCCACTCGGTGCGTGCAACGGGACATCGTCGACCGACGCATAGTCGGGAACCACGGGCAGCACCGGGAACCCCGGCACGTCCCGCACCCACGCCGGTCCGTGCAGCACGAACCGCTCGTCGGGCAGGGCGCGGCGCAGCATCCGCAGGGCCGGGACGGCGACCAGGAGGTCGCCGAGCCCGAGGTCCCGCAGGACGTGGACCGTCAGCGGGCGTTCTCCCCGAGCCCCTCGCGCAGCTGCATCAGCGTGCGGGCCAGCAGGCGGGACACGTGCATCTGCGAGATGCCGACCTCGGCCGCGATCTGCGACTGCGTCATGTTCTTGAAGAACCGCAGCATGATGATCGTGCGCTCGCGCTGGGGGAGCGCGGCGAGCAGCGGGGCCAGCGACTGCTGGTACTCGACCTTCTCCAGCGCCGCGTCGGCCTCGCCGAGCAGGTCGGAGACGGTGCCCGAGTCGGGGTCGTCGACGAGCATCTCGTCCAGCGAACCCGACCGGTACGCGTTGGACGCCTCGAGGGCCTCCAGCACGTCCTCCTTGGGCAGGCTGAGGTGCTCGGCGAGCTCCGCGGCCGTCGGCGCCCGGCCCAGGGACTGCGACATCTGCCCCATGGCCGCGGACAGCGTGACGTTCAGGTCCTTGAGCCGGCGCGGCACGCGCATCGACCAGGCCTGGTCGCGGAAGTGCCGCCGCACCTCGCCGGTGATCGTCGGCACGGCATAGGACAGGAAGTCGGTGCCGCGCTCCGGGTCGTACCGGTCGACGGCGTTGATCAGCCCGAGCGTGGCGACCTGCTCGAGGTCCTCCTCGGGCTCGCCGCGACGGGAGAACCGGCGCGCGATGTGCTGGGCCACCGGGAGGTGGCCGCGCACCAGCTCGTCGCGCAGCCGCAGCCGCGCCGGCGACCCGGGCTCCAGCGCCGCGTGCTCGGCGAGCTTGGGCATGAGGTGGTCGTACTCGCCGCGGGAGCCCTTGCGTTCGCGCCGCTCGGGCTGCGCCCCGTCGGCCGACCCGGGGGCGGCCGCGGTTCCGGTGTCGCTCGCCGTCACGAAAGCACGGTCCCGAGGCTCGGCACCGAGAAGCGCAGCGTCAGGCGGAACGGGTCCGCGTCGCGGTCACCGGTCGCCGAGAGCATGCGGACATCGTGCGCCAGCGTGGTGAGGACCCGCCAGCCGAAGGAGTCCGTGGGCAGCCGCTCCGGGCCGAACGTCGAGACCGAGGCGGTCACCGTGATGCGCTCCTCGTCGAGGATGAACGTGCAGGTCAGCTTCGTGTCCGGCCGGGCCAGGGAGACCAGGCTGGAACAGGCCTCGTCGACTGCCATCCGGAGGTCCGCCACAGCATCGAGGGTGAACTCCGCGCGCGCAGCCAGATCGCCCGCAACCGTGCGCACCGTCACCACCGCCCGGGGGTGGGCCGGGACGCGGACCTCGACGTCCTCGGGGGGCTCGTCCCCGTCGGGCGGATTGGGATCGGGCCGCGCCACGAGCACCTCCTCGTCTCGAACACCACGTGGTCCCCGGTGCTCCGCGGGGGCCCGGCGGGGAGCGTGTCCCCGCGGCGCGAGCGGTGCTCCGCGCCGTTCCCGGTCGCGGGTCGTGTACCCGGGGCCTCCCCGCACAAACCGGGCGACGCCGTGCACGGTCGTGGCGGGCGTGGTCTCCTGCCCGCCGTGCACGAGCTCAGGGCCGTCCTCTTCGACCGCGACGGCACCCTCGTCCACGACGTCCCCTACAACGGCGACCCCGCCCTCGTCGCCCCCGTGGAGACCGCCCGACCCGCCCTCGACCGCCTGCGCGCGGCGGGTCTGGGGACGGGCGTCGTCAGCAACCAGTCCGGGATCGCGCGCGGCGTCCTCACCGCCGCCCAGGTCGACGCCGTGAACGCCCGGCTGGACGAGCTCGTCGGCCCGATCGGCGTCTGGGCGTGGTGCCCGCACGGTCCCGACGACGGGTGCGCGTGCCGCAAGCCCGCCCCCGGTCTCGTCCTGGACGCCGCCCATCGGCTCGGGGTCGCGCCCGACGAGGTGGCCGTGATCGGCGACATCGGCGCGGACGTCGGGGCCGCGGCCGCCGCCGGGGCGCGGTCGGTGCTCGTCCCGACCCCGGTGACCCGCCGGGAGGAGGTCGAGGCCGCGCCGCTCGTGGCCCGCGACCTGCTGCACGCCCTCGACCTGCTCCGGGTCCCGTGAGCCGCGTCCTCGCCGTCCGGCTCGACTCCGACGGCGACGTCCTGCTCACCGGCCCCGCGATCCGGGCGATCGCGGCCCGCGCGGACTCGGTCGTCGCCGTCGTCGGGCCCAAGGGGCGGCAGGCGGCGGAACTGCTCCCCGGGGTCGACGAGGTCGTGGTGTGGCACTGCGGCTGGGTGGACGGCGACGCGCCGCCGGTGACGCCGGACTCGGTCGCCGACGCCGTCGGGCGGCTCGCCGCGCTGGGCGCCGACGAGGCCGTCGTCTTCACCTCCTTCCACCAGTCGCCGCTGCCGACCGCGCTCGTGCTGCGGATGGCGGGGGTCCCGCGCATCACGGCGGCCTCGGTCGACTTCCCGGGCGGCCTGCTCGACGTCCGGCTGCGCCCCGGCGACCCCGCGCTCGACCCCACCACCGACCTCGACGACGACCTCCCCGAACCCGAGCGGGCCCTGGCCATCGCCGCGCGCGCCGGGTTCCCCGTTCCCGACGACGGGCGCCTGCGGGTCCGCGAGCCGGGTCCCTCGCCCGTCGCCGGCCGCTACGTCGTGCTGCACCCGGGCGCGTCCGTGCCCGCGCGCGCGTGGCCCGCGCACCGCTGCGCGGAGGCGGTGACGGCGCTGAGCGCGACGGGCTGGCGGGTCGTCGTGACCGGCTCCCCGGCCGAGACCGCGCTCACGGCCGAGGTCGCGGGGACCGCGGGACTCGACCTCGGCGGCGCGACCACGTTCATCCAACTGGCGGCCGTGCTGCGCGACGCCGCGGCCGTCGTGGTCGGCAACACCGGGCCCGCCCACCTCGCCGCCGCGGTCGGCACCCCCGTGGTGTCGCTGTTCGCCCCGGTGGTCCCGGCCCGGCGCTGGGCGCCCTACGGCGTGCCGCACGTCCTGTTGGGCGACCAGGACGCGGCGTGCCGTGGCTCACGGGCCCGGATCTGCCCCGTCCCGGGCCACCCCTGCCTGACCTCGGTGGGCGCCGACGACGTGGTGCGAGCGGTGTCGTCGCTGGTCAGCGGTAGTTGCCCTGCCGACGGTCACGGGGAGTAGTAGTTTCCGGCGAGGCGTTTACCGCGCCGAAGCCGAAGGGATTCCTCGCCGGTGACCTCCACCCCCGCTGCTGCGCCGACGGGACCGTCGTTGACGGTCCTGCACTGGCACGTGCACGGCTCGTGGTCCACCGCGTTCGTCCAGGGCCGGCACCGCTACCTGCTGCCGACCCTGCCCGAGCGCGGACCCTGGGGTGGAGGCCGTCCCGCCGCCTGGACCTGGCCCGATGCGGCGCAGGAGTGCTCACCCGCCGATCTCGCCGCCCGTGCGGACGAGATCGACGTCGTGGTGCTGCAGCGCCCCGAGGAGATCGAGCTCGTCACGCGCTGGACGGGACGCACGCCCGGCGTCGATCTCCCGGCGGTGTGGCTCGAGCACAACACGCCGCGCGGCGACGCCCCGGCCACCCGGCACCCGGTCGCGGAGCGTGACGACATCCCGGTCGTCCACGTGACGCACTTCAACGCCCTGATGTGGGACTGCGGGCGCGCCCCGGTCCGCGTCGTCGAGCACGGCGTGCTCGACCCGGGCCACCGGTACACCGGGGAACTCGACCGCGCGGCCGTCGTCGTGAACGAGCCGGTCCGCCGGCACCGCGTCACGGGTACCGACCTGCTGCCCGGCTTCGCCGACACCGTCGGCCTCGACGTGTTCGGCATCGGCTCCGAGCGGCTGCCCGAGGCGGTCGACCACCCGGACGTCCGGGTGATCGGCGACCTGCCGCAGCACCGGATGCACGCCGAACTGGCGCTGCGCCGGGTCTACCTGCACCCGATCCGCTGGACCTCCCTCGGCCTCGCCCTCATCGAGGCGATGATGCTGGGGCTGCCCGTCGTCGGTCTCGCGACCGCCGAGGCCGCCGTGTCCGTCCCGTCCGACGCCGGTGTCGTGGCGACCGACCTCTCCGTCCTGCACGACGCCCTGCGCGCCTACCGCGCCGACCCCGATCTCGCCCGTGCCCACGGCACGCGGGCCCGCGAGATCGCGACCAGCCGGTTCGCCGTGAGCCGGTTCCTCCACGACTGGGACGACGTCCTCGCCGAGACCGTCGCGAGCCGTCCCACCGCATCCGTCAGCGAACTCGACGCCGCGGTTCCGCTGTGATCTCCGGCCGGACCGTCGTCGGTCCGGCCCCGACCTGCACGACCGTCACGCGATCGCCGACCTGAGCCCACGGTCGCCGGTCGAATCCCCTCGATCGTCGTGCGCTCCTGCGCGCCCATCCGTTCCGCCCCGGACGAGGCGGTGCGTCGGCGTGCGCGCGCACCCGGGAGGACAGCGCCATGCGCATCGCCATGGTCTCCGAGCACGCGAGCCCGCTCGCCGTGCGCTCCGACGGGGCCGGCCACGGCCGGCTCGGCGGCGTCGACGCCGGCGGGCAGAACGTCCACGTGCACGCCCTCGCCGAGGCCCTCGCACTCGTCGGCCACGAGGTCGTCGTGCACACCCGACGCACCGATCCCCACACCCCGGACCAGGTGCGCCTGGCCTCCGGCGTGGTGGTCGACCACGTGCCGGCCGGCCCGGCCGTCGAGCTGGCCAAGGACGACCTGCTCGAGCACATGGGCGCCTTCGCGGCGGTCCTGCGCGAGCGCTGGGCGCTCGCCCGCCCCGATGTCGTGCACGCGCACTTCTGGATGTCCGGCCTGGCCGCGCTCGACGCGGGACGCGCCCTCGGGGTGCCGGTGGTGCAGACCTTCCACGCGCTCGGTGCGGTCAAGCGCCGCCACCAGGGCGCGGCCGACACCAGCCCGCCCTCGCGTGTCGCGCTGGAGTCCGACCTCGGCGCCCAGGTCGACCGCGTCGTCGCCACCTGCGCCGACGAGGTCCGCGAGCTGATGGCCCTCGGCGTCCCGGCGACGAACGTCGACGTCGTCCCCTGCGGCGTCGACGTCCACCGCTTCGGCCTTCCCGACGACGCCCGCCGGCGGCCCGGCCCGGCGCGCGTCCTCACCGTCTCCCGCCTGGTGCCCCGCAAGGGCGTCGACACCGCGATCCGGGCCCTGGCCCGCGTCCCGGGCGACGCCGAGCTCGTCGTCGCCGGCGGGCCCGCCGGTGCGCAGCTGGCCGGCGACCCGGAGGTCGTGCGGCTGCAGACCCTCGCCGCCACCGAGGGCGTCGCCGACCGCGTCCGCTTCGTCGGCCGGGTCGACCCCGCCGCCGTGCCCGAGCTGATGCGCGACGCCGACGTCGTCGTGCAGCTGCCCACCTACGAGCCGTTCGGCCTCGTGCCCCTCGAGGCGATGGCGGCCGGGCGTCCCGTGGTGGCCGCCGAGGTCGGCGGGCTCGCCGACACCGTCGTGGACGGCGTCACCGGCCTGCACGTCCCCGCCGGCGACCCCGACGCCGCCGCCCGCGCCGTCGCGTCCCTGCTCGCCGACCCCGCGGCCCGCGCGCGCCTCGGACGCGCCGGCCGGGCCCGGGTGCTGGAGCACTACGCCTGGGACCGCGTCGCCGCCGCGACCGTCGCCGTCTACCGCGACGTGCTCGACAGCCGCACCCCGGTCGGCCCCGTGGTCGCCGAGATGACGGGAGTGCACTCGTGAGCGCCGTCCCCGCCACCCCGCCCGTCCGCACCGACACCCGGCCCGACCCGGAGCTCGTCGTCGGGAAGCATCTCGACGGCCTCGCCGCGACGCTGACCGCCGTGCGCTCGCACGCCCCCGTCTTCGCGGCGTGGGGTGCGGAGCTCGCCGCGCGGCTCTCCGCCGGCCGGCGCCTGCTCGCCGCCGGCAACGGGGGCAGCGCCGCCGAGGCCCAGCACCTGACCGCCGAGCTCGTCGGGCGCTACCGCGGCGAGCGCGAACCGCTCTCGGCGCTCGCGCTGCACGCCGACACCTCGACGATCACCGCGCTCGGCAACGACTACGGCTTCGTCGAGATCTACGCCCGCCAGGTCCGTGCGCACGGCCGGCCCGGCGACGTGCTGATCCTGCTCTCCACCAGCGGCCGCAGCGAGAACCTGCTCGCCGCCGCCGAGGTGGCGCGGGCGCTCGGTGTCACCGTCTGGTCGATCACCGGGCCCGCCCCGAACCCGCTGGCGCAGGCCAGTGACGAGGCGATCTGCCTGCCGGGCGTCACGCCGTCGGTGCAGGAGGCGCACCTCGTCGCCGTGCACCTGCTCTGCGAGATGGTCGACTCCGCGCTGGGGAGGTCGGTCGCATGACCTGGGCGAGCGAAGCGACGGGACGGGATGCAGCACTCCCGCCGCTGGTCGTGATCGGCGACGCCCTGCTCGACGTGGACGTCGACGGGTCGGCCGACCGCCTCTGCCCGGACGCGCCGGTGCCGGTCCTCGACGCGGACGCCGAGCGGCCCCGCCCCGGTGGCGCGGCCCTCGCCGCGTTGCTCGCGGCGCTCTCCACCCGGCGCCCGGTGCGCCTCGTGGCGCCCCTGGGCGACGACGACGGGTCGGCCCGGCTCCGGGAGCTGCTGGCCGGCACGGTCGAGGTGGTCGGGCTCCCGACGACGGGTGAGGTGCCGCGCAAGACCCGCATGCTCGCGGGGGACCGGCCGCTGCTCCGGCTCGACACGGGCGGTCTCGGCACCGGCCCGTGGGACCTCGGCCCGGTCGCCAACGCCCTCGCCGACGCCGGCGCGGTGCTCGTCGCCGACTACGGCCGCGGGGTCACCGCCGACCCGGCGCTGCGCGACCTGCTCACCGCGGCCGCCCGGCGCCTGCCGCTCGTGTGGGATCCGCACCCGAAGGGCACCGACCCGGTGCCGGGCGCCGCGCTCGTGACGCCGAACCTGGCCGAGGCCGGCGCCGCTGCGTCGTCGAGACGGCGCTCATCCGTGCCGGACAGCCCGGACGGGACCGACCAGCGCCATCTCGACGACTGGCTGCGGGTCGCGTCCCGAGCTGCCGGCGACCTGCGCGAGGCCTGGGCGGTCGAGGCCGTCGTCGTCACCGCCGGGTCGCACGGCGCGCTGCTGCGCTCGGCGGCCGGCAACGCGGTGGTGCCCGCCGTGCCCGTCACCGGCGGCGACCCGTGCGGCGCCGGCGACCGGTTCGCCGCCGCGGCCGCCCTCGCCCTGGCCGGCGGGGCCGCACCCGACGAGGCCGTGTCCGCCGCGGTCGGTGCCGCCGGAGCCTTCGTCGCCGGCGGGGGAGCGGGCGCGGTCCGTCGCGCCGCCGACGGCACGTGGTCGCACCCCGCCGTCCCGCGTGAGGGGAACTCCCGCACCCCCCATCGTCGTGAGGGGACCCCTCGCGAGGTCGGTGCGGGCGGATCCTCCCCTCACGACGAGCCCCTCGTCCCCGGTGACGCCGACGCGGCCGTCGCCCTGGCCGAGGCCACCCGTCGTCGGGGCGGGCGCGTCGTCGCGACCGGCGGCTGCTTCGACCTCCTGCACGCCGGACACGCGCGCACCCTCGCGGCGGCGCGCGCCCTCGGCGACGTGCTGGTCGTCTGCCTGAACTCCGACGACTCGGTGCGGCGGCTCAAGGGCCCCGAACGCCCGATCGTCGGGCAGGCCGACCGCGCCGAACTGCTCGCCGCCCTGGCCTGCGTCGACGCCGTCGCGGTGTTCGACGAGGACGACCCGCAGGCCCTGATCGCCCGCCTGCGCCCCGACGTCTGGGTCAAGGGCGGCGACTACGCGGCGGACGACCTCCCCGAGGCGCCGCTGGTCCGTTCCTGGGGCGGCGAGGTCGTCGCCGTCCCCTACCATGCCGGTCGCTCGTCGACCCGGCTGCTCGCAGCACTGACTCCAGGAGGAACCCCATGACGAACCCCGGCACCGTCCTCATCACCGGCGGCTCGTCCGGACTCGGCGCCGCCGTGGCCGAGGCCGTCGCGACCGCCGGCGGCACCCCCATCGTCCTCGACCTCAAGGCTCCCGACGCCGGGCACGCCTTCGTCGAGGTCGACCTCGCCGACCCGCAGGCCGCGCAGACCGCGGTCGCCCGCGCGATCGACGAGCACGGCGCGCTCGACGGCGTCGTCACCGCGGCCGGCATCGACCGGTGCGGGCGCATCGTCGACGTCGAGTGGGCGGAGTGGGAACGCGTCGTCGCGGTGAACCTGCTCGGCACCGCCGCCGTCGTCCGCGCGGCCCTGCCCTCGCTCGAGGAGCGCCACGGCACCGTCGTCACCGTCTCCTCGACGCTCGGGGTCAAGGCCGTCTCGGACGCCAGCGCCTACTGCGCCTCGAAGTTCGGGGTCGTCGGCTTCACCCGCGCGATCGCCGCGGAGTGGGCGGGCAAGGTCGGCGTGACGCTGCTCGTGCCCGGCGGGATGTGGACCCACTTCTTCGACGACCGCCCCGAGCAGTACAAGCCCGGCCCCGACGCGCAGCTCAACGACCCGGCGCAGACGGCGGAGGCGGTGCTGTTCGCGCTGACCCGCCCCCCGGGCAGCGAGGTCCGCGAGCTGCTGGTGGCCGCGTCCGGGGAGTCGTCCTACCCGTGATCGAGACCGTCACCCACCGCCGCCCGCGCGCCGGCCACGTCGTCGTGCAGGGAGAGCACCTTGTCCAGACCCGTGATCCGCAGCGGGCGGCGCACCGTGCGCGCCCGTGCGGCGAGCACCAGCGGGACGCCGCGCGAGCGCAGGTCCTCGGTGACCTCGAGGAGCAGCGTCATGCCGGCCGAGGCGAGCAGCTCGACCTGCTCGAGGTCGAGCACCACGGCGCGCGCGCCGGCGGCGGCCTCGTCGACCCCGGCCCGCACGGCGGCCGTCGCGGCAGCGTCCACGTCACCGACGATCGCGACCACGGCGACCCCGTCGCTCGCGTCCCGCAGGGCGACCTCGACGGTGCCCGGGTCGTGCACTCGGCCTCCTGTGGCACGGACGACCTGCGGGCAGCCGGGAACCGGCGGATGACGCGCGAGGATCGTCGGTGGGTTCCGGGGGCAGGCTGCTCGACCCCGCGGGTGCGGTGGCCGAAGACTAGCGAGGACTCCCGGTACCGGCCACGCGTCGAGGTCCCCGGCCCGTCCGAGCGGAGGGTCTCGTGTCGCTGACGCCACTCGATCGCGCCCCACTGGCCGCCGACCTGCCCCGGCGGCTGGCCGAGGCCGCACCGCGGGTCGTCGTCGTCGGGGACGCGGTCCTCGACTGCTGGATGACCGGACCCAGCCGGCGCCTCTCGCGCGAGGCCCCCGTCCCCGTCGTCGAGATCGACCGCACCCGGTGCGCCGCGGGCGGCGCCGCGAACACCGCGGTCAACCTCGCGGCCCTCGGCGCGCGTGTCGCGCTGGTCTCGGTGGTCGGTGACGACGACGACGGACGCACCGTGCGCGCGCTACTGACCGACGCCGGGGTGGACACCTCGGGCGTCGTCGTCGACCCCGGCCGGCCCACCGCGGCGAAGCGCCGGATCGTCGCCGACGACGCGATGGTCGCCCGGTACGACACCGTGCCGCCCGCCGACCCGGTCCCCGGGTTCGCGGCGGCGCTCGACGGTGCTCTCGCGGATCCGCCCGCCGCGACCGTGATCTGCGACTACGCCGCCGGGGCGCTCGACGACGACGCGGTGACCGCGGTCGCCGCGCGCCGCGACCGGCTCGGCGTGCTCGTCGTCGACGCGCACGTGGTCGCGCGCTGGGAGCCGACCGCACCCGACGTCGTGACCCCGAACGCGGGGGAGGTGGCCACCCTGCTCGGCCGCCCCCTGCGCGGCCCGGACCGGGCGGCGGCCGCCGAGGCCGCCGCCGGCGAGCTGCGACGGCGGTCGGGTTCGGCCGCCGTCGTGGCGACCCTCGACCGCGACGGCGCCGTCCTGCTCGGCACCGACCAGCCGGCGCACCGCACGTGGGCCCGGCCCGCGCCGGAGAGCCGGACCTGCGGGGCCGGCGACTCCTTCACCGCGGCCCTCACGCTCGCGCTCGCCGCCGGCACGCCCACCCCGACCGCCGTGGAGCTGGCGCAGGCGGCGGCGGACGTCGTCGTCGGCCGCGCCCGCACCGCGGTGTGCTCGACCGCGGACCTCGCCGCGCGCGTCGGGGAGTCCGGCGGCTCGCTGTCGACCCCGGCCGAGCTCGACCGGATCGTCGCCGAGCACCGCGCCGAGGGGCGGCGGATCGTGTTCACCAACGGCTGCTTCGACGTGGTCCACCGCGGCCACGTGGCGTACCTCAACCAGGCCAAACGGCTCGGCGACGTCCTCGTCGTCGCGCTCAACGCCGACGAGAGCGTCGCCCGGCTCAAGGGCCCGGAACGCCCGGTGAACCCGCTCGCCGACCGGGCCGCCGTGGTCGGGGCCCTGTCCTGCGTCGACCACGTGGTCGGGTTCGCCGAGGACACCCCGGTCGCGCTGCTCGAGGCGTTGCGCCCCGACGTCTACGCCAAGGGCGGCGACTACACGCCGGACATGCTCCCGGAGACCCCGACGGTCACCGCCTACGGCGGCCGGGTGGCGATCCTGGACTACCTGCCGGACCGGTCGACCTCGCTGATCGTGGAACGGATCCGGGCGCGTGGCTGAGCTGGACGTCCTGATCCCCACGAAGGACCGGCCGGTGGAGTTCGCGACGACGCTGGCCGGGCTCGCCGCGCAGTCCGGCGTGACGTTCCGGGTGGTCGTGTCGGACCAGTCGGACGGTGCCGCGTCCTTCGACACCCCGTCCGCGGCGACCCTGGTGCGGGCGCTGCGGTTCCGGGGCGTCGAGGTCGAGCTGCTGCGGCACCTGCCGCGCCGCGGGATCGCCGAGCAGCGCTCCTTCCTGCTGTCGCGCTCCTCGGCGCCCGCGGTGCTCTTCCTCGACGACGACGTGTGGCTCGAGCCCGGCGTGCTCGCCCGGCTGCACGCCGCGCTGCGCACGCTGGGCTGCGGGATGGTCGCGGCGGCGATGCAGGGGCTCTCCCACCTCGACGACGACCGCCCCCACGAGCGCGTCACCTACGAGGAGTGGACGCCGGGCCCGGAGCGGATCGAGAAGGAGTCGGCCGCCTGGCAGCGCTGGCGGCTCGGCAACGCCGCGAACGGGATGCACCTGGCGTTCGCGGCGGGCCTGGACGCGCCCGGCGCGGCCGTGCCCGACCCGTCGTCGTGGTCGGCCTACCGCATCGCCTGGGCGGCGGGCTGCGTGCTGTTCGACCGCGCCGCCCTGCTCGACGCCGGCGGGTTCGACTTCTGGCGGGAGGTACCGGAGGACGCGCACGGCGAGGACGTGCTCGTGCAGCAACGGGTCATGGCCCGCTCCGGCGCGGCGGGGATCCTGCCGAGCGGGGCGTACCACCAGGAGTCGGCGACGACGTTGCCCGACCGCGGCTCGTCGGCGGTGGATCTCCTGCCCCTGTGACCCCCGAGTGGCAGCGAAGCGTCGTTGCTGTCAGCCAGTGACAGCAACGACGCTTTCCTGCCATGTGGCGAGGGAGGGGTCAGCGCCCCCGCAGCGCCTCCACCGTCGCCTGCACCCGCGGGTCGCGCAGCAGGTCGTCGAGCGCCAGGGGGAGCGGGATGCGCCAGTTCGGGTAGGCGTCGGTGGTGCCCGGGAGGTTCGGCTGGCGCACCTCGTCGAGCACGTCGGTGAACGCGGCCAGCACGATCCGCGACCCGGCGCCCGCGAGCAGCCGGTGCATCGCGGCGACGACCGCCGCCTCGCTGCGGTCGTCCCCGAGCACGCCCTGCGCGACGAGGAGGTCGATCAGCTCCCCACGCTCGCGCTCCGCCTGCTCGCGGGCGGAGTCGACGTCGGTGAGCAGGCCGGCCTCGTCGCGGATGCGGACGTGCTCGTCGCGCAGGAAGCCGACCGCCGTCGGGAGGTCGTGCGTGGAGATCGTCCCCAACGTCGAGGGATCCCACTGCGAGGGCGGGAGCAGGTTCCCGTCGTCGTCGCGCTGGAACCACAGCACCGCGCAGCCGAGCATCCCGTGCTCGGCGAGCCCCTCGGTCACCTCCGGCTCGACCGTCCCCAGGTCCTCCCCGACGACGACCGCCCCGGCCCGCGAGGCCTCGATCGCGAGCACCGCGAGCATCGCCGCCGCGTCGTAGTGCACGTAGGTGCCCTCGGTGGCGGGCCGCCCCGGCGGGATCCACCAGAGCCGCCACAACCCGGCGACGTGGTCGATCCGCACCCCGTCGGCGTGCCGCAGCACGGCGGCGAGCATGTCGCGCAGCGGCGCATAACCGGCCTCCGCGAGCCGGTCCGGGCGCCACGGCGGCAGCGACCAGTCCTGGCCGCGCTGGTTGAAGTCGTCCGGCGGGGCGCCCACGTGCACGCCGGGCGCGAGGAAGGACTGCAGCGCCCACGCGTCGGCGCCGTCGGGCGCGCAGCCGACGGCGAGATCGGCGATCAGCCCGACCGGCATCCCGAACGTCGCCGCGTGCGCCTCGGCGAGCTGGTGGTCGAGCAGGTACTGGCACCAGCCGTGGAACGAGATGCGGTCGGCGAGCTCCTCGCGGACCGCCTCGATGCCGGTCCCGTCGGGGGAGCGGACGTCCTCCGGCCAGCTCCGCCACTCGGGGCCGTGGCGCTCGGCGAGCGCGTACCAGGTGGCGACGTCGCGCAGCGCCGGCGGCAGCGCCGCGACCACGGCGCGGTGCTCCGCGGCCAGCGCGGCGTCCGGGTCGTCGCCCTCGGCGGGGTCGACGTACGCGCCGGGCACCGGGGGCACCTCGTGCTCGATCCCCGGCGTCGCGCCCACCGAGACGGCGAACGGCCGCAGCAGGGCGAGCGCGGCGCGCTTCGCGGCCCAGACCGCGTCGTAGTCGATCAGGTCGGTCGGGTCGCTGTCGCGCGACAGGTCGCGGTCCGGCGCGAGCCGGTCGACCGCGTAGCGCACGTGCGCGGGTGCCGCCCGGTACGCGGGGGTGGCGCTGATCCGCAGCGACACGGGGTGCAGGAAGCGGCGCGACGACGGCGAGTACGGCGACGACTCGACGGTCGGCTCCAGCCGCAGCGCGTGCAGCGGGTTGCACAGCACCGCGCCCGCGCCCTGTCCGGCGGCGGCCGTGAGCAGGTCGCGCAGGTCGACGAGGTCCCCGCAGCCCCACGAGCCGGGCGAGTGCAACGAGTACAGCTGCACCATCCAGCCCCACGTCCGCGGGACCTCGGCCAGCCGCGACGGCGGCACGAGCACCGCCGCCTCCTCGTGCCCGCAGGTCACGCGGTGGTAGCCGACGGGCAGGTCGGCGAGCGTCGACACCCGGCTCGTGGTCCCGTCCTCGAGGGTCAGTTCCCCCGGCTCGGGCAGCTCCACGGGCGCGTTCCCGACGACGAGCGTGGGCGGCAGGGCGCCCTGGCGCCGGTTCGCCAGCGCGGCGGCGATGGCCTCCGGGCCGGACGCGTCCACGTCGAGCGCGGCGAGGACGTCGACCACCACGTCGGCCTCGACGTCGACGTCGCGGTCGTCCGCGTCGCGGTAGCGGGTGGCGACGCCGTACGCGGCGGCGAGGTCGGCCAGATCAGCACTGACGCCGGGCACCGGGCTCCTCTCGGGGGGACTCGCGGACGAGGTTCCCAGTCCTACCCGCTGCCCGCCGTGAGGACCCGCCGATCTGCACCTCCCGGTGCAAGCAATGCGTCACTGCTTGCACCCAGTGACAGGAAAAGCGGCACCGTCGTCAGGTGATCGACGATGCCGCCTTTCCAGGCGTCCAGTGCACGCAGCGACGCACTGCGTGCACTCGGGAGGGTGCTCAGCTCACGCAGTCCGCGGATGCGGCACGCGGGACGTGAGCGGGCGGCGGTTCGCGACGAGCCGGTCGGCGACGTCGGAGGCCGACGTGCGGGGCCGGCGCACGGTGGCGAGCGCCTCGATCTGCGGGCGGGTCAGCGCCACCAGCCCGTCGAGGGCCGATCCCACCTCGGTGGCGGTCCAGTCGCGCTCCAGCAGGAGGTGGACCAGGGCGAGCGCGGAACCGCGGTCGCGCCGCGCGCGGGTCACCAGGGCGCCGAGGTCGGCGGGGAGCACGCGGGTGGGGGTGGGGAGGACGGCGGTGTCGGTCGGATCGGGGACGACGGCGGGGAGGCTGGGGAGATCGGCGGACGGCCGGGTCGAGATGGGGTCGAGGAGCACGGGCACCTTCCGTTTGGGGGCAGGGATGTCAGCACTATCAGAATCGGCACCCTGTGTGACAGGCAAACGCCTGCACGGTCACACGGAGGTCAACAGTCCCCGCTCGCGGAGGACCGGGATCGACAGCGTCCGGTAGCCGACGTCGTCGAACAGCACGACCACGGTGTCGTCGCCGACCGTCTGCACGATCCCGCGGCCCCACTCGTCGTGGGTCACGGACTCCCCGGGCACCGGCTCTCCGTGGGACGCGCCGGAGCGCTCGCCGGGATCGCCGACGTCGCCGGAGTCACAGTGGTCGCAGTTCCCGCACGGCTCGTCGCGTGCGTCGCCGAGGACCTCGAGCAGGGTGCGCCGACGGCAGCCGGAGCCCTCGGCGAAGCGCCGCACCAGCTCGACCTTCGACCGCTGCCGCTCGCGACTGCGCGAGACCAGATCGGCGGCCGCCCGGGCCACCTCGATCGCCGGGGCCTCGTTGAGTCCGCGCAGCAGCCGCCGTCCCGGCGCCTGCACCACGCTGCCGCCGACGACGAGGGCCGGGATCGCCCGGGACAGCGCGGCCTTCGACAGCCCGGCCGCGTCGGCCAGCTCGGCCTGCGCCACCCCGTCGTCGTGCAGCCGGATCGCCTCGATCACGGTCGCCAGGGCCGCGGCACGGGCGTCGCGGCCGGAGGCGAACAGCTTCGGGCGGGCGAGGTCCTGGGGCCGGTGGAAGAGCACGGCCGTCGCGGCGCCGCCGTCGCGGCCCGCCCGGCCGATCTCCTGGTGGTAGGCGTCGATCGAGGTCGGCACGTCGCCGTGGACGATCCACCGCACGTCCGGCTTGTCGATGCCCATGCCGAACGCGCTCGTGGCCACGACCACCGGCACCTCGCCGGCCATGAAGGCGTCCTGGACCTCCTGACGCTCCTTCTTCCGCATCCCGCCGTGGTAGGCGCGGGCCGTCACCCCCGCGTCCGCCAGCCGCTCGGCGACCAGCGTGGTGTGGCCGCGGGTGGTGACGTAGACGATGCCGGCGCCCTCCAGGTCGCCCACCGTGTCCACCACGTGCTGCCACTTCGCCTCCTCGGAGTGCACCAGGCGCACGGTGAGGTGGGTCCGGGGCCGGTCGACGTCGCGGACCACCACGCAGGCGTCGGGCACGGCGAGCAGGTCGAGGATCTCCTCGCGGGCCGGCAGCGAGGCGGTGGCGGTCAGCGCCAGCACCCGCGGCGAGCCGAGGGCCCGGCCGGCGGCGGCGAGCGCGAGGTAGTCGGGCCGGAAGTCCGGGCCCCAGTCGCTCACGCAGTGCGCCTCGTCGACGACGAGCAGGGTCGGCTCCCCGGCCGCGAGCTGCGCGAGGACGTCGGGTCGCGCGAGCTGCTCGGGGGAGGTCACGACGACGGCGAGCTCGCCCGCGGCGAAGGCCGCGAGCGCGCCCCGCCCGGTCTCGGAGTTGAGGGCGGCCGCGGGCACCCCCGCCTCGGTGAGGTGCGCGATCTGGTCGCGGTGCAGCGACAGGGTCGGTGACACGACGATCGTGCGCCCGCCGAGCAGGTCCCCGGCGATCGTGTAGATCGCGGTCTTGCCGGCCGCGGGCGGCAGGACGGCGAGGGTGTCGGTGGCCAGGGCCGCGAGGATCGCGTCGCGCTGGCCGTCGGTGAGCTCGGCGCCCTCGCCGAGGTAGCGCGTCGTCGCGGCGTCGAGCGCGGCGGCGTCGACGTCGACCGGGCCGCACGGACCGGTGAGCGGGGAGGTCTGAGGAGTGCGGGCCGCTGTCACGGCGCGGGGATGGGCCGGGGCCCGACGCCGGAAACGCCCGGTTGCGGGCGTCCTACCAGGGGGTAAGCCGGGCCGGTGACGCTGACGAGGGTCGACCCCCACGGGCCCGGACTCGGTCGCCGCCGCCGGGGGAAGGGCTTCAGCTACTTCGACCTGACCTCGGGCGAGGCGGTCTCCGATCCGGAGACGCTGGACCGCATCACGGCGCTGGTCATCCCGCCCGCCTGGCGCGACGTGTGGATCTCCCCGCGCGCCGACGGGCACATCCAGGCCGTCGGCACCGACGCCGCGGGACGCCGCCAGTACCGCTACCACGCGGAGTGGACCGAACAGCAGTCCCGCGAGAAGTTCGAGCGGGTCGCGCGGCTCGGGGCCCACCTGCCCGACGTCCGGAAGCGTCTCCTCGAGCGCCTGGACGCCGACGGGCTCGGCCGCGACCGGGTGATGGCCGGAGCGGTGTGGCTGCTCGACCTCGGCGTGTTCCGCGTCGGCGGCGAGGAGTACGCCGAGGGCGACAGGTACTCGGAGGCCTCCTTCGGCCTGGCGACGCTGCGCCGCGACCACGCCAGCGCCCGCAAGGACGGGTCGGTGCAGTTCCGCTACGTCGCGAAGGCGGGCGTGCCGCGGACGCTGACGATCGCCGACCCCGCCACGCACCGCCTCGTCACCTCCCTCAAGCGCCGCCGCGGGGGAGGGGACGACCTGCTCGCCTGGTCGGCCACCCGGCAGCGGAAGCGGGTGTGGCACGACGTGACCGCCGACGACGTCAACGACGCCGTGCACGAGCTGGTCGGCGACGAGTTCACCGCGAAGGACCTGCGCACCTGGAACGCCGGCGTGGTCGCGGCCGTGGCGCTCGCGACCCAGGTCGGGGCCGACGGGGCCCCGCCCACCGCGGAGCGCAAGCGCAAGGCCGCCGTCACCCACACCATGAAGACCGTGGCCGCGCAGCTCGGGAACACCCCGGCCGTGTGCCGCAGGTCCTACGTCGACCCGGTCCTCGTGGAGCACTTCGAGTCCGGCCGCACCGTGCTGGACGCGGTGCGCGAGGCCGACCCGTCCGACCTCGCGATGCGCGAGCAGGTCGAGGCGGCGGTGCTGGAGCTGGTCACCCACCGCGACTGACGTGCGGGCTCAGGCCCCGACCGACTCCGGCGTCAGCTCCGCCCAGATCGTCGTGCCGTCGGGGTGGCGCTGCAGGCCCCACTCCCGCGACACCGCCGCCACCATCGCCAGTCCGCGCCCGCGCGGCGAGGAGGTCGGCGGGGCGACCCAGGTGTCGGCCTCCGGGATGCGGAAGCCGACGCCGTAGTCGCGCACCGTCATCCGCAGGGTCGTGCCGCGTCCCTCCACCTCCACGACGGAGGCGCTGCTGGCGTGCTCGACCGAGTTCGTCACGAGCTCCGTCACGACGATCTCGGCGGCCTCGCGCACCGAGTCCGACACGCCCCAGCGCCGGCACGTGTCCCGCACGTTCCCCCGGGCCCGGCCGGGCGCGTGCGCGTCGACCGCGAAGCGCCACCAGTCCCGCAGCACCGGCGGCCGGTCGTCGAGGTGCGCCAGGGCCTGCGCCACGTCGTCGAACACCGGGATGCGGCCCGCGACGCCGGAGCCGGCCAGGAGCGCGGCGAGGGACGGCTCGGGCGCGACGAGGACGAGGCAGGCGGTCGGCCAGCCCCGCGTGCGGGCCAGGGCCTCCGTGAAGGCGTGCACCACGGACGCGTGCTGCGGCCGCAGCTCCGCGCACTCCAGGACCACCCGGTGGTGCTCGACGAGGAGGTCGGCGAGGGTGCGCACGAACTGGTCACGGTCGGTGCGGTCCAGGTCCCCCCGGACCGTCACCACCACCGCGTCGCCCGACGACGGGGCGGCGCGGGTCTCGAACGCCAGCTGCTGCACGATTCACCTCGCGGCCGTGATACCCCGGCTCGACCCCGGGCAAGCGCGGCCACCCGCGATGATCAGGCACGATCACCCACGCCCACGGTCGGAGGGCGCGGGGATCGGCAGCACGCCATGATGGATGCCGTGAGCACCGATGCCGGCGAGGGCGCCGAGGGCGCCGAGGACCGTCCCGCCAACCCGTCCGCCCTGGCCGCCGCGGCCGCCAGCGGGGCGGGCGACGGAGCCGGCACGGCGGAGCTGGTGGAGTCGCCCGGCGCGGTGATGCGGGTGGCCGGCATGGTCGGCAAGCTCATCGAGGAGGTCCGCTCGGCGCCGCTCGACGAGGCCGGCCGGGCCCGGCTCGCGGACATCCACGCCCGGTCGATCCAGGAACTCGGGCAGGGACTCGCCCCGGAGCTGCGCGACGAGCTGGCGCGGATCTCGCTGCCGCTCGGCACCGACGAGGTGCCGTCGCAGGCGGAGCTGCGGATCGCGCAGGCGCAGTTGCTCGGGTGGCTGGAGGGGCTCTTCCACGGCATCCAGAGCGCCGTGCTGGCCCAGCAGATGGCGGCCCGGGGACAGCTGGAGCAGATGCGTCAGGGGCGGTCCGGGCGGGCCGGGGCCGCCCTGCCCGGCGGGTCGACGCCCGCCGAGGGCGGCCAGTTCGGCGGTCAGTACCTCTGACCGCCGGGGCGGATCAGCCCTCGAGGACGACCTCGCCGGCGCGCGGCCGACGCAGCGCGGAGCGACGCTCGTCCTCGGTGAGCCCGCCCCACACGCCGTAGGGCTCCTTGGTGGCCAGCGCGTGCCGCCGGCAGGGGTCGAGCACCGGGCAGCTCATGCAGACCTTCTTGGCCTGGCTGGCGCGCTGCTCGCGACGCGGGCCACGCTCGCCGTCGGGGTGGAAGAAGAAGCTCGAGTCCATGCCGCGGCACGACCCGTGCAACTGCCAGTCCCACTCGTCGATGATCGGGCCGGGCAGCAGACGCACATCAGCCACGGGAACCTCCAGGCCTTCCGAACAGGAGTCGGCGGTCGCGGGTGACCTGCCCGACGGGGGCGACGCGGGTATAACCGGGGGCTGGCGATCACAAACCAGATCGGGTCACCCGGTCGGACGCGTTCGCGGTCGCCGACGTGTCGTGCGCCCGGTCGCCACCGTGCGACCGTCCGGCGACCGTGCGTCGCGAGTAGTGTCCGACCCGGTGGGTATCGTGCGTGCCACCTGACCGTCCGTGATGACCGGACGGCACGGGCCGCCATCAGCAGGTCGAGGAGTCGGTGCATGACTGACAGCGCAGGGAACGGGGGGCGGGAGGCCGTGGCCACCGAGGAGGAGTTCTCCACCGAGGAGCCGATGGGCGTCGACGTCCGACGGTCGGGGGAGACCTCGGTCATCCGTCTGACCGGCGAGATCGACATGCTCACCACGCCGGCGCTGCGGGCCAAGGTGACCGAGGAGCTGGCCGCCGGGCTGTCGGTCCTCGTGCTCGACATGCTCGCCGTCGAGTTCCTGGGCTCCAGCGGGCTGGCGCTGCTGGTCGAGGCCCTCGACGAGTCGCGCAACCGCGGGGTCGCCCTCCGCCTGGTCGCCGACAGCCGTCCCGTGAGCCGCCCGCTGCAGGCCACCGGGCTGACGGATCTGTTCGAGATCCACACCACCGTCGAGGACGCCCTCGCGGCCTGACCGCCCGTCGCGCCGCGCGCCTCGTCCCGCCGTCGTCGACACCGTCGACACGCGCGGCGAGAACCGGTGGTGACCTGCGGCGTGTGCGCCGTTACGGTGACGCGGCGGGGTGGTCCCCGTCGCCGATTTCCCGGACGCCCGACGGGCGTCCCCCGACCCGCGAAACGGAGACCAGCAGTCGTGCAGATGCCCGATCCGCAGCAGCGCGTTCCCGAGGTTCCCGCCGCGGGCGTGGCGACCGAGGTCGACGGCCTGCCCGACGTGACGAGCCTGGCGGAGGTCCCGAGCCCCGTCGAGGTCCGGGTGCACGCCGACCCCGCGCTGATCCCATCGGTGCGCGCGGTGGCGGCCGACCTCGCGGCCCGGGCGGACTTCGACCTCGACGCGGTGTCCGACCTGCGCATGGCGGTGGACGAGGCCTGCTCGGCCCTGGTGCCGCTCGCGAGCGACGGCGGGCAGCTGCGGTGCGGCTTCACCGTGGTCGACGGCCGGGTCGCGGTCGTGGCGCGCGTGCCGGTGGACCGCCCGACCACGCTGCGCCAGGACACGTTCGGCTGGCGGGTGCTGGACACGCTGACCGACGTCGCCGAGGTGCTCGACCGCGACCCGTCGTGGATCGGCATCCGACTGCTCAAGGACCGGACGACGACGTGAGCGTCCCTGCCGAGCAGGAGAAGCGCGACGACTCCTATTCCCATCTCGCGCCCCTGCTCGCGGAGCACGCCTCGCTCCCGGTCGGTGACAAGCGCCGGGAGGCGCTGCGGGACCGGCTCGTCCAGGGCTACCTGCCCCTCGCCCGGCACATCGCCCGCCGCTTCGCGCAGCGCGGCGAGCCGCAGGAGGACCTCGAGCAGGTCGCCACGGTCGGCCTGATCCACGCCGTCGACCGGTTCTCCCCGGAACGCGGATCGGACTTCCTCTCCTACGCGGTGCCCACCATCACCGGAGAGGTCCGCCGCTACTTCCGCGACAAGGCGTGGTCCACCCGCGTCCCGCGGCGGCTCAAGGACCTGCGCCTCGCCATCGGCTCCGCGATGCCCGCGCTCTCCCAGGAGCTCGGCCGCGCCCCGACGGCGGGAGAGCTCGCCGAGCGGCTCTCGAAGCCGCGCGAGGAGATCCTCGAGGCGCTCGAGGCGGCCAACGCCTACCGCTCCAGCTCGCTCGACGACATGCTCGTCGACGACCCGTCGTCCGGTCGGCTCGCCGACGTCCTCGGCACCGACGACGACGAGCTGACCCAGGTCGAGCACCGGGAGACCGTCCAGCCCGCCCTGCGCCGGCTGCCGGAGCGCGAACGCACGATCGTCATGCTGCGCTTCTTCGGCGGCATGACCCAGACGCAGATCGCCGAGCGCGTCGGCGTCTCCCAGATGCACGTCTCCCGCCTGCTCACCCGCACCCTCGCGGCGCTGCGTCAGGATCTGTCCGAGGGCAGCTGACGCACGGCGTGCCCGTCCCCCTCGGGGCGGGTCCGGCCGGTGCGGCCGAGCAGCTCGAGCAGGGGCACGGCCACCCGGCGGGTGGTGCCGAGGGCCTGCCGCGCGGCCGACACGGTGAACGGCTGGTCGAGCGTGGCGAGCACCTCGACGGCCCGGTCGGGGGCGTCCGGGCGCAGGTAGATGCCGTCCGCGACGCGGAGCAGCTCGCCCGCCTTCACCACGGCCCCCAGCTGCCGCCCGCCCAGCCCGAGCTCGGTGAGCCGGTTCGCCTCCGGGGCCGCGAACGGGGCGTCGGCGAGGTCCGCGAGCACGGTCGCCACGGCGTCACGCACCGTCGCCGGGAGCCCGCCGTCGCCGCGGCGCCGAATGCGGCCGCCCTCCTCGACGAGGTCCGGGCAGCGGGCGAGGACGAGCCCGACGAGCCGCTGGTCGGGCAGGTCCAGGCCCCGTTGCGCCGCCCGCGTCGGCAGGCCCGGCTCGAGCGGGTCGGCCGCGGCGTGCCCGGTGACCAGCTCGACGAGCCGCGGAGCGAGCGCGTCGAGGTGCTGCGGGTCCACGTACCAGCCGGCGGCGGACGGTGTGCCCGACGGCGGGTCGGCGAGGCCGAGACCGGCGAGGTCGGCCGCGCGGAGCACGCGTCGTCGGGACAGCTCCACCGCGGTGTCCGGGGTGCCGTCGCCGGCTGCCAGCTCGCCCGCCCGCGCCCGGGCCGCGCCGCGGCGGCGCAGTTCCGGCGGGCGGACGTCGAGCACCGTGACCCCGCCGAGCACCGCGTGCGCGCCCGGGTCGCGCAGCAGCGCACGGTCCCCGGGCCGCAGGGGGAGCGGCTCGCGCAGGGTGAGCCGCACCGTCCGGGCGCCCGGCTCGGCGTCCGGCGCGTCCTCCCGGGAGAGCGGACGCACCCGCGCCGCGACCGCGGCCGACCCGACGTGCACCATGACCTGCGCCGGCAGCCGCCCGACGCCCTCCGCGCCCCGCGGCGGGTGCACCCGCACGTCGACGGTCCCCGCGGCCAGCCAGCGCCTCGGCGTCCGCAGCGCGTCGCCGCGGTGCACGTCCTCCAGCGGGACGCCGCGCAGGTTCACCGCCACGCGCGCCACGCCGGTCACCGTCTCGACGGGCGCCCCGAGGGACTGCAGCCCGCGCACCGACACCGTGCGGTCGCCGAGCTCCAGCTCGTCGCCGACCGCGATCCGCCCGCCCCCGAGCGTCCCGGTGACCACCGTGCCCGCCCCGCGGATCGTGAACGCGCGGTCGACCCAGAGCCGCACGTCGGCGCCGGGGTCGGGATCGGGCAGCCGCCCGGCGAGCGCCGTCAGTTCGGCGCGCAGGTCGTCCAGCCCCGCGCCGGTCGTGCCCGACACGCACACGGCGGGCAGCCGCCCCAGCGTCGACTCCGCGAGGTGCTCGAGCGCCTCGTCACGCGCGAGTTCGGGCTCCATCAGGTCCGAGCGCGTGACGACCAGGACGCCGTCGTGCACCCCGAGTGCGTGCAGCGCGTCGAGGTGCTCGCCGGACTGCGGCATCCACCCGGCGTCCGCGGCGACGACGAACATCGTCGCGGGCACCGGGCCCACCCCGGCCAGCATCTGCGTCACGAACCGCTCGTGCCCCGGGACGTCGACGAACGCGAGCGTGTCGCCACCGATGTCCGTCCAGGCGAACCCGAGGTCGATCGTCATCCCGCGCCGCCGCTCCTCGGCCCAGCGGTCGGGCTCCATCCCGGTCAGCGCGCGGATCAGCGTCGACTTGCCGTGGTCCACGTGTCCGGCGGTCGCCAGCACCTTCACGACGACGGATCCCCGTCCTCAGCCTCCTGGCAGGAAAGCGTCGTTGCTGTCGTCGGATGGCAGCAACGACGCTTTCCTGCCATCAGGGAGTCGGCCACCGCCCGCACCGCCGCCACCAGCCGCGCGTCGTCGTCCGGCAGCACCGACCGCAGGTCGAGCAGGCACCGGCCCTGCTCCACCCGCCCGACGACGGGGTGGTCCCCGGACCGCAGCGCCTCCGCGTACGCGACCGGCAGGGCCACCGCGGCGCTGGGCAGGTCGACGCCCGGCGCGCCCCCGCCGCCGACCTGGGCGGCACAGTCGACGACCTCGCCGCCCGCGGCCCCCGCCACCGCCGCGGCCCGCGCGCGCAGGTCCGCGACGTCCGCCTCCAGCATCGCCCGCACCGGCGGCACGGGGCCGCGCAGTGTCGCCTCCAGCGCCGCGAGCGTCAGCTTGTCCACGCGCAGGGCGCGCGCCAGCGGGTGCCGCCGCAGCCGGTGCACCAGGTCGGCGTCGCCGAGCAGCAGCCCCGCCTGCGGACCTCCGAGCAGCTTGTCCCCGCTCGCCGTCACCAGCGGGACCCCCGCCCGCAGCTCCGTGGCCGCGTCCGGCTCGTCGGGCAGCAGGGGGTGCGGTGCGAGCAGACCGGACCCGATGTCGGCCACCACCGGCACCCCGAGCCCCGTCAGGTCCCCGGCGGGCACGCTCGACGTGAAGCCCTGCACCACGAAGTTCGACGGGTGCACCTTGAGGATCATCCCGGTGTCCGGACCGACCGCGTCCGCGTAGTCGTCGACCCGCACCCGGTTCGTCGTCCCGACCTCCCGCAGCCGCGCCCCGGTCGACTCCAGCAGCTCCGGCAGCCGGAACCCGTCGCCGATCTCGACCATCTCGCCCCGCGCGATGACGATCTCCCGCCCGGCGGCGAGCGCGGTCGCGGCGAGGATCAGCGCGGCGGCGCCGTTGTTCACCACGTGCACCCCGCCCGCGTCGGGCACCGCGTCCGCCAGGGCCGCCATCGCGCCCGCCCCCCGCCGGCCGCGGCCGCCGGTGCCGAGGTCCAGCTCCACGTCCGTGGTGCCCGCCGCCGTCACCAGCGCCTCGCGCGCCGCGCCCGACAGCGGGGCCCGCCCGAGGTTGGTGTGCAGCACGACGCCGGTCGCGTTCAGCACGGGCCGCAGGCTCGCGGCACTGCGCGGCAGGTCCGCCACCACCGCGTCGACCACCGCGTCCGGCCCGATCTCGCCGGCCCGCGCCCGCTGCTGCGCCGCGAGCACGACGTCCTTCACCCGCGCCTTCCCGACGACCGCGACGGCCTGCGCCACCCGCGGGTCGGCGAGGACGGCATCGGTGCGCGGGATCCGTCGCCGGGGATCGGTCATGCCGTCCAGGATCCACCCACCGCGACGACCACGGCGCACGCCACCCCGACCAGCACCGTCCCGACCGTCACCGTCGCCAGCACCCGCGTCGGGAACACCCGCCGCACCATCAGCAGCGACGGCAGGCTGATCGCCGGCAGCGTGATCAGCAGCGCCGCCGCGATCACCGGGGACACCCCGGCCGCGAGGAGCGCGGCGACGGCGGCGATCTCCGCGCCGGTCGGGATCGGCAGCAGCGTCCCGGCCACCGCGAGCAGCACGACGACCGCGATCACCACCGCCCCGTGCGTCCCCGCGAGCCCCGCGCCCACCGGGAACAGCACGCCCCGCAGCGCGCCGAGCGCCACGACGAGCACCAGGTACTCGGGCAGCAGCCGCAGCGACAGGCTCCCGAGCGCGCCGAGGAACCGGATCGGCAGCGGCCGGCCGTCGTCGCCGGAGTCGGTGGCGACGACGAGGCCGGTCGGGTCCGGCGCGTCGCCCGCCCGGCGCGCGGCGAGCGCTCCGATCCCGACGACGCCGAGCCCGGCCGCCAGCCGCAGCAGCGTCCACGGCCACGGCAGCACGAACGCGCAGAACACCAGCACGACGGGGTTCAGCGCGGGGCTCGCCAGCCAGAACGCCAGGGCCGCGCGGACGTCGGCGGCCCGTTGCCGCAGCCCGACCGCCACCGGGGCCGAGCAGCAGCTGCACATCATCCCCGGCACCGCGAGCGCGCTCCCGACCACGCTGCCGCGGCGCCCGACCACCCGCGCCGTCCAGTCCGCGGGCAGCACGGTGCGGATCGCCGCCGCGAGGACGAGCCCCGTGACCAGCGCCGGCCAGATCGCCAGGAAGGTCCCCGCGAACGCCAGACCGGCCCGCAGCGACACCCCGTCCGCCGGCAGGATCGACGACCCGAGCGACCCCGAGCCCGCCACCGACGGCACCTTCACCCAGTACGGCTGCCACTTCGCCCAGACCAGCAGCACCACCGCGAGCAGCACCACCCCGGCGACCGGGATCCAGGGACGGCGTGGCGTCGTCGGCGCGGTGGTCACGGCGACCGAGTCTGCGCTCCCACGACCGTCCTTGCACGAACGAACGGCACTCTCGCTCCATCGATGTGCGCGAGAGTGCCGTTCGTTCGCAGAGGAGGGCCGTCAGTTCCCGGCCGCGGGCACGTAGTGCCGGTCCGGCGGCGTGGTCCCGGCCTGCACAGCCTCCTCCCGACGACGGATGCGCTCGCGCTGGGGCACGACGATGTGCGCCGGATCGTTGGCCGAGGCGATCCCGGCGTCGAACACACCGAACCGGGTCAGGGCGGACCCGGCCATGAGCGCGAGCCCGGAGAGGACCGCCGACCACCGCTTCTTCCGTCCGACCACGGCACCGACCGCGCCGACCGCGAGGCACGCCTTCGACGCCGTCATCAGCGTCTTCGCGCGGCCCTTGTCGTAGACGTCGGCGAGCATGCCGAGGTCGCGCGTCATCTTCTGCTCGGTGGCGAGCTCCACCACCGCACCGGCCACGGCCAGCCGCGCGGCGGGCTCGTTGTCGCGGACCGACGCGGCGACGAGGCCGAACCCGCCCCCGGCCGCCGCGGCACTCCCGGCGAACAGCACGGGCAGGTGGCGGTGCGCCTCGTGCCACGTGGGGACGGCCGTGTTCGAGATGAGCACCGCGGTGTACGTCGCGAGCGCGGGCCCGACGACCGCCGCACCCACCCCGGCGACGTCTCCGGCCACGCGCACGAACCGGCCCGGGCCCCGCTCGCCCAGGAACGGACGCAGGGCCTCGGCGCCCGCCGCCGCCGTCGCGAACGCCGCGAAGGGGGAGAGGATCCACGATCCGACCGACAGCGGCGACGTCGGCTTGAACACCCGCAGCATGTGGAGGAAGCGGCTCGGGCGGTGCAGGTCGTGGATGAGGAAGACCGTGCCGCCCATCGCCCCGCCCGCGGCCACGTACCGGCCCGCCCTCCGCAGCGACGGCCGGTCGGTGGCGACCGCCATCGCCGCGAGCACCGACGACGAGCCCGCGAGCCCGCCGAGGAACAGGTACAGCGGGACGTCCGGGTTCTTCCACACCGGCGCCTTGATGATCGGGCGCCCGTAGTAGCTGCGGAACTCCGCCTCGGGGACCTGGAGCTGCTCGCCCTTCCGGCCCCGGCCACCCCCGCGCCGGGGCTTGACCTGGTCGTGGTCGATCCGCGACCGCTCCGGCATCCCGGTCGGGTTCAGGTCCTCGGTCATCGCCGCCCGCCCTTCCAGAACGCCGCCACGGCCGCGACGCCCAGGCCCACCGCGGTCAGCGCCGCGTTGCGCCACATCTCGGGCAGGTCCCGGGTGGTGACGATCGGGTCCGGCGGCAGGCCGTAAACCTCCGGTTCGTCGAGCAGCAGGAAGAACGCGCCGTCACCGCCGACGCCGTCGTTCTCGTCACGGCCGTAGAGCCGGGCCTCGTCCACCCCGCGGCCGTGCAGCTCGGCGAGCCGGGCGTCCGCGGCGGCCTGCAGCTCGTCGAGGTCGCCGAACTGGATGGAGTTCGTCGGGCACGCCTTCGCGCACGCCGGCTCGAGCCCGCTGCCCAGCCGGTCGTAGCAGAGCGTGCACTTGTGCGCGCCGCCGTCCGACCCGCGCACGTCGATGACGCCGTAGGGGCACGACGGCACGCAGTAGCCGCAGCCGTTGCAGATGTCGTCCTGCACCACGACGGTGCCGAACTCGGTGCGGAACAGCGCGCCGGTGGGGCAGTTGTCCAGGCACCCGGCATGCGTGCAGTGCTTGCAGACGTCCGAGGCCATCAGCCACCGGACGTCGCGCTCGTCGTCCGGGGTTTGCTGGCCGTGCGCCCCGGCGTCGGGGAGCAGGGTCAGCAGATCGACCGTGCCGCCCCCCGGCGGGGGAGTCGCCGCGTCGCGGGGGGCCTTCGGCAGGGCCCCACCGCCGAGGGCGGGCAGCCCACTCGGGATGTGCCCCGTCGTGACGTCGCCGTTCGAGACGGTCGCCGCGCCGCCGTGGGCCTTCGTCGCCGACCCGTGCGGGCGGACGTCCTCGATGAACGCGACGTGGCGCCACGTCGAGGCCCCGAGGTCACCGGTGTTGTCGTAGGACATCCCGGTGAGCCGGTAGAGGTCCGAGGCGTCGGTCCCGTCGTCGGGGACGAGGTTCCACTCCTTGCACGCCACCTCGCAGGCCTTGCAGCCGATGCAGACCGACGTGTCGGTGAAGAACCCGACCCGTTTGGGGTGCGACGGGTCGAACCCGGCGTCCGCGGCCGGGTCGGGGAGCTCGCCGTACAGCGAGTTCGCCGTCCCGGAGAACGCGTCGAAGACGTTCGTCACTACTCGATCCCTCCCGGCTCGACCCCCGCGCGGCGGCGGTAGTCGGCGACGTACTCGAGGAGCTCGGGGCCGCGTGGTCGACGTCCGGGCTGGATGTCGCAGGTCGCGACCTTCGACTCCTGGATGTGGACATTGGGGTCCATCACGACGCCGAGCAGGTCGTTCGCCGGGTCGCCGGTCGAGATGCCGTTCGAGCCCCAGTGGTACGGGAGCCCGATCTGGTGCACCTCACGGTCCCCGATCCGCAGCGGTTTCATGCGCTCGGTGACCATCACGCGCGCCTCGATCGCCGTCCGCGCCGAGATCAGCGTCGCCCATCCCATGTGCTCGAGACCCCGTTCGGCGGCGAGCGCAGGCGAGATCTCGCAGAAGAACTCCGGCTGGAGCTCCGAGAGGTAGGGCAGCGTGCGGCTCATGCCGCCCGCGGTGTGGTGCTCGGTGAGCCGATAGGTGAGGAAGACGTACGGGAAGACCTCGCTCTGCGCCGGGTTGATGCGGTTCCACGCCCGGTCGATCCGCTCCAGCGCCGGGTTGTGCTGCTGGTCGTGCAGCAGGTTCGCCACCGGCGACTCGACGGGCTCGTAGTGCGTGGGCATCGGCCCGTCGGCCATACCGGCCGGCGCGTAGAGCCACGCCTTCCCGTCGGCCTGCATGATGAACGCGTCGGTGCCGGCGAGGGCGTCCTGGCGGGTCGCCCCCTCCTCCGGCTTGAACGACGGCGGCTTCGTGGCCTCGAAGTCGGGGACGTCGTGGCCGGTCCAGCGCTCGTTCTCCTCGTCCCACCAGACGTAGGCCTTGCGCTCGCTCCAGGGCCGGCCCTCGGGGTCGGCCGAGGCGCGGTTGTAGAGCGTGCGGCGGTTGGCCGGCCACGCCCAGCCCCACTCCGCGGCCACCCAGTCCTGCTCCGAGCCGGGCGTGCGCCGGTCGGCCTGGTTGACGCCGTCGGCGTAGACCCCGGTGTAGATCCAGCAGCCGGCCGTCGTCGAGCCGTCCGCCTTCAGCTGCGTGTAGCTCGACAGCGGGTGGCCCTCGGCGTCGTGGCCGTTGATCTCGGCGAGCACCGACTCGGGGTCCGGCTCGTCGTGGATGCCGAACGTCGGGTAGTCCCACGTCAGGTCCAGCAGCGGGCGGTCGCGCACGTCGGTCGAGCCGGCGAGCTTCTCCCGGATCCGCTTCCCGAGGTGGAAGTAGAAGTGCAGCTCGGAACGGGCGTCCGCCGGCGGGTGCACCGCCTCGCGGCGCCACTGCAGCAGCCGCTGGGTGTTGGTGAACGTCCCGGACTTCTCGGTGTGGTTCGCACACGGCAGGAAGAAGACCTCGGTGCCGATCTCCTCCGTGCGGAGCTCACCGGTCTCGATCTCCGGCCCGTCCTTCCAGAAGGTGGCCGACTCGATCATCTGCATGTCCCGGACGACGAGCCACTCCAGGTTCGCGAGCCCGAGGCGCTGCATCTTGCCGTTGGCGTGCCCGATCGCCGGGTTCTCCCCGACGAGGAAGTAGCCGAAGGTCTTCCGGTCGATCTGGTCCCGCACGATCCCGTACGTGCCGTGGTCGCCGGTCAGGCGCGGCAGGTAGTCGAACG
Source organism: Actinomycetospora sp. CA-084318 (assembly GCF_050955885.1). NCBI lineage: Bacteria > Bacillati > Actinomycetota > Actinomycetes > Pseudonocardiales > Pseudonocardiaceae > Actinomycetospora > Actinomycetospora sp. CA-084318. The sequence goes on from NZ_CP192098.1 coordinate 1,561,337, forward strand.
CGAAGTCGTTCTCCGCCGTCGCCGCGTCGCCCCACCAGGCCTTGAGCAGGGACACCAGGTAGGTGTCCATGTTCCCCCAGAAGCCGGTCTTCGCCGCGTCCGCGTCGAGGAAGCTGCGCAGGTCCTCGTGCAGGTGCGCGTTCGGCATCGGGATGTAGCCGGGCAGCAGGTCGTACAGCGTCGGGATGTCCGTCGACCCCTGGATCGAGGCGTGCCCGCGCAGCGCGAGGATGCCGCCGCCGGGACGCCCCATGTTGCCCAGCAGGGTCTGCAGGATCGCCGCCGCGCGGATGTACTGCGCGCCGACGCTGTGGTGGGTCCAGCCCACCGAGTACACCCACGCCGTGGTCCGCTCGCGGCCCGAGTTCGCCGTGATCGCCTTCGCGACCGCGAGGAACTGGTCGACGCCCATGCCGCAGACCCGCGAGACCGCCTCGGGGGTGTAGCGGGCGTAGTGGCGCCGCAGGACCTGGTAGACGCAGCGGGGGTGGCGCAGGCTCTCGTCGCGCTCCGGCGACCCCGTCGCGTTCGCCGCGTCGCCGGCCCCGCCCGCGGTGTCCGAGGACATCGCGGCGTGGTGCTCGCGCAGCTGGGACTCCCAGTGGTCGCGCTGACCGGCGGCCGGCGCGCTCCAGCCCTCGCCCTCGAGCGACCAGGACACCGGGTCGTAGCGCCCGGTCTCGTGGTTGTAGCCGGAGAAGATCCCGGACGCGTCCTCGGTGTCGGTGAACTCCTCACCGACCAGGTCGGCGGCGTTCGTGTACGCCTGCACGTACTCCCGGAAGTCGAGCTCGTTCTCCAGCACGTAGCTGATCAGCCCGCCCAGGAAGGCGATGTCGGCGCCCGCGCGGAACGGCACGTGCAGGTCGGCGACCGCGGACGTGCGGGTGAACCGCGGGTCGACGTGGATGATCGTGGCGCCGCGGCGCTTCGCCTCCATCACCCACTGGAAGCCCACCGGGTGGGCCTCCGCCATGTTCGATCCCTCGATGACGATGCAGTCCGAGTGGATCAGGTCCTGCTGGAAGTTCGAGGCCCCTCCGCGGCCGAAGCTGGTCCCCAGACCGGGGACGGTGGCGCTGTGTCAAATGCGCGCCTGGTTCTCCACCTGGATCGCGCCGAGCGCCATGAACAGCTTCTTGATGAGGTAGTTCTCCTCGTTGTCCAGCGTCGCGCCGCCCAGGCTCGAGAAGCCCAGGGTGCGCCGCAGGACGCGGCCCTCGTCGTCGGTGTCCTGCCACCCGCGGCGGCGGGCGTCGATCACCCGGTCGGCGATCATGTCGACCGCCGTGTCGAGGTCCAGGTCCTCCCACTCGGTGCCGTACGGGCGGCGGTACCGGACCGTGGTGACGCGGGACGGCGAGGTCACCAGCGACGTGGACGCCGAGCCCTTGGGGCACAGCCGCCCCCGGGACACCGGCGAGTCCGGGTCGCCCTCGATCTGGGTGATCCGGCCGTCGCGCACGTAGATGTTCTGCCCGCACCCCACGGCGCAGAAGGGGCAGACGGACTTGACCACCTCGTCGGCGGCGTCGGTGCGCGGTGCGAGCTCCTTCGAGCGCGGGCTCTGCACCGCGGCACCGCGAGCGAGCGGATCCGGACCGGTCGCCTGGCGGAACATCGGCCATTCGCCGAGCCAGGTACGGACGCCCATGAGGTGGACCTCCCGTGCTGTGGTGGACCCCGGTGCCGCGCGGGACCAGGGGGAACGTGTGGCGGAGGCGGACGGGAATCGAACCCGCCTGGCCGAGATACCCGGCCACGTCGGTGTTGAAGACCGCGGGGCCCACCAGGAACCCTGACGCCTCCGCGGCCGAGCCTAGGTTCCGTCCGGGCACCCCGCAGTCCGGCCCCGACATGGGTGCAAGCGGAGCCCGTCGTCGTCCGCGAGGATGCCGCCATGTCGGTCACGGAGGCCTCGTCGTCGTCCGGGTCGGTGCTCGCCGTGGACGTCGGCACCACCTCCACCAAGGCCGTCCTCTTCACGACGACGGGCGTGGTGCTGGGGGAGGGCGACCGCGGCTACCCGCTCGCCGAACCGGAGCCCGGGGCGGCGGTGCAGGACCCGGAGACGATCTGGGAGGCCGTGTGCGATGCGGTGCGCGACGCCGCCGGCGGCACCCGGCCGGCGGTCGTCGCCCTCTCCTCCGCGATGCACGGGCTGCTCGGGGTCGACGACGCGGGTGACCCGGTCGGGCCGCTGCTGACGTGGGCCGACGCCCGCGCGTCCGGCGTGGCCACCGAGCTGCGGCGCCGGGACGACGCCCTCGCCCTGCACCGCCGCACCGGCACACCGATCCACGCGATGAGCCCGCTGGTGAAGCTCGCCTGGCTGCGCCGCGACCGGCCGAGCCTGCACGCGGCACCCACCCGGTGGGGCGGTGTGAAGGAGTTCGTGCTCGGGCGGGCGACCGGGCACCGGGCCGCCGACGCGTCCTGCGCCTCGGGCACGGGCCTGATGGACCTCGGGCGCCGGCAGTGGGACGACGAGGCCCTCGACCTCGCGGGACTCACCGCCGACCGCCTCGACCCGATCGTCGACACCACCGCGGTCGTCGGGACCCTGACCGCGACCGCGGCGCGGGAGTGGGACCTGCCGTCGGGGACGCCCCTCGTGGCCGGCGCGGGCGACGGACCGCTGGCGAACCTGGGCCTCGGCGCCGTCCGGCCCGGCGTCCTGGCCTGCTCGATCGGCACGAGCGGGGCGCTGCGCCTGACCGTCGACCGGCCCGCGGTCGATCCGCGCGGCCGGCTGTTCTGCTACGAGCTCACGCGGGACCGGTGGACCGTCGGCGGCGCGGTGACCAACGGCGGCGTGGTCCTGGACTGGGCCACGGACACCTTCGGGGTCGATGCCGACACCCTGCTCGACGAGGCCGCGGCCACCCCGCCCGGCGCGGCAGGGCTGCTCGCGATCCCGCACCTGCTCGCCGAGCGCGCCCCGCGCTGGGACGGCGGGCTCGGCGGGACCTTCCTCAACCTGCAGCGCGCCCACGGCCGCGGGCACCTGACCCGCGCGCTGCTCGAGGGCGTCTGCCTGCAGCTGCGGCTCGTGCTGGACTCGGTGCGCGACGCGGGCATGGCGGTGGAGGAGGTCCGGGCGACCGGCGGGTTCGCCCGCAGCGCGTTCTGGCGCCAGCTGCTCGCCGACGTCCTCGGCGTCCCGGTCGGGTTCGCCGAGGGGCACCAGGGCTCCGCCTTCGGCGCCGCCCTGCTCGGCCTGCAGGGCGTCGGTCTCCTCGCGGAGGGCGCGGACGCGCTCGCGGACGCCGCCGACCACGTGACGATCGCCGAGACCCTCGAGCCGGGGCCCTCGGCGGCCGGCCACACCCGTCGTCGGGACGTGGTGGAGCGGGTGCACGACCAGCTCGCCGACGTGGTCGGCGAGCTGCGCGCGAGCGGTCTTTAGAGCAGCTAGGCGTCCGCCGCGTCGGCGACGTCCTCCAGCTCGACGAGCGAGTCCTCGAGGTAGCCCAGCAGCTTCTGCAGGCGCGGCACCGCGCGGCGGTCGCCGGTGAGGCCGAACTCCATGTTGTCGGCGTAGGACACGACGGTCATGTTCAGCGCCTGGCCGTCGAGCGGGATCGACACCGGGTAGATGCCGGAGAGCTTCGCGCCCTCCCAGTACAGCGGCGCCTTCGGTCCGGGCACGTTCGAGATGATCACGTTGAAGCCCGGGTTGATCACCGAGGAGAGACCGGGGACGGTGCCCAGCGGCAGCGGCGCCGCCACGGCGAGGGACAGCGCCGCGACCGCCATCGGGTCGCGCTGGTCGAGGTTGCCCTTCGCCGCCTTGCCCGAGGCCTTGATGCGCTCGAGCCGGACGCCGGGGTCGGGCTCGTCGGTCGCGAGGGTCACGAGGATCGCGCCGAGCTGGTTGCCGAAGCCGGTGGAGCCGAGGGACACGGGCAGGGCGGCGACCAGGGCGCGGTCGGGCAGCTCGCCGAGTTCCGCCATGTAGCGGCGCAGGGCACCGGAGCACATCGCGAGGACGATGTCGTTGACCGTCGAGCCGGTCCGCTCCCGCACCCGCTGGATGCGCTTGAGCGGCCAGGACTCGGCCGCGAACCGTCGGGCGCCGGTGATCGGCACGTTGAGCATGCTGTGCGGCGCCTCGAAGGGCAGCGCGGTGTCGCGGTGGGCGAGCCCGTCGTAGAACGCGTTGGCCAGGGCCGGCGCGACGCCGAGCGCGGAGTTCGTGGTGCGCACGGTGTCCGCGATCGCCGATCCGACCGTGCGGGCGCCCTCGGTGACGGTCGCCCCGATGCGGTCGAGCACGCCCGGCGACCGGGTGGCGACCTCGGTGGACGGCTTCCGGCGCCGCGACCGCGGGTCGACCTGCCAGAACGGGGGAGTGTCGAGGTCCTCGGGGTCGGTGGAGAGCGTCTTCTGGAGGTGTTTCACCCCGGTGACGCCGTCCATCATCGCGTGGTGGAACTTGAAGTAGGCCGCGAAGCGGTCGCCCTCCACGCCCTCGATGAGGTGGAACTCCCACAGCGGCCGGTGCCGGTCGAGCAGCGACCCGTGCAGGCGGGAGACGAGCTCCAGCAGCTCGCGGATGCGGCCCGGCTTCGGGAGCGCGGAGAGCCGGACGTGGTACTCGATGTCCAGGTCGTCGTCGTCCTCCCACGCCCACTGGCCGAGCGTGCCGAGGGTGCGGACCGCCTTGCGGGCGAACGGCTTCGCGACGTCGTGCGAGGACACCAGCCGGCGGTGCAGGTCGCCCAGGAAGTCGGGCCCCGCGTCCTCCGGGCGGTCGAAGAGCAGCAGCGACCCCACGTGGGTCGGATGCTCCCGGGACTCGGCGAGCAGGAACATCGAGTCCCGGAACGACATCACACCCATGCTGTCCATCCTCCCGCCGCGGCTCCTGTGCAGGGAAGGACGCGTCGCGCGACCCGCGGATGACGCCGCCCTCACCGCGATCTTCGTGATGCCCGTCTCACGGTGCGGCGAAACGAGCCAGGGCCGCGTCCAGCTCGGCCAGCGAGCCGACCTCGAGCCCGCCGCTGCGCCGGACCGCCGCCCCGATCATGAGGTTGTAGCGCAGCCCCTCCTCGCCGCCCTGGCGCAGGTCGTTGCGGTAGGCGATCACCGGCTTCCCGTGTGCCGCCGCCCACGCGACCTCGACCACCGTGCCGTTGTCCGGCGGCTCCTGGTCGAGGCAGGCCACGACGAGGTCGGCCCGCTCGGCGATCGACGCCAGGTGGACGTCCCCGAGCGCGAGCCAGCGGTCCCGGGGCTCCCCGCCGGTGGGCAGCTCGACCGTCCACGGGTCGATCACCTCGACGCGCCGCCGCACCGTCGGCAGCAGGTGCTCCTCGTAGAACGGTCGCGTGGACTCGGCGAACCCGTAGGGGCTGGCGACGTAGGCGATCATGCCCACCACGGTGGCAGGAGAGCCACGTCGTCGGGGGAGTCGAGGGAGCGGGCATGCGTGTCGTCGTCACCGGAGCGGGCGGCTTCGTCGGGAGGCACGTCGCCGAGGCGTTCCGGACGACGGCCCACCAGGTCTCCGCGCTCGACCGTGCGGCCCTCGACGTCACCGACCCGGCCGCCGTCGCGCGGGCCGTCAGCGGCGCGGACGTGGTCTGCCACCTCGCGGCCCGGGTGCGCGTCCGGGAGTCCCGCGCGGACCCGGCCGGCTACTGGCGCACGAACCTCGACGGCACCCGCGCGGTGCTCGCCGCCTGCGGGGACCGGACACGGGTCGTCCTCGCCTCGACGGCGTCGGTGCACGCCGCCACCGACGTCCCCATCGCCGAGGACGCCCCGCTCGACCCCGCGAGCCCGTACGCGGCGAGCAAGCTGGCCGCCGACCTCCTCGCGCGCGACCTCGCCGCCGCGGGAGGACCCGGCGTCGTGAGCCTCCGGGCCTTCAACGTGGCCGGGCCGGGCGACACCGACACCTCGCGGGTGATCCCGGCCCTGCTCTCCGGGCGCCCGTTCCGCATCAACGGCGACGGGTCGGCGGTCCGCGACTACCTCCACGTCGCCGATCTGGCCGACGCCGTCGTTGCCGCGGTGGACGCCGCCGAACCGGGCACGTGGCGGGCCTACGCCGTCGGATCCGGGCGCGGCACGTCGGTTGCCGGACTCGTGGACACCGTCGAGCGCGTGACCGGCCGCGTCGTCCCGGTCGAGCACGGACCCGCCGTCGCCGAACCCGCCCGGCTCGTCGCCGACCCGTCCCGCATCGGCCGCGAGCTCGGTTGGCGGCCCCGCCGCTCCGACCCTCAGCGCATCGTGACGGACGCCTGGAGGTACTCGGCGTAGAAGGCGGCGAGCCGGGCGACCGCGGCGTCGACGTACGCGGGCTCGTCGTACATCTCGTAGTGACCGGCACCCTCGACCACCATGAGGTCGACGGGGTTCGGCGCGAGCTCCCAGAGCCGCCTGCCGGACTCGTAGGACCCGGTGTTCCCGCGGCGGCCGGCGAGCACGACCTGCAGCGGCTGGGTCAGCAGCGGGTCGACGAGGTGGAACGGGTCGTAGCCGATGAGCAGTGCGTCCCCGCGCGCGAGCCGCAGGTTCGTGGAGTTCTCGTGCCGGCCGCGGGCGGTGCGGTAATAGGTGATCGCCTGGGTGGTGTCGAGGTCGGTGAGGCCGGCGGCGGCGGCGTCCTCGAGCGTGTCGGGCAGCCAGGCCACCCGCTCCGGCGCGCCCGCGCGGTTCTCGGCCGTGCGGGCGCGCGCCAGGGCGTCGAGCCCCGCGACCGGCCCGTCGGGCTGGAAGGCGCGGAAGGAGGCCCCCATGTCGCCCGGGACGACGGTGCCCACGGCGCGGATGCGGTGGTCGGTGCGGGCGGTGTGGACCGCGTAGCCGCCGCCCGCGCAGATGCCGAGCACGCCGATCCGCCCCGGGTCGATGCCGGGCAGGACCTCGAGCGCGTCGATCGCGAAGGAGATGTCCTCGCCGCGGCGGTAGGGGTCCTCGAGGTCGCGGGGCTCGCCGCCGCTGCGTCCCTGGTGGGCGGGGTCGAACACGAGCGCGGCGAAGCCGGCGGCCGCGAGCCGGGACGCGTAGTTCGCGCCGATCTGCTCCTTCACGCTGCTGCCGGGGGTGGACAGCACGACGGCGGGCAGAGGTCGGTCGTCGTCGCGGGAGTCGGGCAGGTGGAGGTCGGCCGCGAGCTCGATCGGCCCGCGCGGGATCGTGAGGGGCTGGATCATCGGGAGGTCGCCTCACCGTCGCAGTTCGTACAGTTTCGTACTAGTACGAAACGGTACCACTTGGAGGGTCATGTCCGACGCCGCGCAGCTGTGGACGCTGAACCACCGTCTGCTGACGACGGTGCTGGACGGCTGCGCCGACGAGCTGGCGGAGCTCGGGCTCGACACCAAGGAGTTCTTCGTGCTTGCCGAGGTCGAGGCCGTGCCCTACCCGGCCGAGCTCGCGGCCCGGCTCGTCGTCCCGAAGGCGAGCATGACGGTGTACGTGCGCAACCTCGTCGCCAAGGGCTTCGTGCGCCGGGGGATCGACGAGGCCGACCTGCGGCGGCACCGGCTGGAACTCACGCCCGAGGGCCGGACGACCCGCGACCGCGCGCTCGCCGCGCTGGCCAGGGAGTTCGACCGGCGCCTGGAGCGCATCGGCCCGCAGGACCGGCAGGAGCTGCGCCGCATCCTCACCGACCTCGTCGGTCCCTGAGGGTCCCTTCCCGACGACGATCGGACCGGTGCGTCGAGCCGCGGGGCCGGCCTCGGGTGCCCGGGCCCCGGCCTCGTCGTCGGGATCGGGCGGTCACCCGGGTGAACGGTGGCGCCCCCGGCAGGACTCGAACCTGCGACCTTGGCATTAGAAGGGCCTTGCTCTGTCCAGCTGAGCTACGGGGGCCGACCCGCGACCAGCGTAGTCGGGGTGTCCCGGATCGCAGCCCGCGCCCGAGGCGCCACCTACCCTGGACCCGTGGCCCGACCGAGCACACGCGACGCCGTGGTGCCCACCGACGGCGGTGACCGGCGTCCGTCCACCGCGTCGGCCGTGTTCTCGCAGGCCCTGCCCGGGGCGGCGGTGGCCGCCGTCGTCGCGCTCGCGCTCACCGCCCTGTCCGGTGCCGAGACCTACGCCCGGCTCGGCCTGCCCGACCCCGGCCCGGTCGTCACCTACGGCCTGCCCGTGGTGCGGGCCCTCACCGAGTCGGCCGCCGTCGTCACCGTCGGCGCCCTGCTGCTCGCGGCCTTCCTCGTCCCGCCCCGCGGGCTGGGGTGGCTCGCCGCGGACGGCTACCGCGCGGTCCGCGTCGCGTCCTGGTCCGCCGCCGTGTGGGCCGGCGGGGCCGTGGTCACGGGGGTCTTCGCGATCGCGGACGCCTTCGCCCGCCCGCTCTCGGTCGTCCTGACGACGGGCACGCTGACCGAGTCCCTCACCGGGCTCCCGGCGGCGCGCATCTGGTTCCTGACGGCGGGTGTGGCCGTCTGCTGCGCGGTGCTCGCCCGCCTCGCCCTGTCCTGGCACGCGGCGGTGGGCGCCTTCGTGCTCGCCGTTCTGGGAGTGCTCCCGGCGGCCTTCGGCGGCCACTCCGGGACCGGCTCGGCGCACGACGTGGCCATGAACAGCCTCGCGCTCCACGTCGTCGCCGCGGCGCTGTGGGTCGGGGGACTGCTCGCGGTCCTCGTCCACGCCACCGTGCGTGGCGTCCACCTGCCGACCGCCGCGGGCCGGTTCTCGACGACGGCCTTCTGGTGCTGGGTGGTCCTCGCGCTCTCCGGCACGGTCAACGCCCTGCTCCGGGTGAATCCGGCCGACCTGCTCGTCACCACCTACGGGCTGCTGCTGCTCGCGAAGGTCGCGGGTCTGGTCGTGCTCGGCGTCTTCGGGGCGGCCCACCGCACCCGGACCCTGCCCGACGTCGAGGCCGGGTCGCGGTCCGCGCTCGTCCGGCTGGGCGGAGTCGAGGTCCTGATCATGTTCGCGACGATCGGTGTCGCGGTCGCGCTGGGGCGGACACCGCCACCGGAGATGACGACGCCCCTGCCGAGCCGGGTGGAGGCACTGCTCGGTTACTCGCTGGACCGGCCGCTCGACCTGACCGGCCTGGTGACGAGCGCCCGACCGGACCTCCTGCTCGGGACCGCCGCGGTCGTCGCGGCGATCATGTACCTGGCGGGGGTGCGCCGACTCCGCGCCCGGGGGGTCGTCTGGTCCGCGCGACGGACGACGTCGTGGCTCGTGGGGTGCGCGACCCTGCTCGTCGCCACCTCGAGCGGGATCGGGGCGTACGCCCCCGCCCAGTTCAGCGTCCACATGTTCCAGCAGGTGCTGGTGCTGGTGGTGGTCGCCCCGGCGTGGGTGCTCGGCCGTCCCGGGGTCCTGATCGCCGCGGTGCGAGGTCGTGGACCCGAGGAGGTGCCCGGCCCGGCGGAGTGGCTCCCCGCGTTGCGGCGGTCGCGTGCGGGGCGGTGGGTGACGACGCCCGTGGTCGCGACCCTCGTGTTCGTCGGCACCGGATGGCTGCTCGACGTCGGCGGCCTGTTCGACACGTTGGTCCCCGAGCACGTGGGGCACCTGACAATGACGGTCTGGGCCCTGGTCACGGGGTGCCTGTTCACGCGGGTCGTCGCGGACGCGACGGTCCGCGTGCCGGTCCGCACGGGGATGGTCGCCGTGGCGGCCGTCGGGCAGGCCGCGTTGGCGGTGACCGTGGCCACGTCATCGCGGATCGTGGGCGCCGACCACTGGCGCCAGCTCGGGCTGCCCTTCGTGGACCGGGCGGCCGACCAGGCGCTGGGCGGGATCGTGCTCGCCGTCGCGGTCGTTCCTCTGCTCTGCCTCCTCGCCGTGGCCCGAACCCGCTCCGACGTGCAGGTTTCGCGATAACCGACCCCCGGTGAACGGGCCCTGTCGGCAGGGCGTAGTGTTCTCATCGCTCCCGGGGAACGGACGCTGAAGCGGCCGGCCGGGAGAGCGGATCACTGATGAGGAGCTCTCCTCCGGGTCCGGTACAGTCGAAGACAAGGCTTTCCGCCGGCTCCGCGCCGGGGTCCGGATCGCCTCACCGGTCGCTCTCCTTCGGGTGGGCCGCGCCGGGGGACACCCCCGGAAACGCCCCCGAAACGCTTCCGGTACAGTGGGAATCACCGCGAAGGAATCCGCCGCGAAATCGGCTGGACGAAGCGCGTGTGGTCGTCCTTTGAGAACTCAACAGTGTGCTGACGTTTTGTGTTCTGGCCCCAATTTTTTGGGGTTTCTTTGAGTAGCTAGTTTTGTCAGAGGTCTTGATTGGTCTCTAACGTTTTTTGTTGGAGAGTTTGATCCTGGCTCAGGACGAACGCTGGCGGCGTGCTTAACACATGCAAGTCGAGCGGTAAGGCCCTTCGGGGTACACGAGCGGCGAACGGGTGAGTAACACGTGGGTGACCTGCCCTCCACTCTGGGATAAGCCTGGGAAACTGGGTCTAATACCGGATATGACCTCAGGATGCATGTCTTGTGGTGGAAAGTTTTGTCGGTGGGGGATGGGCCCGCGGTCTATCAGCTTGTTGGTGGGGTGATGGCCTACCAAGGCGACGACGGATAGCCGGCCTGAGAGGGTGATCGGCCACACTGGGACTGAGACACGGCCCAGACTCCTACGGGAGGCAGCAGTGGGGAATCTTGCGCAATGGGCGGAAGCCTGACGCAGCAACGCCGCGTGGGGGATGACGGCCTTCGGGTTGTAAACCTCTTTCGCGATCGACGAAGGCCCACTTTCTGTGGGTTGACGGTAGGTCGAGAAGAAGCACCGGCCAACTACGTGCCAGCAGCCGCGGTAATACGTAGGGTGCGAGCGTTGTCCGGAATTATTGGGCGTAAAGAGCTCGTAGGCGGTGTGTCGCGTCGGCCGTGAAAACCTGGGGCTTAACTCTGGGCGTGCGGTCGATACGGGCATCACTTGAGTTCGGCAGGGGAGACTGGAATTCCTGGTGTAGCGGTGAAATGCGCAGATATCAGGAGGAACACCGGTGGCGAAGGCGGGTCTCTGGGCCGATACTGACGCTGAGGAGCGAAAGCATGGGTAGCGAACAGGATTAGATACCCTGGTAGTCCATGCCGTAAACGTTGGGCGCTAGGTGTGGGGTCCATTCCACGGGTTCCGTGCCGCAGCTAACGCATTAAGCGCCCCGCCTGGGGAGTACGGCCGCAAGGCTAAAACTCAAAGGAATTGACGGGGGCCCGCACAAGCGGCGGAGCATGTGGATTAATTCGATGCAACGCGAAGAACCTTACCTGGGTTTGACATGCACCAGACAGGCGTAGAGATACGTCCTCCCTTGTGGTTGGTGTGCAGGTGGTGCATGGCTGTCGTCAGCTCGTGTCGTGAGATGTTGGGTTAAGTCCCGCAACGAGCGCAACCCTTGTCCCATGTTGCCAGCGGGTTATGCCGGGGACTCATGGGAGACTGCCGGGGTCAACTCGGAGGAAGGTGGGGATGACGTCAAGTCATCATGCCCCTTATGTCCAGGGCTTCACACATGCTACAATGGCCGGTACAGAGGGCTGCGAAGCCGTGAGGTGGAGCGAATCTCGTAAAGCCGGTCTCAGTTCGGATCGGGGTCTGCAACTCGACCCCGTGAAGTCGGAGTCGCTAGTAATCGCAGATCAGCAACGCTGCGGTGAATACGTTCCCGGGCCTTGTACACACCGCCCGTCACGTCACGAAAGTCGGTAACACCCGAAGCCCGTGGCCCAACCCTTGTGGGGGGAGCGGTCGAAGGTGGGACTGGCGATTGGGACGAAGTCGTAACAAGGTAGCCGTACCGGAAGGTGCGGCTGGATCACCTCCTTTCTAAGGAGCATTTGCCTCGGACGTCGGGTTCTGGTCGGTGACGGTCACTCATTCTCGGGTGGCGGCTGAACCGGGGTTCCGGCGGAGGGCCATCGCATCCCCGCTCCAGGGGGTGGGTGGTTGCTTACTGGACTGATGTGGAACAGAACATGAGTGTCGCAGTGTCCTGGGTTTCGGTCCGGGAGGTTGTGGCGGCGTCGGCACACTGTTGGGTCCTGAGAGGACGGCCGGCCCTCACACCAGTTGGGTGTGGGGGTTGGTGTTTTCTCTGGACAGTCATCGCCGGCTCCCTGCGGTTGCGGGGTGGTGTGGTGGTGGTCTGTGGGTTGGTTTGTCAAGTGGACAGTGGACGCGAGCATCTTTTTTTCCTGGTCGCCGCGGCATGATTGTTCCGGGCTTTGGTCCTGGGGTGGTTGTGTTGTGGTTGATCTTAGTTTGCTTGATGACTGTGTTGTGACCGTGTTGGTTTGCTGATGACGGTCATGCCTGACGTTCTCGTCGGGTGTGGTTGTTGTTGGTGTGTTGGTCAAGTTGTCAAGGGCGCACGGTGGATGCCTGGGCATCAGGAGCCGATGAAGGACGTGGGAGGCCGCGATAGTCCTCGGGGAGTTGTCAACCGAGCTGTGATCCGAGGGTGTCCGAATGGGGTAACCCGGCAGCCGTCATGGGCTGTCACCCCCGCCTGAATGTATAGGGCGGGTGGAGGGAACGCGGGGAAGTGAAACATCTCAGTACCCGCAGGAAGAGAAAACAAAAGTGATTCCGTGAGTAGTGGCGAGCGAAAGCGGAAGAGGCTAAACCCCGCTTGTGTGATAGCTGGCAGGTGTTGCTGGTGGGGTGTTGTGGGGCGTCATGTCCGGGGGCTGCTGACCCTGGGCGTGGTGGTGGATGGTTAGTCGAAGGCGTTGGGACGCGTCGGCGTAGAGGGTGAGACCCCCGTAGACGAAAACTGTTCATCATCGCGTGGTGGCGTGCCCGAGTAGCAGCGAGCCCGTGGAATTCGCTGTGAATCTGCCGGGACCACCCGGTAAGCCTAAATACTTCCTGATGACCGATAGCGGACAAGTACCGTGAGGGAAAGGTGAAAAGTACCCCGGGAGGGGAGTGAAATAGTACCTGAAACCGTGTGCCTACAAGCCGTCAGAGCCTGGATTCGTCCGGTGATGGCGTGCCTTTTGAAGAATGAGCCTGCGAGTTAGCGGTACGTGGCGAGGTTAACCCGTGTGGGGAAGCCGTAGCGAAAGCGAGTCCGAACAGGGCGTTGTAGTCGCGTGCTCTAGACCCGAAGCGGGGTGATCTACCCATGGCCAGGGTGAAGCGCCGGTAAGACGGTGTGGAGGCCCGAACCCACCAGGGTTGAAAACCTGGGGGATGAGCTGTGGGTAGGGGTGAAAGGCCAATCAAACTCCGTGATAGCTGGTTCTCCCCGAAATGCATTTAGGTGCAGCGTCGCGTGTTACTCACCGGAGGTAGAGCACTGGTTGGCCTAGGGGGCCTACAAGCTTACTGAAGTCAGCCAAACTCCGAATGCCGGTGAGCTCGAGCGCGGCAGTGAGACTGCGGGGGATAAGCTTCGTAGTCGAGAGGGAAACAGCCCAGATCGCCGGCTAAGGCCCCTAAGCGTGCGCTAAGTGGGAAAGGATGTGGGATCGCCCAGACAACCAGGAGGTTGGCTTAGAAGCAGCCACCCTTGAAAGAGTGCGTAATAGCTCACTGGTCAAGTGGTCCTGCGCCGACAATGTAGCGGGGCTCAAGCGCACCGCCGAAGCCGCGGCAGCGCCACGGACACCTAACGGTGGTGGTGCTGGGTAGGGGAGCGTCATGCGGGTGGTGAAGCGGCGGAGTGATCCAGCTGTGGAACCCGTGTGAGTGAGAATGCAGGCATGAGTAGCGACAGCAGAGTGAGAAACTCTGCCGCCGGATGACCAAGGGTTCCTGGGCCAGGTTTTTCCGCCCAGGGTGAGCCGGGACCTAAGGCGAGGCCGACAGGCGTAGTCGATGGACAACGGGTTGATATTCCCGTGCTCGTGTAGGCGCGTCCATGGCGAGCCCAGGTGTGCTAACCGCCCGAACCCTAAGACTCCTTCGGGAGTCGAACGGGGGAGCGCGGGATCCTGCCTGGTAGTAGCCAAGCGATGGGGTGACGCAGGAGGGCAGCTCCGCCAGTGAGTGGTTGTACTGGTGCAAGCGTGTAGGCCGGTGTATAGGCAAATCCGTACACCATGAGGGTTGAGACGTGACGCATAGCCGTTGAGGCGAAGCAGAGTGATCCCATGCTGCCGAGAAAAGCCTCTAGCGAGTTCCTACGCGACCCGTACCCCAAACCAACACAGGTGGTCAGGTAGAGAATACCGAGGCGTTCGAGCGAACTGTGGTCAAGGAATTCGGCAAAATCCCCCCGTAACTTCGGGAGAAGGGGGACCCTGGTGCCTGAAGCCTCTTGCGGGCTAGGGCGGTGGGGTCGCAGAGACCAGGGGGAAGCGACTGTTTACTAAAAACACAGGTCCGTGCGAAGTCGCAAGACGATGTATACGGACTGACTCCTGCCCGGTGCTGGAACGTTAAGGGGACCGGTTAGGCCTCACGGCCGAAGCTGAGAACTTAAGCGCCAGTAAACGGCGGTGGTAACTATAACCATCCTAAGGTAGCGAAATTCCTTGTCGGGTAAGTTCCGACCTGCACGAATGGAGTAACGACTTCCCCGCTGTCTCGACCACAGACTCGGCGAAATTGCACTACGAGTAAAGATGCTCGTTACGCGCGGCAGGACGGAAAGACCCCGGGACCTTCACTACAGCTTGGTATTGGTGCTCGGTTCGGCTTGTGTAGGATAGGTGGGAGACTGTGAAGCGGCCACGCCAGTGGCGGTGGAGTCGCCGTTGAAATACCACTCTGGTCGAATTGGGCATCTAACTTCGGGCCATGATCTGGTCCAGGGACAGTGCCTGGTGGGTAGTTTAACTGGGGCGGTTGCCTCCCAAAGGGTAACGGAGGCGCCCAAAGGTTCCCTCAGCCTGGTCGGCAACCAGGTGTTGAGTGCAAGTGCACAAGGGAGCTTGACTGTGAGACCGACGGGTCGAGCAGGGACGAAAGTCGGGACTAGTGATCCGGCACCTCCTGGTGGAAGGGGTGTCGCTCAACGGATAAAAGGTACCCCGGGGATAACAGGCTGATCTTGCCCAAGAGTCCATATCGACGGCATGGTTTGGCACCTCGATGTCGGCTCGTCGCATCCTGGGGCTGGAGTAGGTCCCAAGGGTTGGGCTGTTCGCCCATTAAAGCGGTACGCGAGCTGGGTTTAGAACGTCGTGAGACAGTTCGGTCCCTATCCGCCGCGCGCGCAGGAGACTTGAGGAAGGCTGTCCCTAGTACGAGAGGACCGGGACGGACGAACCTCTGGTGTGCCAGTTGTCCCGCCAGGGGCACGGCTGGTTGGCTACGTTCGGAAGGGATAACCGCTGAAGGCATCTAAGCGGGAAGCCCGTTCCAAGATGAGGTCTCCCACCCCTAAGAGGGTTAAGGCCCCCACCAGACCAGTGGGTTGATAGGCCAGACATGGAAGTACCGCAAGGTATGCAGTGGACTGGTACTAATAGGCCGAGGACTTGCCCGACACACCACCAACACCCACACCCGGGTGACCAGCCGGTGACACCGCACGGGCACACACACCACAAGCAGAACTGCTGCTCGCGTCCACACCACTTCACACCCCAACCCCCCACACTCGTGGGGGTGGTTCGGTGTTCCGGTGGCCACAGCGGAGGGGAAACGCCCGGTCCCATCCCGAACCCGGAAGCTAAGCCCTCCAGCGCCGATGGTACTGCGACCGCCAGGTCGTGGGAGAGTAGGACACCGCCGGAACACCCAACCACCCCCACACACCCAAGCCCCACCCCGCCCGGGGGGCTTTCGTGTTTCCAGGACAGTTCTGCGTTCGGCATCGGTCGTCCGGCGCTGTCGTCCGCGAGTGACGGACCATGCGTCTCCGATCGACCTCGGACCTGCTCGATGCACCACTCGCGCCAGGACGGCCGCCGGTTGTGCCGCCACGCGAATCGCGAGCGGCGCACCACGCACGAATCAGCGGCGCAAGACCTGGCTCACGCACCACTCGCGTTGTGCCGCCGGTCGTCGAGCCACGGCGCACTGCGACCGGACCCGGCGGTCGGACGTCGCCGTCGACTGCTCCGCACGGCCCACGGTTCTGTCCCCACCGGCAGGGCGGCACCCACCTGTCCACAGGCGCGAGCTCGACATTTCCGTCGTCGATCTCCCGACGGGCACGCTCGTTCCCACGAGCCGGCCACACCGCCGGCCGACCGAGGGGACGACAACGATGAACGAGACCTGGGTGACGGTGACCGGGAACGTGGCCACCGATGTGACGTGGCGGCGGACCGCCACCGGCAGCGTCGCGAACTTCTTCCTGATGAGCAACGAGCGCCGGTTCGACGGACAGACCCGGGCGTGGCGCGACGGCGACCGGCTGGGCATCCGCGTCACGTGCTGGCGGGGGCTGGCCGAGAACGTGCGGATGTCGGTGACCAAGGGGGACCCGGTGGTGGTCCACGGCCGGCTCTACACCAGCGAGTACGAGCAGGAGGGTGCCCGCCGTACGTCGACCCAGATCGACGCGAAGAGCGTCGGCCTCGACCTGCGGAAGGTGTGCACCCGGGTGGTCGTGATCCAGGACAGCGGACCGGACGAGGGGCGTGGCCCCCTCGACGTCTCCGACCTCGTGGTGGTCCCGGACGAGCTGACGGCACCGGGGTACGACGGCCTCGTCGCCCCATCAACGGACGGTCTACCGGCAGCCGAGGACGACGAGTTCCCGGAGCGTGAGGCCCTCGCGAGCTGACCGACCACCGGGCCCGGGGAGCGGTGTACCTCGCCAACTACCATCGGGTGCGTGGCTGAGTTCATCTACACCATGAAGAAGGTTCGCAAGGCCCACGGCGACAAGGTGGTTCTCGACGACGTCACGCTCAGCTTCCTCCCGGGAGCGAAGATCGGCGTGGTCGGTCCGAACGGCGCGGGCAAGTCGAGCGTTCTCAAGATCATGGCGGGACTCGACCAGCCGAACAACGGCGACGCGTTCGCCGCTCCCGAGGCCACGGTCGGGATCCTGCAGCAGGAGCCCCCGCTCAACGAGGAGAAGACGGTCCTCGGCAACGTCCAGGAGGGCGCCGGGGACGTCGCGGTCAAGCTCGCGCGCTACAACGAGATCGCCGAGCTGATGGCCACCGACTACTCCGACGAGCTCATGGAGGAGATGGGCGCGCTCCAGGAGGACCTCGACAACGCCGACGCGTGGGACCTCGAGTCCCAGCTCCGCCAGGCGATGGACGCGCTGCGCTGCCCGCCCGGCGACTCCCCGGTGACGCACCTGTCCGGTGGCGAGCGGCGGCGGGTCGCGCTCTGCAAGCTCCTCCTGAGCAAGCCCGACCTGCTCCTGCTCGACGAGCCGACCAACCACCTCGACGCCGAGAGCGTGCAGTGGCTCGAGGGCCACCTCGCGTCCTACGCGGGTGCCGTCCTCGCCGTCACGCACGACCGGTACTTCCTCGACAACGTCGCCCAGTGGATCCTCGAGCTCGACCGCGGTCGGGCCTACCCCTACGAGGGCAACTACTCGACCTACCTGGAGAAGAAGGCGGAGCGCGTCGCCGTCCAGGGCCGCAAGGACGCGAAGCTGCGCAAGCGGCTCGCCGACGAGCTCGCATGGGTCCGCTCCGGGGCGAAGGCCCGCCAGGCGAAGAGCCGGTCCCGGCTCGCCCGGTACGAGGAGATGGCGGCCGAGGCCGAGAAGACCCGGAAGCTCGACTTCGAGGAGATCCAGATTCCGCCGGGGCCGCGCCTCGGCAACGTCGTGGTCGAGGTGTCCCACCTCGACAAGGGTTTCGACGGGCGGGTGCTGATCAAGGACCTCTCGTTCTCCCTGCCGCCGAACGGCATCATCGGGGTCATCGGACCGAACGGTGTCGGCAAGACGACGCTGTTCAAGACGATCGTCGGGCTCGAGCAGCCCGACAGCGGGACCGTGAAGGTCGGCGAGACGGTCAAGCTGTCCTACGTCGACCAGAACCGTCAGGGGCTGTCCGGCACCGAGAACGTGTGGCAGGTCGTCTCCGACGGCCTCGACTACATCCAGGTCGGGAACGTCGAGATGCCGTCCCGTGCCTACGTCTCGGCCTTCGGTTTCAAGGGACCGGACCAGCAGAAGCCGGTCAACGTGCTCTCCGGCGGGGAGCGCAACCGACTGAACCTGGCGCTCACCCTCAAGCAGGGCGGCAACCTGTTGCTCCTCGACGAGCCGACGAACGACCTCGACGTCGAGACGTTGTCCTCGCTCGAGAACGCCCTCGAGAACTTCCCGGGCTGCGCCGTGGTCGTGTCCCACGACCGCTGGTTCCTCGACCGCGTGTGCACGCACATCCTCGCGTGGGAGGGGACCGACGACGACCCGGCGTCGTGGTTCTGGTTCGAGGGCAACTTCGCCGACTACGAGCAGAACAAGATCGCCCGTCTCGGCCAGGAGGCCGCGCGTCCGCACCGGGTGACGCACCGCAAGCTCACCCGGGACTGAGTCCCGCGGGGTCGCGGGAGGGTCCCGCGGCCGGGTCGAGAAGGGAGCGGTCGTGGCTGCACGTAACGAGCACGGCGCGCCGTCCGCGCTCACGGTCCTCGAGGTCGCCGAGGGACTGCGCTGGACCGCCCCCGCTCTCGGCGCGTCGCTGGCCGAACACGTGCGGCGCGTCGCCGGTGACGACCCCGCCGTCCGGGCCGCGGCCGACCGCTCGGTCCTGCGGTCCCTGGTCGAGTCCGACCGGCACGAGGAGGTCGTCGAGCGCGGCGTCCCCCTGCTGGCCGAGGCCCGGGACCGCGGGGACCGGGACGACGGCGCAGCCGTCCTCGTCGACCTCGCCGTCGCCGCCACGGAACTGGGGGACCCCGGACTCGCCCGGCGTCTCCTCGATCGTCTGGGCCCGCTCGACGAGCTCCCGGCGCGGGTCGGCGCCGCCGCCTGCGCCGCGCGGGCGGAGGCGTGCGCGGCGGAGGGGGACGTCGCCGCCACGGACGCCGCCGCCGACGACGCGACCCCCGTGCTGTTCCGCGTCCCCCAGCCGGAGGCGGCCGTCCTGCGGGCGCGGGTCGCGCTCGCTCGCGGCATCGCCCGTCGTCGGGCCGGGGACGTCGACGGCGCCCTCGCGACGTTGGCCGCGGCGGTCTCCGCGGACCCGGCCGGCGACGCCGACGGTGGTCGCCGGTCGATGGCGGCGGCGGCGGAGGAGACCGAACTGCTCGTCGAGACCGGCCGGCACGACGAGGCCCGGGAACGGGCGCGTCGGGTCCTCCCCGACGGGTCGCCCGGGCCGCACGTCGCGCACGCGGTCGGCCGGATCCGCCTCGCGTCGCTCGCCGCATCCGGCGGGGGTGTGCAGCAGGCGACCTCGATCGCCGAGGAGCTCGAGGCCGCGGGGCGCACCGCGGGCGCGGCGCGGGCCTGGGAGCTCGTGGCCGGCCTGGCCGAGGCCGACGGCGACCTGGGGCGTGCACTGGCCGCACTGCGGCGCGGGCACGGGCTGGCCTCGACGGCACGGGACGCGAACGGTCGCGCTCTGCGCGCCCTGGCCGGCGTCGCCGACGGAGCCGACCTGCTGGCGGTGGGCGGTCCCACCGCCGACAACGGGAGCGACGCCGTCCCGACCCGCGGGAACGGCGTCCGGGGCGGCCGCCGACGCCGTCCCGATCCGACCGACGCCCAGCCGTTCCCGACGACGAGCCCTGCTCCGTCGGGCATCGCCCCCGCGGCTGAGGAGGGGCGTGCGGTCCGGAACGGCACCACAGCCGTCGTCGGGACCTCCGTCGACGACACCTGGGCTCGGACCGGTACCTCACCCCGGTCGGCCGGGACGCCGGTCCCGGATGCCGTCGGGCCGGTCGGCCCGGATCACGGGCACCCCGTCGACGGCTCCGCCGGGAACGGGACCACCGGAGCCACGGACGGAGAACCGTCGCGGTCGACGCGTGACGAGTTGGCGGAGCTGCTCGCGTCGCTGACACGGTCGATGGACTCGACGCGGGCCTCGGCGTCGGCGATGGGCCTCGAGCCCGCGCCGGCCCTGGGCGCCGAGCCCGTCGGGGACACCGGCACCCCGGTGCCGGAGCCGGACCCGGTGCAGCACTCCCGGCACTCGGCCCTCGCCCTGCCGCCGCCCGGTGCACTGGGATCGACGGTGTCCGAGCCGTCCGCATCACGTCCGACGTTCGACGCCTTCTCGACGGCCCCGCGGAACCAGCCGGGTGCCGCCGACGGGCACGAGTCCACCGTGCCGGTCGCGCCCCTCCCGGACGACCGCTTCGCCCCGGCCGAGGTCGGTGCGACGGCGGATCGCGCCTGGACCCGGACGGCGGACAGTGCGGCTCCCGCGTCGGTGAGCAGCCTTCTCGATCCGTTCGCGGATCCGCTGGGGGACACCTCGAGGGAGTCGCCGGAGCGCTCGTCCGGAACGGCGCGGACCGAGGACGCCGCAGCCCCCCGGGCGACGACCAACGGTGTAGAGCAGGACCTCCCGCTCCTGAGCGGTTGGGTGGGATTCGACGGGTCGGCGTCACCCGACGCCGCACGGGGGGACGAGTCACGGAAGGAGCCGACCGAGCCGGGTCGGGACGGCGCCGGGGACAGTGGGGTGGCCGCCCCGGAGGCGGTCCGGGACGGGCTCCCCGAGGAGCGTTCCGCCGAGCCGTCGAGGTCGCCGTTCGCCTCCGGGGCCGACTCCGGGTCCGGGTCCGAGCCGGCTCGGGCCGTGCCGTCCGGGAGCGACGACCCGTCCGGCCCGCACGACTCGTCCGGACGGCGCACCGGCGACGCGGACGAGTCGCGAGAGACGGGAGCTGCGATCCCGCGGGGTCGCGTCGACCGGGCCGCCGAGATCGGGGAGCGGACATCCGCCGGAACGAGCTCCGGGTCCGCGCGATCCACGGGACGACGGCGGGACGAGACGCCGACCCGGGACGCAGGTCGGGGGACCCCGTCGCGCAGCCCGTCTCCGTCGCCGGAGCCCCGGGACCGTCGCGACGCACCGCAGAGCCCGTCGTCGAGCGTCGGCAGCACCCCGACCCGTCCGACCGACGAGTACGAGGAGGACCTCGCGCTCACCCTCGCGACGGTGCTCGGCGAGTACCACCTCCCCGACGTGCCGATGCCCCCGCGCCGGGACGGCGTGCGGCCGGCGCAGTCCCCTCGACCGCCGGACGGGGCCGCGCCGGTCGGCGACGTGGCCGTGCCCTCGGCCCGCCGGCACACGTCGGGCTCGATGCCCGTGCCCGCCGATCAGCGCTGGGCCCCCCGGCCCGAGGGCTCGACGGGCCGGCCCGGTGGCGGGGCACCCGACGACGCGCGCCGCGACGGTGCCGGTGCCGGTGCCGGTGCGAACGGTCGCGGTCGCCCGCCGGAGTCGGGGGCGAAGCTGGCCGACCTCCTGGCGGAGGCGATGGACGCCTTCCGGCACGTGGGGCCCGAGCCGCAGGAGGGGTCGCGCGGGCCCGGAGTGGGCTCTCGCCGCGCCTGAGCTGCGCAGATGACCAAAACAGACCCCCCTGAAACGACTCGATCAGGGGCGTGTACTGTTCTCCATGTCGCCAGGACGAGGGGGTTGCCCCGGGGCCTGGAGGCGGGATAGGTTCGAGAGGTTGCCCTTCAGCCGGTCTGGTAGGGTGAAACTCGATGCCATCGGGCTCGGCGCCCCGCATGCTGCGGGGGTTGCGGGTTCGTGTGGTCGTCCTTTGAGAACTCAACAGTGTGCTGACGTTTTGTGTTCTGGCCCCAATTTTTTGGGGTTTCTTTGAGTAGCTAGTTTTGTCAGAGGTCTTGATTGGTCTCTAACGTTTTTTGTTGGAGAGTTTGATCCTGGCTCAGGACGAACGCTGGCGGCGTGCTTAACACATGCAAGTCGAGCGGTAAGGCCCTTCGGGGTACACGAGCGGCGAACGGGTGAGTAACACGTGGGTGACCTGCCCTCCACTCTGGGATAAGCCTGGGAAACTGGGTCTAATACCGGATATGACCTCAGGATGCATGTCTTGTGGTGGAAAGTTTTGTCGGTGGGGGATGGGCCCGCGGTCTATCAGCTTGTTGGTGGGGTGATGGCCTACCAAGGCGACGACGGATAGCCGGCCTGAGAGGGTGATCGGCCACACTGGGACTGAGACACGGCCCAGACTCCTACGGGAGGCAGCAGTGGGGAATCTTGCGCAATGGGCGGAAGCCTGACGCAGCAACGCCGCGTGGGGGATGACGGCCTTCGGGTTGTAAACCTCTTTCGCGATCGACGAAGGCCCACTTTCTGTGGGTTGACGGTAGGTCGAGAAGAAGCACCGGCCAACTACGTGCCAGCAGCCGCGGTAATACGTAGGGTGCGAGCGTTGTCCGGAATTATTGGGCGTAAAGAGCTCGTAGGCGGTGTGTCGCGTCGGCCGTGAAAACCTGGGGCTTAACTCTGGGCGTGCGGTCGATACGGGCATCACTTGAGTTCGGCAGGGGAGACTGGAATTCCTGGTGTAGCGGTGAAATGCGCAGATATCAGGAGGAACACCGGTGGCGAAGGCGGGTCTCTGGGCCGATACTGACGCTGAGGAGCGAAAGCATGGGTAGCGAACAGGATTAGATACCCTGGTAGTCCATGCCGTAAACGTTGGGCGCTAGGTGTGGGGTCCATTCCACGGGTTCCGTGCCGCAGCTAACGCATTAAGCGCCCCGCCTGGGGAGTACGGCCGCAAGGCTAAAACTCAAAGGAATTGACGGGGGCCCGCACAAGCGGCGGAGCATGTGGATTAATTCGATGCAACGCGAAGAACCTTACCTGGGTTTGACATGCACCAGACAGGCGTAGAGATACGTCCTCCCTTGTGGTTGGTGTGCAGGTGGTGCATGGCTGTCGTCAGCTCGTGTCGTGAGATGTTGGGTTAAGTCCCGCAACGAGCGCAACCCTTGTCCCATGTTGCCAGCGGGTTATGCCGGGGACTCATGGGAGACTGCCGGGGTCAACTCGGAGGAAGGTGGGGATGACGTCAAGTCATCATGCCCCTTATGTCCAGGGCTTCACACATGCTACAATGGCCGGTACAGAGGGCTGCGAAGCCGTGAGGTGGAGCGAATCTCGTAAAGCCGGTCTCAGTTCGGATCGGGGTCTGCAACTCGACCCCGTGAAGTCGGAGTCGCTAGTAATCGCAGATCAGCAACGCTGCGGTGAATACGTTCCCGGGCCTTGTACACACCGCCCGTCACGTCACGAAAGTCGGTAACACCCGAAGCCCGTGGCCCAACCCTTGTGGGGGGAGCGGTCGAAGGTGGGACTGGCGATTGGGACGAAGTCGTAACAAGGTAGCCGTACCGGAAGGTGCGGCTGGATCACCTCCTTTCTAAGGAGCATTTGCCTCGGACGTCGGGTTCTGGTCGGTGACGGTCACTCATTCTCGGGTGGCGGCTGAACCGGGGTTCCGGCGGAGGGCCATCGCATCCCCGCTCCAGGGGGTGGGTGGTTGCTTACTGGACTGATGTGGAACAGAACATGAGTGTCGCAGTGTCCTGGGTTTCGGTCCGGGAGGTTGTGGCGGCGTCGGCACACTGTTGGGTCCTGAGAGGACGGCCGGCCCTCACACCAGTTGGGTGTGGGGGTTGGTGTTTTCTCTGGACAGTCATCGCCGGCTCCCTGCGGTTGCGGGGTGGTGTGGTGGTGGTCTGTGGGTTGGTTTGTCAAGTGGACAGTGGACGCGAGCATCTTTTTTTCCTGGTCGCCGCGGCATGATTGTTCCGGGCTTTGGTCCTGGGGTGGTTGTGTTGTGGTTGATCTTAGTTTGCTTGATGACTGTGTTGTGACCGTGTTGGTTTGCTGATGACGGTCATGCCTGACGTTCTCGTCGGGTGTGGTTGTTGTTGGTGTGTTGGTCAAGTTGTCAAGGGCGCACGGTGGATGCCTGGGCATCAGGAGCCGATGAAGGACGTGGGAGGCCGCGATAGTCCTCGGGGAGTTGTCAACCGAGCTGTGATCCGAGGGTGTCCGAATGGGGTAACCCGGCAGCCGTCATGGGCTGTCACCCCCGCCTGAATGTATAGGGCGGGTGGAGGGAACGCGGGGAAGTGAAACATCTCAGTACCCGCAGGAAGAGAAAACAAAAGTGATTCCGTGAGTAGTGGCGAGCGAAAGCGGAAGAGGCTAAACCCCGCTTGTGTGATAGCTGGCAGGTGTTGCTGGTGGGGTGTTGTGGGGCGTCATGTCCGGGGGCTGCTGACCCTGGGCGTGGTGGTGGATGGTTAGTCGAAGGCGTTGGGACGCGTCGGCGTAGAGGGTGAGACCCCCGTAGACGAAAACTGTTCATCATCGCGTGGTGGCGTGCCCGAGTAGCAGCGAGCCCGTGGAATTCGCTGTGAATCTGCCGGGACCACCCGGTAAGCCTAAATACTTCCTGATGACCGATAGCGGACAAGTACCGTGAGGGAAAGGTGAAAAGTACCCCGGGAGGGGAGTGAAATAGTACCTGAAACCGTGTGCCTACAAGCCGTCAGAGCCTGGATTCGTCCGGTGATGGCGTGCCTTTTGAAGAATGAGCCTGCGAGTTAGCGGTACGTGGCGAGGTTAACCCGTGTGGGGAAGCCGTAGCGAAAGCGAGTCCGAACAGGGCGTTGTAGTCGCGTGCTCTAGACCCGAAGCGGGGTGATCTACCCATGGCCAGGGTGAAGCGCCGGTAAGACGGTGTGGAGGCCCGAACCCACCAGGGTTGAAAACCTGGGGGATGAGCTGTGGGTAGGGGTGAAAGGCCAATCAAACTCCGTGATAGCTGGTTCTCCCCGAAATGCATTTAGGTGCAGCGTCGCGTGTTACTCACCGGAGGTAGAGCACTGGTTGGCCTAGGGGGCCTACAAGCTTACTGAAGTCAGCCAAACTCCGAATGCCGGTGAGCTCGAGCGCGGCAGTGAGACTGCGGGGGATAAGCTTCGTAGTCGAGAGGGAAACAGCCCAGATCGCCGGCTAAGGCCCCTAAGCGTGCGCTAAGTGGGAAAGGATGTGGGATCGCCCAGACAACCAGGAGGTTGGCTTAGAAGCAGCCACCCTTGAAAGAGTGCGTAATAGCTCACTGGTCAAGTGGTCCTGCGCCGACAATGTAGCGGGGCTCAAGCGCACCGCCGAAGCCGCGGCAGCGCCACGGACACCTAACGGTGGTGGTGCTGGGTAGGGGAGCGTCATGCGGGTGGTGAAGCGGCGGAGTGATCCAGCTGTGGAACCCGTGTGAGTGAGAATGCAGGCATGAGTAGCGACAGCAGAGTGAGAAACTCTGCCGCCGGATGACCAAGGGTTCCTGGGCCAGGTTTTTCCGCCCAGGGTGAGCCGGGACCTAAGGCGAGGCCGACAGGCGTAGTCGATGGACAACGGGTTGATATTCCCGTGCTCGTGTAGGCGCGTCCATGGCGAGCCCAGGTGTGCTAACCGCCCGAACCCTAAGACTCCTTCGGGAGTCGAACGGGGGAGCGCGGGATCCTGCCTGGTAGTAGCCAAGCGATGGGGTGACGCAGGAGGGCAGCTCCGCCAGTGAGTGGTTGTACTGGTGCAAGCGTGTAGGCCGGTGTATAGGCAAATCCGTACACCATGAGGGTTGAGACGTGACGCATAGCCGTTGAGGCGAAGCAGAGTGATCCCATGCTGCCGAGAAAAGCCTCTAGCGAGTTCCTACGCGACCCGTACCCCAAACCAACACAGGTGGTCAGGTAGAGAATACCGAGGCGTTCGAGCGAACTGTGGTCAAGGAATTCGGCAAAATCCCCCCGTAACTTCGGGAGAAGGGGGACCCTGGTGCCTGAAGCCTCTTGCGGGCTAGGGCGGTGGGGTCGCAGAGACCAGGGGGAAGCGACTGTTTACTAAAAACACAGGTCCGTGCGAAGTCGCAAGACGATGTATACGGACTGACTCCTGCCCGGTGCTGGAACGTTAAGGGGACCGGTTAGGCCTCACGGCCGAAGCTGAGAACTTAAGCGCCAGTAAACGGCGGTGGTAACTATAACCATCCTAAGGTAGCGAAATTCCTTGTCGGGTAAGTTCCGACCTGCACGAATGGAGTAACGACTTCCCCGCTGTCTCGACCACAGACTCGGCGAAATTGCACTACGAGTAAAGATGCTCGTTACGCGCGGCAGGACGGAAAGACCCCGGGACCTTCACTACAGCTTGGTATTGGTGCTCGGTTCGGCTTGTGTAGGATAGGTGGGAGACTGTGAAGCGGCCACGCCAGTGGCGGTGGAGTCGCCGTTGAAATACCACTCTGGTCGAATTGGGCATCTAACTTCGGGCCATGATCTGGTCCAGGGACAGTGCCTGGTGGGTAGTTTAACTGGGGCGGTTGCCTCCCAAAGGGTAACGGAGGCGCCCAAAGGTTCCCTCAGCCTGGTCGGCAACCAGGTGTTGAGTGCAAGTGCACAAGGGAGCTTGACTGTGAGACCGACGGGTCGAGCAGGGACGAAAGTCGGGACTAGTGATCCGGCACCTCCTGGTGGAAGGGGTGTCGCTCAACGGATAAAAGGTACCCCGGGGATAACAGGCTGATCTTGCCCAAGAGTCCATATCGACGGCATGGTTTGGCACCTCGATGTCGGCTCGTCGCATCCTGGGGCTGGAGTAGGTCCCAAGGGTTGGGCTGTTCGCCCATTAAAGCGGTACGCGAGCTGGGTTTAGAACGTCGTGAGACAGTTCGGTCCCTATCCGCCGCGCGCGCAGGAGACTTGAGGAAGGCTGTCCCTAGTACGAGAGGACCGGGACGGACGAACCTCTGGTGTGCCAGTTGTCCCGCCAGGGGCACGGCTGGTTGGCTACGTTCGGAAGGGATAACCGCTGAAGGCATCTAAGCGGGAAGCCCGTTCCAAGATGAGGTCTCCCACCCCTAAGAGGGTTAAGGCCCCCACCAGACCAGTGGGTTGATAGGCCAGACATGGAAGTACCGCAAGGTATGCAGTGGACTGGTACTAATAGGCCGAGGACTTGCCCGACACACCACCAACACCCACACCCGGGTGACCAGCCGGTGACACCGCACGGGCACACACACCACAAGCAGAACTGCTGCTCGCGTCCACACCACTTCACACCCCAACCCCCCACGTGGGGGTGGTTCGGTGTTCCGGTGGCCACAGCGGAGGGGAAACGCCCGGTCCCATCCCGAACCCGGAAGCTAAGCCCTCCAGCGCCGATGGTACTGCGACCGCCAGGTCGTGGGAGAGTAGGACACCGCCGGAACACCCAACCACCCCCACACACCCAAGCCCCCCAGGCACCCCGCCCGGGGGGCTTTCGTGTGTCTGCCGCCATGCGTTGCGCAGGTGGCGCACTGCGCAGGAATCGACGCCCCCATTCCTGCCTCATGCACCACTCGCGGCACCCGAACACCGCGACGACCCCGCTCCGGGCGGCTCCACCCACGGACGGACGCCGCCGCCCGCCACTCGGCGGATGGCCCTACGCCGTCACGTCGCCGTTACAGTGGCCGACGTGCTCACGCCGTGGTGTGGACCCGTTCCTCCGGCGTCGGCGGTGACCCGACGATGACTGACACGACGACGCCGCCGGCGCTCGACCCGGACGGTCTCCGCGCTGCCGCGCGAGCCCTCGACGACGCCCCTCTCGGGGACCTCGCTGCCCTCTACTTCGCCCGCGTCGGGCCCGGTGAGCTCGGGGAGGACGCGCAGGAGGCGCTCGGGGTCGTCCGTGCGCACCGCAGCCTCGCGCGCCTGCGCATCCCCGGCCGCCCGGTCACCGCGGTGCTCGGCGCCGGTGCCGAGGCGACACCGGGTCTGCCGGCACCGGACCCCGACCGGGTGTCCGTCCTCGTCGTCACCGAGGACATGCCGTTCCTGATCGACTCCGTCGTCGCCGAGCTGTCGCGCACCGGCGCGACGGTGCACCGCGTGGTGCACCCCGTCGTGGTCGTCCGCCGCGACGCCGACGGCAGCCTCGTCGAGGTCTGCCCGGAGGCGGACCCGAGCCACCCGCCGGCCGGCACCGTCGCCGAGTCGTGGATGAACCTCGAGCTCGAGGCGGACGCGAGTTCGGAGTCCGTCCGTGAGCTGGCCCGCGACCTGCACGAACGTCTCTCCGCCGTGCTCGGCGACGTCCGCGACGTCGTCGAGGACGGCGACCGGATGGTCGAGCGCGCGCTCCGGCTGGCCGACGATCTCGAGAAGTCCCGGCCGCCCGTCGCGGAGTACCGCGTCTCGGAGACGGTGGCGCTGCTGCGGTGGCTCGCGGACGGCAACCTCACCTTCCTCGGCCACCGCTACCGCCCCGCGGGCGGTGGGCCGGACACCGACGGGCTCGGGATCCTGCGCCGCGACACCGAGTACACGCGCACCCTCACCGCCGGTCCCGACCTCGCCGAGGGGGAGGAGAGCGACGAGGGCGTCCTGCTCGTCCTCACCCGCGCCGGCGCGCGTTCCACGGTCCACGCGCCCGTGCACCCGCTCTACGTCGGGCTGAAGGTCTACGCGGACGGGCGGGTGGTCGGCGAACACCGGTTCCTCGGTGTGCTCTCGGTCGCCGCGCGCAGTGCCGACGTCACGCGCATCCCGGTCGTCTCCCGCCGCGTCACCGACGTCCTCAGCCGCAGCGAGCTGCCCGTCGAGTCGTGGTCGGGCCGGCAGATGCTCGAGGTGCTCCAGACCTACCCGCGCGCGGAGCTGCTGTGCACCGACCGGGCGTCGCTGCACGAGACGGTCACCGGCGTGCTCGCCCTCGCCGAACGACGACGGGTGCGGCTCTTCCTGCGCCGCGACCGCTGGGGCCGCTACTTCTCGGCGATGGTGTACCTGCCGCGGGACCGCTACACGACCGACGCGCGACTGCGGATGCAGCAGCTGCTCCTGGACCGCCTCGAGGGCGCCGACATCGAGTACACCGCGCGGGTCACCGAGGACCAGCTCGCGCTGCTGCACGTCACCGTCCACACCGGGCAGCGCGAGCCCGTCCGGCCCGACGTCGCCGCCCTCACCGACGAGCTCGCCGAGGCCGCCCGCACCTGGGACGACCGCCTCCGAGCCGCCGCCGGCCCCCGCGAGCGGGCCGCGATCGCCTCCGTGGGCGAGCCGTTCAGCCAGGCCTACCAGGAGGACTTCCCGCCCGAGCGCGGCGTGGCGGACCTCCTGGTGCTCGACGGCCTGCGCGGTCCCGACGACCTCGCGGTCCGGCTCTACCGGCCCAGCGACCACGGGGTGGACGGGACCGACCCGGAGAGCGGCGACCGGCGGCTGAAGCTGTACCTCGTCGACCGCCGGATCACGCTCTCGACCGTGCTGCCGGTGCTGCAGTCGCTGGGCGTGGAGGTCGTCGACGAACGTCCCTACGAGGTCCGCCGCAGCGACGGGCGCCCCGCGTGGATCAACGACTTCGGCCTGCGCATGGGGCTCGACGCCGCAGCCGCGCAGGACGAGGACCTCACCCGGCGCGCGGCCGAGGCGTTCACCGAGATCTGGCGTGGCCGCGTCGGCACCGACGGGTTCAACGCCCTCGTGCTCACCGCCGGGCTGAGCTGGCGGCAGGCCGGACTGCTGCGCGCCCTCGCCCGGTACCAGCGACAGATCGCGAGCACCTACGGGCAGAGCTACATCACCGACGTCGTCGCCACGCACACCGACGTGGCGGTCGGCCTCGTCCGGCTGTTCGAGGCGAGGTTCGACCCCGAGCAGGCGACCGACCGCGAGGCCCGGGTCGCCGAGCTCGACGCGCAGGTCGAGAGCGCGATCGACGCCGTCACGAGCCTCGACGCCGACCGCATCCTGCGCGCCCTGCTCGGCCTGGTCCGCGGCACGCTGCGCTCCAACTACTTCCTCCGCGACGCCGACGGTGCCCCGCGCGAGGTCCTGGCGTTCAAGCTCGACCCGGCCCGCGTGCCCGGTGTGCCCGAGCCGCGCCCCGCGATCGAGACCTTCGTGCACTCCAACCGGCTCGAGGGTGTCCACCTGCGCTTCGGGCCCATCGCGCGCGGCGGCCTGCGCTGGTCGGACCGCCTGCAGGACTACCGCACCGAGATCCTCGGGCTGGTCAAGGCGCAGGCGGTGAAGAACGCCGTCATCGTCCCGGTCGGGGCCAAGGGCGGGTTCGTCGTCAAGCGTCCACCGGCGCCGACCGGCGACGCCGCGGCCGACCGTGACGCGCAGCGCGGCGAGGGCGTGGCCTGCTACCAGCTGTTCATCGGTGCCCTCCTCGACCTCGTCGACGACCGCGCCGGCCACGGCGCCGACGCCGCGGTCGTCGTCCGTGACCGGATGGTGCGCTACGACGGGGACGACACCTACCTCGTCGTCGCGGCGGACAAGGGCACGGCGACGTTCTCCGACATCGCCAACGAGGTCGCGACCTCGCGCGGCTTCTGGCTGGGCGACGCGTTCGCCTCCGGCGGCTCGGTGGGCTACGACCACAAGGCCATGGGCATCACCGCGCGCGGCGCCTGGGAGTCGGTCCGCCGCCACTTCCGCGAACTCGGCCGCGACATCGCGACCGACGAGGTCACCGTCGTCGGGGTCGGCGACATGTCCGGCGACGTGTTCGGCAACGGCATGCTGCTCTCGCCGCACCTGCGCATCGTCGCGGCGTTCGACCACCGCCACGTCTTCCTCGACCCCGATCCCGACCCGGCGGCGTCGTTCGCCGAGCGCCGCCGGCTCTTCGAGCTGCCGCGGTCGTCCTGGGCGGACTACGACCCCTCGCTGATCAGTGCCGGCGGTGGCGTGTACCCGCGCACCCAGAAGCGGATCCCGGTCTCCGAGCAGGTCGCCGCCGCGCTCGGGCTGGAGAGCACCGAGCCGCTCGACCCGCCGTCGTTGATGCGGGCCATCCTGCGCGCCCCGGTCGACCTGCTGTGGAACGGCGGCATCGGCACCTACGTCAAGGCCACCGAGGAGACCCACGCCGACGCCGGCGACAAGGGCAACGACGCGGTCCGGGTGAACGGCGCCGAGCTGCGCGTGAAGGTCGTCGGCGAGGGCGGCAACCTCGGGCTGACCCAGCGCGGGCGCATCGAGTACGCCCGCGCCGGCGGCCGGGTCAACACCGACGCCATCGACAACTCCGCGGGCGTCGACTGCTCCGACCACGAGGTCAACATCAAGATCCTGCTCGACTCGCTCGTCGAGCGCGGGGACCTGGCCGAGGAACGCCGCGACGAGCAGATCGCCGCGACGACCGACGACGTCGCCGCTCTCGTCCTCGCCGACAACGTGGCGCAGAACGACGTGCTCGGCGTCGCCCGTGCCCACGCGCCGGACATGATCAACGTCCACGAGGCCCAGGTGACCGACCTGGAGGCGCGGGGCCGGATCGACCGCGAGCTCGACGTGCTGCCCGACGCCGACGGCTTCGAGGCCCGACGGCAGGCGGGGGAGGGGCTCACGGGCCCCGAGCTCGCGCAGCTCATGGCGCACGTCAAGCTCGACCTGACCGAGGCGCTCGCCGAGGACGACCTGCCGGACGCGGAGATCTTCACGCGGCGTCTGCCGTCCTACTTCCCGCCGGTGCTGGCGTCGACCTACCCGGCCGCGATCGCCGCGCACCCGCTGCGGCGGCGCATCGTGACGACCATGGTGGCCAACGAGGTCGTCGACGGCGGCGGGCTGTCCTACGTCCACCGGCTGGTCGCCGAGGTGTCGGCGACGCCGGCGGACGCGGTGCGCGCCTACCAGATCGCGACGCGCGTGTTCGGGCTCGACACCCTCGCCGCGGACGTCGCGGACGCGACCGCGGCGGGGCTGCCGACGGCGGCGGCCGACCGGCTGACCCTCGCCTCCCGGCGCATCCTGGACCGGGCGTCGCGGTGGCTGCTCACGCACCGGCCGCAGCCGCTGGCGATGGGCGCGGAGATCCACCGGTTCTCACCCGTCGTCGGGAGCCTGGGCCCGCAGGTCGCGTCGCTGCTGCGCGGCACCGAGGCCAAGGGGCTCACCGAGCGCGTGGACGCGGTCGTCGCGCTGGGGGCGCCGGCGGAGCTGGCCGCGCGCGTGGTGGGCGGGCTCTACGGGTTCGGGCTGCTCGACGTCACCGAGATCACCGAGATCGCCGAGGCCGACCACGACGACGACCCGGACGACCTGCGGGCCGTCGCGGAGCTCTACTACGCGATCTCCGACCACCTCGGCATCGACCGGCTCCTCACGGTGGTGGCGTCCCTGTCGCGCCGCGACCGCTGGGACGCCCTGGCGCGGCTCTCGCTGCGCGACGAGCTGTACTCGTCGCTGCGCGCGGTGACCCTGGACGTGCTGGCCGACACCGACAACACCGAGTCGGCGGATGAGAAGATCGCCCACTGGGAGCAGGCGAACGCCTCGCGGCTGATGCGCGCGCGCACGTCCCTGGCCGAGATCGCCCGCTCCGGACGAACCGACCTGACCACGGTGTCCGTGGCCGCCCGCCAGATCCGGAGCATGGTGCGATGAACTCGACCTACGACGTCGACGTCCCCCTGCGCTGGTCCGACCAGGACCCGTACCAGCACGTCAACCACGCCAAGGTCGTCACGTTGCTCGAGGACGCGCGGACCGCGCTGCTCTTCGACGCCGCCGCCCGGGAGGGCGTCGCCGCGTTCGAGGCCGGGCTGCTGGTGGCCCACGTCGACGTCCGCTACCGGCGTCCGATCCCGTGGACGCGGCGCGGGGTGCGGGCGCGGATGTGGGCGCACTCGGTGCGGGCCGCGTCGTTCACCGTCGGCTACGAGCTGCTCCTTCCCAGCAACGACGCAGCCGGCGACGTCGAGTGGGACCCGAAGCCCGCGGTCACCGCGGACACCCAGCTCGTCCCCTACGACCTCGCCGCCGCCCGGCCCCGTCGGCTCACCGGGGACGAGCGCGCCTTCCTCGAGCGGTACGTCGCGTGATCGGGACCAGGGCGGAGCTGTCGGTCCCGGACGCCGCGCAGCGCGAGGACCTCGCCGGTTTCGTCGGGCGCGCGGTGCGGCTGGACGCGGCCGTGGTGGTCCGGCTGCGGGCGCGGCCGGGGGAGCGCGCCGCGGTCGAGGCCTACGCGCCGACGCCGTTCGACGCGCTCGTCACGCGCAGTGCCCCGGGGACGCTGGAGCCGGCCGACGTGACCGTCGTGGGCTCGGACCTGCTGGCGGCCCTCGCCGTCGCGGGTGGGCCGTCGGTGGAGCCGGGGACGGCGGTGGACGAGCGGTGGCGCGGCCCGCTGCCGCCGCTGCGGCCGGACGCGCGGTGGCAGGTGGTGGGCGAGGTGCCGTCGGAGGTGGTGGACGGGCTCGCGGAGAAGGGCGTCGCCGCGGCGCGGGCCGCGGACCCGTCCGGGCGGCCGTCGGCGGCGCTGCTCGACCAGGTCGTGCTCACGGTGACCGACGACGCGTCGGGACTCGAGGTGCGGGTGCCGATGCGGTGCGTGTTCGCGCTGTCGGGCATGGGCTTCGTCGGGCCGGGGGCCGGCGGGGACGACGTGGTGCGCGTGTCGACCGACGGCGGGTGGCTGCGGCTCGACGCGCACGGCGGCGCCGTGGTCCGACGCCGCCGCGCGCAGCTGCCGCTGCTCTAGTCGGTCGTGGCGAGGTTGGCGCGCAGGAAGCCCAGGGTCGCGTCCCAGGCGATGGCGGCCTGCGTGGGGTCGTAGGTCCCCATGTGGTTCTCGTCGTTGAAGAAGGCGTGCCCGGCCGGGTAGATCCGGAAGTCGGGGCGGCGGCCCGACTCGGCCTCGATCCGGTCGGCGAGGGCCTTCACCGCGTCGGGGTCCGCCATCTGGTCCTGCTCGCCGAAGTGGCCGAGCAGCGGCGCGGAGAGTTTGGTGAAGCTCGGGTAGTCCTCCCCGAGCACGCCGTAGAACGGCACCGCCGCACCGATCTTGTCACCCTGCTGTGCGGCCAGGACGAGCACGAAGCCGCCGCCCATGCAGAACCCGACGGCGCCGACCGTGTCGCCGACGACCGCCTCGTGCTCGAGCAGGAAGTCCACGGCGCCCGCGAGGTCGGTGGCGGCCTGCTGCACGGGGAGCTCCTGCATGAGCTTCCCGGCCTCGTCGGAGTCGTGGGTGGTGGTGCCGCCGTAGAGGTCCGGGGCGAGCGCGACGAAGCCCTCCGCCGCGAGGCGGTTGGTCACGTCCGCGATGTGGGAGGTGAGCCCCCACCACTCCTGGATCACGACGACGCCGGGCCCGCTCCCGGACTCCGGGAGCGCGAGGTATCCGTGCGCCGTGCCGCCGTTGGAGGGGAAGGAGACGTTCTGGAGGGGGTTGTCAGCCACGAGGGCGGTGTTCCCCTAAAAGGCCTTGTTCATCATGCTCATCGCCGCCATCTCCATGTACTCCCAGATCTGGCGGTGCCGCTCGGGCTCGAGGTTCTCCTCGTCGACGGCCACCTTCATGCAGCGCAACCAGGCGTCGCGCTCCAGCGGGCCGATCGGGAACGGGGCGTGGCGCATCCGCAGTCGCGGGTGGCCGCGCTGCTGGGAGTAGGTCTGCGGGCCGCCCCAGTACTGCTCGAGGAAGAGGCGGAGCCGGTCCTCGGCGGGGCCGAGGTCCTCCTCGGGGTACAACGGGCGCAGCACCGGGTCGTCGGCCACCTGCTCGTAGAAGCGGTGCACGATCCGGCGGAAGGTCTCGTGGCCGCCGACCGCGTCGTAGAAGGTCTGGGGACTGCTCACGGTCCCACCGTCTCACGAGCGCCGGTCACGGGCGGGCGGACCCGTGGGGCGTCGCCGCCGTCCGGCCGGCGCCGAAGGGGGTCGGGGCCGGGACCCCGGCGTCGTCGAAGGCGGACTTGACCGCGCCGGCCACCGCGCGCTGCACGGCCCACTGCTCGCCCGGCCGGGTCCGGACGGTGAGCCGCAGGAGGATGCCCTCGGCGGTCACCGACTGCACCCCGAGCATCTCCGGCGGCGCGAGCACCTTCGAGGCGATCGCGGGCTCGGTGCACTCCTCGGTGGCGGCGCGCTGGGCGAGCTCGGAGGTGTCGTCGACGTCGGCGGAGTGCCCGACCGGGATGTCCACGACGGCCACCGAGTAGCCCTGGCTGGAGTTGCCGACGCGCAGCACCTCGCCGTTGCGGACGTACCAGACGGTCCCCGCGATGTCGCGCAGCGTCGTGACCCGCAGGCCCACCGCCTCGACCGTGCCGGTGGCCTCGCCGAGGTCGACGACGTCGCCGACGCCGTACTGGTCCTCCAACATCATGAAGATCCCGGAGAGGAAGTCCCGGACGAGGTTCTGGGCGCCGAACCCGATCGCGACGCCGAGGATGCCGGCGGAGGCGATGATCGGCGCGAGGTTGACGCCGAACTCGCCCAGGATCAGCGTGAAGGCGACGCCGTAGATCAGCAGCGTCACGAACGAGCGCAGCACCGAGCCGATCGCCTGTGCGCGCTGCGAGCGCCGCTCGATCATCTGCGGCGCGGACTCGCGCAGGCTCGCCGCCGCCCGGTCGCGCAGCGGGCGCAGCAGCCGCGGCACGCGTCCGGTGCTGGCGCCGTCGACGATCCGGCGGATGGCGCGGTGCAGGACCGACCGCAGGACCACGGCCACCACGATGATCACGATCGTCGTCACCGCGTGGGAGACGATCGCGTCGGCGGACCGGGAGAGCCAGGACGCGTGCGTGTACTGGAACACCCGCGCGCACAGCGAGCCGGCGTCGGCGGCGCACGACGGTGCGTCGATCGGGACGTCGGGGACCACCGAGGTGGTGGAGCCGGGCGACGGCGTCGGGGTGGGTGTCTGGTCGACCATGCCGGAGGAGAACAGCACGCCCCGGCACGATACGGACCGCAGTGGATCTCGATCGCGACGCCTCGGCGGAGGTGAACGTCCCGTTATCACACGTGCACGACGCGGTCGGATGTGGTCGACTGTGCCCACATCCCGGTGGGAGGTGGTCGTGTGGCCGAACGACAACCCAGGACCGTGACGCCGCTGGTCAGCGGGGTCGGCGGACCGAGCCTGCGGACCGACCCTCCCGACGCCGAGCCCCCCGGGGCCCCGGTCTCCCCCGTCACGGCCCTCGCCCCGGTCCCGGTCGCCCCCGCTCCCTTCCTGGGTCGCCGCCGGGTCCTGCTCCTCAACGCCACCTACGAACCGCTGACGGCCCTCCCGCTGCGCCGCGCGATCGTCCTGCTGGTGTGCGGCAAGGCGGACGTCGTGCACGGCGA
This sequence comes from Actinomycetospora sp. CA-084318, assembly GCF_050955885.1. NCBI lineage: Bacteria > Bacillati > Actinomycetota > Actinomycetes > Pseudonocardiales > Pseudonocardiaceae > Actinomycetospora > Actinomycetospora sp. CA-084318. The sequence goes on from NZ_CP192098.1 coordinate 1,597,270, forward strand.
CTCCTCCGGGCTCGTCCTGCACTCCGCGACGGGCGCCGTCGAGGTCCCCTCGGTGATCCGGCTCCGGGTGTTCGTGCGGGTGCCCTACCGGGCACGGGTCCCGCTGACGCGGGCGGCGCTCATGCACCGCGACCGGTTCCGCTGCGCCTACTGCTCGGGCAAGGCGGAGACCATCGACCACGTGGTGCCCCGCAGTCGCGGCGGTACGCACACGTGGGAGAACTGCGTAGCCTGCTGCGCCCGGTGCAACCACAAGAAGGCCGACAAGCTGCTCGCCGAGCTCGGCTGGCCGCTGCGCACGATGCCGACCGCCCCACGCGGCCGCCACTGGCGGCTCCTCGCGGGCCTGGTCGACGCGGACCCGCAGTGGCTGCCCTACCTGGGGGAGAGCGCGGCGTAGGCCCGGACCGTGCATGATCGGGTGACGTGAGCGATCTGCACGAGCTGGGCGCACTGGAGACCGCGGACGCCGTCCGGCGCGGGGAGGTCTCCGTCCTCGACGTCGTCGACCACGCCCTCGCGCGCGCCGAGACCCTCGGCGCGCGCCTGGGCGCGTTCGCGCTCCTCACGCCGGAGCGGGCCCGGGAGGCCGCGCGGGCCCTGGACACCGGCACCGACCCGGCGTCGGGAGGTCCGCTGCACGGCGTGCCGACCGCGATCAAGGACCTCACGGCGACGGCGGGCGTGCGCACCGGACGCGGGTCGGTGATCTACCGGGACTGGATTCCGGAGGTCGACGACGACCCCGTCGGGCTGCTGCGCGCCGCCGGCACCGTCAGCCTCGGCAAGACCGCGGTGCCCGAGTTCGGGCTGCCCTGCTACACCGAGCCGGCGGACGCGGCGCCCGCCGTGACCCCCTGGGACGTGACGCGCTCGGCGGGCGGCTCGTCCGGTGGGGCGGCCGCGGCGGTCGCGGCCGGGATCGTGCCGGTCGCGCAGGGCTCCGACGGGGGCGGGTCGATCCGCATCCCGGCGTCGGTGTGCGGGCTGGTGGGCCTGAAGACGACCCGCGGCCGGGTCCCGGCCGGCCCGGCCGGCGGCGACCCGGCGGGGCTGTCGGTGGCGGGCCCGCTCGCACGGACGGTCGCGGACGCCGCGGCGCTGCTCGACGTGCTGTGCGGGGGGCGGGCGTGGCCGGGGGAGCCGTTCGTCCCCGGGAACCGTCCCGACGGCGGGTACCTGGCGGCGGTGCGCCGGGGTCCCGGTCCGCGGCGGCGGATCGGGCTGTGCACGACGGTGCCCTACGGAGACCTCGGTCCGCTCGTCCCGGGGTGGGCGGGCGCGACGGTCGATCCCGTCTGCGCGGCGGCGGCCGAGGACACGGCGCGGACGCTGGAGTCGCTCGGACACGTCGTCGAGCCGGTCGACGTGCGGCTGCCCGACGAGGTCGTCGGTGCCTTCCTCACGCTGTGGGCGACGCTCGCGCTCGGCGACCCCGTCGACCCGGCGGACGAGCCGCGGCTGGAGCCGCTGACGCGGTTGCTGCGGGCGCGGGGCCGGGAGGTGCCCGGGATCGTCGCGCTCGGTGCGCTGCAGACGGTGCAGGTGGCGACGCGACGGATCGTCGCCGCACGCGCCGGGTTCGACGCCGTCCTCACGCCCTCGGTGGCACTCCCGCCCCGCCCGGTCGGGTGGTTCCGCGCCGACGGGCCGGAGGTCGACTTCGCCCGGCAGGTGGCATTCACGCCGTGGACCGCGATCGCCAACATGACCGGTGAGCCCGCGCTCGGCCTCCCGCTGGGCTGGCCGGAGGTCGACGGCACGACGCTGCCCGTGGGCGTGACGCTGCGCGGACGTCGCGGCGGGGAGGACGTGCTGCTGGCCCTCGGGGCGGAGCTCGAGGCGGCGACACCGTGGGCGCACCGTCGGCCCCCGGTGTGGTGAGGGCACCTACGACACGACGTCGGAGCGGCTTTCCACTACGGTTCGGCGCGTGAGACCGATCGAGACGATCCTGATCTATGCGGTGATCCCGGTCGTCGCGCTGCTGTTGATCTTCGCCGTGACGATGATCCGCCGGAAGGGCCAGGCGTCGTCGTACCGCTCGGGCGAGGACTGGCCGCACGAGCCGCTGTGGTGGATCGGCAACCCGAAGGGGACCGGCCTGCCGGAGCCGACCGTGGAGGCCGTCGGCGCCACCGCGACCCGCACCGCCCGAGGAGGCGCACGTGGCACCTGGTGAAGTCGCGCGCCCGCAGGCGCGCCCCGGCGAGACCCCGATGATCAACGAGACCGGGCTGATCGAGGACCCGGTCTACGGGCACGCCCGCGTGCCGACCGCCTCCGGCCGCATCTCCGAGGCCACCGAGATCCTCGCGGACGACCAGCGCGTCCCGTTCTCGTCCTCGCAGCTCTCCCGGATCGACGAGGCGCTCACCCGCACCTCGGCCGAGACCGGCCTGCTGTTCAGCGTGTGGGTCGGCGAGCTCGGCCCCCGTTCCCGCGAGCGGGCCGAGGAACTGCACGCCGCCCTGGGCGAGCAGGCCGACGAGGCCGTGCTGATCTGCGTGTCGCCCGGTGAGCGGGTCGTCGAGGTCGTGACCGGCGAGGAGTCCGTCCGCCGCGTCGACGACCGTGGCGCGAAGCTCGGCGTGATGGCGATGGTCTCGTCGTTCACCGAGTCCGACCTGACCGGCGGCATCGTCGAAGGTCTGCGCGTGCTGGGCGACCACGCGGGCAGCAAGCACTAGCCCGGTCGGCCCAGCCCCCGTCTCGAACGAACGGCACTCTCGCAGCATCTATGTGCGCGAGAGTGCCTCAGTGTCAGTGTCGGTGGTGCCGCTGATGGCGGTGCTGGGATCCTGGTCGCTGGTGTTCTGGCTCGGAGAGTGCCTGCCCCCTTCGTGGTGGCAACTCGAACGTTGTGCCGAGCACCAGCGGCCAGGACCGGCCGGCGTGACTTGATAGGAGCGTGGCATCGCCCCCACTGAGGTGTGTCCGCCGACCGGCCCCAGCCTGTTTGTCACCCAGGCGAAAGGGAGACCGTTCGATGGTCCTCACAGTCGGAGTCGATGTCCACAAGGGGTCGCACACCGCGGTCATGGTCGACCAGGTCGGCGCCCGGCAGGCCAGCAAGACCGTCAAGGCCACCGACGCCGGTCATCTCGAGCTGACCGTCTGGGCTCGCGCCCAGGCCACCCAGCTCACCGGCAGCAAGCCCGGCGAGACCGGCGGGGTGTGTTGGGCGGTGGAGGACTGTCGGCATGTCTCCACCCGCCTGGAGCGGGCGCTGCTCGCGACCGGGGCGCGGGTGGTGCGGGTGCCCCCGAAGTTGATGGCCGGCACCCGGGCCTCGGCGCGCACCCGCGGCAAGTCCGACCCGATCGACGCGCTGGCGGTGGCCCGCGCGGCGCTCCGCGAGCCCGACCTGCCCGTCGCCGAGCACGACCCGGAGTCCCGGGAGCTCAAGCTGCTGGTCGACCATCGGGAGAGCCTGCTCGGTGAGCGCACCGCCAAGGTCAACCGGCTGCGCTGGCACCTGCACGGACTCGACCCCGAACTGCACCTGCCCGCCCGCGGCTTGGGCAGCCTGCGCCGGCTGGACTGGCTCACCGCTCACCTCGCCGAGGCCCACACCGGGCTGGCCGCCGAGCTCGCCGCCGAACTGATCGGCGACATCCGCCGGGTCACCGTCCGGATCCGGGCCCTGGAACGCGAGATCACCGCGCGCACGCAGGCGCTGGCGCCGCAGCTGCTCGACCTCGACGGCTGCGCCGCGCTGACCGCCGCGAAGATTCTCGGGGAGACCGCGAACATCACCCGGTTCCGCTCCGAGGCCTGCTACGCCATGCACGCCGGCGTCGCCCCCGTCCCGGCCTCGTCCGGTCGCAGCGACCGTCACCGCCTGGCCCGCGGCGGGAACCGGCAACTCAACGCCGCACTCCACCGCATCGCCCGCACCCAAGCCCGCATGCCCGACAGCCTCGGCCATGCCTACTACCAACGACGCATCGCCGGCTCCGACCAGGACAAGGACGCCATCCGAGCCCTCAAACGGCGCCTTGCCCGAGTCGTCTACAACCTCCTACAACCCACAGTCCACGATCACGAACGAGCCGCCGCTTGACATAGGAGCAACGTTCGCTCGTTCCGGGGCGTCTACCCGGCGTCGGCCTGCCGGGCCGCGAGCGCCCGAACGATCCCGGCCCGCCCCTCGGTGACGAGGCGCCGCAGCGCCGCCGGGTGCTCGTCGGCGAGCCAGCGGTCGGCCGCCTCGACGGTCGCCTGCTCCACGGCCCAGGACGGGAACAGGCCCTGCACCATCGGCTGCGCCTGCTCGCTCGAGCGCCGCCCCCACACCTCGTCGACGGACGCGAAGTACTTCTCGCGGTAGTCGGTGAGCAGGGCGCCCTGCGCCGGGTGCGAGAAGCCCATGATGATCGCCATGTTGATGGCGTTGGGCAGCGTGTCGTCGTAGACCGCGCGCTCCCACGCCCGGGCCTTGGCCTCGGGCGTCGGCACCAGCGCGCGGGCCCGCTCGGCCATCCGCAGCCCGGTCGCGGTGTTGTCCCGCGCCAGCTCCGCCTCGATCTCGGCCTCACCCGCCGTCCCGTGCGCCACCAGGGCGTGCAGCAGCCGCCAGCGCAGGTCGGTGTCGACCGTGAGCCCCTCGAGCGGCGCCGACCCGTCGCGCCACCCGGCCAGGGCCGTCAGCGCCTCCGGGGTGAGCACGGAGCCGGAGAGCGCGTTGACGATCGCGAGCTGGTGGTCCGAGCCGGCCTCGGCGGTGCGCGCGAGGTCGAGCAGCGTCGCCACGAACGACGGCCAGCCCTCCTCCACCGCCCACTGCGGGTCGGCGTAGGACGCCAGCGCGGTCTGGGCCTGCAGCAGGAGCCGCTGGACGACGCCCACCTCGGTCTCGGCGGCGATCCCGCCGACCACGAGCGCGACGAAGTCGCGGGCGCGGAGCTCGGCCTCGCGGGTCATCTCCCACGCCGCCGACCAGCACAGCGTGCGGGGCAGCGGCTCGGCGACGTCGCCGATGCTCGAGATCAGCGTGGTCAGCGAGCGCTCGTCGAGGCGCATCGTGCAGTAGGTCAGGTCGTCGTCGTTGACCAGCACGAGCGCGCCCGCCGGCACGCCGACCAGCTCCGGCACCTCGGTGCGCTCGCCGGTGACGTCGAGTTCGGTGCGGTGCACCCGGACGAGCCGGCCGGCGTCGTCGGGAGAGTAGATCCCGACCGCGATGCGGTGCGTGCGGGTCTCGCCGGCGCCGGGCTTCGCGCCGCCCTGGAGCACCGCGAACGCGGAGTACGCGCCGTCGGCCCCCACGGTGAACGAGGGCGAGAGCGAGTTGAGGCCCGTCGTCCGGAGCCACTCCGCGGACCAGCCCGAGAGGTCGCGGCCGCTGGACTCGGTCAGGGCGCCGAGCAGGTCGTCGAACGTGGCGTTGCCGTAGGCGTGGCGCGAGAAGTAGAGCCGCAGCCCGGCGAGGAACTCGTCCTGCCCGACGTAGGCCACGAGCTGCTTGAGCACCGACGCGCCCTTGGCGTAGGTGATGCCGTCGAAGTTGACCTCGACGGCCTGCAGGTCGGGGATGTCGGCGGCGATCGGGTGGGTCGAGGGCAGCTGGTCCTGCCGGTAGGCCCACGACTTCTCGACGTTGGCGAACGTGGTCCACGCGTTGCGGTACTCGGTGGCCTCGGCCTGGCTGACCACGGACGCCCAGGTCGCGAAGGACTCGTTGAGCCACAGGTCGTCCCACCAGCGCATGGTGACGAGGTCGCCGAACCACATGTGCGCCATCTCGTGCAGCACGGTCTCGGCGCGGCGCTCGTAGAGGTAGCGGGTGACGCGGCTGCGGAAGACGTAGTCCTCGAGGAACGTCACGGCGCCGACGTTCTCCATGGCGCCCGCGTTGAACTCGGGCACGAACAGCTGGTCGTACTTCGCGAAGGGGTAGGGCACCCCGAAGTTGCGGTGGTAGAAGCCGAAGCCCTGCTTGGTCTCGGTGAACAGCCGGTCGGCGTCCATGTGCTCGGCGAGCGAGGCGCGGCAGTAGATGCCCAGCGGGATCTCACCGTGCTCGTCGGCGTAGGTGTCGGTCCAGCGGGCGTACGGCCCGGCGATCAGGGCGACCAGGTAGGTCGAGATCCGCGCGGTGGTGTCAAAGGCGTGGTGGACGGCGCCGGTGTCCAGCGTCGTCGTCGTGGAGAGCGCGCCGTTGGAGATCACGTGCCAGTCCGGCGCGACGAGCGCGGTGAGCGTGATCGTCGCCTTGAGGTCGGGCTGGTCGAAGCAGGCGAACATCCGCTTCGCGTCCGCCGTCTCGAACTGGCTGTAGAGGTAGACCGCGCCGTCCACCGGGTCGACGAAGCGGTGCAGGCCCTCGCCGGTGTTCATGTAGCGGCAGTCGGCGTCGACGACGAGCTCGTTGTCGGCCGCGAGGTCGGGCAGCTCGATGCCCTTCTCCTCGTCGTAGCCGGAGACGTCGAGGGCGACCCCGTTCAGCGTGGCGCTGCGCACGCCCGCCGCGACGATGTCGATCCAGCTCGCCACGCCCGGCCTCGTCGAGGAGAACCGCACCGTGGTCGTCGAGCGGAACGTCGACTCCCCGGGCTCGTCGGTGCCGTCGGTCAGGTCGAGGGCGATCGAGTACGAGTCGACCTCGAGGGCCTCGGCGCGGGCCCGCGCGTCGTCCCTGGTCAGGTTCGGAGCAGCCACCCCCGCACCCTATCCGCGGTCGTCGGGCGAGGCGCGGAACACACTTGATGCTTCGACCGTTGCGCCTGGATACCTGCCGTCGATCGAGGGAAGCCTGCTGTCATGAGTGAGAAGGCACGCGTCGATTTCTGGTTCGACCCGCTCTGCCCCTTCGCGTGGATCACCTCGCGCTGGGTGCTCGAGGTCGAGAAGGTCCGCGACATCGAGATCGCCTGGCACGTGATGAGCCTGGCGGTGCTCAACGAGGGTCGGGACCTGCCCGAGGAGTACCAGGAGATGATGAAGAAGGCCTGGGGCCCGGTGCGCGTGGCCATCGCGGCCGCCCAGAAGCACGGCGACGAGATCCTCGCCCCGCTGTACACGGCGATGGGCACCAAGATCCACAACGAGGGCAACAAGGACTTCGACGACGTCATCGCGAAGTCCCTGGCCGAGGTCGGTCTCGAGGCGGAGCTCGCCGAGGCCGCCCACACCGACCAGTACGACGAGGCCCTCAAGACGTCCCACCACGAGGGCATGGACCCCGTCGGCATGGACGTCGGCACGCCCGTCATCCACGTCGAGGGCTCGGCCTTCTTCGGCCCGGTCCTGACCCGCATCCCCAAGGGCGAGCGGGCCGGTCAGGTCTGGGACGGCGCGAAGCTCCTCGCGGGCTACGAGTACTTCTACGAGCTCAAGCGCACCCGCGACACCGAGCTCTCCTTCGACTGATCCTGCACGACGGCGGGTGGCGCGCCACCCGCCGTCAGGTGAGGGTCACGCGGTTGCCGCCCTCGGACGAGGCGACCTGCACGCTCCGGCCGAGCGGGTCCGTCGTCGCGAACGCCTCGAGGGCGGCCGTGTCGTCCGGGGCGACGCGGGCGAGGAACCGGCGGCCGTCGTCGTGCCGACGCCCCACCACCGCGGCGCCGCGCGGTCGGCCGTCGCGGTGGTACTCGACGGTGTAGGTCTCCACGGTGGCCGCACCGTCGGCCCGGGCGACCTTCCCCGGTGCGTCCCGGGTGTGGATCGCGTCGACGTCGGCCTGGGCGGCCGCGTCGTCGGCGGGCTGCCACGCGGCGGGCCGGGTCGAGTAGATGCCGGCCGAGTACTTGTGGATCGCCCCGCCGTTCGCGCCGACCAGCCCGTACGCCCCCGGCCGCGCCCGCAGCGCCGTGACCGTGTCGGCGATCGCGTGCAGCGAGTAGTCGTTGCCCGGGCCGCCGAAGAACGGCAGGCCGCCGGTGACGGTGAGACCGCGCGGGTCGTCCGGAGCGAGGCCGAGAACGTCGGTGACGACCCGGACGGCGATCGGGAAGCAGCTGTAGAGGTCGATCGTCGCGAGGTCGTCGACCGTGATGCCGGTGCGCTCCAGCGCGCGTCGCACGGCCGTCGCGGCCGCCGGGCTCGCCCCGAGGTCGGCGCGCTCGAGCAGCGGCGGCTCGACGAGGTCCGCGTGCCCGTGCAGGTACACCCACCGGTCCTCGGCGACGCCCAGCTCGCGCGCCGTGTCCGCGGCGGCGAGGAGCACCGCCGCCCCCTGGTTGACCGCGTCGCGGGACACCAGGTAGCGCAGGTACGGGTCGGTGATCGGGCGGTTCTCGTCGGTCGCGGCGGCGAGGTCGTCGACGGACCGTGCCGTCGGGGCGGCCGCGTGCGGGTTCGTCGCCGCGACCGCCGAGAACGGGCTGAACAGCTCGGCCATGTCACGCCGGTAGGCCTCGCGGTCGAGCCCCAGCCGGCCGCGGCGGGCGTGCTCGAACAGCGCGTACTGCACCACCGGCGCCAGGATCTCGTGCTCGACCTGCTCCGGGACGATGAACGACTCCAGGCCGAGCCCGCGGTCGTCGAGCTGCCCGCCGACGTGCTCGGTCCAGTCCGGGCGGTCCTCCTCGGCGACCGAGGTCAGCAGGCGCTTCGCCGTCGACATCGCCTCGGCCCCGACGACCAGGGCGACGTCGACCTCCCCGGCGGCGATCCGGCCGGCCGCCTCCGTGACCAGCGACTGCGGGGTCTGGCCGCCGACGACGCCGAGGACCGCGACCCGCGGGTCGGCGCCCACCCGGGCGGCCACGGAGCGCGGGACGTTGTCGGAGGCGCCGAGCGGGGCCACGGCGCCGGGCGCGGAGGCCTCGAACTGGCGCACGGCGGCGACGAGGTCGACGCGGGCCGCGACGGCGGCGGGGTCGGCACCGGTGTCGGCGAGGGCCCGGTGGGCGGCCTCGGCGCCCAGCTCGACGGGGGAGAGTCCGCGGTAGCCCGGCTCGTCCAGGCGCTCCGAGGACTGCCCGGTCCCGACGACGACGGGGGTCCGGTCGCTCATCGGGCCAGCTCGCCGAGGGCACGGAGCCGGGCCCGGCAGCCCTCGACCATCTCGCGGGTGATCTCGCCGGCGCCGCGGAGCTCGGTGAACCCGCCGACGACCTGCCCGATGAAGTAGGTGTCCAGCGCGATCGCGCCGGGGTGGCCCGCCGCGGCCGCGTCGTGCACCCGGTCCCACACGCGGCCGACGAGCATCGGCTGCAGGGGCAGCGGGAGCGGCTCGGGGGCGTCGGGCCGGTCCCACGCGTCGTGCCAGGCCGAGCGCAGCTGGCGGGCGGGCTTGCCGGTGATCGTCCGGGAACGCAGCGTGTCGCTGCTGCCCGCGGCGAGGAACTTCTCCTTCACCGGGAGCGGCGTGATGTCCTCGTGGCTGCCGAGCCACACCGACCCGCACCACACGCCGGAGGCGCCGAGCGCGAGGGCCGCGGCCATCTGGTCGCCGGAGGCGATGCCGCCCGCCGCGAGCACCGGGCGCCCGCCCGCGACCTCGACGACCTCGGGCGTGAGCACCGTCGTCGCGACGGTCCCGGTGTGGCCGCCGGCCTCGGTGCCCTGGGCGACCAGGACGTCGACGCCCGCCGCGAGCTGCCGCTCGGCGTGCTTGCGCTGCCCGACCAGCGAGGCGACCACGACCCCCGCGGCGTGCGCGCGCTCGACGAGGTCGGCCGGGGGCGGGCCGAGCGCGTTGGCCACCATCCCGATGCGGTGCGCGAACGCGACGTCGAGCAGCGCCTCGGCGCCCGCCGGGTTGATCGCGGCCGCGATCTCGTCGCTCGTGTCGTCGAGCGGGTCGTGCGCGGCGGCCGGCACGCCGTGCTCCTCGAGCAGCGCGTCGACGAAGGCGCGGTGGGCGTCCGGGATCTGGGCGCGCAGGCTCGCGACCAGCTGGTCCGGGTCACCGACCGCGAACTTCTCGGGGACGAGGAGGTCGACGCCGTAGGGGCGGCCGTCGACCTGCTCCTCGATCCACCGCAGCTGTGCGTCCAGCTCGGCCGGGGTGTACATGCTGGCGGCCAGCACGCCGAAGCCGCCGGCGTTGGTGACCGCGGCGACCACCCCGGGGGAGCGGTTGAAGCCGACGAGCGGGTGCTCGACGCCCAGGAGCTCGGTCAGGGCGGTGCGCATGCGGCGGTTCCTCGGAGGTCGGCGACGGTGTGCCGGACTGGGTGTATCACATACCGCCGACGGAAACCGTCAGTCGTGACCGGCAGCGCCGACCGTCGTCGGGAAGAATCGGTGCCATGAGCGCGAGCATCGGGACGCTGACCGACCACTGGATCGACGGGGCGCGGACCGGCGGCGGCGCCGGGAGCATCGAGGTGGTGAACCCGGCCGACGGGTCCGTGCTGGCCGAGGTGCCGCGCGGCGGGGCGGCCGAGATCGACGCGGCGGTGCTCGCGGCGCGGCAGGCCTTCGTGTCCTGGTCGCGCGTGCCGGCGGCCGACCGAGCCGCGATGGTGCTGCGCATCCGCGAGGGCATCAAGAACCGGCACGAGGAGCTGGCCCGCTCGATCACGGCCGAGATGGGGTCGCCGATCTCGTTCGCTCGCTCCGTGCAGCTCGGGATGCCGATGGCGACCTCGAAGGGCGTCGCGGCGCTCGCCGAGGACTTCGCGTGGACCGAGGAGATCGGCAACTCGCTCGTGGTGCGCGAGCCGGCCGGCGTGGTCGGCGCGATCACGCCGTGGAACTACCCGCTGCACCAGGTCGTCGCGAAGGTGGCGCCGGCGCTGGTCGCCGGCTGCACGGTGGTGCTCAAGCCCTCGGAGGTCGCGCCCCTGACGGCGGGGGTGCTCGCCGAGATCACCGCCGAGGCCGGGCTCCCGGCCGGCGTGTTCAACGTCGTGCACGGCACCGGGCCCGAGGCCGGCGAGGCGCTGGCGGCGCACCCGGGCGTGGACATGGTGTCGTTCACCGGGTCGGTCGGGGCCGGGCGCCGCGTGCAGGAGGTCGCCGCCGGGACGATCAAGCGGGTCGCGCTCGAGCTCGGCGGGAAGTCGGCCAACATCGTGCTCGACGACGCCGACCTGACGAAGGCGGTGAAGGTCGGGCTCGGCAACTGCTTCATCAACGGCGGCCAGACCTGCACGGCGTGGACGCGGCTCCTGGTGCCCGCGTCGTTGCACGACGAGGTCGTCGAGCAGTTGGTCGCGGCCTCGGCGAAGTACACGGTGGGCGACCCGACCGACGAGGCGACCCGGATCGGACCGATGTCCTCGGAGACGCAGCGCGCGCGGGTCGAGCGGTACATCGCCCGCGGTGTCGAGGAGGGCGCGGAGCTCGCCGTGGGCGGCACGGGTCGTCCCGACGGCCTGGAGACGGGCGCCTACGTCCGCCCGACGATCTTCTCCGGGGTGCGTCCGGACATGACGATCGCGCAGGAGGAGATCTTCGGCCCGGTGCTCTCGGTGCTGCCCTACTCCGACGTCGACGAGGCCGTGTCCATCGCGAACAACACGATCTACGGGCTGGCCGGTGCGGTGTTCGCCGGCACGCAGGAGCGGGGCGTCGAGGTGGCGCGGCGCATGCGGACCGGCCAGGTCGACGTCAACGGCGGGGCGTTCAACCCGCTCGCGCCGTTCGGCGGCTACAAGCAGTCGGGCACCGGTCGGGAGCTCGGGCGCTACGGGCTCGAGGAGTTCCTCGAGGTGAAGTCGATCCAGCTCTAGCCGGTCAGCAGTCCGGTCGCCGCCGCCACCAGCGCTGTCACGAGCGCTGCTGTCGGCAGGACGGCGTCGCGACGGTCCCGGGTCGACGGGTCCAGGACCGCCGCGACCGGCAGGCCGAGCAGGGCGAACGCGACGGCCGGGACCGGCGTCGCGACTCCGCCGATGCCGAACGAGGCGATCGCGAACGGGGCGAGGAACACGACCGCGGGGACGGCGGCGACCGCAGCCGCTGTTGTCGTCGGGAACGCCCGGCCGCGGACCGCGGCCGCGACGGCGAGGCCGGCGACGAGCCCGAGCGCGGGCCACGTGACCAGGAACGAGGCGCCCGGCACGGCCGCGGCGCCGAGCACGCCGAGGGCGGCGAGCAGCCCGGCGACGCCGATCGTCGTGGCCGTCCGCCCGACCCGCCGGCGGACCGGGAGGTACCAGGCGAGGACCGCGAGCACGGCGAGGGCGCCGGTCGCCACCTGGTAGGGGCCGGGGCGGTCGAGGAACGGGGTGTCGGCGTAGGCGGGCCGGAGCGTGAGCAGGACCTGCCAGAGGCCGACCGCGAGTGCACCCGCGACGACGAGCGGCAGCGGGCTCGTCACGACGGCGAGGAGCGCGCCGCGGGCGGTCGTGAGGTCGCGGCCTCGGGCGGCGGACGTCACGACGACGAGGCCGGCGACGGCCAGCAGCGCGAGCGGCCACTCCCACGCGACCGGGTAGGTGACGAGGAGGTCGCGGAGGGGGAAGTACACGGCGTCCGGCTGCGGGGGCAGGCCGCTCGCCGTCGGGTCCAGCGGGGCGAGGTCGGTGCCGCCCAGCTCGCGGGCCAGGGCCAGCAGCGTGCCGCCCTGGCTCTGGACGCTGCGCGGGTCGAGGTTCGCGGGGGTGTCGGCGGCCGTGTGGTACTTCTCCGGCTCCTCGACGAACGCCGAGTCGATGCCCGGGCGACCGGCGGCGATGACCACGGACAGGTCGGTGTCGTTGGGCAGCAGGCGGAAGATCGCCACGAGGCTGGAGTCACCCGCCGGGTGCGGCACCGTCCGCATTGCCTGGACGAGCCCGGCGTTGCCGGGGGAGGTGCGGAACAGCAGAGCCGGGCCCGAGACCCCGCGGGCCTCCTGGTTGAGCACGACGATCGGCGTGCGCGGCAGGTCGGTGCGCACCCACTGCCGCATGCCGAGCAGGCCGACCTCCTCGCCGTCGGTGAGCAGGACGGTGAGGTCGTTGCGCAGCGGCGGTCCGGCCCGCAGCGCGCGGACCGTCTCGACGATCGCGGCCACCCCGGCGGCGTCGTCGGCGGCACCGGGTCCGGTGGGGACGGAGTCGTGGTGGGCGGAGAGGACGACCTGCCCGGTCGGCGCGGCGCCGGGGAGGGTGGCGACGACGGTGCCGTCGCGCACGGTGGTCGTCAGGCCCAGCGCGGTGAGCCGGGCGGCGAGGTCGTCGCGGACCCGTGCGTTCGCGGCGCTGCCGAGCGGGCGGGGTTCGCGCGCGATGTCGGCGACGACGGGGAGGGCCCGCTCGGCGCTGAACGCGGTGGGTGGGGCGTCGGCCGGGACCGGTGCGGGTGGGCGCTGGCTGATGAGGGTGATCGCCGCGGTGGCCGAGAGGACGACGAGGGCGACGAGGCGGGCCGTGACTCCGGATCGCACCGGGTCAGTGTGGTGAGGGCGGGGTCTCCGCGCGAGCGGGCTCACTGACGGAGCAGTGGTCACGGATGGTGACTCGGGTTGGCAGGACGTGGCGTGGAACCGGTGCCGACGGCACCGGTTCTGAGGTGTGGTCCGTTCGCGAGGGTGACGTGGGGCAGGTTCTGAGGCCGCCCGACCTGCGTGGTGTGCCCTTCGCGGATGCGCGGGGCGGGGCGGTGGTCCGTTCGCGAGGGTGACGTGGGGCAGGTTCCGGGGCCGCCCGGCCTGCGTGGTGTGCATCTCGGGGCCGCGAGTTTCTCCAAAGCGCACCCACGGGTGGACGCGCTTCTCTAGCGTCCGCTCGCGGAGGTGGCTGATGCGTCGGATGACGCCCGGGACCCGGCGGCGTGCGGAGCTCGTCGTCGTGTTCGTCGCGCTCGTACTGATCCTCGGGGTCGGGGTGCCCCTGGGGCTGGCGGGCGCCATCGGGTCGGCGGCCCGGCAGGCGGCGGCCGCGGTCGGGGTCGTGCTGGTGGCGGACTCCGACAACGGCGACGAGGAGTCCGGCGACGAGGGCTCTGGCGACGAGAAGTCCGGCGACGAGGGCTCCGACGACGAGAAGTCCGGCGGCAAGGAGTCCGACGACGAGAAGTCCGGCGACAAGGGGTCCGACGGCGAGAAGTCCGGTGACGGGGGGTCCGGCGGGGACGGGAAGTCGAGCGACGAGGGCTCCGGCGGCGAGGAGTCCGGTGCCGAGAAGGAGTCCGGCGCTGCGGCCGGCGACGGCGCGTTCGAGGGCCGCGACCAGATCGGGCGTGCGTCGGCGCAGGAGTACGTGTCGATCGAGGACGTCGAGCCGAACGGCAACATCAAGAGCGGCGGCGACTTCTCGGGCGGCAGCTACTCGTTCTCCTGCCCGCTCTCCGACCACCACAATTCGGACAACTTCATCGTCGCTCCCGGGAAGCGCAACGGCGCCCAGCACACGCACGACTACGCGGGCAACGAGTCCACGAACGCGGCCTCCTCGGAGAACCAGGACGCGCTCGAGCAGGCGGAGACGACGTGCACGAACGGTGACCGGTCGCCGATCTTCTGGCCGGTGCTGCGCGACCTGGAGGGGGTCGGACCCGACGTCGGGATGGACGGCGGGAGCCTCGACGGGAACATCGGGTCGTTCGTGGTGCCGGCGTCGGTGGACTACACGTTCCACGGGCACGGCACGCAGCGCACCGAGCCGATGCCGCTGAACATGCAGCTGATCACCGGGTCGGCGAAGGCGGGCAGCACGGGCGAGGGGTCGAACTCGAAGTTCACGTGCTCCGGGTTCGCCGACCGCCTCACCGAGCTCTACCCGATCTGTCCGTCGGGCTCGCAGCTGCAGCGGGTGTACGACTTCCCGAGCTGCTGGAACGGCGAGGACCTGTCGTCGGCGGACTTCGTGAGCCATCTGCAGTACCCCGACGAGAGCGGGGAGTGCGACCAGGACCTGATCCCGGTCCCGGCCCTGCGGATCACGGTGTCCTACGACCAGCCGCCGGGGCGGTCGTTCGCGATCGACAGCTTCCCCGAGCAGCAGCACGACCCGGTGACCGACCACGCCCTGCTCGAGTACCTGTCGACCGAGGCGCGCGCCCAGGCGGGGGCCGACTGCATCAACGACGCCCAGCGCTGCGAGCAGGGCGCCGACGACGACACCGCGAGCTCCGGACCCCGCGGCCGCAGCGACGAGCTCGCCGTCACGAAGAACTTCGCGACCGCGATGGCCGGGCACAAGAACGCCGGGGTCGCGCACGGGGGAGGCCACCGGTGAACCTGCGCGCCCTCCCGCCCCGCGTCGCCGTCCACCTCGTGCTCGCCGCGCTGCCGCTGCTGGCGATCACCGCCCACGTCGGCGGACTGGTGCCGATGCACGTGTCGGCGGGGATCGTCATCGTCCCGGCGGCCGCGGTGCTGGTGCTCCTCGCGGTGTTCCGTCCCGCGCCGGAGGACCGCCTCGTGCTCGACGGGCTGCGGTGGGGGCTCGTCGCGACGTTCGTGTACGACGTGTTCCGGCTCGACACGGTCGCGCTGCTCGGCTGGTGGGACGACTTCATCCCGACCATGGGCACCTGGCTGCTCGACGTCGACCGCTCCCGGCAGGTCCTCGGCGGCGTCGCCGGTTACGTCTGGCGGTACGCGGGCGACGGCGGCGGGCTCGGCGTGGTCTTCGTGACCCTCGCCGCCGCCACCGGACTGCGCCGCCTCGGGCCACGCTGGACGGTCGGCGCCGCGGTGCTGTACGCCATCGGCCCGACCTGGGGCGGACTCATGGCCACCGTGCTCCTCCCGCGCGGACAGCAGCTGATGTTCCCGCTGACTCCGGTGACGGTGACGCTCTCGTTCCTCGGCCACGTCGTGTTCGGTCTCGTCCTCGGCCTGGGCACGTGGCGGCTCCGCGCACTCGAGGAGCATTGGTCCGGGCCGCTCCTCGTGGACCTCGCCGGGCTCGTCGACCGGCGCACCCGCCGTGGCAGCGAAGCGTCGTCGCTGTCATCCGATGACAGCAACGACGCTTCGCTGCCATGGGGAGAGGCGCCACGGGGAGGGGTCCCGCGGGGTGCGGCGCCGGTGCCCGCGGGTGGGCACGCCCCGTTCCCGCCGTTCGCTCCCGTGCGACCCCTGCGCTCCGTGCCGGACCGGTCGTGGGACCCCTACGCCGCCGACCCGTTGCCGCTCGAGCCGTGGCTGCCCGAGCCGTTCGAGGACCCGACCCCGACGGGCGAGGTGACCCCGCGGCCCTGGGGGAGCGAGTCGTCGTCGGGAAGAACACCGGACGTGTTCGGTCTGGGCAGCCGCCGCGGGGCGTGAGGGGAGGGTCCGAGCGCTCTAACGATGTGAGGGTTCCCCTCACGCTCAGGGGGTGGGAGTGGCGGGGGTGGTGAGGCCGAAGTGGCTGGTCAGCCAGTCGGTGACCGCGTGCACGAAGGTGCGCCGGTTGTCGAGGCGCTGGATCTCGTGGCCCTCGTCCTCGAAGAGCAGGTAGCGCACGTCCACGCCCGCCGCCTTCGCGCCGTGAACGGCGAGCTCGGCCTCGTGGACGGGGACGTTGGTGTCGTAACGACCGTGGACCACGAGCAACGGCGCGGCGAGCCGGGACATGCGGTGCACGGGGGAGAGCTCGCGGAGCAGGTTGCGGTCGTGGATCGGGTGCCCGTACTCGCCGACGGCGGCGTCGGCGATCCAGGGCTCGGTGCGGGCGAAGAAGGTCTCGAAGTCGGCCATCCCGCACACGTCCACGCCGACCGCGAAGAGCTCCGGGTGGTTCACCAGCGCCGCGAGGGTCAGGTAGCCGCCGTAGGAGCGGCCCATCACCCCGACGCGGGCCGGGTCGGCGACGCCGGCGCCGACGAGGTGCTCGACGCACGACGCGACGTCGCGGATCGCGGCGAACCGGCCGGCGCCGTTGTCGGCGTTGACGAACGACCGGCCGAAGCCGGACGAGCCGCGGACGTTCGCGGCGTACACGGCGATCCCGTGCTGCAGCAGCACCTGGTAGAGCGGGGTGAACACCGGCCGTTCCTGGGCCTCCGGCCCGCCGTGCAGGTAGATCAACGTCGGCATCGGGCCGACCGTGCCGGGCGGGCGGTAGAGCCAGCCGGGCAGGGCGAGGCCGTCCGGCGTCGTCACGGTCTCCAGGGTCGGGTGGACGACGGCCGCGCGCGGTTCCTCCGGCGGACAGATCAGCGCGGTGGTCTGCGACGACAGCTCGTGGCACCACACCGCGGCCGGGACCGAGGGCGACTGGATGCCGAGCACGAGCGAGTCGTCGTCGTGGCTGAAGACCGCGGAGGTGACGACGTCGCCGGGCGGGGCGTAGTGCGCGGGCTTGCCGGTCGTGAGGTCGAGCAGGTCGACCTCGCTGCGCCCCGTCACGTTCCACACCAGGGCGGCGGTGCCGGCGTCCTCGGTGAGCGCGAACCGCTCGAGCTCGGCGTCCTCCCGCTCGGCGAGGACCTCGGGGAACATCGGCCGGGCGTCGGTGGCGACGTCCACGCTCACCAGCGCGGCCCGCTCGCGACCGCCGTCGGTGAGGATGAGCATGCGCGTGCCGTCGGGGGTGAAGCGCGCCGCCACGACCGACGAGTCGCGGGTGATCGCGACGGGGTGCTCCACGGCGCCGGGCGGGCCACCGGGGCCGCGCCCGCTGTCGATCTCGTGCCAGCCCTCGGTGCCGTCGAGGTCGACGATCCCGACGTGGCGCGACCCGCGCCGCCCCCGGCGCAGCAGGACCCGGCGGCGGTCGCGGGAGACGTCGAGGATCTGCAGGGCGTGGCCGGAGCCGAGGCGCTGCCGCAGGTCGGTGTCGACGTCGACGAGCCACGCGGTCGTCGTGTCGTAGTCGGACTCGGTGATCGCGAGGACCGCGCCGGTGTGGGTCCAGCGGTCGAGCGAGACCGCGCCGCGGTCGTCGTCGCCGACCCCGCGGACGGCGCGCATCCCGCTGCCGTCGGGACGCACGACGAAGACGTTGGTGCGCTCGCCGCCGTCGGCGGCCGCCTCGACCCCGAGCCACTGCCCGTCGGGGGACCAGCGCACCGTCGAGACCAGGTCGTCGCCGGTGTCCAGCGACCACTCCCGGCCGGTGCGGCGCTCGTGCATCCGGACGGCGGGCCGCCCGTCCCCGTCCCACACGAACGCGATCGTCGTGCCGTCGGGCGACGGGCTGGGCGACCAGCATCGGGTGGCGCCGATCCACTCCTCCACCGCTGCCGACCTCCCGGATCCGTCCTCGACGATGTGGCCTTTCCTGGCACTGGGTGCAAGCAGTGACGCATTGCTTGCACGGCAGGTGCACCTGGGCTGGGAGACGAACCTACGTCAGTCGATCTCGTGGGCCTGCAGCCACATCTCCAGGAGTGCGACCTGCCACAGTGCGTTCGCGCCGAGGTTGGTGCGCCCGGAGTTCGGGTCGTCGAGCATCGTGGCCACCGCGTCGGACCGGAAGAGGCCACGACGCTTCGCCGCCGGGTCGGTGAGGGCCGCCGTGACCCGCTCGAGCACCGGACCGGAGAGCTGCCGGATCGCGGGGACCGGGAAGTAGCCCTTCTTCCGGTCGATGATCTCGTCGGGCAGCACCCCGCGGGCGGCGGCCTTGAGCACGCCCTTCCCGCCGTCGGCCATCTTGTACGCCGGCGGGCAGGCGCCCATGGTGTCGACGAAGTCGTGGTCGAGGAACGGCACGCGCGCCTCGAGTCCCCACGCCATCGTCATGTTGTCGACGCGCTTCACCGGGTCGTCGACGAGCATCACCGTGGTGTCCAGCCGCAGCGCGGCGTCCACGGCCTCGTCGGCGCCGCGGCGCGCGAAGTGGTCCCGGACGAGGTCCAGCGACGGGTCACCCGTCGTGAGGAACTCCGGGGCGACGAGGTCGGCGATCTCGGCGGAGGGGCGGTCGAAGAAGGCCCGGTGGTAGGCGTCGACGGCGCCGTCGCGGCCGACGCGGGCGATCGGGGGGTACCAGTCGTAGCCGCCGAGCACCTCGTCGGCGCCCTGCCCGGACTGCACCACCTTGATCGAGCGCGAGACCTCGCGGGAGAGCAGGTAGAACGCGACGACGTCGTGGCTCGTCATCGGCTCGGACATCGCAGCGACCGCGCCGGGCAGCGCCTCGTCGGTCTCGACCTTCGGGACCTCGATCCGGGTGTGGTCGGTGCCGTAGGTCTTCGCGACGAGGTCCGAGTAGTCGAACTCGTCCCCGCTCTGGCCGCCCTCGGACTCGAAGCCGATGGAGTAGGTCTTGAGGTCCTTCTGGCCCTCCTCGGCCAGGAGCGCGACGACGATCGAGGAGTCGATGCCGCCGGAGAGCAGGACGCCGACCGGGACGTCGGCGACCATCCGCCGCCGCACGGCGGTGCGCAGCGACTCCAGCGCGACCTCGGCCCACTCGGCCTCCGAGTGCTCCGTGGTGCCGCGCACGAACTCGGGCTCCCAGTACGTCCAGTCGCTCGACGAGCCGTCGGGCTCCACGGTCCGCACGACGGCGGGTGGGAGCTTGCGGACCCCGGAGAGGATCGTCCGCGGGGCGGGCACCACGGCGTGGAAGCTCATGTAGTGGTGCAGCGCCACGGTGTCGATCGACGTGTCGACGCCTCCGGGCGCGAGCAGGGCCGGCAGCGACGACGCGAAACGCAGTGCCCCCGACACCGGGGCGACGTAGAGCGGCTTGATCCCGAGCCGGTCGCGGCCCAGGGTCAGGCGTCCCGTGGCGCGGTCGGCGATCGCGAACGCGAACATGCCCTTGAAGTGCTCGACGCACCGCTGCCCCCAGCGGTGGAACGCCTTGATGATCACCTCGGTGTCCGAGGTGGAGAAGAACCGGTACCCCTCGCGGCCGAGCTCCTCGCGCAGCTGCGGGTAGTTGTAGATGCAGCCGTTGAAGACGGCGGTCAGCCCGAGCTCGGCGTCGACCATCGGCTGGGCGCCGGTCTCGGTCAGGTCGATGATCTTCAGCCGCTGGTGCGCCAGCGCGAGCGGGCCGTGGCCGACGACGCCCCAGCCGTCGGGTCCGCGCGGCTCGAGGACCTGCGCCATCGCCAGCACGGCCCCGACCTGCGC
The DNA here is from genome assembly GCF_050955885.1 of Actinomycetospora sp. CA-084318. Classification (NCBI taxonomy): domain Bacteria; kingdom Bacillati; phylum Actinomycetota; class Actinomycetes; order Pseudonocardiales; family Pseudonocardiaceae; genus Actinomycetospora; species Actinomycetospora sp. CA-084318. The sequence goes on from NZ_CP192098.1 coordinate 1,617,119, forward strand.
CGCGCTCCCGTCGAACCGGAACTCACCGGCGATGCCGCACATGCGTCGACTCCAATCGCGTACCGACCCCGGACCACGGGAGGATCAGCGCAGGATCCAGGTGTCCTTCGACCCGCCGCCGCGCGACGAGTTGACCACGAGGCTCCCGGCCGGCGCGACTCGTGTCAGGGGGGTCGGGAGCACTGCCGGGGACGCGCCGAGCACGACGAAGGCGCGCAGGTCGACCACGCGGGGCGCGAGGTCGACCCCGGTGAACGTCGGGTGCGTGGAGATCTCGATCGTCTCCTGCGCGACGTAGCTGGCCGGGTTCGCCCGCAGGTCCGCCGCGGCCTCGGCGAGCTCCCGCTCGGAGGCGTCCCGCCCGATGACGATGCCCGCCCCGCCGTAGCCGTCGACGGGCTTGAGCACCAGCGTGTCGAGGTGGGCGAGCACGTGCTCGAGCTGGTCGGGCTCCGCGCAGGAGTACGTCGTCACGTCGTCGAGCAGCGCCTTCTCGCCGAGGTAGAACTCGGTCAGCGCGCGGACGTACGGGTAGACGGCCTTGTCGTCCACCAGCCCGTTGCCAGGGGTGTTGAGCAGCGCGAACCGGTTCTCGTGCACGGCGGCCTGGAGCGGGTCGCGCAGCGTGCGCCCGTCCGCGTCGGACGCGGCGTACAGCTTCTCCTCGTCGATCCGGCGGTACGCCACGTCGATCCGCCGGCCCGTCACCGCGACGGTGAGCGTCCCGTCGTCGGTCACCCGGATCCCGGACGGCTCGAGCAGCGGCACGCCCATCTCCTCGGCGAGCATCGCGTGCTCGAAGTACGCCGAGTCGTGCGGGCCCTCGGTGAGCACCACGAGCGCCGGGTCGTCGCCCGCGGCCGCCGGCGCGCAGGACAGCAGCGCCTCCCGCAGCATCGCGGGCCCCGCGTCGGAGTCCACCACGCCCTCGGGGGCCTGCAGCTCGGGCAGCACGGAGCGCACCACGCGCCGGTCGGCCATCGCGTAGGCGATCCCCGACGGGATGCGCAGGTTGTCCTCGAGGACCTTCCACCGGCCCTCGCCGTCGCAGACCACGTCGAGCCCGCTGATCAGCGCGCGCGTGGCGCCCGCGGGGATCAGCGACGACGCGTCGCCGGGCTCGGGCAGCCAGCGCAGCGCCGCACGCGGCAGGACCCCGTCGGCCAGCGCAGCACGCTCGCCGTGCAGGTCCTGCAGCAGTGCCTCCAGGGTGCGCGCCCGCTGCACGAGCCCCGCGGAAAGTGACTCCCAGTCCGGGCGGGTGATCAACCGCGGGATGAGGTCGAGCGGGAAGAGCCGCTCGGGGTCGTCGGGCTGCGGGAAGAACATCGACCGCGCCCGCTGCTCGGCGTCCCGGCTCTTCTCGTGGGCGAGCAGGCCGCCGGGCCCGATCCGCTCCAGCGCGGAGACCATCCACGCGTAGGTCGGGCGGACGTGCCCGTCGGTGTCCACGGCCTCGTCGTACGAGGGCGGGTGGTAAGCGCCGAGCAGCACCGGCGCCGCCGCCTCCGGGACGGGCAGCTCGATCTCGACCTGCGGCACGCCCCTGGTCTCGCCGACGAGCATGTCGACGACGCCCTCGAAGGTCCCGGTCCGGGCGAAGCGCTGGCGCTGCCGGGCCGCGCTCGACCCGCGGGCGAGGGCCTCGAGCGCGAGCTCCGAGACGACGTCCCAGTCGCCCGCGTCCTCGAGGTCGTCGCGCAGGTGGTCGAGCAGCAGCCGCACCGCCCGCGACGGCGGAACGAGCTCGCGGCCGGTCACGTCGACGAGGTCGCCCTCGACGCCGGACCGGGCCGCGCGCCACGACGCGGCCCGCAGCAGCTCGGGGCGGTAGCGCGGCTGCGGGCGTCCCTCCAGGTGCGCACGCACGCCGTGGGTGGTCAGCGCCCGGGCCAGCCCGGCGATCAGGACGACGCCGTCGACGGTCGGGGAGGCGTCGCAGATGCGCAGCTCGACGGTCTTCTGGTGCGCCGAGGGGCGCATGTCGAAATAGACCATGCCGGGGTCGGACATCGTCCCGGAGCGCACGAGGTCGTCGATCAGGGCGTCGTACTCCGCGGCGTCGCGCAGCGGGGCGGGCGGGCCCGCCGTCGGCCAGCGGTGCCAGGCGAGGGTGCGCGAGCTGGCGTAGCCAGTGTCCTCGCCGTCCCAGAACGGGCTCGAGGCGGACAGCGCGAGCAGGACCGGCAGCCACGGCGCGGAGTGCTGCATGACGGCGACGGCCGCGTCGCGGTCGGGCACGTCGACGTGCACCTGCGTGCCGCAGATCTGCTGCTCGAAGACCAGCATCTGGTACTCGTCGCGCATCCGCTCGTAGCGCGGGTTCGGGGTGATCTCCGCGGGCGAGCCGCCCACCAGCGGCACGCTGCCGGCCCCGACGACGCCCAGCCCGCGGGTCTCGGCCAGCGACGACAGCATCCGGCGCAGGCGCACCAGGTCGGCCCGCAGGTCGGTCAGGCTCGACGTCGGGTCCGAGTTGGTCTCGATGATCGACGGCTTCAGCTCGGCCGCGAACGCGTCCGCGTCGAGCGCCGCGAGCTCGTCGAGCATCTCGGGCACCCGCGGGACCGCGTGGCGCGAGTCGAGGTCGACGAGGTGGAACTCCTCCTCGACACCGAGAACGACGCCGCTCGCGCCCGCCCGCTCGTCCGCCATGGGTGAGCACGCTAGATCGGCCGTGTCACGGGGATGTTTCACGGGGCGCGGTCGTGACGTTCCCCCGGACGGAGCGCACCCGTCGTCGGGAACGGGTAGGGGGCTGCGAGACTTCCGGCGTGCGCGTCTACATCGGGTCCGACCACGCCGGCTTCGAGCTCAAGGCCCACCTGCGGTCGGCGTTGACCGACGCCGGGCACGAGGTGGTCGACGTCGGGCCGGCCGAGTACGACGCCGCGGACGACTACCCGCCCTACTGCACCGCCACCGGTGAGCGCGTGCTCGCCGACCCGGGCTCGCTGGGCATCGTCATCGGCGGCTCCGGCAACGGCGAGCAGATCGCCGCGAACAAGGTCACCGGGATCCGCGCGGCGCTGGCGTACGACACGGAGACCGCGGCGCTGGCCCGGCGGCACAACGACGCCCAGGTGGTCGCGGTCGGCGCGCGCATGCACACGCCCGAGGAGGCGACGACGATCGTGTCGACCTTCCTGGCGACGGAGTTCGAGGGCGGCCGGCACCAGCGCCGCATCGACATGCTCGCCGAGTACGAGAAGACCGGGCACATCACGGGTGCCTGAGGGCCACACGATCCGGCGGCTGGCGAACGTCCACCGCCGCCGCTTCCGCGGGAAGCCGCTGGAGATCCGGTCCCCCCAGGGCCGGTTCACCGCCGGTGCCGAGCTGGTCGACGGGCGGGTGCTGCGCGACGTCGACGCGCACGGCAAGCACCTCTTCCACGTCTACGAGGCCGACCTCGTCGTCCACGTGCACCTCGGGCTGTACGGGAAGTTCTCGATGAGCCCCGTTCCCGACGACGGGGTGCCCGAGCCGCGCGGGCAGGTCCGGATGCGGATGGTCGGGCCGACCCACTTCGCCGACCTCCGGGGCGCCACGGCCTGCGAGGTGCTCACCGAGAGTGAGGTCGACGCGCTGCACGCGCGCCTCGGTGCGGACCCGCTACGGGCCGACGCCGACCCCGAGCGGGCCTGGGCGCGGGTCTCGAAGAGTCGGTCGCCGATCGCCACGCTGCTCATGGACCAGGCCGTGATCGCCGGTGTGGGCAACGTCTACCGCGCCGAGGTGCTGTTCCGGCACGGGCTCGACCCGTTCCTCGAGGGGCGCGCGCTGGGCCGCCACCGCTTCCTCGCCGTGTGGGACGACCTGGGGGAACTCCTGCGCGACGGGGTGAAGCGCGGCTCCATCCGCACCCTCCGTCCGGAGCACGCGGACCTCGCGCAGGACCGACCCGTCTACGTCTACCGGCGGGACGGACGGCCCTGCCTGCTCTGCGGGACCGAGATCGTCCGGAGTACGCACGTCGCCCGGAACCTGTTCTGGTGCCCGTCCTGTCAGAACACGGGCTGATCGAGGTGCTATAACGGCGGGGTCACTCGACCGGGTGACATCCGAGGAGGTCGCCCTGTGCGTTCCGTAGTTCGTCTGCGGACCCGTCCTGGACGGCCCGTGTGGCAGCTGACGACCCGTCCCTCGACCGCGGCGGTCCTCGCGCTCGTCTCGCTGGCCGCCGCCGGCGTGCAGGTCGCGCTGTTCTCCTCCCCGACGCCCTGGTACCAGGTCGCGGTCGTCGCGTTCTGGACCGTCGTCGGCCTCGCCTTCGCGGCCTCCGCGGTCGGGGCCCGCTCGCGGGCCCGCCGCCAGGCGGCGGCCGCGGCCGCACGTCCCCCGGTCGACCCGATGCCGTTCGTGCCGGTGCCCGTGCGGCCCGCCCGCCCGCGCCGTCGCGACGCGCCCGACGCCGGTATCGAGGTGGGCGAGCCGACCGATCCCGTGGCCACCCCGACCGCCGCCCCGGCCCGACCGACGCCCGCCCCGCGCATCGCGGGGGAGCGGACCTCGACGGTCGCCCGTCCCGTCCCCTCCCCGCGTCGCGCGCCCGCGCCCGGCGAGGAGCGGACGACCACCGTCGCGCGCGAGCGCATCGCCTCCGCCCCGCGGCCGGCGTCGGCCTGGCGCCCGTCGCGCGCCGCCGAGGAGCGCACCACGACGGTCGCCGTCACCGCCCGCCACGCCGTCCGCGCGGTGGCCCTGGCCGACTCCGCCTCCCGGCCCACGGCCGTGTCCGCGGGCGCAGCCGGGCGCCGCGCCGCAGCGCTGACCGCGGAGACCGTCGCGACCCGCGACGGGCGGGTCCGTCCCCGCCCGAGTGCCGACCCCGGCCCCCGGTCCGCGCCGCGCGACCGCACCGCGGCCGGGTCCTCGCCGTCACCGTCCACGACCGCCTCGCCCGCGGGGCGCCGCACCGGCGGGCGCCGCCGGCTCGCGGACGAGTCCCGGGCGGTCGCCCCGCCCCGGACCGCTGCCCCGGGTGCGGCTGCTCCGGGTGCCGCTGCTCCCGCGGCTGCTGCTGCTCCGGCGGCTGCTGCTGCCCCGGGTCCCGCCGCGCCTGTCGACGCGGTGCCCGCACCGCGGCCCGTGCCCCGCGAGGAGCGTCCGCAGTCGGCCGAACGTGCCACGAGCGCCCCGCGCCCCACCCCGGCACGGCGCACCGCGTCCCCGGGCGCCACTGCCCCCGGTCGGTCCGCGCACGCCCGGCGGACGGCGGCGGAGGTCCGGGAGGAAGGCCCTCGCCCGGTCGCCGACGGCGAGCGGGCCGCGCACGGGAGGCGCGCCCGGTCGGACTCCGAACGTGGCCGGCCGGCCGCACCCGCACCGACCCGTCGTCGGGACGGTGAGCCCGGGGCGACCGAGACGACCGCCCCGTTCGGGGGCGGCCTGACCTTCGGCGGCGGCCGCGCCCCCGCGGCCGGCTCCGCGGTCGACTCCGCGCCCGAGGCCTGGGCGCCCGCTCCCCGGGACCCCGTGTCGGGCCGGCACGCGGCGGTGGCCGGCGGACCGGCGGTGGAGGTGCCGCGCGGGGCGGCGGCGCGGCACGCCGTGGCCGAGCCGGGACGCCGCCGAGCGAGCTAGACCCCGCGCCGGAACGATCGCCCGGTAGCCTCGGAACCGGACGAAACGGGCGAGGCGAGGAGCGGGCCGTGCAGGACGACGAGCGCGAGGGCGCCACCACCACGACGCACGCGCCGTGGACGAAGATCGTCACCATGGTGGTGCTCGGCGTCTTCATCCTGTCGCTCCTGGTGGGGGCTCTGCTGTTCTAGCGGGCATGGAGCTGCTGGAGCGTGTCCGAGCCGCCTGCCTCGCGCTGCCGGAGGTGGTGGAGCGGGTCAGCCACGGCACGCCCTGCTGGTTCGTGCGCGGGAAGAAGACGTTCGTGATGTTCGCCGACCACCACCACGGCGACCCGCACGTCGCGCTCTGGGCCGCCGCTCCGCCCGGGGTCGCCCAGCAGCTGATCGACGACGAGCCGACCCGTTTCTTCCGGCCGCCCTACGTCGGGCATCGCGGCTGGGTCGGCCTGCGCCTCGACCTGACCGGCGACGACGCGCTGGACGACGACGAGCTGCGCGGGCTGGTCACCGACGCCTACCGGCACGTGGCGCCGGCGACGCTGGTGAAGCTCCTGGGCTAGGCAGATGATCATGCCGAGCGCGACGTGTCGCGCTCGGCATGATCATCTGTCTAGCGGGCAGGCACCCGGTCGCCGGCCTCCTCCTCCGGGGCGTCGCCGCGGTCGGCGTCGGCCTCCGCGCGCAGCTCCCGCACCATCTCGGGCCGGGCGAGCATGTGCGCCACCCCGCTGCGCACGCCCCACGCGTAGATCCCGAGCGCGAACACCGCGACCACCACGCTGTCCCACGGCGCCGGGACCAGCTCGGCGCCGTCGAAGCTCCCCAGCGCGGAGAGCACCGAGATCCCGGCCAGGTAGACCACCAGCCACCACCCGCCCGCGAGCTGGCCGGCGGGTCGGCCCGAGCGCAACCACACCACGACGTAGACGATCACGCCGATCACCGTGATGGCCATGGCGATGCGCAGCTTGGGCCAGGCCACCCAGAAGATCACCAGCGAGGAGACGACGAAGGCGATCGGGGCGACGACGGTCATGCCGCGCAGCCGCGTGTCCCGCCGCGTCAGCCCCGAGCGTCGGAAGGCGATCAGCGACACCGACCCGATCTGGAAGGTGAACGCCGCGATCGACCCGGTCACCGAGATGATCGAGTGCCAGCTCGGCAGCGGCAGCAGGTAGGCCAGGCCGATGACGAAGTTCAGCGCGAGCGCCCGGGCGGGCACGCCGCGCGCGTTCAGCCCGGTCAGCGCGGACGGGAAGAACCCGTTCTTCGCCAGGCCGAAGACGTTGCGGGCGTTCGCGGCGGTGAACACGATCCCGGACCCGGACGGCGAGAGCATCGAGTCGGCGATGAGCGTCCACGACAGCCAGGTCAGACCGAGCACCATCGCGAGGTCGGCGAAGGGCGAGTCGAAGTTGACGCCCTGCCAGCCCCCGAGCAGTGCCGACGAGGGGACCGCGCCGAGGAAGGCGAGCTGGAGGCCGAGGTAGAGCACGATCGTCACGAGGATCGTCGTGATGAGCGCGCGGGGGACGGTACGACGCGGGTCGCGGGCCTCGCCGGAGAGCTCGACGACGTTGCGGAAGCCGGTGTACGCGAACACCATGCCCGCCGTCGCGATGGAGCCCAGTGCCGCGGACCAGCCGTAGGGCGCGAGGCCGCCGTGGTCGGTGAGGTTCGAGGAGTCGAACCCGCTCGCGACGAGCAGGACGACCGTCGTGACGGGGATCAGGATCTTGATCGCGGTGATGGCGGTGTTGGAGCGGGCGAAGAGCCGCACGCCGAACCAGTTGAGGGCCACGAACCCCGCCATGAGCACCACGGCCAGCGCGATCCCGGGGCCGGTCAGCTGGTCGCCCTCGTAGACCCCGGGCAGGTACGCGGCGGCGTACTGCACGACACCCGCCGCCTCGGTGGGCGGGTTGCCGACGTAGCTGATCCAGTTCGCCCACCCGACGATGCCCGCGGCGAGTCCGCCGTGGCTGTACATCGGGTAGCGCACCAGCCCGCCGGACTCCGGCTTGGCCATCCCCAGTTCGGCGAACACGAGCGCCACGCAGAGCATCAGCGCGCCACCGATGACCCACGCGAGCATCGCCGCGGGCCCCGCGTCCTGGGCCGCGTACAGCGAGGAGAACAGCCAGCCGGACCCGATGACGCTCCCGAGGCCGGCTGCGAGCAGCGACCAGAACCCGAGGTCCTTGCGCAGGCCCGTGTCCGCGCGGGTCGACTCGCGTGTCCCGGTCATGGAGGAGCCACTACCCGGGCACAGGAGATCGTTACGCAGCGTGTCCGATACGTCCGGTCCTGGACCTCGACCGGGGTTCGGGGTGCAGGCTCCCGGGTATGGAGAGCTTCCCCGACGACTGGTCGCACGCCCTCGCCGTCGCCGCCCACCCCGACGACCTCGAGTACGGCGTCTCCGCCGCGGTCGCCGCCTGGACCGCGGCCGGGCGCACTGTCAGCTACCTGCTCGTGACGCGCGGGGAGGCGGGCATCGCGACCCTGCCGCCCGCCGAGTCCGGCCCCGCCCGGGAGGCCGAGGAGCGGGCGTCGGCGGCGGTGGTCGGCGTGCAGGACGTGCGGTTCCTCGACCACGCCGACGGCACGGTCGTGGAGTCGGTCGCGCTGCGTCGCGACATCGCCCGCGTGATCCGGGAGGTGCGGCCCGACCTCGTCGTCACGATGAACCACCACGAGCGCTGGCCCGGGGGCGTCGGCTGGAACTCCGCCGACCACCGGGCCGTCGGGCGGGCGGCGATCGACGCGGTCTCCGACGCCGGGACCCGGTGGATCTTTCCCGACGACGGCCCGGCGCACGCGCCGCGGCACGTCGCGGTCGCGTCGTCGCCGTATCCGAGCCACGAGGTCGACGTGACCGGGCAGGTGGAGACCGCGGTGGCGTCGCTGGTGTGCCACCGGCGCTACCTGGAGGCGCTCTCCGACGCGCCGGTCGAGGAGCAGGCGCGGGCGGTGGTGCAGGCGATGGTGGGCGACCCGGCCGCGCCGCGGGTGCGGTTCGAGCTGCTGTCCTAGAAGCCGAAGCGGCGCTCGAAGTCGGCGTCGAGCAGGGCCGGCCGGTCGAGGGTGAAGGCGTCGACCGGGTACCGGGAGCGGCCAGCCGTCGCGAACTCGGCCAGGACCCGCCCGAGCAGCGAGGCGTAGGCCCCGGCGTTCCCCGTGCCCACCGCCACGTGCACGGCGGGGGCCTCGGGCACGGTGTCGACGACGAGGTGCCCGTCCGGCGCGAGCGTGGTGGCGCCGGGGGTGCTGGAGAGCTCCGGACCGCCGAAGCGCGGCAGGTGCTCGGCGAGGAACTCCTCGCGGTGCTTGCGGTGCAGCGCGTCGGCCTCGAACGAGGGCGCCCCGTCCAGCTCCTGGTCGAGCGTCGTCGCGATCGCACCGTGCACGGGGTACGCGACGAGGTCCTCGGCGCCGTGCCAGCGCACCACCGGGAACGGGCCGGGGGAGTGGTCGAGCAGGTCGGCCGTGGCGTAGCGGGTGACCTGTTCGTGGCGGGTGACGAGCGGGAGCGGACGGCCGAACTCCGCGAGCAGCTCGGCCGCGAGGGCGTCGGGAGTGACGACGACCTGCTCGGCGCGGTGGACCGCGTCGTCGGTGACGACCTCGACGTGGTCGCCGGCGGGCCGGATCGCCCGCACCGGGGTGTCTTCCCTGTAGACCGCGCCCTGGCCGCGCGCGAGCGCCAGGTGTACCGCGGCGGCGCGGCGGGCGTCGAGCACACCGGCGTCGCGGTGGTGGATCGCGCGTCCGCCGTCGGCGAGCCGGATCTGCGGCCACCGGGCGTGCACGGCGCGCGCGTCGAGCTCCTCGAGCACGGTGCCGTTCCGGGCGGCGACGGAGCGGTAGCCGTCGAGCACGTCCGTGGCGTCCGAGCGGGTGCCGGGATCGGCCACGACGAGCTCGCCGGTGCCGGCCACGAGCTGCTGGCCGGACACCCGTTCCACGTCGTGCCAGGTGTCGAGGGCCGCGGGCGCGAGCGCGGCGTGCACGTCGAGCGCCTGGGTGCGGCCGAGGACGAGGCTGCGGTCGGGTCCGCCGGCGCGACCGGCCTCCAGCCCGAGCACCGCCCCGGCGCGGCCGCCCGTGGCGCGGGCCGCCCAGTAGAGCGCGGCGCTGCCCGGTCCGCCGCACCCGACGACGATCACGCGGTACTCGGAGCTCATGGCGGGCGCTCCCGGGGTCGGGTGCAACGGGTCGGCCTCCACCCTGCAAGCCCGCCGGAGGTCGTGGTGGCCTCGTCCGATCGGCAACCCGACTGGTGTCAGAAGGCGCGACTTATGAGTTCCGCCCGGCCGCGTCGTCGCCGGTGTGTCGTCACCTCCTCGTGCACCATCGAACCCATGGACCTCGAGCTCCGACAGCTGCGGGCCTTCCTCGCGGTGGCCTCGGAGCTGCACTTCAGCCGGGCGGCGCGGCGACTGCACGTGAGTCAGCCCGCGTTGTCGCAGCAGATCCGCGCGCTGGAGAAGAGCCTCGGGGCGGCGCTGTTCGACCGGTCCAGCCGCGCCACCGAGCTGACCGCGGCCGGGCGGGTGCTGTTCGAGGCGGCGCCCCGGGTGCTCTACGAGGCCGAGCGGGCACAGGCGCTGGTGACGCAGGCGGCGCAGGGGGCGGTGGGCCTGCTGACGGTGGGATCGGTGGGCACGGCGCTCGCGTCGATCGCGCCGCGGATCCTGCGGTCGGTGCGGGCGCGGTTCCCCGACCTGCAGCTCGAGGTCAGCCAGTACGACACCTCCCCGCAGCTCGTGGCGATCGCCGACGGCCGCATCGACGTCGGCCTCGTGCGGGCCGCGCAACCGACCGAGGCGGTGGCGGTGGAGCACCTGGTCTCCGAGCCGCTGCTCTGCGCGGTGCCCTCGGACCACCGGCTCGCGGGCGGTCCGACCGTCGACCCCGCCCAGCTCGCCGACGAGGACTTCGTGCTCTGGCCGCGCCCGCTGGGCCGGGCGTTCTTCGACATCATCGTCAGCTACTGCCTGGGGCACGGCTTCAGCCCGCGCATCGTCGCCGAGGGCGCCGACATCGAGACCCAGCTCGGGCTCGTCGCCGCGGGCCTCGGGGTGTCGCTGCAGCCCTCGTACTACGCGAACCTGCGCCCGCCGGGGGTGGTGTTCCTGCCGCTCGACGGCGAGGTCCCGCAGGTCGCGCTGCAGGTGGCCTACCGCCGCAGCGACCACTCACCCGCCGTCGCGCACTTCGTCACGGCCGCGAAGGAGTGCGCCGTCGCCGGGTGACTCACCAGGGCACGGTCCGCCCGTCGGCGAGGAACGAGCCGCTCGGGTGCACGGTCGGGCGGAGCACGGCGGAGACGATCCCGGCCGCGCCGTCCGCGACCGGGCGACCGCCGCGGCCGCCCATGTCGGTCGCCGTCCAGCCGGGGGAGACCGACTGCACGACGACGGGCGCGAGCGCGTCCGCGAACACCCGCGTCGTCGCGTTCAGCGCCGCCTTGGACACCGAGTACGCGGGCGAGTGCGCCCGCATCCGGGCCAGCGACCCCAGCTCGCTCGTCACGTTCACGACGACGGGTTCGATCCCCTCCCGCAGCAGCGGCGCCGCCGTCCGGATCAGCCGCCAGACGGCGAGCACGTTGGTCCGCCACGCCTCGTCGACGACGTCGAGGTCCTCGGTGAGCGGGTCGGCGCCGGAGTCGAAGTTGACGGCGGCGTTGTTCACGAGGGCGTCGAGCCGGCCGAGGTGCTCGCGGATCCAGTCGACGGCGGCGGTCACCGAGGTCGGGTCGGTGACGTCGAGCGGCACGGAGCGCACCCCGAGCTCGGTGGCGACCCGGTCGCCGTCGGCGGGGTCGCGGGTCCCGGCGACGACGGTGCAGCCGGCGGCGGCCAGCTGGCGGACGATCTCGGTGCCGAGGCCCCGGGAGGCGCCGGTGACGAGGACGGTGCGGCTCATACGTCGGGGTGCCCGTCCGGGCCGCCTCCTATCTGACAGGCGGCTACCGTTTCCGGTGCTAACGTCGGTCACATGGCCGGTGCGATCACCCTCCCGCTCCACATGCAGCGCGACCGGTACGACCCACCGGCCCGCATGGCGGAGCTGCGGGAGCAGCCCGGGCTCGAGCACATCACCACGCCGCTGGGTCTGCAGGCCTGGCTCGTGACGCGCTACGAGGACGTCCGGGAGGTCCTCGGCGACGCGACGCGGTTCTCCAGCGCCGGGATGCCGGCCCTGCCGGGCTCCGACGAGGACCAGCGCGCGGGCAACCTGCTCGCCCTCGACCCGCCGGACCACACCCGCCTGCGCCGGATGCTCACCGGCGAGTTCACGGTGCGGCGCATCCGCCGGCTGCAGCCGCGGATCGAGCAGATCGTCGCCGAGCACCTGGACGCGATGGAGCAGGCCGGGCCGCTCGTCGACCTCGTCGACGCGTTCGCGCTCCCGATCCCGAGCCTGGTGATCTGCGAGCTGCTGGGCGTGCCCTACGCCGACCGCGGCGAGTTCCACCGCCGTGCCGCGATCCAGCTCGACCTCACCCGCCCGCTCGCCGAGCGCGGTGCGGTGGCGGCCGAGTCGCGGGCCTACATGGGCACGCTGGTCGACCGGGCGACGGCCGACCCGGGCGAGGACATGCTCGGCATGCTCGTGCGCGAGCACGGCACGGAGTTCAGCCGCGCGGAACTGGTCGGCGTCGCGTCCCTGCTGCTCATCGCAGGCCACGAGACCACGGCGAACATGCTCGCCCTCGGCGCCCTCGCCCTGCTCGAGCACCCCGGGCAGGCCGCCGCGATCCGCGAGGACCCGGCGGTCACCGCGCCCGCCGTCGAGGAGCTGATGCGCTACCTGTCGGTGGTGCACTCGGGCATGCCACGACGGGTGACGCGGGACACCGAGGTCGGCGGGACCGCGCTGGCCGAGGGCGACTTCGTCGTCGTCTCGCTGCCGGCGGCGGACCGGGACCGGGCGCTCGTGGAGGACCCCGAGCGCCTCGACGTCGGGCGCGCCGCCGCGCCGCACGTGGCGTTCGGGCACGGGGTGCACCACTGCCTCGGGGCGCCGCTCGCCCGCATGGAGATGGCCACCGCCTTCCCGGCCCTGCTGCGGCGGTTCCCGTCGCTGGCCGTGGCCGGGGAGCCGGAGTTCCGGTCGGCCGCCGTGGTCTACGGGCTGCGGCACCTGCCGGTCTCCTGGTGAGATCAACCGTCCTTTCGTCCACCACCGGAGGGGAACCATGAAGATCCGAGCCGACCGCGACGTCTGCATCGGGGCGGGCAACTGCGTGCTCGCCGCCGAGAACGTGTTCGACCAGGACGACGACGCGATCGTCGTCGTGCTGCAGGAGACCCCGGAGGGCGCCGACGCCGAGGCCGCGCGCAACGCGGTGGGGTCGTGCCCGTCGGGGGCGTTGTCGATCGAGGAGACGTAGCGCAGCGGAGCTCGACCATCGGTGAGGAATGACCGTGGGTCGCCTGCGGTCCGGTCGCGTGCGACACGTCCGGATCGCGGCGTCCCGCTGCTAGCGTCCCGCCCGTGACCGAGCTGTCCTCCCGACCGTTGCGCGCGGACGCCGCCCGCAACCACCGCGCCATCGTGGCCGCGGCGCGGGAGGCGTTCGAGGAGGTCGGCCCGGACGTCCCGCTCGAGGAGGTCGCGCGGCGCGCGGGGGTCGGTCCCTCGACGCTCTACCGGCGCTTCGGCGGCCGCGACGAGCTGGTCACCGCGGTGTTCGCGGAGTACTTCACCGAGGCCGTCGAGCCGCTGTTCGCCCGGGTGGAGGCCGAGACCGACCCGGCGCAGGCGATCGCCCTGCTCGTCGAGGGCATCGCCCGCGCGTTCGTGCACCGCCGCGGGATCCTGCGGGCGGCCAAGGACGCGGGCGCGTTCACCCCGGAGATCGTGCTGCGCTTCGTCGGGCCCCTGCACGACCTCGTCGAGCGGGCCCGGGAGCAGGGGGTGGTCCGGTCCGATCTGGAGGCACGGGACATCCCCTCGGCCGCGCACATGCTGGCCGCGGTCGCGGCACCGTTCGGCACCGAGATCAACGCGAGCGCCTGGCACCGCTACCTCCCCCTGCTGCTCGACGGGCTCGCGGCCCGCGCCGAGCACACCCCCCTGCCCCCACTGGACCCCCCGCCGCGCGCCGAGGTCGCCGAGCGGCTCGGACGCACCGACAGGAGTGGCGCGTGACGAGGACCCTGCGCTGGACGGTGCACGGCGACGGCCGTGCACCCGGACCGGGGGAGGTGGTGCGACCCGACGAGCGGATGAGCTGGGGCCGCACCGTCGGCCTCGGGATGCAGCACGTCCTGGCGATGTTCGGGGCGACGTTCGTGTTCCCGGTCCTCATGGGGCTGGACCCGAACCTCGCGATCCTGCTCTCCGGGCTCGCGACGATGCTCTTCCTGCTCATGACCCGGGGCCGGGTCCCGAGCTACCTGGGGACGAGCGCGTCGTTCGTCGGGGTGGTCGCCGCGGTCCGGGCGGACGGCGGCACGAGCGCCGAGGTCACCGGGGCGATCGCGGTGACCGGCGTGGTCCTCGCGCTGGTCGGCCTCGCCGTGCACCTCGGGGGCGCGCGGGTGATCTCCGCGATCCTCCCGCCCGCCGTCACCGGCGCGGTGGTGCTGCTGATCGGCTTCAACCTCGCGCCCGTCGTCGCGGGGACGTACTGGCCGCAGGACCAGGGCGTCGCCCTGGTGACCATGCTCGTCGTCATGGTGGTGGCGGTGGCCGCCCGCGGGATGCTGGGGCGCCTCGCCGTGCTGGTCGGCCTCGTCGTCGGCTACGTCCTGTCGGTGGTGCTCGACGCCGTGCTGGGTCCGATCACCGCGCCGGACGCGTCCGGAGTGGTGTCCACCCACCTGCGGCTGGACTTCTCGAAGGTCGCGGACGCGCCCTGGGTCGGGCTGCCGCTGGGCACCCCCGACGCCCCGGGCCTGCACCTGCCCGCGTTCAGCGCCTCGGCGATCCTGCTCGTGGTCCCGGTCGTGGTCGCCCTGATCGCGGAGAACACCGGGCACGTCAAGGCGGTCGCGTCGATGACCCGCGAGGACCTCGACCCCTACCTCGGGCGGGCGCTCGCCGCGGACGGCATCGCCACCGCGGTCGCGGGCGGCGTCGGCGGCTCACCCACCACCACCTACGCGGAGAACATCGGCGTGATGGCCGCGACCCGCGTGTACTCGACGGCGGCCTACTGGGTCGCGGCGGTGGTCGCGGTGCTGATCGGCTTCTGCCCGAAGTTCGGCGCGGTCGTCGCGGCCACACCGGGTGGCGTGCTGGGCGGGATCACGGTGGTGCTCTACGGGATGATCGGGCTGCTGGGCGCCCGCATCTGGGTGGAGAACCGGGTGGACTTCTCCCGGCCGGAGGTGCTCGTGCCGTTGGCCGCGGGCATCGTCATCGGGGTCGGCGACGTGACCATGCGCTTCGCCGGCGGCCAGTTCGGCGGGATCGCGTTCGGCACCGTGGTGACGATCGCGGGCTACCACCTCATGCGTCGGCTGACGCCGGACCGGCCGGACCCGATGCCGGCGGAGACGCAGGAGCCTCAAGACCCGCCAGCAGAGCGGTGAGGGTGCGCCCGAACAGGTCGTCGGGCACCGAGTCGGGGCTCAGGCGGCGGTGCTGCACGAGGCCCCGGGCCAGCGCGGAGGCGACGGTGCCGACCTCGGCGTCGGACAGGGCGAACGTGGTCCCGCGGCGCGTGCGCTCCTGCGCGACCATCGCGGTGATGACGTCGTGCACCCGCTGGTGGTGGGCGGCGAGCTCCGCGCCGAACGCGGGGGAGCGCAGCGCGTAGAGCCAGGCCTCGGCGCCGAGCTCGGCGAGGTGGTCGGAGTCGGCCTCGGCGAGCAGCCGTCGGTTCAGGGCGGGGACGGCGGCCTCGAACCCCTCGGCGAGCTCGGCCTGCGCCTCGGCGAACTCGCGGTCGGAGCGCCGCTCCATGAGGGCGACGAAGAGCTTCTCCTTGCTGGTGAAGTGCGCGTACACCGAGCCGACGGAGGTGCCGGCGGTCCGGGCGATCTCCTCGACCGACGCGGCGCCGTACCCGCGCTCGGCGAACACCGTCGCCGCCGCGTCCAGGAGGTTCTCGTGGGTGCGCGCCTTCGCGGCGGCCCGACTGCCGGACATGGCCGACAGTCTCCCCCGTGCGGGAGGATCGGCGGAGCGGGTGGGTGATGGTTCCAGCATCACCCACCCGCCCCGCGTCACCGGTGCTCCTCCGCGCCCCGTGCACGGATCGCACCGTCATCGCGCCGTCGGTGCTCCCCAGCTCCGACGACGGGTCCGGCCGTCCGGGGGTCGGCCGGGTGCCGTCAGCCCGCCGAGCCGAACAGGCCGGTGGTGACGCCGCCGACGAGCGGGCCGGCCACGCCGTCCACGCCGGTGACGACGCCGCCGACGAGGTCGGTGACCCCGCCGAGCAGCTCGCCGCCCGCGCCGACGAGCCCGCCGACGAGGCCGCCGTGCTGCTGGGTCGCGTGCCCGGTGACGTGCTCGGTGCCGTGCGAGCCGTGGGAGTGCGACTCGGTGGCGTTCGCCGCCCCGGTCATCGCGACGACGCCGACGCCCGCCAGCATCGTGGTGGCGGCGATCCTGCTGGTCATGCTGCTCACGAGAGCTCCTCTGCCTGTGGGTGGCACGACGCCCGGTGCGTGTCCTTCCGCCCGGGGCGTCGTTGTACGGACGACGGGACTCTCTCCTGAACCTGAGAAGAGCTCTCATCTCGGGTCGGTTCGGTGAATCGACCCTCAGTGAACCGTTCGGTGCCCCGGATGCCGCCCGTCGGCGGCTTCACGCGAGGCGAACGGCCGCTCGACGCGCTCGACCAGGTGACGCCTGGTTCCTTCGGGTGAAGTTGATCGTCAGCCGTAACGATTCGTGATCACTGCATCCCGGACGATCCGTCGTTGACTTCCCGCGCCTCGTAGTCCTACATTCGTACTCAACCGAAAGGTTGAATACGACGATCGGAGTGCGGGGTGGACGACGAACTCTCCCGAGCGTTCGCCGCCCTGGCCGACCCGATCCGACGGGACATCGTCGCCCGCCTCACCGCGGACGACATGACCGTCACGGAGCTCGCGTCGCACCACGACGTGAGCCTCCAGGCCGTCTCCAAGCACCTGCGAGTGCTCGAGACGGCCGGCCTGATCAGCCGCCGCCGGGACGGCCAGCAACGCTGGGCGCACCTCGAGGTCGACGTGTTCGACCTGCTGACCGGCTGGATCGACACCTACCGCCGCCGGGCCGAGCTCCGGTACCAGCGGCTCGACGACGTCCTCCGGAGGAACCCGTGAACACCACCCTGGCCACCACCATCGAGCCCGACCCCACCGTGCCCGCCATCCGCATCACCCGGGAGTTCGACGCCTCCGTGTCGGCGGTCTTCCGCGCCCACGTCGACCCCGGGCTCGTCGTGCAGTGGCTCGGTCCGCGCCGCCTGACGATGACCGTGCAGCGGTGGGACGCGCAGACCGGGGGCGGGTACGCCTACACCCACGTCGGGGAGGACGGGACCGAGCACCACTTCCTCGGCTCCTTCCACGAGATCCGTCCCGACGAGCGCATCGTCCAGACGTTCGCCTACGTCCCGTTCGCCGACCAGGTGGCGCTGGAGACCATGACCTTCACCGAGCTCCCGGGCGGCCGGTGCCGGCTCGAGGGCTTCTCGCTGTGCGGGTCGTTCGAGGGGCGCGACGCGATGCTGGCCTCCGGGATGGAGGAGGGCGTCGTCCAGGGCTACGAGCGTCTCGACGAACTGCTCTCGTCCTGACCGCGGGTGTGGCCGGGTGGGGGAGCGGGGAAGGCACCTCCCATGATCTGGTGGGACCCGGAGCTGCGGGACCGGATGGCGACGTTCCCGTCCGCGCGCGGCGACCTCTCCGACCCGGCGGTCCTCGCGGTGCTGCGCGACCCGGGACCCGAGCCGGCACCCGAGCCGGACGTCACCTGGACGCACACGACGGTGCCGAACACCGCGGGCGACCACGACGTGCCCGTGCGCGTGTACCGACCCGCGCAGCCGCATCCGAACCGGCCGGGCTACGTGCTCCTGCACGGCGGCGGGCTGTCGTTCGGGAGTCTCAACACCGAGCACCGCCGGTGCGTGGCGCTGTGCCGCGACACCGGCGCCGTCGGGGTCGCCGTGGACTTCCGGATGGCGCCCGACCACCCGCCTGCGGTGATTTTCGACGATGCGTACTCGGTGCTCCGTCACGTCACCGAGCACCCCGGGGCCTACGACGTCGACCCGCGCCGGATCGCCGTCACCGGCTCCAGTGGCGGCGGGATGCTGACGCTCGCGCTGGCGCAGCTCGCCCGCGACCGCGGGGACACCGCTCCGGCGCTGCAGCTCGCGCTGTACCCGAACACCGACGACCGGGTGCTGCCGGCGCACGCCTCGCGCCGGGAGGGGCTGCCGGTGATCCCGGAGGAGGCGATCGCGCAGGTGATGGTGAACCTCGGTCCGCCGGCGCCGTACATCGTCCCGAACCGCACCGAGGACCTGACGGGCCTGTGCCCGGCCGCGATCCTCGTCGGGCAGAACGACCCGCTGCGCGACGAGGCGGTCGACTACGCCTGGCGGCTGCTGCGCTCCGGGGTGCCGACGGAGCTGCACGTGCTGCCGGGGTTGCCGCACGGGTTCGACGTGTTCTTCCCGGACGTCGGGGCGACGCGGCACGCGGACGACCTCGCGGCGCGGGCGTTCCGGCGGTTCGTGTCGGAGGCGTGAGGACGGGCGTGAGGGGCCCGGAGACGACGAAGGGGCTGTGGTCCCACGGGTATGAGGCGTGGGTCCACAGCCCCGGCGGGCCGGGCGGCGGCGCCGGTGTGGCGGCGCCCGACCGGGTCGGTGCGAGCTAGAGCGCCTGCACCTGGTCGGCCTGGGGACCCTTGGCGCCCTGGCTCGACTCGAAGCTCACGCGCTGGTTCTCGTCCAGCGAGCGGAAGCCGCCGCCGGTGATCGCGGAGTAGTGGACGAAGACGTCCTTGCCGCCGTCGTCAGGCGCGATGAAGCCGAAGCCCTTCTCCGCGTTGAACCACTTGACCGTTCCTTCAGCCACGAATCCTCTTTCAGGGGTCGAGCTCCCCGCGGGCGATCTGTCCGCGGGTGTTGCCCGACGCCGGCCCCCCGAACGGGAGAACTTCCTCCAGCGGTGCTGACCGGGCCGTTGTCACATCATCCACGGCACCGCGCACGGCGAGGAGAACGAGACTGCAACACCGATCACGCTACAGCAGCCGCGCCGGGTCAGGTCGACGTCCCCGCGGCGGCCGCCGTGATCGAACGCAGGGCGTGCGCGATCACGGGTTGCCCGGCCGCCCCCGCGCGGGTGACCGCCACGATGCGCCGGACCGGAGCCGTGGGGCCGCTCAGCCGCAGCCGCACGACGTCGGTCCCGGGGTGCACGGGAGCGAGCCGGGGGAGCATGAAGATGCCGAAGCCGTGCGCGACGAGCGCCGTGCCCGTGTCCCACTCCTCGGCGTGGTGGGCCACCCGGGGCCGGAACCCCGCGGCCAGGCACGCCGCGAGGGTCAGGCGGTGGTACGCGCTCGCCGGCCGGCAGGTGATCCACGACTCGGCGGCCGCGTCGCGCAGCGTCACCACGGCGCGGGTCGTGAGGGGGTGGCCGACGGGGACCGCGAGGTCCATCGGGTCGTCGAGCACGGCGTGCTGCTCGAAGCGGGCGTCCGACGCCGGCGGGACGCGGTCGTCGACGACGACCAGCGCGAGGTCGCAGTCCCCGGCGAGGAGCAGGTCGATGCACCGCGCCGGTTCCTCCTCCACGACCTGGATCGCCAGCGCGGGGAACCGTTCGCGCAGCGCGGCCGCGGTGGGGACGAGGAACCGCGTGGCGGCCGTGGAGAAGCCGCACAGCCCGATCGTGCCCGGCGCGTCGTCGGTGCCGGCCAGCTCGGCCCGCGCGGTCTCGGCGGCGGCGTGCAACGTCGCGGTGTGCCGCAGCAGGACACGGCCCGCGGCCGTCGGCTCCATGTGGCGACCGACCTGGCGCACCAGGACGACCCCGAGGTCGTCGGAGAGCCCGCGCAGCTGCTGGGACACCGCGGAGGCGGTGAAGTGCAGCGCCCGCGCCGCCGCGCTGACCGAGCCGTGGTGGGCGACGAGCTGCAGCGTCCGCAACCGCGGGTCGATCATGAAGTGATGCTACGTGCTCGATGAAGAAGCGTGAGCTGGTGCTGCACGGTCGTGGCGGGCACCGTCCACGCCGTGTCCACGTCTCCGGCTCTGCGAGCCCCGTCGCAGGTGGAGCGCGGCTGGGCGCTCGCCGTGCTCGCGCTCGGGGCGGCCGGGGCGGGCGTGCCCAGCCCGCTCTACCCGGCGTACCAGGCGCAGCTCGGCTTCACGGACGTGACGCTGACGGTCGTCTACGCGGTCTACCCCTTGGTCGGCGTCCCGGCGGTGTTCCTGCTCGGTCCGCTCGGGGACCGGCACCCGCCGCGCCGGGTGATGCGCTGCGGCATCGCGATCGCCGCCGTGGGCTCGCTCGTCCTCGCACTCGCGCCGGGTGTCGCGTGGCTGGTCGTCGGGCGGGTCGTCTACGGCCTCGCCCTCGCCGTGCTGACGGGCGCCGGGGTCGCGGTCGCGACGGCCGGGGCGGACAAGGTGCGGGCCGGCACGGTGTCGGCGACGGTGTTCGTGCTCGGCACCGGGGCGGGCCCCCTGCTCGGCGGGGCGCTCACCCGGCTGGGCCCGACCCCGGGTCTCGTGCCCTTCGGCGTCACGGTGGTGCTGCTCGGCGTCGTGTTCGTCGGGCTCGGCACCGTGCGCGACCCGGAGCGCGGGCTCGCGGCCGACGTCGGGGCCGCGGCCGTCCCCGATGCGGCCCGGCGGCTGGTCGTCGCCGCGGTGAGCGGGTTCCTCGGCTGGGCGGTGGTCGGGCTCTTCCTCGGGTTGATCGCCTCGGTCGCCGCGCGCTTCCTCGGCGTGCGCGACCCGCTCGCGGCCGGCGGCCTCGCCGCGGCGCTCCTGCTCTGCTCGACCCTGACCGTGCCGGCGGTCCGTCGGCTGGGCCACCGCCGGGCGCGGCTCGTCGGGCTGGTCGCGCTGGCGCTCTCGCTGGTCGTGCTCGTGCCCGCCGTGGACTCGCTCGGCGCGGTGCTCACGGCGGCCGTGGTCGCGGGGCTCGCCAACGGGCTGCTCTACGGCGGGGCGACGACCGCGCTCAGCCTGCTCACGCCGCCGGGCTCGGCCAGCGGGACCGCGGCCGCCGTCTACTCCGCGTTCTACCTCGGCGCCGGGCTCCCCGCGCTGCTGGTCGGTGTCCTCACGACCGCGCTGCCCCTCGACGAGGCCCTGGCGGCGACCGCGCTCGGGGCGCTGGCGCTCACCGTCGTCATGGTCGTCGTGTGCGCCGTGGAGCGGGCGACGGGAATCGAACCCGCGTAGCCAGTTTGGAAGACTGGGGCTCTACCATTGAGCTACGCCCGCGACGGTCCGGCACCCCGGACCGTGACCACCGTAGCCGATACCCGAACGGCGCCACGCTGCCGGGCGTGCCCCAGAGACGCTGCTCCGTCCAGGTGGTTGCCCGGCGGTGTGAACTTCGGGTTACTGGATCGTTCAGTAGACGCTCTGTCACGGTGCAGTCCTTGGCGAACAGCTCGTGAACGGGTACACAAGCGCGGTCGACGGACGCGACGGTGCCGGCACACGTTGCTGATGTGTGACGCTCACCTGGTACTTCACGGTAGGTCCGGCGACGCGTGAACCATGGCCTCGTAGGCCGATGAGAGCGACCGGAAAGGACCGGAGCATGGACACGGAGCGCGACACCAGGGTCATCGACATGGACGAGGACCACATCGTCCGCGGTCTCGACTGACCGGAGCACGACGACGGGTGCGGACGACGACGTCCGCACGGCCCGTCGAGCACCATCCAGCACGATGAACTCCGGCCGGAGCGGCGACCGCTGCCCGGCCGTCGAGGATCCGGTGGCCCCGTCACGCTGAGGCCACCGACCGCCGACCGACGCCCCGGGGTGACCCCCCGGAGTCGGCGTCGTCGAACTCCCGTGAGGCACGCGGCGGCCGCGCCCTACACTCGTCGGCAGACGGGGTGTAGCGCAGCTTGGTAGCGCACTCGCTTTGGGAGCGAGGGGCCGTGGGTTCGAATCCCGCCACCCCGACCAGCTCGAGATCCGGATCCGCCGAGCGATGTGATCGCTGGCAGGCTGTTGCCAATTCGCTCTTCTGTTGATCTTCGGTGGTCGGGAAGATCTTGGGGTGGCAAAGGGGTATCGGCCGGTGCGGCGGGATCAGGGGTTCCTGCTGCCGCCGGACATGCGTGAGTGGCTGCCGGCGGATCATCTGGTGTGGTTCCTGCTCGAGGTGATCGCGGCGATGGACACGTCGGTGTTCGCGCGGCGGCCACGGCGCCGCGAGCAGGGTCCGGACACGGGATCGACGGCGGGCCGGGCGGGCTACGACCCGGACCTGCTGCTCGGCCTGTTGATCTACGCGTATGCCAACGGGCTGCAGTCCTCGCGGCGCATCGAGCGGCTCTGTCACACCGATGTCGCGTTCCGGGTGCTCTGCGCCGGTGACATTCCCGACCACACGGTGATCGCCCGGTTCCGCGCCGCGCACCAGGAGAAGTTCGTCGAGGTGTTCGCCCAGGTCCTGCGGTTGTGTGCGCGGGCCGGGCTGGGGCAGGTCGGCACGGTCGCGATCGACGGGTCGAAGTTCACCGGCGACGCCTCACCCGGGGCGAACCACGGCCGCGACTGGTTCGCCCGCCAGGCCGCCGAGCGGGTCGAGGCCGCCGCGGCCACTGACGCCGCCGAAGGACAGCGACTCGACGCCGGAGGTGACCCTGAGGGTGGCGATCGGGGCCCGGCGGGGTGGGCTGAGCAGGGGGCCGGAGACCGGCAGGCACGGATTCAGACGTGTTTGGCCGAGCTGGAGGACGCCGGGCAGAGCGCGCAGGCCGACCTCACGGCGAAGGCCGCGAAGCTCGAGGTGCGGGTCCAGGCCCGCGAGGCCGACGTCGCCCGGCTACGCGCCGAGCAGCAAACCAAGATCGACCGGTGGCACCAGGGCTGGGCTGATCACCGGGCCCGCCCGCTGTTCTACTACGCCCCCCAGGGCGCTTGCCCCCGCCCGGTCGACAAGGCCGTGGTCGTGGTCCGCGCCGAAGCAGCGCTGGCCCGGGCCCGGGCCAAAGCCGAACACCTCGCCCGCCAACTCGCCGCCGCGTCCGCCGAGCCGCAGGCGGGGTCGGGGTCGGGGTCGGGGTCGGGGGCTGGGGTGCTGCGGAATCTGACCGACCCCGACTCGCGGTTGATGAAGACCAGGCGGGGCTGGACCCAGGGCTACAACGTGCAGTTCGTGGTCTCGGACGATCAGCTCGTGCTCGCCGTCCGCGCCACCAACGACCCCTTCGACGGGGCCTGGTTCACCCCGATGACCCAGGCCGCGGTCGCCGCCGCGGTCGAGATCGCCCTGGCCCGCGACCCGCAGGCCTGCCCCGGTGAGCACGGCGGGATCGGCGTCGTGCTCGCCGACGCCGGCTATGCCAGCCACGCCAACCTCACCGCCCCCGGCCCGGACCGGCTGATCGCGCTGGGCAAAGGCCGCGCCGTCGAGCGGGCCGCCCGCGAACACCCCGCCGAAGGCGAGCCGCCGCCCGAGGCGACCGCCCGCGAACGCATGGACCACCGACTAAGGACCCCCGAGGGCCGGGCCACCTACAAACGCCGCGGCGCCACCGTCGAACCCGGCATCGGCAACGTCAAGAAACTCCTCGCCCGCATCACCCGCCGCGGACTGGCCGCCGCCGACGCCGAAGTCACCCTCGCCGCCCTGGCCCACAACCTACGCAAGCTCCACCGCCTCCACGCCGCCCCCACCTGAGACAACAGCGCGGGGGCGCCCGCTTCGCGGGCACCCCGGCGCGGGCCGCGAACCCCCCACCAGCGGTCAACCTCAACGCTGATCGCTACCGGACTGAGCCGACGCAGGACTAATTTGGCAACAGCCTGCTGGGCGAGCAGATCGCTCGGCTCGACGGGATCTCGTTTGCGGCGGGCCTACGCTCCGGGTCGTGCACCGCACGATCTCCGACACCCTCTGGGCCGCGTTCGGCGTGGGCGGCGCCTTCGCCGGGATGTGGGCCATCGAGCGGCTCCGCCCGCCGGTGATCGCCGACGACGCCGGGGCGCCCGAGAACCAGATCGGCCTCGACGAACTGCCGCGGGCGTACTTCTTCTCCGCCGGCGCGATCGCCGCGAGCCCCCTCCTCGCCGACGGGGTCCGCCTCCCGCGCTGGTGCGGCCCGGCCGGGCTCGTGCTGCAGGTGGGGAGCATCGGGCTGCGGGTGTGGGCCATGCGCACCCTGCGCGGCCACTACGCGCACACGCTGCGCGTCGTCCCCGACCAGCCCGTCGTCCGGACCGGGCCCTACCGCCACGTGCGCCACCCCGGCTACGCGAGCGTGCTGCTGCTGTGGCTCGGCGCCGCGGCGAGCGCCCGCAACGCGCTCGCCCCGGCGCTCACGCTGGCCGCCGTCGGCACCGCCTACCGGCACCGGATGGACGCCGAGGACGCCCTGCTGCGCCGCGAGCTCCCCGGCTATGCGGACTACGCGGCCAGGACCCCGCGGGTGCTGCCCCGCACGAGGTGACGCTGGACACCCGCGGGGAAGCGTTGTTCGATCCCGCCATGGGTCCGACCCCGGACGCCGTGTGGTCCACGTCCGCCGTGGACCCCGACCTGGCCTTCGACTACTGGCGCGACTCGATCTGCGACGCCTTCGTCCAGCTCTCCGCCCGACCGCGCCACCGGGGCCCGTTCCGCGGCGCGATCACCCACCACGCCCTCGACGACGTGGAGCTCTCCACCGTCGACGCCGACGCCCAGCGCGTCGACCGCACGCGCGCGCTGATCCGGCGCAGCCAGGAGGAGTACCTGCTGGCCAGCATCCAGATCGAGGGGTGCGGCCGGATCGGGCAGGACGGCCGGGTCGCCGCGCTGGCGCCCGGGGCGATGGCCTTCTACGACAGCACCCGGCCCTACACGCTCGACTTCGACGGGGCCTTCCGCCAGCTCGTCGTGCAGGTGCCGAAGTCGGCGGTCCCGTCCGGGCGGGCCGGGAGCTGCACGGCCCGTGCGCTGGACGGTGTCGGGCCGGCGCGGCTGGTGACCGACTTCTTCGTCGGGCTGGCCCGTGAGCAGGACGCCGGGCATCCCGCCGCCGCGCTCGCCCCGCACGCCCTCGGTCTGCTCGAGTTCGCGCTGGGGCTCGCCGCCGACGGGCACGCCGAGCCCACCGGGGCGGCGCTGCGGGAGCGGGTCCGGGCCGTGATCGCCCGGGTCGCCCTCGACCCCGACGCCACCGCCGACCGCGTCGCCGCCGCCTGCCACGTCTCCCGGCGGACCCTGTTCCGCGTGCTCGCCGCCGAGGGCACGACGCTCACCGAGCTCGTCCGGCACGAGCGGGTGCGGCGGGCGAAGACGCTGCTGCGCGGCGGGCCGATGCCCGTCGCCGTCGTCGCCGACCGGTGCGGGTTCGCCGGGCCGGCCCAGTTCCACCGGGCCTTCCGGGCGGTCGTCGGGACGAGTCCCGCGGCCTGGCGCGACCGGGACGGCACGGAACGCGAGACCTGACGGCACGGATCGTCATCCGGTCGACGGGCTTCCCCGCGAGCCTTCCGGGACCGAGGACGAGGAGGACCCATGACCCACGTGGTGCGTGCCGCCGCGGTCCAGGCCGAGCCGCGCTGGCTGGACCTGGACGCCGGTGTCGAGCACATGACCGGCTACATCGCGGACGCCGCGGCGCAGGGCGCCCAGCTGGTGACGTTTCCGGAGACGTTCATCCCCGGCTACCCCTGGTGGATCTGGCTCGACGCGCCCGCGATGGGCATGCAGTTCGTGCCGCGGTACGCGGAGAACTCGATGACCCGCGACGGCGAGCACATGGCGCGCATCGCGGCCGCCGCGAAGCAGCACGGGACCCACGTCGTGTTCGGGTTCTCCGAGCGGGCGGGCGGCAGCCTCTACATGGCGCAGGCGCTGATCTCCGACGCCGGGCAGGTCGTGAGCGTGCGACGCAAGCTCAAGCCGACCCACGTCGAGCGCTCCGTGTTCGGCGAGGGCGACGGCAGCGACATCCAGGTCCACGACACCGCCCTCGGCCGGGTCGGCGCCCTGAACTGCTGGGAGCACTTCCAGCCGCTCACCAAGTACGCGATGTACAGCATGAACGAGCAGATCCACGTCGGCGCGTGGCCGAGCTTCTCGGTCTACCGCGGCGCGGCGCAGGCGCTCGGCCCGGAGGTCAACAACGCCGCCAGCCTGGTCTACGCGGTCGAGGGGCAGACCTTCGTCGTCGCGCCGTGCGCGGTGGTCGGGCAGGCCGCGCACGACCTGTTCTGTGACACCGAGGTCAAGCGCCAGCTCCTGCTCCAGGGCGGCGGGTTCGCGCGCATCTTCGGTCCCGAGGGCTCGCCGCTGGGGCAGAACCTGGCCGAGACCGAGGAGGGCATGGTCGTCGCCGACCTCGACTTCTCGCTCATCGCGATCGCCAAGTCCGCCGCCGACCCGGTCGGCCACTACTCCCGGCCCGACGTCATGCGGCTGCTCATCAACCGCGCGCCGAACCCGGTGGTCGTCGACCGGAGCGTCCCGACGATGCCCGCCTTCGTCGACGCCGACGAGCTGGAGGCCACCTCGGGCTGAGGCCCGGCCGGGCGACCGGGACGAACGAGCACCCTCGGCGGCCACGTCCCGCTGCCGGTCGCCGAGGGTGCTCGCTGATCACGGGCAGGAGGAAATCGGTTGTCGGGTGCGGCCGTCGGCGGTGGGATCGGTCGCCATGGACACGGTGCTGACCCTTCCCGACGACGGGCCGCTGCTCGACGGCGAGCGCGCGGCGCTCGACGTCCTCGGCGACGCGTTCGGGGCGGGCGCGCGCGTCGTCGTCGTCCCGGTCGGACGGCTCGCGCCCGACTTCTTCGTGCTCCGCACGGGCCTCGCCGGGGCGATCACGCAGAAGTTCGTCCAGTACGGGGTCCGGCTCGTCGTCCTCGGGGAGCCGACGACGACGGCCGGTCCCGTCGCGGACTGGAGGCGTGAGGCGAACCGGGGTCGCGACCTGTGGTTCGTCGCCGACGCCGCCGAACTCGAGGAGCGCCTCAGTCGGTGAGGGCGGCGGCCCGCCGCGCGCTGCGCTCGAGCCGGGCCACGTGGCCCTGGCGCTGCGCCGCGGCGAGGCCCCCGAGGTTGTCGTTGTCGCGCCGCAGCCCGGCCGCGCCGTCGACGAGCTCGCGGACGATGTCGGCGTGCCCGCCGTGGCGGTTCGTCTCGGCGATCACGTGCACGAGGACCTGGTGGAGCGTGACGGTGGCACGCTCCTCGGGCCAGTGCGGCACCCGGCCCTCGGCGTCGAGGTCCAACGCCGCGATCGTCGCGTCGGAGTGCGCCGCCGCGCGGGCGTAGAGGTCCAGGAGATCCGCGCGGGACTCCTCGGCCGGCGCCCACAGGTCCGCCTCCGGCTCCGGGTGCGCCTCGAACCAGCCGACGGTGTCGGCGAAGGGCCGGCCGAACACCTCGCCGAGATACCCCGACTCCACGATCGCGAGGTGCTTGACCAGCCCCAGCAGGTTGGTGCCCGTGGGGGTGAGCGGCCGCCGCACGTCGTACTCGCCCAGCCCCTCCAGCTTCCAGACGACGGCGTCGCGCGCCCGGGTCAGGTACCGCTGCAACGTCGTCTTCAAGGTGGCTCCGCCCCGTGAGTACTTCTCCGTGTCCAGACACGGATTACTACTCACGGGCGCGCAGCGCACCTGCCCCCGCCGGGAACGCGAACGAGTCGATGAGGCATCGTCGGGTCACGGCACGCGCCCGTGCCGCCAACCGTCGAGCAGGGGAGCAGGACCCGCGATGACCGAGGGACGCACGAGCGTCGGCGAGCCGGACGCGGAGGTCGAGCGCACCTCGACGACCACCTCGACGACGTCGGGGACCACGCCCGCCGACCGCACCGACGCCGACGAGGCGACCACGCCCGCCGTCGGGACGACCGACGAGGGCGGGGAGTCCGGGGAGCCGCAGCCGGGCGACACCGTCGCCGCCGCGACGCTGCCCGGCGAGGACGCGACCGACGAGGGCCGCCACAGCGCCCCGGCGAAGGACGCGAAGGAGGACTCGGACCCCGACGACGACTGGGCCGACGCCGAGGACAAGGCGTACAAGCGGGAGCTCCGCAAGGGCCTCGCCTTCGGGACGGCGGGTGGTCTCGTCCTGGGCGCGATCGTCGCGCTGCTGCTGGGCGCGTTCGTCTACCCGGGCTACCTCGGCGGGCCGGGGAACCCGGAGGACACCGCGAACCAGGTCGTCACCGCCCTCGCGGCGAAGGACGCCCCTGCCCTCGAGCAGATCTCCTGCAAGGGCCCGGACGGCAACGCGGTCGCGCAGCTGTCCCCGCAGGTGCTGCAGCTCATCGGCTCCGTCAGGCCCTCCGGCCCGACGACGACGGTGATCGACACCGAGGCGCGCACGCCGGTCGACCTCCAGCTCACCTACCAGGGCCAGAGCCAGACCCTGCCCTCGGAGATCGTGCTCGGCCAGGCGCAGGGTGCGTGGTGCCTCAAGGGGCTCGCCCAGCGCCAGTAGTCCGGCGGCGGACCCCGGTCCGGCTCCCGTCGGGTCGGGGTCCGTGTCCCGTGACCTACTCGGTGAGGCCCGCGGCGTAGGCGAGCAGGCCCACCTGGGTGCGGTTGTCGCAGTCGAGCTTGCGCATCACCGCCGACACGTAGCCCTTCACCGTCGCCTCGGACAGGAAGAGCCGGCCGCCGATCTCGGCGTTCGACAGCCCGGCCCCGACCGCCGCGACGACCTCGGTCTCCCGCTCGGAGAGCACCGTCAGCCGTTCCGCTGCGCGGGAGCGGGCCTGCGACGGGGCGGCGGAGGCGTGGACGAGCCGCGCGGTCGCCTCGGGCGAGAGCACGTTGTGCCCCTCGGCGGCGACCTGCACCAACCGCACCAGGTCGGTCGGCCCGGTCGACTTGAGCAGGAAGCCGGAGGCCCCGGCGCCGAGTGCGCGCAGGACGGCGTCGTCGGCGTCGAAGGTCGTCAGCACGACGACCCGCGCGCCGGCCCCGACCAGCTCCGGCAGCGCCGCGAACCCGTCGACCCCGGGCATGCGCAGGTCGAGCAGCACGACGTCGGGACGGTGCCGGACCGCCTCCTCCACGGCCTCCGCGCCGTCCCCTGCGGTACCGACGACCTCGAGCTCGTCCGACGCGTCGAGGATGGTGCGCAGGTGGGCGCACACCATCGGCTCGTCGTCGACGACGAGGACCCGGACCGGCACGCCCGGCAGCGTCTCACGATCCGGTCGGGACGTAGGCCGGGAGCCGGGCGCGCACGGCGAACCCGGACGCCTCGGGACCGGCCGCCAGCGTGCCGCCGACCATCGCGACCCGCCGTCGCAACCCGTCCAGCCCGGCGCCGCCACCCGTCGTCGCGAGCTCGGGGTCGGGCTCGCCGCCCGCGTCGACGACCGCCACCCGCGCCCCGTCGCCGTAGGAGATCTCGACCGTCACCTGCGCGCCCCGGGCGTGCTTGCGCGCGTTGCTGAGCGCCTCCTGCACGACGCGGACCATCGTGCGCTGCACCATCGGGGTCAGCGCGGACGGGTCACCGTGCTCGGTGCAGGTGACGTCCAGACCCACGGCGCGGGACTCCTCGACGAGCGTGCGCACCGCCCCGTGGTCGACCTGCGCGGGGGCGGTGGGGGAGCCGGTCGTCGTCGTCGCGCCGGAGCGCAGGACCCCGACGAGGTCGCGCAGCTCGGCCAGGGCGGCCCGACCGGAGCGGCGCAGCTCGTCGGCGGCCTGCCCGACGGCCGGGTCGGTGGTGGTGGCCTGGAGGGCGCCCGCCTGCAGCACCATGAGATTGACCCGGTGGGTGACGACGTCGTGCATCTCGGCGGCGAGCCGCGTCCGTTCCTCGGCCCGGGCGGTCTCCTCGGCGCGGTCGGCGCGCTCGTGCGCGGCCGCGATCAGCTCCCGGCGCGTGCCGACGTACAGCCCGGCCAGCGCCACGAGGACCGAGGCGAACAGCAGGAACGCGTTGTCGTTGAACCGGAACGCGATCCAGCCCTGGCCGCCGACGAACGAGGCGCCGAACAGCATCGGCACCACCCACCACAGATGCGCGCGGCGGTGCAGGTGCGCGCCCGCGGCGTAGATCGCGCCGTAGACGAACCAGTTCCCCGGCAGCAGGAGGGTGAGCCCCGCCGTCAGGACCGCCACGAGCACCGGGCGGCCCCGACGCAGGAGCAGCACGACCGTGAGGAGCGCGGTGATCAGGAGGTCGCCGGCTCTCGGCAGCGGGACGAGCGGGTGCGGGGCGGGCGGGAACAGCAGGACGAGGGCGACGCCCCAGACCGCGAAGGCCAGGGCGACCGCCACGTCGGCCGGTCTCACGCCCCGCGTCGCAGCGGCGCGCGCCGCCCCCAGGTCAGGCACCGCCACCCCCATTCCACCGGGCCGTAGGCGAATCGTCGCAGCCAGAGACGGCTCCAGACGACCTGCACGACGAGGATCCCGACCGTCAGCCCGGCGATCGCCGGGGCATCGGCGAGGGAGTCGATGCCCAGCAGCGGTCCGAGCACGAGGAACAGGACCGTGGCGGAGAGGTAGTTCGTCAGCGCCATGCGACCCATCGGCGCGAACACGGCGTCGAGTGCGGGACCGACCGGGGTGCGGAGCAGGAGCAGCACCAGACAGGAGTAGGCGAACGCTCCGGCCACGGCCGCCGCCGCGTGGATCAGGTCGCCACCGAGCGGGCTGCCCACCACGCTGACCACCGGCAGCTGCACGCCGGCGAGCCGCGCCGTGGTCCAGGCGCCGACCACGAGTGCGCTCACCACGAAGGTCACGGCGATCCGTCCGGGGTGGCGGGCCAGCCCCTCGGGTACGCCGACCCGGGCCAGCCCGAAGCCGAGCGGCAACAGGCCTGCGATCAGGCCGACACTGGTCTGGACCTGGGGGAGGAGCACGACCAGCACGATGCCGACGGCGAGGCAGGCCCGCGGCGGCAGGAACGACATCGGGATCAACAGGACGAGCCCGACGAGGGCGTACGGGAACAGCGCCTCACCGATGTGGAAGAACTGGTGGACGCCCCCGATCACGAGCAGCACGACGAGTCGTCGGGCGAGCACCACCCGGGGCCGGTCGGTCCGGGTCGCGGCGCGCTCGAGGAACAGGCCGAACCCGATGCCGAACAGCAGCGCGAAGATCGGCAGGAACCGCTCGTAGAAGATCAGGTCGATCGCCGTCGGGAGGATGGTGCGGGCCGCCGGTTCACCGCGCAGCCACACCAGCTGCTGGTAGATGTTGATCACCGGGATCCCGCAGAGAGCGACCCCGCGGAGCACGTCGAGCGACTCGATGCGCGCGCCCGGTGTGGTGATCGTGGACGGGCGCTCGTCCTCGGCCTGGCGCGGCATCGCGGTCATGGTGTCGAGCCTGGCCGGTCGGCCCCCTCGGCGCCGCCCCCGACGGTCGGCGGCGGCACCGACGAAAGTCGGGTTCAGCCGGGCCAGCGCTCGGGGACCTCCCGCGCGATCTCGTCCAGCCAGATCCGGGCCGACGAGTCCGAGGGCGCCCGCCAGTCGCCGCGCGGGGAGAGCGCACCGCCCGCGGAGACCTTCGGGCCGTTCGGCACCGCGGAGCGCTTGAACTGGGCGAACTGGAAGAAGCGCTGCGCGAAGACCTCCAGCCACCGCCGGATCTCCGGGAGGTCGTAGGCGACGCGGTCGTCGTCGGGGAACCCCGTGGGCCACTCGCCGGCCTCGGCGTCGTGCCAGGCGTGCCAGGCGAGGAAGGCGACCTTCGAGGGGCGCGACCCGTGCCGCAGGATCTGGAAGAGCGTGAAGTCCTGCAGGTTGTAGGGGCCGATCTTCTGCTCGCTCGACTGCACCGGGGCGTCCTCGGTGGCCGGCACGAGCTCCGGGGTGATCTCGGTGTCGAGCACCGACTGCAGCACCTCGCCCACCTCGTCGTCGAACTGCCCGGAGGAGATGACCCAGCGGATCAGGTGCTGCATCAGCGTCTTGGGCACGCCGCCGTTGACGTTGTAGTGCGACATCTGGTCGCCCACGCCGTACGTCGACCACCCGAGTGCGATCTCGGAGAGGTCGCCGGTGCCGAGCACGATGCCGCCGCGCTGGTTGGCCGCGCGGAACAGGTAGTCGGTGCGCAGCCCGGCCTGCACGTTCTCGAACGTCACGTCGTAGACCGGCTCGCCCTGCGAGAACGGGTGGTCGAGGTTGCGCAGCATCAGCCGCGCGGTCTCGGTGATGTCGATCTCGGTGAACGTCACGCCCAGGGCCTCGCACAGCCGCTGCGCGTTGCCCTTCGTGCGCTCGCCCGTGGCGAAGCCGGGCAGCGTGAAGGCGAGGATGTCGCTGCGCGGGCGGCCCGCGCGGTCCAGGGCGCGCGCGGCGACGATCAGCGCGTGGGTCGAGTCGAGCCCGCCGGACACCCCGATCACGATCTTCGGCCCACCGATGGCCCGGAGCCGCTGCTCGAGTCCGGAGACCTGGATCGAGTAGGCCTCGTAGCAGTCCTGCTCCAGCCGGGACGGGTCGGCCGGCACGAACGGGAACCGCTCGATCCCGCGGCGCAGCCCGAGGTCGCCGTCGGCGGGGTCGAGCGTGAACTCGACGGTGCGCCAGTCGGCGAGACGGTCCGCGTGCGCGCGGCGGTTGTCGTCGAACGTGCCGGTGCGCAGCCGCTCGGCCACCAGCAGGTCGAGGTCGACGTCGGCCACCGCGTGCTGCTGGCCCTGCGGGAAGCGCGGCGTCTCGGCGAGCAGGCGGCCGAACTCGTGGATCGAGGTCTGGCCGTCCCACGCGAGGTCGGTGGTCGACTCGCCCTCACCGGCGGCCGCGTAGACGTAGGCCGCGGCGCAGCGGGCCGAGGCGGAGCGGGCGAGCAGCTGCCGGTCGTCCGCGCGGCCCACGGTGATGGGGCTCCCGCTGAGGTTGGCGAGGACGGTGGCGCCGGCGAGCGCGGCCTCCGCGCTGGGCGGGACCGGGACGAACATGTCCTCGCAGATCTCGGCGTGCAGCACGAAGCCCGGTACGTCGGCGGCCGCGAAGAGCAGATCCGGGCCGAAGGGCACGTCGGCGCCGAGGAGCCGGATCGTGCCGCGCTGGTCGTCGCCCGCGGCGGCCTGCCGCCGTTCGTAGAACTCGCGGTAGGTGGGCAGGTAGGACTTCGGCGCCACCCCGAGGACACGGCCCCGGTGGATCACCACCGCGCAGTTGTACATCCGGTGCCGGTGGCGCAGCGGGGCGCCGACGACGAGCACCGGTGTCAGGGAGGCGGTCTCGGCGAGCACGGCGCCGAGCGCCGCCTCCACGGCGTCGAGCAGGGTGTCCTGCAACAGCAGGTCCTCGATCGAGTAGCCGCAGAGCGTGAGCTCCGGGAACACGACGAGCGCCGCGCCGTCGTCGTGACAGGTCCGGGCCATCTCCACCACCGCCGACGCGTTCGCCGGGGGATCGGCCAGCGACGTGCGCAGCGTCGCGGCCGCCACCCGGGCGAACCCGTGGCGGTAGGCGTTCCTGAAGTCGTACGAGCCGATGCCGGGCAACGTCGGTCCCTCCCCGGTGATCACTGCGGTGCCCGGGAGTGTGCCCGACTCGTCCGACATCGACGCCCGGCGTTCTCCTCAGACCCAGGCCATCGCGCGCCGGGCGGTCCAGTACTCGTCGGCGGGTGTCGCGAGGGCGTCCAGGGCGGCCAGGTCGTCGGCGGTGAGCGACACGGGCGCGAGGTTGGACCGCAGCTGGTCCGGGTCGGCCGCGCCGCAGAGCACGACGTCGGCCCACGGCTGCGCGGCGATCGCGGCGAGCGCCACGGCGTCCGGGCCCACGCCGTGCGCGGCGGCGGCCCGTGCGAGCGGGGCCGGCGGATCCACCACCAGCCGGCCGTTCGCGACGCCCTCCTTGACGAGGACGAGCGCTCCCGCGTCGTGCGCCTCGGCCAGCGCCGGGCCGACCGAGGTCTCGAGCAGGTTCCACGTCGACTGCACGGCGGTGAACAGGGGTGCGCCGCCCATCTCGAGGTCCAGGCCGCGCCGGACCGCCACGGGCTGGCCCGGGCCCGACGTCGAGAAGCCCAGCCGCACCCCCTCGTCCCGCAGGTCGGCGAGGGCCCGCTGCAGCGGGCCGTCGTCGAACAGCGGGGAGTCGGTGGTCAGCGAGTGCACCTGGTAGAGGTCGGGCACGCCGAGCACCGCGCGGGTCTCGGCCCACTGGGTGCGGAAGTGGGCGAGCGAGTGCTCCTTCACCTCGTGCACCTCGGCGTCGGGGTCCCAGTCGGCGGTGTAGCGGTAGCCCCACTTGCTGGAGATCACGGCGTCCCGACGACGCGCGGGATCGGCGGCGAGCCAGCCCGCGAGGAACTCCTCCGCCCGCCCGTAGGACCGCGCGGCGTCGATGCGGCGCACCCCCGCGTCCCAGGCGGCGTCCAGGGTGGCGTGGGCGAGGGCGCGCAACGCCTCGACGTCGCGGTGCACCCCGTCGCGGCCGACGTTGACGTAGGTCGGTCGGCCGAGCGCGGCCAGCCCCAGGGCGAACGCGGTCACCGCGCCACCCTATCCGTGATCGCGTGCGCGCACGGTGACGTCGGTGCTGGTCAGGGCCGCCACCCCGCGATGTCGGTGGGCACGTCTAGACTCGCGGCCAACGCCCGGGCGGGTGTCGACGTCGAGGCCCGTACGGGTCACCGTCGTACGCCCCCGGGTCGCGATCTGCAGAAGTCCCGCCCGGAGGAGAACGAGCTGTGAAGTCCACCGTCGAGCACCTGTCGCCGACGCGCGTCCGTCTCGCCGTCGAGGTGCCGTTCGACGAGCTCAAGCCGACCTTCGACCAGGCGTACAAGAAGATCGCCCAGCAGGTCCGCGTGCCCGGCTTCCGCCCGGGCAAGGCTCCCGCCCGCATCCTCGACCAGCGCCTCGGGCGCGGCGTCGTGCTCGAGGAGGTCGTCAACACGGCCGTCCCGCAGAAGTACGGCGAGGCCGTCGGCGAGGCCGAGCTCAACCCGCTCGGGCAGCCGGAGATCGAGGTCACCTCGATCGACGACGGCGACAAGATCGCCTTCACCGCCGAGGTCGACGTCCGTCCGGAGATCACCCTGCCGGACTTCTCCTCGATCTCGGTGTCGGTCGACGCGGCCGAGGTCACCGACGAGGACGTGGACGACCAGCTGAAGGGGCTGCAGGCCCGCTTCGGCACGCTCACCGGGGTGCAGCGCCCCGCCGCGAAGGACGACTTCGTGGTGATCGACCTCGCGGCCACCGTGGACGGTGAGGCCGTCGAGGAGGCGCAGACCACCGGGATGAGCCACCAGGTCGGCTCCGGCCAGCTCATCGAGGGCCTCGACGACGCGCTCGAGGGCATGTCCGCCGGGGACACGAAGACCT
Organism: Actinomycetospora sp. CA-084318; assembly: GCF_050955885.1. Taxonomy (NCBI): domain Bacteria; kingdom Bacillati; phylum Actinomycetota; class Actinomycetes; order Pseudonocardiales; family Pseudonocardiaceae; genus Actinomycetospora; species Actinomycetospora sp. CA-084318. The sequence continues at coordinate 1,652,161 of NZ_CP192098.1, forward strand.
TCACGACGAAGCTCGTCGCCGGCGAGCACGCCGGTCAGGAGGCCGAGGTCACCGTCACGGTGTCCCAGGTCAAGGAGCGCCAGCTCCCGGAGGCCGACGACGAGTTCGCCCAGCTCGCCAGCGAGTTCGACACGCTGGACGAGCTGAAGGCCGACCTGCGCGAGCGCCACGGCCGCGTCAAGAAGATGGAGCAGGCCGGGCAGGCACGGGACAAGGTGCTCGAGGCACTGCTCGAGGCGGCCGACATCCCGGCGCCCGAGGGCGTCGTCACCTCCGAGGTCGAGGTCCGCGCGCACGAGGCGGTCCACGAGTTCGACCACGACGAGGCCAGGCTCACCGAGTACGTCGAGTCCCAGGGCCAGACCCGCGAGGAGTTCGACGCGGAGCTGCGCACCGCGGCCGAGCAGGCCGTGAAGACCCAGCTGCTGCTCGACGAGGTCGCCGAGAAGGGCGAGATCCAGGTCGACCAGCAGGAGCTGATGGAGCGCATCTTCATGCAGGCCCAGCGCTTCGGCATCAGCCCCGAGCAGTACATCCAGCAGGCGCAGCAGGCCAACCAGCTCGGCGCGATCTTCGCCGACGTGCGCCGCGGCAAGGCGCTGGCCTCCGTGGTCCAGGCCGCCACCGTGCTCGGCCCGGACGGCGAGCCCGTCGACCTCTCCGAGCTGTTCGGCACCGCCACGCCCGAGGAGGGCGAGGAGGCGGCCGACGCCGCCGAGGTGGCCGACGAGACCGCCACCGCGGCGTCGGGGTCCGACCAGGACGAGGACGCGGTCGTCGAGAGCACCGCCGCGAAGAGCTGACACCGCGACCGTCACGGGTCCGTGTGCCCACAGCGAACACGGGCCCGTGACGGACGATCGGGGCCCGCTCGATCGTTAGTGTCGGTGGCAGCGCTGCGTCAAGTACCCCAAACCCAAGGAAAGCAGGGACAGGTGAGCCAGCACCTCTCCGACCCGTCCGGGGCGGTCATGCGTTCCGCCGGCGGGTCGATGACGCTCAACGACTCGGTCTACGAGCGCCTTCTCCGGGAGCGGATCGTCGTTCTCGGCCAGGAGGTCAACGACGCGATCGCGAACCAGATCTCCGCACAGCTCCTCCTGCTGTCCGCGGAGGACCCCAAGTCCGACATCCGCCTGTACATCAACTCGCCGGGCGGCTCGGTCTCCGCGGGCATGGCGATCTACGACACCATGCAGTGGATCGAGCCCGACGTGTCCACCGTGGCGATGGGCCTCGCGGCCTCCATGGGGCAGTTCCTGCTCTCGGCCGGCGCCCCGGGCAAGCGCTTCGCGCTCCCGCACGCGCAGATCATGATGCACCAGCCCTCGGGTGGCCTCGGCGGCACGGAAACCGACATCACGATCCGCGCGGAGTCGCTGCGCAAGCTCAAGCGCCAGCTCGCCGAGCTGATCGCGGAGCACACCGGCCAGAGCTTCGAGCAGATCACCGCCGACTCCGACCGCGACCGCTGGTTCGACCCGTACGAGGCCAAGGAGTACGGCTTCATCGACCACGTGGTCACCCGGGCGAGCGACGCGAGCTCGAACGGCAACGGCAACGGCACCAGCGCCTGAGGAGACGCACGATGAGTGAGCTTCACGTTCCGGGTGGGCGTGCCTCGGCGTCGCCGGAGGCCCGGTACATCCTGCCGTCGTTCGTCGAGCGGACGAGCTACGGCGTCAAGGAGTCCAACCCCTACAACAAGCTCTTCGAGGAACGCATCATCTTCCTCGGGGTGCAGATCGACGACGCGTCCGCGAACGACGTCATGGCGCAGTTGCTGTTCCTGGAGTCCAACGACCCGGACCGCGACATCACCATGTACATCAACTCGCCGGGCGGCTCGTTCACCGCGCTCATGGCGATCTACGACACCATGCAGTACGTCCGGCCCGACATCGCCACGGTCTGCCTCGGGCAGGCCGCGTCGGCCGCCGCGGTCGTGCTCGCCGCCGGTGCCCCGGGCAAGCGCCTGGCCGTGCCGAACGCACGCGTGATGATCCACCAGCCGGCCACCGAGGGCTTCTACGGGCAGGCCTCCGACCTGGAGATCCAGGCCAACGAGATCACCCGCATGCGCCGGCTGCTCGAGACCACCCTCGCGAACCACACCAACCGCACCGCGGAGCAGGTTCGTGCGGACATCGAGCGCGACAAGATCCTGACGGCCGACGAGGCCAAGGAGTACGGGATCATCGACGACGTCGTCGCGAGCCGGAAGCTCTCGGCGAACCGGTAGCGCTCCGCGGTGGGTGGTCCGCGAGGACCACCCACCGCGTCGCCCGGCCGGGACGGCGCGTCGCCGCCCGTCGCGGGCACTCGACCAGCAGGATCGCCGCACCCCGAAGCCTCCCGCCGTGGCGGAGTGGACGGGTACGGTCAATCACGACAGCGCGCACCGTCCGGGTGCGCCGGATGGGACACGGGGTCTGCTGCGATGGCACGCATCGGTGACGGCGGGGACCTGCTGAAGTGCTCGTTCTGCGGGAAGAGCCAGAAGCAGGTCAAGAAGCTCATCGCCGGTCCCGGCGTGTACATCTGCGACGAGTGCATCGATCTCTGCAACGAGATCATCGAGGAGGAGCTCGCCGAGGCCGGTGAGGTCAAGCTCGACGAGCTCCCGAAGCCCACCGAGATCCACGAGTTCCTCGACCAGTACGTCATCGGTCAGGACGACACGAAGAAGACCCTCTCGGTCGCCGTCTACAACCACTACAAGCGGGTGCAGGCGGGGGAGAAGAACCGCGAGAACTCCCGCAACGACGACACCGTCGAGCTGGCGAAGTCGAACATCCTCATGCTCGGCCCCACCGGCTGCGGCAAGACCTACCTCGCGCAGACGCTCGCGAAGCTGCTGAACGTGCCGTTCGCGATCGCCGACGCCACGGCGCTCACCGAGGCCGGGTACGTCGGCGAGGACGTCGAGAACATCCTGCTGAAGCTGATCCAGGCCGCCGACTACGACGTCAAGCGCGCCGAGACCGGCATCATCTACATCGACGAGGTCGACAAGATCGCGCGGAAGTCGGAGAACCCGTCCATCACGCGCGACGTCTCCGGCGAGGGCGTGCAGCAGGCGCTCCTGAAGATCCTCGAGGGCACCACGGCGAGCGTGCCCCCGCAGGGCGGGCGCAAGCACCCGCACCAGGAGTTCATCCAGATCGACACGACGAACGTGCTGTTCATCGTGGCGGGTGCCTTCGCGGGCCTGGAGAAGATCATCGCCGAGCGCGTGGGCCGCGGTGGCCTCGGCTTCGGCGCGGACATCCGGTCGAAGGCCGAGATGGAGTCCGCCGAGTCGTTCGCCGACACGATGCCCGAGGACCTGATCAAGTTCGGGCTGATCCCGGAGTTCATCGGCCGCGTGCCGGTGATGGCGTCGGTGTCGAACCTCGACAAGCCCAGCCTGGTGCAGATCCTCACCGAGCCGCGCAACGCGCTGGTGAAGCAGTACCAGAAGCTGTTCGAGATGGACGGGGTCGAGCTCGAGTTCACCCCCGAGGCCCTCGAGGCGATCGCCGACCAGGCGATCCTGCGCGGCACCGGCGCGCGTGGTCTGCGCGCGATCATGGAAGAGGTCCTCAACCCGGTCATGTACGACATCCCGAGCCGCGACGACGTGGCGAAGGTGGTCGTCACCGAGCAGACGGTGAAGGAGAACGTCAACCCGACGATCGTCCCCCGTCAGCCGGCCCGCCGCGAGCGCCGCGACAAGTCGGCCTGATCCTCGACGCCCCGGACGGGCCGTCCGCCACCGTCGCCGGTGGCGGGCGGCCCGTTCGTCGTTCCCGGGGCTCGGGCACCGCCGCGAGGGTGACGTGGGACAGGCCGGCGGGCCGTCGAGCCTGCGTGGTGTCACTCTCGCGGCGCGGACGGCGGCGCGGACGGCGGCGGGGCCGGACCGCCCTACAGGTGCGGGTAGGCCGTGTTCGACGAGACCGGCCCGAACGACAGGGCCGAGGGCGCCACGTGCTGGCCGAGGAACGCGATCACCTGCGGCAGGATCGTCGCGTAGTACGAGCCGGTGTGCGCCCCGGGGCTGATCCGCGAGTACTGCGGACGGGCCAGCGCGATGTAGCGCCGGACGGCGTCGGCGAACGAGTCCCGGTCGCCGCACCACATGCCGGTCGGGGTGCCGGCGAGCTCGGGGTAGAAGCGCAGCGGGTCGTTCGCCTCCCAGTCGGCGACGCCGGCGAACGGGCGCTTCGCGGCGACGGACCAGTCCGTGAACAGCCCCGGCGACATCGCGGCGACCGCCTTCACCGGCGATCGCAGCCCGGCCCGGGCCCGGGCGTACATGAGGGAGCCGGCCCCGCCCATGGACACCCCGGTGGCGAGGGCGGGCACGCCGGACATCCCGCGCTGCCCCAGCCAGGGCGGCAGTTCCTCCAGCAGCATCCGCATCGGGTCGTCGCCGACGCGGTACGGGTGCCAGTAGTTGTCCCCGCCGTCGAGGGCGGCGATCGCGAACGGCGGCACCCCGGACGCCCAGGCGATCCCCAGGGCGCGGCGCATGCCGGGGTCGCCCCACCAGAGCGCGTTGCCGCCGAGCCCGTGCAGGCCGACCGCGACGGGCAGCTGCCGCCGGTCGACGCCGGCGGGGGAGGAGATGACGAGGCGCACCGAGCGGTTCCGCGCCCGTGAGGTGACCCACTCGACGGTCGTGGCCGCGTCGGGCGTGCGCGGGGGCCGGGGGACGGCGGGGACACGCTGCGGGATGGGCGCGGGCGTCTCGACCATCGCCGCGAGGCTCGTCGCCCCGGCGGCCAGCGCACCGGCGCCGACCACCGCTCCGCCGCCGAGCAGGAGCCGTCGACGGCTCACCCGGCGTCCCTGCCCCGACACGTACCGCCCCCGTTCATGTTTCGATCCCGCTCCTGCGCGGTATCGATCGTGGCGTCGTGGGACGTTACCGGGGATCCACGTCGATCCCCGTGATCCGGGACGCCCCGGCGTAGATGTTCATCGAGCGGCCACGCAGGAAGCCGACCAGGGTCATGCCCGCGTCCTCGGCCATCTCGGCGGCCAGCGACGACGGCGCCGAGACGGCGGCCAGGGCCGGGATGCCGGCCATGACGGCCTTCTGGGTCAGCTCGAACGACGCGCGCCCCGAGACCATCAGCACGCTACCGGCGGCGGGGACGGCCCCGGAGAGCAGGGCGTGCCCGACGACCTTGTCCACCGCGTTGTGCCGACCCACGTCCTCCCGGACCGCGAGCAGCGACCCGTCGGCGCGGAACAGGCCCGCCCCGTGCAGGCCCCCCGTGGAGTCGAAGACCTTCTGCGCGGCCCGCAGGGCGTCGGGGAGCCCGAAGAGCACGTCCGCGTCGATCGCCACGGGATCGTCGGCAGGGGAGAAGGCGGTCCGGGTCCGCACGGCGTCCAGCGACGCCTTGCCGCACACCCCGCAGCTCGAGGTCGTGTAGAAGCGGCGCTCGACGGAGTCGTCGGGCGGGGCGACGCCGGGGGCGAGCGCGAGGTCGAGCACGTTGTAGGTGTTGCGGCCGGTGTCGTCGACCGAGTCGCAGTAGCGCGCCGTGGCGATGTCGTCGGCCGAGGTGATCACACCCTCGGTCAGCAGGAAGCCGTGGGCGAGCTCGACGTCGTGCCCCGGCGTCCGCATCGTCACCGCGAGCGGCTTCCCCTCGATGCGGATCTCGAGCGGCTCCTCGGCGGCGAGCGCGTCGGGACGGCGGGACACCCCACGTTCCCGGACCCGCACCACGGGTCGACGGACGGTCACCCTGCCCACCGGAACCACCTCCTTCGTCCCGAATGGCTGATTGTCCGCGCTGGTGCGATAGTGCAGCGGTCACACACCGATCACACTCGGTTGCGCACAGTGGAGGTCGCGTTGGGATTCCTGGACCGCTCGGCCATCGTCGCACCGCCGGGATGGAGCCGCTGGCTCGTCCCGCCCGCGGCCCTCGCCGTGCACCTCTCGATCGGTCAGGCCTACGCGTGGAGCAACCTCAAGACCGGGCTGGGCGAGGGTCTCGACCTCTCCGGCACGGCCACGGCGCTGCCCTTCCAGCTCGCGATCGTCATGCTCGGCCTGTCGGCGGCGTTCGGCGGCACCACCGTCGAACGGCGTGGCCCGCGCTGGGCGATGTTCGTGTCGATGTGCTTCTTCTCGGCCGGCTTCCTGATCTCGGCGGTCGGGCTCTTCCTGTCGCAGTACTGGCTCGTCGTGGTCGGCTACGGCTTCTTCGGCGGCATCGGCCTCGGCATCGGCTACATCTCGCCGGTCTCCACGCTGATGAAGTGGTTCGCGGACCGGCCCGGCATGGCCACGGGTATCGCGATCATGGGCTTCGGCGGCGGTGCCCTGATCGCCGCGCCGATCGAGACGAACCTGCTGGCGGCGTTCGGGACGACGCCGGGTGGGCTGGGCGCGACCTTCCTCGTCATGGGGATCGGCTACGCGATCTTCATGTCGGTGGGCTGGCTGCTCGTGCGCGTCCCCGCCGACGACTGGACCCCGCCGAACCCGCCCCAGCAGTCGAAGCAGGCGGCGAGCGACGAGGTCGCGGTGTCCGCGGCGACGGCGATCAAGCTCCCGCAGTTCTGGTTCCTCTGGATCGTGCTGTGCTTCAACGTCACGGCCGGGATCGGGCTGCTGGAGCGGGCGAACCCGATCTACCAGGACTTCTTCGCCGACACGGCGCCGGCGACGGTCATCGCCGCGGCTGCCGGTGCGTTCGTCTCGATCCTCTCGCTGGCCAACATGCTCGGCCGGTTCGTGTGGTCCTCGGCCTCGGACGTCATCGGCCGCAAGAACATCTACCGGATGTACCTCGGCGTGGGCGCCCTGCTCTACCTGGTGATCCTGACGATCGGCGAGGGCAACAAGGTCGTCTTCCTGATCGCCTCGCTGCTCATCCTGTCCTTCTACGGCGCCGGGTTCGCGACGGTCCCCGCCTACCTGAAGGACCTCTTCGGCACCTACCAGGTCGGCGCGATCCACGGCCGGCTCCTGACGGCGTGGTCGGCGGCCGGGGTGCTCGGGCCCCTGGTGGTCAACGCGATCGTCGACGCCCAGGGCGACGTCCCCGGGCCCGGCAAGTACAGCGTGTCCTTCATGATCATGATCGGTCTGCTGGTCGTCGGGTTCATCTCGAACGAGCTGATCCGCCCGGTCGACCCGAAGCACTACGTCCGCACCGACGACCGGGTGCGTGAGGAGGCGGCGCGATGAGCCAGGCAACGGGGTCCCGGTCGGTGCTGATGGTGCTGGCCTGGCTGTGGGTGCTGATCCCGTTCCTCTACGGGGTGTACCAGCTGGTGATCAAGATTCCGGCCCTGTTCTGACCGGGTCGTAGGATCGGGTTCGATGCGCTACGAGCCCCACACCTTCGGCAGTGACGACACGGACGCCGCGGGCGACACCGACCCGGACGAGATCGCGCAGCTCCTCGCCGCCGCGGGCGGTGACACGACGGCGGGGGGCGGCGCCCTGGCGGACGCGATGGTCCGCACCGGGCCCGACCCGGACGCCGTGCCCGCCGCCGAGCACGACACCGCCGAGGACCTCGCCGCGCTGCGCGAGGTCGAGGCCCAGCTCGACCAGCGCTGGCCGGAGACGCGGATCGAGCCCTCGCTCGACCGGATCCGGGCGCTCTGCGACGTCCTCGGGGAGCCGCAGCGCTCGTACCCGGTGATCCACATCGCCGGCACGAACGGCAAGTCGTCCGTGACCCGCATGATCGACGCGCTGCTGACGCGCATCGGTCCACGGACCGGGCGCTACACCAGCCCGCACCTGCAGCGGGTCACCGAGCGGATCGCCCTCGACGGACGCCCGATCTCGGCCCGGCGCTACGTCGAGACCTGGCAGGAGATCGCGCCGTACGTCGGGGTGGTCGACCGGGCGCGGGACGGCGTCGACGGGGTGCACTGCTCGAAGTTCGAGGTGCTCACCGCGATGGCGTTCGCGGCCTTCGCCGACGCGCCGGTCGACGTCGGCGTCATCGAGACCGGCCTCGGCGGGTCGTGGGACGCCACGAACGTCGCCGACGCGGCGGTCGCCGCGATCACCCCGATCGGGCTCGACCACCAGGACTACCTCGGGTCGGACATCCTCGGGATCGCCCGCGAGAAGGCGGGCATCATCAAGCCGGGCTCGGTGGCGCTGCTCGCGCAGCAGACGCCCGAGGTCGCCCAGGCGCTGCTCGAGAGGGCCGTGGCGGTCGACGCCGAGGTCGCGCGGTCGGGCATCGAGTTCGGTGTGCTGGAGCGCTCCGTCGCCGTCGGCGGCCAGCAGCTGCGGCTGCAGGGCCTCGGCGGCGAGTACGACGACATCTACCTGCCGCTGTTCGGTGAGCACCAGGCCGGCAACGCCGCTCTCGCGCTCGCCGCCGTCGAGGCCTTCTTCGGCGCCGGGTCCTCGCGCCGACTGGACCTCGAGGCGGTGCGCGACGCGTTCGCCGCCGTCCGCGTCCCGGGGCGTCTCGAGCGACTGCGCTCCGCGCCCACGGTGGTCGTGGACGCGGCCCACAACCCGCACGGCGCGGCCGCCGCGGCCGCCGCCGTGAAGGAGGAGTTCTCCTTCCGGCGCCTCGTCGGCGTCGTCGCGATCATGGGGGACAAGGACGCCGAGGGGATCCTCGCCGCCCTCGAGCCCATCCTCGACGAGGTCGTCGTCACCGGGATGTCCTCGCCGCGCGCGATGGACCCCGACCGGCTCGGCGCGCTCGCGGTCGCCCGCTTCGGGTCCGAGCGGGTCGTCGTCGAGACCCGGATGGACGCGGCGCTCGAGACGGCGATCTCGATGTCCGAGGAGACCTCCGACGACGGGGCGACCGCCGGGGGCGGCGTGCTCGTCATCGGCTCCGTGGTCGCGGCCGGCGAGGCCCGCACACTGCTCGGGAGGGAGCCCGCATGACCGCCCCGGAGGGGACCGAGGACCTGCGCCCGCCGGACCCCCGCCGCGCCTTCCGCGGTCCGGCGTCGGCGTGCCTGGTCCTCGAGGCCATCGCGGTACCGCTGGTGCTGCCGGTGATGAACTACGTCGAGGGCGGCATCACCGCGCCGAAGCTCGTCCTGGTGATCGTGCTGACCCTCGGGATGATCGTCGGATGCGTGGTGATCCTGCGGCCGTGGGGCCTGGCGTTCGCGGTCGGCCTGCAGGTCCTCATGCTCCTCGGCTGGGTGCTCTCGCCCTCACTCGGCGTGCTCGGGCTGATCTTCTGCCTGGTCTGGGGCCTGATGCTGTGGATGCGCCGCGAGGTGATCCGTCGGCAGGAGGCCTGGTTCGCCCCGCGCTGAGCTGTCAGGGTGGGCCGATGGGGTCCGACAACCGCGCCCGTCGCGCCCAGCGCTCGCGGGACAAGACGCGTGAGGTCCGCCGCGCCCGGCGGACCGCGATCGAGGTCGAGGACGTCGATCTCGACGAGGTCGAGCTGCTCGCCCGCGAGGACCCCCTGCCCGATCCGCTAGGCAGATGATCATGTCGAGCGCGACGTCCTCGATGTCGCGCTCGACATGATCAACTGCCTAGCGCCCTGAATCCGGGGGAACCGTTCCGTCCGCGGGGGAGTCCGAGCCCACGTGGACACCTCGCAGCCCTTCCGCCACTCCGATCTCATCGACTCCGGCGCGCTCACCCGGCACCACGTCGTCGACGGTCGCTTCACCCCGCTCTTCCGAGGCGTATCCGTCGACCGCGGCGCCGTCGTCACCCTGAGCGTGCGCGCGGCCGGAGCGGTGCTCCTCCACCCCGGTGCGGTGGTTCTGGGAACGGCGGCCGCAGCGCTGTGGGGCGCCGAGGACGACCCGCTCGACGTCACCGTCGATCTCGCCGTGGGCGCCGACGGCCGAAGGTCCTGCCCGGGCGTGCGTCTGCACCGTCTCGATCTGCCTCCGGAGGAGGTCGCCGAGCACCGCGGCGGCATCCGCTCGTCCACCCCCACGCGCACTGCCTACGACCTCGCGCGGTGGCTCCCGCGCGGTGACGCGGTCGTCGCGCTCGATGCGCTCGCGCGCTGCACCGGCCTCGTTCCCGACGACGTCCGCGCCCTCGCCGCCGCACATCCCGGCGATCGCGCGGCCCGCGCCGTGAGCCCGGTGCTCGCATGGGTCGATCCGCGGAGCCCGGACGGGGAGGCGTCCCGACGGCGGGTGCGGCTGCTGGCGCGCGGCGTGCCCGTCCCGGCGGTCGAGCAGTGCCTGCTCGACGGGGAGGGCGTCCTCGTCGCCCGTCTCGCCCTGGCCTGGCCCGAGGCCCGCGTCGGACTGGGCGGGGACCGGGAGGGATGGGCCCGGGCGCGGGCGCTCGGGTGGGAGGTGATCAGGCCCGGCGCCCGCGTCCCTGCCGACGACGTGGCCCGCTGGGTCTCGCGCGCGTACGAGCGGTGGGACCCGGAACCACGCCTCGGGATGCCGCGGCCGCTGCGGCTCCCGCCCCCGCCGGAGCCGGACGGAACGTGCGACGGCGGTCTCAGTAGGCTCGTCGCGGACTGTCGAGAGTGAACAGAGAGGAGCGCCGTGTCCGACGAGCGCACCCTGGTGCTGGTGAAGCCGGACGGCGTGCAGCGCGGACTGGTCGGTGAGGTCATCTCGCGCATCGAGCGCAAGGGCCTGCGGCTGGCGTCGCTGGAGCTGCGCAACGTCGAGCGGTCGGTGGCCGAGCAGCACTACGCCGAGCACGCCGAGCGCCCCTTCTTCGGGGAGCTCATCGAGTTCATCACCTCCGGCCCCGTCGCCGCGATGGTGGTCGAGGGCCCGCGCGCGATCGCCGCGTTCCGGCAGATCGCGGGCGGCACCGACCCGGTGGAGAAGGCCACGCCCGGCTCGCTGCGCGGCGACCTGGCGCTGGAGACCGGCTCGAACATCGTGCACGGCTCGGACTCGCCGGAGTCGGCCGAGCGCGAGATCAAGCTCTGGTTCGGCTGAGCGAGCAGATTCCGTCGATGACGGCGGGCCACGAGGCCCGCGCGAGGTCGTGACCCATCCCCGGCAGCTCGAGCAGCTCGGCGCCGGGGATGGCGGCGGCGGTGGCCCGGCCGCCGTCGGGACGGATGACGGTGTCGGCCGCCCCGTGGACGACGAGGGCGGGCATCCGCAGGCCGCGCAGGTCGGCGGTGCGGTCCCGCTCGCCGACACAGGCGGCGAGCTGGCGTCCGCCGCCCTGCCCGTCGTGGGCGACCGTGGCCTCGCGGCCCGCGGCGCGACGCATCGTCACGCGCACGTCCTCGTCGTCCTGCGCGGTCCGCGACGCCGAGCCGATCCGCCGGAACGTGCGGACCATGTCCTCGACGGGGTCGGCGGCGGGCGGGCGCAGGAAGTCCGGGACCCGGCGCCACGAGACCTTCCCGGTCCGGCCGTCGCCGGGACGCCCCATGATCGACGTCAGCGACAGCGTCCGGTCCGGGTGCCGGATCGCGACCTCCTGGGCGACCATCGCCCCGAGCGAGGCGCCCACCACGTGCGCGGAGCCCCCGTACGCGTCGATGACGGCCGCGGCGTCGTCCGCCATGTCGCCCAGCGAGTAGACCGGGCGCGCGCGCCTCGTCAGGAAGCCCCAGGGCGAGATGCCGGCCCCGGTGACGTGGGTGGAGCGGCCGACGTCGCGGTTGTCGAACCGCACGACGTACCGGCCGCGGGCGGCGAGCGCGTCGCAGAAGTCCTCGCGCCACCAGTCGTAGCTCAACCCGAGCCCCATGACCAGCAGGACGGCGGGATCGTCGGGCGAGCCCGTCGTCGTCGTGCAGATCCGCAGGTCGCCGGAGCGGACGAAGCGCTCGGTGCCGGTCACGGGAGATCGTTCGCCCGCGCGCGCAGGACGGTTCGCGGTCACGTTTACCCTGGAGAACCATGTCCCTCGATCTGTCGACCGCGCCGGAGTCGGTGTACGACCGGCTCGAGCCGCTGCTGCCCCGGGTGCGCAAGCCCGTGCAGTACGTCGGCGGTGAGCGCAACGCGACGGTGACGCCGTGGGAGGACGCCGAGGTCCACTGGGCGCTCTGCTACCCGGACGCCTACGAGGTCGGCCTCCCGAACCAGGGCCTCATGATCCTCTACGAGGTCCTCAACGAGCGCCCGGACGCCCTGGCCGAGCGCACGTACGCGGTGTGGCCGGACCTCGCGGCGCTGATGCGCGAGCACGACGTCCCGCAGTTCACCGTGGACGCCCACCGCCCGGTCGCGGCGTTCGACGTCCTCGGCGTCTCGTTCGCCACCGAGCTCGGCTACACGAACCTGCTCGAGATCCTCGATCTCGCGGGCGTGCCGCTGCATGCCGCCGACCGGACGGTCGAGCACCCGCTCGTGCTCGCGGGTGGTCACGCCGCCTTCAACCCGGAGCCGATCGCCGACTTCGTCGACCTCGTCGCGCTCGGCGACGGCGAGGAGGTCGTCGGGGACATCACCGACGTCGTGAAGGCGGCGAAGGCGGAGGGTCTGTCGCGCCACGAGACGCTGGAGCGGCTCGCCGGGGTCCCGGGGGTCTACGTCCCCGCGCTCTACGCCGTCGACTACCACGACGACGGGTCGATCGCGGCCGTGCGCCCGACCTCGCCCGCGGCGCCGGAGCGGGTCCACAAGCGCACCACGAGCGACCTCGACGACTGGCCCTACCCGAAGAAGCCGCTGGTCCCGATGGCGGAGACCGTCCACGAGCGGATGAGCGTGGAGATCTTCCGCGGCTGCACGCGGGGCTGCCGCTTCTGCCAGGCCGGGATGATCACGCGGCCGGTGCGGGAGCGGTCCAAGCAGGGCGTCTCGGAGATGGTCGAGTCCGGGCTCGCCGCGTCGGGCTACTCCGAGGTGGGCCTGCTGTCGCTGTCCAGCGCCGACCACTCGGAGATCGGCGAGATCGCGAAGGGTCTCGCCGACCGCTACGAGGGCACCGGCACGGGCCTCTCGCTGCCCTCGACCCGGGTGGACGCCTTCAACGTCGACCTGGCCGAGGAGCTGACCCGCTCCGGGCGGCGCTCGGGGCTGACGTTCGCGCCCGAGGGCGGCTCGGAGCGGCTGCGCCGGGTGATCAACAAGATGGTCTCCGAGGAGGAGCTCATCGCCACCGTGGCGACCGCCTACGAGCACGGCTGGCGCCAGGTGAAGCTGTACTTCATGTGCGGTCTGCCCACCGAGACCGACGAGGACGTGCTGCAGATCGCGGCCATGGCCCACGAGGTCGTCCGCACCGGGCGCAAGGCGGCCGGGCGCGGGGACGTCCGGGCGACGGTGTCGATCGGCGCCTTCGTCCCCAAGCCGCACACCCCGTTCCAGTGGGCGGCGCAGACCGCGCCCGAGGTCGTCGACGACCGGCTGCGCAAGCTCCGCGAGGCGATCAACTCCGACCGCTCGCTGGGCCGCAACGTCGGCCTGCGCTACCACGACGGCCAGCCCTCACTGATCGAGGGACTGCTCTCGCGGGGCGACCGCCGGGTCGGCCGGGTGATCGAGGCGGTCTGGCGCGACGGCGGGCACTTCGACGGCTGGAGCGAGTACTTCTCTTATCAGCGCTGGGAGACCGCCGCCGCCGAGCAGCTGCCCCCGCAGGGCGTGGACCTGTTCTGGTTCACCACCCGCGAGCGCGACCAGCACGAGGTCCTGCCCTGGGACCACCTCGACTCCGGGCTCGACCGCGGCTGGCTGTGGGACGACTGGCAGGACGCCCTGGACTCCCGGGAGCAGGACGACTGCCGCTGGACGCCGTGCTTCGACTGCGGCGTCTGCCCGCAGATGGGCACCGAGATCCAGATCGGCCCGATGCCGGGCGAGATGGCCCCCGGCCGGATGCTGCCGCTGACGCCGGTGGAGACGCGCACCTCGACCCCGGTGCACAACCCGCGGTTGTCCCCGTGAGCTACAAGGGCGAGGCCGCGCACCCGTCCGCGCCGACGGTGGCCAAGGTGCGGATGCGGTTCGCGAAGCGCGGCCGTGCGCGGTTCAGCTCCCACCGCGACGTCGCCCGGGCGATGGAGTGGGCGCTGCGCCGGGCGGGCGTGCCGGTCTCGCTCTCCCAGGGGTTCAGCCCGCACCCGCGGCTGTCCTGGATCGGTGCCTCGCCGACCGGCGCGGCGAGCGAGGCCGAGTTCGTCGAGATCGGGCTGACCGCCGACCTGGACCCGTCCGCGGTCGCCCGCGAGGTCGGGGCGGTGCTGCCGGAGGGCCTCGTCGTCCTGGACGTCGTGCGGTCCGGCCCGGGCGCCCTCGCCGACCGGATCGACGGCTCGTCCTGGCGGATCGAGCTGCCCGGGGTGGACCCGGCCGACCTGCGGGACGCCGTGGCGGCGCTGCTGGACTCCGACGTCGTCGAGGTCGAGCGGATGACCAAGAACGGCCCGCGGACCCTGGACGTGCGTTCGGCGCTCGTGTCGGTGCTCGTCGAGGACCCGCCGGCGGGATCGCCGCGGGGTGCCGTCGACGACGTCACCGAGACGCACGACGAGCGTCACCCGAACGATGAACCGACAGCGGACGACACGCGGCCGACACGCCCGTCGGCGATCACCTACCGCCGAACGCATGCGCCGTCGGCGGTGTGTGGGACACTGTCGGCGGTCGTACGGCACACCACGCCGGCCGTGCGACCCGACGACGTGGTGAACGCGCTGCGTATCGTCGCCGGGCTGGAGCCGCCCGTCCCCGTCAGATCGACGAGGACGGCGCAGGGCCGGCTCGACGACGACGGAGCGCTGCTCGACCCGCTCGAGGCGGACCGCGACCCGATCGGTCGCTGACCCCGTCCCGCGCGGCACGTCCCGGAGATTCCAGGAGGTCGCCCGCCCGTCGGGTGGCCGCCGGCAGGCGAGACCACGCGATGCCCTCGTGTGGCCGCGACCGCGAGGTCGCGCCCGGGGGCCGAAGGAGTTGCATGTCCGAGAACGACGCACACCCCGAGGCGTCATCACTGCCCGCCGACCCCGCGACGGGCAGTCCGGGTCGTCCCGACGAGGCGGCGCTCGCCGCGCTCCCCGACAAGCTGCGGGTGCACGCCCTCGCCCGGCTCGTCGGCTCGTCCAGCCGTGAGGTGCTCGCGCTGCTCGCCCGGCTCGAGGTCGCCGCGCGCAGCGCCCAGTCCAGCGTCGACCGCGCGACCGTCTCGCAGGTGGTGGAGTACTTCTTCCCCAGCGAGCCGCCGCCCGCCGAGGCCGTGGCGGACGCCGTCGAGGCCTCCGAGGCCACGGTCGTGCCGGAGACGCTCCCCGACATCCCGGCGAACCTGACCCTCGACGACCCGGCGGCGGACGCCGAGCCGCGGGTCACCGGCGCGATCAACGCCGCGCCGGCCGCGCCGGCCGCCCTCTTCCTCGCGCCCGACGCGGCCACGCCCGCCCGGGGCGGCGGCGACGGCGACGAGGCCGAGTCCGGTGGCGGCCGCCGCCGGCGCCGCGGCAGCCGCTCCGCAGGCGTGGTGACGCCGGGGCAGGGCGAGTCGGCCGACGCCGCTGACGAGCCTGCCGACGAGGACACCTCCACCGGGTCCGGCCCGGCCGCCGACGGCACCGACTCCGAGTCCGACGACGAGTCCGGCCGCCGCCGTCGTCGTCGTGGCCGCCGCGGCCGTGGTCGCGGGCGGGGCGGCGACGAGGCGAACGGCGACGACGACGCCGGCGACGAGTCCGAGGACTCCGAGGAGGGCGAGGACACCGACGACCAGGACTCCGACGACACCGAGGACCAGGGCGACGCGTCGTCCGACGACGGCTCCTCCGAGTCGGGCTCCTCGCGCCGCCGCCGTCGGCGCCGCCGTCGTGGGTCGGACGACCCGTCGGACGCCGCGTCGTCGAACGACGACCCGCCGAACACCGTCACCCACGTCCGGGAGAAGGCGGAGAAGGCCGAGAAGGAGCCGAAGCGCTCCAGCGACGACGAGGTCAAGGGCGTCAAGGGCTCGACCCGCCTCGAGGCGAAGCGGCAGCGTCGTCGGGACGGCCGCGAGGCCGGGCGTCGTCGCCCGTCGATCCTCTCCGAGTCCGAGTTCCTCGCCCGGCGCGAGGCCGTCGAGCGGACCATGGTCGTCCGCCAGCAGGCCGACCGGAACCAGATCGGGGTCCTCGAGGACGGCGTGCTGGTCGAGCACTTCGTCGCGGGCAGCGGCCAGAACTCGATGGTCGGCAACGTCTACCTCGGCCGCGTGCAGAACGTGCTGCCCTCGATGGAGGCGGCGTTCGTCGACATCGGCCGCGGGCGCAACGCGGTGCTCTACGCCGGCGAGGTCAACTGGGACGCCGCCGGGCTCGACGGCAAGCAGCGCAAGATCGAGCACGCCCTGTCCTCCGGCGACGCGGTGCTGGTCCAGGTGACCAAGGACCCGGTCGGGCAC
Source organism: Actinomycetospora sp. CA-084318 (assembly GCF_050955885.1). Taxonomy (NCBI): domain Bacteria; kingdom Bacillati; phylum Actinomycetota; class Actinomycetes; order Pseudonocardiales; family Pseudonocardiaceae; genus Actinomycetospora; species Actinomycetospora sp. CA-084318. Next base: position 1,668,437 of record NZ_CP192098.1, read on the forward strand.
AAGGGCGCGCGCCTCACGACGCAGATCAGCCTGCCCGGCCGCTTCCTCGTCTACGTGCCCGGCGGCGGCGCCACCGGCATCAGCCGCAAGCTGCCCGAGCCGGAGCGCAAGCGGCTCAAGGAGATCCTCAAGCGGATCGTTCCCGACGAGGCCGGGGTCATCATCCGCACGGCCGCGGAGGGCATCGAGGAGGCCGAGCTCGAGGCCGACGTGCGTCGTCTGGCGGCGCAGTGGGAGGTCATCGAGAAGACCGGCAAGGACGCCGCAGAAGGCAAGGGCAAGAGCAAGCCCAAGGCGCCCTCCCTCGTGCACGAGGAGCCCGACCTGCTGATCCGGGTCGTGCGCGACATGTTCAACGAGGACTTCTCCTCGCTGGTGATCTCGGGCGAGCAGGCCTGGGAGACCCTCGAGGGCTACATCTCGCACGTCGCCCCGGAGCTCGTGCCGCGGCTCTCGCGCCACATCGGGCCCGAGGACGTCTTCAGCGCCTACCGGATCGACGAGCAGCTGATGAAGGCCCTCGACCGCAAGGTCTGGCTGCCCTCGGGCGGCACGCTGGTGATCGACCGCACCGAGGCCATGACCGTGGTCGACGTCAACACCGGCAAGTTCACCGGCTCCGGGGGCAACCTCGAGGAGACGGTCACCCGGAACAACCTCGAGGCCGCCGAGGAGGTCGTGCGCCAGCTGCGGCTGCGCGACATCGGCGGCATGATCGTCATCGACTTCATCGACATGGTCCTGGAGTCGAACCGCGATCTGGTCCTGCGCCGGCTCACCGAGTGCCTGGGCCGCGACCGCACCCGCCACCAGGTCGCCGAGGTCACCTCGCTCGGCCTGGTGCAGATGACCCGCAAGCGCGTCGGGCAGGGCCTGCTCGACGAGTTCTCCACGGTCTGCGAGCACTGCAAGGGCCGCGGCGTGATCGTGCAGACCGAGCCGGTCACCGGCGTGAGCGGCGGCGGCCACACCCACGAGGCGAAGGCCGCGTCCCCCGCGCCGGCGACCGAGACCTCGACCGGGTCCGCCGGGTCCAACGGGTCGTCCGGCTCGGGTCGCCGCCGGGGCCGCGGACGCCGCGGCGCCTCCTCCGACGGCGGCTCGCCGAGCACCGTCGTGGCGAGCGCGAACGGCCACGACGGCCCCGTGCCCAGCCCCGCCGACGTGGCGGCCCGCCGCTCGTCCGCGGCGGACGGCGCGGAGGAGCCCGAGGTGGAGCTCGAGGCCGAGCTCGCCGAGGAGTCCACCGGCACCGTCGAGGAGGCGCCGGCGACGGCCGTCGCCGTCCCGGAGGTGGAGGACGCGGACGAGTCCGAGGTGGCCCTCGAGGCCGACCTGGCCGAGGAGTCGACCGGCGAGGTCGTCAAGACCCCCGAGGTCGCCCAGGACGCGTCCACGGGCGACGACCGGGCCGAGGACGACGACGAGGCCGTGGCCGAGGAGCCGGAGGTCGCGCTCGAGACCGACCTGGCGCAGGAGTCGACCGGCACCCCGGAGCCGGCTCCCGCCGCGTCCGCCGGGGCGGCCGAGCCCGTCGTGGCCGCCGCGCCGGTGTCGGAGGAGCCCGACCAGCCCGAGGAGCCGTTCATCACCGGGCGGATCGGGGCGATGGCCCCGCCGCGCCCGGCGGCGACGGAGGCGGACACGTCCGCCTCCACCGTGTCCGTGGCGTCGATCGAGACCGACGAGGCGGACGAGGACGGCGAGGCACCCGTCGTCGGGAACGCGGAGCCCGCCCCGAAGCGGCAGCGGCGACGGGCCGCGTCCCGTCCCGCGGGCCCGCCCGTGGCGGTCGGCGGGAACTGACCACCCCGCGCCGGTCCGGCGACCCCGACCTCGGGGGAGCCGGACCGGGCGGGTATCGTGGAGCGAGCAGTGCCGGGGTGGACCACGTCGGCACACGGTGAGGCGCCCGGTGGGCGGGCCTCCCGACCCAGACAGAACGTCCAGTACGACAGGAGCCTGCGTCCGAGATGTACGCGATCGTGAAGACCGGCGGCAAGCAGTACAAGGTCGCGGTCGGCGACGTCCTCGACGTGGAGCTGCTGGACGGCGACTCGGTCGACCTGCAGCCCGTGCTCGTCGTCGACGGCTCGACCGTCCTGTCCTCGGCCGACGACCTGGCGAAGGTGTCGATCACCGGCACCGTCCGCGGTGAGGTCAAGGGTCCGAAGATCAGGATCATGAAGTACAAGAACAAGACCGGCTACAAGCGGCGCGTCGGCCACCGCCAGCGCTACAGCCAGGTCGAGATCACCGGCATCTCGAAGTAGGGGAGCGGAACACATGGCTCACAAGAAGGGTGCATCCAGCTCCCGCAACGGTCGCGACTCCAACGCCCAGCGGCTCGGGGTCAAGCGCTTCGGCGGTCAGGTCGTCAAGGCCGGCGAGATCCTCGTCCGCCAGCGCGGCACGCACTTCCACCCGGGCGTCGGCGTCGGCCGCGGCGGGGACGACACGCTGTTCGCGCTGGTCGCGGGCGCCGTGCAGTTCGGCCACAAGGGCGGCCGCAAGAACGTCAACATCGTGCCGGTCGAGGCCTGAGCCTCCACCAGCAGCACTCCAGACGAGGGGCGGGCCCGGATCGGGTCCGCCCCTTCGTCTGTCCCAGGAAGGCATCATGGCTCGTTTCGTCGACCGCGTGACGCTCCACGTGACCGCCGGTTCCGGCGGACACGGGTGCGCCTCGATCCGCCGCGAGAAGTTCGTCCCGCTCGGCGGCCCGGACGGGGGGAACGGCGGGCGCGGCGGCGACGTCGTGCTGGTCGCGGACCCGGGCGTGCACACCCTCCTGGACTTCCACCACCGTCCGCACGCCGTCGCCGGCAACGGCCGCCCCGGCATGGGCGCCTTCCGCAACGGCGCGAACGCCGAGGACGTCGAACTCGCCGTGCCCGAGGGCACCGTCGTGATGTCCCCCGAGGGCGAGGTGCTGGGCGACCTGAACGTCCCTGGCATGCGCTTCGTGGCCGTCGCGGGCGGCCGCGGCGGGCTCGGCAACGCCGCCCTCGCCGGCCCCACCCGCAAGGCGCCCGGATTCGCGCTGCTCGGCGAGCCGGGCGACACCCGCGACCTGGTGCTCGAGCTGCGGTCCATGGCCGACGTCGGGCTGCTGGGGTTCCCGAGCGCAGGCAAGTCGTCGCTGGTCTCCGCGCTCTCCGCGGCCCGGCCGAAGATCGCCGACTACCCGTTCACCACGCTGACGCCCCACCTCGGTGTGGTCAGCGCCGGCGACACGACCTTCACCGTCGCCGACGTCCCCGGCCTCATCCCGGGCGCGTCCGGCGGCAAGGGCCTCGGCCTGGACTTCCTCCGGCACATCGAGCGGTGCTCGGTGCTCGTGCACGTCGTCGACTGCGCGACCTTCGAGACCGACCGCGACCCGGTGTCCGACATCCGCGCGCTCGAGGCCGAGCTGGCGGCGTACACCCCGGCGCTGGGCACCGACCTCTCGGAGCGGCCGCGGATCGTCGCGCTGAACAAGATGGACGTGCCCGACGCGGCCGATCTCGCCGAGCTCGTGCGGCCCGACGTCGAGGCGTTCGGCTGGCCCGTCGTCGAGATCTCGACCGCCGCGCACACCGGCCTCCGCGAGCTGACCTTCCTGATGGCGGGGGCGGTGGAGGAGGCGCGCCGCACCGCGCTCGTCACGGTGCCGCCGCGCGTGGTGCTGCGCCCGAAGGCGGTCGACGACGCCGGGTTCACCGTCGTCGCCGACACCTCCGTGGATCCCGCCGAGGGGCCGGCGTGGCTGGTCCGCGGCGAGAAGCCCGAGCGCTGGGTGCGCCAGACCGACTTCGCCAACGACGAGGCCGTCGGCTACCTCGCCGATCGGCTCGCCAAGCTCGGTGTGGAGGAGGCGCTCGCGGAGGCCGGCGCCTCGGCGGGCGACATGGTCACCATCGGGGTGCACACCTTCGACTGGGAGCCCTCCACCCCGGCCGGCGTGGCCGCGCTCGGCGGCCCGATCCAGTCGGGCAACCGCGGCACCGACGCGCGCCTGGACAACGTCGGGCGGGTCGAGCGGTCCTCGGCCGCCGAGCGCAAGGCCGCCCGGTCGGAGCGCCGCCGGCACCGGGACGACGCCGATCTCGGTGTCGCGTCGTGGGCCGACGGGGGAGAGTCCGTGTCGTGGGAGAACCTGGCCGGGTGGGACGAGGAGTGACGGGGGCGGGCGGGTCGGCGCGCACCACCGTCCAGGAGGCGCGCCGGCTCGTCGTCAAGGTCGGGTCGTCCTCGCTGACCAGCGTGTCCGGCGGGCTCGACGTCTCGCGGCTCGACGCGCTCGTGGACGCCGTCGCGGAGCGGGCGGCGACCGGGACGCAGGTGATCCTCGTGTCCTCCGGCGCGATCGCGGCCGGACTGTCGCCGCTCGGGCTCGCGCGCCGTCCCCGGGACCTCGCCACCCAGCAGGCGGCCGCCTCGGTCGGTCAGCTCCACCTCACCCGGGCCTACGCCGACGCCTTCGCCCGGCACGAGCGGGTGGTCGGCCAGGTCCTGCTGACCAGCCACGACGTGGTGCGCCGCGCGCCGTACCGGAACGCGCAGCGGACGTTCGAGCGGCTGCTCGGCCTCGGGGTGGTGCCGGTGGTCAACGAGAACGACACCGTGGCCACCGACGAGATCCGGTTCGGCGACAACGACCGGCTCGCCGCCCTCGTGGCCCACATCGTCGGGGCCGACGCACTGGTGCTGCTCTCCGACGTCGAGGGCGTCTACGACGACGACCCGCGGGTCCCGGGCGCGGCGATGATCGACGAGGTGCACGGGATGGCCGACCTCGCCGCGGTGCGGGTCGCCAAGCCGGGGGCCTCGTCGGTGGGGACCGGGGGCATGGCCTCGAAGCTGGCGGCCGCCGACCTCGCCTCCGGCGCCGGGGTGCCGGTCCTCGTCGCGGGTGCCGCGCACGCCGCGGCGGCCCTCGGTCCGGGTGACGTCGGCACCGTGTTCGCCCCCACCGGGCCGCGCCTGTCCGCGCGCCGCTTCTGGCTGCGGCACATGGCCGGGTCGCACGGACGGCTGCACCTCGACGACGGGGCGGTGCGGGCGATCACGTCCGGGCCGGCCGCGAAGCGGCGCTCCCTGCTCGCGGCGGGGATCACCGGGTCGGACGGCGACTTCGAGGCCGGGGACGTGGTCGACCTCGTCGGTCCGCGCGGCGAGACGGTCGCGCGCGGGGTCGTGGCGTTCGACTCCGAGGAGATGCCGGAACTCGTCGGCCGCAAGACCGGTGACCTGGCGCCGGAGCAGCGTCGGGAGGTCGTGCACGCCGACGACCTGGTGCCGGTCGGTGGGCGTTCCGTGCCGGAGTCGGCCGCGCAGACCTGAGGCGGCCGAGCGCCGACCCGACCCGCCGCCCGGGGAACGGCGACGACGAGATCGGCATACTGGGCCGATGAGCACCCCCGCCGACATCGTGACCGACTGCGGCGAGCGGGCGGCCGCTGCCGCACCGGCGATGGCGGCCGCGAACGACGCGCAGATCGCCACGGCGCTGCGGGGGATGGCCGAGCTGCTCGTGTCGAAGGCGCCCACGCTCGTCGTCGCGAACACCGCCGACCTCGCCGCCGCGCAGGACGCGGGGATGACCGGCGCGCTGCTCGACCGGCTGCGTCTCGACGAGCAGCGGCTGGCGGCGATGGCCGAGTCGCTGCGCGTCCTCGCCGACGTGCCGGTGCCGCCGCGGGACACGGTCGTCGAGGAGCGCCCCGACGGGCTGCGGCTCATCGAGCGGCGCCGGCCGGTCGGGGTGATCGGCGCGAACTTCGAGGCCCGGCCGAACGTGGTGGTCGACGTGGCGTCCCAGCTGGTGAAGTCGCGCAACGCGGGCGTGCTGCGCACCGGCGGCGCGGCCCTGGCGTCGGCGAGCGCGCTGATGGCCGACGTCGTCGGGCCGGCCCTCGCAGCGGCGGGGCTGCCCGCGGACGCGGTGACGCTGGTCGGCGACGCGAGCCGCGAGTGCGCGGTCGAGCTGGTGCGCCGCCCGGGCCTGATCCCGCTCGTGATCCTGCGCGGCTCGGGGGAGACGACCCGGTCCCTGGGGCTGGAGGCGGCGCAGCACGGCGTCCGGACGCTCGCCCACGCCGACGGCGGCGGGGTCCTGTACGTCGACCGGGCGGCCGACCCGGAGCTGGCGGCGAAGCTGGTCACGGAGTCGGTCGACCGGCTCGGGGTGTGCAACCGGCTGAACCTGCTGCTGGTCGACGCCCCGCAGTGGGACACGGTGACGCCGATCCTGGTCAAGCTGCTGGCCGGCGCCGGGGTGACGGCCTCCTTGCCGCCGCACGAGCACGCACTCGGGCACGAGTGGGCCCTCGACGACGGGCACGAGGCGACGGTGACGGTGGCCCCCGCGTCCGGCCCGGCCGACGCCGCCGCCATCGCCAACCGGGAGACCTCGGGCCTCGCCGCCACGGTGGTCACCGCCGACGAGGCGGCCGCGCGCACCTTCCTCGACACCTACGCGGGCACCGGGGCGTTCTGGAACGCCACCACGCGCCTGCTCGACGGGTTCAAGCTGCGCCGCGTGCCGGAGACCGGCATCAACGTCGACCACGTGCCCGGCCCGCGCGGCCCGGTGGTCTTCACCGACCTCGTCCTGCGGCAGTTCGTGGTGGTCCCGGCCTCGACGGCGGTCGGCCTGGGATAGCGCTCACACAGCAGGAACACCACCCGGACCGGGCGCGTTGTCCTGCTCGTGCGCGGGAGAGGTACGTACCTGGTGCGGCGGCGGGTCATCGACCTGAACCGTCGGGTGGTCAGCGGCTGTCGGCCCTGACGCCGACCCGACCCGCCGACCCGTGAAGGAACTCCTCCGTTGTCCCTCGTCGTCCGTGCCGCGCGTGCCTGGAAGGCACCGCGCGTGTTCGCCCTCCTCACCCTCGCCGGGCTCGTGCTCGGCGCCCTGCTCGGGATCGTCGCCCGCGTCTCCGGGGCCGACTGGCTCGCCTCGACGCTCGACACCATCGGCACCCTGTTCACGAACCTGCTGCAGTTCACGGTCGCGCCGCTGGTGTTCCTCGCGATCGTCGTCGGGATCGTCAGCCTGCGTGACCTCGGCGGTGGCCGCACCGCGGCGCGGCTCGGCGGGCGCACGGTCGCCTGGTTCGCCGGGACGTCGCTGATCGCCGTGCTCATCGGCCTCGCGATCGGACTCGTGTTCCGCCCGGGCGAGGGCCTCACGCTCGCGGCCGACCCGGCCGAGGTCGCGAAGGTCGACGCGAAGACGCCGGGCTCCTGGGGCGCCTTCCTCACCGACCTCGTCCCGGCCAACCCGATCGCCGCGTTCGCCGAGAACAACGTGCTGCAGGTCGTGATCGCCGCCCTGCTCGTCGGCGCGGCCGCCTACGCGCTGGGGGAGAAGGCCGAGCCCTTCGTCGCGTTCTCCCGCTCGGCCTTCGAGATCGTCCTCACCGTCATCCGCGGCATCATCGTGCTCGCCCCGATCGGCGTCCTCGGCCTGATCGGGAACGCGTTCGCGACGTACGGGTCCGGCGTCGTCGGCTCCCTGTTCGGGCTGATCGGCACCGTGTACCTCGGGTGCGCGCTCGTGCTGTTCGTGGTCTACCCGCTGCTGCTGCGCGTGGTCGCCGGCATCGGCCCGCGCCGCTTCTTCGGCGTCACCTGGCCGACGCTGCAGTTCGCCTTCGTCTCCCGGTCCTCGGGCGCCTCGCTGCCGTTCTCGCGGCAGGCCGCGATCGACCTCGGCGTCGAGCGCAACTACGCGGGCTTCGCGGTGCCGCTGGGCTCGACCACCAAGATGGACGGCTGCGCCGCCGTGTACCCGGCGCTCGCCACGATCTTCATCGCCCATCTCGCCGGCGTGCCGCTGGCGGCGTGGCAGTACGTGGTCATCGTCGCGGTCGCCGTCTTCGGGGCGCTCGCGACGGCGGGCACCACCGGCTGGTTCACGATGCTGACGCTCACCCTGGCCGCGGTCGGCATGCCGCCCGCGGTGATCGCCGCCGGCATCGCCGTGATCATCGGCATCGACCCGATCATGGACATGATGCGGACCGCGACGAACGTCGCCGGGCAGATCACGGTGCCGACGCTCGTGGCCGCGCAGGAGGGCCTGCTCGAGGAGCGCGCCGAGGAGTCGACGTCGGAGACGGAGTCGGAGCCCCAGCCCGCGTGACGGCGGGCCACGGCCGGGCACCGTGGGCGCCCGGCCGCTCCCCCCAGCGGCCCGTGGCCGGCCGGAGCCGGCCACGGGTGACGACCCGTCCCCCCTCGCGCCGTCGGTGACACTGATACCGAGAAGATCGGCCCGCGCGCCAGCGCCGCGGAAAAGGTCGACACGAAGGGCCCGTCGACCAGGTATTTCTCTCCCCGCCGTAGGGCATAGTCACGGCCCATGGGGGAGCAGGGGGACGGGCCGCGACGGGGGGAACCGGGGCGGCGGCCCACACGGGTGGAACGCGACGGCACACCACGACGGGAGCTGGCGCACTGGCTGCGCGCGACGCTGACGGAGCTCGGGGAACCGACGCTCGACACGATCCTCGCGCGCTTCCCCGACGACGTCCGGCTCAGCCGCTCGGCCCTCGCGAAGGCACTGCGCGGGGAGACCTTCCCCGACCTGCCGCTCGTGCGGGCGGTGCTGCGGGCGGCGGGCGCGGACGACGACGAGGTCGAGTCCTGGAGCGTCTACTGGGCGCACCTGCACGTCCTCGAGACCCGGCGCCGCACCGGGGAGGCGGTCACCGCGACCCCGCCGCCCTGGGCCGCCGAGGCCACGCCCGAGCCCCCGGCGCCGGCGCCCGTCGCGCCCGCCCCGGTGCCGGTTCCCGCGCCGTCCCGACGACGGGTGCCGGTGGCGCTCGTCGCGGTGGTGTCGCTCCTGGTCGGCGCCGGGCTGGCGCTCGCGACGGTGGCGCTGACGACGTGGTCCGGGCCGCGGGAACCGGCGGCGGCGACCATCCTCGACCCCGTCACGACGACGGTGCCGAAGACCTTCCGGATGGGCGGAAACTACAACGGGCTGCCCGACGGGACCCTGCTCTGGGCGACCACGTTCGACTTCGGCACCGGCCGGTTCTTCCCGCAGGACAAGCCGTGCGTCACCCGCGCCGACGAGACCTTCGACTGCGGGCAGTACTACCTCGGCCGCCAGTTCGACCCGGACACCGCGCGGTACCGCATCGACCTGTTCTTCGCCGACGCCGGGGCCAGCAACGCCCTGCTGCAGTACCAGATCGACAAGGGCGGGCCCGACGGTCCGAACCCCGGGATGGCGCAGCTGCCCGCGGGCACGACGATCATCGGCACCCGGACCTACACCCGGTCCTGAGGCGCGTGCTCAGGCGCGGCGGCGGAAGCGGGCCGTCGTCGCGGCGACCGCGGCCGCCAGGCCGGTGACACCCGCCGTCAGGAACAGGTACGAGCCCAGCCAGACGTGCTTGGAGAGCTCGTAGTAGCCGTCGCCGGCCACCGCGAGGGTGACGATGCCGAGCCCGAGCAGCGCCGCCGCCCCCGCGACGCGGACCAGCCCGACGACCAGCGGGTCGCCGCGCCGCGCCCGGGGGAGCGCGGTGGCGGCGCCGGCCGCGAGGAGGGCGACGACGAGGGCGAGCGGCAGCCATCCGAGCGGGATCGCGTCGAGCCAGCGGACGAGCAGGGCCGTCTGCGGGCCCGCCTCCGGGTAGACCGTCCGTCCCTCGAAGTGCTCGGGTGCGGTGCCGAAGGGTTCCGACGGCAGGTAGGTCAGCTGGGGCCGCAGGGTCGCGGTGAGGCCGCGCCCGACCATCGTCGCGAACGCCCCGGGGTGCTCGAGCAGCAGCGTGCGGGCGGTGGCGCGGGCCTCGTCGGGCCGGTCGCCGACCGCCGTCGCCCAGCCCGGGATGCCGAGGCCGCCGGCCCAGTAGTAGCCCTCGCCCGAGTGGGCGGCCGCGCCGGGCGGGAGGCCCAGGGCCGGGACGACGACGTCCGGGCCGACCTCCGGCATCACCGCCGTGAAGATCAGGTTGTGCGCGTTGACCGTGGCGTAGGCGCGTTCCTGGCCCTCGAGCGCGGCGCTCACCGGGTACGCGGACCCGGCCAGCAGCGCCACCGCGACGAGGGGCCCGGCGAGCCGCCACACCCGCCGTCGGGACCGCGACCGGACGACCACCAGCGCGGCGCAGGCCGCGGCGACCAGGCCGATCGGCACGAACCCGGGCTTGGCGGTGGCGCCGAGGAGACCACCGGCCCCGAGCAGCGCGAGGGCGACCAGGCGCTGCCACCGGTGCTCGGGCCGGGTCCCGGCGACGACGAGCAGTCCGACGAGGACCCCGACGGTGGCCACCAGGGCGGTCGGCTCGGCGTAGAGCGAGACGAGGAAGCGGGTCCACCAGGTGACGCCGAGCAGACCGACCAGCGGGATCACGACGAGCGCCGCCCGCCACGGGCGCACCGTCGCCAGGGTCGCCGCGCCGATCCCGACGACGGCCGCGGCGAGCCCGGCGAGCAGCCACGCGTAGGCGGTGAGGGACCACATCCCGGGCCCGGACGGGACGACGAGGCCCAGCAGGAACGCCGACGAGGAGGGCGCGGCGGTGCACGGGGTGGCGCCGGACGTGAACAGGGTGACCACCACGCCCCGCCACAGCGAGACGCGGGACGGGGTGTCCGGCGTGAGCCCCGCGGTGCAGAACAGGCGGAACGCGTCGCCGTTGTCCCCGGCGCCGATCAGCCCGCCGCCCAGACCCGGCAGCGTGACGAGGCCGATGCGCAGGGCGAGGGCGAGGACCGTCGCGAGCGCCGTCGACAGTCCGATCGCCGCGGGGAGGGCGACGGCGCGGGGGATCGCGGTGGCGGCGTCGCGCAGTTCGTGGGCGGCGATGCGCAGTCCGGTTCCCCGACGGCGGGCGGGGAGGGTGGTCAGGTCGATCCCCCGACCGTACGAAACGCTCTCGGATGTCACTCATCCGGGTCGCACGACGCGAGGCGGGTCGGTCAGAGCGTGACGCCGCGATCGCGGATGCGGTCCCACGTGTCGACGGGGAGTTCGGTCCAGGAGAAGACGTCCTCGACGGAGGCGAACCGGCCCGCGGCCTGCCGGGCCTGCACGATCCGCCCGGCCTGGGCGGGGTCGAGTCCGCAGAGGTCGGCGATGGCCGGCGCGGGCGCGGTGTTGAGGTCGACGAGGCCGCCGTCGTCGTAGTCGCGGGGCAGGTCGGGCCGGCCGATGCGCAGCTCGCGGGCCAGCAGGGGGTCGTCGGTGACGAGGCGCCGCGCCTCGGTCCGACGCCGCCGCGCGGCGAGCGCCCGGGAGACGGCGGGATCGGAGCCGTCCGGACGCGACGGAGCGCGGGTGCCGCCGTACACCTGTGTCCGCAGCACGATCAGGCCGACGAGCCCGCCGACGAGGAGCACGAAGAAGATCAGGGCGGCGATCGCGTTCGGTGCGCCGGTGGTGCGGCCGGTGACGTCCCGGGGCGCGACCGAGACCAGCACGATCCAGAGCACCGTCGCCGCGCCGACCGCCGCGGCGACGACCGCGTGCGCCCGACGGCGGGTCACCGTGGCCGCGTGCGCGTAGGGGACCACCGTCAGGACGCCGAGGCTCAGGACGTGGACGAAGAACCACCACCCGCCGCGGGTGAACCAGTTCCCGCGGGGCGCGACGGGCGCCGTCACACCGCGTCCCGCAGGACCCGCTTGAGCAGCTTCCCGGACTGGTTGCGCGGCAGTTCCTCGACGAGGTGCACCGACTTCGGCACCTTGTACTTCGCGAGCCGGCCCCTCGCGTGTTCGACGAGGGCGGCCGGGTCGAACCCGTCGGCGTGCTCGGGGCGCAGGACGACGAAGGCCGTGACGGCCTCGATCCACCGGTCGTCGGGCGTGCCGATCACGGCGACCTCGGCGACCGCGTCGTGGGTGTACAGCGCGTCCTCCACCTCGCGGGACGCGACGAGGATGCCGCCGGTGTTGATCACGTCCTTGATCCGGTCGACGACGGTGATGAAGCCCTGCTCGTCGATCCGCACCAGGTCGCCGGAGTGGAACCAGCCGTCCCGGAACGCCTCCGCGGTCTCCTCGGGCTTGTCCCAGTACCCCTCGCAGAGCTGGGGCGAGCGGTAGACGACCTCGCCGGACCCGCCGGGCGCCACGTCGTCGCCGTTCTCGTCGATCACCCGCAGCTCGACGAACAGGACCGGCCGCCCGCACGACTCCGGGCGCTCGTCGTGCTCCTCGGGCTGCAGCACGGTCGCGAGCGGGCCGATCTCGGACTGGCCGAAGCAGTTGTAGACGCCCAGCTCCGGCAGCCGCTCGCGGAGCCGCGCGAGGATCGGGCCCGGCATGATCGACGCGCCGTAGTGGGCCTTGCGCAGGCTGGACAGGTCGCGGGTCGCGAAGTCGGCGTGGTTCACCGCCGGCACCCACACCGTGGGGGCGAGGAAGAGCGAACCGATCCGCTCGGCCTCGACGCGGCGGAGGATCTCCGGGACGTCCGGGGCCTCCATCATGCGCACCGTCGCCCCGACCGCGAGGTAGGGCAGCGTGAACACGTGCATGCCGGCGGAGTGGTAGATCGGCATGCAGACCAGCGGGTCGTCGTCCTGCTCCAGGGTCAGGGCGTGGAGGCAGGACACGTAGTGGTGGACGAGCCCGCGGTGGGTCATCATCGCGCCCTTGGGCTTCGACGTCGTGCCGCTCGTGTAGAGCAGCTGGACGAGGTCGCCGTCGTCGACGGTCACGTCGAGCTCGGGCACCGCCCCGGTCCGTGCCGCCTCGAGCAGGCTGCCGGGGGCGTCGCGCATCGGGACGACCTGGTCGGGCCGGTGGTCGAGGGCCTCGACGTGCCCGGCGAGCGCGGGGTCGACGATCAGGACCTTCGAGCCCGACTGGTCGACCAGGTAGGCGAGCTCCTCGCCGGTGAGCGCGTAGTTCACGGGCACGTGCACCGCGCCGAGGCGGGCGGCGCCGAGGAAGCTGAGGACGTAGGCGTCGGAGTTGCGGCCGTAGGTGGCGACGCGATCGCCCTGGGCCACGCCGAGGCTGCGCAGCCAGGCGGCCGTCCGGGTGGTGGCCTCGTCGAGCTCGCGGTAGGTCCACGTGCGGTCGTCGAAGACCAGCGCCGGGCGGTCGGGCGTACGGCGGGCGCTGCGGCGCAGGACGCCGTCCACGGTGTTGGCGCGGGTGTCCACGTCGTCCCTTCCCTCCAGCCGTGCGGGGTGCCCGGTCACTCTCACCGAACGATCGGGTGCCGTCCAGTGGCCGCGCGGGGTGTCCCCGCCCCTCCCGAGAGGGACATCAGTCAGGTTCGCGGGCCGCTCGGGATGCCTGGTGTCACCGTGGAGGCCAGAGGCTCTATCGGTAACGGTTATCATCACGGGCATGGCTGTCCCGAAGCGCCGGATGTCGCGCGCCAACACCCACGCCCGCCGGTCGCAGTGGAAGGCCGAGGCGCCCGACCTCGTGCCGATCACGGTCGACGGACGCGAGATCCGCGTGCCGCGCCGGTTGGTGCGCGCCTACCAGCGCGGCGTCCTGCGCCCGGAGGGCTGACGAGGCCGGTTCAGCGGTGGGGCCCGCGGCGGAAGAGCCCGCCGGAGGCCACCAGGATCCCGAGGACGACGAGCACGATCCCGATGACCAGCCAGAGCCGCTGGCCGGTCATGAAGCTGCCGCCCACGAGGCCGATGCCCTGCAGGGCGAACAGCAGGCCGAGCAGGGCGGCGACGACGCCGACGATGCGGAGCGGGGTCCGGGCGCGCATGGGTCGACGATAGAGAGCGGGCGTCAGTTCGTCGTCGCCACGGTCAGCGGCAGCACGGCCGGGGCGCCGGCGCGGCGCAGCAGCATCGCCGCGACGGTGAGCGTCCACCCCGAGTCGGACACGTCGTCGATCAGCAGCACCGGTCCCGCCTGCAGGCTCTCCGGGTCGAGCTCCGCCGGGACGGACAGCCGCCGGTACACCTCGGCGAGGCGTTGCGCCGAGTTGGGCGGCTCCGGCTCGCTGTCGTCCTCCGGGTCGGAGTAGACCGGCGGCGCGTCGTCGGCGAGCGCCCCGAGCAGCGGGAGCCTCCCGATCGAGGCGATCCGCTGGGCGAAGCTCTCCACCAGGGCGGGCCGGGTGCGGCTGGGCAGCCAGACGATCCCGGTCGGCCGCTCCGCCCAGCCCCACCCCTTGAGCACCTGCACGGCCGCGTCCACGACCGCGTCGGGCGTGAGGTCGTCGGCGCGCATCAGCGGGCGCAGGCGGGGGCCCCACCCGACGTCGGTGAGCCGACCGATGGCGCGGCCCTCCTCGGCGGACTCCTCCGGCCTGATCTTGCCCTTGAGCGGCACGTCCAGCGCGTCCATCCCGCTCGGCCACTGCTTGCGCGGCGCGAGCGGCACCCCGGGGCGGTCGAGCACCTCCTGGGCCTGCACCCGGACGTCCTCGCCGACCGACGGGTCGTAGTGCTTGCCGGTGCAGTTGTCGCACCGCCCGCACGGGCGGGCCCCCGGGTCGTCGAGCTGGCGGCGGAGGAACTCCATGCGGCAGCCGTCGGTGGTGATGTAGTCGAGCATCGCCTGCTGCTCGGCCCGCCGGGCCTTCGCCAGGCCGAGGTAGCGCTTCCCGTCGTACTCCCAAGGTTGCCCGGTGGCCTCCCAGCCGCCCTTGACCCGCTTCACCGCGCCGTCGGTGTCGAGGACCTTGAGCATCATCTCGAGGCGCCCGCGGGACAGTTCGACGCGCGGCTCGAGCGCCGCGGTCGACAGCGGCCGGCCGGCGTCGCCGAGCACCGAGAGGGCCACCCGCACCTGCGGCTCGCCGGGGAAGGCCAGCGAGGCGAAGTAGGCCCAGATGTCGCGGTCCTCCGGGCCGGGCAGCAGGAGCACCTCCGCGCGCTCCACGCCACGGCCGGCGCGGCCGATCTGCTGGTAGTAGGCCACCGGCGACTGCGGCGCCCCGAGGTGGACGACGAAGCCGAGGTCGGGCTTGTCGAAGCCCATCCCGAGCGCGGACGTGGCCACGAGCGCCTTGACCCGGTTGGCCAGCAGGTCGTCCTCCGCGCGCTCGCGGTCGGCCGGGTCGGTCTTCCCGGTGTACGCGGTCACCGCGTGGCCACGTTCGCGCAGGAACGCGGCGAGCTCGTCGGCCGCGCTGACCGTGAGCGTGTAGACGATCCCCGAGCCCGGCAGCTCGTCGAGGTGCTGCGCGAGCCACGCGAACCGGTCGGCGCCCTTCGCCAGGGACAGCACGTTGAGGTGCAGCGACTCGCGGTCCAGCTCGCCGCGCACCACCAGCGCGCCGTCGCCCTGACCGCTGACCCCGAGCTGGTCGGCCACGTCGGTGGTCACGCGGTCGTTCGCCGTGGCCGTGGTGGCGAGGACGGGCACGCCCTCGGGCAGCTCGGAGATGAGCGTGCGGAGCCGGCGGTAATCGGGCCGGAAGTCGTGCCCCCAGTCGGAGATGCAGTGCGCCTCGTCGACCACGAGCAGCCCGGCCGTGCGGGAGAGCTCGGGGAGCACCTGGTCGCGGAACTCCGGGTTGTTCAGCCGCTCCGGGCTGACGAGCAAGACGTCGACCTCACCGGCGCGGACCTCGCCGTAGACCGCCTGCCAGTCGTCGGTGTTCGCCGAGTTGACCGTCACCGCCCGGATCCCCGCGCGCTCGGCCGCCTCGATCTGGTTGCGCATGAGCGCCAGCAGCGGGCTGACGATCACCGTCGGACCCTTCCCGCGGGCCCGCAGCAGGGCCGTGGCCACGAAGTACACCGCCGACTTGCCCCACCCGGTGCGCTGGACGACCAGCGCGCGCCGCCCGTGCGCGACCAACGCCTCGATCGCCCGCCACTGGTCCTCGCGCAGACGGGCGTCCGGGCCCGCCAGCCGCTGCAGCGTGGCCTCGGCGTCAGCACGGAGATCGGTGGTCAGCTCCGAGGGCGAGGTCGTCATGGCCCCACGAAAGCACAGGGGCCCGACAGCGTGGGCCGGTCCTTGACATCCCGTGGGATCTGCCATGCAATATATCGCATGCCGGTTCCGAGCTCCGACGCCGCGGCCCCGCGGACCTCCCTGCGCGAGCAGGTGTTCGCGCAGCTCCGCGCGGCCATCGTCGACGGGACCCTGGAGCCGGGGGAGCGCCTGCACGACGCCGAGCTCTGCCGCTGGCTCGGCGTCAGCCGCACCCCCGTGCGGGAGGCGATCGCCCGGCTGGAACTCGCGGGCCTCGTCGTCGTGAAGCCGGGCAGTTCCACCGTCGTCAGCCCGCTGGACCACCGGGCCGCGCGCGACGCCGCCGAGGTGGCGGCGGCGATGCACGAGCTCGCGACCCGCGCCGCCGCGCCGCACCTCACCGACGCGCACCTGCACGCGATGACCCACGCGAACCAGCGGTTCGAGCGCGCCCTGCACGACGACGACGTCGACGCCGCCATCGCCGCCGACGACGCCTTCCACGGCGTCCCCGTCGAGGTCGCCGCCAACCGGGCGCTGCGCGACACCCTCGACCAGGTCACGCCCCTGCTCCGCCGCATGGAACGCACCCGCTTCGCGTCCCTGACCGGACGTGCCTCGGTCGCCCAGCACGCCCGGATCGTCGAGCTCCTGCGGGCCGGCGACGCCGACGAGGCGGGCCGCGAGGCCCGCGCCAACTGGCTCACCCTCACCTAGGAGAACGCCGTGTCCCTCGACGACTTCGACCGCCACCTGCTGCTCTTCGGTCCCAGCCCGGTCCACCGGCTCGACCGGCTCACCGCCCACCTCGGGGGCGCCGCGATCTGGGCCAAGCGCGAGGACTGCAACTCCGGGCTCGCCTACGGCGGCAACAAGACCCGGAAGCTGGAGTACATCGTCCCGGACGTCCTGGCCAGCGGCGCCGACACGCTCGTCTCCATCGGGGGCGTGCAGTCCAACCACACCCGGCAGGTGGCGGCCGTCGCGGCGAAGCTCGGCCTGAAGGCCCGCCTCGTCCAGGAACGTTGGGTCGACTGGCCCGACAGCGTGAACGACAAGGTCGGCAACATCCTGCTCTCGCGCATCCTCGGCGCGGACGTGCGGCTCGACCCGGCGGGCTTCGACATCGGCCTGCGCGACTCCTACGAGCGCGCCCTGCAGGAGGTCCGCGACGCCGGCGGCGTCCCCTACGGCATCCCCGCCGGGGCCTCGGAGCACCCGCTGGGCGGCCTCGGGTTCGCGCAGTGGGCTCGCGAGGTCGAGGAGCAGGAGGCGGCGCTCGGTGTCTTCTTCGACACCATCGTCGTCTGCACCGTCACCGGCTCCACGCACGCCGGGATGATCGCCGGCTTCGCGCAGTCCGACCGCCCCCGGCGGGTGATCGGGATCGACGCCTCCGCGACCCTCGAGAAGACCCGCGACCAGGTCGACCGCATCGCCCGCCACACCGCGAAGCTGATCGGCCTCGAGCGCGACCTGCGCGACGACGAGGTCACCGTCCTCGAGGGCTGGGCCGGCGAGCGCTACGGCATCCCGGTCGCCTCCACCCGCGACGCGATCGAGCTGACCGCCCGCCTCGAGGGCGTCATCCTCGACCCGGTCTACGAGGGCAAGTCGATGGCCGGCCTGGTCGACCTCGTCGTCGGCGGGGAGATCGACCGCGGCTCGACGGTGCTCTACGCCCACCTCGGGGGCCAGCCCGCGCTCAACGCCTACAGCGGGGCGTTCGCCTGATCTCCGTCCGGGGCGTTCCCGACGTCGGATGTGGCCCAGTCCCCGTGATCAGCGGGGGACAACTCGTCGATCTCCGGGCAGGATGCGGACCGTGGGCAGCGACGCGACCGGCCGGGCGACTCTCTTCGACTCCGTCGACGACGTCGTCACGCGCCTCGGCGACGTCGGCTACCTCGCCTCGAACGCGGTCGCGACGACCGTCTTCCTCGCCGACCGGCTCGGCAAGCCGCTGCTGGTCGAGGGCCCGGCCGGCGTGGGGAAGACCGAGCTCGCGCGGGCGGTGGCCGAGGCGACCGACGCCGGGCTCGTGCGGTTGCAGTGCTACGAGGGCATCGACGAGGCCCGCGCGCTCTACGAGTGGAACCACGCCAAGCAGCTGCTGCGCATCCAGGCCAGCCAGGGACAGGACTGGGACGCCACCCGCGACGACGTGTTCTCCGAGGAGTTCCTCCTCACCCGCCCGCTGCTCACCGCGATCCGTCGTGACGAGCCGACGGTGCTGCTCGTCGACGAGACCGACAAGGCCGACGTCGAGGTCGAGGGCCTGCTGCTCGAGGTGCTCGGCGACTTCCAGGTCACCGTCCCCGAGCTCGGCACCATCACCGCCACCCAGAAGCCGTTCACGCTGCTCACCTCGAACGCGACCCGCGAGCTGTCCGAGGCGCTGAAGCGACGCTGCCTGTTCCTGCACCTCGACTTCCCCGACGCCGAGCTCGAGCGGCGGATCGTCGCCTCCCGTGTCCCGCAGCTCGGGGAGGCGCTCGCCGAGGAGCTGGTGCGCATCATCGGGGTGCTGCGCGGGCTGGAGCTGCGCAAGGCGCCGTCGGTGTCGGAGACGATCGACTGGGCGCGCACCCTCGTGGCCCTCGGCCTGGACACCCTCGACGACGAGGCCGTGCGCCAGAGCCTCGGCGTCGTCCTCAAGCACCGCGCGGACCTGGTCAAGGCCTCCTCGGAACTGCGGTTGAACTGATGACGGCGACGACCCCCGAACGCGGCCTCCCGGCCCACCTCGTCGACTTCGTGCAGGCCCTGCGCCACCACCACGTCGACGTCGGGCCGGGCGAGACCGTCGACGCCGCCGCGGTGATGGCCGAGATCGACCTGCTGCGCCGCGAGCAGCTCCGGGAGGGGCTCGCCGCGGCGCTGCTGCGCCGCAGCGGCCAGCGGCAGACCTTCGACGCGCTGTTCGAACTGTGGTGGCCGCTGGGGCAGGGCGCGGCGCTCGGCGAGGTCGCGCTGCCCTACGCCGAGGACGGCTCGGTCGACATCGACGCGCTGCGCGACCTGCTCGCCGAGCTCCTGGTCGACGGCGACACCGCCGCGCTCTCCGAGCTCGCCCGCGCCGTGGTCGACGGTCTGGGCACCCTCGGGGCGGGCCGGGGCCAGGGCTCGGGGGGCAGCGGCGGCCAGGGCCGCGACGGCTCGCAGGGTCCGCCGTCGGGGTTCTCCTCCTACCAGGCGCTCAACAGCGTCAAGCCCGAGACGCTGCTCGCGCGGGTGCTCGCCGAGCTGCGCACCCGCCGGCAGGCGGACGCCGCCGACAGCCCGTTCGCGGAGGAGGTCGCGCGCCGCGAGACCCGCGCGCGGATCGCCGAGTTCCGCCGGATGGTGCAGGGCGAGACGACGCGGCGCGGCAGCGAGATCCGTGGCCGGGAGGCGGCCGCCCGGACCGGGGTGCGGCGCCAGGCCGAGCAGACCGACTTCCTGTCCGCCGGCGCGGACACGCTCGCCGACCTGCGACGACGGGTCGCCCCGCTCGGCCGCCACCTGGCCACGCGGCTCGCGGCCCGTCGTCGTCGGGCGCACCGCGGCCCGATCGACATGCGCCGCACCCTGCGCCGCTCGATGTCGACCGGCGGCGTGCCGGTGAACCTGGTCCACCGCCGCCCGCGGCCGGGGCGCCCCGAGCTGGTGCTGCTCTGCGACGTCTCCGGCTCCGTCGCCGGGTTCAGCCACTTCACGATGATGCTGGTCCAGGCGCTGCGCGAGCAGTTCTCCCGCATCCGGATCTTCTGCTTCGTGGACGGCTGCGTCGAGGTGACCGACCTGTTCACCCCGGGCGCCGACCTCGCGGGCATCCTCACCGAGGTGCACTCCCGGCGCGGCCTCGTCGCGTGGAGCGGGCACTCCGACTACGGCCGGGCGTTCGAGCGCTTCGCCGACCGCTGGCCGGACGCCGTGACCGACCGCAGCTCGCTGCTCGTGCTCGGTGATGCCCGCACCAACCACCAGGACCCGGCGCTCGGGGTCCTGCGGGCCGTCGTCGCGAGGGCCCGGCACGCGCACTGGTTGAATCCCGAGCCGCAGCGGCAGTGGGGGACCGGCGACTCGGCGGCGATCGAGTACGGCCGGGTCATGCCGATGCACGAGTGCCGCACGGCGGCCCAGCTCGCCGGCGTGGTCGGCGGACTGCTCCCGGTCTAGCGAGAGGCCAGTTCGATGGGGATGCGCGTCGGCGTCATGGGCGGCACGTTCGACCCGATCCATCACGGGCACCTGGTCGCGGCCAGCGAGGCGGCCCTGCGCTTCGACCTCGACGAGGTCGTGTTCGTGCCCACCGGGCAGCCGTGGCAGAAGTCGAAGACCGAGGTCACCGCAGCCGAGGACCGGTACCTGATGACGGTCGTGGCGACCGCCTCGAACCCGCGCTTCACGGTCAGCCGGGTCGACGTCGACCGCGACGGGCCCACCTACACCGTCGACACCCTGCGCGACCTCGCCGAGGTCTTCCCCGACGACGAGCTGTACTTCATCACCGGCGCCGACGCCCTCGAGCAGATCCTCTCCTGGCACCGCGCCGACGAGATGTTCGAGATCGCGCACTTCGTCGGCGTCACCCGGCCGGGGTTCGAGCTGGTGTCCGACCACCTGCCGAAGGGTGCGGTGTCGTTGATCGAGGTGCCCGCCATGGCGATCTCGTCGACCGACTGCCGGGCGCGCGTCGAGAAGGGCGAACCGGTCTGGTACCTGGTGCCCGACGGCGTGGTGCAGTACATCGCCAAGCGCGGCCTCTACCGCAACGGCGGCTCCCCGTCGCGGCTGGAGCACCTGGGTTAGCACCCTCCGGGTGCCAGCAATGCGTCACTGCTTGCACCCAGTGCCAGAAAACCCGGCTCCGTCAGAATGACCGCGTGGACCAGCCGGAACTCCTGCTCCCCGACGCCGGGTCGTGGCGGCTCTGGCTCGAGGCCAACCACGCCGACCCCACCGGGGTGTGGCTGGTGCTCGCCAAGAAGGCGGCGCTCGCCCTCCCCGAACCGCCGACGGTCCTGACCTACGCGACCGCGCTCGACGAGGCGCTGTGCTTCGGCTGGATCGACGGGCAGGCCCGGCGTCGCGACGAGTGGACGACGTTCCAGCGGTTCACCCCGCGGCGGGCGCGCTCACCGTGGTCGGCCCGCAACGTCGGCTACGTCGCCCGGCTCACCGAGGAGGGCCGGATGCACGAGGCCGGGCTCGCCGAGGTGGAGCGGGCGAAGGGCGACGGCCGGTGGGACGCGGCGTACGCGGGCCCCGCGACGGCGACTGTCCCCGACGACCTGGCCGCCGCGATCGCGGCCTCCCCGGCGGCGTCGGCCATGTTCGAGACGCTGACCAGCCAGAACCGGTACGCGCTCACCCACCGGCTCGGGCAGCTGAAGACCACCCGGACCCGCGCCCGGCGGATCGCCGAGTACGTGGCGATGCTCGAACGCGGCGAGACCATCTATCCGCAAGGTGGCCGCAGGCCCCGTGAGCAGTGATCCGTGCCGGGACCCGGACACGTACTCACGGGCGCGCAGCGCACCTACCCGAAGGCGAGCACCGACGCGGTGAAGCCGTGCAGGTGGTTCTTCGCGGCGACCGGACCGATCTCGCCGTCGGCGAAGAACCCGGCCACGCGGGGCGCGAGGCCACGGCGGATCGCCCGGACGTCGTGCGAGGTGTCCTCCCCGAACATGACCCGGCCCCGCCCGGTGCAGGAGAACAGCAGCGCGCCCCCGGCGGGGGCGTCGTCGGCGGTGAGGGCCATGAGGGCGTCGAGGTCCTCCCCGGCGGTCGACGCGTCACGCACGTGGAACCGCACGGTGCGCCCGACCTCGACGACGTCCCCGACCGCGACCGTGCCCGCCTCCTCGTCGGCGCCGACGACGCCGCGCACCAGGAAGTCCCCGCGGCCGTGCTCGTCGGCGTACTCGTCCATGGCGATGCCGAGGTGCAGGCCGCGCATGGCCAGCGCCGAGTCCTCCTCGCCGAGGTCGCGCAGGATCTCCTCGAGCTTGCGGTAGGCCGGCTGCCCGGCCAGGGAGGTGAGCTGGGAGCCCTCGGCGCCCGTCACGGTCATCGTCGGGCCGATCGGGCGGCAGCCCTGGCTGACCAGGGTGCGCACTGCGACGTCCCCGCCGAGCAGCACCCCCACGGCGCCGCGCTCGTGGACCTCGCCGTCGAGGAACAGCCGCGCGCCGCCCGGGCCGGGCCGCGCGGGGCCGAGCGCCGAGCTGCCGACCGGGGCGGTGGCGAGCCCGCCGACCAGCGGCAGCCCGGGCAGCGCCTGGCCGGACTGCTCGACGAAGCCCTGCGCCGGGAACGTGAACGGATCGGCGAGCAGCACGGCCACCGCGTCGTCCTCCGCGGGCACCGGCATGCCGCCGACCGAGATGCCGCTCTCGTGCCGGGCGGCCTGCAGGTGGAACGGCGTGACCCGCACCCCGGGCAGCGACGCCGCCCACACGGCGACCGCGGGGGCGTCCTCCACCCCGCGGCCGTCGCCGATCACGCCCGAGGCGCGGCAGCCGAGCGTGGTGGTGGCCCCGGCGATCTGCATGGCCTGGCGCCCCACCGCGGCCGCGACGTCGGGGTCGGGGTGCGAGACGAAGACCGACATCAGGTCGGGGCGCCGCCCCTGCAGCGGCGCGGTGGCGGCGGCCACGGCGGTCTCGGCGGCGGCCTCGAGGTCCGGGCCCTGGGCGAGGCCGTCCCCGAACGCCGAGGTCTGCGTGCTCGCGGCGTCGT
Source organism: Actinomycetospora sp. CA-084318 (assembly GCF_050955885.1). NCBI lineage: Bacteria > Bacillati > Actinomycetota > Actinomycetes > Pseudonocardiales > Pseudonocardiaceae > Actinomycetospora > Actinomycetospora sp. CA-084318. The sequence goes on from NZ_CP192098.1 coordinate 1,691,036, forward strand.
GCATGACGGGAGTATGAACGGCACCACCGACAACGAAACCGGAGCGACGGTAAGCTCACCGCGATGGCCGCCACCGATCACGCGCTCCGCCTGGCCGAGGTCGCGGCCCTGGCCGCCGCCGACAAGCTCGCCCAGGACGTCGTCGCGATCGACGTCTCCGAACGGCTCCCGCTCACCGACTGCTTCGTCATCGCCTCGGCGCCGAACGAGCGCCAGGTGCAGGCGGTCGTCGACAACGTCGAGGAGAAGCTGCGCGGCGAGGACGTGAAGCCGGTCCGGCGCGAGGGCACGCAGGAGGCCCGCTGGGTGCTGCTGGACTTCGGCGACGTCGTGGTGCACGTGCTGCACTCCGACGAGCGCGACTTCTACGGCCTCGAGCGGCTGTGGAAGGACTGCCCCCACATCGACCTGCCGGCCGAGGTCTCGCTGCCGCGCAGCGCGGAGTAGCCGGGTGCTGGACCGCATCGTCCTGCTCCGGCACGGACGCACCGCCTGGAACGCCGAGCGCCGCATGCAGGGGCGGCTCGACCCCCCGCTCGACGGGACCGGGCAGGCGCAGGCCGACGCGACCGCACCCGGCGTCCGGACGTTGGCACCGGTCGTCGTGCTCGCCTCCGACCAGGCCCGCGCCTGGCAGACCGCGGCGGCCGCGTCCGACGGCCTCGACGTCGAGCCGCGCAAGGAGCCGCGGCTGCGCGAGACCGACGTCGGCCGCTGGCAGGGCCTCGTCGACGACGAGGTGGACGCCGGCTGGCCCGGGGGGCTCGACGCCTGGCGGCTGGACCCGCACTACCGCCCGCCGGACGGCGAGTCGCGCCACGACGCGTACGTGCGGGCGCTGCCGGTGGTGCAGGAGCTGCTCGACGCCGACCTCGACGGCACCGCCCTGCTCGTCGCGCACGGCGGTGTCATCCTCGCGCTGACCTGCGGGTTCCTCGGGCTGCCGACCGACCACTGGGGTGCGCTCGCGCCGTTGGGCAACTGCCGGACCGCGGTCCTCGAGCACCGGGTGGACCGCTGGCGTCTCGTCCGGTGGGGCGCGGAGGCGTGAGCCTGCTGGTGCTCGGGGACTCGCTGAGCTTCCACGGGCCCCGCACCGCCCACCCGGTCGACGAGCCGCGGCTGTGGCCGCAGGTCGCGGGCTCCTGCCTGGGGACGTCGGTCGACCTGCACGCCGGGCTCGGCTGGACGGCGCGGCACGCCTGGACGGCGGTGCGGACCGACCCGCGGGTGTGGGCGTCGGTGCGCACGGCCGACGCGGTGGCGCTCGGGGTCGGCGGGATGGACTCCCTGCCCTCCCCGCTGCCGACGGCCGTGCGGGAGCTGATCCCGGTGCTGCGGCCGCCGTCGTTGGCCGCGCGGGTCCGGCGGGCCTACCGGGACCGGCACGCGCGGCTCGTCCGCCTGACCGGTGGCCGTCCGACGGCGCTGCCGCCCGGCGAGACGGTGCGGTGCCTGGAGCAGATCCGGGTCGCGGTGACCACCCTGCGCCCGCACGCGCCGATGGTGCTGCTGCTGCCGTCGGTCCACCGGTCACCGCTGTACGGCGGGGTGCACACGGGACGGACCGCGCACGTCGCGGCGATGCGGGCGTGGGCGGTGCGGTCGGGGGTGCGGGTGCTGGAGGTGGCCCCGCTGGTCGTCGAGCACGTGCTCGGCGGACACGGCAACCCCGACGGCATCCACTGGGGCTGGCCGGCGCACCGGATGGTCGGGGAGGCGGTGGCCGAGCTGCTCCGGACGGAGCAGCGAGCTGTCCACAGTGGCATCCCGGACCCCGGTGATCCACAGGGCGGGGCGCTGACCTGGGAGAACGCGGCCGACCGGTCCTAGCGTCGGCCGGGTGACCCAGGACCCCCGGCTCCGGCTGCAGGCCGCCCTTCCCGACGAGGGGTCGGTGCGGCAGGGCTGGCCCACGGCGCCGCCGGCGACGCCCGGGGCGTCGCTCGTGTACGACGAGGCCGTCCCGGAGCAGCCGGCGTACGCGCCGGTCCGGCCGAGCGCGTGGGACCCGCCGGCGCGCGGGGCGGCGCGGTGGCTGCCCGCGTCCTGGACCGCGGCGCGCTGGGACCCGGGCCGGTGGGGCGCGCTCGCGTTGGCGGCGGTGGTCGTGGTGGCGGCGGTCGTCACGGGGCTCGGGGTGTGGGGCGGGCGGCCGGTGGCCGAGCCGGTGCCGGGACTGCCCGTGGTGGCGACGTCGCCCTCGACCTCCTCCGCCGCCCCCGCCGGTCCCGCGTCGGAGCCGGGTGCGCCGGTCGTGGTGCACGTGGCGGGCAAGGTGCGGCGGCCCGGTCTGGTGACGCTGCGGGACGGCGCCCGGGTCGGGGAGGCGGTCGACGCGGCCGGTGGCGCGCTGCCGAAGGTCGACCTCACGCCGCTGAACCTCGCCGCCCGGGTGGTGGACGGGCAGCAGATCGTCGTGGGTGGACCGGCGGGGCCGGCCGCCCCGGCTGCGGCCGCTCCGGCTCCCGGTGCCACGGCGGCCCCGGCGGGGGACGGCAGGCTCGACCTGAACGCGGCGACGCTCGAGCAGCTCGACGGGCTGCCGGGGGTCGGTCCCGTGACCGCGAAGAAGATCCTCGACTGGCGGACCCAGAACGGGCGGTTCACGGCGGTCGAGCAGCTCCGCGAGATCCCGGGCATCGGCGAGGCCCGCTTCGGCACGCTGCGCGACCTGGTGCGGGTGTGAGCGCGCCGGACGGGGAGCGGCCCCGGCTCGACGCACGCCTCGTGCCCGCGGCGCTCGCGGCCTGGGGTGCGGCGCTGGTGGCGCTCGGCGTCGGGTGGGGCCCGGGCGCCCTCGTCACGGTCGCGGCGCTGGTGGCGGCGGCCGTCGGGGTCGTGCGCCGGGACCGGCGCTGGGCCGCGGGGCTGATCGCGGCGGGCGCGTGTGCGGCGGCGGTCGGCGGGGTCTCGTCGTCGGCGGCCTGGCAGGTCGCCGCCCACCCGGTGCGCGCGGCGGCGGCCGGGAGCTCGGCGGCGACGCTCGAGGTGGTCCTCACCGACGATCCGGCGCCCCTGCGGTCGTCCGGCCTCGGCGGTCCGCGGGTCGTGGTCCGGGCGGACCTGGTCGCCGCGCAGACCGGCGGCGGCCGCTGGGTGGGGGAGGGGCACGTGGTCGTGCTCGCGCCCGCCGAGGGCTGGGCCGGGCTCCTCCCGGGGCAGCGGCTGACCACCAGCGGGTCGCTCGCGTCGTCCTCGCGCGGCGACCTCACGGTCGCGGTCCTGCGCACCCGTGGCCCGCCGCGGGACGTCGCGGCGCCGCCGACGGTGCAGGTGGCGGCCGGCGACCTGCGTGCCGGGCTACGCGACGCCGCCCGTGCGGTGCTCGGCGAGGACCCGGCGGGCCTGCTGCCGGGGCTCGTCGTGGGCGACACCTCGGGCCTCGCAGCGGACCTGGTCGACGACTTCCGGACGGCGGGCCTGACCCACCTGACCGCGGTCAGCGGCTCGAACGTGGCGTTCGTCCTCGGGGCGGTCCTGCTCCTGGTGCGGCTCGCCCGGGCCGGACCACGGACCGCGGCGGTGCTCGCCGGGCTCGCGCTGGTCGGGTTCGTGGTGCTCGCCCGGCCCTCGCCGAGCGTGCTGCGGGCTGGAGCGATGGGCGGCGTGGTGCTGCTCGCGCTCGCGCTGGGTCGGCGGCGATCGGTGCTCCCGGCGCTGGCGGCCACGGTGGTGGGGCTGCTGCTCGTCGACCCGGCGCTGGCGACCGACGCGGGGTTCGCCCTGTCGGTCCTCGCCACGGGGGCGCTCGTCCTGCTCGCCCCGCCTCTGGTCGCGGCCATGCGGACCCGCCGGATTCCGACGGGCGTGGCCGAGGCACTCGCGGTGCCGGTCGCGGCCCACGTCGTCACCGCACCCGTGGTGGCGGGCCTGTCGGGCGAGGTCAGCCTCGTGGCCGTCCTCGCCAACCTGCTCGCGGCCCCCGTGGTCGCGCCCGCGACCGTCCTCGGCGTCATCGCGGCGGTCGTGGCGCCGTGGTGGACGTGGGGTGCGCACGCGGCGGTGTGGCTGGCGGGGCCCGAGGTGTCGTGGCTCGTGTGGGTCGCCCGTCGGTGCGCGGGTGTCGACGGGGCGACGGTCAGCTGGCCCGGCGGGGTGCTCGGCGGCCTGGTGCTCGCGGGCCTGGTGGTGCTCGGCGCCGTCGCGCTGCGGTGGCGGCGCGTCCGCCTGGTGGCCCTGGCCGCGGCGATCGGGTTGCTGCTCGTGTTCGTGCCCACCCGGGTCGTGCCCGTGGGGTGGCCGCCGCCGGGATGGGCGGTGGTGGCGTGCGACGTCGGTCAGGGGGACGCACTCGTCCTCGCGACGGGGGAGCCGGGGCGGGCCGTCCTGGTCGACGCCGGCGCCGACGCGGGGCCGGTGGACCGTTGCCTCGCGCGCCTCGGGGTGCGCTCGCTCGCGCTGGTCGTGCTCTCGCACCTGCACGTCGACCACGTCGGCGGGCTCGCGGGGGCGCTGCGGGGCCGGTCGACGGGCGGGGTGGCCGTCGGTCCGGTCCGGGAGCCGGTGGGGACGCTCGCGCAGGTGAGCGCACGGGCGCGGGCGGCGGGAGCACCCGTCGTCGGGATGGAGAAGGGTGTGGTGCTGCGGTGGCCGGGGCTGACGCTGGAGGTGCTCGGGCCGGTGCATCCGGGCGTGCACGTCGACGGCGAGGACGGGTCGCAGGTGAACGACACGTCCCTCGTGCTGCGGGCGAGCACCCCGCTGGGGCGGGTGCTGCTGCCGGGCGACGCGGAACGGGCGTCGCAGGATGCGCTGCTCGCCGCCGGGACGGACCTGCACGCCGAGGTGCTGAAGGTGCCCCACCACGGGTCGCGGTCGTCGCTGCCGGCGTTCCTCGTGGCGCCCGGTTCGCGGTTGGCGCTGGTGAGCGTCGGGCGGGGGAACTCCTACGGGCACCCGAACCCGTCGATCACGGGACTGCTCGCCGGCACGGGCGCGCTCGTGCGCCGGACCGACGAGAGCGGGGACCTCGCCCTCGTGCCCGGCGCGCGAGGTCCGGCGGTGGTCGCGCGGGGCGACCCCCTGCCGGACCCGCGGCGGCGGTAGCAGCCGGTCTAGAGACCCAGGGCCTCGCGCACGGCCTTCGACGTGGCCGGGACCGTGGCCTTCGGCCCGACCTGGTGCTCGATGGCGTCGAGGGTCTTCAGGCCGTCGCCGGTGATGAGCAGGACGGTGTCGGCGTCCGGGTCGAGCTGCCCCGACTCCACGAGCTTCTTCGCGTTGGCGACGGTCACGCCGCCGGCGGTCTCCGCGAAGATGCCCTCGGTGCGGGCGAGCAGGCGGATGCCGTCGCGGACCTCGTCGTCGGTCACGTCGGTGACGGCGCCGCCGGTCCGGCGCACGGTGTCGAGGACGTAGGGCCCGTCGGCCGGGTTCCCGATCGCCAGCGAGCGCGCGATCGTGTCGGGCCGCTGCGGCTTCACCACGTCGGTGCCCTCGCGGAAGGCGGTCGAGACGGGGGAGCAGCCGGCGGCCTGGGCGCCGAAGATCCGCCAGTCGGCGCCGTCGACGAGCCCGAGCGAGACCAGCTCGCCGTACGCCTTGTCGATCTTCGTGAGCTGCGACCCGGAGGCCACCGGGATCACGGTCTGCGCGGGGATGCGCCACCCGAGCTGCTCGGAGATCTCGTAGCCCAGGCTCTTGGAGCCCTCGGCGTAGTACGGCCGGACGTTGACGTTGACGAAGGCCCAGTCCTCCTGCTCGAACGCGAGCTCGGTGGCGAGGCGGTTGACGTCGTCGTAGTTGCCCTCCACGGCGAGGAGGTTGGTGTCGTACACCGCGGTCATGAGGACCTTGGCCCGCTCCAGCGAGGAGGGGATGAGCACGACCGACTCCCACCCGGCGCGGGCGGCCGCGGCGGCGGTGGCGTTGGCCAGGTTCCCGGTGGACGGGCAGGCCAGCACGGTGAAGCCCAGCTCGCGGGCGGCGGCGAGCGCCACGGCCACGACGCGGTCCTTGAAGGAGTGCGTCGGATTGCCGGTGTCGTCCTTGACCCACAGGTTCCGGATGCCGAGCTCGGCGCCCAGGCGGTCGGCGCGGATCAGGCGGGTGAAGCCCGGGTCCATGTTCGGGTGGTCCTGCACGGTGCTGGGCACCGGCAGGAGCTTCTGGTACCGCCAGATCGACTTCGGGCCCCGCTCGATCTCCTCGCGGGTGATCGACGGGAAGTCGTACGCGATCTCGAGGGGCCCGAAGCACTGCGGACAGGCGAACTCCGGGGCGAGCGGGGTGCGGTGGCCGCAGGCGCGACACGAGAGGGCGGCCGCCGGGCCGAGGTCGTAGCCGGTCGCCGTCTGGTCGGGCGCAGTCAAGGTCATGGAAGAGTGTTCTCCTCATCTTCCCCGCGGGTCCGCGGGTCGGAATTGGCACCGGTCTTGCGCACGCGGAGGCGCCGCCGGTTGCCGGGGTGTCGTCGGGCCGTTCCCTCTACCCCTCTGGATGAGCCGTATTCGGTTGTCCGCGGGCCAGCGCCCTGCGGTCGCGCACCGGGCACGTTACGGCACCCGGAGCACGCGGGGCCACTGCTCCACACGTTGCCCACGCCACCCTGTCGGGGGTCGGTGCGAGGATGAGGACGTGCCACCCCGCGCGCGGAGCAAGCCCGCCGACGAGCTCGTGCCGGTGCGCCTCGTCGTCGGGGACGAGGGCCTGCTGGTGGAGCGCGCCGTGGCCACGGCCACCGCCGCGGCCCGCCGTGCGGACCCCGACGTCGAGGTCCGCACCCTCAAGGCGAACGAGATCACCGCGGGCGTGCTCGCGGAGCTGGTCAGCCCGTCGCTGTTCGCCGAGTCGCGGGTGGTGGTGCTCGAGGCGGCGCAGGACGCGAACGCCGAGGTCACCACGGTGCTGGTCGAGTACGCGAAGGCGCCGACGGACGGGGTCGCCCTCGTCGTCGTGCACCCCGGTGGCGCGAAGGGCAAGGCGCTCGTCGACGGGCTGAAGAAGACGGGCGCGGCCGTCAGCGAGGCCGCCAAGTTCAAGCCGTGGGAGACCGACCGGCGAGCCGACTTCGTCCGGAACGAGATCCGGCAGGCGGGCGGCGGTATCACGGGGGAGGCCCTGAACCTGCTGCTGGAGGCGGTCGGGGCCGACCTGCGCGAGCTCGCGGCGGCCGCGTCGCAGCTGGTCAGCGACTCGGGCGGCCAGGTCGACGCCGACTCCGTGCGCCGGTTCCACCGGGGCCGGGCCGACGTCACGGGGTTCGCGGTGGCGGAGAAGGCGGTGTCGGGCGACCGCGCGGGGGCCCTGGAGGCGCTGCGCTACGCGCTCGACACGGGGGTGCCGCACGTCCTGGTCGCCGACGCCCTGGCCGACGCGGTGCGCACCATCGCCCGGGTGTCGGCCGCGGGCCGGGGCGACCCGGGCGCCCTGGCGAGCCGGCTGAAGATGCCGCCGTTCAAGGTGAAGAAGGCCATGGGGCAGGCGCGCGGCTGGGACGGCCCGGGGCTCACGCGGGCCATGGCGCTGGTGGCCGACGTGAACGCGGACGTCAAGGGCGTCGCGGCCGACGCGTCGTACGCCCTCGAGCGGGCCACCTCGGAGCTGGCGGGCCTCGCCGGGCAGGCACGCCGACGCTGAGGCCGCCGCGAAGGTGACGAGGGGCAGGCCCGGGGCCACGCCGGGCTGCCTGTCGTGCATCTCGCGACGACACGCAGCGGCTCCGGCCCGCCATGCGCCGCGAAGGTGCCGTGAGACAGGGATACGGCCCCGCACACCGGCATGGCGTGTACCTCGCGACGACGCCCGCCCCAGAACGACGAAACGGGCGCCCCCAGCCAGGGGACGCCCGTCGTCGGGAAGGACTACGCCGGGGTCTTGCCGGCCTTCGCGTCGACCGTGTGGGTCGAGGCGCGGTGCGCCATGCGCGACTTCTTGTTCGCGGCCTGGTTCTTGTGGATGACGCCCTTGCTCACGGCCTTGTCGAGCAGGCGCGCGGCGTGGCGGCGACGCTCGTCGGCGGCGGTGGCGTCGCCGGACTCGACGGTCTCGCGGTAGCGACGGATCGCCGTCTTGATCTCGGACTTGACCGCCTTGTTGCGCTGGCGGGCTTCCTCGTTCTTGCGGTTACGCTTGACCTGCTGCTTGATATTCGCCACGGGGCTTTCGAACCTCTTGATCGCTGGGGTGTCTTCGTGCGGGCGCGCAACAGGCGTCCAGCCCGCACGGCGCAGTGGGTTCCAGGTTACCAACGGCCCTCGCCGACGATGACCGTCGGGGTGTCGTGGGACGATGGAGCACGACCGTCCGATGACAGGAAGGCGAGACCTCGTTGACCGAGACCACCACCCAGCAGTCGACCAAGACCCCTGGCCGACCGGGCACCGTGGGCTACGCCGACGAGACGTTCACGCCCCCGGACCGGATCCGCAACTTCTGCATCATCGCGCACATCGACCACGGGAAGTCCACGCTGGCCGACCGGATGCTGCAGCTCACGGGCGTCCTGGGCGACCGGGCGTACCGCGCGCAGTACCTCGACCGCATGGACATCGAGCGCGAGCGCGGCATCACCATCAAGGCGCAGAACGTGCGCCTGCCGTGGTGTGCGGCCGGCCCCGACGGCGAGCTGCGCGACCACGTGCTGCACCTCATCGACACCCCCGGGCACGTCGACTTCACCTACGAGGTGAGCCGCTCGCTCGCCGCCTGCGAGGGCGCGATCCTGCTGGTCGACGCCGCGCAGGGCATCGAGGCGCAGACGCTCGCGAACCTCTACCTCGCGCTCGACCACGACCTGGAGATCATCCCGGTCCTCAACAAGATCGACCTGCCGGCCGCGGAGCCCGAGAAGTACGCCGCCGAGATCGCGCACCTCATCGGCTGCGAGCCCGACGACGTGCTGCGCATCAGCGCGAAGACCGGTGACGGCGTCGCGGCGGTGCTCGACGAGGTCGTGCGGCGGGTCCCGGCCCCGGTCGGCGACGCCGACGCCCCGGCCCGCGCGATGATCTTCGACTCGGTCTACGACACCTACCGTGGCGTCGTCACCTACATCCGCGTCGTCGACGGCAAGATCACCCCGCGCGAGCGCATCCGCATGATGAGCACGAACGCGGTGCACGAGCTGCTCGAGGTCGGGATCATCTCGCCGGACCAGAAGCCCTCGCAGGGCCTCGGGGTCGGCGAGGTGGGCTACCTGATGACCGGCGTGAAGGACGTGCGCCAGTCGCGCGTCGGCGACACGGTGACCACCGAACGCAAGGGCGCCACGGAGTCGCTCGGCGGCTACCAGGACCCGCAGCCCATGGTCTTCTCCGGGCTCTACCCGATCGACGGCAGCGACTACCCGCTGCTGCGCGACGCGCTGGACAAGCTGCGTCTCAACGACGCCGCGCTGTCCTACGAGCCGGAGACGTCGGCGGCGCTGGGCTTCGGCTTCCGCTGCGGCTTCCTCGGCCTGCTCCACCTCGAGATCACGCGCGACCGCCTCGAGCGCGAGTACGGCCTCGACCTCATCTCCACCGCGCCGAACACCGTCTACCGGGTCGAGCTCGACGACGGCGGCGAGGTCGAGGTGACCAACCCCGCCGAGTGGCCCGAGGGCAAGGTCAAGGCGGTCTTCGAGCCGGTCACGAAGGTCTCGGTGCTCGCCCCGGCCGACTTCGTGGGCGCGATCATGGAGCTCTGCCAGTCGCGGCGCGGGCAGCTCGAGGGCATGGACTACCTGTCCGACAGCCGTGTCGAGCTGCGCTACTCGATGCCGCTCGCCGAGATCATCTTCGACTTCTTCGACGTGCTGAAGTCCAAGACCCGCGGCTACGCCTCGCTGAACTACGAGCCGGCCGGGGAGCAGCCCGCCGACCTGGTCAAGGTCGACATCCTGCTGCAGGGCGAGCCGGTCGACGCGTTCTCCGCGGTCGTGCACAAGGACGCCGCCTACGCCTACGGCAACTCGATGGCCGGCAAGCTGCGCGAGCTGATCCCGCGCCAGCAGTTCGAGGTGCCGATCCAGGCGGCGATCGGCTCCCGGATCATCGCCCGGGAGACGATCCGCGCGATCCGCAAGGACGTCCTCTCCAAGTGCTACGGCGGCGACATCACGCGCAAGCGCAAGCTGCTGGAGAAGCAGAAGGAGGGCAAGAAGCGGATGAAGACGATCGGCCGGGTCGACGTCCCGCAGGAGGCCTTCGTGGCCGCGCTCTCCACCGACCAGAACGCCGTGGACAAGGCCAAGGCCGGCAAGAAGTGAGCCATCGCTCGGCGTCGGGGAGCCCCTTCCCGACGTCGGGCATGGTCGGCTCGCGTACGATCGAGATGCAGGTGCCGAGCTGTCGGCCTGGGATGGACCGCGTGTGTGTCGGGTCCGCGGACAGCTCTCACCGTCCGACGAACCCCTCCCTCGAAAGAGTTCTGTGACCGACGCTGCTGTCCTGTCCGCTTCCGACCTCCCGCTCGACCCGTTCCTCGAGGACTCCCTCGACGGGGACGACCGGACCGACGAGCCCGCCAACGGCTTCGTCCCGCTCGGCCTCGACGACCGGGTGGTCTCCACCCTGGTCGAGTCCGGCTTCCACACGCCGACGCCGATCCAGGCCGAGACGATCCCGCTGCTGCTCGCCGGCCGCGACGTCCTCGGGCTGGCGCAGACCGGCACCGGCAAGACGGCGGCGTTCGCGCTGCCGCTGCTCTCCCGCCTCGACGCGAGCGTGCGCGCCCCGCAGGCGCTGATCCTCACGCCGACCCGTGAGCTGGCGATCCAGGTGGCCGAGGCCATCGAGTCGTTCGCCGCGGCGCTGCCGCACGTCCACGTGGTGCAGCTCTACGGCGGTGCCCCCTACGGTCCGCAGCTCTCGGCGCTGCGCCGGGGCGCGCAGATCGTCGTCGGGACGCCCGGTCGCGTGGCCGACCACCTCGAGAAGGGCACCCTCGACCTCACCGACGTCGGGTACTTCGTGCTCGACGAGGCCGACGAGATGCTCAACATGGGCTTCCTCGAGGAGGTCGAGAACATCTTCGGCCTGCTCCCGGCCGACCGTCAGGTGGCGCTGTTCTCCGCCACCATGCCGACGGCGATCCGCGAGGTCAGCCGCAAGCACCTGAACGCGCCCGCCGAGGTGTCGATCAAGGGCAAGACGACGACGGCGGCGAACACCCGCCAGCGCTACGTCGTCGTCCCCGAGCGGCAGAAGGCCGACGCCCTCGCCCGCATCCTGCAGGTCGAGGACTTCGACGCCGCCCTGGTCTTCGTGCGCACCCGGCAGAACACCACCGACGTCACCGAGGCGCTGAACCGCCGTGGGTTCTCGTCGGTCGCGATCTCCGGCGACCTGTCGCAGGCCCAGCGCGAGAAGACGATCGCCGACCTGCGCTCGGGCAAGATCGACGTGCTGGTCGCCACCGACGTCGCCGCCCGCGGCCTCGACGTCGAGCGCATCAGCCTCGTCGTGAACCACGACCTGCCGACCGACCCCGAGTCCTACGTGCACCGCATCGGTCGCACCGGGCGCGCGGGCCGCTCCGGCGAGGCGATCTCGTTCGTCACGCGCGGCCAGATCCGGCTGATGCGGGCCATCGAGAACACCACCCGCCAGAAGGCGGAGGAGATGTCGGTGCCCGGCACCGACGAGGTCAACGCCCGGCGGCGCGCGCGGTTCGCGGAGAAGATCACGGCCACGCTCTCGGGTCACGACGACGGCGGTGACCCGATCGCGGTGTTCCGTCGCGTCATCGACGAGTACGTCGCCGAGCACGACGTCGACCCCGTCGAGCTGGCCGCGGCGCTGGCCAAGATGGTGCAGGGCGGCAAGCCGCTCCTGGTCGACGAGCTGCCCGCGGCCCCGGTGCGGGGCGAGCGGCGCGGCCGGGACGACCGGCCCGGGCGGGACGACAAGCCGGGCCGCGGCCAGGGCAAGCGTCCGACCACGGTCTCGTCCTGGAACGTCGGGTCGGCGACCGACACGTACCGCATCGAGGTCGGGCACAACCAGCGCGTGAAGCCCGGCGCGATCGTCGGGGCCATCGCCAACGAGGCCGGGCTCGACTCCGCGCACATCGGGCACATCGACATCCGCACCGACCACACGCTGGTCGAGCTGCCCGCCGACGTGCCCGGCCCCGTCGTCAAGAAGCTCCAGCGGGCCCGCGTGGCCGGCCGCCCGATGGGCCTGCGCCGTGCCTCGGAGGCCGGCGGGTCGTCGTCCGCGCCGCGTCCGGAGAAGCGCGGCCCGCGTCGGGACCGCCCGACGCGCTGATCCGCACCGACCCCGGAGGGCCCCGTCGCAGCGCGGCGGGGCCCTTCGTCGTCGTGTGGAGGATGCCGGACGACCGTGGTGGGCCACGGCTGACATCAGCCGGCCGGACCGTGCCACATCGGGTGGCCGCGACCCGGTCCCGCGCCTACCGTCGGATGACATGACGCGTTCGGTCGTGATCGTCGGTGGCGGACCACGCGGGACCGGGGTGCTGGAACGGCTCGTCGCGGGCGCGTCCGGAGCGGGCGTCGACTCCGAGCACCCGCTCGACGTCCACCTCGTCGACCCGTACCCCGCGGGCTCCGGCCGCATCTGGCGCACGGCCCAGTCCGAGCTGCTCTGGATGAACTCCATGGCCGCCGACGTGACGATGTGGACCGACGACTCGGTCACCTGCACCGGCCCGATCGTCCCCGGTCCGAGCCTCATCGAGTGGGCCGAGGAGGTCCGGGCGGCGCACGCCGAGCCCCAGGGCCGCGTCGGCGAGGAGATCCGCTCGCTGACCGGCGTCACGTTCCCCACCCGTCAGCTGCAGAGCTACTACCTCGCGGACGTGCTGGACCGCGTGGTCGCGGCCGCCCCCGCGGGAGTCCACGTCCACGTCCACCAGCAGCGGGCGGACGGTCTCGTCGACGGCGACCTGCATCGGGTCCGGCTCGCCGACGGCGAGGTGCTGCACGCCGACGCGGTCGTCCTCGCCTCCGGCCACCTCGACGCCGCCCCCACCGACGACGAGGCCGCCCTGCTGCGCTGCTCGCAGCGGCTCGGGCTGCGTTACTTCGCGCCCGAGCAGACCTCGGACTCGGAGCTCGACACGATCCCGCCGGGGGAGACCGTCCTCGCGCGCGGCATGGGCCTCGCGTTCATCGACCTCATGGTCCTGCTCTTCGAGGGCCGCGGCGGCCGCTTCGAGGAGGACCCGGACGGTCCCGACGACGGGTCCGGCCGCGGTCGGCTGGTCTACGTCCCGTCGGGCCGCGAGGTGTCGCTGCACGTGGGCTCCGGTCGGGGCGTGCCGTACCACGCGAAGACCGAGTACACGCTGATCGGGCCGCGCCCGCCGCTGCCGCGGTTCTTCGGACCGGACCAGGTCGACGAGCTCGCGGCCCGGCAGGGCGGCGTGAGCCTGCGCGAGGACGCCTGGCCGCTGATCGCCAAGGAGGCCGGCTGGGGCTGGTACCACGAGCTCTTCCACGGCCACCCGGACCGGGTGGCCGGCGACTGGGACACCTTCGCCGCGGCCTACGCCGACGTGGACTGGTACTCGGCGGAGCGGGAGCGGCTCGTCGAGCGCCACGTGCCGGACGAGGCCGACCGGCTCGACTTCGAGCAGCTCGACCGGCCGCTCGAGGGGCTGCGGACCGACCCCGACACGCTGCAGAAGTTCCTGCGGACCTACATCGCCGACGACCTGGCGCGTCACGTCGACCCGACGCACACCGAGGAGCTCGGCGCCTTCACCGCGATCCTGAGCGCCTACATGCAGTCGGTGGAGCTCACCAGCCGCGGCGCGCTCACCGCGAAGTCGCGGGCCCGGGACCTCGGCTGGTGGCAGAACCTGTTCTCGTCGCTCGCGAGCGGACCTCCCGGGCCGCGGCTGCGACAGCTGCTCGCGCTCAACCGGGCGGGCTTCGTGACGTTCCTGGGGTCGGGGCTGTCGGTGGAGATCGACGAGCACACGCCGTCGTTCGTGGCCACCGGCGCCGCCCTGGACGCCCCGCCGACCCGGGCCACCACGTTCGTCGACGCCCGGCTCGCCTCACCGAGCGTGCGCCGCAGCTCCGACCCGATGCTGCGCTCGTTGATGCGCGCGGGGTTCGTCGACGAGGAGACGCTGAGCTGGAACGCCTGCTCCCGCGGCGACGACTACTCCGGCGTCGTCGAGCACTCCACGGGTCTCGTCCCCGTGGACCCCGCCGACCATCGGGTGCTGACCGGCCCCGAGCAGGAGCCGCACCCGCGGCTGTTCGCGATCGGGCCGCACACCACGGTGCGGCTGCCCGGCGCGTTCACCCGGCCGAACACGAACAGCCTGAGCTTCCGCGCGAACGACGCGGTCGCTCAGGCGCTCCTCGCGATCACCGACGACGACTGACCGCCCGCGGTGGCCTCCCGCACCCGGGCGCGCTCGCGGAGCCGCTCCAGGGTTTGGGAGAGCAGCCGCGACACGTGCATCTGGGAGATCGAGAGCTTCTCGGCGATCTCGGACTGCGTCTTCTCGTGCACGAACCGCAGCACCAGGATCGTCCGCTCGCGCTCGGGCAGCGTGCCGACGAGGTCCCGCACGAGGGCGCGCGACTCGACGTGGGCGAGGTCGGGGTCGTCGTGCCCGAGGACGTCGGCGACCGTCGTGTCGGTGCCCTGCGTGAGGGTCGAGTCGAGCGAGTCCGGCCGGTAGGAGTGGTGCGCGGAGATCGCCTCGATGACCTCCTCGCGGTCGATCCCGAGGTGCTCGGCGAGCTCGGTGGCCGTGGGGGCCCGTCCGAGCTGCTGGCCCAGGGTCGTCGACGCGGTCCCGACCTGGAGGTAGCGGTCCTTGACCCCGCGCGGCGTACGGATCGCCCAGGCCGCGTCGCGGAAGTGGCGCCGGACCTCGCCCATCATCGTCGGCACCGCGTAGGACAGGAAGTCGCGCCCCTGGTCGGGGTCGAAGCGACGGAGGGCGTGGAGCAGGCCGATCGCGGCGACCTGCTCGAGGTCGTCGACGGACTCGCCGCGCCGCGAGAAGCGCCGCGCGATGTTGCGGGCGACGGGGCGGAACGCGTCGGTGAGTTCGGCGGTGAGCCGGTCGCGGCGGGGGTCGCCCTGCGGCAGCGAGGCGAGTTCCTCCAGCTGCGGGGCGTACTGGTCGTAGGCACTGGTGCGCTCGGACACGGGCAGACCTCACAGACGCGCATGGATGCGGTCCGTCTGGCTGCGGTGTGAACCACGACGGGGGAGCAGCGGGCCACCACGAGAGGGGCAGGCCCGAACCAGAACTGGTTGCTCAACCCTGGGCCATCGGCATTCCCGGAGCCCGGGAAGATCAAACATTCCCGACGACGGCCCGAGAGGAGCCGTCGTCGGGAACGGGTCTAGCGGGTGAAGACGATCTTGCCGGCGGTCTCGCCGTCGAACATGGAGCGGAAGCCGGTCTCGGCCTCGGTCATCGGGAGCTCCTGGCCGACCTCCGGCGTGATGCCGGTGGTGGCCACGAAGTCGAGCAGGTCGCGCAGCTCGTCGAGGGTGCCCATCGTGGAGCCGACCAGGTTCTTCTGCAGGAAGAACATCTGCGCGAGCTCGGCGGGCGGCTGGTTGCCCGAGGTGGCGCCGGAGCAGACGATCGTGCCGCCGGGCACCAGCGAGCGCACCGAGTGCTTCCAGGTGGCCTCGCCGACGGTCTCGAAGACGGCCTGCACCTTGCCGGGCAGCTTGCCGTTGGACTCGAACACCTGGTGGGCGCCCAGGCGCAGCGCGAGCTCGCGCTTCTCGTCGGAGCGGCCGGTGACCCACACCTGCATGCCCGCGGCCCGGCCGAGGGCGATCAGGGCGGTGGACACGCCGCCGGACGCGCCCTGGACGAGCATCGTCTGTCCGCCGCGCAGGCCGGACTTGGTGAACAGCATGCGGTAGGCGGTCAGCCACGCGGTGCCCATCACCGCGCCCGACACCGCGGACATGCCCTCGGGGCGGGGCAGCGCGTTGCGCTTCGGGACGACGACGTAGTCGGCGAAGCTGCCCTGCGCCCACTCGGTGAGCATCTTGCGCTGCGGGTCGAGGGTCTCGTCGCCCTTCCAGTCCGGGTCACCCATGAGCGAGTGCAGGACGACGGGGGTGCCGTCGTCGAGCGTCCCGGCGCCGTCGCAGCCCAGGATCATGGGGAACTGCTCGGGCTTGATGCCGACGCCGCGCAGCGTCCAGAGGTCGTGCATGTTGAGACTCGCGGCCTCGACCTTGACCCGGACCCAGCCCTCGGGGACCTCCGGGTCGGGACGCTCACCCACGACGAGGGAGGCGAGCGGGTCGTCGGCGTTGGGCTCGGACGCGTAGACGGCGAACATGCGCCGAACCTATCGGGCAGGGCCCCCGCGTGCCCGGGCGACGGAGCGGCGCGGCGACCGACCGGAGGGGCCCGGTACCGTGGCGCCCGTGCTGCACGCCGTCGCGACCTGGTGGGACGGGGTCGAGCTCTGGCTCACCCAGCTCGACTTCACGCTCCAGGTGATCATCGTGATCGGCGTCGTCGGCCCGGTGTGCTGGGCGCTGGCCGCGCTGGTGGACACCCTCGTCGAGCGGACCGTGGCGTGGCGCCTCGCGGCGCTCGAGCGCCGCAGCGGGCCCGTCGACCGGTGAGCCGCCGCTACGCCCGACTGTGGGTCACGGGCACCCTGATCGGCCTCGTCGTGCTGGTGCTGGTGCTCAACGTGCGCTAGGTGGCTCCGCCTCGTGAGTACTCATCCGTGCCCTGGCACGGATGAGTACTCACGAGGGCGCAGCCCACCTCGGCTTCCGCTTCTCGGCGAAAGCCGCCATGCCCTCCTGGCCCTCCTCGGAGGCGAAGAACTGCGCGGAGAGCGCGAGCATCGCGTCGAAGTCGGCGGCCATGTCCTGCTCCGGCGTGCGGCGCAGCATCTCCTTGGTCGCGGCCAGCGCGCCCGGGGCGCCGAGCGCGAGCATGCCGACGTAGCGGTCCACCTCGGCGTCCAGCGCGTCGGCGTCGACCGCGGCGTTCAGGAGGCCGACGGCGGCCGCCCGGTCGGCGTCGAAGACCTCGCCGGTGAGCATCAGCTCGTGCGCGGCGCGGGGGAGGAGCCGAGGCAGCACCGGGACGGAGATGACGGCCGCGACCACCCCGATCCGCACCTCGCTGAAGGCGAAGGTGGCGCCCTTGGAGTCCCCGCCCGCGCGGGCCGCGAGGGCGATGTCGCAGGCGGCGACGAGGCCCACCCCGCCGGCCCGTGCGGGGCCGGCCAGGCGCGCCACGACGGGCTTCGCGGAGGTCCACAGCATCTGCAGGATGGCCGGGAACTCGTGCACGCCCTGGTCGCCCGACCCGGCCCCGCGGGACTCGCGCAGGTCCATCCCGGAGCAGAACACCGTGCCGGTGTGGGTCAGGACCACCACCCGGACGGCGTCGTCGGCCAGGGCCGTCTCCAGGTGCTCACGCAGCTCGCGGCGCAGCTGGGCGGAGAGGGCGTTGCGGTTCGACGGCGAGTCCAGCGTGATCGTCGCGCGGCCGGCGGCGACGTCGAGGTGCACGAGTTCGGTCACGGACCCGCACGCTAGCGGCACCCCTCACCGCGTGTGGCAGGAAAGCGTCGTTGCTGTCGTCCGACGACAGCAACGACGCTTTCCTGCCACGAGGGCGAGTGTCAGCGCACCACGCCCGCCCGCATCGCGAGCGCGACCATCTGGGCGCGGTCGCCGGTGCCGAGCTTGCGCCCGATCCGCGAGAGGTGGGACTTCACGGTCAGCGCCGAGAGGCCGAGCTCCGAACCGATCTCGGAGTTGGAGTGGCCGTCCGCGACCTGCTGGAGGACCTGCACCTCGCGCTGCGAGAGCTCGCGCGGGGCACCGTCGACGGCGGCGATCCGGGTGCCCGTGCCGGTCGGCGAGGGCACCGTGGCGTCGGGCTCGACGACGCGGCAGACCCCGGAGTCCGACGTCAGGTACGCGAGCGCCCCGACCCCGAACGCGGCCTGCGCGGCGGTGTGGTCGTCCGGGCCGACCGCGACCGCACGCCACCCGTCGGCCCGCAACTCGGCGATGAGGGCGAGGGCGTCGCCCTCGACGAGCCCCAGGTCGACGACGGCGAGCTCGCAGGGCGGCCCCGAGCGGGCGCGGTGGCGGGCGTCCTCGGCGGAGGACGACTCGAGGACGGTGCCGGCGCCGGCCTCCACGAGGGAGCGGGTGAGCGCGTCGCGGCGACGCTCGTCGCCGTCGACGACGAGCACCGAGAGCCGGGCCGCCTCGGGGGAGCGCTGCTGGGTCGGCGCGAAGAGCGAGCCCGGCACCGCCCGCTCCGAGGAGGGGGTTCGTGCGGCCGGGATCATCGCCGGTCGGGTGTCACCCGAGGGAGCGGCAGCCTCCGGACGGACGAAGGACTGGTGGTCGATGAGCGGGAACACACCACTCCATCGGTCGACCCTCGATCAGGCTTGAGCGCCCCGGTCGAGGTGGCGCGGGCCCCCGGGAGGGCGCCGTGTACGCGCCGTAGGAACGAATGACACCCGTGTCGTCCCGGCGTCCACCCGATCAGTCGTACCGGGTCGGTGGCCGTGAGGAGTCGCACCGTTCGCCGCCCGCCCGCTGCACCACACGGAGCAGTGTCTAATGTGACCCAGATCACGCTACAGCTCGATGGATGCAGGGCCGCCCCGTCCGTCGTTGGACCCTGACGATGACCACCACCGCTCCGCCCGTCCTCCCGCCGCCCGCGCCGCCCGCGCCCCCGGCGAACCGCCGCGTCGTGGCCGTCGGCCTGCTCCTCGCCGCCGCGCTGCTCGTCGCGGTCGGGATCGCCGGAGGCCCGCTCCTCGCGGGCGCCACCGCCCTCGGCCTCGCGCTCGGGGTCGTCCTGTTCCACTCCCGCTTCGGCTTCACCTCGGCCTGGCGCCAGCTCGCCGCCGTGGGCCAGGGCGCCGCACTGCGCGCCCACATGCTGATGCTCGCGGTGGCCGCGGTGCTGTTCGCGGTGATCCTGCCGAACGGGCTGGCGATCGGCGGGGACCCGTCGCCGCAGCTCGGCCCGATCGGCCTCGCCCTGTTCGTCGGCGCGTTCCTGTTCGGGATCGGGATGCAGATCGGCGGATCGTGCGCGTCCGGGACGCTCTTCTCCGTCGGCTCCGGCCAGCTCGCCATCGTCTACACGCTCGCGGGCTTCGTCGTCGGGTCGGTCCTCGCGGTGCTGAGCTGGGACTTCTGGACGACGACGGTGCCCCGCGGTCCCGTGGTCGACCTCGCCGCCGTGCTCGGCTACCCCGGAGCCCTCGCGGCGTCGCTCGCGGCCATGGCCGTCGTCGTCGGGATCACCGTGGTCGTGGGGCGCCGCCGCAATCCGCCGCCGCTGGACGCACCCCCGTCGGCCGCGGGGTGGCGACGTGCCGTCCGCGGGTCGTGGCCGCTGTGGGCCGGTGCGATCGCGCTCGCCGTCCTCAACGCGGCCACGCTCGTGGTCACCGGCTCGCCCTGGGGGATCACGTCGGCCTTCGCGCTGTGGGGGTCGAAGCTGGCCGCCGTGTTCGGGGCGGACCCGGCGTCGTGGACCTACTGGAGCACCCCGGGCAACGCCGCCGCGCTGGCCCGCCCGGTCCTCGCCGACCGGACGTCGGTGATGGACCTCGGCATCATGGTCGGCGCGCTCGTCGCGTCCGCCCTCGGCGGGGTCTTCACGCTGCACCGCCGCATTCCGGCGCGGACCGTCGTCGCGGCGCTGCTCGGCGGTGTGCTGATGGGGTACGGCGCGCGGATCGCCGGCGGCTGCAACATCGGCGCCTACTTCTCGGGGATCGCCTCGTTCTCCCTGCACGGCTGGCTGTGGGGCCTGACCGCGCTGCTCGGGACGGTGGCCGGGCTCGCCCTGCGGCCCCTGTTCGGCCTGGCCAACCCGAAGCCGTCCGACGCGGTGTGCTGAGACCGCCCCGGTGATCACCGGTCCCTCAGCGGGCTCGTCGGCCCCTCGGCGGCCCGCTGAGGGACCGTTGATCACCGAGAGCATGGCGACCCCGGTGTCCGCGGCCCGGAGACAGCGGTGGCCCATCGCCGACGTCCGACGTCAGTGGTGGGCCACGGCTGACCGCTCGGTGCCTACGAGCCGGCCACCGGCGTCCGGGCGCCGCGGGCGGACGCCTCGAGCACCACGTCGTGCCGGGTGCCGCCGACGCCGATCGTCAACGTCTCGGCGCGCGGGGCGTGTCCGGGGGCGGAGCAGATGAGCAGGGCCGTCCCGGGGCGGGCGCGCAGGGTGAACGCCCCCTCCGAGTCGGTGCGGGCCCGCCCGATCTGGTGGCCGCTCGCGTCGGTGGCCGTGAGCGTCGCGCCGACGGGGCGGCCGTCGGTGGTGGTGACGCGACCCGTCAGGAGGGCGGCCGACGGTGTGGCGATCCTGGCATTGGACGCATGCAGTGACGCATTGCCGGCACCGGAGGTGCTCGGCGCGTCGATCGCGGCGGGCGCGGAGTGCGACACCGTCGGGGCCGGGAGCGCCGGACCGGCCGGGTCGCCCTCGGCGGGCTCCACCGCATCCTGCCCGTGGACGTACTTGCCGCCCCGGAAGAGCGAGGCGATCGCACCGACCAGCGAGACCGCGATGGCGACGGCGAACACGACGACGAGGCCGTCGTGGAAGGCGCCGGTGACGAGGTTGGGGAAGAACTGCTTGCCCACGAGCGTCGCGGCGTTCCCCGGCGGCAGTGCGCCGAGCACCTGCGGCCCGAGGATCTCGGCCATCGGGTTGTAGCCGAGGAACGCGGCGAACAGGGTGCCGACCGGCGGCAGTGCCGCGACCTGCTGCGCCACCGGGAGCGGCACGTTCTGCGCGGTCAGGCCGCCGAACAGGGCCGCGGGCATCGACGAGGCCAGGCCGGCGATCAGCATCGAGAAGAAGATGCCGATCGAGAGCGCCATGCCGGAGTTCTGCAGCGTCGACATCATGCCGCTGCCGGCGCCGCGCTGGTCGGCGGGCAGCGAGTTCATGATCCCGGTCATGTTCGGCGAGATGAACAGCCCCGACCCGACGCCGTTGACGAACAGGATGACCGCGAACCACCAGTAGTTGAAGTCCGTCGGCAGCAGGAGGAGGCCGACGAACGTCAGGGCCACGATGACGAGGCCGCCGGTGGCGAACAGCCGCGCGCCGAACCGGTCGGAGAGCACGCCCGAGATCGGCGCGGAGATCAGGAAGCCGATGGTCAGCGGCAGCATGTAGATCGCCGACCAGAGCGGGGTCTGCTCGTAGTCGTAGCCGTGCAGCGGGAGCCAGATCCCCTGCAGCCAGATGATCAGCATGAACTGCAGACCACCGCGGGAGAGCGCGCTCATCAGGGTCGCGACCAGGCCCGTGGTGAACGCCCGGATCCGGAACAGCTCCAGGTGGAACATCGGCTGGTCGACCTTGGTCTCGACCACGCAGAAGATGGCCAGCACGACGACGCCGCCGATGAGGCAGCCGAGGACGAACGGGTTGGTCCACCCCTCGGCGTGTCCGCCGTAGGGCTGGATCGCGTAGATGACACCGACGAGCAGCAGGATGAGCCCGACGCCGAACGTCAGGTTGCCCCACCAGTCGATCTTGTGTTCCCGACGACCCACCGGGTCGCGCAGGGTCTTGTAGGCCCAGATCGTGCCCACGACGCCGAAGGGGACGCTCACCCAGAACACCAGGCGCCAGTCGACCTCGGAGAGCAGGCCGCCGACCAGGAGGCCGATGAACGAGCCGCCGATCGCGGCGACCGAGTTGGTGCCGATCGCGAAGCCACGCCGCTCGGCAGGGAAGGCGTCGGTGAGGATCGCCGTCGAGTTCGCCATGAGCATCGCGCCACCGACGCCCTGCAGGACGCGGATGAGGATCAGCCACAGCGCGCCGGCGCCGCCGGAGAAGGGGTCGAGCGCCAGGGCGATCGAGGCGACGGTGAACACCGCGAAGCCCGCGTTGTAGATCTTCGCGCGCCCGTACATGTCGCCGAACCGGCCCAGCGTGACCACCAGCACCGCGGTGACCAGCATGTAGCCCATGATCATCCACAGCAGGTAGCTGATGTTGCCGGGCTCGAGCGGGTTGATGCCGATGCCCCGGAAGATCGCGGGCAGCGAGATGAGGACGATCGACGAGTTCATCGTCGCCATCAGCACGCCGAGCGTGGTGTTCGACAGGGCGAGCCACTTGTACCCGGGGTGGTCCGGGTTGGCCCGGGACACGGGCACCGGCTCGAGGGCGGTCGAGGTCATGGGACGTACCCCTGATCGTTAGGGCGAGCAACGACAACCGTTGCATTGTGCACCTATTGAGCGCGGAGAGCATCTGTGACCTGCGTCCGACCCGGACGATCCGTGCGATCGGAGACGGCAGGGTGATCCGACGTGGAGCTCCTCAGCGGTCGCCGCGTGATCGTCGACGCGGAGCGTCCACCGCTGGACCACGCCGCGGTGCTGGTCGACGGGGGCGTGGTCGTCTCGGTGGGGCCGACGGCGGAGTTGGTGGCGGCCCACCCGGACGTCGCCCACCGGGCGTTCCCCGGGGCGACCGTGCTGCCGGGTCTGGTCAACGCCCACGTGCACCTGTCCTTCGACGTCACCGGCGACCCGGTCCCGGCCCTGCGCGACGCCGACCACGACGCGCTGCGGGCCACGATCCGGGCCAACGCGGCGGCGGTGCTCGCGGCGGGGATCACCACGGTCCGCGACCTCGGCGACCGCGACGGCCTCGTCGCCGCCCTGCGCGACGACGTCGCCTCCGGGGCGGTGCCCGGTCCGCGGGTCCTGACGGCAGGTGCGCCGCTGACCCCGCCGGGTGGGCACTGCTGGTTCCTCGGCGGCGTGGTCGGGCCCGACGACGTGGAGGCCGCGGTCGCGGCCCGGGCCGCGGCAGGGCTCGACGTCGTGAAGGTGATGGCGAGCGGCGGGATGATGACGCCCGCGGGCCCGGGCATCGCGGACACGCAGTTCGACCTGCCGACGCTGCAGCGCGTGGTGGCGGCCGCGCGGGAGGTCGGGCTGCCGGTGGCGGTGCACGCGCACGGCACGTCCTCGATCGCGATGGCCGCCCGGGCCGGTGCGGACACCATCGAGCACGCCGGTTGGTACGCCCCCGGCGGCGGCCGCGATCCCGACGACGCGGTGGCGGAGCTGGTCGCGGCGAGCGGGGCGGTGACGGTGCCGACGAAGTTCCGCGGATGGCCGGACTGGCCCGACCGCGAGGAGGCACGCGCGCGGCAGCGGTGGGCCGACGCGCACGGGATCCCGGTGCTCCTCGGGAACGACGCAGGAGCGGGTCAGGGCCGGTTCGACGACCTGCACGAGGCCATGACCTGGTACGTCGAGGTCGGGTGGACACCGGCGCAGGTGCTCGCGGCCACGACCTGCCGCTCGGCCGACGCGCTCGGCCTCGGCGAGGTGACCGGCCGGCTCCGGCCCGGCCTCGCGGCGGACCTGATCGTCGTCGACGGGGATCCACTCGCCGACGTCACGGCGCTCGCCCGGCTCCGTCTCGTGCATCCCGGTGATCGACGGGGATGATGCGGGCCGGCATCGGGGTCGATCCGACGGAGGAGAACCAGTGCAGCTGTTCGACCTGACCGGCAAGGTCGCCGTGGTCACCGGAGGGACCCGCGGCATCGGGATGATGATCGCCCGCGGCCTGCTCGACGCCGGGGCGCGCGTCTACATCAGCTCCCGCAAGGCCGCTGCCGGGGACGACGCGGTGCGCGAGCTCTCCCCGCACGGCGAGGTCGTGTCGATCCCCGCCGACGTCTCGACCGAGGGGCAGTGCAAGCACCTCGCGGCGCTCGTGGGGGAGCGGGAGTCCGCTGTGCACGTGCTGGTCAACAACGCCGGCGCCACCTGGGGCGCGCCGCTCGAGGAGTTCCCGGCCGAGGCGTGGGACAAGGTCCTCGACCTCAACCTCAAGGCTCCGTTCTTCCTGACGAGGGCCTTCCTCCCGCTCCTCGAGGCCTCCGGCTCCGCGGAGTGGACCGCCTCGGTGATCAACGTCGGCAGCATCGACGGCCTGCGGGTCACCGACCTCCCGACGTACCCGTACTCGGCCTCCAAGGCCGGCGTCCACCAGCTGACCCGGGTCCTCGCCGCCGAGCTCGGGGCGCGGAACATCCGCGTCAACGCGATCGCCCCGGGACCGTTCGAGTCGAAGATGATGGCCCAGACGCTCGCGGAGCGCGGCGACGAGATCGCGGCCCGCTCGGTGCTGAGCCGCATCGGGCGGCCCGACGACATGGCGGGCGCGGCGGTGTTCCTGGCCTCGCGGGCCTCGGCCTACGTCACGGGCGCGATCCTGCCGGTCGACGGGGGCATCTGGGCGGCGCACTAAGGTGCCTTCGGCCTGTGAGTAGTAATCCGTGCCAGGGCACGGATTACTACTCACGGGCCGCAGGCACCCTGGAGGGCGTGACGGGTGCGGTGACGGCGTACCGGGAGGTGCTCGCCCAGCCGGGCCTGCGGGCGCTCTACGCCGTCGGCTTCGCGGCCAGGCTGCCGCTGACCGCGACCGGTGTCGTGCTCACGCTGCACGTGGCCGTCGGGCTCGACCGGGGGTTCGCGGCGGCGGGCCTGGTCGGCGGCGCGGTCACGTTCGGGACGGTGCTGGGCGCGCCGCTGCTCGGGCGGCTCATCGACCGGTTCGGGCTGCGCCCGGTGCTCGTGCTGTGCGGGGTGTCCGAGGCCGTCTTCTGGGGCGTCGCGCCGATGCTCGACGTCGGGCCCCTCGCGGGCGCCGCCTTCGTCGCGGGCGTCCTCGCGCTCCCCGCGTTCCCCGTCGTGCGGCAGTCGCTCGGGGCGGTGGTGCCCGGGTCCCGACGACGACCGGCGTTCGCGCTGGACGCGATGTCGGCGGAGGTGTCGTTCATCGTGGGCCCGGCGGTCGGCACCGGGGCGGTGCTGGCGCTGTCGTCGACGGCCGCGCTGTGGTCGGTCGGCGCCGGCTTCGTGCTGGCCACGGCCGGGTTGTGGTGGCTCGACCCGCCGACCCGCGCCGACGACGAGCGCACGGACGCCCCCTCGATGCGCCACTGGCTGGGCGGACCCATGATCACCGCGTTGGCCGGAGCAGTGGCGGCGGTCCTGCTGCTGACGGCGACCGAGCTCGCCGTCGTCGCCGCACTCACCGCCCGCGGGGAGACCGGCTGGTTCGCGCTGGCCAACACGATGTGGTGCCTGGCGTCGTTGGTCGGCGGCTTCGTCTACGGCGTGGCCGCCCGGCCGCCGGCGCTCCCGACGCTGCTCGCCGCCCTCGCCGTCGGCACGGTCCCGGTGGCGTTCGGCGGGCCGTGGTGGCTGGTGACACTGCTCGTGGTCCCGGCCGGGGCGTTCTGTGCCCCGGCGCTGTCGTCCTCCGCGGAGGCGGTGGGGCGACTCGCGCCGGACGCCGCCCGCGGGGTCGCGACCGGCCTGCACGGCTCCGCGATCATGCTCGGTGCCGCACTGGCCCAACCGCTGACGGGCGTGCTGATCGACCGGGTGTCCCCGACGGCGGCGCTGCTGGCCGCCGTCGGGATCTGCCTCGTCGTGGCCGGGAGAGCGGCCCTCGCCCTCGGCGGACGCCGGGCGCCCGCTCCGTCGCCGTGAGTGTCAGACCTTGTCGGCGGCGAGATCGGTGTCGCGGGTCTCGCGGAAGCAGAACACGCACACCAGCAGGCTGATCAGCGCGGCGACGCTCGCGTAGGCGGCGACGGACAGGACCGTGCCCGTCGCCGCGACGAGCGCGGTGCCGACCAGCGGCGCGGTGCCGCCGAACAGGCCGTACGAGACGTTGAAGCCGATGCCGCTCGCGGTGGCCCGGACCCTCGTCGGGAAGAGCTCCGGGATCAGCACGGTCACCACGGCCGAGTTCAGCGACACCGGGATCATGAACAGCAGCTGCGCGGTCAGCGCGCTCGCGAACGTCCCGTCGTCGGCGATCGTGTAGGCGATGGCGGGGAGCACCACGTAGATCACCGCGGCCGTCAGGTGCACCGGCTTCCGCCCGACCACGTCGACCAGCAGCCCGGTGAACGGCAGCGTCACCAGCAGGGCACCGGTGGCGATCAGGCTCGTCGCGAAGGCCGCGTCGGAGTCGAGCCCGACGTCGTTGATGAGGTGCTGCGGCAGGTAGGTGATGACGCTGTAGGAGGACACCGACCCGCCGACCGTCATCCCGATGTAGAGCAGGATCGCCCGCCACTGCGTCCGCAGCGTCGTCCGGAGCGGCGTCGCCTCGACCGCACCCTGCTCGCGCCGGAACCGCTCGAACTCCGGGCTCTCCTCGACGGCGAGCCGGAGCACCAGGCCGAGTGCGCAGAGCGGGATCGCGACGAGGAACGGGATGCGCCAGCCCCAGGTGGCGAGCTGTTCGTCGGAGAGGGTCGCCGTCAGCAGCGTCGCCATCGCCGCGCCCGACATCAGCCCGAGGTAGACCCCGAGCGACGCGAAGCTCGCGAAGAACCCCCGCCGGTGGGCCGGGGCGTGCTCGACCATGAACCCCACCGCGCCGGAGTACTCGCCGCCCGCCGCCAGGCCCTGCAGCATCCGCAGGACGAGCAGGAGGATCGGGGCCGCGATCCCCGCGCTCGCGTAGGTCGGGAGCGCCCCGATCAGTCCGGTGAACACGCCGATCAGCAGCACCGTGAGCGAGAGCATCGCCCGCCGGCCGAGGCGGTCGCCGACGACGCCGAAGAGCGCTCCGCCCACCGGCCGCATGACGAACGAGATCGCGTAGATCCCGTAGGTCGCGAGCAGCCCGGCCACCGGGTTCTCGTCGGGGAAGAACAGCGGGGCGAGGATCGGCGCGAGGTAGCCGTAGACGCCGAAGTCGTACTGCTCGACGTAGTTGCCGATGCTGCTCGCCAGCACGGCCCGCCGGGACGGCTTCCCGACGGCGGGTGTGGCCGGGTCGGTGCTGATGCTCACGAAGGATCAGGGTGAAGCCCTCGTGAGGTGCGCGCACGGTCAGATGCTGTCGCCGTAGACCTTCGCGACCGTCATCGTCATGAGCACCCGACGGTCCGCGACCATCGTGGCCCGGTACTCGTCCCAGTCCGGGTGCTCGCCCGCGGCGGCGCGGTAGTAGGCGACGAGCGCCTCGACCTCGGGTCCGTGCGGGTCGGTGCCCGGCCCGACGAGCGTGACCGGCCCCTCCGCGGTGGCCCACGACCGGCCATCGGCGGCGGTCACCTCCACCGCCGCTCGCGGGTCGCGGCGCAGGTTGGCCGTCTTCGCCCGGCCCTCGGTCATCGAGACCTGCAGGGTGCCGGCGTCGGGGTCGTAGAAGGGCTGGACGGGCGAGAGCTGGGGGAGCCCGTCGCGCTTCAGCGTGGCGAGGACCCCGAGGCGGCTGGCGGCGAGAAGGGCATGGTGGGCGCGCTGGTCGGCCATGCCCCGATCATCCCGGCTCGCCGCGGCGCTTGCGGTGGATCACCCAGCCCAGGTCCACCAGGCAGACCACCCCGACGACGACGAAGGCGACGGCTGCCCACGTCAGGCCGAGCCAGGCCATCACGACGACGCCCGCGACGCAGGAGAGCAGGCCGAAGGCGGCGAGGACGGCGCGCAGGGTGAGCGCCGAGTACGCCGGGGCGGCGCCACCGATGCCGCCGAGGGGGTCGTGGTGGTCCGGAAGGCCGCGTTCGTACTCCGCACGCGTGCGCTGCTGTCGTGCCATCGGCCCGGATTGCCGGTGGGGCGGGTCGCGCACGCGTGTCGTCGCCGGGCATCGGGCAGTCCTCCGGGTCATGAGCAGGATCGACCGCGAGCGCTGCGACACGCTTGTCATGGCTGCCCTCGAGGCGTCGCCCCGGACCGGCGAGGAGATCCTCGATCACCTCGCGCGCACCGCGCGCCGGACGCCCCGCCCGTCCGTGCGCCAGCTGTGGACCTCGCTGCACCGCCTGGAGCGCAACCGCCTGCTGCGGCGGGTCGTCGGCGACCGTCGCCGCTTCCGCCTCACCGACACCGGCGAGCGGGTGCTGCACGCGCGGGTCGCCGCTGTGCAGGCGTACGGGTCGGCGTTGGAGCTGGTCACGACGTCATGACGAATGCCCGGTTGCGCCACGCACACGGTCGGCGGGCGCGACCCGTGGCCGGCGCCGCGTTGCTCGCGCACACGGCTGGCGGGCGTGACCCGTGGCAGGCGCCGCGTTGCGCGGCGCACACGGTCGGCGGGCGTGACCCGTGGCCGGCGCCGCGTTGCGCGGCGCACACGGTCGGCGGGCGTGACTCGTGGCCGGCGCCGCGTTGCGGGACGCACACGGCTGGCGGGCGTGACCCCTGGCCGGCGCCGCGTTGCGCCACGCACACGGTCGGCGGGCGTGACACGTGGCTGGCGCCGCGTTGCGCGGCGCACACGGCTGGCGGGCGTGGCACGTGGCCCGATCCGCATTGCGCGGCGCACACGCTCGGCCCCGCGATTGGCACGCGCGCACTTTGTCGCGGGCCCCGGCGCCCGGCGGCGCGCCCCGTCGCGCGGATTCACTGCGACTAAGGACAGGGCGCCGCCGCGGGACACCGCGACAGGATGCGGCCGTCGCCCGACAGCGCGGGGTCCTGCCACAGCACTCGACCGATGCGTCGCGCAACGTGGCGCCACAGCGGGTTGCCTCGGCCTGACCGTGCGCGTCGCGCAACGTGGTGCTGAGGCAAGCCGCCCCGGCTGACGTGTGCGTCGCGCAACGTGGCGCCACAGCGAATTGCCTCGGCCTGACCGTGTGCGTCGCGCAACGCGGTGCCGCAGCGGGTCGCCCCGGCCTGACCGTGTGCGTCGCGCAACGCGGTGCCGCAGCGGGTCGCCCCGGCCTGACCGTGTGCGTCGCGCAACGCGGTGCTGGAGCGGGTCGCCCCGGCCTGACCGTGTGCGTCGCGCAAGGCGGCGCCCGCCTACGCCACCCGCACCGACCGGTCGTCGAGAACCTCGGACGGCGGACCGGAGCGCTCGATCCGGCCGTCGCGGAGCACCACCACGGTGTCGGCCACCTCGCGGGCGAAGGCGATCTCGTGCGTGACCACGACCATCGTCGTGCCGCGCGCGGCGAGGTCGCGCAGCACCTCGAGCACCTCACCGACGAGGGCGGGGTCGAGGGCGGAGGTCGGCTCGTCGAAGAGCATCAGCGTCGGTTCCATGGCGAGCGCCCGGGCGATCGCCACCCGCTGCTGCTGGCCGCCCGAGAGCTGCCGCGGGTAGGCGTCCTCGCGGCCCTCGAGACCCACGCGCGCGAGCAGCGCCCGCCCCCGCTCCACCGCCTCGCGCCGCGGTACCCCGAGCACCCCGATCGGTGCCTCGACGATGTTGCCGAGCGCCGTCATGTGCCCGAACAGCTGGAACTGCTGGAACACCATCCCGATGCGCCGACGCTGCGCGGCGATCGTGCGTTCGGGCAACTCGCGCAGTACGTCGCCGTCGCGCCGGTAGGCGACGAGCGACCCGTCGACCGAGATCGTGCCGGCGTCGGGGGTCTCGAGGTGGTTGATGCAGCGCAGCAGGGTCGACTTGCCCGACCCGCTGGGACCGACGAGCACCGTCACCGATCCTGCCTCGACCGACAGGTCCACGCCGTCGAGCACGGTCGTCCCGGCGAACGCCTTCGTCAGGCCGCGGATCTCCAGCAGGCTCACGAGTTCCACCTCCGCAGTCGCTGCAGGGGCGTGGGCGGCAGCGTCCGCTCCGCGCCGCGCGCGTAGTACCGCTCCACGTAGTACTGGCCGACCGACAGGATCGACGTCAGGACCACGTACCAGACCGTCGCCACCAGCAGGAGCGGGATGATCTCGTAGGTGCGGTTGTAGATCGTCTGCACCGAGTACAGCAGGTCGGTCACCGCGATCACGGAGACGATCGAGGTGCCCTTCAGCGTCCCGATCACCATGTTCCCGGTGGCCGGGATGATTGAGCGCATCGCCTGCGGCAGCACGATCCGGCGCAGGACGCGGGCGCGGGTCATGCCGAGCGAGACGGCCGCCTCGGACTGCCCGGCGTCGACCGAGAGGATGCCGCCGCGCACGATCTCCGCGGCGTACGCGGCCTCGTGCAGGATCAGCCCGAGCAGGGCCGCGACCAGCACGCTGATCAGGTCAACCGACTCGACCGAGAAGAACGTCGGGCCGAACGGGATCCCCAGCGAGAGCTGCGGGTACAGGGCGCCGACGTTGTACCAGAACAGCAGTTGCACGAGCAGCGGCGTCGAGCGGAACAGCCACACGTAGGCCCAGCTGACCGAGGACAGCACCGGGTTGCCGGACAGCCGCATCGCGGCGAGCCCGATCCCCAGCAGGAAGCCGACGACGGTCGTCGCGAACGTGAGCAGCAGCGTCGTCGCCAACCCACGCAGCACCGACGGGGTGAGGACGTACTGCGCGACGGTGCCCCAGCCGAACGCCGGGTTCAGCGCGACCGAGCGCAGTGCCCACACGACGAGCACGAGGACGACGGCGGCCCAGACCCAGCGCCCGACGTGGCGGGAGCCGACGGTCCGCGGCGGGGAGGCGGGTGGGGCTTCGGGTGCGACGAGGGACGTCATCGGGTCACTCCGGACACGAGAGGATCACGGGAGATGCCGGCGTCCCTCAACGCAGACGGGAAGGACCGTACGTCGGCGACACACCCGGCGTCGAGTCCGGCGCGCACGGTCACACCGAGCTTGACCGCGCCCGGTGCGGGTGGTTCCGTCATCGCATGGCACCCGGCGTCACGCTCGTCTCGCGTGAGCACGTCGACCTGTGCCGCTGCTGGTCCGCCGCCTGTCGCTGAGCCTCCGCCCAGCCGCCGTCGCAGCGGACCCACCCCTCGTCGCAGATCTGCGTCGGGTCCTCCTGCGGCTCTCCCGACAGGACCTCCCATGCCCCGTGCCGTGCTGCTCGCCGCACTCGCCCTGGTCGGCGGGCTGCTCGCGGGCTGCGCGTCCCCGCTCGACGACGCCGACGCCGGCGTCCCCCGCGAGGACGTCACCTCCGCGGTCACCGTCGACCCGGCGGCGCGCGGACTCCTGCCCGCCGCGATCGCGCAGGAGGGCGTCCTCTCGGTCGGCGCCAGCGTGAACGCGCCCCCGACCGCGTTCCACCTCGCCGACGGGATGACGACGACGGGGCAGGACATCGACATGACCGAGGCCGTCGCCCGCACGCTCGGCCTGCGCGTGCAGCGCACCGAGTCCACCTTCGACGGCATCGTGCCCGGCCTGACCAGCGGGAAGTTCGACGTCGGCACCGGCAACTTCGCGGTCACCGAGGCCCGCAAGAAGCGGGTCAGCTTCGTCACCTACATCAACGACGGGCAGGCCTTCGCCGTCCGCGCCGACGATCCGCAGCCGCCGATCACCGACCTCGTGCAGCTCTGCGGACGCACCGTCTCGGTGCTCACCGGCTCGACCTTCGAGTCCAGCCTCGCGAAGGCCCAGCCGCGATGTCAGCAGGCGGGTCGCCCGGCCGTCGAGGTCCGCAGCTACCCCGACGCCGCGACGTCGGGTCTCGCGCTCGCCCAGCGGCGGGCCGACGTCACGATGAGCACGATCAACGGCCTGCGCTATCTCGTCGGCCAGCAGCCCCGGCTGCGGTTCGTCAACGAGTACCGCCGGCTCGACGTCGGGTTCGCCCTGGCGAAGGACTCCCCGCTGATCCCGGCGATGCAGGCCGCCGTCACCCGGCTCATGGCCGACGGCACCTACGCCCGGATCCTCGCCAAGTGGGGCACGTCGCCGTCCGCACTGCGCACCTCCCAGGTCGACCCGCCCGAACCGGCCTGACCTCTTCCTCCAGCTCGAGCACCAGGAGACACCTGTGCCCTTCACCCCTCGTGGCGCCGCCGTCGCCTCGTTCCTGACCCATCTCGACGCCGTCGTCCAGCGCGAGGTGTCGGCGGTCGACGCCGGCGCCGGACGCTGGGAGATCGAGGCCGAGCGGATCGCCGCCGAGGTGGCCGGTTCGCTCGCCCTGCTGCGGACCGAACTGCAGCGCCACCGCACCGCGTTCGCGGACTGAGCCGGTGAGTCACGGACGTCACGTCGGTGGCCCCCACGGACGGGTCATGGCAGGCTTGCCTCTCGTGACCGCAGCTGCCGACGTGCGTCTCGTGGCCCGCCGCCACGTGGACTACGGCCGCGTCTACAGCTGCGCCTGTCTCTTCTCCTGACGCACCCCGCTCGGTCCGGCCGTCGGTCTCCCGACGGCGGGTCGAACGTGGGTCGAGCGCGCCGGTCCGCCCGCCCGCCGACCTCGCCCGTCGCGAGGCCACCCCAGGAGAACCCCACCCGTGATCCGTCACCATCGACGGCTGCTGCCCGCCGTCGTCGCCCTCGCCGCCGCGCTGCTCGTCCTCAGCGGCTGCACCCGGGCCCAGGAGTCGTCGAGCGCCCCCGCCGCGGACGCCGGCCCCGCCCCCGAGCTGCGTCTCGGGTACTTCCCGAACATCACCCACGCGCCCGCCCTGATCGGCGTGCAGAACGGCCTGTTCGCCCAGCAGCTCGGCGCGACGAAGCTGTCGACGCAGACGTTCAACGCCGGGCCGGAGGAGACGAGCGCGCTGTTCGGCAACTCGATCGACGTCGGCTTCATCGGCTCGGGCCCCGCGATCAACGCCTACAAGCAGAACCCCGAGGGCGTGCGGATCATCGCCGGTGCGACCAGCGGCGGCGCGCAGCTCGTCGTGCGTCCCGGCATCACGAGCCCGCAGCAGCTGCTCGGGAAGAAGATCGCCACCCCGCAGCTCGCGAACACGCAGGACATCGCGCTGAAGAAGTGGCTGAAGGACAACAACCTGCCCACCGGCACGGGTCCCGGCGCCGTCGAGGTCGTCAACATCGACAACGCCCGCGCGCTCGACGCCTACCGGACCGGCCAGCTCGACGGCGGGTGGCTGCCCGAGCCGTTCGCATCCCGCTTCGTGCTCGAGGGCGGCGCCACGCCGTTGCTCGACGAGAAGACGCTGTGGCCGAACGGGCAGTTCCCGACGACGGTCGTCATCGCCCGCACCGACTACGTGCAGCAGCACCCGACCACCGTCGCCGCGTTCCTCAAGGGCCTCGTCGCCGCCGAGGACCTGGCGCGGACCGACCCGAACGCGGCGAAGGCGGCCGCCAACGCGGGACTCGGGGCCGCGGGCAGCAAGCCGCTCGCGCAGAACGTGCTCGACCGCGCGTGGAGTGACGTGTCGCTGAACCCCGACCCGCTCGCGTCGACGTTCCCGACCCTCGCGCAGAACGCCGTGACCGCCGGGACCGCGCAGTCGGCCACCGACGTCCAGGGGCTCTTCGCCCTCGGCCCGCTCAACGAGGCACTGCAGGCCGCCGGCCGACCGACCGTCGACCCGGCCGGGCTCGACACCAAGTAAGTCCGGAGGGACCACCATGACCGCCACGCTCGAGCGCCCCGCACCGGAACCGCGCACCGGCCCGCCCGCCCTGGACGTCCGCGGCGTCTCCAAGGTCTTCGGGACCGGCCAGGACGCCGTCGTCGCCCTGGACGGTGTCGACCTGTCGGTCGCGCCGGGGGAGTTCGTGTGCCTCCTCGGGGCCTCGGGCTGCGGCAAGTCGACGCTGCTCAACCTCGCGGCGGGGCTCGACCGGCCGACCAGCGGCACGGTCGAGACCACTGCGGACCGGCCCGCCGTGATGTTCCAGGAGGCAGCCCTGCTGCCGTGGCTGGACGCGGGCCGCAACGTCGAGCTGCCGCTGCGGCTGGCCGGGGTCGGGCGGGCGCAGCGACGGGAGCGCGCGCAGGAGCTGCTCGCCCTCGTGCGGCTGGAGGGCCAGGCGGACAAGCGGCCGCACGAGCTCTCCGGCGGCATGCGCCAGCGCGTCGCCCTCGCCCGCGCCCTCGCGGCGGCCACCGGCACCGGCGTGGTCGGGGAGCCGGGCGTCCTGCTCATGGACGAGCCGTTCGGCGCGCTCGACGCGATCACCCGCGACGTCCTGCAGGCCGAGCTGCTGCGCGTCTGGGAGGCGACCGGCACCACCGTGCTGTTCGTGACCCACGACGTGCGCGAGTCGGTGCGGCTGGCCGAGCGTGTGGTCCTGCTGTCCTCGCGGCCCGGCCGCGTGGTCCGCGAGTGGGCCACCGCCGGATCCGACGACGCCGAGGAGCTGCACGGCGACATCACCGGCGAGCTGCGCGAGGTGATCTCCGCGCATGCCCGCTGAGACGACCGCCGACGACTCGGTCGACGTCGGGCGGGGGCTGGACGCCCTCGACACGCCCACCGAGCAGCGGACGCCCCGGTGGAAGCGCTTCCTCACCGGGGTCGTCCCGCCGATCGTCGCGGTGGTGCTGTTCGTCGTCGTCTGGCAGATCCTGTGGGCGTCCGCGATCTGGCCGGAGTTCAAGCTGCCCGCCCCCGGCGCGGTGTTCGGCCAGATCGGCGCTCAGTTCGCCGACGGTCAGGCGCTGTCGATCATCTGGACGTCGATCAGTCGCGCGGTGCTCGGCTTCCTGCTCGCCGTGGTGATCGCGACCCCGATCGGCCTGGTCGTGGCCACCGTGCCGCTGGTCCGCTCGGCGATCGGCCCGATCCTCACCGGCCTGCAGAGCCTGCCGTCGGTGGCGTGGGTGCCGGCCGCGGTCCTGTGGTTCGGCCTGAACGACCAGACCATCTACTTCGTCGTCCTCATGGGTGCGGTGCCCTCGATCGCGAACGGTCTGGTGTCCGGCATCGACCAGGTGCCGCCGCTGCTGCCGCGGGTCGGGTTCGCGATGGGGGCCTCCCGGTCGCAGTCCGCGCGGCTGATCATGCTGCCCGCAGCCCTGCCCGGGTTCCTGGGCGGTCTCAAGCAGGGCTGGGCGTTCGCCTGGCGCTCGCTCATGGCGGCCGAGATCATCGCGACGTCGCCGAGCCTCGGCTTCGGGCTCGGCGCCTACCTCAACCAGGGCCAGTCGCTCTCGGACATGCCGTCGGTGATGGCGGCGATCCTGCTGATCCTGATCGTCGGCATCGGGGTCGAGCTGATCTTCTTCCGCCCGGCGGAGCTGCGCGTCCTGCGGGCCCGCGGCCTCGCGACGGGCCCGTGAGGCTCCACCCGACCGGCGTTCCGCTGCCCGACGGCGCCGCGGCCGCCGTCGTCGTGCCCCCGCCCGACGACGGCCCCGGAACGTGGGCCGGTGCGCCGAGCGCGCTGCGCCACGACGGCGCGGTGTACCTCGCCTACCGGCTGCGCCGCCCGGAGGGCGAGGGCCGCGGCTACGCCGTCGTCGTGGCCCGCTCGGACGACGGCGTGAGCTTCGAGGTGCTCGCGGTCGTCGAGAAGGAGCGGTTCGGGGCGGAGTCACTGGAGCGTCCCGCGCTCGTCGTGACGCCCGCAGGACGCTGGCGGCTGTACGTCAGCTGCGCGACGGCGGGGACGAAGCACTGGTGGGTCGAACTGCTCGAGGCCGACACCCCCGAGGGGCTCGCGGACGCGCCGTCGGTGACGGTGCTGCCCGGCTCCGAGGAGCTCGCCGTCAAGGACCCCGTGGTGCAGTCGCACGGCGGGCAGTGGCACCTGTGGGCCTCGGTCCACCCGCTCGACGACCCGGACGCCACCGACCGGATGACCACCCGGTACGCCACGAGCCCCGACGGCCTGACCTGGACCTGGCAGGGCACCGCGCTCGCGCCGCGGCCGGGGGAGTGGGACGCGCGCGGGGTGCGGATCAGCACGGTCGTCGACCTCGGCGATCACCTCGTCGCCCTCTACGACGGCCGCGCCACGGCGAATGAGAACTGGGAGGAACGGACCGGGGTCGCGGTCCCCGTCGCGGACGGCCGGTTCGGGTGCTTCCGGGCCGAGGGCTCCGGCCCCGCGGCGGAATCCCCGGACGCCCCGGGCCGAGGACTCCGCTACGTCCACGTGCTGCCGCTGCCCGGGGGCGCGTACCGCCTGTACTACGAGGTGACCCGGTCCGACGGCTCCCACGAACTGCGGACCGAGACCATCCCCTCGGGCGCCCCGGAGCTATAGCGTGATCCTCCGGTCACCCAACCAGGAGGAGTCCTCGTGCCGCGCCCGTACGCCAGTGGAGTCGTCGCCGCCCCCGTCGAGAAGGTCTGGGCGCA
The DNA here is from genome assembly GCF_050955885.1 of Actinomycetospora sp. CA-084318. Classification (NCBI taxonomy): domain Bacteria; kingdom Bacillati; phylum Actinomycetota; class Actinomycetes; order Pseudonocardiales; family Pseudonocardiaceae; genus Actinomycetospora; species Actinomycetospora sp. CA-084318. The sequence goes on from NZ_CP192098.1 coordinate 1,726,922, forward strand.
GCTGCGCGCGTTCAACGACCTGCCGTCGTGGCACCCGGCCCTGAGCCGCAGCGAGCTCGTCGAGGGCGTCGACGGTCAGGTCGGGGCGGTGCGCCGGCTGACGATGGCGGCCGGCGGGGACCCGTTCGACGAGCGTCTGGTCACCCTCGACGACACGATCCGCACCTTCACCTACACCTTCGACGGCGCGAACCCGTTCGGGGTCCGGCGTTACCTGTCGACGGTGCGGGTCTGCCCGATCACCGACACCGGCGAGACCTTCGTCGAGTGGTGGGCGGAGTACGACGCCGACGCCGCCCAGGAGGAGGAGCTGAACCGGACGTTCGCCGACGGCGTGTTCGCCACCGGGATCAAGGAGCTGCGCGACAAGCTCGCCTGACGGCGGGGTCACACGAGCGGCGGCCCGGGTGGGTCGCCGGGCTCGTGGATGAGCGGCGGTCCGATCGCCACGCGCGCGCCCGGGGTGCGGCCGTGACCCCACCCCAGGGCGGCGCGGTAGCTCCCGAGGGGCACCTCGTCCTCGGCCGGCGGGGTCGGCAGCGGCGTGCGCTCGGCCGCGACCCAGAGCGCGTCGACCGGGCACCAGGCCTCGCACAGGAAGCAGGTCTGGCAGTCGCCCTGGCGCGCGACGACCGGGACGGCGCCGGGGACCCGGTCGAAGACGTCGGTGGGGCAGACGTCGACGCACCGGTCGCACCCGATGCAGCGCGTGGTGGACAGCAGCTCGATCACGCGGCCACCCACACCTCGTCGAGGCCGCCGACCGGGATCCGGCGCTGCCAGCCGGGATCGGTGCCCGGGCGGTCCTCCCGCTTGTGCATCCCGCGCGACTCGTCCCGGGCCAGGGCGGCGGTGTACATCCACCGGGCGACCGCCGTCATCGCGGCGGCCTCGCGCACGCGCCACGACCCGCCGTCGAGACCCTCGCGGACCGTCGCCCAGACGTCGTCGAGCCGCTCCAGGGCGGGGCGCAACCGGTCGCCGTGGCGGATCAGGTTCCTGTCATAGGGCAGGACCTCCGCCTGTACCGCGGCCACGACGTCGCGCGCCGGTGTGCGTCCGGGCCCGACCGCAGCATGGCTCGTCGTCGGGACGGGCCTGGAGCGGGCGAGGGCGTGGGCGGCCGCTGCCCGCCCGGCCCAGCTGCCCGACGACAACGCCCAGGCGGCGTTGTGGCTGCCGCCGCCGGTGAAGCCGCCGCAGATGTCCTCGCGGCTGGTGACGTCGCCCGCGGCGTAGAGACCGGGGACGCCGGTGGCGCAGTCGGGCGAGGTGAGCGCGATGCCGCCGGTGCCGCGGACCGTGCCCTCGGCGATGAGCGTGATCTCGAACAGGTCGCGGAAGGGGTCGAGACCGGCCCGGTCGAAGGGCAGGAAGAAGTTGGATTGGCCGCGTCGCATGGCGGCCTGCTCGGCGGGGCCGGCGTGGTCGAGGCGGCAGAGGACCGGCTCGTCGAGCAGCGTCCGGGCGATCACCGACCGGCCGCGGGTGCTGCCCGCGCCCTCGAGGACCGTGCCGTCGGCGCGGTAGAAGCTCGCGTAGCTGTAGTAGGCGGTCTTGGTCACCGAGCTGTGCACCGGAGCGATCGCGTAGGCGTTGGAGAACTCCATGCCCGAGAGGTGCGCGCCGACCTCGACCGCCGCGAGCGCGCCGTCGCCGGTGTCGACGTCGCAGCCCAGCGCGCCACTGCCGAAGGCGCAGCCGCCGGTCGCGAGCACCACCGCACCCGCCCGTACGCGGTAGTCCTCGTGTTCCTGACGACGGGTGCCCGCGGCCCCCGCGACGTGGCCGTCGGCGCTGGTGAGCAGGCCGGTGAGGGGGGAGTGGTCGAGGATGCGGACCCCGGCGCGGCGGACCAGTGCGCGCATCCGCCGCATGTACTCCGGCCCCTGCACGCCCCGGCGGATCTCGCGGCCCTCGTCGTCGCGGGGGAAGGGGTAGCGGCCGCGGTCGGCGAGCTCGTCGACGCCCGCGTGGGTCTCGTCGAGGACGCGGGCCATCCAGCCGCGGTCCGACAGGTACCCGCCCAGACCCTCGCGGGCGGCCATCGCGGTCTCGCGGGCCTCCGGGTCGGGGTCGACGTACCAGATGCTCGTGCCCGACGCGGCCGTCGCGCCGCTTGCCCCGCACCAGCCCTTGTCGACCAGCACCACGTCGGCCCCGGCGTCGGCGGCCCGCAGCGCCGCCCACGTGCCGGCGGGACCGCCCCCGGCGACCAGGACGTCGGCGTCGAGTTCGAGCACGGGCATCTCCTTCACGACGACGAGGCGCGAACGGGCCGCTCGTCACGGTCGATCCTGACGAGCGGCCCGTTCGTGGGGGTCGGGATCAGACGTTCGCGGTCGCCTCGACGCGCGTCCAGGTGTTCTCGAACTCGAGACCGCTGCGCTTGAACAGCTGCGTGACGGGGCAGCGGCGCTCGGTCTCGGACACGAGCTGGGCGAACTGCTCCTCCGTGGCGTCGGTCTCGATCGTCGCGCGCACCTCGACGCGGTCGAAGTTCGCGTTGCCCTCGGCGCCGCCGACGAGCACGGCCGTGTCGAGGTCACCGACGATGTCGAAGGTCCAGTTCGTCACCGTGATGCCCAGGTCCTTCGCGACGAGGCTGCCGGTCACCTGGTTGCACGAGGTCAGGGCGCCGAGTGCGTAGAACAGCGGGCTCGGGGCGGAGTCCTGGCCGCCGAACGCGGGGTAGGCGTCGGTGTGGAAGACGTGGCCGCCCTCGCCGCCGGCGGTGAGGGTCTGGTAGACGCCGGTGCCCTCGCCGTGGACGGCGAACGGGACGACGGTCTCCTTGGGCTTGATGGCCATGCTGGTGTCTCTCCTGGAGGGTTCGGACGTATCCCGGCCCACGCGGACCGGGGTGCTGGCGGCGCGCGTCGGGGAGGACGTACGCGCGGCGGGGACGGCGGGTTCGACCGCCGGGGTGTGACGTGCTCAGACGAGCGCGGCGGCGGGGCGACAGCCCATCGCCGGCACACGGCACAGGTCGACGTGCAGACGACGCACGAGATCCCGACCCATGCGCTCAGTCAACCAGTGGGGCGCAACCGATGTCGAGGCCGTACACAGGTCTGTCACACCGAATAGCGGTCCGGGACCTCGGCCGATGTCACACGTTCGCCAACGATCGAAGGCTCCAGGTCGCCGCGCGAGAAGGCCGACCGCTCCCGCGTCGTCGAGCGGTCTCGGACTCGTGTGCCGGAAGTGCAGCAGTCGGTTGACCCTGGACGTGCTCATGCCGGTACGTCAGCGAGGCACCACCTGGTAGCGGCTCATGTGGCCCGCCGTGCTGGCGTGCAGGCCTCACGCGGCCTCGCCCGCCCGGTGCTGCTCACGTCGACGGCGCTCCACCGCCGCTGCCGCTGCGGGGGCTCTGCGATCGACGCTCCGGATCACCCGCTCCTTCTCCAGGTAGAGAACTTCCGGATTCCGGTTGTGCGGCCCCCACCCGACCGAAGGGCTGACCACCAGTAACGCGCCCTCAGGCCAGGAGTCGTGCCAGAACCAGGTGTCCTGCTGACTTCCGGAGTCCATCCACCGCACGAAGGCCTTCGAGCCGCGCCGGGCGCGCTGGTATGTCCGTCCGACCTCGATGACGGCGAGTTCCGGTCGTGACCGGATGAGGTGTCCAACACGGAGCCACTCGGCAGCGAGAGTCTCTTCGAGAGCACGTTGCCTGTCGACTCGTGCGGAACCGAGGGATCGATCGCCGATCCGCATGGTGATGAGAGCGAACAAGCAGCCGATGCCTGCGAGGAGCGCGAACAGGACGATCGCGACAAGAAGAGAGTCCACGGTCTGTCCTCCCTCTTCCGTGTCACGATCCTCACTACCGGATCTCGGAGGGAGTGGAGGTCTCGAAGGGGAAACATTCGGTCAGCGCAGCAACGGGAGCACGCCCTCGCCGAACTGATAGGCCTCCTCGAGGTGCGGGTAGCCGGACATGACGAACTCGTCGATCCCCAGCTCGTGGTACTCCGCGATGCGTTCGGCGACCTGCTCGTGGCTCCCCACCAGCGCCGTCCCCGCCCCGCCGCGGACCAGCCCGACCCCGGCCCACAGGTTCGGGCTGATCTCCAACGAGTCGGTGGACCCGCCGTGCAGGGCGAGCATCCGCTGCTGCCCGACCGACTGGCTGGTGCGCAGCGCGGCCTGCGCGCGCTCGATCGCCGCGGGGTCGAGGGCGTCGAGCATGCGCTGCGCCTGCGCCCACGCCTCCTCGGCGGTGTCGCGGGTGATCACGTGCAGGCGGATGCCGAACCGGATCGGCCGTCCGAGCTCGTCGGCCAGCTTGCGGACCCGACCGATCTTCTCGGCGACGCCCGTCGGCGGCTCGCCCCACGTCAGGTACACGTCCGCGTGCCGGGCCGCGACCGGCAGGGCGGCGTCCGAGGACCCGCCGAAGTAGATCGGCGGCGTCGGGTCCGGTGGGGCGTAGGTGGAGGCCCCGACGACGCGGTAGTGCTCACCGTCGACGTCGAACGGCTCCGCGCCCCAGGCACCCCGCAGCACCGTCAGGAACTCGTCGGTGCGGGCGTAGCGGGCGTCGTGGTCGGCCCAGTCGCCGAAGCGCTGCTGCTCGACGGCGTCGCCGCCGGTGACGATGTTGAGCATCAGCCGGCCGTCGGAGATGCGCTGGTAGGTCGACGCCTGCTGCGCCGCGAGGGTGGGGGAGATGACGCCGGGCCGGAAGGCGACGAGGTAGCGCAACCGCCGGGTCTCCCGGAGCAGGGCCGCCGTCGTGATCCAGGCGTCCTCGCAGAACGACCCGGTGGGCGTGAGCACCCCGACGAAGCCCAGGTGCTCGGCGGCCCGCGCGACCTGGGCGAGGTAGTCGATGTCGGCGCCGCGCGAGGCGTCGCCGATGTCGCCGCGGTCGGCGTGGCGACGCGCGACGATGCCGCGCGCGTCCCCGGAGGTCGGCAGGAACCAGTGCGGGACGATGGTCATGGTGTGCGCTCCGCGCAGGTGATGGGGCGACGACGGTCGGCGGGTCTACCGACAGGTCGTCGCGTCGAGGCGCATGAGGTCCACGTGGCGACGCCACGTCAGGAACCAGCCCCGGAGCATGTCTGCGATCGTGCGGAACCGGCCGGGGTCCTGCAACCCGAGAGGTGCGCCCCGCGGCCGGAGATCAGCGAGCACCCTCGGTGCTCGGGCCGGGCCCGGGACCACCGAGGGTGCTCGTCGAACACGACGAGAGCCCGGCTCCACCTGGGGTGGGGCCGGGCTCCGGTGTCGGTGATCAGTTGTCGGTGCTCTCCTGCGACGAGGTCTCGGAGGCGCTCTCCGACGAGCTCGACTCCGGGGAACCGCCCTCGGTGCTCTCGGAGCTGCCGGTCGAACCGGTCGAGCCGGTCGAGGACGTGGTGGCGGGCTCCGGCTTCGTGGGCTCCGCGGTGCACTGCGCGGCGGGGTCGGTCACCGGCGAGACGGTGGCGGTGGTGCCGACCGGGCAGGTCGCGGTGCTCGTGGTGGTGCCGGTGCCGGCGACGGTCTGGGCCTTCTCGTCGGCGCCGGGGGCCTTCGGGGCCTCCGGGGCCTCGGGGGCCTTCGGGTCCTCCGGCTCGTCGGCGGGCTTCGTGGCGGGCTTCGTCGCCGAGGCCTCGGCCTCCTCCTCCGCCTTCTTCGCGGCCTCCTCGGCGGCCTTGGCGACGTTCTCGTCGTTGCGGGCCTTCGACTCGGCGTTCTTGAGCTGGCTCTCGGCGGTGTCGGCCTCCTGGTCGGCCGTGAGGGCGTCGTTGCCGGCCTTGATCAGCGCCGTGGCGGCGCCGACCTGCTCGGACTTCGCGGCGGCGAGCCGGGCCTGTGCCTGGGCGACCCGGGCCGGGTTCGGCGGGAAGGCGCGCAGGGCGGCGGCGAGGTCGTTCTGCGCGGCCACGGCCGCGGTGTTCGCGGCGGTGGCCCGCTGCTCGGCGGCGGTGCGCAGGCCGGCGAGGCGGTCGGCCTCGGAGCGGAACACCTTGGCGTTGATCGCCAGGCTGTCGGCGCGCTCGCGGGAGTCGGTGGCGTCCTTGCGGGCCTGCTCGGCGGCCTTCTTCGCCTCCGCGGCCCTCGCGACGAGCACCGGGTCGGGCTTCGCCGGGGTGGTCGTGGTGCCGCCACCGGGCTTGTTCGGACCGGGCTGGGGCTTCGGGTCCGGCTTGCCGGCGATGACGACGACGCGGCTGTTGTCGATGCTGGTGAAGCGGTACTGGGTGATGACCCGCTGGGTCGGGACCACGGTGATCGCCCCGGAGGCGGCGGCGCCGGGGGTGAGCGGGTTGCCGTTGAAGCACTTGACGGTCGGCTCGCCGTAGGAGTTGACCAGCACCGCCGTGCCGGCGGACAGGACGACGGGCTCCTCGACGAAGGCGCCCTCCCGGAACGGGTGGTCGGTGACGCTGGTGGCGGCGCGGAGCACGACCGGCGACAGCGAGTTCACGAACGCGGGGACGTCGGCGGCCTGCAGGCCGAACACACCGCCCCAGGCGGCGAGCTTGGCCGGGTCGGCCTGCAGCTGGGCGAGGAAGGCGGCGTCGTCGCAGGCGGGCGGGGTGGTGGCGGCGTAGAGGCCGGCGGTGTCGCCGCTCTGCTCGCCGGTGGCGGCGACGGTGGCGACCTCGGCGTGGTCGGTGCCGAAGGGGTCGGTGGTCGGGTTCGCCCCGGCGAAGCTCGTCGCCTGGACGGCGGGGGAGGAGGCCCCGGAGAGGGCGAACCAGGCGCCGGCACCGCCGACCACCAGTCCGGCCGCGACGAGCCCGGCGACGATCTTCCCGGCGACCGGGCGCCTGCGGGGCAGCGGCGCGGCGGGCGGCGGCGGGACGGGGCCCCGGAACTGCTGTCCGGGGAAGCCCTGCGGGCCGAACTGCTGCGGGCCCCGGTGCTGCTGGGCGGCGTGGTGGTGGACGGCGCGGGGGTCGGAGTAGGTCGTCATCGCGGGGCTCCTGGTGTGTCCCGGGGCCGCGGTGACCCCGTCTCGGTGATGGGAGAAGCCTGTCGCGATCGGCGCGGCGCAACGATCGTGCGGACCCCCGGACCACCGGGGTACGACCCGACGTCGGGAGGGGGACAGCCCTACCCACGCAGCGACCGCACGCGCTCGGGAGCACGATGGTGAGCATGCGCAAGCTCATCGCTCTCGAGGAGCACCTGGCCACGCCGGAGGTCGCGCAGGCGTGGCGGACGGCCCCCGGCACGGACCGGGACCGGGACGACGTGGCGTCGATGATGACGATGGCCGGGGAGGCCCTGCTCGACGTCGGCGAGGGCCGGCTGGCGGCGATGGACGACCAGGGGATCGACGTCCAGGTCCTCTCGCTCACCGCCCCGGGCGTGCAGAACCTGGAGGCCGAGCGGGCGGTGCCGTTGGCGCGCGGGGCCAACGACGCGATCGCGGCCGCCGTCGCGGCGCACCCCGACCGCTTCGACGGGTTCGCGACGCTGCCCACCCCGGACCCGGAGGCCGCGGCCGTCGAGCTGCGCCGCGCCGTCTCCGAGCTCGGTCTCGCGGGCGCCATGATCCACGGCCGGACCGGGCCGGTGCGGCTGGACGACCCGCGCAACGAGCCGATCTGGGCGGCCGCCGCCGAGCTCGGCGCCCCGATCTACGTCCACCCGCACCAGCCGGTCGACGAGGTCCGCGACGTCTACTACAGCGGCTTCGACCCCGCGACGGACGCAGCGCTCGCCGGGCCCGCGATCGGTTGGCACTACGAGACCGGCATGCAGGTGCTGCGCCTCATCCTCGCTGGCGCGTTCGACCGGCACCCGCAGCTGCAGCTGATCGTCGGGCACTGGGGCGAGGTGGTGCTGTTCTACCTCGACCGCATCAGTGCGGTGTCCGGCCGGTTCGGCACCGACCTGCGCCGTCCGGTCGCCGACTACTTCCGCGAGAACGTCTCCTACACCGGCAGCGGGCTGACGGTGCCGCGGATGCTGCGCTGGACGATCGAGCTGGTCGGGGTCGAGCGGGTCATGACGGCGGTCGACCACCCGTTCATCGACAACTCCGGCGGCGCCGCACGTCGCTTCCTCGAGGAGGCCGACCTCACCGAGGCCGAGAAGGACGCGATCGGGCACGGCAACTGGGAGCGCCTCCGCCCCGGAGGTGGCTCCGCCCTGTGAGTACTAATCCGTGTCCCGGCACGGATGAGTACTCACGAGCGCTCCGCGCACATCGGCGATCAGGTCGTCGGGGTCCTCGAGGCCGATCGACAGCCGCAGGTGCCCGTAGCGCCGGAACTCCTCGGGCCAGTGCGCGGCCCGGGGACCGTCCGGCCCGACGTGCACGATCAGCGACTCGTCGTGCCCCACCGACACCGCCGACGTGATCACGCGCAGGTCGGCGACGAACCGGTTCTGCGCGTCGGCGTCGCCGTCCAGTGCGAACGCCATGACCGCGCCGGGCGGCTCGCCGTCGAACAGCCGCCGTGCGAGGTCGTGCTGCGGGTGCGACGGCAGGCCGGGGTAGGCCACGTAGGCGACCTCGGGCCTCATCGTCAGGAACTCGGCCACCCGCTGGGCCGACGCCAGGTGCTGGCGCAGCCGCAGCGGCAGGGTGATCGCCCCGCGCGCGATCAGCCAGGCGTTGAACGGCGAGATGACCCCGCCGACGTCGATCATGACGTCCGCCCGGATCGGGTCGAGCAGCTCCGTCGCGCCGAGGACGGCGCCGCCCATCGCGTCGCCGTGGCCGTTGACGAACTTCGTCAGCGAGTGCACGACGAGGTCCGCGCCGTGCTCGAGCGGCCGGTACAGCGGCGGCGGCGTGAACGTCGAGTCGACCGACAGCAGCGCGCCGGCCTCGTGCGCGATCGCGGCCACGGCCGGGATGTCGCACACCCGCGTCGTCGGGTTCGCGACGACCTCGGTGTGCACCAGCCTCGTCGTCGGCCGGATCGCGGCGCGGACCGCCTCGGGGTCGGAGGTGTCGACGAACGTCGCCTCCACGCCGTACCGCGCGGGCAGGATGTCGCGGAACAGCCGGAACGTGGCCTCGTAGGTCACGTCGGAGATCACCGCGTGGTCGCCGGTGCGCAGCAGGCTGAAGAACACCGCGTGCAGCGCCGCGACGCCCGACGCGAGGACGACCGCGTCCTCGGCGTGCTCCAGCGCCGCGAGCTTGCGCTGCAGCGCGATCTGGTTGACCCCGGAGTTGCGCGTGTACAGCGGCGTGTCGAACCCGGACCACGACAGCGACGATGGGTCCTCCGGCAACGCGTACGAGTTCGCCAGCACCAGCGGCGTGCGGATCGCCCGAGTGCCCGGGTCGACGGCGTTGCCGCCGTGCACCGCCTGGGTCTCCAGCCGGCACGACGACGGGTGGTGCTTGTCGGGTCGCTCGGTCACGGCAGGCCAAGGTACGGCCTGTCCGGAGATGTAGCGGATCCGGACGCTCACGCCTCGGATCCGCGACCTCGTCAGTTCAAGATCACCGGAACGAGGACGATCCGGACGCAGTGGCTCCGAATCCTCCTCGTTCTGGTGATCATGAACGCCGTCAGCGGACGAGCGACTCCCGAGTGACCACGCCCGCCAGGCGACCGTCCCGCACGAGGTGCGCACATCCGCCGTCGGGAAAGCGCTCCAGGGCATCGGCCACCGACTCGCCGACGCCGAGCCCCATCGGCGGAGACGCAGCGGGCCCCACCGTCCCGGAACCCGACAGCTCAGCCGCGGTGACCAGCGCCAGCACCTCGCCCGTAGCCGGCGGGAACCGGTCGGATCGTCCCGCGAGCACGACCGGCAGTGCCGGCTGACCCGACTCCGCGAGCACCCGCCGCGCCTCCGCCACCGGCGTCCCGACCGGCACGGAGACCACGTCGGACGTGAACGCCGAGAGCTCGCCGTCGAGGAAGCCCTGCCGACGGCACCACGTGTCGGAGTGGTACTTCGAGAGGTACGCGCGCCCGGAGTCGGGGAGGAGCACGACGACGCAGTCGCCGGTCACCGTGGACGCCACCGCGTAGGCGGTTCCGGACGAGCCGCCGACCAGCAGTCCCTCGGTCCGCGCGAGCGTCCGGCAGGCATGGATCGAGTCCCGGTCCGGCACGGCGACCACGCGGTCGACGACGTCCTGGTGGTACGAGTCCGGCCACGGGTCGGAGACGGTCTGCGGGTGCACGTAGTGCCCGGCCGCCTCGATGGCGAACGGCGAGCCGTCGCCGCCGTTGTAGGACGAGGTCACGGGGTCGGCGCCGATCACCTGCACGCGCCCGTCCGAGGCCTCCTTGAGGAACCGACCGGTCCCGGAGATCGTGCCGCCGGTGCCGATCGTCGCGACGAAGTGCGTCACGCGGCCCTCGGTGGCCTCCCAGATCTCCGGGCCCGTCGTCCGGACGTGGACCGCGGGGTTGGCCGGGTTGCCGTACTGGTCGGCCCACCACCCGCCGTCGGTCTCCCGGGCGATCCGCGCGGCGTAGGCGACGACGTGGTTCGGGTGCTCCTTCGGCAGCGCCGACGGCGTCAGCACCACCTTCGCGCCGTAGGCCCGCAGGGCGTCGAGCTTCTCGACGGCGGTCTTGTCCGGCAGCACGCACACCATGCGGTAGCCGCGGGCGGCCGCGACCTGGGCGAGCCCGAGCCCGGTGTTGCCCGACGTGCCCTCGACGATCGTCCCGCCGGGGCGCAGCGCTCCCGACGCCTCGGCGTCGAGCACCATCGACAGCGCCGCGCGGTCCTTCACCGAGCCGCCCGGGTTGAGGTACTCGAGCTTCGCGTGCACCCCGGAACCCAGGGTCACCAGGGGCGTGCCGCCGACGAGATCGAGCAGCTTCACGACTGCGACAGCGCCCGCACCGGCGACAGCCCCAGGTTCTCGCGCAGCGTCGTCCCCTCGTAGGAGGTGCGGAACGAGCCGCGCTCCTGCAGCAGCGGCACCACCTGGTCGACGAACGGGTCCATCCCACCGGGCGTGATGTGCGGGACGAGGACGAAGCCGTCGGAGGCGTTCGACTGCACGAAGTCGTCGATCGTCTCGGCGACGCGGCCCGGCGTCCCGACGAAGGTGTGCCGCCCGTTCTTCGCGATCACCACCTCGCGCAGCGACCAGCCCTTCGCCTCGCCGAGCTCGCGCCACTCCTGCGCGGTGGCCACCGGGTCGCGGTACTGCCGCACGCTCGCGCGGCCCTTGGAGAAGTGCTGGCCGGAGTCGACGTCGTTCTCGGTGACCGGGTCGAAGCTCGGGACCGGTCCGTCGGGGTCGACCTCGGAGAGGTCGCGGTTCCACACCTGCTCGGCGAACGCGATCGCCGTCGCGGGGGAGACCTGCTGGTACTGGACCTGCCGGGCGTTCTCGGCGGCCTCCTCCTCGGTGTCGCCGAGCACGAACGTCGCGGCGGGCAGGATCTTCAGGTCCTCCTCGCGCCGCCCGAACTTCGCCAGCCGGGCCTTCACGTCGGCGTAGAACTCGATGCCGGCCTGCTTCTCGGCGTGCCGGGTGAAGATCGCGTCCGCGGACTCGGCGGCGAACTCCCGGCCCTCCTCGGAGTCCCCGGCCTGGATGATCACGGGGTGGCCCTGCGGGCTGCGGGGGAGCGGGAAGCGGCCGGTGATGTCGAACTGGTCGGTGTGGATGTCGAAGTCGCCACCGTCGGTGTCCCACAGCTGCTTCGCGACGTCGAGCATCTCCTTCGCCCGCAGGTACCGCTTCTCCTTGGGCAGGTAGCCGCCGCGCCGGAAGTTCTCGCCGGTGAACTCGTCCCAGCTCGTGACGACGTTCCACGCGGCCCGCCCACGGGAGAGGAAGTCCAGCGAGGCGAGCTTGCGGGCGACGTCGAGCGGCTCGTTGAAGGTCGAGTTCACGGTGCCGGCGAGCCCGATGTGGGAGGTCACGGCGGCCATCGCCTGCAGGATCGACACGTTGTCCGGGCGCCCCATGACGTCCAGGTCGTAGATCTTCCCGCCCTGCTCGCGCAGCCGCAGGCCCTCGGCGAGGAACAGGAAGTCGAACAGGCCGCGCTCGGCGGACCGGGCGAAGTGCTCGAACGACGGGAACTCGATGTGGCTGCCCGACGCCGGGTCGCTCCAGACCGTCGTGTTGTTGACACCGGGGAAGTGCGCGGCGAGGTGGATCTGCTTCTTCTGGGTCATCGGACGGCTCCGGCGTAGCGGTCGGCGGGCTTCTCCAGGCCGAGCAGCCCGCGCAGGGTGTCCACCTCGTAGGCGGTGCGGGTCAGGCCGCGGCGGGCCAGCTCCGGCGCGAGGTCGCGGGTGATGCGGGGCAGGTCGTGCTCGGTGACGGCGGGTCGCAGGCGCACCCCGCCGAGGCCGGCGGCGGCCCAGCCCTCGAGCTTCGTCGCCAGCTGGTCGACGGTCCCGGCGAAGACGTCGGCGTCCGAGCGCAGCGTCCGCTCGCCGTCGAGGCGGGTCCAGCGGGTGCTGGCCGCGGTGGCGTCGTCGTCGAGGAGGACGACCAGGTCGCCGAGCACCTGGGCCGGTTCCGTCCGCCCGATCTCCGCCTCCGCCGAGCGGACCCCGCGCAGCGTCGCCGCCGCGTCGCCGGTGGGCCCGTCCCGTCCGACGCCGTCCGGCGTGGTGAACACGAGGTCGGCGCAGCGGGCGGCGAGCCGGTAGGCGGTGTCGACGTGCGCGAGCGCGGTGACGATCGGCTGCCCCTGCGGCGGGCGTGGCGTGATCGACGGGCCGCGGACGGCGAAGTGCGAGCCGACGAAGTCGATGTAGTGCAGCTTGTCCCGGTCGACGAAGCGGTTCGTGGCGGCGTCGCGGATCTCGGCGTCGTCCTCCCACGAGTCCCAGAGCCGGCGCTGCACCTCGACGTGGTCGGCCGCCTCGTCGAACAGCGTCTCGCGGGTCTCCGACGCCGGGTCGCGGCGGCCGAACAGCGCAGCCTCGGCCGGGTCGCCGGACACCTTGATCCGCTCGCCGGCGCGCCCGGCGGTGACCCAGTCCAGCGTCGCGATCTGCGTCGACACGTGGAACGGCTCGGTGTGCGTGGCGATCACGGTCGGCACCAGCCCGACGTGCGAGGTGGCCGGCCCGGCGCGCAGCGCGATCAGCACCGGGTCCAGGCCGCGGCGGGCGAAGCCGTCCTCGAGGGTGACGAGGGTGGCGAGGCCGCGCTCGGCCTCCTGGATCTGCGCCACCCAGAAGTCGGGGTCGAGCACGTCGCCGGCCGGGGCGGCGGGGTGCCAGCCGGTGTCGTTCAGGGCGACGGCGAGGTGGAAGGTCATGAGTCCTCCGGATTCGACGGAGCACGGACGGCGACGAACGACGGGCGGTCGCGGAGGCGGAACCCGAGCTGCTCGTAGAGCCGGATGGCGGTGGTGTTGTCGGCGGCGGCGTGCAGGAACGGCGTCTCGCCGCGGGCCCGGATCCCGGCGGCGACCGCGAGGACGAGCCGGGTCGCGAGCCCCTGGCCGCGGACGGCGGGGTCCGTGCACACGGCGCTGATCTCGCACGCGCCGGGCACGTGCATGCGCTCCCCGGCCATCGCGACGAGCCCCAGCATGTCGTCCCGGATGCCCAGGTAGGTGCCGAGCTCATGCGTGCGGCGGGCGAACGGGCCCGGCCGGGTGCGCCCGACGAGGGCGAGCATCGCGTCGACGTCGGTGTCGTCGAGCAGCACGAGCTGCGGGTCGGGCGCGGTCGGCGTGGGCACGGCGTCGTCGAGCACCATCTGCACGCCGGGGATCTCGCGCTCGGGCGTCCAGCCGTCCGGGACGTCGAGCGGCCCGGCCGTGCGGATCACCAGCACGTCGCCGAGCGTCGCGGCGTCGTCCCACTCCGCGGCCGAGCGCGGCGGCGCGAGGAACGGCCCGACGTCGGGGTGGTAGCGCACGGCGTCGCCGCGGCGCACCGCGAGGTGGGCCTGCGGGCCGTCGAGCGCGGCGCGCAGCGGATCGTCGAGCGCGGTCGTGGTGGGGGCGTCCACCGGGGTCCTCCCTGTCGGAACGGATGCGACGGGGAGACCTCCTACTGCCCGGGCGGGGACCCGACGCCGTCGAGCCAGCGGCGCGACACGAGCACGATCACCCGGCCACCGTAACCACGACGGCGTGGTTCGTGCAGGTGAGCAACTCCGCCCCGTCGGCGGGAATACTCAGCGGTCCTTCCCGCGGCCCTTCCCCGGTCCGTCGTCCTTCGGCCCCGTGCCCTTGTCCTTCTTCTCCTGGCCGGGCGGTCCCGGCCCGTCGTCGTCCTTCGCCGGGCCCTTCCCGACGGCGGGTCGGGGCGCCTCGCGCGGTCCGTCGTCCGCGGGGGCCGCGGACCGTTGCGGCGCGGTGGTCGGGTCGGGGCCCTCGGCAGCGACGGGGGTGGGGACGGGTGTCGTCGTCGGTGCGACCCCTGCGGGCACGATCGGGGCTCCTGCCGCGGGGAGCGCGGGCGCCACGGGTGCCGCACCCGGCGTCGTCGGGAGGACCGCGACGGTGACCGCACCCGCCGCCAGGAACAGCCCCGCGGCGATCGCCGCGAGCCGGGGCCAGGTCCACCTCATGGCTCCAGGCAATCACATCGGCGGACGCGCCACGGGGTAACCGTCGGCCGTGTCGACGACGGTCGGCGACGAGGTCGCCGCGGAGGAGGGCCGCCTGCGCCGCCACCTGGGCGTGGGCGGGCTCTCCGCCATCGGGTTCTCCAACATCGTCGGCTCGGGCTGGCTGTTCGCCGCGCTCTACGCCGCGCAGATCGCAGGTCCCGCCGCCCTCGTGGCGTGGCTGATCGCGGGCGTGCTCGTCACGCTGGTCGCGCTGGTGATGGTGGAGCTCGGCGCGACCCGCCCGGAGGGCGGTGGCACCGTCCGCTGGCCGCTCTATGCGAGCGGGCGGCTCACCGGCACCGTCATCGGGTTCTCGGTGCTGCTCTCGGTCGGCGCGACGTCCGCCGAGCTCACCGCGATCGTCCAGTACGCCGGCTACTACCTGCCCTGGCTCTACGCCGACGACGCGCTGACCGGCGCGGGCGTGCTGTTCGCCGTGATCCTCTCGGTGGTGCTGACGGCCCTGAACTGGTTCGGCGTGAAGCTGTTCGGGCGGGTCAACACGGCGGTGACGGTCGTGAAGGTCGCCGTCCCGCTGCTGACCGTCGTGCTCCTGCTCGCCTCCGGGTTCGACTCCGCCCGGCTCACCGACCACGGCGGCTTCGCCCCCTACGGCTGGGGCGCGGTGCTCTCCGCCCTGGCCGGCGGCGGGATCGTCTACTCGCTCAACGGGTTCCAGGCGCCCGTCGACTTCTCCGGCGAGGCCCGCAACCCACAGCGCACCGTCCCGCTCGCGGTCCTCGGGTCGATCGGCCTCGCGCTGCTGCTCTACCTCGGTCTGCAGCTCGCCTTCCTCGGGGCCGTTCCCGACGACGCCCTCGGCGCCGGCTGGCAGGGGGTGAACTTCGAGTCGCCGTTCGGCCAGCTCGCCGTCGCCCTGAACCTCGGGTTCCTCGCCGCCGTGCTCTACGGCGACGCGGTGGTCTCGCCGGGCGGGTCGGCCTTCGTCGGGGTGGCGGTCGACGCGCGCCACACCTACGCGCTGGCGAAGAACCGGCTGCTGCCCCGCGCGCTGATGGCGGTGCACCCGTCGTCGGGCATCCCGCGACGGGCGTTGCTGCTCAACCTCGCGGTGATCGTGGTCTACCTGCTGCCCTTCCGCGGCTGGCAGTCGATCGTCTCGGTGATGGGCACGCTGTATCTGCTGCTCTACCTGGCCGCTGCCGTGGCCGCGGAGGTGTTCCGGCGCCGGGAGCCCGAACGGCTCTCCGGGTGGGTCCCGGGGCTGCGGGTCATCACGCCGGTGTCGTTCGTGCTCGCGACGCTGTTCGTCTACTGGTCGGGCTTCACCGACCTGCGCCTGGCGCTGCCGCTGACGCTCGTCGGCGTGGCGCTGTTCGTGGTGCTCTGGCGGCGGGACCGGTCGGGCTCGCTGGTGGAGGAACTGCGCCGCGGCGCGTGGCTCGTGGTGCACCTGGTGGTGCTGACCCTGCTGTCCGGCCTCGGGTCGTTCGACGGGCTGGGGGTGCTCCCGGCGCCGTGGGACAGCGTGGTCGTGGGGGTGTGGGCGGCCCTGGTGTTCCCGGTGGCCGTGCGGTCGGGGGTGCGGGAACAGCCGACCGCGTGAGGACCGCGACGCCACGGCCGCCGGGCAGACCGACCCGGAACCACGGCGTCCCGCGCGCGGTCGACCGCCGGTGAGGGTCGAGGAACCGGTGCCGTCGGCACCGGTCCCACGGCGTAGTCCGGAGACCGTCGTCGCAGACCGTGACGGCGGATCAGGCTGCGGTCAGCGTGTCCACGCCGCGCGGACGGCCCTCGGCCTCACGGCGAGCGACCTCGGCGCGGACCAGCGGGATGACCTCGCGGCCGAACTCCTCGGCGTCGGCGAGCAGGTCGTACCCGCGCGCCGAGAGGATGTCGACGCCGAGATCCCAGTAGTCGACCAGCGCTGCGGCGACCGTCTCCGGCGTACCGACCAGCGCCGTCGAGTTGCCGCCGCCCCCGGTCGCCTTCGCCGTGACGGTCCACAGCGCGCGGTCGAAGCGCTCGCCCCGCTCGGCCACCGCCAGCAGGCGCTGGGAGCCGGCGTTCTCCGGGTCCCGCAGCCGGTGCCGGTTGGTCAGCGGCACGGTGCCGCCCTGCGTCCGCTCCTCGATCCGCGCCACGGTGGCGTACGCCTTCTCCCAGGCCGCCTCCTCCGTGACGCCGAGGATCGGACGGAACGCGACCTGGATGCGCGGCATCGTCGTGCGCCCCGCGGCGCGGGCGGCGGCGTGCACGGTGCGAATCTGCTCGGCGGTGTCCGCGAGCGGCTCGCCCCACAGCGCATAGATGTCGGCCTCCGCCCCGCCGACCGCGTACGCCGCGGCCGACGAACCGCCGAAGCTCAGGTTCGGGCGCGGCGACTGCAGCGGGCGGACGTCGGCGACGAAGTCCTCGAACGCGTAGTGCTCCCCGGCGTAGTCCCACGGCTCGGTCCGGGTCCACGCCTGCTTGAGGATCTGCATGTACTCGCGGGTGCGGCCGTAGCGCTCGTCCTTGGACAGCCGGTCGCCCTCGCGGGCCTGCTCGTGGTCGCTGCCGCCGGTGATGACGTGGACGGTGACGCGGCCCCCGCCGAGCACGTCCATCGTCGCGAACGTCTTCGCCGCGAACGTGGGGACCGACAGGTTGGGCCGGTGGGCGACCAGCAGTTGCAGGTCCTCGACGTGGTCGAGGATGTACGCGGCGGCCTGGGCCGGGTCGGGGCTGCCCGACGAGTAGGCGGTCAGCACCCGGTCCCAGCCGTTCTCGGCGTGGGCGCGGGCGAGGCGCAGGGTGTAGTCGGGGTCGAAGGCGGGGCCGCTGCGGGCCCCGGTCTCCGATCCGTCGTTCGTAGCGGCGATACCGAGGAACTCGACGGGCACGGCTCTACTCCGGTGGATTCACGACGACAGGTGGGCACGGTGGCCCGGCTCAGGTCGCGGAGCAGACCCGCTCGAGGTCGATGTGACGCCGACGCGTCAGGAGCGGCACGTCCTCCACCGTCCTCCGCGGGCGGCGGCGGGTCAATGGAGGCACGAGGCGCTCGCGGTCACTTGGTGTCGGTGAGGGCGAACCCGACCTTCAGGGTGACCTGCACGTGGCCGACCTCGCCGCCCTCGACGTGCCCGCGGATTTCGGTCACCTCGAACCAGTCGATGTCCGTCAACGTCGCCGACGCGCGGGAGATGGCCCCGCGGATCGCGTCGTCGACGCCCTTCTCCGAGGTGCCGACGATCTCGGTCTTGCTGTACGTGGTGTCCGCCATGGGGTAGCTCCTGGATGTCGAGGGTCAGGTACGGGCGCCGGACGCGGGGCGGTCAGCGGCCCGGACAGGCCGCGCTCGAACGCCGCTGGAGGTCGACGTGCAGGCGGCGCACCAGGCGTCCGGGCACGGGTCTCACCTCGTCGGAGCGGGGTCGGCGGGAGGCCAACGTCATCACCCGGGCGACGCCGCAGCAAGCCGGGCGGACGCGGATGTGACCGCGACCTCTCTCCGGCGCAGGACCCGTTGACAGGGCCACGGGGTGCCGGTTCGGTGAGGCCCGTGAGCCGACCGACCGAGGTGCTGATCCCGGCACTGCTGACGTCGCGTCTGCACGTCGACCTGCTGCTGGTCTCCTCCAGCGCGTGTCGCCCCTGACCTCGACGGTCCTCGGCGCCCCCTGAGCGCGCCCTCTCCACGCGCGTCGTCCGCGCGATCTCCCCGGCGTCCCCGCACGCCCTCCCCGGCCCGGGGTCCGCACCGCCGTGCGCGCCTTGCGGCCCGTCCCCGCGCGCGCCGACGTCGCGTGCACCCCCTGACGGAAGGACACACCCATGACCGAGGTACTCGAGCCCTTCGTGACCGCCGCCCGCGACCGCGGTGCCGACTTCGCGGCCCTGCCCACCCCGCGCACCGCCGACGAGTGGTTGGAGCGCGCCCGCCTGGTCCGCCGCATCCTGGAGGTCGACGCCGCCGAGCGCGACGCCGCGGGCGCGACGCCGTACGACGAGGTGGCGGTGCTCAAGCGGTCCGGCCTGGTCACGCTCCTGGGCCCGACGGCGCAGGGCGGCGGCGGGCAGGAGTGGCCGCTGGCCTATCGGGTGACCCGGGAGGTCGCGGCCGGCGACGGCTCGATCGGCCAGCTCCTGGGCTACCACTACCTGTGGTTCTGGGCGGCGCGGCTGGTCGGCACGCCCGAGCAGATCGAGGCCGTCGAGACGCAGGCGACCGCCGAGCAGTGGTTCTTCGGCGGGGCGGTGAACCCGCGCGACGACGACGTGGTGATCCACGACGAGGGCGACGAGCTCGTCTACCACGGGAAGAAGTCGTTCTCGACCGGCAGCAACGTCTCCGACGTGACCGTCCTCGAGGGCGTCATCTCCGGGACCGACACCCACGTCTTCGCGATCGTGCCCTCGAAGCAGGACGGCATCGTCTACCACGACGACTGGGACAACATCGGCCAGCGCCTGACCGAGTCGGGCGGGGTCACCATCGACGGTGTGCGGGTGCCGTGGGCGGCTGCGGCGGGGTTCCGCGACAAGGTCTACCAGCCGCGGGTCTACAACACCCTGAACGTCCCGGTGATCCAGCTGGTGTTCGTCAACTTCTACCTGGGCATCGCCCGCGGCGCGCTCGACACGGCCGCGGAGTACACCCGCACCACCACGCGCCCGTGGTTGCACGGCGGCCAGGAGCGCGCCACCGACGAGCCCTACATCGTCGACGGCTACGGCGACCTGACCGCGAAGCTCTGGGCGGCCGAGGCCCTCGCCGACGCAGTCGCCCTCGAGCAGCAGGAGATCCACCGTGACCCGGACGCCCTCACCGAGCAGGCGCGCGGTGAGCACGAGGTCCGGGTGGCGGCCGTGAAGGCGGTCGCCACGGACGTCGCCCTGGCCGCCTCGAACGCGATCTTCGAGCTCACCGGGGCTCGCGCCACCCGGGCGTCGCTGGGCTTCGACCGATTCTGGCGCAACGTCCGCACGCACTCGTTGCACGACCCGGTCGCCTACAAGCGCCGGGAGGTCGGCCGCTACGTGCTGATCGGCGAGCTGCCGCAGCCGACCTGGTACAGCTGACGCACGGGTCGTGGACCGGCGTGTCCCGGTGAACCACCACCCGCCAGGACCCGCCGGGCTCGGCTGGTCCAGTGGAGGATCGAGGCGTGATCGAGAGCGACCTCGTCCTGCCGGACGGTCGCGTCCTGCGCGTCTACGACACCGGCGGGACCGGCGGGACCACCGTGATCTGGCACCACGGCACACCGAATCTGGGGACGCCTCCCGCTCCGCTGGCGGCACCGTCGGCTCGCCTGGGGATCCGTTGGCTGTCGTTCGACCGCCCCGGATACGGCGGCTCGAGCGAGTGTCCCGGCCGCGACGTCGCGTCGGCCGCCGCCTGGGCGCGCGCTGTCGCCGATCACGCGGGCGTCGACCGGTTCGCGGTGCTGGGCCATTCCGGCGGCGGACCGCATGCGCTGGCGTGTGCGGCACTGCTGCCGGACCGGGTCACGGCCGTCGCCACGATCTCCGGCCTCGCGCCGCCCGGCTCGAGCTGGTTCGACGGCATGCATCCCGCGGCCGCCGCCGGCTTGCGGGCCGCGCAGGAAGGACGTGCCGTGAAGGAACGCTTCGAGGCGTCGGCGGAGTTCGACCCGGAGGTCTTCACCCCGGCCGACCACGCGGCGCTGGCCGGTGACTGGTCGTGGTTCGACGAGGTCGTCGGGCCCGCCCTCGCTCAGGGGATGGGCGGGCTCGTCGATGACGACCTCGCGTTCGTCCGGGACTGGGGATTCCAGCCCACGCGCGACGTGCCGACCCTGGTGGTGCACGGACGGCAGGACCGCATGGTCCCGTGCGCCCACGGCCGCCGGCTGGTCGAGGCGACCACCGCGGAGGGCTGGTTCGAGCCGGCCGACGGCCACATCTCGGTCCTGCGCCGTGCCGAGGACGCGCTGGCGTGGCTCGTCCGGGCAGCGGAGGCGCAACGCTAGACAGGTGATCACGCCGACCGCGACGCGGAGTGCGTCGCGCTCGCCATGATCATCTGCCTAGCTCACTCCGAGGGCACTGGCTCCGGAGCCTCGTCGATCACGGTCTGGTGATCGGGGGACCGGCCGTGTCAGAGTGATCCCGTGACGGGACCCGGATCGCGACTCGTGCGCCGCACGTACGTCGATCTGCTGCGCGTCGTCTCCGCGGGGTGTCGGACGAGCTGAGCTCATCCGCCCGCCCGTCGGTCCGCGCCGGACCGACCGTCCCCGAGGATCGCCATGCCCTCGTCCCGTCCTGCCATGACCACCACCGGCCGCCGCCGCCACGCTGTGCGCGACCCGCTCGACGACGCCGTCCGCACCGGCCTCCGCCACCTGAGCAGCCTCGACGCCGCGGGCACCCGCGAGCGGTGGACCCGCTGCCGCACCATCGAGTCCGCGTTGCGCGCCGCCCTCGACGAGCAGCTCGTGCTCGGGCCCTCCGCCGCGGCCCCCGCCGTCACCGTCGCCTGCGCCTACCTCACCGCCGCCGACGTGGAGGAGGCCCGCGCCGCGTTGCTCGTCGCGGCTGACCGGCTGCGCGAGCGGTCCGCCTGAGGTGCTCCCTCCAACCGAACGAACGGCACCCTCGCGCACATAGATGCTGCGAGAGTGCCGTTCGTGCAGGTCAGGGGCCTACAGGTGCTCCAGCGGCCGCGCCTTCAACGCCGCCCAGATGCTCACCAGCGCCGCGACGAACAGGTAGCCCGCCGCGTACCAGGGCGCTCCGCCGCCAAGGGCGAGCAGCGAGGTGAGGATCAGCGGGGTGAGCCCGGAGGCGTAGATCCCGCCGCCCTGGAAGGCGAGCGACATGCCAGTGTACCGCGTCCTCGTCGGAAAGATCTCCGCGAAGAGCGTCGACTCGGCGCCGCTGGTGAGGCCGTAGGAGACGCCGAGCATCACGATCAGCACCAGCCCGACGACGATCGTCGAGCCCAGCCCGAGCAGCGCGAACGCCGGGAACACCCCGACGGCGAGGATCGCGCAGCCGATGGCGAAGACCCGTCCGCGGCCGATGCGGTCGCCCCAGAACCCGGCGAGCAGCACCACGAACGCGCTCACCACCGCGGCGACGGTGACGGCGATCAGCATCTCGGTCCGCGGCAGCTTCAGCGTCGACACGGTGTAGGTCAGGACGAAGACGCCCCAGGTGTTGAACGACGCGCCCTCGGCCCAGCGCGCGAGCAACCCGAAGCCGAGGTTGCGGCGCGAGTCGGGGTCGCGCACGACCTCGACCGCAGGCACCCGCGAGATCTCCGCGGCCTCCTGCATGCGCCGGAACGCGGGGGTCTCCAGCACGGCGAGCCGGACGATGAACCCGATGACCACGAGCACCACGCTGGCCACGAACGCGATGCGCCAGCCGTAGTCGATGAAGGCCTGGTCGTCCATCACGGCCCCGAGCAGGGCGAACGCCCCCGTCCCGAGTGCGAGGCCCAGGCCGAGGCCGATCTGCGGGGTCGCGCCGTACACGCCCCGTCGGCCGGGCGGCGCGTACTCGACGGCCATGAGCACGGCGCCACCCCACTCACCGCCGATCGCGATGCCCTGGATGACGCGCAGCAGCACGAGCAGGATCGGCGCGGCGACACCGATCGCGGCGTAGGTGGGCAGCAGGCCGATCGCCGCGGTCGACAGCCCGGTCAGGGCCATCGTCACGATGAGCGTGCTGCGCCGACCGACCCGGTCGCCGATGTGCCCGAAGATCAACCCGCCGATGGGTCGCGCGACGAAGCCGATCGCGAAGGTGGCGAACGAGAGCAGGGTCGCGACCGTCGGGTCGCCGTTGCCGTAGAACAGCTGCGGGAAGACGATCCCGGCGGCGGTGGCGAAGAGGAAGAAGTCGTACCACTCGATCGTCGTGCCGATGAGCGACGCCGCGAGGACCGTGCGGCCCTCGCGGCTGCCGGCGGACGGGACGGCGGTCTCGGCCGTCGCGGTCACCGGGCGGACCCGGCGAACGGCACGGACGCCGCGGGGGCGTGCAGCGCGCGGGCGGCCTCGGAGCCGGCGGCCGGGGTCCACAGACCGCGCCGGCCGAGCTCGGCCAGCGGGCCCTCACCGACCCAGTAGGCCTCCTCGAGGTGCGGGTGGCCGGACAGGACGAACTCGGTGATGCCGAGGTCGTGGTACTCGGCCATGCGGTCGGCGACCTCGGCGTGGCTGCCGACGAGCGCCGTGCCCGCCCCGCCGCGCACCAGACCGACGCCGGCCCAGAGGTTGGGGGAGACCTCCAGGTCCGCGGCCGTCTTCGCGCCGCCGTCGTGGAGACTCCGCATGCGCTGCTGACCGACGGACTCGGAGCGCGCCAACCCGGCCTGGACGTTCTCGATCATGTGGTCGGGGATCCCGCGCAGCAGTTCCTCGGCCTGGGCCCACGCGGCGTCGGCGGTGTCGCGGGTGATCACGTGGAGCCGGATTCCGAAGCGGACCTCGCGGCCCTCGTCGGCGGCGAGCTTGCGGATCCAGGTGATCTTCTCCTGCACCTGCGCGGGCGGCTCGCCCCAGGTCAGGTACACGTCGACGTGCTTCGAGGCGACCTCGCCGGCCTTCGCGGAGGACCCGCCGAAGTAGATCGGCGGTACCGGGTCCGGGACGCGCTCGAGCTTCGCGCCCTCGACGTGGACCTGCTCTCCCTCGAGCGTGACCTCCTCGCCGGCCCACAGCCGCCGGACGACGTCGAGGAACTCGCCGGTGCGGGTGTAGCGGTCGTCCTTGTCGAGGAAGTCGCCGTACGCGCGCTGCTCGGCGGGCTCGCCGCCGGTGACCACGTTGACCAGCAGCCGACCGCCGGAGTGGCGCTGGAAGGTGGCGCCCATCTGCGCGGCGAGCGTGGGGGAGGTGCCGCCGGGGCGGAAGGCGACGAGGAACTTCAGGCGCTCGCTCTCGGCGGCGAGCATCGCGGTGGTGAGCCACGCGTCCTCGCACCAGGCGCCGGTGGGGGTCAGTGCCCCCTCGAACCCGACGGTCTCGGCGGCGCGGGCGATCTGGGCGAGGTACCCGAGCGACGCCTCGCGCGGCGTACCGGCGGCCGATGCGGCCATGCCGTGCCCGCCGCCGACGAGGCCGCGGGAGTCGCCGTAGGTGGGCAGGAACCAATGAGCGGTGATGGACAAGGAGGTGCCTCCGGCTCGTGAGTACTAGTCCGTGTCAGAGCACGGAAAAGTGCACACGAGCCGGAGGCACCTGTGGTCGACGTGACGCCGCCGCGTGAGCAGGCGGGTGTGGTCGGCCGTCATGGGCGTCCATCCTCCGGCCGCCGGGCGGACCCGACAACCGGAGGTGACGTGCTCGTCAGGCCTGGGCCGACTCGCTCCGCTTCGGGAGCTTCCAGTCCGGGCGCACCCAGTGGCAGGTGTACCCCCAGGGCTGGCGGATCAGGTAGTCCTGGTGCTCCGGCTCGGCCTCCCAGAAGTCACCGGCCGGCTCCACCTCCGTGACGACCTTGCCGGGCCAGAGGCCGGAGGCGTCCACGTCGGCGATGGTGTCCTCGGCGACGCGCTTCTGCTCGTCGGAGGTGTAGAAGATCGCCGACCGGTAGCTGCGGCCGACGTCGTTGCCCTGGCGGTTGCGCGTCGACGGGTCGTGGATCTGGAAGAAGAACTCGAGGATCTCGCGGAACGAGATCTTCTCGTCGTCGAACACGACCTCGACCGCCTCGGCGTGGTCGCCGTGGTTGCGGTAGGTGGCGTTCGGGACGTCGCCGCCGGAGTAGCCGACGCGGGTGGAGATGACGCCGGGCCGACGCCGCAGCAGGTCCTGGGCGCCCCAGAAGCAGCCGCCGGCGAGGATCGCGGTCTCGGTGGCCATGAAGGTCCCTTCTCTCGACTTCGTCGTGCACAACGAACCGGGACCGCCGAACCTTCCCTACTCGCGGCTCTGGCGGCGGCGGTACTGGTCGACGATCCCGCGGGGGAGCGGTCCCGACGACGGGACGGGCAGGCCCCGCTCGCGGGCCCACATCCGCACCGACTCGACCCAGCCGGAGATCGTGCCCGCGCGCGTCGGTTCGTCGGCGTCGCGGCGGGGGAGGGGCGTGGTGGGCTGGCGTGGTTCGGTCATGACCGGCACCTCCGATGACGTGTCCCTCCACCCCTACGCCTGTGGTGCCGATCACACAAGCGCCGTCACCCGACCGCCCTCCGTGCCGATCGAACGGCACCCTCGCAGCATCTATGTGCGCGAGAGTGCCGTTCGTTCGGTTCGGGCGGCGCCCGATCGGACGAGCGGCAGCAGGTCCCGGCCGTAGGCGGCGACGTCGTCGAACGGGTCGTAGCCGCGCAGCAGGAACGTCGTCACGCCGAGGTCGACGTAGTCGAGCAGGGCGGCCGCCACCGTCTCCGGGGTCCCGACGAGCGCGGTCGAGTTCCCGGCCGCCCCGCTCGCCGAAGCCGTCGGCGTCCAGAGGCAACGGTCGTGCAGCTCGCCGCGCTCGGCGGCCGCCATCAGCCGCTGCGACCCGACGTTGGTGCGGGTCGTCTCGTGGCCCTGCCGGTGCGACGACCGCCCCGTGAACGACCCGCCGCCCCCGCCCGCGGCGACGATCCGGTCGAGCACGTCGTGCGCGCGGTCCCACGCCTGCTCCTCGGTGGCGCCGAGGATGGGGCGGAAGGACACCGAGATACCCGGCATCTCGGTGCGACCCGCGGCGCGGGCGGCCGCGTGGACCGACGCGATCTGCTCGGCGGTCTCCTTCAGCGGCTCGCCCCACAGCGCGAACACGTCGGCGTGCTTCCCGCCGACGCGGTAGGCCGACTCCGACGAGCCGCCGAAGAAGACCGGGATCGGCTGCTCCGGGCGGACGTCGGTCTGCGCGTCGGTGACGTCGTAGAACTCGCCGTGGTGGTCGAACGGCTCGGTCGCCGTCCACGTCCGGCGCAACACCTCGAGGTACTCGTCGGTGCGCCGGTAGCGGCCCTCCTTGTCGAGGTGGTCGCCGTCGCGGGCCTGATCGGCGTCGCTGCCGCCGGAGATGGTGTGCACGGCGACCCGGCCGCCGGCGAACCGGGCGAGGGTCGCGAACGAGCGGGCGGCCAGCGTCGGGGCGACGAAGCCGGGCCGGTGGGCGATCAGGAACCCGAGGCGCTGCGTCGACGCGGCCAGCGCCGCGGCCACCTGCAACCCGTCCGGGGAGGAGGCGCTGTGCCCGACGAGCACCCGGTCGAACCCGGCGTCCTCGTGCGCGGCGGCGAACCGGTGGACGAAGTCGACGTCCAGCGGCGGACCCGACGGCGGGTGGATCTCCGAACCGAAGCGGGGGCTGAGCTGACCGATGAACTCCACATTCGGGGGGTGGCTCCGCCCCGCGAGTACTAATCCGTGTCCTGGGACGGATTAGTACTCACGGGCCGAAGGCACCCTGCGGCCATGCACATCGTCATCATCGGAGCAGGGCTCGCCGGGACCACCACGGCGCAGGCCCTGCGGGAGCAGGGGTTCGACGGGGACGTCACGCTGCTCGCGGGCGAGGACCACCTGCCCTACGACCGGCCGCCCCTCTCGAAGGACTACCTGGCCGGGTCGTCGGGGGCCGACGACATCCTGCTCCAGGAGCGGGGCTGGTTCGACGAGAACCGGGTCGCCCTGCGGCTCGGGACGCGGGCGAGCGCGGTGGACCCGAAGGCCCACGAGGTGACGCTCGAGGGGGGCGAGACGCTCACCTACGACAAGCTCGTGCTCGCCACCGGCTCCACCGCCCGCACGCTCGGCCTGCCGGGCGCCGACGCGGAGGGCGTCCACACGCTGCGGACGCTCGCCGACTCCGACGCGATCAAGGCGGAGTTCGGCGAGGGCCGTCGCCTCGTCGTGATCGGCGGCGGGTGGATCGGGCTGGAGGTCGCGGCCACCGCGCGCGGGGCCGGCACCACGGTGACGGTGCTGGAGCACGAGGGGCTCCCGCTGCTGAAGGTCCTCGGACCGGAGATGGCGCAGGTGTTCGCCGACCTGCACACCGGGAACGGCGTCGAGCTGCGCCCAATGGTCGAGGTGGCGGAGATCGTCGTCGAGAACGGCCGGGCGTCCGGGGTCCGCCTCGCCGACGGCTCGACCGTCGGGGCCGACGCCGTCCTGATCGGGGTGGGCGCCGCCCCGGACCTCGCCCTCGCGAAGGACGCCGGTCTCGACGTCGAGGACGGGGTGCTCGTCGACGCCTCGCTGCGCTCGAGCGACCCGGACGTCTACGCGGTCGGCGACATCGCCGCGCACGACCACCCGACCTACGGCCGGCTGCGCGTCGAGCACTGGAACGCGGCGTCGACCCACCCGGCGACCGCCGTGGCCGCCATGCTCGGCGGGAACGACACCTACACCGAGGCGCCGTACTTCTTCTCCGACCAGTACGACCTGGGCATGGAGTACGTCGGGCACGCCCCGCGGGGGAGCTACGCCCGGGTCGTCACCAGCGGCGACGTCGCCGGCCGCGAGTTCGTCGCCTCGTGGCTGGACGGCTCCGACCGCCTGCTCGCCGTGATGAACGTGAATGTCTGGGAGGGTCTCGACGACCTCCGCTCCCACGTCGGGTCGGACGAGCCCGTCAGCGAGGAGACGCTGCGGGTCGTCGGTTAGTCGGTCGGCGGCGGCGACTCCGCGCGGATCGCCGCCGCCGCCAGCTCGGCCGTGCGCCCGATGTGGTCGAGGTGCGCCCGGCAGGCACCGTCGGCGTCCCGGGCGACGGCCGCCTCGAAGATGTCGCGGTGCTCGGCCGCCACGTCGCGCCGCCCGCCGTCGCCGCGGACCGACCACTGCCGGTAGAGCGCGGCGCACTCCTGCAGGTCCTCGATCAGCTCGATCATCCGCGGGCTCCCGCAGGCCGACATGGTCGCGGCGTGGAACGCGACGTGCACGGCCGTCCACGCCTCGTTCAGCACCTCGGGCCGGTCGGCCGACATCATCGGGGTCCGCTCGAGGCGGTGGTGGGCGGCGACCAGCTCGCCCTCCCACGTGAGGTCACCCCGCTCGACGGACCGGCGCAGCGCCTCGCCCTCGACCAGGCCGCGCACGTCGGTGAGGTCGCAGAGGTCCTCCAGCGACGTCGTCGTGACGGTGAAGCCCAGCTGCGGTGACGCGCGTACGAGCCGGGCCCCCGCCAGCCGGTTCAACGCCTCCCGCACCACGTTGAGGCTGACCTCCTCGGCCGCGGCGATGCCTCCCGGGCGCAGGCGCTCGCCCGGCCCCAACCGTCCCCCGACGATGTCGGCCCGCAGCCGCTCGTAGGTGCGCTGGGTCAGGGACGGGGCCGTCCCTCGTGATGCCATGCGACCAGCATAATCTCCCTGTATCCAGATTAATATGGATTTTCTATTGCTTGATGGACTTCGCCCGGCGCACAGTGGTCGCACCCCCTCCGAACCCTCCGGCGGAAGGAGCCGACGATGGCTCTCCACGGTCTCGCCTCGGTGACGATCGGCGTCCCCGACGTCGCGGCGACCTCGGCGTACTACACGGACTTCGGGCTGGTCCCCGACGACGACGGGTGGTTCTCGACCACCGACGGCGGCCGCCAGCTGCGGCTCGTGACGAGTCCGCGCCGTCGCCTCGCGGAGCTCGTCGTCCGGGCCGAGACCCCGGACGACCTCGCCCGGATCGCGGGCTCGCTGACGACGCTCGGCGTCGAGCACCGTCTCGAGGGCGACGACCTGGTCACCGCGGAGCCGGTGTCGGGCAGCCGCGTCGTCGTCCGGGTCGCCCCGCGGCTGGTGCAGCGGCCGGCGCTGCCGCTGCCGCCCTACAACGGGCCGGGGCGCGTGGAGCGCCACGGCGAACGGGCCCCCGGCGTGGTGCGCGACGACCGCGTGCGGCCGACGCGCCTCGGGCACGCGGTGATGGGCAGCATCGACATGCCGGCGAGCATGCGGTTCTTCGTCGACGGCCTCGGGTTCAAGGTCTCGGACTACATCGGCGACCACGGCGCCTTCATGCGCTGCTCCGACGAGCACCACAACGTCCTCGTCCTCGCCGCTCCGGTGAACTTCCTGCACCACACGTCGTGGCAGGTCCCCGACGTCGACGAGGTCGGCCGCGGGGCGACCGCGATGCTCGACGGGCACCCGGACCGCCACGTCTGGGGCCTGGGGCGCCACCACGCCGGGTCCAACTTCTTCTGGTACCTGAAGGACCCCGCCGGCAACTTCAGCGAGTACTTCGCGGACATGGACTGCGACATCGACGACGCCCTGTGGACCCCCGAGGTGTTCCACGGCCGCGAGGGGCTCTACCGCTGGGGCCCGCCGCCCCCGCCGTCGTTCCTGGCGCCCGAGGACCTCGCGGACCTCATGGTCGGCAACCACTCGGGGCACTGACATGGACACCGTCGACACCGACGTCCTCGTGGTCGGGGCGGGGCCCGCCGGGCTCACCGCCGCCGCGCTGCTCGCCCGCGAGGGCGTGGACGCGCTGACCGTCACCAAGTACCCCGGCACCGCGCACTCGCCGCGGGCGCACATCACGAACCAGCGGACCATGGAGGTCTTCCGCGACCTGGGCATGGAGGAGGCCGTCCGCGCGGTCGCCACCCCGAACGAGCTCATGGGCGCGAACGTCTGGGCCACCAGCTTCGCCGCGCCGGAACTCGCGCGGCTGGCCACCTGGGGCACCGCCCAGGAGCGCCTCTCCGACTACGCCGCCGCGAGCCCGAGCGAGATGTGCAACATCCCGCAGCACGTCCTCGAGCCCGTCATCCTCGACCGGGCCCTCGAGCTCGGCGCGGACATCCGCTTCTCCAGCGAGCTCGTCGCGATCTCCCAGGACGCCGAGCGGGTCGAGGCGGTGATCCGGCACCGGGACACCGGCGAGGAGACCCGCGTCCGCGCGCGGTACGCCATCGGTGCGGACGGCGGTCGGAGCACGGTCGCCGAGCAGCTCGGCTTCGTCTTCGACGGCGAGTCCGGGCTCGGCGCGGCGGCCAACGTCTGGCTCGAGGCCGACCTGACCGCCTACACCGCCCACCGCCCCGTGACGCTGTACTGGATGTGCCGCCCCGGCAACGACTACTGGGTCGGCAGCGGCACCTGGATCTGTGTGAAGCCGTGGACCGAGTGGGTCCTGCTGTTCATGTACGACCCGGCCGAGGAGCCGGACCTGAGCGAGGACGCGGTCCGCGAGCGGGCCCGCGTCACGATCGGCGACGACGCGGTGGACATCCGGATCAAGGCCGTCAGCACGTGGCAGATCAACCACGTGGTCGCGCGGGAGTACCGGCGCGGCCGGGCGTTCCTCGCCGGCGACGCCGCCCACCGCCACCCGCCCGCCAACGGTCTCGGCACGAACACCTCGATCCAGGACTCCTACAACCTGTGCTGGAAGCTCGCCGCGGTCCTGCGCGGCGAGGCCGGCGAGGCCCTGCTCGACTCCTACGACGCCGAGCGGCAGCCGGTCGGACGCCAGGTCGTCGACCGGGCCATGCAGAGCGTCCGGGACATGGCGCCCCTCAGCGCGGCCTTCGGGTTCCGCCCCGACCAGACCGCCGAGGAGGGGTGGGCGGCGCTCGAGGAGCTCTCCGGCCCGACCGAGGCCGGACGGCGGCGCCGCGCGGAGCTGGCCTCGGCCGTCGAGCTGCAGAACTACCAGTTCAACGCGCACGGCGTCGAGCTCGGTCAGCACTACGCGTCCGGGGCCGTGCTCGACGACGGGTCCGCCCGGCCCGTACCCGACCGCGACCCCGAGCTGTTCCACCGTCCCACCACGCACCCCGGCGCCACGGTGCCGCACGCCCGGCTCCAGACCGGGACCCGCGCCCTGTCCACCCTCGACCTCTGCGGCGGCGGCCGGTTCACCGTGCTCACCGGCATCGGCGGCGAGGCGTGGTGCACCGCGGCCGAGGAGGTCGGCGCGGAGCTCGGACTCCGGGTGGAGAGTGCCGTGATCGGTGCCGGCCGGACGTACCTGGACGTGTACGGGGACTGGGCGCACCGCCGCGAGGTGGACGAGGACGGCTGCGTCCTCGTCCGCCCGGACGGCCACGTCGCCTGGCGCTCGCCCGCCGCGACCGATGACCCGGTGGCGTCCCTGCGCCACGCCCTGACCCACACCCTGGCCCGCGCCGGGCGTCCCGTCCCCGTAGGAGGCTGACCGTGTCCGTCCCCGTGACCACCCCGATGACCGACGAGGCGCGCAAGGCGATCGCGCTGGAGTACCTGAAGCGCCTCGACACCGGCCGCGACGTGCTCGACCTGTTCGACGAGCACGCCCAGGTCTTCTTCCCGAAGTGCCCGCTCGCCAACGGTCACGACGACATCGGTGCCCTGTTCGGGCGGGTCGGCGAGCTCATCGCCGCGATCAGCCACGACTATGCGTACTTCAACTACGTCGCCCAGGGCGACACGCTCGTCGTCGAGGGGACGTCCTCCGGCACGACGACGAGCGGGGCCGGCTGGCGGGCGGGGGTCACCCACGCCGGCCGGTTCTGCGACGTCTTCGAGATCCGCGACCACCGGATCCAGCGCCTGTTCATCTACCTCGACCCGGACTACGCCGACGCCGACGTCGCGCGCTACCCGTGGCTCGCCCGTTCCTGAGCTCCGCCCCGATCGAAGGAGAACCTCCGTGCGTATCGCCAACTCGGCCGGCCGCCTCGTCCTCGTGGACCCGTCGTCCGGCCCGGACGACCTGCGCGGGGTGGACGTGGAGACGGCCAGCGGTGGCCGCTTCCCGGCCGACCCGCAGGCGGTGTTCGACCGCTGGGAGGAGTTCCGCGCCTGGGCCGTCGACGCGGACCTGTCCGGCGCCACTCCGCTGCCCACCGACACCCTCGGGGCCGTGGCGCCCCGGCCACCCCAGGTGTTCGCGATCGGTCTGAACTACTCCGACCACGCCGCGGAGTCCGGGTTCGACCTGCCCGCCGAGCCGGTCGTCTTCACGAAGTACGCCTCGAGCTTCGCCGGCCCGGTCGGCGACGTCGTGCTCTCCGCCGGGAACGTCGACTGGGAGGTCGAGCTGGTCGTCGTGCTGGGACGGGGCGGCGCGCACGTGCCCGCCGCGCAGGCCTGGGACCACGTCGCCGGCCTGACCGTCGGGCAGGACATCAGCGACCGCACCGTGCAGTTCGCGAACGCACCGCCGCAGTTCGGGCTGGGCAAGTCGTTCCCGGGCTACAGCCCGCTCGGGCCCACGCTGGTGACGCCGGACGAGGTCCCCGACCCCGACCGACTCGAGCTCGGGTGCGAGGTGAACGGCACGAGCGTGCAGAAGGGCACGACGGCCGACATGGTCTTCGACGTCCCGACGCTCATCGCGAAGCTCTCCGCGATCGTGACCCTCCTGCCCGGCGACGTCATCTTCACCGGCACCCCGGCGGGCGTCGGTCAGGGCCGGTCCCCGCAGCAGTTCCTGCAGGACGGCGACGTGCTGACCTCGTGGATCACCGGCCTCGGGGCGCTGCGGCAGCGGTTCGTCGCCGCGACCTAGAAGTAGCCGTTGCGGGGGAGGTCCTCGCCGCTGATCGCGAGGCGGCCGAGGGCGGTGGCCCGGTACGACGCCGGGTTGTGCAGGCTCAGGGTGCGGATGTTGCGCCAGTGCCGGTCGAGGTTCTTCGCCCGGCTGGAGGCCGACGCGCCGCCGACGTCGAACAGCGCCGTCGCCGCGTCGGCCGCCACCCGGTCCAGGTGCACCTTGACCGCACTGGCGGCGACCGACGCCGCCCGGCCCACCTCCTCGGTCGGCTCCCCGGCACGGACCGCGTCCTCCGCGGCCTGCACGGCGTCGGCCGCGGCGAGGACGCCCGCCTCCGCGACCCAGGCCGTCGACACCAGCCGGCCGACGGTCTCCTGCAGGATCGGGTCGTCGACCGGCTCCGGCGCGGGCGCATGGTCGAACGTGCGGGTCCGCGAGCGCACGAGCGCCGCGGCGTCGGCCGCGACCGAGCGCAGGATCCCCGCCATCAGGGCCTGCAGGTAGAGCTGGAGGAACGGCACGTCGGCGGCCGCGCGCGGCTCGTGGCGCGGCCGGACGGTGAGGAACTCCTCGGGCGCTACGGGGACGTCGGTGAACCGCGTCGTCCCGGTCCCGGTGCGCGACTGGCCCATCCCGTCCCAGTCGTCGACCACCTCGACGCCCGGCCGGTCGACGGGCACGAGCACCGTGGCGACCCGGTCGCCCTCGACCCGCGCCGCCACCGAGATCCAGTCCGAGTACAGCGTGCCGGTGCTGTAGTACTTCACGCCGTCGAGCCGCCAGCCGTCGGCGGTCTCGCGCAGCGTCGTCGTGAAGTCGTGGTTCCCGGCGGCGACCGTGCCCGTCTCGGAGATCGCGTTGCCGAAGACCTTCCCGGCCCGCACCTCGTCGAGCCAGCGCTCGTGGCCGCCGCGGACGAAGCCGAGCGTCTGGCTGTAGTGCGTGCGCAGCACGTGCGCGACGATCGGATCGGCCTCGGCGAGGTCGATCACGAACGCGAGCAGCTCCCGGATCGACGCGCCCCGTCCGCCCCGGTCGACCGGCAGCGCGAGCGCGCCGAACCCGGCGTCCGCGACGGCCTTCACCTGCTCGAAGGGGCTGACGTTCGCGCGCTCCCGCTCGGCCGCGCCCGCTGCGATCCAGCTCAGCAGCTCCCGTCTTCCCGCGTGAGGGGAACCCTCGTGCTGCTGGAGCGCCCGGATCGTCCCCTCGCGTTCGGCCGTCACGTCGCTGCTCCGTTCGCCAGGGGAGGATTCGGTCGCCCCACCAGCGTGAGGGTTCCCCTCACGCGGCGGGGGAGGCGGCGGCGGGGGCCGGGACGCCGTCCCGACGACGGCTCGGGTCGGGTGCGAGCAGGGCGGCGGCGGTCGTCAGGACGGCGAGCCCGGCGTAGGCGAGCACGATCCACCATGGTCGTCCGTCGCCCGCGATGAGCAGCGAGGCGGCCACGAGCGGGGCGAACCCGCCGGCCAGGACGGACCCGATCTGGTAGCCGAGCGAGGCGCCGCTGTAGCGGACGCGGACGTCGAACATCTCCGCGAACCACGCCGCCTGCGGGCCGTACATCGAGTCGTGCACGACGTTGATCGCCAGCACCGCCGCCAGCACGATCAGCACGGTCGACCCGGTGTCGACGGCCGCGAAGAACAGCGCGAGCGCGACCGTCCCGCCGATCGCGCCCAGCAGGTAGGGGCGCCGGCGCCCGATCCGGTCGGACAGGACCGCCCAGAGCGGCGTCGTCACGAGCCCGATCGCCGACACGATGACGACGGCGGTCAGACCGGCCGTCGAGCCGCGGCCGAGGGTCTGCGTGATGTACGTCAGGCCGTAGGTCGTGATCAGCACGTAGAGCCCGATCTGCGAGAGCCGCAGACCCGTCGTCAGGATGACCGCCCGCGGCGCCGTGCGCAGGACCTCGACGACGGGCAGCTTCGCGACCTGGCGCTCGGAACGCAGCGTCGTGAACTCCGGCGCGTCCTCGAGGCGCAGGCGGATGACCAGACCGATCACGACGAGCACCGCACTCGCGAGGAACGGGATGCGCCAGCCCCAGGAGAGGAAGGCGTCCTCGGAGGTCGTCGCGCGGACCAGGAAGAGCGAGCCGGTCGCGAGCAGCATCCCGGCGGGCGAGCCGATCTGGGTGAAGCTGCCGTACCAGCCGCGGCGGTGCGCCGGGGCGTGCTCGGCCGAGAGCACCGCGGCGCCGCCCCACTCCGCCCCGACCGCGAACCCCTGCACGAGGCGCAGCACCACGAGCAGGGTCGGGGCGAGGGCACCGATGCTCGCGTAGGAGGGGAGCAGGCCGATCAGGGTCGTGGCGGCGCCCATCGCGATCAGCGACGCGACGAGCACGCTCTTGCGCCCGATCCGGTCGCCCAGGTGGCCGGCGACGACCGCGCCGATCGGGCGGGCGCCGAACCCGGCGGCGTAGGTGGCGAAGGCCGCGAGGGTGCCCGCCGTCGGGCTGACCGAGGGGAAGAACAGCGTGTTGAACACCAGCGCGGTCGCGGTGGCGTAGAGGTAGAAGTCGTACCACTCGATGGTGGTGCCGACCGCGCTGGCGAGGGCGACGCGGCGCGGGGTGTGCGCCGGCGTGGCGGTGCTGGTCACTCGGGTCTCCGGAGGTCGGTGGGGGAGCGGGGCAGCCCTACCGACACAGGGACGAGGCGACCAGCAGCAGGTCGATGTGCTCACGCACCACGAGCAGCCAGCCGGTCATCGCGGCGACGGTAACGGGCGGTGCTTCCCGGCGCCCCCGACCGTCGCGAGGGTCACGTCAGGCAGCGTCCGACGCGCCCGCGCCTGCGTCATGTGCATCTCGCGACGCGGGGTCCGTGCACGAGCGGCCCCTTCGGTCGAGGAGACCGACCGGAGGGGCCGTTCGCTGCGCGGTGAGACCTACGCGTCCACCGGCGTCGTCACGAGCGGCCGCCCGACGAGGCCCGCGGCGAGCGTGTCGCCCGCCTGCGGGTCGATCACCAGGAACGAGCCGGTGGCCGCCACCGTGTCGTAGTCGTCGAGCGGCAGCGGCTCGGCGACGGTGACCGCGACGTGGCCGATGTCGTTGATCTCGAGCGTGCCGGGGTCGGCGTCGAGCGCCAGGGTCTGGATGTCCAGCCGGTCCTCGACAGCGGTGATCATGGCCTGCACGGTGTGGGTGCCGTGCTTGACGAGCAGCCGCCGTCCGGGCGTGAGCGGCTTGTCGTGCAGCCACGCGAGGGTCGCCGTGAACTCGGTGACCGGCTCGGGGGCCGACCCGGCCGCCACGAGCACGGCGCCGCGGGCGATGCCGAGGTCGTGCGCGAGCCGCAGGACGACGCTGTCGCCGGCGGACGCGGAGGAGAGCGACGACGTGTACCGGTCGATCCCCTCGACGGTGGTGCACTGGCCGTCCGGCAGCACGACGACCTCGTCGCCCACCGACACCGATCCCGCCGCGACGAGGCCCGCGTAGCCGCGGTAGTCGGGGTACTCGGCCGAGCGCGGCCGGATCACGGTCTGCACCGGGAACCGGAACGGGGCGTCGTCGTCGGGACCGTCGACCGGCACCGTCTCGAGGTGGTCGAGCAGCGTCGGGCCGTCGTACCAGGGCGTGCGGTCGGAGGCCAGGACGACGTTGTCGCCCTTCTTCGCCGACACCGGGATCGTCACGACCGCGTCCTCGCCGTACCCGAGGGCCGCGGTGTGGTCGAGGAACTCCTTGGCGATGGTCAGGTAGGTCGCCTCGTCGTAGTCGACGAGGTCGATCTTGTTGACGGCGAGCACGAGGCGCGGCACCCGCAGCAGCGCCATGACCGCGGCGTGCCGGCGGGTCTGCTCGACGACGCCGTGGCGGGCGTCCACGAGCAGCACCGCGAGCTGCGCGGTGGACGCGCCGGTGACGGTGTTGCGGGTGTACTGCACGTGGCCGGGGGTGTCGGCGAGCACGAACGACCGGCGCGGCGTCGCGAAGTAGCGGTAGGCCACGTCGATCGTGATGCCCTGCTCCCGCTCCGAGCGCAGGCCGTCGACCAGCAGCGACAGGTCGGGCTCGCCGTCGGCGCTCTTCGACGCGCGCTCGACGGCCTCGAGCTGGTCGGCCAGGACCGACTTGGTGTCGTAGAGCAGCCGCCCGACGAGCGTGGACTTGCCGTCGTCGACCGAGCCCGCCGTCGCGAGCCGCAGGAGATCGGTCATCAGAAGTAGCCTTCCTTCTTACGATCTTCCATGGCGGCCTCGGAGAGCCGGTCGTCGGCGCGCGTGGCACCGCGTTCGGTCAGCCGCGACCCGCGGACCTCGGCGAGCACCTCGTCGAGCGTCGTGGCCGTCGACTCGACCGCGCCGGTGCAGGAACCGTCCCCGACGGTGCGGTACCGGACCGTCTTCGTGATCACCTGCTCGCCGTCGCGCGGACCGCCCCACGGACCCGACGTCAGCCACATGCCGTCGCGGGCGAAGACGTCGCGGGTGTGCGCGTAGTAGATCGACGGCAGGTCGATCGACTCGCGCTGGATGTAGCGCCAGACGTCGAGCTCGGTCCAGTTCGACAGCGGGAACACGCGGACGTGCTCGCCCGGCTTGTGGCGCCCGTTGTAGAGGTTCCACAGCTCGGGTCGTTGCCGCGAGGGCTCCCAGGCGCCGAACGCGGTGCGCAGCGAGAAGATGCGCTCCTTCGCGCGGGCCCGCTCCTCGTCGCGCCGGCCGCCGCCGAACACGGCGTCGTGGCGGTGCTCGGCGATCGCGTCGAGCAGGGGAGTGGTCTGCAGCGGATTGCGGGTCCCGTCGGCGCGCTCGGCCAGGCGGCCGTCGTCGATGTAGTCCTGCACGCTCGCGACCTCGAGCGTCAGCCCGTAGCGCTCGACGACCGCGTCGCGGAAGGCGATGACCTCGTCGAAGTTGTGCCCGGTGTCGACGTGCAGCACCGGGAACGGGATCGGCGCAGGCCAGAACGCCTTGTGGGCGAGGTGCACCAGCAGCATCGAGTCCTTGCCGCCGGAGAAGAGGATCACCGGGCGGTCGAACTCGCCGGCGACCTCGCGCATCACGTGGATCGACTCGGACTCGAGGACGTCGAGCTGGTCGGTGGTGCTCAGCGTCGCGGTCATCCGTGCAGCCCGCACTCGGTCTTGGTGAAGCCCGCCCAGCGGCCGCTGCGCGGGTCGGCGCCCGGCGCCGGCTTGGCCGTGCACGGCCGGCAGCCGATCGACGGGTAGCCCTCGCCGACCAGCGGGTTGACCAGCACCGCGTGGTCGGCGATGTAGGCGTCCATCTGCTCGTCGGACCAGTGCGCGATCGGGTTGACCTTGGCCAGTCCGTGCTTCTCGTCCCACGTCACCAGCGGCGTGTTCGCGCGGGTGGGGGCCTCGACCCGGCGCACGCCGGTGACCCAGGCGTCGTAGAGCGCGAGGGTCTTCTTCAGCGGCTCGACTTTTCGCATGGTGCAGCAGGCGCCGGGGTCGCTCGCGAAGAGATCCTTGCCGAAGCGCTCGTCCTGCTCGGCGACGGTCAGCTCCGGGTGCGCCTCGACGATGTTCACGCCGTAGACCTGGGCGACCGCGTCGCGGGTGCCGAGGGTCTCGGCGAAGTGGTAGCCGGTCTCGAGGAACAGCACGTCGACGCCGGGGCGGGCCTCGGCGCCGAGCTTGACCAGCACCGCGTCCTGCATGTTCGAGGCGACGATGAGCCGCTCGCCGTACGTCGCGGCCGCCCAGGCGAGGATGTCGTGGGCGAGCTCGACGTGGTCGGTCGAGTCCTCGAGTGCGGCGAAGCGCTCGCCCGCCGCGAGGGCGTCGGCCCTGGTGGCGCTCTCGGTGCTGGTCATACGGCCACTCCCGTGACGACGAAGGTGCTGCGGCAGTCGGCGCACTCCCAGGCGTTCTCCGGCGTCTCCCGGGGGCGCAGGTCCTGCTCGCCGCAGTAGGGGCAGTACTGGATCGCCAACCTCACTGGAGTCGGCTTTCTTCCGCCCGCAGGACCCACTGGGCGAAGCGCTCGCCGTCGTTCCGGTCGGAGACGAAGGCCCGGACCAGGCGCTCGACGTACGGGCCGAGCTCGGCGGAGAGCACCTTGTGGCCGCGGAGCTTGCGCCCGAAACCGGAGTCGAGGCCGAGCCCACCGCCGAGGTGGACCTGGAAGCCCGCCGCCGGGTTGCCGTCGGCGTCGTTGACGATCTGGCCCTTGAGGCCGATGTCGGCGACCTGCACGCGGGCGCACGAGTTCGGGCAGCCGTTGAGGTGGATCGAGATCGGCGTGTCGAGCTGCGGCGCGACGTCCGCGCACAGCTGCTCGAGCTCGGTGACGAGGTCGCCGGCCCGGTTCTTCGTGTCGACGAACGCGAGCTTGCAGAACTCCAGGCCGGTGCAGGCCATCGTCGAGCGGCGGAACACGCTGGGGCGCGCGGGCAGCCCGAGGTGGTCCAGCGCCGTCGTCAGGGTGTCGACCTTCTCCTCGGGGACGTCGAGGACGACGATCTTCTGGTACGGCGTGAGGCGGATGCGGGTGGACCCGACGTCCTCCGCGGCCTTCGCGACGCCGACCAGCGTCGAGCCGCTCGTCCGGCCCGCGGGCGGGGCGACGCCGACGTACTTGCGGCCGTCGACCTGGTCGTGCACGCCGACGTGGTCGATGGTGCCGGCGATGGTCTCGGGCGCCGGCCCGTCGATGAGCTTCCGGTGCAGGTACTCGTCCTCCATGACCTGCCGGAACTTCTCCGGGCCCCAGTCGGCGACGAGGAACTTGATCCGCGCGCGGGTGCGCAGGCGGCGGTAGCCGTAGTCGCGGAAGGTCTGGACCACGGCGTGCCAGACGTCGGGCACCTCGTCGAGCGGCACCCACGCACCGAGGCGGACCGCGAGCTTCGGGTTGGTCGAGAGGCCGCCGCCGACGTACACGTCGAAGCCGGGGCCGTGCTCGGGGTGGACCACGCCGACGAAGCTGACGTCGTTCACCTCGTGCGCCACGTCCTGCTGGCCCGAGATCGCGGTCTTGAACTTGCGGGGGAGGTTCGACAGCGACCGGTCGCCGATGAAGCGCTCGACGATCTGCTCGACGGCGGGCGTGCCGTCGATGATCTCGTCGGCGCTGATCCCAGCGACGGGGGAGCCGAGCACGACGCGCGGGCAGTCGCCGCACGCCTCGGTCGTCTGCAGCCCGACGGCCTCGAGCCGGCGCCAGATCTCGGGCATGTCCTCGATGCGGATCCAGTGGAACTGGATGTTCTCGCGGTCGGTGACGTCGGCCGTGTCGCGGGCGAAGGTCTGGGAGATCTCGCCGATGACCCGCAGCTGCTCGGTGGTCAGCCCGCCGCCGTCGACGCGGACACGGAGCATGAAGTAGGAGGCGTCGAGCTCCTCCTCCTCGACGTGCCCGGTGTCGGTGCCGGGGAAGCCCTCGGCGCGCTGGGTGTAGAGGCCCATCCAGCGGAACCGCCCGCGCAGGTCGGCCGGGTCGATCGAGTCGAACCCGCGGTGGGCGTAGATGTTCTCGATGCGGGCCCGCACGTTGAGCGGGTTGTCGTCCTTCTTGGACTGCTCGTTCTTGTTCAGCGGCTCGCGGTAGCCCAGCGCCCACTGGCCCTCGGCCTTGCCCTTGCGGGCGCGCTTCGGGGCGGCCTTGACGGGCTTGTCCTCCACGTCACCGCGCATGCCGACGGAGGTGGTCTCGGCGTACGACTGCTCGGGCGTCGTGGCACCTTCGCTGGACGGGGCGCTGGTCATCGGTGGTGCGTCCTCCGGGGCGCAGGCGCGCGCGACGACCCGGGGTGGGCCCGCGCGCACCCGCTGACGATCGTGGTGGTGGTTGCCCTGGGCGGGCGTCAGCGGCGTGCCTCAGCAGGCCGGGCAGAGTGCGCTGGCGACGCGCGCGAGGTCGACGTGGGGTCGACCGACGAGCATCGGGTCCAGTGCACGCACGAGGTCGAGCGTGCCATGTCGTGGGGCACGATTCCACCGGCGGCTCTGTGGGGTGCCCCTCTCCCCCTCATGGCCCGTCATGGCCCCCATGGCAGCAAAGCGTCGTTGCTGTCATCCAGTGGCAGGGAAGCCACATCCTCGACACGCGCACAATGGACGGATGCCCTCCGTGCCGCCCGGCGGCGAACCCGCCCCGGCCGACGGCTCGCTCCCGCCCGGCGCGCTCGACGGGCTGGGGACGCGCCCGTTCGGCGTCTACGTCCACGTGCCCTTCTGCGCGACCCGCTGCGGGTACTGCGACTTCAACACCTACACGGCCTCCGACCTCGGGCTGACCGGCACCGACGACCCCGCGAGCCCTGCCAGCTGGCTGGAGGGCCTCCGTCGGGAACTCGACCTCGCGACCCGCGTGCTCGGCACGCCCCCGCCCGCCGACACGGTCTTCCTCGGCGGCGGCACGCCCTCGCTGCTCGGCGCCGAGGGGCTCACGGCCGTGCTGGACGCGATCCGCGGGACGTTCGGCCTCGCGGCCGGCGCCGAGGTCACCACCGAGGCCAACCCCGAGTCGACGACG
The DNA here is from genome assembly GCF_050955885.1 of Actinomycetospora sp. CA-084318. Lineage (NCBI taxonomy): Bacteria > Bacillati > Actinomycetota > Actinomycetes > Pseudonocardiales > Pseudonocardiaceae > Actinomycetospora > Actinomycetospora sp. CA-084318. Next base: position 1,767,236 of record NZ_CP192098.1, read on the forward strand.
CCGGAGATGCTCGCCGCGATCGCCGACGCCGGGTACACGCGGCTCTCGCTGGGCATGCAGTCCGACGTCGACCACGTCCTCGCCGTGCTCGACCGCCGCCACACGCCCGGTGCTGCGGTGTCGGTCGCCCGGGCCGCTCTGGACGCGGGCCTGCGCCACGTGAACCTCGACCTGATCTACGGCACGCCCACCGAGACCGACGACGACCTCCGCCGCTCCCTCGACGCCGTGCTCGCCTCCGGCGCCGACCACGTCTCGGCCTACTCGCTCATCGTCGAGGACGGCACCGCCCTCGCCCGCCGCGTCGCCCGCGGCGAGCTGCCGATGCCCGACGACGACGTCCTCGCCGACCGCTACGAGATCGTCGACGACGTCCTCGCCGCCCACGGCCTGGGCTGGTACGAGGTGTCGAACTGGGCGCGCACCGACGCCGCCCGCTGCCGGCACAACCTCGGCTACTGGTCGGGCGGGGACTGGTGGGGCGCCGGCCCGGGCGCGCACTCCCATGTCGGCGGGGTGCGCTGGTGGAACGTCCGCCACCCGGCCCGCTACTCGAAGCAGCTGGCCGCGGGGGAGTCACCCGCGGAGGCGCGCGAGCTGCTCACCGCAGCGGACCGCCACGTCGAGCAGGTGCTGCTGTCCCTCCGCACGGTCGAGGGGCTCCCTGCGGGCGTTCTCGACGACCGCGGGCGCGCCGCGGCCGAGCAGGCGGTCCGGGACGGTCTGCTCGACGACGGGTGCTGGGCCCGCGGGCGGGCGGTCCTCACGCGCCACGGGCGCCTGCTCGCCGACGGTGTCGCCATCTCGCTGACGGGGGACTGATGCAGCTGCCCGACCCGGTCCGGATCGCGCTCCCGGACATCACCCTCTCCGTGTACGACGTCGGGTCGGGCCCGGCCGTGCTGCTCCTGCACGGCTTCCCCGACCGCGCCACGCTGTGGACCGCGCAGATCGAGTGCCTCGTCGGGGCCGGGTACCGCGTGCTCGCACCCGACCTGCGCGGCTTCGGCGACAGCGACCGTCCCTCCGACGTGCGGGCCTACCGCCTGCGCCACTCGGTGGCGGACATGGCGGCGCTGCTGGGGGAGCGGGGAGTGGACTCGGCCGTGGTGGTCGGCCACGACTACGGCGCCGCGGTCGGCTGGGCGCTCGCGATGTCCAGCGACGCGGTGCGCGGCTACGTGGCCCTGTCCGTCGGGCACCCCAACGCGTTCCGCGCCGCGGGGCTCCGGCAGCGCGCACTGTCCTGGTACATGCTGTGGTTCCGTGAGCCGGGCGTCGCGGAGGCGGTGCTGCCCGCCGACGACTGGTCCTTCCTGCGCCGCTGGGCCCACCCGGGCACCGAGGACGACGACCTCGTCCGCACCCACATCCGCGACCTCTCCCGCGAGGGCGCCCTGACCGCCGGCCTGTCCTGGTACCGCGCGAACGTCGACCCGCGGACCTTCGTCGACGAGCACCCCGTCGACCTGCCGCCGGTCACCTGCCCGGTGCTGGGACTGATCGGCGCCGAGGACATCGCGCTGGGCGAGGCGCAGATGGCCGGCTCCGGCGCGTGGGTCACCGGCGGCTTCGAGTGCGTGACGCTGCCCGGGGCGGGCCACTGGCTCCCCGCCCGGCACGCCGACGCCGTGAACGAGCACCTGCTGGCGTTCCTCGGCCGCCTGCCTGCCTGAACGAACGGCACTCTCGCGCGCTCTATATGCGCGAGAGTGCCGTTCGGGCAGGTCAGGGCGCGCCTGGACCCAGCGCCCCGGCGTCGCCCGCCCGGTACTCCGCCGCGGTGGCCCGCAGCGCCCCGCCGACCGACGACAGGCCCGCCGCCTCCTGTCCGATCGCGGTGATCCCCTCGGCCGCCTTCGGGTCGTACTGCGCGGCGAACGTGCGGCCCTGCTCGTCGTCACCGGCCACGTCGCCGAGCCCGGCCAGGGTCGACCGGAGGGCCGCCACCGCCTCCGCGGCGATCCGCCCCGCCTCGTCGAACCGCGTCGCCGCGGCCTCGAGGTCCTCGGGCCGGGTGCCGAATGCGCCAGTCACGACGCCGAGGGTAGGAACTCCGGCCGGTCGTCAGGGGCGGTTTCGACGAAGTGGCCTTTCCTGTCACTGGATGCAAGCAGTGACGCTTTGCTGGCACTCGCCAGAGAGCTCACGGCCAGAAGATGCTCCCCTCGTCGAACACGAACCGGATCGACGTGGGCAGCTCGAGCCCCTCGGCCTTGGCCCGCAGCACGGCGGCGAGCAGGCCCTTGCCCGCCTCGTCGACGTCGAGCGCGATCATCCGGCCGTCGACGACGAGGTCGCCGCCGCCCTGCCGCGCCAGCCGCCCGCTGCCCTCCAGCACCGCGGCCTCCACCGACGACGCCGACGACACCTCGGGCACGGTCAGCTCCACGAAGCGCCCCCGGTCGGTCGCGTCGGACCGGACGAGGGCCCCGGCGTCGGCCCGCGCGTGGACGCTCATGCCCTCGGACTCGAGCAGCCGGGCGGTCGGCACCTGCTCCGGCGAGAACGCGGCGCCCGGCGACTCGTGCACGCCGGGGCGGAACAGCGGGCCGAGGGCACCGCGCGACGCCGGGTCGAGCGCCGCGGAGATGCGGCCGTCGAGCGCCCCGAGGTCGTCGGCGAGCCCGGACGGCGCCGCCGCGGGTGCCGGACGGGACACCGCTCCCGCGAGCCCGCCCGAGATCCCGCCCAGCACCCCGCCGAACGCGCCACCCGCCGCCGCGGCCGCCCCGGCCTCGTCGAGCGAGTACCCGCCGCGGCCGAACGCCTCGACGCGCAGCGGCTGCGCCACCGCCAGGTCGACCACCGCCGCCTCCACGGCACCGAACACGGCGCCGACGACCACGCCCCCGAGGATCGCCGCGGCGGTCGACGAGAGCTCCACGCCGATCGCCGCCGCGGCGGCCACCAGACCCGCGCTCACCGCGCCGGCCGCCGCGGCCGACGTGCCGAACGTCAGCCAGGCGAGCCCCACCCCGGCGACGAGCGTCGCGCCCGCCGTCACCGCCAGCTCCGTGACCCGCGTCCGCGCGTCCTCCACCGCGTCGGCGAAGCGGGTCAGCGCGATCCCGAGGGCCCGGCAGCCGGCGGCGTCGTCGCGCAGGGCGGCCTCGTGCGCGGTCCAGGTGGAGGCGAACCGGTCGGCCGCCTCGCCCGTCCACGTCGCGCGGGCCTGGGCGGCGCCCGACCACCCGACCTCGCGGGCCCGGTCCAGGTCCGCCGCCGCCCGGTCCCACGCGCCCGCGGCCGCGCGGAGCCGCTCCGGGTCCGCCGCGGGCCACCACAGGCCGACCTCCTCGACGACGTCCATCACGCCGCCCGCGCGGTGATGATCTGACCGTGCGCGGCCGTGATCACGACGACCGCCGCGCCGGTCAGCGTCCAGGTCTCGCTGCGCTCGTCGTAGGTCGACGTGGCCGGGTCGGCCAGCGTGCGGGCGATCGCGTCGAGCGAGACGGCGGACCAGTCGATCCGGTGGAAGCCGAAGTAGCGGTTCCCGCACAGCAGCGCGGAGGTCTCCGCTCCCCGCGGGAAGATCCGGACCACCTGGTCCTCGGCCGTGCCCGGGCCGCAGATCTCGGGTGGCTCGCCGAGCGCGGACGGGGCGCCCACCACGACACCCACGACGACGAGCACGGCGACGACGAACGAACGGATCACGACGGCCTCCCAGGACGACGAGGCCGTGTCGATCACGGTCCCTCATCCGCTTGGAGTGCCGCCGCCCCCGATCGGTTCCCACGAATTCCCGGCGCCCTCGATCAGGGTCGTGATCCGCACCCACGACGGCGCGGTGGGCGTCGACCCGAACCCGAAGCGCACCGGCGGCGAGACCGGCCGCAGCGCCCCCTGGTCGACCCCGTCGAACGTCGTCGTCGCCGCCTCGATCCGGCGCAGGTCCCGCGCGCCGTAGTACTCGGTGCGGCCACCACCCGCGCTGCCGACGGTGCGCACCCCGGGCAGCACCCGCCGGGCGATCGCGTCGATCGTCGCGATCCACGGCGGGGCGGTCGCGAGCCGCCACGGCACGGCGCGCAGCAGCACCCCGAGCGGGGACCGCCCGCCGAGCACGAAGCGCGAGGTGAGCGGACCCGCCGTCAGGAAGAACTCCGGGCCGACCGACCGCAGGTCGACGGGGACGTGGCGCACCTCGTCGAAGGTGTAGGTCGCGCCGACGAACTCCTCCACGGCGGTCGAGGGGGCGAGCAGGAGGCGGTGCCCGTCCGGCCGCTCGACCATGACGTCGGTGAACGTCCCCAGCGGCGACGAGGGCCAGTGGCCGATCACGTAGCGCAGCCCGGACGCCGTGCCCAGCCCGCCGATCCAGCCGTCGAAGCGTTCCACGGCCGCGGGGTGCCCGACCGCGCCTACAGATCCACCAGCACGATCCCGACGACGACGACCGCGGCGGCCACCGTCCGCCGCCACCCGAAGCGCTCGCCGAGGAAGAGCGTGCCGATCACCGCGCCGATGACGATGGACGTCTCGCGCAGGGCCGCGACCGCCGCGGTCGCCCCGCTGGTCTGCGCGACCAGGACCAGCCCGTACGCCGCCAGCGACACCAGCCCGCCGAGGAAGCCGACCGCGAGCGAGGACCACGGCACCCGCGCCAGCCCCCGGCCCCGCCGGACGACCGCGAGCACGGGCATCACCGGTCCCTGCACCAGGAACATCCACGCGGCGTAGACCGCGACCGGCGTGGTGGCGACCGCGGTCGCGTCGACCAGCGTGTAGCCGGCGATGAACAGGCCGGTCGCGACGGCGGCGCCGAGCGCGGGCAGCGCCGCCCGCGTCAGCCGCCGGCCGTCGAGGGCCAGGCTGACGAGTCCCAGCGAGATCACGGCGACACCCAGCAGCTCCCACCAGGGCAGGCCGCCGCCGAACAGCACCTCGTAGAGCGCGACGACCCACGGCGCCGTCCCGCGGACGACCGGGTAGACCTGGCTGAACTCGCCGAGCTGGTAGCTCGCCCACAGCAGCAGCGTGTAGCCGACGTGCAGCCCCGCGGAGACCAGCACGAACGGCCAGGCGTGGGCGGGCGGCGGACCCAGCACGAGCGCGGCCCCGCCCCCGACGACGACGTAGGACAGACCGATGAGGGCGAAGCCGACGAGGCGGTCGGCGACGCCGTGGGCGATCGCGTTCCACGTCGCGTGCAGGACCGCGGCGAGCAGGGTGAGGGCGATGACGGCGGGGGACACCGGGCGGCTCCTGGGCGTCGGCCCGCACACCGGGTGCGGGCACGTCGGAACTGGAGCCCTCGGGGTTTCTCTCCCGTCAGGTGTCGGCCGTGGGCCGTGGCGCCGCTCGGTCCAGACCCCGGATCGCCCTGGTTGTGGATCAGGTGGCGGGCGTCGGACGGAACCCTAGGCGCAGGCAGGGGCCAGCCTACGGCTCCGGCTAGCGCATCAGCCCGCCGAACGTCATGTACTTGTGGCCACGCGCGGCCAGGCTGATCATCACGCCGCCGACGACGGCGAGCACCGCGCCCACGGCCGGATGGCCCAGCACGAACGAGGTCATCGCCCCGGCGAGGACGGCGATGACGAGGACATCCCGGAGCCAGCGCAGCACGTCGGACCCTTTCCCGTACGGACGACGGGCGGACCGTAACCCGTCGTCGGGCGGGTCGGGGCGCACGCCACCCGGACGGGAGGTCCGGCGTGTCTACGCGCTCTCGCGCGCCGACGCGGCCAGCGGGCGCCGCGCCCGCACGACGACGAGTTCCTCCGTCCGCTGCCCCGGCTCGATGAGACCGCGCTGCTCGAGCAGCTCCGCGCGGGCGGTGAACACCGGTCCGAACGGGTGCTCGCAGCGGGCGGCGACGTCGGCCTCGAGGCCGTGCGCGGCCAGTTTCCGGAGCGTCGTCGTGACCCCGTTGATGGCCGAGTGCACCAGCAGCAGGCAGCCGCCGGGGGCGAGGACCTGCGGGGCGGAGTCGATCACGCGGTCGACGACGGTGCGGCCGTCCAGCCCACCGTCGAAGGCGCGCATCGCGCCGCGCGTCGGCAGAGAGGCGTCCGCGGCGGGGACGTACGGCGGGTTCGAGACGACGAGGTCGTACTGCTTGCCGACGACGGGTGCGGCCAGGTCGCCCCGGTGCAGCCGGACCCGACGGCGCAGCCGACGCGCGTTGGTCCACGCGCTGGCGAGAGCGCGCCGCGAGACGTCGACGGCGGTCACGTCCGTGCCCGGCACCCCGGCCGCGACCAGCGAGAGTGCACCGGTCCCGGAGCAGAGCTCGAGCACGCGCCGCCCGGGGAGCGACTCGTGCAGTTCCCGGACGAGCACGTCGGCCAGCAGCCAGGTGTCGCGCTGCGCGGGGTAGACGCCCGGGCCGCGCAGCACCGGCAGGTGCGCACGGGTGCCGTCGGCGGCGTGGATCGGGACGATGACGTCGGGCACGACCGGCTCGGGCTCGGTGGTGGTGCGCGGGGTGGGCAGGGAGATCGACATGCGCATGCTCCTCGGCGGGCACGGGGACGGCCACGTTCGGCACGACTGACACGGACGCGTGACGGCGGCCGGGAAGGACCGGCGGCCGGGCGTCCCCGATGCACAGCTGCACACTCAACCGCCGGGGACGGAGGTGAGCGGGTGTTACCCGCTGGTTACGAGCACCGACCGTCGAATCCGGTGTGATGCACACACCGCGTATGCGGAGCAGGTCGTCGGGTAGCCGGGCGGCTCGATCGCATCGACCCGTCGTCGAGGAGACCCGAGTGACCGACGTCCTCAGCCCGCCCGTCGCCCGCGCCGACGCCCTGCCGTCGGGACGGGGGCCCGTCTCGTCCGCCGTCGTCGACGTGCTCGCGGGCCGTCGTCCGGTCACCGACCTGCCGTCGGACCCGGGACTCGACCCGTACGGCGAGGACCTCCAGCTGGCGCTCTACGTCCTCTACGAGCTGCACTACCACGGGTTCGCCGAGGTCGACGCCGAGCTCGAGTGGGAGCCCGAGCTGCTCCGGCTGCGCCGCTCCCTCGAGCGGACGTTCCTGGACGCGCTCGTGGCCGAGGTCCCCGCCGGCGACGACGTGGACGCCGAGGTCGAGGCGCTGCTCGTCGAGCAGGCCGACGGGGACGGCGCGTCGTGGCGGCTCATGCGGGACGGCCGGCTCTGGCAGCTGCGCGAGTACGTCATCCACCGGTCGATCTACCACCTGAAGGAGGCCGACCCGCAGGCCTGGGTGATCCCGCGGATCGACGGCCAGGCCAAGGCGTCGCTGGTGACCGTCGAGCACGACGAGTTCGGCGGCGGCCGCGCCGAGCGGGTCCACGCCCGGGTGTTCGCCGACATGATGGACGAGCTCGGCCTCGACTCCCGCTACCACGGCTACCTGGAGGCGGCGCCCGCCGCGTCGCTCGCGCCGGTCAACCTCATGTCGCTGTGCGGGCTGCACCGCCGGTGGCGCGGGGCGTCGGTGGGGCAGTTCGCGCTGATCGAGGTGACGTCGTCGCCCGGGTCGGCGCGGCTGGTCAAGGCGATGCAGCGCCTCGGTCTGTCGGAGGCGGCGACCGCCTTCTACGTCGAGCACGTCGAGGCCGATGCGGTGCACGAGCAGCTCGTGCGGCGTGGTCTGCTGGCCGACCTCGTGGGGCGCTCGCCGGAGCTGGCCGCCGACGTGGTGTTCGGCATGCGCGCGCTGACGCTGCTCGAGGACCGGCTCTCCGATCACCTCATGCGGTCCTGGGACGCCGGGTCGTCCTCGCTGCGCACCCTGGTCTGACGGACCTTGCGCCGGTGGCTGGTGTCGCAGAACGGGAAGCGCTTGCTCCGCCGGCAGGTGCACACCGCGACCACCGGCCGCTCGGAGCGCACGATCTCGCCGTCGGGGGTCTCCAGCTCCACGGGCCCCTCGACGAGCATGGGGCCGCCGTCGGTCAGGGTCACGCGCGGGACGCGGTCGGAGTGCGGCATGCGGCGCGGCTACCCGACCCCGTCCCGCCGTCAAGCGTGAGGGGAACCCTCGCACCGCAAGAGCGCTCGCATCCTCCGGTCACGCACCGAGCAGGGCCTCCGGCACGTCCACGAGCCGGCTGCGCAGGTACTCGCCGAGTCCCTTGGCCTGCGGGTCGGGCCGGGTCGAGGAGGCGACGCCGTCGCCGAGGATCCCGTGCACGACGACGTTCACGGCGCGCAGGTTCGGCAGCGGGTGCACGTCGATCGCCAGGTCGGCGACCTCCGCTCCGAGCAGCTCCCGCACCCGGTCCGGCGTGAGGAAGTCCTGCAGCCAGGCGTGCGCGGCGTCGGTGCGCGCCCAGACCCCGATGTTCGCGTTCCCGCCCTTGTCGCCCGAGCGCGCGCCGACGACCGTGCCGAGGGGGACGCGGCGGGTCGGGCCCACCTCCCCCCGTGGCAGGAAAGCGTCGTTGCTGTCACCGGATGACAGCAACGACGCTTCGCTGCCACTGGGGGAGGTGGTGGGCGGGTCCGCCACCACCCGCCGCTCGCCGTCCGAGAGCACCACGGTCTGCGTCACCGCCGAGCGCGGCACCGCCGCCGGTCGGTAGACCCCGAACGCCGACTCGGCACTGGGCGGTGTCGTGGTGTGGAAGCCCGCGTAGCCGCCGAGCGCGAGTTCCATCGTCGCGTTGGAGAACGCGCGCCCGACCACGCGCGGGTCGGGGTCCTTCACCGTGATCCTCAGGTGCGCGGTGGCCTCGGCGTTCGACGCGGCGTCGGGGTGGTCGAAGCGCAGCAGCCGGACGTCGACCTCGGCGAACCGGTCCCGACCCCCGAGCACGTCGAAGAGCATCTGTTCGGCGAACGCGGCCTTCGCCTCGATGTCGAGCCCGGTGAGCACGAGCGTCATCGCGTTCCGGTAGCCGCCGGCGTCGTTGAGCGCCACCTTCAGCGTCTCCGGCGGCGCCGACCCGCGCACCCCCGAGATCCGCACCCGGTGCTCGCCGTCCTGGGCCAGCGTGATCGTGTCGAAGTGCGTGGTGCAGTCCGGCCCGAGGTACGCGGGCGTGGCGATCTCGTACAGCAGCTGCGCGGTGACGGTGCCGACCGAGACCAGTCCGCCCGTGCCCGGGTGCTTCGTGATCACCGACGAGCCGTCGGCGTCGACTTCGGCGATCGGGAACCCGGGATAGCGGCGGTCGGTGATCTCGTCGAGGAACGAGTAGTTGCCGCCGGTCGCCTGCGGGCCGCACTCGATGACGTGTCCGGCGACGACGGCGCCGGCGAGCGCGTCGAAGGCGTCGCGGTCCCACCCGTGCCACCATGCGGCCGGTCCCACGACCAGCGACGCATCGGTGACCCGCCCCGTCACCACCACGTCCGCGCCTGCGGCGAGCGCCTCCGCGATGCCCCAGCCGCCCAGGTACGCGTTGGCGGAGACGGGCTTCCCGACGACCGGTGGCGTCACCTCCTCGAGCGACCCCCGGAGGTCGTCGCCCTCGACGTACGCCACCTGCGCGCCCGTTCCGAGTTCGTCGATCGCCGCCGCCAGCCCGGCCGGGTTCAGCCCGCCCGCGTTGGACACCACCTTCACGCCGCGGGCGACGCAGTCGGCGAGCACGTCGCGCATCTGGGTCAGGAACGTCTTCGCGTACCCGGCGTCGGGGTCCTTGGCCTGCGCCTTCGCGAGGATGAGCATCGTGAGCTCGGCGAGGTAGTCCCCGCAGAGCACGTCCACCGGGCCGCCGTCGAGCATCTCGCGCGCCGCACCCAGGCGGTCGCCGTAGAAGCCGGAGACGTTGCCGATCCGCACCGGACGCCCGCCGTGAGGGGAGGATGCGTCCGCCCCGGCATCGTGAGGGTTCCCCTCACGCGGAGTGGTGGTCATGAGAGTGGCTTCCTCCCCGTCCCGGCCTCGCCGGCGAACGCCTGTCCGATGCGCGCCCACTCCGTGGCGGCGTCGCCCTCGACCGTCAGGGACAGGTCGTCCCGGTGCCGCCGCTGGGTGATCAGCAGGGCGAAGTCCTCCGCCGGTCCCGTGATCCGGTCGGCCGCGTCCTCCGGTCCCCACGTCCACGTCGACCCGTCGGGCGCCACGAGCTCCACCCGGACCGGCACCTCGGGCATCGCCAACCCGTGCGCGGCGTAGCTGAACGCCCGCGCGCCGACCCCGATGTGCGCGACGTGGCGCAGCCGGTCCGACGGCGGGTGCGGCGCCCCGACCGCGTCGTACACGTCCTGGGCGTGCGCCCAGGTCTCCATGATCCGCGCGGTCAGCGACGACGCGGCGCTCATCGCCGGCCCGAACCAGGGCACGCGCGTCTTCGGGTCGAGCTCGCGGAAGGCGTCGATCAGCCCGGTGCGGGCCTCGTCGAACCAGGTCAGCATCTCCGCGCCCGACAGGTCGCGGAAGCGGGCGGCGATCGTGTCGGGACTGACCCCGCCCTCGGCGTCCATCGCGTCCTTCTCCGCCGCGAACGCCTCGGGGTCGGTCGCGGAGCGCAGGGCGACGTCGTCGAAGTAGGCCAGGTGGGAGACCTGGTCGGCCACCGTCCAGCCCTCCGCGGGGGTCTCCTGGCGCCACTGCTCCTCGGTCAGCGCCGCCAGCACCGCCCGCAGCTCGGCGGACTCGGCCCTGAGGTCGTCGGCGAGTGCGTCCATGGACACCGGCACGGTGCTACCTCCCCGTCCAGACCGGCGTGCGCTTGTCGCGGAACGCCGCCGGCCCCTCCTGTGCGTCCGCCGACCGGTAGACCGGCGCCCAGATCTCCTCGGCCCGCTCGTAGACGTCGGGCCGGGAGAGATACGCCGTCTGCTTACCAGCCCGCACCGACAGCGGGGCGTTCGCCGCGATCGTCCGCGCCAACGCCTGCGCCCGGTCCCGCAGCTCCGCCGCCGGCACCACGTGGTTCACCAGCCCCACCTCGCGCGCCCGCGCGGCGTCCAGCGGGTCGCCCGTCAGCAGGATCTCCATCGCCACCCGCGGCGGCACGAGCCACGACAGCGGCGCCGCCCACGGCGACCCGCGCCCGACCTTCACCTCCGACACCGCGAACCGCGCGTGCTCGGCCGCGACGACGAGGTCGCACTGCTGCGCGAGCAGGAAGCCGCCGGCGTAGGCGACCCCGTTGACGGCGGCGATCGTCGGCTTCGGCACGTCGATGTTCCGCCCGAACTGTGGCAGGAAGTCCGGCGGCGGGATCTCCAGCGAGGTCTCCGCCATCTCCTTGAGATCCCCGCCCGCGCAGAACGCCTTCTCACCGGCGCCGGTGAGCACCAGGACGGCGGCGCCGGAGTCGTCGACGAACCGACGTGTGCCCTCCCACAGCCCGTCGCGCACCTCCTTCGACAGCGCGTTCCGGGCCTCGGGCCGATCGATCGTCAGCCAGGCGACGCCGTCGTCGACCTCGTACGTGACTACCGGAGAGGTCACGGGAACATCCTCCGCAGGTCGGGCCGGTTGAGCTTCCCGCTGCCGGTGCGGGGGAGCGCGTCGACGATCTCGATCCGCCGCGGCCGGTGCATGCCCTGCAGGTCGGGGTGCTCGGCGCACCACCGGTGCAGCGCCTCCACGGTGACGCCGTCCCGACGCGGCACGACGACCGCGGTCACCTGCTCCACCCACCGCTCGTGCGCGGTGCCGATCACGGCGACCTCCGCGAGGTCCGGGTGGCCCGCCAGGTGCTCCTCGACCATCTGCGGGAACACGTTCTCGCCGCCGGAGACGATCATGTCGTCGATCCGGTCGACGTAGTAGAGGTAGCCGTCGGCGTCGCGGGACATCAGGTCGCCGGTGCGGAACCAGCCGTCCACGAACTTCTCCGACGTGTCCACGCCCCAGTAGCCGGGCGTCACCGCGTCGCCGCGCACCCACAGCTCGCCGACCCCGGAGTCACCCGGCTCCAGGTCCGGCGACCCGTCCACCGGCACCAGCCGCGTCCGCACGATCTGGTCCAGAGGCCGGCCCATCGAGTCCGGACGACGGGTCTCCCCGGCGCGGTAGGTCACGACGAGGCCGCTCTGCTCGGTCTGTCCGTAGATCTCCGTCCCGACGATGCCGGTGCCCGTCTCGAGCCGTTCGATCGCGGCCGTGGGCGTGCGGGACCCGCCGAACATGCAGACCCGGAACGAGTCCAGCACCACCGGGTTCTCCACCGTCCGGTTCCCGACGTCGATCATCATCGTCGAGATCAGCCCGCCGTAGGTCGGGCGCAGCTCCTCGACCAGCTCCAGCCACCGCACGACGTCCCAGCGCGGCATGAACGTGATCTGCCCGCCGCGCACCAGCATCGGCAGGCTCGCGAGCTGCAGCCCGCCGACGTGGAACATCGGCATGCAGTTCAGGACGTGGTCCTCGCCGCTGAGCTCGTAGACCTCGATCGCGCCGTCGACCTGCGCGGCGATGTTGCGGTGCGTCTGCCGCACGCCCTTGGGCACGCCGGTCGAGCCCGAGGTGTACATCAGCAGCGCGTCGTCGCCGTCCAGGCGCGGCACCACGCCGTCGAGCGGCTCCGCCCCGGCGACCGCGGAGGCGAACGAACCCTCCGCGCCCGTCGTCAGGAAGACCGGGAGGTCCTCACCGAGCACCTTCTCGACGCGGGAGACGTCCTGTGGCGGGAGGACGACGAGCCGCGCGCCCGAGTCGAGCAGCGCGTGGCGCAGCGGGGCGTCCGGGAACAGGTAGTTCAGCGGCACGCCGACCGCCCCGGCCTGCCAGCTCCCGACGATCGCGACGAGGTACTCCAGGCAGTTGGGCGCCAGGACGGCGACCCGCTCGCCCTCGCCGACGCCGGTCGCGCGGAGGTACCCGGCGAAGCGCGCCACCTGGTCGGCGAAGTCCGCGTAGGAGACTTCGGTGTCGTCCAGCCGCAGCGCCACCCGGTCGGCATGATCGGCCGCGGCACGCCGCAGGAGCGTCGCGAGGTTCATTCGACCACCGCCAGCACCTGGCGCGTCTCCACCTGGTCACCCGGGCTGACGTGCAGTTCCGCGACGACGCCGTCGACCGGCGCCGCGACCGTGTGCTCCATCTTCATGGCCTCCAGGACGACGAGGGCCGCTCCCGCGGCCACGGACTCCCCGCTCGCCGCGAGCACCCGCACCACCGTCCCCGGCATCGGCGCGAGCAGCGATCCGGCGTGTGCGACGGCGTTCGGGTCGGCGAAGCGCGGGACGTCGTCGAACGCGCTGGACCCGTCCGGCCCGTCGACGAACGTGCGTCCGGCGGCGCGGTGGACGCGGTAGGTCCGTCGCACGCCGTCGAGCGTCAGGACCACCTCCGACGGCGTCGCCGACACCAGCGCGACGGCGAGCGGCTCCCCGTCGACGGCGACGTCGAGCCCGGAGCGGCGGAACGAGTAGGCGACCTCGAGCGTCCGGTCGCCGACCGAGTACCCGACCGTCTGCGGCGGGCCGCCGACGTTGCGCCACCCCGACGGCAGGTCGCGCAGCACCCGCGCGTCCGCCCGGTGCTGCGCCTGCGCCGCGAGCGCGCCCGCGACCGCCCGCACCCGCTCGCCGGCGGGCGCACCCGGCGTCAGGAGCTCGGGGTGGCGGGGCAGGTAGCCGGTGTCGGTGCGGCCGGCGAGGAACTCCTCGTCGCGCAGGATGCCGACGAGCAGGTCGCGGTTCGTCGTGACGCCGTGGATGCCGGCGTGCGCGAGCGCGCGGGCCAAGGTCCGGGCGGCCTCGGTGCGCGTGGGGCCGTGGGCGATGACTTTGGCGAGCATCGGGTCGTAGTGCGGGCTCACGACGGAGCCGTCGATGACCCCGGCGTCGACCCGCAACCCGGGCATCGTCGGGATGGCGAAGCGGTGCAGCGTGCCGGTCGCGGGGAGGTAGCCGGCGGGGACGTCCTCGGCGTAGAGCCGGACCTCGATGGCGTGGCCGTCGATCCCAGCGCCGATCACCTCGGGCGGCAGCGGGTGCCCCTCCGCGACCCGCAGCTGCAGCGCGACCAGGTCCAGGCCCGTGACGAGTTCGGTCACCGGGTGCTCGACCTGCAGCCGCGTGTTGACCTCGAGGAAGAAGAAGCGCCGGTCGGCGTCGAGGACGAACTCGACGGTGCCCGCGCCGGTGTAGCCGATGGCCTTCCCGGCGGCGACGGCGGCCGCGCCCAGCTCGGCGCGCAGGGTCGCGTCGACCGCGGGGGAGGGGCTCTCCTCCACGATCTTCTGGTAGCGCCGCTGGATGGAGCACTCGCGCTCGAAGAGGTGGACCACCTCGCCGTGGCTGTCGCCGAGGATCTGGACCTCGACGTGGCGCGGGTCCTCGACGTACCGCTCGAGGAACACCGTCCCGTCGCCGAAGGCCGCCGCAGCCTCCCGGCGGGCGCCCTCGACGGCGCCGGCCAGGTCCGACTCCCGCCGCACGATCCGCATCCCGCGCCCACCGCCGCCGAACGCGGCCTTGACCAGCACGGGGAAGTCGAGGTCGGTCGGCAGGGGAGCGCCCTCGGGCAGGGTCGCGCCCGGCAGCACGGGCACGCCGGCCGCGTCCATCAGCGCCTTCGCCTCGAGCTTCGAACCCATCGAGGCGATCGCGTCGGGGGAGGGCCCGACGAAGGTCAGGCCCGCCGCCGCGCAGTCCCGGGCGAACCCCGCGTTCTCGGAGAGGAACCCGTAGCCGGGGTGCACGGCGTCGGCGCCCGTGGCGCGGGCGGCCTCAATGACGAGGTCGGCGCGCAGGTAGGTCTCGGTCGGCGACGCGCCCGGCAGCCGGACCGCCTCGTCGGCGAGGGCGACGAACGGGGCGTCGGCGTCCGGGTCGGAGTACACGGCGACGGTGTCGATGCCCAGCGCCTGCGCGGTGCGCATGACGCGGGCGGCGATCTCGCCGCGGTTGGCGATCAGCAGCTTGGTGATCATGATGTGCGCTCCGCGCCTGTGAGTACTAATCCGTGCTCTGGCACGGATTAGTACTCACAGGGCGAAGCCACCTCCTCACATCCGGAACGTGCCGTAGCCACGACGGCCGGCGACGGGGTTCGAGTGGACGGCCGAGAGCGACAGGCCGAGGACGGTGCGGGTGTCGCGGGGGTCGACGATTCCGTCGTCGTAGAGCTTCCCGGAGATGTAGAAGCTGTGGGACTCGGCCTCGATCTGCGCCTCGATCGCCCGGGTGCGGGCGGCGTCCGCCTCCTCGTCGAACGGCTTGCCCTGCGACTGCGCGGATGCCCGCCCGACGATCGACATGACTCCGGCCAGCTGCGCCGCGCCCATGACGGCGAGCTTCGCGCCGGGCCAGGCGAACATCAGCCGCGGGTCGTACGCCCGGCCCGACATGCCGTAGTTCCCGGCCCCGAACGACGACGCCATGTTGATCGTCAGGTGCGGGACCTGGCTGTTCGTCACCGCGTTGATCATCTTGGCGCCGTCCTTGATGATCCCGCCCTGCTCGTAGTCGGTGCCGACCATGTAGCCGGTGGTGTTCTGCAGGAAGATCAGCGGGGTGTCGGTCTGGTTGGCGAGCAGGATGAACTCGCTGGCCTTCTTCGCCTCCTCGGAGAACAGCACGCCGCGGTGGTTCGCGAGGACGCCGACCGGATAGCCGTGGATGCTCGCCCACCCGGTCACCAGAGAGGTGCCGTAGAGCGGCTTGTACTCGTCGAACTCCGAGCCGTCGACGGTGCGGGCGAGCACCTCGCGCGGATCGAAGGGCACCTTCGGGTCGGGCGGCAGGATCCCGAGGATCTCCTCCGGGTCGTACGTCGGGGGCGCCGGGTTCCGGGCGGGACGAGGCCCGAGCTTGCGCCAGTGGAACCGCGACACGATCTCGCGGCCGAGCCGGATCGCGTCGCGCTCGTCGGTGGCGAAGTAGTCCGACAGGCCCGAGACCCGGGAGTGCATCTCCGCGCCGCCGAGCGCCTCGTCGTCGGCGGTCTCGCCGGTCGCCATCTTCACCAGCGGCGGCCCGCCGAGGAACACCTTCGCCGCGCGGTCGACGAGTACGGCGTAGTCGCACATGCCGGGCACGTAGGCGCCACCGGCGGTGGAGTTGCCGAACACCAGCGCCACCGTCGGGATCGCCATCGACGACAGCTCGGTGAGCTCGTGGAAGATCCGCCCCGCCGGCACGAACAGGTCGGCCTGGGTCGGCAGGTCCGCCCCGCCGGACTCGACGAGGTTGATCACCGGCAGCCGGTTCAGCCGCGCGATCTCGAGGGCCCGCAGCGTCTTGCGCAGCGAGTACGGGTTCATCGCGCCGCCGCGGACCGTCGGGTCGTGCCCGATGACCAGGCACTCCACGCCGGACACGACCCCGATCCCGGTCAGCACCGACGCCCCGACCGTGAAGTCCGTGCCCCACGCGGCGAGCGGGGAGAGCTCGAGGAACGGCGAGTCCGGGTCGAGCAGGAGCGCGAGCCGCTCGCGCACCGGCAGCTTCCCGCGGTCGCGGTGCCGCTGGGTGTACCGCTCGCCACCGCCCGCCACGGCGAGCTCGAGCTGCTCGTCGAGCTGCGCGATCACCTCGAGCTGCTGCTTGCGGTTGCTCCTGTACGTTTCCGACGACGGGTCGAGCAGGCTGGTCAGGACCGCCATGCCTAGCGCCCTCCGTAGTGCATCGCGTGGGTCTCCCGGACGACGTTCTTCTGGATCTTTCCGGTGGAGGTACGCGGCAGCTCGTTCTCGACGATGACGGCCTTCGGCACCTTGTAGCCGTCGAGCCGGTCCTTGAGCGCCGCGGTGAGCTTCTCGGCGTCGATCGTCGCGCCCGGCTTCGGGACGACGACGGCCGTGATCGCCTCGCTCCACCGCGCGTGCGGCAGTCCGACCACGACGACCTCGGCGACGTCCGGCTCGGCGTCGTACACCGCCCGCTCGACCTCGAGCGACGCGACGTTCTCGCCGCCGGTCTTGATGACGTCCTTCGTCCGGTCGGCGAACCAGAGCACGCCGTCCTCGCCGAAGCGTCCGACGTCGCCGGAGTGGAACCAGCCGTGTGCGAACGCGGTGGCGGTCGCGGCCTCGTCGTGCAGGTAGCCCTGCATCGTCGAGGGCCCGCGGTAGACGATCTCGCCCTGCTCGCCGGGCGGCAGCAGGCCGCCGTCGGGACCCATGATCGCGACCTGCACGCCCGTCAGCGGCGTCCCGACCGATCCGACGTGGCTGAGCTGGTGCTCCGGGCGGAACAGCGTGGTGATCGGCGACATCTCGGTCTGGCCGAACAACAGCGCGAAGTCGCAGCGGTAGCCCTCGAGGCAGGCCTGGATCTGCGCTTCGGGCATCGGCGCCATGGCGTAGACGGCGCGCCTGAGGCTCGACAGGTCGCGGTCGGCGAAGGACGGGTGATCGAGCGCCGCGCGGTACATCATCGGCAGCCCGAAGACCTGCGTGATGCCCTCGGTCTCGATCGTCGTCAGGAACCGCTCCGGGTCGAAGCCACGGTGCACGTGGATCGTCGCGCCGACGACCACCGCGGGCGTGCAGAACGCGTTGAGCTGCGCGGTGTGGAACATCGGCATCATCGCGAGGAACCGGTCGGCGGCGCTCCAGCCCGAGTCCAGCGCCGCGGACATCGACTCGAGGTGGATGCCGAGGTGCGTGCCGACCACGCCCTTCGGGAACGACGTGGTGCCCGAGGTGTAGAGGTAGCTCAGCGCCGCGCGGTCGTCGATCGCGACCTCGACGGGGGAGTCGTCGGCCGACTCGAGCTCCGCCAGCGTCTGCTCGCTCGCGTCTCCGGTGCCCGGGGCCACGAACACGTCGGCGACGGACGGGACCTTCCCGACGGCGGCCGTGATCGGCTCGAGCAGCTGTCTCTCGACGACGATGCCGCGGGCCTGCGAGTGCCCGAGCACGTAGGCGACCTCGTCGGGTCGCCAGCCGAGGTTGATCGGCACGCACACCACGCCGGTCTTCGCGCAGGCGTAGTAGACGGCGAGGAACTCGGCGCTGTTGCCGGCCGCGAGCGCGAGGGCGTCGCCGACCGCGTAGCCGCGGGCCAGGAGCCCGTGGCCGAGGCGGTTCACCCAGGCGTCGAACTCGGCGTAGGTCCAGCGTCGGTCACCGTCCACGACGGCGAGCTGCGCGGGCCGGGCGAAGGCGCTGCGGGTGAGGGCGTCGCCGACGTTGATCCGCTGGACGAGGTTGCGCTGGAGGTCTGGTTGCTGGTCCATCAGTACGACCTCGGCAGACCCAGGCTGTGCTGCGCCACGAAGTTCAGCACCATCTCGCGGTTCACCGGTGCGATCCGCAGCAGCCGGGCGAGACCCCAGTAGGGGAGGAGGCCGAACTCCTGGGAGACGCCGTTGCCGCCGTGGGTCTGCATCGCGGCGTCGCAGGCGGCGATCGCGGCCTCGGCGGCGGCGTACTTCGCCATGTTCGACGCCTCACCGGCCGGCAGCCCCCGGTCGTGCAGCCACGCGGCCTTCTGCGTCATCAGCGCGGCGAGCTCGGTCTCGATCTTGGCCTTCGCGAGGGGGTGGGACACGCCCTGGTGGGCGCCGATCGGGCGGTCCCAGACCTGGCGGTCGTTGGCGTAGCGCGTGGCCCGGGACAGCGCGTACCGGGCGATGCCGACGCACAGCGCCGCCCCGGTGATCCGCTCCGGGTTGAGGCCGTGGAAGACCTGCTTGAACCCCTGGTTCTCGTCGCCGACCAGCGCGGAGGCGGGCACCCGGACGTCGTCGAACCGCAGCGTGAACTGCTTCTCCGGCAGGAGCACGTCCACCGGCAGCGGCACCTTCTGCAGGCCCTCGGCGTCGGTGGGCACGAGGAAGAGCGAGAGCTGGGCCTTCCCGTTCGCGTCGGTGCCGGTGCGCGCGACGAGCAGCAGCGCCTCGGCGTCGTCCACGCCGGAGATGTAGTACTTCTCGCCTCGGATCACCCACTCGTCGCCCTCGCGGCGGGCGTTGGTCGAGAGCTGGAGGGTGTTCGACCCGGCGCCCGGCTCGGTGATCGCGAAGACGACCTTCTCCCGGCCCGCCGCGAGCCCCGGCAGCCACTCCTTGCGCTGCTCCTCGGTGCCGTACGTGGCGATGACCTCGGCCGAGATCGCGTGCGTCACCAGCAGCAGGAGGATCGGCGCCCCCTGGGCCGCGGTCTCCTCGCAGACCAGGGCGAGCTCGACCATGCCGCCGCCCCCGCCGCCGTGGGCCTCGGGGACGGAGACGCCGATGTACCCGGCGTCGCCGAGGGCGTGCCACAGCTCGGTGCACTCGGCGCCGCGCCGGGCGTGGTCGACGTAGTAGTCGCCGCCGAACGGCGCGGACGCCTTCGCGACGGCGGCCCGCAGGTCGCGGTGCTCATCGGTCTCCACGAAGTCCACGCCGACTCCCCGTCTTGTGACTGGCGGTTCACTCAGGCCGTACCGTAGCGTCCGCGCGGACGGACCGATAGGTGCCTTCGGCCCGTGAGCACTTTCCGTGGTCCTGGGCACGGAAAGTGCTCACATGCGCGCAGCGCACCTGAGGAGGTGCCCATGACCGAGGCGGAGCCGACGCTCGCGCTGGCCGGGGAGCCGGACGCGACGCGCACCCCGGCCCGCCGGCCTCGTCGTCGGGACCCCGCCCGCAAGGACCGCATCCTCGCCGCCGCGGCCGAACTCGTGGCGAAGCACGGCTACCACGCCGTCGGCATGGCCGACATCGGCGCGGCGGCGGGCATCGTCGGGTCGGGCATCTACCGCCACTTCGGCTCCAAGTCGGCGCTGCTCTCCGCCCTGCTCGAGCAGCTCATGGACGAGATGCAGCGGACCGGGGCCGCCGCCGTCGCCGACGCGGGCGACGACCGCGAGGCCCTGGAACGACTGGTCGCCAACCACGTGCGGTTCGCGATCGAGGACCGCCGCCTGCTGCAGGTCTACTACCGCGAGGCCCACCACCTGCCCGAGGACGACCTCCGTCGGCTGCGCCGCGCCCAGCGCCACTACGTCGAGGAGTGGGTCATCGTGCTGACCCCGCTGCGCCGCGAGCTCTCCGACGCCGAGCTGCGCGTCGTCGTGCACGCGGCGCTCGGCACCACGCAGGCGGTGCTCTTCCACCACAGCGGCCTCCCCGCCGAGCGGCTCGCCGAGATGCTGGGCGGGATGGCCCGCGGCGTCCTCGGATTGTGAACCGCGGATGACTCGGGGCTTGCGTTCGTCCGGGTCCACTGGGAATGCTGCACGTCACATCGTCGCGGCAGGGAGGCCCGAGTGGACCTGGACGCCATCACGTTCGACGTCACGACGCTCCGGGGCCGTCGGGCCGTGCACCGGTGGGAACGAACCTCCGTCGGGGACGTCTTCGAGCGGCTGACCTGGAGCTACCCGGACCACGTCGCGATGGTCGGTCGCCCCGGTGCCTACGCCGACGAACGCTTCGCCGCCGTGACCTACCGCGAGGCCGACCGCACGGCCAACCGGGTGGCCAACGCCCTGATCGATCGCGGCCTCGAGCCCGGCGCGCGGGTGCTGTTGTTCTGCGAGAACTCGGTCGAGGCCTACCTCGCGAAGATCGGCATCGCGAAGGCCGGCCTCGTCGCGATGCCGCTCAACCCGAACCTCGCGCCCGACGTCGTCGAGCACCTCATCGCGCACGCTGAGCCCGGGTTCGCGATCGTCGACGCCGAGACGTGGCCGAGGGCGGCCGACGCCTTCGCGCGTGCCGGCCTCGCGCCCGGCGTCACGATCGGCATCGGCGGCGGGCCGGTCGAGGGAAGTCAGGACTTCACGGCCTTCGTCGACGCCGCGGCGAGCGACGCCGAGCCCGACGTCGAGATCCACGGTGACGACATCTGGGAGATGCTGTTCACCTCGGGGACGACCGCCATGCCCAAGGGCGTGATGATCTCCCACTCGGCCAGCCACTACGCGGCGCTGAACTTCGCCCTCTCGCTGACCCGCGGGTCCGGGCTGGAGAACGAGGTCCGGGTCGGGACCTACCTGCCGATGATCTATCACGTCGGCGAGCTGATCTTCGCGCTCGCGGCGTTCGTCGCCGGAGGCACGCTCGTGCTCGGCCGTCGTCCGGTCCCGGCCGACGTGGCCGCGGCGGTCGAGGAGGAGCGGATCACCGCGCTGTGGGCCGGGTCGCCGCAGTTCGTCACCGCGTTGACCAAGGAGTTCGAGGGGCGCGACGTCTCCTGCCTCGACGTCCTGGTCTACGGCTGGGGCGCGCTGCCGCCGGAGGTCTACGACCGGCTGATGGAGCGGGCCGGCGATCCCGTCGTGCTCGGCATCTTCGGACAGACCGAGGCCATCGCCTGCTACCGCTTCTGGCCCCGCCGCTGGCCCGAGACCTACGCGGCCACGGCCCCCGTCGTGAACTACGTCGGCCTGCCGAGCCCGCTGCTCGCCTCCGACGTGTTCGACGACGACGGGATCTCGCTGCGCGACCGCCCGGGCGTGCCGGGGGAGGTGGTCTACCGGACCCCGACCGTCACCGCCGGCTACTACAAGAACGAGGCGGCGACGCGCGAGGCGTTCCGCACCGGCTGGTTCCACTCCGGCGACAGTGCCGCCTTCGACGACGCCGGCCTGCGCGTCGTCGTCGACCGGATCAAGGACATCGTCAAGACCGGCGGGGAGAACGTCTCGAGCCTGCGGGTCGAGGCGGCGCTGTACGCGCATCCGGCCGTCGAGCGCGTGGCCGTGGTCGGGCTCCCGCACGAGCGGTGGGGCGAGGCGGTCACGGCCGTCGTCGTGGCGCGCTCCGAGGTGCCGGCCGAGGAGCTCATCGCCCACGCGCGCGAGCGGCTCGGCGGCTACGAGACGCCGAAGGCGGTCGTGTTCACCGACGAGCTGCCGGAGACGGTCGGCGGGAAGATCCTCAAGTACAAGCTCCGCGCGCGGTACGCCGACCTGTTCTCCGCGACGGTCTGAGCGGTGCGGATCGGGGTCAACGTCGGGCACTTCGCGGGCGCTCCGCCGGCGTCGCTGGCGGCCCGGCTTCGGGAGATCGACGAGCTCGGGTTCGCGTCGGTGTGGTTCGCCGAGGCGTACGGATCCGACGTGTTCACCCCGCTCGCGTTCGCGGCGGCCCTGACGTCGCGGGTGCGCCTCGGGACCGCGGTGGCGCAGGTGCCCGCCCGGACACCGGCCGCGACCGCGATGGCTGCGATGACGCTGGACCACCTCTCCGGTGGCCGAGTGGTGCTGGGTATCGGGGCGTCGGGACCGCAGGTGTCCGAGGGCTGGCACGGCGTGCCCTACGCGCGCCCGCTCGCGCGGACCCGCGAGTACGTGTCGGTGGTGCGGCAGGTGCTCGCCCGCGAGGCGCCGGTCCGGAACGACGGGCCGTACTTCCCGCTGCCGTCACCCGGCTCCGAGCTGGGGAAACCGCTGCGCTCGTCGTTGCACCCGTACCGGGCGGGGTTGCCGGTGGTGCTCGGTGCGGAGGGTCCGCGCAACGTCGCGCTGTCGGCCGAGATCGCCGACGGCTGGCTCGCGATGTTCTTCGCGCCGGCGTTCGACGCCGTGTACCGCTCCGCGCTGGCGGAGGGCTTCGCACGGCGCCCGGGCGGTCGTCCGGAGGGCTTCGAGGTGATCGCGACGGTGCCCGTGGTGCTCGACGACGACGTCGAGCGCGCCGCCGACCGGCTCCGCCCCGAGCTCGCGCTCTACATGGGCGGCATGGGTGCGCGCGGCGCGAACTTCCACCACGACGTCTTCGTCCGCATGGGCCACGGCGCCGTCGCCGAGCGGGTGCAGGAGCTCTACCTCGAGCGGCGCAAGGACGAGGCGGCCGCAGCGATCCCGACGGAGCTCGTCGACGAGGTCTCGCTGATCGGGCCGGTCTCCCGTGTCCGCCGGGAACTCGACCGCTGGGAGTCGACGGTGGTCGACGAGATCGCGGTGCAGGGCCTGCCCGACGACCTGGCCGCCGTGGCTCGCCTGCTCTGACCCTCTTCCAGTGCAAGCAATGCGTCACTGCTTGCATCCAGTGCGAGGAAAGCCCACATCGTCGATCAGCTGGGCAGGTGCGGCCGGGTCCCCGGCGAGTGCACGACGGTGATCAGCCCCTCGACACCTCGGCGGAAGGTGTCGCCGATGTCGTCGGTCGCGTCGATCGCCGCCGCGCTCATGGCGCCGTCACGCAGCATGAGGAAGTGCCGGGCGGCGCGGCCGGGTCGGGCGCCGGGGCCCTCGTCGCGGTAGACCGAGGTGAACATCTCCTCGAGGGCGCCCACGAACCAGGTCCGGTGGGCCACGACCGCTTGGTGCACCGGGTCCGCCGGGTCGGGGAACTCGGCGACCGCCCGGAGGAAGGCGCACCCACGGAACCCCGGGCGGGCGAGGTCGTCGTCGATCGAGGCGGCGATGGCCCGCAGTGCGTCGCCCGCCGTCGCGGTGCTCCCGGCCGCCGCCCGCACGCCGTCGCGCACCTGCTCGTCCGCGCCCCGCAGGTAGGCCAGGACGAGGTCCTCCTTCGACGGGAAGTGCCGGTAGAAGGTCGCCCGGGTGACGCGGGCCTCCGACACGAGCCGGTCGACGCCGACCGCCCGGATGCCCTCGCCGTAGAAGAGCTCGCCCGCGGTGCCGAGCAGGCGCTCCCGGGCCTCGGAGCGCGTCGATCGGTCCGTCGACATGCTCCGACGCTAGCAGAAAGAACGATCGGTCTTGACGATGGCGTCGTCGCGCGTGCAGGCTCTCGTTCGGTAGGGAGAACGGTCTTTCTGTCTGTGACTCGAGGAGTGCCATGTCCGCCGCACCCACGCTGGCCGCCGCCCGTCCGACCTCGGGCGGACGTGATCAGGTGCCCCTGCTGCTCGCGAGGGTCGTCGCCGCCGTGGTGTGGGCGGTGACCGTCATGGCCGTCGCGCCCGGGATCGGTCCGGTCCTGGCGGTGCTGGTGGCGCTCTATCCGCTCGCCGACGTCGTCCTCGTGGGGCTGGACGCGCGCCGGGCCGCGGCATCGGCCCGTGTCGGTCTGCTGGCCAACGCCGCACTCAGCGCGCTCGCTGCCGTGGCGCTCGCGGTGGCGGCGACCCGGGACCTGCCGAGCGTGCTGCTGGTCTGGGGAGTCTGGGCCGTGGTCGCGGGCCTCGGGCAGTGCGTCGTCGCGCTGTCCCGACGACGGGTCCGCCGCGGCCAGTGGCCGCTGGTCGTCAGCGGCGGGTTGTCCTGCGTGGTCGGGGTCGCCTTCGTCGTCATGGCCGCCGGTCCGGCTCCGAGCCTGGCCCCGGTGGCCGGATACGCGCTGGCCGGCGCCGCGTTCGCCCTCGTCGGCCTGGTGCGTCTGCGGGGTGTCCACGCCTGACGGGTCGGGCGGACCGTGACTGTCGGACCCCTGGTGCATGATCCGAACATGAGTTCGAATGACGGAGGATGCGATGTGCGGGATGTGCGACGGGGCGACCAGGGGCGCGGAGCTGGCGAAGATGATGGACCTGGTCGACCGGTACGGCTGGGCGATCCAGTTCGTCGAGGGTGAGAAGGCCCGGGCGAAGTGGGCCTACACCGTCGGTCTGGCGCGGCACGGGCTGCCGGAGCTGGTGGTGACGGGGCTGCGTCCGGAGCGGGCGGGTCTCCTGCTGAACGACACGGCGCACGGGGTGCTGTGCCACGACGAGCGGTGGGAGCCCGGGCAGCGGTTCCGGACGGCCGACCGTCTCCGGATCGAGATCGTCGGGCTGCCCCACCCCGAGGCACACCTGGGGACCGTGGTCGCGCTGTTCCCGGAGCGACCGCTGCAGGCGCTGCAACTCGTCTGGTGCGACGGTCGGGGGCGCTGGCCCTGGAACCCGCGCTTCAACGGCGGGATCGGTGGTCAGCCCGTGCTCGGCCCCCGGAGTCGGAGGGCGACGTAGCGGAACCCGTCGTGGTCGTAGGGATCACCGACGACGACGTCGACCGGGTG
The DNA here is from genome assembly GCF_050955885.1 of Actinomycetospora sp. CA-084318. Classification (NCBI taxonomy): domain Bacteria; kingdom Bacillati; phylum Actinomycetota; class Actinomycetes; order Pseudonocardiales; family Pseudonocardiaceae; genus Actinomycetospora; species Actinomycetospora sp. CA-084318. The sequence continues at coordinate 1,791,922 of NZ_CP192098.1, forward strand.
CGCGAATCCCGGGCCGTCGGTCACGAAGGTGTGGAACTCGCCGTTCTCGCCGCACGGGTCCACGCCCGGCGGGAGGTCGGCCAGGAGGTGCTCGTCCCACGTGCGGCCGACGATCTCCGGCGGCGCCTGGGCGGGGTCGACGCACACCACCACCGCGCGCAGACCGGCGTCGAGCATCTGCCGGGCGAGGTCGTCGGTGGCGCGGCCCCAGAGCGGGAAGTGGGGAAACAGGCCGGTGCCGGCGAGCGAGCGCTCGCGGTAGGCCCGGACGTCGGCGAGGAAGAGGTCGCCGTAGACCACCTCGTCGACGCCGTCCGCGCGCAGGGCGTCGAACGCGGCGCCGGTGCGCTCCTCGTAGACCTCGTTCGGGCACGGCCACGGCAGGTCGACGGTTCGCAGGGGCAGTCCGAGGGAAGCCGCCTGGGCACGGAGACAGGCGAGGGGCACCCGGCTCATCGCCACCACGTCGTCCGTGACCGTGGTGAGCAGGCCGCCGACGTCGCGATCGGTACGCACCTCGCTCAGCGCACGGGCGGCGTCCTTGCCGCACGACCAGCTCACGAAGGGTCCCGGCACGCCTCCACCGTAGGGGGCGAAATAGGTCTCGACGCGACGGTTGGGGCCTCTACCCCGGGGTAGCCTCAGGTACTACGACGTCCTGTAGGAGGTGCTCGTCGTGGCTGATGTATCCCGCCTGCCCGCGGCGTTGGTCGACCACTGGGACTGGCAACGGCACGCCGCGTGTCGGGGCATGAACCAGGAGATGTTCTTCCACCCCGACGGTGAGCGCGACCCGTCGCGCAGCCGCCGTGTCGCCGACGCCCGCGCCGTCTGCACCACCTGCCCCGTGCTCGAGCAGTGCCGCAGCTGGGCGCACGCGGTGCAGGAGCCGTACGGCATCTGGGGTGGCGAGAGCGAGGACGAGCGACGGGCCGCGCTCCGTCGCGAACGGTCCACGCACCCGGCCGCCTGATGCCGGCCCATCCCACCCCCATCGACGACACCGGGAGGTCGCCCATGTCCGACGACACCGCCACCACGCCGTCCCGTCCTGCTGCCCGGGTGCCCGAGCTGACGGGCGTCCCGGTGTCCGAGGCGCACGACCGTGCCCTCGACGCGGGGCTGCTCGCCGTGCCGGAGAACGCGTTCCACACCGGGGCGGGCCGCGCTCACGTGGGCCGGCAGGACCCCGAGCCCGGCACGTCCGTCGAGACGGGCTCGATCGTGCGGATCTGGATCAGCTCCGACTGAGCCGGTTCGGGAAGACACCCTGACCGACCCTTCCGCCACCTCAAGGTATAGCGGGCGGGGGGACTTGCCACAAGACCGCCCCTCGGCCGCAGACTCCGCCCGTGATCGACGTGCTCGTCGTCGGCGGTGGACCGACCGGAACGATGCTGGCGGCGGAACTGCGGCTGCACGGGGTGCAGGTCGTCGTCCTGGAGAAGCGCGCCATCGCCACCTGGCGCGCGGGTGCGCTGGGGCTGCACGTGCGCAGCGTCGAGATCCTCGACCAGCGCGGCCTGCTCGACCGCTTCGCCGCCGAGGCCACCCGCTTCAGCGTCGGGGGACCGTTCGCCGGGGTCCCGCTCCCGTGGCCCGAGGACCTCGACACCGCGCACCCCTACGGCCTCGCGATCCCGCAGGAGCGGATCGAGCGGCTGCTCACCGGGCACGCCCTCGACCTCGGCGCCGAGATCCGGCGCGGCGTCGAGCTCACGGCCCTGGACCAGGACGGCGACGGCGTCACGGCCATGCTCGCCGACGGCTCCACCCTGCGCGCCCGCTACCTCGTCGGGACCGACGGCGGGCGCAGCACCGTGCGGACGGCCCTCCGCATCGGCTTCCACGGTGAACCGTCCACGGCCGACACGTACCTGGCCGACGTCGAGCTCACCGAGGACCCGACGCCCGTCGTCGCCGAGCTCCGGAGGACGCACCTGCGCTTCGGCGTCGTGCCCCTGGAGGGCGGGGTCCACCGCGTGATCCTGCCGGCCGCCACGGTCTCCGACAGCGGTCCGCAGCCGACCTTCGAGGAGTTCCGCGACCGGCTCCGCGCCTTCGCCGGCACCGATCTCGGCACACACTCCCCACGCGGGGTGTCCCGCTTCGGCACCGGCGACCGGCTCGCCGACACCTACCGCGTCGGCCGCGTGTTCCTCGCCGGCGACGCCGCGCACGTCCACCCGCCCACGGGCGGGCAGGGCCTGAACCTCGGCGTACAGGACGCGGTCAACCTGGGCTGGAAGCTCGCCGCCGCCGTCGACGGATGGGCGCCGCACGGGCTCCTCGACACCTACGAGGCGGAGCGTCGCGCGGTCGCCGAGGGCGTCGTCGTGAGTTGCCGGGCGATGGTCGCGCTCCTGCGCGAGGACCCGCAGACGGCGGCGCTGCGGACGCTGCTCACCGAGGTCGGGCAGCTTCCCGGCGTCAGCCGGCACCTGACCGATCGGATCGCCGCGACCGGCGTCCGATACGACCTCGGCTCCGACGACGACCGCGTCGGTCGCCGCATGCCCGACGTCCCCGTCGGTGACGGTCGGCTGTACCACGACCTGCACCAGGGCCGCGGGCTGCTGCTCGACCGGACCGGCCTCTCCGTCGGCGCCTGGTCCGGGCGCGTGGTCCACCTTCCCGACGACGGGTCACGGGGCGCGTCGCTGCTGCTGCGGCCCGACGGCCATGTCGCGTGGATCGGTGCCGACCAGCGGGACCTCGACGTCCACCTCGCCCGGTGGTTCGGGGCCCCGTGAGTCAGGCGCGTCCGCGGGGCAGGCAGCACTTCTTGTACTTGGCGCCCGAGCCGCACCAGCACGGCTCGTTCCGCCCCGGAGGCCACTCGAGTTCCGGACCCGGCGGCGGCGCGGCGTCCTCGTCGTCACCGAGCAGCGCGGTCAGCAGCTCGGGCGTGCCGACCTCCACGAGCGGCAGGTCGCCCGGGTCGCTCGCCTGGAGGTCGCGCTCGATCATCGCGCGGTGCTCGTCCCAGGTCGCGCCGAGCTCGTCGGCGGCGTCGGGCTGCGCCTCGAGCAGCGTCGCGAAGGCCTTCTCGGGCCAGAAGACGTAGTCGGGGTTCTCGTCGTCGAGCTGTTCGGCGATCCGGTCGATCTCGTCGTAGGGCAGCCCGAGGTCCCGGCGGACGTGGAAGCGTCGGAGCGCCAGCACGTTCTCGATGTTCCGGATCTCGTCGGCCTCGCGACCCGGGCCCGCCCGCTCGACGATCTCCGCGGCGGTGGTCAGCGCGGTCGTCAACCACTCCTCGGCGAGCTCGCCGCGACCGTTCTCGACGAGGGCCTCGGTGACGTACAGGCTCGCCATCTCGTCCCGGGTCAGCTGCGGGCGCAGGGCGTGCAGCTCCCGCATGCCCTCGTCCTCCCGCCCGAAGCGCAGGAGCAGTTCGGCGTGCCGCGCGCGGGTCCAGTTCTCGTCGTCCAACCCCTGCGTCGCCTCGACCGAACGCTCCGAGAGCGTGAGCGCCAGGTCGCCGTCGTGCAGGCCCTCCGCGAGGTCGGCCGCCAGTCCGAGCGCGTACGACGCGAGGTCCGGAGCGGCGAGCCGGTCCTCGTCGACCGCGGCGACCAGCTGGTCGATGTAGGGCCGAGGGTCGTCGGAGGCGATCGCGTCGGAGGAGATGCCGGTGAGGTCGTCCTCGGTCAGGGCAGCAGCCACGCGCGGAACGCTAGGGGGTCGACCAGGCAGCCGGCGGACCACCCCGCGGCGCGGTAGGACCCCGGGTCCGACCCCGTAGACAGATGATCATGTCGAGCGCGACGGAGTGGATCGTCGCGCTCGACATGATCATCTGCCTACGTCCCCGAGCCGGGACCCGACTCGTCGTCGGGAAGGGCCTCACGCGGCCAGACGCCGGGCGATCACCGGGATGACGATCGCGGCCGCGACCAGGTGGGTCACCATCAGCAGCAGCCGGGTGGAGATCGCCGCGTCGGCGATGACGTCCGGCACCAGGGACAGCGCGGTCAGCACCACGGTGGTGCGCACGAACGCGGTTCGCGGGCTGCGCGCCGTGCGCGCCAGGACCAGCGCGAGCACCAGGCCGATCACGGAGAAGATCGCGGTCAGCGAGGCGAAGCCGGGCACCGGGATCGGGGCCCCGCTGACGTCGAGGCTGATCCCGACGACGAGGCCCGCGGCGGCGACCGCGGAGGTCGCGAGCGACGCGACGACGGTGGCGGCGAGCCCGCCCAGGACCAGGGACGACGTGCGGGTGGTGGCGGCGGGAGCGGTGAGGACGGACATGGTGGCCTCCGTGGGCTGGTGACCGGCCCGGTGCCGGTCTCTCACCTCTGCGTCGAACCAGGTCGACGTCCTTCGACAGGGACCTGGAAAAAAAGTTGGAACCGGTTCCGGCGCGGGCGGAGTCCGAGCGGGTGTGAGCCTCTCTGACACCGCGCCCGGGATCGTCGAGATCCACGAAACGCCGGACCCGTCCCTGTATGCCCGCCTCCTCGGCGACGTCGGGCGGTCGAGCCGCTGCCCGGTGCTCCTCGGCTTCCGCGCCGTGGAGAGTGCCGGCGGGATGCCGGTGCCCGACGACCCGTGGGCGGCGGTCGAGCAGACCGACGCCCACGCGGTGCTCGAGCGGTGGTGGCCCGGCCCGTGCACCGCGGGCTGCCGCTGCCTCGATCCGTGGATCGACCGGTTCCCGCCGCGTCCCGGGCCGGCGCTCGACCGCTCGCCGGAGTCGGCCACCCTGGCCGCGGCGGTCGACTTCGCGCGGGACATCGGCCCGTACTCCGACCTCGCGGTCGTCGACGCCAGACGCCCCGCGGACATCCCGCTCGCGGTGCGCTGGTCCGGGGCCGGCAACTATGCCGACCACGACCTGGTCGGCCTCACCGCCGTGCTCCGCAGCTGGGAGGAGCGCTTCGGCGCGACGCTCGTCCGGCTCGACGGCTCCACGTTGACGCTCACCGTGGCGTTCCCGCCCGAGACGGCGGTGGAGGCCGAGGCCGTCGCTGCCGAGCACTTCGCGTTCTGCCCCGACCAGCACGACCCGCAGAACGGCACGGTGCACACCCCGAGGAGCTACGCGGCGACCCTCCGCGGCGCCTGGACCTGGCGCTTCTGGTGGGACTGACTTTCTCCAAACCGCACCCACGGCGCCGACGACCTCCCTACCGTCCCGGCGTGGAGGGGGTGGTCGAGGTGCCCATGCCGGGTGATGCGGGGGCGGTCGAGGCCGGGGCGTCGCAGCTGACGTCGACGGCCGAGCAGTTCACCAGCGCCGGTGAGGGCATCCGGGCCGCAGGCGGTGGGCTCGGCAGCGCCTGGACCGGAGGGGCGGCGACGGCCGCGACGGGACAGATCTCCGAGATCGGCGCACGGGCCGCCATCGGTGCGGACGTCTCGCGGTTGGCCGGGCAGGCGCTGACCACCTACGCGACGGAGCTGCGGTCGGCGCAGGAGATGTTCGCCGAGGGGGAGCGGCTGGTCGCCGAGGGACAGGCCGAGCTCGCGGCGGCCACGGCGACGATGCAGACCGTGTCGGCCGGGCCGCCGTCGGCGCAGCAGGACGCCGCGATGTCCGGTGCGCAGGCCGCGATCGACGCGGCGAACGCCAAGATCGCGCAGGGCGAGCAGCTCAAGACGCAGGGCATCCAGCGCGAGCAGCAGGCCAACCAGGCCGCGACCGCGCAGGTGCAGAGCGCCCAGGCCCAGTTGGCGGGAATGACGGCGCCGGTTCCCGGCGCGGCCGGTGGGGCACCGGGAGGCGGGACGGCGGGCGCTCCCGGTGCCCCGCTCGGAGCGCCACCGCAGTTCGCCGCGGCCCCTCCGGCGCCGGCCCCGCAGGAGGAGTCCGGCTTCTCGTGGGGCGACCTCGGGCACGCCGCGCTCGACGTCGCGGGCCTCGTGCCGGTGGTCGGCGAGGTGGCCGACGGCGCCAACGCGGCCTGGTACGCCGCGGAGGGCGACTACCTCAACGCGGGACTCTCGGCGGCGGCCATGGTGCCCTTCGCCGGCTGGGCGGCCACCGGCATCAAGGGCGGCCTCAAGGCCGGGGAGGCCATCGGGGGTCTCGCGCGGGCGGGCGACGCCGCCGCGCCCGTCGTCGGGGACGCGGCCGCGGCGGTGCGGACGGCGGAGGTCCCGCCGCAGACCGTGGCGCCGGCCGGGCAGGCGGCGCGGCAGGGCGGACCGGAGTCGCCGGCCGTCGCAGAGACGAAGGTCTCGAACGACGAGCCGGTGGACCTGGCGTCGGGCCTCCTCTTCCAGACCGAGCTCGACATCGACCTCCCGGGTGTGCTGCCGCTGGTCCTCGAGCGGACGCACGTCTCGAACTACCGCGCCGGCCGGTTCTTCGGGCCGTCCTGGGCGTCGACGCTGGACCAGCGGCTGGAGATCGGGGTGGACGCGGTCTGGTTCGCCCGCGCCGACGCGCACGTCCTCGAGTTCCCGACGCCGGGTGTGGTCCCGGTGGCCTCGACGCACACGCCGCGGTGGACAGCACGTGACGAGGACGGCGTGGTCCTGCTCGACGACCTCGATCGCGGACACACGCTGCGGTTCACCGGCAAGGGCGAGACGCGGTGGCTGACCGAGATCACCGACCGCGCGGGGCACGAGATCACGATCGAACGGCTCGCCGACGGCATGCCGGTCGAGGTGCGGGCCTCCGGGAGCTACCGCGTCCGGGTCGACTCGGCGCTCGACCGGATCGTCGGCCTCGACCTGCTCGACGCCGGACCTGACGGTGAACCGTCGGCGCTCGTCCGCTTCGGCTACACCGCGGGCAACCTCACCGCGATCGTCAACTCGTCGAACCTGCCGTTCCGCTACGGCTACGACGAGCGGGGCCGCATCACCGGCTGGGTCGACCGGATCGGCACGTGGTTCCGGCACGAGTACGACGAGCAGGACCGGGTGGTGCGCCAGACCGGCGCGGCCGGGGTGCTGTCGTGCGACCTGGAGTACGCGGGCGCCGTGGTCGAGATGACCGACGCCCTCGGCTACCGCTCGCACTACGTCCACGACGACGTGCGACGCGTGGTGCGTGCGGTCGATCCCACCGGCGCCGCACGTCGCTGGACCTGGGGTCACGGTGGCCAGGTCACGTCGAGGACCGATCCGCTCGGCCGCCGGACGACGTTCGAGTACGACGACGCCGGCGCGCTGGTCGAGGTCGTGCGCCCCGACGGGACGTCGACGACGATCGAGCGCGACGTCCGTGGGCTGCCGATGCGGGTCGTCGAGCCGGACGGGGCCGTGTGGCGGTACACCTACGACGAGCGGGGTCTGCGGACGGGGGTGGTCGACCCGGAAGGGGCGCGCACCTCGTTCACGTACGACTCCGCCGGCCATCTGTCGTCCGTCACCGACCCGCTCGGCCACCGCACGCTGGTGCGTTGCGACGCGGCGGGGTTGCCGGTGGAGATGACCGACCCGCTCGGCGCGACGACCCGGTTCGAGCGCGACGCCTTCGGCCGGGTCGTGGCGGAGGTCGATGCTCTCGGGCAGCGGACCGGGTACGGCTGGACGCTCGAGGGCCTGCCGGCGTCCACGACGAGCCCGGACGGCCGGACCGCGCGCACGGTCTACGACGGCGAGCGCAACGTCGTCGAGTCCGTCGACCCCGCCGGGCACGTGACGCGGTTCGAGCGCGCGCACTTCGAGGTGCCCGCCGCACGCGTCGATCCCGACGGGTCGCGCACCGAGTTCGTCTGGGACGCGCAGGTGCAGCTGGTCGAGGTGCGGAACCCGCAGGGCCTGAGCTGGTCGTACACGCGGGACGAGGCCGGGCGGGTGGTCGCGGAGACCGACTTCGACGGGCGTCGTCGTACCTACCGGCTCGACGTCGCGGGGCGGGTCGTCGAGCGCCGCAACGCCCTCGGGCAGACGGTCGAGACCGCGTACGACCTGCTCGGACGGGTCACCGAGCAGCGCGCCGGTGGGGTGCTGACGACGTTCGACCACGACCCGGCCGGCCGACTGATCCGGGCCACCACACCCGAGGTGGACCTGGTGCTGGAGCGCGACGTGTGCGGTCGGGTCGTGCGGGAGGCGGTCAACGGGCGGGCCGTCACGTCGTCGTTCGATGCGTCCGGACGACGGGTGCGGCGCGAGACGCCGACCGGTCAGGTCAGCGAGTGGACGTTCGACGCCGCGTCCCGGGTGGCGTCGTTGCACGCCGGGGTCTATGTCGCGTTCGAGCACGACGAGCTCGGGCGGGAGACCCGTCGTGGTGCCGGCGTGGCGTCGGTGGACTCCGAGTGGGGGCCGCAGGGGCTCAGCGCCGTGTCGGCCGGTCCGGTGCGGCGGCGCTACCGGTACCGCGACGACGGCTACCTGGCGGCGGTCACCGGCACGGGAGCGCGGACGTTCGACCTGGACGCGCTCGGACACGTGACGGCGGTGGCGGGGGAGGGCTGGACCGAGCGGTACGCCTACGACGCGGCGGGCAACCAGACCGCCGCGCAGTGGCCCGGTGAGCCGGAGTCCGCGGGGCGCCGGGAGTACCGGGGCACGCTGCTCGTCCGCGCTGGCCGAATGACGTACGCCCACGACGCCGAGGGCCGCGTCGTGCGCCGGACCCGCGGGCGGCTGTCGGGGCGGGCCGAGTCGTGGCACTACGAGTGGGACCCGGACGATCGCCTCGTCGGGGTGGTCACCGCGGACGGTGCCCGCTGGCGCTACGTCTACGACGCCCTCGGCCGCCGCGTCTCGAAGATCGGCCCCGACCGTCAGGTCGACTTCGCGTGGGACGGGTCGACGCTCGTCGAGGAGGTCGCCCACGGGCCCGACGGAGTCTCCTCGACCACCTGGGACCACACCGGCCTGCGCCCGGTCTGCCAGCGGGAACGGGTCCGCCGTGCGGGTCAGCGGGAGATCGACGAACGGTTCTATGCGATCGTCACCGACCTCGTCGGGGCTCCGACCGAGCTACTCGCCCTCGACGGCACGGTGGCGGGCTCCGCCTCGCGGACCTTGTGGGGCCGCACGACCTGGGCGGGCGTGTCGACGCCGTTGCTCTTCCCCGGGCAGTATCACGACCCCGAGAGCGGCTTCGCCTACAACGTCCACCGCCACTACGACCCCGACACCGCCCGCTACGCGAGCCTCGACCCACTCGGCCTCGCGCCCGCCCCGAACCCGAGCACCTACGTCCACAACCCGCACACCTGGCTCGACCCGCTCGGGTTGTCGGGCTGCAAGAACGCTGCCACCACTGGTCCGGCACCCGACCAAGAATTCGCAAGTCGACGAGCCGCCCTCCGTGCAGCGAAAGACGCTGCCGGTGTGCCGCGATCAGCTCAACCGGAGGCCACGCGCATGGTTCCCTACCGAGGTCAGGACGTGGCCGGCAACCCGGTACGAGACAAGTACGGCGCCCAGGCCAACTACCACGAGTTCGACTACCGGACTCATCAGGGCGACGCGGTAACAATTCGTGACCACTACCGTGGACACGGCGGGTACAAGGAGGGCGTGGGCGACAAGCCCCCGCATTTCAACGTCGTCGAAGAGAAGGCCAAGGGAGGATCTGGTCCCGTTGACGGAGTCGCAGAGCACCACATCTACCCGCGGTAACGGTGAGAGCCAGTGGACGACCTTGCTATCGAACGACCGTCCCGTGCGCATGCTCTTCGGTGCCCATGTTCCCGAGCTGCAGGATGTGGTTGTCCGAGGCGTCGAACTTGAGACGCGCGGTGCAGGGCCCCGAGCACTGGTGACGATCGAGTTCTTCGACCTTCCCGTCAAGCTGCCCGCCAAGTGGGAGAGCGCGTTGACCGGCCTGATGAGGATGACGTTCGATGGCGTGTCGTCGTTCGCCCTATCCGGCTGGCCCTCGGACGACCGGTCCGCGCTGCACTTCGCGACCTCTTCAGCGGGCGTCGAGGCGAGCTTCTTAGGGGCATTGACCAACATGAGCGTTATTGGAGAAAGCCTGTCGGTGGACCGCCTTCAGGGACTCCGCGGCTGAATCGCGTGCGTCTATCGCTGGTTCCTCTCCCCAAGATCACGACGAGCCGAGCGATGTGCTCGCCCAGCGAGCACATCGCTCGGCACGTTGAGATCTTGAAGCGAGAGGGCGTCAAGGAGCGGCCAACACCCTGTCCGGACACGGTGCCAACTCTCGGAGTCGCTCTACCAGCTCACCGGCAACGCCAGCGGCCCATGATCGACGAAGCCTCGGAACCAGGGGATCGACGCCACCGGGACGTCGAGCCGCAAGCCCGGCAGCCGTCGCGCGAGTACCGGCAGCACCGCACACAACTGCGCCCGCGCCAGCGCGGCACCGAGGCAGTAGTGCGGACCGTGCCCGAAGCCGAGGTGAGTGGCCGTCCGGGCCGGATCGTGGTTCGCCGCCTCCAGCGACACGAGCACCATCGAGCCCGCCGCGATCTCCACGCCGCCCAGCACGAGGTCGGTCACGGCGAAGCGCGGGAACGGCTCCACGCCGGCCTGCCGGATCACGTCCTCCACGACCGCCGACACGTCCGCGGTCGCCAACGCGGCGAAGCGACCAGACGACACCGACCGCACCACTGCCTGCACCAGCGCGTTCCGCACCGTCAGCGCGCCCGCAGCCACGAGCACCTGCACCAGCGCGACCAGTTCCTCGTCAGAGAGCCGCCCGTCCGCCGTGTCGCGCACCGCGATGAGGTCGCCGAGCAGGTCGTCCGAAGGTACGGCCCGCCGCTCCGTGACCAGCGACTCGACGAAGGCTCCCAGCGAGTCCCACGCAGGCGCGGCGTCCGCTGTCATCGGATCGACCGCGAGCGCCGCGTCGACGAGCACCCGGAACTCGTCAAGCCGGGAGATACCGACCAGGTCCCCGATCACCGCGATCGGCAGCGGAGCGGCGAGCACGTCGACCAGGTCCACGGGCGGCCCGGCCTCCACCACCCGGTCCACGTACGACGACGCCAGCGCGTCCAGCCGCCCCCGCATCTCCGCGATCCGCGCCGGGCGGAAGGCGCCGGCCACCAGGCGACGCAGCCGGGCGTGTGCCGGACCGTCCTGGAACAACGACGCCCGCACGTCCACCTCGACCCCCGGCGGCGTGACGCTCAGCCGCGGGTCGGACAGTGCGCTCACGGCCAGATCGGCCGAGGTCACGAGCCATGCCGGCCCCGCGACGGTCTTCACCCGCGCGACCGGACTCTCCCGACGCAATGCGTCGTGGGCGGGCGGGGGAGTGATCGGGTCGGGTCTCGGCAGCGGGAGCTCCAGCACGGCGTCCTCCTTCACGTTGCAGTTGCAACGTAAAGCAGATGACAGTGCAGGTGCAACGTGAAATGCTGCGGATCGTGCCGAAGAAGGTCGACCCGCACGAGCGCCGCACCCTGCTCGCCGACGCCCTGATGCGCGTCGCGGCGCGGCGCGGGCTGACCGACGTCAGCCTCCGGCACGTCGCGGCCGAGGCGGGCGTCACCGCCGGGATGGTGCAGCACTACTTCCGCACCAAGGACGAGATGATGGTCTTCGCGCTCGGGGCGGTCCGTGACCGCGTCGAGCAGCGGCTGGCCGCCGACCCGGCGATGCAGGGCTCTTCCCGACGACGAGTCGCGGCGCTGCTCGAGCAGCTCCTCCCGCTCGACGACGAGCGCACGCTCGAGGCCCACGTCGGCCTCGCGTTCCAGGCCTGGGCCGCCGTCAAGCCGGAGATCGCCGCCGATCTGCGGGCCGACACCGAGGGCATGCGGCACGGTCTCGCGCAGTGGATCGCGAGCGCCGGGAAGGTCGACGATCCGCGGCGTGCGGCTACGGCCCTGTTGTCACTGGTCGAGGGACTGGCCCTGCACGTGCTCGGGCAGCACCTCACCGCCGACGAGGCGCGCGCGACCCTGCACGCCCAGCTCGACCTGGTGTTCTAGGCGGATCGCGCGACCGACGCCGGACGGCACGCCGCCACCAGCTCGTCCAATGGCAGCGACAGCTCCGTCGCGAGCGCGGCGACCGTGAAGAACGCGGGCGTCGGCACCCGACCCGACTCGATCTTCCGCAGCGTCTCGACCGGCATCCCGACCGCCGCGGCCACGTCGGTCATCGACCGCGAACCTCGAGCGCCACGCAGGATCTCGCCCAGGCGGGCCCCTCGTTCACGCTCGTCGGGGGTCAGCGGCACGCGCACCATGACCGTGATACTAATACCGGGATAGTTATCCCACGCGGTCGGAGCGGGACATGATCGAGATCAAGAACCGGCACGAGATCGAGCTGATGCGCGAGGCGGGCCGGATCACGGCGCAGGCACTCGAGGCGGCGCGTGCCGCCGCGCGACCAGGGGTCACGCCGAAGGAGCTCGACGACGTGGCCGCCGAGGTCATCGCGCGAGCGGGCGCCGAGCCACTCTTCCTCAACTACCGTCCGAGCTCGGCGTCCACGCCGTTCCCTGCCGTCAGCTGCATCAGCGTCAACGACGCGATCGTCCACGGCATCCCGAGCTCCGACCCGCTGCAGCCCGGCGACCTCGTCAGCATCGACTGCGGCGCCCGCCTGCACGGCTGGAGCGGGGACGCGGCGATCAGCTTCGTCGTCGGCGACGCTCCCGATGCCAAGGACCAGCACCTCATCGACATCACGACGGAGGCCCTCCAGGCCGGCATCTACGCCGCTCGCCCCGGCAACAAGATCGGGGACATCGCGCACGCGATCGGCGCGGTCGCGCGCGCCGCGGGCTACGGGCTGATGGAGGGCCACGGCGGGCACGGCATCGGCCGCGAGATGCACGAGGCGCCGCACGTGCCGAACGAGGGGCGCCCGAACCGCGGCTACCGGCTGCGTTCGGGCCTCGTGCTCGCGATCGAGCCGATGCTCATCGCGGGCGGCACCGACGAGTACCGCGAGGACGACGACGGGTGGACGCTGCGCTCCCTCGACGGCACCCGCGCCGCGCACGTCGAGCACACCGTCGCGATCACCGCGGACGGGCCGCAGGTGCTCACCCGGCTCTGATCATGCGGCGTCGTGGAAGATCACCCCGAGCACGTGCCGCGACCCGCTGTGCACCGTCGACACCCCGTGCCGCATCTGCACGCGGTGGTGGCCCCGGGCGCCCCGGCGCGGGCGGTGGTGTACCGGGAACACGACCGCGTCGCCCAGGCCGGGGCGCACCACGCTCGCCCGCGACTGCTGCCGCGGACGCTGCTCGACGAAGACGCTCTCGCCGCCGGTGAAGTCGACGTCCGGCTCGCTCAGCATGACGAGGACCTGCAGCGGGAAGACGAGGTCGCCGTACAGGTCCTGGTGCAGGCAGTTGTAGCCGGTCGGCCCGTAGCGCAGCAGCAACGGGGTCGGCTTCGTCTGCCCGGCCGCCGCGCACTGCGCGCGGTACTCCGCGTGCGTCGCCGGATACCCGGGCTCGTCCAGGACGTCGGCCCACCGGTTCGCGACCGCCGCGAGCCGCGGGTACAGCCCGGTCCGCAGGTCGGCGACCACGTCGGGCAGCTGGTCGGCGAAGTACCGGTACCGGCCCTCGCCGAAGGCGTGGCGAGCCATGACGACGGTCGACCGGAAGCGGGCGTCGTCGTCGAACATCGCGGCGAGCTCGCGGCACGTGCCCGGGTCGAGGAGGCCGGGCAGCCGGGCGAAGCCGTCGGACTCGAGGGCGTCGAGCGGATCGTGGGTCACGTCCGCAGGAACCCCACGCCGGGCCGCCGCGTTGCAGTCGCGCCCTAGGCTGCCCGCGTGGCCGTCGACGACGAGCAGTTCGAGGCGGCCGTCGCGGCCGATCGCGAGGGACGTCCCGACGAGGCGTACCGCCTGCTCGAGCAGGTCCTGGCCCGTCGTCGGGACGAACTGGGGCCGGACCACGAGGACACGCTGGCGGCGGCCGACCGCTTCGCCGGGCTCGTCGCCGAGCTCGGCGACGCCGACTTCGCCCTCGCCGTCGACCGCGACACCCTGGCGCGGCGGGTCCGGCTGCACGGCGTCGACGACCCGCGCACCCTGACGACGGCGAGCAGCCTCGCGGCGACGTTGGCGCACGTCGGGGAGCTGCAGGAGGCCCTACGGGTCTATGACGACGTCCATACCCGCCGTCGCGACGTGCTCGGGCCGGATGCGCCGGACACCCTCGACACGGGACGGAACATCGTCGCGCTCGGGGTTGCCGTCGGCGCGATCGATCTGGTGCGGGACCTCGCGCAGGAGTCGCTCGAGCGGCACCGTCGGGTGTTCGGCGAGGACGACGCGCGCACGATCGACGCCGCGCACCAGTTCGGCGCGGTGCTGCGTGGAGCGGGCGACGTCACCTGGGCGCGGTCGGTCGACGCGGAGGTCTTCGCGCGGGCGAACCGGGTGCTGGGGGAGCGGCACCCGTGGACGCTGCGCTCGGGCGGCGCGCTGGCCGTCGACGCCGAGCTGCTCGGCGACGCGGGCACGGCGACCGGATGGCGGCAGTGGTTGGCCGAGCGTCAGGGCTGAGCGGAGCCGTCGTCGGGAAGTCCCCGCGCATGACCGTGGAACTGCGGCAGGAACAGCGCACCATGCTGTGGACGCTGACGATGCACGCGCACGACGCCGCGTCGGCGCGCCCGATCCTGGGCGACCCGTACGCCGCCGAGCTGCTCGACCGCGTCGACGACCCGCCGGATCTCGGGCTGAGCCTGGGCGGCAACACCCCGTTGATCTGCGCGCGGGCGAAGCTGATCGACGACGTCGCGCGCGGCTGGCTCGCCCGGCACGACGAGGCGGTGGTGCTGCACCTGGGGTGCGGGCTCGACAGCCGGGTGCTGCGCCTCGACCCGGGGCCGGGCGTGCAGTGGTTCGACGTGGACCAGGAGCCGGTGATCGACCTGCGCCGTCGGCTCTACGACGAGCGCGAGGGCGCGACCGTGGTCGCCGGCGACGTCACCGACCCGTCGTTCTGGTCCCGCTTTACCGACGACCTCCCGCGTCTCGTCCTCGCCGAGGGCCTGCTGATGTACCTCGACCCGGCGGGCGTGCAGAGCGTGGTCGACGGGGCGCTGACGGGCGGCGCGACGCTCGTCGCGGACACGGTCGCGCCGTGGGTGACGTGGGTGGCGGGGCTGCAGCCGGCGATGCGCGCGGCCGACACGGGGTTCCGGTCCTCCACCGCGGACCTGGCGAAGGTCGCACCGCGCCTCGTCGACGAGCTATCCCTGGTCGACGCGACCGCCACCCGGACCGGCGGGCTGACCTCGACGGCCGTCCGGCTCTTCGCCCTGGTGCCTCATGCGCGCAACGCTATGGTCCTACAAACGTACGAGAGGGCTTGACGGAGCTACTTGTTTTTTGCAAGTCTTCTCCCTGTCAGCACACCGGCGATGCCAGGGAGCCCCCGATGACCTCGATGTTCGTCAACCTGCCCGTGACCGACCTCGACCGCTCGAAGGCCTTCTACGAGGCGCTCGGGTTCCGGATCAACCCGGCGTTCACCGACCACAACGCCGCGTGCGTCGTCGTGGAGGAGGACCACAACTTCTTCATGCTGCTGCTCCGCGACTTCTTCCAGACCTTCACCGACCGCCCCATCGGCGACCCCTCGAAGGACGTGCTGACCACCATCGGCCTGTTCCTCGACAGCCGGGAGGCGGTCGACGCCACCGTCGCGGCCGGCCTGGGGCTCGGCGGGCGCGAGGACCGTCCGGCGTCGGACTACGGCTTCATGTACCAGCGCCAGCTCACCGACCCCGACGGCAACGTCCTCGAGTTCGGCTGGATGGACCCGAAGGCCGCCGAGCAGGGGCCGCCGGCCGTCGCCGACCAGCAGGGCTGATGGCGCCACGCGAGTACGGGCAGTACGACGGGGTCACCCGGGCGATCGAGCTCGTCGGGGAGCGCTGGGCGCTGCTGATCGTGCGGGACCTCCTCGTCGGCCCTCGTCGCAACGGCGAGCTCGCCGCCGGCCTGCCGCGCATCCCGACCAACATCCTCGCGGCCCGGCTCAAGGAACTGCAGGCGGCCGGGATCATCCGCCGGGTGCCGCGTTCGCGGATCATCATCTATGAGCTGACGCCGTACGGCCGCGAGCTCGAGCCGATCGTGCTGGCCCTCTCGGCGTGGGGGTTCAAGGCGTTGGGGGAGCCGCGGGCGGAGCAGGTCATCACCCCGGACGCCCTCACGGTGGCGCTGCGGTCGGCCTTCCGGGCGCAGGTGGCGGCGTCGTTCCCGGCGACCGCGTACTCCGCGCACCTGGGGGCGGCCGAGCTGCTGATCCGGGTCGACGGGTCGTCGTTGGAGGTGGCGCGCGGCGACGGACCGGCTGATCTCTCCTTCGCGGCCGGCCCGGGGATCCGTCGCCTCATCACCGGTGAGCTCGCCCCGGACCGGGCGATCGCCGACGGTGTCGTCGAGGTCCTCCACGGCCCCGGTGCGTTGCTGGGTCGCTTCGCGGAGACGTTCCGCCTGGCGGCGTGATCTGCGTTCCCGACGACGGTCGGTGCCGGTTGCCGTGGCGAAGTGCTCCTGCGCATCCGAGTCGCCATGACTCGGATGCGCAGGCGTGCTCGTGTCTCAGCGCTCGGTCGGGAAGGGCGCCGACGACCACACCGGCCGATCGGCGTCTCCGAACCACGCCACGAGGGAGCCGTCCTCGACGTGCGCGTCGGGCAGCGACAACTCGGAACCGCTGCCGGGCCACGGCCGACCCGTGGCGGTCGAGACCACGTCCTGGAGGTGGCTCAGCACCGCTCGTGCGGCTGTCGCCACTCGCTCCGAGAAGGTCCGCCCGTCGGCGTCATCAAGGATGGCGGCCGCGCCGCTCCTGGTCGTGTCGCCGTCGGAGGCACGGAGCACCACGTCGGACCCGTCGGCCGACAGGTGGAACCCGGTGCCGGCGAGCTCGGGTGCGAGCTGGGCGCTCAGGAAGGCGGCCAGATCACGGGACGTGACACTGGTTCGGGACAAAGTAGTGCTCCTCTCCGGAGCGATCCGTGTGCCACGCCTCGATGGAGACGAAGGAGTTCGCCGGAAGATCTCGCGGGCTGATGCTCCCGTGCGGTTGGTAGCCCTGCTCCTTGTGGTCGACCCTACGGTTGTTGACCCACACGTCGACGACCCACGGTCCGTCGTTCAGCGCGGAGCTGTACATCGCGATGTTCCACGCGACGTACCTGGTGGCGCTCGTCCTGATGTTGATCTGCCCCGTGCCGCCCTTGAAACTGATGTCCGTGCACTGAGGTAGGACGCCGCGCGCTGTGTCGAAGGTCGACGCGGCTGCCGACCCAGGTGCGAGAAGGGCAGCGAGTGTTGCGAATAGGACAACGATGACTCGGAGATTCATGCAGGCCTCCGGGATGTCGTTCCTCAGGGGCTTGGAGTGGCTCGGAGGCCGATCGGTTCCAAGAATCTTCGCTTGACGTCGATCCCGAAGCGGAGGTGGCAACACCTGCGAGCGTTGGTTGTCAGGGGTCGGGTGCACGATGCGAACACATGTTCGAGTGTGCCACGCGCACAAGAAGGAGGCTCTGATGTAGGCGGAGTCCTGTTTCTTGTGTTGCTCCATCGGAGATGAAGGTTGTGGCCCTTCGGAGTCGACCTACGGGGGAGGCTCCAAACCGCCCACTGCTGCGTTAGCTGAAGACTGTCGTGGTGAGCGATGTGGGAAAAGGCACCGTGTGAGGTGTCAGGTGGGGATCGGGAAGACGCTGCGTCGTAGCCTGTGAAGTGTCGTAATTAGTGTGGATGGCATCAGAACCGGGACGTTCGAACAATCCTGGGATGAGGCTGGCGGGAGCCCGTTTATTGGCCAGTCGGTGCCCGGCATGTAGGCGGCGTGAGCCCGGTCTGCTGCTCCGGTGGGGAACGTGGGAAGGCGTGCACCGATACTGCCATCTCTGCGGTGGCGAGAGGGAGAATCCCGACCGACTGAAACCGGGAGGGACTGAGTACCGATGCGGTGGGCGCCGGCGGACCGACTCGTAGTAGCTGTGAATCTCCTGCTTGACGCGGTGGGAGTGGAGCGAAGGGGTCGGGCCATCTGTGGTTTGTTCGTTCGATCAACCGGAATCTAGCCGGGAGGAATCGCAGTGAGCGAACTGAAGTCCTCGGGCAAGTCGTTCGTCATTTCGAAGTGGGAGGTGCAACAGGCCTGGGAGCAGGTGCGATCCAATAAGGGTGCAGCGGGGGTGGATGGCTGCTCGGTCGAGGAGTTCGAGAAGGATCTGCGGGGAAACCTCTACAAGATCTGGAATCGGATGTCCTCGGGTAGCTATCTACCTTCGCCGGTGCTGGCGGTGGAAATCCCGAAAGCTCA
This sequence comes from Actinomycetospora sp. CA-084318, assembly GCF_050955885.1. Classification (NCBI taxonomy): domain Bacteria; kingdom Bacillati; phylum Actinomycetota; class Actinomycetes; order Pseudonocardiales; family Pseudonocardiaceae; genus Actinomycetospora; species Actinomycetospora sp. CA-084318. Next base: position 1,810,103 of record NZ_CP192098.1, read on the forward strand.
CGGCGACGGGACACGGGTCCTGGGTATTCCGACCGTGGCGGACCGGGTGGCGCAAACTGTGGTGGCACGGAGGCTGGAGAAGTCGGTCGAACCGATCTTCCACCCGGACTCCTACGGCTACCGCCCGCGCCGCTCGGCCCTCGATGCGGTCGAGACCTGCAGGAAGCGCTGCTGGAAGACCGACTGGGTGATCGATCTGGACATCCAGAAGTTCTTCGACAGCGTCCCGTGGGACCTCGTCATCAAGGCGGTCGAGGCGCACACCGACCAGCGATGGGTCGTCCTGTATGTCACGCGTTGGCTGCAAGCACCCATTCAGACTCGTGACGGTGACCTCGTCGCTCGCGACCGTGGAACGCCGCAAGGGTCGCCGGTGTCACCGGTGCTCGCGAACATGTTCCTGCACTACGCGTTCGACACGTGGATGGACCGGGCCTTTCCCGGTATCTCCTTCGAGCGCTACGTCGATGACGCGGTCGTGCACTGCACGAGCCGCGAGCAAGCCGAGACAATGGTCGCGGCGATCGGCGAGCGCATGGAACAGGTCGGGTTGCGTCTGCATCCCGACAAGACACGGATCGTTTACTGCCAGGACGGGAACCGGCGTCGCTCCGCGGAGCATACGTCGTTCACGTTCCTGGGGTTCACCTTCCGTCAACGCGAAGCCAAAGGTCGCGGCGGGCGGACCTTCTCTGGGTTCCTTCCCGCGATCAGCAAGGCTGCCCTCACACGGATCAGTGCGCAGGTGCGGTCCTGGCGACTGCACCGGCACATACGCCTGAGTTTCTCCGAACTCGCGCACTGGGTGAATCCGATGGTGCGAGGATGGATGCAGTACTACGGGGCGTTCTACCGCTCCGCGCTGTATGGCCTGTTCGCCCGCATCAACGCCTACCTGGTGCGATGGATCCGCAAGAAATACAAACGACTGCGAGCGCAGAAGGCGGCCGTCCGGTGCTGGCTGGGGATCATCGGAAGGTATCCCCGCCTGTTCGCGCACTGGAAATGGGTCGCCAGCGTTCCTCCGGCCCGATGAACAAGATGGCAAGAGCCCGGTGACAAGAGATTGTCACGCCGGGATCTGTGGGAGCCCGGGGGTGAGATTCCCCCGGGCCACCCGACTCGTGATGTTGGAGGCCGGCGATGTGCTGGATGTGCAGTGACCCGACGATGACCCGAGCCGACTACCTGGAGCGCATGGGGGACGTCGTCCGCGATGCGGGATTCGCCGTCCAGCACGTGCGTGGGGACCGCTTCCACCCGCCGTGGTGCTACACGGTCGGGCTGGCCCTGGTGGACCTGCCCGAACTCGTCGTCACCGGTATGGCTACAGCCCGCGTCGGCGCGCTTCTCGAGGATCTCGCGCATCACTACGTCGACCATGACGTACCCATGTGCGAGCCGGGGCAGCGGTTCACCCTGCGCGACGGTCTTGCGCTGGAGATCGTCGAACTACCGCATCCCGATGCCCATCTGGAAACCGCGCGGGCGCTGTTCGCGCCGCGACCGTTCCGGGCCTACCAGCTGGTCTGGCGAGACGACCGCGGTCGATGGCCCTGGGAGGCCGGGTTCCGGGGTCGCAGGGGCGGCCAGCCGGTCCTCGGGCCCCGTACCGACGCGCCTGGGATGGCGCCGACGTCATGAAGGGTTCGGTCAGCCAACGGCGTGGAGGCGATCAGGACGAGCCGGCGAGGACCGCTGCAAGCCCGGCGAGGACCAGCAGCAACCCGTTCAGCCACAGGTCGCGGACCTCGTGCCGCGACAGGTGGAGCGCCGTGGCAAGGACCTGCAGGACGACGAGCCCGACGGCCGCGGCGACGGTGAGGGCGGGGGCGATGCCAGTCAGGGCGGGGAGGAGGAGCCCCAGGGCGCCCAGGACCTCGACCACCCCGAGGGCGCGCACCGCCGGCATCGGGACGACGTCGACCCAGGCCATCGTCGGCGCCAGCTGCCCGCGGGTGCGCACCAGCTTGAGGCCGCCCGCGTACAGATAGAACACGGCCAGCAGCACCGCGATCACCCAGAACGCGATCCTCACGGCGCGTACTCCTCGGTGATCACGGTGGCGTAGCGCGCCATCAGGTCCTCGATCTCGTCAGGCCGAGTCGCGGCGAGCTCGCGGAAGTAGGCGGTGTAGGAGGCCGGGGTGAAGGTGGTCAGCGCCCGGGCCGGCTCGTCGCCGGGGTTGGCGAAGGTGTGCGGCACCCCGGGCGGCACCGTGACCAGCGTGCCGGGCGCGGCGTCGTACTCCCGGTCGCCGACGGTGAAGCGCAGCAGCCCGGAGATGACGTAGAAGCCCTCGTCGTGCAGGGCGTGGCGGTGTTGCGGCGGGCCGGCGGTGTGCGGGGCGATCGTCCCCTCGGCGACCCCCAGGCGATGGCCCGTCGTCGTGCCGTCCTCGAGGATTCGCGTCGTCACGGCGGACCCGATCTGCAACCGTTCTGCGTCGTCCGGACCGACGACGCTCACCTCAGCCATGCCGGCCATGCTCGGCGCGGTCGTCCCCGGCGGTCCAAGACCGGGATCGGATGGGCGATAGCGGGCGGCTATCTTTGCTGCTCGTGGACCTGCGGCTGCTGCGCTACTTCGTCGCGGTGGCCGAGGAACGGCATTTCGGGCGGGCTGCGGCCCGGTTGTTCATTGCGCAGCCGTCGCTGAGCCGGGCGATCCGCGTCCTGGAGCGGGACCTCGGGGCGACGCTGCTCGAGCGGTCGTCCGGCGGCGTGGCGACGACCCCGGCGGGTGCCCTCCTGCTCGACGAGGCACGGCTCCTGCTCGAGCGGGCCGATCACCTACGGGTCCGGGTCGCCGCCGTGGGCGGGGACGCGGTGATCACGCTCGGCAGCCTCGCGGGCGCGGTGGAACACGCCGGTCCGGCGCTGGTGTCGGCCTTCCGGAGCCGGCACCCGGATGTCCGCGTCGACGTCCGCGAATCCGACTTCAGCGACCCCACCTGTGGACTGCGCGCCGGACTCGTCGACCTCGCCGTCACGCTGGCACCGTTCGACACGACGGGTCTGGCGGTGCAGGTCCTGCGCACCGATCCCGTCGAGGTCGTGCTGCGCGCGGACGACCCGCTCGCCGGGCGATCCGCCGTGACGTCCGAGGATCTGGCCGACCGCCCGTGGTTCCGGATGCCACCTGGAGCCGACCCCGTGTGGAGCGCCTTCTGGGGCGGCGGGCGCGGCGGGCCGGTGGTGCACACGGCCCACGAGTGCCTGCAGGCGGTGCTCTGGAACGGCAGCGTCGGGCTCGTCCCGGCGGGCCACGACGTCCCCGCCGGCCTCGTCACGGTCCCGCTGCGCGACCATCCGCCCGCCGAGCTCATCGTCGCCTGGGACCCGCGCCGGGCGGGACCGCTGGTGCGGTCGTTCCTCGCCGGCGTGGTGGCCGAGGAACGGCCTGCCGGACGTGTCGAAGGAGGCTCTGCCCGTTCGACGTCGGGATGAGTCCGCCGCACCGAGAGGCCCTGATCATGACCGTCGCCCGCCGGATGTTCGACCTGCTCGAGCCGATCTGCCTCGTCACGTACCTGGAGGACGAGGTCAACGAGGAATACGCCGCGCTCGGCCACCGCACCTACTGGGACGGCTATTTCGCCGCGCGAGCCGCCGGGCTGGGCCGCGTGCCGGCCGAGGTGGTCGACGCGGCGTTCTACAGCTTCGCGCCCGGTGAGGTCGCGCGGCACATCCCGAGCGCGTGGGACACCGCGTCGCCGGAGGCGTCGTTCGCGGCGCAGCGGCGGGGGAGCGTCGCGTCGCTGCGCCGGATCCTGGGCGCGCAGGCCGACTCCCCGAAGGTGGCCCGCGCCGCCGACCTAACTCTCAAGGCCGCGTTCGGCGCGCCCGTCGCGGGCCGGGTGATGTACGCCGGGATGCGCACGCACGAGGTGCCGTCCGAGCCGCTAGCCCGGCTGTGGCACGCCGCGACGATCCTGCGCGAGCACCGCGGCGACGGGCACGTCGCCGCGCTCGTCGGCGCACGGATCGGCGGGACCGAGGCGCACGTCCTGTCGGCGCTGGACATGGGCATCTACCCGGCGGAGTCGTTCGGGCGCATCCACCACCTGCCGAAGGCGCGCCTCGCGGCCGTGATGGACGGCCTGCGGGCGCGGGGCGTTCTCGACGACGAGGGCCGGTTGAGCGACGCGGGTCAGCACCTCAAGGACGGGATCGAGACACTGACCGACGAGCTCGCCGAGGCGCCGTACGAGGCACTGACAATTGCAGAGCTGGACGAGCTGATCGCTCTGCTGGAGCCGATCGCCGCGGCGGTCGTGGCAGCGCGTTCCTGACGACAGGTCTGGCGGTTCCAACCCGTCGTCGGGAATTCTCTGTTGGCGTGTTCGTCCGAGCCCACGACGGGACCGCGATCGCCTACCTCGAGCTGGGCGTGGGGCGGCCGCTGGTCTTCGTCCACGGCTTCACCGGCAGCGCGTCGCAGCTCGTCGACGAGGGCCCGGCGCGGGCGCTCGCGGCGGCCGGCTTCCGCGTGGTCCTACCCGACCTGCGCGGACACGGGGACAGCGACGCCCCGCGCGACCCGTCCGCGTGGCCGCCGGACGTCCTCGCCGACGACGGGCTCGAGCTCGTCGAGGCATTGGGGCTCGACGACTACGAACTCGTCGGCTACTCGCTCGGCGGACGGGTGGTGCTCCGCATGCTCGCTCGCGGGGCACGGCCGCGGCGCGCGGTGATCGCCGGTCAGGGACGTGCGAGCGCTGCCGCGGAGGGGCCGAACAGCGCGTCGTTCCGCAGCCTGCTGTCCGGGATCGTCCGGGGCGAGCCGCTGGACCCGTCGGCGCAATGGATCGTGGACCAGAGATGTGGCGCGGTCGCTCTGCTGCATCTCCTGGACACCTACGTGGCTAGTCCGGACGCCGTCCTGGCCGCGATCCCCGTTCCGACCCTGGTCCTCACGGGCGACCAGGACCGGGCCCGACTCACGGCTCCCGACTTGGCCGCGGCGCTCGGCGACGGTCGCTTCCGCACCGTGCCTGGCGACCACCTCGCGGCGATGGTCGCGCCCGAGCTCGCCGAGGTGATCATCGAGTTCCTGACGGGCTGACGCTCTCGACCCGTCGTCAGGAAGGTCAGGTCCGAACGATTGGAGCCGTGTCTGACGGACACGCTCTCCGGCTACATCCCGGCCTTGGCCCGCGTGACCGCGAAGGGCTCATCGGTGGGAATCGGCTGGCCGGTGAAGAACGCCGCCGCCCGGCGGACCGTGCGCCGGAAGGCCTCCGGGTCGGACTGGGCGATGGCCTGCCGCCGCCAGTTCTCGAGCAGGTCGTGCAGTGGTTCGAGGTCGTCGTCGTGACGGGCCTGCTCGAGGGCGCTCTCGTACGCCGCGTCGAAGACCGGCTTGTCCTCCGGCAACAGCGCCGCCCGGATGGCCGCGGGCGAGGCTCCTCTCGCGAGGGATCCCGGTCGGTCCGGGACAGATGACGATGTGCTCATGACAGCACCGTAGGTGGCTCCGCCCTGTGAGTAGTAAGCCGTGCCAGGACACGGATTACTACTCACGAGGCGAAGCCACCTACGCCGGTCCGACACCCAGGATCGACGTGACCGTGAAGTCGCGGACGTCGCCCGCCTGGTGGCACCACGAGCGAAGCCACCGGTGCTGGAACACCTGCGGCGTGATCACCCGGTTGCCCACCGACCCGCTGCTGACCCGGTACGTGATCCGCACCGGGGACGTGTGGTCGAGCGCGTACGCGAGCTGGTCGAGTTCGTCCGACGAGAGCCGACCGCCGGACGCGTGCGCCAGCCGCTGCGCCGTCGGGTTCACCCGCGCGTCCGACGACCGCAACCGCCGCAGGAACTCGGCCGCCGGCACGGACGTCGTCGTGATGTCCTCCAGCGGCTCCGCCGTCTCGACCTGTGCACGTTCCACCGCGACCGCACCCGACCCGTCGTCGAGCACCGGGCTGTACCCGGCGTCGCGGAGCAGCCGCAGCACGACCGCGGGCGGCTCCGACGAGCCGAGCACCGTCGACGTGATCCGTCGCCAGCCGAGCTTGCGCAACGACCGGGCCGCCGCGAGCTCGAGCGCCAGGGACTCGTCGGCGACCACGCAGGTGCGCACCTCGTGCACGCGGATCGAGCCGTGCACCCGTGCGGCGTCGTGGACCAGATAGTCCAGCGGCTGGGGGATGTCGCCGGCGAGGTGCCGGAGCCCGGCGAGCAGGGTGTCCGCGGTCCAGCCCGCGTCGAGGGCCCGGCGCACGCTGCGGGTGGAGAATCGGTGCACGGTCGCGGCGCCCCGCGCCTCCACGTCGGCGGCATCGGTCAGCAACCGCTGCCCCTCGTCGTCGGGAACGCCGGAGACGACGGCGGTCAGGTCGGACTGGAGCACCATCTGGCAGGCGACGTCGCCCAGCAGCTCCTCGACCCGTCCCGACGACGGGTCGAGCGGCCCGAGCGCGTCCCCGTCGCCCATCCCGAGCCGGCGCGTCTCGTCCACCACGGCGTGTGCGATCGCCGCGCGCCAGTCCTCGGGACCACGCATGGGTGCGTACCAGGCGATCTCGTCGCACGCGGCCCGCAGCGACCGACCGTCGCGCCCGACGCGGAGCAGCGCTCGGCGGATCGAGCTCGAGTCGACGATCGGCGGCAGTGGGGGAGCGGACTCGGTGCTGTCGGGGTCGACGCGGTGGGTCGGGCAGTGGGGGAGGTCGATCCAGGCCGTGGCGAGGCTCGACCACCGACGGGCGGCCGGCTCCGCGCGCCACTCCGGGTAGCGGTCGGTCGTGGTGAGTCCGCCCGCGCCGGGCGCGACGAGGCCGAGCGCGAAGGCGAGGTCGAGCGCCAGGGCGAGCTGGGCGTCGTCGGGAAGATCGAGGGCCTTGACCAGGCGTGTCCGCTCGCGCTTCCCGACCCCGCCCGCCTTGATCTGCGGCACCGGCGACGCGCGGAGGTGGTCGAGGACGGCGCCGACGTGGCGGAGGAACTCCTGAGCCGCGCCCGTGGTGTCCCCGGCGACGGCGGTCGGGAGGGTCGGAGGCCCGGTGACCTTCGCGACGAGCAGCCAGACGGCGATCGCCACCTCGTGCGGCACTTCGAGCGCGCGGTTGTGGAGCACGAGCATCCCGCGGTCGACGAGACCCTCCTCAGCGGCCTCCAGACGGTAGGCGTAACCGTCGCCGGGACCGAGGATGCCGGCGAGCCGGTGCAGGAGCGGGCGGTCGAGGGCGCGGACGCGGCCGGCGACGCCGAGGACGTCGTGCAGCGCCTCGACGACGGCCTCCACCAGCTCGGGCTTGCGCAGCCCGGCCGTCGAGACTCCGTGGGCGTCCGCGAGCACCCGCAGGTCTTCGACGACCATCGAGCGGACGAGAACCGTGATCGGCGCGCCGCCGCCGAGGTCGGCGTGGAAATGCCGGTCGACGCGCTCGGGGAGACGGAGGTACGCGCCGTCGGGGTAGGCCAGGCCGAGCGCGACGAGCCGGTCGACGACCGCTTCGACGACTGCGTCGTCGGCATCGAGCAGCGCGGCGATCGTCTCGGGAGCGGACTGCGGGCCCAGCGCGGCGGCGGCCCGCCCCACCTCGACGGCGTCCTGGTCGAGCTCCGCGAGGGCGTCGAACAGGGAGTCCGCGGTGCACAGCCGGTCGGCCAGATGCGCGAGATCCCGGGGGACGGGCTCGGCGCAGACGTCCCGCCGGCGGATCAGGAGCGCGGCCAGCGCCTCGTCGTCGAGGGTCTCCAGGTATTCGGCGAAGGTGAGGGCCACGGGCGCCAGTCTCCGACGGGGTCCTTCCCGACGACGGGTCGGGTCCGGCGGCGTTGACCGTCGCCTGTGAGCTGAGCCACGCTCTGCGCGGATGCTGTTCCGCTCGACGAGGAGAGGTCGATGTCCACGGACACCCCGCACGTTCCCCCGGGCCGACTCGGCGATCAGGCGCTCACGCTCGGCACCGACCCCCGCTCCGACCCTCGGATGGTCGCCGTCTTCGGCGCGCTCGGGGCGCTGGACCACCCGCCGGCCAACCCGCTCACCCGGGACGCCGGCCGCGAGACGATGCTCGGGTTCAGCGTCGCGGCGGAGGAGGCGTTCGAGGGCCTGTTCACCGTGCTCGCCCAGGACCTGAAGCCGGTCGACGGGGTGTCCCACGAGGTCCGGACGGTGACGCGCGACGGGCACGAGATCGCGCTCCACGTCCACCGCCCGGACGGCGTCGACGGCCCGCTCCCGGTGATCGTCCAGATCCACGGCGGCGGCATGGTGATGCTGTCGGCGACCGGCGCGCTGTACTCGCACTGGCGCGACGAGCTCGCGAAGGCGGGCGCGGTCGTCGTCGGGGTGGACTACCGGAACGCCGGCGGTGTCGCCGGCGCCAACCCGTTCCCGACCGGCCTCGACGACTGCGCGGCCGCCGTCCGCTGGGTGTACGCGAACCGTGCCGAGCTGGGCGGGACCCACATCGTGGTCACGGGCGACTCCGGCGGCGCCAACCTGTCGCTCGCGGTGGCGATCAAGGCGAACCGCGAGGGCTGGGTCGGCGAGATCGCCGGCGTCTACGCGCAGTGCCCGTACATCCTCGGGCGCTGGGAGGAGCCGCCCGCGGAGCTGCACTCGCTCTGGGAGAACGACAAGTACTGGCTGGACCGCGCGCTGTTCCCGCTGCTCGCGGAGGTCTACGACCCGGACGACCGCAACGTCGACGACCCCACCTGCTGGCCGCTCCGCGCTCAGCCCGACGACCTGCGCGGGTTGCCTCCGCACGTCATCTCGGTCAACGAGGTCGACCCCCTGCGCGACGAGGGCGTCGCCTACCACCGCATGCTGCTGGACGCGGGAGTCCCCTCGATCGGCAAGGTCAACCTCGGCCTGTGCCACGTCGGGGAGCTGCTCTTCCAGAACGCGATGCCCGAGGTGTACGCCGAGGCGGTCCGGGACGTGACGGGGTTCGCGCGGTCGCTGGCCTCGTCCTAGACGACATCCTCGCCACCGTCCCAGATCAGCGTCAATCGACCCTCGACGGTCTCGAAGGCCACGCCGAGGACCTCGGAGTACGTCGGCTCGACGACCCGGCCCGCGCGATACAGCGTCGCGGTCCGGGTCTCGGGCTCGATGACGAGCACCTCCCGCACGCCCAGCTCGTCGTACCAGGGGAGCTTCGCGAGGGTCTCGTCCTGCGGCGACAGGATCTCGACGACGAGCTCGGCGCCCTCCGCGCCGCGGGAGGACCCGTCGTCGGGACGGCGGTAGAGCTGATCGGGCACGCGGTAGTCCTCGCCCGTGCGGAACAGTCCGGTCTCGACGCGCGTGACGAGACCCCGACGCTTGGCCAGGGGACCGAGCAGCATGACGAGCTCCGTCGACAACCCCTGATGCGTGTCACCGGGCGGGGGCACCATGTGCAGGACCCCGTCCCAGACCTCGTCGCGGCGGTCGAGGCCGCGCGAGCGCCGCTCGGCCAGCAGCGACTCCGGGACGACGGCTCTCATGGCCCGAGGGTAGGTCGCACGGTTCCGTCGGCACTAGCGCACAGCGTCCGGAGCGATGGACTCGACGTCGGTGGCACCCGGCCCCGCGTCCTCCACCGCCGCCATGAGGTGGACCCAGAAGGCCACCAGCGCAGCCTCGAGCGGCGCCAGCAGTGGGAACACCGGCGCATAGTCCGGGGCGAGATCGTGGAGAGACCCCTCGAGCAGCGCGGGCGTGAGGTGGAGCCGGCACTCCGGGACGCGTTGGCCGGGCTGGCCCCGCAGGACGACGACGGCCCGTCCACCTCTGGCGCCACCTCTCCGGCCTCGGTGAGCTGCACGAGCTTCGTCACGAACAGCTCGTCGTCCGTCGTTGCCATCGGCTCCTCCTGTCATGACGTCGTCATGGGTACAGAGGTCCGCGGAGTCCGATCGGTTCCATCGAGATTCCCGGCAGGAGGATCGGACGGACCGCTGCGGTCTGACACCCGCGTCGGGCCCGGCCTTGGTCGAGCTCGGCGTGGCCGCCACGGAGACGTACACGGCTGTCGAGTTCCTCGACGACATCGGTCGGTGGCTGGCCTTCGGTCCCCGCCTCGTCGCGAGCCGTCGATCCAGCGGCGGTGCTCTACGAACTGTCGGGGGAGTGGAGCACGAGCGCGGCCGAGGTGAGTTCGACGAAGGCGACCTCGTCGAGCGCCACCACGATCGACTTCAGGTGCTGGTCGATCAGAGCAAGGAGCGCGCGGTTCGTGATGTTGCCGGTCGCGATCACGAGCAGGCGGGCGGGCTGTCCCTGGATGAGGTGGGAGTCCCGGAAATCTCGGTCCTTCGTGACCACGACTCGGTCCTCGCGGTCAGCGACCTCGGCGATCTCCGCGTCCGAGGTGCGGTTGCCGTTCGGGAGATCGGTCGTGCGCACGGCGTCGTGACCGGCATCGCGCAGGGCTCCCGCCAGGCGAGCGGGCAACTGCGCATCGACCAGGAACCTCACGCGGCGCCGAGAGGAATGGTCCTGGCCCGTCCGGCCACGAGGGATCCGAACTCGAGCGCAGCAAGGATGTCCTCGCGCTCGAGGTCTGGATAGTCCTCGAGGATCTCCTCCATGCTCATGCCGGAGGACAGCAGCTCCAGCAAGAGGGAGACCGGGAAGCGCATCCCGCGGATGGTGGGCTGGCCGTGGCACAACTCTGGCCTCGTGGTGATGCGCTCGAGCCGCGACATGGCTTGAACGTACCTCGGCTCCCGCCGGGGGCGCGGCGATACAAGCCGGTCCCCACGTCGCGCCCGCTCGTGACCGACGACCTCCCGGCCGACATCCGCCTCGTCAGCGCTCACGAACACCGACCGATCCGTCTGCTCGCAGTTCCAGGTCGGTCCCGCCGGCGTCGATCGCCGCCTGCAGCTCGGCGATGAGTTCGACGACGGCGCCGTCTGGATGAGCAGCACGGCGGAAACGGTCCGAGAGCACGCCGAACGGCAGCCGTATCCGCACCGGTTGCGGAAGTGCCTTGCCGTCCACTTCACGAAGGACGAGAGTCTGGGCTTCGAGATGCACTTCTGCCTGGCCTCGATCCGCGAAGTGCTGGATCAGCCGGTCGTACCGCTGCTGGTCGACCCACTGCTCTTCCTGCTCACGCGTCGAGGGAAGGCGGGTCAGGTCGGGGCGGAACGCCCCGACCCCGTCGGGCGTCGGCACGAGTTCCGTCTCGCCCGGAGCAGCGGTCTGGATCGCCTCGTCGAGGTGGACGAGGAACAACCGCCACGCGGCTTCCAGCGGCTCGACGTCGGGGAAGGCGGACGCCGATCGACCGGCCGTCGACCGCAACAGCGGTCCGAAGGTTGCCGGGGTCACGCGGAGGTGCATGAGCTGCATCAGGCTGCGGTCCTCGAACGCGTCGATGACGACGCCGTCCGCTGTTCGCTCGACGACGCCACCCTCACCGATCGCTGTGAGGAGCCTGGCGTAGAGGACCTGATCCTCCGTGGAGGGCATCTCGCCTCACCTCGGGTCGCGGCTGTAGAAGCTGGTCAGGAGCTTGCCATCCTGCGCGGCGACCCCGACGACGACCCAGTAGGTCACCCGGACCTGTCCCTCCTGGTCCTTGATCTGCAGCGGCGACTTGTAGGTCCAGGTGTTCCGCTCCGGGTTGAAGCGGGGGTAGCCGGGCTGCGGAATCGTCAACGTCTGTCGGATGGCGAAGTCAGCCAAGCCCTGCCATGGCCCGCCGGTGTAGACGGCGAGATCGGACCACTGCTTCCCGTGCTCGTTCGCGATGTGTCGCTGGCCGAAGGCCCGATTGCCACACATCAGCACCGCATAGGTCCGCGACGGTCCGCTGACGGGAGGCTGGACGGGATAGGTCTTGACCGGCTTGCTCTCGGGGTCGGTACGTCCGCACGCCGCCCACGGCGGCGCGCCCGACTGTGCGAGCGCTGATGACGGGACGAGAGGACCGACGAGACAGACGAAGAGGGCGACGAGGAGAACGCGCAGGCGGGTGGTCACGGCCGGCTCCTGACGACGAGTGGCAGAGCTCTTCGTGGGCTTGGACTGCGGCCGGGCCCGATCGGTTCCATCTTTCTTCGGCGTCGCGGCTACCCCTTGAACATCTGTCTCCCATGCCAGGCCACGTTGGTCCGCGTGGACGAGCGACAAGGGTCGCGCCCGCCAACGGTTCCGGCCCGCCTCTCGCCTTATCCGACCGCAGCGGCTACCGGCTCGAGGACCGCGACCTCGGCCGCGTCCCCGCGGCCAGCAAGACCGACGACCAGCTTGATCGACAACCGCGAGGAATCCGTTGATGCCGTCGCCAGGGGTCCGAGTTCAGGCGCCGTTGACCAGCACGTCCAACTGCGGTCACGGCACGGAGCGCCGCGTCCGGGTGCACGTCCCTCAGCGTCGTAGTGGTATCGGCAGGCGTCGATGCGCATCTCGTCCTCGACGACGTTGTAGACGAGGTGGTGCTCATCAGTGATGCACCGCGACCAGTAGCCGCAGAAGCCATGCTTGAGCGGCTCAGGTCACCGATGCCCTCGTTGCCGTCTCGCACGATGTCAATGATCAGCACGTTGATCCGCTTGAGCACCATGCGGTCCTGGACCTGCCACCAGAGGTAGTAGGCCCGGGCCTCTCGTCCCAAACCAGTTTCACGGTTCGGGATCGACCAGTTCATGGGTCGCGCCGGCTCCGTTCTCCAGGCGATCGATGGAGGCTAGCAGCCGGCGAGCGTTCTCAGGGCTGCGCAGGAGGTAGGCGCTCTCCTTCAGCGACTCGTACTCGTCGAGCGCCACGATCACGACGGGGTCGTGCCCTGCGCGGGTGATCACGACCTCTTCGCGATCATCGACGGCGGAATTGAGGACCTCGGCGTACCGCGCGCGACTCTCCGAGTAGGACATCGTCTTCATGGGACCACCTCCGCGTACAACGAACTGCGCTCCGTACGTCTGCCGTCAGGTCGAACGTGACGGTTCTGCACGGGGAGCAGGGCGGGCGTCCGCGGCACCCGAGCGGTCCTCGGACGACGCTGATCGTCCAGGCTTCAGTGGCCCTCGGTCCAGAACTGGTGGAGGCGGGCTATCGCTCCCTCCTTGCTCATGGCCTTGACCTCGCTCTCGTCAAGCCCGACGCGAGAGAAGAGGAGAGCGACGACCTGCGCGGGGAGGGCGCTGTCGGGTGCTGAACGCACCCCGCGGTCAGGCGGTTCGCCACGCTGAACGCACGACCAGAAGGTCGCTTCGTCGACGTCGAGCTCGTCACGCAGGATGTGCGTCCACAGAGCCTTGCCGTACGTCTAGCGGTCCGGCGGATGGGAGACCCGCGTACGGAGGACGCGCCCGTCGGGGAGCGCGAGTTCGTAGGTGACGTGGTGCGTCCCGGTGCGTCCGCGCGCATCACGGACCGGCCGCCAGCCCTCGGCTCGACAGAAACCGTCCGCGATCCTGTCGGGTCGGCGCCGGGAGGGTCACGACGACGGACCGGTCAGCCAGCTTCGTAGCTGATCGTCACTGCTGAGGCCGATCATCTGGACGAGGCCCCACTGCTCGCGGTGGTTGGGCGCGTGGAGGAGGCGGTCCTGCGAGTCCGCGGCGTAGTCCCGCAACGCCCCCACCATCTCGTCGATCGCCTCGTCGAAGCTCGCGCCATCCGCCGCGATGGGCAGCCCCGGGAGGAACACCGACCAGCCGCCGGCCTCGGGAACCACCTGTGCTCGAGCCGGGCCTCGCGTGGCGAGGAAGTGCCGCAACCGTTCGACGTCGACGACCGCCGCGGTCGCTGCGTTGCGACGCACGGTCGCGAGCCGACCCCGCTCGGCGGCGTCGAGGAGGTCCTTGAGGTGCGCGCGAGCCTCGGAGTAGCTGTCGCAGTGGACTTTGGACACGCCCGCCTCCGCAGTGGTGCTTACATAGCGTACGTGGGTCGCCGTCGCATGCCTCTCATCGCGCGCGGCAGTGTCAGTCACGTCCCGTCGACCGACCGTCGAGCGGGCTGGGGCCTGTTGAGGTCGAGGAGATAGACGGCGTCGTGATCGACGGCGCTCACGGGCGGGCTGGCCGCCAGATCGACCACCTCGGCGGTCACTGCCCGGATTCGATCGACGGACCACAGCCTGACCCCGTCCGGAACCAGGGGCCACAGGACGCCGTCCGTCGCCCAGAGCTGTGGTTCTACGACGAGGCGGCCCCGCACGGAGATGGTGCCCCGGTGGCTGGCGTCCAGGGCGGTCACGATCGGCTTCACCCACCCGGCGTCGATCACGAGGGGCGCCTCGGGGGAGGGAGCCAGCACGGTGCCCGACACCGTGGTCGTGGGCACGGCGTCTCCGACCTGAACGATGCCAGCCATGTCCGCGCCGAGGTCGATGTGCGCCGGCTCCACCGCGAACCCGAACTCAGCCGTGCCCCCGACGACGAGACCGCCGAAATCGCCGTCGGCCAGCATCCACGCAGGCAGGACGGCCACAAGGTGCACGGACGACACCATAGAAGGCGGCGTCACGCGCGATTCAGCTCGTCGGGGCACCGCTCTATCCCCTCGCAGTAGGCCGTGATCACGCCGACAGGGCGGCCGTCCGGAGGTGTGCCACGGCGCGTGAAGGTGCTCGTGTCGACCACGACGCGCAGCCGGAGGTCGAAGCCTCCTCCGACGGCGTGCGCGACGTACACGACGCGTGGTCCTTCCGGCGGCTGCTTGTTCTGCCGCCCCTGAATCGTCAACGCCATGGCCCGCAGACTGCAGAAGTTGTGTTTCCAGCATGCCTTCGCGTGGCCGAGCGTCAGGTCGCCATTGCGAACCGGCACCTCGACCCCGTCCTGGTCCCGGGCGAGCAGGATCAGTCCGAAGTACTCCTCGTCGGAGACGGGTCGCGGGTCTGCCTCCGCCACAGCTCCCGACGTCGTCGTGATCGCGAGCGCGACGAGAAGCACCGCCGCCGACTTCGTGATGATCGCCTTCATGGCTACCTCCCGGGTCCTCTACTCGCACGGACTGGGCGAGGGACCGTTCGGTTCCGTGTTTTTCCAGCGTCCGGTACGAGCTGATTGGGAGGCGGGACACGCGCGGGCGCTCCGCCCGGATCGCCGAGGCTCGACCGGTCCGTCGCGTCAGCCGCCGGCCACTGCCCCGGCCTCGCCCAGGTATCGATCGCTCAGCGCGCGGAGCCAGTCGGCGTCAGTTGCCTGGCCGAGCCCGCCGATCGCGCTCTCGAGCGTGAGGACGTCGACGGTGTCCTGCCGACCCACGAGCCCTCGATAGCGCGCGACCGCGTCCGAGCAGTGTCGGTTCCCCTCGGGAAACAGGACGACGAACATGCCCTCCTGCCACCAGTCATCGACGGCGAGCATCTGGAGCGCGAGCAGGTGGTCGAACCAGAGTTGCTGGAGCGGCAGGGTCTCGAGCTCAGCCATCGCGCACTCCGCGACCAGGCCGTGGGCGCGGGTGAGCTCCCGGTACCGCGAGTCGTTGCGGACAGCGCTGCCCCGCAGATCCTCGTGGTACTTCACCTCGATCCCGACGAACCCGCGACCACGCGGGCCGCGGTAGGTCACGAAGACGTCGAAGGCGCTCTTGTTGCCCGTGTACTTCATGTCGCCGCGACCGGGCGACCACTCGAACGCGATCGACTCCACCACGTCGACCCGCCGTGGCCACCACACTTCGAACACCTGCGCGGCCAACTTGAGGTCCGCCGCCAGCTCGCCGAAGAGGTTGAAGCACAGGGGCTGGCTGGAGAGCAGGTCGCACCAGAGCCGGTCCTCCTTGAACAATGCGCCGCGCTGCTTCTCGGCGAGCGCGCGCTGCACGACCGTACGGATCGTCGGCGTCAGGTAGTTAGCCATGCGGGGTGGCAGGCCGTCGGCCTCGGTCAGTCGCGAGCCGAGCGGCACACCTCGATGGAGCCCAGCGTCGAGTCCCTGCCCTTCCCGCCACCGCGCCTGCCGCAGCCGCGCCTCCCGCTGCCACGCGTTGTCGCCGGCGACCCAGGCGTGGTGCTGCTCGAGGACCGCCCGGCTCGGGGTCGCCATCAGCCCCGCCACCCCAGCGACCGGAGCAGCCCGTCGACCTGCGCCCGCGCCTGGCCGTCGCCCTCGATCCGGCCGGCCAGACCGAGCAGTTCGTCCGCGAGCTTCCGGTCGGTGTCCGACTTCAGCGAGTCGTAGACGGGGTCGAGCAGGAACGACACGTCGTCGCTGGCGAGCTGCACGACCCGGTCGAAGAAGATCTCGAGCTTCCGCGCCGCGGAGGCGTCATCAGCACCGTCCATCGAGAGGTATTCGAGCTCCCCGGCCCACAACGACCGCTTGACGAGGTCGCCCCTCAGCTCCAACGCCGTCCCCATCCCGCGCGGCTTCCCGGCCTCGACGAGCGCCTGCCGCGTCGCATGGGCCATGCGGAAGAAGTTCTCGTCGGTGAAGGAGAAGCCGGCGAAGAGGACGTGCTTGGTCATCAGCATGCCCTGCACCAGGCCGGCCAGCGCCCTGCTCCGTTCCCCGAACCGCAGGTAGTCGTCACGGGTCAGGACGATGCCCTTCCCGGTTCCGAGGTCGCCGTGCACCTTGAGCAGCCATTCCTGAGCCGGCGCCTCGAACGGCAGCACCGCGACGGGTCGCCCCTGGTCGCGGCGGGCGGTCTCGAAGAGCTGGTCGTAGTTGGTGGTCACCGTCTGCGCCACGGGTAGCGCCGCGAGCAGCGCGTGCGCCAAGCCGTAGCGGCGCTGGGGGAGGACCGCACTCAAAGCTTCGACAAGCTGCACCGTTCCACCGAGCTTCCGGACGGCGAGCGTGGCCGCGTCCCGCGGGTCGAGAACGGCGATGGCCTTGGCTTCTTCGGCCACGACGCCTGCCCGCTCCAGCAGGAGCCCCAGAAGGTCCTTCCACAGCGGCAGTCCGGCGCTCACGCTCACCCCGGCGCCGAGGAAGAGCGCGAGTTCCCGACGCCGGGCGCGGTCGGCCAGCGCGCCCGCCGTCGCCTCCTGCGTCTCGTCGGGGGGCTTCTCGTCACGGACGCGTCGGACGTGCTGGACCGCGGCGTGGTCGCGGTCGGTCCACAGCACCAGCGCGACGTCCTGCTCGTCCGCGGCGCGCTCGTCGAGCAGGTCGAGGATCGCGCTGATCACCTCGCCGCGCTTCGCGCTCGCGCCGCCTCGCCCGACCCCCGACCAGCGGCAACGCCGTCAACCGCCGTTCCCGACGATGGAGGGGCTTCTCGCCGAGTGCGGCGATCATCGTGAGTACATTCCAGACGGCGTGGACGCACCACTCGACGGGTTCGGACCCGGTCCCGCCGGCTGAGCTGCCGCAGCCGACCCCGAAGGGGCTAGGCTCGCGCTAGTGCCCTCCTTCTCAGCGACTCCTGTAGCGATCTATAGACGATGTAGGGCCTATCGGGCCCGATTCCGTCCTCTCGACTGCGGAACAAGCGATAGACGGCTTCAAAATTCTCCTTATCCTTCTTCCAGTCGCCGCACAGAATTTGCTGGTCCCGCCAACGGCCAATAGTTGCTCTGTATACCGTTTGATTATATTCGCGCACCAGACTTAGGCAAACCGAGGCGGCATCTTGCAGGTGGGACACCTTGATAGACAATTGGACGCGTCCAGCGTCCTGCACTCCTAGTGCCCGTGCATTTCCTCGGCTTAGAAGACCCTTCGAGTGCACGGCCGCGTGGCGCATGTGACAAACCTTGTCAAAGTTCTCGATCGCTACGCCAAGCGAATCAGATTCCTTCCAAGAGACCCCGGCAACAGCTTTTGTCTGTCGGCGGATTTCTCCCGCCGAAGAGAAGCTGACCCGCTCGAAGAGTCCCCGGGCGGCATCGTGTGTTCCGTAGAAGGAAAGAGCGCCGAGAGGGATTTCGTCGTCGGCGATTTTGTCGGCGGCTATCGGGCACACACGAGTTAGTTGGAAGAGGAGTTCGCGGAAGTAGCCCTCGACCGACGTAACCAAGCTCAGGATGAGAAGTCTCCCTAAACTCTCGTTAGACGATAGGTCCTCCGGCTGACCCAAAACCAAAGTGGATCGAACGTCCTCGATTAACGCATCGATTGGGCTGACAGATGACGAGTGTCGAGTGCACGCAGAAGAGCAATCTAGGTTCATCGTGGTTGCGGGCGCGTTGACAATCTCCCAGGTCTCCGCTTCGGGCATGATCTACACGCTCACGAACTCTTCGGCGTAACGCTTGATGCGCTTCGACCACACTGGACCCACGCGAGGTGCCTTTCTCAGCTGTGTGTTGTCCTCGTCAAGAAGAATATCGTTTACAGTTTTGATTGCGGTATGATTGGTCAAGCTTGCAAGCTTATTTTTTGTAAGTGGGAGTCTTTCAATCGGAGACTTAAGCAGTTCATCATAGACAGAAACGGTGCTCAATTCGCGGCCACAGTTCATGCAGAACTTTGCCCCCTCGAAAAGACGTGGGGTCCCACAATTCTGACAAGGGGCAAGATCTAGTGTGCAACGCTTCTCGTAGGACTTTCCCAGGAGTCGTTCTGGCGTCGTTCGCACGAAGGCATGGCCGCTTCTTTGACTGAGTGACGACACAATTGAATTTGTGCTGAAACTGCGGCCCAGGCTGAGGCTATTGGCCTCAATAATTAGGCTATAGTGAATATCATATCGCTGGAAGACGCCCTTGACGCCACGTGAGACCGTTGATGCGTCTCGCATAACGCCCGCATACTCGAGCATCGAGAGCATCCGTTCGAGGTCCTGGCTCACAGGACTTGGGAATGCAATAGTGACGGCCTTCTTGTCTCCCGACGTGGTAGCGTTATATTTCTGAACTGCACCGAGAGATTCGTTAGTCAGCTCGACTCCGAGTTGCACGAAGTTTTTGTAGCGTGGAAGTTTGCCTGACAAGCTCTCGAATAACTCTCTCACGGACGCGGCATGGTCTCGAACTGCGGCCTCGGCTCGCGCGCGAGTTGGAGCTTGGACGTCCTCCTCTTCTACACCTAGCAGATTCGAGAGCATGACCAAGAATCCGCGCGGGATCCCGAAAGCCGCTAGGGCTAAATAGTCTACAAGTTCCTCGCGACCTTGCAGTCTCTTCTTGAAGCCCTCCGGGAGTCTGCGATCAACGATTTCGCGCATCGTAGCCAAGTAATTCTCTTCGTTTGGTTGATACCACGCTTCCACAATCCGGGCTTCATGACCCACGTGGAAGTTCGGAGAGTAGCTTGTGATTCCAGGATAGACGGCTGCCTTGGCTGAAACAATTCGTGATCGAAGCTCGCGGAAGATCTCGAAAAACTCCCGCTGCTGTTCCGGGGAGAAGGCGTGCGCTGCATCGTCGAGCAAAAGGATGCAACGACGTCTTGCAAATTCTCTGGTCCAGGCTTCAAGGAGCCTGACTAGCTCGGTCGGACCCAGCATCCTCTCTGGTGGATCGCCTGCTGCTCCTGTCTCCAACTCCTGTACGAATCGATGACCCTCTTGCAGGAGGGGGGTGAGTGACTCAGGAATTTGGAGCCCGGATGATTCTACGAACTCACCGTAGCCAAGGATAATTTTGATAAGGACCCATTGTCTAAATAGGACAAGGGCGTTCGCAGCTTTGTGAAAGAGCGGCTCAAGAGCGAGGGACTTGCTATAGTTGACATAAACTGGAACGTCCTTGCCGGCCTCTTGCACCTCGAAATAGGCCTGTCGCAAAAGCGTTGATTTTCCACAGCCACGGGGTCCGCTTAGGAGCTTTGCTCCCGGTCCTCGCAGTTCTGACAAGATCGCCTTATCGCGATCAGTAGTTGCAGTCCAGCTGGTGAGCTCGGCTCGCGTTAGGTACTCCGCGCGTTCTTCGAAGACGCTTGCGAGCATCTCCGTCTCCTCGTCGGCGGTCAACTCTAACTCCCGATCTTATCGTGTCTGTGTTCGACTCTTGGGTGGCCGTAATTTAATTGACTCAATTGAAAGATGTATTCGTGGGGACTCTACGCGGCGGAGCTAATTACGCTCCATCCGCCGAATAAAATTGCTCGCTGCGCCTGACCACGTGACCACGAGTTGATCCCGTGCGCGGCTGCAGGCTACATAGAGCAGCGACCTCTCTCGTGCTCGTGCAAGCGCACGCTCGGATTCGGGAGAGCTCGCCATAAGCCATTCGAGCGGAAGCACTCCGTCCCGCGCACCTACCACGAGTACGCGAGAGAATTCAGAGCCCTTCGAGCGGTGCATCGTCATGAGTTGCACCCCACTGCCCCCACCAGGTCCTCCGCGGTCGACCACCTCGACGTCGACGCCAGCGTCCCTGAGAGCCCTATAAGCTTGATCCCGCTCCTGACTCCGTCGTGATAGCACAGCAATAGCGTTGGCCTCGAGCCCCTCGTGGAGCCAATCCCGGACGGTCTCTGAGACAAAGCGCATCTCCTCCGCGTCGTTGACGAATCCGTGCGTCTTTGGTGGGGGGCCGTCGAAGGAGGAGTGATATCCAACGGTGGTTTCCATGTCGCCGTCAAGGTCGACGAACGGCTCGCCGTCGATCACGGACATGGCGAAGCGGAGATTCTGCCGCGTGGTGCGGTAGTTCAGGGTGAGGCGTCGTGAGCGCCCCCGCGTCTCGATACCGAAGTGACCGAGCACGATGCGCTCTCCGTAGATGCGCTGGTGGCCGTCCTCGCAGAGGAACATGTCGTTGGGACCGGGCTCGACCAGACCGCGGAGGATGCGCCAATGTCCGGCGTGCAGGTCCTGGCCCTCGTCGACCACCACGTGGTCGTACCGCGGCGCCTTCTCCCGCAGCTCACTGTCCGCCAGGATCGTGGCGGCCCGACTCGCCAGCAGGTCGTAGGTCGTCCGCCCCTCGGCCTCGACACCGCGTTCGAAGGCCTCGAAGACCCGCCAGACCGCGGTGCGCTGCACCCGGTTCAGACGCACCCCGCGTCCCGTCCGACGAGCCTTGAGGTAGGCCTGCTTCGTCGGCTCGGGTTGGGCGAGGACGACCGTCCGGTACTCGCTCGCGAGGAACGACGCTGTCAGCTGCGGGATAAGGTCGGCAGGGACTCCTCCCGCGTACACGGCCTCCTCCCAGCGCTGGTCCTCCTCCCGACCGTTCAGCGGCTGCCCGGCCTGTCCGTCGACGGCCTCGACGACCCGGCGGACCAGCTGGTCTACCCCGCTGACGTCCGCGCGCGCGGCCGCGTCGGCCGTGACCAGGCTGCGGAGATCGACGCGCAGGTTTGCTGCCAGGTTGCGGGTGAAGGTGCAGAGCAGGACACGGCCGCGTGCGGCGAGGAAAGCCGCCCGGTGAAGTGCCACGACGGTCTTGCCCGTACCCGCGCCACCCGCGAGACGGAACGGCCCGTTGTAATTCTCGCGGTAGGCGATCGACCGCTGAGTGGGGTGCAGGTAGGTCCGCCATGCTACGAAGTCGCCCTCCAGCATGCGGCGCAGCTCGTCGTCGTTGTCGAGGTAGACGAACTCCATGCGGCTGGCGGCACGCTGGACCGCGGCCAGAGGGTCCTCGACGTCGGCCGGCTCGTCGTTGCCGTACGTCGCCCGGACGTCGTCGAGGGACGAGCCGGTGGCGAGGTCGAGAAGGACCTGCTGCTGCCAGGCAGGGAGATCGCCGGCGAGTTCGAGGATGTCGTCCTCGGTGGTCAACCGCACCGCCTCGGCCGCGACCTCGGCGTTGATGCCGACCCCGATCAGCTCGTCCGGGGTGAAGGGAAGGACCTGCGGGGAGTCCGTCCTGACCGGGCGAGTCTTGAAGTCACCGACCTTCTTCGAGATGGCGGCGGGTCGGTAGAGCTCGGTGGCGCCGTTGGCCGGGTTGACCTCGTAGACGAGCGTGCCCGCGAGCTCGTAGGCCTCGTCGTGATTCTTTACGGCGGCGAGCAGCCACATCGGCTCGGGCTTCTCTCCGACGGCGAAGAGCACCGCACGGTACTGCGGGTCCACCCGTGCGGTACGGACCCGCGGGTCGGCCGGGTTCTTCGGCTTCTTGAGATCGAGCCCGGTCAGGTCCGCGTTCGCTGTGAGTTTGCCGAGGAAGTCCCACGCCTTGGCCTTGATCGAGCCGTCGAGCTCGAGGTCCTTGTGGAACTCCTTGGACATGATGACGCCCATCAGCCCTCGTCCTCCTCCAGCGCCTTCGGGACGTCGTCGACCTCGGGTGGCGCGGAGAAGGTGCTCGCGGTGCGGCGGACCAGCTCGGTGCTGTGGGTGCACCGGACGCGCCAGCCTTTACCGACCCGCTCGCAGCTCGAGACAATCCACTCCTCGTCCCGGACCACGATCGCGCTCCCCGCTGCGAATGCCGCGTCGACCGTCAAGCCCTCGCCCCCCGGCGCTCTGGATCACTTGGAGGAGTGAACCCTAATCGGGCGACCAGATCTACGCGTCGACCGCTTGGGGGTGCGTGCAGGGTCGTCGCACCGCCTCACACCTGGCTCACGGACGGCGCAGGCCGAGGCTCGTCCCCTGACGCCAACGGACCCGGACCTCCGCGATCTGACTGAACCAGAACTCGTCGTCCGACCGGCTGGGTGACAGGAGTCCGAAGTGTCGGGCGGCGTCGTAGAACCCCGGGCCCGGCTCGTTGCTCGCCTTCCCGTAGACCAGGGCCGTCAGCAGGGGAAGGCCGCTGTCGACGCAGGCTTTGACCAGGAGCAGCAGGAACTCCGCGACGAGGAGGTTCCAGGCGGGATGATCACGGAGGTCCGTCTGCTCGACCAGGCCTCGATAGAACAGAAGGCCCTCGGGCCGTGGAGCTGCGGCCTCGAGGACGTCACGCATCTGACGGGTGATCGTTCGCCACTGGTCCTCGGACAGGCCCCAGTCGCTCCTGCCGCGCTCTTCGAAGTACCAGCGCAACGCGACCTCGATCGCACCATCCGTGATCTCCACGGCTTCCCCTCTGCTCTGACCGGCCTAGCGGGGACCGGTTCCACAAGACGACCGGGAGCCCGATCAGAAGTTGAACAACATCGGCTCGAGCTCCTGGCTGCGTGATAGTGCCTGGGCCCGTGGCAGGAGACGATCGAAATTGGCCTCCCGGACCTCCGGGCTCCACTTCTCCCGGACGAGGTTGTCGAGCATTCCGTCGGGCGGCACTCTGTCCAGCACCGCCGCCAGCACATGTGCGCCGAGCCGGGGGGGTATCGCGTTGCCGACCTGCTGGCTCTGGCGTCGACCCGACCAGGGGTAGCGGGCCGGGAAGGTCTGGAGCCTCCCGGCCTCCTGGATGGTCAGTCTGGAGCGGGACTCCGTGATTCCTGGGCCCTCGAGCCTGGTCCGATCGATCTTCCCGGTGATCGTCGCGGCAGGTTGCTTCGAGGTGCGTCGGCCTCGCGCGCTCGGGTCCCCGCCGGTCCCGTAATTGGAGACCGCGACGAAGTGGCCCCGGCGCTTGATCGTCTCGCCGATGGTCGTCCAGGGAAGCAGGTCGACGTTCCCGGCCGAGCGGGCGACGCCCTTGCGATAGACGCGGTGGGTCGGCTCTGGCAGCAGGGGTTGATGGTCGCGGTGCGCCAACAGGACTGCGCGACGACGTGTCTGGGGCACGCCGAACTCCTCTGTGCGGAGAACGTCGACCGCCGTGCGGTAGTGATGGCGTCGGAGCACCCGTGCGAGCTCGTTCCACAGGGGAAGGACAGCAGGTACCTGCTCCAGAACGATGGCCTCATAAGGCCGGCCGGCCGCCTCCGCTTCCAGGATCCACCGGAGTGGTTGGAGCACGAGGCCGGTGCGCTCATCGTCGAGTGCTGCGACGTCATTGATGACGTCCGAGCCCTGATCCATGCGATGCATGAGGCCGACCACCTGCTGCAGGGCGCGTCGTCCGTTGCCCGAGCCGGCCACGGTGAAGGTCTGGCACGGTGGCCCGGCCGTCAGGATGGTGGCGGTCGGGAAGTCCGACGGTCCCAGCTTGCGGACATCTGCGTGCTCCGTTCGCAGGCCGGCCGCAGCGCGTGTCGCGCAGGCATCGTCGTCCCACTCGACACCTACCGAGTGGATCCCGAGCCAGGTTGCTGCAACGTCAAGGCCGCCCGGCCCGGCGAAGAGGTCGACGAGGCGAGCGTCCGGCAGAGGCTGCTCCGGGGCCACGGGGGCGGATCGTAGCTTCGTGCCCCCATCCGTTCGTCCGGTACACGGGAACAGGACGAACGAGTGGGCCCCACAGAGCATGATCGATCCGGAGTAACGGACGTCCGTGTACGGAACGATGTCGCGCCCTGTGAGGGAGATCGCTTCGGGGGAGATCCTCAAGTACTCTCCGGGCCCCGCGGGGCGGGTCGGGTCGAGGGGGTCATACACAGCGTGGTCGCTGTCTGGAAGTGGGAGCCTCAGAGCCCCACGTACGGGAACTACGGGAACGCCAACCAGTGGACGCTGAACGCAGGGCTCGAGTCCCTGGCGAGGGAGACCGCCCAGAACTCGAACGACGCGAGGCGTACCGATGAGCCCGCCGAGCTGGTCTACACGCTGATCCGTCTCACGGGTGAGCGGCGACGTCGGTTCGAGGAGGCCCTGGGCTGGGACCAGCTGGAGCCCCACCTGCAGGCGATGGGCTCTGCCGCGGTCGGCGCCGTGACCGCAGGTCAGATCCAGGCGAATCTCGAGGCGATGCGGAACGCGCCCTCGTTGACGCTGCTGCGCATCGCCGACTACGGCTGTCGCGGACTGGGTGGACCCGAGCTGACCGTCGGTGATCCCGCCGCCTACGGCGACTTCATCAAGCTCTGCCGGTTGGACCTCTTCAGCGGGAAGGACGAGGGAGCGGGCGGGTCCTTCGGCCTGGGCAAGGCCGTCTACTGGCGCTTCTCCAGAATCCAGACGGTCGTCTTCAACTCGTCCCTGCCGGCCGAGCCGGGCGACAGGCCACGGACCCGGCTCTTCGGGGTCAACCAGGGCGTCGTCCACCGCGTCGGGACACAGGGCTATCAGGGTCGTGGGTGCTTCGGGGGTCTCGACGACGACGGCAACGTCGTCTCGTCCTGGAACGACGACCGCCTCGCCGAGGCGCTCCACCTCGGCCGGACCGACCCGCGACCGGGAACCTCTGCCCTTCTCGTCGGTTTCCACGATCCGGATCGGCCCGAGAAGCTCCTGTACACGAACGAGCTCGCCGAGCTGCACGATCTCGCCAAGGAGCTGCGCAACGGTGTGGAGGAGAACTTCTGGCCGCTGCTCACCCGCGGGGGCCTCCGCGTCCGCATCGAGGTCGACGACGGCACCCAGATCCTCGAGGAGATCGTCGACCCGGAGGAGACGTTCACCGAACTGGTTCGGGCGCTGCGCAGGTTCGATCGCGGGGACGTCGACGAGAGCCTCGGGGAGCCGTACTCGGTGGTCGTGCGTGACATTCCCGTGGACATCTCCAGGCGACGCACCGGCAACAAGCACGGCAGGTTCCAGCACACCGCCAAGCTCGTCGTGACGATGTCCGATGCCCAGAAGGACACGCTCGAGAACCAGGTCTGTCTCTTCAGGCGCCCCGAGATGGTGGTGCAGAAGCTCCCACGGACGTTCGAGGGCAGGACGTACCACGCGTTCCTGGTCGCCGGTGCGGCGGTTCGGCCCTCGAACCCGACCGACGAGGAGGTCAGGGCCGACGACTTCCTGCGGTACGCCGAACCTCCCGCACACGACCGTTGGATCCCCGGTCGCGGCGCGTCGCAGGCGAACCTCGGAGCGCATTACGTCGCACCGTGGCTGCCCAACCTGCGGTCGATCCAGGACAACGTGATGACCGCCCTCGTGCAGCTCTTCGGCGCCCGGACGAGCGACACCGAGAAACCACCGCGGGCCGTGCTCAAGAACCTCGAGTTCCTCCGAGGCACCACGGGTTCGGGCGGGATCGGTACGACCTCGAAGAAGCCGGAGGTGGACATCAAGGCGTGGGCCGTCGAGGACGGTCGCTGGCACGTCACGTTCGAAATCCGAGCGCGGAACAGGCCGGAGGGTTGGGTGATGCGTCCTGCGCTCGCGCTCGTCGGACTCGATGGTTCGAACCAGGTCGTCCCGTGGGACTACCTCGAGTCGTTGACCGAGGACGCCCGGATCGTCGACGGCTTCCTCCACCTTCCTCGGATCGGTGGCCGCCGGTCGACGACCGTGCGGCTCCGGGCGGTCAGCACCGACCGCCTGCCCGTACCGGCGGGAGAGACAGGAATCGACGTCGTCCTGCGCGGGACGGCC
This sequence comes from Actinomycetospora sp. CA-084318, assembly GCF_050955885.1. Classification (NCBI taxonomy): domain Bacteria; kingdom Bacillati; phylum Actinomycetota; class Actinomycetes; order Pseudonocardiales; family Pseudonocardiaceae; genus Actinomycetospora; species Actinomycetospora sp. CA-084318. The sequence goes on from NZ_CP192098.1 coordinate 1,836,179, forward strand.
CCTATGGCCGTGTCGGGAGCGGGAACGTGAGCGTCCGCTATGCCTGGCCGACCCTCGCCGAGGCCCCTCAGGTCGAGCTCCGGGAGCTCCGCCTCGACGGCGCGGAGTCCCGGCGGATCGCCGTTGAGCCAAACCATCTCCGGGTCGTCCTCCCCGAGGACGAATCGTGGCAACGGTTCAGTTGTCAAGTGGTGGCTACGACGGACGAGGACCTCTCCGTCTTTGAGGACCTCGTGTGCTACGCCGTGGCGGCCTCCCGGGACGCTGCTACACGCGTGCCCTTCGTGCTGTCGGGCCTGCCAGGGGAGGGGCGCCTCGAGCTCCACCGGGACGAGATCGCCCGGAACGCCCTGCTGACGGTGGACGCAGCGGCGTCGTACCGAGGTCGTCGGCGGGTCGTCGGGCGTGCCGCGCCGTGGACCGTGGTCTCCGAGATCGGGACGGCTCCTCGTCCGCCGAGCGGTCTGCCGTTCGCGATGACCTGGCTGGACTTCACCGCGGAGGGCGCGCCCGACGTCGTGCGAGGCGCCCCCCAGGCCTCTGCGGTCATGGAGACCGGGATCGGTGCGGTGCCCGCCCTTCTCCTCAACTCCGCACTCCCAGGCTTCAAGGACCTGCTGCACGCCGACTCGGCCAAGCTCGAACGTCGCCGGCTCAGGGACCTGCTCGGCAGCGACGTGGCGCGCCTCGCGGTCTCGTCGCTGCTCCGTGCCGCGGCCTCCGAGATCGTCGAGGCGGACGACGGAACCGTGATCGAGCCTCAGGACGATCTCCACCGTCAGGTCTGCGAGGCCGTCGTCGAGGTCGTCAACGGCGTGGGTTCGGTCGAGGAGCTGTATCAGCGTCTCGCCGTGGAGCGGACCGACGTCGGCGGTGACCTCTGGAGTCGACTCGACCTGGCGATCGACGAACTGGTCGGTCGACGAGCGGCCGTGGCCACCGCCTGTGAGGAGAGTCGGGTTGTCTGAGCTCCGCAGGCTCACGTCGGCCGAGCCGGTGGGATCGGAGGACCCGGACGAGGTCCGCGAACGGTCCGAGCCGGTGCTCCGTGGAGGGGCCCCGGTGTCGATCGATCTGTTCGACGAGCTCATGGTGGAGTTCGTCCGACGTCGGGTCGACGGCGCCTGGGACGACGACCGGTCGGCGTCGGACCGCTGGCTCGCGCCGCGGCTGCACTACGCCCTGAGGTTGACTCGTCGAGAGGCCGCGGACCGCCTGAGCTGGGCCTGGATCGCCAACCGACAGCTCGAGGTGGTCCAGTGGCGGTGGGCGGACGCGAACGGTGAGGTCGCGACCGATCGCCTGGTCGGTCCGATCCACAAGCAGGCGTTCGCACGGCTCTGGTGGGGAGCCGAGCTCTTCCGCAACGGCGCGGACTACAGCACCGTCGAACGGGCCTTCGTCCTCCAGGATCTTCCGAACAGCTACCTGCACCGGCCGCTCGTCCGCTGCCGCTCCCTCGCGCTGGGACTCCTCGACGTCCTCGTCCCCGAGGCCACCGAGGGGACCGCCGGCACGGCTGCCGACGTCAACGAGCTCGCTCGCGTCCTGAATCTGGTCACCGCCGGGAGCCCACCCGAGATCGAGACGGGCTTCCAACAGGACGACCGCACAGGCTATCTGCGATGGGTCGGGACGCCCGCTGCCAGGCCGAGCTCATGGCAGGCGCTTCCGATCGGTCCCGAGGTCGAGGACACCACCGGGCGATCGGTGGCCGCAGGCATCGAGATCGCCCGTAGGGCCCGCGACCTGGCCAGGACGAGCTCGGCCGACGGAGGCAAATCATGAGTGCGGAACACCCGTCGACGAACCCGGTCCTCGATCTCGTCGAGGCACAGACGGCCCGTGCTCTCGACGTGTACCGCGTCGACCCGGGGCTCGTCGAGGAGCACGCGAACAACGAGCGACGGATCGAGCAGGGCGGCTACGGGGACCGACAGATCTTCGAGCTCGTCCAGAACGCCGCCGACGAACTTCGCGGCCAGCCCGGCGGGGAGATCTCGGTCGTCCTGACCGAGCAGACCCTGTACTGCGCCAACGAGGGCGAGCCGGTGACCCCCCAGGGCGCGGACACGATCCTCCGGATGAGCGTCTCGAAGAAGCGGGGAGGGCAGATCGGGCGCTTCGGGGTCGGTGTCAAGTCGGTTCTCGCGATCTGTGATGCGCCGCAGTTCTTCAGCACGTCCGATGGCGACCTCTTCGCCTTCGGCTTCGACCGCGCCTGGTCGGCCGCGCGCATCCGCAGCGTGCAGCCGGACGCCGAGCGCACACCGGTGCTCCGGATGGCGCGGGCGCTCGACGTCGACGAGGAACGCACCGACGACGGTGTACTGGACGAGCTCCTGACCTGGGCGACGACCGTGGTCCGTCTTCCACTCAGGCAGGGGCTCCACGATCGGCTCGCGCACGATCTCAGGACCTTCCCCGTGGAGTTCCCCCTGTTCTCCCCGCACGTCGGGACCGTCACCCTGCTGGACCGACGGCGTGCGCCCGTGAAGCGCCAGTTCTTCCTCCGCCGTTCCGGGGTCGACCATGTCATCGAGGAGGAGCGCCCCGAGGGCAACACCGTCCAGCATCACTGGCGGGTGTTCACGCGGGCCCATCGGCCGGGACAGGACGCCCTCGCGACGGCCGGAGAGCTGCACGACCGGCCGACGGTCGACGTCAGCTGGGCCGTACCCCGCAGCGCCCAGGCCCGGGGACTCTTCTGGTCGTACTTCCCGACGAAGTTCGCCACTCTTCTCCGCGGCATCCTCAACGCGCCCTGGAAGACGTCCGAGGACCGCCAGGCGATCTTCGACGGGAACGCCTTCAACGAAGAGCTCATCGGTGTCGCGGCCGACCTGGTCGTGGACTCCCTCGAGCACCTCGTGAACGACGACGAGCCGGGCGGTTACCTCGCCTTCCTGCCCGGCCGCGGGCGTGAGGCGCCGCAGTTCGCCGACGAGAGATTGACGGCTGCGATCTGGCGCGTCGCGGGGCAGAAGCCGTCGGTCCTCGACCAGGAGGGTCGACTCCGGCGTCCGTCCGACGTCCGTCTTCACCCGGACAACCTGGATCGCGAGCTGCTCGACATCTGGGCGGCGGCACCCGGCAGGCCGTCGGCGTGGGTGCATCCCGCTCTGGAGGCCAGGGAACGTCGTTCCCGCGTCGAGCAGATCTTCGCCGCCGCGGGCCGTGCGGCGGCCTCGGTCGAGGAGTGGCTGGAGGCGCTGGTCGAGTCGAGGGAGCCGACGTGCAGCGCCGCGGCCGTCCGCATCGCGGCGAGCCTTGCCCGCGGCGAGCACGAGTACGCCTCCCGGGCTCTTCGCGCGAAGATCGTGCTCACCGAGCTCGGAGAGCTGGTGGCGCCACGCCCCGGAACGGTCTTCCAGAGGTCCGGCGCGGAGTCCCTGGCCGACGACATCGTGTACGTCCACCCGGACGTGCTGCAGGAGTTCGGCATCCATTCCGCACTGGCGACGCTGGGCATCAACGAGGCGGACGCCGACGGTCGACTGTCCGCCGCCGCCGACCGCGGGTTCGCGGGCTACGACACGCAGGCGTGGGAGGCGTTCTGGGACCTCACCCGTGAAGCGGGCCCATCGGGCACGGTCGAGGTGCTGAAGGCGCGCCCGCGCGCCCTCGCCGAGCTCCGCGCCCGCGTCGTGGCAGGGCAGTTCCGCCCCTTGCGAGAGATTCTCCGGCCCGGACGTGTCGTGCCGGCGGACGGTAGCCGCGACAAGGTCATCGCACTCGACACGACGTTCCACGCTTCCGACCTCACGGTCCTGTCCTCGCTCGGCCTGCTCGAGGTGCCCGCGCCCTCGGTCGATCCGAGCGGGGAGGAGTGGTTCGAGGACTATCGGGAGGCGGCCTGGCAGGCCTTCATGCGCTCCCTGCCGTCCGATGCACGCCGACCGCAGTTGGCCACGATGAAGGTCGAGGGAACGCCGACCGCCGGCCCCCTCCGCCTCCTGCCGAGGTTGAGCGACGAGGGAAGGGCGGCGTTCATCAAGCACCTTCCGGCGGCCGGTCTGGTGCAGAACTGGTCGGTCCAGGTAGGCCGCCAGCAGCAGACGAGGAAGCAGTTCCGCTCGCCCCTCGCGTGGATGGCGGTCAAGCACGGTCGACTGGACACCTCGCACGGACTCCGGCCGGTCATTGAGAGCGTGGGGCCGGCTCTCAACGAGTACCGGGACGTCCTCCCTGTTGCGGACGTTGGGAATCTCGTCGCCGATGTGATCCGTCTGCCGTCCGAGGTCGCCAAAATTCCGCCTGCGGTCTGGCGCGCAGCGCTGAACAGATTGCCGCACGTCGACCAGGACGAGGCCCCGGTCCGCCTCTACGCGCTCCTCCTCCGGGAGGGCGGGACGTGGCCGGAGGACATCGCGACCTGGTGCCGCGTGGGCAACAGGTGGGCACAGCACAGGGACGAGGAGATCGCGGTCACCTCATCCCGAGAGGACTACGACGAGCTCCGTCGCTCGGAGACGCCGGCACTCCTCGCTCCCACGGACGAGGACGTGGCACTTCTCATCGAGGAGTGGGGTATGCAGCGTGGCGGCGACCTCGTGACGAAGGAGCTGCGTACCGTTCCCCAGGCCGCGCCCGAGGTCATCCTCGACCTGTTCCCTGCGCTCAAGATCAAGAAGAGCCGGGTGGAGGGCTGGTCCGTCCAACGCTGCTCGGTCCTCGAACGGCTCGTGCACTCGCCTCAGGGGGTGCGTTCGGAGCCTCTCGAGCGGGCGAGCCAGGGCCAGACCGTCCTGGTGGCGGAACCCGAGGACGACCTCGCGACGCTGCGCGCCGTCGACGCGGAACTGTCGCTGGGGCTCGGCCTTCCACAGTGCAGGATCATCATCGACAACCAGCGCAAGCAGGCACGGTCCCGGAAGATCCAGGACATCCGACGGACCTCCTCGGTGCCGGAGAAGGTCGTCCGCCTCCTCGGGGAGGACGTGCTGCGTGCCCGCCTGCCCGCGGGCCTCGAGGCGGCCGAGCGGCGACGGAAGGGACGCCCCCTCACTCCGGTCGAGGTGGGGCAGCTCGCCATCGACGCCCACGGTCCGGAACTGCTGCGCGAACATGCCGACGAGGTCGCGACCCGGGCGGACAACGCGCCGCGGACATACGTCGGAGCCGAGAGCGCCCGGCGCTTCGTGGCGGACCTCGGCCTGCCCGACAACTTCGCCGGTGCGTCCATCCCCGCCCCGCCGGTCGTCGAGACCGTCTCCGGGCCGACCATGTATCCTGCGCTCCACGAGTACCAGGAGACCCTGGCCTCTCGGATGCGGGATCTCCTCCTCGAGCCCGTCCCTCGGCGCGCACTCCTGCGACTGCCCACGGGCGCCGGCAAGACCCGCGTCGCGGTCGAGGCGATGATCCGGGTGGTGAAAGCGGCACCCCTCCGGGGGCCGATCCTCTGGATCGCCGAGTCCAACGAACTGTGCGAGCAGGCGGTGCAGAGCTGGAAGTTCGTGTGGAGCAAGGTCGGCCCCGAGGAACAGCTCACGATCTCGCGTTTCTGGGGCGGCAACGACGTGGTGGCCGTCAACGACACCACGCACCTCGTCGTCGCGACGGACGCGACCCTCGATCAGCGTCTCGGGAACGAGGACCTCGCCTGGTTGTGCCGACCCTCCGTCGTCATTGTCGACGAGGCGCATCGCGGCACGACCCCGAGATACACGCGCATCTTCGAGAAGCTCGGGCTCAGCCTGCAGGCCCGTCGTACCGATCGGCCGCTCATCGGGCTCACCGCCACACCCTTCCGTGGCCGCAACGAGGCCGAGACGAAGAATCTCGTCGAGCGCTTCGGGGGGACCCGCCTCGACGACGGGCTGTTCGGCGAGGAGGAGGCCGCCGTCGCCCTGCAACGTCTCGGGGTTCTGGCGCGGGTCGAGCACCGGAGGCTCAAGGGATCGACACTGACGCTGTCGGACGATCAGAGCGCCCAGGCCAAGCAGCTGGGCTCCCTGCCCGCGTCCGCCGAGGCGCAACTCGGTCTGGACGAGGTCCGGAACGACACCCTCCTGCGCGAGATCGTCGGTCTTCCCGCCGACTGGTCCGTCCTCGTCTTCGCGGTCTCCGTGGAGCACGCCAAGTTCCTGGCGGCGTCGTTGAACGCCCGGCGCATACCCGCCGCGTCGATCAGCGGAGCCACGCCACCGGGACAGCGCCGGCAGACGATCGAGTCCTATCGCCGGGGGAAAGTGCGCGTCCTCACCAATTACGGCGTTCTCGCACAGGGCTTCGACGCGCCGGCCACGCGGGCAGTCGTGGTCGCCCGACCGACGTTCAGCCCCAACGTGTACCAGCAGATGATCGGTCGCGGCCTGCGTGGTCCGCAGAACGGTGGCTCGACGGACTGCCTCATCCTCGACGTCGAGGACAACATCGAGAACTTCGACGGCCAGCTGGCCTGGTCGGGCTTCGAGTACCTCTGGTCGGGTGGCCGGTGACACTGACCGTCGCTCTGACCGACGAGCAGCGCCGTGTGGTCGAGATGCCCGCGGACGCCACGGTGCTGGTCACGGCAGGTCCCGGCACGGGCAAGACCCACACGCTCGTCCACCGCATCGCCCACCTGCTCGAGGACGGCGAGGTAGCGGGCTACGAGCTCCTCGTCCTCACCTTCTCGCGCGCTGCGGTCGGCACGCTGACGGCCCGTCTCCGCGATCTAGGAGGAGATCCGGCGCGGGTGCGCGTGCGGACGTTCGACTCGTGGGCGCTCGAGATTCTCCGCGAGGTCGGCCGCGAACCGGACGGCTTCGACGGCGACTTCGACCGGAGGATTCGCGAGGCGACGGCCGTCCTCGCGGACGACACCCAGGACGTGCTCCGTGACCTCCGGCACGTCGTTGTGGACGAGGTCCAGGACCTCGTGGCGGCGAGAAGACGACTCGTGCGGACGTTGCTCGCGGAGTTCGAGTGCGGCTTCACCCTCGTCGGTGACCTGGCCCAGTCGATCTACGGTTTCCAGATCGGTCGCGACGGCGAGCAGGGGAGCTTCGTCGACGATCTCCGGTCCCTGTGCCCGTCGCTGACGGAGCTGCGGCTCGACGAGGACTTCCGGTTCCGGACAGGGGACTCACGCCGTGCGTTGAAGCACGGGGACGACCTGCGACGGGCCGACCTGCCGCAGAGGCGCCTGCGGTCACTGCGCGACACCTTCGAGAGCCTCGATCCGATCGGGGCGATCGACGACGCTCTCGCCCTGTCGATGTTGGCCGAGCCTCAGGGGTCGACCGCCGTGCTGTGCCGCACCAACGGCGAGGCACTCGTCGTCGCGGAGATACTCCGCCGCGAGGGGGTGCGGCACAGGCTGCGCCGGTCCTCGACGGACCGGATGGCACCGGGGTGGCTCGCGGAGATCGCGCACCGCACACAGGGCACGTCGCTGACGAGAGAGCGCTTCGAGTCGCTCGCCGATCGTCTCGCGCTGACCTCGCCGGACATGACGTGGTCACAGCTGCTCCGGGTCGGCGGGGACCGAGGCCGTCGCGTGGTCGACCTCGTGCAGGTCAGGGACGCCGTCCGCGACGGCCGGCTTCCCGACGAACTGGTCGCGGAACCTGCCGCTGACGTCGTGGTCAGCAGCTTCCATCGGGCGAAGGGTCTGGAGTTCGACGTCGTCGTCGTCGTCGATCCGTGCGACTACCACTGGCAGCACCTCGAACCGGCGGACTCGGGGGAGGAGGCCCGGCTCCTGTTCGTCGCGATGACGCGATCGCGGGAGCAGCTCTGGTCGGCGGCTCCGGTCCGCTCCCCGCAGGTCCGCCGAGCGGCAGAGGTCGCCCGATGGGCGAGGTACGGCTGGCAGCCGTGGCAGCGCCTCGGCCTGGAGGGTGGCTCGGGCGATGTCACCGCCTCCCTACCGGGCCTCCACGGCGACCCCGCGCCGGCGGACAGGGCGCAGGACGACGTCACCGCGCGAATAGGTGTCGGCGATGCCGTGGAGATGGTGCGCATGGACACGGTGGTGCCGGACGGCGAGGCACCGGAGTACGTCGTGATGTACGAGGGCGAGCCCGTCGGCGCGGCGTCCCGGCGCTTCCGTGAACACCTGCGGACGTTCCTGCAGCGTGGATCGCGGAGCCGCGTGCGGTCATATCCCGACGCGATCCAGGGGTTCCGGGTGGACGGGATCGAGACCGTCGTCGAGGGCGACGCGGCCGGTCGTGAGGCCGGGCTCAATGATCTCGGGCTACGACGGGTCCCGCGACTGGTCGGGCTCTCCTGGTTCGATTATCCGAAGGGCGGCACGGATGACTGACCTCGCGAGTCACTACGCGTTCCGGGACGAGGTCGCGGACCGACTGACCGCCGATCTCCTGGGGCCCGCCCTCGGCCCGGAGGAGATCCTCGGTGAGGAACCGCTCGCGGCCTACGTGACCGGTGTCCTCCACGCGCGTCGCAAGGGCAGCGAGGCGAAGCGCGAGGAGATCGAGTCGCGTGAGGACGACGCCGATCCGGCGCGACTCGGCACCGACGAGCTCGTCGACACGGGTATCTCGCTCTCTGGAGTGCAGAAGCCGTCGGCCATGGGCCTCACCTTCTCCGTCGATCCGCGAGCGACGGACGAGGTGCGACTCGACATCGATGCAGCTCGGTACGAACCGATCGACGCGCAAGGTCGCGTGACGACCGCCGCTCGGGCCGAGCGCCGCGGCGTCGACGACGGGGCCGTCCGCTGGAGGCGTGTGCCGCTCCCGAGGAAGTCGTTCCGGGTCGAGGTCGCGGGGACCGACTCCGAGCGACGAGAGGTGGAGCAGGGCCTCGAGCTGCGGATCAAGCGACGTCCTCCGGGTGACGACGGATTCGTGGCGTTGACGGTCAGCCTGGTCAACACCGCGTACGTCGACCAGGCGTCGGTCGCCGATCCGTTCTGCTGGTTCCAACCGCGCATCGCTGTGTGGTGTGCGGCCCCCGCGATCGTCGACCGGTCCCGTGTGCACCACGTCGCGGACGACGACGTCATGACGGCGGCACTCCTGCACCGTCATGCGCCGACCTTCGCCGTCGGTCACGGGTGCTCCGTCGAGTGGCTGGACTGGACACCACCCCCCGCGGGGCGGGTCGGAGCAGAGGCGGCCCGCACGGACTCGCTGACGACGGCGTGGGTGCCCTCACGGGACGTCCTGCTCACCGAGTCCAATCCGGACTTCGGGGACATCGCGATGCTCGGCCTCGTCCAGGACCCCGACGACGAGGTCCGGGAGCGGCTGTCGTCGCTCGTCGATGCCTACGAACGGTGGGTCGGGGAGAGACGCCGGGAGGCCGAGGAGCTCGCCGGCACCCCGTACGCGGCCATGTCGGCCGAACACATCGAGGAGTGCACTGCCGCTGCCTCTCGGATGCGGGACGGCATCGGGCTGCTGGCGGATGGTCAGGTCATGCGGGCGTTCCGCCTCGCCAATGAGGCAATGGCGGTCCAACGTGCTCGTTCCGCCTGGATCCGTGGCGGTCGACAGGGGCGTCCCGATCTGGGCGCCCCCAGCTGGCGACCCTTCCAGATCGGTTTCGTCCTCCTCTGTCTTCGCGGCATCGTCGATCCCGCTCACGAGGACCGGGACACTGCGGATCTCCTGTGGTTCCCGACCGGCGGTGGGAAGACCGAGGCCTACCTGGGGCTCATCGCCTTCACCACCTTCCTCCGTCGGCTTCGACTCGGCGTCCGCGGAGCCGGGGTCACCGTGCTCATGCGCTACACCCTGCGCCTTCTCACCCTCCAGCAGTTCGAGCGTGCGGCCGCCCTGATCTGCTCCATGGAGATCCTGCGGCGCAGGGAGCCCGACCTCGGCCCCGAAGCCGTCTCCATCGGGATGTGGGTCGGTCGGGCCGCCACCCCCAACTCGTTGAAGGAGGCGAAGAAGGCACTCGACCAGCTCGCCGTCGGGAAGCAGCTCGACGAGCAGAACCCGGTCCAGCTGACGTCCTGTCCCTGGTGCGGCACCCCGCTCGACCACCGTGACTATGAGGTGGACGAGCCCGCGACGCGCCTCGTCGTGCGTTGCCGCGCCTCCGACTGCGACTTCGCCGACGGACTCCCGGTCCACGTCGTCGACGAGACGATCTACCACGCCCACCCGACCCTGATCATCGCCACGTCCGACAAGTTCGCGCTGATGGTGTGGAAGCCGGACGTCGCCGCCGTGTTCAATCGGATGGGAACCCCGGTGGGAACGCCGCCGCCCGAGCTGATCGTGCAGGACGAACTGCACCTCATCAGCGGACCGCTGGGGACTCTCGCCGGCCTCTACGAGAGTGCGGTCGATCACGCCTCCGATCACCCCAAGGTGATTGCCTCCACCGCCACGATCCGTCGCTCGGACGAGCAGGGGCTGAGCCTCTTCGATCGCCGGACGCGGCAGTTCCCACCGCCGGGCCTCGATGCGCGGGACTCGTGGTTCGCGGTCGAGGCCGACGCAGCCCGGAGGGCGACGCGGCGGTACGTCGGCGTGCTCGCACCCGGCACGAGCCAGGCGACCCTCCTCATCCGCACCTATGCGTCGCTGCTCCACCATGTCGGGAGGATCGAGGGGACCGAGACGGTCCGGGATGCCTACTGGACCCTCGTCGGCTACTTCAGCAGCTTGCGACTGCTCTCCGCCGCGGAGCTGCAGGTCCACGCCGACGTCGTCGAGCGGCTGGGACAGCTGGCGTCGCGCGACGGAGATCCCCACCGCTCGACCGAGCTCAACCTGAGCGAGTTGACCAGTCGCCTGAGGTCGAGCGAGGTGCCCACTCGCCTGCGGGACCTCTTCGTCCCGCTCGGCCACGAACAGGCATCGCCTCTCGACGTGGTCCTGGCGACCAACATGATCTCGGTGGGCGTCGACGTGGACCGACTCGGACTGATGGCGGTCATGGGCCAGCCCCAGGCCACCGCGGAGTACATCCAGGCGACGAGCCGCGTGGGTCGACGCGACCCCGGCCTCGTCGTCACGATGTACAACGCGTCCCGGTCCCGCGACCGCTCGCACTACGAGAGCTTCGTGCCGTACCACTCGGCGCTCTACCGGCAGGTCGAGTCGACGAGTGTCACGCCGTTCGCGCCGCGGGCGCGGGACCGTGCGCTGCACGCCGCCCTCGTGGCCATGCTCCGGATGACCGATCCTCGGGCGCGAGCCGACGAGGCGGCGGCGTCGATCGACACCTTCTACGAGGAGGCCGAACGGCTCATGAAGCTGATCGGCGAGCGCGCCGGTCGCATTGGGGCGGACGATCCGTCGGCGCCGTCGCCGGAGAACGTCGTGGCGGAACTCGAGGAGTTCATCCTCGAATGGAGAGACCTCGCCGAGAGCAATCCCCGACTGCGGTACGAGCCGAAGCGGAAATTCGGTGGTGGACCCCGCGAGCCGGACATCGCCCTGCTGCGCGGGTTCGAGCAGGACGAGGACCTCGCGGACGCCACGCCGACGATGTGGAGCCTGCGGGACGTGGACGTCGAGTGCCCCCTCTTCCTGGAGCGTCAGTGATGCCGAGACGTGGTGCAGCGCGAACGCGGAACGAAGGACCGTCCATCAGCCCCGATCCGGTCGGACGGGTTCGCCGGGCTCAGCTGGTGACCACCTACGGGGTTGGTGCGCTCATCGCCGCCGAGGAGCAGTCCTTCGTCGTCGCGGGGATCGATCGGTGGGCGGTTCCGCAGCAGCCCGACCTCCACGAGTTCAGGCTGCAGCGGCGTCTCCGCGTCGCCGGCTTCCACCGTCCTCCGGCGCCGGGTGACGAGGAGCGGAATCCGGACGGCGTCCACGTCCGGCGCTTCCCGGACTTCTACACGTGTCCGGGCGGGGAGAGCGGTCGGTCGGGCGGATGCGAGTACAACCTCGCCGAGTACCGCCGGTTCGACGCGACGAGGAAGAACGAGTGCTCGGCCTGCGGTGGACCGCTGACCCCCTCGCGGTTCGTCGTCGCCTGCGACAAGGGCCATCTGGACGACTTCCCCTACTGGGACTGGGTCCACCGCAACCGCGGCGGTGGTGAGCGGGGTCAGGGCCCGCACAGGCTCGCCTTCACCTCCAGCGGGCGCACCTCCGCATTGCGGTCCATCGTCATCCGGTGCAGCTGCGGAGCGTCCGCCTCGATGGAGGGATCGTTCGGACGGGGCGCGATGCGGGACATCGGGTACCGGTGCAGCGGCCGTCGGCCGTGGCTCGGCAGGGACAGCGCCGAGCAGGGTTGCGACGCCCTGCCGCGTGCGCTGCAGCGCGGTTCCTCATCGGCCTGGTTCGCGGTCATGAGCTCGGCCCTCTCGATCCCGCCGTTCACCGAGGCGCTGCACAGGGCTCTCGGCGATCGGGCCGAGGAGTGGGCCGGCCTCCCCGATACGACGATCGCGACGCTCGTGCGGCGAGTACCCGCGCTCGACCAGTACTCCGTCGAGGACATCATCGCCGCGATACGACAGCGCGAGGCCTACGGCGAGGGTGAGGAGGCCACGGACGTCTCCGCCGTACTGCGGGAGGAGGAGTACCGGCAGCTCCTGCACGAGACCGCCACGCCCAACGACGAGTTCGAGACGGAACTGGCAGCTGACGAAGGACCCGTCGCCGGCGTGGAACCCGCCATGCTGGTGAACCGCCTGCGGGAGGTTCGTGCCCTGCACGGTTTCACGCGGGTCGATCCGCCGGCGGGGGCCGGTGACCCTCGGGTCGTCCCGGTCCACGGGGATGTGCGTCCACCCTGGTTGCCCGCGGTCGAGGTCGTCGGCGAGGGTGTGTTCCTCCGGCTCGACACCGGCCGCCTCGAGGACTGGGAGCAGGTGCGGGGACCGCGCTCGGCGCACGAGCGCGCTGCGCAGGTTCTCGATGCACACGAGCAGATCCAACGCGAGCACGGCATCGACCTCGCCGAGTTCCCGTCGCCGGTCACGAGCCGCCTGATGCTCGTGCACTCCCTCGCGCACGCCCTGATCAACGAGTGGAGTCTGGAGGCCGGTTATCCCGCAGCTTCGCTCCGGGAACGCCTGTACGTGTCCGAGGGCATGGCGGGCCTCCTGGTCTACACGGCGACGAGCGACTCCGCGGGCAGCCTCGGCGGCCTCGTGGAACGCGGGAAGCCGGAGGCGTTGCGACGGTCGCTCGAGTCCGCGATCCGTCGGGCGCGGTGGTGCTCCGCCGACCCGTTGTGCATCGAGGCGGAGGCATCAGGTGCCGATGCGCTCAACCTCGCGGCCTGCCACGCGTGCATGCTCCTGCCCGAGACGAGCTGCGAGTACAACAACACCTTCCTCGACCGGGCTCTGCTGATCGGGACTCCCGATGACCCGAAGCTCGGCTACTTCTCGTCCGTGGCGACCTGACGCGATCTCAGCCGTACTGGCGGGCGATCGTCGAACCGATGGCGCGTGCGAGCAGGGGCGGGACCGCGTTCCCGATCTGTCGGGCGATCTGGGCGCGAGTCCCGCACCACTGGTAGTCCAGGGGAAAGGACTGGAGAACCGCAGCCTCTGCGGCAGTGATGGGGCGGTGGGCCTCGGGGTGCAGGAACCGGCCCTTCTCCGGCTTGAAGAACTCGGTCCGGATGGTGACGGACGGCCGGTCCCGTCGCAGGCGGCCCATCACGTCCATCTGACCGCTGGTGTGGCGCTGCCAGCACGGCGCCAGGAGATCGTGCGGGAGGTCTTTCCGACTACCGCCGGGAGGGATCGCCTCGATCCGCCGACGGGTGATCGATTGCACCTCACGCGTGACGTGCAACTGCGACGTCTTGAAGGCGCCCGGAAGTTCCCTGCCCTCGAACTCGAACATGGCCTGGGGCATCTCTGCCACGGGAGCCCCGACGCACTGCTCGAGCTTGTCGAAGACCTCACCGACGGTCGCTCGCAGCGCCTTCGGGACGGTCGGCTCGATACGGGGAAGGGGAGGAACGGACAGCCGACGACCGATGACGACGGCTCTGCGCCGCCGCTGGGCGACCCCGAAATCGGCGGCGTCCAGCACGGTCGCGCTCACCTCGTACTGACGCAGCGGCCCCCGTCCCACCTGCCCCTGGAGCAGGTCCCATTCGGGCGACCGGAGAAAGGCCGCGACGTTCTCGATGACGAAGTAGTCGGGACGGACCCGGGCGAGGGTCCGGAGGTACTCCCGCCACAGGGTGTTGCGAGGGTCGTCGGGGTCGCGCAGTCCGAGATCGGAGAAGCCCTGACATGGAGGCCCACCGATGACGACGTCGGCCGAGGGGATGTCGTCCCACTCCCTGATGTCCACGTGGAACAGGTGGTCGCGGCCGAAATTGGCGGCGTAGCTGGCTGCCGCGGCCCGATCGTGCTCGACGGAGGCGAGGACCTTGAAACGGGCGCGGACGTCCGGCAGGAGTGCGCTGTCGAGAAACCCGCGGGTGAGGCCTCCACAGCCTGCGAAGAGGTCCACGAGTCGAAGGGTTCGAGGCACCCGCCGAACCTAGCCGGCGATCATCGGGCGAGACTGGCGACACGACGACGGACGCGAGGTGGATCGAGCATGGAGGAGAGGCCGACCGCGTCGTCCCCGGCCGTCAGCGAGCGCATGAGCGCAGCCCGCCGACGCGACACCGCAGCCGAGCTGCTCGTCCGGCGCGAAGCGCATCGCAGGGGACTCCGGTACCGGGTGGATGCTCCGCTGCCGGGCATGCCCCGTCGGCGGGCTGACATGCTCTTCACCCGCGCCAAGGTGGCCGTGTTCATCGACGGCTGCTTCTGGCACGCGTGCCCCGAGCACCGGACCTCGCCGAAGGCGAACGGCTCTTGGTGGGCCGCGAAGCTCGCGACGAACGTCGAACGGGACCGTGACACCGATCGTCATCTCCAGGGTCTGGGTTGGACCGTCCTTCGATTTTGGGAGCATGAGGACCCGGTCCAGGTGGTGGAGCGCATCGTGGCCGTGGTGAGGCCGAACGCGGAGAGCAGGACCTGAGGGTCGCTCCACCGGGCAGGACGACCACAGCGGCCGCCTCGACGTCGCTGCTCGACAGCGCCACTGCTCCACACCCGAGCACAGCGAAATGACGCGAGCGCCGGCCGTCTGCTTCGACAGCGTGTCGACTGCGGTCGAACAACAGGCTCAGCGAGCGATGTCGATCTTGTGAAGCCCGGGGCGGCGATGTGGGATCGCGTATCGCGTTCCGGAGCACTCGATGCTGCTCGACTCCACCGAGTCATGGATCATGATGTCAGTCGCGAGGGGGTGGACCGTGTCCGAACGGTTCGAAGGACAGGGTGCAGACGAGGGTGAGGAGGTCGTCGCCTGGGCCGAGGACGGAAGACTTCTGATCGCAGGTGAGGTTGCGAGCGTCGACGAATTCATCCGCGATCTCGCTCCTGAACGCGAGCTCGACCTCGGCGCGCTCCGCGCTCTCCGTGAGGGTGTCAACTCGCTCGACGTGCCGGCGGGCGCGAAGTCGGCGAAGCGCTACGTGGAGTTGAGCGCGGAGCGCTGGAAGGAGATATCGACGCCTGCTGCGACTCGTGGCGAACTTCGGTACGTCACGCGCGACGTCACCTCCGGTCGGTTCGTCAGCAACACCTCTGTGGCCAGGACGGCAGCAGCGACTCAGCCCGAGGTCCTGATCGCTCTCGCCGCGATCGAGATGGCACTCGAGTCAATCGCCGCTACCGTCGAGGAGATCGCCAAGAACGTCGACGACCTGAAGCGGCACACCGAGGCCGCGGAGCCGGGTAATCTCGCGGGGCTCTATCGCGTCCTGGCCAATGCGCGCACTCAGGTGAACCACACCGGGACCATCTCGCGGACCACGTGGGAGTCGATAGCAACACACGAGGTGACAGCTCAGCAGTCCGCCGACCGCGTCCGTCAGTATCTGCGTGGAGTTCTCAGGGACCTACCCTTGGCCGAGGGCTCGAACGACAGGCTCCAGGCGGCGGATCGCCTGGTCGAAGAGGGCACGCTCCAGCGCAATCTGAGGCTGCTGGTACTCGCCGAGCAGTGCCGACTCCTGTGGCGCTCGCTGAAACTCGATCAGGTCCGCGTGGCGGAACCCGAGGCACTGGAGATGGAGGCCGAGGCCGCGAAGGCCCTGCTGAGCGAGAATGCGCTGGCGGATCGCGAACTCATCGTCGAGGTCACTGCAGCCATCAAGACGCTCACACGCGTGGCTCCGCTCGACGGCGTGCGGTTCGGGACGAGGAGCCGGCTGCCCGGACGCGGAGGCGAGCTGTACGCGGCGGTCGACGAGTTCGCTCGAGCAAGGGCTCAGCAGCTGGAGGCATGGGCGCCGGAAAGCAGCCCCGGCCTTCGAGATGCGGCGCGCGAGGTCGGTAGAAGAGCCGGTCGAGCGGCGTTGGGCGGCCGTCAGGCTGTCGGTGGCTGGATCACCCAGGTCGGCTCCTGGGTGGAAGGCGCCGCCCCGGACGGTCCAACTCCGACGGGAAAGCACGCTCGCAAGACGAACCGCTCGGACCCGTGATGCCTGCCGGCGCGTCGCGTTCACAGGGGCAGTAGACGAAGATCTTCGGCACCGACCGGGTCGTCCTGCGCCGCGATGCCTCGTGCGGCTCGGAGCGCCTTCTCCCACTCGATGGCCGATCTCTCCATGGCTCCCGCTCAAGCACCCCGGCCAACGCCAGTCCTGGTGGGGAGCAGCACCACCAGAACTGGGTGGAGTCGCGCCGCGGCGGGAGCACGTAGGCAGGGTCCGATCCGGCGATGACGATTGCGTTGCAGACCTTGCGTGCTCGGATAGTACGTGCTCGGATTGAGACAGGAGGTGGTCGACCCATGGACCAGAACCTGTTCAACGACATCTGCCTGCAGCAGCTGCGGCTCTCCGGGGTGCACGAGGGCGAGACGGTGGCGGTGCTGACCCGCGGCGCCGAGCGCGGGGAGTACGCCGACGCGTTCCTGTGGGCTGCGCAGCAGCTCGGGGCGGCGACCTTCCACCTGCGCCTCCCGCCGCCGTCCAGCGCGTCCGGGGCCTGGGCGGTGGGCGACTCGGGGCTGGGTGCCATCCCGCTGGCGGTCGAGGCGCTGAAGTCGGTCGACATGCTCGTCGACTGCACGTTCCTGCTCTTCTCCCCGGAGCAGTTCGCCATCCAGGACGCCGGCACGCGGATCCTCACGGCCGTCGAGCCGCCCGAGCTGCTGGCCCGCCTGATGCCGACCACCGAGCTGCGCGAGCGCGTCGAGTACGGCGCCGACCTGCTGGCGAAGGCGCAGTCGATGCGCATTACCAGTCCCGCCGGCACCGACGTGACCTACCGCCTCGGCGTCTACCCGACGATGAGCGAGTACGGCTACACCGACACCCCCGGCCGCTGGGACCACTGGCCGGCCGCGTTCGTCTTCACCGGCGGCGCCGACGACGGCGTCGACGGGCAGATCGTGCTCTCCCCGGGCGACGTCCTGCTGCCGTTCAACACCTACGTGCAGACGCCGGTGACCCTGACGATCGAGCAGGGCTTCATCCGCGACATCCGCGGCGGTCTCGACGCGGAGCTCCTCTCGAGCTACATCAAGAGCTTCGACGACCCTCGCGGCTACGGCATGAGCCACGTCGGCTGGGGTCTCGACGAGCGCGCCCACTGGCACGGGCTCACCCAGTTCCCCGGCGGGATGGGCATGGAGCTGCGCAGCTTCTACGGCAACGTCATGTTCTCGATCGGCCCGAACAACGAGCTCGGCGGCCCCAACGACACGCCGTGCCACTTCGACATCCCGATGCGCGGCAACTCGCTCTACCTGGACGACGAGCTCGTCGTCGACCAGGGTGAGCTGACCATCCCCGAGATGAAGCCGGTGACGACGCGATGACCGATCACCACATCGGGATGATCGTCCCGAGCTCCAACCTGACGATGGAGACCGAGCTCCCGCGCATGCTCGCCGCGCGGGAGCAGGTCCTTCCCGACGACCGCTTCGTCTTCCACGCTGCCCGCGCGCGCATGCAGCACGTGACGCCCGAGCAGCTCGTCGCCATGAACGCGCAGGCCACCCGGGCCGCGACCGAGCTCGCCGACGCGCGCCCGGACGTCGTCGCCACCGCCTGCCTCGTGGCGATCATGGCGCAGGGGCCGGGCTACCACTGCACCGCCGAGGACGACATCACCGCCGCCCTGCGGGCCGAGGGCTCGCAGGCGCCGGTCGTCTCGTCCGCGGGGGCGCTGCTGTCGGGCATCGCCGCGCTCGGGGCGAAGCGGGTGGCGGTCGTGACGCCGTACATGAAGCCGCTGACGCAGGCCGTCGCCGACTACATCGTCGACGCCGGGATCGACGTCGTCGACTCCCTGTCGCTCGAGGTGCCGGACAACCTCGCCGTCGCCCGGCTCGACCCCGCCGACCTGCGAGAGCACTACCAGAAGCTCGACCTCACCGGCGCCGACGCCCTCGTGCTCTCGGCGTGCGTGCAGATGCCGTCCCTGCCGGCCATCGAGGCCGTCCAGGACGAGGTCGGCATGCCGGTCCTCTCCGCGGCGACCGCGACGACGTTCCGGATCCTGTCCTCGCTGGGCCTCGAGACCCGGGTGCCGGGCGCCGGCGCGCTGCTCTCCGGGGCCGTCGCCGACCCCGGAGACGTCGCCCGCGCCGCGTAGGTCAGAGCAGGGACTGCAGGGCCCCGCGCGCCGCGGAGAGCGCGGCCGCGGGGTCGTCCCAGAACACCATGTGCCCGGTCCCCGGGACCTCGACGACGGACGCCCGTGGGTTCGCCTCCGCCGCCTCCTTCGCGCCGGCGGCGGTCACCACGGGGCTGTCACCGCCGTGGATCAGCACGGTCGGGGCGGGCACCGCGGGCCAGGTGGCGAAGAAGTCCTCGGACTCGAAGCCCGCGTGCGTCGCGATGACGGCGTCGCGCGAGATCGAGCTCATCCATCGGGCCCGCAGCTCCTGCTCGCGGCGGGGCCACCGCGGCCACGACCGCGCGACCTCGTCGGCGTCGGTGCCGCGACGGGCCTGGTCGAGCTGGCCGAGGAACGCCTCGAGCGTCGTCGGGTAGGGGCCGCGGCCCGGGCCGCTCATCGGCGGGTCGACGAGCACCGTGCCGCGCAGAGCCAGACGGGTGGCGGCGACGGCGGCGATCCGGGCGCCCATCGAGTGACCGAGCACGAGCGGGCGCTCGAGGCCGAGCCCGTCGATCACGGCGGCGACGTCCGCCGCGTAGGTGCCGAGGTCGTAGGCGTCGCCGGAGTCGGAGAGCCCCCGGCCGCGGACGTCGAGCACGAGCGGACGCACGAGGTCGGTGAGCTCGCGGGCGACGAAGTCCATCGCGATCGCCGGGCTCGTGATCCCCGGGACGATCAGCAGCGGCACCCCGTCGTCGGGCCCGTGGTCGAGGACGTGCAGCCGCACGTCCCCGGACCGGACCCAGCGGCTCACCGCTGCGGTGTCGGCGAGGTCGGCCAGCGCGGGCTGGGTCAGGACGCGCTGCGTGGCGGGTTCGGTCACCGGTCGGCCTTCCGAAAGGGGTCGTCGAGATAGGTCACGGCGTCGTCGAGGGTGACGACGTCGGCGTACTTCGCCTGCAGGTCGAACAGGGCGGCGTCGTGCGGTCCCCGCGCGCGGTCGCCGCAGGCCTCGGCGACGACGAGCGTGTCGAACCCGGACTGCACGGCGTCGACGGCGGTCGCGCGCACGCAGCCGGACGTCGTCGCGCCGCAGACGACGGCGGTGTCGACGCGCAGGCTCGTCAGGAGCGTCGCCAACGACGAGCCGTGGAACGCCGAGGCCCCCTTCTTGACGACGACGGGGTCGGTCGGCCGAGCGTCGAGGCGCGGGTCGAGGTCGACCGCTGCGCTGCCGTGGCGCAACGCGCGCATCCCCGGCGCCTTGCGCAGCCAGGCGACCGCGTCGCCGTCGGCCTCGGCGGGGGAGAAGCTGATGACGGTCCAGACGACCGGGACCCCGCCCGCGCGGGCGGCGGCGACCAGCCGCGACGTCGCCGCGACCTCGGCGGTCAGGTCCGATCCCGACGGGAACGCGGGCTCGGTGAAGCCGCGCGTCAGGTCGACGACGACCAGCGCGGGTCGGGGACCGCGGGGGACCGGGGCGCCGAACCCAGCGCGGTCGTAGACGGCGTCGGTCTCCTCGCCGTGCAGGGGCTCAGCGGTCACGGCGCAGCTCCTCGATGAGCATCCGCTGGCCGCGCAGTCGCCCGAGCAGGTAGCCCTGGACGACGCCGACCACGGCAGCGCCGGCGAGCGCGGCCCACCGTCCGGCGTTCGGCGGCAGCAGCATGGCGAGCCCGTCGAGCGAATCGCCCGACGACGAGGCGGCGGCGGGCTGCGGCGTCGCACGCTCCGGGGTAGCCGTAGCGCCGTCGGCCAGCTCACCGGCGAGGTTGCGGGCGAACTGGTCGAGCAGGCGGCTCGAGACCGTCGTGATCGCGCCCTTCCCGAACTGCGCGATCTTGCCCCGGACGAGCAGGTCGGTGTGCAGGTCGAGGGTCGAGCCGCCGTCGGCCTCCGCCACCGAGAGCACGACGTCGGCCTCCGCGTCACCCGCCCCGTGCGCGTCGCTGGCCCGCGCCGACAGACGCAGCGTGCGCTGATCGGGCACGACCTCCGTGAACCGCAGCGTGCCCGCGTACGCGGCGCTGATCGGGCCGACCTTGACCTTCACGCGCCCGCGGTAGGCGTCGCCGTCGCGGCCCTCGAGCGTCGCACCGGGCAGGCAGCCCGCGACCCGCTCGACGTCGTTGAGCAGGGCGAAGACGTCGTCCGGCGCGGCCGGCACGGCGAGGTGGTTGTCCAGGATCACGCGGTGGTCTCCCGTCGGGACGTCGCCGTCGCGTGCACCGCGTCGACGATGGTCTGGTAGCCGGTGCAGCGGCAGAGGTTCGCCGAGAGCGCCTCGCGGATCTCCTCGCGACCGGCGTCGGGCGACTCGGCGAGCACCCCCTCGGCCAGCATCAGGAACCCGGGGGTGCAGAAGCCGCACTGCAGGCCGTGGTGGTCGGAGAACGACTGCTGCAGGTCCGAGAGCCGGCCTCCGTCGTCCAGCGACTCCACCGTGCGCACCTCGGCACCCTCGGCCTGCACGGCGAACATCAGGCAGGCGCGCACCGGGGCGTCGTCGACGAGCACCGTGCACGCCCCGCACACGCCGTGCTCGCAGCCGACGTGGGTGCCGGTCAGGCGCAGTTCGTGGCGCAGGACGTCGGCCAGCGTCCGGCGCGGCTCGACGACGACCTCCTCCTCGGTCCCGTTGACCGTCAGCGACAGCAGATGCGGATCGTTCACAGCCCGCCCTCCAGAGCACTCAGCACGGTCCGGGGATGGATCGGGGTGGTGTCGAGCTCGACGCCGGTGTGGCGCAGCGCGTCGTTGACGGCGTTGAGCACCGCGGCGGGGGCGCCGATCGTGCCGCCCTCGCCGGCGCCCTTCGCCCCGTTCTCGGTGAACGCGCACGGGGTCTCGAGGTGGGAGATCGACACGTCGGGGATCTCGGTCGCGGTGGGCACGAGGTAGTCGATGAACGACGCCGCCGACGGCTCGCCGTGCTCGTCGTAGGTGACCTCCTCGAACAGGGCCCCGGCGATACCCTGTGCGATCCCGCCGCGGCACTGCCCGTCGACGACCTGCGGGTGGATCACCACCCCGCAGTCCTCGACGCACACGTAGCGCAGGATGCGGATCGCGCCGGTGCCCCGGTCCGCCTCGACGACCACGGCGTGCGTGGCGTTCGAGAACGTGCCGTCGCCGGGGACGTCGAAGCTCGCCGTCGCGGTCAGGGCGGGTTCGACGTCCTTGGGCAGCAGGTGGCTGCGCAGGTAGGCGACGTCGGCGATCTCCTCGTAGGTCAGGCGCCGCGACGGGTCGTCGAGCTGGACCACTCCGCCGTCGCCGTCCATCGCGACGTTCTCCGGCCTGGTCTCGAGCAGGTGCGCGGCGATCCGGCACAGCAGCTCGCCGAGCCGCTCCGATGCCAGCGCGACCGCCGAGCCGCCGATCGTCACCGACCGCGACGCGAACGTCCCCCAGCCGTAGGCGATGCGCTCGGTGTCGCCCTGGCGCAGCTTGACGCGGTCGACGTCGATGCCGAGGCAGTCGGCGACGATCTGCGCGAACGTCGTCTCGTGGGACTGGCCGTGGTTCATCGTGCCGCTGGTGACGACCACCGCGCCGGTGGTGTCCATCCGGATCTCGGAGAGGTCGAAGCCGGGGACGACGGTCATCTTCCGCTTGGCGAACGCCTCGGATCCGTAGCCGGTGCGCTCGGAGAAGCAGCAGAAGCCGATGCCGATCGCGCGGTCGTCGGACGCGCGGACGTCGTACCAGCCCTCGTCCCGGATCGTCGCCTCCGCGAGGTCGAGCGACTCGCGGTAGGTCCCCGGGTCGTAGGTGACGGCGTTGACGCCGGTGTACGGGAACTCGGTGATGACGTTGCGCCGGCGGACCTCGACCGGGTCGAGGTCCAGCGCCCGCGCGGCCTTCTCCATGACCCGCTCGATCGCCATCACGTACTGCGGGCGGCTCACCCCGCGGTAGGGGGCGGTCGGGGCCTTGTTGCTGGTCAGCGCCCGGCCACGCACGCGGTAGGCGGGGACGCGGTAGACGCTCGGCATCTCCGCGGACGCCATCAGCGGCTCGATGCCCGCGGTGAAGGGGTAGCAGGAGTAGGCGCCCATGTCGCAGACGACGTCGACGTCGAGCGCGGTGATGTGCCCGTGGGCGTCGAACGCGGCGCGGGCGCGGTAGGTCTGCTCGCGGGCCAGGAATCCCGCGGTGAGCGCCTCGCGACGGTCCTCGATCCACTTCACGGGGCGGTGCAGCCGCCGCGCGACGGCCGCCACCGCGACCTCCTCGCGGCCCACCACGCACTTCTGGCCGAAGCCGCCGCCCATGTCGGGAACGGTGACGCGGACGGTGCGCTCGGGGACGTCGAGGCAGCGCGCGACGAGCGTGCGGACCTGGTGGGGGACCTGGGTGCAGGTCTGGACGAGCAGCTGGTCGTCGCGCGCGTCCCACGACGCGACAACTCCGCGCGTCTCGAGCGGGAGCGCGTTCTGCCGGCCGCTGTGCGTGGTGACCTCGACGGTCACGTGGGCATGAGCGAACGCCTCGTCGACGCCCGGCGTGTCGAACATCGACACGTCGAGCAGCACGTTGTCCGGGGCCTCGTCGTGGACCCGGGCGGTCGCGCGCAGCGCGGTCTCCTCGTCGACGATCGCGTCGAGGGTCTCGTACTCGACCACGGCGGCCTCGATGCCGTCCTCGACGGCGTAGGGGTCGCGTGCGATGACGATCGCCAGCGGCTCGCCGACGAACCGGACCTTGTCCTTGGCGAGGATCGGCATCGCCGTCGGGGTGAACTCCTCGGCGGGCCGGTCGAGCAGGGCGACGATGTCGCCGAGCGCGAGGTCGGCGGCGTCGTAGGCGGCGACGACGCCCCCGACCGCGCGGGTGGCGGCCAGGTCGATCGTCGTGACGTGCGCGTGCGCGACGGTCGCGCGCACGAAGCCGGCGTGCAGCATCCCGGTCAGGGCGATGTCGTCGACGAAGCGGCCGCGCCCGGTGAGCAGGCGGGGGTCCTCGTGGCGGGGGATCGAGGCGCCGACCCAGCGGCCCCGCCGTCCTTCGAACCGCGGCTCGGGCGTGCGGACCTCGGGCACGTCGGTGGCGGTCATCGGCGGCCCCCGGCAGCGTCCCGGCAGGCGTCCGCGACGAGCGTGCGCGTCAGCCGCCGTCGGTAGGCGGCGGTGGTGGCGGCGTCGTCCGGAGGATCGACCGCGGCAGCGGCCGCGTCGGCGACGGCGGACCAGAGCGCGTCCCCGACCTCGCCACCGGAGGCGAGCACCGCCTCCGCCTCGGGCACCCGCACGGGGGCGGGCGCGACGCCGCCCAGCACGACCCGCCCGCCGGTCACGGACCCGCCGTCGAGATCGAGGGCGACCGCGGCGTCGACGATCGCGAAGTCGCCGTGCCGGCGGGCGAACTCGGTCAGCGCGGCGTGCGGGGCGGGACGGGTGAAGCGCACCTCGACCACGACCTCGTCGGGATCGACGGCCGTGGCGTAGAAGCCGTGGAAGAGCTCGCCGGCGGGGATCTCGCGGCGCCCGGACGGGCCCTCGGCGACGACGACGGCGTCGAGCAGCAGCGCGAGCAGGCACCACTCGGCGGTCGCGTCGCCGTGCACGAGGCTCCCGGCCACCGTCCCGCGGCTGCGGATGGGCAGGTGCCCGACCCAGCGCATCGCGCGGGCGAGGACGGCGAAGCCGGCCGGCAGCGCGGCGGCCTCGACGGCGTGGTGGGTGACGAGGGCGCCGAGCGTGAGGTGGTCGCCGTCGGCGCGGATCGTCGTCATGGACGGCATCCGGCGCAGCGGACCGAGGTCGACGAGCGCGGAGGGGCGGGCGAGGCGGAAGGTCATCATCGGCATGAGGCTCTGTCCGCCCGCGATGACCTTGGGGTCGCCGCCCGCCGCGGCGAGGTCGGTGAGCAGGCCGACGGCGTCGGCGACGTCGTGCGCGCGGTGGTAGGTGAACGCGGCGGGCTTCACGTCGCGGGCCTCCTGTGCTGGTGCGTGGTGGGGATCCGGCGAGGGGCACCGTCGGCCGACGGTGCCCCTCGCGCGGAACTCGCTGGTCAGGCGCGCGTGCGCTCCGGGTCGGCCGCGGCCGCCTCGTCCGGGACGTCCGTGGTGATCCGGTCGAGCTCGCGGCCCGCCGTCTCCGGCGCGCCCATCCACATGAAGATCACGGCCCCGACGACGAGCACGCCGAGCAGGGTGAACGTCAGCGGCAGGCCCAGCACCGGCCAGAGCACGCTGCCGAACAGCAGCGGGGCGAAGCCGGTGATCGCGCGGCTCGACGACGACGCCCAGCCGAAGCCCGAGGCGCGCAGCTCGGTCGGGTAGAGCTCCGAGACGTAGGCGTACATGACCGGGATGACGATCAGCGCGAACATGCCGAAGGCGCCGATGGCGACGACCGCGAGGGTCGGTGTGCCCAGCAGGAGCGAGAACGCCACCAGGGTCGCGGAGGCCAGCGGGCCGGCGATCGCGATGACGCGCTTGCGGCCGTAGCGGTCGACCACGAGCACCGAGATGGCGACACCGACGATGCCGAGCGCGTTCATCAGCGTGGTCGAGGCGAACGCGGCGATCTCGCCGAAGCCCTGCGCCCGCAGGATCGAGGGCATCCAGCTCAGGGCGGCGTAGTAGACGAGCATGACGGCGATGAACAGCGACCAGGCGACGCCGGTGATCGTCGGGTTGAAGGCCCAGACGCGGCGCAACTGGTCGACGGCGGCGGCCGCGGCGCCACCGCGCTTGTCCTCGGCGACAGGGGCCGGGATGACGTAGGGCTCGGGGGTGGCGCCGGTCCGGGTCACCATGTCGTCGATGACCAGGCGGGCCTCGGCCTCGCGACCCATGCGGGAGAGGTAGAGCGGCGACTCCGGCACCCCGCGGCGGACCCAGAACAGCAGGAGCGCCGGGAGGATCATCAGGACGAGCATCCAGCGCCAGTTGCCGTCGACGGGGACGAGCAGCGTCGCCGACACGCCGGCGAGCGTGGCGCCGATCGGCCACCATCCGTCCATGGCGGCGAGCACGCGACCGCGGTGCTTCTTCGGCGAGAACTCGCTGACGATCGCGTAGTCGACCGGGATGCAGCCGCCGAGGCCGACGCCGGCGAGGAAGCGCAGCAGCAGGAAGACCGCGATGTTCGGCGAGAGGGCGCCCAGCACCGAGAACAGCGCGAAGATCAGCAGGGTGATGCTGAAGGCCTTCTTGCGCCCGATGCGGTCGGCGACCGTGCCCCAGGCGACGGCGCCGACGGCCATGCCGATGAGGTTGGCGGTGGCGACGAGTCCGCGCTGGGCCGGCGAGAGCCCGAACTCGGTGCCGATCAGCGGGGTGAGGAACCCGTTGAGGGCGACGTCCCACGCGTCGAACATGTAGCCGAGGCCGCCGATGAGGAAGATCTTTCCTTGGACGCCCCAGCGCCAGGGGAGGTCCTGGACGATCTGGTCTCCGGTGCGCATCGAGTTCGCTCCCGTCGCGGGTGGTGTGGGGGGATCGGTCGGTCCGCGCATCAGCGGGCGAACTGGTAGTGGATGGACTCGCTGTCGTGGTCCCGCAGCGGGCTGCCGTTCCACAGCCAGTCGTACGAGACGTCGGACTCGCCGTCGAAGCGGCGCAGCTTCTCGTCGCGCTCGCGCTGCTCGGGGCCGTCGGGCAGGTGGTAGAAGGCCATGTTCTGCAGCGAGGCGTCCTGGACCATGCCGGCGTGCTTGGCGCGGCGGTCGACGTAGCGCACGAGCGCGCCGTCGATGTCGTCGCGGATCACGCGGCCGAGCTCCTCGGCGAGCACCGCGGCGTCCTCCATCGACTGGGAGGCGCCCTGTGCCTGGTAGGGGAGCATCGCGTGGCAGGCGTCGCCGAGCAGCGCGACCCGGCCGTCGACCCACACCGGGTCGCGGCGGCGCCGGTACATCGCCCACAGCGAGACGTCCTCGGGCTTCGCCTTCGAGAGCACCGTCGGCACCCGGTCGTCCCAGTCCGCGAAGTCCGCGGCGAGCTGCTCGGGGGTGGCGGGTCCGCTCCAGTCGGCGGCGATGGTGTCGGTGCACGGCACGATCGCGACGACGTTGAGGTACTGGCCGCCGCGGATCACGTAATGCACGAGGTGCTTGTCCGGGCCGTACCAGATCGTCGAGTGGTAGCGGTCCAAGAGGAAGCGGGTTGCCGGGTCCGCGGCGACGAGCTCGCCGGGGATCAGCGCGCGGTAGGCCATCTCGCCGGAGAAGACGAGCGAGTCGTCGAAGCCCGCGAGGTCGCGGACCGCGGAGCGGATCCCGTCGGCGCCGACCAGCACGTCGCCGGTGAAGCGGCGGCCGTCCTCGGCGACCGCGACGGGCCGCGTCGGGTCGGTGCGGTCGAGTTCGACGACCTTCGCGGCCGTGTGGAGCGTGACGACCGGGCCGGGGCCCTCGGGGTCGGTGCAGGCGTCCAGCAGGACCCGGTGCAGGTCGGCGCGGTGGTAGTGCCAGTACGGGGCGCCGTACTGGTCGATGACCCGCTGCCCCAGGGGGAGCTGCGCGATGATGCTGCCGTCGGCCCACCGGCGGCGGACCTGGTCCTCCGGCTGGGTGCGGATCGCCTCGAGCTGGGCGCGCAGCCCGAGCCCGATGAGGATGCGGCTGGCGTTCGGCGCGGTCTGGATGCCGGCGCCGATCTCGCCGAGCTCGGGCGCCGCCTCGACGACGGTGACCCGCAGGCCGCGCTGGCGCAGCGACAGCGCCGCGCAGAGGCCGCCCAGACCTCCTCCGACGATGGTGACCTCGAACGACTGGCTCGCCATCTGGCCGCCCTCCCGGTGTGGTGTTGCCTCGACCGGGTAAATCCGAACACGTACTATCCGAGTACGCAATACCCTGCTGTGTCCCGAGACACGGACGTAACAGATCGCCGGCGCGAGCGGGTCAGGGCGGTGGCGCCGTCCCGGCGGCTAGAGCTCGCCGCGCTCCGCGACCTGCTCCCACTGCTGCCCGAGGTCGTTGAGCAGGGCGGCGAGGTGCGGCCGCTGCTCGTCGGGGCAGCCGGCGAGCAGGGCCTCGTCGAGGGCCCGGGTCCGCCGGAAGGTCTCGTTCAGGGCCTCGACGCCCTCGTCGGTGAGGACGAGGACCTTGGCGCGGGCGTCGTGGGGTGCGGGCGCCCGGGAGATGAGCCCGCGGCGCTCGAGGCGCCGGCAGACGTCGGCCATCGTGGAGGTGTCCAGGGCCGCCGCGCCGGCCAGCGCCGTCTGGTCGGCGTCCGGGTAGGCCCGCACCGCGGAGAGCACGGCGAACTGCGGCCCGGTGATGACCGCGTCGACGTGACGGTTCCAGGCCGCGAGGTAGGCCTGGTAGAGGCGGCGGGCGCCGAATCCGGGAGCGGCCACGATGTCGGGCGGCGGCTCGACCCGGGCACGGCGTCGCGCGCTCGCGCGGTGCTCGTCGTGCGGCTCGTCGCCCGTGACCACCGGCCCGGTCCTCGACGCCACCACGCTCACCCCGTCCCTCGCGTCATGACCCCTCGGACCAGATGGTACGTGCTCGGAACGAGCGGGACCGGTCAGCGGTCGCTGCCGGCGCGCGCCCCGGCGACGGCCGTCCGCACCGGCACCCCGCTCACCGTCCGAGGCCGGGGAATCGGATCGGGAGAGGCGTTCACGACGACGAGTCCGTCGACCGCCGGGTGCTGGGCGTAGCGCCGGAGCCGCGCCGTCAGGGCGTCGTCGAGCCCGGACAGTGCCGGCACCACCCCGAGCGACGCCTCGACGCGCGGGAAGGGCTCGGCGACCAGCAGGGGGAGGAGCTCCCCGCCGCCCACCGCGTAGTCCCGCACGATCACCAGCCCGGCGCCCAGGAGCACCGCCGCGAGGGCCGCCACGACCGCCCCGTGGTCGAGGTGCGGGAAGGCCGTGCCCTCCACGAGCTCGACGACCCGGTGGGCCAGCAGTTCGACGTGCACCCGCGCCTCCGGTCAGCCTCCCGACGGGACCCGTTGATGATGCTGCACGGAGGGGTGACACACGAGCCCCAGGCGTCACACGGTCATCGCCTCCGCCGGCGCAGAAGGCTCGGGGACGACGGGTGGCGGAGTGGTCGCGTGGCGAACGGCCCAGGCGAGGACGTAGTCCGCGATCTCCTCCCATCCCGGCGCCGCGGGCAGCAGATGGGGCATCCCGCCGAACTCGACGACGTCGGTGATCGTCGATGCGGCCTCGTAGTGCGCGGCGTTCGACCACTGGACCTTCGGCGGCATGATGTGGTCGCGGCTGCCGGCCACGAACAGCAGCGGCGCCCGGTTCTCGTGGTCACGTAGCCGCCGTCATGAGGTCGGCGAGTAAGACGCCCGCGTGGCGAGGTGGCGGCGTGTGCACGTCAGCCGGCTGCCACGGCGTCTGCAGTGGAGGGCGGCACGAACGGCGCCAGCTCGATCGCGCCAGAACCGTCCCGTGCCGAGAACCGCATCGCGATGGCCCCATCAGCGTCGTCCGCCCGCGGATGGAGCCCGCGGTCTCCCGGCCACGTCCGAGTCAGGAACTGGGCCACCTCGTCCTGGACCTCGCCGAGGAGCTGCTCGGCCGCCGCCGCGGTGAGCACGGCGCCCGGGGCCGGCATCGGCAGCTCGTAGGAGACCGCGATACGGAGGGGGGCCCCGTCCCGACGGACGATCAGCGACAGCTCGCGTCCCATTGCCACCAGTTCGTGCTCGGCGGGCAGCAGCGGCGTCAGCTGTGTCGCCAGATGGCGCCCGAAGGAAGCCATCCACGTCTCGTGCCACGACTGCTGGTCTGCCATCGCTGCTACCTCGGAGTGATCCGACAACGGTTGTACGCGGCAACGTACGTCGTGTTCGTGGCCGGCGAGTAGTGGGTGGCCTGCAAGGTGTAGACGTCGCCCCACGACCACTGCGGTCCGCGGACCTGGTCGATCATCCGCAGAGCCGTATGGAGGTTGTCGTCCTTGACGATCATGTTCGGCGAGCTCGTCGCGCGCCCGTTGACGAGGTGGTTCCACGTGTAGATGCCGGGTCGGGCCTCGATGTCGTTGATGAACCACCACATCGTCAGGACCGAGAACGTCCCGAGGCTGTCGTCGGGACGGAGGTCGATCTCGACCCGGCCGGCCTCCTCGCGGTGGACGTAGTTGATGCACGGTGGGATGGCCTCCCCGCTCGCGCTGCTCGGCGCGGAGAACGTTGCCGCGATCGTCAACACGAGGACCCAGATGCGCTTCAGCACGATTGACCTCCGACCAGAGTTGTCCGTCGTGGGTTCAGAGGCAGGTGGAGCTCTCCTGGATCCACGAACCACTCCATCGGACGAGCGGCCGACAGTCCGTCAGGCGGGCTCCGCGCTTCGCCCTTGACGAACCATCGCTCCTGTCAGATAGTCGACACGACCGTCAAAGTCGTGGCGCGGGTCACGAGCGAGTTCAACGAGGAGCAGGCGCATGGCCTACGTGATCGGCGTGGACGTGGGCGGGACCTTCACCGACGCGGTGCTGGATGACGACTCCGGCTCGGTCATCGCCGCGAAGGCCCCGTCGACGCCCCCGGACTACTCGCAGGGCGTGCTCGACGTCCTGGAGCTGCTGGCCGAGCAGCTGGGGCGGTCGCTGGAGGAGATGCTGGCCGAGACCCACCACATCGCCCACGGCACCACCTCGAGCCTGAACGCGCTGGTGCAGCGCAAGGTCCCCGACGTCGGGTTCCTGACCACCAAGGGCCACCGCGACTCGATCTTCATCATGAATGTCGAGGGCCGCTACCTCGGCCGATCCCCGCACGAGCTGCAGCACGTGCTGGCGCAGGACAAGGACCACTACCTGCTGCCCAAGCGGCACGCCCTCGAGGTCACCGAGCGCATCGACCGCGACGGCAACGTCATCGTCGCCCTCGACGAGGACGAGGTCCGTACCCGGGTCAACGCCCTCAAAGCCGACGGCATCCAGGCCATCGCCGTCTCCCTGCTCTGGGCCTTCCGCAACCCGACCCACGAGCGGCGCATCCGCGAGATCGTCGCCGAGATCGACCCCGACATCTACGTCGCGCTCTCGAGCGAGGTCAGCCCCCGCATCCGCGAGTTCGCCCGCAACTCCACGACGATCATGTCGACGCAGGTCGGGCCTGGTCTGCGCGACTACCTCGCGACCCTCGAGTCGAGCCTCAAGCAGAAGGGCCTCGGCGGCCCGCTGCTCGTCATGCAGTCCAACGGGGGAGCGGTCGCCGCGAGCGAGGCCCCGCAGCAGGCCATCTCCACCGTCGGCTCCGTCCTCACCGGCGGCGTGATCGGCTCCGTGCAGCTCGGCCAGCGCCTCGGCCACCGCAACATCATCTCCACCGACGTCGGCGGCACCACGTTCCTCGTCGGGCTGATCGTCGACGGCGAGCCCGAGCGCGACACCACGACCGTCATCAACCACCACCCGATCAACGTCCCCACGCTCAAGGTCCACGCCATCGGCTCCGGCGGCGGCGCGATCGCGTGGGTCGACGCCGGCGGCAACCTCCGCATCGGCCCGCACAGCGCGCAGGCCGTCCCCGGCCCCGCCTGCTACGACCAGGGCGGCACCGAGCCCACCAACACCGACGCCAACCTCGTCCTCGGCATCCTCCCGACGACGGGTCTGCTCGGCGGTCGCAAGGCGCTGAACCTGGAGAAGGCGCGGGAGGCCATCAAGGCGAAGGTCGCCGACCCGCTCGGCCTCTCCGTCGAGGACGCCGCGGCCGCCATCCACGCCGCGCAGAACGCCCAGACCGGCGACCTGCTGCGCAAGAGCGTCGTCGAGGCCGGGCACGACCCGCGCGAGTTCGTCCTCTACGCCTTCGGCGGCTCCGGCCCCGCGTTCTGTGCGAAGTACGCGACGCACCTCGGCGTGAACGAGGTCGTGGTCCCGCTCGGCCCGGTCGCCTCGGCGTTCTCCGCCTACGGCCTCGCCGCGTCCGACATCGCGCTCGCCCAGGAGCTCTCCGACCCTGCCCAGCTCCCCGTCGACGCCGTGCGCGCCGAGAAGAACTTCGCGCTCCTCGAGGACCAGGTCCGCCAGGGTCTCGACCGGCAGGGCCTGAAGTTCGACCGCGTCGAGATCGTCCGCGAGATCGACATGCGCTATGCCATGCAGCTGGCCGAGGTCACGGTCCCGGTCGCCGACGGGCCCGTCGACACCGGTGCCCTGCAGGACGCGGCGAACCGGTTCGAGCAGCGCTACGCCGAGCTCTACGGCAAGGGCACCGGCTTCTCCGCCGCCGGCATCCAGGCCATCACCTACCGCGTGCGCGGCCGCGGTGTCCTCCCGTTCAGCCCCGAGCTCCCGCCGCTCGACCGAGCAGACGGACCCGCGCCGTCGTCGGGAACGAGGCCCGTCTACCTCGAGATCGGTCAGGGCTTCGTCGACACCCCGATCTACGACTACACCGCGCTGCGCGCCGGCCACGTGATCGCCGGACCCGCCGTCATCGAGGTCCCGACGACGACCGTGGTCGTCCCCGACGGCCGCACCGGCACCGTCGACGAGCTCGGCAACCTCCACATCCGCCGCACCGAGAACGGAGCCTGATCATGACGATGGCCGTGCCCGGCTCCGAGCGCTTCTCGAGCCGTCCGATCGACCCCGCGACGCTGGCGGCGCAGCTGCCGTCGACGCTCGAGATCCACACCGTCACCCAGGAGCAGATCGACGCGCTGGACCCGCTGACCTACGAGGTCATCCGGCACCGTCTCTGGTCGGTCACCGACGAGATGGGCGAGGCGCTCAAGCGCATGTCCGGCTCGCCGATCGTCACCGACGCGAACGACTTCGACTTCGCCGTCTCCGACGAGCTCGGCCAGGAGGTGCAGGTCGGGCTCTACAACACGATGCTCGTCGGCGCCGTCGACCTCGCCATCTACTGGACGCTGCAGCACCGCGCGACCAACCCCGGCATCGCCGAGGGCGACATGTTCCTCACCAACGACCCGTGGGTCGGCGGCGGGCTGCACCAGAACGACGCGATGGTCTACCAGCCGGTGTTCTGGGAGGGGAAGCTCTTCGGCTGGACCTCCGCGATCGCGCACCAACCCGACCTCGGCGGCGTCGGCCTCGGCTCCTTCTCCCCGGCCGCGCAGGACGTCTTCTCCGAGTCGCTGCCCACCCCGCCGATCAAGGTCGTCCGCGACGGCGTGCTGCAGGAGGACGTCGCCGACGTCTGGGTCCGGCGCTCCCGCGTCCCGATGATGATCGGGCTCGACCTGCGCGCCAAGATCGGCTCCAACACCGTCGGCCGCGACCGCCTGCTCGCCGTCATCGAGCAGTACGGCGCCGACACGGTCAAGGCCGTGATGAAGCGGATGATGTCCGACGCCGAGTCGCGCCTGCGGGGCAAGCTCACCGACCTCCCCGACGGCCGGTGGCGCGCCACCGGCTACCAGGACCAGTCCCACTCCGGCGACCGCGGCCTGCACAAGATCACCGTCGAGATGCGCAAGGCCGGCGACCACCTGACCTTCGACTTCACCGGCACCGACCCGCAGTCCGGGGTCGTGAACTGCACCTACGCCGGGATGCGCGGCGGCGTCATGCTCGCGCTGCTGCCGATCCTCGCGGGCGACATCCCGTGGTCGGCCGGCGGGCTGATGCGCTGCTTCGACCTCGTCGCCGAGGAAGGCACGATCAACAACGCGAGCTTCCCGGCCGCCGTCGGGCGCGGGCCGATCGGGCCGGCCTGGCTCACCGGCAACCTCGTCGCCGAGTGCCTCTCGCAGATGCTCGACCAGGCGCCGGAGCTCGACGCGCACGTCCAGTCGGCCTGCTGCGGCACGTGGGACACCGCCGTCATCGCCGGGCTCGACCAACGCGGCGCGGTCCCGACCCCGTTCCTCTCGATCCTCATGGACCCCATGGCCGGCGGCTACGGCGCCCAGCCGCAGGCCGACGGCATGGACACCGGCGGTCTGTTCTGCATCCCGATGGGCCGCGTGCCCGACGTCGAGATGACCGAGTTCCTCTACCCGGTCCTCGCGCTCTGGCGGCGCGAGGAGCCGGACTCGGGCGGTCCCGGACGACGACGCGGCGGGGTCTCGGCGTCGATGGCGGTCACCCCGCACGGCACGAGCTTCCCGATCGGCCTCGTCCTCGCGTCCAACGGCAAGGCGGTCAGCCAGAACAACGGGCTCGCCGGCGGCTACCCCGGCAACACCGGCGTCGAGTACATCGCCCGCGGCAGCGAGGTCACGACGATGCTCGGTGCGGGTCAGTTGCCGGCCGGTTTGGAGGAGATCGGCGGCACGGCCGAGCTGCAGCCCTGCTACGGCGAGACGTACGTGGCGCCCGGCGAGGTGTTCACGATGTTCTGGCAGGGCGGCGGGGGCTACGGCGACCCGCTGACGCGGACGCCGGAGGACGTTGCCCGCGACGTGCGCGAGGAGAAGGTCACCGCGGCGAGTGCGGCCTCGGCCTACGGGGTGGTCGTCGTCGACGGGACCGTCGATGCCGAGGCGACCGAGACCCGTCGTCGGGAACTCCGCGACGCACGACGAGCCCGGGGCACGAGCGAGGGCACGCGCGAGACGGTCGACCTGACCGACGCGCGCCGGCTGGACGACAACCTCGTCGCCGTCGGCGAGCAGGTGGCATGCGTCCACTGCGCGACGGTGCTCGGGTCGGGCGCGGTGGGCGAGCTCGACCTGGTCCGCTACGAGGGGCCGGTCAGCGACGCGGGCCCGCAGGTCGTGGACAACGCGGGGGAGTACGTCGACGGCGCGGTGCACTTCCGGCAGTACTGCTGCCCGGGGTGCTTCACGGCGGTGTCGACGGCGGTCGTGCCGGTCGACCACGTCGACGACGTGACCCGGACGAGCCGGGTGCTCGCGGACGCGCGGTCGTGAAGCTGAACCGGGTGGCCGTGCTGGGCGGGGGACCGGGAGGTCTCTACGCCGCGCGGCTGATCAAGCTCGCGTCTCCCGACTGCGAGGTCGTGGTCCACGAGCAGGGCGTGCCGGACCAGACGTTCGGGTTCGGGGTCGGGCTCGCCGCACGGACGCAGCGTCGGCTCGCCGAGGCCGACCCCGCCTCGCTCGACGACATCCTCGCCTCCGCGTGGTCGCACGACATGCGGATGACGGTGGGTGAGCGTTCGGCCGGGATGAGCGTGTCGTCGCTGGTCGCGGTGGGTCGGGCGGAGCTGCTGCGGGTGCTGCAGCGGCACGCCGAGGACGCGGGCGTGAAGCTCGAGTTCGGCGTGCGGCGGACGGCCGACGACCTGGACGCGGACCTCGTGATCGCGGCCGACGGGGTCGGGAGTGCGACCCGGTCAGCCGGCGCCTTCGGCGAGGACGTCGAGGTCGGGAGCGGGTGGTACCTGTGGGCCGGCGTCGACACGGCGCTGCCCCACGCGTTGTTCGCTCCCGAGCGGACCGAGCACGGGGTGTTCGTGACGCACGCCTACCCCTACGCGGCCGACCGGAGCACGTTCCTGGTCGAGACGGACCCGGCGACATTGCAGGCGGCCGGCTTTGATCGTGAGGGGCCGGCGGACTCCTCCGACGAGGAGGCGCTCGACTACCTGTCCGACGTCTTCGCCGATCACCTCGACGGGCACCGCCTGATCGGCAACCGCACGCGTTGGCTGCAGTTCCGGACGGTGCGGTGCTCGCGCTGGCACTCCGAGCGCACGGTGCTCCTCGGGGATGCGGCGCACACGGCGCACTACTCGGTCGGGTCGGGGACGAAGCTGGCGATGGAGGACGCGATCGCCCTGGTGAACGCCTTGGACGGCTCCGATCTCGACACGGCGCTGACCGAGTACGAGGTCGCCCGCCGGCCCGCCGTGGAACGGATCCAGGACATCGCCGAGCGCTCCCGTCGCTGGTGGGAGACGTTCCCGGAACGCCTGGACCTGCCGGTCGAACAGCTGCTGGTCGCCTACATGAGCCGCGCCGGGAACGTGCCGCTGGACCGCTTCGCCGCAGGCACACCCGACGTCGTGAATGCGGCCTTGCAGCAGTGGGCGGGGGAGTCGCCGCCCCAGGGTCAGCCGTGGCCCACCGCTGACGGTGAGCGTCAGGAACGGGACACGGTGGAGCCGGCGGGTCAGCCGTGTGCCACCGCTGACACTGGACGTCAGCAGGGGACCACCGCTGACTCGCTCGCGGAGTGGGTGCTGAGCCGATCGTTGCGGCCGTCGACGCCCGGGCAGGACCCGGAGGTCGACGACCCGACCGTGGGTCCACGAGGCTTCGACGCGCGAGTCGTGGCCGACGACCCGAGCGCGTTGGACGCCACGGTGCTGGACCTCGGTTCGGACGCCCGCCCCTCGGGCTCGGAGCAGGTCGTGGAGGACGCGGTGCGACGGGGAGAACGGGTGATGGACACGATCTGGCTCACCGGCGCCGACGACCGGTCGTCCGTCCTGACCCGGCTCGAGGTCGCCGAGCGGTTACGACGGCGGACGCCCGCGCTCGTCGTCGTCGCCGGCCCGCACGCGTGCCGGGAGGACTTCGCCGACGGGCTCGCGGCCGACCGCACACACCTGGTGGCCCTGCGATGAGTCTGCTCGGGACGAAGACGATCGCCGACGAGTTCCACGAGACGGCGCGGGTCTACCCCGACCGCGACGCCGTCGTCGCCGCCCAGGGCCGCCGCACCTACGCGGAGCTGGACGCCGAGACCGACCGGCTTGCCGTCGGGCTCGCGGAGCTGGGGCTGCGGCCGGGCGACCCGGTGATCATGCAGGTCACGAACCGGCTCGAGACCGTCGTCGCCTGGTACGCGATGCTCAAGGCCGGGCTCGTGCCGGTCGCGACCCTCGCCGCCCACCGCGGCCACGAGATCGCCCACATCAGCCGGGCGGTCGGCGCGCGGGCACACCTCGTCGAGGCCGGCACGCGCGGCATCGACCTCGTGGAGTTCGCCCACGAGCAGGGCCGCGACCACCCGACGATGCACCACGTGTTGGTCCTCGACGACCTCCCCGTCGCCGAGATCGACCCCGACGAGGCCCGCAAGCGCGTCGAGGAGATCCAGCGCGGCATCGACCCCTATGGGATCGCCGTCTTCCAGCTCTCCGGCGGCACCACGGGCGTCCCGAAGCTGATCCCGCGCCACCACGCCGAGTACTGGTACAACGCCCGCGCCTACGCGGACGTCCTCGGCTGGACCGCCGACGACCGCGTCGGCCACCTCATCCCCGTCATCCACAACGCCGGGGTGGTCTGCGGCGTGCACGCCCCGCACAGCGTCGGCGCGTGCCTGGTGCTCACCGACCACGACCTCGACACCGCCATGCCCCTCCTCGTCGCCGAACGCACCACCTCGGTGCTCTTCGGCCACGTCCACTACCGCGCGCCCGAGCACCCGTTGTACGACCAGCTCGCGCAGACCCTGCGCGTCGTCCTGCTCTCCGGCGCCAAGGTCTCCGAGGAGCTCTTCCGGACGACGGGTCGGGGCGGGGCCTGGGTGGGTCAGCTCTTCGGTATGGCCGAGGGCATGTTCCTGGTGACGCCCGTCGGGACGTCGGTGGAACTGCGCCGGGAGACGGTCGGCGTGCCGATCTCGCCGGAGGACGAGGTACGCCTCCTCGAGCCGGGCACCGAGACCGAGGTTCCCGACGGCGAGGTCGGCGAGCTCTGCTGCCGCGGCCCGTACACGTTGCGCGCCTACTACGGCATCGACCGACCCGAGGCGTTCACGTCCGACGGCTTCTACCGGACCGGCGACCTCGCGGCGGTCCGTCTGCTCGACGGGCACCGCGCGATCTCCATCGAGGGCCGCATCAAGGACCTCATCAACCGCGGCGGCGAGAAGATCAACGCCGAGGAGGTCGAGCTGCTGCTCCTCTCCCACCCGCACGTGGTGGAGGCGGCACTCGTTGCCATGCCCGATCCCCGACTCGGCGAGCGCGGCTGCGCCTACCTGTCCACGGACGGCACGCCCGTGACGCTGCAGGACCTCCGCGATCACCTGCACCGGCTCGACGTCGCGAAGTTCAAGTGGCCCGAGCGCGTGGAGCTGGTGGAGGCGCTGCCGCGGACGAGGATCGGGAAGCTCGACAAGAAGGCCATGACGGCCGACATCACCGCACGCCTGTCGGGGGAGAACCCGTGAGCCACCACCGCATCGGCATGATCGTCCCGAGCTCGAACGTCACCGTCGAGACCGAGATCCCGGCGCTGCTGGCGCGCCACCCCACGGAGACGTTCTCCTTCCACGGCAGCCGCATGCGCATGCACCAGGTGACGCCCGAGGAGCTCGTCGCCATGAACGCGCAACGCGGCCGGTGCGTCGACGAGCTCGCCGACGCCGGCGTCGACGCCCTGCTCTATGCCTGCCTCGTCGCCGTGATGGCCCAGGGCGCGGGGGAGCACCGGCGCGTCGAGACGGAGGTCGCCGCCCAGCTCGCTGAGCGCGGGTTGCCGGCGGGCCTGGTGTCGTCGGCAGGTGCGTTGGTCGACGCGCTGGCGGCGCGGTCGTGGGGGCGGGTCGCGCTGGTCATGCCGTACATGAAGCCGTTGGCGGAGCAGGTCGTCGCCTACCTCGAGGCCGAGGAGATCGAGATCGTCGACTGGGCCGCCCTCGAGGTCGGCGACAACACGGAGGTCGGCTGCATCCCGGGCTCGCGGGTCGTCGACGCTGCTCGGGGGCTGAATCTGTCCCGCGCCGACGCGCTGGTCATCTCCTGCTGCGTGCAGATGCCGTCGCTGCCGCTCGTCCCCGTCGTCGAGCAGGAGCTCGGCGTGCCCGTGCTCTCCGCCGCCACGGCGGGGGCGTTCTGCCTGCTCCGCTCGCTCGGTCTGCCGCCAGAGCTTCCGGACGCCGGGGCGCTCCTCGCCGCGCCGGTCGGTGCGTCGCCGCGGTGATCACGTCGACGGGACGGTCTTGCCCGAGGTCCACGCGGGGTCGACGGGGACCCCTCGCCGACCCTCCCGAGGATGCGTCGACAACCAGGACAACGGCGGCCACCATCGTGGCCATGAGCACCGAGTCGCTCCGGTCGGTCCGCGACCACTTCTCCGAGGTCGTCGACCGCGTGGAGCACCACCACGAGCGCGTCGTGATCACGCGCAACGGTCGCGACGCGGCGGTGCTCATCAGCCCCGAGGACCTCGCCGAGATCGAGGAATCGCTCTCGGTGGCCGCAGACCCGGCAGCGCTGGCGGACATCCGGGAGTCGGACGAGTCGTACGCGCGCGGCGATGTGGTTCGCGGAGTCGATGCCGTGCGGCGACTCCTTGATGAACGATGAGGTCCACGAGCTCGTCCGCGGTTCGGCTGCACGCCGTGCCTTGGCCCCGGAGTTCGCCATCACCACGTCATCGAGCACGTCCTCGGTGCCCTGCCCGTCCTGCGGTGGGACGAGATCAGCGCCGGTCGTCTATGGACTGATGGACTTCGAGTCGGTCATGCAGAACCCCGGAATCGTCCTCGGCGGATGCTGCGTCGCGCCCGAGGACCGGCAGTGCTGTGCGTGCGGGACGCGGTTCCGCAGCGACGGGGTCGTCGGTGAACCGCAGGATGAGGGACCGCCGTGGAGGGTCGACGAGCGAGGCCACAGCTGATCGAGTCACGCTCGGGCTCGTGGACCGGGGCGAGTGTCTGTCTCCGCGGATCTAGCGGCGATCCGGGATCGAACGCGCGACAGCGTTGCCGGGCTCGGTGTTCTCCAACCACACGCTGTACAGCCAGTCGCTGGCGTCCGCGTCCTCCCAGCCTTCCGCGATGCGCTGGAGAGCGTCGTCTCCCAGGTCCCAGGCGGAAAATCGATCCGACAACGTGCCGGGGCGGACGAGTCCGTCGGCGAGCAACCGTCCCACCACGGCGAGGGTCTCCGACCTCAGCGCACGGTCGTCCAGATCGCCGTGAGCGACCTGGACGAGCGACCGTGCCTCCGCGAGGCTGACCCAGTCGTCGAGGCCGCTCGCCAGGATCTTGACGGT
Source organism: Actinomycetospora sp. CA-084318 (assembly GCF_050955885.1). Taxonomy (NCBI): domain Bacteria; kingdom Bacillati; phylum Actinomycetota; class Actinomycetes; order Pseudonocardiales; family Pseudonocardiaceae; genus Actinomycetospora; species Actinomycetospora sp. CA-084318. The sequence goes on from NZ_CP192098.1 coordinate 1,875,494, forward strand.
CGGGTCGTTGTAAGAGGTCATCTCTGACGGTGGACCTTCCATGACTCGCCGTTCGGGAACTCGATGTCCACGGTGGGACCGCCGGACCCGGAGGTCTCCCGGAGCCCGATGCGCGTGCCGTCGGGGGCGGTGACCCACGTGCCAGGGTACGAGCCACGGGCATACGGCACCCCGCCCTCGCGGAGCTGCTCCGCGAGAGCCCGGACGGCCTCGTCGTCGGGGACCTGCCGGACACGGTCGTTCCGCCCGGGCTCGGTCCGCTCGCGCAGTGCCTCGCCCGCCGCCGTGTCGGGCAGGTCGTCGTCGAGGTTGCTGGCGGCGACCTCGAAGGGCGTGACCCGGTCATCGGTCGCCGCGTGCCGAGCGATGTCGAGGAGACCTGCGCCCGCGAGTCCCACTCCGCCCACGACGGCGGCGGTCGACGCGGCGCCGAGGGGAACGCCGACGAGGGCCCCGACGCCGGTGAGGTCGAGGGCCACGCTGCCGATCGCGCCGACGGCTCCCGCCGTGGCGAGAGCGGCGCCGCCGGCGAGCGCCAGGCCGCTGAGCGGGTTGCGGAGAGCGGCATGGCCGAGAGAGGCCGCGGCGTTGCCGACGTCCGCCGGGATCGAACTGCCTCCGCCGCCGGCAGTCGGTGCGGCTCCGACGGCCGCCCCGGCTCCGTCCAGGGCCCGGGCCGCCACCTCGTTCGCCTGGCGGGCGCGTTCCTCGGCCCGGTCCATGAGCGTCGCCGCGTCAGCTCGTGCTTGCGCGGCCGCGTCTCGTGTGGCGTCGGAAGCCACGACCGCGCCGGAGCCCGCAGCGGCGAAAGCGTTCTGCGCCGACAGCAGCATCTGCTCGCCGCGGGCGTACTCCGCCTGAGCAGCCCTCAGCTCCTCGGCATAGGTGGCGAGCGGCGCGGCCGACCGCTGCACGGCATCGGCGGCCCGACGAACCTCTGTTGCATCCCCCGCGAGCCGGGCGAGAGCTGTGTCGGCCGCCTGCCCCGTCCACGCGCCAGACAACGAGGTGCTCCGCCCGAGCAGCGCGTCGTGGGCCGACATCAGTCCCTCGGCGGCACTGCGCAGACTCCGAGACGCCGCGAGGAGAGCATCGGGATCCCCTGGCAGCGGCACGGTGACGAGTCAAACAGGTCGGATCAGGCGGTGGGTCCGCTTCGGGGAAGGTCAGGACCCGGGGAGCCGGATGGAGCGCGACGTCGCCGCGTCGGAGCTCTCATAGGTCACCGACGCGGCGACGAGAGCGGCCGCCGAGTCCTGCACGTTGCGCGCGGCCGACGCGAGCGCGGCGTTGAGCTGCGCGGACAAGGCGCCGACGACGCCCTCCAGCGGCCCGGCGCCGGCAGCCGCACCGGCACTGACCAGGGCGTCGGTGCCGCTGCGTGCCGCCATGTCGATCGATACGGCGTCGCCGCGCAGCCCGCTCGCCGTCAGGCGCAGCGCGGGGAGGTCGGCGTGGAAGCCCTCGGACACCTCGGAAGCGTGACACAGAGCGTCTCCTCCGAGATGCCGAACGGTCGAGCCCAGCGGGGGAGGCGAACAGCTGCGTCGGGCGAGGCGCACGCCCCCCGGCGTCGCGCGAGGAGAGGAGCAGGACGCCGACCTGACCATGATCACGTCGAGGGGACCGTCAGAGCTGTTTCGAAGATCGACATCAGCCCTGAGCGTCCACTCGACGTGATCATGGCGAGGACGGCGCGGCGACTTCCGGTCGCTAGGTCGCGGAGCGGGGTGTGTGGTGCGCAGGATTCCTGTGCACCAGACACGGCACTCGTCGACCTATGCGGAGGAAGAGCATGACCGGCACCGGGCGGATCGACGTCCACCAGCACCTCATCCCGGCGCGCTACCGGAGCGCGCTGGAGGAGCAGGGGCTGACGGCGGGCGGGTGGCCGACGCCGGACTGGGACCCGGAGGCGGCGCTCGCGATGATGGACCGCCGCGCGACCGCCACCGGCGTGCTCTCGATTAGTGCGCCCGGCGTGCACTTCGGGGACGACGCGGCGGCCCGGGAGCTGGCGCGGGCGGTCAACGAGGAGCACGCCGACCTGGTCCGCGAGAACCCGGACCGGTTCGGGCAGTTCGCGGTGCTCACGTTGCCCGACGTCGACGGGGCGGTCGCGGAGGCGGTCCATGCGCTGGACGTGCTGGGCGCCGACGGGGTGGTGCTGCTGTCGAACGCCGGCGGGGTCTATCTGGGCGACGCCTCGCTCGACCCGCTGTGGCAGGTGCTCGACGAGCGCGATGCAGTGGTGTTCGTGCACCCGACCGCTCCGCCCGGTCTGCCGATGCTGCCGGGCCTGCCGAGTCCGCTGCTCGACTTCCCGTTCGACACCACGCGCGCGGCCCTGCAGATGGCGACCCGGCAGGTCCTCGCCCGGCACCCGCGGGTGCGCGTGATCCTGTCGCACGCGGGCGGGTTCGTGCCGTTCGTGGCCAGCCGACTGGCGGGAGCAGCGATGTTCACGGAGGGGGTCACGGAGGCCGACATCCTCGCCGAGCTGCGCAGCTTCTACGTCGACACCGCCCTGTCGGCGACCCCCACCGCGCTCCCGTCGATCACGGCCTTCTTCTCGCCCGACCACGTGCTCTACGGCAGCGACTTCCCGTTCGCGCCCGAGTCCTGGGGGACCACCTTCGACCGGGAGCTGGACGAGGCCGGGCTCCCCGGAGTCGACCGCGCGAACGCCGAGGCGCTCCTGCCCCGTCTGCGCACGGCGACCCGCAGCGGGACGTGAGCAGTGCGCTGCCAGAACCGCTGATCAGGAGCTGAGGAGGTCAGCTTCGCTGCGGGGAACCAGAGCATTCGAGGACGCGGATGTGCCCGTCGCCGTCGAACCGGTCGGCGACGAGGGACCGTCGGCCCCGACCGACGGCGCCACGCTCAGCACGACGCCGACGAGAATCGCGATGGCGGCGGTCGTGCAGGCCGCAACCGTCAGCTTCGCCCGACGGATGGCGCGTTCCCGCTGCCGCTTGGCCATCCGCAGCGGCGAGACGTACCAGTCGTCCACGCCGGCCGGGGCGCGGTGCGCGCCGCCGCGGGCGACGGCGCCCGAGGACCGTTCCGGAGGACCGGCGGGTGTATCGGGCCGGGGTGCGGGCCTGGGGTGCTCCACGAGTCGGTACATCGCCCTCGACTATCGGCGTGGACGACACCGCTGTCATCCGCCCGGTCTTGCGATCCCCTGACGGTGCGCCAGGCCTGTCGGTGAGCCGCCTCAGGCGACCCGTACCGACACGTGACCGCGGTACCGGCCGGCGAGCACGTCGACCAGGGCCTGCGGGGCGGCGTCGAGCCCGCCGTCGACCACGGTGTGCGGGAAGACCAGGCCCTCGTCGAGCCAGCGGCGGAACAGGGTGGGCCACTCACTGAGGACGTGCCGAGCGTGCAGCAGGGCGAAGCCGCGCAGGTGCACGCCCTTCAACAGCACCTGCTGGGTGTCGATCCGCGGCCACGGCGCACCGGCCTGCTGGGTCGCCAGGGCCCCGCCGATCGCGATCCGCGCGTGCGGGGCCGCCGCGGCGACGACGGCCTCGAGCTGGGTGCCGCCGACCAGATCCAGCGCGGCGGTCACGCCCTCAATAGCCGCGTCGCGCAGGGCGGAGGCGAACCCGTCGTCGTGATAGTCGAGGGCGACGTCGAAGCCGAGCTCGTCGACGAGCCACCGACACTTCTCCGCCGACCCGGCCGTGCCCATGACCCGTGCGGCCCCGAGCCGCCGGGCGATCTGCCCGGCGAGCGAGCCGACGCCACCGGCCGCGCCGGTCACGACGACGACGTCGCCGTCACCGACCGCGGCGACGTCGCGGACGCCGAGGAGCGCGGTGGCGCCGTTGCCGGCGGCCAGGTGGTACTCGGCCGAGGGCAGGAGGTCCGGGTCGAGGACCTGCACGGACGAGGCGTCGACCTCGGCGTACTCCGCCCACGGTCCGTGGAAGGCGACGAGCGCACCCACCGGCACCGACCCGGCGTCGGGAAGGACCACCGTGCCGATCACGGGGCCGTTCACGGGCTCGTGAAGAGCGAGCGGCGGGAAGGGAAGATCGGCGTCGGGGTCCATCCGCTCGCGCAGCACGGCGGCGAGCCCGAGGTGTTCCACGCGCACGAGCAGACGACCGGGCGCCGGGGGAGTGACGGGGACGTCGGCGGTGCGGAAGACGTCGGTCGTCAGGGCGCCCGAGGGGCGGGCGACGAGGTGGACCGCGCGGACGTGGTCGGGAACGGCCACGTCAGACGACCAGGACGAGCCGACCGCGGACGCGCCCGGTCTCGCTCCAGCGGTGGGCGTCGGCGATCGCGGCGAGCGGGAAGGTGCGCTCGACCGGCAGCCAGAAGCGGCCGGCCTCGATCAGCTCGCCGATGGTGGCCATGGCGTGGAAGGCGTTGCCGTCGGCGAACCCGTTGCTGAAGTGCACGCCGTGCGCAGTCGCGCCGTCCATGTCGGCGACGGTGAGCACCCGGTCGGCCGCGCCGGTGAGTTCGATGAGCTCACCGAGGACGCCGCTGCCGGCGATGTCCACGGCGACGTCGGCGCCGTCGGGGGAGACGGCCCGAACGCGGTCGACGAGCCCGTCCCCGTACACGACGGGCTCGGCGCCGAGCAGGCGCAGGTAGTGCTGGTTCGCCGCGCTCGCCGTGCCGATCACGCGGGCGCCGCGGGCGTTGGCGAGCTGCACGGCGACGCTGCCGATGCCGCCGGAGGCGCCGCTGAGCAGGACGGTCGTGCCGCCGCCGACCTTGAGCTGGTCTAGGACGCGCGTGGCGGTCTCGAGCGCGACGGGGAGGCCGGCCGCGTCGACGAAGCCGAGGGAGCGGGGGATCGGGGCGCGGTAGGTGATGAGCGCGTACTCGGCGGCGCCGGCGTGGTCGTCGGAGATGCCGAACACCCGGTCGCCGATCTCGACGTCGGTGACCCCCTCGCCGAGCTCGTCGACCACGCCCGCGACCTCGGCCCCCGTCGTCGAGGGCAGCGGCGCCCCGAAGTTCAGCGTGCCGGCGCGCAGCTTCGGGTCGGAGGCGCTCACCCCGACCGTGCGGACCGCGATCCGCACCTGGCCGGGGCCCGGGTGCGGATCGGGCAGGTCGACGATCTCGAGGACCTCGGGCCCTCCGTACTGCTCGAACCGTGCTGCCCTCATGGCCGCCCCTTCCGTCGGACAGGAACTTACCGTTGGTAAGGCGCTGTGTCGCTGGATAATCTGTGGGCGTGACCGAGGACGTCCTGTGGCTGCGAGACCGGCCGGCCGCCGCGCGGCGGGCCGAGCCGTTGAGCGTGGAACGGATCGTCACCGCGGCCGTGGCGGAGCTCGACGAGCACGGCGCCGAGCGCCTGACGATGCGGCGGCTCGCGCAGCGCCTCGACGTCACCTCGACGGCGCTCTACTGGCACGTCCGCACCAAGGACGACGTGCTGGACCTCGCCGTCGACCACGTCCTGGGGGAGGTGCCGATCCCGGCGGACGCGGAGCCGCGACCGGCGGTGCGCGCCCTGCTGGTCGACTGGCGGGCGGCGATGCTGCGCCACCCGTGGTCGCCGGGGCTGCTCGGGCGTCCGCTCCTCGGCCCGAACGTGCTCGCGCGGATCGAGTTCCTGCAGTCCACGTTGGTGCGGGCGGGTCTGTCGGGCGCCGACCTGCAGGTGGCGACGAAGCTGCTCTCCAACGTCGTCATCGGTACCGCGATGAACGACTCGTCGTGGCGCCGGCTCGAGGACCCGGCCGTCATGGTGCAGGTGCGCGACCACATCGCGGGCCGGGGCGACCTCTACCCGACGCTGGGGTCCTCCGGCTTTCTCGACGACGGGTCGTCCGACGACGAGCTCTTCGAGCGCGGCCTGGACCGGGTGCTCGACGCCGTGCTCTGACCGTCACGTTTCGGTCGGCGGGGGACAGGAGCTGTCCGCCTCCGCGGTGATCGTCGGGCCATGCGCACCGCCTTCACCGACATCCGCCTCTTCGACGGCGAGCAGGTCCACCCGACGACGACCGTGGTCGTCGAGAACGGGTTCGTCGCCTCCGTCGGCGACCCCGAGCCGGCCGGGATCGACCACGCCGTGGACGGCACCGGCCGCACGCTGCTGCCCGGCCTGATCGACGCCCACGCCCACACGCTGCCCGAGGACCTCACGACGGCCCTGCGCTTCGGCGTCACCACCGTCCTGGAGATGGGCGGCCCGTCGTCGGCCGAGGACCGCGCCGCCTGGGCGGCCCGCCCCGACAGCGCCGACGTCCGTAGCGCCGGACTGCCGGTCACGGCGCCGCACGGCCACCCCACCCAGCTCTTCGCGCACCTGAGCGGCCCGGACGTCCCCGACGTCTCGGCGTGGCCGCAGACCAGCACCCCCGAGGAGGCGCGCCGACTGGTCGACCGGCTCGTCGACTCCGGCTCGGACTACGTCAAGTTCATCCTCGAGGAGGGCACGGTCATGGGGGATCCCGGTCTCCCGCTGCTGCGGCACGACGCCTACGCCGCCGGCGTCCGGGCCGCCCACGAGCGCGGCGTCCTGACGATGACGCACGCCCAGACCGCCGCGACCTGGACCCAGGCCGCGCAGGCCGGAGCCGACGCCCTGGTCCACCTGTTCATCGATCGTCCGCACGACGACCGGCTCGTCGACACGATCGCCGCGTCCGGCGCCTTCGTCACGCCGTGCCTGGTCCTCGCCCGCTCCTTCATGGGCCTGGCTGCGACGGACCTGGCCGCGGACCCGCGCGTCGTCGAGAAGCTGGATCCGCTCTGGGTCGACGCGCTGGGACGGTCGCTCTCGACCTGGAACGTCCCGTTCGACGACGCCCTCGCGAGCGTCGCGGCGCTCGACGCGGCGGGCATCGACGTCCTCGTCGGGACCGACGCCTCGATCGCCTTCCCGGGCAGCGGCGGACCGGCCCACGGCGCGAGCGTCCACCACGAGCTGGCGCTGCTCGTCGAGGCCGGGCTGTCGCCGGCGCGTGCGCTGCGTGCGGCGACGTCGGTGCCCGCCCGGCGGTTCGGCCTCGACGACCGGGGGCGGGTCGCTCCCGGACTGCGCGCCGACCTGCTCCTGGTCGACGGCGACCCGACCACGACGATCGGCGACAGCCTGTCGATCGCGGGCGTGTGGCGGAGTGGACGTCAGCTCGCGGGGGAGAAGGAGACGGTCGGGCGGTAGAGGCCGGGGAACTGGGCGGGTCGTGGCGCGTTCGGATCGGTCCCGAAGCGCGTCGCGGCCTCGCGCATCGCCGGGTTCGTCGCGGCGTCGCGCCACGCCTGCTCGCTGTCCCACCGGGCGATGTTGACGAGCTGGAACCGGGCCTCGTCGTTCACGGCCTCGTGGAGCTGGGCCCCACGGAAGCCGGGTGCGGCGGCCATGATCGCCGCGAGCTGCTGCCAGCCGACCTTGAACGTCTCCACGTCCTCGCGGGCGATCTCGAAGATGTTGATGAAGGTGACGCCGTCGTCCTGCCCGGTGTTCTGGTCCATTGACCAATGGTAGGTGGCGCGGCGGACGATCCGCCACCGCCGCTGCTCCGTAAGGTCCGCTCCATGAGCGCGGCGGAACCTGCCCCGGACGGGACCCCCGCCCGACGGCCTCGTCGGGAACTGGTCGAAGCGCAGATCTACGAGCAGGCGACCCGGCTGTTCGCCGAGCGCGGCTTCGCCGGGACGAGCCTGCAGGACATCGCCGACGCGATGGGCATGACGCGGCCGTCGCTCTACTACTACGTGAAGAACAAGGACGAGCTGCTCGCGCGGCTCGTCACCGAGATCACCGAGGCGCCCGCCGCGGCGACCGAGGAGATCGCCGGCCGGGAGCTCGACGCGACCACCAAACTGCGCGAGCTCGTCGGGCTGATCGCCGGGCAGCAGGCGCGGCAGGCCGCACGGTTCCAGCTGGTCATCCGCTCGGAGTCGGAGCTTCCCGACGAGCTCGCGGTCGCCCACCAGGCCGCGAAGCGGCGGGTGCTGGACGGGTTCGCGCGGGTCGTCGACCAGGGCATCCGCAGCGGCGAGTTCCGGCCGCGCGACGTGCGCACGACCGCGCTGGCGCTGATCGGCATGTGCAACTGGATCGCCTGGTGGTTCCGGCCGGGCGGGCCGCAGTCGCCCGAGGAGGTCGCCGGACAGATGGCCGAGATGGCCGTCGCGATGGTGGCGCAGGCGCCCGACCGGCTCCCGGAGACGCCCCGGCCCGACGACCCGGCGGCCGCCCTCAGCCTGCTTCGTCAGGACCTCGACTACCTCGAGCGCATCATCACGACGACGCCGTCGAAAGATTGACGCAGACGTAGACGACTTCTACGCTGAGGGCATGGCACTGGAGCACAAGGTCCGCGGTGTCGACCACGCGGCGTTCCCGACGTTCGATCCCGCTGGGACCGTCCGCTTCTACCGCGACGTCCTCGGCTTCCCGGTGGTGCACTCGATCTGCGCCGCGGGCTGGGGCCCGGAGAACCACCCGGACTTCATCCACTTCTTCTTCGACATCGGCAACGACGACCGCATCGCCTTCTTCTACTACTTCGGGCTCTCCCCGCAGCACGCGCAGGAGCGCGGCGACGTCTACGCCGGCTTCGGGCCGGAGGTACCGGAGTTCTTCGTGCGCTCGCGCCACCTCGCCATCCACGTCGACGACGAGGCCGACCTGCTGGAGTACCGGCGCCGGCTCGACGACTCGGCGTGGCCGGTGGAGATGCAGATCCAGCACGAGACGATCGAGTCGATCTACACGCACGACCCCAACGGCTACATGGTCGAGTTCACCCGCGCGATGCGTCCGGTGACGCCGCAGGAGGACCTCGACGCCAACCTGACGATCGACGCGCTCCTCGACGTGGTGGCCGAGCCGGACCCGTCGTTCGGGAAGCTCCTCGCCCGCAAGGCGGAGCTGATCGTCGAGCGGGCGGCCGACTGGGAAGCGGCGCAGGTATGACCGCGCTCTACGTCCTCGACGTCCCCGAGAACACGACGGTGGCGAAGGTGGCGGCCGAGTCCGGCGCGGCGGTCGGGAAGATCGGGCCGTACTTCGAGATCACCGCCGACGGCCCGATCGTCATCGATCGTCGCGCAACAGGCTGCCGGCACGCGGTCTGGTACAGCTGCATCGCGGGTGTGGCCGGCGGGCGGATCGTGCAGCACGACAAGAACGCCCTGCAGGTCGACCCGACATGAGTGCGCCCACCCGGCTCGGCGCGGGGCGCTACGTCGCCGCCGATGAACGCCCTGCGGTCACGACGACGAGCGTCCACGAGTTGACGACGGCGGACGGGGCCTCCGTCCGCGGGGTGCTCGCCACGGTGCCCGGCGCGCGGACCGTCGTGGTCCTGATGCACCCGCGGCAGGACGTCACCCACCACCCGCTCGTGCCGCCACTGCTGCAGGCCGGGGCGGCGGTGTGGACCCAGCACACGCGGTCGGTGAACAACGACCTGACGCTCGTGCACGAGCAGGCGCTGCTCGACGTCGCGGCGGGTCTCGCGTTCCTGCGGGACCGTGGCTTCGAGTCGGTCGTGACCCTCGGGCACTCCGGGGGCGGGACGCTCTTCGCGTTCTACGCCGAGCAGGCGGGACTGGACCCGTCGCAGCGCATCGCGACGACGCCGGGCGGGCGCCCGACGAAGCTGGGTGATGCTCTCCTGCCGCCGGTGGACGCGGCGGTGTTCCTCGCCCCGCACCCGGGGCAGGGGCGGCTGCTGCTCGGATGCATCGACCCGTCGGTCGCCGACGAGACCGACCCGCTCGCGGCGGTGCCGGACCTCGACCCGTTCGACCCGCGCAACGGCTTCGCGGAGCCGCCGACCAGCTCGTCGTACCCGCCCGAGTTCCTCGAGCGGTTCCGGGCGGCGCAGCGCGACCGGGTCGCCCGGATCGACGCGCGGGCCCACGCGGCGCTCGCCCGGGCCGCCGAGGCGCGCGCTGTGCACAAGCGCACCGGTGCACCCGCGGACCGTCGACGCGCGCTGGCGCCGGAGATCATCACGGTGTTCCGCACCGACGCCGACCCGCGGTGCGTGGACCTGTCGCTGGACCCGAGCGACCGGCCGTACGGGTCGCTGTTCGGTTCTCGGCCCGACCTCATCAACTACGGGCAGGTCGGCTTCTGCCGACTCACGACGCCGGAGGCGTGGCTCTCGACCTGGTCTGGGTTGTCGTCGAACGCCGACTTCGTGCGGTGCGCGCCGGGCGTGCAGGTACCGACGCTGTTCGTCGAGCTCACCGGCGACCAGGCCGCGTTCCCGGCGGACTCGCAGCGCATGGTGGCCGCGCTCGGGGCGTCCGACCTGACGCACACGAGCGTGCGCGGCACCCACTTCGGCGGGGCGATCGGTCCCGACGAGCCCACCGGCAACGAACTCGCGGCCCGGCAGATCGTCGACTGGCTGTCCGAGCGGTACGAGCTGGCGCCGCCGTCGCTCTGACCCGGATCCTGGGTGATTCACCTAGGTCGGCGTCGATCCTCGTCCGCCACACTCCGAGCGCCGAGGTCGTGCGGGGACGTCTCGAGCCGTTCGATGACGACGATCCGCTGGGGGACGACCGATGGCTGCCTGGAATCCGGCCCGACGCCGGACTGTGATGGGGCTGGGCGCGTTCGCGCTGGCCGTGACGGCGACGATGGGAAGTCCGCTGTCCGCGATGGGGGAGTCGTGTACCGCCACCCCTGAGCGGGCCTCCTGTGTCGACATCCCCGGTTCGAGGAGCACCGCGATCGGTGACGGGACGAGGCAGGCCGGGGGGTACGCCTACGCCGGTCCGGGATTCGCCCAGTCCGCCTCCGTGTCCGTCGGCGGCACGATCGCCGGTGCGGGCTACACCGCGCCGGACCGCAGTGTCACCGCGGAGTCCACCGGCCCCGACGGTCGGGGCGAGGCGGTGGCGGGCCCGCTCGGGCAGGGCGCGAACGGCGAGGCCCCGCAGACGAGGGCTTCGTCCTCCTCGTCGTCCGACGGCACCGGGATTCCTCGGTCGTCGGCCACCGCGACCACGATCGGAGGTGGCCCAGCGACGAGCGCAGCGAGCGGAGGTGGCCCGCTGGACGAGGCGTCGACGGCGACGTCGCGGGTCGTGAGCGGCACCGGGTCCGCCGCGACGTCCGCCGTGCGCGGCTCGACGGCCACGGCCACCTCGTCGGGCGACGCAGCGCTGGCGTCCGCGATGGCGGCCGACGACTCGAAGGCGACGTCCACGGCGTCGGGCTCGTCGTCGGCGGCCGCGGCGGCGGCGTCGACGGATTCGACGGCGACCTCGACGGCGAAGGGGTCGAACTCGACGGCGGGGTCGGCGGCCTCGAACGGCAGCACCGCGAAAGCGACGGCAGCCGGGGACAATTCGTTCGCGCGGGCGACGGCGACCGATCACGACAGGTCGGTGGCGTGGGCGGGGAAGAACGCCACGGCGACGGCGTCGAGTGCGCAGAACGGGGCGCCGGCGTCGGTGAGCTGTGGCGGCGGGAACGCCTATGCCGCGAACCAGAACGGTCGGACGTTCTGTGTGAGCGGGAAGTACTACTCGTTCACCTACGCGCCGAACAAGATCGACGTGACGCTCGACCTGCCGACCGCGCCGCCGAAGAAGTCCTCGTCCTCGACGGTGCAGAAGGCGTCGAACAACACCGGGTCGTTGTCGAACAAGGGTTCCTCGGTCAAGAACTCCTCGAGCGCGGAGTCCGCCAGCACGAAGAGCTCGTCGTCCTCGGGCAAGGACTCGTTGTCGAGCAAGGAGTCATCGTCCGGCAGCAGGAGCTCGTCATCGGGCAGCACGAGCTCGGGCAGCGGCTCGACGAAGCTCGTGGCGCTCACGAAGAAGAACTGACCGTCTAGGTCACGACGACGGACTGCCCCTGGATCTGCACCGGGATCGCGGGCAGGGGCCGGTCCGCCGGCCCCTGCTGCACGGCTCCGGTCGCGGCGTCGAACACCGACCCGTGACAGGGGCAGGCCAGCGTTGCCCCGGCGGGGGAGACGCTGCAGCCCTGGTGTGTGCAGATCGCGCTGTGCGCGACCACGGTGCCGGCGTTCGGCCGGACCAGGGCGACCGGTGCGCCGTTGGGGCTCGTCACCACGACGGTGCCGCCGACGGGCACCTGGTCCAGCGTGGCGAGCGGGCCGGGCGCCGGGACGGTGGGCGTCGTCTGGGGGCCACCGCACGCCGAGAGCGCCCCGAGCCCGACGACGGCCGCGCCGCACGCGAGGCAGCCCTGCAGGAGGGGACGACGCCCGAGCACGGGCGGGTCGGTCGGTTCCGGTCGGCTCATGATCGCACCGTAGGAGCACCCACCGCGGGCGGCAGTCCGAGGCGCTGGGCGAGCCACGGCAGGGCGGCGGCGAAGGCCGCGTGCGCGAACTGCCAGGTGTGTTTGCCCGGGCTGATGTGGACGCTGCAGGTGATGCCGCGCGCGGTCGCCTCGGCGCACAGCGTCTGGGCCTCCGTCGCCTGTTGTCCCTGCATCGCGGCGGGAGCCGGGTCGCTGTGCCCGCCCATGCCCGCGCGCGGATCGTCCGCGGTGGCCGGGTGGCGCCCCGGCTTCGTGGCGAGCCTGGTCGACGGGTTGTCCGCGAACCACCCGGCGGAGTCCGCGTAGGGCGCGTGGTGGGCGAGCACGGTCGTCGGATCGAACGCGGCCATCGCGGCGGCGTTCCCGCCGTAGAGCTCGGTGAGGGTCTGCTGGGCGCCGCCGGCGTTGGGGGCGAGGTCGCCCTGGATGTCCTCGAACGCGCTGAAGGCGTCGGGGCGGGTGACCCCGAGGTCGACCGCGCAGGTCCCGCCGGTGGACCAGCCGACGACGCCCCACTGCGCCGGCGACGCGCCCGCCCCGAAGTGGCTGACGACGTAGGGGCGCAGTTCGTCGACGAGGTGCGTGGCCGCGTTCCCGCGCGGCCCGTCGACGCACTCGCTGTCGTTGCGGAACGACCCGGTCGAGTCGGCGAACACGAGGATCGGCGCGAGCCCGCCGTGGGTCCGGGCGAAGGCGTCGGCGGTGGTGACCGCGTCGCCCGTGCGGATCCAGTCGCTGGGCGTGGCGAACTCGCCGCCGATCATCATCAGTGCCGGCAGCGTCGCCGGGTGGAGGCCGAACCACGCGGGCGGCAGGTAGACGTACTCGGTGCGGTGGGCGAAGTGGCTGACGTCGTCCGGGGTGGTGATCGGCACGACGACGCCGGTGGTCCGTGGGGTCGCGCGCATCGCGTCGAGGGACCCGGGAGGGGCCTCGTCGGGAAGAGGGGCCGCGGTGAGCTGGGCGTACGCCTCGGCGACCGTGGGGAAGTAGCCGACCCACTCGTTCGCCTGGACGCCGACGGACACGACGGCGAGCAGGAGAGCCACGAGGGCGGCACCGCGACGCCACCACCCTCTCCGGACGATGCCGGCGACGAGCAGGACCAGCGCCACGGCGACGACGCCCGCCCAGACCCAGAGGCCGACCGGCGGCGGATCGGCCTGCAGGTCCTGGTCCCGGAGCGACCACCACGTCCCGACGACCGCGACGGCGGCCGCCAGCACGGCGACGCCGACCGTCACGACGACCCGTCGCGAGCGGGCCCGACGCACCAGCCACAGCGCGACGAGCACGAGCAGCACGGCCGCGAGGGCCTGGATCGTGATCGGCAGCCACCCCTCGAGCAGGGAGACACCGGTGCGGCGGGACATGTCCGCCACGGTCGCGCCCGTCCCTGAGAGGGTCGCGACGACTGCGGGTGTCCTCCGTCGATCTTCAGCGGATCCACAGCTCGCGTCTCACGGAACGGCTACCGACGACGCGGAGAATCGTTGGCATGAGTCAACGACCGGGTGTGGCGCGGAGCGTCCGCGGAGCCCGATGGATCGTCGTGGTGGGGCTGGTGGTCGGTGCCGCGGTCGGGCTGTTCGCCGACCTGCACATGGACCACACGCCGGTGAGTTCGACGTCGCAGGTGCTGGTCTCCGACGGTCCGTTGGGGCTCCCGTCCGCCGACGCGGCCTCGACCGAGGACCAGTACATCGCGACGCGCATGGACACCTACGCCCAACTGGCCACCGACAACACGGTGCTCGCGCCGGCCGCCGCGGAGTTGGGCACGACGGTCGGGGCGTTGCAGCAGGTCGTGCGCGTGACGCCGGTGCCCGACACGACGGTGCTCTCGATCGCGGTCCGGGCGGCGACGCCGGCGGAGGCCGCGACGGCGGACGGGGTGGTCGACCGGGCGCTGTCGGCGGCGATCACCGCCGCGGAGACGGTCGGGACGGGACCGTCGCGGGTGGTCGTGAGCACCGTGTCGCCGCCGAACCTGCCCGACGCCCGGGTCGTGCCGCCGCTGGGTGTGGTGAGTGTGCTCGGTGCTCTCGCGGGTGCGGCTCTCGTGCTGCTCGGCGCCGCGTTGTGGGGCTCAGGCCTGGTGCAGCGGGCGTTCCGTCGCGTCGACTCGTTCGTGTTCGACGACCCGGCGGACACCGTCCGACCCTGATCAGGGCTCATCGGTCCCGGGTGCGCGCCAGATCGCGTCGTCGGGAAGGCGCTCGAGGAAGGCTCGCGTCAGGTCGAGCCACCGCCGGGCCGGGACGGCCGTCGCCTCCTCGAGCCGGACGCAGGCGTTCGGCAGGTCCCACTCGTCGTCGCGCAGTTGCGGCACGGCGAGTCCACGGGAGAAGACCCACTGCGCGATCGTGAGGGCGCGGCGGCCGGGGCTCGTGCGCATGGTGTCGTGAACGGCGGGATTCCGGCGGAGGGCGGGGTAGCGGGTCGCCCAGGGCCAGGTCTCGAGGGCGGTTCGGAGCGCGTCGTCGGCGGTGGCCGGGTCGAGTCCGGTGACGCCCACGACGAGGCACCCGACGGCGAGGCCTTCGCCCATCTCCGTCTGCTGGCGAGCTCGGGTGAGGGTGTGGGGCACGTGGTTCACGATGACGGACGACCGACCTCGCCGGGTGAGTCCCGCCTGGCTGAAGATCCCGTTGCGTCGACGGATCGGGATCTTCGAGCGGCTCGGGCTTCCGGGCGGGTTCGGGCCCGTCTCGCCGTGTCCAGTGGACTCGGTTCGACCATCGCGGTGGCGCCGGGCCGAGGTGGCCGCGTTGGGTTCAAGATCAAGTTGCGCCGCGCGATGTGATCGGTGAGCGAGCACATCGCTCGGCTGGTTGGGATCTTCATTGCTGTGGCAGGTGGCGGATAGCGTGGTCGGCCGTGGTGCTCAGCGCTGGGGCGGCAGCTTGCGGATCACCATGGCGGCGGCGGTCTCGGCGCGCTCGCACGGGTCGGGATCGCCCGGCTTGTACGTCCCGAGCCCCGTCCAGTCGGCTCGTAGGGCCTGCTCGGGTCCGAGGCCGATGGTGACGACGCAGTTGTTGTCCTCGATCTTGGTCATCTCTCGCACTGCGGGATAGCCGGCCACGATCACGGGGAGGAAAACGGGAAGCGCGCGAGCGCGGTAGGTGTCGGCCAGCAGGTCTCGATTCCGATCGACGGAGAGCGCGAGGATGTCGCCACCTTGTGAGGTCCACCGGCATTCGCTGTCCCCGAGAAAACTTCGCGACGATCCCTCACGGACGATGGCGAGAGTGCGACGTTCATCCCGCGTCAGCTGGCTGCATGGGTCCCCGTAGATACCAGTGACATCGAGGGGTCGATCGACCGTAGGCGCGCCGTTTCGTTCGACCGTCGGTTGCGAGGTGCGGGAGGGCCCTGGTTCAGAGCTGCAGCCAGCTAATCCGACCAGGACCGACAGCAGAACCGCACTATGCCAGGCTCCCACGATTCTCCTGCTCAGCGGACCGGTACGAGGCAAGCTCTGCCTCGAGGGCGCTGATGAGCTCACCCATCTTCGCTATCCCACCGTTGATCGCCTCGACCAAAGACCCGCGGCCGCCGGTTGCGATGCTCCCGAAGACGGTTGCGGCGTCTCGACTGACCTCGTCTCCCGTGCCGGGATCAATCTGCCCGAGCCGCAGCGCGTCCATGCGGACCCGCTGCAATTCGTCACGTGCGGCATAGAGCTCCTCGAGCACCCGAGGTGCCTGGGCGAGGTCGACCGAGAACGAGTCGCCCGCCGCGGCGACGGGCATGGACTGGCGGGGGACGACCTGGCCGGAGGTGAGGACGGTCGGATCGGCGGCCTGGAGCGGGCGCTCGGGCAACCACGGCGGCGGGCCCTGCGGGGGCTGCGAGTACAGCCCGGGCGGCACAGGGTCGGTCACGACCGACCACGCTAGCCGCCGGGACCCGACGCCCGGGGCGCTTTCGGAGGATTCAGACCCGGGGGACGTCGTCGAGATCGACGACGAAGACCCGCGAGGTCCGCCGGGCCAGGACCTCGGCAGCCTTCTCGATGCCCTCCCACTCGTTGCAGAGCAGGAACAGCTTCCCGCCGCCCACGGTGCAGGCGAAGCACGGCATGGGCGTCTCGATGCGGTGCGTGATCTCGCCGCCGTCGAGCACGCGGACCACCGCGCCGGCCGGGGCGGACGGGTCGCCGCTGTGGGCGAAGGTGTCGGCGGTCTGGGTCCAGATGCCGCCGTCGGCGTCGATCGCGATGCCGTCCGGCCCCAGCCCGTCGGCCCACGCCCGGCGGCCGGACAACGAGCCGTCATCGTGCAGGTCGAAGGCGGTGAGGCATCCACCGACGGACTCCGCGATCACCAGCGTCGACCCGTCGGGCGTCACGACCATCCCGTTCGGGAAGCGGATGTCGTCGGCGACCCGGCGCGACGAGCCGTCGGGGGACAGGACGTCGATCCACCCGGGCTCGGTGAACGAGAACCCGCCGTCGATCCCGTTGACGAAGATGTGCCCGCGCGGGTCGACGACGACCTCGTTGACCCCGCCCTCGCGCAGGACCTCGCCGTCGATGCGGACGGCGTCCCCGGTGGTGACGCGGCGCCCGTCGGGCAGCCAGTCGAAGGCCCAGCCCATCTGTTCCGGGCCGGGCGCGACCACCTCGGCCTTCCCGTCGAGGTCCACGGCGATCACCTCGCCGACACCCCAGTGCGCGAACCACAGGCGGCCGTCGTGCCACCGGGCGCCTTCCACCATGGCCAGGCCGTCGAGGAGCGTCTTCATGCCGGAAAACTAACAGGAAAGTCCTGAAAGACAACTAGGTAGCCCACGCGGCCGGTGCCTGGATGCGGTAGGAGTCCTGGAGCAGCTCCGCGAGCTCCTCCCAGTCGCTGTCCTCGTCGAGCAGCAGGCCGATCACGTTCGAGCCCCAGGAGACCGTGAAGTACGGCGGACCCATGTGGCCGAACGCGGCGACCTCGTCCGGCTCGCCGCGGAAGGTGATGCGGAACAGGCCGTCCTCGCCGCCGAAGACGTGCGCCACCGTGGCGCCGCGGACCTTCCACCGGGTGCCGACCCACGCGGGCTCCCGCGTCACGCCCTGCCAGGCGCGCAGCACGGCGTCGATCCGCTCGACGAACTCCTCGGGGACGTCCGGCCGCTCACCCACGCCGACACCCTGGCACGACACCCCGACAGCGTTGCGCCGGTCGCGGTGGAGGTACCGGCACTCGGCGGATGTTCCACGGGGACACCCAAGGGATAGCGTCCGATTCCATGACCGTCTCCACCGCCGTCGCGGAGCTGAACGCCGGCGAACGACTCCGCATCTGTGGTGAGCGGCTGGCGGTGGCGGTGATCGACCGCCTCGCGGGCGTCGCCGCCGACAAGGTGGACGACCTCTCCGACCAGCTCGAGAAGATGGCGTCCGGCGGCGGCCTCAAGCTGGGCGCGATCTTCGGCGCCGGCAATGCCCTGATGGCCGGGAAGAACCCGTTGTTCGGCGCGATGAAGGGCGCCTGGGGCGCGCTCGGCGTCGGGCCGAAGATCGCGATCATCGTCGGGCTCGTGCTGCTCGGCGTCCTGAGCCCGGTCGCGCTCCTGCTCCTGCTCGTCGGGCTGCTGGTCGCCGGGATCATCTCCGCGGTGAAGCGCTGAGGGGGCGGAGCTAGCGCCCGACGCCGAGCCAGGCGAGGACGGCCAGCACGCGTCGGTGATCGTCGTCGGACGACGCCTCGAGCCCGAGCTTGGCGAAGATCGACGAGATGTGCTTCTCGACCGTGCCGGCGCTGAGCCCGCGGTCCCGGGCGATCGCGGAGTTCGTCCGGCCCTCGGCGATCGCCGCGAGCACGTCGCGTTCCCGGGGCGTGAGGGCCGCCAGGGGGTCACGACGGTCGCGCTCGGCGAACAGGGCCGACACGACGTCGGGGTCCAGCACGACGCCGCCGACACACACCCGGGCGAGGGCGTCCGCGAGATCGTCCAGGCGGCTGACCCGGTCCTTGAGCAGGTAGCCGACCCCGCCTCCGTCGTCGAGCAGGTCCCGGGCGTAGGCGGTCTCGACGTACTGGGACAGCACGAGGATCCCGATGCCCGGTTGACGTCGCCGGAGCTCCAGGGCGGCGCGCAGACCCTCGTCGGTGAAGGTCGGGGGCATCCGGACGTCGACCACCACGACGTCGGGCCGGTGGGCGTCGACCGCGTCGACCAGGGCGGGCCCGTCGCCGACCGCGGCGACCACGGACGCGCCCAGCTCGTCGAGCAGCCGGACCAGCCCCTCGCGCAACAGCACCGAGTCCTCGGCCAGGGCCACCCGCATCAGCGCGACCGCTCCTCCCCGGGCTGCCCGACGCCGGCCAGCGGGACGTCCGCGGTGACGACGGTGGGCCCGCCGTCCGGGCTCGCCACGTCGAGTCTGCCCTCCACGGCCGCCAGCCGGTCGGCGAGGCCCGCGAGCCCGTGCCCCTTCCCGACGTGGGCGCCGCCGTGGCCGTCGTCGGCCACCTGCACGACGAGCCGATCGGCGTCGCGGGCGAGGACGACGTCGGCCCGCGTCGCTCCCGAGTGCTTGGCGACGTTGGTGAGCGCCTCGGTCACCACGAAGTAGGCCGTGTTCTCGACGGCGGCCGGCGGCCGCGGGGCGGCGGGGAGGTCGATCTCGACGGTCACCGGCACCGGACACCGGGCGGCGGCGGCGGAGATGGCCTCGGCCAGACCCCGGTCGGCGAGGATCGGCGGAGCGATGCCCCGCGACAGCGCGCGGATCTCGGCGAGAGCCTCCCGGTTCTGGGCGAGCGCCTCGTCGAGCAGGACGCGCGCCCGGGCCGGGTCGTCGTCGAGACGTCGACCGAGGGTCTCGAGATCCATGTCCAGGCGCACGAGGCGCTGCTGCGGGCCGTCGTGCAGATCGCGCTCGACCCGGCGCAGGGTGTTCGCCTCGGCGTCGACGGCCGCGCGCCGGGCGGTGGCGAGTTCCCCGGTCCGGGCCCGCAGTGCCGCGGTCTGGTTGGTCAGCAGCCCCCGGGCGAGGGCCGCTCGGACCGCCGTGAGCACCCGGGTGACCAGGGGAAAGGTGGCGAGGAGCAGGGCCCCGAGCACCGTCGTCGCCACGATGTCGGCGACCCGGGAACCGTTCCCGGTGACCAGGTCTCGTAGAGACCCTGGTAGCGGCCGTCGCGGGGGAGGGCCCACTCCCACGCGACGTACACCAGACCGCCGAGCCCACCCAGGCCCCACGACAGGGTGATCACCGCACCGCCGAGCAGGACCGGGAACCCGACGACGGCGTGCAGGAGATCGCGCCAGGCCTGCGGGTCGGTGAGCCGGGCCCGGAGGGCGGGGTGGCGGTCGGGGCTGGTCCGGTAGTGGTGCGGCGGCATCGCCCGACCGGTGGCCGTGGTGGTGGCCCGGCGCTCCAGCACGGCGAGGCCGCGGCAGGCGCGGAGGGTGAGCGCGAGGATCGGCAGGCCGATCCAGATGATCAGCGTGCTCACGCCGGCGGAGAGACCGATGACGGCCACGGTGAACGCTGCGACGCCCGCGGGCAGGCCGGCCAGCAGGTAGCCCGCCTCCCGGAGCCACCGTGGTGTCGTGGTCTCGAGGTGTGGTGCGGTCAGGACGGTCGTCTCGGTCATGGGACGAGCCTCGCGGCGACGCCGGGACCGGCCCAGCCGGTGGGCCCCGGGCTTCGCATGGGGGCAGGCCCCCACCCGGGGCGGGGGCCCACCGGCTGGTCGCGGGCATCCGACCCCGAGCACCGTCCGGCGGTATGACCTCCCGACTGCTCGTGCCGGTCCTCGCGGCCGCCGTCCTGCTCGGCGTGACCACGGCGTGCGCCCCGAAGGACCCGCCGGCGCCGTGCGCGCCCGGCGACCGCGGCCGGCTGCTGTCCGTGGCCCCGACGCACCACCTCGACCGGTCCCAGCTCTCCCAGGCCCTCGCCGGGGCCCATCTCACCGGCGGCGCGCTCCACGGGGTCGACGAGTACCAGGTCC
This sequence comes from Actinomycetospora sp. CA-084318, assembly GCF_050955885.1. NCBI lineage: Bacteria > Bacillati > Actinomycetota > Actinomycetes > Pseudonocardiales > Pseudonocardiaceae > Actinomycetospora > Actinomycetospora sp. CA-084318. The sequence goes on from NZ_CP192098.1 coordinate 1,895,708, forward strand.
GCTACTGCACCGTCGCCGCCGACGCGACGCCCACCGTGGCCAGTGGGCTGCTCGCCCTGCCGGACGACGAGCCCGGCGAGCGCCCGCTGGTCGTCTACGAGCACTCCACCGTGACCGCCGCCGGGAACGTGCCGTCCGCCCGTCCGAGCGGAGACGGACTGCTCGCCCCGCCCTACTTCGCGACGGCGGGGTTCGCCGTCGCCGCTCCCGACTACCTCGGGCTCGGCTCCTCGCCCGGCCCGCACCCGTTCATGCAGGCGTCGACGGAGGCCTCGGCGACCCTCGACCTGCTGCCGGCCGTCGAGCGCGCCGGCGTCGGGCTCGGGGTGGCGCTCTCCCACGACGTGCTGCTCACCGGGCACTCGCAGGGCGGCGCGGCGGCGATGGCGACCGGTGAGGCGATGCAGCAGCAGGGCGGCCCGTGGCGCCTGCGCGCCCTCGCCCCGATGGCCGGTCCGTACGACCTCGCGGGTGCCGAACTCCCCGCGATCACCGATCCGCGAGCCGTCGACCCCCACCGGGCGTCGGCCTACCTGGCGTACCTGCTGCTCGCCTGGGACCGGCTCTACCCTCTCGGACTCGATCCGCGGCAGATGTTCGCCGTGCCCGCCGCCGACGAGATCGCGCACCTCTTCGACGGTACGCACGACTTCACGCAGATCGCCGCCGCGCTCCCCGCCCCCCAGCAGCTCCTCGCGCCGGCGGCCCTCGCCCTGGTCGAGCACCCGACCGCGCCGTTCGCCGCCGCCCTCGAGGCCAACGAGGTGTGCCGGTGGAGGCCCGACGTGCCGGTCCGTCTGTACGCCGGACATGGTGACCGCGACGTCGTCTACGCGAACAGCACCTCCTGTCGGGACCAGCTCCGCGTCCGCGGTGGCGACGCCGTCGTCGAGGACATGGGCGGCGCGGACCACGTCGGCACGGCGATCGCGGCGCTCCCCGCGATCCGCACCTGGTTCGCCGAGCTCTCCCGGCCGTGACACGGCTACCGGCTCGCGGCCCGGCGGTACTGGGCGCTCGCGAGCGGGGCGAACACCGCGACGACCGCCACGGCCCAGATCAGCGTATACAGCTGCGGGTGCTGCAGCGACCAGGCCTGCGAGACGGTGGCGGCCGGGTTCGGGTCGGGGTTGCCGAACAGTACCCGCGCCGCCTGGGTCACCGCGGACACCGGGTTCCACTCGGCGAACACGCGCAGCGGGCCGGGCAGCGTGTCGAGCGGGACGAACGTGTTCGCCACGAACGTCAGCGGGAAGATCACGATGAACGAGGCGTTGTTGATGACCTCGGGGCTCGGGATCAGCAGGCCGAGCCACGCCATGATCCACGAGATCGCGTAGGCGAAGACCAGCAGCAGCACGAAGCCCCACAGCGCCTCGAGCGGGCCGGTGTTGATCCGCCAGCCGACCAGCAGGCCGGTGATCGACATGACGATCAGCACCAGCACGTTGTTCACGACGTCGGACAGCGTGCGGCCCGTGAGCACTGCGGAGGGCGCCATCGGCAGCGAGCGGAACCGGTCGATGATGCCCTTCTTCACGTCCTCCGCCAGGCCCGCGCCGGTGTTGGTCGCCCCGAACACCACGGTCTGCGCGAAGATCCCCGCGATGAGGAACTCGCGGTACGCCGCGCCGCCGCCGGTCGGGTCGATCGCGCCGCCGAACACGTAGGCGAACAGCAGCACGAACATGATCGGCGAGAGCGTGGTGAAGACCAGCAGGTCGGGCACCCGCTTGATCTTGATGAGGTTGCGCTTCGCGACGACGGCGGCGTCGTTCACGACGTCGAGCGTGCTCACGTCGCGTCCTCCTCGGTGGTGGAGCCGGTCAGGGTGAGGAACACGTCGTCGAGGGTGGGGCGGCGGACCCCCGCGTCGTCGACGTCGAGGCTCTCGGACTCCAGCAGGTCCAGCGCCTGCCGCAGCGCCTTCACCCCGCCCGACACCGGCATCGTCAGGGACCTCCGGTGCTCGTCGGTGACCGGCGGCGCGACCCCGAGCGGCGTGACGAGGCGGGCGACCTCGTCGAGCCGGGACTCGTCGCTGACCGTCAGCTCCAGGCGCTCGCCGCCGATCTGGGCCTTGAGCTGGTCGGCGGTGCCGCGGGCGATCGCGCGTCCGTGGTCGATGACGACGATGTCGTCGGCCAGGACGTCGGCCTCCTCCAGGTACTGCGTGGTGAGCAGCAGCGTGGTGCCCTCCGCGACGAGCCGCTGGATCACGCCCCACATCTCGGTGCGGCTGCGCGGGTCGAGCCCCGTGGTGGGCTCGTCGAGGAACAGCACCGGGGGAGCGGCGACGAGCGCCCCCGCCAGGTCGAGCCGCCGGCGCATGCCGCCGGAGTAGGTGCGGGCCGGCCGGTCGCCCGCGTCGGACAGGCTGAACTGCGCGAGCAACTCCCGCGCCCGCTCGCGGCTGCGGCGCCGCCCCAGGTGGTAGAGCCGGCCGATCATGTCGAGGTTCTCGAAGCCGGTGAGGTACTCGTCGACCGCCGCGTACTGGCCGGACAACCCCAGGCGCCGCCGCACCTCGCGCGGCTGGGCGAGCACGTCCACCCCGTCGATCGACGCCCGCCCGGCGTCGGGCTGCAGCAGCGTGGTGAGGATGCGGACGATCGTCGTCTTCCCGGCGCCGTTCGGGCCGAGCAGCCCGAGGACGGTGCCGCGCGGGACCTGGAGATCGACACCGTCGAGGGCGGTGACGCCGCCGTACCGCTTGACCAGCCCGGCGACCTCGATCGCCACGTCCATGAGAGCTCCCTGATGTCCGATTCGGCGGCAGCGTAGCGACGGGGTCCGACACCGTCCGCCGAGTTCCCTGCCAGGCTGCCCGCGTGACCGAGATGCTCGTCGTCCTGGTGGGCGGCTTCATCGTGATCGCGGTGGCGGCCGTCCTCGGTCCTCGTCTCGGGATCGCGGCCCCGCTCCTGCTCGTCGTCGTCGGGGTGGGCGCGAGCTTCCTCCCGCTCTTCGCGTCGGTGGAGATCGAGCCGGAGTGGATCCTCGAGGGCGTCCTGCCGCCGCTGCTCTACTCGTCCGCGGTCTCGATGCCCGCCATGAACTTCCGGCGCGAGTTCGGCGCCATCAGCGGGCTCTCGGTGGTCCTGGTCGTGGCCAGCTCGCTCGTGCTCGGGGTCTTCTTCGCCCTGGTCGTGCCGGGCCTCGGCTTCGCCTGGGGCGTCGCGCTCGGCGCGATCGTCAGCCCGACCGACGCGGTCGCCACCTCGATCATCAAGCGCACCCCGACGTCGAAGCGCGTCGTCGCGATGCTCGAGGGCGAGAGCCTGCTCAACGACGCGACCGCGCTCGTCGTCCTGCGCACGGCGATCGTCGCGACCGCTGCGGCCTTCTCCTTCTGGGGCGCGCTCGGGTCCTTCGCGTACTCGGTGGCCGTCGCGGTCGTCGTCGGGGGCGCCGTCGGGGTGCTCGCCCTGCAGGTCCGCAGGCGGGTGTCCGACCCGACCGTCAGCACCGTCGTCTCGTTCGCCGTGCCCTTCCTCGCCAGCGTGCCGGCCGAGCTGCTGGAGGCCTCCGGCCTGGTCGCCGCCGTCGTCGCGGGCCTCGTCACCGGGGTCCGCGCCCCGCGTGACCTCTCCGTGCGGAACCGCCTCTCGGACTCGCAGAACTGGCGCACCGTCGAACTCGTCCTCGAGGGCGCGGTCTTCCTGACGATGGGGTTGCAGATCCGCGCGATCGTCGAGTCCGTCGAGCGCGACCACGCCGGTGTCGGCACGGCCGTGCTCGTCGCGGTGGGCGCCCTCGTCCTGACGGTCCTCCTCCGCGCGGCCTACGTCGCGCCGCTGCTGAAGGTCCTCGCCCTCCGGTCCCGGCGTAGCGGGCAGTTGCGCGAGCGCATGCAGGAGATGCAGGACCGGATGACCACGGCGCAGGGGCAGCAGGAGGCCTTCGCCGAGGTCAACCACCGTCGTCGTGCTCCCTCGGGTCGCCAGCTCGAACGCTTCGCCTCCCGGGTGACCCAGGTCGTGGCCGACATCGACTACTTCCTGCGGCAGCCGCTCGGCCCGCGTGAGGGCGCGACGGTGGTGTGGGCCGGGATGCGCGGCGCGGTCACCGTGGCCGCGGCGCAGACCCTGCCGGAGTCGACACCGCAGCGGTCGGTCCTCGTGCTCGTCGCCTTCACGGTCGCGACGCTGTCGCTGCTGGTGCAGGGCGGGACCATCGGCCCCCTGGTCCGACGCCTCGCGCCGTCGGACCCCGGCGCGACCGACGAGCAGGCGCAGGCCGACCGTGTGCGGCTCCTCGAGCTCATGCGGCACGCGGGGGACGAGCTGCCCGAGCCCGTCCCGGACGCGGACGGGTCCCGGCAGGCGCAGATCCGGTGGCGGCTCGCCGTCCTGGAGGCGCAGCGCACGGCGCTGCTCGACGCCCGCGACCACGGCACCTTCGACGCGGACGTCCTCGAGGACGCCCTCGCCGACCTGGACGCCGCGCAGATCGCGATCGAGCTCCGGGACCGCTCCGCCTGAAACCACTGCGCAGTGTGCACGACAGCACAACGCGCAAACTTGCACGCTATGCAGAGATGCGTAGTGTGAAGGACGGCGCCACGGGCAGGCCGTGGCGACTCCTCTCGCAAAGGCCGGACCCCATGACCACCGCCGCACCCGCGCGCACCAGCCGCCGCGCCGTGCTCATCCCGCTCTCGGGCCTGCTGATGGCCCTGTTCGTCGCGATCCTCAGCTCGACGATCGTGTCCAACGCCCTGCCGCGGATCATCGGCGACCTGGGCGGCACCCAGGCGCAGTACACCTGGGTGGTCACCGCGTCCCTGCTGGCGATGACCGCGTCCACCCCGATCTGGGGCAAGCTCGCCGACCTGTTCTCCAAGAAGCTGCTGGTCCAGCTCGCGATCGGCGTCTTCATCGTCGGCTCGATGCTGGCCGGCCTCTCGACCTCGACGCCGGAGCTGATCGGCTTCCGCGTCCTGCAGGGCCTCGGCATGGGTGGGCTGACCGCGCTCGCGCAGGTCGTGATCGCCGCGATCATCCCGCCGCGCGAGCGCGGTCGGTACTCCGGCTACCTCGGCGCGATCATGGCCGTGGCGACCGTCGGCGGCCCGCTCATCGGCGGCGTCATCGTCGACACCATCGGCTGGCGCTGGTGCTTCTACGTCACCGTGCCGATCGCCGTCATCGCCCTCGTCGTGCTCCAGCGGACCCTGACGGTGCCCACCGAGAAGCGCGAGGTGCACATCGACTACCTCGGCGCGCTGCTCGTCGCCGGCGGCGTCTCCGCCCTGCTCGTCTGGGTCTCGCTCGGCGGCAAGAACTTCGCCTGGATCTCCTGGGCCTCGCTCGTGTGGCTCGCCGTCGGGGTCGTCGCGCTGGTGCTCGCCGTCGTCGTCGAGAACCGCGCGAAGGAGCCGGTCGTCCCGCTGCAGCTCTTCCGCAACCGCACCGTCGCCCTCGCCACCGTCGCCGCGCTCTTCGTCGGCGTCGCGATGTTCGGCTCGTCGGTGTACCTCTCGCAGTTCTTCCAGCTCTCGCGCGGCGCCTCGGCCACCGAGGCCGGGCTGCTGACCCTGCCGATGATCGCCGGGCTGTTCCTCGCCTCGACGATCGTCGGGCAGCTCATCTCGCGGACCGGCAAGTGGAAGGGCTTCCTGGTCGGCGGCGGGATCTCGCTGGTCGCCGGGCTGCTCATGCAGGGCCTGGTGATGGGCGCGGACACCCCGTACTGGGAGCTCGCCGTCGCGATGGTGCTGGTCGGCGTCGGCGTCGGGTTCACGCAGCAGAACCTCGTGCTCGCCGTCCAGAACCAGGTCGCCCTGCGCGACATGGGTGCCGCCAGCTCGACCGTCGCCTTCTTCCGCTCGCTCGGTGGTGCCGCCGGCGTCGCCGCGCTCGGGGCCCTGCTCTCCGGGCACGTCTCCTCGGCGATCACCTCCGGGCTCGCCGCCGCCGGCATCCCGGCCTCGGCGACGTCGTCGTCGAGCGGTCAGATCCCGAACGTCGCGAACCTGCCCGAGCCGATCCGCGGCATCGTCGAGAACGCCTACGGCGACTCGGTGGCGCTGCTGTTCCTCGTCGCGGCCCCGCTGGCCCTCATCGCACTGATCGCGATCGTGTTCCTGCGTGAGGTCCCGCTGCGGGAGACCATCGACATCGAGGCCGTTCCCGACGACGACGACGACGCCCGGCCCGAGCCGGAGCCGGTCTCGCTGGTCGAGGGCGCCGTCCGCGACGGTGACCGCCCCGCCGCCGGCGCGGTGCTCACCCTGATCGACCGCACCGGCCGTCAGCTGGCCCGCGCCACCGCCGACGACGAGGGCCGCTACCGACTCCCGGTCGACGACGAGGTCGCGCCGCACCTGCTCATCGCGCAGTACCGCGGGACCCCGCACGTCGAGATGCTCGGCGGCACGGTCGGTCGCCAGCGCCGCGACCTGCAGCTCGGCGCGGAGGCGACCGGGCGGCACGCGCTCGACGCGAGCACGGAGGTCATGTCGGCGGTGACACGATGACCACCGTGGAGCTCGGTCGTCGGGAGCGGAAGAAGCTGGCCACGCGGGCGGCGCTGAGCGAGGCCGCCGTCGGGCTGTCGCTCGAGCACGGCCTCGAGCACGTGACGATCGAGCAGATCGCCGACGCCGCCGACGTCTCGATGCGCACCTTCTTCAACTACTTCTCCAGCAAGGAGGAGGCCGTCGTCGCGGGGGACAGCGCCCGCGGCGACGCGCTGGTGGAGCTGGTGCGCGAGCGCCCCGCGTCGGAGAGCGTGCTGACCGCGCTGCGCACGGCCGTCGTCGAGCACGTCGACGAGCTCGCCGGCGACGACCAGCTCGACGCGCTGCGCATGATGCGCCGCACGCCGTCGCTGCTGCCGCACCAGCTGGCGGCCTACGCCGCCCGGGAGCGCGAGCTCGCCGTCGTCATCGCGGAGCGGCTCGGGGAGGTCGTTCCCGACGAGGGCTCGACCGAGGGGATCGAGGTCGGGCTGCGGCCCGCGCTGGTCGCCGCGACGGTGATGGCGGGCGTCCGGGTGGCCATGCAGCGCTGGACCGACGGCGGCACGCGCGACCGCGACGTCCTGCGGGCGAGCCTCGGGGCGATGTTCGACCAGCTCGCGGCGGGGTTCGGCGAGCGGTAGGGAGCTCGGACCGGCAGCGCGTCGCCTAGGCCGGACGTCCCTGGCGCAGGCGCTGCGGCGGGACGCCGAACCACCGCCGGCAGGCCCGCGAGAGCGTGCTCTGCTCGGTGTAGCCGAGCATCGTCGCGATCTGCGGGAACGTCCGGTCGGACCAGCAGACGTACTGCTCGGCGCGGTCCCGGCGCACCCCGTCGAGCACGGACTCGAACGTGGTCGCCTCGTCGCGCAGCCGGCGCTGCAGCGTGCGGGGGTGCAGCCCGAGGTGCTGGGCGACGGTCGCGATCGTGGCCTGACCGGTGGGCAGCAGGCGGTCGACGAGCTCGTGGACGTGCGTGTGCAGGTCCGCCCCGACCGGCACCGCGGTCGTCTCCAGGTAGCGCTCGGCGAGGCGGCGGACCTCCGGGTCGTCGCCGCGGCGCGGGCGCTCGAGCTGCGCCTGGTCGATGTCGAAGCCGCACACCGCGGCGTCGAAGGTGACCGGGCAGTCGAAGAAGGCGTGGTAGACGGCCGGTGGGGCGACGGCCGGGTGGGGGAGCAGGGCCCGGCGGGGCCGGAAGTCGTCGCCGAGCAGGATGCGGAAGAGGTCGAGCGACACCCCGAGCGAGAGCTCGAGGACCTGGACCCGCTCCGGCACCCGGGCCGCGACGATCGTGAACGTGTAGCGCGACCGGCCGTCGTCGAGCGGGTGCAGGTCGACCTCGAAGGCCGTCGAGTAGAACTGCGTGTACCGGTTGAGCCCGACCATCGCGTCGGCGGCCGTGGGGGCGTGGCGCGCGATCATCGCGACCGCGCCGAGGATCTCGATGCCCTGGTACTGCGCCAGTCGCAGCCCGAAGTCGGGGCACCGCAGCGTCCGGGAGGCGTTCTCGACGAGGTGCGCGAGCGACCGGTAGGGCAGGTACGCCTCGCGGTCCGCGGCCAGGTCGGGACGTAGGCCGGCCTCGAGCATGAGCGGCGCGGGGTCGGCACCGAGCTCGGTGACGAGGGTGTCGAACCCCTGCAGCGAGGCCGATCGGATCAACGCGTCCATTGTCGTGGAGAGTCAAAGACCTGTCGCGCGGAGTCAAGCCTGCAGCGTCCCCAGCTGGTTGTCTCGATCACACCACCACGTCCTCATCGAGGAGAACGAGATGCCGAAGAGCACGGGCCCGGTCGAGCTGAAGACCACGTCGGGGTCGGTCCTGCCGATCGTCGCGCTGCCGCAGCAGGCGCTGCTGGCCGTCAACGAGCACGACATCGAGCTGGTGGACGCCCTGGCGACGCAGCCGCCGAACTACATCGAGGCCGGCTTCACCGAGGCCACTCCCGTGGGGCAGGGCTGATGCGCAGCGTCCTCATGCAGGACCGCGAGGTCCGGGTCGCCGAGGTCCCCGACCCGGAGCCCGGCCCCGGCGAGGTCGTCGTCGACGTCCTCGCCTGCGGGGTGTGCGGCTCGGACCTGCACTGCGCCCGCCACGGGGCGGACTTCAACGCCGCCACCCGCAACGCGCTCGGCGTCGAGCTCATGGACCTCTCGCGTCCGGTGAGCTTCGGCCACGAGTTCGTCGGCGCGATCTCCGAGTACGGCGCGTGCACCCAGCAGACGCTTCCGGTCGGCACCCGCGTGGTTTCCATGGCCGCCCTGCTGCGCGAGACCCCGGCGTTCGTGGGGTTCTGCGGCCCGGAGGTCCCCGGCGGCTACTCGGAGCGGATGCTCCTCTCCGAGCCGCTGCTCATGCCGGTGCCCGACCACGTCGACACCGCGATCGCGGCGCTCACCGAGCCGCTCGCGGTGGCGTCCCGGGCGGTGGCGAAGGCGCAGCTCGGTCCCGACGACGTCGCGCTCGTCGTCGGGTGCGGCCCCATCGGTCTCGCGGTGCTCGCCGTGCTGAGGAGCCGGGGCGTGCACCCGATCGTCGCCGCGGACTACTCGGCCGCGCGGCGGGAACTGGCCGGGCGGATGGGCGCCGACGTGGTCGTCGACCCGGCGCAGACCTCGCCCTACACGGCGTGGGCCGAGGTCGCCGCGACCGACGACCCGGAGCGGATGACCGAGCCGACCGCCGTACTCGGGCAGCTCCCGCTGCGGCCCACCGTCGCCTTCGAGTGCGTCGGCGTGCCGGGGATGATCCAGGAGGTGATCGCCGGCGCGCCGCCCGCCTCGCGGATCGTCGTCGCCGGGCTCTGCATGAACACCGACTCGTTCTCCCCGACGGAGGCGGTGCTCAAGGAGATCGACGTCCGGTTCTCGCTGATGTACTCGCCGGACCAGTTCTTCGCCGTGTTCGACGAACTCTGCGCCGGGAGGCTGGACGTGGCCCCGATGATCAGCGGACACGTCTCGCTCGACGAGGTGCCGGAGACGTTCGCGCGGCTCTCGACGCCGACGGACGCGAAAATCCTGGTCGACCCGTCGCGGCCCGCGCCGGCCGGGGTCCGGGCGGCCGTGGACGTGACGGCCGGGGTCTGACCGTCAGGACGGGGCGCTCGTCGCCGCCCGGAGCCCGGCGCCGTCGAGGACGAGGTGGTCCTGCCCGTGCTCGCGCACGAGCAGGGCCTCCTCGATCTGCGCGAGCAGGGACTGGAGCCGGGCTGCCTCGTGGTCGTCGTCGGCGGGGGCGCCGAGGTGCTCGGTGAGGCTCGCGGCGTCGACGTGCAGGTGCACCGGAGGAGCGATCGGCTCGCCGTCGAGGGCGGCCAGGGCGAGACCCGGGGCGTCGGAGCCGATGGCCAGGTCGGCGCGGAAGCCGAGCGCGGAGCGGAAGCGGTCGAAGCGTTCCTGGGGGTTCACGGTTACCTCCCGGTCGACGAGCCCCCGATGGTCCGCAGGTACCCCGGGGTACGCCACGACGGCCGGGTGTGACGTGGCGCTGCGGGCCCGTGACGTCTCCGACGATGTGGCGTTGCTGTCACTGGACGCCAGTGACGACGCTTCGCTGCCAGCCGGAGGAGCCACGTCGGAGGAGAGGGGACCGTGCCCGACGACGCCCTGGGCGACGACGACGTCACCGGCCTCGTGGCACGGCTGCGCCGCCGGGAGGTCTCGCCGACGGAGCTGCGCACGGCCGTCGCGGAACGGCTCGCCGCGGTCGATCCGACGGTCCGCGGCCTCGGGCTCGACCGGACCGACGCCCCGGTCGCCGGGCGTGCCGACGCGCCGCTCGCCGGGGTGCCGACGCTGGTCAAGGAGAACACCGACGTCGCGGGGTGGCCGACGACGAACGGGTCGGCCGCCTACGAGCCGCGGCCCGCCCGGGCGCACGCCGCGGTGACGGAGCAGCTGCTCGCCGCCGGGCTGGACCTGGTCGGCACCAGCCGCATGCCGGAGTTCGGACTCAACGCGACGACCGAGTTCGTCGACGCCGAGCCCACCCGCAACCCGCACGATCCCGCCCACTCCGCCGGTGCCTCGTCCGGCGGCGCCGCGGCCCTCGTCGCGGCCGGAGCCGTGCCCCTCGCGCACGCCAACGACGGCGGGGGGTCGATCCGCATCCCCGCCGCCGCGTGCGGGCTCGTCGGGCTGAAGCCGGGCCGCGGCCGCCTCGCGCGCAGCGCCCACGGCGCGCTGATGCCGATCGACCTGGTCGCCGACGGGGTGGTCACCCGCACCGTCCGGGACACCGCGCTCGCGTTCGCGGCGATGAGCGGCGAGCCCCGCGTCGAGGGACCGGGACGACGGCTGCGCGTCGGGGTGGTGCTGCACAGCCCGGCCGGGGGTGAGGTCGACACCGCGACGCGTGTCGCGGTGCAGCGGGCCGCCACCGCGCTCGAGTCCGCCGGCCACCGGGTCGAGCCGCACGCACCCGCCGTCGGGACGGCCTTCGTCGACGACTTCCTCGTCTACTGGGGCCTGCTCGCGTTCTCGGTCACCGCGGGCGGACGGGCGGCGTTCGGGCCGAGCTTCGACCGGTCCCGGCTGGACCCGCTCACGCGCGGCCTCGCCCGCCACTTCGCGACGACGGCTCCGCGTCGCCCCGGGTTCCTCCGGCGGCTGCGGGCCCTGGCCTACGCGGAGGAGTTCACGCACCACGACGTGCTGCTCTCGCCCGTGCTCGCGCACCGCACCCCGCGCCTCGGGTGGCTGCATCCGGCCGTGCCGTTCGACGAGCTGGCGCAGCGCCTGGTCCGCTACGTGGGGTTCACCCCGCTGCAGAACGTCGCGGGCGCCCCGGCGGTCGCGGTGCCCGCGGGACGGGCCGGGACGCTGCCGGTCGGCGTGCAGCTGGCGGGGCGGCGGGGCGACGAGCGGACCCTGCTGGAGGTGGCGTTCGAGCTGGAAGCGGCCGCGCAGGACTGGGGCGCACGGGCCCCGACGCCCTAGGCTGTACCCCTCCGAACGGTGGGGCGCGGAGCTCGGGGGGAGCGACGGCGTGGTGCCTGAATGGCCGAGCATTCGTTACGCTCTGTACGTGGAGCAGCCGGATCCCGACCCCGAGCCGACGCTGGACGCGTTGGTCACGGCGGTCGCGACGACCCTCATGGGGGTCGACTCGGCGGGACTGCACCACGCGGCCGAGTCCGTGCTGGCGATGATGGTCCGGCAGCTCGGCGTCGACCAGAGCTTCGTGCGGTTCCACGACGAACGTCGCCGCGCCACCGTGCTGGTCGCGGAGTGGCCGCCGCGCGAGCACGTCCCGGACCCGGACCCCCTGGGCGTCGTCCCGTTCGCGGACGCCGACCCCGTCTTCGCCGAGGCGGAGCATCTCTCCCAGATCATGATCGTCCGCCCGTCGGACTCGGTGGAGTACCAGGAGCGGGTGCGCGAGGGGTCGGGCGCGCCGCCGACCTCGCTCGCCGTCGTCCCGCTGCGCCAGGCCGGGCGGACCACCGGCATCATCGGGTTCCTGCAGTACAGCGACCGCGGCTGGCCGGCCGAGGAACTGCAGGCGCTGTCGACGATCGCGCTCCTCATCGCGCAGATGCAGGGCCGGATGGCCGCCGAGGACCGGCTGCGCCACATCGCCCACCACGACGAGCTGACCGGCCTGCCGAACCGGCGCGCGCTGATGGACCACCTCAAGGGCGTCCTGGCGGCGGGCGGGCCCGGCACCCGCGCGCTGCTGTTCCTCGACGTCGACCGGCTCAAGGCGATGAACGACTTCCTCGGCCACGAGGCCGGGGACCGGTTCATCGTCGAGATCGCCGGGCGGCTGCGCGACGCGGTCGACCCGGCCGACGTCGTCGCGCGGCTGGGCGGGGACGAACTCGTCGTGGCGGTCGACGGCCCCTGCGACGAGACCCGGGCGGTGGCCCTCGCCGAACGCGTGCAGCGGGCGATCTCCCAGCCGATCCAGCTCGGCGGGCAGTCACTGGGACGCACCGTGAGCGTGGGCATCGCCGTGATGGAGCCGGCGGACGTGTCGCTCGCGCAGTGGCTGCGCTCGGCCGACCAGGCCGTGCTGGTGGCCAAGAGCCGCGGCGGCAACAACGTCGTGGTGTTCACCGCCGAGATGGAGAAGCGCGAGCAGGTGCGCGTGGCGGTCGAGATGAACCTGCTGACCGCGATCCGCGACGGCTCCTTGACCGTGGCCTACCAGCCGATCGTCGACCTTCGGACCCGCGTGCCGGTCGGCGTGGAGACCCTCGTGCGGTGGAACCACCCGACGCTCGGGCCGGTCGCGCCGGAACTGTTCGTCGGGGTCGCCGAGGCCACCAACCTGGCCGGCGAGCTGGGGGACTGGGTGCTCGGCGAGGCGTGCCGCCAGTTCGCGGCGTGGCGCGCGGAGCTGCCGGCCGGGGCACTGGACGGGTTCGCCGTGTCGGTGAACATCTCGCCCGTGCAGCTGATCGCGATGGACTTCGTGGCGACGGTGGCCTCGGTGCTCGACCGCAACGGGCTCGACGGCCGGCACCTGATCCTGGAGGTCACCGAGCACGCCGTGGTCAGCGACGACGTCGCGGCCCGGCGGACGCTGCACGGCCTGCGGGCGATGGGGGTCGCGATCGCGATCGACGACTTCGGCACCGGATACAGCTCGCTGGCGCAGCTCAAGGCGTTCCCGGTGAACACGCTCAAGATCGACCGCGGCTTCGTCCAGGACCTCGGGCACAACCCCGACGACCACGCGATCGTCCGCTCGATCATCAAGCTCGCCGAGTCGTTCGGTCTGGACCTCATCGCCGAGGGCGTGGAGAGCGAGGAGGCCGCGGCGACGCTCGTCGAACTCGGCTGCCGGGTGGCCCAGGGGTATCTGTTCTCCCGACCGCAACCGGCCGACGAGGTGCGGGAGGCGCTGCTGCGACGGGCGGGCGACTACTCGCGCGGGGCGACCGGGTAGTCGTCCGTGGCGTCGCCGGCGTCGGGGTCCGGCTCGTCGTCGTCGTGCCAGAGGTCGCCGATCAGGTCGCGTAGGTTCCCCAGGAGCAGACTCATCGCGACCACCTCCGCGTTCGGCGGACACCCGGTTCGTTCCCGGCGTACCCGATGGCCAGGCACGCTAACCGCTCCCGCCGCCGTGGTCCGGACCTGACCGATCCCGAAGCGGTGGGCGGTCTACCGTGCGCGACGTGACACCGGTGACCTCCGACCTCGTCGTGACCGCTGCCGTCCGCCTCGACGCGGTCCTGCCCGACGGGGACGGCGTCGTCTGGGGGGAGGGGCGCGCGTCCGACGGCGGGCGGGTGCAGCTCGTGCGCCGCGCGGCGGACGGGACGGTGCGGGACCTCCTGCCCGAGGGCTCGAACGCCCGCACCGCCGTGCACGAGTACGGCGGCGGTGCTTGGTGGGTCCACGACGGCGTCGTGTTCGCCGTCGACTGGTCCGACCAGCGGCTGCGTCGGATCGCCGACGACGAGGTGACGGTGCTGACGCCGGAGCCCGCGGCCCCGCGCGGCGACCGCTACGCCGACGGCGACGTGGCCGCCGACGGCACCTGGCTGGTCTGCGTCCGCGAGCACCACCCGACGGCGGGCGCCCCGGCGACCGAGGTCGTCAACGAGGTGGTGCGCCTGTCGGCGGTGGCGCCGTCGGAGCCGGAGGTGCTGGTCAGCGGCCCGGACTTCGTCGCCGCACCGCGGCTGTCGCGCGATGGTGGGCAGCTCGCGTGGCTGTCGTGGGACCACCCGTCGATGCCGTGGGACGACGTGGTGCTGACCGTGCGCTCGCTGTCCTCCGGCGCCGACACGGTGGTCGCCGGTGGCGCGGGGGAGTCGGTCTCGGAGCCCGCCTGGCACGACGACGGGTCGCTCACCTTCATCTCCGACCGCACCGGCTGGTGGAACCTCTACCGCTGGTCCTCCCGGGCCGGTGTCGAGCCGCTGGTGGAGCTGGAGGCGGAGATCGGCGAGCCGGGCTGGGCGCTCGGTGGGTCGCGCTACGCCGTGCTCGACGAGGGGTCCGTGGTGTTCGCGCGGTCGTCGGACGGGTTCGACGCGCTGGTGGTGCGGTCGCCCTCGGGTGAGTTGACCGAGCTGGACACGGGGTTCACGGCGGTCCGCTCCGTGCGCGCGGACGGCGACGGCGTCGTCTGCATCGCCGGGAGCCCGACGGCCGAGCCCGGGGTGCACCGGGTCTCCCTGGCCGGCGCGGTGACCACGCTCCGCCCGCCCCGTGACCTCGGGCTCGACCCGACGACGATCTCCGTGCCCGAGCCGCTGACGTTCGCCTCGGTGGCACCGGACGGCAGCGCCCGGGACGCGCACGCGCTGTACTACCCGCCGTCGGGATCGGTCTCCGGCCCGCCGCCGCTGCTCGTCGTGATCCACGGCGGTCCGACCGGCGCCGCGTCCCCGGTGCTCGCCGTGGGCCTGCAGTACTGGACGAGCCACGGGTTCGGCGTCGTCGACGTGAACTACGGCGGGTCGACCGGGTACGGGCGCGCCTACCGCGAGCAGCTCAAGGGCGCGTGGGGACTCGTCGACGTCGCCGACTGCCTCGCGGCGGCCCGCGCCCTGGCGTCGTCGGGCCGGGTGGACCCTGCTCGGCTGGCGATCCGGGGCGGCTCGGCGGGCGGGTTCACGGTGCTCGCTGCCCTGGCCCGACCCGACACCCCGTTCGCCGCGGGCGCCGACCACTTCGGGGTCGCCGACCTCGAGGCGCTCGCCCGGGACACGCACAAGTTCGAGTCGCGCTACCTCGACGGGCTCGTCGGGCCGTACCCGGAGGCCCGCGACGTGTACGTGGAGCGCTCGCCGCTGACGCACGTGGCCGAGTTCTCGACGCCGCTGATCGTGCTGCAGGGCGAGGAGGACGCGATCGTCCCGCCGAACCAGTCGGAGATGATCGTGTCGGCGCTGCGCTCCCGGGGCGTGCCCGTGGCGTATCTGCTCTTCCCCGGGGAGCAGCACGGCTTCCGCGCCGCCGAGAACATCCGGCGCGCCCTGGACGCGGAGCTGGCCTTCTACGCGCGCCTGTTCGGGCTGTCGGTCGAGGTGCCGCCGGTGGAGATCGAGAACCTGTAGGTAGGTCGTGGTCGCCTCCGTCCCGGGGCGGCCAGCGGCCGGTGGCCGACCATGATCATCAGGACGTGGAGGATTCGTGCGCCAGCCGTCCGGATGCTCCACGTCCTGGTGATCTTGGTCCGGCTCAGGGCGCGCAGCGGAGTGCAAGCGTCCGGCGGATCTCGTCGATCACCTTCTCCGGGCGCTGCACGAGGTCACGCCAGGCGACCTCGGCGACGACCCATCCGTCGGCGACCAGGGCGCGGGTGCGCGCCCGACGGTCGATGAACCGCTCCGGATCGGAGTGGAACGCCCAGCCGTCGATCTCCAGGGCGAACTTCGCGCCGACGAACGCGATGTCGATGATCGCCTCGCGCCCGTCGGAGAGCGTGACGGCCAGGTTCACCGCCCACCCGGTGATACCCGCGTCCTTCAGGAGGGCGATCACCATGCGCTCCGCCTTCGACGCCGCACGATCCGCCGCCTGGACCAGGAGCTCATGGGCGGCGCGCGATCCCCGTCGGCCCAGGTGACGCGACTGCGTCGCCCGCAGTTCGTCGAGGGACACGACCTTCTGCTGGAGCGCACGGTCGAGGAAGGCCTGCCCCTCACGACCGAGGGCGACGGCGGCGTCCAGGACGGTCAACGCCTTCGTCGTCACCCACAGATCTCGATGCAGCATCCGGTCACCTCGAAGGTCCCGATGCACCACGGAGAGCCCCGACGGCGCCCGGCGGGAGTCACCCGGTGGGAGCGCGACGACGATCGGGTGCGGGTTGGCCACTCCGAGCCCCAACCACCAGGCTGCCGAGATTCCGATCAGCGCGCCAACGGGGCGGATCCACTCCGCGGCGATCCGCACCCGTGCCGCCGCCGTCCAGGGCCAGGCCGTCACGAAGTAGACCCCGGGTGCACGCCGGACCCACTCGCCGCTCGCGATCTTCCGGGCGATCTGGTCGTCGCTCATCCCGCACTGCTTCGCCTGGGATCGGGTGATGACGCCGTTACGGGAAGCGATGAACTGGTCGGCCTTCACATGGGCTCGGACTCACGCGGACGACGAACGGTTCCATCGACTTCAGGATGATCAGTCGGAAGCTTCGCGACCTCGTACCGGGCGCTCAGCCCGAGAGGGACGCCCGGAGATCGGCGAACAGGTCGGTGCGGGACTCCGAGCCGAGGCGCTGGCGCATGCCGCGGACGTGGTGCTCGACCGTCTTGGCCGTGATGAACAGGCGGTCGCCGATCTCGCGGTAGGTCAGGCCGTCGAGGAGCAGCTCCGCCACCTCACGCTCGCGGTCGGAGAGCACGCCCGGCCGCGGGGACGGGGTCACGGCGGCGGGTGCGGGCGCGGCGGGCTCGGCCGGCGACGACGGCGCGGCCGGAGCGGGGGCCGACTCGACGGGCGCGGCCGGCCCGGCGAGCAGACCACGGGCGAGGTTCAGCATCGCGGCGAGGACGCGCTTGTCGCTGGTGCGCACGGCGGCCTCCTTCGCCAGGCGCGCGCCGTCGTAGGCCAGGCCGGCGTCGGAGAGCGAGCCCGCGACGGCGGTGACCTCGTCGGCGTCGACGTCCCCGGCGAGCACGTGCAGCCAGGTGCGGGCGGCGCGGGAGAGGACGACCGCGAGCGAACCGGCCTGGGCGGCCACGTCGGCGGCGCCCTCGGCGAGGTGGGCGGCGTGGCGCTGGGCGGCGGGCGGGTCGTCGGCGGCGACCGCGGCGAGGAACGCGCACCAGTGCCACGGCGCGGCCCAGAGCACGGGCTCGCCGAGCGCGGCGAGGAGTTCGTCGCCGGCCTGCAGGTGCGGGGCGAGCCAGCCGAGCTGGCCGAGCCGGCCGGCCACGACCGCGAGCTCACCGATCGGGAGGAGCGACCACAGGTCGACCGCGTGCCGCAGCACCGCCTCGCGGGCGCGGGACCACACGGCGAGCAGGCCACGGGTGTCGCCGGCGCGCCGGACCAGGCCGGCCTCGAGCGCCACCGCCACCAGCTCGTCCCGCGCGTGGACCGGCTCCGGACGGGCGTTCGCGGCGTCGAGCCCGGCGCGGGCCGCGAGCAGGTCGCCGCCCGCCATGTCGGCCCAGGCGCGCAGCAGCAGATGCCGGCGGCGGTAGGGCGCACCGCCGAGGTCGGTGGCGAGGGCGCGGTCGACGAGGGTGCGGGCGAGGTCGGGCTCGCCGCGGTGCAGGGCGACCAGGGCGCCGAGGGCGGCCGGCGAGTCGTCGTGGAGCACGGGGGTCGCGCAGCACTCGAGCATGGCGGCCGCACGGGTGAGGTCGGACAGCGCCGAGGCCGACCCGCCGGGCCGCACGCTCGCCCGGATCGCCTTCCCGACGAGGCCGTCGGCGCCGGTCCGGAGGGTGGGCGGCGCGGGACGGCCGGGGTCGGCCGGGGACGCGGGGAGTTCGCGGCCGGTGCCGACGAGGGCGATCGCGGCGGCGGGGGAGACGCCCGTCGGGGCCACGGCGGCGACCCAGGCGTGCAGTTCGGCAGCGTCGGTCAGCATCCCGCGGTGGGCGTGCACCGCGGCGAGGACCCGGGCGGCGCGGACGAGGTCGCGCTCGGGGGCGTCGGTGGCCAGCACCTCGTCGGCGCACCGGGCGGCCTCGACGAGCTCGCCGGTCAGGGCGGCCTGCTCGGCGATGGTGACGAGGTCCGTGGTCATCGGGCGCTCGAGCTCGGGGGCGCTCACGCGGTCTTCGCCGCCGCCGGGTCGGTCACGGCCGGCGGGGTCGTCGTGCTCCCGGGCGCGGGGGTCGGGTCGGGCGACGGCACGGGCGTGGGGTCGGGCTTCGGCTGCGGCGGCGTCTCGGACTTGCCGCTGCCGCCGGGGTTCGTCCCGGTGTTGGTCACGGGAGCCGGGTTGTTCACCACGGGAGCGGGGGCCGGCGCCGGGGCGGCCGCGGGCGGCGGCACGACGGCGGGGGCGACCGGAGCCACGGGCTTCGGCGCGGCGGGTGCCGCCGGAGTGGTGGCGGTCCGGCTCTTCGTGGCGGCCACGGGTGTCGCGTTGCGTTCCTGCTCGCCGCCGCCGAGCGTGTTCGGCGGGAGGGTGCCGGCGTCGCCGACGGAGGGTGCAGGAGCGGCGGGTGCGGCCGGGGCCTGGGTCGCGGCGATGCTGGCCTCGCCGCTCGTGTTCTTCACCATCGGCACGGCGACCGCGACGACCCCGCCGGCCACGAGCACGGCGGCGGCGCCGGCACCGATGGCGATGCGGCGCTTGCGGGTGTCGGGCCTGCTCGGCGGCGCGAGCGGGCCCGGCCAGGGCGCCGGGGAGGCGACCCGGGCGGGCGGCAGCGCGCTCGTGGGCATCGGGGTGCGGCTCGGCAGGCCGGAGCCGAGGGTGTCGGTGACCGGCTCGTCGTCGACCTGCGGGCGCAGGCGCACGGGATGGGTGACCGGGTCCTCCGCGTGCGCCCGCAGCGCCGCGGCGGGCCCGACGAACTCGGTGCGGGGGTCCGCCTCGGCGTGGGCGAGCAGTGCGGCGGCCGGCCCGACGAACTCGGTGCGCGGCTCGGGACGCTCGAAGGGCCCCGAGATCGGGGCACGACCCGGCGTCGGGAAGGGGCCGGAGACGGCGGGGAACGGGCCCGACGGCGGGCGGACGACCCCGGAGGCGGCCGCGGCGGCCCAGGTGGCGCCGCGGGCGACGACGGTGGTGGGGTCCGGGTCGATCGACACCGGGCGGCCCAGCTCGGCGGTCAGCATCCGGGCGACCAGCGGGATGCGGGAGGAGCCGCCGACGAGCAGGACGCCGTCGAGGTCGGCGGGGCGGACGCGGGCGGAGTCGAGGACCTCGCCGAGGACGTCGATCGTCTGGCGCAGGGCCGGGGCGATCATCTCCTCGAACTCGCCGCGGGTGACGCGGACGCGGGTCGTGACGTTCGGGAGGCGGACGTCGACGACGGCCTCGGTGTCGACCGACAGCGCCTCCTTCGCCAGCACGCAGGCGCGGCGCAAGCCGGCGACGGTCCGGACGGTGGCGGGGTCGGCCGGGTCGAGCGCGGCGACCGCGCCGCCGAGCTCGGAGCAGACGTGCCAGAACAGGGCCTCGTCGAAGTCGATGCCGCCGAGGGCCTCGAGACCCTGGCCGCGACCGAGGACGGTCAGGCCGACCGGGGCGACGGGAGAGGCGGGTACGCCGCGGACGACGGCGGCGTCGAAGGTGCCGCCGCCGAGGTCGTAGACGGCGACGGTGCGCCCGACCGGGAGGCGGCCGGCGGCGGCGTGCGCGGAGGCGGCGGCCTCGGGCTCGGTGAGCAGGACGACGTCGTGCAGGCCGACCTCGGCGAGGGCCTCGGTGAAGACCCGGCGGCGGTAGGCGCCCCAGCCGGCGGGGTGGGCCACGGCGAGGCGGCGGGGCTCGCAGCCCTGCTGCCCGGCGACGCGGTCGGCGGTCCAGCGGACCATCTCGGCGGCCACGCCGTCGGCGGAGAAGCCCTCACCGGCGACGACGATCGGGGTGTCGTCGCCCAGGCGGCGCTTGAACTCGCGGACCACGCGCTGCGGCGCGAACGGGGCGCGGGCCTCGGCCTCGCCGCCGACGAGCAGGGACCCGTCGTCGTCGACGAGCAGCACGGAGGGGACCTGGACGGCGCCGCGGTCGAGGCCGACCACGCGCACGTCGAGGGCCGGAGCGAGGTGGACGGCAGCGGCGGTGAACGTGGTCCCCAGGTCGATGCCCAGGTCATAGGCGACGGGGGTACCGCGCCCTGCCGTTCCCGCGTGCCGCGGGTCCACCATCGTCACACCCAGCTCCATCCGCCCCGGCCGCCCGGACGGGGCGGCACCGTGTCGCTGACTCGTGCGCATCATCGACCCGATCCCGAAGACCGTTACACGTTCGTAGCTCGAACGAGTGACCCTGCTCCGTTCGGATGGTTGAGCTGGTTCACGTGCCGTGATCCCGGGGTGCCGACCGGTCGAGGGACCCCGGATCCCCTAGGGGGTCGCCCCGGGAACCCGGCGGGAGCCCCGATGGCCGGCGGGCCCCCGACGACGACTGTTCTCACCACGCCGCTCGGGTCGCCCGGCCCGCAGCGCTCACCACTTCCTCTGGGGGCAGAGACCATGGCCGAGCACAAGACCCTCCTCGAGTTCCTGATGGACCTCCTCAACAACCACGACGCGCTGGCCGAGTTCCGCGACGACCCGCACGCCGCGCTGCAGGCCGCCGGCCTCGGCAACGTCTGCGTCGACGACATCAAGGAGCTCCTCCCCGTCGTCCTCGAGAAGGTCGACGCCGAGAAGTGCGCGCAGTACGAGGACGACTGCGACGAGGACAAGTGCTGGGACTCCGAGCCCAAGCACCACGACGACCACGAGCACCACTGCAAGCCGATCGACTGCGACGACGAGGGTCGCCCGGCTCCGCACTGCTCCGAGATCGACAAGGTCGTCACGCACCTCAACTACGTGACGAACAACTACTCGTACGACTCGCACGACACGATCTACAACACGACCAACGTCACCAAGATCTGGGCCGGCGACGGCTCCGAGGTGAACGTCAACAACGAGACCAACAACATCGGTCACGGTGGCGTGCAGGTCCAGGGCGACTCGAACGCCCCGATCGTGACCGGCGACCACAGCTTCGTGGGCGACGGCAACCAGGTCTCCGGCGACGGCTCGACCACCGCCTTCGGTGCGGGCAACGCCACCTCGCTCGACCACGTCGGCACCGGCGACGGCGGCGTCATCTCCACCGGCTCCGGCACGGTGAACAACTCGAACGCGTTCGGCGAGGGCAACCAGGTCGCGGGCGCCAACGGCGTCAACACCGACTCGCACGACGACAACTCGGTGGACACCAACAACTCCCACCAGGACAACTCGTCCACGGTCGACTCGTCGAACCACCAGCACGACGTGGGCAACACCGACACCGACGCGTCGACGTCGATCCACGACAACGAGCTCAAGATCGCCAGTGACAACGACCTCAGCAGCCACGAGACCGCCAGCCACGGCGGCGAGATCCACCACGACTCGCTGCTGCCGGCTCTCTGAGCCGTCTGAGCTGGGGGCAACACCCACTCCGGGGACGAGCGGCGCGACGGTCGGAGCGCGCCGCGTAACGTCCCCGAGGTGACGACGAGGCCGGGACACGGAACTCCGTGTCCCGGCCTTCGCGTGTGTAGGGAGGCTCGGTGAGCAAGGACCTGGTCGACCTGGTGAAGACCGCGCGCCAGGCAGCGATCGCCTACGGGCGGCCCGACCTGGAGAAGCGGCTCTCCACGGTGGCCGAGAGCGTCGCCGACGACCGCGCCCGGGTGCTGGTCATGGGCGAGTTCAAGGCCGGGAAGACCGAGCTGGTCAACGCCGTGCTCGGCGGCCGCGCCCTGCCGACGCATGCGCACAAGGCCACGACCGTGCCGACCATCTGCGTGTACGGGGCTCAACGCGCCGTGACCCTGGCCCGCGCCGTCGAGGGCAGCCAGGAGCAGCAACAGATCGCCCCCGCCCAGCTCGCCGAGCACGTCACCGAGGCGGGCAACCCGGACAACGCGGCCGGCTGGTCGCACGCCGAGGCGACGCTGCCGGTCGACGTGCTCGAGGGGATGCGGCTCGTCGACACCCCCGGCGCGGGCGGGCTGGCCTCGCCGTCGTCGGTGTCGACGATGGCCGAACTGCCCGGCGCGGACGCGGTACTGCTGGTCTGCGACGCCGGCCGGGAGCTGACCGCCCCCGAGCTCGCCCTGGTGCGCACGGCCGTCGCGGTGTGCCCGACGGTCGCCGTGGTGCTCACGCGCACCGACCTGCACCCGCACTGGCGGCGGATCGCCGACCTCGACCGCGGGCACCTCGACCACGCGCACGAGTCGCTGCGGCGCCTCCCGATCCTGCCCACCTCGGCCGCGCTGGCCCTGCACGACGAGGCCTCCCTGCTCGCCGAGTCGGGTGTCCCGGAGCTGCGGGAGCTGCTGCGCACCGAGGTCGTCGGCGGCCGCCAGGCCCGGCGGACCCGGATGGCCGCGGACGAGGTGCTCGTCGTCTGCGAGCAGCTGTCCGCCCGCTTCCGGGCGGAGCGCGACGCCCTGGCCGACCCCGACCGGGCGCGGCGCATCTCCGACGAGCTGGAACGGTCGAAGGCCCGGGTCGCCGCGCTGCGCGACCGGGCCGCCCGCTGGCAGCAGACCCTCAACGACGGCACGCAGGACCTCGTCTCGGACATCGAGTACGACCTGCGCGACCGGCTGCGCACCGTCACCGCCGACGCCGAGGCGGCCCTCGACGACACCGACCCCGCCAAGACGTGGGAGCAGTTCGCCCCGTGGCTGCACCAGCAGGTGTCGGCGGCGGTGGCCACCAACGTGGTGTGGGCGGAGGAGCGCACGCGGTGGCTCGCGGAGCGGGTCGCCACCCACTTCGCAGAGGACGGCGCCGGGGTGCTCCCGCCGATGGCCTCGCCGGAGGGGCAGTCGATGGCGGCCGACCCGGTGGGCCTGCTGGCCGCGCCGGACCACGAGAAGTTCGGGCTCTCCCAGTCGTTGATGATCGGGATGCGCGGCTCCTACGGTGGCGTCCTGATGATCGGCATGCTCACCACCATCGCGGGGATGGCGCTGCTCAACCCCTTCTCGGTCGGGGCGGGCCTGCTGCTGGGCTCGAAGACGCTGGTCGACGAGCGCAAGCGGGCGCTGCGGCGTCGTCAGGCCGAGGCCAAGCAGGCGGTCCGCCGGCACGTCGACGACGTGATCTTCCAGGCGGGCAAGAACTCCCGCGACATGCTGCGCGAGGTCCAGCGGACCCTGCGCGACCACTTCACGGGCACGGCCGAGCAGCTCGAGCGCTCCCTCAACGCGACGTCGCAGGCGGCGAAGGCGGTGGAGGCCGACGGGGCGAAGCGCCAGGCGCGGCTCGCCGACGTCGAGGCCGAGCTCGAGCGGCTCGACGCGCTGGAGAAGCGGGCGCGGCGGATCCGGGAGAGCGTCGGGACGGCCCGGCTGGTCGGGGCGTGACCCGGCACGTGGACCCCCGGACGACCCCCGGACGGCTGACCGACCAGGCCCGCGCCGTCGTCGGGAACGCGCAGCGGCTGTACGGCGCCGGGCCCGCGGACCCGCCGACCGAGTGGGCACGCGCTGTGCTGCACGACGCTCGGGCCCGGCTCGACGAGCCCCTGCGCGTGGCGCTGGCCGGGACGCTGAAGGCCGGGAAGTCGACGCTGCTCAACGCGCTGGTGGGGGAGCGGGTGGCGGCGACCGACGCGGGGGAGTGCACGCGCCTGGTCACCTGGTACCGCGACGCGCCCTCGCCGACGGTGACGCGGGAGGACGTCGACGGGCGGCGCGGCCCGGTGCCGTTCGCGCAGGATCGGGAGGGGCTGCGGATCGACCTGCGCGGGGTCGACCCGGCGCGGGTCGGGCGGCTCCTCGTCGACTGGCCGTCGCGCGGGCTGGCCGAGACGACGCTCGTCGACACCCCGGGGCTCGACTCGATCCGCGAGACGAACTCGCGGCGCACCCTCGCGTTCGTCACCCCCGACGACCGCCCCTCCGGCGCCGACGCCGTCGTCTACCTGATGCGCCACGCCCACCGCAACGACGTCGGGTTCCTCGAGGCGTTCGCCGACCTCGCCCGCGGCGGTGCGGGCGGGCTCGGCGCGGTGGGCGCGTCCGGCACGGTCGTGGTCCTCTCCCGCGCCGACGAGATCGGCGGCGGGGGACTGGACGCCATCACGACGGCGGGTCGCGTCGCCGACGCGTACCGCACCGACCCGGCGCTGCGGCCGCTGTGCCAGACCGTCGTCGCCGTCGACGGGCTGCTCGCCGAGACCGCGCGGACGCTGCGGCAGGCCGAGTTCACGGCGCTGCGCGCGCTCGCCCGGGCGCCGCGCGCCGAGGTCGACGCGCTGCTCCTCTCGGTCGACCGGTTCTGCGCGGCCGAGCCGCCCGCCGTCGTCGCCGAGGCCCTCGCGTCCGACCCGGACGGCGTGCGGCTGGACGCTCCGACGCGGCGCGCACTGATGGACCGGTTCGGCGTGTACGGCATCCGCACCGCGACCACCGTGCTGCGCCGCGGGGCGCGGACCGGCCGGGGCGTGGTCGACTCGGTGTCGCTGGCCGAGGAGCTGGTGCGCCGGTCCGGGCTGGAGGAGCTGCGCGAGGTGCTCGCCTCCCGGGTCGTCGGGCGGCGCGACGTGCACAAGGCCCGGTCGGCGCTGCTCGCGGTGGAGATGGTGCTCGCGCGGGCGCCGCGTCCCGACTCCGGGCCGCTCGCCGCCGAGCTGGAGCGGGTCCTCTCCGGCGCCCACGAGTTCACCGAGCAGCGCCTGCTCGCCGCGCTGCGCCAGGGACAGGTGACGATGCCCGGCGACACCCAGCCCGAGGCCGAGCGCCTGCTCGGCGGCGACGGACCGGGCGTGGCCGAACGTCTCGGCGGCGCCGACGAGCCCAGGGTCGCGGCGCTCGAGACGCTGGACCGGTGGCGCACGCGGGCGGAGTCGCCGCTGACCTCACGCGCGGCGGCCGAGGTCGCCCGGGCGGTCGTGCGCTCCTGCGAAGGTGTGCTGACGCACCTGTGAGTACTAATCCGTGCTCCAGCACGGATTAGTACTCACGGGCGCGGAGCGCACCTGCCACCGCGCCCAGCACCAGCGCGGCGCCGACCAGCACCACCGGGTGGAACGGCTCGCCCAGCACGAGCACGCCCGCGAGGTAGGCGACCACCGGCACCGCGTACGCGTAGGTCCCGACCACCGACACCGGCGCATGCCGCAGCAGCCAGGTGAACAGCGCGAAGCCGGCGAGCGAGTCGGCCACGAGGAGCACGGCGACGGCCGCCCAGGAGGAGGCGTTCCCGACGACGGACGGGGCCGGCTCGAGCACCAGGCCGGCGGTGAGGACGAGGGCGCCACCGGTGACGAGCTGTACCGCGGTGGCGGCCCCGGGGGCGGGGAGGACGACGCTGCGGGCGGCCACCAGCGTGCCGGTCGCCCACAGCACGCTCGTGCCGAGGACCAGCAGCACCCACGGCGTCCACCCCGGCCCGCCCGCCTCGACCAGGACGATCACGACGACCCCGGCGAGCCCGACGACCAGGCACGCGAGCTCCCGTGCCCCGACCCGCTCGCCGGTCACCACCCGCAGCACCACCAGCCACAGCGGGATCGACGCCGCGAGCAGTGCCGAGGTCGACGCCGGCACGTGCACCACCGCGACGACCGCGAGCCCCTGCGCGCCCAGCAGGCACACACCGACCAGCGTCGCCCGCCGCAGCGCGAGCGGCGCCGTGCGCCGGAGGTCCCGGGCGTGCGCCACCGTGAGGACCACGCCCGCCGTCAGGAAGACCGCGCCGGACGTGGTGAGCGGCGGCAGCGTCCCGACCATGACGCGCATCGCGGGGAACGAGGAGCCCCAGCAGAGCCACAGGGAGACGAGGGCGAGCACGACGCGGGCGGGCATGGCGACAGGAGAAGGCCGCCGGGACGGATGAGTCCAACGACTTCTCCTCCTGACCGGCATGATGTGGACTCATGGATGTCGCCTTGGCCCAGCTCGACGCGGTGCTCGCGCTCGCCGAGCACGGCAGCTTCACCCGGGCGGCCGCGGCGCTGGGCCGGACGCAGTCGGCCGTGAGTCGGTCGGTGGCCACCCTGGAGCGTCGGCTCGGCGTGCCCGTGGCGCACCGCGGGCCGGTCGTCACGCTCACCGCGACCGGCCGGGAGGTCGCCGACCACGCCCGGGCGGTGCGGGGTCACCTCGACGCCGTGGCGGGCCTGGCGCAGCGGGGCGAGCGGGCCGACCTCCGAATGGGCGCGGTCCACTCGGCGACGGTCCGCCTGGTGCCCGCGGTGGTGCGGCGGGTGCCGGGCCGGGTCTGGGTGGTGCAGGGCGACGACGACGAGCTGGCGGCGTGGTTCGCGGCGGGGACCGTCGACCTCGCGGTGTCGACGTGGGGCCCGGAGCACTTCGCCTCCGCCGACGTGCACCTGGAGCGCGAGGACGCGTTCCTCGCCGTGCTCCCGGCGCGGCACCCGCTGGCGGGGCGCGGGCCGGTCGGGCTCCGGACGCTGGTCGAGGCCGGGGTCGCCGACCCGGGCGGCACCTGCGGACCACAGCTGGAGGACGGGTACGTGGCGCACGGCGAGTCGTGGGTGCCGGCGCACGTGGTGCGCGACGTCGGGACGGTGCTCGCCATGGCCGCGGCGGGGATCACCGTCGGCGTGCTGCCCGCCCTGGCGCTGCCGGACCCGTTGCCCGCGGGCGTCGTGGTGCTGCCGCTCGATCCGCCGCTGGGCCGGACCGTGCACGTCCACGTCCGCTCCGTGCCGGGCGCCGCGGACCTGGCCGACCTCATGTGCGCTGCGCGCCCGTGAGTACTTTTCCGTGTTCGGACACGGATTACTACTCACAGGAGCGGAGCTCACCTGGTGATCGTCCTGGACCTCGGCGGTGTCCTCGTGCGCTCGGACGAGGTGATGGCAGCCGTGGCGTCGCGGCTCGGCGTGTCGACCCCCGCGCTCGAGGAGGTCTACTACGGGCCGCGGGAGGCCTTCGACCTCGGCGGCTCCGACCTGGACTACTGGCGTGCCGTGGGCGAGCGGCTCGGCGTGGCCGTCACTCCCGGCGACGCCCGCGAGCTGACCGCGATCGACGCGACCAAGTGGGCGGACCTGTCGTCGGAATCGGCGGCCTTCCTCGCCGCGCTGGCCGGGCAGCGCACCGCCGTGCTGTCGAACGCCCCGGCGCACCTGGCGCGGACCGTGCGGGACGCCGACTGGTCGCGCGGGTTCGAGACGCTGGTGTTCTCGGCCGAGGTCGGGCTGGTCAAGCCCGACCCGGCCGTCTACGCCGCGGCCGACCACGCCTACGGCACGACGCCGGACGAGTGCGTCTTCTTCGACGACCGCCCGCGCAACGTCGAGGCCGCCCGCGTGCACGGCTGGACCGCGCACGTCTGGGAGGGCCCGGACGCTGCGCTCGTGACGCTCGGGCTCAGGACGGGGTGAGCCGCCCGAGGAGCTCCTCGGACACCCGCCACACCCGGAGGGCCTCGGCGTCGTCGCGCAACGGGCGGTAGAGCGCCTGCTCGGCGGGTCCGCCGCCGACGTGCCCGGGGCCGGACGGGCCGTAGAGGTGACCGCCGCGCGCGTCGGGGGAGGTGGCGGCGAGGAGGGCCGGGAGCCCGGCGCTCTCCGCGTTCCCGAGGAGGCCGATCCGGGACAGGGCGCCGATGACGCGCCGACCCCGCGCGGGTTGCGACCGGCCGAGCTCGGGGCGCGCCGCGAGGAGGCTGGTCGGCGCGACGCCGGGGTGCGACAGCAGGCTGGTGATGCCCCAGCCGTTCGCCCGGCTCCGCCGCTCGAGCTCCAGGCCGTACAGCCCGAACGCGATCTTGGACTGGCGGTAGGCGGCCATGCCGTCGTAGGAGCGCTCCCACTGCAGGTCGTCCCAGTGGATCGTGCCGCGCATCGCCGCCACGCTGATCTGGTGCACCACCCGGGCGCTCCCGGCCCGCAGCAGCGGCAGCAGGGTCGCGACGAGCGCGACGTGCCCGAGGTGGTTGGTCCCGAACTGCAGCTCGAAGCCGTCGACGGTGACCTGTCGGTCGGGCGGCGTCATGACGCCGGCGTTGTTGACGAGCAGGTGGATCGGCCGGCCCTCGCGGCGCAGGGTCGCGCCGAGGGCGTCGACGGACGCGAGCGAGGACAGGTCGAGCTCGCGTAGCTCGACGCGGGCGGACGGGGCGGCCTCCCGGATGGTGGCGAGCGCGGCCTCGCCCTTGCGCGGGTTGCGCACGGGCAGCACGACCTCGGCGCCCGCCGCGGCGAGCCGGGTGGCGATGCCGAGGCCGACCCCGTCGCTGCCGCCGGTGACGACGGCGAGGCGGCCGGTGAGGTCGGGGACGGTGATCTCCCGCATGGTGACTCCTTCTCGGTGGGCTGGCACCGAGACTGCTGCGGTCGACCGAGGGCGGCCACGGCCCGCTCATCCACGGATCGGCGATCCACCCCTACGGTCGGACCCGTGGAGCTGACCCTCGACGAACTGCGGTCGGTGGCCGGGTTCGCGGTCGCCTGCGCGCGCACCGTCCTGCCGCTCGTCGAGGAGGTCCTTCCCGACGACGACCGCCCGCGGGCGGCGATCGATGCGGCTGCGGCGTTCGCCGACGGCGGGCCCCGGACGCGGGCGATGCGGGACACGGCGTGGGCGGCCGGACGGGCGGCGCGGGAGGCCGGGAACCCGGTCGCCGAGCAGGCGGCCCGCGCCGCGATGGCCGCCGCCGGGGCCGGCTACCTGCACCCGCTGGCCGATGCCACCCAGGTCCGGCACGTCGTCGGGGCGGGCGCGCACGCGATCCGGGCGCGGGAGCTGCGCGGTGAGGAGGTCGGGGTGGCGGCGGTGGCGGACCTGGCCGACCCCGTCGTCGGGACCGTCCTGCGGCGGTACCCGGCGGCGCCGGACGGTGGGGAACGGGTCGGCGAGCTGGTCCGTGAGCTGGACGCCGCGGTGCGCGCGGTAGGCAGTTGATCATGCCGAGCGCGACGGGGTGACCGGGCTAGGCTCCGACACCGTGCGCCGCCCCGACGACCTCGACGCCGTGCGTGAGTCCTACGACCGGGCGGCCGACGCCTACGTCGAGATGGTGGAGACGACGGGGCTGGGCGACATCCGCACGCACCCCTGGCTGCAGGCGGCCGTCGACGCGTTCGCGGCGTCGGTGGCCGGGCTCGGACCGGTGCTGGACGTCGGGTGCGGGCCCGGGCTGGTCACGGCGTACCTCGCGGAGCGCGGCCTGGACGTGCGGGGCGTGGACCTCTCGCCACGCATGGCCGAGCACGCCCGCCGGCTGCACCCGACCTGCGAGTTCGCGGTGGCGTCGGCGACGGAGCTGGACCTCCCCGACGCGTCCCACGGCGGGCTGCTCGGGTGGTGGTCGCTGTTCAACCTGCCGCGCGACGTGCTGCCGGAGGTCCTCGCGGCGTTCGCCCGGGCGCTGGTCCCGGGCGGTCAGGTGCTGCTCGCGACGCACGTCGGCGACGACGACCTCGAGCGCACCGAGGCCTACGGGGTCCCGGTGCGGTGGACGACCCACCGGTGGCGCCCGGAGCAGCTGGTCGACCTGCTCGACCGGGCGGGGCTGCAGCTCGTCGCCGACCTGCAGCTCCCGCCCGACCCGCCGATCGGTCCGACCGTGGTGCTGTGCGCGCGCCGTCCTAGGTGCTGACCGGCGCGGGGCGCTCCTCGCGGGCCGGCTCCTTCGTCGCGAACAGCATCAGCAGGGCACCGACCAGCGCGAGCACGGACATCGTCACGAACCCGCTGGTGAACGTGCCGGTGCTCTGGACGATGGCACCCATGGCGACCGGCGCGATGACGCCGGAGATCGCGAACGCGGCGTCGGCGAACCCGGCTGCAGTACCCGGCTGACGGGGCTCGGCGTCGATCGAGGCGACCCACCAGATGCCGCCGGTGACGAAGCCGAACCCGACGCCGCAGGAGATGAAGATCAGGGCGACGGTCAGCGTCGGGTCGAGGAACACGGGGATCAGCGAGGCGCCGGAGCACAGCAGCGCGACGCCCATGATCGTGTAGCGGCTCCGCACGCTCTGCGTGCGCCGGTAGACCCGGTCGACGAGGAACCCGCCGACGAGGGCGCCGACGACGCCCGCGGCCCACGGGGCGATCGAGAAGGCACCGACCGCCTTGAGCGAGAGCCCGAACGAGGTGGAGAGGAACTGCGGCAGCCAGTACATGAAGCCCCAGAACATGAAGCCCCAGGAGAAGTAGCCGATCGCGCAGATCCACAGGTTGCGGTTGCGGAAGATCGCGCCCCAGTCGGTGCGCCCGGGCGACTCGTGCTCCACCTCGGCCTCGCGCCCGGCGAGGATGAGCGCCCGCTCGGCCTCGTTGACCTGCGGGGCGTCCTCCGGGGTGCTGCGCAGCAGGCCGGCCGCGACGACGATCCACAGCAGGCCCAGCCCGCCGATCACCCAGAACATGCCGCGCCAGCCGACGGCGCCGATGAGCTGCGTGAGCAGGGGGCCGGCGATGAGCAGGCTGCCCGAGACCGCCACCCCGCCGATCAGGGCGAGGGCGAAGCCGCGCTCGGCGGCGGGCAGCCAGCGCCCCGCCGTCCGGGTCGCGGCGGGGAACGCCGGGGCCTCGGCCGCGCCGAGCACGATGCGGATGAGCAGCAGCCCGACGAACCCGCCGGCGAGCGGGATCAGCGCCGTGGTCAGCGAGAAGAGGGCGACCGCGGTGATGAGCACCTTGCGCGGCCCGAACCGGTCGACCAGCGGGCCGGAGAGGAACGCGAAGACGGCGTAGCCGATCGAGAACACGCTCGAGACCACGCCGTACTGCGTGTCGGTGATCCCGAACTCGGTCTTGAACGGCGTCACCGCGTAGGAGATCGCACTGCGGTCGATGTAGTTGATGACGACGAGGGCGACGATCAGCGCGATCGTGACCCAGCGGAAGCGGGTGGGCATCGGTCCTCACCTGTTCGGAAGGATTTGTCGTTCCGTTGGAAGGAACGAAAGCCGAATGGCGTCGACGTGAAGAATGGCTGCCGGAACGAGATCGGGTCAAGAGGCCTGGTGAGACCGGTAACCGCGAATTGTCAATCGTTCCGCTGATAGGAACGAAGAGCGCGCGACAGATCGCGTGGGGTGAGGTCGCCGCGCAGTTCCCACACCCGGTCGGCGAGTTCGGGCGCCCCCCCGTTCATCGCGAACTTGGTCCGGTGCTCGTCGGCGGACAGCGGCCGGGCGGGCCCGCCCCGGTTGTCGCGCACGCGCTCGGTGAGCGTCTCGCCGGAGCGCAGGTGGGCGGTGAGGACGGCGGGGAAGGCGCGGGGGAACCCGGCCGTGGCCTCGTCGTCGGGAACGCACTCCACCCGGGCGGCCACCGCGAGCCGGGCCGGGTCGGCCGCCGCGGCGTCGGTGAAGTCGGCGTGCGAGACGCCGAGCCCACCGCGCTCGCCGGTCAGGGCGGCCGCGACGGTGTACGGGCCGGAGAACGCCGCGTGATAGCCCGACCGCGGGTGCGCCTTCTCCTCCGGCGGCTCCGCGATCGTGCGCATCACCGGACCCGGGATGCCCAGGACGAGGCGCTCGACGTCGTCGGGACGGACCCCGCGGTCGCGCAGGGCGAGCGCGGCGTCGATCCCGGCGTGCGTGAAGTGGTTGCAGGGGTAGGGCTTGTAGAACACGCGCAGGGTCTCCCAGCGCTCGCCCAGCCCCTCGGTGACCTCCTCGATCCGCACCCGGTCGCCGCAGAAGGCCTGCAGGAACCCGAAGCGGCCCTCGAGCACGGTCGGCGGCCCGGTGAGGCCGTGACGGGCGAGGTCGGCGGCCGCGACCCCGGCGTGTGCCGCCCAGCCGCAGTGCACCCGCTTGACGGTGCCGCCGGTCCGGTTCGCCTCGATGACGCCGGCGCCCATCGAGGCGGCGATGCCGATCGTC
Organism: Actinomycetospora sp. CA-084318; assembly: GCF_050955885.1. NCBI lineage: Bacteria > Bacillati > Actinomycetota > Actinomycetes > Pseudonocardiales > Pseudonocardiaceae > Actinomycetospora > Actinomycetospora sp. CA-084318. The sequence goes on from NZ_CP192098.1 coordinate 1,927,591, forward strand.
GAGGTGAGCTGCTCGGCGTCCAACCCCCGCAGCATCCCGGCCGCGAGCGCCGCGCCGACCGCGCCGCAGATCGCGGTCGCGTGCTGGCCGTACTCGAAGAACACCGAGTTGCCGAGATCCTCGTCGTACCCGGCCATGCCGAGCCGGCAGGTCAGCTCCACCCCGACGGCGGCGGCGTCGAGGAACGCCGGCCCGCTCGCCCCGACCGCCTCGGCCACCGCGAACGCCGCGGGCAGCACGGCCGCGGAGGGGTGCAGCACCGACGGCAGGTGGGTGTCGTCGAAGTCGAGGGAGTGCGCGAGTGTGCCGTTGACCAGGGCGGCCGACGGGGCGGGCAGCGACGAGCCGTCGGCGAACGAGGTCGCCGCCCCGGTCCCTCCCCACTCGTCGACGACCGCCGAGACGATCCGTCCCGGCTCCTCGGCACGGGCGCCCAGGCAGTTGCCGAGCAGGTCGACGGTGCGGGCGGCGAGGTCGTCGCGGAGCTCGTCGGGCAGGCCCTCGTGGGCGACCTTCGCGGCGAGGTCGGCGACCTGCTGGGCGGGGGTCCTCACGCCACCACCGCCACGGGGCGCACCGGCGATCCGGTGCCTCCGACGATGCGCAGCGGCGCCATGACGAACAGGAACTCGGTGAGGCCGGCGTCGTGCGCGTCCTCGAGCGCGAGGTGCTCGATGATGTGGATGCCGTGCTCCACGAGCAGGATCCGGTGCACCGGCAGCACCCGGTGGCCGGCGCCGGGCGGGATGCACTCGAAGGCCGTGGTGTCGCCGCCGGCCGCGACCACGCCGCGCTCGGCGAGCCAGCGGGCGCCGCTCTCGTCGACGCCCGGCACGCCGTCGGCCTGCCCGAGGTAGGTCGCCGCGTCGCCGAAGTGGCGGGCCCAGCCGGTGCGCACGAGGGCGACGTCGCCCGCCCGCGGCTCCGGACCGGCGGCGGCCAGGTCGTCGGCCGTCACGGCCTCGCCCGGGGCGAGCGAGTCCACGCCGCGGGCGGCCGCGACGTCGAGCAGGACGCCGCGGGTGATCATCGGCGGGATCGTCTCGGCGCCGTGCTCGCGGTGCACGCCGCCGACCTGGGCCTCCATCGCGTCGACCCCGCCGTGCAGGCAGCCCTCGTGGCTGACGTGGGACAGGGCGTCGACGTGGGTCCCGACGTGGCCGCCGGTCACGATCATCTCGTTGGAGGCGGACCCGCCGTCGGGCCGGACCATGTCGCCGTGGCGGCGGATGAGCGTCATCCGGAAGCCGGGGTGGTTCGGCGAGCACGGCATGCCGGTGAACAGCGGCTGGCCGAGCTCGACGGTGCGGACGCCGCCGCCGATCGCGTCGAGCAGGGCGCGGGTCGAGGTCGCGGTGGTCATCACGTCTCCTGGTTCTGCGCGAGCAGGGCCCGCGCCCCGGCGACGACGGCGGGGTCGACGAAGCGGCCGTCGGCGTCGAGGAACGCGGTCTCGGTCGAGTCCTCCAGCGAGGCGAGCAGCGCCCGGGCGCGGGCGAGCTCGTCGGGGGAGGGGGTGAAGGCGCGGTGCACCACCGGGATCTGGCGGGGGTGGATCACCGAGCGGCCGTGGAAACCGCGTTCGCGGGCGGCGGCGGAGTCGGCGGCGAGGCCGGTCAGGTCGGCGACGTCGGTCCACACCGGCGCGACCGGGCTGGCCAGGCCCGCGGCGCGACTCGCGACGACGACCCGCTGCCGCGCCCACTCCAGCGCGGTGCGGTCGCGCACGCGCAGGTCGGCGGCGAGGTCGGCCTCGCCGAGGGAGAGCCCGACGACGAGCTCGTGCGCGCTCGCGAGCTCGAAGGCCCGCTCCACGCCGAGCGCCGACTCCAGCAGCAGGTGCAGTGGCCGGTCCAGCGCCTGGGCGACGTCCCGCACGACGACGGGATCGGTCGCCTTCGGCATGCGGACCCCGTCGACGGGCAGCCCGGCGAGCGCCTCGAGGTCGAGCCGACCGGCCTCCCTATCGGCGTGCTCGGTTGCTCTGTCGGGAAACGGATTGATCCGCACCCAGAGCGGCTTCTCGGTGCGCAGGATCCCGACCGTCTCCCGGGCGGCCTGCTTCGCGCCGACCGGCACGGCGTCCTCGAGGTCGACGACGACCGCCTCGGCGTCGCCGGCGAGGGCCTTCGCGACGAGGTCGGGCCGGTGGCCGGGCACGTAGAGCCAGCTCCGGGCGACCCCGAACGCGCTCACACCGCCCCCGCGGCGCGCAGCTGCTCGAGCCGCTGCGCGTCGATCCCGAGCTCGCCGAGGACCTCGGCGGTGTGCCGGCCCAGGGGCGGTCCCGCGGTGCGCACGGCGCCCGGGGTCTCGGAGAGCCGGAACGGGACGTTCTGGAAGCGGATCGGGCCGAGCTCGTCGTCGTCGACGGTGACGACGCTGCCGAGCGCGTCGTACTGCGGGTCGGCGAGCACGTCGGCCGCGGTGTAGATCGGGGCGACGGCCGCCTCGGCCTTCTCGAACGCGGCGACCACCTCGTCGCGGTCGCGGGCGGCCATCCAGGCCCCGACCGCCTCGTCGAGCTCGTCGGCGTGCTGGGCGCGCGACCACCCGGCGGCGAACCACGGCTCGTCGATCAGCTCCGGGCGCCCGACCAGCCGCATGACGCGTTCGGCGATCGACTGCGCGCTCGTGGACACGGCGACCCAGCGGCCGTCGGCGCACTGGTAGGTGTTCCGCGGCGCGTTGTTCGAGGAGCGGTTGCCGTGCCGGGGCTGCAGCTCGCCGAGCTGGTCGTAGGCGATGAGCTGCGGGCCGAGCACCGTGAGCAGGGGCTCGATGATGGCCATGTCGACGTCCTGGCCGCGCCCGGTCTGCTCGCGGGCCCGCAGCGCCGTCATGATCGCGAAGGCGGTGGTCAGCGCGGTGACGCCGTCGGCGAGCCCGAACGGAGGCAGGGTGGGCGGGCCGTCGGGTTCGCCGGTGATCGCGGCGAACCCGCTCATGGCCTCGGCGAGCGTGCCGAAGCCGGGGCGCGACGCGTACGGGCCGAACTGGCCGAAGCCGGTGACCCGCGCGAGGACGAGCCCGGGGTTGCGCTCGCGCAGCACGTCGGGGCCGAGCCCCCAGCGCTCCAGGGTGCCGGGGCGGAAGTTCTCGATGATCACGTCGGCGTCCGCGGCGAGCTCCCGGAACACGTCCTGGCCCTCCGGCGTGGAGAGCACGAGCGTGATCGAGCGCTTGTTGCGGCCGAGCATCTTCCACCACAGGCCGACGCCGTCCTTCGCGGCGCCGTGGGTGCGGCTCGGGTCGCCGCGCGGGTGCTCGACCTTGATCACGTCGGCGCCGTGGTCGCCGAGCAGGGTGGCGGCGAGCGGACCGGCGAACAGGGTCGCGACGTCGAGGACCTTGAGTCCGGCGAGGGCGGTCATGCGGTCCTTTCCGGGCGCCGCGGGGCGGCGCCGAGACGGTGGGAGATGCGGTCGGCCACGGCGACGACGCGCGGTGCGATCGCGGTGACGAACTCGTCGGTGACGCGGTAGCGGGGCCCGCACACCGAGATGGCGCCGAGCACGTCGCCGGACACCCCGAACACCGGGGCGGCGACCGATCCGGCGTCGGCCTGGCGCTCGCCCATCGAGGCCGCGTAGCCCGCGGCGACGATGCGGTCGAGCTCGGCGCGCAGGACGTCGGGGTCGACGACGGTGCCGGGGGTGAGGGCCTCCAGCGGCTCGGCGAGGACCTCCTCGCGGCCCTCGGCGTCGAGGAACGCGAGCATGCACTTGCCCGAGCTGCCGGCGTGCAGGGGGAACCGTCGGCCCAGTTCGACGGTCATCTTGATCTCGTGGGTGCCGACGACCTGGTCCAGGTAGACCCGGCCGTGCGGCACCGGCGTGGAGAGCGTGGCGGTCTCGCGTGTCTCGTCGCGCAGTTCGCGGAGCAGGGGGAGTGCGGCCTGGCGCAGGTCGGACTCGCGCAGCGCCCGCGCCCCGATCGCGGCGGCGGCCGGACCGAGCCGGTACTCCCGGCTCACCGGGTCCAGCGCGACCATCCCGCGCCCGGCCAGCGAGGTGAGGATGCGGTGCACGACCGCCTTCGACAGCCCCAGCTCCCGGGCGATGTGCGAGACCCCCTGGGTCGACGGGCCGTCGACGAACAGCAGCAGCACGTCCGCCACCCGGGCCGTCGCCTCGGTCCCGCCGGTCTGTTCGGGCACCGCCACCTCCAGGTCGTACCGCTGGACGAAACACAGGGTTCATCGTCGGGGCGGGTGCCGTCAAGCCGATGGCCGCTCGTCGTTGTGCAGAGGGCTGCGAAGTGCTCTCATGAGTCGGGACGCACCCATCCCGGTGCGTTTCTTCCAGCGGAACGGAGGTCGAGCATGGCGGACGTCGACCTGCTCGTCGCCGGCGCGGGCGGTGGTCTCGCCGGGGCGCTGCGGGCCGCGCAGCACGGCCGGCAGGTGGTGGTCGCCGAGGCGAACCCGCACTTCCGGCGGGGCAACAACACGGCGATGTCGACGGCGATGATCCCGGGGCCCGGCAGCCGCTTCCAGCGCGCCGCGGGCGTCGAGGACTCCCCGGAACGCTTCCTCGCCGACGTCGCCGCGAAGACCCACGGCGAGGCCGAGCCGGTGGTCGCCGGCACCCTCGCGCACCTCGGGGCGGAGCTCGTGGAGTGGCTGGCCGACCACGTCGGGCTGCCGGTCGAGCTCGCCGCGGTCGACTACCCCGGCCACTCCGTGCGGCGCTGCCACACGCTGCCCGGCCACCACGGCTCGACGCTGCTGCGCGGGCTCGCCGACGCCGTGGAGGCGTCGTCGTCGATCGACCTGCTGTGCCCGGCGCGGCTGACGGGCCTCGACCCCGAGGGCGGGTCGTGGCGGGTCACGCTCACCCGGCCCGACGGCGGATCGGAGGAGCTGACCGCGGCGGCCGTCCTGCTCGCGACCAACGGCTACGGCGCCTCGCCGGAGCTCGTCGCGCAGTACCTGCCCGAGATCGCCGACGCGGCCTACCACGGCAGCGAGTACTCGACCGGCGACGCGTTGCGCCTCGGCGGCGAGCTGGGCGCGGCCTCCGGGTTCCTCGACGCCTACCAGGGTCACGCCGGGCTCTCCGCCTCCGCGCGCACCCTGCTGACCTGGACCACCGTCATGAACGGCGCGATCGTGATCGACGCCGACGGGCGCCGCTTCGCCGACGAGACGGTCGGCTACTCGGAGTACGCCGCGATGCTCGCGGGCCGCCCCGGCGCCCGCGGCTGGGTCGTGTTCGACGCCCGGATCGACGCGGCGACCCAGGGGTTCACCGACTACCGCGACGTCGTCGACGCCGGCGCGGTGCGGTGGGGCGCGTCGGTGGGAGAGCTCGCCGACCGGATCGGGGTCGACGCCGCGGTGCTCTACGCGGAGATCGCCGACGCGGCCGCCGTCGCACGGGGGGAGTCGGCGGCCGACCGGGTCGGGCGGCGCACCGTCGCCGCCCCGCTCGAGGCGCCCTACGCCGCCGTCGAGATCGTGCCCGCCCTCTTCCACACCCAGGGAGGGCTCGCCGTCGACGCCGACGCCCGCGTGCTCGACCCCGCCGGGCGCCCGCTCGGCCCGCTCTACGCGTCCGGGGGTGCCGCGGTCGGGATGTCCGGCCACGGCGCGGCCGGCTACCTGGCCGGCAACGGCCTGCTCCCCGCCCTCGGCCTGGCCTACCGGGCCGCCGACCACCTCGCGTCCCTGCTGACCCACCAGGAGGTCCCCGCATGACCCACGACCTGATCCTGCGCAACGTCCGCGTCGTCCGCCCCGGGGTCGACGACGCCCCGCTCGGCGACATCGCCGTCGACGGCGGCCGCGTCACCGCCGTCGGACCCGACCTCGGGACCGACGCCCGCGAGGTCGTCGACGGGCACGGGCAGCTCGCGTTCCCCGGCGTGGTCGACGCCCACCAGCACTGGGGCATCTACAACCCGCTGGACGAGGACACCGCGACCGAGAGCCGGGCGTGCGCGCAGGGCGGCGTCACCACCTCGCTGACCTACATGCGCACCGGGCAGTACTACCTGAACACCGGCGGCCCGTACGCCGAGTTCTTCCCGCGTGTGCTCGAGGCCTCCGAGGGCCGCTCGTACGTCGACTACGCCTTCCACCTCGCCCCGATGCAGGCCGGGCACATCGACGAGATCCCGGCGCTGGTCGACGAGCACGGCGTCACGTCGTTCAAGATCTTCATGTTCTACGGCAGCCACGGGCTGCACGGGCGCTCGAACGACCAGAACGACTTCCTCATGATCCCCGAGGGCGAGCGCTACGACATCGCGCACTTCGAGTTCGTCATGCGCGGCATCCAGCGTGCCCGCGAGGCGCGCCCGGACATCGCGGACGCCATCTCGCTGTCGCTGCACTGCGAGACCGCCGAGATCATGACGGCGTACACGAAGATCGTCGAGCAGGAGGGCCGGCTCTCGGGGCTGGAGGCCTACAGCGCGTCGCGCCCGCCGCACTCCGAGGGCCTCGCCGTGACGATCGCGTCCTACCTCGCGCACGAGACCGGACTCCCGACGATCAACCTGCTCCACCTGTCGTCGGGCAAGGCCCTCGAGGCCGCGATGCTGATGGCGCAGACGTTCCCGCACGTGGACTTCCGGCGGGAGGTGACGGTCGGGCACCTGCTCGCCGACATCCACACCGCCGACGGCGTGGGCGGCAAGGTCAACCCGCCGCTGCGCCCGCGCGAGGACGTCGAGGCGCTGTGGCGGCACGTGCTCGCGGGCGACGTCTCGTGGGTCGTGTCCGACCACGCCTGCTGCAAGGAGGCCACGAAGTTCGGCGACGACCACGAGGACGTCTTCGCGGCCAAGTCCGGCTTCGGCGGCACCGAGTACCTGCTGCCCGGGCTCGTGGGGGAGGGACTGAAGCGGGGGCTGCCGCTGTCGCGGATCGCGGAGCTCACGTCGACCGCGCCGGCGCAGCGCTTCGGGCTCGGCGCCACGAAGGGCGACCTCGCGCCGGGCTTCGACGCCGACATCGCGCTCGTCGACCCCGACCGCTCGTGGGTCGTCGACCCGGCCGACTCCGAGTCGACCCAGGAGTACACCCCGTTCCGCGGGCTGGAGATCGGCTCGACCGTGACCCGCACGATCCTGCGCGGACGCACGGTCTTCGCCGACGGCAAGGTCGTCGGCGAGCCGACGGGGCAGTTCCTCAGGAGGCCTACGGCCTCGTGAGTACTTTTCCGTGCCAGGGCACGGATTTGTACTCACAGGCGCGGAGCGCACATGACGGCGATGGAGGGCGGCGGGCGGTACAACGCCCACGCCTCGGCGCAGGCCGCGTCGGCGGAGTTCGCGCTCGACCTGGTGCGGGCGGCGGCGCGGACCGCGCCGCCCGGGCCGGACGGCACGGTCACCGTGGTCGACTACGGCGCCTCCGAGGGCCGGAACTCGCTGGCGCCGATGGGGGCGGCCGTCGACGCCGTCCGGGGCGCCCGGGGTGACCGGCCGGTCGTCGTCGTCCACACCGACCTGCCGGACAACGACTTCACCTCGCTCTTCCGCACCGTGGCCGACGACCCGGCGAGCTACCGCCGGCCGGGCGTGTACACGGCCGCCATCGGCCGGTCGTTCTACGAGCAGCTGCTCCCGTCCGGCACCGTCGGCCTCGGGTGGAGCTCGATCGCGGTGCACTGGATGCGCGAGGTCCCGGGTCCGCTGGACGGGTTCTGGCCGACCGTCGCCACGGGGGAGCAGGCCGTCGCGTGGGAACGCGGCGCGGCGGCCGACTGGTCGGCGTTCCTGACGGCGAGGGCGACCGAGCTGCGGCCCGGGGCGCGGCTCGTCGTCGTCAGTGGCGCGGCGTACGGCTCCCCGCGGCGTTCGGGCGCGGAGCCCGTGATGGAGGAACTCGCCCGCGGACTGGCGCTCCTCGTCGAGCGCGGGGTGCTCTCCGCGGCGGAGCGGGACGCGATGGTGGTGCCGGCCTGGTACCGCACCGAGGCGGAGTGGCGGGCCCCGCTGTCCGCCGACCTCGGCCTGGTGCTCGAGCGGTACGAGTCGGTGGAGCTGGGCGATCCGCTGTGGCGCCAGTACGGGGCCGGCGACGACTACGCGCGGGCGGCCGCGGCCGCGATCCGGGTGTCCTTCGGCCAACCGCTGCTGCAGGGACTGGAGCCGTCCCGGCGGGCCGCGGTGTCGGCCGCGCTGTTCGACGAGCACCTCACGCAGGCGATCGCCTCGGCGTCGTCCGGGCCGTGGTTCGACTGGCGGCTGGCGGTGATGTGCTTCGCGCAGCGCACACCACCAGGTCCAGCAGCCGCCCCGTCCGCGCCCGGTCATCGGCGCCCTGCAGGGTGACGAACGTGCCGACGAGCAGCGTCACGACGTCGTCGGGCTCGATCCCGGGACGCAGCGACCCGTCGGCCGCACCCGCCGTCAGGAAGGTCCCGACGACGGCGTCGACCTGCTCGCGCGTCCGCAACGAGGTGAGCGATCCGTCGGCGACCATCGCGCGGAACGTGTCGGCCATGCCGCGCTTGGTGAGGACGAACTCGGCGTAGCGGTCGAGCCAGGCGCGGAAGGCGGTCGCCGCGTGCGGGCCGGGGTCGACGTCGCGGCACAGCGCCTCGAGCTCGGTGCGGTAGACGGCCTCGACGAGTGCCTCGCGGGTGGGGAAGTGCCGGTAGAGGGTGCCGATCCCGACGCCCGCGTCCCGCGCGATCTTCTCCAGCGTCGGGTCACCGCCTGCTTGGAAGGCGCGGGCCGCCGATTCGAGCAGGCGAGCGCGATTCCGCTCGGCATCGGCGCGGGGCATATCTGGAGGCGCCTCCGTTTCGGGTGTAGCGTCGTCGGTGCAACCGGAGGCTACTCCGGATCGGCCGACGAGAGGAGTCGGGATGGGTCCCGGAGGTACCGCGAAGCTGGGGGAGCACGAGGTCGCGCGGGTCGGGTACGGCGCGATGCAGCTGCGTTGGGCGGGGAGCGACGACGAGCCGGTCGCCGTGCTGCGCCGCGCCCGCGAGCTCGGCGTGGACCACGTCGACACGGCCGAGTTCTACGGCGACGGCGTGGTCAACCGACGCATCCGCGCGGCGCTCGCGCCCTACGACGACGTCGTGATCGTCTCCAAGGTCGGCGCGGAACCGGCGGACGGCGAGATTCCGCTGCGGCTCGCCCAGCGCCCGGAGCAGCTGCGGGCCCAGGTGGAGGCGAACCTGCGCTCGCTCGGGGCGCCGCGGCTCGACGTCGTGAACCTCCGCCGCGCCGACGCCCCGCCCGGGCTCGTCGCCGAGGGCGACCAGGTCGTCGACCTCGACGACCAGCTCGCCACGATGACGGCCCTGCGCGACGAGGGGAAGATCGGCGCCGTCGGGCTCTCCCACGTGTCGGCGGACCAGCTGCGCCAGGCCCTCCCGTCGGGGATCGTGTGCGTGCAGAACGCCTACTCGCTGGTCGACCGCTCGTCGGAGGACGTGCTCGACCTCTGCCGTGACCACGGCATCGCCTGGGTGCCGTACTTCCCGCTCGGGGGCGGCTGGCCCGGTCAGACACAGGTGACGTCGCTGCCGGCCGTGCAGTCGGTCGCGGAGCGGCTCGGCGCGACCCCGTCGCAGATCGGCCTCGCCTGGGTGCTCACCCGGTCGCCGGAGACCATGGTCATCCCGGGGACCCGGTCGGTCGCGCACCTCGAGGAGAACGTCGCGGCCGGGTCGGTGTCGCTGTCGGCGGAGGACCTCGCGACACTCGACGCGTGACCCGGATCGTCCTCGTCCACGGCGCCGGCGGCGGCTCGGCCTACTGGTCCCGCGTGCTGCCGCTGCTGCCCGACGCCGTGGCCGTCGACCTCCCGCCCGAGGCCACCACCTGGGAGGAGTGCGTCGACGCGCTCCGCACCGACGAGCCCGCGGTGCTCGTCGGGCAGTCGATGGGCGCCTTCGTCGTCGCCCTCGCGGCCTCGCGCTTCCCGACGAACGCGGTGGTGCTGCTGGCCCCGATGGTCCCGGCGCCGGGGGAGACCGCCGGGGCGTGGTGGGACGCCACCGGGCACGCAGCGGCCGCCGCCGCCGGCGCGCAGGCGCAGGGACTCGACCCCGCCCTCGTCGTCCCGGGGCCCGGGTTCGACGTGGACGTGACGTTCCTGCACGACGTGCCGCCCGCGGTGCTGCCGGAGCAGCCCGAGCCGTCGTGGCCGCCGGACGCGCTGTTCGACGCGCCGTTCTTGCTCGGACGATGGCCCGACGTCCCGACCCGCGTCCTCGCCGCCCGCGACGACCGGCTCTTCCCGCTGCCGTTCGTGCAGCGTCTCGCCCGGGAACGGGTCGGCGTGGAGGCCGAGGTGCTCCCGGGCGGGCACCTGGTGGCGCTGGCGCAGCCGGACGCGGTCGCCCGGGCCCTGCTCGCGTGACACGGTGGAACGCATGCCGGATGACATCGAGCGGGCCCGCGAGCTGATCGCCCGGGCGCAGCGGATCACCGTCCTCACCGGCGCGGGCATCTCCACCGACTCCGGGATCCCCGACTTCCGGGGCCCCGAGGGCGTGTGGACGAAGAACCCGAAGGCCGAGCTGATCTGGAACATCGACAACTACCGCGACGACCCCGAGGTCCGTCGGGAGGCGTGGCGGGAGCGGCTCGACCACCCCATGTTCGCCGCGGTCCCGGGGCGGGCGCACGAGGCGCTGGTCGAGCTCGAGCGGTCCGGCAAGCTCCTCGCGCTGCTCACCCAGAACATCGACGAGCTGCACCAGAAGGCGGGGTCGTCCCCGGACCTGGTGGCCGAGCTGCACGGGTCGAACCACGGCACGGTCTGCCTGGGCTGCGGGGCGGTGGCGCCGATGGCCGAGGCCCGCGACCGCGTGCGAGCCGGCGAGGACGACCCGCGCTGCGTGCACTGCGGCGGCATCCTCAAGGCGACCACGATCATGTTCGGCGAGATGCTCGACGTCGACGTGCTCACCCGCGCCCGGGACGCCACGCTGGCCTGCGACCTGTTCCTCGCGATCGGCACCTCGCTCGGTGTGCACCCGGCGGCCGGGCTGGTGGACGTCGCATCCGCCGTGGGCGCCGAGGTGATCATCGTGAACGCCGAGCCGACGCCCTACGACCCGATCGCCTCCGTGGTGCTGCGCGGCGGGATCTCGGAGGTGCTCCCTCAGGTGCTGCGCATGTGAGCACTGTCCGTGGTCGGAGCCACGGACAGTGCTCACGGGCGCGCAGCGCACACTGGCCCCCATGATGCGGCTGGGCACGGCACGACGACGGGTGGCCGGCGCGCCGTCGGTCCGCCGGCTCGTCCGCACCGTCGGCCGCTACCGCGACCGGGACGGCAACCACCATGCCGCCGCCCTGACCTTCTTCACGCTGCTCGCCCTGGTGCCGCTGTTGATGCTGGCGGTCGCCGTGACCGGGTTCGTGCTCGCCGCCGACGGCGTGGTGCTCGCCCAGCTGGATGCTGCGCTCGCCGTCGCGCTGCCGGTCGGGGCGTCCGGTGCGGTCGGCGGGGTGGTGCACACCGTCGTGGCCGAGCGCGGTCGGCTCGGGGTGCTCGCCTTGGCCGTCGCGCTGTTCTCGGGGTGGAGCTGGATCGCCCATGTCCGCGACTCGGTGACGGCGATGCTGGGGCAGCCGCGGCCGAGGGAACGGCTGTGGCGCACCGTGCTGTCCGACGTGGTGACCCTGTTCGGCATCGGGGTCGCCATGGTGCTCTCGTTCGCGTCGGCCGCCCTGAGCGGGCGGATCGGCACGTGGGTGCTCGAGGCGCTCGGGCTCGGCGGCACCCTCGGCGCGCGGGTGCTGCTGACGGCCGGGTCGATCGTGGTCGGCCTGCTCGCGAACTGGGTGGTCGTCGGCTGGTGTCTCGCGAAGCTGCCGCGGGTCCGGCGCCCCGTGCGGGAGGTCCTCCTGCCGGCTGCGGTCGGAGCCCTGGGGCTGGCGGCGCTGCAGCAGCTCGGCGGCCTCTACCTCGCGCTGCTGACGCACTCACCCGCCGTCGCGACCCTCGGCGCCCTGGTCGGCCTGCTCCTGTTCGTCTACACGCTGATGCGCTGGCTGCTGCTCGTCACCGTCTGGAGCGCGACCTCGGCGAGCGACCCGGAGACGACGACGGCGGAGGGTCTGCGCCGCGCCGGCGGGACGCTGGCGGTCGGCGCCTCGGCGGGCCTCGTCGGGAAGGTGCTGCGCATGTAGGTGTGCTCCGCACCTGTGAGTACTAACCCGTGTCAGAGCACGGATTAGTACTCACGAGCGCGGAGCGCACCTGGTACGAGCAGCCCGTCGACCAGCGTCGTGGCGAAGCAGAACACGGTCATCGACCGATGCCTGCAGCTCTTCGGCGGCTACGGCTACATGGAGGAGTACCCCATCGCGCGGATGTGGCGGGACGCCCGCGTGCAGCGCATCTACGGCGGGACGAACGAGATCATGAAGGAGGTCGTCGGGCGCGCGCTGCTCGCCGGCCCCTCCCCGCGGCGGACCCCGTGAGGCGGCTCGCGGGCCGCGTCGCCCTCGTCACCGGCGCGGCCCGCGGACAGGGCCGGGCGCACGCGCTGCGTCTCGCCGAGGAGGGCGCCGACCTCGTCCTGCTCGACGTCTGCGACGCCGTGGGAGCGCTGGGCTATCCGCCCTCGACCCCCGACGATCTCGCGGAGACCGTCGCCCTCGCGGAGGCGGCCGGCGCCGGGGTCGTGGCGCGGCAGGCGGACGTCCGCGCCCTCGACGCGGTCGAGGCGGCGGTCGCGGCCGGGACGGACCGGTTCGGTCGGCTCGACGTCGTGGTGGCCAACGCGGGCATCAGCGCCTGGGGCCGGCTGTGGGAGATCACGCCCGAGCAGTGGCAGGCGGTGCTCGACGTCAACCTCACCGGTGTCTGGCACACGCTGCGCGCCACGATCCCGGCGATGATCGACGCCGGTCACGGAGGGTCGATCGTCACGATCAGTTCCGTGGCCGGGCTGAAGGCGCTGCCCGGGCAGGCGCACTACAGCGCGAGCAAGCACGGCCTCTTCGGGCTGACGCGCACCGCCGCGCTGGAGCTCGCGCCCTACGGCATCCGCGCGAACTCGGTGCACCCCTGGGCGGTCGAGACCGCGATGGCCCACGACGATGACCTGACGGCACTGCTGCGTGCCGAGCGGCACTACCTGCGGTCCTTCGCCCAGGTCCTCGACGAGCCCCGCGTCGCGGCGCCGCGCGACATCGCCGACGCCGTCGTGTGGCTGGCCTCCGACGAGTCCCGCACGGTCACCGGGGTCGCGCTCCCCGTCGATCTCGGCTCGACGACGGTGTGACTGCGTCCTGTGAGTACTTCTGACGGTCATCACCGTCAGAAGTACTCACGGGCCTCCGGCACCTTGCGTTCGAGCGCACTCGAAGGCATAGCGTCAGGTCCGTGCCAGGATCCATTCTCGGAACCGCCGTCCGCCGCGTCGAGGACCCGGAGCTGATCCGGGGTCACGCCACCTACGTCGACAACATCGTCCCGCCGGGCGCGCTGCACGTCGTCTTCGTGCGCTCGCCGCTCGCGCACGCGCGGATCGAGGACGTCAGCGTCGACAAGGCCCGCGAGGCGCCCGGCGTCGTCACCGTGGTGACCGCCGACGACCTCGCCGACCTGCCCGATCACCGCCCGTTCATGGTGCTCAACGACGCCTGCGCCCGGCCGCTGCTCGCGCGCGGCAAGGTCCGGTTCGTCGGCGACATGGTGGCGGCGATCGTCGCGACGACGAAGGCCGAGGCGGTCGACGCCGCCGAGCTCGTCGAGGTCGACTACGACCCGCTCGAGCCCGTCGTCGACCCGGAGGCCGCCCTGGCCGCCGGCGCCCCGCTGCAGTTCGAGGAGCTCGGCTCCAACCTCGCCGCCGGGATGCGCGACGCCGACGACGTCGACCCGCTCGCCGACGCCGAGGTCGTGGTCCGCGCCCGGATCGTCAACCAGCGCCTCGCGGTCGCGCCGATGGAGGGCAACTCGGTCACCGCCGAGCCCGCCTCGGGCGACTACGACGCCACGATCCACGTCTCCACCCAGATGCCGCACGGCCTGCGCGACCAGGTCGCGAACCAGTGGGGCTGGGACCCGCAGCGCGTCCGCGTCATCGCCCCGCACGTCGGCGGCGGCTTCGGCGGCAAGGCCGGCATGGCGCCCGAGCACGCCGTGGTCATCGAGCTCGCCCGGCGCCTCGGCCGCCCCGTGACCTGGACCGAGACCCGCAGCGAGAACCTCACCGCCATGCCGCACGGCCGGGGTCAGGTGCAGTACGGCGAGCTCGGGCTGCGCCGGGACGGCACGATCGTCGGCCTGCGGGCCCGCGTCGTCGGGGACGCCGGGGCCTACGCCGGCTTCGGCGGCGCCCTCGCGCTCGGCCCGACCCGCAACATGGCCCAGGGCGTCTACCGCATCCCCGCGATCTCCTACGGCGCCGCGGCCGCGCTCACCACGACGACGCCGATGGGCGCCTTCCGCGGGGCCGGTCGCCCGGAGGCCGCCGCGATGCTCGAGCGGCTCGTCGACATGGGCGCGGCCGAGCTCGGCATGGACCCCGCCGAGCTGCGCCGCCGGAACTTCCTCGCGCCCGACCAGTTCCCCTACACGACCGTCACCGGCTCGCTCTACGACTCCGGCGACTACGCCAAGCCCCTCGACGAGGCGCTGGGCCTGGCCGGGTACGACGAGCTCCGGGCCGAGCAGGCCCGTCGTCGGGACCGCGGGGACCGGGTGGTGCTGGGGATCGGCCTCGCGGTCTACGTCGAGGTCACGGCGGGTGGCGCCGCGCAGGAGTACGGGAAGGTCTCCGTCGACGACGACGGCGGGGCGACCGTCGCGGTCGGCACCTCCGGGCACGGGCAGGGGCACGCGACGTCGTTCGCGATGATCGTCTCCGACCGGCTCGGCATCCCGATGGAGCGCATCCGCTTCGTCCAGTCCGACACCGCGACGGTGCCGCACGGCGGCGGGACCGGCGGGTCGCGCTCGCTGCAGCTGGCCGGTTCCAGCGTGCTCGTCGCCGCGGACACGGTGCTCTCCCGCGCCCGCGAGGTGGTCGCGTCGGTCTTCGAGGCGGCGCCGGAGGACATCGCGGTTCTCGACGACGGCTCCGTGGGGGTGTCCGGGGTCCCCGGCCGGTCGATGTCGTGGGCGGAGGTCGCCACGGCTGCGCACGAGCAGGGGGTGTCGCTGGCCGAGGCGCGCGACGAGTCGCAGCCCGGCGCGACCTACCCCTTCGGCGCGCACGTGAGCGTCGTCGAGGTCGACCTGGACACGGGTCGGGTCACGCCGACCCGGCACATCGCGGTCGACGACTGCGGCCGCGTGCTCAACCCGACGCTCGTCGCCGGCCAGCAGCACGGCGGGCTGGTCCAGGGCATCTCGCAGGCGCTGTGGGAGGGCTTCTCCTACGACGACGAGGGCAACCCGACGACCGGCTCGTTCGCCGCCTACCTGCTCCCGACCGCCGCGGAGCTGCCGACGTTCGAGGCCGCGTCCACCGAGACGCCCACCCCGTACAACCCGCTCGGGGCGAAGGGGATCGGCGAGGCGGCGACGATCGGCTCGACGCCGGCGGTGCAGAACGCCGTGGTCGACGCGCTCGCCCACCTCGGGGTGCGCCACGTCGACATGCCGCTCACGCCGGATCGGGTCTGGCACGCCATCCGCGACGCCGAGACCGGCACGCTCGCCGAGCCGTGGTCGGAGCCGCCGGCGGTCTTCGCCACCCTCCCGGTGCGCGGGGCCTCGGCCGACCCGGAGGCGGCGTCGGTCGACGTCTGACCACGACCTGGCGCGAACGGCCCCCGGCGGCGGGGCCGTTCGGTCAGGCTGGGGGCATGGAGGAGCCCGAGCACCTCGCGCGGTACCGCGCGTGGCGTGAGGCGGGTGACGAACTCACGGGGTTCGTCCTCGACGACGTCGTCCCCGTGGTCAACCGGCTCCGGCTGTTCACGGCCGCCCGGCTCGGCCTCACGGTGCACGAGCTGGCCTGCCTGGACCTGCTCCGGCAGCGGGGACCGCTGACGACGGAGACCCTCGCCGACCGCACCGGGCTCACCCGCAGCGGTCTGTCGCGGATGCTCCGTCGTCTGGAGCGGGAGGGCCACGTGGCCCGCGGTCCCGACGACACCCACGCGCAGCGGATCGTCGTCACCCTCGTGCCGCACCAGGAGCGCGACGACGCCGCGGCCGAGCTGCGCTTCGTCGTGCGGTCGGCGATGGCGGCCGCGGCGTCGGAGGCGGGGCTGCACCGCCGACGCGAGCTCGCCGGGGCCGCCGTGATCATGCGGATCCTGAGTGGATGCCTGTTCGATGCCGCTCGACAGGCGAGCGACCGGCTCACGGGGCGCCGACGGTATGCGCAGAGGATGCGCGGATCACCGCGTGTGATCGACTGACACCGTGCGTGACGCGGCTCCTCGGACTGCTGCGTGGATCCGATGCCGACGGCATCGGTTCTGCGGTGTGCTCCGGAGGGCGAGGCGACGGTCGGTGGTCGGTTGGCACCTTGCGTGACGCGGCTCTTCGGACTGCTCCGTGGATCCGGTGCCGGTGGCATCGGTTCCGTGGAGCGGTCTGGACGGCGAGGTGACGGCCGGTGGCCGCGGCGGTCACGGACCGGTGCCGACCAGCACCTTCAGCTCGCTGAACAGCTCCGCCCGGCTCTCCGAGCCCAGCCGACGACGGATCCGCGCCACGTGGTGCTCCACCGTCTTCGTCGAGAGGAACAGCCGGCCCGCGATCTCCCGGTAGGTCAGCCCCTCGAGGACGAGCTCGGCGATCTCCCGTTCCCGGCCGGTGAGCGTGGCCTCCCGGCGGGCGCGGGTGACCGCGGCGGCCCGGGAGGGCCCGGCGTCGGGAAGGGGTTCCGGGGCCGTGGGCACGCGACCGGCCTGGAGGGCGCGGGCGCAGGCGAGGAGGGTGGCGGAGTCGGTGCGGTCGGTGGTGCGGATGGCGGCCTCGCCGGCGAGGCGGGCACCGTCCCAGGCGAGGCCGACGGCGCGCAGGGCGGTCGCGGTCGCCGTCACCGCCTCGGCGTCGATCTCCCCGGCGAGCACCGCGAGCCACACGCGCGCGGCCCGGGCGGGGGCCACCGCGCGGTCGTTGGTGCGCGCGGCGTCCTCGAGGGCGGCGGCGTGGTCGCCGGCGGCGGCGCGGTCGTCGGCGGTGATCGCCGCGTGCAGCCGCGCCCAGTGCCAGGAGGTCGACCACGACGGCGGGTCGCCCAGTCCGGCGAGCAGAGCGGTCGCCTCGGCGAGGTGCGGGTCCACCCACCGGCTCTCGCCGAGCCGGGCCGCGGCGATCGCGAGCTCGCCGACGGGGAGCAGGCAGTAGAGGTCGACCGGGTGGCGCAGCAGGGCCTGCCGGGCGCGCGACCACAGGTCGAGCAGCCGGCGGGTGTCGCCGGCGCGGCGGGCGAGGGCGACCTCGCAGGCCACGGTGACGAGCGCGTCGCGCGGCTCCGGGGCGCCCGGCAGCTCGGCAGCAGCGGCGAGGGCGGCGCGGGCGCCGGGCTCGTCGTCGCGCAGCATCGCCGACCAGGCACGCAGCAGCAGGTGGCGGCGCCGGAGGGCGGGGCCGCCGAGGTCGGCGTCGACCGCGAGGTCGAGCAGCGGGTCGGCGAGCTCGGGCTCCCCGCGGTGCAGCGCGAGCAGGGCGCCGAGGGCGGCGGGGGAGTCGGCGGCGGGAGCCTGCTCGCCGGTCGCGGCGAGGGCGGTCGTCGCGCGGACCAGCAGCGACAGGGAGGTGCCCGCCGTGATGTCCCGGCCGTCGACGGAGGCCAGCAGCCCCTCGGCGGTGAGCGTGTCGGCGCCGTCGCGCAGGCCGGGCAGCGCGTCGGCCGCAGGGGCCACCGCGCCGCGCGCCTCGTCGAGGGCGCCGGTGCCGAGCAGGCTGACCACGGCGTCCGGCGTCCCCGCGTCCTGCCGCGCGAGCCAGCGGTGCACCTCGGCGGCCCGGGCGAGCAGCCCGCGCTGCGGCAGGACCGCGGCGAGCACCCGCGCGCCCAGCAGCCGGTCCGCGCCGGCCCCGGTGCGCAGCGCGACGTCGGCGAGCCGCAGGGCGGTGTCGGAGTCGCCGGCCAGCGCGGCCCGGGCGGCCGTGTCGGCGTCGGAGGCGTCGGAGGCGTCGGAGGCGTCGTCGGGGGCCGGTGTCACGAGGACGTCCCGGTCGTCGGCGCGACGCTGCTCGGTGCGGAGGCGACCGGCGTGTCCGCCGCGGACGGGGTGACCGGCGGGGCCTGCGCCACGGGACGGGCGACGTCCGGTGAGGGCGCCGGCGCGACGGGCTCCTCCGACGCAGGCTGGGCCGGCGGGGCGGCCGGGACCGAGGTCGGTGCCACCGCCTGCGGGTCGGCGACCGGTGCCGCGCCGCCCGCGGGCCGCAGGTTCTGCGCGGTCGGGGTGCGGGAGGAGCGGGTCGTCGCCGCCGGTCGGCGGGTGGTGGTCCCCGCGGCGGAGGACCGCTCCTGTTCCTCGTTCCCGACGGCGGGTGGCGCGGCCTCGCCGGTCGGGCCGGACTCGGCCGACGGGAGCGGGACGAGCGGGGCGGCGGCCGCCGGTGTGGGGGCTGCGGGCGGCGTGGTCGGGGCCGGGGTGGTGGTCGTGGTCGTCGAGGTCCGGGCCGTGGTCAGCCCGGGGATCGGCACGAGGACGGCCACGGCGGCCAGCACGAGCAGGACCAGGAGCACGAGCAGCAGCGTCCGGTAGCGCCGGAACACACCCTGCGGGGCGTGCTCGCCGATCGGGGCGGCCGCGGTCGCGACGGGTGGGCGCGGCACGTCGTCGCCCGGGGTCCGCGGCCGTTCCATGAGCGCCGTCGAGCCCGACCGCGCGGGCCGCGCCTCCTCGGCCGCGGCCGGCAGCGCCGAGGCGGGACCCCAGTCGCCGTCCCCGGAGCCCGCGACCGGCGTCACCCGGGCACTGGATCGGGCGGCGGACGCCCCGAGCGCGACCCCCGCGGCCACGGCGGCGCCGACGGCGGCGTGCCGCTCGACCGGCTCCGGTTGCTCGGGCGCATACGCACCGGCGGTGACCGGGCGGCGCTCCGCCTCGACCCGGCGCCGTTCCCGCACGCCCGCCGCCGCGGCGGCGAACGGCGCGGACGCCGGGCCCGTCGTCGGGAAGGAACCGGAGGCCGGGCCGGTCGTCGGGAAGGAACCGGAGGCCGGACCGGTCAGGGCCTCGTGGCGGCGGGCGGCGGCGTGGCCGGCCGCGGCCAGGGCGGCGCCCTCGGCGACGACGGTGACCGGGTCCAGCTCGGGGCGCACCGGGCGGCCCAGTTCCTCGGCGAGGAGGCGGGCGACGAGCGGGATGCGGGACGACCCGCCGACGAGGACGACCTGGTCGGGCGTGATGCCGGCAGCCTCGAGGGTCCCGGCGAAGGCGTCCACGGTGGCCGCGACGAGCGGCGTGATGCGGGCCTCGAGGTCGGCGCGGGTGATGCGCACGGTCGTGTCCAGCGGCCCGACCGTCACCCGCAGCGGCGCCTCGGTGTCGGCCGAGAGCCGCTCCTTGGCCACCCGGGCGGAGCGCTGGAGGGTGGCGAGCGCGTGCCGGGAGGCGTTGTCGTCGAGGGCGGCGAGCGCCGCGTCGAACGGCTCGCCGAGCTCCTCGCGGACGTGCGCGAGGACGGCGGCGTCGACGTCGGTGCCGCCGGCACGGACCGGGGTGCCGGAATCGGCGAGCACCTCGGTCGTCGTGGTGCCGGGCGCGGCGGCCCCGCCCTCGGTGCCGGAGGCGACGACGCCGCGTGCGCCGCGGCGGATGACGGCGGCCCGGAAACGGCGGCCGCCGAGGTCGTAGACCGCGGCCACCCGCCCGGCCCGCAACCCGCCGTAGGTGGACGCGGCGAGGACCGCCGCCCGCGACTCGGCGACGAGCGTGGCGTGCCCGAGACCCACCCGGACCAGCGCCCGGCGCAGGGTGCGCTCGCGGTGGCTGCCCCAGCCGGCGGGGTGCGTGACGGCGAGCGCCCGTGCCGCACCGCCCTCGAGGGCGGCGACCCGGCGCACGGCGGCCAGCACGATCTCCGCGGCCACGTCGTCCGCGCGCCACGGCTCGTCGCCGACGATCAGGGGGACGTCGTCGCCGAGGCGGGCCGTGACGTCGCGGACGGCGCGGTCGGGCTCGAGGGCGGCGCGCCGCTCGGCGTCCGCCCCGGTCCGCACGACCCCGTCGCTGCCGCGGTGCGCGGTGGCGGGCATGCTCGGGGACCCGTCGGTCCCGAGTGCGACGGCGTCCGCGCGGGCCTCGCCGTCACGCAGGACCGCCGCGACGACCGTCGTCCCGCCCAGGTCGACCCCCAGGTCGTAACCCACCGTATTCCCCCATCACTCGGTCGACCGCACACCGGCGCTCCCCCGTCAAGCGCAACATACTGCGCCAATCGGAGGAACAAGAGTCACAGTTGAGGGCCGCCACCCGAGTGGGCGTCGAGAGTCGGGTGAACGGTGGGGCTGGTGGGGTGAACGGGACCCGGGGGTCGGGATCCCCGGGGGGTGGTCGGATCCCCCTCCTCCCCGGATCGGGTTCGCGGGGGGAACACCGATGTCGCGGCGGCCCGGGGTTCCTAACGTTGCTCCCAACGCCGGATCAGACAGGTCCGGAAGGAGCACATGGAGAACACGATGCCGGCGACCGAGGCCAAGACCCTGCTGCAGTTCCTGCTCGACCTGCTGCGCGACCCGCAGACCCAGGCGGAGTTCGACGCCAACCCCCAGGCCACGCTCGCGGCCGCCGGGCTGGACGGGATGTGCTTCGCCGACGTGCGCGACGCCCTGCCGCTGGTCATGGACCACGCGCCGGCCGCCGTCGCCGCCCGCTACGACGACGACGTCCGTGCCGCCTCCGCCTCGGCCGTCGCGGTCGTCGGCGAGGAGCACCACCACGGTGGCCACGGCGGCGAGCACCACTGGATCCCCGGCCCCGTCCTCCCGCCGCACACGCCGGAGGTCGAGAAGGTCATCCAGCAGCTGCAGTACGTCACCAACAACTACGCGTACGACTCGCACGACATCGAGACCAACCTCGAGCAGAACATCCGCGCCAACGGCGACGTGACCACCACGCTGAACCAGCCGGTCGCCTCCGGCGACGGCGCGGTGGCCGCGGGCGGCGACATCACGGCCCCGGTCGCGACCGGCGCCGGTGCGGTGGCCGGCGAGGGCAACATGGTCAACCACGACGGCACCGCGTCGTTCGGTGCCGGCGACGCCTCCAGCGTCGGCGGCTCGATCGCGGCCGGCGAGGGCGGCGCGGTGTCGCTGAACGACACCGCGACCGCGACCAACACCGACGAGTCGGCCACCAACTTCGGCTCGGGCGCGGCCTCCTCGCAGGCTGACGCCACCTCGGACCACTCGGTGACCGACAACTCGACCGACACCGCGACCGCGACCGACAACTCGGTCAACGACAGCGGCAACACCGACAGCCACGACTCCACCAACTCCGGGGCCGGCGACCAGACGACGACCCAGCGCGAGGCCGCGCCGCTGTTCGCCCAGGAGAGCCACTCCACCCCGGCCGAGGCCGAGGCGCTGGCCGCGCACGAGCAGCACCACGACGTGATCACGCACGCCTGATCCACGTCCAGCACGACGTCCCGGGGGCTGCCCCCCGCACCTCGCCCCCGGGACGGGTCGTGGCGACCGCGCCCGCCGCGACCCGACCCGAACAGCCGGGACCCCTCCACGTCAGGGGCCCCGGCTGTTCCCGTGTGCGCGCCCGGTGGGCGCGCTGTCCTCCGACCGGGCGTCCGCGTCGGCCCGGCGCGGTCGGCTCCGCGCGTTAGGGTCGGCCGAACGGCCTAACGGACTGGTCCGGCGAGGCCACGTTCGGGAGCGGAGACCGACGCGGGGGGACGACGTGGAGGGGCAGGACGCCGAAGCACCGGACCCGGAGCCGGGCCCGGACCGGGACGAGGCACGGGCGGTGACGGCACTCGCCGTCCGGGCCGCCACGGCCTACGGCCGTCCCGACCTCGCGGCCGACCTCGCCGCCGCGGCCGACCGGCTCGCGGACCCCGGGGCGCGGGTCCTCGTCGTCGGGGACTTCAAGCAGGGCAAGAGCGCCCTCGTGTCCGAGCTCGCCGGTGCCGCGGTGTGCCCCGTGCACGACGACGTCGCGACCCGCCTGGCCACCGTTGTGCGCCACGGCCCCCAGCCGTCCGCGGTGCTGGTCGGGGCGGGCGCCCGTGACGACGAGGCGGACGAGGCGGAGGGCCCGGACCGGACCCCGGCCCGACGACGGGTCTCCGCGGCCGAGCTGACCGCCGCGGTCTCCGGGCGCGATCCCGGCGGCCCGGCCTGGTCGCACGCCGAGGTCGAACTGCCCGACGGCCTCGTCGGCGACGGCCTCGTCCTCGTCGACACCCCGGGCGAGGGCGGTCCCCGGTCGGCGCGCGGGCTCGCCGTCCGGGCGGGGTTCCCGGCCGCGCACGCGGTCGTCGTCGTGACCGACGCGTCGCGGGAGCTGACCGCGCCCGAGCTGGCGCTGCTGCGGGCGGCCGACCGGCAGTGCGCCGTCGTCGTCCTCGCGCTCACCAAGGTCGACCTGCACCCGCGGTGGCGGGAGGTCCGCGACCTGGACCTGCGTCACCTGCGTGCGCACGACCTCCGCCGGGTGCGGGTGGTCCCGGTCTCGGCGACGCTCGCGGCGCACGCGCGCCGGCTCGGCGACGACGAGCTGCTGGCCGAGTCCGGTGTGCCGGCGCTGGCCGACCTGCTGCGCGGCGAGGTCGCCGACCCGGCGGGGGCGCGGCACACGCTGGCCGTGCTCGACCAGGTCGCCGAGGCCGTCACCGAGTTCGGTGCGGCCCTCGAGGCCGAGCGGATCGGGCTGGAGGACCCCGAGGCGGCGGCCGCCATGGCCCGGGAGCTCTCGGCCGCGCGCGACCGGGCCGCCGAGCTCAGGGAACGCAGCGCCCGCTGGCAGCAGACGCTGGCCGACGGCGTCTCCGACCTGGTCTCCGACATCGACTGGGACCTGCGCGACCGCATCCGCCACGTGATCCGCGCGGGGGAGGAGGCGCTGGACGCGGCCGACCCGGCGTCGTCGTGGGACACCTTCGCGCCCTGGTTCTCGGAGGAGATCTCGGAGGCGGTCACGACGACGTTCATCTGGGCCGGGGAGCGCACCTGGCGGCTCGCCGAGCGGGTGGCCGACCACTTCGCGCTCTCCGGCGGCTCGGTGCGCTCGCAGCTGCCCGGCGCAGAGCCCCGGGAGGACGCCGCGGTCGTGGCGCCCTCGCCGCCCGAGTCACCGCTGGAGCAGACGATGCCCGGCGGCATGGTCGTGCGCGCGGAGCTGCCCGACGTGCCGGGGATCGAGGTGCCCGACCTGGAGCGGATCGGCTGGGCGAACGGGTTCGTCGTCGGGATGCGGGGGTCCTACGGCGGGGTGCTGATGGTCGGGATGGTGACGACGTTGTCGGGGCTCGCGCTGATCAACCCGTTCTCGGTGGGCGCCGGGGTGCTGCTGGGCTCGAAGACGATCCGGGACGAGCGCAAGCGGGCGCTGCAGCGGCGGCGGGCGGAGGCGAAGCAGGCGGTGCGGCGGCACGGCGACGAGGTGCTGCACCTGGCGAGCAAGCGCTCCCGCGACCTGCTGCGCGACGTGCAGCGCACCCTGCGCGACCACTTCACCGCGCAGGCCGAGTCGCTCGCGCGGTCGGTGGCCGAGGCGGTGACCGCCGCCGCGGCCGCGCAGGAGATCGAGAGCGGTCGTCGGGAACGGCGGCTGCGCGACGTGAAGGCCGAGCTCGCGCGCGTGGAGCTGCTGGCCGGGCGGGTGTCCGCGTGCCGCGCCGGGTTCGCGGCCGCCCTCGACCCGCGTGCGGGGAACCCTCGTGCCGACAGAGCGCTCGCATCCTCCCCTCACGACCGCCAGCTGACCTCCGGGGGCGTCCGATGAGCCGCCTGCTCGACGAGACCCGCGGGGTCCTCGACCACGCCGTCACCGTGTTCGCGGGCGACCCGCACGCCGTCGGCGCGCTCACCGCGCAGCGCGCCCGGCTCGGGGGCCCGCTGCGGGTCGCGCTGGCCGGGTCGATCAAGACCGGCAAGTCGACGCTGCTCAACGCGCTGGTCGGCGAGCAGATCGCGCCGACCGGGGTGGGGGAGTGCACCCGGGTGACCACGCACTACGCCGACGGGCCGAGTCCCCGCATCGGGGTGACCTACCGCGGCGCGCGCCGGGACGAGGACCCGGTCGAGCTGCCCGCCCTGCACCGCCGCGGGTCGCTGGTGATCGAGACCGAGCGGCTGGACCTCGCCCGGGTCGCCGCCCTGCACGTCGACTGGCCCACCCAGCACCTGCGCGACGTCACGCTGATCGACACCCCGGGCGTCGACTCGGCCGCCAGCCGCAGCGTGTGGGGCGAGTTCTCCGAGGACGTGGTCGACTGCGTCGTCCACCTGGTGCGCCACCTGCACGAGCCCGACGTCGCGTTCCTGGAGTCCTACGGCGACCGCGTCGCGGAGAACGTCGGCGCCGCGGGCACGCTCGTCGTGCTCTCCCGCGCCGACGAGGTGGGCGGCGGGCGGATCGACGCCGTGATGGCCGCCCAGCAGGTCGCCCGCCGCTACCGGACCGACCCGGCGCTGCGCCCGTGGTGCGCGACGACGACGACGGTCGCGGGCCTCGTCGCGGAGACCGCCCGCACCCTGCGCGGCGTGGAGTTCACCGCGCTGCGCTCGCTCGCCCGCCTCGATCGGGCCGACCTCGACGCGCAGCTGCTCACCGCCGACCGGTTCGTGCAGGCCGCGGGCGTGCTGCCGTCGGGGACGCGGCTGGCGCTGCTGGACCGCTTCGGGCTGTTCGGCGTCCGCCTCGCGGCCTCCCTGCTGCGCCGGGGGGTCGACGACTCGGCCGCCCTCGCCGCCGAGCTCGCCCGCCGCAGCGGCCTCGACGAGTTGCGCGACATCCTCACGACCCGGTTCCTCGCGCGCCGGGACGTCTTCCAGGCCCGCTCGGCCCTGCTCGCCGTCGAGCGGTTCCTCGCCCGGGCGCGCAGCGGGTATCTGCCGACGACCGGTGGGGTCGACCCCCGGCCCTCCCCGGTCCCGCGGGCCGGGGTGCCGCGGCCCGTCGCACCGGCGGCCCTGGCCGCGCTGGCCGAGCACGTGGAGCGCGTCCGCTCGGGCGCCCACGAGATCGTCGAGCTGGACGTGCTGACCCGCCTGCGGCGCCGGCCGCTCGACGTCCCCGGCCGGGCCGGCGCCGCGCTCACCGAGGAGGCCGAGCGGCTGCTCGGCGACCAGGGCCCGGCCCCGACGGCCCGCCTCGGGGTGGCCGAGGACACCGGGCCCGGTGAGCTGCGCGCGGTGGCCCTCGCCGCGCTGGGCCGCTGGCGCGGGCACGCCGAGAACCCGCTGGCCGACCCGGACACGGTGGAGACCGCACAGGTCGTCGTCCGCTCGCTCGAGGGGGTCCTCGCCGAGCTGCCGCGCCCCGTGGCGGTGGGCTGAGCACCTCCGCCGTCGACAAGGCTGAGTCGACCACGCTCACGGCCGTCCGACCCCGTACCCATGTCTCGCCTACCATGGAGTGTCGGGTTCTCGGACGCGTGAGGAGGTCGACGACATGAACGCCGAGGAACGCCGGATCGCCGTCCTGCGGGCCATCGTCGCCGACTTCGTCGCCACCAACGAACCCGTCGGCAGCAAGGGCATCGTCGACCGCCACAACCTGGGGGTCTCCAGCGCGACGGTCCGCAACGACATGGCCGCGCTCGAGGACGAGGGCTACATCATCCAGCCGCACACCAGCGCCGGCCGGATCCCCACCGACAAGGGCTACCGCCTGTTCGTCGACCGCCTCGCGCAGGTCAAGCCCCTGTCGGCCGCCGAGCGCAAGGCCATCGCGACGTTCCTCGACGGCGCGGTCGACCTCGACGACGTGCTCCGCCGCAGCGTGCGGCTGCTCGCGCAGCTCACCCGCCAGGTCGCGGTGGTGCAGTACCCGACCCTGACGCGCTCGACGGTGCGCCACCTCGAGGTCGTGAGCCTCACCCCGGCCCGGCTGATGCTCGTGCTGATCACCGACACCGGCCGGGTGGACCAGCGGGTGGTCGACCTCGGCGACGTCCTGTCCGACGACGACGTCGCACGGCTGCGCACCATGTTGAACCAGGCCCTCGTCGGGAAGCCCCTGGCGACGGCGGCCGCCGCGGTCGCCACCCTGCCCGAGGAGGCGTCCGACCTGCGCACGGTGGTCACCACGGTGAGTGCGGTGCTCGTCGAGGCGCTCGTGGAGCACCCCGAGGAGCGGCTCGTGCTCGGTGGCACCGCGAACCTCGCCCGTCACGGCGCCGACGCGGCGTCGCTGCGGGGCGTGCTCGAGGCGCTCGAGGAACAGGTCGTGGTGCTCCGGCTGCTCGCCGCGTCGAACGACCCGGCGCAGGTCACGGTGCGGATCGGCGAGGAGAACGAGGCCGAGGACCTCTTCGCCACCTCCACCGTGTCGATCGGCTACGGCCCGGTGTCGGCGCCGGCGCTCGGCGGGATGGGCGTCGTCGGGCCGACCCGGATGGACTACCCCAGCACGATCGCGGCGGTGCGGGCCGTCGCGCGGTACGTCGGCGAGATCGTCGGCGGACGCTGACCGAACCGCTCCCCACCCTCCAGGACAAGGACGACACACCAGCGTGGCCACGGACTACTACGACATCCTCGGCGTCAGCCGGGAGGCCGACGACGCGGAGATCCGCCGGGCGTACCGGAAGCTCGCCCGCGAGCTCCACCCCGACGTCAACCCCGACGCCGCGGAGCGCTTCCAGCAGGTCAAGAGCGCCTACGAGGTGCTCTCCGACCCGGAGAAGCGGCGCATCGTCGACCTCGGCGGCGACCCCAACGCGACCGCCGGTGCCGGCGGGTTCGGCGGCAGCGGGTTCGGCGGCGCCGGCTTCGGCGGGCTCGGCGACATCATGGACGCGTTCTTCGGGGCGGCCGGCGGGGGCGGCGGGCGCGGACCGCGCGGGCGCGTGCAGCCCGGCGAGGACGCGCTGATCCGCATCGACCTCACCCTCGAGGAGTGCGCTGCGGGCGTGGCGCGCGAGCTCACGGTCGACACCGCGGTGCTCTGCGAGCGCTGCCAGGGCGGCGGCGCCGAGGCCGGGTCGCACCCGGTGCCCTGCGACACCTGCGGCGGGCGCGGCGAGATCCAGAACGTGCAGCGCTCGTTCATCGGGCAGGTCGTCACGGCCCGCCCGTGCCCGGTGTGCCGCGGGCTCGGCGAGATCATCCCCAACCCGTGCCAGCAGTGCGCCGGCGACGGCCGTGTCCGCGCGCGGCGCACGGTCACCGTCCAGGTGCCCCCGGGCGTCGGCGACGGCATGCGGATCCGGATGGCCGGGCAGGGTGAGGTCGGACCCGGCGGCGGCCCGGCCGGCAACCTGTACGTCGAGGTCACCGAGGCCCCGCACGAGTACTTCGAGCGCGACGGCGTCGACCTGCACTGCCACGTCAGCCTCCCGATGACCGCGGCCGCGCTCGGCACCACGCTGCGCCAGCGCACGCTCGAGGGCGACGAGGAGCTGCACATCGACCCGGGCACGCAGCCCGGCACCGTGCACACGCTGCGCGGCAAGGGCATGCCGCGGCTGCGCTCGTCCGGGCGCACCGACGGCCGCGGCGACCTGCTGGTGCACCTGGACGTGGCCGTGCCGGAGAACCTCGACGCCCGCCAGACCGAGCTGCTCCGGGAGCTCGCCTCGCTGCGCGGCGAGGAGCAGCCGGAGTACGCCGGCCAGGCCCGCAACGGGCTGTTCGGCCGCCGCAAGGCGGGGCGCACGCGGTGACGCCCACCCCCTCGTGGTGAGCCGGGCGGACTGGACCCGCCCGGCCCTGTTCCTCGTCGAGGAGGTCCCGACGAGCGGCGTGGTCACCCTCGAGGGCGCCGAGGGCCGGCACGCGGCCGACGTGAAGCGGGTGGCCGCCGGCGAGGTGATCCTCGTCGGCGACGGTGCCGGGACGCGGGCGCGGGCGGAGGTCAGGGCGGTCGCGAAGGGTCGCGTGAGCGCGGAGATCCTCGAGACCCGCACCGACCCGCCGTCGGGAACGCGGCTGGTGCTGGCGCAGGCCCTGGCGAAGGGCGACCGCGGCGAGCTGGCCGTCGAGACCGCGACCGAGGCCGGCATCGACGCGGTCATCCCGTGGCGGGCGGAGCGCTGCGTGACGCGGTGGGACGACGGACCGCGCGGGGCCAAGCAGCTCGCGCGCTGGCGCTCGAGCGTCACCGAGGCGGCCAAGCAGTCACGGCGCGCGTGGGTGCCCGAGGTCGCGGAGCCGATGACGACGAACCAGCTCGCGCGGCGGCTCGAGCACTGCACGGCCCTGCTCCTGGAGGCGACGGCGGAGGTGTCGGTGGCGGACGTGGCGCTCGGCGAGGAGGTCGTGCTGCTCGTGGGCCCGGAGGGCGGCGTGACCGAGGCCGAGACGGAGCGGCTCGTGGCCGCGGGGGCGACCCCCGTGCGGCTCGGCCCGGACGTGCTGCGGACCTCGACCGCGGCCGCCGTCGCGCTCGGGGCGCTGGGCCTGCGGACCGGTCGGTGGGACGCGGAGCGGAGCGGAGCCGGACCCGGTCGGTGGGACGCGTGATGGCCCGTCGGACCCTGCTCGCCGCCCTGGGCCTGACCGGGCTGCTGGCCGCCTGCTCGACGAGCCCCGCCGGCACGACCCCCGCGCCCCGCCCGGGCACCCCGGAGCCGGAGCCGCTGCGCTACGGCCCGGACCCGTCGCAGTACGCGGTGCTCCACCTGCCTCCGGGGGACCCGGGGGAGGGATCGGAGGGGCCGCTGCCCGTCGTCGTGGTGATCCACGGCGGGTACTGGCGCGCGGCGTACGGCCTCGAGCTGGGGACGCCGCTCGCCGTGGACCTCACCAACGCCGACGTCGCGGCGCTCAACGTCGAGTACCGGCGGGTCGGCGACGGCGGTGGCTTCCCGACGACGCTCGCCGACGTGGCCGCGGCGGTGGACCTGCTCGCCGGCCAGGGCGCGGAGGCCGCTCGGCGCGCGGGCCGCTCGCTGGACCTGGGCCGCGTCGTGCTCCTCGGTCACTCCGCCGGCGGGCACCTCGCGGCGTGGGCGGCCTCGCGGTCGCGGCTGCAGGCCCCGGCTCCCGGTGCGGACCCGGTGGTCGTCCCGCGGGGCGTCGTCTCGCAGGCCGGGGTGCTCGACCTCGTCGCGGCCGCCCAGCAGAACCTCGGCGGCGGTGCCACGCAGGACCTGCTCGGGGGTGACCCGGTGACCCAGGCGGCCCGGTACGCCGTCGCCTCGCCGGCGGCACTCGTCCCGGCGTCGTGCCCGGTCGTGGCGGTGCACGGGACCGCCGACGACACGGTGCCGATCGACCAGTCCCGCCGCTATGTCGCGGCGGCGACGGCCGCGCGCGGGCAGGCGCGGCTCGTCGAGCTGCCCGGCGTCGACCACTTCCAGCTGATCGACCCCGCTGCGCCCGCCTGGCGGACCGTGCGCGACGAGGTGCTCGGCCTGCTGCGCTGATCGCCGCGTTGCGGAACGCACACGGTTGGGGCGGGTGACGTCCCGCGGTGGGTGCGTTGCGGGGCGCACACGGCTGGGGCGAGTGACATCCCTTCGGGTACGCGTTGCGCGCCGCAACACGATGCCGCGGGTGTGCGCGCCGGTCGGGCCGTGTGCGTGCCGCAACACACGGGAAAACGGCGCGCTCCCGCGGAAGGAGCCTGCTACCGTCGAGCCCATCATGGAGCTCTGACGACGCCTCGACCCACGCTGCGGCCACTGCCCGGCGGGGTCCTCGCCCTCCGCCTCCCGGAGTGTCGTCATGTCTTCCGCCCTGATCACCGGTCTCGAGCCCGTCGTCGCGCACGGCCTCGTCCGCACCTTCGGCGCCCGCCGCGTCCTCGACGGGATCGACCTCACCGTCGCTCCCGGCACCCACCTCGGCCTGATCGGGGAGAACGGCACGGGCAAGTCCACGCTGTTGCGGCTCCTCGCCGGGGCGGACCGGCCCGACGCCGGATCGGTGCGGGTCCCGGCGGACCTCGTGTACCTGCCGCAGGAGCCCGCCGCCGACGCCTCGACGGTGGGCCGGATGCTCGACGACGCCCTGCGCCCGCTGCACGACGCGGTCGCGCGGCTGGAGGAGCTCGCTGAACGGATGGCCGACGAGGACGTCTCGGTCGAGTACGACGCCGTGCTCGCCTGGGCCGTCACCCACGACGCGTGGGACGCCGACCGGCGCGCCGAGGTCACCGCCGCGACCCTCGGGGTGGCCGACCTCGACCGCGACCGTCCGGTGGCCACCCTGTCCGGCGGCCAGCGCACGCGGCTCGCCCTGGCAGCCGCCCTCGTGCGCCGGCCGGCGGTGCTGCTCCTCGACGAGCCGACCAACCACCTCGACGAGACGGCCCTCGACCTGCTGGAACGCAGCCTCGTGGAGCTGCCCGGCGTCGTCGTCGCGGCGAGCCACGACCGGACCTTCCTCGACCGCGTCGCCACCGAGCTGTTCGACCTCGACGCCGGCGTCCTCGGCACCGACGGCCGCGGCGGGCACCGGTTCGGCGGGTCGTTCACCGCCTACCTCGCGGCCCAGGCCGATTCGCGGCGGCGCTGGGAGGAGACGTTCGCCGCCCAGCAGGAGGAGATCGCCGCCCTGCGCGAGCGCACCCACGTCGACCTGCGCTCGGTCGCCGCGGGCCGGGGACCCAGCGACAACGACAAGTTCATCACCAAGTTCAAGGGCGCCGGGGTCGAGCGCGCCCGCGCCCGGCGGGTCCACGACGCCGAGCGCCGGCTCGAGGTCGCCGAGCGCGAGGCCCTGCCGAAGCCCCCGGAGCCGCTGCGCTTCGACGCCCCACTGACGGGCGGGGCAGCGACAGTGTCGGTGCGCGGACTGCGGGTGGACGGGCGGCTCGACCTGCCCCGGCTCGACGTCGGGGACGGGGAGAAGTTGCTGGTCACCGGGCCGAACGGGACGGGGAAGTCGACGCTGCTCGACGTCCTCGCGGGGGAGCTCGTGCCCGACGCCGGGTCGGTGGCGGTGGGGGCGCGCCGGGTCGCCCTGGTCCGGCAGGACCCGTCGTTCGCCCGCGACGACCTCTCCGCCCGCGAGACGTTCGCCGAGGCGGTCGGGGCGGAGGTGGCCGAGGCCGTCCCGCTGCGGTCGCTGGGGCTGCTGCACCCGCGCGACCACGGCACCGCGGTCGGCGCGCTCAGCGTCGGACAGCGGCGACGGCTGTCGCTGGCGATCGCGGTGGCGGTCCGGCCGGACCTGCTCCTGCTCGACGAGCCGACCAACCACCTCTCGCTGCGCCTCGCGGGCGAGCTGGAGTCCGCGGTGGCCGCGGCGACGGGCACGGTGGTCGTCACCTCGCACGACCGCTGGTTGCGCTCGCGCTGGGCGGGCCCGACGCTGGATTTGAGTGTCGGAGGGGCGGTCTAGACTGATTCACGCACGCATCACCGCACGGGGAGCACGCATCCTGAGTCCCACGTCCACCGACTCGTCCGGCGAGTCGCGCATCGTCGTCCCCGAGTCCGCGCTGCTCGCCCTGCTGGGCAAGCGCGACGAGAACCTCCGCGAGGCCGAGGAGCTGCTGGACGCCGACGTCCACGTCCGCGGCAACGAGCTGACCCTCACCGGTGCGCCGCCCGACGTGGCGTTCGCGGAGCGGGTGTTCGCCGAGCTGGTGGTCCTCGCCAGCCGCGGCCAGCAGATCGACCCCGACGCCGTCCGGCGCACCGTCCGCATGCTCGGCGACGACGCCGCGGAGTCGGCGTCACCGGCCGAGGTGCTCAGCCTCGACATCCTGTCCCGGCGCGGGCGCACCATCCGGCCCAAGACGCTCAACCAGAAGCGTTACGTCGACGCGATCGACGTCAACACCATCGTCTTCGGGATCGGTCCGGCCGGCACCGGCAAGACGTACCTGGCGATGGCGAAGGCCGTGCAGGCGCTGCAGGCCAAGCAGGTCAGCCGGATCATCCTCACCCGCCCGGCCGTCGAGGCGGGGGAGCGGCTCGGCTTCCTGCCCGGCACGCTCTCGGAGAAGATCGACCCGTACCTGCGCCCGCTCTACGACGCGCTGCACGACATGATGGACACCGAGGCGGTCCCGAAGCTGCTCGCGGCCGGGACGATCGAGATCGCGCCGCTGGCGTACATGCGTGGTCGCAGCTTGAATTCTGCCTTCATCATCCTCGACGAGGCCCAGAACACCACGCCGGAACAGATGAAGATGTTCCTGACGAGGCTGGGCTACGACTCGCGGATCGTGGTGACCGGCGACGTGACGCAGGTCGACCTGCCCGGCGGTCAGACCTCGGGCCTGGCAGTGGTGCGGGAGATCCTCGACGGGGTCGACGACGTGTACTTCAGCGAGCTGACCAGCGCCGACGTGGTCCGTCACCGGCTGGTCGCCGAGATCATCGACGCCTACGGCCGGTGGGACGCGCGGCAGAACAACGGCCCCAAGGCCGTGCCTCCGCGCACCGGTCCGCCGCAGAATCGTCGGGAACGGCGGGGCCGGTAGATGAGCATCGAGATCGCGAACGAGTCCGGGGTCGACGTCGACGAGGCACCGATCGTCGACGTCGCCCGCTACGCCCTCGAACGCATGGGCGTGAGCCCCCTCGCCGAGCTGTCGATCCTGCTCGTCGAGCTCGAGCCGATGGCCGAGCTGCACGAGCGGTGGCTCGACCTGCCGGGGCCGACCGACGTGATGAGCTTCCCGATGGACGAGCTCGACACGGCCAAGCGGCCGGACGCCCCGCCGTCCGGACCGAGCCTGCTCGGCGACATCGTGCTGTGTCCGGCGTTCGCCCGGGACCAGGCGGTGTCGGCGGGACACACGCTCGACGACGAGCTGCACCTGCTGACCGTGCACGGCGTGCTCCACCTGCTGGGGTACGACCACGCGGAGCCCGACGAGGAGGCCGAGATGTTCGGCCTGCAGGGCGAGCTCCTCGGGGGGTGGCGGGCCGAGGTGGCCGAGCGGGCCCGG
This sequence comes from Actinomycetospora sp. CA-084318, assembly GCF_050955885.1. Taxonomy (NCBI): domain Bacteria; kingdom Bacillati; phylum Actinomycetota; class Actinomycetes; order Pseudonocardiales; family Pseudonocardiaceae; genus Actinomycetospora; species Actinomycetospora sp. CA-084318. Next base: position 1,960,486 of record NZ_CP192098.1, read on the forward strand.
GCGGAGCGCGAGCGGCTCACCCGGGAACGTCAGCGGGCCGCCGACGCGAAGCTGCTGGGCACCGTCGGGCTGGACGAGAGTCAGACGTGACCGCCGCCCAGATCGGGCAACTGATCGCCGCGCTCGTCCTGGTCCCGCTGGCCGGGGTGTTCGCGGCGGCCGACTCGGCGATCACCACGATGTCGCCGGCACGGGTCGACGGGCTGGTGCGGGAGGGCCGGGCGGGCGCGCGGTCGCTGGCCGCGGTCGTCGCGGACAAGCCGCGCCACCTCAACCTCCTGCTCCTGATGCGGCTCGCCTGCGAGGCGGTGGCCACCGTGCTCGGCGCCTACGTGGCGCTGCAGCTGGTCGCGTCGGAGGGCTGGGCGGTGACGATCGCCGCGGTCGTCGTCATCGTCGTCTCCTACGTGCTGATCGGGGTGGGGCCGCGCACGATCGGCCTGCAGCACCCCTACGGCGTCGGGCTCGCCGTCGCCGTCCCGATCCGCGCCCTCGCCCGGCTGCTGGGCCCGCTGGCGTCGCTGCTGATCCTCGTCGGCAACGCGATCACGCCGGGGCGCGGCTTCCGCGACGGGCCGTTCAGCCAGGAGGTGGAGCTGCGCGAGCTGGTCGACATGGCCGAGGCCCGCGGGCTCGTCGACGACGACGAGCGCTCCATGATCCAGTCGGTGTTCGAGCTCGACGACACGATCGTGCGCGAGGTGATGGTCCCGCGCACCGAGATGGTGTGGATCGAGCGGGACAAGTCGGTCCGGCAGGCCCTGGCCCTGGCCCTGCGCTCGGGCTACTCGCGCATCCCCGTGATCGGGGAGAACGTCGACGACACGGTCGGCGTCGTCTACCTCAAGGACCTGGTGCGCTTCACCACGGCCCGGCAGAACGATCCGCAGCACGCGCCGTCGGACCACTCCGGCGCGGTCGGCGAGATCATGCGCCCGGCGGCCTTCGTGCCCGACTCCAAACAGGTCGACGACCTGCTCCGCGAGATGCAGCGCACCCGCAACCACATGGCGCTCGTCGTCGACGAGTACGGCGGCATCGCCGGTCTGGTGACGATCGAGGACATCCTCGAGGAGATCGTCGGGGAGATCACCGACGAGTACGACACGGCCGAGCACCGCCCCGTCGACCGGCTCGACGACGGGTCGCTGCGGGTGTCCGCGCGGCTGCCCGTGGAGGACCTCGAGGAGGCCACCGGCGTCGAGTTCGAGGCCGAGGACGTCGACACCGTCGGCGGCCTGCTCGCCCAGCGGCTCGGGCGCGTCCCGCTGCCGGGCGCCGAGGCGGAGGTCGGGGGCCTGCGTCTGCGCGCCGAGGGCGGCGAGGACGATCGGGGCCGCATGCGCATCGTGTCGGTGCTGGTGTGGGACCCGCACCCGCCGGCGTCGGAGGACCCGGAGGACGGGTCCGCCGACGAGGGCGACGACACCGACACGCTCGTGAGCGCGAGCGGCCGACGGACCGGCGCCGAACTCGGGCGCCGCGCAGGAGAGACGGGAGAGGACCAGCGTGGGTGACGTGTCAGGAGTCCCGGGGCCCAGCCCGCGGCACGACGTCGTCGTGGTCGGCGGCGGGATCGTCGGGCTCGCCGTGCTCACGGCCCTGCTCGACGCCGGGCACACGTCGGTCGCGCTGGTGGAGCGGGAGTCGTCGCTGGCCGGGCACCAGACGGGGCGCAACTCCAACGTCATCCACTCCGGGCTCTACTACGCGCCGGGTTCGCTGAAGGCCCGCTTCGCGGTGGCCGGCTGCGCGGAGACGAAGACGTTCTGCGCGGAGCACGACCTGCCCTACGTCGAGTGCGGCAAGGTCGTCGCGGCCACGAGCGACGACGAGCTGCCCCGCATGGCCGAGCTGGTCCGACGCGGTCGGGCCAACGGCGTCGAGGTGCACGAGCTGGACGCCGCGGGGGTGCGCGACCGCGAGCCCGCCGTCAGCGCGGTCGCCGGCCTCTTCGTCCCCTCCACCGGCATCTGCGACTACGAGGCGATCACGACGAAGCTGGCCGAGCTCGCCGTCGCGCGGGGCGCCGTGATCCACACCGGCCGCGCCGTGCGGTCGGCCGTGCGGCGTCGTCGGGACGTGGTGGTGCACACCGACCGCGGGGACCTGCTCGCCGGACAGGTCGTGGTGTGCGCGGGCCTGCGCTCCGACGAGATCGCCCGCGCCTCGGGGTTCGACCCGGGCGTGCGCATCGTGCCGTTCCGCGGGGAGTACTCCGACCTGCGCGGACCGAAGGCCGACGCCATCCGCGGCCTGGTCTACCCGGTGCCCGACCCGGCGTTCCCGTTCCTCGGGGTGCACGCCACCCGCGGGGTCGACGGCTCGGTGCACGTCGGCCCGAACGCCGTCCTGGCGCTGGCCCGCGAGGGGTACGACTGGCGCACGCTGAAGGTGCGCGAGCTCGTCGGCACGCTGACCGACCCGGGCTTCCTCTCCCTCGCCGCGCAGCAGTGGCGCTACGGGATCGGCGAGATGCAGCGCTCGCTGTCGAAGGCCGCCATGGCGAAGGCGGTGTCGACGATGCTGCCCGGCACCACGGCCGCCGACCTGCACCCGCCGCACGACGTGATGCGCCGCGCCGGGGTGCGCGCCCAGGCGGTCCGGCCGGACGGGTCCCTGGTGGACGACTTCCTGTTCGTCGAGGACCGCTCCGACGACGTGTCGGTGCTGCACGTGCTCAACGCTCCCTCGCCGGCGGCGACGGCGGCCCTGCCGATCGGGCGCGAGATCGTCGCGCGGCTCGAGGGCAAGGACGCGGCGTGACCCAGCCCTGGCCCGACGACTTCCGCTCCGGGTTCGCCTGCTTCGTCGGACGTCCGAACGTCGGCAAGTCGACCCTGACGAACGCGCTGGTGGGGCAGAAGGTCGCGATCACCTCGTCGCGCCCGCAGACCACCCGGCACGCGATCCGCGGCATCGTCCACCGGTCCGACGGGCAGCTCGTGCTCGTCGACACCCCCGGACTGCACAAGCCGCGCACCCTGCTGGGGGAGCGGCTCAACGACGTGGTGCGCACGACGTGGGCCGAGGTCGACGTGATCGGGTTCTGCGCCCCGGCCGACCAGGCGGTGGGGCCGGGCGACCGGTTCATCGTCTCGGAGCTGCGCAAGGTCGCCGACCGGACGCCCGTCGTCGGTATCCTGACCAAGACCGACCTCGCGCGCCCCGAGGTGATCGCGCAGCGGCTGCTGGAGCTGCAGGAACTCGCCGACTTCGCCGAGATCGTGCCGGTGTCGGCGGTGTCCGGGAAGCAGGTGGAGCTGCTGACCGACCTGCTGCTCGCCCAGATGCCGCCCGGCCCGCCGCTCTACCCCGAGGGCGAGCTGTCCGACGAGCCCGAGACGACGATGATCGCGGAGTTCATCCGGGAGGCCGCGCTCGAGGGCGTGCGCGACGAGCTGCCGCACTCGCTGGCCGTCGTGGTCGAGGAGATGGTCGAGGGCAGGACCCTCAAGATCCGCGCCGAGATCTTCGTCGAGCGGCAGTCCCAGAAGGCGATCGTGATCGGCCGGGGCGGGTCGCGGCTCAAGGAGGTCGGCACCAACTCCCGGCAGCAGATCGAGAAGATGCTGGGCACGCAGGTGCACCTCGACCTGTTCGTCAAGGTCGCCAAGGACTGGCAGCGCGACCCCCGTCAGCTGCGCAAGCTGGGGTTCTGACCGACTATTTGTGCCAGCGAAGCCCTATCGGCGTGCTCAGCCGGATGTTGCTGTCACCCAGTGGCAGCAACGCCGCTTCGTCGTCCGCGCGGGCTCAGCCGAGGTGGGCGAACAGCGGCGCCAGTTGACCCGTGTCGACGTACTCCTCGATGCGGGTCACGAGCCCGTCGCGGGAGTGCACCACCAGCGCGGCGGGCGCGTGCAGGCGCGACCCGTCGGGCAGGGTGCCGGTGACGACGTACTGCGCGAGGCCCGGCTCGCCGCCGTAGGCACGGACGTCGACCATGGTGAAGTCGGGGACGACCGCCCGGATCGCGCGCAGCGAGTCGAAGGTCGCCGGCACCGTGGGCGCCTCGACCTCGTCGAAGGAGTGCCAGGTGATGGCCTCCGGGGCGAACAGGCCCTCGGGCGGCCCGTCCGCCGTGGTCGAGGCGAGGGCATCGAGGACCCGTCCGGCGAACTCCATGCCGGCCACGCTAGGGGCGCCGCCGAGGTTCACACCAGGCATCGTCCCGGGCTGCGGAACCTGTCTGGCGTGAACCTCGCCGAAAGCACCGCGGCCGGCTCTGCCGCGAGGTTCACACGAGGCATCGTCCCGGGACGCGGAACCTGTCTGCGGTGAACCTCGCGCGGAGCGGCAGGAATCAGATCGAGTACGAGTACGAGAAGCTGCCGCCCCCGGCGATGATCAGCACCCAGAACAGGATCCACAGGGCGCAGCCGATCCCGCCGAGCACCAGGGCGGTGATCGCCAGGGGGCGCCCGTTCTCCCCGGTGCGCGCGATCTGGCGCAACGACACCCACCCGCAGACCACCGCGGCGAGCGGGACGAAGAACGCGGCGACGAGCGCGACGATCGACAGCACGTTGGTCCGCCGGACCGGCGGGCCGTACCCCACGGGCTGGGCGGCGGGATGGCCGTACCCGACGGGCTGCGGGGCGGAGGGCTGCTGCTGCGGGGTGGTCATGACGGGGGTCCTTCCGGGTTGATGTGACTGAGCGTGACAGTAGACGGAGCCACGCCCGGCACGAATGGGCCGAAGGAGTGAACGACGCCGGATGTCCGACCGTGGTGCCAGGATGGGTCCGTGGGCCTCTACCGCGACACCGGCGTGGTGCTGCGGTGTCAGAAACTCGGTGAGGCCGACCGGATCGTCACCCTCCTGACCCAGCACCACGGCAAGGTGCGGGCCACCGCGAAGGGGGTGCGCCGGACCACCTCGAAGTTCGGCGCGCGCCTCGAGCCGTTCGGCCACGTCGACCTGCAGCTGCACACCGGACGCAGCCTCGACATCGTCACGCAGGTCCAGACGATCGACGCCTTCGGCGGCGACCTGGTCGCCGACTACCCGCGCTACACCGCCGGGTGCGCCCTGCTCGAGACCGCCGACCGGCTCACCCCCGAGGAGGGCGAGCCGGCGCGCGAGCTGTTCCTGCTCCTGGTCGGCGCCCTGCGCGGCCTCGCCGTCGGGCAGCGCGACCCGCACCTCGTCCTCGACGCCTACCTGCTGCGCGCGATGGTCATCGCCGGGTACGCGCCCGCCGTCACCGAGTGCGCCCGCTGCGGCGTGGAGCCCGAGACCCCGCTGGACGCCCCCGACGGCACGCACGGGTTCCACCGGCGCTTCGCGGTGGCCGCCGGGGGAGCGGTGTGCGACGACTGCCGGCCCGGCGGGGCGGTCGTGCCGTCGTGGTGGACCTGGCGGCTGCTCGAGGCCCTGCGCGACGGCGACTGGACCGCCGCCGAGCAGAGCCCGCCCGACGCCCGGCGCGACGCCGCGGGCCTCGTCGCCGCCCACCTGCAGTGGCACCTCGAGCGCCAGCTGCGCTCGCTCCCGCTCGTCGACCGCCGCGGCGCGGTCCCGCGGGTGGACCTGGAGGACGGGGTCCCGACGACGGAGGCCGACGACAGCCGTCGTCGGGAATCGGAAGGAGTCGTGTGAGTCCGCTGCGTCAGCGCGCCGAACGGAGTCGTGGCCGGTCGGGAGGTCGGCTGCGCGGACCGGGCGACCCCACGGTGATGGCGCCGACCCCGCACCCGTCGGGCGCCACGGCCCCGGCGATCCCGGCGGACCTGGTGCCGAACCACGTCGCGCTCGTCATGGACGGCAACGGCCGGTGGGCGAACCAGCGCGGCCTGCCGCGGATCGAGGGGCACCGGCACGGCGAGGCCCAGCTGCTCGACGTGGTCCGCGGCTGCATCGACGTCGGCGTGAAGTGGATCAGTGCCTACGCCTTCTCGACGGAGAACTGGCGGCGCAGCCCCGAGGAGGTCCGCTTCCTGCTCGGGTTCAACCGCGACGTGATCCGCCGCCGCCGCGATGAGATGCACGCGATGGGTGTGCGGGTGCGCTGGTCGGGGCAGCGGCCGCGGCTGTGGCGCAGCGTGATCAAGGAGCTCGAGATCGCCGAGGAGCTGACGAAGGACAACGACGTCGTCACCCTCACCATGTGCGTCAACTACGGCGGCCGCGCGGAGATCGTCGGTGCCGCGAAGGAGCTGGCGCGGCGGGCCGCACGCGGTGAGCTCGACCCGGAGCGGATCGACGAGCGGGCCCTCGCGCGGTACCTCGACGAGCCGGACATGCCCGACGTGGACCTGTTCGTGCGCAGCTCGGGCGAGCAGCGGACGTCGAACTTCCTGCTCTGGCAGTCCGCGTACGCCGAGATGGTCTTCCTCGACACGCTCTTCCCCGACTTCGACCGCCGCCACCTCTGGCAGGCCTGCGAGATCTACGCCTCCCGGGACCGCCGCTACGGTGGCGCCGTCGACGCGTCCGGGGTCGACGCCGGGGTCGACCCTGCCGAGGAGAGCTGAGTGAGCCGCGAGGCCGCCACGACCGCCACCCTGCTGATCACCGCCCGCGAGGCGCTCGAGAAATTCGTCGAGGTCCGCGTCGACGACGACGGAGCCCTCTCCTTCCGGCACGGCGACGTGCCCTGCGCGGTGCAGGGTGTCGAGCTCGTCGAGGGGCTCGCCGTCCTGTCCCTGACCTGCGTCGTCGCCTGGGACCTCACCGACGACGACGTGCCGCGCCGGATGGCCGAACGCGCCGGCCAGGGGCTCTTCGGCACGCTCGGCGTCGTCCGGACCGACGGGGGCTGGGACGTGACGCTGCGCTACGCGTTCCCCGCCGAGGACCTCGCCGCCGACCCCCTCGGCACGCTGCTGATGCTCGTCGTCTCGACGGCCTCGCAGGTCCGGGCCGATCTCGTCGGGAGTTCCTGACGAGGCAGGCGCCGCGGGGGCGAAGCTCCTCCCGGCGGCCCGGTCACGCTGCGATTTCCGCCGATTGCGCGGTGTCTGTCCCTTTCCTCCCGTAGTCTGCTCCGGACGTCGCATCCGGAGAGGAGGACGCCCGTCGGCATCCGACGGGCGTACCGGTATGACACAGCAACAGGAGAGTCCTCCGGAGAAGTCGCCGGAGGAGCAGGGTGGAACGGCCGCCGACGTGAAGGGCGTGCCCGTCGACAAGGTCGTCTTCGGCGTCGGCGCCTCGCTGGCCGTCGTCTTCGTGCTCTGGGGCATCCTCAGCACGGAGTCGCTGAGCTCGGTGTCCAGCGGCATGATCAGCGGGCTGATCAAGGGCGGCGGGTGGCTGTTCATCCTCGCCGCCACCGGGTTCGTGGTGTTCGCGCTGTGGCTCGCGTTCTCGAAGTTCGGGCGGATCAAGCTCGGTGGCGAGGACGAGCAGCCCGAGTTCCGCACCGTGTCGTGGATCGCCATGATGTTCTCGGCCGGCATGGGCATCGGACTGATGTTCTACGGCGTCGCCGAGCCGCTGTCGTTCTTCACCAGCCCGCCGCCGGGGTCGGTGGCCGGCGGGGACCAGGTGGAGTCGCTGCGCACCGCGATGGCCACGTCGCTGTTCCACTGGACGCTGCACCCGTGGGCGATCTACGCCGTCGTCGGCCTCGCGATCGCGTACTCGACGTTCCGCAAGGGTCGTCGTCAGCTCATCAGCCAGGCCTTCATCCCGTTGATCGGGGAGAAGGCGGCCAACGGCACGCCCGGCCGGATCATCGACATCATCGCGATCTTCGCGACGGTGTTCGGCTCCGCCGCGTCGCTCGGTCTCGGCGCGCTGCAGATCGGCGGCGGGCTCGGCGCCACCGGCTTCCTGCCCAACGCGGGCAACGAGGTGCTCGTCCCGATCATCATCGTCCTGACGGCGGCGTTCATCCTGTCCGCGGTCTCGGGCGTCGCCAAGGGCATCCAGTGGCTCTCGAACATCAACATGGTGCTCGCGGGCGTGCTGGCGCTGTTCGTGTTCGTCGTCGGCCCGACGGTGATCATCCTCGACCTGCTGCCTACAGCGGTCGGTGCCTACTTCTCGGAGTTCTTCGAGATGGTCGGGCGCACCGAGGCCACCGGCGGCGCACCGATGCTCGACTGGCTCTCGTCGTGGACGGTCTTCTACTGGGCCTGGTGGATCTCCTGGACCCCGTTCGTCGGGATGTTCCTGGCGAAGATCAGCCGTGGCCGCACGATCCGCCAGTTCGTCGGCGGCGTGATCCTCGTGCCCAGCCTCGTGTCCCTGCTCTGGTTCGCGATCTTCGGCGGGACGGCGATCACCCAGCAGCAGGCGGGCCTCGACCCGGCCGCCGCGGACACCGAGACCCAGCTGTTCTCGGTGCTGCAGGCCTACCCGCTGGCCACCGTCACCGGGATCCTGGTGATGGTGCTGGTCGCGATCTTCTTCGTCTCCGGCGCCGACGCCGCCTCGATCGTCACCGGCACGCTCTCGCAGCGCGGCACCGACGAGCCGAAGAAGTGGGTCGTCATCTTCTGGGGCGCCACGATGGGCCTCGTCGCGATGGTGATGCTGCTGGTCGGCGGCCAGGACGCGCTGTCCGGCCTGCAGAACCTGACGATCCTGGTCGCCGCGCCGTTCGTGATCATCATGATCGCCCTGTGCGTCGCCCTCACCCGCGATCTCAACCACGACCCGGTCGTGCTCCGCGAGATCAAGGGCACCGAGGTGATCGAGCAGGCGATCGACTACGGCACCGACAAGCACGGGGACGACTTCTACCTGCGGGTGCAGTCGTTCCCGGCCGACGCCGACGGTCCGTGGCGGACGAACGTGAACGAGGCGGGGGAGCGCGTCACCTACGCCGACGTGCGGCGCAACGGCGACCCGTTCCGCGAGTCGGACGAGCCGGTGCCGGCGGACGCCCCGGGGCGTCCGGACGCGGACGGCGTGGACGACACGCTGCAGGTCGGTCCCACGGGCGGCGCCGAGCGGGAGACCGCCGGCCGTCCGCGCGCCGACCGGGAGTAACGCGCGACGACCGTGGCCCGTCCCCGATCCCGGGGGCGGGCCACGGTCGCGCTCGGGCCGGCCCGTCCGCGCCGCCGGCTCCGGGGCGTCTCCAGGCCCTCCGGAGCGTGACCCCGGCCTCCGGACCAGGCCACGGAACCGGTGCCGGCGGCACCGGTTCTCCGGCGCGCTCCGGGGAGACAGGTCACCGGGCGTGACGAGCGATCACGCCCCGCTCCCGGTGCCCGGACCCGCCGTCAGGACCGGCAGGACGAGCACGTGCCGATGATCTCCACCGTGTGGTCGATCTCGGCGAATCCGTGCTCCACGGCCACCTTCTCCGCCCAGTGCTCGACGGCGGGTCCCTCCACCTCCACGGTGCGCCCGCAGCGGCGGCACACCAGGTGGTGGTGGTGGGTGTCGGAGCAGCGGCGGTAGGAGGCCTCACCCGCCGTGGTGCGCAGGACGTCGATCTCGCCGGCGTCGGCGAGCGCCTGCAGCGTGCGGTACACGGTGGTCAGGCCGATGCCCTCACCTCGACGGCGGAGCTCCTCGTGGATGTCCTGGGCGGAGCGGAAGTCGTCCAGCTCGTCGAGCAGGTCGCCGATCGCCGCCCGTTGCCGGGTCGAGCGCTGCCCGGGGACGACGGTCGGCCGCGGCTCCGTCACCGGTCGAGCTCCGCTGCGCTCCGTCTCCGGCCACTCATGCGTCCTCCTGCACGTGTTCGACGGCGTCGATCACGATATGCGCCAGGTGGTCGTCGACCAACCGGTAGACGACCTCGCGGCCCCGTCGCTCCCCGCGCACGACACCGGCCGCCTTGAGTACCCGCAGGTGCTGGCTGATCAACGGCTGGGTGACGCCCAGGGTGTCGACCAGCTCGTGCACGCAACGCGGCGAGACCCGCAGCTGCATGACCACCGCGATCCGCACCGGCGCGGCCAGGGCGCGCAGCAGCTCCCCGGCCGCCTCCAGCGTCGTCGGCTCCAGGGGAGCGGGCGCGTCGGGCACCGCCGGCGCCTCGTGGGAGACCGTCATCGCCACGCCACCCCGATCGCCACGAGCACCAGCACGGCGAGGATCAGACTCCGGGCCACCCGCTCCGGGCGGCTCATCGCCCCCCACGTCGTCGCGAGCAGCACCGCGACCCCGGCCGCCAGCAGCGCCAGCAGCAGCGCCCCGACGACCCCGCCGAGGATCACCCCGGCCGCGAAGACGACGGCCACCACCAGGAACACGAGCACCGGCGACACCCCGGCCAGCGGCCCCGCCCCGGGCAGCAGCGGGCGGCGCATGTCGCCCCGTGCGGGCCGTCGTCCGCGTCCGTTCGCCACGGCGCTCCTCTCCACCGAATCCGACGAGCCGGCAGCACTCGTCGACCTCCAGAATCCCATACTGACACCCGGTGTCGATAAGGTCCGGCCGTGCTCCTGGTCTGCCGCTTCCGTCCCGACGACGAGGCGGAGTTCCTCGTCCGCGCCCGCCGTGCGGTCGGGCTGCTGGCGGCGCAGCCGGGCTGCGAACGCGTCGAGGTCGCGCGCGCGGTCGAGGCGCCGGGGGAGTGGGTCCTCGTCGCCGTGTTCGAGTCGCTCACGGCCTACCGGCGCGCGTTGCAGCCCTTCGACGTCCGCGAGCACGTCGTCCCGTTCCTGTCCGAGGCCGCCACCGACCGGGAGGCCACCTTCGAGCGGCGGCTGACCGGTCGTCCCGACGGCGGGTTCGTCGAGCACCCGAGCATCCTCGACCGAGGCGGCCCGACGGGCCCGATGCCTGCTGGATAACCTGGGTGGGCCACCGAGCAGCATCAGGAGAGACCGAAGTGCCCACCCCCACCGACAGCGCCCGCATCGAGACCGTCGTGAACCTGTGCAAGCGGCGCGGGTTCGTCTTCCCCTCGGGCGAGATCTACGGCGGTACCCGGTCGGCCTGGGACTACGGCCCCCTGGGTGTCGAGCTCAAGGACAACATCAAGCGCCAGTGGTGGCGGTTCATGGTGCAGGGCCGCGACGACGTCGTGGGCCTGGACTCGAGCGTGATCCTGCCGCGCCAGGTGTGGGTCGCCTCGGGGCACGTCGACGTGTTCACCGACCCCCTGGTGGAGTGCACGAACTGCCACCGCCGGTTCCGCGCCGACCAGCTCGCCGAGGACTTCGCCGAGCGCACCGGCGGGCCCTCGCTGGAGTCCACCGACGCCGAGGGGCACGTCCACTTCGACCTCTCGACGGTGCCCTGCCCGAACTGCGGCAACCGCGGCCAGTACACCCCGCCGCGCGAGTTCAACATGATGCTCAAGACCTACCTCGGGCCGGTGGAGTCCGAGGAGGGCCTGCACTACCTGCGGCCGGAGACCGCGCAGGGCATCTTCGTCAACTTCGCCAACGTCATGTCCACGGCGCGCAAGAAGCCGCCGTTCGGCATCGGCCAGGTCGGCAAGAGCTTCCGCAACGAGATCACGCCGGGCAACTTCATCTTCCGCACGCGCGAGTTCGAGCAGATGGAGATGGAGTTCTTCGTCGAGCCGGGCTCCGACGAGCAGTGGCACCAGTACTGGATCGACGAGCGGACCCGCTGGTACACCGAGCTCGGGATCGCGCGGGAGAACCTGCGCCACTACGAGCACCCGAAGGAGAAGCTCTCCCACTACTCCAAGCGCACGGTGGACGTGGAGTACCGCTTCCAGTTCAACGCCGGCCAGGAGTGGGGCGAGCTCGAGGGCATCGCGAACCGCACCGACTTCGACCTCACCACGCACTCGAACCACTCGGGCGTCGACCTGTCGTACTACGACCAGGCGACCGACTCCCGGTACCGGCCCTACGTCATCGAACCCGCGGCCGGCGTCGGCCGACCGATGATGGCGTTCCTGCTCGAGGCCTACACCGAGGACGAGGCGCCGAACGCCAAGGGCGGGGTCGACAAGCGCACCGTGCTGAAGCTCGACCCGCGGCTCGCGCCGGTGAAGGCGGCGGTGCTGCCGCTGAGCCGCAACGCCGACCTCTCGCCGGTCGCGCGTGACGTCGCGGCCCGGCTGCGCCGGCACTGGAACGTCGACTTCGACGACGCCGGCGCCATCGGCCGTCGCTACCGCCGTCAGGACGAGATCGGAACGCCGTTCTGCGTGACGGTCGACTTCGACTCGATGGAGGACCGCGCCGCCACGGTGCGCCACCGCGACGAGATGACCCAGGAGCGGGTCTCCTTCGACCAGCTCGAGGGCTACCTCGCCGCGCGGCTCATCGGCTGCTGAGGTCCTGCACGACGACGGGTGCGGCGAGACCGTCGGGCCCCTCACCTACGCTGGTTCCCGTGACCGAGCTGAGTGAGGTCCTGGCCGGGGGCGACGACCCGGCCGCCCCCGTCGGCGTCGTGCGCGTGCTCGCGCGGCACGGCTTCGGCACCGTCGAGCCGGGGCAGCTCCTGGTGGCCCGCGGCACGCTGATGGGCGAGATCGTCACGGCCGGGGACCTGCTCCGGGGCGCGCTCGACGCGCCCGCCGCGGAGCTGGCCCGCACGGCCCTGAGCGCGCCGGGCACGCAGGAGGCGCACGTCGCGGAGGACGACGCGGTCGCCGCCGGGCTCGCCTGTGCCGGCGGGGCGACGTTGCTCGCGCACCCGCTCACGGGCGAGGCCGCCCACGCCCTCGCGCGCGGCTTCGCCGACGGCGTCCCGGCCGCCCTCGTCTCCACCGCCGACGGCACCGCCGCGCTCGTCCTCGTCGGGAACGACCTCGCGGAGCGACACGGCACCCTCGGCTCCACCGACCTCGACACGGCGGCCGCAGAGCACCTGGCCGGCCTCCTGCGCCGCGGCGCCACCGCGACCGACCGCACCGAGCTCGCGGGCACCGACGTGCTCGTCGACCTGTGGGTGCCGGTGCCGTCGCTGCTCGTCGTCGGCGCCGGGGCCCTCGGCGAGGCGCTGGCCGCCCAGGCCGCCGTCCTCGGGTGGGGCTGCCGCGCGGTGGCCACGGTCGCGGAGACCACGGCCGCGGTCGAGGCGTTCACCGACGCGGACGTGCTCGTCCTGCTCGACCACGACCCGGCCTTCGACGAGTCCCTGCTCGCCGGCCTGCGCCACGGGCGCGGGTTCCTCGGCGCCCTCGGCTCGCGACGCACCCAGGCCGCCCGCCGCGAGCGGCTGCTCGCCGCGGGCGTCACCGAGGAGCAGCTCACGACGATCCACGGGCCGGTCGGGCTCGACCTCGGGGCGCGCACCCCGGCCGAGACCGCGGTGTCGGTCGTCGCCGAGGTGCTCGCCGTCCGGTCCGGCCGCGACCCCGGGGCGCTGTCCGCCGGGCGCGGGCAGATCGGGGCGTGAGCCGCTCGCGGGCGGCCCTGACCTGGGCGCCCCGGGTCGTCGTCGGCGCGCTGGTCATCGCCCTGCTGCTCGTCGGCGGGACCGCCGCACGCGTGTGGTGGCTCGGCCGGGTGGACGAGCGCACGCCCACCGACATGATCCTGGTGCTCGGCGCCGCCCAGTACGACGGGCGCCCGTCCCCGGTGCTCGAGGCCCGCCTGGAGCACGCCCTCGCGCTCTACCGGCAGGGGGTGGCGCCGCGCATCGTCACGGTGGGCGGCTCCGCGCAGGGCGACCAGTTCTCCGAGGCCGAGAGCGGCGACCGGTGGCTCACCGACCACGGCGTGCCGAACCGCGACGTGCTCCCGATCGACGAGGGCCGCGACACCCTGGGCAGCTTCGAGGCCGTCGGGTCGGTGGCGCGCCAGCGCGGGTGGACCTCGGCGGTGATCGTGTCCGACCCGTGGCACTCGCTGCGCTCGCGCACGATGGCCCGCGACGTCGGGCTCGACGCCACCACGTCGCCGGCCAAGGGCGGACCGGTGTCGCAGACCCGACGCACGCAGTTCTTCTACATCGTGCGCGAGACGGCGGGGTTGATCTACTACCACCTCGCCCACGCCTCGTCGGACTTCTCCGACCCCGGATTGCAGTGAGCATCCGTCGTCGGGACGAGCGCTTCTCGCCCGAGGCGCCCAAGCGTGGCCGCGACCGGCGCTCGCCGTTCGCGCGCGACCGCGGCCGGGTGCTGCACTCCGCGGCGCTGCGGCGCCTGGCGGGCAAGACCCAGGTGGTGGGCCCGGGGGAGGACGCCGAGGTCACCGGCGTGCCGCGGACCCGGCTGACGCACTCGCTGGAGGTCGCGCAGATCGGCCGGGGGATGGCCGAGGAGCTCGGCCTCGACCCCGACGTCGTCGACACGGCGGGCCTCGCCCACGACATCGGCCACCCGCCGTTCGGGCACAACGGCGAGCGCGCCCTCGACGCCGTCGCGGCGGAGGCCGGGGGGTTCGAGGGCAACGCGCAGACGCTGCGGCTGCTCACGCGGCTGGAGCCGAAGACCCTGGAGGACGGCCCCGCCTCCGGCCTCAACCTGACCCGCGCGACGCTGGACGCCTGCATGAAGTACCCCTGGGAGCGGGGGAGCGGGCGCAAGTTCGGCGTCTACGCCGACGACGTCGAGGTCTTCGCCTGGATCCGCGACCCGGCCGATCGCCGCGCGTGCCTGGAGGCGCAGGTCATGGACTGGGCGGACGACGTCGCCTACTCCGTCCACGACGTCGAGGACGCCATCCTCGCCGCCCGCATCGACCCGGCCCGGCTCGCCGTTCCCGACGACGGGCTGATCGCCCTGGCCGCCGCGGCCTTCGGCGCCGAACCCGACGAACTGGCCCGCGCGGCGGAACGGCTCGCCGCCTATCCGCCGCTGCGGGCGGTCGCCGACCTCGACGCGCCGGGCAGCCTCACCGCCCAGGTCGCGCTCAAGCGCCTCACCAGCGAGCTCGTCGGCCGGTTCGTGGCCGCGGCCGTGGAGGAGACGATCGCGACGACCGGCCGCGAGCGCCCCGAGCCCACCGACGACCTCGTCGTGCCGGCCCGGGCGCGTGCGGAGGTGACGCTGCTCAAGGCGGCCGCGGTGCGGTGGGTGATGTCCGACCCGGTCCGTCTCCGCGCGCAGGAGGCCGAACGGGGGTTGCTGACGGACCTGGTCGGGCGACTGTGGGACGGCGCACCGGACGCGTTGGACCCTGCGTTCCGCCCGGCGTGGGACGCTGCGCAGGACGACGCGGGACGGCTCCGGGTCGTCGTCGACCAGGTCGCGGTCCTGACCGACGCGCAGGCCCGGTCCTGGCACCGGCGCGGGGAGGGACGATGAGCGACACGCTGGCCCGGGGTCCCGCCACCCCGACGCGCGTGCGCGCCCTGCCCGCCGACCTCGCCCGCGGCGCCCGACGACGACCGGTGACGGTCACCGCGGTCGCGCTCACCCTCGCCGTCGTGGCCTACGGCCTGCTCGTCTGGCAGCGCCGCTGGGTCTCCGACGACGGCCTGATCTTCCTGCGCACGGTCCGGCAGATCCTCGAGGGCCACGGCCCGGTGTTCAACGTCGGCGAGCGGGTGGAGACCAACACCTCCACGCTCTGGACCGTCGTGCTGCTCGGCCTCGCCCTGCTGCCCGTGCCACCCGAACCGGCGGCACTCGTGGTCGGCGGCCTCCTCTCGGTCGTGGCCCTCGGTCTCGCCATGGACGCGGCGCGCCGCCTGACCGGCCTGGGCCGCGTCGTCGTGCCGGCCGGGGCGCTCGTCTTCCTCGCGATGCCTCCCTTCTGGGACTTCGGGACGTCGGGTCTGGAGACCGGGCTGTCCTTCTCCTGGCTCGCGTTCGCCTGGTGGCTGCTGGTGCGCCGCTCCCAGCGCGAGCCGCGGCTGTTCGTCGCCGCGGGGTCCCGACGACGACCCGGGTCGGCCTGGCCGGTCGCGCTCGTCCTCGGTCTCGGCCCGCTCGTGCGCCCCGACCTCGCGGTGGTCGCCGCCGCCGGCGGGATCGCGCTGGCCGTCCTCGAGCAGCCGCGGGACCGCCGCGGCGCCCGACGGATCGTCGGGCTCGGGGCCCTCTGCGTGGCGCCCGCCCTGGCCTACGAGGTGTTCCGCGCGGGCTACTACGGCCTGCTCGTGCCGTCGACGGCGCTGGCGAAGGAGGCCGGGGTCTCCCGCTGGGGCCGCGGCTACTCCTACCTGCGCGACACCGTCGCGACCTACTGGCTGCTGATCCCCGCCGCGGTACTGGCGGCGGCCGCGCTGCTGATGGTGGCGCAGCGGGTCGCGCGGTCGGGCTGGTGGACCCGCCGCCGGGACGGTGTCGCTGCGGCATTGCCGGAGGGCGGCGCCGACGTGCGCCGGACCCGCGCCTGGGACCGGGCGGGCACGGTGGCGGTGGCCGTGGCGCCGGTGCTGGGCGGGCTCGCGATGCTGCTCTACGTCACGCGCGTGGGCGGCGACTTCATGCACGCCCGGATGCTGCTCCCGGCGATCTTCGCGATGCTCCTGCCGGTGATGGCCCTGCCGGTGCGCCGGCGGACGGTGCTGCCGCTGGTGGTCCTCGCGGTGTGGGCGGCCGTGGTGGGCACCACGGCGCGGCCGAACTACCACGGGATCTCGGCGTCCGGGATCGCCGACGAGCGCGGCTTCTACACCCAGCTGCTCGGCAACCCCCACCCCGTCACCGCCGACGACTACCGCGCCCACCCCTACGTGGCGGGCGGCGCGGAGCTCGTCGCGGAGAGCCCCCGGCCGGTGGTGGCGCTCCTCGCGCGCGGGACCGGGCCGGCCGGGCCGGAGTGGGACCTCGTGCCGCTCGCCCCGGGCAGTCCCTCCGGGCTGGTGTTCCTCAACCTCGGCGCCGCCGGCGCCCTGAACCCCCTCGACGTCCGCGTCACGGACACCGTGGGGCTCGCGGACCCCCTCGCGGCCCACACCACCAACGTCCCCGACGGGCGCACCGGGCACGACAAGAACCTCCCCGCCGCGTGGTTCATCGCGGCGGGCGGGGGAGCGGCCGTCGACAGTCGGGCGGCGACCGGGGCGGACGTGGCGGCCGCGGCCCGGGCGTTGCAGTGCCCGGCGATCGTGGAGCTGCGCGACTCGGTGTCCGCGCCGCTGACGTGGGGCCGGTTCTGGGACAACCTCGTCGGCGCCCCGGCGCGGACCGAGCTGCGCTTCCCGCGCGATCCGGTGCTCGCCGAGGTGGCCTGCTCTCCGCGACGCTGAGAGCCACATTGGTCCGATCCGGTGATGTTCTCCCACGTTCACGGAACCGTGACACCGTGTCGCATCGTCCGTGTGGCCGAGTACTGAGCGACGATCGCGCATTGTTTGCAGGGCCGTTCGGTCCTAGCTGGTAGCCGAACGCTGCACCATGGTTGATCCGGATGCGGACCGTCGCCGGTGTCCGGGCCCGAGGCCAGCACCGTTGCGTACGAGGCGGACCGGGAACGCAGCGTTCGTCGGCGGACGGATGAACCGGACGTCCCTGCTCCGTTCGGACTCGTTGCCGCTCACGCACCGCGAACCTACGGTGCGTCGGTCCTGTTCATCGACCGTCGAAGGAATCGCGTGGTCCCACTCGGTCGGGGCACCACCCCAGTCGACGCGGTCCCGCTCTCCGGTACCTCGGGGGCGGTCACCGCCCTGCCGGAGTCCCTGGTCGCGCTCGGTGACCTGCCCGGCGCCCGCCACGTGCTGGTCGTGGACGCCGCCGGCGACCACGTCCGCGGCGAGCTCGGCGGCCCGGCCGACGCCGATCCGGCGATCCTGGCCTGGGCCCGCCGGATCGCCGACGTCTCGCGCGAGCGTGGGCGCGCGCTGGAGGACGTCGTCCTGACCACGGAGACCGCCCACCACCTGGTGCGCACCGTCCCCGGCGTCGGCGAGGACCTCTGGGTGGTGCTGCGCATCGACCGGGAGCACGGCAACCTCGCGCTCGCCCGGCGTGCCCTGGCCGGCGTGGGCTCCGCCCGGACCCGGTCCCTGCCCGCCGTCGTCGAGCGGCGCCGCCCGTCCGCCGCCCCGTCCGCGCCGGTGCCCCCGTCGGCTGCGTCGGCTCCGTCTCCGTCGGTCGTGGCCCGACCGAGCGGCCCGACCACCGGATCCTTGCCGGCCGCCATGCCGTCGTCCGGGACGCCCGCGCCCCTCGGGCCGGCGCCGCGCCGGGCCCCCGACCACGACCTGCCCCGCCCCACCCCCCGTCCCGGCTCCGACGTGCCCGCCCTGGCGTTCCTGCCGACGCACCGACCGGCCACGCCAGCCAGCCCGGCCACACCGGGCACCCCGCCCGCCGCACCGGCAGTCCGGCCGGCCCTGCTGGTGCCCGAGGAGGTGCCGCCGCCGCCCGCGGCCCCGGCTCCCCGCACGAGTGGCGCCGTCCGCACCTCTGACGTCGGCGATGAGCCATCGCTGCCGGCGGACCCCGAGACCCCGGGTGCGGACGACGATGGCGACCTGCACGCATCCAGTGGGACCAGCGCGCCATCGACGACCGACACCTCGCCGACCGCAGAGCCCGAGGCCGCCCCGGAGCCGGACCGGTCCGACCCCGAGCCCGGGATGTGGGACCCCCGGCGGCGCCCCCTGACCGTCCGGCAGGCCCGCACCTGGCGCGGCGCCCCGGAGGTCCCGGCCGCCCGCGAACCGGCCGAGCTCACGGTCGCGGCGCCCGAGATCCCCGCACCGCGGACGGGGTCGCTGTTCGCGCCCGTCGTCGTGGTGCCGCCCCCGCCGTCGCCGGTCGACGACGACACCACCGAGGTCCCCGCCCCGGTGCCCTACCCGATCATCACCGCCCCGCCGCTCGAGCCGGCCCCCGTGCCGGCCGCGGCGGACCCCGGACCCGCGCCGGAGGAGGTGCAGGCCGCCACCGACGCTGGCCTGCCCCGTCGTTCCCCCGGCGCGAACCTGCGGTCGCCGACGCCCGCACCCGATCCCGCTCCGGCAGCCGCGCTGTCGACCGGGATCCCGGGGTGGAGCACCGAGCCGTCCGTGCTGCGCCGCCTGCTCCTCGGACTGCGCCGCCTCACCTGACGTCCCGCCCACCCCCGACCCCCGCCCGAGACCGCGGCGACCACCCCGACCCGAGACACCACAGAACCGGAGCCCCCGATGGCCGACATCGACTACATCCTCAACGCCGCGACGAACATCAAGGGCGCCTTCGCGGTGGCCCTCGTCGACTACGAGAGCGGCATGACCCTCGGCTCGCGCGGCGGCAGCGCCGAGTTCGACCTCGACGTCGCGGCGCCGGGCAACTCCGAGGTCGTCCGCGCCAAGTTCGACGTGATGGCGAAGCTGGGCCTGCGCGAGACGATCGAGGACATCCTGATCACCCTCGACACCCAGTACCACATCATCCGGCCGATCTACTCGCGCACGGACGAGGACAAGCTGTTCCTCTACCTCGTGCTCAACCGGCAGCAGGCCAACCTGGCGATGGCCCGCCGCGACCTGCGGATGATCTGCTCGCGCTTCTCGATGGACGACCCGACCGCCGCGCCGGCCGAGCCCGGGTACTTCCCGCAGCAGGCCGGGCGACGCTGACCCGCCGGCGGTGGCGCGTCATCGTCATGTGACGTGCGTGCGGTCGGACGGCCTGTCGACGGTCCTCGAGTCCCTGCTCGCCGACCGTCGCGTGGTCGCGGCGACGCTCGTCGACGTCGGGAGCGGGTTCCTGCTCGACGCCTGCACCCGCGACGACGGCCTCGCCGACCTCGAACTGCTCGGGGCGGCCCACGCCGACCTCGCGCGCGCCGGTGCCGTCCTCGCACCGGGCGGCGGGGCCGGCGGGGCGCTCGTCGTCGAGACCGGGGACGGCCGCGTACACGTCCTGCGCGAGGTCCCCGACCCGCACGGCGACCGGATCGTCCTGACCGCGGTGGTCCGCGGCCCGGCCCGGGTCGTCGCGCGGGTGCGGCAACGTCTCGCCGAGGTCCCGGTCGAGGCGCTCACCGCCGGACCCACCCTCCAGCGCCGTCCCGTCGACGGCCGCTGGGACCTCACCCCGGCCGCCCCCGTCGCCCCGGCGGTCCCACCCGAGGGGCTCCCGGGCCTCGACCCCGTCCCGACGACGACGGACGGCGCGGCCTGGGCCCCGAAGGCGGAGCCCGCACCCTGGGCGACGGCGATGACCCCACCGACCGTCGAGCGCACGGAACAGGAGCCGGACGACGGGACCGGTCCCGACCCGTCGTCGGGAATGCCTCCCTCGGAGGCCCTCACCCGGCCGTGATTCGATGCCCGGCATGGACCACCTGATCGTCACCGTCGACGGCCACGCCCCGCAGATCGACCCGACGGCGTGGATCGCGCCCGGCGCCGTGGTGGCGGGGCGCGCGACCCTCGGGCCCGAGGTCGGGATCTGGTACACCGCCGTGGTCCGCGCCGACAACGACACGATCACCATCGGCGCCGGCTCCAACGTCCAGGACGGCTCGGTGCTGCACGCCGACCCGGGCTTCCCGTGCACGGTGGGGGAGAACGTGACGATCGGGCACCGCGCGGTGGTGCACGGGTGCACCGTGGAGGACGACGTCCTCGTCGGGATGGGCGCCGTGATCATGAACGGCGCGACGGTCGGGCGCGGGTCGGTGATCGCCGCCGGTGCCGTGATCTCGCAGGGCGTGACCGTGCCGCCCGGATCGCTCGTCGCGGGCGTGCCGGGCAAGGTCCGCCGGGAGACGACCGGGGACGAGCAGGCGTTCAACGGTGTCAGCGCCGCGGCCTACCGCCACCTGCTGGGCGTGCACCGCACCGCCACGGACTGAGGGCCCCCTCCTTCCCGAGCGAACGGCACTCTGGCGCACATAGATGTTGCGAGAGTGCCGTTCGTGCAGGTCGGCGGCGCTACTCCGCCAGCGGCGCCGAGTCGTCCGGCGCCGGACCGAGCCCGTCGTCCGACACCGGACCGCTCTCGGCGGCCGGCGGCATCGAGTCGAGGATGAGCTTCTCGCCGTGCTCGGCGTGGCGACGGGCGAGCTCCTCGGCGGCGTCGCCGTCCCGGTCGCGGATCGCGTCGAGGATCGCGGCGTGGTCCTCCCACACCCAGGCGGGGGCGCCGCCCTGCAGCAGCACCTCGCCCATCACGCGCTGCACGTTGCGCCACATGACGCCGGCGCTCTCGGCCAGCAGCGGGTTCGCGGTCGCCTCGACGACGGTCCGGTGGAACTCGACGTCGTTGCGGACCATCGACGCGAACGCGCGGTCGTCGAACGCCTGCCGCCCGGCGACGACGATGCGGGTCGCGTGCCGCAGCCAGTCCTCGGTGTGGCGGTCGGCGGCCAGCCGCGCGGCCTGGCCGTCGAGGATCGCGCGCAGCTCGTAGAGGTGGCTGACGAAGTCGCGCTCGAGCGGGGTCACCTCGAGCCCGCGCCGCCCGAACTCCCGGACGAGCCCCTGGTTGCGGAGCAGCAGCAGGGCCTGCTGGATCGGTTGGCGGGAGACGTTGAACCGCTCGGCCAGCTGCTCCTGGCGCAGCGGCACGCCCGGGGCCAGGCGCCCGGTGCAGATGTCGTCGACGATCGCCTCGAAGACCTGCTCGGTCCGCGAGGGCCTGTGCGGCAGCTCCGCCATCGACCGCCCTCCCCGCCGTCCTCCGTCCCCGCTGCTGGATCGACGGATGCGCGTGCGCCCCGCATGGTAGCCGTCCGTGATCGTGAACTCATCCTTGACTTGTGAATTCAGAATGTCGCACTGTCGAGTGACACACGACACGTCAAAGAGCGTGTCGGTGATCACCTCGACGAGGAGGGTCCATGGCGGAGCGACGGCCGGTGCAGGTCGCGAGCCTGGTGGCGGAGTTCCTGACCGAGCACGGGGTCGACCGGGTGTTCGGCCTGCAGGGCGGACACATCCAGCCGATCTGGGACCAGCTCGCGCGCCGCGGCGTCCGCATCGTCGACGTTCGGGACGAGGGCTCGGCCGTGCACATGGCACACGCCCACACCGAGTTGACGGGGCAGACCGCCGTCGCGATGGTGACTGCGGGACCCGGCGTCACGAACACCGTGACCGCCGTGGCCAACGCGTCCGTCTCGCGCATCCCGCTGCTCGTGATCGGGGGCTGCCCGCCGATCCCGCAGTCGAACATGGGGCCGCTGCAGGACATCCCGCACACCGCGATCCTCGAGCCGGTCACCCGGCTCTCCCGCACCCTGCGCAGCGCCGACCAGGTCCTGCGCGAGTTCGACGAGGCCTGGGCGCGGGCGTCGGGCGACCGCGGCGAGCCCGGCCCGGTCTACCTCGAGATCCCCACCGACGTGCTCCGCCGCGAGGTGCCGCCGGCCCTGCAGATGCCCGAGCACCTGCGCGCGAAGCCGAAGCGCCGCCCGCAGCCCCATCCCGACGACGTGGCCGCCGCGGCCGAGCTGATGCGCGCCGCCGCGAAGCCGGCGATCATCTCCGGGCGTGGTGCGCGCACCACCGACGGCACGGACCTGATCCGACTGCTCGACGCCTCCGGCGCGGCCTACCTGGACACCCAGGAGAGCCGCGGCCTCGTGCCGGACGCGCACCCCGCCGCCGTCGGGAGCGCCCGGTCGGCGGTCATGCGCGACACCGACCTCCTGATCACCGTGGGCCGCCAGCTCGACTACCAGCTCGGCATGGGCTCGCCGGCGGTGTTCCCGCACGCGAAGGTCGTCCGGATCGCCGACACCGCAAGCGAGCTGATCGACAACCGGCGCGGCGAGGTCGAGATCCTCGCCGAGCCGGGCGCCGCGCTCGCTGCGCTCGCCGACGCCCTGAAGGACCACACCCCCGACACCACGTGGCGTGACGAGCTCAAGGCCAAGCACCGGAAGCGCTCCGAGGACTACCGGCAGGCCCTGCACACCACGGAGAACGGCGCCGACGGGCACATCCACCCGAACCGCATCTTCGGCGCCCTCGACGCGCTGGACGGCGACGCCCTCGACCTGGGCGAGGCGATCATGATCGCCGACGGCGGGGACCTGCTCTCGTTCGCCCGGCTCGGGATCACCCGCTGTGCCCGCTACCTCGACGCCGGGGCGTTCGGCTGTCTCGGGGTCGCAACGCCGTTCGCGATCGCGGCCTCGCTCGCGCAGCCCGAGCGGCCCGTGATCGCGGTGACCGGGGACGGCGCCTTCGGCATCACCGCGACGGAGATCGACACCGCCGTGCGGCACGGCGCGAAGATCGTCGTGATCGTCTCGAACAACAGCGCCTGGAACATCGAGCGCTACGACCAGGAGGAGAACTACGGCCTGGTCGCCGGGACGCTGCTCGCCGACTCCGACTACGCCGCCATGGCGCGGGCGTTCGGGGCGCACGGCGAGCGGGTCACCGACCCGGCCGAGCTGGACGGCGCCGTCCGGCGTGCGCTGGAGAACGCGCCCGCCGTCGTCGACGTGGTCACCACGCAGGACGCATCGTCGCCGGACTCCGGCAAGGGGCTCGGCTTCGTCCCCGACTACCAGGCACTGACCCCGTGGAACGACGCCGAGGTCGCTCGTCGTCAGGAAGGGATCTGACGTGGCACAGATGGAGGAGTGGGCGTTCCCCACCCGCTACGACCAGGACTACCTGCCCGACCCGGACTCGCCGTACTGGTTCCCGGTACGCGAGACGATGGACCCGGCCGAGCGCGACGCCGCGGTCCTCGTCCGGCTCCGGGAGGTCATGGAGTACGCCTACGCGAACTCGGGCTTCTACCGGACGAAGTGGGATGCGGCGGGCCTCAAGCCGGCCGACATCACGTCGTTCGAGGCGTTCGAGCAGGTCCCCGTCGTCACGAAGGCGGAGATGCGCGAGTCGCAGGCGAACCACCCGCCGTTCGGCGACTACACCTGTGTCGACCCGTCCGAGATCCACCACATCCACGGCACCTCCGGCACGACGGGGGCCCCGACGGCCTTCGCGCTCGGGCGGCGGGACTGGGAGGTCATCGCCGACAACCAGGCCCGGATCCTGTGGGGGATGGGCGTGCGGCCCGGCGACACGGTGTTCGTCGCCGCGCTGTTCTCGCTCTACCTCGGCTCCTGGGGTGCGATGACCGCGGCGGAGCGGCTGCGCTGCAACGTCCTCCCGTTCGGCGCCGGCGCGTCGGGGATGACCTCGCGGGCGGTGAACTGGCTCGCCCGCATCAAGCCGGCGGCGTTCTACGCGACGCCCTCCTACGCGCTGCGCCTGGCCGAGGTGGCCGAGCAGGAGAAGATCGACCCCCGCGAGTTCGGGTTGAAGGTCATGTTCTTCTCCGGGGAGCCCGGTGCGTCGGTGCCCTCGGTGCGCAAGGCGATCGAGGACAGCTTCGGGGCGACGGTGATCGACTGCGGGACCATGGCCGAGATGACGCCGTTCATGTCGGCGTCGGCCACCGCGGGGACGCCGGACGGGATGTTGCTCTGGCAGGACATCGTGTGGCACGAGGTCTGCGACCCGGAGACGTTCCGCACGGTGCCCTACGGCAACGAGGGCACGCCGGTCTACACCCACCTCGAGCGCACGTCGCAGCCGATGATCCGGCTCGCCTCCAACGACCTCACCCGGTGGGTCCTGGAGGACAACCCCTGCGGCCGGACCTACCCGAAGCTGCCCGACGGCGTGTACGGCCGGATCGACGACATGATCCACATCCGCGGGGAGAACGTGTACCCGACGGAGGTCGACAACTACCTGCGCACCGTCGAGCACTACGGCGGCGAGCACCAGATCGTCGTCCGCCGCACCGGCTCGATGGACGAGATGATCGTCCGCGCCGAGTGCACTCTCCCCGACGGACAGCGCTCCGAGTTCGAGTCGAGCACCGGCTCAGGCCTGCAGTCCCTCCTCGGCGTCCGCGTGACCTTCGAGTCCGTCGACGCCCACACCCTCGAGCGCGCGGAGCACAAGTCGCGTCGCGTGGTCGACGAGCGCACGCATCGCTGATTCCCAGTCTTCAGCAGAAGGAGGACACGTCAATGAACAACGCCCTGGGGGAGAAGCCGGCTCCGTTCGGCGCCCCCGAGACGACGGTCGAACCCGGATGGGGCGGTGGGTTCTTCGAGAACGGCCGCCCGCGTCTCGGCGGCCTCGAGCGCCCGGTGCAGTTCAGTGCGGCCCGGCAGGCCGTGATCGGTGCGCTGGCCGACACGATCATCCCGCCGCACCCGGACTGGCCGACGGCGAGCGAGACCGACATCGTCGCCTTCTGCGGCCGGTACATCACGCCGACCGGTTACAGGAACAAGCACTTCCCCTGGGCCGACGAGGACTCGTTCGTCGCCGCGCTGGACAAGCTCGGTCAGGCGTTCGTCGACGCCGACGCGACCGAGCGCGCGAAGGCGTTCGAGGCGCTCGAGAAGGCCGAGGATCCGTTCTTCGAGCAGATCCGCGCCCTCGTCTACTACGGCTACTACTCACGGCCAGAGGTCGTCCTCGCGATCCGGAAGAACGTGCCCGCGGGCAAGGACTACCACGGCCCGCCGCTGCCCTACGGCTACATCCAGTCGCTGGAGCCGTGGGACGACACGACCCTCGCGCAGGCGAACGAGAACGGTTCCTACCTCGAGACCGACCAGGTCGAGCGTGTCGACCTGTCCAAGCTCACCTGGACGAAGTGAGGCACCCATGGCCAGCTACGAAGAAGTCGACGTCCTGATCATCGGTGCCGGGCCCGGCGGGGCCGGTGTCGCCTACGAGCTCAAGGACACCGGCGCGAAGATCGTGTGCCTGGAGCAGGGCCCGTGGGTCACCGCCCCGGAGCACCCGCACTACCACGACGAGTGGGAGATCGAGAAGCAGCGCGGGTGGGCCTACGACCCGAACGTCCGCCAGCTGCCCGAGGACTATCCGGTCACCGGCACCACGACGCCGTACATGATGAACAACGTCGGCGGCTCGACGGTGCACTACGCCGGGCACTGGCCGCGCTACAAGCCGGTCGACTTCCGCAAGGGCACCGAGCACGGCCTCGAGGGCACGATCGACTGGCCGATCTCCTACGAGGACCTCGCGCCGTTCTACGACCGCAACGACGAGATCTACGGCATCTCCGGGCTGATCGGCGACCCGTCGTACCCGGACCGCAAGAACGCCCAGCGCGACCCGATGGTGCTGCCCGGCAAGCTCGGACTGAAGTACGCGAAGGCCTCCCGCGACCTCGGCTGGCACTGGTGGCCGTCCGACAACGCCGTGATCACCCGGCCCCGCGAGAACCGCGAGGCCGACGTGGGCCACGGCAACGAGCTCTCCGGCAGCCCGACCGGGTCGCTCTCGACGCCGGCGCACGCGCACTGGCCCTACAACGTCCGCGCCGGGGTCGACCTGCGGACCATGGCCCGCGTCGAGACGATCACCGCCGAGGGCGGGAAGGCGACCGGCGCGGTCTACATCGACCGCAACACCGGCAACCGCCACGAGATCCGCGCGAAGATCGTGGTGCTCGCGGCCAACGGCATCGGGTCGCCGCGCATGCTGCTCGCGAGCGCGCAGAAGGGCCACGAGAACGGCCTGGCGAATTCGAACGGTCTCGTCGGCAAGTACCTGATGCACCACGTGTTCGCGTTCTGCGACTCGTGGTTCGACGAGCCCGTCGAGGGATTCAAGGGCTCGTTCGGCTCGCCGATGTACTCGCACGAGTTCTACCACACCGACATGGACCGCGGATTCGTCAACGGATTCGGCATGCAGGTGGCGCGCTCGTTCGGGCCGTCCTATGCGGCGATGGGGACGCACACCGGGTACACGGCGCCGTGGGGCGACAAGCACCGCGACTTCTTCGCGAACCACTTCGCCAACCACCTCATGGTGTTCATGTTCGGCGAGGACCTGCCGGTGGAGTCGAACGCGGTGACCCTCGACCCGACCGTCACCGACTCCGACGGCATCCCCGCCGCGCACGTGAACTACGAACTGCACCCGAACGACATCGCGCTCGCGAAGTACGGCATCGAGAAGATCTTCGAGGCCACGCGGGCGGTCGGTGCGGTGGAGACCAACGACACCGGTGTGCTCTACCCGCCGCCGGCCTGGCACCTCATGGGTACCTGCCGGATGGGCAACAACCCGCAGGACTCGGTGCTCAACAAGTGGTGCCAGACGTGGGACCTGCCGAACCTGTTCGTCGTGGACGGCTCCACGCTCACCACCGGCGGCGCGGTCAACCCGACCTCGACGATCGGCGCCCTCGCGGTGCGGGCCGGCGAGTACATCAAGCGGAACTACGAGCACATCACGACACAGAGGACGACGCCGTCGAACGCGGACGCGCCGACGATGTAGGTGGCTTCGCCCTGTGTGCACTAATCCGTGCTCCAGCACGGATTAGTACTCACGGGCCGTCAGGCACCTCGAGGCTCAGCAGGTGGTGGCCCAGGGCCTTCCCGTGGCCGTCCAGGGTCGCCGACCCCGTGACGCCGCCACCGAGCGCACCCGGCAGGACGACCACGACCGCGGACTGGTCCGGGACCTCGCGGACGATCACCGGGGCCGTGAGCAGCCCGTCGAAGTGGGCGGCGACCCGCTGCGGCGTCGTCGTCGCAAGGACCCGGGGCAGGTCGGCCCGGTCCCGGACGTGCACGGCCAGGATCAGGGTGTCGCCCTTGTCGCCGGCCCGGACGCCGGCGAGGTCGTCGAGGATCACGAGAGCTCCAGGAGGTCGACGGCGGGCGTGACGAGTCGGCGGTCGAGCAGGCAGGAGCGGACCGCGAGGACCTCGGCGTGTGACCGGCGGGCGCCGCCCCCGCCTGCGGGCCCGTTCGTGTAGAGGCTCTCGACCTCCCAGCCCACGGTCTCCGCCCGCTCCTCGTCGGGGGCCCACGCCTGGACGCGGAGCCGCACCTCGAGCGGGTCCCCGACCGGTGCGAGCCCGCGCAGCGCGGCGCCCGCCCCGATGTACTCGACGTGCACGTCGGCGGCCGGGATGCCGTGGACGCGGTCGAGACGGTCGACAACCACCTCGGCCGCGGCGTGGGCCCGGGCGAGTGCCCGCGGCCCGGCGTAGGAGATCTGTCCCTCGCCCGACCAGCCGCCGCGGAACCCCAGCGTCACCTTCAGCGCGTCCGGCCGCGGGGTGCCTCCTGCGCCGGACACCGCCACCGTGTCGGGGGCGTCGGACCGGAGCCGGACCTGCGAGAGGTCGGCGACGACGTCCGGGGTCACGTACGCGCCGGGGTCGTCCACCTCGTAGAGGAGCTGCTCGCGGGTCGTCGCGAGGTCGAGCCGACCTCCGGTGCCGGGGAGCTTGCCGAGGACGGCGGTCCCGTCGGCGGCCACGTCGGCGAAGGGGAAGCCGAGGTGCGCGAGACGGTCCACCGGCTTCGTCACGGGGTCCGCGAAGTAGCCGCCGGTCAGCTGCCCCGCGCACTCGAGCAGGTGGCCCACCGCCGTACCGCGGCCCAGCAGGCCGGGGTCGCCGTCGAGCGCCCACCCGAACTCGTGCACGAGCGGACCCAGGAACAGTGACGGGTCCGCCACCCGCCCGGTCACCACCACGTCGGGGCGGGCGTCGAGGGCCCGGACGATCGGGTCGGCGCCGAGGTAGGCGTTGGCGGCCAGCAGGTCCTCGGAGTGCTCGGAGAGCCGCCGTCCGGTCTCCCACACCACGGGGTCCGCCGCCACCGTCGCGTCCAGGACGTCGTCCCCGGTCACCGCGGCGACCCGGAGCCGGGGGAGGCCGAGATCGTGGGCGACGTCGAGGGTCGCGGCCGCCGCACCCCGGGGGTCGGCTGCCCCCGAGTTGCTGACGATCGTCGCCCCGCCCTCGACCGTCGGGCGCAGGACCGCCCGGAGTCGCCGGGTCCACAGGGGATCGAAGCCGGCCTCCGGATCGGCGCGCCGGCGGGCGTTCGCGGCGGCGATGGTGCGCTCGCCGAGACACTCGAAGACCAGGTAGTCGAGCCCGCCCCGCTCGGCGAGGTCGACGGCGGGGTCGATGCGGTCCCCCGCGAACCCCGCGCCCGCGCCGAGGCGCACCGTCGTCCGGCCGGTCACAGCGCCACCGCGCCGGTGAGCAGCGCCGTCGCGAGCATGACGAGCGACACGAGCCACGCCCACCCGATCAACGACCGGATGTGGCGGCCGATGTCGACCCCGCCGAGCCCGATGAGGAGGTAGAACGCGCCGGTCAGCGGGCTGATCGGGAAGCCGACGGTCTCCTGGCCGACGAGGGAGGCCCGGGCGAGGTCGACCCCGGCGATCCCGAGATTCGTCCCGAGCTCGGTCAGGACCGGGAGGACCCCGTAGTAGTAGGCGTCGGGACCGAACAGCAGGCTCAGCGGCACCCCGAGCACGCCGACGACGACGGGCAGGGCCGGTCCGAGCCACGCCGGGACGGCCGCGGCCAGGGTCTGCGCCATCGCGGTGACCATCCCGGTCCCGTCGAGGAGTCCCAGCAGGACGCCGGCCGCGAGCAGCGTGGTCGCCATGAGCATGGCGCCCTGCGCGTGGGCCTGGATGCGGGCGGTCTGGACCGAGAGCCCCGGGTAGTTAACGACGAGCGCGAGCACGGCGGCGACGAGGAACACGGTCTCGGGCGGCGCCACGCCGCTCACGAGGGTCGCGAGGACGGCGAGGGTCAGGACGGCGTTCACCCAGAACAGGCGGGGGCGGGAGAGGTCCTCCTCCTCGCGGGCCTCGTCGGCGTCGTCGTCGGGCCGGTCGGGGCCCTCGGTCGTCGGACCGGTGCGACCGGAGCCCGACGCGACGGTCGTGGTCGTCCCCGCCGCCGCACCGACCGGCACCGCCGAGGTCGCGACGGTCGTTCCCGCGAGCCGACGGCTCTCGCGCAGCCCGAGGAAGCCGGCGACGGCGAGCGCGGCGAGGAGCCCCACCACCTGGGCGGGGATCAGGGGCACCCAGAGCGAGACCGGGTCGATCCCGACGACGGTCGACGCGCGGGCCGTGGGACCGCCCCACGGGAGCACATTCATGACGCCGGCACCGAGCCCGACGCAGGTGGTGAGGACCAGCCGGCTCATGCCCAGCCGGTCGAACACCGGCAGCATCGCGGGCAGCGCGATGAGGAACGTCGTGGCGCCGGCGCCGTCGAGGTGCACCACCGCGGCCAGCGTGGTCGTCGCGAGGCAGACCCCGACGGGCGCGTTGCCGGCGGCGCCGATCAGCCTGCGGATGACCGGTTCGAAGAGGCCCGCGTCGCGCATCACGCCGAAGAAGACGATCGCGAAGACGAACATCGCCGTGACGCCGACGACGCCCTCCAGGCCGTCGCCGACGAACTCGCCGACCTCGGAGGGCGAGAAACCCGCGACGAAGGCGGTGACGACGGGGACGGCGACCAGGGCGACCACGGCCGCGACCCGGTTGGTCAGCAGCAGGACGAGGATCAGGCCGATCGTCGCGAAGCCGAGCGCGGACAACATCTCGATGGCTCCCTCGGAGCGACGGCAACGGTGCGCGCCCAGTGTCGGCGGTCACGCCAGTCGTATCTACGATCAATCCGTCATTGACCGATGAGCGATCGGCATGGGAGGACTCGTGCTCGACCTCGGGGTGAACCACCTGCGGGCGCTGGCCGCGGTGCACGACGCCGGGGGATTCGGTGCAGCCGCGCGCCGGCTGGGCACGACGCAGTCGGCGGTGAGCCGCCTCGTCGCCGAGGCCGAGCGGCGGCTCCGGGTCCCGGTGTTCGCCCGCACCACGCGACGCGTCGTGCCCACCGAGCACGGGCGGGCCGTCCTCCCGCTCGTCCGTCGCCTCGTCGACGACCACGACGCCGGGTTGGCGCACATCGAGGGCTATCTGGCGGGGACGTGGGGCACGGTCTCGGTCGCCGCCCTGCCCTCGCTCGCCGCGATCGTCGTGCCGCCCGTGGTGGCCGAGCACCGTCGGCGGCACCCGGACGTCGAGGTGCGGGTCCGCGACGGGCTCGCCGAGTCCGTCGCCGACCTCCTCGCGCGGGGCGTGATCGACCTGGCCGTCACGGCGCGCACCGGGCCGCGGGAGGACTCGGCCGTCCCGATCGCGCGGGACCGGTTCGTGCTCCTCGCCGCCGACGGGCACCCGCTGGCGACCCGCTCCTCCGTGGACTGGGCCGAGCTGGACGGGACGTCGATGGTCGTGTTCGGGGAGCGGAGCAGCATCCGTCGGCCGGTCGAGGACGCGCTGCGCGCCGCCGGGGCGCGGCCGGGGTCGGTCCAGGAGACCCAGAACGTGGCGGCGGTGGCGGGCCTCGTCGCCGCGGGTCTCGGGGTCACGGCCGTCCCGGGTTTCGTCCTCCCGCTGGTGGCCTTCGCGGGGCTGCGGCGGATCGACCTGGTCCCCGTCGTCACCCGGGACGTCGAGGTGCGCCACGACCCGCGACGCCCGCTGAGTGCCGCCGCGACCTCCTTCCGGGACGCCCTCGTGGAGTCGGCGCCCGTGCTGCTGCCGGACCTGGCCGCGGTGGAGTGGCAGGTGAGCACCCGCTGGGCACCTCGCCCCGTAGGGTCGTCCGGGTGACGTACGAGGTGACCCAGGACGACACCGCGCAGGCCCTCGGGAGCGGCGACGTTCCCGTGCTCGGCACCCCTCGGCTCATCGCGTGGCTCGAGGCGGCCACCGTCGAGGCGGCGCGCCCGAAGCTCGCCGACCGCCAGACCACCGTGGGGACGGCGGTCCGGGTCAAGCACCGTCGTCCCACCCGCGTCGGCGGCACGATCACCACCACCGCGAAGCTCACCGGCGGCCCCGACGAGAAGGGCCGGCTGTCGTTCTCCGTCTCGGCCGTCGACGGGGACGGCGCCACGGTGGCCGACGGCGAGATCGACCGCGTCATCGTCGAACGGATGGGTGCCTTCGGCTCCTGATCACGACCCCGCGACGACCGCGACCGCGGTCTCGCGCAGGGCCGCGGTCGCCGCCTCCGGGTCGAGGCCGCACAGATCCAGCAACGTGAACAGCGACTCGGCGCTGATCACGACGGCGAGCCGCGTCGCCAGCGCCGCCCGCGCCGGCGACGCCGGGACGTGCGCCAGGGCGTGCTCGATGAGCGCGAACCGGTGGGCCGCGCGCGTCCCGCCGCCCGCGACCGACGCCGCGACGATGTGGCGCACCGTGACCTGGTGGGCGACGGTGCGCGCGCAGAACGCCGTCGCGACCCGCGCCACGCGCTCGGCGACGTCGTCGACCCCGTCCAGCGGGACGAGTTCCGCCGGAGCGGGCCACGTGTCGCCCACCGTCTCCCGCAGGAGCGTCACGAGGTCGGGGTAGTAGCGATAC
Source organism: Actinomycetospora sp. CA-084318 (assembly GCF_050955885.1). Classification (NCBI taxonomy): domain Bacteria; kingdom Bacillati; phylum Actinomycetota; class Actinomycetes; order Pseudonocardiales; family Pseudonocardiaceae; genus Actinomycetospora; species Actinomycetospora sp. CA-084318. The sequence continues at coordinate 1,992,407 of NZ_CP192098.1, forward strand.
GCCGTCGCCTCCGAGACGCCCGCCCGGGCGGCGACCGCGGGCATCGTCACCTCCCCGTTCTCGACGACGAGCTCCCGCGCGGCCGCGGCGATGGCCCGCCGGGTCCGCTCCTTCTGCTGGGTCCGCACCGCCATCGTGAGAGCGTACTTGCACGAAGACTCGGAACGCGACTAGCGTCTCGTCGTGAAAGCTCACTCTCACGAGAGAAGGTCGCCATGACCGAGGTGTCGATCGTCGGTCCGGACGCCGGGGAGACCGCGGGGCTCGGCCCGGTCACGATGCGGATCCTCGAGGACGGCAGCACCACCTCCCACCGGCTCGGGATCAGCGAGATCACCGTCGCGCCGCACACCGCGGGCCCGCAGCAGCACCGCCACGCCCAGCACGACGAAGGCTTCTACGTCGTCCGCGGGACGGCCCGGTTCACCGTCGGGACGACGACCCACGACGCGCCCGCCGGAACGCTCGTGATGGTCCCGCCCGGCGCGCCGCACACCTTCGAGAACCCGGGCGACGAGCCCGCCGTCCTGCTCAACACCTTCACGCCGGACCTCTACGTGCAGTACTTCCGCGACCTGCGCGCGATGGTCGAGAGTGGCCGGCCGATGACCCCGGAGAACGTCACCCCGGTCATGGCGCGCTACGCGACGGTTCCCTCGACGGAGTACGCCCCGGCGGTCGCGGAGCAGGGGAGCGGGCGCCCGGTGATGGTGCTGCACGGCGGGGGAGGGCCGTTCTCGGTGGCCGGACTGGCCGACGCCCTCGCCGGTGACCACCACGTCCTCGCCCCGACGGTGCCCGGGTTCGACGGCACGCCGCGCCCGGAGGGGTGCCGGACCGTCGCCGACGTCGCCGCCCGCTTCCTGACGGTGCTCGCGGAGCGCGGCCTGCACGACGTCGCCCTCGTCGGGAGCTCCATGGGCGGCTGGGTCGCCGCCGAGATGGCCCTGCAGGACACCGACGGCTGGGTCGGCGCGGTGGTGCTCGTCAACGCGGTCGGCATCGAGGTCCCCGACCACCCGATCCGTCCGATCCTGGGGCTGCGGATCGACGAGATCGCCGAGTTCTCCTACGCCGACCCCGACCGGTTCCGCATCGACCCGACCACCCTGCCTCCGGAGCGGCAGGAGGTGATGGCGGCCAACGCGGCGGTCTTCGCCGACTACGCGGGGGAGCCGTACATGCACGACCCGACGCTGCGCGGCCGGCTCGGCGGCATCACCGTCCCGTCCGCGGTCGTGTGGGGCGAGGCCGACCGGATCGTCGACGTCGACTACGGCCGGGCCTACGCCGCGACGCTCGGTGCCCCGTTCACCCTCGTCGAGCAGGCCGGCCACCTGCCGCACGTGGAACAGCCGGCGGCGACGCTCGCCGCGGTCACGGCCGCGATCGACGCGGCGACGCCGTGATCATCGAGCACCTGCGGTCGTCCGCCGGCCCGTCCGGCCGCCGAGGGTGCTCGTTGACCATGACGTGCCGACCGGCCGCCCGGAGCGGCCCCCGGCCACCCCGGGCGTCGTCGTAAACTGCCGGGCGTGGCAGGACGGATCCGGGACTCCGACATCGCGGAGGTGCGCGACCGGAACCGCATCGACGAGCTGGTCGGCGACTACGTGGCCCTGCGGCCGGCCGGCCCCGGCTCGCTCAAGGGGCTCTGCCCGTTCCACGACGAGAAGTCGCCGTCGTTCCAGGTCCGGACCAGCCACAACACGTACCACTGCTTCGGGTGCGGGGCGCACGGCAGCGCCATCGACTTCCTCATGCAGATCGACCAGCTGGGGTTCGTCGAGGCGGTCGAGAAGCTGGCCGACCGGGTCGGCTACCGGCTCACCTACGAGGGCGGCGGGTCCAGCGTCCAGCGCGACCGCGGCACGCGCTCCCGGCTGCTGGCCGCGAACAAGGCCGCGGCCGAGTTCTACGCCGGCGAGCTGCGCGCGCCGGGGGAGGCCCAGCGCGCCCGGGAGTTCCTCGCCGAGCGCGGGTTCGACCAGGCGGCGGCCGAGCAGTTCGGCTGCGGGTTCGCACCGGGCGGCTGGGAGAAGCTGACCAAGCACCTGCTGGGGCTCGGCTACTCGCTCGACGAGCTCGAGAAGGCCGGGCTGTCGGTGCCCGGGCAGCGCGGCCACCGCGACCGGTTCCAGCGTCGTCTGCTCTGGCCGATCCGCGACCTGGGCGGCGACGTCGTCGGGTTCGGCGCACGGCGGCTGTTCGACGACGACCGCATCGAGGCGAAGTACCTCAACACCCCCGAGACGTCGATCTACCACAAGTCGAAGGTGCTCTTCGGGCTCGACAAGGCCAAGCGCGACATCGCCAAGTCCCGCCAGGCCGTGATCGTCGAGGGCTACACCGACGTCATGGCGATGCACCTCGCGGGCGTGCCGACCGCGGTCGCGAGCTGCGGGACGGCGTTCGGCGAGGACCACGTCGCGGTGCTGCGCCGGCTGCTGCTCGACGACTCGTTCGACCGTGGCGAGGTCATCTACGTCTTCGACGGCGACGCCGCCGGGCAGGCGGCCGCGCTCAAGGCCTTCGACGGCGACCAGCAGTTCTCCGCGCAGACCTTCATCGCCACCGCCCCCGACGGCATGGACCCCTGCGAGCTGCGCCAGGCCAAGGGCGACACCGCGGTGCGTGACCTCGTGGCCCGCCGCTCGCCGCTGTTCACCTTCGCGATCCGCTCGATCCTCGACGAGTACGACCTCGGCACCGTCGAGGGCCAGACCGCCGCCCTCAAGCGCTGCGTCCCGCTGGTCGCCCAGATCCGCCAGGTCGAGCTGCGCGACGGCTACGCCCGCCGGCTCGCGGGCTGGACCGGGTGGGCGGACGAGGCGCAGGTGGTCCGCCGGGTGCGCGAGACCGCGGGCCAGCCCGCGGACCAGCGCCAGACTTCCCGACGACGGGTGCGGCCGGTCGAGCCGTCCGCTCCGGAGGGGCCGGCCCTGCCACCGCGCGACGACCCGCGCCTGCGGGTGCAGCGCGAGGTGCTCAAGTCGGCGCTGCAGGTGCCGGCCCTCGCCGGGCCGGTGTACGACACGCTGCCCGACGACGCGTTCTCCCACGAGGGCTACCTCGCCGTGCACCGCGCGATCCTCGCCGCCGGCGGGACCTCGACCGGCTACTCGGGGGCCTCGTGGGTCGCCGCGGTCACCGAGGCGATCAACCCGCCGTCGTACGGCCGGTTGGTGGCCGAGCTCGCCGTCGAGCCGATGCAGTCCCGCGAGGCCGACGACCACCGGTACGTCTCCTCCATGCTCACCGCCCTGCAGGGCGCGCTGGTCGAGCGCCAGGTCGCGGAGATCAAGTCCCGGTTGCAGCGCATCTCGCCGGTCACCGACGCCGACGAGTACCACGAGCTGTTCGGTGACCTGGTCGCGCTCGAGCAGTACAAGAAGGCCCTGCGCGACCAGGCGATCGGCGGGCAGTGGTCGGCGTGAAGTTCACGGAGCGCCTCGCCTCGGTCCTGCTGGGCCGGGAGATCACGCCCGACGGGTTCACCGGCACGCTCGAGGACGAGGAGCGCGTGCTCGCGGACGCCCGGACCCGTGCGGGGGACGTGGTCCTCGCGACGGACCTCGGCCTCTGGTTCGGGGGCCGCCGCGTCCCGTGGCACCTGATCTCGAAGGCGACGTGGGCGAACGGCGCGCTGTCGGTCGTGGAGGCGACCGAGTCGGCGCGACACGGTTCGGTGGTCGTCCTGTCCGACGCCGCCCCCGTCCGCCTGGCGCTCCCCGACCCGGGCCGGCTGCCCGAGACGGTGCACCGCCGGGTCACCGGCGTGATCACCACCCGCCAGCACCACGACCTGCCCAGCGGTGGCGCCTGGTTCGTGCAGCGCCGCACGCCCGAGGGGATCGAGGTGCACGTGCGGCCCGACCCGGGCACCGACCCCGACCAGGTGCGCACCCTCGCGGAGGGCATCGCGGAGAAGCTCGGCCGGGCCTGAGCACCCGCCGGTCGAGGTGTCGGCCCCCGGCGACCGGCATCGGTGATCGCGAACTCGTGCGCGACACGCGCAAGCAGGGCTGCGACACGCTCACGGAGTTCGGAGGTGCCGGACCCGCTGCTGCCGCCGGCTGACCGTGTGGCCGCGGTGCGCGCGGCCCGGGAGGGAAGTGCTCCTCCTACTGGACTCGAACCAGTAACCCTGCGATTAACAGTCGCATGCTCTGCCAATTGAGCTAAGGAGGACCGCCTGCGGCCCGGCTCGGTGTCCGTTCCGCTCTGGTCGTAGACCGTACCCGACGCGGATCCGGGGCCGTCAGGCAGGATGGGTCAACGCCGTCGTCGGGAGGATCCGGACATGAAGTTGCTGCCGTTCGCGCTGGGTGTGGGCGTGGGCTACGTGCTGGGGGCCCGGGCGGGGCGGGAGCGCTACGAGCAGCTCTCGCGCGCGTACCGACGGGTCGCCGACAACCCCCAGGTGCAGGCCGCGGCCGGCGTCGCGCAGGCGAAGGCCGGCGAGGCGGTGCACGCGGCGGTGACGGTCGCGAAGGAGAAGGTCGCCCCGTCGTCGCAACCGGGCCACGAGCCGGCGGCGCCGGGTCGCTCCGTCGGGTCGAACGGCCGCTGACAGCCGGACGAACCGGACTCTTCCGGCGGGTTTTACCAGCGCTGGAGGCGCTGTTCAGCTCCTGTTCCCTCCGGTGAGCGGTGGGCGGTCGTTGCCCGTACCTAACGTGATCGGCGACCGCGACCGACACCGCCGGAGGGACCCGTCAGGGCATGGACCTCTCACTGATCGTCATCGTCGTCATCGTGACGGCGTTGGCCTTCGACTTCACCAACGGCTTCCACGACACCGCCAACGCCATGGCGACCTCGATCGCGACCGGGGCGCTGCGGCCCAAGGTCGCCGTGCTGATCGCCGGCGTGCTCAACGTCGTCGGCGCGTTCCTGTCCGTCGAGGTCGCGAAGACGATCTCCAGCGGCCTCGTCGACGAGACCAAGATCAACCCGTACATCATCTTCGCGGGGCTCGTCGGCGCGATCCTCTGGAACCTGCTGACCTGGCTGCTCGGCCTGCCGTCGAGCTCCTCGCACGCCCTGTTCGGCGGCCTCATCGGCGCCGTCCTCGTGGCGGCCGGTGCGGGCGCGGTGCACTTCCCGACGCTGCTGTCGAAGATCATCCTCCCGGCGGTGATCTCGCCGGTCCTCGCGGGCGTGATCGCCCTGGTCGGCACGGTGATCGCGTACCGGAGCACCCAGCGGTCCGACGACGAGACCGTGAAGAAGGGGTTCAAGGGCGGCCAGATCGTCTCGGCGTCGCTCGTGGCCCTCGCCCACGGCACCAGCGACGCCCAGAAGACGATGGGCGTCATCACGCTGACCCTGATCGCCTCGGGTGTCCTCGCGCCGAACTCGGGCCCGCCGATCTGGGTGATCCTCGCGGCCGGCCTGGCGATCGGGCTCGGCACCTACCTCGGGGGCTGGCGCATCATCCGGACCCTCGGCAAGCGCGTCTCGGACATCCAGACCCCGCAGGGCTTCGCCGCCGAGACCTCGACGACGGCGGTCATCCTCGCCTCGTCGCACCTGGGCTTCGCGCTCTCGACGACCCAGGTGGCCACCGGGGCGATCTTCGGTGCCGGCGCCGGTCGCCGTATCGCCGGCGTGCAGTGGGGCGTCGCGGGGCAGATGGCCGTCGCCTGGATCCTGACCCTCCCCGCAGCGGCCGTGGTCGGCGCGGTGGCGGCGTTCGCGGCCTCGCAGGGCGCCGTCGGGACCGTGCTCGTGGCGGTCGCCGCGATCGCCGTGGCGATCGGCATCTACGCGGCCTCGCGCCGCACCCCGGTCACCGCCGAGAACGTCAACGACGTGCCGGCGCCGGTGGCCCCGGACGAGCAGCGTGAGGTGGCGCAGGCATGAGCATCGCGTGGGGTTCCCTCGGACTGGTGGCCCTGGTGTCGTTCGCCGCGGCCATCGTGGTGACGGCGCTCGTGTCCTTCGGCATCGTCGGGCTCGCGGCCCGGGCGCCGCGGGCCGACGGACCGGAGCCGGCCCTGTCGCCGGCCGTCGGCACCGCGGTCGGGGCGATCTGCCTGACCGTGGCCGTCCTGATCGTGCTCTACGGGCTGTACCTGATCGTGGCCTGAGCGGTCTCCCACCGAGTGCGGCGGAATGCGCCGGCCGTGGCGCACTCCGCCGCACTCGCGCTCCCGGCCGCCCCCGCCCCGGCCGGAACGAACGACGCGTTCGTGGCTTCTCGCTGCACGAACGCGTCGTTCGGTCCGGGCGGCGAGCCCGTCCCGGCCGGAGCAGGTACCGGGCCGGGCCGGCGTCGCCGATACTGGCGGCCATGAGCGCGCTCCCGATCCTCGACCTGGCGCAGCTCGACCGGGGCGGCCCCGCGGCGGAGGCCTTCCGCACCGACCTGCGCGAGGCGACCCACGACGTCGGGTTCTGCTACCTCACCGGCCACGGGATCCCCGACGACGTCGTCGCCGGAGCCTTCGCCGCCGCCGAGCGGTTCTTCGCGCTGCCCGACGAGGCCAAGCGGGCCGTCGAGATGCTGCGCAGCCCGCACTTCCGCGGATACACCCGCACCGGCGGGGAGCTGACCCGCGGACAGGTCGACTGGCGCGAGCAGATCGACCTCGGCGCCGAGCGGTCGACCTGGGACCACCCCGACGCGCCCGCCTACATGCGGCTCGAGGGCCCCAACCTGTGGCCGGACGCCCAGCCCGAGCTCCGGGAGGTGTTCACCGACTGGGAGCGCCGGTGCACCGTCGTCGCGCAGCGGCTGATGGCGGCCTGGGCGCTCTCGCTCGGCGGGCCGGCCGACCGGTTCGACGGCCTCTTCGGCGACCGCCCGTCCACCCTGATCAAGCTGATCCGATACCCGGGCCGCGAGGAGCGGGGCCAGGGCGTCGGCGCCCACCAGGACCCGGGCGTGCTCACCCTGCTCATGATCGAGCCCGGCAAGGGCGGCCTGCAGGTCGAGCGTGACGGGGACTGGATCGACGCGCCCGCCGTGCCCGGGGCCTTCGTCGTGAACATCGGCGAGCTGCTGGAGTTCGCCACCGACGGCTACCTGAAGGCGACCGTGCACCGCGTCGTGTCCCCGCCGCCGGGGGAGACGCGGCTGTCGATCCCGTTCTTCTTCAACCCGGCGCTCGACTCCACGGTGCCGCGCGTCGAGCTCCCGCCCGAGCTCGCGGCCCGCGCCCGGGGCGTCACGGCCGACCCGGACAACGTCATCTCCGGCACCTTCGGCGACAACCTGCTGAAGGCGCGACTGCGGGCCCACCCGGACGTCGCCGCCGCCCACCACGCCGATCTGGTGTCCGCCCTGGCACGATGATCGTCCGTGGCGGGCTTCGCGGTGTCGGACTGGCTCGAGGACCGCTGGTTCATCCGCTCGCACCTGCTGCAACGTCGTCTGGTCGGCACGGCCGGGTTCGCGCTGCCGGTGCTCGTCGTGGTCTTCAACTGGGTCTGGGGCCTGGTGGTCGACGCCGCGAACGGCACGCACCTGGCCCCGAGCTTCTGGGACTCGGTGCAGAGCTCGATCAGCGCGTACTACTACACGTACTCGGCGAACATCTTCGTCGGCGCCCAGATCGCGTTCGCGGTGTTCCTCGTGACCTACCGCTACGGCGTCTGGGAACGCCGCGTCGGGATCGTGGCGGGGATCGCCGCGGCGATCGTCGGGCTGTGCCCCACCACCCCGCCCGACCCGACGACGCTCCAGCGCCTCGTCGGCGGCCTGCACATCACGGCGGCCGCGGTGTTCTTCGTCGGCATGGCCGTGTTCTGCCTGTTCCTCTTCCCGCGTGACCCGGGCGTCGCGGTCAACACGGTGCCGCGGGGTCGTCGGGTGCTGTTCCGGGTGTGCGGCGTGATCATCGTGCTCGCGCTGGTGGTCGCCGTCGTCGGCGCCCTGGTGCTGGATTCCGCGGTCCGCGACGAGATCCGCTTCCTGCTCTGGCTCGAGTCGGTCGCGGTGTTCGCATTCGCGCTCGCCTGGCTCGTGAAGGGCCTGGATCTGCAGCCGTCCTGACGACACCGGGGCACGATGGGCGCGTGCCTCCTGCCCTCTTCGCCGGCTTCCGGGTCTCCGACCTCGAGGCCGCCGTCGCCTGGTTCACCCGCCTGCTCGGTGCGGAGCCGGTGATGCGGCCGAACGACGACGAGGCCGTCTGGGAGATCGCCGAGGACCGGTTCGTCTACGTCGAGCTCAGCCCCGGCCGGGCCGGGCACTCGCACGCGACGGTGTTCCTGGACGACCTCGACGGGTTCCTGACGAGCGCCGGCATGGCTCCGACCACGACCGAGACCTACGAGAACGGCGTCCGCAAGGCGATCTTCCGCGACCCGGACGGCAACGAGTTCGGCGTCGGCGGGATGTGACCGGACAAGATCAGGACGCGCGGAGCGATGTGCTCGCTCAGCAGGCTGTTGCCAATTCGCTCTTCTGTTGATCTTCGGTGGTCGGGAAGATCTTGGGGTGGCAAAGGGGTATCGGCCGGTGCGGCGGGATCAGGGGTTCCTGCTGCCGCCGGACATGCGTGAGTGGCTGCCGGCGGATCATCTGGTGTGGTTCCTGCTCGAGGTGATCGCGGCGATGGACACGTCGGTGTTCGCGCGGCGGCCACGGCGCCGCGAGCAGGGTCCGGACACGGGATCGACGGCGGGCCGGGCGGGCTACGACCCGGACCTGCTGCTCGGCCTGTTGATCTACGCGTATGCCAACGGGCTGCAGTCCTCGCGGCGCATCGAGCGGCTCTGTCACACCGATGTCGCGTTCCGGGTGCTCTGCGCCGGTGACATTCCCGACCACACGGTGATCGCCCGGTTCCGCGCCGCGCACCAGGAGAAGTTCGTCGAGGTGTTCGCCCAGGTCCTGCGGTTGTGTGCGCGGGCCGGGCTGGGGCAGGTCGGCACGGTCGCGATCGACGGGTCGAAGTTCACCGGCGACGCCTCACCCGGGGCGAACCACGGCCGCGACTGGTTCGCCCGCCAGGCCGCCGAGCGGGTCGAGGCCGCCGCGGCCACTGACGCCGCCGAAGGACAGCGACTCGACGCCGGAGGTGACCCTGAGGGTGGCGATCGGGGCCCGGCGGGGTGGGCTGAGCAGGGGGCCGGAGACCGGCAGGCACGGATTCAGACGTGTTTGGCCGAGCTGGAGGACGCCGGGCAGAGCGCGCAGGCCGACCTCACGGCGAAGGCCGCGAAGCTCGAGGTGCGGGTCCAGGCCCGCGAGGCCGACGTCGCCCGGCTACGCGCCGAGCAGCAAACCAAGATCGACCGGTGGCACCAGGGCTGGGCTGATCACCGGGCCCGCCCGCTGTTCTACTACGCCCCCCAGGGCGCTTGCCCCCGCCCGGTCGACAAGGCCGTGGTCGTGGTCCGCGCCGAAGCAGCGCTGGCCCGGGCCCGGGCCAAAGCCGAACACCTCGCCCGCCAACTCGCCGCCGCGTCCGCCGAGCCGCAGGCGGGGTCGGGGTCGGGGTCGGGGTCGGGGGCTGGGGTGCTGCGGAATCTGACCGACCCCGACTCGCGGTTGATGAAGACCAGGCGGGGCTGGACCCAGGGCTACAACGTGCAGTTCGTGGTCTCGGACGATCAGCTCGTGCTCGCCGTCCGCGCCACCAACGACCCCTTCGACGGGGCCTGGTTCACCCCGATGACCCAGGCCGCGGTCGCCGCCGCGGTCGAGATCGCCCTGGCCCGCGACCCGCAGGCCTGCCCCGGTGAGCACGGCGGGATCGGCGTCGTGCTCGCCGACGCCGGCTATGCCAGCCACGCCAACCTCACCGCCCCCGGCCCGGACCGGCTGATCGCGCTGGGCAAAGGCCGCGCCGTCGAGCGGGCCGCCCGCGAACACCCCGCCGAAGGCGAGCCGCCGCCCGAGGCGACCGCCCGCGAACGCATGGACCACCGACTAAGGACCCCCGAGGGCCGGGCCACCTACAAACGCCGCGGCGCCACCGTCGAACCCGGCATCGGCAACGTCAAGAAACTCCTCGCCCGCATCACCCGCCGCGGACTGGCCGCCGCCGACGCCGAAGTCACCCTCGCCGCCCTGGCCCACAACCTACGCAAGCTCCACCGCCTCCACGCCGCCCCCACCTGAGACAACAGCGCGGGGGCGCCCGCTTCGCGGGCACCCCGGCGCGGGCCGCGAACCCCCCACCAGCGGTCAACCTCAACGCTGATCGCTACCGGACTGAGCCGACGCAGGACTAATTTGGCAACAGCCTGTCAGCGAGCACATCGCGCGGCGGAACCGGATCCTGCGCGCCGACTCAGCCCTCGATGACCTTCTTGATCCGCTCGAGGGTGGCGGGGATCGAGGTGCGCGCGTCGTTCACGCGCAGCGTGATCCCGTCCTCGCCGAAGGTCTCCCGCACCCAGGCCCGGCCCGGCGGCAGGAACTGCCAGTTCTCGGTGAGCCGGGTGCCGCCCTGCTCGGACGCCATGGTGAAGCCCCACCGGACGAAGCCGTCGCGGACCTCCCAGGCGAACTCCCGGCCGGGTGTCGCGACGACGACCTCGCTGCGGGTCGACCAGTCGCGCCCGGGCCGCGAGTTGTGGCCGGTGAAGTGGGCGCCGACGACCGGGCCGGTGGCGTCCTCCCACTCGCAGGCGCGCGTGAACTCGCTCCACTCGCCGTGGCGGGTCACGTCGGAGACCACGTCGTAGACGTGGTGCGGGGTGGCGTCGATCCAGGTGGAGTCGGCGAAGGCGTACGGGTCGTCGGTCACGGAGTCATCCTCCACGCGTCGATCGGGGGCACCATGTGGATCATGACCACCTCCTACGCGGGAGCGTCCGCCCACTACCTCTCGCCGCGCCGCCGCGACCCCGTGAAGCGGTTCTGGGAGGAGCCGGTCAACCACCGCATCCTGGACCGCGCCCTCGGGTTCGTCGAGGGCGATCCGGTGCGGGTGGTCGACGTCGGCGCGGGCACCGGCGACGGCCTCGCGCTGCTGGAGGCGGCCACCGACCGCCCGCTCGACTACACGGGCATCGACCCCGACCCCGAGATGGTCACGACGGCGACCACCACCCACGCCGACCGGACCGGCGTCCGGTTCGTGCAGGCCGACGTGCGCGACGACCTCGACCTCGCGCCCGATCTCTGGCTCTCCGCGGGAGCCCCGTGGTCCCATCTCGACCACGACGACTTCCGCACCACCCTCGTCCGCCTCCTCCGTGACGCGGCCCGCCGGGACCGGCCCACCGCGGTCGTCGTCGACACCCTCGGACGCTGGTCGCCGGAGTGGCCCACGCACTGGGAAGACGAACGGTGGGACTACCGCATGTCGTTCTTCCAGGACGCGGGCGACGACCCGGTGGCCGCGCCGATGAGCACCCACAGCCGATGGTCGATCGACGCGGCCGTCCTCGAGGCCGACGTCCCCCTGGCCGCGCTGGAGTTCCACGACCGCGCCGTGACGGTCGGCCGCCACACCACCACGGGCGCCTTCCACCCCGGCCTGCCCGACTACCGCGGGCTCGTCAACGCCCTCTACGACGGCGACACCGCGGTGGACCTCCCCGCCCTGCACCTCGACCCGCCGTCGGGCCACGCCCCCGACGAGGTCACGGCCTTCTTCGCCGCCTTCGCCGCGCTCTGGAACGCGCGCCTCGACCGCGCGCTCGAGCAGGAGGCGGCCCTCGGGCGGACCCCGTCCCGACGACGGGCGCTGGCGGCGGACCTCTGCGCCCTCGAGCACGGGGCGGCGCCCGGCCTCGGGGTCGGGCACTCGCTGATCGCGCTGATCGTGGTCGCACCGTGAGGGGGGTCCTGTTCGACTTCGACGGCCTCCTCGCCGACACCGCCCCGGTCTGGCGCGCGGCCGCGGCGGCGGTGGCACCCGGCTGGACCGAGGTCGACGACCGCGCCCTGCACGGCCTCGACACCGACGCCACGCTCGGCCGCCTCGGGGAGCGGGCGGGCCGGGAGGTCACCCGCGAGGAGATCCTGGCGGCCTACCGCGCGCGCATCGACCAGGTCCGGCTGATGCCCGGGGCGGCCGACCTGGTGCGCTCCCTCGCCGTGCCGCTGGCCGTCGCGTCGAACAGCCCGACCGATCTCGTCGGGGAGCAACTCATCGCCCTCGGGCTCGGGGACGCGTTCGTCGCCGTCGTCGGGCTCGGGGCGGGCATGGCGCCCAAGCCCGCGCCCGACGTCTACGAGGCGGCCGCGCGGCGGCTCGGTCTCCTGCCGGGGGAGTGCGTGGCCCTCGACGACTCGGCGCCGGGCGTGCTCGCCGCCGCGACCGCAGGGTGCCGCGTGATCGGCGTGTCGACCGCGACGCTGCCGGTGGCCCGTCAGGTCGCGTCGCTGACCGAGCTCGTCGACTCCGCGGGGTCCGGCCCGGAGTGGTGACGTCTCCGGACGAACCGGGCACAGTACGCCTCCACCACGACGACGGGGAGGACCGACGATGCTGCTCGACCCGGGTGACCCACTGCTCGCGCACGCCCACGAACGCCTGCACGCCGAGCCGGTCATCTGGCTCGCGACGAGCCGGCCGCACGCGGTGCCGGTGTGGTTCCGCTGGTCCGACCCGGCCGTGACCGTGTTCAGCCGGCCCGACACCGCCAAGATCGGACAGCTGCGCCGGGACCCCGCCGTCGCGCTGCACCTGGACACCGCGGCGGGCGGCACCGACGTCGTACTGCTGGAGGGGGTCGCGGAGTTCGACGACCGCCCGGTCGGCGAGGACGCGTTCGCGGCCAAGTACGCCGATCAGCTGGGGGAGCAGTCGTTCGCGGCGTGGCGGGAGACGTTCTCGGTGGCCCTGAAGATCGTGGCGCGGCGACTCGTCGTCTGGCGCGCCGGCGAGGACGGCCCGGAGTACCGGTCGGTGCCATGATCGCTGCCGTGACCGAGGTGCTCAGTTCGACCGACTTCGCCGCGCCGATCGACGACCGGTGGTTCGCCGACTACGTCGTCGGCGAGACCTACGAGTACGGGAAGGTCTCGGTGAGCGCCGACGAGATCGTCGCGTTCGGCCGGCAGTACGACCCGCAACGTCTGCACACCGACCCGGACTGGGCCGCGACCGGCCCGTTCGGCGGGCTGATCGCCAGTGGCTGGCAGACCGCCGGGCTGATGATGCGGCTGTACTGCGCGCACTACATCTCGGCGGTGGCGAGCCTCGCCTCGCCCGGCGTCGACGAGCTGCGCTGGCCCGCGCCGCTGCGTCCCGACGAGCCGGTCCGGTTGCGCACCACGGTGGTCGAGTCCCGCGTCTCGCGGTCCAAGCCCGACCGCGGCATCGTCCGGACCGCCATCGAGGTGCTCACCGACGACGACCGCGCGGTGCTCACCGGGGTCGCGATGAACATGGTGGCGGTGCGGCCGGCGTAGGGGTCAGGCGCCGACGAGGTCTCCGCCGGCCTCGTCGAGCGCCCGGACGACTCGGCGCAGCGCGCCGAGCGAGGACAGGGCCAACTGTGCGAGGGAGGGCTCGTCGTCGGAGAGCAGGGCGCGCAGGAGCTGCAGATCGCTCACCGACCCGCTCCCGGCGTCCGGTCGGTCCGCCGCTCGCACCAGTGCCAGGACGCGCGGCGACACCGGGACCCGCTCGACCGGCACCGCGCCGGTGCGACACCCGGTCCCCGCGATGCCGTGCAGCGCCGCAGTGACCGCGTCCTCCTCCACCCCGCCCGCGTCGAGCAGGGCGGCCGTGTCGGCCGCGCGTCGCCGTAGGACGGCCAGCAGAACGTGCTGCGTCCCGACACTGCGGGCGCCCGCGGCGGCAGCGATCGCGCGGGCCGTCGGCATGCCGGGCCACTGGGGGACACGCGGTCCGGGCGAGGTCACGTGCCTTCATCGCGGGAGGCGGGCCGGGCGTGACCCGTCCTCGGGAAACGATCTCGTCTCGTCACCCGGTGCGGCCGATCGGGCACGCAGGCGGATCTTCCCGCCGTGGGCTCCGCCGCGGTCCTCGTCGTGGCGGTCATCCTGCTGCTGGCCTTCCTCGCCGCCCTCCTGCTCTGACCAGCGCGGCGGGCACCACGGTCAGCACGAGCCCGCCCGCCGCGAACGCCCCGGCGACGAGCAGCGCGTCGGACGTCCCGGCCACGAACGGCACGAGGACGAGCGCGGCGGCCGGGGTCAGCGGCTCGCGCACCAGGGCCGCCAGCCCGACGACGAGGACCACACCGAGGCCGCCCGCGAGCCAGGTCGGGCCGGGCAGACCAGCGGCCGCCGCGCCGACCACGCCCGCCGCGGTCATGAGCGCCACGCGCCGGGTGGCCGACCCGGACACCGGCGCGCCGGCCCGCGCCGCGAACTCCAGACCCGCCACCAGCAGCGGAGGAGCGCAGAGCAGCGGCGGCAGCCCGACCGCACCGACGACCACGATCCACGCCGCCGCCGCGACCACGAAGGCCGCCAGGCGCCCGCCCGGCCACGCCGGGGCCCGCGGGGCCCGCACCCGGCACACGCTGAGCGCCAGCACGGCGCACCACGCCGCCACGGCGAGGACGTAGCCGAGTCCGCGCAGATCGAACACCACGGGCAGGACGGCGGCCGAGACCGCCGGGATCAGCGGACTGCGCACCAGGTGCAGGACGAGGACCATCACGGCGAGCGCCCCCGCGGCCCGCCACCACCACGGCCCGGGCAGACCCGCCGCGACGACGCCGAGCGCTGCACCCGCCGTCGGGACCCCGACCAGGCCCGCGGGCGCCGCCCACGCCCTCCGGCCCAGCGTCCAGAGGCCGTAGCCCAGCGCGACGGCTTCGGGGAAGAGCACCGCGCGGTCGTCGAGGAGGTCGGCCGCGAGCAGCATCACCGCAGCCAGGAGGCCCGGCGCGGCGTACCGCAGTGCCGTCCGCACGCCGGCGACCCTAGCGCTGGCCGTAGCCCTTCAGCCGCTCCACGACGTCCGCGACCTGCTCCTCCGCGAGCAGCCGCGGGGTCCCGACGGCGGACGCCCGGAGCCAGACGTCGCACAGCCACTCGAGGTGGGCCGCCCCGTCGTAGGCCGCGCGGAGCGTGGAGCCGAGCACGATCGTGCCGTGGTGGCGCATCACTGCCGCGGTGCGGTCGGCGAGCGCGGCCGAGGTGTTCGCGGCCAGCTCGTCGGTGCCGTACGGGGCGTACTCGGCGACCGACACGCCACCGCCGAAGATCGCGGTCTGGTAGTGCACGAGGGGGACGTCGTCGCGCAGCAGGGAGAGCGCGACGGCCGCGGCGGAGTGCGTGTGCACCACCGCCGACGCTCCGTGCCGGGCGTAGCAGAGCAGGTGCAGCGGCAGCTCGCTCGTCGGCCGGAGGCTCCCGACGACGGGTGTCCCGTCCAGGTCCACGACGACGACGTCGTCGGCGGTCATGGTGTCGTAGGCGACGCCGGTCGGGGTCACCGCGACGAGGTCGCCGACCCGCACCGAGAGGTTGCCGGCGGTCCCGGCGACGAGCCGGTCGGCGACGAGGCGGCGGGCGTGCTCGGCGACGTCGGCGCGCGCGGTGTCGAGATCGGGATCGCTCACCGCGTCGTCGTACCAGGACGGGCGAAGCCCTGCGCCTGCCGGGCCCAGAAGTCCCGGGCCGTGTCGACGTGCGCCCGGTAGCGGAGGTAGCCGGGCTCGTAGTGCTCGTGGGCGTGCGCGGTCGGCTCGACGGTGCGCGACGGCGCCGCCCAGTC
Source organism: Actinomycetospora sp. CA-084318 (assembly GCF_050955885.1). Classification (NCBI taxonomy): domain Bacteria; kingdom Bacillati; phylum Actinomycetota; class Actinomycetes; order Pseudonocardiales; family Pseudonocardiaceae; genus Actinomycetospora; species Actinomycetospora sp. CA-084318. The sequence continues at coordinate 2,008,018 of NZ_CP192098.1, forward strand.
CGCCGGGTCGAGCTCGTCGCCGAGCGCGCGGGCGGCGCTGACGGCGGCGCCGCGCGTGCCGAGCCCGGGGTCGTCGGGAACGACGAGCGGGACGTCCAGGACGTCCGCGAAGATCTGCGCCCACGGGCCGGACCGGGACCCGCCACCACACGCCACGAGGCGGCCGGGCACCCGGGACGCCGAGGCGGCGCGCTCGAAGCAGTTCCGCGCCGTGTACGCGATGCCCTCGCACACCGCCCGCACCACCTGGCCGCGGGTCGTGGAGAGGGTGACGCCCTCCAGCTGGCCCCGGGCCCGGGTGTCGAGGAACGGCGCACGCTCCCCGGAGGCGGACAGGAACGGCAGCGCGGACACGCCTCCCGCACCGGGCGCGGTGCCCTCCAGCAGGTCGCCGAGCGAGTCGATGCCCACCCCGAGCAGGTTCAGCAGCCAGTCCAGCCCCGCCGTCCCGACCATAGCCGGCATCGCCCGCAGCCACGACCCCGGGTCGGGCGTGCAGATCCACATCCCGGCGGGCTCGTCGGCCGGGTCCAGGTCCACGGTGTCGGTGAAGACCTCGCAGGCGAGCGTGGTGCCGAGGATGAGCAGGCCGTCGCCGGGCCGCGACAGGCCCGCCCCGATCGCGCAGCCCGGCAGGTCGAACGGCCCGCCGGTCACCGGGGTCCCGACCGGCAGGCCGACGAGCTCGGCCCCGCGCCGGTCGAGCTCGAGCACCGTGCCGGCCGGGGTGGGCTCGGCGAGCAGGCGGCGGTGGTCGGCGATGCCGCACGCGGCGATCGCCTCGTCGTCGTAGCGGCGGGTGGTCACGTCGAGGAACGGCAGGGTCGCGTCGGACGCGTCCACGGTGACCTCGCCGGTGAGGCGCTGGACGATGGCGTCGACGCAGTAGCCCGCCACCGTCGCCCGCTCCAGCGCCTCGGGCTCGTGCTCGGCGAGGTGGTTAATCAGCGGTCCGTGGCAGCCGGGGAAGAGCCCGGAGCCGGTCCGGCCGTAGACCCGCTGCACCGTGCCGTCGTCCTGCCAGCGCCGCACGAGGTCGCCCGCGCGGTCGTCGAGCCAGGAGATCGGCGGGCGGGTGGCGTACCCGTCACCGTCGCGCAGCCAGAGCCCGTCGCCCTGGCCGGTGATCGCGAGGGCCCGCACCGGGCGGCCGGCCTCGGCGACCACCCGCCGGGTGACGTCGGCCGCGCTCGCCAGGACGTCCTCGAGGTCCTGCTCGACCCGCCCGTCGTCGTACTGGTCCAGCCGCGAGGCCCGTTCCGCGGACGCGATCTTGACCCCGTCGTCGTCGTAGGCGTCGGCCTTGGTCATGGAGGTGCCGACGTCCAGCCCGATGATCATCGCTTCCCCCCGACCGTGTTCGCCGGGTGCCGCAGTGCCTCGCCGCGCAGGAACCGGGCGGCCTCGCCCGCCGCGATGGCGGCCGCGCGGTGCGCGGTCTGGCGGGTGGCGCCAGCCAGGTGCGGGGTCGCGACGACGTTCGGTGCGGCGTGCAGCGGCCAGTCCGGCGGGGGCGGCTCGACGTCGTACACGTCGAGCGCGAGGCCGCCGAGTCGACCGGACTCCAGCGCGGCCGGCAGCGGCCCGTAGTCCAGCAGCCCGCCACGCGCGGTGTTGACCAGCACGGCGCCGTGCGGGAGCAGGTCCAGCTCGCGGGCGCCGATCATGCCCCGGGTCTCGTCGGTGAGCCGGGCGTGCAGCGAGACCACGCCCGAGCGGCGCAGCAGGTCGTCGAGGTCGGTGAGCTCGATGCCGTCCTCGTCCGGGGCGTAGGGGTCGGAGACGAGCACCGTCGCCCCGAACGCCCGGAGCACGCGCGCGACGATCCGTCCGATGGCGCCGTAGCCGACGAGGCCGACGGTGGCGCCGTCCAGCTCGAGCCCGGCCTCGTCGTAGTGGTAGAAGTCGCCCCGCCAACGTCCGGCCCGCAGCTCGGAGTCCGCGAGCGGGATGCGTCGCAGCGCGGCCAGGACCATGCCGACCGCGAATTCCGCGGCCGCCGCGGCGTTGCGCCCGGGGGCCTGGGCGACCGCGACACCGGCGGCGTCGGCGGCCGCCAGGTCGACGTTGACGGGGCCGCCGCGGCACACCGCCACCATCTCCAGCTCGGGGCGGGCCTCGAAGACCTTCGCGGTGAAGGGCGCCATCTGGGTCAGGCACACGCGGACGCCGTCGAGGGCCTCGACGAGCTCCTCCTCGGTGCCCGAGGCCTCGTCGACGACGCTCTCCCCGCTCCCGACGGACCCGAAGGGCTCCTGCGGCCAGCCGGCGGTCAGGGTGGTCGACTCGAACTCGCCGACGTCCTCGGCGCGCAACGCGTCGAGGAACGTCCGCGGCGCGACGAAGTGGTCGCCGGCGGCGAGCACACGCAGCATCGGGTGGCTCCTTCGATGTGGAGGGTCAGGTCAGGAGGTCGACGATCGCCCGGTGCGCGGCGTCGACCCCGTCCACGTGGCAGGTGGCCAGGGCGAGGGCGTCGGGCTTCGGGGGATAGGTGGGGTTCGGGACGGCGACCACGGTCATGCCCGCGGCCGCCGCGGCGCGGATGCCGTTGCTCGAGTCCTCGACCCCGACGCAGCGGACCGGGTCGACGGCGAGCCGACGGGCGGCCTCCAGGTACACGTCGGGGGCCGGCTTGCCCCGGTCCACCTCGGCCGAGGAGACCGTGGCCTGGAACGCCCGAGTGAGGCCGTGCGCGTCGAGCACCGCGTCGATCAGTCGGCGCGGCGCGGAGGTCGCGAGGGCAACCGGCACGCGCGCCGCCACGTCGCGCACCATCCACGCTGCCCCGGCGTAGGGCTCCATCCGCCCGTCGGCCAGGGCGTCGACCATGCCGTCGACCACCGCCCGCTCGCAGGCCGCGGCGTCGTCGTGGCCGCCCGCGCGGTCGGCCAGGTAGGCCGACCACTCCGGTGCGCTCATGCCCTGGACGTGCTCGGTGTCGGCGGCGGTCCAGGTGACGTCGTGGCGCGCGGCGTACCGCGTCCACATCTCCTCCCAGAGGTGCTCGCTCTCGACGAGCACGCCGTCGAGGTCGAACACGACGGCTCGGGTTCCGCTCATGCTCTTCCCTCCCGCGTCGATGTGAAATTAACATCGAAGATGTGATCACGGAAGTGTCGTTCGTGCCCGGATGCTCCGCGGGGGCGTCGCCGTCGGCGATGCTGGGCGCGTGAGCAGCGAAGCCGGGCCGGGCCGGGGCGGGGGCTCGCGCGCCACCCGCCAGCAGCGCATCGTCGACCACGTCCTCGCGGCCGGGTCGGCCAGCGCGACCGAGCTCGTCGAGCTGACCGGCGTCAGCCTGATGACCGTCCACCGCGACGTGGACGAGCTCGTGCGCCGCGGCCTCGTCCGGAAGTACCGCGGCGGTGTCTCCGCCCAGCCGACGTCGGTGTTCGAGTCGCACTCGGACTACCGGCGCACGGTGCGCCGCGCGGAGAAGAACGCGATCGCGGCGGCCGCCCTGGCCTTCGTCGAACCCGGGTCGTCGATCATGCTGGACGACTCCACCTCGGCGTTGGCGCTGGCCGAACGCCTGGGCGACGTCGGCCCACTCACCGTGGTGACGAACTACCTGCCGGCGCTGGAGCTGCTGAAGACCTTTCCCGAGGTCCGGCTGATCGCGCTCGGCGGCGACTACTCGCGCACCCACGACTCGTTCGGCGGCGTCGGGTGCCTCGAGGCCGTGGAGGCGGTGTCGGTCGACGCCGCGTTCGTCTCGACCTCGTCGATGACCGGCTCGATGACGTTCCACCAGGAGCAGGAGATCGTCGTCGTGAAGCGGCGGATGCTCGAGGTCGCCGACCGGTGCGTGCTGCTCATGGACTCCTCGAAGGCGCCGCGCCGCGCGCTGCACCACCTGCGGCCCCTCGCGGCGTTCGACGACCTCGTGGTCGACGACGGGACGTCCGCGGCCCTCCTCGAGGAGATGGGTGAGCACACCCGTGTGACCGTCGCCGAGCCTTGTTAAATTCACAGATCCTTTGTTAGAAGTGATGCGCCGCACTCAGACAGAAGGGCGCATCCCATGACCACCACGACCGCGGACGGTCCCCTGACCGGCATCGAACGGTGGGGCATCCCGTACCCGCTGCGCTGGGGCTTCGTCGGAGTCCTGATCTTCATGATCGGCGACGGCGTCGAGACCAGCTTCCTGTCCGCCTACCTCGCCGATCCGGCCGGCGGTGGCCTCGACGGCGCGCAGGCCTCCTTCGCCACCGTCACCCTCTACGGCGTCGCCGCGCTCGTGGCCTCCTGGTTCTCGGGCACGCTGTCCGCGATCTGGGGCCCGCGCCGGGTGATGTGGCTCGGCGCGGCGATCTGGATCGTGCTCGAGGCCCTGTTCCTGTTCGTCGCGATCCCGGCGCAGGACGCCACGTTGATCATCACGACGTACGCCGTGCGCGGCCTGGCCTACCCGCTCTTCGCGTTCGCCTTCCTCGTCTGGATCCAGACGATCGCCCGGCCCCGGATGCGCGGCTCGGCCGCCGGCTGGTTCTGGTTCGCCTTCACCGGCGGCCTGCCCACCCTCGGCGCCGCCCTCGCCGCGATCGCCGTCGGGCCGCTCGGCATCTCCGAGTACGGCACGCTGGTGATCTCGCTGGTCCTCGTCGCGGTCGGCGCCGCCATCGGCTGCTTCGCGGTCACCGAGCCGCAGGGCCTGCGCCCGATCGCCGACGCCTCCATGCCGAACCCCACCAGCCTGCGCCGCCTCACCGAGGGCGTCGACATCCTCTGGCGTGACCGGCGGACGATCGCCGGGTTCTTCGTCCGGCTCGTCAACACCGCCCCGCAGTACGGGTTCTTCGCGATGTTCCCGTTCGTCTTCGGCCCCGAGACCCCGGGCGGGGGCTTCCTGACGACCGCGCAGGTCGCCCTGCTCGCCACGGTCGCCTACGCCGCGAACATCGGCGCCAACCTCTTCTTCGGGGTCTTCGGCGACTCCTTCGGCTGGCGGCGCACCGTGACGGTGTTCGGCTGCCTCGGCTGCGCCGTCGCGGTGCCGCTCTGGTACTTCGGCGCGATCGCCTCGCAGAGCTTCGTCGTGACCGCCATCCTGGGCGCCGTGTACGGCATCCTGCTCGCCGGCTTTGTGCCGCTGTCGGCGCTCATGCCGTCGATGGTCGAGCTCAAGGACAAGGGGGCGGCACTGGCCGTGCTCAACACGGGCGCGGGTGGCGCGGCGCTGCTCGGCCCGCTCACCGTCACCGCCCTGTTCCCGGTGTTCGGGGGCGGTGGGGTGGTCATCGCCTACTGCGTGATGTACCTCCTGGTCGCCGCGCTCTCGCTGGTCATCCGGTCCGACATCGATCCCGGCGTCGCGCGCCGGCGCGAGGCGGCGGGGCAGGCGTGAGCGGGCAGGTCTGGATCGGGGTCGACCTCGGCACGCAGAGCGTGCGGGCCGCCGCCGTCGACGACGACGGACCGCTCCCGGCGGTCGCGTCCCGCCCGCTGCGCAGCCGCCGGTGGCGGGCCGGTGACGGTTCCGCCCGCCACGAGCAGGACCCGGGGGCCTGGTGCGCCGCGGTCGACGAGGTCCTCGCCGAGCTCCTCGCCGGGCTCGACGACCCGGCGGCCGTCGGCGGGATCGCCGTCGACGGGACCTCGGGCAGCGTCGTCGCGGTCGACGCCGCCGGGCGCCCGGACGGGCCGGGGGTGATGTACGACGACGCCCGCGGCCACGGCCACGCCGCGCGGGTCCGCGAGGCGGGCGCCGCGGTGTGGGACCGGCTCGGCTACCGGGTGGGCGACTCGTGGGCCCTCCCGACCCTGCTCGCGCTCGACCCGGCGCCCGGCTACCGGCACCAGACCGACGTCGTCACCGCCCACCTCACCGGCACCGCCACCGCCACCGACGCCTCGACCGCGCTCAAGACCGGCTACGACGCGCTCGCCGGGCACTGGCCGACCCACGTGCTCGTCGCGCTCGGGCTCGACCCCGCGGCCCTGCCCGAGGTCGTCCCGCCCGGGACGGTCCTCGGCGGGATCGGACGGGGAACCGCCGACCGGACCGGACTCGTCGTCGGGACCCCCGTCGTCGCCGGCATGACCGACGGATGCGCGGCGCAGCTCGCCGCGGGCGCCGTCGCCCCGGGGCAGTGGAACGTGGTCCTCGGGACGACGCTGGTGCTCAAAGGGGTCGTCGAGGAGCTGCTGCGCGACCCCGACGGCACCGTCTACTGCCACCGCGGCCCGCAGGGCGGCTGGTGGTGGCCCGGCGGGGCCTCGAACACCGGTGCCGCCGTGCTCTCCGACGTCGTCGAGCCCGACCGGTTCGACGTCGTCACGACGGCTCTGCAGCGCGAACCCGTCGACCCGCCGGTGGTGCTGCCGCTGCGGGGCCGCGGCGAGCGGTTCCCCTTCGACGCTCCGGAAGCCGAGGGGTTCTGGCTTCCCGACGACGCGGCGGCGCGGTCGCTCGCCGATCTCGCCTCCGCAGTGGGGGAGACCGCCGCGTTCGCCGGACTCGCCGAGGGCATCGCGTTCGTCGAGCGGCTCGCGTTCGAGCGGGTCGCGGCCTTGGGCGCCGACGTCGACGGGGAGCGGTCGATCACCGGCGGCGCGACCGCGAACCGGTGGTGGAACCAGCGACGCGCCGACGTGCTCGGGGTGGCGCTGCAGCGCCCCGAGCACGCCGAACCCGCCGTCGGGATGGCGATCCTGGCGCGGGCGGCGGTCGAGGCGGACGGCGGCGAGCCGGACCTGGTGGCGGCCGCGCGGGACGTCCGCCGCGCGACGGCGGGGGAGACCTACGAGCCGCGGCCGGACGCCGCGCTCGAGGACCGCTACGGCCGTTTCCGGGCGGCGCTCGTCGAGCGGGGGTGGGTGGCGTGACCGAGCTGGTCCTGGGGCGCCACGGCGAGACCGAGTGGCACGCCGACAACCGGTACGCCGGCCGCACCGACGTCGCCCTGACCCCGCGGGGGCTGGACCAGGCGGCGACGCTCGCGGACTGGGCGCGCGACGCGGGGCTCGACGCCGTCTACTGCTCGCCGCTGTCCCGGGCCCACCGCACCGCGGAGCCCGCGGCCGCGGCGGCCGGGGCACCGCTGCACGTGCGCCCCGCCCTCGTCGAGGTCGACTTCGGGGCCGGCGACGGGCTGACCCGCGACGAGATGGCCGACCGGTTCCCGGAGGCGCTGCACGCGTTCCTCGCGGCGCCCGCCTCGAGCCCGTTCCCGGGAGGCGAGCGCGGCGATGCCGCGGTGGCCCGCGCCCGGCCGGTGCTCGACGAGGTGGTCGCGGCGTTCCCGGACGGGCGCGTGCTCGTGGTCGCGCACCAGACGCTCCTGCGCCTGCTGCTCTGCGAGCTGCTCGGCCTGCCGCTCGACCACTACCGCGCGGTGTTCCCGCGCCTGGAGTCGGCCGCGCGGACCGTCGTCGTGCCGGCGGCGTCCGGTCCGGCCGCGCTGCGGGCGCTCAACGTGCGCTGAGGCGCCCCTCCCTCCGTGGCAGCACGGCGTCGGGGCGCCCATGATCATCGAGCACCGTCGGCGCCCCCCCGACCTCACGTACCGCCGCAGGTGCTCGGTGATCATGCTCGCACGACCGGTGCATCAGCCTGCCTGACCAGCGAGAACGACCGTCGGGCGCGCCGATCGACCGCTCGACGTGGATGCAGGGAGTGACATCGATGTACTTTACATAACGTCCCGGTTGTGCACGATCAGCACCGGACGAGCGAGCAGGCGCGGGTCGCCGCGCGCTCGGTGCTGGCCAACGTCGAGTCGCTGGACGACCTCGCCGCAGACCGTCGCGCCCAGGTCGTCGCCCTCGCCGAGCAGCTCCAGCGCGGGCACCTCGACCGGGCCGGCACGCTCGGGGCCGCGGCGCAGCTGCGCGCCCTGCTCGGCCCCGTGCGTGCCCTCGCCGCGCGTACGGTCGTCTCCTGGCTCGACGATCTCGGCCTCGCCGCCTGAGCGCCGGATAGACTCCGACCATGGTGGAACGCCTCGCGGCACGCTTCGGGACGACGCCGATGCGACTGCTCCTCGCCGGCTGGGCGCTCGCCGCCGTGCTGCTGCTCGTGGGTCTCGCGCTCGTCCTCACCGGCTCGGCGCCCGCCGTCGGGTTCGTGCTGTTCATCCTCGGCGTGATCCTGACGATGGGCGTCGCGGTGAACCTCCTGCGCCTGCGGGCCGGGGAGCACGCGCGCAAGCCCTCGAAGTAGCACTCCACCGGGTGAACTCATGTGGTGATCGAGGGTTCGTGCTGGACGAACGCGTGGTCCGTGCCTCACTCTTTCCTCACCGACGGACGGTTGGTGTCGGTGTTCGGGGAACGCCGACTGCCCGGGTCGGCGGCGGTCGCTGGGGAGCGGACCGCCGCCGGCCCCGGCACCTCGTCGGTCCTCCCGCGGGCTCCGGTCAGGACACCGTCCATGACCCCGGTCAGGACGCCGCGGTGACCCGGTAGAGGCGCTGCGCCCCCCGGATGCCCTTGAACCGCCGCGGCGCGGCCACCCGCCACCGGAACTCGGCCTCGTCCCCGGCCCGCGACACCGCGTCGTGCACCGCGGCCGTGACCACCACCTGGCCCGGGCGGGCGGTCGTCGTGACCCGCGAGGCGAGGTTGACCGGCGGGCCGTACCAGTCGCCGGCGTGCGGCACCCCGATCCCGTTCGCGATCCCGACCCGCACGTCCGGGCGCCCGTCGTCGGCGTCGGACCAGCGGCGCGCGAGCTCCACGGCGGCGCGGACCAGCGCGGTCGGGTCGGAGGACACGAGCATCACCGCGTCACCGATCGTCTTCGCGAGCCGGACCGGGCGGGTGGCGATGTCGGTGGCGCACGCCGAGAGTTGTTCGGCGACCTCGGAGAGCTCGGCGGCGGACACGTTCTCGCCGAGGTCGGTGAAGCCCACCAGGTCGGCGAAGCAGACGGAGACCTCCTGGGCGCCCTGGAGGCGGCCGGCGGTGGACTCCTCGACGGCGAGCGCGTGCGACCGGATCCGGTCGGCGAGGGCCACCGAGACCAGGTGCGTGAGGTGCAGCATGTCCTGCTCGGCGATCTGGCGGGCCTCGATCGCGTACCGCAGCGCCATCTCCGGCTCGGGCTCGCCCGCGGCCAGCAGCGCCTCGCCGAGCAGTCCGCCGAGCGCGTCGGCCATGTTGAGCACGCCCCGGCCGATGGCGCGGACCACCGGCATCATCTCCTCGTCGGAGAACCCGAGGGAGCGGTAGCGCTCGATGCGCGCGGCGATCTCGGTGTCCTCGTCGGTGTACATCTCCTCGTCGGGGTCGGTGGACACCGGGCGCCCCAGCGCACGGAACCACTTCGAGACGATCTCCGGGTCCTGCCCGGTGTGCGCGCAGATCGCCGACATCGACCAGCCGTCCTCGGGGGCGAGAGTCCGCTCGATCAGCAGGAGCCCCAGCCGGTCCCGCTCGATGGCCTCGCGCATCGTCTCGATGCCCACGCCGTCGCCGGCCAGCGCCGAGAGCACCTCGACGCGGATGCGGCGCTGGTCCCCGGTGAGCCCCTCGAGCAGCCCGGCCCGGTCGTAGTCCGTCTCCGCCATCGCCGACCGCAGGCGTTGCGGGATCGGCAGGGACGTCAGGTGGCGCGGGGGCACGGGATCATCATGGCGAATCCCGCGCGACGCGGCGCGGCTAGAGTGATCGTCCGATGGCTCCCAGTCTGCTCGCCACGAGCGACCTGCACGTCAACCGCTCGGGCAACGAGGCGGTGGTCCGCGATCTCCACCCGACCGACCCGGGCGACTGGCTGATCGTCGCGGGTGACGTCGCCGACAAGGTCTCCGACGTCCGCTGGGCGCTGTCGCTGCTGGCCGAGCGGTTCGCGCGGGTCCTGTGGGTCCCCGGCAACCACGACCTGTGGACCCCGCCCGGCGACGACGTCCAACTCGTCGGGCCCGAGCGGTACGACCACCTCGTCGAGCTCTGCCGCTCGCTCGGGGTGCTGACGCCCGAGGACGAGTGGCCGGTGTTCGACGGCCACCTCGTCTGCCCCATGTTCCTGCTCTACGACTACTCGTGGCGGGTCCGCCCCGACATGGCCGCGATGTCCACCGGGGAGGCCCTCGACGCGGCCCGCGAGGCGGGCGTGGTGTGCACCGACGAGTTCCTCATGGCCTCCCGTCCGTACGAGGGTCCCGCGGCGTGGTGCGCCGAGCGGCTCGTCGAGACCCGGCGCCGGCTCGCGGAGCGTCCCGCCGGGATGCCGACGGTGCTGATCAACCACTGGCCGCTGACCGAGCTGCCGCTGCGGGTGCTGCGTCACCCGGAGTTCTCGCTGTGGTGCGGCACCACCGAGACGGCCCGCTGGCACGTCGAGTACGACGCCGCGGCCGTGGTGTACGGGCACCTGCACCTGCCGCGGACCACGTGGGAGGACGAGGTCCGCTTCGAGGAGGTGTCGGTTGGCTACCCGCGCGAGTGGCAGCGCCACGACCTCGTGCGCGGCCCCGTGCGGCGCATCCTGCCCGCTCCCGAGCCCGAGATCCCCGACCCGTTCACCGCCTGGGCGATCGACCACGGCGCCCGGTGGGGGTCGACGGGGTGAACCCGCTCGCGGAGATCCTGCCCGCCACCGTCGCCACGGCCGTCCGGTTCGACGACGAGGGGGTCGGCCCCCTGCACCCGGACGAGGAACCCGCCGTCGCGAAGGCCGTGGCGACCCGGCGGGCGGAGTTCACCACCGCGCGGTCCTGCGCCCGGGAGGCCCTCGCGGCGCTCGGTGCGCCGGCCGCGGCGGTGCCGGTGGGGGAGAAGCGGTCCCCGGTGTGGCCGGACGGCGTGGTCGGGTCGATCACGCACACCGCGGGCTTCCGCGGGGCGGCCGTGGCGCGCCGGGTGGACGTGCGCTCGGTCGGGGTGGACGCGGAGCAGCACGGGCCGTTGCCCGACGGCGTGCTCGGGGCCGTGTCCTCGCCGGAGGAGCGGGCCGTGCTCGCCCGGTTGGGCGCCGAGCACCCGGACGTGCACTGGGACCGGCTGCTCTTCTCGGCCAAGGAGTCGGTCTACAAGACGTGGTACCCGCTGACCGGGCGCTGGCTCGGCTTCGAGGAGGCCGTCCTGACGCCGAGCCCCGACGGCACCTTCCGCGCGCTGCTGCTCGTCCCCGGCCCGGTCGTCGACGACGAGCTGCGCGCGGAGTTCCACGGTCGCTGGGCGGTGTGCGGGGCGCACATCGTGACCGGGATCGCGCTGGAGGCGCAGGGCTGACGCGCCGGCCGGGGCTCTGCGGGCCGCACGGCGACGCCGCCGCAGCCAGTCCGTGATCAACGAGCACCTACGGTGGTCGTCGGGGGTGGTCGGCCGCCGCAGGTGCTCGCTCGCCGCGCCCGCTGTGCCGGGCTGGCTCGCCCGGCTGCCCAGTCCGTGATCAACGAGCACCTACGGTGGTCGTCGGGGGTGGTCGGCCGCCGCAGGTGCTCGCCCGCCGCGCCCGCTGTGCCGGGCTCGCCCGGCTGCCCGGTCCGTGATCAACGAGCACCTACGGCGGTCGCCGGGGGTGGTGGGCCGCCGCAGGTGCTCGCTCGCCGCGCCCGCTGTGCCGGGCTGGCTCGCCCGGCTGCCCGGTCCGTGATCAACGAGCACCTGCGGTAGTCGTCGGGGGTGGTGGGCCGCCGCAGGTGCTCGCTCGCGCCGGGGGCCGCCCACCGCGCAGAACCGCGCTCGGCCGCCGACCGCTCGCGCCGCCCGGCGTGGTGTCGGGCGGCGCGAGGGTGGTCAGGTCGTGCTCAGCTCTCGGCGGCGACGAGCTTCCCGCTCCCGCCGCTGCCGCCGGTGCCGTGACCGCCCGAGCCGCCGTTCGCCTGGGCGTCGCCGCCCGACGACGAGTTCTTGCTCGGCGCGGAGTCGCCCAGCAGCGCGAGGTTGCTGCCCGACAGGACGTTGATCCCGCCCTGGCCACCGATGGCCGACCCGCCGTTACCGCCGGCGCCACCCGTGCCCGCGCCACCGGCTCCGCCGTTGCCGCCGACCAGGCTGGTCACCGAGGTGGTGACGTCGGTGATCGGCGAACCACGGTGGCCGCCGTCCTTCGAGCCGTGCCCGTCCTTCGAGCCGTGCCGGCCCGAGGCGCCGGAGTGCTGCCCCGAGCCGCAGTCCACGCTCTGGCGGTCGGCATGGCCCTGGTGCTCGCCGGTCGAGGCCATCGCGGACCCCGTCGCCGCGACCAGACCGACCCCGGCGACCCCGGCGACCGCCGCGACGCGGCCGGCGTACGCCGCCCGTCCCGGACGCCCGCGCTCGACACCGTGCCCGTCGAGCTGGATCGCGTGGGCCGTGCTGTGGTGCTTGCCCATGGTCGTGCCCCTCCTTCGAGATCGGGTCCGGGCACGTGTTGTGCTCCGAACGCGCGGGGGCTTCCCTCGACCGGGCGTGTTCGTAACCCTTTCGTGACCGTTCCGTGTCCGCAGTGAGACGAGCGGGCGAGCGGTCGTCAGCCCGCGCGGAACGCCTCGACGTCGGCCCGCTCGTCGTCCCGGGCGTCCTCGCGGTCCCCGTCGGCGGCGGCCACGGCCTGCGGCGGCGGGTAGGAGGGGTTCAGCGTCACGGTGCGGGTGGCGCCGATGCCGCGGTAGCGCGCCGGGGTGCACGTGAGCACCACGACCTGGTGCGACGACCCCGCGGCGGCCGCCCCGAAGACGGCCGCGAGCCGCTCGAGGCGACCGGGGTCGGAGTGCCCGAGCGCGTCGTCGATGAGGACCGGCACCCCGTCCTCGGCGTCGACCAGGGCGGCGACGGCGAGGCGGGCGCACAACCCGAGCTGCTCCTTCGCCCCGGTCGACAGCGCGTCGAACGGCACGGTCACTCCGTTCAGGGTGCGCGAGACGATCCGCAGCGCCGGGTCGACCTCGAGGGCCAGCGACGGGCCGAACACGATCCGCGCGAGCCGCTCCACCTCGCGCCGGAACGGTGCGACGTACGCCCGCCGCACCTCGTCGCGCCGCCGCGCCAGGGTGTCGTGCAGCCGCACGGCCGCGGCCGCCCGGCGCGACACGGAGGAGTGTTCGCGCTCGGCGGCGGCGAGCTCGGTGCGCGCCGCGGCGTGCCGGTCGTGCCGGCCCTCGCCGCCCGCGACCTGCAGCCGCCCGGTGACCTCGGCGCGCCGCCGCTCCACGTCGGCGGTGCGCTGCGTCAGCGACTCCACTGCCCGCTTGGCCGTCGCGTAGAGCGCCTCGACGGTCGTCGGGTCGTCGGCCTCGAGCGCGGCGGCCCGCTGCTCGTGGTCGGCCTCGTAGCGGCGCGCCCGGGCGAGCGCGTCCGTGGCCGCCGCGGCCAGGGTGTCGTCGGGGTGTTCCGCGCGGGCGTCGCGCAGCTCCCCGGAGCGCCGGTCGGCCTCGTTGCGGGCCACCGCGAGCGCGGTCCGCGCCGCCACGACCTCCGTGCCCGCCGCCGACACCGACGCGTCGAGACGCCGCCAGGCCTCCTCCGCGGCGCGCGCCGTCCGATGGGCCTCGTCGGCGGCGTCGAGGGTGCGCACCGCCTCGAGCCGCAGCGGCTCCAGGTCCTCCGGCTCCGGGTCGGCCGACGCGTCGTCGAGCAGCCCGGCCTCCTCGAACAGGCCGGGCTCGTCCGGCGCCGCGCGCCTCGGCCCGCGTCGCCGGGCGGGCGCGGCGTCCGGGCCGTCCGGGGCATTGGACGGGATCCGCCCGGCGAGCGCCGCGATCGCGCCGCGCACGTCCTCGAGCGCGCGGCCGCCCAGTTCCCGCTCCACCACGGCGGCGAGCTCGCGCACCCGCGCCGCCGCCTCGCCGGCCGTGCGCAGCGCGGTGCGTGCGGCCGCCACGTCGGCCACCCCGAGGGCGGTGCACGCCTGGTCGCGGGCCGTGCGGGCGTCGGTGACACGGCGGCGGGCGGCCTCGCCGTCGAGGCCCGGCCGCACCGTCATGCGGACCGCACCCGGCACGTCGATCGTCACCGCGTCGGCCACCGGCAGGGTGGTGGTCTCCCCGTCGGCGACCTCGCGCAGGTCCCCGTCGACCGCCACCTCGGTCCGGTCGCCCAGCCCGGTCACCTCGACCGTCGCGGCCCCGGCCGCCAGCTCGGCCTCGGCCTGGACCACCGCGCGGTCGAGTCCCTCCAGACGGTCCACCGCGGCGGCGTCGGCGCACGGACCGTCCGCCGCCCGCGCGGCCTCCCGGCGCGCATCCTCGGCGGTCTCGGCGCGTCGCAACCGTCCCCGCAGGTCGGCCAGCTCCGACCGGTCGCGCGCCACGGCCAGTGCGGCGGCCGCGGTGCGGGCGGCGGCGGTCGCCGCGTCGGACGCCGCGAGGGCCCGGTCGGCCTCGGCCCGCCGCTCGGCGAGGTCCTCCCGCCGTGCGCGGTCGCCGGCCTCCAGACCCCCGAGCGTCTCGCGGGCCCGGTCGGCGCGCTGCTCCGCGGCGGCCGCCGCGGCGACGAGCGTCGCCCGGGTGTCCTGCCGTTCGGTGGCGCGGCTCGCCCGCTCGCGGGCGGCCTCGGCCCGCTCCGCGCTGGTGGCGACCTCCTGCTGCCGGGCCTGCAGGGCCGACCAGCGGTCCTCCAGCTCCCGCACCCGGGCGTTCTGCGCGCGCCGTTCCTCCGCCAGCCCGGTGGCCTCGCGGTCGAGCTCCGCGCGCAGGTCGACGTCGCGTTCCACCTCGGACAGGGCCGCCGCGGCCGCGTCGGCCTCCGCCCGCGCGGCGGCGACCCGGTCCCCGGCCTCGCGCAGCGGCCCGACCGGGCGGCCGTGCCCGCCGTGGTAGCGCCGGACCTCCGCGAGCGCGCGCTCGACGAGGCCTTCGGCCGCGGCGTCGGCCGCCGGACCGACGGCCTCCCCGCCGGCGGCGCGGTCGAGCGCGCGGGTGAGGGCGTCGTGCCCGCCGAGGTCGACCTGCCCGAGCGGGGTGTGCTGCTCGACCCGGAGGGCGAGCCACAGGTCCCGGTCCATCGTCTCGTCGAGGATCGCCAGCAGCCGGTCGTGCGCCTCGCGGCCGGCGAGCTGCTCGGTGGTCGGGCCGGTGACGTGCAGCTCGGTCAGCCGCCGCCGCAGCCACCGCTTGCGGTAGACGACGTGGTACGGGCCGGTGACGAACTCGGCCTCCACCTCGGGCCCGGCGTCCCGACCGGCCGGTGCCGCGCTGCGCACCGGCGCGGCCTTGGAGTCGTCGCGGAAGTCGATGAGCAGGTCGAGCGCGACCACCGTGGAGGTCTTGCCCACCTCGTTCTCGCCCTCGAGCACGGTGACACCGGACTCGGCGAGGTGGACCTCGCGGTCGTGCACCCCGCGGAAGTCCCGCAGGCGGATCCGGAGCAGCCTCACCGCGCCACCGCCAGGCGGTGCAGCAGGGCGAGCGCGTCCAGCGCCTCGGCATCGGCCTCGTCCCGGGCCGCTCCGGCGAGCTCCTGGGCCGCGTCGGCCGCGAACCCGCTGAGCCCGAGGGCCTCGACGTCCGCGTCGTCGGGCCGGGTGACGACGCCCGAGAGGTCGACCTCCAGGGCGGCGAGGACGGGAGCGTGGGCCTCGGTGATCTCGTCGAGCCGGGCGCGCTGGCGCAGCGTCAGGGTGCCCTCGACCGCGAGGCGCAGCGCGGTGCGCTCCGGGGCGTCCAGCGCGTCGAGCCGGGCGTCGAGTGCCGCGAGGTCGTCGTCCGAGTCGGCCACGGCGTGCTCGCGGGTGAAGGCCCACCGCCCGACGCGGACCGGCCGCACCGACGCCGCGCCGTCCGGGCCGACGTCCACGACCAGCACGTTGCCCGGGTCGGTCTCCTCGTGGGAGGTGACCTCGGGGGCGCCGGAGTAGGCGATCCGGGGCTCGCCGTGCAGCTGCCAGGTGGAGTGCCGGTCGCCGAGCGCGACGTAGTGCACCCGCCCGTCGGCCAGCGCCGCGCGGCACTCGGCGGTGCCGATCACCGCCGGGTTGCGCTCGTCGGGGCTGAGCACGTCGACCGCCCCGTGCCCGGCGAGCACCCGGACCACGCCCTCGGGCGCCGGCTCCAGGGCCCGCAACCGGTCGGCCACCAGGTCGGACAGCGGACGCTTCGTGGCCCAGGGCGCCGCGACGACCTCGACGCCCGGCGCCACCTCGTGCACCCCGGGGGTGTCGAGCACGGTGACGTGCGGGGGGCAGCGCCGCACGAAGTCGGCCCGCCGCGTCACGAGGGAGGCGTCCGCCGGATCGTGGTTCCCGGGCAGGAGCAGCACCGGCACGGGGACCGAGCGCAACGCCTCGCACGCGCGGCCCACCACGTCCGGCCCGACGAGGTTCGACTCGAAGACGTCCCCGCACACCACGACGAAGGCCGCGCCCTCGTCGCCCGCGACCCGCCCGAGGGCGGCCACCGCGTCGAGCCGGGCCTGCGCGAACCGGGCCTGCGCCTCACCGACCGCCTGCCCGACCCGACCCGCGCCGAGGAACCGCCGGGTCATCCCGAGCTGCCAGTCGGCGGTGTGGACGAAGCGCATGCTCACCTCCCCGCAGGAGCACCGTAGGCCGCGCCGCCGGTGGCCCTCCCACCGACACCCCGCGCCGACCCATGATCAGCAGAGCACAGGGGTCCGACAGTCACACCAGGGCGTCGAGGTCCAGCGTGATCCCGAGCCGCAGCGCCGCCGTTCCGCGGTGCACCGCCACCTGCCGGTACGCGCCCTCCACGAGGGAGAACTCCGTCAGCTCCACCGGCGGCCCCGGATCCACCACGAGGTAGGTCGGGATGCCGGCGTCGGCGTACTCGTGGACCTTGACGATCCGGTCGAGCCGTCGGCTGCCGGGGGAGAGGACCTCGATCGCGGCGAGGACCTCGCTCGCCGCCCACCGCGGCACGCCCACCGGCACATCGGGAGGGACGAGGACGACGTCGGGCGCCCGCACGGTCGCGGCCGGTACGTCCTCGATCACGATCTCGACCTCGGAGAACGCCTCCCAGCGTCCCGCGGCCGCGTCGTCGAACTGCCTGGTCAGGCGCTTCACGACGCGCTGATGGATCGGGATCGGCTTCGGCGCCACCTGCAGGACTCCCTCGGCGAGCTCGATGTGCCGGCTCGTGTCCTCGGGCAACGCGTCCCACTGCGCCAGGTCGAGGAGGTGACCGGGCCAGGACGCGGACAGCGGCAGCGACATGGTCCTCACACCCCCTTCGACGCCGACCAGCGTAGAACGGTCCCACTCCGGTGGCGGTGGCCGACGGAGCCGACCAGGCTCGTCGTCGTGACCTCCCCGATCCGCGTCGAGACCGGCACCGACCCCGCCCTCGCGGTGGTGACGATCGACCACCCGCCGCTGAACCTCTACGACCGCGAGATGCACACCGCGCTCGCCGAGGTCGTCACGCAGCTCGAGGCCGAGCGCCCGCGCGGCGCGCTGTTCCGCGCCGAGGGCAAGGTCGTCAGCGGCGGCGTCGACGTCCGCGACTCCTTCCTGCCCCTGGCGCAGAACGCCGATGTCGAGGCCGGCACCCGCTACTTCGCCGAGCTCGTCGAGCTGGGCGAGCGCGTCCACCGCCTGCCGTTCCCGACCGTCTTCGCCGCCCACGGCCTCACCCTCACCTGGGCGTTCGAGCTCGCCCTGGCCTGCGACCTCATCGTCGCTGCCGAGTCGGCGAGCTTCGGCCTCATCGAGGCCACGGTCGGGCTCACGCCGGCGATGGGCGGCACGCAACGGCTGGCCGAGCGCTGCGGCCAGGGCCGCGCGAAGTACTTCGTCATGACGGCGGGTCGCTTCGGCGCCGCGGAGATGGAGCGCTGGGGCGGGGTCGACCGGGTCGTTCCCGACGACGAGCTGGACGGCTCCGCCCGCACGCTCGCCCGGGAGCTCGCGGCCGGCCCCACCGTGGCCCACGCCGCCACCAAGGAGATCCTCGCGTCGCTGGCCGACGGCGGGCTCGACACCGCGAACGCCCGCACCGCCGGGATCGCGGGGAAGCTCTTCGCAACCGAGGACCTGCGCGGGGCGATGGAGTCCTTCGTCGAGCGTGGGCACGGACGTGCCGTGTTCCACGGCCTGTGAGTACTCATCCGTGCCAGAACACGGATGAGTACTCACAGGGCGAAGCCACCTCCTACGTCAGCGGCAGCACGCTGATCGGCTCCAGGTTCCCCTCCCGCGTGGAGCGCTCGAACCGGACGCGGGCGCTCCGTCCGGTGAGCTCGAGGGTCGCGATCGCGTTGCCGAAGTACGGCCCGCCGATCGCGTCCCACTCGACGGGCTCGGGCGGCACGCCCCAGCGCCGCCCGATCCGGCGGGCGATCCGCGTCGCCCGCCGGGTCCAGCCGGCCGCGAACACGTACTCCATGAACCACGGCACGGCGTTGCGCACCGGCGAGCAGGTGAGCTGGTAGACGTGCGAGCGGGTGGGGGTCGGGAAGGTGGCCCGCGCCGCGTAGCAGTGGTGGACGTCCCCGGAGAGCACGCAGACGGTGGCGGGCGCGGCCGACGA
This sequence comes from Actinomycetospora sp. CA-084318, assembly GCF_050955885.1. Taxonomy (NCBI): domain Bacteria; kingdom Bacillati; phylum Actinomycetota; class Actinomycetes; order Pseudonocardiales; family Pseudonocardiaceae; genus Actinomycetospora; species Actinomycetospora sp. CA-084318. The sequence goes on from NZ_CP192098.1 coordinate 2,026,380, forward strand.
CGCGGCGGTCCGCTCGACGAGCCGCGCCAGCCGGTCGAACGACGCCCGGAACGCCGGCCAGTGCTCGAGGTCCACGGCCTGCCGCAGCCACTCCGCCACCCGGCTGCCGGCGGTGGCCGACCGTTCGTCCATCGACTGCACCTGGCTGATCGCGGGCGGCATCAGCCAGGGGATCGACGACCCGATCAGCACGTGGTCGAGGTCCGGCGACGTCGCCTCGGCCTCGAGCCAGGTGAAGGTGTCGTCGTTGATCATGAGGCGCTCGTCGTCGTTGAGCACCCGGCCGCAGCGGGAGTCGACCATGAGCAGCCGCGTGCTCCCGAGGTCCCAGCGGTAGCTCCACCGGATGCCCGCGGGTCGCCCGACGGCGGCGTCGGCACGGGCCGCGAACTCCTCGAGCACCGGGTACGCGTCGCCCTCGCAGGCCATGACCTTGCGGTAGACGTCGTCGGCGTCCAGCGTCTCCGGGGACATGTTGCCCAGGTGCTGGTAGACCCAGTACGACGCGAGCCCGGCCCGGACGCGGGTCGGCCACCAGTCCAGCTGCGCCATCTCCTCGCGCCACGCCTGCGAGGTGTTCCAGTCGTCGCGGATGTCGTGGTCGTCGAAGATCATCGCGACGGGTGCGGTGGAGAGCAGCCACCGCACCTCCGGGTCCTGCCAGGTCTCGGCGTAGAGGTGCGCGTACTCGGGATAGTCGGCGATCTCGGTCCCGGCGCCCTCCTCGTCGCCCCGCCGCTCTCGGATCCACTGCTGCGTCCGCGGCGTCGTCTCGTCCGCGTAGACCTGGTCGCCGAGCAGACAGATCGCGTCCGGGAGCTCGGCGGCGGCCTCGTCGTCGTCGGACACGCCGGTGAGCCGACGGATCAGGCGCGCCGCGTAGGCGTCCAGCCCGTCCACGCCGAGCGAGGCCTCGAGCTCGGGGTCGCCGGTCGGGGGGTAGCGGCAGGAGCCGAACACGACGCGCTGGGTGCGCTCGGTGCGCTCCGCCCGGGTCCGGATACGCGAGGGCGGCAGCCCGTCGACCGGCCAGACCCGCTCGCCGTCGAGGTGGACCTCGTAGGAGCGGACGGTGTCCGGCTCGAGGTCGCGCACCACCACGAGCGCGTAGTGCTCGCCGCACACCGTGAACGTCGGGGCCGCGGTGCCCAACACCTCCACCGTCCCCGGGCGGTCCACCTCGACCCACACCGTCGCGGTCGTGCTCCCGACGTGGCGCAGGAGCGGTCCCAGGACGAGCGGGGTGCTGTCGGTCACCCCGACAGGGTGCCTCACGACGGGTCGGTGAGCCGCTCCAACCGCCGCTGGACCTCGTCGAGACGGGCCTGCAGGAGGGTGACCTCGGCGGACAGCAGCGGAATCTCGGCCTCCGGCGGCAACTCGGGGGACGCGTCGTCGGGAAGGGGCGCGAGCGGGGCGAGGACCGAGCGCTCGGTCCCCTCGTCGACGGTCACCGGGACGCCCGCGAGGCGGGTCAGGCGGTCGAGGGAGAGCACCGCGCGCCGGCCGGCGCACTCCCGGCAGACGGCCTCGAGGCGGCGCCACCCGACGATCCCGCCGCCGACGTCGTCGAGCGCCGCGGCGGACCGTCCGCAGCGACAGCGCCCGAGGCGGATCGAACGCACGGTCTGGCGCTGGTAGCGCAGGCCGAGCTCGTAGGAGACGTAGCGGCCGGAAGCGAGGACCTCGAGCAGCACGCTGCGCTCGTACTGCTCGTCGCAGGCGAGGGCGCGGGCCTGGTCGGCCTCGTGGAAGCAGTAGAAGCCGCAGTCGCACCAGGTCGAGGGGCAGCGGTGCCGCGGCGACTGCACGCAGACCGCCTCGGCGACCGTCCCGTAGACCTGGCTGCGACCCAGCGCGACGCCGTTGAACCCGACCGCGGTGCCGTCCGCGGACAGCATCGGGTAGGCGATCTTCCACCCGGGCAGCGCGGGGCGGGTGCCCGCCTCGCTCCCGTCGGCGGGCTCGACGCGGCCGCGCCGCGAGAGCGGGCGCAGCTCAGCCCCCGGTGGCGATCGGGTCGGGGGTCTGCTCGACGACGGGCTCGGCCGCGACCGCGACCGGCTCCGGGGTCTCGACCTCGGCGGGTCGGGGGGCGGGCGGATCCTCGGCGATGCCGGCGGAGAGTCGACGTCCCAGGCGCATGTCTGCCTCCACTGCTCGGGTGCCTCCGATGGTCGGCCGACGATGTGCCGATGTAAAGCGGGGACCCGTGATCGCAACGAAGCCGGAGCCCGGCCCGGACCAGGGGAGCGGGTCCGGGCCGGGCGTCGTGCGCTACTCGGCGGCGAGGCCGAGGTCGTCGAGGACGGCGCCGACCTCGGCCTCGGTGTCGGCGACGGTGTGGTCGAGGTACTGCGCGACCGGCGTGAGCTCGGCGGCGTTCGCGGCCGGCGCGGCCACGCCGAGGGCGAGGGCCGGTCCGACGAGGGCGGCGAGGCCGAGGCGCAGGGAGCGGTTCGAGGGCATGGGGGGTCCTTCCCGAAGGGACGGCTGGATTGCTCTGACCGACACCGCGGACGGTGTCGATCGGCGCAACGAGGCCGGACCGGGACGAACACGGCGTCACGGGCAGCCGTAACACGATGATCATCGGAAAACGTGTCGGATCTGCGTTCCCGACGACGTCGTGGCCGGTCAGGGCGGGTACGCGGTCCCGATCGCGTGGTGATCTCCCGCTGACCGCGCCGACACGTCCCGTTCATCCGGTCGACGGCTCTCGGGCGGTCGCCCGATAGTGTCCCCGCGCGATCACGTGCTCCGGTGTCGTCGGAGGTGTCGCGAGGGGGCAGTAGCTCAGTTGGTCAGAGCAGCGGACTCATAATCCGTCAGGTCGTCGGTTCGAGCCCGACCTGCCCCACCTCTCCGTCGGAGGCGAGCGGTCCGTGGCGCAGCTCCGGCGACCCGGCCTGCGTGGTGTCCACCTCGCGGCCGTGACCACCGCCGCTGATCACCCGGACGGAGCAACGCTGCGCGAGGACCGACGCGCCACACGTTCGGGTGGTCACGGTCTCGTTCCGGACCGGTTGCGGTCCGCGTCGATGCCCTTCGCGCGCTGGTCCGCCGGGGTGACGACGGCTTGCGGCCCGACCTGATCATTACGGAGAATCACTGCAGCTCGGACAGCCGTACGATGATCGGGGGAATCATGACGGACCGGCGCAGCGGTGATCCGGGCTCCACGCGGATCAAGTCCCGGGCCCGGACGGCCGTCGAGGAGGGCATGACCGTCTCCATCGACCACCTCGCCGTCCCGAGCAGCCGCGAGCCCGCGTCCGGCTCGTTCCCGGCCGTGACGCCGGGCGTCCCCGGCGCGGTCGCCGCGCTGAAGCGCGCCATCGCCGACGGGACCGTCCACCACCACGGCACCACCCCGGTCGTCGCAGTCGTGCGCGTGTGGGCCGCGGGGGGCGACCTCGACGCGCAGCGCCGCGCCTGCCCCACCTGCGCCGCCTGACGTGAGGGGGCAGGCTCCGGGATCGTGATCCCCGAGCCCGCCCTCCCCGCGCGCCCGACCCCGCTGGCCACCCGCCTGCGGGACCTCGTCGCCCGGGCCCCGGCGGCGCCGGCGCTCTCCGACGGCGACACCCTGCTCACGCGCGACGAGCTCGACCGGTTCTCCACGCGGCTCGCCCGCACCCTCGCCGGGCGCGGGGTCGGCCGCGGCGACCTCGTCGCGATCGCGCTGCCGAACACCGTGCACCACGTCGCGACCAGCGTCGCGGCGTGGAAGCTCGGCGCGGTCCCGCTGCCGCTCTCGGCGCGCCTGCCCGCCGCGGAACGCGCGGCGATCCTGGCGGTCGCGCGCCCCGCCGTCGTGATCGACGAGGTCCCCGAGGTCACGACGACCGACGACTCGCCGCTGCCCGACGTCGTCGGTCCCTCCTGGAAGGCGCCGACCTCCGGCGGGTCGACCGGGACGCCGAAGGTCATCGTGGCCGGTCAGGCCGCGTGCACCGAGCACGTGCTGGCCCGTGCGGACGGCCTGCGGATCGACCGCGACGGAGTCTTTCTCGCGACCGCCCCGCTGCACCACAACGCGCCCTACATGTTCAGCCTGATGGCGCTCCTGCAGGGCCACCACGTCGTCCTGATGCAGCGCTTCGACGCCGCCCGCACGCTCGAGCTCGTCGCGGGGCACGGCGTCACGTGGCTCTACCTCGTCCCCACGATGATGTCGCGCATCCTCAAGGCCGTTCCCGACGAGGCCTGGGGCGGGCTGGGGACCCTGCGCACCGCCCTGCACGTGGGCGCGCCGTGCCCGCCCGAGGTCAAGCGCGCCTGGCTCGCCCGGCTCCCGCGCCCGGAGATCCTGCTCGAGCTGTACTCCGGCACCGAGTCGCAGGCGAGCGCGATGATCGACGGGCGGGACTGGCTCGCGCATCCCGGCTCGGTGGGGCGCGTGACCCGCGGACGGATGCGGATCACCGACGACGAGGGCCGCGAGGTCCCGCCGGGCGTCGTCGGGGAGATCTGGATGCGCCCGGAGGACGCCCCGACCTACCGGTACCTGGGCGCCGAGCCGCGGGCCCGGGACGGCTGGGAGTCCCTCGGCGACCTGGGCTCGTTCGACGAGGAGGGCTACCTCCACCTCGCCGACCGGCGGGCGGACATGGTCGTCGTCGGCGGGGCGAACGTGTACCCCGCGGAGGTGGAGGCGGTCCTGCTCGGCCACCCCGCGGTCGACGACGCGGTGGTGGTCGGGGTTCCCGACGAGGACCTCGGGCGCGTCGTGCACGCCGTGGTCCGTGCCGACGCGTCGGTCGAGCCCGAGCTGCGCGACCACGTCGCCGAGCGCCTCAGCCGGCACAAGCGCCCGACCGGCTACACGTTCGTCGACCACCCGTTGCGCGACGACACCGGCAAGGTCAGGCGCGCTGCCGTCGCAGCCGCCGTTCCAGGTCGGTAGCCGCGACCGGCGGGCTCCAGAAGTAGCCCTGCCCGAAGCGGCACCCGATCCGGCGCAGCGCGTCGGCCTCGCCCGCCGTCTGGACGCCCTCCGCGATCGGCACGAGGTCGAACGCGTGCGCCATCACGAGGATCGCGGTGGTGATCCGCATCTGCTGCTCGTCGACGTCGAGGTCGCTGACCAGCGAGCGGTCGATCTTCACCTCGTCGACGAAGGCCCGCCGGGCGTAGCCGAGCGAGGAGCTGCCGGTGCCGAAGTCGTCGATCGCGACCCCGACCCCGGCCGCCCGCAGCCCCTCGAGCGCCTCGCGGGTGAGGGCGTCGTCGCCGAGCAGCCGGTGCTCGGTGATCTCGACGGTGACGTCCTGCGGCGCGAGCCCGTGCCGCCGGGTGCACCCGACGATGTCGTCGACGAACTGCGGCGCGCGCAGCTCGACCGGGGACACGTTGACGTGCACGGTGAACGGCTCGTCGCCGAGCACGTCCGCGCGCCACCGCGCGACCTGCGCCGCCGCGGTCTCCAGCACCCACAGGTCGAGGGCGGTGATCAGGCCCGTGTCCTCGGCGACGGAGAGGAACGTGTCCGGCGTGAGGAAGCCGCGCTCGGGGTGCCGCCAGCGCGTGAGGGCCTCGACGGCGACGATGCGGTCGGTCTCCAGGTCGACGATCGGCTGGTAGAGGACCAGCAGCTGGCCCGTGGTCAGGGCGGTGCGCAGCTCGTCGGCGAGGCGGGTCCGGGCCTGGGCCTCCCGGCGCATCGCGGGCCGGAACACGCTGACCCCGCCCCGGGAGCGCGCCTTCGCGAGGTACATCGCGGTGTCGGCGTCGCGCAGGTAGTCGTCGGAGGGTCCGCCGGGACGGCCGAGCCGGACCCCGACGCTGGCGCTCACCCAGCACGTCCGCCCCTGCACGACGACGGGGGCGGCGAGGACCGCGCGGATGCGCTCGGCGATGTCGAGGGCCTGCTCGGGCGTGGCGTCGTGCACGAGGATGGCGAACTCGTCGCCGCCCAGCCGGGCCACCGTGTCGGTCTCGCGCACCACCCCGCGCAGCCGTTCGGCCACGGCGACGAGCAGCGCGTCGCCCACCTCGTGGCCGAAGGCGTCGTTCACGGCCTTGAACCCGTCGAGGTCGAGCACCAGCACGGCCGGGACGGCCGCCGCCCGTTCGACCTCGCGCAGCCGCTCGTGGAGCAGGGTGCGGTTGGCCAGCCCGGTCAGCGGGTCGGAGTGGGCGAGCAGTTCCAGGGCCGCGTGGGCGTCGGCGAGCTCGCGCGTCCGCTCGACGACCCGCCCCTCCAGGTCGTGCGTGAGCCCCTGCAGTTCCTCGGCGAGCATGTTGAGCCCGACGATGATCGCGTCGATCTCGTCCGACTCGTGGGAGGGGTCGAGGCGCGCGTCGAGGCGGCCCGCGGCCAGTTCGACGACGAAGCCCGCCAGCTCGTCGAGCCGGCGGGCGAGGTCCTCACCCGCGTGCGCGGTCATCGAGCAACCAGTCGACGGCGGCGGCCTCGTCGGTGAAGAACCGGGTCGGGGCCGCCGGCGGGTTCACGAACAGCGAGAAGTTGGCGATCGTCCGGTCGACCAGCGAGCGGCCGAGCATCGCGATCCGGGTCACCGAGCACTCGCGGCCGAACACGGCGCGCGCCTCCCGGTTCGTCGGGGTCTCCGAGCCCACGATCATCATGGGCCGGCGGTGGTCACCGTTGAGCTCGTCGACCGCCCGGATGGCGTACTCGGCGATCTCGCCGGTGATGCGCAGACCCGACACCCACTGCAGGCGGACGATCCCGAGCGCGTCGACGTGCAGCGACTCGAAGTACCCGAGGATCGGATCACTGCTCACGGGATGCAGACTACGGCAACACTGCGATGAACGGGCTAATGTGTTTAACCCTTTCGGGCTACTCGCGGGCGCGTCGAGCCTCGGCTCCGGTCTCCTCCGCGTACGCGGGGTCGTCACCGGCCACCCGGCCGACGAACTCGTCCGTGTCCCCCGTACCGGTCGTCGACATCTCGTCCCGGCGGGTCTCGTCGTCGGGGTGCACGCCGCCGGTGGCGCGGCTGCTCGCCACCCTCGGGTCCTGCGGCACGTCCTGCTCCGACGGCTCGCCCGCGGCGGGCGGTCCCAGCGGACCGTCCTCGCCCTTGATCGCGTCGGCGGCCTTGGAGATCGCGTCCTTGATGCCCATGACCGGGGGTGCCCCGGATCGGTCTCAGGCCAACAACGGACCCAGCTCCGCCGCGTGGGCCCGCAGGACCTCGACGAGGTCGTCGTTCGGCGCCGCCACCCGCGCGGCGGGCCCGGTCAGGGCCAGGCCCGCGACCAGCCGGCCGTCCCCGGGAGCACGCACCGGTACCGCCAGGCACCCGTGCTCGGCGCGGAACTCCCCGCACTGCCGGGCGAGCCCGCTCGTGCGGACCTCGGTCAGCCGCGCCGTCAGCTCCCGCGGGTCGACCACGGTGTGCGGGGTGAGCCCTGCGGCCCCGGCCGGCGGCTCGTCGTCGTGCTCGGCGAGCAGCAGCCGCCCGAGCGAGCTCGCGTGCAGGTGGCGGGAGAGCTCGCCGGCGTCGACGGGCGGGTGGTCGGGGTCGGGGTCGAGGAACACGAGCCGGTGCCCGAGGTAGCCCGCGAGGTGCGCGCCCCAGCGGACCTTCGAGCGCAGCCGCTCCAGCACCGCGCGCGCCGCGGTCGGCGTGCTCACCGGGGTGGGGGCCAGGTTGGCCGCCCGGCGCCCGAGCGCGAACCCGCGCAGGTCGGGCAGCCGCACGAGGTACTCCTCGGCGACCAGGAGGTTGAGCAGCCGGTAGGTCGTCGCCGGTGGGATGCGCAGCTCGGCGGAGATGTCCTTGGCCGTCGCCCCGATGCCGGCCGCCGCGACCGCCTCGAGGATCGCCAGCGCGCTGCGCACCGCCTGGGGCTGGCGCCCGGTGATCGTGCGTGCCGCCTCCGTGGGGCTCATCGCGCGCGGTCCGCGGGGTGCAGGTCGGCCGCGGTCGTCTCGTCGTAGACACCCATCCCGTCGAGCTGGGCGGCGTGCGTGCGCCGCAGCGCCACCCACCCGGCCACCGCCGCGAGCACCACGATCCCGACGGTCACCGGCAGCAGCGGCCCGGCCGAGCGCCACAGGGCCACGACGATCACCACGGCCAGCACCGGCACCGCGCACCAGGCGGTCACGACGACGGCCGGGGTGAGCTCGCCGATCCGGCGCAGGAAGCGCGGCGCGGCGAGGCAGACCAGCAGGTAGGCGGCCAGGAACCCGACCGTCGCGACGGCGAGCAGGCCGCCGAGCAGGTCCTGCGGTGCCACGCCGGCGAGGGTCCCGACGACGGGTGGGAGGGCCAGGAGCGGCACGGTCAGCCCCACCGCGGCGGCGGGCGTGAGGTGGCGGCGGTGCGTGCGGCCGAGCACCGCCGGGGCGACGCCCTCGCGGGCGAGCGAGAACAGCACCCGGACCAGCGTGTTCAGCGCGGCGAGCGTGCACGCGCCGAACGAGGCGATGATGCCCGCGTCGAGCAGCACCGGCGCCCACGTGACGATCACCGCGGCGCCGGACCCGCCGCCGGGACCGACCACCGTGAGCGCCGGCAGCACGCCCGGCGCCGCGAGGTGGACCAGCATCGCGACCAGGTAGAGCAGCGCCGCACCGCCCGCCGTCGTGGCCACCGCGCGGGGGACGCTCGCGAACGGTCGCCGGGCCTCGACCCCGAGCGCGGTGGCCGAGTCGAACCCGATGAACGCCGCGACGGCCGGCACCACCCCGGCCGCGACGCCGGTGAGCCCGCCCGGAGCGAGCGGGGGCGGCGGGGGACCGGCCGGGGCGCGCACCGCGAGCGTCACGAGCACGACCAGGATCAGCGCGATCGACGCGCCCTCGACCACGAGCATGACACGCCCCGCGAGCCGGACCCCGCGCACGGCGAGGGCGGCGATCACGGCGCTCAGCACCACCACCACCGCCACGCCCACCACGGTCGTGTCCACCGGCCACAGACGTTCCACGAGCGCCCGCGCGTACCAGGACGCCCCGACCAGCGCCGCCGCCACGAGCAGGGCGTAGCCGAGCACCATCGACACCGCGCACGCGTACGCCCCGCCCGGCCCGAGGCCCTTGGCGGTGAAGCTGTAGAGCCCGCCCGCGGCCGCCATCCGACGCGCGAACACGGCGATCGAGCCGACCACGAGCCCGACCAGCACCGCCGCGATCGCCACCGACCACGGCGCGTCCCGCCCCGCCGCCGCGGTCACGAGCAACGGCACCGCGGCCATCGCCCCGGCCGGAGCGGTGGTGGCGACGGACTGCGCGAGCACCCCGAGCGGGCCGAGCTCGCGGCGTCGCAGACCGGCCACGGGCGAACGGGTTCGCACTCCGGGCACCCCTCGCGTCGATCGCACGGCCGTACCGTAGGCCCAGGGCGTGATCAGCGGAACGGTTCCGAACGAGAATCCGCACCGGACGATTCTCGTTCGGCGTCCCGCACCGCGGCCGCATTCTCCGTTCGGAGAATGCGACACCCGCCGGGGCGATGTCGGCGGGAATGTCGTGCGCGCTGCTCCCGCAGTTCCGTACCCGTCCTTGACCGCGCGCCCACCGGCTCGCCAGCGTGACCCGCGACATATCCGTCGTCGGAACAGGAGCGCGCGATGGGCGCACCGGCAGGTCGGTTGTCCGGAACCCTCGGGGCCGGGTCGATCGTGTTCATGGTCGTCGCCGCGGCGGCCCCGCTGACCGTCATCGCGGGGGCCGTCCCGCTCGGGATCGGCGCGGGCAACGGCGCGGCCTTCCCCGCGATGTTCGTGCTCTGTGCGGTCGTGCTCGCCTTCTTCGCGGTCGGCTTCTGCGCGATGAGCCCGCACGTCCCCGACGCCGGCGCCTTCTTCACCTACATCCGCGCCGGGCTCGGCCGCCCGCTCGGGCTCGGCGCCGCCTTCCTCGCGCTCGCCACGTACGCCGCGGTGCAGGCGGCGGTGTTCGGCTACGTCGGCGCGGCGCTCGACGAGCTGGTGACCGGGTTCGGCGGCCCGAGCGTGCCGTGGTGGCTGTGGACGTTCCTGCTGATGGCCCTGGTCGCGGTGCTCGGCTACCGGCACATCGAGCTGTCGAGCCGGGTCCTGGGCGTGCTGCTGGTCGCGGAGATCGCGATCGTGCTGGTGCTCGACGTCGTCGTCACGGTCTCCGGCGGCGGGCCCGAGGGGCTCTCGACGGCGTTCCTGCAGCCCGCGCAGATCGGCTCGGGCGCCGTGGGCATCGCGGTCATGTTCGCGATCGCGAGCTTCATCGGGTTCGAGGCGACCGCGGTGTTCCGGGACGAGGCCCGCGACCCCGACCGCACGATCCCGCGCGCCACGTACCTCGCGCTCGCCGTGGTCGGCGTGTTCTACGCGCTCTCGAGCTGGGCGCTGGTCTCGGCCTGGGGCGACACCGCCGTGGTCACCGAGGCCGCGACCAACCCGGGCGCGATCCTCGTCTCGACGGTGGACGCCTGGCTCGGCCCGGTCGCCGGCCACGTCGTCGGGGTCCTGCTCGTGACCAGCATCTTCGCGGCGATCCTGTCCTTCCACAACGTCGCCGCCCGGTACTTGTACGCCCTCGGCGGGAACCGTGCGCTGCCCGCGGCCTGCGGGCGGACCCACGCCCGGCACGGCTCGCCGCACGTCGCCTCGCTCGCCCAGTCGGGCCTGTCGTTCGTGATCATCGCGGTCTGCGTGGTGGCCGGACTCGACCCGGTCGCGCAGGTCTTCGCGTGGGCGGCCGGCGTGGCGACCCTCGGGCTGCTCGTGCTCATGGTCGTCACCTGCGTGGCGGTCCTCGTCTTCTTCGCCCGCACCCGCGCCGACCGCCGGCTCTGGCACACCCGGGTCGCCCCGACGCTGGGCCTCGTCGGGCTCGCGGTCTGCCTGGTGCTGACGATCGCGAACTTCCCCACCCTCATCGGCGGCTCCACCGGCCTCGCCCTCGCCCTCGGCGGCCTGCTCGCGCTGGTCACCGTGGTCGGAATCGTCGTGGCGCTCGTCCGCCGCGATCCGGCTCCGGAGCCCGCCCCCGCCCCCGTGACCCCCGACCCCTCGTCCGCGAAGGAGCTCGCATGACCGCCACCGTCAGCACGGTGACCCACCCGCTGGAGATGCCGACCGAGGCCGAGTACGCGGCCGTGCGGGAGGTGCTCGTCGAGGCCGGCCTGCTCACCGACCAGGTGCGCTACTGCTTCGCCGACCTGGAGGAGCCCGCCAAGGCCGACGTGCTCGCGTTCACCGCGGGCGACGTCGTCGAGCGCCGGTTCCGCGTGGTGCTGCTCGACCTCGACTCCGGCCGGTCCTGGGACACCGTCGTCTCCGCGACCCGCCGCGAGGTCGTCTCCGGCCGCGAGCTCGACCCGCCCCGCGACGGCCAGCCGCCGATCATCGACTCCGAGTTCGAGCCGATGGACGACATCCTGCGCGCGGACGCCCGCTGGACCGACGCGCTCGCCGCCCGTGGCATCGACCCGATGACGGTGCGGGCCGTGCCGCTCTCGGCCGGGGTCTACGACTATCCCGACGAGGTCGGGCGCCGGATGGCGAGGGCGTTCGGCTTCCGGCAGGACGGGCCGGACGACCACCCGTGGGCGCACCCGATCGACGGGCTCGTCGCCTACGTCGACCTGACGCACCGCACCGTCGACCGGGTCATCGACGAGCAGCACGTGCCCGTGCCGGACGTGTCGGGCAACTTCCAGGACCCCGCCGTGCAGGGCCCGCCGCTGGACTCGCTGAAGCCGATCGAGATCACCCAGCCCGAGGGGCGCAGCTTCACCGTCGAGGGCAACCACGTGCGGTGGGGCAAGTGGGACCTGCGCTACGGGTTCAACGAGCGCGAGGGCCTGACCCTGCACCAGGTCGCGTTCGACGGCCGCCCGATCGTCTACCGGGCGAGCGTCGCGGAGATGGTGGTGCCCTACGCCGACCCCGCCCCGGTGCGGTTCTGGCAGAACTACTTCGACTGCGGCGAGTACATGTTCGCCCGCTACGCCGATTCGCTGCGACTCGGGTGCGACTGCCTCGGCGACATCCACTACACCGACGCCGTGATCGCCGGCGACGACGGGAATCCGCGCACGATCACGAATGCGATCTGCATGCACGAGGAGGACTACGGGGTGCTGTGGAAGCATTCCGACCTGTTCTTCACGCAGGCCTCCGAGGTGCGCCGGCAGCGTCGGCTGGTCATCTCGTTCTTCGTGCCGATCGGCAATTACGACTACGGGTTCTACTGGTACCTCTACCTGGACGGCACGATCCAGCTCGAGGTGAAGGCGACCGGCATGGTGTTCGCCTCGGCGACGCCGGGGGACTACGCCGCGGAGGTCGCTCCCGGCCTGGGCGCGCCGTTCCACCAGCACCTGTTCTGCGCCCGGCTCGACATGACCGTCGACGGCGTGCACAACGCCGTGGACGAGGTCGAGGCCGAGCGGGTGCCGATGGGGGAGGGCAACCCCTACGGCAACGCGTTCCGCCGCAAGGTCACGCGCCTGGCCACCGAGCAGGGCGCCCGGCGGGACAACGACGGGTCGGTGGTGCGGACCTGGCACATCGTCAACCCGGAGAAGCGCAACGCCGTCGAGAAGCCGGTGGGCTACGCGCTGCACCCGGAGAACAAGGCGACGCTGCTCGCCGACGAGCGCAGCTCGATCCACGCCCGCGCCGGGTTCTCCACCCACAACCTCTGGGTGACGCCCTACGCGGCCGACGAGCGCTACCCCGCCGGGGACTTCGTCAACCAGAACCCGGGCGGCGACGGGCTGCCGCGCTGGACGCAGGCCGACCGGGACGTCGACGGCGGCGACATCGTCGTGTGGCACACCTTCGGCACCACGCACTTCCCGCGCCCGGAGGACTGGCCGGTGATGCCGGTCGAGTACACCGGGTTCACCCTCAAGCCGGTCGGGTTCTTCGACGCCAACCCCGCCCTCGACGTGCCGCCGAACCCGGGAAGGTGCCACTAGGCCTGTGAGTACTGATCCGTGCTCCAGCACGGATGAGTACTCACAGGGCCGAAGGCCACCTAGTGGGCCATCGCCGGTCCGTCCGACGGCGCCGGCTTCCCGTGTCGCAGCATCAGGGCGAGCGGGACGCCGAGCGCCGTCAGGATCGCGGTGACGTAGAGCAGGTCGTTCATCGCGGTGACGAACGAGAGCGACTGCAGCCGGGAGTACATCTGGTACTCCATCATCATCCCACCGGCACCGGACCCGCCCGCCCCGCCGGACCCGTCCGGCATCGACGCGAGGCCGGTGCGGTCGGCGGAGGCCTGCGCCTGCTGGATCGTCATCATCGCGGTCATGGCCGCGAGGCCGATCGCGGACGAGGCGCGCTGGACCAGGGTGTTCACCGCGCTGCCGTTCTCGGAGAGGAACGAGGGCAGCGAGCCCAGACCGCCCGTCATGATCGGCATCATCGCGAGGCCGATCCCGGCGGCGCGGGCGGCGAGCAGCAGCTCGAGGTGCCCGTGGGACACGTCGATCGTCATCCCGGCCAGCTCCCACGTCGTCCACGCGACGATCGCGAGGCCGAGGGCGGCGGGGACTCGTGCACCGATCTTGTCGTAGATGAACCCGGCGGCCGGCATCACGAACGCCATGACGAGCGCCTGGGGCAGCAGGAGCAGGCCGGTCTCGAAGGCGCCGAGGCCCTGGTACTGCTGGAGGAAGACCGGGATGTAGAAGAGCACCCCGAACAGGCCCATCGAGATGATCGCGATGAGCAGCAGCGAGTTGGTGAACGGCCAGTGGGTGAACACCCGCAGGTCGAGCAGCGGCTCGTCGACCTCGAGCTCGATCACCACGAACAGCGCGAGGGCGAGCACGCCGACGGTCAGCAGGATCAGCGTCGGGTAGGACGTCCAGCCCCACTTCGGGCCCTCGTGCAGCGCCAGCAGCAGCGAGAACAGCCCGACCGCGACCGCCGCGAAGCCGGGGACGTCGAGCTTCTTGCCCTTCGTCCGGGAGAACGTCGGCAGGAAGAAGATCGCGGCGAGCACGCCGACCACGCCGATCGGCACGTTGATGAAGAAGATCAGCCGCCAGTTGACGTACTCGACGAGGTAGCCGCCCAGGGTCGGGCCGATCGCCGGCGCGAAGATGATGCCCAGGCCGTAGATGCCCATCGCGGCGCCGAGCTTGTCCTTCGGCACGATCTTGTAGAGCGCGGCGAGGGCGACCACCGGGATCACGCCGCCGGGGATCGCCTGCAGGATGCGGAACGCGATGATCGAGTTGATGTCCCACGCGAACCCGCACAGCGTGGAGAAGATCGCGAAGAAGATCATCGCGATGGTGTAGACGCGGCCGAGCCCGTACCGGATGCCCAGCCAGGCGCTGGCGGGCACGACGACGCCCTCGGCGAGCGAGTACGCCGTGGACACCCACTGCATCTCGTCGGTGGTGGCGCCGAAGTCGTTCTGCATCGTCGTGATCGCGACGTTGACGATGCTGATGTCGAGCACCGACATGAACATCCCGGCCACGAGCACCAGCAGCGGGATGATCCACGGGTTCCCGCCGGTCGTGCCCGACGACGGCGCGGGCCGCTCCGGGGCCGCCGGCGGCGCGGCCGGGGCGGGCCGCGCCGGCGCCGGGGCGGCCGCCGCCGGCGCGGTCGTCGCAGGACGCCGCTCGTCCTCGACGACCGCGGTCCGGGCGTCGAGACCGGTGTCGGTCGACATGCCGCCTCCTGCGTCAGCGAGCTCGATCGGGGGCCACTGTTCGTGGTACCCGCTCCATCGCGAATGTGGCAGCGAGTGTCAGCAATTCTCCGGGAGAGCTACATCACCGGATGCGGCCGAACGAGTAGTCCCCGAACAGGTTGCCCAGCTTCACCGTCTGTCCGGTCTCGGGGGCGGTCCACATCTTGCCGCCGCCGGCGTAGATCGCGACGTGGTAGATGCTGTTCTCGCCGCCCATGAACACCAGGTCACCGGGCTGGGCCTGGCTCTGCGAGATGTGCTCGGCCTTGTCGTACTGCTGCTGGGCGGTGCGGGGCAGGCTGATGCCCATCTTCCCGAAGACGTACTTGGTGAGCCCGGAGCAGTCGAAGCCGCTGGGCGTGGTGCCGCCCCACTCGTAGGGGACGCCCTTGAACTCCGCGGCCTGGGCCACGATGCGCTCGCCGAGCGACCCGAGGCTCGCCGGGGCCGCGCTCTCCTTCTTCTTCGCCGCGGCCGTCTGCTCGGCGGCCTTCGCCTGCTTCGCCTGCGCCGCCGCGGCCTTCTGGGCGGGCGACACCGACTTCACGGCGGGCGCGGACATGGCCGGCGCGGCGGCGAGCGACACGGGCGTGACGGTCGCGGCGCGCGGTGCGGGCACGGCGGCGGCGTCGGGGGCGGAGACCGACAGCAGGTTGGCGCCCGTGTTCGTCACCTCGGCGTCGGACAGCGCCGGGAAGGTGCCCGTCGAGCCGGCGACGGCCGCGGCGCTGGCCGTGACCAGGGCGGCGGCGATGCCGGCGCGGGTGAGCGAGCCGGTGGTGAGCGGTCCCGACGCGGTGCGGGGTCCGCCGCGGCGACGGGGCGCCGGGGCGGAGGGGAGGTCGATCGCGCCGAAGGGTGCGGTGACCGGACTGCCGGCGACGGCGGCGTGTCGTGCCATGGGGTGTTCTCCTGGCCGGACACGGTGGTTCGGGGTCCACCGCTCCCGTCCTGCGGCCGCTCGGGCGGTCCTCGGGCCGCTGGGGATCGGCTCGGGGGACCGCACGCGGTCGTCCCTCGCTCGTCGCCCGGGGAGCGGGTCACCGGGACGGGGCGGTGACCCGGGCGAGGAGCGCGGTGGCCCACCGGGTGGTGAGCCGGTCGAGACCGTACCGAGACCTTTCCGTGACCTGCAGCCCGCGCGAGGCCGGGTGCGGTCGCTCCGCTCGTCGTCCGGTCGTCGCAGCAGGCGACCGTCCGGCGCCGACCCGCCGACATCCGCCGTCGGGAAGCGAGGGTGGATACGGCCGCGTGGAGCAGGAACCCGGCGAACGGCCCTGGCGCGCTTCGCCGGGTCGCGGCTCCGCCGCCCCGTTCGTCCGGTTCCACCCGTCGCGGTGGAGGGTCGTCGCCCCGCGCCGAGCGGCAGGGCCGGGAGTACAGTCCCGACTGAACAGTTCGAACTGTCTTTCCGGAGGCGTGGATGGACGCGACCGAGGGGTCGGCGGTGGACGCGGCCCGCGCGGTGCGGGTGACCCTGGGGCGGCTGCGCCGGCGCCTCCGCGAGAACTTCGACCGGGCCGAGCTGACCGCCTCCCAGCTCGGCGTGCTGACGCGACTCGACCGCGAGGGCCCGGCCACGGTCAGCGAGCTGGCCGCGGCGGAGCGGGTCCGCCCGCAGTCGATGGCGGCGGCCGTGGGCGCCGTCGTCGAGCGCGGCTTCGTCCGTCGGGATCCCGATCCCGACGACGGGCGGCGGCAGGTGGCGTCGCTGACCGCGGCGGGGCGGGACCTGCTGGTCACCTCGCGGGCCGCCGGGCAGGGGTGGCTGGCGGACGCGCTCGCGCAGCGGCTGACCCCCGAGGAGCAGCGGCACGTCCTCGAGGCGATGGCGCTGCTGGAGAAGGTGATCGCGTGACCGCGGCGAGGGCGGACGCCTTCGACCGCCGCCTGCTCGCGCCGATGGTGCTCGGGTCGATCCTCAACCCGGTCAACTCGACGCTGATCGCGGTGGCGCTGGTCCCGATCGGCGCGGCGCTCGGGGCGCCGGCCGCGCAGACGGCGTGGCTGGTGTCCGGGCTGTACCTGGCGACCGCGGTGGGCCAGCCGGTGACCGGGCGGCTCGTGGACCTCTGGGGGCCGCGCCCGCTCTACCTCGTCGGGACGACCCTCGTCGGGCTCGGCGGCCTGCTCGGCGCGCTCGCCCCCGACATCGGCACGCTCGTGGCGGCCCGGGTCGTGATCGGGCTCGGCACGTGCGCGGGTTACCCGGCGGCGATGGCGCTGGTGCGGCGCGAGTCCGAGCGGACCGGGCGGGACAGCCCGGAGACGGTGCTGACGGTGCTCTCGGTCGCGACCCAGACGATCGCGGTCGTCGGCCCGACCCTCGGCGGCCTGCTCGTCGGGGTCGCCGGCTGGCGGGCCACCTTCGCGGTGAACCTGCCGCTGGCGGTGCTGGCCCTCGCGGTGGGGTGGTGGCGTCTGCCGCGCGCCGCGGGGGAGCGGTCGGGGGAGCGAGTGGTCTCCCTGGTCGACCCGGCCGGCATCGCGCTGTTCACCGGGACGCTGGTGACGCTGCTGCTGGTCCTGGAGCGGCCGACGCTGTGGCCCCTCGGGATCGGCACGGTGGCGGCCGCGGCCGGGCTGGTGTGGTGGGAGCGGCGGGCGACGCACCCGTTCCTCGACGTCCGGGTGTTCGCCGGCAACCGCCCGCTGCTGCTGACGTTCGTGCGCGCCCTGCTCGGCGCGACGGTCTCCTACGCGATCCTCTACGGCTGGACGCAGTGGCTGGAACAGGGGCGCGGACTGTCGGCGTCGGGGGCGGGACTGGTGCTGCTGCCGATCTTCCTGGCCGGGATCGGGGTCGCGGCGCTCACCGGCCGGCGACGCGAGATCCGCGGGAAGCTGCTGGTGGGCGCGACGGGGCAGGTCGTCGTCGCGGTCCTGCTGCTGGTCCTGGGCCCGACGAGCCCGATCTGGCTGATCGTGCTGGTCGCCCTCGTCGCGGGCGTGCCCCAGGGGCTGAACAACCTGGCGATCCAGAACGCCGTCTACCGCCAGGCCGACCCGGAGCGCACGGCGTCGTCCGCGGGCCTGATGCGGACGTTCTTCTACCTCGGCGCGATCGCCGCCGGTACCACCGGCGGGTTCGCCTTCGGCGCCGGCGGCGCGACCACGGCCGGGCTGCACGTCCTCGCCGTGGTGATGCTCGTGGCGGCCGGGCTCTTCCTGCTCGTGACGGTGCTCGACCGGTCCCTCACCCGCCTGGAGGTCCCCGCCCCGGGTCTACCGTCGCGGGGGTGAGCGAGCCGAACACCGTCACCATCGAGATCGTCGAGCGGGTCGACGACGCGTTGCTGGAGGCGGTCCGGCGCCTGCTGCCCCAGCTCTCCCGCTCGGCCGCCTTCGACGAGCAGACGATCGCCTGGGTGGTGCAGCACGAGGCGTGCACGCTGTTCACCGCGTCCCTGGACGGGACGGTGGTCGGGGCGCTGACGCTCGTCACCTACCCGCTGCCGACGGGGCTGCGGGCGCACGTGGACGACGTGGTGGTCGACGACGCGGCGCGGGGACGCGGGGTCGGCGAGACGCTGGTGCGCGCCGCGCTCGACCGCGCGGTCGAGGTCGGCGCCCGCACCGTCGACCTCACCTCCCGGCCGTCCCGCGAGGCCGCGATCCGGCTCTACGAGCGGTGCGGGTTCGTGCGGCGTGACTCCACCCTCTTCCGGTGGACGCCGCCCGAGGCGGGGTAATCCGTCGTCGTGAACGATCTCCCCGCGGCGGACGCGAAGGACTGGGGCGGACGCCTGCCCCGCAACGAGTCGATCGACCTCGACGACGACCAGCAGGCCGCCGCCGAGCGGGTCCGGCAGCGCCAGAAGGTGTGGGCCGAGCGCTCCGGCTTCGCGGCCACCGACGACCAGGGCGGCCTCATCGGCCCGTTCAACGCCTTCGTGCTGCGTCCGGGGCAGGGCGCCGGGTTCAACCAGTGGGTCGCGAACGACCAGCGGAACTCCTCGCTGCCCGCGCCGATCCGCGAGGTCGTCATCCTCACCGTCGGCGTCGCCTGGAACGCGGCCTACGAGATCTACGCGCACGTGGCGGTCGGCCGGTCGGTGGGACTCTCCGAGGCCGTGATCGAGGGGATCCGCACGGGGTCGGTGGAGGGCTTCACCGGCGCCGAGCTCGCCGCCCACCGGTTCACCGCCGAGCTCGTCCGCGAACACCGGGTGGCCGACGCGACCTACGCCGCCGCCGAGGCCGCGTTCGGCCGCGACGGGGTGCTCGACATGGTGCACCTCATCGGCATGTACCTGGCCACGTCGGCGCTGCTCAACGCCTTCGAGGTGCCGGCCCCGGAGATCCCGCCGGCGTCGTGAGCGACCCCTACGTCGAGCACGCCGCCGCCTACGCGGCGCACAACGCGGTCGCGCCGTACAACGCGTACTACGAGCGCCCCGCGCTGCTCGACCTGGCCGGGGACGTGTCCGGGCTCGACGTGCTCGACCTCGGCTGCGGGCCGGGGGTCACGACGGCGGCGCTGGTCGGGCGCGGTGCGCGCGTCACCGGCGTCGACGGCAGCGCGCCGTTGCTGGCGCACGCCCGCGGGCTCTCCGACGCGGCGTTCGTCGTGCACGACCTGGCCGACCCGCTGCCGTTCCCGGACGGGAGCTTCGACCTCGTCGTGGCGGGCCTGGTGCTGCACTACCTGCCGGACTGGACGGCCGTGCTCGCCGAGGTGGCCCGGGTCCTGCGGCCGGGCGGGCGGCTGGTGGCGAGCGTGCACCACCCGCTCACCGACGTCCGCATCGCGAGCCTCGAGCCGCACGGGACGTACCTGGAGAGCTACCGGGTGGCGGACACGTGGCGGATGGCCGGCGAGGACGTCGTCGTGCGGTTCTTCCACCACCCGCTCGGCGCGATGGCGGCCTGGGTGACGGGCGCGGGCCTCGTCCTCACCGACCTCGTCGAGCCGCGGCCGCTGCCGTCGATGGCCGAGCGCGACCCGGAGGCGTTCGACCGGCTCTCGCGCGAGCCGGCCTTCCTACTGCTCGCCGCGTGTCGCGTGGGTTAGGGTCGCCTTACCTTGCCGACTCTCCAGGAGGTCGACCCGCCATGACCAATCCGTTCGACGACGAGGACGGCCGTTTCCGGGTGCTGGTGAACGACGAGGACCAGCACAGCCTGTGGCCGGTGTTCGCCGAGGTCCCGAGCGGCTGGACGATCGTGTTCGGCGACGGTCCCGAGGGTGCTGCGCGCGCCGAGTGCCTGGCCTACGTCGAGGAGCACTGGACCGACCTGCGCCCCCGGAGCCTGCGCGAGCGCCTGGCGGCCGACGCGTCCTGACCGCACCGGCCCGTCGTCGGGGTTCCGGGGACGGGCCCGGCACCGGCAGACTCGCCCGATGGGGACGACCATCGTGGGCGCGCGGGTGTTCGACGGGGACCGGTCGATCGGGGTGGCCACGGTCGTCGTGGACGACGCCGGCGTGATCGGGGCCGTGGAGCCGGGGGAGCGGGCGCCGGCCGAGGGCGAGGTCGACGCGCGCGGCGCGACGCTCCTGCCGGGGCTGATCGACGCCCACGTGCACCTGCGCGGCGCCGGCAACCTGGGCCAGGACCTGCGGCACGGGGTGACCACCGTGCTCGACATGTTCTCCGCCCCGCCGCAGTTCACGGCCATGCTGCGGCGCCGGGCGGCCTCGCGCGACGACGAGGCCGACGTGCGCAGCTCGGGGCTGATGGCGGGGGCGGTCGACGGCTGGCCCGCCGTGATGCTGCCGCCCGACCCGACCGGCTGGCGGATGCCCGGGCTGTCCGGCCCGGACGACGCCGAACGCTTCGTCGCCGATCGGGAACGGGAGGGCTCGGACTACCTCAAGGTGTTCGTGGAGAACGCCGCGGACGTCACGCGGCCCACGCTCGGCCCGGAGACGGTCGCGGCGGTGTGCGGGGCGGCGCGCCGGCGCGGCCTGTTGACGGTGGCCCACGCGCCCACCCGCTGGGCGTTCGACACCGCCCGCGCCGCCGGGGTCGACGTTCTGACCCACCTGCCGCTCGACGGCCCGGTCGACGCGGCGGCGGAGCTGACGGTGGTGCCGACCATGACGATGATGGCTGCGCTGACCTCGCAGGAGTCGGTGCGCGACCTGCTCGCCGACCCGCGGCTCACCGCCCGCCTGCCCGACGAGGTGGTGGCAGGGCTCGCGGCGGGCGACCGGGGCGGGCTGCCGACGTCGTCGGCCCGGGGTGCCTCGTACGCGCACGCGCAGGACAACCTGTCCCGCCTGCTGGAGGCCGGCGCGACGATCGTCGCGGGGACCGACGCCAACGACGTCCCGGGGCGCCCGGCCGCCGTGCTGCACGGCGCGTCGATGCACCTGGAGCTCGAGCTGCTGGTGCGGGCGGGGATGTCGCCGGCCGACGCGCTCGCGGCCGGGACCTCGCGGGCCGCGGACGTCTTCGCCCTGACCGACCGCGGGCGGGTCGCCCCCGGACGGCGGGCGGACCTGCTGCTCGTCGAGGGTGACCCGCTCACCGACGTCACCGCGACCCGGTCGCTGCGCACGGTGTGGCGCCGCGGGGTCGCCCACGACCTGTCGACGCCCACCCATCCCCATCGCCGGGACGTGGTGGGTCCGGCACGCCGTTAGCCCTGGTCGGTGCCGCCGTCGGAGTCGGTGTCGCTGTCTCCGAACACCAGGGTCGCCTGCCCGTCGCGCACCTCGGTGACGCGGTAGGACACGTCGTCGAGCGTGTTCGTCCCGCCGGCGGTCGAGGTGATCCGGGAGCCGCCGGAGCTCGTCGTGACGGTGCGCGACCCGACGTCGGTCACGGTCATCGTGCCCGCGTCACCGAGGTCGACCACCGTGCCGGGCGTGGCCGTGACGGTGCACTGCGCGTCCGGGCACTCGACGGTGCGCGGCGGCTCGTTCCCGGCGGCGGGTGCGGGCTCGGCCGCGCAGGCCGTCCCTCCCAGGCCGACCAGACCCGTCGTCAGGAACAGTGCGAGACGTGGCAGGACCCCCATGGCGGCGGAGTGTGGCACCGCCGGCGGCACCGGGTGGACAGCGACCCACCCGGTGACACCTGTGGGTTAGCGCGGCGCGGTGGGCAGGACCTGACGGCCCCAAGTGGCGTTCGTGACGACCGCGAACGAGGCGTACCAGGCGGCGAGCGCGGTGAGGATGCCGACGTAGCCGCCGACCGTGGCGATGCCGTCGGTGCCGGTCAGGTCGCCGATCGCGAGCAGCAGGAACGTCAGGAACAGCAGCGCGAACACGGCGATGAGCGCGCCGGTGGTGCGCAGCGAGGCGATCAGCATGTAGCCGGTGAAGATCGCCCAGCCCAGCAGGAAGAGCCCGGCCCCGGTGGTCGCCTGACCCTGCGGCAGGCCCGGCTCCACGAACTTGACGAACGCGGCGAACGCGAGCCAGAAGGAGCCGTACGAGACGAAGGCGGTCGCCCCGAACGTGTTGGCCTTGCGGAACTCGAACAGGCCCGCGATCAACTGGGCCAGCCCGCCGTAGAACAGCGCGAGGGGGAGCACCGTCGACTCCAGCGCCTCGGGGGCGAGGCCCGCGTTGAACAGGCTCAGCAGGAAGGTCGTCAGCGCGAACGCCGCCAACCCGAGTGGGCCCGGGTCGGCGAAGGCCCGGGTCGGATCGGCGGCGTGCTCGTCCATCGTGGATGCGTGCACGGCGGCACGGCTCTCACTGGTCGTGGACATGGTGGTCCTCCCCGTCGGCGTGATCGAACGCCCCCGAGTTCCACCGAGCGTGCGGTTTCAATCACACGTCTCGACGCTTGATCGAGAAAACGTGCGGGTACGGACGAACCGGATCAAGACGTCGTTCGTGATCATCGGGCAGGATCGGTGATCACCGGCGTCGGGCGATCCCGGCGACGTAGGCGGCCTGCCCCGCGTGCTGGATGTCGTCGTCCACGACGCTGATGATCCGGACCCCGCGCGTCACCGGCGGGTCCCAGGCCTCGTCGATGACCTCGTCGAGGTCGTCGTCGGTGAGCGTGCGCAGGTAGTCGACCGTCCGGTCGTGCACCGCGTCGTAGTAGTCGAGGAGCATCTGCGCGTCCGTGACGTGGACGGCCGCGACCTGCTCGCTGGTGTGGCCGTAGCCGATGGACGTGGGGTCGAGGTCGAAGCCGAAGGCGTCCGCCCAGCCCTGCGAGGTGTAGGCCTGCTGGTGGCCCGCGAGGTCGGCGATGTGGTCGTCCTGCACACGGGTCAGGTGCCAGACGAGCCACCCCACGGGATTGGCCTCGTCGTCGAGCCGCAGGTTCAGGGCGCGCTCGTCGAGACCCTCCACCGCGCGGTGCACGTCGGAGCGGACCCGGCCGAAGGCGTCCACGAGGACGTCGGTGCTGTTCACGTCCCCCGGTCTACCCGCGGGGGCGGTCACGAGCACGGATCGTCCGGCGCTGTCCAGCCCGGTCCACGCATCGAGTGGACCCTCGACCGGCCCCGCGCGTCGGGGTAACGACGCTCCGGACCGCCCCCGACATCTGCCCGTGCGACGAGAGGGGACGGTCATGACGACGGGGCAGCGGATGGTCAGGCGCTCGGCCGGAGTGCTCGCGGGGCTGGTGCTCGCGGGCGGGACGGTGGGACTCGGGGTGGCCCACGCCGACGACATCGTGTGGGGCTGCCCGTCCGGCTACACGCTCGACGGGACCACCTGTCGGGGGACGAACGGGACGAAGGTGGGCGCGCTGGGGGTGCTCCCGGGCGATCTGGACCCCGTGACGGGTCAGGTCCTGCTCCCGGTCACGACGCCGCCGTCGACGGACCCGTCGACCACGCCGCCCTCGTCGGACTCGGGTACGACGCCACCGCCGTCGTCGGACTCGGGTACGACGCCGCCGTCGTCGGACTCGGGTACGACGCCACCGCCGTCGTCGGGCACGACCGCGCCGTCGTCGGGCACGACCGCGCCGTCGTCGGGCACGACCGCGCCGTCGTCGGCGCCTCGCCCGTCGTCGCCGACCGTGCCGCCCGTCGTCGTGCCGTGCCCGCAGCCCGGCCCCGTTCCCGCCGCCGGGAACGCGGACGTCGTGCGCACGGCCGCCGCGGTCGAGGCCGCCCGGGCGCGGTTGGCGGCCGACGTCCGCCGCGGTGCCCCGCCGGCGACGATCGCGGCGGACGGTCGGGCCCTCGCCGACGCGATCCGTGCGCACGCCGCCGCCTTGGCGGCGCAGCGCTCGGCGATCTGCCCGACCCGCTGAGCGTGCTGTCCGGCCCGGTCCCGGGGTTCGGGGCTGGGCCGGGCGGTGCCCGGCGTGGCATGCTCCGCGCCGTGTTCCCGTCCGTCTCGTGCTGGTGGTCGTCGCCTTCCCGGCGGCCCTGACCCCTGCACGCGGCCGCCTCTCCGGCGGCCGACGCGACCTCTTCACGACGCGGACGACGACGGGTCGAGGCGGCCTCTCCTTCCCGAGAGGATCCCTCATGTCCGTCCCGCCCGCCACTGCACCCGCCCGCACCGACCTGATCGCGCTCGTCGAGAGCGCACCGCACCGCTACCGGGTGCTGACCGGTGACCGACCGACCGGACCACTCCATCTCGGTCACTACTTCGGCACCGTGGCCCACCGGGTCCGTCTCCAGGACCTCGGCGTCGAGAGCTACATCGTCATCGCCGACTACCAGGTGATCACCGACCGCGACGTCGCCGGTGACATTCCGGGCCACGTCCGCGAGATGCTGCTCGATCAGTTCGCCGCCGGGATCGACCCGTCACGGACGACGATCTTCACGCACAGTGCCGTGCCCGCTCTGAACCAGCTGCTGCTGCCGTTGCTCTCGCTGGTCTCCGTCGCCGAGCTGATGCGCAATCCGACGGTGAAAGCGGAGACCGCGGCGGCGGGTGACCGCGCGATGAGCGGTCTCATGCTCACCTACCCCGTCCACCAGGCCGCCGACATCCTGTTCTGCGGCGCGAACGTCGTGCCGGTCGGGCAGGACCAGCTCGCCCATCTCGAGATCACCCGCACCCTCGCGCGGAGGTTCAACGACCGGTACTGCCCGACCGCTCCCGTCTTCGTCCTCCCGGAGCCGCTCGTCGGCCGGGCCCCGACCCTGCTCGGCACGGACGGCCGCAAGATGAGCACGTCGCGGGGCAACGCGATCGAACTCCGCGCGACCGCCGACGAGACCCGCACGCTGATCCGCCGCGCCAGGACGGACGGCGACCGGCGCATCACGTACGACCCCGCCGCGCGACCGGAGGTCGCCAACCTGCTCGAGCTCGCCGGGCTGTGCCTCGACCGTGCCCCGGAGGACCTGGCCGAGGGCATCGGTGATGGTGGGGCGGCGGCGTTGAAGACCGTCGTGACGGACGCCGTCAACGACTTCTTCGCCCCGCTGCGTCGGCGGCGTGCCGAGCTCGCCGTCGATGCCGCGTTCGGTGGCCTCGACGACGTGCTCGCTCGCGGCATCGACCACGCCAACCTCATCGCCGACCAGAAGCTCGAGCAGGTCCGCCGCGCGATGAACATGGCCTACGCGTGATGCCACGGCCGGGACTGTCCGACTTCCGGTGTAACTGGCGTTGATGGGTCAGTAGGTGCTTGACGGGACGATACGGCCGGGGAACGAGATCGCGAAGGCGTTCAACGCGGGCTTCCAGCGGATCGCCCACCGTGCCCGTCCCTTCCCGGTCGGGTCGAGGGATCTCGTGACGAGGTAGAGGCACTTCAGCGCGGCCTGCTCGGTGGGGAAGTGCCCGCGCGCCTTCACCGCCCGCCGGTAGCGGGCGTTGAGGCTCTCGATCGCGTTGGTGCTGCAGATGACCCTGCGGATCTCCACGTCATAGTCCAGGAACGGCACGAACTCCGACCAGGCGCTGCGCCACAGCGTGACGATCGCCGGATAGAGCGCGCCCCACTTCTCAATGAACTCGGCGAACCGTTCCGCGGCGGCGGCCTCGGTCGGGGCGGTGTAGACCGGCCGCAGGTCCTTGGCCATCTGCTCCCAGTATCGCCGCGAGGCGTAGCGGAAGGTGTTGCGGATCAGATGCAGCACGCAGGCCTGCACCAGCGCCGGCGGCCACACCGTGTTGATCGCCGCAGGCAGCCCGGGCAGGCCGTCGCAGACCGCGATGCACACGTCGACGACGCCACGGTTCTTGATCTCGGTCAGCACGTGCAGCCAGTACTTCGCGCCTTCGCCGCCCTCGCCGGCCCAGATCCCGAGGATGTCGCGGCGCCCGTCGACGGTGACCCCGATGACCACGTAGAACGGCCGGTTGGTCACCTGGCCGTCGCGGACCTTGAGGTGGATCGCGTCGACGAACAGCACTGGATACACCGCATCCAGGGGCCGGTTCTGCCACTCGGTCATCTCCTCGAGGACCTTGTCGGTGATCCGCGAGATGGTGTCCTTGGAGACCTTCGCCCCGTAGACCTCCTCGAAGTGGGCGGCGACCTCACCGGTGGTCAACCCCCGGGCGGTCAGCGACAACACGATCTCGTCGATCCCGTCCAGGCGACGTTGCCGCTTCTTGACGATCACCGGCTCGAAGCTGGCGTCCCGGTCGCGGGGGACCTCGATCTCGACCGGCCCGATTTCGGTGAGCACGGTCTTGGTGCGGGTGCCGTTGCGGGAGTTCCCGCCGTCGCGGCCCGCGGCGTCGTGGGCCTCGTAGCCCAGGTGCTCGGTCATCTCCGCTTCCAGGGCGGTCTCGAGCACCGTCTTGGTCAACCCCGCCAGCAGCCCATCCGGGCCGACGAGCTCGACGCCCTCGGCGCGGGCCGCGGCCACCAACTCCTTGGCGAGCTGCTGCTGATCGATCCGAGCCGTCACAGGCTCGATCGTGTCGCTCATGACTGGTCCTTCCCCCGGGACACGCCCGGAGCCAGAGGACCAGTTACACCGTTAGTCGGACACTCCCCCACGGCCGGTTGTGTCTGGGTTGTCGGGTGGGGTCGATCCACTGGGGTGGGACGAACCAGGGCAGGTGATCGAGCATGTGCACGGTCCAGCCGCCGTGGTGGACGAGGTCGTGGTGGTAGCGACAGAGGCAGACGAGGTTGTCGGGCTCGGTGTGGCCGCCGTTGCCCCAGTGGATGATGTGGTGGATCTCGGAGTGCCGGGCTTTCTTGGCGCAGCCGGGGAACGCGCAGTGCCGGTCGCGTCGGACGACGGCGCGGCCGGTGGCGGTGGGGATGGCCCGGGTTTTGCGGCCCACGTCGAGGACCTCGCCTTTCGAGCCCAGGACCATGGGGATGAGGTCGGCGTCGCAGGCCAGCCGGCGGGCGGTGTCGGGGCGGATCCAGGTGGAGTCCCCGAGCAGTGCCAGCGCTGTGCTGGTGTCGGCGAGTTGTTGGCGCAGCGTCTCGTAGTCGAGTGTGACGGTGAGGGTGACCCGTTCGCGGCCGGGTAGGGCCATGGCGTCGAAGTCCGGTGGTGTCCACGGCCGGTGCGGCGGCGACTCGGACTCCCGCTCCGGATCAGCGTCGGGGTCTGGTGGCCCGGGGCCGAACAGTGGCGGCTCGCCCGGTTCCTCGGGGTCCGGCCCGGCCGGGTCGGCAGAACCGGTGCCGGTGGCATCGGCCCCAGTGCGGTCCCCGGGGTCGGCCCCGTGCTCGTCGGCCCCGTGCTCGTCGGCACCGTGCTCGCCGGTCCGGTGCTCGCCGGTGGCATCCGGGTTGGGCTTGCCGGCACCCCGGGAACCGGTGCCAGTGGCACCGCTTCCAGCGTGGCCCCTGGGGCCAGACCCGTGCTCGCCAACCTCGGCCGGGTCTTCGGGGTCGGGGGGGGGTCTGGGGGCCAGGCGGTGGTGTCGAAGTCGCGGTCGAGGTCGGGGAACGGCACCGCACCCGGGTGCTCGGGCTCGTTCAGCCCGGCGTGGTGGCTCGCCGAGATCAGGTCCAGCAGACCCGAGGCTTGGCGGGACGGCTTCGAGCGGTCGGCCTCGTCGCGCGGGTCCTGCCCCCGCGCCCCGTCCTCGGACACCGGCGCCGCCCCGGTCTCCGGATCCGCCACCACCGACGACACCGGGGCGGGGGTGGCGGCCCGGATGGCGTCCTCGAACAACGCCGCCGCCGTCGACTCCCGCAGGATCAGCTTCGCGTGCAGGTCCCCGTTGCGCCGCTTCGTGTAATGCAACTCGTTCCCGGCGGCGTGGTCGTCCTTTAGGGCCGCCCCGTCGGGGTCGAGCCGGTCCGCGATCGCCCGCGCCGCCGACGCCAACCCCTTCGGCGACAACGTGGCCGCCAACCCCGCGAGTTGTTCCTCGGCGACCCCACGGACCGCGTCGTCGAGGTCGGGGACCTTGCCGAGACGTTCCATCGTCTTGCGGATGATCTCCACGTGCTGCTCGTCCACCAACCCGTCCTCGACCACCGAAGCGGTGGCGGGCAGGTCAGCGGGGGTGGTAGCGCCGGTCGGGGTGACGGTCTCGGACAGCGCGTCGGCCTGCCGCTCCAGGGAGGTGACGGTCTTCGGGTCGATCCGGAGGTGGTCCTCGAGCAGCCGGCTCATCCGCCGGTACCCGGTCTCGGCCAGCACCTCGGAACGGCGCAGCGCGCGTAGCGACCGATAGACCCGTGCCCCGGCCAGGCGCTGCGCACGGACTGCGGCAGCCGCCTCGGCCAGCAGGGCGGCGGACTCGGGCGACAGGCCGTCGTCGCCGGACGGCTCGCCGGACGGCTCCGCGTCGGAGGACACGCCGGGCACCGCCCACGCCGGCTCGTCATCGGCCGGTGCGTCGGGTTCCTCGTACTCGTACTCCGCCCACGGGAACACCGCGTCCCGCAGGACGGCGACGTTCTCGGCCTCCCAGCGGGCGACGTCCTCCTCCGCGGGCGGCACCCACACCGGCTCCTCCGGCTCCCACGACGGAGGCGTAGGCAGCGGCAGCCCCGCCTCGGGGTCCCACCCTGCCTCGATCGCCATGCCTCTATGATCGAACACCAGTTCGAACAAAGCAAGGCGCAGTCAGAGCAACTTCATGATCGCGAACGGAGCAACGACCCAGGTCAGAGCGCGAGATCGTGGCCGAAGGCCTACCGGATCGTCACCTGTGGCAGGGCCGCCGTCCCTAGCGTGCCTGAGCATGAGCGCGACGCCGTACGACGTCTCCTGGGGATCACCGCCCTGGGTGCGGGAGCGCGGTCGGCGCCGCCGCCCGGGCGTGCTCATCGCGGCGATGCTCGCGGGTGTCGCGCTGTGCACCGTGCTCGTCGGCCTCGCCGTCCTCGGCGGGAGCCACACGGCGCGATCGATCCCGGCCGAGCCGCGCCCGCTCCTGGGCGTCCCCCTCACCGGTCCCGCGCCCTCGGATGCCGGCACACCGACCCCGGGTCAGGTCCTCGCGGACCTCATCGCCCGGTCGTCGACCGGGTGAGTCCTCAGGTCAGCCCGTAGCGCCGCCGCGTCGCCCGCCGGACGAACCCGAGCGCGCCGATCACGGCGAGGCCGAGTTCGACGCCGCCCAGCACCAGCACGCCCAAGCCGGGCCCGGTCACCCCGCCGGAGAGGCGCGGGTGCAGGGCGCCCAGGCCCTGGCTGCCGGCCACCAGCGCCAGGGCGAGCGTCACCTGCATCCCGAGGGCGGCCGGGAAGGCCAGCCAGGGCGTCAGCCGCTCACGACCGAGCACCAGGTCCACGACCGGGAGCAGGGACAGCACCCCGAAGGCGACGAGCAGCAGGATCGCCGGACCGTCGGCCAGCGTCAGCATGCTCAGCGCCGCCCCGTTCTCGTCCCGGGCCACGGGCAGGAACATCCCGACGATGCCGAGGAGGCAGAGCGCGAAGGCCGACCACGGCCGGCTCGTCGGGCTGCAGGTGAGCAGCCACCAGCGGGCCCGCCAGCGGAGCCCCCGGGTGCCCTCCACGACGAACCGGTCGTGCGGCACGCGCTCGAGCGGGGGTCGGGGACGGCGACACACGTCGTCGTTCCCGGCGGACTCGTCGCGGGCGAACTCACCGGCCGACATGGGGGACCTCCCGCCGTGCATGCTGCTGGTCGCGCAGCGGCTACCCCCGGTTCACGAAGATCACGCAGATCACACACCTCATCACACTCCGACATCGTCGGCCGTCCCGTCGCCGTCCACGGCAGAGCATTGGACGCAGTACGCCGAGTGCACCAACCGGCGGCGCCCTGCGCGAGGGCGTCGTCCACCGTCCGCGTCGGCCCGCGACCGCCGGAAGTGTGATGCGCTACGGATGGACTAGCCGCTCACGGGGCCGCCACTCTCCGCTACCTTCTCGGGTATGGACGAGCTGGATCGTTCCGCGCGGGTGCTGGTGGCCGGGTCCGGGGGGCTGGTCGGGTCGGCGGTGGTGCGGGCGTTGGGGGCAGCGGGGTTCTCGGACGTGGTGGGGGCGCGGTCGGCGCAGGTGGATCTGCGGGACGCGGATGCGGCGCGCGAGTTCGTCACGGCCGCGGCGCCGGCGGTGGTGGTGGACGCGGCCGCCCGGGTGGGCGGGATCGCGGCGAACAACGCGCGGCCGGTGGAGTTCCTGCACGACAACCTGCGGATCCAGGCGAATCTGCTGGACGCGGCGCACGCGGCGGGGACGGAGCGGCTGCTGTTCCTGGGCTCGTCGTGCATCTACCCGAAGTTCGCGGAGCAGCCGATCCGGGAGGACTCGCTGTTGACGGGGGCGTTGGAGCCGACCAACGACGCCTATGCGATCGCGAAGATCGCCGGGATCATGGGGGTGCAGTCCTACCGGCGGGAGTACGACCGGCGGTGGATCTCGGCGATGCCGACGAACCTGTACGGGCCGGGGGACAACTTCGACCTGGAGTCCAGTCACGTGCTGCCGGCGTTGATCCGGAAGTTCCACGAGGCCACCGTGAACGGGGACGCGACGGTGACGGTGTGGGGCACGGGGACGCCGCGGCGGGAGTTCCTGCACGTCGATGATCTGGCGGCGGCGTGTGTGCACCTGCTGGAGGCCTACGACGATCCGGCGCCGATCAACGTCGGGACCGGTGAGGACGTGACGATCGCCGAGTTGGCGTCGGCCGTCGCCCGGACGGTGGGTTTCGCGGGGGACATCGTCTACGACACGTCGCGTCCGGACGGGACGCCGCGCAAGGTGCTGGACGTCTCGAGGATCGCGGCGACGGGGTGGAAGCCCCGGATCGGGCTCATCGAGGGCCTGGCCGCGACCTACCGCTGGTACCTGGACAACTACGTGAACGAGGGAGCTCGATGAAGCGGGCGCTGATCACCGGTATCACCGGTCAGGACGGGTCGTACCTGACCGAGTTGTTGCTGTCGAAGGGCTACGAGGTGCACGGCATCATCCGCCGTTCGAGCACCTTCAACACGGGTCGGATCGAGCACCTGTACCAGGACCCGCACGACCCGGACCAGCGTCTGGTGCTGCACTACGGCGACCTGACCGACTCCTCGCGTCTGGTGACGTTGATCGAGAAGGTCCGTCCCGACGAGGTGTATCACCTGGCGGCGCAGTCGCACGTGCGCGTGAGCTTCGACGAGCCGGAGTACACCGGCAACACCACCGGGGTCGGCACGGCGCGGCTGCTCGAGGCGATCCGCATGGTGGGGATCGAGACCCGCTACTACCAGGCGTCGAGCTCGGAGATGTTCGGGGCGACCCCGCCGCCGCAGAACGAACAGACCCCGTTCTACCCGCGCAGCCCCTACGGGGCGGCGAAGGTCTACGGCTACTGGATGGCGCGGAACTACCGTGAGGCGCACGGGATGTTCGCGGTGAACGGGATCCTGTTCAACCACGAGTCCCCGCGCCGCGGGGAGACGTTCGTGACCCGCAAGATCGCCCGTGCGGCGGCGCGGATCGCGCAGGGCAAGGAGCAGTTCGTCTACCTGGGCAACCTGGACGCGGTCCGGGACTGGGGCTACGCCCCGGAGTACGTGGAGGGCATGTGGCGGATGCTGCAGGCCGAGCAGGGTGATGACTACGTGCTCGCGACCGGGACCGCGACCACGGTCCGCGAGTGGGTGCAGTACTGCTTCGGGGCGGTCGACCTCGAGTGGGACAAGCACGTCCGCTTCGACGAGACCTACCTGCGCCCCACCGAGGTCGACGCCCTGATCGGCGACGCCACCAAGGCGGAGAAGGAACTGGGCTGGAAGGCGCAGACCATGCCCGACCAACTCGCCCGCATCATGGTCGAGGCCGAGCTGAAGGATCTCGACGCCGCCCGATGAAGGGCGGGCTGGGGCTCTTCCTGGGGCGCGTCGGGGGTGTGGCGGGCGCGCTCGTCGCCGGGCAGATCGTGCTCGGGCTGACCTTCGTGGTCGGCGCGCGCTCGATGTCCCCGACGACCCTCGGTCTCATCGCGACGTGCGCCGCCATCGGTCAGGTGGCGGCGACCGTCGTCGACTTCGGGCTCATCAACTACCTGGTCCGCGAAACGGCGTCCGGGCGGATCACCACCGACCGGGCCCGCGCCGTCACGGCGGCCAAGCGGCCCTGGGCACTGGCCCTGCTGCTCTTCGTCGGGACCGCATCCAGCCTCCTCCTGGCCCCGTCGGCGGGGGTGGGCCTGCTTCTCGCACTCGTGGGCGCGGGGATCTGGGAGGCCCAGAACGCGAACGGGCTGCTGCGGGCCCGGGAGCGCTTCGCGAAGGCGTCGACCGGGCAGATCGTCGGCCGGGTCGGCGGACTCGTCGCGGTCCTGGTGCTCGCGCTCGCCGGGGCCGGCGACTACGCGCTCGCCACCGCCATCCCCGTCTCGTTCTTCCTCGAGGCCGTCCTCGACCGCGTGTTCCTGGGCCGGGCGACCGAGCGTCACCGCGGCACCGCCGGCGAGATGGTCGCCGCGCACCGCGAGTCGGTCGGGTACGGCATGGCGACGTTGGCGGTCTCGGCCCAGCAGCTCGACACCCCCCTGGTGACGGCGGGTGACGGTGCCTACGAGGGCGGCCTCTACGCCGCGGCCGGACGGCTGATCGGGCCGCTGAACTTCCTGGCCAACTCGGTCGGGCTCGTGGCCGGGCCGTGGCTCGCGCGGGCCGGCACCGACCCGACGGCGCTGCGGGGCGAGGAACGACGGGTGCTGCGCGTGAGCCTCGCGCTGTGTCTGGCCCCGTTGCTGCTGGCCGTCGTCGGGCCGCCGGTGATCCCCCTGCTGCTGGGGGAGCAGTACCGCAGCTCCGGCACGGTGTTCGCCGTCCTGGCCGTCGGCGCCGTGATCGTGACCCTGAACCAGCCGTTCGCCGTGATCCTGCAGAACCGGGGTCGCCCGCAGACGGTCGCGGTGGGCATTGCGATCGGTCTCGGCGTCGGGCTGGTGGCGACCTTCGTGCTCTCGATGCTCGGCGGCGCCGTCTGGGCGGCCGTCGGCTACGTGATCAGCCAGCTCGTCATCTTCGTGCTGCTCGGCCTCGGCGCCCGGCGCGCCCGCCGCGACGACGCCATGGCGGCCGCTCCGGCCGCCGCCACGGACGCCGAGAGCCCCTGACCGCGGGGCCGGGCGGCCCCGCGGTCGGGGTTCACGACGAGGTCGGGGTCGGGCGCACCGCGCGGCGACGACGCCGGCCGGTGGTCGTGTGCCCGTTGGTGCCGTTGCCGTTGGTGCTGTGACCGTTCGTGCCGTTGCCGTTGGTCCGCGGCTCGGGCTCGGGCTCGGTCGGCTCCGGGGCCTGCGTCGGCACCTGCCACGAGGAGGTGACCCGCCGGTGGCCCCGCCGCCGGGACCCGTTCCCGACGACGGATGCGGTCGGCTCGGGAGCCTCGGGCTCGGCCTGCGCCGGCTCGGCCGGGACGTGCTCGGCGGAGGCCGGCTCGGCGGGCGTCGGCTCGGCGGGGGCGGTGAGCGGTGTCGCCCCGTTGCGCGCCGCGGGGACCGCGGGCGCGGCCGGGGTGGCCGGCACCGTCGACGCCGACCCGTTGCGGGCCGGGATACGGCCCGTGACCGAACCGGCGGCCGACGGGTCCACGACCGGCGTCGCCCGGACCGGCTGCCGGGCCGGCTCGGACGCGGCCGGCTTCGACGCGGCCGGCTTCGACGCGGCGGGCTCGGACACCGGCTCGGACACCGGCTCGGACACAGCGGCGGACGCGGGCACGGGCTCGGGGGCGACCTTCTCCGCAACCGCCGACTCGGCAGGCTCCGACGGCTCGGCCGGGGCCGGCTTCTCAGCGACCTCCACCGGCTTCTCGACCGGCTTCTCGACCGGCTTCGCGGCCGGCTTCTCGATCGGCTGCGGCGCGGTGCGCCCCGCGGGAAGGGCCTTGCGCGTCTCGACCGGTGCCTCCGGGACGTCCACGGCGAACGTGAACACCGCGCCGACGGCGGCGGCCTCCACGGTGCGCAGGCCGGCCGCGGCGGCGTCGAGGTCCTCCGGCCGCGCGGACCCGCGGCGTGCGACGACGACGACGCCGTCGGCGAGGCGGGCCAGGTCGAGCGTGGCCGGGCTGCCGCTCAGCGGCGAGGCGTCGAGCAGGACCCAGCCGTACGTGGACCGCAGCGCCGTCAGCACGGCGGCGCCCGCGGCCGAGCCCCACACCTCGCCCGGGCGCTCGACGGCCGACCCGGCGGTGATCACGTCGAACGACCCCGCGGCGAACCGTTGCACGCCGACCACGCCGCCCGAGACGCGCTTCGCCCGCAGCGTGTCCGACAGTCCCGGCTCCTCCGGCAGCCCCAGCGCCGCGGCCACGGCCGGTCGCTGCAGGTCGGCGTCCACCAGCACCACCGACTCCCCGGCCAGGGCCAGGGCGACCGCGAGGTCCACGGCCACCGTCGTCGTGCCCTGCTCGGAGCGCACGCCGGTGACGACGAGGCAGCGCCGGTCGCCCGCCCCCGCCACCAGCGCGGTGCGCAGTCGACGCACGGCGGCGGCCCGGTCCCGGGCCCGCGCGGCGGCCCGTCCCCGTCGTCCCGCGACCGGCTCGGCGAGCAGCGCGGGCCGTTCCGGACGACGGGCGAGCGCGGGCACCGAGGCCAGGACCGGCGTGTCGAGTCCCTCGCCCAGCACCTCGGCGGAGTCCACGGCCCGCCGCAGCGCACGGCGCCCGAGCGCCGCACCGACCCCGAGCACGACGCCCGCCAGCAGACCGGCGGCCAGCAGCATCGTCGTGCCCGGGCCGGCCGGGTAGACCGGCAGCGTCGGCGGGTAGATCAGCTCGGTCGACACCACCGGGCGGTTCACGGCCTGACCGGTCGACTCGATGCTGTTGACCAGGCGGGTGAACGCCGTGGTCACGGCGGTGCCGACCAGCTGGGCGTCCTCGGGGGTGGGCCGGGTGATCCCGACGTTGAGCACGACGGTCTCGGCCACCGCGTCCGCGCTCACCGAGTTCTGGATCTCGTCCGCGGTGGGGGTGCCGCCGAGCAGGGCGGAGGCGTCCGCGGCGACACGCGGCCCGGTGATCAGCTCGGTGTAGGACTTCACGCGCTCGGTGGAGAGCTGCGCGCCCTGGTAGGACTCGGTCGAGCTCGACGCCGTCTGTTGCGCGGCCACGTAGAACACGGCGTTCGACGTGTAGGTGCGCGGCAGCAGCAGCGCCACGGCGGCGGCGATCGCCACGCAGACGACGACGATGCCGCCGACGAGCAGGCGGTCCTCACGCAACACGGTCCAGTACTCGCGGGCGTTCACGATGCGGCTCCACTGGTCTCGCGGATTCCGAGCCGGCGTTGGAGCCGGCGGGGCAGGAGGTCACCGGGCGCGCGGCGCTCGGCCTCGGTCAGGTCGTCGCAGGCGAGGGCCAGGGCGACGAGGATGAAGACCCACGTCGACGCGGCCGCCGGCTGCGAGAGCAGGAGCGTCGCGAACACGACGAGGGCGACGGGGGCGGCGCGCCCGCGGGTCCCCGGAGCGGGGCGGACGAGCAGCAGCGGCACGAGCAGCGCCGCGGTCACGAGCAGGACGAAGGGCAGGCCGTTCACGGCGACGTCCGAGATGAGGTTGATCCCGGCCTGCTTCTCGGTGCCCTGCCCACCCCACGGCTTCGTCGTGAGCGCGCGGATGCCGGCCTCGGTGGCGTCCGAGCGCTCGTCGAGCGAGGCCTCGTTGGAGGTCTGCTTGGCCTGCAGCCCGAACACCGGGGCGTAGAGCGCGATCCACGCCGCCCCGACGATGGCCCCGAGCCCGCCCACCTGGCGCAGGAACCCGCCGAGGCCGATGCCGCCGCGCGGACGCAGGAAGCCCTCGACGGCGAGGACGACGACGAAGACGCCGAAGCCCGCCGTCGAGAGCGTGCCGATCAGGCCGGCCAGGATCAGGCCCCGGACCAGCCACGACCGGTAGCCGACGGCCTCGGCGAGGAACCAGCCCGCGGCGCAGTACATGGCCATCCAGCCGGACTCGCGCCCGATGCCGGTCAGCCGCGGCACGTCCATCCCGAACACCGAGGAGGTCGAGTAGCTGACGGTGAAGGGGAGGTAGACCGGCTGGGGGCCGACGGTACCCACCGGGATCGTCGCGATCTGTCCGGTGCCGACGCCGGCCACGGCCCACCACAGGGCCGTGACCAACCACAGCGCGCCGATCGCGCACAGCACCAGCACGAAGCCGCGGCCCAGTGCGAGCCGGGCCTTCGGGTCGTTCAGCACCAGGACCGCGGCCACGACCGAGCCGATCGTCAGCGCGAAGTCCTGGAACTGGCTGCGGATGCGGATCAGGTCCTCGACCCACACCGTGTGCAGGACGAGCCACAGGTAGGCGGCGACCAGCAGCGCGAGGAGCGCCGAGACCGCCCGCACCGGGCGGGTCGGGGCGGTCTCCCGGCGCAGCATGGCCGCGACGCCGGCGGCCAGCGCGACCCCGCAGCCGATGAGCGCCGTGTACTCCCCGAGCGTGCCGGGGCGCAGGAGCGGCAGCGTGGCCAGCAGCAGCCCGGCGGGGACGGCGGCGGGGACGCGCGGGGTGGTCGCGCTACCCCGGCGCGAGCGGACGGCGGGTGCCCGTCCCGCCGAGAGCGTGGTCACCCGTCGTCACCTCCCCCTGGTGGGCACGGTGGGTCATTGTCCGCCGAACAGACTAACGAACGGGTGAAGAAACGCCTACTGCTCCGGGTCGTCGGTCACGACACGTCGCCGAGCAGTCCTCGGACGAAGTCCTCGGTGCCGAGCCGGGCCCGGGCCCGGCGCGCCGCCGCGGCGCGTCGCTCACGAGTGGTGACCAGACGGCGGACCGCGTCGGCCACGCCGGTGACCGCGTCGGGCCCGGTGACCTCGGCGACCTCGCCGATCCCGGTCCCCGTCACCATGCTCGAGGCCCAGCCACGGGCAGGGCCGAGCACCGGGACGCCGCGGGCGGCGGCCTCGGCGACGATCCCGCTCGGGGCGTCGTTGTCGTGGAGCACGGCGACCGCGTCGACCCCCGCGACGGCCGCGTCGAACTCCGCCTCGCTGAGCAGGCGGTCGTCGACGTGCAGCCGCTCGGGGTCGAGCCCGGAGGCGGCGAGGGCGGCGGTGACGTCGGGGTCGCACCGGCCGGCCAGCACGAGGTGCACGTCGGGCACCCGCTCGAGCGCCGCCAGCAGCAGGGGCACGTTCTTCCGGGCGCTGATCACCCCGAACACGCCGAGGCGGAACGGCGCGTCGGGCTCCCGCGCCGGGGCGTCGCGGTCGTCCGGGACGACGGGGTCGCGCACGGGCTGGATCCCGGGGAAGCCGCGCCGGCGCACGACGACGCCGAACGCGTCGGTGAGGAACCGGACCCGCACGTGCGGCAGCCGGGCGAGCAGCCACGCCAGCGGCGGCTTCAGGGCCATCCCCGGGGTGGTGTGCTCGGAGCCGCCGGGCAGCACCGTCCGCATCAGCAGCACCGACACCGCGGGCGGCCGGCTCCGGGCGAGGGCGAGCAGGAGCGGGGCGACGTTCTTGTCGCCGTCCGGCACCACGAGCCGGGCCCGGGCGGCGACGGCGGTGTCCACGGCGGCGCGCACCGCGGCCCTCCGGTCGTCCGGCACCTCCACCACCTCGGCGGGGACGTCGGCGAGGTGTTCGGCGAACTCGGGGGAGGCGCGCACGGCCGGCGGGACGAGCAGCAACGGCACGCGGTCCGACGCCGTCAGCAGCAGCCGCACGTAGCGCAGCCGGTGCCCGAGCGCATCGAGTTCGAGCACGGCGACCCGTGCACGCCCGTTTGGTGACGCTCCGTCCGAACCCGAAGGATTCACAGCCATCTGTGCCACATCCCGATGGTCAACTCCCTCGGTTGAACCATAATCAACCGGTGACGGACACCGTAGGTCACGACGACGGGACGAGGGCATGAAGATCGCGTGGCTCACGGACGCCCAGGCGCCGTACCGCGAACCCCTGTTCTGCGAGCTCGCGGACCGGTGCGACTTCCGGGTGCACTTCCTCTTCGCCGAGGAGCCCGAGCGGCACTTCCGCTTCCGGCCGCACCCGGGCTACTCGTCCGGTGTCCTCCCCTCCGTGCCGATCCCGTTGCCGCGCCCGCTCGCCCGGCGCCTCGACTCCTACCAGGCGGCCCTGCGGCCGGGGATCACCCGGCAGGTGCTCGACGCGGCGGACGTCGTCGTGATCCCGACCTGGGCCCAGGTGGCGAGCGCGTGGACGATGCTGCGCGCGCACCGGCGGGGCGTGCCGTACGTGATCTTCTCCGAGTCGACGCTGGACTCGCGCCAGTTCGACCGCGGCCCGGTGGCCTGGCTGCGGCAGCGCCTGTTCACCCGCGCCGGGGCGGTCGTCGTGCCCGGACCCTCCGCGCGCGACGCCGCGCTGCACACCGGCGTGGCCCGCGACCGCATCGTCGAGTCGGTCAACTCGATCGACCTCGAGGCCTTCGGCGCCCGCCCGCGCGAGCTGCGCCGGGCCTCGGGCGCGGGGCGGGGCCCGGAGGCCGCCCGGCACCGCTTCGCGGTCATCGGCCAGCTGATCCCGCGCAAGAACGTCCACACGCTGCTCGACGCGTTCTCCCGGCTCGACGGCGAGCCCACCCTGGACGTGGCGGGCGACGGCGTCGACCGCGCGGCCCTCGAGGACCAGGCCCGCGCGCTCGGCGTGCTCGACCGGGTGCGGTTCCTCGGGTTCCTCGACGAGCCCGGCGTCGTCGAGGTCCTCGCCCGCAGCCAGACGCTGGTGCTGCCCTCCACCGAGGAGGTCTACGGCTTCACCGCCCTCGAGGCGCAGGTGGCCGGGCTGCAGGTCGTGGTCTCCTCCCGGGCCGGGATCGCGGAGAACCTGGCCGGCGTCGAGGGTGCCTGGGTCGTCGAACCCGACGCCACGGGTGTCCACCGGGGCCTCGAGGCCGCGCGGGCGGCGTGGACCGGGTGGACCGAGGACGTCCCCGAGGAGGCCGCGTCGCCGAAGCGCACGGCCGACGACGTGCTGGCCGCCGCCGAGCGCGCGGTGCGCTGAGCGCGGCTCAGACCGCGGCGTTCGACCCGACCGCGACCCGGGTCGCGCCGTCGAGGTCGAGGGCGTCGTCGAGGGCGAGCCCGGAGATGCGGTTCCCGGTGATCGCCCCGCCGTCGACCCCGAGGAAGGCGACGGCGGTGACGTCGGAGGAGCACCGGAACTCGTTGCCGGTCACCGTCACCGCGGTCGGCGGGACCACGGGCCGCCCGCCCGCGGAGCTGCCGCGGCCGCCCGCGAGCGCGTTGACCACCGCGATCTCGGAGGTGTTGGCGGTCGCGTCGAAGGTGTTGCCGCGCACCACCACCCGGCTGCAGCCCTGGATGATCTGCACGAAGGCGTACTCGGAGAGCCCGCAGGCCGTCATCCGGTTCCCGCTGACGGTGACGTCGGAGGACCAGTCCTCGACGTGCACGGCCTCCATCCGGTAGTTCGCCATGGTGCAGCCGGAGACCGCGACGTCGGCGCAGTAGGCGATCCCGACGGCGAAGCCGGGGGAGTCGTTGTCGCGGAAGGTGCACCCGCGCACCCGGACCTGTCGGAAGGACCCGCTGGGGCTGTTGAACTCCAGGTCGGTGTTGGCGTTGCGGGCGAAGGTGCACCCGTCGACCGCCACGCCCGTCGTCACCGCGCGCGAGTCGTTGGCCTGGTAGAGCCCGTAGGTGAGCCGGTGGAGCAGCGAGTCGGTCAACGTCAGGGCGGTCGAGGTGTCGCCGTCGACACCGAGCTGGATCCCGTGGCAGAACGACCCGTACACGTCCGTCGCCCCGGAGAACACCAGGCGGGAGAGCGTGAGCCGGTCCACCTGACCCACCCGCAGCAGCACGGTCTCGACGTCCCCGGCCCGGGCGAGCTCCAGCCCGTCGAGCGCGCAGTCGGCCCCGCGGACCTCGATCGCCGCCGTCGCCCGGGGCGTCATCCGCAGCACCGAGCGGCCGGGCTCGCCGGCGAGCAGGACCCCCGGCGGCACGACGAGGGACCGGGCCGGCACGAGGTGGTAGGTGCCGGCCGGCACGAACACGGTGTCGCCCGCCCGGGCCTGCGCGAGCGCCCGCGCGAAGGCCGGGGCGTCGTCGGTGACGCCGTCCCCGGTCGCGCCCGCGGCGCGGACGTCGACCACCGTGCCCTGCTGCCGGGGCGCACCGGAGGGACGCGGCAGGTCGGGGTCGGCGGCGGGCGGCCCGGTGGGCCGGGACCCGAACACCGAGGCACAGGCCGCGGTCCCGACGACGGCCGCGCCCGCGGCCGCCATCGTCCCCAGCACCCGCCGTCGGGAAGGACTCACCGCCCCTTGGCGAACAGCACCTCGGAGACCGTGCGCAGCAGCACCTTCGCGTCGAGCCACAGGGACCAGTTCTCGATGTAGTAGTTGTCGAAGCGCGCGCGGTCCGAGATCGGGGTGTCGCCGCGCAGGCCGGACACCTGCGCCAGACCGGTCAGACCCGCGGGCACGCGGTGCCGGTGACCGTAGCGCGGATGCTCGGCGGAGAAGCGTTCGACGAAGTGCGGGCGCTCCGGACGCGGGCCGACGATCGTCATCTCCCCGCGCAGGATGTTGACCAGCTGGGGCAGCTCGTCGAGCGAGGTCGCCCGGAGCACCCGACCGACCGGGCCCACCCGGTCGTCCTGGGCGATCGACCACCGTGTGTCGCCCTCGGCCGACGTCGCGGGGCGCATGGAGCGGAACTTCAGGCACTCGAAGCGTCGGCCGTCGCGGCCGACCCGCACCTGGCGGAACAGGACATCCGGGCCGCCCTCCCACCGCACGGCGAGCGCGCACGCCACCAGCACGGGGGAGAGGAGCAGCAGCGCCAGCGAGGAGGCGACGACGTCCACCGCCCGCTTCAACGCCCAGGCCGGGCCGTCCAGGGCGGGGGTGCGGATCCGCATCACCGGCAGCGACCCGATGTGGTCGCTCTGGCCCGTCGCCGTGGCGAAGGCGTGCAGGCGCGGCACGACCAGCAGGTCGCAGTCCTGGGTGGCCGGCGTCCGGACGCGGTCGAGCAGGTCCTCCTCGCGGAAGGCGCCGTCCCCGACGAGCAGCACGTCGACCCCGTGCTCCGCCACGAGGGCGTCGAGGTCGTCCAGCGTGCCGAGCCACGGCACGCGGGCCGAGGCCGGCCCCGGGAGGGTGTCGACGTAGCCGGCCACCGCCAGGCCGTAGCGGGCGTAGCGGTCGAGCAGCGTGGCGACCTCGCCGGAGAGCTCGCCGCCGCCGACGAGCAGGGTGCGGTGGGCGACGATCCGCCGACGGCGGGCGGCGAGCACCACCGCGGTCGAGATGGCGCGTCCGACCACCACCAGCCCCACCGACGCGAGCGAGGTCAGGACGAACTCGGTGACCCCCACGTTGTCGTGGCGGACCGCGAACACGGCGGCGACCAGCGCGATGGCGACGAGGAGCCGCCCGAGGAGCGCCGGCAGCTCGTCGAGCACCGACAGGTGCAGGCGCGCCCGGTAGCGCCCGCCCCCGCACACCAGGACGACGGTGATCACCGAGAGGGCGGCGAAGGCCTTCCAGTAGTGCGGGTTCCAGGCCATCGGCAGCGCGGTCATGGCGGCGTCGAGGGGGAGGACCAGCATCCACGCCTGGATCGATCCCGCCCGGCGGAACCCGAGGAGCGGTCGCACCGGCGGGCGGTCCAGCGGGTGCTCGCGTCCGGCGGAGCGGGGTGCGGGCAGATCACGCAGCACCACCTCCGACGAGGCGCTGCTCACACTGGTGCGATCGGACGCAGACCTGACGGGCTCGACGGTCCCGCGGACAGCGGCCATCCGTACCGTGCCTCCCTGGGCTGATCACGCACTGCAACTTTCGAACTCGATCGTGGGCGATCGATCGGCGCGGGACCCTGGGAACTCTTCCCAGGGTTCGGCCGAGTGCCTCACTCGCTCGGGGAGACATCTGACCGGGATACGTCCGTTAGAGTGAGTGGCAACTACGCGATGCGGTCACTGGATCTCGATACCCGAGGTCTGGTGCAATCAGCCCATCGTTCGATCGAGTGGCAACGGAACAGACCGTGGTGGGAGGTTCTGGGGTGTCGAGGACGACGGAGGATCACGAGTCGTCACCGAACGTGTCCGTCGTCGGCGTCCGGAGCACCGTCGGGCGGGGCGCCGAGATCGCGCGTCTGCACGAGACGCTCGACCGCGTCCGGCGCGGGCGGGCCGCCCGCATCCTGCTGACGGGGGAGTCCGGCGTCGGCA
Organism: Actinomycetospora sp. CA-084318; assembly: GCF_050955885.1. Taxonomy (NCBI): domain Bacteria; kingdom Bacillati; phylum Actinomycetota; class Actinomycetes; order Pseudonocardiales; family Pseudonocardiaceae; genus Actinomycetospora; species Actinomycetospora sp. CA-084318. The sequence goes on from NZ_CP192098.1 coordinate 2,068,460, forward strand.
CGACGACGATCGCCGACGCCTTCTGCGACCAGGTCGCGGCCGACGCGGAGGGGGCCGTGGTGGTCCGCGTCGTCGCCCCCGAGCCGGTCGGCGCCCCGGTCGCGTACGCGACGTCGGATCTGCTGGCCCGGGCCCTGGACGACCTGGTGGCCCCGGAGCGGACGACGTCCGCCCGGTCCGCGCTCGCCCTGTCCGACGTGCTCGCCGCGGCCCGCCGGGCGGCCGCACCCCGTCCCCTCGTCCTCGCCCTGCACGACCTGCACCACGTCGACCCGGCGTCGGCGACCGTCCTCGCCGACCTGCTCCGGCGCGTGCACTCCGGGGGCGTGCTGGTCCTCGCCTCCGCCACCGACCCCTCGCGCCTGGCCGTCCGGGGCCGCGCGTGGTGGCCGCGGCTGTTCGCCGACGGCGGTGCAGGCTCCGGACCCGACGGCACCGCCCTGGCCGGCGTGGCGACCGAGGTGCGCACCGTGCTGGTCGGCGGGCTCGACGCGGCGTCGGTCGCGGCGTTCGCCGCGACCCGGCGCCCCGCGGCCCCCGCCCTGGGGCACGCGGCCGCCGCCCGCCTCGCCGCGGCCACCGGCGGCCACCCGGTCCACCTCGAGCTGCTGCTGCGCACGGTGCCCGACGAGGTCCTCGTCTCCGACGGGTCGCCGGCCGGGCGCCGGACCCTGGCCGCCCGGGTCGGGCACGCCGTCGCCGCGCTCCCGCCCACGACCCGGGACCTCGTCGGGGCGCTCGCCGTGCTCGGCGGGCCGGCGCCGGTGGCCCTGCTCGAGCAGGTCGCCGCCGTGGCCCCGGGCAGCACGCCGCCCACCGCCGCGGCCGAGGCGGCGACGGCCGGCCTCGTGGACGTGACCGCCCGGGGGCCCCGGGTCGAGCTGCGCTTCGCCCACCGCCTCGTCCGCGACGCCGTCTACCGCGGACTCCCTCCCGACACGGCCGCGGCCCTGCACTGCACGGCCGCCGCGGCCACCGGCGGGCGCACCGGGTTCGCGCACGCCGTGGCCAGCGCGGCGGGCACCCCGTCGCCCGAGGTCGCCGGCGCCCTCGGGGCGGCCGCGGACGCCGAGAACGACCACGACGAGGCCGCGACGCTCCGGCTGTGGGCCGCCGAGCTGGCCGCCACCGGCGTCGACCGGGAGGCCTTCCTGCTGGACGCGGCCGTCGACCTCGTGTCGGCCGGCAGCGTCACGCGGCTGCGCGCGATCGAGGGGCCGCTGCGCACGGCCCGTGCGTGCGGCGCGCGCGACCTCGCCCTCGGCACCCTCGCCTTCGAGTCCGGCGACCCGGACGCGTACGTCCCCCTCGCCGCGGCGCTCGCCGACGCCGAGGCCGGTGCCGCGGTCAGGGCCCTCGCCGCCCTCAAGCTCGGCGCCCACCACGTCCTGCACGGCCGGGGCGCCCGGGCCGTCGAGGTGGCCGCGAGCGTCGCGGAGCTGACCGACGACCCGGGGCTGCGGGAGGGTGCGCGCACCCTCGAGGTGGTCGGCAGCGCCCTGCGGTGGGGACCGGACACCGCGCTCGACGTCCTGGGCGAGCAGCTGGACGGCGTCTACGGGGCCGACCTGTACGTGGTCTGCGGCCGGCTCCACCTCGCCGCCGGCGACCCGGCCGCGGCCTACGTCCACCTCCACCGCGGACTCGACCGGATCCGCGCCGGGTCGACCACCACCATGGGCCGTCTCGTCCACCTCTTCCTCGCCGAGGCCGCCTTCCGCACCGGGCGGTGGGACGAGGCCGAGATCGAGGCCCGCGTCGGCGCGACGGCCGCCCAGGAGCCGGGCAGCGCGTGGATCGCCCCGGCCGCGCGGGGCATGTGGTCCGTGGTCCGGGCCGCGCGCGGCGGACTCGGCGACGCCGAGGCCGACCTGAGGGCGACGCGCGGCCCGGAGCCCGCGCCGAACGCCCTCGGGGCGTTCACCCGCGACCTCGCCGAGGCCTTCGTCGCGCAGGTCCGCGGCGACGCCGAGCGGGCGTACCGGGTGCTCAGCGACCTGGCCGACGGCCCCGTGCCCGCCCTCGAGGCCGGGCCGCTCGCGCTCTGGCGGGTGCTGCTCGCCGAGGTCGCGATCGACGCGGGACGGCTCGCGACGGCGGGCGCGGTGCTGCAGGGGTTCCCGGCCGCCGGGACGCCGCTCTGGTTCCAGCTCACCCGGCACCGGCTGCTCGGGCGGCTCGCCGCCCGCAGCGGGAACGTCCCGGCCGCCCGGGAGCACTTCCGGGACGGCCTCGAGCTCGCCGACGTCCGCGCGGGCGAGGCCGCGGCGTGTCCGATCGAGGTCGCGGCCCTGCACGCGGCGGCCGGTCGCCTGGGCCGGCGCCAGGGCTGGGCGAGCGCCGCCGAGGACCTCGCGACCGCCCGACGCGGGTTCGCCGGGCTCGGCGCGACGCCGTGGGTGGTGCGGGTCGACGCCGAGATCGACCTGGGCGTGCCCGGCGTGACCTCCTCGGCGCCACCCGCCCCGACGGTGCCCGAGCCGGACCGCACGACGACCGGTCCGATCGTCGTGCACGACGTGGCGGCCGCCGTGCGCACCGCCGCGGACACCGTGCCGGACACGCTCCCGGCAGCCGCCGCGACGGTGCTCCCGGAGTCCTCGGCCGAGCACGCCTCGCTCACGCCCCGCGAGCGCGAGGTGGTCCGCCTCGTCGCGCAGGGGCTGACGAGCCGCGAGGTGGCGGCCGCCCTCTACGTCACGCCGAAGGCCATCAGCTACCACCTCGGCAACGTCTTCGCGAAGCTCGGCGTGACCTCCCGGCGCCAGCTCTGGGGCCGCACCTTCGACTGAGCCCGGTGCGCCACATAGGTGACGCCCGTCCGGGGTACTGGGCTCGCATGGCAGAGCGTTCCCGACGACGGGTGTGGTGGGCCGTGGGCGGCGCCGCGGCGGCGGTGGTCGTCGCGGTGGGCGCGATCGGCGTCGTCGGGGTCCGCGAGGCCGTCGCCGACCCGGGCACGGGCATGCTCCGCCTGGCGCACCTCTCGCCGACCACCCCGGCGGTCGACATGTACGCGCAGGGGCCCGACCTGCCGCTGACCAAGGTGGCGGGCGACGTCTCCTACCGCGCGGTGAGCCCCTACCTGACCGAGCCCGCCGGCACCTACCGCATCCAGGGGCGTCCGGCCGGGGCGCCGCAGACCGCGCCGCCGCTGTTCGACGTGGCCGTGGACGTGCCCGCGGGCTCCGCGCAGACCGCGACCTTCGTCGACATCGGGCCCGACGGCGCCACCCAGGCGCAGGTCCTCGACGACGAGACCGCGCCGGCCCCGGCCGGCTCCGGCGCCCTGCGCATCGTGCAGGCGGCCGCCGAGGTCGGTCCGGTCGACGTCACCGGCGTCGACCCGTCCGGTGCCTCCCCGGCCGTGCCGCTGGCCCGCAGCCTGTTCTACGGCTCCGCGACGCCCTACGCGACGGTGCCCGCCAAGCCGTGGGAGCTGCAGGTGTCGAGCCGCAGCGGGAAGTCCTCCTCCGTCGAGGTGCCGGTGACCAGCACGTCCGTGGGCACCCTCGTCGTCACGCGCGCCGCGGACGGCGGCCTCGCGACCCAGCTGGTCGCCGACGCCGCGTCGTCCGCAGCGGCGCCCGCCCCCGCGCCCGGCCAGCCGGCGCCGGCCCCGAGCTCGGCGCCGCGCACCGCCGAGTCGTCGGTCCCGCCGGTGGCGCCCGGGACGGCGGCCCCACCGCAGCCGTCGAGCGCCGAGACCACCTCGGCCGCGCCGCCCGCCCCGAAGGCGCCCACCCCGCCGTCGGGCGGGATCGGCGCCGGGCTCGGCGGGCTGAGCCACTCCGGGCTCGCCGCGGGCGGCATCTGGGACACCATCTCGGGCTGGTTCGGCGACGACCCCACCGAGGGCGTGCCGGCCGCCGTCAAGATGCCCCTCGCCATCGCGACCGCGCCCCCGTCCGGCGGGCCGCACCCGACGTCGTTGTCGATCCCCGCCATCAACCTCGACGTCGACGACCCGGTCGACCTGCGCGTCGACTACCGCGGCGCGCTGCAGGTGCCGACCGACTTCTCGAAGGTCGGCTGGTTCAGCTCGTCCGCCGTACCCGGCGACCCCGGGGCGGCGGTGATGGTCGGCCACGTCGACACCCGGCGCGGTCCGGCCGTGTTCGGCGCGCTGGACGACCTGAAGCCGGGCGACGTCATCGAGGTCGGCCGCTCCGACGGGGGCACCGCCCGGTTCGGGGTCGACTCGGTGGAGACCTTCGCCAAGGACGCCCTGCCCACCGAGCGGGTCTACGGGCCGATGACGACGCCGACGCTGCGCCTGATGACGTGCGGCGGACCGTTCGACGACGCGACGCTGAACTACCGCGACAACATCGTCGTGTTCGCCACCCCGCGCTGACCCGGCTGGCGTCCGAGCGCCACCGAGGCGACCCGGTGGCGCGCGGACGCGGGGTCGGTCGACGCGGCGGCGATGAGCTGCGAGCGCAGCCAGGTCAGCGGCTCGCGCGCCAGGCCGTAGACCACGTCGCGGCGCCGGACGACGCCGCGGTGCTCGCGGCGCAGGGTGCGCAGGAAGGCGTGCTGCGTGGCGGTGTTCGCCCGCCGGTGCGACGACGTCAGCGAGCCCGTGGCCAGCCGGAACTGGGAGAGGCTCTCGGACATGCCGTAGAAGCGGCCCTGCGTGACCAGCCGGGCCGCGAGGCCGACGTCGAGCACGTAGGTGTCGGCCGGGAAGCCGCCGCAGGCGTCGTAGGCGTCGCGGCGGAAGAGCATGTTGCCGGGCGCGCCGATCGGGTTGCCGCGGTGGCGCACGATCCGGCGCAGCACCGTCGCCCCGTCACGCAGGCCGAGCAGGTCCGGTGAGCCCAGGGCACGGCCCGTGACGATCACGCGGTCGTCGTCGTCGACGAGGTCGTGCCGGCACGACACCAGCGCGAGCGAGGGGTCGGCCTCCATGAGCGGGACCTGCTCGGCGAGCAGCGTCGGCGCCAGCAGGTCGTCGGCCATGAGGACCTTGACCAGCGGGGCGCGGGCCAGGCGGACGGCGCGGTCGAAGTTCTCGGGCGCCGGGACGGTGGCGGCGTTGCGCTCGAGCCGCACGCGCGGGTCGCGGAAGGAGCGCACGATCTCGGCCGACGCGTCGGTGCACGCGTTGTCCAGCACGACGAGCTCGAAGTCGTCGAAGGTCTGCCCGAGCACGCTCGCGACGGTGCGCCCGATGTAGCGCTCCTTCTGGAACAGCGGCACGACCACCGACACGCGGGGCGCCCAGGTGTGGTCACTGTGCGTCGTAGCAGGCGGTCGCGTCGCGCGTTCGGGGGACACGAGGCCATCTTCTGCGTTGCACGCGGCCACCGTCAACGGGCGAATCGGACATCGAGCGTGGTATCGACCGTGATCCGGCGCCCGTGTGGCGTAGACCTGGAAACCCTGGGATCTCTTTCCAGGGTGGCCCGCGGGCGGGGTGTCGACCATGCGTGAGGAGAACGTCCGCGAGCAACGAGGGAGCCGCACCGATGTCGGCAGCGCTCGACGTCTGCGTGATCGGCATGCACTACGCGCCCGAGCACACGGGCAACGCGCCGTACACCACGGGCATGGTCGGCGCGCTGCACGCGGCCGGGCACCGGGTGCGCGTGGTCACGGGGTACCCGCACTACCCGGCGTGGGAGGTCACCGCCGGCTACACCGGGCTGCGTCGCCGCGAGGTGATCGACGGCGTGCCGGTGACCCGCGTGCGTCATCCCGTCCCCGCCGTGCCCGACGCGCGCCGCCGGATCGTCATGGACGCCGCCTTCACCGCGCACGCCGCGCTCGTCGGCGGCCCGCGGCCCGACGTGGTCGTCGCCGTCAGTCCCGTCCTGCTCACCGTGCTCGCCGGTCTCCGGTGGCGCCGCGATGGCCGGACCGTGCTCGGCGTCGTCACCCAGGACCTCTACTCCCGCGCGCTGACCGAGACCCGCATGACGTCGTCCCGCATGGCGTCGCTCGGGGCGCGCCTGGAGGGCGGACTGCTCGCGCGGGCCGACGGCGTCGCGGTGGTGCACCCGTCGTTCGTCCCGACCCTCACCGGGCTCGGGGTCGACGAGGCGCGGCTGACCACCATCCCGAACTGGTCGCACATCGCCCCGCCGACCCGCGACCGGACCGCGGTCCGCCGCGAGCTCGGGTGGCGCGAGGACGAGGTGATCGCGCTGCACGCCGGGAACATGGGCGTGAAGCAGGGCCTGGAGAACCTCGTCGAGGCGGCGCGCCAGGCCGACCTGGCGGGCTCCAAGGTGCGGTTCGTGCTGCTCGGCGACGGCAACCAGCGTGCGCGACTGGCCGAGCTCGGGGCGGACGTCGAGCGCCTCACCTTCCTCGACCCGCTGCCCGGCGACCGGTTCCCCGACGCGCTGGCGGCCGCCGACGTCCTCGTCGTGAACGAGGCCGAGACCGTGGCCGAGATGAGCGCGCCGTCCAAGCTGACCTCGTACTTCGCGGCCGGCCGGCCGGTGGTCGCGGCGTCCTGGGCGCGGTCGGCGGCCTCCGCCGAGCTCGCCCGCGCCGACGCGGGCCTGCGCATCGACCCGGGCGATCCCGAGGCCCTGCACGCGGCCGTGCTGGCGACCGCCGGCGACGACGACGCCGGGGAGCGGGGCCGGGCCTACGCCGCCGACGCGTTGGGCGCCGGCCGGGCGTACGCGGCGTACGTGGCGTGGGTCGAGGGGCTGGCGGCGCAGCGCCGCTAGGGCACGCAGCGCGGCAGACCCCGCCCGCCGCGGTCGCCGCGCACCACGTAGACCTCGGAGAGGTAGCCGGTGCGGCCGTCGGGGAAGCTCGCGCGGTACCAGAGGTCGGACTGGGCCCGCTCCGGGTTGCGGCCCTGGTCGGGGTCGGCGAGGTCGACGTTCCACATCATCTGGCCCTGCGTCCAGCAGTTCGCGACGATCGCGGCCCCCGAGGCCATCTCCGTGCCGGGCACCTTGCACGAACGGCTCGGCGACGCGCAGTACGACAGCGCCTCGGTGGACAGGTAGGCGGGCGTGCGGTCCTCGACGAGCCGGTCGGCGCCCAGCGCGACCTTGTTCTGCACCTCGATGGCCTCGACGGTCTGCGGCACGACGGGCGGGTCGGGCACCGAGACCCGACCCAGCACGAACCCGAGGGCGAGCGCCACGACGATCGCGGCCGCCACGAGCAGGGCCGGGCGGCGGCGGGTGCGTCCGCCCGATGTCAGCGGCGGCACACGGCGGTCGTCGGACCTCACCAGGTCGCCACGCTCGTCGGGAGCCCCGGCCTCGACGGACGTCAGGAATGGCGCAGCGCCGACGTCGGGCGTCAGGACGGCGCCGTTCGCACGGGGCGCGCGCTCGTCGTCCTGCTCGTCGTCCTGCGCCGCCCCCGGGGGCGGCGGGGGAGCGCCGAGCGTCGCGCGCAGTGCGTCCCAGCGGACCCGCCACGGCGCGGGGTCGGCGTCACAGGCCCGGACGTAGTCCTCGACGGTCTCCCAGCGCGGCAGGTGGCGGCCGGCCGAGGCGTCGGCGAGCGCCGTCTTCGAGCGTCCCGTGCGCCGGGCCATCGTCGTGAACTTCGGGCTCCCGGCCTGATCGCGCAGGGCGCGCAGGTCGCGGGCGAACTCGACGAGCGGACCGCCGGCGGGGTCGAGCTCACGCTGCGGTCGGGGCACGGTGGTCCCTCCGGACGTCGTCGGTGTTCCTCCCGGACTCCATCGACCCGACGACCCGCACAGTTACCCGTTCGGGTGACCGCTCCCGCCCCGGCCGAACGGTCCGGGATGCCCCTCGAGACCCCGGAACGGCGGCCCCGACACGAGCGCGGGAGCGGTCACGCGGAGCAGCTTTCCGGGCCTCGGATCTCCCCGGAAGTGAAGCGGACAACCCTCTGGTCCGCCGGACAACTCCGCAGCGTCGCCGGACAACTCGATGTGTGACCACCGTGGGGTGCCGCCGATCAGGGTGGCGGGGGCAGTGGCGCGCCCTCGCCCCGGATCAACTCCACGTGGTCGGCCGTCCACGGTGCGTCGAGCAGCATGCGGGGCGTGACGAGCGAGAACGGCAGCCGCGGCGCGCGCCCGTCGTCGTCGGGAACCGTCCGCGGGGTCCGCCGGCCCTGCGACAGGGCCGGCCCGTCGCCGCGCAGGAACGGGCTGAGCAGGATGTCGACCGCGGCCTGGTCGAGGAAGGTCGGCATCGCCTCCTCCACGGCGGCGAGCATCCGGTCGTAGGGCGCCTGGAGATCGTCGTCGGTGAGCCAGCCGAGGGTCCGCACCAGCAGCGAGTCGAGGAAGCCCTCCTGCACCGGCGGACCCGACGCGGGGCGCTGCGGGTCGGGCGGTCGGAGGACGTCGGCCGGGAACGGACGGTCGTAGAGCCGGGTGACGAGCTCGGCGCAGTAGAACTGCCGGCGCTCCGGCACGCCCTCCCACGCCGTGGCCGCCTCGACGGCGAGCTCCCGCACCCGCCGGGCCTGGGCGGGGTCGAGGTCGGGCGCGAAGGTGGCCAGGGCGATGGCGACGATGACGAGCTTGGGCACCGAGAAGGTGCCGTCGTCGTCCGGCGTGCGCCAGGTCGCGAGCCGCTCGAGCGCCGCGTCGCGGTCGACCTCGGGCCGCACCGCGAGGCGGTACACCGACTGGCCGAGCGCCCAGAAGTGCGAGACGTGGTCGCCGCGGATCCCGCCGAGGTCGAACGGGCGGGTGCGGCAGAACGACATGTGGGCGGAGGCGACCCGGCCCTCGCCGTCGGCGACGGCGATCGCGGAGTGCGAGAAGCCGGAGCCGTCGAGCCGCGTGATCATGTCCCCGAGCGGTTCGCCGGGGATGGGGGTCACCAGGAGTATGTCGCCTGCCTGGATGTGGTCTACTCCGATGACCGTCTCGGACGTATGGTCGGCGTAAGAGGTCACTGGCGGTTACTCCTGGGGGAGCGTTGACGGAGATCCGTCTGCTGGGCGAGGTGGCGGTGGCGGACGCGCCGCCGCTGCGCAGCGCCGTGCTGCGCTCCCTGCTCGCCCAGCTGGCGTGTGATCCGGGCCGGCCGGTCGGTTCGGAGACGCTCATCGACGAGCTCTACGCCGAGGACGCGTTGCCGAAGAACCCGCCGGGAGCGCTGCAGATCCAGATCTCGCGACTGCGCAAGTGGGTCGCGCCGGCGACGGTCGCGAGCACGGGCGGCGGGTACGTCCTGGAGGTCGGGCGCGACGACGTCGACCTCACGCGCTTCCTCGACGCCGCCCCGGGCGACCCGGCCGCCGCCCTCGCCGCCTTCGGCGGTGAGCCCTTCCCGGGCTGTCGGCTCGGGCGGCGGCTCGACGCCGAGCGTCGTCGGGTGCTGCGCTGTCGCGACGAGGCCGTCGAGGCCCACGCCCATGCGCTGCTCGAGGCGGGCGCCGCGCGGGAGGTCGTCGCCCTGACCGCCGAGGTGCTCGACGCGGACCCGACCCACGAGGGGATCGTCGCCGTCGCGGCCCTCGCCCTGCACGCGGAGGGCCGCACCGCCGAGGCGCTGCGCCTGCTCGCCGACACCCGCCGTCGGGTGCGCACGGAGCACGGCGTCGACCCCGGCGAGGTCCTCCGGGACGCCGAGCGGGCCGTCCTGGACACCGAGCAGCGGCGTCGCCGCGACGTGGTCGGCCGCTCCGCGCCGCTCGCCACCCTCCGCGAGGCGCTCGACGACACGCGGGGCGGCCGGATCGTGATCGTCGCCGGGGAGGCGGGCATCGGGAAGTCGACGCTGCTCCGCGCCGCCGCCGAGGAGGCGGAGCGGCGCGGTGCCACCGTCGGCCGCGGGCTCTGGGAGCACGACCAGGCACCGTTCGCCGCGTGGGTGCAGGCGCTGCACGCGGTCGGCGTCGCCCCGCCGTCGCTGCGCGACCCGACCCCGGGCCGCACGTTGCGCCGCCGGCTCGCCGCCGCGTCCGCGGACGGGCTGGTGCTCGTCGTGCTCGACGACGCCCACCGGGCCGATCCGGCGTCGCTGCACGTCCTGCGCGGACTGGGTGGGGCCGGGCTGCCCGCCGGGGTCGTCGTGCTCGTCGCGGCCCGCGAGCCGGACACCACCGCCCACCGCGCCTGGAGCGACACCGCGGCCGACCTCGTCCTGCTCGACGGGGTGCTCCGCCTGCCGCTCGGCGAGCTCGACGAGGCCGGTACCCGGGCGATGGTCGAGGAGTCCATGGACGGGGACGCGACGGGGGAGCGGCTCGTCGCCACGCTCTGGGCGCGGACCGCCGGGCACCCGCTGCACCTGTCGGCCCTGCTGGCGGAGCTGCGCGACCTTCCCGACGACGACGCGCGCGAGGCCGCGACCCGCCGCGTCCCGGCCCGGCTGCGTCCGCTGCTCGACCACCAGCTCGGGGGCCTGCCCGAGCGCTGCCGGGTCGCGCTGGAGGCCATGGCCGTCCTCGGGCCGCTGCCGGTGAGCGAGCTCGCGGACGCCGTCGGCACCGACGGGCGCACCCTCGCGCGGGACCTCCGACCCGCCGTCGGGATGACCCTCGTGGAGTCCACCGCCGACGGCTTCGCCTTCCGGCACGACCTCACCGCCACGGCCGTGCTGGACACGGTGCCCGCGGTCGAACGGGCCCAGCTGCACCGGGCGCGCCTCGCGGGGCTCGGCCCGGACGCCGAGCCCTTCACCGTCCTGCGGCACACCGTGGGCGCCGCGGCCCTCCTGCCCGCGGCGGCCGTCGCCGACGCGCACCTGCCGGCCGCGCTCGCCGCCTACCGGGACGGGGCGCTGTCCAGCGCGCTCGAACTGCTCGACACCGCCGCGGCTGCGACGTCGCGGCCCGCCCACGCCCGCCTGCTGCGCGGTCTCGTGCTCGAGGGACTGGGCCGGGTCGACGAGGCGGCGGACGAGTTCGACGCGGTCGTCGCCGACCCGGACGCCGACGTCGGCGACGCCGTCGCGGCCGCCCTCGGCGACGACGCGCAGGGGCCCTCGGTCGCGGGGCGCCCGCGGCGGCTCGAGCGGCTCCGGCGCGTGCACGCGCTGCCGCTGACCGACGTGCAGCGGGTCCGGGTGCTGCGCGGGCTCGTCGTCGAGGAGCAGCAGCTCGACATCGAGGGCAGCGCCGCGCTGCTGGACGAGCTGCTGGCCCTGGGCGGCGCCGCCGACGAGCCCGTCCTCGCGGCCGAGGTCGCGGTGACGGAGGCCTACCTGCAGCTCGGCGTGTCCGTGCCGGCGACCGAGCGGGTGGTCACCGCCCGCCGGGCGGCGCGGCTCGCGCGGGCGGCGGACCGGGTCGCGCTGCGCTTCGAGGCGGACGAGCTGCTGGTCGCGGCGCTCGTCGGCAGTGGCGACCTCGCCGAGGCCCTCGACCTGCACGCCGCGCTCGTCCCCGAGGCCGAGCGCCGGCACCGGCCCCGCACGATGTGGGCGGTCCGGCTGGTCGAGGCGTCGGCGATGCTGGCGGAGGGCGAGATCGACGCGGCCGACCAGGCGGCGGGCGAGGCGTTCCAGCGCGGAGCGGAGCTCGGGATCGCGGACGCGCTCGGCGCCCTGGGGGCCCACCTCGTCATCCGCCACCTGCTGACCGGCAGCCTGCCGGTCCTCGGTGGCCTGCCCGCCCGCACCGCCGCCGACTACCCCAACGTGCCCGCGTGGGCGGCCTGCGCGGCCGTCGACGCGGTGCAGGGCGGCGACCCTCCGACGGCCGCCGCCCACCTCGCCGAGTTCCACCGTCGCCGCGAGGGGCGCGAGTCGGGCCTGTTCGACCGCGTCGGGCTCTGCCTCGCGGCGTGCGCGGCCTTCGCGCTCGACGACCGCTCGACCGCCGACCTCGTCCTCAAGGCCCTGCCCGAGGACCCGGGCGCCACCGTCGTGGTCGGCATCGGGGCGGCGTTCCTCGGCCCGGTCGACCTCTACCGCGGCCTCGCGCTCGCGGCCCGCGGTGACCCCGAGACCGCGTACCGGCACTTCCGCGCCGCCGCCGACACGGCACGCGCCCTGGGCTGGACGCCCTGGGCGCAGGCGGCGGAGGGTTTCGCGGAGGTGACGGCCCCGGGGCGGCCCTCCGACACCCCGGGACCCCCGCTTCCCCTGGGACTCCGCCGGGAGCTCTGAGAGCGTCCCGTCCCGACCGGCGTCCACCGGTCACATGGAAGCGTGTCCGCCTTTCCAGAACCTTTCCTGCACGCCCGGCGCCGCGCGCGCAGCCCTCGGGGGTCGGGGTCGGCAGTTTGCCGCATCGGACGACGAATTCGTGCATGAACCCGATCGTGTCCGGGTAACTCGCGTGGCTCCGTGCGAGGTCACGAATTGTCGATCTGTTCGGAAAAGGCGTTCCAGACAGGGTTCGCGCTGGTAGCGGCGTTCTCGCGACAGTTTCTGGCCTTTTCTTCGGTATCTCCGTCGCCCGTCCGTGATGTCTTCGTTATTCGTCGTCAGCGACGGTCCGTGACCGTCGCTTCCCGGTTCGGGGGACACCGGGTCCTCCTGCCGTGCGATGTCCAGGGACGATCGAGGAGGACCTCATGGGTGCACACAGCGCTCCCCGCCGTCGCGACGGCCGGCTCGCCACCATCGCCGGCCGCGGCGCGTTCGCCGCCGTTGCGGCGTTGACGGTCGCCGGTGGTGGCACCGGTGTCGCGCTCGCCGGCGAGCTGCCCGAGCAGTCGACCAGCACGACGCACGAGGGGCAGCACGACCGGCAGCACGACGGCCACGAGTGCGGCTGCGGGCACGAGCACGGCAAGCACGAGCACGGTGGGAAGCACGAGCACGGTGGGAAGCACGAGCACGGCGGGAAGCACGAGCACCCCGAGCCCGAGAAGCCGGGCGGGATGCTGCCCGGTCTGCCTGACCTCCCGGGTCTGCCGGACCTTCCGGATGGGGAGCTGCCCGGTACTCCCGAGACGCCGGACCCGGGGACGCCGGGCAGCGAGGACGACACGACGTCGCCGCCTCCTGCCGACGAGGCCGAGTCCGACGACACCGGTGGTGGCGAGACCGGTGGCGACGACACCGGTGGTGGTGAGACCGGTGGCGGCGAGACCGGTGGTGGCGAGGGCGACGCGACGACGCCGCCTGCTGGCGAGACCGAGGAAACCGGTTCTGACGACACCGGTTCTGACGACACCGGTGCCGGCGACACCGGTGCGCCGGAGGAGGAGGGCCTGCCGAAGCTCGACGGCGACGAGGACAGCACCGGCGAGGGCGGCCAGGTGAGCGACGAGGACACGGAGGACGCGGGGAGCACGCCGGACGTGACGACGGAGTCGATCCTCGCCGACGTCATGTGACCCCGTGGTCGGGCCGGCGCGAGGGGGGCGGCCCGACCCGGGCGGCCGGACGTGTGTGGCATCGGGTGCACCTGAGTGACCCGCGTGCCACACACGTCTGCCGGCTGCACATCGTCAGTGGCACGGAGCGCCCGCGAGGGCGCTCCGTGCCACTGACAGCCACCCGGGCGCCGCAGACCCGCGTCAGCCCACCCGCTGCCAGGTCCCGGGCGTGGTCTCGGTCCACACCGAGGCGGCCGTGTCGGTGACGGCGTCGGGGACCGGGGTCGACAGCAGGGTGCCGCGCGCCTCCTCGTCCGGCGCGAGCGTCGCGACACCACCCCCCGACGTCCGTGCCTCCAGCACGCACGCGCTCGCCGGCAGGCCCGGGTAGGACGCCGCCGGGGAACCCAGCGGCGACACCGCGGGCCGGTTCGCGCACAGCACCGCCGACGGCCCCGTCGTCACCGACTCGGGCAGCGACGCCAGCGAGACCCGCACCCGCAGCGACGCCAGCGGGTTCGGCGCAGGTGCCCCCGAGGTGTTCCGGACGACCAGCGGCGCCAGCAGAAGGTGCGAGCCCGCCGTCGACCCCCGGGCGCTCGCCGCGAACGGGCCGACCCCGACCGCGAACGAGTAGCCGCCGAGGCGCACCGGGGTCCCGGGCGTGACGCCCTCGCCCGCCAGCACCGGCGGTGGGGGACCGCCGACGGCGGCCGCGCCCGAGCCGGTGTCCGAGTCGGACAGGAACGTCAGCGCCAGCACCACGACCAGCACCGCCGCGAACACGCCCAGCACCACGAGCACCGGCACCCGGCCGCGCCCGCCCCAGGCGGTGCGGTCGCCCGGCCAGTACCCCGCCTCCCCGTCGTGCCGGTCGGACTCCGGGAGCTCACCGAACGGCGATCGCGCCACGCGCACTCCTTCCCGACGACGGGTCCGGCCCCACAGCCTGCCATCCACGGGGTCGTGCATCACCACGGCCGACCGTGACCGAAAGCGACATACTCTCCTCGCGTCATAGCCCGTTCGGATGTACGTCGACTCCTCGGAACGGAGCAGTGCTGCGAGGTCGCTACGGGGCGCGACCGCGACCGAGGGGAAGACGTCGCGGATGGGGATCGACGTGGGGACGTGCTCGGCGGAGCGGGTCGCACCGCCGACGCGGGAGGCCCGGGCCTGGCGGGGGCGGCTGCGGCGGGCGGTGGTCGCCACCGACCTGACGCTCGTGCTGGTGATCACGGGCGTGGTCGGGGTCGTCGGGGTGACGTGGCGGCAGTGGGACGTCGCGGGCACCGCGCTCGGGGCGGTCGCCGCCGTCGTCACCGCGGTCGTCCTCATGGCCGCCCTGCACTGCTGGGACCCGCAGGTGCTCGGTCAGGGCTCCGAGGAGTTCAACCGGCTCGCGCGGACCTTCGTGCGGGCCACCCTGCTCCTCGCGCTCATCGGGTTCGTGGTCAAGGCCGACGGACTGCGCCCGTGGGTGGTGGGCGTGCTGCCCGCCGTCGGGGTGGCGGTGCTGGTCGGGCGGTGGCTCGTCCGGCGGGTGCTGCACCGTGCCCGCCGCGAGGGCGCCTGCATGGCCCGCGTGCTCGTCGTCGGGACCCCCGAGGCCGTGGCGGACCTGGTCGCGCGCACCGAGCGGGTGCCGTGGCACGGCTGGCGCGTGGTCGCGGCGTGCACGCCGACGGGCGAGGGGGCCGCGGCCGTGCCGGTCGTCGGGGACCTCGACGACGTCGCCCGCCACGCCGCGACCCACGACGTGGACGTCGTCGCGGTCGCCCCGGCGCCCGGGTGGAGCGCGAAGCGGCTGCACCGGCTGGCGTGGGACCTCGAGGGCACCGGGGTGGACCTCGTCGTCGACCCGGGTCTCATGGAGATCGGCGGGCCGCGGCTGCACGTGGCACCGGTCGACGGGCTGCCGATGCTGCGCCTGACCGAGCCGCGGTTCTCCGGCACCACCCGGGGGATCAAGGCGGTGGTCGACCGGGTCGGGGCGGCGGTGCTGCTCCTCGTGCTCGCGCCGGTGCTGCTCGCGATCGCGGTGGCCGTGCGCCGGGACGGCGGCCCGGTGTTCTACCGGCAGGAGCGCGTCGGCGTGCACGGCCGGACCTTCCGCATGGTGAAGTTCCGGTCGATGGTCGTCGACGCCGACCGGCAGGTCGACGCGCTGCCGAACGAGGGCGCCGGGCCGCTGTTCAAGCTGCGCCGCGACCCGCGGGTCACGCCGGTCGGCGCGGTGCTGCGCCGGCTCTCGCTCGACGAGCTGCCGCAGCTGTTCAACGTGCTGGGCGGGTCGATGTCGCTGGTCGGGCCGCGGCCGCCGCTGGCCCGCGAGGTCGCGCGCTACGCCGACGACGCCCGACGCAGGCTGCTCGTGCGTCCGGGCATGACGGGGCTGTGGCAGGTGAGCGGACGCAGCGACCTGAGCTGGGAGGAGTCGGTGCGCCTCGATCTGCGGTACGTCGAGAACTGGTCACCGGCGCTGGATGCCACGATCCTGTGGAAGACCGTCGGCGCGGTCCTCGGATCGCGGGGCGCCTACTAGGGGAGAGGCATGGGCACGCTCTACCGCGCGATCTGGGCCTCCGACGACCCGGCCGCCGTGGAGCTGGCCGACGACGCCTTCACCCGCTGGGCGGAGCGGGCCGCCGAGCGCGACCACCGCCCGCTCACCCCGCCCGGACCCCGCACGCGCACCAGCAAGCAGGACCGCTACACGCTGCGCCGCGACATCCACCGCGACCCGACCGACACGAAGATCACCGCGATCGTGCGGGCCGTGTTCATCGCGAACCGGCGCGACGGCATCCGGTGGACGACGACGCTGCGCACCTGGTCGGGCGGCACCGCCGAGCACGAGGGTGCGCGGGCGTGGGTGTGGGTCGACGTCGACGCGTCCACCCACCACCCGAACGAGCCGATCGTCCCGCGCCCGCCGATCTTCGTCGGGGAGCTCCTCACGGCCACGAAGGCCGTCCGGCAGGGGGTCCCGCTGCGGGCGACCCCGATGCGCTTCCGGGGTGCCGACGGCGCCGAGGAGCTCGCGGACCTCGTGACCCTCGACGACCGCGACGTCCCCGTCGTCGTCCTCGCCGACCTCGGCGACGATGTCGGAGTCGACGACGGACGGGTACTCGACGCGGTCGTCCGGCGCACGGTGCGCGACGTCGCGGGCCTCGCGCCCGTCGCGGTCGTCGACCCCGAGGGCGCGTCGGCGCTGGCCGGGGCGCTCGGCGAGGACACCCCGATCGGTCCGGGCGGCCTGCGCGTGTACCTCCCGGGCTTCGACCCCGCCGCCGGGGACGAGGGCGACGACGACCACACCCTCGACGTCCGCGCCGACCGGTTCTGGACGAAGCCGGGCCTCGCCGGGCGGATCGTCGCCGGGGTCGTCGCCCCGCTCTCCACCGGCCGACGCCCGCCGGACTCCTACGACCGCGCCCGCGCCCACCTCGACGCCCAGGCACCGGCCGCCCTCGGCGCGACGCTGGAGAAGGCGACCGCCCGGATCGCCGACCTCGAGCAGGAGCTCGCCGCCGAACGGTCCGTCGCCGAGGGGGTGCTGGAGGAGTACGGCGACCTGGAGCACGAGGTCGCGAGCCTGCGCGACCAGCTGCGCTCGCTCTCCGGCGAGCTCGCCCGCGTCCGCGGCGAACGCGCCGAGGCGGGGCTGGAGGACCTCGACGTCGCCCCCGTGCACGCCCGCGACTGCACCGACGCGGCCGCCCTCGCCCGCAAGCACCTCGGGGAGTACCTCGTCTTCCCGACGAGCGCCGGGGTCGACCTGGAGCTGCTCGACCGGCAGTCCGCGGGCGCGGCCTGGGGCGAGCAGGCCTGGCGGGCGCTGCGCGCGCTCGCCTGGTACTCCCGCGCCCGGTCCCGCGACGGCATCGAGGCCGACTTCTTCCAGTGGTGCTGGAACTCCGGGCACCCGATGGCCTGGCCGGCCAGCCCCCGCAAGCTCGCCATGCGGGAGTCGAAGTCGGTGATGGACCGCTGGCCGGACACCCGCACCTTCGACGTCGACGGCGAGCCGCGGATCGTGGAGTCCCACATCAAGATCTCGTCGGCCGGGCTGGCGCCCCGCATCTACTTCACCTGGGTCGAACGCACCCGCTCGGTGCACGTCGTCTATTTCGGCAGGCACCTGCGCAATACCATGACCTAACGTCGACCCCGACACCGGGCCCCCCGGGACGACACGGAGGCGACGTGACCCAGCTCGACCGGACCACCCCTGACGTCGGGGCCGTCCCCGCGCCGCGCCGCCCGCTCGAGCCCTGGACCCCGACGCCGCCGAGCGGCATCCGCTGGCTCGACGCGGAGCCCCCGGCCCCGCCCGCCCCGCCACGGCCGGCCCGACGACGGGTCGCATGGCTCGTGCTGGCGGTGGTCGCGCTGCTCGGGATCGGCGGCGCCGCGGCGGTGCTGGACACCGGGCCGCGGACGATGACCGTGCAGGGGACGGTGCTGGTGGCGGTGTCCGGCCTGACGCTGCCGGGGGTGCCGTGCACCGCGCAGCCGGTGTCGGGCTGGACGATGTCGGTCTTCGGTGCGGACGGCGGGATCGTGGGCTCGGCGACGGTGCCGCGCACCGGGTACGCCGTGGACCAGTGGGCGACGCGGAGCCCGTACGCCGACGCGTGCCGGTTCGACGTGCTGTTCACCGACGTGCCGGCGGGCGACGCGACGTACCGCGTCGGCGTGGGTCGCAGCGTCGCCGACTCGCAGCCGTTCTCCCGCGAGCAGCTCGAGCGGACGGGTGCGTCGATCACCTACGGCCGGTAGGACTCCGGGGTGCGCGCGAGTGCGGTGATGACCCGGGGCGTCGTCACGGTGTCCCCGGGCACCTCGCTGGACGACGCCCGCGCGCTCCTGACGACCAACCGCTTCTCGGCGCTGCCGGTGACCGAGGGCGGGCGGCTGGTGGGCATCGTGACCACGCTCGACCTGCTGCGCGCCGAGGTGACCGGGCGGGCCGGGGCCCGGGTCGCCGAGTTCATGACCCGCGACCCGATGACGGTCACCCCCGACACGCTCGTCGGGATCCTCGCCCACCGCATGCGGCGCTACGGCGAGGTGCGGGCGATGCCCGTGGTGGAGCGGGGGCTGCTGGTCGGGATCGTGACCCGCGGCGACCTGCTGCGCACGCCCGAACGCCGCTCGCTGGTCGACCGGCTCCTCGGCACCCCCGACGTCGACCTCGACGTGCCCCCGCCCGACCGCCCGCGCGCGGGCACGACCGCGGGCGAGGTGATGACGCCGATCGACCGGTGCTGGGTCGCCGACCCCTCGACCCCGGTCGGCGAGGCCGCCGCGTGGCTCTCCGCGCAGCGGTTGTCGGCGCTCCCCGTCCTCGACGCCGACGACCACCTGCTCGGGGTGGTCAGCGAGGCCGACCTCCTGCCCGACCGGCTCTCCGGCCGCGGGCGGGCGCCCCGCACGTGCGGCGAGGCGATGACGGCCGGCGCCACCGCGGTGCGCCACGACGTGCCGCTGACGAAGGTCGCCAAGGCCATGGTGCGCCGCCGCTACCGGTCGCTGCCGGTGCTCGGTGCCGACGACCGGGTGGTGGGCATGGTCAGCCGGGGCGACCTGCTCCGGGCGCGGACGCCGGGCTGAGACCCGGACCCCGGCCGGGGTCCTCGACCGTGCGACCCGGCGGGCGGCATACTCCGCCGCACGATCGGCCGGTGGGTCGACGGGCAGGGCCGGAAGGGGGCGCCGGTGGTCGAGCAGCGCGACACGCCTCCGGCCGGTGAGCCCCTCACGGTCCGCATGCCACCGACCGGTCCGACCCCGACGGCCGCGCCGGCCCCCGGGCCGGAGCCCACGCTGGTGAGCACCCCGCCGACGGGACCCGCACCCGTCGTCGCGACGGGGCCCCGGTGGCCGGTCCTGGCGCTGGTGGGGCTGCTGCTGCTCGCAGCCGGGGCCGCGGGCGGCTGGCTGGCGCGCGGGGTGACGGACACCGCCGTCGCGGCGCCGGCCCCCGCGCCCGTGGTGGCCACGACGGTCCCGCCGACCAGCACCGTCCCGCCCGCGCCGGTGGCCGGCCCGCCGATCGTGCCCGCGACGAGCACCACCGCCGGCGACGGTCCCGAGCTCGGCCGCAGCGAGGGCGACCGCCGGGGCTACGGCGCCCGGCAGCCCACGGAGATCGACGGCGGGAGCGACCGCGGCCTCGTCACCGGGATCACCTGGGAGGACTGGGGCGAGGACCGGGCCACCGGTCGTGGCACGGCCCTCTACCGGCCCGGGGACGAACCCGACGCGCGCGGGGTGCAGGACCGCGCGACGGTCGTCGCGTTCGACCTCGGCGACTGTGACGGCGAGGAGGCCTACCGCCGGGTCACGTGGTACTTCCCGCAGCACGGCGAGTCGTTCCGGGAGTCGGAGGCGCAGGACATCTGCGACTGAGCGTGACGATCCGGGCCGGGACGACGGCCGATCGCCTGCGTTCCGTCACATCGCGGACTGGGGTGCGTGGACCCCGGGAATCCATCGGCCATGGCGACGGTGCGTGCAGCCGGGCGGATCCGGACGGCGCTCTTCCCGCGGCGCAGCGCGTTGCGGCGGTCCTCCGACCGGATCGAGACGGCGGCGCTGCGGTTCGCCGTCGTCGTGCTCCTCCTCGTGATCCCGTGCGCGATCGTGCTGGGCCAGCGCGGCGCCGAGGACGCGCGGGCCGCGGCCGACGCGACCCGCGCGATCGCCCACCCCGTCGACGCCACCGTGCTCGCGGCCCCCGCCGTGGCGAGCCCCGCGGTCGGCTACACCGGCGGGCTCTCCGACGTCGACGTCGCGTGGGTCGAGCCGGACCTGACCCGGCACACCGCGTCCGTCCCGGCCGCCCCGTCACTGGAGACGGGCGAGACGATGCGGCTGTGGATCGGGCCCGGCGACCGGCCCGTGGTGCCGCCCGCCAGCGCCTCCGACGCGACGATCGAGGGGGTCGTCGACGCGGTCGGGGCACTGGTCGGGGCGGTCCTGGTGCTGGGCTCGGTGCTGCTCGCCCTCCGGTTCGCGCTGGACCGCGGCCGGATGCGGGACTGGGACGCGGACTGGTGGACCTTCGTCCACCGCCGCGACCGGGGCACCACCGGCTAGAGCAGACCCGACGTCAGGACGTCGTCGCAGGTGATCGGCAACGACCGGACCCGCACGCCGGTCGCGTGGTACACGGCGTTCGCGACGGCCGCGGCCACCCCGACGATGCCGATCTCCCCGATGCCCTTCGCGCCCATCGGGTTGACGTAGGGGTCGTCCTCGTCGATCCACTCGGCCTCGACGACGCGCACGTCGGCGTTGGCCGCCACGTGGTAGCCCGCGAAGTCGTGGTTGATCACCTCGCCGAAGCGGGGGTCGACCACGCTCTCCTCGTGCAGGGCCATGGACAGCCCCCACACCATGCCGCCCTGCAGCTGCGACCGGCCGAGCGCCGGGTTGAGGATGCGCCCCACCCCGAACATCCCGAACAACCGCGGGACGCGGATCTCGCCGGTGTCGGCGTGCACGGCGACCTCGGCGAACTGCGCGCAGTGCGCCGCCATCGCGTACTCCTCGGCCCACGGGTTGTCCGGGGTCGCGGCGTCCGCGTGGTCGCCCTCGTCGGGGGCGTCGCCGTACTTGTCGCGGAACCGGTCGGCCGCCTCCACGACGGTCGAGCCCCACGACGCCGTGCCCGCCGACCCGCCCGCGAACGACCCGACCGGCACCTCCGTCGACCCGATCTCCACCGCGATCGAGCCCACGTCGACGCCGAGCGCGTCCGCCGCGATCTGGGTGAGCACGGTGCGGGCGCCCTGCCCGATGTCGGACGCGCCGATCGCCACGACGTAGCGGCCGCCGGTGAAGGTGATGTCCGCGGTCGACCCCGGCATCCGGAAGGCGGGGAAGGTCCCGCAGCCGACGCCGACCCCGTGCCACCAGCCGTCGACCAGCCGCCGCCGCGGCGCCCGCTCCCAGCTCGACCACCCGAACCGCTCGGCGCCCGTCCGCAGGCACTCGACCAGTCCGCGCGAGGAGAACGGCAGCCCGGTCTCCGGGTGCACCTCGGGCTCGTTGCGCACCCGCAGCTCGATCGGGTCGAGGTCCAGCGCGACCGCGAGCTCGTCCATCGCGCACTCCAGCCCGAAGCTGCCCGGGGCCTCGCCGGGGGCGCGCATGTAGGTCGGGGCGTCCAGGTCGAGCGGCACCGCCCGGTGCGAGGTGCGCCGGTGCGGCGCCGCGTACATCGACCGGGTCGACCCGCCGGCCGGCTCCACGAACTCCTTGTAGCGCGCGGTCGCCCCCACGACGTCGTGCGCGACGACCTGCAGCCGCCCGTCCGCCGAGGCGCCCAGCGACATGTGCTGGACCGTCGCCGGCCGGTACCCGACGGTCTCGAACATCTGCCGCCGGCCCAGCGCGAACCGCACCGGGCGCCCCGGTACCGTCCGGGCCGCCAGCACGGTCAGCACCGTCCCCGCGTGCAGGAAGCCCTTCGTGCCGAAGCCGCCCCCGACGTGCGGGGAGCGCACGGTGACGTCGCCGACCTCGACGTCGAACAGCGTCGCGAGCGTCTGCCGGGCGAGCGCCACGCCCTGGCTCGCCTCGCGGACCTCCAGCCGCCCGTCGACCCACGTCGCGGTGGTCGCGTGCGGCTCCATCGGGTTGTGGTGCTCCATCGGCGTCGCGTACGAGGCCCGCACGACGACGGGTGCCGCGGCCAGGGCCGCCTCCGGGTCGCCCTGCCCGGAGTCGGCGGGCTGTCCGTTGCCCAGCGCCGAGGGCGTGTAGGCCTCGGCGTCGGGGTCGAAGCCTGTCGTCGACGGGGCCTCGTCCACGCTCACGACGACGAGCCGCGCGGCCTCCGCCGCGGCCTCGGCGTGCTCGGCCAGCACGGCGGCGACGAACTGGCCGCGGTGGTGGATCGTCGTCCCCTGCAGGACCAGGTGCTCGGGGTCGCCGGTGTCGCCGAGCCGCGGTGCGGTGCGGTGGGTCAGCACCGCGACGACCCCCGGCACGGCCTCGGCCGCGCTCGTGTCGATCGCGGTGATCTCGCCGCGCGCCACGGTCGCCTGGACCGGGTGCAGCGCGAGCGTCCCCGCGGCCACGGTGTCACCGGCGTAGGCGGCCGTGCCGGTGACCTTCTCCGGGCCCTCGATCCGCCGCACCGACGTGCCCATGCTGCGGGCGTCCATCGTCGTCATGCCGTCCCTCCGGCCAGGCCTCGCAGGGTGCTGACGACCGTGCCGGTCACCAGCGGGAGCTTGAACGCGTTGCCGCCGAGCGGACTCTCGACCGGCACCGCCGCCTCGAGCTCCGCCGCGATCGCGGCGCGGAACTCGTCGTCGGTAGCGGGACGACCGCGCAGCGCCGCCTCGGCGGTCGTCGCGCGCCAGGGCTTGTGGGCGACGCCGCCGAGCGCGATGCGCACGTCGACGACCGTCCCGTCCCGCACCTCCAGCGCGACCGCCGCGCTGACCAGCGCGAACGCGTACGACGCCCGGTCGCGCACCTTGCGGTAGGTCGAGTTCGCGACGGCGGGTGTGCTCGCGGGCAGGTCGACCGCGGTGACCAGGTCGCCGTGGGCGAGCACCGTGTCGCGCGTCGGGTCGTCGCCGGGGAGCCGGTGGAACTCGCCGATCGGGATCGTGCGTGCCCCGTCCGGGCCGAGGACCTGGACCTGCGCGTCGACCGCGACGAGCGCGACGGCGAGGTCGGAGGGATGCGTCGCGATGCAGTGCTCCGAGGCGCCCAGGATCGCGTGGTAGCGCGCCCAGCCCTCGCGCGCCGAGCAGCCCTGCGAGAGGTCGCGCTTGGTGCACGGCGTCGTCGGGTCGGCGAAGTACGCGCAGCGGGTGCGCTGGAGCAGGTTGCCGCCGGTGGAGGCCATGTTGCGCAGCTGGCCCGACGCGCCGGCGAGGATCGCCGCGGCGACCGCGGGGTAGCGCTCCCGCACCCGCGGGTCGGCCGCGAGGTCGGAGTTCGGGACGCCCGCGCCGATCCGGAGCCCGCCGTCGTCGAGCTCGGTGATCTCCGTGCTCGTGATGCCGGTGACGTCGACCAGCTGCGACGGCTCGACGACGCCGAGCTTCAGGTGGTCGAGCAGGTTGGTGCCACCCGCGAGGAAGCGGGCCTCGGGGTCGGCCACGAGCGTGGCGACCGCGTCCGTCGCGGCGTCCGGCCGGGCGTAGGTGAAGGGCTTCATCGCTGCGTCACCCCGGCTGCCTCCTCGACCGCCGACACGATGTTCACGTAGGCCGCGCACCGGCAGAGGTTGCCGCTCATGCGCTCGGCGATCTCGGCCCGGTCGAGCCTGACCTCGCCGGTGAGGTCCGCCGTGGCCGCGCTCGGCATGCCGCGCCGGGCCTCGTCGAGCGCCCCGACCGCGGAGCAGATCTGGCCGGGCGTGCAGTAGCCGCACTGGTAGGCGTCGTGCGCGAGGAACGCCTCGGTGACGGGGTGCAGCTCGCCGTCGGTGGCCAGGCCGTTGGCCGTGACGACGTGGGCGCCGTCCTTCGCGACGGCGAGCGTCAGGCACGACAGCACCCGACGACCGTCGAGCAGCACGGTGCACGCGCCGCACTGGCCGTGGTCGCAGCCCTTCTTCGTCGTCGTGATGCCGAGCCGCTCGCGCAGGGCGTCGAGCAGGGTGGTGCGGGGGTCGACGTCGAGGTCGTGCCGCTCGCCGTCGACCGTGATGGACATGGGGATGGTGGTGGTCATACCCGCCTCTGTGTCACGGGACCGGTCCGGTCCGTGACCACCGTGGCACGTCCGCGCCGTCGGAGCCTGGGCGTGGCGGTCCCAGGCTCGGCGGGAACACGGTGCGGCGCCCGGCGCCGCCTATTGCTCCCGCGCGATGTCGATCGTCGCCTCCGACCCGTCGACCGCGGTGACCGTGGCCCGGAAGCGGGCGGCCTGGCCGTCGAGGGTGCCGTCGCAGGTCGAGCTGGCCTCCACCTGGGCCGGGAGGTAGCCGGGGCAGATCACGTCGGTGGCACCGGACCGGGTGCCGACCTCCGCGGCGAGCGCGTCCGCGGGCAGCTCGGGGCCGTAGTCGCCGTCGGCGACCCCGACCGTGCCCGGCCCGACCGGTCCGGTCACCGCCGGAGTCGAGACCGTCGGGGCCTCGGGCACGGACGTCGTCGGGACGGACCGCAGGAGCTGCCCGGCGAGCACGGTGAGGTAGACGGTCGCCGCGATCCCGAGCAGGAGGAACACCACCGACAGCACCAGCCCCGTCGTCGCGAGCCCGCGTCCGGCCTGCCCGGTCCGCGCGGTCTGCCGGCGCCCGACCACGCCGAACACGATGCCCAGCGGCGAGAACAGGAAGGCGAACACGATCGCCAGGATCGCCATCACGTTCGTGCCGTTGGGGCGCGGCGGCGGCACGGGCGGTCCGAACGGACCGGGCGGCGGCGCGGCGTAGGGGTACTGCTGCTGGCTCATCACGGCGTCCTCACGCGAGGAGGGTCGGGTGCCGCCGGACGCTAGTGCGGCCGTGATCACGGCAGGGTGCCCGACGGCGAGATGCCGTAGTGCCGCGGCCGAAAAGCAGTAGTCACCCGATCGGCGCACTGCTCGTAACACCGGAGCAACGGAGTCCGACATCCGCGACATCGGACGACGACGTCGGGGGAGAGGGCACGGTGCGCACGGCGGAGAAGGTGTGGTCGGGGATCGGGATGGCGCTGGTCGGCCTCGTCGGGATCGGTGTCCTGGGCCCGGCCTCGAACGCGACCACCGTGGCCCCGGCGAGCAGCGCCACCGAGGCACCCGCCCGCAGCACCGTCACCGTGACCGACGTGATCGACGGTGACACCGTCCGCGCCGGGAACCAGGTGATCCACGTCCTCGGGATCGACTCCTGCGCCCCCTCGACGCCGGGCGGCGCGGAGGCGAAGCAGATGGCGGAGGCCCTCCTCGGCGGGCGCGAGATCACGCTGCGCGCGGAGCCGGGCATCGACCGTGACGCGTCCGGCCGGCTGCTGCGCCACGTCGACCTCGCCTTCGGCTACGACTACGGCCACTTCATGGTCACCTACGCGCACACCGGCGCCGACGCCTCGAACGGCGGCCTGCGCGACTACGTCGCGAGCCTGCGCGAGGACGACCGCAACGGCCGCTCCTGCGGCTGAGGCGGTCGGATCGATCGGCGTCCTGGAACCTCCGATTCGGAAGGCGACCCGACGCTGGAAAGCGGTCCCGCCGCATGACAGGCTCGTCGGCATGGACATCGGACGCGTCCAGCGTCGCTTCACCGCCGAACCCCTCCAGAGCCCCGTCCCGGCCGCCGCGCAGGCGCCCGTCGAGGACGTGGTGCACGTCGAGCACACCGACCGGCCCGAGCACGTGGAGCCCCGGACCGTCACGGCCGACGCCCGCTCGTGACCGCCCCGCACCGCACGGTGGCGGTGCCGGACGTCCCGGCCGCGGTCCTCGGCTGGCGCACCTGGCGCGTCGGCCGGCGGGCCCAGCACCGCCACACGCTCTTCTCCCCGCTCACCGGCACCCCGTGGCCGGCGGGACGTCCGATGGTCGCCACCTGCGCGAGCCCCCGCCACACCCCGCCCGGTGACGCGTGCCCGTGCGGGCTCTACGCGGTCGCCGACACCGGCACGCTCGGGTGGAGCCCGTCGGACCACGAGGTCCTGGGCGTCGTCGCGCTGTGGGGCGAGGTCGTCGAGGGCGAGCACGGCTGGCGCGCCTCGCACGCCTACCCGCGCTTCCTCGTCGCCGGCCCCGGCGTGTCCGCCGAGCAGCGTGCGGTCGTCACCCGGCGCTACGGCGTGCCGGTGCACACCGCGGAGGTGTCGCCGCGCGTCCTGGCCCGGCGGCTCGACCGGTCCACCGCCGACGTCCTGCGTCACGTCGACGACCCGACCGCCGCCGCGGACCTGCTGACCGAGGTGACCCGTCGTCGGGAACCGGTCCCCGCCCCACGACGGCGTGGATGGCGGTCCTGGCTCACGTCCTGAGGCGCAGCAGCGTCCCCACCACGTGGGCCCCGAGGTGCCGGCCGAGCTGGCGGTAGATCTCGACCTGGCCGTCGTCGAGCGCGGTGGTCTCGTGCGGGAAGGCCGGGTGCGTCGCGGCGTACCGGAGCACCGCGTCGGGGACGTCGGCGGTCAGCCGGGGCATCGCCAGCACCAGCCGGCCGCGCCGGCCGGACGGGTAGGTGATCCACCCGGCGACCACCGCGGCGTCGGCGAGCCGCGTCCGGAACGGGCCGGTGGCGTCGTCCGGGAGCCCGGTGCCCGGCGCGAGACCGGAGACGTCGTCGACCTCGATGCCGCGGGGGAGCGCCGGGGGTCCCTCGCCCACGTCGACCACGACCGCCGTCCGGCACTCCTGACGCAGGGCGGCGGCCACCCCGACGTGCTCGTCGACGTAGCAGAGGTAGCCGTCCGACCGGATCCAGCCGGTCGCGCGCAGCACCTGCAGCGTGCCCAGCCCGACGGCGGCGGCCCGCAGGCCGCCGCCCGGGGCGCAGATCCCCACCGAGTACACCGGAGGCCCTTCCCGACGACGGGTCGGGCGGCGTGGGAGCGTGCGGACCGCCATGACGTCCTCCGTGGTCGGCGAGTTCGCCCCCGAGCGTGACGGGTCGGGCTTTCCGCCACCTTTCCCCGCGGGGTGGCCCGGACCCGCGTGTGGACCCGGCGGGGACGGGCCACGCGTGTGGACCCGGCGGGGACGGGCCACCCTGGCGACCATGAGCACGCCCGTCACGCCCGCCCCCTCCTTCGCCGTCACCGGAGCCACCGGCCACCTCGGTCGGCTCGCCGTCGACGCCCTGCTGCGCCGCGGCGTGCCGGCGGGCAACGTGTTCGCGCTGGTCCGCGACCCGGACCGGGCCGGGGACCTGGCCGAGCTCGGGGTCGGCGTCCGCGTGGCCGACTACGACCGGCCGGACACGCTCGGCCCGGCGCTCGAGGGCATCGAGCGGCTGCTGCTGGTCTCGAGCCCCGACCCCGGCGACCGGGTGCGGCAGCACTCCGCCGTGATCGACGCGGCGAAGGCCGCCGACGTCGAGTTCGTCGTCTACACGAGCGTGCTGCACGCCGACGAGACCGAGCTGGTCCTCGCGCCCGAGCACGCCGCCACCGAGGACGTGCTGCAGGGCTCCGGCCTGCTCTTCGCCGTCGCCCGCAACGGCTGGTACGTCGAGAACTACACCGCCCAGCTGCCCCGTTACCTCGAGCGCGGCGAGATCCTCGGGGCGGCCGGCGACGGGAAGGTCTCCGCCGCGACCCGGGCGGACTACGCCGAGGCCGCGGTCAGCCTGCTCACCGGGGACGTCGTCGACCAGCAGGGCTACTGGGAGCTCGGCGGCCCGGCGTTCACGATGTCCGACCTGGCGGACACGATCACCGAGGTGACCGGCACGACGGTCGTCTACCGCGACCACACCCCCTCCGAGCTCACCGAGGCGATGGTGGCCGCGGGCGCCGACCGCGGCACCGCCGAGTTCGTCGCCGCGCTGGAGTCCTCGCTCGCCCGCGGCGAGCTGGAGACCGACAGCCCCGCCCTGGAGAACCTCCTCGGGCGTGCTCCCACCTCGCCGGCCGACGCGGTCCGGGCCGCGCAGCTCTAGTCGCCGCTGGTCGACCGGTCGGCACCGTTCGCCGGGTCGGCGGGGCCCGCGGGGCTCGCCGCCGCCCGGTCGAGGTAGTTCCTCCCTGACGTCGCGTCTCTGGGGGTTCCATGGAGGGTCCGCTCGCCCACGCCACTCGTACCCGGGTGGAGCGGGCCTTCATCGACAACCTGTCCGACCACACGCGGGTGGCCCGCGACCGGGCGAGCGGGTCGCGGCCGGAGCGGATGTCGAAGCGCCTGCTCGTCGACGTCTCGCACGCCGTGGAGAAGGCGGTGATGGCGGGCACCGTCGAGCACCCGACGGTGGTGGTGGCGCTGTTCCAGCAGCTGCCCTACTTCGACCGGGAGCGCGCGGTCTACGAGGCCATGGCCGCCGCCGGCGTCACCGCGGTGGTCGGGTTCGTCGCGGGGGAGGCCCACCCGCCGCCCGAGGGCGTGACCGTGGTGGAGCTCGACCCCGCCGAGGCGCTCGCCGACGAGTGGACCGTGGTCGCGCTGGGGCCCCGCGCCGGGGCGTTCCTCGTCGCCACCGACCAGCACACCTACGACGCGGGCGAGACCGCCGTCGAACCCAGCAGGATCTTCGACGGCCGCTGGGGCTTCTCCCGCGCCCAGGCGGCGACCGAGCTGGCCCGCCTGCGGTTCGCGCTCGGGACCCGCCTCGCGCCCGAGGTGCTGCGGACCGTCGACGACCTGCTGGCGACCACCATGCCCGCGGGCGGCGACGCCGCGGGCTCGGCGGGCACGCCCGGCGAGATGTGGGCGACCACCTCGCTCTACCACATGATCGACCGCATGCGGGACGCGCACGCGGGC
The DNA here is from genome assembly GCF_050955885.1 of Actinomycetospora sp. CA-084318. Lineage (NCBI taxonomy): Bacteria > Bacillati > Actinomycetota > Actinomycetes > Pseudonocardiales > Pseudonocardiaceae > Actinomycetospora > Actinomycetospora sp. CA-084318. The sequence goes on from NZ_CP192098.1 coordinate 2,097,051, forward strand.
ACCCGCGAGCTGCGCGAGCAGATCGCGGACGCGCACGCCGCGGCCGGAGCCCGGGCCGTCGCGGGGACGGACGCGGCGAGCGGGCTGCCCGACGGCGACTTCCTCGCTCGCTGGACCCCGCGCGGAGGCCCCGGCGCCCTGCAGGTCGGGGTCGCGCTGTTCGACATCCCCGCGTTCGACGACGAGGCCCTCGCCTCGCCGCGGGCCGCCTATCACGCGGGGCACCGCGTCGCCGCCGCGCTCACCGAGCCGCTCGGGCCGGTCGACGTGGCGGTGCGGCTCGACCCGCGGACCTTCGTTGTCCTGGTGCCCGGAGCGTCCGCGGTGCACCTCAACGACCTCGCCGACCGCATCGGCGAGGGACTCGCGCTGGCCTCCGAGGGCCACCCGGGGGTCCCGCTGACCGCCCGGGTCGCCACCACGACGACCCGCGGCCGGCCCCTGCCGATCGACGACCTGCGGGCCGCGCTCGGGCACGCCGAGGCGTCGGGCGAGCCGGTGGACGCGGGCCGGACGCCCGCGGGCGGACGCATCATGGTGGCCGTCGGTGGCCCCGTCGGTGCCGCCGTCGGCGAGGCCGCGGACGGGCCGCCGGCCGTCGCCTCCGTCCCCGAGCCGACCGACCCCGACGAGGCCGCCCGGGCCGGGCGTCACGTGCGCCTGGTCGAGGACGTGCCCGCCGGGATCCCCGGTCCCGTCGAGGGCACCCCGCTCCCGCGGCAGGGGTACGACGACGAGCCCCGGGTGCCGCGGCCGAGCCCGCTCGGGTCGACCCTGGCGCGGCCGCCCCGGCCGTCCGCCCCGACCTTCGACGGGTTCGACGACCGCGGTGGCTGGTTCCGCGAGGACGGCTGAGCTCAGGCCTCGTCCGGCGGCGTGGCCGGATGGAGGGGGACGACCACGATCATGACCTCGCCGAGGTCCTCGCGGTCGTACTCCTCGCGCCGCAGGGCGGCCGCGGCGAGGGCCGCGCGGTACTCGTAGGGACCGTAGGAGTCGAGCTCCTCGGTCACGGGGTCGAGCACGAGCACGACGAACAGCGACGTCCCGCCCCCGGGACGTCGGGTCCACGCCGACCCGGCCATGCCGACGAAGCTACCGACCGGTCGGTTCTGCGGAAGGACTGGACGGGCCGAGCACACTCGTCCGCGTGAACGGGTACTCGGCGGAGGCGTGGACGGACTTCGCGGTCGCGACGGCGGGCGCCTCGGCCGCCCTCGCCGGGCTCGTGTTCGTGGCGGTGTCGCTCAACCTGCGGGTGATCCTGGACGACACCCACCTGCCGGGCCGCGCGGCGCAGACCCTGGTCCTGCTCGCGGTGCCGCTCTTCCTCGCGCTGGTCGTGCTCGTGCCCGGGCAGGGCGAGGTCGCGCTCGCGGTGGAACTGGTGGTGATCGGACTGGTGGCCGGGTGGGTCCTGGTCCGGCTGGCCCTCCCGCGCCGACGGGCGCCCCAGCAGCCGGTGCCCGCGTGGCTGGTCACCGCCTGGGCCCCGGCCACGGCGGTGCTCGTGGCCCCGGTCGTGGCCGGGCTCGGGGTCGCCACGGGCACCGTCGGGGGCCTCTACTGGCTGCCGGCGGCCGTGCTGCTCGCCCTGCTGGGCGGGCTCGGCAACGCGTGGGCGCTGCTCGTGGAGATCCTGCGGTGAGGGACGGGCCGGCTCAGCCCACGTCGGCGACGACGACGTCGACCGGGTGGCCGGGCGCCCGGACGGCCACGGCGGAGCGGACCTGCTCGACCAGACGCCGCATCGGCGCGCCGTAGCAGGCGGACACGGACACGGCGATCCGGGCCGGGCCGGGGCCGTCGTCGTGCACGCGGATCCCGGGGACCCGCCGGCCGGGCAGGTAGGTCTCGGTGGCGCCGTGCTCGCCGGTGACCAGGTCGGCCACCAGGGGGCAGGCGAGGACCGCGGCGGCGACCCGGTCGACGTCCACCCCGGCCACGATGGCCGGGGCACCGACGTCGCCGGGGCGCACCGGGCGGGTCACCGGACGCGGGCGGGGGCCGGGGCCGGAGCCGGAGCGTCGTCCTCCTCGTCCGGGAGGTGGAGGTCGACGACGTCGACGTTGACCTCGGTGACCTCGAGGCCGGTCATCTGCTCGACCGCCCCGATCACGTTGCGGCGGATGGCCCGCGAGAGCTCGGCGATGGCGACGCCGTACTCGACGACGATGGTTAGGTCGACGGCGGCCTGGCGCTCGCCGACCTCGACCGAGACGCCCTGCGAGGCCGAGGAGCGGCTGCCGGGGATGCGCTCGGTGATGGCGCCGAAGGCGCGGGCGGCGGTGCCGCCGAAGCCGTACACGCCGTTGACCTCGCGGGCGGCGAGGCCGGCGACCTTGGCGACGACGCCGTCGGCGATGGTGGTCTTGCCCTGGGTGCTCTCCAGCGCCGACCCGGTCGGGGCGACGGGGCTCGGCGTCGTGGTCTTCGGCGCGGTGGGCGTGGGGGTGCTCATGGGGGAACCTCCTTCGTCGGTGGTTCGCGAGCCCCGCCCCCGGTGGGCGGAGCGTGTCCGTCGAACTCGTCCCGTAGGACGCGATCGGATCGCGGATCCTCACGCCCGACGTCGGGTGGTTCCGATCACAGCCCTCAGCGGGGGTCGAGCAGGCGCACCGCGAGCCGCTGCAGCCGGGCGACCGTGAGCTCGCGGTCGGTGTCCGGCGCGGCGAGGTGGCTCAGGGCGGCGCGGACGAGGACGTCCGCGGCGTCGTCGAGCAGGGGGCGCGGCAGCCGCGGGTGGTGCCCGCGCAGCCACGTCGAGAGCATCACCCGGGCGCGGGCGATGATCGCGCTGCTCCCGGTGGTGAGCTGCGGGAGCAGGCTGACGTCGTCGTGCGCCGTCGTCAGGACCGTGTCGAGCAGCGGGTGGTTGTCGCGGGCCGCCATCGTGGTGCGCAGCGCCGCGGTGAGGCCCGCGCGCCAGTCCGGGGCGTCGATGAGGGCCTGACCGACCTCGGCGATCACCCGGTCGGACTCGTGCGCGACGAGCGCGTCCGCGACGGCGTCCTTGTCGCCGAACTCGCGGTGGATCGCCGACCGGGACACCCCGGACCGACGTGCCAGGTCGCTCATGCGGACCTGGCCCCACCCCTGCTCGGTGGCGGCGGCGCCGGCGGTCTCGAGGACGCGCTCGCGCAGGGTCTCGCGGAACTGCGCCCGCAGCCCCCGCGGCGCGGCGTGCGGCCGGGCGAGGGGGACGGGACGGGTGGGGGTGTGGGTCACGAGGAGGAACCCCCCTCGCGCTGCGCCCCGTGCAGGGGGCACAGCGGGTTGACGAACTCGGAGTCCTGCTCGCCGTTCAGCAGGAACGAGCAGTGGCAGCCCTGGTCCAGGGCCTCCGGACTGCCGGGTGGGGTCGTGCGGGCCGTGTCGTTCATCGGGCCTCCCGTCGGGGTCGACGTCGGGCAGGGGCACTTCGGGGACTATCGACACGGGACCCGCCGGCGTTACCCCGGCGTGACAAAGAGGTGCGGACCACAGACGTCCGTGCTGGTCAGAGGTGGCGCCGCAGCCATTCGAGAGCGGCGTCACACCGGCGCAGGATCGAGAAGTGCCCGTCGACGGGGGAGACCCACTTCTCGGCCTGGGGCATCGCCGCCCCGAGGGCGCGCGCGTGGGTGGCCGGGACGAACGTGTCGCCGTCGCCGTGCAGCAGCACCGTGGGGCAGCGGACGGTGCCGGGGTCGACGCCCCAGGGCGTGACCAGGGCGATGTGGTCGTCCGCCCGGGCGGTGATCGCGGCCTCGCCGGTGGTGTCGGTGTCCGGGAACCACCCTTGGTCGAGGGCCTCGAGGTCGATCGGCGGGTGCAGCCACCGCAGCGTCGGGTGCGCCCGGTCGAAGGCCAGCTTGTGCTCGCGGCCCTGCTCGGCGGCACGCAGCGACAGCGTCGCGGCCGGGTCGAGGTGGGCGTACCAGTCGAGGCCGGGGGTGTCGCGCGGTGCGAAGGCCCCGATCGCGACGGCGGCGAGGACCCGGTCGGGCAGCAGCGCCGTGCAGGCCAGTGCGTGCGGTGCGCCCGCGGAGTGGCCGACCACGGCGAACCGGTCGACGCCGAGGTGGTCGGCGACGGCGGCGACGTCGGGCGCCACCGAGGCGACGGTGCGGCCGGGGCGGCTCGTGGACCGGCCGTGCCCGGGGCGCGCGACGCTGACCCACCGCAGTCCGAGGCGCTCGGCGGCGGTGACGACCGGGCGGGGCGGGGTGCCGTCGCGCAGCGTGCCGTGGTGCCAGAACACCGTGCCGCGGTCGGACCCGCGCGACACCGACATCCGTGCCGCCACCCGGCGTCCGTCCGGCATCGTCACGTCGACCGCGTCGAGCTGCACCGCATCCCCCTCCGGCTCGCATCGTGGCACGGTCTCAGGTGCCGTGGCGCGGGGGTCCGGCGTGCGAGCTGCGCTGCGTCACCCCGGCCTCCGCCGCGGCCTGCCGGACGTGGGCGTCGAGGGGCGCCCGGGCCCGCAGGATCGCGTCGGTCACGCTGCCGACCCGGTCCTGCACGTGGACGTTGAGCGCCTCGTAGATCTCCGGCCGGCCGCAGACGGCGAGCATCTCGATGACGCGCCGCCGCGCGTCCTCGTCCAGCTCGTCGCCCTCGCGCAGCGCCTCCGCCGCGCGGCGCGTCCGCTCGGCCTGCCGGGCGAGGGCGGCCCGGAGGCGAGGGTTCGGGGTGCGTGCCACCCGTCCACGTTCGCACACCAGTTCGAATCGTGCCCGTCTGGCCCTCCCGGGCGCGGACCACGATCATGCGCTGGTGACCCTGGGCGAAGCGGCGATCATCGCGGTCGCCGGCGTATGGGCCGGGATGATCAACACGATCGTCGGGTCGGGCACCCTCGTCACGTTCCCGGTGCTGCTCGCGCTCGGCTTCCCGCCGCTGACGGCCAACGTGTCGAACGGGCTGGGCCTCGTGCCGGGGTCGGTGACCGGTGCGATCGGATACCGCCGCGAGCTGACCGGCCTGCGCGGGCGCGTGGTCCGGCTGGTGATCCCCACGGCGCTCGGCGGCCTCGTCGGGGCGCTCCTGCTGTTCGCGCTGCCGTCGTCGGTGTTCGACGCGGTGGTGCCGGTGCTCGTGGCGCTCGCGGTGGTGCTCGTCGTGGTGCAACCGTTCGTCGCGCGGCGCATCGCGGCGCGGCGGCCGTCGGGGGAGCCGCGGACGCGGGTCGGGCCGGGGCTGCTGACGTCGGTGTTCGGCACCGGGCTCTACGGCGGCTACTTCGGTGCCGCCCAGGGCGTGCTGCTGCTCGGCGTGCTCGGCATCCTGATCGACGACGACCTGCAGCGCCACAACGCCGTCAAGAACATCCTGGCGGCCGTGGCGAACCTGGTGTCCGGGATCGTGTTCGCCGTGGTCGCGCCGGTGTCCTGGCCGGTCGTGGGGCTCATCGCGGGCGGCGCGATCGTCGGGGGCCTGGTCGGTGCCCGGATCGGCCGGCGCCTCCCGCCGGTGGTGCTGCGCGGCGTGATCGTCGTCGTCGGCCTCGCGGCGCTGGTGCAGCTCCTGCTGCGGTGAGGTGGCCGCCGGCCACCTCAGCCCCGCAGCGGCGCGATGACCTGCTCGGCGAAGCGCAGCACCGGCTCGGTGGAGCGCGGGTGGCCGAAGTCCATGACGACGTGGTCCACGCCGAGGTCCCGGTGCCCCGCGAGCTCCTCGACGAGCTTCGCCGAGTCGTCGTCGTTCTCGGGCAGCGCCCGCTCGAGGGTCACCGACACCTCGATCGACCCGGGGTCGCGCCCCGCCGCCTCGGCGGCGCTGCGGACGATGTCCCGACGACGGGTGAAGCCGTCCCCCGCGGGCCCGTTCCACCGGTCGGCGAGGCGCCCGACCAGGGGCAGCCCGACCTTCTCGCCGGCCGCGCCGACGCACACCCTCGGCGGCGGGTCGGTCAGCGGGGGAGCCGACGCCTCGTCGATCCGGTAGTACCGGCCCTCGTAGGAGGGGAACTCCTCGGTCCACATCCGGCGGCAGATCTCGATGGTCTCCTCGAGCTGGGCGAACCGTACCGACGGCTTCGGGAACTCGTAGCCGTAGGCCGCGTACTCGTGGTCGCGCCACCCCGCGCCGATCCCGAGCACGAAGCGCCCGCCGGAGAGGTACTGCAGCGTCGCGGCCATCTTGGCCAGCAGCGGCGGGTGCCGGTAGCCGACGCCGAGCACGTGGTGGCACAGCTCGACCGACCCGTGGCGCGCCGCGAGCCACGTGATCGTCGTCCACGCCTCGAGGAACGGGTCGGTCTTCCGGTCGAACCCGTAGAAGTGGTCGGCGATCCACAGCGAGTCGAAGTGCGGCAGCGCCGTCGGGAGGATCTCCGTGTCCTGGTACGCGGCGATCGGCACCTGGTCGCTCCACCGGTTGCCGATCACCGGGGACAGCCATCCGAACCGCAGACCCTGAGTCACCGGGCGATCATCGCACCGTCGGGAGAACCGGTGCCGTCGGCACCGGTTCTGCGGTGGTCTCCGCGGGGACGGGTGACGTTCCGTGAGATCCGACCACGGAAGGTGACCCGCGGTCCCGGACCGTGCTGGAGAACCGGTGCGGTCGGCATCGGTTCTGCAGGGTCGGTGGGGCCCGGCAGCTCGCTGATCGCGACGATGGCGCGCTGGTCCCACTCGATGCGTGCAGATCGCCATCGTCCCGGCGCACCGTGACGTCGGGGCCGACCGCCGCCGACCTCTACCGCTCGCTGTCGAGCTGCGCCATCGCCGCCGCGGGGTACCGGTCGCCCGACACCGAGCCGGCCGGCACGAGCTCGTCGATACGGGCCAGGTCGTCGTCCGAGAGGTCGACGTCCACCAGCGACGACGTCACCTGGTCGACCCGCCGCGCCCCGATCACCGGCACCACGTCCGCCCCCTGCGCGCTCACCCAGCCGATCGCGAGCTGCGCCACCGACACGCCCTTGGCCGCCGCCGTCTCGTGCAGCCGCGCCACGAGCGCCCGGTTGTGCTCGAGGTGCTCGCCCTGCCAGCGCGGGGTCATGGCCCGGCCGCCGGTCACGGCGCCGCTGCCGCCGATGAGGCCGCGGCCCAGCACGCCGTAGGCGGTGATCCCGACGCCGAGCTCCCGGCAGGTCGGCAGGATCTCCGCCTCGATCTCGCGGCTGAGCACCGAGTACTCGATCTGCAGGTCGCAGATCGGTACCACCGCCGCCGCGCGCCGGATCGTCGCCGCCGAGACCTCGCTCAGCCCGATGTGCCGCACGTACCCCTGCTCGACGAGCTCGGCGATCGCACCGACGGTGTCCTCGATCGGGACGGCCGGGTCGAGCCGCGCGGGCCGGTAGACGTCGACGTGGTCGACCCCGAGCCGCTGCAGCGAGTAGGTGAGGAAGTTGCGCAGGGCCGCGGGCCGCGTGTCGACCCCGGCCAACCCGCCGTCGGGCGCCCGCAGGGCCCCGAACTTGACCGAGAGGACGGCGTCGTCGCGCGAGCGGTCGGCCAGCGCCCGCCGGACGAGCAGTTCGTTGTGGCCGGCGCCGTAGAAGTCGCCGGTGTCGAGGAGGCTGCCGCCGGCGTCGAGGTAGGCGTGGATCACGCGGACGCCCTCGTCGTCGGGAACGGCGCCGTACGCCCCGGACAGGCCCATGCACCCGAGGGCGGGGGAGGAGACGACGGGACCGGAGCTGCCGAGCTGTCGCTGCTGCATGGGACCACCGTGCGCCTCCCCGCGCCGCAGTGGCAGGCCCGGCGCAACCAGGGACCGACCGACCCTGGCTGGGCGTCCCGACGACGGGTGATGCTGGGTCCGTGATCGACCGCGCGGGCCTCGGGGACTTCCTGCGACGACGACGGGAGCTGCTGCGTCCCGCCGACGTCGGGCTCCCGCCCGGGGTACGGCGCCGGACGCCGGGGCTGCGCCGCGAGGAGGTGGCGCAGCTGGCGGGACTGTCGGTCGACTACTACACGCGCCTCGAGCAGGCCCGCGGGCCGCACCCGAGCGAGGGCGTCGTCGGGACCGTCGCCCGGGCGCTGCGCTGCGACCTCGACGAGCGCGACCACCTCTTCCACCTCGCCGGGATCGCCCCACCGCCGCGGCGCGGGGGCCGGCACGTCGATCCGGGGCTGCTCGCGCTCGTCGACCACCTCACCGCCGTGCCGGCGCGTATCCACACCGACCTGCACGACGTGCTCTGGCAGAACCCGCTGGCGGCGACCCTGTTCGGCAGCGGCATCACGAACCCGGTCCGGCGGTGGTTCACCGACTCCGCGCTGCGTGCGTGCACCCCGGAGGAGGACCGGGCCGCGCTGTCCGCCGCCCACGTGCGCGACCTCCGTGCGACGGCCGCACGGCGGTCCGGCGACGCGGACGTCGTCGAGCTGGTGGACGACCTGCTCGCCCGCAGCGCCGAGTTCCGGGAGCTGTGGGAGCGCCACGAGGTCGGGGTGCGGCGGGTCGCTCGGAAGCGGTTCACGCACCCGGAGGTCGGCCTCGTCCACCTGACCTGCCAGGTGCTGCTCACGCCCGAGTCCGACCGCGTGGTGCTCGTCTACTTCCCGACCGAGGGCACCGACGCACGGGAGAAGCTCGACCTGCTGCGCGTCATCGGGACGCAGGACCTGCATCCGTCGGCGTGACCTCCCGGCCCGCCCGGTCCATGGCCGCCGCGAGCCGGCCGAGGACGGTCCGGACGACGACGGCCTCGTCGGTGGAGAGCGACCGGCAGACCTCGTCGATGTGGCGCAGCCCGGGGAGCCAGACGTCCACGGCGTGCGCCTGCGCGGAGGGCGTGACGGCGAGCGTGACGCGCCGCCGGTCGGTGGGGTGGGGGGTGCGCGCGACGTGGCCGGCGGCCTCGAGGCGGTCGACGAGCACCGTCGCCGACGCCGACCGGATGCCGAGACGCTCGGCGAGCTCCGCGGCGCCCATGGGACCGTGGACGTCGAGCAGGTGGATGGCCGTCATGTCGGTGACGTTCATGCCCATCGCCTTCGCCATCCGCACGACGAGGTCCTGCGAGGCGCCGATCAGGTCGCGCACCGCGAACGTCGTCGCGTCGAAGCGCGCGATCTCGGTGTCCGGATCCACGGCGCAAAGTCTGTCACATCTCTAGTAGTTAGACTCTCTAGCGACGGGGTATCCGATCGGCATGACACGCCACGCACTCATCTCCGGCGCGAGCATCGGCGGCCCCGCCCTCGCGCACGAACTCAACGCCCGGGGATGGCGCACCACGATCGTCGAGCGCTTCCCGCGCCTGCGCGACGAGGGGCAGAACATCGACGTCCGCGGGGCGGGCCGGGTGGTGCTGCGGCGGATGGGTCTCGAGCAGGCGGCCCTCGACACCGGGACCACGGAGGTGGGCCTGCGCATCGTCGGGGAGCAGGGCCGCACGGTGGCCGAGTTCCCCGCCGGCGAGAACGACATCGACGGGCCGACGGCGGAGCTGGAGATCCTGCGCGGCGAGCTCGCCCGGCTCCTGTACGAGCGCACTGCGGAGCGCACCGACTACCGCTTCGAGGAGCAGATCCGCGACCTCGACGACCACGGCGACCACGTCACGGCCACGCTCGCGAGCGGGGAGCGGATCGACGCCGACCTCGTCGTCGTCGCCGAGGGCACGCGCTCGCGCACCCGGGAGCTCGTGGTGCCGGGCGCCGAGATGACCGAGGTCGGCCTGGTCATCGCCTACCTGACGATCCCGCGCACGCCCGAGGACGACCGGTGGTGGAACTGGTACCACACCGAGCGCACCCTCGGGGTCAGCCTGCGGCCGGACAACCTCGGCACCACCCGGGCCATGTTGAGCTTCATGACCGACGTGCGGGGTCTCGAGCGCCTGGACCGCGACGACCAGGTGATGATCCTGCGCCGCACGTTCGCCGACGCGGGCTGGGTGGCGCCCCGGGTCCTCGACGCCCTCGACGACGACGCCCCGATGTACCTCGACGCCGTGGCCCAGGTCCGGCTCCCGCGCTGGAGCACGGGCCGGCGCGTCCTGCTCGGGGACGCGGCGTGGGCCACCGGCCCGTTCGGCACCGGCACCACCCTGGCGCTGACCGCGGCGCACGTGCTGGCGGGGGAGCTCGAGCGGACCCCCGACCACCGGGTCGCCCTGGCCCGCTACGAGGAGGTCATGCGGCCGTTCGTCGCGAAGGCCCAGGACGTCAAGCTCTCGACGATCCGCCTGGTCAACCCGCAGTCGCGGGCGGCGCTGGCCGTCAACCAGACGGTCTTCAAGGTCGCCGCGGGTCTGCAGCACCGGTTCGGCGGCCTCGCGGCCAGGCTCTTCCGCCCGCCGGCCGACCAGGTGGACCTGCCGGACTACCCGCTGCCGACCGTGCGCCCGGCGGCGAGCGTCGGGTAGTCGGTGTACCCCCGCGCGTCCCCGCGGTAGAACGTCGAGTCGTCGGCGGGGGCGAGCGGGGCGCCGACGCGCAGGCGTTCGACGAGGTCGGGGTTCGAGATGAAGTGCGTCCCGAACGCCACGACGTCCGCGAGCCCCTCGTCCACCACGCGCAGGGCGTCCGGCCCGGTCGGGAAGTCGGTCCAGGCGGCGTGCGGGTTCAGCACGAGCGTCCCGGGCCACCGTCGTCGCAGCTCCACTGTGAGGTCGCGGTGCCCGGGCCACTCGAAGAGGTGCAGGTAGCCGAGGTCGCGGGGGAGCTGGTCGACCAGGCCCCGGTACAGCTCGTCGACGTCGTCCTCCACGAGCCCGAACGCGGTGCAACCGGGGGAGAGCCGCAGCGCGAGGCGGCCCGCCCCGATCCGGGCGGCCACCGCGTCGACCAGCTCCAGGACGAACCGGCGGCGCCCGGCGAGGTCGCCGCCGTAGCGGTCGGTGCGGAGGTTGGCGTTCGAGGAGAGGAACTGCTGGATCAGGTAGCAGTAGGCGCCGTGCAGCTCGACGCCGTCGAAGCCCGCCGTCAGCGCCAGCGCGGCGGAGTCGGCGAAGCGGGCGATCGTGCGCTCGACGTCCTCGACGGGCAGCGCGCGCGGGACCGGGTAGGACTTGCGGACGGCGGGCTCTCCGCCGTGGATCCGCACCCGCCCCTCGGCCGCGACCGCCGACGGCGCGAGCGGGTGCAGCCCGCCGCCGAGCAGCTCGGGGTGGCTGTTGCGGCCGGCGTGCATCAGCTGCGCGACGATCCGGCCGCCGGCGGCGTGCACGCGGGCGGTGACCGGTCGCCACGACGCGGCCTGCGCCTCGTCGTGCAGGCCCGGGGTGTCGGTGTAGCCCTGCCCGACCGGCTCGGGCTGCATCGCCTCGGCCACGATCAGCCCGGCCGTGGCCCGCTGCTCGTAGTACTCGGCGATGAGGTCGGTGGCCGACAGCCCCGGCCCGTAGGCCCGACGGCGGGTCAGCGGCGCCATCGCGATCCGGTTCGGCAGGTGCATCGTCGGGAGGTCGAGGGGGTCGAACGCGGTGCTCATGGCGGCGACGGTGCGCCGGTCGGGGCGGTCGCTCCAGCGAGGCCGCCGAGATCGACGATCGACGACCGTGTCGGACGTGATCTGCTCGTTCCCGACGACGATCGGGGCCGGTGCGCCCGTTCGCGTCACCCGCTCTGCTTGACGGTGCGCAGGACGGGCGCGGTCTGGATCGCGACGAGCCCGGGCAGGGCGGTGACGGGTCCGGTGAGGTAGTCGAACAGCGCACGGTCGTCGCGGAGCTGGACGCTCGCGTAGAGGTTCGTCGCGCCGGTGGTGGCCGCGGCGAACCCGACCTCGGGGTGCCGCGCCAGCGCCTCGCCCGCCGCCACCAGGTCGGCGGGGTGCACCGAGATCCACAGCGCGGCGGAGGTGCGCAGGCCGAGCAGCGACGGCGCGAAGTCGACGTCGAAGAAGATCGCGCCGCCGCGCGTCAGCTCGCCGACCCGTCGTCGGGCCGTGGCGGCCGAGCGACCCGTGGCCGCCGCCAGGTCGCGCCAGCGGGCGCGGCCGTCCCGGGCGAGCACGGCGAGGAGCTCCCGGTCGTCCGCGGTGAGGGCGACGGTCCCGGGGGCCGGGGGCGCCGGCGCGATCCGGGCCACGGCCTCGTCGGGGAGGGGCCCCTCGCGGGTGAGCGGGCTGATCCGGCCACCCGCGAACACCCGCAGGATCGACAGCCCGTCGACGCGGGTGACCCGGGGGCTGCGCGGCAGCCGGGAGAGCACCGAGGACGACGGCGGGTCGTCGGAGGTCGGCACGCGCACCATCGAGAGCAGCTCCGCGCCGCCCGAGGTGAGCTGCACCCAGGACGTCTCCGGCAGCCGCGCGACCGCGTGCGCGAGTCCCTCCGCGGCGTCCGGCACGCAGCCCACCCGCACCAGCCACTGCCGTTCGCCGACCGCCTCCGGCCAGGTCCGCCCGACCACCCGCACCGCCCCGGACGCGCGCAGGTCGCGGTAGCGGCGCTCGACGGTCCGCTCGGACACCCCGACGGCCTCGGCGACGAGGGCGAACGGCACCCGACCGTCGAGCTGCAGGGCCTGAAGCAGTCCGCGGTCGATCTCGTCGGCGGGGGCGGGCACGGTGCGAGCACAGCACGAGGTGCTTCGCCCGTGAGTACGTGTGACGGCTATCGCCGTCACACGTACTCACGGGCGCGCAGCGCACCTCTCCAGCCAGTCCCCGACGGTCCGGTCGAGGTGGCCGGGGTCGGAGCGGCGGGCGTCGACGTTGTCCGCGTGCAGCTCCAGGACCGGGATCCCGGCCGTGCGCAGGGCGCGGGTGGTCGCCCAGCTCCCGCGGGCGTCGTCGGAGACCAGGTGCACCACCCCGTCGACGCCGTGGGCCCGGGCCTCCTTCACGTACCACTCCGCCGACCAGGGCGGGGTGTAGAGCTGGTCGGAGAAGGCCGCGAAGCGGGCGGCGAGCGCCCGCATCGGGTCGGGTCCGTAGCGCGCGTAGCCGTCGGCGGCGATCGCGAGGTACATCGACCAGACGAACACCGCGCCGTACCGGTCCTGGAAGCGCCGGTAGAACTCGAGGTCGAACCACAGCCCGCGCCCGATCCACATCAGCCGGGCCCGTTCGTCGTCGCACACGGCCGTGCCGGCGTCGACGCGCTCGGCGACCTCCTCGTACAGGCGTCGCGCGGCGTCCCGGGCCCACTGGGTGCCGCGGTGCCACTGCGGCACCATCACCGCCGGGATGGAGTCGGTGACGGCGACCGGGCAGGGCCGGGCGGCGGCGACGAGGTCGCGGGTGCGCCGGTTCCACTCCGCCTGCTCGTTCACCAGCGCCATCACCTCGACGAACCGCTGTTCGGAGAACCGGTGGCCGGTGGTCTGCTCCAGGACGCGGACGAGGCCCTCGAGCTCGCCGACCATGAGGTCGAGCCGGTCGCTGCCCACCGCCTCCTCCCAGCGGTCCGGCATCAGCTCCCACCAGCGGACCGGCACGGTGTCCGCCGCCGCGCTCTCCAGCGGGTAGAACGTGACGCCCGGCTGCTCGCCCCACAGGTCGAAGATCTTGCGGGAGGCGTCGCCGGTGGTCTCGGCCAGGACGATCGTCGGCCGGGGCAGCCCGCCCCACGGTCCCGACGACGGGTCCGGGTCGTACGCGCTGCCCAGGGTCGAGGCGCTGTACTGCTCGCTGTCGTCGGGATAGCCGCGCTCGCGCAGGAGCGCGAGATGGTCCTGGGTCCGTCGCTTCGCGGCGATGATCGAGGCCCACCACTGGTTGACGACGTACGGGACGCCCATCGTCCGGAAGATCTCCTGCGGGGCGTCCGCGTTGACCAGCGCGAACGGCCCGCCGGCACCGACCTCGCGCCGCAGGTCCGCGAACCAGGCGCGCTGGTGGGCGGTGGCCGCCGTCGCGCTGTCGAGCCGCGTCACGCGGCCACCGCGCCGCGCAGGGCGTCCGCCACCGCGGCGACGTCGTCGATCCGGCCGTACTCCTGGTGGTCGACGAGCACCGTCGGGACCCCGACCGCCGCGCGCTGCGCGGGCACGTCCCAACGGGGTCCGTCGTCGTGCCGGCGGACGTAGGCGAGCAGGCCGACGGCACCGCGGTCCCGGACGAGGCGGGCGGTGTGCGCGGCGCGGTCCGCGATCGCGGCGTGGGCGGCCGCCGGGCCCGCGGCCTGGTAGCGCTCGGCGAGCGCCGGCTCGGTCGGGGCGCCGACGTCGGTCAGCGCGACGAGGTCCCCGCGGTCGTGGTCCTCCCCGACGACGAGCAGGCCGTGCGCCTCGAGCGCGGAATAGACGTGCGGGGTGTCGTGGCTGCTGCCGGTCACGACGACGGGCGTGCCCGGCAGCGGGGGGCGGGCGGGCAGCTCGGCGAGCCGGTCGCGCAGGAGCGCCCGGGCCTCGTCGACGGGACGGGTGCAGGCCAGGTCCACCAGCCCGAGCATCTCGGTGCCGCTCAGCACCCGGCGCGCGCGGTGGGCGCCGACCTGCCGCAGGAGGGACCGCAGGTCGTCGTGGGCCGCGACGGCGCGGGCGAGCGCGTCGTCGGGAACGGGGGTGCCGCGCTCCGCGAGCCAGGCGCGGAAGCGGCGGACCTGGGCGAGGTCGTAGCGGGTCGTGGTGCGGTGCGGCAGGTGCAGCACGTCGACGAGGTGCAGCGGCGGCAGGTCGACCTCCGGCGCCACCCGGGTGAGCTCGCGGAGCACGTAGAACAGGCGCAGCGAGGCCTCGCAGTCGTGCGAGACCACGAGGACGTCGAGGTGGCCGTAGGCCCCGGCGAGCAGGCGGGTCAGGATCGAGCAGGCGACCGGGTCGAGCCCGCCCCCGAGGTGGCGGCGGCCGGGCTCGGCGTCCTCGTCGGGGGAGCCGGACAGCCGACGGGGCAGGTAGCCCGCCGCGGTCAGCAGCTCGACGGGGACGTCCGCGCCCACGTAGCCGGCGACGAGCGGCATCAGATCACCGCGTCGGCGTGCAGGGCCGCGAGCTCCTCGGCGCTGTAGCCGAGCAGTTCCCGATAGACGTGGTCGTTGTGCTCCCCGAGGGCCGGCGGCGGGGCGTCGAGGCCGACCGACGACCCGGAGAACACGATCGGCACGCCGGTGGACGACAGGTCCCCGACGGCGCCGTAGTGCGGGTGGGCGAGCGGGACGACCTCGCCGCGCTCGCGGACCAGCGGGTCGCGGACGGCCTGCTGCGGGTCGCGGACGGCCGCGGCCGGGACGCCGTGGGCGGCCAGCCGGTCGACGACCTCGTCGGCCGGCAGGGTCGCGCACCAGGCCCCGATCAGCCCGTGGAGCTCGTCGGCGTGGCGCACCCGCTCGTCGCGGGTGCGGTAGCGGCCGTCGTCGAGCAGGTCCTCGCGGCCCATCGCGCGCAGCACGCCGTGGGCGAAGGCGTCGGTGGGCGCGCAGAGCGCCACGTGCCCGGTCAGCGCCGGCAGGATCCCGAACGGGGCGAGGCGGGGCACCATCTGGCCGGTGCGCTGCGGGAGCCCGACGGCGTCGAAGGCGTCGAACGGCTCGCACGCTACGAGCGAGGTCAGCGCGCCGAGCATGGAGACGTCGACGTGCTGACCCTCCCCGGTCGTCTCGCGCTGCAGCAGCGCGGACACCGTGCCGATCACCGCGAACAGCGGCGCGATGAGGTCGCCCACCGGCAGCCCGAAGCGGACCGGGTCCCCGTCCGGCTCGCCCGCCGTCATCATCACCCCGGAGAGGGCCTGGACGATCGAGTCCATCGCCTTGCCCGAGCCGGGGCCACCCTGCGCGCCGAAGCCGCTGATCGAGGTGTAGACCAGCCGCGGGTTGATCTCGCGCAGGGTGGCGTGGTCGATTCCGAGCCGCGTGGTCACGCCCGACGAGTAGTTCTCGACGAGGACGTCGGCGTCCCGCACGAGGTCGTGCAGGATCGCGACCGCGCGGGGGTCCTTGAGGTTCAGCGTCACCGACTTCTTGCCGCGGCCGCGGACGAGCATCGAGACCGACATGTCGTCCGGGTGCCGGCGGCCGAGGGCGAGGCCGTCGCGCCCGACGTAGGGCGCGTTGTTCCGTGAGGCGTCGCCGCCGACGACCGGGTTCTCGACCTTGATGACGGTCGCGCCCAGCCCGGCGAGCAGCAGGGTCGCGTAGGGGCCGGCGAGGGCGGTGGTCAGGTCGATGACGGTGCGTCCGGCGAGGGGCTGGTCGGTCACGCGGTCTCCTCGGTGGTGCCGGCGACGAGCCAGTCGTCGCCGCGGCGGACCAGGCGGCCGTTCAGCCGGGCCCGGCGCGTGATGTCGCTGAGGTAGTCGACGGCGGGGGAGTCGGGTCCCTGCGGGACCGGTCGCCCGGCGTCGTCGATGCGGCACGGGACGATCCCGGCCCCGACGAGGCCGTCGCGGTCGAACCGGCAGGTCGCGACGACGGTGTCGCGGCTCTCCGGGTGGAACGGGTAGTGCGGCATCGCCGGGTCGGGGGCGAAGCCGTAGAGCTCGGTGCGCCGGGCCGCCCACGCGGCCCGTTCGGCGCTGTCGCCGTCGCCGCCCGGGGTGAGGGCGTGGGTGACGGTGACGAAGTTGCCCAGGCCGTGGAAGATCGGCCGCCCGCGCCAGACCTCCACGCCCCGCAGGATGTGGGCGTGGTGGCCGAACACGGCGTCCGCGCCGGCGTCGATCGCGGCGCGGGCCACCGGGGACTCGTACATGGCGACCGCCGCAGGCGTGTGCCCGACGCCCTTGTGCAGCGCGACGAGCACGACGTCGACCTCCGCGCGCAGGGCTGCCACGTCGTCCTGCATGGCCTCGAGCGAGTCGGGGTCGGCGAACGTGTAGACCCGCGGCGGGCCGCCGGGGCTCGCGTGGTCCAGTTCGTAGTGCGTCAGCACCTGGACGTAGGCGCACCCGGCCTTGCGCGAGGTCGCCCAGGACTCCCGCGGCCCGACGCAGTTGTAGGAGAGCACGCCGACGCTCCGGCCCTGCGCCGCCACGACGGCGGGCCGGCGTGCCTCGGCGAGGTCCGCGCCGGCGCCGACGGGCACGAGCCCGGCCGCGCGGGCGTGCGCGACGGTGTCGGTCACCCCGACCTCGCCGGCGTCGAACACGTGGTTGCCCGCGAGGGTGACCACGTCGAAGCCGGCCTCGCGCAGCGCCGTGAGCGCCGCCGGGTCCGCCGGGGGTGCCGGCACGTCCGTGCTGACCTGCGTCGTCGTGGTGGAGTGCGGGACCTCGACGTGGCCGACGGTGACGTCGGCGGCGCGCAGCACCGGGGCCGCGGGTGCGAGGAAGGAGGCGGGGTCGGGCTCGTCGAGGATGAGGTCCCCGACGGCGGCCACCATGAGGCTCACGCGGACACCTCCCGGGCGTGCCGGGCGAGGAAGGTGCGCAGGCGAGGGCTCCGCGGCCGGGTGAACAGCTCGTCCGGCGGGCCGGACTCCACGATCCGGCCGGCCTCCATGAACACGACGCGGTCGGCGACCTCCCGCGCGAACGCCATCTCGTGGGTGACCACGAGCATCGTCAAGCCGTCGGCGGCGAGGCCGCGCAGCACGCCCAGCACCTCCTCGACCAGCTCCGGGTCGAGCGCCGAGGTGGGCTCGTCGAACAGCATGATGCGGGGCGCGGTGGCGAGCGCCCGGGCGATGGCCACCCGTTGCTGCTGCCCGCCGGAGAGCTGGCTCGGATAGTGACCGGTCCGGTCGCCCAGCCCGACCCGCTCGAGCAGGGTCCGCGCCTCGCGCTCGCACCGCGCCCGTCCCACCCGGTGGACGAGGCGGGGTGCCTCGGTGACGTTTTGCAGGGCGGTGAAGTGACCGAACAGGTTGAACTGCTGGAAGACCATCCCGATCCGGCGCCGCTGGGCCGCGACGCCCTTCGGGGGCAGCGGGCGCAGCGCGCCGCGGTGCTCCTCGTGGCCGAGGAGCTCGCCGTCGAGGTACATCGCCCCGCCGTCGATCGGCTCGAGCTGGTGGACCGCCCGGACCAGGGTGGACTTGCCCGAGCCGGAGGGGCCGATCACGACGACGACCTCGCCCTCGGCGACCTCGAGGTCCACCGCGTCGAGCGCGGTGTGGGCGCCGAACCGCTTCGTCACCGCGTGCAGGTGCAGGACGCTCACGCGGGCACCTCCGTCCGCACGTGCCCGCGGGCGAAGCGCCGCTCGAGCCGCCGCTGCCCGATCGTCAGCAGCGTGACGACGACCAGGTACCAGAAGCACGCGACGATCAGCATGGGCACGATCTCGTAGGTCTGGTTGTAGATGACCTGCACGGCGTGCAGCAGGTCGTTCATGGCGATCACCGACACCAGTGCCGTGCCCTTGAGCACGCTGATGAACTGGCTGCCCGCCGGCGGGATGATCACGCGCATCGCCTGCGGCAGGACGATGCGGAAGAACGTCTGCGCGGGGGTGAAACCGAGGGAGGACGCCGCCTCGCGCTGGCCGCGGTCCACGCTCAGGACGCCGGCACGGACGATCTCGGCCAGGTAGGCCGACTCCACCAGCGACAGGCCGATCACGGCGGCCGACAGCGGGGTGATCACCGCGTTGGTGTCCCAGCTGAGCAGCGTCGGGCCGAACGGGATGCCGATCGAGAGCCGCGGCAGGAGGTAGGCGAGGTTGAACCAGAAGATGAGCTGGACCAGCGGCGGGATGCCGCGGAAGAGCCCCACGTAGGCGGTCGCCGCCCAGCGCAGCGGGGCGAAGCCGGAGAGCTGCGCCGCCGCGAGGAGCCCGCCGACCACGGAGCCGATGGCCATGGCGGCCACCGCGAGACCGACCGTGGTGCCGAGGCCCGCCAGCACGGACGGCGCGACCAGGTTGGCGGCGACGACGTCCCACTGGAAGCGCTCGTTCGTCACCAGGAACGTCACGATCTCGGCGAGCACGACGAGCAGGACGAGGCCGCCGACGAGCCGGCCGGGGCGGAACCGTCGTCGGGCGTCGGCGACGTCCGGCGCCGTCGTGGTGGACGAGGGGGGTGGGGCGGTCACGGTCACGACGCGGTCCCGGCGTTGTACTGCGGGGCGGGCACCGTGACGTCCGACAGACCCCACTTCGCCATGATCCGGGCGTAGTCGCCGTCGGCGAACACCTGCTGCCAGGCCTGCTCCATGACCGGGCCGAGCTGCGAGGACTTCGCGACGTAGAGCGCCAGCTTGTCGGCTGTCGCGCCCTGCTCCTCGGTCTGCGTGACGTAGCGGTAGACGCCCTGCTGCTGCGCCACGACGTCGATGGCGGCCGCCTGGGTCATCCCCGCGGCGTCGGCCCGGCCGGACTGCGCGGCGAGGAGGGTGGCGTTGGTGTCGGCCAGCCCGATCGACGTCGTGGCCGGTCGCCCGGTGCGCTGGCAGTACGCGGACAGGTTGGCCAGCTGCTGCTCGACGATGCTCGCGGTGGCCACCGCGACCCGGCGCCCGCACAGCTGGTCGGTGGCGGTGACGGGGGAGGCGGCCGGCACCACGTAGGAGGTGCGCGTGGTCATCCAGGTGACGGTGTCGAACTGCCGCTCGCGCTCGGCGGTGGCCTTGACCGGGCCGTTGAACGCGTCGTAGCGGTTGGCGAGCATGCCCTGCAGGGCGGCGGGAAGGCTGTCGACGATGGTGGTCTGGATGCGCACGCCGAGGACCCGGCTCAGCGCGTCCTGGAAGTCCTTGTCGATGCCGGTGATCCGGCCGTCGGGACCCACGGTGCGGTACGGCGGGTGGCTGTCGCCCGCGAACCGGAGCACGCCCGCCTGCTTGACGGCCTCGGGGAGTCGGTCGTAGAGCGCGGCGTTCGCCCCCGGTGCCGGTCCGCCTCCGCCGCCGTCGCCCACGGTGGCGCCGCAGCCGGCGAGGAGGACGGCGGCGACCACGAGGAGGGCGGCGACGTGGACGCGGGCGCCGGCACGGGGACGGAGGCGCATGGCGGGTTCTCCCTGCGTTGGGGTACCGGTCGTGGCGCCGCCTCGGGGTGTGACCGCGATCATTGGCGACGTCGACTGCGACGAGCGTCGCAGTAGTAGTCGTCAATGGCAAGGGTCACGCTCGCCGGATTCCGACGGCGTCGGACGACCCGTACGCTGCGCCCGGGGGAGGTGGACCGTGTCCGACGACGATCGCGCGCGGTCGGAGCCCCAGCTGCTCCTGACCTCGCTGCTCGGGGACTACTGGTACTGGCGCGACGAGCAGTTGCCGTCCGCAGCCCTCCTGCGCCTGCTGGCCGACTTCGACGTGGGCGCGGAGAACGCACGGGCCGCGATGCGTCGCCTGGCCGCGAAGGGCCTGCTCACCACCTCGCGGACCGGTCGGACCACGGCCTACGGCATCCCGCCGCGGTCCCCGGCCGTCGTCGTCGGGCGCACCCACCGGATGCTCACGTTCGGTGCCACCACGCCGCCCTGGGACGGGTGCTGGACGGTGGTCGCGTTCTCGGTGCCCGAGCAGGAGCGGGAGGTGCGGACGGCCCTCCGGTCCCGGCTCCGGGTGCTCGGGCTGGCGGCCCTCTACGACGGGCTGTGGGTCTCGCCGCGCGACGTGACCTCCCGGGTGCAGGCACTGCTCGCCGAGCTCGGCGTCGGGCGCAGCACCGTGCTGCGCGCGACCGAGGTGCCGGGCTGCCACGAGGCCGGAGCGCTCGGCGGCGCCTTCGACCTCTCGGACCTCACCGCCGAGTACGCCGCGTTCGCCGACACCTACGGCGCCCTGCGGCGGCGCCTCACGGCGGGCTCGGTCGGCCCGACCGAGGCGCTGCGCCTGCGGACCGAGATGCGCATCGACTGGCGCAAGTTCCCCGAGCGCGACCCCGACCTCCCGGCGGACCTGCTGCCCGCGGGGTGGCGCCGCGCGGAGGCGCAACAGGTGTTCGTCGACGTCTACGACCAGCTCGGCTCGCTGGCGGAGCTGCGCTTCCGCCAGCTGGTGGCGCAGGTCGACCCCGCCCTCGCCGAGCTGGCCTCGCACCACGTGAGCACGCGGATCGCCGAGCTGTACCGGCAGCTGGGCGAGGACGTGCCGCGCGGCGACACCCCCTTCGAGCGGGCGGTGGACGCGGCCGGCGTGCGGAGCATGTGAGCTCCGAGGTGCTTCGCCCGTGAGTACTTGTGACGGCGATAGCC
Organism: Actinomycetospora sp. CA-084318; assembly: GCF_050955885.1. NCBI lineage: Bacteria > Bacillati > Actinomycetota > Actinomycetes > Pseudonocardiales > Pseudonocardiaceae > Actinomycetospora > Actinomycetospora sp. CA-084318. The sequence continues at coordinate 2,117,969 of NZ_CP192098.1, forward strand.
GTCACAAGTACTCACGGGCTACGCACCTCAGGAGTCCCAGATCGGGCCGTAGGCCGGGATGCCCTGGCGCCGCAGCTCGCCGACCACCCGCAGCGTGGTGCGCCGGTTCGAGATGCAGACGACGGCCTCGGCACCGGTGCGGGCCACGGCCTCCCGGGCGAGGGCGACCAGGTCGGGCTTGCCGTTCGCGTCGGTGTCCCAGAACAGCGCGCTCGGGTCGGCCGTGCGGATGTCGGCGACGAGATCCGAGCCGTAGGTGCGCTCGGGGTTGCGGGTGACCCAGAGCAGGTGGGCCGGGGTGTCCTCGCCGAGCAGGTGCGGGAGCACCGGGGCGATGCCGCTGCCCGTCGCGATCCAGACGACGCCGTGGAACAGGCGCGAGACGCTGCCGACACCCGTCGTCGGGACCCCGCGGACCCAGACGGCCCCGGGGCGGTCGTCGATGAAGTCCCCGGTCCAGTTCCCGGCGCGGGAGACCGCGAGGCGGAAGTCGGTGCGGTCCGGGCGGGCGACCGTGGCGAAGGCGTGCCACTGGCCGAGCGGGTGGCGGGCGATGCGGGTGGCCGACCCGATGCGGACCGGGCGGCCGCGGTCGGCGGTGACGAGGGCGACGTGGTCCGACGGCGTCTCGATCGTCACCGCGAGCCGGCGCAGCTGCAGCCACGGGATCACCGCGGCGACGGCGACGGCGAGCAGGATCCAGGCGCCGGGGGAGGTCACGAGAGCGGTGGCGAACGAGGTCGGGGCGTCGGCGGCGAGGACGACGGTCAGCGCGGTGAACAGGGCGAGCGCGGCCCATCCGCCCCAGCGGTGGGAGTGCTCGAAGCGGTCGTGCCGGCTCTCGCGGGCGCTCGGCCGGGCGAGGACGGCCATCGTCACGAGCACCGCGAGGATGCCGCCGGCGATCCCGAGCACCGCGGGGCGCAGCGGTGTCGCCGGCGCGAGCGCGGTCAGGGCGGTGAAGGCGAGGAACCAGCCGACCGCCGAGATCGCCGCGCCGACGTGGACGCCGGCGCCGACCTGGTGGACCTGGGCGATCGCGGCCCGCAGACGCAGCGGCCAGCGCTTCGGCGTCCGCGTGGCCAGGGCGAACAGGCCGTTGACGACGTCCTGTTGGCGGATCAGCGCGGCGAGCCCGACGTCGACGCCGGCCATCGTGCCGGCGGCGGTGGCCGCGGCGGCCAGGGACGGGGCGGTGATCAGCAGGATCGCGGCGGCGACGACGTTGGCGGCGAGGACCGCCAGCAGCCAGCGGCGCATCGGCCGGGTCGCGAGCCGGGCCGGGTCGACGACGCGCGGCGTGGCGGGAGCGGTGGTGACTGCGGGGACGGGCAGGGTGGCGACGCTCATGACGTTGCCCCTTCCGGGCTGACCGGGTGTGTCCCGGTGACGCCATGAAGCGTCGATCTCGAGGGACCCGCGTCCTGTCGGCTCGTCGGCCGGGGTCCGGACGACACGGCTGTCCTCCCGTCGGGGGACGGGCGCCTCGGACCGCTAGGCAGTCGATCATGTCGAGCGCGACGCCCGGCCCGTCGCGCTCGACATGATCAATTGCCTAGCGGCGTGCGGTGTCCCCTCGTCGGGGGACAGCGGTGTCGTCCGCAGGACCGGCTCCTCGGGGGACGGGACGGAGGTCCCCGCGGCGGCAGAGTTCCCGGTGTCAGCACGGGAAGCGCCCACCAGGACTCCTCCCCGCACCGCGTCCCTCACCCTCGGGAGCACGTCATGCGCCTCACCCGGATCGCCGCCGCCACCCTGATCGCCGGCTCGCTCACCCTCGCCGGCACCGGCGTCGCCCTGGCCGACACCGTCACCCCGGTCACCGCCCAGTCCTCCAGCGCCCAAGCCGCGGTCGCCGAGCCGGGGGTGCTCACCCTGTCGGCGTCGTCGGTGAAGCCCGGCGCGCAGATCACGTTCTCCGGCACCTTCGCCGAGCCCGCCGCCTCCACCGCGACCGGCCCGATCACCGTCACCTCGTCCGCCTTCGCCGGGCCGGCGACGATGTCGAGGACGAACCCGGAGGCGTTCTCCGGCTCGGCCACCATCGCCTCGAGCGCGAAGGCCGGCACCTACACCGTCACCGCGTCCTCGTCGGCGGGCACCGTGTCCAGCCGGATCACCGTCACCGGCGCCGCGCCCGCCCCGGCGCACCACGGCAGCGGGACCGCCGCGGGGACGCACTCCTCGGGGCACGGCTCGTCGTCGGGGAGCGACAGCACCAGCACCGACGTGACCGACACCGCGGGGTCGGACGTGCTGCCCTGGGCTCTCGGCGGGGCGGGCGTGATCGTGCTGCTCGGCGGCGGGGCGTACGCGCTCGGTCGCGGACGTCAGGCCGACCGGGCGGCGCAGGCCCGGCAGGACTACCGCGAGCCGCGCACCGAGGTCATGCCCCGCCGCTGACCCGACACCACCCCACGAGCGGGCCGTTCGTCACGATCCACCGTGACGGACGGCCCGTTCGTCCGTGCCGTCGCGCACCGGATCGCTGCGCGGTAACCGTGTCCCCTCGACGCGGTCACTGCTGCGGGCAGGCCGCACCCGTCGTCGGGATGCCGAGACGGCTCGACATCCAGGGCAGGGACCGTTCGAAGGCCGCCGAGAAGACGTCGAAGGTGTGGCCGCCGTTCGGGACGAGGACCGAGCAGGTGGCGATCCCCGCGCGGCGTGCGGCCGGCACGAGCAGAGCCTGGGCCGCCGCGGGATCGGGGTCCGCCGTGCCGACCTCGAACCAGCCGCCGAGCGCCGGGAAGCGCGTCGTACCGAGGATCGTCGTCGGCTCGTGCGCGTCGAAGGCCGCCTGCGAGCCGCCGAAGAGCTGGGTGACCGTGTCGACGACGCCGGCGTTGGTGTCGCCGCTGCGTGGGCCCTCGAGACCCGCGTAGTCGCCGAAGGTGTGGAACATGTTCGGGTGCCGCAGCGCGAGCATCACCGCGCACGAGCCGCCCTCGGAGAGCCCGGCGACCGCCCACGCCGACCCGGTCGGCCGCGTCCGGAACGTGGACAGCACGTAGTCCGGCACGTCCTGGGTCAGGTAGGTCTCGGCGTTGCCGGCCGGCCCGTCCACGCACTCGGTGTCGGCCGTCGTCGAGCCGTTGATGTCGGGCATGACGAGGATCGGGGAGACCCCGCCGTGCGCCGCCGCGAAGGCGTCCGCGATCGTGTCGGCCCGGCCGCCGTTGATCCAGTCCTGCGGGGTCCCCGGGGTGCCGTGCAGCAGCATGATCACCGGCAGCTGCGGGCGGGGTCTCGTGAAGAACGCCGACGGGACGTAGATCATCGCGGGCCGGGCCTGGAAGCCCGACGCGGACGCCGGGATCGGGACCGGGGCGACGACGCCCGGTCCGGGGTCCGCGTCCTCGCGCAGCATCGTGTCGATCGTGACCTGGTCCCGCGCCGGCGCGCCGACCGCCTCGCCCAGGGTCCGGTAGTAGTCGAAGTGCAGGTTGACCGCGGCCGCCGCGCCGAGCAGCAGCGCGACGACGAGCCCGAGGACGGCGAGGACCCGCGCGGCCCGTCGTCGGGACAGCAGCAGGGCCACCACCGCGACCAGGACGAGGGCGACGAGCAGGGCGCCGAACCACGCGTCGGTGAGTTCGATCTCGAACACGAGGCCGCCGGCCTGCACGACCGCGGACACGGCGAACAGGACGGCGGCGGTGGCCACCGCGAGGAGCGTGGCCCGCAGGAACGGGCGGTCGTAGCGACGTGGGGCCTCGTGGCGCCCGTGCTCGCTCACGCGACCGGGGCGGGAGCGGTCGGCCGGAGCCGGGCCCTCCGGCGGTCGAGGGCTGCGACGACGAACGGCGGGCACGAGAGCACCACCACGGCGACCGCGAGCAGCGCGACGTAGGCGGTCGTGTTGCCCGTGGTGAGCTGCGAGGGCGGGACGAAGCCCAGGACGAACGAGAAGACGCAGCCGAGCAGGCCGATCCCGCCCGCGGCCCACACGCCGGGCAGCCCGCCCGGGATGCGGTAGGGCCGCGGGACGTCGGGCCGGGTGTAGCGCAGCCGGATCACGGCGGCGAACATCAGCCCGTACATGATCACCACGATCTGGGCGGTGACCGCCGAGAGCATCCAGTAGGACGTGCTCACGCTCGGCACGAGCAGGAACAGCAGTGCGAAGACGGTCCCCGCGACGCCCTGGGCCATCACGAGGGTGACCGGTACGTCCCGGGCGTTGGTGCGCCCGAGCCGGCGCGGCGCGCTGCCCTCGCGGGCGACCGCCGCGACGCCCTCGGCCGGCCCGAGGATCCACGGCGCGAGGTGCGCGACGCCGCCGAACGCGATGAGCAGGGCCAGCGGGACGACGAGCCACCCGACGCCGAGCAGGTCGAGCACACTGCGGAAGAGCTCCATCGTCCCCGAGACCAGGCTGAGCTCCGAGGCGGGCACGACGAAGGCCATGAAGAGCGAGCCGACCACCGAGAAGACGATCGTGATCCCGACACAGAGCAGGATCGCCCGCGGCACCACGCGGCCCGGGTTCTCCACGTGCCGGGCGTGGAAGCCCGCCATCTCCATGCCGGTGAACAGCAGGACGATGCCGGCGAGGAACGCGAGGTTGTCGATCTGCAGGTCCGGCACGAGCGCCCCGGCGGAGAACGGGATCGCCGACGGCCGGCCCTGCACCAGGAACGCGGCGCCGAGGACGACGACGAGCACCGCGGGCACGATCGACCCGGCGATCGTCCCGACGGCCCCGAGCTTCGCCGAGGCGCCGACCCCGCGCAGGCTCGCGAGCGTCGTCGCCCAGAAGATCGTGATCATGACGACGACGAGGAAGACGGTGTTCGTCGCGAGCGCCGGGTTGATCGCGTAGGCGAGGCTCGCGGCGATGAAGGAGAGCACCGTCGGGAACCAGGCGACGTTCTCGGAGTAGTCGCACCAGACCGCGAGGAAGCCGGTCCGCTCGCCGAAGGCCTCCTTCACCCAGGCGTAGACGCCGCCGTCGCGCGGCCAGGCGGTGCCCAGCTCGGCGGCCGCCATCGCGATCGGGATGAGGAAGACGAGGATCGAGATCGCGAACAGCGCGAGCATCGACCAGCCGTACTCGGCCATCACCGGCAGGTTCCGGGCGCTGACGATGGCCGCCACGTTGATCATGGCCAGGGCGAGGACACCCAGCTTCGTGCCGCGTGCGGTCATCGGGCCCCCCGCGCGGTGAGTGCCGCGCTGATGCGGTCGGTCAGGTCGTCGTCGGCGAGGCCGGGGACCGAGACGACGAGGTCGTCGAGGGTGTGCACGAGCGTGCTGCCGCGCGGCCGGACCCGGACCTCCTCGGCCCGGGCCGCCGCGTCGCGGTCGCCGGCGGAGCCGAACTGTTCGACCCCGATCCGCGCGACGGGTCCTGCGGTGCAGCCGGGACGGTCGTTCGCGACGTCGAGGGTGACCGCCTCGAGCGCACTGGGGGTGGCGCCGGTCCGCGGGGCCCGGGCGCAGACCGCGAGGCCCGCGGACTCCAGCGCCCCGGTCGCGGCGTCGACGCCGGCGCGGACGAAGGTCGCCCGCCCGCCGTCGATCCAGAGGACGAGCAGCAGCAGGACCACGAGCAGGGCGACGGCGACGACCGCCCCCGCCGCCCGCAGCGTTCCGCGCCCGGGTGCCGGGGCGGTCACGCCGGAGCGCCCGACGGGGCGGACGGCGACGGCGTCCCGCCGACCGCGGCGGGGACGAACAGCGGGCCGAGGCCCGGCAGGGCGAGGAACCCCTCCGCCCCGGCGTAGAGCAGCCCGACCCGCGGCAGGTCGGCCGCGTGACGGTAGGCGAGCACGCGGGGGAGCCACTGCGGGTCGAACTTGGCGTTGAAGTCGTGCAGGGACCGGACCTGGAAGAACGGGTTGAGCACGCCGACGGCCCTCCGCGCCAGCTGCTGGGTGGGCGTGAACGGCACGTCGTCGGCGAACAGGCGCCCCCAGAGCGCGAAGTTCATCGACAACCGCGTCACGCCGCGGGCGCCGAGGGCCTCGGCGCTCCTCGCGATGAGGAACTCGGTCATGCCGTTCGGCGCCGACGGGTCGTGGCGCATGAGGTCGAGCGTGTAGCCGAACGTGGTGCCGGTCTGCGGCCCGCCGTAGGCCGGGACGAGCCGGAGGAACCCGCCCGGCACCCCGCGCTCGTCGAGCGCGACGCACAGCAGGAAGGCGGGGTTCCGGCCGGCTCCGGCGACGTCCTGGGAGAGCGCCATGGTGAACCCGCGCTCGGGGGCCTTGCCGCGCCACTGCTCGCTGATCGCGTTGAGGCCCGCGACGAGTTCGGGCGAGGCGTTGGCCTCGGTGACGAGCTGGAACCGGTAGGACCGCTCGACCCGCCGCACCGCGGCGCGGACGCTCTTGCGGGCGCGACCCTCGAGGGTGAACGTCGTGCAGTCGAGGATCGCCTCGTCGCCGAGGTAGAAGCTCTTGAACCCGCGGGCGGCGAGCGGCCCGTCGCCGGTGACGGTGTCCTCGCGGGCGGCGAGGAAGGCGGGGGTCCAGGCGCGCTCCTCGCACATCGCGAGGAACTCGTCGACCACCCGGGGGATCGAGGCGGGGTCGCCGATCGGGTCGCCGGAGGCGAGCGCGTAGCCGCGCAGGTAGGTGTAGGCGATCATGGCGCGGCCGTCGGAGGCGAAGAAGAAGCTCTTGTCGTCGCGCAGCGCGAACGCGGCGAGCGTGTCCCAGCCGAACGTCGTCACCAGCGTCTGTGCGTGCGCCCACTCCTGCGGGGTGTGCGGGGAGCGGGACAGCAGCGGCCGGAAGACGAGGATCAGCACGATCACGAGCCCGGCGATCCCGAGCGCGAGCAGCGCGTCGGGGAACCATGCGGCGAACAGCGGCCTGGCGAAGGTGTACGGCCCGTCGAGGCCGATCAGGCCGCCGAAGATCGTCTCCAGGCCGCCGCCGAGGCTGAGCTCCGGCGTCACGTGGCCGCGCTGGAACGCGAGCCCGACGAAGCCGAAGAGCAGCACGGCGCCGAGGTAGATCGGGACGACGCGGAGCAGCCGCAGCAACGACGGAGGGTCGGCCGGCGCGTGGAACGAACGGCGGTAGCGCGCGAGCAGCGCGAGCATCACGAGGCAGAGCAGCATGCCCACCTCGTGCGGACCCTTGAGGACGTGTGCGACCAGGCCGATCCCGAACAGCCCGACGGCGACGCGCCAGGCGGCCCGCTTGTGCCGGGCGAGCTGGTCGGCGAGCAGGAGCAGGACGAGCCCGATCACGGCGGACATGACGTGGCCGGAGACGATCGCCCAGGGCGGGACGACGTCGACGGCCAGGCCGCCGAGCACGCGCCGGTGAATTCCCGGGAGCATCGAGAGCAGGTGCAGGACCCCGGCGACGGCGGTGATGCCGGCGACGACCCGCGGGGCGACGGTGGGATGCCGCTCGGGGGGCTCGACGCTCGCGTTCGGCACCGGTGGTGGGAGTTCCATCGGGGCCGGTGGCAGCCCGGTCGGGGGGAGGAGCGGGCGGACGGCCCCGGTCGGCCCGGCGCCCGGTGGCGGGGCGAACTCGGGCCGCAGCGTCGGGAACAGCAGGACCTCGCGGATCGAGTCGACGCTCGCGAGCAGCATGACGAGCCGGTCGATGCCGATGCCGAGGCCGCCGGTGGGCGGCATGCCGTACTCCAGGGCGCGGACGTAGTCCTCGTCGATGTCGCCGGCCTCGGGGTCGCCGTTGCGCTTGGCCTCGGCCTCCTCGACGAACGCGGCCATCTGCTCGGCCGGGTCGTTCTGCTCGGAGTAGGCGTTGCACAGCTCGAAGCCCGCGACGATGAGCTCGAAGCGCTCGCTGTAGGCGGGGTCGTCGCGGTGCACGCGGGCCAGCGGCGAGACCTCGCGCGGGTAGTCGACGCAGAACACCGGGCCGTCGACGTCGTGCTGCACGCGCTCGTCGTAGACCTCGGTCATCAGGCGGCCCGCGCCCCAGCCCTGCTCGTAGTCGATGCCGAGGCGGGTGAGGGCGGCGCGGGCGTCGTCGAGCGGCATGTCCGGGTGCATGACTTCGCCGGTCTTCTCGGCGATCATGTCGGCGAAGCGCTTCCGTGGCCACGGCGGCGTGAGGACGACGGTGCGGCCGAGGTAGTGCACGGTCAGGTCGGAGCCCCGCCCGAGCGCGGCGCGGGCGGCCGCCACCACGAGCTTCTCGGTCAGGTCCATCATGTCGTGGTAGTCGGCGAAGGCCTGGTAGGCCTCGAGCATCGTGAACTCGGGGTTGTGCCGGGTGTCGACGCCCTCGTTGCGGAACACGCGGCCGATCTCGAACACCCGGCCCATCCCGCCGACGATCAGCCGCTTGAGGTGCAGTTCGAGCGCGATCCGCAGGTACATGTCGAGGTCGAGCGCGTTGTGGTGGGTGACGAACGGGCGCGCCGACGCCCCGCCCTGGATGTTCTGCAGCACCGGGCCCTCGACCTCGGTGAACCCCTCCTCGGCCAACTGCTCGCGGATCGCGCGGATCGCGGCGTGCCGGATCCGGAAGATGTCGCGGGTGCGGGCGTTCACCGACAGGTCGACGTAGCGGCGCCGGTAGCGGGTCTGGACGTCGGTGAGGCCGCCGTGACCGAGGGGGAGCGGGCGCTTCGCGCGGGCCAGCAGCACGTACCCGGTGACCCGGACGGACAGCTCGCCCGCGCGGGTCGTCATGACGGTGCCCGTGACGCCGATCCAGTCGCCGAGGTCGAGGGCGTCGAACGCGTGGTGGGTGTCCGCGCCGAGCACGGCCGTGTCGAGCAGCAGCTGGACGGCGTCGGTGCCGTCGCGCAGGTCGGCGAACGAGAGACCGCCGTGGCGGCGGCGGCCGATCATGCGTCCGGCGATCCGCACGACGACACCCGTGTCGGTGTCCGGCGCGAGGTCGTCGAACTCCGCGCGCAGGTCCGCCACCCCGCGGTCGATCGCGAAGCGGTAGGGCAGGGCCTCCTGTTCCGTCGTCGCCATCGGCCGCCACCCCTCGGTCGTTCGTGGACCTGTCAGCTCCGCGAACGTAGGTCGCCGAGGGTGGTCTGCACCCTGGGGATTTCCCCTAGGGCACACCGAGGTCCCCTCCGGCTACCGCGGGCGACGACCCGCGTGACCCCGCCGAGGAGACGAGCCGGCCGCGGATGCCTCCCGGCCCGCAGCGCGACTCCTCCCCGGTCCACGTCAGAGCCGGACCGCCCCGCGACGCCCGCTCAGTCGGGGTCCCCGGCCTCGACCTTGAAGACGTGCGACGTCGGCGCGGTCGGGCCGCCGGGGTTCGCCGGCGGCAGCGTCAACGACACGGCGGTCTTCCCGGGCGGCGACGGGATGTACTGCCCGTAGACGGACACCTGGGTGCCGTCGGAGCGCGGAACCCGGAACACCTCCTGCACGTTCGGCGCGAGATCGAAGGGGCGTGTCCAGTCCGGGAACGAGATGGTGACCGGCTGGGATGTGCCGTCGCTGAACCTCACGGTCGCGACGGCCGCGGTCGGGCCGCTGGTGCTGGCCCCGAACACGACGATGCCCGGGCCGGAGCGCGCGATCGGGATCGTCTGTCCGTCCTGCGCCCAGTTGTCCGGCGAGCCCGGCGGCGAGTTCCAGCCGAAGACGCCGCCGATCTGCCCGAAGTACACGTCGGTGTCGCCGGATCTCCCCGCCTTCGTCACGGCGTCGATGTCGTAGACGTTGCCGACGCCGTCGAAGCCGGGTCCTGCGGTGCCCGGCACGGCGAGCGCCGTGTTGTTGTAGGGGATGGGGTCGACCGCCAGGAGCTTGACGAAGCCGTCGCCGACGCGCGAGGCCGACCCGACGACGGGGTCGCGCACGGCCCCCGCCTGGAAGGTGGACGTCCCGGCACCTCCGCCGCCGCCGCCGCTCGCGTACCCGGCGTCCCCGCCCTCGGCGCCCTCACCACCGCCGCCGCCGCCCCCGCCGCCGCCGGAGCAGGGGTTGTCCACCGCGTGACTGCCCGTGTCACCGCGACCTGCGGGTTGAGCGGAGAATCCTCCCTTGCCGCCCCCTCCTCCGGCTGCGGCGCCGTCGCCGGCGCCGGCGCGGCCCCAGCCGAGACCCGCGTCCCCGCCCGCGCCTCCGGGGGTGGGCTGGCCCTGGTTCAGCGCGGAGACGGCATTGCCGCCGGACCCCCCACCGCCCCCGGCCGTCAGCAGGGACCGGCCGCCGGCGAAGACCGTCGAGCCACCGCCACCGCCGCCTCCGTTACGTGACGCGAGGCACGGGGCGGACCCGCCGTCGCCGCCGATCCCGGCGCCCGGGCTGATGCCCCTCCCGTAGCCCTGGCAGCCGGGGACGACGGCCAGGCGCTGACCGGGCACGACGGGGATGGTGCCCACCGTGATGGCGCCCCGGCCCGCCGGGCCGGTGTCGACCGGATCGCCCGTGGGGGAACCCGTCCCGCCCTGTGCGACGGCGAGGACCGCCGTGGTCCCCACCGGCGGGGTGTAGGGCCGCGGCTCACTGGAGCCGTTGCAGGACGCCGTGAACACCGGACCGCCCGCGGCGAAGAACGTGATCGAGGCACCGTTGTCGGGCGTGATGCCCTGCGCGAGCAGCTCCGCCCCGTTGCCGACGAAGTTCTGTCCGCCCGCGCCACCCCCGCCCCCGGCCTGGACCAGGGGGTTGAGGCCGATGTGAGCGGCCTGCCCACCTCCGCCCCCGTTCGGCCAGCCTGCTCCGCCGCCCGCCCCCGAGGCCTGGAAGATCGTGAGCACGTCGCCCTGGTGCGGGGCCTCGCCGCGGCCGCCGTTCCCGTCGTTCTGGCCCTGCGGCTGTTGACACTGATCGCCCCCGATCCGGCCGTCGGCACAGCCGCCGCCACCGCCGGTGCCCCCGTTGACACCGTTGATGTTGCTCGAGTCGCCGCCCTGGGCGCCGTCGTCGGCGGGAGCGCCCGCGTCGCCACCGTTGCCGCCGATGGCCACCCCCGGATCGTTGAGCGGTGCACCACCAGCTCCGCCGCCACCGCCCGCGACCATGTAGAGCGTGCCGTTCGACGACACCGAGCTGGCCCCTCCGCCGCCGCCCGCGTCGTCGTAGACCGTGGACTGCTGGCCCTCCCCGCCGTTCCGGAAACCGCCACCGGGGTGGTAGCTGTCCCCGGGGCTGCCGAGCACGATCTGGAGGCCTCCGCCGGGCGTCGTCGGGACGAGTGCGGTCACGAAGCCGCCGCGTCCCCCGGTGGCGCCCCGGTCCCCGTTCGCGCCGGCGGTTCCGCGGAGGACGATGCCCACCTCGGTCATGCCCGGGGGCACGTGGAGCTGTTGGTGTCGGGCGCCCGAGATGGTGCAGCCGGACGTGATCACGTCCCCGGGGCAGCCCGCGGACGCCGGGACCGACGCCGGGACCGACGCCGGGGCCGGCGCAGCAGGCGCTCCGAGGGCGAAGGCCTGCGGCGCCCCTCCGGAGACCGAGCACGCCGTTGCGAGGAGGACACCACCGAGGGCCAGCGCGAGATGCCCTCGCGCACGGGCTGTTCGGAGACGAGGCGGGGGACTGGGCAGACGGTGCGGCACGTGATGGATGGTCGGCGCACCACGGGGCGCGCACCCTAGGGGAAAGCCCGAGGATCCCCGGGTGGACGGCCTGTGATGGCACCCTGCTGCGATGGCTCACGCGGAGATCCACCAGGAAGGCCCGGAACGCCTCGGCGACCTCGACGCCCTCGCGGGGCGGACGGTCACGGTGCTCGGGTACGGCAACCAGGGCGCGGCGCAGGCGGCGAACCTGCGCGACTCGGGCGTGACGCCCGTCGTCGGGAACCGCGTGGACGAGTACGCGACCGCCGCTGACGAGGCCGGCTTCGCCCCGCGCCCGATCGCGGAAGCCGCGGCCGCGGCGGACGTGGCGCTGCTCCTGGTGCCCGACGAGGTGCAGCCCGACCTGGTGCGCGACGAGGTCGCGCCCGGGCTGCGGGCGGGGGACACCCTCGTCGTCGCGAGCGGCTACAACTGGCACTTCGGGCTGCTGGACGTGCCCGAGGGCGTCGACGTCGTGATGGTCGCGCCGCGGATGATCGGCGCCGCGGTGCGCGACCGCTACGTCTCACGGGTCGGCTTCCCCTGCCTCGTCTCGGTCGAACGCGACGACTCCGGGCGCGCCTGGGACACGACGATGGCGATCACCCGGGCGATCGGCGGCACGCTCGGGGGAGCGGTGGTGTCCTCGGCCCGCGAGGAGGCGGCGCTGGACCTGTTCAGCGAGCAGGCGGTCTGGCCGACCGTCCTCGGGATGCTGCGCACCGCGCACGCCGTCCTGGTCGAGGCGGGCTTCAGCGAGGAGGCGGTGCTCTCCGAGCTCTACCTCTCCGGTGAGCCGGCCGAGGTGTTCGACCACATCGCCCGCGACGGCCTGTTCGGCCAGCTCGGCCTGCACTCGCGGACCTCGCAGTACGGCCAGCTGCGTGGCCTCGCCGCCACCGACGTCTCCGCACTGCACGAACGCTTCTCGGGCGTCCTGCACGACGACATCCTCTCCGGGGCCTTCGCCCGCGAGTGGAGTCGGCCGGAGGCCGCCGAGCGGCTGGCGGAACTGCGCCGCGAGGCGGAGGGCTCGGACATCGCCCGCTCCGAGGCGGAGGTCCGCGCACGCCTGCGGCACTGATTCCCGACGACGGGTCGGTGCCGCGTCGGACGAGACGTCACCTGTCCGGCTCGCGGCCGTCGCCCGCACCGATGGATGACGTCTCGGACCGGTCGTCGGGCCTGTCGTCGGACCTGTCGTCGGGGCGGAGCACCTTCCAGACGACGACGCCGATCGTCACGACCGCGATCCCGCCGAGCACCACCAGGTCCGGCACCGCGTCGCCGAGGGACACCGCCCCGTTCTCCGCCGCGGCCGACGTCGCCGGGTCGGCGCCGACCAGGCCGGCCGTGCCGTCGAAGATGATGAACAGCACGCCGATCACGATGAACAGCACGCCCGAGAGCACCGACGTGGTGTGCAGCCGCAGCCGGCCGATCGAGAACTCACGGCCCCGCAGCCAGCGGCGGCGGCCCAGGTCGAAGCGCTGCCAGAGCAGGGCCAGCACGAACAGCGGCAACGCCATCCCCACCGCGTAGACCGCGAGCAGCGCGGCGCCGCGCACCGCCTGACCGGACGCCGCTGCCACCGTCAGGACCGCCCCGAGGATCGGCCCGGAGCAGAACCCGGCCAACCCGTACGCGGCGCCGAGCCCGAGGGTCGCCACCCACGTCCCGCGCCGCGCCATCCGCGACTGGAATCGCGCCGCCGCTCCGAACGCCCACCCGCCGCCGAGGAGCTGGACCACGCCGAGCGCCACGATCAGCGCGCCCGCGACCGTCACCACCACCGACCGGTACTGCGTCAGCACGCCCGCGAGCGCCCCCGACCCGGCGCCCAGCGGCACGAGGACGGCCGCGAGCCCGAGCAGGAACACACCCGTGCGCGCCACCAGCTCGGTGCGACCGCTGAACGCGTACGCGAAGAACGACGGGAGCAGCAGGGCGCTGCACGGGCTGAGCAGCGCGAGCACCCCGCCGAGGAGGGCGGCGGCGTAACCGAGGTCGGGCACGGGTCAGCGGGTCTTCGCGAGCGCTGCGTCGACGGCCTGCTGGAACGTCGGCAGCGGCTGGGCGCCGAAGATCAGCTGGTCGCCGATCACGAAGGACGGCACGCCGCCGACCCCGAGCCGCGACCCCAGCTGCTGGTCGGCGGCCACGTCGTCGGCGATCCGCGGATCGGCGAAGTCGGCCCGGAACCGTGGCACGTCGAGCCCGAGCCGCGCGGCGAGCGCGGTCAGCGACGCCTCGGTGACCTCGCCGCGGTTCTCCGGGGCCTGGTCGGCGTACAGCGCGCCGTGGAACGGCCAGAACCGTCCCTGGCGGCCCGCTGCGCGCGCGGCCCGCGCCTCGAGGACGGACTCCGGGCCGAGATAGGCGAAGTCGTGCCACTCGATGCGGACCTGCCCGGAGTCGACGTACTGCCGGATCAGCGCCGGCTCGGTGGTCGTCGAGTACAGCCGGCAGAACGGGCACTGGAAGTCGCCCCATTCGGCGATCACCACCGGAGCGCCCACCCGCCCGAGCGCGAGCGGGTCGCCGTCCTGACGACGCGGCACGTCCAGTCGCGCCTGCGCCACCGGGTCCGACGAGGTGGGGGCCGCCGTCGGCGTGCTGCGGGAGGTCGAGACGGTGACGACCGCCAGCACGACCAGGACGACCAGGACGATCCCGGCGCCGACCAGCATCCGGGTGCGGGTCGGACGGCGTTCCTGCGTGTCGGTCACACGACGGTGTACCCCGCATGGCGGCCTCGACCCGTCGTCGGGACGAGGACCGGACCTGACCGCCTCGGCTGCGAGAGTCTGCTCATGGCACTCAGCACCGTCACCCACCTCAACTTCACGGGCAACGCCCGGCAGGCACTCGAGTTCTACCACTCCGTCTTCGGCGGACAGCTCATGATCGGGACCTACGGCGAGGGCGGCGTGCCGCAGGACTCGGCCGACTCCGACCAGGTCACCTTCGTCCCGGTCGCGGCCGACTCCCCGAACGCCGACCTCGTGGGGTTCGGCCTGGTCGCAGCCGAGAACGGGTTCCGGATCGCGGCGTACGACGTGTTCGACGCGACGGGTGGGTCGCTCGCCGGATCGGGCGGTCCGGGGCGGGCCGATGCCCTGGTGCACTCCGAGTCGCTGTTCGTCCTGCTCAACGGCGACACCCTCGAGGAGGTCACCGGGTACTGGACGAAGCTGATTGAGGGCGGTCGGGTGATCCAGTCACTGGCGCCGACGCCGTGGGGCGCGCCGTACGGCATGGTGACCGACCGCTTCGGCGTCACGTGGATCGTCGGGACGAACCCGGGCTGATCCGCGGCGGGCGCGGCGCCGGGGGCGGTGCTCGTGCGGTGTCGCGTTGCGTCGCGCGCACGGTGGGAGCAGCCGGTGCCCCTGCGGTGTCCTGTTGCGTGGCGCGCACGGTGGGAGCGGTCGGTACTCAGGTCGCGGTGCGTTGCGCGCCGCAACACGGTGGCGGAGCTCGTCGGGTTGCCGCGGGCCGTGTGCGTCGCGCAACGCGGTGGACGGGGTGGTCGCCCCCGGCTAGCCGTGTGCGCGGCGCAACACGGTGGACGGGGTGGGCGCCGCCCGCTGGCCGTGTGCGCGGCGCGGTGCACGGGGTGGGCGCCGCCCGCTGGCCGTGTGCGCGGCGCAACGCGGTCGCCGGGGTGGGCGCCGCCCGCTGGCCGTGTGCGCGGCGCAACGCGGTGCCGGTTGCGGGTCAGCGCTCGAGCGTGTCCGGGCTCCACCCGCCGGTGAACGTCGGCGGGCGCTTGTCGAGGAACGCCTCGAACGCGGCCGTGGCGTCGTCACCGGCGAGGTTCACGGCCTGGGCCCGGGCCTCGTTCGCCAGCGCCTCGGCGAGCGTCACGCCCACGGCGCCGTGGAGCAGCTCCTTCGTCTGCCCGAGGGCGATCGGGGGACCGGCCGCGAGGCGCTCCGCCAACGAGGCCACCGTCGTCTCGACCTCGTCGGGCTCGACGAGGTAGGTGACGAGCCCCAGCCGGTGCGCCTCGACCCCGTCGATCATCTCGGCCAGCAGCGCGAGCCGCTTCGCCTGCAGCATCCCGACGAGGCGCGGGAGCAGCCAGGAGCCGCCGAGGTCGAGGGAGAGCCCGCGCGCCGCGAAGATCTGGGAGAACCGCGAGCGCGGGGTCGCCACCACGACGTCGCACCCCAGTGCGAGGTTCCACCCCGCCCCGACCGCCACGCCGTCGACGACCGCGATCGACGGCACAGGGAGGTCGTGCAGCGCCAGCGGCACCTCGTTGATGCGCCGCATCCGGGGCAGCGGGTGCCCCGGCCCGACGTCGGACAGGTCGGCCCCGGCGCACAGATCCCCGCCCGTGCCGCGCAGGATCAGGACCCGCGTGCCGTCGTCCTGCGCCGCCTCCAGCTCGCGGGCCAGCGACGCCCACCCGTCGACGTCCAACGCGTTCTTCCGGCGCGGCCGGTCGATGGTCAGGGTGCGGACGCCGTCCGCGGTGGAGGAGAGGACGGGGTCAGAGGAACCCGAAGAGCTGTCCGGCGACACGACGGATCTGCACCTCCTCCGCGCCCTCGGTGATCCGGTACCGGCGGTGGTGGCGGTAGATGTGCTCGAACGGCTCGTGGCGCGAGTAGCCCAGCCCGCCGAACACCTGCATCGCGCGGTCGGCGGCGTCACACACGAGCCGGTTGGCGCGGAAGTTGCACATCGACACGTGGTGGCCCACCGACACCTCGGAGCGGCCCTCGCGGTGGCACTCGTCGAGCTCTGCGGCCGTGTCACGGATCAGTGCGCGCAGCATCGCCGCCTCGGTGTGCAGCTCCACCAGCGGCCACTGGATCGCCTGCCGGCTCGCGAGCGGACGGCCGAACGTGTGCCGCTCCCGGGCGTGGGCGACGGCCCGGTCGATGCAGTACTGCGCGGCGCCGAGGCTCGAGGCGGCCTGGCGGATGCGGTTGGAGTGCACGAACGTCTGGGCGACGTCCAGGGCCCGCCCCTCCTCGCCGAACAATGCCGAGCCCGGCACGCGGACGTCGCGCAGCACGACCTCGCCGTGGTCGGTCGGCATGTTCAGCGTCCACCAGTAGAAGGGGACCTCGAAGCCGGGCGCGTCGGTGGGGACGAGGAACGCCGAGAGGCCGCGGGCGCTGCCCGGCTCGCCGGAGGTCCGCGCGAACACCATCCCGTGGCTGGCCCGGTGCACACCGGTGCTCCACCGCTTGGATCCGTCGATGACCCAGTCGTCGCCGTCGCGCCGGGCGGTCGTCTCCATCCAGGTCGCGTCGCTGCCGTGCTCGGGCTCGGTCAGCCCGAACGCGAGGCCCCGCTGGCCGGTGATGACGTCCTCGACGAACTCCGCGCGCTGCTCCGGTGTCCCGTAGAGGTGCAGCAGGTGCGCGAAGACCAGGTTCCCGACGACCGAGTGCTCGTTCTGGAGGTCGTTGTGCAGCCCGAGCCCGCGGTGGGCGAGGTGTTCGCGGATCGCGGCCATCTGCGACTCGGTGCCGGCGCGCCCGCCCATCTCCTCGGGCAGCGAGAACCGGTAGAAGCCGGCGGCGTCGCTACGCCGGCAGGCCTCGGCGAGCAGGTCCTCCCACTCGCGCCGCGGCAGCCCACCCGCCTCGACGTCGGTCCGGGCGAACTCGCGGCGGTGGTCGAAGAACCGCTCGTTGTCGTCCTGCGCCTGCAGCGGGACGATCTCGGCGTCGATGAAGGCGTCGAGCTCCCGCAGGAGGGTCGCGACGTCGGGGTCGGGCGAGATCATCACAGCACCTCCCAGGGCCCGTGCTGTTCTACCGCGCGGGTCGCGGGTCGGCCAGAGCACGGTCGTCGGGCCCGGTGGAGGGGTCGTGAGCGCGATGGACCGTTGGCAGTAACCGTCCGACTGCGAAGGCACGAACTTTCCGCCCGACCTCTGTGATTCAGGCCCTTTGTCTTCACTCTCGGGAGTCCTCGCGGTACTCCTCGCATCTGAGGCCGCCACGTCGAGGGGGTGGGATCCGTGCACGACGCCCTCCGCTCGGACTCCCGCCTGCCCGCGATCCTCCGCCGCCTCGTCCTCCTCGCCGGTCTGCTGGGCGGGCTCCTCCTCGCCGCCCTCCTCCTCGCCGGCCCCGCGCACGCGTCCTCCGACGAGGACGGATCGTCCTCCGGCGGCTCCGGGGACGGCCCGGTGAGCTCCGTGGTCCACGCGGTCACCGGCAAGGCCTCGGGGACGTCCTCGTCGGGCAAGGACTCGGGGAAGGCGGCGGCCAAGGCCGACTCGGGGAAGGCGTCGTCGAGCAAGGACTCGGGGAAGGCGGCGACCAAGGCCAACCCGGGGAAGGCGTCGTCGGGCGAGGCGGAGTCGGGGAAGGCGGCGACCAAGGCGGACTCGGGGAAGGCGTCGTCGGGCACGGCGCGCGTGAAGGCCACCTCGAACAAGGCCACACCTGGGAAGACCGCCTCGACGAAGAACACCCTGGCGAAGCTGACGTCGACGACGACCACCCCGGCGACGAGCACACCGGCGAAGGCGGCGTCCGCAACGGTGTCCTCGGCCAAGGCGCTCGTGGGCGGGGCGGCCCCGGCGAAGGCGACCTCGACGAAGGCGACCTCGGGGACGACGATCTCGGGCGCGGTCTCGACGACCCTGGACTCCGTCGGGTCGGCCCTCCCGGCGAGGGTGGTGCCATCGACCGCGATCATCGAGACCACCTCCGATGCGGTGCAGCTCGGGTCCGCGACGGCGGCGAACCTCAGCAGGACACTCGGCGCGACGACCTCAGCCGTCGCGGACCCGGTCCTGGCCACCACCACTGCCACGACCGCCTCCCTCACGAGCACGGCGACCGACCTGTCGACCCTTCTCCCCGCGGTGCTGCCGATCACGACCCCGCTCCAGCCGGTCCTCGCGCCCGTCGGGGAGCTGACGGCGACGGTGACTCGGACATCCACCGTGGCCACGTTGCTCGCCCCGGTTCTCGCGGTGCCGGGCCGGCTCCCACTTCCCGAACTCGTCGACGCGACCGGCGGCCTCCTCGTCGGGACGGTCTCCGGGCTGACCGGGACCACGACGGCGCTCACCGGGGCGGTCGCGACCGTGGCCGGCGGCGTCCTCGGACCGCCGCTCCAGGCGCTGACCGGGACGGTCGGGATCGCGGGTGGGGCCGTCCTCGGGCCCGTGCCGCTCGGGCCGGTCGGCGCCGCCGCTGTCCCGGCGATGTCGCCGACGGTCACCCCGGCCTCCGGCCCGACTCCGTCCGCGGCCGTCCCGCCTCCGTCCGCGCCGGCCCTCGTGGACGGGAACACGGGCTCGAACGCGCCGGTGCCCACGGCCGCACTCGATCCCGCGTCCCGACCCGACATGCCCGGTGCGCCCGCCCCGGGTGCTCCGAACGCTCCGGTCGCCCCGACCGGCGCGGCCGGCGCCTCGGCGGGCGGCGCCGTCGCCGGCTTGTCCGGCGTGCTGAGCGACGAGCTCGCGATGACGGCGATCCTGGTCGGCCTGGTCCTCGCCGCCTGCCGTCGCCGGGCCGTGTGGTGGTTCCCCGAGGTCGCCGTCGGGCCCGACTGAGCCCTCGCCGTCCGCCACACTCCGTGACGGACGACCGCTGACGTCTCCCTGACCCCGGGACAGGCCCATCGGCCGCTGCCCAGGATCTCGACGCTCGCCGCGCTCACCCGGTCCCGACGACCGGAGCGGAACGCGGGCGGACCGGTCCGGGCGCCGATCGGCGATCACCTGTCCCTCCTGGACCGGCCGCCGGCTCCGAGGTGCTGCGCCCATCGCGCCACCCGTGTCGGACGGCCCGGGGCGACCACGCGTGGGGCCACCTCGTCGTGCACCGGCGGCGGGGGAGGGCCGAACGAGGGGGCGGCCCATCCCCGCCGCGCACGCCGCGGGATGTGCCCCACGCGTGGTCGTCGCCGCTCCACTCCCGACCACCAGACGTGCTGTGAAAGGCCTGCCATGCGACACGACGTCCTCGTGCGCGTTCCCGTCGTCCTCGAGCTCCTGCGCACCGACCGCGCCCCGGTCCCGGCCCAGGTGGAGCTGCGCTACGCCCGGTCCGAGCCCTACGCGGTGCTCCTCGCGTTCCCGACCGCCCACTCCCGGGACGTCGTGTGGCGGTTCTCGCGCGGCCTCCTGGCCCAGGGCCTCATCGAGGCGGCCGGCGAGGGCGACGTCCGCGTCCGGCCCCTCGACACCCCCGCGCCGGCCACGGTCGTCGAGATCGAGCTGCGCTGGCCGGGCGAGCGCGCCGTCTTCCGGGCGCCCCGCACGGTCCTCCAGGAGTACCTGGCCCGCACACAGGAGATCGTCGCGTTCGGCGCCGAGCACGAGTGGCTCGACCTCGACCACGCCGTCGCGATGCTCCGGGTCGCCCCTCCCGGGTGCTCCGAGCAACGCTTCTGACGGCATGGAACCGGGCGACCGGCGCGGTACGGTGCGGCGCATGCACCGCCTCGCGGCTGCGGGGCGGTCCCCGCTCGACGTGGTCGAGAGCGCCCGGTGAGCGCGGACCTCGCCGCAGCCCTGGCCACCGTGCTCGACGGCGCGACGATCACCGGGCTGCGCCGGCTCACGGCGGGGGCGAGCCGGGAGACCTGGTCGTTCGACGCCGACGGCCGCGCCCTCGTCCTGCGCCGTGACCCGCCCGAGGTGCCGCGCCCGGTCGAGGTCAGGCGCGAGGCGGAGTGCTTCCGGGCCGCCGCGCGGGCGGGTGTGCCGATCCCACGGCTCGTGACGACGGGCGACGGCACCGACGCGGTCGGCAGCCCCTACCTGATCATGGAACGGCTCGCGGGCGAGACGCTGCCGCCGCGCCTGCTGCGCGACGAGCGCTACGCGGCCGCCCGCGAGCACCTCGCCCGCGACCTCGGTCGCACCCTCGCCCGGCTGCACGCCATCCCGCCGGCCGAGGTGCCGTCGCTCGAGCCCGTGCCCGACCCGGTGGCCCGCCTGCGCGCCGACCAGGACGCGTACGAGGCCCGGCCCGCGCTGGAGGTGGCCTTCCGGCGGCTGGCCCAGCGCTCGCCGTCGGGACGTCCCTTCGGCGTGGTGCACGGCGATTTCCGCAACGGCAACCTGCTGATCGGCGAGGACGGGTTGCGCGCGGTCCTGGACTGGGAGCTCGCGCACCTCGGTGACCCGCGCGAGGACCTCGGGTGGCTGTGCTTGCGGACGTGGCGGTTCGGGGCGGCCGAGGAGGTCGGCGGCTTCGGCTCCCGGGACGAGCTGCTGGACGGGTACGCCGAGGTCGCGGGGGAGCGGCCGGACCCCGAAGCCGTGCGCTGGTGGGAGCTGTACGCGTGCGTGCACTGGGCGGTGATCTGCCGGTGGCAGGCGGAGCGGCACCTGTCCGGCGCCGAACGATCCGTGGAGCTGGCGGTGCTCGGCCGCCGCGCGGTCGAGGCGGAGTACGACGCGCTGCTCGTCCTCGGGCTGGTCGACCCGGACGACCCCCTGCCCGAGGTCGACCCCGCGCCGACCGGGACCGACCGTCCGACGGTGGACGAGTTGCTGGAGGCCGTCGACGGCTTCCTCGCCGAGGATCTCGAGGCGGCCGACGACCGCTCGCGCTACCTGGCCCGCGTGTCCCGCACGGCGGTGGGCATCGTGCGGCGCGAGGAGCGTCTCGGCCCGGGGCTGGGCCGCCTGCACGACGAGGCCCTGCGCGCGGCCGGCTGTCCCGACGACGCCGCGCTCGCGGCCGGGCTGCGCGCCGGCACGCTCGACCCCGACGAGCCGGCCGTGGCGGCCGCGGTGCGGAGCAGCACCCTGACCCGGCTCGCCGTCGCGAACCCGCGGCACCCACGGACGCGGCCGCCGCGGAGCAGCTGACCTGCACCGACCCGTCGTCGGGAACGGGTGGGCGATGTTGTAGGAACATGCCCGGTGCGATCACTCCTCGCCGCGTCCGCGGTCCTGCTCGCGGTCGCGACGACGACCGCCGGGTGTTCCGCTGCGCCCACGCCGCTGTGCGACGCGGCGGCGACGCAGCTGCAGGCCGGCCGGGTGGGCGCCGCGACCGAGCTGTCGGCGCGGGCGGTCACGGCGCAGGAGGGCGACTGCGCGACGCGCGGTCTCACGGCGGCGAGCGAGCGGTACGCCGCCGCGTACTCCGAGGTGGCCGCGGGCGCGTCGGCCGAGGCCGCGGGCGACCCGACCGGCGCGACGGGGCACTACCAGGCGGCGCAGCGGCTCGACGTCGGGAATCCCGTGGCGATCGAGGGGCTGACCCGGCTCGGGGTGCAGGCGACGACGGTCGACACCCCCGTCACGGTGACCCCGGCGCCGGTGATCGAGCAGCGCGGGCTCGGGTGGCCGTGGCTCCTGGTCGTCGGGCTCGTGCTGCTCGCCCTGATCGGCGGGGTGGGCTACGTCGGGTGGCGTGCGTGGCAGCGGCTGGGCGCCGAGATCGCCGACCTGCGCGCGAGGGTGGAGCGCGACGACGGGCTCGATGCTCGTGTCGACGACCTCGCCGGCGAGCACGACCGCGCGCTGACCGAGGTCCGCGACTACGTCGACGCCCTGGAGACCGACCAGCTGCGCCTGCTCGGGCTCGTCCTCGACCGGACGCGGGAGGGCCGGGCCCTTCCCGACGACGCTCCTCGGGCGCTGGTGCACTGGCCCGACCGCTCGCGGTCGTACGAGGTCTCGGACGGGGACGACACCCCGCCGGACCGGCTCGACCTCGCCGTCGTCAGCACCCGCGCGGACGCGACGACCGACGGGCCGCGGCTCGTCGTGCACCAGTACCGCGTGGAGGCGGCGCGGCTCGACCTCCCCGCCATGCTCGCGACCGACGGCGCGTTCCGGGTCCTGAGCGACCTCGCCGACGACCCCGACGACACCGACCGCCTCGCCGCCCTGGAGACGAACGCGGAGGACGTCCGGCGGTGGCGGACGATCCCGGCCGGCGTGGCCGGTCCGCTGCCGGCGCCGGTCGCGGAGCAGCAGTTCTGGACCGACCTGCACGCCACCGTGGTGCTGACCTGGTCGCGGAGCACCGCGAGCCGTCGTCGGGAACGAGACGTGTGCACGCTGAGCTCGCCGAGTGCGGCCGCAGCGCTCGTGGACGAGCCGGCGATCGTGGACGGCCTGGCGAAGCCGCGCGACCTCGCCGATCTCGCCGACCTGGTGCGGCCGGCGCTGGAACGTGCACTCGTGCACGCCGTGTGCGGCGAGGAACCGCCGCGGGTGGAGCCCGCCGGGTCGGGGTCGCTCGTCGTCGTGCAGGCGTCGGGGTTGGAGCCCCGGCCGATCGCGGAGGCGTTGGCGGGGTCGCCCTCGGCATGATCCTGACGAGCCGAGCGATGTGCTCGCTCAGCGAGCAGATCGCTCGGCGCGCCGTGATCTTGGGTGCGCATCGGTGCTCGGTCCCCCGGCGATGACGCAGAACCGGTGCCGCCGGCATCGGTTCTGCGGGGCGACCTGCGGCGGCCCGTCGCTGAGGGTGACGTCGGTTCGCGGGCCACGTCGCAGAACCGGTGCCGCCGGCATCGGTTCTGCGAGGCGACCTGCGGCGGCCCGTCGCAGGAGTCCTGGCAGGGGTCGGCCACGGCATGATCACGACGAGCCGAGCGATCTGCGCGCTCTCACCGAGCAGATCGCTCGGCGCGTCGTGATCTTCGGTGCGCACCAGTGCCTGGGTTCCTGCAGGACGACTCGCGGAGGCCCTCGATCGGGTGCACCAGGTGACGGTTCGATAACGCCGAAGGCGGTCATCCCGAACCACCGGTCGACGGATCGAGGTCGGGGGACACCATGGGGCGGCACCACCAGCAGGGCACGGCACGTCGTGTCCACCTCCCGCTCGGCGCGGCCGCCGTGGCCGGGCTGATGTGCTCGGCGACCTACGCGCTCGCGGCGCCCGCCCCGGTCCCGGCGACGGCGCCCGCCGCCGTCGAGAGCCCGACCGCCGTCACCGCGCCGATCACACCCACCTGCGACCTCGACGGCCCACCCGTGTTCGGCGACCCGGCCCACCCGGACGTGATCACCAACCGTGCCTGCGGCTACACCGACGCGCAGGGCCGGCAGCGGTCGCACGACGCCTGGATCGACACCCAGCTGGCCGGCGCGCGCTGACTCACAGCCGCATCCGGTGTCGGTCCTCGCCCGCCCAGCCCTCGCGGATCGGCACCGAGTAGTCGACGTCGAGCGTGACCGAGGCGAAGGACCAGACCTCCCCTCGACGCACGTAGGTGTCCGTGAAGCGCCCGGCGAGCAGGAAGCTCTCGCCGTGGTAGATCGGGGTCGCCAGCAGGAAGCTCGTGCCGCGGGCGGTGTCGCCGTCGACCTCGACGTCGTGCCCGTGGATGAACTGCCGCACGAACGGCCGTCCCTCCGCCGCCGGGAGCAGACGCGGGATGGCCGCGAAGAACGCCGTGATCTCCGCGCGACCCGATGCGGAGCCGAGGTAGGAGTAGTCGAGCACGGCGTCCTCGGCGAACAGCCCGCCGATCTCGTCCCAGCGGTCGGTGTTGACGAACTCGTGGAAACGGTTGCGCAGGGCATGGATCGCGGACTCGCTCTCCAACCGCTCCACCCGCCGTCGCAGGTCCGCCAGCTCCGCGACGAGATCGGCGTCGGCGCTCACCTCACTTCGCCCCCTGCCCGGCGTCGACGCGCAGGACGTGACCGGTGATCTGATCGGCGTTGTCGGAGGCCAGGAACAGCACGGCGTCGGTGATGTCGGAGACCTCGGTGCGCCACTTCGGTCCCGGCATGTTGCCGGCGGCGGAGAACATCTCGTAGGCGTCGTCGGGGGTCATGCCGACCTCGCCGGCCAGGCCGAGCACCATGCCCGAGCCCTGGCCCTCACCCGGCTTGATCGTCGCCGGGGCGATCGCGTTGACGTTGATGTCGAACTCGGCGAGCTCGAACGCCCACGCGGAGGTCAGGCCCTGGATCGCGTGCTTGGCGGCGACGTAGTGCGACAGCTGCGCGTGGCCGGACCCGGTCACGCCGGACGAGATGTTGATGATCTTGCCGCTCCGGTGGCCGATCATGCTCGGCACGACGTACTTGGCGACGTACATGTGCCCCTTGACGATCGTGTCGATCACGGCGTCGAGCACGTGCGAGCGCATGCCCTGGATGGTGTCCAGTGCAGCGACCCCGGCGTTGTTCACGACGATGTCGATGCGGTTGTCGAAGTAGCCGAGCGCCTTGGCCACGCTCGCCTCGACCTGGGCCTCGTCGCGCAGGTCGCAGGGCAGCGGCAGGCAGCGCCGGCCCTTCGCCTCGACGGCCTGCACGGTCGCCTCGAGCATGTCCGCCGTGGCCAGCGGATAGATGTCGTCGATCGGGTCGGTGATGTCGAGGGCGGCGACGTCCGCGCCCGCGTCGGCGAACGCCAGGGCGTGGCTCAGGCCCTGCCCCTTCGCGGCGCCGGTGATCAGGACGGTCTTCCCCTCGAGTCCTCGCAGCATCGCGGGCATCGGGTCCTCCTCGGTGACGGGTGGTTCAGGGCGTGAACGCCTCGGCCAGGCGCGCGCGCCATTCGCCGAGGTCGACGTAATCGCGGAAGGCGGTGATCCGGTCCGCCGCCGGGTCGATCTCGACGACCGCCGTGCAGGCCACGGCGTACTCGCGGCCGTCGATCACGAACCGGTCGACGCGCTCGAGGAAGCAGCGTTCTTCGGAGAGCGCCGAGGTGACGATCTCCCACCGCACCTGCTCGGAGCGGTCCAGGACCGGCGCGAGCATCTCCCGCACCCCGTCCGGCCCGACGACGGGCGGGTGCGGCACGTTCGCGTACGGGGCGTCGTCGGCGAAGCACGCCCCGGCGGCCCGGGCGTCGCGCGCCTCGACCGCGTCGAGGAAGCGGGCGAGCGCCGCCGGCATGCTCATCGGCCGAACAGCACGGGGTAGGACGCGAAGTGGTCGCGCGCGGAGTGCGGGTCGCGCTGCGCCGGGTGCTCGGGGTCGGGGCGGGCGCCCGCGGCGAGCAACGCCTCCAGCATGAGCGTGACGGTGCCGAGGACCTGCGACCCGTCGTCGTTCGAGTCCACCGGCACCCCGCCCGCCAGCTCGGTGCCGATGCACGCGTGCATCCCGCCGCCGAAGGCGTGGCCCCAGCGCGGGACCTCGGCGGGCACGTCGCGGGTCGGGTCGTACTCCTCCGGCCGGTCGAACACGGTCGCGTCGCGGTTCGCGGCGGCGATGTCCAGCACGACGACCGTCCCCTCCGGCACCTCCGTGCCGTTGCGCAGGGCGATCGCCGACTCGGCCCGCCGCTGCGCCACCGGGCTCGCCGGGTGCAGCCGCAACGTCTCGTACACGCACGCCTGCAGCAGCGCCGGATCGTGCCGCGCGCGGCCGGCGGCCTCCGGCTCCCGGGCCGACCACGCGAACCAGTCGTCGGCGGCGTGGCTGAAGGCGTCCGCGGTGCTGTGCGAGCCGGCCTGCAGGTAGAAGGCGCACTCGCGGCGGATCGCGTCGTCGGACAGGCCGAGTTCGTCGCGGTGGCGCAGCAGAGCGGTGAGGACGTCGCGGGGGAGCTCGTCCTCGGCGATCTCCCCGGCCGCGAGGCGGTCCAGCAGCGCGGTGCGGCGGGCGATCGAGGGCTGCAGGAAGTCGCGGTCGAACTCGTCGAGCGCGGCGGCGACCTCCGCCCGGACCTCGTCGGCGTCGCGGGTCGTGTGCACCAGGGTCGCGCCCTCGGAGAACTTCTTCGCGAACCGGTAGAGCGCGTCGGTCTCGGCGACCGAGCCGGTCGGCCGGTCGACCCCGGCCACCATCGCGGTGAGCGTCATGATCGTCCGGTAGCCGAGCTCGATCAGGTCGGCCCGACCCGTCGTCGTGAAGGGCCGCAGGGTGTCGACGACGACGTCGCGCAGGAACTCCCGCTCCCAGTGCCGGAACGTGCCGCGGCGGAAGAGGCGGTTCTCGACCCGCCGTCGGACCCGGTGCTCCGCCCCGTGCAGCACGAGCAGGCAGTCGGCCATCACCACGCCGCCGGCGTCGTAGAGCGCCTGGGCGAGTTCGTGGCGCCGGAAGGCGTCGCGGACGTCGGCGTAGCGGTCGAGGGTGATGGTCGACATGAGCGCTCCCTCGGTCCGGCGTCGTCGGCGTTCCGACCCTAACGACGGTGGGCTCCTGCGGGAAGGGACAACGGCTCGTTGCGGCGTCAGTGGGCTGACGACTAGCGTCCCGCGGGCCGGAGCGAGGAGGACCGATGACCGTCACCGTCGACACGTTCGCCGACGCGAAGGACGTCTACCGCAGCCGCGACCTCCGGCAGTCCCTCTACGACGAGGGCGAGGTCGTGATGGCCGACGTGCTGGTGAACCTGCACGGGACCGAGCACCGCGACCGCCGCCGGGTGGAGAACCGACTCTTCCGGCGCGCGATCGTCGAGCACTACGAGCGCGACCTGTTCCCGGGCATCGTCGGGCGGACCCTCGCCCCGTACGTCGAGGCGGGCGGGGCCGACCTCGTGCACCTGGGCCACGAGCTGATGCTGAACCTGGCTGCGCTCACCGCCGGGGTGGACCGGCCGGAGGGCACGGCGGCGGAGACCGACCGGCTGCACGCGTACATGCTCCGGTTCATCCAGGGCGCCACGCTCGCGCACGGGACGGGCGACCGGGAGGCGACCGCGGCCGCCGTCGCGCAGGCCCTCGAGGACTGGGACGTCGAGTTCCTGACGCCCTCGCTCGAGCGCCGCCGCGCCCTCCTCGCGGCCGAGGCGGCGGGGGAGGACGTCGAGGTCCCGGCGGACGTCCTGACGACGCTGCTGCGCCACGGCGACGAGCTCGGCCTGCCCCGGCACGTGGTCCGGCGCGAGGTCGCGTTCTTCCTGCTCGCGGGCGGGCACACGAGCGCGACGGCGTTCGTCCGGACCGTCGACCACCTGCTCACCTGGCTGGAGCGCCGTCCCGACGACGCCGGCCGGTGGCGGGATCCGCTGTTCGTCCAGCGCTGCGTGCACGAGACGGTGCGACTCAACCCGTCGAGCCCGGTCGGCCGACGACGGGCGCTCGCGCCGGTGCGGCTGCGGTCCGGGGTCGAGATCGCCGAGGGCGACACCGTGGTCGTCGACCTGCACGCCGTGAACCGCGACGCGTCGGTGTTCGGGCCGGACGCCGCCGAGTTCGACCCCGACCGGGTCGTGCCGCCCGGCGTCGGGCCGTTCGGTCTGAGCTTCGCGGCCGGGATGCACGTGTGCATCGGCCAGGACCTCGCCGCCGGCGTGGTCGCCGGCCCCGGCGTCGACCCGTCGTCGCACCTGACCGGCCTGGTCACCGGCGCCGTGCAGCAGCTGTTCGAGGCCGGTGTCCGTCGCGACCCGGAGCGCCCGCCGGAGCCCGACGCCGCCACCGCCCGGCCCTACTGGGGCACCTATCCCGTGCTGCTGGGCGGTGCGCGATGAGCTACCGCATCGTCGTCGACGGCGAGGTGTGCATCAGCTCGGGACGGTGCGTCGCCGAGCGGCCGGACGTCTTCCGCTTCGACGCCGAGGAGGTCGCCGAGATCGTGCCCGGTGCGCCGAGCCCGCCGGACGAGCAGGCTCTGGAGCTGGCCCGGGCGTGCCCGTCCGGCGCCGTGCAGCTCGTCGACGCGGACACCGGCGAGGAGATCGACGTCTTCTGACGTCGGGGGAGAGGCGGACATGGACCTGGGGCTGCGCGGACGCCGCGCTGCGGTGGCGGCGGGGACGGCCGGTCTGGGGCGCGCGTGCGCGGCGGCGCTGGTCGCCGAGGGCGCGCGGGTCGTGCTCTGCGGGTCCGACGAGGGCCGTGCGCGGGCCGCGGCCGAGGAGCTCGGCGCCGACTGGACCGTCGCCGACCTCACCGTGCCCGAGGCGGCGTCGGGCTTCGTCATGGAGGCGACCGACCGGCTCGGCGGCCTCGACGTCCTCGTCGTGAACGGCCCCGGTCCCGGCCCCGGCCGCGTGGCGGACACGACCCTCGACGACTACCGCGTCGCGGTCGACCGCAGCCTGCTCGCCGTCGTCGCGATGTGCCAGGCGGCGGTCCCGACGATGACCGCCCAGGGCTGGGGACGCATCGTCGCGATCACCTCGCTCGGGGTGCGGCAGCCGTACGCGAACCTCGCGCCGTCGAACACCGCCCGGGCCGGGGCGACCGGGTTCCTGCGCACGCTCGCCCGCGAGATCGCCGCGCAGGGCGTCACCGTGAACTCCGTGCTCCCCGGCCTGCACGACACCGACCGCGTCCGCGGCGTCTACACCGACCCGGACGCCCTGGCCTCGGCGCTCGCCGGGGTCCCGGCCGGGCGGCTCGGGACGCCGCAGGAGTGCGCCGCGCTGGTGACCTTCCTCTGCTCGGAGGCCGCGGGCTTCGTCACCGGCGCGGCGGTGCCCGTCGACGGCGGCGCCTACGCCGGCCTGCTCTGACCCCTGACCCCGGGAGGCCCGATGTCCGCGCTCGACCCCACCCCCGTCACCGCGAGGTCGGACGACCCGGCGACCCAGCGGGCGCTGCGCCGCCTGCTGCTCGGCGGGGTGATCGGGTCGCTCGTCGAGTTCTACGAGTTCTCGGTCTACGCGGTGCTCGCGACGACGCTCGCGGCGGTGTTCTTCCCGGCGGTCGACCCGACGACGGGCCTGCTCTCGGCCCTCGCGGTGTTCGCGGTCGCGTTCTTCGCCCGGCCGCTGGGCGGGTTCGTCTGGGGCGCGGTCGGCGACCGTATCGGCCGGCGCGGCACCCTCGCGCTCACCGTGCTGCTGATGTCGGTCGCGACGACGCTGATGGGCCTGCTGCCCGGGTACGCCGCGATCGGTGTGGCCGCGCCGGTCCTGCTGGTCCTGCTGCGGTTCGTGCAGGGCGTGTCGGCGGGCGGCGAGATCTCCGGCGCGGTGTCGTTCGTCGCCGAGCACGCACCCGACCACCGCCGCGGCCTGTTCGTCGGGATGATCTCGGTCGGGTCGGTCGTCGGGACCCTGCTCGGCAGTCTGCTGCCTGGCATCCTTCTGCTGACCCTGTCCACCGCGGACATGCAGGCGTGGGGCTGGCGGATCCCGCTGCTGGTCGCGCTGCCGCTGGGCCTGGTCGGGCTGTTCATCCGCCGCCGGCTCGACGAGACGCCGTTCTTCGTCGCCCTGCGCCGGGAGTCCGCCCGCGCCGCCAACCCGGTGCGCGCCGCACTGAGCGGACGCGCGGCCCGGCGCCTGCTCGTCGTCGCGTTCTGCCTGGTCGCGGTGAACGCGTCGTCGTTCTACATGATCGTCGGCTACCTCCCGAGCTTCGCGACGAAGAGCCTCGCCCTCACCGGCGTCCAGGCCTTCGCGCCGTCGCTGATCGCCCTCGCGGCGTGCCTGGTCGCGGAGGTCGCGGGCGCATGGATCTCCGACCGCGTCGGCCGCAAGCCGGTGCTCCTCACCAGCGGGCTCGGGCTGCTCCTGCTGGCCTACCCGAGCTTCCTGCTCATCACGTCGGGCACCTTCGGCCTGATCGCGTGCGGACTCGTGCTGTTCGGTCTGCTCGCCGGCGCGTACGCGGCGGTGATCAACGCGGCGCTGACCGAGCAGTTCCCGACGAACGTCCGCGTCAGCGGCCACGGCATCACCTACAACCTGTCCGTCGCGCTCTTCGGCGGCTCCGCGCCCTACCTGCTCACGTGGTTGGGCGGGGTCACCGGCAGCACCATGGTCGGCGCGTTCTACGTGATCCTGCTGGCCCTGGTCTCGCTGCCCGCGGTGCTCGCGCTCCGCGAGACGGCCGGTCGTCCGCTGCGTTCCTGACGACGTCCGCCGCGGCCGGCTCCCGGGGTGTCTCGTGCGTCGCGCACACGGTGGGCAGGACCGACCCGTGCCGGGCCGCGTCGTGCGTCGCGCACACGGTCGGCAGGGTCGCCCTCTCGGCGCTCGCGGGTTGCGGGACGCACACGGACGGCAGGGTCGTCCCCTCGGCGCCCGCGGGTTGCGGGACGCGCACGGTCGGCGGGGTTGCCTGTGCCGGGCGGCGTCGTGCGTCGCGCACACGGTCGGCGGGTTCGCCCTCTCGGCGCCCGCGGGTTGCGGGACGCAACGTGGGGGCTATGCCGTGTGACAAGTCCTCGCCGTGTGCGCGACGCAACGATGGTGTGGGGGCCCGGCGCCACGTCGTCGCGAGGGTGACACCAAGCAGCTCGGCGGGCGCCAGACCATGCCTGATGTCACCTTCGCTGGCCCTGACGAGTCCGTCGCGTCGCGCACCGGTGGACGGGGTCGACCCCTCGTCGCCCGCGCCGTCTGCGCGACGCAACGCCAGTGAGGGGTGGTGTGACGGGTCCGCGCCGTGTGCGTGACGCAACGCCGGTGAGGCGTGGGGTGGCGGGTCCGGACCGTGTGCGGCGCGCAACGATGGATGCGGCGCGACGGAGCCACGGTTGCGAGAATGACGTGAGGCAGCTCGGTGGGCACGCGACCATGCCTGGTGTGCACCTCGAGCGGCGCACGCGCCAGCGTCAGGGCAGCCGCAGCAGCCGCTCGGCGTTCGCGGTCAGCCGTGCCGCCCACGGACCCGTCGGGGTGTCGTCGGCGTCGGAGTCCCACCCGGCGAAGTTGGTGCCGAACACGAGGCGGTCGGGGTCCGCCCGCGCGCAGAGCAGTTCCAGCGACCCCTCGTCGTGCACGTGCACGTCGAGCCACAGGCGGCGGAAGAAGTGGTCGAACCCGTGCTCGCGCAGAGCGGCCGAGGCCCACGGTCGCTTGCGGACGGCCCGCGCGAACCGCCCCGCCACGAACGCCGCCGCTCCACCGCCGTGCGACAAGCAGACGTCCAACGACGGGTGCCGCTCCAGCACACCGCCGAACACGAGCGCCGCGACCGCCAACGTCTCGTCGTAGGCGAACCCGCACTGCAGGTCGAGGTCGAAGCGCCGCAGCCGGGGGTCGGCGGGCGGACCACCCGGACCGAGCGGAGAGGGGTGCACGAACAGCGGGACGTCCAGCTCGACGAGTGCCTCGTACAGCGGGTCGAGCGCCGGGTCGTCCAGCGTCCGCCCGGCCGGGTCGGTGTCGAGGTAGACCGCCACCATCCCGAGGTCGCGCACCGCCCGCCGGGCCTCCGCCACCGCCGCGCCCACGTCCTGCACCGGCACCTGGGCGGCCGCCAGAAGGCGCGACGGGTGCTCAGCGACGAGAGCAGCCAACCCGTCGTTGTACTGCTGCGCGAAGGCGACCGCGTCGGCCACGGGCAGGTCGCCGAAGTACGTCAGCGGGTTGGGGGAGAGCAGCTGCCGTCCGATGCCCGCCCGGTCCATCGCCGCGAGCCGCACGTCGACGTCCATGAACGGGCTGCCCGCGTAGCGCACGCCGCGCAGTACGTAGTCGCCGACGCGGTAGAACGGCGTGCCGTCCTCCAGCGCCCCGAGCTCCGGCCCGGCCGCGCCCGCCGCGCCCTCCGACGCGGCGAGCACCGCGTGGGCGTGCACGTCGAGGACGTCCGCCGCCGAGCCGTCAGACATGCGAGAGCCGCTCGAGGTCGTCCTCGGTGAGCGCGAGCGAGCGGGTCAGCGGGCAGGCGGCGAGGAAGCGCACCTGGTCCGAGGCGCGCTGCGTGCGCTCCGGGATGGGCGTCGTGATGTCGATGCGGCGCCCGTCCTTGATCACCTCGACGATCCGCTCCTTGTCCTGCAGCACCCGGACGTCGCGCAGCGGGTCCCCGTCGACGACGAGCACGTCGGCGATCCGCCCGACCTCGAGCGTCCCCAGCTCGCCCTCGGCGCGCATCGCGAAGGCGCCGTTGCGGGTGGCGGCGACGATCGCCTCCATCGGCGTCATGCCCATGTACTCGACGAACATCTCGAGCTCGCGGGCGTGCCACTCGCCGACCGGCGTCACGGCGAACCCGGTCTCCGAGCCGGCGAGGAACGGGACGCCCGCCGCGTGGGCCTTCGCGAGCTGCTTCGCCGTCACCTCGATCTCCGCGCGGAACACGTCGAGCAGCTCCGGCGCGGTGCCGATCTTCGCGCCGTAGTCGGCGAGGTTGCCCAGCAGCGTGAACGTCGGGCACAGCGCGCTGCCCGCCTCCATCACGGCCTCCAGCGCCTCGTCGTCGACGTAGGACGCGTGGTAGATCAGGTCGACCCCGGCGCGGGCGGCGTCGCGCGTCGAGTCGGAGTTGCGGCAGTGCGCGACGACCTTGGTGTTCAGCTCGTGCGCGGTGTCGCACACGGTGCGCAGCTCGTCGATGTTCCAGACCTTGACCTCCGGCCCCTTCATCGAGGGGATCAGCCCGGTGACCATGATCTTGATCCAGTCGACGCCGTACTTGATCTGCCGGCGGATCTCGTTGACCATCACGTCCCGCCCGGTGACCACCGTGGCGTAGCCGGTGGTGCCCTCGTCGCGGATCATCCGGCCCGCGGTGCCGCCGAGCATCGTCATGAGCGCCTGGCCGCCCGCGCGCATCCGCGGGCCCTCGACGATGCCCGACTCGATGGCCTCGCGGAGCTCCACGCCGATGTTCCACAGGCAGTCGGCGTCGAGCACGCTGGTGACGCCGGCGCGCAGCACCTTCCGGGCGTTGTAGGCCGAGAGCATCGAGCTGTAGGCCTCGGTGCGGTGGTTGAACAGCTCGTCGTTGCCGGTCGGCTCGCCGAACGTCAGGTGGGTGTGCGCGTCGATCAGGCCGGGCATCACGGTCCGGCCGGCCGCCTCGACGACCTCGGTGTCGGGCTCGATCGGCAGGGAGGGACCGATCGCCGCGACCCGCCCGTCGCGCAGCAGGACGTCCTCGCCGGCCCGCGCGGGCGACCCGGTCCCGTCGATCAGCGTGCCGCCCCGGATGAGGATGCCGGACATGGTGCCTCCTGCGTCGTGCGCCGTCTGACGACTACGGATTCGCGCTCCGTGTGCCACCTCGCACCATAGACGCGGGGACCGACACTCACTAGCGTCGTTACCCGGAGCACGACGACCGCACGGCGAGCAGGAGGAGTACCGAGTGACGAGCTGGGCCGTGATCACCGGGGCGGGCAGCGGGATCGGGGCGGTGCTCGCGCGCCACGCGGCCAAGGACGGCTACCGCGTCGCGGCCTGGGACGTCGACGAGTCGGCCGTCCGGGCCAGCGCTACGGCGATCGGCGAGGCATGCGTGCCCTCCCGCGTCGACATCACCGACGACGACGCCGTCCGGGCCGCCGTGGCCGCCCTCCCCGAGGCCCCCGCGCTCGTCGTGAACAACGCCGGGGTGGTCCGGTTCGGGCCCCTCCTGGAGCTGAGCGCCGCCGACTGGCGCACCGCCCTCGACGTCAACCTCACCGGCACCTTCCTCGTCGCCCGGGCCGCCGCGGCCCGGATGATCGACGAGGGGCTCGGCGGCTCGATCGTCAACATCTCCTCGATCAACGGCCTCGCCGCCGCCCCGGGCGCGGGCGCGTACACCGCGTCGAAGGCCGGGGTCGTGATGCTGACCGAGCACATGGCGCTGGAGTGGGGCGCCCACGGGATCCGGGTGAACGCGGTGGCCCCCGGACTGATCGACGCCGGGATGTCCGACGCGATCTACGCCGACCCCGAGGTGCGGCGGCTGCGCTCCGGCCGGGTCCCGCTGGGTCGTCTGGGCACGGCGCAGGACGTGGCCGACACGGTCCTCTTCCTCGGCTCCGACCGGGCCGCCTACGTCACCGGGCAGACGCTCGCGGTCGACGGCGGGATCACCCGCGGCGCGCTCAACGCGATGCCGCGGGCGCGCTCCCAGCTCGAGACCTGACGACCTGGGATCATGACGAGCATGTCGCAGCAGGGCGTCATCGACGAACTCGGCCGCCTCGGGATGTCGGGCTACGAGGCGAAGGCCTACGTCGCGCTCGTGGGCGCCGGGACGCCGCTGAACGGCTACGAGGTGGCCAAGCGGTCGGGCGTCCCGCGCAGCACGGTGTACGAGACGCTCGGCAAGCTCGTCGCGCGGGGCGCGGCGTACGAGGTCCGGGCCGGCGAGTCCGGCGTCGGCTACCTGTCGCTGCCGCCCTCGGCGCTGCTCGACCGGATGCGCCGCGACTTCGACGCCTCGATGGACGCGCTGTCCGACGCGCTCCCGCAGATCGCGGCGCCGCCGCAGGTGCGCATCGTCCACACCCTCACCGACCGGGCCGCGCTGCTCGAGCGGGCCGAGGACGTCGTCGGTGCCGCCCGCGACGACCTGTTCCTCTCCGGCTGGCCGGGCGAGATCGCGTCGCTCAAGCCGGCGGCGCGCCGGGCCGAGACCGACGGCGTCGACGTGTCGGTGGTGAGTTTCGGCGACGACCCGGAGCCGGTCGGCCGCACCACGGTCCACCGCTACTCCAGCCCCGAGGTGGTGCTGGAGAACCTCGGCTGCCGGCTGCTGGTGGTCGCCGCCGACCGCGAGCAGGCCGTCATCGGCGGGGTGGTCGGCGACGACGCGTGGGGCGTGTTCACCGACGACCCGGCCGTCGTCCTCGTCGCCGTCGAGTACGTCCGCCACGACATCGCGATGCACCTGATCGCGGAGAAGCTCGCCCCCGACGACTTCGAGCACTTCTGGGAGAACGAGCCCGCCCTGCGGCGCCTGCGCGACGACCACGGCATCCCCGCCGCGCTGCTCCAGCTCGGCGGGGCGCGACCCGCCCGACGACGCCGCCGGTAGCGCTCAGGCCTGCGTCACCCCGAGGCCCAGCCCGCCGTCGACGGTGAGCACGTTCCCGGTGACCCACTCCGCGGTGAGCAGGTACTCGACCGCCTCGGCCACCTCCTCGACCGTGCCCGGCCGCCCCAGGGCGTGCGCCGGCCCGAGCGACTCCATCCGTTCGGCCGCCGTCGCGTCGTCGAACACCCCGGCTCGCTGGTTGATCTCGGTGAGCACCCCGCCGGGCCGCACGCAGCTCACGCGCACGCCCTGCGGCCCGAGCTCGGCGGCCAGCACCCCGGTCAGCGTCTCGAGCGCCCCCTTCGTCGCGGCGTAGGGGGAGGCGCCCGGGAACGCGCGCTGGGTGTGCACCGAGCCGAAGAACACGACCGCGCCCCCCGCCGCGACGAGGTGCGGCAGCGCGAGCCCGGTCAGCAGCATCGGCGCGATGGTGTTCGAGGCGAACACGTCGTGCAGGCCCTCGGCGGTCAGCTCCGCGAGCGGCCCGCGGTACATGTTCCCGGCCGCATGGACGACGGCGCCGAGCCCGCCGCCGTGCGCCACCGCCGCGTCGACCATGGCGTGCCGGTCGGCCTCGTCGGTCACGTCCCCGACGACGCCCCGGGCACCGGTCCGCGCCGCCACGGCCTCCACCCGTTCCCGACGACGCCCGGTGACGGTCACGCGCGCCCCGAGGCCGGTCAGGCGCTCGACGACGCCCTCGCCGAGACCCGAGCCCCCGCCCGTCACCAGCACGGACATCCCCGCGATCGCCCGTCCCACGCTCAGCTCCTCCTCGTCAGCACAGTCCGCGTCGCCGCCAGCAGCGTCGCCGCCCGCTCGTGCGGTGCCGTCTCCAGCAGCGCGTCGGACTGGACCTCGACGGAGAGCGGCAGGTCCGCCGGCAGCGTCGTCAGGAAGCGGTCCAGGTCGAGCCCGCCCTGGCCCGGCGGCAGCCGGAGGTGCCGGGCCTCGTGCGCCAAGTCCGTGCCGGGAGACGCGTCCGGAGCGTCGGTGAGCTGCGCATAGCCGACCACCTCCGAGGCGGGCGCGCCGAGGTCGTCGCCCGCACGGTGCAGGTGGAGCGGGTCGAGCAGGACCCGGGCGCCCGCGGCCCGCGCCACGCGCTCGGCGTCCGCGCGTCGTCGGAGACCCGTGAACGCCATCGACTCGAGGGCGACGCGGGTGTCCGAGCTGCGCAGGTGGTCGATCAGCGCCGTCACCTGCTCGACGGCGAGCGCCTCGTCGTCGTGGTCGGCGACCGTCAGGAGGAAGCGGGCTCCGAGCGTGGCGGCCGCGTCCGCGAGGGCGCGGTGGTGGTCGGTCAGCGGGGCCGGCCCGAGCCGCACCACCTCGACGTCGAGCAGGCCCAGCCCGGTCCGCGCCAGCGCCGCCGCGACGGCCGGGGCCTCGCGTCGGGGGTCGGCGAGGCGGACCCCGGCCAGGTCGTAGCCCGCCGCCGCGGCGCACTCGACGACGTCGGCCGGGGCGAGGTCGAGCACGCTCCCCGCGCTGAGCGACAGCTCAGGCACGGCACGTCCACCGGATCGCGCGGCGCACCATCTCGGCGTGCTCGGGTACCGCGTACGAGGGCGGGTGGTGTCCCAGCAGGTCGACGACGACGCGCCCGCCGCCGTGTTCCCGGGCCCACAGCAGCGGCATGACCCGTCCGTCGGGCTGGGCGGCCTCGAGGAGCGGGTCGACGGGAGCCCGGAACTCCAGGTCGCCATAGACCTCGTCGACGAGGGTGAAGCCGCCGAGCCCGTCGACGATCGGGTGGTCGCCACAGACGTCGACGTCGACCTCCGGCCCGAGCGGCGGGTGCTGCGAGCGGCCCCAGACCCACCGGGCGCCGAGCGCGTCGGCCCACTCCGGCCAGTCGTCGAAGCAGATCGGGGCGGTGTGCATCGCGAGCAGCCCGCCGCCGCCCGCGAGATGCGCGTCGAACGCCGCGCGGGCCTCCGGCGACGGGGTCGCCCCCTCGGCCTCGGCCTGCGCCCGGTAGCGCTCCGGGACCCCGGCATTCGTCATCGTCCACCGCAGCGCGTTCACGACGAGGAGCGCGACGCCCTCGAGCGCGAGGAGGGCGTCGTCGACCTCGGTGTGCACCTCGGCCGTGAGCCCGACGGCGTCCAGCTCGGCGGTGAGGCACGCCGTGGTCGCCGGGAAGTCGTGGGTCAGTCCACCGGACAGCACCACCGCGCGCACTGGACCACTCCCGTCGTCAGGAAGCTGACGACTACGGACCCTACGTGAGTGCGGCGACCCGTTCCAGGGCATGCACGGCCGCGCGGTGCAGGCGCTGTCCGACCGCCGGGTCGGCCTGGCCGGCGAGCGCCCGCGCCTGCGTGCCCTCGATGACGATCGCGAACTTGAACCCGGCGAGGACCGTGTACCAGTCGATCGCGGACAGGTCGCGGTCGCTGCCGGCGGCGTAGGCGGCGACGAGGTCGTCGCGCCCGGGCAGCCCGCCGAGGGCGGCGAGGGCCGCGCCGGTGACCTCGTCGCCGTGCCCCTCGGGCCAGGTCACGAGGAGCCAGCCGAGGTCGAGCAGCGGGTCGCCGACCGTGCACATCTCCCAGTCGACGATCGCCGCCACGCGCGGTGCGGCCCGGTCGAGGAGCACGTTGTTGAGGTGGTAGTCGCCGTGCACCAGCCCGGGGGCCGAGTCGTCGGGCCG
The DNA here is from genome assembly GCF_050955885.1 of Actinomycetospora sp. CA-084318. Taxonomy (NCBI): domain Bacteria; kingdom Bacillati; phylum Actinomycetota; class Actinomycetes; order Pseudonocardiales; family Pseudonocardiaceae; genus Actinomycetospora; species Actinomycetospora sp. CA-084318. The sequence continues at coordinate 2,155,644 of NZ_CP192098.1, forward strand.
GTGGGCGTCGAGCCAGCGGGCAAGCTCCGGCACGTGCGGGAGCGGGTCGTCGCCGTAGCCGGGGACGGCGTCGTAGGACGCGAGGTGGTCGAGCCAGCGCTTCACCTGGCGCTCCAGGAACCCGGCCGGCCGGCCGAGGTCACCGAGCCCGACGGCCTCGTGGTCGACCGCGGCGAGGCGCGCGAGCGCGGCCGCGGCGTCCAGTCCGGCGGCCCGGCGCGCGTCGGGGGAGTCGCGGTAGAGCGGGGCGACGACCTCGCCGGGGTTGTCGCCGTCGACACGCTCCATCAGGTAGAAGACGACGCCGAGGACGCTCTCGTCGGTGCAGCCCGCGACGAACGCCGGGTGCGCCACGTCGGTCCCGGCGAGCGCCGAGAGGACCCGGATCTCGCGGGCGATCGTGGCGTTGCTGCTCGGGCGCGGGTGCTCCGGCGGGCGGCGCAGCACGAGGTCACGCCCGCCCCAGCGCAGGCCGAGGACCACGTTCTGGGTGCCGCCGCCGATGCGCGTGAGTCCCTCGGGGCCGTCGTCGGGAAGGCCCTGCCCGCGGCCCCAGGCCCGCAGCGCCGCGACGTCGACGAGGTCCGCATCGGTGGGCACGGCGGTCGAGGCTAGTCCTCGGGCGGGCGGACGATCGAGATCCGGCATCGGGGGACGTTGAAGGAGTCGACAACGGCGGGCTCTCCGGTGCGGTGACAGAGGCGGCGGTCGTCGGGACAGTGCCGCCATGGCTGAGACGGCGGCTCCCGACTTCGGACTCTGGTACGACTTCCGCAACCCGGACGCCGGGCGCTCCTTCAGCGCGTTCTACGCCGAGGTGCTCGACCAGATCGCGTGGGCCGAGTCGCTGGGCCTCGACTCGGTGTGGCTCACCGAGCACCACTTCTGCGACGACGGGTACAGCCCCTCGCCGTTCGTGCTCGGCTCGGCGATCGCGCAGCGCACGCAGCGGATGCGGATCGGCACCAACCTCATCGTCTCGCCGCTGCACGACCCGGTCCGGCTCGCGGAGGACGCCGCGACGCTGTCGCTGCTCTCCGGCGGCCGCTTCGACCTCGGGGTCGGGCAGGGGTACTGGGCGCGCGAGTTCGAGGCGTTCGGCCGGGTGCTGAAGCAGCGCCCGAGCCTGCTCGAGGAGGGCGTCGAGCTGATCCGCACGGCGTGGTCCGGGTCGGCGGCGGGTTACGCGGGGAGGCGCTACCGGCTGCCGCCGCTGCCCGTCACCCCGGTGCCGGAGACGCCGCCGAAGCTGCTGGTCGGCGCCATGGCCGACGTCGCGATCGAGCGGGCGGCCCGGATCGCCGACGGCTTCCTCTCCACCCAGAACGTGCACCACCGCAGCTACCTGGACGCCTGCGCGCGGGTCGGCCGCCCCGCCGACGAGGCCCGGATCTACGCCGGGCAGTGGGCGATCGTGGCCGAGGACCCCGAGAAGGTGTGGGCGAGCATCGGGGAGCACGCGCTCTACCAGCTCAACGAGTACATCTCCTGGGGCGCGTTCGGCCCGCCGGAGAGCACGCCGCGGTTCACCGACCCGCAGCAGATCGTCGACGCCGGCGCCTACCAGCTGATGGACGCCGGGACGGCGGTCCCGCACTTCACCGAGCTGCTCCGCAGTACCCCGCAGATCCGCGACGTGCACTTCTGGGCGATGCTGCCCGGGGAGCCGGTGGCGAGCGGGTCGGAACGGATCGCCTACCTGGCCGAGAAGGTGCTCCCGCAGGTGCGCGCGGCGCTGTGACCGGACTGCTCGTCACCGACTTCGCCGAGCGGGCCCGGGAGCACCACCCGCACCGGGGCATCGTCGCCTACGAGCACGGCCGGGAGGTCCTGCGCTACGACTACGCCCGGTACCACGACCGCGTCCTGCGGCTGGCGTCCGCGCTGCGGGCGCTCGGGGTCCGGCCCGGCGACCGGGTCGGGTCGCTGTGCTGGAACCACCACCGGCACCTCGAGCTCTACGCCGCGGTCCCGCTGGCCGGCGCCGTGCTGCACACCCTGAACCTGCGGCTGTCCGCGGAGGAGATCGCCTACATCGCCGGGCACGCCGACGACCGGCTCATCGTGGCCGACGCCGACGTCGTCGGGCTGCTCGACGGCGTCCGCCCCGAGCTGGGCGTGATCGACTCGGGGGACGCCTACGAGGAGCTGATCGCCGGTGGCGCCCCGGAGCTCCCCGATCCCAGGCGCACCGAGGACGACCTGGCGGTGCTCTGCTACACCTCCGGCACCACGGGCCGCCCCAAGGGCGTGGGCTACACCCACCGTGGGCTCTCCCTGCACACCTTCGCGGCCTGCCTGTCCGACGGTCACGCCATCTCCGCGCGCGACACGGTGCTGCACGTGGTGCCGATGTTCCATGCCAACGCCTGGGGCGTGCCGTTCGCGGCGACGTTCACCGGGGCCGCGCAGGTCCTCCCCGGACCGCGCCCGACCGTCGCGGAGATCGCCGGGATCCTCGAGCGGGAGCGGGTCACCTACCTCGGGATGGTGCCCACGGTCGCCACCGACCTGCTGGCGCACGTGCGCACCCACGGGACGGACCTGTCGTCGCTCCGCGCCCTGGTGCTCGGCGGGTCGACCCCGCCGACCGACCTGATCCGCGCGTTCGACGACCTCGGGGTCCCGGTCTTCCAGGGCTGGGGGATGACCGAGATCTCGCCGATGGCGACCTTCACCCGCGACCCCGACCCGCCCGACGACCGCGAGGAACGGGTCCGACGCACCCGGAGCCAGGGCCGCCTCCTGCCGGGCCTGCAGTGGCGGATCGTCGACGGCGACGGGCGCGAGCTCCCGCACGACGGGGCCGCGGCCGGCGAGCTGCTCGTGCGCGGCCCGTGGGTCGCCACCTCCTACTACCTCGACGAGGCCCCCGACCGCTTCGTCGACGGCTGGCTGCGCACCGGCGACGTCGCCACCATCGACCACGACGGGTGGCTGCACGTCGTCGACCGCACCAAGGACCTCATCAAGAGCGGCGGCGAGTGGATCAGCTCGCTCGCCCTGGAGCAGGCGCTGCTCGAGGACGACGACGTCGCGGACGCGGCGGTCGTCGCCGTGCCGCACCCGCGGTGGCAGGAACGCCCGCTCGCCGTCGTCGTGGCCCGCGAGGGGGCGGCCGTCGACGGCGCGGCGCTGCGGGAGCGGCTCGCGACGAGGGTGCCGCGCTGGTGGCTCCCCGAGGAGGTCGTCCTCGTCGACGCCCTCCCGCGCACGAGTGTCGGCAAGACGGACAAGCGGGCGCTGCGCGGCCGCTACGCGCACGACGAGAAGGAGTGATCCGACGATGGCGTTCCTCGAGGTGGAGGACGGCAGGCACGTCTACTACGAGCACCACCGGGGTTCCGGGCGGCCGGTCGTGCTGGTGCACGGCTGGGGCGCGAACGCCCGCTGCTGGGACACGGTGCTCGGGGCGCTGCGGGCCGCCGACCACACCGTCGTGACGATCGAGCACCGGGCCTGCGGACGCTCCGACCAGGACTTCGCCGACACCTCGATCGGCGCGATCGCCGGCGACGTCGTGGCCCTCGTGGCGCACCTCGGGCTGCAGCGGCCGGTGCTGAACGGCTGGTCGCTGGGCGGCGCGGTCGTCGTGGAGGCGGCCCACCGACTGGGGGCGGACCTGGGCGGCCTCGTCCTCACCAACGGGGCCACGCCCCGCTACACCGCCGCGGACGGCTGGCCGCACGGCGGGACGCCGGACGACGTCGAGGGCGTGCTCGCCGGGCTCGCCGCCGACCGGCCGGGCACGTTCCGCGCGGTGGCCGACGCGGTCTGCGCGAAGCCCGTGGGGGAGCCGGCCGTGCTCGCCATCTGGCACGCCTTCCTCCAGGCGGGCCCCGCGGCGGACGCCTCACTGCGCGACCTCGCGCACATCGACCAGCGCGACATCCTGCCGACCATCGGGTGCCCGGTCCTCGTGACGGGCGGGCACCAGGACGGCTTCGTCCCGTTCTCCGCCGTCGCGGCGTCGGTGGAGCTCTTCCCCGACGCCCGGCTCGTGGAGTTCGAGGGGGTCGGCCACGCCCCGTTCCTGGAGGACGGGGAGCGCTACCGCGCCGAGCTGCTCGCCTACCTGAAGGGCCTGGACGGCTGAGCATGGGACGGAACTGGGTCGTCACCGGCGGCTCGCGCGGGATCGGGCGGGCCGTCGTCGACCGGGCCCTGGCCGGGGGCGACACCGTGCACGTGCTCGCCCGCACCGTCGACCGGGACTCCTGGCCGGCGGGGGTGCGCGACCGGGTGCGTCCGGTGGCGGTCGACGTCGCGGACCCGGACTCCGTCGAGCGGGCCGTCACGGCGGTGGAGCAGGACTCGGGTGCGGTCGACGCCCTCGTCCAGGCCGCGGGGGTGCACCGCGGCGGCCGCCTCGAGCGGCTCGGCGACGAGGCGTGGCAGGAGGTCATCGGCACCAACCTGACCGGGGCCTTCCGGGTCGCGCGGGCGGTGCGGCGCCTGCTGGTCGACGGCTCGTCGGTGGTGAACGTCGGCGCCGTCGTCGGGCTCCGCGGCTTCCCCGGCGACGCGGCGTACGGCTCGGCGAAGGCGGGCCTGTCCGGGCTGACGTCCACTCTCGCCGTCGAGCTCGCCCCGCAGGGCGTGCGCGTCAACCTCGTCGTGCCCGGCTTCGTCGACACCGAGATGACGGCGGGCATCCCGCCCGCCGCCCGGCAGGCCATCGTCGACGGCATCCCGATGGGCCGGGTGGGGCGCGCCGAGGAGATCGCGGAGGTCATCTGCGCCGTGGCGGGCGCGAGCTACATGACAGGGTCGACGGTGGCCGTCGACGGCGGCCTGCTCGCGTCCTTCGGGGCACCGCGGCCGCGCTCACGCGCGGCGGGCTGAGGGTCAGCCGGTGGTCGCCGGCTGCGCGAGCGGGGAGAGCTGCCGCACGACCATCTCCGCGTAGCGGTCGGCGATCTCCTCGATCGTCAGCCGGCCGGCCGGCTCGAACCACTCGTGGGGGCCGTTGATGAGGTCGAGGAGCGCGAGCGTCGCGAGCCGCGGGTCGGGGCAGTCGAACTCGCCGGCCGCCACGCCCTCGGCGAGGTGCCGGGCGATCCGCCGCTGGTAGTCGCGGCGGTAGGACTGGACGGCCTCCTGGCGTTCCGGGCTCAGCGCCCGCAGCTCGCGGCCGGCGACGTACCAGGCGTCGCGGTTGGCACCGATGTGGCGCACGTGGGCCCGCACCAGCTCGGCCAGCCGTTCGGCGTGGTGCCCCGGGCCGTCGAGGAGGGGGAGCTGCTCGACGATCAGGTCGCGGTCCACGACGAAGATCGTCTGGAGGAGGAGCTCCTCCTTGTTGCGGAAGTGGTGGTAGAGCGACGCGGCCTGGATCCCGGCGGCGTCGGCGAGCGCCCGCATCCCGACGCCGTGGTAGCCGTGCTCGCGGAACATCCGGCCGGCCAGCGCGATGAGTTCGCTGCGCCGCGTTCCCGTGCGAGGCGGCCCGCCACCGGCGTCCATGGCGACGTAGCCTGCCACCCGCCTCACGCCCCCTTCATCAGCAGGTCCCGGCCGTGGTCGCCGGACGACGACCACGGCCGGACCGGGCGTCGTCAGGCGGGAACGGCGGTCTTCACGCCCATCTTGTGGAGCTCCGGGACCACCTTCTCGCTGAAGAGCTTCAGGCTGGCCCGCACCTTGTCGAAGGGCAATCCGGCGAACGACGGCGCGACGTTGGGCTGGTGGTCGCCGAACAGCTCCAACCGATGGCGGTACTTCTCGACGATCTGCTCGGGGGTGCCGAAGATCTGGGTGTCGGCGTAGCCCGCGGCCGCGGCCTCCATCCCCGCCTCGCGGATCATGTCGGCGCCCGCCTGGTAGGCCTCGTACCCCTTGGTCTCGCGCCAGTGCTTGCCGGCGAAGTCGTAGTGCTTGACCACGGAGAGGAAGTAGCGCGAGAGGTAGTCGCGGGCGATGCCCTCGGCCTCGTCGGCGTCCTCGTGGCAGTAGATGAAGTCCTGGGTGAGCACCGGACCGGGCTCGATGCCGTGGTCGGCGCGGAAGCACTCGCGGTAGCGCTCGATGGCCGGGACGTGCATCTCGGCCGGGTACTGCATGAAGGTCATCATCCGCGCGCCGACCTTCGCGACGGCGGGGACGGAGTCCGGCGACATCGCCACGCCGTAGAGGCGGTCGGTCCAGTCCCGACCGGCCTCCGGTGCCGGGCGGATCTCGACCCGGGGCTGCGCGAAGTACGGGCCGGCGCCCTCGACGTAGCCGTTGCGCAGACCGTCGAGGATGAGCGGGGCGGCCTCGTCGAACCGGCCGCGCGACTCGTTCATGTCCTGGCGGAAGCCCTCGTACTCCATCTTCGCGAGCCCGCGGCCCATCCCGAAGACGGCCCGTCCCTCGGAGAGGATGTCCAGCATCGTCACCTTCTCGACGACGCGCAGCGGGTCGTTCCACGGCAGGATCACCGCGCCCGTGCCGAGCTTGATCCGGCTCGTCCGCGCCGCGAGGTAGCTCATCAGCTGCAGGTTGTCCGGGCACATCGAGTAGTCGTCGAAGTGGTGCTCAGCGGCCCAGACGGAGTCGAAGCCCCATTCCTCGGCGAGCACTCCGAGCTCTGCCTCCTGGCGGAACATCTCCGCGTCGGTCAGGTCCTCGTGCCAGTTCTGGAAGACGAGCAGCACGCCGACGTCCATGGTGGGTCACCTCTGTCCCTCGGATTTCGGGGTTGCCTAACGATCGTTAGGGCTGCGACGGTAGTGCTGTCCATCACAGCGGGTCAAGGCATCGGCGGAGGTGTCGGAAAGCCATGACGAGTTCCGTCGACAGCGCTGTCGCCGGTGCCGTCGACGACGTCGACGACCTCCCACGCCGGCTCGCCGGGCTCACCGAGGGCGCCCTGAGCGGCATGGACGTCGGCCGTCTCGTGGAGCGGGTCGCGGGGCTGCTGGGGCTGCCGGTGGCGCTGCGCGAGCCCGACCTGGGCGTCCGGTGCTGGTCGGCCCCGGCGGTGTTCGGGCTCGCCCGGCCCCCGGTGCTGCCCGCCGCGGCGTGGTCGTGTGCCGCCGTGGCGCCGTTGGTCGCCGGACTCGGTCCGCGGCAGCCCTCGACGGTCCTCCCGCCCGTTCCCGTGCACGGTCTCGTGCGACGGCACCTGCTCGCGGTCCTCGTGGTCGACGGCGAGCCGGCCGGCTACCTCGACGTCGGCGAGCTCGGGCGGCGGCTGCGGCCCGCGGACGCCGTGCTCGTCGAGCAGGCCGCCGGGATGGTCTCGCTGCGGCTCGCCGGCGACGTCCGCGTCGAACGCGTCCTCGCCCGCACGCGGGAGGACGTCCTCGCCGACCTGCTGCGCGGCACGCGCCCGCTCGACGACCTCCGGCGGCTCGCCGCCCGCTCCGGGCTCGACCTCGAGCCCGCCCACGTCCTGGTCCGCTTCCCGACGAGGCCCGGGACGGCTCCCGTCGACGCGCGCGGCCCGGTGGCGGCGGCGCTCGAGCACGTGGTGGCGACCCATCTCGAGCCGGACGCGGTGGTCGGCCTCGTGGCGCTCCCGGGCGACCCGGCCGCGCGCGCCCGGGCCCTCCGGGTGCACCTGCACGGCGAGCTCGACCGGGTCGAGGCCGCCACCGGGATCCGCCGGATCGTCGTGTCCGGGGTGGTGGGCGATCCCGAGGGGCTCCCGGGCGCGCTCGCCGGCACCCGGGAGGTCGACGAGATCGTCCGGGCGTTCGGCGGAGCCGCGGAGGTCGTCGCGGTCGACGAGTTCGACACCGTGCGGCTCGTCGTCAGCGCCGACAAGGCGGGCGCCGCCGTCCGCTTCGCCGAGCAGAACCTCGGCCCGTTGCGGCGCAGCGACGAGAGCTCGGGCGGCGACCTCGTCGCGACCCTCCGGGCCTACCTCGCCGCCGGGGCCCAGGTGCGCGCCGCGGCCGGCGCACTGGGCGTGCACGAGAACACCGTCCGGTACCGGCTGGGCCGGATCCAGCACCTCACCGGGCTCGACCTGCGGCGCTTCGACGCGCTGCTCGTCGCGCAGCTCGCGTTCCAGATCGAGGGCCTCGCCGGTGGCGAGGGCGTCGGCCCCGGAGCTCCGCGGCAGGACAGGATGGGCACGGCGGACGGCGACCGGACGAAGGGGAACGTCTGATGTGGGACTTCAGCACCGAGCCGGACTTCCAGGCGAAGCTCGACTGGGTCGACGCGTTCGTCCGCGACGAGGTCGAGCCGCTCGACCTCGTCCTCGGCGACCCGTACGACAAGACCGACGAGACCGCGCGTCGGCTCGTCGCCCCGCTGCGCGACGAGGTCCGCGCGCAGGGGCTGTGGGCGGCGCACCTCGGGCCGGAGCTGGGCGGCCAGGGGTACGGCCAGGTCAAGCTGGCGCTGCTGAACGAGCTGCTCGGCCGGTCGCGGTGGGCGCCGTCGGTGTTCGGCTGCCAGGCGCCCGACTCGGGCAACGCCGAGATCCTCGCCCGCTTCGGGACCCCGGAGCAGAAGCAGCGGTACCTGCAGCCGCTGCTCGACGGCGAGATCTCGTCCTGCTACTCGATGACCGAGCCGCACGCGGGCGCCGACCCGACGCTGTTCACGACCCGCGCGGTGCGCGACGGCGACTCGTGGGTGATCGACGGCGAGAAGTGGTTCTCCTCGAACGCGCGCCATGCGGCGTTCCTCATCGTCATGGTGGTCACCGACCCCGACGCGCCGCCGCACCGCTCGATGTCGATGTTCATCGTGCCGCGGGAGACGCCGGGGGTGGAGATCATCCGTGACGCCGGGGTCGGCACCGAGTCGCCCGAGCACTCCAGCCACGCCTACCTGCGCTACGCCGGCGTGCGCGTGCCCGGCGACCACCTGCTCGGGGAGCCGGGCGAGGCCTTCGCGATCGCGCAGACCCGGCTCGGCGGCGGCCGCATCCACCACGGCATGCGCACCATCGCCCAGATGCGGCGCGCGTTCGACCTGATGCTGGAGCGGGCGGTCTCGCGCACCACCCGGCACGGCCGGCTCGCCGACCTGCAGTCCACCCAGGACAAGGTGGCCGAGAGCTGGCTCGACCTCGAGCAGTTCCGGCTCCTGCTGCTGCGCACGGCCTGGTTGATCGACAAGCACCAGGACTACCGCGCCGTGCGCAAGGACATCGCCGCGGTCAAGGTCGCGATGCCGCGCGTCTACCACGACGTCGTGCAGCGGGCGATGCAGCTGCACGGCGCCCTCGGGATCTCCAACGAGATGCCGTTCTCCGCGATGATGGTCGACGCACAGGTCATGGCGATCGCCGACGGGCCCACCGAGGTGCACCGGCAGACCCTCGCGCGGCAGCTGCTGCGCGACGTCGAGCCGGGGGAGCCGCTGTTCGGCTCGGGCCACCTCCCGACGCGCACCGAGGCGGCGCGGGCGCACGTGGCGGCGCGGCTGGAGCACCTGGTGGCCAACGCCTGATCGCCCGGTTCTTCGCCCGGCAAGATCACGACGCGCCGCGCGATGTGCTCGCTGGCCGCGCACTTCGCTCCGCAGAACAGGATCTCGAGCCGAGAGCTGTGGTCTTACGCCGTGTCCGGCACGCGCGGCACACTCACGCCATGGAGGACGACGTCGCGGCCCGGGTGCGGGAGAACCTCACGGTGCCGTTCGCGGAGAAGCGCATGTTCGGCGGCGTGTCGTTCATGGTGGACGACAAGATCCTGGTCAACGTCCGCGGCAGCGGTGACCTGCTCGTCCGTGTCGACCCGGCCCGGTCGGCCGAGCTCGTCGCCGACCACGGCGCCGAACAGGCCGAGATGGGTGCCGGCCGCTCGATGGGGCCGAGCTGGCTCACGGTGTCGGCGGACCGCGTCGACGACGACGAGCAGATGCGGTTCTGGCTCGACGTCGCCCTCGACTTCAATCCCCGCGCCCCGGCCCGCGGCCGCTGACCCGCCGGAACGAACGGCACCCTCGCAGCATCTATGTGCGCGACAGTGCCGTTTGCTCAGGGAGACGGCTACGACCGAGCGCCCGCGACACGGGCCAGCGCCGGGGCCACGAGCAGCATGAGGATCACCCGGACCACCTGCACCGCCACGACGAACGTGACGTCGCCGCCCGAGGAGATCGCGGTGGCCAGGACGGCGTAGATGCCGCCCGGGTTCGTCGCGAGGTAACCCTCCAGCGGGGTGACGCCGGTGATCGCCGAGAGCAGCAGCCCGAGCGCCGTGCAGACGGCCATGATCAGCACGATGAGGGCCGTCGCGAGCGGCAGCACCCGCAGGACCGTCCGCACCGCCTCGCGGGTGAAGCGCACGCCCGCCTGCCAGCCGATCACCGCGTAGGCGAGGTCGACGAGCAGGTCCGGCGCCGACCCGCCGAAGGTCAGGCCCGACACCGACAGCACGATCGCGACCACCATCGGTCCGAGCAGCGCCCCGGCCGGCACCTTCAGCTTCTCGGCCGGCCACGCGGCGAGCGAGCACACCGCCACCAGCGCCAGCCCGACGTACCAGGGCGCCGTGCCCTCCGACGACCCGCTCGACCCCACGTGCGAGGCGCCGAACACCGCCGCCGCGACCACCGGCATCGTCGCCGTGACGAGCCCGACCCGCAGGTACTGGATCACCGACACGATGCGTTCGTCGCCGCCGATGTCCCGTGCGATCGCGGTGAGCCCGGATGCCCCACCGGCGGTCAACGCCAGCATCCCGGTCAGCGGCGACACCCCGCGCTGGACGCCGAGCAGCAGGCCGGCGCCCATGCTGACGGCGAGCGTCCCGAGGCTGACCAGCAGCACCGGCAGCCACTGCGAGGCGACCGCGCCCAACGTGTCCGGCCGCGCCAGCAGCCCGATCACGACGCCGATCACGGCCTGCGCCCCGCCGACTGCCGGGCGCGACACGGTCCGCGGCCCGACCCCGAGCAGCGCCAGGACCGTCGCGACCCCGAGCCCCGCGAACAGCGCCGCCGACGGCACGTCCATGGCCTGCAGCGCGAGGGTGGCCAGCAGCGTCAGGGCCGCCAGCACCGCCCACCGCATCCACGCCGTCATCGCGGCCGACGATCCCGCGCCCACGCCGAGCGCGTCGAGCGGATGTGGCGCGCGGGACTTACTCGTCCGGGTCGGAGTCCGCGTCAGGCGTCGTCGTCGTGGTGCGCGGCGGCTTCGTCGTGGTGGTGGTCGGCTTCGCGCTGCTCCGCGGCGCCTCGCTCTTCCGGACGACGGACGTGGTCGAGCTGGTCGGGCTCGCCGGCACGGCCGCGTCGACGAGGGCGACCGGGCCCGTCGTCGTCCCGATCGTCGCCGGCTCGCGTCCGGGCGGGGAGGTCGTCAGCGCGGAACCCACGAACATGAGGGCGACGACGGCGAGCGCGGTCGCGATCGACGTGAGAGCGGTGATGCGGAGCTGCCGTCGCGACGACGGAGCGCTGTGGGCCGCCATGTGCGGTGCCTCCTCGAGGAGTGCGGCCCTCGTCGGCCGCCCTGCTCACGCAACGAGGCGCGCCGCCGACCGGCCCCGCGCGTCGTCGGGAATGACCGGATCGAAGGACGCCCACGTGAGGGGACCCCTCAGGCCGCTGGAGCGCTCGCATCCTCCCCTCACGTCGGCCCACCTACCGTGGGAGGTATGACCGCATTCGGTGGTGTCTTCCGTGCTCCGAAGCTCGAGGGCGTGGAGGAGGGCGACGAGTCCGGGCAGCGCGCCCGGCTCGTCGGGCTCGACCTGGAGAGCGGCGTCGTCCGGGTCCAGGCACGGACGCCCGTGGAGAACGACGACGACGAATGACGGCCTTCACCGGCGGCTCACCACGATCGGGTATCGCACCGGGTGGGTCGTTGGTGGCGGTTCGTCCTGGTCGGTGTGCTCGCGGTCGTGCTCGTCGGCTGCGCGCCGGCCGGTCCGGCGCCGTCCACGCCGTCGAGGAGCAGCGTACCGGCCGTGCCCTCGCCCGCGCAGGTGGCGGTCGACGCCGGTGACGCAGCGGTGGCGCGGGCCGACACCGTCGTCGGGATCGCCGTGCTCGACCGCACGACCGGCACCCTCGCCACCAACCCCGACGGCGCCACGCCGTTCAACTCGGCGTCGCTGTCGAAGGTGCTGACCGTCGTCGACGCGCTGACCGGCGGTTCGCCGGTCAGCGGCACGGACCGCGACCTGATCCGGGCGGCCCTCGGGCCCAGTGACGACGACGCGATGAACGCGTTGTGGTCGCGCTTCGGCGGGGAGGACGGCATCGAGCGCACCGTCGATGCGCTCGGCCTGCAGGACACGACGGCTCCCGACGACGCGTCGCAGTGGGGCGAGGTCCAGCTCTCGGCGCGGGACATGGCGGGCGTCCTGCGGTACGTCGCGGACGACCTCGCGCCCGACGCCCGGGACGTCGTGCTGTCCGCCCTGGGCGCCGCCCCGGCGGTCGCCACCGACGGCTTCGACCAGGCGTTCGGCCTGCTCGACCCGGAGCGGCGCGACGGGACCCCGGCCAAGCAGGGGTGGCTGTGCTGTGTCGACGACCGCGTCGACCTGCACTCCGCCGGCCTCACCGGCCCGGACGGGCGCTACGTCGTCTCGATCCTGTCGCGGCAGCCCTACGGCTACCCCGAGGCCCGGCAGGTGCTCGACGACGTGGCCGCGGCGATCCGCGACGAACTCGGCGCCTGAGCGTCGTCGGGAAAGGCATCGCCGCCTCCCCGCGCCTATGGTCCACTCCCGATCGTGGACCCCCGCCTGCTCGCCTTCGTCGGCACGGCCGTGCTGATCATCGTCATCCCCGGGCCGAGCGTGGTCTTCGCGATCAGCCGCGCGCTGGTGGTCGGACGGCGGAGCGCGCTCGCGTCCGTCGTCGGGAATGCGCTCGGGGTGTTGCTGCAGGTCGCGGGGCTGGCGGTCGGGCTGGGGGAGCTGATCGAGCGGTCGGTCGTCGCGTTCACGGTGATCAAGCTCGTCGGCGCGGCCTACCTGGTCTGGCTCGGCGTGCAGGCGATCCGGCACCGCCACGACGCCTCCGGACAGCTGGCCGCGGCGACGCCGGAGGTTGCGACCGGGCTCGTCCGCAGCGTGCTGCGCGGGGTGCCGGTCGGGCTGTTCAACCCGAAGACCGTGGTGTTCTTCGCGGCCTTCCTCCCGCTGTTCGTCGACCCCGGCCGCAGTGTCCCGGGCCAACTGCTCGTGCTCGGGGCGCTCTTCGCCGGCATCGCCGTGGTGCTCGACAGCATCTGGGCGCTCACCGCGGCATCGGCCCGGGCGTGGTTCAGTCGCTCACCGCGACGCCTGGCGGGGCTGGGCACCGTCGGGGGCGTGGCGATGATCGGCCTCGGCGCGGGAGCGGCGACGGCGCAGCGGGCGAGCTGATCCGACGTCGTCCAGCGTGGATACCCTCACGCCCGTGAGGGTGGACCTGGCCGGGCTCCGGACCGCACTGATCACCGGAGCCAGCTCGGGCATCGGGCTCGCCCTGGCCGAGGCGCTCGCCGCACGGGGGCACGACCTCGTCCTCGTCGCCCGGAACCGGACCCGGCTCGAGACGCTCGCCGAGCAGATGGGTCAGCGGTACGGGGTCGCGGTCGAGGTGCTGGCCGCCGACCTCACCGACCCGGACGACCTCGCGCGGGTCGGAGCCCGGCTCACGCAGCCGGAGCGACCGGTCGACCTGCTGTTCAACAACGCCGGGGACACGATCGACGCCTCGCTGGCCGACGTCGGCGTCGACCGACTGCGCAGCCACGTCGCCCTCAACCTCGGCGCCGTCCTCGCCCTCACCCGCACCGCGGTGCCGGCGATGGTCGCCCGCGGCCGGGGCGCGGTGGTCAACGTCGCCAGCGTCGACGTCTTCGTGTCCAAGGCCGGTCCCGCGGCCGTCTACAGCGCGGGGAAGCTGTGGGTCACGGTCCTCACCGAGTCGCTGGCCCGGGAGCTCCGGGGGACCGGCGTGCACGCGATGGCCCTGTGTCCGGGCCTCACCGACACCGAGTTCTCCGAGCGGAACGAGGTCGGTGACACGCCGCCCCGCCGGCTCGGTGCCCGCTCGTGGTCGCCCGCCGACATGGCGGAGGCCTGCCTCGGAGATCTCGCGTGGGGTCGGGTCGTCTCCGTGCCGGGCGCCCGGTTCCGGGTCACCGCGACCCTGGGCCGTCTCGTGCCCTATCGCCCGCTGGGGGTCCTCCCGGCCCTGGCCCGACGACGCCGGTCCGGGCTTCCGGGCGTCGCCCCGCGTCGCGCTCTGATCACGTCGGCGGACTCCGACCTCAGCGCCGCCGTGGCGCGCGCTCTCCGGGCCGGAGGTGCAGAGGTCGTCCTGGTGGGCCGCGCGAAGGACCGGATGGACCGACTGGTCGAGTCGCTCGGAAGCGCCGAGCGGGAGGCCGTCGAGGTGGTGGTCGCCGACCTCGCGGTGCCCGCCGACCGGGAGGACGTCGGCCGACGCCTCCAGGACCGGAGCAGGCCCGTCGACCTCGTCGTGCTCGGTGTCGAGCGGCCCTCGTCGTCGACGCCCTTCTCGACGACGCCCCTCGACGTCCTGCAGCGCGACCTGCAGGCCGGCCCGATGGCTTCGCTCGAAGTCCTCCGCGTGGCCCTGTCCGCGCTGTCGGCCGGCGGCGGAGGACGCATCGTGACGCTGCCCGACGCCGCCGGCCTCAGCCCGGGTCGAGGGGCGACCGAGGCGTTCCTGCTCTCCCTCACGCGGTCGCTGGGCATCGGTGTGCTCGGTTCGGAGGTGGACGTCGTGGCCGTGATCCCGTCGCGGACCGGTCTGTCGCGGCGTGCCGAGCGGGAGATCACCGGTGCCACCCGGTCCGGCTCGGTGGTCGTCGCGCCGCCGCGCGTCGCGCTGGTCGATCTGGCCGGTCGGGTCGTTCCCCGGGCGGTGCGCCGCCGTCTGGCCTCCGTGGTCCGTCGCTGACTTTGTCACCCGTTCGGGTCGTTCGTGTGGTTACGATCCGCGCCGGGTGATCGGGTCTGGGGGGCGCGATGGCGACGGTGCGGATCCGTCTGCTCGGCACCGTCGCCGTGGAGCGCGACGGCACGCCGGTGGAACGCGACGCCCCGACCGAGCGCGGCGTCCTCGCCCTCCTCGCCGCGCACGCGGGGGAGGCGGTGCCCCGCGAGACGCTCCGGGACGAGCTCTGGGAGTCCTCGGCGCGACAGGACCCCGACGACTTCAACCAGCTGCGGATCGCCCTGACGCGCGTGCGCAAGCAGTGGCTCGGGGACGACGGACCGACCATCACCGCGGCCGCGAGGCGCTACACGCTGCGGATCGACCCCGACGCCGTCGACCTGCTCCGCTTCCACCGGCTCGCCGCCGCGGCCCTCACCGGCACCGACCTCGCCGCGTACGAGGCCGCGGAACACGCGTGGGCCGGCCGCCCGTTCCCCGACCTGTCCGGCCGCCGCCTCGACGCCGTCCGCGCCCACGCCGAGGACCGCCACCGCGCGCTGCGTCTGCGCCACGCCGCCCTCCTGCGCGAGGCGGGCCGCGCGGACGAGGCGGTCGAGGTCCTGGATCATCCCGACGACGAGCTCGCCGTCCCGCACGTCGAGGCCCTCGTCGCGGCGGGGCGGCCGGGGGAGGCGCTGGACGCGGCACGGGCGCGGATCCGCGACGCCGACGAGCCCGACAGCGACCTCCAGGCCCTCCACGACGAGCTCGCCCGCCGCCCCGTCGCGACTGCCGGCACCCTGCCGGGCCGCGAGGACCTCCTGCACGACGTCCTGGCCCGGCTCGACGGGCCCGGCGGCCTCGTCGTCGTGACAGGACCCGCGGGGAGCGGGAAGTCCACCCTGCTGCGGGCGCTCCTGCGCGACGCGCGGGCCGGCGGCGCACGGACGGCGGCCTCCGCGTGGGGCGAGGGGGACGCGCCCGTCGCGCCGTGGAACGAGCTCGCGGCCGACCTGGTCGTGCCGGGGGTCCCGCTGCGCCCGGCCGAACTCGCCGTCCGGCTGCACGAGCACCTCGTCCGGACCGGGGGCGACCGTCTGCTGGTCGCGCTCGACGACGCCCACCGCGCCGACTCCGCCTCGCTCGACGTCCTGCGCACCCTGACCCGCCGCGAGCTCCCGCGCGGCACCGTGCTCGTCGTCGCGGCGCGCGTCCCGGACGTCGTCGACCGCCCGCACTGGAGCGCCGCCCTCGCCGACCTGGCTACCGACGGCCACGTCCCGACGGAGCTCGGCCCGCTGCCCGAGCCGGTGGTCCGGTCGCTCGTCCGGGAGCGGCTCGCGCACCTCGATCCCGACGACGACCTGGTCACGGCCCTGGCCCGACGCTGCGGCGGGCACGCGCTGCACCTCACCGCCCTGCTCGACGAGGTCGCGCGGACCGACTCCCGTGCGGCGGCGGCCCGGGCGGTCGCGGCGGTGCCGACCCGCGTGCGCGCCGTCCTCGCCCACCAGGTCGACCGCCTGTCCGCGGGCACCCGCCGGGCCCTCGAGGCGCTCGCCGTGCTGCACCCCGTGGACCTGACGGCGCTCGCGGCGGTGCTCGAGGAGAGCCCACTCGCCGTGGCCGACGCGCTCGAACCCGCCCGTCGCGCCGGCCTGCTCGCCGACCACGACGACCGCTACACCCTCCGCCACGACCTCGACGTCGACGGCCTCCGCGCCGGCGTCCCCGCGGTCCGGCGGGCGCACCTGCACGCCGCGCGGCTCGCGGACCTGCCCGAGGGCGCCGACGCCTTCGTCGTCCTCCGCCACACCCTCGGCGCGGCGAGCCTGATCGATCCGGCCGACGTGGCAGCCGCGCGGGTCGCCGCGGGTGTCGAGGCGTACCGGTCCCGGGCCCTCCCGGAGGCGCTCGCCCTGCTCGACGCCGCCCGCCCCGCGGCCGTCGGGCCGGTCCGCGCGGCACTGCTCGTCCACCGGGCGCTCTGTCTGTCGGTGCTCGGGTCGGCGGACGAGGTTCCCGACGACGCCCTCGACGACGCCCTCGACGCGGCGCTGGGGGAGGACGACGAGCTCGCGCTGCTCGCGGCCATGGGCGACGAGCCGCTGGGGCTGGCGATCGACGGCGACCTCCGTCGACTCGCCCGGCTACGTCGGCTCGCCGAGCGTCCGCTGCCGCCACGCCTGCGCCTGGAACTGCTCACCGGCCTGATCCGCGAGGAGGGCGCGACCGGCGAGCGCCCGGCGGAGCCGGCGATCGAGGAGGCGCTGCGGTTGGCCGACGTGGTCGCCGCCGAGGACCCCCTCGCCCGCGCCCGGGTGCGGGCGCTGCAGGCCCGGCACCTCGTCGACATCGCCGCGCCGGCGCTCGATCGCCTGGCGATCGCGCAGGACGCCCACCGGCTCGCGTTCGAGACCGACGTGCCCGCCCTGCACCTCGACGCGATCGAACTGCTGATGTCGGCCGAGCTCACGGTCGGCAACACCGAGCGGGCCCACAAGCTGCGCGCGGAGCTCCAGGCCCTCGCCGAACGCTGGTTCCGCCCGCGGGCGATGTGGGCGGCCCTCGTCGTCGAGGCGGCGATGCTCCTGGCCGAGGGCGACCCCGCCGCCGACGAGGCCGCCCAGCGCGCGTCGTCCCGGGGCGCGGAGCTCGGGCTGTCCGCCGCGCCGATGGCCGCCGGCGCGCACCTCCTCATGCGCCACCTGCTCGCCAACTCGTCCTTCCCGTTCGGTCCGGTGGCCGCGCAGGCGTCCGCCCGGGTCCCGAACACCGCGGTGTGGGCGGCGGCCGCGGCGTTCGGCGAGGTCCGGGCCGCGAATTACGACGAGGCCCGGGTCCATCTCGCGGAGTACCGGCGGCGGGCGGCGAACCCCGCGATGTGGTTCAAGCGGGCCGCCTTCGCGCTGGCGGCGGGCGCCGCGTGCGGTCTCGGCGACGTCGAGGTGGCCGCGGAGGTCCGGGCGGTGATGCCCTCGGACCCGGACGCCGCGGTGCTCGTCGGCTACGGCGGCGCCGTGATCGGGCCGGTGTGCCTGTGGACCGGGCTCGCGGCGTGGACCGTGGGGTACGACCACGCCGCCCGCGCCGACCTGGAGGCGGCCGTGGCCTTCGCCGACCGCGCCGGGTGGCCGCCGTGGTCGGCAGCGGCGAGGCAGGCCCTCGCCGCCCTGGACGACCCGGCCGCACCTCTGCCGTTCGGGCTCCCGCGGCGCCGATCGTCGTGACCGGCTATGCCGTGGCGCGGTGCCCCAGTGCGCGCGAGGCGCGACCCGCGGCCTCGAACAGGGCGGCGAGTTGCTGGTCACGCTCGGACACGGGGAGGTGGGCGCTGAGTCCGGAGAGGCTGAGCGCCGCGACGACGGAGCCGGTGTGGTCCCGGACCGGGGCGCTCAGTGCTGACACGCCGGTCTCGACGTCGTCCTCGCTGAAGGCGTAGCCGTCCTCGTCGATGCGCTGGAGCTGGGCGCGGAGCGCCTCCTCACGCAGACCCGGGACGACGCGGCGGGCGAAGGGCCCCGCGAGGTAGGACTCCCGCTGGTCCGGGGGAAGCGCCGCGAGCAGCAACCGCGGGCCCGCGCCCAGGTGCAGGGGCAGGACGCCTCCCACCCGCAGGGTGTGGGTCGCGGCGTAGCGCCCGTCGAGCCGCTCGACGCAGACGGCCTCGTCGCCGTGGGGGACGAGGAGGAAGACGGTCTCGCCGGTCGCCCGGTAGAGGTCCTGCATCGCCGGCAGCGCGCGTTCCCGCACGCCCATCCGCCGCGCCATGGCCGAGCCGATCCGGAACGCGCCGACGCCCAGCCGGTAGGAGCCGGGGGAGGGTCGCTCGACGAAGTCCTCGCTCGCGAGCGTGCTGAGGATGCGGTAGCAGGTGCTCTTGTTGAGATCGAGGCGTGCGGCGATGTCGCCCAGGGTCATCTGCTCGGTCGACTCGGCCAGCAGGTCGAGCACCGCCATCGCCTTGACGAGGACACGCACGGGTTCGGCACCCGCGGTCCGGTCCGTCATCCGTCGCCCCCTGCGCACCCGCCGGCCGTAACGCCGCTCATCCTCACACCGGCACCCCTCGGCCTCCGTGCTCGGCCAGGAACGCGAGCGTCGTGTCGAGGTCGACGATGCCCGCGTCCGACCCCAGGCCCCCCGCCACGAGCGCTGCGGCCGCCGTGCCCCACAGAGCGGCACCCACCGGGACGAGGCCCCGGTCGAGCCCCACGAGGTAACCCGCGCAGAACGCGTCGCCACACCCCGTCGTGTCCACCACGTCGACGGACAGGGCCCCGACGCGCTCGGTGACCTCGCCGACCAGCAGGGCGCCGTCGGCCCCGCAGGTGGCGACCACACCACCGACCCCCAGCGCGCGCAGCTCCCCGGCCGCGTCCTCGAGGTCGTGCCGTCCGGTGAGAGCGCGGAGCTGGTCGTCGTTCGGCAGGAACCAGTCCACGTGCTCCCACAGCGCGCCGAGCTCCTCGAGCAGGCCGGGACGTCCGACGCTGAGCAGATCCATCGAGACGGTCGTCCCGTGGGCGACGGCGTGGCGCAGGATGCCGGGCAGGTCCGACGTCGCGAACCCGCCGAGGACGTCCGGCCCGCCGACGTGCAGCACGTCGGCGTGGGCGACGAGGTCGAGGTCGACGTCGTCGGCGGTCAGCGTCGCCATCACCCCGGGGGCGTGCAGGGCGGGCCGGGACCCGTCCGGGCGGATCGGCAGGATCGTCGACGGGGTCGCCCCGTCCGGTCGCACCGCGAGCCCGGAGGCGTCGACACCGTGGTCGGTCAGCAGGGCGCGCAGGAGCCGGCCCGCGCTGTCGTCGCCGACCGCCCCGACGCTGGTCACGTCCGCGCCCAGCTTCGCCAGGTCGACGGCGGTGCCCCCGGCGGTCCCCGCCGCCGTCAGGCGGATCTCGTCGAGGACGCGGCGTCCCTGGCCGGCGGGGATGTCGGTCACCGGTCGCCCGAGGACGTCCAGGATGTGCGCGCCCAGACAGACGACCTTCACGACGTCGCCCGCCGGGCCACGACCGCGTCGAGCTCGTCGGCGCGCAGCACCCGGGGCTGCCCGAGTCGGGCCGCGGTGGTGTGCAGCTCGCACAGCCACTCCACGAGCCGGGCGCGGTCGTAGGCCTCCTCCAGGTCGGCGCCGTACGCGACGGCGCCGTGGTTCTGCATGAGGGCCGCGGACCGGTCCGTCAACGCGGTCTGGACCGAGGCGGCCAGCTCCGGCGTCCCGTACGTGGCGTACGGGGCGACGCGCGGCGGACCTCCGAGCCGGACCACGTAGTAGTGCAGGGCGGGCAGCTCGTCGTGCACCACCGACACCGCGGTGCTGTGCATCCCGTGGTGGTGCACGACGGCGCCGGCCTCGGTGCTCGCGTACACGGCCAGGTGGAGCGGCGTCTCCGACGACGGGCGGTGCGGCCCCTCGACGACGGTGCCGTCGAGGTCGACCACGCACACGTCGGCCGCACCGACCGCGTCGTAGGACATGCTCGACGGGGACACGGCGACGAGGTCGCCGACGCGGACGCTGACGTTGCCCGCGGTCCCCGTGACGAGGCCGTCGGCCAGCATCGCCCGGCCGGCGTCGGCGACCGCCTCGCGGGCGGCGTCGAGCTCGGTCGTCATGCCCCGACCTCGACCCGCTCGCCGGCGGTCTCGGGCACCAGCACGCCGGCCTGCGCGGGCCACGACACCTCGACGCGGTCGTCCCGCCTGGCGCTCGCCGCCTCGCCCGCATCGCGGACGAGGCCGGTGGAACCGTCGTCGAAGCGCACCAGGATGCGGCGGAACGCACCCTGGTAGACGACGTCGGTGACGGTCGCGGAGAGGCGGTTGGTGCCGTCGGTGGGTGGGGCGCCGATCCGCAGCCGTTCGGGGCGCACGACGAGGCAGCCCGGCCCGTCCGGTCCGTCGCAGTGCAGCTGGGCGGAGCCGGTGTCGAGCAGACCGCCGCGGACGGTGCCGGTGAAGACGTTCGAGTCGCCGAGGAAGGTGGCGACGAACCGGGAGGCGGGGGACTCGTAGAGCTCGTCCGGCGTGCCCACCTGCTCGATCCGTCCGTCCCGGAACACCGCGATCCGGTCGGAGAGGGCCAGGGCCTCCTCCTGGTCGTGGGTGACGAACACGAAGGTGATGCCGAGCTCGGAGTGCAGCCGCGAGATCTCCAGCTGCAGCGACTCCCGCAGCTTCTTGTCGAGCGCGCCGAGAGGCTCGTCGAGCAGGAGCGCCCGCGGGGAGAAGACGACGGCGCGAGCGAGCGCGACGCGCTGCTGCTGGCCGCCGGAGAGCTGGGAGGGCAGGCGGTCCCCGTGCCCACCGAGGTGGACGAGCTCGAGGGCCTCGGCGACCCGGCGCGCCGTCTCCGCCTTGCCGACCTTGCGCTGACGCAGCGGGAACGCGACGTTCTGCGCCGCGGTCATGTGCGGGAACAGGGCGTAGCTCTGGAACACCATGCCGAGATTGCGGCGGTACGCGGGCAGACGGGCGATGTCGTCGTCGTCGAGCAGGATGCGCCCGGAGGTGACGTCCTCGAAGCCCGCGATCATGTTGAGCGTCGTGGTCTTCCCCGACCCGCTCGGCCCGAGCAACGTCATGAACTCACCCGCGGCGACGTGCAGGTCGACGGCGTCGACGGCCGGAGCGGTGGTCCCGGGGAAGCGCTTGGTCAGTGCCTCGGCGCGGATGGTGGCGCCTGCGCGGTCGGTCATGGGGTGGACTTCCTCCGGGTCAGCGCGACGAGGCCCAGCAGGGCGGTGGACACGACGAGGACGACGGTCGAGGCCGCCGCGATGGTGGGGTCGACCTCGTTGGTGACCGAGGTGAACATCCGCACCGGGAGGGTCTGCAGCTGCGGCGACTGCACGAACAGGGAGACGACGACCTCGTCGAAGGAGGTCACGAACGCGAACAGCGCGCCGGCCAGGACGCCGGGCCGGATGATCGGGAGGGTGACCTGACGGAAGGTCGCCCAGCCCGAGGCGCCGAGGCCCGCCGCCGCCCGCCCGAGCACGGGGTCGACGTTCTGCAGGGCGGCGGCCACGTTGACCACCACGAAGGGCAGGGCGAGCACGGTGTGGGCGATGACGAACCCCAGCGGGGTCCCGATCAGGCCCCACCCGAGGAACGCGGCGTAGAGCGCCACCGCCACCACGATCCCGGGGACGATCAGCGGAGCCATGAACAGGCCGTCGAGCGCCCCCCGACCACGGAACGACGTCCGGTCGAGCGCGAGCGCCGCCGCCGTTCCGAGCAGGGTGGCGACGACCGTGACGATGAGCGCGAGCTGCAGCGAGACCAGCAGCGAGGTCAGCCAGCTCGACTCGGTGAAGAACGTGGCGTAGTGCCCGAGCCCCCAGCTGCGCGGCGGGAAGGCGAAGCTGTCCTCGCCGGAGAAGCTGATGGGCACCACGACGAGCGTCGGGACCACCAGCCAGACCCCGACCAGGACCCCGATCCCGACGAGGACGCGGCGCAGGGTCGTCCCGCCGGTCACGTCAGGCCTCCCGCGATCCCGGCGCCGGTGGTGCCGCGGGTGCGGGTCAGCATCCGCACCCCGCCGAGCAGGACGAGCGTGACCACGAGCAGTGTCACCGCGAGCGCCCCGGCCGCCCCGAAGTTCACGAGCTGGTTGACCTGCACCGAGATGAACTGGGCGAGCATCGACTGTTTCGGCGAGCCCACGAGCGAGGGCGTCACGTAGAAGCCGAGCGAGAGGACCATGACCAGGGTGGCACCCGCGGCGACGCCGGGGAGCGAGAGCGGCAGGTAGACCCGGGTGAACGCGGTGATCGGCCGTGCCCCGAGCGAGAGCGCCGCGTCGACGAGGCGGCGGTCGATCCCGCGCATGGCCGTGTACACGGGCAGCACGACGAACGGCAGCATCACCTGCGCCATCGCGAGCGTGACGCCCGCCGTGGTGCCGAGGAGACGTACGGGCCGGAGGCCGACGGCGCCGAGCAGCTGGTTGACCACGCCGTTGTCCTGCAGGAGCACCACCCAGGCGAAGGTGCGTGCCATCAGGGAGGTCCAGAACGGCACGAGCACCACGGCGAGCAGCACCCCGCGCCAGCGGCCCGACACGATCGTCATGAGGTAGGCGTAGGGGTAGGCGACCACCACGCAGACGACCGTCACCACCGCGGCCATGAGCAGGGTGCGCAGGACGACGGTGGTGGTCACCTCGTCCCCGACGAGCGCGGTGTAGTTGCCGAGCCCCGGCTCGGGCGTGGTCACCGAGAGCCAGAGCAGCCGCAGCGCGGGGACGACGAAGAACACCAGCAGCACCAGCAGGGCCGGCACCGCGAGCAGCAGCGTGGCCCGGCGCGCCGGGGACGGTCGCCGTCCCGGCGGCGGGTCGGGTGCCTCCGGCGGGGCGGAGGTGGCCGCCCCCGCCACGGGTGACGTCACGGTCATCGACGGGCCTCCTGAGGGCGCGGCAGCCGAGAAGCGTTTCACGAAGTGGAATCACCGTCTCGGCTCGTCGTCCTCCCTGTCAAGCCCGGATTCAGTCGTCAAGCTGCCGAAACCCGCGTGTAACGCCGTGCGGAGCACGGCTGTACGGCGTCTTGACAGCGCGAAGAAGTGCGCTCCATGCTTTCTTCATGCGAACAGCGTTTCGCAATATGAAATCAACTCGAGAGGTGGGCACCGTGCGTACTCGGAGGAGCACTCTCGCGGCCGTCGCATTCGCCGGCGTCGTCGCGATGACCACCGCCGGCTGTTTCGGCCCGGTCGGCGCCCAGGGCGCGGGTGGCGCACCGGTGGTGTTCGCCAACACCGGCGGGGCCCTCGCCGAGGTGTTCAAGGCGAACGCGTACGCCGACCTCTCCGCGCAGGGCGTCACGGTGGCCGACGAGTCGCCGAACAACGAGGCGAAGCTGACCGCGATGGTGCAGGGCGGGAACCCGACCTGGGACGTCTTCTACTCCACGCCCTACACCGCGATGGGCAAGTGCGGGACGTTGTTCGAGCCGATCGACTGGAACCGCGTCGACCGGTCCGGGCTCGACCCCGCGCAGACCTCCGAGTGCGGCGTCCCGATCATCAACTCGTCGTTCCTGCTCGTCTACAACAAGGCCAAGTTCGGGGCGAACCCGCCGACGAGCTGGGCCGACTTCTACGACACCACCCGTTTCCCCGGCACCCGCGGGATCATGAACTACGCCAAGGACGCCGGGATGGAGACAGCGCTGCTCGCGGACGGCGTCCCCGGCACCCAGCTCTACCCGCTCGACTACGACCGGGCGTTCCGCAAGCTCGACACGATCCGCGCGTCGACCCGGTTCTACGACACCGGGGCCCAACAGACCCAGGCCCTGCAGTCGGGCGAGGTCGACATGATGCTCGCCTGGCCCGGCCGCGCCTACGACGCGGTGAAGGGCGGGGCGCCGCTGGGCGTGGTGTGGAACCAGCCGCTGAGCTACTTCGACACGGTCACGGTGGTCAAGGGAGCCCCGCACCGCGACCAGGCCTACCAGCTGATCAACGCGCTGATCGGGCAGAAGAACCAGAAGGCCATCACGGACCGCATGCCCTACCTGCCCACGAACTCCGCCGCCGCCCCGAGCGCCGACCCGACGATCCGCGAGTTCATCGACGGCCCGCAGTCCAACGGCACCACCGTGGTGCGGGACAACGCGTGGTGGGCCCAGAACCTCGATCAGGCCACGCAGCGCTGGACCTCGTGGGTCAACCGGTGAGGCTGCTCGGCTACGCCGACCGGCTCTCGGTGCCCGCGGGTGGGCGGGTCGCGGTGCACGTGTCGAGCGAGCACCCCGAGGTCGGGGTGTCGCTGGTACGCCTCCGCCGGGGCGGGTCGCCCCGCCACCACGTGGAGCTCGTCGAGGAGTCGGTCGCCTCCGACCTGCCGACGACCGTGCCCGGGCGCGTGCAGCGCACGACCTCGGGCTCGTTCGCCGAGGCGCAGCTGCGCGCACGTCTTCCCGACGTCGGGTGCGCGCTCTGGTTCCGCCCGACGGCCCCGACGGACGAGCAGCGCCCGCTGCTCGTAGTCGGGAGCCTGGGGCTCTGGTGTTCGGCGGACGCGCTCGAGCTGCGCGACGGTGACGACGTCCTCGCCCGTCTCGAGGCACACGCGGTGCGCGGACGCTGGGCGTTCGCGGCGGCGACGGTCGACGCGGCCGGTCGCGTGCGGCTCACGCTGCACCGGCCGGGCCTTCCCGACGAGGCGGTCGAGACGACCGCGGCTCCGGTGACCGTCTCGGAGCGCCTGCTGCTCGGCAGCGACGGGGTCGTGCGGCCCGGGCCCGGTGCCACGTTCGACGGCGGGGTCGCCCGGCCCGTCGTCTCGCGGTCGTGGGGACCGGAGGTGACCGAGGCGCTGCGTTGCGGCGCCGACCCGCTCGCCCTGCTCGACGCCGGGTCGACCAGCGCTCTCGACCTCGCCGCCGACCCGGGTGGGGTCCGGGTGCCCGACCGCGGCGCCCTCACCGGCGGCGCAGCCGTGCACCACCTCCCCACGCGGGGCGTCCCCGGACCGTTCTGGACCGGGGCCGAGCGCGACTTCCGCCCGGCGCCCGCGGAGTTCGACGCGCTGCACCTGCACGAGGACGACCTGGCGGACGCCGGCTGGGACGTCGACGCCACGTGGACCGTCCCGACGGACCTCCCGAGCGGGGTCTACGCGGTGCGTCTCACCGCGGGCGACGACGTGGACCGCGTCCCCGTCGTCGTGACCCCCGCGCGACACGGTGCGTCGGTCCTGCTCGTGCTGCCGACGTGGACCTACCTCGCCTACGCGAACTGGCGGACGTACGCGGAGTACGAGACCGAGCGGCTCGGGCTCTACGGGGAGGACCGCGGCATCGACGAGCGCGACCGGTGGCTCGCCGCGCACCCGGAGTTCGGGCGCTCGCTCTACGACGTGCACTCCGACGGCAGCGGGGTCTGCTACTCCACGCGGCGTCGACCGATCGTGAACATCCGCCCCGACTACTACACGCCGACGACCTGCGGTTTCCGGCACTACGCGCAGGACCTGCTGCTGCTCGACTGGCTCGAGCGGCGCGGCGAGCACTACGCGGTGGTCACCGATGACGAGGTGGAGCAACAGGGGACGGCGCTGCTCGACCGGTACCGCGTCGTGCTGACCGGCGGGCACCCGGAGTACTGCTCGGCCGGGATGCTCGACTCCTACGCCGCCTACACCGCCACCGGCGGGCGGCTGATGTACCTCGGCGGGAACGGCTTCTACCAGGTCACGGCCCGCCACCCCGGCGTGCCGGACGCCCTGGAGATCCGTCGCGGCCACGCGGGCGTCGCGACCTGGGTCTCCGACCCGGGGGAGGAGCACCTCTCGGCGACCGGCGAGCCCGGGGGCCTGTGGCGCATGCGTGGCCGGGCGCCGAACCGCCTCGTCGGGGTCGGGTTCACCGCGCAGGGCTTCGACCGGGGTCACGGCTACCGGCGCAGTGCCCGCAGCGCGGAGCCGGACGTGTCGTGGGTGTTCGACGGGGTGAAGGCGGGCGTCGGCGAGGTCGTCGGCGCCGACGGTCCGGGCCTCGGGGGAGCGGCGGCCGACGAGTTCGACCGCGCCGACATCGGGCTCGGGACGCCGCCGGACGCCGCGGTGCTCGGGTCGTCGGTCGGCCACTCCCACAAGATCGGGCTCGCGCCCGAGGAGATCGACCACGGCTACGCCGCGCCCCCGCCCGGCGTGCACCCGAACGTCCGCGCCGACCTCGTGCTGTTCGGCCTGCCGGGAGGCGGCGCCGTGTTCTCCGTCGGCTCGATCGGCTGGTCGACGGCCATGAGCCACGACGGCGGGGACAACGACGTCGCCCGCATCACCGGGACCGTCCTCGACCGCTTCCGCGACCACGACGGACCGGTCGCCCCGTGACCATCTCAGGAGGGACCATGACGGACCTCGCCGAGCGCGCCCGCTTCGTGCGCACCGAGACGGTGCGCCTCACCCGCATCGCGGGCGCCGGGCACTACAGCGCCGTGTTCTCGTGCGCGGAGATCCTCGCGGCGCTCTACTACGCCGAGCTGCGGCTCGACCCGGCCCGACCCGACTGGCCGGACCGCGACCGCTTCGTGATGAGCAAGGGCCACGCCGCGATCGGGCTCTACCCCCTGCTCGCCGACCTCGGGTTCTACGACCCCGCCGAGCTCGACACCTACACCCGGCTCGGCAGTGCCTTCGGCGACCACCCCGACGGCAAGCGGATCCCCGGCGTCGACTTCTCCTCCGGGTCGCTCGGCCACGGACTCTCGATCTGCGTCGGCATGGCGTGGGCGGGTCGGCACCGGGGGAGCGACCACCGGACCTGGTGCCTGCTGGGCGACGGCGAGCTCGCCGAGGGGCAGGTGTGGGAGGCGGCGATGTCGGCCGCGCACTACGGGCTGGGGAACATCGTCGCCGTCGTCGACGCCAACCAGCTCGGGATCGACGGGTTCGTCGCCGACGTGATGGCGGCCGAGCCGATCGAGGAGCGCTTCGCGGCGTTCGGCTGGGACACCCACCGGGTGGACGGGCACGACCTCGAGGCCCTGCTCGCGACCTTCGCCGCCCTGCCCGCGCGGGGCGGGACCCGACCGCAGCTGATCGTCGCCGACACCGTGAAGGGCAAGGGCGTCGCGCGGATGGAGCTGAGCCCGGACTGGCACGTCGGCAACCTCGTCGGCGCCGACTACGACGACGTGATGGCGGAGCTGAACGCATGACGAGCACGGAGGAAGCCCAGGACCAGGCCGCGATCTTCAACGGCACGGCGGCGTTCAAGGACTCCCGGTCGGTCGACGGCACCGACACCCGCGCCGTGCCGGCGTTCGTGCTCGGCGAGGAGCTCGCGGACCTCGCGGACGTCGACCCGCGGATCGTCGTGCTGACCGCCGACCTCGGTCGGTCCAACCGCACCACCGACTTCGCGGCGCGGCACCCGGACCGGTTCGTGAACGCCGGGATCGCCGAGAAGAACATGATCACGATGGCCGCGGGGATGGCGGCGAGCGGCCTCCTGCCCTTCGCCGCGACCTTCGGCTCGTTCGCCGCGCTGCTGTGCGCCGAGCAGATCCGGACCGACTGCGCGTACCCCGACCTGCCCGTCCGCGTCGTCGGGCACCACTCGGGGATGTCGATGGGATTCTACGGGACGAGTCACCACAGCCTCGAGGACCTGGCGATGATGCGGTCGATCGCCGACCTCACGGTGGTCGCGGCGACGGACGCGAACCACCTGCGCGCGCTGCTGCGGCTCTCGCTCGACCACCCGCACGCGATGTACCTGCGACTGGGGCGGGGGCGGGACCCGCAGGTGTACGCGGAGGTGCCCGAGCTCGTCGTCGGGAAGGCCCTGACGCTGCGGGAGGGCGGCGACCTGACGATCATCGCGACCGGCTCCGAGGTCGCACCGGCGATGCAGGCCGCCGACGACCTCGCCGCGGGGGGCCTCGAGGCCCGCGTGGTCGACATGTGGACCGTGTCGCCGCTCGACCGCGACGCCGTGCTGGCCGCGGCCCGGGAGACCGGGGCCGTGCTCACGGTCGAGGAGGCGAACGTGACCGGCGGGCTCGGCTCGGCGGTCGCGGAGTGCCTGCTCGAGGCCGGTCTCGCACCCCGGTTCCGCCGCCACGGGGTGCCCGACCAGCACGTTCCGGTCGGCCCCCCCGCCGCGCTCTACGCCCACTACCGGCTCGACGGCGCGGGGATCGCCGCCGCGGCCCGGGAGCTCCTGGAGGAGACGAGATCATGACGACGACCGAGCTGGGTCTGGGTGAGCAGGAGCTGGCGCTGCGGGAACGGGCCGGCCGCGTGATCCCGGGCGGCATGTACGGCCACATGTCGGTGTCGGCGTTCTCCACCGCCCACCCGCAGTTCGTGGTGTCGGGGGAGGGCGCGCGGGTGTGGGACGCCGACGGGCGCGAGTACCTCGACCTGATGTGCAGCTGGGGCCCGATGATCGTCGGGCACCGCCATCCCGCGGTGACGGCGGCGATCGTCGACCAGCTCGGCCGCGGCGACTGCCTCGACGGCATCAGCCCGACGGCGGTGGAGTACGCGGAACTGCTGGTCGACACGGTCGCCGCCGCGGACTGGGCGTTGTTCTGCAAGAACGGCACCGACGCGATGACCACCTGCATGACGACGGCCCGCGCGGCCACCGGGCGACGCAAGGTGCTGGTGGCCCGCGGCGCCTACCACGGCGCGGTGCCGGGGTTCGCCGTGCGCGGCGGGGGCGTGACCGCGGAGGACCAGGCGCACCTCATCCGCTACGAGTACAACGACCTGGCCTCGGCGCGGGCCGCCGCGGACGAGGCGGGCTCCGACCTGGCGGCCATCCTGGTGACGCCGTTCCGGCACGACATCAAGCGCGACCAGGAGCTGGTCGACCCGGCCTTCGCGCGCGGACTCCGGGACCTCGCGGACCGGACCGGCGCGGTGCTGGTCCTCGACGACGTGCGCGCGACCCACCGGCTCGACCTGGCCGGCTCGTGGGAGCCGCTCGGGGTGCGGCCCGACCTCTCGGCGTGGTCGAAGCCGCTCGCGAACGGCCAGCCGCTGGGCGCGGTGACGGGCATCGACGCGCTGCGCGACGCGGTCCGGACGATCTACGTGACCGGCTCCTTCTGGACGGGGGCGGTGCCACTGGCCGCGGGGCTGGCGACCCTGACCGAGCTGCGCCGCGGGGAGGCCCTGCCGACGATGGAGCGGGCCGGGACGCGGCTCCGCGAGGGACTCGCCGCCCAGGCCGCCGCGCACGGGGTGTCGATCCGGCAGACCGGGCCGGTGCAGATGCCGATGCTGTCGTTCGACGGCGACCCCGACTTCCGACGCGTCACCGCGTGGGCCGAGGCGGCCGTGCAGCGCGGGGTGTACCTGCACCCCTGGCACAACTGGTTCCTGTCCTCCGCGCACACCGACGAGGTGATCGACGCGATCCTCGAGCGCACCGACGGGGCGTTCGCGGCGGTCGCGTAGCGAGCCGTCCGGCGGCGACGGCGTGGTGCGTCGCCGGAGCCGAGTCCGGTGGACTCGGTTCCGGCCGCTCACCAGGCGGTCGGCTGCACGTCCGCGGTCATGTCCCGCCAGGCGATCGGCTCGCCGCAGTGCGCGCACGTGGTCCGCGGCTCGGCCGCGTGCCCGCACGCGCGGTGGACCAGCTGCACCGGCGGGACGTCGTTCTCGTACTTGTCGCCCCACGCCATGAGGGCGACCAGGACCGGATAGAGGTCGGCGCCCTTGGCGGTGAGGCGGTACTCGTGGCGGACGGGCCGGTCCTGGTAGGGCACCCGCTCGAGCACGCCCTCCTCGGTGAGCACGCGGAGCCGATCGTTGAGCACGTTGGCCCCGAGGCCGAGCTTGGACCGGAAGTGGTCGTAGCGCCGCTCCCCGCGGAAGCACTCGCGCAGGATCATCATCGTCCAGCGCTCACCGATGACCGACCAGGTGCGCGCCACCGAGCAGTAGACGTCGCCCAGTTCGTCGTGTCGCACGTCGGCAACCCTAGACCTTTTTCGAGTCTCAGCAGCTTGCAGAGGTGACGAAGTCCGCTCTACGGTCGGACTCAGTTCGAGTGTGACCCACGAGTCCGGAGGTCGACGTACCCTTCTACCAGTTCACCGTGCCCACCGGGGACCCGACGTTGCAGCACCGGGCCGAGGTCGCGGCGGCGGTGACGAAGGTGCACGCCGAGGTGACCGGCGCCCCGAGCGCCTACGTGCACTGCTCGTTCGTCGAGGTCCCGCCGGGCAGCATCTTCGTGGCGGGGGAGGCCGTGACCGGGCCGCGCATGGTCGGGATCATCCGCGACGGCCGGTCCGCCGCGACGCGTGGCCGTCTGCTGCACGGGATCGCCGACGCCTGGTCGGAGATCACCGGGGTCGCGAAGAAGGACATGGCGATCTTCCTGCAGGAGGTGCCCGGGGCCAACGTCCTCGAGGACGGGGAGATCCTGCCGGAGTCGGCGGACGACGTCGGCGCGATCGCCTGAGGCTTCACGTCAACGCGAGCTCCCGCCGCAGCTCGTCGGCGGTGATCGAGCCCGGACGGCGCCCGTCCCGGGTCGCTTCCCGCGCGAGCGCGGCGATCCGGGCGTTGATCGGCGCGGCCGCGCCGACGCGTCGTGCGATCAGCGCGATCTCGCCGTTGAGGTAGTCGGTCTCGATGCTGCCGGTGCCGCGCATCAGCGACTGCCAGCTCGACCCGCCGAGCTGCTCCGGCTCCCCTGGCACGGGGAGGAACTCGAGGCCCTCGGGCTTCCACCCGGCGCGGGCCTCCTCCTTCCCGACGACGGGTACGGCGGCGGCCTCGAGGACCCGCTCGGTCTCGGCGCGCAGCGCCGTCGTGATGTCCTCGGCCCCGGTCGTGTCGCCGAGCAGGGCCTCGAGGGCGTTGCCGACGTTCGCGATCAGCTTCCGGTACTTCCAGGCCATCACCGCCTCTGTGGGGCGGACGAGGCAGCCGGCCGGGTCCCAGTCCGCGGCGATCGCCGCGAGCAGCGCCTGGTCGGCGGCCGGGTCGGGGGAGTGGCCGTAGCGACCCATGTGGAACACCCCGCGGAGCGGTGCCCCGCGGACGATGACCTCCCCGGGCTCGAGCAGCACCGTCGGGAACCAGACGCACACGGCGAACACGCGCTCGGCCCGGCGCAGGGCGATCTCCTCGCCCTCGACGCCGTTGAGGGCGACGAGCACCGGCAGGACGTCGAGAGCCCGGCCGACCACGGAGCCGTCCTCGTCGTGGACCGGGACGTCACCCCAGGTGTCGAGCACGTCGGCGGCCTGCGGGGTCTTGGCGGTGAGGACGAGGACGTCGTCGACGGTGAGTCGGGCCTGGTCGGGTGTGGTGGCGACGGGCACGGCGACGGTCTCGGTGAGGTCGGGGCAGCGCAGCGTCACACCCCGCTCGGCCATGACCCGGGCGTGCTCGCCCCGCGTGACGAGCAGGACCTCCCGTCCCTGCCGGGCGAGCAGGCCGCCGAGGGCGCTGCCGACCGCGCCGGCGCCGAGGAACACGTACCGCGGGGAGCGAGCCACCGCCCCTTCCTACTCCGCGGTCGGAGCGGGAGGTCGGAGGTGTCGCCGCCGGGGCGCGGACCGTGGACGCGGCGGTCGGCCGCATTGATGCGGCAGATCGTGGAGGGAGGCCTGGCGTCGCCGCATCAGCCGCTCTCGGCGAACGCCCGGTGTTCGGTTGCCACAGCTGCACCGGCTCCGGGTCGCGCTGCGCGAGGAACTCGTCGTCCGCCGGCGATGCGTTCGGGTCCGCCTCGATACGCCGGCGGACCCGCCGTCCACTCAGCCGTGCTGCGCCACCGGCACGACGGTCAGTCCCGGGAGGGTCGGGAAGTCGTCAGGGTTTGCCGTGTGCAGCGGCAGGGCGCGGGCGAGGGCTACGGCGGCGATCATCGCGTCGTAGCTCCGGGCCCGGGATTTCCGTCCGGCCTGGCGCAAAGCTGTCGCGACGCGTCCGAACGCGCGTGCAGCGGGCGCGTCGAAGGGCAGCGGATCGACGTCGGCCTCGGCCTGTCGGAGAACAGCTTGCCGCGCAGCCCGTTCGTCGTCCGAGCGCGCCACGAGTGGGCCGACGGAGAGCTCGGCCAGCGTGACCGTGCAGATGAACGGCGTGACCGGGAGCTGACTCGCATCGGTCAGGGTCGGCAGAGCGATGATCACGCTCGTGTCGAGCAGGCCCTCCCCGCGGTCACAGGTCGCTGTCGATCACGCCGTCCACCTCGGCGCGGAACGCGTCGGGATCGATCGCGGGCACACCACGCCAGCGGGACAGGAGTGCCTCCCGGGTGAGCCGCGGCCGGGGCAGCTGGAGCCGCCACGCCACCCCTGAGTTCCGGGATCGTCCCGATCCGCTCCTTCGCGGAGTCTCTGGCCTGCACGGACGGAGACAACGAGAAGGAGGGACGTCATGCGGATCTCGGTTCCCCGCGCTGCGGCGACAGCGCTGCTCACGGCGGCGCTGGTGGTCTCGGGCGGGACGATCGCGGCGAAGGAGGCCGCGGCGGAGCCGATCGGCCTCGCGCCGTCGGAGGTCGCCTGTGGGATCACCACCTGCACGGCGTACTGGTCGGTGGCGCGGACCCGCGAGATTCACGCCGAGTGGAAGGAGACGCTGGTCGGAGCAGGTGCGGTGGGTGTGGCCGGAGCAACCGTCGGAGCGGCCGCTGCCAGTGGTCCCGCCGCACCGATCGTGGCCGGTGTCGGAGCGGCCGTGGCGGTGCGGTCGCTGGAGTTCAATCACATGATCAACGGCGCGGCGAACGACGGGAGATGTCTGATCTACAAGTTCCCCAAGCCTGCCGTCACCCATGGTTGGTTCGGCAGCGTTCACCTGCGCAACGAACACTGTGACAGCGGTCCGGCGTGAGCGACGGGTCGGTCCACGGTCCGAGGAGGACCGTGGACCGACCTCGTACCGTCAGCCCGAACGTCGCTGCGGGTCGAGCCGGCGCAGAAGCCACCACGCCGCCGCCACGTACAGCCCCGCGAGGACGACGAGGGCGAGCATGTCGAGCACCCACACCCCGGCCGAGACCTCCCACAGCGGGTCGGCGTACGGGTAGAACGTGCCGGGGCCGGTGGGCAGCCCGATGGTCACCGCACCCGCCGCGAACCCCCATCTCGCGGGCACCAGCCACGCCAGCTGCCCGAGCCCGATCCGGTCGCTGATCTGGAGCAGGGCGCTGGACAGGATGAACTGCAGCATGGCGAGCAGCACCAGCAGCGGCATCCCGCGATCGGCGTTGTCGATCAGCGCGGAGACGGCGAGCCCCACGGCCATGCTCGCGACCGTCAGCAGCACCAACGCCGCCACGATCTCGACGACGGGCGAGCCCAGCACCACCGCAGCATCGGGCGGCGGCCGGCCGATCGTCCCGAGCACGCCGAGGACCACGGCCTGCACCCCGACGATGACGCCGAGCACGATCAGCTTCGAGGCCAGGTACGCGCCGCGGGACAGCCCGATGGCCCGCTCGCGGGAGTAGATCTCGCGTTCCTTCACCAGCTCGCGAATCGAGGCGGCCGAGCCCATGAGGGCGGCGCCCACGACCAGGACGAGCCAGATGCTGTTGGGCGCCCCGGCAGCGCCCCGGAGCTGCTCGAGCATCGACAGCCCGGCGTCCCCGGGCAGCGCGTGTGCAAGCACGCTGAGCACCAGGGGCAGGGCCGCCATGAAGATCAGGTACTGGCGGTCGGAGGCGATCACCGCGAGGTAGCGGCGGCACAGGACCGACAGCTGCCGGACCACGGACTGCTGTCGGGGTGCCGCCGCCCCCACCGACTTCCCGAGCCGCTCGGTGCGGCCGGCCCGGCCGCGGTCCCGGCCGATCCAGCGGGCGTGCGCCGGGGATCCCCGGAACCGTTCGCCCCAGTCGTCCCGCTCGGCGAGCCGGAGGAAGACGTCGGCGAAGTCGGTCTCGCCGAAGTAGGCGAGCGCCTCGCGGGGCGGCCCGAAGAAGGCGACCTCCCCGCCGGGGGCGAGCAGCAGCAGGCGGTCGCAGACGTCGAGGTTGGCGACGCTGTGGGTCACCACGACCACGGTGCGCCCGTCGTCGGCCAGCTCGCGCAGCGTGCGCATGACCGACTTGTCCAGGCCCGGGTCCAGGCCGGAGGTCGGCTCGTCGAGGAAGAGCAGCGACGGGCGAGTGAGCAACTCGAGTGCGACGGAGGTCCGCTTGCGTTGGCCGCCGGACAGGGTGCGGATGGCCTGGTCGGCCTGCCCCGACAGTCCCAGTTCGGAGATCACCTCCTCGACGCGGTGGTCGCGTTCGGCGGCGGCGACGTCGTCGGGGAACCGCAGCTCTGCGGCGTAGCGCAGGGCCCGGCGGACGGTGAGCTGGGGATGCAGGATGTCGTCCTGCGGGACGAGGCCGATCCGCTGTCGCAGTTCGTCGTAGTCGGCGTAGAGGTCGCGGCCGGCGTACTCGACCCGTCCCTCGTCGGCGGGCCGGAACCCGGTGAGAGCACGGAGCAGCGTCGACTTGCCCGCGCCGGACGGTCCGACGACGGCGAGGAGGCTCTTCGACTCCAGCGCGAAGCCGACGTCGTCGAGCAGGGTCTTCCCGCCGGCCCGGACGACGAGCCCGTGCGCCCGGAACTCCACGTCGCCGGTGTCCACGTACTCGACCAGCCGGTCGCCGTCGAGGTGGAGCAGGGCGTGGCCGATACCCACGACGTCGTCGGGGCCGATCTCCTGCTGACGGACCCGCTGCCCGTTGACGAACGTCCCGTTCGAGCTGCCGAGGTCGATCAGCACCCACCGGCCGTCCCGCCGGTGCAGCTCCGCGTGCCGTCGGGAGGCGAGGAGATCGTCGACCACCACGTCGTTGACGGCGTCCCGCCCGATCGTGACCGCCTTCGTCGGGACGGTGCTGAGCTCGTGCGAGACCGAGAACCGTCCCTGTCGCTGCGAGCGCGCTGCGGCCTCGGTGATCCCGACGACGGGTGGGGTCGGCAGGGCCGCCGGCGCCCGGCGGGTGCTCAGCTCGATGACGGGTCCGTCGGCTCGGGAACCCAGACGGATGGCGAGGGAGCCGCGGACGGGCTGCCGTCCGAGCGGTCGGTCGTCGCTCCATGCCCCGTTGCGGCTGACGTCGACGACCTCCCAGCCCTCGGGCCCGGGCTTGACCACGAGGTGGCGCCGGGACACCTGCGGGCCGACGACCTGCAGGTCACAGGTCTCGTCGCGACCGATCACGAACTCGACGCCCGGGCGGACCACGCGCCGCTCGCCGGGGGCGCGGACGTCGAGGACCTCCTGCCCGACGACCGGTCGGTCTACGCGTCCCACCACTGCTGCTCCTGCCGCTCGAGCCATGCCTCGTCGGAGAGCAGGGCGAGGTCGTCGCGCCGGACGGCGCCGGAGTCGAGGAGGAGGCTCACCAGCAGCATCGGCGGGAGCTCCGCACCCTCCTCGGCGAGGCCGCTGCGCACGACCTTCGCGCGCAGCGTCTTGAGGTGTTCGTGCATGCGCCGGGTCAGCCGCAGCCGGGTGCGCTCGTCGACGTCGTAGTCGCGGACGAGGTGCCAGCTGTTGGTCGCCTCGAGCACGTCCCGCGCGAGCTTCGGGACGGGTGGGGGAGGAGCGGCGCTCGTCGGGTCCTCGAGCCGGTGCCGGCACAGCAGCAGCGCGACGACGAACTCCTTCGTGCGGCGCTGCAGCCGGAGCGGCTCGGCGGTCACGGAGACGCCGCCGGCGGTCCAGCCGGGCAGCACCGTCCGGTGATGAGCGCCCTCGACGGTGATCCACACCGCGAAGGGGGACCGTCCCCAGGAGGGACCGGTGAGCCGCGCCGACCCGGCGCGGAGGACGAAGCCGCCGTCGGCGCCCTCGGGCCCGACGGGCTCGAGCCGGGACACGGTGCCGTGCGCGTCGACCAGCACCGCGTGCGTGTGGCTGAGATTGGTGACGACGACGCCCCCGTCGCGCGAGCGCAGCCGCACGGCCCGACGCGACAGCCGCCCCTCGTCGGGAACGGGGATCTCGCAGCGCACGTCCCGGCCGATGAGCAGCTCGCCGCCCGGGACGAGGTCGGCCACTCGCTCCCCGGCGGTGACGCGAGCGGTGGGTGCGCTCACCAGCCCGCGCCGGGAGCGGGTTCCACCAGGGTGGCCTGGACGGTCTGGCCGTCGACGGTGGTGGTCCGCGCCGCGGGGTCAAGCGCCGGGGCTGGTGAGACCACCTCCCCGTCCTTCCGGGTCCCGACCTGCTCGCCGTCGGCGAGGACGATCCAGCCGACGCGGGACGTGCCCGTGCGGGCGCTGTAGAGGCCGGCGGGTGGCGCCGAGCGCTCCGCGGAGAACGGCAGCGTGCGCCCGCCGACGGTCATCGAACCGAGGGCGGCGGTCTCGGTGACGTCCACGCGGACCGCGGCGCCTTTGGGGTTGCTCAGTTCCATGGTGGTGCCGGAGACGGTGCCCTCGAGCCACGCCTCGATCTTCTTGCCGTCGCAGAGGTAGGCGGCGACCTTCCCGCCCTTGACCGCCAGCGCGACCGTCACCTCGTTCCCGCTGCTACGACCCGTGTAGGCGCCGTCGGCGATGGCCGGGACCACCGTGTCAGCGGCCGGGGAGACCGCCGGCGCGCCGACCACCGCGGCCGGGGCGGCCGCCGCCGGCGCGCCCGCATCGCCGGTGCCGACGAGCACCGCGCCACCGACCGCCAGGGCGGCCACGAAGGCCCCGGCACCGACGAGCACGGGCGTGCGGGGACGCCGCCGCGCCGGGACGAGCGTCGGAGCGGCGGGCGGGAGTGAGGGTGCGGGCTCGTCGTCCGGCTCGTCGTCGGGGGTCTTCGTGACGGCGGGTGCGGTCGCGACGGCCGCAGCGGCCGGTTCGGGCGTCGGGAGGACGGTCTCGACGGCGCCCTGCGGTACCGGGGTGTCGGTCGCCTGCTCGAGGGCGGCCCGGGCGGCGACGGCGACCGCCCCGCACGAGGTGTAGCGCTCCGCCGGGTCCTTGGCCATTGCCCGGGCGATCACGTCGTCCAGGCCCGCGGGGACGTCCGGACGCACCTCCGCGAGGCGAGGCGGCTCCTGGTTCAGGTGGGCGTGCATCGCCTCGGGCAGGGTCGTCGCGGGGAACGGCTTGTCCCCGGCGAGCACCTCGTAGAGCACGCAGCCGAGGGAGTAGACGTCGACGAGGAGGTCGGCGCGCCGGCTCGTGTACCGCTCGGGCGCCATGTAGTCGAACGTGCCGGCGGTGGCGTTCGTGCTGCTCAGACTGGAGTCGGCGCCGCCGAGCTGCGCCACGCCGAAGTCGGTGAGGTAGGCGAACGAGGGCGTGTCGGCGTCGGCCATCGTCACGAGCACGTTCGACGGCTTGACGTCGCGGTGGACGAGGCCGTCGGCGTGCGCGGCGTCCAGGGCCGCGGCCACCTGCTCGACGATCCCCACGGCCTGCGAGGGCGGCAGGCCCCCGCGCCGCGAGAGGAGGCTGCCGAGGTCGGGGCCCTGCACGTAGCGCATGTCGAGGAAGAGCCGGCCGTCGATCTCGCCGTAGTCGTGCACCGGGAGGACGTGCGGCTCCGTCAGGCGGGCCGCCACCTCGGACTCGGTGCGGAACCGCTTCCGGAACGCCTCGTCGCGGGCGAGCGACACCGGCAGCCGCTTGAGCGCGACCGTGCGCTTGCGGACGGTGTCGTAGGCGCGATGGACCTCGCCCATGCCGCCCCGCCCCAGCAACTCGTACAGAACGTAGTTGCCGAACTTCTCTGCGCTCACCGCGCACCCCCACACGAGTAACGGATTCGCGATGTCATCGAGATCCTTGCGCGGAGCGTTAACCGGACCGAGCGAAATGTCCAGATCGTTCACTGATCGCGCACCCCCTGAGCTCAGGGATACGGCTCCGGCGCGCTGCGGCGCAGGGTCCTTCCTCAGAGCCGGCACCAGGGCCGGCCCGAACGGGAGGAGGAGGACCGACCATGAGCACGACCATGAGCCGCCGCCTCGGCGCGGCGGTCGCGGCAGGGGCGGTGATCGTCGGCCTGGCCGTCGGCGTCGCGCCGGCCGCCTCGGCGGAGGAGGGGGCGGACTTCGTGGGGCCGAACTCGACGAGCCTCGAGCTCAACGGCTACCCCGGCCTCGTCGGGAACTCGGGCTTCCCCGTGGAGTGCGTGCAGCGGGCCCTGCTCCGTGAGCCCGACGGGGACTACGGGCAGGACACCTTCGACGCCATCCGACGTTTCCAGGCGCTGCACGGCCTGGAGGTCGACGGCGTCGTCGGACCCGCGACGGGGGACCGGCTCATCCCGAGCCTGCCCGCGGCGTTCAAGAAGTCCTGCTACGGAGTCATCCCGACGACGACCTCCCTGCCCGAGGCCGAGGAACGGCCGGTCGTTCCGGGTCGGACGGTGTCCGAGGAGGACTTCGGCTCGTGCATGGAGGAGAACAACACCGGCCTGCCGGGCGTGGGCAAGATCGCCAGGATCGGCAAGCTGTACACGATGCTGAAGAAGGGCAAGAAGGTCGACGGGGCGGAGGTCGCGCGCACCGTTCCAGGGACCGACCTGCTCACGATGTTCAGCTGCCTCCGCCACGGGCCGTCGTGATCGACGGGTGGTCGTGCTCCGTGACCGGGGCACGGCCACCCCCGGGCGCCGGGAGGGACGCAATGGAACCCGCACTCATCGCCGTCGACATCGACGGTGTGCTGAACCCCTACAACATGTCGCGGAGCCGGGGTCAGAAGCTCGGCTACCGCCCGTCGAAGCGGCTGCGTCAGGAACGCATGATGCGCACCTTCTGGAACCGCACCCACGGCGCCGAACTGCGGCGCCTGAGCCGGGAGTACGACGCGGAGCTGGTGTGGGCCACCTACTGGAACGGCCTCGCGAACGAGTACGCGCGTCTCGAGGTCGGGCTGCCGGAGCTCCCGGTCGTCGAGCTCGACCTGACGACGCTGACCACGGACTGGAAGTACCCGACGATGCTCGCGTACGCGGCAGGGCGTCCCCTCGTCTGGTTCGACGACGAGCACGTCGACCACGGTCGGGGGCGCGACGAGTTCCTGGCGGCCCGGACCGAGCCGACCGCCCTGATCGACGTTCCTCCGGTCGAGGGCCTGGGAGAGCCGCAGATCGCGGCCGCGGAGCGGTTCCTCGGACTGCTCTGATCGTCTCGTCCGGTTCCAGGGTGGCGCACAGTCGGCGACGCGACCTGTTGGTCGCCGGGATCCTCGGGGGCCATGTGGGCGGGGGTGCCCAGGCCGTCGCCGGCCCCACCGGTGCGGATCGCGACCCCGAAGTCTGCGAGCTTGCTCTCGCCGTCCCGGATGAGCAGCACGTTCTCCGGCTTGTAATCGCGGTGCACCACTCCCGCCCGGTGCGCGAAGTCGAGACCGAGCAGGGATCCCTCGAGCACCGCCAGGGCGGACTCCGGCTCCGTGGCGCCGTGCTCGCTCTTGGGTCGCGCGCAAGGAGGCGCCGTCGGCGAGCCGCACACCATGGCTGATCTGCCGTCGTCCTCGACGAGTCGTGCAGCTGGACGACGTGCGGCGTGCGGATTCCGGCCAGGAGAACCGCTTCCTCGGCGAAGGCCCGGCGGAACTCCGGGTCGGCCAGGAACCGGGGGCTCAGGTACTTGCTCGCGACCCGGCTGTCGTCCACGTCGCTCGCGAGGACCACAGTTCCCGTGCCACCGCGACCCAGTGGACGGACCTCCGTACAGCCCGGCAAGATCCATTTTCCGCCACTGCTCACCCCCCCCGATCGACCCGACCACACACGGTCGCTCCCGCGTCGGCGTTCGGTTCCTCCCGATATCGCATGAATAGCTTCGGCGTCACGCCAAGAGTGTCGGGAACGGGGTGCAGCTCGAGATCCACAAAGGGTTGTGTTGCGGGTCGTAGTCGCGCTTCCACGCACAGTGCGGATTGCGCGAACTCGTTGCGCCAGTCCCACCTTGGAGAGGACGACCGGTAGCGAATCGGTTGCACACGGCGATCCCTACCTCC
Organism: Actinomycetospora sp. CA-084318; assembly: GCF_050955885.1. Classification (NCBI taxonomy): domain Bacteria; kingdom Bacillati; phylum Actinomycetota; class Actinomycetes; order Pseudonocardiales; family Pseudonocardiaceae; genus Actinomycetospora; species Actinomycetospora sp. CA-084318. The sequence goes on from NZ_CP192098.1 coordinate 2,195,877, forward strand.
GGACACTGGCGGACGACTCGGTCGGGCGGGTCTAATCCACGTCACAGCAGGTCGCTACGGCCCTGCTGCTCCGGGGGGAAGACGGATGACGGCGATCGGTGTCGTGTTGTTGGTGGCTGCCGCCGCCATTCCTGCGCTCACGCGGGCTGCTCGCATTCTGCGACTGGTACAGAGGACCGCGCGCGAGGACCGGATGGCGGGGCTTCGGGGCGATCTCGATCTGCCGGTGCCGCGAACCGCCGCCGACGAATCACGACCGACGGCGATCACGATCAGCCGCGACGGGTCGGAGGCTTCGTGAAGGAAGCTCCCGACAGCCGACGGGTGACGGTGTTCACCGAGGCCCGCTTCGGGCTCGGGACGGACGGGGTCTGGCGTGCCCTGCACCGTGCCGAGGCCGCGGGACTCGACCGGTTCCGCCGGGCGGGCTTCGAGGTCGACGTCATGGCTCGTGCGGACTCCCGGGTCCGCGATGCCGGCGTCGGTACCCCGACCACGGTGCTCCCCCTACCGAACTACGTCGGAATGCGTGGGCTGGTGCTGGCCGTTCCACGCGTCCTCCCGGCCGTCGTGCGCGCGGTGCGCCAGGCAGATCGGATCGTGGTGCACCTACCCGGTCCGATCGGCGGCCTGGCCGCGACCGTCTGCCGGCTCATCGGCCGTCGCTACGCGGCGGAGGTCGTCGGGGACCCGGCGGCGGTGCTGGAGAACCTGATGGGAGGCGTCCACGGACGCCTGCTGGCACGGATGCAGGCCGCTCACACGCGATGGACCGTGAGGGGTGCCAGCCACGCGGCCTTCGTGACGCAACACGCGCTCCAGCGCCTGTACCCCCCGCGTCCCGACGCTCGAGCGGTCGGAGTCTCCGACGTCCGACTCCCTGCGGACCGCTTCATTCCGGAGGTGCAGGCGCGGCCGGACCAGCCGATCCGGATCATCACCGTGGGACATCAGGATCAGCCGTACAAGGGTCACGACGTATTGCTGCGTGCTGTCCCGGAGCTGCGGCGCCGGGGGCACGAGGTCCTCGTCACCATCGTCGGCGGCGGTCGTCTGCACGATGACCTCTGCGTGCTGCGCGACGAGCTCGGACTCGATCATGTCGACATGCCGGGGACCGTGAACGACCAGGACGAGTTGACCCGGCTCCTCGACGAGTCGGCCATCTTCGCGCTGCCGTCGCTGGTCGAGGGCCTGCCGCGGGTTCTCCTGGAGGCGATGGCGCGTGGACTGCCCGTCGTCGCGAGCGAGGTCGGGGGGACACCTGAGCTGATCGACGACGCCTGGCTCGTGCCCCCCGGTGACGCCTCCGCACTCGCCGACGCGTTGAGCAGGCTGATCGTGTCCCCGGAACTCCGTCGGGCGGCGTCACGTCGGAACCTCGAGGTCGCGCGTGGCTATCAGGCCGACGTCCTGGAGAGGAGGTGGCGGACATGGGCGGACGGCCTGCCGCCGTCCCGGTGCGACCGATGACGCCGTCGACGGTCACCGACGCGGCTCGCACGGACGGTCGGAGCCCCGACCCGCGGGCGTCCGACCGTGTCGGGAAAGGTGCGATCACGGCCACTGCTGCCGCGCTGTCGGTCGCGGCAGTGACGCCGGTCGCGTCGTGGGTGGCCGTGGTCCCACCGCTGCTCGTGCTCGTCGGGGAGGCCCGGGGACGCCGGGCGGTCACGATCGTCGGCCTCGTCACCTCGGCCCTGTACGTCGGGCACCGGATCGACGGCCTGCCCGTGGCGCTGATCGTGGCCGTCGCGATCGCGCTCGGAACCTGTGTGCGGCTCACCAACGGGAGGCTCGAGGCCTGGGTGCACCGTGCGGTGCCCGCCGCGTTCCTGCTCGGCCTCGTGCTCATCGACCAATTCCTGCGGCCGGCGGTGACGTCGCCCGGGAAGTACGCGGTACTGGAACAGATCGTTCTCCTGACCTGCCTCATCGCGATGCTGATCGGAGGCCGCCGCCGCGGTCTCGACCGGCCCGACGACGCCGATGCCGCGCTCCATGTGGCGTTGGTGTGGGTGTCCCTCGTCGCGGGAGCGGACGGTCTCCGCGCGCTGAGCACAGCCGATGCCGAGAGCCTGGCGGCCCGGCAGGCTGCGGGCATCTTCGGGGCGAGCAACTACATCGCAGCGCTGCTGGCCCTGGCGACCGTCGCGTGTGTGCACCGTGCCTGCACGGGCCGGGGACGGCCGATCCTGAACATCGCCGGTGCCATCGTGTTCATCGCGATGGCGGCGCCACAGGCCTCGCGGACGAGCACCGTCGTCTTCGCCGTCGTCGTTCTCGTGGTCCTGGTGCGGCACCGGCAGCACCTGTGGTTCCTCGCGGTGGCGGCCGCCACGGCGGTCCTGGTCGTGGTGGCGCCGACGGCCGGCGTCATCGGCCGTCTCCGCTCCGGCAACGCAGCGGGCGGAGAGCTCAACGGCCGGACCGAACTGTGGGGTGTGGCGGTCGACGCGATTCGCGACCGTCCGGTCCTCGGTAGTGGGGCCGGTCGGCTCAGCGACTCGCTCGCAGCTTCCGGGTTCGGCCAGGCCACCTACGTCCACGACGTCTGGTTGAGCCTCGTGGCCCAGTTCGGCCTGGTCGGGCTGGTGTTCCTCGTGATCGGCACCGCGTGGATCCTGACCGGGCCGGTCGGCTCCTACGGTCGTACACTCGCAGTAACGGGCCTGCTGCTCTCGTCCACCGAGCCCGTGATCGAGACGATGAAGATGGGTCTCGTGTTCGCTGCGGTCATCGGCGTGTGTGCCGCTCATGCGCAACAGCACGACCAGGAGGGGCCCGTTCGTGATCTCGGCCGTCGTGGTGTTCTATTCCGGGGCCGAGCGCTTGCGCACGACCTTGGACTCACTCCGGCCCCAGGTGGACGAGCTGACGGTAGTGGATGTCGGACCGACGGGTGAGGTCTCCCGGTGGTCGCCCCCGGGCGTCGTGGTCATCGACGGCTCCGCGAACCGTGGCTATGGATGGGCGTGCAACCTGGGGATCGCCGCAGCTCGCGGAGACTTCGTCCTCATCTCCAACCCCGATGTCGTGTACGAGGCCGACTCGGTCGATGCGATGGTCGACGTCGCCGCCCGCGAGGCTCTCGTCGCGCCGCGACAGACGTCGCGCCGCGACTCCCGGAGTGCGACTGACGCGTTCGAGTGCCTCCAGCTCGGGATTTCGCCGAGCGCCTCGACGATCCGATGGCTGAACGTCGGGCGCCGTCGGTTCGACCGGCGGAGGACGGCGGTGCTCCGTCGTCCCGACACCATGCTGACGGTGCCGCTGGACATGACGCTGAGCGGCGCGTCCTTGATGGCGAGCCGCGCGACCTGGGAGCGGGTGGGTGGGTTCGACGAGCGCTTCTTCCTCTATCAGGAGGATGCTGACCTCAGCCTCCGCACTCGGTCGGCCGGTGTCGATCTCGTCGTGGCGAACGAGGCCCGGGTCTTTCACGAGACAGGCAGCTCGCGAGCCGGTCTCGATCTGACGATCCTGAGTTGGGCCATGGCCAGCGAGCGGATCGCGTGGCGCTCGAGAGGTCTCCCGACCGGTCTGCTCACTGCCATCCAGGTGCTCGGTCTGACCGCGCGTGCGCTGCGCGAGCTGTGCTCGGGGAACATGCGGGCCGCCATGGTCTGGTGGCGTTGCGCGTGCCGCCCGCTCGCCCCCGCGCCGACGGCCGGCGACGGTGAACAGGAACGGTCAGCCTGACTCCGACACGAAGAGGGACTCCTCGATCGTACCCGCCCCGTTGTCCGACGCACGGTTCTGCTGCGGCGTGGTCACGTGCCCGTCGTCGAGGATGCCGACGGCGACCCCGGCAGGCAGGGGGTTCCTGGTCACGGCGACCTGCGAGGTCGTCCCGCGAGGGAAGAAGCCGACCAACGCGGGCGCGGTCCCTCCACGGAGCCGGTTGTCCGACACCGTCAACCGGTCACACGACACAGCGGTCACGACCGAGCTCGACCTCGGGGCCACATCCGTCCAGTCGTTGTCGTCGACGCTGACGTCGACACATCGTCCACCGAAGTAACCGACCAGCACCCCGGCGCCGCGGACGTTCTCGACGCGGTTGGCGCAGAGGATCACTCCTCGCAGTCCGCGCAACTCGCCGAAGTACTGAGCGGCGCGTCCGTACGCGACATTGCCCTCGACGACGGCGCCGACCGAGACGTCGTCTCTGGTCCCTTCGCGCCGCTCCCACGCCAATCGCACCGCCGACCGGGGGTAGCCGTCGAAGGTGTTGCCGCGGATCACCAGTCCTGACAACGGTCGGTCGAGGACGGGCGGGGTGATCGATAGGCCGACGACGGCCACGTTGCCTCCGATGTCGGCGAACAGGTTGTCGGTGAAGGCGAGGTCCTTCAGGACGGCCGTCCGGTCAGCCGGGTTGGGCTCGACGTCGATCGCCCCGGGCATGTCGGGACGGGAGCATCGGGTGAAGCCGCATCGGGTGACCTGGAGCCCGTCGACGTCGATCACGCTGATCGCGTTGCGGTTCTGCTTGTTCACACCGTCGAACCGGCAGTCGAGCACCTTGACGCGCCGGTTGTGCCGCTCGACCCCGGCGTCCTCCCCCGAGCCGATCATGATCGCGTCGCCCTGGAACGCCTCGAAGCGGCAGGCCCGGATCGTCACATCAGAAACCGCCGAGAGCCAGATCTGGTACTCGAACTCGGAGAACCCGTCGCGGGAGGTCCCCACGAAGTCGACGCCGTCGATCGTGATGTCCCGGACGTTGTCGGCGGGATCGGCGGTGCCCCCGGTGCCCGGGTTCACGGTCAGCGTGTGCCGCGCGCCCGGCCGGAAGACCAACGTCCCGGGACCGACGATGCGCGTCCGGGAGCGGAGGCGGACGTCGCCCACCAGGTAGCGCCGGTCGTCGAGGCCCACGGCCCGTCGTCCGGCGGCTGCGTCGACGGCCTCCTGCAGCGCGGCGGAGTCGTCGGTCTCGCCGTCGCCCACGGCGCCGAAGTCGGCGAGATCGAGGGCGTTCGGGACGGCGGTCGGCTCGGGCGGCTCGGGCAGGCGCACGGTCGAGGGCGGCAGGCCGGCGGAACAGGCGGCCAGGCCGGCGGAGGCGAGCGCGGTCGTCAGGAAGACGCGCCGTCGCATCATGCCGCGGTCTCCCGACGCCGCAGGTCGGTGCGTGCGAGTTCGTGGTCGTAGAAGTCCGCGACGGCGGCCCACACCGCCTTCTCGTCGAACCGGCGGGTGACGTGGTCGCGCGCGGCGGCCCCCATCGCGGCCCGGAGTGCGGCGTCGTCGGCGAGCCGGTCCAGCGCCCGGCCGAGCGCGACCGGGTCGTCGATCGGCACGACCAGAGCGGTCCGGCCCTCCTCCACGGCGTCCCGGCACCCGGTCGCGGTGGTCGTGACGGCAGGCAGCCCGGCGGCCCCGGCCTCGAGCAGCACGTTGGGGAGGCCTTCGCGCCGGGTCGGCAGGACCAGTACGTCGAAGGCGTGCAACCAGGTCCGCAGGTCCGGGACGTAGCCGACGTGCCGGATGCTCGGGTCGAGCTCGATCGCCACGGTCGTCGCCGCAGGGAGCGGGTCGGTGTCGTCGGCGGGCCCGATCAGGGCGAGCAGGCGGGGCGTGCGGCTGCTCATCCCGCGGAACGCCTCGACGAGGGCCCCGACGCCCTTGTCGGCGGTCGATCGTCCGATGAAGCCGAAGACGACCGTGTCGGGATCGAGGTCCTGGGCCCGGCGCAGGTCGGCGCGGGCGATCGCCCCGGGCGCCGCGAAGTAGTCGAGATCGACGCCGTTGGTGGAACCCTCGCCGAGCACCACACACCGCCGGCCGGCGTGGACCCCGAGCGCGACGGCCTTGTCCCGCAGCTCCGGGCCTGCGCACAGCACGACCGTGGCCGCGCGGCTCGTGACCCACTCCGCGACGAAGAGCAGCCGGTGACGCCAGCCGCCCGGCCGCTCGCCCTCGAGGCGGAGACCCCACAGGGAGTAGACGCGGACCGGTACCCGGGCGACCGCGGCGGCCAGGCCGATCACGAAGGCGGCCTTCGGCGTCGCGGCGTTCACGACGGCGGGTCGCAGGCGGCGCAGCAGGCGGACCGCCCGCAGGAACGACACGAGGTCCCCCGGCCCGAGCAGGCCGCGGGTCATCGGGAGCGGGTGGAACTCCACCCCCTCGGCACGGGCGAACTCCTCCATCCCGCCGCCGGGCGAGCAGACCACCGCCACGCGGTGCCCGCGCGCGACCATCGCTCCGAGCTGACCGCGCAGCAGACTGGTCGCCGTCGCGGCGACGGAGACCGCGTAGACGACGAGGTCACCTGCCCGCGCGTCCCGGCTCCTGATCATGCGGTTCCCCCTCGAGCTCCGTCGACACGCGCGTAAACCTGCCCGCGACGGCGTCGCTGGCGAAGGCGCACGCCAGCACCACGGCGACGGCCAGGCAGAGCCCGCCGATCGTGTCCGTCGGGTAGTGGAAGGCCAGGGCCGACAGCGTCCCGGCGTAGACCAGCGCGATCGCGAGCAGCACCGGCAGGACCGCCAGACGCACGGCGCGGGGCCAGCTGCGTTGCGCGGCGATCAGGACCATGATCACCGTCAGCACGGCCCCGACCCCCGTCATGTGCGTGCTCGGGTAGGCCAGGCCCTCGCCGATCGTCCGGCCGACCAGCGGTTTGGCGATGCCGTGACTGATCAGAACGGCCACCACGGGGGCGACGAGGGCGAACAGGACACCCCGGCGGGCGAGTACGGCGCCCACGGCGACCACCAGGATCAGGGCGAGGAGCGGGCCCGGGTCGCCGAGATCGACCATGCCCCGGAACCAGGCCGGCCAGCCCTCCAGCGCCGTCGTGATCTCCTGGTCGATCCGGCCCGGGGAGGACGTTCCCTCGTAGCGCAGGGCCAGTGCCCCTCCGACGACGACCGTCACGAGGATCAGCGCCAGCGCCACCACGCGGCCCCGCCGGGAGAGCAGCCGCCGCGACGGGCGAGCGCGGGTGACGACGTCGCGGTGCACGGTCCCGATCGTTCTCCCTGGCCCTCATCGTGTCTGCACCCTCGCGCCGAGTACGGCCATGCGGCGCAGCGCCAGCACGGCGCGGGGCTCGTCGAACCGGTGGTTGTAGCCGAGGTCGACGACGTCGTAGGTCTCCTCGCGCCCGTGGTGGCGTTCCCAGGTTCCCGACGTCATGGCGTGGGAGCGCAGGGAGGCGACACGGTCGGCGAGAGCCTCGGACGCGGTCAGGACCGCCCCGCCGGAGCCGACGCCGAGCGGCGCCGCGAGCGACAGGTAGGCGAGGTCCCCGCCGACCTCGGCCGGTCGGCCGTCCAGCAGACCGGTGACCTCCTCGATGATCCGCACCCCGTGCGCGTCGCACGCCCGTCGCAGCTCCACGAGATCGCTCCCGCGGTGACGGTCCACCACCACGGCGGCCGTCCGCGAGGAGATCCCCTCGAGGGTCCCGACGACAGGTGTGGCGCCGGAGGACGCCACGATCACCCGCGCGCTCGTCGCGACGGCGGGAGACACCAGCACGTCGTCCCCGGACCCGACGTCGAGCACGCGCAGGGCCAGCTGCAGGGCGGCGGTCGGAGTCCCGACGGCGCGGACATGGCAGCCGAACAGGTCACCGAGGACCGTCTCGAGCTCCCGCACACGGGGGCCCTGGGTCAGCCAGCCGCCCCGGAAGCACTCGACGACGGCCGCGATCTCATCGTCGGTGGGGATCATGCGTCCAGCTCCTCGGTCACGGCCTCGACGACCCGGTCCTGCTGCTCCTCGGTGAGGTGCGGGTAGAGGGGCAGGGTCACCTCGCGGTCGGACCAGTCGCGGGAGCGGGGGAGGTGCTGCTCGCCGTAACGTGCGCGGAAGGCGGTGAACTCGTGGATCGAGGGATAGAGGAGCGAGGTCTGGATGCCGTGCCGGTCGCGCAGGGCCCGGCGCAGGGGCCCGCGCCGCGCCGGGTCGTCCACGAGGACGGGCATGACGTAGCAGCTGCTGTGGTCCACGTCGGCGTCGCGGAAGGGGACGGACACCCCGTCGATCCGCGCGAGCGCCGCCCGGTAGCGGTGGACCAGCGCCCGGCGGGCCGCGACGTCGGCCGCCAGCCCGTCAAGGCGCGAGGCGAGGAGGGCGGCGCGGGGTCCGTCGAACCCGTAGTCGAAGGTCCCGCCGTCGCCGGGTGCCGCCCGCAACGTGCGGGCTCGCCGTGCGACCTCGTCGTCGTCGGTGCAGAGCAGCCCGCCCTCACCGCAGGAGAGGACCTTGTTGGAGAAGAACGAGAAGGCGCCGGCGAGCCCGAAGGTGCCCAGGGCTTGCCCTTCCAGATCCGCGAGGGGGGCGTGGGCGGTGTCCTCGATCAGGGCGATGCCGCGGCGATCGCACACCGAGCGCAGCCGGTCCACCGCCGCCGGGTAGCCCGCGAAGTGCACCGCGCAGACCGCACGGGTCCGCGGGCCGACGAGCCGTTCGACCTGGTCCGGGTCGATCTGCGGGTCGGCCGGTCCGACGATGTCCGCGAACACCGGGGTCGCGCCGCAGTACAGGGCGGCGTTCGCCGTCGCCGCGAACGTGATCGACGGGACGATCACCTCGTCGCCGGGGCCGACTCCGGCAGTGAGGTGGGCGAGGTGCAGGGCCGCCGTACACGACGACACCGCCACGGCATGCCGCGCGCCGAGGTGCGAGGCGAAGCGTTCCTCGAAGGTCTCCACCAGCGGACCCGACCCGAGTTCGCCGGCACGGAGCGCGCGCGCGACGGCGTCGAGATCGGCGTCGGTGAGTCGCAGGTCGAACAGCGGGACCGCGAGTTCGGTGGTGGTCATCAGGTGTTGCGGTAGCGGCGGGCCCACGGGTCGGGGAACCGGCCGTCGTCGAGTGCGGCCACGAGTTCGGTGACGCCGTCCGGGACGGTCATGACCGGCACGTAGCCGAGTTCGCGGTGGATGCGTTCGAACGACACCTTGTAGTCGCGGGGGTCCTCGGTCCGCTCGACGTAGGCGACCTCGCCGTCGGTGACCGTCTTGCGGATGGCCTCGACGATGTCCAGCTTCCGGTAGTTCTCGTCGGAGTGGCCGACGTTGAACACCTGCCCCGCGACCTCCCTCGACGACCGGTCGAGGACGAGACGCACCCCCCGCGCGGCGTCGCGGACGTGGACGTAGGGCCGCCAGAACTGCTCACCGAAGACATCCAGCCTGCGGCCGGCCCACAGGTCCCGGGTGAACTCGTTGACCGTGAGGTCGAAACGCATGCGGGGCGCGACGCCGTAGACGGTCGCGAAGCGGACGCACGTGGCGCCCAGGGAGCCGAGGTCGGAGTGCAGCAGGTGCTCCTCGACGGCGACCTTCTGCTCCGCGTACCGCGACACGGGAGCGAGTTCGCCCTCCTCGGTGATGGGCACGCTGGGGTCGGCCATGCGGCCGTAGTTCGAGCACGTCGACGCGAACACGAGTCGGCCGACCCCGGCCGCCTGAGCATCGTGCACCAGGGCGAGCGTCGCCTCGACGTTGATCTCGCGGGATCCGTCCGGATCGGCCGCGCAGGCCGGGTCGCCCACGATCGCGGCCAGGTGCACGACCTCGTCGACGCCGGACAGCGCCGCCGCGCGGGCGGCGGGGTCGCGCACGTCGCCGACCAGCACCTCCGCACCACGGGCCGACAGGTCCGCGACGAGGTCCTCCTGTCCGTGCACCAGGCTGTCCAGGACCCGCACCGTGCGGCCGGAGTCGAGCAGCTCCTCGGACAGGGGGATGCCGATGTAGCCGGCACCGCCGGTCACGAGCGTCGTCATACGGTCCTCCGTCATCACGAGACGACCAGGTCGTCGGGCAGCAGCCGGGACCGCATCTGCTCGAACTCGGCATGCGCCTGCTCGTAGTCGTCGTGGCGGCCGATGTCGAGCCAGTAGGCGTCGGGGCGCCAGGCCCGGACCGTCTCCCCGCTCTTGACCAGCCGCAGGACGAGGTCCGGGAAATCGAGGTAGGCCCCGGGCGAGAGGTACTCGAGGACCTGCGGGGAGAAGCAGTAGACGCCCATCGAGGCCTCGTACTCGAGCGTCGGCTTCTCCACGTAGTCGGTGACCCGGGAGTCGTCGGCGTGGTCGTCGAAGTGCATGACGCCGAGCGAGATCTGCACGGTGCGGCGGGCGACCGCGATCGTCGCGGCCGCTCCGGAGCGGACGTGCTCGGTGAGCAGCTCGGCGTAGTCGAGGTCGGTGAGCACGTCGCCGTTCATCACGAGGAAGGGCCCCGACCCGAGGCCGGGCACGGTCGCCAGGGCACCGACGGTGCCGAGGGGTTCGGTCTCCCGGTGGTAGTCGAGGTGCAGCCCGACCTCGGAGCCGTTCCCGAAGAACGTCTCCACCAGCTGGGCGAGGTGCCCCGTCGCGATCGTGACGTCGCGGAACCCGTGGCGGTGGAGCTGGCGCAGGATGATGTCGAGGATGGGGCGGTCGCCCACCGGCATCAGCGGCTTGGGCAGGACCGCGGTGTAGGGCCGCAGCCTGGTGCCACGGCCGCCGGCGAGGACCACGACGCGCGCCGGGCAGGGGAGTGAGGGAGGCGGGGTCACGCGAACTCCTCGGTGGGGCGGGGACGGAGCGGGAGGAGCCGGAGCGTGAGTGCCATGACGGCGAAGCCGACGCTCGCGGCGGTGGCGGCCCCGAGGAGGCCGAAGGACGGGACGAGCACCGCGAGACCGACGGCGACGACGACGGCACCGGCGGCCGCGGACGTCGTCCGCGCCCCCGGGTGGCCCCGGGCGGCGAGGTCGTTGGTGGCGAGGCGCCACGCCCCGAGCGCCACCATCCCGGGCAGCAGGACCAGGGTCGGCCAGAACACGCCGGCGAACTCGGGGCCGAGGAGACGCGGCGCGACGGAGGCCACGACCGCGAGGCCGCACCCGAGCAGGGTGCAGAGCACGGCGCCGAGCACGAGTTCCCGGCGCAGTACGGCGAAGCTCGCCGGGTCCGTCGTCGCAGCCGCGAGCACCCGCCCCAGCTGGCTCTGGCTCACGATCAGCGAGATCTCGGCCAACGAGGTGGCGATGGAGAACTGGCCGGCCGCGCTCGCCCCGACGACCGCCGACAGCACGATCAGGGGAGCCCGCAGCGCGAACAGGTGCAGGACGACGCCGCCGTGACCCGCCACGGAGTAGGCGAGCAGGTCCCGGTGGCCGGGCAGGGCGACGTCCTCGGCGGCGTGCCGCAGCGTGCTCCCGCGGCGGTGGAGGTAGAGGGTGAGGGCCGTCGCCCCGAGCCCGGCCAGGCCACCTCCGAGCAGGAAGGCGGTGACGTCGGCGGCCACGAGCAGGCCCACGCCGCCACCGACCTGTTGCGCGACCAGGACCCACACCGGCCGCCAGGTCGCGGCGTGGTGGCGGCCGTCGAGGCGGTCGAGGGCGGTGGCGGGCACCACCACGATCGGTGCCGCGTAGCCGACGGCGAACACGGCGATTACCGGTAGCGGCAACGTCGGGCGGACGGCGACGAAGGCGGCCACGGCGAGCACGACGACGGCCACGGCGAAGGTCGCCAGCACGAGCAGGGTGACCCGTCGACGGAAGCGGCGTGCGGACCCGACGTCGGCGGCGCGGCCGAAGTGGAGGATGCCGGACTCCAGGCTGAGCCCGACGGCCACCACGGTGTAGGACGCGATGACGGTGGCGACGGCGATCTGGCCCCGGCCCTCCGCCCCGAGCACCAGCGCGGTCAGCGCGACGACGAGCGCGGAGAGCCCCAGGGCGGTGCCGTTCGCGGCCAGGCCGGAGGTGAGCAGAGCGCGGCTGCCGGGGGTGGCCGCCCGGTCCTCCGACGGGGAATCGGTGTCGGGAGACGTCGCGATCACGACGAGGCCCGTGCCGGCACGGTCGAGCGCGACCCGGAGTCCTTGGGGGCTTCGGAGATCTCGGACCCCTCGACGTCCTGGGAGGCCTCGGTGGTCGCGACGGTCCCGGTGACCTCGGGGGTCTCCGCCACCTCCGTCCCGCAATCGCGGCTACCCGCAGGACTCGTGGGATTCGGGAGCGGGGACTCCTCCGTGGCTTCCGACGGTTCCGGGGTCTGCGGCTCGGCGTCCACCACGTCGTCGGGTTCCGCGCGTTCGTCGCCCGGCCCGTCGGCGGCTTCCGTCGCCGTCGCCTCCAGGGCGGGCGCGGGTCGAGGGTCCGGCATCGGCCGCGGACGCGGGCGGTAGCGCTCGACGAACAGCTCGGAGGTCGTCACTGCCGGCTCCGCGACCTCGGCCGGGAACCGCAGCGCGCCCTGCACGGTCGGAGTGTCGTCGTCGATATCGCGTGAGCGAGCGGACGAGGGCGGGGAGGCAGACGAGGTGGGTGCGGCGTCGGCCCCGTTAGCGGCCGGCTTGTAGTACCGGTACTTCTCGGTGTCGGTCCGCACCATCGTCAGCACGCTGCCCACGCAGACCGCCGAGGCATCGCGGAGACGCTGGACGGCCTCGGTGACCAGCCGCCCCGACGTCTTCTGGGCTCGCACCACCAGGACGACGCCGTCGCAGCGCTGGGCCATGATCGCGGCGTCGGCGACCGGGAGCAGGGGCGGGGTGTCGAGGACGACGACGTCGTAGCGTCCCGCCAGGCTCTGCAGGAATCCGCCGAAGGCCGGCGAGGTGAGCAGATCGGCGGGGTTCGGCGGTTCGGGGCCGCGGCCGAGCACCGACACCTGACCGTCGGCCCCGGGCTGCACGGCGTCCTCGAGCGGGAGCTGGCCGAGCAGCACGTTGGTCAGGCCGACCTCGCCGGGGAGCCCGAACAGCTCGGCGAGGTGGGGCCGGCGGAGGTCGGCGTCGACGGCGAGGACCCGCTTGCCCTGCTGCGCGAGGACCAGCGCCAGGTCCACGGCGGTGGTCGACTTGCCCTCGCCCTGGACGGCGCTCGTCACCATGACGGTGTGGAGCTTGCGGGTGATGGCGACGAATCCGAGGCTCGTCCGGACCTGGCGGAAGGCCTCGGCGACGGCTGACAGGCGGTCGGCGTCCCCGACGAGGTTGCCGCCACGCGGGTCGCGTGGCACGACCCCGAGGACCGGCCCGTCGGTCAAGGCGGCGAGCCCGGACGAGTCGCGCACGGTGGTGTCCAGGGCCGACCACAGGACAGCCGCCCCGAGCCCGACGACCAGCCCGAGGACGAGCCCGAGGACGACGTAGGTCTGCGGGTCCGTGCTGGACGGCGCGAGAGGGACGATCGCCGGCTCGACGAGCGTGGCGGTGACGGTGCCCGGTCGCTCCGGGGACGGGCGTTCGAGGGCTCCGACGAGGTCGACGACGGCGGCCGCGCTCGCGTCGGCGAGCGAGGCCGCACGCTCGGGTGCCGGATCGGTGGCGACCACCTCGATCAGCGAGGAGTCCGACTGCGTCGACACCGACACCTGGGAGGCGATCTGCCCGGGGTCGCCACCGACGGCGGCCGCCACCCGGGTCGGGAACGAGCCCGAGGAGACGATCTCCGAGTACGCCCGGGCCTTCTGCTCGGCGAGCAGGGAGCCCTCGTAGGCCGACCCCTCGTCGGTGGACTGCCCGGAGACGTAGACGTACGTCCGTGCCGAGTACTGCGGTGGGGACGACATGCCGACGGCGAATCCCACGATCATCCCGACCAGGGCCAGGACGAGCACTGCGACCCACCGGCGACGCGCGGCGAGTGCAATGTCCTTCAACGACACGGTTCCCCCTCGGTGATCGCCCTTCGCCATTCGTCCGGAGGCCGACGGAAAGAACCGTCGGGAGCTTCTCGATCTTCTCCGTCCCCACGCGGAGAAGATCTGTTCCGAGGCGTCTGCGATGACGCCGACCATGCAAGTCGACCATGACGCTCCGTGTCAATGCTTCGGCCGATCCCGAGGATCTCCGGAACCGTCCGGATCAAGATTTTCTGCTGAACGGCCTCGGACCGCAGTCGTGCCGTCACTGCGCGGAGTTGAATGCCCGAAAGGTGGACGACACGATCGAGTGAGAGTAGAACTTCGGTCGCGCCGTCGGGGGACGCACGAAAAACGGGGGTCCGCGCCCGAATCAGGGACGCGGTAGTTCGATCTCACGTCCACGTTCCGGGGGGCAACATGGCGGTTGTCGGCCGCATTCATGGTCGGCTCGTCTGGCCCGGCTGCGATCTTCTCGCCTGGCTCGTCGGCATGCAGTTGTCACTCGCGGCACGCTACGACTGGCGCCCGGCCGCCGGTGCCGTGCTCGGGGCCCTCGTCGTCGCCCTGTTCGCCGGCGGGGTGCAGTACCTCCTCGGTTCGGCGTCGTACCTCTATCTCCGCCGACACCCGCTCGGGTCGGCACAGGAAGCCGTGCTGCTCGGCGGGGTCGTGCTCTCGACGGGTGCCCTCGTGAGCGCGGTGGTGGTGGTGTCCGGAGTCCCGGTCGTCCCGCGATCGGTCCCGGCGATGGCGGCGGTCGCGACCCTCGTTCTCGCAGGTGGGCTGCGTCTGGCCGTCCGCGCGCGCCGCGACGCCGGGTCCCGCCCCGACCCGGACTCGGCCTTGCGGGTCCTCGTCTACGGGGCCGGTCACACCGGAGCCCAGCTCGTGCGGTCGATGATGGGGGACACCGAGGGGGGCCTGCGGGCGACGGCCCTCCTCGATGACGACCCCGCCCTCCGCCGACAGCGCGTGTGCGGTGTCCCCGTTCTCGGATCGGGGTTCGACGTCGCCGAGGTCGCACGCCGCACCGGAGCGGAGCTGCTCGTCATCGCCATCAGGAATCCTGATGTCGAATTGATTCGGCGGGTGCGGAGGGTCGCGGCCGAGGTCGGTATCCAGGTCAAGGTCCTCTCGCCTCTCGGTGAGCGTCTGAAACCGGTGATCGGAATCGCGGATCTCCGTGAGATCGACATCAATGAGCTCCTGGGCAGGCGGCCCGTGGAGACCGACGTGTCGGTGGTGTCGCCGTACCTGACCGGACGCAGAGTTCTCGTCACCGGTGCCGGGGGGTCGATCGGATCGGAGCTGTGTCGGCAGATCGCGCGATTCGATCCGGCCGAGCTCCTCATGCTCGACCGGGACGAGTCGGCCCTCCACGCCCTGCAACTGTCCATCTACGGGCGGGCACTGCTCGACTCGCCGGACGTCATTCTCGCCGACATCCGGGACGCCGCGACGATCGATCGGCTGTTCGCCGCACGTCGCCCGGAGATCGTTTTCCACGCGGCAGCGCTCAAGCATCTGCCGATGCTGGAGCAGTATCCCGACGAGGCGTGGAAGAGCAATGTCCTCGGCACGGTCAACGTGCTCCGGACCTCGGTCGCGAGCGGCGTGCAGCGGTTCGTCAACATCTCCACGGACAAGGCCGCGGACCCGACGAGCGTGCTCGGGCAGTCGAAGCGGATCGGGGAGCGACTCGTCGCCTCGACGGCCGCCGAGAGCGGGTTGCCCTACCTGTCGGTGCGCTTCGGCAACGTCCTGGGCAGCCGGGGTTCGGTGGTGACCACGTTCGTCGAGCAGCTCGCCGCCGGCGCGCCGGTCACGGTCACGCACCCGGAGGTCAGGCGCTACTTCATGACCGTCCAGGAGGCCGTGCAGCTGGTGCTCCAGGCCGGTGCGCTCGGCCGGCCGGGCCAGGTGCACGTCCTCGACATGGGTCAGCAGGTGCGCATCGTGGAGCTCGCCCGGCGGTTGATGGCGACGGTCGGCACGGATGTGCCGGTCGTCTACACCGGCCTGCGCAAGGGCGAGAAGCTCTACGAGGATCTCTTCGGCGGGGGAGAGGGGGAGGATCGCCGCGAGCGCTGCCATCCCTCGATCACCGCCGTCCCGGTGCCCGCGCTCGCCGCCGAGGTGGCTGCGCTCGCCGGGGCGCACCAGGGAGCGGCCACGGCTCTCGCCGGACTGTGCGTCGGCGACGGTGCGGCCGGCGAGGACGAGGTGTCCGAGCCGACCGTGCCGAGTGCGCGCGTCGGCGCCCCCGCCCTGTTCGCGCCGGTGCACGTGGCCCCGCGGTCGATCATGGCGAAGCCATGACGGGGCCGACGTTGCACCGGCAGCTCGCGGCGGCCGGGGGCGTCCCGGTCCGTCGGACTCCCGTGCCCTCGTGGCCCGCGTTCGGTCCGGACGACCTCGCGGCGACCGCGGAGGTCCTGGCGTCCGGACGCGTGAGCTACTGGACCGGGGACCAGGGCCGAACCTTCGAGGCGGAGTTCGCCCGCTGGGTCGGGGTGAAGCACGCCGTGGCCGTCAGCAACGGGACCGTGGCGCTCGAACTGGCGCTCCGCGCCCTCGGCGTCCGCCCCGGCGACGAGGTGATCGTTCCCACGGCGACGTTCATCGCCACGGCGAGCGCGGTCGTCGCCGTCGGTGCGGTGCCGGTGGTGGTGGACGTGGAGCCGCTCTCGCAGTGCCTGACCGCCGAGCTGGTGCTCGAGGCCGTCACGAAGCGGACCACCGCCGTGATCGTCGTCCACATGGCCGGCTGGCCCGTGGACGTTGCCTCGATCCGCGCCGTGGCCGACCGGCACGGACTGCGCATCCTCGAGGACTGCGCCCAGGCGCACGGAGCCCGGATTGACGGGCGGCCCGTCGGTGGGCTCGGGGATGCCGCGGCCTGGTCGTTCTGCCAGGACAAGATCATGACGACCGCGGGCGAGGGCGGTGCGATCACGACCGACGATCCCGACGTCCGGCGGGCGTGCTGGGAGGGCAAGGACCACGGCAAGAACTGGGTGTCGGTCACCGAGCCGGACCCGCGGCCGGGCTTCCGCTGGCTTCACGACAGCTTCGGCACGAACGCCCGCCTGACCGAGGTCCAGGCGGCGGTCGGCCGCCGCCAGCTGACGAAGGTCGACGACTGGGTGGCCCGGCGACGACGGAATGCCTCGACGCTCATCGCGGGGCTGGACGACATCCCGGCCCTCCGCCTCCCGACCCCGCCGCCGCAGGTCGAGCACTCCTGGTACCGCTTCTGGGTCCACGTGCGTCCGGAACTCCTGCGCCCGGGGTGGGAGCGGGACCGGATCGTGGCGTCCGTGCTGGCGGAGGGACTGCCGTGCGCCTTCGGCGGGTGCACCGAGATCCACCGCGAACGGGCCTTCCCGCGGGCGTGGCAGCCGCGCAGGCCGACCCCGGTCGGTGCCGAGCTCGGAAGGACCTCCTTCGTCCTCCCCGTCCATCCGACCCTGGCAGACGACGACGTCGAGGACCTCGTCGAGGCCGTACGCAAGATCCTCGAGGTGGCATCCGTATGACGACCCCCCGGTTCCGGGTGCCGTGGCCGCGGCGTGCGGTCGACGTCGTCGTCGTGCTCGTCCTCGCGCTCGTGGCCGCACCGATCTGCCTCGTCGTCGCGGTCCTGGTCCTCCTGAGCTCCGGCCGACCGGTGCTGTTCCGGCAACGGCGCTCGGGCCTGGGCGGGCGGGAGTTCGACATCGTCAAGTTCCGGACGATGCGTCCGCTGCGCCACCCCGACGAGCCGGACGCCGACCGTCAGTCGCGTCTGGGTCGGTTCCTGCGGTGGTCGAGCCTCGACGAGATCCCGCAGCTGTGGAACATCCTCGTGGGGGAGATGACGTTCATCGGACCGCGACCGACGTTGCCCGAGCAGGTCGCCCGGTACTCGACGCACGAGCGTGGACGACTCGCCGTGCTCCCGGGCATCACCGGCTGGGCGCAGGTGAACGGTCGGAACGCGCTGAGCTGGCCGGAGCGCATCGAACTCGACCTCTGGTACATCGAACACCGCTCGGCGGCGCTCGACCTGCGCATCCTGGTGCAGACGGTGGGTCGTGTCCTCCGGCCGACGGGTGTCGTTGGCGCCGGTGGCGTGAACCCGGACTTCCCGGGGCCGAGGCATCCGCTGGACGACTCGATGACGCGAGAGGACGGCCGCGATGGGATCGATCCGACCCTACGAGCCGGCTGACGCCGCGCAGGTCCTCGCCCTGCACCGACGCAGCATGCTGCACGGTCGGGCGCCGTCGCCCGAGTTCGCGGCGTACCTCGAGACCTTCTACGGCAAGACCTTGTTCACGCACCCGTGGTTCGACGACGAGCTGCCCTCGCTGGTCTTCGAGAGCGACGGGGACGTGCTCGGCTTCGTCGCCGTGGTGCCGCGGCCCGCGGTGTTCGAGGGACGACCGGTGCGCGTGGCCTCCTCCGTGCGTTTCATGGTCGATCAGGACGACACGCGGGCCGGGATGGCGGCTGCCGCGCTGCACATGCGGTTCGTGCGCGGGCCTCAGGACGTCTCGACGGTGGAGAACTCGAACGCGCTGTCCCGTCGCGTCTGGGAGGGGACGCCGGGCACCGTCGTCTTGCCGACGCCGAGCGTGTCGTGGACCGTCGTGGCGCCCACCGTCGAGCCGTCCGCCGGGTGGTCGACCCGGCCGGCGGACGACGACGAGATGCTGGCCCGGGTCCGGGAGTCGGCGGCCGGTCATGCCTGGCAACCGACGTACGACGAGCACTCCATGTCGTGGCTGATGGGGTTCCTGGAGTCGGCCCGTTACCGGGGCGACCTGCTCCGCCGGGTCGTTCTCGATCGCAGGGAGAGGGTGCGAGGCTGGTTCGTGGCCTACGCGAATCCCGCCGGCTACAACGGCGTGCTCGCCCTTCGAGCGGCGACCGGAGCCGCCGGTCCGGTCCTGGCCCACCTCCTCGGCGACCTCGCCGACGTCGGCGGGAGCCCGACGACCGTCGGGCGCCTGCAGCCGGACTTCATGAGCAGCCTCGAGGGTCTGGGCGCGACCGTGTCGCTCGGACCGTGGGCCCTCGCCCACAGCCGGGACCCACGTCTGACGAGGGCCCTCGCCGGCACCGACGCCTACGTCACCAGATTGGAAGGCGAATTCTGCTGACGGACGTAGGCCGCCATGGCCGACACCGTCCGGAAATCGTCCGGGTCGAATTCGTCGAGGTCGACGATGACGCCGAACTCGGCCTCCAGCGCCACGATCAGCGACACGAGTGCGAGAGAATCGAGCAGGCCCTCCTCCACGAGGTCGGTGTCGGGCGTCCCGACGTCGACGTGGACCTCCCGCTCGATTACCTCGTGCACGCGTCTGACCGTCTCGTCCGCGTCCCCTGCGTTCACGTCGTGGACCTTTCCCTACGCGTTGACCTGGTGCTTCGGTCGTGGTGAGCCGTTCGCGGGGCCGGGATCACCGGCTCGCGCATCTCCTCGAGCGTTCGCTGGTCGCACGTCCCCCGACACGCCATCGCCACCCACGGTGCCGCCACCCACGCGAGCCCTGCGAGCGCCGCCGCTCCGACAACGAATTTCACCCCTGCCCCCCGGCCCCTCCGTCCCGCATATTGTAGGAGAAGGTCCTGGCCCTGCAGCTCACAATTGCATGACGACGGCTCACGCAGAGCGATTGTCTCGTGGCGGAAATGGAGGTGGTTGCCCTTCTCGCCGTGCCGATTTCCTTCAGATTCGGCCGGCACCGTCGAGTAGTGGAGCGAGACGGTGCCGCGCAGCGAGGTGATCGGCGCGCCTGCAGGCAGCCGGTCCTGCTACCGACCGGCCTCGAGGACGTTGACCGAGTCGACGACCTCGTCGATGACCTCGACCGCGGGTGCTCCTGGCTTGGTGGTGAGCCAGACGAGCACCACGGAGAACGAGCGGTTGCCCTGCGGATCGGGCGCCGCGGCACCGGTGGGCAAGGCGGCGACCTCGGCTGTCAGCGGTCCGCCCTGGTTGCTGAAGGTGAAGCGGTGTCGGTATCCGTCGCGCTGAGCGAGTCGTGCGGGACCTCGCGAGAGGCTGGAACCGGGGGTCACGCCGGGTGCGGTGCTGACCGCGTTCCGCACGCCCTCGGCTGCGACCTCGGCGGTCGGTGCGGTCGTGGTGGCGATTCTCGCGAGTCCGGTGGCGCAGGCGACCTCGTTCCTCCCCAGGCAGTTCGTGGGCGCGACCATCTGCGGGAGGATCGGGTTCGCGCTGTTGATCACCTGGTGCCAGCCGGTGGGGATGGCGACGACGATGTCCGTCGTCGGCCCTGCGAGCAGCAGCGGACCGGCTGCCTCGTCGTCCGCACCGCAGCCACCAGCGACGACCAGGAGGACCAGCACCGTCACGAGGACCTGCGACGCCCTGCCGATGGTCCCGGAGGCCATCCGATCGGTCCGAGTCATCCCTGCTCCCTGGCGACGGCGTTGTCGGCGGTGGCCTGCAGCACCGTCTTCACCTGGAAGGGCGTCAGGCCGGGGTGCTTGCTCAGGATCAGGGCCGCGTGTCCCGCGATCACGGGAGCGGCGAAGCTGTTGCCGGTGGCGTTGAGGGTGCCGCCGTCGAGCCAGGCGACGTCGACGTCGATGCCGGCCGCTCCGAACTCGGCCGGCGGGGCGGGGTTGTAGGAGAAGCCCGGCCCGGCGCCGGCCGGCCGTGCGGCGACCGAGCAGACGGAGGAGTACTGCGACGGGTACGTCTCCGCGACGACGTTGTTCATCGCCGCCACCAGCACCGTCCTGGCGAAGTAGGCCTGATCGGCCAGCTCGTGGAACAGCGCGAAGTACTGGGACCGCGACGTGCTGAGACTCAGGTTGACCACGTCCATGCCGTGCTCGATCGCCCAGCGCAGGCCGGCGGCGAAGACCAGTCCCTTGCCGGTGAGCCCCGACCCCAGCACCCGGACACTGTGGATCTCGCACTCCGGGGCGATCCCGCGGATGACTCCAGCGCAGGCGGTGCCGTGGCCGAAGAGGTCGTCGTGCAGACCCGCGGTGGCGCGGACGCCGTCGGCCGCGTCCCGGTCGTACTCCAGCACCACGCCGCCCTGCACGCCACCGACCTGCGGATGATCACCGTCGACGCCGCTGTCCACGATCGCCACCCTGACACCTCGGCCGGTGGCCCCGCCCCAGGCCCACTCCCGGTCGATCCGGGTGTCGAGGGGGCGGACGTCGGCGAGCCGGTCGGCTTCGAAGTGCTCAGACCAGGCCGGACGGTCCACCACGCCGCTCCAGGTAGGTCACGAATCCTGCGAGCAGCGTGGCCGCAGCCTGCTGCTCCTCGGCGCCCAGACGGTGCAGGACCGCGAGCACCTCGGGTAGCTCAGGCGACCGGGCGCTCGCCTGATCGGCGCCGCGGAGCAGTTCCACCGCCCGAGCCGCCTGGGTGGCCAAGAGGGCCAGCAGTCCGAGGTCGTCACGGCCCTCCACCGGAGCCCGATCCAGCACCTCGATGACCCCGAGAAGGTCGCGTGAGGTCTCGAGCGGCATCGCCATGATCGAGGTCGGGACGTAGCCGGTCGACTCGGCGACATCACGGGCGAAGCGGGGATCGGCGCGGACCTCGTGGACAACGATGGGTTGTCCCGACGACACCACCCAGCCCGCGATGCCCCGATCGACCGGGAGCCGCAACCCGCGCACCTCGTGCGCGCCGGCGCCGGCCGCTGCGTGGAAGACCAGGTGCTCCTCGTCAGGTTCCAAGAGGGCGAGGGAGCAGGCCGCGGCACCGAAGACGGCCCGACCGAGGGCGACGATCGAACTCAGGATCTCGTCGGGGGCCTCGACCGGCATGTACGGGAGCGTTGCGGAGCGATCAGCCGATGTCGAGCACTGTGCCGCACGCCGCGCCGGGCGACCGGTCGGAGCCGACGTGCGGCGTGCTCTGGAACTCAGCGCTTCGGGTCAAAGGGACCGCCGAGGTGCCCCACGTGCCCGCGCACGTCGTCGTCGGTCTCGTCACGCTCGGCGTCGGCGGCCTTGCGGAAGGCGTGGCCCTCGACGTCCTCGGTCTCGTCGCGCTCGGTGTCGGCGCGACCGATCCTCGCGGCATAGCCCTCGACGTCATCGCCGGGGAGGTTCTCGGTCATCGTTGTATCTCCTCGGTCCGTTCGTCGACGCGTCAGTTCGCGTCGTCCTGCTTCTTCGCGCCGAGGGCACCGCTGAGGTGACCGGACACGTCGTCGGTCTCGTCGCGCTCGTTGTCGGCGCGCCCGGCCCGGGCGACGTGGCCTTGGACGTCGTCGGTCTCGTCGCGCTGTCCATCAGCCTTGAGCCGAAAGCCGTGACCATCGACGTCGTCGGTCTCGTCGCGCTCGGCGTCGGCAACGCGGGCTCGGGCGGCGTGCCCCTGCACGTCGTCAGCGTCGTCGTGTTCGGCGCCCGAGAACTTCATGCGGATGGCGTGGCCTTCGACGTCGTCGGTCTCGTCGCGCTCGGCGTCGGCTCGCCCGGTCTTGATGATGTGGCCTTCGGTGTCGTCGGTCTCGTCGCGCTCGGAGTCGACGAACTTGCCGCGGATGCCGTGGCCTTCGGTGTCGTCGATGGGGAGGTTCTCGGGCATCTCAGGCGCTCCTTGGTGCGGGTTGCGGTCCGGGAAGTCTGGGTTCAGGTGCGATCGATAGCTGTCGGATGCACGACAGCGGCGATGTCCGGTCTCCGACACCTGTCACGCGAGTGCCCCCGGGGTGCGCGCGAGGCGGGTCGAGATCGCGCCGGACAAGGCCGAGGACATCGTGTTCTGCCCTGTCGCTGCTTCGAGGAACAGCGGGCCGGGGATCCGCCAGAGCGTCACGGTTGACGACGCAGTGACCGTGGCGGTCCGCTCGGTGCGTTGGACGAGGCCGATCTCGCCGAAGTAGTCGGGTGCGTCCATCTCGTTGATCTGGCGGGTCACGCCGCCGGACGTGTGCTCGACCAGGAGAGTGCCGTCGACGAGCACGAAAACGTCACCGCCCACATCGCCCTGGCGGATCACCACGCTGCCGGCCGGCACCGTCTCCTCCACCGCGGCGTCGGCGAGCCGTTCCAGGGTGGGCAGGTCGGCGCCCTCGAGCATCCGAAGTTGCTCGAGGACCCGGACGCGGGGTGCCAGCGCGCGACCGGCGCTCGTCATGTCCGCGTCGAAATGCCGCAACAGCACCAGTGATGCAGCGGCCAGGGCGACCGGAATGACGCCGACGAGGACCAGGGTGAGCTGTAGACCCAGCCCGTCGATCAGCAGCGGGGCCGCGGCGGTGCCGAGTGCCGTCCCGATCGCGGTGAGGGAGAGCACGAGGCCGTACACCCGCCCGAGTGCGTCGGCGGAGATGCCTCGTTGCATCGCGGTCTCGACCAGTACCTCGAGCGCCACGATCGCCGCGCCCTCCACGAGGAGGACGACGTAGGCGAGGACCGGGAGCTCGATCCAGGCCAGGCTGGCGAACGGTAGCCCGGTGAGCAGCGTGAGCACCGCGATGACCAGACGCGGGCGATTCGTCGCGCCCAGGCGGGTGGTCAGCGCGGCGCCGACCACACCGCCCGCACCGGAAGCGGCGAGCAGCCAACCGAGGCCCTGTTCGCCCGTGCCCAACAGGTCGGTGCTGACCAGCACGAGCGCGACCAGTTCGACCCCGAAGACCACCGTGCCCGCGGTCAGGCAGAGGACCAGTAGGGCGACGGTGCGGTTGCCGAGGAAGACACCGATGCCGTCCCGGAGCTCGCGCAGGGGGCCCGGATGCTCGGTCGCCGCGGTCGGTCGTGACCGGCTGCGCATCGCGAGCAGGAATGCGGCCGACACCGCGAACGTCGCGGCGTTGATTCCGAATGCGACCGTGGCGCTGCTGACGATCAGGAGCAGGCCACCGATGGCCGGGCCGGCGGTGAAAGCGACGGTGCTGACTGTGCTCATCAACGAGTTCGCGGCGGTCAGCTCGTCCTCGGGGACGGTGGCGGCCACCAACGCGGATGCGGCGGCCTGGTTCATGGTCGACGCGGCCGCACCGAGGGTGGACAGCACGACGACGACCAGGGCCGGTCCCGAGAGGGCGGCCACGACGGTCAGTGCCGTCATGGCGACCAGCTGCGCGAGTTCGCTGAGGGCCATCGCGGCCTTGCGCTCGTAGCGGTCGGCGAGCACCCCGGCCAGCGGTGAGAGCACCACGCCCGGGATGAAACGGCCCAACGTGGCGGCCGAGACCCAGGCGGCCGACTGGGTCTGGCCGTAGACGTAGGCGATGAGCGCGACCGCGTAGAGGAAGTCCCCGACGCGTGACGTGGTGAACGACGCGAGCAGGAGCTGGAAGTCCCGCCTGCTCAGCACGGAGCGGGTGGCGGACCTGGCGGTGTCCGGGGGTGCGGTCACGACCGGCTCAACTCTCGACGTAGTGGCGGAGGGCGACCGGGTCGCGCAGTTCGATCTCCTGTCCGGCGACCGTGATCCATCCGCGCCGCCGGAATCCCTGGAGCGCAGCGTTCAGGCTCTGGCGGGAGGTGCCGACGCGGTGGGCCATCTCGGTCTGGGTGAGCCGGCTGCGGATGCGGGTGGAGCTCTCGCTCGCCTCCAAGGACAGCAGGAACTTCGCCACGCGCCGAGGCGTGTCGAGGAAGACCAGGTCTGCGGCGGCGCCGGTGAGTCGACGCACGACCTCTGCCAGGGAACCGAGCAGGGCGTGGGTGAGGGCGGGGGAGCCGGCCGCCACCGCGAGCACGACGTCGCGCTCCAGGCGCAGGACCGAAGCGTCCGTCAGGGCGGTCACGGTGGCCGAGCGTCGGCCTCCGTCCGCGACGGTCAGTTCCCCGACGACGCCCGGCGGGTCCACCACGGCGAGGAGGAGTTCCTCTCCGTGGGCAGATGCGCTGACGGCCTTGAGGCTGCCGTCCACGACGACCAACATCGAGTCGCCGGGGTCGCCCTCGGAGAACAGCAGCTGGCCGCGCCGGTAACGCCGCATGGAGCCCGCCGATGCGAGCTGCCGCAGATCGGCCTCGTTGACGTCGGCGAACAGCGGACAGACTGCCAGCGCTTGCACGCCCCGTTGCTCGTCCACCCAGCCCCCCAGCTCGTGAGCGGCTGATCCTGACAGGGTCATCGCGGGCCAACAAGGCTTCGTGCGAGCACGAAGAGTGAGTAACGGTCGCGAACCTGACTCCGATCGTGTCGTCAAGGCGACAGCGTGCAGCTGGGTGATCGCGCAGTCTGTGCACACCGCTGACGTGAGGAGTACGCCATGACCCGCCAGGACCCGACCGACGACGTTGAGGGCCACGCGATGCGCGGTCGAGCGGTTGAGGTGGAGCGGAGCGAGACCGACGACGTAGAGGGTCACGCCATTCGCGGGAAGGTGGCCGACGTGGAGCGCGTCGAGGACGAGGACGTCGAAGGACACGCGATTCGTGGTCGGGGAGCCGACGGCGAGGGGAGCGAGACCGACGACGTCGAGGGGCACGGCGCCCGCTTCAACGGCGCTGATGCGGAGCGTGACGAGACGGACGATCTCGTGGGCCACGCCATGCGCGGGCGGTACGTCGACGCCCGGCGGGAAGAGACCGACGACGTCGAGGGTCACGCCGTACGCGGACGGTACGTCGACACCCAGCAGGACGAGGGCGAAGACGTCCAGGGACACATGCCTTTCAAGAGGGCGGCCGAGACGCAGCGCGACGAGGACGACGACACCGAGGGGCACATGCCCTTCAAGCGGATGGCGGATCAGCAGCGCGACGACGACGCCGAGGATCACGCCTTCCGGCGGTCCGCCGATGCCCAGCGCGACGAGAACGACGACGCCCAGGGGCACGCCTTCCGCCGGACCGCGGATGGTCAGCGCGACGAGGACGACGACACCGAGGGCCACGGCTTCCGTCGCTTTGCGGAGGCTCAGCGCGACGAGGACGACGATGCCCAGGGGCACGCCTTCCGACGGAGTGCCGACGCCCAGCGCAGCGAGGACGACGACGCTGAGGGCCACGCGCTTCGCGGACGATCCTGACCCGGCCCGACTCGCCACCGACGCGATGGATGCGCCCTCTGACCCCCGGCTCGTCGACCTCGACGTGATCGCTGCTGCGCTCGCAGCCGGACAGCGGGGCGGTGGCGCGTGGACCGAGGTCTTCGTTGAGCACCGGGACAGCCGCACGACGCGGTTGGACAGTGGCGTCGTCGAGGTACGCACCGATCGCGACCTCGGCGCCGCGGTCCGGGTGGGCAGGTCCGGTCGCGAAGGGCGAGCGTCGACGACGGTGCTCACCCGTGAGGCCCTGACCGGAGCAGCGCAGGTCGCCGCCGGCGTCCTGCGCCATCCGCCGGGCAGTGCTCCTGCTGAGCTGACGGAGCACGCCGGGGCGCCGGTCAACTCCCCGCGGCGAGGCCATGGAGACGGCGACACCGCGGAACGGGCCGACCTCGTGCGGCGGGTCGCGGACGGGGCGCGCGTCGGCAAGGAGATCCGCTCCGTCTCCGTGACGCTCGTCGAGGTGACCCAGCACGTCCTCGTTGCGACGACGGACGGCGATGTCCGCCGCGACACCCGCGTCCGTACCCGCGTCACGTGCCGGGTCGTCGCACGCTCCGCCGACGGCACCGCCACCGGCTTCGAAGGACCGGGCATCGGTGGCGGACTCGAGCTCTTCGACGACCGGGAGCCGGAGTCGGTAGGTGCGGCGGCTGCCGCGCAGGCGGTGCGCAAGCTGACCTCGCGCGCCGCGCCCGGAGGACCGCTCCCGGTGGTGCTGAGCGCGGGCGGTGGAGGCATGCTCATGCACGAGGCGTGCGGTCACGGTCTCGAGGCCGACGGCGTCGTCCGCCGCACCTCCGTCTACGCCGCCAGCCAGGGCCACCGGGTCGCGGGCCAACACGTCACCCTGGTGGACGACCCGACATGGGCGGGCGGCTTCGGCTCGTACGCGATCGATGACGAGGGACGACCCGCGGCTCCTGGCGTGCTGATCGACCGGGGCGTCCAGGTGGCCGCGCTGACCGACCGGAACCACGCAGCCCTCCTCGGCCGACCCGGCACCGCCAACGGGCGCCGTGAGTCAGCCGCGCACCCGCCGTTGTGCCGGATGAGCAACACCTACCTGGCTCCGGGGACCGCCACCACCTCGGACGTCCTCGGGACGGTGGACCGCGGCGTGTACATCACGCAGCTGTCCGGCGGCGAGGTCGACACCACGACCGGTGACTTCACCTTCACCGCTGCGGAGGCTCGGCTGATCGAGCGGGGCGAGCTGACCGACTCCCTGAGCGGCGTGACCCTCCTGGGATCGGGTCCGGCCGCCCTGGCCGGCATTGGGCCGATCGCTGACGACCTGTCGTTCGCGCAGGCGATGTGCGGGAACGACGGGCAGTGGGTGCCGGTGTCGTACGGCAGCCCGACGATGCGCATCGACGGCCTGACGATCGCCGGCACCCGATGACGGGGCTGGCGGCGGCAGGGCGGACCGTGCTGGACCGGTGCGGCGCCGACGAGGACGTCGAGGTCTACGGCCTGCACCGGCTGACCACGCGGGTCGACGTCGGCGACGGCGGCACACTCCGCAACGTCGGTCGTTCGGAGGTCTGCGGCGTCGGCATCCGCGTGATCACCGGCCGCAGGCTCGGCTACGCGTCCACCAACGACCTGAGCGCCTCGGGCCTCACCGCGGCTCTGGACGCCGCGCGCGAGCACACCACGGTCACGGAGCCCGACGACGGCAACCTCCTGCCGGAACCTACGACCGTCCCCGCCTCCGGAGTTCCGTTCGCCCCCGTGCCTGTGGAAGCGGCCATCGCGAGCGCCGTCGAACTCGCCCGCCGCGCCGCGACACTCGACCCACGGGTGCCGGTCGTGGACACCGCCACCTTCCGGGAGGAGCGCGCCACCCTGCTGATCGCCTCGACCCGGGGCGTGCGGGCCGAGCACACCCGGGCCTCGACCGAACTGCTCCTCGACGTCGTCGCTCCCGGCCATGGACCCGACCACGGAGTCCTCACCGGCTTCGGCTACGGCTGGGCGATGTCACCCGACGACCTGGATCCGGACGCCGTGGCCGCTGAGGCAGTGGACCAGGCCGTGGCCCTTCTCGAGCCTGCGGGGCGCCTTCCCTCCGGGCTGCCGGTGCTGCTGAGTCCCGAGGTGGCGGCCGCCGTCATCACCGCCGTCGGCCGTGCATTCACCGGACCGGCGCTGGACCACCGCAGCCCGTTCGCCGGCCGCCACGGCGAGACCGTGGCGGCCCCCGTCGTGACCTTGACCGACGACGGACTCTGCCCTCGCTCCGCGCACGCCGCGCCGTTCGACGACGAGGGCGTCCCGCGTCGTCGTACGACGCTGATCGACCGTGGGAAGGCCGTTGGCGCCCTGCACACCACCGCGACCGCTCCCGACGGCCGCTCCACCGGCAACGCTCGGCGCGGGAGCCACAAGAGCCTTCCCGGGGTGGCCCCGACGACGTTGCGGCTGGACCCCGCGGGATTGGTCGAGGTCACAGACGCGGTCCACGTGCACCAGCTCTCCGGTGAGGGGGCGGGCATCAGCCCGGTGACGGGCAAGGTAGACGTGGGCGTTTCGGCCACGTTGATCGCCGCGGGCGAGCCGGCCGGGTCGCTCCCGCAGCTCGGGCTCTCGACGACTCTCGAGGCGCTCCTCGAGGCTGTGGTCGGCGTCGGCGACGATGACCGCCCCGTCATGGGCTCGCCGGTACTGGCACCGACGGTGCTGCTCCGGCCCGGGCTGCTCTGACAGCTCCTCAGACCGCGACCGCCCCCTCACGGCCGAGGACGGGGTAGATCGTGTCGGTCACCGTCCGGCCCTTCACCTGCACCTGCTCCGGAGTGCCCCAATGGAAGGTTGCCGGAGCCGCATCGTGCACGGTGCTCGTGGCCAGCACCTCGGCCCGCCCGTCCCGCGCCGCCAGGCCGGCCAACCGGAATGCGAGGTTGGTGGAGTCCCCGATCACGGCCTCGACGGAGCGGGTGAACGCCGCCAGCGCCGCCTCGCCCTGCACCACGGCCCACCCCATGCGGATCGGGGAGCCGTCGGAGCTGCGCAGGGGCAGGTCCGGTCCCAGCTCCGTGACCCGCTGGTGCGCCGCCAACGCGAAGTCCACGGCGAGCTCGTTGGCCTCGGGGATCGCGCCCAGCTCCCACACCGCGTACAGAGCGTCCCCGGCGTAGTGGTTCAGGGTGCCGCGATGGTCGCGCAGGACCTTGCCCAGCTCCTGCCACAGCACGTGCAGCCCGTCGGCGATCCGAGTGCTCTCGGTGGCTTCGGAGATCGTCGAGTAGTTCGCGATGTCGCCGACCACCATGACCATCCGGGCCTGGCTGATCCGCGTCCGCGTCACCATGAAGTCACCGGGCGAGGCCGCGGTCTCCACCACCGTCGAGTGGAACACCATGGACAGGGAACCGAGCCGCAATTCGTCGCCGGGATGCAACGCCGTCGGAACCGCGCGTTCCAGACGCGCACCGTTGAGGAGTGACCCGTTCGTGCTGCTGTCGATGGCGTACGCACGGCGCCGTTCCGGGTCCATTCGGATCTCGAGATGGCTCCGCGACACCTCGGGATCGTCGATCACCAGCCGTCGCCGTTCGGCGATACCGCCGCACTCCCGCCCGATGAAAAGCTGGTCGTAGATCGGGACGATCGTCGATCGAGCCGGTCCGTCGACGACAACGTGACCGTTGGGCTCGGTCACCTGCTCGTCCACCATCTGTACCCCCCGCTGACTCGAGGACGTACGGTACCTCCGAGCTCGGACGTGCGGTGATCGGACAGTCGGGCTGAATGGTCGCGTCGCGCGCATTCTTCGTTCCTCGGGAGGCCGTCGTGGAAAACGCTGATCACGTCGATCTCGCCACGTGGTTGCGGACGCACGGCGCGTTGCCGGCCCCGATTGCCGTGGCGGTGGTCCGGCAGCTCGCCGACACCATGGACGCGACGCCCGACACCCATGGAGACATCGCCGCTGCCGACGTCGTGCTGCACGTGGCCGACGGTCTCCGCCCTGACGCGTCCGTGATGCGCGCCGACCTCAGCCGCACCGAGGCGGCGGGCGACCGGCCGGATCGTCGGTCGGACGTCGCTGCACTGGGGTGGGTGCTCCACGCCGCACTGACCGGAGATCCCTCGACCGGCCGGGACGCGGACGGCCCGCGGGTGGCCCTCCCCGACCTCAATCCCGACGTCTCCGCCCGGCTCCATGAGGTGATCGCCACCGCGACGTCTCCGGACAGGGCCACTCGGTACGGCCGAGCGGGGGCTCTCGCCGCCGCCGCCGAGACCGCTCTGGAGCAGCCCCCCGCGGCGACGACCGGTGCGCCGGACACGCTCGTCCGACCGGTCGGCTCGACCGTCGCGGCGGAGGCACCGACCCGAAGCGGGGAGCCCGACGCACCCTCCCCGGGCACCCTGGTCCGCCCCCTCCTCTCGACGGCTGATGCCGGGACCACGCTCGACCGGCCGATTGAGCTGACCAAGGATGCCGGGGGGACGCTGAACCGGCCGATCGAGCCGACCGGGGATGCCGGGGGGACGCTGAACCGGCCGATCGAGCCGTCGTCCACTGGCCTCGCACCCGGATCGGGTGGGAGCACCGTGCCGGGCTGGACCACGACCTCGACGGCCGCGTCAACGTCCGGCGCCGGCTCCGCTTCGCGGCGCGGCAGGAGAACCCCCACAGTCGTCGTGCTCCTGGCCGTCGTCCTCCTGGTCGGTGCCGTCGCCTGGTTCGTCCTCCAGCCGAGCGATCTCGAGGTCGTGGGCGCGACCGTGGTGCCGGCTACCGGTAGCAGCCCGACGTGCGATGCCACCGTCGACCTGCTCGGAACGATCCGCACCAACGGTCGGGGCGGGACGATCACCTACTCCTGGTCACGCAGCGACGGCAGCGAGACCGACTCGCGCAACGAGCAGCTCGCCGATGGCGTGACCAGCGTCGACGTGCACCTGTTGTGGCAGATCACCGGCCGGGGCCGGTACCCGGCCAACGCGACGTTGCGGGTCAGCGAGCCGAACGCGACGGAAGCGCGGACGGAGTTCGTGTACGACTGCCGGTGAGGCGTCCCGTATGCGGCCGACGGGTCACCCGGTCTTCTCGTCCTCGTCGTTGCTGCTCTCCGGCTCGTACGGGCCGTCGTTGTCGGGTTCGGTGCTCGACGCCTCCTGATCCGGTTGGTCGCCAGAGGTGTTGTCGGCAGCGACCGGCTCGTCGCGCGGTGGCGCACTGCTAGTGCTCGTGGTGTTCGTGGCCGTCACGGTCCGTCGTGGAGTCGGGGGCGTGGCGGACGGTCCGGGGTCGTCGCCGGTCTGCTCGGCTCCGCCGGACGGAACCCCTTCGCTTCCCGAGCCGTCCGCCGTAGGCGTCGGAGTCCCTGACGCATCGTCCGGGGGAGGACTTCCAGCACCGACCGGCGAGTTGCCGGTGTCGACGATCGATGCCCCCGAGACCGGTCCGGCGGGCGGATCGTCGAAATATTCGATCGTGTTGTTGACCCCGTCGCCGTACCCGGTGCATCGCCGGGTGCCGTAGCTCGCCGAAACTGACCCCGGCGCGCTTCCCCCGCTGCAGCTCACCCCGTTTGCGTTGGCGATCGCGGTCCACCCCGCTCCCACCGCCATCGCCGTGGCCACGGCTGCGGGGTCGCTCGTGGACGCGAGGGCGGCGCCACCATTCGACGAGTTCGCGGTTGCGGAGGTGCCGCTCCCAGTGGCAATCGCCTCGGCTACCCCGGGTCCGTCCGCCGACGCCTGCGCGACAGCGTTCGTACCGGTGGCGGTCGCAGTGGCGAAGCCGCCGTTGGACGCCTGGGATTCGGCGTTGGCCCCCGTGCCGTCTGCCGTCGCCTCGCTGAAGCTGTCCGATTCCCTCGCGGTCGCGGTCGCATCGGCGTCGTTGACGGCCCGTGCTCGCGCGCTGCTGTTCGAACTGCCGTTACCGGTGATCCTCGCGGTGGCCGCACCCGTGTCCGACGAGGCTGAGGCCGTGTTTCCCGTACCGCTCCCGACCCCTACCGTCGCAACGGCACTCCCGCCCTCGGTGAACGTGTCGCTGACGTTCCCCTGCGTGTCCGCCCTGCTCGAGCACCGCTGGGAGCGATATGTGGCCCCGGCGGAGCCGGCCCCTCCGCCCGCAGAGCAGTACACGTTCCTGCCGTCGGGGCCTGCCGCAGACCGAGCGGAGGCCATCCAGCCTGCCCCGCTGGCTACGGCCTCGGCATCTGCCCCTGGCTCGCTGCTCGTGGCCTCGACGAAGGCACCGTCAGAGGCGAAGGCGCCAGCGTACACGCCGTTGCGTGCATCGGCGATGGCGGTGCTGCCCGCGCCCTGGGCGCTCGAGAACGCGTTGTTGCCGTCACCCACCGCGGAGCTGAACGCGTTGCTGCCTGCGCCCAATGCCTGAGCGTCGGCGACGTTGCCGTCTCCCACGACGTAGACGTCGGCTCCCTCCGAGGAGCCGGTGCCGGTATCATTGGCGACGGCGTTCGCGGTGTTCCCCACGCCTCCGACACGGCCCCCGACACGGCTGTTGGTGCCATCGAGAGTCAGCGTGTTGTCGTACCCCGGTGCGGTGCCGTCCATGAGGTCGTCGTTGGGTGGGTCGCCCGCGCCGGCCACCAGGCCGTCGATCACGGCTCCGTTGTCACCGCTTGCCGTCAGCGTGTTCCGCGAACTGCCGGCTCCGGTGATCCTGCCGGTCACGGTGCTGCCACCACGAG
This sequence comes from Actinomycetospora sp. CA-084318, assembly GCF_050955885.1. Classification (NCBI taxonomy): domain Bacteria; kingdom Bacillati; phylum Actinomycetota; class Actinomycetes; order Pseudonocardiales; family Pseudonocardiaceae; genus Actinomycetospora; species Actinomycetospora sp. CA-084318. Next base: position 2,228,195 of record NZ_CP192098.1, read on the forward strand.
CGGTCGAGTCGGCGGTGTTGTCCGAGCCCTCGGCGACGTCGATGCTCGAGGAGGCGTTGCTCCCGGGACCGTCCTCCGACTCGAGCGCCCGGTTGTTGGTGCCGGTCGGCGGAGTGGAGGTCGAGGTCGGAGGACTGCTCGGCGACGTGGTCGGGGTGGGAGAAGTGTCTGGCGGGGTCGAGGTGGGCGGGATCGGCGGTGCGGACGTCGGCGGCGCGGGCGGCTCGGGCTGTGAACCCGGTGGGACCGGGGGAGCAGGCACTCCCGCAGGCGGCGCCGGCGGCTCCGCGACCACGCCCGGTGCGGCGGCGGCTGCAGGCTCGACGACGGGCGGAGCCGCCACGCCGGCCGCGGGCTGAATCTGCGCGACGACGCCCGGTGCGGCCGCAGGTGCGGGCGCCGCAGCCACCTCCGGAACCGCCGCGACGCCCGGCGCAGGCGGCGCGACGAGCGCCGGAGCGACGGGAGCGGGCTGCACGAGGGCGAGCGCCGGCGGATCGACGGGCGTGGCCGGAGACTGTTGGCCGACGGCGACGACGAAGACCACGCCCCCGATGACCACCATGCCGGCGACCGCCGCAGCGACTGTCCCCGTGATGCCCAGCCCGGCCGCCATCGTCGCGAACCAGCCGCCGGCACCGGCGGCGGTGCTGCCCAGCGAGGTGGTCACCAGGGTCGTGCCGCCCGCCATCCCGCCGGCCGTGCCCGCGCTGCCGACCACGCCAGCGAGGGCCTGCACACTACTCAGGGCGTTGGCGGGGGCAACTGCAACACCGGCGGCCGGCAGCAACGGCGCCAGCATGGCGACCCGGCGCGCCAGCTCGGCGCGACCACGCGTCTCCCACCCGGCGCCGTAGCCCGCGACCGCCGCCCGCTCGAGGTCGGCGAGGAAGACACCGGCGTCGGCGGGACGCGAGTCGGGACGCTTGGCGAGACCGCGGGTCGCCAGATCGCGCACGGACTCCGGCAGCGTCTCCACCGGAATCGGTGCCGTCTCGTGCTTCTCCCGAAGTGCGTTGAGGTTGCCCGCGGAGTACGGCGCCCGACCGGTGATGCACTCGACGAAGACCGCCGTGGCCGCGTAGACGTCGCCGTGCGGGGAGGCGATGCCCCCGGCCCACTGCTCGGGAGCCATGTACGTCGGCGTGCCGAGTCCGTCGCCGACTCCTCCGGTACGGATCGCGACGCCGAAGTCCGCGAGCTTGCTCTCGCCCTCGCGGGTGAGCAGCACGTTCTCCGGCTTGTAGTCGCGGTGCACCACGCCGGCCCGGTGGGCGAAGTCCAGACCCATCAGCGAGCCCTTGAGGACCGCGAGGGCGGACTCCGGCTCGGTGGCGCCGTGCTCGGAGAGGGTGGCGCGCAGGGAAGCGCCGTCGACGAGCTCCATGACCATGGCGGAGCCGTCGGTCGCCTCGACGTAGTCGTAGAGCTGGATGACGTGCGGCGTGCGGATGCCCGCCAGGATGGCCGCCTCCTGAGCGAAGGCGCGGCGGAACTCGGCGTCGGCGAGAAAGTCGGCGCTCAGATACTTGATGGCGACCTGACGGCCGTCTGTATCCGTCGCCATGACGACGGTCCCGGTACCTCCGCGGCCCAGCTCTCGGATTTCCGTGAATCCCGGCAAGATCCATTGTCCCGCCATGTCCGCCCCCCGATCGACGCCTTCGCCGTGCTGCACCTTCGCCTGATCCGCACCAGACACGGTTGTCTCGAACATCGCGACAAGAGCTCTCGCGTTACGTCATTCGGCACCGATGTGCCCTTCTTGCGGTTCACGTGAAGCTCTGTCGGAAGATCTCACTGCGGTTCGCATTCGCCGTGTCGCAGTCAGTCACAACACGCGGTCCAACGAGGAATGGCGACAGCGGGGCGGCGCGAACGGATTCGGCCCCGCCGCTTTCCTTGAGCTGGCGACGGTGCCCGTCCCGTCGTCGCTCGTGGTGCGGTCTCGCGGTCGGGATCACCGGCCTCTCCGCCGGTCTCGGTGGAGGACTCGCCCTCGGCGGAGGCGTATCCGCCTCGCCCTCCGGGTGCCCCTCACTGCGGCTCGCTGCCGCCGTCGCCACCTTGTCCTACGGTCGCGGACGAGCGGTCACTCGAGGCATGGGCCGTGCCGCCGAAACCACCGGACGGTCCGGTCCGTCGCCCTGGAGTTTCCATCGTCACCGCGGGCGCCCGCTCGGGCCCGGCGGGCGTCGGAGAGGCTCGGGACGACGACGTGCGAGTGCGCGGGTCCTGGTCATGGGAGCTCCCCTCTGGATGGACGCGCTCCGTACACAAGACGTCGGCCTTGATCACCGGCGTTCGGCCCTGAGAGCGACCCGACTCCTAGCCGGGCAGCGCTACGGTGACGCAGCGTTCTTACAGCCGCCTTTCATCGCAGCTCTCACGCTCAGGGCTGATGTCGCAGTCCTCCCAGTTGCGGCGCGACTTCGGTGTCGCTTCGGACTCGTTGCCGCAGTAACCAGCTCGGCCTGCGCGCCCAGTCGAACACCTCGACGGCCGTCGCCTGGCGCTACGGCTTCACCGGCGACCGGAGTGCGATCTGTTCTGGGTTCCAGCAGACCTCGCTCGCCGACATGCCTCGAAGGCGGTCGGTCATGTCGCGCCGCGACGTGCTGTGGCCCGCCTTCGGCTGCGTCGCGACCGGATCGTGCTCTGACGCGGCGTGACGTCGATCTCCGAGCAACGCGTTCGGCCGCATGGCCCTGGAACTCGTCGGCATTCGGACACTCCGGGTAGCAACAGTCAGGACGTTGTGGACACTGACGAGTGAAGTAGACCTCAGCGTCGTCAGACCGTTGCGGCGTGTCGTCACGACACGCCGGTTCCTCTGTCGAGGCTTGGTAACGGAAAGAACCCCAAACCCCGATAGCGCCGTCGAGAGCGCACCAACGGATGACGGTGGGGGCTGCAGGCGAACGGAGGAGACCTCCGGGGCCCGCAGGTAACGATCTGGCCGTCCGTGACAGTGGGGGGTCACACGAAGTGAGCACGGACATCGGGTTCGTGGGGAACCGGCATCACGCCGGCGTTTCTGCGCCGCGGTCCCCGCAGGGGGCGCCGGTGGGGGGACCGGCGTCGACGCAGACCTGGCGCGCAGTGCTGCTGCGTGCTGTCGTCGCGTCGGATCTCGGCATCGTCATCGGCGTGGCCGCCATCGCGACCGCCCTCGGCGTCGCGACCCGCTCCTGGGACCTGCAAGCCGCCGCGGTGTCCAGCTGCATCGGTGCAGGCGTGGCGCTGACGCTCATGGCGACGATGCGCTGCTGGGACTCGCAGGTGATCGGCCAGGGCGCCGAGGAGTTCAACCGGCTCGTCCGCGCCTTCGTCGGCGCCTCCCTGGTCCTGGCCCTCATCGGCTACATGGCCAAGGCGAACGACCTGCGCCCCTGGGTCATCGGAGTCCTGCCGGTCACCGGGCTCGCGATCCTCGGCGGCCGCTACCTCATCCGCCGCGTGCTGCACGCCGCGCGCCGCGAGGACCTCTGCATGTCCTCGGTCCTGGTGATCGGCACCGAGCAGGGCATTACCGACCTGGTCACTCGGACCCTGCGGGTCCCGCATCACGGCTGGACCGTCGTCGCCGCCTGCACCTCCACCGGCGAGGCCTCCGACGGCTCCGCCACCGTGGCTGACGTCCCGGTGGTCGGCGACCTCGACGGCGTCGCCCGCCAGGTCGCCGAACTCGGCATCGACGTGGTCGCCATCGCCCCGACCCCCGGCTGGAGCCCCAAGCGGCTCCAGGCGCTGGCCTGGGAGCTCGAGGGCACCGGCGTCGACCTGGTCGTCGACCCCGGCCTCATGGAGATCGGCGGCCCGCGGCTGCACGTCGCCCCGGTCGACGGCCTCCCGATGCTCCGCCTCACCGAGCCCCGCTTCGACGGCGTGACCCGCGCGGTCAAGGCCGGCATCGATCGCCTCGGCGCTGCCGCGCTCCTCTTCGTCCTCGCCCCGGTCTTCCTCACGATCGCAGTGCTCATCAAGCGCGACGGCGGCCCGGTCTTCTACCGACAGGAGCGCGTCGGCCTCAACGGCGAGCACTTCCGCATGGTGAAGTTCCGCTCGATGGTCGTGAACGCCGACCAAATGGTCGCGACGCTTTCCGTGGACAACGAGGCGGCGGGCCCGCTGTTCAAGATGAAGCGCGACCCGCGCATCACCGCAGTCGGGTCGACGCTGCGCCGGCTCTCGCTCGACGAGCTCCCGCAGCTGTTCAACGTGCTCAGCGGCTCGATGTCCCTGGTCGGCCCCCGCCCGCCGCTCGCCCGCGAGGTGGCGCAGTACGAGACCGACGCCCGTCGCAAGCTCCTCGTTCGCCCGGGCATGACCGGCCTCTGGCAGGTCAGCGGCCGCTCGGACCTCACCTGGGACGAGTCGGTGCGACTCGACCTGCGCTACGTCGAGAACTGGTCGCCGGCCCTCGACATGAACATTCTCTGGAAGACCGTCGGAGCCGTCACTCGCGGCCGCGGCGCGTACTGAACTAGCAATTCTCTCATCAACCACGCATTCATCCGGGGGTAGAGCTATGCCCGAGAACACCGCCATCACCGTCTCCGACGTCGACGCCGCGTCGATCCCGCTGCAGCGCTCCAAGAACATCAAGGTGGTCGTTCCGGCGCCCGACACGGCAGCGACCCCGACTCAGCGGATCTATTGCGCTCGGGTTCCGATCTCCGCGTGCACCCCGGGTGTGGCGGTTGCACAGGTCCTGCACCTGGCTCGGAAGAACCGCTCCGAGGGCGCCGACGTCCACCTGTGCAACGCCTACACGCTCTCCCTGGCCGACCAGAACGCCGGCTACCGCTTCATGTTGCAGAACGCGAGCCTGAACCTGGCGGATGGCAAGTCGGTCGCGTGGATGAACAAGCTGGTGGGCGTGACGGCCGAGGGCGCCGACCGCGTGCGGGGCAACGACCTGTTCCTCGATGTCGTCGAGCAGGGCCAGTTCCACGGAACGCGGCACTACCTGCTCGGGAGCACCCCCGAGGTCGTCGAGAAGCTCCGCGACGAGCTTCTGCGCCGGTTTCCGGCTGCGTCCATCGTCGGGGTCGAGTCGCCGCCCTTCCGCCCTCTGACCGACGACGAGCGGGCCGAGCAGGCGGCACGCATCCGGGAGTCCGGCGCCGACATCGTCTGGGTGGGCCTCGGGACTCCGAAGCAGGACCGCGCGGCCGTCGAGCTCGCGCGCGACGCCGGCGTCGTCGCGGTCGCGATTGGCGCCGCGTTCGACTTCATCGCCGGTAACAAGCCCGAGGCCCCGACGTGGATGCAGCACTCCGGGCTGGAGTGGGTGCACCGCTTCAGCAGCGAGCCGCGCCGGCTGTGGCGCCGCTACCTCTTCGGCAACTCGCGCTTCGTGTACGCCGCGTATCGCTACCGCCGTGCCCAGACCCACGCGAAGGCCGTGCTCGAGACGGCTCGACAGTGCCGATCGGCCGCGTGACTCCACCGTTCAGCACACGACACCTACCGCCATTCGTTCGAGTCTACGGTTGGCAGGCCCCTCGCTTCCGCCTACTGTGCGTGCCCTGTCAGGCTCCAGTGGGCTTGGTTGCGCCACCACGGGGGGGCCGGTGACGGCACAGCAGTTACTACCGCGCGACGCGCGTGTGTTGGTGGCCGGGTCGGGGGGCCTGGTGGGGTCGGCGGTGGTGCGGGCGTTGGGGGCGGCGGGGTTCTCGGATGTGGTGGGGGCCCGGTCGGCGCAGGTGGATCTGCGGGATGCGGACGCGGCGCGGGAGTTCGTGACGGCGACCCGACCCGATGTCGTGGTGGATGCGGCGGCTCGGGTGGGTGGGATCGCGGCGAACGACGCGCGGCCGGTGGAGTTCCTGCACGACAACCTGCGGATCCAGGCGAATCTGCTGGACGCGGCGCACGCGGCGGGGACGGAGCGGCTGTTTTTGGGGTCGTCGTGCATCTATCCGAAGTTCGCGGAGCAGCCGATCCGGGAGGACTCGCTGCTGACGGGGGCGTTGGAGCCGACGAACGACGCGTACGCGATCGCGAAGATCGCGGGGATCATGGGTGTGCAGTCCTACCGTCGCGAGTACGAGCGTCGGTGGATTTCGGCGATGCCGACGAATCTGTACGGGCCGGGGGACAATTTCGACCTGGAGTCCTCGCACGTGTTGCCGGCGTTGATCCAGAAGTTCCACGAGGCCACCGTCAACGGGGAACCGAGTGTGACGGTGTGGGGGACCGGGACGCCGCGGCGGGAGTTCCTGCACGTCGATGATCTGGCGGCGGCGTGTGTGCACCTGTTGGAGGCCTACGACGATCCGGCGCCGATCAACGTCGGGACCGGTGAGGACGTGACGATCGCGGAGTTGGCGTCGGCGGTCGCCCGGACGGTGGGTTTCTCGGGGGACATCGTCTACGACACGTCGCGTCCGGACGGGACGCCCCGCAAGGTGCTGGACGTCTCGAAGATCGCGGCGACGGGGTGGAAGCCCCGGATCGGGCTCACCGAGGGCCTGGCCTCGACCTACCGCTGGTACCTGACCGATGTCGCCGGCGAGGGGGCCGGCGCTGAGCAGATGTCGGGGGTTGTGGAATGAAGCGCGCGATCATCACGGGTATCACCGGTCAGGACGGGTCGTACCTGACCGAGTTGTTGCTGGCGAAGGGCTACGAGGTGCACGGCATCATCCGCCGGTCGTCGACGTTCAACACGGGTCGGATCGAGCACTTGTATCAGGACCCGCACGACCCGGACCAGCGTCTGGTGCTGCACTACGGGGATCTGACCGACTCGAGTCGGCTGGTGACGTTGATCGAGAAGGTCCGTCCGGACGAGGTGTATCACCTGGCGGCGCAGTCGCACGTGCGGGTGAGCTTCGACGAGCCGGAGTACACGGGCAACACCACCGGGGTCGGCACTGCCCGGCTGCTCGAGGCGATCCGGATGGTGGGGATCGAGACCCGTTACTACCAGGCGTCGAGCTCGGAGATGTTCGGGGCGACGCCGCCGCCGCAGAACGAACAGACCCCGTTCTATCCGCGCAGCCCGTATGGGGCGGCGAAGGTGTACGGGTATTGGATGGCGCGGAACTACCGTGAGGCGCACGGGATGTTCGCGGTGAACGGGATCCTGTTCAACCACGAGTCCCCGCGTCGCGGGGAGACGTTCGTGACCCGCAAGATCGCGCGGGCGGCGGCGCGGATTGCGCAGGCCAAGGAGCAGTTCGTATACCTGGGGAATCTGGACGCGGTCCGGGACTGGGGGTACGCCCCGGAGTACGTGGAGGGCATGTGGCGGATGCTGCAGGCCGACCGCGGGGACGACTACGTGCTCGCGACCGGAACGGCGACGACGGTGCGGCAGTGGGTCCAGTACTGCTTCGGGGCGGTGAACCTGGACTGGGAGTCCCACGTCCGGTTCGACGAGACCTATCTGCGTCCGACCGAGGTCGACGCCCTGATCGGTGACGCCACCAAGGCCGAGAAGGAGCTGGGCTGGAAGGCGCAGACCATGCCCGACCAGCTCGCCCGCATCATGGTTGAAGCCGAACTGGACGAACAGTGAAGGTACTAGTCGTTACTAACCACCTCGTCCCAGGTCAGCTCGATCTGTGGGAGGAGGCTGCGCTGATCGACGGCATCGAACTTCACCTGGCAGGCGCAGCGCCTACCCGTCAGCTCGATCCCTACATTACAGGTGAAAGAGCAGAATCAGGTCTTGAACACTACCTTCAGCCCCTCCCACTTAGGAAGGGGCGTGACTCGACTTGGTGGTACTTCAAGGGTCTTCGCTCTAAGTTACGCGAACTCAGACCCGATGTACTGCACGTTCACTGTGAGGCATGGGGAGTACCTGCCATCCAGTCGTTGGCGATGGCTTCGTGTCCAGTCGTAATTCACGGGGCCGACAATCAGTTCTACTTCGGCCACGGGCTGGAACGAACCGTAAGAGACAAACTCCTAGGGTTCACGTTGCATAGAGCGGCAGCTTACGTCAGCTGGAACGCTGAAGGTTCGCGCCTTGCCTTATCATGCAACCCGCAGCTTCCGACCTGCGTAGTCCCTGGGATCGCGACTCCAGACCCGGTATCTGCGGGCCTTTCCCGGCGTGCAGAAATTCCTACAGTGCCGCAACACGATGTCTCGAAGCTCCGGCTAGGTTTCGTGGGACGCGACGCACCAGAGAAAGGGTTGGATGTACTCATCAATGCGCTGACCCTCGTCGCGCCGACAACTAGGCATCGTCTCGAGTTAGTCCTTGCAGGCGCTAACCGACAAGCAGGGGAAATCGAGACGCTAACAGGCGTGTCTGCCAAAAGTCTTGGCGAGATGCCGCAACCGGATGCGCTCGAGCTGATCGGAACGCTTGACGCCCTAATCGTTCCGTCTGTGTCCACACCTCGATTGCGTGAACAATACGGACGCGTCGCCGTGGAAGCGATGGCTAGAAGCGTACCGGTTATCTATAGCCGTAGCGGCGCCTTGCCAGAAGTCGTCGATTACGACAAACTCGCTTTCGACGAAGGCGAGAGTAGTCAGTTGGCTGCGATCTTGGAACGATCTGCGCAGGATAGGTCTATTCTGATCGAGGCTCAGGCGGCAGTTCGGAACCAGTATGAGTTGCATCACTCCCCACGGGAGCTCGCCCGGAAACTGGTCGACCTTTGGAAATCGGTCGCGAACGGTGGTTGAGTCGGCAAGACGAGGGGCGACTTGGACGACACTTGACCAGATCGCGTCCACGGCGAGCAATTCGCTTGTCCTAGTCTTCGTCTCTTACTCCAGCGGCAAGGATGGACTGGTAGGGTTTTCTTTCGCCTTCACCATTTATCTCATTGTGCTGGGTTTGAATCGCTCCTTTCTTCTAGAATCTAGCCTTGTTAGTCATGAGTCACGACGCGGATCGTCTGAAACAGTAGCTCTCAGCGCATCCTTCGCGGGTGGCTTGGTGGTAGGCGGAGTCCTCTACGTGCTCGGCTCTGCACTGGACAGACCTACGATCATAGCGTTGTCTGCGGTCATTGCGGGCCTACTTCTACAGGACGCCACGCGGTTCATCGCTTTTCGGAGGTTGGATTCGCGGATCGCATTTGAGGTCGACGGCGTTTGGTGCGTACTTCTACCTGTGCTCATCATTGTGCCCGCGGACCCATCGGGCGCGAATGTTACGGCCACATGGGGAGCATGCGCATCTCTTGCTGGCCTTTACGGGGTAGGACGGCTTCGTATTAGACCGAGCCTCTCACGTGGAGCGCTCAGGACGTGGTTTGATGGCCACGGGAAGATGGGCGGATCCCTCGTTCTCGACGGGCTCATCTTCGCATTCGGCCAACAGGCTCTCATCCTCATCGTTGTTGAGCTGTCGACCGACGATTTTGGGTTGGCTGACTTCCGGGCCGGGCAAACCCTCATCGGGCCTCTAGCCGCACTGTTTCCCGTACTGAATATGCTTCTCTTACCGCGTCTCGCGCAGGGCTACGCTGGGCGCCGGCTCCTGCCGCTTGTTTCTACCGTGGCTGTTGCAACGGCTTTGGTCTATACCACGGTCTTGATGTTGGCTAGTGGGATAGTCAGCCAACTGCTGTTCAACGAGCAGGTCCGCCTATCTCTCACCCTCATCTGCTTGGCAGGCGTGCAGGTACTGAGCTACTCATTCGTACTCGGACGCGTCGCGGTGTTGCGAGCCAGGCATCGAATGAGAGAGATTCTTGTGAGTCGCACGCTGTCCACAGTGGCGGGCGCTTGCGTCGGCTTTTCCTATGTACTGCTGCCCGTCCCCGAGATACTTGGAGCCAGCCTCGCTATCCAGTCGGTGCTCTTCTCAGCGATATTGCTCATCATTACGCGAACCTTGAACAGCAAGGGCGCAGGACAAGTTCATTTGAAGGAGGGCTCGTGAAGGTGCTCCTAGTCCACAACTCATACGATCGTTCGAGTCCAAGTGGTGAGAATGAAGCAGTGAGTACGGACGTCGAGCTACTGCGTCAAGCAGGAGTGCAGGTCGAAGTGCTCGCGGTCGAATCGGACGCCTTTTTGGGCACTGGGCAGTCTCGCACGACGACCGCTTATGCAGAGCTGCGCAAAGGTGGCTCGCTCAACGTTAGCAGGATCCTCAATAGCTATTACCCAGACGTTGTTCATATCCATAACGCCCTGCCCTTCTTCTCTCTACGGGCACTCAACCGCATACAGCGGTCGAATGCCGCTACCGTGATGACGGTGCACAACTACCGATTCACCTGCATGGCTGGGACACACCAGCTAGACGGGGATCCTTGTCACATGTGTCAGGGTAGAAAGACAGAGTTGCCTGGCGTTTTGAATAGCTGCTATCGGGGTAGCAAATGGCAGAGCGCGGCGATTGCCGCCAAAAGGCTGCGGGCCTTACCCATCCTGAAGGCGCTCGATCACTACTTCGCGCTCACGCCTGAGCTCGAGACCTACCTAGTTGACCAGGTAGGTCTCGACGCCGATCGAGTAACGGTGCGCGGGAACACCATCCTGAATCGTTATTTGGAGCCGGCGACGAACGAGCCGCGCGGGATGAGCGACGATCCTCTCCTGTACGTAGGCCGCTTCAGTGAGGAAAAAGGCATCTCGTTGCTCTTACGGGCACACAAGGCTCTCGGTCCGGGAGCGCCTCGTCTGCAAGTCGTCGGCTCGGGGCCACTGATCGAGGAGGTGCTGAGGGCCACTGCCGATGCGCCATCGGTACAGTATCTAGGCCGAAAGACCCAGAATGAAGTATTGGGCTTGATGCGAAGTTCGAGTGCGCTCATTATCCCGAGTACATGCTATGAGGGCCTCCCTCGGGTCGCCGTCGAGGCCTTCTCGGCTGGGCTCCCGGTGATCGCCACGAATCTCGGTGCACTAGCCAACGTGATCAACGGCTCCAACGGAATCTGCGTGCCGCCGACTGTAGAAGACCTGTCTGCAGCCATGGGAGACCTTGCGGAGTCCCGTGTAGAGGAACATACAACTCGTCAAGAAGCTGCCTACGCGACCTTCGCGGACAGGTTTTCGCCCGAGAAGTCACTCTCCTCGCTGATGAGCGGTTACGAGATAGCATTATCAAGAGCGAAAGAAGCGCGAGTCGGGTGAACGGCGCTGAAAAAACGCGGACGAGAAGTCAATCAGAAGTTGCATTGCGTGGGATCGAGGTATCAGAATCAAAGTGGGCCCAGGCGCTCCTATGGGTTGCAGTTCTTCTTCCATTCTTCTACTCCACCGCTAGAACTGGTGATGAGGTCGAGGCGGGAGGGTTTGGACCGCTCGATATCGTAAGAGGCGGTGGCGTTGTCGTTCTAGCGATCTTTGTCCGTCTAACGTGGCAACCGTTGCGACAAATTCGAGATAACGCGCTGGTCGCTCTATATGCGTTCGTTCTAGTTTGCGTAGCAAGTAGCCTTTGGTCAGTAGAGCCCCGCGCGACGCTACTCAAAGTTGTTCCACTATTAGGCACATTCTATGCCTTATCGCTTATACCTCGCTACTATCAGAGCAATCACGCGACCATGAGGTCCGCGGCAGGGCTTGTGCACATCATTCTCACCGCAACGATAGTTGGTGCGTTCATCGCTCCATCTTTGGCGTTCGCGGTCGCGAAGGGCGAGGAAATCTCTCGACTAGGTTCGATTATTCCTCAGATTAGCGCCAATCCTTTGGCGTATGTGGCTCTAGCGGGGCTGCTTTCCATTGCTATTCGCATTGGGCCTGATTTTGTCTCGAAACGTCCATGGCTTCAGGTAGTCCTAGCTTTCGCTTACGTCGCAGTGCTCTTGCTCACGAGGACGAGGATCGGAGTGGCGCTAGCTGTATTGGTGATCCTGCTGGCTGTTGTCTTCGGCCTCCGTCACCGTCCACTTCCGTCGGTTCTCTTTCTCCTGGCCTCGGTGCCGTTCGCTCTGCTTATTCTTTCTTATACGTCCTCGGTTACGGAATACTTCCTAAGAGGGCAGGACGACCAGTCTCTTGAAACGCTGACCGGGCGGACTGTCATTTGGCGCGTGGCGTTCCAGTCGGTGTCGGATAACCCGATTGCCGGTCTTGGTTATTACTCTGGCCATAGATTGGGGCTAACGGCTCTACCTTCTGCCCAGCTTCAGTCGAATCTGGACAACACGTGGCTTGAGTTATTGGTCGACGTAGGAATCATCGGGACCCTGCCGGTTGCGATCTTCGCGATTATTGCTGTTGCAAGATCGGTCCAAAATGCGGGGAGTCCAGAGTCCTATAGGCCTTTTGCCGCCCTCTTAGTGATCTTCGGCGTCTTGACGAGCTTCGTTAACCCTACGCTGCAGGCACCGTCGATGACTCTCGTGCTCCTGCTAGTTTCCACGCTGTGTCTTCGAGATACGCTACCTGCAAGTACCAGCCGATTGTCCTCTGGCGGTGAAGTGTGAACTGGAATCGATTTCGGACGATTCTCCTTGAGAATTGGCTACTGATGACGGGCGCGGCTCTCGTTGGTGTGGTGCTTGCCGGCGTCATCAGTTTGGTGATACCACCCCGGTACTCGTCAACAAGTCAGCTCTTTGTGTCAGCTCGAGGTGACACTAGCCGGTTAGATCAGTTGTCTCAGGGTGGAACGTTTTCGAGTGAACGGGTGAAGTCGTACGCGGAGTTGGCTCGTAGTCCCTTGGTACTGGACTCCGTCAAACAAGTCCTGCAGTCGTCGGAGTCTGTTGCCGATCTGCAGGGCCTCGTATCCGCAGACGCGCCCACCGACACTGTCATAGTGGAGGTTACTGCTGAAGGTCCGTCCTCCGACGCGGCTGTCCGTCTGTCGGACGCGACCGTCACGCAGCTCGCGCGAACGGTCGAAGCGATCGAGGCACCGAGTCCGGGCCAGCCATCGCCTATTCGGGCCACAGTCGTTGCCCCGGCGCAAACGCCGTCCTCCCCCGACTGGCCACGGATTCCGGTCAACCTCGTAGTAGGTGCTCTGCTGGGCCTGGCGATAGGTCTATCGGTCGGCGTCGTGCGTGATGCACTAACCGATACAGTTCGCGGCAGGGTCGGTCTCGAGGCCTTGGGGTTATCCGCGGTAGCAGGTATCGGCACGAGCGTGGACGAAGCAACGTTGGTCGTTCGAGACAATCCCCGTAGTCGTACAGCGGAGGAATTCAGGAAGTTGCGAACGGGTCTCGACTTCGCAGCTGTGGATAAAGCGGCAAAATCCATTGTCGTAACTAGCTGCAAGGCCGGAGAGGGCAAGTCCTATGTGACCTTGAATCTTGCACTTGCTCTTGCTGAAATGGGAAGAAGAGTTTGTCTTGTAGACGCGGACTTGCGCCGCCCAACGGTGGCGGAACGACTCGGGGTGGCGGAACAGCCTGGTCTTACGACGGCGATAGTAGGTCGGATTCCACTACCCCAGGCCCTTCAACGGGTGAACGGCAATATGTGGGTTCTCCCTGCTGGCGAACTGCCGCCGAACCCAAGCGAGCTGCTTGGGTCGGAACGGGCTCAAGGGGTCCTTCAAGAACTCCAAGGCTTTGTCGATATTGTGCTCATCGACTCGCCACCAGTCCTCCCTGTCGCGGATTCGACGGTACTGGCGAGCCGAGCCGATGCGGTCTTGGTGGTTGTGCAAGATCGGAGCACGCGCAACGAAGACCTTCGAACATTGCAAGTGGCGTTGTCGTCGGTTGACGCGAGAATCTTGGGTGTTGTTCTAAACAGAGTCCATCTTTCCTCCCGAGAGGATAGTGCTTATGACTACGCGCCCTCGCGCTCTGTCGAGAATGTAGACAGGTCAGATGTGACTGACACGCACATCAAGCCGAGTCCAACGCGTCGCAGGTGAGTGATTTGCGACAGAAGGTAGGCTCCCCGGCGATTGAGAGTCATGCGTGAGAGTCGCAGTTGTAATCGCGTCGGCGGGAAGGCCAGCCGTGGTGACCCAATGCCTGCAGGCGCTTGCCCGCCAGACTCTAGTCCCTATAAGCGTCGTCCTCAGCGTTCCAGGCCTGGAAGACGCGCCTAAGGACGTTGCAGAAGACTCGCCCTTCCGTGTTGTGATCTCTCCGAAAGGGCTCACGAAGCAGAGAAATGTTGGTATCGACGCCGTTTCTCAAGACCACGACCTCATCGCCTTCTTCGATGATGACTTCTTGCCCCATGAGACCTATCTCGAGCGATCTGTTCAAGCGTTCGAGGACTTCGAGTCGCTGATTGCTGCAGATGGTGTCGTCCTCGCGGATGGGGCGGCCGTCGGTGAGCTGTCATGGGCGGAGGCGGCATCGGTACTTGAATCTTATGCTGACGCGGGCGTTCGCACGCCTGATCTCGCCTGGAATCATCCGGATAAGCTCTACGGTTGTAACATGGTTATGAGGTCGTCACTTCTCGAGTTAGAGAAATTTGACGAAGCTCTCCCTCTTTACGGTTGGCTCGAGGACCGTGACATTTCCATCCGTGCTGGTCGTCATGGCAATCTAGCCAGGATCTCTGGAGCGGTGGGTGTTCATCGGGGTGTGAGGGGAGGGCGGGTCAATGAGGCCCGTCTCGGATATTCGCAGATTGCGAATCCGGCGCACCTGCTCAGAGTTGGGGTTTTTAGTCGCCGTGAATGCATTCGATCGATCTGCATGCGGGTGCTGGGCAATCTAGCGGGCCTGGTGCGTGATCGCCCGCGAAGGTTCGATCGAGTCGGAAGGTTAAAGGGCAACGCCCGTGCCTTGCACGATGTCTTGCGGGGGCAGGACTCCCCGGGTCGTGTCACGGATCCGACTTTCGACGGCAGGTGAAGGGCTCTGTCCTCAGATCGATTCGTCAGACCTGACCTACCTATGCTCGCGTAGGGCGCATCTATCTGTCTGCGTGAGACGTGTCCATCCTTGTCACGCAGGAGATTCCTTTGTTGATGGCACTATTTAAATTGGTCGATAGGCCGTCGACATCGTTATTCCGCACTATGAACGTGAGGACAAACCATGTGTGCTTGGCTGCTGACCGGCGGTGCCGGGTACATCGGCTCGCACGTGCTGCGGGCGCTGCGGGCCGCCGGCCACGACGCGGTCGTCCTCGACGACCTGTCCACCGGTCTGCGTGAACGCCTGCCCGACGACGTCGAGCTGCTTCACCACGACCTGCTCGACCCGGAACTCGGGACGGTCCTGGCCGACCTGACCCGTCGTCGGGACGTGGCGGGGGTGGTGCACCTGGCGGCGAAGAAGTCGGTGCCGGAGTCGGTGGCGGAGCCGCTGACCTACTTCGAGCACAACGTGGGCGGGACGGTCGCGATGCTGCGCGCCGCGACGGCGGCGGGCATCGGGCGCTTCCTGTATTCCTCGAGCGCGGCGGTGTACGGCGAGACGTCCGCCGAGCCGGTCGCCGAGGACCACCCGACCCTGCCGACCAGCCCCTACGGCGAGACGAAGCTGGCGGGGGAGTGGGCGGTGCGCCGGCACGCCGAGGCCGAGGGCCTGGGCTGGACGGCGCTGCGCTACTTCAACGTGGCGGGCACGGCGTCGGCGACGCTCGCCGACCGGGGCGCGACGAACCTGCTGCCGCTGGTCGAGCGCGCGGCGCGGACCGGTGAACCGGTGAAGGTGTTCGGGGACGACTGGCCGACGCCGGACGGCACGTGCCTGCGCGACTACGTGCACGTCTCCGACCTCGCCGAGGCCCACGTCGCGGCGGCCGCGGCGCTGCTGGAGGGGCGGTCCCCGGGCGCGCTGAACGTGGGGCGCAACGCGGGGACGAGCGTGCTCGAGGTGATCGCCGCGGTGTCGGCGGCGCGGGGGGAGCAGGTGCCCTACGAGATCGTCGGCCGTCGTCCGGGCGACCCGGCCCGCGTGGTGGCCGACGCGTCGCGGATCGCGGACGTCCTGGGGTGGCAAGCCGCCCGAGGGATCGATGCGATGACCGACAGCCGGCCGGGATTCCGTTAGGGATGGGGCGGAGCGCACCGTGTGGTCAGTGTCCGACGACGCGGACACATCCGATTGTGCAGGTGATCGTGTCCTGGATGGACTGGGTGATCTTGGCCTGCTGCTCGTAGTGCTGGCTCTGCGCGCGGGTCTGCGGATAGCCGTCAGTTGCTCCGGTGCTGCTCGAGCTCGGCACCTGCTCCGGGACGTAGTTCAGCGACGTGTGGTTCTCGTCGATCCGGGTGGCGGTCGGCGCGGAGCCGGCCGGAACCGGGCCGGCCAAACTTGGGGCGGCGGGCACCGTTGCTGCCGGCGGAGTCTCGGCGGGGGTCTCCGTCTCCGGAGCGGGCGGAGTGACACCCCTGCCGGTGACCGTGTTCGTCGTCGTATCGCTTTCGTCGGTCGTGACGGCTTCCGTGTCGGCGGCGCTCTGCTCGCCGGCGGTGTCCTCATCCGCAGTGGTGTCCGTGCCGGACCCGCCGTTCCCGGTCGTCGGCACCGCGTCGGCCCTCGAGCCGGATCCGGCCCCGAGGTCCGTCTCGCCGTCGGCATGCGCCGTCTGGGAACCGCTCGGGCGGGTCGCGGCGGCGACAGGGGCGGGCCTTGCCGGGCGGGTCTTAGCGGGGTGGCCGCTCGCAGCGGGGGAGGCGTCCGAGATCAGCGCTTCCTGGTGGGCGATGGTGGCGTATCCGACGCCGCCGGCCAGACCGATACCCCCGGCGAGCACGACCGGAAGCACGATGCGGGTGAATGCACGGGACCCGCTACGCCTGGGCTCGTGCGTCGCCGTGGTGGTCGCGGTGTTCGACATGGTGAGGCTCCTCCTCGTCGCTGGGACTGGGAAGAACCCTGTCGCGCGTCGAGAACCGTTCCCATGACTCCGACCACGAGGTCTCTGTCGCAATTGGGTAAGGCTTGTGTGTCCGAACGGTAAGCCTCGCCCGGACCGGGCTACAGATCGGCGGGATTCACCGCTCCGCGCTGGAGTGCCTCGTTCGCCAATTCGACGCGGCGACGGGTGCTGGCGGGGTCCAGCTCGAACTTGTCGTAGAGCCGCAGGAGGTGCTGCTTGACGGCGGCTTCGGTGACGACGAGGGCCGCGGCGATGTCGCGAGCGGTCGCGGGCTCACGGAAGACCGCGTCGGAGGCCAGGGGTCGGCAGAGTGCGTGCAGGACGTCCCGCTCACGACGCGTGAGCTCCGGGGCGCTGCGCCGGGTGTTGGTCCGATCTGCAGCGCGGCCGGTGTCCGGACCGCGGTAGGTCACACGGGTACTGCCGATCATGATGATGTCGCCGTGGCGGAGGGCACGTTCGGTGAGTAGCCGCTCGCCGGCGACAACCGTGCCGTTGGTGCTGCCCAGGTCGCGGATGGCCCAGCTGGTCCCGTAGGCCTGCATCACGGCGTGCAGGGAGGACACGTGGCCGTCGTGCGCGAGGACCACGTTGTTGCTGGGCGCGCGCCCGATGGTCATGGTCGTGCCGACCAGCAGGACCACCTCGGTGCCGCCGGGCCGTGACACCTCGAGGAAGCTCGGCGTCGAGGTCGCTGTGTCGGTGTCGGAGACCGAGTCTTCGGCCACGGATCCCCCTTGCGCGCTGGTCTCGGTCCGGCTCCTCCAAGTGTGCGGCACCGACGGCACGCCGGGCGAGACGGGTCGGCCGCCTCGTCTCGGAGGCCCGCAGCACCCTGGCGGGAAGGTGACACGACCCTTACCGGAGTCGGTGCCATTGGTGGCTTGCCGGCGATTCTTCTGGGCTGCGCGCCGCAGCAGAATTTCCCGTGTCAAGCACAGCAGGTCCCGCCGAAGCGGCGGGAACGCGGCCACCACCCCTTCTTGAGGAGAAGTCGTGATCGACGCTATCGAGACCCTCATGCGCAAGCTCCCCGCCCCGCACGGGAAGAACGCCGGTGTAGCGGCGGGGATCGGCTTGGTGTTCGGCGGAATCGGGCTGGCCGTCTACTTCCGCAACATCATCGACCTCATTCTCCCGGTGGGAATCTTTCTCGCGCTGGCCGTGGTGCTGGGTGACTACGGCGTGCTCGCCGGCGCTGTCATCGCGGCGGTGTACGGCTACTACCGCGTGATCGTGGCCCAGGAGGTCGCGGCCGAGAACGCGATCCATCAGTCCAGCGGCGTCTGAGCCGCACCACCAGGAGAAGGGAGAAGGACATGGGCAAGAATCGTCCGTGGTCGATGTGGTGGAGAATCGCTGTCGGGACGAGCGCGGTCATCGGAGTGGCGTTGACCACCGCGGCGGCCTCCAGTGGTGGAGGTGTGATCATCAACATCGTCCCGGACATCGTGGCAGCTGCCGGCCCAGCTGCGCGCTCGGTGCGGCTGCCGGCGGCATCGGTCGACGAGCTGGCGCGGTCGGTGGGAACGTCGTCGAGAGACATCACGGACGTCGCTCAGGGGGCCACGCCGGTCCGCCCTCCGTGGTTGACGTCCCTGAGACAGGCCAACGAACGGACACAGGGTCCGGTGCGCGACGCGGTGGTCGAGGCAGCCTGCGACTCGTTGACCGAGGGCACGGTCGACCAGACCCTGGCCGACGCGCTCGAGGAGCGAGGGCTCGGTGGGCTGACCGGGCTTCCGCGGTTCGGCCTGTTCGTCGACACCGTCACGCTGGCCCAGCAGCTGGAGGCGGCCTACCGGAGCCCCGACCCGGCGGAGCGGTCAACCGTGGCGTTGGTCTGCTGGGCGGCCAAGGCCTCCGGCTGAATCCAGCTGCGCGAGCTGGTCTGGCCTTCCTCGGTGGTGACTCTCGGCGAGAGTCCTCTGATGAGAGGCCGCCGAAAGCCACGAATGGCCTGATAGTCGTGGTAGGAGGCGACGGAGAGTGTTGAGCCCGGCTCCGTCGCCGTGACGAGGGGGAGTCCGGTGAAGAAGCCCGTCAGGACCAGGAGCGGGCCGCGCCGCGTGGAGGCCGCGCGTGCGCGGAAGGCCGCGCGGCGGGCGAAGCGGCCGCGCACGGTCGCGACGTACGCCGCCCGCACCACGTTCGTGGCCGCCGTCGGCGCCGGGGTGTTCCTGCAGGGCGGGGTGCCGGAGGCGAGTGCGACGACCGCGCCGGCAGTGGTGCAGTTCGCGGCAGGGGAGGGGGACGAGGCGGCGGAGCCGTCCGCGGCTGACGGCGCGACCGACGACAGCCCGCAGAGCGAGGAGTCCGGCACGTCGTCGTCGGATGCCACCGAGGACGAGACCGAGGACGAGGCGACGACGCAGCCCTCGGCGCCAGCCCCGACGTCCGCGTCCGAACCGAGCCGACGGCCGGAGCCGGCCTCGACCCCGAAAGCGGCGCCGGAGCGGGCGAAGGATGCGGCGCCGACGCCGACCCGGACGACCACCTCGACACCCGTCCCGCAGGCCGATCCGATCTCCTCGGCGACTTCGTCGTCCTCCGCGAACGCCGCCGTGGCCCCGGCCCCGCAGCCGGCTGCTGCGCCTTCGGCTCCACCGGCGGCTCGAGCGGCAAAGCCGGCGGCGCGACCCGCCGTCGGGAAGGGACCGGAGCGCGAGGCCGGCACGGTCGCACGGACCGGCCGAGCCGAGGATCAGCGGGGGACCCGCACGAACCAGGTCACGCGCGTCGCGGTACAGAACGTGCTGACCCGCATCGCCCTGGGCCTCGCCGGTGTCCTCCCGCCGTCGGGGCCGACCACGCCGACCGCTCCGGCGGCGCCCTCGAGTGCCTTGCTGCTCGCGCAGTGGGCGCTGTTCCGCCGCGGCGGGTCGGTGTTCAACCAGAGTCCGTCCGCGAGCCCGACCCAGGCACCGAGCACCACCGGCCAGGTCACCGGGAACCTCAACGCGACGGATCCGGACGGGGACCGGCTCACCTACTCCATCGTCGGGCAGCCCGCACGCGGCGCGGTCGTCGTGAACCCGGACGGCACCTTCGTCTACACCGCGGACGCGGCGCTGGCGCGTACCGGTGGCACCGACTCCTTCACCGTGCTCGTCCGCGACAACGCTCCAGGGCGGGGTCAGGCCACGGACGCGCTGCGCGGCCTGCTGGGGCGCCATCACCCGGTGCTGGCTGATCGACTGTTCGGGCCCCACGCGATCGCGGTGACCGTGCCGGTCGTCGTGGCCTCACCCGCGACCAACACCCCGCCGGTCGTCCCGAGCGTCCCGCCGGTACCGACGACCGAGCGGATGACCGGGGTCGTGACGGGGAGCCTCGGGGTCCGCGACGACGACGGGGACCCGTTGGAGTTCACGGTCGTGGGCCAGCCCGGGGTCGGGACGGTGACCGTGGACCGGGCGACCGGCACGTACACCTTCACCCCGACCGCGGCTGCCCGGCGCGTGGCGGCGGGGACGCCCGGCACCGACACCGTCACCTTCGAGGTCCTGGTCTCCGACGGCCGGGGCGAGGCGGTGTCGGTCCCGGTGACCGTCGTCGTCGACCCCGGCCCCGCGGAGGTCGTGGCGGCGATCCCGGTGGGGACCGGACCGCAGTCGCTGTACGCGAGCCCGGACGGGCGCCGGCTCTACGCCGTCGGCGCCGGTGGGTCGAGCCTCGCGACGGCGAGGACGTTCGCCGCGTTGGACGCCCCGGCGCCCAGCGGCACCGTCATCACGGTCATCGACGCCGGGAGCAACACGCTGATCAGCAGCATCGCGGTCCCCGGCCGCGTGGACGAGGTGCTCTTCAGCCCCGACGGGGGGCTCGCCTTCGTGACGAGTCGGACCGACGAGAGCTACTACAGCGATCCCGCCGCGATCACGGTGATCGACACCGCCACCGACTCCGTCGTCCGCACCATCGAGGCGCAGGGACCGCACGGCGGGGTCTACTTCGCGCCGGACGGCCGCCACGCCTACCTGAGCGACCAGCTCGGCGACACGGTCTACGTCGTGGACACGGCGAACGGGTCCCTGACGACCATCGAGACGCCCAGTCCGCAGTACCTGACCTTCAGCCCGGACGGGCGCCGCGCCTACATGCCCAGCATCACCGACGGGCGGACGGTCGTCATCGACACCGCCACCCACACCGTGATCGGCAGTGTGCCGGGCTACGGCCAGCCTGTGTTCGGGCCGGACGGTCGGTACACGTACGTGGTGGACACCCAGGCCGTGGACGGGACGGTCACCGTCATCGACACCGCGGACGACTCCGTGGACGTCATCCCCGTCGGGCGGTACCCGTCCTGGATCCAGTTCGGCGCCGACGGCCGGTACGCGTTCGTGAGCAACATCTACGGCGGGGGCGACCAGCGGCTGACGGTGATCGACACCGCCGACCACTCCTTCGCGACGATCGACCTCGGCACCGCCCCGGACCCCATGCAGATGTCTGCGGGCGGAACACGCGGGTACCTCGTCGACCGTCAGGACGGCACCGTCACGATCATCGACACCGCGCGAGGCGTCCTCGTCGACACCATCGACACGACCGACTACGCCCACAGCACCGTCCTCAGCGCGCAGTTCGCACCGGACGGCTCGAAGTTCTACGTCCAGGACCTCGACCGGCTGACGATCATCGACGTCGCCGACGACTCGGTGGCGACCCTCGACAGCTACGGCCGGTTCGGGTTCACCCCGGACGGTTCGCACGCCTACCTGTTGGGGTGGGAGCCCGAGGGCTCTCCGCTGACGCTGATCAGCGTTGCCGACGACAGCACCCGGACCTTCGTCGGGCCCGTCTACGTCAACGACGTGACCTTCAGCCCCGACGGGAGCCGTGCCTTCCTCACGAACTGGGACGGCGTCGTCTCCATGATCGACACCTCGGACGGGTCCACCACGACGGTGGCCGTGGGGACCTCCGCGGGGACGACGCCCGTCTTCAGCCGGGACGGCAGGCAGGCGTTCTACGTCGACCCCGGGCAGTGGGGAGGCGGTCCCGACGGCGAGTCGCTCGGGTCGGGTGCCGTCACCGTCGTCGACGTCGCGACGGGTCAGGCCCAGCGGATCGCGCTCGGCTCCGGCGCCTACACCGTGACCTTCAGCCCCGACGGGACCCGCGCGTTCCTGATCAGCGACCGCACGGCGGACGGGTCGACGGTGACCGTGATCGACCGGTCGGACTCCACGGCCACGACCTTCACCGCCGGCCCCTACGCGAGCGAGGTCGAGTTCACCCCGGACGGCCGCTTCGGGTACGTGTTCGCCTACGGCACGGGGCCGGACGACGGCGAGGTCGTGTTCATCGACCTCGCTGACGGCTCGCGCTCGTCCGTGCCGGTCCCGTCACCGAGCGGCATCCGCTTCAGCGCGAACGGCCGGTACGCCTACGTGCTCAACCAGCGCGACGGCACGGCGACGGTCATCGAGCTCGACAGCGTCGGGGACGACGACGGCGGGTCCGCACTGGCGTGAGGCGGCAGCGATTCGCCGCAGTCGGCGAAGGCGCGACGGCCGTGCTCCAGCCGCAGGGCGTTCCACGGCGGACGAGTGCGCGGTGCAGCACGGGCGCGCGTTGCGCTGCGGCATCCGGGTGGATGTGTTCGACAGAGCCAACGCGCGGCGGTCGATTGCCGAGACACCCGCGTGATCGTGCGGGATGTGGAGAAGCTCCGTATCTCCTCCAGGTGCCCTCGGTCCCGTGCCAGTGCGATGGAAGACCTCCGTCGCGTACGGCGACACACGGACTCGACCGCCGTCGGGTTGTCTCAGCTCGCGGACGGTCGGATCACTCCGCACGACTACCTCGAGAAGATCTTCCAACTCCCGAAGTGGGTCGACGCGCTCGACGCGAGGACATCCCGGTCGATGCTCGACGCGTTGCTCGGGCCGGTGGCACGTCCGGATGACGGGTCGATCCACACCTCGGATGCCCCGACTGGGCCACGCGCGGAACGTGAGGTGCCGTCCGTCGAGCAGCCAGGCGACAGCTCAAGTCCTCCGCGTCGAGCGGTCGAAGAGGCGGCGACGGCCTCGGTCCCTGGGTCAGCGACGGTGGTGCCGTTTGCGCTCGACGTCTCGAACTCGGAGCGTCACGCGCTGCTCGACCTCGCTCCCTTGCTCGCGCGCTCGCCGCGGGTGCTCAAGCGCTTTCTCAACACCTATCGGCTGCTCAAGGCCGAGCTCGCCGACCTGCCCCAGCTAGCCCTCGCGCGCTTCCTCCTCGCCGTCGGCACCGGCCGCCCCGCGTTCGGCGAGGCACTTCTCGCTCACCTGGACGAGGCTGCCAACGGGTCGCTCGCCGAACACCTCGGCGCCTTTGCCGAGGACGATATCTCCTGGCTTCGTGCCTCCGCCCCCGACGACGTCATGTTGGAGGCGTGGGAGGTCGACACCGCCCTCCCCGTGGTGCGAGCCGTGCGGCGATACCTGTTCCGGACGGGCGAGAACGTGCAGAACCCGGGCTCGGCTCCCCGTCCGCTCCCCGCGGAACCTGCCGGCTCTTCGGCCCCATAAATCGACAGACCGCGAAACCACCGCCGGCCGATCGGTGGCTGGCATGGTCACGGTTATGCTGCATTGATGTCGATCGACTGGGGCTCGGTGCCTGACTGGCTGGCCGGTGTCGGAGCTGTTTCCGCTCTCGGCTTCGCGGGCGTCGCCGCGCTCGCGGCGGTCCGATCGAATCGTGCCCAGCAGCTCCAGGTCGAGTCTCTACGCGCCGAACAAAGAGCAGGCTCCGAACGGGAGAGGAGGGCGGAGGCGACGAAGCTGGCGTTGTGGGTGGAGTTCGAAGAGAAGGAGCCGCTCATCTTCGAAGGGCTCCCGCACTCCGTGTCGTCGGTCGTGCGCTTCAGCAACGCGAGCTCCCTACCGCTGTACTCGGTCTCCATCGTCATGATCGGTCCGGAGGGGGCAGCACGCGTCCCGTACAACGTTCTCGCCCCCACTTCTGTACCGAGAGTCCTCCCACGAGCATCGAGGGTGCTTCATACCCTCGTCGAGGGACACGATCTCGGCGAACTTCTCGCTGCCGGCCGGGTCCATCTCGCATGCTCGTTCCGCGATTCCTCAGGCCTGTGGTGGGTCCGCAGTCACGATGGTCGACTGGTTGAGGCAAGAGACCAAGCGGATGCCGAGAATCTGAGCGGAGACGCCGATCGAGGGTGACTCACTGCTCGGAAGCGCCGGGCTCGACCGGCGCACACATCGTCGAACACAAGCAGCCATTGTCGCGTACTCCCGGCCCGAATCGTTCGACCCGTGATCGAACGTCATGACCCACTCGGTGGGTTGCGACGCCATAGGTGGTCAGGCTGTTGCGACCTCATTCAGGCGTCGCAGTCGACGGTGGTGTACCCCCGGTCATGGTCGGGTTGGACCCAGGTTCCGCGATAGGCCACCACATAGACGTAGCCGTAGTGGTAGTAGTCGGGCCACATCCTCTTGTTCACCTTGTCCGCATCCACTCGCGCCCAGCCTGAATACTCGGACGCGTAGATGAACCCCTGAGTGCACCAGGCGCTGTTCTTCGCGGCCAGGGGCGGACGAGGGTCGGGCCACGACGGGGCCCTGAGTTCGAGTCTCGGAGCCGGGGGAACGCACCAGACGTTGTAGCGCCAATCGCATCCCGCGTGTGCTGCCGGAGTATTGACGAGAGACGCCGAGAGAGTCGCGGCGGCGATCGAGAGAGTTACGGCAAGGGTGCTCAGAATCTTCTTCACGGTTTCTCCTCCTCGAGGTGATTCTCGGGTTCACCCGCCGGTCCGACGACCACGTGTGGTTCGACGCTTCAGTCGCCGCAAGCCGCCGGTGCGGGTGGACTCGGCTGCTTCGCCGGTGACGATGGTGGATCGGTCAGTCATCACGTGCTCCCGTGTTCGTGTGGTGTGCTGATAGGTACGAGCCTGCCGTTCGGCGCGGAGAAGGCCTATGACCGGCGCAGGCAGGGTCTTCCACGGCGGGGGTAAGAGTCTTCTTCCCGGCAGGTAAGACCACGAGGTCGGAGGCATGGCGCACGAAAGCCCCGACGAGCCCTTTCCGGGCCTCGTCGGGGCTCTCGACAGACTCGACCGGCGGGCGCCGGATGGGTCTCAGGGGGTACGGCGGCCGCGGCTCCGACGATTGACGTGAGTCAGCACAAAATTCACCTCCTTCGCTCTGTGTCCATCGTTGTCGGTCCGATCAGGGAAGACGCCGACCGCGCGTGCGGCGTGAAGTTCGGGACAGCATCGTCGAGCACCTCCGTGTTCTCATTCTTGCGACGTCGGTTACGAGTATGCCGCGGTGCAACGACGAAAAGCTGTCCGCCCAAAGTTTGAGTACTGTGGTGGTCGAGTAAGCACTCTCTTACCTTCTGGTCAGGGTCGATCCGTTCCCGAGATGCCAGAGTCCTACTGCGTCGCTTGACGCGGAGATGGACGATCCGTTGGGAAGATGATGATTCGTTTCGGCGATGACACGCGGTGGCGTGTGAGCAAGCGCGGTCTCGTGTTCGCTTCCGACGACGCCGACGCGATCCTGCTCGAACATCCCGGCGCCGCAGAGATCGCCGCGCAATTCGTCGTCGGCGACAGCCGCGATCGACTCGCCGCCACTCTCGACGCTGCCGCGCGCTCGTCCTCACTGACAGTGCTGCCCGGGTCCGAGCTGATCGACCAGATGCTCGCGGCGGGCGTCCTGGTCGACAGCGAGCCTTCCGGTGTCGCAAGGCCTCGAACCGAGGCTGACGGCGACCAGGCACGGTCGCGATCGTGGGCTCTCACCCGCGCAGGGCTCGAGTTCTCGGGCATCGAGGCGCCTGCGCGGTTCATCGACCGACACCTCGTCCCCGTCCTCCTCAGTCGGGTAGGGCTCGTCGTGCTCGGTGTCGTCGTGCTGGGCGGAGTCGTCGCTCTGGCGCTCGGTCGCCCCTCCGGACCGACCGTGAGCTCGCACCCGGCGCTGGATGGACTGCTGGGCTTCGTCGTCGTCCTCGCCATGGCGGCCGCCCACGAACTCGCCCACGCCGTTGCACTCGTCCACTACGGCGGGAGGCCTCGACGCGCCGGGGTCGGGTTCTACTGGGGTTCGGTCAGTTACTACGTGGACTCCACCGATGCTCTCCACCTACCGCGTCGGGCACGGGTGGTGCAGGCACTGGTCGGTCTGGCCGTCGACGTCGTCTCGATCAGCCTCCTGGCCATCACGGCACATCTCTCGAGCAGTGCACTGATCACCGCGGTGTTCTGGAGACTGGCCGTGATCGGCCTGGTCGACCTGGTCACCAACGCGCTGCCGATCCTCGAACTCGACGGGCACTGGGCGCTCGCCGATCACCTCGACGAACCCGATCTCGCTCCTCGGGCTCGTGCCGCCGTCGCGGACCGTCTTCGCCGGCGTCCGGCTCCTCGCTGGTTGGCCCTGTACGGCGGTCTGTCCCTCGTCGGCGGGATGGTCCTCCTCATCGGCGGGGCCTTCGCCTGGTGGTGCGCGGCAGGCGACCTCGTGACCGCCCTGTTCGCCGGCAACGTGTTCGACGTCCTCGTCGGGCTCTATGTCGTCGTGCCCTTCGTGCTGGGACTGCTGGCGAGCCTGATCGGCCTCGCGGTCGAGACCCTGCGTGGACACCACCCGTCCGGCGATGTCGTGACCTCGGCGAGCGGACGCACGGCGTGAGCCCCCGGAGCTGACGTGCTCGACATCGTCAGGCCTTTTCGTCGTCCTCGTTCTTCCGGCCGTAGTGAGCGCTGATCTGCTCGGCGCCCTGCGTACCGATCCCGGCGACGGCCTTGCCAGCTTCATCGGCGACACCGAGGACGATCTCGGGGAAGCTGTCGGCGTCCTCCTTCGGCTGCTCGATCCGCGGTCCCGGGGCCGCGCGGATCGAGAGCTCGGTCGGCTGCGGGCGGGGCTGCGGGGTGTCGTGTTCCTGGATCGGCGCGTCACCTCCGATGCCGCGGAAGCCGGCCACCAGTGCGGCGCCGAAGAAGGCGACCTTCCTCCAGCCCGACACCGTCTGAACCTCCTGCTCGGGCTGTTCGGAGCGCGGCTCCGTCTGCACGCTGCGAGCGTCCGGCGACGGAGGCGGGAGCTCGGTCGACGGCGCGGACCTCTCGGGGCTGGTGTGGTCGGCGGGCATCACGCCTCCGTGGCGATGAGGTGGGCGGTGTGCAGGAGGAGGAGTTCGACGAGGCGGGAACGGCCGACGGCTGCGGCGAGGGCGGTCTCGAGCGCCCGACGTGAGGTGCCGCCCCCGAGGTCGCGGACCGCGTCGCGCAGCGCGCTGGCGTCCAGGTCGCCGGCGACCACGCGGTCGCCGCCCGGCTGGAACGCGGGGAGGCGCCGGAGCTGTGCGAGCGCTTCCCCGGCGGTCGGGGCGTCGAGGTCGACGCCGAGCGCGAGCCACCCGTCGTCGGGAACGAAGGGATCGGCCGGCGGACGGGCGTGCAGGTCCTCCTCGACCTGCTGGAAGCGTCGCGGCCCGGCGGTCCAGCGCAGCCAGTCGTCGTCGAGGGGCCCGCCGCCGAGGAGTCCACCGATCTCGCCGAGGAGACGCTCGGTGAAGCCGTGCGCGTCGACCCACCCGCGCAGCAGGGGGCGGCGGGCGTCGACCGCGCGTTCGGCGGCGTGCAGCAACGCGCAGTGCAGGTCCTCGGACGGGACGTCGACGAGCTCTGTCATCGTGCGGCGCGAGGGTGCGGGAGTCCGCAGTCCGAGCAGGAGGCACATCGTCACGGCCTCCACCCACACCACGAGTACCGGTGTGTACGCGTGGTGGTCCGCGTCGTTGAGGCGGCGGGCCGTGCACGGCCGTGTCTTACACGAGGCCGGGCAGAACGGGCTCCGGGTCCGCGCCAGGGGCGGGTCGCGGCGTACCCCGTGGTCGGACTCGCGCTCCTCCCCGAGCGGGAACGCGACCAGGACCGGGCGGTCCATGCCGTCGTTCGCGGCCGCCGCTCGACCGGGCGGGAGCGCCACGACGAGCTCGGAGTCGGTGGGGGAGAGGTTGATCGTCGCGCCGACCGTCTCCCGGTCCTCGGCCGCGGGGAGGCGGTGGACGATCTTGACGGCGGTGTTCTTGACGACGTCGGGAAGGATCTTGGACGGGATTTGCTCGACGACCGCGACCCCCTCGCCGTAGGCGCGGATCTCGGCGATCAGGGAGGCGAAGAGCTCGATCGCACCCGCCGCCGGGCCCTCGGTGACGTTCTTGAGCAGCCGATGGGCCTCCTCGACGACGAGGACGTGCCGGAGCCCCGGCCGGGCCTGCGGGTGGACGCGGAGGTGCTCGACGATCCGGATCAGGACCACGCCGATGACGAACGCCTTGTCCGCGTCGTTGGTGACGCCGTCGAGTTCGAGGACCACGTTGCGACGCAGCAGGCCGGCGACGTCGAGGGGGTGCCCGCCGTCGAAGAAGCGGCCGGGCGTCCCGGAACGCAGGCTGCCGATCCGGACGTCGACGAAACCGCGGACGTTGGCGGCGACCTCCGGGCCGTAGCCGATCTGCTCGACGACCCGACGGGCGGCGCCCTGCAGGTCACGCAGGCCGGGATAGCGGGGGCGGGCGGGCTGTGGCGTATCGGTGCGACGCAGCCGTGGAGCATGCGCGGGGCGGGGTTCCCCGGTCAGCAGGTCCCACCCGGACTCCGCGTAGACCTCGGTGAGCGCGCGCCCGAGCACCTGCGGGAAGGGCTCGGTCACCTCGAAGGCCGCGAGGAACAGCGCACGGACCAGATCGGCGTGGGCCTGCAGGGGAAACCCCGGTTCGGGCTCGAGGGGGTTGAGGCAGGCCGGCACAGCGTCCGGGTCACCGGGCCGGATCACCGTGACCGCACCCGGACCGAGCCGCCCGGCCATCCGGGCGTACTCGCTCTTCGCGGGCTCGACGGCGAGCCAGGGGACCGGGGCAGGACCGCTTGCGAGCGCCTCGAGCAGCGAGCGCACGGTCTGGGACTTGCCGGAGCCGGTCGCGCCGCAGACGAACGCGTGTCGGTTGAGGCTTGCCCGCGCGATGCGGTAGGGCCCCGCCGGCTGCTCGGCGCGGTCGAGGATCGTGCCCAGCGACCAGCCGGGCCCGGAGTCGCCCTCGACGGTGAGGTCGAAGGTGTGGGTGTCCACGAGCCGGATGCCCGGGAGCTCCTCCGACGGCGTGGGCGCCGCGGCGAGGAGGACCTCGGAGCCGGCTCGGAACGGTGTCGTCGCGCCGCCCCGCAGGGTGCGTGGCGCGGACAGGCACGAGCCGAGGTCGGTCGTGTCGGCGTCGGGGACCAGGACGAACGGCACGTCGTCGAACTCGGACGCCGAGCACAGCACCGCCGCCGTCGAGCGCGCCTCGCCCGGCGTCCGGCCACCCGCCGCGATGCGGATGTCCCACGAGCCGGCAGCCCGGGCTCGGACGAGATCGCGGTACCGGCGCTCCGATCGCTCGAGCTCGACACGGTCCTTCTCCGAGCTGATCTTGAGGCGCATGGCGGGGAAGCGCGCCTCGAGGCCGGTGATCTCACGTTCCAGTGCCCCCGCGTCGACGGGCGAGGCGATCACGAGCCAGGCGAACGGGTGCGGCAGGTGGATGGCGTAGTCCTCGAAGCCGCCGCGGATCGGGTCCCGGTCGGTGTCGCGACGCAGACCGGCCGTCCACAGGGCATCCGCCTGGCCACCGCAGGCGACCCAGTGCGGGAACGCCCCGAGCTCCCCGTCGACCTCCTCGGGACCCAGCGGCTCCACCCGCGACCCCGGTGGGTAGAGCACGGGCGCGCCGGACCCGTCGTCGGGATCGCCGCCGATGACCAGCGGGAGAACGGGAGCCGCTCCGAGGGCGACCCGCACCGCACCGTCGGGCGCTCGCCACCACCCCAGACCGAGGCGCGCATCGACGGCGCCGTCGAGGGAGGCGTGGGCAGCGGTGAGGGCCGCGAAGAGCTGCGCACGCGTGCGATCGGGCGTCGCCGGGTCCCGGGGTGGACGGGGGAGCGAGCGGAAGCGGTACCAGCGCATGTCGTCGAACGACCCTGACCCGCCCACGTGACCCCTCCCGCACGCCCCACGTCTCCGGGAGCTCGAACACCTGCCGCTGTCTATCGAGCACACGTCATACGGCGCGTACGTCTGTTCGAGCGAACGCGTTGCGCTGTTGGAGTGATGTGCCACTGGGTCGCGGTAACGACCCGGTCCGGTCGACCCGAACGACACCCTGGACATCGGTGCCGGGGCGTTCGGACGACGCTCCTGCTGCACGTGGGGGGATGGGGACGTGGCGCCTGCCGGACCGGCACGCACGCTCGACTCGTACTCGACGGCCCTCGATCCTCGCGATCGGGCCCTGGCGAGGCAGCTCGCCGCTGCGCCCGAACGCTGGGGCTGGCAGTTCGTCGAGACGCCACCCGCGGCGGCCTACGGCGAGGCGGAGCCCCGCTGGTACGAGCCCTGGCCGCCCGACCTCCGGGGTCTCGTCCACCGCCGTGAGCAGGCGAAGCGCCGACTGACCAAGTTCGTCGTGATCGGGAGCGCGGTGTTCCTGCTCGGTCTCGTCTCCGGGGCCTCCGCCTCACACGTCGTGACGTTCCTCGTGTTCCTGCTCGTCAGCGCTGCGTTCTTCGGGACCGGCATCGTCGGGCACCGCAGCGCGGTGTCCGAGGTGAACCGTGCGCAGCAGGCGCACACCCGTCAGCTGGCTGAGGCACGGGAGGCCTTCCGACGGCACGAGGTCGTCCACCACCAGCGCCGGTCGGCCTGGGATGCGGCCGAGACGCAGCGGGTCGCCTCGGCCCAGCAGCACTTCCCGCTGCTCCTCTCCCGTTCGGCGACCCGGGTCGACGTCTACGGGGGAGCCGGACGCGGGTGGGAGTGCCTGCTGACGACGATGGGATGCACCGCGTTGGCGGAGGGCAGCACCGTGCTGTGCCTGGACTTCCGGGAGGTCGCGAGTTCGCTCGCCCGCTACGCCGATGCGGGGGGCGTCGCGGTACGGCTCGGGCACGGTCCGGACCTGGTGGACGGTCTGCTCGCCCGGCTGGCTCCGCAGGAGCTCGCCGAGGTGCTGGCGGAGGCGGTCCTCGCGGTGCGGAGCCGCAGTGAGGCCCAGGCCTCGCGCGCCCTCGACGTCGACCTCCTGCACGCCGTCACCCGCCGTCTCGACGGACAGCCTGACCTTCGCCGGATCGTCGCCGGCCTCGACGTGCTGCGTTCAGCCCACGACGATGACGGGCCACTCTCGCCGGAGGAGGTCGGACGCCTCGCCGGTGCGGTGGACGTCGTGGTCGGTCAGAGCGAGCGGGCCCGCGAGGAGTTGCGGCACCTGAGCCTGGAGCTCGGGCTGCTCGTCACCGACGAGCCCGCCGACGCGGACGCCGCACTTTGGCCGGCGGACGGTCTGGCGGTGCTCACCACCGAGAGCGACTCGGACTGGCGGCGTGCCATCGCCGAACGGCTCCTGGTCCAGCTCGTCATCGACGATCTCGGGCGATCGGAGCGCTGGCCTCCGCGTCCTGTCCTCGTGGTCGTCGGCGCCGACGACGTCGGCCGTGACCGGGTGGAGAGCCTCGCCCGCCGTGCCGCTCGCGCGGGTGTGCGGCTCGTGCTGCTGTTCGAGAACCTGCGCGACGAAGCCCGCGACCTCGTCGGGCGCGCCGACGCCGCCACGATCTTCATGAGGCTCGGCAATCCGCAGGACGCCGAGGCGGCCGCGTCCTTCGTCGGCCGGCAGCACCGGTACGTCCTCGGCCAGATCTCACGCTCGGTCGGCAACACCACCACCCGCGGCACCTCGCACACGAGCACCAACGGTGTGACGGAGGGCCGGAGCTACGGCCAGAACTCCGGCGGCGGCTTCGGGGCCGGCGGTGGTCACAGCAACCACGGCACCAACTACGGCGAGTCGGTCTCGGTCTCGAGCTCCGAGTCGGTCGGCAGCTCCTTCAGCACGGCGCGGGCCGAGACGGACGGCACGGTCATCCAGCGCTCCTACGACTTCGCCTTGGAGCCGACCGCCTTCCAGGAGCTCGCCCCGAGCTGCTTCGTCCTGGTCGACGTGGGGCCGACGGGGCGGCGGGCCGTCGCCGGCGACTGCAACCCCGCGCTCGTCCAGGCGCCGCGCCTCAGCGCCCACCCGCTCGCGGGGGCCGAGCGATGAGTGAGCAGCTCCGCGAGGGCAGCGACGCCCCGCGTCCGCCCGAACCCCCGAAGCCGCCCGACCCGCCCTCGCCGTCGGACCGCCTCGAACGCACCCCGCCGCGTGACTCGTCCGGCGACGGCCCGCCGCCCGGCGACGGCAGCCTGCGCCCGACAGCGGAGTTCGAGGCCGGCCTGCAGGCCTTCCAGGACCGGAAGGCGGGCCTCGAGCCGACGGGCCCGGGCGACGGGTCGCTACGTCCCACCGAGCCGGCGGAGCAGGAACCGCGCGACGTCCGGGTGCTGGACACGCCTCCCTCAACGGTCCCGGACACCTCTCCTGCGTCGCCGGACGCCGAACGCACTCCCGACGACCGCTCTCCGCTCTCCGAGCCGGGTGAGAACTCCCTGATGGCACCGGACGAGACGGCCCTGACTGAGCCGGACTCGAAGGTGCTGAGGGAGCCGGACCGTGTGCAGCTCGCCGACTCAGATGCGGAGCGATCGCCTGCGGTCGTCGAGACGTCGCCCTCCCCGGACGAGTCGGCCGACCCCGATGCTGCGCTCGAGGTCCGGTCGGTCACCGGGGAGAAGGACGATGACCCTGTGCAGGAGGACGCGGGCAAATCGCCCGCGCCCGCCGACAGCGACCCGTCGCCGCCCACCGAGGAAGCGGAACCCGGCGGGGAGAAGGACGACCGTACGCGGTGGGAGAAGGTCGCAGACACCGCCCAGGCGTTCGGCAAGGCGGCTCTCGGGACGGCCGTCGACATCGGCGTCCCCGGCGGGGACGGCTACACGGTCGACCGCATGGTCGACGCGTGGGACGCCGGTCTCGGGCAGTACGCGCGGTCTCGGGTCGACGAGGTCGGCCGCGCCCTGCGAACGCAGTTCGGCCACCACGATGAGAAGGGCACCTGACATGACCGACGCCTCGGGTTGGACCGAGCACGACTCGGCGCTCTGGATGACGTGCGAGATCGCCGCACAGCTGGCACGCGGCGGTCCGGTCGACCCTCCCCGGCGCTTCACGGCGCCATTCCCTCCGGCCTACGACCCGAGCGAGGAGTTCTGGGCGGGTGGAACGTACGAGATCGCGCGGTTCTTCGCGGCGGGCGACGGCAGCTACATGCACCACAGTGGGGCCGTCTTCGGGGGCGGGCTGTTCGGCCTGGCGCTGGGCGCGGGAATGGCCGCCGGGCGGGCGGTCGGCAACTCGTCGCGTCGGAAGGCGGCCGAGGCCGCCGCAACCCCCCGCTGGTACAACGTCGACGCCGGGACTCTCTTCGTCACCGGTGCCGGGGCCTACCTCCGCAACGATCGTGGAATCTCCAGCTGGAGCTGGTTCGACATCGTCATGGCCGACATGGTGACGCCGAGACAGTTGCAGCTCCAGCCGCAGGGCTCGGAGCAGATCATCCTCACGTCGGACTGGTCGGAGCTGGTCTTCGTCCTCTGGGCGATGCGGCGCTTCCCAACGCACCACCAGGTGCTGACGGGTACCTGGCTGCCGGAGGGCTGGCTGTCGAAGGCCGCCGCGCACTACCCGTCGTCGCTGCGGTCTCCGCAGTTGCAGCTCGGGGCCTGAGACCGCCCGACCCGGCTGGCCGACGTCGGTGGCGGCTCGGATCGCGCGGCGATGACCGCAACCGGCCGAAGCACCTGGAGGTCGCCGATCCCGTTCACGGAATACCGTCGGCCTCGTCCTCGGCGAACTCGATCTGACCCGTGCAGGTGGCAGGTGAGGTGACGAAGACAGTGAAGGGTCCGTCGCGGCCGGCCTGGGTGATCTCGCCCGTCGGCGCGAGCCGGTATCCCGCGAGGGTTCCCCGGCATCCGCTGTCGAGCCGGGTGTTCCCAGGCCGCACGGCGACGGTGATCGGCGTTGCGGTGCCGAGCGCGGGGGGCGTGGCGGCGGGCGCTCCGGCCTTCGCCGGGAGATCGGCCGTGTAGATCGCTGCACCGAGCAGGGTGAGCAGCCCGCCGACGAGCAGCAGCATCCGTCCTGCTCGGAAGGTGCCGCGAACCTGGGCGATCGCCGATTCGGCGAGCAGCAGCTCCCGGTGGCCGAGGTATATCTCGAGCTCTGCGTCACCCCGGCCCTTCGCCACCTGCTGGCGACCGGACTCGGCGAGACGACCGATATGGCCGTTCTGGAGCTCGAGCCAGCGGCTCGGGCTGCCGGCGTCGGCGGCCCGCTGCTTCAGGGCGCTCGCCACATCGGCGAGGGCCGTGCGCGCCAGGGCCCGCCCGGCCTCGTCCCCAGCGACGTCCTTCGTGTGATCGAGGGACGTGCTCTCCAGCTCCCCGATCCGCCTGACCAGGGCCTTGACCTTCTCGGCCGGTGTGCGGCCGGATATCCCGGGGCCGAGGTGCGCGTTCGCGTCGTCGCTCTCGAGGATCCGGTAAATCTCGTAGTTCGCGTCGACGGTGGGTCGGAACCACCGGAGAAACCCGTTCTTCCACCACGTCATCTTCGATGCATCGAACCTCGCCAGCGTCATCTGGAGCTCACCGAGCGAGGCGTCCTGCGGTTCGAGGGTCCGGGACCGCGCCCACAGCACCAGGCCGATGCCGATAGCCGACAAGAACAGGCCGCCCCCCAGAGTGTCGCCGAACAGTGGGAAGAAGTCCTGGCCGGCCGCATTCGCGAAGGGGAGGGATCCGAAGACGAGCGTCCCCACCGCGACGAGTGCCCCGACGGTCCACGTCGTCTGTGTGTCGTAGCGCTGCCGCACGCGGGTGACGAGTTCGCGCAGGGACTCGGCGGCCATCGCGGGCTCTTTCGCGGCATTCGGCTCGGCGACTTTCGCCCCGGACGGGTCGGGAGCCTTCGCGGTCTTGGGATCGGCGAGGGTCGTCGACGCGTCGATCGAGTCTTTCGTTCCGTTCGAGGGCACGGCGGTACGACATCAGCTCGCCCTTTCGGGCGCCTTTCCTATGCTTCGAAGGGAGGTGGCCACCCGACTCTGCGAAGGAAACGACGCCGTTAGGGGGTCGCCGAGGGCCCGCCGTCTACCTTCCTCAGACATCTGGAAACGCCGTAGTGGATGCCTACGCTCGGACCGTGGACCCGCTCATCGGCAGGGTGCAGTTTCTTTCCCTGGAGTGACGCAGTCCTCGTGACGTCGCTCGTCGACGGGGCCCCTGAGCCTCGTCCCGAGCGGGGCTTACCTCGAGGTAAGACAACCCTGTCCGGAGTCGACAGGAGCTCTGACCAAGCCGCGATATGTCGGTGTCGAATCGTGCAACAGACTTATTCCATCACCGGCCGAGCGGACAGAGGCGGAGGCGATGTTCACCCCTACCTATTGTCTGCGACGCCGCCGGACGGATCGATGGCCAAAGGGAGAAGTCATGTCGCGTACTCGTTCCAGGATGGTGCTCGGGCTGTTGGCGGCCGGAATGATGGCACTCGTGGTCGGAGGATGTGCGGCTCCGCCGACGTACGCCATGACGTCGCAGGCGCTGTCCGTTCCAGCGCAGAGCCCACTCGACGAGATCGGGGACACCGAGGTGCCGCAGGCGCCTTCCGGCGCGGTGTTCGACGGTGGACAGGCAGCCGAGATGCTCACGACCGAGACGGTCGCGGCGCAGCTCCAGGCCGTCGTGCTCGACGCTGACCGAGTGTGGACGTCCTACCTGACATCGGTCGGGCTCCGCGAACCCTTCGTGTCCTACCAGATCGTCACGCCGGGCTACCAGTTCCAGAGCCGTTGCTTGTCGACTCCGATCACCTCGGCCCATCCGAATGCCTACTACTGCGGGATCGACGGAGACCCGGCCGATCCCGGTGCGATCATCCTTCCTGTCGACACCTTCATGAACATGTGGGACGGATCGATCTTCGGTCGCCAGTCCGCCCAGGTCGGCGACTTCGCCGCCGCGACCATCGTGGCTCACGAGTTCGGCCACCACGTGCAGGACGAGCTTCGGCGACAGGCCCGCCTGCCCGAGATCGTCGGGGTCGACGCCTTCGGTCGGCCCGTGCGCCTGAAGGAGAAGGAGCTGATCGCCGACTGTTTCGCCGGAGTCTGGGCCAACACCGCGTACTACAGCGGTTATCTGACCGACACGGACAAGGAGGAGGCCGTGGCGGCCCTGGAGAGCATCGGGGACGCGGAGACCGGCGGGGCCGACCCGCACGGCTCGCCGGCCGAACGCAAGTACGCCTTCGAGATGGGTTACGACAACGGTGCGCCGGCGATGTGCATCAACGCCTACTGGCCGGGGGTCCGGGCATGAGCGGCACGTCACGGAGGCGACGGGTCGTCCGGCGTCTCGTCGGTGTGCTCGGTGCAGCAGCACTGGGCCTGGCGCTCAGCGCGTCGACAGCGCACGCTGCCGACGCCGACTGCACGCGTACGCGCCTTCATGCCGAGGACCCCGGCTTCGCCTGGCTCGGCCAGGGGCTGCCCGTCACCTGGCGCATGTACGTCACGGTGTCCGCTCTCGACCGCTGCGACCACGGAGACCTCAGGGTCGGTGTGAGTTTCCGCGACGACGGTGTGACACAGAAGGGCGCGGACATCGCGTCGACCTCCGTGGCGTACCGGACGAGCGCCTCCCCGACGTGGCAGTACATGCCGCTCAACTCGCCGGCGGTGAACGGGACGGTGTACGTGACCGACGGTCATCTCGACCTCTCGCGCGATACCCGCGTGGTCGCCGTCAAGGTCAACGCGCGAGTCCGCTGGGGAGCGGGGGCAGGGACTGTGCTCTGGCCGGTCGGCTACTCCTGCGACCTCGTGAAGCGGACCTGCTCCGACTGATCGCCTCCGACCCCCGGGCGGTCGCGGATCGACGCAGGTCGTGGTTTCGTTGCAGGGGTTCGGACGTTCCGGCCATTCGGCAGGAGCCGATCATCCCCGAGCAGCGGCGACCTCGTCGAAGGTCGCGGCCAGTTCCTCCTTCACCCCGCGATGGTTGATGCGGGGCGGACCGGGGCTGGGCCCCTCGACCACGCGGCACGGGCTCGTCGTCGGGAAGGCGAGCGGCCAGGCGTCGCGGGCCGGCGCGCCGAGCAGGCAGACGACCTCGAGGTCGGGGAGGAGGTCGACGAGGCGACGCAGCCACGGCGCGCCCTGCCGCTTCTCGGTGCCGCTCGGCGTCTTCCCGGCGATCGGAAAGGGCACTGCGTTCCAGTGCGTGATCGTGTCGAGCGGCAGACCCACGCGCACGCAGTGCTGCAGGCAGAGCCACGCACTGCTGTCCGGGTTGCCGAGGGACAGGAAGCGCGTGTCGGGCGCCGCCGCGCCGGGATGGGACAGCACGAACAGCACGCGAGCGCGGGTGCCGCCGTGGTCGGGATCGGGGTAGGGCACGGCGCCAGGGTTCAGGCCGCGCTCGGCGGCGACGCGGTCCGCCAGGGAGACGAGGGGGGCGATGTGGGGTTCATGGAGCCGCGCCCGCTTGCGGTCGAGCACCCACGGCTTGTCGTTCTCGAACGACTCCACGGTCAGACGATTCCGGCCGGGTCCCGCGGCCACATCTCCACGACGGCGCCGGCGAGCTCGAGGCTCCGCCCGACGATGTCGTCGTCCGTCCATTCTTCCGCGTGGCCGTCGAGCAGCTTCTTGTTCAGGACGAACAAGTTGAACCGCTCGAGCAGGTCGTGCTTGCCGGGGCGGGACTCGGTGCCCTGCCAGGCACGGTCGGACAGCGACGCGTTGAGCCGCCGAGTGACCAGCGTGAGGTTGCCGATGGTGTCGACGAGGCGGTCGCGCCGGGACGCCCGCTCCGGGTCGGAGGCGACGTCCTGAGCCCAGTGATTTCGCCAGCGGCGCGGCATCACGTGCTCGATGTCGAGCCGATCGGGCAGCGAGACGTCGCCGTGCCATGCGGTGCGCCAGTACCGCTCGATCGCCCCGAGGACGAGCCGCAGTCGGCGCTGGTTGATGTTGCCGTAGGCGCGGATCGTCGGGAGCTCGTCGAGGACCTCGCGGTCGGTGGGCCACACCCGCGCGTCGGAGCTCTGCCGGGACAGGAAGGCGACGGTCTCGTCGCCGGCTCGCTCCGGGCCGGCGGACTCCACGGCGTCGAGCAGCGCGACGACCATCTTGTTGACGTCCTTCATCACCCGACGCAGGAGTGTCCGGCGCACCGCCCAACTCTCGACGGCGCCGAGCGCACGGTCGATCTGCTCGGTCGGGACGCTGCGGTTCCGGCTGATGAGCCAGAGCAGCAGCGGAGTGGTCGCGCCGAGCTCCAGGTTCTCCACCACCACCGAGTAGAAGCGGCCACGCGGGCTGTCGGTGTCCATCTGCGCGAACTCGCGGAAGGTGTCGGCGTCGCGGCGGAACTCCCGCAGGAGTGCCTCGGCGCGCGCGAGATCGGTGAAGTGCTCGCTCGCGTACTCCCGGAACTCGCGGGCGATCTCCTCGGCGTAGATCTCCTGTCGCGTCCGCATCGTCAGCCAGTACTGCACGAAGAGGTCGATCCGCGAGCGGTAGAGCCGGCCCTGGCTGACCCGCTCGCGCCACCAGCCGTCGTCGAGGTCGCGCCAGTACTCCTCGTTCCACCGGTCCACGTCGGCCTGCAGTCGCTCGCCCGCGCCAAAGACGTGGTTCTTGATCAGGTCCGCGCCGAGGAGCGGGGTGCCGCGGTCGTTGAGGGTCTCGAAGATGAGCTGCTCGTCGTCGTTCTCGGCGAGCAGGATCGACACGACGCCGAGCTTGCTGCGCAGGACGTGGGTCAGGGCGCTCAGTCTCGACGCCGGGTCGGTGGACTCCGACGCCCACTCCTCGATCGCGGTGAGAAAGAAGTCGTGGGCGCCGACGATCTGCGAGCGTCGCAGCTCCTCGCCGGGCTGGACGTCGTCGTCCATCGCGGCTTCGAAGGCCGCACGGTCCACGCGCGAGGGACGCAGCTTGAAGCGTTCGGGCGTGCCCGCGAAACGGCGTGCCTTGTTGAGGATCAGTTCCTCGATGCTCTCGGCATCGGCGTCGTGACCGTGCTTCGCGATGACGACGGCTGCGGCGTCGAGGAGGACCTGCAACGTCGTCAGTCGCTGCTGGCCGTCGATCACCGCGTACCGCTGCAGGTCACCAGGGAGAGCCGGGGCCTGCTTGACGACGACGGCCCCGAGGAAGTGCGCCGGGAGCCGCCGCACGCCCTCGTCGTCGGCCTGCTCGACGGCCTCGGCGACGCGGGTGACGTCGTCCCAGAGCGGCTGCCACTGGTTCTCCTCGGTCCACACGTAGGGCCGTTGGAACGTCGGGATCTCGTAGATCAGCTTGCTGTCGAACAGATCCCGCGGCATGCGTGCGCTGGCGTCCACGTGTCCCCCTCGCGTCCGTGACCTGTTCGTGACCTTACGAGGTCGACTGTCACGCTCTCCGGCCAGGCGTTCGCTCGCATCCCCCGGACCTGATGGTCACGAAGAGAACGCGCCCACATCTCGAACGCCCTACGAAAGGGCCGATCCGCCAGGAATCGCTGTAACCAGGCCCATCCGCCCCTCGACGTCTCCTCCGGTACTTCGCTGATCAGCGAGGAAGAGGGGGACGACATGAGCACTCAGGCGCCGGACGAGAACCCACTCAGGACGAGCATCGACACGGCTCGTCCCGACGTCCCGGGTCCCCGCTGGCCCACTGAGAACCTGGGGCGTGACGGGGTCGATCATCAGCCCTCATGGGCTCCGGGGTCGGCCCCCGCGGCACCTGCCTCGCACCATCCCAGGCGCGGGGTCGCAGCGTGGACCTGGATCGGGATTGGTGTCGTCACCGCCGTCGTGCTCATCGCCGCCACGGCTGCCATCACCGTCGCGGTCACCTCGAAGCCGGAGAGCGCTGCGAGCCGTCCGAGCAGCACCTCGACCACGCCACTCCCGTACGGGTCGATGTACATGCCCGACTTCCGCGGACAGACCGCGCAGACCGCCGCGGACATCCTGCGCGGACAGCTCGGCGGTTCGACATCGGTGTCGGCACCAGGCGGCGCGGCCGCTGCCAACGAGATCGTCACGAGCTCCGTGCCCGCTCCGGGGACCGTCATCAACGGCGCGACGTCGTTCCTGCTCTACACCGCCGGATCGTCCACCAACGGTGCCGCAGAGTCCGGAGCCCAGGCCGGCACGACGACGTCCGGCGGAACTCTGACGGCCGGCACCTATGAGGTGGGCAGCGAGGTCCAGCCCGGCACGTACAAGACCGTGAGTTCCGGGCGCTGCTACTACGAGCGGCTCCGCAACCTCGACGGCGGGATCGGGTCGATCATCGACAACGAGAACGTCGAGGGCCAGGGCATTCTCGAGATCAAGTCGTCGGACAAGTACGTCAAGATCAGTGGTTCCTGCGTCTGGACCAAGCAGTGACGCCCCAGAGCAGAACGTCGATCTTCGGGCAGCCCCGGGAACGACGGATCGGAGCTAGGCCTCAGTTGTCTCGATCCCTCTGAGCCATCCAGACCAGCACGTCAAGATTCCGGAGGACGGACGTGCCTTCAGGGACGTTCGCGGCTTGCCTGACCTGACGGAGGAAGTCGCCGATGTCGGGTTCGCATCCGGAGTGCCCTCGAGGCCACGCGTGGCGAGGAGGTCGACGCCGAGCGGATCGCGCAGTTGTCCCTCGAGGCCGGGGCGGCCGCCGAGACCGCGCAGCTCCTCGCGCTCGAGACGCGAGCGCTCGGGGAGGGGGCCGACATCCTCGCTTCGGCCGTCGTGGCCCCCGCGCTCGAGGCCGCCCTCGTCACCGAGGACCCCGCGGTCGGGCTGGGTTTCGTCGACGACGTGTTCCGGGCCTTCGCCGGGAGTCCGATCTCCGGCAACCTCGAGGAGTTCGACGCCTGGCTGGCTGACGCCGACGCGGTGCTGGTCCTCGACCCGAACGCGGTCCCGTCCGCAATCTGTCGGTTGTCGCCTGACTAGGAAGATCGAGCACTGAGACACGATCGGCGCCGACGATCCACGACTGCGGGAGTCGGAGAATGAGGTCGCGACATCCAGCTGCTCCTCGCTGAACTTCTCAGGACTCTCAGTGACGGCTCGATGACATCTCGTGCGCGAGTGTGTTCCGCGCCGTGAAAGAAGCGCGCGCTCCGGGCGTCAGACGCTCGTTCGGCCCACCGTCGGCATCGGCAGAAGAGATATCCGGCTCTTCCGGAAATGGAGTGCAGCTGAGGACGTGATCGACCGGTGCGGTGGGGTCGTGTCGCTGCGGTGAGGCGGGCCCCGAGAAGTTGATGATGGCGGTTCCTACGCCAACCAGCGCCAACATCTCGGGGACCCGATGTCGCAGCCTACGACCCTGCCCGCCCAGATCGTGGCCGACACGATCATCCGCACCGTCGAGCTCGGGGTCCGGATCGTCGACGCCGCGCTGACCGGGGAGACCACGGTGCTGTGGTGCGAACTGCTCGTCGACGGGGCAGGACGGTGCCCGGGCTGCGGGCTGGCCGGGGTGTACCGCGACAGCACCGAGCGTCGGGTCAGTGACGTCCCGGTGGTCGGCCACCCGCTTGAGCTGCGCGTCCGTGTCCCGCGCTACGAGTGCCGCCACGACGGCTGCGCCCGGGCAGTCTTCGTCCACGACACCAGCCGACTCGCGCGGGCCGGCGCCTCGACCACGAAACGCTGCGCGAGCTTCATCCTGCGCCGGCTGATGCTGGACAAGA
Source organism: Actinomycetospora sp. CA-084318 (assembly GCF_050955885.1). Lineage (NCBI taxonomy): Bacteria > Bacillati > Actinomycetota > Actinomycetes > Pseudonocardiales > Pseudonocardiaceae > Actinomycetospora > Actinomycetospora sp. CA-084318. The sequence goes on from NZ_CP192098.1 coordinate 2,269,606, forward strand.
CCACCGTCGCCGCGGTCGCCCGCGAGCTCGGCCGCAGCTGGGACACCGTCAACGACATCGCCGTCGCCGCGACCACCGCCTTGCTGCTCACCGCCGGTCCCGCCCGGCTGGCCGGGGTCGAGGTGATCGGGGTCGACGAGCACAAGTGGGCCCACGTCCGTACCGCTGAGGCGGACGGGTTTGTCACCGTGATCACTGACCTGACCGCTGTTCTTGCAGGTACAGGTCCTGCTCGGCTGTTGGACATGGTCCCCGGACGCTCTGCGGCGGCGATGACCAGCTGGCTCGAGGCCCGCTCGCAGGCCTTCCGCGACCAGGTCCGGATCGTGGCCATGGACGGGTTCGGCGGCTACAAGAACGCCGCCACCGAAGCCCTCCCGGACGCGGTCACGGTCATGGATCCGTTCCACGTGGTCGCGCTGGCCGGGCACAAGCTCGACCTGTGCCGCCAACGCGTCCAGCAGGACACGATGGGCCACCGCGGCCGCACCGGGGACCCGCTCTACCGCGTCCGGCGGACCCTGCGCACTCGTCTTGGGCTGCTCTCCGAGCGGCAACGAGCCCGTCTGGAGACCGTGTTCGCGTTCGACGAGCACGTCGCGGTCGAGGTGACCTGGTGGGCCTACCAGCAGATCATCGCCGCCTACGAACAGCATGATCGTGCCCGCGGCAAGGCGCTGCTCACCGCGGTGATCGACCGGCTCCGGACCGGGCTACCCGACGGGCTCGAGGAGTTGGCGACCCTCGGCCGGACGCTGCACCGGCGCCGCGACGACGTCCTGGCCTACTTCGACCACCGGGCCTCGAACGGGCCGACCGAGGCGATCAACGGCCGACTCGAAGCCCTCCGACGCAACGCCTTGGGCTTCCGCAACATGATCAACTACCGGATCAGATCTCTACTGCACTGCGGCGCCCTCGCACTCTGATTCCGGAAGAGCCAGATATCCTCGGATGCCTTGCGCCGACGGATGGAGGCTCTCTTGGCGGTCTTCGGACAGGTGAGGCGGGACCTGAAGGACCGCAAGAACCTCGATATCTACACCTCTGTCGGAGTCGCGCTCGTCGCGAGCGCTCTCTCGGTGTTCGACATTCTGCCGCCCGACAAGACCACGAGCGCTGTAATGGCCATCCTTGCTGTGGTCGCGTTCAATCAGTTGGTGACGCGATCGATCGCGGAGCGTGCGGCCGAGTCGCACGGCGACGTCTTCAGGGCACAGTTCTCGCCGGACCTAGTGCCGAAGAGAGCTTCCGCAGAGTCGTTGTACTTGGCCGGGGTGACCATGGGACGGACCATCCGGGAGTCCTACGGTGCACTCGAGATCAGTCTCCGCCGTGGGGCGCACGTGCGGATCCTGCTGACGGACCCAGACGCTGACGATGCCGCGCTGGACGCGCGTTGCCAGATCAGTCGGCCCACGCCAGACGAGATCAAGGTGGAATTCGACATGCGCTTCGCAAGCTGACGGCCTTGCGCCGATCCACCGAAGGCAAGCTCGAGGTCCGCCTGACGCGGTCGGCGATGAAGTTCGGGATGAACTACTTCAACCCGGGCACGGCCCGGTCGGAGATCCACATTCAGCTGTACAGCTACCGCCTGTCCGGCGAGTCGCGGCCAATGTTCTCCTTGAGTCCTCAGGACGGGGAATGGTTCGACTGTTACGCCGATCAGGCTGAGGGGTTGTGGAAGAATGCCCAGGCCTACGACTTCGACGCAGCCGCTGACGAGGCCGCATAACAGCGTGGACTGCTCCCGTTCCGTCGACGCGTTCTGGCGGCAGATCGAGCGCAGCGACACCATCGGCGGTATCGAACAGGTTCTCGATCGTCTGGACGTCGCACAGATGGTCGACGATGCATTGCGCGGCGGGGACCCTGCTGTCCGATCAATCTTCCAGGACGCGCACCGACACCCCAACGGGTTCCTCAAAGCGACCCTACGGGGGAGTGGGCGATCAGGTCGCTACGTCCGACTGCACCTGTGGCGTCCGACGGACGAGGCGCACGGCGAGCCGGACATCCATGATCATCGGTGGTCGTTCTCATCGCGTGTGCTCTTCGGCGCGTTGTGCCACCGGACCTTCGTCGCGGAGATGGCCGCCGACGGCTCGCACCACCATTACCGTCACCGAGCGCCTCGCAGTCGGGAGTTCGATTTCCAGCTCGTGGGGCGTAGCTCGTTGCACGAACAGAAGGCCGATCTTCTCGCGGCGGGGTCCGTCTATGGGTTGGGTCACGAGACGCTCCACCGCGTCGAACCGACGTCCGCGTCCGACTTGGTGGCAACCCTGGTCATCGAGCATCCCGAACGTCGCGAGGACACGAACGTGTTCTCCCGCGTGTGCCAGAGATCGCCCTCGAGCGCGCTGTCAAGAACGTGCGACTGGGCCGGGCTCCGCGTCCATCTCCACGAGCTCCGGGATCATCTGCCCGGGGTAGCCGGGTCGACGACGACGTGACCGACGACGAGTACCTCCGTGCTGTTCGGGACGAGGCTCATCGGCGCTATACGGCTCCTCCCTTCGTGCACGCCACGTGGTACTGGAGATACCACATCCTCATCGTGGAACGGATCGCGATGGAGTTGCTCGATCTGCACCCGGACGCTGATACTCGGAGCGTCATGCTGCTCGTCTGGCTACACGACATCGGCAAGACCACGGGTGTCGCGGACACGCGGGCAGAGACCAAGATCTTGGCCGCCGACATCATCGAGCGTCACGGGCTCGGATCGGAGTACAGCCGACGCTTCGTCGCGGTCGTGGCGGTCCTGGACGCGAAGGAGAACCTTCCGCAGAGTCGGCTGGAGGTCCAGATAGCCTCTTCGGCCGACGGATGCTCACACCTCGTCGGCCCTTTCCTGTCGATCTACTGGCAGGAAAATCACCGTGAGCCGGTGGAGGATCTGCTCGCCGAGAACCGTCGGAAGATCGAGGTCGCCTGGGAGAAGAAGATCGTCCTACCGGAGGCGCGACGGGCCTTCTTCAGCCGCTATCAACGGGCACTTGAGAGCGCGGGTGCCCTTCCGCTCCGTCTACTCGGCGGAGACTGAGCTCGATCCGATCCGTCTCTCACCCGCCGGCTCGCTCCGCGCCGCCACCGGGGATGAGGATGCCGCCGCCGTCGGAAGCCATCGTCGTTGTAGTGGTTGTGGGCGGAGGCGCCGGAGCACGGGCAGCGGCCAATGCTGGCACCACAGCGGCCGGCGGTGCTGCTGCGGTCGGCACCCGCGCGGCGACCGGGGGCACCGCAGGGACGGGCTTCGGCCGTACGACCCGGCCCCGTGCGTCGGTGGTCGCGGCCTCCTCGACTGGTGCCGCCACGACTGGTGCTGGCGCGACGGCGGGCATCGGCGCGGGCGTCGAGGCCGACGCGTCCGTGGCAGGAAGCGGTGCCACCGATGCCTCCATCGGCCAAAGCAGGGCGGCGAGGATCGCCAGGGCGGCGACGGCGCCGCCGATCCATGCGGTGAGGACGCCACGGGTCACGGAGTTCCTCCGTCGAGGGTGTGGCCGGGGAGGACGGCGCCGCCGGCCGGGACGGCTTCGGCGCGGACCGTCGCGGTGGCGCCGACCATGGGAGTCACGCCGTGCGCGAACCGGCCCCGGGCGACGAGCGGGACCTCCTGGCGGGTGTCGCCCTCGATGGCGATCGCCGCGACCGGTGCGGCGGCGGCGAGGGTGTAGCGGGCCCATGCGGTGCCGCAGGCGGCGGATTCGCGCAGTTCGAGGGTGCCGATCGGCACCTCGAAGGGCCCCTGCTGCGCGGTCAGGACGCGGCTGTTCACGGTCCGGGCGTCGGTGGTGCAGCCGGACGTCGCCGCGTCGGTGCCCACCGCGGAGACCGGAGAGGCGGGCGCCACGGGGACCGCCGGGACCGTCGGCAACGGTGCAGGTGCGCCGCTCGAGCTGAGCACGACCCCGGTGACGACCCCGGCGACCGTGAGCGCGGCCACGCCGCCGAGCCACACCCGCCGTCGGGAAGGGGCAGGCACCGCGGCCGTGATCGGCGCGGTCATGGTGGAGGGCATTGCGGTCGTCGCGAAGGACTCCGGGGCGGAGCGGCGGGCGGGAGCGGGCGTCGTCAGCGTCATGGCGCGAACGCTAGGGAGATCGGCGGGGCGAACCCATCCCCGAGCTCAGGGGTGGTCCTCACGCGTCCCACCACTGGGCCTCCTGGGCGCGCAGCCAGGCCTCGTCGTCGAAAAGGCGCAGGTGGGAGCGGGTGATCGCGCCGGTGGCGAGCAGCAGGTCGACCATCACCGACGCCGTCAGGCGCGCGCCGCGCTCGGCCAGCCCGCCGCGCACGAGCTTCACCCGTAGCGCCTTGAGGTGCTCGTGGATGCGCCCGGTGAGCCGCTTCCGCGTGGCCTCGTCGCGGTCCAGCGCCGCGACGAGGTGCCAGCTGTTGGTCGCCGCGAGCACGGCCCGGGTCAGCTCCGGGACCTCCGGGGGAGGGGCGAGGTTGGTCGCGTCGAGCAGCCGGTGCCGGCACAGCAGCAGGGCGGTGACGAACTCCTTGGTGTGCGTCCGCAGCCGGACCGGCTCGCTGGTGGCGGTCCCGGTCGGATCCATGGTCACGACGGCGGGTGCGGCCGCCGCGGCGGTGATCGTCAGGGAGAACGGGGAGGCGCCCCGGGAGGGGCCGGTGACGGTCGCGCTGCCGCGGGTCAGGACATAGCCGCCGGCGGGCCCGTCGTCGGCGGCCGGAGGGAGCCGGGAAACGGCGCCGTCGGCGTCGACGACGAGGCCGTGGGTGCGGCTGAGGCAGGTCAGGACCGCCCCGCCCCCGGACGGCACGACGGCGAGCGCGCGCCGGGAGAGGCGGGTCTCGGTGGGGAAGGACAGCGCGCACGTCTCGTCCCGACCGATGACGAGGCGGTCGTTGATCTCGAGGGCCCGGCCGTCGATGGCAGTCACGCACGGGTGCACGTGTGCACGCCGGTGGTCGGTGTGGACCTCGAGGGGCGTGGTCGGTACCGGGCGGGCGCGGTCGGCCGACTCGTCGAGCTGGGTCATCGACTTCCCTGTCGTGGAACCGAGTCGCGGCGACTCGGATGCGGCGAGGTACTTGGCAGGGTCAGCCGACCGGCGTGGTGTTCGGGTCCGGTTCGTAGTTGTAGTCGTTGGTGGCGGTCGTCATCGGTGGAGCAGTGGTCGTCGTCGTGGCCGAGCCAGTACCGATCGTCGGCCGTGACCCGGGGGCCGGGTCTCTCGGCGCGACCGCCGAGGGAACTGGAGTGGAGCCGGGCGGGACCGCCGGAGCGACGAGGCCGCCGCTAGCGGCGCCCTTTGCGCGATTCGCTGTGCCGCCACCGGCGGCTTGCGTACCCGACGTGTCGTCCTCGGAGCCGAGAGCGGTACCGGGCGGGGGAGGGAGGTCCGGGTTCGTGGGGTCGGCGAGGGCGAGGAGCGGGGCGTCGACGGTGGAGTCGGCGCAGCTCGGGATGGACTGCCGGTCGGGGACGCGGACGTAGAGCATGGAGACGAAGAGGCCGTCGGTCGTCTTGAGCCAGGTCGCGGTGTTGACGGTGCCCTTCTGCACGACGTCACCGGTCTGTCCGCAGGAAACGGCGAGTCGGGAACCGCGGGCGGCGGTGTCCTTGGCGCTGTCGGGAGTCACCGTGGTCGCGGAGCGGAGGTTCACGCCGGCGGCGCCGACGTCGTAGACGATGCCGGTCCAGGTCATCGGGGCGAGCTTCGCCGAGGCGGTCACGGTCGAACCACCGCCCGCCCACCACATGACGGTGCTGAAGAGCAGGAACACTTGGAGCACGGCGACGACGCCGATTACCGACCAGCGGCCGGTCGGGGTCGAGACGACCTCACGAAGCTGCCGGCCCCAGGCCCCCAGCCGCAGCTTGACCGGCACCGACCCGTCGTCCTGAAGAGGCGTCTGTTCGCCGGAGGGGTGCTGCGGCGTGGGACGGCCCTGCGGGGTGACCAGGGGCGAGCGCTGCGCGGGGCCGCTGGGTGGGCCGACGACGCGCGGGCCCATCGGGAACGGGCCGGAGCGCGGTGGGGGGAGGGGAGGACCGCCCTGCGTCGGGATGGCCGACTGCGGCGCGCGGGCGCGCAGGTCGGCGCCGCGCAGATGCTCGGTGACGGGCTCGGGCGCCTCGTCGCTGGTCCTCGTCATGCACGTCCCCCTTCACCACGGCCTCACCCCCGGCCGTGTGACTGGTGATCGAGTCGCGCAGTGAAACAGTTACGTGTCGTTGTCGTGCTCTTTCCGAGACCGATCGATTCTCGCGAAAGAGTGACGGCTCGGTTACTCCGCGATGATGTCGAAGGTGACCTGGCGGTCGTTCACGCCGGTCACCGACGCGCGCAGCTGCTGGGTGCGACCGCCGTTGGACACGGTGCAGACGACCGAGGCGCCGACCTCGGCGGGCAGGGAGTCCGGGCACGAGACCTGGTCCGCCGCCAACCCCGACTGCGCCACGATCTGCGCCTCGACCGTCGACGCCGGCACCGCCGGGGTCCGGAGGAACAGGATCCCCGCGACGACGGCGGCGACGGTCAGCACGGCGCCGATCGCGAGCGCTGCGGTGCCACGTGTGGCCTCACCGCGGCGGCGGGCGACGAGACCGAGGACGGCCCCGACCGGGGGGACGATCACGGCGAGGACCAGGGCGATCAGGCCGGTCTGCTTCTGCGCGGCCGCCACGGCGGGTTCAGCTGCCGGCGGCTGCCGGGGGCTGGGCCGGGGGATCGGTCCGGTGACGTCGGCGCCCGGGCCGGGCGACCCGCCGTCGGGAACGGGCATCGGACGTGGGGGAGGGACCGGGCGGAGCGGGACCTGACGGCGGGGCGGGGGAGCCGGCTGGGACGGGGCGGTCTCGAACGTGCGGGCCTCGGTGAGCGACTCGGCGGCCTTCGCGTCCTGGCGCACGACCTCGGCGGCGGCGGCCGCGAGGGCACCCGTCGTCGGGAACCGGCCGGAGGGGGCCTTGGCGAGGGCGGTGAGGACGACGTCGTCGAGCCCGGCCGGGAGCGGCGCGAGGGAGGAGGGGCGGGGCGGGGCGTCGTTGAGGTGGCTGAGCATCACGGCGAGGCGCTCGCCGACGAACGGCGGGCGGCCGGTGAGGGCCTCGAAGAGCACGCAGCCGAGGGCGTAGACGTCGAGGCGCTGGTCGAACGGGTCGGCGCGCAGCTGCTCGGGGGTCATGTAGGCGGGGGTGCCGAGGGTGGAGCCGGTGGCGGTCAGGCGCGGCTGCTCGGTGGCCTCGCGGACGTGGACGATGCCGAAATCGGCGAGGTAGACGAAGTCAGACCCGCTGGACGTGTTGGCGAGCAGGACGTTCGAGGGCTTGACGTCGCGGTGGACGATGCCGGCCTGGTGGGCGGCGTCGAGGGCGTCGGCGACCTGCTCGACGATATGGACGGCGCGCTCCGGCCGCAGCGCGCCTTCGGCGTGGATCAGGGCGCCGAGGTCGCGGCCGCGGACGAGGCGCATGTCGATGAACATGCGGCCGTCGATGACGCCGAAGTCGTGGATCGGGACGACGTGGGGGGAGTCCAGGCGCGCGGCGATGCGGGACTCGCGGCGGAAGCGTTCGCGGACGTCGGGGTCGTCCTGGTCGTCGGCGTGCAGGCGCTTGAGCGCGACGGTGCGCTCGCGGTGGGTGTCGAAGGCCTCGTGGACCTCGCCCATGCCGCCCTTACCGAGCCGGGCGCCCACCCGGTACGGCCCGAACAGGTCCCCCGTCATCCACGCCCCATGCCGATCCACGCCCCCGCGCCGGGAGGGAGCATAGATCGGGAACGCGGGCCGGCGGCTCGGTGGAGCCGCCGGCCGGACGTCGTCAGGAGCGGATGAAGCGCTCGCAGGCCGAGATGACGTGGTTGCCGTAGGTCCGGACGAGTCCGTTGCGATCGCGGCTGCGAAGGACTCCGAGAGCGACGTTCCTGGCCGTGCCCGCGTAGCGCCAGGCGAGCGCGGTCGGGGTGCCGATGCCCCAGATGCACGTGTTCCAGTCCGAGAACCAGTTGGTGTGCACGATCTGCGGTGCGGCGGGAGCGGGTGCCGCGGTGGCCGTCCCGGCGCCGATGCCGAGACCGCCGAGGGCGATGGCGACGGTCAGCGTGGCGGCGGCGGTACGGGAGCGGGTCGAGGAGGCGGGCATGTCCGTGGTCCTGTCTCTGGGGGAGAGAGCCTGGAGCTCTCTCGACGGACAGGACGCTAGGAAGATCGCGTGCTCGCTCCCATCCCTGACGTCGGGGGTGGACGGCGCCGGTGTCGCGGGGCGAGATCACGTGAGTGAGGCAGTCACGCCGGGCTCCAGCCCCAGCCACCCGTCACCGAGCGCTCCCGCTCTCGGAGGACGGCGGGTGACGGTCGCGGGGAACGAACTGCGCGTCTCTTGCGTCTGGTGAACCGTGGAATTCTCGGTACGGCGCGTGCTCCTCGCGATCCTGCTCGTCCTCGGCGCCGTGATCTGGGTGCGGATCAACGGACCGGTCGAGGGGCGGGTCCTGCTCGAACTCGCCGAGGAGCGGGGGATCACCACCGCCGACCTGCTCTCGCTGATCGCGCTGGTCATGGCGGTCGTGCTCGCCTGGCCATCTCGATCTGCCCCCGGATCGCCGCGTCGTGACGACGCCCTCCAGCCACTGGCCACGCGTCCTGCTGCGCCGCAGCAACCTCCGCCCGGTACCCCACGACGGCCCGGTCCTCCCTCCGGTCCGCCGCGGCTCTGACGAGCAGCGGGACGCGAAAGGAGGCTCCGAGCGACGGACGAGCCGATCGACGGGTGCGCGGAGTGTCGTCCGGAGGGACGCGAAGAGCGGGGAGCCGGCGACTCCTGGCGAGATGGACCGAACGATCTCCCAAGAAGTAGCACGGGTGCTACCGTCGCTTCATGGATTCCGTCGGGCTGCGCGAACTGCGGCAGAACGCATCCGAGCTCGTGCGGCGCGTGGAGGGTGGCGAGCGGATCGAGGTCACCGTGTCCGGCCGCCCGAGCGCGGTGCTGGTGCCCGCCGAGTCCCGGCGCTGGCGGTCCTGGTCGGACGTCGCCGAGGTGTTCGAGGGTCCGGCCGACCCCGAGTGGGAGTTCGATCGGGACCAGGTCGACCAGGAGTTGCGCGATCCGTGGGGAGACCGGTGAGGGCGATCCTCGACACGAGCGTCCTGATCGGGACTGACGTCGGCGAACTCGAGGGGGACTTGGCGATCAGTACCGTCTCGCTCGCGGAGCTCCACTACGGTGTGCTCGTCGGCCGCGACCGCGCGGTCCGGGGCGAGAGGTTGCGCCGTCTGACCGCCCTGCGTGCTGCATTCGACGCCATCCCGGTCGACGATGCCGTCGCCACCAGCTATGGACTCCTCGCCTCCGCGGTGGCCCAGGCCGGTCGAAGTCCTCGCCCGCGGGGCATGGACCTCCTCATCGCGGCTACCGCGCACGCCCACGCGCAGCGCCTGTACACCCGCAACGCCGAGGACCTCGTCGGCCTCGAGAAGGAACTCGAGATCGTGTCCTGTTGATCGTCGCCTCCCGACCGGCCGACGACGGCGACCCGCCGGACCGAGTCCGGCGGACTCGGTTCTCCGCGGGGAACCGCCCATGGTCTCCGTCCGGACCATGACCCTGCCCAGCGGGACGACGAGCGCCGACCTCCGCGACATCGCTTCCCCGGTCACCCTCCCGGACTCCGGGAGCTCCGCGGTGACGGCGTTCTGTGCGCCGGGCGCGCGCGAGTCGTCCGGTGATGCGAGGGCCGACCCTGTCCGCGGGCGAGCGGTCCGGCTCCGGTGCTGGTAGGGAGGTCGGCACGCTCCGCGCTGCAGGTGTGGTCGACGGGCGTCGAGAGGACGGGTGACGGTGAAGGATCGGACTCGGCCTTTGGGTGGTCCGCACCCCCGACCACGGTTGCCGGGACTCCTCGTTGCGCTGGCGGTGGGCCTCGCGCTGCTCGGCGGATGTTCGGGGACGCCTGGCGCCGGATCGGCCCCACCCACCTCGACGCCGTCGACCGTTGCTCCGGAGCGCGCGGGTGAACCGCCGGTCGATCCCGCCGACGGCGCGAACGCGCAGGCGTGTGGCGACGGGGAGTGCAAGGTGGTCGTCGACCGCCCGCTCTCCTTCGACCTGCCTCGTCAGCGCGCGACCCTGGAACCCGCGGGGCCCGGCGTCATCTTCTCGCTCGACGCGGGACGCGCCGGCGGGTCGCGGACGACGCTGGGCGTGGGTGACATCGGTTCCTCGTCCGGCCCGGACGGCCGGTTCTCGTTCTCCGTGACGGGGCTCGACGACCAGGGGCGGCCGGTGTTCCGGTTGGCCCGGGCCTGAGGACGCCAGGAGCTGTGTCCGCACGCCGACAGTCCCGGGCGACGACTTCCTCCGCGTGGGTAGCTGATCGCTGAGGCAGCCGCCGATCACGATCCGCCGAGGGGATTCGACGACGTCGGAACCGAGTCGGATGGACTCGGTTCCGGCGACGTGGTTCTGACGAGCGGCGGGGCATCGGGAGCGACGGGGCAGACGGTCGAGCACGTCGGCCACGAGGTCGTTGCGGCCTGCGCCTGGGAGCTGCGCAGTTCCGTGGCGTTGTCCGACGCCGCCTACGTCGCCCTGGCCGAGACACCCTCTCCTCGATCTGGTTCGAGCCCCGACCCTCGCTGCTCCTTCCTCACTCTCAGCGGTCCGCTGCCCTGAGAAGTGCGATCAGTGACCGTGAGCCGCCTGGCGGGGTCACCGAGCGATCTGTAGTGGCACGGGGCCAGTCCGTCATGCACCTAGTCCGTCGGGGCGGCGTGGGTGGGCGGCGGGAGCCGACCCGGGGCCGCCACACTGTGGCGGTGGCCGAGGTCCTCTCCGCGAGTGCGCAGACCCTGGTCTCGGCCGTACTCATCGAACCGGAGGCCATCGCGTCGGAGGTCCCGCGGGACTCCGGGCTGTACGCCTGGTGGGCGTCGCCCTCGATCCTCCCGGAGTTCGACGGGCCCGCTCACGGTTCCGACACCTCCGTCCGGCTGGTGTACGTCGGTCTCGCGACGAACCTGCGCAGACGGCTGCAGGGCAACCACATGCGTCGTAGTGGGCAGTCCACGCTTCGGCGGACCCTGGCCGGCCTGTTGCTCGACGAGCTCATGCTGCGCACTCGACGCCAAGCGGATCGCGTCGTGCTTCTCGACCAGGACGAGGCCCGGTTGACGTCCTGGATGACGGAACATCTGCGGCTGTCCTGGTGCATCCATCCGAGCCCGCGGGAGGTGGAGGCTGACGTCATCCGGACACTCGGACCGCCGTTGAACGTCGACCACGCGACCGGCCCCACCCGGGACGTCGTGGTCGCCGCGCGCGAGCGCTATCGCCACAGCGCCGACTGAGGTCCGACGTCCACTCGGTTCCGCCGTGGTGGTCTGTGCTCGGCGGCTGGCCGACCCCGGCTCCGCCGTCCCCTGCCGAGGGCTCACCGTCGCAGGGCGCGAGACTGTGGCGTGCAGACGACGAGACTCCGGGTCCGCCTGCAGGGCGTCGACCCCGAGGTCGAGCGGGTGGTGGACGTCCCGGCCCGCTCGGCCCTGCCTGAACTGCACCTGCTCCTGCAGGCCGCGATGGGCTGGGTCAACGTTCACCTGCACGCCTTCGAGGCGGCCGGGGTCCGGTACGGGCCCGCGGACGTCGAGCCGCCCGACGACGAGGTCGACGAGTCGACCGCGACGCTGCCGGACCTCGGCGACCGGTTCGTCTACGAGTACGACTTCGGCGACGGCTGGACCCACGACGTGGAGGTACTCGGCGTCGGCGGGGACGAGCCGGGCTGCGTCGACGGGCAGAGCGGGTGCCCGCTAGAGGACTGCGGTGGACCGCACGGCTTCCAGCGGCTCCGCGAGGTGCTGGCCGACCCGCAGCATCCCGAACATCGGGACGCGCTCGCCTGGGTCGGCGGACGACCGCCGGGGTTCGATCTCGCGGCCACCGACCGGCACGTGCGGCAGGTCGTCGGCGCGGTCCCCGAGAGCGTGCGACTGTTCCTCGGCCTGCTCGACGGCGGGGTGAAACTCACCGCCGCCGGCCGGCTGCCCCGCACGATCGTCCGAGCCGTCCAGGCGCAGCGACCGCAGTGGGCGTTCGGGGAGAAGCCTGCGAGTCGCGAGGACGACCTGCCGCCGCTCGCGCAGCTGCGCGCGATCATGCGGAAGGTCCGGCTCATCCGCGTGCAGAACGGAGTGCTGAGCCCGACCCGCGCGGCCTCCGACGATCTCGAGGTCGTGCGACGGTTGCGGGGATGGTTCGAGACCGGGGACGTCTTCGTCGACCAGCTGGTCGTCAACGCGCTGGCCGTGGTCGTCGCCCACGGTCCGATCGCCTCGCCGGACCTGGCGGCCCGGGTCCTGGAGCTCATCGGTCACGGGTGGACGGTGGACGGCGAGCCGGTGACGCCCTGGGACGTCCGGATGGAGTTCGCCGGCGTGTCGAACGCCCTGCAGGCATTCGACCAGATCGTCCACGAGGGTCGGGGCGCGTACACGGCAGGTCCGGCCATTCCGTTGCTGCCGGCCGCGGTCGGGATGGTCGCCGCGTGGAGCGAGCACTCGACCCAGCCGCACTACCGCTGATCAGCGCGTCCGGCGCCGGGAGCGTCGCTCCGGCAGCACGTCGACGATGCGACGACGTACTCACGCCCTACATCAGGCCGGCCTGCACGAGTGCGCGACGGCGGGAGCGCAGGTAGCGGTAGCGCGCCGAGGAGTAGTAGTGGGCGGCCCACACGATGCCCCACGTGCCGCCGGTGAAGATCGTGACGATCAGGTGCCCGGTGTGCGGGAATGGCGGCTGCCCCTGCGCGATCGCGCCCTCGAGCTTCGTGCGCTGCCAGAACGACTGCGGCTCGCGACGGTGCTTCGTGCGGAAGGCGGGCGCCGCGTGGCCGGTGTTCCCGAGAACCTGGGCAGCGCGTGCATCGGTCTCGCTCTCGCCGAACCGACGACGCCGCTGCGGAGCGGGCGCGGGAGCCGGCGCGGGCGCCTCGCCCCAGTGCCACCGCGCCGGGTCGACCGGCCCGTTCACACCGAGGTGCGTGTACGCGGGCAGGGCGCAGAAGGAGCAGGTGCCGTCCGGCAGGACGTGCGGCGGTGCGACGGGCGCGGTCATGTCGTCTCCCCCGAGTTGACGTGGTCTCGACGGCACTGTCGGTTCTGATCTTCGACGGGTTACCGCCTGCGGTTAGTCCGATCGGGGGTCCGAAGTGGTGCCGGCGCGCTCCGCGGATCGTCTGTAACACGCAGCGTCAGCGCCGCGAGAGGTCATCGGCACGTCGAGCCGCGGTCGGGGGGAGACACGATGGAGAGCAGTGCTGCGCGCGGTCGGAGATGCCGATGAGCATCGACCTGGCGCCGTCCGACCTCGGCGTGCTCGGTGCACCGCTGGGTGCAGGAGCCGAGGCGGTCGTGATCGAGGCGCCGTCTCTGCGCCTCGGCGACGTCACCGGGGAGCTCGTCTACAAGGAGTACGCCCGGCCGCGCACTCCGGACCCGGTCTCGGCCGACATCGTCGCGGCCCGGCTCGCCCTGCCGATCTCGCTCCGCCACCGGCTCGACGCCTCCACGGCGTGGCCGATCCGTCGGGTGGTCGAGGGCGACGAGCTGCGTGGTGTGCTCCTGCCCCGGGTCCCGGCCGCCTTCGTCCGGACCATGACCCTGCCGAGTGGGACGACGAGCACCGACGTCCGTGACGCGCAGGGCCTGATGAGCCCGGAGCCGCACGGCCCCAACGCACTCGGGCTCGCCGTCGCGCCAGGGGACGAGGACCGACTGCGGATCTGCCGTGACCTCGCGGGCATCCTCCAGCTCCTCCACCTGGACATGGGCCTCGCCTACGGCGACCTCAGCGCCCGCAACGTGCTGGTGCGGTTCGAGGGACGTCCCCGGGCGCTCCTGCTCGACTGCGACGCCGTGCGGCCGCTCCCGTCGGCGCTCCCGCCGCTGCACACGCCCGACTGGAACCCGCCGGAGAGCGGCCCGGCCACGCCGGCCGCCGACGTCTACAAGTTCGGCCTCTTCGTTCTGCGGGTGCTGACCCCTCGCGACTGGAGCTCGGTCAACCGGGACCCGTCGTGGGCCGTCGACGCCCTGTCCGCCGAGGGCCTCGACCTGCTCCGGGGGTCGCTGCACGACGACCCGGCCGGGCGGCCCTGTGCCGCCGACTGGTTCGTGCACCTCTCGCGGGTACTCGGCGAGGCGATCGAACCCCCGCGATTCGGCGGGTGCGGACTCGGCTCGACCCTCGTCGCTCCGGGCGACACCACCGCGGTCCTCTGGCATCTCGACCGGGCCGCCGACGTCACCGTGACCGCCGGCGGACGGGTGCTGGGCCGCGTGCACGCCCGGCCGGGTCCGGGGCGCCTGGACGTCGCCCCCTCGATCTCGGGTGTCCTGCGATTGCGCGCCGAGAACGGCGTCGGTCACGACGACCGGGTCGCGGGCGCCGTCACCGTCATGACCTCCTGGCCGTCGAGTGAGCTCCCGGTTCCGATTCCCGCTCTCGCGACCCCGGCCCTGCCCGAGCCGTGCGCGACCCCGCTCGTCGGCCTGCCTCCTGCGATCTACGGATCGATGGGCACGGCGTTCCCGTCCGTGCAGACCTTCTCGGTCGAGCCGAGCCCCGTGCCCGGTGTCCCGACCCTGCCCGAGGTGCCCTGGTTCCTCGCCGACCCGACCGCCCTCCCACACCGCACACCGACCCGCCGCGGAGCCTCTCGATGACCCCGTCCCTGTTCCTCGCCCGCATCGCCGGTGCGCGCACCGACGTCCTGGCGCGGACCCCCTCCGACACCGCGAAGTTCGCGACGACGGGCGGGGTCATCCTCTCGACGGCCCTCGTCGGCGCGGCCTCGGCCTACTTCGCCCTGACGACGGCCGTCGGCTTCGGGCCCGTGGTCGCCCTGGTGGTGGCGCTCGCCTGGGGCGTCATCGTGCTCAACCTCGACCGCATGCTGGTGGTCAGCATGCGACGGGGCGACGGCTTCGTCCGGACGGCGACCGGCGTGCTCGTCCGGCTGCTGCTCGCGGCCGTCATCGGCACCGTCATCTCCACCCCGATGACGCTGCAGATCTTCAAGCCCGAGATCGACGGCGAACTCGTCGTCATGCAGAACGAGCAGCGGCAGCAGTCGCGGGCCGAGATCGACCGGACCTTCGCCCAGCGTGCACCGCTCGAGGCGAAGATCGCCCAGCTCGAGGCGGTGGCGTCGGGTCGCGAGCGCGCCTCGGCGGCCGCCGACCCCGACGTCATCAGCCGGCAGCGGGCGTTCGACGCCGCGCAGGCCGCGTACGAGCAGGCCGAGCAGGCCGCCATCTGCGAGACCCAGGGGATCGGCTGCCCCGGCGGGTCCGGGACGCCCGGCATCGGCGCGCTCCAGAAGCAGAAGCAGGCGTTCGCGGACGGGAAGAAGGCCGAGCGCGACGCGGTCCGGCGCGACCTGGACGCGGCCACCGCGCGCGCCGAGGCCCGCATCGACGCCTCCGGCCCGCAGCTCCAGCAGCAGGCCCGCGACCAGCTCCCCGCCGCGCAGGCCGAGCTCGCCGCCCTCACCGGGGAGCAGGCCCGCTTCGAGGCCTCGGCCGCGGACGCCGCGGAGAACGGCGGCGGCCTCCTGGCCCGACTGGAGGCCCTGAGCCGCCTCTCCGCCGGCAATGGCACGATGCAGCTCGCGCACCTGGCGGTCTTCCTGTTGTTCTTCCTGATCGAGCTGCTGCCGGTGATCGTCAAGGTCCTCGCGCTGACCAGCCGTGAGACGACCTACGACACCATCCTCGCCCGCGAGGACGTCGACGTCCTCGCCGACGACGAGGACGAGCGGCAGCGCGACGACGACACCCGACGGCGGGTGCGGGACGCGATCGAGGCCGATCGCGCCGACCGCATGATCGAGGCGGGCAAGGACGCGACGGCCCACATCATGGAGACCCACCGAGCCGTGAGCCGGCGTGCCGTCGACGTCTGGGCACACGTCGCGATGGCGCGCTCGGACGAGCAGCTGCGGGCCTGGTACGCGGCGCAGAGCAGCGGCCCGTTCCCGCTGGGGCCCGCAGCTCCCGAGCAGGACGCCCCCGTCGTCATCGACGCCGCGCCGGACGACGAGGCCGTGACCCGCCCGATCCCGCTGTCCGCACTCCAGACCCTCGAGATCCCGATCCAGGCGACGGCGTCCGCGCGACCCGTCGTCCGGAACTGACCTTCCACCTCGAAAGGAACAGCCGTGTCCGTTCCCGCCGGCGCCAAGATCCTGCCGTTCTACCTCGTCGTCGACGTCTCCTACTCCATGCTCGGGCCGAAGCTGGACTCGGCGAACGAGGTCATGCCCGCCGTCCGTGACGCCTTGGCGAAGAACCCGATCCTGGCCGACAAGGTCAGGTTCTCGGTCATCGATTTCGGCGACGAGGCGCGGGTGCGACTGCCGCTCTGCGACCCGCTCACCGTCGGGACCCTCCCGACGATGAACGTGCGCGGGATGACCTCCTACGCCAGCGCGTTCTGGGAGCTGCGCACCGCGATCGAGACCGACGTGAAACAGCTGAAGGCGGACGGTCTACAGGTCCACCGGCCCGCGGTCTTCTTCCTGTCCGACGGGCTGCCGACCGATCACGACGACGTCTGGCGTCAGGCGTTCGCCGACCTCACGCAGACCTTCCGCGAATGGCCGAACGTCATCCCCTGCGGCGTCGACCAGGCCGACCCCGCGGTGATGCAGGAGCTGATCCACCCGGCCACCGGACCCAAGAAGATGCAGATGTACATGATGGAGCGGGGCGCCGATGCCGGTCAGGCCATCAACGCGGTCACCGAGATCCTGATCTCGAGCGTGATCGCCTCGGGTGCCAGCCTCGCACGCGGCGAGAAGGGGATCGTCCTCCCGGACCAGGCCCAGCTCCCGCCCGGCATCGTCACCTACTCCGCCGAGGACGACGACTTCCTGTGAGCGCCGAGGAGGACACCGTTTCCTTCGCGCTGCCGGAGGTGTCGTGGGCCGGCTCCGTCACTCCGTTCACCGTCGGCGCGCCGGGCCAGGCAGCGGGCGTAGTCGTGAGCACCCCGGACCGGTTGTTCCCGGAGCACCACGACACCGTGTTCGGGGAGTCGTCCCTGGGCCCCGTGCAGGTGCGCGGAGCGAGCGTGCGCGGACTCGCCCACCGGCACGCCGGGATCGTGCGGCAGGACGACTACTGCGTCCGCTGGACCGACGACGACCGCCACCTCGTCATCGCCGTGACCGACGGGGTCTCGGCGGGCCGGTTCTCGCACGAGGCGGCCGGCGTCGCGGCCCGTCAGAGCTGTGAGGTCGTGGCTGGGTGGCTGCGGTCGTGCGCGCCGGAGGAGATCCTCTGGGACCACGTGCTCAAGGTCGTCGGTGATGCGGTCGTGACGCGTGGTCGCGGCCTGCTCAGGCGCCGCGGCGAGGACGTGGAGTCGCTGAGCACGCTCGAACTGGCGGGATGGCTCTCGACGACGTTGATCGTCGCCGTGATGGACCTCGAGTCCGACGACGAGGGCCGACTTGCGGTGACAGTCCTCCGGGTCGGGGACTCGACGGCATGGGTCCGGGGGGTCGACGGAGGCTGGTCCAGCCCGTTCGCCGTGAAGAACGAGGGAGAGCAGATCGCCTCCTCGGCGACGTCGGCGCTGCCGCATGTGACGGGGTTCGAGACAGCCGCGGTGATGCTCGTCGACGGCGAGGTTCTCGCCCTGATGACCGACGGTGTCGGCGATCCCCTCGGCGACGGGCACGGCGAGGTCGGGGCCTTCCTCGCCGGAGCCTGGGCGCAGCCACCGTCCGGGTTGGCCTTCGCCGCCCAGGTCGACTTCGCCCGGAAGAGCTTCGACGACGATCGCACCGTCGTCGCCGTCTGGCCGGGGTCACCGAACGAGAGGGGAACCCCCGGGCCGTCGACCTCGATGGAGTGAGCACCCTCGTCGTGTCCGATACGGTCTGCGAGGGTCGAGCCATGGGGGAGAACGGGCAGGACCGACAGATCGACCGGAACTTCGTCGACCACTGGGCCGCGCGATACCCGATGGGCTCCGAGGAAGTTGCGCTTTTCGGCGAGGTCAGGCGCGGGGTGGCCGGTCGGGGGCACTACGAGCGGGTGGATTTCCTTCGCGCGGGCACGTGGAAGTCGGCCCGCCCGAAGCCCTACCTGGAGTCCAACAGCGACGACGACATCCGTGACCTGACGAGGCTTGCCTTCGTGGCACCGGAACGGCTCGGTTATCGCATCCTCGATCTGCTGTCCGGAGTGAACGTCCGGATGGCCAGTGCCCTGCTGACCGTATGGGCGCCCGACCGGTTCACTGTCATCGATTTCCGGGCGTTGGAAACGCTGCGTGCGCGCAGCGAACTATCCGGGCCGGACCCCACCTACCCCGAGTACCTCGCGCTGTGCCGCACCATCGCTGCTCGGGTCGGGACGGACCTCCGCACTCTCGACCGCGCCCTGTGGACATGGTCCCGGGAGGAGGGCAAGGCGAAGCCGCCGGACGATACGGAGCCGATCGGCTGAGGCAGTCGCCGCTCACGGTCCGCCGAGCCGTTCCGACGACACCGCAACCGAGTCCGATGGACTCGGTTGCGGTCTGGTGGTTCGTGCTAAGCCCGCTCCAGCAGCACGTCGACAGCGATGGCGCCGGACGTCCCGACGACGAGCGGGTTCACCTCCAGCTCCTGCAGCCCGGCGATGTCGGCGGCCTCGCTGATCCGCACGATCGCATCGACGGCGGCATCGACGTCAGCCGCCGGTGCACCACGGTGACCGGCGAGCAGGGGCCGGCAGCGCAGGGAGTCGAGCAGCGCCCGCGCGGTCTCGGCGCTCACCGGAGCCAGAGCGTGGGCCAGGTCCTGATGGAGCTCCGTCTCGGTGCCGCCACGTCCGACGGTGAGCACCGGAGGCCAGCCGTCGCGCCCACCGTCGACGGAGACGAGCAGTTCGACGCCGGGCGGAACCATCTCCTGCACGAGCACCGCCTCCGCGCCCGGCACATGCTCGAGCAGGGCCGCCGCCGCCTCCTCGGCACGAACCTCGTCGACACCCAGCCGCACCGCCCCCGCCTCGGTCTTGTGCTCGAGCCCCGGAGCGACCGCCTTCAGCGCGGCAGTCCCACCCACCGCGGCGGCGGCCTCGGGCGCCTCGGCGGCCGACGACACCAGCGCCGACCGCGGCACGGCGACACCCAGCGAGGAGAGCAGGGCCCACGCGTCGTCGGGACAGGACACAGCGGCGGCCGACGCGGCCGGGGGAGCGGCCGCCGCTGCGACGGCCGC
The DNA here is from genome assembly GCF_050955885.1 of Actinomycetospora sp. CA-084318. NCBI lineage: Bacteria > Bacillati > Actinomycetota > Actinomycetes > Pseudonocardiales > Pseudonocardiaceae > Actinomycetospora > Actinomycetospora sp. CA-084318. The sequence goes on from NZ_CP192098.1 coordinate 2,288,871, forward strand.
CAGCACCCGGGTGGCGACGGCGATCGACGAGAACACCGGCACGCCGGCCTCGCGCAGGACGGCCCGGCCCCCCACGGTCGCGTCCTCGCCCGCCATCCACACGACGACGACTGGAGGCGAGTCGGCGGGCGAGTCCGCGACGGTCGCGGCAAGGTCGACCGCCAGCGCGCGGGCGGTCTCGCCGACCAGCATCGTCAGGATGACCATCACGGCGTCGACCGCGGGGTCGTCGCGCACGAGGGCGCAGACCTCCCCGAACGCCCCGCCGCCGTCGTTGAACAGCTGCGCGGTGACGTCGACGGGGTTGGCGACGGAGCCGAAGGCGGGGACGCGCCGGGCGAGCTTCTCGCGGGTCGGCTCGGCCAGCTCCGGGACGGCGAGCCCCACGTCGACACAGCGGTCGACGGCGAGGATTCCAGCCCCACCGGAGCTCGTGACGGCGGCGACGCGCGGGCCGCGCGGGCGGGTCTGGGTCCGCAGCAGGGTGGCGGCGGCGAGGAGCTCCTCGACGTCGTCGACGAGGACCACCCCGTGCTCGCGGGAGACCAGGTCGAAGGCGGTGCTCTCGGGCAGCATCGCCCCGGTGTGCGAGAGCGCGGCGCGACGTCCGGTCTCGCTGCGGCCGCTGCGCAGCACGACGAGGGCCGTGCCCGCGGCGCGGGCCTCGGCGGCGAGGCGGACGTACTCGGCGGGCCGGGGGATCGCCTCGGCGTAGACGGCGAGCACCTGCACGTCGGGATCGGTGACCAGGACCCGGGCGACCTCGGTGACGTCGACGTCGACCTGGTTGCCGGTGCTCACCCAGGCGGTGAGGTCGAGCCCGCGGGAGGCGGCCACGTCGAGGACTGCTCCGCCGATCGCCCCGCTCTGCCCGACGTAGGCGATGCCGCTGCTGCCCTGCAGCGCGCGCTCCCCGGCGGCGGTGAAGGTGGCGAAGAGTCGGCTGCGGGCGACGTAGAGCCCCTGGCAGTTGGGACCGATCACCCGGACGCCCGCCCGGCGGGCGGCCTCGGCGAGTTCGGCCTGCGCGGCGATCCCGTCGCCGCCGACCTCGGCGAAACCGGAGGCGAACACGACGACGGCGGCGGCTCCGACCGCGCCCGCCTCCTCGACCGTGGCGATCGCGCGCTCGGCGGGCACCAGGGCGAGCACGAGGTCGACGGGACCGGGCACGTCGGCGAGGCGGGGGTAGCAGGGCAGGCCGCCGAGCTCGTCGTACCGGGGGTTGACCGGCAGCACCCGACCCGCGAAGCCGCGGTCGCGGAGCCAGTCGAGCGGGCGCGCCATCGGGTGGCCCGCGCGGCCGGAGGCGCCGACCAGGGCGACCGAGCGGGGGTTCAGGATGCGCTGCCAGTCGTCCCGGACCGGCTCCCGGGGACCTCGCTCCACCACGGACCTCCTCCGCGACCACACGACGACGCGGACCGCACCGTAGGCCGGAGACCGATCGACCGACAACGATGCACACGGTTTCGTATCCCACTGTCGGAGGACGGGACCTCGCTAGGCTGGTGCGCATGGGCGGGGCCGCACCGGACACCGCGCGGCGGGTCACGACCGTCGCGCGGGTGATCGACGAGCTGCGGACCATGCTGCGCACCCGGGAGCTCGTGCCCGGTCAGCAGGTGCGGCAGGAGTCGCTCGCCGCCCGCCTCGGGGTCAGTCGCATCCCGGTGCGCGAGGCGCTGAAGTCGCTCGAGGCGGAGGGCGTGCTGCGCCACGAGCCGCACGTCGGCTACACCGTCGCCCGGCTCTCGGCCGACGAACTCGCGCAGGTCTACCTCATGCGCCGCGCCCTCGAGACCGAGGTCCTGCGGGCCCTGCCGCGGCTGCGACCCGACCAGATCGCCGAGTTGACCAGCCTGAACGAGGCCATCGTCGCCGACGTCGACCGCACCGACGTGGCCGCGATCGTCGCCGGGAACCGCGCCTTCCACTTCACGATGTTCGGGTACTCCGGACTCGACCTCGTGGTCGCCGAGATCGACCGGCTCTGGACCCGCAGCGAGCCCTACCGGACCGTGCACCTCTACGACGCGGCCGGCCGCAAGCGGGTCGTCCGCGAGCACCGCAGGATGATCACCGCGCTGCGCCGCAGCGACGTCGAGGGCCTCGTCGAGCTGATGAACGCGCACCGCGACATCACCGTCGCCGACCTCCACGCGGCGCTGGGGCGGCCGTCCTCGTAGCGGCGGATTGCATCCAATCCGTCCTGGACTTCGGCGGTGTGACCCACCTAACCTCGCCTCCCGGGTGAGACGCCGCGCCGACGCGGTGGCCCGGGGAGGCCGACCATGACCACGGAGCGACCCCTGGCGGGCCCGGCCGTCGACGCCCCGCCCGAGTACACGTCCGGCGAGCGGCGCCGAATCCTCGGCGCCGCCTGTCTCGGCTGGGGCATGGAGTACTTCGACTTCATGCTGCCGACGCTCCTGGCGCCGCTGATCATGGCGCACTTCGGCGTGTCGGCCGGGGTCTTCAGCGTCGCGATCGTCGGGCAGCTCATCGGCTCCGCGGTGGGCGGGCTGGTGTTCGGCTGGCTCGGTGACCGCTACGGCCGCCGCCGCACCCTGATCTGGTCGATCCTGATCTACTCGATCGCCACCGGGCTCGTGTTCTTCGCGCCGAACTTCGCGGTCTTCGTCGTCCTGCGCATCATCACCGGGATCGGCACGGGCGGGGAGTGGGCCGTCGGGTTCGCCTGGCTCAACGAGGCGTGGTCGCCGAAGCGCCGCGGACTCGGCGGCGGCCTGGTGCAGTCGTCGCTCTGGCCCGCCTACGCGCTGGCGATCCTCGTGTCGCAGCTCGTGCCCGACTGGCGCTACGCCTTCCTCGTCGGCGTCCTCCCCGCCCTGGCCTGCGTCTGGATCCGCTACGCCTGCCGGGAGTCGCGGCAGTGGGAGGAGCTGCAGGCCCGCAAGGCCTCCGGCCGGCTCTCCGCGGACCTCGCCCGCACCGCCGCCCGCTCGCCCTGGCGCCAGCTCGTCGCCCGCGACAGCCTGCCCTTCGTCGGGCTCGGCCTGCTCGTCGCCTTCGGTGGGCAGTGGGTGCCCTACACGGCGACGACCTGGATGCCCTCGCTGCTCAAGACCGACCTCGGCTTCTCCACCGGGGACGCGAGCACCGTCCTCTACATCGCGTCGGCCATCTCGTTCGTCGGCTTCATCCTCGCCGGCTGGCTCTCGGACCTGCTCGGACGACGCCGGGTGTTCGTCGCCTTCGCCGGGCTCCAGACGATCGTGTTCGCGGTGATGCTGACGATCGCCGTCGGCGGGGGAGCACTCGGCAGCTTCGTCTGGCTCTACCTGCTCTCCAGCCTCTTCCTCGGCTACTTCGGCATCTTCGGGGTCTGGTTCGGCGAGCTCTTCCCGACCCGCATCCGGTCGCTCGGCTCGGCGGCCGCCTACAACATCGGCCGCGGACTCTCGGGCATCGGCACGCTCATCGGTGGCATCGTCGCCACCACGTCCGGCTACGGCATCGCGGTCGGGATCGCGGTGTTCGGCGCCGCGATCGTCACGATCGCGGCCCTGTTCCTGCGCGACCGGTCCGGTCGCGCCATCACGGCGGAGGAGTGACGGTGGAACCCCAGTACGAGGCGATGTGGCCCCTGGCGCCGCGGGTGACCGGCGACGTCACCGAGCACGAGCGGCCCGCGGAGCTCGCCGGTGCGCGGGTGGCCTACCTGTGGGACGAGCTCTTCCGCGGCCCCGAGATGTTCGAGGTGATCTCCGAGGTCGCCCGCGAACGGCACGGCGACGTGGCGTTCGTCGGGTGGGAGGAGTTCGGCAACTTCCACGCGTCGGCCGCGGAGGAGCGCCGCGTCCTGGAGGCCCTGCCCGAGCTGCTGCGCTCGCACCGTGTCGACCTCGTGGTCGCCGCGGTGGGTGCTTGAGGCTCCTGCATGCCTGCCGTGATGCGGGCAGCGGCCACCGCCGAGCGCGCCGGGGTCCCGGCCGTGGCGATCGGCGGAGCGGGGTTCGAGGGCATGGGACGCGCGATCGGGCGCTCCCTCGGCGTGCCCCACGTCCCGATCGTCAGCTACCCCGGCGTGATCCTCACCGACGACACCGTCACCTTCCGGACGAAGATGCGGGAGCAGGTGGCACCCGCCGTCGTCGACGCGTTGGTGGCGGGGTCGGCAGCTTCGGACCAGGCTCTTCCCGACGTCGAGCCGTCCCCGACCGACGTCGTCGTCCGCGGCGACCTCGACGCGGTCACCGAGCACTTCGAGGCGCGCGGCTGGACCGACGGCCTCCCGATCGTCCCGCCGACCCCCGAGCGGGTCGCGGCGTTCCTCGCCCACACCCGACGCGATCCCGACGAGGTGCTCGGCGTCCTCGCACCGGAGCAGCGGCAGGCGACGGTGCGCAGCGTCGCGGTCACCGGGGTGATGGCGGGGTGCCGCCCGGAGTACATGGGCGTCCTCGTCGCCGTGGTCGAGTGCCTCGCCGACCCGGTCTGGCGGGTGCAGGACGCCGGGTCCACCCCCGGGTGGGAGCCCCTCGTGGTGCTCTCCGGCCCGGTCGTCGAGCGGCTCGACCTGAACAGCGGCACCGGCGCGCTGCGGGTGGGCCGCCGGGCCAACACGTCGATCGGCCGCTTCACGCGGCTCTACCTCCGCAACCTCGCCGGTCTGCGGATCCCGCCCGAGCACACCGACCAGGGCGCGATCGCGTCGACCTTCCACGTGGCGCTCGCCGAGAACGACGACGCCGTGCGCGGGCTCGGCTGGCCGTCGTTCCGCGCCGACCGCGGGTTCGCCGACGACGACTCGGTGGTGACCGTGCAGAGCGTCGTCACCGTGAGCGCCCCGATCTACTCCGGCGGCGAGACCGTGCGCGACCACCTCGACGCCCTCACCCGCGGGATGGCCGACGCCATCGGGCCGTGGGCGTACACCGGGCTGGAGTTCGGCGCCTTCCACCCGCTGCTCGTCCTCGGTCCCGCGGTGGCGGCCGCGCTCGCCCGGGGCGGGGTGGACAAGGCGGCGATCCGCGCGCACCTCGGGGAGCACCTGCTCGTCTCGGCGTCGGCGCTGCAGCGGTGCGCGTGGAACGTCGGGTCGACGAGCTTCGACCTCGACGCGATGGCGGCGTCCGGGGAGCTCGACGCCCGGTACGGGGGCACGGAACCCGACCGGGTCGTCCCCATGCTCGCCCGGCCCGACGACCTCGGGATCGTGCTGGCCGGCAACGAGAGCCGCAACCAGTCCCGCGGCTTCGTCCAGAACCACGTCCAGGGAGTGCCCGTGAGCCATCGGATCGAGGACCCTTCATGACCTGGGACGTCGCCGTGGTGGGCGCCGGGATCGCCGGGCTGACCGCCGCCCGCACCTGCGCCGAACAGGGACTGAGCACCGTCGCGTACGACATGCTCGCGCCCGGCGGACGCCTGATCTCCCTCGGCGCGGTGTCAGCCTGGCCCGGCGGGGTGCCGCAGGGGCCCGAGTTCGCGGGCGCCCTCCTCGACGAGGCCATGGGCGCCGGCGTCGAGATCGCCTACGGCGAGGTCACCGGGCTCACGCCGGGCCGGCCCGTGTCGCTGGAGACCCTGGACGGCCCGGCCACGGCGCGCGCGGTCGTCGTCGCGACGGGCCTCGCCCCCGACGAGGCCGCGCTGCCGGACGCCCAGGCGTGGGTGGGCCGGGGCCTGTCGGAGTGCGCGTCGTGCGACGGCCCCCTCTACGCGGGGAAGAAGGTCGTCGTCCTCGGGGGCGATGAGTGGGCGGCGGCCGAGGCGCTCGAGCTCGCGGGCGTCGCGGCGCACGTGACGGTGGTGGCCGCGCGCGTGTCGTGGTCGGCCGCCGCCGAGCGGGCCGTGTCGGCATCCGCGACCGTCGAGGTGCGCCGCGACGTCACCGCCACCGCGCTCGAGGGGGCGTCGGCGCTGACCGCGGTGCGGCTCGACGACGGCAGCGCGGTCGAGGCCGCCGGGGTGTTCCTCGCCGAGGTCACCCGTCCGCGCCGCGCGCTGTTCGACGCGGCCGGCGGCGACCCGCACGTGCTGCTCGCGGGCGACGTCGCCCGCACCGGCGGGACCCCCACCCTGCTCGAGGCCGCCGCCGACGGTCGTCGGGCCGGCCTCGCCGTCATCGACCTGCTCGCCGCCGAGCATTGAGGAGATCCGCCGTGCGCATCGTCGACCCGACCTCCGGGCTCCGGCCCGCCGACCTCACCGAGACGAGCGCCCCGTCGTCGGGAACGGGCGCCCTCTGCGGGCTGTCGAACTCCAAGCCCGGAGCGACGGTCCTGCTCGAGACCCTCGGGCGCCGCCTCTTCGAGCACCACGGGCTCGGCCCGATGGCGGTCGCCTCGAAGCCCAGCGCCGCCTCCGGGGCCGACCCGGAGCTGCTCGACCACCTCGGCGCGCAGTACCGGCTCGCGGTGGTGGCGATCGGTGATTGAGGCTCGTGCTCGTCGTGGAGTCTCCACGACTCGCTGGAGCTCGAGCGCCGCGGCGCCCGCTCCGTCCTCGTCGTCACTCGTTCCTTCCTGCCGCTGGTCCAGGCGCAGGCGCGGGCCCGGAAGGCCGACCCGAGCCTCGTCGTGATCGACCATCCCATCGGCGGGCTCTCCGAGGCCGAGCTCGCGGGGCGGATCGACGCGGCCTACGACGGTGTCCTCGAGGCCTTCCGGACGATGGAGGTGCTGCCGTGACCGACACCCTCGACGTGCCCGAGTCCGCCGTCTGGGAGGACTGGGCCGACGAGCGCGGCTGGGGCGACGGGCTGCCCACCGTCGCGCCGACCGAGGAGCGCGTCGAGGCGATGCTCGCCGGTCTTCCCGACGACGCCGGGGACGGGCTGGCGGCGCTGCCGCCGACCGGGGTGACCCCGACGCTGCGGTCGGTCGCGGCCAACGCGGTGATGGCGGGCTGCCGGCCCGGGCTGCTCCCGCTGCTGCTCGCCGCGCTCGAGGCGGTGACGACCCCGGCCTACAACCTGCACGGGTCGCTCGCCACCACCCACCCCTGCGCCCCGATGGTCCTCGTCTCCGGGAGCGCGCGGACCGGGTTCCACGCCGGCGGCAACTGCTTCGGACCGGGCAACCGCAACAACGCCACCCTCGGGCGCGCCCTCTCGCTCGTGCTGCTGCACGTCGGCGGCGCGCAGCCGGGCACGCTCGACCGGTCCACGCAGGGGTCGCCCGCCAAGTACACGTTCTGCTTCGCCGAGTCCGACGAGAGCCCGTGGTCCGGGCTCGCGGTCCAGCGCGGGTTCGGTCCCGACGATCCCGTGGTCTCGGTGATGGCCGCGGAGCCGCCGCACAACGTCAACGACCACGGCAGCACGACCGGGCTCGAGATCCTGACGACGATCGCCGGGACGATGGCCGAGAGCGGTTCCAACAACGTCTACGTCCGCGGCCCGCACCTGCTCGTCCTCGGGCCCGAGCACGCCGCGACGCTGCACCGCGACGGGTGGGACGTGGGGTCGATCCGCGAGCACCTCTGGACGCACGCGCGCATCCCGGTGGAGCGGATCTCGCCGGGCAACCGCGAGCAGTTCGTCGAGTGGGGTGTGAAGCCCGAGGGCGACTCCTACACGGTGAGCACCGGCCCCGAGCAGCTCCACGTGACGGTGGCCGGGGGAGCGGGCAAGCACTCGGCGTGGATCCCGTCGTTCGGGGCGACGGAGCTGGTCTCGGTGCGGGTCCGCCGGTGACGTTCTCCCCGGTGTCGCCCGGGACGTCGGTCGACGAGGCGACGACGCGGTTGCTGGCGCTCGGGGTGGGGGACGGGCTGCCCGTGGTGCCCCCGACCCCGGAGCGGTGGGAGCGGATGCTCGCCGGGATCGCGGCTCCCGACGACGTGCTCGGCCTGGTCCCGCCGTTGTTCGGCGAGCTCACGGCGCGCGCCGTGGCCGGGTGCTGCGTGCTCGCCGGGTGCCGGCCCGGCGTCGTCCCGCTGGTCCTGACGGCGGCGGTCGCGGCCCTGGAGCCGGAGTTCAACCTGCTCGGGGTGCAGACGACGACGGGGACCCCGGCCGTCGGGCTCGTCGTCCGCGGCGACCTCGTCGCGGACCTCGGGCTGTCGTCGTCGACCGGGATGCTCGGACCCGGTCCGCACGCGAACGGGGTGGTGGGGCGGGCCCTGGCGCTGACCCTGGCGACGATCGGGGGCGTGACGACCGGCGTGACGAGCATGGCCACCACGGCCCAGCCCGCCCGCTACGGGTGCTGTCTCGCGGCGTCGGGACCGGCGGACGAGGTCACCGTGTTCGCCCTCGCCGGGACGGCGGAGGTCGTCCCGCGCGACGACCTCACCGCTCCGGACGACGTCCTCGAACCCCTCGCCGACGCCCTCGCCTCCCCCGCGCGCGCCGGCGGCGGGCTCGACCGGATGGCCACGTGCGAGCAGACGGTGGTGCTCCCGCCCGAGACCGCCCGTCGTCTGGACGGCCTCGCGGTGGCGTCCGAGCTCCACGCGCGGGGGAGTGCCCGGCTCGGAGCGCCGGTCTCGGCCGGACCGGAGGCGCTGCGGCTCGTCGTGGCCGGCGGGCCGGGCGTGAAGATGCTGCACCTGCCGGGCTGGGCGGGCGGGTCGCGCGGGGTCACCCGCCCGGTGCCGTGAGAGCAGGGCCCGGGAAGGGCGATCACCGGGATGCAGCCGATGTGCCTGCGATGCATGCAGACTGACTGCATGGTCTCGATCACCATCCGGGACGTCCCGGAGGACGTGAGGACGAACTCGCCGCTCGCGCTGCGCGTGCCGGGCGATCGTTCCAGGAACACCTCCGCCGGGAGCTGATCGCGATGGCCGCCCGACCGGACCCGGAGACGTTCTGGTCCCGGGTCGGCGCCCGCACGGCCGCGACCGGTTCACGGGTGACCGCGGACTCGATCCTCGCCGCGCGGGACGCTGACCGCGCGTGAGCGTGGTCGTCGACGCGTCGGCCGTGGTCGCGGGGCTGCTCGACGACGGCACGGTCGGGCGGTGGGTCCGGGCGGCGTCGAGCCGGGACGACGTCGTGGCACCGCATCTGATGCCGTTCGAGGCAACGGACATCCCGCGGCGCGCGATCGCTCGCGGGGACGTCAGCGACGACATCGGGTGCCTCGCGCATCGCGACCTGCTCGACCTCCCGGTCATTCTCGTCGACTACCCGGCCCTGGCTACCCGCGCCTGGGAGCTGCGAGGAGCGGTGAGCGTGTACGACGCCGCCTCCGTCGCGCTCGCCGAGGCCTACGGGGTGCCGCTGATGACGCTCGACCTGCGGTTGGCTGCTGCGAACGGACCGCGCTGCCGGATCCTGACGCCACCCGACGACGCGGATTGACTCCGTCCCCCGTGCCGCCGAGGACGCCTCGTTCGTCTGTAGGCAGTTGATCATGTCGAGCGCGACACTCCGGCCGTCGCGCTCGACATGATCAACTGCCTACGGCAGTACCTGCCGGGTCAGGCGAAGGCGCCCGACCAGGTCGGCGGTCCGGTGCGGGTCAGTCGGCGGACGAGGACCCAGCCTACGGCGAGGATCGCGACGAGCACGGGCGTCACCATCCACTCCGGCCCGCCCGGGAGAGTCCACGCGAGCCCCCACAGCAGGCCGATCGCGAAGGGCAGCGGCGCGCGGGTCCGGTCGATCACCCAGGTGCCGGCGATGCCCACGACGATCACGGCGGCCCACGCGAGGAGCACCGACGCCTCGCCCCCGCCGAGCCCGAGGGTCGCACCCAGCGACTCGCCCGCGGCCGGCGTCAGGGCGGCGGTCCAGCCGAGCGCCAGCAACACCGGCCCGTGCAGCGCGATCCGCTGGCGCACGCTGCGCGCGGGCTCGAGCGGGAGGAGCCGAGCCGCCGCCACGGCGAGCGCGACGACGCCCACGACGACCGCCGGCGCGGCGAGCCACGGCAGCACGGCGAGGACGATCTCGGCGAGCAGCGCGATCGCCACCGGGAGCCGGACCGCGCGCATCCGGGCATCGGCGAGTCGGCCGGCGCGGACGGACTCGACGGCGAGCAGCAGGAGTCCGAGCAGGACGACCGGGGTGATCCACCAGGCGGTCGGCGCGGGCCCGACCACATCGCCGAGCAGGACCGGTCCGCGCAGGAGACACCCGGCGAGCGCGACGACGGCGAGGACGACCAGCAGCCACGCCTCCGCACGGTCACGGGCACGGGGCTCGGACCCCGGGTGCACGTCGGACACGGACGGCAGCATGCCCTGCCCGACCCGGTCATCGCGGGATGAACTCACCCAGTTTGTCGGTCAGGCCTGGTAGAAGTCCGGCAGACGGGACGAGGAGGACGACCCATGTGGACGTGGCGCGTGCTGAGCGCGGTGGCGCTCCTGGCGGTCGGGGTCATCCACCTCTATCTCGTGGCGACCAGCACCGGCGGGCTGCTGGGTGTGCTGTTCACGCTGCAGGGCATCGCGGCGCTGGTGCTCGCGGGGGCGATGCTCGCGCTGCGGGGCCGACTGGCGCCGGTCGTCACGGTGCTGAGTTTCGTCTTCATGGCCGGGTCGTGGCTGGCGCTGGTGCTGGCCCTGACGGTGGGTCTCTTCGGGCTCCGCTCGAGCCTGTCCTACGACCTGGCGCCGACCTCGCTGGTGGTCGAGACGCTCGGCACGGTGGTGCTCGCGGTGACGACGGCCAAGGTGCTCCGAAGTCGGAGGTGACCCCTCAGCGGGCGGGTCCGGAGAGGGAGTCCGCCAGGCGCGTCACCGCCGAGACGACGGCCGGCCCGTGCCCGAGGACGGCGTCGTTGTGGTCGGCGCCGGGGACGGCCACGACCTCGGCCCGCGCGGCGGCAGCGACCGCCCGACTCTGCGCGGGCGGGATGAGCCGGTCGTCCTCACCGAGCACCACCGTCGTCGGGACCCCGGCCCGGCTGACGAGCTCGGCGACCGGGAACCGGTCGGCCAGCAGCAGCCGCACCGGCAGCACGGGGTAGAGGCGCTCGGCGATCGCGGCCAGCTCGGTGAAGGGTGAGCGCAGCACCATCCCGGCGACCGGGGCCTCGACGGCGAGCCGCGCGGCGACCGCGCCCCCGAGGCTCTCCCCGAGCAGGATCAGGCGCTGCGGCGGGACGCTCCGCGTGGTCACGAGGTACTCGTGGGCGGCGCGGGCGTCGGCAGCCAGTCCCTCCTCGCTCGGCGATCCCGAGCTGTCGCCGTAACCGCGGTAGTCGAGCAGGAGGACGTCCACCCCCTGCGCGCGCAGCGCGGCGGCCAGCGGTGCGCGCAAGGACCGGTCGCCGGCGTTGCCGTTGAACACCAGCACCGTCACGTCCCGCCGCGGGCCCCGGGCGGGCACGAACCACGCGCCGAGTGCCTCTCCGTCCGCGGTCCGGAGTACGACGTCCTCGGCCCCCGGCAGCACACTCGCCGCCGCGGGGACCGGGCCGGTGTCGGGCAGGTAGATCAGATGTCGCTGACCGAGCCAGAGCCCGCCGACGAGCAGCGCGACGAGGGCCACGATCGCCCCCGCGACGACGAGCACGCGCCGCAGCACACCGCGCCGGGCTCGAGTCACCTGCGAAGTGTGCCGGGTACAGACCTCAGTCGCGGGCCTCGCGCCGGGCGAGCTGGCGGCCCTCCGGGGTGATCGCCGTCGGCAGGGGGAAGCGGTCGAGGTGGGTGATCTCGATGTAGCCGGCGTCGGAGGCCTCGGTGACCACGCGCGCACGCTGCTCGGGGTCGACCTCGGTGCCGTTGACGGTCCAGTCCGGACCCGGGACGTCGGCGCCGCCCTCGGCACGGGAGTCGCCGAGGTGTTCGTCGAGCTGGCGGAGCAGGCTGATCATGACGTCGGCGTCGGGCGCAGCGGTCACCGGTGACCTCCAGGTCGGGAAACCCGACGGCAGGCCGGGTGACCCGGGGTGAGCGACAGCGACCTCCGCCAAACGCCGGAAACGGTAGGACCCGTCGTCGGGAACGTCCCGACGACGGGTCCTGGCGCTCTGGAGGAACTCAGCCGGCCTTCACGATCGAGAAGCCGATCTGCGTGCCGTTGACGGCGTTGACCGTGACGGTGAAGGAGGTCGGCTCGCCGTCCACGGTGCCGGAGCAGGTGGTGCTGGCGCCCATCTCGCCGGGCAGCGGCGAGGGGCAGGTGACGTCCTGCGCGGCGGTCTGGGCCGCGACCTCGGGGGCGAGCTGGTCGGGCTGCACCACCGGGGCGGCCGGAGCCGACTGGGACGCGGACGGCGTCTGGGGCAGCTGGGAGACCTGGTTGGCGATCGAGGCGGCCAGGACGGCGCTCAGCACGGCGAAGACGATGCCGAGGACGACGAACACGATCGAGAGCCACAGGCCGGCCGTCGCGAGACCGCGGCCGTTCTCGTTGCGCTCGACGGTCTGCTTGCGGCCGATGATGCCGAAGACGATGCCGAGCGGCGAGAACACGAACGCGAAGACGATCGCGAGGATGGCCATCGTGTTGGTCTTCGCGGGCGCCTGCGGGGCAGGGGCGTAGCCCGGAACGGGCTGCTCGGGGGAGGTGTACGGAGGCACCTGCTGCGTCATGAACGAGTCCTCACCGGGAGCCGCCGCGCGGACGGAGTGCCCGCGCGGTCGGTAGGCCGGTGATCGAGTGGATCTGACGAACCGTGACACCGTCGTGTGACACACGACCGATCTTCACTCGAACAGCTCATGCTGAAGCGCTTACCTGTCGAACAGCGCGTTCACCGCTTCCTGCGACCGGGCTGCCTCGTCCGTCGGGTCGTCCCGCAGCGCCCGCGTCACCACACCCGGCAGTGCGGAAGGGAACCGTCGCCCGGACGCCACCATCGCGGCCACCGCGGACAGCCCCCGGCGACGCCGGTCCGGCTCGGGGCTCCGCAGCAACCCCGACCAGTGCGCCAGCGCACCGTGGACGAGCGCGTGGTCCTCCCCGAACACGCCGTGCTCGACGCAGTGCCGCAGACCGTCGACGAGATCGCGGGCGGACGCGCCGGCCTCGTCGTCGGGATGACCGTCGAAGCGGCCCTCCTCGATCCACCGCAACCACGCCCGCTCCAGGGCCGGGGTGGGGCCGAGGACCCGCAGCACCGCGACGACCGCCCGCGTCCCGGCCGGTCCGGGGCCCCGCGAGGGCGTCGCCAACCACGCGACCGCGGCCTCCCGCCGCACCGCGAGGACCGCCTCGGGGTGGTCGGCGAGGAGGAGGTCGAGGTCGATCGTGGAGTGGGCGCGCGCGGCGAGGACGTCGAACGCCTCGACGGTCGCCGGTTCCTCCACGGTCACGGCGCCAGTCCACCCGGTGGGGCTTTCGCTTCCCTTACATCCGACTCGGGTGGCGATCACCCAGTGTCAATCAATTCGTGTGCCGTTGTGCCCCGATCACGTGAACGGTCGCGTCCGTCCCGAACGTGAACTACGGTCGGCCATGCGCCGGGGGGCGTTGCGCACTTCAGGGGGGCGAATGGGTGACCTGAGGGTGCGTCTGCTCGGCCGGGTGGCCGTGGACGACGGACAGGGCGAACGGGAGCCCACCAGCTCGGCCGTCCAGGTGCTCCTGACCCTGTTCGCGTCCGCGCCCCGCACCCCGATCACCCGGGACGCCCTCGTCGCCGACCTGTGGGCGGACACCCCGGCGCCCCGCCACCCCGGGGGCACCCTGCAGACCCGGCTGACCCGCCTGCGGGACTTCCTCGGCATCCCCCGCGAGCAGCTGTCGTCCTCCGCCGGCGCGTACACGCTGCACCTCGACCCCGAGCGGGTCGACGTCTGCCGCTTCCACCGGCTCGCGGGCGTCGCCCTGTCGGCCGAGGAGCCGGCCGCGATGTTGGCGGCCGCGGACGGTGCCCTCGCGGAGTGGACCGGACCGCCGTGGCCGGGGGTCTCGACGCCGCGGCTCGACGTCGCGCGCGAGCACACCGAGGCCCGCCACCAGCACGTGCTCGAGGTCCGCGCCCGCGCCCTGCTCGCGCTCGGGCGGGCCCTGGAGGCGGTCGACGTGGTCGGGCCGCTCGCCGCCGCGAACCCCGACCGGGAGGCCTGGCACGCCCTGCTCGTCGCTGCCCTGCATGAGGCGGGTCGCCCGCGCGAGGCCGTCGAGGCCTTCCTCGCGGCCCGCCGCCACCTGGCCGAGGAGCTCGGCGTCGGGCCGGGGGAGGAGCTGCGCGACGCCTACCGCCGGGTCCTCCTCGACCGGTCCGCCGCCCTCCCGACGCCGGGTCGTCCCCGGCGTCGCGTCGTCGGCCGCGAGACCCAGCTCGCCGCGATCGCAGCGGCCACGGACGCCGACCCGACCCAGGGGCGGCTCGTCGTCGTCGAGGGAGAGGCGGGCATCGGGAAGTCGACGCTGCTCGCGGCGGTCCGCGACGCGGCGACGGGCGAGGTCCTGCGCGGCGCCTGGGACGAGGGCGCGACCCCGCTCACGGCGTGGGTCGAGGCGCTCGGCCCGCCCCCGGACGGTCCCGCGGGCGCGCCGGTGCCCTGGGTGCGGCGACGCCTGGCCGAGCTGTCGGCCGACGGCCCGGTGCTGGTCACGCTCGACGACGCCCACCGCGCGGACTCGTCCTCGCTCGGCGCGCTGACCGGTCTGGTGCGCCAGGGCCTGCCGCCCGAGGTCGTCGTGCTCGTCGCGGCCCGCGTGCCCGACGTCGTCGCGCGGCCCGACTGGAGCGCCTGCCGCGCCGACCTGGCGCGTGACACCGACACGCTCTTCGTCCCGCTCGCCGAGCTCGCGCCGACGGCGGTCGTCCAGCTGGCGCGGGCCCGGCTGGGGCACCTTCCCGACGACGCCGTGGTCCGGGTGGCCGCGCTCGTCACGGCCCGGACCGGTGGCCACCCGCTGCACGTCACCGCCCTGCTCGACGTCCTCGCGGCGGAGCCCGACGAGGCTGCGGTCCGGGCGGCGGTCGGGCGCGTCCCGGACCGCCTGCGCGCGGTGTTCGACCAGCAGTTGCACGCCCTGCGACCCGAGGTCCGGCGCGCGCTGGAGGCGCTGGCGGTCCTGCGTCCGGTGCCGACCCCGGCCCTCGCCGCCGTGCTCGGCCGGCGCGGGCTCGACGTCGTCGAGGACCTGCGGTCGGTGGTCCCGATCGGGCTCACCGCCGTCGACGGCGAGCGGGTGGATCTGCGCCACGACCTCGTCGCCGCCGCGGTCCGCGAGTCGGTGCCCACCTCGGTGGCGCGCGAGCTGCACCGCGCGCGGCTCGACCACCTGCAGCCCGAGGACGACGCCTACGTCCGCCTGCGCCACGTGCTCGGGGCGGGGCTGCCGGCTGCGGAGGTCGGGCTCGCCCGCCGCGACGCGGGCGTGCTGGCCTACGAGCGGCGCGCCCTCGCGGAGGCTCTGGAGCTGCTCGAGGCGTGCGCGCGGGAGGACGACCCGGTCGTCGACGTCCACCGCGGCCTCGTGCTCGCCGGGCTCGGACGGACCGACGAGGCCGACGACCTGCTCGACACCGCCCTCGCCCGCGCCGACGGCGACCCGGGCCTCGTCGTGAAGGCCGCCGTGGGGGACGAGGCGCTGGGTCGCACCGTCTCCGGGGACCCGCGACGGCTCGCCCGGCTGCACCGCGCCGAGGCCGTGCCGCTCCCGCCCCGCGCGCGCATCGACCTGCTGGTGGCGCTGCTGCGCGAGGAGTCGCTGGCCGGGGTCGCACGGCCCGACCTGGTCGCGGAGCTGCAGTCGCGGGCCGCCGCGGACGGGGCGTCGGTGGCGGTGCGGGCGCGGGCGCGGGCGCTGGAGGTGCGCCAGCTGGTCGAGGGACCGGAATCGGCCGCCCGGCGACTCGCGCTGGCCCGCAGCGCGCTCGACCTCGCCCGGCGCACCGGGGACCCGACGATCGTCCTCGACGCCACCGAACTCCTGCTCACGGCCGCGTTGGGTGCTGGCGACGTCGACCGGGCCCTGCGGCTGCGCGAGACGCTGGCGGTCGAGGCCCGGCGCTGGCACCGGCCGCGCCTGATCTGGGCGGCGGAGGTCCTCGGGTCGGCGCTGCTGCTGGCCCGTGGCGACTACGACGAGGCCCGCGCCGCCGCGCAGTCCTCGCTCGAGCTCGGGCAGCAGCTCGGCGTCGGGGACGCGCTCTCCGCCTTCGGGGTCCACCTGATGATCTCGGCCTGGATGACCGGGACCGCCGACACGCTCGGCGACCTCGCCGAGGGCGCCGCCACCCAGAACCCGACCATCCCGGCCTGGGCGGCGGCCGCCGCCGTCGCGCGGGCCCGCGCCGGACGTCGTCGGGAAGCCGTCGACCTGCTCCGCGCCTTCCGCGAGCGCCGCGCGGCCACCGCGAGCCGGCTGTTCGACCGCCCCGCGCTGTGCATGGCCGCCAGCGCCGCCGTGAGCCTCGACGACCACGAGACCGCCCGCCTCGTGCGGGCCGAGCTGCCCGCCGACCCGGACGCGGTCGTGATCCTGGGCTACGGCGCGGTGATCACCGGTCCGGCGGCGTTGTTCGCGGGGCTCGCGGCGATGGTCCTGGGCGACCGGGCCGCGGCGCGGACCGACGTCGCGGCGGCGGAGAAGCTCGCGACCGCTCTGGGCTGGTCGCCGTGGGCGGACGCAGCCGACCGGGTGGGGGCCGTGCTCGACGGCGAGGACGTCGAGCTGCCGCTGGGGATGGGGGAGAAGCGTGGGTGATCCACCGGACCTGGCGTCGTTCCTGGCCTCGCTCGGCGATCAGCAGGTGGCGATCGCCCGGGAGGTCCATCAGACCGTCGCGGACGTCGCGCCGGAGCTCCTCCCGCCGACCCGCCGCGGCACCCTGCTCGGGTACGGCGCCTTCCACTACCGGTACGCCTCGGGCCGGGAGGGCGACGCCGACCTGATCTCGATGCGCGGCGGCAGCAAGCACCTCAGCGTCTACGTGAGTGCGCTCGAGGACGGGCGCTACCTGCCCGAGGTCCACGCCGCCGGGCTGGGGACGGTCTCGGTCGGGCGGAGCTGCATCCGCGTCCGCCGCCCTGGCGATCTCGACCTGTCGGCGTTCGCCGACGTGGTGCGCCGGGCCGTCGAGGTGGGCGGGGAGGGGCAGGTCTGAGTCGCCCTACACGTCGTCCGGCGGCAGCGGATCCCAGTCCGGCAGAGGCAGTGCCGCGTCGTCACCCTCGGGCGGGAGCGGGACGGCGTCGAACCTCGGATCGGCGGGGTCGATCCGGCCGTCGTCGGGCCCGGTCACGGCGTGAACGCCGCAAGTCGGTCGCGGAGCGTGCCCGCCGTCGCCAGTGCTCTCTCGAAGTCGTCCAGCCAGAGCATCGCCTCGTCCCCGGCCTGCCGGATCGCCTTCTCCGCCTCGCGCGCCGCGAGGATCCCCTCTCGCTCGGCACGATCCCGGCGCCCGGGGAGCGCCCGGTGCTCCACGGAGGCGAAGACCGACCCCGCCAGCCCGAGCACGACCGCGATCACGCCCAGCACGACGAAGCCGTTGACGAGCGCCAGCACCCCGAGCGCGACCGCCAGCACCCCCGCGACGCCGGCCAGCCACGCGCGGGGGAGGAGACGCACCGCTGCCACCGCGTCCTCGGTGAGCTGGTCGTGGTGCTCGCGGACGCTGAGCGCCAGGTCCTCGACCGACGTCGACTCGTCGAGGATGCCGCTCCAGGTCCCGTGGACGAGGTGCACGCCCTGCGGTTGCGCCTCGGCGAGCCGGTCCCCGATGCGTCGCACCGCCTCCGCCGCCCAGTTCCCGGAGAGGGCGACCGCGAGGCGGCGGGTCGGGGCGGGCACCGCGACGGCGTCCGCGCCGCCGAGCGCGGCGTCCGAGACCAGCGAGGCGAGGTCGACGGGCTCGTCCGACGTCCTCGTGGCGGCACGCGCGGCGTCGGCGGCCTCGGCGTCCCCCTCGTACTCGACGATGGCCATGAGCCGCTCGGCCTGTCGTCGGAAGGGCGCCTCCTCGCGGTCGAAGTCCGCCGCGAGCCGTTCGAGCAGCGCGTCGACCCGTTTGACGAGCGACTGGTCGGGCGGCGCCTCGGCGACGAGAACGTCGTCGAGGAAGCGCAGGCCACCCGCGAACACGCTCGCCCGTCGCGACAGCTCGGCCATTCGCTTCCAGGCCGGGGCGTGCACCGCGAGCCCGGGGAGGTCGGGCGCCGGCGACGCCAGCCCCCGCAGCATCGTCTCCCAGCGCGCCACCTGCGCCTCCGCGAGGTGCGGGTAGGTGCCGAGCTGGGTGGCCCACCGCCGGACGGCATCCGCGATCATCACCTGGGGCGCGGCGCCCAGCAGACCCGTCGTCGCCGCGTCGAGCACGATGCGGAACTCCGGCGCGAGCGCCAAGGGGTCCCGCTGAGCGAGGTACCGCTCGACCCACCGCGCCACCGCCGCCTCCCGACGATGGCGCTGCAGCACGAGGATGAAGAAGAGCGCCGCCTTGTCCGGATCGCGGCGGGCCGCCTCCGTCACGGCGCGCCCGACCAGGCCACGGTCCTCGCCCAACCACCCGCCGATCGCGACGAGCGCGGGCGCGAGCCAGTACTCCGGCGTCGTGATCATGAGTTCTTCGGACAGGCCGCGGACGGCGGCGTCGGACACCAGACCGGCGTCCATGGCCTGCAGCATCCCGATCGCGCTGCGGCGCACGCGGTCGTAGTGCCCGTACGTCGTGTCGAGCTCCTGCCTCACCTTGATCAGCTCGGTCTGCGCCGCCTGCTTCGCCCGCGCCAGCTCCGTCCGACGCCGGTACTCCAGGAACTCGGTGTGCAACGTCCGGAGCTCGTCGAGGGTCGTCTCCTGGTGGTTCTCCAGGTCCGAGACCGCGCCGTGCACGCCGGCCACGGCGAGGTCCACCGAGTCGAGCTTCAGGGTGAGCCGGGTGACCGACGACTGCACGTCCCGGACACCGCCCGCCACCGCACCGACGGTGCTGCTCAGCCCGCGCACCTTCCCCTCGATGCTCTCGACCCGCTTCGCCACCGGCCTGAGATCGTCGTTCACCTGCGCCCCCCTCAGAACGTCCGTGCTGATCCTTTCCTGACGGCAGGTCACACTGGTTGGGCTGTTCGTGTGGCCCACTGCGTCCGGGCGGGTGACTGAGGGGAAAAGCGTGACAGCGCGGCTCGTCGTCGCCTCTGACGGCCGGACGAGTCGCGCGGCCGGCCCGGGGGGACCGGCTCGCCTCGTCCCGGCGCCGGCTCCGTCGTCGTCCGCGACGACGGAGCCGGTCGCCCGAAACAGTGACCGCGCCGTGATCGATGAGCGGCCGGGGGCTCGGGAGGACGGGGGTGTGGTGAGCGCGGAGACCGATTCGCAGCCGTTGCCGCTGGGGTGGATCGAGCCGTTGGTGACGGTGCCGGTCGGTATCCCGACGCCGCGGGGCCACCGGTCCGACGCCGAGCTCGTCGCGGCCGCACGGGAACGTCCGGCCGAACTCGCAGCCGTGTACGACCGCTACGGCGACGCCCTCTTCCGCTTCGGCCTCGGCCTGCTGCGCGACCGGGAGGCCGCGGCCGACTGCGTCCAGGAGGTGTTCCACACCGCGGCGACGCGGCTGCACCAGCTGCGCGACCCGTCGGCGCTGCGGGCGTGGCTGTTCGCGATCGCCCGACACGAGGTCTCCCGACGACGCCGCACCGACCGTCGCGAGGTGGTCACCGACGACCTGCCCGACCGGCCCGGCGCCGCGCCCGACCCACCCGCCCGCGCGTCGCAGCGGGAACTCGCCGAGCTGATGGGGGAGGCGTCGCGCGGGCTGGCCGACCGCGACCGCGCCGCCCTGGCCCTGCACTACCACCAGGAGCTCGACGGTCCGGAGATCGCGGCCGTCCTCGGGCTGACCCTGACGAACACCACGACCCTGCTCAACCGCGCCCGCTCCACCTTCGAACGCAGCCTCGCCGCGCTCCTGCTCGCCCGACGCGCGCGAGCCGGCCGGTCGCGCTGCCCGGAGCTGACCGCGCTCGTCGCCGGGTGGGACGGCGAGGTCACGGTCCTGTGGCGCAAGCGCACCGCCCGCCACATCGACCTCTGCCCGACCTGCACCGCCGACCGCGCCGACGCCGTGAACCCGCGGACGCTGCTCGGCGCCGTGCCGGTGGTGCTCCCGACCCCGCGCTGGCTCAAGGCCGCCAGCCTCCAGCACGTGGCAGCGGCGGTGCCCGCGCGCGGGACCCGGGCGTGGTGGCCGCCCGCGGCGAGGGCCGGTCTGTTCGCCGGGCTCTCGTCGGGCAGCGCGGCTCTGGCGCTCGCCGCGGCAGTCCCGGTCGCCGGGCTGTTCGCGGCGGGAGGCGCACCGCTGGTCACCGAGGTCGGGGGTGGGCCGGTGACGGAGCAGCCGTCCGCACCGGCCCCGGGCGCCGGCGGGGGAGCGGCGCCCACGACGCCACCGCCGCCCCGCTTCGGGTTCGACATGCCCACCTTCGCCGTCCCGCCCCCGCCCGGGGCGCCCCCGCCCGGCCCGGTCCCGGCTCCCGCGGCGCCTCCGGCCGCCTCGAACGGGACGGTCATCCCGACGACGGCTGTGTCCCCGCCGCCGCGTCCCCCGGTCGCCCCGCCGGCCGGCCCGGATCCGGCGCAGCCGCCGCAGACCGACGATCCACGCGAGGCCGAGACCACGACGGCGCCGCCCACGCTCGCGCCGGCCCCCGGGAACTGACGAACGGGCCGTTCGTCACGGAAGATCGTGACGAACGGCCCGTTCGTGCGGGGGAGTCGAGGCGTCAGCGGCGGCTCATCACCTCGGTCCGAGGCTCCTCGTCCCGGACCTGCTCGACGACCCGGCCACCACGGCGGCCGCGGCCGATGGCGTAGGCGCCGCCGCCGATCAGCACGATCGCGCCCGCCCCGCCGAGGAGCCAGGGCAGCACGTCCGAGCTGGCCGGGTCGGTGACCGCGACGACGTCGGTCGTGTCGGTGGCCGAGTCGGTGGACCCGGTGCCGGTCGTGCCGTGGTGTGCGGCGTGTGCTGCCGTGCCGGTGGTCGCGGTGCCGCTGTGGTGGGCGGGCGTCGGAGCGGGCGGCGGGACGGTGCCGGTGACGGTGATGCGGCTGGACACCGTGCCGGCCGAGGAGGACGCGGTGACGGTGTAGGTGCCGGCCTTCGCGCTCGAGGCGATGGTGGCCGAGCCGGAGAACGCCTCCGGGTCGGTCTTGGACATGGTCGCCGGGCCGGTGAAGGCGGACGAGGTGACGGTGATCGGGCCGGTGGCGGTGGAGGCGGCGGGCTCGGCGAAGGTGCCGGAGAAGGTGATCTGGGCGCCGGGCTTCACCGACGACGCCGACAGGGTGAGCACCCCCGGCTCGGCCGCAGCGGAGACCGTGCTGGACGTGGCGGTGACGGGGGTGACGGTGTCGGCCAGGGCGACGCCGGTGCCGGCGAGGGTGAGCGAGCCGGCGATCAGGGTGGCGGCGGCGATCCGGGTGAGGCGCATGACGTGCTCCCGAGGGTGAGGGACGCGGTGCGGGGAGGAGTCCTGGTGGGCGCTTCCCGTGCTGACACCGAGAACTCTGCCGCCGGGACCGGGTCCGTCCCGTCCCCCGAGGAGCCGGTCCTGCGGACGACAGCGTCGTCCCCCGACGAGGGGACACCGGGTCGGCCGGGGGGTCGCGCTCGGCATGATCAACTGCCGAGCGGAACGAGTGTGGGGACATCGGTGGAACGGCCCCACGGGACGCGCGGATCTGGTTACCGTCCTTGAAGTCCGGATCGGGAGGAGCGTGCCGTGGAGATCGTCGTGGCGGCGGACGACGCCCCGCCGCTCGGGCCGGAGCCCGTCGTCCCCGAGCCCGACGAGTTCCTCGACGGTCGCCACGTGTTCATCCCGGTCCACGAGGTGCCGACCGGGGCGCAGGCCCTCGTGGAGCTGCGGACGCTCACCGACGGACGGCTCGCGCTGCCGGTCTTCTCGTCGGCCACGTCGCTGGTGCGCTGCTGCGGACCGGGGCAGCCGTACGGCGTGTTCGCGGCCGACGACGTGGCGGACCTCCTCACCGTGAGCGGCGCCCAGGTGGTCGGCGCCGATCTCCCGCTGCCGCTCGACCTGCGGCGGGAGGCGGCGTGACGACGCCGGGCTTCGACGTCGACGCCGGCCGCGTGCAGGCGGTCGGCACCCGGATGGCGAACGCGGCGACGGTGCTGGGGACGGCGGCGGGCAGCGGGGCGGGCACGCCCGTGGCGGGCACCGCGACCGGCGCGGTGCTGGCCTACCTCGAGGCGGTCACCCAGGCGGCGGCGCGGTTCGCGGAGGCGGCGCAGCGCGGGGGCGAGACGGTCGGGCAGGCCGCCGAGGTCTACCGGCAGTCGGACGCGTCGGCGGCGGGCGCGATCCGCTCGGTCCCCGGCTTCGGCGACTGAGGCGACTGAGGGCGAGGAGCCGTGCCGATCGACACCCACGTCGACGCCGACCCGGCGTCGTGCCGGGGCACCGCGCAGTGGCTCGACGGGGTCGCGCGGGCGGGCGCGACCTCGGCGGAAGAGGTCGTCGGGGCCCGCAACGACTCCGCCGACTGCTGGAGCGGCCCGGCCGGCGACGCGTTCCGCGACCAGGCGGGCCGGATCGGCGCGGCCGGCGACACCACGTCGATGCAGGCGCGCATCGGGGCGCAGGCCCTCGACGAGTTCGCCACCTCGGTGCAGGGCGTGCTCGACACGATGGCCCGCGCGCGGGCCGAGGCCGCGGCGGCCGGTCTGCCCGTCACCGGCGAGACGATCGGAGACCCGGTCGCCGCGCCGGGCCCGCTGCCGACGCCGCCGGTCGGGCAGTTGCTCCCGGCCGAGCAGGTCGCCGCCCACCAGCAGGCGACAGCCGCGGCGGCCGCGCAGCAGGCGGCGTTCGACCGGGCCCGCCAGATCACCGACGACGCCCGCGTTCGCTACGCGGAGGCGCAGACCGACGTCGTGGCGCGAATGCGGGCGCCGACGGACGAGGCGGTGCAGACGATCAAGGACGTCACGCTGGTCGTCTCGAGCTTCACCTCCACACTCGGCGGCCTGCACGGGGCGGCGCGCACGTGGGAGGACGTCGCGGCGAAGGCCGCGCTGCAGCGGCAGGCGATGACGGCGATCATGCTCGCGCCCGGGGTGCCGCTCGACGTGGCGGCCCGCCGGGCGGCGGCGAGCGCGGCCGAGGAACTCCGCGCCGGGGGCGCGAGCACGGCGAACGCGAACGCCCTGCGCACCCTCACCGGCGGGGCGAGCGAGACCTCCGTCGGCCGTCGCATCCTCGACGGCCTCACCTGGGCGCCCGGGCAGCGGGCCGAGACGGGGCTGCTCGCGGCCGCCAGGCCGGTCCTCGCCCGACTGCCGGTCACCAGCGTCGTCTCGGCCGGCGTCGGGGTCTCCACCGACCTGGCGGCGGGCCGCTCGGCGACCTCGGCCGTCGCGAAGCAGGGCACCACGCTCGCTGTCGGCGCCGGGGTCTCGTGGGCGGTGACGGCGGGAGGGACCGCGCTCGTCACGGCACTCGGCGTCGCCACGGTCGCCGCGCTCCCGGTCACCCTCCTGGCGATCGCGGCGGGGGCCGGCGCGGCGTACGCCGTGGGCTACCACTGGGACGACATCGAGGCCGGCGTCGAGAGCCTCGTCCCGTGACCGACGGGCTCCCGCCCCGCCCCGACCGGTGGACGGGCTTGCCGACACCCCCGCCCGCCCCGGGACCGCGTGCGGCGTCACCGGCACGACGGATGCCGGGCCGACCGAAGCCGCCGCCCCCGGGTCGTGGTCCGGTCCTCGCCGGGCGGTCGGAGACGACGGCGTTCGGGGTCGGGCTGTTCGTCGGCGGGCTCGTCGTCGTCGCGGCCGTGCTGGGTGCGGCCGGCCTGTTCGAGCGACCGGCGTCGGTCCCGGTGGGCGCGTGGATCGCGGTCGGCGTGGTGGTGCTGCTCCTGGCGGCGTGGGGTCGCGGGGTGAGTCGGGAGTACCTGGCCGTCGGCGCGGACTGGCTCTCCGACGGAACGCACTGGGTCGACCTCTACGACCTCGTGGAGGTCCGGGGCATGACCGTCGCCTACGGGCAGCCGGCGCTGCGCCTCGTCGACGGTTCCGGACGACGGGTCGAGCGGCAGCTCCGTCAGCTGCGCGCCGACCCGCTGATGTGGGACCTGATCCACCTGGGCGTGCGCTGGTCACGGTCGGTGCACGACGTGCGGATCACGGGGGTGGCCACGCAGGTCGTCGGCGACGACCCGGTGGCGGGCGGCGCGTATCTCGTCGCCCGCCCGCGGCTCGACGTGGAACGACGTCCACGCCCGGACGCGACCACCGACCACCTCCCCGCCCGTCCCGACCCGTGGACCGGGCAGCCCCTGCCGCCGCCCGCCCCGTGGAGCGCGCCCGACGCGGCGCCCCGGGTGCCGCGCCGACCGCAGACCCCGCCGCCCGGGCGAGGGCCGCTGCTGTCGGGGACGTCGGGGTTCAGCCTCGTCGGCCTGCTCGTGGTCGGGCTGGTCGTGGCCGCCCTGGCGGCCCTGGTCGGCGCGACGCTCGGCGTCGGGTGGCTGCTCGACAGCACGATGAGCACGCTCGTCCTCGGGACGTGCCTGCTGGTGATCGTCGGCAGCATCGCCTGGATCGCCACCGTGACCTACACCGGGGTGGGCGCCGACTGGGCCGCCGACGAACGCTCGTGGGTCGACCTCCACGACCTCGTCGCCGTCCGCAGGGCCCGCGGCCGTTGGTGGCGGCCGGGCCTCGAGCTGGTCGACGGCGACGGCCGCCAGGTCGTGGTGCCGCTGCGCGAGCTCCGCCGGGACGACCTCCTGGGTCGATTCGTGCACCTGGGCATCCGGTGGTCCGAGGCGACCGCCCGCGTCGAGGTCGACTCCGGCGCACGTGCCCTGATCGACGACTGACCGTGACCCTACCGGCCGGTCGGGTGTGACCGGCGTCCCCGGCGGCCCGAGTTGCCGGTAACGGGTTCACTCGTTCGAACGATCAACGCGGCGTCCGAGCCGACGTCAGCGCGCTCATTCACTAAATCGGGGGTCCCTCGGATGCGGGAACCGACCGTCGTGCTCTACGAGCTCAACGAGGTGCCCTGGCGGCTGGTGGACGCCTTCGTCGCGGACCACCCCGGCTCGACGCTCGCGCGGCTGCTGCGTGAGGGCACCACGTGGACCACCGTCAACGAGGACCCCGCGCACCTCAGCCCGTGGCGGACCTGGCCGACGTTCCACCGCTCGATGTACGCCGCCGACCACAACAGCTTCGAGCTCGGGCAGGACCCGGCGACGTTCCGCGGCACCGACCTGTGGGAGCCGCTGGACGAGGCGGGCATCCGGGTCGGCACGTTCGGGCTGCTGCAGACCTGGCCGCCCCGCCGGCACCGCAGTGGCGGCTTCTCGGTCCCCGACACGTTCGCCCGCGACGCCGCCACCGAGCCGCCCGAGCTGGGCACGTTCCAGCGGTTCAACCTGAAGATGACGTCCGAGAACGCCTACTCCTCGGATGCGCCGCTCTCGGCGCGCGACCTCGTGCGCACCGGCCTCGACCTCGTCCGGCGCGGCCTCACGCCCGCGTCCGCCGTGCAGCTCGCCGCCCACCTCGTGCGGGAGCGGCGCGAACCCCGCGTCCAGGCCGCCCGCCCGATGATGCAGGTGCTGCCGGCCTTCGACCTCTACTGGCGCCTGCACCGCACCCATCGGCCGCGGTTCTCGGCGTTCTTCACCAACCACGTCGCGGCGATGATGCACCGCTACTGGGGCGACGCCGTCCCGGAGTACGCGCCGGCGTTCGACTACGAGCCCGACCCGGTCTACGCCACCTTCTGCGACACCGCCATGGCGCTGGCCGACCGCCAGCTCGCGCGGGTCGAGCGGGCCCTGCGCCCCGGCGACCGGCTCGTCGTCGCCGCGAGCATGGGTCAGGGCCCGATCGACCACCGCGTCGACACCTCCGGCCTCCTCGTGCTCGACGACGGGTCCGCGCTCGCGCGGTTCCTCGGCTCCGGGCCCGCGGAGCAGGAGCTGGCCATGCACCCGATGTGCTCCCTGGCCTTCGACACCGTCGACGCTGCCGCCCGGGCGGCCCGCGCGCTCCCGCAGGTCCTCGACCACCGCGGCGCCCCGCTGTTCGAGCGCGTCGAGCAGCAGGGCCGCTCGGTCGGCTTCAGCACGCGGTACACCGCGGTCGCCGACGACGACCCGCGCACGGCCCACCTCGAGGGGATGAGCGCGACCTACGGGGAGCTCGGCCTCGCCGTGCGGGAGCGGATGGGCGGCAGCAACACGGCGTACCACATCCCCGAGGGGATCCTCGTCGACCGCGAGATCGGGGCGACGGGGCGCGGCGACGTCCGCCGCGAGATCCACGTCCTCGACGTCGCGCCCTCGCTGCTGGCGACCGTGTACGGCGTCGTCCCGCCGCCCGAGATGAAGGGCGGCGTGGACGGATCGCTCTTCCGGTGACGATCCGACACGAAGATCCGGAAGTTGACGGTCACTTCGAACCGATGAGTAACCCCGAATGGTGGTCACTCGATATGGTGAACATGGGAGTCCGCATGGAGCAGGTCAGCGCGTGACGCGCGCTCTCGAGGTCCGCATCCTGGGGCTCAACTACGCGCCCGAGCCCACCGGCATCGCCCCGTACACCACGGGGATGGCGCGCTTCCTCGCCGACGCGGGCCACCGGGTCGAGGTCGTCACCGGCCTGCCGCACTACCCCCAGTGGTCGCTGGCCCCGGGCTACCTGCGGCACCGCCTCCACGAGCGCGACGGCAACGTCCGCATCACGCGGGTCGCCCACCCGATCCCGGACCGGCCCACCGGGCGGGCGCGGATCGCCATGGAGGCCGCGTTCGCGACCCAGGCGGCGCTCGTCGGCGGACCGCGCCCCGACGTCGTGATCGCGGTCAGCCCCGCGCTGCTCACCGTCGGGGCCGCGTTGCGGCACCGCGCGCACGGGGCCGCGGTCGGCGTCGTCGTGCAGGATCTCTACGGCCGCGCCGCCGTCGAGGCCGGGATCCTCACCGGCCGCGAGGCCGCTGCCACCGCCGCTCTCGAACGCCGCCTGCTCGGCGCTGCCGACGGCGTCGTCGCGATCCACGAGCGCTTCCGACGCTCGCTGGTGGGCCTCGGGGTCGACGACCGCCGCATCACGACGATCCGCAACTGGACCCACGTCGGCGCCGCCACCGGCGACCCGGTGGCGCTGCGGCGGGCCCTGGGGTGGCGCGACGACGAGGTCGTCGCCCTGCACGCGGGCAACATGGGCGCGAAGCAGGGGCTCGAGAACGTCGTGCACGCCGCCCGCCTGGCCGACCACCGCGGGCTGCCGGTGCGCTTCGTGCTCCTCGGCGACGGCCACCAGCGCGGCCACCTCGAGGTCCTCGCGGGCGGCGTCGAGCGCCTGGACTTCCTCGACCCGCTGCCCGACGGCGAGTTCGAGACCGCTCTGCGCGCGGCCGACGTCCTCGTCCTCAACGAGCGCGCCGAGATCGCCGAGATGTGCGTGCCGTCCAAGCTGACGTCGTACTTCGCCTCGGGCCGCCCGGTGGTCGGTGCCACCGGCCCGCAGAGCGCCGCGAGCGCCGAGATCGCCGCGTCCGAGGGTGGGATCACCGTGTCCGCCAGCGACCCGGACGCCCTGCTCGGCGCCGTGCTGGGGATCGTCGACGACGAGGAGGAGGCCCTCGCGACGGGCCTGCGGGGTGAGCTCTTCGCCCGCGACGTCCTGCATGTCGACGCGGCCGCCGAGGCCTACGTCGCGTGGGTCGAGGGCCTCGCGGGCGTGCTGCCCGCCGCCACCGTCATCCCGCAGCGCCGCCGCCGCACGCTGCGCCGGCTCCCGGTGCGGCCGGTCGAGCGGGAGGGCGCGTGAGGATCGCGCTCGTCCACAGCTTCCACCACAGAGACGTCCCGAGCGGCGAGAACGTCGTCGTGAACGCCCAGGAGGAGGCGCTCGTCGCGGCCGGCCACGAGGTCGTCGTCGTGGCGCAGGACAACGACGTGCGCAGCCGCCGCCGGACCTACCCGCTGGAGGCCGCCGCGACCGTGGTCACCGGGTTCGGGCCCGACCCGACAGCGATGCTGCACCGCATCCGGCCGGACGTGGTCCACGTGCACAACCTCTTCCCGAACTTCGGCACCCGTTGGCTCGCCCGGTGGGAGGGGCCGCTGGTCGCGACGCTGCACAACTTCCGGCCGATCTGCCCGGCCGGGACGCTGCTGCGCGACGGGAAGCGCTGCACCGACTGCGTCCACACCCCGCGGGCTGCGGTGACACACCGCTGCTTCCAGGAGTCGCGGGTCGCGACGCTGCCGCTGGCGGTCAGCACCCGCGGCGGCGCCACGCGCCACCCGGTCGTCCGCCGGGCCGACCGGCTGATCACGATCTCGGAGCGGGCGGCCGCCGAGTACTGCGCGGTCGGGGTCGACCCGCACCGGCTCGTCGTCGTACCGAACGCCGTTCCCGACGACGAGCTAGGTCCGGTCCGCTCGGCCGTCGCGCACGAGACCGACCCGCGCTGGGTCTTCCTCGGCCGGCTCTCCGCGGAGAAGGGCCTCGCGGAACTGCTCGCGCGGTGGCCCGCCGGACTGCAGCTGGACGTGATCGGCTCGGGCGGACAGGAGCAGGAGCTGCGGGCCGCGCACGCGGACCGGCCCGAGGTCCGCTTCCTCGGCGCGATGTCGAACGTCGAGGTCCGCGCCCGGCTCGCGAGCTACACCGGCCTCGTCGTACCGAGCCTGTGGGCCGAGGCCGGACCGCCGCTCACCTACGTCGAGGCGCTCGCCGCGGGGGTGCCGGTCGTCGCGGTCGAGGGCAACGGGGCCGCCGACGACATCGCCCGGAACGGGACCGGCGTCGTCGTCGGGCCGATCCAGCAGCGGTCCGGCTCCGCTCCGCTCCGCGTCCCTGACGAGGACCTCGCCGTCGCGCTGAAGGATGTCGCGCGCGACCGGCCGCGGCTCTCCCCGCGGGCGCGCGCCGTCTACGAACAGCACTTCTCCACCGACGCCTGGGTGCGGGCGCTCACCGACGTGTACCGGGAGGCCGCGCGTGGCTGAAGCGGGTAGCGGCACCTACGCCGCGATCCTGTCCGACCTGCTCGAGCGCGGCGTGCTGGCCGCGACCGACAGCGTCCTCGTCCAGTTCGCCGGCGAGTTCGACGAGAAGATCACCGCCGAGCTCGGGCTCGTGAACTGCACCTTCTCCAACCTCGCGCCCGACTCGCCGTCCTCCCGGCTCGCGGACGGCCAGCACGCCGACGCCCACCGCATGCCCTACGACGACGGCTCGTTCGACCACGTCTTCGGGCACGCCGGGCTGCACCACTGCTCGCGGCCGCACCAGGCGCTGCACGAGATGTACCGGATCGCGCGGCGCACGGTGGTCGCGGTGGAGAACCAGGACTCGCCGCTCATGCGTGCGGCGTGCGCGCTCGGGCTCGCCGGGGTCTACGAGCACGCGGCGGTCGCCGACGGTGGCGGCACCACCGGGGGCGTGGACGGCACCGGCGTGCCGAACCACGTCTACCGCTGGACCCGCCGCGAGGTGCGCAAGACCGTCGCGACGTTCGACCCGGGGCACGCGGTGCCCATCGAGTTCCACGCCCGCTGGCTCATCGGGTCCGACCGGGCGCTGACCGCGTCCGTCCGGGCCGCGATCGGCGGC
This sequence comes from Actinomycetospora sp. CA-084318, assembly GCF_050955885.1. Taxonomy (NCBI): domain Bacteria; kingdom Bacillati; phylum Actinomycetota; class Actinomycetes; order Pseudonocardiales; family Pseudonocardiaceae; genus Actinomycetospora; species Actinomycetospora sp. CA-084318. Next base: position 2,318,321 of record NZ_CP192098.1, read on the forward strand.
CGGGAGCGGGTGATCGGGCTGCTCAACGGCGGTCTGAACACCCTCGCCCGCCGGCAGGGCAACATCTTCGGCTTCACGATCCGCAAGGACCGGGCCGCCCCGCATCCCTGGATCGCCCCGGAGGCCTCGTCATGATCCGCTCGCGCCGGCTCCGCTCCCTGGTCGCCCTGCTGGCCGTGTTCCTGCCGGGGCCGCTGCGCCGGTTCGTGCACACGCGCCTGCTCGGGTACCGCCTGCACCCCACGGCGTCGATCGGCCACGCCCTGATCGACGTCGACGTCCTCGAGATGGGGCAGGGCGCCCGCATCGGGCACCTCGTCATCCTGCGCGGCTGCGAGGAGGTCCGGCTGGGCGACTGGTCGATCATCCAGATGCTCGTCTGGATCAACTCGGTGCGCGCGGACAAGGGCTACTTCCGTGACGTCGAGCGGCGCCCCGCGCTGATCATGGGCCACAAGGCGCTGATCACGATGCTGCACTTCATCGACGCCTGCGACCTCGTCGAGCTCGAGGACTTCGCCTCGCTGGCGGGCTTCGGCTCGCTGGTCCAGACCCACGCGGTGGACCTGAAGTCGTTGAAGCAGGACTGCGCGCCGGTGCGGATCAGCGAGTCGTCGCTGGTCGCGAGCCGGTCCACGCTGCTGCCGGGTGCGATCGTGCCCAGCTGCTCGATCGTCGCGGCGGGCTCGGTGGTCAACGGCAAGCTCGTCGGGCACCAGCTCTTCGGCGGCGTCCCGGCCCGACCGCTGCGCGAGACCGACCTGACCTGGGGGTACTTCAACCGCCCGCGTGACGGCGCGCCGGGCGCCTGGTGAGGCGGTCCGCGCTCGGCGTCGCCGACCAGGTCGTCAGCTCCGGGTCCAACTACCTCACCGCGTTCCTCGCCTCACTCGTGCTCGTCCCCGTCGACTTCGGGGCGTTCGTGCTGGCCTACGCGGTGGTGACGGTCCTGCTCGCCGGGACCCGCGCGGTCGTCGGCGAGCCCCTGCTCGCGCACCTGCCCACCACCGATCCGTCCCGACGACGACGCCTGGGCGCCTCCGCGCTCTCCCTCGCCCTCGTGCTCGGTGTGGCGTCGGCGCTGGTGTGCGCGGCGGGCGGCGCGTGGTTCACGGCGCTGCTGGTGTTCGCCGGGTGGATGCCGGCCGCGCTCGTCGCCGACGCCGCGCGCTACGTGCTGCTGGCGCGCCGCGACACCGGGCGGGCGCTCGTGGTCGACACGGTGTGGGTGGTCGTGCAGCTCGCGGTGCTCGGCGGGGTGCTGGCGTGGGGGTCGTGGTCGATCGGCTGGCTCGCCGCGGCGTGGGGGCTGGGCGCGGTGGCGGCGGTCGTCGCGTTCGTCGTGGTGGCGCCGGAACGGTTCGGGGCGCCGCGCGTGTGGTGGGCCGAGTCGCGCTACCTCTCCGGGTGGTTCACCGCGACCTCGGTGCTCGGCCAGGTGCAGATCTACCTCGTGCTGCTGCTCGCCGGGGCGGTGCTGCTCGCCGTCGACACGGCCGGGCTGCGCGCCGTGCAGCTCATGGTGTTCCAGCCGGCGATCACGCTGATGGCCGCACTGCTGGTGCTGCTGGTCCCGCCGATGGCGGCGTGCTCGGCGGCGGGCGACCTCGTCGGGCTGCGCCGCGCCCGCGGGACGGCGCTGAAGGCGATGGCGCTGATCGGGGTGCTGGCGCTGCTCGCGATCCCGCTGCGCGACGTGCTGCTCTCGACCTTCTTCCCGCGCTACACCGACTACGCCGTGCTCGTCGTCCCGATCGCCCTGCAGACCGCGATCGGCGCGCTGACCGTGCCGTTCCAGGCGCAGATCCGCGGGTTCCGGCAGGGCCGGGCGCTGTTCGCGCAGCAGCTCGTCCAGGCCGGCTCGCTCCTGGGCTGCGCCGGGATCGGGCTCGCGCTCGGCGGAGTGGTGGGCCTGGCGTGGGGCATGACGGTCGCGACCGTGATCGCCCTCGTCGCCATCGTGGCCCGCGCGCTCCGGCTCGAGCGACCCGTCGTCGGGACCTCCGTGGTGGCCGCGTGACGGCCCAGCTCGGCGTGAGGGGAACCCTCACGATGCCGGGGCGGGCGGATCGTCCCCTCACGCGGATGGAGCGACCGGACGCCCGGGTGCTCGCGACGATCGTCGTGGTCGCCGCGGCGCTCGTCGTCGGGGTGCTGCTCGCCGACGCACGTGGGCTGGTGCCGGTGTCGCGGTCGGTGCCGGTCGTGGCGGCGATGGCCGTGGTGCTCGGGGTCGTCGCGGTGCGCGGCGTGGAGGACCTCGGCGTCGGGCTGCTCCTGCTCGCGGCGCTGACCGCGACGTGGAACGGGCTGTCCGGGGTCGGGCTGTCGGTCGCGCAGCCCGCACTCGCCGGGGCCCTCGTCGTGCTCGCCGCGGTCGCCGTCGCGACCGGTCGCCGCATCCACGTGCCGGGCTGGGTGTGGGTGCTGCCCGCCGTCCTGGTGCTCGTCGCCGTGCTCGCCTGGTACTTCCCGCCGTCGCCGGGCTACCTGGCGACCCGGACGCTCGTCCCGGTGCCCGACTCCGTGGCCACCGCGACCCCGCCGTTCGCGCTGGCCAACGTCGTGAACCTGGTGCGCTGGCTGGTGTCGGCCGCCGCCCTGCCCGTCGCGGCCTGCCTCGCGATCGCCGCCCGACCACGGCTCGCGCCGCTGCTCGCGATCACCGCGGCCCTCGGGGCGGCGGTGAACGCGGCCGTCGCGATCACCGACGAGCTCGGCCTCACCGCGATCAGCGCCCGCCTGGTGCCGATCGTCGACGTCGGCGGTCGGCAGGCCGGGCTCAGCATCCAGCCGAACCACGTCGCGCTCGCCGTCGCCGTGGCGGTCCCCGTGGTGACCTGGCGAAACCTCGTGGCGCCGACGCTGGCACGCCGACTGGCGTGGCTCGTCGTCGGGACGGTCCTCGCCGGCGGCCTGGTGACCTCGGCCTCGCGGGCCGGGCTGATCTCCGCCGTGCTCGGCGCGGGCCTCACCGTGCTCGCGCTGCGGGCCGGACGACGGCTCGTGCTGCCGCTGGTCGGGGGCGTGGTGGCGGTCGCGGTCGTCGCCGTCGCGGCGTTCCCGGCCCTGCTCGACCGCGTCGCCGAGCAGCTCCGGCTCTCCGGCGCCGACTCGGCCGACGAGAGCAACGCGATCCGCGAGGGCATCGCCCGCCAGGCACTGGCCGACGTCGAGCACTCGCCGCTGCACGGGCTCGGCCTGCCGGTGGCCGCCGACGCGCACAACGTCTACCTGCAACTCCTCGCCTCCGGCGGCGTGCTGCTGCTGCTCGGCTTCGGGGTGTTCGTGCTGGGTTTCGTGCTCGAGGTCCGCCGCCTCGGCGACGTCGGCGACGGCCTGCCCCGTGTCCTGCTCGTGTCCGTCGTGTCCTGGCTGCTCGTCGGGGCCGTGGTCAACCAGCTCACCGACGCCTTCCTGTACCTGCCCGTGGCGATCGTCGCCGGACTCGCCGCCGCGCGGGCCCGCACCGTCGGAGGACCCGCATGACCCTCACCGTTCTGTGGCGCGCACTCGTCCGCCGCTGGCTGTTCGTCGTGGCGGGGCTCGCCGTCGGACTGCTCGCGGCCGGGGCGGCCGTGCTGTTCAGCCCGAAGGTGTACGCGTCGACGGCCAGCGTCTACGTGTCCGCGACCGACTCCGCCGCCAACGCCTCGAACGCCTACCAGGGCACGCTGTTCTCGCAGCAGAAGGTCAAGACCTACACCGAGATCCTGGTGTCGGAGCGGGTGCTCACGCCGGTCGTCCAGCAGTTCGGACTCGCGTCGGTGGCCGACCTCGCCGACGAGGTGTCGGTCGCCTCCGACGCCGAGAGCACGCTGCTGCGCATCACGGTGCGCGACGACGACCCGCAGCGCGCCGCCGACCTCGCCAACGCCGTGACCACCCGGTTCATCCAGGTCGTCGGCCAGCTCGAGCGGCCCCGCGTGCCCGGCGCGCCCGCCCCGGTCAGCGTGGACGTCGTGGACCAGGCGCAGCCCACGTCGGACCCGGTCAGCCCGAAGGTCACGCTCGACCTCGTCGTGGGCGCCGTGCTCGGCCTCCTCGTCGGCGCGGCCGCCGCCGTGGTGCGCAGCGCCGCCGACACCACGCTGCGGACCTCGGAGGAGCTCGCCGCTGCCACGGGCGTCGGGGTGCTCGGTCTCGTACCGACCGACCGCGCCCTGCGCGGCGGTGCCGCCCCCGCCGCCGTGCCGAGCGGGCCGTTCGGGGAGGCCGTGCGCCGGATCCGGACGAACCTGCTCTTCGCCGACGTCGACCGGCCGCCGGCGCTGCTCACGGTCACCAGCAGCGAGTCCGGCGAGGGCAAGACGACCCTGGTGATCGCCCTCGCCGCCGCGTTCGCGCCGACCTCGCGCGTGGTGGTCGTCGAGGGCGACCTGCGCCGGCCGACGATCGCCGACCGCCTCGGGCTCGTCGCCGGGTCCGGCCTCACCGACGTGCTCGGACGCCGGGTCGAACTCACGCAGGTGCTGCAGACCTGGGGGCCGGGCGTCGACGTGCTGGCGGCCGGGACCCTGCCGCACAACCCGAGCGAGCTGCTGTCCTCGGCCGCCATGGCCGACCTGCTCGCGACGCTGCGGGCGCACTACGACGTCGTCCTCGTCGACGCCCCGCCGCTCGGCCCGGTCGCCGACGCCGCGATCCTCGCGTCCGGGTGCGACGGGGCCGTGCTCCTGTGCCGCTCGGGCGCCACCCCGCGCGCGACGGTGACGGCAGCCGTCGAGGCCCTGCAGACCGTGGGCGCCCGGCTGCACGGCACGGTGCTGACCATGACCGACGCGCCCCGCGGCGGGTACGACACGTACGGGCCCACGCCGCCGGCGGCTCCTCCGTCGCCGGCGCCGTCGGTCGCTCCCGCGCCGGCTGCGCCGGTCGTGACCGGCCCCGAGACGACCCCGACCACCCGTGCGCCCGAGTCGCCCGCCGTCGGGACGCCGCGCTGGACCGGTCCGGGGGAGGACCCGGTGACGCGGGGGACCTACGTCCCGCCCGCGGGCACGGTGCCGCGCACCGTCCACGTCGTCCCCGGTCGCCGGCGCGACGACGGATGAGCCCGGCGATGTCCCGCCGTGCGGCCCTCGCCCTCGGCCTGGCCGGGGGAGCGGCGCTGCTCACCGGCTGCGGCTCGCGGGGCGAGACGGCGGACCCGGCCGCGCTCCCCGTCGTCGGGAACCGGGTGTCGACGGTGTGGAGCAACCGCGCCGACGGACCGATGCCCGCGGCCGGCGACGAGGGGGTGCCGTTCTCGGTGGTGCTCTCCGGGGCGCCGCAGCGGCCCTCGGTGTCCGACGGGGCCCTCGTCGGGAACATGCCGCGCAAGCCGGGGGCGATCTACGTCGGGCAGCAGCTCGACTCACCGCTGCACCGGCTCGGGGCCCGGTTCGGCTTCGGCCCGGGCGACGCCGGCGGCGCGCTCGCGCTCGTGGCCTTCACCCCCGAGCAGCCGCCGCGCGCCAACCTGCACCTGTCGTTGACCTCCGACCGCTGGATCCTCGGGGTGATCACGAACGGCGCCGTCGACGAGGTCGCGCGCGACTTCTACTCCGCGCCCGTCCCGCTCGACGGCACCCCGGTGCAGGGCGAGGTCCGGCTCGCGGGCACCACCGCCTGGATCGCGGTCCCCGACGGGACGGTCCGCCGGGTCGACGACCCCCGCTTCGCCGTCGTCGCCGGCTCGCTCGCGACCTGGGAGTTCTTCAAGCTCACCCCGAACTCCTCCGACGTCCGGATGTACGCGACGTGGGCGGGGTGATCGCGCCGCCCGCGGCGCGGGTGTCGGCCGCCGCGGCGATCTACTGGGCGGCGGGTGTGGTGCTCGGCGCGGTCAAGCTGGTGACGGTGGTGCTGACACCCGACCCGTGGCGGCTGCTCGCCTTCGGCTCCGACGACGTCCACTACTACGTCCTCACCGCCCTGCACGCCGCCGCCGGGGACGGCTCGACGTTCGACGGGCTCCAGCCCACCAACGGCTACCAGCCCTTGTGGTTCCTGCTGCTCACCGGCCTGTTCCGGGTGTTCGGGGTGGACCGGGGCGGCGCGTTCGTGATCGTCATGGTGCTGCTCGTCGCGCTCTGGGCGGTGGCGCTGTGGCTGGTGTGGCGGATCTCCGGCGGGTCCGTCCCGGCCCTGGCCGCGCTGGTGGTCCTCCTGCCGCACGCGCGGTGGTGGGGCGGGTGCGAGAACGCGCTGGTGGCGGTGCTGCTGCTGGCGCTGGTCGATCTCGTGCTCCGTCGTCGGCTCCTCCGGGCCGTTCCCGACGTCGGGTCGGTGCGGGTTCTCGGCGTCCTGCTCGCCCTGCTGGCCCTGGGGCGCCTGGACTGTGCGGTGCTCGCGGGACTGGTCGCGGTCGTCGGGTGGTGGCGGTGGCGCTCCGTGCGGCTCGTTGCGACTGTGGTCCTGCCCACCGCTGTCTCCCTGGCCGCGTACGCGGCGGTGAACGTCGCGCTGCTCGGGACGGCGCTGCCGGTGAGCGGCGTGGCCAAGCAGCTCGGGACGGGGACGAACTGGGCGGCGGTGGGGCAGTTCCTGCTCTACGGGTCGCTGGGACCGGTGCCGATGTGCTTCGGGCTCACCGTGCTGGTGCTGGCGGCGGTGGCGTACCGCTGGGCGTCGGTCGACCGGCGGGTGCTGATCGTCCTGCTCGTGCTGGCCCAGCTGATCCAGGTCGCCTGGTATGTCGTGACCACGCCGGGCTGGGAGCTGCAGAGCTGGTACTTCTCGACCGGCACGGTCGCGCTGGTGCTCTCGGCGGCGGTGATCGGTGGGCGGCTGTCGTCGGTGCGGTCCGCTCCGTCGGTGGTGGTCGCGCTGGCCGTGCTCGTGCTGGTCGTGTTCGCGGGCAAGGAGGCGGTGCAGGTGCTGCCGCGCGACCCGTCGTCGTCGCCCTACACCCGCGACATCGACGCCGGGCAGTGGGCGGACCGGACGCTGCCGCCGGGGTCGGTGCTCGCGATGGGGGACTGGGCGGGGTCGTTCGCCGCATCGACGCAGCACCCGGTGGTCCAGCTCGAGGGCCTCGTCGGGTCACCTCGGTACCTCGAAGCCCTGTCCGACGGACAGGGTTCGGCGTACCTGCACTCGCTCGGGGTGCGGTACTACGCGCGGCTGCTGCACCCGGGGGAGCCGTTCTCGTGTCGTCCGGCCGAGCCGTGGTTCGGCAACGGACCGAAGCTCGATCTCGACCTGTGTGGGCGTCCGATCGTCTACCGCGGCGACGTGCGGGGAGCGATCGACCTGGTGGTGTGGGACCTGGGTCCTTGAGCTGCGCGTTGCTCCGTTCGCGATCATGAAGTTGCTCTGAGTGCGGCTTGTCTTATTCGAACTGGTGTTCGAGTGTGCCACGCGCACAAGAAGGAGGCTCTGATGTAGGCGGAGTCCTGTTTCTTGTGTTGCTCCATCGGAGATGAAGGTTGTGGCCCTTCGGAGTCGACCTACGGGGGAGGCTCCAAACCGCCCACTGCTGCGTTAGCTGAAGACTGTCGTGGTGAGCGATGTGGGAAAAGGCACCGTGTGAGGTGTCAGGTGGGGATCGGGAAGACGCTGCGTCGTAGCCTGTGAAGTGTCGTAATTAGTGTGGATGGCATCAGAACCGGGACGTTCGAACAATCCTGGGATGAGGCTGGCGGGAGCCCGTTTATTGGCCAGTCGGTGCCCGGCATGTAGGCGGCGTGAGCCCGGTCTGCTGCTCCGGTGGGGAACGTGGGAAGGCGTGCACCGATACTGCCATCTCTGCGGTGGCGAGAGGGAGAATCCCGACCGACTGAAACCGGGAGGGACTGAGTACCGATGCGGTGGGCGCCGGCGGACCGACTCGTAGTAGCTGTGAATCTCCTGCTTGACGCGGTGGGAGTGGAGCGAAGGGGTCGGGCCATCTGTGATTTGTTCGTTCGATCAACCGGAATCTAGCCGGGAGGAATCGCAGTGAGCGAACTGAAGTCCTCGGGCAAGTCGTTCGTCATTTCGAAGTGGGAGGTGCAACAGGCCTGGGAGCAGGTGCGATCCAATAAGGGTGCAGCGGGGGTGGATGGCTGCTCGGTCGAGGAGTTCGAGAAGGATCTGCGGGGAAACCTCTACAAGATCTGGAATCGGATGTCCTCGGGTAGCTATCTACCTTCGCCGGTGCTGGCGGTGGAAATCCCGAAAGCTCACGGCGACGGGACACGGGTCCTGGGTATTCCGACCGTGGCGGACCGGGTGGCGCAAACTGTGGTGGCACGGAGGCTGGAGAAGTCGGTCGAACCGATCTTCCACCCGGACTCCTACGGCTACCGCCCGCGCCGCTCGGCCCTCGATGCGGTCGAGACCTGCAGGAAGCGCTGCTGGAAGACCGACTGGGTGATCGATCTGGACATCCAGAAGTTCTTCGACAGCGTCCCGTGGGACCTCGTCATCAAGGCGGTCGAGGCGCACACCGACCAGCGATGGGTCGTCCTGTATGTCACGCGTTGGCTGCAAGCACCCATTCAGACTCGTGACGGTGACCTCGTCGCTCGCGACCGTGGAACGCCGCAAGGGTCGCCGGTGTCACCGGTGCTCGCGAACATGTTCCTGCACTACGCGTTCGACACGTGGATGGACCGGGCCTTTCCCGGTATCTCCTTCGAGCGCTACGTCGATGACGCGGTCGTGCACTGCACGAGCCGCGAGCAAGCCGAGACAATGGTCGCGGCGATCGGCGAGCGCATGGAACAGGTCGGGTTGCGTCTGCATCCCGACAAGACACGGATCGTTTACTGCCAGGACGGGAACCGGCGTCGCTCCGCGGAGCATACGTCGTTCACGTTCCTGGGGTTCACCTTCCGTCAACGCGAAGCCAAAGGTCGCGGCGGGCGGACCTTCTCTGGGTTCCTTCCCGCGATCAGCAAGGCTGCCCTCACACGGATCAGTGCGCAGGTGCGGTCCTGGCGACTGCACCGGCACATACGCCTGAGTTTCTCCGAACTCGCGCACTGGGTGAATCCGATGGTGCGAGGATGGATGCAGTACTACGGGGCGTTCTACCGCTCCGCGCTGTATGGCCTGTTCGCCCGCATCAACGCCTACCTGGTGCGATGGATCCGCAAGAAATACAAACGACTGCGAGCGCAGAAGGCGGCCGTCCGGTGCTGGCTGGGGATCATCGGAAGGTATCCCCGCCTGTTCGCGCACTGGAAATGGGTCGCCAGCGTTCCTCCGGCCCGATGAACAAGATGGCAAGAGCCCGGTGACAAGAGATTGTCACGCCGGGATCTGTGGGAGCCCGGGGGTGAGATTCCCCCGGGCCACCCGACTCATAGAGGCTTGGCGATCGAGGCAGGGTGGGACCCCGAAGCGGGGCTGCCGCTGCCCACGCCGCCGTCGTGGGAACCGGAGGAGCCGGCGTGGGTGCCGCCCGCGGAGGAGGACGTCGCCCGCTGGGAAGCCGAGAACGTCGCCGTCCTGCGGGACGCGGTGTTCCCGTGGGCGGAGTACGAGCACGAGGAACCCGCTGCCCCGGCCGCTGAGCCCGGGTGGGCGGTGCCCGGGGTGTCCTCCGACGCGGAGCCGTCCGGCGAGCCGTCCGGCGACGACGGCCTGTCGCCCGAGTCCGCCGCCCTGCTGGCCGAGGCGGCTGCGGCAGTCCGTGCGCAGCGCCTGGCCGGGGCGCGGCTCTATCGGTCGCTACGCGCGCTCCGGCGTTCCGAGGTGCTCGCGGAGACCGGGTATCGGCGGATGGGCCGGCTGCTCGAGGACCACCTCCGGATCGACCCGAAGACTGTCACCTCCCTGGAGCGGCAGGCCGACGCGCTGTCCGAGACCGTCACCCCGACCGGCGCCACCACCCCCGCTGACCTGCCCGCCACCGCTTCGGTGGTGGATGACGGGTTGGTGGACGAGCACCACGTGGAGATCATCCGCAAGACCATGGAACGCCTCGGGAAGGTCCCCGACCTCGACGACGCGATCCGCGCGGTCGCCGAGGAACAACTCGCGTCGCTGGCGGCGACGTTGTCGCCGAAGGGGTTGGCGTCGGCGGCGCGGGCGATCGCGGACCGGCTCGATCCCGACGGGGCGGCCCCGAAGGACGACCACGCGGCCGGGAACGAGTTGCATTACACGAAGCGGCGCAACGGGGACCTGCACGCGAAGCTGATCCTGCGGGAGTCGACGGCGGCGGCGTTGTTCGAGGACGCCATCCGGGCCGCCACCCCCGCCCCGGTGTCGTCGGTGGTGGCGGATCCGGAGACCGGGGCGGCGCCGGTGTCCGAGGACGGGGCGCGGGGGCAGGACCCGCGCGACGAGGCCGACCGCTCGAAGCCGTCCCGCCAAGCCTCGGGTCTGCTGGATCTGATCTCGGCGAGTCACCACGCCGGGCTGAACGAGCCCGAGCACCCGGGTGCGGTGCCGTTCCCCGACCTCGACCGTGACTTCGACACCACCGCCTGGCCCCCCGACCCCACCGACGAGGACACCGAGAACTCCGACCCCGCCGATGACACCGATAAGGCCGACGAGGCCGAGCCCGGGAGCCGCACCGGAACCGGTGCGTCCGGCACCGGTTCCCGGGATGCTGGAGAACCCGAGGCGGACGCCACCGGCGAGCACCGGCCCGACGAGCACGGGCCCGACGAGCACGCAGCCGACCGCGGGAGCAACGCGGGGACCGGTGCCACCGGCACCGGTCCTGGCGGTACCGGTTCTGGCGACCCGTCCGGGCCGGAGCCGGTGGACACCGAGGACACCGAGCCCGCTCACGAGGCCGACCCCGCGAGTCGCGCTGGATCCGGTGCCGCCGGCACCGGTTCTGCCGACCCGGCCGGGCCGGACCCCGAGAAATCCGGCGAGCCGCCACTGTTCGGCCCCGGGCCACCAGACCCCGACGCTGATCCGGAGCGGGAGTCCGAGCCGCCGCCGCACCGGCCGTGGACACCCCCGGACTTCGACGCCATGGCCCTACCCGGCCGCGAACGGGTCACCCTCACCGTGACGCTGGACTACGAGACGCTGCGCCAACAACTCGCCGACACCAGCACAGCGCTGGCACTGCTCGGGGACTCCACCTGGATCCGCCCCGACACCGCCCGCCGGTTGGCCTGCGACGCCGACCTCATCCCCATGGTCCTGGGCTCCAAGGGTGAGGTCCTCGACGTGGGCCGCAAGACCCGGGCCATCCCCACCGCCACCGGCCGTGCCGTCGTCCGACGAGACCGGCACTGCGCGTTCCCCGGCTGCGCCAAGAAAGCCCGGCACTCCGAGATCCACCACATCATCCACTGGGCCCACGGCGGCCACACCGAGCCCGACAACCTCGTCTGCCTCTGCCGGTATCACCACGACCTCGTCCACCACGGCGGCTGGCAGGTCCACATGATCGACCACCTGCCCTGGTTCACCCCACCGACATGGCTCGACCCCACCCGACAACCCAGACACAACCGCCCCTGGCAGGTAGTGAGCCCCGCCGCGTGATCGATGGTGATGAGGCTCGGAGAGACTGCCCTCGTGCGGACGACGAGGCTCCGAGTCAGCTTGCGCGACGTGGACCCGCCGGTGGAGCGGGTCGTCGACCTCCCGGCGACGTCCACGTTGGCCGAGGTGCACCAGGTCCTGCAGGCCGCGATGGGATGGGTGGCCGTCCACCTGCACGAGTTCGAGGCAGACGGCGTCCGGTACCAACCCGATCCGGAGGACGACGACGCCGTCGACGAGGGAGGTCTCAGGCTCCGTGGGCTCGGCGCCCGCTGGACCTACCTGTACGACTTCGGCGACGGCTGGATGCACGACGTCGAGGTGCTCGGAGCGGGCGGGGAACCAGGCCTCGTCGACGGGCGAGGCGGGTGCCCGCTCGAGGACTGCGGAGGGACGTACGGCTTCGAACGGCTGCAGGCGATCCTGGCGGACCCCGATCACCCCGAGCACGGAAACGCCGTCGCGTGGGTCGGAGGCGAGTTGCCGGGCTTCGATCTCGCGTCGCGCGACCTCGCCGTCCGGCCGATCCTGGGTGCGGTCCCGGAGAGCGTGCGGATCACCTTGGACGCTCTCGGTTCCGGGACCACCCTGACGCCGGCGGGTCACCTTCCCCGCTCAGTGCTGCACGCAGTCCAGGAACACCGCCCCTCCTGGGCCTACGACGAAAAGCCCGTCCGCATGGAGCAGGACCTGTGGCCGCTCGCCGCACTACGCGAGGTCCTGCGCGAGTGCGGGCTCCTCCGCATGCGGCACGGCGCGCTCGTGCCCACGAAGGCGGCGGCGGACGACCTCGAGATCGTTCGCCGGCTCCGTTCGTGGTTCGCTCCCGACGACGGGTTCACGGCCGTCCTCACGTCCGCGGCGCTCGTCAGGATCGTGCAGGACGGCCCGATCGACGCCGACGAACTCGCGGAACGCATTCACGACGACCTCGGGCCGCGGTGGCAGATCGAGGGACGACCGATGACGCCGTCGGACCTGAGGTGGACGTTCGGCGATCTCTCCTCGGTCCTCCGGGGCCTCGACCTGATCGTCGATGACGAAGACCATCCTCGATATCTCGCGGGACCGGGCGCGCTGTGGCTGCTGCCGACGGTGAGCCGGATCGTCGCGAACGAGGGACCGGCTGCGACGCAACCGCACTACCGGAGCTGGTGAGCAGACCCGGAGGGCATCCCGCGATCAGCCCGGGCACTCCGACTTCGGGATGTAGCCCTTCTCGCAGCCGTACTCGGTCTGCAGGTCGCCGCTCGAGGGCTGTCGGCCGGCGGCTCGTCCCGGGTCGAGGTAGCCCTGGTACTCCGCGCAGGCCGGGTTGAACACGCCACGCGCGACAGCACGTCCGCCACAGCCCGGTCCGGTGTCGGCCTTCGTGGTCGCCCGGGTCGTGGTGGGCTTCGTGGTCGTCCGCGACGTGCGTGTCGTCATCGACGTAGGCAGGGGAGTGGAGGTCTGCGGCGGCGGGGGTGGTGCTGGTGTGCTCGCCGGTGCCGCCGCGACGGGAGCCGGCGCGTCCACCGACAGCCGGTCGATCACCACCCCCGCGGTGACGGCGAGGCCGAGCACGACGACCGCCAGTGCGCCGACCAGGGCGAACCGCCACCGTCGTGGTCGCCTCGCGGTGGTCCGGTGGAGGCCGAGCAGATCGGTCGTGGCCGGGTCGTCGTCGGGAACCGCGTGGCGGCCGTACTGCGGCCCAGGATCGTTCTCGGTCAATGCTGCTCCCCCCGAGCGAGCTGCCGAGTGCACTGTCGTCCCGTCCGACGCGCGGCCTCAACAGGGGTCACCCGTCGGTGCCGCCGGCAGCTCCCGCCCGCGGCGGATGTGGTGCGCTCCCAGCCGTGACCGGACCGGTGCTGGTGGTGGGCGGCACGGGCATGCTCGCCCGGGTCGTGGACGAGTTCGTCGGACGTGGGCGCGACGTGGTGGTCCCGTCGCGACGGCGAGCTCCGGCCGGGCGGTGGGTGGCAGCTGACTGGACCGACCCCGCGGAGTTCGTCCATCGGGTCGCCACGGCGCTCGACGGCGCGGTGCCCGAGCTGGTCGTGCTCTGGTGCCACCGACCGCACCGCGAACCCGTGGCGGCAGGGTTGGTGCAGCTGCTGGACCGGCGGACGAGGACGGTCGAGGTGGTCGGGACCTCGTCCTGGGCCCACGACACGACCTGGGCGCAGCGGCACCTCGCGGGGTCGACCCTCGTCGCGCTCGGTCAGGCGGCTGAGGGCAGCGGCTGGCTCACCGGCGGCGAGATCGCCGATGGCGTCCAGACGGCCTGCGACTCCGCCGAAGCCTGCCGGCCTGCCGTGCACGTCGTCGGGTTCCTGCCCGCCGAGGCGCGGCGAGCGCTGCCGGGCGGAGCATGATCGCGTCCGATACTCGCCGCCCAGAGAGGTTCTGACCATGAGCCTGCCCGACTTCGACGCCACCTACCGCGGCACCCCGCTCGTCGACGGGGCGGCCACGGTGCCCTGGAACATCGGGGTGCCGCAGCCGCCGATCGCGGCGTTGATCGACGGCGGGCGGGTTGCCGGCCCGGTGCTCGACGCCGGGTGCGGCGTCGGGGTGACGACGATCGAGCTGGCTCGTCGGGGGGTCGAGGCGGTCGGGATCGACCGGTCGGCGACGGCGATCGCGCAGGCCCGGGAGGCGGCGGCCGCGGCCGGGGTGGACGCCGCGTTCGAGGTCGCCGACATCTCCGCGTTCACCAGGCACGACGGCCGCTTCGCCACGGTCGTCGACTGCACGCTCTTCCACTCGCTGCCGGTGGAGCTGCGGCCGGGCTACGTCGCCTCGATCGCTCGGGCCGCCCGCCCCGGTGCGGCGCTGTTCGTGCTCGCCTTCGACGTCTCCGCCCCGTTCACCCCCGAGATGTCGCCGAACTGTGTCACCGCCGACGAGCTCGCCACGGCGGTCGAGGGGGCGTGGGCGGTCGAATCGGTCGTCGACTCCACCATCCACGTCCTCGAGCTGCCCCTCGCCGCCGAGCCGCCGCGCGACGAGCAGGGGCGCCTCGTCATGCCCGCCCACCTGCTGACCGCGCACCGCCGCCCGTCCTGACGAGCCGGGCACACCCGTCGTCGGGAAGGGGTGTGCCCGAGCACCGATTCCGGTGGAATCGGTTCCGTGGTGCTGTCCCCGATCTCCCTCGTGGCGCTGGTCCTGGGCGCCGTGCTGCTAGGGGTCGGCGCGCTGGCCTGGAGCGGGGCGTGGCGCGGGTGGGTGTCGCCGGAGCCGACCCGGTCGGCGCCCATCACGCTGGTCCCGGGCGTGGGGCTGTTCCTGGTCACGCTGGGGGCGCTGCCGCTGATCGTCCCGCCGCTCGGGGGGTTCGTGACGCTGGCCGGGCTGCTCGCGGCGGTCGGGTCGTGGCTCGTGCTGCTCTCGGAGCCGCCGTGGTGGGGGCCGCGATGGTGGCGCGAACGGACCAGCGGCGACGGGTCGTCCGAGGTCCAGGACGTGCTGTGGGCCGGCCGCGTGCCGCCCGAGCGCGACAGCGAGTACCTCGTGCTCAGCGAGCGGGCGCCGGAGACGCCGCGATGGCGCCGCGAGGTCGTGCTGCTCGATCCGGGGCTCGGGCGGCCGACGCTGATCCACGCCGACGGGGCCGCGCGCGGCTCGCTGCTCGCGTTCGACGACGACCTGGTGTTCGCGGCGGACCGGCGCGACGACGCGACCCGCCCCGGCCCGACGATCCGCGTGCTCGCCGCCGACGGCCTCGCGGTGCGACGGGGGACGAGTCCGCGGAACGCGCGGATGGCGGTCGTGATCGTCTCGTCGGCGGACGGGACGCGGTGTCAGTTCGAGGTGGCCCGCGCCGGCTCGGTGGTCTCGACGGTGCGCCGGTTGTACCCGTCGTGACGGTCGTGCCCGACGACGGCGTCGTGCTCGCGCGGCTCCGGGGCCTCTCCGACCTGCACGTCCTGTCCAAGGTCGGGGAGTGGCTGCCGACGCCCTGATCGCTGGGCCGACCGGGCTAACCACACGGCTCGGACGGGTGAGCAGCTGCCGCGCGGTGCAACACCGGGCGACCCCCGGCGGACATACCGAGCATGACGCGGAACGATGACGACGCGGTCACGCAGCAGGAGATCGACACCGCCCTCGCCGAGTGCGGCCGGGTGCTGGTCACCGGTCCCTCGGTGGTCGCGGTCCGCGCGGCGCTGGTCGCGGCGGGGGATCGGCACGGCGACGACCTCGTCGTGCTCCTCGACGCCACGCCCGCCGAGCTCGAAGCCCTGCCGCCGCAGGGGCTGATCGGGGCCCGCCCCGCCGTCCTCGACGCGGTCCTCGGCCCGGTGCCCGACCTGCCGTTCCTCCTGGTCGACGCCCTTCCGGACGACGCCTGCGAGGTCCCGGACGCGGTCCGCGCGGTGGTGACCGCCGTGACCGACCGGCACCGGCTCGCCGTCGGGAACGCCCTGGACGAGACCGAGCTGGCGCTGCTGACCGACCACGCCGACCAGCTGCCCGCGGCGATCGACGCCGGACTGGTCCACCGGGTCGAGCGGGACGGGCAGCCGCACCTCGCGCCCGACCCCGCCGTCGTCGACCTCGCGGAGAGCCCCGCCGGGTGGCCGGTCACGACCGCGTTCGCGCGACGGCTGCGCGACGCCGGGGACGCCGCCCGACTGCTGATCCCCGGCCGGGTCGCGGTGGCGCGCGGGGACGCCGGCGTCGGGGCGGTGCTGCTGGGGCGGCTCGATCCCGACGAGGTGCCGGTCGAGACCGCGTGGGCGGTCGCGGCGGCCGCCGAGCAGTACGGGCACGACGAGGCCGCGGCGCGGTGGCACCGCTCGGTCGCCGCGCGCGGGGACGCCGAGGACGCGCGGGCGTCGCGGCGGGCGGCCGGGCTCGCGGAGCTGCGGTGCGGACGACGCCGCGCCGCGCACGACCTGCTCGCCGGGATCGACGGCGCCGATCGCGCCACGCAGGACGTGCTCGCGCGTCTCGCCCTGAGCGAGGCCAACACGGACGGCCGCATCGAGGCGCGCCGGCGGTTCGAGCTGGCCGCCGACGGCGACGACGAGCTCGCCGCGGGCGCCGCACTCGCCCTCGCGACGATGGCCCGGGAGGACGGTGACGACGAGGCCGCGGTCCGGTGGCTCCGGGCGGCCGCGGCCACGACGGCCGACCGCGAGCGCGGGACCCGCGCCCGGATCGTCGTGATCCCGGTGCTCGCCCGCCTCGGGCGGACGCAGGAGGCGCAGGACGCGGCCGACGACCTCGACGACCACCTCGCCGACTCCGACCCCCGCCCCTGGCGCGAGGCCCTCGTGCTGGCGCGGGCCGCGCTGGCGCGGTCGTCGGGCGACCTCGACCTCACCCGGATCGTCCTCGACGGCGCTGCCCCCGACCTGCGTGGCCCCGCCTGGTCCGCGGCGTCGGTGGAGCTCGACGTCGAGCGCGGGCTCGTCGACGAGGTGCTCGACGCCGGGCGGCCGGAGTGGGTGCACCTGCGCGCCGTCCGGTCCGACCGGCCGGGGCAGTCGCGGGCGCTCGACCCGCAACGCCGGCTCCGCGCGGCCCGGCAGGCCGCGCTGCGGACCCGCGACGCGCAGTGGGCGGCAGTGCCGGCGCCCCGTCGGGCGGGGGAGTCGGCGCCGGCCGATGTGCGAGTGGCGTCGTCCTGACGGTCGACGTCAGAGATGTGCCGTTGCTGCCCATCGACGGGACTGGCCCCGCCGCGGTCGGGTCGGACCGGGCGGCGCTGACCGAGCGGGTCGAGGCGGCGCTGCGGCGGGTCCTGCAGATCCGCGTGCCGGTCGTCCTGCTGGATCCGGGCGTGCTGCCGGAGACGACGTTCAAGGCCCGTCGGGTGGTGGACGAGCGGACCCGGCGGGCGTGATCCGGGCGGTCTGACAGCTCATCGAATGATCATGCCGAGTGCGACGGTCCCGGATGTCGCGCTCGGCGTGATCGACTGCCTAGCTGTTTCGAGCGCGAGTGCGGCGATGTGCGTCAGCGGTGGCGCAGATCGACACACTCGCGCGACCCCGTCCCGACGGTGCCGGATTTCCTGGCACTGGATGCACGCAGTGACGCATTGCTTGCACTGGAACCGGCGCCCACCGCCCCGACGGCGCACACTCGGGGACGATGACCGCCGAAGCGCCCCCGACGCGCGACCGCTACACCCCGGTCCCCGACGAGATCGACGCCGTCGACCTCCCGGTCGAGGGCGCGATCCCGCCGGAGCTCGACGGGCGGTACATCCGCAACGGCCCCAACCCGCTGCCCGGCGACGACCCCGGGCACTGGTTCCGCGGCCACGGGATGCTGCACGGCCTGCGGCTGCGGAACGGCCGGGCCGAGTGGTACCGCAACCGGTGGGTGCGCACCCGCGCGCTCGAGGGCAAGCCGTTCCTCGGGCTGCGCGGTCCCGACCTCACCGCCGTCCCGGCCAACACCCACATCGTGCCGCAGGCCGGGAAGCTGCTCGCGCTCGTCGAGCAGGGGTTCCCGTACGAGGTCGACGAGGACCTGGCCACGGTGGGTCCGCAGGACTTCGGCGGCCGCCTGACGACCGCGATGTGCGCGCACCCGAAGACCGACCCGGTCACCGGCGAGATGCACTTCCACGGCTACTCGCCGTTCCCGCCGTACCTGACCTACCACCGGCTCTCCGCGACGGGCGAGCTCGTCGAGAGCCGTCCGGTCACGGTCGACCGGCCGACGATGATGCACGACCTCGCCATCACCGACCGCCACGCGATCTTCCTCGACCTGCCCATGACCTTCGCCTGGCGCCGGATGGTCGTCTCCGGCATGCCGTTCGGCTGGGAGGAGCGCTACGGCGCGCGCCTGGGCGTCATGTCGCTGACCGACCCGGTCGCTCCCGTCCGCTGGTTCGAGATCGACCCCTGCTACGTCTTCCACGTCGGCACGGCCCGCTTCGTTCCCGACGACCGGTCGGGGCGGATCGAGCTCGACGCCGCTCGGTACTCCGGGGCGGACGCTGCGGCGCTGTTCCCCTCGAAGCGGCGCAAGCGGCCGCAGCGCGACCCGGCGTCCGAGGCCGTCGCGCTCGGCGTCGCCCGCTACCACCGCTGGACGCTCGACCTCACCACCGGCGCTGTCACCGAGACCCCGCTCGACGACCGTCCGCTCGAGATGCCCACGCTCGACGACGACCGCGTCGGCCGGACCGCGCGGTACCGGTACGCGGTCGCGTCGGGGCGGCGCAGCGATTCCGTGGTGAAGCTGGACCTCGACACCGGGGTCACCACCACCCACGACCCGGGCGACGACGTCTCCGCCGGCGAGGCCGTGTTCGTGCCCTCCGCCGCCCCCGACCGCGCCGAGGACGACGGCTGGCTGCTCACGATCACGACCCGCCGCGACGGCTCGGCGTCCCGCCTGCTCGTGCTCGACGCAGGAGACGTCACCCGCACCGTCGCCGCGGTCACCCTGCCCCGCGGCGTGCCGGCCGGGTTCCACGGGAGCTGGATCCCGGCCTGAGAAGCCGGACGGTTCGTCGGTTTCGCCCCTTGTGGTCCCGTTGACGTTCGTGTGTCGTGGTCGCGCCCTCGGTCACCGCACGACACCGACGACGGAGCCGCCCGATGCCGCACGACGTACGACGCGAACCGATCCGCCTGCGCTGGCTGTGGGTGACGATGGCCGTGGTGATCGTCGTCGGCGTCCCGCTGTACCTGCCCACCGGCTCCCTGCTGCCGTTGATCGGTGGCGTGCCGTACTGGTTGTGGATCAGCGTCGCCGCCACGCTGGCCTTCTCCGCACTGACCTGCTGGGCCTGCCTGCGGGCGTGGAACCTCGTCGAGCCCGAGGAAGAGGCCGCCGCGACCGGGGCGGAGGCGAAGCGGTGACCGGGCTGAGCTTCTCCGGCGTCAGTGGTGTGCTGATCCTCGGCCTCTACGCCGTCCTCATGCTCGCGATCGGCTACGTCGCGGGCCGCGGCGGCGGGTCGGACAAGTCCGCGAAGAGCTACTACCTCTCCGGCGGCGGGCTCGGCTTCGTCGCCCTGTTCTTCACCCTCTACGCCACGCAGTACAGCGGGAACTCGATCGTCGGGTACGCGCCGCAGGCCTACCGCGAGGGCTTCACGTGGTGGCAGTCCGTGCCGTTCATGGTCGCCGTGATCGCGGCCTACCTGCTGTTCGCCCCGCGGCTCTACGTGCTGGCGAAGCGCGAAGGCTTCATCACCCCCACCGACTGGATCCGGCACCGCTTCGGGTCGGGGAAGCTCGTCGTGCTCACCGCGATCCTGATGCTGTGGGGGCTCGCCAACTACCTGCTCGAGCAGCTCGTCGCCATGGGCCAGGGCATCGCCGGACTCACCGGCGCCACCGTGCCCTACGAGATCGGCGTCATCGCGTTCGTCCTGGTCATGCTCGTGTACTCGTGGTCGGGCGGGATGCGCGCCGTCGCGTACACCGATGTCATGCAGGGGATCGCGCTGCTCATCGGGGTCGCGGTCCTGCTCTTCGGGGCGCTGTCACTGGTCGGCGGCGACCTCGGCGGCACCGTGGAGTCCCTCGCGGCGAGTGACCCGTCGAAGGTCGCGGTACCGTCGGGGGAGGACGCGGTCAACTGGCTCTCGATGATCGTGCTCATCGGCCTCGGCGCCGCGGTCTACCCGCACGCCATCCAGCGCATCTACGCCGCCCGCAGCGAGCGCACCCTCAAGCGCTCCCTGGCGATCATGGCGTGGATGCCGCTGCTGACCACCGGCATCGTCTTCGTCGTGGGCATCGTCGGGACCCAGCTCTTCCCGACGCTCTCCGAGGACGAGTCCGAGCAGCTCGTCGGCCTGATCGCCAACGAGGTCGCCGGGATCAACCTGTTCTTCTACGCCATGATGATCCTGCTCTTCGGCGGGGTCGTGGCCGCGATCGTCTCGACGGCGGACTCGGCCCTGCTGGCGTTCTCCTCGGTGGTCTCCCGCGACCTCGTCGGGCGCTACCTCAAGCCCGACCTCCCCGAGTCGAAGCAGGTCCTCGTCGGCAAGATCGCGAGCGTCGTCGCGGTCGGGGTGCTGCTGCTGATCGCCTGGAACCCGCCCGGCACGCTCTACCAGATCTTCGTGCTCAAGTTCGAGCTGATCGTTCAGCTCGCGCCCGTGTTCGTGCTGGGCCTGTACTGGCGACGCATGGCGGCGGCGCCGGCGTTCTGGGGGATGCTGTCCGGAGCGGTCCTCGCCGGCGCACTCACCTACGCCGACCTGTCCACCATCGGTGGCGTACCGGGCGGACTGATCGGGCTCGCGGTCAACGTCGCGATCTGCGTGGTGGGATCGCTGCTCGTCGGCTCGCGGGACGAGCCCGGCGAGGTCGTCGACACGGACCCGGTGGCGGCCCCGTCGTCGGCGACGGGCTGACCGACCTCGAGTGGAGACCTAGCGGGTCTCGAAGTCGCCCATTCCCGACGCCTCGAGGCGGGCGCGGTAGTCGACGATCCGCCAGGGCAGCGTGTTGACCACGCGGCCGGCGGCGTTGCGGTACCAGTTCGTCATGCCGGGGTGGGTCCAGATCATCCCGGCGTGCGCGGCGTCGACCTCCGCGTCGTACGCGGCCGCCACGTCCTCGCGGACCTCGAGAGCAGTACCGCCGGCGTCGAGCAGGCCCGCGACCAGCCGGGCGACGTAGCGCATCTGCAGCTCGATGATCGTGATCTGCGAGCCGCCGTGCCCGAGTGCGGTGTTCGGGCCGGACAGCAGGAACAGGTTCGGGAACCCGGGCACGGTGACGCCCAGGTACGCCCGTGCGTCGTCGGGACCCCACACCCGCGCCAGAGCGCCGCGGGGTCCTCGCACGTCCACGCCCGCCAGGAACTCGTGCGCGGCGAACCCGGTCGCCATGATCACGACGTCGGCCGGGTACTCCGCGCCCGACGTCGTCCGCAGCCCGTGCGGCAGCACCTCCGCCACGGCCTCCGTCACGAGCTCGACGTCGTCCCGGCGCAGCGCGGCGAACCAGCCGTTGTCGAGCAGCATCCGCTTCCCGAACGGCGGGTAGTGGGGGAGCGCCTTCGCGACGAGGTCGGGGCGGCCCTCCAGCTCGGCCTCCAGGTACCGCGTGAAGTGCCGGCGGTGCCCGTCGTTGGCGGCGTTGACCGACCGCTCGGGGTGCTCCCAGTCGGGATCGACGACGAGGGCGGGGTGCACCTTGTCGTTGAACGTCCACGCGAGCCGCGCGCGGTACCAGCCGGCGTAGAACGGCACCTCGGCGAGGACCTGCTGCTTGTCCGGTCCGATCGCGTCGAAGTAGCCGGAGTGCGGCGCGATCCACTGCGGCGAGCGCTGGAACACGGTCACGGTGTCCGCCACGCCGGCGATCCGCGGCACGATCTGCATCGCACTCGCGCCCGTCCCGACGACCGCGACCCGGCGGCCGGACAGGTCGAGGTCGTCGGGCCAGCGGGCGGAGTGGAAGAGCGGCCCGTCGAAGCTGTCGAGGCCCGGCAGGTCGGGCATCGTCGGCCGGTTGAGCTGGCCGACGGCCGAGACCAGCAGCGACGCGGACCGGGTCGCACGGGTCCCGTCGGCGCGGCGGGTCGTCACCTCCCAGCGCGACGTCGCCTCGTCCCAGCGGGCGGCCTCCACCTCGGTGCCGAACTCGATCGAGCGGCGCAGGTCGGCCGAGTCGGCGTAGTCGCGCAGGTAGTCGAACACCTCGTCGCGACGGCCGAACGCGGTCGACCACGGGTGCGGGCGGAACGAGTAGGAGTACAGGTGGCTCGGGGTGTCGACGCCCGCGCCGGGGTAGCGGTTCTCCCACCACGTGCCCGCGACCTCGGTGTTCCGCTCCAGCACGGTCACGGGGACGCCCATCTCGCGCAGGGTCGCGACGGCGAGCAGCCCACCGACCCCCGCGCCGATCACCAGGGCGTCGGTGCCGGGCGGCACGGTCGGGCGGGGCGTCGGCTCCGGGGCGGCGACCCCGAGCGTCTCGGCCATCATCGGCTCGAACTCGTCACCGACCGGCTCGCCGGTGAACGTCCGCAGCATCCGCAGCAGCAGGTCGCCGCGGGGCGCCGGGATCGCCACCGGTGTCCCGGCCCGCCACGCCTCGACGGCGGGGGCGGCCGCGTCCCGGATCTCGTCCTGGACGTCGTCGGGAAGTCCGCCCGTGTCGTGGTCGTCCATCCCGCGGGCCCGGGTCGGGGCGTAGGGCGCCTCGAGCCAGCGCAGGTCGCCGGTCAGCTGGACCAGACACATCGTCAGGCAGGGGACGTTCGCCGCCCCGAGCGCGCGGCGCAGATCGGTCGGAGCGGCGGTGGTCACGACCCCGGACCTTACGGCGGGTAGGGCGTCGTCACGCAAGCCCGAGATCCGAGCAGGTCAGTGCTTGACGTGTGGTCGGAGCCACAGCACAGTGTCGATCCTCTGGCCTACCCGCTGATAGGAGAACCGGCGATGGAGCTGGACCTGGCGATGCGCACCACCGGGACGTGCCGGTACTTCCGCGAGGACCCGGTGCCCGACGAGGTGCTGCACGCGGCGATCGACGCCGCCCGCTTCGGGCCGCAGGGCGGCAACCGGCAGCCCGTGAAGTGGATCGTCGTGCGCGATCCCGCCCGCAAGCAGGCCCTCGCGGACCTCTACCTGCCGATGTGGGAGGCCTACTTCGCCGGGATCGGCGAGGGCACCGTGCAGGCCAACGCGCTGCCGAAGACCGTGCTCGACGCCGACCACTTCGCCCGCCACCTCGCGCAGGTCCCCGCGATCCTCGTGCTCTGCGCCGAGACCTCCGGGCTGCACCCGACCGACACCGAACTCGGCCGCCTGTCCGTCGTCGGCGGCGCGTCGATCTACCCGACGATGCAGAACCTCTGCCTCGCGCTGCGCGCCCAGGGCGTCGCCACCGCGGTCACGACGCTGCTGTGCGCCGTCGAGCCGCAGGTCCGGGAGCTGCTGTCCGTCCCCGACGACCACATCACCGCCGCCCACGTCGCCGTCGGCTACCCGGCGAGGAGCTTCCCGACGAAGCTCTCCCGCACCCCCGTCGAGCAGATCACCTTCGACGAGACGTTCGGCCGCCCGCTGTTCGCCGGGGCACCCGCGTGAGTGCAGCGGCCGACGTCCGCGAGCTGCCGGCGGTCCACCGGCGCCCGGTCGGCCGGGCGACGATCGGCGACCAGCTCCGCCGGCACGCGCGCACCCAGGGCGGCCGGGTCGCGCTCGTCTCCCACGAGGGCGGGTCGCGGCGCGAGACCACCTACGGCGAGCTCGACCGGCGCGCGAACGCCGTCGCGCACCACCTGCTTGCGCTCGGCGTGCGGCGCGGCGACCGGGTCGCGGTCATGGCCCGCAACTCCGCCGACGTCGTCGCGGTGTACTACGGCGCCCTGAAGGCCGGCGCGGCGTTCACCGGGGTGAACGTGCTGCACGGTCGCGACGAGGTCGCGGGCCAGCTCGACCACGCCGGCCCCGCCGTCGTGATCGCGGGTCCGGAGTACGTCGACCTGCTCACCCCGATCACCACCGACGTGCTCGGGCGGATCGTGCTCGGGGACGGCGCCGAGGGGTGGACGCCCCTGGCCGAGGTCCTGGCCGGCCCGGACCACGAGCCGGACGTCGACGTCGACGAGCACGACCTCGCGATGCTCGTGTACACCTCCGGCACGGAGTCCACGCCGAAGGGCGTGATGATCCCGCACCGGAACTACCTGATCTCCACCGCGCCGGCGTGGAGCTGGGGGCTGCGGACCGGGCCGGACGACACGTGGTTCTTCGCCATGCCGTTCTTCACCATCGCCGGGCTCGGGTCGATGACCACCCTGACGATGATGGGCGCGACCCTCGTGCTGCCCGACGCCCTCGACCCGGCCCGCGCCCTGGACCTGATCGCGTCCGAGCGGATCACCGTCGTCGCGCAGACCCCGACCTTCTACCTCGCGCTGGCCCGCCACCCGGACTTCGGGCCGGCGAGCGTCGGCTCGGTGCGCCGCGCGATGACCTACGGAGGGCAGGTCTCGCCGGCCGCGGTGGACGCGTGGGCCGACGCCGCGGAGGGCGTGGTCTGGGGGACCTACTGGGGCCAGTCGGAGCTCTCGCAGCTGGGCTCCGTGGGCTGGTTCTCGCGGCTCGAGGACATCCCGGACGCCGACCCGTCGTGGATCGGCACGCCCGTCACGCACCTGGAGACCCGCATCGTCCGGCCGGACGGCGTCGACGCCGCGCCGGGGGAGACCGGCGAGCTCTGGTGCCGCTCGCCCTCGGTGATGCTGGGCTACTTCCGCGAGCCCGAGCGGACCGCCGAGGTGTTCACCGACGACGGGTGGCTGCGCACCGGCGACATCGTCCGCGCCGACGGGTCCGGCAACCTGTTCTTCGCCGACCGTGCCCGCGACATGATCAAGTCGGGTGGGTTCAACGTGTCGTCGCAGGAGGTCGAGCGGGTCCTGCACACGCACCCCGAGGTGCTGCGCGCCGCGGTCGTGGGGCGGCCCGACGAGTACTGGTCGGAGGCCGTGACCGCCTTCGTCATCGTGCGCTCGCCGGTGGCGCCGGAGGACCTGGTGGCGTACTGCCGCGAGCGCCTGGCGTCGTACAAGACCCCGAAGGCGGTGCACGTCGTCGAGGAGTTCCCGGTCGACGGCCAGGGCAAGGTGCTCAAGCGCGAGCTGCGGCGGGTCGATGTCTGACCCGGTCGAGCTGGCCGGGCGCCGCCGCGTCACCCCCGAGCAGATCGTCGACGCGGCGGCGGCGCTGTTCGCCCGCGAGGGCTACCACGCCGTCGGCACCCGCCACATCGCCGACGAGCTCGGCATCCGCGGCGCCTCGCTCTACCACCACTACCGGTCCAAGGAGGAGATTCTGGCGGCGATCTGCCGCCGGGTCACCGCCGAGCCGGTGGCCGAGACCCTGCCCCTGCTCGACGACGCCGGCACCCCCGGCACGCGGCTGGCCGCGCTCGTCCGCGCGCACCTGCACCACCTGGTCCGGCGGCGGGTCGAGTTCCTCGTCGGGCTCCAGGAGCTGGCGGCGCTGACCCCCGAGCACCGCGCCGAGGTCGAGGAGCACCGCCGGCACTACCAGCGGCGGGTCCGGGACACGGTCGCGGCAGGCGTGCGGTCGGGGGAGTTCGCGGTCGACGACCCCGGCCTCGCCGCGCTGGCGCTGCTCGACGCCCTCAACGGCACGGCGCGGTGGCTGGACCCCGTCGGTCCGCGGTCCCCGGACGTCGTGGCGGACGTGTACGTGGCGATGCTGGTCGACGGGCTCCTGGGACGCCGGAGCTGAGGCAGGATCAGGCGCGGTCGCGGAGGACCCCGAGGAACTCCGGCCGGGTCTCGATCAGTGACAGACCATCGCGTGCGGCGCGGAAGCGCAGCAGAGCGGACGCCCGCCGGAGATCGACCAGCTCCACCCCGACGAGCGCAGGGTCGCCCGCGAGGGCCGCTGCGATCTCGTCGGTCTCCACGGCGGAACCGTATCGCGGTCCGGTCCTACGCTGGTCGCCGTGGCGACGGTGCTGCTGATCTCGGGGAGCACCCGGGCGGGGTCGACCAACACGGCTCTCGTCCGCACGGCGGCCGCGATGGACCCGGATGGGACGCGGCACTACGACGGGCTCGCGGCGCTGCCCGCGTTCAACCCGGACGACGACATCGAGCCGCTCCCGCCCACCGTCGCCGAGCTCCGAGCGGCCCTGGCGGCGGCCGACGCCCTGCTGATCTGCACCCCCGAGTACGCCGGCGCGCTCCCGGGGGCGTTCAAGAACCTGCTCGACTGGACCGTCGGTGGCGCCGAGATGCCCGGGCTCCCGGTGGGATGGATCAACGCCGCCGGGGTCGCGGCACCGACCGGCGGCGCCGCTGCGCACGCGGAGCTCGCCACGGTGCTGGGCTACGTCGGGGCCCGGGTCGTCGACGCGGCCTGCCGACGGGTCCCGCTCGTGCGCTCGCAGGTCGGCGACGACGGCCTGATCGCCGACCCACACGTGCGGGCCGAGATCGCGACCGCGCTGGACGGGTTGGTCAGCGCCGTCGACCCAGCTCCACCAGCGCGGTGACGTCCGCGTCCGCCCACCCCTCGGCGGCCACCTCGAGGTAGGCGTCGCGGGCCGCCGTCGTGACCGGGGACTCCGCGCCGCCCAACCCGAGCGCGTGCGTGAGGTCCTTCGCCGCGAGCGGGCCGGTGAACCAGCCGGCGTGGTCCGGGTCGACGAGGCCGTCGATCCGGTTGGCCAACCCCGGCGCGAGCATCGGGGAGTCACGGAGCAGGTCGGTGATCGCGTCGTCCTCGAGTCCCGCGGCGCGGCCGAGGCGCACGGTCTCGGCGACCATCGCGACCCCGACCAGCAGCATCTGGTTCGACAGCAGCTTCACCACCGACGCGCGGGCCGGGTCCTCCCCGGCGTCGGTGGTGGTGGCGAACGCCGCCCAGAGCGGGGCGAGGGTCGAGCGGGCGGACGCGGGCCCGCCGACCAGCCAGCGCGCCTGCC
Organism: Actinomycetospora sp. CA-084318; assembly: GCF_050955885.1. Lineage (NCBI taxonomy): Bacteria > Bacillati > Actinomycetota > Actinomycetes > Pseudonocardiales > Pseudonocardiaceae > Actinomycetospora > Actinomycetospora sp. CA-084318. Next base: position 2,345,158 of record NZ_CP192098.1, read on the forward strand.
CGCTGCGCACCGCGTGCGGCGCGCCGAGGATCGGGGCGGCGACGAACCGTCCGCCGTACGCGGCGGCGAGGGTGGTCTGCGTGGCCGGGGCGACGGTGGAGGCGTTCACGACGAGCATGCCCGCCCACGCCGATCGCGCCGCGCCGTCCGGCAGCGCCACCTGGAGCAGGCTGTCGTCGTCGGCCACCGAGACGACCACGGCGTCGGCCGTCGCCGCGTCGGGGTCGGCGAGGATGCCGGCGCGGTCGTCGAAGAGCTCCGCGCGGCCCGGCGACCGGTTCCACACCTCGAGCTCGTGGCCCTCGTCGAGCAGCCGCTCGGCCAGGGCACTGCCCATCCCGCCGAGCCCGATCACCGCGATGCGCATGGAGCCGAGCCTCCCACCGTCGTCGGGAATCAGCTCCCGACCGGCAGGAGCGGGTGGATGGCGGGCGGCGCGGCGAGGTGCTCGCCGGCGACGGCGAAGGCCTGGGCGACGTGCGGGGTCTGCATGTGGGCGTCGAGGTCGGCCTGGTCGCGCCACTGCTCGACCGTGACGAAGACGGTGCCGTCGGCACCCGAGCGGTTCAGCTCGTAGGACAGGCAGCCCTCCTCGCCCCGCGTGGCCGTGACGAGCTCGGCGAGAGCCTGGCCCACGACCTCCTCCGAGCCGGGCTTGGCGGTGATCAGGGCGACGACCTGCAGCGACATCGACGACTCCGGCTTCTCGTGGGGCGACATCCGATGGGGCGCCACCGTAGCGGGCTCGAGGGAATCCGGGGTGTTCAGCGACCGGCCGGGGTCACGACCCGGCGACCGGCCCACGCCCGCACCGGCGGCAGCAGCAGCACGACGATCGTGACGACGGACAGCACCGCCTCGACGATCCCGAGCGTGCGCACCACCGGCTCCGGCTCGGTGGCCGTCAGGACCGCCTGCACCCCGGCGAGGACGAGCACCACGATCGCGATGTCGGCCGTGCCCCGCAGTCCCCGGAACAGCGCGCCGGCGACCATGATCGAGACCACCAGCGCGACCAGCCCCATGATCGGCAGCAGGCCGAACCCGCCCAGCACGAACAGGCCGACCACCCGCAGCACGGCGGTCGCGGCGATCAGCACGACGGCGACCCACACCGCGAGGGGACGGGACACGGGTCCTCCGGGGGTGATCACGAACGCGACCGCCGGAGTCTAGTCACCCGGTCGGACGATCCCCCCGACGACGGGTGACGGGCGCCGCGGGCGGGCACTCCGCGCCGTGCCGCGCATCCTCCCCGCGACCCCGCTCGACGAGGCGTTCCTCGACCTCCGGGCGGTCTCGGTGCTCTCCGTCCACCTCGAGCTCCGGCTCGCGGGTCACGTCGACACGGCCCGCCTCGCGGCGGCCCTCGCCGTCGCCGCCGACGCCCATCCGATGGCCCGCGCCCGGCCCGCCCCGGAACGGCCGTGGTCGCTGCGCGCCCGATGGGTCCTCGACGCGCCGCTCGCGGTGGAGGTGGTCGACGACGCCGCGTCGGCGCGGGAGGTCCTGCAGTCGCGGCTGCCCGACGACCGCGCGGTCACCGTCGTCGTCGCACGGGACGACGACGGCGACGTGCTCGCCGTCCGTGTCCACCACGCGGCGATCGACGGCCGCGGCGCGCTGCGGTTCCTGGCGTCGGTCGTCGACGCCTACGCCGGGCGGGACCTTCCCGACGACCGGGTCGAGGGGGCGCGCGACCTCCGGCGGCTGGCCGGGGCCCGGGGCCTGCGCGACGTCACGGCGCGCGCGGCCAAGATCGCCTCCGACGCGTGGGGTCGGGCCGCACTGACCCGGATCGTCGGGGACGGGGGAGAGGCCGGTCCCCGCCACGCCCTCGTGACCCGTCGTCTGGAGCCCGCGGTCGTCTCCGCCCTGCGGGAGTCGAAGCCGGACGGCGCGACCCTCAACGACCTCCTGCTCGCCGCCCACCTGCGCACGGTCCTCGCGTGGAACGAGCGGCACGGCGGGCGGGTCGGGCGCAGCGTGTCGGTGATGGTGCCGGTCGACCTGCGCGGCGACGGGGACGCGGACGTGGTCGCGAACCTCGCGAGCTACGTGGCGGTCGTCGTACCGACCCGGGAGCTCGCCGACCCCGTCGCGACGGTCGCCGCGGTCGCGGCGCAGACCCGCGCGGTCAAGGAGCGCGGCACCGAGGGCTGGATCGTCGACGTGCTCTCGGCGCTCGTGCTGCCCCGCGGGCTGAAGCGGGTGTCGCCGACCCTGTTGCCGCTGGTGGAGGGCCGGTTCGTGGAGACGACGATCCTGTCGAACCTCGGACCCGCGACGCTCGGGCCGATGGGGGACGCGGGCGAGGTGCTCCAGGTCCGGTTCAGCCCGCCGAACCTGTCACCGCGGATGGCGGTGACGCTCGGCGTGGTCGGTCACGACGACGGGCTGACCCTCACCTGGCGGTCGCTGCGCCGACAGGTGGGCTCGGCGGGGGTCGCGGAGTTCGCCGGGATGTTCCTCGAGCGACTCGACGCGACCCGGCGCTGAGCCGCACCTCCCAGGGGCGTGAGGGGAGGAGGCCCGCGCTGCTGGAGCCTCCGCCCGCCGCGGGACCATAACGGGTCTTACCCGGTTGTGCCAAACCTTTCGGTCAGGCCGCGGCGGCCCGTCGCGGCACCGGGACGGAGTCGGCGGCGCGGTCGTCCAGCGCGCGGCGCACAGCCTCGTCGTAGGGCATCGGCTCGAACGGGACGAGCCGGCGGATCGCGTCGTCGCGCACCACGACCTCGTTCGACATCGAGTCGATCAGCGAGCGACCGGTGGCGGTGTCGACGTCGGTGACCAGGGAGAGCCAGCGCGAGGACAACGACGGGGTGAGCAGGGGGACCGGCACGATGACGAGCCGGCGCCGACCCATGACCGCGGCGGCACGCTGCAGCATGTCGGCGTAGACGAGCACGTCCGGGCCGCCGACGTCGAACGCCCGCCCGGTCGTCGCGTCGGTGTCGAGGACGGCCGTCAGGTAGCGCACCACGTCGTCGATCGCGATCGGCTGCGTGCGCGTGTAGACCCACTGCGGGCAGACCATCGCCGGCAGGTGCGACACCAGCTGCCGGGTCATCTCCCACGAGATCCCGCCGTGCCCGACGATGATCCCCGCCCGGATCGTGGTCACCGGGACGCCGGCCTCGCCGAGGTGGGTCTCCACCTCGCGGCGGCTGCGCAGGTGGTCGGACAGGTCGTCGCGGTCGTCGCCCAGCCCGCCGAGGTAGACGATCCGCCGCACCCCGGCCGCCGCGGCGGCGCGTCCGAACGCCCGGGCGCCGTCGGCGTCGGCCCGCACGAAGTCGGCCCGGTCGAGCGAGTGCACGAGGTAGTAGGCCACGTCGTGGCCCGCGAGCGCCCCGGGCAGGGAGTCCGGGTCGTGCACGTCCCCGCGCACCGGCTCGCCGCACCCCGTGTAACGCTCGGGGCGACGGGTCATGGCGGACACGGCGTGGCCGGCGTCGGTGAGGACCTCGCACAGGCGGTGCCCGACGAACCCCGACGCGCCCGCGATCAACAGTCGCATGGTGGTGGGCTACCCGGCGGTCAAACCTCGCGAGCGGGATCACGGGATCGGGGAGGGGTGAGCTCCCCGGATCGCGGCAATGCCCGTGCGTCCGATCCCGTTGCCCACGACTGCTCGACGCGCTTCACCAAGGAGGCCGTCATGACCCTCGCCCGTTCGCACCCCACCACTGCTCCCGCGGACGCCCCCGGCCCGTCCGCCCGCCGCGTCCTGCTCGTCCACCGGGTCGGCGCCCTGTTCGTCGCCGCCGTGATCGCAGTGTTCGGCATCCTCGGCTACGTCGGCGGTCTGACCGCCTTCGAGACCCGCGGCGTCCCGCTGCTCGGCCTGTCCACGAACGGCCTGCTGTCGACGGTCTCGGTGGTCACCGCCCTGATCCTCGTCCTCGCGGCGATCCGTGGAGGCCGCCCCGCGTCGACCGTGATGATCGTCGTGGGCGCCGCGTTCCTGGTGGCGGCCTTCGTCGGGCTCGCCGTGCTCGCGACGCCGTACAACCTGCTCGCGTTCCGGCTGCCCAACGTCTTCTTCTCGATCGGCGCCGGCCTGGTGCTGCTGGTCGTCGGCAGCTACGGCCGCGTGACCGCGCACCTGCCGCCGGACAACCCCTACCTGGCCGGGTCCGACCGGCTCGCCCGCGGCGTCGTCGACCGCTTCGCCAGCGACTCGACGCTCTCGACGCTGCCGGAGGACCACCAGCCGCGGCCGCTCTCGGTCGCCGAGGCCCGCGCCGACCGCGAGCTCGCGGAGGCCTACCGGGCCCAGGCCGCCGGGGCGCTCGACGCGGCGGGCGCCGAGCGCCTCGCCGCGCTCGAGGGGTGCACCACGCACGAGCAGCGCCGGGCGGCCTGGATGGCCTCCGCGCGGTGACCCCGCACCCGTCGTCGGGAGATTCCTTCCCGACGACGGGCGGGGCGGGTCTACCGTCGCGATCATGTCCGCCGACGGCCCGACCATCCTCGCCACCTCCGGCGGCCTGCGCCGCGCCGACCGCATCGACTGGCAGCCCGCCCCGCTCGCCCACCACGCCGTCGAGCTGGCGGGCGTGACGGGCCGGGCGCCGCGGGTGTGCCTGGTGCCGACCGCGGTGGGCGACGACCCGCGGCTGGTCATGACCTTCTACGACAACGCGTGGCGGCTGGGCTGGGCGGCGAGTCACGTGGCCCTGCTGCCGATGCCCAACGTCGACGACCTGCGCGCGCACCTGCTCGCCCAGGACGTGATCTGGGTGTGGGGCGGCAGCGTCGCCGGGCTGCTCGCGCTGTGGCGGCTGCACGGGCTCGACACGGTGCTGCGCGAGGCGTGGGAGGCCGGGGTGGTGCTGACCGGCGTCTCCGCGGGCTCGATCTGCTGGCACACCGGCGGCACCACCGACTCGTTCGGGCCGGCCCTGCAGCCGGTGATCAACGGGCTCGGTCTGCTGCCGTACGCCAACGGCGTCCACCACGACTCCGAGCCCGAGCGGCGACCGACCCTGCGCCGGCTCGTCGCCGAGGGCATCCTGCCCACCGCGCACGCCACCGACGACGGCGCCGGGCTGCTCTACCGCGGCACCGAGCTCGTCGAGGTCCTCACCGAGCGCGACGGCGCCCGGGCCTACCGCGTCGAGGCCGACGGGGACGGCGGGGCCACGGAGACCGAGCTGCCGTTCCGGCGGCTGCCCGACCGGCCGTGAGGTGATCGAGCGGCACTCTCGCAGCATCTATGTGCGCGAGAGTGCCGTTCGCTCGGATCGGGACGGCGTCAGTGGCCCGCCGGCTCGTCGGTCCAGAGCCCGTCGCGCTCGTAGAGCGAGCGCAGCGCGACGAGGTGGTCGCGCATCGCCTCCTCGGCGGCGGCGCCGTCGCCCGCGGCGATGTGGTCGGCGATCACCCGGTGCCACTCGTCCACGCGGTCCCACTCCTGGGTCTCGACGCCGACGCGGCGCAGGCGGGTGCGCAGCACGTCGTTCACCGGCTGGCCCATCATCGTGATCATCAGGTTGCCGGTGGCCATGAGCACGGTGGTGTGGAAGTCGAGGTGGCCGACGAAGCCGCTCGGGTCGCGCCCGTCGCGCGGCGCCCCGGCGGCGGTGCGGATGGCCTCGACGGTGTCGGCGTCGGCCCGCTGGGCCGCGAGCCGCGCGGCGGAGGGCTCGAGCAGGAGCCGGGCCTCCAGCAGGTCGTGCAGGCGCAGCTGCGGCGTCATGACGAGCACGCCGAGCGCGCCTCCGACGTCCTCCACGACCCGCGCCGGGTCGGGCGCCAGGACGAACGAGCCGCCCTGCACGCCCCGGGTGGTCTCGATGAGGTGCTGGCTCGCGAGCACGCGCAGCGCCTCACGGACGGTGCTGCGGCTGACCCCGAACGCCTGGCTCAGGTCGGCCTCGTTCGGCAGCCGCTCCCCGGCGCCGAGGCTGCCGCCGACGATCTGGGCCCGCAGCTCGTCGGCGACCTGGCGGTAGGCGGGCCGGACGCGCTGCACCCGCAGCCGCGCCGGGGGCACGGCCCGGGAGGACCCGCCGTCGCCCGCGGCGGCGCCCGCACGGGAGGTCGAGGACGGACGTGTCGGTGCCACGAAGCGTGAGCCTACGCGCCGTGGGAACGGCGACGGCCTGCTTGACACTCAAACGTCCGACGATCGAGCCTCCCCGCCATGTCGGTCGCCGCTGCCACCACGTTCCTGTTCGTCCCGGGCTCCCGGCCCGACCGCTTCGACAAGGCCGCGGCCGCCGGCGCCGACGTCGTGGTGCTGGACCTCGAGGACGCGGTGGCCCCCGACGGCAAGGACGAGGCGCGCCGGGCGGTGGGGCAGTGGTTGGACGGCGGGTCCGCGACCGGCACGGTCGTCGTGCGGATCAACGGCGCCGACACCCCCTGGTTCGCCGACGACCTCGCCGCCGTGGCCGGGCGGGACGTCGTCGTGATGCTCCCGAAGGCCGGCCTGCCGTGGCCTGCGGCGCTGGCCGAGGCCGGGGTCGAGGTCCTCGCGCTCGTGGAGACCGCGGCGGGGCTGCTGGCCGCCGCCGAGGTCGCGAGCAGCCCGAACGTGGTGCGCCTGGCCTTCGGCAGCGTGGACCTCGCGAGCGAGCTGGGCACCGACCACGCCGACCGCGACGCGATGGCGCACGCCCGTGCGGTGCTCGCGCTCGCCTCGCGGGCCGCCGGGCTGCCCGGCCCGGTCGACGGCGTCACCACGGCGGTCCGCGACGAGGAGCTCCTCGTGGCGGACTGCCGCCACGCGCTCTCCCGCGGCTTCACCGCGAAGCTCTGCATCCACCCCGCGCAGATCGGCCCCGCGGACCGCGCGCTGCGCCCCGACGAGGACACGGTGCGGTGGGCCCACGCCGTGGTCGAGGCCGCCGCCGGCGGGGGCGTGGCGGTGGTGGACGGGGCGATGGTCGACCGGCCGGTGGTGGACCGGGCCCGGGCGATCCTGGCGCGGGCGGGGGAGCCCGACCCCCGATGAGCCTTGCGTCGAATACATCGGACTTTTACGGTCGGTGTGACCCGGGCTACAGCCGGTAGCCGGCCGGGTCGGGACGGGCCGCCGTCGGGGAGGCCCGCACGAGGGGAGTGCCGATGACTGCCACCGACCCGCCGGACACCCGGTCGACCGGGACGCGCACCGGTCCGGGACCGGACCTGGCCGCCCGGATCGACCGCCTGCCCGTCGTCACGCGGACCCACCGCCGGTGGGTCGTGGTGCTGGGCGCGCTGTTCGTCTTCGACCTCGTCGACCTCAACTCGTTCGCCTACGCCGCGCCCGCCCTGCGCGCCGAGTGGGGCCTCTCGATCGGCACCGTCGGGCTGGTGACCTCGGCGGGCTTCGTCGGGATGTTCGTCGGGGCGATCGTCGGGGGTCGGCTCTCCGACCGCTTCGGCCGGCGGCCCGTGCTCATCGGCTCGGTGTTCTTCTACTCGACGTTCTCGCTGCTCTCGGCGGCCGCCTGGGACGCGACGAGCCTCGGGGTGCTGCGCGTGCTCACGGGCTTCGGCCTGCAGGCGATGACCGGCGTGCTGCTGGTGTACGTCAGCGAGATGTTCCCCCGGGCGCTGCGCGGGCGCTACCAGGCGATCCTGCTCGCCGTCGGGCTGGCGGGGGTGCCGATCGCGGCCTGGCTGGCCCGCCTCGTCGTCCCGCTCGGGCCGGACGCGTGGCGCTGGATCTTCGTGTTCGGGGCGCTCGGCGCGGTCTTCGGGGCCGTCGCCCTGCGGGTGCTGCCCGAGTCCGCACGGTGGCAGGCGGCGCACGGCCGCACCACACCGGCGACCGAGACCCTGATCGCCCGCATGGAGGACGAGGCGCGCGCCGCGACCGGTCGCGAGCTGCCCACGCCGACGCCGGTCCCGCCCGTACCCGCGGCGACCGTCGGGGACCTGCTGCGCGGGGCGCGTCGGCGGGTGGTGGTCGCGGCCGCCGCGTGCGTGTTCCTCATCCTGAGCTTCTACGGCTTCACCGCCTGGGTGCCGACGCTGCTGGTGGAGCGCGGCTACACCACCGCGCAGTCGCTCACCTTCGCCTCGATCCTCGCCATCGCGGCCGTGCCCGGGGCACTGCTCGCGTTCCCGGTGATCGACCGCGTCGAGCGCAAGACGCTCGTGTTCGGCCTGCAGTGCGTCGTCGCGGTGCTGCTGCTCGTCTTCGGCCTCGTCACCGACCCGGTGTGGATCGTCGTCAGCGGCTTCGCGGCCTCGATGCTCATGCAGACCGGCGTCGCGGTGCTCTACACCTACATCGCCGAGGTCTTCCCGCTCGAGCTGCGCGGGCTCGGCTCCGGGATCGCGAACGGCTCGGGGCGCCTCGCGGGCGTGGTCGGCGGCGTGCTCGTCGCCGCGATCTACACCGGGGCGGGCACGGTCGCGGTGTACGTCTACCTGGCCGTCGCCGCCCTGCTCATGGGCGTGGTCCTGCTGGTGTTCGGCGAGCGCACGAGCAACCGGGCCCTGGAGGACATCAGCGCGGACGCTCTTGCCCGCAAAACCTCAGACGTTTAGCGTCCGAGGAGCCGACGGAAGGAGCACGATGACGGTCAAGGACGGCTGGCGCGGGCGGTTCCTCGAGGACTTCGAGGTGGGTGACGTCTACCAGCACCCGCTGGGACGGACGATCAACGAGACCGACAACACCTGGTTCACGCTCCTGACGATGAACACCAACCAGGCGCACTTCAACGCGCAGGTGGGGGAGTCCTCGGAGTTCGGCCGGATGCTCGTCGCCTCGCCGTTGACGATCGCGATCGCCATGGGCCAGTCGGTCACCGACACCACGCAGAACGCGTTCGCCAACCTCGGCCTCGACGACCTCAAGCTCACCGCGCCGGTGTTCGTCGGCGACACCATCTGGTCGGAGTCGATCGTGCTCGACACGCGCGGGTCGACGAGCCGCCCGCACGCCGGCATCGTCACGATCCGGACCCGCACGCTGAACCAGGACGCGGTCGAGGTGCTGAGCTTCAAGCGCACCTTCTACGTGCACCGCCGCGACTCCGCGGGCTCGGCGTCGCTGTTCCCGCAGGCCGCCACGCCGCTCACGCTCGAGGAGGCGCAGGCGTGAGGCCGCTCGAGGACATCCGGATCGTCTCGCTCGAGCAGTACGGGGCCGGGCCGTTCGGGTCGATGCACCTCGCCGACCTCGGCGCCGAGATCATCAAGATCGAGGACCCGAGCTCGGGCGGGGACATCGGGCGCTACGTCCCGCCCTACGCCGGTGGCGAGGACTCGCTGTTCTTCGAGTCGTTCAACAAGAACAAGTCCTCGATGCTGCTCGACATCCGCACCGACGCCGGGCGCGAGGTCTTCCACGACCTCGTGCGCTCCGCCGACGCGGTGTACTCCAACCTGCGCGGCGACGTGCCGGCCAAGCTCGGGATCCGCTACGAGGACCTCAAGCACGTCAACCCGCGGATCGTCTGCTGCTCGCTCACCGGGTTCGGGATGACCGGCCCGCGCGCCGAGGAGCCGGGTTACGACTACGTGCTCCAGGCCCTCGCCGGGTGGATGTCGGTGACCGGCGAGCCCGGCGGCGCGCCGCAGAAGACCGGGCTGTCCCTCGTGGACTACAGCGGTGGGTTCGTCGCCGCGATCGGCCTGCTCGCCGGCATCCACGCCGCCCGCCGTGACGGCGTCGGCACCGACTGCGACCTCTCGCTCTACGACACCGCGGTCAGCCTCCTGACCTACCCCGCCACCTGGCACATGACCGAGGGCTTCACCCCGGCCCGCACCCACCACTCGGCCCACCCGTCGCTCGTGCCGTTCCAGGCGTTCGAGGCGGCCGACGGCTGGCTGGTGGTCGGGTGCGCGAAGGAGAAGTTCTGGGTGCGGCTCACCGAGGTGATGGGCCGCCCGGAGCTCGCGACCGACCCGCGCTTCGCGTCGTTCGCCGACCGCGACCGGAACCGCGACGTCATCGTCCCGCTCCTCGAGGAGGCCTTCCGCGAGCGGACCGTGGCCGAGTGGCTCGAGCCGCTGCACGCCGCGCGCATCCCGTCCGCGCCGATCCAGGAGGTCGCCGGCGCGCTCGACGACCCGCACACCCTGGCCCGCGCGCTCGTCGTCGAGACCGAGCACCCGCGGTTCGGCACCGTGCGCTCGCTGCGCTCGCCGGTGCGGGTGGGCCCGCCCGGGGACGACGTCGCCCCCGCCCGCGGCGGGCCCGCGATGGGCCAGGACACCGACGCCGTGCTCGCCGGGCTCGGGTACGACGACGAGCGCATCGCCGCCCTGCGCGCCGCGGCCGCGTTCGGCCCGCCGCCGGACCCGGAGACCGCCGCGGTGCCGCTGTCGCAGGTCGGCTCCGGAGCCCCCGCGGCCGAGCACCCCGTTCCCGAGGCGCCGTCGGCGCCGACCCGCTGAAGGAGACACCGTGGACTTCACCCTGTCCGACGAGCAGCGGCTCTACCGCGAGACGCTGCGGGACTTCGTCGACCGCGAGATCGTGCCGGTCGCCCGCGACTGGGAGCACTCCGGCCGGTACCCGACGGAGATCGTCGAGAGCATGAAGAAGCTCGGCCTCTTCGGGCTGTCGATCCCCGAGGAGTACGGCGGGATCGCGGCCGACACCGTCTCCTTCGCGCTGACCTTCGAGGAGATCGCCCGGGGCTGGATGGGCATCGCCGGCATCCTCGGCAGCCACTCCGTGTCGAGCTGGATGATCGCCCGGCACGGCACCCAGGAGCAGCGGGACGCCTACCTGCCCGAGCTGGCCACCGGCGAGCGGCGTACCGGTATCGCGCTCACCGAGCCGGGCGCCGGCACCGACCTGCAGGGCATCTCCACGACGGCCCGCCGCGACGGGGACGACTACGTCATCACCGGCACCAAGACGTGGATCACCAACGCCCGGCACGCCGACCCGCTGCCGGTGCTCGTCAAGACCGACCCGAGGGCCGAGCCCGCGCACAAGGGCATGAGCATCCTGCTCGTCCCCGCCGACGCCGAGGGTTTCGCGGTCTCCAAGGACATCGGCAAGCTCGGCTACAAGGGCACCGAGTCCTGCGAGGTCGTGCTCGACGAGGTCCGGGTCCCGTCCTCGCAGCTGCTCGGCGGCGTGGAGGGCAAGGGCCTGCAGCAGGCGCTGTCCTCCCTGGAGACGGGGCGGATCAACATCGCGGCCCGCTCGGTCGGCATCGCGCAGCGGGCCTACGACGAGGCCCTCGCCTACGCCCGCGACCGGACGGCGTTCAAGCAGCCGATCGGTGACTTCCAGGCCGTGCAGCTGCGGCTCGCCGAGATCGCGGTGCAGCTGCAGGCCGCGCGGCTGATGACCTACTGGGCGGCCTCGCGGATGGACGACGGCGTCCGGATGGACACCGAGTCCGGCATGGCGAAGGTGTTCGCGTCGGAGACCGCGCTGCAGTGCGCCACCGACGCCATGCGCATCCACGGCGGCTACGGCTACTCCACCGAGTTCGAGATCGAGCGGCTCTACCGCGACGCCCCGCTCATGTCGATCGGCGAGGGCACCAACGACGTGCTGCGCACCGGCATCGCGAAGTCGCTGCTGGCGGGCAAGGCGACGGTGGGATGAGCTTCCCGACGGCGGACGGGCTCCGGGACCAGGCCGCCCGGCTCGGCTTCACCCTCGACGACGACCTCGTCGAGGCCATGCACACCGCCGTCGCCGGTGCGGAGCCCGCGATCACCGCGCTGCGCGACCGGCCCCGCGCGATGGACCTGGCGGCCGACCCGGCCGACGGGGACCGGTGGGTGCGCCGTCCCGACCGCACCGCGGGCGTCGTCGGGAACCTCCCTGACGACGACCCAGACGGCATCGGCGGCCTGCTCGCCGCCTACGCGGCGGGGGAGCGGACGCCCGAGGACGAGATCGCCCGGGCGCTGCACGACCTGCGGGCCGCGCACGAGGAGCTGAACTGCACGATCCGGTTCCTCGACGACCGCGCCGCCGCGTCCGCCGCGGAGTCCGCGCGCCGCTGGCGCGACGGGACCGCGCGCCCCCTGGAGGGCGTGCCGTTCGGGGTCAAGGACGTCATCGACGTCGCCGGGGTCCCGACGACCGCCGGCTCCTGGTGCCACGGCGACGCGCCGGCGGCGACGTCGGCGGAGGTCGTCCGGCGGCTCGAGGCGGCCGGGGCGATCCCGGTCAGCAAGGACGGGACCACCGAGTTCGCGGTCGGCGGCCCGAACCCGCCGCGCTTCGGGCCGGTGCGCAACCCGTGGCACCGCGAGCGGTGGGCGGGCGGGTCGTCGACCGGGTCCGCCGCGGCGGTCGCGGCGGGCGCGGTGCCGTTCGCGCTCGGGACCGACGTCGGCGGCTCGGTGCGGCTGCCGTCGGCGTGGACCGGGCTGACCGGGCTGAAGCCGACGGCCGGGGCGATCTCGCGGTCCGGGGTGGTGCCGCTGTCGTGGACCGCGGAGACGGTCGGCCCGATCGCGCACGGCGCCGCCGACGTCGCGCGCGTCTTCGAGGTGCTGGCCGGCACCGATGACCGCGATCCGCGGTCCTGGCGCCCCGTCGTCGTCGAGAACGCGCCCTCGGACGTCCGTGGGCTGCGGATCGCGGTGCCGGGCGGAGCACTCACCGAGCTGTGCGACGCCGAGGTGCGGGCCGGGGTGGACGCGCTGGTCGCCGAGCTGGTCGACGCGGGCGCGGAGGTGGTGCCGGGCGAGATCCCGGGGGCCGCCGCGGCGTTGGCGATCGGCTACCTGATCGTGTTCACCGAGGCCGCGACGCTGCACCGCGTCGACCGGGACCGCTGGGGCGACTACGACCCGGTGGTGGTCCGCCGGATCAGCCAGGGCATCACGACCCCCGCGCAGGACTACCTGCGGGCGCAGCAGTTCCGGGTCGAGCTGCAGCGCGAGCTGGACGCGGTGTTCGCGCACGCGGACCTGGTCGTCGTGCCGACCTGCCCGTCGACTGCGCCGCGCCTGGACGGCACGGTCGTCGTCGACGGGGTCGAATACCCGCTCTACGCGGCGCAGTCGCGCTCGACGATGCTCGGCAACCTCACCGGTGTCCCGGGGCTCGCCGTGCCCACCGGGTTCGCCGCCGACGGCTGCCCGACCTCCGCCCAGCTGATCGCGCCGCCGCACGCCGAGGCGACCGCGCTGCGCGCCGCGCAGGTGTTCCAGTCCCGGACCGCGCACCATCGGCTCCGACCCGCACCCGTCACACGGAAGACTTCCGACCGATAAACGTCTGATGTATTTTCGTGGTCCGGCTCACAACAGGACGCTCCCTCGGAAGGTGTGGTCACGATGGACTTCGGGGTCTTCATCCCGATCGGCAACAACGGCTGGCTGATCTCGGAGAACTCTCCGCAGTACAAGCCCTCGTTCGACCTCAACCGCCGCGTGGTGCAGGAGGCGGAGGCGCAGGGCTTCGCGTTCGCGCTCTCGATGATCAAGCTGCGCGGCTTCGGCGGGAAGACCGAGTTCTGGGACCACAACCTCGAGTCGTTCACGCTCATGGCGGGCCTCGCCGCCGTCACCGAGCGGATCAAGCTCTACGCGTCGACGGCCGTGCTGACGCTGCCCCCGGCGCTCGTGGCCCGCATGGCCTCGACGATCGACTCGATCGCCCCCGGCCGCTTCGGCGTCAACATCGTCTCCGGCTGGGCCAAGGGCGAGTACGAGCAGATGGGGCTCTGGCCCGGCGACGACTACTTCGGCTACCGCTACGACTACTCGACCGAGTACGTGAAGGTACTGCGCGACCTCTGGGAGACCGGGCGCTGCGACCTCGACGGCCAGTACTTCCAGATGAAGGACTGCGTGCTGTCGCCGCGGCCCACCGGCAAGGTCGACATCGTCTGCGCCGGGCAGTCCGACCGTGGCATGCAGTTCTGCGCCGAGTACGGCGACTACAACTTCATCCTCGCCCCGGGCGTCAACGACCCGCAGGTCTACCGCGAGCCCACCGAGCGCCTCGCGAAGGCCGCCTCGGCGAGCGGGCGCGACGTCCGCTCCCTGCCGCTGTTCATGGCGATCATGGCCGAGACCGACGAGGAGGCCCGCGCGAAGTGGGACTCCTACCAGGCCGGCGCCGACCTCGCCGCCCTCGGCTACATGTCCGACGAGGGCAGCAACGACACGACCGCCGACGAGTCCGGCACCGCGCGCACGATCAACCTCCCCGAGGGCGCGGTCAACTTCAACATGGCGACGCTCGTGGGCTCCTACGAGACCGTCGCCCGCCAGATCGACCAGGTCGCGGACATGCCCGGTGTCGAGGGGATGATGTTCACCTTCGACGACTTCGAGCAGGGCGTCCACGACTTCGGGACCAAGGTCAAGCCGCTCCTGGGGTGACTGCGTCCTGTGAGTAGAAATCCGTGCTCCAGCACGGATTTCTGCTCACGGGCCTCGGCACCTCCACCGTCGAAGGAGAGTCAACGATGACGATCGACAGCCCGCCGCGGACCTCGCTCGCCGCCGCCGTCGGGGACTTCGCGGCCGGCCTCGCACCCGGCGGCGTCCCGGACGAGGTCCTCGAGCGCGCCCGCTACCTCGTGCTCGACGCGGTCGGGCTGGCGTTCGCCTCCACCGTCTACGACTTCCCGACGAAGGCCCGCGACGCGCTGGGGCGGCTCGGCGCCGGCGAGCACCCCGTGCTCGGGATGCCCGACCGGCTCGCCCCGCGCGACGCGGCCACCCTCAACGGGGTCCTCGTGCACGGGATGGACTTCGACGACACGCACATCCCCGCGGTCACGCACGTCTCCGCCGCCGCGCTGCCGGCGGCGATCTCTGCGGCGACGACGGCGGGCGCGACCACCCGCGACCTCCTGCTCGCCTACGTGCTCGGCGTCGAGGTGTCGGCGCGGGTCGGGCTCGGCGGTGCGGGCGGCTTCCACGACGTCGGGTTCCACCCGACCGCGGTGGCCGGGGCGTTCGGCGCGGCGGTCACGGCGGCGAAGCTGTGGGGCCTGGACGCCGCGGGCATCACCGCGGCCCAGGGCATCGTCGGCTCGATGTCGGCGGGGCTGCTGGAGTTCCTCGAGGACGGCTCCTGGACCAAGCGCCTGCACCCGGGATGGGCCGCGAGCTCCGGCATGACGGCGGCGGCGTTCGCCGAGCAGGCCTGGCGCGGCCCGGCCGCGGTGTACGAGGGCCGGTTCGGGCTCTACGCCACCCACCTGCAGGCCCGCGAGTCCGACGCGTCGGCGGTGGCCGACGGGCTGGGGGAGCGGTGGGAGCTGATGCGCACCGCGGTGAAGCCGTATCCGATCTGCCACTTCATCCACGCGTTCGCCGACGCGACGCTCGCGCTGCGCGCAGAGCACGGCGTGCGCCCGGAGGACGTCCGGTCGATCCGGTGCGCGATCCACCCGGTGCCCGGGAAGGTCGTCTGCGAGCCGCCGGCCAACAAGTGGGCGCCCCGCGACGAGTACGACGCCAAGTTCTCGCTGCCCTACGTGGTGGCCACGGCCCTGCGCCGCGGGCGCTTCGGGCTCGCCGAGCTCGACGACGACGCGCTGGGCGACCCGGCGACCCTGGAGCTGACCCGCCGGGTCGAGGTCGTCGAGGACCACGACGGCGCCTTCCCCCGGGCGTACTCCGGCTACGTCGAGCTCGAGCTCGCCGACGGGACCCGGCTGACTCGTCGGGAACAGATCAATCGCGGGCACGACGAGCGCCCGCTCAGCAACGCCGACATCGACGCCAAGTTCGCCGAGACGATCGGGACGGCGGCCGACCGGGCCACCGCCGACCGGGTCCGGGCCGCCGTGCTCGGCCTCGGCGACGACACCCCGGCGATCGACTTCGCCGAGGCCTGCCGTGGGTGACGTGCGGGTCGGGGTCTTCCTGACCCACCAGCGTCGTCCGGACCAGGACCCCCGCACGGTGCTCGCCGAGCAGCTGGCGCTCGTCCGCACCGCGCGCGACGAGGGCCTCGACTCGGTGTTCGCCGGGCAGCACCACCTGGCGGCGTCGTTCGCGCACATCCAGCCGCTGCCGTGGCTCGCGCGGGTGGCGGCCGAGGCGGGGGAGATGACGGTCGGCACCGGCATCCACCTGCTCGCGCTGCACCACCCGGTGGACACCGCCGAGGCCTACGCGAGCCTCGACGTCGTCACCGGCGGTCGCTCGGTGTTCGGGGTCGGCCTCGGCTACCGCGCCGAGGAGTACGCCGCGTTCGGGGTGCCGCCGGAGGAGAAGGTCCGGCGGTTCACCGAGAACCTGGACATCGTCCGGGCGCTGTGGCGCGGCGAGACGGTGACCCGCGACCTGCCGTGGACCCGCCTCGACGGTGCGCAGGCGCTGATGCGGCCGGTGGCCGAGCCGCCGGTGTGGATGGCGGCGAACTCGGACAACGCGGTCCGCCGCGCCGCCCGTCTGGCGGACGCCTGGATGATCAACCCGCACGCGACGGCGGCGACCGTGTACCGGCAGCTGGAGCTGTACGACGCGGAGCGCGCGGCGCACGGCCGTGGCCCGGGGTCGTCCCGACCGCTGATGCGCGAGGTGTTCTGCGCGGACACCCGCGAGGAGGCCCTGGAGCGGGCCCGCCCGTTCCTGCAGGGCAAGTACGAGGTCTACGCCGACTGGGGCCAGGACCGCGTGATGCCCGACCGGGAGTCGTTCCGGATGGAGTTCGCCGCGCTCGCCGACGACCGCTTCGTCATCGGCGATCCCGACGACTGCCGCCGCGCCCTGCTCGCCTGGCGCCAGCTCGGCATCGACCACTTCGTCCTGCGCACCGACTGGGCCGGCATGCCGCTGGAGTCCAGCCGCCGCTCGGTCGAGCTCCTCGCCCGTGAGGTGGCCCCGGCCCTGCGGGAGTCCGCGGTGGTCGCGGCCGGGTGAGCCGGGCGCGATGACGGCGGTCGTGGGGGTGCCCGGGACGGTGTGCTCGCCGGCCGTGTTCGACCCGGTGGCGGCGCTCGTGCCCGGGGTGCGCGCGGTGTCGTGGATGACCGCGCCGGGTCCCTGGACCGTGCCCGCCGTCGCCGCCCGGATCGCGGGGGACCTGACCGCGCCGGTGGTGCTGGTCGGGCACTCCACCGGCGGGGCGATCGCGACGACGCTGGCCGCGGCGCGGCCCGACCTCGTCGTGGGGCTCGTCCTCGTCGACACCGGAGCGCACATGCGGCGCCACGGCGACGTCGACGCGATCATCGACCGGTTCGCCGCGCAGTGGGGGCGCGAGGCGCTCTCGGCGGTGCTCGACCGGTCGTTCGCGACCCCACCGCCGCCCGACGTGCGCGCCCAGCTGCTCGCCTACGCCGAGGCGGTGCCGCGGGAGGCGGCCGTCGAGGTGCTGCGCAGCCAGCGCGACCTCGACCTGACCGACGTCCTCCCGACGATCACCTGCCCGGCCGCGGTGGTGCACGGCGTGCACGACCGCGCCCGGTCGTCGGCCGAGGCGGAGGAGCTCGCCGCCCTCCTGCCCGACGCGGAGCTGTCGTGGGCCGACTGCGGCCACACTCCCGTGTACGAGGAGTCCGCGGTGGTGGCCGCGGCGATCCGGTCGGTGCTCGACCGGACGCCCTAGGCTCCGTGGGTGCCTCGTCGGCGGATCACCGCGCTCGTGCTGGTCGGGCTCGCGATCCTGTGGCTCCCGCTGAACCAGCCGGTCGAGGGGCCGAAGCTGCTCGTGCTCTCCGAGACCCACGCCGTGACCACGGCCGACCTGCTCTCGGTCGCGCTGGTGCTGGTGGCCGTGTGGTTGTGGTTCTCGGCCCGGTCGCGCTGAGGGGTCAGCGCACCCCGGCGCGGCTGTGCCGGGGCGCCTCGGTGGGGAACGGGTGTGGCGGGGTCGGTCGCCCGGTCGGTGCGGCGTGCCCCGAGGGTGCGGCGTGGGCGGGCACCGTCTCGGCGTCGTACCCGCGTCGGGGGCCCACCGGCGGTGCGGGCGGTGCGGGCGGCGCGGGCGGCGGGGTCGGGCGGTGCGGGGCGACCGGACCACGCGCGTCGTCGGGAAGGGCGTTCCGCTCGGCCTGCAGCTCGGCCTGCGCCTCCAGGAGGTCGCGGATCTGCGTGAGCAGTTCGACGTCGGTCGCCTGCGCCGGGCCGGCCTCCTCACCGCGCAGCCGGCGGTTCTGCAGGGCCTTCATCGGGGCGACGACGAGGAAGTAGACGACGCCGGCGGTGATCAGGAAGGTGATGGCCTGGTTGATGAAGTCGGCGTAGTCGAACCCGACGCCGTTGACGCGCACGGTGCCGCGGAACTGGTCGCCGCCGGGGGAGAGCAGCTGGATCAGCGGCTTGAGGAACGAGTCGGTGAAGGCGTTGACGACCGCCGTGAAGGCGGCACCGATGACGACCGCCACCGAGAGGTCGATGACGTTCCCGCGCAGCAGGAAGTCCTTGAATCCCTTGAGCATGGTGGTCCTCGGGCCGGGGAGCTGGGGAGCGTGAGTGGCGAGGCTAAGGACCGTGCCCCGGGGTCGTCGCGGTCCGGACGGCGGGTCGCGGTGGGCCGGGCGTACGGTGCGGTGAGCGTGTCGCGGGTCCCGGGGCGCGCTCCGGACACCGCGCGACACGCGCCGCCGACCGAACTCAGCCGGGGAGGGTCGTCGTCGTGGTGGTCCTGGGGGTCGTCGAGCGGCGGCTCGTGGTCGAGGCGGCCGGTGCCGTCGAGCGGGTGCCGCTGCGGCTGGTCGGGACGACGGGCGGGGCGGCGACCGGCGGAGTCACGGCGGTGGAGGGCGCCGGTGCCTCCGCGACCGGGGAGGGCTGCGCGTCGTCGTCCGCGTTCAGCGCGACGACGATCCCCGCGACGGTCGCGAGCCCCAGCGCCGCCGCGCCCCCGCCGAGCACGAGCGCGAGCCGCATGCGGGGTCGCGGCCGACGGTGGTGGGTGCGGGCGGACTCGAACGGCCGCGTCGGTGGACGGGCGGGGACGTCGTTGCCGGTCGGCGTCTCGTCGGCCTCCGGCGCGGCGTGGCGGCCCGTGGTCGGCGGCGTGTCGGTGGGTTCCGGCCGCGCGTGTCGACCGGTCACCGTGCTCTGTTCGGACATCGGCGCCTCCTGCCCTTCACCGGATGCAACGCGCGACACGCCGGGAAGTCACTCGACCGGAGGATGTGGATCACCCGTGTACTCCGAGCGGGCGAAGTTCCACTCCGCCGGTTAACCCCGCTCTGATCGTCTGCGACTCGCCCGGTGACATCGCACGACCGGTCGGGGGAGCAGCAGGGATGACGACGACGAACACCTGGGGACGTTGGAGCGCCGAGGACGAGGCGACCGAGGCGGTGACGGTCGAGCTGGTGATCCCGGCCCCGCGTCCGCTGCAGCCGCCGCAGCCCTTCGCGCACCGGCCGGTGCTCGCGCCGCCGGTGCCGCCGGCAGGCGGGGTGTTCGTGCCCCCCGCGCCGCCGACGAACCCGCTCGCGATCGCGGGCTTCGCGGTCGCCCTCGTCGGGGCGGTCCTGGCCCTCCTGCCGGTGGTCGGCGTCGTGTCGTGGCTGCTCTCACCGGTCGGGCTCGGGCTCTCCGTCGCGGGCGTCGTCGCCGCGCGGAGCCGGTCCGACGTCGGGCGCGGGCTCTCGATCGCGGGGGTGGTGCTGGGTGCGCTGGGGCTGCTGATCTGCACGCTGTACGCGCTGTTCTTCGTCGCACTCGCCTCGACGCCGGTGGCCGCGCCGGCGATGCCGACCGTGCCGAGCCCCGTCGTCGTGACCTCGCCGGTCCCGGTGGCCGAGTCGCCCGTGGTCGACGAGGAGCCGACCTACACGCTGCCGACGTCCTCGGCGCCGTCCGTGCCGGCCTCCGCGGTGCCGACGGTCGAGGCGCCGCCGACGACCACGACCACCCGGGCGTCCGTCCCTGCCGGCAGCCTCGGGGCCGGCACGTACGCCGTCGGTTCGCGCATCACGCCGGGGACGTGGTCCACGGAGGGCGGCGAGTTCTGTACCTGGTCGCGGCTGTCCGAGGCCGACGGCGAGTCCGACTCCTTCCTCGCGGGCGGCGTGGCGGAGGGCCCGACGACGATGGTGGTCAAGGCCTCCGACGCCTACGTGAAGTTCTCCGGCCCCTGCAGCTGGTCGCGCAGCTGAGGCCCGCGCGACACCGAGATCGCGACGAGCCGCGCGATGTGATCGGTGAGCGAGCACATCGCGCGGCGGAACAGGATCTTGGCGTGGCGGACCCGGCCCGAGCCGTCGTCGGGAAGGGCTACCGCGCCAGCGACCGCAGCAGCAGGGTCTCCGCGAGGACGCAGCGGCGGAACATCCCGAGGTGCAGGCTCTCGTCGATCCCGTGCCAGCGGGAGGCCGGGTCGCCGACGCCGGTGACGAGGACGGTCGCGCCCGGGAAGGTGCGGGCGAACTCGGCGATGAACGGGATGGTGCCGCCCATGCCCATCTCGACGGTCTCGGCGCCGAAGGCGGTGGAGAGCGCCTCGCGGGCGAGGTCGTACACGGACCCGGTGGGCGACAGCGCGAACGGCTCGCCCGAGGCGTGGAGCGACACCTCCAGCCCGACGCCCCACGGCGCCTGGCGCGCCAGGTGCTCGCGTACGGCGGCGAAGGCCGACTCCGTCGAGTCGCCCGGAGCCAGCCGCACGCTGATCATCGCCCGGGCCCGGTGCACGAGGATGTTCGCCGCACCCTCGACGGCGGGGGCGTCGATGCCGAGCACCGCGATCGCCGGCTGCTGGGCGATGCGCTCCTCGATGGTGCCGGTGCCGAGCAGGTCGACGCCGTCGAGCACGCCGGCGTCACCGCGGAACTGCTCCTCGGACATCCCCGGCACGTCGGACGAGCCGCGGACGAGTCCGGGCACGGCGACCGACCCCTTGTCGTCGTGCAGGGTCGCGAGCAGGCGGCAGAGCGCGGTCAGCGCGTCCCCGGCCGGCCCGCCGAACACCCCCGAGTGCACGGCGCGCTCGAGCATCGACACCTCGACGACGATGTTCGTGAGGCCGCGCAGCGACGTCGTCAGCGCCGGGACGTCGACGGCCGGGTTGCCCGCGTCGGCGATGACGATGACGTCCGCGGCGAGTTCGGCGTGGTGCTCGGCGAGCAGGGCGGACAGGGTCGGCGACCCCGACTCCTCCTCGCCCTCCACGAACAGCGTCACCCCGACCGGCGGGCGGCCGTCGTAGGCGCGCAGCGTCGCGAGGTGGGTCATCACGCCGGCCTTGTCGTCGGCGGCGCCGCGCCCGTAGAGCCGGCCGTCGCGCTCGGTGGGCTCGAACGGGGCGCTGGTCCAGAGGTCGTCGCCGCCGGTGGGCTGCACGTCGTGGTGGGCGTAGAGCATCACCGTCGGCTGCCCCTCGGGAGCCGGCCAGTGCGCGACGACGGCCGGTGCCCCGCCCTCGGCCGCCAGCACCTGGACCGACGCCGCGCCGGCCTGGCGGGCGAGCGTGGCCACGGCGTCCGCCGAGCGCCGCGTGTCCTCGCGGTGGGCCGGGTCCGCCCAGATGCTCGGGATGCGCACGAGACCGTCGAGGTCGCGCCGGGCGTCGGGGAGCACCGCGTCGACGGCGGCCTGCAGGTCCGCGGGTACGTCAGCCATGCCACGACCCTAGGACCCGGCGCAGCTGCCGTCCTGCTCCACACGATCGGAGCAACTTCCTCCGGTGCGGGAGCTCCGGACTCCCGCACCTGCGGCGCGAGAACCCGCCCCGAGCCGACGTCGAGGACCGGGGTGCGGCCATCCGGCCGCCCGCCGTCCGGCCCCCTCCGGTCGGCCCGGTTCGTCCGGGAGATCCCACCGGGTACGACGTCGCCCATGACGATCGCCGCGATCCACCGCTATCCGGTCAAATCGATGCAGGGCGAGGCGCTGCAGCGCGCCACCCTCGACGAACGCGGTGTGGTCGGCGACCGCGCCTACGCGCTGCTCGACGTCGAGACGGGCATCGTCGCGAGCGCGAAGGTCCCGAAGCGCTGGGACCAGCTGCTGCGGTTCTCCGCCGCCTTCACCGCGGAGCCGACGGCGGAGGAGCCGGCGCCGCCCGTCGTCATCACCTTCCCGGACGGCTCGACCCGCCGCAGCGACGACCCGGACGTCAACCGGGCCCTGTCCGGCGTCCTCGGCCGCGAGGTCTCGCTGATCACGACCCCGCCCGAGGGCGCAGGCTTCGAGGAGATCTGGCCCGAGATCGAGGACCTCGCGCCGCAGCACATCATCGACGCGACCACCGCGCGCCAGGAGGACACCGGCGAGGCCATCAGCCGGTTCGACGTCGCCGCCTTCGCCCCGCCCGGCCGCTTCTACGACCTCGCGGCGCTGCACGTCATCACGACGTCGACCCTCGCGCGCCTCGGCGAGCTCGCGCCGGACAGCCGCTTCGACCCGCGGCGCTACCGGCCGAACGTCGTGCTCGACGACACCGATCCGGGCTTCGTCGAGAACGACTGGGTCGGCCGGGAGATGTCGTTCGGCGACGCGGTGCGGGTGTCGTACACCTTCCAGACGATGCGGTGCGTCATGACGACCCTCGCGCAGGAGGACCTGCCCGAGGACCGCGACACGCTGCGCACGGTGGCGAAGCACAACCGCGTCGAGATCGAGAAGCGGGAGGTCGCGGGCCGCTGGGCGTGCGCCGGGATCTACGCCGACGTCACCGCGGGCGGGGAGCTCGCCGTGGGTGACCGGCATTCCTGACGACGGGTCCTACAGCTCCTGCTGCCCGGCCGCGGTCGTCAGGAGCCGGGCCACCTCCGCCTCGACGCGTTCCTTGTCGAGTCCGAGCCCGGTGAGCACGCCCGTGCCGTCCTCGTCCTCGAGCAGGGCGAGCAGGAGGTGCTCGGTGCCCACGTAGTTGTGCCCCAGCCGGAGGGCCTGCCGGAAGGTCAGCTCGAGGACCTTCTTCGCGGCGGCGTCGAAGGGGATGAGGGCGGCCGGCTCCTCGACCGGCGCGGGCAGCGCGGCGGCGATCCGGCGGCGCAGCGCCTCGGGCGTCACCCCCTGCGCGGCGATCGCGCGGGCCCCGAGGCCGTCCGGCTGGCTGAGCAGGCCGAGCGTCAGGTGGCCGGGCGTGATCTCCGGGCTGCGGGCCGACCGGGCCTCTTCCTGCGAGGCCACCACGACCGACCGCGCCCGGGGCGTGAAGCGCTTGAACCCCTCCTCGGGGTCCAGGTCGTTCCCGGCCTTCGGGACGAAGCGCTTCTGCGCGGCCTGCTTCGTGACGCCCATGCTGGCGCCGATCTCGGTCCACGACGCTCCCGACCGGCGGGCCTGGTCGACGAAGTGGCCGATGAGGTGATCGGCCACCTCGCCCAGGTGCTCGGCGGCGAGGACGGCGTCGGAGAGCTGGTCGAGCGGCTGGTCGTGGACCGTGGTGATGCTGCGGATGAGGTCGTCGAGGCGGACCGGCGGTGAGGTCATGCGTCCACCATAGGTTGACGTTTCGGCCGTCGTCAACCTCAGGTGGACGACTGGCTCGTGTGCGGTCGCGGCACCGGGCAGGTGAGCGGGTAGCCGCGGCCCGCGTAGTCGAAGCCGTCGAGGGCGAGCTCGGTGCGCGCCGGGTCGACGGGGGAGGCGTAGTAGGCGCGGATCTCCGCGATCAGGCCGGACTCCTCGTCGAACACGTACCACTCGTCGCCGCGCAGGATCGTGCCCTCGGCGGTCTTGAAGTGGCTCCACTCGATCACGGCCTGCGCGCTGGTCGGGTCGGCGAGGAGGCGGTCGACGGTCCACGCCGAGCCCAGGGTCGCGACCCGGTGCGCCCAGTTCTCCGCGATCGTGCGCGCCCCGCGCCAGGCGCCGCCGTACATCCCGGGTGGGAAGTAGTGCACGGCGTCAGGGGTGAAGCAGGCGATCATCCCCTCGACGTCGGCGTCGTTGCAGCCGTCGAAGTAGCGCCGGATCAGGCCTGCCATGTGCTCCGCGGTGAGCATGGGTCGGAGCCTGGCGCCTCCCTGGCGATCGGACCAGGGCCGGGTTCGCCGGAGCGGGACGACCCGCCGGTCGGTTGTCCGACAACCTCAGTGGAGGAGCGGGGCCACGGCCGCCAGGGCGGACGTCGCCGGCTGGAGCGGGAGCGTCTGGGCCATCGCGGCGATCGACACGACCAGCTTGGCCAGCACGAGGGCCATGATGATGGGGATGGCGACGCGCCAGAAGATGATGACGAGGAAGAAGCCGAGGGCGAGGACGAGGACGAGCTGACCGGCAGGGATGCTGCTCATGGTGTTCCCCCGATATCGCGTTGTCTGATGTCTCTCAGCATGAGAAGACAGCAGTTGTCTGTCAACGCCCTTCTCCTGTCCGACATGTCTTGTGTGCCCGTGCTACGTTGAGGTGTCCGTCGTCCGACGTCGCTCGGCGGCACGACGGAGCCGCCGGAGTTCGCGAGGTCGGTATGAGTGCGGATGGTCAGGACGACAGGTCCGACGGTGAGCGCTGGTCCCTGCCCGACACGCGCAAGCCGATCCCGGACCTCGTCGCCGATCGCATCCTCGAGCTGGTGCGCGAGGGGATTCTCGCGCCCGGCGAGAAGCTGATCACCGAGCCGGAGCTCGCGCGGCGCTTCGGGGTGGCGCGGAGCTCGGTGCGCTCGGGTCTGCAGCGCCTCCAGGCCCAGGGCGTGGTGGAGGTCAACCGCGGCCGTGGCTGGTTCGTGTCCGCGACGCCCTCCCGCACGACCGCCGAGGTCATGCAGGAGCGCATGGCGGCGCGGGAGTTCGACGTCCGTGACGTCATGGAGGTCCGGATCGCCCTCGAGGGTGCGGCGGCGGGACTCGCGGCCGCGCGGGCGTCAGCCGGCCAGCGCGACGACATCGTGAAGCTCAGCAGGATCGACCAGGCCGCGGACCCCGGTGACAGTGCGGCCATGCTCAAGGCCGACGAGGAGTTCCACGGTGCGATCGTGGAGGCCTCGGGGAACGAGTACCTGAAGAGCCTCTACGGCATGCTCACTCCGCTGGTCGCCGAGTGGCGTGAGCACAGCTTCACCAGTGCCGAGGTGCACGACCGTTCCGCCCTCGACCACGTCCAGGTGGCGGTCCAGATCCGCCGGGGGGACGAGATCGGCGCCCGGATGGCCATGGCGACCCACCTCCTCGGGCTCTACTCCGGCATCCGACGCCAGGTCGACGTGGCGTCCGAGAAGCGCGCGCCGGCAACCGTGTCGACCTACATCGAGATCCGGGACAGCCCGATGTTCGAGGACCCGCCCGACGGTTCCTGACCATCCGACCCGTCACAGTGGTTGTCTCACGCCACGATCGCCACACAAGATGTGGGAGTGAACGGGGGGAACGTTCGGCGCAGCGACCTCGGTCGTCTGCCACTCGGACGCTGGGCTGCGGGCGGCGCGCTGGTCGCGCTCGCCGGTCTTCTCGTCGTCGTGCTGACGTCGACGGACAAGTCGTTCCTGCTCGGCGGCATCCTCGTGCTCGTCGGATCCCTGGCCGTCGCGGCGGTCGTCGTGATCGCGGTCGTGCGACGAGAACTCCTCGGACACGTGGAGTACGTCAACGAGGTCGTCGAGCGCGGTGTCGTCGAGGTCCTCCCGCCGGGCCGCGTGGCCGAGCGGCTCCTGGATCGTGTCTACGGCCCGTCGCCGTACAACCAGGCTCTCCTGACCGCCCTGCTCGGCGGAGAGGGTCGAGCAGGCGACGGCGGCGATCTCACCATCAGCGAGCACACCGAGATCGACTACAGGCTGACGAGGTTGGATGAGGCCAATTACCACCTCGTGATGGAAACCAAGTACACGTTCCGCAAGCGCGTTCCCACGCGCAATCTCGTCATTTTCGCGACCTCGGACGAGACGCTGCGGGACATGATCGTCAAGGGGTGCCGATTTCCCCTCTTCGAGATGTGGTTCGTGCGGGAGGACGAGACGAAGTCCCTGTTCGAGGACTCGGTCGAGAGTCTGCGCGATTCTGTGCTCGTGGGCGTCGAACATGCGGATGGTGCCGGGAGAACCGAGGTCGTCGAGGCGCGACATCCCGGAAAGCATCTACGCGAGGTCAGGGTGAGGGACTGGGGTGGCTACCTGGCCTTCTTCGGCGCCGGTGGAGCTTTCGATCAAGCGCTCTGGATGGACCGGCTCCGCATCTTCGAGATCGATCTCCACGGCTTGGCTCGACGCCCGGCCGACGTGGGTGCCATCCAGCGTCTGACCCTGTGTTCGACGACGCTCCAGCACATCGACGACGGCTTCTGCTGGTGGCAGGCTCCGTACCCCTGCTTCGTCGAGCGCATGAGCTTCGATACGAGGGGCTTCGATCTACCGGGTGGGGAGGAGCTACGTTTCAACGTCAAGCCGTTCGCCACGGAGGTGCGGAGCGCGCCGGCGCCGTGGTTCACCTCCGACGGAGTTGCCAGTGTTGATCTACAGGCCTGGCTCGTCCCTGGTCACGGCATGACTCTCTTCTGGCGACCGACTCGCCGTACGTGAGAGTCAGAGCCCTCCGCCTGGCGCACGAGTAACGCTATTGTCGTCGATGCTCGGGACGGGCGTCGACACGGAGGGGTACGGAGAGAGTCCACCGCCGGGGCAGTTCGTCGCCGGGAATCCATCGCGGTCGCGGTCGCGGACGGCGGGATGTGCGCTATAGTTGTTCGCATACACGGAGGGCACTTGGTTGCCGCCTCCCAGCACCGTCGGCATGACGCGCCGCGAGCCGCGTCCCTGCGAAATCTCCACTTTCTAGAGCCCCCTGTTTCAGCATCGCTACGTGCCTCGGCGCACGAGGCTGCACGTGTGCACTATTTGATCGTTCTCAGCGGCGATGTCTTCGGTTGTGGAAAGTACTCGAGTGCACTGCCCCGATAGGGACCGTAGGAACTCGTGTTGGTGACGCCGTGGTCGGGAGGTCGCCCAATCGTGTGGCGTCGACCCTGGGATTCGTCCGTTATGCCGCGATCACGGCACGGCGGCCCGAATCTTGCTGCGCAACGTACCGCTCGGCGTCCGTGCGCTTCCGCCGGGTCTCCAAGGACACGCCGACGCGAGAGGGTTGCGCTTCGGAGGAGAGCCGGTCCTGTCAGCTGTCGGGCGAATGACTGCTCCCTGCCAGTGGAGGGAACGAGTACCTCGGCCACCGTTCGCTACGACGATGCTCCGGCCGGTACCGCGCGAGGTCGGGTCGCCGCCGGTTCTCGTACCTAACGTGCAGCAAGGTCGCGGGCCCGCTCCAGGGCCTCGGTGGTCCCCTCCACCGCGCGGCGCGCGACCGCTCCCTCGAGGAGCAGGAACAGGTAGTCCACTCGGTCGGGGTCGCCGGTGAGGCGTTCGAGTTCGTCGCGAACGGACTGCTTGTGCTTGCGGATGACGGCGAAGCCGGGGTGATCGCGGGGAAGCTCCGCCGCGGCGCGTTGGAATCCGCAGCCGAGCTCCGTGTCGAACTGGGAGTGCGCCAGGTACGTGTCGAAGACCGTGTCGATCTCCGGATTCGTGGCGAGGCGCTCCTGCAGCTCGGCCCACCACTGGTCGTGGCGACGCTGCAGGTAGGCAGTGATCAGGGCGGCTTTCGAGCCGAAGCAGTCGTACAGCGTCTTCTTCGTGACGCCGGCGGCCTCGGCGATGCCCGCGACGCCCACGGCGGTGATCCCGTGGGCGTAGAAGAGTGCCGAGGCGTGCTCGAGGATGCGCTGCCCGGCGGGTGTGGTCACGGCTTGACGGTATACCGACCGGTGGGGCACCGTCTCGGCTAAACCGTTCGGTATAGCTGGAGGTGGGCATGATCCGGGCCATGACGTTCGACGTCGTCGGGACGTTGATCGACTTCGAGACGGGGATCCTGCGGTGCGTGCGTGAGTTCTCCGCCCTTCCCGACGACGGTGCGGTGCTGGCGGCGTTCGGCGCGGCCGAGGCCGTCCAGCAGCAGCGCACGCCCGAGCTGCCGTTCCCCGCGATGCTCGACCCGATCTCGACGCGCCTCGCCGTCGACCTCGACATCCCTGAGCTGGGGGAGGTGCCGTCGCCCCTCCGGCAGTCGCTCGGGTCGTGGCCGGCGTTCCCGGACGTGGCGGAGGTACTGGCTCGGTGGCGGGACCGGTTCGTCCTGGTCGCGCTGACGAACGCGGACCGCGCGGCGGTCGAGGCGTGGGGGCCGGCGCTCGGGCACCCGTTCCACGACGTCGTGACGGTGGACGAGGTCGGCGTGAACAAGCCGGACCCGCGGATGTTCGAGGCGGCTCTGGCCAAGCTCGCGGCCGTCGGGATCCAGCGGGACGAGGTGCTCCACGTGGCGCAGAGTCAGTACCACGACATCGGCGCCGCACACGCCCTCGGCCTGCGGACCTGCTGGATCGAGCGCCGGCACGGACAGGTCGGCGCGGGCGCGACCCCGACGGCGTCGGTCGTCACCCGACCCGACCTGCACGTCCACTCGCTCGCCGAGCTAGAGGGCGCGGACCTGGTCCAGGACCGTCGGGCGGCGGGGTAACGGGATCGCCGGCGGCGGGTCCGGCTCCTCCACCCACGACCGCACGTGCTGCTGGTCCACGGTGCCGTGCTGCGCCATCGCGATCCACGGCGCTGCGAGCCACCCGACCGCTGCGACGACGGCGGTGCCCAGCACCACCGTCGCCGCGCGGTGTGGCCCCGGCGCCCGACCGCCCCCTCCCCCCGGCGGGGCGGTGCGTCGGCGCGGGCGGCTCACGCGTCCGATCACACCGGTCCCGCCTTTCGTGGGGCTTTCACGCCGAAAGGTCGGTCCCGGTCTGCCAGGGGCGGTTGTGTCTGGGTTGTCGGGTGGGGTCGAGCCACTGGGGTGGGGTGAACCAGGGCAGGTGGTCGAGCATGTGGACCTGCCAGCCGCCGTGGTGGACGAGGTCGTGGTGGTATCGGCAGAGGCAGACGAGGTTGTCGGGTTCGGTGTGGCCGCCGTGGGCCCAGTGGATGATGTGGTGGATTTCGGAGTGCCGGGCTTTCTTGGCGCAGCCGGGGAAGGCGCAGTGCCGGTCGCGTCGGACGACGGCGCGGCCGGTGGCGGTGGGGATGGCCCTGGTTTTGCGGCCGACGTCGAGGACCTCGCCTTTGGAGCCGAGGACCATGGGGATGAGGTCGGCGTCGCACGCCAACCGTCGCGCGGTCTCGGGGCGGATCCAGGTGGAGTCCCCGAGCAGTGCCAGCGCTGTGCTGGTGTCGCCGAGTTGTTGGCGCAGCGTCTCGTAGTCGAGTGTGACGGTGAGGGTGACCCGTTCGCGGCCGGGTAGGGCCATGGCGTCGAAGTCCGGGGGTGTCCACGGGCGACGCGGCGGCGGCTCGGCCTCCCGCTCGGGATCAGCGTCAGCGTCGGGACCGGGGTCTGGTGGTCCGGGGCCGAACAGCGGAGGCTCGGGCTCCGGCTCGGCCGCATCGCCGGGACCGGTGCCGGCGGCACCGGTTCCGGCGTGGTTCCCGGGGTCGGCCCCGTGCTCGTCGGTCCCGTGCTCGTCGGGCCGCTGCTCGCCGGCGGCATCCGCCCCGGGTTCTCCGGCATCCCGGGAACCGGTGCCATTGGCATCGGTTCCGGCATGGCCCCCGGGGCCAGTCCCGTGCTCACCAGCCTCGGCCGGATCGGCAGGGTCGGCCTCGTCGGCCGACTCGGCCGGGTCGGCCTCGTCGTCAGGGTGAGCGGGGACGGTGTCCTCGGCCGGGTCGGTGGGGTCGGGGGGCCAGGCGGTGGTGTCGAAGTCACGGTCGAGGTCGGGGAACGGCACCGCACCCGGGTGCTCGGGCTCGTTCAGCCCGGCGTGATGGCTGGCGGCGATCAGGTCCAGTAGCCCGGAGGCTTGGCGGGACGGCTTGGAGCGGTCGGCCTCGTCGCGCGGGTCCTGCCCCCGCGCCCCGTCGTCGGACACCGGCGCCGCGCCGGTCTCCGGGTCGGCGACCACCGACGAGGCGGGGGCGGGGGTGGCGGCCCGGATGGCGTCCTCGAACAACGCCGCCGCCGTCGACTCCCGCAGGATCAGCTTGGCGTGCAGGTCCCCGTTGCGCCGCTTCGTGTAGTGCAACTCGTTCCCGGCGGCGTTGTCGTCCTTCGGGGCGGCGCCGTCGGGGTCGAGCCGGTCCGCGATCGCCCGCGCCGCCGACGCCAACCCCTTCGGCGACAACGTCGCCGCCAACCCAGCCAGCTGCTCCTCGGCGACCGCGCGCACCGAGTCTTCGAGGTCGGGGACCTTGCCGAGACGTTCCATCGTCTTGCGGATGATCTCGACGTGGTGCTCGTCCACCAACCCGTCATCCACCACCCCCGCGGTGGCAGGCAGATCGGCGGGAGTGGTGGCACCGGTCGGAATGACCGACTCGGACAGCGCGTCCGCCTGCCGCTCCAAGTAGGTGACGGTCTTCGGGTCGAGCCGCAGGTGGTCCTCGAGCAGCCGGCTCATCCGCCGGTAGCCGGTCTCGGCCAGCACCTCGGAACGGCGCAGCGCCCGTAGCGACCGATAGACCCGCGCTCCGGCCAGGCGTTGCGCACGCACCGCGGCAGCCGCCTCGGCCAACAGACCGGCGGACTCGGGCGACAGGCCGTCGTCGCCCGACTGCTCCGCGTCGGAGGACACCCCGGGCACCGCCCACCCGGGCTCAGCGGCCGGGGCAGCGGGTTCCTCGTGCTCGTACTCAGCCCACGGGAACACCGCGTCCCGCAGGACGGCGACGTTCTCGGCCTCCCAGCGGGCGACGTCCTCCGCCGAGGGCGGCACCCACGCCGGCTCCTCCGGTTCCCACGGCGGCGGCGTAGGCAGCGGCGACCCCGCCTCGGGGTCCCACCCTGCCTCGATCGCCATACCCCTATGATCGAACACCAGTTCGAGAAGATCCAGTACCCATCCGGAGCAATCACGCCCCGTGACCTCCGTCACCCGATCGGTGCGTAGCTCTCCGGTGACGACCAGTAGTTCTTCAACTTTCTCCGAGTTCCGGCGTCACGGAGTCACTGCATCAGCGTTCCTCCGGCGTGAGCTACCCCGAACGGGGCAGCGTGAACCTCCGAACGGTGGTTCCACACGGTTGCTGTCTGTCGGGGACCAGCGATCCAGCGCACGTCCGTGCACGCCCGTGCACGCCAGTTGGTGGATCGACTCCGACGGAGGTGAAGGATGTCCCCGCAGTCGCGGCTACGGGTCACCGTCATGGGGCTGAACTACGCCCCGGAACCCACGGGCATCGCCCCGTACACGGCCGGCCTCGCCCGGTTCCTGGCCGAGGCGGGCCACGACGTCCACGTCGTCACCGGCCTCCCGCACTACCCACGCTGGCAGGTCGAGCCGGGCTACACGGGCCGCCGGCTCGAGGAGCGTGACGGCGGCGTCCGCATCACCCGCGTCGCGCACCCCGTGCCGACGAACCCGGTCGGGCCCGGTCGCGTCGCGATGGAGGCGACCTTCGCCACCCGCGCCGCACGGGTCGTCGCCTCCGGGCCGCGCCCCGACGTCGTCGTCGTCGTCAGCCCCGCGCTGCTCACGGTCGCCGCCGCCGCGACGCTGCGCCGTCCGGGCCGGACCGCCGTCGGCGTCGTCCCGCAGGACCTCTACGGCCACGCCCTCGCCGAGACCGGCATCGGCTCCGGCCGTGCCGCCGCGGGAGCCGCCGCGCTCGAGCGCCGGCTGCTCGGTCGCGCCGACGGGGTCGTCGCCATCCACGGCCGGTTCCGCTCGTCGCTCGCCGCCATGGGGGTCGACGAGGAGCGCATCACGACGATCCGCAACTGGACCCACGTCCCGACCGTCACCCGGCGTCCCGCCGACATCGCCGCGGTCCGCCGCGAGCTCGGGTGGCGCGACGACGAGGTCATCGCCCTGCACGCGGGCAACATGGGCGCCAAGCAGGGTCTGGAGAACGTCGTCGAGGCCGCCCGCCAGGCGGACGCCGACGGGTGTCCGGTCCGGTTCGTCCTCCTCGGCCACGGCAGCCGCCGCGACCACCTGCGCGCCCTCGCGCGGGGCGTCCGCCGCGTCCAGTTCCTCGACCCGCTGCCCACCGAGCGCTTCACCGACGCCCTCGCCGCCGCCGACGTCCTCGTGCTCAACGAGCAGGCCGGGGTCGCCGAGATGTGCGTCCCCAGCAAGCTGACCTCCTACTTCGCCGCGGGGCGCCCGGTCGTCGCGGCCACCAACGCGCTCTCCGCCGCGAGCGCCGAGATCGCCGCCTCGCGCGCCGGCGTCGTCGTGGCCCCGGGTGCGCCGCGGGCCCTGCTCGACGCGATCGTCGACACCCGCCTGGAGCCGGGGGAGTCGGAGGCCATGGGTCTGCGTGGCCAGCTCTTCGCCCACGACGTGCTGCACGTCGACGCCGCCCGCGAGGCCTACGTCGCCTGGGTCGAGGGCCTCGCGGCCGCCCGCCGCCGCCCGGGTCACGAGCCGCGCCCGGCCGACACCGTCGACATCGGCGTCCTCGACAACGGGTCGCGACGCCTGCCGAACTCCTGGGTGGAACCGGCGTGAGGATCGCGCTCGTCCACAGCTACCACCACACCGAGGTGCCCTCCGGCGAGAACGTGGTGGTCGACGCCCAGGTGCAGGCGCTGCAGGACGCGGGCCACGAGGTCGTGGTCGTCGCCCAGCACAACGACCTCCGCCGGCAGCGTCGGACCTACCCGCTCGAGGCCGCCGCGACCGTCGCGACCGGGATCGGCCCCGACCCGACCGAGATGCTGCACCGCATCCGGCCGGACGTGGTCCACGTGCACAACCTCTTCCCGAACTTCGGCACCCGCTGGCTCGCCCGGTGGGAAGGGCCGCTGGTCGCGACGCTGCACAACTTCCGGCCGATCTGCCCCGCCGGCACCCTGCTGCGCGACGGCAAGCGGTGCACCGACTGCGTCCACACCCCGCGGGCCGCCGTGACCCACCGCTGCTTCCAGCACTCCCGGCTGGCCACCCTCCCGCTCGCGGTGGCCACCCGTGGCGGCGCCGTCAACCACCCGGTGATCAAGCGGGCCGACCGGCTGATCACCATCTCGCAACGCGCCGCCGACGAGTACCTCGCCGCCGGCGTGAGCCGGGACAAGGTCGTCGTCGTCCCGAACGCGGTGGCCGACGTCGAGCAGACGCCCGACCACACCGACCACGTGCACGACCCCCGGTGGCTGTTCGTCGGCCGGCTCTCCGCGGAGAAGGGCGTCGGTGCCCTGCTCGACGCGTGGCCCGCGCACCTGCCGATCGACGTCATCGGCACCGGTGACCAGCAGCAGGAGCTCGAGGCCCGCCACGCGGACCGGCCGAACGTCCGCTTCCTCGGCGGCACGGGCAACGGCCAGGTGCGCGCCCGGCTCGCCGGCTACACCGGCCTCGTCGTGCCGAGCCTCTGGGCGGAGGCCGGGCCGCCGTTGACCTACGTCGAGGCCCTGGCCTCCGGCGTGCCCGTCGTGGCCTACGCGGGCAACGGCGCGGCCGACGACGTCGCCCGGCACGGCACCGGCGTCGTCGTCCCCCCGGGCGACGCGCACGAGCTCGGCGTCGCCCTCAAGGACGTCCAGCGCGACCGCGCGGCCCTCGGCCGTCGGGCTCGCGCGACCTACGACCAGCACTTCTCCACCCGCGCCTGGGTCTCGACCCTCACCGACCTCTACCGGGAGACCAGCCATGGCTGAAGCCGGCGGCGGCACCTACGCCGCGATCCTGACCGACCTGCTCGACCGCGGCGTCCTCGGCCGCGACGACGCGATCCTCGTCCAGTTCGCCGGGGCGTTCGACGAGGACGTCACCGCGCGGGTGGGCCTGACGAACTGCACGTTCTCCAACCTCGCGCCCGACTCGCCGTCCTCGCGGCTGCGCCGGGCCACCGCGGGCGACGCCCACGCGATGCCCTACGCCGACGCGAGCTTCGACCACGTCATCGGGCACGCCGGGCTGCACCACTGCTCGCGGCCGCACCAGGCGCTGCACGAGATGTACCGGATCGCCCGCCAGACCGTGGTCGCGGTGGAGAACCAGGACTCGCCGCTCATGCGCCTCGCCTGCTCGCTCGGCCTCGCCGGGGTCTACGAGCACGACGCGGTCGCCGACGGTGGCGGCACCACGGGGGGTGTCGACGGCAGCGGCGTCCCGAACCACGTCTACCGCTGGACCCGCCACGAGGTCCGCAAGACGGTGGCCAGCTTCGACCCGGGCCGGGTCGTGCCGATCGAGTTCCACTCCCGCTGGCTGATCGGTTCCGACCGCGCCCTGACGCCGGGCGTGCGCTCGGCCATCGGCGGCCGGGACCGCGTGATCGGCCTGCTCAACGGCGGGCTCAACACCCTCGCCCGCAGCCAGGGCAACATCTTCGGCTTCACCGTCCGCAAGGACCTCGCGGTGGACCAGCCCTGGATCGGGGTCGCGGCATGATCACCCACCGCACCCTGCGCACCCTGGCCGCCGCGGCCGCCGTCGTCGCCCCGCGCCGACTGCGCCGCTTCGTCCACACCCGCCTGCTCGGCCACGAGCTGGCTCCCACCGCGTCGATCGGGCACTCGTTCGTCGACGTCGACCACCTCGTCATGGGCGAGGGCGCCCGGATCGGCCACCTGGTGGCCATCCGCGGCTGCGAGCGCGTGTCGATGGGCACCGGCGCCGTGATCCTCATGCTGGTCTGGGTCAACGCCGTCCGCCGCTCGACCGGCTACTTCGCCGGGCTCGAGGGTCGTCGTCCGGAACTCGTGCTGGGCGACCACGCGATGATCTCGGCGCTGCACTTCATCGACGCCTGCGACCTCGTCGAGCTCGGCGACTACGCGGCGATCGCGGGCTTCGGCTCGATCGTGCAGACCCACGCCGTGGACGTGGCGAACATGGTCCAGGACGCCCGGCCGATCCGGCTCGGCGACTACGCCATGGTCTCCACGCACTGCCTGCTGCTGCCCGGCGCCGTCGTGCCCGCCCGCAGCATCGTCGCCGCCGGCTCGACGGTGACGAAGGCGCTGCGCCTCGAGCACCAGGTCTACGCCGGGTCGCCGGCCCGCCCCGCGCGGGCGCTCGACCCGGACATGCCCTTCCTGCACCGCACCACGTCCGAGATCGCCTGACGATGCGCGGGGGGAGGGCGGTCGTCGGGATCGCGGACCAGCTCGTCAGCTCGGCGAGCAACTACCTCACCGCCTTCGTCGCGTCGGCGGTCCTGGCGCCGGAGGCGTTCGGGGCGTTCGTCGCGGCGTACGCGGTGGTGACGGTGCTCAGCGCGGCGGCCCGCGCGGTGATCGGGGAGCCGCTGCTCGCGCACCTCCCGACGGTGGACGCGGCGCGGCGCCCATCGCTGGGAGCCTCGGCCCTCGCGGCCGCGGCGGTGCTCGGCGCCGGCGGCCTCGCGGTGTGCGTGGTCGGCGGGCTCGCCTGGGACGGACCCGTCGGGGACGCCCTGCTCGCCCTCGCGGTGTGGGTGCCGGGTGCCCTGGTGGTCGACGCGGGCCGGTACGTCCTGCTCGCCCGCGCCGACACCCACCGGGCGCTCGTCGTCGACGTCGTCTGGCTGCTCGCCCAGGGCCTCGTCCTCGGTGTCTTCCTCACGACCGGCGGGGCGCTGTCGGTCGCGTCGGTCGCGGCCGCGTGGGGGATCGGAGCCCTGATCGCGCTCGGCGTGGTCGTGGCGGTGACGCCGGAGGCGCGCCGGGTCGGCCCGCCGGAGCGGTGGTTCGCGGAGTCCCGCTACCTCGCCGGCTGGTTCACGCTCACCTCGGTGCTCGGGCAGGCCCAGATCTACCTGGTGCTGCTCGTGGCGGGCGCGGTGCTCGTGGCCGACGACGTGGCGGGCCTGCGCGCCGTGCAGCTGCTGGTGTTCCAGCCGCCGGTGACGGTGCTGGCGGCGCTGCTGGTCCTCGCGACCCCGGTGATGGCGCGCCTCGCCGCCGCCGGGGACCGCACGGGTCTGCTCCGCGCCCGGCGGGTCGCCCTCGCCGGCGCCGGGGCACTCGCGGTGGTGCTGCTCGCCGCCATCCCGCTGCGGGACGTCCTGATGGGCGCGCTGTTCCCGCAGTACGTCGGCCACGCGGGGCTCGTCGTGCCGATCGTGCTGCAGACGGCGCTCGCCGCCCTCGCGGTGCCCTTCCTCGCCCAGATCCGCGGGGAGCGCCGCGCACGCTCCCTGTTCGGGCTCCAGGTGGTCACGGCCGCCGGGATGCTCGCCGGTGCCGGAGCCGGCCTCGTCGTCGGGGGCGCGGCCGGCTCCGGGGTCACGGGACTCGCGTGGGGGCTCACGGCCTCGTCGCTCGTCGCGCTGGGCGCCGCCGCGTTCGCGACGACGGGTCCGCGACCCGCACGCGTCGTCGGGACGGCCGAGGTGCCGGCGTGAACCGCACTCTGGTCCTCGGCGGCCTCGTCGCGCTCGTCGTCGCGGGCGCGCTGGTGCTCGACGCGACCCGCCTGGTCGGGGTGGACCTGACCGTGCCGGCGCTGGCGGCCGTCGTCGTGGTCGGCGTCGTCGTGGTGCTGCGCGGCGCGGGCGACGTCGGGGTCACGCTGCTCGCGTTCGCCGTCGCGACCGCCACCTGGAACGGCGTCTCGCTCGGCCTCCCGCTGGGCCACCTGTTCCTCGCGGCGGCGCTCGGGGTGCTCGCCCTGCTCGCGATCGGCTCCGGCGCCCGGCTCGCGGTGCCCGCGTGGGTGTGGCCGCTCCCGACGGCGTTGCTGCTGGTGGTGGCGTGCTCGGTGCTGTTCCCGATCGACCGCGGCTACCTCAGCGCCCGCTTCGGCGTGCCGATCGACGCGGCCACCGCGGCCGCCATCCCGAGCCCCGGCATCGCCAACCTGCTCAACGGGGTCCGCTGGATCGTCCCGGCGCTCGCGCTGCCGCTCGCGGTCTGCCTCGCCGTCGCGGGGCGGGAACCCGGCGTCCGGACGCGGCTCGTCCGGACCCTCACCGCCGCGTGGGTGCTCGGGGCGGCCGTGAACGCGGCCGTCGCCCTCGCCGACGAGACCGGGCTGACCGCGATCAGCGCGCACTTCATCAGCGTCGACGTCGGCGGCCGGCAGGCGGGGCTGACCGCGCAGCCCAACCACCTGGCCCTCTCGGTCGGCCTCGCCGCGCCGGTGGCCGTCTGGTTCCTGCTCTCCACCCGCGGCCGGGAGCGCCTGCTCTGGGCGGGCGCGACCGCGGTGATGGGCGGCGGGCTGTTCGTCTCGGGGTCCCGCGGCGGGCTGGTCGTCGCCCTCGGGGCCGTCGGGGTCGCCCTGCTCGTCGACCGCCTCGGCCGCCGTCTGCTGCTGCCCCTCGCGGGGGCCGCGGTCGGCGCGGGCACGCTCCTCGTGGCCTTCTTCCCGACGATGCTCGACCGGCTCGGGCGAGAGCTGCGGCTCACCGGCGCGGAGAGCGCCGCGGAGTCCGACGCCATCCGAGCCCGCATCCACGCCCAGGCCCTGCTCGACATCGAGCACTCGCCGCTGCGCGGCATCGGGCTGCACGTGATGACCGAGGGCCACAGCATCTACCTGCAGCTCGGCGCGTCCGGCGGGGCGCTGCTGTTCCTCGGCTTCGTGGCCACCGCCGTCGGCGCGCTCGCCGACGGCGGCGCGATCGCCCGGGCCGGCGGCCCGGCCGCCGGGCTCGCCCGGGCCCTGGTCGTCGCCTTCGGCGCCTGGCTGGTGGTCGGCGTCGTCGAGAACCAGATCGCCGACCTCTACCTCTACGTCCCCCTCGCCCTGCTGGCCGGGCTCGCCGTGACCGTCGGCGCCCGGCCCGCGACCCCCGCCCCGACCCTCGTGCGCTCCCCGGGAGAACCGTCATGACCTTCGTCGCCCTGCTCACCGCGATCCGCCGCCGCTGGCTGCTGCTGGTCGCCGGCCTCGCCGTCGGGCTGGCCGTCGCCGCCGGGGTCACCGCGTTCCTGCCGCGGACCTACGCCGGCACCGCGAGCCTCTACGTCTCCGCGGTCGACGACACGAGCGCGCAGAACGCCTACCAGGGCGTCCTGCTCTCCCAGCAGCGCGTGAAGTCCTACACCGAGATCCTCACCTCGGAGCGGGTGCTGCGCCCGGTCATGGACGCCGCCGGCATCCCCGGCAGCACGGCCGACTTCGCCGACCACGTCGCGGTCACCACCGACACCGACTCGACGGTCATGAAGGTGACCGTCACCGAGGACTCGGCGCCGCTCGCGGCCGACCTCGCCAACGCGGTCGCCGCCCGGTTCGCCCAGGTCGTCGGCCAGCTCGAGCGACCGGCCGGCGCCGGGGAGGCGCCCGCGGTCACCGTGGCCACCGTGGACGCCGCCGTCGCCGATCCGACGGCCGTGTCGCCGCGCTGGTCGGTCAACCTCGTCGTCGGCGCCGTGGTCGGGCTGCTGCTCGGCATCGCCGCCGCCGTGACCGCCGCCGCCACCGACCGCTCCCTGCGCCGCCCGACCGAGCTGGCGGGCCTCGCCGGGGCGCCGTCGCTGGGCAGCCTCCCGACCGTGCGGGGCGCCTTCGTCCCGGACGCCGAGGGGGGCTACGCGGAGGGCGTGCGGCGGGTCCGCACGAACCTGGCGTTCGCGGACGTCGACCGGGCGGTCCGGGTGATCACGGTGACGAGCGCGGTCGCGGGGGAGGGGCGTACCAGCCTGGTGCAGGCCCTCGCGCACGCCTTCGCGACGACGGGTCGGGTCGCCGTGGTCGAGGGCGACCTGCGCACGCCGGTCCTGCGCGAGCGGCTCGGGCTCCGCGGCCACCTCGGGCTCACCGACGTGCTGCGCGGGCGCTGCGCCCTGGGGTCGGCGCTGCAGCACCATGCCGGCGTGGACGTGCTGATCAGCGGCGAGGTGCCGACCGACCCGTCCGGCCTGCTCACCTCCCGCGCGCTCGGCACGGTGCTCGAGCAGCTCCGCGCCACGCACGACGTCGTCCTCGTCGACGCGCCGCCGCTCGGGCCGGTCGCCGACGCGGCCGTGCTCGCCGCCGGCTCGGACGGCGCGGTGCTGCTCTGCCGGGCCGGCACGACCCCCGCCGAGGCCGTCACGGCCGCGGCCGAGGCCCTGCAGGCGGTCGGCGCCCGGATCGTCGGGACGGTGCTGACCGGGGACGGCGAGGCGCGGAGCGTGCCCACCGCGGCCCCGTCGGAGGTGGACGGCTGGGGCGGACCGACCTCGATCCTCGACGGCCCCGCCCCGCGGCGCAGCGCCCTGGTCGGCCTGGAGCCCCGCCCGACGGCGTCGGTCGCGAGCTTCGAGCTCTTCTCCGCCCGCCGGTCGGGCGGCGGCGCGCACCGGGCCGCGCGGTGAGCCTCTCCCGGCGCGGCGTCCTCGGGCTGGGCGGCGCGGCCCTGCTCGGGGTGCTCGCCGGGTGCGGCTCCGGAGCGGTGGTGCCGACGGCCGGGACGGTCCCGGACGTCCCGCTGCTGCGCCACACCCGGTGGACCGGCCGTCCCGACGGGCCGCTCCCCGCGGTGGGCGACGAGGGCGTGCCGTTCACGACGCTGCTCTCGAACTCGACCGTGCCGCCCTCGCTGCGGGGCGGGGTGCTCGTGGGCAACCTGCCGCCGGCGGCGTCGGCGGCGTACCTGACGCAGCCGGTCGGCGCGCCGGTCCGCCGGATCGGGGCGCGGATCGCCTTCGGCCCGGGCAGCACCTCGGGCTCCGCGGCGCTCGTGGCCTGGAACGGCGCCCCGAGCGTCGACCAGGTGCAGGGCCACCTGCACATGGTGTTCACCCCGGACCGCTGGATCGCGGGGGTCCTCGCCGGCGGGAAGGTTGAGGAGATCGCCCGCGCGGACTACGGGCTCGCGCTGCCCCAGAACGGCACCCCGCGCCCGGTCGACGTGGTCACCGTCGGCGACACGGTGACCCTCCGACTGCCCGACGGCACGACGACCACGGTCCGCGACCCCCGGTTCGGCACCGGCAGCGGCACCGTCGCGGTGTGGGAGTTCTACCGGGACGCCGACGACTCGGCGGACGTCACGTTCGCGGAGACGTGGGCCGGCTGACGGGCTGGTCCACGCGCGAGCCGTGCACGGTCACGGTCAGATCGGCCGGGCCGGGCGCGTCGAGCACGACGTGGTCGTAGCGCTCGAGCAGCGGGGCGAGCACGGCGGCCACGTCGTCGTCGGCCAGGGGCGGACCGGTGCGCCCGGTCGGCAGCACGTCGAGGCCGCCGCGCGCCCACGGCCGGATCGCCCGGTCGGTCACCGCCGTCCCGGCGATCACCTCGCGGACACCGGGTGAGGGGTCGGCGACCCGGCGCACCCGCGACGACGGCGAACGTGGCCCGGCCTCCACGAGCAGCACCCGGGCGCCGTCGGCGGCGAGCGCGGTGGCGATCTCGACGGCCGCCGACACCGGGGAGCGCTCGACGGTGTCGACCACGGCGATCACCCGGCCCGTGCACACCGACCCGGCCACCTCGCGGACCGCCGCCCGCCGCCGGGCGTGGCGACGACCGGTTCCCGGTGTGAGCACCACCGGGTCGCGCGCGGACCGCGGCAGCCGGTCCGACCGGTCGTCGGGACCACGGCGCAGCGCGACGAGGCCGGGCAGCAGCCCGAGCAGTGCCCCGGCGGCGAGGACGAGGCCGGGGTGCGGCTCCGGTCCGGTCGGGCGCGGCTCGGCCGCCGCGATCACGACGGCGGGTCGGTTGGCCGGGCGGCCGGCGGCGGTGGCCTGCATGAGCCGACGGGACGCGGCCGTGGCGAGGGCGCGGGCGACGACCGCGGCCTCCTCGGCGGACGCGGCACGGGCGCGGACGGCGAGCGTGGCGCCGACGAGCTCGACCGACGTGCTCGCGGCGAGCTCGGCGGGGGAGGGGACGCCGCCGAGCAGCGCGGACGCGTCGGCGCGCACGTCGGGGCCGATGTCGGGGGCGGGCAGGGGCGGGGCGTCGGGTGCGACCGCCACCGCGGCGTCGAGCGCGACCGCGTGTGCCGGCGGGTCGACGTGCAGGACGAGGGCCGCGGCGGCGAGCCCGAGGAGCGTCGTCGCGAGCACGACCCGGCCGCCCCGCACGCCCATCACCCGATCGTGTCAGGTGCCCGGCCGGGCCGGAAGATCAGCGGGTGCCGGTGAGGACCCGGACGGTGCGGCCGTGGCGGTCGTCGTGCACGGTCGCGTGGTCGCAGAAGCGGGTGAGGTGGGCGAAGCGCGGGTCGTCCGCGGCCTCCCCGGCGCCGCCCGGGACCCCGCGGCACTCGGCGACGACGGCCTCGGTGCTGACCCGGACGTCGAGGGTGTGCTCG
Organism: Actinomycetospora sp. CA-084318; assembly: GCF_050955885.1. Taxonomy (NCBI): domain Bacteria; kingdom Bacillati; phylum Actinomycetota; class Actinomycetes; order Pseudonocardiales; family Pseudonocardiaceae; genus Actinomycetospora; species Actinomycetospora sp. CA-084318. The sequence continues at coordinate 2,386,079 of NZ_CP192098.1, forward strand.
CCGGGCGGGAGGTCGACCGGCCCGGGGACGAGGTCGACCCCGCACGCCAGCAGCATCGCCTCGTGCGCCGCGAGCACGGCGGCCTCGGCGCGCTCGCCGTCCAGTCCGGCCTCGCGCACCGCCGCCGCGAATCGCGCCCGCAGGTCGGCGAGCGCCGCCCCGTCGGGGACGGCCACCGTGTCCACCGACGGCCCGAGCACCGCGGCCGGCACCGGGCTCGTCGCCGCCGGTGGGCGGTGGTCGGGGGAGGTCACCGGGCCGTCCGGGGTGAGCAGCCACGGGTGGGTGCGGCGGGCGAGTTCGACCTGGGCCGGCGCGTACACGCAGAGCACCGACAGCTCTTGGTCGGCGAGCAGCAGGGTCAGCGTGTCCTCGGCGAGCGCGCGGTCGGGGGCGGGGAGGTCGGAGCAGCTCCGGCCGATCACCACGGCGCCGGGCGGGTGGTCGGCCAGTCGGTGCGCCAGCCCGAGCGGGTCGACGTCGACCGGGGCGGGCAGGTGCAGCGGGGCGTCGGGTCGGGTGTCGCGGAAGGCGCGGGCGCCGCGGCGGTCGAGCACGATCTCGGCGGGGGCGTGGGCGGCCAGGGCGGCGTCGAGCGCGGGCAGGCAGAGCCGGACGAGGTCCTCGGGGTCCTCGGCGACGACGGCCGCGTGCAGCAGCCCGGGCCCGCCCGACCTCACGCGGTCCCGCCCTCGTCCAGGACGATCGTGCCGGGGCGCTCGAGGGCGTCGAGCAGGCGACGCAGCAGCCGCGGTGGCTCGTGCAGCACGAGCCGTTGGCCCGGCGGCGCCGAGCGGGCCGCCAGGACCATCAGCTGGGCGCACGCGACGTCGACGAACCCGACCCCGGCGAGGTCCACGTGCAGGTCCGGGCTCGCGCCGGTGCCCTGGTCGGCGACCTCCCGCACCCGGCGCATCGCCCCGGTGAGCGCGCCGCCGAACCGCTGGGCCACGTAAGCGTCGAGGTCGCCGGAGACCCGCCAGCGCCCGCAGGACTCCCGGGCTCCCCACCCGACGTCGACCACGTCGCGGTGGTGGATGCCCAGCGAGTGCACGACGTGGACCTCGTTCTCCACGGCGGTGGTCAGCTGGCAGAGCACGTGCAGCGGGAAGTGGTCGGCGAGCTCGTCGTAGCCGCCCTCCTGCTGCGCGAAGACCGCGACCTCGTCGGCGTCGACCAGCGGGCGGCGCGAGGACTCCTGGGTCATCGCCACCGACGTCCAGCCCTCGTCGAGCGCGCGGTGCAGCTCCTCGGACTGCACCCGGTGCAGCCCCTCCGCCGTGCCGCCGACGACGTCGATCAGGCGCGGGAAGTCCATGAACTCCAGCTGCCCGGTCTCCAGGGCCCGCCGCGTCCGCACCGAGGCCTGCGGCCCGGCGATCCAGTGCTTCTCGATCCGCCCGTCGTCGCCCAGCCAGCCCTTGTAGAAGACCTTGGCCCCGAAGGCGAGCTCGCGGTCGAGCCAGGCGGCGGTGCCGACCCGCTGCGCGTGGTCGCTCTCGGCGACCTGCAGCAGGTGAGCGCGTGCCGGTCCCGCGTCCACCGTCATCGCGTGCGTGACTCCCGGTCGGTCCGTCCCCCGACGTCCGAGGCGCGGCCTGACGACCGCAGCCGTCGATCAGCATCACCCGCCATCCGCCGTCAGGGAGGACTTTCGGCGCATGTTCACCCGATACGCACAGGTCGTGACGCCGAGTGACTAGGGTCCTGCGGCATGCCGGTCCTCCTCGGTGACGCCTACCGCGACGCCCACGCCCGGGTCGACGCGCGGATGCGCTCGCTCGCCGCCCTCGACCCCGACGCCCTCGGCACCGCCGTGCCCGCCTGCCCCGGCTGGACGGTGCACTCCGTGGTCTCCCACCTCGCGGGGATCGCGGCGGACGCCCTCGGCGGGCGACTCACCGGCCCGCCCGACGACGAGTGGACCGCCGGCCAGGTCGACGCGCGGCTCGGCGTCCCGGTCGAGGACGTGCTCGCGGAGTGGGCGCCGCTGGTGGACCCGATGGTCGCGGGCCTCAACGACCGCGTGATCCCGCCGCCGGCGTGCGCCGACGTCCTCGTCCACGACGGCGACCTGGTCGAGGCCCTCGGCGACGACGTGCCGCCGGCCCAGGAGTGGGTCGGGGTCGCGGGGCTGCTGTGCGGCGGCCGCGTCAAGGGGCTCGACGTGCCGGGGACGCTGACCGTGCGGGTGGGGGAGAAGGAGTACTCCGGCGGCACCGGGGACGGTCCCGCCGCCACCCTGACGATCACGCCGTGGGAGTTCCTGCGCGGCGTGTTCAGCCGCCGCAGCCTCGATCAGATGCGCGCCTGGGACTGGGACGGCGACCCGGAGCCGTGGCTGGCGCCGCTGTGCGTGTTCGGCCCGCGGACCGACGACCAGCCGGTGGCTTCGCCGGGTGAGCACTGACGGTCGCTGGAGCGACCCTCACTGCTCACGGGCCGCAGGCACCTCGCCGCGGAACCGCTCGCGGTAGGCGTCCCAGTCGAACTCGGCGAGGAACGCCGCCGCGGCGTCGTAGCCGCGCCGGTAGAGGGCGTCGGTGCGGGCGCGGCTGATCCCGAAGTCGAGCAGGCCCACGGTGCCGGCGTCCACGTGGATGGTGCGGGCCGCGACCCAGGGCCGGTTCAGGTAGGCCTGGTCGCGGCCGACCACCATCGTCGTCAGGAGCTGCTCGAGCAGGCGCAGCGCGGTCGGCTGGGGCCAGCCGTCGAGCGGGAGGCGGAAGAGCGCCACCCGGTCCCCGAGACCGGGCCGGGTGGTGATCGTGACCCCGAAGGTCGGCCAGGCGGGGGCCGCGCCGTCGGTGCGGTCGAGCGAGTCGATCGGGAAGTTGGAGAGCAGCCCGCCGTCGACGAGGGTCGATCGGAGTCCGTCGGCGTGCACCAGCGTGGTCGGCCGGAACAGGAACGGGATCGACATCGACGCCCGCACCGCCTCCGCCACCGGTTGGGTGTCCGGGTCCAGCCCGTACACGCCGCGGTAGTCCCACGGCAGGCGCACGAGCTGGCCGAGCGTGAGGTCCGAGCAGGTCACGACGAGGCGGTAGCGCTGCTCGGGCGGCAGGGCCGGGTCGTCGAGCCGCAGGTCGCCCCACGTGTGCACCCCGAGCGCCGCGAGCTCGGTGGTGATCCACTCGAGCAGGTAGCCGCCCTCGTAGAGGCCCGCCCCGGTGAGCAGCGACAGGCCCGGCCCGACCAGCGGCAGCCGCCCGATCCCGTGGCGGTCGGCGACCGCACGGAAGTCCAGGCGCCGGGTGATCTCGCCCAGCCGGTCCCCGCGCGCGCCGGCCGCAGCGATCGCGCCGACGAGCGCCCCGGCGGAGGTCCCCGAGATGCGCTGCGGGGTGTACCCGGCGTCGGTCACCGCGGCGACCGCCCCGGCCAGGCCGATCCCCTTGACCCCACCGCCCTCGAGCACCAGATCCGCGCGCCGCACCCCGCCGATCATGCTCCGCGCGGCGGCGGGACGCTCACCTGCGCGCGCCGCAGTTCCCGCAGAAGGAGGACGACGCCGGGAACGGGGTGCCGCACAGCGCGCAGGCCGCCTCCGCGCCCGACGAGGGACCCCCCGACGGCGGGCGCTCCGACCAGGTCCGCTCGGGCTCCTGTGCGGCGTACCACTCCGGCGCCGCGGCGGACCCGGTCGCGGGCCCGGCCACCGCCGGGACCGCGGGGGCCGGGCCGAGGGCCTGCACCCGGTCGAGCAGGCGCCGCACGACGGGCAGCGGCCGGTCGCCGAAGTGGGCCCGGGCGTCGTCGGGCACCCACAGTGCACCGACGACGGCCGCCGCGACGGCGAGCCCGAGCAACGTCCACCGGTCGAGGGCGAGCAGCGCGGCGAGGCCGGCGAGCCCGGCGAGGACGGTCGCGGTGATGCGCGCGCCGCGCGCCGAGCGCGGCGGCGTGCGGGCGAGGGCCGCGAACACCCAGAACAGCACCGCGGCCAGGCCCGCGGAGAACACGGCGGCGACGAGGACGAAGCCGCCGATGACGCCGAGCAGCCCGCCGAGCGCGGCGCCGAACTCGGAGTCGGCACCCACCGAGGCACTGACCAGCCCCCCGGCCAGCGCGACCAGCCCGATGACGCCCAGCGCCACCGCCGCCAGGACCCACCCGACGGCGGCGCCCAGCGCGCCGGTGCGCACCAGCAGCACCGACACCGGGCCGCGCAGGGGCCGCCCGTACGGCCCGGTGAACCACGCCCGCGCGTCGGGGACCACCACGAGGACGACGGCCGCGCCCAGCGTCAGCAGGGCGGCCGCCGCGAGCGGGACCACGAGCAGCCCCGAGACGAGCGCGCACACCCCGAGCACCGCCCCGACGAGCGTGAACGCCCGCGCCGGGCGGCTGCCCAGGGCCAGGAACCCGGCGACGAGGCCCAACCACACGGTGCCCACCAGCGCGAGGCCGGGCGACGCGGTCCCGGCCGCGCTCGCGAGCACAGCCAGCTCGTCGGAGGACAGGGCGTCCGCGGCGGAGAGCGTGCCGATCAGCGTCGTCAGGCAGAGCACGGCCGCGAGCGCGAGGGCGCCGATCGCGGCCCACAGCAGCACCGGCATCGCCTGGGCGCGGCCGGGCGGCGGGCCGGCGGGGCGCGGGCCGGCGGTGTACGGGTCGGCGGGGTACGGCCCGCCGTGCTGGACGAGGGTGCCGCCCGGCGGGGGAGCCGCGGCAGGACCCGTCGTCGGGACCGGGGGAGAGGCCGCGGGCATGCCGCACGACCGGCACCATCCGCCCTGCACCGGCCCCCCGCCGCATTGCCGGCACTGCTCCATGGCACCCATGGCACCACAGAACGGACGGACCCGGCGGGAGGTGCGGCCGTCGGGCGCCGCACACTGGCCGATCATGGGACTCGCGGACGCGTGGTTCGCGCTGCTGCGCACGGCGGTGGCCGCCGGGGCGCGGGACCGGGTCCTCACGCTGCCCACCGCGGCGGGCCCGGTGCGGCTGCGGGTGGCGTCGGTGACGTTCGCGGGCGGCTCGCTGCTGCGCCCGGGGCGGGTCCGCGACGTGCAGGTGGAGGCGACGGACGTCGAGTGGTCGGGGGTGAGCGTGCCCCGGGTGCGGGTGCACGTGGCGACCGTCGACGTCCGGCTCTCCGGGGCGCTGGAGCCCGCGGGGGTGACGGTGACGGGCACGCTGCCGACGCCGACCGTGCAGGCCCTGCTCGATCGCGCCACGACCCCGGTGCTCGTCGGGCTCCGGGACGGCGTGCCGGTGCTGCGCTGGTCGCGCGCGCCCCGGGCGGTGGCGCTCGAGGTGCGTCCGGAGGTCGCCGAGGAGGGGCTCGTGCTGCGGGCGGCGGCGCTGCGCACCCGACGACGCCGGTGGCCGCTCCCCGCCCGCCTGCCCCCGCTGCCCGGGAGCGGGCTGACGGTGCCGGGCGGGTTCCGGCTCGAGGACGTCGAGCCGGTGGCGGACGGGGTCGCGGTTCGCCTGTTCCGCGCCTGAGGGGGTCAGGAGACCGACGGGCTCCCACCGCCATGATCATCGAGCACGTGCGGTGGCGCCGTACCCCTCTCCTCCACCGCAGGTGCTCGCTCGGCGCGACGGCGGGCCACCGCTCGGCACCGGGCCCGGTCAGGAGACGAGGAGCTCCTCGCGCTGCGGGGCACGCGGGGCGGGGATCGAGGCGGCGAGGACCAGGGTCTCCCGACGACGGGCCCGGCGGATCGCGTCCGCGCGGTCGGCCTCGGCGCGCACGGCGGCCCGGGCGCGGTCGTCGATCGTGCCGCGACGCGCCATCGAGACGAAGGGCGCGACGAGCCAGGCGCCTGCGGCGGCTCCGGCGGCGGCAGCGACGGTGGCGATCATGTGGTGTCCCCCGACATCGTGTGGTGGCCCCGGACGGGGCTCACCGTCGGTGTCGCCCACGACCGTCCAGCCGTTAACCGGATCACCCGATCGGACGAGGAACCATCACCCGAGTCGGGCTGCGGTGGCGAACCCGACCACCAGGGCGGCCGCGAGGAACAGGACCACCACCACGACCCCGGTGACCTGGCCCATCGGGGTGGAGGCCGATCCGAGGCGGCCCGAGCGCAGAGCCGGCGGCAGGCCGGGCGCGACGACGGCGCCGAGCAGACCGCCCACCGTGCCCCAGGCCAGACCGAGCACGACGCCGGTGGGGAGATCGAGCTGCAGACCGAACGGGCCGACCACCACCGCGGTCGCGGGTACCGCCGCCGCGAGCAGCAGCGCGAGGGCCGGGCCGAGTGCCCACCCTCGCCGCACCGCCGCGTCCGGACCCGGAGCCTGCAGGGCCGCGACCATCCCGCCGAGCGTGCACACCACTCCGGCGACGAGTGGGGCGAGCCACCAGGACGGTCCCTCGCCGAGCAGGTGGGTCAGGCCGACCTGGCCGTCGGCGAACGGCAGCCGGGGCGTCAGTGGCACCCCGAGGGCGACGGCGAACGCCACGAGCAGGGCCGCGGGCGCGAAGACGACGACGAGCAGGACGGAGACGACGGGCGGGGTGCCCCCGCCGAGGGTGCCGCCGAGGCCGGTGGGGGTCGGCACGGCCCCGGCGCGGGCCAGCACGGCGGCGACGACCAGCGCGAGGCCGGCGAGCCAGCACGACCCGAGGATCGCGGCGAGCCCGGCCACGGGGCCGGCGAGCAGGTCGCGCGGGCCGCGGAGGGCGGGCGGCAGCGCGTCGGGACGACGCCAGGCGATCGCGAGGACCAGCGCTCCGCCGAACCAGACGGCGCCGCCGACCAGCGTCGGCGCGACGGCGACGGTGAGCGCGCCGTCGCCCGCGGCGGCCCGTCCCGCCAGGGCGACGGCCGCGAGCCCGGCGAGGAACAGGACGAGGGCGCGGACGGCCTGCACCGGCACCTCGGCGGCGGGCCGGGTGCGGGCGACCACGAGGGCGGCGCCCACGGCGACGGCCGCGCCGGTGACGAGCAGCGGGGTGGCGGCGACGGTCGCGCCGAGGCCGATCGAGCCCACCGTGACGCCCACCGACCCGCCGACCCCGAGCGCGACGGCGATCGGCAGGAGCAGCAGCGGCGACCCGCCCGCGGCGTCGCCACCGAGCGTCACCGCCAGCAGTGCGCCCGGCAGGGCCAGCACGGCGAGCACGGCGACGGCGGCCAGCAGCGCGGCGCCCCAGTCGGCGACCGATCCCACGCGCACGGTCGGCCGCCCGACCGTCGCGGGCCCGCGGGGGACCCCCGCGCCGGGCGTGTGGTGCAGGGGGACCCGGACGCGTTCCGGGTGTCCGACCGGACCGCGGCGCCCGGACGGCCCGGACGACCCGGACGGCCCGGACGGCTCGGGGCGCAGGACCGGGCGCGGCGCGGGCTCGATCGTCGGCCATGCCGCGGGACGGCCCTCGCCCTCCGGGCGGCGGGGCCGCGGGACCGGGCGTGCGGGGGTCTCCCGGTCCGTCGTCGGGATCGGGCCGGAGTGGCGGGCCGACCGTGGTGCCGGGACGGGCCCGGACCGCGGTCCCACGGGACCGGACGCGGGGCCCGTCGTCGGGAGCAGCCCCGACGGCGGGTCCACGGGCTCCTCCGGGCGGGACCCGTGTCGGGCGAGCGCCTCGACCGCGGCGCGCGCCTCCCGGGCCTCCGGCGGCGCCTGCCGCGGTGCGGGCACGTCGACCGCCCCGCACGAGCGGCAGAACGCCCAGTCGTCCGTCCGCGGCGCCCCGCAGCGTGAGCACGACCCTGCCACCACACACCCCCGTCCGGCGCGCCCCCCGACGGCGCGGCCCCTGACATCCCACGAGGTCGACGCGCCGGGGTCGAGGGACACGAACGGGGGGCCTCGACGGGCGGTACGGCTGAACGAGTGATCATCGGCTACACCGGCCGGCGGCTCGAAACGTTGCACGGTCTGCAACGTTGACGAGCCTGGTCTATCGTTAGCCTCAGCAACCAACACCACTGGAGGCTGACCGTCATGACGGCGACCGTGGAGACCACAGCGGCAGGCACGTCGGACACCGGGGACCCGCACTACCCGATGGCGCGGCAGTGCCCGTTCGACCCGCCGCGGGAACTCAACGCGATCCAGGAGCAGGAGCCGATCCGGCGCGTCACGCTGTGGGACGGCAGCCACCCCTGGCTGGTCACCCGGTACGCCGACGTGCGCGCCGTCCTCGCCGACCAGCGGTTCTCCGCCGACGTGTTCACCCCGGGCTACCCCGCCACCTCGCCGAGCGTCGCGATCCGGCGGCGGTCCGCGCCGAGCTTCATCGCGATGGACGACCCGCAGCACGCGTTCTTCCGCAAGATGCTGATCAGCGAGTTCAGCGTCAAGGCGATCCGGCGGCTCCGGCCGATGATCACCGAGGCCGTCGACGACCTGCTCGACGCGATGGCCGCGCAGGAGCAGCCGGTCGACCTCGTCCAGGCCTTCGCGCTCCCGCTGCCCAGCCTCGTCATCTGCCGGATGCTCGGCGTGCCCTACGCCGACCACCCGTTCTTCCAGGCCCGGTCGCACACGCTGATCGACACCCGGTCCTCGGTGGAGGACTCGGTGGCCGCCTCCAACGAACTGCTGGCCTACCTCGAGGGCCTCGTCGCCGAGCGGGAGGCCTCGCGCTCGGAGGACGACCTGCTGGGTCGGCTCGCCGTGCGCCACGTGCTCACCAGGGAGATCACCCGCCACCAGGCGGCCTCGATGGGACTGCTGCTGCTCGTCGCGGGCCACGAGACGACCGCGAACATGATCGCGCTGGGCACCCTCCTGCTGCTGCAGGACCCGGAACAGGCCGCGAAGGTGCGCGCGGGCGAGTCGGTCGAGGGTGCGGTCGAGGAGCTCCTGCGGCTGCTCACCGTCACCCACTTCGGCCGGCGTCGGGTGGCCACCGAGGACGTCGAGCTCGGCGGGGTGACGATCCGTGCGGGGGAGGGCGTGATCGCGGCCGGCGAGATCGCGAACCGCGACCCGGAGGTGTTCGCCGACCCCGACGCCCTCGACGTCGACCGCACCCCGAACCACCACGTCGCGTTCGGTCACGGCGTGCACCAGTGCCTGGGCCAGCAGCTCGCCCGCGTCGAGCTGCAGATCGCCTACCCGGCGCTGCTGCGCCGCTTCCCGACGCTGCGGGTGGACACGCCGCTCGACGAGATCGCGTTCCGCGACGCGATGGTCGTGTACGGCGTCCATGCTCTTCCGGTCACATGGTGAGGCACGCGGTGAGGCGCTGACACCGCTTTTCCCGACGACGCGTCAGAATGGTCGCGAGGGCGGGAGGACCCGTCGTCGGGAAATCGTCCGAATTGGTCTGGTCTGGGGTCGATGACGTCGAAGGTGCGGCTGCTGGCCGTCACGGTGATTGCCGGGATTCTCGTGGCGGGGATGGCGTTCCCGCTGGTCGGAGGCCTGGGCTTGCTGTCGAGCGAGGCCATCGTCGGTGCGCAGGACACCGCGCCGGGCGTGATCGGGGGCGACATGCCCTCGATCACGACGATCACCGACATGAACGGTGCGCCCATTGCGTACCTCTATGACCAGAATCGTCAGATCGTCCGGTCCGACCAGATCGCGGTGACGATGAAGGCGGCCATCGTCGCGATCGAGGACCGCCGCTTCTTCAGCGAGTCCGGGCTCGACCCGCGCTCCATCGTGCGGGCCGTGGTGAACAACGGCTCCGGGGGCTCGACGCAAGGCGCCTCGACGCTGACCGAGCAGTACGTGAAGAACTACGACGAGTATGTCGCGGCGAAGACCCCCGCCGAGCAGCTCAAGGCCACCGAGGCGACCTTCGGGCGCAAGCTGCGCGAGGCGCGCGTCGCCGAGCAGCTCGACCACTCGCTGTCCAAGGACGAGATCCTCACCCGCTACCTGAACGTCGTGTACCTGGGCAACCAGTCCTACGGGGTGGCGGCCGCGGCGCGCACCTACTTCAACGAGACGCCCGACCAGCTCACGGTGCCCCAGGCGGCCCTGCTCGCCGGGATGGTGCAGAGCCCGACGGCGTACGACCCGGTGAACCACCCGCAGGCCGCCACCGGCCGTCGCAACGTCGTCATCGACCAGATGCGCCAGCAGGGCGAGCTGACCCCGGAGCAGGCGGCGGCCGCCACGGCGTCCCCGCTCGGCGTCGCGGCCCCGCTGCACGGGATCGCCAACGGGTGCGTCGGGGCCGGCGACGACGGGTTCTTCTGCAGCTACGTGCTCGACTACCTCGACCAGGCCGGGATCACCCCGGAGCAGCTGCGCTCGGGCGGCTACACCGTGCGCACCACCCTGGACCCGACCGCGATGGCCGCCGCCGAGCAGGCCGTGGACGCGAAGGTCCCGCCGACGCAGCCGCACGTGGCCGACACCCTCGCGATCGTCCAGCCCGGCGCGACGTCGCACCCGGTGCGGGCGCTCGCGGCGAACCGCGGCTACGGGCTCGACGCGGCCGCCGGCCAGACCACCTACGACCTGCCCGCGGAGCCGGAGAACCTCGGCGCCGGGTCGGTCTACAAGATCTTCACCGCCGCGACCTACCTCATGGGCGGCGGCGGGATCTCCAACGTCATCCCGGTGCCGGCGTCGGGGTACGCCTCGCCCCTCTCGCCCGGCTTCGTCGTCGCGAACGACGGCAACTACCCGGGCCAGCTGACACTGCAGGACGCGCTCGCGCAATCGCCGAACACCGCCTTCGTCAAGCTGGAGGAGACGACGGGCGTGGCGCCGGTGGTCGACATGGCCGTGAACATGGGCATGACCTCCCTGGCGAAGCCGACCGCGAACGGCGGGCCCTCGATCGCCGACACGGTGAAGGCCCAGAACCAGGCGTCGTTCACCCTCGGCCCGACCCCGACCAGCCCGCTGGAGCTCGCGAGCGTCGGCGCGACCCTGGCCTCGCACGGCACGTGGTGCCCGCCCGACCCGATCATGTCGGTCACCGACGCCACCGGGGCCCCGGTGGCCGTCCCGACGACCGCCTGCCACCAGGCCCTCCCGCCGCAGCTCGCGGACACCCTCATGACCGGCCTGTCCAAGGACGACCAGCCCGGCGGCACCTCGGCGGCCTCCGCCGTGGCGGCCGGGTGGAACCGGCCGACGGCGGCCAAGACCGGCACGACGGAGATCTCCGAGTCGGGCGCCTTCGTCGGGGCGACCCCGCAGATGTCGGGAGCCTCCATCGTCTTCGACGACTCGTCGTCGCCCCGGCCGATCTGCTACGGCACCCCGCCGACCACCTGCGCGACCGGCAACCTGTTCGGTGGCGAGACCCCGGCCGCCACCTACTACCAGGCGATGACCACCGTCCTGGCGGGCCAGCCGGTGCTGCCACTGCCCGCGACCGACCCGCGCTTCGTCACCGGCGGCAACCGGATCACCGTGCCGCAGGAGATCGGGCAGCCGATCGAGGCGGCGGCGGCGGCCCTGCGGGCGGCCGGGTTCGTGGTGACGACGTCGCAGGTCGACAACCGGTCACCTGCGGGCACCGTGGTGGGACAGACACCTGGCGGGGGCGGCGGACAGGGCATCGCGGGCCAGACGATCGCGCTGGTCGCGTCCTCCGGGCACGTCGCGCCACCGCCGGCGGCACCCACCTCTCCGTGAGCCGGGACCACCCGATCGGGTGGTTCCGACCGTGGTTCGCGACAGGGGGTGCGGGTCGGCGCGTCTCGCCTCGGCCCGACCGCCCCACGAGAGGACCTCGCGCGTGAACCAGACGCCGACCACGAAGACCGCGTTCATCACCGGGATCACCGGCCAGGACGGCTCGTACCTCGCGGAGTTCCTGCTCGCCAAGGGCTACCACGTGCACGGCCTGATCCGGCGGGCGTCGACGTTCAACACCCACCGCATCGACCACCTCTACCGCGACCCGCACGAGCCCGGAGCACGGTTGCACCTGCACTACGGCGACCTGACCGACTCCTCGCGGCTGGTGTCGCTGCTCTCCGAGATCGCGCCGGACGAGGTCTACCACCTGGCCGCCCAGTCCCACGTGCGCGTCTCGTTCGACGAACCGGAGTTCACCGCGAACACCACCGGCGTCGGGACGGTGCGACTGCTCGAGGCGATCCGGATGATCGGTCTGGACGTGCGCTTCTACCAGGCGTCGAGCTCGGAGATGTTCGGCGCGACGCCCCCGCCGCAGGACGAGCTGACGCCGTTCCACCCGCGCTCGCCCTACGGCGTGTCCAAGGTGTTCGGGTACTGGACCGCCCGCAACTACCGCGAGGCGTACGGCCTGTTCGCGGTCAACGGCATCCTGTTCAACCACGAGTCCCCGCGCCGCGGCGAGACCTTCGTGACCCGCAAGATCGCCCGCGCCGCGGCCCGGATCGCGCTGGGCCTCGAGCAGCACGTCTACCTCGGCAACCTGGACGCCGTGCGCGACTGGGGCTTCGCGCCCGAGTACGTCGAGGGCATGTGGGCCATGCTGCAGACCGGCGAGCCCGCCGACTACGTCCTCGCCACCGGCACCGCGTACACCGTCGAGGACTTCGCACGGCTGAGCTTCGCGCACGTCGGTCTCGACTGGACCCGCCACGTGCGCTTCGACGAGCGCTACCTGCGCCCTACCGAGGTCGACGCCCTCATCGGCGACCCGTCGAAGGCCGCCCGCGAGCTGGGCTGGCGGCCCCGCACGTTCACCCCCGAGCTCACGCGCATCATGGTCGACGCCGAGCTGTCGCACCTGCAGGGACCGACCGCCGAGGTCGCCCCGTTCCCCGGTCCGGGCTTCGAGGACCGGTCGATCGCGGGCTGAACCGGACACGAGCCGGACACGCTGTGTGACGGGTCCGGCCGGGTTCCGGGGGACCGTCACCCACGCCCCACCACAGCGGTGCACGACGCGTCGACCTGCGGGTCGACCACACGGGCGGCGACTGCTCGATGGTGGTCGGAACCGTGACGAAACGTGACCGAAAAGCGGTCGATACGTCACACTGCGTACGTGGGAGCTCCCTCGGCACCGACCGACCGTCCCCGGCGCGCGCCCTCCCTCGGGCGCGTCGCCGAGAAGCTCGTCGGCGTCCGCGTGGGCACCACGGCGGCGCTGCCCGACACCGGCCGCGGCGATCTCGACGCCGACTACCTGCCGCGGGCCGCGGACGAACGGCTCGCCGAGCTGCTGACCGCCCGGACCCACCCCGTCGTCGTCGTGACCGGACCGCCCTCGGCGGGGGTCACCCGCACCGCGGCGCACGGCGTGCGGCGGCACCGGGCCGACGACCTGTTCGTCGCGATCGACGACCCGTACCGCGCGCGGCTCGACGAGGTCGTCGAGCGGGCCCGCAAGCGGGCGTCCGCGTCCCGCCCGGTCGTCGTCTGGTGCGACGACGCCCCGCTCGCCCTGCTCGACCAGGTCCGCGGGGACGTGCTCGCCGCCTGTCGGGCCGACCGCGACACCGTGGTGCGGCTCGTGTTCACCGTGCGCTGGGGGCTGGCCCCGCTCTCGCGCGGGGAGCTCGCCGCGCCGCGCTTCGCGCCGGTCGTGGTCGCCCCGCTGACGCCCGCCGAGGTCGTCGGGCGCGAGGCGCACCCCCTGGTGGCCGCCCGGGGCGTGCCGCGCGTGGTCGGGCGCCGGGTCGGCGACCTGGTCTCCCCGCTCGAGGCGGCCCGCGAGGCCTTCGCCGGGCCGTCCGGGGACGTCGTGCGCCTGGCCGCGGTGTGGCACCGACTGGGGATCCCCACGGCGCTCGACCTCGAGACCCTGGACGCCCTGCGTCCCGACGACGCCGCCGGCGACCTCACGGCGATCGTGACGGGTCTGGTCGAGGCCGGCTGGCTCGTGCGGACGACCCGCGGCGGGGAGCGGCACCTCGCGCCCGCCCGGGTGCTCGTCGACCTCGCCCGCCTGCCGTCGGCCGAGCTCGTCGCCTGCATCGCCGCCCGCCTCGACCACCACGCGCGCTACGCGGCCGCCCGCACCATGCTCGCGGCCGGGCTGGACAGCCTCGCGGCGGCGATGGTGACCGACCTCGAGCCCGACCCGCTCGGCCCCGTCGTCGCCCTGCGGATCGCCCGCGGCTACGCCGGGCTGGAGCGCGACCGCGAGGCCGCACAGTGGTTCGCCTACGTCATCGCGGTGGGCGACGAGGAGCAGGCCCGGGCGGCGCACCGCGGGCTCGGCCTCGTGTTCTACCGCTACGACCGGCTCGACCGCGCCCGCCGCCACCTCGACCAGGCCGCCGATCAGCTCGGCGTGCAGGTCGTGCTCGCCGACATCGCCCTGCGCCAGGGGCGGATCGCCGACGCCCGGACCCTGCTCACGGTGCTGCGCCGCTCCCGCGACCCCGCCCTCGCCGTCGAGGCGGCCTGCCAGCTCGGCACGCTCGAGTCGTCGACCGGTCACCCCGACGCGGCCCGCGCGGCGTTCACGGCGGCCCTGGCGGCCGCCGACCCGGCGGTGGTGGCGCGGGCGCGGACGGGGTTGGCGGCGCTGCCGCCTCTCACCACCGGCTCCGGCGCCCCCTCCGGTGACAGCGAAGCGTCGTTGCTTGCGTCCAGTGACAGGGACGCCACATCGTCAGACGACGGGGACGAGGATCCCGACGAGGCCGGCGCGGACGCCGTCGAGTCGGCCGACTCCGCCGAGCCGGCCGACGACGCGGCCCCGGCGGCCCGGGTGGTCCCGCTCGCGGCGCGGTCGCAGCCCTGACCGTGATCACCGAGCCCCTGCGGTGGCGCGCAGGTCCGGCCGACCACCGCAGGTGCTCGGTGATCACGTGAGGCCGACCCGACGACTCGTCGGGACCGGGATGGCAGGGTGTGCGGCATGGCCGTCACGCACGTCGTCACGTTCAGCTGGGTCGAGGGCACCTCGGCCGGGACCGTCGCGGACATCCTGCGGAACCTGCAGGAGTGGATCGACCGCAAGGAGGGGCTCGAGGGCCTCGAGTCGTGGCAGGCGGGGCCGGACCTCGGGGTGAACCAGGGCAACGCCCACTTCGCCGTGTCGGCGACGTTCACCGACCAGGACGCCTACCTGCGCTACCGCGACCACCCGGAGCACAAGCGGATCATCGCCGAGCAGATCGCCCCGCTCATCGCCGCGCGCTCGGCGGTGCAGTTCGGGCACTGAGCCCGGAGACACGACGAGCCCGGCGCACGACGAGGTCGTGGGCCGGGCCCGGGAGCGGTGGGCGCTACTTGGCGCCCGCGGTGGGGGTGGTCTTCGGGCCGTCGGGCAGGCGGGAGCCGCCGCCACCGCCGCCGGACCCGTCGTCGTCGGGACCCTCGTCGGTGCTCGGACCGGCGGCCGGGTCGTCGACCCAGATCATGATGGTGTCGCCGGGCGTCGCCGTGGCACCCGCCTTGGGGCGCTGGTTGGTGATGATGCTGCGCCCCGCGCCGGTGTGCCGGGCGTTCTGCGGGATCGCCAGCAGGCGCGCGTCGAGGGCCGCGTCGTGGGCGTCGGCCGCGGCGAGCCCGACGAGCTCGGGGACCGTGGTCGTGTCGGTGAGGCTGTCGGCCATGCCCCAACGGTACCGACCGGTGACGCGTCGTGTCGGCGGGGTGTCCGCGGCGTGTCACGATCGCTGGACAGGGTGATTCACCCGTAAAGACTAGGATGTCGATCACAATGTGGACTTAGAGTAGCCGCCACTCCGCTCGAATCCGGCGAATCGAGACGACGGCTCACGGATGCGGACGCGAGATCCACCACACCGTGATCGAACCCGGGGGAACGTGATGCGCGCCGTCTACCGTGTCCTGGCCTACCTGCTCGCGCTCGAGGTCATCGTCCAGGCGGCCGCCATCGCCTGGGCGATCTTCGGCCTCACCGCCTGGATCGAGGGCGGGGGAGTGCTGGACAAGGCGGGGATGGAGAGCGAGAGCGTCGTCTTCGACGGCGTCACCGGCTTCATGGTCCACGGGATGAACGGGACCCTCATCGTGCCGGCGCTCGCGCTGCTCTTCCTCATCTCCTCGTTCTTCGCCCGGTTCCCGGGAGCGATCGCGTGGGGCGCCGCGGCGTTCGTGCTGACCGTCGTCCAGGTCGCCCTCGGCATCTTCGCCCACGCGATCCCCGCGCTCGGGATGCTGCACGGCGCCGTCGCCCTGGGGCTGCTCGTGGTCGCGCTCGTCGCGGCGCGTCGCAGCAGCGCCGCCGACGCGACGCGGGAGCCCGCCGCGACGGGCAGCCACCACGCACCCGTCGCCTGAGGTGCTCACCCAGGCCCCGCCGAGGACGGCGGTCGCGGCGCGCGGCCGCCGCACCCGTCGTCGCACGCTGATCGCGGTGCTGGCGACGCTCGTCGTCCTCGCGTCCATCGCCTGGTTCTGGGCCGCGAGCCTGCCCGCGGGCAGCTGGTCCGTGGCCGACATGGGCGTTCCCGACGACGGGGGCGGTCCGGCCGTGATGACCGGTCACGGTCACGACGGCATGGGCGGGCGCCCGGTGGACACGCTGCGGCTGCCTGCCTCGGTCCCCGCGGACGTCACGGTCACGCTGGTCGCCCGGGCCGACGGCTCGCGCTACACGCTGAACGGCCGGACGCCGGGGCCGGAGATCCGGGCCGTGGCGGGCCAGGTCGTCGTCGTGCGTCTGCTCAACGAGAACGTGGCGCGGGGGATCACGCTGCACTGGCACGGCCTCGACGTGCCGAACGGGGACGACGGCGTGGCCGGCGTGACCCAGGACGCGGTGCTGCCCGGTCAGGAGTTCGTCTACCGCTTCCGCGCCGACCAGGTCGGGACGTACTGGTACCACTCGCACCAGGTCGCGGACGAGCAGGTCAAGGGTGGGCTGTTCGGGTCGCTCGTGGTGGAGCCGCCCGGGGGCGTGGGACCCGACGCGACCGCCCTCGTGCACCTGTTCGACGGGCGGCGCACGGTGAACGGCGCGCCGGGGGAGCTCGCGGTGCCCGCGGCGCCGGGCAGCACGGTGCGGGTGCGGGTCACCAACACCGACGACGGGCCGATGCGCGCCTGGTCGGCGGCGCCCTACCGGGTGCTCGCGGTCGACGGGACCGACGTGCACGCGCCGACCCCCGTGACCGGCGCGGCCGTCCTGGTCACCGCGGGCGGCCGGGCCGACCTGGAGGTCGTGGCGCCGGCGCGCATCGAGCTCGGGGGCGCCGCGGTCGTCGTGGGCGGTGGTGGTGCCCCGGCGCCGGTGCCGACCGCGACGGTCGACCTGCTGAGCTACGGCTCACCGGTCGCGCTCGGCTTCGACCCGACGACCCCGAACCGCGTGTTCGACTACGCGATCGGCCGCCGCCCGGGCTTCGTCGGCGGGGTCCCGGGGCTGTACTGGACGATCAACGGCGGGATGTACCCCGACGTGCCGATGTTCATGGTGCGCGAGGGCGACGTGGTGCGGATGCGCATCAGCAACTCCTCCGGCGAGGTCCACCCGATGCACCTGCACGGGCACCACGCGGTGGTGCTCGCCCGCAACGGGGTGCCGGCGACCGGGAGCCCGTGGTGGATCGACTCCCTGGACGTCCCCGACGGCGCGACCTACGACGTCGCGTTCGTCGCCGACAACCCCGGCGTGTGGATGGACCACTGCCACAACCTGGCCCATCCGAAGCAGGGGCTCGTGGCGCACCTGATGTACGAGGGCGTGACGACCCCGTACCGCGCCGGCCCGGACACCCCGAACGACCCGGAGTAGGGCCGGGTGCAAGCAATGCGTCACTGCTTGCACCCAGTGACAGGAAAAGCGGCACCGTCGGATCGCGGGCGACGATGCCGTCTTTCCTGGCGTCGAGTGCAAGCAGTGACGCACTGCTTGCACCGGGAGGTGCTCAGACCCGCACGTCCCGGGCCACCGCCAGCTCCGGCGCCGCGACGCGCACCCGCTCGGCGAGCGGACGACGACCGGGCGCGGACACGACCAGCAGGTACTCCCCGGCGCGGGGCACCTCGAGGCGGTAGCGCCCCTCGTCGGTGCGGGCCGTGCCGACCTGGGCGCCGGTGAGGGCGTCGATCAGGGTCACCGTGCCGTCGATCGGTGCCTCGCCGTCGAGCACCCGCCCGGAGAGTCCGGGGGCGTCGACCGTGTCCGGGCCGCCCCAGGAGCGGGCGGCCGGCAGCTCCCGCGGCGTCGGACCCGAGTCCGCCACCACCGCGTGCGGGCGCCCGGCGGGCACGATCGACCCGCACACCACGGCGGCCACCACGAAGATCGCCGACGCGACGAGGAAGGCGCGGTCGTAGCCGGCGAGGGCGGCCGCGCGCTGGTCGAGGCCGAGCCCGAGGGCGGTCGCCGTGGCGGTCCCGGCGATCGAGGAGAGCAGCGCGGTGCCCACCGAGCCGCCGACCTGCTGCATGGTGTTGACCGTCGCGGAGGCCACCCCGGCGTCCTGCCGGTCGACGCCGAGGGTCGCGGTGTTGATCGACGTCGACATCGCGGTGCCCATGCCGAGGCCCATCAGGATCAGCGGCCCGAGCACGCCGCTCGCGTACGTCGACCCCGGCGACAGGTGCGAGAACCAGAACAGCGCGCCCGCCCCGAGCAGCAGGCCGACGGCGATCAGCGGCTTCGGCCCGAGCCGGGGGAGGACGAGCGCGGGCACGGTCGTCGACGCGGTCATGATCGAGGCGACCATCGGCAGGAACGCGACGCCGGTGAGCACGGGGGAGAGGCCCAGCTCGGTCTGCATCACGTAGGCGAGGAAGAGCGAGAGCCCGAACATCCCCGTCGTCAGGACGAGGATCGTCAGGTACGACCCGCCCCGGAAGCGGTCGAGCAGCACACGCAGCGGCAGCAGCGGCGCGGCGCGGACCCGCTGGACCGCGACGAAGGCCGCCAGCAGCACCACACCCGCCGTCAGGAAGGCGTAGACGGGCCAGGAGCCCCAGCCGTCGGTCTCGGCGGTCGCGAAGCCGAAGACGACGCCGAAGAGGCCGGCGGAGGCGAGGACGGTGCCGACGAGGTCGAGGCGCGGCCGCTCGCCCGTCGGGTGGGCCGGCATCAGGATCAGGGCCCCGACCAGGGCGATCACCGCGAAGACGACGTTGACGTACATGCACCAGCGCCAGTCGGCGTACTCGGTGAGCGTCCCGCCGAGCAGCAGCCCGATCGCCGCGCCCGAGCCGGCGAGGGCGGAGAACACGCCGAAGGCGCGGGCGCGGTCGCGGCCCGCGGGGAAGGTCGTCGTGAGCAGCGAGAGCGCGGCCGGGGCCAGCAGTGCGCCGAACACGCCCTGCAGGGCGCGCGCCGCGACGAGCAGCCCGAAGCCGGGTGCGAGCCCGCCGAGCACCGAGGCGACCGCGAAGCCCACGAGCCCGACGACGAACGCCGCCTTCCGCCCGAACAGGTCCGAGAGCCGTCCGCCCAGCAGCAGGAGGCTGCCGAACGCCAGCGCGTAGGCGGTGACGACCCACTGCCGCTGCGCGTCGGTGAACCCCAGGTCGGCCTGCGCGGACGGCAGCGCGATGTTCACGATCGAGTTGTCGAGGATGACCATCAACTGGGCCACGCCGATGACGGCGAGGATCCACCAGCGGCGCGGGGCCTGCTCGACGGCGGACGGGGTCGGGTGGGTCACAGAGCGCGCAACAACGCTGCAACCCTTGCCCGTACCGGGCCCGACGCGTGACCGTGGTCACCTCACCACTGGGCAACACGAGAAGAGGTGCCGCGTGACACAGACCCTGGATCGCCCCGGGAGCGAGGTGGCCGACCGCGTCGAGGCATGGGTGTCGGCGTTCCAGGACGCCCTGTCCGCGCGCGACGTCGGTGCGGCGGTGTCGCTGTTCGCCGACGAGTGCTACTGGCGCGACCTGGTGTCCTTCACCTGGAACATCGCCACGGTCGAGGGGACCGACGAGGTCGCCGACCTGCTGACCAGCGTGCTCGACCGGATCGACCCCACGAACTTCGCCGTCGACGGCGAGCCGAGCTCGGCCGACGGGGTCGACGAGTCCTGGCTGACGTTCGAGACGGCGGTCGGTCGCGGGACCGGCCACGTCCGGCTCAGGGACGGCAAGGCCTGGACCCTGCTGACGACGCTCGACGAGCTCAAGGGCCACGAGGAGAACAAGGGCGACCGGCGCCCGTTCGGCACGGAGCACGGCGCGAACCCCGACCGCGTGACGTGGAAGGAGAGCCGCGAGCAGGAGGCCGAGGAGCTCGGCTACTCGCGCCAGCCCGAGGTCGTCATCATCGGCGGCGGGCAGGGCGGGATCGCGCTCTCGGCGCGGCTGCGCCAGCTCGGCGTGCCGACGATCGTCGTGGAGCGCAACGAGCGGCCCGGCGACTCCTGGCGCAAGCGCTACAAGAGCCTCGCCCTGCACGACCCGGTCTGGTACGACCACCTGCCCTACATCCCGTTCCCGGAGAACTGGCCGGTCTTCGCGCCGAAGGACAAGATCGGCGACTGGCTCGAGATGTACACGCGGGTCATGGAGATCAACTACTGGGGCTCGACGACGGCGGAGTCGGCGACGTTCGACGAGAACGAGGGCCGCTGGACCGTCACGGTCCACCGTGACCGCGGCAACGGCCCCGAGGAGGTCGTGCTCCGGCCGGCCCAGCTCGTCTTCGCGATGGGCGTCTCCGGCAAGCCGAACAAGCCCGAGTTCCCGGGGATGGAGGCGTTCCGCGGCGAGATCCAGCACTCGTCGGAGCACCCCGGGCCGGCCGGCTACGAGGGCAAGAAGATCGTCGTCATCGGCTCCAACAACTCCGCGTTCGACATCTGCGGGGCCGCCTGGGAGGCGGGCGCCGACATCACGATGGTGCAGCGGTCGTCCACGCACATCATCAAGTCGGACACCCTGATGGAGCTCGCGCTCGGCGGCCTGTACTCCGAGGAGGCCGTGGCCAACGGGATCACCACGCGCACCGCGGACCTGACGTTCGCGTCGCTGCCCTACCGGATCATGGCGGACTTCCAGCGGCCCGCCTACGACGAGGCGAAGGTCCGCGACAAGGAGTTCTACGACCAGCTCCGCGAGGCCGGCTTCGACCTCGACTTCGGCGACGACGAGTCGGGCCTGTTCATGAAGTACCTGCGCCGCGGCTCGGGCTACTACATCGACGTGGGCGCCGCGCAGCTCGTGGCCGACGGCAAGGTGAAGCTGGTCAAGGGGCAGGTGAAGGAGTTCACCTCCGACGGGGTGACCCTCGACGACGGCACCCACCTCGAGGCCGACCTCGTCGTCCTCGCCACCGGGTACCGCTCGATGATCACCTCGGTCGCCGACATCATCGGCGAGGAGATGGCCACGCGGGTCGGGAAGGTGTGGGGCCTCGGCTCGGACACCACGAAGGACCCGGGCCCGTGGGAGGGCGAGCAGCGCAACATGTGGAAGCCCACCCAGCAGCGGAACCTGTGGTTCCACGGCGGGAACCTCCACCAGTCGCGGCACTACTCGCTCTACCTGGCGCTGCAGCTCAAGGCGCGCCAGGAGGGGATCGACACGCCGGTCTACAAGCTGGCGGAGTCGCACCACACGGAGTGACCTGATCCGAACGAACGGCACTTTCGCGCACCTAGATGCTGCGGAAGTGCCGTTCGTGCGTTTCCGGGCCGCTTCGGAGACGACGCGTGCGGCGGCTCCGGAGCGCGGGTAGACCGTGTTCATGGAGTACACGAAGCTCGGGTCGACCGGCCTGGACGTCTCGCGCATCTGCCTCGGCACCATGAGCTACGGCGTGGCGAACGACCGGTGGCCCTGGGCCCTGCCGGAGGACGAGGCGAAGCCGTTCTTCTCCGCCGCGCTCGAGGCCGGCATCAACTTCTTCGACACCGCCGACGTCTACTCGCAGGGCACGTCGGAGGAGATCACCGGCCGGTGGCTGAACGAGATGGCCGACCGCGACGAGATCGTCGTCGCGACCAAGGTCTTCAACCGGATGCGGCCGGGACCCAACGGCGCCGGCCTCTCGCGCAAGGCGATCATGACCGGGATCGACCACTCGCTGCGCCGGCTCGGCATGGACTACGTGGACCTCTACCAGATCCACCGGTTCGACCCGGAGACGCCGCTGGAGGAGACCCTCGAGGCGCTGCACGACGTGGTGCGTTCGGGCAAGGCGCGCTACATCGGCGCGTCATCGATGTTCGCCTGGCAGTTCGCGAAGGCGCTGCACCTGCAGGACGCGAACGGGTGGGCCCGATTCGTCACGATGCAGAACCACTACAACCTGCTCTACCGCGAGGAGGAGCGGGAGATGAACCCGCTCTGCCTCGACGAGGGCGTCGGCTCGATCCCGTGGAGCCCGCTCGCGCGCGGCAAGCTGACCCGCGACTGGGACGAGACGACGACCCGCGGCGAAACCGACGAGTTCGGCAAGACGCTCTACCGCGACTCCGACCGGCACATCGTCGAGAAGGTCGCCGAGATCGCCGAGAAGCGGGGCGTCAGCCGCGCCCAGGTGGCGCTGGCGTGGCTGCTCGCCCAGCCCGTCGTCGACTCGCCGATCATCGGGGCCACCAAGCTGCGCCACCTCGAGGAGGCGGTCGCGGCCGTCGACCTGCAGCTCGACGAGCACGAGCTCACCGAGCTGTCGGAGACCTACGAGCCCCGCGGCATCGCGGGGCACCGCTGACGGCTCACCGCCGGGAGCGCGCGACCACCCCGAACGTGTTCGGGCGCAGCACCCGCTGACCCAGGGTCTGCGTCCAGCCGCCCTGGGTGGAGAAGTACCGGTGCACGTCGACGTCGGCGAAGGACCGGCGCAGCAGGAGGGCGATCGCGTCCTCGTCGACGCCGTCGCGCACCACGTGGTACTCGGACATGTCCGAGGGCAGGGACTCGTCGTAGATCCCGCGCACCCGCCGCGACAGCGTGCGGAAGCCGCGGGCCAGTTCGCCCTCGGTCACCCGCCAGGCGAGCGTCGCGGCGCGGGAGAGGGCCACTGCGGTGCGCGGCTGGCGCGGGTAGTACAGCGGGTCCTGGAACGTGACGATCGCGCCGCCCGGCGCGACGATCCGGACGGCCTCCTCGAGCGAGGCGAGGTAGTCGGGGATGTGGTGCAGCACGGCCATGTAGACGACGAGGTCGGCCTCGCCGTGGACGTCGAGCCGGCCGTCGAGGTCGTGGTGAACCTGCACCCGCGGGTTGTGCCGGAAGCGGGCGGCGATCGAGCGGGCGCTCGGGCCGCTCATCTCGGTGACCACCACCTCGGCGCCGGCGGACACCATCGTCTCGGTGAAGCCGCCGTGCCCGGCGCCGACCTCGATCACCCGCGGCGGGCGCCCGAGCCGGTCGGCGAGGCCGGCCACCACGTCGTTGAGCGTGTCGCGCATCCAGCGGTTCAGGTAGGCGTGCCGCAGGTGGGGCGAGCCGGAGAGGTAGTCGTGGCCGTCACCGTGGACGGCCTCCTGCAGGTCGTGCATCGGCACGACGGTCTCGGTCGTCATGTGACCCGCATCGCCGACCGACCGACCGCCGTTAGGCCGTTCGGGCCGAAGTAACCCGGCCGGGTGACGGTCAGACCTGGACGCTCGCGCAGCCGGTCGGGGCCTGCCCGGGCGGCGACCAGGACGCCGTGGTCCGGTCCCCGACGATCCTCGTGACCGTCACGTTCCGCCCGGTGGCGACGTGGAACGCCTGTCCGGCCGGGGTTCCCGACGACGCCTGGTCCAGGTTGAGCGTGACCCCGACCGGCGAGGAGGGCCGCGGGTCGGGCCACCCGACGACGCCGTAGGCGTACATCCCGGGACGGGTCCGGACGAGCAGCGCGAGCGACAGGTCGCGCGGCGGGTTGGCGGGGGCCTGCGAGTCGACGATCGCCCACACCGCCTGCTGCGGTCCGGTGCCGCGGTGCGTCAGTGCCCCGCTGAAGCTGACCTGGCCGGTGCTGATGTTGAGCGCGCGCCGGTTCGCGGTGTCCTCGGCGGGGATGCTCACCTGGATCCCGGTGAGGGTCAGGCCGAAGCTCTGCTCGCCGATGTCGACCGCGTCGGCGTCCACCCCGACCGTGCCCGACGAGGGTGGCGCCCAGGACGCGGACACCTCCCGGACGGTGCTCGTGTGCGAGGAGTGCTTGAGCTCGATCATCCGGGAGCTGAACCGCCCGTTGACCCGCTCGATCGTCGACAGCACGAGGGCGTTGAACCCCAGCATGTTCTCGCCGACGACCACGAGGTCGTGGAACCAGCCGCGCCAGACGCCGTTGCGGGCGGTGAACCCGGCGGAGTCCAGCCACAGCCGGCCGATCTCGATGTCCTGGCAGAGCGACCAGGGGCAGTTCATGAAGTAGTCGGCGCCGTCGTTCACGCACAACGTCGGGCCGTCGAGGACGGTCGGGTCGGCCGACGACGTGACGATCGTCCACGGCACGGGGAGTTCCAGCCCGACGACGCCGCTGGCGGCGTTGTACGACGACACCCGGTTCCACTGCTGGGCGTCGTAGACCACGGACTCGCGGTTGACCATCGGGTCGTTGTCGCAGCGGACCATGACGACGTCGCCGACCTTCAACGGCACCGTGCCCAAGGACTGGGTGAGGCGCACCGACCGCGCGCCCGCCGTGATCGGGGCCAGCGGGCGGGTGGCCCAGGAGATCCCGGCGCGGCCGGTCGCGAACGCCGCCGGGTGGATGTCACCGATCTGGAAGCTGTGCGCCTGGGCGAAGTCGTAGTCGGTGGTCCTCGTGCGGGTGTTGCGCAGGACGGCGGTGGGGGAGGCCCCGGCCGCGCCCGCCCCGAGGTGGCGCTGGTGGTCGCGCACGACGATCGCCTGCGAGTGCAGGTAGGTCCCCGCCGGGTAGAAGACGCCCGCGCGGCCGGAGTCGGTGGCCTTCTGGATGGCGACCCCGTCGAGCTCGTCGGACAGGCTGCGGGCGGCGGGGAACGCCCGCTGGGCGTCGGCGAGCGTGGCGTACCGGGTGGAGAGCGGGCGGGACCCGCCGTCGCCGACGGCCCCGAAGTCGGTGACGACCGCGTAGCCCGCCGACCGGGCCGCCGCGGTGGTCGTCGGGGTGGACGCGCTGAAGCCGGACGGGGGTGCCGGGAGGGCCGCGGCGGCCGCGGGTCGGGCGCCGGCGAGCAGTCCGGCGGCGACCAGGAGGCCGCCGGCGCGGAGCAGCTCACGGCGGCTCGGTCCGGTTCCCATGTCCTGAGGAGTAGCCCGCCCGCTCGTGTGAGTGGAAGGGGAAGCGGCGGCTTCACCTGAAGGTGCGCCGACCACCCGGGCCACCATCTCGACGCGGGCCGGTCACCCCGACGGGTGAACATGCGCCATTGCATCGCGCACAACATCACCCCGGGCGTTCGCGTCCCTGCCCAGTCCCGAGCACCCCTATCGGGTGAACTCGCGGCCTTCCGCGACAGGGTCGGCGGTCTTCCGCGTCATTTCCGACCCACTCCCAACACGACGACGTTTTCCGACGGATATCACCGTGCGTGATCAGGTTTCGGCACCTCCTCGGCTACTCCGATTGCTGTAGCGCCTACCGCTGAACGGTCGATGTCGCTTCTCGAAGACACACGCAACACGGGTTGACGAGACGAGGTGAGTGCCGGTGACCAGCACGAGCGACCGGGTCCGGCCGGCGTCGGGGGCGTTCCCGACGACGGGTGGGCGCGACGCGGTGGTCCCGGGCCGGGACCCGCTCACGGGGACGACCGGTCGGGCCGGCATCGACGCCGTCCGGCGGGTGCGCCGGGCGTGGGCGCGGCGGATCCTGGTCGCCGACCTCCTCGCCGTGGCGGTCGTCGGGATCGTCGGCGCGGCGCTCGTGCCGGGCGTGACCGGCCCGACGGCGGGCGCCGCGCTCGTGGGCGGGCTCGTCGTCCTCGTCGGCGCGGCCCTGGCGGTCCGGCGGTGCTGGCACCCGCTCGTGGTCTGCTCCGGCGGCTTCGAGTACACCCGCGTCCTCCAGGCCGGCACCGGTGCCCTGCTCGTCCTCGCCCTGGGCGAGGTGGCCCTGCACGACGAACGGCTCCGCCCCTGGACGCTGGTCGTCCTGCCCGCGGCCGTGCTCGCCGTCCTCGCGGTGCGGGGCCTGGGTCGTGCCGTGCTGCACCGGCAGCGCCGGCAGGGGGTGGGCCTGACCGGGGTGCTGGTCGTCGGCTCCGAGGAATCGGTCGAGGCCCTCGTCGTCCGGACCCGTCGGGCGCCGGAACACGGCTGGGTCGTGGTGGGCGCCTGTACCCCGTCCGGGGTCGGCACGTGCGCCGGTGTGTCCGTCGTCGGCGACCTCGACGCCGTGGCCGAGCAGGTGCACCGCGTCGGGGCCGAGGTGGTCGCGGTGGCGCCCGCCCCGGGCTGGAGCGGACGCAACCTGCACCGGCTGGCGTGGGAGCTCGAGGGCACCGACCTCGACCTCGTCGTCGACCCGGGGCTCATGGAGATCGCCGGCCCCCGGCTGCACATGACCCCGGTCGACGGCCTGCCGATGATCCGGCTGACCCAGCCCACCTTTCGGGGCGCCGCCCGCGTGTCGAAGGCCCTGCTCGACCGGTTCGTCGCGGCCGCCGCGCTCGTCGTGCTCGCCCCGATCCTGATCGGGGTCGCCATCGCGATCCGGCTCGACGACCGCGGCCCCGTGTTCTTCCGCCAGGAGCGCGTCGGCCGGCGCGGCCGCCCGTTCCGCATGGTCAAGTTCCGCTCGATGGCGGTCGACGCCGAGGCCGCGCGGGCCGCGTTGCGGTCCGACGACCCCCACGGCCCGCTGTTCAAGATGCGCCGCGACCCCCGGGTCACGCGGGTCGGCGCCGTGCTGCGCCGCTACTCGCTCGACGAGCTGCCGCAGCTGCTGAACGTCCTGGCCGGCTCGATGTCGCTGGTCGGGCCGCGCCCCCCGCTGCCCGCCGAGGTCGTCGAGTACGCCGACGACGCCCGGCGCCGCCTGCTCGTCCGCCCCGGCATGACCGGCCTCTGGCAGGTCAGCGGCCGCTCCGACCTCTCCTGGGAGGAGACCGTGCGGCTCGACCTGCGCTACGTCGAGAACTGGTCGCCCGGACTCGACCTCCACATCCTCGCCCGCACCGTGTCGGCCGTGCTGACCGGCCGCGGCGCGTACTGACCGCCACCCCGACCAGCCACCACGACGAGCCCCGGGAGCCCCCGCCATGAGTCTCTCCGTGCTGATCCTGGGCCTGAACTACGCCCCGGAACCGACCGGCATCGCCCCCTACACCACCGGCATGGCCCGGTTCCTCGCCGACGCGGGGCACGACGTCCACGTCGTCACCGGCCTCCCGCACTACCCGCACTGGGAGGTGGCCGCCGGCTACCGCCGCGCCCACGGCGTCCTCCACGAGCGCGACGGCGACGTCCGCCTCACCCGGATCGCGCACCCCGTCCCCGCCGACCCGACGGGCACCGACCGCATCCGCATGGAGGCCGCGTTCGCCGCCGGCGCGGCGCGGGCGCACCGCGGCGCGCGGCCCGACGTCGTGCTCGCCGTCAGCCCCGCCCTGCTCACGGTCGGCGCCGCGCTGCGCTGGCGGGCGCCGGGACGGACCGCGGTCGGCGTGGTCACCCAGGACCTGTACGGCCGGGCGGTCGCCGAGACCGGCGCCCTCGGGGGCCGGGGCCCCCGTGTGGTCGCGGCGCTGGAGCGGGCCCTGCTGACCCGCGCGGACGGCGTCGTCGCGATCCACGAGAGCTTCCGGCGGTCCCTGGGCGACCTCGGCGTCGACGACCGCCGCATCACGACGATCCGCAACTGGAGCCACGTCCGCCCGGTCCGGGCCGGTGGGGTCGACCTGCTCGCGCTGCGCCGCCGGCTCGGCTGGCGCGACGACGAGGTCGTCGCCCTGCACGCCGGGAACATGGGCGCGAAGCAGGGCCTGGAGAACGTCGTCGAGGCGGCCCGCCTCGCGGACGCCACCGGTGCCGCGGTGCGCTTCGTCCTGCTGGGCACCGGGTCCCGCCGGGCCCACCTCGAGCGCTACGGCGACGGGATCGCGAGCCTGCAGTTCCTCGACCCGCTGCCCAGCTCCGAGTTCGAGCTCGCCATGGCCGCGGCCGACGTCCTCGTCCTCAACGAGAAGCCCGGGGTCGAGGAGATGTGCGTCCCCTCCAAGCTCACCTCCTACTTCGCGGCCGGCCGCCCGGTCGTCGCGGCCACGAGCCCCCGCAGCGCCGCGAGCGCCGAGATCGAGGCCTCCGGCGGCGGGGTGCGGGTCGACCCCGGCGTGCCGGAGGAGCTGCTCGGCGCGGTCCTGCGCTGCGGCCTGGACGCCGCCACCGCCGGGACCCTCGGGCTGCGCGGGCAGCTGTTCGCCCGCGACGCCCTGTCGGAGGTCGCGGCCCGCAACGCCTACGTCGCGTGGGTCGCCGACCTGGCCGAGCGCCGGGGCCGACGGGCCCGGCGTCCCGGACCCGTCGTCGTGACCGACCGCCCCGCCCCGGCGCCCGTGCGCGCCCTGGTCTCCGAGGAGGCGTCGTGACCGCGCGACGGCTGCAGGACTTCACCGGTGCCGGCCACGACAAGGGCCGCTCCACCGGGTGGCAGATCGCGTGGTGGGCGGTGTCCAACCTCGTCTTCCGCGCCTGGTGGTGCCCGGCGCGCCTGCGCCCCGCGATCCTGCGGGCCTTCGGGGCGCGCGTGGGCCGCGGGGTGAACATCCGCAACGACGTCCGCGTGCACTGGCCCTGGAAGCTCGAGATCGGCGACCACTGCTGGCTCGGCGAGGGCGCGTGGCTGCTGAACCTCGAGGCGATCACCCTCGGGGACCAGGTCTGCGTCTCCCAGGAGGCCGTCCTGTGCACCGGGTCGCACCGGCTGCGCGACCCCGCGTTCGCCTACGACAACGCCCCCATCGTCATCGGGGACGGCGCCTGGGTGGCGCTGCGGGCGATCGTCCTGCGCGGCGTCGTCGTGCCCGCCGACGGGCTCGTCAGCGCCGGCTCGGTCCTCGCCCGGACCCCGGACACCCCGGCCGCGCCGGCGGCCCCGGCCGCTCCCGCCGCACCGGTCATCCCCTCGCTGCCGCGGCAGCGCCGCGAGGCCCTCGGCCGTGTGCCGGGTCGGGCGGAGGGCGTGGTCCGGTGACCCTCGTCCTCCCGCCGGCGGCGCCGGAGACCGTCCCCGAGGTGTCGGGCCCGCGGCGGCTCACCGGGCTGCAGTTCCTGCTCCCGCTGTTCTCGGTGACGATCCTGCTCGCGGTCCCGGCCGCCGTCTTCGTCGCGCCCGTCCTCGAGCGCGGGCCGGCGCAGCTCGGCGTGGCGGCTGCCCTGTTCGCGGTGTCGGTCGTCTACTGCGCGCTGCGCCTCGGCGCGCTGATGTGGGAGGCCGAGCCGCGCTGGGCGGTGCTCGGGCTGTGGATGTTCTCCTACGCCTGGCTGGCGGTCGCGGGGCTGACCCAGACCCTCGCCGGCGAGAACCCGCTCGGGTTCACGCTGGGCCCGCTCGCGACCGAGCAGGCCGCGCTGCTCCTCGCCGGGCTGGTCTCCTTCGACGTGGCCTCCCGGGTGCGGCCGCGGGAGGTCTCGTTCCTGCCCACGGCGCTGACCGGACGGCTGCGCGGCCGGGTCCTCGACCCGTCGCGGGTCCTGGCGCTCGGCGTCGTCTCGCTGGTCACCGCGCCGGTGCTGGTCGCGCTGCTCGGCGGGCCCGGGGTGCTGCTGTCGGACCGCCAGGCGGTCTTCGACCAGCTCTCGTCGTCGGGGCTCTACTCCTCGGCGTCCAACGCGACCGGCGGCATGGTCGCCGTGATCGGCAACGTCCTGCCCTTCGTCGCACTGATCTGCCTGGTGAAGCTGCTCGCGGACGACCCGGCCCAGCGGCGGCGGGCCGAGGTCTGGGTGCTCGGCGCCGCACTCGTCGGGCTGAACGCCCTGATGAACAACCCGCTCTCGAACCCCCGCTACTGGGCCTTCGCGATCGTCCTGGCGTTCTTCTTCTGCTGGCGGTTCTCCACCCGGCCGGCCGTGCTGACCGCCTTCGTCACGCTGTTCACGCTCAGCTCGTTGATCATCTTCCCCTACCTCGACCACTTCCGGGTCTCCGAGTCGGCGATGAAGCAGTACGGCATCCGGACCCCGAGCTACTCCCAGCCGGTCGACTACGTGCTCGGCAAGACCGACTACGCCTCGATCACCGACATCGGCGTCGCCCTGCGCGTCGTCGAGCACCACGGGCACACGGTCGGCCGGCAGCTGCTCGGCGCGGTCACCTTCTGGGTGCCGCGCTCGCTGTGGCCGGACAAGCCCGACAACACCGCGTTCCTCATCGCGGACGAGATCGGCTTCCCCAACCGCAACCTCGACTCCCCGCTGTGGGCCGAGGGGTACGTCGACTTCGGCTGGATCGGTGCCTGCGGCCTGCTGGCGCTCTGCGGCGTCGGGGCCCGTCGGCTCGACGACGCCTTCGTCGCCCTCCGCGGGGTCCGCACCCCCGTGGTGCCGCTGGTCGCGGTCGCCGCCCCCGTCATCGCGGGCTACGAGTTCATCGTCGTCCGCGGCTCCCTGCTCCAGGCGATGGCCCGCATCGTGACGCTCCTGGTCCTGCTCGCCCTGGTCTCCCGCCCTCCCCGCACCGGCCGCCACGCGCGGTCCGGCCCCACCCTCCTGCCGCCCTCGGAAAGGACCCTCCGGTGACCGCCCGCGAGTACCTCACCCTCCTCGCCGCGCAGTGGCGCTGGATCACCGGCGCCGCCCTCGTCGGGTTCGTCCTCGCCGGCGTCGTCGTGCTGCTGACGCCCGCGTCCTACGCCGCCACGGTGACCCTCTACGTCTCCACCGCGTCGAACACCAGCTCCGCCGACGCCTACCAGGGCAGCCTGCTCTCCCAGGACCGCGTGAAGTCCTACACCGAGCTGCTCTCCAGCTACCGGCTCGGCCAGGAGGTCGTGAGCGACCTGGGTCTGCCCGACGACCCGCAGTCGGTGGCCGACGAGGTCTCCGCGAGCGTCACCCCGAACACGGTGCTGCTCGTCGCCCGGGTCACCGACGCCTCGCCGGAGCGGGCCCAGGCGATCGCCGGCGCCGTCGGCCGGCGGTTCCCGGCCATGGTCGCCGACATCGAGCGGCCCGCCGACCGCACCCAGCCGCCGACCGTGTCGGCCCGGGTGGTCGAGGGACCGGTGCTCGTCCCCGGACCGGTGTCGCCGCAGCCGTTGATCGACCTCGGCCTGGGCCTCGCGGCCGGCCTGCTCGTCGGCGTGACGATCGCGGTGGTGCGGCGCTCCCTCGACCGCTCCGTCCTCGGCCTCGCCGAGCTCGCGAAGCTCGTGCCGCGCCCGCTGCTCGGCACGCTGCCCCGCGACCGGCAGCTCGACCGGTCGCCGGTGGCCCTGCGCGACCGGCCGTCCTCGCCCGTCGCCGAGAGCCTGCGCGCGGTGCACGGCAACCTGGCGGCCGGCGTCGGCACCGACCGCGTCCTCGCCGTCACCAGCGCGATCGAGGGCGAGGGGAAGTCCACCCTCGTCGTCAACCTCGCCCTGGCCGAGGCGAACGCCGGCAGCCGGGTGCTCCTCGTCGAGGCGGACCTGCGCCGCCCCCGGGCCGCGGAGTACCTCGGGGTGCCCGCGGGGGAGGGCCTGTCCGGGGTGCTCGCCGGGCGCGCCTCGCTCGCCGCCGCCGTCCGGCCCGGTCCGGTGGCGGGACTCGAGGTCCTCGCCAGCGGACCGTTGCCCCGCAACCCCTACGAGGAGGTCGAGTCCGAGCGCATGGGAGCGGTCCTCGACGAGGCCCGCGAGCGCTACGACGTCGTGCTCGTCGACGCGCCCCCGCTGCTGCCGGTCGCCGACGGGCTCGCCCTGGCCCGCCGGGCCGACGCCGTCGTCCTCGTGGTCCGCGCCGGGTCGACCGGCGCGCCGCTCGTCCGCCGGGCCCACGAACAGCTCGTGACGGCGGGGGTCACCCCGCTCGGCGTCGTCTTCAACGGGGTGACCGGCGCGGTCGAGGGCCAGTACGCCGGCCGCTACCACGCCGACATCGCCCCGTCCGTCCCCGAGCCGCGCGCCGCCGCGAGCCACCGCCGCGCCCGCCCGGCGCCCGCGCACCGACCGGTGGCCGGCGGCGCGCACCGCACGCCCACCCACGGGGTCGCGGTCGGCGACCTCGTCGGTCGCCTCGCCGCCGCCGAGTCGTCCCGCCCCCACCGTCAGGTCCAGGAGAGGTCGTCATGACGCTGTCCGTCCCCCGCCCCACCGACGTCCGCCCCACCGACGTCCGCCCGGACGTGTTCCCGGAGGTGGCCGCCGGCGGCTACACCCGCCTCGACGGGTCCGTCGAGTTCTGGTCCCGGGTCAACGCCGTCCTGCCGCCCGACGCGACGGTGGTCGACCTCGGAGCCGGCCGCGGCTCGTTCCTCGAGGACCCGAGCGCCTTCCGCCGCTCGCTGCACGACCTCGGGCCCCGGTGCGCCCGGCTGATCGGCCTCGACGTCGACCCGGCGGTGCGCTCCAACCCGGCCCTGCACGAGGCCCACGTGATCGAGCCCGACGGACCGTTCCCGCTGCCGACCGGGTCGGTCGACCTGCTCGTCAGCGACTGGACCTTCGAGCACGTCGCGAACCCGGCGCACACCGCGGCCGAGATCGACCGGGTGCTCGCCCCCGGCGGCTGGCTGTGCGCCCGCACGCCCCGCAAGTGGGGCGCGATCGGGATCCCCACCCGGCTCGTCCCGAACGCGTTGCACACCACCGTGCTGCACCGGCTCCAGCCCGCCAAGGCCGAGGTCGACACCTTCCCGACCGCCTACCGGCTGAACTCCCGCCGGGCGCTGCGCCGCTGGTTCCCGACCACCCGCTACGCGCACTGCGTCTACGAGTTCGACGCCGAGCCGGGCTACGTCGGCCGCTCGCCGGCCGCCCTGCGCACCGGCCTGCTCCTCCAGCGGATCGTGCCCTCCCGGGCCGCCTCCACCCTGATGATCTTCATCCGCAAGGACGTGCGATGACCGACGACCACCGCCCGCTCGACGTCGACGCGATCGGGCCCAGCCCCCGCCGCCACCTCCGCGACCGCCGCCTGCGCCTGCTCGTGGCGCTGCTGATGGTCCTCGCCCCCGGCCGCGCCCGCCGCGTGCTCGCGGTGCGCCTGCTCGGGCACGACATCCACCCGCGCGCCCACCTCGGGCGGGCGCTGGTCGACGTCGACCGCCTCGTCATGCAGGAGGGGGCGGTGATCTCGGCCGGCAACGTCATCCGCGGGTGCGAGCTCGTCGTCCTCGAGCGCGACGCGAAGCTGGGGATGCTGAACCTCGTCAACGGCGTCCGGAAGGACACCGGGTTCTACGAGGGCGTCGAGCGCTCCCCGTCGCTGATCCTGCGCCGGGCCGCCCTCATCACGACGATGCACGTCGTCGACGCCTCGGCCCGGGTCGAGTTCGAGCCGTGGGCCACCCTCGCGGGTTTCGGCTCGCTGGTGCAGACGCACTCGGTCGACTTCGACGCCGTCCGCCAGGACGCCCGCCCGGTGACGGTCGGGGACCACTCGCTGGTGATGAGCCGCTCGGTCCTGCTGCCCGGCAGCCGGGTGCCGGACGCCTCGCTGGTGGCGGCCGGCGGCGTCGTCGCCCGGTCCCTGCCCGAGGAGCCCGCGCTCTACGGCGGCGTCCCGGTCCGGTCCGTGCGCCCCATCGACCCGGCGTCCGCGTTCTTCGTCCGGGAGCAGGTGGACATCCTGTGAGCGGGTCCCGCCGGGCCGCGCTCGGGGTCGCCGACCAGGTGGTCAGCTCGGCCACCAACTACCTCACCGCCTTCGTGGCGTCCCTCGTGCTCGCCCCGCGGGACTTCGGCGCCTTCGTCGTCGCCTTCGCCGTGGTCACGGTGCTCACGGCCGCCACGCGGGCCGTGCTCTCCGAGCCGCTGATCGCGCACCTGCCCGCCGTCGCCGCCCCCGAGCGGCGCCGCGTGCTCGCCGGGTCCGCGCTGGGCGCGGCCGCGCTGTTCGGGCTCGGCGGGACCGTCCTCGTCGTCGGGCTCGGCCTCGCGGGCGGCGACGTGTTCGCCTCCCTGGCCGCGTTCACGCCGTGGATCGTCGGGGTGGTCGTCGTCGACGCCGGCCGCTACGTGCTGCTCGCCCGGCTGCGCACGGGGGAGACCCTCGCGGTCGACGGCGCCTGGGCGCTGGTCCAGGGCGCGGGCCTCGCCGTCCTCGCCGTGACGGGCGCGTGGAGCCCGGCGACCCTCGCCGCCTGCTGGGGCGTCGGCGCGCTGGGCGGGCTCGTCGTGCTCGCGGCCGTGGGCGTCGAGCGGCCGGGCCGGCCCGGGGCGTGGCTGCGGGAGGGCGCCTACCTGTCGGGCTGGTTCACGGTCGTCTCCGTCCTCGGCCAGGTCCAGATGTACGCGGTCCTGCTGCTCGCCGGGCTCGTGGTCTCGACCAGCGAGATGGCCGGGCTCCGTGCCGTGCAACTGCTCGTCCTGCAGCCGCCGACGACCCTCATGGCGGCCGTGCTGGTCCTCGCCACCGCGATGTTCGCCCGCTTCCCGGTCGCCGCGGACGGGAGCCTCCCGCCGGGCTTCCGGGCGCTGCGCCGCCGGGTCACCCTCGCGATGGCGGGCCTCGGCCTGCTGATCTGCACCACGATCCCGCTGCGCGACGTGCTCATGGGGCTGCTCTTCCCGCGCTACGTCGCCGACGCCGCCCTGGTCACCCCGACCGCGCTGACGGTCGCCGTGCTGGGCCTGTCGGTCCCCGCGGCCGCGACGCTGCGCGGGATGCGGCGCGGCCGGCTGCTGGCCGGGCTGCAGGTCGTCACGAGCCTCGCGATCGTCGGCGGTGCCACGGTGGGTCTGCTCGCGGGTGGGGTGCCCGGGCTGGCGTGGGGGATGGCCGGCGCCGCGGTGCTCGTCGTCGCGGTGCAGACCGTCGCCGCGTACCGGGCGCGGCCGCGGGCCGCGGAGCCGTCGGCGTCGTCGTCGGGGCCGGCGTCGTCGATGTCGTCGTCGGAGCCGGTCGACCTGGTGCCGGAGGCGGCCCGGTGATGCCGGTGCTCGACCGCCGCGCGGCCCTCGGGGCGCTGGCCCTCGCCGTCCCGGCGGCGCTCGTGGCCTGCTCGTCCACGGTCGAGCCGGCGCTGCGGCCGGTGGCGGCCGGGGTCCGGCTCGCGACCGACTGGGCCCGGCGGGCGGCGGGCACCGGCGCAGTGACCGGCGACGAGGGCGTGCCGTTCCGGGTGGTCGCGCACGACGCGCCGCCACCCGTCGTCCGGAACGGGGCCCTGGAGGCGGGCCTGCCGGACGCGCACGCCGCCACCTACGTCCTCGCGGACGCGGGGGCCGACGTGGTGCGGATCGGCGCGACGTTCGCCTTCGGCCCCGGCTCCGAGGCCGGGTCGCTGTGCCTGGCGGCGTTCACCGGGATCCCGCTCGAGGGGCCGGTGCCGCGGTCGCGCTGCCACTTCGTGATCACGCCGCGTCGGTGGCTCTACGGGGTCATCGACGCCGGATCGCTGACGGTCCTGCGGCAGGGCCTCCACGACGGGGGGTTGCGGCAGGACGGCACGTCATACGCGGCCGAG
Source organism: Actinomycetospora sp. CA-084318 (assembly GCF_050955885.1). Lineage (NCBI taxonomy): Bacteria > Bacillati > Actinomycetota > Actinomycetes > Pseudonocardiales > Pseudonocardiaceae > Actinomycetospora > Actinomycetospora sp. CA-084318. The sequence continues at coordinate 2,421,327 of NZ_CP192098.1, forward strand.
GCGGTCGTCACCGGGTCGACCGCGTCGCTCTCGTTGCCCGACGGCTCGACGGCGACGGTCGACGACCCGCGGATCGCCGCGCTGGGCGGGCGGTTCGCGTGCTGGGAGTTCTACAAGGACGCCGCGGGAGCGGCCGACGTGCGCCTGGTGCGCAGTTGGGCAGGATGACGATGAGCGCCTCGGAGAGCGCGACCGCGGCCTGGATCGGGCCGCTCCCGCCCCCGGTGCACGGGGCCAGCCTGGTGACGGCCCGGCTGCTCGAGCGGGTCCGCGACCGGATCGAGGACGTGCGCGTCGTCGACGTCGCGGGGAGGGGGGACGGTCTCCGGCACGTCGTGTCGCGGGCCCGCGCCCACCTGCGTGCCCTCGGGGTGGTCCTCGGCCTGCCGGCGGGCGCCGTCGTCTACGTGTCGCTCTTCGGCGGGTTCGGGCTCTGGTACCAGCTGCCGGTCCTCGCGCTGGCCCGGGCGCGCGGCCTGCGGGTGGTGGCCCACCACCACTCGTACGCCTACATCACCGCGCGCGCGGTGCCGATGGTGCTGATCACGCGGCTGCTCGGGCGGGAGGACCGGCACCTGTTCCTGTCCACCAGCATGCGGACGGCGTTCCTGCGGCGGTACCCCTCGCGCGCCGACCACCGGTTCGCGAGCAACGCCCACGTCGTCGACCCGTGCCCGGCCCGCCCAGGCGCGGCGCGGTCGGGCCTCGCGCTGGTGCACGTCAGCAACCTCTCGGTGAGCAAGGGGTCGGTGGCCGCCGTCGAGACCTGCGCGGCCCTGCGCCGCCGGGGCGTGGACGCGACGCTGACCCTCGTCGGCCCGTGCGGGGACGAGGAGACGGCCGCGGCGATCCGGTCGGCAGGAGACGCCGTCCGGTGGCTCGGCCCGTGCTCCACCGCCGACGTCAACGCCGCGCTCGACGCCGCCGACGTCTTCCTGTTCCCGTCGAGCTACGTCAACGAGGCGGAGCCCCTCGTCGTGCTCGAGGCCCTGTCGCGGGGTGTGCCGGTCATCGCCACACGGCGAGGTGCCCTGCCCGAGCTGCTGCCCGCGGACTGGCTCCTCGACGGCCCGGACCCCGAGGCGATCGCGGCCCGGGTCGAGGCCCTGGGCAGCTCGCCCACCTGGCGGGCCGACGCGGCCGCCCGGGCCCGGGCACTGTTCGAGGCCCGGCGCGCCGACGTGGATCCGGTGGCGCTGGTCCTGGAGAGGACCGTCCCCGTCGCCCCGGTCGCCGTCCCCGCGCAGCGGGCGCCGCGCCCGGTCGAGGAGCTGGTCGAGGGGTAGTCGCCCTCAGACGTTCGGCAGCACGCAGACCTGCGAGGCGAACGTCAGGCCCGCCCCGAACCCGCACAGCAGCGCGAGGTCGCCGGGGCGGGCCCGACCCGTCGTCAGGAGCTCGTGCATCGCCAGCGGCACCGAGGCCGCCGAGGTGTTGCCGGTGACCGCGACGTCGCGGGCCACGGCGACGTGGTCGGGCAGGGCCAGTGCCTTGACCAGGCCGTCGGTGATCCGGGCGTTCGCCTGGTGCGGCACGAACGCGTCCAGCTGCTCGGGTTTGCAGCCGGCCTTCTCCAACGCCTCGAACACCAGCGGCACCATCCGCGAGGTCGCCCAGCGGAACACCGCGGGCCCCTGCATGCGCAGCGCGGGACGCTCGTCGGACTCCCGGGCCTGCGCCCACGTCGGCGACTGCACGATGAGGTCGGCCTGCGTCCCGTCCGCGCCCCAGGCCGACGGACCGATGCCGGGCCCCGCCGACGGGCCCAGCACCACCGCGCCCGCGCCGTCGCCGAACAGGAACGCCGTGGACCGGTCGGTGGGCTCGACGATGTCGCTCATCCGCTCGACCCCGACGACGAGCACCGCCCCGTGCCCGGCCCCGACCAGCGAGGCGGCCACCTCGAGGGCGTAGCAGAAGCCTGCACAGGCCGCGCCGAGGTCCATCGCCGCCCCGTTCACGGCGCCGATCTCGGCGGCCACCCGGGTGCCGACCTGCGGGCACGCGGTGTCCGACGACATCGTCGCCACCAGGGTCACCGCCACGTCGGCCGCGTCGACGTCGGCAGCTGCGAGCGCGTCGCGGGCCGCGGCGGCCGCCATCGCCACCACGGTCTCGTCGGGACCGGCCATCCGCCGGGTCGAGATCCCGGAGCGGGCGTGCACCCAGGCCGCGTCGACCTCGAGGTGCTCGCACACCTCCTCGTTGGTGACCACGCGACGCGGGCGGTAGGCGCCGAGCCCGAGGAGAGCGGCGGGATGGCCGGTGCTGATCGAGCTGATCGAGCCCAAGGGGGTGCCTCGCGAGACGGTCGGGGGCGGACGTCCCCTCCACGGTCACCCGGCCCCTCGGTTACTCGGAAGTCCTACTATCTGGTACGCGGGTGCAACCGGTCACAGGCGGTTCCTGTGGCTCTGCTGTGGCCCCGGGCGACGGCGCCGCGGGACACCCGTGACGGCGCTACCGTCCGCCACGTGAGCACCGACACCGCCGACCCCACCACCCTGCCGTCGGGCCCGACGACCGACGTGTCGGCCGCCGTGCGCGCGGCCCAGGAGGTGCACACGCTGCGCGTCGAGGTCCCCGGGATCGGCGAGGTGCCGCTGCCCTCGGTCGACGAGCTCGCCTTCGTCGGCGGGCTGGTGGCGCTCGGGGTCGTCGGCGCCCTCGAATGGCCGCTGGTCGCCGTGCTCGGGGTCGGCCGGCTGCTGAGCCACGTCCACCGCTGGCGCAGTCTCGCGGCGTTCGGCGACGCCCTCGAGCACGCCTGACCTACGCCAGCGCCGCCGCCACCGCCGCGCCCAGCTCGCGGTCCGGGTTCAGCGGCGCGTAGAGCACCTGCTCCGCGCCCGCGTCCGCGTACTCCCGCAGGCGCGCGGCGACGTCGTCGGGCGTCCCGTACGGCACGCAGGCGTCGACGATGCGATCCATGTCCTGTCCGTAGATCTCCTGCAGCCGCCCGACGGCGAGCTCGCGTGCCTCCACGCGCGTGTCCGCGACCGCCGACCACGCCAGCAGTCCACCGCCGACCGGTCCGCGGCCCTGCTCGGCGGCCACGTCGTTCACCACGCGCAGACCCCGCGCGACCCGGTCCGGGGAGCACAGGTAGGGCATCCACACGTCGCCGGCCCGCCCCGCGCGGCGCATCGACGCCTCGGACCGGCCACCGATCCAGATCGGGACCGGCCGCACCGGGGGCGGGTCCATCGCGTGTCCCGCGACGGCCTCGCCCCGCAGGTGGGAGCGCACGGTCGGCAGCGCCTCGTCGGTGCGCCGGCCCCGGGAGCTCACCGGCACGCCGACCGCCTCGAACTCGGCGGGGAACTCGCCGCCGACCCCGACGCCGAGCTCGAACCGGCCGTGCGACACCCGGTCCAGCGAGACCGCCATCTTCGCCGCGAGCGCCGCGGGGTAGAGCGGCAGCAGCGTCACGGCGGACAGCAGCCGGACCCGGGAGGTCACCGCGGCGGCGGCGGCGAGGGAGACGAACGCGTTCGACGTCGGGCTCCCGAACAGCACGTGCTCGCCGCTCGCGACCAGGTCGAACCCGACGTCCTCGGCCCACCGCGCGACCTCGGGGACGTCGCCCGCGTCGGCGGCCAGCATCAGCCCCAGCCTCACGCCTCGACCCCCGCCCGCTGCAGGATCGCCGCCGCCATCCGCAGGTGCACGTCGTCGACCATCTCGCCGTTCACCACGCCGACCCCGGCGCGGCCGGCCTCGACGACGTCGCGGGCGTGCGCCACCTCCTCGTCGGAGGGCGTGAACACCTCGTGCGCGAGCGACACCTGGGTCGGGTGGATACAGATCTTGCCGTCGTAGCCGAGGTCGCGGCCCTCGCCGGCGTCGCGGCGGAAGAACTCGTCGTCGCGGACGGAGACGACCGCCTGGTCCAGCGCCCCCACCCCGCCCAGCCGGGCGGCGAGGAGCACCTCGGAGCGGGCGAACAGCACCTCCTGGCTCGACGCGGTGCGGCGGCCGCCGACGGAGGCGATGTAGTCCTCGGCGCCGAAGTAGGCCGCGACGACGCCCGCATCGTCGAGCAGGTCCCGGGCCCGCGCGACGCCGCGCGCCGTCTCGATCCCGACGATCACCGGGCGGTCGCCGACGCGGGCGCGGAGGTCCGCCAGCTGCGCCCGCTCCTCGTACTTGGGCAGCACGACCCCGGCCGCCGTCGCGGCGACGGCCTCGACGTCGTCGTCGTGCCACGGGGTGGCGGGCGGGTTCACCCGCACCAGGACGAGCGACGCCGTGTCGGGGAGGCCGGTCGTGGCGGTGCGGCGCGCGGCGTCCTTGCCGTCGGCGGCCACGGCGTCCTCGAGGTCGACCGCGATCGCGTCCGGGGACGACCGCGGTGCCTTCGCGATCATGTCCGCGCGACCGCCGGGAACGAACAGCAGCGAGCGCGGGACGGTCACGACGAGGGCCTCCGGTGCATCAGGCCCGTCCGCCGCACGGTGCAGACGGTCTCGTCGCGCTGGTTGAGGGCGCGGTGGGCGAAGACGACGATGCCCGCGTCGGTCCGCGACCGCGACTCGCGCGCCTCGACGACCTCGGTCTCCACCCGCACCGTGTCGCCGTGGAAGACCGGCTTCGGGAACACGGCGTCGGTGAGTCCGAGCTGGGCGACGATGGTCCCCAGCGTCAGCTCCGGGACGCTCAGCCCGACGACGAGGGCGAGGGTGAACATGCTGTTCACCAGGGGGCGGCCGAACTCCGTGCGCGACGCGTAGTCGTGGTCGAGGTGCAGCGGCGCCGGGTTCATCGTCATCGTGGTGAACAGGACGTTGTCGGTCTCGGTGACCGTCCGCCGGGTCGCGTGCTCCACGACGAGGCCCGGGGTGAGCTGCTCGAACCAGAGTCCACTCATGCGCGGACGGCCTCCCGAAGGGTCTCGAGGCTCGAGGGGTCCTCGAGCGCGGACGTGTCGCTGCGGGCCTCACCGTAGAGCAGCACCTCGCGCATCAGCCGCCGCATGATCTTGCCGGTGCGGGTCTTCGGCATGGCCGCGGTGACGACGACCCGGTCGGGCCGGGCGAGGCCGCCGATGGTGTCGCCGACGAGCGCCGTGACCTCGCGGACGATGTCGCCGGCCGGCCCGGTCGTCGTCACGAAGGCGACCGGCACCGTGCCCTTCGTGTCGTCGGGGATCCCGACGACCGCGGCCTCGACCACCCGCGGGTGCGAGCCGACGACCGCCTCGATCTCCATGGTCGAGAGCCGGTGGGCGGCGACGTTGATGACGTCGTCGGCGCGGCCGAGCACCCAGAGGTGCCCGTCGTGGTCGACCACCGCCTCGTCGTTGGTGGCGTAGCGGCCGGGGAAGCGCGCGAAGTAGGTCTGCAGGTAGCGGTCGTGGTCGTCCCAGACCGTGCGGGCCAGCGTCGGGAAGGGCCGCGTCAGGACGAGGTTGCCCTTCGTGCCCGCAGGGACGGGCCGGCCCTCGTCGTCGACCACCTCGCAGGCGTGGCCCGGCAGGACGGTCCCGGCCGAGCCCGCCTTGAGGTCGTCGACGCCCGCGACGGGATAGGTCCACGTCGAGCCGGTCTCGGTCTGGCCGTACGCGTTGACCACGGGGACCCCGAGAGTGTCGGTGGTCCATGCGAACGTCTCGCCGTCGAGGGGTTCGCCCTGCACCGTGATCAGGGCGAGCCGGGGGAGGGGATGGTCGTGGGCCAGCGTGTCGCCGAACTTCCGCAGCATCCGCAGCACCGTCGGGGCGCACAGCACCTTGGTGACGCCGTGGCGCTCGCAGACCTCGTAGAAGCGCGCGGTCGACGGGGTGTCCAGCGCGCCCTCGTAGCAGGCGATCGTGGCGCCGTTGGCGAGGCCGCCGATCACCGCCTGGATCGGGAACGTCAGCCAGCCGACGTCCGCGGCCACCCAGTAGACGTCGTCGTCGGTGATCGCGGTCTGCCAGTGCGCGTTGGCCCAGGTGCCGAGCAGGAAGCCGCCGACGGAGTGCACCACGCCCTTCGGCCGCGACTCGGTGCCGGAGGTGAAGATGAGGAACGCGGGCTCGTTGGGGTCGAGGGGGACGAGCTCGCTGCCCTCGGGGTGCGCGTCGACCAGGCCGCGGTAGCCGGTCTCCCCGTCCTGCAGCGGCACCCCGTTCCCGGTGCGGTCGACCACGACGACGTGCTCGAGGGTCGGGGCGTCCGGCCGGGCGGCGCGCAACGTGTCGAGCAGGGGGACCGGCTTGCCGCGGCGGTAGATCGCGTCGGCCACCACCACGACCTTCGCGCGGGCGGACGCCAGGCGGGACGCGACCGCGTCACGGCCGAAGCCGGAGAACAGCACGGTGTAGATCGCGCCGATCCGGTTGCAGGCGTGGATGGCGGTGAACGCCTCGACGAGGTTCGGCATGTAGATCGCGACGACGTCGCCGCGGCCCACCCCGAGCGCGGTCAGCCCGGCGCCGAGCCGGGAGACCTCGTCGGCGAGCTCGGCGTAGGTCAGGGTCCGGGAGTCGCCGGGCTCGCCCTCCCACACCACGGCAGGCCGGTCGGGCACGGTCTCGGCCCACCGGTCCACGCAGTTGTCGGCCACGTTGATCAGGCCGCCGTCGAAGTAGCGGAAGTCGCCGAGCTCGCCGGTGCGCACGGTGTCGTACGGCCGCAGCCACCGGTGCTGCCCGGCCACCCAGGCCCAGTAGTCGTCGGGGTCGGCGTCGTGCAGCGCGCGGGCGTGCGCGATCTCCTCCGCGTATAGCGCCGAGCGCTGGTCGGGGCGGAGCGGGATGAGCGGGGCGGAGATCAGGGTGGCGAGCGCGTCGTCCATGACCGGCTCCTCCTAGACGGGGCTGACGATGTGGTGCCGGCGGGGCGCGGACCGGGTCCACCCGTCGGCGTGGCGCAGGCGGACGGCGAGCTCCGTGCGGAGCTCCTCGGGCGGGACGACGGTGTCGACGACGAGGTCGGAGGCCATCCGCAGCAGGTTGATCTCGGCCCGGTGCTCGTCCACCCGGGCGGCGACGAAGGCGGCGCGCTCGGCCTCGTCGGCGATGTCGGCGACCTTGCGGGCGTACACGGCGTTGACCGACGCCTCCGGGCCCATCGCGCCGATGAACGCGCTGGGCAGGGCGATCGTGGCGCGCGGTTCGAAGCCGGGGGCGCACATGGCGTAGAAGCCCGCCGCGTAGGCCTTGCGCAGGATCACCGAGACGATCGGCACCTCGGCCGAGCTCATCGCGGCAATCATCTTGGCGCCGTGCCGGATGATCCCCTGCCGCTCGACCTGGACGCCGACCATGAAGCCGGGTACGTCCTGGAGGAACACGAGCGGCACGTTGAAGGCGTCGCACCAGGAGATGAAGCGGGCGGCCTTGTCGGCGGAGTCCACGTGGATCGCGCCCGAGCGCACGCTGGGCTGGTTCGCGATGATGCCGACCACCCGGCCCTCCAGACGCGCGAGCCCCACCACGATCTCGGGCGCCCAGTCCGGCTTGACCTCGAAGAACGAGCCCTCGTCGACGACGCGGTCGATCACCTCGGTCACGTCGTAGCCGGTGACCGGGTCGGCCGGGATCACGCCGTCCCAGTCGTCGCGTTCCGGGGCGCGGGCGTCCCCGACGGCGGGTCGCGCGGTCCAGTCGCTCGGCAGGTAGGAGAAGAGCAGGCGGGCGGCGGCGACCGCCTGCCAGTCCTCGTCGAACACGGCGTCGCCGCAGCCGGAGACCTCGGCGTGCATCCGCGCGCCGCCCATCTCCTCCTCGGTCGTGCGCTCGCCGGTGACCTTCTCGGCCACCCGCGGGCTCGCGAGGAACATCGAGGCGCGCCCCTCGACCATGCCGACCCAGTCCGTGAACGCCGGCATGTAGGCGCCGCCCGCGGCCGACGGGCCGTGCAGGCAGCAGATCTGAGGGACCCGGCCCGACAGCGCGACCTGCAGCCGGAAGATCGCGCTCGCGCCCCGACGGCCGGGGAAGAACCCCATCTGCTCGGTGAGGCGCCCGCCCGCGGAGTCGACGAGGTAGAAGACCGGCAGCAGGTCGCGGTCGGCGCGTTCGAGGATGCGGATCTGCTTCTCGCAGGTCAACGCGCCCCACGAGCCGGCCTTGACGCCGAAGTCGTGGGCGATCACGGCCACCGGACGGCCCTCGACGGTGCCGACGCCGGTCACCACGCCGTCGGCCGGGAGCTGCCCGGCGAGCAGGCCGTCCTCGACGAAGGAGCCCTCGTCGAGCAGCACGGCGAGCCGCTCGCGGGCGGTGAGGGTGCCGGGGTGGCGGCTGGTGTCGCCGCCCTGGCGCGCGCGGTCGGCGGCGGCGAGGACGTCGTCCGCGGAGGGAGGTGCCGGCGCCCCAGGGGGGACGGGCGCCGACACCTCCCTCCCCGGACGCAGGCCGTTCGTCGTCCCCGTCACGGGATCAGCCGCTTCGACAGGATCTCGAGCTGGATCTCGTCGGTGCCGCCGCCGATGCGCAGGATCCGCACGTCGCGCTCGTGCCGCACGATCGGCGTCTCCTCCAGGTAGCCCGCGCCGCCGAAGAGCTGCAGCGCCTCGTCGACGACGTGGTCGGCGACCTTCGCGGCGAAGTACTTCGCGGCGGCCACCGAGCGGGCGGCCTCCGGGTGGTCGCGGTCGAGCCGGTCGGCGGCCTGGTAGGTCAGGGCGCGCGCGGCCTCCAGCTCGACCTCCGCCGCGGCGATGCGGTGGCGGATCGTCTGCAGGTTCGTCAGCGGGGCGCCGGCGACCTCGCGGCCCCGCACGTACTCGGTGACCATCGTCAGGGCCTCGGCGGCGTGGCCCAGGCCCATCGCCGCGAGCACCACGCGCTCGAGCTGGAAGGCCGCCATGATCTGGTAGAAGCCGCGGTTCTCGGCGCCGAGCACGGCGTCCGCCGGCACCTCGACGCCGTCGAGGACCACTTCTCGGGTGTCCGAGGAGTGCCAGCCGAGCTTGCGCAGCGGCCGCCCGACCGACAGGCCGGGCGTGTCGGCGGGGACGACGAACGTGGTGATCCCGCGGTGACCGGTGTCGTCGGTGCGGGCCCCGATCACGAGCACGTCGGCCAGGCCGGCGTTGGTGATGTACATCTTGCGGCCGTCGATGCGCCAGCCATCGTCGGTCCGGGTCGCCTTCGTGACGATGCCCGCGACGTCCGACCCGGCGCCGGGCTCGGTGACGGCGATCGAGGCGATGGCGGTACCCGCGGCGATCCGCTCCACCCAGTCCTGGCGCTGCTGCGGGGTGCCGTACCGGACCAGGTGCGGCCCGGCCATGTACGCGCTGACCAGGGCGCCGACCGCGATCCCGCCGCAGGCCCGGGAGAGCTCCTCGGCGAGGACGGTCACGGCCGTGTTCTCGCCGCCGTCGCCCGCGGACCCGCCGAACTCGGCCGGGGTGAGCAGCCCGAGCAGACCGGCCGCGCCCATCTCCTTCCACAGCCGCTCCGGGGGGTGGCCCTGGCGCTCGGACTCCTCGACGACCGGACGCACCCGCTCGTCGGTGAAGCGCCGGACCGCCGCCCGGAAGTCCTCGTGCACCTCGTCGAGCTCGAACGTCACGCCTCGTCTCCCGACTGTCGACCGACCGGTCGGGCGAAGGTAGGCCGCATCACAGTGCGCGGTCAACCGTCTAGGGTCGGCCGTCGTGACCCCGCGAGCGAACGGCAGCCGTGCGGAGGAGCAGCGGCAGCGCATCCTCGCGGCGGCGGTCGGGGTGTTCAGCCGGCAGGGATACCGCGCGACCTCGATGAACGACGTCGCCGCCGGGGTCGGACTCTCCAAACCGACGCTCTACCACTACGTCCGCACCAAGCAGGACCTGCTCGTGCAGATCTACGAGCAGGTCCTCGACGAGAGCCTCACCTCGGCCCGCGCGATCGTCGCGGCGGCGCCGAGCCCGCTCGAGGCGGTGCGCGGGCTGATCGTCGAGCGGGTCGCCTACACCTGTGCGCACCGGGACCTGCTGAAGATCTGTTTCGAGGAGGAGTCGGAGCTCCCGCCGGAGCTCGCGCGGCCGATCCTGGAGCGTCGGCGGGCCTTCGAGGCGGTGGTGCTGGGAGCGGTCGAGGCGCACCTGGCGGAGAGCGGCGCCCAGCTGCCGATGCCGCCCAAGGTCTACGTCAACACCTGTCTCGGCGCCGCGAACTGGGTCTACAAGTGGTTCCACGCCGACGGTGCGCTCACCCCGCGGGAGCTGGGGGAGCAGGTCGCCGCGGTGCAGCTGGCGGTGCTCGGCGGCTGATCGGCGGCGTCGGCGCGACGCGAGTGCGGCGGAATGCGCCACCGCTGACGCAGATCGCCGCACTCGCGGTCAGGCGCGGGCGGCGAGGACGGCCCGCAGGACGTCCAGGAACTCCTCCGGGGACCCGACGATCTGATGCCAGTTCGTCCGGACGACGATCCAGCCGGCGGCGGTGAGGGCGTTCTGCCGGCGCGCATCGCGGAGGAAGGCGCGGACGTCGCGGTGGTAGGCCCACCCGTCGATCTCGACGATGACCTTCTCCCGCCGGAACGCCACGTCGGCGATCGCACGCCCGTAGCCGGGCAGGTCCAGGTCGAGGTTCGCGACCCAGCCGACCAGGTCCGCGCCGGTCATGGCGGCATGGGTGCGTCGCTCGGCCTCGGACACCGCTCCGCCTGCCGCGAGAGCGAGGAGCCGGACGACCACCGGCGTGCCCCGTCGTCGCGACCGACCCTCCTGGAGACGCTCCAGGATCGGCAGCGCCACCCGCCCCTGCTGCAGCGCCCGGTCCATCAGACGGGCGCCTTCCTCCAGTCCCAGCTGCGCGGCGGCGTCGAGCACGGTGTGCGGCACGGTGGTCACCCGGAGCCCACGGTGTCGGTCGCTCCCGGCCGGCGGGACGTGCCTGCGCACGATGCGGACGCCGGAGCGTGCGCGGTGCTGGCGACGAGGGGGGACCGCGACGTCGACGACCTCGGGGCAGCGGTCGATCAGCCCGAGCCACCAGGCAGCGGCGGGGCCGACCAGGACGGCGTCGTCGCCCAGGGAGAGCAGGGCCGCCCGGACGAGGACGGTCGACGTCCGCCGGTGCGACCCGACCAGGTAGACGCGGAAGGCGAGGCGGGTCCACTCGCCGGCGGCCACCTTGCGGCGCACGGTCGTGTGGCTGTATCCGCACTCCAGTGCCTGGCCCAACGTGATGGCGCCGTCCTGGTCGCGCACCGTCCGCTGGAGTCGTTTCTCGTCGACGCTCACACGGGTTCTGACGGCGCACTGGCGGCCACGGATCCATCGGATCTCCACGGCCGGGTCGACTGCGGCGGAATGCGCCACCGCTGACGCAGATCGCCGCACTCGAGAAAAGCCTCGAGCCGGTCGTCGGTCAAACAGGACCGAAGTTGTCCCCCTCCGCCGATACCGTTTCTCTCACCAGCAGCGATCAGGGAGGCACCACCCATGAGCACCGACCCGAGCACCCTGTCCGGCGAGCGGCGCGACCTCGTCGAGGCCCTGCAGATGCACCGGGGGCTGTTCCTGCAGACGCTCCAGGGGCTCACCGAGGAGCAGGCGCGCACGCGGACGACGTTCTCGCTGCTCAACCTCGCGGGCCTCGTCAAGCACGTGGCGCAGACCGAGGCGGGGTGGCTGGCGTTCGCGAAGGAGGGGCCGGCCTCGATGCCGATGGAGTGGCCGGAGGTCGACATGGACGACCCGGTGATCCAGGAGCGCATCGCGACCGGGGACATGCGCCACGACGAGTTCAACCTGCTCGGCGACGAGACGCTGGACGGGATGCTGGCGTACTACGCGAAGGTCGCCGACGAGACCGACGCCTACCTCGCCGAGGCCGACCTCGACGTCTCGTGGCCGCTGCCCGAGGCGCCGTGGTTCACCCCGGGGGCGACCCGCTCGGTGCGGCGCGTGGCGATCCACATCGTCGCCGAGACCGCGCAGCACGCCGGACACGCCGACTTCCTGCGCGAGGCGATCGACGGGGCGCGCACGATGTGATCCGGACGAACGAGTCGTTCGTGGCTTCTACCTGCACGAACGGGTCGTTCGTCCGCGCCGGGACGAGGCACAACGATCACGACGACGGCGTGACCGCCCGGTCGGTGACGCGCACGCGGCGCCGCAGCTCGCCGGTGTCGCGGGCGTCGAACCCCTGGGCGGCGAGCCAGGCCTGGACGCCCTCACGGTCGGGGTGGTTCTCCGGCACGACGTTGTAGACGTAGTTCAGGGAGCGGGCGGCGGCCTCCTCGGCGAGCCGGTTCATCGCCCAGGAGCCCACGCCCCGCCCGCGGAACGCCGGCACCACGGCGACCAGCACCTCGGCGTCGCCCCATGTGTCGTCCAGGCGACCGAACGCCGCGACCGAGCCGTCGGCGTCGCAGACCCGCCACCACGCGTCGCCCAGCGCGTCCCCGACGGCCGGGGCGCCGAGGCCGTGCAACCCCGGGCCGCCGGGGGAGAAGGCGTCGGCCTTCGCGGCGTCCCACTGCGGGGTCGGCTCGGCCGTCCACGTCCACTCGGTCACCGTCGAGCACCTCCACGACTGTCTACGGGTCTTCCCCACTGCGTCACAGCGTCGTAGAATGTGGGCCGGACGACAAGGGGGAGGCCCACGGTGACGGTCCTGGACGAGCCGGTCAACGAGACCGTGGCTCCCGAGCGGATCCCGCACGTCGACTTCGACACGAGCCCGGACCGCTACCGGCACTGGCGGTTCACCGTCGACGGCGAGACCGCGACGGTGTACCTGGACGTCGATGAGGCCGGCGGACTGGTCCCGGGCTACGAGCTGAAGCTGAACTCGTACGACCTCGGGGTCGACATCGAGCTCTACGACCTCACGCAGCGGCTGCGCTTCGAGTACCCGCAAGTGCGCAGCATCGTGCTGACCAGCGGCAAGGACTCGAACTTCTGCGCCGGGGCGAACATCCGCATGCTGGCCGCGTCGAGCCACCCGTGGAAGGTGAACTTCTGCAAGTTCACCAACGAGACGCGCAACGGCATCGAGGACATGTCCGCGGCCGGCCAGACCTGGATCGCGGCGCTCAACGGCACCGCGGCGGGTGGCGGCTACGAGATGGCGCTGGCGTGCGAGCGCATCCTGCTGGTCGACGACCGCTCGTCCGCGGTCAGCCTGCCCGAGGTCCCGCTGCTCGGCGTGCTGCCCGGCACCGGTGGCCTCACCCGGGTGATCGACAAGCGCAAGGTCCGCAAGGACCGGGCCGACGTCTTCGCGACGAAGTCCGAGGGCTTCGGCGGGCGCAAGGCCGTCGAGTGGAAGCTGGTCGACGAGGCCGTCGCGCGCCGGGAGTGGGACCGCGTCGTGGCCGAGCGGGCCGCCGAGGCCGCCGGGAACAGCACCCGGCCCCAGGACGCGCAGGGCATCACGCTCACGCCGCTGCGGCGCACCGAGACCGACGACGCGATCACCTACGACCACGTCCGCGTCACGATCGACCGCGACGCCCGGACCGCCACGCTCGTCGTCGCCGTGCCGGAGATGAGCGACCGGCCGGCCGACCTGCACGAGCAGGGCGCCGACCACCCCCTGCTCGCCGTGACCCGCGAGCTCGACGACGCGATCCTGCGGCTGCGCACCAACGAGCTCGAGATCGGGACGTGGCTGATCCTCACCGAGGGGACCACCGACGCCGCCCTCGCCGCCGACCGGCTCATCGCGGACCACCAGGACGACTGGCTCGTCGCCGAGACCACCCGCTACCTCAAGCGGACGCTCAAGCGCCTCGACGTGACCAGCCGCAGCCTGATCGCGCTGATCGAGCCGGGCAGCTGCTTCGCCGGGCCGTTCCTCGAGCTCGCGCTGGCCTCCGACCGCCAGTACATGCTCGAGGGCACCTTCGAGGACGCCGAGGACGCCACGCTCCCGAGCGGCGCCGAGGCGACCGAGCCGGCCACGCTCGTCGTCACGAACGCCCAGTTCGGCACGTTCCCGATGGGCAACGGGCTCTCCCGGCTGGAGTCCCGGTTCTACGGCGAGGACATCCAGGTCCCGGTGAACGAGCCCCTGACCGGCGCCGACGCCGACGACGCGGGCCTCGTCACCGACGCCCCCGACGACATCGACTGGACCGACGAGATCCGCATCCTGCTCGAGGAGCGGGCCTCGCTGAGCCCCGACGCCCTGACCGGCATGGAGGCGAACCACCGGTTCGTCGGCCCCGAGACCATGGAGACCCGGATCTTCGGCCGCCTCACGGCCTGGCAGAACTGGATCTTCGTCCGGCCCAACGCGAGCGGCCCCGAGGGCGCCCTGCGCAAGTACGGCACCGGCCGCAAGGCCGACTTCGACCAGAAGCGGGTGTAAGCGATGACCTCAGCGCGACCGAAGATCGACTTCGACGCCAAGATCCCGAACAACGTCGACCTCGCCGGCGACCGCAAGCTGCAGCGCGCCCTCGAGCGGTGGCAGCCGAACTTCCTCGACTGGTGGGGCGACATGGGCCCCGCCGTCGACACCAAGGACGTCTACCTGCGCACTGCGGTCGACGTCGGGCGCGACGGCTGGGCGCACTTCGACCACGTCCCGATGAACGAGTACCGCTGGGGCGTCTTCCTCTCCGAGCACGACCCGGACCGCACCATCGCCTTCGGCGAGCACAAGGGCGAGCCGGTGTGGCAGGAGGTCCCCGGCGAGTACCGCGCCGACCTGCAGCGCCTCATCGTCATCCAGGGCGACACCGAGCCCGCGTCGGTCGAGCAGCAGCGCTTCCTCGGGGCGACCGCGCCGTCGCTCTACGACATGCGCAACCTGTTCCAGGTCAACGTCGAGGAGGGCCGTCACCTCTGGGCGATGGTCTACCTGCTGCACGCCTACTTCGGCCGCGCCGGTCGCGAGGAGGCCGACCAGCTCCTGGCGCGCAACTCCGGCTCGGACGACTCGCCGCGCATCCTCGGGGCCTTCAACGAGGAGACCCCGGACTGGCTGTCGTTCTACATGTTCACCTACTTCACCGACCGGGACGGCAAGTACCAGCTCGGCACGCTGAAGGAGTCGGGCTTCGACCCCCTGAGCCGGACCTGCGAGTTCATGCTCAAGGAGGAGGCCCACCACATGTTCGTGGGCACCACCGGCATCGACCGCGTGGTCCGCCGCACCGCGGAGCTCATGCAGACCCACGACACCGAGGAGGTCGCCGGTGCCGGCGGCATCCCGCTGTCGATGATCCAGAAGTACATCAACTTCCACTACACGGTCTCGCTGGACCTGTTCGGCAACGAGTCCTCGACCAACGCCGCGAACTACTTCACCGCCGGCATCAAGGGCCGCTGGCAGGAGGAGCGGCGCGACGACGACCACCGGCTCACCGACGACGCCGGCCACGTCGACGCCTTCCGCGACGGGCAGATCACCCGCAACGAGGTCCCCGCGCTGCTGGCGCTCAACCAGGACCTGCGCCATGAGTACATCAACGACTGCAAGACCGGGCTCAAGCGGTGGAACCGGATCCTGCAGAAGGCGGGCATCGACGCGGAGCTCTACCTGCCCCACGTCGGGTTCAACCGGCAGGTCGGCGCCTTCGCGGGTGCGCACATCACGCCCGATGGCAAGGTCGTCAGCGAGTCCGACTGGAACGCCCGCAAGGACGCGTGGCTGCCCACCGAGCTCGACAAGACCCACGTGCGCAGCCTCATGCACCCCGTCCTGAAGCCCGGGAAGATCGCGAGCTGGATCGCCCCGCCGTCGACGGGGATCAACGACAAGCCCGTCGACTTCGAGTACGTGCACTTCCACTGAGTCCCCACGACCCGCAAGGTGGTCGATGTGCTGTCCCACCACCAGCAGTTCAACGCATCGCACTACCTCCTCGACCGGCACCTCCCCGAGGGCGGGGGCCGGGTGGCCGTCCGGGCGCTGACGCCCGGCGGCGTGCGGGAGCTGACGTACGCCGAGGTCGCGGCCGAGGTGCGCACCGTCGCGGCCGGCCTGCGCGGTCTCGGCGTGCGCCCCGAGCAGCGGGTGGTGATGTGCTGCTCGGACGGCGTCGAGCTGTTCACTGCGATCCTCGCGGCGATGCGGATCGGGGCGGTCGCGGTCCCGGTCTCGACGATGCTGCGCGGCCCCGAGCTCGCGAAGCTCGTCATCGACTCGCGCGCCGCGGTCCTGATCTGCTCGCCCGAGTTCGGCGGGGTCACGCGGATCGCGACGAAGCTCGCCGTGGAGAGCGGTGCGCCGGACCTCGCGGACGTCGTCGTCACGTCGGCCGCCGTGCCGATCGACGACGAGGCGCCGTTGGACGGCTACCCCGTGCGCACCCGGGACTGGACCGACCTCGCGGCGTCCGGCTTCGGGTTCGACGACGGGCTCTACGCCACCTGGGACGAGTCACCCGCGCTGTGGCTCTACACCTCGGGCACCACCGGCACGCCCAAGGCCGCGATGCACCGGCACGCCGACATCCGCACGGTGTGCGAGACGTACGGCGCCCAGGTGCTGGGCATCCGCCCCGACGACGTGTGCTTCTCGGTGGCCAAGCTGTTCTTCGCCTACGGCATCGGGAACTCGATGTTCTTCCCGATGGCGGTGGGCGCCTCGTCCGTGCTCTCCCCGGGGAGGCCCTCGCCGGCCGCGATCGCGGAGATCGTCACGGAGCACCCGGTCACCCTGTTCTACGGCAGCCCGAGCGTGTACGGTCCGCTGCTCGCGTCGGACCTGCCCGACTCGACGTTCGCCCGGGTCCGCCGGGGCGTCAGCGCGGGGGAGGCCCTGCCCGCGCGCATGGTGCTCGGGATGCGCGACCGGTTCGGCCTCGAGGTGCTCGACGGCATCGGCTCCACCGAGGCGCTGCACATCTATCTGTCGAACCGACCCGGTGAGGTCGCGCCGGGCACGTCGGGCGTCCCCGTGCCGGGCTACGAGGTGGAGATCCGGGACGACGACGGCACGGTGGTCGCGGACGGCGAGAAGGGCATGCTCTACCTGCGCGCCGACTCGCTGTGCACCGGCTACTGGTGCCGCACCGACGTCAACCGGCGCGTGTTCGAGGGCGAGTGGATGCGCACCGGCGACACCTACGTCCGCAACCCCGACGGCACGTACCAGTGCCTCGGGCGCACCGACGACGTCCTCAAGGTCGGCGGCATCTGGGTGACGCCGATGGAGGTCGAGGAGCGCCTGGTGCTGCACCCGGCGGTGGCCGAGGTGGTCGTCGTGGGTGTTCCCGACAACGACGGGCTCGACCGGACCGTCGCCTGCGTCGTCCCTGCGGAGGGTGCCGTGATCGACCCCGAGGCCCTGATCGCGTGGTGCCGCGAGGGTCTGGCGTCGTTCAAGAAGCCCCGCCACGTCCTGGAGATCGACGCGGTCCCGCGCACCGCGACCGGGAAGGTGCAGCGCTTCCTGGTGCGCGAACTCGCGGCGGCGCGACTGTCGGAGGTGGCTGCCGCCCGGTGAGCACCCATGGTCGCTGGAGCGACCATTCCTGCTCACGAGGCCGCAGGCCACCAGAAGGCGCAGGCCAGGTCGAGGTCGACCAGGTCGGGGTGCCGCCAGAACAGCGTCTCGTCGCGATCGAGGCGACGGGGCGGACGCGACTTGGTGGGGCAGTCGATCCGGTGCGGGACCGGGGAGAGACGCCCCGGTCGGGCGGCGGAGCAGAACGAACAGGTGCCGAACATCGGCCACCTCCGGCAATCGGGCCGCCGGTGGTGGACGACGACTGCGGGGAGACGGTCCGGGCACGACCACGGGCCCGGCTGACCGCCCAGGCTGCCCGGTCGACCGCACCGCGTAGCGACTTCGTGACGCCCGGCACCAGGTGAGCGTGGACACGGCCGTTCGCTGACCGACGGTTGCCAGGAGCCGGTGTGACGACTGACACTTCACTCGTTCGCTAATCGATCGACTGCACCGGGTGATCGCATGACCGTCACGGCCCCCTCGGCTCCGGCGCCCGCCACCAGCGCCCACCGCGGTCACGCGGTCCTCGCCGTGGCCCGGCGCGTCCCGTTCACCGCGGTCGTCGTGGTGCTCATGGTCGTCGGCGGGTTCGTCACGGGCGCGTTCTGGAACCCGCTCGCCGGGCGCCCGCTCGGCGCCGATCTCGCGTACGGCGTCCCGTCGTTCGCGGACGGGAAGTGGTGGACCGTCGTCACCGGCGCGCTGGTCGCCGGGCACCCCGCGCTCTACGTCCTCACGCTCGGACTGTTCGCCGTCGCGACCGGCTGGGTCGAGTTCCGCTGCGGGACGCTCCGGACGGCCGTCGTCACGATCGGCTTCCAGCTCGGCGCGGTCCTGCTGACGGCGGGTCTGGTGCTCGCCGTCGCGGCCACCGACTGGCCGTGGGCGCAGGCGCTCGCGACGGACGTCGACACCGGCTTCTCGGGCGGCATGATGGCCGCCCTCGCCATGGCGTCGGCGACCGTCCGCGCGCCGTGGCGGTTGCGCCTGCGGCTGCTGCTCGTCGCGGTCGGCGTCGTCGGGCTGCTGTTCCTCGGCGGGCTCGCCGACCTGGAACACGCCCTGGCCGTCGCCCTGTCGCTCCCGATCGCGCACCGCCTGGCCGGGTCGCGCGCGGTCCCGACCGCGGAGTCGTCGGGTCCGACGCTCGGCCGCCGCGAGTGGCGGCTGGTGGCCGCGAGCGGGCTCGTGGTGATCGCCGCGATCCGGGTGATCACGCTCGTGGTGCCCGTCGTCGGCCCGCTCGGGAACACCGCCTCGGACTCGACGGTCGCGGAGACGGCGGTGTCGGTGGTGATCGCGTTGCTGCTCGCCGACGGGCTGCGCCGCGGCCGGCGGCTCGCCTGGGTGCTCGGGCTCGTCGTCGGCGTCTTCTACCTGCTGCTCGGCCTGCTCGTGATTGGCGTCGTCGCCTACGCGCACGCGACCGGGCAGATGGACCAGGTCGAGCTGGTCGGGCTCGCGGTGTTCGTGCCCAACGCGGTGCTCTGGTCGGCGCTCACGGTGTGGCTGGTGGCCGGGCGGCGCGCCTTCGGGGTGCCGTCGCGACGGCGGCGGCGGACGGATCCGTCGTCAGGCTCGAGCTCGTCAACCGATGGGCCGGAGCTGGCTCAAGCGGCGCTGCACAATCACGGCGGCCCGACCATCTCCTGGATGACGACCTGGCCGGAGAACCGGTACCTGCCCACGGGCGACGGCGGCGTCGTCGCCTACCGCGTGCACGCGGGGGTGGCGGTCGCGCTCGGGGACCCGATCACCGACGACGTCCCGACCGCGCTCGACGACTTCCGCGCCCTCGCCGAGCGCTCGGGGCGGATCCCGTGTCTGTTCTCGACGACGGGTGCCCTCGCCGAGGTCGCGCAGGCGCGCGGGTGGCGGGCGCTGCAGGTCGCCGAGGACACGGTCGTCGACCTCGAGGGGCTCGCGTTCACCGGCAAGCCGTGGCAGGCGGTGCGCTCCGCGTTCAACCGGGCCGGCAAGGCGGGCATCGAACACCGGCTGGTCCACCTCGACCAGGAGCCGCGGTCGGTGCTGGCGCAGGTGCGGGCGATCTCCGAGGAGTGGGTGGGCGACAAGGGCCTGCCGGAGATGGGCTTCACGCTGGGCGGGGTGGAGGAGGCGCTCGACCCGGAGGTGCGGACCGGGCTCGCCGTCGACGCCGAGGGCACCGTGCACGGGGTGACCTCGTGGCTGCCGGTGTACGGGCCGGACGGCGTCGTCGTCGGGTGGACGCTCGACGTGATGCGACGGCGCTCCGAGGGCTTCCGGGCGGTCGTCGAGTACCTGATCGCCTCGGCGTGCCTGGCGTTCCAGGCCGAGGGCGCGCGGTTCGTGTCGCTGTCCGGGGCGCCGCTGGCGCGCTCCGAGCGGGCGGACGCCGAGCCCGTGCTCGACCGGGCGCTCGACCAGCTCGGCGCCATGCTCGAGCCGTACTACGGGTTCCGCTCGCTGCACCAGTTCAAGGCCAAGTTCCGGCCGCGGCACGAGCCGATGTTCCTGGTGTACCGGGACGAGGCGGACCTGCCGCGGGTCGGGATCGGCATCGGGCGGGCCTACCTCCCCGACGCCGGGTTCCGCGAGCTCATCGCGCTCGCCCGTTGAGCGTCGCCGCGGCCTCGTCCAGGTCGAACGACGGGTCCGCGAGCTTCTCGGCCACCAGCCCGTCGATCGCGCCGCCGAGCGCGACCGCCAGCACGCGCGGGTCGCCCGCGCGGTACTGCCCGGCGGCCTGGGCGGCCTCGATCAGGGCGGCGACCGGGCGCCAGCGGGCGGGCCGGTCGTCGCGGTCGCGGACGACCGCCGCGTCGAGCGAGTCGGCGAGCACCCGGGCGTGGTCGCGGCGGGCGCCGAGGTGGGAGAGCATCGTCGTGACGTAGGCGTCGACGGCCGCGCCCGGCGTCGGGGCAGCGTCGACGGCCGTTCCGACCGCTGTGACGAGCTCGCCCAGCACGTGCTCGTAGGCCGCGCGGACCACCGCGTCCTTCGAGCGGAAGTGGTAGAGCACCGCGCCCTTCGTGACGCCGGCGGCCTCGGCGATGCGGGCGAGCGAGCAGCGGCCGTAGCCGTGCTCGGCGAGCATCCCGATGGTCACGTCCACGAGCTGGCGCCGCCGGGCCTCCTCGGTGAACGTCACGAGGGCAGGAAAGCAGCGAGGTCGGCGGCCACGCGGTCGGGGTGCTCGCCGACGAGGGCGTGCGACGCGTCGGGGTAGGTCAGCACCCGCGCGCCGAGCCGCTGCGCCGTCGCCGCGGCCGCCGCGCTGTCGTGCATCACCGAGCGGCCGGCGAGGATCACCAGGGTCGGCACCGGGATCCGCGGCTCGAGCAGTCCGGGCCGGGGGAGCGCGAGGGCGTAGGTCTGCATCCCGGCCTCGATCATCGCGGCCACCGGCTCGTCCTCGACCGGCGCGCCGTTCGCGGTGTACGAGGCGAACGCGTCGCGCCAGCTGCGGGGCAGCCAGCGCACGGACGCGGGCACCGAGCGCACCACGGTGCCGAGCGGGATGGTCGCGTAGGTCATGGCGGGGTCGAGCAGGGTCACGCTCGCGAGCCGTTCCGGACGACGCGTCGCGAGGTTCGCCGCGGTCCACCCGCCGATCGAGTACCCGACCAGGTGCACGCGCGGTGCCGGGAGGGCCGCGAGCGCCTCGGCGAGCCAGGTGGCCTGGTCGGCGTCGTCGACGATCGGCCGGGACTGGACGGACGCGCCCGGCTCGCCGAGGAGGTCGACCAGGTACACGGTGCGCACCGCACGCAGCGTCGCCAGGTTGTCGGCCCACAACGGCGACGGGGAGGCCCGGCCGGGGAGCAGGACCAGCGGGGCGTGATCATCGAGCACCGTCGGTGCCCCAGGATTCGGGGTGGGCGCCGAGGGTGCTCGCTCGTAGCGGTACATCCGGACGACGCCGAAGGTCGTCCGCACGTCGAGCGTCGCGTCCGGTGGGGGCATCCGGGCCATCGCCGACCGGTACGCCGCGTCGAACCGGTCCTTCCCGGCGGCGGAGGTGAAGTGCCCGACCGGCGCCCCACCCGTCGTCAGGAACAGCACGCCGACGAGGGCGAGGACAGCGACCGGGACGACGAATCTCCACACGATCAGGAGTCTGACCGATCGGTCAGTGCCGGGGCAACCCGCACCGTTTTCCGTCGACGGACGGTTAGGGACTGGTGTGAGCCTCTCCGAGCCCCTCGTGCTGGCGTGCGGTGCGGTGCTGCCGAACCGCCTGGTGCGGGCGGCGATGACTGAGAGCATCGCCGACCGCCACGGCGACGCCTCGCCCCGCCACGAGCGGCTCTACCGCGCCGCGGCGGCGGGCGGGCCGGGCCTGGTGATCACCGGGAACGTCATGGTGGACCGGGCGCACCTCGAGCGGGCCCGCAACGTCGTCGTGGACTCCTGGACCGACGACGCGGCCCTGCGCCGGTGGGCGCGGGCGGCGGAGGGCGTGCCGACGATCGTGCAGCTCTCCCACCCCGGCCGCCAGACCACGCGCTTCGTGAACCCGCACCCGGTCGGGCCCTCGTCCGGCCCGGCGGTGGCGCTCGGCGGGGCGTACGCGCGACCGCGGGCCCTGTCCGTCGTCGAGATCGCGGAGCTGCAGGAACGGTTCGTCGAGGTGGGGCAGCGGGTGGTCGACGCCGGGTTCGCCGGGGTCGAGGTGCACGCGGCGCACGGCTACCTGCTCTCCAGCTTCCTCGACCCGGCGACCAATCGGCGCAGCGACCCCCACGGCGGCTCCCTGGTCAACCGGGCGCGGTTCCTGCTCGGGATCGTCGCCGGGCTGCGGCGGGCGCTGCCGGAATCGGCGATCGTCGCGGTGAAGCTCGACGCCCGGGACGACGACGAACTCGTCGAGCTCGGGGGCTGGCTCGACGACGAGGGCGTGGACCTGCTCGAGGTCTCGGGCGGGAACTACGAGCGCCCGGCGATGGTCGGGCTCGACGCGTCCGGGGGCGAGCTCGCGGGGGAGCACGAGTCGCCGTTCTGGAACTCGGCGGCCGCGCTGTCGAAGGAGGTCGACGTCCCGGTGGTGCTCACCGGCGGGTTCCGGTCCCGCGCGGAGGTGGACGAGGCACTGGCGTCGGGCGTGTGCGCCGCGGTGGGCGTGGGTCGGCCGCTGGCGGTGCGGCCCGACCTCGCCGGCCGGTTCGTGCGCGGCGAGGTCGACACCCTGGACCGGCCCGCCCCGCGCCTCGGCGGTCCGGCCCCGGTGCGGGCGCTGCTCGGGGCGGCCGTCGGGGCGGGGTGGCACCGCATCCAGCTGGTGCGCACCAGCCGGGGCCGCGGACCGGCGCTGCGGCTGCCGGCCCTGCTCGCGGGGATCGACTACAGCGTGGGCGACTGGGTGCGCAGCCTCGTCGAGCGGCCGGCCCGGATGCGGCGGGCGCGCCGGTTCTGAGCCCCCCTAGTGGCAGCAAAGCGTCACTGCTTGCACCGAGTGCCAGCAGTGACGCATTGCTGTCACCGGAGGTGACCTACAGCCCCAGCTGCCACAGCGCCGACTCGGCCTGCGCCACGATCGCCTCGGGGCCGGTGACCTCGTCGGCGTCCGCGGCGTCGCCCATGTCGCCGGCCTGGTAGCGGGTCCACACCCCGGCGTGGATGCAGGCGGCGCGCCACCGGGCGAACGCGATGTAGAAGTCGATGTCCGGCAGTTTCGTGCCCGACGCCTGCTCGTAGCGGGCGATCAGGTCCTCGCGGGTCGGGAAGCCGCCGAGCTGCGTCGGGTTCGGCAGCGCGGCCGGGACGGTGTCGCCCTCCTGGGACCACGACACGAGGATGTGCCCGAGGTCGCAGTAGGGGTCGCCGATCGTGGCGAGCTCCCAGTCGAAGACCGCCGCGGCGGACCCGTCGTCGAGGTAGGCGATGTTGCCGGTGCGGAAGTCGCCGTGGGCGATCTTGTTCGCCGGCGGCTCGGGCACACGCTCGGACAGCGCCTGGTGGGCCCGGTCGATCGCGGAGAGGTCCTCCATGGCCGACTGGTGCGCCTGCCGGTGCCACCGCTTGAGCTGGCGCTCGACGAAGTTGCCGGGCCGGGCGAGGTCGTCGAGGCCGACCTCCGCCGGCTCGACGGCGTGCAGCGCGGCCAGCACGTCCATCGTCGAGTCGCCGATGCGCTGCTTGACCTCGGGGGAGGTCACCCAGCCCGCGTCGTCGACGCTGTTCAGGACGCGGCCGGGGGCGAAGTCCATGACGTAGAAGTCGACGCCCGCGACGTCGCGGTCGTCGCAGAACGCCACCGGCGGCGGCACCGGGACCTCGGTCGGCGCGAGGGCGGACAGGAACCGCCACTCCCGGCCCATGTCGTGCGCGGTCTCCAACACACCGCCGAGCGGCGGTCGGCGCAGCGCCCACGTCCGCCCGGCGTCGTCGACCACGCGGTAGGTCAGGTTGGACCGCCCACCGGTGATGCGCTGGAACACCGGCTCACCCGCCACGTCCGGGACGTGGTCGAGGAACCAGGCCACGGCCTCGTCGGGAACGCCGGAGTCTCCGGAACGGCTCAAGGGGTCACCACGATCTTCCCGACCTGGGCGTTCGACTCCAGGTACTCGTGCGCCTCCACGATCGAGCCCAGCCCGGCGAACACCCGGTCGACCTGCGGCGCGAAGTCCCCGGAGCGCAGACCCGCGCCCACGAACTCGCCCGCGCGGCGCAGTCGCTCCTCGTCGTGCGTCATCGCGAAGAGGGTATAGCTGCGCATCCAGAGATCCGGCAACGTCTCGGCCGGAAAGATCGTCGGCTGTCCGGAGAGCAGGCCGTGGATCGTGACGATCCCGCCCTTCGCGGTCGCCCGGCACAGGTCGGCCACCCCGGGTCCGGCGACGGCGTCGAAGACGTGCTCCACGCCGCGGCCGCCGGTGATCTGAAGGACCCGCTCCACCAGGTCCTCCTCGCCGGTCGCGACGACGTGCGCGGCCCCGGCGTCGAGCAGCTGCTGCGCCTTCGACGACGACCGCGAGGTCGCGATCGGGATCGCGCCGACCCGGCGGGCGACGGCCATCGCGGCCAGCCCGACGCTCGAGGTCGCCGCGGTGATCAGGACGTGGTCGCCGGCCTTCAGCCCACCCGTCTCGACGAGCCCGCCGTAGCCCACGAGGAACGGCATCCACACCGCGGCGCCGTCGACCCACGAGGTCCGCTCGGGCAGCGGCACCACCGCCCGGGCCGGGACGAGGGCTTTCTCGGCGTAGACGGAGTAGTCGTTCATCGAGAAGCCGGGCACCACGCTGACCCGGTCGCCCACGGCGAACCGCCCCGGCGCCCCGACCGCCGACACCGTCCCGCTGCACTCGTAGCCCAGCCCCGCGGGCAGGCGGGTCTCCTCGATGTAGGTGCCGCGCCGGAACATCGACTCCGCGCGGTTGAGGCCGATCGCCGCGACGTCGACGACGAGCTCGCCGGGCGCGGGGTCCGGGTCGGGCACCTCCTCCACCCGCAGGACCGAAGGGTCGCCCAGCTCGGAGAACCGCACCGTCCTCGTCATGCCCGGTGATCCTTCCGGGCGCGGGCGGGCCCTTCCACCCTGCGGTCGGAGGGTCTAGCGTGACCGCATGACCAGATTCGAAAGTTGGTCACGACCGTGACCGAGGAGCGCGGACGACGCGTCCTCGACGCGGCCGGCGAGCTGCTGCTCGCCCACGGCTACCGGAAGGTGACCGTCGCCGACGTGGCCGAGCGGGCCGGCGTCGGGAAGGGGACGGTCTACCTGCACTGGCCGAGCAAGGCCGAGCTGTTCGCGTCGGTCCTGGTCCGCGAGGGCCTGGAGCTCGGGCGGGAGTTCGTGGCGAGCCTGCGCCGCGATCCCGGGGAGGTGCTGCTGCACCGGAGCATGCGGTCGTCGTTCCTGCTGGTGATGCGCCGGCCGTTGGCCAAGGCGCTCTACACCGGGGACACCGCGCTGCTCGGCACGCTGATCACCGACACGAAGACCGGTCTCGCGATGCGCCGGGGTCAGGCCGGCTACGACGGGCGCCACCTGGCTCTCATGCACCGCCACGGCCTGCTCGCCGACGACCCGGTCGACGACCCCGAGCTCGGTTACCGCCTGGACGCCACGGTGTGGGGCTTCTTCGCCCTCGACGCCATCACCGACGTCCCGCTCGACCTCGGCGGTCGCGCGGACGCCCTCGCCACCACCGTCCGCCGCGCCTTCGAGCCCGCGGACCTGCCCGGCCCCGACGCGCTCGCCGTCGCGGCCGCCGAGATCGCCGACCTCTACGACGCCCAGCTCGACACCCTGAGCCGGGCTCTTCCCGACCCGGAGGAACCATGACCACCACGGAGATGGCCCCGGCCGACGCCGTCGCCCCCGACACCACCGACGAACCCGCCCTGCTCGCCTGGCTCGCGGACATGCGCCGCGAGCACCCCGTCTGGCGCGACCGCTACGGCATGTACCACGTCTTCCGCCAGGTCGACGTGCAGACCGTCCTGCGCGACCCGGCCCGGTTCTCGTCGGAGACCTCGCGGCTCGCGCCCTCGGCGAAGCAGGTCTCGCGGGGGATGCTCACCCAGATCGACCCGCCCGAGCACCGCCGGCTGCGGTCGATCGTCTCCACCGCCTTCACGCCCAAGCGCGTCGCCGACCTCGAGCCGCGGATCCGGGAGATCACGCGGCGCCTGCTGGACTCCGTTCCCGACGACGGACGGTTCGACCTGGTCGACACCCTCGCCTTCCCGCTGCCGGTGACCGTCATCGCCGAGATGCTCGGCCTGCCGGAGTCCGACCACCCGCTCTTCCGGACGTGGGCCGACCGCCTCTTCTCGATGCAGGTGGACGACCCGTCGGACCCGGCGCTGGGCGAGCGGGTCGGCGCCGCGATGGCCGACATCAACGCGTACCTGACCGCGCGGGTGCAGGAGCGCCGGAGCGCGCCGACCGACGACCTGATCTCGGCGCTCGTCGCCGCCGGGCTCGACGACGAGGAGGCGGCCAACTTCTCGCTGCTGCTCCTGCTCGCCGGGCACATCACGACGACGGTGCTGCTGGGCAACGCCGTCCGCACCTTCGCCGAGCACCCCGGCGTGTGGGCCGGCCTGCGGGCCGTCCCGACGACGATCCCGGCGGCGATCGAGGAGGTGCTGCGCCTCCGGAGCCCGTTCGCGATGGCCGGCCGCGTGACCACGGAGCCGGTGGAGATCGCGGGGGTCACGATCCCGGCCGACCGCTTCGTCCTCGTCTGGATGCTCTCGGCGAACCACGACGAGCAGGCCTTCGCCGACCCCGAGGCGTTCGTCCTGGACCGGGGGATCGGTGGGGGCGCGCAGACCGCGTTCGGTCACGGGGTGCACTTCTGCCTCGGGGCCCCGTTGGCCCGGTTGGAAGGCCGCGTCGCCCTGGAGGAGCTGACGGCCCGGTACGACGCGCTGTCGCCGGCGAGTGACGCGATGGGGGACCTGCAGCCCTACCCGCGTGGGGTGCTCGGGGTGCGGCGACTGCCCGTGAATGGTGTCCGAAGCTACTCGGGGTGACCGGTTGCGGGTCGATTTTCACGGTGCGTCACACTGGCGCGCGTGACGACCGGGACCGCTCCGCGCGTGCTCCTCGCGACGGCGTGCCTCGCCGCGCTGCTCGGCGGGGTCGGGGTGCTGTCCGGGGCGGTGCCGGTGACCTCGGTGGCGCCACCCGTGGCCGCCCCCGCTCCGCCCGCGGTGTCGGTGGCCGCCGCCCCCGAACTGCTCGCCGCGGGGGAACCGGCCACGGTCCTCGCCGTGGCCGACCCGGTGACGATCGACGTCCGCCTCGAGGGCGGCCGCACGCTGCGGGTGCGGGCGCTCGGGGTGCAGCCGCCGGAGCGCTGCTACGCCGATCAGGCGCTCCAGTTCGCCCGCAAGACGCTCGCGGGCAAGGCCGTCACCCTCACCGGCGACGGGCGCTCCGACAAGTTCTCGCGCGCCCTCGCGTGGGTGTCGCTGCCGCAGGACGACTACGCGGTGCTCGCCGCCGAGGCGGGCACCGTCCGCGCCTACTCCGCCGACGCCCCGCCCGAGCGGATGCCCGCCGTCCGGGCCGCCGAGGACCGCGCCGAGCAGGCGCGCCGGGGGTTGTGGCTGTCGCCATGTGAGCAGTGAGGGTCGCTCTCGCGACCCTGACTGCTCACCTACCGTGGGTCCATGGTGCTCGCCGGGGTCCTGGTGGCCGTGGCCGCGGCGGCGGGCAACGCGGTGGGCTCCGCCCTGCAGCGGTCGGCCTCCCGCCACCACGACCCGGCCGACCGGTGGTGGCAGGGGCTGCTGAGCCTCGCCCGCCGTCCGGCGTGGCTCGGGGGCATCGCCGCGCACGTGGTCGCGTTCGCACTCCAGGCGTTCGCGCTCACCCTCGCGCCGATCACCGTGGTGCAGCCGGTGCTCGTGGCCGAACTGCCGTTCACGCTGCTGCTCGGCGCCCTGGCACTGGGCACGCCGCTCGGCCGGCGGGCGTGGCTGTCGGTCGCCGTGATGGCGGGCGGCGTCGCGCTGTTCCTGGCGTGCCTGGAGACCGACCGGGGCGGGCCGCAGGCCGCCACCGCCGCCGGGTGGATCGTCGGGACCGCGGTGATCGTCGTGGTGCTCACCGTCCTGACGGTGCTCGGGCGCGCCGGGCGCGGCCGACGCCGGGCCCTGTGGTTCGGGATCGCGGCCGGGGTGATGTACGGGTTCGACGCGGCCCTGCTCGCGGGCCTCGGACCGGCCTACGCGCAGGGCCTCGGCGGCGTCCTGACCGCCTGGCAGACCTACGGCGTGCTCGTCGGGGGCGTCGTCTCGTTCCTCTACCTGCAGCAGGCGCTGCAGGCGCACGACCTGATCTGGGCCCAGCCCGGCATCACGCTCGCCAACCCCATCGTGGCCGTGACGTGGGGTCTCACCGTGTTCGGCGAGCAGGTCGCGGTCGACCTCCGGCTGATCGGCCTCGCGGCGGGCGTGCTGGCCATCGCGGGCGGCACCGTGGGCCTCACCCTCGTCCGGGACCAGATCGCGGGCCGCGGCCGGCGATGACTCACAGCCCGCGCACAGCCGGCTCAGGACGTGATCACGCGCTCGGGCCGCAGGCTCGGCGTCGTGGGATACCAGCGTGGCCTGTCCCTGCTCGACGGCTGGCTGCCGTGGACCGTGCAGGCGGTGGTGCTCGTCGCCTTCCTGGTCGTGCTCGTGCCGGTGGTGGTGTCCCGACGACGGGTGCGGGGCCGGTGGGTGCGGCTCGGTGCGGTCGTGGTGCTCGGCGTCGTCGGGGCGTTCGCGGCGCTGTGGGCGTTCTCCGGGAGCGGCCTGGCGTCGGATCCGGCGCCCGCGCTGCTGTGGGTGTGGGTCGGGATCACGGTCGCCGCGGTGGTGGCGGTCGTCGTCGCCTGGGGCCCGGCACCGTGGTGGCGGCGCGGCCTGTCGGTGCTCGTGGTGCCGCTCGCGGTGGTGTGCGTGGCGCTCGTGGCGAACCAGTGGGTCGGCTACGTGACGACGGTGCAGGAGGGCTGGTCCGAGCTCGACGCCGGCCCGCTGCCCGACCAGGTGGACGCCGCCACGCTGCCCTCGCTGATCGGGCACCCGCGGACGACGGGCGCGGTGGTCGAGGTGTCGATCCCGTCGACGGCGAGCGGCTTCGCGCACCGCGACGAGGACGTGTGGCTCCCGCCCGCGTGGTTCGCGCCCGGCCCGCGCCCGACCCTGCCGGCGATCATGATGATCGGCGGGGAGTTCAACACGCCGGCCGACTGGGTCCGCGTCGGGAACGCCGTGCAGACCGCCGACGCCTACGCGGCCGCCCACGGCGGACTGGCCCCCGTGCTCGTGTTCGCCGACGCCGGCGGGACGTTCAACAACGACACCGAGTGCGTCGACGGCCCCCGCGGGAACGCGGCCTCGCACCTGACGGGCGACGTGGTCCCGTACGTCGAGCAGACCTTCGGGGTCTCGCACGACCCGCGGGCGTGGGGCGTGGTCGGATGGTCGATGGGCGGGACGTGCGCGGTGGACCTCGCCGTGATGCACCCGGAGCTGTTCGACTCCTTCGACGACATCGCCGGCGACGCCGGCCCCGAGGTCGGCACGAAGCAGCAGACGATCGACCGGCTCTACGGCGGGAACGCGGCAGCCTGGGCGACCTACGACCCGGCGACCGTGCTCGCCGCGCACGCCCCCTACGCCGACACGGCCGGCTGGTTCGACGACTCGTCCGACACCGGCGGCGGCTTCGGCGGGGGAGCCGGTCACCGCCCGCCCGGGACGCGGCCGCCCGGCTCGTTCCACCCGCCCGGCGGTGGGAACGGGGCGAACTCGGGCATCGGCGGCCGGGGCGGCGGGGGAGCGACCGGGCAGGAACTCCCGGCGGCGCGGCAGTTGTGTGCGCAGGCGCAGACGCGCGCCATCGCGTGCACGGTGGCGACGCAGCCCGGGCGGCACTCCTGGCAGTTCGCGACGACCGCGTTCCAGCTCGTCCTGCCGTGGATGGCGAACCGGGTCGAGCACCCGGGGGTGCCGGCGGCGGTCTGACGTTGGGCTCCCATGACAGCAAAGCGTCACTGCTGTCACTGGACGCCAGGAGAACCACATCGTGGGGTGGCGGCGCCGGCCACCCCTCCGCGAGGTGCACATGAGGCAGCGTTCCCGGCGTCCGGACCTGCCTGACGTACCCCTCGCGACAAGGGCCACCGCGCCCGACGTCAACGCCGCGTCAAGGGCGCGGACGGGCCACGAGGCAGGCCCTACCGTCGGGTCCACCGATCATCGACGGAGGAGTGGACGTGGAGACGACCTGGCGGTCCAGCAGCTTCGCGACGGGGACGGACCGCGTCGAGTGGCGCGTCGAGGCGGGCCGGGTGGAGCTGCGCCACGGTGGCCACGCCGAGCAGGGGACGCTCGTGCTCTCCCGCGCGGAGTGGCAGGCGTTCCTGGCCGCGGCCAGGTCGGGCCAGGCCGGGTCGGTCGCCTACTGACCGGCCTCGCCCACGGCCGCCCGCACCGCCGCCACCATCCGCCCGCGGAAGGCCTGCACGGACGGCGCGTCCGGCACGAGCGCGTCGGCCCCGTGGTACATCCCGGGCTCGACGTGCAGCTCCACGGGGACGCCCGCCGCGCGCAGGCGTCCGGCGTACGAGACGTCCTCGTCGTGGAAGAGGTCCTGGTCGCCGACCCCGATCCAGGTGGGCGGCAGGCCCGCCAGGTCCCGACGGCGGGCCGGCGCGGCGCCCTCGGGCACCCCGGGCGCCCCGGCCGGGCTCCCGACGTAGGCCGTCCAGGCCCGACGGTTCATCCGCGCGTTCCACACGAACCGGCCACGACCACCGGGGACGCGGGCGAGCGCCGTGCGGTCGTCGAGCATCGGGTACTCGAGCAGCGCGAACGCGACCGGGCGCCCCTCGTCGTGGGCCCGGTTCACCGTGGCCGCCGCGAGCCCGCCGCCCGCGCTGGCCCCGCCGACGGCGATGCGCGCGGGGTCGACGCCGAGGTCGTCGGCGTGGTCCTGCAGCCAGCGGAGCGCTCCGGAGCAGTCGTCGAGGTCGGCGGGGAACGGGTCCTCCGGCGCGAGCCGGTAGTCCACGCTGACCACCAGCACCCCGGTCTCGGCGGCGATCCGACCGGCGAGGGCGTGGTCCATCCCGGGGTGCCCCACGAGGTGTCCGCCCCCGTGGATCCACAGCAGCGCGCCCGAGGGCACGGGCCGCGACCCGCCCTCGTACAGGAGCACCGGGACCCCGTCGGCGTCGCGCTCGGTGACCGCGACGCCGGGCGGCACCGGCGTGTCCTGCCGCATGCCGGCCCGCAGCCGCGGGAGCACGGCGAGCGGCATCCAGGCGGACGAGACCAGCAGCCGCGGGGTCCGCAGCTCGGGCGGGACGCGCCGCAGAGCGCGCGTCGTCCCGACGGCCCACCACCCGACGAGCCCGGCGAGGGCGCCGGCGAGCGCCCGCTTCACAGGACCTTCCCGGGGTTGAGGATGCCGTGCGGGTCGAGGGCGGCCTTGACCGCGCGCTGCATGGCGAGGTTCTCCGGCGACTGCTCGGCGACCAGGCCGTCGCGCTTGAGCAGCCCGACGCCGTGCTCGCCGGTGACGGTGCCGCCGAGGTCGATGGCGTCGGCGATGATCCGGTGGAACGCGGCCTGCGCGCGCTCGCGGGCGGGCTCGTCACCGACCGGGGTGACCAGCAGCGGGTGGAGGTTCCCGTCGCCGGCGTGGGCGATGTTGGCGATGGTGACGTCGTGCTCCACGCCGATCGCCTGGATGCGGCCGAGCATCTCCGGGACCGCGGCGCGCGGCACGCACACGTCCTCGGTGAGCACCGGACCGAGCCGCTCCAGCGCGGGGTAGGCCAGGCGCCGGGCCGCGAACAGGGCGTCGGCCTCCTCGGCGTCGGAGGCGCGCGCGGAGAACGAGGCGCCCGCGGCGTCGAAGTGCCGGATCATCTCCTCGGCCTCCGCCTGCCCGGCCGCCCCCGGGGCGTCGGCGCGCCCGAGCAGCAGCACGTCGGCCTCCGCGGAGATGCCGAGGTTCTTCCAGGCGTCGACGGCCTCCAGACAGGTCCGGTCGACGAGCTCCAGCGCGCTCGGGGTCAGGCCGGCCGCGGTGATCGAGGCGACCGCCCGCCCGGCGTCGACGAGGTTCGCGAAGTAGCCCGCCACCGTCTGCTCCGGGGCGCGGGCCGGCCGCAGCTTCACGGTGATCTCGGTGATCAGCCCGAGCGTGCCCTCGGAGCCGACCATGAGCCCCGCGAGGTCCAGCCCCGCGACGCCCTTCGCCGTGCGGCGGCCGAGCCGCACGAGCTCGCCCAGGCCGTTGACCACCTGCACCCCGAGCACGTAGTCCCGGGTGACGCCGTACTTGACACAGCACATGCCGCCGGCGTTGGTGGCGACGTTGCCGCCGATCGTCGACCACGGGCTCGACGCCGGGTCCGGCGGGTACCAGAGGCCCCGCTTCGCGCACTCGGCCCGCAGGTCGTCGTTCACGATGCCCGGTTCGACGACGGCGAGCCGCTCGGCCGGGTCGATCTCGTGGATGCGCGTCATCTGCTCGGTGGAGACGACGACGCTGCCCGCCGTCGCGTTCGCCCCGCCGGAGAGCCCGGTGCCGGCGCCCCGCGGGACCACCGGCACCCGGTACTCCAGGCACGCCCGCACCACCGCCCGGCACTGCTCCGCGTCGAGCGGGCGCACGACCGCCGCGGGCAGCTCCCACGGCGCCCACTCCGCGTCGTCGTGGGCGTAGGACGCCAGCACGTCCGGGTCGTCCACCACGCGGTCCGCGGGCAACGACGCGCGCAGGGCGGCGACGACGGGAGCCGGGGCGACGGTCGTCATGACGGGAGACCTCCGCGGTCGGTGAGGGGATCGGTCCTCACCGTAACCCCGGCCCCCGACGATCACGCTCGCTCGCGACCGCCCGGTTCACGCTCCGTGGGCGTCGACGACGCGCGGTGTCCCGAGGTCTCGAGGCGTGTCGCAGGACCGATGCCGGCGGCATCGGATCTGCGACGTGGTCCGGGGAGGCAGGTGACGCCGCGTGGGGGTCGGTCACGGGTGGTGACGCGGCGCGACCGGGACGGCCAGGCCGGCGGCGGACCGTGCGCGCGCGAGGGCCGCCGGCGAGGCCGGGAGCAACGGCATGCGCACGTCGGGCGACGCGATGCGCCCGGTCGCGTGCAGCAGGGCCTTCACGACGACGGGGTTGGGCTCGGCGAACAGGGCGGTCACCAGCGGCAGGAGCGCCGCGTGGTGCTCCCGCACCGCCTCCGCGTGTCCCGCGAGCCCGTCCGCGACGAGCGTCGCGAACCGGTCGGTGGCCACGTGCGCGGACGCCGCGATCGCCCCGCGCCCGCCGAGGAGCACGGTGGGGGCGATGAACGCGTCGTCGCCCGCGAGGACGGCGAGGTCCGGGACGGTGGCGGCGAGCAGCGTGGTCGTGTCGAGGTCGAGCGCGCCCACCGCCTGCTTGAGCCCGACGATCCGCGGGTGCGCGGCGAGGTCGAGCAGGGCCGGCGCGCCCAGCCCCCGCCCGGTCCGCACGGGGACGTTGTAGACCACCAGCGGCACGGGGGAGCGGTCGGCGACGTGGGTCAGGTGCGCGACCACCGCCGCCTCGGTCGGGCGCACGTAGTAGGGCACGACGGTGAGGGCGGCGGTCACCCCGGGGACGTCGGCCAGGGCGGCGTGCCGCGCGAGCGTGCTGCGGGTGTCGTTCGTGCCCGCGGCCACGATCAGACCCGCGCCGCGGTCGGCCGCCACCTCCGCGCACACCGCGATCACGCCGCCCCGCTCCTCGGGCGTCAGCGCGGTCGGCTCGCCCGTGGTGCCGAGTGCGACCAGGCCGCGCGCCCCGTCGTCGAGAACCTCCGTCGCGAGGCGGCGCAGCCTCTCGAGATCCACCTCGTCGCGGTCGGTGAACGGGGTGACGAGCGGGACCCAGAGTCCGTCGAGATCGACCATGGTCGGACCCTGGCCCGGCGGTGCGCGACGGAGAAGCGACGGTTCCGAGGGGGAGCGTGAAGCCCACCTGCAGGCTGGCATCATTCCCGGGGTGATCGCCCGAATCGTCCTGTTCTGTGCGCTGAGTGCCGCGCTCGTCCTCGCCGGATGCAGCAGCACCTCCGAGACCCGGCGCGCCAGCGGCGGAGCGCTCGCGACGCCCGGCACCCCCAACGCCACGGCCCTGACCTACGACCCGGCGGCCGCGCCGGTCGGTGCGGACGTCGCCGTGGAGACGGTCCGGGCGGGCGACAGCACCTCCGCCACGCTGACCGTGAGCGGCCTGCAGCCGAACCGCGGCTACGCCGTGCACCTGCACACGCGCCCCTGCGGGCCGAGCGGCGCCGACGCGGGGCCGCACTTCCAGAACCGCGTGGACCCGGCCGCGACCCCGGAGAAGCCGTCGTCGGACCCTGCCTACGCGAACCCGGAGAACGAGTTCTGGCTCGACCTGCGCACCGACGCCGAGGGAGCCGGGACCTCCGGCACCACCGTGCCGTTCGCGCTCACCGACCGGCTGCCCGCGTCGATGATCATCCACGAGCAGCAGATGACCGCGACCGGGCCCGGGCAGGCCGGGATGGCCGGCGGTCGCCTGGCCTGCGTGACGCTGACCTCGTAGCGGAGATCGTTACGGTGGGGACCGATGAAGCGTCCCGCGAACGGCCCCACCGTCACCCTCTGCCGGGGCTGCTGCTGCGGCACCACCCGCAAGCACCCGGGCGTCGACCACGCCGGCCAGGTCCAGCGGCTGCGCGAGGGCACCGCGGGCGTGGGCCGCGTGACCCTGTCCGACTGCCTGGACGCGTGCGCGCACTCCACGGTCGCCGTCGTCTCGCCGTCGCGCGAGGGACGGGCGGCCGGCGGACGGCCGGTCTGGCTGCTCGGCGTGCTCGACCGCGACACCGAGGACGAGATCGTCGCCTGGGTGCAGGCGGGCGGACCGGGCGTGGCCGACCCGCCCGGGATGCTCGACCTGCGGGTGTTCACCCCCGCCCGCCGCATCCGCACGCAGGTGCCCTGAGGCGCGCACACTGGGCGGCATGCAGCGCGTCGCCGTCCTGACCGAGCCGGACCACGTCGTCCTCGAGGACCGGGAGGTCCCCGAACCCGGGGCCGGGCAGGTCCAGGTGCACGTGCGCGCGGTCAGCGTCTGCGGCTCCGACGTCCACTACTACGACCACGGGCGCATCGGCGGCTTCGTCATGCACGCCCCGCTCGTGCTGGGGCACGAGACGTCCGGCGTGGTCAGCGCGGTCGGGCCCGGGGTGACCGGACCCGTCGTCGGGACCCGTGTGGCCGTGGAGCCGCAGGCCGAGTGCGGGCGCTGCGACCAGTGCCGGCAGGGCCGGTACCACCTGTGCCCGGACATCGCGTTCTTCGCGACGCCGCCGATCGACGGGTCCTTCGCCGAGTACGTCGTGGTCCCCGCGCACCGCGCCCACCCGGTGCCCGACTCCCTCTCCGACGAGGCGGCCGCCCTGATCGAGCCGCTGTCGGTGGCGCTGCACGCGGCGGCCAAGGCAGACATCGGACCGGGCTCGCGGGTGCTGGTCAGCGGCGCGGGGCCGGTCGGGCTGCTGTGCCTGCAGGTGGCGCTCGCCCGCGGGGCGTCGGCCGTCGTCGTCACCGACGTGATGGCCCTGCGCCGGGAGGCCGCGACCGAGTACGGCGCCACGGCCGTCGTCGACGCCAACGATCACGACACCGGCCTCGCCGCGATCGGGGACGTGCTCGGGCAGGCCGACGTCGTGCTGGAGTGCACGGGGGTGCAGCCCGCGATCGACCTCGCCGTGGCGGCCACCGCGCCGGCGGCGACGGTGGTGCTCGTCGGGACCGGCGCGCAGGTGACGCTGCCGCTCGACGTCGTGCAGGCGCGCGAGCTGACGATCAAGGGCACGTTCCGGTACGCCCACGTCTACCCCGCCGCGATCGACCTCGCGGCCTCCGGCCGGATCCGGCTCGACGACATGGTCACCTCGCACCACCCGCTCGAGGACGCCGTGGGGGCGCTGCTCGCCGCCCGCCGGGACCCGATGGCGCTCAAGGCCGTGGTGCACCCGTCGTCGTCGTGAGGGACCGCACGACGACGCCCAGGCTGACCAGCGCGAGCACCCCGAGCACGCCGAACAGCACGCTGTAGGAGACGGCGAGCGAAGCCAGGGCGAGCACTGCGGGGACCAGGAAGCCGACGTAGGCCAGGGCGTAGAAGACGGCCGTCAGTCCGGCGAGGTGGCGCGGCGCGGCGATCCGCTGGACCTCGGCGAGGCCGCTGACCAGCGCGAAGCCGTACCCGACGCCGAGCACCGCGGCGGAGACGATCGCGAGCACCACGCCCGGGGTGGCGGCGGTCCAGGCGGCGAGGGCCATCCCGACGACCGCGACGCCCGCCGCGACCGCCCCGCCCCGCGCGTCGGTCAGCCCGAGCCGCCGGGCGGCCGACTGCGCGGCGACCCCGGCCACGAGGGTCACGGCCGTCATCAGGGCCGCGAAGGCGATCGCGTGCCCCGGCACCGCGGAGGCGACGAGCGAGGGGAGCACGGCGTAGGCGACGCCCGCGCACGTGAAGACCCATGGCGCGACCGGGGCGACCACGGTCCAGAACTCGCGGTGCCCACGGACGGGGATCCGCAGGTCGTCGCGCAGCCGTCCCGACGAGCGCGCGGTGAGGGTCTCGGGGGTGCGCAGCGCCAGCAGCCCGAGGGGCACCCCGACGAGCACGTGCACCGCGTAGGAGAGGACCTCGGGTGCGGGCGCCCACTGGGCGAGCACCCCGGCCGCCGCCGGGCCGAGGAGGAAGCCGAGCGTCAACGACAGGGCCGCGCGGGAGGCGCCGCCGGTGCCGGAGAGCTCCTGGATCCACGTCGAGCCGACGGCCATCGCGACGCCGAGCGCCAGGCCCGCGAGCACCCGGCCGGCGAACAGCAGCGGCACCGTGTCCCCGCCGAGCGCGAGCACGACGCTGCCGGCGATCGCCAGCGGCGGCGCGACCAGCATCAGCGGCCGACGCCCGAGGCGGTCGGAGAGCGGGCCGCCGACGAGCATGCCCGGCACGATGCCGAGCACGTACGCCCCGAGCAGCACGTCGACCGTGGCGATCGAGAACCCGCCGAGCTCGCGGTACATCACCATCAGCGGCGTGAACTGGTTGCCGCCCCAGGCGACCGTGAACAGGGCCAGGCCGACCGGCAGCCAGCCGGCCCCGACCTTCCCGACGACGCGTCGCGCCTCCAGTGTCGGCGTCATCGGGTGCGTCCGCCCCGATGCGTGTTGTCGAGGTGGGTCACCAGTGCCCGGCGGAAACCCTCGACGTCGCCCGCGGCGACCAGGTCGCGCAGCGCGCGGTGCTCGGCGAGCACGCCCGCGGCGGCGGCACCGCGGCCGCGGACCGACTCGGCGGTCATCCGCTGCTGGCGCTCCCGCAGCCCGCGGTAGAAGCCGGCGAGCAGCGAGTTCCGGCCCGCGTCGGCGACGAGCCGGTGGAACTCGGCGTCGGCCTCGGCGAACGCGGGCAGGTCCCCGGCGTCGTGCGCCTGCTGCTGGACCCGCATCGCCCCGTCCAGGGCGTCCACCAGCGTCGCGAGGTCGTCCGGCCGCCCGACGACGTCGGCGAGCGCGTGCGTCTCGAGCACCGCGCGGGCGTCGAGCACCTCGTCGATCTCGCGGGGCGCGACGGGCACGACGAGCGCACCGCGCTTCGGGAACAGCCGCAGCCACCCCTCGACCTCGAGGCGCAGGAACGCCTCGCGGACCGGGGTGCGCGACACCGTGAGCGTGGCCGCGATCTCGCCCTCGCTGACCATCCGCCCGCCCTCGAGCTCGCCGGTGAGCACCTGCTCCTTCACGTGGCGGTAGACGAGGTCGGCAGCGGAGACCACTGGAGCACCACTGGTGGACAACATAGATACAACACTAGCTGTGCATGTTCGTGGTGGACACCCGGACGTGGTCCGGTGCACAGCGCGTTCCGAGCGAACGGCCCGTTCGCAGCATCTATGTGCGCGAGAGTGCCGTTCGCTCGGAACGGCAGGTCCTGGGGCGGGCGCGCTACGCCCCCGTGCGCGCCACCAGCCCCGCCGCCTCGATCCCGGCGACGACGGCCTCCTCGTCGGCGGTCGACGCGTCCCCGGACGCCCCGGCCGCCCCGATCACCGTGCCGTCCGCGTCGACGATGAACACCCCGCCGGGCACCGAGAACACCTTGCCGCCGGCGAGCGCGGCGACCGAGGTGAAGAACTCGGGGGAGTCCGACGCGCGCTGGGCGATCGCACGGCTGTCCATCATCAGGCCGATCACGCCGTGCGCCTTCGCGATCGCGACGTCGGGGCGCAGGAAGCCCGACCCGTCGGCCCGGCCGAGGGCCACGAGGTGCCCGCCGGTGTCCAGGACCGCCACGGTCAGGGGCTTGTAGCCCGCCGACTCGCCATGGCGCAGGGCCTCGGCGACGATGGTGCGGGCGTGCTCGTAGGTCAGGGTCATGGCCCTCCCTTTCCCCGCCGCGCCGTCCGTCACCCACCGTGCCCGTGAGCCGGGCCCCGTCCGGGAGATACCGTGGATCGCATGGACTCGACGTTGCCGGCGGGGGCTCCCTCGCCGACTCCGCCGAGGGGACTGCGCAGCCTGCACGCCCGCATGCTCGCCGGG
Organism: Actinomycetospora sp. CA-084318; assembly: GCF_050955885.1. Classification (NCBI taxonomy): domain Bacteria; kingdom Bacillati; phylum Actinomycetota; class Actinomycetes; order Pseudonocardiales; family Pseudonocardiaceae; genus Actinomycetospora; species Actinomycetospora sp. CA-084318. The sequence goes on from NZ_CP192098.1 coordinate 2,459,746, forward strand.
CTGTCCGAGGCGGTGGTCGTCACCGGCCCCGCCCACCCGGGCGGCGAGGAGATCGTGCACGCGGCGAACCCGGCGGCCGGGCGGCTGCTGCCGGGCCTCGTCGTCGGGGTCGGCGTCGCGGCGGCGGGCCACGACGCGTTCACCGACGCGGTCATCGGGGCCCGGCCGGCCTTCGAGGCCGAGGTCGCCGGGCGCCTGCTGGCCGCGCGGGCGGTGCGGCTCGACGACGACGGCGCCGCCGTCGACGCCCTGACCTGCTGGTACCTCACCGACGTCACCGAACACCGGCGGGGATCGGCGTCGCTCTCGCGGGCCCAGGCCCGGGCCCAGTTCCTCGCCGAGGCCGGCCGGGCGCTGCACGGCGTGCTGAACCTCGAGCGCACCCTCCGCACCGCCGCGTCGCTCGCCGCCGGGTTCCTCGCACCGACCGTGCTGGTGATGCTGGCCGACGGTTCGGACACCGTCCGCTGGGCCCGCGCCGACGCGGGTGCCCCCCGCCCGCACACCGGGGAGATGGCCCGCGCCGACCTGCGCGCCGCCCCCCGACTGCACGAGGCGCTGACCGGCGGCGGCGCCCCGCTCGACCCCTGGGTGAGCGTCGAGCTCGCCGAGCTCCCGGTGTGGCACGAGCGCCCCGGTGGCCAGGTGCTGGTCGTCCCGGTGCCCGGCACGCTGGTGCAGGGCGTGCTCGTCCTCGTGGGGCCGGATGCCGATGCCGACGTCCTCCCGCTGGGCGAGGAGTACGCGGTCCGCGTCGGCACCGCGCTCTCCGCGGCGGCGCTCTACCGCGAGCAGGCCCACCTCGGCCACGTGCTGCAGGCGAGCCTCGAACCGCCGCCCCTGCCCACCGACACGGCGGGCGACCTGCTCGTGGGCAGCGCCTACCGGCCCGCCCGGGAGAGCCTGCGCGTCGGCGGCGACTTCTACGAGGTGCTGCCGCGCACGGCGGCGGGTCGCACGCCGTTCCTGCTGGGCGACGTCTGCGGCAAGGGCATCGAGGCGGCCGTGCTCTCCGGGCGGGTGCGCCAGTCGCTGCACGCCCTGCGCCTCGTCGAGCAGGACCCGGCGACGCTGCTGGCCCTGCTCAACGTCGCGCTGCTCGACGCCGCCGACCTCGACGCCGCGGGCGCCTCGGTCACCATGCCGCGCTTCGCCACGATGGTCCTCGGGGACGCGGAGGCTCTTCCTGACGGCGGGTCGCGGCTGCGGTTGGCGACCGGCGGGCACCCGCCGCCCTACGTGCTGCGCGCCGACGGTCGGGTCGAGGAGGTCGACGTCGTCGGCTCGCTCGTCGGGGCCCTGCGCGACGCCGAGGTCGGCCACGCCGAGGTCGTGCTCGCCCCCGGCGACACCTGCCTGCTCTACAGCGACGGCGTCACCGAGGCCCGCGGGGGCCCGAGCGGCCGCGACTTCTACGGCGAGGAGCGGCTCGAGGCCGCCCTGGCCGGGTGCGTCGGGGCGCCGCCGCAGGTGATCTGCGAGCGGCTCCTCCTGCTGCTCTCGGACTGGCTGGGCGGACGCGACCACGACGACGTCGCCCTGCTCGCCCTGCAGGCCGCACCCCGCTCGGGAGGGGGAGCCCGATGACCGCCGCGGCCGTCGCGCCCGCCGCCCTGCGCGCGGACTACCTCGACCGGCTCGCCGCCTCCGACGAGCAGGGCGCCGTGGCGCTCGCGCTCGGTGCGCTCGACGCCGGCCTCGACGTGGAGACCGTCCTGCTCGACGTGGTCGCCGAGGCCCAGCGCGAGGTGGGAGAGCGGTGGGCCGCCGGGGCGTGGACGGTGGTCCAGGAGCACATCGCCACGCACATCTCCGAGCGCGTCGTCGCCGCGGTGTCCCGGCATCGGCCCGCCGGGCGGCCGAGCGGCGTCGGGCGGATCGCGGTGGCCTGCCTCGACGGCGAGTGGCACGCGCTGCCCGCCCGCCTGCTCGCCGAGGTGCTCGCCCGGCACGGCTGGGACGTGACGTTCCTCGGCTCGAGCGTCCCCGCGGCCCAGCTCGCGGTGCACCTGCACGAGACCGGACCCGACGTCGTCGCCGTCTCCAGCTCGCTGCCGTCCCGCCTGCCCGCGGCGCGGCGGATGGTCGAGGCCTGCCGTGCGTCGGGGATCCCGATCCTCGCGGGCGGCGCCGCGTTCGGGCCGTGCGGCGAGTGGGCCACCGCGGTCGGCGCGGACGGCTGGGCGCCCGACGCCCGGGCCGCCGCGGCCCTGCTCGAGGGCCCGTTGCCCCGGCCCGAGGACGGCCGCGTCGACGACGCCTCGCGCGAGGAGCAGGCGCTGCTGCACACCCGTCGTCCGGAACTCGTGGCCGGGCTGGCGGCGCGGCTCCGCCCCGGGGCCGGGCCGGACGAGCAGCTCGCCGACGACCTCGGCCACCTCGTCGACTTCCTCGCCGCCGCGGTCTACGTCGACGACCCCGGGCTGCTCGCCCGCTTCCTGCGCTGGGTCGGCACCGTCGCGGTGCCCGGCGGGCTCACCCGCGAGGAGCTGCGGGACGCCGTCGAGGACCTCGTCGAACGCCTCGCCGACTCGCCGCGCACCGTCGCGCTGCTGCGGTCCGAGCCCGTGCAGGAGGCGTCCGGGACGGGGGCGGCGTGACCGGCCGGGAGCCCGAGGTCGGCGTGCGCGTCGAGAAGGAGCAGACCGCCGACGGCGGGGCGCGCGTGGTCGTCGTCGTGGGCGGCGACCTCGACTACACCCACGTCGGCGACCTCGAGGCCGCGCTCGAGCAGGAGGTCGCCCGCGCCACCGGGCCGCTGGACCTGGTCGTCGACCTCGGCGGCGTGCCCTACTGCGACTCCGCCGGTATGCGCGTGCTGCTCGGCGCCGCGCAGCGTGTCGGCGCGACCGGCGGCCGGTTCGGGCTGCGCGGCGTCCACGGCCAGCCCTCGCGCGCGCTGCGGCTCACCGGCCTCGACCGGGCGCTCGGCTCCGATGGGCCGGGTTGAGCGTTCCGGACGACGGGTGATCTAGTCCGGAGCATGACCACGCTGCCGGAGTCCCTGGAGACCCTCGCCGTCGACCGGCCCGCCGAGCACGTCGCCCGGGTCTCGCTGGTGGCGCGCGCGATGTCGCCGACCTTCTTCGCCGAGCTGCCGCAGGTGATGGCCGCGCTCGACGCCGACCCCGACACCCGCGCCATCGTGATCACCGGCGCCGACGGGCGGTTCTCCTACGGCCTCGACCTGCAGGCCGCCGCCGGCAACCTCGGCGGGGTGCTGGGCGACCCGAGCGCGAAGAACCGCGAGTGGTTCCTGCGCCACGTCCGCGAGCTGCAGGCCTCGATCACCTCGGTGGCCGACTGCCGCACGCCCACGGTCGCCGCGATCCAGGGCTGGTGCGTCGGCGGCGGGGTCGACCTCGTGACCGCCTGCGACGTGCGCCTCGCGAGCGCCGACGCCCTGATCTCGGTGCGCGAGGTGCGCATGGCGATGGTCGCCGACATCGGGTCGCTGCAGCGGCTCGTCGGGATCGTCGGCGACGGGTTCCTGCGCGAGCTGGCCCTCACCGGCGACGACGTGTCCGCCGCCGAGGCCGACCGCATCGGCCTGGTCAACCGCACTTACGCGACCGTCGAGGAGCTGGACGCCGCCGCCCTCGCGCTGGCCGGTCGGATCGCCGCCAACTCGCCGCTGGTCACCCGCGGCATCAAGGACGTCCTCGACGCCGAGCGCGCGCCCCGGGTCGAGGCCGGCCTGCGCTACGTCGCGGCCTGGAACGCGGCGTTCCTGCCCAGCGCCGACCTGCAGGAGGCGTTCACCGCGTTCGCCGAGAAGCGGCCGCCGCGGTTCTCGTAGCCACCGCCGAACGAGCGGCACTCTGGCGCACACAGATGCTGCGAGAGTGCCGTTCGCTCACGTTGGGGTGACCCTCGCCAACGACCGCCGCGACCCCAGCAGCAGCGCGAGCTCGGCGTCCACCCCGGCGTCGGAGCGGCGCTCCAGCCACCGTCGCCCGGCGGCGGAGCGGGCCACCACCCACGACTCCACGAGGTTGCGCGCCACCTGCGGCACCAGCGTCCACGGCACGACGACGGGTTGGCCCAGGTCGGCCAGCCCCTCCCGGCCGAGGAAGAGCCGGAGGTGGCCCAGGACCCGTCGTCGGGCGTACCACCCCCGCCACCCGCCACCGTGCTTGGTGCGCTGCCCCTCGACGAGCGCGGTCGTCAGTTCCACCCCGGCCGGCGTGGGGCCGCCCTGCGCGAGCAGCAGGTGGTGGTCGAACGCGTGCTGGGCGCGCTCGGTGGTGAACAGCCAGTCCTCGTCGACGCCCAGGAGGAACCCGACGTAGCGCCACAGGTGCATCACCGCGTCGGAGTCCGCGCGGGGGATGCGCCGCCCGAGGACCCGGGCGCCGAGCATCGCGGTGGCACTGAACAGGGCGAGCGTCCCGGCCAGGTCGCTGCGGTTGACCGGGCGCCCGTAGCGCGCGGTGTCCCACTCCGGCGAGCGCGCGAACCGGTCGTCCACCACCGCGTGCATCGCCCGCACGTGCGCGGTCAGCCGGAAGCCCTCCCCGCCGCGGAGCATCGCGCCGGGAGCGCTCACCGCCCGACCCCACACCAGCGTCTCGCCGAGCCGCCGCATCGCCGCCCGGCCGGTGAGCCCGCCGGTGGCGACGAGCAGGTCGGCCGGCCCCTCGTAGCGGTACCCGCCGATCAGGGCGAGGGCGAGCAGGACGTCGTCGCGGGTCCGGCCCATCCGGCGGTAGACCGCGGCGCCGCGTTCCAGCAGGTCCCGGTCGAGCCACGCGGGCTCGCGCTCCAGGTCCGCGACGAACGCCCGCAGGGCCGGCGGGTCGGTCTCGGCGGTGCCGTGCCCGAGGGCCCGCTCGACCCCGGCCATCGTCACCCGCTGCGGCGCGTCCGGGCGCATCGCGCGCGCCAGGGCCGCCCCGACCTCGTCGTGGACCGTCATCCGCCGCCCGATCTCGTCGACGAGCTCCTCGTCGACCTCCCGCACGCGCCCGAGTACCGCCAGTGGGCGGGCGATCCGGGCGTTGCGGGTCGGCGCCCCGCGGAACCGCGACGGGAACTCCGGGACGGGGGTGGCCTCGGCGGTCATGCCACGACGCTCACACGCCGCGCGGGTCGGCTTCAACTCGCGTTCCCGACGACGGTCGTGGCCGGTCAGGCGTCGACGCGGACGCCGGTGCTCCCGTCCGGCTCCCCGGCCGGGACCCGGACCACGGTGCGGGTCCCGGGCGCCGTGGTGTCGAGCGTGAAGGAACCGCCGACGCCCTCGACGCGCGCGCGGGTCGAGGCCAGGCCGATGTGCCCGTCGGCCAGGCGCGCCGCGAGGACGGAGCGGTCGAGGCCGACGCCGTCGTCGGCGATCTCCAGCCGCCGGCCGTCGGCATCGTCGTGCAGGGCCACCGTCACGTGCTCCGCCCTCGCGTGCTTCGCGACGTTCGTCAGCAGTTCCCGGGCCACGCCGAACAGCAGCCGGTCGTGCGGCCCGGACGGGAGCTGGCCGCCCTCCACGGTCACCGCGAACCCGGCCTGCCCGGCCGCCCGCTCCGCGACCCGGCGCACCGCCACCGCGAGCCCGGCCTCGTCGAGCACGTACGGGTGCAGCGCGAACACCACCTCGCGGATCTCGCGGATGCCGGCCCGCAGCGCCTCGTCGGCGGCCTCGGCGCCGTCCAGCTCGTCGAGTTCCTGCCCGGCGACCAGGAGGGTCTGCAGGGCGTGGTCGTGCAGGTCCTCGGCGAGGCGCCGGCGCTCGCGGGCCTCGGCGTCGAGCACCTGTGCGGTGAGCGCGTCGGCGTCGGCGAGCAGGGCGCGGATGCGGGTCGCGCGCCGCGCGAGGACCACCGACAGCAGGAACGTCGCGACCGCCACCACCGTCAGCACGGCGGCCTCGGCCACGAGCGTCGTCGTGTCGACCGGCGGCCGTTCGATCGCGGCCGTCAGCGCGAACGACAGGATCGTCGCGATCCCGACCCCCGCCGACAACGCGGGCCGGTACCGGAACGCCGCCATGACCGGGATGACCACGTAGGCCAGCGTCGGCAGCGTCCCGCCGCCCCCGGCGAGCAGCGACAGGACGGTGACGGCGACGAGGTCGATCGTCGTGGCCACCAGGCCCGTCGTCGGCGACACCGGGCGTCGCGTCACCTTCGCGAACCAGCTGACCGCGAAGACCCCGTAGGCGGCGAGCACGAGCCAGAAGCCGAGGCCCTCGACGCGGTTCTGGTCCAGGCCGCCGGCCAGACCGAGGAGCCCGACGAGCCCCCACCGCAGCAGGCTCGTCGTCCGCGACGCCTCGGCCTGGAACTGCGCGAGCGCCCGCTCGGCCGGGGTGCTCACTCCAGCAGCCCGCGCCGCATCGCCTCCGCGACCGCCGCCGCCCGCTCGGTGACCTCGAGCTTCTCGTACATCCGCTGCACGTGGGTCTTCACGGTGCTCGGCGCGACGTAGAGCTGCTTCGCGATCGCCGGCGTCGTCAGGCCCTGCGCCATCAGCCGGAGGATCTCCGTCTCGCGCTCGGACAGCGCCGGCCCGCGGTCGGCCCGCCGGTGCCGGATCTCCCCGGCCAGGCCCGCCGCGAGGTCGGCCGGCAGCACGGTGCCGCCGTCGGCCGCCGTCCGCACCGCCTCCACCAGTTCCCGACGACGCGTCTCCTTCGGCAGGTAGCCCGCCGCCCCCTCCTCGAGCGCGCCGTAGACGAGGTTCGGGTCGGTGAACGCCGAGAGCACGACGATGCGCGTGGCGAGGCCGTCGCGGGCGGCACGCCGCACGATCTCGGTGCCGTCGAGCCCGGGCATGCGGTGGTCGACGAGGGCCACGTCGGGCCGGTGCTCGACGATCGCCGCCAGTGCCGCGTCGCCGTCGTCGGCCTCGCCCACGACGTCGATCCAGCCGCTGTTCACCAGCGCCCGGACGACGCCGTCGCGGTACATCTCGTGGTCGTCGGCGACGACCACGGTCACCTTCTCCCGGGAGTCACGCACTCGCCCAGAACTCCGTCGCGATCGCCAGCCAGCGCTCCGCCGCGTCGACGTGCGGCCCGTGCCCGGACTCGGCGAACATCTCGGTCCGCGCCCGCCCGCCGGCCTGCTCGTAGCGCTCCAGCACGGCCCGGATCTGGCTGATCATCGGCTGCGGCGGGAAGACGTCCGCCCCCGGCCAGCCCGGCACGATCCCGGCCTGTCCGAGGGTGCCGAGCTCCAGCATCGAGCCGTCGGCCACCACCACGTCCCGCGTGCCGTGCGTCCAGAGCACGGGTGGCTTCGGGTCGAGCTCGGGCAGCCACGACCAGTCGCAGTACTTCGGCGACAGCGCGTTCAGCAGCCCGCGGGTCCCGGGGGCGGCGCCCGGCCAGTTCGCCGAGGTCGTGGCGTCCCCGGGGTAGCCGTCGTCGCTGATCTGCGACAGCAGGATCTCGTCGACGAGCAGGTCCTCGCGCTCGCGCGTGAGGCGGAAGTCGGGGGACCAGTAGGTGCCGGCCATGACGTTCCGCGGGCTCAGCGCGTCGTCGCCGGAGCGGTCGCCCTCGCGCAGCTTCGCGACGAACTGCGGGTTGGCCACACCCGCGCCGGACCCCGCGAAGTCGTCGAAGCAGGGCCGTCCGTCCGGGTGCGTGCCGCCGTAGCCGTGCGGGCTCACGGGGTCGAGGAAGAGCAGGCTCGCCACCGGGCGCTGCCGTGCGACCAGGGCGATCGCCGCGCCCGCCGTCGACCAGCCGACGAGGTGCGGCCGCTCGATCCCGAGGACGTCGAGGTAGGAGACGAGGTCGTCGGCCCAGTCGCCGAGCCCGCGCGTCGCGTCGATCGGGGCCGGTTCGGTGCGCCCGAAGCCGCGCATGTCCGGGGCGAGGAAGCGCCACCGGTCGCTCGCCGGGCTCATCAGGTGCTCGAAGAACCGGCCGGTCGACAGGTTCCCGTGCACCAGCACGACCGGTTCCCCGTCGGCCGGCCCCGAGGTGAGGTGGTGGATGCGGATGCGGGCGTCGACGGTCCCGGCCTCGACACCGGGCAGCAGGTCACTCATGGTGCGCGGAACGCTAGTGCCGCGCGGCCGTCGGCGGAACGACCTCTGGTGACGTGGGACGGACATGGCCCGGTCGTTGCGGGGCGCACACGGTCGGGAGGGGTCATGCGCAGCGGGCGGGGTGTTGCGGTGCGCACACGGTCGGGAGGGGTCACGTGCAGCGGGCGGGGTGTTGCGGGGCGCAACGCGGCGTGCGGGAAGCACCGACCGGGCCGGCCGTGTGCGGGGCGCAACGCGGCGTGCGGGAAGCACCGACCGGGCCGGCCGTGTGCGGGGCGCAACGCGGCGTGCGGGGAGCACCGACCGGGCCGGCCGTGTGCGGGGCGCACCGGGGACCCGCACCGACCGGTCGTCGGGAAGGGTCAGCCGAGGGGCACCCGGGCGAGGATCCCGTCGACGTCGACGCCGCGGGGGAGCGTGCCGAAGGCGGCGCCGTGCTCGCCGGCGACCCGGGAGCCGACGAACGCGTCCGCGACGGCCGTGGGGGCGTGGCGCACGAGCAGCGAGCCCTGGAGCACGATCGCGAGGCGCTCGGCGAGCCAGCGGGCGCGGTCCTCGGCGACGTCGCGCAGGTCGTCCTGGACGGCCTTCCACGCCGCGTCGAGCCGGTGGTCGGCGCCCGCGGCGAGCTCCACCTCCGCGCGGTAGGACTCCACCGCGGCCGGCTCGCGGGCGAGGACGCGGAGCAGGTCGAGGGCGTTGACGTTGCCGGAGCCCTCCCAGATCGAGTTCAGCGGCGACTCGCGGAACAGCCGCGGCATCCCTGACTCCTCGACGAACCCGTTCCCGCCCAGGCACTCCAGCGCCTCGCCGACCACGGCGGTCTGCCGCTTGCAGATCCAGTACTTCCCGAGGGTGACGCCGATCCGCCGGAACGCGGCCTCGTGCTCGTCGTCCGCGGCGCGGTCCTGGGCACCCGCCAGGCGCATGGCCAGCGCGACCGCGGCCTCGGACTCCACCGTGAGGTCCGCGAGCACCGCGCGCATCAGCGGCTTGTCGATGAGCGTCGAGCCGAACGCGGACCGGTGCCGGGCGTGCCACACCGCGCGGCGCACGGCGTCGCGCATCCCGGCCGCCGAGCCGAGGGCGTTGTCGAGGCGGGTGCAGGCGACCATCTCGATGATCGTGCGGACCCCGCGGCCCTCGTCGCCGACGCGGAACCCGACCGTCCCGTCGAACTCAGGCTCGCTGGAGGCGTTCGAGCGGTTGCCGAGCTTGTCCTTGAGCCGCTGGATCGCGAACGGGTTCCGCGTGCCGTCGGGGAGGATCCGCGGCACGAGGAAGCAGGTGACCCCCGCGGCGGTCTGCGCGAGCACCAGGAAGACGTCGCACATCGGGGCGCTGGTGAACCACTTGTGCCCGGTGAGCGACCAGGTGCCGTCCGCGTTCGGGGTGGCCGTCGTCGTGTTGGTGCGGACGTCCGAGCCGCCCTGCTTCTCGGTCATCCCCATGCCCGCCAGCAGTCCCGACTTCGACGACGGGTCGGTCAGCCCGGGCTGGTAGCCACGGGACATGAGCCCCGGCCCGTACTGCGCGAACAGCTCGGGGGCGGCCCGCAGCGCCGGGACCACGGCGTGCGTCATCGACACCGGGCACCCGTGCCCGGCCTCGGCCTGCGACCACACGAGGAACCCGGCGGCCCGGGCGACGTGCTGACCGGGCCGGCCCTCCCACACCGCGCCGGCGAACCCGCGGGAGACGGCCTCGCCGAGCAGGGCGTGGTAGCCCGGGTCGTAGTCGACCTCGTCGATCCGGTTCCCGACGCGGTCGTGCGTGCGCAGGACGGGCTCGTTGCGGTGCGCGGCGTCGGCCCACGCCCGGACCTCGGCGCTCCCGACCCGGCGGCCGGCCTCGTGCACCTCGTCGAGCGCCCAGCCCGCGCCCTCGCGCTCGAGCGCCTCGAGCAGGGGCGGGTCGGCGGCCGCGTCGAACCCGACGAGGTCGGGGGCCTGGTTCGTCACGACGTGGGTGGGCGCCATGGACCGATCGAAGCACGCGGGGCTACCCGTCGGTAGGGGCGGCGCGGGTCGGGCTGCCGGCACAACCCGGGTCCTCGCGTTGGTCCTCCCGGGACATGGCGTGGGTCACAGGTCGGCCTCTAGCGTCCTGCGGCGCGCGGCCGAGGGGGTCGCGCCCGATCGGAGGTGCTGGATGTCCGCGGAGCTCGAGAACAGGGTCGCGGTGGTCACCGGGGCGGGGAAGGGGCTGGGCCGTGCCATCGCGACCCGTCTCGCCGGCGCGGGGGCGACCGTCGTCGTCTCGGACATCGACGCCGACGCGGCGCAGGCCGTGGCGGAGAGCCTGCCGGGTGCGGTGGCGATCGCGTGCGACGTCCGGTCCGAGGAGCAGGTCGCGGCGCTCGTGGAGCGCACCGTGGAGCAGTGCGGGGCGCTGCACGTGATGGTGCCGAACGCCGGGGTCGGCGCGCCGCTGCCGCTGGTGGCGATGGACCTCGCGGCGTGGCGCGACGTGACGTCGGTGAACCTCGACGGGGTGTTCCTGTCGGTGCGCCACGCGGCCCCGGCGATCATCGCGGCGGGCGGCGGCAGCATCGTCACGATCGGGTCGATCACCGCGACCACGGGCTCCCCGCTCATCGGGCACTACGCGGCGGCGAAGGCGGGCGTGGTCAACCTGACCAAGACCGCCGCGGCCGAGCTGCGACCGCACGGCGTCCGGGTCAACACGGTGCTGCCGGGCTTCGTCGACACCGACCTCGTCACCTCCGCGCGTCCCGCGTTCGAGCAGGCCCTCGGTCTGCCCGCGGGCGGGTTCGACGAGGTCATCGCGCAGAAGCAGGGGCGGTACGGCACTCCCGACGAGGTGGCCGAGGCGGTCCTGTTCTTCGCCTCGGAGCGGTCGGCCTGGTGCACCGGCAGCGAGCTGGTCCTCGACGGCGGGTTCGTCGGCTCCCTGCTGTAGAAGGTGCGCTGCGCGCCTGTGAGCACTAATCCGTGTCCTGACACGGATTTCTACTCACAGGCCGGAGGCACCTCGTGCCGACCTCCCACGACCACGACGCCGGCGGCGACCCCGCGACCCTCGCCGCCAAGCAGGACCTGCGTGAGCACGTGTGGGCGCGGCTCACGGAGGAGAAGCAGGCGCGGTTCCCGGGGGCCCGCAACCGCATCCCGAACTTCGTCGGGGCCGAGAAGGCCGCCGAGCGGCTGCGCGACACCGACGCGTGGCGGAACGCGCGGACGCTCAAGTGCAACCCGGACTCGGCGCAGTGGCCGGTGCGTCAGCGCGCGCTCGAGGACGGCAAGACGGTCTACATGGCCGTCCCGCGCCTCGCGGACGAGCATCCGTTCTTCCTCCTCGACCCCGACGACCTCGGCGGACGCACCCCGCGGCAGGCCTCGTCGATCAAAGGCGCGAGTGCCGCGGGGCGCACCGTGGCGGTGGAGGACCTGGAGCCGGTCGACCTCGTCGTCGCCGGGTGCGTGGCGGTCACCGAGGACGGCGCCCGGCTCGGCAAGGGCGGTGGGTTCTCGGACCTGGAGTACGCGATCGCCTTCGCGGCCGGGCTGATCCGGGCGGACACGCCGGTCGTGACGACCGTGCACGAGATCCAGGTCGTCGACACGATCCCGACCGTCGACCACGACGTCGCGCTGGACCTCCTGGTCACCCCGGAACGCACCCACACGTGTCGTCGGGAAACCCGTCACGAGCCCGCGATCGTGTGGGACGAGCTCACCGCCGAGAAGATCGAATCCATCCCGCTCCTGGCTTCCCGGAGCCGCATGCGCATGGCACGGTGAGACCGAGGTCACGACACTCGACGGCGAGGAGACAGACCATGGCCGACGCACCCTCGATGGCGGAGCTGCTCGGGGACAACCCCCCGAAGAACTGGGGCAAGTGGGGCGACGACGACGAGGTCGGGTCGCTGAACTACCTCGACGCCGCCCAGGTGCTTCGCGGGGTCGCGAGCGTGAAGAACGGCCAGGTCTTCACGCTGCAGTGCCCGATGGGACATCCGCACGGGGACCCGGTCTTCCCGGGCCGTGAGGGCATCAAGCGCGAGATGGTGTGGGACCAGGAGCTGTTCGAGTCCGGCCAGGGACCGTCGTTCCCCGGCGGCATCCGCGCGACCGACGACAAGGCCGAGATCTTCCTGCAGGGGTCGTCGCAGTACGACGCGCTGGGCCACGCCTGGTACGACGACACGCTGTGGAACGGCCGCTCGGCCGACACCACCAACGGCGGCGGGATGAGCTGGGCGTCGGTGCTGCCCATCGCCGAGCGGGGCATCGCCGGCCGCGGCGTGCTCATCGACATGGCGCGCCACCGCGGCAAGGAGTGGCTCGACAAGGGGGAGACCTTCACCCACGCCGACCTCGAGGAGGCGGCCGCGAAACAGGGCACCTCGATCGAGGACCGCGACATCCTGCTCGTGCGCACCGGATTCCTGAAGTACTTCTACGCGACGCCCGCCGAGGAGTTCTACGACAACTTCGTCGAGCCGGGTCTGACCTACTCCCGCGAGCTCGTGGAGTGGTTCCAGAACAAGGAGATCCCGAACCTCGTCACCGACACCATCGCCAACGAGGTGACCGCCAACCCGGAGACCGGGGTCCTGCTGCCGCTGCACGCCTCCCTGCTGCGCAACCTGGGCGTCAGCCTCGCCGAGATCATCTGGCTCGACGACCTGGCCGACGCGTGCGCCGCGGACGGGCGCTGGGACTTCCTCTACACCGCCGCCCCGCTGAAGATCCACGAGGCGACCGGCTCGCCGGTCAACCCGGTGGTCATCCGATGAGCGATTCGGTCTACGAGTCGAAGCCCTGGCTCGCGCGGTACCGCGACGACTACAACCACGGTGCCGTCACCATCGAGTACGCGAGCGCGCTCGCGATGTTCCTGGCCGCCCTCGAGCGCGACCCGGACTGCGAGATCGTCCGCTACTTCGACGGCACCCTGACGATGCGCGAGCTCGACGAGCTCTCCGACGCGTTCGCCGTCGCGCTCACCGAGCGCGGCTTCGCGAAGGGCGACCGGCTCGCCACCTTCCTGCAGAACATCCCGCAGGTGCTCGTGGTCGTCATCGGGACGTGGAAGGCCGGCGGCATCGTCGTCAGCGTCAATCCGATGTCGCGTCAGCGCGAGCTCACGACCATCCTCACCGACTGCGAGGCGACGGCGATCGTCGCGCAGGAGGACCTGTGGTCGATCGTGGGCGAGGTCGTCCCGAACACGAAGGTCCGCATCGCGTTCAGCACCTCGGCGCTGGAGTTCCAGACCCGGCACGACGAGCGCCTCTTCTCCGGCATGACGCGGATCGACTGCGAGGGCGCCGAGGACCTGACGACGGTGCTCGGGGCGCTCCGGGGGCAGAAGCCCGGGCCGATGGAGCTGACCGGCGACGACGTCGCGTTCCTCGGGTACACGAGCGGGACGACGGGGCCGCCCAAGGGCGCGATGAACACGCACACCAACGTCGTGTTCAACGCGCAGACCTACCGCGACTGGATCCAGCTCGGGCGCGACGACTCGGTGTTCGGTGTGGCGCCGCTGTTCCACATCACCGGGGTCGTCGGGCACCTGGCGATCGCGCTGCTGCTCCCGTGCCCGCTGGTGCTCGCCTACCGCTTCGAGCCCGGTGTCGTGGTGGACGCGATCCGGGAGCACCGGCCGACGTTCTCGATCGGCTCGATCACCGTCTTCATCGCGATGATGAACGCCCCGGGCGCGGACCGGGACGCGCTGTCGTCGATGGTCAAGGTGTACTCGGGCGGCGCGCCGATCCCGCCGTCGACGGTCAAGGCGTTCCAGGACCAGTTCGGGCACTACATCCACAACTTCTACGGGCTGACCGAGACCAGCTCGCCGTCGCACGGGGTGCCGCTCGGTGCCACGGCGCCGGTCGACGAGGCCTCTGGCGCGTTGTCGGTGGGGGTGCCGGTCTTCGACACCGTGGTCCGCATCGTGCGCGACGACGGGACCGAGGCCGACGTCGGTGAGGTCGGGGAGATCACGACCCGCGGCCCGCAGGTGGTGCCGGCCTACTGGGGCAAGCCCGAGGAGACCGAGAAGGCACTCCGCGGGCCGGGCGGCATCGTCGAGCTCAAGACCGGCGACGTCGGGTACATGGACGCCGAGGGCTTCTTCTACGTCGTCGACCGCAAGAAGGACCAGATCAACGCGGGCGGCTACAAGGTCTGGCCGCGCGAGGTGGAGGACGTCCTCTACGAGCACCCGGCGGTGCGCGAGGCCGCCGTCGTGGGGGTCCCGGACGAGTACCGGGGCGAGACGGTGAAGGCGTTCGTCTCGCTGCGGCCGGGCCAGTCGGTGGAGCCCGACGAGCTGATCGCGTTCTGCAAGGAGCGCATGTCGGCCTACAAGTACCCGCGGCAGATCGAGCTGCGGGACGAGTTGCCGAAGACGGTCACCGGGAAGCTGCTGCGCCGCGAGCTGCGGGGCACCTGATCCGAACGAACGGCACTCTCGCAGCTTCTATGTGCGCGAGAGTGCCGTTCGCTCGTTCCGGAAGCCGGCTCAGCGCGACGCGCGGCGCAGGCTCAGCGCGAGCCCGATCTCGGAGGCGCCGCGCAGCAGGAACCCGAAGCCGGCGAGCAGCGCGATCGTGCCCACGGCCGCACCGGGGGAGAAGAGCAGGATCACCGCGGCGAGCAGGGCGAGCACGCCCATGCCGATGTTCCACCCGCGGTGCTCCTTCGACCGGGCGGCGACGAAGAGGTCGTTGATCCCGGCGAAGAGGAACCACAGCAGCAGGCCGACCACCATGATCGTCACGCCCGTGCCCGGGAAGAAGATCACGAGGATGCCGGCCAGGGCGGTGATGACGCCGAAGATCACCACCCACCAGCGGCCGGGCGCGCCGTGCTGCACGCGGAGCGCGACGGTCGCCTCGATGATCCCGGAGATCAGCAGGCCGATCCCGAGGAAGATCGCCAGCACCAGCACGGTGGCGATGGGGAACACGAGGGCGATCAGGCCGACGATCACCCCGAGGATGCCGTCGGCGAGGATCCAGCCCCAGCGCTTGGACACCTGGCGCATGTCGATCGAGGAGGTCACGACCCGTTGCCTACCCGTTCCGCGGCCCGCTGACCAGCACCGTCGGGTGTACGGCGCGCCAACACGCGATGGGGCAGGGTGGGCAGCCGTGCTCCGCGCCCTCCTCGTCCTCGTCGCCCTCCTGACGGCGGGGTGCGCGGCGGCTCCCGCCGCGCCCGCCCCGGCCGCCGGGACCAGCCCCGACGTCGAGTTCGCGGCGATGATGATCCCGCACCACCAGCAGGCCCTCGAACTCTCGGCGCTGGTGGCCGGGCGGACCACCGATCCGACCGTCTCCGACCTCGCGTTCCGCATCGACCGCGAGCAGGTCGAGGAGATCGGGCAGATGCAGGGCTTCCTCAACCTGCGCGGCGGCGCCGCGCCGATGCCGATGCAGCACGACATGCCGGGCATGGCCGACGCCGCGACGCTCCAGGGTCTGCGGAGCACGAGCGGCGCCGACTTCGACCGCCGCTGGCTGCAGACCATGATCGCCCACCACGAGGGCGCGATCGCGATGGCGCGCGCCTACCCGGGCGGCGCGCTCACCGAGTTCGCCCGCACCCTGACGCTGTCCCAGCAGGCCGAGATCGACCGGATGCGGACGGCCCTCGCGACCGTGTGATCACCTGATCGGCGGCATCACCCGCCGAACCGCACCGGTCGTTGCGTACGGAGGTGGGGTGATCAGACACCGCCGTCCGCACCCCCGGGGAGCCTCCCGCTGACGACCACGTCGCCGACCGAGCGGATCCGGACGCCGCTGGTCGAGGAGCAGCCCCCGGCCGGGGCGCCGTCCGCTCCCGACCGGGCGTCCCGACGACCGGTCCTGCGGCTCGTGGCGGCGCTGGTCGCCCTGGTCAGCGGGATCGCGGCGGTCGTCGTGGCCCTCGCGGTGCCCGGGGCACCGGTCGAGTCGTCGACCTCGACGGTGACCTGGCCGCGGCCGGGAGCGGCCCCCGTCCCGACGACGCTCTTCCTCGTCCCGTACCGCCCGGCGGCACTGCAGGTCACGGTCCCGTGCGACGCCGTGCGCGCGGCGCGGGCCCGGACCGCGGAGACGACGGTCGTCGCGACCACGGTCGGTGCCCCCGGGGAGGCGCTCGCCGTGCGCACCCGGCCCGGCGCCGGGGACGGCCCGACCGTGCTGCAGGTGATCTCCGCCGGGCGGGTGGTCCCGGTGGAGGTGCCCGACGAGGACTGCGGGCTCACGATCGTCGCCGACGGCGCCGGCCTGACCGTGACCGTCGGCGACCGGGTCGCGGCGACGGTCCCCGGCGACCCCGTCCCCGAGGTCTTCGCCGCCACGACCGACCTCACGGGTCGCGACGCCACCGGCCTCGCCCTCACGGCCCGCACCCCGGCGTGGTTCGACAACGCGCCCGCCGCGGACAAGTCGGCCCTGCTCACGGCCCAACCCCAGCTCGCGCTCGTCGGCCTGCTGCTGGTCGTCGTCGCGGGCGCCCTCGCCCCGGCGGGCCCCTCCCGCACCCTCCGGGAACTCGCCTCGGTCCGCGGCCTCGCGCTCGCCCGCACCACCTGGCGCCGGTCCCGACGACGGGTCCGGGCGGCCGCCCGCCGCGCCCTCGCCCGACCCCGGGTGCTCGCCCGGCTCGCGGTCGACGCCGCCGTCGCCCTCGGCCTGTCCTGGTGGTCGATCGTCGGCCCGCTGACCGACGACGACGGGTTCGCCGCGGTCATCGCCCGCCAGATCGGCGACGGCGACGTCGGCAACTACTACCGCTGGTCCAACGCCTCCGAGGTCCCTTTCGCGACCAACCAGCGCCTGCTCGCGACCGTCCTCGACGACGGGATCGGTCCGCTCGCGCTGCGGACGCCGAGCGTGCTCGCCGGGCTGCTGACCTGGGTGGTGCTCACCCGCGGGGTCCTGCGGCCCGCGCTCGGCCCCGCTGGACGCAGTCTCGCGGTGCGGGTGCTCGCCGCCGTGGCGTTCGCGGTGTGGTGGCTGCCCTACGACCTCGGCGCCCGTCCGGAGCCGCTGGTCGCGCTCGGGACGGTGGTCGTCACCGCCCTGGTGCTCCGGGCCGTCCGCCCGGCCGCCGGCCGACCCGTCGTCCTGATCGCCGTCGCCGCCCTCGCCGCGGGCCTCACGGTCACCGTCGCCCCCTCCGGGCTGATGACGGCGGCGCCGGTCCTGCTCTGCCTGCCGCGGGTGCTGCGCGCGCTCGGCCCCGGTCCGCGCGAGGACGGCACCCTCGCCCGGGTGACGCGCGTCGTCCTGCCCGCGGCGCACGTGGCGGTGGTCGCCGGTCTCGCGGCCGTCGCCCTCGTGGTGGTGTTCGCGCAGCAGTCCTGGCACGGGTTCGAGGTCGCCACCGAGATCCACCGGCAGATCGGCCCGAACCAGCCCTGGTACGCGGAGTGGCTGCGCTACGGCTACCTGTTCGGCGAGGACTCCTGGGGCGCCGCGGCCAAGCGGGTGCCGGTGGTGGTCGGGCTGGTGCTCGCGGGGACCGGGCTGGTGCTGCTGGCGCGCGGCTCCGGCGGCGAGCGGACCGGAACCGGCGTGGGTGTCCTCGGGCGGGAGTCGGTCCTGCTCCTCGGCCTGCTGCCGACGGGGTTCGGGCTGCTCGCCGTGACGCCCTCGAAGTGGTCGCACCACTACGGCGCGCTCGCCGGGTTCGGCGCCATCGGGATCGTCGCCGCCGTCGTCGCCCTCGGGCGGGCGAGCCGGCGGCGCGACCCCGTGGTCGCGGCGACCGCCGGGGTCGCGACCCTGCTGCTCGCGCTCGGCGCCGCCTTCGCCTTCGCCGGGCCGAACGCCTGGTGGGCCTACTCCGGCTTCGGCATGCCCGGGTCGACGGGACCGCAGCGCCCGTTCGACGCGGTCGCCGTCTGGATCCTGGTCGCCGCGGTGGCTGCGGCGCCGGCCGTCGTCGTGGTGCGCCGGCGGCGGGTCCCCGACGACGGGCCGCCGCTGCTCGCCGCGGTCCTCGCCGCCGCCCCGCTGGTCCCGGCCGCGACCGCCGTCGTCGTCGTGACCGTGTCGGTGCTGCTGCTCGGGTCGACCTTCGCCGCGGCCGCCGACCGCGGGGACCGCTGGTCGCTCGCCGCGCAGACCCGGGCCGAGCTGGCCGGGGCGCCGGGGGCGTGCGGGCTGCAGGACCGCGTCGAGGTGCTGCGGACCGTCCCGGCCGGGCCGCTCACGCCGGTCCGCGGGTCGACCGCGACGATGTCGGGCTTCGTCGCCGACGGCGGGGCGGTCGATCCGCCTCCGCTGCGCCCGGACCAGACGGACGGGACCGACGGTACGACCGACACCCGCGACGGCCGCTTCACGTGGGGGAGTCGCGCCGACGGTGACGGGTCGGTCGGGGAGATGACCACCGCGTGGTTCGGGCTGACCCGCCCCACCCCCGACCAGGAGCTGGCCGTCGGCGTCGCCGGCCGGACCGCGGACGGCGCCTCGCTGACGTGGGAGTTCGGGCGGGGGGACCGCGTGGTCGGAGAACGGGCGGTCGTCGAGGACCCGGAGCCCGACCGCGGCTACCGCGGCTACGCGGGCAGCGCCGAGCAGGAGCGGCGGCAGGACGACGCCGCCCGGCGCGACCGGTGGCGGACCGTCACCCTCCCGGCGGGCGACGTGCCCGCGGAGGCCGACCGGGTGCGGCTGCGCGCGACCGACGACCGCACCGACACCGGCGGCTGGATCGCCTTCACCGGCCCCCGGGTCGTCGAACCGGAGCCGCTCGACCGCTGGCTCGCCGACCGCGGCCCGGTGCTCGTCGACTGGGCGGTCGCCTTCGCGTGGCCGTGTGCGGGGGAGCTGCCCCGGGTCACGGGCGGGGTCGCGCAGACCCCGGGGGTGGTCGTCACCGCGCCGACCGCGCCGTACGACCCGGTGCCCGGCGAGCGCACCACCAACCCCAGCCCGCCCGGCGACATCGTCCCGGAACGCTGGACCGGCGGGACCGACGGCCTGTTCACCGGGCAGGACTCCGGGGGCAGCTTCGCCGGGCTCGTGGCGGTCGGGTCGCTCCGGGAGCTGGACACGCGGCTGCCCGACGAGCCCGCCCGGCGCTGGGGCCGGGTCCTCGTGCCGGACCTCGGCGACCTGGAGACCGACCGCTACCTGGTCACCCGCGACACCCGGACCCTCCCGGGCACCGCGGGCGACCCGCCGCCGGAGGTGCGCTGACGCGCCTGTGAGTACTCATCCGTGCTGGGGCACGGATGAGTACTCACGAGCGGTATCGCACCTCCAGCTCCCGCACCTCGGTGATCCCGACGATCTCGGTGAACTGGTCGAGCCCGGACACGTCGAGCTGCTCGAGCGCGCCGGTGGGGGAGCCGTGCTCGGTGAGGTGCCCCAGCATCTGCCGCACGCCCGAGGCGGCCGCGAGCAGCGTCGACACCGGGTAGAGCACGAGGGAGAACCCGAGCTCGGTCAGCCGCGACAGCGGGGGCAGCGGCGTGCGGCCGCCCTCGGCGCCGTTGAACAGCAACGTGTGCCCGGCCAGCTCCGAGGCGACCTTCTCCAGCTCGTCGCCCGAGGTCGGCGCCTCGACGAACAGCACGTCCGCGCCGGCGTCGGCGAACGCCCGCGCGCGGTCGATCGCCGCGTCGACCCCCTGCATCTGGGCGGCGTCGGTGCGGGCGATGAGGACGAGGTCGGGGTCGGTGCGGGCGTCGACGGCGGCCCGGATCTTGGCGGTCATCTCCTCCAGCGGGACGACCTCCTTGCCCGCCAGGTGGCCGCACTTCTTCGGCATCACCTGGTCCTCGAGGTGCAGCGCGGCGACGCCGGCCTGCTCGTACTCACGCACGGTGCGGATGACGTTGATCGGGTTGCCGTAGCCGGTGTCGGCGTCGGCGATGAGCGGGACGTCGACGACGGACGCCATCCGTCGCGCGTTGTCCACCATCTCGGCCTGTCCGAGGAGCCCGACGTCGGGGCGGCCGAGCAGCGACGCGGTCGTCCCGAAGCCGGTCATGTAGACGACGTCGAACCCGGCCTGCTCCACCAGCCGCGCGGTGAGCGCGTCGTAGGCACCGGGCGCGACGACCGGCCGGTCGGACGCCAGCAGCTCGCGCAGCCGCGCGCGGCGGCCGGTGGGGTGGCTGAGCAGGTCGGCCATGGTCGGTCCCTCCAGGTTTGTGTACAACCGCCGAAGTTCTCCTGGCTTTCCGGCGGGAGTCACCCTACGTTGCACACAACGCGGAGCGGGAGGTGTGATGGCGACGACCTTGGCGGCCCGCGCGAGCGAGCGGGCGCACCTCGCGTTGCGCGAGGAGATCCTGCGCGGCGCGCTCCCGCCCGGTGCCCGCCTCGGCGAGGTCGAGCTCGCCGAGCGGCTGGGTGTCTCCCGCACGCCCGTCCGCGAGGCGCTGTCCCGGCTCGCCGCCGAGGGTCTGGTGGAGGTGCTGCCGCACCGCGGGGCGCGGGTGGTCAGCGTCTCGGCCGACGACCTCGACGCCATCTTCGACGTCCGGTCCGCCCTCGAGCCGCGGGCGACCGGGCGGGCGGCGTCCCGGGTGACGGCGGAGGACCTGGACGCCCTCGACGACCTCGCCACGCGGATGCTCGCGATCGGCGCCCCCGGTCCGGAGCAGGACCTCGACGCGCTGGTCGGGCTCAACCGTGACTTCCACGCGCGCCTGCTCGAGGCGGCCGCGTCGCCCGCGCTCTCGACCGCCCTGGCCGGTGTGGTCCACCTGTCGGTGGTGCTGCGCACCTTCCACTCCTACGACCCGGCGTCGCTGGCCCGCAGCCTCGCCCACCACGCCGAGATCGTGGCGGCCCTCCGGGTCGCCGACGCCGACTGGGCGAGCGCCGTGATGCGCAGCCACCTCCGCAACGCCCGCGCCGTGATGGTGAGGACCGCATGAGCAATCCGCACGGCTCGAACTTCGCCGGCCGCGTCGGGTGGGGGTCGAGCCCCGCCGTCGTCGTGGTCGACCTCGTCCGCGCCTACACCGCCCCCGGCGGGCCGTTCTTCCTCGACGGGCAGGAGGACCGGGTGCTCGCCGCCACCGCGGACCTGCTCGCCGGCGCGCGGGCCGCCGCGGTCCCCGTCGTCTGGACGGTGGTCCGCTACGCGCCGGACCTCGCGGACGGCGGGTTCTTCCCGGCCAAGGTGCCGGCGCTCGCGTGCTTCGCCGAGGGCGCCGACGGCGGGTGGGGCGAGCTCTCGCTGGCGCCCGCGGTCGACGACGCCCTGGTGGTCAAGCAGCACGCCTCCGCGTTCGCCGGGACCTCGCTGGCCGGGAGCCTGCGGGCGCGCGGGGTGGACACCGTCGTCGTCGCGGGGGTCTCGACCTCGGGCTGCGTGCGCGCCACGGCGACCGACGCGCTGGCGCAGGGGTTCCGGCCCGTCGTCGTGCGCGAGGCCTGCGGCGACCGGAGCGAGCCGCTCCACGAGAACAACCTGGCCGACCTGGACGCGAAGTACGCCGACGTGGTCGGACTCGCGGACGCCCTCACCCACCTCGGAGGTCGAACCTGATGCAGTACGGCGTCTTCATCCCCAACGCCACCAACGGCTACATCCTCTCCACGGGCAGCCCGCAGTACCGGCCGAGCTTCGCGCACAACGTCGCGATCACGCAGGAGGCCGAGAAGCAGGGCCTGGACTTCGTGCTCTCGATGATGAAGCACCGGGGCTCGGGCGGGCCGAGCGACTTCTGGGGGGAGTGCCTGGAGTCGTTCACGCTCTTCGGCGGGCTCGCCGCGGTGACCGAGCGGATCGGGCTCTACCCGTCGGTGACGACGCTCGCGACGCACCCGATCATGGCGGCGCGGATGGTCGCGACGATCGACGAGATCTCCGGCGGGCGCTGCGGGCTCAACATCGTCACCGGCTGGAACAAGCCGGAGTACACGCAGATGGGGCTGTGGCCCGGCGACGAGTACTTCAACCGCCGCTACGAGTACGCCGCGGAGTACGTCCAGGTGCTGCGGGCGCTGTGGAGCGAGGGACCGACGACCTTCCACGGCGAGTTCTTCGACTTCGACGAGGCCGACATGCGCCCGAAGCCGCTGCACACGCCGACCGTGGTGTGTGCGGGCCAGTCGCCCGCCGGCCAGGCGTTCACCGCGAAGCACGGCGACCGCAACTTCATCATGGCCGAGCGCTCCAAGGTCGGGGACATCGCGAGCGGGGTGCGCGACCTCAGCGCGGGCGAGGGCCGCGACGTCGGCACCTTCGCGCTCTACTGCATCATCGCCGAGGAGACCGACGAGGCCGCGGACGCGCTCTGCGACCACATCGTCGCGAACGCCGACCTCGAGGCCATCAGCTACATGACGACGGGCGCCTCGCTGGACACGAACCCCGACGGGACCTCGGCGCAGCTGCTCGCGTCGCTGGAGCGGCCGGCGGCGGAGGGGAACATGGCGTTCCTGTCGTTGCCGGTGATCAAGGGCTCCTACGAGCGGGTCGCCGCGCAGCTCGACGAGATCGCGGTGACCACCGGGATCACCGGCGCGCTGCTCACGTGGCCGGACTTCGTCGACGGCGTCACGAAGTTCGGCGAGCGGGTCAAGCCGTTGCTGCGCGACGCCGCGCAGGAGGTGGCGTCCGCCGTGTGAGTACTTTTCCGTGCCTGGACACGGATTAGTACTCACAGGCCGGAGGCACCTATGAGCGTGCTCTCCGCCCCGCAGGTGCCGATGCTCTTCGTCGAGCTCGACGCGGTCCGCCGGACCGAGGCCGACCTCGGTCGGCCGTACCGGGGCCCGCTCGACGTCGAGGTCCACCTCGACGCGGTGGAGCGGCTGCGGCTGTGGAAGGCGGGGGGTGGGCGGGCCGTCGGCTTCGCCCACCTCCCCGCCGTCGCCCGCGGGGAGCTGGGCGAGGACGTGGCGGTCCGCCTGCTGTGGACGATCCACGAGC
Organism: Actinomycetospora sp. CA-084318; assembly: GCF_050955885.1. NCBI lineage: Bacteria > Bacillati > Actinomycetota > Actinomycetes > Pseudonocardiales > Pseudonocardiaceae > Actinomycetospora > Actinomycetospora sp. CA-084318. The sequence continues at coordinate 2,482,620 of NZ_CP192098.1, forward strand.
GGGCGGGCAACCCGTTCGACACCCTCGTGCACTGCCCGCACGACCCGGACGCCCCGACCCCGGACCTGTCCCGCTGCTGGTGCCGGCCGCCGCTGCCGGGCCTGCTGATCGCCGGGCAGGAGCAGGTCGCGCTGCGCCAGCGGGAGCGCTACCCGGTCTGGATGGCCCTCGTGGTCGCCGCGAGCGAGCCGGTGCGAGAGCTCGCCGAGGGCCTCGGGCTCGACGTCGTCGACGCCGCCGCGTGGCGGTGGGGCGCAGCCGGGTGATGTTCCGCGGATCTCCGTCCCATACGCACTGACCTGGGCGGATGGCGTGGAACGTCCCGTGGCCGGGACGTGTCCGCGGGGTGTATTCCAGGGGGACGAACCGCTGCTCCGGGGAGCGTGTGCCATGTCCGAGCGCCCGATGTCCGACCGCAAGCACGTGGTGCCGGCGCCGCCGGCGCACTGCTGGGAGGTGCGCGGCTGGCAGCCGCCGCCCCCGCCCTCGGACGAGCAGGCCGGCTGGCACACGGTGGCCTTCTGCCCGTCGCACGACGACGCGGTGGTCATCGCCCACGCCCTGGTCGCAGGCAACGGTCCCGACGGCGGGATCGGGCTGGCGACGGTGCCGGCGCGGCCGTTCGAGTACGTCGAGGTGTGGGGGCCCTCGGAGGATGCGGGCGGCCGGTCGCACACGTGCGAGCGCTATCCGGAACCGGACGTCCACGAGCGGCGCGCGATGTGGTTGCGCGCAGCATCATCGCTGTACACGGACGGTCTGACCGTCTGATCCGTTCCCGCCCCCGTGCTCGTCGACGCATCGGGCGCCGTGCCAGGATGTATCCATGGGGTCGGCGACACGGGAGGCGTTCTTCGACGCTGCGCTCGGGCTGCTGGCCGACGCGCACGACGACGGGACGGGCCACGACACCGCGGCCCGCGCCGGCCTGAAGCTCGCGCCGCTGTGTCGCGCGGTCGGCGTGACGACCGGGTCGTTCTACCACCACTTCGACGGCTGGGACGGCTTCGTCGTCGCACTGCTCGAGCACTGGGAGACCACCGAGACCGCCCGGCTGGTCGAGGCGGCCTCCCGGGAAGCCGACGCGGGGGAGCGGCTCGGGCTGCTCACCCACCTCGCGCTGACCTTCCCGCACGAGGCCGAGGCCGCGATCCGCGCGTGGGCCCACGTCGACGCCCGGGTCGCCCGGGTGCAGCGCCGCGTCGACGACGCCCGCCGCGACGTCGTGGCCGCGTGTGTCCGCACGCTGCGCCCCGACGACGAGGACGACGAGCTCGCCGAGCTGGCCATCGACGCCCTCATCGGGTTCCAGCAGCGGCTGCGCCCGATGGACGTCGACGCCCTGCGTCGTCGGTTCGCGCTCGTCCTGCGCCTCGGTGAGCTTCCGACCCCGGACGGGTTGGTCCCGCAGCGCTAGGGTGATCACCCATGGCGGCCGTTCGCATCGCTAACTGTGCCGGGTGGTTGTGGGACCGGTTCTCCGGGCTGCGCGACGCGCTCGCGGGGCCGGTCGACGTCGTCACGGGGGACTACCTCGCCGAGCCGACGCTGCGCCAGCTCGCGCTCGAGCGCACCAAGGACCCGTCCCTGGGCTACGCGCGGAGCTTCCTCGCCCAGTTCACCGACGCCGTGGACCTGCTCGTCGAGCGCGGGGCGAAGCTCGTCGTCGACGCGGGCGGGCTGAACCCGGCCGGCCTCGCCGACGAGTGCCGGCGGGTGATCGCGGAGGCCGGCCACGGCCTCGTCGTCGCGCACGTGGAGGGTGACGACGTTCTCGCGCGGCTCGACGGGTTCGGGGCGCTGCCCCATCTCGACGACGGGCGCCCGCTCGGCGACTGGGGGCACGATCCCGGCACCGCCAACGCCTACCTCGGCGGCTGGGGGATCACCGCGGCGCTCGGCGCGGGTGCCGACGTCGTGATCACCGGCCGCGTCACCGACGCCTCCCTGACGACGGGCGTGGCGGCGTGGTGGCACGGCTGGGGCCTCGAGGACTGGGACGCCCTGGCCGGCGCGGTCGCCGCGGCGCACGTGATCGAGTGCGGCCCGCAGGCCACCGGCGGGAACTTCTCCGGCTTCACCGCGGTGCCGCGGGTCGACGACCTCGGCTACCCGATCGCCGAGATCGCCGCCGACGGCACCGCCGTGATCACCAAGCACGAGGCCGCGGGCGGCACCGTCACCACCGACACGGTCACCGCGCAGCTGCTCTACGAGATCCAGGGCCCGATCTACCTCAACCCCGACGTCACCGTCGACCTCGCCGACGTCACCGTCACGCAGGAGGCGCCGGACCGGGTGCTGCTGAGCGGTGCCCGCGGAACCCCGCCGAGCCCGACGACGAAGCTCGCGATCACCGCGCCCGGCGGGTTCGAGTCGAGCGTGTCGTTCTACGCCACCGGGCTCGACCTCGAGGCGAAGGCCGCGCTGCTGCGCACGCACGTCGACCGGATCACCGCGGGGCTCGACCTCTCGCTGCTGCGGATCGACCGGATCGGCACGCCCGTCGAGGACCCGCGCGACCAGTGGGAGGCCGCGCAGCAGATCCTCGTGACCGCGCAGTCGCAGGACCGGCGCCAGGTCGGCGCGGAGCGCTTCATCGCGCCGCTGACCGGGCTGTTCCTGCCCGGCTACCCGGGGCTCTACGTCAACCCGCTGCGGGTGGCGAACCCCGTCGTCGAGTACTGGCCGACGCTCGTGCCCACCGAGGCGCTGCACCACGAGGTGGTCCTCGCCGACGGGTCGCGTCTGCCGGTGAAGGACACCCCGGTCCGCGCGGAGTTCCACGGCCAGCCGGCGTCGGTGCCGGCGTCGTCGGGAACCTTCCCGACGACGCGGCGGGCGCCGCTCGGGCTCGTCGCGCACGGGCGCTGCGGGGACAAGGGCGGGAACTCGAACGTCGGGTTCTGGCCGCGCGGGAGCTCCGACACGGCGTGGGCCTGGCTGCGGGCCGCGATCAGCGCCGACTGGATCGCCGAGGTGTACCCCGACGCCCGCATCGAGCGGCACGAGTTCCCCGGCCTGCGGGCCGTGCACCTGGTGATCCACGGGATCCTGGGCAAGGGCGCGTCGTCCAACGGGCGGCCGGACATCGCGGGCAAGGCCGTCGCGGAGTTCCTCCGTGCCCGGCACGTCGACATCCCCGAGGAGCTGCTGTGACCGACGTGAGGGGAACATCCGCCCGTCCCGACGCCGTGAGGGGTCCCCTCACGGGGGTGGAGGGGGCGGAGTCTCCCCTCACGGAGCGGCTGGAGCGGGCCTGGGCGCACCCCCTCGCCGCCGACGAGCCGTTCGACCTGCTCGGCGAGCTGGAGACGGTGCTCGGCGGGGTCGGGCTCTCGGCCGCGGACGCGGGCGGGGCGATCACGACGACGGGTGCGGACCCGGTGGTGCCCTCCCCGATGCGGATCGGTGGCGCGGCGACGATCGGGCTGCTGGCCAAGTCGGTCGCGGCCGCGGCCGTGCACCGGTGGCGCGGCGGCCCGGGCCAGGACGTGCACGTCGACCTGCGCCGCGCGCCGCACCGGCTGTGCCCCTTCTACGACCGGCGCTGGGAGCGGCTCGGCCGGTACCCGGTCGGCTCGTCGCTCGAGCGCGGCAACGCGATGGCGTTCTCCTTCTTCCGCTGCGCCGACGACCGCTGGGTGATGCCGCAGAACATGTACCCCGGCCTGCGGGAACGCGCCCAGGAGCTGCTCGGGGTCCCGCTCACCAAGCACCGGGTGCGGGACGCGATCGCGTCGTGGACCGCGCCGGAACTGGAGGCCGCGGCGGCCGAGGCGGGCGTCGTCATGCCGATGCTGCGGACCGTCCCCGAGTTCCTGGCCTCCGAGCAGTACCCGCACCTGGCCGAGCTGCCGCTGATCGAGCTGACGAAGGTGGGCGACGCGGACCCGCAGCCCCTCCCCGTCGTCGGGAACGGGCCCTTCGACGGCCTGCGGACGCTGGGGATGGGGCACGTGATCGCCGGGGCGGGGTTCGGGCGGTCGTTCGCGCTGCACGGTGCGGACGTGCTGAACCTGTGGCGCCCGAGCGAGGGGGAGCACGAGTCGACGTACGCGTCGGCGAACGTCGGGATGCGGTCGGCGTGGCTGGACCCGCGGGCCGACCGAGTCGAGCTCTCGCGGCTGCTCTCCGGGGCGGACGTGTTCTTCCACAACCGCCGTCAGCAGTTCCTGTCCGAGATCGGCCTGACGCCGGCCGAGGCGTGTGCCGAGCGGCCGGGGCTGATCTACGTGTCGGTGTCGCTGCACGGGCTGACCGGTCCGTGGGCCGGGCGGCCCGGGTTCGACCAGTCCGCCGGGTCGGTCACCGGGATGATGCTGCTCGAGGGCTCGACCGACCGGCCGCGGCTGCCGCCGATCATGGTGGTGAACGACTACATCGTCCCGTGGCTCGCGCAGGCCGGGGTGGCCGCGGCGTTGCGCCGCCGGGCGGACGAGGGCGGGTCGTGGCACGTGCACGTGTCGCTGACCCGGGTGGCCCTGTGGATCCTCTCGCTGGGGGTCTTCGACCGGGAGTGGGCGCACGGCGTGGCCGGGACCGCGGGGGAGCACGAGTACCTGGACCCGGAGACGTTCACCGCGACGACGCCGCTGGGCGAGTACCAGGGCGTCACCGACCAGGTCGACATGTCGGTGACGCCCGGTGCCTACGACCCGGTGCTGGACGCCCGCGGGTCCGCGCCGCTCGCGTGGCGTCAGAGTTCGTAGAGCATCTCCAGGAACTCCGGGTTGTTCAGCGCCCCGGGACGGGCCTCGCGGACGGCGGCGATCGCGTCGTCGACCGTGTAGCCCTCCCGGATCAGCGCGGTCGCCGAGAGCAGCCCGGAGCGGTTCATCCCGGCCGCGCAGTGGATGAGCACCCGCTTGCCGCTCGCGTGCATCGAGCGGACCAGGTCGGCGAGGGCGATCAGGGTGTCGCGGTCGGGCTTGGGGCCGTCCTCGATGAGCCAGTGCACGTAGAACTCGACGTCCTCCAGCGGCGGTTCCTCGCCCGAGAGGTCGAACACCGCGTCCCAGGGCTCGCCGGGGCTGGGGTGCCCGGACTGCCAGAGGCCGGGCACCACCTCGTCGGCCGGCCACGCCGGCGTCTCGTCGGGGCGGTCGTCGCGGAGGTGGGCGGGGACGTAACCCTCGAGTGGATCAGAGCTCACGCGGGGGGTGTACCCGGGCGAGGTCAGTACATCATCCGCGGATCGTCGTAGTGCTTGAACTCCAGCAGGTTGTTCGAGGGGTCGGCCACGACGACCGTGCGGTGCTCCTCGACGAGCCCCTCGAAGCGGTGCGACGGCTCGGCGAACAGCGGGAGCTTCCGCTTCTCGACGAGGGCGAGCAGGCGGTCCCAGTCGTCCCGCTCGCGGAAGGTCACCCCGAAATGGCGCGGGTAGAGGCCGGGGTCGCGGTCCCACGCGTCGGAGAGGTGGCAGACCACCTGGTCGCCGAAGAAGTCCAGGGTGATCCGGTCGGCGTAGCGGCGGGCGAGCCTGCACCCCAGGCCGCCGACGTAGAACTCCTGCGCCTCGTCGAGGTCGCGCGCCGGGATCGCGAGGTGGAAGGCGTCTCGGTTCTCGCGCATCAGACGCCGCCGAAGGTGTCGGCGCGCAGCCCGAGCCGCAGCGTCTCCAGCCCGACGACGTCGGCGGTCGCCACGTTGCCGAGGTTGACCGCGGGACCGAACCGGCGCAGCAGGTGCGCCTGCAGGGGCCGCGTCGGCGCCTCGAACAGCAGCCGCTCGGGCGGGGCGCCGCACCCGGCGAGGGCGTCGAGCACCTCCTCCCGGGGGGTGCCGTCCCCGGTGCAGAACCCGCTGCGGCCGCTCTCGCGGGCCTCCAGCGTCACCGTGGTGGCGCCGGCGGCGAGGTCGGAGCGCACCGACCACGCCCAGTCGGCGGGTGTCAGCGCCATCGAGCGGCCGCCGTCCTTGAACCCGACCTCGCTGATCACGGTGAACTCGTCGGCCATCCGCCGGATCCAGCCGGACTTCTCGGTCGCGGTCATCAGGACGGTGCCGTCGGAGATCTCCACGGTCGTCATCCCGGTCGCGCGCTGCAGCGCCACCCAGTCGGGCACCGCGTCGCCGGCCACGTACCGCTCGAACAGCGTCCCGCCGAAGTAGGCGTCGATCCCGGCGCTGTGACAGATGTCGATCTTGGTCTTGATGTCGCGGGTGACCAGGCCGGTGCCCCAGCCGAACTTGACCGCGTCGACGAGGTCGCCGTGACTGTCGACGAGGTCCTCGAACGCCCGCGTGGGCGTCCCGGTGTCGATCACCATCGTGCGGCCGCGCGGGCGGGGCTTCGTCGGGCGGGCCGGGAGGCCGGGCGGGGCGTAGGGCGAGTCGGCGAGCATCGGTTCCTCCTCGGGGGACGGGCATGACGACGGGGCTTGCCGGTCAGCGCGAGGCTCGCCGGCGTGCGGCGGGCGATCGCGACGACGATCAGGGAGCCGACCGCGCCGACGACGTAGAGCACGACGGCGACGACGGGGCCGGGCAGGTCGCGCAGCAGGGCCGCGGACGCGACGATGGTGGCGAGGTACATGAGCATCGGGTGGGCGAGGAACACCCCGAACGACTGGTCGGACCCGTAGCGGACGGCGGCGGCCCCGCGTCCGGCCGGGACCCCGCCGGCGCGGGCGGCCCACACCTCGCCGAGGGTCCACATCCCCGCGACGGCGGCGGCGGACCAGAGCGCGACGACGGGGTGGAACACGTCGTCCGCGAGGGCCGGTGCCGTGCCGCCCCGGACCGAGAGGAGGTAGGTCGCCTCGGTGAGCCCGCCCGTCGTCAGGACCCCGAGGGCGACGAGGGCGCCACGGCCGGCGAGCGCGCGCCGCACGGTGTCGCGGTGCAGGGCGAGCAGGCCGCCGACGACGAACCAGGCCACGTAGGTCGGGGCGAGCACGCCGGCCCGGCTCTGGGCGGCGGGGTGGGCGTGCAGCAGGGCGTCGATCCCGAGCTGCACCGCGGCCGTGCCCACGGCGAGCAGGCCGTGGTGGCCGTGGGTGCGGGCGAGCAGCGCGCGCAGCAGGGGGAACAGGACGGCGAACTGCAGGGAGACCAGCAGGAAGTAGAGGTGGTACTCGGCGGTGCCGGTGAGCACGGCGAGCGCCGTGGTGCGCAGGTCGTCGCCGAACAGCCCGGCGTAGAGCAGCGACCAGACGAGGTACGGCACCCCGATGAGCAGGAACCGGCGGCGGACGAACGCGCGGTAGGGGAGCGGTCGGTCGGCCCAGCGCAGGACCAGGACGAAGGCCGTGAGCACGAAGAAGGCCTCGCGGGTGGCGTGCAGCAGCACGAGCACCGCCCCGGCGCCGACGCTGGACGCGGCGTTGCCGACCGCGGTGGCGTGCACGGCGATGACGGCCGCGAAGGTCAGGACCCGCATCACCTCCGCCGGCCAGACCCGGTCCGCGGCCTCGCTCACGCGCCGGCCGCCACGAGCTCCCGGACCGCGGCCCGGCGGACCTTGCCGGTGGTGCCCCGGGGGAGGTCGGCGAGCACCCGGACGTCGACCGGGCACTTCCAGCGGGTCAGCTCGGCGCGGCACCGGGCGCGCAGGGCGTCGGCCAGCCCGTCGACCGCGCCGGTCGTGCGCACGCAGGCGACGGGGACGGCACCGAGGATCTCGTCGGGACGGCCGACGACGACCGCCTCGGCGACCCGCGGGTCGGCCAGGAGGACCTCCTCGATCTCCCGGGGGTGCAGCAGCTCGCCGCCGCGGTTGATCACGTCGTCGTCGCGTCCGGCGAGGAACAGGAACCCGGCGTCGTCGAGGTGGCCGACGTCGCCGGTGTCGAGCCAGCCCGCGACGAACCGCTCCGCGGCCCGCCCGTCCTGGTAGCCGGTGATCACGCCGGCGCCGCGGATCCACACGCGCCCCCGCTCGCCCGGTCCGAGGGCGTGCCCCGCGGCGTCGCGGACGGAGACCTCCGCGCCGGCGGGTCGGCCCGCCGAGCCCGGGGGACAGGTCCCGTCGAGCGGCGCGGCGGTGATCTGGCTGGCGGCCTCGGTCATGCCGTAGCTCTCGACGACCCGGACGCCCGTCCGCCGCTCGACGGCCGCGCGCACGGCGGCGGGCAGCGGGGCCGACGCCGAGCGCACCAGGCGCAGTCGCGGCGGCAGGACGGGTGTCGCGGTGTCCCGCCCGAGCACGGAGAGGACGGCGGGGACGGCGTTGATCCAGGTGACGTCGTGCTCCCGGGCACGCTCCCAGAAGTCGGTGCGGTGGAAGCGGTCGTCCAGCACGAGGGAGGCGCCCGCCGTGAGGGTGGCGAGCAGCCCGACCACCTGGGCGTTGACGTGGAACAGCGGCAGGGGGGTGAAGCCGCGGTCCGCGGGACCCAGCGCGAGGTGGTCGGCGACCGAGCGGGCGACGTGGCGGAGCCGGTCGGCGGTGAGCAGGACCCCCTTCGGCTCGCCGGTCGAGCCGGAGGTCGCCAGGAGCGTGGCGGCGCCGGTCGTGCCGGACGGGTGGGGTCCCGGGGCCGGGACGACGCCGGGGTGGCCCGCCGCGTCGACCACGACGGAGGGGGGTCCCCCGGCGTCGTCCGGGGTGTGGTCGGTGACCATCAGGGCCGGTCGGGTCCGCCGGATCGCCCGCGCCCGCTCCGGGTCCGGCGCCCCGGGATCGAGCGGGACCGAGACCCGACCGGCCGCGAGCACCGCGAGGTGGACCGCGGTGAACGTCAGGGGGTCGGCGACGGCGACCGCGATGCGCGCCCCGGGCGCCACCCCGGCGCCGTCGAGCGCGTCGCACCAGAGCGCCGCGGCGGTGCGCAGGTCGCCGTGGGTGAGCCGGGCGCCGCCGCGGGCGGCGAGGAAGACCGGGCGGTGACGCGTTCCACGCGAGAGCAGTTCCGCGATTCCGTTCACCGCTCCGACCGTGGCCCCGACTCCTGTGTCCGGTCTGTGCGCGCGCTGGACGGAACCTCAGGTCGACGATTCACGGAAATACTCCCCGGGTCTCCTAGGCTGGTCCGAATGCGGGGTCGGGCGGGGTCGGGACGGGCGGTGACAGCCCTCGTGACCGTTCTCCTCGCCGGACTCCTCGGCTATGTCCTGCTCGTCCCGGCGCACGCCCCGCCGGTGGAACCCGTCGTCAGCACGGGGCCGGCAGTGGCCGCGGTGGACCTGCCGTTGGTGGCGCCCACCGGCACCGTGCTCGCCACGCGCAGCGTCGTCGTCGACGGGCTCCGGCGGACCTCGGTGCTCGTCCGGCCCGCCGCCCCGCAGCGCCGGGTCCTCCCGTTGGTGGTCGTGCTGCACGGGCGCGGGCAGTCGCCGGGCGCGGCCGTCACGGTCAGCGGGCTGGGGTTCCTCGCGACCCACGGCCGGGCGGTCCTGCTCTACCCGGAGGGCCTCGGCGCCTCGTGGAACGCCGGGCACGGCTGCTGCGGGCCGGCCGCGCTCCGGCGGCCCGACGACGCCGCGTTCGTGGACGCCGCCGTCGCTGACGTGCGCGAACACGTCGACATCGACCCGCGGCGGATCGCGCTGGTGGGCTACTCCAACGGCGGCAAGCTGGCCTACGCCCTGACCTGCGACCCGGACCGGCCCTTCGTCGCGCTCGCCACCTACGGCGCCGTGCCGCTCGCTCCCTGTGCCGGGCCGCGCCCGCCGCGGCCGATGTCCTACCTCCTGGCCGCCGGCACGGCCGACACCGTCATGCCCTACGGCGGCCGCTCGTCGGGAGCCACCCCCGAGCCGCCGGTCGACCAGGCCGTCGCCTGGCTCCGGCAGCGGGACCGGTGCCCGCCGGCGCCGACCGCCGCCGACGCCACCTGGCGGTGCGCGGCGGGCACCCGGGTCGTCCTCCGGACCTATCCCGGGCACGGGCACTCCTGGCCCACCGGACGCGACGGACCGCCCATGGCGGACGTGATCAGTGCATTCCTCGCGGGATCGGCCATCTGAGGACTGTTCCGTGCGAACCGCAGGAATCCGTTCGGGCGCCGTGCCGCATTCGTCCCCCGTGTGATCACGAAAAGATCACGAGATCTGCGACCGCGGTCCCCGCGGTTGTTTTCTTGACAACGCCTTCACGGGCGCGGACGACGATTCGTCGATCATCGTGTCCGGGCGGCGACTCCCGGGGAGGGAGTGCGCCGTGCCCCGAGGACGTCGAGCCGTGAGTGCTATCCGCGACTCCACCACCCGCGAACGGCCCCCGGCCGACATCGTGTTCGACCACGTCACCAAGCGGTATCCGGGACAGGCCACGCCCGCGATCGACGACCTGTCGCTGACCGTGCCGGCGGGAGAGACCTGCTGTCTGGTCGGCCCGTCGGGCGGTGGCAAGACGACGGCGATGAAGCTGATCAACCGGCTCATCGACGTCGACTCCGGCGACATCACCATCGGCGGGCGGAGCATCCGGTCGCTCGAGGTCACCGCGCTGCGCCGCGACATCGGCTACGTGATCCAGCAGGTCGGCCTGTTCCCGCACATGACGGTGGCGGCCAACATCGGCGTCATCCCCGGCCTGCTCGGCTGGTCGGGCGACCGCATCCGGGCGCGCACCGACGAGCTGCTCGACCTGGTCCGCCTCGACCGGGACTTCGGGAAGCGCTACCCCGCGCAGCTCTCCGGCGGCCAGCAGCAGCGCGTCGGCCTGGCCCGGGCACTCGCCGTCGACCCGCCCGTGATGCTGATGGACGAGCCCTTCGGCGCGCTCGACCCGATCACCCGCACCGAGATCCAGGACGAGTTCCTCAACCTCGAGAGCGAGATCGACAAGACGGTCGTGTTCGTCACCCACGACATCGACGAGGCGATCAAGATGGGCGACCGGATCGCGGTGTTCCGCCAGGGCGGCGTGCTCGCCCAGTACGGCACCGCCGACGAGCTGCTCGCCCACCCCGCCGACGAGTACGTGGCCGACTTCGTCGGTGCCGACCGCGGGCTCAAGCGCCTCTCGCTGCGCACGATGCGCGACGTCGTCACCCCGGACGTCCTCCCCGACGACGGGGAGGGGCCGAGCGTGGACGCCGACGCCTCACTGCGCATCGGGCTCTCGACGCTGTTCGCCGCGGGCACCGACTCGGTGCGCGTCACCGACGGCGACCGCGTGCTCGGGCGGGTCACGCTCGCCGAGCTGCAGGGCGCCGTGACCCGGAGCGCGGTGTGATCGGCGCACCCGCGCAGGTCATCCCGGTCTTCTCGGGCACCGAGTGCTCCCCGGACGACCCGCTGTGCTGGTCCTGGGTGACCGGGAACTGGAACTCGGTGCTCGCGCCCGCCCTCGTCCAGCACGTCTACATCACGCTGATCGCGGTGGTCCTCGGTCTGGTGATCTCGCTGGCCGCCGCCCTCGTCGCCTTCTCCCGCAACTGGTTCGCGGCCGGGTTCACCGGGCTCTCGACGCTGCTCTACACGTTCCCGTCGTTGGCGTTCTTCATCGCCTTCGTGCCGATCACCGGGATCTCGCTGACGACGATCGAGATCGGGCTGACGAGCTACACCCTGCTGCTGCTGTTCCGCAACGCCCTCACCGGCCTGCGGACCGTGCCGCGCAGCGCGATCGAGGCGGCCGAGGGCATGGGCCTCACCCCGGCCCAGATCCTCTTCCGCATCCGGTTCCCGCTCGCGCTGCCGTCGATCATGGCCGGCGTCCGGGTCGCCACGGTCACGGTCATCTCGCTGGCGACGGTGGCGGCCGCGGTGGCGCCGCTCGGCCTCGGCAAACCGATCTTCGACGCCATCCACACCCTGTTCGACACCGAGCTCGTCGCCACCGGTGTCCTGACGATCCTGCTCGCCCTGGTGGCCGACGTGGTGGTGCTCGGCATCCGCTGGGCGATCACGCCGTGGCTGCGGGCCGCGCGGTGAGGAGGAACCGATGACGAGCTACCTCTCCTTCTTCGGCGACAACGCCGGGCTGCTGCTGCGGATCACCCTCGGACACGTCGTGCTCTCGGTGGTGGCCGTCGTCGTCGCCGTCGTGCTCGCCCTCCCGCTCGGCGCCTGGATCGGGCACCTGCACCGCTTCTCGTTCGCCGTCGTCACGGTGACCAACGTCTTCCGGTCGCTGCCCACGCTGGCCCTCGTCGCGATCGCCATCGCCTTCGTCGGCTTCGGGTTCACCAACATCCTCATCGCGCTCGTGGTGCTGGCCTTCCCGCTGGTGCTGACCAACACCTTCACCGCCGTCGAGGGGGTCGACCGGGGCACGGTCGAGGCCGCCCGGGGGATGGGCATGACCGGGCCGCAGATCCTCCTGCGGGTCGAGCTGCCGTCGTCGGTGCCGCTGATCATGACCGGCGTCCGGACGTCCTGGGTGTACGTGGTGGCCACGGCCTACCTGGCCGTGTTCGCCGGGCAGACCGACACGCTCGGCGACGTCATCAACGACCAGTCCGGCTACGGCTACGCCGGGGTGATGGCGGCCGCGACGGTCTCGGTGGTCCTCGCCTTCGTCGGGGACCTCCTGCTCGGCCTCGTGGAGCGTGCCGTCACCCCCACCGGCCTGCGCCTCGTGGCCGCCCAGGCCCGCGGAACGACGGTGCCGGCCCCCGCCTGACGCGCCGGCCCGACCGGCACCCCAGCGACACCGCCGACCGTGGCGGGGATCGAGAAGGAGACACCCATGTCCACCACGACCACCGGCCGGCGCCTCGGGCGACTGCCCCTCGTCGGGGTCGCCGCGGCCGCCGCCGTGCTCCTCGCGGCGTGCGGCAGCGGCGGGAGCAGTTCCTCCGCCGCGTCGAGCACGGCCCCGAGCAGCGCGAACACGAGCGTGCCGGCCGACGCGGTCGCGGTGACCGCGATGCCCGGGACGATCCAGCTGCCGGCGGGGACGCCCGGGGCCGGCAAGCCCGCGATCGTCATCGGCGACAAGAACTTCCCCGAGGAGTTCGTGCTCGGGGAGCTCTACCGGCAGGCCCTGGCCGCCAAGGGCTACGCGGTGTCGATCAAGTCGAACATCGGCGGCTCGGAGCTCATCGACACGGCCCTGAGCTCGAACCAGATCGAGATGTACCCCGAGTACCTCGGCGAGATCGTCACCAGCGTCGCGAAGGAGAACGCCCCGACGAGCGCCTCGGCGACCTACCGGGCGGCCCAGCAGTTCGAGGAGTCCCAGCGGCAGTCCACGGTGCTGCTCCAGACGCCCTTCCAGGACGTCGACACCGTGATCGTCCCGAACGCGTACGCCCAGCAGCACGGCCTGTCCTCGGTCGGTGACCTGACCAAGGTCGGGCCCGGCGGGGCGGGCGCGACGATCGCGGGGCCGGTCGAGTTCAGGACCCGCGAGACCGGGTTCCTCGGGATGCAGCAGCAGTACGGGCTGACCGGGATGGGGTACCTCCCGGTGCAGGCCGGGGCGCAGTACACCGCGATCGACCAGGGCACCGCCCAGGCCGCGGACGCCTTCAGCACCGACTACCAGCTGCTGTCGAACAAGTACACGGCCCTGACCGACCCCAAGGGGATCTTCGGGTTCCAGTACGTGGCGCCGGTCGTCAGGCAGTCGGTGGTCCAGGCCGAGGGGCCGGAGTTCACGCAGACCCTGAACTGGGTGAGCTCGCTGCTCTCGACCCAGGCGATCCAGGCGCTGAACTCGGCGGTCCAGGGCCACGGTGCCCAGCCGGCCGACGTCGCCGCGCAGTTCCTCGCGGCGAACGGCCTGAACAAGTAGGGGCGGGCTCGCGGGCCTCAGCCGTCGGCGAGGTCCGCGAGGACGGAGTCACCCGAGGCGGCCGGATCGGTGCGGCGCAGGGCCGTGAGCGCCCGGTGCTGCACCACCCGGACCGCGCTCGGCGTCGAGCCGAGCGCCGCCGCCGTCTCCTCCGCCGAGAGGCCGAGCACCACCCGCAGGCGGAGGACCTCCCGCTCGCGCGCGGGGAGGGCGGCGAGAGCCCGGACCGCACCCGGCCCGTCGGCGGGGCGCGCGGCGAGCTCGTCGGCGACGACCCGGGACACGAACGCGAGGAACGGCTGTCCGCGGCCCCGGTGGACGGGCAGGGCGCGGAGCACCGCGAGGCAGACCTCCCGCGCCACGTCGTCGGTGTCCGTCGCGCCCGGTCCGAGGTGCGCCCGGCAGGAGCGCACCACGACGGGCCGGATCGCCGCGAGCACGGCCCCGAGCGCGGCGCGGTCCCCGGCGACGGCGCGGCCGACGAGGGCGTCGAGCTGGTCGTCGGTCTCCGTCCGGCGCGGCGTGCGGTGGTGCTCCTGCATGTGGGCCTCCCCGGTGGCCTCGTCGACCGTGTCGCGAGGGAGGAGACGCCCGGGGCCGTCCGGTCACACTTCCGTGATCGGATCACTCGGACGGAGCAGTGCGGCTCGCGTCAGCGCGGACGGGCGGTGTCCGGCTGCCGGTGGGCGGCGCGGCCGGACGGGACGTCGCTGACGAGGTCGGCGACGGTGCGCCGCCGCGGCCCGGTGTCGTGCCGGGAGGGTCCCGACGACGGCTGCGGGCGGCCGGTCCGGGTCGGTCCCGACGCCGGGTCGCGCGGCCCGGGCACGGCGGGGCCGGGGGCGTGGGTCCGGGTGCGTGTCGGCGAGGGCGCCGGGGTGGCTCGCGCCGCGGGCGCGGGCGCCGGCGCGGGCGCCGGGGTCGGACGGGCCCGCGGCGGCACGAGTGGGCCGTTCATCTCCGAAGATCGTGATGAACGGCCCGCTCGTGCGGCGGGGGAGGAGGCAGCGGCGACCGGGGTGCGCGGCGTCGAGATCGGGGTCGGACGTGGCCGGCGCTCCGATGGGACCGCATCGACGGTGCCGGATTTCCTGTCACTGGGTGCAAGCAATGACGCATTGCTGTCGCCAGGGCGGGGGCTGGCACCGGGGCGGTGACTGTCACCAGGGCGGCGACTCTCACCGGGGCGGGGGCTGGCACCGGGACGATGCAGGGCCGTCGGGCGGGTCGTCGCCGACGTCGCGGCGGACGCCGAGAGGGCGGCGTCGGCGGCGGCGAGGGCGAGCAGGCGCAGCGGGTTGGTCGTGGCGTCGACGAACGCCGGCACGGGCTGCGGGCGCCGCGGGGGGACCGGGCGGACGGCCGGGACCGGCACCGGCTCGGCGTCGGGAGCGCGATCCCCCTGCTGGGCGGCCCAGAGCTCGGCGTAGACGCCGGGGCGCGCCAGGAGGTCGGCGTGGCGGCCCTGCTGCACGACGCGGCCGGCGTCGAGGACGACGACGAGGTCGGCGTCGCGGGCGGGCGTGAGGTCGTGGCTGACGACGATCGTGGTGCGACCGCCGGAGAGCCGGCGCAGCGGGTCGAGCACGGCGCGGGCCGTGGGCGCGTCGAGGCCGGTGGTCGGCTCGTCGAGGACGAGGACCGGCGAGGTGCGCAGCAGGGCCCGGGCGATCGCGAGCCGTTGGCGCTGCCCGCCGGAGAGGGTGGCGCCGTCCTCGCCGACCAGCGTGTCGAAGCCGTCGGGCAGCTCGCGGACGAACTCCAGGGCGCCGGCGTCGCGGGCGGCCGCCTCGACCTCGGCGTCGCTCGCGTCCGGGCGGGCGTAGGCGATGTTCTCCCGCACCGTGAGGTCGAAGAGCATCGGCTTCTGGGGGAGCAGCGTGACCGCCCCGCGCACCGCGGCGATGGTCCGGTCCCGCACGTCCACCCCGTCCAGGGTGATCGCGCCGGACTGGACGTCGACGAAGCGCAGCAGCAGCTTCGTCAGGGTCGACTTCCCGGCGCCACTCGGGCCGGTGACCAGCACGAACTGCCCCGGCCGGACGTCGAGGGAGACGCGGTCGACGCCGGCGGACTCCGTCCCCGGGTAGACGTAGCGGACGTCGCGGAGCTGGACGCGGCCCTGCGCGACGGGGGAGTCGTCGGCGTCCTCGGCGTCCACCACGTCGGGGTCGGCGTCGAGGATCTCGAGCAGCCGCTCGCACGAGGCCGACGCGGACGTGACGGTCAGGTGCAGGGAACCCAGCTGGGAGAGCGGCGGGTAGAGGTAGCCGAGGTAGGCGGCGAACCCGAACAGACCGCCGACGGTCAGCTCACCGGAGGCGATGAACGCCGCTCCGGCGATGAGCACGGCGAGCAGTGCTCCGCTCTGGATGATCGTGGAGATCGGCGCGTAGATCATCTGCAGCCGGCTCTCGCGGGCGCGGGCCCGCCACCACACCTCGCCGTGGTGGTCCAGCCGCGCGCTCTCGACCGCCTCGGTGCCGAGCGACTGCACCAGCGGGAGGTTCTGCAGGGACTGCTGGATGGAGGTGCCGACCTCGCCGGCCGCGGCCCGCTCGGTGCGCGCGGCCGTGCGCGTGAACCGCCCGGTGATCCGGCTGGTCAGCCACATCAGGGGAGCGAGGGCGACGACGATGACGGCGAGCTGCCACTGCACCAGGACCGCGGCCGCGGCGTAGGCGATGGCGGTGCCGACCGCGATGATCGTCGTGACGATGCCGGAGGAGGCGAGGGCCTCGACCCCGTCGATGTCGGTGGAGAGCCGCGAGATGAGGTCGCCGGTCGCGTGCTCGGAGAAGAAGGACGGGCCGAGCCGCTGCAGGTGGGCGAAGACCTGGTGGCGCAGCCGGAAGACGAACCGCTCGGCGGCGCCGACCATGAGCCAGCCACCGATCACCGACAGCAGGCCGCCCACGGCCGTGAGGACCATCCACTCGACCGCCGACGGCCACACCGCCGCCATCGACCGGGCCACGGTGGCGCCGTCGACGATGCGGGCGAACATCGTGACCACGTAGGTGTCGCAGGCCGTCGACGCGGCCATGAAGAGGAAGGCGAGGACCAGCTTCGACCGGTCGCCGCGGGTGTAGATCCAGAACCGGCGCACGATGGCGCGGAGGGTGAGGGCGGGCGCGTCGGCGGCCGCCGTGGCGGTGCCGTCCTGCTGGTCCCCCGACGTCGAGTGCGCGCCCACCGTCTCCCTCGTCCGTGCTCGGAAACGGCCGGCGACCCGTGTCGGGTCACCGGCCGGCTCATCCGGTGCCCGGCCCGCTCAGGGCCGGGACGCCGTGTGCGATGTCAGTCGTCGCAGCAGTGCTTCGGCTTGCACTCGCGCTTCGGCTCACAGTGCTGCGGCTTGCACTCGTGGCAGCCGCACCCACGGTGGTGGTGGTGGCGGTGCTTCGGGGGAGCGCAGCCGTCCAGCAGGAAGAAGCCCATGATCGATCCTCTCGGGGGAAGGAACCATCGCCGCACCGGTCGGTGAGGCCTGGTCACGATCGGATCACGACATAAGAATGAGCTGTGAGAGAGCTGTCCCCCGATCGAGTGATGCGCACATGTCTGTGAATGCATCCACATCCTGGTCAAGGAACAGGCCCCGAAACCAAAGAGACGTCAAGGGCGGACCTTCTCAGAATCCACTCAGGCCGTGGTTGTCAAGGCGGGCCGACGACGACGGGCGTGCACCAGGTTGATCGCCGTCGCGGCCACCCCGAGGACCACGACGACGCCGCCGTAGACCTCCGCGGCGGTCGCGAGTCCGACGATTCCGCTGCCGATCCCCGCGAGCACGGCGGGCACGGAGAACGCGGTGTACGAGATGACGTAGGCGACCGCGAACAATTCGCCCCGTTCGCCCGGTTCCGCGATCTCCGCGAACACGCCGAAGCAGGCCTGGGCCGCCGCGCCGAAGCCGATCCCGGCGACGATCGTGCCGAGGCCGGCGACGACCGCGGAGGACAGGGCCATGCCGAGCAGCGTCACCGCGGTGCCGGCGGCGAGCAGTCCCGCCGCCGGTGCGACGAGTGCGCGCACCGGGCGGTCGCGCAGCAGGAAGGACGTGACCGCCCCCGTGCCGCAGAGCAGCGTGACCACGAGTCCGCCGAGGAGCCGGGACTGCACCCCGAGCAGGGAGGCGGCGATCGAGGAGCCGAGCGAGAGGTAGAGCCCGCCGAGCGCCCAGCTGGTCACCAGGACCGGGGACACGGCCAGCACCTCGGCCCGCAGGCGCGGCGCGACCCCGACCCGCGGCACGAGCGAGCGCCGGACGCCCGCCCGACGGGGCGAGGTCTCGGGCAGGACGGCCACGACGACCGCCGAGAGGACCAGGAGCGCGAGCAGCACGATCCACACCAGGTGCGTCGGAGCGGGGGCGAGCTGCACGAGCGCGCCCGCGCCGACCGCCCCGGCCGCGAGCCCGACGAGCGTGCCGACCCCGGTCACCGTGCCCGCCCGGTGCCGCGCCTCGGGTGGGGCGAGGTCGACGAGGGCGGCGCCGAGGGTCGTGATCGCGGCGCCGGTGGCGATGCCCTGCAGCACGCGCGCGACGAGCAGGGCCCCGACCCCGCCCGCCGTCAGGAAGAGGACGAAGGAGACGGCCTCGAGGGCGATCGCCGCGGCGAGGACGGGACGGCGGCCGACGTGGTCGGAGAGGGCCCCGACGACGAGGAGGGCGCCGAGCAGGCCGGCCACGTAGACGGCGAAGACGACGGTCAGCGTCGCGGCCGAGAAGCGGAAGAGCTGCTGGTAGAGCGGGTAGAGCGGGCTCGGCACGCTGGAGGCGGCCATGAACAGCACGACGATGCCGCCGACGGCCGCGAACAGCCGGGCGCGGGTCCGATCCTCGTTGCGCACAGATCGCTGCGTTTGCACGAGGGCGACGCTAGCACGCGTTCAGCAAAGATCGCTGCGTTAGTATCGGGGTATGAGCGAGGCGAGCGGGTCGCGGCCGGGTGGACGGTCCGCGCGGGTGCGGGCGGCGGTGCACCGGGCGGTCGAGGATCTGGTGGCCGAGGGCGTGCGGACCGAGGACCTGACGATCCCGGTGATCGCGGCCCGCGCCGGGGTGCACGCGACGACGGTCTACCGGCGCTGGGGGTCGGTGGCGGAGCTGCTCGCGTCGGTCGCGGAGCACCGGTTCACCGGGGACGTCGTCGTGCCCGACACCGGGTCGCTCGGCGCGGACCTCGAGCGCTGGGCCACCGACGTCGCCCGCGATCTCGCCGACCCGGACACCATCGCGCTCATGCGGGCGTCGATCGGGGCGGGGGAGACCGCCTCGTGCGCCTGCACCGCCGACCGGCGCACGCAGATCGCGGCGATCCTCGACCGGGAGGTCACCCGCGGGGGCGAGGTCCCCGTGGTCGACGCGGTGGTCGACGGGCTGCTCGCGCCGATCTACTACGCCGCACTGTTCGAGCCGGCCGGCCGGGACGACGACGGGCCCGCACCCGGAAGCCGGGTACGGGCCCTCGTCGGGAAGCTCCTGGGCGAGGCTCAGGCGCTCACGCCGTAGCGGGCGCGCTTGCGGGGCAGCACGTTGGCGAGCTCGAGGTCGCCGTCGTAGTGCGCCCGGACCTTCGGGTCCATGATCGCGCGCCAGAGCGGCGGGATCACGGCGACGACGATCATCGTCCCGTAGCCGCTGGGCAGCTGCGGCGACTCCTCGAAGTGGCGCAGCGTCTGGTAGCGGCGGATCGGGTTCGCGTGGTGGTCGGAATGGCGCTGCAGCTGGTAGAGCAGCAGGTTCGACACCGTGTGGTCGGCGTTCCAGGAATGGCGCGGGTCGACCCGCTCGTAGCGCCCGTCGTCACGCTTCTGGCGCTTGAGGCCGTAGTGCTCGAGGTAGTTCACGACCTCGAGCAGGCTGAATCCGACGAACGCCTGCAGCAGCAGCCAGGGGAGCACGTTCCACCCGAATCCGGCGACGAGTGCTCCGAACAGGACGACGGTCATCGCCCAGGCGATCAGGATGTCGTTGCGCCAGGTCCAGTGGCTCTTGTCGTGGCGCGCGAACCGCTTCTTCTCCAGGTGCCACGAGCTGGTCAGCGAACCCCAGACGCTGCGCGGCAGGAAGCTCAGCCAGAAGTTCTCACCGAGCCGCGAGCTCGCCGGGTCCTCCGGCGTCGCGACCCGCACGTGGTGGCCGCGGTTGTGCTCGACGTAGAAGTGGCCGTAGGCCGAGGTCGCGAGCGCGATCTTCGAGAGCCAGCGCTCGTTCTCCTCGCGCTTGTGCCCGAGCTCGTGCGCGGTGTTGATCGCGACGCCCGACACGACGCCCATCGTCAGGGCGAGGCCCAGGTCGCTGTACCAGGGCAGGTCCTGGGTGGCCCACACCCAGCAGGTGAAGACGAGGCTGACGTACTGCACCGGCAGGAACAGGTACGTGATCCAGCGGTAGTACCGGTCGGCCTCGAGGCGGGCCCGGTCGGAGTCCGGCGGGTTGTCGTCGGTCTTGCCGATGAGCAGGTCCAGCGCCGGCAGGACCACGAACAGGATGATCGGCCCGATCCACCAGAACAGGCTCAGGCCCGTCGCGTGGACGAGGCCGTAGCCCGCGATCGGCAGGGCGGGCATCAGGGTGCCCAGTGGCCACAGGTACCGGCGCTTGTCGCGCCACGGCTCCTGCTGCTCGATCGGTTCCCGTGCCTGTTCGATGGTCATCGTCGGCCTCCTCACGCTCCCCGTACACAGGTAACTGTGACAGCGCGTCGCGCTTGAAACAAGACCGAGTTTTTGTCTCAGTTCGGGCGGTGTCCTCCACCCCGTGTGGCAGCGAAGCGTCGTTGCCGGCGTCCAGTGGCAGGTTCGCCGCTTCGTCGATCTCTTCCCGACGACGCGTCGGAGCGGATTTCGGGCGCTCCGCGGGCTCGCGGCGGGTGTGGTCGGCCGTGTCGTGGGCTCCGTCCACGCCGGCCCCGCCCTGTCGTGGGCTCCGTCCCCGCCGGCCCCGCCTTGTCGTTGTGATTGCCAGCGACAAGGTCCCGGCGCGGTAGCGGTTCGCCGCGACAAGGTGGGTGCGGGCGTGGGCCGGCCCGGTGATCACGGGGACGGCGACACCTCGGCTGAGGGGCAGAGCAGGCAGCCGGCGATGCGGGCGAGTCGGTCGGCCGCGTCGGCGTGGCTCAGGCCGGGGGAGACGAGGTGGCTGATGGTGAGGCGGACGACCGCGTCCACGGCGTCCTCGACGATCCGGTGGTCCACCTCGGGCATCCGCCGCCGCACCCATTCGCCGACCAGTCCGGTGCCGCCCGCGATGATCGCGTCGCCGCGCGTCGTCAGGAAGGGCAGCAGGCCGGTGTCGCCGCTGCGGCTGCCGGTGAGGATGGCGCGCAGCAGCGGGTTGTCCGCCGCTTCGTCGAGGGTGAACCGGACCGACGCGCGGACGCCCTCCGGCACGTCCGCGCTGTTCTCCAGGACCGAGCCGATCCCGCTGAAGAAGCGCTCCGCCTCGCGCGCCACGAGGGCCTCGCCGACGCCGTCCTTCGTGCCGAACTCCCGGTAGAGGGTGGGCCGGGACACCCCCGAGGCGGTCGCGACCTCGCCGATGCGCACGCGGTCCCACCCGAGCTCCACGGCGAGCGTGGCGGCGGTGTCGAGCACGCGCTCACGCACCTGGCGCCGGAACTCGACGCGGAGAGATTCGCCGGTCATGCGTCGAGTCTCACTCATTGCGACCGATCGTGACTGCGGAGGACACAGATAGCCGCCGGACGGGTGTCGACACTCCGCCCGTTATCGCATCGTGACCCGACTATTTTGATCAGGCATATGGCCTGACCTGCGCGTCTGTGCGGAGCAAGCACGGGGGGTGAGTACTAGGCCAACTCAGTGAAGCGATCACGTTCGGCCAAGCGGGTGTAACGCGGTCGTGTGGCTACCGATGAGTCGGCCAGATTCGGCGCAGGACCGGTCGTCGGGGCAACGACTGAGGAGGTCGCAAGGATGCGTGCACGTCCCGGGCGGTTACTGCCGAGCGTGATCGTCGGCGGGCTACTGATCTCCGGACTGGCCCTCGGGGCCGGCACTGCGAGTGCGGCGCAGATCCTCAAGGACGGCGCCGTCTGCACCATCAAGACGAAGCCCACGGATGCCGACGCCGAGCAGGACAAGACGAGCGGCTACTGGATCGGGAAGGTCGACGGCGACCTCTGCAAGCAGACGGTCACGGTTCCTGCCACGGTCGTGAGCGCGGCAGCGGACGCTGTTACCGGCACGGTCGGCGCAGTGACCGGCGGAGACTCGACGACCGAGCCCGCACCTACGACCAAGACCGTCACCCTTGGTGCTGTCTCGAGCTCCTCGGAGGAGCAGAAGGCCCAGGCAGACAAGGCCGCGAGCGACAAGGCCGCCGCGAAGGCTGCGGCCGACAAGGCGGCGGCGGACAAGGCGGCGGCTGACCGTCTCGCCGCGCAGCAGGGTCGGGCGGTCGTTCCGCCGCCCGCTCTCGGTGCTCCCGCGCCGCTCGCCGCCGCTGGTCCGGTCGGCGCACTGCCCGCCCTGCCCCCGCTCGCCGGTGTTGCTCCCGCGGGGCTCGCATCCAGCCTGTTCGGGGCGAACGCCTACGACCCGGGCCTGCTCATGGGCTCCCCGCTCGGGAACGCGGCGTCGGCGTTGTTCTCCCCGCAGGCCGACTCGGCGGTCACGACCGTCAGCCAGGCGCAGGCCCTCGCCGCCACCGGGACCTCCGGCTACGGCACGCCCGTCACCATCGGCGTGATCATCCTGGCCTGCCTGATCGGGTTCGCCGTGCGGCACCGCGTGATCAGCCGCATGAAGAGCCGGGAGCTCCCGGCCGCGGAGTACCAGCCGCGGCACGCCGCACCGGAGCCCACGCCGGAGCAGGAGCCGGAGACCGACCTCCACCCCGCCGCGGACGACGCGAAGACGCTCGTGGTGCTGACCCGCCGGTGAGATGCTGTGAGCACTTTCGGTGGCTCCAGCCACCGAAAGTGCTCACATGGCGAAGCCACATCCCCGCTCGGTCCGCGCCGACCGATCGGGGCTCGACGGCCGGCCTGCCCCCGGCCACCGAGGGTCCGGCGGTGCACCTCCCCTGGGTGCCGCCGGGCCCTCGGACCTCCCGCTAGCCTCGGCGCCCGTGACCGACACGCCGTGGGAGCCGCCGCTCGCCGGCACCGAGGCCGAGCACCTCCTCGGCGCGCTCGAGCGGCTGCGGTGGACGTTCCGCTGGAAGGCCGACGGGCTCGACGAGGACGGACTCGCCGCCACCGTCGGCGTCTCCGCGCTCACGATCGGCGGGCTGCTCAAGCACCTGGCGTGGGTCGAGGCGCTGACCTTTCGGGCCAAGCTGCACGGCGAGCCGCTCGGCGCGGAGTGGGACGACGCGCCCTGGGACGACGACCCGGACTGGGAGTTCACCTCCGCGGCCGCCGACGACCCGGCCACCCTCTACGCCCGGTACGACCGCGCGGTCGCCCGGTCCCGCGCCATGCTCGAGGAGGCCCTCCACGACGGGGGCCTCGACCGCGCCGTCCACCTCACCGGTCCCGACGGCGAGCCGGTGAGCCTCCGGCGTCTCGTCGGCGACCTCGTCGAGGAGTACGGCCGCCACACCGGCCACGCCGACCTGATCCGCGAGTACGTCGACGGCCGGACCGGCGAGGATCCACCGTCGGGATGGAGACCCACATGAGCAGGCTCGTCCTCGGCTGCATGCGCATCGAGGGTCTCGACGACGGGGCGGTCCGGTCCCTCGTCGACACCGCCCTCGACGTCGGCATCACGACGTTCGACCACGCCGACATCTACGGCTCCACCCGCCACGCCTGCGAGCGCCGCTTCGGCGAGGCGGCGGGCCTCACGGGCGCACGCCGCGAGCAGGTGGTCATCCAGACGAAGGTCGGCATCCGCGAGGGCTACTACGACTTCTCCCGCGAACACGTCCGCCGCTCGGTCGACGAGTCCCTCGACGCGCTGCGCACCGACCACGTCGACGTCCTGCTCCTGCACCGCCCGGACGCCCTCGCCGATCCCGACGACGTCGCGGAGACCCTCGACGGGCTCGTCGCCGCCGGCAAGGTCCGGTCGATCGGCGTCTCGAACCACACCGCGGGTCAGATCGAGCTGCTCGCGCGCTCGCTGCCGCACCCGATCGTCGCCAACCAGATGCAGCTCGGCCTCGGCCACGCGCCGATGATCGCCGCCGGCCTGGCGGCCAACGTGGCGGGCCTCGACCAGTCGGTCGACCGCGACGGTGGGGTGTTGGACGCCTGTCGGCTGCAGGGGATCACGGTCCAGGCCTGGTCCCCGTTCGCCGACACCGGCGGGCGGATCGTCCTCGGCGACCGCGAGCACCACGCCGACCTGAACGACGCCCTCGACGAGATCGCCGCCGCGCACGGCGTCACCCCGACCGCCGTCGCCACCGCCTGGATCACGACGCACCCCGCGCGGATGCAGGTCGTCGTCGGGTCGACGCGGCCCGAGCGGATCCGCGAGGCGGCACCGGGCGCGGATCTCCGTCTCTCGCGGCCCGAGTGGTACCGCCTCGTCGCGGCCGCGGGCTACGCCGTCCCCTGATGTAACGCGCTACTCCGAACGGGCGATCCACCTGGACGTGGAATCCCTCGCGAGTTGGCTGATCCTCGGCCTCGGCCTACTCGTGATCCCGGTCGTCTCCGCCGCGCTCACGTACCGATTGCTGCGTGCCCCGGTGTGGGCGTGGCAGGCGGTGCTCGCCCGGAAGCTGTCGGGCGTGCCCGCGTTCCTCGGCATCGGCGCGGTGACCACCATCGCCCTGTCGTACGCGACGGGCCTCCCCGCGGAGGTCTCGTCGGTCGCGGCCGTGGTCACGGGGGTGCTCGTCGCGGGCAGCGTCTGCTTCACCGCCCGCGGCCTGCGCGTCGAGCGGGAGGTCAGCCCGCCAGACGCACCGGCAGGTGCTTGATCCCGTTCACGAAGATCGACTGCAGGCGGTCCGGCTCGCCGACGACCTCGAGGTCGCCCATGTCGGTCAGCAGCCGCCGGAACATCACACCCGCCTCGCGCCGCGCGAGGTGCGCGCCGAGGCAGAAGTGCGGGCCGTGGGCGCCGAAGCCCTGGTGCGGGTTGGGGGAGCGGCGCAGGTCGAGCCGGTCCGGCTCGGTGAACACCGTCTCGTCGCGGTTCGCCGACCCGTAGAGGAGCAGCAGCTTCTCCCCGGCCTGCACGGGCACGTCGCCGACCGTCGTGTCCTCGACCACCGTGCGCCGCATCCAGTTGATCGGCGACGCCCAGCGGACCACCTCGTCGACCGCGGTCGGCAGCTCCGGCTCCGCGGCCCACAGGGCGCGGGCGTCCGGGTCGAGGTGCATGCCCCACACGCCGTGGGTGACCGCGTTGCGGGTGGTCTCGTTGCCGGCGACGCAGAGCAGGATGAAGAACGAGGCGATCTCCTGGTGCGAGAGCCGCTCGCCGTCGACCTCCCCGTGCACCAGCGCCGAGAGCACGTCGTCGTGCGGGTCGGACTCGACCGACGCCGCGAGCTCGGTCATCAGCCCGGACAGGCCCGCACCCGCCGTCAGGTAGTCCTGCAGCGGGTTCTCCGAGGTGACGTACTCGGGGTCGTCGCCGGCGAGGATCATGTTCGACCAGGTGAAGACGTCCTCGCGGCGCGACTCCGGGATGCCCATCATGTCGCAGATCAGCAGCAGGGGGAGGGGCGCCGAGATCTCGGTGACGAGGTCGAACTCGCCGCCGTTCGCCGCGGCCTTCTCCCGGGCCCGGGCGAGGACCTCGTCGGCGATCCGCTCGACGTCGTCGATCAGGCCGGACACCCGCTTCGGGGTGAACGCCGCCGCGGCGATGCGCCGGATCTTGGTGTGGCGCGGCGCGTCCATGCTGATCAGCGAGCCGAAGAACTCGTGCGCCTCGGCGGGCAGGTCGAGGATCGACACGGCTCCGCGCCCGGAGCAGAACCGCTGCGGGTTGCGGCTGACCTCGTCGACGTCGGCGTGCCGCGCGACGACCCGGAACCCGTTGCCCTTCGGGAAGCCCGGGAACTCCGGCTCCTCGAACCACGGCAGGCCCTCGGTGGCGCGCAGCTCGGCGAACGCGGCGTAGCGGTCCTTCCAGGGCAGCGCCCAGAACTCGCGGTTGCCGAGATCCATCAGTCCTCCAAGATCGTCACGAGCGCGGTGGTCAGGAGCTTCCGGACGGCGGACCGGTCCAGCGAGCCACGCACGAGCCACTCGCGCGAGGCCGCCCGGACCATGCCGAAGAAGGCGCGCACCCGGGCGCGCAGGGGTTCGTCGCAGGGATCCAGGTCGAGGGCGGTGAGCACCCGGTCGACGGCGGTCTCGTCGGAGTCCTCCACGACGGCGTCCACCTCGGCGTCCCCGGAGAGCCCGATCCCGACCGACAACCACAGCGTCCGCCGGTCCTCCACGGTGTCGAGGAACCAGTCGACGGCCGCCGCGGCCCGGTCCTCGCGACGGTGCCCCGCGAGGTCGGCCGCCGCCTGCTCCGGGATCGTCAGGAGCTCCCGCAGCGCCTCGAGGTACAGCGCGCGCTTCGTCCCGAAGTAGTGGTTGAGCAGGGCGCGGGCCACGCCCGCCTCCCGCGCCAGGTCGGTCGTCGAGACCTCGCCGTACGGACGCTCGGCGTACAGGCGCAGCGCCGCGTCCAGGATCTCGGTGCGGCGCGCGTCCGGGTCGAGCCGCCGGCGGGCCGCGAGCTCGGTCACCACCTCACCCCGACTCAGTGCAGCACCGTGAGCGGCAGCCGCAGCGCGCCGGGCGCCTCGGCCGGCACGACGGGCCGCTCCGGGGCGACCGGCTCGACCCGGCGGTACGCGTCGCCCGGGGCCGGGCGCGGGTCGGGTTCGCCCGCGTTCGGCCACAGCGACAACGCCCGCTCGGCGAGCGCGGTGATCGTCAACGACGGGTTCACGCCGAGGTTCGACGGGATCGTCGAGCCGTCGATCACGTGCACGCCGGGGTGGCCGTGCAGGCGGTGGTAGGCGTCGACGACGCCGTCGTCCGGGGTGGAGCCGAGCAGTGCGCCGCCGAGGAAGTGCCCGGTGACCGGGATGTTCGCGAGGCTCGACGCCGCGCCCACCGGGACGCCGCGGATGCGCCGCGCGACCCGCCGCGCCACCTCGTGCCCCGCGGGGATCCACGGCGGGTTCGCCTCCCCGTCGGCGGCGGCGCTGGTGAGCCCGGGCAGGAACCGTCGGCGGCGCAGCGTCAGCGAGTTGTTCAGCGTCTGCATCACCAGCAGCACGATCGACTCCTCCGACCAGCGGCGCGGCCGGTGGATGAGCGGGAGTTCCCGACGACGCGTCAGGAACTCCCGCGCGACGCGGCGCCAGCCCGGGCCCTGCCGTCCGATGGTCGGGTCGTCGGGGTCGGGGGAGCCGTCGATGAGCATCGCCGACATCAGCGCGAGCAGGTTCGATCCGTGGCCGTAGCGCACCGGCTCGACGTGGGTGTTCTCGTCGACGTGCAACGACGAGGTGATCGCGACGCCGTCGGTGAAGTCCGCGGTCGGGTCGGGTGTGCGGGCCGCGAGGATCGCCTCGGAGTTGGTGCGCACGCCCTGGCCGAGCCGGCGTGAGACGCGGGGGAGGGAGCCCTTGTCGCGCTGCCGGTGCAGCAGGCGCTGCGTGCCCAGCGCGGAGGCGGAGACGACCACCTGGCCCGCCGTCAGGACGCGTCGTCGGGAACGCCTCCCGGGGCGCGGGGTCTCGCGGACCTCGACCTCGTAGCCCGAGGCACCCGAGAGGTCGCCGTGGCGGGGGCGGATGACGGTGGCGGTGGTCAGCGGGTGCACGACGGCGCCCGCGGCCTCGGCGAGGTGCAGGTAGTTCTTCGCGACCGTGTTCTTCGCGTTGTGCCGGCAGCCCGTCATGCACTCGCCGCAGTCGATGCAGGTCCGGCGGGCGGGCCCGGCGCCGCCGAAGTAGGGGTCGGGCACCTCGACGCCGGGCTCGTCGCCGAAGAGCACCCCGACGTCGGCGTTGCGGTAGGTGTGCCCGACGCCGAGCTCCTCGGCGACGTCGCGCATCACGGCGTCGGCGGCGGAGGTGCGCGGGTAGGTCTGCACGCCGAGCATGCGGGAGGCCTGGTCGTAGTGGCGGTCGAGCTCGTCGTCCCAGTCGACGCCCGCGGGCCAGGTGCCGTCGGTGAACACGCGCGCGGGCGGGCGGTAGAGGGTGTTCGCGTACACCAGCGATCCGCCGCCGACGCCCGCGCCGGAGAGCACGAGCACGTGCCGCAGCGGGTCGATGCGGAAGATCCCGTGGAAGCCCAGCCGTGGCGCCCACAGGAAGTCGCGCAGGTGCCACGAGGTGCGCGCGAACTCGTGGTCGGCGAAGCGGCGACCCGCCTCGAGCACCCCGACCCGGTAGCCCTTCTCGGTGGCCCGCAGCGCGGCGACCCCGCCGCCGAATCCCGAGCCGATCACGAGGACGTCGTAGTCCATGCCGGGCACTCTGCGCCGCTTGTTGGCAGCTTGTCAACAGTGTGCTCCGTTCGCCCGTGGCGGAACGCCGGGACGGGGTACGGCGTGGTCTGCGACGGTGCTCGACATGGGTGAGCTGATCCGGCTGGACGCGCATCGGCGCAACCGAACGAGCGGCACTCTCGCGCACATAGATGCTGCGAGAGTGCCGCTCGCTCAGAAGGGTGGTGGCCCCGAACCGCTGTGGCGCGAGGTCGTCGGCCGGCGGGTCCGGGCGGTGCGCCGGGAGCGGGGCGAGCGCCTGGCCGACACCGCCGAGCGCGCCGGCATCTCGCCGCAGTACCTGTCCGAGGTCGAGCGCGGCCGCAAGGACCCGTCGAGCGAGATCCTCGCGGCCGTCGCGGGCGCGCTGGACGTGTCGCTGCGCGACCTGATCGGGCTCGCGCACACCGATCTCGCCCGCGGGGCCGGCGGGCGGGGGCCGATGCTGCTGGCCGGGTGATCATCGAGCACCGTCGGTGGTGCGGTATGGCGGCCGGCCGCCGTAGGTGCTCGCTCGACCGGTGGGCCGCCGCGCGAACAGCCTGATCAGTGTCGCTCGATCACCTGGTCGACGATCCCGTAGTCGCGGGCTGCGGCCGCGGTGAGGACCAGGTCGCGGTCGGTGTCGCGCCGGAGCGTCTCCGACGACTGCCCGGTGTGCTTCGCCAGGATCGTCTCCATCTCCGCGCGGACCCGCACCACCTCGTCGGCGGCGAGGATCAGGTCCGGGATCGCGCCGCGGCCCTGGGCGGCGGGCTGGTGGAGCACGATGCGGGCGTGCGGCAGTGCCGAGCGTCGGCCCGGCGCCCCGGCCGCGAGCAGCACCGCGCCCGCGGCGACGGCCTGGCCCACGCACGTCGTCGCGATCGGGGCGCGGACGTACTGCAGAGTGTCGTAGACCGCGAGCATCGCCGCCGTGTCCCCGCCCTCGCAGTTGACGTAGAGCCCGATCTCCTGGTCCGGGGCGTCGGACTCGAGGTGCAGCAGCTGGGCGATCAGCGCGTTCGCGACGCCGGCGTCGATCGCCGTGCCCAGGTACACGATCCGTTGGCTCAGAAGGTGGGAGTAGACGTCGGTGATCCGCTCGCCGCGCGAGTCACGCGTGAGGACGTTTGGGATCGTGTAGCTGCTCATGCCGCCACCCCCATCCCGACCCGCAGCCGCCGCACCGGCATGACCTGGTCGAAGCTCGACACGATCCCGTCGACGAACCCGTAGTCGCGGGCCTCGGCGGCGGTGAACCAGCGGTCGTGCAGCGAGTCCTCGAACACCCGCTCCGGCGGCTGGCCGGTGTCCTCGGCGATCAGGCCGAGCACGGTGTCGCGGGTGTGGCGCAGGTCGTTGGCCTGCACCTCGACCTCGACGGCCGATCCGCCGATTCCCGACGACCCCTGGTGCATCAGGATCTTCGCGTGCGGCAGGGCGAACCGCTTGCCCGGCGTCCCCGCCGAGAGCAGGAACTGCCCGGCGCTGCACGCGAGGCCGAGCGCGAGGGTGGAGACGTCGACCGGCACGAGCCGCATCACGTCCCGGATCGCGAGCATCGCCGGCACCGAGCCGCCGGGGGAGTGGATCCACAGCGCGATGTCGGCGGAGTCGTTCTCCGCCGCGAGGGTGAGCAGGTGGGTGGCGAGGGCGGTGCCGTTGTCGTCGTCGAGCGGGCCGTCGAGCACGAGCACGCGGTGCCGCAGCAACTGGGCCCGCAGGTCGGGGGAGAAGGACGTCGGGTCGGTCATGGCGTCGACCCTGGCGTCCCGACGACGGGTCCTGCCGCGGTTTCCGCTCCCGGCAGCGCCACGCTGCTCTGAGCAGCGTCAGCGGCCAGGGAAGATCTCGTCGCGCCGAGCGATGTGCGCGCTCAGCGGGCACATCGCGCGGCGCGTCGCGATCGTCGTCAGGGAATCCGCAGCCGACCGTCGGCGTCGAACAGGTCGTGGCACCCGGCGACGAACTCGGCTCGCGCGCGGGCGGCCAGCTCCGGCCACTGCGCGCGCGGCACGCACAGCGGGCCGTCCGAGCCGAGGAACGCGTTCATCCCGTGCAGGGCGATCCAGCGCGGATCGTAGTCGCTCGCCGTCGCCGCGTCCCACACAGCGACCCGGTCGACCAGCCCGGGCAGCAGACCCGGCTCGGCGAACGCCCACCGGTTGATCGGCGGACCGTGCGCCTCGGTCAGCGCGCCGCACGCCGCGCCGGCGGACGGGTCCGTGCAGCGGGACGCGTCGAACCGCGCCCGGAGCTGGCCCGCGTAGAACCAGAAGGCGCCGGTCTCGCGGTGCCCGTCGGCGAAGACCACCGACGCCATCGCCATGAGCACCGCCGGGCACCAGCGCTCCGGCGTCGCCAGGATCCGGGCGATCGCGGCGGCCCGGGTGGGCGTGCCGAGGTCGGCCAGGACCGCGAGCTGGTCGGACATGTCGATCTCGTCGTACTCGCTCATGGCGTCGACCCTGGTCACGACGACGTTCTCGGGCCTCCGTACGACTACCTACCCTGGAGTTTGTGATCGTCGCCGCCCTGCACGTCGCCCCGGAGCGGAAGGCGCCGATGCAGGCGGTGGAGCGCATCGAGTGCGAGGCAGGGACGGGCGTCGTCGGGGACCGCTACTTCGGGACGCGCCACCGCCACGTCTCCGTCCAGTCCCTCGAGGAGCTCGCCGAGGCGGCCGAGGCCAGGGGAGCCCCGGTGCCGGCCGGGGACACCCGCCGCACGGTCACCGTCGACACCGGCCGGGTCCCGACGACGCCCGGGGCCCGCATCCGGCTCGGCGACGTCGAGCTCGAGGTGGTCCGCAAGGCCGCGCCGTGCCGCGTCATGGAGACCTCCGTCGGCCCCGGAGCGGCGCGCGCGATGCACGAGCGCGGCGGGGCGATCTGCCGGGTCCTGAACTCGGGCGCGGTCGAGGTCGGGGCACCGGTCAGCTGGTGACGGCCTCCACGGTCACCTCGTGGGCGAGCATCACGGCCTGGCCGCTGACCGGGTCGAGGTGGGCCGCGCCGCCGGGGATCACGTCGTTGACGTTGACCCCGGGCAGGGCCCGGGCCCGTCTCGGACCGGTCCCGGCGTGGCCCCAGCCGTGCGGCACGACGACGACCCCGCGCGCGACGTCGGTCGTCAGCGACACCGGCAGGACGATCCGGCCCGTCGGGCTCGCCACCGCCACGGCCGACCCGTCGACGATGCCGCGGGCGGCGGCGTCGTCGGGATGGAGCAGTGCGGTGTTGCCCTCGGGCTGGCGGATGTGTCCGTTGTTGTGCATCCACGAGTTGTGCGAGCGCCGGTCGCGCCGCCCGATCAGTCGCAGCACGTCGGGGCGGGCCAGGTCGGCCTCGACGGCCTCGAGCCGGGCGAGGTCGGCGAGCAGGTCGGGCGGCGCGAGGTCGACCAGCCCGTCGGAGGTGGCGACCCGCCGGCCGAGGAACGACCCGGGCTCCGTCGGCGGCAGCAGCACGCCCTCGGGGCGGCGACGCAGCTCGTCGAGCGTCGTGCGGCCGCCCCAGCGCAGCAGCAGCGCGACGACCTGGTCCGGCCCGACGCGCAGGCGCCCTGGGAGACGGGCGAGGAGTCGGTCGAGCCACGGGAGCACGTGGGCCGCGGTCGTGCCCCACGGGCGGACGCCGCACGCGAGGGCGAGGTCGGAGAAGATGCGCCACTCGGTGCGGCGCTCGGCGACGGGTGCGACGACGGGCGGGGTCCACTGGGCGTGCGGGACCACCTGCAGCGGCTGGTGGGAGGCCGGGAAGTCGCTGCGCTCGAGCATGTCGGTGGCCGGCAGGACGTAGTCGGCGTGGGCGGCGGTCTCGTTGCGGTAGAGGTCGACGCTGACGAGCAGGTCCAGCTCCGGCAGTGCGTCGCGCAGCTCGCCGCCCGGGACGGAGTGGACGGGGTTGCCGGCGGTCACGAACAGGGCGCGGATCCGGTCGGGGTGGTCGGTCGTGATCTCCCGGGCGAGCGCGCCGGCCGGGAAGGCGCCCGCGACCCGGTGCCAGCGGCCGTCGGTGGTCCGGTGCTCGTCGAAGCGGCCGAGCCCGATGAGGCCGGCGAGGCGCACGGTGTCGACCGCGCCCCGGGGGACGAGCAGCCCGCCGCGGCGGTCGAGGTTGCCGGTCAGCAGGTTGATGCCCTGGATGAGCCAGTAGGCGATCGAGCCGAACGGGCCCATGTTCACGCCGGTCGAGCAGTAGAGCGCCGCGCCGTCGGCCGCCGCGTAGGCACGGGCGAGCTCGCGGATCGTCGTCGCCGCGATGCCGGTGACGGCCTCGGCGCGCTCCGGGGTCCACGGTGCGGCGGCCGCGACGAACGCGTCGACGCCGCGCGCGACCCGGCGCGCGGGCGCGAGGTCGAGGCCGTCCTCGTGGGTGAGGACGTGCAGCATCGCGGCGAGCAGGTAGGCGTCGGTGCCCGGCCGGATCGGCAGGTGCTCGCCGAGGCGGCGTGCGGTCTCGGTGCGCCGCGGATCGACGATCACCACCCGGCCGCCGCGCTCGGTGATGCGCTGCAGCGCCCCGGCGGCGTCCGCGACGGTGACCACCGACATCTGGCTGACGAGCGGGTTCGAGCCGAGGCAGACGAACAGCTCGACGTGCTCGAGGTCGGGGACCGGGTGCACCAGGGAGAGCCCGTACATCTCGGTCGAGACGTGGAACTTCGTGTTCACGTCCACCGAGTGCGAGGCGAACACGTTGGGGGAGCCGAGCGCCTCGACGAACGCGGCCGACATCGTCGTGTGCGCGAAGGAGAAGAACGTCGGGTTGCCCTGGTACAGCGCGACCGCCCGCGGCCCGTGCCGGTCGACGAGGCCCCGCACCCGGGCGCCGATCTCGGCGAGCGCCTGGTCCCACCCGATCGGCACGAGCTCGCCGTCGACCCGCTTCAGCGGGGTGTCGAGCCGGTCCTCGTCGTGGTGCAGCGCCCCGAGGCCGAGACCCTTCACGCAGCAGTAGCCCTGCGACACCGGGTGCTCGCGGTCGGGCCGCACCTTGAGGACCTGCTCGTCGGCCACGTCCACGACCAGGCCGCAGTGCACCTCGCAGATGCGGCAGAACGTCCGGACGCTGCGGGTCGGGGTGCTCACCCGGGCGACCCTAGGGGCGGGCGGCAAGAACGTGCTGACGCGTGGGCCCGAGCCCGGCGGCCCGTCGTCGGGAATGCGGGAATCCTGGCCGGACCGGCACGATCAGTGCAGCGAGATCAGGTCGCCGTCCGGAGCCCAGGCGACCGGGAGACCGGCCGCGGGCTCCAGCCGCCCGGTCCGGGCGAAGCCGGCCCAGACCGCCCGCAGGTCGCGGCCCGTCGCGTCGACCTCCGGCCACGGGGTGGTGCCGAGCATCGGAGAGGACCACCACGCGGCACGGTCGCCGAGCAGGAGCGGCAGCTCGAGGCAGTGGGTGGCGCCGAAGGGCGAGCCGTCGGGCCGCCAGTCGAGGCGGTAGGCACCTCGGAGTGGACGGTCCTCGGCCCATGCGGCGAACATCCCCCGCGAGAGGTGCGCTCGGGCACCGTCGGATCGGTGCGCTGCGGCGGCGCGAACCGGGCTGCGCGCGCATAGCGGACAGGACCGGAGCGCGCCACGTCGGACACGAGTCGATCCTAGGTCGACCCCGCCCGGGTCACCGGGTCGTCGGACGCAGCGCGACGACGACCGTCGTCGCCACCACCGCGTGCATCGCCATCAGCCCGACCACGTTGGCGACGGTCGCGCCCTGACCGAACAGCAGCAGGTCGGGGATCCAGGTCAGGGCCAGCACGATGGGCACGACGACGGGCAGCGCGCGCGGGGCGACGCGCCGGACGCCGAACCAGCCGAGGGTGCCGAGCAGGACGCCCACCACGGTGGCCGGGAGGAAGACCTGCGGCTGCAGGCCCATGCCGATCCCGTCCGCGTCCAGGGCGCTCGCGACCAGGGCGATCACCCCGTTGAGCAAGGCAGCCACGACGAGGGCGACGCCGAGCCGGGCCGCGATCGGGGTGGTGCGGACGGCGGTGGTGGTCATGGCGGTGCTCCTCTGGGTTGCGTGTGCAACTCGGAGTCTGCGCGGGGTTGCGTGTTAAAGTCAATGCTCGTGGAGGACGAACCGCGCTGGCTCACCGACGAGGAGCGCCCGGCCTGGATCGCGCTGTGCAAGACGCTGATGACGCTGCCGGGCGCGCTGGAGAGCCAGCTGCTGCGCGACGCGGACCTGACGCTGTTCGGCTACATGATCCTGGCGCGGCTCTCGCTCTCCGAGGGCGGCTCGATGCAGATGAGCGACGTCGCCGAGATGGCGAACGGGTCGCTGCCACGGACGTCGCACGCGGTCGCCCGCCTGGAGGCGCGGGGGTGGGTCACCCGCACGGTGTGCACGGGGCAGGGCCGGCGGTTCACGATCGCGACCCTCACCGACGCCGGTCGCGCGCACCTCGAGGCGGCTGCCCCCGCCCACGTGGCCGAGGTGCGGCGCCTCGTCGTCGACCCGCTCGGCGGGGACCTGCTCGCCGTGGGCGCGGCGATGGAGCGCGTCGTCGCCGCCCTCGGTCTGCCGGCCGGGTCGCTCGCGCCGGAGGGAGTCGCGGGCACGGAACGAACGGGCCGTTCGACCCGATAGATCGTGCCGAACGACCCGTTCGTGCCGGAAGGGCAGCTCAGCGCCGCGTGAGCAGCGGCACCGCGAGGTCGCGCAGCGGCCCGGGGAGCGCGAGCTGGTCGCAGGCGTCGAAGTGCGTGCCGCCCTCCTGCGCCAGCACGTCCGTCGGCACTCCGGGCCAGGCGTCGACCAGCAGGCGCTGCTGGCGCTCGAACTCGCCCGGCTCGTCCCCGCCGCAGGTCAGGAGCAGCGGGCCGGGGCCGGTCGGGGTCATGTGCACCGGGCTCGCGTCGTGCGCGCTCTGCTCGGACATCCCCAGCACGTCGTTGAGGTACGACCGGCGGATCGGGTCCAGGTCGTACAGCCCGCTGATCCCGACGACGGGTCCGACGGTGTCGGCGGGCAGGTCGTACCCGCCCCAGTCGGTGGCCATCGCCGCGGTGACGAGGTGGCCGCCTGCGGAGTGCCCGACGAGACCGATCCCGGTCGGGGCGGCGCCCAGGTCTGGCGCCCGGCGGGCCAGCTCCGCGACGCCCGCCCGGACGTCGGCGATCACGTCGTCGATCGCCACCTCGGGCACCAACCGGTAGTCGAGGGACGCGAACACCGCACCGGCCGTCAGGAAGGGTTCGGCGAGGAACCCGAATGTCTCCTTGTCCAGGGCCTGCCAGTAGCCGCCGTGGACGAACACCACCAGCGGGGCGGGTCCGCCGCCGGGGGCGGGGGAGTAGACGTCCACGGCCTGCCTGACGTGGTCGCCGTAGCGGATCGTCCGGGCCGGGTGCTCGCGGCGCAGCGCCTCGCTGCGGGCGAGCCAGTCGGCGATGATCGCGTCCGCGTCGTCCACCAGCGCCCGCGCGTCGTACTGCGCGTCCAGCCATTCCTTCGTCGCCGTCACCCCGCCCGGGTACCCACCGGGGCCGGACCGGTCGAACGACCGACGCGGGCGGCGCCGCCCAGCACCAAACTGGCGCGCATGACGATCACGCCGACGTGGGACGGGGCGCTCACCCGGGGTCCGGTGCACGGGCCGCTGCCGATCCTCCTGCTGCTGCTCACGTTCTCCACCGGGGCGGTCGACGCCGTGAGCGTGCTGTCGCTGGGCCGCGTCTTCGTGGCCAACATGACCGGCAACATCGTCTTCATCGGGTTCGCGCTCGCGGGCGCACCGGGCTTCGCGCTGGCGGCGTCCCTGGCCGCCCTCGCCGGCTTCCTGGTCGGCGCCCTCGCCGGTGGCGTGGTGGTCACCCGGTTCCGGGCCCGGCGGGGACGCCTGCTGCTGGTGACGGTGCTCGTCGAGGTCCTGCTCGTGGCGGTCGCCGTGGTGCTGCTCGCGCTCGGGCTCCAGGTGACGTCGGCCGGCGCGTCGGGCGTCGCCGTGCTGCTCGCCCTCGCGCTCGGGCTGCAGAACACCACCGTCCGCCACCTCGCGGTACCGGACCTGACGACCACGGTCCTGACCATGACGATCACCGGCATCGGCGCGGACGTGCGACGCTCCGGGGTCCGCGTGCTCGGCCGTCGGCTGCTCGCGGTGGGCACGATGCTCGTCGGTGCCCTGGTCGGCGCGCTGCTCGTGCTGAGCGCGGGCCCGGTGTGGGCGCTGGTACCGGTGCTGGTCGCCGGGGTCGTCGTCGCGGGCGTCCTCGGGGTCCACGAACGCCGACCGGTCGCGGCCTGGCAGAGCCCGACCTGAGTCCCCGGGAGGGGCGTCGGACCCCGCCACGGCCGTTCTCTAGGCTGCCCGTCGACATGCGCTCGACCCCGTGGCGCGTCGGCGCGCAACGGGAGGGGGGCGATGTGGCGGTCACGCTCGACGGGGCCTCCGCCCCGCTGTCCGTCCTGCTGGTCGAGGACGACGACGCCGACGCCCTGCTCGTCGCCGAGCACCTCGCCGACGCCGAGGTCGCCGGCGGCTTCTCCGCGACGCTGCACCGGGCCCGCACCCTCGCCGAGGCCGACCGGATGCTCGACGGCGTCGAGTGCGTCCTGCTCGACCTCGCCCTGCCCGACGGCGAGGGGCTCGACGCCCTGGCGCGGGTGCTGCGCCACCACGGCGGGCCCGCCGTGGTGGTCCTGACGGGGCGGCACGACCACGAGCTCGGGACCCGCGCCGTCGCCGCCGGCGCCCAGGACTACCTGCTCAAGCACCACGTGGACGGTCCGTCGCTCTCGCGGGCGCTGCGCTACGCGGTGGAGCGGGTGCGCGGCGAGCGGGTCCGGCAGCAGCTCTGGGACGCCCACACCCGCGCCGAGGAGAACGTCCGCCTCGAGCGGGGCCTGCTGCCGACCCCGCTGGTCACCGACCCCGACGTCGCCATCGCCGTGCGCTACGAGCCCGGCGGCGGGCGGCGGCTGCTCGGCGGCGACTTCTACGACGCGGTCGAGGCCGCCGACGGCACCCTGCACGTGGTGATCGGCGACGTCTGCGGCCACGGGCCCGACGAGGCCGCCCTCGGGGTCAACCTCCGGATCGCCTGGCGGACCGTGGTCCTCGCGGAGACCGCCGACACGCAGATGCTGCCGGTCCTCGGGCGCCTGCTCGTGCACGAGCGGGCCCGCACGGGCATCTTCGCCACCCTCGCCGTGCTGACCGTCGACCCCGACCGACGGCGGGCCCGCCTGCGCCTCGCGGGCCACCCGCCGCCCGTGCTGATGGATCTCGGCGGGAAGGTGCAGCCGCTGCCGGTCACCCGGCTCGGACGTCCGATCGGGATCGTCTCCGACGACCGGTGGGAGGAACTCGAGGTGGAGCTGCCCCCGGGCTGGGCGATGCTGCTCTACACCGACGGGCTGGTGGAGGGCCGGCCGGTCGCCTCCGCCGTTCCCGACGACGACGTGCTGGGCACCGACGGTCTGCTCACCGTCCTCGAGCGCTGCCTGCGCGACGAGCCGACCGACGGCCTGGACGCCGCCGGCGCGGAGCGGTTGCTCGACCGGGTCCTCGAGCAGGTCCGCACGCTCACCGTCGAGCGGGCCGACGACGTCGCGGCCGTGCTGGTGGTGTCGGGCCGGTGAGCACGACGACCGCCCCGGAACGCGACCCGCTCGCCCGCCGGTCGCTGCACCGCCTGCTCGTCACGGCGGGCGTGGCCGGCGCGGTGCTGCTGGTGGCCGTCGGGGTCGTCACCGGGCTCGCGCTCACGGCCCTCGCGCGGGAGCGCGCGGCGCTGCTGGGCCGGGTCGGGCCGGAGGCGCTGGAGGGGGCGAACGCCGCGGCCCGGATGGTCGACGTGGTCGGCCTCGTGGCGCTGCTGGTGCTCGCCGCCGGGCTCGTCGGGCTGTTGCTGTGGCTGCGCCGGGCGGTCGTGCGGCCGACCGAGCAGCTCGCCACCGAGGTCCGCGACGTGGCCTCGGGGGACCTCGAGCGCCCGATCGGCGTCCGGGGGCCGCGGGAGATCACGTCGCTGAGCCGCGACGTCGACGCCATGCGGCGCGCGCTGCTCGCCGAGCTGGCGGCCATCGAACGGGCCCGCGGCGAGCTCGACCGGCGGGGTCGGGAGCTGGAGCGGTCGAACTCCGACCTCGAGCAGTTCGCCTACGTCGCCTCGCACGACCTGCAGGAGCCGCTGCGCAAGGTCACGAGCTTCTGCCAGCTGCTGCAGCGCCGCTACGGCGGACAGCTCGACGAGCGCGCCGACCAGTACATCGAGTTCGCCGTCGACGGCGCCAAGCGCATGCAGGTGCTGATCAACGACCTGCTGGCGTTCTCGCGGGTCGGGCGCGCGGACGGTCCGGTCGAGGAGGTCGAGGGCGACGACCTGCTCGACCGGGCGACGCGGAACCTCGCCGGGGCGCTGGAGGAGACCGGCGGCGAGATCACCCACGACCGGCTGCCGCGGCTGTCCGCGGAACCGGCCCTGCTCACCACCGTCTTCCAGAACCTGCTCGGGAACGCCCTCAAGTTCCACGGCGAGGAGCCCCCGCGGGTGCACGTCGGCGTGGAGCGCGACGACGACCGGTGGCTGCTGCGGTTCACCGACAACGGCATCGGGATCGAGCCGGAGTACGCCGACCAGATCTTCACCATCTTCCAGCGCCTGCACGGCCGCTCGGCCTACCCGGGGACGGGGATCGGCCTCGCGATGTGCCGCAAGATCGTCGAGCACCACGGCGGGACCATCCGGCTCGATCCCACCCCCGGCCCCGGGAGCACCTTCGTCGTGACCCTGCCGGCCCTGGACCACCCCACCGAGGAGAACCCGTGACGACCCCGCCCGACGAGATCGACGTGCTGCTGGTCGAGGACGACGAGGGCGACGTCCTCATGACCCGTGAGGCGTTCGAGCACCACAAGCTGCGCAACACCCTGCACGTGGTCTCCGACGGCGTGGAGGCGCTGGAGTTCCTGCGCCGCGAGGGCGCGCACGCCGACGCCCCGCGCCCGGGCCTGATCCTGCTCGACCTCAACCTGCCGCGGAAGGACGGCCGGCAGGTCCTCGAGGAGATCAAGTCCGACGAGACGCTGCGGTCCATCCCCGTGGTGGTGCTGACCACGTCGCAGGCCGAGGAGGACATCCTGCGCAGCTACGACCTGCACGCGAACGCCTACGTCGCCAAGCCCGTCGACTTCGAGCGCTTCATCGACATCATCCGCCAGATCGACGACTTCTTCGTGACGGTGGTGAAGCTCCCGCGCTGAGGAGCGCCGTCGACCTCTAAGGTGTCCGATGTGCTCCACACCGTCGTGCTCGAGCCCGTGCGAGACGAGTTCTGGCCCAGTCGCCGGATCGACGCGTTCGACGAGTTCTGTCGTCGTTGATCCGAGCCCGCGAGCCCCCACCCGCACCGCACAGAGGAACCGCACATGAGCACCCCCGAGACCAACTGGTCGTTCGAGACCAAGCAGATCCATGCCGGCGCGCAGCCCGACCCGGCGACGAACGCCCGCGCCACCCCGATCTACCAGACGACGTCGTACACGTTCCGCGACACCCAGCACGGCTCCGACCTGTTCTCGCTGGCCGAGCCGGGCAACATCTACACGCGGATCATGAACCCGACGACCGACGTGCTCGAGCAGCGCGTCAACGCCCTGGAGGGCGGCGTCGCGGCGCTCGCGTTCGCGAGCGGCAGCGCGGCGACGACGGCCGCGATCCTCACCATCGCCGAGTCGGGCGACCACATGGTGTCCAGCCCCAGCCTCTACGGCGGCACCTACAACCTGTTCCACTACACGCTGCCGAAGATGGGCATCGAGGTCACGTTCGTCGAGGACCAGGACGACCTCGAGCAGTGGCGCAACGCCGCCCGGCCGAACACCAAGCTGTTCTTCGCCGAGACGCTGCCCAATCCCGGCAACAACGTGCTCGACATCCGCGGCGTGGCCGACACCGCCCACGAGGTCGGCGTCCCGCTGCTGGTCGACAACACGGTGCCGACGCCCTACCTGGTCCGCCCGATCGAGCACGGCGCCGACGTCGTGATCCACTCGGCCACCAAGTTCCTCGGCGGCCACGGCACCTCGATCGCCGGCGTCGTCGTCGACGGCGGCACCTTCGCCTTCGGCGAGCACGGCGACCGCTTCCCCGGCTTCACCGAGCCCGACCCGAGCTACCACGGCCTCAAGTTCTGGGAGGCCCTCGGCCCGGGCGCGTTCGCCGCGAAGATGCGCGTGCAGCACCTCCGGGACACCGGTGCCGCGCTCAGCCCGTTCAACGCGTTCCTCGTGCTGCAGGGCATCGAGACGCTGAGCCTGCGCATGGACCGCCACGTCGCGAACGCCCAGGCGATCGCGGAGTGGCTCGAGTCCCGCGACGAGGTCGAGCAGGTCTGGTACGCGGGCCTCGAGTCGAGCCCGTGGCACGCGGCCCAGCAGCGCTACCTGCCGCGCGGCGCGGGCGCGATCGTCGCCTTCGAGCTGCGCGGTGGCGTGGAGGCCGGCCGGGCGTTCGTCGACGGCACCTCGCTGCACTCCCAGCTCGCCAACATCGGCGACGTCCGCAGCCTGATCGTGCACCCGGCGTCGACCACCCACAGCCAGCTCTCCGAGCCCGAGCAGCGCTCCAGCGGCGTCACCCCGGGCCTGGTGCGACTGTCGGTCGGCATCGAGAACCTCGAGGACATCCGGGCCGACCTCGAGGCGGGCTTCACCGCGGCGAAGTCGACGACTGCGTGACCCAGCTGCTGCCGGGCGGTCGTGCCGTGGGATCCCCGGGACCCCGTCCCGACGACGGCTCGGTGCCGGTCCTCCCTCCCGCCACCGGTGCGTGGCGGGAGGGGTACCCGGTCGGTGACCGCCGGTTCGTGACCCTGCCCGACCCGCTGCCGCTGGAGAGCGGGTCGGCGCTGCCCGACGTCACCGTCGCCTACGAGAGCTGGGGCACCTTCGACGGCTCCAACGCGATCCTCGTCCTGCACGCCCTGACCGGGGACTCGCACGTCGTCGGGACGACGGGGCTCGGGCACCCGACGCCCGGCTGGTGGGCGGGCATCATCGGGCCGGGCCTGACGATCGACACCGACCGCTGGTACGTCGTCGCCCCCAACGTCCTCGGCGGCTGCCAGGGGACGACGGGGCCGGCGTCGACCGCGTCGGACGGCCGCCCCTGGGGCTCACGCTTCCCGCGCACGAGCGTGCGCGACCAGGTCGCCCTCGAGGTCCGGCTCGCCGACCAGCTCGGCATCGGCTCCTGGGCGGCCGTGCTCGGCGGGTCGATGGGTGGGATGCGGGCGGTCGAGTGGGCGGTGACGCACCCCGAGCGCGTGGAGCGGCTGCTGCTCCTCGCCTGCTGCGCGGCGGCGTCGGCCGACCAGATCGCGTGGGCGTCGCCGCAGCTCGCGGCCATCCGCGAGGACCCGAACTGGTGCGGCGGGGACTACCACGACCGCGGCCGCGGCCAGGGCCCGCACGTCGGACTCGGGGTGGCGCGCCGCATCGCGCACGCCACCTACCGCACCGCCGAGGAGCTGGACACGCGCTTCGGGCGGCGGCCCCAGCCGGGGGAGGACCCCTACGACGCGACGGCCCCGGGGCGGTTCGCCGTGGAGTCCTACCTCGACCACCACGCCGAGAAGCTGGTGCACCGGTTCGACGCCGGGTCCTACGTCGCGCTGACGGCCGCCATGAACGGCCACGACGTCTCCCGCGGTCGCGGCACGATGGCCGAGGCGCTCGGGCGCGTCACCGCGCGCACCGTGGTCGCGGGGTCGACCACCGACCGGCTCTACCCGCTCGCGCAGCAGGAGGAGCTGGCCGAGCTCATCCCGGGCGCCGGCCCGGTGGAACGCATCGAGTCGCCCTACGGGCACGACGCGTTCCTCATCGAGACGCGGCGCCTCGCGGAGATCCTGTCGACCCTGTTGGGGTGAGGGACGCGAACGGCTCGAGCGACCCGCCGTCGTGGATGCGGTCCAGGAGGTCCTTCACGACGGCGTCGGCGAGCCGGTAGCGCACGACGCGGCCGTCGCGGTGCGCGCTGACCAGGTTCTGCGCCCGCAGCAGGCGCAGGGCCTGGCTCGTCGTGGAGTCCTTGAGGCCGGCCGCGAGGGCGAGGTCGGACACGCAGATCTCGCCGACCTCGTGGATGCAGAGCAGCAGCGTCAGCCGCGTGGGGTCGGCCAGCAGCGCGAACCGCGACACCCACCCGTGCATCGTCGCGGCGTCCGGCAGCGCCTCGACCGCCGCGCAGACGCGGTGGTCGCCGTCGACGCCGACGGCGTCCGGATCCCCGGTGAGGTGCACGGGCGGAGTATCCCACGGGGGACGGGCCCCTTCCCGAGCGAGCGGCACTCTCGCAGCATCTATGTGCGCGAGAGTGCCTCAGTGTCAGTGTCGGTGGTGCCGCTGATGGCGGTGCTGGGATCCTGGTCGCTGGTGTTCTGGCTCGGAGAGTGCCTGCCCCCTTCGTGGTGGCAACTCGAACGTTGTGCCGAGCACCAGCGGCCAGGACCGGCCGGCGTGACTTGATAGGAGCGTGGCATCGCCCCCACTGAGGTGTGTCCGCCGACCGGCCCCAGCCTGTTTGTCACCCAGGCGAAAGGGAGACCGTTCGATGGTCCTCACAGTCGGAGTCGATGTCCACAAGGGGTCGCACACCGCGGTCATGGTCGACCAGGTCGGCGCCCGGCAGGCCAGCAAGACCGTCAAGGCCACCGACGCCGGTCATCTCGAGCTGACCGTCTGGGCTCGCGCCCAGGCCACCCAGCTCACCGGCAGCAAGCCCGGCGAGACCGGCGGGGTGTGTTGGGCGGTGGAGGACTGTCGGCATGTCTCCACCCGCCTGGAGCGGGCGCTGCTCGCGACCGGGGCGCGGGTGGTGCGGGTGCCCCCGAAGTTGATGGCCGGCACCCGGGCCTCGGCGCGCACCCGCGGCAAGTCCGACCCGATCGACGCGCTGGCGGTGGCCCGCGCGGCGCTCCGCGAGCCCGACCTGCCCGTCGCCGAGCACGACCCGGAGTCCCGGGAGCTCAA
This sequence comes from Actinomycetospora sp. CA-084318, assembly GCF_050955885.1. Taxonomy (NCBI): domain Bacteria; kingdom Bacillati; phylum Actinomycetota; class Actinomycetes; order Pseudonocardiales; family Pseudonocardiaceae; genus Actinomycetospora; species Actinomycetospora sp. CA-084318. The sequence continues at coordinate 2,525,680 of NZ_CP192098.1, forward strand.
GCTGCTGGTCGACCATCGGGAGAGCCTGCTCGGTGAGCGCACCGCCAAGGTCAACCGGCTGCGCTGGCACCTGCACGGACTCGACCCCGAACTGCACCTGCCCGCCCGCGGCTTGGGCAGCCTGCGCCGGCTGGACTGGCTCACCGCTCACCTCGCCGAGGCCCACACCGGGCTGGCCGCCGAGCTCGCCGCCGAACTGATCGGCGACATCCGCCGGGTCACCGTCCGGATCCGGGCCCTGGAACGCGAGATCACCGCGCGCACGCAGGCGCTGGCGCCGCAGCTGCTCGACCTCGACGGCTGCGCCGCGCTGACCGCCGCGAAGATTCTCGGGGAGACCGCGAACATCACCCGGTTCCGCTCCGAGGCCTGCTACGCCATGCACGCCGGCGTCGCCCCCGTCCCGGCCTCGTCCGGTCGCAGCGACCGTCACCGCCTGGCCCGCGGCGGGAACCGGCAACTCAACGCCGCACTCCACCGCATCGCCCGCACCCAAGCCCGCATGCCCGACAGCCTCGGCCATGCCTACTACCAACGACGCATCGCCGGCTCCGACCAGGACAAGGACGCCATCCGAGCCCTCAAACGGCGCCTTGCCCGAGTCGTCTACAACCTCCTACAACCCACAGTCCACGATCACGAACGAGCCGCCGCTTGACATAGGAGCAACGTTCGCTCGGAACGGGGTGGGGTGTCCGGGTAGCGTCGGCGGCCGTGGTGACGGACGTGGTGGCCCCGATCGTCCCGCCGTTCCGCGGGAACCTGCTCGGGGAGGCCCGGTTCCAGCTGGAGTTCCTGGGCCTGCTCGCCTCCGGGGTGTACCGGGGGCAGGACGTGCCGCCCGGCGACGACGACCCCGTGCTCGCGGTGCCCGGCTTCCTCGCCGGCGACGCCTCGCTCACGGTGCTGCGGAGCTGGCTGCGCCGCTGCGGGTACCGCGCCTACCGGTCGGGGATCGCCTGGAACGTGGACTGCTCCGAGGCCGCCGTGCGGCGCCTCGACCGCCGCCTCGCCGACGTCGCCGAACGGTCCGGGCGGCCCGTCACGGTGATCGGGCACAGCCGGGGCGGCCTGCTCGCCCACGCGGTGGCGGTCCGGCGGCCGGGCCGGGTCCGGCGGGTGATCACGCTGGGCAGCCCGCTGTCCTCCCCGTTCGACGCGTCGGTGCTCACCCTGGCCGCGGTCGGCGGTGCGCGCCTCGGCCAGAACCTGCTGCGTCCCGCCCGGCCGCAGTGCCTCACCGTCGACTGCCCGTGCGCCTTCGGCCGCGACCTGCGCGCGTCGCCGCCCGTGCCGGTCACCAGCATCCGCACCGTCGAGGACGGGATCGTCCGCCCGGAGTCGTGCCTGGTCGACGGGGCGGACAACCTCGCGGTGCGGGGGAGCCACATCGGGCTGTGCGTGAACGCGGACGTCTACTCCCACATCGCGCGTCTGCTCCGCTGATCGCGGGTAACCACGCACCCATGGCTCCCTGGACCTCCGCCGACATCCCCGACCAGACCGGCCGCACGTTCGTCGTGACCGGCGCGAACTCCGGGCTCGGACTCGTCGCCGCCACCGAGCTCGTGGCGCACGGCGCGCACGTGGTGCTCGCGTGCCGCAACACCGACAAGGGCGAGCAGGCCGCGGCCCGGATCGCCGCGGACGGTGGTCCGGGGACCACCGCCGTCGAGGAGCTCGACCTCGCCGACCTCGCCTCGGTCCGGAAGTTCGCCGCCCGGCTCGAGGGCCCGGTCGACGTGCTGATCAACAACGCGGGGCTCATGGCGATCCCGGAGCAGCGGACCGTCGACGGCTTCGAGATGCAGTTCGGCACCAACGTGCTCGGCCACGTCGCGCTGACCGGGCTGCTGCTCGACCGGCTGACCGACCGCGTCGTCACGCTGTCCAGCCAGATGCACCGCCTCGGGTCGATCCGGCTCGACGACCTGAACTGGGAGCGCCGCCGCTACCAGCGCTGGCTCGCCTACGGGCAGTCCAAGCTGGCCGACCTGATGTTCGCCTACGAGCTCGAGCGGCGCTTCGTCGCCGCCGGCTCGTCGCTGCGCTCCATGGCCGCGCACCCGGGCTACAGCGCGACGAACCTGCAGTCGCGCACCGAGTCGTTCCAGGACGCGGTGATGGGCGTCTTCAACCGGATCGTCGCGCAGGGCCCGGAGATGGGTGCCCTGCCCGAGCTGCACGCCGCGACGGTGCCCGACCTGCCCGGCGGCGTCTACATCGGCCCGGACGGCCCGGCCGAGTCCTGGGGCCACCCGATCCCGGTCGGGTCGACGGCCGCCTCGCACGACCGCGAGGTCCAGAAGGCCCTGGTCCGGGCATGCGAGGAGATGACGGGCATCACGGTCTCCGTGGGGTGATGAGGGGTGATGCGGCCGAACGGGCGACGCACCCCCCAGATCGCCGCCCGACCGTCGCACCGTCAGCTCGATTGGGCATGATCGGTCCGTGAACGATCGACCGGAGCGCAGCGGTGAGCCGTCGGAGGACCCCACTCCGTTGGCGACCCTGCGCCGGCTGGTCGACGAAGGGTCACCGCTCGCCCCGATCCATGCGGCCACGCACGCCCGGCTGACCCGGGTGGAGCGCGGCTGCTGCGAGGCGCGGATGCCGACGACGATCGGCGACGGCCTGCTCGAGTCGCTGCTCATCCTCGCGGACTTCGTGCTCGGGGTGTCCTACTCGAGCAGCCTGCGGGCCGGCGACCGGATCGTGACGGTGCGCCTCGCGGTCCAGCTGCTCGGCCGCCCGTCGTCGGGGGAGGACCTTCACGCCACCGGGACGCTCGACAACGCGAGCAACGGGGTGGGTCTGAGCTCGGCCACGATCACCGACCGCGACGGCCGGCCGCTCGCCCGGTGCGTCGGGCGGAACGCGGTGCTCACCGATCAGCTGTCCGACCAGTACGGGCGGACCGCGCCCCGCTGGGCGAACCGCCCCTCGGGCTGGCGGCTGCTCATGCCGCACCGCGGGGAGGACCCGACCCGCGACGGCACCACGATGATCGCCCACCCGGATCCCGCCTGCCGGAACTCGGCGGGCGTCGTCCAGGGCGGCGCCCTCGCGGGTCTCGCCGCCCGCGGCCTGACGCACGCGCTCGACGTCATCCCGGACGACTTCGCGATCAGCTTCGTCCGCTCGGTCCGGCCCGGGGACCACCCGGTGATGTGCCGGGTGGTCGTGGAGCACGGCGGTCGGCGCATGCGGGTCGGGCGGGCCGAGCTGGTCGACGACCGGGGGCGGCTGCTCGCCACCGCCCAGGGGACGTCGTTCAGGCACTGACCGCGGCCGGACCCTCCTCGGCGGCGGCCGCAGCGCGGGCCTGACCCGCGCGGGCCGAGGCGCGGCCCCACACGATGGTCGCCACGACCAGCGCCCCGATCGCGACCGCGGGGACGACGGAGTTGACCACGACCATCGTCGGGATCGACAGCCGGAAGGTCAGCACGATCCGCAGCGCCGCCTCGCCGAGCAGGCCGAGGCCCCACATCACGGTCATCCCGCGCTGGGTGCGGCGGAAGTGCGGGTACTGCCACAACCCGTTCCACCAGGCGATCCGCTCCGGGTCGCCATTGGTGGCGAAGCGGCGCCCGAACAGGAACATCACCGGCCGGGGCGCGAGCAGGCTGCCCAGGAACACCAGGCCGGTCAGCCCCGTCACGGCCGACTCCTTGAGCAGCAGCAGACGGGGGTCGTCGAAGAACAGCGAGGTCACCACGCCGATCGCGAGCAGCGTGAGGATGAAGAGACTGAACTCGTCGACACGACGGCGGATCGCGATCGAGAGCAGCGTGCTGAGCAACGGCCCGATCGCCGAGAGCAGCAGCGCCGGCACGTCGCCGAGGCCCGCGTCCGAGGCCACGTCGTAGATGACGATCGGTGCGGCGATGTCGAGCACCGCCATGGACACCCAGGGAAGGATCTTGGCCAGCACCGTGGCACCCCCGTCGTGTGACACAATTGCTCCCGACCGTGAGCGAGAACCTACACCGACCTCGTCGCCAGGGCACCCCCGCGGCCCTGGTCGCCTCGCTGTTCGGCACGGCGGGTCGCACCGCCCTGCCCGGACCCGCCCTCGTCGCGTTGCTCGGCGATCTCGGGGTGCGTCCCGAGGCGGCCCGCCGCGCCCTCGCACGCATGCGTGGGGCCGGACAGCTGACGACGACCCGCCGCGGCCGTCAGGTCGACCACCACCTCGCCGGGGCGTTCGGGGCCTCGGTGCTGCGGCTGCGCGACGACCGCGGTGAACGGCCGCCGTGGGACGGCGCGTTCCACACGCTGCTGCACCACGTCCCGGAGTCCGCCCGCCCCTATCGCGACCGACTGCGGCGGGCCGCGGTGCTCGTCGGGTACGGCCCCTGGCAGCCCGGGGTCCTGCTGTGCCCCACCGACCGGTCCGCCGGCCTGTGCGAGGTGCTCGCCGACGTCCCGCCGGACGCGTCGGTGGTGCTGGGGCGGCTCGTTCCCGACGAGGGGTGGGTCGGCTCCGTCGTCGGTGGCGCTCTGCACGCACCGAGTGGGAGCAGCGGGACATCGTCGCCGGCGGTCGCGGCCGCCATGGCCCGCCGGGCCTGGGCGCTCGACGAGGTCGCCGACGACCTGCGCGCCCACCACGCCCGGCTGCTCGCGGTGCTGGACCGTCCGGTTCCGGACGATGGGGCGACGGCGCTGCGCCGGCTCTCGGACGCGACCGGCCCGGTGTACGTCGACCTGCTGCGCGACCCGGGGCTGCCGACCGAACTGCTGCCGCCCGACTGGCCCGGGGGCGACCTCCGCGTGGCCCTCGGGCGGGTCGTGGCGGCGTTCCTGCCGACCGTCGTCGCGCACGTGCACGCCCGGATCGCCGCCGCGGAATGATCGACGCGCCCGTCCCGCGGTCGGGAAAACCTCCATGGACATCCGACAGTCGGTCGACCTAACGTGACCCGGCTGACACTCATCGTGGAGGAGAGCTCGTGAGCAGGCTGCGTTTCGGCACGTTCCTCGCCCCGTTCCACCGCGCCGGGGAGAACCCGACGCTCGCGCTCCAGCGCGACCTGGAACTGATCGAACACCTGGACGCCCTCGGTGTCGACGAGGCCTGGATCGGCGAGCACCACTCCGCCGGCAGCGAGATCATCGCGTCGCCGGAGATCTTCATCGCGGCCGCGGCGGAGCGCACGAAGCGGATCAAGCTGGGCACCGGCGTGACCTCGGCGGCGTACCACAACCCGCTCTGGGTGGCCGACCGCATGGTGCTGCTCGACCACCTCACCCGCGGCCGGACGATGCTCGGCGTCGGGCCGGGCTCGCTGCCCAGCGACTCGTCGATGATCGGGCTGAACCCGACCGACACGCGCGAGCTGCTCGACGTCAACCTCGACATCATCATGCGGCTGCTGGCCGGCGAGACGGTCACCGCGCAGACGAAGACCCACAACCTCGTCGAGGCGCGCCTGCAACTGCGGCCGTTCACCGAGCCGTGCTTCGACATCGTCGTCGCCGCGGTGGCCTCGCCGACCGGGCCGCGGATGGCCGGCCGGCACGGCGTCGGCCTGCTCAACATCGGCGCGACGATGACCCAGGACGGCTTCGACGCCCTGGCGCACCACTGGAACGTCGTCAAGGAGCGTGCCGAGCACTACGGCCAGCCCGAGCCCGACCGCGACAAGTGGCGCCTCGTCGGCCTCATGCACATCGCGGAGACCAAGGAGCAGGCCTACCGCGACGTGGAGTACGGCATCGAGTCGTGGTTCCGGTACTTCCAGAAGACGGCGGCGTTCCCGCAGATGGCGGTCGAGGGCGGCGACGTCAAGGAGATGATCGACTTCATCAACGAGGCCGGCATCGGCGCGATCGGGACCCCGGAGGACGCGCGGGCCCAGGTGCAGCGCCTGGCCGACCAGTCCGGCGGCTTCGGCGCGATGCTGCTGCTCGGGCACGAGTGGGCCAACCCGGAGGCGACGAAGCGCTCCTGGGAGCTCCTCGCCCAGTACGTCATGCCGCACTTCCAGGGCCGGACCTGGGGCGGGGTGTCGCACGCCGAGTCCACCCAGCAGGCCAAGGAGCGCGCGGGCCTCAAGCGCGACGAGTACGCGGCGACCCAGCTCTCCGCGGTCGAGCACATGACGCAGAAGTACGCCGACGAGGTGGCGTCGAAGGGCTGAGCACCTCCCGGTGCCAGCAATGCGTCACTCCTTGCACCCAGTGACAGGAAATCCGGCATCGTCGACCGTGCCGACCCGCGGTGATCGTCACGCCCGCCGCGGGCGGCCCGGCCGTTAGGGTGGCGGCCGTGCCCGACCGTGACCCCCGCGCCCACGACCGGTGACCGTCACCGTCGTCGGCATCGGCGCCGACGGGTGGCCCGGACTCGCCCCGCCCGCGCGCGCGGCCTGTGAACGGGCGGCCGTCGTGCTCGGGGCACCGCGCCAGCTCGACCTGCTGCCCGCCGCCGTGACCGCGCGCCGCGAGGAGTGGCCGGCGCCGATGATGCCCGCGCTGCCCAGCCTGCTCGACCGGCTCGGCGGCGAGGAGCTCGTCGTCCTCGCGAGCGGCGACCCGATGTTCTTCGGCATCGGCACGAGCGTGCTCCGGCTGCGGCCCGACGCGACCGTGGTGGCGCACCCGTCGTCGGTCGCGCTCGCCTGCGCCCGGCTCGGCTGGGCCGAGCAGGACGCCGTGGTGGTGTCCGCGGTGGGCCGCCCGCTCGAGGCGGTCCGCGCGGCGCTCGCACCGCGGCGACGGCTGCTCGTGCTGGCCGACTCCGGCGCCCTGCCCGGTCGGCTCGCCGCCCTGCTCGTCGGCGCCGGATACGGCGAGGCCCGCCTGAGCGTGCTGGGCTCGCTCGGCGCCGAGCACGAGTCACGCGTCGACGGCGTCGCGGCGAGCTGGAACGCCCCGGGCTCCGACCCGCTCGCCGTCGTCGCCGTCGACTGCCCCGCCCTTCCCGACGACGGGTGGCTCGGCCGGGCCCCCGGCCTCCCGGACGAGGCGTACACGCACGACGGCCAGCTCACCAAGGCCGAGATGCGCGCGCTGTCGGTCGCGGCGCTGCGCCCGTTGCCCGGGCAGCTGCTGTGGGACGTCGGCGGGGGAGCGGGCTCGATCGGCATCGAGTGGTGCCGGGCCGAGCCGACGGCGCGGGCGATCGCGGTCGAGTCCCGCGAGGACCGGGCCGCGCGGATCGTCGAGAACGCGCTGGCGCTCGGGGTCCCGGGGGTGCGGGTCGTCCCGGGGCGGGCGCCCGAGGTGCTGGCCGGGCTCGACGCCCCGGACGCCGTCTTCGTCGGGGGTGGGGTGTCCGCGCCCGGCATGCTCGAGGCGTGCCGACGGGCGCTGGGTCCGGGCGGACGACTGGTGGCCAACGCGGTGACGCTAGAGGGCGAGGCGGCGCTCGCGGCCGCGCGCGCCGAGTACGGCGGCGAGGTCCGCCGGATCGCCGTGTCGCGCGGCCGCCCCGTCGGGCGCTACCTGGGGTGGAAGGCCCTCGCGCCCGTCACCCAGTGGGTGCTGCACGTGGGCGCGACCGCCGCCCGACCGACTCCCGACGTCGGCGACGTCCCCCCGCCGACCCCGCCCCCCTGGAGGCAGCAGTGACCGTCCGCTTCGTCGGAGCAGGCCCCGGCGCGGCCGACCTCATCACCGTCCGCGGGCTCCGGGCGATCGCGACGAGCCCGGTGTGTCTCTACGCCGGCTCACTCGTCCCCGAGGACCTGCTCGCGCAGTGCCCGCCGCACGCCCACAAGGTCGACACCGCGCGCCTGACCCTCGACGAGATCGTCGCCGAGCTGGTGGCCGCGGACGCCGCCGGCCACGACGTGGCGCGCCTGTGCTCCGGCGACCCCGCCGTGTTCTCCGCCGTCGCCGAGCAGACCCGCCGGCTCGACGAGGCCGGCGTCGCCTGGGAGATCGTCCCCGGCGTCCCCGCCTTCGCCGCGGCCGCCGCCGCGCTGCGCACCGAGCTGACCGTGCCCGGCGTCGGGCAGTCGGTGGTGCTCACCCGCGACGCCGCGAACGCGACGCCGATGCCCGACGGCGAGTCCCTCGACGTCTGGGCCGCCACCGGCGGGACGCTCGTGCTGCACCTGGCCGTGCAGCGGTGCGCGGAGGTCGTCGGGACCCTGCTCCGGCACCGGCCGCCGCACGAGCCGGTCGCCGTGGTCGCCCGGGCCTCGCGCGACGACGAGCTCGTGCTGCGCGGCACGCTCGCCGACATCGCGGAGCAGGTCGAGGCCGCGGGGGTGCGCCGGACCGCGGTGATCGTGGTCGGCGCCGTCGTCGGGCAGGGCCAGGGCTGCGAGTCGCACCTCTACTCGGCGCAGCGCGTTCGGCCGTGAGCGAGCCCGCCGATCCGAGCGAATGGCACTCTCGCGCGCTCTATGTGCGCGAGAGTGCCGTTCGCTCGGACGCGAGGCGGGTGCTCGTCCTCGGCGGCACCGCGGAGGCGCGCGCCCTCGCCGACACCCTGACCGCCCGCGGCCACCACGTCACGACCTCCCTCGCCGGGCGCACCCGCGACCCGCGCCTGCCCGCCGGCGAGGTCCGGACCGGCGGGTTCGGCGGCGCCGAGGGGCTGGCCACCGCCCTCCGCCACGTCGACCTGCTCGTCGACGCGACCCACCCCTTCGCCGAGCGCATGTCCGACCACGCCGCGCAGGCCGCCACGACCACCGGCACGCCGTGGGTGGTGCTGCGTCGGCCCGGCTGGACCGAAGGGTCGGGCGACCGCTGGGTCCGGGTCCCGACGACGAGCGCCGCGGCCGGTGCGCTCGGGGACGCCGGCAGCGTGTTCCTCGCCATCGGGCGCCAGGGCGTGCACCACTTCGCGGCGCTGGAACAGGTCCGGCTCGTCCGTGCCATCGAACCGCCCGACGTGCTCCCGCCGCGCGCCCACCTGATCCTGCAGCGCGGCCCCTTCGCCCTCGACGACGAGCGCGCGCTGCTCGCCGAGCACCGCATCGACACGATCGTCGCGAAGGACTCCGGCGGCGCCACCGAGGCGAAGCTGGTCGCGGCGCGGGAGGCGGGCGTCGTCGTCGTGCTGGTGGACCGGCCTGCGCCGCCCGGGGGAGCGCGCACCGTGCCGGACGTCGACACCGCCGTCGAGTGGGTGGAGAACACACCGAACTGACCGGTCGATGTGTCCGGCACCTACGGTGCGGACCGTCACGGCCGCCCTAGTGTCGCCGGTCATGTCCTCCGTGTCCGAATCCTCACCACCAGAACGTCGCTCCGTGGTGCGCATCGTCGCCGCGAGCATGCTCGGCACGACCGTCGAGTGGTACGACTTCTTCCTCTACGGCGTCGCCGCCGCGGTCGTCTTCCCCGCCGTGTTCTTCCCGGCCGCGGACCCGGTCGCCGGCACCCTGCTCTCGTTCGGCACGTTCGCCATCGGGTTCATCGCCCGTCCGCTCGGCGGCCTCGTCTTCGGCCACTACGGCGACAAGATCGGCCGCAAGAAGCTGCTCGTGCTGAGCCTGCTCATGATGGGGATCTCGACGTTCCTCATCGGCGTGCTCCCCAGCTACGCCACCGCCGGGGTGCTCGCGCCCACGCTGCTCATCCTGCTGCGCCTCATCCAGGGCTTCGCGCTCGGTGGCGAGTGGGGCGGGGCGGTGCTGATCGTCTCCGAGCACGGCGACGCGAAGCACCGCGGGTTCTGGGCGAGCTGGCCGCAGGCCGGTGCCCCCGCCGGGCAGCTGCTCGCCAACGGTCTGCTCGCCGCGCTCGCGGTGTTCCAGTCCGAGGAGGCGTTCCTGGCCTGGGGCTGGCGCATCCCGTTCCTGCTCTCGGCCGTCCTCGTCCTGATCGGGCTCTACGTGCGGCTCTCGGTCGAGGAGTCGCCGATCTTCCGGGCCGCCCGGGCCAAGGCCGAGGCCGCCGCGCAGGACGCCCCGCCGGCTCCGCCGATCCTCGAGGTGTTCAAGCGGTACCCGCGCGAGGTGTTCGTCGCGATGGGCGCCCGGTTCGCGGAGAACGTCTCGTACTACCTGTTCACGATCGTCATCTCGACCTACATGAAGCAGCAGTACGACCTGCCGTCGTCGTTCGTGCTGAACGCCGTGCTGATCGGTGCGGCCGTGCACGTGGTGACGATCCCGCTGTGGGGCGCGGTGTCCGACCGCATCGGGCGGCGCCCGACCTACGTGGTCGGCGCGGTCGGCGTCGGTGTGTGGGGCTTCGCCTTCTTCGGCCTGCTCGACTCGCAGAGCTTCGCGCTGACGGCGGTCGCCGTCGTGATCGGTCTCGTGTTCCACGGCGCCATGTACGGGCCGCAGGCCGCGTTCCTCTCCGAGCTGTTCGGCACGCGCGTGCGCTACTCGGGCGTCTCGATCGGTTACCAGCTCGCGTCCGTCGCCGCCGGTGGGCTCGCCCCGATCATCGCGGTCGCCCTGCTCGGGGCCACCGGCTCCGGCCAGTCGATCGCGGCCTACCTCGCGGTGTGCTCGGTGATCACGCTGGTCGCGGTGTTCTCCTACTCCGAGACGCGCGACCGCGACCTCGGGGCGGACGACGGCGTGGTCACGCCCGAGCCGACCCGACCCGGCGTCGGGACGTAGCGCGCATGGCGTCCGGGGTGCTCCCATGCACCGTGCTCGTGGACGCCCTCCGGCTGCTCGCCGACGACGGCCCGGCCACCGACCTCGAACGGGCGGCGGCCGCGGTCGCGGCCTCCGACCCGGAGACGGCGGCCCTGGTGCTGCGGGTGCGGTCGACGATCGAGGCGGGGCGGCGGCGGGAGGCCGAGCTCGCGGCCCTCGTCGACACCGCCCGGGACCTCGCCGCCGAGTCCGACCCGGGCCTGGTGCTGGACGCGATCGTGCGCCGGGCCCGGGCGCTGCTCTCCACCGACGTCGCCTACCTGACGCTCTACGACCCCGACCGCGGCGACACCTTCATGCGCGCCACGGCGGGGTCCGTGTCGGCGGCGTTCCAGACGCTGCGGCTGCCGGTGGGCGCGGGCCTCGGCGGGCTCGTCGCCCAGTCCCGGCACGCGCACTGGACCACCCGCTACCCCGCGGACTCCCGCTACCGGCACACCGACGAGATCGACGCGGCCGTCTCCGAGGAGGGGATCGTCGCGATCTGCGGCACCCCGCTGCTGGTGGGCGAGGAGTTCGTCGGCGTGCTGTTCGCCGCGAACCGGTCCGCCCGCCCGTTCACCCCCGACGACGTGGCCCTGCTCGGCTCGCTCGCCGCGCTCGCGGCCGTGTCGCTCACGCAGACCCGGGCGGCCGCGGAGACGGCGACCGCGCTGGCCGGGCTGCGCGCCGCGCACGCCGACCTCGCCCGGGCCGCGGACGCGCACGACCGCTTCGCCGCGCTCGTCCTCGGTGGCGGCGACGTCACCGACCTCGCAGCCGCCCTCGCCGACCTGCTGGACGGCTGGGTGCGGGTGGTCGACGACGGTGGGGCGCCGATCGCGTCGGCCGGCCCGGTCCCGGACGGTCTCGACGCCGCCGCGTGCGTCCGCGCCGCGGCCGCCGACCCGGGACGCCTCGTCGCGGTGGAGGGCGCCGAGGCGGTGTCGGTGGTGGCGGCCCACCAGCAGCTGGCGACCCTCGTCGTCGCGCCGCCCGCGCCCGGTGCGGCCTCCGAGGGTCCGCGCTCGCGGATCGTCGAGCGCGCGGCCACCGTCAGCGCCCTCGTGCTGCTCTTCCGCGCCCAGGCCTCGGAGTCCGAGCAGCGCCACCGCGGCGAGGCCCTGCTCGAGCTGCTCGGCGGGGAGACCCCGACCGCCGCCCTGCGCGACCGCATCCGGGCCCTCGGCGTCGAGATCCGCCGCCCGCACCGGGTCCTGGTCGCCCGCTGCGCCGAGCACCAGCGGGCCCGGCTGGCCGTCGACGCCGCGCACGCCGTGGGCCGCGCCGGCCTCGTCGCGGAGCGCACGGACGCGGTCGTCGTGCTCCTTCCCGACGACGCCTCGGGCCGGCTCGCCGAGGACCTCGCCCGTCCGGCGTCGGACGAGTCGGCGGCGGTGACGGTCGGCGTGTCGGAGACCGTGCTGCCGGCCGACGGCCTCGTCGGCGCCGCCGCCGACGCCCGCCGCGCCGCCGAGGCCCTCGTCGCGCTGGGCCGGGAAGGGCGGTCCGGGTCGGTCGCCGAGCTCGGGTTCGCCGCCCTGCTGCTGTCGCGGACACCCGACGTGGCCGGCTACGTGGAGAGCGTGCTCGGCCCGCTGCTCGAGCACGACCGCCGCCGCGGCACCGACCTCGTCGGCACCCTCGCGGCCTGGTTCGCGGCGGGCCGCTCGCCGACCCGGGCCGCGAGCACCCTGCACGTGCACGTCAACACGGTGACCCAGCGCCTGGAGCGGGTCCGCGCCGTGCTGGGCGACGACTGGCAGGACCCGGAACGCACCCTGGAGCTGCACCTGGCGCTGCGGCTGCGGGGGCTTCGCCGGTGAGGGGAATGCGGATGGACCCGGCGGAGTTCAGGCGGCTACAGTAGTTGACAGTTCAACTTCAGGAGGTCGCCATGCAGTTCGGGGTCTTCACCGTCGGCGACGTGACGCCCGACCCGACCACGGGCCGCGAGCCGACCGAGGCCGAGCGCATCCGGGCGATGGTGACGATCGCCCGGAAGGCCGAGGAGGTCGGGCTCGACGTCTTCGCCACCGGCGAGCACCACAACCCGCCGTTCGTCCCCTCGTCGCCGACCACCCTGCTCGGGCACATCGCCGCCCTCACCGAGCGGCTGGTGCTCTCGACGTCCACGACGCTGATCACCACCAACGACCCGGTGAAGATCGCCGAGGACTACGCGATGCTGCAGCACCTCGCCGAGGGCCGCGTCGACCTCATGATGGGCCGCGGCAACACCGGCCCGGTCTACCCGTGGTTCGGCCAGGACATCCGCCAGGGCATCCCGCTGGCGCTGGAGAACTACGCGCTGCTGCGCCGCCTGTGGACCGAGGACGTCGTGGACTGGGAGGGGCGGTTCCGCACGCCGCTGCACGGGTTCACCTCGACCCCTCGCCCGCTCGACGGCGTCGCGCCCTTCGTCTGGCACGGCTCGATCCGCTCGCCCGAGATCGCCGAGCAGGCCGCCTTCTACGGCGACGGCTTCTTCCACAACCACATCTTCTGGCCCGCCTCGCACACGAAGCAGATGGTCGAGTTCTACCGGCGCCGCTTCGAGCACTACGGGCACGGCTCGGCCGACCAGGCCATCGTCGGGCTCGGCGGGCAGGTGTTCATGCGGAAGAACTCGCAGGACGCGGTGAACGAGTTCCGCCCCTACTTCGACCACGCGCCGGTCTACGGCGGCGGGCCCTCGCTGGAGGACTTCTCCACGCAGACGCCGCTGACGGTCGGGTCGCCGCAGGAGGTCATCGACCGCACCCTCGGCTTCCGCGACTACGTCGGTGACTACCAGCGCCAGCTGTTCCTCATCGACCACGCCGGTCTGCCGCTGAAGACGGTGCTGGAGCAGATGGACCTGCTCGGCGAGGAGGTCGTCCCGGTGCTGCGCCGCGAGTTCGCCGCGCTCAAGCCGGCGCACGTCCCGGACGCGCCGACCCACGCCTCGCTGCTCGCCGCCCGCGACGCGCAGGAGCCGGCTCTGGTCTGACCCTCCCCGGCGCCCGGCCCCGCAACTGTTCCGAGCGAGCGGCACTGTCGCAGCATCTATGCGCGCGAGAGTGCCGTTCGCTCGGGAGCGGGGGTGGGAGATCACCGGACCGCGGCCGGCTCCAGGTCCCGCAGGGCACCCGAGAGGCCGACGACGGCGACCACCACGACCCACACGGCCACCACCGACAGTCCGGCTGCCACGGGGGAGCCCACCTCCGCGACCACTCCGGCCAGCCCGATCCCGGCCGGGGCGGTGACCTGCAGCAGCGCGTTCTGCAGGCCCAGCACCCGGCCGTGGGTCGCGTCCGGGATCCGCTCGGCCTGCAGGACGCCGAGGATCGCGCCGAGCGTGGCGTTGGACAGCCCCAGCAGCGCGGCCCCGGCCAGGACCACGACCGGTGAGGCGAGCGAGGCGATCGTCAGGAAGCCGACGGTGGTCCCCACGAGGGCGCCGACGGTCCACCACCCCCGGGAGCCGCGCACCCCCGCCGTCGTGAAGACCGCGGTGCCGACCAGCATGCCGAGGGCGAGGGCCGTGAGGACGAGGCCCAGCAGGTCGGCCCGGCCGAGCGCGCTGAACCACACGGGCAGGACCAGTCCCTGCAGGCCGCCGAGGACGAGGGCGAGGCCGAGGGTGAGTCCGACCGTCCCGGACAGGAACCGGCTGTGGCGCAGGACCCGGGCGCCCGCCGCGAGCTCGGTGAGGACCGAGGTGCGCGCCGCCGGCACGGACACGCGACCGAGCCGGTGGGGCAGCACGAGCGTCAGCAGGGCGGCGGCCGCCGAGGTGGCGGCCGTGACGAACAGGACCGTGCTCCCGTCGAACACCGTCAGCAGCGTGCCCGCGGCGGCCGGACCGACGACCAGCGCCACCGAGGTCATCGCCTGGCGCAACCCGACGAGCCGCTCCAGCGACACGCCGGTGTGCCGGGCGACGGCGGGGACCAGCACCTGGCGGGCGGTGAGGCCCGGGACGTCGCCGAACGCACCCACGATCGCCAGCGCGATCAGCCAGCCCAGCGTGAGCCCCGTGAGCAGGTCGACGACCGGGATGGCGGCGACGGCGAGGGCGGAGACCACGTCGCTGAGGATCGAGCCGGTCCGCCGGTTGATCCGGTCGATCACGAGACCGGCGCCGAGTCCGACGACGAGCGCGGGCCCGGCGGTCGCCACCGACACCGCGGCGACGCTCGCGGGGCTCCCCGTGGCCTGCAGGACGATCAGCGGCAGCGCGACGGCGGCGAGCCCGTTGCCGAGCAGGCTGAGCAGGTGTGCGCCGAGGTAGGCGAGGGCGACGACGGGCACTCCGGTCACCGCCTCCGGGCGACGAGCCACCGACTGCGGAAGCTCAGCGCGCGCTCGGTGGCCGCGAGTGCCCCGACGACGCCGACCACCGTCAGCCACCCGCCGGACAGGCTGTAGGGCAGGGTGAGCGTGCCGACCCGCGCGGCGATCGCGGGCACCCGGGTGAGGGCCTGCACGCCGTGGGCCAGCTCGATCGCCCCGGCCGCGAGGACGAGCAGGACGGCGAGGACCCCGACCGCGTGACTCGTCGTCGGGAAGCGACGGGCGAACCCGGCCCGGCGGCCCTCGAGGGTGCGTGGGTGCGGGATGAGGAGCCGCTCGGACCCGTCGGGGGCCACCAGGTGCATGCGCTTGAGCCCGTACTCGCTCTCCGCGACGTCGACGATCCCGCCGGGCACCGCGAAGGCCGCGGGCACCGTGGAGCGGGCGACCTGGACGCCGTCGCGGAACAGCGCGACCCGGCTGCGCCCGGTGTTCGGGTCGGACCCGTAGCGGACGTCGACCTCGTAGCGGTGGCCGGAGTCGTCGAAATGGAACAGCGTGCGGGTGAAGAGCTGCCAGGAGCGGTAGGCGGGTCGCGGGCTCCCGTCCCCGGGGCGGACCCGGGCGAGCTGGCGGCGTCGCCGGAAGGTGGTGAACACACCGAGGACGCTCGCCCGTGCCGTCGCGGCACCCTCCAGTCCGGGTGGTCCACGTCACAGCGGGGCTTGAGGGTGCCGCAACGGCATCGTTTCTCCTGGCCGCATGACCCGTTCCGACGTCCGATCCGCCCCCGTCCCCGTCGAGGACCTGTTCGCCCCGCCCGAGCGTGGGCGCCCGTCGATCTCGCCCGACGGACGGCGCCTCGCCTTCCTCGCCCCGTGGCGGACCCGGCTCAACGTGTGGGTCGCCGAGCTGTCGCAGGACGGGCAGGTCGACCTCGACGACGCCCGCCGCGTCACCGCCGACGACCACCGCCCCGTCATCGACTTCCGCTGGACCGGGGACTCGCGCTACCTGCTCTACCTCCAGGACGACGACGGCGACGAGAACCACCACGTGTTCCGGGTGGACCTCGACGACCCGGACGCCGCGGCCGTGGACCTGACCCCGTACCCGGGCGCCCGCGTCTGGGAGATGGTCGAGGTGCCCGGCCTGAGCGGCTCCGTCGTCGTGAGCCTCAACCACCGCTCGCCCGAGGTGATCGACCTGTGCGAGATCGACGTCGCGACCGGGGAGCTCACGGTCCTCGCCGAGGGCGGCGACGGCGCGTCCTGGTTCACGACGAGCCGTCGCGAGCTCTACGAGGTCGCGGTCACCGAGGCGGGCTGGGAGCTGCGGCAGGGTCTCGGGGACGGAGGCCGGCGGGTGGTCACGACGTTCGCCGGCGACGACTTCCCCTACGGCCCGATGACCCGGCCCGCCCCCGACGGCACGAGCCTGTGGTTCGGCACGTACGGCGAGCGCGACCAGCTCGCGCCCGCCCGGCTCGACCTCGCGACCGGTGAGGTCACCGAGCTCGACCGGCACCCGACGCACGACCTCGACACGATCTCCGTGGTCGCCCCGCTGCTGCCGTCGCCCTGGATCACCGACCGGGCGAGCGGGGAGCTGATCGGGGTGCGCTACTCCCGCGAGCGGCAGGTCGTCCACCCGCTGACACCCGCGTTCGCCGAGGTCCTCACGGCGCTGGAGGGGCTCGCCGACGGCGACCTGGGGGCGGTGTCGTCGGACCGGTCGGGGCGCTTCTGGGTGGCGTCGTTCGCCGACGACCGCGACCCGTCGTCGTGGCTCTACGACCACGCCACCGGGCGGGCGCAGCTCCTCTTCCGCCCGCTCGGGCGGATCGACCCCGCACTGCTCGCCCCCACGCACGCGGTGTCGATCTCCGCCCGGGACGGCCTGGAGCTCCCGACCTACCTCACCCCGCCCGTCGGGTTCGACGTCGAGGAACACGCGCCGCCGCCGATGGTCCTCATGCCGCACGGCGGCCCCTGGTTCCGCGATCTGGGGAGCCTCGACCTGCAGAGCCAGTACTTCGCGACGCGCGGCTACACGGTGCTCCGCCCGCAGTTCCGGGGCTCCACCGGCTTCGGCCGACGACACCTGCAGGCCGCGATCGGACAGTTCGCGGGCGCGATGCACGACGACCTGGTGGACGCCGTGGAGTGGGCGGTCACCCACGGGTACGCCGACCCGGCCCGCGTCGCGATCCTCGGCGGCTCCTACGGCGGGTACGCGGCGCTGGTCGGGGTGACGTTCACGCCGCACCTGTTCGCCGCCGCCGTCGACTACGTCGGGGTCTCCGACCTCGCCGCCACGATGCGCAGCTTCCCCGAGGCCGTGCGCCCCGGGCTGCGGCACAACTTCTTCCGCTACGTCGGTGACCCGGACGTCCCGGAGCAGGAGGCCGACATGCTCGCGCGGTCGCCGATCACGCACCTCGACCGCGTCGAGACCCCGCTGATGATCTTCCAGGGTGCCAACGACGTGCGGGTCCGGCAGTCGGAGTCGGACAACGTCGTCGAGCGGCTCCGGGCCCGCGGCGTCGAGGTGGCCTACCGGGTGTTCGCCGACGAGGGCCACGCCTTCGTCAACCCGGAGAACCTCATGACGATGTTCCGGGAGGCGGGGGAGTTCCTGGCGCAGCATCTCGGCGGGCGGCCCTAGACCGTTCGCGCTGACCGAGGGCCCGCAGCCGCCGGAGGACGTCGAGCTGGGCGGGGTTGAACACCTCCGCCGACACCTGCTCGACGGTCCGCCGGTAGCGCTGCGGGTTCTCCCGACCCAGCTCGTCGAGGCCGGGGAAGCGCTCGCGCAGGGCGTGCAGGTCCGCCAGCATCCGGTGCGCGAGCCCGTCCCGGGCGGCCTCGTCGGCGTCGGCCGGGAGGGCGTCGAACTCGTCGTCGCTGGGGGAGCGCGCGTCGTCGCGCAGCAGCTCCGCGTAGAGGTGGCGTTCCTCCGGCGGCAGCAACCGGCCCATCACGGTCGCGAACCGGCGGTCCGGCTCGGACAGCGTGGCGGTCTTCCCGACGACCGCGAACTCGGCCGGGAGGTCGGTCGGCAGCCGCGCCTCGAGCATGGCGGCGACCTCCGCCCGGACCTGCTGGAGCCGCTCGATCTGGGCGACGAGGTCGGCGTCGAGGGCGCGCAGCGCCTCCTCGGGGTGCTCGTCGCGGTCGCCGAGCTCGGCGATCTGGCCCAGCCCGAAGCCGAGGTCGACCAGCCGTTTGATGCGCAGCAGGCGGATCAGGTGCGACACGCCGTACTGCTTGTAGCCGTTCGACCGACGTTCCGGCTCCGGGAGGAGCCCGACGTCGTGGTAGTGCCGCACGCTGCGCAGGCTCGTGCCGGCGAGGTCGGCGATCTCCCGGGTGCTCCAGGTCATCAGCTGCTCCGAGCGGCCACCCGCGCCGGGGTGACGAGACGGTGGGTGGTCCGGCGGAACGCCCAGAAGACCACGAGGGCGACCAGCGCCGTCAAGGGGACGCCGAGGACGATCCGGGCCAGGGCGAGCCCCGCGACCGACTCCGTCCACCACAGCAGCCCGCTGACCAGGGCCCGGGCCCCGAACATGGCCGCGGCCGCGGCGGTGGCGAGGTCGTGCGCCCGGCGGGACGGCCGGTCGGACCGCCACGGGTGGCCCCCGCCGTGCAGGGCGTTCCACAGCACGCCGGTGAGGGGGCGGCCGAGGACGAAGGAGCCCGCGGTCGGGAGGAAGAACACGGCGGAGGTGACGACGCCGACGAGGAAGAAGTCGCTCGCCGACCCCGTCCACAACGCGATTCCCGCGGCGATCGCCACGCCGAGGACGCCTCCGAGGGCGGCCGCGGTCTCCTCGCCGCGGACCTTGCGGACGACGCCGAACACGACGGCGACCGCGAACGCGACACCGGCCGTCACGGGCAGGGTGGTGACGTTGGTGAGCACCGCGAACACCACCTGCGGACCGCCGGTCCCGACGATGCCCCACCAGCCGCCGAGGCGGTCGAGCACGGTCAGCGGGCGGACCACGGGCAGCGGCTGCGTCTCGGGTGACGTCTCGGGTGACATGGGCGTGAGGAGACGCCATGACGCCACGGCACACTCAAGGTGGCCTTCGGCCCTGTGAGCAGAAATCCGTGCCGGGGCACGGATTTCTACTCACAGGGCCGCAGGCCACCCAGCGCCCGGTACGCCGCCACCGCCGCCTCGACCAGCTCCTCCCGCAGCGCGGGGTCCTCGTCGATCCGTTCCGCGAAGCGCCGGACGACGCCGGTGATCGCCTCGGACACGAGCACCGGCGCCATCACGGGCGCCGCGCGCCCCTCCTCGGCCAGCCGCGCGAGGAACCGGGCGTTGCGCCGGTGCACGCGGTCGAGCAGCTCGGCCTGCACCGAGGAGTACGCCGGGTCGGTCCGCGCGAGCTGGGCGAGCACCTCCAGGACCCGGCGGTGCCGGACGGTGAGGTCGAGGTAGTCGGTGATCGCCCGCCGCGCGATGGCCGACGGGTCGGAGGTGTCCCGCACCTCCTGGGCGGCGAGCACGTCGTCGCGGACCCGGGCGACCAGCGCGGCGACCACGTCGGCCTTGCCGCTCGGGAAGTGCGCGTAGACCGTCGGGCGGGTGACTCCGGCCGCCTCGGCCAGCTCGCCGATCGAGGCCGCGTCCACCCCGCGGCGCACGAGCACCCCCTCGGCGCCCGCGAGGATCGCCTCGCGGGTGCTCACCGGGTGTCCACGATCGGCCGCCGCGGGGGCAGCGGATGGTCGGCCGCCTCCAGCGCCGCGAGGACCACGGCGGCCGTGTCGGCGGGGTCGATCACGTCGTCGATCTCCACCACCTCGGCGGCCGACAGCGCCTTCCCCTGCTCGTAGAGCGCCGCGACGAGCTCGTCGTACCGGGCCTGCCGGGACCCGTCGTCGGGAAGGGCCGCCAGCTCCTTGGCATACCCGAGTCGCACCGCGCCCTCGAGCCCCATCCCGCCGAACTCCCCGCTCGGCCAGGCGACGGTGGTGACGGGCACCCGCATCGAGCCGCCCGCCATCGCCATCGCGCCGAGCCCGTAGGCCTTGCGCAGCACGACGCACACGACCGGCACCCGCAGGTTCGCGCCGGCGACGAACATCCGCGAGAAGCGCCGGACCGTCGCGGTCGCCTCCGCGTCGGGGCCCACCATGAACCCCGGCGTGTCGCACAGCGACACCACGGGCAGGCCGCGGGCGTCGCAGAGCTGCAGGAACCGCGCCGCCTTCTCCGCGGCCTCGGCGTCGATCGCCCCGCCGAGCCGGCGCGGGTCGTTGGCCATCAGCCCGACCGGCCGACCCGCCAGACGCGCGAACGCGGTCACGATCCCGGCGCCGTACTCCGGCCGCAGTTCCAGCACCGACCCCTCGTCGGCCAGCCCGTGCACGGCCTCCCGCACGTCGTAGACCCGCAGCCGGTTCTCCGGGACGACGTGGCGCAGGCGCCGCGCGTCGGGCCGCTCGCCGGGCACGACCCGGTCCAGCGCGAGGTAGCGCCGCGCCACCGAGACCGCCTCAGCCTCGTCGGCGACCAGCACGTCCACGACCCCGTTCGGCACCTGGACCGACGTCGGCCCGACGGCGTGCGGGTCGACCTCACCGAGCCCGCCGCCCGCGATCATCGCCGGGCCGCCCATGCCGAGGTTGGCGCCCTCGACCGCGACGACCAGGTCGGCGCACCCCGCCAGCGCGGCGTTGCCGGCGAAGCAGTAGCCGGCGACCACGGCCACCGTCGGGACGCGCCCGCAGAGGCGTGCGAACAGCGCGAACGTCGGCACGTCGAGCTGCGCGACCGCGATCGTGTCGGTCTCGCCGGGCCGCCCGCCGCCACCCTCGGCGAACAGGACGACGGGCAGGTCGTGGTCCAGCGCGAGCTGCAGGGCGCGGTCGGTCTTCGCGTGCGAGAGGACGCCCTGGGTCCCGGCGAGGACGGTGTAGTCGTAGGCGAGGACCACGACGCGGCGCCCGTCGACGGCGCCGATCCCGGTGACGATGCCGTCGGCCGGGGTGCGTTCGCGCAGGTCCTGCAGGGTGCGGCGCTTCCGCTGGGCGGCGATGGCGAAGGCGCCGTACTCGACGAAGCTGCCCTCGTCGCAGAGGTCGGCCACGTTCTCCCGCGCGGTGCGTCGCCCGGCGTCCCGACGACGGGTCACCGCGGCCGGGCGGGCCTCGTCGCCGGTGAGGTGTCGCCGGTCGCGGACCTCGGCGAGGTCGGGCCGGACGTGGTCGGGGTCGACGTCGGCGGTGCCGGTCCCGGCCGCGTCGTCGTCCCCGGGCTCCAGGACCGCGAGCACGTCGCCCTCGGCGACGACGTCCCCGACCCCGACCGCGATCTCGACGACCGTGCCCCCGGTCGGGGCGCCGACCACGTGCTCCATCTTCATCGCCTCGAGCACGACGACGGGTGCGCCCGGGGCGACGGTGCGGCCGGGCTCCGCCTCGACGGCGACGACCGTCCCGGCGGTCACCGCCCGGAGGGCTCCTTCTCCAGACGTGAGGGGAACCCTCATGTCGCTGGAGCGCTCGGATCCTCCCCTCACGATCTCGGGGAGCAGCCGTTCGACCAGCCCCGTGTCGGGCGCGCGCACCTCGCGGCGGGCGAGCAGCGCCCGCAGGACCGGGATCGTCGTCGGGACGCTGTCGACGTCGAAGGCCCCGAGCGCGCGGTCGAGGTGGGCGAGAGCAGGGCCCAGGTCGGTGCCGTGGACGACGACCTTGGCCAGCAGCGAGTCGAACCGGGGGTCGACGGTCAGGCCGGTCCGCCCGTGGGTGTCCACCCGCACGCCCCGGCCCGACGGCGGGGTGAACCGCGTCAGCGTCCCCGCCGCGGCACGGACCGACGCGTCCGGCCCGATCGTCTCGGCGCACACCCGGGCCTGCACGGCCACCCCGCGCGGGACGGTCGGCAGCGCGAGCTCGGCGAGCCGGGACCCGGCGGCGACCCGGAGCCCCGCCGCGACCAGGTCGACGCCGAGGACCTCCTCGGTGACCGTGTGCTCGACCTGCAGCCGTGGGTTGACCTCGAGGAACGCGACGTCGGACCCGGCGACCAGGAACTCGGCGGTGGCGAGACCCTGCAACGACACCGAGGCGCCGAGAGCGCGCGCGTGCTCGTGGAGCCGGGCACGGACGTCGTCGGGAAGGTCCGGCGCCGGAGCGATCTCGACCATCTTCTGGTGCCGCCGCTGCAGGCTGCAGTCGCGGTCGGCCAGCACCGCGACGTCGTGGCCGTCGCCGAGCAGCTGCACCTCGACGTGCCGGGCGCCCTCGAGGTAGCGCTCGACGAACACGCGGTCGTCGCCGAACGCCGCGCGGGCCTCGGCGGCCGCGGCCCGGCGGGCCTCGTCGAGCTCCGTCCGGTCCCGGACGACCCGCATGCCCCGCCCGCCGCCGCCCGCCACGGCCTTCACGACGACCGGGGTGCTCCCGTCGTCGTCGAGGACCGGGACACCGAGCTCCGCGGCCCGGTCGCGGGCGAGGGCCTTGTCGCCGAAGAGCGCGAG
Organism: Actinomycetospora sp. CA-084318; assembly: GCF_050955885.1. NCBI lineage: Bacteria > Bacillati > Actinomycetota > Actinomycetes > Pseudonocardiales > Pseudonocardiaceae > Actinomycetospora > Actinomycetospora sp. CA-084318. The sequence goes on from NZ_CP192098.1 coordinate 2,548,030, forward strand.
GGTGTCGGGGGAGGGGCCGACGAAGGTGATCCCGGCGTCTGCGCAGGCCCGGGCGAGGGCGGGGTTCTCACTGAGGAACCCGTACCCGGGGTGCACGGCGTCGGCGCGGGCCTCCGTCGCGGCGGCGACGACCGCCTCGACGTCGAGGTAGGCGGCGGGCCCGGTGCCGGGGAGCCGCACGCTTGGTGGCAGGAAAGCGTCGTTGCTGTCGTCGGACGCCAGGAAATCCACATCGTCGGCGGCCCGGACGAGCACCGCCTCGAGGCCGAGCCCGACGACGGCGTCGGCGATCCGGACGGCGATCTCGCCGCGGTTGGCGATCAGGACACGGCGCACGTCAGCTGTTCCTCGTCACGCGGACGCCGGCGGCCTCGCGGTCCCAGGTGGTCGGACCCACCCCGGCCGCGCGCAGCAGGTTCTTCTGCACCTTGTGGGTCGGAGTCTTCGGCAGGGCGTCGGTGACCTCGACGTAGCGCGGCACCATGAAGTACGGCAGCCGGTCGACGAGGAACGCGGTGAGTTCGGCCGGGTCGAGCGTGGCGTCGGGCTGGAGGACCACGACGACCTCGATCTCGTCCTCGCCCAGCTCCGAGGGCACGGCGACGACCGCGCTCTCGGCGATCGCCGGGTGCTCGTTCACCGTGCGCTCGACCTCGAAGCTCGAGACGTTCTCGCCGCGTCGGCGCAGGGCATCCTTCATCCGTTCGCAGAAGAAGAAGCGGCCGGCGTCGTCGGTGCGGAAGGCGTCGCCGGTGTGCAGCCAGCCGTCGCGCATCACCCGCGCCGTCTCCTCGGGCAGGCCGTGGTACCCGGCCATCACGGTGTGCGGCACCCGGGGGCGCACCAGCAGCTCGCCGATCTCGCCGGACCCGACGTCGTGCCCCTCGGCGTCGACCAGCCGCAGGTCGTAGCCCTCGCGCGGGAACCCGGCCTCGCCCCCGACCACCGTCTCCGGCGGCCCGTCGAGCACCGCACCGATCTCGCTCATCCCGTACACGGCCGCGAGGTCGACGCCGAAGCGCCGACGGAACGCCGCGACGTCGCCCGCGAGCGGAGCCATGACGGCCAGCTCGAGCGGGTTGTCGGCGTCGTCCGGGGCGGGGGGCCGTTGAGCGAGCAGCTCGGCCATCGCCCCGAGCAGGACCGTGACCGTGATGCCGTGCTCGCGCACCGCCGGCCAGAACCCGCCGACCGAGAACCCGGGCTCGAGCACGCACGGGATCGCGTGGATCAGGGACTGGTAGACGCCGTACCACTGGCCGGCGAGGTGGAAGACCGGCAGCGTCACCAACGCACGGTCGCCGGCGTGCGGCCGCTCCTGGTGCTCGCGGCTGGCGTAGGTGTAGGCGTGGGCGTGGGGGACCAGGACGCCCTTGGAGAGCCCGGTGGTCCCCGAGGTGTACATGATCGCGTGCAGGTCCTCGGGCCGGCGGCGGACCGGGCTCCCGGGGCCGTCCACCTCGTCCGACCCGATCACGCGGAACCTCCCGGGCGGGAGGACGTCGCCCGGGGTGCCGCGGACGACGAGGGTGCGCAGCGCCGGGACCTCGTCGGCCACGCGGGCGACCCGGTCCAGGTAGTGGGCCTCGACGACGAGGATCTCGGCGCCGGAGTCGCGCAGCACGTGGGCGAGGAAGGCGCCCTTGTAGGCGGTGTTGACGGGCACCTCGATCCCACCGGTGAGGACGACGCCGAGCCAGACGTGGATCGCGTCGAGGGAGTTGTCGAGCAGCACGGCGACCGGGCGGTCGACGCCCGCGGCGAGTCCGCCTCCCAGGCGCAGGGACCGGTCGAACGCCTGCTCCAGCGTCCAGGTCCCGGTCCGGTCGGTCTGGGTGACCCCGGTCCCGACGGCGAGCGCGCGCTCGACCGCCGCCAGCAGGGTCCGGTCCTCGAGGGCGGGCAGCGGCACGTCCGGTGACTTTACAGGGGTGTCAAGGTGGCTTCGCCCCGTGAGCACTTTCCGTGGCTCCCACCACGGAAAGTGCTCACGTGGCCGAAGGCCACCTGCGGGGCGAGAACACCCGGTCGGCCACCCACCGGGTCTGCGACGACCCGACGATCAGCAGCGTCCGCATGTCGATCTCGGTCGGCTCCAGGGCGCCGAGTTCGACGACGCGCACCGACTCCTCCGGGCCGTCGACGTCGCGTCCGATGATCACCGGGGTCGACTCGTCGCGGTACTTGAGCAGGATCTCCTTGGCCGCCTCGACCTGCCAGGTCCGGGACCTGCTCGCCGGGTTGTACAGCGCGACCACCATGTCGGCGTCGGCCACCGCGGCCAGGCGGCGCTCGACGACCTCCCACGACTTCAGGCGGTCGGACAGCGAGATCGTCGCGTAGTCGTGGCCCAGCGGGGCGCCGATCCGCGCGGCCACGGCGTGCGCCGCCGTGACACCGGGCAGCACCCGGACCTCGACGTCCGGGTAGTCCTCCGCCGCCACCTCGACGACGGCCGAGGCCATCGCGAAGACCCCCGGGTCGCCCGAGGAGACCACCGCGACGCGTCGTCCGGAACGGGCTAGATCCAGGGCGAACGCCGCGCGCTCGGACTCGACCTTGTTGTCCGAGCCGTGCACGCGCTGGCGCGGGTTGTGCGGGACGCGCGCGGTGTAGGTCGTGTAACCGACGACGTCGTCGGCCGCCGCGAGCGCGCTGAAGGCCTCGGGGGTGAGCCGGTCGCGGCTGCCGGGGCCCAGCCCGACGACGGTGACGAGGCCGGTCGACGGTGTGGCGCCACTGTCACTGGGTGCATGCAGTGACGCATTGCTTGCACTGGGAAGGCCGTCCGCCCGCGCCTGCTCCGTCGTCGCCACGTGCACCCGCGACGGCACGATCCCGACGCTGAAGTACGGCACCGACGCCGGGTCGACGTCCTCGAGCCGACCCTGGCGCTCCTCGGCCTGGCTCGCGCGCTCGACGTACCGGGCCTCCTCGGCGCGGCCGGCCGTCCGCAGCGCCGTCCGGACCCCGGTGAACGTGCGGCCGAGCTTCATCACCGCGGCGGAGTCGGTGTCGGCCAGGCGCCGCGCGAGCTCGTCGGGCGGCAGCGTGCCGGGCAGCACGGTGAGCACCTCGTCGCGCTCCACCAGCGGCGCGCCGAGCGTGGCGGCCGCGGCGGACACGCTGGTCACGCCGGGCACGACCTCCGCCGGGTAGCGGTGCGCGAGCCGCTTGTGCAGGTGCATGTAGGAGCCGTAGAAGAACGGGTCGCCCTCGGAGAGCACGACGACGTCGCGGCCGGCGTCGAGGTGCGCGGCCAGCCGGGCGGCCGCCTCGGTGTAGAAGGCGTCGATGCGGCCCTGGTAGTCGTCGGTGTCCTCGGTGGTGACCGGGTAGGTCAGCGCCTCCTCGACCTGCCCGACGAGGTACTGCGCCGCGATCCGCCGCGCGTTCGACCGGCCGTGCCGCGCGCAGTGGTAGGCGACGACGTCCGCGGACCGGATCAGGTCGACCGCGCGCACCGTCATGAGCTCGGGGTCGCCGGGGCCGACGCCGACGCCGAACAGCCGGCCCGTCACGCCTTCGCCCCGAGCGCGAGCGCGTTCACGGCGCCGACGGTCATCGCCGACCCGCCCCGTCGCCCGTGCACGACCACGTGCTCCAGCTCCGCGGGGTGCGCCGCGAGGGCGGCCTTCGACTCCATCGCGCCCACGAACCCGACGGGCAGTCCCAGCACGACGGCGGGTCGCGGGGCGCCCTGCTCGATCATCTCGAGCAGGCGGAACAGCGCGGTGGGCGCGTTGCCGATCGCGACGACCGCGCCCTCCAGCAGCGGCAGCCACAGGTCCAGGGCGGCAGCCGACCGGGTCGTGCCGAGCAGCGCGGCCTTGGCCGGGACGTCCGGGTCGTTGAGGGTGCACACGACGTCGTTGCCCGCGGGCAGGAAGCGCCGGGTGATCCCGGACGCGACCATCATCGCGTCGCAGAGCACGGGCGCCCCGGCGCGCAGGGCGGCGTGCGCGGCGGCGACGGCGCCCGGGGTGACGGCGGTGTCCGCCCCCAGGTCGGTCATGCCGCAGGAGTGGATCATCCGGACGACGAGGTCGTGGGCGTCCGCGGGCAGGTGCCCCAGCTCCGCCTCGGACCGGATGATCGCGAACGAGCGCCGGTAGATCTCGTCGCCGTCGACCACGTAGGCCGGGACCGCCCGCGAGTCCGGCTGATGAATGTCCCGTCGCTCCGCTCGCCCGGCCTGGATCACGCCCGTCGCCGGGGCCACGTCGCCCGAGATCATCCGTCCACCCTTCCCGACCGCACGACCGTCCGGTACGTGCCCCTCGTCTCGTGTGTCCGCGGGACCGCCTCGACCACGGCGACCCTGCCACCCGGCGTCCCGCAGGCCCGACCGCAGCCCACCCAGTGCTGCCGGACCTGCCCGCCGACGTGCCCGGACGCGACGGCGGCGGCGAGGTCGCCCCGCACGTCGGTCAGCGACTTGCGACACCGCGGCGCGCCCACGCACGCCGAGATCCCGCGCCAGCGCGACGCCGGGTCGGTCTCCACCAGCCCGGCCAGCCGCTCCTCGGCGTCGTCGGGCGCGTCGCGGAGCACCAGCGTGCGCCACGGGGTCGCGCGCAGCGTCGCGCCCCGGTCCAGCAGGTCGAGCAACGCCATCACGGTCGGCAGGTCGACCTCACCGAGCCGGGGGAGCGCCTCCAGCGTGGTCCCCTCCCGGCCCAGGAGCGTCGGGTCCGCCGGTCCCGGCTGCAGGGCCTTCCCGACGAGGGACGTGGTGCGGTCGGCCAGCGCGTCCAGCATCGCCGCGCGCGCGGCGTCGTCGAGCTCGCGCGTCCGCCAGGCGGAGCCGCGGTGCGTCGTGAACGCGTCCACGGCGGCCAGCGCGAGGGCAGCGGGGTCGTCGTGGCGCAGCCCGGTGTCGACGCCGTCGAGCAGCAGCGCCGCGCGGCCGTCGTCGTCGAGAGGACCCTCAGCGGGCCGCGCTGGGGTCGGCGGGCCCGCTGAGGGGCCGTTGATCACCACCGTGACGTCGGCGCCCTGCCCGCTGACGTCCCCCACGCCCGCCCTCGCCCGCGTGAGGGGAACCCTCGCGCCATAAGAGCGCTCAGATCCTCCCCTCACGGACCGGTCCTCGATCGCCACCAGCAGCCGCCCCGGCACGTCGACCCGCCCGCGCAGCCCGGCCGCGACGGCGCCCGCGACCGGGTCGACGAGCGTCGACCGGGGGGAGGCGATGACGGAGCACGGCACGTCGCGGCCCTGCTGATCGACGAGCGCGTCGGGCCGGTCGGAGCGCAGCGCGTCGGCGAGGTCGTCGGCGGTGGTTCCGGCGAGACCGCGCACCTGCCACGATCCTCGGGAGGTCAGTTCGATCGGCGACGCGCCGGACGCGGCCGCGCCCGCCAGCAGGCGGAGCTCGGTGGCGGTGGTGGCCCCGCCGACCGGCCGGAACCGGGCCAGCGCGCCGTCGGCGGCGTCGTGCCGGCGCCAGGCGCCGGGGCAGGCGTCGGGTCGGGATCGGGTGCGGGGCATCGGCCACACAGTACGGCCGATGACACACGGTGTGCGCAGATGATGAGATGTTGCGCGTGCTGCTCCTCCTCTCGACCTCCGACACCGACCTCCGCTCGGCCCGGGCCGGCAGCGAGGGGGCGGCCGACGGGGCCCTGGCCTGGCGCTGGGCGAACCCGTCGCGGATCGACCCGGAGACCGACCTGCCCGGCCTGCTCGACGGGGTCGACCTCGTCGTCGTGCGCCTGCTCGGGTCGCGCCAGTCGTGGGAGACCGGGCTCGACCTGCTCGCCGCGGGCCCGCGGCCCGTCGTCGTGCTCGGCGGGGAGCAGGCGCCGGACGCGCAGCTGATGGAGTCCTCGACCGTGCCGATCGGGGTCGCCACCCAGGCGCACCTCTACCTCGCCCAGGGCGGCCCGGACAACCTGCGCGAGCTCGCCGCGTTCCTCTCCGACACCGTGCTGCTCACCGGGCACGGCTTCGCCCCGCCGGCGGAGCTGCCGACCTGGGGTCGGCTGCCCGGGTGGTCGCCCGACGATGTGGAAAACCTGGCACCCAGTGCAAGTAATGACGCATTGCTTGCACAGGAGCAGCCCCGCGTCGCCGTCGTCTACTACCGCGCCCACCACATGGCCGGGAACACCGCGTTCGTCGACGCGCTGTGCCACGCCGTGGTCGAGGCCGGCGGCGTCCCCGAGCCGGTGTTCTGCTCGAGTCTGCGCAGCCCCGACGCCGAGCTGCTCGACGTGCTGGAGACCGCGGACGTGCTCGTCACGACGGTACTCGCCGCCGGTGGCTCGAAGCCCGCCGCGGCGAGTGCCGGCGAGGACGACGAGTCGTGGGACACCGGTGCCCTCGCCGCGCTCGACGTCCCGATCCTGCAGGCGCTCTGCCTCACCCGCAGCCGCGAGGAGTGGCTCTCCGACGACGACGGCGTCAGCCCGCTCGACGCCGCCAACCAGGTCGCCGTGCCGGAGTTCGACGGCCGGATCATCACGGTCCCGTTCTCGTTCAAGGAGACCGACGCCGACGGCCTGCCGGTCTACGTCGCCGACCCCGAGCGGGCCGCGCGCGTCGCCGGGCTCGCGGTCTCCCACGGCCGGCTGCGCCACCTGACGAACGCCGACAAGAAGGTCGCGCTCGTCCTGTCCGCCTACCCGACGAAGCACGCCCGCATCGGCAACGCGGTCGGCCTCGACACCCCGGCCTCCGTGGTCGCCCTGCTGCACGCGATGCGCGACGCCGGGTACCGGATCGGCGACGTGCCCGGGCTCGAGGAGCGCGACGGCGACCTCCTCATCCGCGCCCTCATCGACGCCGGCGGCTACGACCAGGACTGGCTCACCGAGGAGCAGATGGCGGCCAATCCGGTCCGCATCGACGCCGCCGAGTACACGGCGTGGTTCGAGACGCTGCCCGAGGACTTCCGCGCCGGCGTCACCGAGCACTGGGGCCCCGCGCCGGGGGAGATGTTCCTCGACGACGGGTCGATCGTCCTCGCCGCGATCGAGCGCGACCACGTCGTCGTCATGATGCAGCCGCCGCGCGGGTTCGGGGAGAACCCGATCGCGATCTACCACGACCCGGACCTCCCGCCGAGCCACCACTACCTCGCCGCCTACCGGTGGCTGCAGTCCGGCTTCGGCGCACACGCACTCGTGCACGTCGGCAAGCACGGCAACCTGGAGTGGCTGCCGGGCAAGACGGTCGCGTCGAGCGCGTCCTGCGCGCCCGACCCGATCCTCGGGAACCTGCCGCTGGTCTACCCGTTCCTGGTCAACGACCCGGGGGAGGGCACGCAGGCCAAGCGCCGTGCCCACGCCACGCTGGTCGACCACCTCGTGCCGCCGATGGCGCGCGCCGAGTCCTACGGCGACCTCGCCCGCCTCGAGCAGCTGCTCGACGAGTACGCGTCGATCCAGGCGATGGACCCGGGCAAGATCGAGGCGATCCGCGGGCAGATCTGGCAGCTCATCCAGGCCGCCAAGCTCGACTCCGACCTCGGGGTGAACGACCAGCCCGACGACGAGCGCTTCGACGACTTCATCATGCATCTCGACGGCTGGCTCTGTGAGATCAAGGACGCGCAGATCCGCGACGGGCTGCACGTCCTCGGCCGCGCGCCGGCCGGCCAGGAGCGGGTCGACATGGTGCTCGCGGTGCTCCGGGCCCGGCAGATGTGGTCGGGCACGCAGGCGCTGCCGGGGCTGCGCGAGGCGCTGGGTCTCGACGAGTCCGCCGGTGCGGCCCCGCGCGCCGAGGTGGACCGCATCGAGGAACTCGCGCACTCGCTCGTCGTCGGGATGGAGAAGCGCGGCTGGCTTCCCGACGATGCCGCGGACGTGACCCTCGAGGTGCTCTCCCGTCCGGAGGAGACGGTGGAGCGCATCCTGCGCTTCGCCGCCACCGAGGTCGTCCCGCGCCTCGACCGCACCACCGAGGAGATCGACGGCGTCCTGCACGCCCTCGACGGCGGGCACGTCAAGGCCGGACCGTCGGGCTCGCCGCTGCGCGGGCTGGTCAACGTGCTGCCGACCGGCCGGAACTTCTACTCGATCGACCCGCGCGCGGTCCCGTCGCGCCTGGCGTGGGAGACCGGTCAGATGCTGGCCGACTCGCTGCTCGAGCGGTACCGCGACGACCACGAGGGCGAGTGGCCCACCAGCGTGGGCCTGTCGCTGTGGGGGACCGCCGCGATGCGGACCAGCGGGGACGACGTCGCCGAGGCGCTCGCGCTGATGGGCGTGCGGCCGGTGTGGGACGAGGCGTCGCGACGGGTCACCGGGCTCGAGGTGGTCGACGCCGAGGAGCTGGGCCGTCCGCGGGTCGACGTCGTGCTGCGGATCAGCGGGTTCTTCCGCGACGCGTTCCCGCACGTGGTGGCGACGATGGACGACGCCGTGCAGCTCGTCGCCGGGCTGGAGGAGCCCGACGAGGACAACTTCGTCGCCGCCCACGCCCGCGCCGACCTGTCGTCGGGAAGCACCTGGCAGGCCGCGACCACCCGCATCTTCGGCTCGCCGCCCGGGGCCTACGGCGCCGGCCTGCTGCAGGCCATGGACTCGCGGGACTGGCGCGGCGACGCCGACCTCGCGGCGATCTACACGACGTGGGGCGGGCACGCGTACGGCCGCGACCGGCAGGGCGAGTCGGCCGTCGAGGAGATGAACGCCGCCTACCGGCGGATCGCGGTGGCGGCGAAGAACATCGACACCCGCGAGCACGACATCGCCGACTCCGACGACTACTACCAGTACCACGGCGGCATGATCGCCACGGTCCGCGCGCTGACCGGTGCGGCTCCTGCCGCGTACGTCGGCGACTCGACCCGACCCGAGTCGGTGCGCACCCGCTCCCTGATCGAGGAGACCGCGCGGGTGTTCCGCTCCCGCGTGGTGAACCCGCGCTGGATGGCCGCGATGCGCCGGCACGGCTACAAGGGCGCCTTCGAGATGGCCGCGACCGTCGACTACCTGTTCGGCTGGGACGCGACCGCGGGCACCGTCAGCGACTGGATGTACGGGTCGCTGACCGAGAACTACGTGCTCGACCCGGAGAACCGGGAGTTCCTGCGCGAGGCCAACCCGTGGGCGCTGCACGGGATGGCCGAGCGGCTCCTCGAGGCCGTGGACCGGGGTCTGTGGGAGAACCCGGACCCGGCCCTGGTGGAGTCGCTGCGCGAGGCCTTCCTGGAGGCGGAGGGCGACGCCGAAGGTGCCTAGCGGCTTGTGAGCACTTTCCGTGGCTGGGGCCACGGAAAGTGCTCACAGGTGGTCACCGCCCGGGGATGCACAGCCCGGTCGGCGTGGCGGTCTGCCCGACGTTGCGGGTCCAGGTGTTCGCCGTGCCCCGGGTCCCGGCGCCCGTCGAGGCGTCGGCGCAGTCCTTCCCGACGCTGCCCGTCGCCACGTTGCGCTCGAAGGTCACGCCCGTCGCCGTGGCGGCCGCCGCGACGCCGTTCGCGCCGGAGGCGGTGACGACGTTCCCGACGACGGTGCCGGACCCCTCGTTGATCAGGATGCCGGTGCCCGTGCGACCGCGGATCGTGTTGGTGTCGATCAGCAGGTTCGTGCTCGGGGCCGCCTTGAACGGGAAGGCTCCGTTCGACGAGAGTCCGTTCCCCGTGCCGCCGGTCAGGATGTTCCGGCTGACGGTCAGCCGGTCGGTGTTCCCGACGATGAAGATGCCCGTGCCGCCGATCGCGGTCGCGGACTTCGTCGCGATGTTGCGGGTGACCAGTGCCCCGTTCGCGTTGTTGATCACAGCGAGATTGCCGTCGTCGACGCTGCGGTTGTCCCGGATGACGAGCCCCGTCGACCGGTTCGAGTCGTCGCCGATCGAGTTCACCGCGGCGATCTGGTGTCCGGTGAACAGGTTGTCGGAGATCGTCAGCGCGTTGCCGGGCCCGGACGTGATGAGCACGCCCGTGCCGCCCTCCGGGTCGGGCACGGCGTTGTTCGCCGCGAACCGGTTCCGGGCGATCGTCGAGGGCGCCGGACCCGCCGAGCTGACGTTCATGCCGTTGGCGTTGCCGGTGATCACGTTGTTCACGAAGGAGAACCCGGAGCCTCGCTGGAAGGCGTCGATCCCGTTGCCGGTGTTGCCGGTGATCGTGAACCCGTCGATCACGACGCCGTTCACCGCGCCGACCTCGAAGCCCGCGCCCGTCGACCCGGTGACCACCGACTCGTCCGCCGCGCTCGTCCGCCCGGCCCGCGCGTCCCGGCCGGCCTGGGCCCCGAGCAGCCGCACCGGCTTGTCGATCGTCACGCGCTCGCGGTACGTCCCCGCGCACACGAAGATCGTCGAGCCGGGCGTCGCGGCGGTCACGGCCGCCTGGATCGTCGCGACCGTCGCCGGGCAGCGGGCGGTCTTCGTCCCCACCACCGTCGCGCCCGCCGGTGCGGGGGCGGGTGCGGCGGCCGTCGCCACTCCCGCCGTCGTCACGGCGCAGGCGATCCCCACCGCCCCCGCCAGCACCGCCGTCCGGAACCGCCCAGCCCGCATCGCCATCGCCCCCCGCGTCCCCGTGCGGCCCGGTCGGGTCGCGGCGCGAAGTCTGCTCGTGACGGACGCGGGGCCGCGCCTACACGATGGGGTGATCCGGGACCCGGACGAGGGCCGGACTGATCACCGCGTGGCGTACACCGCGTAGAAGCCGGCGGGGTCGGTGTCCGAGGCGACGGGCCAGTCGACGACGTCGACGATCCCCGGCGGCTGCACCTCCCAGCGGCCGAGCATCCGGACGAGCTCGGGGCGGCTGCGCAGGCGGAGCGGGGCGACGACGGCCTCGATCGTCGGCGGTCGCTCCACCAGCTCGTCGCCCTCGAGCAGGTCCGGGTGCGCCACGGACAGCACGAGCAGGCTGCCCGGCGCCAGCGCCGTGCGGTAGCGCTCGAGGACGTCCGCGAGCTGGTCGGCGTCGCTGTCGGCGAGCCACTGCAGCACGGCGTTGCACACGAGGACGACCGGGCGGTCCAGGACGATCAGGTCCGTGCCGCGGGCCCGGTCGAGCACGTGCTCCGGTTCGCGGAGGTCGGCACGGACGGCTGCCGTGCGGTCGGCCTCCTTCTGGTCGACGAGCAGCTCGCACGTGTGCGCGATCGCGACGGGGTCGACGTCGACGTAGACCACCCGCGCACCGGCGGGACCGACGAGCGTGTGCAGGCCGCCGGGGGAGGGGATGCCGGAGCCGAGGTCCAGGAACTGGTCGAGGCCCTGCTCGGAGGCGGCCCGCACGGCCCGCGCGACGAAGGCCCGGGAGGCGAGGAAGCGCAGTCCCACGTCGGGGTCCATCGCGAGGAGGGCGTTCACCGCCGCCCGGTCGGCGGCGAAGTTGGCGCCGCCCCCGACGAGGTAGTTCGTCGCGCGCGCCAGGTTCGGGGCCTCCATCGCGGCCAGGTCGTCGGTCGCCGTCAGATCGGCCTCGATCCGCTCCATCCCCACCCCCGGGTCATACCGCTTATCGGCCCATTGTTCTAGGCCATCAGGGTGTAACACGACACCCTGCCCGAGGAGCAATACCCGGTGCCGGTCCTGCTCAGCTCCCGCACGAGCCTCCGTAGGTGGTGATCTTGTAGTCGACGACGGCGAGGGCGGTCTGGAGGTCCCGCAGGTGCGACACGACGGCGGCGCGGTGCTCGAGGAGCAGGTCGAGCCGGGCGTCCGAGGTGTGCGGGCCCTCCTGGGCCAGCTCGACGTAGCGCGTCACGGTGGCGATCGGCATGCCCGAGAGGCGCAACCAGGTGACGAACATGACGCGGCCGAGCGCGGGACGGTCGTAGGTGCGGCGGCCGGCCGCGTCGCGGGCGACGGTCACGAGCCCGATGCGCTCGTAGTAACGCAACGTGTGCGCGGTGATGCCCGTCAGCTCGGCGACCTCGGCGATGCCGAGCGTCTCCGGCAGGTCGTCGGGCAGCGCCATCGCCCGGACCAGGGCCTGGTCCAGCGGTGGCAGCGTGCCGTCCTCGGCGGCCGCCGACTCGAGGACGCTCCGCAGGCGGGTGGCCGGGTGGGGGTGCTCCAGCGTGCTCGTCACGAACACCGACGCTACGACTTCGAGTGCACTCGAAGCCAGCGGGGGAGCGGATGTGGCCACGTTGACGAGTACCTGTTACCGCCGGTATCAGTGGAGGGCGTGAGAGCCTCCGCCTTCGCCGCCGTCCTGGGCGACGTCGCGTTCCCGCTCGGGCGGGACGAGATCGCGGCGGCCGCCGAGGACCACGGCGTCGACCCCCTGATGCGTCGCAAGATCGCCCAGCTCCCCGATCGCGAGTACACCGACGTCTACGACATCGTCGTGGCTCTCTCGTCCACGCCGGCCCACCTCGGCGCGCGCCGACCCCTGTAGACGTACCGCGCGAACCGCACGCCGGGCCCCCATCCGGGCACGAATCAGGCGCTCAACCTGCGAAAACAGGTCGGGGCGATCACCCGTGCCCCCGGGGTGGTGTGCCACTGTGGAGCCCGGCGTACCTCGCGCCGGGGAAGTGAGGGGCGGACGTGCAGGGGACCGATCCGAGGGGTGGACGTGCCCGCGGCGCACTGCTGACCACGTTCCTCGTCCTCGTCGCCGCGCTCACGGCCTGTTCCTCCGCGGGCGCGTCGGGGACGGGTGGGGCCTCGCCCGCGGCGTCCGCCGCCCCGGCGCTGCCGCCCGGCCCGCGGGTCACCGTCGACCCGGCGGTCGCCGTGAACCCGGCCACCCCGATCCGCGTGCACGCGGACGGCGGGCGGCTCACCTCGGTGCGGATGACGAACCCGGCGGGCGACCAGGTCACCGGGAGCACCGACGCCGACGGCACGACGTGGACCACCACCGAGCCCCTCGCGTACGGCCGGACCTACACCGTCGTCACCGACGCGGTCTCCCCCCAGGGCGCTCCGACCCACCTGCAGTCGACCGTCTCCACGCTCGACCCGAAGCAGACCGACACCGCCGCGGTCGACCCGGGCACGACCGACGTCGGCGTCGGCCAGCCGATCGCGGTGACGTTCAGTCACGCCGTGTCGGACAAGGACGCGGCCGAGAAGGCCCTGACCGTCACCTCGACGCCGCCCCAGACCGGCGCCTGGCACTGGATCTCCGCCACCCAGGTGGACTACCGCCCCGCGGAGTACTGGAAGGCCGGCAGCACCGTCCGGCTGGACGGCAAGCTCTACGGCACCGACCTCGGCGGCGGCGCGTTCGGGGCCCGGGATCTCCACGAGACCTTCCACGTCCACGACGCCTGGATCGCGAAGGCGGACGGCGCGAGCGAGCAGATGCAGATCTTCGACAACGGCGCGCTCGTGAAGACGATGAAGATCAGCCTGGGCGGCCAGAGATTCCCGACCCACACCGGGCCGCACGTCATCTCCGACAAGCAGCCCAGCGTCGTCATGGACTCCGCGACCTTCGGGGTCATGCCCGGCCAGCCCGGGTACTACAAGGAGACCGTGCAGCTCGACGAGCGCATCTCCAACGACGGCGAGTTCGTGCACTCCGCGCCGTGGTCGGTCGGCGAGCAGGGCAACGCGAACGTCTCGAACGGCTGCGTCAACCTCAGCCCCGCCGACGCCCAGTGGTTCTACGACCACTTCGGGATCGGCGACGTCGTCGAGGTCACCAACTCCGGCGGTCCGGCCCTGCCGATCTGGGACCGCTGGGGCGACTGGGAGATGCCCTTCGCGCAGTGGCAGGCCGGGACGACCTGAGCGCTCAGCCGCGGCCGATCACGAGCGTCGTGAAGGCCCCGACGTGCACCCGGTCGCCTGCGCGCAACGGGACCACGGTGTCGAGCGCGATCGGGTCGTCGGCGTAGTTGATCGTGGTGCCGTTGGTCGAGCCGGGGTCGAGCACCGACCAGCCGTCGGCGTCGGGCAGCGGCAGCAGCACGGCGTGCAGGTGCGACACCCCGGGATCGAGCGGTGGTCCGGCGAGGTCGATCTGCGGCGGCGGGGTGGTGCCGTTGACGCGGCGCCGTCCGATCCGCACCTCCGCACCGCCCAGCGCGAGCTCGGCGCGGGGGTAGTAGGTCGGGAAGGTCACCGCGGCGATGTCGGGGCCCTCCCGCGCCACGACGGTCTCGTAGTAGCGGCGGTCGGCCTCGACGGTCACCGTCCAGGGCGCCGTCCCCGACGGCGGGTGCGGCGGGTCCCCGATGGCGGGTGCGGCGGGGGCGGCGGAGGCGGCGGCCCCGCCCTGGACGACGAAGTCGTACCCGTCCTCCTCGCAGAACCGCCCGTCCCGCGGGGTGCCGCACCGCGGGCACACCTCGACCGGGCCCTCCCCGGCCGGCTCCGCTCCGGCCGCCGCCCCGCTCACGCCCGGTCCGATCGGCACACCGCACTCGTCGCAGAAGTCGGTGGTGTCCGAGACGTGGCCGTGGCGGCAGGTGGCGCTCACCCGTCCTCCCGGACCCGGGCGGTGCGCGTGGACCGCACGTCGAGGGTCATCTCGTCGGCCGCGGTGACCGTGCGACGCAGTCGGACCCGTCCCGTCGCCGGGTCCTCGACCTCGACGACCGCCTCGAGCAGGGTCGACGTCTCGGTGTTCCCCGACGCCGCGGCCAGCGCCACCGCCCGGCCCAGCCGGGCCGTCGCCGTCGGGACGTCCCCGCTCCGGCGGGCGTCCAGCCCCTCCCGGACGGCCTCCGCGAGCTCGGCCTGCCCGGTGTAGTGCGCGACCCGGGGGTTCAGGCGCGTGGCGAGCGCCGGGTCGCCGGTCCAGGTGACCGGCACCCGGGTCTCCGCCGCCGGCGCCCCGGGCGCGCCGGGGTCCGCCGCCGGGACGACGACCGCCACGCGGGCCGCCAGGACCTCCTCGCCGACGGCGAGCGGCTCGAGCGCGATGCGGACGTGGTACTCGCGGGTCTCGTCGCCCCACGAGCCCAGGGGGTAGAGCCCGACGAGTGGCTTCGCCGGGTCGGCCGTCCGGCGGTCGGTGAGGTCCTCGAGGGTGGGGGAGACCTGCTTGACCGCGCGGACCTCGGCCCCGCGGGGCGCCCACACCCGCAGGGCGACGTCGCCCTGGCCCCGGCCCATCGTGCGCTCCACGATCGCGGAGAAGTCGGCGGCGAGGTGCTCGGGTTCCGCGACGATGTCGGCGGTGCCGAGGAGCGCGCTCGCGATCCCGCGGACCTCGTCCACCACCCAGTCGGTCCCGATCCCGCGCGCGTCGCAGGTGAATGCCCCCGCGCACGCCGCCAGCGCGGCGGCGAGGTCCTCGGGGGTCTCGTGCTCGTCGCGGCCGTCGGTGAGCAGCACGGCGTGGCGCAGCCGGCGGGCGTGCGGGGCGAGCAGGCGCTGCGCGAGCGTGAGCCACGTGCCGATGGCCGTCCCGCCGGAGGGTGTCAGTGTCTCCACGGCGGCGTGCGCGTGCTGCCGCGACGTCCGGTCGAGCACCACCATGCGCTCGGCGGCGGGGAACACCATCCGTGCCGTGTGCCGCCCGGCCACGATCGCGAGCAGCACCCCATCGGGCAGGGCGTCGACGGCCGCGCGGGTGGCCCGGCGGGCGGCCGCGATCTTCGTCGAGGGGTCGCCCATCGACCCCGAGCAGTCGATCAGGACGACCACGGCGGCGTCCGCCGTGGTCCCGGCCCCGGTCGTGTCCGTCGCCGTCACCGACACGATCACGTCCACGTCCCGCCCACCCGCGGGCAGGTGCGGCTCGTGGAACGCCTCGAGGGTGAAGCGCGCCCCGGTCACGGCGTCTCCCGCTCCGGCAGGGTCACGTCCACGACCACCAGCGTGGTGTTGTCGGTGCCGCCGTCGTCGAGGGCGGCGTGCAGCATCGCGGTGGCCGTGTCGGCCGGGCGGTCGGCCACCAGCCGCGCGAGGTCGGCGGGCACCGGGACGTGGTTCCAGAGCCCGTCGCTGCAGATCAGCACCACGCCGGGACGGTCGGCCGCGTGCGCCACGACGTGCGCGGGACCGGGCGGGCCGTCCGCCGCGACCCAGCGGGTGATCGCGTGCGCGCGGGGGTCGGCGTAGGCCGCCTCGGCGTCGAGCAGCCCGATCGCCACCGCCTCGGCCGCCCACGAGTCGTCGGTGGTCAACACCACCGACTCCTCCGGGTCGTCCGGCACGAGCCAGTAGGCGCGGCTGTCACCGATCCAGCTGATCACGAGGATCTCGTCGACCACGAGCGCTGAGACGTAGGTGCAGGCGGGCGCGTCCCGGCCGGCCGCCAGCGCGGTCACCGCGTCGGTCGCGGCGTCCGCGCACACGTGGGCGAGCTCGGTGAGGTCGACCCCGCCGGTCCCGCTGAGATCTGGGTCGTCGACGTCGGGGTGGGCGAGCGCGTCGTGCGCGGCGTCCAGCACCGCGGCGCAGGCGGCCAGCGAGGCGCGCTCGCTGCCCGGGACGGAGGCCACGCCGTCGCACACCACCCCGACGACGAGCTCCCCGGCGTCGCCGGCCAGGGGGAGCCGGGCGAGGCCGTAGGCGTCCTCGTTCGCGGCCCGGACCCGGCCGAGGTCGGTGATCGCCGCGGCGCCCGGGACGGCGTGCTCGGCGTGCTCCCGGGCGTGCTCGGGGACCGTGCCGTCCGCGAGGTCGTCCCCGGAGGCCCCGTCGTCCCCGGGTGCCCGCTCGGCTGCTGCGTCGGCGATGGTGCCCTCCCCGCACGCCGCGTCCGGCGTCTCGTCCGCGGTCGTCGGCGACCGTCCGTCGTCGTCCCCCGGCTCCGGCCCCCCGCCGACCGACCCGACCCGCGCCGTCACCGGCCGGGCCCGGGTGCCGGGTCGCCGTTCGGTCGGCGGTCCCGCGGTCTCCGGGAGGGCCGACCCGCAGCCCTCGCAGAAGCGGTCGCCCGGCTCGCCGGCCTCGCCGCACACCCCGCAGACCGCTCCGCGGCCGTTCTCGGCGGCGGTGGAGGGGTGCTGGTCCGCCGCCGTCATCGCGCGGTCCACGGGCGGGCGTCGTTGGCCGCGTCGACCAGCGCGAACCGCTCCGTCGTCGTGCGGGCGAACCGCGCCCGCAACCGGTAGCGCTCCTCGAGCGCGAGCCCGAGCGCGTGGTCGTCGAGGGCGCAGCCGAACAGGGTGCCGTCGGTCCCGGCGTCGTCGAGCCCGCGGTAGGCCTCGAGCACCTCGGTCTGCAGCGTGGCGGCGCGCAACGGGTCCAGGTCGACCTCCGCCGCGCGCGCTCCCGCCTCCATGACCGTCGAGCGTGTCAGACGCGGCGCGCCGAGGAGCACCCGGACGGCCGCGACGCGCGCGTCGGGGGCGTGCACCGACGTCGGTGGCACCTCGTCGAGGACCGCCACGGCCCCCGCGCGGTCGCCGCGGCCCACGCGCAGCCGGGCCAGCGCGAACGCCGCACCGGTCCACGTGCGGTCGGTCCGCCAGATGCGTTCGAACCGCTCGACCGTGTCGTCGTCGGCCCGGTGCTCGCCGAGGACGGCGAGCGCGAACGTCGGCGCCAGTTCCCCCGGGACCGCGTCCGCGACCTCGTCGGCGAGCCGGGCGGCGACCTCGGCGGCGCCGGTGGCGGCGGCGTGGCGGGCCCGCAGCCACGTCCAGGTCCACTCCCCGGGCACCGCGTGCTGCTCCAGCGCGCGGCCCGCCGCCCCGGCCTCGCCCGCGTCCAGGTGCGCCGTCACCGCCGCGAGCCGGGCCTGGTCGGTGTCGAGCGCGCCCGCCGTCGACACGGCCGCGAGCACCGCCCGCGGACCCTGGGCGGTGGCGGCGACCAGCTCGGGGGTGGCGGGGTCGTCGGGGTCGGGCAGCGGCGGGGGCAGCGCGGCCGCGAGCTCCTCGGGACCGGCCGGGGCGTCGACGCCCACCGCGGCCGGCGGGGCCGCGAACATCGTCGACAGCCGCGGCGGCGGGGCGGTGTGCACGGAGGTCAGCTGGCGCAGCACCCCCACCGTCTGGTCGGCGAGGGTCTCGACGTCGGGGAAGCGGGCCGCGGGCTCGAGCGCGGTGGCCCGGTCGAGGAGTCGCCGCAGCGGCTCGTGCTGCAGGGCCGGGGCGTCCTCGGGCAGCGGCAGCACGTCGCGCATGGCGCCGTGGAAGTCGAAGTTCGCGACGAGCACCGCGAGGGTCCGGCCGACGGTGTAGACGTCCGAGGCGACCGACGGCCCGGCGGCGTCCGGCCCGATCTCCGGGGCCTGGTAGCCGACGGTGCCCCACACGTCGCCGCCCGGGTCGTCGATCCGACGGACGGCGCCGAGGTCGATCAGGGTGACGTCGGTGTCGGTCTGCACCACGTTGTCGGGCTTGAAGTCGCAGTAGAGCAGGCCGCGCTCGTGCATGTGGGCGAGCGCCGGCAGGACCTCGAGGACGTAGGCCAGCGCGTGCTCGGGGTCCATCGGCTCCCGCGGGTCGCGCATCGCCCTGAGCGACCGACCGCCGACGTACTCCATGACGATGTAGGTCGCGTCCCCGTCCGCCACCACGTTGTAGATCCGGACGATGCGCGGGTGCACCAGTTGCGCCAGGAAGCCCTGCTCGGCGTCGGCGGCCGCGAGGGCGGCGGCGTCGCCGGTGTTCAGCAGACCCTTGAGCACCACCCACCGGTCGCGGACCTTGCGGTCGAGGGCCAGGTAGATCCAGCCCAGCCCGCCGTGCGCGAGGCAGCCGAGCACCTCGTACTGGCCGCCGACGAGGTCGCCGGCGGCGAGGCCGGGGGTGAACGAGAAGCGGGTGCCGCACTGGGGGCAGAACCCCTCGGTGCGTCCGGGTCGCCCGTCGCGTCCGCGCCCGACCGGTGCGTCGCACGCCCCGCAGTACCGGCTCCGCTCCGGCACCTCGGGGTCGGGCATCACCGCGTCCGCCGGGTCGGCGGCCGGTTCCGGGTCGATCGCGACGAGGCCCGCCCCGATCCGGCGCCGACCCGACCCCGAGCGGGTCCGCCCCGAGCCCCGCCCGGAGCCCCGCCCGGAGCCGCGTCCCGATCCGGGCTCCTCCGGATCGCCGCGACCCGACGCCGTGGCGCCCGACCCGCCGGCCGCCGCGGTGGCAGGACCGGACGACGGCCCGGACGTCGCGGTCGCGGGACCGGCCGCGGCCGTCGTGGGACCGGCGGCGGCCGACGCGGGCGGGGACGTGGGGGCGGGCGCGGCGCGGCCGCACGTGTCGCAGAAGCCGTCGTCCTCCAGCGTGCCGTCGCAGCCGGGCCGGACGCACGCGACCGGGGGCGCGCCGGTCACGACGCCGCCCCGTCCTCGAGGGCCCGCTGGTAGGCCCGCACCGCCACGGTGGCCGCCGGGAGGTCGCACGGCGCGGTCCACAGCAGCTCGTGGGCCCGGGTGTGCAGCGCGTCGAGGGCGAGGTCCTCGCTGCGCCCGCGGGCGGACGCCTTGGCCCGCAGCGCCCCGAGCCGCCCGCGCAGCTCCGCGCGGCGGTCGAGCAGGCCCGCGAGCACGTCCCGGTCGGTCGCCGCCGCCTTCTGCGCGGTCTCGACGCCCGCGGCGACGGCGGCGAACGCGGCGACCGCCGCCGTCCACCGGCCGGCCCGCGCGTCGTCGTGCGCGGCGCGCAGGGCGGCCCGCAGCTGCGGTGCGCGCCGCGTGGGGACCGGCAGGCCCGGGGCAGCGGTGATCAGCCGGGCGACCTGCTCGGCGACCTCCACGGCGGCCGCCTCCTGCCCCGCCAGCGCGTCGACGGCCGCGGTGAGCTCGGCGACGCGGCGGTCCAGCCCCGCGTGCAGGGCCCGGACGCCGTCGAGGGCGGTACGGACGCCCGACAGCGCCTCGGCGATGCGGGCGAGCTCCGCCGCGTCGACCGGCTCGGTGGTCCCGGTGTGGGCGAGCGGGTCGGTGAGCACGGCGGTACGCAGGGCGTCGATCCGTGCGGCGCACCGGTCGAGCTCGGCGGCGGGCTCCGGGGCGTCCGCGGTCACGACGTCGCGGCGCAGGTCGTCGAGCGTGTCCAGGACGGGGCCTAGCCGGGCCGCGACGGCGTCCCACACGGTGGCCACCGCGGCGACCACCGCGGTGACGGCGTCGAACCCGGCCGTCATCCGGGCCAGCAGGGCCGGGGCGCTGGTGCGGGTCACGTGCGAGGTCGCCCCGAGCAGTCCGCGGCGCTGCAGGGGCACCACCTCCTCGGCGGCCACCACCGTCTCCCCGTGCAGCGCCTCGTCCGCGGCCGCCAGCTCGTCGGGCGAGGGGCGGGACCGGGTGCCGCGCGCGTCGCGGGCCGCAGCGACCGCCCGCCGGTAGAGCGCGAGGTCGCGGTGCAGGTCGGCGATCGTCGCGAGCGCCTCCTCCCGCCGCCGCGCCGAGACCCCGGCGAACCCGCCGGCGACGAGCAGGCCGTGCCCCGGGTGCGCCTCGAGGTCCACCAGGGCCGTCGACGCCCGCGCCACCGCGTCCTCGGCGGCCGCCAGGTCGGCGTCGAGCCGGTCGCGGTCCGGCGCGCCGGTCCCGGTCATCGCGCTCACCCGGCGTAGGCCGCGACGGTCGGGACCGCGGCGGCGTTCCCGACGGTGGACGTGGCGATCGCCGCGAGGGTGCCGTCCGCGCGCATCCGGTCCAGCGTGCCGTTGACGAACCGGAGCAGGTCGGTGCGCTGGGGCGCGACGGCGATGCCGTAGGGCTCGGACCCGAGCGCGGCCCCCCGGACCTCCAGCCGGCGGTCCTCCAGGGCGAACCCGGTGAGGATCGCGTCGTCCGTCGTGGCCGCGTCGACCTGACCCTGCTGCAGCAGCACGAGGCAGTCGCTGTTCTCCGGCACCCCGACGACGATCGGCGGGCGCCCGTTCGCCCCCCGGCTCGTCTGCAGGGCGGCGATGGAGGTGGTGCCCAGCGGCGCGCACACCGGGCGCCCCCCGAGGTCGGCGATCCCGGTGACCGGCGAGGTGCGCGGCACGACGAGGCGCTGCGCCGCCTCGTAGTAGGGCGCCGACATGCCGACCTGCCGCTTGCGGTCGCAGGTGATCGTCATGGCCTGCACGACCATGTCGACCGAGCCGTCGAGCAGGTTCGGGATGCGTTGCGCGGCGCTCTCGATCCGGAAGCGCACGCGGTCGGGGTCGCCCAGGATCGCGCGGGCCATCTCCCGCGCGACGGCGACGTCGAGACCGGTGAGCACCCCGGTCCGCGGGTCGCGGTAGCTCAGCGGCACCGTGGCCTGGTCGACCCCGACGATGAGGGCGCCGCGCGCGACGACCGCCGCCATCGTGGAGCCGGCCGGCATCGCCCCGGGCGGCGGTGGCGGCGTGGGCGTGAGGCTGACGCGCGGGTCGCCGCAGCTGGTGTCGCGGGCCGGGGGCGGGGGGCCGGTGACCACGGTGGTGCCGGCGGGGACGGGACGGACCGGCTCGACCGGGGCGGGCGGCGGGGTCGTCGAGCACGCCGCGAGCAGCGCGAGCAGCACCACGAGCAGCGCGGCGCGCCGGACGGGCGCACTCACCGGTACTCCTGCAGCCGCGGCCACACGCCGGCGACGAGCCCGCCCGCGGCCAGCAGGGTCAGCACCACCACGCCGAGCGGGAGCAGGACGGTGGCGTCGCGGGCGAGGGTCGCGTCGTCCGCGGCGCTGGTGGCGGTGCGGGCCACTGCGGCGTCCAGGGCGTCCTGGACCTGCGCCACCGCCCCCTGCCCGCCGTCCGCGCCGGGCGAGAGGGCGAGGGCGACCGCCTGGTCGTACTGCCCGGCCACGTCGAGCGTGCGGACCAGCTCGTGCACGGTGATGCTGCGCCGACCCGCGACCTGGGCGGTGAGCGCGTCGTCGGCGACCGGTCCGTCGCCGGCCGCGGCGCGTGCCCGGTCGAGCAGGCCCTGCCAGCCGTAGAGGGCGATGCTGCGCCGGACGTAGTCCTGTTCGTAGGCCCCGCCGGTGGACCGCGCGACGAGCGTGAGGATCTCGTCGCTGCGCGACTGCAGTACCGCGAACCGGGCGGCGACCAGGTCCCGGTTCGGCCCGGTCCCGTCGTCGCGGGAGCTCGCGGTGGCGTACGCGCTGACCCCGAGGGCGAGCACGCCCCAGACACCGAGCACGGCGAGGGCGCCGGCGGCCAGCGCCACGCCGGGCGTCAGCCGCCGCCGGGTGGTGTGCGCGATGCGCCGGTGCAGCCGCCAGACCGCCGCGAGCGCGGCGAGCAGGGCGACCAGCGCGAGCAGGGTCCACACCCCGCCGTCGGCCCCGTCCTGCTCGTCGGCCAGGGCGGCGGACTGCAGGTCGTAGATCTGCTGGGCGGCCGGCAGCAGGGCGCCGCGCAGGAACGCCGACGCCTCGCGCAGGTAGGCCGAGCCGTACGTGAGGCCCTGGCGGTCGACGGCGCGGGCGGTCTCCACCAGCCCCGTGTAGGCGGGGATGCCCTGCGCGAGCGTGGTGACCGCCGGCGCGTCGGCGCCCGACCCGGTGGACGCCGACCCCAGCACCGCGAGCGCGCGACCCGCCGCCGCGAGGTCGGTCTGGTACCGCAGGCGCAGCGTCGCCGGCTCGTCGGCGCCCAACAGGAAGCCCTGCCCGGCGCTCGTGTCGGCGTCCGAGAGGGCGCGGTAGAGCTCCTGGGCCGACGCGGTGAGCGGCCCGCTGCGGGTGACGACGTCGTCGGCGGCCGCCGCGGTCCGCAGCGCGGCGACCAGCGCGAGCACCCCGGCGAGCAGCACGAGCAGGAGCGCGACCAGGGCGGCGCGGGCGAGCTGGCCGACGCGCGTGGTGCGGCCGAGCTCCACGAGCTCGCCGGCGCGGGCCCGCCAGGAGGGGGACGACCCGGCGTCGGGAACGGGGGTCTCCGCGGTGAGGCTCACCGTCGTCCACCCCCTCCCGTCGTGGTGTCGATCACCCTAACCGAGGGGTCCGACGACGCGACCGCGTCGAGACGGCGGGGAGGGGCCGCTCAGTACGGCGCGTACGCCCAGCCGAGGGGGCGCTGGAAGTAGTCCACCGGCACGATGCCGACCTGGTGGTGGGCGCTCGAGGACACCACCCGGCCGTCGCCCAGCGAGAGGGCGACGTGGCCGTCGGAGGAGGTGTCGTAGAAGACCATCGCCCCGCGCGGGGCGTGCCGCCAGTCCGAGTGCTGCTGCTGGGACTCCCAGTCCTGGATGGCGCTCGCGTAGTGCCCCTGCGTGCCGAACGCGTTCTCCACGGCCCGCTCGCACCAGTTCTCGTAGTTCGTGGAGCCGATCTTCGACTCGAAGCGGGCGATTGCGGCGTCGACCTTCTGCGCCTGCGCCTGCAGTCCCGCGGCCTTGGTCAGTTCCGGCACGGTCGCGGCGGCCGAGGTCGGGTCCGCCGTCACCGGGGCGACGGCGGCGGATCCGCCGGTCGCGGGGGCCGGCGTGCTCCCGGCGGTCAGGTGCAGGTCGGCGGCGACGGTCGCGACGGACGCGACCGACGGGGCGGACACGGCGTGGGTCCCGACCCCGCCGAGGGCGGCGGCGCCCACGGCGCCGGCGGCGATACCGAGCACGGCGGTCACCGGGTGGACGCCGAGGGACGGGGCGCCGAGGGCAGCGGTCATGGTGCGGGGTCACCTCTTTCTCCGACGGCGGCCCGGGCGTGGGGAGCGGGGGAGCGTGACCGGGCCGTGATCCGACCGGGGCACATTAGCAACCGATTCGTGATCCGCACGTCGGCCCCGATTTCTTTCCGTGTCACCTGCCGGGAGTTTGCGAATTCTTTCCTCGTTAGGCTCGGCGGCGACGACGTCGAGGTGAGAGGTCATTCGTGTCGGCACACCTGAGCTGGTTGGAAGCGGCGGTGATCGGGGCGCTGCAGGGCGTCGCCGAATTGTTCCCGGTGTCCAGTCTGGGCCATTCCATCCTGCTGCCGGCGGTGATCGGCGGGTCGTGGGCGCGCGATCTCGACGTCACGGCGAAGGATTCGCCCTATCTCGCCTTCGTGGTCGGTCTGCACGTGGCGACCGCGCTCGCGATGATCGTGTACTTCTGGCGGGACTGGGTCCGGATCCTGACCGGTCTGGTGACGAGCGTCCGCGACCGTCGCGTCGCCACCGACGACCAGCGCCTCGCCTGGATGCTGGTCCTCGCGACCATCCCGGTCGGGCTCGCCGGCCTCGTGCTCGACCAGCTCTTCCGCACCCTGCTCGCCAAGCCGGTGCCCACCGCCGCGTTCCTCGTGGCCAACGGGATCCTGCTGATCGCGGTGGAGCAGCTCGCGCGGCGGCGGGCCGCAACGGCGCCGGCCGCGCCGGCCGCGCCGGCTCGGTCCCTGGACGCCCCGACCGTCCGGCTCGACGCCCCCACCCAGGTGCTGCGTGGCGGGTCGGTCGGGGTCGCGGCGGCGCCGACCGCCGAGGAGCAGGCCGACTCCCGGCTCGCCCGCCTGCCGCTGCTGACCGCCGTCCTCATCGGCGCGGCCCAGATCCTGGCGCTGCTGCCCGGCATCAGCCGGTCCGGCGCGACGATCGGCGCGGGCCTGCTCTCCCGGCTCTCCCACGAGGACGCGGCCCGCTTCGCGTTCCTCCTCGCGACGCCGGTGATCCTCGCGGCCGGCGTGCTCAAGCTGCCCGAGCTGTTCGGCCCGGCGGGCGACGGCATCCGCGGGCAGGTGCTGCTCGGGTCGGTGCTCTCCGGGGTCGGGGCGTACGTGTCGGTCCGGTTCCTCACCCGCTACTTCGAGCACCGCTCGATGCGCCCGTTCGGCGTCTACTGCATCGTCGCCGGGGCCGCCTGCCTCGCGTGGTTCAGCCTGTCCTGAACCCGACGGCGGCTCAGTGCCAGCCGTAGGCCGAGCGCAGCTCCGCGGCCACCCGGTCGAACCGGTCCTGCGGCATGACCGCACCCTCGCGGCGGATGCCGTGCTCGGGCACCTCGAGCACGCGGTCGAGCCGGACGTAGGAGTCCCGGCCCTCGCGGTCCCACGGCCCGGAGCCGATCGGCAGCCAGTTCGCGTCGTCGGCGCGGTGTCCCTGCGAGGAGAGCATCAGGCCGAGCAGCTCACCGGCCTCCGCGGCGCGGGCGACGACGAGCACCGGGCGGTCCTTGCCCTGCGAGGCGTCCTCCTCGAAGGGCACCCAGGTCCAGACGATCTCGCCGGGGTCGGCCGCGCCGTCGAGGTCCGGGGCGTAGCTGATCTGCCGGGCCCGCTCCGAGGACGGCACCGTGCGCACGCCGCCGGGCATCGGCGGGGGCGGGCCGGCGGGCTGTCGGCGCCCCGAGTCGTTCTCGTCGGTGGAGGTCAGCATGTCCAGCCCGACCTGCAGCGCCTTGCCCACGAAGTCCCCGAATCCGGCCATGACCGCACAGCATGCCGCACCCGTCGTCGGGAACACTGCCGCAGGTGACCGTGCTCCTCGTGGTCGTCGGCGCGATGCTCGCCGCGGTGCTGCTGGCCGGGGCGGGTGACCGGCTGCGGCTGCCGTGGCCGGTGCTGCTCCTGCTCCTCGGCGCGGCGGCGGCGTTCGTCCCCGGCATCGACGCGCCGGACATCGACCCCGAGCTGATCCTGCCGCTGTTCCTGCCGCCGCTGCTCTACGCGACGGCGCAGCGCACGTCGTGGGCGCTGTTCCGGCAGCGGTGGCGGGCGATCGCGTTCCTCGCCGTCGGGCTCGTGGTGGCCACCGTGGCGGCGGTGGCCGGCACCCTCGTGGCCCTGACCGCGGTGCCCGTCGCGGCGGCCATCGCGCTGGGGGCCGCCGTCGCCCCGCCCGACCCGGTCGCGGTCGAGGCCGTCGCGGGGCCGCTGCGGGTCCCGCGCCGGCTGGTCGCGACCCTGCAGAGCGAGGGGCTGTTCAACGACGCGACCTCGCTCGTCGTCTTCACCACGGCGATCGCGGCCGCGTCGGCGGGCGGCGACCTCGGCGGGGTCGCGATCCTGCTGCGGTTCGTGGCCGGCGCGGTCGTGGCGGTGGTGCTCGGGGTGGTGGCGGCGTGGCTCGCGCGGCAGCTCCTCGACCGGCTCACCGACGTCGTCGCCGGCAACGGGCTCACCCTCGTCCTGCCGTTCGCGGTGTACCTCGCGGCCGACGCGCTGGGTGCGTCGGGCGTGATCGCCGTGGTGGTCACGGCGCTGCAGATGCGCCAGCACGCCGACGCCGACGCCTCCGAGGCCCGCCTGGCCGCGGCGTCGTTCTGGAGCGTCGTCGAGATGCTCGTGACGGGCGTGGCGTTCGCCCTGATCGGGCTGGAGCTGCGCACGGTGGTGGAGCAGGCCGACCGCTCGCTCGGCGAGATCCTCGCGCACGCCGGGATCGTGTGCCTCGTCGTCGTCGGGGTCCGGGCGGCGTGGATGACGACGATCTGGCTGACCTCCGCCGGCCCGGCGGTCCGGCGCGGCGGGGAACGCGCACCGGCCACGGCCGCGGAGACCGTGGTGCTCACCTGGGCCGGGATGCGGGGGCTCGCCACCCTCGCCCTGGCGCTCGCGATCCCGCTCGCCCTCGACGACGGCTCCCCGTTCCCCGACCGGGCCGAGCTGGTGATCATCGCCTGCAGCGTGCTCGTCGTGACCCTGGTCGGACCCGGCCTGACGCTGCCCTGGCTGGTCCGCCGGCTCGGGCTGCGGGAGGACGACGGCGTGGCGGCCGAGGCCGAGCGCCGCCTCGCGGACCGCGCCCGGCGGGCGGCCCTCGACGAGCTCGCCGCCGTCGACCGGGATGCGCTGGGCATCGACGACGAGCAGGGCGGGCAGGTCCTCGACGCGATCCGCGGCCGGTTCGCCCGCATCGGCCGCGCCCTCGCCGGCGACGACGCGCCGCGCCCGGGCGACGAGGACGACGACGTCGACGCCGACTACGCCGCACGCCTGGCCCGCCTCCAGCGGCGTCGTGAGCAGTGGCAGCGCCTGCAGGCGGTGGCGCTCGCCGCCGCCCGGCGCGAGGTGGTGGCGGCCCGCGCCGAACCCGGCGTCGACCCCGAGGTCGCCGACCGGGTCCTGCGCCGGCTGGACGTTCGGACGCTGGGTGCCGGAGGCCTGTGAGCACTTTCCGTGGCTCCGACCACGGAAAGTGCTCACGTGGCGAGCGCAGCGAGCCACACCGTGACCGCCTCCGCCCCCGCGTCCCGGTGCCCGTGCACCCGGTCGCCGAGGTAGGACGAGCGGCCCCGCCGCGGCGCCATCGTCTCCGTCGACGCCGCACCCTCCCGGGCGGCGGCGAGCGCGTCGGACACCGATCCCGACGACGCGAGGGCCGACGCCGCCGGCAGCAGCGCGTCGAGCATCGTGCGGTCCCCGGCCCTCGCCCCGCCCAGGTCGGACACGCCGTCGGCGCCCGCCTGCAGCGCCGTCGCCCACGACCCCCCGTCGGCGAGGTGCTCCGCGGCGTGCAGCAGGCCCGTCGCGTAGAGCGGGCCCGACGTCCCGCCGATCGCCCGGCGCAGCGTCGCGGCGAGCCCCTGCAGGACCGCCACCGCGTCCTCCCACCGGTAGGAGTCGAGGTCGTCGGTGATGGCGGCCGCACCGCGGGAGAGCGAGGTGCCGAGGTCGCCGTCACCGGTCGCGGTGTCCAGCTCGGTCAGGTGCGGCTCGGCCTCCCGGACCGCGGTGCACACCGCCTCGACGGCCGCCCGCATCCCGTCCGGCGCCGCGACCCCCGAGGACGACGCCGATCCCGTCTCCTCCGACGCGTCGGGCACGGTCGGCACCCCGTCCGCCACCACCCCCGACCCCGAGGGCCACGCCGCGGACCGCGCCGGGGCGTCGAGCCGGGCGAGGCGCTCGTCGTCGAGCCCGAGGACCGCGATCGAGAAGCCGGCCATGTCGATCGAGGACAGGAACGTCCCCGCCCAGGCCCGCTCGACGGTGATCCCGCGCGACCCGAGGTGCTCCAGCGCGCGGCGCAGCAGGATCGACAGCTCCATCGGCGGGGTCGCGCCGGTGCCGTTGACCAGGACCGCGACCCGGTCGCCGTCGCCGAGACCACGGTCGGTGCAGATCGTGTCCAGCACCTCGTCGACCAGCTCGTCGGCCGGGCGCAGGGACTCCCGCCGCACGCCCTGCTCCCCGTGGATGCCCAGGCCGATCTCGATCTGGTCGGCCTCGAGGACGAAGCCGGGCTCGCCCGCCGTCGGGACGGTGGCCGCCGAGAGCGCGACGCCCATGGTGCCGGTCGCCCCCGCGGCCTCGCGGGCCGTGCGCGTGACCTCCTCCAGGGACGCGCCGTCCGCCGCGGCCGCTCCGGCCGCCTTCGTGACGAGCACCGTGCCCGCGAGCCCGCGTCGGCCGGCGGTGACGTCGTCGTCGGCGTCGAGCGCCACGTCGTCGGCGACCGTGACCATCTCGCACGGGATGCCCTCGGCGCGGGCGAGCTGTGCGGCGAGCCCGAAGTTGAGCCGGTCGCCGGTGTAGTTCATGACGACGAGCAGCACGCCCGGGTGGTCGCGGAACGCGCGGATCCCGGAGAGGACCGCGTCGGCCGACGGCGAGGCGAACACCTCCCCGCACACCGCCCCGGCCAGGTGCCCTGGGCCGACGTACCCGGCGTGGGCGGGTTCGTGGCCCGACCCCCCGCCGCTGAGCACCGCCACCTGGTCGGTCGGCAGGTCCGTCCGGACGAGCACCGTGGTGCCTTCGACGAGGGCCGCACCCGGCGTGGAGCGCACCACGCCCTCGAGCGCCTGGCGCACCACGTCCCCGGCGTCGTTGATCAGCTTCTTCACGGTCCAGGGGTACCCGGACGGATCACCCGTTCAGCCTGCGCGCTCACCTGGTTGCCCCCGAACCGACGGGTGTGGCGCGCGCGGAGAGCGGCAATGGACCCGTCCCCGGCGAGAGGAGGCCCATGGCGAACCGGTTCGGGCCCGCGACGGGGGCGCACCGGGCGGTCCGTCCCGGCCCCTCCCGACTGCGCGTGGGGCTGGCGGCCCTCGCCCTGCTCGCCGTGGGCGTCGGCGTCGGGCTGCTCGTCGCGCCGCGGGGGACCGACCCGGCCGGGCCCCGACCCTCGAGCGTCGTGACCTCACCGGTCTCCGCGGCGCCCGCGGTCTCCCACCCGACGATGCTCGGGCAGGTCGTGCGGGTCGACTCCGGCGACGAGGTGGTGGTGCGGGTCGGTGAGCGCGACCTGGTCGTCGCCGTCCTCGGCATCAGTGCCCCGGAGATGGCCGGGCCGCGACGGACCACGGGGGAGTGCGGGGCCGCCGACGCGCTGCGCTTCGCCGACCGCACGCTCTCCGGGCAGACGGTGACCCTGGTGCCCGACCCGACGATCCCCGAGAGCGACGACGCCGGCCGCCGGCTCGCCTACGTCGTGCTGCCCTCCCAGCTCAGCTACACCGACGCCGCGCTCCTCGCCGGGGTCGCCGCCGCCGACACGTCCCGACCGCTCTGGTACGCACCGGTGTTCGCCCGGGAGCAGTCCGAGGCCGTGGCCGACGACCGGGGCATCTGGGGCGCACCGTGCCGCGCGCAGCCGGGCGAGCCGTTCCCGTCCGGGACCTGACCCCCGACCGACGACGGGCCGGTCGGGGTCGGCGACGATGGACGCCATGCCCGAGATGCACGTGCGCCTGCGCTGGCCCGACGGCACCACCCAGCGCGTCTACTCGCCGTCGCTCGTCCTGGCCGAGCATCTCCAGGAGGGCGCGGCCTACCCGCTCGAGGAGTTCGGGCGGCGGAGCCGCGAGGCGCTCACCGAGGCGAGCGAGCGGGTCCGCGCGAAGTACGGCTTCCCCTGCAGCCGGGCGGCCGCCTCGCTGGCCGGGATCGAGGCGCGACTCGCCGTGCAGTCCGGCGGTCAGGTCGTGGTCGAGGCGATCGAGCGCTGATCAGCGGCCGCCGCCGAGCACGCCGCCCAGCAGCCCGCCGACCCCCTGCAGCACCTCGCCGACGGCACCGGGGCGCCGGGTCGGCGCCTGGTCCTGGTCGGCGGTCGCTCCGTCGGCGGCGTCGGCGGCGTCGGCCGCGTCGGCCGGATCGTCCTCGACGGTGCGGCTCGGCTCGCGGTCCGCGGTCTCGCGCGTGCTCCCGGCGGTGCGGGTCGGTTCCGAGCGGGTCGACCGGGTGGTCGGCGCGGACGCCTCGGTGCGGCGCACGGGTGCCGCGCTCGCGGACTCGGACGAGCGCGTCGTGGGCGCCTCCGCGGACGGCTCGGCGGGGGTCGGGGGTGCAGGGAGGACGAACGCCGGCGACTCGGGCACCCCGACGGTGGCCCCGCCCGCGACCACGCTGGGCCGGTCGTCGGCGGACACCTCGGCGACCGGGCCGGACGACGCGATCGCGACCGTCCCGGCGAGCACGGCGCTCGCGGCGAGCCCGGCGAGCACGAGCACCCCGCGCGTCCCCGTCGCCCGCGGCACGCCCGGCCGACCCGGCCCGGGCCGGGTGAGCGCACCCCCGACGACGGCCAGGGACCCCACGCCGGTGCTGACGGCCGGTCCCGTCGCCAGCACGCCGGGCGTGGCGAGCAGCGACGCCGTCGGTGGCTCGGCCGCGACGAGGGCCCGGCGCAGCGCGCCCGAGGCGGTCGCGGCGTCGGGCCGGTCGGCGGGGTCGGTCGCGGTCATCGCGGTGAGGAGCCCGGCCAGGTCGTCCGGGAGACCGTCGGGCAGCACCGGCCCGCGGTCGAGACGGGCCTGCGCGGCGGAGAGCGGGTCACCGGGGAAGGCCCGGCGCCCGGTCAGCGCCTCGATCAGCACGAGGCCGAGCGCGTAGACGTCCGCGGGCGCCCCGGCCGGCTCGCCCCGGACCTGCTCGGGGGCGAGGTAGGGGGCCGCGCCCACGGTGAGGCCGGTGTCGGTGATGCGCGGCGCGTCGGCGACGAGCGCGACGCCGAAGTCGGCGAGGTGGGCCCGGCCGTCGGCGTCGAAGAGGACGTTGGCCGGCGTCACGCCGCGGTGGGTGACCCCGGCACGGTGCAGGTGGTCGAGGGCGCCGCCGACGGTGGCGGCCGTCCGGAGCGCGTCCGCGAGCCCCAGTCCGCCGTCGGGGCGGTCGGTGGCGGCGAGCCGGTCGACGAGGGACCCGCCGTCGAGCAGGGCCATGACCACGAAGGCACGCCCGTCGTGCTCCTCGACGTCGTAGACCGGGACGAGGCCGGGGTGGTCGAACCGGGCGAGGAGGCTGAGCTCGCGGCCGGCGCGCGGGTCGGACTCGACCCGGAAGATCTTCACCGCCGCGTCGCGGCCGAGCAGCGCGTCGTGCGCGCGGATCACCACCGAGCCGACGCCGCGGCCGAGGACCGGACCGGGCGCATAGCGTTCGGACAGGCGTGTCGGCAACGTCGGAACGCCCACCGTCGTCATGCCGGGTCAACCCCCATCGCTCGCGCGCCACGGCATCATCCCGGGCGGTTACCCCGGACGGCCCATCCGCACCGCAGAATTCGCCCGAAGATGTGAGCCGGTTCCCGCGGGGTGACCGACCCGTCTGAATCGTTGACAGAAGTTGCAGTCCCGAGTAGAACTTTCCCACGGGTCGCACGGCGTCGAGCCGGTCGTGACCTGCATCGAAAGCAGTCCCGGGCCACCCGGGGACGACCGCAAGGACGCGACGAGCAGTGGGCGCCGAGGGCCTCGACGACGAGGACGTACCCGCCCTGACCACCGGTCAGGCCGCGGACGTGCTCGGAGTGCAACCGGCATTCCTGCGCAGTCTGGACGCGGGTCGGATGCTCCGCCCCCGGCGATCGGCGGGCGGGCACCGGCGTTGGACACGCCGGCAGCTGACCCTCGCGGCCAGGGTGCGCGCGCTCTTCGACGAGGGGCTGACCCTCACCGCGGCCTGGAAGGTCGTCTCGCTGGAGGACCGGGTGGGCGAGGTCGAGCGCGAGCGCGACGTCGCCCTGGCCGAGCTCGACCGCACCCGCCGGGAACTGGCCCGGGTGCGCCGGGAGTCGGCCGAGGCAGTGAAGGCACGGACCGGGACCACCAGCCGGTCCGGGTCGTCCGTGCACGTGAACCGCGTGCCCGGGCTCCCGCGCGTCACCGGGACCTCGTCCCCGGGCGGCGTGTGCTCGTCGACCACCCCTGCGACCTCCACGGACATCACCTCGCCATGAAGCTCATCGATCCCCTCCGCACCCACCGCCCGGCCGTGCTCCGCCGCCCGATGCCGCCGTCGCTGGCCCGCATCCCGCTCGTGGACCTGTGCACCTGCAGGCACCCCCGCGAGTCCCACGAGCACTACCACGCCTCCCAGGACTGCGCGCAGTGCGACTGCCGCACCTTTGTCCGCTGGGAGCCCGCGGGCATCTGAGCCCGCCGCCCTCGCGAGGCCCTCGCCCCGCCGTCGCCGACGGTGGGCCGGGGGCCTTCGTGCGTCCGGGGTCCGGCCGCACCGGATGACCCGTGTCGCTTCCGACGGCGTGCTCCGCCCGGGCCACCTACGCTCGGGAGCGTGACGACCGTCGACGAACCGGCGCCCGCCGCCCCGCTCGCGGTCCCGGCCGAGGTCCCGGCGGGCACGTCGCGGCCGCGCGCCCTCGTCGTCGGGGCCGGGATCGCCGGCCTCGCCGCCGCGACGTCGCTGCACCGCGCGGGCTGGCGGGTGACCGTCTGCGAGCGGGCCCCGGCCCGGCGCACCGGCGGCTACTTCGTCCGGCTGGCGCCGGAGGGGGTCGAGGCCGCCGAGCGGCTGGGCGTCGACGAGTCACTGCGCAGCCGGCTGCCCGCCGACGGGATCATCACCGGTGTCGACGGTCGCGGTCGGACCACCTCGCGGGTGGACGCCGCCCTCGTCGAGGACGGCGTCAGCCTCGCTCTCGTCCGCGGCGACCTCGAGGCCGCGCTCTGGGCGGGTCTCCCCGACGAGGTCGAGGTCCGCTTCGCCACGGCACCCACCGCGGTCGCCGACGACGGCACGGTCGTCCTCGACGGGGCGGGCACGCGCTGGGACCTCGTCGTCGGCGCGGACGGGGTCCGCTCGACGGTCCGCGAGATGGTGTTCGGCCCCGAGGCGGCCTTCCGGCACGACTTCGACCACGTCGTGATCTCCGCAGTGCTGCCGCGGCTGCCCGGCCGCCTGGTCGAGGGCGACTACGTCGTGCTCGTCGAACCGGGCCGCACGGCGCACCTCATGGCGATGGCGGGCCACGACCCCGTCGTCTTCTTCACCTACCGCGCCGATCTCGCGCAGGCCGCCGGGACCGACCCGGCCGCGCGCCCCGAGGAGGCGCTGCGGGCGGTCTACGGGGACTTCGACGGACTGATGCCGGAGATCCTCGACCTCGTCGCCGAGGCCGGGACCACGCACGCGGACACGGTGGGCCAGATCCAGCTGCGGCGCTGGAGCAGCGGCCGCGTGGTCCTGCTCGGCGACTCGGCCTGGTGCCCCACGCTCTACTCCGGCCACGGGTCCGCGCTCGCGCTCGCCGGCGGCGAGGCGCTCGGTCGGCACCTGCGGGTCCCCGACGACCCCGACGACGACGGGGCGCGCCTGGACGTGCCGGCCGCGCTGGCGGCGTGGGAGGCCGAGCGGCGCCCCGGCACCCGGACCGCCCGCACCGCGGCCCGCCGCGCCCGCCACTTCTTCCTGCCCGGCAACCGCGTGGTCACCGCACTGCGCGCCGTGGCCCTGCGCGTCGCCTCCTGGCCGATCGCCTCGCGCCTGTTCGGCAGCGGGGCCCGCACGCGCGACGCCGACGTTCACCGGACGGTCACCGCGTCGTCGGGACCTGCCGCCGGGCCCCGCCCGTAGACTGTCGCTCGATCGGTGCTCCAGGGTCCTGGACTAGCCTGGATCTCCGATCGTCGCAGGGCACCGGCGTTTCCACCGCCGCGTACGCCGGGAAGAGAAGACCTCGGGACCGCCTCCGGGCCGCTCCACCGCCGTGGCGCCCGCGGCCCCGCACGACGTGCTGTCGAGAGGACGAGTCACCACCCCCATGCACCCCGACCCCACCGACGCCCCCCGCCGCTCCCGCTCCCTGCTGGCGCGGCTCGCCGACCCCCTGGGTGTCGCCCGGGCCGCGGTCGACGCCCTGGACCCCTCGCGGTACCGCGGACGGCGGGTGTGGCGCGGGGACGGACGCGTCCACATCGGTGTGCCCGCGACCTCCCGGGAGGCCGGCTCGGAGCTGCTGCGGGCGGTGGAGAAGGCCCTGACCGCGCACCCCGCGGTCGACTGGGCGAGCGTGAACGCCGCGCTGGGCGTCGTCGTGGTGTCGCTGGCCGAGGACGGCGCGGCCCCGGACGAGCTGGACGAGACCGTCGACGACCTCGTCGACCTGGTCGAGGTGCTGGAGGAGCAGGAGGCGGTCACCGACGGCGCCGCGCACCCGGCCGGCGGGCACTCGCCGACGGCGGTCTCGCAGGCGCTGACCACCTTCGCCGCCGACGTCGCAGGACTCGGGGCGGCCGGGCTCGGTGCGGTGCTGCGCCGCACGCCGCTGCCCGTGGAGCTCGCGTCCGCCGCGTCCTTCGTCGACCACCAGCCGCGGCTGCGGGCCGCCGTCGAGCGCGCGCTCGGCCGCCAGCGCGCCGACATCCTGCTCGCCCTCACCAACGCGGCCGGCCAGGGCCTCGGGCAGGGCTCGACCGGGCTGCTGGTCGATGCCGCCTACCGCGCCCTGCAGATCGCGGAGGCCCGGGCGTCCGCCGACGCGTTCACGCGCGCCGAGCCCCGCCTGCTGGCCGACCCCGAGCAGGTCGGCGTGGCCGCCGACGACGCGCTGACCCTCGACGCGCGGCCCGTCCCGTTCCCCGCCGGCCCGGTCGAGCGCCACGGCGACCACGTCGGTCTCGCCGCCCTCGGCGGGTTCGGCACCACGCTCGCGCTCGGCGGCCCGCGCCGCGCGGTCGGGGTCGCCCTGTCCACGCTGCCCAAGGCCGGCCGGATGGGCCGGGAGGGCTTCGCGACGACCTTCGGGCGCGTCCTGTCCCGCCGGGGCGCCGTCGTCGTCGAGCCGACCGTGCTGCGGCGCATGGACCGGATCGACACCGTCGTCCTCGACGCCTCGGCGCTGACCACCGGCGCGCTCATGCTCGGGGACCTCGCGCTCGTCGACGGGGAGGGCCTCACCGCCCCGGACGGCACCGCCGTGTCCGTCGAGTCGCTGACGCCGCTCGTGCACGAGCTGTTCGACCCCTCGGACGCGTCCGGCACCGTCACCCACCACGCCGGCTGGTCGCTGGCTCCGCTGCCTGCGGGACGCGAGGACGAGCCGGTCGTCGCCGAGGCGGTCGACGCGCTGCGCACCGACGGCGCGACCGTCGTCCTGGGCCTGTCGTACGACGGAGGGCTGGTCGCCGTCGTCGGTGCCCTGCCGGAGCCGGCCGCCGCGGCCGAGGCGCTCGGTGCGGCCGCCCGCCGGGCCGGGCTGACGCTCGTCGTCGGCACGGACGAGGTCGTCCCCGCCCCCGACGCCTCCGACGACGACGCGTCCGACGACGACGCCGGCCTGCCCGGCGCGGACGGCACCGTCCCGGCCACGCGGCGCACCGTCGACCGGCAGGTGCCCGGTGGCCCGGGGCTGGCCGCCGCCGTGCGGATGCTGCAGGTCGAGGGCGCGGGCGTGCTCGTCGTCTCCCGCGACCGCCGCGCCCTCGCCGCCGCCGACCTCGGCGTCGGCGTCACCCGCGCCGACGGCATCCCGGCGTGGGGCGCGCACGTCCTGGTCGGCGACGACCTGGCCACGGCCGCCCTGCTGATCGAGGGCGTCAAGGTCGCGAAGGCGACCTCCGGCCGCTCCGTGGCGCTGGCCCGCGCCGGCACCGTGCTCGGCGCCGCGATGGCCACGGCGGGCACCGCCCCGCGCGGCGCCTCCCTCGCCGGGCTCGCGGTCAACGGCGCCGCGGGCGTCGCCCTCGGGGCCGGCGCCTGGTCGGCCTCGGAGCTCGGGCGGAAGACGCTCGTGCCCGGCGTGTCCCGCACGCCGTGGCACGTCATGCCGGCCGAGACCGTGCTGACCCGCCTGGACGCCTCCGAGCGCGGCCTGTCCTCCGCCGAGGCCGCCCGTCGCGTCCGCGAGGACCCGGCGGCCGCCGAGGAGTCGACCTCGCTGGGCCGGGCCTTCATCGACGAGCTGAACAACCCACTGACGCCCGTCCTGGCGGGCGGCGCCGTGCTCTCGGCCGCCATCGGCGCGATCGCCGACGCGGCGATCGTCGTCGGCGTCACCGCCGCGTCCGCCCTCATCGGCGGCGTGCAGCGCGTGGTCACCGACCGCGCCGTGGCCGGCCTGCTCGAGCGCTCGTCCACCCGCACCCGCGTCCTGCGCGACGGCGTGCCCACCACGGTCACCGCCGACGACGTGGTCGTCGGGGACGTGGTCGAGCTCGGCCCGGACGACGTCGTCCCGGCCGACTGCCGCGTGCTGCGCGCCGACGCGCTGGAGCTCGACGAGTCGTCGCTGACCGGCGAGTCGCTGCCGGTGCCGAAGACCGCCGCGCCCGTGATCGCCCGCTCCGTCGCGGACCGGCGCTCGATGCTCTACGAGGGCACCACCGTCG
Organism: Actinomycetospora sp. CA-084318; assembly: GCF_050955885.1. Taxonomy (NCBI): domain Bacteria; kingdom Bacillati; phylum Actinomycetota; class Actinomycetes; order Pseudonocardiales; family Pseudonocardiaceae; genus Actinomycetospora; species Actinomycetospora sp. CA-084318. The sequence goes on from NZ_CP192098.1 coordinate 2,584,232, forward strand.
CCACCGGCCGCGGCCGGGCCGTCGTCGTGGCCACCGGCTCGTCGACCGAGGTCGGGCGTTCGACCGCCGCGGCCCGGGCGAACGCCCCGGTCGCCGGCGTCGACCAGCGGCTCTCCGGCATCACGAAGATCACCACGCCCCTCGCGCTGGCCTCCGCGGCCGCCGTGGTCGGGGCCGGCGCCGTGCGCGGCCTCCCGATGAACCAGAACCTGCACTCCGGGGTCGGCCTCGCCGTCGCCTCGGTGCCCGAGGGCCTGCCGTTCATCGTCTCCGCCGCCCAGCTGGCGTCCGCGCGCCGCCTGAGCGCGGAAGGGGCCCTCGTCCGGAACCCGAAGACCATCGAGGCCGTCGGCCGGGTCGACGTGCTCTGCTTCGACAAGACCGGCACGCTGACCGAGGGCAAGCTGGCCCTCTCCGCGATCTCCGACGGCGTGAAGCTGCGGCCCACCGACCGTCTGCGCAAGCGGCAGCGCCGGGTCCTCGCCGCGGCCCTGCGCGCCACCCCGCGCCCCAAGCCGGGGGAGCGGCTCGCCCACCTCACCGACCGCGCGGTGGTGTTCGGGGCACAGTCCTTCGACGTCGACCCCGAGCACAAGCGCGCCGGCTGGTGGCCGGTCGCCTCGCTCGACTTCGACCCCAGCCGCGGCTACCACGCCACGCTGGGGGAGGCGCGGACCGAGGAGGGCGTCAAGGAGCAGGTGCTCTCGGTCAAGGGCGCGCCCGAGGTCGTCATCGCCCGGTGCGCCGACTGGGCCGGTACCGAGCTCGACGACGAGGCGCGCCAGCGGCTGGTCGAGCACACCGACCTGCTGGCCGGGCAGGGCATGCGCGTGCTCGCCGTGGCCGAGCGGTCGGAGCCCTGGACGAGCGAGCACGACGGCGCGCCCGAGGTGACCGACGAGGACGTGGCCGACCTCAGCTTCGTCGGCTTCGTCGGCTTCACCGACCCGGTGCGGGCCGGCTCGCAGGCCACCGTGCGCGACCTGCGCGAGGCCGGGGTGCAGGTCGTCATGATCACGGGCGACCACCCCTCGACCGCCGAGGCGGTCGCGGAGGAGCTGGACGTCCTGAACGGCGGCATCGTCATCACCGGCCAGGAGATGGACGAGCTCGACGACGACGCGCTCGACGCCGTGCTGCCGACGGTGCGGGTCGTGGCCCGCGGGACGCCGGCGCACAAGGTGCGCGCGGTCCAGGCCTTCCAGCGGCTCGGCCGCACCGTCGCCATGACCGGGGACGGGGCGAACGACGCCCCGGCGATCCGGCTGGCCGACGTGGGCATCGCACTCGGTCGCCGCGGGACCCCGGCCGCCCGCGCGGCGGCCGACCTCGTCGTCACCGACGACCGGCTCGAGACGATCCTCGCGGCGCTCGTCGAGGGCCGCGCCATGTGGGCGTCGGTGCGCGAGGCGCTCGGCGTGCTCGTGGGCGGCAACATCGGCGAGATCGCCTTCACCGTGCTGGGCGCCTCGACGACGGGCACCTCCCCGCTCACGGCGCGCCAGCTGCTGCTGGTCAACCTGCTCACCGACCTCGCGCCGTCGCTGGCGCTCGCCGTCCGCGCGCCGGCGCCCGGCGACGCCCGGTCGCTGCTCGCCGAGGGGCCGGAGGCCTCCCTGGGCGACGCCCTCAACCGCGAGATCGGGCTCCGGGCCGCGGCCACCGCCGGTGGTGCCTCGCTGGCGTGGATCCAGGCCCAGGCGACCCCGTACGGCAGCCCGGCCCGCGCCCGCACGGTCGCGCTGGCGGCCCTCGTCGGGACGCAGCTAGGCCAGACCGTGGCCGCCGGCGGGCACCGCAGCCCGCTGGTCGTGGGCGCGTCCGTGGTCTCGGCCGGGGCGCTCTTCGCGGTCGTCCAGACGCCGGGCGTCAGCCAGTTCTTCGGCTGCGTCCCGCTCGGCCCGATCGCATGGGGCCAGGCGGCGGGGTCGGCGGCGGTCGCCACGGCCGCGTCGATGATCGGGCCCGAGCTGGTGCGTCGCTACGGCGACGTGGTGGCGCCCGAGGGGTCCGCGCTCGCCGCCCTGATCGAGCGGCTCGGCGAGGTCCGGGACGAGGCGACGGCGAAGTACCTCGACCTCCAGGAGAAGGCCACCGCTGCACTGACCGGGTGAGTGGCGCTGATCACTCCGTGGTGTTTGTGCAGGTCGCGGGCGGGGAACACTGTGCGTAGCAACGCACCCGGAACCAGGGAGTAGTGGGAACCGCCATGGCCGACCGCGACGTGAAGCCGACCGACGACGGCTGGCAGGTGCTCAAGAAGGGCGCCCAGCGCGCCAGCGCGAAGGCCCCGACCCAGGTCGAGGCGGTCGCGCGGGCCACCGAGATCGTGGCGAAGGACGGCGGCGGCAAGGTCGTCGTCTACGGCACGGACGGCAAGGTTCGCGAGAGCCAGACCGTCAAGGCCGGCGCCGACACCGCCACCGAGGCCCCGAAGAACGCCGCGAAGGCCACCGCCGCCGGCGCCCGCGCCACGAGCAAGGCCGCCGCCGACAAGGCCGGGAAGACCGCGCGGGCGGTCGCCTCGGACGCGAAGGCGACCGGCGAGAAGGTGGCCGACCGGGCCGAGACCTCGGCGAAAAAGGCCACCGCCCAGGCCGAGGCGGGCGCCTCGGGCATCGCCGACGAGGCGAAGGCCGCCACCAACGGCAAGGCGCCGAAGGCCGCGGCCGAGGACGCCGCGACGATCGCGCAGACCTCCGGCAAGCAGGTCGCCGAGACCACAAGCCGGGCCGGCGAGCGCATCGCGAAGGACACCGCCCGCGCGGGCAAGCGGGCCGGCCAGACGGTCGGGGCGGCTGCCGAGGAGGCGGGCGAGAAGGCCGTCGAGGGCGGCGACCGGGCGGCCCGCGTGAGCAAGGGCGTGGACCAGGAGCTCAACACCGTCGGCGACGACCTCGCGGGCAGCATCACGAGCGTCACCGAGGCGCAGGCCCGCAAGGTCGACGCCGCGGTGGACGAGGCGACGCGCCAGGCGAACGCGGCCGCGCCGTCGTACAACCCGGTGCGGATCGCCGGTCAGGTCGCGGGGTTCGCGGTGCGCACCGCCTTCAGCGTGACCGGTGCCGTGGTCTCCGCCGGCGGGGAGCTGCTCTCCGGGGCGGCCCGCAAGGTCACCGGCCGGCGATAGACACCGCTTCGCAACGAAGGGCCCCTCCGGTCGGAGGGGCCCTTCGTTCGTTCCCAGGGCACCCCCGCCGAGGGTGACACCAGGCATCCCGGGCGGGCCGGGATCCTGCGTGGCGTCACTCTCGCGCCGGGGCCGGCCGGGCACCCGCGCCGAGGGTGACACCCGGCATCCAGGGCGGGCCGGAAGGCTGTCCCGCGTCATCCTCGCGCCGAAGCCCCGGACACGACGAAGGGCCCGCCTCCGGCGAACCGGGGACGGGCCCTTCGTACGCGTCGAGCCGTCAGGCGCTGACGCCGACGGAGCGGCCGGAGAGGCGCGCGCGGCGCATGTCGCGGCGGTCCTCCTCGGAGGTGCCGCCCCACACGCCGGCCTCCTGGCCGGTGTCGAGCGCCCAGCGCAGGCACGCGGCCTGGAGCGGGCAGGTACCGCAGATGAACTTCGCGGCGGTCAGCTGCTCCGCCCCGGGGCCCTCGGTGCCGACGGGGAAGAAGAGTTCGGGGTCGTGGTCGCGGCAGGCCGCGAGCTCCCAGTCCATGGGTCCTGCTGTCCTTTCCGATGTCGCCTGTGTCGCCTGTCGATGTCGCCGCGCGCGGTGGTGCTCCCGTCGGGGCACGTGCGCACGCTCACGCGCCCGGCGCCGGGTGGACGCCGTGACGGGGTCAGTCGTCGATGGGTGCTGCCAGCCAGGACACGCCGATGCGGGCCGCAGTTCGATCCCTGGGTGGGACCGCTGCTGCCTGTGACATCAGGCCGCCCGATCCGCGTGCGCGTCCACCGGTTTCCCGCGGACCCGCAGCGATCTCGGACCGACAGCGCTCACGGCGCTGTCCGGCTTTCATGAATATCCGGACAACATCGCGAGCAAACGAGTGTCGTCCCGATCGGCGTCCGGGTGAACTGTGATTCGCACCACAGATTACGGTCGCGGTCGGTGACGATCTCGCCTGGACCACCGTACGTGCATCCGCGTCCGCCGGGGGGCACACTGACCGGTGATACCGATGACACCGGACGTGGGCGGAGCGTGGACATGCGGGCGATCGTCCTGGCGCTGCGTGACATCGTGGTCGGCGCCATCTGTGCGGGGGCCCTGGTCGCGTTCGTGCTCGACCACGCGCTGATCGGCCTGGTCCTGGGCCTGATCGGGCTCTGGCAGGTCATCCGGATCATGAACGGGCGGCCCAGCATCATCGGGATCGACCAGCGCTGGGCGGACCGGGAGGGCAAGCCGAACGTCCGCGGATGACGTGACCGGCCGGCTCCCGCCAGGATGATCGGATGCGCTGCGCCGTCATCGGGTCGACCGGCTATCTCGGGACCCGCCTCGTGCCCCGCCTGCTGGCCCGGGGCGACGAGGTCGCGGTGCTCGTGCGGTCGCCGCACAAGCTCGCGCTGACGGGGTGGGCGGACGCGGTCGACGTCGTCCCGGGCTCCCTGGAGGAACCCGACGCGCTCGAGCACCTGGTGGCCGACGCCGACGTCGTCGTGCACCTCGCGCACGCCCTCGAGCAGTCCGACTTCCCGGAGCGGGACCGGGCGGCCGCGCACGCGGTGGTGGCGGCGGCCACCGACGCCGGGGTGGGCCGGCTCGTCTATCTCGGCGGCCTGCGCCCCGCTCCGGGGTCCTCGCCGTCGCGTCACCTCGCCTCCCGCGCGGAGGTGGCCGACATCTTCCTCGCCTCCTCCGTCCCGACGGCGGCCCTGGAGGCCGGCATCGTGGTCGGATCCGGCTCGGCGAGCTTCGAGATGATCCGGTACCTCGCCGAGCGTGTCCCCGTGCTGCCCGGCATCCCGTGGCTCGCGCACCGGACCCAGCCGATCGCGGTCGACGACGTGCTCCACGCCCTCGTCGCCGCCACCGACCTGCCGCCCGAGGTCGACCGCCGGCTCGACGTGGGCGGACCCGACGTCCTGACCTACCTCGACCTGGTGCAGCGCTACGCCCGCCTCGCCGGGCTCCCGCAGCGTGTGGCCGTGCCGGTGCCGCTCCCCGTGCCGCCCGGGGGGCCGACCGTCGCGGCGATGGCGATGGAGCTGCTCTCGCCGCTGCCGCGCCGCCTCGTCGAACCGCTCATCGAGTCGCTGCGCCACGAGCTCGTCTGCGACCCGGGGTCCCTCGCGGACGCCCGGCGCCTGCTCGGGGACCCGCCCGGAGGCCCGACGACGTACGGGGCCGCGGTGCGCGCGGCGCTCGGCCGGCGCCGGAGCGGGGTCGACCCGGCGGACCGTGACCCCACGCCCGTCCTCGGCCAGGCAGGTCGGCCCGCCGCGCTCGCCCTGCCCTCCGACCCCGTCGGCTCCGGCGGCGCCACGTGGCGGTGGTCGACCACGGTGAGCGGCGGCGTCCCCGCGGACCGGGTGTGGGCGGCGGTGCAGCGCATCGGCGGCGACACCGGCTGGTACGCCCCGCCGGGCGTGTTCGGCGCGCTCGGCCGCGCCGACCAGCTGCTGGGCGGCGTGGGCGGCTACCGGGGGCGCCCGCACGGCCGCGACCTCGTGGTCGGGGACGTCATCGACGGCTGGCGGGTCGAGGCCCTCACCCACGACGACGCCCTGCGCTCGGTGCGGCTGCGCGCGGACCTCAAGGTGCCCGGGCGGCTCTGGCTCACCTTCACCGTGCGTCCCGACGACGACAGGGGAGGGGCGGCCCTGACCCTGGAGGTCGCCTTCGCGCCGTCCGGGCTCGCCGGTGTCGCCTACGGCGCGGGCCTGCGGGTCGGCGCGCCCCTCGTGTTCGGGCCGATGGCCCGGGGCGCGCTCCGCGCCGGCGAGCGCTAGACGTCGACGCCCACCTGCGCGGACCGCACCACCTCCCGCAGACCCCCCGACGCGTGGGCCGCCCGCTGGGCCGCGGCGCCCGTCGTCCCCTCCAGCACACGACGCACGCCGGCGTGGACCGTGTCGCGATCGGGCCCGAGTGCCGCGTCGACGTGCTCGAGCAGCGCCGACACCGCGTCCGCCGCCGGGACCGGGCGGCCCGAGACGGGGTGCACGAGCACCCCGGTCTCGCCCGACCCGACACAGCCCGCGCGGGCGGCCCGCCAGTGCGCGAGCCGCAGCACCTCCATGGGCGTCGCGGTCGGCGGCTCGCCCGCCGCCCACGCCGTCGCGGCGGTCGTCACCAGCGCCCGGGCCAGCAGGGCGATCGTCACCGCGTCGTCGACGGTGCGGGAGACGTCGGTGACCCGGACCTCCACCGTCGGGAAGCGGGCCGCCAGCCGGGCGTCGAAGTAGACCATCCCGTCGTCGACGATCGTGTCCGTCGCGACCATCGCCGCCACGGCCGCGTCGTAGGCCTCGACCGACCCGAACACCGAGGACGGCCCGGCCGAGGGCATCCGCGCCCACACCAGCGACCGGTAGCTCGCGTACCCGGTGTCCTCGCCCCGCCAGAACGGCGAGTTGGCCGAGAGCGCGCGCAGCACGGGCAGCCACGCCCCGAGCCGGTCGAGGATCCCCACGCCCTCCTCGCGGGAGGCGATCTCCACGTGGACGTGCTGGCCGTTGGTGAGCTGGGCGGTGGCGATCGCCCCGAACCGGTCCAGGATGCGCCCGTACCGGCCGTCCACCGAGGTCGCCGGTCCGGGGGCGACCGGCGAGGTGGCCAGCGCCGCGACCGCCGCGCCGGAGGTCCTGGCGGCCCGCGCGGCGTCGGCCCGGCGCCGGCGCAGGTCGGCCACCAGGGCCTCGGCGTCGGTGTGCGGGACCGAGCCAGTCTCCACCTGCTCGGCGCGCATCTCCCCGTCGAGGTCGTCGGCGGCGGGCAGCACCGCCGGTGCCAGGCCGAGCGGGCTCCCGTCGTCGGGATCGACGAGCAGCAGCTCCTCCTCGACGCCCATGCGCCGTGTCGATGCGTCCACGACGGGGGATGTTCCCAGCAGGGACCGGCGGACGAACGGGAGACTCGGGTGGCGCGGGGCGCGAACGGGGACGGCTGGGTGGTCTGCGGGCAGGGCCACCGGCACTGGGGGCGCTACGGGGCGGCGGGACTCCTCCTCGTCGCGCAGGAGCAGGTGCTGCTCGCGCACCGGATCTTCTGGAGCCATCACGGCAACACGTGGGGGATTCCCGGCGGCGCCCGCGACGAGCGGGAGACCGCCGTCGAGGCGGCGCTGCGCGAGGCGGCCGAGGAGACGGGACTCGACCCGGCCGACGCCGTCGTCGGGACGGAGTCCGTGGACGACCACGGCGGCTGGGCCTACACGACCGTGCACGCCACCCTGGACGCCCCGGTGCCGCTGACGCCGCAGGACGGGGAGGCCTCCGAGCTACGCTGGGTGCCCCTGTCCGAGGTGGGTGACCTGGACCTCCACCCGGGATTCGCCGCGTTCTGGGCCGAGCACCTAGCGTGGGAGCATGGCTGCTCCGGACCCCAGTGACTTCCTCGCCGTCGACGCCGAGCTGAGCGCCGAGGAGCGCGACATCCGCGACGCGGTGCGCGACTACGCGACCGCCGAGCTCGCCCCGCGGATCGCCGAGTGGTACGAGTCGAACACCCTGCCGCGCGACATCGCCAAGGGGCTGGGTGCGCTCGGGCTGCTGGGCATGCACCTCGAGGGCTACGGCTGCGCGGGCACCAACGCGACCAGCTACGGCCTGGCCTGCCGCGAGCTGGAGGCGGTCGACTCGGGGCTGCGCTCCTTCGTGTCGGTCCAGGGCTCGCTCGCGATGTTCGCGATCCACCGCTGGGGCTCCGAGGAGCACAAGCAGCAGTGGCTGCCGCGGATGGCCACCGGTGAGGCGCTCGGCTGCTTCGGGCTGACCGAGGCCGACGCCGGCTCCGACCCGGGTTCCATGCGCACCCGCGCCCGCCGCGACGGCGACGACTGGGTGCTCGACGGCTCCAAGATGTGGATCACCAACGGGACGCTGGCCGACGTCGCCGTCGTGTGGGCCCAGACCGACCCGGAGCAGGGCAGCAAGGGCATCCGCGGCTTCGTCGTGCCCACCGACACCCCCGGGTTCACCGCGAACGAGGTCAAGCACAAGCTCTCGCTGCGGGCCTCGCTGACCGCCGAGCTGGTGCTCGAGGGCGTGCGGCTGCCGGCCGACGCGATGTTCCCCGAGGTGACCGGGCTGAAGGGCCCGCTGTCGTGCCTCAACGAGGCGCGCTACGGCATCCTCTGGGGCGCGGTGGGCGCGGCCCGGTCCTGCTACGAGGCCGCGCTGGCCTACGCGCTGGACCGCGAGCAGTTCGGGAAGCCGATCGCGGGCTTCCAGCTCACCCAGCGCAAGCTCGCCGAGATGGTCGTCGCGGTGAACCAGGCGTCGCTCGCCGCGGCGCGGATCGGCCGGCTCAAGGACGCGCACGAACTGCACCCGGCGCAGGTGAGCTTCGGGAAGATGGCCAACGTCCACGCGGCCCTCGACGTCGCCCGCACCGCCCGCACCGTGCTCGGCGGCAACGGCATCACGCTCGAGTACCCGGTGTTCCGGCACATGACGAACCTCGAGACCGTGCTGACCTACGAGGGCACCGAGGAGATGCACGCCCTGTCCATCGGTCAGGCGCTCACCGGCCTCGCCGCGTTCCGGTAGCTCAGCTCCCGACGTCGGGTCGGGTCGGGTCGGCAGTGACGGTCCGGTCCCGGCCCGCGCGCTTCGCGCGGTAGAGCGCCTCGTCGGCGGCGGCGAGCAGGTCGTCGACCGAGCGGTCGCCGTCCGGGCACGGGGCGCAGCCGACCGACGCGGTGAGGCCGTGGACGTGCGCCTGCCCGCCGGTCGCGGTCGGCACGTGGAGGTCGATGGCGGCGATGCGGTCGCGCAGGCGCTCCGCGGTCAGCGTCGCCGCCTCCGGGTCGACCCCGGAGAGCAGCACCACGAACTCCTCGCCGCCGAAGCGGCCGACCGCGTCGTAGGCGCGGACCTCCGCGGACAGCGACGCGGCGACGGCGCGGAGCACCTCGTCGCCGACGAGGTGCCCGTGGCGGTCGTTCACGGCCTTGAACTCGTCGAGGTCGACCATGAGCACGGCGAGCCCGCCGTCGTGTCGTCGGGTGCGGGCGATCTCCTTCGCGGCGACCTCGGCCCACGCGGCGCCGTTGGCGAGCCCCGTCTTCGGGTCGGTGCGGGCCGCGTGCCGGAACTGGTCCACCAGGACGCCGCGGTGCAGCATGATCACCGGCACGAGCAGGATCGGGACGAGCCAGGGCGACGCGGCCGCGAGGACGGCGAGCGCGGCCCCGAGGGCGAGCGCCCCGAGTCCGAGGAGGGTGTCGGCGGGACTCGCGAAGTGCCGGCGCAGCGAGGTGCGCGGCGACACCAGGCGGATGATCCCGACGACGAGGCCGTGGTTCACCGTCCAGCGCACCAGGGCGGCCACGGCGATCAGCGCGAGCCCGGTGGGCCCGGCGGCCACGCGCAGGAGGGTGTCGCGCTGGACTCCGTCGAGGAGGAGCCCCGCGGCGGTGGTCCCGAGGACGACGGTGGCCCAGGAGAAGATCCAGCGGTGCGGCGGAGGGCGCCGTTCGTTGCGGGCCCACCAGTAGGCGAACACCGCGGTGACGAGGACCAGCGAGGGCCCGATCTGGGTGAGGAGCAGGCCCGCGAAGGTCCACATCGACTTGAGGTCGATGAACGGCTTGTCGCCGGGGCTGATGCGGACCCGCTCGATGTGCCGGGCGGCCTCCGCGTGCAGCGCCGAGCCGAGGAACAGCAGACCGCAGATCAGCCACGCCTGCGGAGCCGGCGGCGTGAGGGTCACCGTCGCGACGATCGCGCCCACGGCCGCGAGGTCGATGAGCAGGACGTACACCAGGGCGGCCCGCGGCAGACCCCACAGGGCCCAGCGGTCGGGACGCCGCCCGGCGGCCCCGCGGTGACGCTGCGGAGTGCCCGCGTCGTCAGGCCGGGCACGCGGCGTGGTCACGTTCTGCAGCCTCCGACGATGTGCGCATCGTGCTCCGGCGGGTCCGGGAGGCATGCGACGCGTGGTCCCACGGTGATCCCGGAGCCCCCCTCCGACCCCGAGAACGGTACCGCGCGACACCTCGGAGGGGGTCAGTGGATCACCCTTTGGTGGCATCTCACCTGGATGGTTGACGCCCAGTCGCCGTCTGGTGACCGATAGCCACAACGTTCAGGCTGAGAGCGTCCGACCGCACGCCCCGCCCGCGGCCCGCTCGGCCGAGGGATCCAGGATCTGTCACGCAAGGTGACAGCGTCACGCGATGGAGTCGTTCCGACCCGTCATGTGACAGGGCACACGACAACGCACTGCGACTGCCGGAGGCATACGGATGCGCATCTCGTCCGACTCGAACTGGTCCCGCCGCGACTCGAACTGGAGCTTCGACTCGAACTGGAGCCGGGACTCGAACTGGAGCTTCGCCGACTCGAACTGGAGCCGCGACGCCCACTGGCGCTGAGCGCACGCCGCACGACCCGAGCCGCCGGCCGGCCGCCCCCACGGGCGACCGGCCGGCTCTCGTGCGTCCCGGCCGGACGCGTCCCGACCGGTCACGCCACCTCGTCGGCCTCGTCCGCCACGTCCGCCTCGGGGTCCCTCGTCCCGACCCGGGGTGCGCTCGACGCCCGCGACCACGCCCGCGCCGCGAGCAGCGCGACCACGATCCCGACGACTCCGCCGACCGCCACCGCCGTCGACGGCGCCGTGCGCTGCGCGAGCAGCCCGGCGAGCAGCACGCCGACGCCCTGGGTGACCCGTAGGGCCGTGACGGCCAGTCCGAACGCCTGCCCCCGCCGCGCGTCGTCGACGCTCACCACGAACGTCGCGTTGGCCGGGACCTGGTAGGCGCACGCCATCCCGGAGATCACCCACGCGACCAGCAGCACCCAGAGCGGGGGGTCGAGGGCCGACACCACGAGCGGGACGCACGACGCGACCGCGAGCGGCCCGATCAGCCTCGGCCGCCGGTGGGGCGCGACGAGCCGCGTCAGGAGCAGGATGCCGAGCACCTGGCCCAGCGGGTTGGCCGCGAGCAGGAGGCCCACCGCGACGGTGCCCGCCCCGAGCTCCGCGGCGTAGGGCGCGGCGAGGCCCTCCACGGTCACGACGAACGCCGAGATGCAGGCCAGCCCGATGAGCGAGCGCAGGCGCGGGTCCGACCCGACGATCCGCGCCCCGGCCACCACCCGTGCGGCCTCGCCGCGCAGCCCGACCCGCGCCGACCCCTCGTCGGGACGGGCCTGCTGCTCGGGCACCCCGAACCGGAGGACGAGGGCGGAGACGACGAACGTCGCCGCGTTGACGGCGAGCGCGGGGGAGACCCCGAGGAGCGCGACCAGCGGGCCGCCGAGGGCGAAACCGAGGACCTGGGCGAGCTGGTAGGTCGTGCTGATCACGGCGTTGCCGGCGACGTACCGGTCGCCGCGCAGCAGGTGGGGCAGGATCGCCGAGCGCGCGGCGAGGAACGGGGCGGCGAGCAGCTGGCCCGCCACGAGCAGGACGACCAGGGCCGGCAACGGGGTGCCGGGAACCGCCATGGCCGCGACGAGCACGGCGCGCGCGACGTCGGTGACGACCATGACCCGGCGCCGCGGGTACCGGTCGGCGAGGCCGGAGAGCAGCGGGCCGGCGACGAGGTCGGGGAGGAACGTGAGCGCGTAGGTCAGCGCCGTCAGTGCCGCGGACGCGGTGCGCTGGTAGACGAGGACGGACAGCGCGACGCGGGCGACCTGGTCGCCGAGGATCGACAGCAGCTGCCCGAGCCAGAGGTGGCGGAAGGCCGGGACCGCGAGCGCGTCGCGGAACCGCGCCGGGCGGTCGCCCTCGCCCTCGTCGCCCCCCGTCATCGTCCGTGCACGCTAGGCGAAGGGCCGGTCGAGATCCACGGCCCGGACGCCCGCTGCGGGCCGCGACACGCCGAGGCGCGCGGTGCACTGGCGTACCAGGGGCACCACAGGGCACACTGCTGCACCGGTTGGTCATCGCGAGCCGCGGACCGAGTTCGAGGACGTTGGGGAAGACGCTTCTCGTCTCGTTCGGAGGTCAGCAGTGAGCACCCGTGGCGTGGTCTACGTCCACTCGTCGCCGCCTGCGGTCAATCCGCACGTCGAGTGGGCCATCTCGGGCGTCCTGGACGCCCGTGTTCAGCTGGACTGGAGCAAGCAGGAGGCCGCTCCGGGCCAGATGCGGGCCGAGTGCTCCTGGACGGGGCCGGTCGGGACCGCCGCGCGTCTCGTGAGCGCGCTGCGGGCCTGGGGCATGCTCCGGTTCGAGGTGACCGAGGACCCGAGCCCGGGCACCGACGGTGAGCGGTACTCGCACGTCCCCGGCCTGGGCCTCTGGCACGGCCGCACGAGCGCCAACGGCGACGTCGTCATCGGCGAGGACCAGCTGCGCTCGGCGATGGCCGCCGCGCGGCGCTCCGGGCCCGACGCCCTGCACCACCGCCTCGACGAGCTGCTCGGCCGCCGCTGGGACGACGCGCTCGAGCCCTACCGCTTCGCCGGCGAGGGGGCCGCCGTGGGGTGGCTGCACCAGGTCGGGTGATCCGGGCTGGTTCGATGGGTCCCATGCGCCTCCTGCGGCCCGCCGTGACCGTGCCGATCGCCCTGGTGCTCGTGCTCGCGGCCCTGGGGACGGTCGCGGCGCTGCTCTCCGCCCGGGCCGCCGGGACCGCGCGGGACGCCCTCGGCGACACCGGGCCCGCGCTGGCCGGGGTCGCCCTCCCCGACGACGGGTCCGCCGGCCCCTCGACCGTCGTCCTCACGCCCTCGGCCGCCGCCTTCCCCCGCGCCGCCGAGATCCGCGACCTCGTCCAGCGCCAGATCGACGCCCGCAACGCCGGTGACTTCGTGGGCTGGGTGTCCACCTCGTCGGCGACGTCCGTGGCCTCGGTGTCGGCGGCGCAGTTCGCCGAGCAGAACCGGACCGTGAAGGTGGGGTCGCCGATCCTGCGGCGCATCGACCCGGTGGGCGGCGGGGAGTACGTGGTGCCCACGGGATGGATCACCACCCAGGACCCGGCCGCGGCTCCGCCGGACGTGCCCGCGGCGCGGTTGTGCTGGCAGGTGTCGCTGACCGTCGTGACCGAGCGGGGTCAGCTGAAGATCGTCGACCCGTTGGCGGGGAGCAGCCTGCGGACTCCGTGTGGCTGACGCCATGTGAGCACTAAGTGGGGCTATCGCCCCACTTAGTGCTCACATGCGAAGCGCATGGAACCGGATCGCATGATCGTCACTCCAAGCCCACGTGGACGAATTCGACGCGTGGCAGGTCCTGCGGAACACCCAGAAGAATGTCGTGAGCCTCAAACAGGTTCTCGACCAACAGCTGACGAAGGATGTCGTCCGGGCCAATCTCGCGGCCCGGCGATGGTTGCCGTTGTTCCACGGCACCTACGCTCTGGTCACGGGTGAGCCCACCTCGGAGATGTGGTGCTGGGCCGCGTTGCTGTTCATTCGCGGCCCGGCACTGCTCAGCCACGAGTCAGCGGCTGCGGTGCTCGGGCTGCGGGGCGGCAGGGACGGTCTGCCCATCCACGTGACCGTGCCCTATGGATCGTCGGCACGCGGCTGCGAGGGCCTCGTCGTGCATCGGAGCCGCGCCTTCGCGCACCTAGGGGTCGAACACCAGGGCTTCGCGGTCACGTCGAAGGTCGTGACGCTCATCGACCTCGCCGTCGAGGCGTTGTCCGCGAAGGAGAGCATGAGGGTTCTCGTTGCGGGTGCGGCCGCGGCGCGGGTCGATCCGCTGGCCATCACCGAGTGCCTCGAGCTCCGTCGCCCCCGCCGGTACGTCAAGGCGCTCCTCGCAGCGGCCAAGCTCCTCGTCGAGGGAGTCGGATCGGTGCTGGAGGGTGACTACGCCACCGACGTCGAGCTCGCGCACGGACTGCCGGTCGGGATCCGTCAGGTACGACGTCGCGTCGGCGACACCAACCGGTACGAGGACGTCGAGTACGTGATGCGGCTCGGCGTCCTCACCGTCCGTCTCGACGGCTGGATCTTCCACGCCAACCGCCGGACGGCCCTGGGGGACCGCGCCCGGGACAACGCTGCGGAACTGGAAGGCCGCGCCCGACTCACCTTCGGGTTCGAGGAGGTGCACGGGGCGGCCTGCCAGACCGCGCGGACCGTCTGGACACGGCTGCGCCAGCTCGGCTGGGAGGAGGACTTCGTGGAATGTGCGCGATGCGCTCGTGAGCACTACGAGGGCCTATGACCCCACTTAGTGCTCACGTGCGAAGCACAGACTGACGTTGTGCCCACCGAAGCCGAACGAGTCGTTCACGGCGGCGTCCAGGGAGACCTTCCGCGCCTCGCCGGAGACCACGTCGAGCTCGACGTCGCCGTCGAGGTCGGTGAGGTTCGCGGTCGGCGGGATCTGGCCCTCCTTCACCGCGAGGATCGTCGCGATCGCCTCCACGGCACCGGCGGCGCCGAGCAGGTGACCGAGCGAGCCCTTGGGCGCGGTGAGCACCGGGTGGTCGCCGATCGCCTTGCGCACCGCGACCGTCTCGGCCACGTCGCCGACCGGGGTCGACGTCGCGTGGCAGTTGACGTGGCCGACGTCGGACGGGTCGAGACCCGCCGTCCGCAGGGCCGCCGCGATGGCGCGGGATTGGCCCGTGCCCTCGGGGTCGGGCGCCGTGATGTGGTACGCGTCGGCGCTGGTGCCGATGCCGGCGAGCCGGCCGTGGATGGTCGCGCCGCGGGCCTGCGCGAACTCGGCGCGCTCCAGCACGACCATGCCCGCGCCCTCGCCGAGCACGAAGCCGTTGCGCTTCGCGTCGAACGGGCGGGAGGCCTGCGTGGGGTCGTCCCAGTCGTGGGCCATGGTGCGGGCCTGGCAGAACCCGGCGAGCGTGATCGGGGCGATGCAGGCCTCGGCCCCACCCGCGACGACGACGTCGACCTCGTCCGCCTGCAGCATCCGCCACGCCCAGGCGATCGCCTCGGCGCCGGAGGCGCAGGCCGACACCGGCGCGTGGATGCCCGCGGCCGCCCCGAACTCGAGCCCGACGTGCGCGGCGGGCCCGTTGGGCATGAGCATCGGGATCGTCAGGACGGCGACCTTGCGCAGGCCCTGCTGCTCGAGCAGGTCGTCCTGGTCGAGCAGGGTGGTCGCCCCGCCGATGCCGGTGCCGATGATGACCGCGAGCCGGAGCCCGTCGACCTTCGGCGAGCCGCCGTCGGTCGAGGGGTAGTCGCCGAGGTCGGCGTGCTCCCAGGCCTGGCGGGCCGCGATGATCGCGACCTGCTCGGACCGGTCGAGCCGCCGGAGCTCGACACGCTTGAGGACCTCGGACGGCTCGACGGCGAGCTGCGAGGCGAAGTCCACCGGCAGCTCGAAGCGCTCGTATCCCTCGGGGAGCGCCCGCGTCCCGCTGGCACCGGCCAGGAGACCGTCCCAGGTGGACTGCACGTCTCCGCCGAGCGGGGTCGTCGCTCCCATCCCGGTGACGACGACCCCCTGGCCGGCGGCGCTCACGAGTGGGAGGAGATGTAGTCGACGGCGTCGGACACCGTGGTGAGCTTCGCGAGCTCGTCGTCGGGAATCTTCACCCCGAACTTGTCCTCGGCCTGCACGGCGATCTCCACCATCGACAGCGAGTCGATGTCGAGGTCGTCGACGAACGACTTCTCCGGGGTGACCTCGGAGGCGTCGACGCCGGCCACCTCCTCCACGATGCTCGCGAGGTCGGGCAGGATCTCTTCCTTGGAAGCCACGAGGCTCCTTTCCTTGGGTGGTGTGTCGGGAGCGAGGCTAGGGGAGGACGACGACCTGGCCGCCGTACGACAGGCCGGCTCCGAACCCGACCAGCAGGGCGACGTCGCCCGACTTCACGCGCCCCGCGGCGCGCATGTGGTCGATCGCCATCGGGATCGACGCGGAGCTGGTGTTGCCGGAGTGCACGATGTCGTCCGCGACGACCATGTCCTCCCGCGCGCCCTCGGAGCGCAGCTTCTTCGCGATCGCCTCGACGATCCGCAGGTTGGCCTGGTGCGGCACGAGGACGTCGATGTCGGCCGGGGTCAGCCCGGCCCGCTCGATCGCCTGCAGGGCGACCGGCGCGATCTTGGTGGTGGCCCAGCGGAAGACCGCCTGGCCTTCCTGGCGCAGGTAGTTCTGCTCGTCGATACCGATCGTCCTGACGAGGTCGCCGGCGGCACCGAGCACGACCGGCCCGACCCCGACCTCCTCGGGCGTCTCGGCCGCCGTCAGCACCGCGGCCCCCGCGGCGTCGGCGAAGATGATGCAGACGCTGCGGTCGTCCATGTCGAGCCAGTCGGTGAGCTTCTCCGACCCGACGACGAGCACGTTGCGGGCACTGCCGGCGCGGATCATGTCGGACCCGACACCCACGCCGTAGCAGAAGCCGGCGCACGCGGCGTTGAGGTCGAACGCCGCGATCCCGTTCACCCCGACGCGGTCGGAGAGCTGCGCCGCCGCGTTCGGGATCGGGGTGGGCATGGTGCAGGTCGCGACGATGACGGCGTCGAGGTCGGTGGGCGCGAGGCCGGCGTCGGCCAGGGCCTTGGACCCGGCGTCGGCGCCCATCGAGACCACCGAGTCGGTGTCGGCGGCGAAGCGGCGCTCGGCGATACCGACGCGGCTGCGGATCCAGGCGTCGTTCGTCTCGACGCGTCGGGCGAGCTCGTCGTTGGTGACGACGCGGTCGGGCTGGGAGCTGCCCAGCCCGATGATGCGGGCCCCGGCGACCGGGGGAGCGGTGCGCAGCGAGGTCACGAGATCCCCCGCAGGGTCTCGACGGCGGACGCGAGGTGCTCGGGGGTGGAGACGTTCACGGTGGCGGTGCCCTTGATCTGGCGCTTGACCATCCCGGTCAGCGTGCCGGCGGGGGTGAGCTCGATCGCAGCGGTGATGCCGCGCTCGCGCAGGGTGTCCATGCAGGCGTCCCACCGCACCGACAGCGTCACCTGCGCGACGAGCCGGTCGAGCATGTCGTCCCCGGAGGTGACGACGGCGCCGTCGGCGTCGGAGAGCAGGGGCGTCGTCGGGTCCGCCGGGGCCAGCTCGCCCCGGTGCTCGGCGACCCAGGAGCCCAGCGCCTTCTCGGCCGGCTCCATGAAGCGGGTGTGGAACGCGCCGGCGACGGCGAGCGGGCGGACCCGCGCGCCTTCCGGCGGCTCGGCGACGAGCGCCTCGATGTCGGCGGTGCGGCCGGCCGCGACGACCTGACCGGCCCCGTTGCGGTTGGCCGGCTCGAGGTCGCGGGAGGCGAGCACGCGCAGCACGTCGTCGGAGTCCCCACCGAGGACCGCCGCCATGCTCGTCGGCTCCACCGCGCACGCGGCGGCCATCTCCCGGCCGCGGACCGCGGCGAGCGCCACGGCACGGTCGGCGTGCAGCACCCCGGCGATCGCGGCGGCGGCGAGCTCGCCGACGGAGTGCCCGGCGACGACGGTGCCCTCCGGCAGGTCGCCCGCCTCGGCGTGCAGCGCCTCCCAGGAGAGCAGGGCGCTCGCGACGAGCAGCGGCTGCGTCACGGCGGTGTCGGCGATCGCGTCCGCGTCGGCCTCGGTGCCGAGGTGCTCCAGGTCGAGCCCCGCGGCCGTGGAGAACTCGGCCAGCCGCTCACGGGCGCCGGGGCGCTCGAGCCACCGCGCGAGCATGCCCGGCTTCTGGGCGCCCTGGCCGGGCGCGAGGATCGCGATCACGGCACGTACTCCATCACGCCCGGGTGTCCGGAAGCAGCTCCTCGGGCCACGAATCCTCTCCCGGGTTCGTTGTCGGGTTCCCACAACGACGCTTCCCGACGACGGCCCGCGCGGCCGGCCAAGAGCGCCGGGGCGGCGGCTCCGGCTCGTGAGCATCGCGCGTCGTCGCTGCTCACGGCGTCGTGTCGGGTTCCGGTGTGGCGCCGCTCGCACGGAGGCGGTCGAGCGCGATGGCCATTCGCAACAACGCCGCACCGCGCGCGTCGCCGGGATGGGAGCCGGTGAGGTCGGCCACTCGCCGCAGCCGGTAGCGCACGGTGTTGGGGTGCACGTAGAGCGTGCGGGCACACGCCTCGAGCACGCCCGCGTGGTCGAGGTAGGACTCGACGGTCTCGGTGAGCGAGCCACCGGCCTCCCGCAGGGGGCGGGCGACCTCCTCGACGAGGGTGGTGGCGGCGGTGCGGTCGCCGGCGAGGACCCGCTCGGGCAGCAGGTCGTCGGCGTCGACCGGGCGGGGCGCGCCGGGCCGGGCGGCGACCGCGCGGTGCCCGGCGAGCGCGCGGGCGGCGGACTCGTGGGCCTCGAGCAGGCCGGGCACCACCGGTCCCGCGACGACCGCGCCGGGGCCGAACGCGTCGGTCAGCGTCAGGACGGCCTTCGACTCCCCGCTGAGGCCGGCGTCGTCGTCGGGAGCCTCGTCCGCGGACATGATCATCAGCAGGTGCCGGCCGTGGGCTCCGAGCAGCACCGCGGCTCCCGCGCGGTACGCGGCCCGACGCACCCCGTGCAGCGGGTCGGGGCCGGAGGGACGGCGCGGGTCGGGGTCCGTGGCGGGCGGGTTGCCGACCAGCACGCGGGCGCGCGCGGCCGGGTCCCAGCCGAGGGCGGCGGCCCGGGAGAGGACGGCGCCGGCGGAGTCGTGATCACCACGGATCACGGCGTCGACCACGAGGGCCTCGAGGCGGGCGTCCCAGGCGCCGCGGGCCTCGGCGGCCGAGGCGTAGACGGTGGCGGCCGCGAAGGCCACCTCGCGGCCGAAGCGCAGGACGGCGGCGACCAGGGTGGCGCGCTCGGAGCGACTGCCGGCCAGCGCCGGGATGCGCTCCTCGAAGACCTCGGTGGCGATGCGGACCAGCTCGACGGTCTGGCGCAGCGTCATCTGCCGGGCGAGGTCGGGCGGGGCGCTGCGGAACGCCTCGGCGGTCAGGCGGGGGGTGGCGTCCGGGTCGCGGAGCCAGGCGACGAAGTTCGCGGCGCCGAGCTGGGTGACCATGAGGACCCCGGCGCGCTGCTGGGCGGTGAGCCGGTCGAACCACGGCAGGCGGGCCGACATCTCGGCCACACCGGCGCCCGCGACGCCGCCCGTGGCGAGTTCGAGGCGCCGGAAGGTGTCGGGGGAGACCCGGGCCATCTCTCACCACACCCTCGTGGTCGACGAACGACGAACGGGGCCCCGACCGGCATCGCGTGCCGGGCGGAGCCCCGTTCGGGTAGACGCGTCTGCGCGCTACTTACAGCGGCGTGACCTGAACGGCCTGCAGGCCCTTCTGGCCCTGCTCGACGTCGAACGAGACGCGCTGCCCCTCGTCCAGGGTCCGGAACCCGCGAGACTGGATCGCCGAGTAGTGGACGAAGACGTCAGCGCCACCACCGTCGGGAGCGAGGAAGCCGAAGCCCTTCTCGCTGTTGAACCACTTGACGGTGCCTTCTGCCATTCCTGCTCCTCATACCGATGTCCCGGGGGTTCGTTCCTCCCCCGGCCTTCGAGCCGCCGCCGGAGCGATGTACTCCAACCGCCGGACCCGCCGGTGGCCCCGTTGGCTACGAGGTGGACCGGGCGGTCGGCGACAGCCTAGCGGGATCCCCGGGGGAGGAATCCAGCCCCGAGCCCCGAAAAGTCACCGCCCGGTCACGGGGCGGCTCCCCGCCGGCGGCCGATCACGCCACCCCGCTGTCGGAGGTCTGCGGCCCGGCGGCCTGCGGGTCGTGGATCTGGTAGCGCGCCGCCGCGTCGCGCACCGTGGACTGGTCGACCTCGCCGCGCCGGGCCAGCGCCGCCAGGACCGCCACGACGACGTTCTCGGCGTCCACCCCGAAGTGCCGGCGGGTGGCCGGCCGGGTGTCGGACAGGCCGAAGCCGTCGGTGCCGAGCGTCGTGTAGTCACCCGGCACCCAGGGGCGGATGAGGTCGGGGACGGCGCGCATCCAGTCGGACACCGCGACGACCGGTCCGGCCGCCTCGGCGAGCGCGGTGGTCACGTACGGCGTGAGCGGTTCGGCCTCGGGGTGGGCCTGGTTGTGCTGCTCGCAGGCCACGCCGTCGCGGCGCAGCTCGCCGTAGGAGGTCGCCGACCACAGGTCGGCCTGCACGCCCCACTCGGTCGCGAGCATCTCCTGGGCCCGCTGCGCCCAGCTCATCGCGACCCCCGAGGCGAGGATCTGCGCCCGCGGCCCGGGCCCGCCGGGGGCCTGGGCGTAGCGGTAGAGCCCGCGCAGGAGCCCGTCGACGTCGACGCCGTCCGGCTCGGCGGGCTGGCGGTAGGGCTCGTTGTAGACGGTGAGGTAGTAGAGGACGTTCGGGTCCCGGCGGGTCGACGCCGAGGCCTCGTGGTCCGGCTCCGCCTCCGGGTGCTCCTGCTCGTCCTGGCCGAACATCCGCGCGAGCCCGTCGCGCACGATGTGCCCGATCTCGAACGCGAACGCCGGGTCGTACGCCACGACGGCGGGGTTCGTCGCCGCGAGCAGGTGCGAGTGCCCGTCGTTGTGCTGCAGGCCCTCGCCGACCAGCGTGGTCCGACCCGCCGTCGCACCGAGCAGGAAGCCGCGGGCCATCTGGTCCGCGGCGGCCCAGATCCCGTCGCCGGTGCGCTGGAAGCCGAACATCGAGTAGAAGATGTAGATCGGGATCATCGGCTCGCCGTGGGTGGCGTACGACGTGCCCACCGCGGTGAACGAGGCGACCGACCCGGCCTCGTTGATGCCCTCGTGCAGCAGCTGCCCGGTCTCGGACTCGCGGTAGGCGAGCAGCTGGTCGGCGTCGACCGAGGTGTAGAGCTGGCCGAGCGGGTTGTAGATCTTGAGGTTCGAGAAGAACGAGTCCATGCCGAACGTGCGGGCCTCGTCGGGAATGATCGGGACGACCCGCTTCCCGATGCCCTCGTCCCGGGTGAGCTCCTTGACGAGCCGGACGAACGCCATCGTCGTGGCGATCTCCTGCTTGCCCGAGCCGCGCTTCACCACGTCGTAGGCCTTGTCGCCGGGCAGCACGAGCGGCTGGTGGCGCAGGCGGCGCTCCGGGGCCGGGCCACCGAGCTGGCGGCGCCGCTCGAGCATGTACTGGATCTCGGGCGCCTCCTTGCCGGGGTGGTAGTAGGGCGGCAGGTAGGGGTCGCGCTCGAGCTCGGCGTCGCTGATCGGGACGCGGACCTCGTCGCGGAAGGTCTTGAGGTCCTGCAGGGTCAGCTTCTTCATCTGGTGGGTCGCGTTGCGGCCCTCGAACGTCGGGCCGAGCGTGTAACCCTTGATCGACTTCGCCAGGATGACCGTCGGGCGGCCCTCGTGCTCCATCGCGGCCTGGTAGGCGGCGTAGACCTTGCGGTAGTCGTGCGCCCCGCGCTTGAGGTTCCAGACGTCGTCGTCGGAGAGGTCGGCGACCAGCTCCTTGGTCCGCGGGTCGCGCCCGAAGAAGTGCTCGCGGACGTAGGCGCCGTCGTTGGCCTTGTAGGTCTGGAAGTCGCCGTCCGGCGTGGTGTTCATCAGGTTGATCAGGGCGCCGTCGCGGTCGGCGTGCAGCAGCCGGTCCCACTCCCGGCCCCAGATCACCTTGACGACGTTCCAGCCCGCGCCGCGGAAGAACGACTCCAGCTCCTGGATGACCTTGCCGTTGCCGTGCACCGGCCCGTCGAGGCGCTGGAGGTTGCAGTTGACGACGAAGGTGAGGTTGTCCAGGCCCTCGGCCGCCGCGACGTGGATCGCGCCGCGCGACTCCGGCTCGTCCATCTCGCCGTCGCCGAGGAACGCCCAGGTGTGCTGCTGGGAGGTGTCCTTGAGGCCGCGGTTGTGCAGGTACTTGTCGAAGCGCGCCTGGAAGATCGCGTTGATCGGGCCGAGGCCCATCGAGACCGTCGGGTGCTCCCAGAACCACGGCATGAGCCGGGGGTGCGGGTAGGACGGCAGGCCGCCGCCGGGACCGGCGTGCGAGAGCTCCTGGCGGAAGCCGTCGAGGTGCTCGGCGCCGAGGCGGCCCTCGAGGAACGCGCGGGCGTAGATGCCGGGGGAGGCGTGGCCCTGGATGTAGACGTGGTCGCCGCCGCCCGGGTGGTCCTTGCCGCGGAAGAACCAGTTGAACCCGACCTCGTAGAGCGACGCCGCGGAGGCGTAGGTCGAGATGTGCCCGCCGACCCCGACGCCGGGTCGCTGGGCCCGGTGCACCATCGCCGCGGCGTTCCACCGGATCCAGGCGCGGTAGCGCCGCTCGGTCTCCTCGTCGCCCGGGAACCACGGCTCCTGGTCGGTGGGGATCGTGTTGACGTAGTCGGTGGAGAACAGCGACGGCACGGCCACGCGACGTTCGCGGGCGCGCTGGAGCAGCTGCAGGATCAGGAACCGCGCCCGCTGCTGGCCGGCGGAGTCGAGCACGCCGTCGAAGGACTCGATCCACTCGGCGGTCTCGTCGGGATCGATGTCGGGCAGGTGCGTGGAGAGCCCGTCACGGATGACGTGCACGCGGTTGTCGGACCGGGAGCCGTTCTGCGCTGACAACTGCTGCCACTCCTCGTACTCGTGGGCCCGCCGCCGATCCGGTGTGACGCGGACGATCGGAACCGATTCTGCCCGTGGGTTCACCACTCGGCCCCTCCATGGTCACCCCGTGTCGCCGCAGCGTCATCTCTACCGGTGGGTAGCGGTGGCGTGTCGAGAACGGCGACGACCCGCCGTCGTCGTGGGCCCCGGCCGCGTGGCTGGTTGCGTCCGGCACCCCGGCCGTGTTCGCTGTGCGTCACGAGGCCCCGGCGGGGCGCTCGCGAGGCGGATCCACCGGGGTGCGCCCACGACACGGAGGAGGGACGGGAGACGTGGTCGCGGCCGCGGGGGACTCCGACGGCAGCCGGAGTGATCTGGCCAGCAAGCTCGGGGTCGAGCCGGGGATGATCGTCCAGGAAGTGGGCTGGGGCTCCGACGTCGACGAGGACGTCCGGTCCGCGATCGAGGAACGCTGCGGCGAGGACCTCCTCGACGAGGACGCCCAGGAGGTCGTGGACGTGGTGCTGATGTGGTGGCGCGACGACGACGGCGATCTCGTCGACGCCCTCATGGACGCCCGTTCACCCCTCGCCGACAACGGCGTGGTCTGGGTCCTCACGCCCAAGACCGGTCACGAGGGGCACGTCGAGCCCTCCGAGATCGCCGAGGCCGCCCCGACCGCTGGGCTCTCCCAGACCTCGAACGTCAACATCTCCGACGGCTGGGTCGGGACGCGTCTGGTCGCGCCCAAGTCGGGGAGCAAGGGACGCCGCTGAACTCGCTAGGGTGGCGCCGGCACCAGCCGGAACACCCTCACGAGGAGACGCACGCGCCATGACGGTCGAGGTCGGATCCCAGGCCCCCGAGTTCACGCTCCCGAACCAGGACCGCGAGGAGGTCTCGCTCGCGGACTACCGCGGGAAGAAGGCCGTCCTCCTGGTCTTCTACCCGTTCGCGTTCTCCGGGATCTGCACCGGGGAGTTCTGCGAGGCCCGCGACGACCTCGCCTCGTACGTGAACGACGACGTCCAGCTCATCGGGGTCTCGTGCGACCCGGCGCCGACCCTGAAGGCCTGGGCCGACCAGGAGGGCTACCGCTTCCCGCTGCTCTCGGACTTCTGGCCGCACGGCGCGGTCGGCGCGAGCTACGGCGTGTTCTCCGCCGACCTGGGCTTCTCGTTCCGCGGCACGTTCCTCATCGACCGGGACGGCGTCGTGCGCTTCGCCGAGCAGAACGGTCCCGGCGAGGCCCGTGACCAGCAGGGCTGGAAGGACGCGATCGAGCAGCTCAAGGCGTCCGCCTGATATTCCCCGTTCCCGACGACGGGCCCCGGGTAGCGTTCCCGGGGCCCGCACGGGGCGCATAGCTCAGCGGTAGAGCGCCGGCCTTACAAGCCGTCGGTCGCAGGTTCGAATCCTGCTGCGCCCACCCTCAGGTCACCACCCGGTGCCGGCCCGCCGGGGCCGCGGGGGTGGCGGTGACGACGGTGGTGGCCTCGGCCGGGGCCTGGGTCGGGGCCTGCGCCTGGGTCGGGGCCTGCGCCTTCGCCTCGGCCCGGCGGGCGTACACGTCGTCGAGCGACCGGCCCTTCGAGCCGCCGATCATCATGATCAGCCCGACGGCGACCACGGCGATCCCGCACATGAGCCAGAGTGTGTCCACGAGGAGTCCCGTCTCGAGGTGAACGGTTCCGACCGTTCTGTCCGTTGTATCCCGATCGTCGACGGGCGGACTGAGGAACCCCTGAGATCCCGGGCGCCGCTCCCTCGAAGGGGATGTCGATCTCCTCCACGAGGAGTACATGGGGCAGGTCCCGTGGCGGCCGGAGCTGCGTGGTGTGCCCCTCGCGTTCGCGCCCCCGCAACCGCCGGGTGGAACACCCCGTGCCGCGTCGGGCACGGTGGGCGCCGTGTACCGCGTCGTCCTCCTGCGCCACGGCGAGACCCACGGCTACCTCGGCGACCTCGGGCTGACCGAGCTCGGCGAGTCCCAGGCCCGCGAGCGGGCGCGGCTGCTCGCGAAGGAGCTGACGGCGGCGCCGGCCGGGACCCGCGTCCGCTTCCCGCACGCCCCGACCGCCCGCGGCACGGCGACCGCGGTGACCCTGCGGGCCACGCTCGTCGAGACCCTGTCCGACGGACACGGCCTGGAGCTCGGCGAGCTGGAGCCCGACGCGCACTTCGACAGCCTGCAGTTCTTCCACGACGGGGCGGCGCGGGAGTCGTCCGGCGTCGCGAAGGAGCGCCGCGCCCTCGATCCGGGCAGCGGCGCCGACCCCGACTGGGCGCTCGAGTTCGACCGCTTCGACTCCGACTACGGCGAGCTCTCGAAGTCCGGCGGCCCGATCGACCGCTGGCTGACCTCCACCACCTTGCGCTTCGAACCGCCGCAGATCGCGGTCTACCGCCTCTGGGCCGGGGTCACCGCGCTCGCGGCCCCCGGCGAGGTCGCGCTGGTCAGCACGCACTCCGGGCCCATGCGGGCGTTCGTCGCGGCCGCCATCGGCCGCGACCCCGGCGAGCCGGAGAACCTCGAGCCCGTCGAGGTCACCCTCGACGGGCGGCTCGCGGAGGTCGTCTTCCGCGAGCACCGCGTGGTGGTCGAGGTGCCCGACCGGCTCCCGCCCTGGATCGCCCCCGGTTACGTCGCGGGGGAGCGCACGTAGTCGGCCAGGTGCTCTCCGGTCAGCGTGGAGCGGGCCGCGACGAGCTCGGCGGGGGGCCCGGTGAAGACGATCTGCCCGCCGTCGTGCCCGGCGCCCGGCCCGAGGTCGATGATCCAGTCGGCGTGCGCCATGACGGCCTGGTGGTGCTCGATCACGATCACCGACGTCCCGCCGTCGACCAGCCGGTCGAGCAACCCGAGCAGCGCCTCGACGTCGGCGAGGTGCAGACCCGTCGTCGGCTCGTCGAGGACGAAGATCCCGCCCTTGGTCCCGAGGTGGTCCGCGAGCTTCAACCGCTGCCGCTCGCCGCCGGAGAGCGTGTTCAACGGCTGCCCGAGCCGCAGGTACCCGAGCCCGACGTCGACGAGGCGGGCCAGCACCTTGTGCGCCGCCGGCAACTTCCCGTCCCCGGAGGCGAAGAACGCCTCCGCCTCCGCCACCGACATCGCGAGGACCTCGCTGATGTCGTGCCCGCCGAACCGGTACTCCAGGACGTCGGCCGAGAACCGCCTGCCCTCGCACACCTCGCAGGTGACGGCGACGGAGGCGATCGGGCCGAGATCGGTGTCGATCACGCCGGCTCCGTTGCAGTTCGGGCACGCCCCCTCGGAGTTCGCGCTGAACAGGGCGGGCTTGACGCCGTTGGCCTTCGCGAACGCCTTGCGGATCGGCTCCAGCAGCCCGGTGTAGGTGGCGGGGTTGCTGCGCCGTGAGCCCCGAATCGGCGTCTGGTCGACGACCTCGACGCCGTCGCGCCCCGCGATCGACCCGGTGACCAGCGAACTCTTGCCCGACCCCGCGACCCCCGTGAGCGCCACGAGCACGCCGAGCGGGACGTCGACGTCCACGTCGCGCAGGTTGTGCGTGTCCGCCCCGCGGATCTCCAGCCGGCCGGTCGGCGTGCGCACCGTGTCCTTCAGGGCCGCCCGGTCGTCGAGGTGCCGCCCGGTGACCGTGCCGCTCGCGCGCAGCCCCTCCACCGTGCCCTCGAACTGGATCGTCCCGCCGTCGGTGCCGGCACCGGGCCCGAGGTCGACCACGTGGTCGGCGATCGCGATGGTCTCCGGCTTGTGCTCCACCACGAGGACGGTGTTGCCCTTGTCGCGCAGCGCGAGCAGCAGCTCGTTCATCCGCGCGATGTCGTGCGGGTGCAGCCCGATCGTCGGCTCGTCGAACACGTAGGTGACGTCGGTCAGGGCGGAGCCGAGGTGGCGGATCATCTTCGTCCGCTGCGCCTCGCCGCCGGAGAGCGTGCCGGACGGGCGCTCCAGGCTCAGGTAGCCGAGCCCGATGCGGACGAACGAGTCGAGCGTGTGCGAGAGCGATTCGACCAGCGGCTTCACCGAGGGTTCGTCGATCCCGCGCACCCATGCGGCCAGGTCGCTGATCTGCATCGCGCCGGCCTCGGCGATGTTCACCCCGCGGATGCGGGACGACCGGGCCGCCGCGGTGAGCCGCGTGCCCTCGCACTCCGGGCAGGTGGTGAAGACGACGGCGCGGTCGACGAAGGCCCGGATGTGCGGCTGCATCGCCTCCCGGTCCTTCGACAGCATCGACTTCTGGATCTTCGGGATGATCCCCTCGTAGGTGAGGTTGATGCCCTCGACCTGGATCTTCGTCGGCTCCCGGTACAGGAGGTCGTGCAGCTCCCGCTGCGTGTACTGCGCGATCGGCTTCGCGGTGTCGAAGAAGCCGCTGCCCTTGAAGATGCGGCCGAACCAGCCGTCCATGCTGTAGCCGGGGATGGTGAACGGGCCCTCGTCCAGCGACTTCGTGGCGTCGTAGAGTGCGCCCAGGTCGAAGTCGGACACCGCGCCGCGGCCCTCGCACCGCGGGCACATGCCACCGGTGATCGAGAACTCGCGGCGCTCCTTGACCTGCTGCCCGTTCTTCGTGGTGGTCACCGCGCCGGCACCGCTGACCGAGGCGACGTTGAACGAGAACGCCTGCGCCGACCCGATGTGCGGCTCGCCGAGGCGGCTGAACAGGATGCGCAGCATCGCGCCCGCATCGGTGGCGGTGCCCACCGTGGAGCGCGGGTCGGCCCCCAATCGCTGCTGGTCGACGATGATCGCCGTGGTCAGCCCGTCGAGGACGTCGACGTCGGGACGCGCGAGCGTAGGCATGAAGCCCTGCACGAACGTCGAGTAGGTCTCGTTGATGAGCCGCTGGGACTCGGCGGCGACCGTGGCGAACACGAGCGAGCTCTTGCCGGAGCCCGACACCCCCGTGAACACGGTGAGGCGGCGCTTGGGCAGGTCGACGTCGACGTCGCGCAGGTTGTTCTCCCGCGCGCCGAGCACGCGGATCCGCTCGTGCGCGTCGGCGGCGTGCCGGCTGTCCGTGCTCATCGTCGTCTCCCTCGCTCGCGGTCCGTCCGACGACTCGACCCGGCCCGCTCCCGGAACGTGACGGGAGACTAGCGACGCCCCCCGACACTCACTCCTGCGTCGGCCGCCAGGCGCCGTGCAGCCCGAGCGGCACCCGGGTCGGGATGTGCACCCGCGCCACGGGGCCCGACGCCGGGTCCGCGTCGGCGGCGACGTCGACCGTGGTCACGACGCGACCCGGGGCGCCTCGTGCGCGCCTGCCCGGACCTCGGCCGTGGCGTGGTCGGGGTACCACATCGTGAACTTCACGGCCGCGACCAGCAGCAACGTCGGCACGACCCAACCGAACGCGTCGACCGTCCCCGGCGCCCACACCACGACCAGCGCGCACAGCACCTGCAGCGCGAACGTGACGGCCCAGACGGCGGTGATCATGACGTTGATCCGCCGGAACAGCGGACTGGACCAGTGTTCGCGCGGCGTGCTCTGCCGGGCGTAGTGCTCGGTGAACGGCCGCCGGACGAGCAGCGAGCCGGTGGCGAGCAGCGTGATGGCCACGCCCGAGATCAGCGACGCGTGGTCCTCGAGCCACTGGAGCCGACCACGCTCGAGGACCAGGGCGAGGACCGACAGGGCGCCGAAGAAGGCCGCCCCACCCGCGTCGAGCACGCCGACCTCGCCGCTGCGCCGCCAGTCGGGGACGGCGAGGACGAGGGTGATGACCAGCGCCGTCGGTGCCGCCCACTGCCACGTGGAGGGTCCGGAGAGCGCGCTGAACGCGATCCACGGGACGAACCCGAGGACGATCGACATCTTCTGCACCGGAACTCCTCGCTGTGCCGATCGGGCCGCCGAGGCCGGACCCGTCCGCCGACTCTGCCACTCAGCGTGACGACGACGACAGGTCTGAGACGGAACCGTGACGAACGGACAGTCAGAGGTCGTCGGATCGTCACGCTGAGCGCACGGAGCGGGCGTCCGCGTAGGCTCGACGACGTGCCACCCGCCGGGACGTCCTGAGTGTCGCGACCGAGCACCGGTGGTGGCGCCGTCTTCACCGCGGCGTCCGTGAGCCTCGTGGCGGTCTGTGGCGCCGCCGGTGTGCCGGCCCCGCTCTACGTCGTCTACGAGCAGACCTACGGCCTGCCGCCGGTGGCACTGACCGGCGCCTTCGCGATCTACATCGTCCCGCTGCTCGTCGCGCTGCTCTGCTGCGGCAGCCTCTCCGACCACCTCGGGCGCAAACGGGTCGCCGTTCCCGCGATCCTCATCGGCGCGGTCGCGGCCCTCGTCCTGACGACGGTCGACTCGGCGGCGCCGCTCATCCTCGGTCGGGCGATCCAGGGGCTCTCGGTGGGGCTCGCGCTGAGTGCCCTCGGGGCCTTCGTCGTGGACCTGGTGCCCCCGTCCCGCCCCGGGCTCGCGGGCGCGGTGACGAGCGGGGCACCGCCCGGCGGCATCGCGCTCGGG
The DNA here is from genome assembly GCF_050955885.1 of Actinomycetospora sp. CA-084318. Classification (NCBI taxonomy): domain Bacteria; kingdom Bacillati; phylum Actinomycetota; class Actinomycetes; order Pseudonocardiales; family Pseudonocardiaceae; genus Actinomycetospora; species Actinomycetospora sp. CA-084318. The sequence goes on from NZ_CP192098.1 coordinate 2,613,160, forward strand.
GCGCTCGCCTCCGGCACGGCGGTCCAGCTCGCGCCCGCGTCGGCGCCCGTCGGGGCGTTCGTCGGGACGGCCGCCCTGCTCGCTGCGGCGGCGGTGACCGTCGCGCTGCTGCCCGAGACGGTCGCCCGGCGCCCGGGCGCCGGGCGCTCGCTGCGCCCCGTCGTCCGGGTCCCACGCAGCGTGCGCCCCGTCTTCGGGGCGGTCTGCCTGCTCGTGGCCGCGACCTACGTGCTCGGCGGCTTCCAGCAGGCCCTGGCGCCCTCGCTGGCCGTGTCGGTGCTCGGGCGGGAGGACCTGTTCAGCGGTGCCCTCGCGGTGGCCGTCTACCACCTCGCCGGCCCGACGGCGGGCCTCGCGGCCAACCGGCTGCGCGCCACCCACGCCCTGGTCGGCGGCGCCGCGGTCCTGGCGACCGGGACGGCCGGCTTCGTCGTCGCGATCGCGGTGGGCAGCTTCGGCGCCTACCTGGCGGCGGCGGTCGTGGCCGGTGCCGGGTTCGGGATCGCGTTCGCCGGCGCGATGCGGGTGCTGCTCGACCGCAGCCCGGCCGGGGCCCACGCCGGGACCCTCTCGGCCATCTACCTGTTCTGCTACCTCGCCGCGGCCGTCTCGAGCCTGTTGGCCGGGGTGGCGGTGGAGGTCTGGGGGCTGGCCGCGGTCGCCTCGGTGCTCTGCGGCGTCGTCGTCGTGCTGGTCGGGGCCGGCACGGCGGGCTCGGTGCTGCGGATGCGGCCGGCGACCTGACCCGATCAGGCGTCCCCCGAGAGGCCGCCGACCTGTCACGCTGCGCCGGGTGAGCGAGAAGATCGCCGACCACTACGGCCGGCTCGCGGCGACCTACGACGACCACTGGACCTACGATCCGGAGTACGTCCGGGCCTTCACGCGTGCCATGTCCGGGGCCCTGCGGCTGCACCCGGGGGACGCGATCGTCGACGTCGGGTGCGGGACCGGGCTCTACACCCGCCAGCTCGCCGACGACGTGGCGCCGTTGCGTCCGATCGTCTGCGTCGACCCGAGCGCCGCCATGCTCGACCAGGTGCCGTCCTCGCGGTCGCTGCGCCCCGTGCTCGCGAGTGCCGAGGACGTCGCCTCGGGCCGGGTGTCGCTGCCCGTCCCGGGCCCGGTCGACGCCGTGCTGGTCAAGGAGGCGATCCACCACGTGTCCGACCGCGCGGGCACCCTGCGCGGCCTGGCCGGGCTGCTCTCCGATCACGGCCGGCTCCTGGTGGTCATGCTCCCGACGACGATCCCGCACCCGCTGTTCGCGGCCGCGCACGAGCGCTTCGAGCAGCTCCAGCCCGATCCCGCGGAGATCGAGGAGGCCCTCGTCGCCGCGGGCCTGCGGACGACGCTGACCCACCGGACCTTCCACGTGGCGATCGACCGCGAGCGGTACGTGCGGATGCTGGAATCGCGCTACATGTCCGTGCTCGGCGAGTTCTCCGAGGAGGAGCTCGCCGAGGGGATCGCCCAGTTCCGCCACGCCTACCGGGAGGACCCGGTGCTGCGCTTCGACGACCACTTCGTCTTCCTGCGGGGCACGGTCCCGCCGGCCTGACGCGTCAGGGGCGGACCTCGACAGCGGCCGCGCCGACTGGCAGGTTCCCCGAGAGATCAGCTCCTGCGCATGGATGCGGATCGCGACGGACGGGAGCGAGCCGATGCCCCTCTACGCCTACCGGTGCGAGACGGACGGCGCCGTCGAGGTGACGGCCCCGATGGGCAGCGCGCCGGCGACGACCGCCTGCCCGGCCTGCGGCACGGCGGCCGTCCGCGTCATGACGGCGCCGCGGCTCGGCGGCACCCGGCGGGCCGAGCGGGCCGCGATCGACCGGGCCGAGGCGTCGCGGACCGAGCCGACGGTGGTCTCGTCGCCACCCCCGCGTCCGGCCGGTCGCCCGGCGCCGCGCCTCGACCCGCGCACCGCGAAGCTGCCCCGGCCCTGAGCGGCCCCCGTACCCCCGCACGACCCCGCTCCGAGGGAGAGACCCGATGCCCCAGCAGGTGTTCCCGCTCGACAGCACGAAGGCCTTCACCGACCAGCAGAAGGTCGGCCACAACCGCTGGCACCCCGACATCCCCGCGCAGGTGCACGTCAAGCCGGGCGACTCGTTCCGGGTGGACTGCCGGGAGTGGTTCGACGGCGCGATCCACAACGACGACTCGGCCGACGACATCCTGAACGCCCCGCTCAACGGCGTGCACGTCCTGTCCGGCCCGATCGCCGTCGAGGGGGCGCAGCCGGGCGACCTGCTGATCGTCGACATCCTCGACGTCGGGCCGATCCCGCAGGAGGACTCCGGCCCGCTCGCCGGCCAGGGCTGGGGCTACACGGGGGTGTTCGCGAAGTCCAACGGCGGCGGCTTCCTCACCGACCAGTTCCCGGACGCCTACAAGGTGATCTGGGACTTCCGGGGCGGCAAGGCCACCTCGCGCCACGTCCCGCACGTCGAGTTCACCGGCATCGTCCACCCCGGCCTCATGGGCACCGCCCCGTCGCACGACCTGCTGCGGCGCTGGAACGCCCGCGAGCAGGCGCTGATCGACACGAACCCGGGCGCCGTGCCGCCGCTGGCCCTGCCGCCGCAGCCCGACTCGGCCATCCTCGGGTCGCTGACCGGCGCCGACTACGAGCGCACACGCAACGAGGCCGCCCGCACCGCGCCGCCCCGCGAGAACGGCGGCAACCAGGACATCAAGAACTTCACGAAGGGCAGCCGGGTGTTCTACCCGGTGTTCGTCGACGGCGCGAACCTCTCGATGGGCGACCTGCACTTCTCCCAGGGCGACGGCGAGATCACCTTCTGCGGCGCGATCGAGATGGGCGGGTTCATCGACCTGCACGTCGACCTGATCAAGGGCGGCATGGAGACCTACGGCGTCTCCGAGAACGCGATCTTCATCCCGGGCAACACCGACCCGCAGTACAGCGAGTGGATCGCCTTCTCCGGCACGTCGGTGACCCTCGACGGCGAGCAGCGCTACCTCGACTCGCACCTGTCCTACCAGCGGGCGTGCCTGCACGCGATCGACTACCTGACGACGTTCGGGTACTCGCCGATCCAGGCGTACATGATCCTCGGGGCGGCCCCCATCGAGGGCCGGCTCTCGGGCGTCGTCGACATCCCGAACTCGTGCTCGACGGTCTACCTGCCGACCGGGATCTTCGACTTCGACGTGAAGCCCGGGGCGAACGGACCGACGCGGATCGACCCGGGTCAGGGCGTGCCGATGAGCCGGGGCTGAGCGGTCAGGACAGCACCGTCAGGTCCCCGGTGCGGGCGAGCTCCCCGAAGAGCTCCGCGCTGCGCCGGGGCACGCGGCGCAGCCCGTCGGCCCGGTCGATCCCGACGAGGCCGAAGGTCGGCCGGTAGCCGACGGCCCACTCGAAGTTGTCGAACGAGGACCAGTACAGGTAGCCGCGCACGTCGACGCCGTCGGCGAGCGCCTGTCCCACCTCGGCGAGGTGGGAGGCGAGATATCGCACCCGCTGGTCGTCGTCCGTGGTCGCGATCCCGTTCTCGGTCACGACGACGGGCAGCCCGGCCTCGGCGATCCGGCGCAGCACCGCCCCGAAGCCCGCCGGGTACACCTCCCAGCCCATCAGCGTGGTCTCCGCCCCCTCGGGCGGGCCGGCGGTGAGGTCCGGCGACGTCGCGTCGATCAGGGCGCGCGAGTAGTACTGCAGCCCGACGAAGTCCCCGACGTCCCCGCCGGCCCGCAGGTCGTCGAGGTGGGTGTCGACCATGACCATGCGGGCCGCCGCCGTGGCGCCTTCGTCGGCCTCGTCGCCCGGGCGCAGCGGCTCGAGGTGCGGCAGGTGCAGGCACGTCCCGAGCTGCGCCGAGCCCGGCCCGGCCCGCAGCACCTCGACCGCGCGCCGGTGGGCCTGCGCGAGCACGCCGTTGACGGTGACGGCCTCGGTGAGGTCGCGGTGCCCGGGCGGGAACTGCCCCGACAGGTAGCACTCCCGCGCGACGATCTGCGGCTCGTTGACCGTGCAGACGTACGGCATGCGGTCCCCGAGCGCCGCCGCCACCCGCTGGACGTAGCGCGCGAACACGTCGAGGGCGTCCAGTGCGAGCCAGCCGCCCCGGGCGGCGAACCAGCGCGGCAGCGTGAAGTGGTGCAGCGTCACGAAGGCCGTGAGGCCGTGCCGGGCGAGGGAGTCGAGCACGCGGGCGTAGTGGTCCAGGGCCGCCGCCGAGAACTCGCCCTCGGCCGGCTCGATGCGCGACCACTCGAGCGAGAACCGGTGGGCGTTCTGGCCGAGGGACGCCAGCAGGGCGAAGTCGTCGTCGTAGCGGTGGTAGTGGTCGACCGCATCGCCCGAGGGCTCGACGCAGGGGGACGACGGGTCGTGCTCCCAGTCCCACCAGTCGTTGTTCGTGTTGTTGCCCTCGACCTGGTGGCTGGCGGTCGCGCTGCCCCAGTGGAACCCCGGCGGGAAGATCGGCACGGTCGACACCCTGGCAGGTGGCCTGCGGCCCCGTGAGTACTTTTCCGTGTCAGGACACGGATTTGTACTCACAGGGCGGAGCCACCTCGTGATCGAGCCGTACACCGCGGTCGGGCTGATCCCGACGTTCTGGGGCATCCGCGAGCGCGCCGACATCGCGCACAACCTGGAGCACCTGGAGAGCCTGACGACGGCCGCCTTCTGGCTGTCGAACCTCGACGTCCCGGTGAAGCTGCTGGTGATCCCGGAGGGCGCCCTGCAGGGGTTCAACGACGAGATCCTCGACGTCGACCACGTCGACTTCGCCCACCACTGCGCCATCGACCTGCCGGGCCCGGAGACCGAGCGGCTCGGGCGGCTGGCGTCGCGCTGGGGCGTGTGGATCATGGCGCAGGCGAAGGTGCGGCACCCCGAGTGGCCCGACCTGTTCTTCAACGCGGGCTTCGTGCTCTCGCCCGACGAGGAGCTCGTGCTCGTCCACTACAAGCTCAACGCGCTGCTGCCGGTGGAGCGGTCGGTCTCGCCGCACGACCTCTTCGACTGGTGGGTCGACCGGTACGGCCGGACCCTCGACGCCTTCTGGCCGGTGGCCGACACCCCGATCGGGCGGCTCGGCGTCATGATGGCGATGGAGGGCTGCTACCCGGAGAACGGGCGCGGCCTCGCGCTCAACGGGGCCGAGGTGGTCTACCGCGCCTCGCTGCCGGTGCCGTTCACCGAGAACGACGTCTTCGAGATCACCAACCGCGCACGGGCGCTGGAGAACAACTTCTACGTCGTCGCGCCCAACATCGGCGGCTACCACCTGCACCGGGAGAGCCCGACCCCGATCGACGCCGGCGGCGGGGCCTCGATGATCGTGAACCACCGCGGGCAGATCGTCGGGAAGCAGTTCGACACCAACGGCTCGACCTTCGTCAGCGGCGTCGTCGACATCGAGGCGCTGCGCCACCACCGGGCGTCCGCGCAGATCAGCAGCTGGGCCAAGGACATCCGCGCCGAGCTCGCGCAGATCGTCTACGAGCAGCCGATCTACCCGAAGAACCTCTACCTCGACCGCACGCCCCCGCACCACGAGGAGTACCGCCGCGAGATCCTCGCCCGGCAGGTCGAGCTGATGCAGGAACGAGGAGCTTGGCGTCGTCCGGGGTGAGGGTGGCTCACGACCGGGGCGGGTCCACGTCCAGATAGCCGCGGATCGCGTCGCGCAGGAGGTCGACGACGGGCCGGCCCTCCTCGATCGCCCGGATGTGCAGCTCGTCGCGCAGCGCCCGGGGCACGCGCCCGGAGAGGTAGACCAGCTCCTGGCGGGTGCGTCCGGAGCCCTGGTGCTGCCGTCGGCCCGCGGTGGGCATCAGCGGGCTGGGGGAGGGGGCCAGCATCGAGTTCGGCTCGGGACGACGGCGCTCGGTCGGCCCCCGACGACGGGCCTGGCCCGGGTCGGGCGCGGTCCGGCCGGACGGCGGCGTCGCGCGGGGCTCAGACGGCGGCATCGAGCCGGACCTCCAGCTGGTCGGCGAGGGTGGAGAAGATCTCGACGAGCGGCCGGGCCGGGGCGCCGCGGGCCCGCAGGGGCTGGGCGGCGTCGATGGCCTCGGCGAGCACCGCACGGGACGGGACGGGCGGCGACCAGACCAGGTCGCCGAAGGTGTCGGCCACCGAATCGGTGTGCCAGGCGTGCAGGCCGCGTCGCCGGTCGTGCTCGTTGACGATCACGCCCGACACCGCGAGCTCGGGGCGTCCGAGGTGGCGGCGGTAGGCGGCGACGAAGTCCCGGACGCGGATGGCGCCCTGCAGGTGGTCGAACTCCGGACGCAGCACGAGCACCACGGTGTCGGCCGCGGCCAGCCCGAGCTGGGTGAGGTGCCCGAGGGACGGCGGGCAGTCCAGGAGGGTCACGTCGTAGTCCTCGGCGACGCCGGTGAGGGCGACGTCGAGGCGCTCGTGCGAGCCGAGCTGGCCCGCCTCGGCGACCCGCGCCTCGAGGTCGTAGCGGGCGGGCACGAGATCGATGCGTCCGGCGAGGTCGGCCGGCTCCCACCGGCAGCCGACCAGGGCGTCCGCGGCGCAGCCCTTCTGGTTCGCCGCGACCACCTCGGCCGCGGTCACCATGTCGGCGAGGTCGGCCTCGCCGTAGCCCAGGCGGCGGGACAGGTTGGCCTGCGGGTCGAGGTCGACGGCCAGCACCCGGCGGCCCCGGCCGGCGAGGGCCTCCGCGAGGTGGGCGATGGCGGTCGTCTTGCCCGCGCCGCCCTTGTTGTTGGCCACCGCCACCCGCATCGCGCTCCACCCCCGCTCCGCGCGTTCCCCGAGCTCCCCGACCGGCGCGCCTGCGCGGAGCAGCGGTGCCGACGATGCACAGTGACACCCACGCACGCGTGCTCACAAGCACTCCTGCACACGTGCACGTGTGCACACGGTCGGCTAGGTCATGTGGGTCAATCAGCGCTGGTGAACGGCGCTGAAGCGAGCCGATCGGCACAGGGCGTGCGGGTGAATCGCTTGCGCCGCTTCGTTTCCCGGGCACCTGCACCGTCGTGCGGCCCTTCCGGACGAACCCGTGGCCGCCTATGGTCCAGCGACACCGATCGCCGCACCGACGCCGCCGGGCTCCGCCCCGCCGCCGGGCGATCCGGGTGCCGCGACCACGTCATCGCCCCCGGGCGACGCGACGATGCCGCCTGCGCGGGGACGAGGGGGAGCTGTGATGGTGATGAGGCCGGCCGGCCGCACCGCCTCCGGGGCACCACGCGCGGTCCGGGGGTGTGGACGGGCTGACGTCGACCGTCGTCGACCATCCGATCGGCGCCGTGATCCGGCTGTCGGGCGGACTGCGGGCGGGCACCGCCCGGGTGCTGCGGGAGGCCGTCGAGGGTGCGCTCGACGGCGGGTCGACGGCGATCGTGCTCGACCTGACCGACGTCGTCGCGGAGGACGACCTCGGCCTCTGGGTGATCCCGGCCGTCGCCGGTGACGCCCACGCCCGGGGCGTCGCATTCACCGTGTGCGCCCCGAAGCGCGGTCTGCGTATCCGGCTGCGCCGCCTCGGTGGGCGGCCGTTCGACCTCACGGACTCCCGCCCGGCCGGTCTTTAGCGGAGCGATGGCGAGAGCACTGCTCTTGTGTCTCTGCTCTGCTGCTGTCAGAGTGAGAGCACTGCTCACACATGAAGTCGGGTCGTGACCTCCGCACCGCCCAGGAGAACCACCGTGTCCGCTCCGACGCACGCCGCCGCCCCGTCCTCTCGTCCCGCCCCCCGACTCCCGCGCCTGGTCGTCGTCTCGGCCGGTCTCGCCGCCCTGATGGTCGTCGGGGGGTTCGCGATGCTCGCGATCGTCCCCGTGGCCCTCACCCTGATCGGGACGCTGCAGGAGGCCCGCCTCCGGGCGCTGCGGTGGTGGGCGGCCGGGCTCGCCGCCGCCTACGCCGTCCCGTTCGCGCTGTACGTGCTCGACCCCGACCGCCCGGCCAGCCTCACGAAGGCGATGCACCCCGGCTTCGTCGTCCTGATCGCCGTCGCGGCCGTCGCCGTGATCATCGCCGCCGTCGTGCAGCGGCGTGTCGACCTCGACGACGTGCGCGCGGCGGAGTGACGTTCTGCGCGAGCGGCACTCTCGCGCACATAGATGCTGCGACAGTGCCGTTCGGTCGGACTCTCACTGTGCCCTACGCCGGCGGCTCCAGGTCGTCCGGGACACCGGGCCAGGGGTCGACGAGGTCGAGGTAGTCACCCGGCGAGGCCGTGAACGACGGCGGCCGCTTCTCCAGGAACGACGTCACGCCCTCGGCGGCGTCCGGCCCCGCCCCGAGCGCCGCGATCACCCGCGTGTCCATCCGGTGGGCGTCCCAGGGCGAGTCGGCGCCGAGCATCGACCACATCATCCGGCGGGTCAGTGCCACCGAGACGCCGGACGTGTTCGACGCGATCTCCGCCGCCAGCTCCTGCCCGGCCGCGCCCAGCTCGTCGTCGGGAACGACCCGCGAGACGAGCCGCCCGGCCAGCGCCTCCGCGGCCGGGAACACCCGCCCCGTCGCGACCCACTCCATCGCCTGCGAGATGCCGACGACCCGCGGGAGGAACCAGCTCGACGCGCCGTCCGGCGCGATCCCGCGGCGCGTGAAGACGTAGCCGAACCGCGCCGACTCCGCTGCGATCCGGATGTCCGCCGGGAGCAGCATCGACGCCCCGATCCCGACGGCGGGCCCGTTCACCGCCGCGATCACCGGCTTCACGCTGGCGGCGATCCGCAGGACGGCGACCCCGCCGAGGTCCCGCGGCATCCCGTCGATCGTGCCGCCGGCGCGCAGCCGCGCGTCCCGGACGGCCTCGTAGTCGAAGGTCGAGCCGCCCCGGCCGAGGTCGGCCCCCGCGCAGAACGCCCGCCCGGCGCCGGTGAGGACGACGACGCGCACGGCGTCGTCGGCGTCGGCCTCGTCGAACGCGGCGACGATCTCCGTCGCCATGGTCGGGGTGAACGCGTTCATCCGGTCCGGGCGGTCGAGGGTGATCGTCGCGATCCCGTCGGCCACCTCGTAGCGGATCTCGGTGAGAGTCACGAGGACGATCGTGTCAGCTGCGCTGGATCGTGCGGCTCCGTCCGCGGAACTCGGCGATCACGAGCCCGTCGGTGGGGCGCGTGATCGTGACGTCGTAGACCCCGGACCGGCCGTAGCGGGTGCGCTCGACAGCCACCGCCTCGAGCACGTCGTTCTCCCGCGCCGAGGCGACGAAGACGATGTCGCCGCCAGCGGCCACGGTGACCGGCCCGGGGGAGTTGCACGCACACGCGAAGGCCGAGTCGGCGAGCAGGAACAGGTAGCCGCCGTGGCAAATGCCGTGTCCGTTGACCATGTCGGAGGTGACCCGCATGGTCAGCCGGGCCTCGCCGTCGGCCGCGGCGTGCAGTTCCATGCCGAGCTTGCGGGACGCGGCGTCGTCGTCCCACATGCGCTTGACGGAGGAGGCGATCACGACTGCTTCGCCACCAGCGTCAGCACGTCGTAGCGCGCCACCGAGTCGCCGTTCTGGTTCGTGACGTCGGCGTCCCACCGCACCTCGCCGTACGCGGCGGTGTCGCGCGGGGTGATCTGCTTGGCGGTCAGCGTGATCGTCAGCTCGTCGTCGAACGTCACCGGCGTGAGGAACCGCAGGGAGTCGACGCCGAAGTTGGCCAGCACGGGTCCGGGCGCCGGGTCGACGAACAGCCCGGCCGCGAAGGAGACGACCAGGTACCCGTGCGCCACGCGCTCCCCGAAGAACGGGTTCTGCGCGGCGGCGTCGGCGTCCATGTGCGCGTAGAAGGTGTCGCCGGTGAACTCGGCGAAGTGCTCGACGTCCTCCAGCGTCACCCGCCGCGGGCCGCCCACGACGGTGTCGCCGATCCGCAGCTCCTCGAGGTGCTTGCGGAACGGGTGGACGTCGGTCACCCGGCGCTCCGTGCCCGGCACCCACTGCCCGGTGATCGCCGTGAGCATCTCCGGCGAGCCCTGCACGGCGGTGCGCTGCATGTGGTGCTTCACGCCGCGGACGCCGCCCATCTCCTCGCCGCCGCCGGCGCGGCCGGGCCCGCCGTGGACGAGCTGCGGCATGGGGGAGCCGTGCCCGGTCGAGCTCTTCGCATCCGTCTGGTCCAGCACCAGCAGCCGTCCGTGCCACGGCGCGACGCCGAGCACGACCTCGCGGGCGAAGTCGCGGTCGCCCGTGACGACCGACCCGGCGAGCGACCCCTGGCCGCGGGCGGCCAGCTCGATCACCTGCTCGGTCGAGGTGTAGGGCACGAGCGAGGACACGGGGCCGAACGCCTCGACCTCGTGCACGGCCGCGGAGCCGGGGTCGGCGGCGAGCAGCACGGGGGAGAGGAACGCACCCCGCTCGGCGTCGGCGTCGGTCACCTCCACGCTGTCCGGCGACCCGAAGAGCACCCGCGAGCCGTCCAGCAGCGCCTTCAGCGACCGCCGGACCTCCTCGCGCTGCTCCAGGCCCGCGAGCGCGCCCATCCGCACGTCGGGGTTCGCGGGGTTCCCGACGACGACCCGCTCGAGCCGCCCGCGCACGGCGTCGGCCACGGCGTCGAGGTGCTCGCCGGGCACGAACGCGCGCCGGATCGCGGTGCACTTCTGGCCGGCCTTGACCGTCATCTCGGTGACGAGCTGCTTGACGTACAGGTCGAACTCGGGGGTTCCCGGGGTCGCGTCCGGCCCGAGGATCGAGCAGTTCAGCGAGTCGGCCTCCGCGGTGAACCGGACGGCGCGGGCCGAGAGGTTCGGGTGCGTGCGCAGCTGGCGGGCGGTCGACGCCGACCCGGTGAAGGAGACGAGGTCCTGCTCGGTGAGGTGGTCGAACAGGTCGCCGACGCCGCCGGCGACGAACTGCACGGCGCCGTCGGGCAGGAGGCCGGAGTCGGCGATCAACCGGACCAGGCCCGCCGTCAGGAAGGCGGTGGGGGTGGCGGGCTTGATGATCGACGGGACCCCGGCGAGGAAGGCGGGCGCGAGCTTCTCCAGCGGGCCCCAGCAGGGGAAGTTGTAGGCGTTGACCTGGACGGCGACGCCCTGCAGCGGGGTGAGCACGTGCTGGGCGAGGAACGACCCGTCCTTCGACAGCGGCTCGACGTCGCCCTCGACGAGGACCGTCCCGGCCGGGAGCTCGCGCTTGCCCTTCGAGGCGTAGGCCTGGAGCACGCCGATGCCGCCGTCGACGTCGAACTTCGAGTCGCCGAGGGTCGCGCCGGTGCGCGCGGAGAGGGCGTAGAGCTCCTCGCGGTGCTCGCGCAGGTGCCCGGCGAGCGCCTTGAGCAGGGAGGCGCGCTGGTGGAACGACAGCTCGCGCAGCGCCGGGCCGCCGGTGCGGCGGGCGTACGCGGCGGCGCCCGCGAGGTCGAGGCCGTCGGTGGAGAGGCGGTCGATCTCCTCGCCGGTGACGGCGTCGAACATCGGCCGGCCCTCGCCGGACCCGGCCTGCCAGCGGCCCTGCAGGAAGCTCTCGACGGTCACGTGTGAACCCCTAGACGTCGTAGTCGATGGTCAGCTCGTCGGAGACCGGGACCGACTGGCACGTCAGCACGAACCCGGCCTCGACCTCCTCGGTCTCCAGCGCGAAGTTGCGCTGCATCGCCACCTCGCCGGTGACGACCTTCGCGCGGCAGGTCCCGCACACCCCACCCTTGCAGGCGAACGGCAGGTCGGAGCGCACCTTCTGCGCGGCGTCCAGGACGAAGGAGTCCGACGGGATCGTCGCCGTGACCTCGCGGCCGTGCAGGATGATCCGGGCCGTCGCGCCCTCGGCGGGGGCGTCCTCGTGCCGACGCGGCTGCGGCGGCGGGGTGTCGACGTAGAACAGCTCCGCGTGCACCCGCTCCCGCGGGACGCCGAGGTCGGCGAGCTCCTCGCGCGCCCCGGTCACCATCTCCAGCGGGCCGCACAGCCACCAGTGGTCGACCTGCGGGGTGGGCACGAGGTGGGTCAGCAGCGTCCGCAGCTTCTCCCGGTCCAGGCGGCCGGCGAAGATCTCGGCCTCGACGGGCTCGCGGGAGAGCACGTGGTCGAGCTGGAACCGCGCGCGGTAGCGGTCCTTCAGGTCGGCGAGCTCCTCGGCGAACATCACCGTGTCGGCGCGGCGGTTGCCGTAGAGCAGCGTGACGTGGGTGTCGGGGTGCGCGCCCAGCACGGTGGCGGCGATCGAGAGCACCGGCGTGATGCCCGAGCCGGCGGCGATCAGCGTGTGGTGCTCGCCGGGCTTCGGATCGGGGGAGAAGCGCCCGTCCGGCGGGCCCACCTCGAGCGTGTCGCCGACCGCGAGCCGGTCGACCAGCATCTCCGAGAACAGGCCGGTCTCGACCCGCCGCACGCCGATCCGCGGCGCCGCACCCTCGGGCGCGCAGATCGAGTAGGAGCGGCGCTCGCCGTCGTGGGAGAGCGTCAGGTACTGCCCCGCGCGGAAGGCGTAGTGCTCGCGCAGCTCCTCGGGCACGTCGAACGTCACCGCGACGGCGTCGTCGGTGAGGTGCTCGACGGCGGCGACGCGCAGGGCGTGGAAGCCGGTGTCCACCGTCGTCGTCATCAGATGTCCTTCATGTGCTCGAACGGCTCGGAGCAGCTCCGGCAGCGCCGCAGCGCGGTGCAGGCGGTCGGCCCGAAGCGCGAGAGCTCGTCGGTGTCGGCGCTCCCGCAGCGCGGGCAGGCGACCCGCTTCGGCGGCGCGGCCAGGGTCAGCGGCACCGGGCCGGTCGAGCGCGGCCCGATGTGGTCCGGCGGTGCGACGCCGGCCTCGGCGAGCTTGCGCCGGCCCTCGTCGGAGATGAGGTCGGTGGTCCACGGCGGGGTGAGCGTCACCTTCACCTCGACCTCGCCGTAGGCACTCAGGCGCTCGCGCAGGTCGGCCGCCATCGCGTCGAGGGCGGGGCACCCGGCGTAGGTGGGGGTGATGGTGGCGACGACGTGTCCGTCCCGCTCGGAGACCGAGCGCAGCACGCCGAGGTCGGCGAGCGTCAGCATCGGCATCTCGGGGTCGGTCACCTCCGCGGCCGCGTTCCACAGCTCGGTGTTGACGATGGTCACGGCGCTCACCACGTCGCGTCCGGGTGGGCGCGGGCCAGCGACTGCATCACGGCGAGGACCTTGCCGAGCGCCTCGGTGTGCACGCCGTCGCGGCCGCCGCGGCCACCCACCAGTCCGACGGCGGGTCGGGTCGGCTCGGTCAGCGTGGCCACCGGGAGCACCTGGGCGAGGTCGGCGTCCACCGACGCCCGCAGCGACGCCGGGTCCACCGCCACGCCCGCCTCGACCAGCCGCGTCTCCACGGGGTGGGCGAGGAACAGCTCGGTGACGAAGGGCCAGACGTCGTCGAGCCCGGCCTGCATCCGCGCGTGGGACTCCGCCGTGCCGTCGCCGAGACGGACGACCCAGCCGGCCGCGTACTCGCGCTGGTAGGCCAGCTCCGGCACGGCCTTGCCCGCGACGGCCGCGAGCACCGGGTCGGCCGACCCTCGCAGCGTCGTCATGAGCGCGAGGCGCCACGAGGAGTAGACGAGGATCCAGGCCATCGTCCGGCCGAAGTCGCCGAGGTCCATCTCGGCGAGCGTGACGTTGCGGAAGGACCGGTCGTCGCGGAAGTAGGCGAGGACGTCCTCGTCGGACAGGCCGGCGGCGAGACCCGGCGTCCGGAAGCGCTCCGCCGCCCCCAGGTGCCCGGCGCGGGAGAGCAGCACCCGGGCCTGGCCGAGCAGGTCGAGCGCGATGTTCGCGAGGGCGACCTCCTCCTCCAGCTCCGGGGCGTGCGTCGCCCACTCGGAGAGGCGCTGGCTCGCGACGAGGGCGTCGTCGGCGAGCATGAGGCAGTAGGCGGCGAGGTCGTCGCGATCGACGCCGTCCGGGGCGGGCGCGGTGACCTCGACGACCGTCTCGTCGAACCCGGCGCCGTAGGCCCAGCGGCCCTCGTGGTCGGCCTCGCCGAGGGCGTCGTAGACGTTGTCGTGAGAGGCGTTCACAGGTGCGGCACGTCCTCGGGGATCTCGTAGAACGTGGGGTGGCGGTAGACCTTGTCGCCCGACGGCGCGAAGAACGGGTCCTTCTCGTCGGGGCTCGACGCGGTGATCGCGTCGGCGCGCACCACCCAGATCGACACGCCCTCGTTGCGGCGCGTGTAGAGGTTGCGGGCGTTGTGCAGGGCCATGTGGTCGTCGGGGGCGTGCAGCGACCCGACGTGCACGTGGTTCAGCCCGCGCTTGCCGCGGACGAACACCTCGTAGAGCGGCCAGGTGCGGTCGGGCGTCACGCCCTCCCGGATCTGCGGCTCGCCCTCGGGGTGCGCGGTGACGTCGTCGGCCATGCTCATGCGACGGCCACCTTCCCTTCCTGACGACGGGTCTCCTGCTTCGCGGCGTACGCGGAGGCCGCGTCGCGGACCCACTGCCCGCCCTCGTGGGCGGCGCGGCGGTGGGCCAGGCGCTGGGCGTTGCAGGGGCCGGCGCCCTTGACCACGGCGGTGAACTCGTCCCAGTCGATGGCACCGAAGTCGTGCGCCTGGCGCTCGTCGTTCCAGCGCAGGTCGGGGTCGGGCAGCGTGACGCCGAGGGCCGCGGCCTGCGGGACGGTCATGTCGACGTACCGCTGGCGCAGCTCGTCGTTGGTGTGGCGCTTGATCCGCCAGGCCATCGACTGCTGGGTGTTGGGGGAGTCGCCGTCGGCCGGGCCGAACATCATCAGCGACGGCCACCACCAGCGGTTCACGGCGTCCTGCACCATCTCGCGCTGGGCATCCGTGCCGTTCATCAGCGTCATGAGCAGCTCGAAGCCCTGCCGCTGGTGGAAGGACTCCTCCTTGCAGATGCGCACCATGGCCCGTGCATAGGGGCCGTAGCTGGAGCGGCACAGTGGGACCTGGTTGCAGATCGCGGCACCGTCGACCAGCCAGCCGATGACCCCGATGTCGGCGTAGGTCAGCGTGGGGTAGTTGAAGATCGACGAGTACTTCTGCCTCGAGTCGATCAGCTTCTCGGTGAGCTCGGTGCGGTCGACGCCGAGGGTCTCGGTGGCCGAGTACAGGTACAGACCGTGACCGGCCTCGTCCTGCACCTTGGCGAGCAGGATCGCCTTCCGCCGCAGGCTCGGGGCGCGCAGGATCCAGTTGCCCTCGGGCTGCATGCCGATGATCTCGGAGTGCGCGTGCTGCGCGATCTGCCGGATCAGGGTCTTCCGGTAGCCCTCGGGCATCCAGTCGCGCGGCTCGATCCGGCCCTCGGCGGCCACGGTGGCGTCGAACGCCTCGGCCAGCTGCTGCTCGTCTCGGTCCACAAGCCCTCCCGAATGTTCGTTCGGTTACCGATGGTGCCCGACGGGGGGTCCCGACGCAAGCCGTTCGTCTCCCGGTCACACCGCTCTGATCGGATGTGAGCATGCCCGAGGTCGTCGCCCACCGGGGAGCGTCCGCCGACGCCCCCGAGAACACGCTCGCCGCCGTCGCGGAGGCCCGCCGGCAGCGCGCCGACGGCGTCGAGGTCGACGTGCAGCGCACCGCCGACGGCGCGCTCGTCATCCATCACGACGCCACGCCGCGGCGCACCACGGACGCCGGGGCGGCGCTCGCCGACCAGCCCCTGGGCGCCCTCAGCCTGGCCGATCTCCGGACCTTGGACGCCGGGGCGGGGGAGCGCATCCCGACGCTCGGCGAGCTCCTCGGGGTCGCCGGTGACCTCGACCTGTTCCTCGAGCTCAAAGACCCCTGGCACTACCCGGGGATCGGCGGCGAGGTGGTGGCGGCGCTGGCCGGGCGGCCGGCCGTCGTGATGTCCTTCGACGCGACCGCGGTGCGGGATCTCGACGCCCCCGGGGTCACCGTGGGGCAGCTCCTCGCCGCCGCCCCGGACGCGGCACTGCTCGACGACATCGCGACCTACGCCCGCCTCGTCACCGTCGACCACCGGGCGATGACGGCCGACCTCGTGGCCGCGGTGCGCGAGCGCGGGATGTCGCCGGGCGTCTACACCGTCAACGAGGGGGCGCAGATGCGGCGGATGCTCGACCTCGGGGTCGACCGCGTCATCACGGACCGCCCGGCCGTGCTGCGGGATCTGCTCGTCGGGCCCCGCTGACGGTCACGCGGCGACGGTGCCGGGTGGGCTGCCGCCGTCGGGGACGGGTTGTCGTTCGGCGTCGATCCAGCGGGGTGGGGTGAACCACGGGCGGCCGTCGATCATGTGGATCTCCCAGCCGCCGTGGTGGACGAGGTGGTGGTGGTAGCGGCAGAGCAGGACGAGGTTGTCGGGGTCGCGATCAGTCTAGAGACGCTCGACCTGCACGAACATCCGCTGTTCGAACGCATGTTCGAACAGCGAACGGCATCCTCCGTCCTGACGTCCGGAGCAATCTGCGCCAGGGTGCTCGCCATGACGATTCCCGAGAGCGTCGGTGTGATCGGCGGCGGCACGATGGGCGCCGGCATCGCCCACGTGCTCCTGACGGCAGGGGCGGCGCGGGTGGCCGTGGTGGAGAGCGACGCGGAGCGGGCGGAGGCCGCGCGATCCGCCGTCGGGACGAGCCTGCAGGGGGCGGCGGACCGCGGGAAGCTGCCCGAGGGGACCACCGTGGACGAGCTGCTCGACCGGGCGCGCTTCGTCGTCGGCGCGGGGGAGCTGCCGGAGGACGCCGGCCTCGTCGTCGAGGCGGTCCCCGAGAAGATCGACCTCAAGCAGCGGATCCTCGGCGAGGTCGCGCAGCGGTGCCCGGATGCCGTCCTGGCGTCGAACACGTCGTCGCTCTCGGTCGCCGCGATCGGCGCCGAGCTGCCCGCCGACCGCGTCATCGGGATGCACTTCTTCAACCCCGTGCCCGCGCAGAAGCTCGTCGAGTTGATCCGCACCCCGCAGACGGCCGACGGCGTCGTCGAGCAGGCCCGGACATGGGTGGGCGACCTCGGCAAGACCCCGATCGTCGTCGACGACTCCCCGGGCTTCGCGACCTCCCGACTCGGACTCGTCGTCGGGCTCGAGGCGATCCGCATGGTGGAGGAGGGCGTGGCGACCGCCGAGGACATCGACACCGGCATGGAGCTGGGCTACCGCTGGCCGATGGGGCCGCTGAAGCTCACCGACGTGGTGGGTCTCGACGTCCGGCTCGCCATCGCCGAGCACCTCGCGACCGAGCTCGGCGACCGGTTCGCGCCCCCGCAGCTGCTGCGCGACAAGGTGGAGCGCGGGGAGCTGGGCCGCAAGAGCGGGCAGGGCTTTCACCGCTGGGAGTGAGCCCCCGCGCTGGCTAGCGTCGGTGCATGACGACGACGGAGCGGCGGGTCGCGCTCGACGTGGAGCCGGCGGTCAACAGCACGGTCGTGATGATGACCGTGCTCGCGGTCGCCATCGACCGGGGGCTGACCGACTTCGGTGACGTCCTCGAGCTGACGCTCGGCCCGCTGCTCGCCACGTTCGCCGCCCATCTCTTCGCGACGACGCTCAAGGCGGTCCACGCCGAGCACGCCCTGCCCTCGGGTCGGCGCCTGCTCGCCCTGACCGGGCACGCGGCGCAGTACCTGCTGCCCGCGGTCGCGCCACTGGTGGTGGTCGCCGTCGTCGCCGCGACCGGGTTCATGGGCCCGCTGGGCCCGGAGGAGTCGGCGCACATCACGATCGATCTGAGCTGGATCGCGCTGATCGTGCTCGGCGCGGTCGGCGGGTGGCGGGCGCTGCGCCGCTGGTGGGGCGCCGTGCTCGGTGCGGTGGGCGCCTTCGCCGTCGGCCTGGTCGTGGTGCTGCTGCGGATCGTGCTCGAGGGCGGCTTCACGTGAGACGGGGCTACGGCACGTTCTCCAACGCCACCCACCCCGCGTAGCCCACCGCCCGGAGCGCCCGCAGCCAGCGCGCGAGCGGCAACGACCCGGTCCCAGGTTCCCCACGACCGGGCGCGTCGGCGATCTGCACGTGCGTGAACTCCGCGCCGCGGGCCGCGATCGCCGCGTCGACGTCCTCGCCGTTGACCGCCAGGTGGTACAGGTCGGCCAGCACGCCCGAGCCCGCGCCGAGGCGGGAGACCAGGGCGAACGCGTCCACCGTCGTCCGGACCGGGTAGTCGTCGACCGCCGACAGCGGCTCGATCAGCAGCGTCGACCCCTGCGCCGCGGCGGTCGCGCAGGCGTCCGCCAGCCGTTCGACGGCGGGCTCCGACACCGGCCCCCGCCCGACGAGCGTGTTGTGCATCCGGCAGCCGAGCCGCCGACCGATCTCCAGGCCGATCGCCAGCGAGTCGGCGAACTCGGCCGGCCGGGTGCCCACCACCCCGCGCTCGCCCGCCGCCATGTCACCGCCGTAGAGGTTCATCGCGACCAGCCGCACGCCGGCGTCGGTGATCGAGGCGCAGAAGGCGTCGACCTCCGCGTCGTCCGGATCGGCGGCGGCGAAGGGCCACCAGGACTCGACGACGTCGAAGCCGTCCGCGCGGGCGCGGGCCGGGCGCTCGAGCACCGGGACGTCGGAATAGCGGATGGAGACGTTCGCCGCGAGGCTCACGTGCCGAACTCCCGCAGCCGCGCCACCAGGTCGTCGACGTCCGTGAGGTTCCCGACGCTGACCCGCATCGTGCCGTCGTCGACCGCCTGGAAGTCGGTGCCCGACATGACCAGCACGTCCTGCTCGGCCAGGAGGGCCCGCACGACGGCCGGGGTGGGCATCGTCGGGCGCGGGTGCCGGACCCAGGCGAAGAACCCGCCGAGCGCGACGACCTCGAAGCCGCCGGGTCGGGTCCGCATCGCCTCGGCGAACGCCGCCCGCCGGGCCGCGACCTCGGCCGCGCGCTCCGCCCGCCAGCCCTGCGCCTTCACCAGACCGGCCCACGCGGCCTCCTGCCCGATCCGCGGGGCGCCGATGGCCACGCAGTCGAAGAGCTTGAGGGCCTGCCGGCGCAGCGCCCCGCCCGCGACGAGCATCCCGACGCGGTAGCCGGCGAGCGCGAGGTCCTTGGAGAAGCTGTGCAGGCCGACGACGGTGTCGCGCCACCCCGGGTCGGAGTAGAGCGAGTGCGCCGGTCCGGCGCGGAAGGCGCGGTAGGTCTCGTCGAGGACGAGCGCGAGGTCGTGCCGGCGGGCGAGGTCGGCGAAGGCCGCGAGCTCGTCGGCGGGGATCTCGACGCCGCTCGGGTTGCCGGGCGTCACGAGCACGATCGCGCGGGTCCGCGGGGAGACGAGCGCCTCGGCGTCGGCGGCGCGGGGGACGAGGTCCGCGTCGGGCTCGACGATCACCGGCTCGACCCCGCGCATGTGCAGCCACATCGTGTGGTTGAAGTAGGTCGGGCGCGGGGTGATCACCTCGTCGCCCGGAGCGCACAGGGCGTCGGCGGCCAGACAGAACGCCTGGTTGCAACCCGCCGTCACGACCATGTCCTCGGCGCCGACGTCGCCGCCGTGCTCGGCGCGCAGGGCCTCGGCGAACGCCTCGCGCAGGTGCGGCAGCCCGGCCTGGGCGGCGTAGCGGGCGTCGGCCGCGACGCCCGCCGCGTGCTCGACGACCTCCGCGGCGGGCGGGTAGGCGGGCGCGGCGCGGGCGAGGTCGAGCAGGGGACGACGGCCACCCGCGGCGCCCACCGCGTCGTAGGCGGCCGCCATCGGCGAGTCGACCCCGGCGGCGACGCGGTGGGACAGGCGCACGGCCGACAGCATGCCGGGGACGCGTTCCTCGGGCACCCTCGAGGACATGGGTGATGGCGGGCACACCGATGTGATCGTGATCGGCGCCGGGTTCTCCGGCCTCTACGCGCTGCACCGGCTGCGTTCGCGGGGCTTCTCGGTCCAGGTGCTCGAGCAGGCCGACGGCGTCGGCGGGACCTGGTACTGGAACCGCTACCCGGGCGCCCGCTGCGACTCAGAGAGCTACTACTACTGCTACTCGTTCGACCCCGAGCTCGAGCAGGAGTGGCGCTGGTCGGAGCGCTACCCCGGGCAGGAGGAGATCCGCGGCTACCTCGAGCACGTCGCCGATCGCTACGACCTGCGCCGCGACATCGCCTTCGGGGTCCGGGTGGAGCGCGCGGAGCGGGACGGCGAGGGATGGACCGTGACCGCCGCGGACGGGTCGTCCCGACGATGCCGGTGGCTCGTCACGGCGGTCGGCTGCCTGTCGACGGCGAACGTGCCCGACATCCCGGGGCTCGAGGACTTCGCGGGGGAGTGGCACCACACCGGGCACTGGCCGCACGACGGGGTGGACGTGCGCGGCCGGCGGGTCGGGGTCGTGGGCACCGGATCCACCGGCATCCAGGCGATCCCGGTCCTGGCCGCGGCCGCCGGGCACCTCACGGTGTTCCAGCGGACCGCGAACTACTCCATCCCGGCCCGCAACGCACCGCTGTCCGAGGAGGAGATGGCCGCGACGAAGGCCGACTACCCGGCGATCCGCCGGGTCCAGCAGGGGTCGACGAACGGCCACCCGTTCGTCCTGTCCGACGTCGACGTGCTGGACCTGCCCGCCGACCGGCGGCGCGCGCTGTACGAGCAGGCGTGGGAGCGCGGCGGGCTGCGGTTCCGGGCCGCGGTGAAGGACGTCCTCACCGATCCGGAGGTCAACGCCGACACCAGCGAGTTCATCCGCGCGAAGATCCGGGAGACGGTGCACGACCCGGCGACGGCCGAGCTCCTGACACCCCGGGACCACCCGTTCGCCACCAAGCGGCCGCCGATCGACACGCACTACTTCGAGACCTACAACCGGCCGAACGTCTCGCTGGTCGACGTGAAGGCCGATCCGATCGCGGCCGTGACGGCGAGCGGTCTGCGGCTGGAGTCCGGCGCCGAGCACCCGCTCGACGTGCTGGTCTTCGCCACCGGGTTCGACGCCCTCACCGGCCCGTTGCTCTCGTTCGACATCGTCGGGCGCGACGGGGTGTCGCTCCGCGAGACGTGGCACGACGGCCCGCACACCCACCTCGGGCTCGGCGTCGCGGGCTTCCCCGACCTGTTCACGATCACCGGGCCCGGGAGCCCGTCGGTGCTGACCAACATGCCGACCGCGATCGAGCAGCACGTCGACTGGATCGCCGACCTGCTCGAACGGCTGCGGACGACCGGCGAGGTCGCCGAGCCGACGCCGGAGGCCGAGGCGGCGTGGGCGGCCGAGGTGGCGCGCGCCGCGGACGCGACGTTGCTGCCGCAGGCCGCCAGCTCCTGGTACCTGGGGGCGAACGTGCCGGGCAAGGCGCGGGTGTTCCTGCCGTACGCAGGCGGCTACGCGCGCTACCGCGCCACCTGCGACGACGAGGCTGCGGCGGGCTACCCGGGCTTCGGGCTCGGAGCGATCCGGACGAACCTCGCGAATCGTCACGCTGTGTAACACCTCACCAGTCTCGACCGACGATCGAGTCATGAGCTGGGCGGAGAAGGTCGTCGGCGAGTTCCGGGTGTCCCCGTGGCGCACGCTCGCGCTCGGCCATCCGAGTCGGATGACGGCGTCCCGTCACTTCCGGGTCCGCCACCGCGACCACATCCGCCTCGCCACGCCGGACGCCCGGCTCCGCCTCGGCACGCACCCGTTCGGCTTCGCCCGCGGCGACGAAGGGGGCCTGCTGCGGCTCGACGGCGACCTCGAGCTGCGCGGCAACGTGCAGGTCGGGGTCGGTGCGGCGTGGACGGTGGGGGAGGGGGCCCGACTCGTGATCGGCGCCCGGACCTACTTTTCGCCGAACACCCGCATCGTCGCCATGAACGGGATCGCCATCGGCACCGACTGTGCGATCTCGTGGGACGTGCAGCTGCTCGACGAGGACTTCCACGAGGTGATCGTCGACGGGGACGTCCGGGCGACGGGCGCGCCGATCTCGATCGGCAACCACGTCTGGATCGGCTCCCGCGCGACCGTGCTCAAGGGATCGGTCCTTCCCGACGACACGTCGGTCGCCTCGGGCGCGGTGGTCGCGGGGGTGTTCACCGAGCCCGGCACCGTGCTCGCCGGCTGCCCCGCGAAGGTCGTCCGCCGCAACGTCGTCTGGACCTGACCCCTCGTCCGCGCCCCCGCACCGTGGCACGCTCGGGCGACGGCGGCGCGGCCCACCCGTCGCCGGACCCGACCTCGACGACGAGGAGGAGTCCCATGCAGGTGTCCTGCGCCTTCCCGACCGCCCTGAGCACGCCGGACGACATCGCCGTGGCCGAGGAGATCGGCTACGACCGCGCCTGGATCTACGACACGCCCCAGCAGAGCCCCGACGTGTGGATGACCCTGGCGCTGGCCGCGCAGCGCACCGAGCGGATCGGGCTCGGACCGGGTGTCCTCGTCCCCAGCCTGCGCCACCCGATGGTCAACGCCGCCGCCACCGCGACCCTGGCCGCGCTCGCGCCGGGCCGGGTCGCCGTCGCGTTCGGCACCGGCTTCACCGGGCGGCGCGCCATGGGGCACCGCGCCATCACCTGGTCGTTCATGGACGCCTACATCCGGGCCTACCGCGCGCTGCTGCGCGGCGAGGTGATCGAGTGGGAGGGCGCCCGCATGCGGATGCTGCACCCCGACGGGCACGCCCCGGCCCGCCCGGTCGACGTGCCGGTCCTCGTCGGCGCCCTCGGGCCGAAGGGCAACAAGGTGGCCAACGAGCTCGGTGACGGCCTGTTCGTGACGTTGCAGCAGCCCGACTTCATGACCGAGTACTCGTGGGTGCCCTACCTGGCGTGGGGCACGGTGCTCGACGACGACGAGCCCCAGGACTCCGCGCACGCGCGGGTGGCCGCCGGACCGGGCTGGGCGCTCGCGTACCACGGCGCCTACGAGTTCGCGGGCGCCGAGGCGGTCCGCGAGCTCCCGGGCGGCGCGGCGTGGATGGACGTCGTGGAGCGGACCCCGGCCGACGAACGGCACCTCGCGGTGCACGCCGGGCACTGCGTGGAGCTCAACGAGGCGGATCAGGCCGCGTGGGACGCGGGTGGCCACGTGATGGTGCGCGACGCGACGCTCACCGGGACCCCCGGCGAGGTCCGGCGCCACCTCGACGCCCTCGGCGCCCGCGGCGTCACCGAGATCGTCTACCAGCCGTGCGGTCCGGACACGCGCTCGGAACTGGAACGGTTCCACGCGGCGGCCGCCGGCGTGCGGTCGTCGGGCTGACGCTCAGCCCGACGCGCGTCCACCCGCGCTCGCCAGGGCGGTCATCAGCGGGGTGGTCGGCTCGCCGGGCCCGAGCGGCACACCGGATTGACGTGATCAACGGTGCGATGGTGGAGCAGGCGGCGCGCGCCGGTCCGCACGCCCCGGCCGAGGAGATCGTCTCCGGAACCAGGAGGAGAACGACGTGTCCACCCCGACGACCCCACACTCCCTGGAGGGTCTGCGCGTCATCGACGCCGCCTCCCTCGCCGCGGGCCCGCTCGTCGCGACCTGGCTGGGCGAGCTCGGGGCCGAGGTGATCAAGATCGAGCAGCCCGCGGGTGGCGACGCGGTGCGCCAGTGGGGGGCGCAGAAGGACGGCGTCGGGCTGATGTGGAAGAGCATCAGCCGGAACAAGAAGTCCGTGACGCTGAACCTCCGGGAGGAGCGGGGCCGCGACATCCTGCGCCGGCTCGCCCGCGGTGCCGACGTCCTCGTCATGAACCTGCGTCCGTCGACCATGACGCGGTGGGGGATCGACTACGCGTCGATGTCCACCGAGAACCCCGGTCTCGTGATGGTCCACATCACCGGGTTCGGCGCCGGCGGCCCGAAGTCCGACCACCCGGGCTTCGGCACCCTCGGCGAGGCGATGAGCGGGTTCGCCCACATGACGGGCCACCCGGACGGGCCACCCACGCTCCCGTCGTTCATGCTCGGGGACGGCGTCGCCGCGCTCAACGCCACCTACGCCGTGCTGGCGGCGCTGTACCACCGCGACGTGCACGGCGGCGGCGGGCAGCTGATCGACCTCAACCTCGTCGAGCCCCTCGCACGGCTGCTCGAGCAGCCGGTGCTGACCTACGACCAGCTCGGCGCGATCCCGACCCGCAGCGGGAACCGCTGGGACATCTCGGCGCCCCGCAACACCTACCGGACCTCCGACGACCGGTGGCTGGCCATGTCCGGCAGCGCGCCGTCGATCGCGATGCGGGCCCTGCGGGCCGTGGGTCGGGAGGACCTGACCACCGACCCGCGCTTCGCCGAGGCCCAGCGACGGCTGGAGAACGCCGCCGAGATCGACACGGTGATCGCGGACTGGGTCGCGCAGCACACCCTCGACGAGGCCATGGCCGTCTTCGAGGAGGCCCATGTCGCCGCCGCCCCGGTCTACGACGCCGAGCAGCTGCTCGCCGACCCGCAGCTGAAGGCGCGCAACGTCTACCGCAGCGTCGAAGACCCCGAACTGGGCCGGATGACGGTGCAGGGCCCGGTGCCCGTGATGACCGCGACCCCCGGCCGGGTCGACCACCTCGGACCGCCGCTCGGGCAGCACACCGACGAGGTGCTGACCGATCTGCTCGGGATCGACGACGCCGACCTGAGCTCCCTGCGCGCAGACGGAGTGATCTGAGATGGCACGTCGTCGTCCACGGCGTGGTCGCAGGGGTGTGATCAGAGCGCGCGCGCCGCGTGCAGCTCGACGAGCCGCGTGAAGATCTCCGGGTACTCCAGGTTCGTCAGGTGGCCGGCGCGGGGGAGGACCGCCAGGTCGGCCACCGGGAGCGTGCGGCGCAGCATGAGGGTCGCGTCGATCGCCTCGTCGTCGCGGTCACCCACCACGAGCAGCGTGGGCACGGTCATCGAGACCAGCCGCTCGGTGAGGTCGTAGAGCGAGGGCCGCGACGCCTGGACCCCACGCATCGTCAGGGCCGCGCCCACCGGGTCGTGCTCGGCGAGGATGCGCAGGTGCTCGTCGTGGGCGTGCTCGTCGCGCTCCCGCAGCGACAGCCGCGCCGGGCGGTTGCCGTACTCGGTGGCGACCGCGGCGCTGCCGCGCGTCTCGTAGGCCTCGGCGAGGGCGAGCGCGTCGGCGCGGAAGGCCTCGGCACGATCGGGGGCCGCCCCGTAGCCGCAGCCGGCGACGACGAGGCCGGTACAGCGGTCGGGGTGGGTCAGGCCCAGGTGCAGCGTCGCGAACCCGCCCATCGAGTTCCCGACGACGAGCGCCCGCTCGATCCCGAGGGCGTCCAGCACGGCCACCGCGTCCGCGACCGCCCGCTCCTGGGAGTACGCGGACGGGTCGGTCGGGACGTCGGAGTGCGGGTAGCCGCGCGCGTCGTAGGTGACGCAGCGGTACCGGCCGGCGAGGTGACCGAACTGGGGCGCCCAGGAGCGGTGGTCGCCGCCGAACTCGTGGAGGAACAGGATCGGCGGCGCCTCGTCGTGCGTGTCGTAGACCGCCAGGCCCACCCCGTCGTCGGTGGTCACGCGCACGTCGCCGACACCCCCTCCAGCGTCTCCAGGGCGGCGATCACCGGCGGTGTGTGCGCGGCGGCGTCCCGGACGACGGCCATGATGGTCCGCACGGGGGTCGGGCGCACCACCCGGACGGTGCAGAGCTCCGGCGGGAGACCTCGCGTCCCGAGCACGGGCAGCACGGTCAGACCGATGCCGGCGGCCACGAACGCGATCGCGGTGGGGTAGTCGGCCGCCTCGACGTGGAACGTCGGCGCGAACCCGGCCGCCGTGCACGCTTCGAGCAGCACCTCCCGGCATGCGCCGCGGGCGGCGTCGTTGTCCACCCACTGCTCGCCGGCCAGGTCGGCCAGCTCGACCTCCGCCGCGCCCGCGAGGCGGTGGGTCCGCGGCACCACCGCGACGTACGGGTCGTCGAGCAGGTGGTGGGTGGTGAAGCCGGCCCGCGGGGCCCAGCCCGGCCGCGCGACCGCGACCTGGACGTCGGGCCGCTGCGCCGGATCGTCGGGAATCCACTCCAGCAGCGAGAGGTCGAGGCGGACGTGGGGGAACTCCCGGGTCAGCCGGGACACCACGTGCGGGAGCCAGGCCGCGCCCGCGGAGGCGAAGTAGCCGACGGAGACGGTGCCGGTCCGCCCGGCGCGCAGGTCGGCGACCGCGGCCTCGGCCTCCCCGAGCCGGGCGAGCACTCCGTCGGCCTGGTCGGCGAGCGCGAGCCCGGCCGCCGTCGGGCGCAGACCGCGCCCGACCCGCTCGAACAGGTTCAGCCCGGTCTCGCGGGCCAGTGCGGTGATGTGCTGGCTCACCGCGGACGGGGTGTAGCCGAGGTTGTCGGCCGCGGCGGCGACGGTGCCGCTGGCCACGACGGAGCGGAACACGCGCAGCCGCTGGGTGTCGAGCATCCTCGAACCGTACAGTCACACTGAATCGTCGTGCAGGATTCTTCGCTGGTGCTCCCGGATCGAGCGGCGGAGGCTCGGAGTCGTGCTCACCTCTCCCGCACCCGACGCCCCGACCCGTCGTCGGGACGACCTCCTCCCCGCGCTCGCCGCGGGCGTCACCGTGCTGCTGTGGGCGTCCGCGTTCGTCGGCGTGCGCAGCGCCGGGCACCACCTCGAGCCGGGTGCGCTCGCCGTCGGGCGCATGCTCGTCGCGAGCGTCGCCCTCACCGTCGTCGTGCTGGTCCGCGGCGTGCCCGCGCTGCCGCGCGGACGACGGCTGGCAGCGGTGGCCGCGTGGGGCGTCGCCTGGTTCGGTGCCTACAACCTCGCCCTCAACGCCGCCGAGACCCACCTCGACGCGGGGACCACGGCGCTGCTGGTCAACCTGGCGCCGGTGCTGATCGCGCTCCTCGCCGGGACGTTCCTCGGCGAGGGGTTCCCGCGGCGACTGCTGGTGGGGCTCGCGATCGCGTTCGGCGGGGTGGTGCTCATCGCCGTGGCGACCTCGGGAGGCCGGGCCGACGGCGTCGGCGTCCTGCTCGGGCTCGCGGCGGCGGTGCTCTATGCCGGGGCGGCCGTGGTGCAGAAGCGACTGCTGGCGGGGACCGACGCGCTGACGATGACGTGGCTGGGCTCCCTCGCCGGCACGGCCGTGCTGCTGCCGTGGGCGCCGTCGCTCGTGACCGACCTCGCCGTCGCACCGTCGGGGACGGCCCTCACCGTGGTCTACCTGGGGCTGTTCCCCACCGCGGTCGCCTTCCTGGCCTGGGGGTACGCGCTGTCCCGGACGAGCGCCGGTCGGCTGGCGTCGACCACCTACGCCGTGCCGGCCCTCGTCGTCGCCCTGTCGTGGTTGCTGCTCGCCGAGGTCCCGGCGCCGCTGGCGTTCGTCGGCGGCGCGCTGTGCCTGGTCGGCGTGGCGGTGTCGCGCCGGTCGTGACGATGTGGCGTTGCTGTCACTGGGTGCAAGCAACGACGCATTGCTTGCACCCAGCGGTGGGTCAGTCGTCGAGGCCCAGGTGGGAGCGCAACGTCGTGCCCGCGTACTCCTCGCGGTAGAGCTTGCGGCGCTGCAGTTCGGGGACCACCTGGTCGACGAAGTCGTCGAACGTCCCCGGGAGCTGGGCGGCCGAGAGGATGAAGCCGTCCGCCTCGCCGCCGGTGAACGACACCTCGATCTGGTCGGCGACCTCGCTCGCCGTACCGACGAACTGCGGCAGCAGGATGCCCTGCGCGTAGAGCCGGCCGATGTCGCGCAGGGTCAGGCTGTCGCGCTCGGACAGACGGCGGGCGACGTCGAAGAGCCCCTGCGAACCGGGGACCTCGACCTGCTCGACCGGGGCGTCGAGGTCGTAGGCCGAGAAGTCGTGGTCGGTGTGCACGGAGAGCGTGATCAGTCCCGACACGGGGTCGGCGAGCTCGTTGTGGAACGCCTGCTTCTCCCGCGCGATCGAGTTGGTCTCCCCGACGAAGGGGATGAACGAGGGCAGGACGTTCACGTGGTCGGGGTTGCGCCCCGCGTTCGAGGCGAGGCCCTTGACGTCGTCGTAGTAGGCCCGACGACCCTCCGGCGTCGGGTCGATCTCGAAGATCGCGTCGGCCCAGCGGGCGGCGAAGGCCTTGCCCTTGGGTGACGAGCCGGCCTGGAACAGCACCGGCCGTCCCTGCGGCGAGCGCGGGGTCGGCAACGGTCCGCGGGTCCGGTAGAAGGCACCGTCGTGGTCGACCCGGTGCACCTTGTCGGGGTCGGCGAAGAAGCCGGACGTCTTGTCGCCGACGAGCGCGTCGGGCTCCCAGCTCTCCCACAGTGCGACGGCGGCCTCGACGAACTCCTGCGCGCGGTCGTAGCGCAGGTCGTGGTCGAGGGCCTTGTCCAGCCCGAAGTTGCGGGCCTCGGCGCTGGAGAGCGAGGTGACGATGTTCCAGCCCGCCCGACCCCGGCTGAGGTGGTCGAGACTCGCGAAGACGCGGGCGACCTCGAAGGGGTGGAAGTAGGTCGTGCTCTTCGTGACGGCGACGCCGAGGTTCCGGGTCACGGCGGCGATGCTCGCGACGACGAGCGACGGGTCGATCGTCGCGCTGGCCTGCGTCCCGCGCCGGAGCGCCTCGGCCTCGTCACCGCCGAAGTTGGTGGGCACGGCGAGCAGGTCGGCGAAGAACACGAAGTCGAAGAGCCCGCGCTCCAGCGTGCGCCCGACGCGGTGCCAGTAGTCGGGAGCGAAGACGTCGAGGTCGGACGCCGGGTGGCGCCACGCGGCGTGCGAGTGCGGGACGTGGGAGGCGATCTGGAAGCCACCGAGGTGGAGCTGACGGGTCACGGGGAGAGTCCTTCGGATCGGCGGAGCGCGCGGCGACGGACGTCGCGGGGCGCGCGAGGACGCACGCCACGGGCACGGACCCGGGCGGCGGACCGGATCGATCAGAAGGGCCGACAGGCGCAGCTGCAGAGGAGCATCAGATCGAGATAGCGGCGGCCCACCAGCACGCCCATCTCGGTCCTCCCCGGCCTGCGCATCGACGATGATCCTCACCGGCTCCTCGACGCCGGGTCAACAGGCGGCGCGAGCCCTGTGGCGACGGTCTCCGGCCCGGGCCCACGTCCGCCGGCGCAGGCTCACCTCGTCGCGGGCTGCCCACCACCGCCGGCCACCTCGTCGTTCTGAATCACGACGACGAGGTGGCGCGGTCCTGTCGGCAGACCGCGACAGGTGCGCCGGCGGGCCGCTGACGGCCCGCCGACGATGTGGCGTTGCTGGCACTGGGTGCAAGCAGTGACGCATTGCTTGCACCCAGGGGCGCCCAGCTACCCGTGCTGCACCGCCGCGCGACCGGCCTCCAGCCGGGCGACCGGCACCCGGAACGGCGAGCAGGACACGTAGTCCAGGCCCGAGCGGTGGAAGAAGTGCACCGAGTCCGGGTCGCCGCCGTGCTCGCCGCAGATGCCGAGCTTGAGGTCCTGGCGCACCTCTCGACCGCGCCACGACGCGATCTCGACGAGCTCGCCCACCCCGACGGTGTCCAGCGACTCGAACGGCGAGACGCCGAAGATGCCGTGGTCGAGGTAGGCGGAGAAGAACGAGCTCTCGACGTCGTCGCGGGAGAACCCCCACGTCGTCTGCGTGAGGTCGTTGGTGCCGAACGAGAAGAACTGCGCGACCTCCGCGATCTGCGCGGCCACCAGGGCGGCGCGGGGCAGCTCGATCATCGTGCCGACCTGGTGCTCCACCGGCTTCCCGTCGACCAGCGACTCCGGCTCCTGGACGACCTCCGCGATCTCCGCCGCGACGGCCTGCAGCTCCTGCACGGTGCCGACCAGCGGCACCATGATCTCGGGCAGGACCGACACGCCCTCCGCGGCCAGGGTCGCGGCGGCCCGGGTGATCGCCCGGATCTGCATCGCGAACAGCCCCGGCACCTGGATGCCGAGCCGGACCCCGCGCAGGCCGAGCATCGGGTTCTGCTCGTGCAGGCGGCGCACGTTCTCCAGCAGCGCCTCCTGCTTGTCGGTGAGCTCGCCGCGCTCGCGGGCCACCGCGACCTCGACCGACAGCTCGGTGAGGTCGGGCAGGAACTCGTGCAGCGGCGGGTCGAGGAGGCGGATCGTCACCGGCAGGCCCGCCATCGCCCGGTAGAGCGCGGTGAAGTCCTCGATCTGCATCGGCAGCAGCGCCGCGAGCGCCTTCTCGCGCTCCTCGGCGGTCTCCGCCAGGACGAGGTCCTCGACCAGCGAGCGGCGCTCGCCGAGGAACATGTGCTCGGTGCGGCACAGCCCGATGCCCTCGGCGCCGAACCGGCGAGCCAGGGCCGCGTCCTCGCCCGTGTCGGCGTTCGCTCGGACCTTCATCCGCCGGCGCGCGTCGGCGTGGCCCATGATCCGGTCGACGGCGACGACGAGCTCGTCGTCGGGATCGATCTCCCCGGTCTCGAGGTAGGACACCACGGGGCTCGCCGACACCGGGATCTCGCCGCGGTAGACCTCGCCCGAGGTGCCGTCGATGGCGATGACGTCCCCTTCGACCACCTCGACGCCGCGCGCCGTCGTGAACTTCTTCGCGCGGACGTCGACCTCGAGCTCCTCGGCGCCGCACACCGCGGTCTTGCCCATGCCGCGCGCGACGACCGCCGCGTGCGAGGTCCGCCCGCCGCGGCTCGTCAGGACGCCCTCCGCGGCGATCATGCCGCCCAGGTCGTCGGGATTGGTCTCGCGGCGCACGAGGATGACCTTCTCGCCGCGCTTCGCCCACGCGATCGCGGTCTCCGAGTCGAAGACCGCCTTCCCACCGGCCGCGCCGGGGGAGGCGTTCATCCCCGTCGTCAGGAGCTCCTTCTCCGCGTCCGGGTCGAAGCGGGGGAACATCAGCTGCGCGAGCTGGTGGCCGGTGACCCGGAGCAGCGCCTCGTCGAGGTCGATCAGGCCCTCGTCGACCAGCTGGGTCGCGATGGTGAACGCGGCGGCGGCGGTGCGTTTGCCGACGCGCGTCTGCAGCATCCACAGCTTGCCGCGCTCGATGGTGAACTCGATGTCGCAGAGGTCGCGGTAGTGCTGCTCGAGCGTCGTCATGATGCCCATGAGCTCGTCGTAGGAGCTCTTGTCCAGGCCCTCGAGGTCGGTCAGCGGCAGCGTGTTGCGGATGCCCGCGACGACGTCCTCGCCCTGGGCGTTCTGCAGGTAGTCGCCGTACACCCCGCGGGCCCCCGACGACGGGTCGCGCGTGAAGGCGACGCCGGTGCCGGAGTCCATCCCGAGGTTGCCGAACACCATCGAGCACACCGAGACGGCGGTGCCGAGGTCGGCCGGGATGCGCTCCTGGCGGCGGTAGATGTGGGCGCGCTCGGAGTTCCACGAGTCGAACACGGCGCGCACCGCGAGGTCGAGCTGCTCGCGCGGGTCCTGCGGGAAGTCCCGCCCGGCGTGCTCGCGGACGAGGCCCTTGTAGGTCTCGACCAGGGTGGCGAGGTCGCCGGCGTCGAGGTCGAGGTCGTTCTTCGAGCCCTTGGCCGCCTTCGCCGCCTCGAGCGCGTCGTGGAAGTGCTCGGCGTCGATCCCGAGGACCGTGGCGCCGAACATCTGCACGAGGCGGCGGTAGGAGTCCCAGGCGAAGCGGTCGTCGCCGGCCTGGGTGGCGAGGCCGTGCACCGAGGCGTCGTTGAGCCCGACGTTGAGGACGGTCTCCATCATCCCGGGCATCGAGAACTTCGCGCCGGAGCGCACCGAGACGAGCAGCGGGTCGTCGGCCTGGCCGAGGTGCTTGCCCATCGTCGCCTCGAGCGCGGTCAAATGTTCGGTCACCTCGGCGGCCATGCCCTCGGGCTCGGCGCCGCCCGCGAGGTAGGCCCGGCAGGCGTCGGTGGTGATGACGAAGCCCGGGGGGACCGGCAGGCCGAGGTTGGTCATCTCGGCGAGGTTCGCCCCCTTGCCGCCGAGCAGGTCGCGCTGGTCCCTGTCGCCCTCGGCGAAGTCGTACACGTACTTGGTCATCGCCCACCCCTCCGGTCCACCGACACACCCGGGGAGAAGGTGGCACGTCCGGGGGAGGAGGGCCATGCCCCGCCGACCCGGGTGGGCTACTCGCTCGATCCAGTAGATCCAGCCCACACCCCGGTCCGATCCGTGCCCTCCAACCGGCCGGTAACAGGGGAAAGCTCAACGATGGCTCAGGCGAAACGCCCTCCACCTTCCGTCGTGACTCCCCGCACGGCAGGGTGGGTGCTCCGGCCCACAGCGATCAACGAGGACTGCTCCGCATGCTCGACGACAGCCAGCGTGACCCCGACCCCGAGGGCACCGACGAGTGGCGCGAGGCCCTCGAGTCGGTCCTGGCGGTGGAGGGCCCGCAGCGCGCCCACGACCTGCTCGACGAGCTGATCGGCCAGGCCCGGCGGGCCGGCGCGCCGGTCCCGTACTCGGCGACGACGCCGTACGTGAACACGATCCCGGTCTCCGACGAGCCGCCGCACCCGGGTGACCGGGCGGTGGAGCACCGCATCCGCTCGGCGATCCGCTGGAACGCGGTCGCGACGGTGCTGCGCGCGAACAAGGAGTCCTCGGAGCTCGGCGGACACATCGCGAGCTTCCAGTCGGCGGCGACGCTCTACGACACCGGCTTCCAGCACTTCTGGCACGCGCCCTCGGAGTCCCACGGCGGCGACCTGGTGATGATGCAGGGGCACTCCTCGCCCGGCATCTACGCGCGTGCGTTCCTCGAGGGTCGGCTGACCGAGGAGCAGATGGACGCCTTCCGGCAGGAGACCGGGGGCAACGGCCTGTCGTCGTACCCGCACCCGTGGTTGATGCCGGAGTTCTGGCAGTTCCCCACGGTGTCGATGGGGCTCGGCCCGCTGATGGCGATCTACCAGGCGCGGTTCCTGAAGTACCTGGAGGGCCGCGGGCTCGCGGAGACCGCGAACCGGCACGTGTGGGCGTTCCTGGGCGACGGCGAGATGGACGAGCCGGAGTCGCTGGGCGCGATCTCGCTGGCCGGGCGCGAGCGCCTGGACAACCTGGTCTTCGTCGTGAACTGCAACCTGCAGCGCCTCGACGGGCCGGTGCGCGGCAACGGCAAGATCATCCAGGAGCTGGAGGGTCTGTTCCGGGGCGCAGGCTGGAACGTCATCAAGGTGATCTGGGGCAGCCGCTGGGACGAGCTGCTCAAGCGCGACACCACGGGCCGTCTCCACCAGCTCATGGAGGAGTGCGTCGACGGCGACTACCAGACGTTCAAGTCCAAGGACGGCGCCTACGTCCGCGAGCACTTCTTCGGGCGCTACCCGGAGACCGCGGAGCTGGTCGCCGACTGGTCGGACGAGGAGATCTGGGGCCTGACCCGCGGCGGGCACGACCCGTCGAAGATCTACGCGGCCTACTCGGCGGCGACCACGCAGACCGAGCGCCCGACGGTGATCCTGGCCAAGACGGTCAAGGGCTACGGGATGGGCGAGGCCGGCGAGGGCCAGAACATCTCCCACCAGCAGAAGAAGATGGCGGGCGAGCAGCTCACGATCTTCCGCGACCGGTTCGACCTGCCGATCTCCGACGAGGAGATCGACTCGCTGCCCTACCTGAGCTTCGCGCCGGACTCCGAGGAGGCCGTGTACCTGCGCGAGCACCGCGAGGCGCTCGGCGGGTCGCTGCCGGCGCGGCGGGCGCGGTCGGAGGCGCTGGAGGTCCCGGAGCTCTCGGCCTTCGGGGCGCAGCTCGCCGACTCCGGCGACCGGAAGATTTCCACGACGATGGCGTTCGTCCGGGTGCTCAACACGCTGCTGCGGGACAAGAAGATCGGCAACCGGGTCGTCCCGATCGTTCCCGACGAGTCCCGCACCTTCGGCATGGAGGGCATGTTCCGGCAGTTCGGGATCTTCTCCCGGGTCGGTCAGCTCTACACGCCCGAGGACGAGGGGCAGCTGATGAGCTACAAGGAGGCCGAGAACGGCCAGCTGCTCCAGGAGGGCATCAACGAGCTGGGCGCGATGTCGTCCTGGATCGCGGCGGCGACGGCGTACTCGACCAGCGACGTCCCGATGATCCCGTTCTACATCTACTACTCGATGTTCGGGTTCCAGCGCGTCGGTGACCTCGCGTGGGCGGCCGGGGATCTGCGGGCCCGCGGGTTCCTGCTCGGCGGCACGGCGGGGCGGACCACGCTGAACGGTGAGGGTCTGCAGCACGAGGACGGGCACTCGCACCTGTTCTCGTCGGTGATCCCGAACTGCGTGTCCTACGACCCGACCTTCGCCCACGAGGTCGCGGTGATCGTGCAGGACGGCCTGCGGCGGATGTACGCCGAGCAGGAGGACGTCTTCTACTACCTGACCCTGATGAACGAGAACTACCACCACCCGGCGCTGCCGGGCCTCGGCGACGACGCCGCGGAGGCGGCGACCCGCGAGGGGATCATCAAGGGGCTCTACCTGCTGCAGGAGGGGGCGCCGGTCCCGGCGAAGCGGTCCCGGTCGAAGGCCGCGCAGAAGCCGCGGGTGCAGCTGCTGGGCTCGGGGACGATCCTCAACGAGGTGCTGGCCGCGGCCGAGATGCTGGAGTCGGACTGGGGCGTCGTCGCCGACGTGTGGAGTGCGCCGAGCTTCACCGAGCTGCGCCGCGACGGGATCGACGTCGAGCGCTGGAACCTGCTCCACCCCACCGAGACACCGCGGAAGTCCTGGGTCGAGCAGCAGCTCGAGACCCGGCCCGAGGGCCCGGTCGTCGCCGCGACCGACTACATGCGGGCCTTCCCCGACCAGATCCGGGCGTTCGTCGTCGGGCGCCGCTACGAGGTGCTGGGCACCGACGGGTTCGGTCGCTCGGACTACCGCAGGGCGCTGCGTGACTTCTTCGAGGTCGACCGGCGCTTCGTCACGGTGGCGGCCCTCTCCGCGCTGGCCCGCGACGGGAAGATCGAGGCCTCGGTGGTCGCGGACGCGATCGCGCGCTACGAGATCGACCCCGAGCGCCCCGCCCCGGCGCACGCCTGACCCCGCCCGTACGGCCAGAGAGGCATCACGATGTCGGCCCCCGCCGCCACCCAGGTCACCGTCCCCAACATCGGCGACTTCTCCGACGTCCCGATCATCGAGGTCCACGTCTCGCCCGGTGACACCATCGCCGTCGACGACCCGCTGCTCACCCTCGAGTCCGACAAGGCGACGATGGACGTGCCGTCCTCGCACGCCGGTCGGGTCGCCGAGGTCCTCGTCTCCGTCGGCGACTCCGTCAGCGAGGGCACCCCCGTCGTCGTGCTCGACGCCGGGGAGGGCGAGCCGACCGAGGACGGCGGGGACGCCCCGACCCCGTCCGGCGCCGCGGCCCAGGCCGACGCCGAGGCCACCGCGCAGGAGCCGGACACCGAGCGGTCGGCGCCGTCGTCGAACGGCAGCTCGAACGGCTCGTCGAACGGGAGCTCCGCCCCCGTCACCGCCACCCCGGCGGCGTCGGAGCTGCCCGCCCACGCGGGTCCGAGCGTGCGCAAGCTGGCGCGGGAGTTCGGGATCGACCTCGCGCAGGTCAGCGCGAGCGGGCCGAAGGGCCGGATCACGAAGGACGACCTGCTCTCGTTCGTCCGCGGTGGGGACGGTGCCTCGGCGCCGGCCGCCGCGGCGCCGGCTCCCGCGCAGGGCTCGGGCATCCCCGAGATCCCGGCGCAGGACTTCTCGGTGTTCGGCGAGGTCGAGACGCAGCCGCTGTCGCGGATCACCCGCATCTCCGGGCCGTTCCTGCACCGGTCGTGGCTGAACGTCCCGCACGTCACGCACAACGACGACGCGGACATCACCGACACCGACCGGTACCGCAAGGAGCTCGACACCGCTGCGAAGGCGGAGGGCTACCGGGTCACGCTGCTGGCGTTCCTGATGAAGGCGAGCGTCTCGGCGCTGAAGGCCTTCCCGACGGTGAACGCCTCGCTGACCCCGGAGAAGGACGCGCTGATCCTCAAGCGCTACTACAACATCGGCGTCGCGGTGGACACGCCCGGCGGCCTCGTGGTGCCGGTGATCCGCGACGTCGACCGCAAGGGCATCGTCGAGCTGTCCAAGGAGCTCGGCGAGGTCTCGGCGCGGGCCCGCGACGGCAAGCTCACCGGGGACGACATGAAGGGCGGCACCTTCACGATCTCCTCGCTGGGCGGGATCGGCGGCACGGCGTTCACCCCGATCGTCAACGCCCCCGAGGTCGCGATCCTCGGCGTGGTGCGCTCGCGGGTGGCGCCGGTGTGGAACGGCTCGGAGTTCGAGCCGCGCACCCTGCTGCCGCTGTGCTTCTCCTACGACCACCGCGTCATCGACGGCGCCCTGGCCGCCCGCTT
Organism: Actinomycetospora sp. CA-084318; assembly: GCF_050955885.1. NCBI lineage: Bacteria > Bacillati > Actinomycetota > Actinomycetes > Pseudonocardiales > Pseudonocardiaceae > Actinomycetospora > Actinomycetospora sp. CA-084318. Next base: position 2,649,164 of record NZ_CP192098.1, read on the forward strand.
CACCCGCCACGTCGCCCACACCATGGGCGACGAGCGCCGCCTGCTCCTCTAGGTGCGCTTCGCGCATGTGAGCACTTTCCGTCGCCAGGGCGACGGAAAGTGCTCACATGGCCTCCGGCCACCCCATCTTCCGGAAAGGTTCCGCTGTGGCTGACACCGTCGTCGTCGAGGTCCCCGACATCGGCGACTTCACCGACGTCCCCGTCATCGAGGTGCACGTCGCCGAGGGCAGCGAGATCGCGCTCGACGAACCGCTGCTGACCCTGGAGTCGGACAAGGCGACGATGGACGTGCCCGCCGAGGTGGCGGGGACGGTCACCGAGGTGCGGGTGGCGGTCGGCGACCGTGTCTCGCAGGGCAGCGCGATCCTCGTCGTGACCCCGAGCGATGCGGGCGGCACCACCGCGACCCCGCCGCCCACCAAGAAGGCCTCGACCCAGACCGAGAAGCCGGGCGCGAAGGAGCGCAACCGCACCGCGCCGACGCCGGCGTCGGACGGGGCCGAGGACCGGCACGTCGGGCTGCTCGTGCTCGGCGCCGGACCCGGCGGCTACACCGCGGCGTTCCGGGCGGCCGACCTGGGCATGGACGTACTCGTCGTCGACTCCCGCGACACCCTCGGCGGGGTGTGCCTGAACGTCGGCTGCATCCCGTCGAAGGCGCTGCTGCACGCCGCCAAGGTGATCGCGGAGACCAAGGAGATGGCCGACCACGGCGTCTCGTTCGGCGCCCCGCAGATCGACCTGGACAAGCTGCGCGAGTGGAAGGACGGCGTCGTCGGCAAGCTCGTCGGCGGCCTCGGCGGTCTGGCCAAGCAGCGCAAGGTCGCCACCGTGCAGGGCGTCGGGCGGTTCGTCTCGCCGCACCGCGTCGAGGTCACCGCGGCCGACGGGTCGACGACGACGATCGGGTTCGACCAGGCGATCGTCGCGGCCGGGTCGGAGCCGGTGCAGCTGCCGTTCGTGCCGCACGACGACCCGCGGGTGCTCGACTCGACCTCCGCGCTGGAGCTCGCCGAGGTGCCGGAGCGGCTGCTCGTGCTCGGCGGCGGGATCATCGGGCTGGAGATGGCCACGGTGTACGCCGAGCTCGGGTCGCGGATCACCGTGGTCGAGCTGATGGACCAGATCATCCCGGGGGCCGACAAGGACCTCGTGAAGCCGCTCGCGAAGCACATCTCGTCGCGCTACGAGAACGTCTTCCTCTCCACCAAGTGCACGAACGTCGAGGCCACCGACAAGGGCCTCGTCGTGTCGATGGAGGGGAAGAAGGCCCCGGAGCAGGACACGTTCGACGCCGTGCTCGTCGCGGTCGGCCGGGTGCCCAACGGCAAGGTGCTCGGGCTGGACGCGGCCGGGGTCGACGTGAACGACCGCGGGTTCCTCGCCGTCGACGAGCAGATGCGCACCAACGTGGGGCACATCTTCGCGATCGGCGACATCGTCGGGCAGCCGATGCTGGCCCACAAGGCGGTGCACGAGGGCAAGGTCGCCGCCGAGGTGGCGGCCGGGAAGCCCAGCGCGTTCGACGCGAAGGTCATCCCGTCGGTGGCCTACACCGACCCCGAGGTCGCCTGGGTCGGCGTCACCGAGAACGAGGCCAAGGCGCAGGGCCTGTCCTACGGCACCGGCACCTTCCCCTGGGCCGCGTCCGGGCGGTCGCTGTCGCTGGGCCGCTCCGAGGGGTCGACGAAGCTGCTGTTCGACACCGAGACCGACCGCATCATCGGCGCCGGCATCGTCGGCCCCGCGGCGGGCGACCTCATCGCCGAGGCCGGGCTCGCGATCGAGCTGGGTGCCGACGCCGCCGACATCGGGCTCACCATCCACCCGCACCCGACCCTGTCCGAGACCGTGGGCATGGCGGCGGAGGCCTTCGAGGGCACGCTGACCGACCTGTACCTGCCGAAGAAGCCGGCGAAGGCCTGAGGCGGCTCCGCCCTTTCCGAGCGAACGGCACTCTCGCGCACATAGATGCTGCGAGAGTGCCGCTCGCTCGGGTCGGGGCCGGTCAGGCCGCCATCGGCACGTCCACCGTGACCGCCTGCACCGCCCCCTCGCGGGCGGCGCGCCGGGCCTCGGCGTGGAAGTCCGGGGCGGTGCAGAGGTAGAGCGTCCGCCCGTCGGAGCCGCCGAGACCACAGGCGTACACGCCCGTGCCCGGCTCGACGGAGTCGACGATCTCGCCGCCCTCGCGCACCCGGATCGCGCGGTTGCCGAGCGCGTCGGCGACCCACAGGCACCCCTCGGCGTCGAGCACCGAGCAGCCGTCGGGACCGACGACGAGCTGGCCCCCGAGCACCGTCTGCAGGTCGGAGGACGTCGGCAGCGGGCCGAACGAGGCCCAGTCCCGGCGCGGGCCGAGCGATCCGTCGTCGTGGACGTCGAAGGCGCTGATGCGGTTGCCGAACGTCTCGTCGACGAGCAGCGTGCCGCCGGAGACGACGCTGCCGTTCGGGAACCACATGTCCTCGGCGGCGGCGGTCACCGAGCCGTCGGGGTCGACGCGGAAGACCGTCGTCGGCGCGACCGGGGCGCCGCCCATCAGGTCGAAGCCGAAGTTGCCGACCCACGCCCGGCCGGTCGTCGGGTCGACGACCATGTCGTTGAGCTGGGCGGGCACGTGGTCGGAGAGATCGGCGTGCGTGACCACGGACCCGTCGTCCTCGCGGCGCAGGATCCGGCGGTCGAGCGCGGAGACCGCGAGGAGCCGGCCGTCCGGGAGCCAGCCGATGCCGGACGGCTGCTCGGGGATCTCCAGCTCGGTGCGCAGGTCGGCGCCGTCCTCGCGGGCCGAGAGCACGCGGTGGGTGTAGAAGTCGACGAACCACAGGCGGTCGTCGTGCCAGCGCGGGCACTCGGTGAACGTCAGGCCGTCGGCGACGGTGCGGATCTCGCGGCTCACGGGGGGACCTCCCGGCCTCGGCAGTGGGGCGGGAGGACCCTACTCACTCAGAACGGCCGGCGGCGGTGTCCGAGCGTGCCCATGAGCAGGAAGAGCAGCGGGAACATCACGAACCCGACGGGGTGGCCGAGGACCGTGAGGGTCACCATCCCGAGGGCCAGCACGATCGGGAGCAGCGCCACCGGCCACACCGTGTGCCGGGCGGGCAGGTGCGGCTGCGCCGGCACGACCTGGCCGGCCGGCGCGAGGTGCGGCTCGGGCAGGTCCCGGAACAGGGCGTCCAGCTCGTCCCGGTAGACCGCGGCCCCGGCGGCGGCCGACCGGTCGCTGTACTCGGCCACGTCGAGGCGCCCGGCCTCGAGGTGCGCGTCGAGCGCCGTCATGGCGGCGGTGCGCTCGTCGTGGCCGACCCGCAGGCGGGGCGTCTCGGCCGGCCGGTCCGCGGGGTCGTCGTCCATGCCTCCATGGTGCGCCCGGATCGCCGATCGTGCCGTGAGGTCGACGTTCAATTCTGCGCGGTGGGCCGCACGACGATCTCCCCGACGTCCACCGTGGGCGGCTGCGCCATCGCGTAGGCGACCGCGCGGGCGATCGCGTCGGGCGGCATCGCGATCCGATCCATCTGCTCCCGGTACTCCCGGCGGCGGGTCGGGTCGGGCACCGCGTCGACGAACTCGGTCGCGGTGAAGCCGGGGGAGATCGCGGTGACCCGCAGGTGTGGTCCGGCCTCCTGGCGCAGCCCCTCGCACAACGTCCGCACGGCGTTCTTCGTCGCGGCGTAGACGACCTGGTCCGGCACGATCCGCAGGCCCGAGGTCGAGACGATGCTGATCAGGTGCCCGGCGGACTGCGCCCGGAACACCGGCAGGGCGGCGGCGACGGCGTGCAGCACGCCGCGCAGGTTCACGTCGATCATCTCGTCCCAGGCCTCGACCGGCTGCTCGTCGAGCGGGCCGACGTGCGCGGCGCCCGCGTTCGCCACGACCACGTCGAGTCGTCCGAAGGCGGTGACGGCGAGGTCCACGAGGGCCGCGACGTCCGCCCGGGACCGGACGTCGGTGGCGAGGGTGCGGACGTCCCCGCCGAGCTCGGCGGCCAGCGCGGCGAGGCGGTCGGCCCGGCGGGCCCCGAGGACCAGGCGGGCGCCCTGCGCGGCGAGCAGCCGCGCGGTCGCCTCCCCGATCCCGCTGCTGGCTCCGGTGATCACGACGACGGGTGCGTCCACGGTGCGCTCCTCGATGCGATAGGGCTATCACTCGCTAGAGTAACAGCCCTCTCACATGGGTTGGAGGACCGATGCCCGGAGGCCCTCGCCGGCGGGGTCGCTACCACCACGGCGACCTGCCCTCGGCGTTGCTCGACGCCGGGCTGGAGCAGCTCGCGACGGCGGGTCCGGCCGGGTTCTCGGTGGCGGAGGTGGCCCGGCGCGTGGGCGTCAGCACCGCGGCCCCGTACCGCCACTTCACCGACCGCGACGGGTTCCTGGCCGCCGTGGCCGCCCGGGCGGCGGAGCGGCTCGCCACGGCGATCTCCGCGGCGGCGACCGACGAGGATCCCCGGGAGCGGCTGGCGGCGGCCGCCGGCGCCTACGCCGTGTTCGTCGCCGAGCACCGCACCGGGTTCGACGTCGTCTACGCCCCCGCGCTGCGCGGGGCGCGCGACGCCGACCTCGCCGCGGCGGGCCGCACGGTCATGGCGCTGTTCCTCGACCCGGCGCGGGAGATCGCCGGGGACGCGGGGCTCCGGCTGACCGAGCAGGTCGTCGCCCTGGCGCACGGCTACGGGACGCTCGACGCCGACGGCTTCCTCACCGCCGACCGGGTCACCGACGAGCCGACCGGGGTCCGGGCCGGCCGGGCGGCACGGGCGCTCATCGACGGCGCGAGCGGCTGACCTACGGCAGCAGCTCGGAGCGCTTCGCCTCGTGCCGCAGCTCGTCGCGGTGCTCCGGGGCGGCGATGGCGATCAGTTCCCGGGCGCGCTCGGCGATCGAGCGTCCGCGCAGCGACGCGACCCCGTGCTCGGTGACCACGTGGTCGACGGTGTTCTTCAGCGTCGTGACCACGCTGCCGGCCGTGAGCTGGGCGCGGATGCGCGACCGGCCCGAGGACGTCGCGGCGTGCGTGACGAGGAAGGCCCGGCCGCCCTCGGAGTACATGGCGCCGCGGGCGAAGTCGGACTGGCCGCCCGAGGACGACCAGTACCGGCCGCCGATCGTCTCGCTGGCCGCCTGGCCCAGGAGGTCGACCTCGGTGGTCGCGTTGATCGACACGAAGTTCGGCTCCTCGGCGACCACGCGGGGGTCGTTGGTCCACTCCACCGGCAGGAACGCGACGTCGGTGCGCCCGTCCAGCCAGCGGTGCATCGCCTCGTCGCCGATCGAGAACGTGGTGACGTGCTCGCCCGGACGTTGCTTCTTCCGCGCACCCGTGACGACGCCGAGGTCGACGAGGTGGGCGAGGCCGCTCGCGAGGCACTCGGTGTGGATGCCGAGGTCGCGGTGCCCGGTGAGGGCCGCGGTGACCGCGCCCGGCGTGCCGCCGACACCGATCTGCAGGCACGCGCCGTCGGGCACCAGGTCGGCCACGAGTCCGGCGATCGCGTGGTCGGCGGGGGAGGGGTCGCGGTGCGCGACCGGCGGCAGCGCCCGGTCGGTGGCGATCCAGCCGGCGACCTGGTCGGGGCGCAGCAGGTTCGCCCCGCGGGTGAACGGCATGGCCGAGCTGACCTCGAGCACGAACGGCACGTCGCCGATCATCGACGCCACGTAGTCGGCGTTCGTGCCCAGGCTGAACCGGCCCTCGTCGTCGGGACCGGCGGCCGCGGCGAGCACCACACTGCGCCGGGTGGCCCGACGCAGCAGCAGCGGCATCTCGGAGAAGTGGTTCGGGACGAGGTCGCAGGTGCCGTTGCGGTACGCATGGCGTGAGCCCGGGCCGAGGTAGTAGTCGACGTGGCGCAGCCGGTCGCCGAACTCGCCGCGGATGTACGGGCGCTCGACGAACGGGTCCATGCGGTGCACCCGGACCCGCTCGAGCGTGTCGGCCTCCGACTCGAGCAGGTCGAGCAGCGTCTGCGGCTCGCCCTGGCCGATCGGCACGATGACGTCGGCGCCCGGCGGGACCAGCTCCCGCAGGAGGGCGCGGGCCTCGTCGGTGGACAGCGGTGCGCTCACCCTCCGCGCGTACCCCGCCGACCGGTCCGCCATCGCCGGTCGCGATCACCGTCTCACCGGCCGGGAACAACCGGGTACCGGCGACGGTTCGCCCGGGGCGACCGAGGAGGACTCCATGCAGACCCTGTGGGACCGGGCCACCTTCCACGCCGAGCTCGGCCAGTGGATCGACGCGGCGAGGGTGCTCGCCGACCTCGTCGAGGCCGAGCCCGGGGCGTCGGCGGCGCGACTGCTGCTCGCGCGGGCCTACTACCACTCCGCCCAGCTGGGCCGGGCCGAGGAGCAGGCCCGCCGGCTCGTCGCCGACCGTCCAGACGACGGCTACGCCCACCTGCTGCTGGGCCGGTCGCTGCAGCGGCAGGGCCGGCACGACGAGGCGACGGGACCGTTGCGGCTCGCCGCCGCCCTCGGCGCTGGTGCCTAGCGGGTCACTGGGCCGTGTGAGTGAACGACACGCCGACTCCGGTTGCGCACTACTCAATGTGAGGGTCCCGCGTCACGGCGCTGACATTCGCCCGTCGGCGCCCGATATCCGGCTCGTCGAGCAACGGCGAGGGAGTGGGATGACGCAGGTGGGGGAGCCGTGGGTGGTGGTCCTCTCGGACCCGCAGACGGGCGGGATCGAGAGCTTCGGACCCTATTCGCGGCAGGAGGCGGAGCGGCTGCGGCTGTGGTGCGCGGCGGAGCTCGACCTCGACGAGCTGGGAGACGTGGTCGTGCTCGCGGCGCGGATGCGGTCGTGAGCGGCGTGGGGCAGCTGACGCTGCGCCGGTTCGTGGCGCTGGAGGCGCGACGGACCGAGCCCTCCGCGCCGGCCGCGGCACCCGTCGTCGGGAACGATCCCGACGACGGGTGGGGTGCCGCGTTGGCGCACGGCGAGCGCGGGGAGTGGGGCGAGGCGGCCCGGTTGCTCGGGACGGTCGTCGAGGACGACCTCTCGAGCCCGGTGCCGCGGGTGCTCCTGGTGGAGGCCCTGATGTCCTCCGCCCAGTGGCGGCCGGCGGCGGCGCACCTGCGCCGACTGCTCGCCGACCACCCGGCGGACGCCTACGCGGCGTTCCTGCTGGAGCGGTGCGCGGCTCAGCTCGGGTCCCACTCCAGCGTGGTGGTGTCGAGCGAGTCGAGCAGGTCGAACCAGGGGCCGGTGCGGGGCAGCTCGAACCGGTAGAAGTACCGGGCGGCGGCGCGCTTGCCCGCGGCGAACGCGTCGTCCCGCTCCCCGATCGCCAGCAGCTGCTCGAGCCAGATCCACGCGGCGACGACGTGGCCGACGGCCTCCAGGTAGACGCTCGCGTTGGCGAGCGTGACGTCGGGGTCGCCGGCCGCGTGCAGGGTGGCGGTGGTCTTCTCGATCCGCACCAGCGCCGCCTCCAGGGCGGCGGCGTACTCCTGGTGGTCGCCGGCCCGGCCGAGGGTGTCGCGGACGGTGGAGAGCAGCAGGTCGAGCCCGGCGCCGCCACGCATGACGGCCTTGCGGCCGAGCAGGTCGATCGCCTGGATGCCGTGCGTGCCCTCGTGGATCGGGTTCAGCCGGTTGTCGCGGTAGAACTGCTCGACGGGGAAGTCGCGGGTGTAGCCCGACCCGCCCAGCACCTGGATCGCGAGGTCGTTGGCGGCGAGGCACCACTGGGACGGCCAGCTCTTCGCGACCGGGGTCAGCACGTCCAGGAGCAGCGCGGCGCGCGCGCGGGCCTCCTCGTCGGGATGGGTGTCCTTCTCGTCGACGAGCCGCGAGCAGTAGAGCCCGAGCGCCATCCCGGCCTCGGCGTAGGACTTCTGCGCGAGCAGCATCCGCTTGACGTCGGGGTGCTGCGCGATCGGGATCATCGGGGTGGAGACGTCGCGGCCGCCGACCGCGCGGCCCTGCGTGCGGGTGAGCGCGTACTCGAGGGAGTGCAGGTAGCCGGTGACGCCGAGGGCGGTCGCGCCCATCCCGACGCCCACCCGCGCCTCGTTCATCATGTGGAACATGGCGGCGAGCCCGCCGTGCTCGGCGCCGACGAGCCAGCCGACGGCGCCCTCACGCTCGCCGAAGTTCAGCAGCGTGTTGACGGTGCCGCGGTAGCCCATCTTGTGGTTCAGGCCGGCGAGGACGACGTCGTTGCGGGTGCCGTCGTCGAGGATGCGCGGGACCGCGATCAGGCTGATGCCCTTCACCCCGGGCGGACCTCCGGGGATCTTCGCCAGCACGAGGTGGATGATGTTGTCGGTGAGCTCGTGCTCGCCACCGGAGATCCACATCTTCGTGCCGACGACCCGGTAGGAGCCGTCCGGCTGCGGCTCGGCGCGGGTGGTGATGTCGGCGAGCGAGGAGCCGGCCTGGGGCTCGGAGAGGCACATCGTCCCGGACGTGGAGCCGTCGAGCATGCCCGGCACCCACGCCTCGATCTGCTCCGGCGTGCCGTGGGCGAGGAGCAGGTTGACCGCGGCGGTCGTCAGGAACGGGTAGGAGGCCGTGCCGATGTTGGCGGCCTGGAACCACGCGAGCGCGGCGCGCGCGACCGTGAACGGCAGCCCGGTGCCGCCGTGCTCGGCCGGGACCGAGGCGGCGAGGAATCCGGCCTCGGCGAACGCCCGGATCGCCTCCTGCACCCCGTCGACGAGGACGACCTTCCCGTCCGGTCCCTGGTGGGGCTCGGCGAGGTCGGCGGCCCGGTTGTGCGGCTCGAAGCGCTCGGTGGCGATCTGCTCGGCGAGGTCGAGCACGGCGTCGATCGTCTCGCGGTCGTGCTCCGCGAAGGGGGCGCGGTCGAGCAGGTCGCCGACGCGCAGCCAGTCGTGCAGCAGGAAGTCCAGGTCGGCGCGGTCGAGGATCCGGGAGGTCACCGGTCCATCATGCGCCCCGCCGGGCCCTACCGGCCCGCCCCCAGCCAGGCGCACGCCAGGAGGGCGAGTTCCACGTCGAGGCGGTCGCCGTCGACCGGGCGGCCCCGGATCTCCTTCGCCCGGCGGACCCGGTACTTGACCGTCGACGGGTGGACCCCGAGCTGGGTCGCGGTGGCCGCGTTGCTGCCGCCGGTCGCGAGGAAGACCCGCAACGTCTCGCGCAGCCGGGCGCGGGTCTGCCCGGGCTCGGCGAGCGGACCGAGCACCCGCTTCACCCAGGCCGTGGCCCCGTCGAGGTCGGCGCAGAGCAGGGCGACCGCCCCGACCTCGTCGAACAGCGTCACGGCCGGGGCGTCCTCGCCGGCCGCGAGCGTCACGGCCCGGGCCCGCAGCGCCTGTTCGTGGGTCACCCGGAACCCCTCGACGTCGGCCGCCGGAGCCCCGCACGCCACGCGGACCGGTTCCCCGCCCCGGCGCACCACCGCTGCCACCGTCTCCCGGGACACCTCGACGACGCCCGGCAACCACACCCACGCGCTCGTCGTGTCCCAGGGGACGACGAGGGCGCGGCCCTGCGCCTCGAGGGCCAGGGCCAGGGCGTCGGCGCAGCGTTCGAGCGCGACCAGCGCCGGACCCGCCGTCGGGGGCTCGTCGAGCCAGAGCACCAGTCCGAGGTGGTCGCGCCCGAAGCGGTACCCCAGGACCGCCTCCACCGCGCGGCGCTCGTCGGGCCCGGAGGGCGCGCGCCGGTCGAGCACGTCGCGGATGCGGGCGACCCGGATGGCGTGCCGGTTCTCCAGCCAGCGGTCGCGCTCCGCCTCGTACACGGCGACGACGGTCTGCGAGACGTGGTCGACGTACTCGAAGACGGTCAGCACGACGTGCTGCGACACGGCGGCCACCGCGTCGCGCTCCACGGCCGCCTCGACGCACGTGAACGCCCACTCCATGAGGCGCGCCTGCCCGAGCCGGTACGCACGGACGAGCGCGTTCACCGGCACCCCGCGCTGGGCGAGCCGCCGTGCGTACTCCACCGCGGCCGGCGGCGCCTCGACCTCGCGCGGGGGCAGGCCGTGCGCCAGTACGTGCAGGATCGTCTCGACGTTGCCGCCGACGCTCGCCCCGAGCAGGTCGATCAGCGCGGGATCACCGCGCAGCTCGTCGATCCGGGCGGCGAGCAGGTCCCGGATCTCCGCACTGATCTCGTCGCGGTGCCGGGCGAGACCGGCGGCGACCGCGGCGACCGCGGCGGACCCGTCGTCGGGACGGGGCAGCGTGCCGTTGAGCTCCCGCACCCGATCACCACCTTGTGACGCCCGCCACCGCGACCGTAGTCCCATGCGGGCGGACGAACCAGCGGTCCCGGTTCGTCCCGCGGGGACGAAGCGTCGCGGTGTGTCCCGGGTCACGGTGGGAGGTCCCGACGAGACGAGGAGATTCCGTGCCCCTGCACCCCGAGGCCCAGGCTCTGTTGAACGCGCTGGCCGAGATGGGCAGCCCGCCCTTCGAGTGCATGACCGTGCCGCAGGCCCGCCAGGCGACGGCCGCGTTCCTCGACCTGCAGCCCCCGGCGGAGGAGGTCGGCACCGTCTCGAACCGCGCGATCCCCGGCCCGGCCGGCGACATCCCGGTGCGGATCTACGTGCCGAAGGGCGAGAAGGTCCGCGGCGTCCTGCTGTACTTCCACGGCGGCGGCTGGGTGATCGGCGACCTCGAGACCGTCGACCGGCCGTGCCGCAGCATCGCGAACGCGGCCGACGTCGTCGTGGTCTCGGTGGACTACCGGCTCGCGCCCGAGCACCCCCAGCCCGCGGCCTTCGAGGACTGCTTCGCCGCGACCGCGTGGGTCGCCGAGCACGCCGAGGAGCTCAACGTCGACCCGTCCCGCCTCGCCGTCGGCGGGGACTCGGCGGGCGGGCACCTGGCCGCGGCGGTCTCCCTGCACGCCCGCGACCACGGCGGTCCCGCCATCGCCTTCCAGCTGCTGATCTACCCGGTGACCGACTTCGCGTTCACCACGCCGTCGCACACCGAGAACGGCGAGGGCTACCTCCTGCAGCGCGCGACGATGCAGTGGTTCTGGGCCCACTACCTCGGCGCGTCCGACCCGGACAAGGACCAGACGGTCTTCCCCGCGCGCGCCGCGTCCTTCGCCGACCTGCCCCCCGCCTTCGTCGCGACCGCCGAGTTCGACCCGCTGCGCGACGAGGGCGAGGCCTACGCCGAGTCGATGCGCGCGGCCGGCGGCCAGGTCTCCACCACCCGCTACGACGGCATGATCCACGGCTTCCTCTGGACCCTCGGCGCGACGCCGTCGGGGGCCCGGCTGGTGGACGACTCCGTCGCCGCCCTGCGTTCCGCCCTGGAGAGGTGAGCACGATGACCGTGACCGAGACCCGCCCCGAGACCGCCGGCAGCGGCGCCACCGAGCACGTCGACGTCCTCGTCGTCGGTGCCGGGGTCGCCGGCATCGGCGCCGGACACCACCTGCGCGAGAACTTCCCGGAGCGCAGCTTCCTCCTCCTCGACGCCCACCCCGACCGCGGCGGGACGTGGTGGACCCACCGCTACCCCGGCGCCCGCTCGGACTCCGACCTGTTCACCTACGGCTACCGCCACAAGCCCTGGCGCGGCCCGTCGATCGCGTCCTCCGAGGAGATCCTGAACTACCTCGACGAGGTGATCGAGGAGGACCACCTCAAGGAGCGCATCCGGTACCAGCACCGGGTGGTCTCGACGAGCTGGTCGTCCGACGACGCGCGCTGGACCGTCGAGGTGCACCGCGAGGACACCGGCGAGACCGTGCGGCTGAGCTGCCACTTCCTCTGGATGTGCCAGGGCTACTACAAGCACGACGAGCCCTACACGCCCGAGTTCCCCGGGCGCGAGCGCTTCACGGGCCAGGTGTTCCACCCGCAGAGCTGGCCGCAGGACCTGGACTGGACCGGCAAGAAGGTCGTCGTCATCGGGTCCGGGGCCACCGCGGCCACCGTCGTGCCGGCCATGGCCGAGACGGCCGAGCACGTGACGATGCTGCAGCGCACGCCGACCTTCATGATCGCGGCGCCGAAGACCCACGAGCTCGCGATCCAGCTCCGGGCCCTCGACATCCCGGAGGAGTGGACCTACGAGATCCTCCGCCGGACCTACATCGAGCAGTTCAACGAGCTGACACGGCTCTCGGCCGAGGACCCGGACACCGCGCGGCAGTACCTGCTCGACGAGATGCGGCCGCACCTGCCCGAGGGCTTCGACATCGAGAAGCACTTCAACCCGGCCTACCGGCCCTGGCAGCAGCGGATCGCGCTGCTGCCCGACGGCGACATGTTCGCCTCGATCAAGGAGGGCAAGGCCTCCGTCGTCACCGACACGATCGAGACGTTCACCGAGACCGGCATCAGGTTGGCGTCCGGGGAGGAGCTCGAGGCCGACATCATCGTCACGGCCACCGGGTTCAACCTGTCCTGCTTCGGCGACGTCGCGTTCTCCGTCGACGGCGAGCCCGTGGACTTCTCGGAGCGGGTCACCTGGCGCGGGATCATGATCGACGGCGTGCCGAACATGGCCTTCGTCTTCGGGTACTTCCGGCACTCCTGGACGCTGCGGGCCGACCTGATCTCGGACCTGGTGACGCGGCTGCTGCAGCACATGGACTCGCTCGGGGTGCGCTCGGTGACCCCGGTGGCCGGTCCGGACGTCGAGCTGCGGCCCTGGTCGGACCCGGAGAACTTCAACCCCGGGTACGTCATGCGCTCGCAGGACAAGATGTTCAAGCAGGGCGACCGCGCACCGTGGACCCACATGCACGAGTTCGCCGAGGAGCGGCACACGCTGCCCGCGGCCGACCTCGACGACGGGTCCCTGAAGTACGACTGAGTCCGCTCACGTCGACGCCCGCAGGACGAGCCCCGCGAGGACGAGGCTCGTCGCGAGGGTGAGCCAGCCGCCGAGGGCGTGGGCCAGGGCGCCCCACCCTCCGCGGCGGGCACCGAGCGCCGCGACGACCACGGAGCCGAGCACCCCCAGCCCGATCAGCACCAGGGCGACGAGCTGGGGGAGCCCGGTGCACAGCAGGGCGCTGCTCGACGACGTGCACGAGTCCGCCGCCATGGCGATCGGCAGCAGCGCGACCATCCCGACGAGGCCGCCCGCGGCCAGCAGCACGGCCGCGTGCACCGCGGAGGCGATCACGACGGCGGGTCGGGGCCGGGTCTCGAGGAGCATGCCGGAGACCCTGCTCGGCCCGCCCCGGCCCCGGGACCGGGGAACTACTCAGGCGCCCCGGTAGCGCGGCGGACGCTTCTCGGCGAAGGCCGCCGGGCCCTCGACGGCGTCGTCGGTCCGCATCACGGCGAGGAACGCCTCGTGCTCGCGGGCCATCGCCGTCGGGTGGTCCAGGCCCAGGCCGTCGAGCACCCGCTCGCGGGCGGCGCGCACCGCGAGGGGACCCTTCGCGGCGATCGACCGGGCCAGCGCGCAGGCCGCGGGCACCAGGTCGGCCGGCTCGACGACGCGGTTGACCAGCCCGGACCGGTACGCCTCGGCCGCGTCGATCGGCTCCCCGGACAGGATCATCTCCATCGCGAGGCCCAGCGGCACGGCCCGGGGCAGCCGCACGGTGCCGCCGGCGCCGGGGATGATCGCCCACTTCGTCTCGGCCAGCCCGAAGGTCGCGTTCGGCGAGCAGAGCCGGATGTCGCAGGCCAGCGCCATCTCCAGCCCACCGGCCAGGGCGTGCCCGTTGACGGCGGCGATCAGCGGCTTGTGCCGCGTGGTGGCCGTGAACCCGCCGAAGTTCCACGGCGGGTCCTCGCCCGCCCGGACGGCCTCCCGGTACGCGGGGATCAGCGCCTTCAGGTCGGCGCCCGCGGAGAACGTCGTGTCGCCGGCGCCGGTGAGCACGGCGACGAGCCGGGCGTCGTCGGCCTCGAAGTCGGCGACGGCGGCGCCGAGGTCGCGCTGGTGCGCCGGATCGAGGGCGTTGCGCGCCTCCGGGCGGTCGATGGTGATGACGAGGACGCGCTCGTCGTCGGGGTCGGTCGCGACGCGGATCGGCACGGCCGACAGCTTCGCGGAGCGGGACCACGCGATCAACGGCTGCGGTTGTGCGCGATCGACTGGGGTGCGACAGTGGTGTGGATCACCACACGACTCGTGACGGGGGCCACCACCACATGAGCAGCACCTCACTCTTCGAGCGTCTCGGCGGGACCTATGCGATCGCGGGCGCGGTCGACGTCCTGGTCGACCGGCTCTTCGAGAACGCCGGGGTCATCGCGAACCCGGCCGTCGCCGAGCACCACGTCGCGGCCAACGGGCCCGGGTATAAGTTCCTCGTCACGGCCTGGTCCATCGAGGCGGCGGGTGGACCCAAGTGCTACCCGGGGCTCGACATGATCGCGGCGCACACCAAGCTGCACATCACCGACGAGCAGTTCAACGCCGTGTACTACGAGATCGAGGCGACCCTGCGCTTCCTCGGCGTCCCGGAGGCCGAGACGAAGGAGTTCATGGCGATCATCGAGCACTACCGGCCCGAGGTCACCCAGCAGCAGAAGGTCGAGCAGGCCGGCACGCTGGAGCCCGCCGTCGCGTGAGCTCGTGAGCTCGTGAGCGAGGAGTCGCTGGACCTCGACCTGCAGCGGGCGTCGGCCGCGTGGCCGCGCCCGGTGCGGGTCGAGCTCGTCCCGGCCGATCCCGGGTGGCCCGACGAGGCGGCGCGCTGGGCCGATCGCCTCGCCGGCGTGGGGGAGGTCCACCACGTCGGGGCGACCGCGGTGCCCGGCCTGCCGGCCCTCCCACGGCTCGACCTGCTCGTCCTCGTCGACGATCCCGACGACGAGGCGGTGCAGGTCGCGCTCGAGGCGCGCGACCTGTCGCCCCGCGGTTCCCACCTCTGGGTCCGGCCCGCCCTTCCCGACGACGGACCGTGCCCGACCGCCGTCGAGGTCCGCCTGCTGCGGGTCGGCGACGGGGCCGTCGAGCCCGTGCTCCGGTTCCGCGACCTGCTGCGCCGCGACCCGCAGGCCGCGCGGCGGTACACCGACGTGCGGCGTGGTCTGGCGGGGGAGTACGGCGATCTCGGTGACTACCGCCGCGCCAAGGGCCCGGTGATCACGGCGCTGCTCCGGGGCTGACCCGCTGGCCCGCTGGTCCGCCGACCCGCTGGCCCGCGAAGGTGACGTGGGGCAGGTCGGGGCGCTCGCCGGGCTGCGTGGTGTACACCTCGCGACGCGAGGGCCGCGGCGAACCGGCCACATCCGCCGTCGGGAAGGTCACAGACCCCGTGCGCGGGCCGTCAAGAGGACCGGAGCGGGCGTCAACGACGCGTCAACGCGCGCGTAGCCGGGTCGGGCCGGACGCAGGGTGGCGTCCGCACGGCGGCCCACCCCGAGGGCCGCCCTCACCGAACGGACGGCGGACGTGGCGGACCTCCTCTACGTGGGCCTGGTGATCGTGATGTTCGCGGTCCTGGTGCTCGCGGCGCGCGGGCTGGAGCGGTTGTGAGCGGGGTGGCCGGCGACGTGGTCGGCGGGCTCGTGGCGCTCGCGCTGCTGCTCTACCTCGTCGTGTCCCTGCTGCGCCCCGAGTGGTTCTGATGTCGGACACCGCAGCCGGGCTGCTGCAGCTGGTCGTCCTCCTGGTGCTCGTCGCGGCCGCCTGGCGTCCCCTCGGCGACTGGATGGCGCACGTCTACACCACCGAGAAGCACTGGCGCGTCGAGCGGGCGATCTACCGGGTCACCCGCGTCGACCCCGACTCCGACCAGCGCGCGGGCACCTACGCACTCGCGATCCTGGCCTTCTCCTTCGTCGGCGTCGTGCTGACCTACCTGATCCAGCGGCTGCAGGGTTTCCTGCCCTTCGACGCGACCGCGGCGGGGGAGAGCAAGGGCGCGGTCGACCCCTCGGTCGCGTTCAACACCGCGATCTCGTTCGTGACCAACACGAACTGGCAGTCCTACGTCCCCGAGACGACGATGGGCCACGTCGCGAACGCGGCGGCCCTCGGTGTGCAGAACTTCGTTTCCGCGGCCGTCGGCATGGCGGTGGCGGTCGCGCTGATCCGCGGCTTCGTCCGCTCCCGTAGCGGCCGCATCGGCAACGCCTGGGTGGACATCGTCCGCGGCACCGTCCGCGTCCTCGCGCCGATCGCGACCGTCCTCGCCGTCGTGCTCGTGGCGTGCGGGGTCGTGATGAGCTTCCGCACCGGGATCACGCTGACCGCGGCCGACGGCTCCACCCACGCCGCGGCGATCGCGCCCGTCGCCTCCCAGGAGGCGATCAAGGAGCTGGGCACCAACGGCGGCGGCATCCTCAACGCCAACTCGGCGCACCCGTTCGAGAACCCGAACGGCGTGTCCAACCTGCTCGAGATCCTCGCCATCCTGCTGATCCCCGTGTCGTTGACCCGGACGTTCGGACGGATGGTCGGGGACGTGCGGCAGGGCGTCTCGCTGCTCGCCGTCATGGCGACCCTGTGGGGCGGGATGCTCGCGGTGATCTGGGCGGCCGAGGCGCACGCCCCCGCCTTGACCGGCGGCGGGATGGAGGGCAAGGAGACCCGGTACGGGATTCCGTCCTCGGCCCTGTTCGCCGACACCACGACGGGGACGTCCACGGGCGCGGTGAACTCGCTGCACGACTCCTACACCGCGTTCGGGGGTGGCGGAACCCTGCTCAACATGCTGTTCGGGGAGCTCAGCCCCGGTGGCGTGGGGACCGGGCTCTACTCGATCCTCGTCATCGCGATCATCGCCGTGTTCCTCGCCGGCCTGATGGTCGGGCGGACCCCGGAGCTGCTCGGCAAGTCGCTCGGGCGCCGCGAGGTCACGTGCGCGGCGATCGTCGTGCTCGTGATGCCCGCCCTGGTGCTGCTCGGGACGGGGGCGGCGGTGGTGCTGCCCGGGACGTCGGACGCGATGACCAACAGCGGTCCGCACGGTCTGTCCGAGGTCCTCTACGCGTTCGCGTCGGCGGCCAACAACAACGGCTCGGCGTTCGGCGGGCTCACCGTCACCTCGCCGTTCTTCCAGATCGCGCTCGGCGCGGCGATGCTGTTCGGCCGCTTCCTGCCGATCCTCGCCGTCCTCGCCCTCGCGGGTCTGCTCTCGGCACAGCCGCGGCGCGCGGAGTCCGCCGGCACGTTGCGGACCGGCACGCCGCTGTTCGCGGGGCTCGTCACCGCGACCGTCGTGCTCGTCAGCGCCATCACCTTCCTGCCCGCCCTGGCCCTGAGCCCGATCGCCGAGGGCCTGACGGCGACCGCCCAGGTCTCCGCGCAGAACGGAGCGTCGCGATGACCTCCTCGGTCCTCACCCCGCCCTCCGGCACCGACACCCCGCAGGGTTCCGGCCGGGCCGTCCCGGCCGGTGCCTTCCGGCCGCGGGCCCTGCTCGAGGCGACCCCGCTCGCGCTGCGCAAGTTCGACCCGCGGGTCCAGCTCCGCAACCCGGTCATGTTCGTGGTGTGGGTCGGCTCGGTCGTCGTCACCGTGGCGGCCATCGTCGAGCCCAGCGTGTTCGCGTGGCTGGTCGCGGTCTGGCTCTGGTTCACCGTGCTGTTCGCCAACCTCGCCGAGGCCGTCGCCGAGGGCCGCGGCAAGGCCCAGGCCGACGCGCTGCGCCGCACCCGCACCGGGACGGTCGCGCGCCGCGAGGACGGCAGCGAGGTCCCGGCGACCGAGCTGCGCCCGGGCGACCGCGTGGTCGTCGAGGCGGGCATGACGATCCCCGGTGACGGCGACGTCGTCGAGGGCATCGCCACCGTCGACGAGTCCGCCATCACCGGTGAGTCCGCCCCGGTGGTCCGCGAGTCCGGCGGCGACCGGTCCGCGGTGACCGGGGGCACCACGGTGCTCTCCGACCGCATCGTCGTGCAGGTCACCGCGAAGCCGGGGGAGTCCTTCGTCGACCGCATGATCGCGCTGGTCGAGGGCGCGCAGCGGCAGAAGACGCCGAACGAGATCGCGTTGTCGATCCTGCTCTCGGCCCTGACGATCGTCTTCCTGCTCGCCGTGGTGACGCTGCAGCCGATGGCGGTCTACTCCGGCCGGCCGCAGTCGCTCGTCGTGCTGGTGGCCCTGCTGGTCTGCCTCATCCCGACGACGATCGGTGCGCTCCTCTCCGCCATCGGCATCGCCGGCATGGACCGGCTCGTGCAGCGCAACGTGCTCGCCACGTCCGGCCGCGCGGTCGAGGCGGCCGGGGACGTCTCCACGCTGCTGCTCGACAAGACCGGGACCATCACCTACGGCAACCGGCGCGCCACCGCGCTGCACCCGGTCGGCGTCGGCGACGACGAGCTCGCCCGGCTCGCCCGGCTCGCCTCGCTGGCCGACGGGACGCCCGAGGGGCGGTCGGTGGTCGAGCTGTGCGCGGAGCGCTTCGGCCTGCCCGCGGAGGCGTCCGCCGACGAGGCGCGCGCCGAGTTCGTACCGTTCTCCGCGACGACCCGGATGTCCGGGGTGGACGTCGCCGGACCCGACGGCACCACGACCGCCGTCCGGAAGGGTGCCGTGGCCTCGGTGCTCGCCTGGCTCGACGAGCACGGCGGGGTCGACCCGGCCGACGGCGAGCGGGTCCGCGCGATCGCCGAGGAAATCTCCTCGCGCGGCGGCACGCCGCTGGTGTGCGGGCAGGTGGCAGCGTCCCGCGCGACGTTGGGCGGGGCGATCGAGCTCTCCGACGTGGTCAAGCCCGGGATCGCCGAGCGCTTCGCCGACCTGCGGGCCATGGGCATCCGCACCGTGATGGTCACCGGCGACAACCCGGTGACGGCGAAGGCGATCGGCGAGCAGGCCGGCGTGGACGAGGTGCTCGCCGAGGCGACGCCCGAGGACAAGCTCGCGCTGATCCGACGCGAGCAGCGCGGCGGGCGGCTCGTCGCCATGACCGGGGACGGCACCAACGACGCGCCCGCGCTCGCGCAGGCCGACGTCGGCGTCGCGATGAACACCGGGACGACGGCGGCCAAGGAGGCCGGGTCGATGGTCGACCTGGACTCCGACCCGACCAAGCTCATCGGCATCGTCGAGGTGGGCAAGCAGCTGCTGGTCACCCGCGGCGCGCTCACCACGTTCTCGGTGGCCAACGACCTCGCGAAGTACTTCGCGATCCTGCCCGCGATGTTCGCCGCGCTGTACCCGCAGCTCGGCCTGCTCAACGTCATGGGCCTCGCGACCCCGCAGTCGGCGATCCTCTCCGCCGTCGTGTTCAACGCGCTGATCATCATCGCGCTCATC
Organism: Actinomycetospora sp. CA-084318; assembly: GCF_050955885.1. Taxonomy (NCBI): domain Bacteria; kingdom Bacillati; phylum Actinomycetota; class Actinomycetes; order Pseudonocardiales; family Pseudonocardiaceae; genus Actinomycetospora; species Actinomycetospora sp. CA-084318. The sequence goes on from NZ_CP192098.1 coordinate 2,668,311, forward strand.
CCGCTGGCCCTGCGCGGCGTCCGCTTCCGGCCCGTGAGCTCCGAGCAGATGCTGCGCCGCAACCTGCTGATCTACGGCGTCGGCGGCGTGATCGTGCCGTTCCTCGCCATCCCCCTCATCGACCTCGTCGTCCGGCTGATCCCGGGGATCGGGTGACCTCATGACCAGCACACTGGACCAGACCCCCGACAACCTCCCCGACGCGCCCGAGGAGGTGCCCCGGACCCCCGTCCTGCGGGGGCTGGTGCGCCAGCTCGGACCGGCGGTCCGCCTCATGCTCGTCGCGACGCTCCTGCTCGGGGTCGTCTACCCCGCGGTGGTCTGGGGGATCAGCCGGGTGCCCGGGCTGTCCGGGCCGGCCGAGGGGTCGGTGACGGCGTCCGGCGCCTCGACGCTGATCGGGATCGACCCGGTCCCGGCGGACCCCGCCGCCGACCCGTGGTTCCACCTCCGGCCCTCGGCCTCGGCCCCGGAGACCGCCACGGCGGGGCTCGGCCCGGCCGACCCGTCGACCTCCGGCGGCTCGAACCTCGCCACCACGGCGTTGGACCTCGCGAAGGCCGTCGCGGAACGCCGGACCGCGATCGCGGCCCGCGAGGGCGTCACGCCCGCGCGGGTTCCCGACGACGCCGTCACCGCCTCCGCGTCCGGCCTCGACCCCGACATCAGCCCGGAGTACGCCGCGCTGCAGGTGCCCCGGGTGGCCCGGGTGACCGGACTGCCCGTGGCGCAGGTGCGCGAGCTGGTCGCGGACGCGACCGACGGGCGCGCCCTCGGGGTGCTGGGGGAGCCGACGGTGAACACGACCGAGCTGAACGCGGCGCTCGTGGCCGCCCGTCCGGGGCTGCGGTAACCGACGTTGTCGGGGGGTCGCGCCACAATGGACGACGTGGAGGACACCGCGCAGCGCGACGACCCCCGGCCCGCGGGCCGGGAGTCGGTGCGCAGCGACCCCACTCGGGGTGAGCTGCGGATCCACCTCGGGGCGGCGCCGGGCGTCGGGAAGACCTACGCGGCGCTCTGCGAGGCGCGGCGGCGGCTCGACCGGGGGACCGACGTCGTCGTGGGGCTCGTCGAGACGCACGGGCGGGCCCGCACCGCCGATCTGCTCGAGGGGCTGGAGGTCCTGCCGCGGCGGACCGTCACGCACCGGGGCACCACGCTCGCCGAGCTCGACGTGGAGGCCGTGCTCGCCCGCGCGCCCGAGGTCGTCGTGGTCGACGAGCTGGCGCACACCAACGCGCCGGGCAGCCGGCACGCGCGGCGCTACTCCGACGTCGAGGAGATCCTCGCGGCGGGCATCGACGTCATCTCGACGGTGAACGTGCAGCACCTGGAGTCGCTGCACGACGTCGTGGAGCGGATCACCGGCACGCGGCAGCAGGAGACGGTGCCCGACGAGGTGGTCCGCGCCGCCGAGCAGGTGGAGCTCGTCGACATCACCCCGGAGGCGCTGCGCCGGCGGCTGGCGCACGGCAACGTCTACCCGGCGGAGCGGATCGACGCATCCCTGGCGCACTACTTCCGCACCGGGAACCTCATCGCGCTGCGCGAGCTCGCCCTGCTCTGGGTCGCCGACCAGGTGGACGTCGCGCTGCGGCGCTACCGGGCCGACGAGCAGATCGACGAGGTGTGGGAGGCCCGCGAGCGGGTGGTCGTGGCGGTGACCGGTGGGCCGGAGAGCCTCACGGTGCTGCGCCGCGCCGCGCGGATCGCCCGGCGCGCGGGGGCGGCCGACCTGCTGTGCGTGCAGGTGCTGCGCGGTGACGGCGTGGCCACGCGGGACACGGGCCGCTGGCGCGACCTGCGCCGGCTCGCGAAGGAGGTCGGGGCCTCGTTCCACACGGTGGTCGGCGACGACGTCGCCACGGCGCTGCTCGACTTCGCCCGCGGCGCCAACGCCACGCAGCTCGTCCTCGGCACGTCCCGCCGCTCGCGCCTGGCCCGGCTCGTCGACCCCGGCATCGGGGCCCGTGCCGTCGCGGCGTCCGGCCCGATCGACGTGCACCTCGTCTCGCACGTCGAGACCCGGGACGACGGGCAGGACGACGACGCCCGCCGGTGGCCGCGGCTCGGGCAGCTGGTGCGCGGCCGACGGGCGGCCCGTGGCTGGCCCGCGGCGATCGTGCTGCCGATTCTGGCCACCTGCTTCGGGTGGTTGTTCCCCGCGGTCGGGCTCTCCACCGACACCGTGGCGTTCTTCCTCGCCACGGTGCTCACCGCGATCATCGGCGGCCTGGTGCCCGCGGTGGTGGCCGCGCTGTTCGGCGGGGCGCTGCTCAACTTCTTCTTCACCCCGCCGCTCTACACCTTCACCGTCGGCCGCTTCGAGGACCTCGTGGCGGTGACGATGATGCTGCTGATCGCCGTGCTGGTGGCCGCCGTGGTCGACCGGGCCGACCGGCGCGCCGCCCAGGCCGCGCAGGCCCGCGCCGAGGCCACCCTCCTCGCGTCGTTCGCGCGGGTGGTCATCTCCCGGTCGGACCCGCTGCCGCGGCTGCTCGAGCGGGTGCGCGAGGCGTTCGGGTTCACCTCGGTCGCCGTGCTGGAGCGGGGCCCGAAGTCGTCGTGGGCGGTGATCGCGCGGACGCCGGAGGGACCGCCCGACGACGCGGTGCCGGGCGGCGGCGACCCCGCCGAGGCGGACGCCGACGTCGAGATCGACGAGGGTTCGCACCTCGTCGGGTGCGGGCGCACCCTCACCGCGGCGGAGAACCGGCTGTTCGCCGCGGTCGCGGGCCCGGCCCTGCTCGCGCTGCGCAACCGGCGGATCAGCGCGGAGGCGGTCGACGCGGCCCGGCGGGCGGAGGCGAGCGGTCTGCGGACGGCGCTGCTCTCCGCGGTGGGACACGACCTCCGGACGCCGCTCTCGGCGATCAAGGCCGCGGTGTCGAGCCTGCGCGACCCCGAGCTGGCGCTCGACCCCGGCGACCGCGAGGAGCTGCTCGCCACCGTGGAGGAGTCCGGCGACCGGCTGGTCGCGCTCGTCGACAACCTGCTCGACTCCTCCCGGCTGGCCACCGGCGCGGTGACCCCGCACCGCACCACCGTGGGCGTGGCGGAGATCGTCGATGCCGCCGTCGCCGCCCTGCCGACCGCCGAGGTCCGCGACCGCGTGGAGATCCGGCCGTCGCCGCCGGGGGAGTCCGACGAGGTCGTCGCCGACCCCGGGCTGGCCGAGCGCATCGTGGCCAACCTCGTGGACAACGCGGTGCGCCACGGGGGCGACGGGCCGGTGTCCCTGCGGACCAGCGCCCACGCCGACCGGGTGGAGCTGCGGGTGGTCGACCGGGGGCCGGGCGTGGCCCGCGACGCCGAGATGTTCACCGCCTTCCAGCACCTCGGCGACCACGACTCGTCCGGCACGGCGGGCGGACTCGGACTCGGGCTGCACGTGGCGCGGGGCTTCGCGAAGGCGATGGGCGGCACGCTCGAGCCGGAGGAGACGCCGGGCGGCGGGCTGACGATGGTGCTCTCGTTGCCCCGGGCGCAGGCGTCGCGCACGGTGCGGCCCGTCGTGGCAGGAGCCGCCTCGTGAGCCGCGTCCTGGTCGTCGACGACGACCCCCACCTGCTGCGCACCCTGCGGATCAACCTGACCGCGCACGGCCACACCGTGGTGCCGGTGGCCACCGGGGCGGGCGCGCTGCGCGCGGCCGCCGACCGACCGGCGCCCGACGTCGTGGTGCTCGACCTCGGCCTGCCCGACATCCCGGGCCTCGAGGTGCTCGAGGGCATCCGCGGGTGGAGCGCGATGCCGGTGATCGTGCTGTCCGCCCGCACCGACGCGAGCGACAAGGTGGCCGCCCTCGACGGTGGCGCCGACGACTACGTGACCAAGCCGTTCGGCATGCCGGAGCTGCTCGCGCGCATCCGGGCAGCGGTGCGCCGAGCGGCCACCGTGCCCGGGGAGGGGGAGCCGCGGGTCACCACGCCCGACTTCGAGGTGGACCTCGTCGCGAAGAAGGTGGTGCGCGGCGGGGCGGAGGTGCACCTGTCGCCGACGGAGTGGGGCGTGCTGGAGCACCTGGTGCGCCACCCGGGGATGCTCGTCACGCAGCAGCAGTTGCTGCAGGAGGTGTGGGGCCCGCAGTACGGCACCGAGGGGCACTACCTGCGCGTGTACCTCGGGCACCTGCGGCGCAAGCTCGAGCCCGAGCCCTCCCGGCCGCGCTACCTCATCACCGAGCCCGGACGGGGCTACCGGTTCGAACCGACGGGCTGAACCGTTCCCGGAGCCTGCCCGTCCGGCGCCCGACGATGTTGGATCGGGGTTGTCCGCGGACGGAGGTGGCGACGATGCCCGTGACGACGGCCGGCGAGGTCGAGCGCACGTTCGAGGGGTCGGGGATCGAGGCGCTGGACGCCGCCCAGGTGCGCGACGTCCTCGGCCACCACGTCCCCGGGGAGCCGGAGGAACGGCTGCAGGAGGCGGTCTACCTCGACACGCAGGACCGGGCGCTGCACCGTGACCGCGTCGCCTTCCGGCGCCGGACGGGCGGCCCGGACGACGGGTGGCACGTCAAGCTGCCCGCCGCCGGCGACCGGCGCGAGGAACTGCGCGCGCCGCTCACCCCGGACGGGTCCGCTCCGCCGGCCGGGATCGCGGCGATGGTGCGGGCGTCCGCGCGGGGTCGCCCGCTCGTCCCGGTGGCCGAGCTGCTGACCCGGCGGCGCGCGTGGGAGGCCACCGACGAGCGGGGCCGGGTGGTGGCCGAGCTGGTGGTCGACGAGGTCACGGCCCGCACGCTCGACGGCGGCGGCGGGGGCGACCTGCAGGCCTGGCAGGAGATCGAGGTCGAGCTCGGACCGGCCGCCCCCGACGGGTTCCTCGACGTGGTGGAGAAGCGGCTCGCGGCGCTGGGGATCCGGCGGTCGGCCAGTGCGTCGAAGGTCGGCCGGGTGCTCGGTGACCGGCCGGCCGACCCGATGCCACCGGAGGACAGCGCCGCCGGGGTGGTGCTGGGCTACCTCGCCGGGCAGGCCCGCACGCTGCGCGGCTGGGACCCGCTGGTCCGGCTCGACCGCGAGGACGCGGTGCACCAGATGCGGGTGGCGGCGCGCCGGCTGCGCAGCGCGCTGCAGGGCTTCGGGCGCGTGCTCGACCGGGAGCGGACGCGGCCGCTGACCGACGAGCTGCGCTGGCTCGCGGGCGAGCTCGCCCCGGCCCGCGACACCGAGGTCATGCTGGCCCGCCTGCAGGAGCTGCTCGCGGAGGTGCCGACGACGCTCGTCGTCGGACCGGTCGCGGCGGAGGTGGCCCAGGCGTTCACGCGCCGCGCGGCCGCGGCCCGGGAGCAGGTGCTCGAGGCGCTCGATTCGCAGCGCTACGTCGCGCTGCTCGAGGCACTCGACGCCCTGCTCGCCGACCCGCCGCTGACCGCCCGCGCGGCCCGGCCCGCGCGCCGGCTCCTCCCGCGGGAGGTCGACCGGGCGCACCGGAAGGTGGTGGCCGCGATGGCGGACGCGGACCGGTACCCCCGCGGCCCCGAGCGCGACGAGGCGCTGCACGAGACGCGGAAGAAGGCCAAGCGGCTGCGGTACGCGAACGAGCTGGCCCAGCCGGTGCTGGGGAAGCCGGCGCGTCGGCTGAAGCGACGGATGAAGATCGTCCAGGAACTGCTCGGCGTGCACCAGGACGCGGCGGTGACCCGCGCGACGCTGCTGGAGCTCGCGGGCGGGGGCGACCGCCGCGAGGTCGCCCACGACTTCACCCTGGGCGTCCTGTACGCCTCGGAGGTCGCGCGTGCCCACGACGCGGAGGACCGGCTGCCCGCGGTCTGGGCGAAGGTGCCGCCGCCGGGCCGGTGAGCGGGACGGCCCCGGGCGCGCGACGATCACGGCCGGCCGCGGAGGGGCACGGCTCCCGGCCCGGGCGGAGTGCCGGACCGGGAGCCGCGCAACCCGGCGACCGTGCGGGGGGTGGCCGGTCGCCGGGGTCCGGGTCAGCCGGGGACCGGTCCGGGGCGGCGGGGGAGGGCCGCGTCGCGGTCGGCGGAGGGCCACTGCAGGCCGGTCACCCGCTCGGCGGCCTCGGAGAGCAGGAACCGCACGGCGTGGGCGGTGTCGACGTCGTCCTGGTCGGAGCCGACGGCATTGACGCGGACGCCGTCGTCGCCGAGCCACCGGGCGAGGACCGGGGCCTGCTCGGTCCCGTCGCCCACGAGGACGACGGCCGCGTGCCGCGAGGCGCGCAGCGGAGCCCGGGCCGCCCGCAGGATCGTCACGATCTCGTCCTCGGAGCGACCGACGGCGACGATGCCGTCGAGCACGCCGCGGTCGGCCACCACCGCGGCCACCGTCCGACGCACCAGCTCGGCGCACGCACCGGGCGTGAGCGGGCGGAACGAGACCGGCGACAGCGGGCCCCCGTGCCGTCGGCGCGCCTCCTGCCCGGCCTCGGCGTCCTCGTCGAGCAGTTCGACGCTCGCGCCGCCCGTCACCAGGGCGTCGACGATCGCGCCGCCGGGTCCCCCGGACCCCCCGACGACGAGCACGACCCGTCCGTCAATGTCCCCCATGGCCTTGCTCCGTCCCCGCGCTCGGGTGCACGGTCGCGATGCGTGATCGTTCAACGCTATGCCTTCGGCATCAGAGTGAAAACACCGCCGACGCACCGTATGTCCAGATCACGTAGGGCTGTGGCTTCCGCTCAAGGAAACCTCTGTTGCATCGTGAGGTCTCCGCGCCGCGAGACGGTCCGGTTCGCGTTTCCGACGTGGGCAATACCAGCGCGGCCAATCAGTCGAGCGGTACCGCATCGGAGCGGTAGGAGCCGTTCGGGGGCCGACGTCAGTTCCTGGGCCCGATCACGACGACCTCGCCCGGCACGGGCGGGGTGGCGAGCGCCGCCGGTGCATCGTCCAGGCCGATCCGCCGGGTGACGAGGCGGGCGGGGTCGAGCCGCCCCGTCGTCACGAGGCCCATCAGGGCCGGGTAGTCGGCGGCGGCCATGCCGTGGCTGCCGAGGACGGCGAGCTCACGGGCGATCATCGCGGGCACCGGCACCACGGGGTCGGCCGCGAGGAGCCCGACCTGCACGAGCGTTCCGCCGCGGCGCAGTGCCCGCACGCCCGTCGTCAGGGACTCCGGTCGCCCGGCGGCCTCGATCGCGACGTCGACGCCGTCGTCGGGAACGTCCGCCGGGTCGATCGCGGCACCCGCCCCGAGGTCGAGGGCGCGGGCCCTGGCCGCGGGGGCGGGGTCCGCGACGGTGACCTCGGCGCCGAGCACGCCCGCGACCAGCACGGCCGCGAGACCGACGCCGCCCCCGCCGAGGACGAGCACCCGGTCGCCGGCCCGGACCCGCGCGCGGTCGACGACGGCGCGGTAGGCCGTCGCGACCCGGCACCCGAGCAGCGCCGCGCCGCCGGCGTCGAGGTCCTCGGGCACCCCGACGACGTTGGTGTCGGCGTGCCGCAGGGCGACCAGCTCGGCGAACGACCCGTCGTGGGTGAACCCGGGCTGGGACTGGTCCGGACAGACCTGGGCGCGCCCGGCGGCGCACTCCGCGCACCGCCCGCAGCCCTCGACGAACGGGGTGAGCACCCGCTCGCCCACCCGGACGCGACGGACCTCCGCACCGACCGCCACCACCCTCCCGACCAGCTCGTGGCCGGGCACCAGGGGCAGCACCACCCCGCCGTCGTGACCCCGCCAGGCGAAGCGGTCGCTCGCGCACAGCCCGGTCGCCTCGACCGCCACCACCACACCGTGCGGGTCCGGGACCGGGTCCGGCCGCTCGACGACGGCGGGCTCGGCCCCGAACTCGGTGATCACCACGGCACGCACGGGCGCATGGTCTCAGGCGGCGGACGCCGTCCGGAGCGGCGTGACCGTGGTGCCGTGGCGCGCGACGATCTCGTCGGCGATCCAGGCGTAGTCGGCCGGGTCGACCGGGAGCAGCCACTCCCGCAGCCGCTGGAGACCGCGCACCGGGGTGCCGAGGTCGTCGAGCATCTCGTCGATGTTGTGCAGCGAGAACGGGATGATGTTCGTGCCGCGGGCGTGCTTGCCCTCGGTGCGCTCCTCCATCCACGCGAGGCGGCGGGCGATGTGGGCGCGCTGCTCGGCGGGCGCGGGCAGGTCCAGGCCGCCGGCCAGCCGCGCGGCGATCCACAGCGCGGCGACCTCGGCCGAGAGCGGACTGAAGAACGAGGAGTTGTAGCCGCAGAAGGACAGCTCGGGCACGTCGACCGGCTGGATCTGGCGGTAGAGCTCGAAGTTCCCGCGGTCGTCGGTGATCCGCGCCTGCAGCTCCTCGGACAGGAACGGCACGCGCTGGTGGAAGCCGGTGCCGCAGACGACGACGTCGGCGGGGATCGAGCTGCCGTCGGTGAGCACCGCACGGCCGGCCTCGAGCCGGGCGATCTGGGTGTCCCGCCGGACGACGATCTCGCCCGCCGCGACCTTCTCGTAGAACCCCTCGGTGACCAGCGAGACCGTCGACCGCGCGATCGCCTCGAGCGTTCCCGGCGGGCGCAGGCCGAGCTTCTCCAGGCCGCACTGGCGCAGGATCAGCGACTGCACGGAGCCGAGCATCGAGTTGCGGACCGGCCGGCCCGGACCGTGCAGGAACTTCTCGAAGCCGGCGAGCTCGACGTAGCGGAACAGCGCCTCGCCCATCCGGGAGAGCATCAGGTACTTGTAGTTCAGCACCCCGGCGAACATCTTCGGCAGCTTCCAGAGCAGCTCCCGGGCGACCACGGTCGTCGTCGCCGAGACCTCGTCGAGCGCGCAGGCGATGTCGCAGGCGGACTTGCCGTAGCCGACCACCACCACGTGCTTGCCCGCGGCGTCGTCGAGGACGTTGAAGTCGGACGCGGCGTCGACGCGCCCGCCCGCGGCGGTGAACTCCTCGGCGCCCGCGAAGTCGGGCACGGCGGCCTCGGAGAAGATGCCGTTCGCGACGACGAGGTGGTCGAACGTCTCGCTGCCCGCGGACGTCGTCACGGTCCACGAGCCGTCGGCGAGGTCGGCGCTGATCACCTCGGTGTCCAGCCGCAGGTACGGCTCCAGCCCGAAGTGGCGCGCGTAGTCGGCGAGGTAGGCCTGGACCTGGGCGCCGCTGGGCCACTCCGGGTAGTCCGCGGGCATCGGGAAGTCCGAGAGGCAGTACGTGTCCTTGCCGTTCTGCGTGGTCACGCCCGGGTAGCGGCGGCTGGCACTCCACACCCCGCCGACGTCCGGGGCCTTCTCGAACACGGTGACGTCGTGGCCGACGGCCCGGAGGACCTTGGCCGAGGACAGGCCGGCGAACCCGGCGCCGACGATCGCGATCTTCATCTCTCAGGACTCCTCGGTGGCGGTAGCGAGCTGCGGGATGGCGGGCACGGCGCGCTCGGGTCCGGTCGCCGAGTAGCCGCCGTCGACGGCCCAGTCGGCGCCCGTGACCGCGGACGCGGCGTCGGAGAGCAGGAAGGCGACGACGGCGCCGACCTCGTCGGGGTCGGCGACGCGCCCGGTGAGGTGGAAGGGGGCGGCGACGCGGTCGGTGTGCGCACGGTCGCCGCCGGAGAGCGAGTCCATGATCTTCGACCAGGTCCAGCCCGGGGAGACCGAGTTGACCCGGATGCCGTCGGGCGCGAGGTCCATCGCCATCGAGCGGGTCAGCTGCACGACGGCGGCCTTGGACGCCGGGTAGACCCAGCGGCCGGTCTGCGCGACCTTCGAGGAGATCGACCCGAAGTTGACGACGGCACCCCGCGCGGCGCGCAGGTGCCCGAGCGCGGCCTGCACGACGACGACGGCGCTGACCAGGTTGACGTCGAGGGCGGCGAGCCAGTCGGCGCGCGTGGTGGCGAGGCCGTCGTCGAGGTAGCTGCAGGCGAGGTTGACCACGCCGTGCAGGCCACCGTGCTCGGCGACCACGGCGGCGACGGTGGCCCGGACGGCGGCGTCGTCGGTGAGGTCGGTGGCGTGGAAGGTGACGCCGGCGTCGTCGAGCAGCGGCTTGGCGCCGTCGGCGTCGACGTCCGCGATCGCCACCCGGGCACCCGCCGTGCGGAGCTCGCGGATCACACCGTGGCCCAGAAGTGTCGATCCGCCGGTCACGAGAATCGTGCGTCCGTCGAGTTCGGTCATGGCGGGGAACAGTAGGAATTGCCTAGCGCATCGACTATCCTCGTCACGCGGACGCTATCCCGCTGACGCGTCCCGGGAGGTAGATCGTGACGACGATGCAGGTCAGCGCCCCGCTGGCGGCCCACCGCCAGGTGGACTCCCCGGACCTCGACGAGGCCCGCGAGCGGGTCACCGAGGTGTTCTGCCCGCACGACCTGCGTCCGGAAGATCGTTCCGGCGAGCACCGCGTGTGTTTCAGCTCGGTGAATTTCGGCGCGGTCGGGCTCAACTACCTCTCCTACGGCGCGCCGGTGCGGATCTCTCCCGAACCGTTCGAGTCGTTCGTCCTGGTGCAGATCCCGCTCGCGGGTCGGGCTCGGGTGCGCTCCGGGGGCGAGGAGATCGTCTCCGACCCGACGACGGCGTCGGTGCCGGACCCGGATGCCCCCGTCGACATGTCGTGGGGGGACGGCAACGCCCAGCTGATCGTGCGGATGGACCGGACCGCGCTCGAGCGCCAGGCCGCCCTGCTCGGCTACGTGCAGGGGGTGCGCCTGCCGCTCGCGATGGACCTCACGACCCCGGCGGCGCGCTCCTGGCGCCAGACCCTGGACCTGCTGCGGACCGACGCCGAGCACGACGGCCGCCTCGACCACCCCACGCTGCGCCCGCAGGTCGAGCAGATGGTGCTCTCCGGGCTGCTGCTCGCGCACGCCCCGGCCGCGCCGGAGGCGTCGTCGGGAACGCCGGTGCCGCGCCTGATCCGCAAGGCCGACGACCTCATCGTCGCCCACGCCCGCGAACCGCTGACGGTGGAGGACGTGGCCGAGTGCGTCGGTCTCTCGGTGCGGGCGCTGCAGGAGGGGTTCCGGCGGCACCTGGACACCACGCCGACCGAGCGGCTCCGCCAGGTGCGCCTCGCCGGCGCGCACGCGGAGCTCGAGGCGGCCGACCCGGCGACGACCAGCGTGTCCGCCGTGGCCAGCGACTGGGGCTTCACCCACCTCGGCCGCTTCTCGATCGCCCACCGGCAGCGGTACGGGTGCTCGCCGTCGGAGGTGCTGCGCATGTGAGCACTTTCCGTGGCTCCGACCACGGAAAGTGCTCACATGCGCGTCAGCGCACCCGCACCCCGAGCCGCTCCAGGCGCGGGAAGACCTCCTGGGCGACGTAGGGCAGCTCGGCGAGGTAGTCGAGAAACGCGAGGGTCATGCCCGAGAACCCGGCCTTCGCGTAGCGCGCGATCTCGGCGGCCACGTCGTCGGGCGTGCCGACGAGGGGCACGCTGCCGTGGCCGGCGGCGAACCGGGAGCGGAAGGTCGCGAGCATCTCCGGCGTGAACGACTGCGCGTGCAGGCCCTGCAGGGCCATGAGGTTGTCGACGGCCGCCCAGTCCGCACCCTCCTCGGCGTAGTGGTGCAGCGCGTCGTCGGCCTCGGCGCGGGTCGGCCGGCAGACGACGTGGCCGAGGGTGAGCACGCCCATCGAGCGGCCGTACTGCTCGCGCGCGGTGGCGCGGACGGCGTCGACGATCCCGGCGCCGTCCTCCGGCCCGGCGACCACGGTGAACGCGAGGTCGGCGTTGCGGGCGGCGAACCCGCGGCCCTGCCCGGAGGAGCCGGCGTTGAGCACCGGCAGCGTGCCGTGCACCGGCTTGGGCTCGCCCTCGAGGCCGACGAGGTCGAAGTACTCGCCGTGGTGGTCGAAGCGCCCCGGGGTCGTCCAGAGCTTCCGGACGACGTCCCACCACTCCTGGGCCCGGGCGTAGCGGGCGTCGTGGTCGGCGGGCAGGTCGACCCCCATCGCGTCGTACTCGGGCTTGTTCCACCCGGCGACGATGTTGATGCCGGCCCGGCCGCCGCCGATGCGGTCGACGGTGGCGAGCTGCTTCGCGGTGACCACCGGGTGGTTGAACGCCGTGTGCACGGTGGAGAAGACGTGGATGTCCTTCGTGCGCGCGAGCAGCCCCGCCGCCCACGGCACCGGCTCGAGGACGCCCTCGTGGAAGTTCGTCTCGCCGCCGTAGCCGATGAATCGGGCGATCGGGAGCAGGAAGTCGACCCCGACCTCGTCGGCCAGGACCGCGAGCGCCAGGTTGTCCTCCCAGCTGCCCGACCAGCGCTCGGGGACCTTGGTGACGGCGAGCCCGGAGGAGCAGTTGGGGGAGAACAGTCCCAGCAGGAAGTGGTCGGAATCGTTCCGCAGCATGCTCTTCGCCTTCCTGTCGCGATCGTCGGACGTCCGCTCCGTTGCGGGTCCGGGGTGCTCCTGGGAGCGCGCCTCGCCGAGTGGGACGTGGGGCAGGTTCCGGTGCTGTGGATCCTGACTGGTGTCCCACTCGCGACGAGGCCGTCGGCACACCTCACATGGCGCGCAGCGCCACCTCCAGCGCCGTCCCGTCCTCGTCGGCCAGGGCGGCCGTGCGCAGCTCCGCCAGCCGCGCCGCCGCGTCCGGGCGGCCCCGCAGCTGCCGGGCCGCCGTCGTGAGCGCGGCGTAGCTCTCCTCGCCGTGCTCCCAGGTGGCGCCGTAGCCCTTGAGCACCCGCTGGCACTCGGCGACCTCGCGGGCCAGGTCGGGGTCGTCGGCCGCGATCTCGTCGATCAGGTCCAGCCACGCCCCGATCGCCTCCTGTTCGCGGGCGAAGCGCAGCGACCGCGGGCGCAGCGGCCGCATCCGGGCCATCGTCGCGAGCATGGCGTAGCCGCGGACCGACGTGGTGTCGAGGACCAGGCCGTCCCGGGTCACCCGCCCGACCACGCGCGCGAAGAGCCTGGAGCGCCGCAGGGCCGCCCCGAGCCGCACGGGAAGAGTGTCGGTGATCTCGTCGACCTGCGGGTGCAGGTACTCGTGCACCTTCGACAGCTGCGCGCGGGTCGCCTTCGCCTCGGTGCGCACCCGCTCCATCCGGCGCGCGCGGCACTTCTGCAGCGCGACGTGGATCGTGTCCTGGTAGCACATCCAGAGGGCGAGCTGCCGGGCCACGGCGGTCGTCAGGTCGTCGTTCCCGTGCTCCGTGACCCGCACGACCCGGTCCAGGTAGCGCCGCGCGTGGTCGACGTCCTGATAGAGGCCGGTCCGGACGAGGCCGTGCAGGACGGTCGAGCGCACGGCGCGTGGCAGGTCGAGGGTGGCGACGGCGAGCTCGGCGAGATCGGGGCCGACCAGCGACGCCGGATCGGTCGCCGCGATCTCGGTGCGGCGGGCCTCCTCGCGGTCCTTGCGCTCCTGGGCCGACACCGGGCGGGGGCCGATCGTGATGTCGACCGGCGTGGACGTGGGCTTCGGCGCAGGGTCCGGGGGGACGGCCGCGGAGAAGCCACCGGCGAACGCGGCGAGGCTCGGCTCCACGCCCTTGCCGGCGGTGCGGATCGCGTCCTCGTAGGCCGTCCGCTCGAACGGCAGCACGCCGCAGCCCGCCACCGCGCCGAGCAGGGAGGCCGAGATGACGCTGCCGTGCTCGGCGGCGATCGCGGAGAAGTCGGCGGCCACGAGGCGCTTCGCGGCCTTCCCGGCGGCGTCGAGCAGCGCCGAGGTGTCCACGCGGCCGTCGCCGAGGTGTGACTTCTCGTCGATGGAGTAGACGCGGTTGGTCGAGGTGATCAGCGTGGTCCGGTCCGGGGTGGCGAAGCCGCGCTGCACGGCCCGGCCGCACTCCATCAGCTCGGAGGCCACGACGAGGTCCACCTCGCCGGGGGCGGGGAAGACGCTGAGGACCGGCTCCGGTCGCCCGCCGGTCACGTCCTCGGCGACCGGCGGGTACAGCTCGACGTAGTACACGGTGGCGCCGGTGCGCTGGGCGACCCCGGCGACCGAGGTGGTCTGGGCGTGGTGGCCCGCGCCCTCGGCCACGGCGACGATCCAGTCGGCGAGCACGCCGCCGCCCTCGCCGCCCATGGCGAGCACGGCGATCGTGATCGGGCGCTGCCCGGCGTACCAGGAGGCGCCGGCGGCGGCGGTCGGCGCGGGCATCAGGGTGGGCATCAGGCGGCCTCCTTCTCGGTCGCGGGCTCCATGCGTGCGGCGTGCCGCTCCAGGGCACGTCCGGCGAGCGCGATCCAGCGGGACCGGACCGCGGCCCGCAGCCGCTCGCCGCGCGTCGGGTTGTCCACGACGTCGGTCCGGTAGAACGACGGGCACAGCACCGCGGCGTGGGCGTTGTTGCCGCACACCCCGCAGCCGACGCAGCTGTCGAGCACGGTCGCGATCGGGTCGCTGCGCAGCGGGTCGGGGTTGTCGGTGATGGTCAGCGACGGGCAGCCGGAGATGCGCACGCAGGCGTGGTCGCCGGTGCAGGTCTCGGGGTCGACCCCGAAGCGCTCGCGGACCACCCGCTCCCCGCGCTTCAGCTTCTCCGACCGCTCCTTCTTCACCCGCCGCTGCCGGTTGAGCTGGCACTCCGACTGCATGACGAGCAGCTCGGGGCCCGACCCCTTCTTCCGCCGGAACGCCTTGAGGAACGTGTCCTTCACGCGCTGCACGTCGTAGGTGTGGTCGATCGTCGTCGCGTTCTCGACGCCGAGCCCGCGGGCGGCCTTCTCGATGGGGTGCTGGGTGGAGCGACGGTCGGTGTCGGCGTGCGAGGAGAGCACGTCCTGTCCGCCGGTGGCGGCGGCGTAGTCGTTGTCCACCACGACCATGACCTGGTCGGACTTGTTGAACACCGCGTTGCCGACGCCGCTGGTCAGGCCGTTGTGCCAGAACCCGCCGTCACCCATGATCGAGATGGCGCGCTGCTCCGACCCGGGCGCCGAGAGCGCGGCCGCACCCGCCGCCCCGAGCCCGTAGCCCATGGTCGTGGCGCCGAGGTCGAACGGGGCGTTGATCGCGAACAGGTGGCAGCCGATGTCGGCGCTGACGTGGTGCTGCCCGGTCTCGCGCTCGGCGAGCTTCAGCCCGGAGAAGATCGGGCGCTCGGGGCAGCCGGTGCACAGGCCCGGCGGGCGCGGGCGCACCACGTCGGCGGCGACCCGCGGCGCGAACGGGCTGGTCGGGTCGTCCGCCTCGCGCAGCAGCGCGGGGCGCGCCGTGACGCCGTCGGGGACGTACTTGTCGAGGAACGCCGCGAGGCCGCGGGTGACGACCTGGGTCGTGTACTCGCCGCCGGGGGCGAGCAGGTCCTTGCCGTGCAGCGCCGTCGTCGACCCCGCGCGGCGCAGGATCGCGTTGAGGTTCTGCTCGATGTAGTCGGGCTGGCCCTCCTCGACCATGATCACGGCCCGCTTGTCGGCGCAGAAGTCGAGGATCTCCTCGTCGACGACGGGGTAGGTCACGTTCATGACGTAGATCGGCACCCGGCTGCGCCCGTGGCTGTCCGAGGCGCCGAGCAGCTCCAGCGACCGGTTCAGGGTGTTGTAGAGCCCGCCCTGCACGACGATGCCGACGTCGGAGGCCTCCGGACCGCCCGGGAACACCTCGTTGAGGCCCCGCTCGCGGATGTAGCGGACCGCCGCGGGCCAGCGGTCGGCGAGCTTCTCCTTCTCGTGCTGGAAGGACGCGGGCGGCAGCACGATCCGGTCGACGGCGCGCCGCGGGGCGTTGGCGGCCTCGCGCACGGTCATCGGCGGGCGCACATTGTCCTTCGCGATGAAGCCGCCGTGCAGGTGGCACGAGCGCAGCCGCAGCTCGAGGAACACCGGCGTGTTGCTGGCCTCGGAGAGCTCGAAGCCGGCCTCGACCGCATCGACGATGGCGGTGATGTTCGGGCGCGGGTCGAGCAGCCACATCTGCGACTTCATGGCGAACGCGTGCGACCGCTCCTGCATGATCGAGGAACCCTCGCCGTAGTCCTCGCCGAGGATCACCAGCGCGCCGCCGGTCACGCCGCCGCTGGCGAGGTTGGCCAGGGCGTCGGAGGCGACGTTCGTGCCCACCGGGGACTTGAAGGTGATCGCGCCGCGCAGCGGCTGGTGCACCGAGGCGGCCAGCATGGCGGCGGCGGTGGCCTCGGAGGCGGAGTTCTCGAAGCGGATGTCGAGCTCGTCGAGGATCTCGCGCGCGTCGCCGAGCACGTCCATGAGGTGCGAGATCGGCGCGCCCTGGTAGCCGCCCACGTAGGCGACGCCGGACTGCAGCAGCGCCTTGGTGACGGCCAGGATGCCCTCGACGTGCAGGGTCTCGCCGGCGCCCAGGCGGAGCTTCGCGACCTCGGCGGCGAAGGACCGTTCGGCCACGGGGGCCTCCTCGAGCAGGTGGTGGGTGGGACCACCACACCGTCGCCGGGCGGGCCCCGCGGAGCTATCCCCGCCGCGCCGCCGTTGTCCGCCGGGCGCCGGAGGAGTCACCGCACCCGACGGCGGGTGGACAACCGGGGCGCAGGGTGGATACCGCTCCCGTGCGCACATCACCATGCTTCGCACCCAGCCCCACCCCCGAAGGAGTCACCGTGTCTGAGGCGTCCCTGCTGTCCGCCCTCGTGCAGGCCACCCGCTCCGGGGGCGTGGAGGTCGTCGACCTCACCACGCCGCTGCAGGAGTCCACCCCGATCCTCGAGCTGCCCGAGCCGTTCGCGAACACCTCGCGGTTCCGGCTCGAGGAGCTCTCGCGCTACGACGACCGCGGCCCGGCCTGGTACTGGAACGACATCCACACCGGCGAGCACACCGGCACCCACCTCGACGCCCCGAACCACTGGGTGACCGGCCGCGAGGGCCCCGACGTCTCGCAGGTGCCGCTGGGCACGATGGTCGCCCCGGTCGCGGTGATCGACATGTCCGCCGAGGTGGAGAAGGACCCGGACTTCCTGCTCGAGGTCGCCCACCTGGAGGCCTGGCAGGCCGAGCACGGTCCCCTCCCCGACGGTGGGTGGCTCCTCTACCGCACCGGCTGGGAGGCTCGGGGGGAGACCCAGGAGGAGTTCGTCAACGCCGACGCCGCCGGGCCGCACACCCCCGGGGTGTCGACCGAGTGCGCGCGCTGGATCGCGCAGGAGTCCCCGCTGACCGGGTTCGGGGTCGAGACGGTCGGGACGGACGCCGGCGCGGCCGGGGGCTTCGACCCGCCCTTCTCCTGCCACCACTACCTGATGGGGGCGAACAAGTGGGGACTGACCAGTCTGCGGAACCTCGGACGGCTGCCGGCGACGGGCGCGCTGCTGATCGTGTGCCCGCTGCCGATCCTGGGCGGCTCGGGCAGCCCGACCCGGGTGCTCGCCCTGGTGGAGGCGTAGGCGCATCGGTCGCCGAGCAGGTCGGCCGGCTGGTCGGCGAGCTCGGCGTGGGGCACGCGTTCGGCGTGGTGGGCAGCGGCAACCTGCGGCTCGTCAACGCCCTGCGGGCCACCGGCGTGCCCTACGTGGCGGCGCGCCACGAGGGCGGGGCCGCGACCGCGGCGGATGCGTGGGCACGGACGAGCGGGGAGGTGGCGGTGCTGACGACCCACCAGGGGTGCGGGCTGACCAACGCCCTCACCGGGATCGCGGAGGCCGCGAAGAGCCGCACCCCGCTGCTCGTGCTCGCCGCCGACTCGCCGTGCGCGGCCGTGCGGTCGAACTTCCGGGTCGACCAGGACGCGCTCGTGCGCTCGGTCGGCGCCGTCGCCGAGCGGGTGCACACCGCGGCCTCGGCGGCGGCCGACGTGGTGCGCGCCTACGGGACGTGCCGCGACCAGCGGCGCACCGTGGTCCTCAGCCTGCCGATCGACGTCCAGGCCGAGCCCGCCGTCGGCACCGGCCCCGCCCGCACCTCCTGGCGGCCGCCCGCACCGGACGCGGACGCCGTGGTGGCCCTCGTCGACCTGCTCGACCGCGCGGAGCGGCCCGTCTTCATCGCGGGCCGGGGTGCCCGCGGGGCCCGGGCGGAGCTCGAGGCGCTGGCGGCGCGCTGCGGTGCCCTGCTCGCGACGACCGCCGTCGCGCACGGGCTGTTCACGGGCGCGGAGTTCTCGCTCGGCATCTCGGGCGGGTTCTCGACGCCGGAGACGGCGGCGCTGATCACCGACGCGGACCTCGTCGTCGCGTGGGGCGCGGCGTTGACCCGCTGGACGGTGCGCGGCGGCGAGCTGCTCGCCGGCGCGACCGTGGCCCAGGTCGACGACACCCCCGAGGCGCTCGGGGCCCAGCGCCCGGTCGACCTGGCCGTGCTCGGCGACGTCGCGGTGACCGCCCGCGACGCCCTCGCCGTCGTGGACGAGCAGGTCGGCTACCGGACCCCGGAGGTGGCCGCGCGGATCGCCCCGCGGCACACGTTCGTGCCGGACACCGAGCCGGACGACCGGATCGACCCGCGCACCCTCAGCGCGGCGCTCGACGAGCTGCTGCCCCTGGAGCGGACGGTGGCGACCGACTCCGGCCATTTCATGGGCTACCCGGCGGGCTACCTGCGGGTCCCCGACGAGGCCGGCTTCTGCTTCACCCAGGGGTTCCAGTCGGTCGGACTGGGGCTCGCGACGGGGCTCGGGGCGGCCCTCGCCCGTCCCGACCGGCTGCCCGTGGTCGCGTGCGGCGACGGCGGATTCCTCATGGGCATCAGCGAGTTCGAGACCGTGGTCCGGCTGTGCCGGTCGGGAGAGCTCGGACTCGGGATGCTCGTCGTGGTGTACGACGACGCCGGCTACGGCGCGGAGTTCCACCACTTCGCCGACGACGACCAGAGCACCGTCCGCTTCCCGGACGCCGACCTCGCCGCGATCGCGCGCGGGTACGGCGCGGACGCCGTGACGGTCCGGTCGGTCGGCGACCTCGGCGGCGTGCGCGGGTGGCTCGACGGTCCTCGGGACCGGCCGTTGCTGATCGACGCGAAGGTGACCTCGGACGAGCCCGCGTGGTGGCTGGCCGAGGCGTTCAGAGAACACTAGGGAGCACTGAGTCGGATGACGGACGTGGTGGTCGTCGGCGCCGGGATCAACGGCATGGTCGCGGCGGCGCGGCTCGCGGGCGCGGGCCGGTCGGTGACGCTGCTCGACGGCGCCGATCAGCTCGGCGGGTTCATCGGCAGCGCCGAGCGCACCGTGCCGGGGTATGTCCACGACACGTGGTCCTCCTGGCACCCGCTGTTCGTCACCGGCCCCGCGTTCGTCGAGCTCGGCGACGACCTCGCCCGGCACGGGCTGGCCTACGCGAACACCGACGGGCCGGTCACGGCCACCGTGCCCGACGAGGGCACTGCGACGATCGCCTACCGCGACGTCGAGGAGACCGTGAAGACGTTCGCCGATCCCGACGACGCCGACGCCTACCGCGCGATGATCGCGGGCTTCGGGCGCGACGTCGGTGCGCTCGGGACGCTCCTGGGCTCGGAACTGTGGTCACCCGCCGTCGGGAAGCCGCTGGTCTCGCTGCTGCGCTCGGCCGGACGGCGCGGGGCGGCGGCCTACGCCCGCGACGCGGTGACCAGCGGGCGGTCGTGGCTGCGGGGACGCTTCAGCGGGGTCGAGGTCGACCGGCTGTGGGCGCCCTGGCTGCTGCACGCCGGGCTCGCGCCGGACGCCGCGTCGGGCGGGGCCATGGTGCCGGTGTTCGCGGCGACGATGCACGGGGCGGGCCTGCCGGTGGTGGTCGGCGGGGCGGGCCGCTTCGTCGACGCCTTCGCCGCGCTGCTCGCCGAGCGGGGCGTGGACGTCCGGCTCGGGCACCGGGTGGAGCGGATCGTCGTGCGCGGCGGGCGCGCCGTCGGCGTGGAGGGGGAGGGCTTCGCGGTGCGCGCCGACACGGTCCTCGCGTCCGTCGCACCCGGCGCGCTCTACACGCAGCTGCTGCCCAGCGGCGTGGTGCCGCCGCGGATCGCCGACGAGGCGCGCGCCTACCGCCCGGGTCGGGCCGCGATGCAGATCCACGTGGCGCTCTCGGGGCCGGTGCCGTGGCGCGACCCGGCGCTGCGCGAGGTGCCGCTCGTCCACCTCACCGACGGGTCGGCGTCGACCGGCATCGCGTGCGCGGAGGCCGAGGCCGGCCTGCTGCCGCGGCGGCCCACGGTGGTCGTAGGCCAGCAGCACGTGCTCGACCCGTCGCGGGTGCCGGCCGGGGGCGCGGCGCTGTGGCTGCAGCTGCAGGAGGTGCCGTCGCGACCGGTGGGCGACGCGGCGGGAGAGCTCGACGTCGGCTCGGGGGAGTGGACGCCCGCCCTGGCGCGCGCCTACGCCGACCGGGTCCTCGACCGGGTCGCCGCGCAGGCGCCGGGGCTGCGGGACCTGGTGCTCGGCACCGACGTGATCTCCCCGGCCGACCTCGAGGGGCGGAACCCGAACGCGATCGGCGGCGACCCCTACGCCGGGTCGGCCGAGCTGGACCAGAACTTCGCGTGGCGGCCGCTGCCCTCCGCGGGCCGGCACCGGACCTGCGTGCCGGGCCTGTGGCACCTCGGGGCCTCGACCCATCCCGGGCCGGGCCTCGCCGGGGCGTCCGGGCACCTGGTCGCCGAGGCGCTGCTGCGGCGGCGTCGGGGGTGACGCGCGGTGTGACTGCAGCGGGCCCGGTGGCCGAGGTCGGGTGCTCGGGGTATCAAGTCCTCATGCCGATCCTGATCGAGACCACGGTCATCCGGTGAGCGCCCCCGCACGAGCGGGTGTCGAGATGACGATCCACGGGAGGCGGCTCCGACGCGACCGCGCCCTGATCATGGCGATCGTCAACCGCACGCCGAACTCCTTCTACGACCACGGGTCCACGTGGCAGCCCGCGGCCGCCGAGGCGGCGATCGAGCGGGCCGTGGCGCAGGGCGCGGACGTCGTCGACCTCGGCGGCGTCCCCGCCAGCCCGGGGCCGGAGGTGACGGTCGCCGACGAGATCGACCGCGTCCGCCCGACGCTGGTGTGGGCACGCGAGCGGTTCCCCGAGCTGACGATCTCCATCGACACCTACCGCGCCGAGGCCGCGGAGGCCCTGCTGGCGGCGGGCGCCGACCTGGTGAACGACAGCTGGGCGGGCTGGGACGAGGACATCCTTCCCGTGACCGCTCGCTACGGCGCCGGGTACGTCGCCGCGCACACCGGCGGGCTGACGCCCCGGACGGACCCGGAGAAGCCGGTCTACGACGACGTCATGGGCGACGTCGTGGACTTCACCGTGCGGCTCGCGGAGCGGGCGATGGAGGCGGGGGTGCCGGCCGACGGCATCCTGCTCGACCCCACGATCGACTTCGGCAAGAACACGCTGCAGAGCCTCGAGGTGCTGCGCACGCTGCCGCGGCTGATCGACACCGGGTGGCCGGTGCTGCTCGCGATGAGCAACAAGGGCGTGGTGGGTGAGACTCTCGACGTGCCGCTCGACGGTCGGCTCACCGGCACGCTCGCCGCGACCGCGCTGTGCGCGCAGATGGGCGTGACGATGGTCCGTGCCCACCAGGTCGAGGAGACCCGCCAGACCGTCGAGATGGTCGCGAGCGTGCTGGGGCACCGGCCGCCGTCGCGCGCCGAGAGGTGGATGTAGTGCACCGGGTGTGGCCGCTGCCGGCGGGCGAGCTCTCCTCCGAAGAGCTGGAGGAGCTGTACGTCTACCCGGAGCGCGACGCGGGGTGGCTGGCCGTCAACTTCGTCAGCTCGCTCGACGGCGGCATCGAGATCGACGGCAAGAGCCGGGGCCTGTCCTCCGACGCCGACCGGAAGGTGTTCGGGCTCGGACACGACCTGGCCGACGTCGTCCTGCTCGCCTCCGGCACGGCGGTCGCCGAGGAGTACCCGGGGCTGCGGCCGGAGGGGGAGTCGGCCGAGCGCCGCCGCCGCCACGATCTGGCCGAGGTGCCGCCGCTCGCCGTCGTGACCTCTGGGTCGCTGCCCGCGGACGCGCCGAGCATCGTCGACGTGCTGGTGCCGACGATCGTGATCACGTGCGCGTCGGCGCCGGCCGAGAAGCAGCAGGCGTGGTCCGACGCCGGCGCCGAGGTGCTGATCGCCGGCGACGAGGAGGTCGACCTGGCCGACGCGGTCCGGCAGCTGGCCGAACGTGGGCTGCGGCGCATCGACTGCGAGGGCGGCCCGGGGCTCGTCGGGAAGCTGCTCGACGCCGACCTCGTCGACGAGATGCGGATCAGCTTCGAGCCGACCGCGGTGGCGGGTCGGGCGGGCCGGGTGGCGCGCACCGACGACCCGCTCGACGAGCCGAGGGGGTTCACCGTCGACTCGTTGCTGGTCGAGGACTCGACGCTCCTCGTGCGCTACCTGCGCCGCCCTTCTTCCGCGTGAGGGGAACCCTCATGCTGGTAGAGCGCTCGGATCCTCCCCTCACGACCCGGGTGCGATCCACCGACACCGGCGTGAGGGGAGAGATCGCCCGCCCCAGCACCGTGAGGGTTCCCCTCACGCCGGGGTGGGGGTGACCACCGGGGTGGGGGTGAGGGCCGCCCGGACGTCGTCCGGCCACGGCTCGGCGCCCCCGGTGGCCGACGGGGCGTGCACGATGACGAGGCGGCCGGTCGCGACGGGGCGGTCGGCACACGTGACGTCGAAGGCGTACGTCAGCGACGACCGCCCCAGGGCCTCGACCCGCAGCGTCGTCTCCACCTCGTCGCCGAAGAACACGCGCGAGCGGTAGTCGACCTCGTGCCGCACCCGCGGGGTGCGCCCGAACAGCCGGGCGCACCCCACCGAGCGGAGCAGCTCCGCCTCGGCCGCCTCCACCCACCGCAGCACGGCGGAGTGGTGCTGGTGGCCGGCGGCGTCGGTGTCGTGCCACTCCACCCGGCGGCGGGAGACGATCACGGCTGCTGTTCCCGACGACGTGCCGAGAGACCCGAGCGGTACTGCTTCGGCACCGGGACGCCGCGGTAGTCCTGGTCGAGCGCGGCGTTCCAGGTCCAGTACGGGTCGACGAGGTGCGGGCGGGCGATCGCGCACAGGTCGGCGCGACCGGAGGCGATGATCGTGTTCGCGTCCTCCACCGACGCGACGGCCCCGACCGTGATGGTGGGGACGCCGGTCTCCTGCCGGATCCGGTCGGCGAACGGGGTCTGGTAGAGCCGGCCGTACTTCGGGTCGGCGTCGACCGAGGTCTGTCCGGTGGACACGTCGATCACGTCCGCGCCGTGGGCGGCGAGCATCGGCGCGAGCGCCACGGCGTCGTCGCCGGTGAAGCCGCCGTCGTCGACCCAGTCCGTGGCCGAGATACGCACGCTGATCGGACGGTCCGCCGGCCACACCTCGCGCACCGCGTCGAGGATCTGCAGCCCGAGGAGGGCCCGGTTCTCCAGCGAGCCACCGTAGGAGTCGGTGCGCCGGTTCGACAGCGGCGAGAGGAACGACGACACGAGGTAGCCGTGCGCGTAGTGCAGCTCCAGCAGGTCGAACCCTGCCTCGGCCGCGCGGCGGGCGGTCTCGACGTGCTCCGCGATGACGGCGTCGATGTCGGCCTGCGTCATCTCGCGGGGCACCGGCGAGTCCGACCGGTACGGGACGGGGGACGGCCCGACGATCTCCCACGCCTCGTCGTCGGGAAGGGGGTCGTCGATGCCCTCCCACATGACCTTCGTGGAGCCCTTGCGCCCGGCGTGCCCGATCTGGGCGCCGATGAGCGCGGCCGTCTGCGTGTGGACGAAGTCGACGATCCGGCGCCACGCCTGCGTCTGCTCGTCGTTCCACAGTCCCGGGCAGCCGTGGGTGATCCGGGCCTCGGGGCTCACGCAGGTCATCTCGGTCATGACGAGGCCGGCGCCGCCGACCGCGCGGGAGCCGAGGTGCACGAGGTGCCAGTCGGTGGGGACGCCGTCGACCGCGGAGTACTGCGCCATGGGGGACATGACGATGCGGTTGGCGAAGGTCCGGCCCCGCAGACGCCAGGGGTGGAACATCGGCGGCGTGCCGTCGGCGACCTCCAGGCCGAGGGCACGGGTCTGCTCGGCGAGCCAGCGGTCCAGCCGTCCGACGTACTCCGGGTCACGCAGGCGGAGGTTGTCGTAGGTGACGCGCTGCGAGCGCGTGAGCAGCTGGAACACGAACTGCTGCGGCTGGAGGTGGCGGTAGCGGGCGAGGCCCTCGAACCACTCCAGGCTGGTCTGCGCGGATCGCTGCAGCGAGGCGACGACGGGCTTGCGCTCCTCGGCGTAGGCCTTGAGCGCCGCGTCGACGTCGGACTCGCGGTCGATCGCCCCGGCGAGGGCGATCGCGTCCTCGAGCGCGAGCTTGGTGCCCGAGCCGATGGAGAAGTGCGCGGTGTGCGCGGCGTCGCCGACCAGGACCACGTTGCCGGCCGACCAGTGCTCGTTGCGCATGACGGTGAACGAGAGCCAGCCGGAGTTGTTGCCGATCAGCGGGTGCCCGTCGAGGTGGTCGGCGAAGATCTCCTCGCAGAACCGCATCGAGGCCTCGTCGTTCTCCCCGGGTCGGCGCTCGACCGCCGCGTTCGCGTCCAGCCCCGCCCGCCGCCAGGTCTCCTCGTCGGTCTCGACGATGAACGTGGAGCGGGTGTCGTCGAAGGGGTAGATGTGCGCCCAGAACAGGCCGTACCGCGTCTCCACGATGAGGAACGTGAAGCAGTCGAACGGCCGCTCGGTGGCGAACCAGGCGTACTTGGCCGTGCGGCCCTCGCGGCTGGGCACGAACTGGTCGGCCAGCGCCTCACGGGTGCGGCTGTTGACGCCGTCGGCGGCGAGGACCACGTCGAAGTCGCGACGGACCTCGTCGAGCGTCGGGGCCTCGGTGGAGTAGCGGACGTCGACGCCGAGCTCCAGCGCGCGCTCGCCGAGGATCTGCAGGAGCCGCTTGCGCTCCAGGGCCGCGAAGGCGTGCCCGTCGGAGCGCTCGACGGTGCCGAGGAAGTCGGTGTCGATCGCCGACCAGTGCCGGAACTCGGCCTGGATGCGCTCGATCGAGGTCGGGTCGGCGTCGGCGATGTTCTGCAGCGTCTCCTCGGAGAACACGACGCCGAAGCCGAAGGTGTCGTCGGCGGCGTTGCGCTCGAAGACGACGATCTCGCGGCCGGGGTCGGCCTTCTTGGCCAGGATGGCGGTGAACAGCCCGCCGGGGCCGCCGCCGATGGAGGCGATCTTCATGGTCAGACTCCCAGGTCGGTGAGGTGCTCGAACCGCAGGCCCAGGTCGGTCACGACGACGGCCAGCGGGGCCAGCGCCGCGCGGACGCCGGCGGCGGCGCAGGGCGGCAGGTCGTCGGACGCGAGCAGGGCACGCAGCGCGTCGTACGCGGCGAGCAGGTCGGTCTCGGTGGGGGTGAGCTCGGTGCCGATCAGATCCGTGGTGCTCATGCGGGCTCCTTCGCGGCGTGCTCGGCGGCGTGTCCGGCCAGCGCGGCGCGCTGCTGCTCGGCGCGCACGTCGGTCAGGCGCCTGGCCTTGAGCTCGAAGCGCGGCAGCTCGTCCGTGGCGGCGCGGCGCAGCAGGAAGCGCAGGCCCTCGTGGGCGTCGGCGAGCTCGCGGCCGAGGTCGGCGGAGAGCCGGGCCCAGCCGTCGTCGGCGATGTGGGGGGTGCACTCGACGATGAGGATGACCTCGTCGCGCCCGTCGATGTGTTCCAGGCGGACCTGGAACTCCTCGATGCCGGTGAAGCCGCGGACGATCGCCTCGATCGCACCCGGGTAGACGTTGGTGCCCCGGACGAGCTTCATGTCGTCGACGCGGCCGATGATGCCGCCCTGGTAGAGGTCGAAGGTGCGGCCGTTCCCGGCGCTCGCCGCGGGCACCTTCACGACGAGGTCCGCGGTCCGGTAGCGCAGCAGCGGGGTGGTGGACCGGCCGAAGGACGTGCACACCCGTTCGCCGCGCTCGCCGTAGGGCAGCGCCCGCCCGCTGGAGGGGTCGATGACCTCCTCGATGAAGTGGTCCTCGATCACGTGGGAGCCGCCGGGCTGGTTGCCGGGCTCGAACATGACGATCGTGGAGATCTCGGTCATGCCGGCGGTGTCGATGGCCTTCGCCCCCCACGCCCGCTCGATGAGGCCCTTGGTCTCCGGGATCGACCCGGCCGGTTCCCCGGAGAGGATCAGCGTGTGGACCGGCCCCGCGGCGAGGTCGATCCCCATCGTCCGGGCCTCCTCGGCGAGCCGGAGCGCGTAGGTCGGCGTCGACGCGACGACCGTGGCGCCGAAGTCGACGATCTGCCGGACCCGGTTCGGGGTGGTCTGTGCCCCGCCGGGCACCGTCAGCGCCCCGATCTTCTCGAGCCCGTTGTGCAGACCCCAGAACCCGATGAAGCTGCCGTACCCGAACGCGACGTAGCCGATGTCCTGCGGCCGGACGCCCGCGCCCCAGAGCGCGTAGCACCACATCTCGGCCGCCCAGGACCAGTCCTTGCGGGAGTCCAGGGCGCGCAGCGGCGTGCGCCCGGAGGTGCCCGACGTGGTGTGCACCCGGATCGCCGACCCCGGCCCGACCGCCGGGAGCTCGCCGTAGGGCGGCACCGCGTCCTGGCTGGTCATCCACTCCTCGCGGGTGAGGAAGGGGAGGCGGGCCAGGTCGTCCCAGCTCCGCAGCCGGTCGGGGTCGACGTCGGCGAGCGTGCGCGCGTAGAACGGGCTGCGCGCCTTCGCCCACTCCACCGTCCGGCGCAGCTTCGCGAGCTGGAGCTCACGCAGCTGTTCGCGGGGCAGGGTCTCGGTCTTCGGGTTCCAGAAGGGTTGGTCGCTCACGGCGGTCCTCCGTGGTCGGGCGGCTCCGGGTCGGCGGTTCGGTTCCGGTACGGGCGTCAGTGATCCGCACCGTTGCGCGGGCACGCGTCGACGCTCAGGGGAGGCGGACGACGCCTTCCTGGACGACGCTCGCGAGCAGCGTCCCGTCGCGGGAGTACAGCCGCGCGCGGCCGATCCCCGTGCCACGGTCGGCGAAGGGGGAGTCCTGCACGAGGGCCACCCAGTCGTCCATCCGCCCGTCGGCGTGCCACCACATGGCGTGGTCGAGGCTCGCCGTCATGATCCCGTCGTCGGACCAGGCGGCGCCGTGGCGACGCAGGATGGGCTCCAGCAGCGTGTAGTCGCAGACGTAGGCCAGCGCCGCGCGGTGGACCGCCGGGTCGTCGGGCAGGGCCTCGAAGGCGCGCAGCCAGACCACCTGGTCGGTGCCGGTCCCGCGGTCGACGTAGACCGGGTCGGGCCAGTGGCGCATGTCGAACGACCGGCCGCCGGCCCAGTACGCCTCGTCGCGGACCCCGGTGCCGGCGACCGCCTGCGCCGAGGTCGGGAGCGACTCCGGGTCGGGCAGGTCGGGAGCGGGCTCGGCGTGCTGCGGCGCGCCCGGCGTCGGGACCTGGAAGGAGGCCATCGCGCGGAAGAGCTCGCGGTCGCCCTGCAGGCCCCGGACCACGCGCTGGGAGAAGCCGCGGCCGTCGCGCAGGCGCTCGACCTCCCACCGGGTCGGGGTGTGCACGTCGCCCGCCCGCAGGAAGTAGCCGTGCAGGGAGTGGATGCGCCGGTCGTCGTCGACGGTGAGCTGACCCGCGGCGGCGGCCTGGGCGACGAGCTCGCCGCCGTAGACCCGCCCCGAGGGGATGATCTGCGGGTCGACGAGGAACGTGTCGGTGCCGTCGGCCTTGAGCGCGAGCGCGTCGAGCAGGGGCCGGACGGTGGGCTCGAAGCTCATGCGCTGTGTCCCTCCCGCCCGGCCACCCGCTGGTACCCCTCGAGGATCGAGTCGTCGACCTCGTCGAGGTTGACGACGATGTTGTCCGGCGTCCGGCAGGTCAGCCAGACCAGTTCCTCGGTGGTCGACATGTTCGCCTCGACGTGCGGCATGTACGGCGGGACGAAGACGAAGTCGCCCTCGGTCATGTCGACGTACTGCGCGTAGTTCTCGCCGAAGTAGATGCGGCCGTGGCCCTTGAGCACGGTGCCGCCGGTCTCGGCCTCACCGTGGTGGTGGGGCGGGGAGCGGAAGCCGGGCTCGTTCCAGACCTTCCCGAACCAGATCTTCGTGGCCGGGGTGTGCTGCGGGGAGACACCGGAGATGCGGTGGACGCCCTCGCCCTGGTTCTCGTTCTGCGCCTCGCTGCCGGCCCGGGTGACGACCGGGACGACGTCGGTGCGGAGCGCCTCTTCCGAGGTGGTCATGCTGCCTCCTTGACGTGGATCGTGGTGCGGGTGCTGCCGATGCCCTCGATCGCGCACTCGACGACGTCGCCGTCGTGCAGGAACCGGGGCGGGTCCATCGCGGCGCCGACCCCACCCGGCGTGCCGGTGAGGACGAGGTCGCCGGGGGCGAGGGTGGTGAACTCGCTGATCGCCGCGAGCAGCGTCGGGACGTCGAAGACGAGGTCGTCGGTCGATCCGGACTGCACGAGCTCGCCGTTGACGTGACAGGTCAGGGCCAGGCCCTCCGCGGGGTCGAGGCCGCTGACGAGGACCGGCCCGACCGGGGTCGACGCGTCGAGCGCCTTGCCCGGCAGCCACTGGGTGGTGCGCCACTGCCACCCGCGGACGCTCAGGTCGTTCGCGACGGTGTAGCCGCCGACCGCCTGCCGCGCCTGCTCCGGGGTGGCGTGCCGGGGGAGGGGCGTCCCGACGACGACGGCGAGCTCGGCCTCCCAGTCCAGGCCCGCCTGTTCGATCGCCGGGGTGATGACGACGTCGTCCCCGGCGCCGGTCAGTGAGTCGGCGAACTTGGTGAACAGCGTCGGGTGCGCGGGCAGCTCGTTGCCGAGCTCCGCGACGTGCGCCCGGTAGTTGCGGCCGCAGCAGATGACCTTGGCGCTGCGGGGCACGTCGCGGCCGCTGTATGTCGTCTGCTTTACGGCGGTCACGAAAACACACTAACCTGAGGACCGTCCGCGACACCAGGAGGAGTTCATGACCATCTCGCTGCACAACCCGGCGTCCCTCGCGAAGCCCAGCGGGTTCACCCACGCCGTGCGCTGCGGGGACACCGTCTGGCTCTCCGGTCAGACGGCCCTCGACGCCGACGGCAGGATCGTGCCGGGCGGGATCGTCGAGCAGTTCCGCCAGGCGCTCTCGAACGTGGTGACGTCGCTGCGCGAGGCCGGGGGCGATCCCCGGAAGTTCCTGTCGGTGACGATCTACCTGACCGACATCCCCGACTACCAGGCGCACGGCAAGGAGATCGGCGCCGTGTGGAAGGAACTGGTCGGCCGCGACTACCCGGCGATGACCGGCGTGGGCGTCACCGGGCTGTGGCAGACCGAGGCGCTGGTGGAGATCCAGGCGGTGGCGTCGGTGTAGTGCCCTCGCCCCAGTGCAAGCAGAGCGTCACTGCTTGCATCCAGTGCCAGGAAATCCGGCTTCGTCGCGCAGGCCGGATCAGCCGCGCACGACCGCCCGGACGTGCGCGGCGGCCGGCCCGGCCAGGTGCTCCCGGAACCGCCCGAACAGGGCCTCGGCGCGCAGCCCGATCCAGTGCTCGGGCAGCGCGTCGAGGGGCAGGCCCGGGTCGAGGTAGGGCAGGCGGCGCCACCCGGTGATGGCCGGGACGTAGTCGGCGAACGCCTGCGCGTCGTCGACCGGGCCGTCGGAGAGGCGGTCGGCCACCGCCGCGAAGCGCTGCAGGTAGTCGGCGTACGTGCTCTCGAGCGCGTCGAGGTCCCACCAGGCGGCGATCGTGTCCCGCGCCGAGGTCCCCGAGAGGTGCTCGGCCCGGAAGACGTCGGTGAACTGGCGCAGGCCGGCCCGGTCCAGGGCGCCCAGCACCGCGTCGCCGAGGTGTCCGGGTGCGACCCACGTCCCCGGGCCGATCGTCCCCAGGCCGAGCCGGGTCAGCGTCGTCCGGAGCTGGTGGCGCTTGTCGCGCTCGGACTCCGGGACCGAGAAGACGACCAGGAGCCAGCCGTCGTCCGTGGTGGCCCGGCGGCGCCCGAAGATGCGCTCGTCGCCCTCCGCGAGGATCTCCAGCGCCTCGGTCGAGGCGCGGTACCCCGCCGTCCGGCCCTCCTTCTCCGCGTCCAACCAGCCGCGCTTCTTGAGCCGGAAGACGGCCGAACGCGTGGCCTGTTCGTCGACGCCGAGGTCGGCCATCAGGCGCACGATCGCCGCGACCGACAGCCACCCGCCCAGCTCCCGGGCGTAGAGCCCGAACAGCGACACGATCAGCGCGCGGGGAGCCGACGGGCTCTCGACCTCACGCACCTCCGCTGTGCTCACCCGACCACCGTAGGTGCGGAGTTCCGCCCCACGCCGTCGGACCCCTCTGCCACCATCGCGATCATGACGACGGGTGCGGTGCGGCGGGTCGGCGGCGTGGAGGTCCTCGCCGCCGTACTCGTCGTCGCGCTCGGGCTGCGGGTGCTCGGGGTCGACCCGCTGGTCACGCCGCGGCTGCGGGTCGGCGCCACCGTCTTCGTCGCCGTCGTGGTGCAGGCCCTGCCGTTCCTGGTGCTCGGCGTGCTGCTGTCGGGCGTGCTCACGGCGTACGTGTCGCCGCTCGCGCTCCGGCGGGTGCTGCCGGCCCGGCCCGGGGCGGCGGTCCCGGTCGCGGTGGCCGCAGGAGTGGCGCTGCCCGGGTGCGAGTGCGCGTCGGTCCCCGTGGCGCGGCGGCTGATCGCGCGCGGCGTGCCCGACGCGGTGGCGCTCGCGTTCCTCCTCGCGGCGCCCGCGGTGAACCCGGTGGTGCTGGTGGCCACGGCGGTCGCGTTCCCCGACGCCCCGGAGATGGTCGGTGCCCGGTTCCTCGGCTCGTTCCTGACGGCGAGCGTGGTCGGGTGGGTGTGGGCCCGCGCCGGTCGCGCGGAGTGGCTGGCCGAGCGGGTCCGGCGGGTCCCGACGACGGACGGCGGTCCCCGCTGGCGCGTCGCGGCGGCCACCGCGCGGCACGACCTCGTGGACGCGGGCGGGTTCCTCGTGCTCGGCGGCCTGGCGGCGGCGGTGCTCACGACGGTCGTGCCGGAGGCGTGGGTCGCGGGGCTGGGGGAGCAGGTGGTGCTCGCCGTCGGGGTGATGGCCCTGCTCGCCGTGGTGATGTCGCTGTGCAGCGAGGGCGACGCCTTCGTGGCGGCGTCGCTCTCGGCGCTGCCGCTGCTGCCGCGGCTGGTGTTCCTCGTCGTCGGGCCGGCCGTCGACCTGAAGCTGATCGCGTTGCAGGCCGGGACGTTCGGCCGGTCCTTCGCCGTGCGGTTCGCGCCGCTGACGTTCGTGGTGGCCGTGCTGTGCGGCGTCGGCGCCGGTCTGGCGGTGGGCCTGTGACGCCGGGAGACGCAGCGGAGCGGAGCTCGACCCGATGACGCGCGAGGTGCGGAACGCCCTGCTGGTGTTCGTCGGGGCGGTGCTGGTGCTGATCGTCGCCGACGGCACGGTGCTGCACTACGTCCGGCCCGGGATGGCGCCGCTCGTGGCGGCGGCGGGCGTGGCGGTGATCGCGCTGGCCCTGCTGGACGTCGCGCGGGACCTGCGCCGCGCCCCGGAACCGGACGACGGGCACGACCACGGGTCGGGGCGCTCGGCGTGGCTCCTGCTCGTCCCGGTGCTCGTGGTCCTGCTCGCCGCGCCGCCGTCGCTGGGGTCGGACGCGGTCGACCTCGCCGGCTCGCGGACCGTGGCCGTGGGACGGGCGCCGGAAGAGCCGCTGCCGCCGGGGGAGGCGCCCGCGATCCCGGTGGTCGACCTCGTGGCGCGTGCGGCGGCGACCCCGGACGGCGGAGCGCTGGCAGGGCGGGACGTGACACTGACCGGGTTCGTGGTGCCGGCCCGCGACGGTGCCGGGGTCGACCTCGCCCGGCTCGTGATCTCCTGCTGCGCCGCCGACGCGAGCCCGGTGCGGGTGCACCTGGACGACCCACGATCCCTGGTCGGCGCGCCCGGGGTGGGGGCGGACCGCTGGGTGGACGCCCGGGTCCGGCTGGTCCCCGGCACGGCGACCCGGGAGTCCGGCTTCGTCCCGACGGCCACGGTGCTCGACGCCGTCGAGGTGCCCGAGCCGTCGCCCGCGTACGAGTACTGAGCGGACCCCTCGCGCCGGGGATGACGCAGGGCAGGTCCGGACGGCCGGAGACCTCAACGGTGTGGATCTCCCAGCACAGCGGCGACGATGGCGATCTGCTCCCACCGGGTGGGTCCAGCGCGCCATCGTCGCCAGGAGAAGGGCGGCCGGACGTGCGAGGCTCCGCCCCCATGAGTGCCGTCTACGCCCTGAACCTGTTCGACCTCGCTGCGAACGACGACTACAAGGCCTACTCGAAGCGCTCGGTCGCGGCGGTCGGCAAGTACGGGGGACGGGTCGTCGCGCTCGGGAAGCTCAGCGCGGACGCCCCGTCGTCGGGAGACACGCCGCGCCAGGTGATGGTCCTCGTCGAGTGGCCGTCCGCCGAAGCGTTCCAGGAGTTCAAGGACGACCCCGACCACACCGACCTCCACCCGCTGCGCGAGGGCGGCACCGAGAACTACCTGTGGTGGGCCTACGACCGGCTCGAGGACCTGCGGCCCGTGCTCAACGACCGCTGAGGTGGCCACCCGGGCGGGCAACCCCGCCGTCGTCATCGCCGTCGCCTTCGCGGCCGGGATCGTCGTGGGGACGGGGCTGCTGATGCTGCCCGCGTCGGCGGCCGGCGCGGAGGGTGCCGGGTTCCTCGACGCGTTGTTCACCGCGACGTCGGCGGTGTGCGTGACGGGGCTGGTCGTCGTCGACACCGGCGGGTACTGGTCGTCGTTCGGGCACGTCGTCCTCGCCGGCCTCATGCAGGTCGGCGGGCTGAGCATCATGACGGTGGCGTCGCTGCTCGTCGTGCTGGTGTCGAGGCGGCTCGGGCTGCGGGCCCGGCTCGTGGCCCGGGCCCAGTCCGGCAGCCTCGACCTCAGCGACGTCCGCCGGGTCCTGCGCAACGTCGTCCTGTTCAGCCTCGCCGGGGAGGCCGTCACTGCCCTCGTCCTCGTCCTGCGGCTCCACCTCGGCTACGACGCCGCGTTCGGCACCGCGCTCTGGGAGGGCCTCTTCCACGCGGTCTCGGCGTTCAACAACGGCGGGTTCGTGCTCTGGCCGGACGGCATGATCGGGTTCGCCGGGGACCCGTGGATGCTCCTGCCGGTCGCGCTCGCCGTCGTCGTCGGCGGCCTGGGCTTCCCGGTGATCTTCGAGCTGGTGCGCTCGTACCGCCCCCGCACCTGGTCGGTCACCACCCGGATCACGGTCGTGACGTCCGGCGCGCTCCTCGTGGTCGGCACCGTGACGCTCACCGCGATGGAGTACGCCAACCCGGCGACGCTCGGCCCGCTGGGCGTCGGCGACAAGCTCCTGGCCGGCTTCTTCTCGGCGGTGATGCCCCGCAGCGGAGGCTTCTCCGCGGTCGACGTCGGCAGCATGACGCCCGAGAGCTGGCTCGTCACCGACGTCCTCATGTTCATCGGCGGCGGGAGCGCCAGCACGGCGGGCGGCATCAAGGTGACGACGTTCGGGCTGCTCGCCCTGGTGCTGTGGGCCGAGATGCGCAGCGAGGCCGACGTCGACGTCGGGCCGCGCCGCATCCCCGAGGCCAACCAGCGCCAGGCGCTCGCCGTGGCGCTGCTCGGCCTCGGCCTCGTCGTCGTCTCGACCTTCGTGGTCCTCGCCCTCACCCCGCACGCCACCGAGCGCGTGGTCTTCGAGGTGCTCTCCGCGCTGGGTACGGTCGGCCTCTCGACGGGTATCACGGCGGACCTGCCCGACGCCGCGGAGATCGTGCTCGTCGTGCTCATGTTCGTCGGGCGCCTCGGACCGCTCGCGCTGGCGTCCGCGCTGGCCCTGCGGGAACGGCCGCGCCGGTACCGCCGGCCCGAGGAGAGGACGATCATTGGGTGACGGGCACGAGCCGGTGGTGGTCGTGGGGCTGGGCCGGTTCGGGGCGTCGATCGCCCTGGAGCTGACGCAGCAGGGCACCGAGGTGCTCGCCATCGACTCCTCGCACGACGTGGTGCAGGCGGTCTCCCGCGACATCGGGCAGGTGGTCACCGCCGACTGCACGGACCTCGAGACCCTGCGCCAGCTGGGGGTGGGGGAGTACCGGCGCGCGGTCGTGGCGATCGGGGACCACCTCGAGGACAGTATCCTGGTGACGTCGCTGCTGGTCGACCTCGAGGTCCCCGACATCTGGGCGCGGGCGATCAGCACCCACCACGGCCGGATCCTCGAGCGCATCGGTGCCCACCACGTCGTGTTCCCGGAGCGGGACATGGGGCAGCGGGTCGCGCACCTCGTCTCCGGGACGGCGCTCGACTACCTGCGGCTCGACGACGGGTGCGCCCTGGCCGAGCTGCGCCCGCCGCGCGGCCTCGTCGACGTCCCGCTCGGGCGCTCGGAGATCCAGGACCGCTACCGCGTCACGGTCGTGGCCATCCGCCGCGACGGGGAGTTCACCGCGACCACCGACGACACCGTCGTCCGCCGGGGCGACGTCGTCCTCGTCGTGGGCCGCGAGGACGACGTCGAGCAGCTCCTCGACGACTCCTGAGCCCTCAGCCGGGGACGCGGATCAGCACCTCGCCGTGCGGCAGGGAGAACCAGCCGTCCGGGTGCGCGGCCCACGCCCGCCACGCGGACGCGATGTCGGCGAGCTCCTCGCGCGTGGCGAACCCGCCGTCCACGGCCCGCTCGGCGATCGTGGAGTCGACGATGCGCTCGGCCCACTGCCCGCCCCACCAGGCGCGCTCGTCGGGCGTCGCGTGGCACCAGATCGAGGCCGACGGCGTCACGTCCACCGCTCCGGCGGCGTGCGCCCAGGCGAGCGCCCGACGACCCGCGTCCGGCTCCGTCCCGTGGGCGCGGGCGACGCCGCGGTAGATCTCCAGCCACCGGTCGAGCCGCGGGTCGTGCGGGTACAGCACGATCCCGGCGTAGTCGCAGTCGCGGGTCGCGACGAGCCCGCCCGGCGCGGTGACCCGCATCATCTCGCGCAGGGCGGCCACCGGGTCCGTCAGGTGGAGCAGCACCTGGTGGGCGTGCACCACGTCGAACGGCCCGTCCGGCAGCGCGGCGACGTCCCCGACGACCGCGTCCACCCCCAGCGCCCGGGCCTTCTCCACCACCCCCGGGTCGCTGTCGACCCCGAGGACCGACCCGACCCGCGTCGCCAGGTCCGCGGTGATCGTCCCGGGACCACACCCGACGTCGAGCACCCGCATGTCGGGGCGCAGGTGCGGGGCGAGGTAGGCGGCCGAGTTGTCGACGGTGCGCCACGTCTGCGAGCGGAGCACGCTCGCGGCGTGCCCCTGGCTGTAGGCGGTCACCGGCACACCGTCCCACGCCCGCGTAGCGTCGAGGGGGTGAGCACCGCGATCGCGCAGCAGCTCGAGCACACCTACGCCGACGCCGTCCCGGACCTCGTCACGACCTGGTCCGCCGCGCCGGCGCCGCACCCGAACCCGCTCGTGGTCAACGACGAGCTGGCGGGCGAGCTGGGGCTCGACCCGGCGCGGCTGCGGGAGTCCGGGCTGCTCACCGGCACGGTGCCCGAAGGCGTACAGCCGGTGGCGATGGTCTACTCCGGCCACCAGTTCGGGATGTACCAGCCACGGCTCGGCGACGGACGCGCGCTGCTGCTCGGCGAGCTCGTCGACCCGCAGGGCCGGCGGCACGACCTGCACCTCAAGGGCTCCGGGCGCACCCCGTTCGCCCGCGGGGGCGACGGGAAGGCCGCGCTCGGGCCGATGCTGCGCGAGTACCTGATGGGCGAGGCGATGCACGCCCTCGGCATCCCCACCAGCCGCGGCCTCGCGGTCTCGACGACGGGTGAGGACGTCCCGC
This sequence comes from Actinomycetospora sp. CA-084318, assembly GCF_050955885.1. Classification (NCBI taxonomy): domain Bacteria; kingdom Bacillati; phylum Actinomycetota; class Actinomycetes; order Pseudonocardiales; family Pseudonocardiaceae; genus Actinomycetospora; species Actinomycetospora sp. CA-084318. The sequence continues at coordinate 2,703,889 of NZ_CP192098.1, forward strand.
GCGACACGGGCCTGCTCCCCGGCGCGGTGCTCGCGCGGGTGGCCTCGAGCCACATCCGGGTCGGCACGTTCCAGTACGCGGCCGCCAATGGCGGGCCGGACGTCGTGCGCGCGCTGGCCGACCACGCGATCGCGCGCCACCACCCCGAGGCCGACGGCTACCTCGACTTCTACCGCCGGGTCGTCCACGCCCAGGCGGAGCTGATCGCGCAGTGGATGCTCGTCGGGTTCGTGCACGGCGTGATGAACACCGACAACACGACGATCTCGGGCGAGACGATCGACTACGGCCCCTGTGCGTTCATGGACCGGTACGACCCGCAGACCGTGTTCAGCTCGATCGACCACGCCGGCCGGTACGCCTACGGCCACCAGCCGCCGATCGCGCGGTGGAACCTCGCCCGCCTCGGCGAGGCCCTCCTGCCGCTGATCGACGAGAACACCGACATGGCGATCGAGCGGGCGACCGCCGTCGTCCAGGAGTTCGGCGACGTCTACGAGCGGCACTTCCAGGCGGGGATGGCCGCGAAGCTCGGGCTGCGCGACCCGGACCCCGACCTCGTCGCCGACCTGCTCGCGCTGCTGCACGCCCAACGGGTCGACTGGACGACCTTCTTCCGCGCGGAGAACCCGCGGGACCTCTTCCTCGACCGGGACGCCTACGACACGTGGGCCGCCCGCTGGCGGCCCACGGAGGCCCGCGACCACGTCAACCCGCTCTACGTGCCGCGCAACCACCTCGTCGACGAGGCCCTGACGGCGGCCGAGCGGGGCGACCTCGGTCCGTTCCAGGAGATCCTCGAGGTCGTGACGAGGCCGTACACCGAGCAGCCGGGTCGGGAGCGCTACGCCGAGCCCGGCTCGGGCCCGTTCGTCACGTACTGCGGGACCTGACGAGGCCCGCGCCGACCCCGCCGCAGAGCACGGCGAACGCCACCAGCAGCACCGGGAGCCCGAGCGCGGTGACGAGCGCGCCGACGACCACCGGCGCCGCGATCGCCCCCAGCGCACCGACGACCATGGCGACCGACAGGGCCCGGCCGGGGTCGGAGGCCGCGACGCTGCCGGTCCACACCGCGAGGGTCGCCGCCCCGACCATGTAGGGCGCGGCGAAGACGGCCGCCGCGAGCAGGGCGACCACCGGGGATCGGTCCCCGAACGCCAGGAGCAGCAGGGCGACCCCGATCGTCAGCAGGCACCCGGCGGCCACCCGCGGCGGACCGACGCGGGCCGTCATCGCGCCGGTGAACAGGCCCGCGAGGCCCAGCACCCCGATGATCACGAAGAGGACAGGGCGGACCCCCGCGGACAGGCCGGCGCGCGTGGCCACGTCGGCCGAGTACGTGAACGCCACCGCCGTCCCGGCCTGGTAGACGATCGCGTAGAGCGCCGGGGCCCGCAGCGCCCGCCACGGCACCGGGCGGCGCTCGGCGACCGGGGTCGGCGGCACCGCCGGCACCCAGCGCAGGTTGAGCAGCGCCGCGGCCGTCGAGCACACGGCCACCGAGGCCCACGCCACCCGCCAGGTCGACGCGGCGGCGACGGCCACGATCGCGACCAGCACCAGCCCGCCGCAGGTCCCGGTGCTGATGAACGACAGCAGCCGCGGCCGCCGCTCCGGCGCCACCAGCGCGGCGGCGAGGTCGGAGTACGGCGCCCACACCCATCCCGCCGCGCTCCCGGCCAGCACCGCGCCGACCGCGAGGACGCCGGGCGACGGGGCCAGCACCACGATCAGCGCCCCGAGCGCGCCGCACACCCCGCCGACGGTGGTCGGCGTCCGCGGTCCCCGGCGCGCGGCGAGCAGCGGCGCGCAGATGATCCCGGCGAGGAACCCGGCGAACGTCCCGCCCGCGATGAGGCCGAGCACGGCCTCCGGCACCCCGGTCGCGGACAGCCCCGGGTCGACCCGCAGGTCGGGCAGCGTCAGCCCGAAGCAGAACCGCCCCATCCCGAAGGCCACCCCGACCACGGTCGCCCCGGCGATGGCCACCCGCGTCTCGGTCGTCCGCACGCGGTGATCCTCCGTCACCCGCACCGCGTGAGGGGAACCCTCGTGCCACAAGAGCGCTCAGGACTTCCCCTCACGCGGGGACGGGGGAGCGTCCCGACCGGGCCACCACCGCGGCGACGAGCGTGGTCACCGGCACCGCGGCGACGATGCCGATCGAGCCCACGAGCGTGCGCAGCACCTCCTGCGCGACGTCCTCCGCGGTCAGCAGGTCACCGACGCCGCGCCCGGAGAGCGTGAACAGCAGCAGCAGCGGCAGCGCCGCCCCCGCGTAGGCGAGCACCAGGGTGTTCACCGCCGACGCCACGTGGTCGCGTCCGACGCGCATCGCCGCGGCGTAGAGCTCCCGCGTTCCCGACGACGCGTCGGCCCGGTGGAGCTCCCACACGGTCGAGGTCTGGGTGACCGTGACATCGTCGAGGACGCCGAGGGCGCCGATGATCAGGCCGGCGAGCAGGAGGCCGCGGGCGTCGATGCCGGCGCCGAGCACCCCGATGAGCTCGGTGGACGAGTCGTCGAGCCCGGTGAGCCGGGTCAGCCCGCCGAAGACGAGTGCCAGCACCCCGATCAGGCCGAGCGAGACCACCGTGCCCAGCGCCGCCGTCGCCGTGCGCGCGGAGAACCCGTGGATCGTCGGGAACACCACCGCGACGATCAGTCCGGACGCCACGAGCGCGACCGGCACCGGCGGTGCGCCCGTCAGCAGTGCGGGCAGCACGAACAGGCCCAGCACGACCAGCGTGATGCCCAGCGCCCCGAGCGCCGCGAGTCCCTGCCAGCGCCCGAGCAGCACGACCGCCAGCGCGAACACCCCCGCGAGCAGCAGCATCGAGCCGCCGCGCTGCCGGTCGACCACCTGGTACCCCGACGCGTCCGCCGGGTCGCCGCCCGACCACGCGACCACGACCGCGTCGCCGTCGGCGAACCGCGGGGTCGCCGGACCGCCCGGCAGCAGGGTGTCGATCGTCCGCCCGGACGCCGGGCCCTCGTCCAGCCGGACCTGCAGCGGGAAGCAGCCGGTGCCGGCCTCGACGGCGAGCGTCGGGTCGGAGCAGTCGGCCTCCGCGCCGGCGCGCACGACCGTGCCGTCCAGCGGCTGCGTCGCCACCGCGGCCGCCGCACCCGTCGTCGTGCCGGCGGCCGCCGCCGCGTGGCTGCCGTCGAGCACCGCCCGGTACTCCGAGGGGGAGGGCGCCAGCAGCACCAGCCCGACGACGACGGCGAGGCCGCACGGCACGAGGAGAGCGGCGAGCAGGCGCCGCACGGTCCGTCCGACCGCGGGTGCGGGCCCGTGGCCGTGCCCGTGGCCGTGCCCGGCGGGCGCGCCGCGTCGTCGGGAACGGCCCTTCCGATCCGAGCGAACGGCACTCTCGCGCGTTCTATGTGCGCGAGAGTGCCGTTCGCTCGATACCGGCCGGACCGGGATCGGCGCCGTCGGCGGGTCCTCGGGCGTCACGCGGCCGGGGACACCTGGTAGCGGATCAGGCGCGACGAGTTCGCGACGACCGCCACGGACGAGGCGTTGTGCAGGATCGCGGCGACGACGGGGGAGAGGGCGCCGCCGGCGGAGACGACCAGCCCGACGGCGTTGACCGCGATCGACATGCCGTAGTTCTGCCGGATGACCCCGACCCCGTGGCGGCCGAGGTCGCGCAGGTCGAGCAGCGCGGTGAGGCGGTCGCCGGCGAGCGCGACGTCGGCGGTCTCCACGGCGACGTCCGTGCCCGCGACCCCCATCGCGATGCCGAGGTCGGCGAGCGCCAGGGCCGGCGCGTCGTTGGTGCCGTCGCCGACCATCGCGACCGTGTAGCCCTCGGCCTGCAGCGCCCGCACCGCGTCCTGCTTGTCCTCGGGCATCACCTCGGCGCGCCACTCGTCGATGCCGAGCTCGGCGGCGACGGCCTCGGCGACGTCGGGGTGGTCCCCGGAGAGCATGACGATCCGCCGGACGCCGTCGGCCCGGAGTGCCTCGAGCACCTCGACGGCCTCGGGGCGCACGGTGTCGCGCAGGCTGATCAGGCCGGTGAGCTTGCCGTCCACGGCCAGGAGCAGGGGCGCCTCGGCCTGGCGCTGCAGGCGGCGGACCCAGTCCGACGCCTTCCGCGACACCGAGACCTTCTGCTCCCGGAACAGGGCGCGCGACCCGAGCAGCAGGGTCCGGCCGTCGGCCTGCACCCGCATGCCCTGCCCGAGGAGCACCTCGCACTCCTCGTGCGGCGGGATCTCGATCCGGCGTTCCTCGGTGGAGCGGATCACGGCCTGCGCCAGCGGGTGCCGGGAGTGGATCTCCGACGAGGCCGCGAGGGCGAGGACCTGCTCGGGGGCGTAGTCGTCGTCGAAGGAGACGACGTTCGTGACGACGGGGCGGCCGGTCGTCACCGTCCCGGTCTTGTCCAGGACGACCGCGTCGACCCGCCCGGCCGCCTCGAGGTGCGACCCGCCCTTGATCAGGATGCCGCGCCGGGCGCCGTTGCCGATCGCGGCGCTGATCGCGGTCGGCGTGGCGAGCCCGACCGCGCACGGGCACGCGACCAGCAGCATCGTCATGGCCCGGCGCACGTCGCGGGTGACGAGCAGGGTGGCCGCGGAGAGCGCGAAGGAGAGCGGGACGAAGCGCCGGGAGAAGTTCTCGCCGACGGTCTGGATGGGGGCCCGGTCGGACTGGGCGGCCTCGACCCGCTCGATGATGCGGCCGACGGCGGTGTCGGCGCCGACGGCGGTCGCGCGGACCACGAGGCGGCCGCGCAGCAGGACCGACCCGGCGTGCAGCTCGTCGCCGACGTCGACGGTCACGGGCAGGTTCTCCCCGGTGATCGCGGCCTGGTCGACCAGGCACCCGGCCTCGGCCGCCTCGACCACGACGCCGTCGACGGGCAGCACGACGTGCTCGTGGACCACGATCTCGTCGCCGACGCGCACCCGTTCGATCGGCACCTCGACCTCGACCGCCTCGCCCGCGGGGTCGGCCGGGGCCACCCGCATCCACGTGGTGGTCCGCGCGCCGGTCAGGAGGTCGGAGATGGCGCGGCGGCTGCGCCGCAGGGTGAGGTCCTGCAGGTACTCGCCGATGTTGAGCAGCCAGAGCACCGTCAGCGCGACGACGTTCTCGCGCAGCACGAGCGAGGCGACCGTGGCCGCCGAGACCAGCGCGTCGGTGCCCGCGCCCCGGCCACCGACCAGCGAGCGCAGCGCCCCGCGCAGGAAGGGGTAGCCGGTGAAGATCGTGACGCCGGTGGCGACGGTGCGGCTGGTCGGGCCGAGCACCGGCGGGCGGCGCAGCACCCAGCGGCGACCACCGAGCAGGAGCAGCGCGATCCCGCCGACCGCCATGCGCAGGAGGTCGCCGTTGCCGACCTCGGCCGAGCGCGGCAGGCGGGTCGCGGGCTCGTCGTGCGGGGTCGAGGCGGTGACGCCGCGGTAGGCCTCGGCGATCGTGGTGGCGGAGCAGCGGTCGCGGTCGTACCAGACGACGAGGGCGCCGGTCCGCGGGAAGGCGTGGACCTGGCGGACGCCGTCCACGCCGTCGAGCGCCTCCTCGACGGCGACGGCGAGCCCGGTCGCGGCGCGCAGGTGCGGGGCGTCGAAGCGCACGCGGCCCGCGGCGTCGGAGACGACCCGCAGCGCGGGCCCGTCGTCGTGCACCGGGTGCAGGTGCCGGACGGCCGTCACGTCAGTGCTCGTGGTCGTGCTTCTCGACGGCCCCGGGCGGCGGCGCCTGCTCGCCCAGGCGCTCGCGGGCCTCGGCGACGACGTCCGCGGTGTTCAGCCGGACGCGCTCCGCCCCGACCTCGGCGGCCCGCGAGACGCGCAGGCCGAGGGTCGTCACGGCGACCGCGGACTGGTGCACCGCACGGCCCCCGGACAGCTTCTTCACGCCCTCGACGACGGCGACCCCGGCCACTCCGCTCGCCACGGCCCCGGCCGCCTTCACCGCGAGGGCACCCCACGCCACCATCCGTCGTCTCCTCGTCCGCTCGGTCCTGAACGCCGTGATCGTCAGCCGACGGTAGCCGACCGCCGTCGAGCTTCCGCAGGTCGGGACCGGGATCACGACCTCCGGGTGACCCTTGTCGGTCATGGTTATCGCTGTCATTCCATCACGGACGACGGGTCCGCGTGCCCCCGATCGGGGGGTGGATGACCCCGTTCGGATGGCATCGGTCACGATCTCGGGGTGGAACCGGACAGCGAGCACGGGACCTCCGAGGACGACACCGCCGCGGGCACCGTCGCGACCCTCGCCGACCCGGCGGTCCCCGCCCTCGTCGGCGACCGCTTCGAGGTGGGCGCGCGCCTGGGTCGCGGGGCGACGGCGACGGTGTACCGGGCGCACGACCGCCTCCTGCAGCGCGAGGTCGCGGTCAAGCTGTTCGCCCCCGGCGTCGGGACCCTCGAGTCGGCCTCGGTGCGCCGCGAGCTGCAGGCCGCCGCCCAGGTCTCGCACCCCGGCGTCCTCGAGGTGTTCGACGTCGGCGAGACCGGGGACCGGGTGTTCCTCGTGACCCGGCTGGTCCTGGGCGGCTCGCTGGCCGACACCCTCGAGCGGGGCCCGCTGCCGCCCGAGGTGGTGGTCGGTCTGGCGGGGGAGCTGCTCGCCGCCCTCGCCCACGTGCACGCGCTCGGCATCGTCCACCGCGACGTGAAGCCCGCGAACATCCTGCTCGACCCGGTCGACCCGGAGGGTCCCGACGACGCCGCCGACGGACCCGAGCGGGTCCATCCCGTCCTCGCCGACTTCGGCGTCGCGGCCGTCGCCACCGCCACGACGGTGCACGGGCAGGTCACCGGGACCGCGGCCTACCTCGCGCCCGAGCAGGTCCGCGGCGACGAGGTGTCCTCGCCGGCCGACGTCTACGCGCTCGGGCTCGTCCTGCTGGAGTGCCTGACCGGGCGGCGCGAGTTCCCCGGCGGCCCTGTCGAGTCGTCGGTCGCGCGCCTGCACCGCGACCCGGTGGTGCCGCCCGGCCTGCCCGACGACCTGCGGGACCTCCTCACGGCGATGACGGCCGCCGCCCCGGTCGACCGGCCCTCCGCCGACGCCGCCCGGGCCCGGCTCCGCGCCCTCGCGCCGGCCCTGGGGCTGGACGAGGAGACGCTCGCCGTCCCCGCCGCCGCCCTCACCGACGGGCTCCCGGCCCGGTCGCCGATCGTGATCGGCCCGGCGGTCACCTCCGGTACTCCCGGTGTGGCGCCCCCTCCTCGTGGCAGCGAAGCGTCGTTGCTGGCAGCCAGTGGCAGCGAAGCGTCGTTGCTGCCATCCGCTGCTTCCCCCGCACCCATCGCGGCCGCACCCATCGCGGCCGCACCCGTCGCGGCCGCCCCGCTCGTCGTCCGGCCGGTCGACCCGCCGACCGGCCCGGTCGCCACCCCGGCGCGCACCGGCTCGCTGCGCCGCGGCCTCCTCGGTGCGGCCGCCGTCCTCGTGCTCGCGGGGGGTGTGGTCGGCGGGGTCGTCCTGACCGGCGCCTCCTCGCCCCTGACGGCGCCCGCGGCCCTCCCGGCCGCTCCGGCGCTGCCGGCGCCGGGTGCCCCGGTGCCCGCCCCGGCGCCGCCGTCGCCCGGCGCGGACCCGGTCGCCGCGGCCGTCGACCCGGCCGGCGACGACCCCGGTGACCCGACCGGCCCGGCGGCCACGGCCCCGGGCACCGACCCGGCCGCGGGCGACGATCCCGACGAGGCCGGGGCGCCGGTCGTCCCGGCGCCCGCTCCCGCCCCCGGCGCGCCGCCGGACCCGCCCGCGGCGTGTCGCAGCGTCGTGTCCTCCCTGGCGGGAGCCGGGGCGACGGTGAAGATCGTGTTCACCAACCGGGCCGACACGCCGTGCACCCTGCGTGGCTTCCCGGCGGTGCGGTTCGTCGCGGGTGCGAAGGCCGTCGGCAGGCCGGCGAGCCGGGCCGGAGCGGCGGGGGCGGCGCTCACGCTCGCGCCGAACGGCTCGGTGGCGGCCACGCTGCGGATCGTGCCGGTGGGCCAGTTCGACGCGAAGAACTGTCAGGCCGTGGACGTCTCCGGTCTGCGGGTCCGCGCTCCGGGCGCGACGGCGGCGGCGACGCTGGCCCGCGCCGGGAAGGCCTGCTCGGGCACCGTCGGGAAGCCCCAGCTGACCGTCACGACGGTGGGCGCGCCCTAGATCGTCAGGACGGCGGGTCCAGCACCCGCCGTCCGCACTCGACCGCGTGCGCGAGGCGCAGCGTGGTCGCGAGCCAGAGCAGCACGTCGTGCAGGCGCAGGCGGGTGGGTCGGGCGTCGTGGACGACCTCGGCGATCGCGGCCTCCAGGTCCGCGAAGGCGTCCGCGTTGGCGCGCAGCTCCCGGTGCACGACGGCCTCGACGCCGCTGTCGCCCTCCTCGACGTGCGGGAGGAGGGCGCGTCGCGTCGTGGTGGTCAGGTGCGGGACCAGCGCGGGGTGCCGGTGGTGCAGGGCGGCGAGGACGTGCGCCCCGTGCGGACCGGCCTCGTCGGAGAGCCGGCGCAGCGACGCCCCGACCGTGCCGGGCTCGTCGAGGACGGAGAACTCGGACGGGGGCAGCGCCCAGAACGGTCGGCCCGCCGCCCGCGCGCACATCCGGTCGACGAGGGGCGTGACGCGGAGCAGCGTGTCGTGGACCTCGTGCCAGCCGGTGCGGTCGAGGCGCCCGTGCAGGCCCTCGGCGATCAGCACGTCGGCGTCGGGTCCGGTGCTCGGCGGGTGCGCGTCGAACCGCGCCCAGCCGTAGGCGGGGACCTCGACCCAGCGGCCCTCCGGGAGCCCGGGGGAGCGGAACCGCAGCCAGCGACGCCCCCGTGCGTACCCGACGACCGCCGCGAGTGCGCGCTCGGACGGCACCGCCTCCGGGCCGGTCCCCGGCAGGCGGAGGACGACCCCGGTGCGTCCCGCTCCGCTCACCATCCCGCGATGGTGCCGGACCCGGGCCGTGCGTGGGCGGTGTCCGGTCGTGTCCAGGACGACGATTCGCGGCGCCGGGACGCAGGGCATCACCGCGCACGGCGGTCCACCCCGGGGCCGACGGATCCGGCGCCCCCGCAGGCGCACACCCCGTCAGCAGGAGCAGACCCCCATGAGCACTCGCGACACCGGTTTCCGCGCCCTCCACGACGTCGGCCTCGCGGCCTGGTTCGGCGGCTCGCTGTTCGGCGTCGCCGGCCTCAACGCCGCCGCCGAGGAGGCGGACCAGCAGCGCACCACCGCGCGCATCACCAGCATCGGGTGGGCGAAGTGGAGCCCCGTCAACACCGCGCTGATCGGCGCGCACCTCGTCGGCGGCGCCGGCCTCCTCGTCAACAACCGCAAGCGGGCCGCGGTGCAGAAGGGCGCCACCGGGACGACGATCGCCAAGCTCGTCCTCACGGGCGCCGCCCTCGGCGTGACGGCCTACACCCGGGTGGTCGGCAAGAAGGTCGAGGACGCGGTCATCCACAACTCGCCCGGCGTCTCGTCGAGCACGACGACCCACCTCGACCGCGGCACCACCCAGGAGGGGCGCGGCGGCGCGGCGCAGGCCGTGCAGGAGGCCGACAAGCAGGCCGGCCAGGCGATGAGCCAGGCCGCGGAGTCCATGCAGATCGGGGCCGCCGAGGCGCAGCGCCAGCTGACCGTCCTGCAGATGATCATCCCGGCGCTTACCGGCGCCCTGGTCGTCCTCAACGCCCAGGCCGGCGAGCAGCAGAAGCCATCCGACCAGATCAAGGGTGTGGCGCGCAAGGTCGGGTCGACGCTCGGCGTGGCGGCCTGATCAGGACCCGGAAGGACGTGAACCTGACCTGGACCGCCCGTCCCGCGAGCGCCTCGAGGCACTGCTCGAGGCGCTCGCGCCGGTGCCGCAGACGGTCGTCGTCGACCTGAGCGCAGCCTGGTCCGATTCCACCCTCGCCCTCGCCCGGCTGTGCCGGTTCCGGGCCGAGCGCCACGGCCGCGGGCTCGCGTGCCGGCTGCGCGGGCTGCACCCCGAGGTGGCTCCCGGCCGGGAGCGGGTGCCCCTCGAGCAGGTCTTCGCGGTGTACACCGATTCCCGGGGGCCGCTCGCGGGGTGAGCGCCCCGGGTGACGGCATCGTCGTCGGGAGGAACCGGAACGGTCGTTCGACGGTCGTGCCGGCGCGGACCCCGGGGCATGATCGGGGGCTCGGACCCGAGCGCCCCGGAGGACAACGTATGGCTCGCACCGTCGCCGACCAGATGATCGAGGTGCTGGTGCAGGCCGGCGTCCGGCGGATCTACGGGCTCGTGGGCGACAGCCTGAACCCGATCGTCGACGCCGTCCGCCGCTCCGGGGGTGCCGCGCAGGGCGGGATCGACTGGATCCACGTGCACAACGAGGAGGCCGGGGCGCTCGCCGCCGCGGCCGAGGCGCAGCTCACCGGCACGCTGGCGGTGTGCGCCGGCAGCTGCGGGCCGGGCAACACGCACCTGATCCAGGGGCTCTACGACGCCCACCGCTCGGGCGCCCCGGTGCTCGCGATCGCCTCGCACATCCCCTCGACCCAGATCGGGACGACCTACTTCCAGGAGACCCACCCCGAGCGCCTGTTCCTCGAGGCCTCGAGCTGGTGCGAGCTGATCTCCCGGCCCCAGCAGCTGCCCCGGCTGCAGCGGATCGCGATACAGACCGCGCTGGCCGACCGGGGCGTGGCCGTGATGGTGATCCCCGGCGACATCACCGCCGAGGCGGCCGCGCACCCGACCGGCGCCGGCGACCTCGTCGCCCCCTCGTCGGTCGTCGTCCCCGCGCGCGACCGGGTCGTGGCGCTGGCCGAGCACGTGAACCGGGCCGGCCGGGTGACGCTGTTCGTGGGAGCCGGCGCGCGGGACGCCCGGGACGAGGTGCTCGCGCTCGCCGAGAAGGTGAAGGCGCCGGTCGGGCACTCACTCGGCGGCAAGGAGTGGATTCAGTACGACAACCCCTACGACGTCGGGATGAGCGGCCTGCTCGGCTACGGCGCCTGCTACGAGGCCTCCCACGAGGCCGACCTGCTGGTCCTGCTCGGCACCGACTTCCCCTACGACGCGTTCCTGCCGCAGGCCCGCACCGTGCAGGTGGACGCCGACGGCCGGCACCTCGGGCGGCGGACCGTGCTCGACCTGGGCGTGGAGGGCGACGTGGGGGAGACCCTGCGGATGCTGCTGCCGCTGGTCGCCGAGAAGACCGACCGGGCCTTCCTCGACGAGATGCTGCGCCACCACGCCGACGCCCTGGAGCACGTCGTCGAGGCGTACACCTCGAAGGTCTCCGAGCACACGCCGATCCACCCGGAGTACGTCGCCGACGTCCTCGACGACGAGCTCGCCGACGACGCCGTGGTCACCGTCGACACCGGCATGTGCAACGTCTGGGCCGCCCGCTACATCACCCCGACCGGCCGGCGCCGCATCCTGGGCTCCTTCCGGCACGGGACGATGGCGAACGCGCTGCCGCACGCGATCGGCGCCGCCGTGTCGCACCCCGGGCGCCAGGTCGTGTCGATGTCCGGCGACGGCGGGCTGACGATGCTGCTCGGGGAACTGCTCACCGCCGCCGAGCACGATCTCGACCTCACGGTGGTCGCGTTCAACAACGGTGCGCTCGGGATGATCCGGCTCGAGATGATGGTGGCGGGCTTCCCGTCGTTCCAGACCGACCACGGCCCCGCCGACCTCGGGGCGATCGCGGCCGGGGCCGGGCTGCACGCGGTGACGGTGGAGCACGCGACCGAGCTGCGCGGCGCACTGCGTGCCGCCCTCGACCACCGCGGGCCGTCCCTGGTGGACGTCCGGACCGACCCCGACGCGCTGTCCATCCCGCCGCACATCACCGCCGAGCAGGTCCGCGGGTTCGCCCTCGCCGGCATGCGCACGGTGCTCGCCGGCGGCGTCGGGAAGATGGTCACGCTGGCCCGCGCGAACCTCCGCTCGATCCCGCGGCACCCGTTGCGGTAGGTGCGTTGCGCGCCCGTGAGCAGTTGTGACGGCTATGACCGTCACAAGTGCTCACGAGGCCGCAGGCCACCTCACCTCGGCGTGTCGGCGTGCGACCCGCCGCGACACCCGATCGAGTGAGTAACAGATTTTCATCTGTGTTTCACAGCTGTTGACCTGCGAGAACGCTGTCCGGTGGTCGGAGATTCAACAGTACGTCGACGAAAGGTCGCGTGACCGTTAAAACACCACTTCGTTGAGGCCCCCAACACAGTCTTCGTCCGAACGGTCGCTCCCCCCTTGTGCCGATCGGACGCTGTCGGGAGGCGACGATGCCCACTCACCGAGCGACCACCACACGCTCGCGACCGACCACCGAGCCCGCTCACCGCGCCGACGTGAAGCGTCGGAGCTTCCTCGGTCTGCTGGTCGCGGCCCCGGTCCTGGTCACCGCGGCCGAGATCGGCCGGCAGACCATCTTCGACACGGTGCCGGACGCGTCCGCCGTGGCGCTGCCCTCGGCGCCGCAGCCGGCCGAGGTCTACGACCTGCTCGACGTCATCCGCGACAGCGCCCGTCCGACGGCCAACCTGATCACCGTCAAGGTGAACAAGGACGGCACCGTCTCGTTCGCGCTGCCCCGGTCGGACAACGGGCAGGGAATCATCACCTCGACGCAGATGATCATCGCCGAGGAGATGAACCTCGACCCCGACCAGGTCGTGGTCACCCTGGCCGACGCCCGGCCGGAGCTGGTGTTCAACCAGCTCACCGGTGGTTCCAGCACCACCTTCAGTACCTACACCCCGATCCGCGTCGCGGCGGCGCTCGCGCAGGGCCGACTCCTCGGCGCGGCGGCCAACGAGCTCGACCAGGACATCTCGGTCCTGACGAGCCGGCAGGGCCTGATCACCGGCCCGAACGGGAAGTCGCTGCCCTTCGGCGAACTCACGGCGAAGGCCGCGGCCCCGGTCACCGAGGCCGCGAACGTCGTCCTGAAGGACCGCGAGAAGTTCACCGTCATCGGCAAGAACCGGACGAAGTCCGACGCGCTCGCCATGGTGACGGGCAAGAAGAAGTTCACCACCGACCTGAAGATCCCGGACGCCCTGCCGACGGTGATCTGCCGGGCGCCCGACCTCAACGGGTTTCCGCGCTCGGTCGGCAACCTCGAGGCGATCCGGGCCATGCCCGGCGTCACCGACGTCGTCAAGATCGGCGACGGCGTGGCCGTGCGGGCCAAGACCTTCGGGCAGTGCATCGACGCGGTCAACGCGCTCGAGGTCCGGTGGGCGGCCGGCACCGTGGCGGGCGAGGACGACGACTCGGTGCTGCGCAAGCTGCGGGCCGGCGAGCTGCCCCTGGCCGTGCCGAAGGGGGTCGGGAAGACGCTGGAGAACGACTTCGTCTTCTACTTCCGCAGCAACTCCTCGCTGGAGACCAACTGCGCGATCGCCGACGTCCGGGCGAACAGCGCCACGATCTGGGGGCCGTCGAAGAGCCCGATCGCCGCCCAGGCCGAGATCGCCAAGAAGCTCGGGATGTCGCAGAACGCGGTCACCTTCCACGTGATCGAGGGCGGCGGGTCCTTCGGCCGGAAGCTCTTCTTCGACGCCGCGCTGGAGGCCGCCGAGGTCTCGCAGGCCATGGGCAAGCCGGTCAAGCTCATGTGGACCCGCTCCGACGACTCCCGCCAGGGCCGCGTCCACCCGATGGCCACGACGCGCATCCGCGCCAACGTCACCGCCGACGCGGTCTCGAGCTTCGAGATCCGGCACACCAGCGTCGCGACCGAGGTCAACCCGGGTCTCTCCGAGGCCATCACCGCCGCGGCCAACAAGGCGCCCGGGGGCAACCTCACGGTCTCCGAGAGCATCTACGTGACCACGCAGGTGACGCCCTACAACTTCGGTGTGTCGACGAACCTCCTCAACGAGGTCGACATGCGATTCAACACCAGCTCGATGCGCAACATCTACTCGCCGGACGTCGCCACCGCCCGCGAGCTCATGGTCGACCGGATCGCCGGCCAGATGGGCAAGGACCCCTACGAGTTCCGCAGCGAGTTCACCAAGCTCGAGCGCTGGAAGAAGGTCGTCGACCGGGCCGCCCAGGAGGGTGACTGGGGGAAGTCGATGGCCGACGGCACGGCCCAGGGCATCGCCATGCACGTCGAGTACAAGGGCGTGGCCTGCGCCGTCGTCGAACTCGACTGCCGCCCCGAGACGGTCAACCGGGAGATCCGCCAGGCCCGCACCGGCCCCCGCGTCACCAAGGTGACCTACGTCGTCGACGTCGGCCTCGTGATCAACCCGCGGGGCGTGCGCGCCCAGATGATGGGTGGGATCAACGACGCCCTGGCGATGACCCTGACCTCCAGCCTGCACCTGACCGACGGCCACTTCGTCGAGGCGAGCTGGGACAACTACTTCTACACCCGGCAGTGGAACACCCCGCCGGAGATGAACATCATCGTCATCGACGACTCGGACGCCCCCGAGCCCGGCGGCGTCGGCGAGTTCGGCGTCGCCGCGACCTGCGGCGCGATCGCCTGCGCCTACCAGCGGGCCACCGGGAAGATGCCGACCTACTTCCCGCTCGACCACAAGGACCCGCTGCCCTTCACCCCCTACCCGACCTCGCCGCCCGTGCCGCCGTCGCCGACCAACGGCCTCGAGACCACGTTCTGAGACGGAGCCCCGCATGCCCAACCACACCTTCAAGCTCAACGGCGAGTCGGTGGACGTCGACGTCGAGGACGACGTCCGCCTGCTGTGGGTGCTCCGCGACCTGCTCGGGGTCACCGGCCCCAAGTACGGCTGCGGCATCAACGTCTGCAAGGCGTGCACCAGCCACATCAACGGCAAGGCGTTCAACCCCTGCTCGGTGCCGGTCGGGGCGATCAAGCCGACCGACGAGGTGACCACCATCGAGGGCCTCGCCGACACCGAGGCCGGCGGTGGCCTGCACCCGATGCAGCAGGCGTGGATCGACAACGACGTGGCGCAGTGCGGCTACTGCCAGCCCGGCCAGATCATGGCCGCCGTCGCGAAGGTCCGGCAGTGCCAGGCGGAGGGCCGCGAGGTCGACGACGCCGCGATCGAGGAGCTGCGCAACATCTGTCGCTGCGGCACCTACAACCGCATCCGCGAGGCCATCAAGGCCGGCGCGGAGAAGATGTGACCGCGAGAGATCGAGGAGAGACCGTGACCTTCCGCAAGCCGCTCGCCGCCCTCGGGCTGGCCGGCGCCGCGCTGCCGATGCTGGCGGGCGTGGCCCAGGCCGACGAGTCCCAGTCCCCGCTCCAGGCGGTGTCCGCCGTGCTCGCCACCGGCGACACCCAGGCGTACTCGCTCAACGACGCCGCCAACGGCCAGGACCGCCCCGACGGTGCCGACGGCACCGAGACCCGGGTGCCCGGCGCCGACTACCGGTTCGTCGAGGGCCCCGCGGGCGGTCTGCTGAAGAACGGCCCGTTCGAATAGGTGCTCCGCTTGTGAGCACTTTCCGTGGCCCCAGCCACGGAAAGTGCTCACATGGCGGCAGCCACATCGAGGCCCGCCGTCACGATCCCGTCGGCGTCGATGCCGTGCACGGCGTAGGCGTCGGCGAGGTCGGACGACTGGCCGAACGTCCGCACCCCCAGGTGGCGTGCCCGGACCCGGTGCACGCCCGCGAGGAACGCCAGCGTGTGCGGGTGCCCGTCGAGCACGGTCACCAGCGGCGCCGCCCGATCCGCCGGCAGCGCCGCGTCGAGGACCGCCCGCTGACCGGTGTCGAGGGCCCGGAAGAGCAGGTCCCCGCTGGTCACGACGACGACGTCGACCGGATGCCCGAGCGCCTCCAGCCGCTCGGCGGCCTTCAGCGCCTGCGGCACCACCGCGCCCATCGCCGCGATCGTCACCTGCGGGCGGCGCTCGCTGCGCCGCAGCAGGTACCCACCGCCGACCACCTGACGACGACGCCGCTCCCGCGCCGCCGGGTCCTCGGACACCGCGGCGATCGACTGGTCGACCGGCCGTGTGGACAGGCGGAGGTAGGTGGACGACCCGTCCGGCCGGCCCAGGCGACCGAGGCCGTCGAGCAGGCACCACGTCACCTCGATCGCGAACGCGGGCTCGAAGGCGACGCAGCCGGGCTGTTCCAGGCCGATGGACGGCGTGGTGATCGACTGGTGGGCGCCGCCCTCCGGCGCGAGCGACACCCCGGACGGGGTCCCGACGAGGATCGACTGGCCCCCGGCGTACATGCCGAAGGCCCACGGCTCGAGGGCGCGGGCGACGAAGGGGTCGTAGAGCACCCCGATCGGCAGCAGCGGCTCGCCCCACCGCGACCAGGTCGCCCCCAGCTCGCCGAGCAGCCCGACGAGGTTCGTCTCGGCGATGCCCAGCTCGATGTGCCGCCCCGAGGGGCGCTCCTTCCAGTGCAGGATCGTCTCGGCGTCGTCGGCGAACCAGTCCCGGCGCTCCCGCGGCGACCAGGAGCCGACCTTGTTGAGCCAGCCGCCGAGGTTGGTGGAGCTCGCCACGTCCGGTGAGCAGGTCACGACCCGGCGGGCGGCCTCGGGGGCGGAGCGGGTGAGGTCGAGCAGGGCGCGGCCCAGAGCCTGCTGGGTGGTGCCCGTGCCGGTCGGGGTCCGGCCCACGTCGGTGGGGACGTCCGGCAGGTCGGCCGGGCCGTGGTCCTGGCTCGCCGGCCGGGAGCCGGAGCGCTCGGTCTCGTCGGGCCGGGTGAGCCGCGCGGCCGCGTCGGCGCACAGCCGGGCGGCCGCCGAGTCGGGGGAGAGCGGCGCCCAGGGCTCGTCGAGGTCGGTGCCCGCCCACGCGGCGAGCTCGTGCATCTGGTCCTCGGTGAGCAGCGAGCTGTGGTTCTGCGGGTGGCCCTGCGTCGCGAGGCCGTAGCCCTTCACGGTGTAGGCGAAGATCACCGTGGGGCGGGTGTCGTCGATGCGCGCGTAGGCGTCGAGCAGGGCGCCGAGGTCGTGGCCGCCGAGGTTGCGGATGGCGGCGTGCACGGCGTCGTCGTCGATCCCACCGAGCAACGAGGCGATCGCGGCCTCGTCGTCGGGATGGTCCTCCGACGCCTGCGGCAGCCGCTCCCGCAGCTCCGCGGCACGGCAGCGCAGCAGGCGCTGGTACTCCGGGTTCGACATCGTGTCGATGCGTCGGCGCAGCGCGTCGCCGCCCTCGCGGGCGTACAGGTCGGTGAGCAGCCGGCCGTACTTGACCGTGATGACCTGCCACCCGGCCGCCTCGAACAGGCCCTGCAGGCGGGTGGCGGAGATGTCGGGGACGACGCGGTCGAGCGACTGCCGGTTGAAATCGACGATCCAGGTGACCTCGCCGAGCTCCCGGACGATCGGGTCGAGCACGGCCTCCCACACCGCGCCCTCGTCCAGCTCCGCGTCGCCGACCAGCGAGAACTGTCGCCCGGTTCCCGCCCGCGTGCCCAGACCGTGGGCGTACCGGCGGGCGATGGCGCCCCAGATCGGGGCGGTCGCGCCGATGCCGACCGAGCCGGTGGAGTAGTCGACGGGGTCCGGGTCCTTGGCGCGCGACGGGTAGGACTGCAGCCCGCCCTTCTCGCGCAGCGTCGTCAGGTAGCGCGCGTCGAGCATCCCCAGCAGGTGGTTGATCGCGTGCAGCACCGGCGAGGCGTGCGGCTTGACCGACACGCGGTCCTCGGGGCGCAGCACCCCGAACCACAGCGCGGTCATGATCGAGACGATCGAGGCCGACGACGCCTGGTGTCCGCCCACCTTCACGCCGCCCGGGTGCTCCCGGACGCGGTTGGCGTGGTCGACGATCGCGGTCGAGAGCCAGAGGACCCGCTTCTCGACGTCGCGCAGCGTGTCGAGGTCGGCGGACTCGTCCGTGGTGACCGGCAGCGTCGTCGACACACTCTCCCTGTGCCCGCGCCCGCAGCGGGGCACACTGCACCGCGATGACCGAGACCGATCCGCAGCGCGCCGTCCGCACCCTCGCCGACGACCACGTCCACCGCCTCGCCGCCCTCGACCCGATCCTCGCCGGCGAGCTCGGGTGGTCCGACCGGATCGACGAGCTGCCCGACCTCTCGCCCGACGGGATCGCCGCCGGCGACGAGGTCCGGCGCGACACGCTCGCCCGGCTCGCGGCGCTGCCCGCCCCCACCGACGCCGACGAGCGCCGCTGCGCCCGGCTGCTCACGGAACGCCTGGAGGCCGAGCTCGCGCACAGCGGGTCGGGGGAGCCGCTGCGCTCGGTGCAGGAGCTGTTCGGCCCGCCCGCCGGTGTGCGGACGGCGTTCACCCTGATGCCGACCGCGACCGAGGACGACTGGGCCGCGGTGGCCCGCCGGTCCGCCCGCGTCCCGGCCGCGCTGGAGGGCTACCGGCGCACGTTGGAGGAGGGCCGCCGACGGGGCCTGTTCGCGGCGCCGCGGCAGGTGGTGCGGGTGGCGGCCCAGCTGCGGGCCTGGCTCGACGACGACGGCGGGCGCGGCTGGTTCTCGGCCTTCGCGCACGATGCCGAGGTCGGACCCGCCGTCCGGAGCGAGCTCGACCGGGGCACGGCGGCCGCGGCCGGGAGCCTCGCGGGGCTGCGGGACTGGCTGCTCGAGGAGTACCTCCCGGCCGCCGAGGGCACGCCGGACGGGGTCGGGGCCGAGCGCTACCGCGTCGCCGCGCGGTACTGGAACGGCACCGACCTCGACGTCGACGAGGTGTACGCGTGGGGCTGGTCGGAGTTCCTCCGGCTGCGCGACGAGATCGCCGTCGAGGCGGAGCGGGTGCTCCCCGGGGCGGGTGTCGCCGCGGCGATGACCCACCTGGACACGGCGGGCGAGGTGATCGTCGGCGGCGAGGCGGCCGTCGCGCACCTGCAGGAGCTGATGGACGCGACGATCGCGACCCTCGACGGGACGCAGTTCGACCTGTCCGGTCCGATCCGGCGGGTCGAGGCGCGGCTGGCGCCGGTGGGCAGCGCCGCGGCGCCCTACTACATCCCGCCGTCGATGGACTTCGCCCGCCCGGGCAGCACCTGGCTGCCCGCGTCGTCGGACGACCGCTACCCGATGTGGGGCCTGTACTCGACCTGGTACCACGAGGGCGTCCCCGGGCATCACCTGCAGCTCGCGTCGTGGCCGCTGCACGCCGAGCGGCTCTCGCTCTACCAGACCTCGATGGCCGGGGCGGTGAGCGCGAACGTCGAGGGCTGGGCGCTCTACGCCGAGCGCCTCATGGACGAGCTCGGGCACCACTCCGACCCGGGATCGCGGCTGGGCTACCTCGACGCCCAGATGCTGCGGGCGATCCGGGTGGTCATCGACCTGGGCATGCACCTGTCGCTGCCGATCCCGGACGACTCGCCGGTCAGCGCGGGCGAGCGGTGGACCCCGGAGCTCGCGCGGGAGTTCTTCGGGCGGCACAGCGGCCGGTCGGTCGAGATGCTCGACTCGGAGCTGATCCGCTACCTCGGCGGGCCGGGGCAGGCGATCGGCTACAAGCTCGGGGAGCGGGCGTGGCTCGCGGGGCGGGAGGAGGCTCGTCGTCGGGCGGGCGACGCGTTCGACCTGCCGGCCTGGCACGCGGCCGCCCTGGCCCAGGGATCCCTGGGCCTGGACGACCTGCGAGGTGAGCTGGCGCTCCTGTGAGTACTCATCCGTGCTCCAGCACGGATGAGTACTCACAGGGCGGAGCCACCTCAGTGCCGCAGACCCGCCTCGCGCATGAGCGGCATGACCTGCTCGCCGAACTGGTCGATCTCCACGTTGTAGTCGAGGAAGCCCATGATCATGCCCTCCATGCCGTGGTCGGAGAGCTGCTGGAACCCCTCGACGACCTGCTCGGGCGTGCCGACCAGCGGCTGTCCGGCCCAGCCGGCGATGAAGCGCTCCTGGAACTTCTCGATCTGCTCGTTGAACGACTGCGACTCCATGCCGATGATCGACATGAGGTTGCGGGCGCCCGGCCAGTCGCCCTCGTCGATGATGCGCTGGTGGTCGCGCTTGGCCTCGGCCTCGGTGTCGCGGCAGACGACGAGCCCGTAGGTCATCGTCGAGATCGCGCGCTGGTAGTCCTCGCGGGCCTTGCGCTTGATGTCCTTCGTGTAGTCGGCCATCGCGTCCATGTCGAGCGAGGCGAAGTTGATGTCGACGTACTTCGCGGAGAAGTCGGTGCCCGACTTCGAGTTGCCGGCGTTGATGAGCACCGGGCGCGGGTCCTGGACCGGCTTCGGCTCGGACTCCAGGTTCTCGGCCTGGAAGTACGTGCCCTCGAAGTCGAACTCGCCCTCGGCGGTCCAGAGGCGCTCGACGAGTTCGAGCCACTCCCCGCCGTAGACGTAGCGCTCGTCGTGCTCGAGCTGCTTCGGGTTGAACATCCCCATCTCCGGGGTGAACCAGCCCATCACCAGGTTCATCCCGAACCGGCCCTTGGCGATGTGGTCGTTGGTGACGGCCATGTTCGCGGCGACGACGGGGTGCACCGTCGGGATGTGGGTGGTGGTGAAGACCGTGATCTGCTCGGTGCACTCGGCGATGCCGGCGGCCCAGGTGAACGTCTCGAAGTTCGTGCCGTTGAAGTTGACGTTGCCGCCGAAGCCCTTCCAGCGGGCGACCGGGACCATGGCCTCCATGCCGAGCCGGTCGGCCTTCTGCGCGATGGACTTCGTGTGGTCCCAGGTGATCTCGTAGGTGGTCGGCGCGTCGGTCATGCACAGGCCGCCCGAGCAGTTCGACCCGAACAGCCCGAGCTTCATCTTCTGGTCGTTGAAGATCGACGGCCCGGTGCGCGGGTGCTCCAGGGGCAGCGTCTGCTCGCGGCCGTACGTGATCGTCTGGACCATGGGGGTGACCTCCAGCGGCGTCGTCGGTGACTGCGATCACGCTAGGAAGTCGTGCGCAGCCGTTCCATCCGCGAGGCGCAGGCGGCCATCCGAAGTGCGCAGGCCGGTCGTCAGGAACGCAGCGTCTGCGAGGGCAGCCGCCCGTACTTCGCGCGGTACTGCTCGGAGAAGCGCCCCTGGTGCAGGAACCCCCAGGCGGCCGCGAGCTCGCTGACCGAGCGGTCCGCCGGGTCGGCCGCGACGAGGTCGGCGTGCACGCGGGCGAGGCGGACGTCGCGGACGTACTCGCTCGGCGTCATCCCGACGTGGCGCGCGAACGTGACCTGCAGCGTGCGGGTGGAGACGCCCATCCGCCGGGCGAGCTGCGGGATGCTGAACGGCTCCGCGGCGTGGGCCTCGATGAACTCGAGGGCCCGGCGCACGACGGTGGGCCGGTCCTCGGTCCTCGGCGCGAGCAGCTCGTTCGTGTACTGGTGGCCGACCCCGTGCAGGAGTGCGGTGAGCACGTAGGTCTCGAGCTGGGCGCGGGCGAGCGGGGCCGCGGCGATGCCGCCCGGCCGGTCGAGCTCGGTCTGCAGGAACCGCACCGCGCTCATCAGCGCCGCGCCGTGACCCGACGTCAGGTCCATCGAGACGTCGAAGTCCAGCGCGTCGTGGATCGGGTGCCCGAGCAGGCCGCCGAGGTGTTCCTCGAGCGGCCCGCGGGGGAACTTCATCGCGAACTGGGTCGCCTCGGGGGTCCACGTGACCGTCGAGTCCTCGGTCGGCAGCAGCACCGCCCCGCTGCGCCCGCCCTCGGTGATCGCCCGCTCCCGCCCCCGACGACGGGTCACCTCGGTCCGCCCGGAGAGGGTCAGGTTCACGTGGTAGCAGTGCTCGAGCGGCGGCAGGTCGAGCGAGGCGTGCGCGCCGTAGACGAGGTAGCCGAGCGTCAGTCGGTCGGAGGCGACGCTGTTCAGCCGCGCGTCGAGCGGGCGCCCGCCGAGGGAGTCCAGCTCGTGCGGGACGTAGACCTCGGTGACGACGTGCCGGGCCTCGTCGACGTCGTCGGTGTTCATCACCGCGTGCGCGGCCAGGGGTTCCTCGGTCGGAGCGCTCACCTGCATGACCCCTTGCTCGATCACGCCGTCGTGTGGTGTCGGCCACCGTGGCACGCGGACGAAATGCGTGCAACCAAACCGATCCCGACTCCACCTGGCTCGAGATCCGGTCCTGCGGAGCGACGTGCGCGCTCAGCGAGCACATTGCTCGGCGGGTCCGGATCATGCCGCGCTGCGGCGGCCCGTTCCTGACGACGGTGCGTGCCCGACCTGGCGGGTCTCCGCTCGACCATGATCACGACGTCGTGCGCGACACGCGCAAGCGCTGATGCGACACGCTCACGAAGATCCGGACCATGCGCGGGCGACCGCCCGCCTCGAGGCCGCGACGATGTGGCGATCCGCCGACGGGATGACAGCAACGACGCTTCGCTGCCATCCAGAGGTGCACCCTGCGCGAATCGGCTGACGGCGTGCGCGAGACGGATGGGGGCCACGACGACGGGTCCCTAACGTTCCGGGGGTACTCCCACCCCGTGAGCGCGCACCCGGAGGTCGACCGGTGACCCTGTCCCTGCTCGGTCTCGTCGGGTCGCCCAACGCGGGGGGTCGCTCGTCGACCGCGCTGGCGGCGTTCCTCGACGCCACAGGGGTGCCGAGCACCGTCGTCGAACTCGGCGAGGGACCGGACCCCGAGGACCTGCAGCGTGCCGCGGAGGCCGCGGACGGCGTCGTGTTCGCGACCCCGACCTACCGCGCCCGCTCGTCCGGGCTGATCAAGGCGTTCCTGGAGAACACGCAGCGCGGCGCCCAGGGGGAGCAGCGTGCACCGCTGCGCGGCAAGGCCACCGCGATCCTGCACACCGGCAACGCCGCCGAGCACTTCCTCGCCGTCGACGACCTGCGCTCGGTGCTGGCCGGGTTCTTCGCCGCCCAGGTCCTCTCGCCGGGACTGTTCCTGCACGGCGGGCACTACGGTCCCGACGGGGAACTCACCGCCGAGGCCCTCGACCTGGTCGCCGCCCACGGACGCGCGTTCGGCCAGTTCACCGGGGCCGTGCGCGGCGCGCCCGCCGTCACCGCGCTGGCGCCGTTGCTGTGATCCCCGCCGAGGCCGCCCGCCGTCGAGAAGGAGCCGTCGTGACCCTGACCGCCGAGATCGTCGACGTCGTCGACCACGCGGTCGCCGACCTCGGCCGCGGTCGACCCGTCGTCGTGCACGGGGGCAGCCAGGGCGCGGTCCTGGTGGCCGCGGCCGCCGGGATCGACCCGTCCACCGTCGCGTTCCTCGTCCGGTACGGCAGCGGGTTCCTGGAGGCAGCCGCCCCGCCGTCGTTGCTCGACGCGCTCGACCTGCCGCCGGCGCACGGCCGCAGCGCCCGCACGGTGCCGTTCGACGCGGCGACCGGCGTGAGCACCGGCATCAGCGCCACCGAACGGGCGCGCACCCTCGCCCTCCTCGCCGACCCCGCGACCCGCCCGGACGACCTCACCCGGCCCGGCCACGTCGTCGCCACCGCGACCCGGGCCGGACGGGCCGACACCGTCGAGGTCGCCTCCGCCCTCGCCGCGCTCGCGGGGCTCGGACCGGTCGCGGTGCTCTGCACGATGCTGGACGAGGAGACGGGCGAGCTCCTGGACCCCGTCACCGCTATCGCCTTCGCCCGGGTCGAGGGCCTCGTGGACCTCGCCGTCACCGATCTGATCTCGAGGTGAGAAGCATGGAACAGTTCCGGATGCTGATCGGCGGCCGCGCCGTCGACGCGATCTCGGGGAAGACCTTCGACTCGCAGAACCCCTACACCGGGGAGACCTGGGCGTCGATCCCCGACGGCGGGCCCGAGGACGTCGACGCGGCCGTCGCCGCCGCGCGCTCGGCCTTCGAGGGCGAGTGGGGCGCCATGACCGGGTTCGCCCGCGCCGCCTGCCTGCGCCGCCTCGGCGACCTCATCGGACAGAACGCCGAGCGCCTCGCGACCCTCGAGGTCAACGACTCCGGCAAGCTCTACCGCGAGATGCTCGGGCAGCTCAACGGCCTCGGCGGCTGGTACCACTACTTCGCGGGGCTGGCCGACAAGATCGAGGGCGCGCAGATCCCCTCGCCGAACCCGAACTACCTCGTCTACACCCGCCGCGAGCCGATCGGCGTCGTCGCCGCGATCACGCCGTGGAACTCGCCGCTGCTGTTGATGACCTTCAAGCTCGCGCCGCTGCTGGCGGCCGGCTGCACGGTCGTCGTCAAGCCGAGCGAGCACGCCCCGGCCTCCACCCTGGGCTTCGTCGAGCTGATCGAGCAGGCGGGCATCCCGGCGGGCGTCGTCAACGTGGTCACCGGCCTCAGCCGCGAGACCGGCGCGCACCTGGCGGCGCATCCCGGCGTCGACAAGGTGGCCTTCACCGGGTCCACGGCGACCGGCAAGCACGTCGGTCAGGCCGCGATGGAGAACCTCAACCCGGTCACCCTCGAGCTCGGCGGGAAGTCGCCGCAGGTGGTGTTCCCCGACGCCGACCTGCAGGCCGCCGCGAACGGCCTCGTCGCGGGCGTGTTCGCCGCGACCGGGCAGACCTGCATGGCCGGCTCCCGCCTCATCGTGCATGCCGACGTCCACGACGAACTCGTCCGGCTCGTCGCCGAGCGTGCCTCGTCGATCAAGCTCGGCAACCCGATGGACGCCGAGACCGAGATGGGCCCGGTGGCCAACCAGCCGCAGTACGAGAAGGTGCTCGGCTACCTCGAGAAGGCCCGCGCCGAGGGCGCGACGATCGCCTACGGGGGGTCGGCCGAGGAGTCGCTGGGCAGCTACTTCGTCAAGCCGACCGTGCTGAGCGTGAAGCCCACCGACACCGTGTACCGCGAGGAGGTCTTCGGGCCGGTCCTCTCCGCCGTCACGTTCACCGACGAGGACGAGGCGATCAAGCTCGCCAACGACACGCCCTACGGCCTGGCCGGGGCGGTCTGGACCAAGGACATCCACCGTGGCCACCGGGTCGCCGGGAAGATCCGGGCCGGCACGGTGTGGATCAACGCCTACCGCGTCCTGTCGCCGAGCGTGCCCTTCGGCGGGTTCAAGCAGTCCGGGCTGGGCCGCGAGAACGGCCTGAACGGCATCGACGCCTACCTCGAGACGAAGGCGGTGTGGGTCGAGCTGACCGGCGGCACCCGGGACCCGTTCACCTTGGGCTGACGCATGTGAGCACTTTCCGTCGCCGGAGGCACGGAAAGTGCTCACATGCGGGTACCGCACCTGCATGAAGGCCATCGCCTACACCGAGCCCTCCGGCCCGTTCACCGAGATCGACCAACCCGACCCGACCCCCGGACCCCGTGACCTCGTCGTCGAGGTCCGGGCGGTCTCGGTCAACCCGGTGGACACGAAGCTCCACCACGGCGTCGACCCGGGCGGGGAGCCGAAGGTCCTCGGCTTCGACGCGGCCGGGGTGGTCACCGCCGTCGGCGACGAGGTGACGCTGTTCGCCGTCGGGGACGAGGTCATGGAGGCCGGCTCGATCCTGCGGCCGGGCACGAACGCGCAGTACCACGTGGTCGACGAGCGCATCGTCGGCCGCAAGCCCGCGACGCTGGACTGGGCCGAGGCCGCGGCCCTGCCGCTCACCGCGATCACGGCCTGGGAGTCGCTCTTCGACCGCTTCCGTCTTCCCGACGACCGCTCGCGCACGTTGCTCGTCATGGGTGCGGCCGGTGGGGTCGGCTCCATGGTGCTGCAGTACGCCCGGGCCCTGACCGACCTCACGCTCGTCGGCACCGCGTCGCGGGAGGCCTCCCGCGACTGGGCCACCGCGATGGGCGCCCACCACGTCGCCGACCACCACGACCTCCTCGCCTCGGTGCGCGAGGTCGCCCCCGACGGCGTCGACCTGGTGTTCTCGCCCTTCACCGAGGGCATGATCGAGACCTACGCGGAGCTGCTGAACCCCGGCGGCGGCATCGTCGCGATCGACGAGCCCGAGGGCCTGGAGACGCTGCCGCTGAAGGACAAGAGCCTCGCGCTGCACTGGGAGCTCATGTTCACGCGGCCGATGTTCGAGGCGGCCGACATGATCGCCCAGCACGAGCTGCTGGACCGCACCGCGGAGCTCGTCGAGGCCGGCACGGTGCGCACGACGCTGTCCGAGCGGTTCGACGGCCTCACGCCCGAGAACCTGCAGCGCGCCCACGAGCTGGTGGAGAGCGGGCGGATGACGGGGAAGGTCGCGATCACCGTCTGAGGCCCGCGAGGAAGTGCGCCGTCTCCCGGGTCGCCGGGTAGAGGGCGCGGTAGTGCTCGTGCATCGCGTCGTGGAGCTCCCGGGTCGCCGGGTCCGGCCGCACGGTCCCGACGACGGGGTTCCACGTCGTGATGTCGGGCCCGGCCCCGACCGCCACCGCCGCGAGCCAGGCGTCCCCGAGGGCGGCGCCGGTGGTGTCGGCCGGGACGTCCTGGGGCAG
This sequence comes from Actinomycetospora sp. CA-084318, assembly GCF_050955885.1. Classification (NCBI taxonomy): domain Bacteria; kingdom Bacillati; phylum Actinomycetota; class Actinomycetes; order Pseudonocardiales; family Pseudonocardiaceae; genus Actinomycetospora; species Actinomycetospora sp. CA-084318. The sequence goes on from NZ_CP192098.1 coordinate 2,730,102, forward strand.
GCCGGTCACGTCGCTGACGATCTGCGTCCACACCCCGCCCGCCGTGCCCCCGCCCACCGCGACGAGGCGGGGGTCGGGCGCCGGGAACGCCGCGAGGTTGTGCCGCACGCCGTGTGCGATCCCCTCCAGCGCGGCCCGGTACAGCGCGGGCGCCTCGTGCTGCGTCGTCAGCCCGATCAGCACCCCACGGGCGTCGGGGTCGAACACGGGCGTGCGCTCCCCGGCGAAGTAGGGGAGCAGCAGCAGACCGTCCGCGCCGGCCGGGACCTCGCCGGCCGCCGCCGTCAGCGCCGCGTGGTCACCGCCGACGAGGTCGCGCAGCCACGTGGTGACGGCCCCGCCGGTGGCCATCCCGGCCGCCGTGGTGAAGGAGCCCGGTGCGAGCCCGCGCGTCGACCACAGCGTCTCGTGCCGCGCGGGCGCCGGGGCCGTCTGCACCAGGAACATCGTCGTGCCGTACATGACCATCGTGTCGCCCGGACCGGACACGCCCACCGACGCCGCCTCGGCCCAGGCGTCGATCGTCCCGGACGTGACCGGGGTGCCCGCGCGCAGCCCGGTCTCCGCCGCGGCCGCCGCGGTCACGTGTCCGGCCACCTCGGTCGACCACGCCAACCGCGGCAGCGCCAGGCCCGGCGCGACCTCGTCGGCCACGTCGTGGGCCCAGTCGGCGGAGTCGAGGTCGTGGAGCGGGTCGCACTGGCTCGCCGAGTGCTGGTCGAGCACGTACTCGCCGGTCAACCGGTGCACCAGGTACGAGCTCGCCATCAGCAGCATCGCCGTGCGGTCCCAGACCTCCGGCTCGTGCCGGCGCAGCCACGCGATCTTCGGCCCCACCGCCTGGCTCGACAGTGGCGTCCCGCCCCGGCGCAGGATCTCCGCCGCCCCGAACCGCTCGGTCAGCTCGGCGACCTCCCGCGTGGCCCGCGTGTCGACGCCGTAGAGGATCGCGGGCCGCAGCGGGCGCCCGTCGGCGTCGGCCGGCAGCAGGACCGGGCCGATCCCGCTCACGCCCACCGCGTCGGGCGTGCCACCGAGCTCGCGGGTGAGGTGGACGAAGTCATGCCACCAGACGCCCTCCGCGTCGTGCTCGACGTGGCCGGGAGCGGGGTACGACGTCGCATGCTCGACCTGGGCCCGGGCCAGGACGGTGCCGTCGTCGCCGACGAGGACGCCCTTCGAGCTCTGCGTCCCGATGTCGACGCCGAGGTACGTGGGCATCTCAGCCGAGGTCGATCCGCACGCCGTCCAGCTCCAGGGCATCGACCTCGACGTAGCGGCCCTCCTGCAGCGAGAGCACGGTGGTCGCGCCCTCGGGGTCGACGAGGACGTAGTGCCGGACCCCCGCCGACGCGTACTCGTCCGCCTTCATGATCCGGTCGGTCCGTCGGGAGCCCGGGGACAGGACCTCGACCGCGACCCGGACCTCGGCGGCCTCGCAGCGGGCCCGCCGGTCCACGATCGCCGCGGGCACCACCACGACGTCGGGGACGCGCACCGTCGGGAAGGGGTCGCCCTCGACGACGATCTCGACCTCGATCACCGTGAGCCATGCGGAGGGCACCTGCTCGTCCAGAGCCCGGGCGATGCGCGCGACCGCGCGGCCGTGGATGAACTGCGCTCGGGGCGACACGACCAGTACCCCCTCCACGAGCTCGACGTGATGGAGCTCGTCCTCGGGGAGCGCCTCCCAGTCCGCGAGCTCGAGCAGCCGCGAGGGAGCGGAGTAGCTGATGCTCATGTCACCTCCTCGGTGCCCGTCGATCGTGACACGTTCCCGACGACGGGTGGGGCCGATTCACTCGGCCCGATACGCCTGGATCGCGTCGTGCACGTACTGCGCGAGGCCCGGCTCCAGGTCGTCGTAGGTCGTGGTGAAGCGCTCGTCGGTGACGTACAGGCACGCGAGGTTGCGGTGCATCTCCGGCGAGAGGTCGTAGAACCGCTCGTGGATCTGGCGCCCGTGCGCCTCGGCGGCCGCGCGGGCCGGCTCCGAGTCCGGGGCCGCGCCGGATCGCTTCGCGGCGACGAAGGCGGCGTTCACCGCGTCGGTCTCGGCCTTGATCGCGACCCAGTCGTCCTTGGTGTAGCGCGCGGTCCGCTCCTGGGACTGGCGCCACTGCTCGGTGTCGCCCCAGCGCTCCTGCGCCTCGGCCTGGTACTCGTCCTTGAAGCCGTCACCGAAGAGCTCCTTGCGCTCCTCACGGGTCAGCTGGATTCCGTCCACTTCTGCCTCCAGGGCTCGGTCGATGGCCACGACGAGGTCGGTGAGCTCGTCGAGCCGGTGGGTGACCGCGTCCCGCTGCCGACGCAGGTGGGCCGCGACGTCCGCGCCCGGGTCGTCGAGGAGGACGGCGATGTCCTCCAGGGCGAACCCGAGCCGGCGGTAGACCACGACGTGCTGCAGGCGGGTGATGTCGGACTCGGCGTACAGGCGGTAGCCCGACGGGCTGCGACCGCTCGGGCGGAGCAGCCCGATCTCGTCGTAGTGGTGCAGCGTGCGCACCGTCAGCCCGAAGCGTTCGGCGAGCCGACCCACCGTGAGCCCCGTGTCCGTCATCCCGGTCATGATGGAGAGGTTCCGGCCTGACGTCGCGTGAGGGTCAAGTGCAACTGCGAGATGCCGTGCCCGACGACCTCGAAGCGCTCGTCGGGATCTGGCGGCGGGCCGTCGAGGCGACCCACCACTTCCTCGACCCGGCGCACCTCGAGGAGTTCCAGGCGCAGCTGCGCACCCACCTGCCGCGGGCGGCGGCCCGCGTCGCCGTCGGTCCCGACGACCGGCCGCTCGGCTTCCTCGCCGCGCGCGGCGGCGAGATCGACATGCTCTTCGTCGACCCGGCGGCGCACGGTCGCGGCGTCGGGACCGCGCTGCTCGACGACGTTCGCGCCCCGATCCTCACCCTGGACGTCAACGAGCAGAACGAGTCGGCGTGGGCCTGGTACCGGCGCCGTGGGTTCGTCGAGACCGGTCGCGCGGAGACCGACGCGGACGGCCTGCCGTACCCGTTGATCCACCTCCGACGGGTCACCCCACCTTGACCACCGAGGGCCACCATCGGTCACAATGAGTGGTGGGGGCGGGCTGTGGGTTTCGCAAGGGGACGACGTGATCACCAGTGACGAGACGATGATCGTGACCGACGTGGGGCCGCCGCGGGCCTTCGACCAGGCCTGCCGGATGGTGGTCGACTACCTCGGTGAGACCGTGCCGCTCGGCGCGTGGGCGGTGACCCGCGTGGCCGCCGGCTGGCAGACCGTGCTCGTGGCGCACGACCGCGACTACGGGCTCGCCCCCGGCGCGGGGAACCGGTGGACCGACACGATGTGCCGCACGATGATCTCGGGCGAGACCCCGCGGGTGGTGCCCGACGTCGCCCTCCGCCCCGAGCTGGCCGCGCCGCACGAGTCCGCGGCCGCGCTCGACTTCCCGATCGGCGCCTACGTCGGGACCCCGATCGTCCAGCCCGGCGGTGAGCTGTTCGGCACCCTGCTCGGCATCAACCGGGACCCGATGGACCCCGGCTTCGTCGAGCACGAGGGGCTCCTCGACCTGCTGTCGAGCCTGCTCTCCAGCGTGCTCGAGGCGGACACCACGTCCGTCGAGTCGGCCCGGGAGCTCGAGCGGGCCGTGTCCGACGCCGAGACCGACCAGCTGACGGGGCTGCTCAACCGGCGCGGCTGGACCCGCTGGCTGGAACGCGAGGAGGAGCGGTTCCGCCGCTTCGGTGACCCGGCCTGCGTGGTGATGATGGACCTCGACGGCCTGAAGACGGTCAACGACACCGAGGGCCACGAGGCCGGGGACCGCTACCTGCAGCGCACGGCCGAGACGCTGCGCCACGCCACCCGCCACGGCGACCCGCTGGCCCGCCTCGGCGGCGACGAGTTCGCCATGGTCGCGACGGTCGGTCCCGACGACGCCGGCCCCCTCGTGGACCGGCTGCACCGGGTGCTCGACGAGGCCGGCACGCCCTGCTCGATCGGCGTCGCGCCGGTGGGCGTCGCCACGGGCTTCTCGGAGGCGGTGTCGGAGGCGGACGCCGCGATGTACTCGGACAAGCGGGCACGGAAGGCCGGCACCCGTTCGTAGGGACCGGACCGCCCGAGGGGGTGGTCGTCGGGCTCCGGACGGGTAGCGCGGACGGTCGGGGTGGTACGCCGGTGGCGCGTCCCGCGACGACGAGGGGGTCCTGGTGCCGACGCGACTCACGGAGGTGGCGGCCGAGCTCGTGCCGCCGAGGGCGTTCGACGCGGCGTGCCGCATGGTCGTCGACTACCTGGCCGACACCGTGCCGATGGGGGTCTGGGCGGTGTCCCGGGTGGTCGGGCGCCGCCAGACGATGCTCGTGACGGCGGACCGGACCTACGGGCTGCGCCCGGGGGCGGAGGTCGCGTGGTCGACGTCGCTGTGCCGGACGATGTCGCTGGGCTCGACCCCGCGGGTGGTGCCGGACACCGCCCTCGTGCCCGACCTCGCCGAGGCGGTCGACGCGCAGGCGCGCGACGCGGTGCGCGTGGGCGCGTACGTGGGCACGCCGGTCCTGCAGCCCGACGGGTCGCTGTTCGGCACCGTCGTCGGCCTCAACCCCGACCCGCTGCCCGAGACGTACCTGGCGCACGAGACCCTGCTGGACCTGCTCTCCAGCCTCCTGTCGAGCGTGCTGGAGGCCGACAGCACCGCCGTGGAGACCGCCCGCGCCCTCGAGCGTGCGGTGTCCGACGCGGAGACCGACCCGCTGACGGGGCTGCTGAACCGGCGGGGCTGGCAGCGCTGGATGGAGCGCGAGGAGGACCGGTTCCGCCGCTTCGGCGACCCCGCCGCGGTGGTGATGTTCGACCTCGACGGCCTCAAGACCGTCAACGACACCGAGGGCCACGACGCGGGGGACCGCTACCTGCGGCGCACCGCGCGGACCCTGCTCGGGGCGGTGCGCACCGGTGACCCGCTGGCCCGTCTCGGTGGCGACGAGTTCGGGCTGGTCGCCTCGGTCGGCGCCGACGACGCGGCGCGGCTGGCCGACCGGCTCCAGGCGGTGCTCGCCGACGCCGACGTCCCGTGCTCGGTGGGCGCGGCGCCGTTCCGGGTCGACGGCGGGTTCGCGCAGGCCCTGGCCGACGCCGATGCCGCCATGTACGCGAACAAGCGTGCCCGCAAGACCGCGGGGGCGGTGCACGCGGGCGTCGCCGGGGTGCACGAGCCGGCCGTCGAGGTGACACCGGCGCACTGACCCCCGTCCCCCCGTGGCAGCGAAGCGTCGTTGCATGCATCCAGTGGCAGGAACGCCACATCGTGGACACGCCCGTTCGGGCATGATCACCCCGTGGCGGACTGGAGCGCGTTCCCCGGACTCCTGGACCGCGCGCTCGCCGTGCAGCAGCCCCAGGTCGACCTGACGCTCCGACTGGCCCGGGCGCGCTCCGACCGGACCCCCGCCCAGGTCGTGACCGTCCTCGAGCGGACCTACCTCACGACGGTCACCGCCGCCGGGGCCTCGGTCGGGGCCTCCGCCGCCGCTCCCGTCGTCGGGACGGGGCTGGCCGTGGCCCTGGGCGGGGGCGAGCTGGCCTTCTCGCTCAACGCGGCCGTGCTCCACGCCCTCGCGGTGGCCGCGGTCCACGGGGTGCGGCCCGACGAGGTCGACCGCCGCCGGCTGCTCGTGCTCGCCGTTCTCGGGGGAGCGCGGGGGACCGCGATCGTGGAGGAGGCTGCCGGCGTGGTCGGCGGTACCTGGGGTGCGGCCGCCGTGCGGCGCATCCCCGCCGGTCAGCTCCTCAAGGTCCAGCGGGTGCTGACGCAGAACGCCGTCACCACCTTCGGCGCGGCGCAGGGGCGGGCGTTGTGGGGGAAGGTGCTGCCGTTCGGGTTCGGCGCGGTCCTCGGGGGCGTGGGCAACGCGCTCGTCGCGCGGAGTGTGATCGCGAATGTGCGCGAGGCGCTGGGCGACCCACCGGAGACCTGGCCCGCTCCACCGGTCCCACCGCGAGAGGTCTAGCTTGACGGAACAACTGTTTCGTCGAGCAAGGAGTTCACGTGAAGATCGGGATGGCCGTGCTGCGGCTCGTGGTCGGACTGCTGTTCGTCGGGCACGGCATGCAGAAGCTCGCGGGCTGGTTCGGCGGCGGCGGGATCGACGGCACGGCGCAGGGCTTCGAGGCGATGGGGATTCGCCCGGGGCGGGACAACGCCGTCGCCGCCGGCCTCTCCGAGGCGGGCGGCGGTGCCCTGCTGGCCGCCGGTCTCGCGACGCCGTTGGCGGCGACGATGGTCTCGGGTGCGATGGGGTCGGCCGTCTACCACGTGCACAAGGACAACGGCCCCTGGGTGAGCCAGGGCGGCTGGGAGTACAACGCCGTGTTGACCGCGGTCGTGTTCGCCGTCGCGGCCGCCGGGCCCGGTGAGCTCTCCCTCGACCACGCGTTCGGCATCGAGCGTTCCGGCCCGGCCATCGCGCTCGCCGCGATCAGCGCCGGCCTGCTCGGCTCGGCGGGGGTCGCCGCGCGCGCGAGGTCGCTGGCCTGACGGCGTCCGGGACACTGCGGGGATGTTCCGGAGTCACGCGGCAGGGGGAGTGGTCGTCGACCCGGCGGGGCGGGTGGTCGTCGTGCGGCAGCGCTCGCAGACGTGGTCGCTGCCCAAGGGGCACGTGGAGGACGGCGAGGGCGTCCTCGACGCGGCCCGCCGCGAGATCCACGAGGAGTGCGGGCTCGCCGACCTCGAACTCGTCGGTGAGCTGGGGTCGTTCAGCCGGCTCGCGGTCCGGCACGGCCTGCCGGAGCACAAGACGATCACGCTGTTCCTGTTCCGCAGCGACCCCGCCGAGCTGCGCCCGCTCGACCCGGCCAACCCGGAGGCCCGCTGGGTGCCGGCCGCCGAGGTCGCCGGCCTGCTCTCCCATCCCGCCGACGGCCGCTTCTTCCGCGAACGGGCGCTCCCGCTCATTCCCGACGACGGAGGTGCTCGCTGAGGAACGCCGCGAGCGTCTCGCGGTGGCGGCGGTCGGCCTCGTCGTCGTGCGTGGGGTTGTCGGGCACCGCGAAGCCGTGCGCGGCCGGGTAGGTCTCGAGGGTCAGCGTGACCCCCGCCGTGTCGCAGGCCTCCTGCAGTCGGGCGGCCTGGTCGGCGTCGAAGCTCGCGTCGTCGGTCGCCGCGGCCACGTACACCGCCGCCCGGATCGAGGGGGCGAGCAGGTGCGGGCTCGACGGGTCGTCCGCGGCGGCGAGGTTCCCGCCGTGGAAGGTCGCGACGGCCCGGACGTGCTCCGGCTCGGCCGCCGCCGCGCGGAACGCCATCGACCCGCCGAAGCAGTAGCCGACCGCACCGACCCCGCCCGGGGCCACCTCGGCCCGGGTGAGCAGCACCGCGACGAGGGCCCGCGCGTCGGTGACCACCTGGCTCGGCGTGAGCGCGCCCGCGAGGGCGGTCAGCCGGGCGAACTCCTCGGGGTCCCCGAACAGCGTCGCGGTGTCGAACGGCGCGTAGGGCGTCCGGTGGTAGATGTCGGGCAGCAGGACGGCGAAGCCGCGCCCGGCCAGCGCGTCCGCCATCCCGGCGAGCGTCTCGCGCACCCCGCCGGCGTCGGGGTAGTACACGACCCCGGGCCACGGTCCCGAGCCCTCGGGCGTGTGCAGGGTCGCGCGGCAGGTGCCGTCGGGGGTCTCGACGGCGAGCTCGGTACGGGTCACGGGGGCATCGTCGACCTTCCCGACGGCGGGTGCGGTGCGGTTCGCCGACCGCGAACGGGCACTGTCCGCTCCCGGCCCTAGGGTCGCGGCGATCAGGACCCGAGGGGGACGCGATGACGCAGCACTGGGTGTGGGTGACCGGGCCGGACTACTACCTCGACGAGGACGGGAACGAGAATCCCGAGCTGGACCCCGACCGCGGCTATTCGACCGACGACTGGTGGACGTGTCACAAGGACACGCGCGCCGGCGACCTCGTTCTCCTCTACCGGTCGACGGTGAAGAAGGACGTCGCCTACCTGATTCGCACCACGACCGATGCGCATCCACTCGACGAGGCGCAGGTCCAGGAATTCGGACGCGGCCACCAGTGCGGCTTCGAGGTCTTGCAGCGGCTGCCTCGACCAATTCCTCTTGCCGAGATGAAGGCCGACCCCGTCGTCGCGACCTGGCCTGCGCTGCGGGCAGCGTTCGTCAAGAGCGCCTGGGCAGTGCCCGACGATGTCTGGGCGCGGATCCTCGAGCTCGCCGGGGTGACCACCGCTGTCCTGGAGAGCCGGATCGTGGCGGCGAACAAGGTCGACACGTTGGAGAAGACGATCTGTCGGGAGCTCAAGGAGAAGAGTCAACTCCTGAAGGCACAGGGGTTGGACTTCAAGGAATTGATCATCGAGAAGGCTCCGGGGCCCGGCGCGGGACGGGCCGACCTGATCGGGTTCGGCCGGGTGAAGAACCCGAAGGTCGTGATCGAGGTCAAGAAGGGCAGGGTGGGCCCCGGAGCGGTGGGCCAGGTGGTTCGGTACCGCGACGCGTTGATCACCAAGTACCGGCCGGGTCGGGCGATCGAGGGGGTGCTGATCGGCGAGAGCATCGACCGCGACGCGCTCGTTCTGATGCGCCATCTCCCGCGACTGCGGTTCATCGCCCTCGCCGACCTCGACCTCGACTGCCTTCGAGCCTGATCGGCGGGCCGTCGTGCCCGCTCGTGCCAGGTCGGGCAGGATCACCCGGCCGAGGATCTCGTGGGGGTTGCCAGGTGAAGCTGTCGGTCGTATTGGACCAGGTCGACAACGGGACGATGCTGCTCCCCGAGTTCCAGCGGGGGTACGTCTGGAACCGCGACCAGGTCCGCGGGCTGATGAAGTCGGTCTACCGCGAGTTCCCGGTCGGTGCCCTGCTCGTGTGGGAGACCGACGTCTCCGCCGACCGGACGCGGGGTGGCGGGGTTTTCGCCGCTTCCGGGGGGCAGAAGCGGCTCCTGCTCGACGGCCAGCAGCGGGTGACGAGTCTCTACGGCGTCATCCGGGGCGAGGCGCCTGGCTTCTTCGACGGCGATCCGGAGGCCTTCACCGGCCTGCACTTCAACGTCGAGACCGAGGAGTTCCTCTTCTACGCGCCGACGCGCATGAGGAACGACCCGCGGTGGATCGACGTCACCTCGCTCTTCCGCAAGGGCATGGCGTCGGTCATCCCGAGCCTCACGCGTCTCGGACTCGACGACGACGTCTTCTCGTGCTACGTCGAACGTCTCACGCAGCTCACGAACATCAGCAGCCGTGACTTCCACATCGAGGTCATCACGGGCGCCGACAAGACGATCGACGTCGTCGTCGACATCTTCAACCGCGTCAACTCCGGCGGGACCAAGCTCTCCAAGGGCGACCTCGCCCTCGCCCGCATCTGCTCGGAGTGGGACCAGGCCCGACCGACCATGCGGCGTTTCGTCGACGACTGGTCACGGCGGGGATTCTCCTTCAGCCTGGACTGGGTCCTGCGCAACACCACCGCCGTCGCCACCGGCCGCGCGCCCTTCAGCGCCCTCGCCGACGTCTCGGCCGACGACTTCGAGGTCGCGCTCGCCGGCGCCCACCGGCACGTCGACCACCTGCTCCACACCCTCCTCGAGCGTTTCGGGCTCGACCACGACCGGGTCCTGCTGGGAAAGAGCGCCTTCCCGGTCCTGACCCGCGTCCTCGATCGCAGTGAGGACGGGCGGTTCTCGGGCCCGGCCGAGGCCAATCGAGCCATGGCCTGGATCGTCCACGCGGCGCTGCGCGGCCGATACACCGGCGCGATCGAGACCAACCTCAACAAGGACCTGCAGATCGCCGACGCCGAGGGCGTCGACGGGTTGCTCGCCTCCCTGACGAGGCTGCACAAGGGATCGCTCGCGATCCGGGCCGAGGACTTCGAGGGGGTCGGACGGGGCGCCCGCTCCTATCCGCTGCTCTACCTGCTGACGCGCGCGGTCGCCGGGAGAGACCTGTTGACGGGCCAGGTGTTCGATCGCACCGTGGCCTCCCTGCACGTCCAGGAGATCTTCCCGAAGGCGGCGCTCGTCGCCCACGGCTACCCCCGCAACGAGATCAACGCGATCGCCAACTTCGCGTTCGTCACCCACGGCTCGGGCGCCCGCCTCGGCGACCGGCTCCCCACCGAGGCCCTCGCCGACTGCTCGCCGGACGGGTTGCGTGCCCAGTGGATTCCCGCCGACAGGGAGCTGTGGACGGTCGAGAGGTATCCCGAGTTCCTCGCCGCGCGCCGCGCCCTGCTCGCCGACGAGGCCGACCGCTTCCTCGCCGCTCTCGCCGAGGGTTCCGCACCGTGGCCCTCGCCGCCGCTCTACGGTATGGACGCCCCGACCGAGACGATCGACCGGGGAGCCCGGGCCGCACAGATCAAGGCCCTGCTCGACGAGTTCGCCGCGCTGGGTTTCGCCGACCCGATGGTCGACTGCGACGTCCCCGACCTCGTCACCGGTCAGCTCCTCGCGCACGCCGAGGCGTTCTGGCCCGACGGGCTCCAGGCCGGTCAGGACGAGGCCGTCGTGCTCGAGCTCGACCCGGACGAGGCGGACCTCGACCGGCTCGCCGAGAACGGCTGCCGTGTCTTCACCTCGGTCGACACCCTGCGCAACTTCGCCCTCCGCCGCCAGGCGGTGATCCGGGGCGACGAGCCGGACGAGGGGACGCGGCACCCGGCCCCCGCCGTGCGCGAAGAGGCCGTTCCCGACGACGAGCGGGGTCCGGTCGACGCGGACGGGGCGCCGGTCGAGGCCGAGTTCGAGCGCGCGGTGCTCGCGCAGATCGACACCTGTGTCGCCGATCTGCGCTACAACCCGAGCTACCTGCGTCTTCTGGTGTCCCAGCACGGGACGCTGGGGACGGCGCGCCGGCTGCTGGCCCAGCCGGCCGTCAGCGACGGCTTCGTCAAGCTGCACGAGAACCGCCGTCTGGACCTGACGATCGAAGCTCTCGTCGTCGACCCCCGGTTCGCCGCGCTGTTCTCCGAGCAGGAGCGTGAGATCGCGCGGACCCGGCTCGCGGAGTTCGGCTGGTCCGCCGCCGCCTGATCCGGACGGCTGTCGAGGCTGTCGGACCCGTCGCCTACCGTGCTGGACTGGAACACGGAGGGGGTACCGGGTGGACGCGTCGTCACCACGCTGGCACGAGGTCACGCCGTCGGAGTATCCGTGGGAGCGGGAGGCGCTCGCGCACATCCGCGAGCTCCTGCCCGACAAGAACCCGTGGAACGCGTGGTCGAACTTCACCTTCGCCGCCCGGGACGGGCGCCTCCACGAGGTCGACCTGCTCATCGCCGGCCCGAACGGCGTGTATCTGATCGAGATCAAGAACTACAAGGGTCGACTGACCGACGACGGGCAGTTCTGGACCCACCGGGCCCACACCGAGCCGAACCCGGTGTACGGGGCGGACCGCAAGAGCAAGGCGTTGGCGTCCTACCTCGCCACGGAGGCGCGCCGGGTCGACACGCGCATGGCGCCTCCGTTCGTCGGCGCGTCGGTGTATCTCGCCGAGCCGTCGCTGCGCGTCGAGCTGTCGTCGTACCAGCGCCATCGCGTCTACGTGCCCGACGACGCCGCAAGCCGCATGCCGCGCCTGTTCGGCGGGCTGCTGCTGGCCCCGCCCGAGCGGGACGCACCCGACCCCAAGCTGCTCGCGAAGCTCCCGCAGCTCCTGAAGAAGATCGGGATCAGCGCGCGGGCGCCGAGCAGGTCGGTCGGCAACTGGACGCTCGACTCCCGTCCCTACGACGAGGGCCCGTCCTGGCAGGACTTCCACGCCTACCGCCCCGGCGTGCCCGGCAACCCGCACCGCCGCGTGCGGGTCTACCTGGAGCACCGGCTGGACGATCCCGAGGCGCGCGCCTCGGTCCGACGCGCTGCCGAGCGCGAGATGTGGGCGGCCGAGGGCGTCCACCACCCGGGCATCCTGACGCCCTACGACCTCGTGGAGCACGAGTTGGGCCCGGCCCTGCTGATCGAGCAGGAGCGCGGCGCCCGGCGCCTCGACGAGTGGCTCGTCAGCGAGGGCGACCTGCCGATGCCGCAACGGCTGGGCCTGGTCCGCCAGCTGGTGTCCGCCGTGGCCTACGCGCACCGCAAGGGTCTCGTCCACCGCGCGCTCTCACCCCGCGCGGTGCTCGTCGAGTCGGCGGTCCTGCGCGTGGGGGAGTGGCAGCTCTCCACCCGCGACATGGCCCGGTCGGGGAGCCCACGGCAGATGGCCGCCACCGCGCGGGCTGCCACACACCTCGACCCGACGGTCGAGCCCTACCTCGCGCCCGAGTTCGCGAGCGAGGGCACCGACGGGCGCACCGATCTCGACATCTTCGGCGTCGGGGCGATCGCCTACCTGATCCTGACCGGTCGGGCGCCCGCTGCGAGCCAGGCGGAGCTGCGTGACCGCGTCGTGGCCGAGGGCGGGCTCGACCCGGCCACCGGCGATGCGGCCGTCGACGCGGCGGTCCGTACGGCCACCCACCCGTCGCTGAGCGAGCGGATGCCCTCGATGGAGGACTTCCTCGAGGCGCTCCGCCCACGGCGCCCCGAGCAGGACCGGCGCGACGATTCCTCGGACATCGATCCTCTCGAGGCGTCCGAGGGCGCGGTGCTTCCATGGGGGTACACGGTCGAGCGGGTGCTCGGTCAGGGTGGCTCGGCCCGGGCTTTCCTGGTCCGCCGCGACGGACTCGAATCGGTACTCAAGATCGGCCGTGGAGCCGAGGCCGAGGACCTGCTCGCCGCCGAGGCCGCCGCACTCGAGGACCTGCGGCACGACCACGTCGTGGTCCTGCGACGGGCCTCGTTCCCGGTCGGTCGCCGCTACGCCATCGAGATGTCCCATGCCGGTGCGCGGACTCTCGCCGATCTCCTGCGCAAGGAGGGCTCGCAGCGCGGGGCTGCGCTGGCCGAGATCGGCGACCAGATTCTCGCGGCCGTCGAGTACCTCGACGGCCGCGGTGTCCACCACCGTGATGTGAAGCCGGCGAACGTCGGCCTGCGTGACCAGGCCGCCGACGGGTCCCCGCAGGCGATCCTGTTCGACTTCTCGCTGGCCGCCGCCCCCGCCGAGGACACGGCGTCCGGGACGCCGGGCTACCTCGATCCCCACCTCGGGTCGGCCAAGCGCACCGTCTACGACAGTGCCGCCGAGCAGTACGCGGTCGCCGCGACCCTCCACGAGCTCGCCAGCGGCGAGCTGCCGCGATGGGGCGACGACGGCACGGCTCCCGTCTTCGTGGAGGAGGTGAGCCTCGCCGAGCACGCCTTCGACCCGGAACGGCGCGGCGCTCTGCGGACCTTCTTCCGTCGCGCTCTCGCGAAGGCTGCGGGCGATCGCTTCCCCTCGATCCCGGAGCTCCGCAAGGGCTGGCAGGAGGTGTTCGCGGAGGCGCGGGAGACGAAGCGTGCGCCGGCGCCGCCCCCGCTGGCGCTCGACATCCACGTCGACGTCGTCACGGCACTGCGGCGACTGTCCGTGTCGGAACGGGACGCCAGCGTCGCAGCGCTCACCACGGCGTGTTCGCCCAGGCCCCGCCTCGTGGCGCCGGAGGCGGCCCGCGACGAGCGCATGCGGCTGCTCGCGGTCGGCCCCGAGCTGGTCGGCGTGGTCCTCCTTCCGGAGGGCACGGGACGTGGGCTGCTGCTCTCCCTCACGTCACCGGCGGACGCGGCCGACTACGCGCGGTCGCGCACCGCGTCGGTGAACCGGGTCAGCGGTGAGCTGGAGCTCCGGGACGCCGTCGCCCTCGACCGCCTCGCCGATGCCCTGGGCGGTGGCGGGCCGAAGGTCGACCTGTTCGCGCACGTCGACGCGGCCGCCTTCGACGAGTTGGGGGTGGACGAGCGTATTGTGGAGTGGGCCCGTGCCGTCCAGACCGTCGTGCAGCTCGAGAACGCCCAGGGCATCCTGCCGGCCGCGCAGTACGCCGTCCTGCTGCCACTCGCGCGCGGCGAATCCGTCGAGGCGGTCAAGAAGCGCATCGCTGCCACCCGCACGACCGACCCGGTGGACCCGATCGATCTCGGTGCGGCCGTGGGCCGGTCCGGCGGCCAGGTCGTCGTCATCGACGACCTCGCGGAGCTGCGGAAGCTCCTCGAGAAGCCGATGAGCCACTTCCGCACCTTCCTGCACCCCTCGCAGGAGAAACTCGCCTACCGTCCGAACTGGGGGAGCGCCCAGGTCACCGGCGGGCCGGGCACGGGTAAGACCGTGGTGGCCCTGCACCGCGTGAAGTACCTGGTGGAGCAGAAGCAGCCCGGACCGGGGAAGATCCTCCTGACGACCTATACCAAGGGCCTCGCGCAGGCTCTCGAGCGCGACCTCCGCGGGATGTTGGACCCGGAGCAGATGGCGGCCGTGCAGGTGGTCAACATCGACGCCTGGTCGAACGGCCTCGTCCGTGAGCGCCGGGGCATCCGCCTCTCGGTGCTCTCGGACACCAAGGAACGCGACGAACGCTGGCGGCGCGCCGCGGCCTCGGCCGGGGTGGATCAGGGCGCGAAGTTCCTGCACGCCGAGTGGGAGCAGGTCGTGCTCGCCCAGCAGATCACCTCCGAGCAGGACTACGTCGGGTGTGAACGCCCGGGGCGCGGCAAGGCCCTGCCACCCGCGCGCCGCCCGGCCATCTGGCGCGCCGTCGAGACCTTCACGCGCGAGCTCCGGGCCGACGGCAAGTGGACGCACCCCATGATCGCCGACGAGGCCGCGCGCCTGCTCGCGGCCGACGATCCGCCCTACGAGCACGTCGTCGTCGACGAGATCCAGGACCTCCATCCCGCGCACTGGCGGCTCGTCCGGGCGGCGGTGAGGTCCAAGCCCGAGGACCTCTTCCTCACTGGCGACCCGCACCAGCGCATCTACGGGCACCGGGTCTCGCTCCGGAAGGTCGGCATCAACATCGGCGGTCGCCGCTCGACGAAGCTGACGCTGAGCTACCGGACCAGTGCCGAGATCCTCGCGTGGGCGCTCCGCATGCTGGGTGAGCACCACGAGACGGGTCTCGACGACGTCGCCGACGATCTCGCGGCCTACCGCTCCGCGTTCACCGGCGAGGACCCGGTCGTTGTGAGCGCTGAGGACCGCGCGCAGGAGATGGCCGATCTCGCCGAGGCGCTCCAGGCGTGGCACGCCGACGGCATCGACTGGGAGGACATCGCCGTGGTCGCCCGTGGTCAGCACATCTGGCGGCCCGCCGCGGCGGCGATGCGACGCGCGGGCGTCCCTGTCGTCGAACTGAAGAAGGCCGCGACGGGCGACGAGTCCGTGCGGATCGGCACCATGCACGGGCTCAAGGGCCTGGAGTTCCGCGCCGTCGCGGTGGTCGGGGTGAGCGACGGCATCATCCCCCACCCGGGCGTCACGTCGGCGGACGAGGACCTCGTGGTGCACCGCAACGAGACGCAGGACGAGCGGAACCTGCTCTTCGTCGCCGCGACACGCCCCCGCGAGCGGCTCCGCGTGTCCTGGCACGGCACCCCGAGTCCGTTCCTGCCCTGATCCCTGCGATCCACGCACGTGAGGGCGCCAGAGGTGCGTACGCTGGTGTGCATGGCCGAGCGCATCACGGTGAGCTTCGACGAGTCGGTGGCGAGGCGCGTCCGGCAGTGCGGCGCACACACTCGCGGTGGCGCCAGCGGCTATCTCGAGCGCCTCGTCCGGCAGGACGAGCTGCGCGAGGCGTTGCGCGCTCACGGGCAGTGGTTCGAGCAGCACCCGGACTACGACTCCGACGCCCAGGACGAGGCCGCCGCGGTTCGCGATGCGTCGCGGTGAGGTCTGGCAGTACAGCGGTCTGCTCGGCCGGCAAGGTCAGTCCACGCGCCGACTGGTCGTCTCGGCCGACCTGCTGAACGAGAGCGAGCACGTCGCCACGTGCTACGCCCTCCACGTCCTCGACAGCGACCCGCAGTCGCTGCTGGCGGTCGAGACGGAGTGGGGGTGGGCGTCGGTCCTCCTGCTCGACCGCCCACCGCGGTCGATGCTGACGTCCCGGCTTGGCGAGGCCACGGCCGGACAGATGGACAGCGTCGACAACGCCCTCCGGGCGGTGCTCGAGCTGTGACCGTCCGTGGACTCGTCCGTAGTTCGGGCGTGGCCTGCGAGCGCCGACCGGACGACGTGCCAATGTGTCCTCGTGGTCGGCGGTCGCGACGAGTGGACAGGCACGCTCGGGCCGGAGGTTCGTCTCGATGCCGACGCGCTGCCTCTTCGCGCCATCGCCGGGTTTTCCTCCGACGGTTCCGCAGGAGCGTTCCGCGGATTGACCGACGAGGGCGACTTCTGGGTGAAGCCGCTGAACAATGGACAGTCTCCACGCGTCCCGGTCAACGAGTACATCGTCGGTCGCCTGGGCCTGCTGGTCGGAGCGCCTGTGTGCGAGGTGCAGCTCGTCGAGGTCGGTCCGGACTTCGCGGCCCAGGAGTTCGCGCCGGGTCGGTTTCTCGAAGCGGGGCTGGCGAGTGGGTCGCGGGATGTCCCCAATGTCAACCCGCTGCGGACCTTCGAGCACCGGCAGGACGACGACAACCGTCGACGCCACGCCGGGGTGTACGCGCTCTACGACTGGTGCTGGGGCGATGACGACCAGTGGCTGTACGACTGGAGTGACGGCTACCGACTACACAGCCATGACCACGCCTTCTTCCTGCCCGGGCCAGGCGCGGACTGGACCATCGAGGATCTCGAACGGTGCGCGGACCAACCCCACCAGCTCTCGGCCGACCCGGTCGGGCTCGACGTCGACGCCGTTCGCGGGTACGCCAATCGCCTCAATGCGCTGACGGCGGACGAGATTCGAGGCATGCTTCGGACGGTGCCGACCGGCTGGCCGGTCGACCAGCAGGAACTCGAGGCGCTCGGATGGTTCCTGGAGCGTCGCGCGCCGCAGGTGGCGCGCCGGATGGCCGAGCTGGCAGCGATCGTGGACGGGAGGAGTACCGGGTGAAGTTCGACTACAGCGTTGTCCGCTTCGTCCCCGACCCCTTTCGCGGCGAGTTCGTCAACGTCGCTCTCATCGTCGGGAACCCGACGACCGGCGAGTGGGCCACCCGGCGCGTGGCCAACGCGTCCCGTGCCCAGGCGTTCCGTAACGGCGCCGAACTCGGCGCGGTCTGGGACTACCTCGATCGTGTCGATGCGATGGCGGCCGCCGTCGAGGACGACGGCGTCGTCAGCGGGGACCTGGGCCCGGCATGGCTGACCGAGGAGCACCGTCGGCTGCAGAACCTCGTGCAGCTCTCTCGTCCCCGACCGGTTTCGGCGGAGAACGTCGACGAAGCCATGGACCTGCTCTGGCGGCGGCTGGTGGTCGACCCCGCCGAGCAGCCGCGCGCCTCGACACAACCGACACGTCGCGCACTCCGTCAGGCGTATTTGAGTGCTGCGATCGACCCGGCTCTCATTCACGAGAACTGTCGCGCCCAGGTTGGCCGGCAAAGTGTCCGCGTCGACTTCGCCATCGCCAACGGCCACGTCGCCCAGCTGGCCCATGCCTTCACCTTCCGCGGACAGAACCCGTCAGACACCGTGCGCCGGGTGAAGGCTTGGAGCTGGACCATGAGGGATGTCCGCGACCGCGACGGCCACCTCGACTACGGATTCTCGATGGGACTGCCTCCGTCGCTCAACGGCGGGGTGCCGATCGACGTCCTGCACGACGATCCCGTCTCGGACGAGGGGCGGCGTGCGCTCGACGAGGCCGCCGAGGTCCTGGAGCACCTTGACGTGACCCTTCGCGGCGCAGCGGAAGTGGATGCGGTGGCGCGGACGGCTGCACGACGCCTCGGCCGAGGAGAACCCTGAGGGGTTCAGCGCTACTCAGCTCCAACTGCTCGGGCCCGGCCAGGTCTGAAGAATACGCTCCGTCAGTTCCTGGCCACGTCGGTCGATGGCCTCCTCATCCCACTCGTCGAGGCTCTGCAGTCGATTGTTCAGAAGGAGAACGCTGTGCTCCGTTAGAGCGCCGCGCTTGCCGCCAGCACCGTTGCTGTTCGTCCACGGACCGTTCGACATCGACGAGTTCAGCGGATGGGCAACCAGGGTCAGGTTGCCAAGACGATCCACTCGTTCCTCGCGGTCAGCCCGAGCTGATTCTTCGTCTTCCCCCGAGGGAAGGGGCCAGTGCTCCTCCGATTGCTGCGGCATGATGTGCTCGATCGACAAATCGGATGGCACGGGCCCGGCTTCGGTCATGGAGTTCTGTCGCAGCGCGATCTCGCACGCTTCGAGAAGCATCCGCACGCGAGGTTGGCCCACGTAACGGTAGAGTGTTCTATTAAGAAGACGATCACAGATCTGGTCGTCGTCCGGCCATACCGATGTCGTCGCCTTCGAGCTGCGGAGGGTTTCGATCACGGCGTCATCCGCGTGAGCCAGATCGGCCTTGATCGCCTTGATGAGAGCATTCAGCTGTCGATTGTAATTCTTTCCGGTCAGACGCAGTACTGCTCGGCGTACGAGCCAGCTCTCCAAGGCTGCCAGTGCTCGCGTCCGACGGACCGGGTCGAGTTCATTGGTCCGGAACAGGAGGAGTGCGATCGGGAGCATGGTCGTCGTATCCATGGTGGCCATGCGTGAGAAGAACAACTGCTCAGGGCTGCCGATCGGGTAAGATATGAAGCTGCGGTATGTCTGAGCGTCCTCGCACAGACGTCGCATCAGGTCGCCAGTCGAAGCATTGCTTGTGAGCAGCTTCGAGCGGAACTTGTTGAAGAGTGCGTCTACCCGCACTACTTCCTCGCACTCGACCGCCATCCAGTGCATGAGGAACCAGTCCGCCCGCGGTCTCAGCTGGCGGCCCTGGCGTTCTTCTTGGCTCCAGTAGGAGTCGGTCTCGAAGGTGGGGAGCCAGTAGTCGCGGTGCAGAGCGTCAGCGGGACCACGCTGTTGCTGGACTTTGAGGAAGCCGGCGTTCTTGACGAGGTCGAGCGCCCCGAGACCCGTGCCCCTGGCGTTCAGGGTCTCGAAGATGACTTGGGCATTGTCGGTCTCGTCGAGATTGATGGAGACGACGTAGAGAAGCCCGTTCAGACAACGACGGAGAGCGTCGGCTTTCTCCAGAATCGACCACGAGGGTAGATCGGCCTCAGTCTCGGCCTCCTCGTCGCTCTCTTCCGAGCTCTTGAGCCAGGAGCGGATGCGTCGTGCGAAGTAGCGGTATGCGGCCTCGAGGCCCTCCTCCTGCCCTGAGGTCGGGCCGCCGACTCTCACGGCAGAGAGGAATGCGCCCCGGTCTCGCATCGAAGGTCGAATCTTGAGTTCGAGATCGCCGGTGACGGAGGGCCCCCTGTTGACCGTCAGTGAGGCGATATCGTCGGAAACAGCCGACGCGTCGAACTCTCGTGTCACATCTCGCGCGGCGCTGAGGAGAATTTGTAGGGTGGTGAGCCGCTGCTGTCCGTCGATGACCAAGCGTTGGTCGACTCCGCCCGGCTCATAGTGTTGCTGTTCGAGGACGATCGGCCCTAGGAAATGGCGATCGTGCGTGCTCGCTCCCGGATCCCTGAGATATCGCGTTGCAATGTCGGAGACGTCGTCCCAGAGCGGCGCCCAGTTTTCTTCCTGCTTCCAGACGTAGGGACGCTGGTAGACAGGAACGATGAACTGAATCCGACCGTTGAAGAGGTCGTAGACGGTTTGAGTGCTCGGCTGTCTCACAAAGGCTCCTGTCTCGGAGGGTGGCGGGGGCCGAGGCCGGCGGGGGTGTCGGCGAGGGAGGTCCATCCGACGCCGCCACGGGAGATCGCGGCAGCCATGCGGTCGTAGGCGTCGAGGATGAGACGGCGGGTGCGGAACTCGCCGAGGTCGCGATGCTCGTACTTGCGCACGACGAAGAAGGAGTCGAGGACGTGCTCGGTCTCGACGCGGCTCAGGCCGTAGACGTGCATAAAGGCGGCGTCGAGGTCGGCGCGGAGCAGGGTGCGGCGCTCGGGGTGCCAGCGGAACGGCGGGCCGTGGTCGTGCATCTCGCGTGCATACGGCCGCAGGCGCCACGACGTGTACGAGAGCTCGAGAACGTAGGGCACGACCCAGGCGGCGAGCGTGACGTCGGGCTGCCACGAGCATGGCCGCTCGAAAACCTCTGGTGGCGGGCACGCGAGCTGCTGGACGACCGAGTACGTCATGTGCGTGCCGCTCAACTTCTGGCGCGACACGTAGTCGAAGACCAACGACGACCACGTGGCGTGCAGCAGCGGACCGTGCTCCGGGCTGGAGGGAAAGGCGAGCGGGAATGCGTGGCCGACCGCGCTCATGGGGAAGACAGATGGGACAAATGTTCGCTCATTGCTCGGCGTCGTGATGTCGCGCCAGCCGAGCAGCCAATCGCGATCCCACACTCCCGCGAGCCGCTTCTCGACGACGCTCCGGTCGACCCAGTAGCGAGCGATCGACTCGATGTCAGGATCGTCGTGCTGCTCGGCAGTGACGCGGGGCAAGGTGCCCTTGTTGAGCTGCGCCTGCGTGGCATCGCGGTACGTCGAAAAGCGGTGGTCGAAGTGGCTGAGCATCTTCGCCTCGTACAGCGGGACGTCTTCATCGTCGGGCTGTTGGTAGGACCAGCCGTCGAAGTCGCCGGAGTTCAGTGATTCCGGGCCGCGGAAGAGGTCGGAGTCCGTTGCCATGTTGAAGAGACCCTGGCGGAAGGACAGGCCCCACGGACTGGCTAGGGGCGAGTCACGCACTAGGACCAGCTGATTCGCGTAGATCTTGAGCACCAGATCGGCGTCGGTCCGTGAGCGGAACACAGGCATGGTGCCCGTGTTCGGATTAAGAAGAAGAACCTCCTCAGGGGCTATTTCATATCGGCGCTGTGGCACATCGGTTAGGTGACGAGTATAGAAGGCGAGGCGTGTTCGTGTGGCCACTCGATCGGGCCCGCTCATGGATGTCACGGCGAAACGAAACTTGTTGGTGACCGTCGGAAAAATCTTGGCCTCGTTCTCGAAGTCGTAGAACGCGAGGAGGCTTTTCGACGCAAGGAGGTCTGCGAAGAAGGCAGAGGTCGTCTTGTCAGTGGCGATGCCGGTCGGGGTAACGAGGCCGGCGGCGCCGGTCGGTCCGGTCATGGTCCGGAAAGTTTCGGCGAAGACGGCGTAGGTGTTCAGCTTGCCCGTCGCGGTGAGCGGGAATCGGCCCCCTTCTCTCAGGAAGTGGTTCGTCCCCTCCGA
Source organism: Actinomycetospora sp. CA-084318 (assembly GCF_050955885.1). Lineage (NCBI taxonomy): Bacteria > Bacillati > Actinomycetota > Actinomycetes > Pseudonocardiales > Pseudonocardiaceae > Actinomycetospora > Actinomycetospora sp. CA-084318. Next base: position 2,751,259 of record NZ_CP192098.1, read on the forward strand.
TGTCCGTTGGAACTCGACGTAGGCGTCGTGAAGCGGGCGGTCGGCGCTCGGGAGCTTCTCGATCATGCTGCGGCGTATGGCAGCCGTCTTAGCGTCAGCGATGTCGTCGCGGTCGACCGAGGCGAAGAACTGCTTGTCCTCCACCTGAAGGGTTTCCCAGGGCGGGTTGCCGACGACGCAGGAGAACCCGCCGGTCCAGCCCGTGGCGGGGTCGGCCCCGTCCTCGGGAACGGCGAAGATCGTCGGGAACTCCAGGTGCCAGTGGAAGAACCGGAAGGCACGCGCGGTGTCCTCGACGATGCGGCCGACGCCGGGGTCGATGTCGAGCGGGTCGGCGGCGAGGCGGCGCAGCGAGCCGTGGGTGATGCCGACGCCGCTGTCGGCGTCCTTCGGCTGCACGAACGCCGCGCACCAGGCGTCGGCGACGAAGCGGGCGGCGGTGAGGTCGGGGTCGTACTCGTCGAAGCGTCGCCAGGCGTCGGCGCGGCGACGGGCTGCCTCGACCGAGCCGTCGTCGCCAGCCTCGAGGGTGCGGGCCTGCGCGGCGATCCGGTCGGCGGCGTCGGCGTCCCCGGTCTCCAGGGTCAGTTGGTTCTCGCCGCGGGCGCGCTCGGCCTTGTTGCGCTTCTTGAGCTTGGCGGTCCGTTCCTTGTCGTCGCCGGGCAGCACGGTGAAGGCGGCGTCGGGGATGCCGTCGGCCAGCAGGGCGGGGGTCGTGCCGAGGAGGGCGTTGCCGAGCTTGACGTGGCTGTCGAGGAAGGGGAGCGGTCGGGAGCCGTCGAACGCCTCGAGCCACAGCGCGACCTTGGTGATCTCCACGGCCAGGGCGTTGAGGTCGACGCCGTAGATGCAGCGACCGACGACGTCGGTCACGGCGGCCCGGACGGCGCTCGGACCGGGCTCGGGCTCGTTCGTCCGGACCTCGGCGAGCGCCTGGCCGATCCGTCGTGCGGCGGCGACGAGGAAGTGCCCGCTGCCGCAGGCGGGGTCGAGGACGGTGAGGTCGAGCAGTGCGGCTTCGGGGTCGCGGGCGGCGCGTGCCTCGACGATGAGCGGGTCGAGGGCCTCCTCGAGGACGAGGGAGATGAGCGCGGACGGCGTGTAGTAGGACCCCGACTTCTTGCGGTCGCTGCCTGCCGCCTCCTGCAGGGTGAACTCGCGAGCGGCCGGGTCGTACCGCGGCACGTAGGCGAGCAGTCCCTCGTAGACGCCGCCGAGCTCCTCGGAGCCGAGGTTGCGGTAGTCGACCGGGCGGCGGACGCCGGTCACCGGGTCGTGGATCTGTGCGAGCGCGGCGACGGCCGCGAGCAGGTCGCGATTGGAGATCGAGGCATCGGCGAGGGCGTCCAGGGCGTCACGGTCGAACAGCCAGGCCGCGAGACCCGGCAGCCCCAGGGCGGGCAGGCCGTCGTCGGCCAGCGCGTCGGTGACGAGGAGGTGGGCCGCCCACAGGTCACCGTGGCTGGTGCCGGGGCGCGACGACGCGAACCGGCGCAGCTTCGCCGTCGAGAAGTAGTCGGCGTACCGGGCGCGGACGTCGTCGGGCGTGTCCGGCGGGTGCAGCAGCCCGCGGTCCTCGACGACGAACAGCACCAGCAGCCGGTAGGCGACCCGCAGCAGGGCGCGGTGCAGGTCCTCCGTGCCGTGGGGCGACGAGGCGAGGCGTGCCCGCAGGGCGTCGTTCGCGGGGTGGGCGACGAAGCCGGTCCCGAGGACGGCGAGGGCGCGGGCCACGTTCTGGCGCAGGGCGGTGAGGGCCCGCGCGCCGTCGTGAATGGCCGTCGTCCGCCAGCGCTCGAGCCAACAGGTCTCGGCGGACAGCGTCGGGGCCTCGACCGGCTCCTCGGCGTCCTCGTCGATGGCGGTGACGGACGGGAGCGCCGGGGTGAGGCGACTCGCGTGCACCGTCAGGAAGAGGAGCCGGAAGTCGGCGAAGCGCTGGTGGGTGAAGATGTCGTCGAGGTCGAACTCGACGTACGAGCCCCGCGCGAGCGACGAGGCGTCGCGCAGGACGCGCAGCAGGTGGCCGTTGGACAGCAGGCCCCACAGGTAGCGCGGATGGCGGTTGAGCAGCTCCTGCACCATGCCCTGCGGCCCGCGCTTCGCGAGCCCCGCCGTCTTCACGTCGAGGTCGACGCCGGCGCCGACGAGGTGCAGCGCCACCCCGACCTGCAGCTCGTCCTCCCCGCCGGGCCATTTCCGGTGATGTGACAGCGGATAGCGAGTCGGCTCGTCGTCTCCCACCCCGGCAGGGGTCTCGACGCCCCGTTGCAGGCGCAACTGGTCGGGACGTCCGTATCCGAGCACGTCGAGCAGCGGCAGCAGCCACTTATCGCGGGTGAGGGCGACCGCGGCGTCGTCCTCGGGACGCTTCTCTCGTTCGAGGACCCAAGCGCGATAGGCGTTGAGGCAGACTTCCCAGGCCCGCGCCACGGCGGCGCTGATCGTGGTACCCGGTGGCAGCTCATAGTCCGTGGCGGACTGGCCCGGCAGTTTCAGCTCTGCCGCCGGGACGAGAGCCTCGCTGGGCAGGACCGCGCCGACCGTCCGGACCGACGGGAACGCCGAGATCGACAGCGCCGTCACGCCGTTCCTCCACCTGGTAAGTAGACGTACACCCCGAGGACGTCCGGCGGCGGGAGGAGCCGGGCCGTGAGCCCGCGCACCGCGACACGGCTGCTCTGCCGTACCGCTCGGTGCGACGCGACCGCCTCGGCGGCGACCCGTTCGCCCCGGGCCACGAGGTCGTCCGCCAGAAGCGGGACGCGGGCGAGGGCCTTCTCGAGCTGGCGCCGAGCGAGATCGTCGTGGACGTTGCCGCTGGGCGAGGCGGACAGCAGGGTCTCGGCCACGTCGTCGTCGAGCAGCATGAGGTCGTCACCGCTCGCGCGGAACGCGACGAACTGGGCGTCCTCGGCCACGTGGGTCACCGTCCGGCGCGCACCGGGCACGACGAGCTCGACGCGGTACCGGACCACAAGCAGCGTCGTCACGGCGTCGACGGCGTCGGTACGCATCACCCCGGCCCGCCGGGACGGACGGGCGGCGTCGGGTGTGAGGGGGTCGAGCGCGGCGTCGAGGGTGTAGCGGGCGATCGCCTCGACTGCAGCGTCGGTCCGGCTCAGGAGCGGCTCACCCGACGGGGCGGGCGGCTGCCGGTGGAAGTGGAGGCGGCCTCTCGACGGCGGGAGCGCGTCGGTCAGCGCGCGGGGGAGGGTGTCGACGGTCGCGGAGAACCCGTCGTCGGTGGCGGCGAGCTGGCCGTTCAGCACACCGAGCGCCTCGCGGGTGAAGCGCTCGGCGTCGGCCGGGCCGCCCAGGCTGCGCCGCGCGTCGGCGAGGGCCTCCGCGACGACGTCGGGCCGCAGGCCGGCCTGCCGGAAGCGCGACCGCGAGGCCTTCTCACGCTCGGCCGCGTCCTCCCAGCGCGTCAGGACGGCCTCGCCGACGTCCCCGGTGACGGTCCCGCTGAAGTCGAGGGTCATCTGCTCCGGCTCGGTGCCGCGGAGCAGGAGCGACTCCCAGATGGCGTTCATGACGGTGGCCGAGTCGGCCGGGACCGGCACCGAGACGCCGGTGGAGCGCTTGATGTTCTCGTGGCGGCGCAGGAGCACGTCGAGGACGACTCCGTCGATCCGGTTGTCGGAGCCGTAGTACGTCACGGCACGGACGGTGGACGCCCGCTGCCCGAACCGGTCGACCCGGCCCTCCCGCTGCTCGTGGCGGGTCGGGTTCCAGGCGAGGTCGTAGTGGACGACGGCGGTGAACCCGTCCTGGAGGTTCACGCCCTCCGAGAGGCAGTCGGTGGCGACGAGGAGGCGCGGGCCGTCGTGGGCGCTCAGGGCAGCCACGCGCTGCTCGCGCTCCTCGGGCGGAAGGCTCCCGGCCACCGACTCGACGCGTGCCCGACGACCGAGGGCCTTCCGCAGGTGCTCCTCGAGGTACTCGGCGGTGGGGATGTAGCGGCAGAAGACGATGGGGTGGAACCCGTCGTCGAGCAGCCGCCCGAGCATCGCGACGAGCCGCTTCAGCTTGGCGTCCCCGGTCGGTCCGCGGATGGCGGCGGCCTCCGCCGCGAACTCCCGCAGCCGACGGCGGGTCGACGCCTCCGGGTCGGTCGTGGTGTCCGCGCCGAGACCGGCGTCGTCGTCCTCCCCGGCGTCCTCGGCCTCGACGTCGAACACCAGGGGCCCGGCGACGGCGTCCGCATCGGCGACGCTCTCGACCTCGAGCCCGGACCGGTTGCGCAGCGTCTGCTCGGCCGCGGCGGGGCTGGAGGCCAGGGAACGCAGCAGGGCGATGGCGGACCACCAGCGCACCCGCTGTCGGACCGTCGAGAGTTCCGGGTCGGTGACCTGCTCCTTCGCGAACGCGAGCACCCGGTCGAAGAGCTTCCGGTACGCCGGGGTGAGGGCGTAGGATTCCTCGGCCCGCTCCCGCGTCGGGAAGGGGGTCTCCTCGGTGGCTTCGTCGGTCGTCGAGCCCGGGAAGTCGCGCACGTCCGCACGCTGACGTTGCACCAGGTAGCGGGCGAGCAGTTTCCGGTCGTCCTCGCGCTGCGGGCCGGACAGGTCGGCCGGCAGGGCCGCGAGCCGGTCGTCGAGGAGGCCGACGAGCGACTGCCAGGCCCCGTCGTCGCCGTTGTGCGGGGTCGCGGTGAGCAGCAGCAGGTGCCGCTGCGGGTCGTCGGCCAGGGCGCGGAGCAGCGTGTAGCGCTGGTGGGCCTTGCTGGAGGGCCCGGCCGACGTCGGCGCGATGCAGGTGTGCGCCTCGTCGACGATGACGAGGTCGGGGCAGTGCACCGCGAACTCGTCCCGGCGGGAGCGCTGCTTGATGTAGTCGGTGGAGATGATCAGGTGCGGATGGTGGTCGTAGATCGTCTTCCCGAAGGGGACGTCCCGGGCGAGGCGGTTCGCGGTCGAGGGGAGCAGGACCTCCGCGCGGATGCCGAACTTGGTGCGCAGCTCCGACTGCCACTGCGGCGCGAGCTGGGGGGAGCAGAGGACGGCGAGCCGCGCGGCGTCGCCGGCCGCCAGGAGCTCCGCCGCGATGAGCCCGGCCTCCACGGTCTTGCCGATGCCGACGCCGTCGGCGATCAGCAGGCGGGTGGTGTCCTGCGCCGTGGCCATCATCAGCGGCACGAGCTGGTAGCCGCGGGGACTGACGGCGAGGCCCGCGAACGAGCGGAAGGGCCCGGTCGTGTCGCGGAAGCTGAGCCGCAGGGCGTCCCGGAGTAGGCGCGCCCGGACGGCGTCGCCACGGTCGTCGACTGTCGGCGGCGTGAACTCCGCGGGCTGCGGGCGGTCGAGATCGGGCAGGAGCAGCGCGGTCTCGTCGTCCCGCCCGCCGAGCGGTCGGACCAGGAGCGTCCCGGGCGCAGAGCCGGGCAGCACCAGCCAGTCGCGCCCACGGGCACTGACCAGGGTGCCGGGGGCGAAGGTCGCCGTCATCCGGGTCGAGCTCCGCTCCGCTACGTCTCCGCTCACCGACGGCCCCGACCGAAGACGCTCTCGAACTCCCGCATCCGCACGGTCCAATCGGGGTCGTCGTAGCGGAACCGGAGAACGAGCCACCCGAGCTCGTCCTCGAGTCGCTCGCCGGCAGCACGGTCCTTCTCGGCCTGGCGGGCCTCGTCGTGGACCGGACCGTCGATGAAGATCGCGGCGTCCAGCCCGTTCACGTGGTAGGTGAAGTCGGGCCGCACGTAGTAGCCGTCGACCAGCCGCTGGGCGTCGTCGGGCGGACGGAAGCCGTGCTCGCGGAGCAGGTCCAGGAACTGCCGCTCGAGCCCGTTGCTCCGCGCGTACAGCTCGTCGTCGTGGGCGTCGCCGTCATCGCCCCGCGGGGTCAGCGCGGCGTCCGCGAGCTCGGCGAGCAGCGGGACGACCGCATGCCGGTCGAGGGCCTGGTGGTCCCACTGGTTGCCGTAGGAGAGCAGGCAGTCGTAGCACGCCTGGGCACATTCCTCGGTTGCGTGCTCCGCCTTGCCGAGGTCCACGCCGGTGTCGGGGTCGTAGTGCAGCAGCTCGATCGCCCGCCGGGCCACCGCCGGGAGCTCGTCGGGCTCGGTCGCGAGCCGGCGGAGCACCCCGGCGCCCCCCTCCGCGGCCTCGAAGAAGAGCAGGTACTCCCAGGCGTGGTCGCCGTCGCGGGCCGGCATGGGTTCGGCCGCCAGCTCGGAGCTCTCCAGCTCGTATCGCGCCTCGACGGCCCGCTTCAGCGCGTACATGGCGGCCATGCGCTGGTCGGCGGGGAAGCGTCGGTCGAGCTCGAGGACCAGGGCGTTGCGGTGGTCCTCGACGTACGGCACCACACGGGGAGCCCGCTGCGGGTCGAGCCCGGCGGCCCTCGTCTCGCTGAGCCACTGGCCCTCGACGGTATCAAGGCGGTAGCCGTGGACGTCGGGATCCTTGCGGCGGCGCAGTCCGACGTTCATCCGGCGGATGAGCGCGGTGTCGCCGTAGGCGAGGGTCGCCAGCCCGGGGATGCTCGCGCGCAGCTGGCTGCCCCGCTGTCCACGCGGCTCGAAGCGGATCGAGGTGAGGAGCTCGTACCCGGCCCGCTGCCGCTCCTCCTCGTCGGCGCTGATGCGGTCACGACGACGGGTGCGGACGGCGAGCAGCCGCATCTGGGACTGCATCTCACGGAGCTCGGTGCTCTCGCACTGCTCGCATTGCACCGACCCGGTGGGCCCGTTGCCGTCGTTGAGGTAGCCGCAGCGCAGGCACCGCCAGAAGGAGGTCAGCCGCACCCCGGTGCCGTCGTCGTTCGCCGGGAGGCTGACGCGCGTGACCTCGTAGCGCGAGCCCTCGTGGTAGATGAACGCGTTCGGCCCGAACTCGCTGATCGCGAGGAAGCGGGGACGCTGGACGTAGTCGCCCTCGCCGCCGTTGCGGGTTCGGCGCTCGCCCGGGATGAACGCCGCGAGGGGGAGCCGGGGGAACGAGTAGCCGGGCAGGAAACCTTCGGACGCGAAGTAGCGGTAGGGGTAGAAGTCGCCCTGATTGACGTCGTCGATCTGGCCCTTGAGCAGGTCGAGCGCAGCGCGCGCTTCGTTCTGCTGCGCCTTCGCCCGACGCTTCGCCGGCTCCGATGCCCCGATCTCCTTGAGGACGGCGCCGGCGTTGTCGAGCTCGCGCTGGGCCTCGGCGTAGAGACCGCGCCACCGGCCGACTGCCCCATCGAAGCGCTGCGGTGCCTCCCGCACGACCGCCTCGACCCAGTCGTCCCGCCACCACGGCGCCTCGGAGACCTCAGGCGTGGCCGCCAGGAGCGACTGCACGTGGCGGGCCGCATCCTCCGCGGCCCGGCCGTTGCGGGTGGCGGTGAGCACCTCCGCCCGCAGAGGTTGGCCGGGCTCGTCGATGTCGAGGAGCTCGACCATGCTGGCCTTCAGGTCCAGTCCCGTGTGAACGAGCCACACTGCGTGCGCATGGGCCCGGACCAGGTCCTCGTTGCCGAGCTCGAGGCGGGGCGGGGACACGACGCCCGCGACCATGTCCTGGCTTCGGCCGAAGTAGTAGGCGTCGTGCGCGTTGCCCCGGGCACAGTAGGTGAGCACCACGGCCGGCTGCCCCGAGCGCCCGGCTCGGCCCGAGCGCTGGGCGTAGTTCGCGGGGGTCGGTGGCACGTTCCGCATCCCGACGACGTTCAGGGACTTGATGTCGACACCGAGTTCCATGGTCGGCGAGCAGTACAGGACGGGCAGCCGGGCGTCGCCGAACTCCTTCTCCCGCTCCTCGCGCTTCTCCGGAGGGACCTGAGCGGTGTGTTCGCGGGCCACGAGTCCCGAGAGCGACCCGGCGGTCTCGCCGTAGAGGCGCGCGAAGTACTCGTTCACGCGTCCCTCGCCGCGGGCCCCGCGCAGCGGGTCCTCGGCCCGTCGCCCTCCGGTCCCGGCACGCCACTCGATGACGTCGGCCTTGATCTGGTAGCCGACCGGACGGTTCCGCACGGCGATGCGCTCGAGCAGGCCCGCCTTCTCCAGCCGGGTCATCAGGTACTCGATGATGCCCATCGCGTCCGCCGGCTTGAGCGGCTGACGGTGTTGCGGGAACCGCTGCGGACGGCGCAGCCACTTCCCGTACAGGCCGAGACCGCTCAGGAACAGGTCGCTGCCCGCACCGGGGGCGCCGCCCTTCGGGCGGGGCGCGGGGTAGCCGACCGCGGCGTAGGTGCCCTGGTCGCTGGTCAACTGCCAGGAAGCCGTCAACCGCTGCGCGGCGGCGCTGCGAGTGGACTCGTACTTCTCCTCGGTCAGGTGCTCCGTGGCCACGCACAGATTGCGGCGGAGTTCGTCGAGGAGCACCTGCATCAGCTGCTCCCGCGTGGCCGCGTCGGCGCCGGCGAGCGGTTCCCCGGCGCCCGCCCACGCTGCGTCGTCCGCGGCGAGCTCCGGCAGTCCGAGGTAGGTGAGCGTGAGCTGGCCGGTCTGCTCCAGGTTCGGCATCGTGATCCGCCAGCCCCGGCGCAGGTCGGCCCATACGAGGTGAGCCACCACGCTGCGCAGCGCCTTCGTCGTCAGCTTGGCGACGGCGGGCGTCGCGTCCGGCTCCTGGGCGTACTCGTGCGGCTCCACCTGCAGCCTGTCGACGACGCGTGCCGCGAGCACGTCGTCGGTCAGCGGCTCGTCGGGGTCCTTCTCCTGCTGTTCGCGCACAGCGGCGAACAGCGCCGAGCGCATCAGGGCGACGAGCACGAAGTCGTTGAAGTGACCGGCCTGCAGGCTCGCGTCCTGGCGGTTGTCGGAGAACGCGAGGAACTTCCGGGCCACGTCGTCCAGGTCCTGCTGCGCACGGAGGATGCGCACGACGGCCTGGGACAGGACCGAGACCGCGCTCGCGCGGCCCTCGGTTCCCAGCGTGGCGACGCGGGAGAACTCGGACTGCTGGGTGCTCTCGTAATTCGTCCGGCAGCCAGGGCAGAAGTGCAGGGTCTCGAAGAACGCCGCAGGGACACCGACGGTGCCGATCGTGCCGAAGGGGTCGATCCGGACGGCCTCGGGGAGCCGCTTGCGTCGGTCGTCGACGAGTCGGCGCGGTCCCGCGTCGTCGAGAATCCACTCGTCGGGCACCAGGTCGAGCAGGGCCGCGTCGTCGGAGGGCCAGTCGGCGTCGAGCAGGAGCAGGAGGCCGGGCGTCCCGATCGCGGGTTGCGCGCCGGGACCTGTCGTCCGGGGCGCGAGCGTCTCGCGGGTCCGGACGACCGCGAGGTACTCCTGGCCGCACTCGCGGCAGAACGACAGCGGGAAGAGCGGTCGCCCCCGGGGCTCACCGGGCGCGCTGCGCTGGTACTGCGTGGTGAGGTGGCGCGACGCCGGAGGCTCCAGGGTGACGTAGGCCGTGTCGCCCTTGCCGATGAACTGGTGGAGCTTGAAGGCGAAGAGCGAGCGGCCCGCCCGGTCCCGGACCTCCGAGCCAGTGAGCAGGGTCTTCCGGATGGCTTCACGAGCGACGGCCTCGTCGACCCCGGTCGTCTCGTGGAGGTCACGGGCGGCCTGACCGAGGCGGATCGGCTTGCGTCGGACGAGCCGGCCCTCGCGTGGCTCCAGGCCGAAGGTCGTCTCGACCCACGACGCGAGTGGGTCGGTGCGCAACGCCTCGAAGTCGCCGGGCGGCCCGTCCGTGACGCGCTGCCGCAGCTGGTCCGTCGTCGGGATGCCCTGGGTCGCGCGCTGGAGCGTCTCGCCGACGACGTTGTCGGGACCGATCTCCGTTCCAAAGATGCGGTTCGCCAGGCGAGCGACCTCGTTGCGTTGCTCGAGATCGGTGCCCGGTCCGGCCAGGGTGGCGCTCGTGCCGATGCACTGCAGGTCCCGCCCGCCCGCAACGGCGCCACGGAGCCGTCGGACCAGCATCGCGACGTCGGCTCCCTGCCGGCCGCGGTAGGTGTGGAGCTCGTCCAGCACGAGGAATGACAGGTTCTCCGCACTCGAGATGAGCTCACGGCGCTCGTACGGCCGCGTGAGCATCAGCTCCAGCATCATGTAATTGGTGAGGAGGATGTCCGGCTTCTTCCGCAGGAGCTCCTCCCGCGCAGCCTTGTTCTCCTGCCCGGTGTACCGCGCGAAGGTCACCGCCTGCCTCGTCGTTCCGAGGAACTTCTCCAGCTCGCCGAGCTGCGAGTTGGCCAGCGCGTTCATGGGATAGACGACGACCGCCCGGACCCCGCGGCCGGAACCCTCCCGCAGGACGCGGTCGACGATGGGGACGATGTAGGAGAGGGACTTGCCGGACCCGGTCCCCGTCGTCAGCACGTAGGACTGCTGCTCGCGGGCCAGGCGGAACGCGTCGGCCTGGTGGCGGTGGAACGCGAGTTCCCGCCCGAGATCGGTCGGGGAGGTCCGGGCTCGGAAGATGTCCAGGCACCGTCGGTCGAGGACGCCTTCGTCGACGAGCTCGGACACGGTGCCCCCGGGGGCGAAGGCAGGGTTGAGGCCCAGCCACGGCTCGGGCCAGAGGAGACCGTCCGCGATCTCGCGCGCGACCTGGTCCTCGATCTGCGGGTCCTTGATCGTCAGGAAACTCCGCACGAAACGCGCGTAGTCGTCGAGCACCTCGTCACGGACCGTGAACGCGTCCATCGTCCCCCTGTCGTCCGACCGCCCCACCAAGTCACTGTCGGGTGGATCACGCTACAGATCTCTTTCCGGAGCAGTCGACACGTCTGATCGGGCGAGCACCGGTCCCGCCAGAGCGCGATTCCGGGCATCCTTTACCGTCCCTGGAGATCTCGACAATGATGATCGACTGGGGGACGACGATGACGGATCCGACGGCCGGGATGACGGCGGAGGACCGCAAGTACTGGCAGGCGGTCCAGACGTGGAAGGCCAGGCGCCTGCGCGCGGCCCCGCGTGAGATCGAGCCCGGGAGCTGGCGCGCCCGTGCTGCCTCGGCGACCACCGCCGTGCGCGAGAAGGCCGGCGCTGCCGTCGAGCGGATCCCGCAGAGCGAGCGCATCGGCGAGTTCGTCGGCCGTGCCTTCGAAGGTGCCTCCGAAGCCGGCGCCCGGGCGGGCGCGGCCTCGGTCCGTGTCGAGGCGGTCCTCAAGGCGTACCGGAAGAAGGACTACGAGGTCGACCGGCTGGCGGACATCCGGCGTCTCGAGGTCACCGACGTCCAGCGGGTCAAGCCGAGGCTCGACCTGGCCTACATCGCAGGCTCCGCCGCCCAGGGCGCGGGCACCGGCTTCCTCGCGTCGGGCGGGACGATGATCGCGGCAGGCGGTGCGGTCGGTACCGGCGGTGTGGCCGCGGCCCCCGGGGCCGGAGCCGTCGTCAGCGCCATGGCCATCGACGCCGCGGCGGGCATCATCACCGCGAACCGCGCGGTGGCCCACGTCGCCGCGTACTACGGCTACGACCTCGATGACCCGGCGGAGCGGGTCCTCGCTCTCGGGGTCCTGTCGATGGGGCTGGCGAGCGACGCAGGGAAGCTCGTCGCCTACCAGCAGTTCAACGGGATCGTGCAGGCCCTGGCCCGCCGGCAGGCATGGCAGCAGCTCAGCAAGAACCAGGTCGCCCAGGTGGTCGGCGCGGTCTACAAGGCGCTCGGCATGACCCTGACCAAGAAGAAGCTCGCGACGGCCGTCCCGGTGATCGGGGTCGCCGTGGGCGCCGGACTCAATGCGCGGACGCTGGCGCGCGTGGTCGACGACGCCGAGCACGCCTACATGGAGCGGTTCCTCCGGGAGAAGTACGGCCTGGCCATCGACGCGGAGGACCTGGCCACCTCGGGCGGGGTGATCGACGCGGTCGACGCCGAGATCGTGGACGAGTCCGACTGAGCGGATCCGGCCCCGGTGTCCGGGGCGCGGCGTTGTCGCGGCATCCTGGCGAGCCATGGGGGAGCGAGACGAACGATTCGCCAACTATCGGCGGGCGCGGTTGCGGGTGCACGAACCGCGTGGAGGCATGACCGAACTCAGGCCCTGTGAGCAGGGCACGGGGTACTTCCCGTACGACGGGCCGGTGCACGTCCTGACGGCATACAACCCAGGCCCCGAGGTTCTCGACGTGGTGGAGAACGAGCGTAGCCAAGCGGCTCTGATCGGCGAGCTCCCCAGCGATGTGCAGCAGTGGCGCGCGGAGGCAGGGTCGATCGACGGGTCGCACACCGAGGTGAGCGTCGCAGTCCGCGGCTTGTCCGACGAAGCGGCTCTGCAGATCGCCCGGCGCTACGGGCAGGACGCGATCTTCCGCTGGACCGCAGAGGCGTGGAGCATCCTTCCCTGCGACGGCGGCGCGCCCCTCCATCACGGCTGGCGAACCCGCTCGGTGCCATCGGGTCTGCCCAACGGCATGGTGCTCCGCCGCGTCACCGGTCGACCGGACGGCTCGGAGGCGGTCCTCGACCGGCCCACGCTCGACGAAACGACTCTCGTGCTGGAGCCCGGCACGAGCACGACCTTCCTGATCGACGAGTTCGTCGCGAGCCCGGCCGAGCTGACCGCGAAGGTGCAGGTCGTCGGCAACGAGCCGGACAACCCTGATGACTGGGACGACGAGTTCGCCGAGCACATCGAGACATTCGATGAGGAATTCCCCGGCCCTGATTGGGTCCACCGCTACTTCGGCGTGAACGGGCATCCCGGCTCCGTGGCACGTGTCGGAGAGCATCTCGTGCCGGTGCTCGACGAGGACGGGATCCAGCTCGCGGAGGTCGAGGTCATCGCATCCCACTCCTGGGACTCCGACGGTGGCGGTCGGCCGATGAGCACCGACGGCGGCAACAGCCTCGGGCGCATCCGACCCGGCGTCCTGTACGCCCGACAGTGGGGCGACTTCGGCGCCGAGCACGAACTGCTGCCGGACAACGGGGCCGAATCGCTCGCGGCGTGGGTCGAGCGCTGCGATCTCGCCATCGACGTCGCGCTGGCGACCGAGGAGACCGACGCGGAGACGCGCGAGCGCATCGACGGCTGGGAGCTCGATCTCCTGTTTCCCAACGACGACCTCGGCCGCCGAGCACGTGCGCTCCTCGCGGAACGGAACGAGCACTACCGGCGTACTCGCGACGCCCTGCAGGACCCCGGCGGCGCCGATGGGCAGCGCCTGCGCGCGATGGTCTCGGCCGTCGAGGAGGGTGAGGACCTCCCGGAGTCGGTCACCTACGGCATGTGGCTGTGATGCTGTGCGGCGACGGCTGCCGCAGCTTTGCCGACGCGCACCGGGTGCACCACATCCGTGCTCGCAGGGCCGGTGAGTCGCCCTGGGGATGGCGGGACGCCGTGGTGGAGTCCGTGACGGGCGGGCGGGTCGTCGTCAGGTACGTCGAGCCGGGCGTGGACGTGACTCTCACGCATCACCGCGAGGCTTGGGTGTCGCCGGGCGACCCGGTCCGCGTGCACGAGGAGTTCCGGCTCCTCGACGTGCGGGGCTCGTGGCTCGGTGTCGCCGTCGACGGCGGACTCGGCGCCGTCCCCGTGCCGGATCACGCAGACCTCTGGACGGCCGAGTCCGTGCCGGGCATTGCGGACCTCACTCGTGGCGAGGCAGCACCGGGCGACCGTTGACCGGCGAACGGGCCTAGCCGTCGTCGTCGTCCCCGTCGTCGTCCTGCGCCGGAGCGGGTGCGGCGGGCGCGGGAACCTGGGTCAGGGCCGGCGCCCCGGGAGCCGGGGCAGGGGCCGGCACGACCTGGCTGGTCGGCGGCGGGGCGGCGGGGGCGTCGTCATCGTCGTCGCCCTCCGCGGCGTGCCCGAAGCCGGTGAGCACCGCCACCAGACAGAAGATCGCCCCGAGGACGCCGAGCACGTTCACGATCCGATCCTTGGTCATCCCAACAATGGTGACCGCCGTCACCCGCCGAGGTCAAGATCTACAGCCACCCCGGCAGGATCAGCACGGCCCACGCGAGCAGCGGCCCCAGGACGACCACGGTGCCCGCGTAGGCGAGCATCCGGCGGTAGAAGGCGTCCCGGTCGACGTCCTCGGGCGTGCTCGCGAGCACCAGCGCCCCGTTGGTCGAGAACGGGCTGACGTCGACGACGGTGGTGGCGACGGCCAGGGCGGCGACCATGCCGATCGCGCTCACCGAGCCCTGCAGCAGGAACGGCAGCGCGAGCGGGATCGCGACCCCGATGATCCCCGCCGAGGACGCGAAGGCGGAGAGCACGCCGCCGAGGTAGAGCAGGAGCAGGGCCACCACCAGCGGGACGCCGAGCGCGACGATGCCCTGCCCCACCAGGTCCGTGGTCCCGACCTCCTGGAGGACCCCGACGTAGGTGATCACGCCGCACACCAGGAGCACGGTCGACCAGCTGATGCCCTTGAGCGCCTCGGCGTTGCCGGCGGGGGAGAGGATGCCGATCACGACGGCGAGGCTCATCGCCAGGACGCCGACGTCCAGCCCGAAGCCGACGGTGCCGACCGCCAGGACCACGATCGCCGCGAGGGTCAGCACCTGGGGGTAGCTCACCCGCGTCGCGGTCCGCTCGCGCACCGCGACCCCGCCCGCGCCCTCCGGCCCCGCCTCGTCGTCGGGCTCCTCCTCCTGCTCGACGTGGTGCGAGCGCACCCCCATCAGGTCGCGGCCGCCGAGCAGCAGGAAGACCGCCGCCGCGATGACGACGTTGAACGCCAGCGGTACGAGGAAGAGGGTCAGCGGGCTCGAGGGCAGGGGCGTACCGCCCACGATCCCGTTCACGACGACGCCGTAGACGCTGATCGGGGAGAACGCCCCGGCCAGGGACCCGTGGACGACCATCATGCCCATCAGCAGGAGGTCGATCCGGTACCGGCGGGCGAACGGCATCGCGAGCGGCGCCACGATGGCCACCGCGAACAGCGCCCCGATCGCGGAGAACACCGCGGCGAGCGTGAAGAAGATCCAGGGCGCCGCGACCAGGTGGCCGCGGACGAGCCGCATCGACCCGTGCACCAGCAGGTCGATCGTGCCGTTCTGCTGGGCGATGCCGAACAGGAACATCAGCCCGACGAGGATCAGGAAGAGATCCGTCGGGAAGCCCGCGAGCGCGTCGTCGAGACCGAGCCCCGCCACCAGCACGCCCACCCCGGCGGCGGCGACGAAGCCGATCGCCCCGAGGTTGACCGGGAGCAGGGTGGCGATCACGAACATCGCCACCAGCACCAGGATCGAGACGACCTCCGGTCCCATGCGCACCTCCGTGAGCCCGCCACCCGCCGGTGGTGCGGGGATTGCGACACACGGCGCGCAGTCCGTCAAACCGGACAGGGCACGATGGGCGCCGTGTCCGGGCGCGAGGAACGCTTCGTCGGCTACCGGCTCGCCCGGCTGCGGGTGCCAGATCTCGACGGCGCGCCGCTCGAGGTGCACCCCGCCCCGCCGGGCGAGCGCACCGGACGCTTCCCGTTCGACGCCCCGGTCCACGTCCTGACGGCGTACGACCCCGGCGCGGCCCGGCTGCCCGCCGCCGAGAACGCCCGCCGGCACCGGGCGCTGGTGTCGGAGCTCCCCGCGCACGTCCGGCGGTGGGCGTCCGAGACCGGCGCCGTCGACGGCTCGCACACCGAGCACGGCGTGCTCGTCGAGGGGCTCACCGACGATGAGGCGGTGGCCCTGGGCGCCCGGTACGGCCAGGACGCGGTGTTCCGGTGGAGCGCCGCGGCGTGGTCGGTCCTGCCCTGCGACGGGGGCCCGTCGAGCGACGCGGGCTGGCGGATCAGCGGGTGAGGTCGAGGACGTAGGCCGCGTCCGGGTCGACGTCGGCCTCACCCGGCAGCCTCGCGAGCTCCGCCGCGGCCCCGCCGACGGCGCGCACCCGGGCGACGGTCCACCCGAGGCGCCCCTCCGGGCAGGCCCGCGCGAGCCCGCCGTCGGGGACCCAGAGGAAGGGCTCGACGGTCAGCCAGCCCTCCACCTGCAGGTCCGCGTCGGCCGGCACCCGGTTCGCCGCGAGGAGCACGAGACACCACGGGCCGCAGCGGAGCACCGTCGTGCGCTCGACGGCCTCCGTCCGCCCGTCGGCGGTGGTGAGCCCCGGACGCCCACCGGACTGCTCGAGGCCCTCGGACCCGCCGGGTCCGGTCGCGGTGACGGCGAGCGCGAAGCCGGTGTGCACGAGGTCGCCGGGCGCCAGCCCGACGTACTCCCCGTCGGCCAGCATCCACGCCGGCACGACCGCCTCCACCCGCACGCCGTGCACCGTAGGCCCTGGCGGTGTCGGCACCCGGTCAGCCGACGCGGGGACGCGTGTCGGCGACCCCGACCGGCAGCAGCCCGATCACCAGCACGAGGTCCTCGTCCACCTGCCGGGGCACCGCGGTGAGCCGGCGCGGTGGCTCCGGACGCCACGACAGTCGCGAGGAGAGCCGGATCGCGGTCACCCGGTAGCGCTCCCGGCACAGCGCCACCTGCTCGCCGTGGTCCGTCCCCGGCGCCAGCTCCGGGTCGAGGTACAGCGCCCCGCCGACGGCGAGGCGGCCCGTCCGCGGCTCGGCCGTCGACCAGAACAGCGGGAACAGCCGTTCGCCCGCGTCGAGGACGCTGACCGGGGCCGAGTCGTCGGCGCTCGGCAGCGCCGTCAGCACGGTGCCCTGGGCGCGCACGAGGCCGAGCTCGTCGTGGCTCCACCCGTCGCGGCCCGTCCCGACGGGCAGCGTCTCGGCCACGAACAGGGCGGGTGCGGCGTCGATCAGGCGCCCGGGCACGAGCGCGGCCAGGTCGGGATCGTCGAGGAACGTCCCCGGCAGCTGAACGGCCAGCTCGTCGGTGCGGGCGTGTCGGACGGCGACGGGGCCGCCGCGCCGGTCGCCCGCGACGCGGACGGGTCGACGGCGGGGCCGTCTCATGCCGACGCTCCGGCAGGCGCCGCGCCGACCGGCCCGGCCGGCTCGACCGTGGCGACCAGGTCGACCACGGCGGCCCGGCCCTCCCGCCGCCAGGCCCGGATCGTCCAGGGCCGGACGTACGGCGCCGCGTCCAGGGCGACGTGGAGCACACCCGCGACCTCGAGGCGGGCGCCCGCCCGCACGTCGGCGCCGGCGTCGAGCGGCCAGCGTCGTCCAACGACCTCGAGGAAGCCGGGGGAGCAGAGTGGTTCGCGCGGCCGGCGGCCGAACGAGCCGCGGGCGTCGAGCCGGGCCCGGCCGTCGGTGCGCCACCGGTCGGCGCCGACGAAGGCCGCCCGCACCTCGTGGTCGGCGATGGCGAGGGCGAGCCGCACGGTCTCCCCGGGCCGCCGCGGGCGGAGCAGCGGCAGGGCGGCGGGCGGCACCAGGGCGGTGACCACCACGCCGTCCCAGCCGGGCAGGGGGAGGGGGAACGGGACGGGGGCGAGGACGGTCGTGCTCACGGGGCCTCCTGGGGATCACGGGTGCCGTCATCCCCTTGGAGTGCGCCGGGCGCCGATCGGTTCCCGGCATTTCCCGGTCCGCGGTCAGGCCCGCCGGACCGTTGCGCCGCGCAGGCGCAGCCCGCCCGGACCCCGGCTCGCGGGGCCGGTCACCACCACCTCCGCGCCGATCAGCCGGGCCGCCTCGACGAACGGGTCGCCGTCGACGTCGAGGCCGGCGAGCACGCTCTCGACCACCACGTCGGCGCCGGTCTCGTCGAGCACCCGCAGCATCCGTCGCCGCAGGTCGACGCGGTCCAGCCGGCCGCGCACGGTCGCGGCCGACCCGTACCGGCGCGGCGCGTCCTCCCGCGGCCAGACGTCCCGGGACAGGGCGCCCGGCGCGAAGCTGACCTCGCGGAACCGGGCCCCGCCGAACGTCGCGGTGCGCCCGACCCGCGCCAGGGCGTCGAGCAGGTCCACGCACGCCTCGCCGAGCAGCGGCGTCGTCCAGCCGGGCGGCACCTCGTTCCACAGACCCCGCACGAGCTCGAACACGGCGTCGGTGACCTCGTGCTCGAGGCCGTCGCCCAGCACGCCCTCCTCGCCGACCGCGCACCGCAGCACCGTCGCCGTGCCCTCCGCGGCGAGCCCGACGACCCGCACCCGGGCCGAGCGCTCGACCACCCCGGCGCTGCGGCCGGGCCGCGCCTGGTCCACGAGGTGACGCGCCACCCGCGTGGTGAGCAGCTGCAGCGCGGCCAGCAGCCCCCGCAGCCCCGCGGCGTCGAGCTCCCCGGGGTGGTCGGGCCCGCCGACCAGCCGCACCACGACGTCGTCGGCCATCAGGGCTCCCGGTGGGCGAGCACCGCCCGGCCACGTGGCGAGAGTTCGTAGCCGACGGGGAGCGAGTGGGTCAGACCGAGCGCCTTGAGCTTGCGGACGTCGGCCTTGAACGGCGCGGTCTCGCGGCCGGCTCCGGCGGCCAGGTCGGGGGCGCGCCGCCCGGGCTCCCGCGCGATCGCCCGGAGCGACGCCCACGTCCACGGGCCGTGGGCGCTGCGTCGGTCCATCGCGTCGAGCCGCGCCGCGATGGCCTCGCACTCCGGTCCCGACGGCGGGCTCCCCGCCAGTTCGGCGCGCGGGTCCGGCTCGTCGAGCAGGTGGAACCGGATGCGGAAGAGCGGTGTGCCGTCTGCCGCGTGGCGCCCGGCCTCGGCGAGCACCGCATCCGCCGTCGGGAAGCCCGCCCGGACCGCGTCCGCGTCGGTGACCGACCCCGGCTCGACCTCGTCGACCGCGTCGACGTGCAGCCGCCCGACCGGGGTGCGGTACGGGTGCCCGGCCCGGACCTGCGCGCGGCGCCACCGCCGGAAGGTGAGGTCGACCTCCCCGCGCGCGATCGGCTCCGCGAAGCGCCGGGCGAACAGCACGCCGCGCATTGTGGCGCACCCTAGGGTGGAGCGCGTGGGGCAGGACGAGCGACGCCCGGTGGCCCGGCCGGAGCGGGTCGTGTGGAACCGGCTCGCGCAGCGTCGGGGCGAGCTGTTCAGCCGGGAGCTCGACCCCGAGCGGCACGCGTACTGGTGGGCCCGCCGGCACGACGGCGGCCCCGGGCGGCTGAACCGCTGGGTCGACCGCCTCCGCGACACCACGCTGGAGAACGTCCCGTACGTCGACCCCACGGCCGCGGCGGACGGCGCGCGGGTGCTGCTGCTCCTGCACGAACCGGCCGCGGACGCCGAGGACGGCAGCGGGTTCGTCAGCCGCTACGCCAACGACGCGGTCTCGGCCAACCTCTACCGGGCCGCGGACCGAGCCGGGCTCGAGCACGAGGTGACCCTGCACTGGCACCTCGTCCCGTGGTGGATCGCCAACCCGAACCACCACCCACCCCGCCGCCTGGTCGACGAGGTGGTGCGCGCGAAGCCGCGCCTCGCGGAGTTCCTCGACCTGCTCGGCACGCCGCCGTCCGAGGTGGTCCTGCTCGGCGCCCCGGCGGCGAAGGCGTGGGACGTCCTGGTCCGGCGGGCGGGCCTGCCGTGGCAGCTCACCCGCGCGACCGTGTCCCGCGCGCCCCATCCGAACCCGCTGGTGCACGACCGGCTCGACCCGGTGACCGGCCGGCGCAACGGCGACCGGCTGGTGGAGGTGCTGCGACACGCCGCGCAGCGCGCCCGCGGTGAGGTCGTCCCGCCGCCACGGGCCGCCGGGGTCGGACGCCGGCCCTTCTAGCGTCGGATGACCAGCGCGGCGACCGCGTGGGCCACGCCCCAGCTGACGGTCACCCCGCCGCTCGCGTGTCCGTAGGCGTGCACCACCAGGCCCTCGGCGCGGTCCTCGGTCTCGACCCGCATGGTCGGGCGGCTCGGGAGCAGCCCGGTGTCCACGCGCAGGACCCGGGCGTCGACCAGGGCCGGCTCGACCTCGCGGCAGCGCCGCAGCACGTCGGAGGCCAGCTCCCGGTCGGGGCGGTCGTCGTCGCGCCCGCTCACGCGCACGCCGCCGAGGTGGACGCGGTCGGGGTGCGGGATGATCGAGACCCATCGCCGCTGGTCGGTGGTGTCCACGACGACCCGGTCCAACCCCGGGTTGTCCGTGACCACGTACTGCGAGAACACGGGTCGGACCGCCGGGTCGGGGGTCAGGTCCCGGGCTCCCAGGCCGGAGGCGTTCACGACGACGGGTGCGGTCGCCAGGGGCTCGGCGAGGCTCTCCACCCGGCGGCGGACGACCTGCCCGCCGGACGCGGTCAACCGGTCGAGCAACCACACCACGTAGCGCGGCATGTCGATGCGCGGCAGGCGGTAGCGCAGCCCGGCGGCGAACCCGACCGGCAGCTCGTCGGGACGGGCGTCCCGGAGATCGGGGGACAGCCGGGTGAGCGGCGGGAGGTGGCCCCCGCTGTCCAGGGGCGTCAGGGTGAGGCCCTCGGCCAGCGTGACCCCGGAGCCCGGCACGCGGCTCAGCTCGCAGAACTCCCGCAACGAGCGCTCCGCCCACGCCAGCGACGCGCTCAGCGGCGCCTGCGACATCGGCGTCCACACTCCCGCGGCGTGGGCCGAGACGGTGGTCGACGGGTCGTCGGCGCTCCACACCTCGGTGCGCAGCCCGGCGTCGGCGAGCACCGCCGCGGTGGTCAGACCGACGACGCCCGCTCCCACGACGACGACCTCGGGACGGGTCGTCGGGACGGTCGACACGGGACGGACCGTAGCGGCGGCGAGGACCGAGGCGGCCGGGAGTGCCTCGTGGTCACCCGAACGGACCGAGGCTGCGGTGACCGAGGTCCACCGCGAGTCGTCTTGCGAACGACCTGGCCGCGTCCCGCCGGTGTCGGAAAACGTCCTCGTACGTTGTCGATCACCACGTCGACGTCCCCGCACACGACGACGGCGCCCGGGCCGGGGCCACGGGCGCCGTCGGTCGGGCGTCGTCAGGACTTGAAGGCGTCCTTGATCTTCTCGCCGGCCTGCTTGATGCTGCTCTTGCTCTGGTCGGCCTTGCCCTCGGCCTCGAGGGACTCGTTGCCGACCGCGCTGCCGGCGGTCTCCTTGACCTTGCCCTTGAGCTCCTCGCCCTTGTTCTCGGCCTTGTCGGCGCCGCTCATGGCGTCCCCTTCCCGTCGGACGTCGGATCGGGAGCGATCCGCTCGGCCGCCGGGCTACCCGATCGCGATCACGGGGAACCGCTCTCCCCGGCCGGCGGGTCGGACGTGATCCGGAGCCAGCGCTCGTGCTCGGCGTCGACGAGGTCCGCGGGCAGCTCCCCGCCGTCGAAGAGCTCGGCGTCGTGCACGTCCCGCCCGGACCAGGTGCCGACCACCCGACCGGACCGCACGACGACCGGGGCGATCCAGCCCGCGGCGCGGCTCACGCGGCCGCGGTGCTCGGGCGGGAGCACGTCGGCGTCGCGCGTCCCCGGTCCGAGCACCCAGGTGTCGAAGGCGGGCAGGAACCGGAGGTGGTCCGGCGGCGGGGGAGCGTCCGCGACGAGCTCGTCGACGTCCTCCGTGCGGGTGTAGCGGGGCTCGCCGTCCGCGGTGACCACCGGCGTGATCGTCCCGGCCGCGACGAGATCGGCGAACCAGCGGCGCAGCGTCGCCCGACGTGTGCCGCCCCGCAGCAACCAGGCGTCGAACGTGTCCGGGCTCGCGGGGCCGTACACGTCGAGGTAGGCCGGGATCACGCGGGCGGCGGCCTCGTCGGGATCGGGGAGCGTCGACCACGGGGGCGCCGTGAAGGTGGGGCGCCGGCCGCGGGGCGGACCGTTGACGAGCAGTCCCTGCCAGGCGAGGGGCTTGAGGACCGTGCCCCAGCCCGACGCCAGCCGGTCGGCGAGCCCGTCGGACACGTGCGGGGCGAGCCCCGCCACCAGTTCGTCACGGGTGAGCGGTCCCTCGACGAGCAGGTCGCCGACCAGTTCAGCGAGGCGGGCGATCTCGTCGGCGGTGGCGAACTCCCGCTGCCACGAGCCCTTCTCCCACGTGCGGGCGGCGGCGAGCAGGGCCAGGAGATCGGGCGCCCGGGCGGTGTCGAGGACGTGCAGCGTGCCGCGCACGCTCCACGTGCGGACCAGGGAGCCGTCGGCGAGCCCGTCGCGCACCGCGGTCACCGCCGGCCCACGGACCGCGACGGCCTGGTCCGCGGCCGTCGTCACCTGGGCCTGGATCCCGAGCAGCCGCGCGGCGACCGCGACCGCGTCCGGCGCCGTCGCGTCGGCGAGGAAGTGTCGCCGGGCGCGTCGGGCCAGGACGCGGTGGGTGCGGACCTCGGTGCTCACGGCGGCGTCCTCACCGCTGGACGAATCCGGAGAGGCCCTCCGGCTCGCGGTCGGAGACGTCCACCCCCGTGACCTCCGCGCGCCGCGGACCCTCGTGCGCCCAGCGGACGAGGGCCTCGACCGCGTCGTCGTCGCCCTCCGCCACCATCTCCACCGTGCCGTCCGCACGGTTGCGGACCCACCCGGCCACGCCGAGCCGACCGGCCTCCTGCTCCGCGCTCGCACGGAAGAAGACACCCTGCACGGTGCCGTGGACGACGAGGTGACGCGCGCTCATGGCGTGCTTCGTACCCTGGCGGCCGCCGGGTGACGCGGCTTGCCGGTGCGTCGAACATGTGTTCGACTGTAGCGCATGACGGCGGTCTTCACCCCCTCCCTGTTCGACGTCCCCGGTCTCGCGTCGGGGCCGTCCGCCGACGTGTCGTGGTCCGGCGCGCACCGCACGCAGCTCGACGCGCGGTCGTGGGTGGACGTGGTGCCGGGCTGGTTGCCGGGTGCCGAGGAGTGGTTCGACCGGCTGGTCCGCGAGGTGCCCTGGCAGCAGCGGCGCCGCCGGATGTTCGAGCAGGAGATCGTCGAGCCGCGGCTCACGTGCGGGTGGGCGCTCGCGGACGCCCCGGAGCCCTCGGCGGAGCTCGGTCCGGTGCTCGCGGAGCACTACGGGGAGACGTTCGACCGGGTGTCCGCCAACTTCTACCGCGACGGGGCCGACTCGGTGGCCTGGCACGGCGACCGGGTGCGGTTCACCCACCCGGCGCCGGTCGTGGCGATCGTGTCGCTCGGGGCGCCGCGGCGGTTCGGGCTCCGCCCCGTGGGCGCGGGCGGGCGCACCCGCTGGCTCACGGTCTGCGGCGGGGACCTGCTCGTGATGGGCGGACGCTGCCAGCACGAGTGGCAGCACACCGTGCCGAAGGACCCCGGAGCCGGGCCCCGGATCAGCGTGACGTTCCGGCACTCCGACCCGGGGCCGGTGGCGGCCCGCACGGAGCGCGCCCGCGAGGTCCCGGCGTGGGCGCTGCGCTGAGCGTCGCCGTCACACGGGCAGGTCGGACTCGTCGCCCTCGGCGCGCGGGCCGTGGATCCGGCGGTCCGCCTCGTCGATCCGCAGATCGTTGATGCTCGCCTCCCGGCGGC
This sequence comes from Actinomycetospora sp. CA-084318, assembly GCF_050955885.1. Classification (NCBI taxonomy): domain Bacteria; kingdom Bacillati; phylum Actinomycetota; class Actinomycetes; order Pseudonocardiales; family Pseudonocardiaceae; genus Actinomycetospora; species Actinomycetospora sp. CA-084318. The sequence continues at coordinate 2,774,431 of NZ_CP192098.1, forward strand.
GCATCAGGCCGTTCTCGGCGAACTCCCAGTTCTCGTTGCCGTAGCAGCGCCACCACTGCCCGTCGGCGTCCCGGCACTCGTACTGGAAGCGGACCGCGATCCGGTGGCCGGAGAACGCCCAGAGCGACTTGCGCAGCGCGTAGTCGAGCTCCCGCTCCCACTTCCCGGTCAGGAACGCCACGACCTCGTCCCGGCCCTGCACCCAGGTGTCGCGGTTCCGCCACACGGTGTCGGCCGTGTAGGCGAGCGACACCTTCTGCGGGTCGCGCGTGTTCCAGGCGTTCTCGGCCGCGCGGACCTTCTTCCCGGCGCTCTCGGCGTCGAACGGCGGGAACGGCGGGCGGGCCTCCTCGGAGCTGCTCATGGTGATCACCTCACCACGTCCGGAGGGCGCCGGGCGCGTCGTCGTCCGGGTCGTCCCGGAGCGGTCGGTAGCGTGCGCCGGGAACACCACCGAGCGACGGGGGACGGATGCGGGTTCTGGGCGTCGACCCCGGCCTCACGCGGTGCGGCCTCGGGGTGGTCGAGGGCGTGCGTGGCCGGGAGGTCCGCGCGATCGCCGTCGACGTGGTGCGCACCCCGCCCGACGACGAGGTGGCCGCCCGGCTGGGCGCGATCGCCGACGCGGTGGAGGGCTGGATCGACCGGCACCGCCCCGACGTCGTCGCCGTGGAGCGGGTGTTCAGCCAGCACAACGTGCGCTCGGTGATCGGCACCGCCCAGGCGGGCGGGGTGGTGGCGCTCGTCGCCGGCCGGGCCGGGCTGCCGGTCGCCTTCCACACGCCCTCGGAGGTGAAGGCCGCGGTCACCGGTTCGGGTCGCGCGGACAAGGCGCAGGTGACCGCCATGGTCACCCGCGTCCTCGCCCTCGACACCCCGCCGCGCCCGGCCGACGCCGCGGACGCCCTCGCCCTCGCGGTCTGCCACTGCTGGCGCGCGCCGATGGCTGCTCGGATGGCCGAGGCGCAGGCCCGGGCGGCCGAGCTCACCCGCGTGCACGCCGCGAAGCTCGCCGCCGCGACCCGGCGCGGCGCCCGCCGCTGACCTCCGTCACCCGACGGGGGCCCGGCGGGTCCTCCCGTGATCGTCGGACCCGCGCGGTAGCGTCCCGTGTCGAACAGGTGTTCGTGGTCGTCGGTGGGGCGGGGAGAGGTGGACGATGATCTCGTCGGTGCGCGGTGAGGTCCTCTCGGTGGGGCTGGACCACGCCGTGGTCGAGGTCGGCGGCGTCGGGATGGCGGTCCAGGCCACGCCCACCACGCTCGCCGGTCTGCGCCGCGGGCAGAGCGCCCGGCTCGAGACCGCCCTCGTCGTGCGGGAGGACTCGCTCACCCTCTTCGGGTTCGCCGACGCCGCCGAGCGGGAGCTGTTCGGCCTGCTGCAGACGGTCACCGGCGTCGGCCCCCGGCTCGCCCTCGCGACCCTCGCGGTGCTCGACCCGGCGGCCCTGTCGCGGGCGCTCGCCGACGGCAACCTGACCACGCTGATGAGCGTGCCCGGGATCGGGCGCAAGGGTGCCGAGCGGCTCGTGGTCGAGCTGCGCGACAAGGTCGCCCCGCCCGACCCGGTCGCCGACCCGCCCGCGGGCGCCGACGGCGACGGCATCGGGTCGGTCGTCGCGTCGGGCACGATGCGCGACCAGGTCGTCGAGGCCCTGGTCGGCCTCGGGTTCGCCGCCAAGCCCGCGGAGAAGGCCGTGGACGAGACCGTCGGGGCACTCGGCGAGTCCGCCGGCTCCTCCGCGGTGCTGCGCGCGGCCCTGCACCGGCTGGGTCCCAACCGGTGAGGGGCGAGCGGGGCGACGGGAGGACGGCATGAGCGGGGACGAGCTCTCGGCCGACCTGGAGCGGGCGCTGGCCGCCACCCGCGAGGTCGGCGAGTCCGACCTGGAGAACCGTCTGCGCCCGGCCCGGCTCACCGAGTTCATCGGCCAGCCCCGGGTGCGTGAGCAGCTCGACCTCGTCCTGCAGGGCGCTCTGCGCCGCGGCCGCCCGCCGGACCACGTCCTGCTCTCCGGCCCGCCCGGGCTGGGCAAGACGAGCCTCGCGATGATCATCGGCACCGAGCTCGGCAGCGGCGTCCGGATCACCAGCGGTCCCGCCCTCGAGCGCGCCGGCGACCTCGCGGCCATGCTGTCGAACCTGGTCGAGGGCGACGTCCTGTTCATCGACGAGATCCACCGGATGGCCCGGCCGGCCGAGGAGATGCTCTACCTCGCGATGGAGGACTTCCGCGTCGACATCGTCGTCGGGAAGGGCCCGGGAGCCACGTCCATCCCGCTGGACGTCGCCCCCTTCACCCTCGTCGGCGCGACGACCCGCGCCGGGTCGCTGACCGGACCGCTGCGCGACCGGTTCGGCTTCACCGGCCACATGGAGTTCTACGAGCCCTCGGACCTCGAGCTGGTGGTGCGCCGCAGCGCCCAGATCCTCGAGGTGGACCTGCAGCCCGACGGCGGGCGGGAGATCGCCCGGCGCTCCCGCGGCACGCCCCGCATCGCGAACCGGCTGCTCCGCCGTGTGCGGGACTACGCGGAGGTGCGGGCGGACGGTCGGGTGACCCGCGACGTCGCGCGTGCGGCACTGGCCGTCTACGACGTCGACGAGCTGGGCCTCGACCGGCTCGACCGCGCCGTGCTCGGGGCCCTGGTGCGCTCGTTCGGCGGCGGCCCGGTGGGGGTGTCCACCCTCGCCGTCGCGGTGGGGGAGGAGCCCGGCACCGTCGAGGAGGTCTGCGAGCCCTACCTGGTGCGCGCGGGCATGCTGGCGCGGACGCCCCGCGGGCGCGTCGCCACCCCGGCGGCGTGGCGACACCTGGGCGAGACACCCCCCGAACCGGACGTGCGGGACGAATCGGAGGAGCAGGGCCCGCCGACGCTCTTCGGTTGAGCTGGCAGACTCGGGGTCGACCGCACCGAGTACCCGCATTGGAGAGAGATGGACCTCCTCTTCCCGCTCCTGATCATCTTCATGATCGGCATGATCTTCTTCTCGAACCGTCAGCGGAAGAAGCAGCAGCAGCAGCAGGAGAACCTGCAGAACTCGATCTCGGTCGGCGACGTCGTGCTCATGACCTCCGGGATCAGCGGCACCGTGGTCGACACCGACGACGAGCGCACGATCGATCTCGAGATCGCGCCGGACGTCATCACCACGTGGCTGCGCGCCGCGGTGCGCGAGAAGCTGTCGAGCGACGCCGACGCCGCCCTGGTCGAGGACGCCGACGACGAGCCCGCTCTCGAGACGGCCACGCCCGCCGCGCCGGCCGCGTCGGTGCAGGCGCCCGCCACGGCCGCCGAGCCGAAGGACACCCGCTCCGACCAGGCGTTCGGCGATCCCACCGCCGACCCGAGCGGCAACGGCGTCCCCGCGGGGACGAAGGAGTCGCGCAACAACTGAGACCGTCCCTAGCGGACGCCGCCCGGTCGCACGTCACGGGCCGGGTGCGGTCGCTGTCGGAGGGTGGTCCTACCCTGCGGTGAGGTCCTTCGCGGGCCGCCGCGGCCCGGTGCCGCGGCGCCCGTGGGCCGGGCGTCGATGACCGACGCCGGGCCCGCCAGCGAGACCGACCCGAGGACCTGATCCCCGCCCGACCCAGGAGTTCGCAGCGTGGCCCCTCCCACCGTCCGGTTCCGGCCCGGGCGCTACCTGGCCTTCTTCGTGGCCATCGTGGCGATCCTGTACGGCCTGGTGTTCCTCACCGGCGACGGTCGGCCCACCCCGAAGCTCGGCATCGACCTGCAGGGCGGTACGCAGGTCACGCTCACCGCGCGCACCGAGACCGGGGTCGCGCCGACGCCCGACCAGCTCAACCTCGCGCGCCAGATCATCGAGCAGCGTGTGAACGGCCTGGGCGTGTCCGGCGCGGAGGTCGTCCAGAACGGCAACAACCTCGTCATCACGGTCCCCGGCACCTCCGGCGACCAGGCCCGCAGCCTCGGGCAGACCGCCCGGCTGTACTTCCGCCCCGTCACCAACGGGCCGGTCGCGGCGACGCCGCCGGCCGCGCAGCCCGGCCAGACCGGGCAGCAGGGCACGGGACAGCAGGGCACGGGACAGCAGGGCACGGGACAGCAGGGCACCGAACCACAGGGCGGGCAGACCGGTGGGGGCGGCGCGGCCACGCCCGGTCAGGCGCCCGCGGGGCAGGCCGTCCGGCTGCCCGCGCAGCAGCCGACGCCGCCGCCGTCCCCCTCGCCCGGGGGCGGGACCTCCCAGGACCCCCGGCTCGCGGCGGCGATCGCCCAGGCCAAGGAGACCCGGCAGAGCACCGACCCCGCCGTGCAGGCGCGGGCGCTGCAGGCCCTGAACTGTGCGGCGGACGACCCGCTGCGCGGCTACGACGACCCGACGCGGCCGCTCGTCGCCTGCGACCGCGACGGCACCGCGAAGTACGTCCTGGGCCCGTCGATCCTGTCCGGCACCGAGGTCGCCGGCGCCAACGCGTCGCCGAACCCGCAGGGCGCGGGCTACGTCATCGACGTGACCTTCAAGTCCGAGGGCGCGGGCATCTGGGCGCAGTACACGAGCGCCAACATCGGCCAGGCCGTCGCGTTCGTGCTCGACTCGGAGGTCGTCTCGGCGCCGGTCATCCAGGCGGCGCAGCCGGCCGGGACGTCGCAGGTCAGCGGCAACTTCAACCAGCAGTCCGCGCAGGACCTCGCGAACGTGCTGCGCTACGGCTCGCTCCCGCTGTCCTTCGACACCTCGGACGCGCAGACGATCTCCGCGACGCTCGGGCTCGCCTCGCTCGAGGCCGGGCTGATCGCCGGCGTCATCGGGCTGATCCTGGTGTTCGTCTACTCGCTGTTCTACTACCGCGCGCTGGGCGTGCTCACGATCCTGTCGCTGGTCCTGTCCGGGCTGATCGTCTACGCGGTCCTCGTGCTCCTCGGGCGCAGCATCGGGTTCACGCTCGACCTCGCGGGCGTCGCGGGGTTCATCGTGGCCATCGGCATCACGGCGGACTCGTTCGTCATCTTCTTCGAACGCATCAAGGACGAGATGCGCGAGGGCCGCAGCTTCCGGTCCGCCGTGCCCCGCGGCTGGACCCGCGCCCGGCGCACGATCCTCTCCGGCGACGCGGTCAGTTTCCTCGCCGCCGTCGTGCTCTACGTCCTCGCCGTCGGCCAGGTCCGCGGCTTCGCCTTCACGCTGGGCATGTCGACGATCCTCGACCTCATCGTGGTCTTCCTCGTCACCCACCCGCTGCTCGCGCTGGCCTCGAACTCGAAGCTGTTCGCGAGCCCGGCGTGGTCCGGCCTCGGCAAGGTCGCCAACCAGACCGGCCGCTCCGGCCCGCGACCCGGCGCCACACCCCGGGTCGGGGCCCGCGCCGCCGGCTCCCGCGGCGGCGGCAGCCGCTCGAACCGCTCCACCACGCGCAGCGGCTCCGGCCGCGGAGGTGCCCGATGACCCGCGCAGGCGGCCGCTCCGGCCGCGACGCCCGCGAACCCCGTGACGCCCGGGACGAGGAGTTCGAGGACGCCCTCCCCGAGGACGACGACCTCGAGGCCCGCGACGCCGACGACGTCGACGACGCCGACGACACCCCGGACGACGGGCCCGTGGACGCGCCGGCCGGGCGTCGGGTGCGGCGCAGCCGGCTCGACGCGCTCTACGAGGGCAACGGCGGGCTCGACATCGTCGGCCGCTCGAAGACCTGGTACGCGGTCTTCGGCGCCGTCGTCGTCGTCTGCCTGCTCTCCATGATCCTGCGCGGGTTCAACTTCTCGATCGACTTCGAGGGCGGCACCTCGGTGCAGTTCCCCGCCCGCGGGGCCACCGGGGTGGCCGAGGTCAGCCAGGTCCAGCAGGTGTTCGACCAGTCGGTCGGTCGCCCGGCCGAGACCGTGCAGACGGCCGGTGCCGGCGACAACGCGACGATCATCATCAAGTCCGACCGCCTCTCCCAGGCCGAGGTCGTCGCGCTGCGGCAGGCCCTGTTCGACCGGTTCCAGCCCCTCGACACGGCCGGGGCCCCCGACCAGAACGCGGTCAGCGACAGTGCCGTCAGCGCGAGCTGGGGCGGGGAGATCACGCGGCAGGCGCTGATCGCGCTCGTCGTGTTCCTCGTGCTCGTGTCGGTCTACCTGGCGTTCTACTTCGAGCGCCGGATGGCGTTCGCCGCGCTGGTGGCCCTCGCGAACGACATCATCGTGACGGCCGGCGTCTACTCGCTGGTGGGGTTCGAGGTCTCGCCCGCGACCGTCATCGGCCTGCTGACGATCCTCGGGTTCTCGCTGTACGACACGGTGGTCGTGTTCGACAAGGTCCGCGAGAACACGCGCGGCCTGCAGAGCCTCACCCGCCGTACCTACGCCGAGGCGGCGAACCTCGCGGTCAACCAGACCCTGATGCGGTCGCTGAACACCTCGCTCATCGCGGCCCTGCCCCTGATCGGGCTGTTCGTGGTGGGCGTCGTGCTCCTCGGGGTCGGCGTGCTCGGCGACCTCGCGCTCGTCCAGCTGGTCGGCACCATCATCGGGGCGGCGTCCTCGGTGCTCCTCGCGACGCCGATCGTCGTCGACCTCGCCATGCGCGACCGCGTCTGGAGCCAGCAGGCGCAGCGGGTGCAGGCGCGTCGGGAGAAGAACGCCCGGAAGGCCACGACCGGCGACGCCCCGCGGGGGGAGAACACCGACGTGATCGACACCCGGGCCGTCGCCGCCGCGGGTGCCGGCGCGGCGTCCCGCCCCGTCACCGACGGCCGGGCCTCGGCGCCGCGCCCCGGTGCCCGCCCGGCGGGCAAGTCGGGCCGGCCGAGCGGCAAGCGTCGCCGGTGAGCCCGGCGGACGACCGCGGGACCGTCGAGCAGCTGCTGCGGGCGGTCCCCGACTTCCCGGAGCCGGGCATCCGGTTCTGGGACCTCACCCCGGTGCTCGCCGACGCCGCCGGGCTCGCCGCGACCACCCGACTGCTCAGCGAGCCGGTCGCCGCGACGGGCGTCGACGTCGTCGTCGGGATCGAGGCGCGCGGGTTCCTGCTCGGCGCCGCGGTCGCGCAGGCGCTCGGCCTCGGGATCGTGCCGGTGCGCAAGCAGGGCAAGCTCCCGGCGGTCGCCGCGTCCCGGTCCTACGACCTGGAGTACGGCTCGGCCACGCTCGAGCTGCCCGCCGGGGTCCTCGCGTCCGGCACCCGGGCGCTGCTGGTCGACGACGTCCTCGCCACGGGCGGCACGGCCGCCGCGGCGAGCGAGCTCGTCGAGAGCTGCGGCGCCCAGGTCGTAGCCCTGTCGGTCGTGCTCGAACTCCCGGCCCTGTCCGGCCGCGCCCGTCTCGGCGACCGCCCGGTGCACGCCGTCCTCGACCGCTGAACCCCGTCCCGCTGCGCTCGCGAGGGTGACGTGGGGCAGGGTCCGGGGCCGCCGGGCCTGCGTGGTGTGGACCTCGCGCGAGTCCGGGAGCGGGCGACCGGCGTGAGCCGGACGTCCTAGGGGATTGACCACATCCGGTCCGGGAACTCCCCGTCTGCCTCCACAGATTGGTTCGCCCAGCTAACATCTTTGGCGGCCGAGGCGAGGGAGGACGATGACGATCCAGGCGACCGGGCGCCGCGCGGACATCGGGGACGGGTCGGAGGACCCCCGTACCCCGACGGACCACACGCTCGGTGCCTCGACCCGAGAACGCCGGTCGACGCCCGAACGGACCACCACCGGCGCGACGCCCCGCATCCGGCTGCGCGACCGTCTCGTCGCCTCCGACCCGGGGCACGTCCGGCTCGCGCTCGCCACCCGTGCGGCCGCATCGCTGGCCCTCGCACTCGGGGTGTCGGCGCTCCTCGCCCAGGCCCTCGGGCTGGTCGGGACGCAGGCCGTGATCGTCATCGTGCTGGGCGCGGTCCTCACGATGATCACCACGTTCACGGCCTCGGACCCGACGCCGGGCGGCCGGGCGCTCACCCAGGTGAGCCTGCCGCTGGCGATGCTCGCCGGGATCACGCTGAGCACGCTGGTCGACAAGCACCGCGTGCTCTCGCTCGCGCTGTTCGTCGTCGTGATGTTCGTGGTCGTGTGGGTCCGGCGCTTCGGGCCGCGTGCATTCGCGTGCGGCATGGTCGCGTGGATGGGCTACTTCATCGCCCTGTTCCTGCAGCTGTCGTTCGCCCAGCTCCCGGTCGTCCTGCTCGCCGTCGCGACGACGACCGTGCTGCTGCTGGTGATCGCACTCGTCATCGCCCCGCAGCGACCCGCGCGACGGCTGCGCCGCATGGTCGACTCGTTCGCGGCGCGCACCCGCGTCGCCCTCGCCGAGCACCGTGATCCGGATCTGCGGCCGGTGTGGCGCCGCGCCGACGAGACCGCCCGAGACCGCGCGGTGCTGCGGGTGAACGAGGCCGCCGTCCTCGTCGACGGCCAGCTGGCCGTCCCCGGGGCTCTCACCGACGCGGCACGCGCCGTCGACGTACGCGCCGCCGTCATCCGGGTCGAGGCCGCCCTCGCCCGGGCACTGGACGACGTCGACCCGGGCGGCGACCGCGCCGTGACCGAGGCGCTGGCCGACCTCGACACCGTGCTCGACGACGACCGGGCCGGTCGCCCCCGCCCCGGCGGCCGGCCGGAGGAGGCTCCCTTCGAGCCCGCCACCGATCTGTTCGCGGGCTTCCTGCCCGGCAGCGCCGCCACCGTCGGCCCGATGGTGGCCCCGGACGAGGGGGCGGACGAGCCGGACGGGACCCGACGCCCCGGCCGGATGCTGCTCTCCACTCGGCAGGCCTGGCAGATCGCCCTCGCCGGCGGCCTGTCGATCGCGCTCGGCGACGCGCTGTCCGGTCAGCGCTGGTACTGGGCCGTGCTCGCGTGCTTCCTGGCGTTCACCGGCACCGCCACCGCCGCGGAGACGATCCGCAAGGCCGTGCAGCGCACCGTCGGCACGCTGGTGGGGGTCGTCGTGGCCCTCGTGGTGGTGCCGTGGCTCGGCTCGTCCGCCGCGGTGTCGCTCACCGTGATCCTCGTGGCGATCTTCGTCGGCTTCTACCTGTTCCGCGTCTCGTACACGTGCCTGGCGTTCGCGGTGACCCTCATCGTCGCCGAGCTCTACGAGCTGCTCGGCACCTACTCCAGCGGACTGCTCGCCCTGCGCGTCGGCGAGACCGCGCTCGGGGCGGTCGTCGGGGGCGTCGTCGCCGTCTCCTTCCTGCCGATCACGGCCGTGCGCGCCGAGCGCGCCGCCCGGACCCGGCTGGCGGAGGAGCTCCGCGCGGCCACCGCGGACGTGGCGGCCGTGGTGCACGGGGAGACGGGACGGGACCTGCACGCCCGCGCCCGGGCCCTCGACGCCGCCGTGCACCAGCTCGCGCTGATCGGCGTGCCGCTCTCGCTGCGCGTCGCGCCCGGCGGGGCCCGGCGCCGCCCGACCATCGCCCGTCGCCTCGCCGCCTGGGTGCGCTGCGCGGTGCGGGTCCGGGCCCTCGTCGAGGCCGCCCGGCAGCTTGAGCACAGCCGGCGCTCGGACCCCGCGCTGCGCCACGAGCGCGTCGGTGCCGCCACCCGCGCGGTGCAGGGCCTGGTCGACGCGCTCGCCGAGGGCCGCGACCCCGGCGAGCACCGCCACCGGGCCTGGGACGACGATCCGGACGACGTGCTCACCGAGCTCTCGGCGCTGCACGGCGCCCTGGTCGCGCTGCACGAGATCGACCCGGACGCGGCCCCCGAGGCCGCGGAGGGCGACCCCGGGCCGAGCCGGCCCGTCGTCGGGAGCGGCCTGCGCGGGCGGGTGCACGACGAGACCGGGGCCGGCGTCGCCGCGGTCGTCACCGTGGTCGACCCGGACGGCACGCAGCACGGGCGGGTCACCACCGCCTCCGACGGGAGCTTCGCCCTCCACCTTCCCGACGACGGCTGGTGGCAGGTGGTCGTCGCGGCCGACGGTCACACGCCGTACGCCGGGCGGGTGGCCGGCGGGACGCACGACGTCCTGTTGCGCCCGGCTCGCGCCCTCCGTCGCTGAACGACCGCTCACCGAGGCGGCGGCCCGGGCGGACACGGGCCGTCGTCCCCAGGTGACCGACCGGCGACGCCGCCGGACAGGGCACCCGCTCCTGACCTAGTCTGGACTGATTCCGGTGGACGACGACGTTCACCGGGGTGAGCAGGGGGTCGCACCAGCGGAGGTGACCGTGAGCCAGGACGTGGGGCCGGTCGAGACGGTCACGCCCGAGTCGTCCGGCGCGGCGGCGGAGCCGACCGTCGGGTCGACGGAGCCGCGCGAGGCCCGCCGGCTGGAACCCGTCGGTGGCACGAGCACCGGGCGGCCGCGCTCGGCGACCCGCCGGGTCCGCGCCCGGATCGCCCGCCGGATCACCGCGCAGCGCACCGGGCCGGTGAAGCCGGTCCTCGAGCCGCTGGCGACGGTGCACCGGGAGCTGCACCCGAGCGCCGACCTCGCGATCCTGCAGCGCGCGTACGACACCGCGGAGGCCTTCCACGAGGGCCAGATGCGCAAGTCGGGCGACCCGTACATCACCCACCCGCTCGCCGTCGCGACGATCCTCGCCGAGCTGGGCATGGACTCCACGACGCTGGTCGCGGCGCTGCTGCACGACACCGTCGAGGACACCGACTACTCCCTCGAGCGCCTCGCGACCGACTTCGGCGCCGAGGTGGCGCACCTCGTCGACGGCGTGACGAAGCTCGACAAGGTCCAGCTCGGGGCGGCGGCCGAGGCGGAGACCATCCGCAAGATGGTCGTGGCGATGGCGCGCGACCCGCGGGTGCTCGTCATCAAGCTGGCCGACCGGCTGCACAACATGCGCACGATGCGCTTCCTCAAGCCCGAGAAGCAGGCGAAGAAGGCGCGGGAGACGCTCGAGGTGCTCGCCCCACTGGCGCACCGGCTGGGGATGTCGACGGTCAAGTGGGAGCTCGAGGACCTCGCGTTCGCGATCCTGCACCCGAAGCGCTACGACGAGATCGTGCGGCTGGTGGCCGACCGGGCGCCGAGCCGCGACACCTACCTGCGCACGGTGATCGACGAGGTGTCCGGCCAGCTCGAGGCCGCGCGGGTGAAGTCCGAGGTGCTCGGCCGCCCGAAGCACTACTACTCGATCTACCAGAAGATGATCGTCAAGGGTAAGGACTTCGACGACATCCACGACCTGGTGGGCGTCCGCATCCTCGTCGAGGACGTGCGCGACTGCTACGCCGCGATGGGCATGGTCCACGCGCTGTGGCAGCCCATGCCGGGCCGGTTCAAGGACTACATCGCCCAGCCCCGCTTCGGCGTCTACCAGTCGCTGCACACCACCGTGATCGGGCCGGACGGGCAGCCCCTCGAGGTGCAGATCCGCACCCACGAGATGCACCGCACCGCCGAGTACGGCATCGCCGCGCACTGGCGCTACAAGGAGACCAAGGGCTCGCACAACACCGGCGGGCTCGAGCTCGACGAGATGGCGTGGATGCGCCAGCTCCTCGACTGGCAGCGGGAGGCGGCCGACCCGGGCGAGTTCCTGGAGTCGCTGCGCTACGACCTCGCCACCCGCGAGATCTTCGTGTTCACGCCGAAGGGCGACGTGATCACGCTGCCCGCCGGCTCCACGCCGGTGGACTTCGCGTACGCGGTCCACACCGAGGTCGGCAACAAGTGCATCGGGTCGCGGGTCAACGGCCGCCTGGTCGCGCTCGAGCGGCAGCTCGAGAACGGCGAGGTCGTCGAGATCTTCACGTCGAAGGCCGAGAGCGCGGGCCCGTCGAAGGACTGGACGGGCTTCGTCGCCTCGCCGCGGGCGAAGCAGAAGATCAAGCAGTGGTTCGCCAAGGAGCGCCGCGAGGAGGCGATCGAGGAGGGCAAGGACTCGATCACCCGGGAGGCGCGCCGCACCGGGCTGCCGTTGCAGCGCCTGGTCTCGGCGGACTCCATGGGCGCGCTCGCCCGCGAGCTGCGCTACGCCGACGTCACCGCGCTGTACGCGGCGGTGGGGGAGCACCACGTCTCCGCGCGGCACGTCGTGCAGCGCCTGGTCGCCCTGCTCGGCGGCGTCGAGCAGAACGAGGACGAGCTCGCCGAGCGCGCGACGCCGTCGACGGTCCAGCGCCGCCGCGGCACCGGCGACGTGGGCGTCGTCGTGAACGGCGTGGACTCCGACGACGAGTCGTCCACCGACCTGTGGATCAAGCTCGCCCGCTGCTGCACGCCCGTCCCGGGCGACGACGTCCTCGGCTTCGTCACCCGCGGCGGCGGGGTGTCGGTCCACCGGACCGACTGCACCAACGCCGACGACCTGCGCTCCGAGCCGGAGCGCCTGGTGGACGTCAGCTGGGCCTCGTCGTCGACGGCGGTGTTCCTCGTGGCGATCCAGGTGGAGGCGCTCGACCGGCACCGCCTGCTCTCCGACATCACCAAGGCGCTCGCCGACGAGAAGGTCAACATCCTGTCCGCGTCGGTGACCACGAGCCGCGACCGGGTCGCCGTGAGCCGGTTCAGCTTCGAGATGGGCGACCCGAAGCACCTCGGGCACGTGCTGCGGGTGGTCCGCAACGTCGAGGGCGTCTACGACGTGTACCGGATGACCTCGGCCAGCTGAGCGGTCAGGTGCTGAGCTTGCTCAGCACCTGGGCCAGGTCGTCGATCGCCTGCTCCCGGGCCTCCGCCGCGAGGTGTGAACACCACAGGGGGGCCTGGCTCATCGTTGCGTGCATGGCCTGCAGGGTCGCGTCGACCGAGACCACCGTGAACTCCCCGGCCGCCACGCCCTCGGTGATCTCGCGGCGGAACACCAGGTCGTGGCGCCGCCGGAGCTCCCGGATGCGGTCGCGGAGCGCGGCCGGCCACGAGTCGGGGACCAGGAACAGGCGCAGCGCCGCCGGGTACTCACCGACGGCGATCGCGATGTGCTCGCGCAGCAGCGCCCGCAGCCGTTCGGGGCGCGGGGCGTCCACCAGCGATCCGGCCAGCGCCTCGAGCCGCTCGGTCCAGTCGGTCCCGAGCGTCTCGATCGCGGCCGTGGCCAGCTCGTCCTTCCCGGCGAAGTAGTAGTACAGCGAGCCCTTCGTGACGTCGAGGCGCTCGGCGACCTCCTCGAGGGTCGTCGCCTCGTAGCCGCGCTCCCCGAACACCTCGGCCGCGACCGCGACGATGCGCCGCACACGCTCGTCGCGCTTGCGCTGGACCCGGTTCACGGTCCCGATCTTAACCCATGAGCCGACTCTTGACTCATCGGTCAAACTTCGGCACCTTCGTCAGCACCAGGACGGAGGCCGACGATGGACCTCGAACTCACCGCCGCCCAACGTCGGGTGCGGGACACGGCTCGGGAGATCGCGATGGGCACGCTGCTCCCCGGCTACGCCGCGCGGGAGCGGGCGGGACGGATCGATCCGGCGGTGCGCCGCGAGCTGGGCGGGCTCGGCCTGATCGCCCCGGAGCTGCCGGTGGAGCTGGGCGGTCGCGGCACCGACCGCGTCACCACCGGCCTGGTGTGCGAGGAGATCGGCCGTGGCGACGTCAACGTCGCCTACCTGCAGGTCGTCGGCTCGCTCGTCGGGCAGATCCTCGTGGCGAACGCCCCGGACCTCGCCCGGGAGTGGGTCCCGCGGATCACGGCGGGGGAGGAGATCGTCGGGATCGGGCTCACCGAGCCGCACGGCGGCTCCGACGCCGGGATGCCACGGATGACGGCCGTTCGGGACGCCGGGTCGTGGCGGCTGGAGGGGGTCAAGTCGCTCTCCTTCGCGACCGACGCCGCGGCGGTGGTGGTCTTCGCGCGGACCGGGGGCGACATCCGGGGCAAGGGGATCTCCGCGTTCCTGGTGCCCCTCGACGCGGACGGCGTGACGCGCGAGCCCTACCCGGACGTGGGCACCACGGCCATCGGGCGCGGCGCCGTGCACCTCGACGGCGTCCGGGTCCCCGCGGAGAACCTCATCGGGGCCGAGGGCGCCGCGTTCGGACAGGTGATGCAGGGCTTCGACTTCAGCCGGGCGCTGATCGGGCTGCAGTGCCTCGGCGCGGCGGAGCAGTCGGTCGACGAGACCTGGTCCTACGTCACGAAGCGGGAGGCGTTCGACCGCCCGCTGTCGACCCGGCAGGGCGTCGCCTTCCCGCTCGCGGAGCACGAGACCTACCTCGCGGCGGCCCGGCTGCTGTGCCTGGAGACGCTGTGGCGCAAGGACACCGGCCGTCCGCACACGGCGCAGGCGGCGATGTGCAAGTGGTGGGCCCCGAAGGCGGCGCACGAGGCGATCACCGCGTGCCTGCTGCTGCACGGGCAGTACGGCTACCGCCGCGAGCTGCCCTTCGACCAGCGGATGCGCGACGTCCTCGGTCTGCAGATCGGCGACGGCACCGCCCAGATCATGAAGCTCGTCATCGCCCGGCAGCGCGTCGGCCGAGCGCTCGCACCCTAGGGAGGACCGACACGATGGGACGGCACGACGGGAACGTCGCGATCGTGACCGGCGCCGGACGCGGCATCGGCCGGGCGATCGCGGAGAGGTTGGCGGACGAGGGCGCCACGGTGGTGGCGACCGACGTCGACGAGGGCACGGCGAAGGACACGGCGGCGGCCGTCGGGGGCACCGCGGTCGCGGCCGACGTCAGCGACCGGGCGTCCGTCGACGCGCTGGTGGCGCGGACGGTCGAGCAGCACGGCCGGATCGACGTGCTGGTGAACAACGCGGGCTTCGACGTCGTCGGACCGTTCGTCGACTCCGACCCCGACCAGTGGGGCCGCATCATCGGGATCAACCTCGTCGGCGTCCTCAACACCTGCCACGCGGTGCTGCCGGTGATGATCTCGCAGCGACGCGGGGCGGTGGTGAACCTCGGGTCGGACGCCGGCCGGGTCGGCTCGTCCGGGGAGGCGGTCTACTCCGCGGCCAAGGGCGGGATCATCGCGTTCACCAAGACGATCGCCCGCGAGACGGCCCGCCACCAGGTGCGCGCCAACTGCGTGTGCCCGGGCCCGACCGACACGGCGCTCTTCGCCTCCGTCGTCGAGGGCAACGACCGGCTGCGCGACGCCCTGGTCAAGGCCATCCCGATGCGCCGGCTCGCCCAGCCGACCGACCTGGCGCCGACGGTGTCGTTCCTGGCCTCCGACGAGGCCGGCTTCGTCACCGGGCAGACCGTCAGCGTCAGCGGCGGGATGACGATGTCATGAGCTACACCTACGACCCCACCGCGTACCGGCGGTTCTTCGAGCACTCGTTCACCTATCTCGCCGGGTTCCGGCGCACCGCCCGGCGGTTCGCCGAGCGCCCCGCGATCACCGACCCCTCGTCGGGACGGGCCTGGACCTACGCCGAGCTCGCCGTCGACGTCGACCGGCTCGCCGCGGGCCTCGCGGCCGCCGGGGTGCGCCCGGGCGACGTCGTGACCTACCAGCTCTACAACTCGCCGGAGTTCGCGCGGCTCTACCTCGCCACGCAGGCCCTCGGCGCGGTGGGATCGCCGATCAACTTCCGGCTCGCGCCGGGGGAGGTCGCGCACGTGCTCGCCGACAGCGAGCCGCGGGTGTTCGTGTACGACGCGACACTGCAGGAGACGGTGGCCGAAGCCCTGCGGCGCAGCCCGCACCGACCCGACGTCGTGATCGCGGTGCAGCCGGGGGAGGAGCTCGCGGGCCTCCTGCCCGAGGGCGGCCCGGTCGACCCGCCGCCGGGAACGGTCTACGACGAGACCACCCGGCTCTACACCTCGGGGACGACGGGGGTGCCGAAGGGCGTGCCGCTGAACAGCCTCGTCGAGGTGTTCAGCGCGCACGACGTGGCGATGCACTTCCCGCTCGGGCCGGAGGACGTCACGCTCAACATGACGCCGTGGTTCCACCGCGGCGGGCTGTACTCCGGCGGACCGAACCCGGCGTTCTACGTGGGCGCGCAGGTGGTGCCGCTGCGGGCCTTCGACGCCGACCTCGTGCTCGACCTCGTCGAGCGGCACGGGCTGACCTTCCTGGTCGGCGCGCCGACGAACCTGGCGATGCTGGCGGCGGCGCAGGAGGCGCGGCCACGGGACCTGGCGTCGTTGCGCGGCATCGTCACGATGGGGGCGCCGCTGGAGCGCGAGGCCTGCCTGCGCTACCAGTCGGTCCTCACCGAGCGGATCTTCAACGGGTACGGGACCACCGAGTCGTTCTGGAACACCTTCCTCCGCCCGGCCGACCTGCCCGCGCACGCCGGGGCGGCGGGACGGGCGTGCACCGACGACGAGGTGCGGGTGGTCGCGCTCGGCGGCGGACCGGACGAGGAGGTCCCGACGGACGGCGCGACGGTCGGGGAGGTGATCGTCCGCTCGCCGAAGGCCGGCTACGCCTACGTGAACGTCCCCGAGCAGGAGCGGACGAAGTTCGACGACGACGGCTGGATCCACCTCGGCGACCTCGCGACCTGGGCGGCGGGGGAGGTCGTGACGATCGTCGGCCGCGCCGACGACATGCTCGTCTCCGGCGGGGAGAACGTGCACCCCGTGCAGGTCGAGGAGGCGCTCAACGAGCTGCCCGGCGTCGCGGACTCACTGGTGGTCGGCGTGCCCGACGACCGCTGGGGCCGGCGGGTCGTGGCCTACGTGGTGCGGGCCGACCCGGCGCTCACCGCGGAGGACTGCGAGGCGCACTGCCGGGACCACCCGATGCTCTCGCGCTACAAGCGCCCGCGCGGTTACCGGTTCGTCGACGCGCTGCCGTTGACCGCGACGGGGAAGAAGATTCACTACCGGGCGACCGAACAGGCGGTCGACGACGTCGCGGCGGGTCGGTTCACCGACGTGCGAGGAGGCACGGATGTCCTTCGATAGCTACGAGCAGCTGCTCTTCGAGCGGCGCGACCACGGCGTCCTGCTCATCACGATCAACAACCCGGACAAGTACAACGCCACCGACGAGCAGCTCCACGGCGAGCTCGCGCGGGTGTGGCGTGAGGTGGACGCCGACCCCGACGTGCGGGTCGCGGTGGTGACCGGCGCCGGCAAGGCGTTCTCCGCCGGCGGCGACCTCGCGATGGTGGAGCGGATGGCGGGCGACCACGCGCGGGTCTCGCACATGCTCAAGGAGGCGTCCGAGCTGGTCTACAACATCATCGACTGCGAGAAGCCGATCGTCTCGGCGATCAACGGCGTCGCGGTGGGCGCCGGCGTGGTGGTGGCGCTGCTGGCGGACGTGGCGATCGCCGCGGAGGACGCGAAGCTCGGTGACGGGCACGTCAAGCTCGGCGTCTCCGCCGGCGACCACGCGGCGATCATCTGGCCGCTGCTGGCCGGGATGGCGAAGGCGCGCTACTACCTGCTCACCGGCGAGATGGTCACCGGCGCCGAGGCGGAGAAGCTCGGCATGGTGGCGAAGGCGCTGCCGCGCGAGCAGGTGCTCGACGAGGCGCTGCGGGTCGCGGACGTG
Source organism: Actinomycetospora sp. CA-084318 (assembly GCF_050955885.1). Classification (NCBI taxonomy): domain Bacteria; kingdom Bacillati; phylum Actinomycetota; class Actinomycetes; order Pseudonocardiales; family Pseudonocardiaceae; genus Actinomycetospora; species Actinomycetospora sp. CA-084318. Next base: position 2,791,758 of record NZ_CP192098.1, read on the forward strand.
CTGGCCACCGGGTCGCAGCAGGCGATCCGGCTGACCAAGAAGTCCCTCAACAACTGGCTGCGCGCCATGGGACCGACGTTCGACCAGTCCGTGGCCTACGAGATGCTCTGCTTCCTCGGCCCGGACGTGCACGAGGGCGTGGCGGCCCTGCGGGAGAAGCGGGCGCCGGCGTGGCCGTCGGCCACCTGACCGCACCTGAGGGGGAGACCGGTGCCCCCTTCGATCCGATCCGTGGGACCGGCCCCGGGGGCTCTGCTATCCAGCGTCCATGACCTCTCCCGCCGTGCCGCGCACCCAGGAGCGCATGACCCACGACGTCTGGTTGCCGGACGAGACCGTCGACCTGCGGGCCCGCGCGCGGGTCGCCGTGGAGAAGCACCTGGTGCCGGTGGCGCGCGAGATCGGCTCGCGGGAGGAGTCCCGGGACTCGTTCCCGTGGGAGGCGTTCCGGGGTCTGGCCGGCGAGGGGCTGTTCGCGGTGCCGTTCGCCGAACCGTTCGGGCCGGGACTCGAGTACCCGATGCTCGCGACGTGCACGGTCACCGAGGAGATCGCCTACCACTCCTCGTCGATGGCGGGGGTCTACGACGGGCAGTGCCTGCTCGTCCCGCAGACCCTCGTGCACGCGTCGAGCGAGCTGCGGGAACGCCTGATCCCGGAGCTGACCTCGGGCGAGACGTCGTTCGCATTCGCCACGACGGAGCCGGACACCAGCTCCGACCTCACCGCGGAGCGGATGTCGACGGTCGCGACCCGGGTCGACGGCGGCTTCTCCGTGACCGGCCGCAAGCGCTGGATCACCAACAGCGTGGTCGCGGGCTGGGTGACGGTGCTGGTGCGCGCGGAGGACACCGACCGCGCGGCGATGCTGCTGGTCGACCTGCGCTCGCCCGGGGTCCGGATCGGCGAGCCGGACCTGAAGATGGGCCATCGCGACCAGATCACCGCGGACATCGTGTTCGACGACGTGCACGTGCCGGCCGCGAACCTGCTCGGGGAGTGGGGCAACGGCCTCGGCGTCGCGCTCGGGTCGCTGGTGCGGGGACGCATCGGGATCGGGGCCGCTGGGGTCGGCATGGCGCAGGCCGCGCTGGACCTCGCGGTGGAGCGGCTGCGGACCCGGCACGTGTTCGGCGGTCCACTCGGGGCGATGCAGCACTGGCAGTTCACGATGGCCCGGCTTGCCACCGAGATCGAGTGCGCCCGGACCCTCTACCAGAAGGCGTCGATGCTGCTCGACCGCGGGGACCGGACCGCGATGCCCGAGGCCGCGATGGCCAAGGAGTTCGGCACACGGCTGGCCAACGACATCGTCCGCGAGGCCATCCAGATCCACGGGGCCGTCGGGTTCGCCCGACAGGTCTCCGAGTCCGGCGAGTCCGTGCGCCTCGAGGAGATGTACCGCGACGCGAAGATCCTCGAGATCTTCGAGGGTGCCAACGAGCTCCAGAACTGGATCATCGCCCGGCAGCTCATCGGCCGCGACGTCACGGGGTAGGTGACCCCAGGCCGCATCCCGGGCACGGGGTCGCCTTCACCATCGCGTCGGCGGTCGTGAACTCGTAGGGGAAGTCGGCCCGCGGCAGGCCGCACACGGTGCTGGTGGCGTCAGCCTCCGCGAGGACGTGGACGTCGCCCGACGGGCGGCGGAACAGGTCGGGTCTGCCCGCGTAGACCCGGCCGGGGCGCAGCCCGGGGTAGTCGCTCCAGGTGAACCGCGAGGCCACGACCAGGGTCATGACCGGGACCCTAGAGCCGCCTCCTCGTCGGGGACCACGTTCACCGCGGGATCGGCGTTGTACTCCGGGCGGGCGCTGCGCGGGTCGAGCGGGTTCACCGTGGCCGGGTCGACGTCGGCGTCGGACTTCCGGGTCAGGGAGCGGACGCCGTTGTCGATGACGGTCACCAGCGGCACCGCGAGCAGCGCGCCCGCGATCCCGGCGACGACGAGCCCGCACGCGATCGGGAGCACCACGGCCAGGGGGTGCAACTTGATCGACTTCCCGAGGAACAGGGGCTGCAGGATGTAGCCCTCGAGGTTCTGCACGGCGAGCAGGAGCAGGACCACGAGCAGGGCGTCGGTGAGGCCGCCGCTGACGAGCGCGACGAGCGCCGCGACCGCCCCGGAGATCACGGCGCCCAGGGTGGGGATGAACGCCCCGAAGAAGATGAGGGCGGCGAGGGGGACGGCGAGCGGGACGCCGATGAGCCAGAGGCCGATGCCCGCCGTCACCGCGTCGATGAACGCCACCACGATGATCGCCCGGGTGTAGCCGACGAGGGAGGCGAACGCCCGCCGGCCGGCGACGTCCGCCCGGTTGCGCACCGCCCGCGGGACGCCCCGGAGCAGGAACCGCCAGATCACGCCGCCGTCGTGGATGAGGAAGATCAGCGTGAACAGGGCGAGCAGCCCCTCGGTGAACAGCTCCCCGACGGTGCCCACCGCGCCGAGGGCGCTCGCCGCGATCGCGGCCTGGCTCGCCTGGATGCTGCCGAGGACCTGCTCGCCGATCTGGGCGAACTGCTGGTTGTTCAGCCCGAGTGGTCCGGTGCGCACCCAGTTCTGGATCTCGGCGAGGCTGCCGGTGAAGGCGCTCGTCAGCTCGGGGAGCCCGGAGATGAAGGCGTAGACGACACCGGTGAACACGCCACCGACCACCGCGAGCCCGGCGATGATCACGATCGCGGTGGCCACGGCGTGGGGGAGCCAGCGCACCCGGGAGCTCATCAGGTGGGCCTCGGGCGCGAGCAGCGAGGCCAGGATGAGGGCGATCACCACGGGGATGAGGACGACCGAGAGCGTGCTCGCGACGTAGATCAGCGTGGCCACGGCGGCCGCGATCAGCACGACCCGCCACGCGAGCCCCGCGGCGACGTCGAGGCCGTGCGGGATCGTCCAGCGCTGCCGCATCGGCTTCACCGGCCCCGGCTCGACGCCCGGCGCCGCCGTCGTCGCCCGACCGGCGGCCGGATCCGTGAGCCGGTCGCCCACGACCTCCGGGGCGCCGGGCTCGGAACCGCGCTGCGCCGTCACGGGCGTCACGGTAGACCTGCGCTGGTCGCAGGGCCGGACGGCCGGGCTGAAGATGTTCCGGACGGGTTCGCCCGCCGTCCACGTCGGCGACGGGCGGACGCAGCCGAGCGACCCGTCGTCGGGAAAGTGGGGTGTCCTGGCCTACTGGATCGGTGCAGAACGGCGTAGGGTGAGGGCCGTGAGTCGTCGCGCGAAGATCGTCTGCACGCTGGGCCCGTCGACGTCGTCCCCGGAGCGGATCCGCGCTCTCGTCCGGGCGGGGATGGACGTCGCGCGCCTGAACTTCTCCCACGGGGAGCACGCGCAGCACGCGGAGGTCTACGCCAACGTGCGCGCCGCCGCGGACGCCGAGGGACGCGCGGTCGGCATCCTCGCCGACCTGCAGGGCCCGAAGATCCGGCTCGGCCGCTTCACCGACGGGCCGCAGATGTGGGCCACCGGCGAGACCGTGCGGATCACCACCGAGGACGTGGCCGGGACGCACGACCGCGTCTCCACCACCTACAAGGGCCTCGCCGACGACGTCCGACCCGGCGAGTCCCTGCTGATCGACGACGGCAACGTGTCGGTCGAGGTCACCGGGGTCGAGGGCCGCGACGTGGTCTGCCGGGTGGTCGAGGGCGGCAAGGTCTCGGACAACAAGGGCATCTCGCTGCCGGGCACCGTGGTGTCGGTCCCGGCGATGAGCGAGAAGGACGAGGCCGACCTGCGCTTCGCCCTCGGCCTGCGCGTCGACATGATCGCGCTGTCGTTCGTGCGCTCGCCCGCGGACGCCGAGCTCGTGCACAAGATCATGGACGAGTACGAGTGCCGGCTCCCCGTGATCGCCAAGCTGGAGAAGCCCGAGGCGGTCGACGCGCTCGAGGCCATCGTGCTCGCGTTCGACGCGGTGATGGTCGCGCGCGGCGACCTCGGCGTGGAGCTCGCGCTCGAGGACGTCCCGCTGGTGCAGAAGCGTGCGGTGCAGATCGCCCGCGAGAACGCCAAGCCGGTGATCGTCGCGACGCAGATGCTCGAGTCGATGATCCACAACTTCCGCCCGACCCGCGCCGAGGCCAGCGACGTCGCGAACGCGGTGCTCGACGGGGCCGACGCGGTGATGCTCTCGGGCGAGACCTCGGTCGGCGCCTACCCGATCGAGACGGTGCAGACGATGTCGCGCATCGTCGAGGCGGTCGAGTCCGGCCCGGCCTCGGTCCCGGCGATCCAGCACGTGCCGCGGACCCAGCGCGGCGTGGTGACGACGGCCGCGCGCGACATCGGCGAGCGCCTCAACGCCCGCGCGCTCGTCGCCTTCACGCGCTCCGGCGACACGGTGCGCCGGCTCGCCCGGCTGCACACCCGGCTGCCCGTCCTCGCCTTCACCCCGGTGCCGGCGATCCGCTCCCAGCTGTCGCTGTCGTGGGGCGTCGAGACGTTCCTGGTGCCCTGGGAGGAGACGACCGACGCGATGATCGCGCGCGTCGACGCCTCGATCCTGCAGATCGGCCGCTTCGCGCCGGGTGAGCTCGTCGTCATCGTGGCCGGCTCGCCGCCCGGGCAGGCCGGCAAGACCAACCTCATCCGGGTGCACCGGCTGGGGGAGGACACGCACTAGCCGGGTTCTGAGCGAACGGCACTCTCGCAGCTTCTATGTGCGCGAAAGTGCCGCTCGTTCGGTTGGATGGGTGCCGTGGCTGCGCACCCGTTCGACGCCCTGACCGCGGACGTGATGCGGGCCGGCGGTACGTGGAAGTGGTCCGGCCAGGGCGTGGCCGGCGGGACCGACCGGCACGGCCGGGGCCTGATCGGCGCGTTCGTCGCCGAGATGGACTTCCCGACGGCGGATCCGGTCGCCGACGCGGTCCGCGCGAGCGTCGACGCGTCCCGGTTCGGCTATCTCGCCGACGCGTGGGTGGCCGACATGGCGGCCGCGTGCGCCGCGTTCTGGGCCGACCGGTTCGGCTGGTCGGTGGATCCGGCGCGGATCCGGCCGGTGCCCGACGTCATGACCGCACTGGTCGCGACCATCGAGCGCTTCACGCCGCCCGGCACGCCCGTGCTGCTGCCGATGCCGGCCTACATGCCGTTCCTGACGGTGCCCGGGCGGCTGGGGCGCGAGATGGTGCCGGTCCCGATGGCGCGGGACCCCTTCACGCTGGACCTGGACGCACTCGACGCGGCGTTCGCCTCGTCGGGATCGAAGCTGCTGGTGCTGACGAACCCGCACAACCCGACCGGCCGCGTGTTCACCGCGGAGGAGCTGACGGCGGTCGCGGCGGTCGTGGAGCGGCACGGCGCGCGGGTGTTCGCCGACGAGATCCACGCGCCGCTGACGTTCGACGGGCGGGCGCACGTGCCCTACGCGTCGCTGTCGGGGACGACCGCGGCCCACGCGATCACGGCGACCTCGGCGTCGAAGGCCTGGAACCTGCCGGGGCTGAAGTGCGGGCAGGTGATCCTGTCGAACGACGAGGACGCCGCGACCTGGGCCGAGCACGGCTACCTCGCCGAGCACAGCACCGCGACGCCCGGTGTCCTCGCCACGACGGCCGCCTACGCCCACGGCGACCCGTGGCTCGACGACGTGCTCGCCTACCTCGACGGCAACCGCGCCCTGCTGCGCGAGGCGACCCTGCCCGGCGTCGGGGCGATCGTGCCGGAGGGGACGTACCTGGCGTGGCTGGACGCGTCCGGGCTCGGGCTCGACGAGCCGGCGTCGGCGTTCTTCGCGCGGGAGGCCGGGGTGGTGATGACCGACGGCGCGCTGTGCGGCGGGCCGGGCGGGATGCGGCTCACGCTGGCGACAGCGCGGCCGGTGCTGGCGGAGGCGCTGGAGCGGATGGCGGCGGCGCTGCACTGACGTGCAAGCGATGCGTCACTGCTTGCATCCAGTGACAGGAAATCCGGCACCGTCGGCGCCTAGGGTGGAGCCATGCCGTTGTCGTTCTCGGAGGAGCGCGAGACCGGCCTGGTCGCCGTCACGCTCACGGACGAGAACGGCGAGGTCGTGCAGACCCGGGTGGTCGGCGCCGACGAGCTGGGCCGGATCGCCGCGGCCGCCCGCCGGGCCGCGGCGCGGGCCCAGGCTCGGGGGGAGCCGCTGTTCGTCACGCTGGACGAGCTGATCGACGAGCCGCCCGACTGAGCGACGGCGCTCGACGATGTGGGTTTCCTCCCACTGGACGACAGCAACGACGCTTTGCTGCCACCGAGGGGGAACCCAACCTCGCGATGGACGACGATCGCTACGCCCCGCCCGCCGACCTCGCCGCCCGCGCGAACGTCACCGCCGCCGACGAGGCCCGGCTGCGCGCCGAGGCGGCCGCCGACCTCGACGCGTTCTGGCTCGCCCGGGCTCGCGAGCTCGACTGGGAGCGCGAGCCGACGCAGGGCCACGACGGCAGCGACCACCCCTTCGTCACCTGGTTCGCCGACGGCCGGCTCAACGTGGCGCACAACTGCGTCGACCGGCACGTGGCCGCGGGGCGCGGCGGGAAGGTCGCGCTGTACTGGGAGGGCGAGCCGGGGGACCGGGTCGCCGTCACGTACGCCGACCTGCAGCGCCGGGTCGCGCAGGCGGCGCACGGGTTGACCGCGCTCGGGGTCGGGCGCGGCGACGTCGTCGTGGTGTACCTGCCCGTGCTGGTCGAGACCGTCGTCGTGATGCTGGCCTGCGCGCGGATCGGGGCGCTGCACTCGCTCGTGTTCGGCGGGTTCTCCGCCGAGGCGCTGCGGTTCCGGGTGACCGACGGACGGGCGAAGGTCGTCGTCACCACCGACGGGCAGTACCGGCGCGGGAAGGCCGTCGCGGTCAAGGAGAACGTGGACCACGCTGTCACCGCGGTCGACTCGATCGAGCACGTCCTCGTCGTCCGGCGGACCGGCCAGGACGTCCCGTGGACCGAGGGCCGGGACGTCTGGTGGCACGACGTCGTCGAGCAGCAGCCGACCGAGCACGCCGCCGAGGCCTTCGACGCGGAGACGCCGCTCTTCCTCATCTACACCTCCGGGACCACGGGGAAGCCCAAGGGCCTCGTGCACACCATGGGCGGCTACCTCACGCAGACCGCGTGGACCGCGTGGGCGTGCTTCGACCACCGTGACGACGACGTCTACTGGTGCCAGGCCGACCTCGCCTGGGTCACCGCGCACACCTACGAGGTCTACGGCCCGCTCGCCAACGGCGTGACGCAGGTGCTCTACGAGGGCACGCCCGACACCCCGCACCGCGGTCGCCACTTCGAGATCCTCGCCCGCTACGGCGTCACCGTGTACTACACGGCACCGACCCTCGTCCGGACCTTCATGACCTGGGGCACCGAGATCACCGACGGGCACGACCTGTCGTCGCTGCGGCTGCTCGGCAGCGTCGGGGAGGCCATCAACCCGGAGGCGTGGCGGTGGCTGCACACCCACGTCGGCGGCGGGCGGTGCCCGATCGTCGACACGTGGTGGCAGTCCGAGACCGGCGCCGCGATGGTCGCGCCCCTGCCCGGCACGACGACGCTGAAGCCGGGTTCGGCGACGCGACCGCTGCCGGGGATCGGCGTCCGGGTGGTCCGCGAGGACGGCACCGACGCCGACCCCGACGAGGGCGGCCTGCTCGTCGTCGACCGACCCTGGCCCTCGATGGCCCGGACCGTCTGGGGCGACCCGGACCGGTACGTCTCCTCGTACTTCGAGCGGTTCCGGGCGCAGGGCTGGTACCTCGCCGGGGACGGCGCCCGCATCGACGCCGACGGGTACGTCTGGCTGCAGGGCCGCGTGGACGACGTGATGAACGTGTCCGGGCACCGGCTGTCGTCGATCGAGCTCGAGTCCGCGCTGGTCAGCCACCCGCGGGTCGGTGAGGCGGCGGTGATCGGCGCCCCGCACCCGACGACGGGCCAGGCCGTCACGGCCTTCGTCGTCACCCGCGGGGAGCCGGCGCCCGACGAGGATCTGACCGCCGATCTGCGCGCCCACGTGACCCGCGAGCTCGGACCGGTCGCCCGCCCGCAGCAGGTGCACGTGGTGTCGGTGTTGCCCAAGACGCGCTCCGGCAAGATCCTGCGCCGGCTCCTGCTCGATCTCGCGTCCGGCCGGGAGCCGGGGGACACGACGTCGATCGTCGACCCGACGGCGCTCGACCAGGCCCGGGCGGCGCTACAGGCCTGAACGACGAAGTGGGGTTTCCTGTCTCGGGGTGCAAGCAGTGACGCATTGCTTGCACTCAGCAGGTCCGCACCACCGCGCACGACTCGGCCGGCAGCACCACGGCCGCCTCGGAGAGGCCCACCTCGAACGGCGCCCACACCACCTCGGTGGCGCCGTCGACGGGCACCGTCGCCTCCCCGCCACCGAGGTTCACGACGAGGCGCAGCGCCCCGCGATGCACCACGAGCGTGCGGGCGTGCGCGTCGACGTCGACCTGCACCCGGTCCAGCCGCGGGTCGGCCAGCTCCCGCTCGGTGCGGCGCAGCGCGACGAGCGTGCGGTAGACGTCGAGCAGCCAGGCGTGCTGGCCCTCCTCGGCCTCGGTCCAGTCCAGGCGGGAGCGCTCGAAGGTCGCGAGGTCTGTCGGGTCGGGGACCTCCTCGGCGCCCCAGCCGTGCTCCGCGAACTCCCGACGACGCCCCTCCCGGACGGCGTCCTGCAGCTCCGGGTCCTCGAAGCCGACGAAGAACGCCCACGGGGTGGACGCGCCCCACTCCTCGCCCATCCAGATCATCGGCGTGAACGGGGAGCAGAACACCAGCGCCGCGCCGCACGCGAGCCGGCCGGGGGACAGCGACGCGGAGAGCCGGTCGCCGCCCGCGCGGTTGCCCACCTGGTCGTGGTCCTGCAGGTACGCGAGGAAGCGCCACCCGGGCACGCGGTCGAGGTCGACGGGTCGCCCGTGCGTGCGGCCACGGAACGTCGACCACGTCCCGGCGTGCACGTAGGCCTCGCGCAGCACGCGTCCGAGCGTCTCCAGCTCGCCGAAGTCGACGTAGTAGCCCTGGGTCTCCCCGGTCAGCGTCGAGTGCAGGGCGTGGTGGATGTCGTCGCACCACTGGGCGTCGAGCCCGTAGCCGCCGGCCTCGCGGGGGGTGACCAGACGCGGGTCGTTCAGGTCGGACTCGGCGATCAGCGTGAGCGGCCGCCCCAACGCGGCCTCCAGGCCCTGGACGTGGACCGCCATCTCCTCGAGCAGGTGCGTCGCGCGGGTGTCGCGCAGCGCGTGCACCGCGTCCAGGCGCAGCGCGTCGACCCCGAAGTCGACGAACCACATCGTCACGTTCTCGAGGATGTAGGCCCGCACGGTGTCCGAGCCGGGCCCGTCGAGGTTGAGCGCCGAGCCCCAGTCGTTGGAGCCCGCGAAGTACGGGCCGAACCGGTCGAGGTAGGCCCCGGACGGCCCGAGGTGGTTGTAGACGACGTCGAGCGCCACGCCGAGGCCGCGGTCGTGGCAGGCGTCGACGAACCGGCGGAACGCGTCCGGGCCGCCGTAGTTCTCGGTGACGGCGAACCACAGCACCCCGTCGTAGCCCCAGCCGCGGGTGCCGTCGAAGGCGTTGACCGGGAGCACCTCGACGATCGTCACGCCGAGCTCGACGAGGTGGTCGAGACGCTCGACCGCGCTGTCGAAGGTGCCGCCGGGGGTGAACGTCCCGACGTGCAGCTCGTAGATCACCGCACCCGGCAGCCCCCGGCCCGTCCACCCGTCGTCGGGAACCCCGGGGGCGGCCCAGACCTGGGAGGGCGCGTGCACCCCGTCGGGCTGGCGGCGCGAGCGCGGGTCGGGCAGCGGGTCGGCGCCGTCGAGGGCGTAGGCGTACGAGCTTCCCGGTCCGGCCCCCTCGACGGTGGCGGTCCACCAGCCCTCGTCGGCGCTCATCGGCCAGGCGACGCCGTCGACCACCACCGACACCGTCCCCGCCGTCGGAGCCCACACCGAGAACGTCCCGTCGACACCCGTACCCGTCACGGGCGCCGATCCTCCCGGTCCGCACGGGGCATCGCCGTGCGAACCGGGTACACGCCCCCGGCGTTAGGCTCGATCGTCGCGGAGACGGAGGAGAGACAGGGGATGGCTGGGGCAGCGGACGAGGTGGATCCGACGGGCGTCGATCCGCTGTTCGCCACCGGCGGTGACGTGGCCGCCGCGATGGCGGAGGTCGACTGGGCGGCGACCCCGCTCGGGCCGTCGCGGTCCTGGCCCCGGGAGCTGCGCACGGTGGTCCGCGTGCTCCTGACCTCGCGGTTCTCGATGTGGATGGCGTGGGGTCCGGACCTCACGTTCTTCTACAACGACTCCTACCGGCGGGACACGCTGCGCTCGAAGCACCCGGGGGCGCTGGGCCGCCCGTTCCGGGAGGTCTGGTCCGAGGTGTACGACGCGGTGCTCCCTCGGGTCACGGCCGTGATCGAGCGCGGCGAGTCGACCTGGGACGAGGACCTGCTGCTCTTCCTCGAGCGCCACGGCTGGCCCGAGGAGACGTACCACACGTTCTCCTACAGTCCCCTCGCCGACGAGCACGGCACGATCCGCGGGCTGTTCTGCGCGGTCGCCGAGACCACGCCGCGGGTGCTCGCCGAACGGCGCATGGCCTTCCTGCGCGACCTCGCGACCGCCATGACCACGGCCCGCTCCACCCGGGCGGTCGCCGACGCGGCCGCCGCGGTGCTCGGCGACGACCACCGCGACGTCCCGTTCGGGCTCGTCTACCTCCAGGGCGACGGCGGGGCCGAGCTGGTGGCCGCCATCGGCACCGAGCGCGGCGGGCCGGCGGCGCCGTGGACCGCGGGCCCGGACGACGCGGGCCCCTGGCCGCTGGGCCGGGCGCGGGCCGGCACCACGGTGGTCGACCTGCCGGCCGCGGTGCGCGGGGCCGTGCCGGAGGACTGCGACCGCGTCGCGCTCGTTCCGTTGCGCCCGCCCGGTGCCACGGACGACGACCTGCTCGGCGTCCTCGTCGTCGGACTGTCCCGCTTCCTCGCCCTCGACGACCTCTACCGCGACTTCGTCGAGCTCGTCGCGAGCCAGGTGACGTCCGGCGTGCTCGACGCCCGGGCCGCGGAGTCGGAACGACGACGGGCGGAGGCCCTCGCCGAGCTCGACGAGGCCCGGCGCCGCTTCTTCGCCGACGCCAGCCACGAGCTGCGCACACCGCTGACGCTGATCGCCGGGCCGGTCGACGGCCTCCTCGCCGACCCCGGGCTCGCCCCGGCCCGCGCCCGCGGGGACCTGGAGGTCGTCGCTCGCAACACCCGGCGGCTGACCCGCCTCGTCGGCGACCTGCTCGAGGTCGCCCGGCTGCAGGCCGGCGGCGCCGAGCCGGTCCGCACCCCGGTGGACCTCGGCCGCTTCACCGTCGACGTCGCGGGGATGGTCGCCTCGGCGATGCAGCGGGCCGGACTCGACTACGTCGTGGACGCCCCTTCCTGGCCGGAGCGGGTCGCGGTGGACCGCACGGGCTGGGAACGGGTCGTGCTCAACCTCGTCTCGAACGCGCTCAAGTACACCCGCGCCGGCTCGGTGACCGTGCGGCTGCGCCGCGAGGGCGACCACGCGGTGCTCACCGTGACCGACACCGGCATCGGGATCGCCGCGGACGAGCTGCCCCGCCTGTTCGAGCGGTTCCACCGCATCGAGGGCACGTGGGCCCGCTCCGCGGAGGGCAGCGGGATCGGCCTCGCCCTCGTGCGGGACCTCGTCGAGTACGACGGCGGGTCGGTGCAGGTCGGGAGCGAGCTCGGCGTCGGGACGACGTTCACCGTCCGGTTGCCCGTCACCACGACCACGGAGGCCGACCCCGCGGACACGACCGCCGACCCGACCGACCGGTCACGGGCCCTCGTCGACGAGGCGGAGCTGTGGGTCCCCGCGGGTGCCGGCGCGGGCCCGGCGGCGTCGGACCGGTCGGTGCTGGGCCGCGTCCTGGTGGTCGACGACAACGCCGACATGCGCGACTACGTGAGCCGCCTGCTCGCCCCGCGGTGCACGGTGCAGACCGCCGCGGACGGCGACGAGGCGCTCGAGCTCGCCCTCGCCGACCCGCCGGACATGATCGTGTCGGACGTGATGATGCCGGGCCGCGACGGGCTCGGCCTGCTCACCGCGCTGCGCTCCGACCCGCGCACCGACCGCGTCCCGGTGCTGCTGCTCTCGGCGCGCGCGGGGGAGGAGGCCGCCGTCGAGGGCCTCGCCGCCCAGGCCGACGACTACCTCGTCAAGCCGTTCGCGCCCGGCGAGCTGCAGGCCCGCGTGCAGGCCCACCTGCAGCTCGGGCGCGCCCGCCGCGAGGCCGAGGCCCGCTTCTCCGCGGTGGCCGACCTCGCCCCGGCCATGATCTGGGTGTCCGACGCCGTGGGCCGGCGGGTGTTCCTCAACGCCGGCTGGACCCGGTTCACCGGGCGCGACCGGGCCGACGAGCTCGGCCGGGGCTGGCTCACCGGGCTGCACCCGGCGGACCGCGAGACCTACGAGGCCGTGGTGGCCCCGGCCCGGGCCGGGGGTCGGAGCTGGGAGACCGACTTCCGGCTGCGCCACGCCGACGGGACCTACCACCGCCTCGTCGAGCAGGCCACGCCCGTCCCGGGCCCGGACGGCCACGCCAGCGGCTGGGTCGGCGCGGCGGTGGACGTGGAGACCCGGCTCCGCGAGGCCGACCGCGCCCGGCTGCTCGCCGAGGTCGGGGCGGGGATGGAGTCGACCGACACCGTCGCCGGCCGGCTGCGCGAGCTGGCCCGGGTGCTGGGCGAGGCGCACCTCGGCGACCGGGTGTACGTCGACGAGAGCGGCGAGGTCGGGGTGGACGAGGGTCCGCACCGGCTCCGACGTCCGCTGCGGGTGCGCGACCGCACGCTCGGCGTCCTGGTGCTGGAACGGGACCCGTCCGCCGCGGCCTGGTCCGACGCCGACCGCGCCCTCGTCGACGAGGTCGTGGCCCGCACCCTCCCGAGCCTCGACAACGCCCTGCTCTACGCCGACGAGCGCAGCGCCGCGCACCGGCTCGCGATCGTCCACCACGCCACCACCGCGTTCTCCGCGGCCGCGACGCCCGCCGACGTCGGCCGGGCGATGATGGAGCACGTCGTGGAGCTGCTGGGCGAGGACACCCAGGCGGCCGTCTTCGAGTACGACCGCGCCACGCGCGAGCTGCGCATGGTCACGCGGCGGCCGGCGCAGCTCGACCCGCGCTCGAACGGGAACGTCGTCCCCCTGGACGCCGACACCCTGCTCACCCGGGCCGTCCGCTCCGAGCGCTCGCTGTGGGTGCACGAACCCGAGCCCGGCGAGCCCACCGACGCCCAGGACCCCGAGCTCGTCGCGCTGATGCGGGCCCGCGGACTGCGCAAGGTGGTCACCGTCCCGTTGATCGCGGCGGGCAACGTCGTCGGGGGCATCACCGTCGGCCGCGACGTCATGGGCCGGCTCGACGCGGGGGAGCGCACCACCCTGCTCGCGCTCGCCGAGCCCTGCGCGGTGGCCCTCGACCGGGCGCGCCTGTTCCGCGCCGAGCACGAGATCGCGCAGACGCTGCAGCGCTCGCTCCTCCCGCAGGCGCTGCCCGAGGTGCCCCGCCTGCCGATCGCGGTGCGCTACCTGCCCGGGGCGGTCGGCACCTCGGCCGGCGGCGACTGGTACGACGTCGTCGAGGTCGGGCCCCGCCACGTCGCGGTGGTGGTCGGCGACGTCGTCGGCCAGGGGACCGCCGCGGCCGCCGTCATGGGGCAGCTGCGCACCGCGCTGTCGGGCTACCTGCTCGCCGGCCACGGACCGGGTCCGGCGCTCGACCTGCTCGACGGGCTCGTCTCGCGGGTCGCCGGTGCGCGGGCGTCCACGGCGATCTGCCTGCTCGTCGACCTCGAGTCCGGCGAGGTGCGCTGGTCGCGGGCCGGCCACCTGCCGGCGCTGCTGATCGACGACGCCGGGCCGCGCCTGCTCACCGATGCCGCCGGACACGGCCCCCTGCTCGGGCTCGCGCAGGAGAACCGGCCGCCCCGCACCGAGGGCGTGGTCCACGTCCGGCCGGGCGCCGACCTCGTGCTCTACACCGACGGCCTCGTCGAACGGCGCGGCGAGTCCCTCGACGAGGGCCTCGACCGGCTCGTCGCGGTGGCGGGGCAGAGCGTCGACCCGGCCCCCGAGCCGATGGCCTCGCACCTGCTCGACGCGCTCGCCCCCGCGGAGGCGATCGACGACGTGGCGGTGGTCGTCGTGCGGCTCGCTCCGTCGCCGATGACCCGGACCTTCCCCGCCGACCCCACCGAGCTCGCCCGGATGCGGCGGGCGGTGCGGGCGTGGGCCGGGCCCGCCGGACTGCGCGACGAGGTCGCGGAGGACCTGCAGCTCGCGCTCGGCGAGGCCGCCACGAACGCCGTCGAGCACGCCTACGGCGCGGTGCCGCCGCCCGGTGCGCAGGTCACCGTCACGCTCGCGGTGCGGCCCGACGGCGGCGTGACGGTGGACGTCACCGACCACGGCGCCTGGCGCACCATCCCCACCGACCCGGGGCACCGCGGCCGCGGCCTGTCGCTGATCCGGGCGCTCGCCTCCGACGTCGTCCTCGACGCCGGACCGGACGGCACCACCGTGTCGTTCACCGTGCCGCCGGCCCGCCGCTCGAGCGCCGCGGACCGGGACACGACCGCCGTGGTCGCCCCGGACCGGACGGCGACGGTGACCGTCGAGGGCACCACCGTGCGGGTCACCGGCGACCTCGACCTCGCCGGGGCCGACGTGCTCTCGCGCGCCCTGGACGCCCCGCCCGGCCCGCGCTGGACGCTCGACGTCACGGGCGTCGGGCACCTCGCCAGCGCCGGGATCGGCGTGCTGCTCGCGGCGGCCGGGGCGGGCGCGGAGCTGGTGCTGCCGGAGACGGGGCCCGCCGCGCGGGTCCTCGCGCTCAGCGGACTCACCTCACCGCAGGCCGCCCGGACCTGAGCCCCGGCCCAGGCCCGCCTCCCGCGCCCGCACGATCGCCTCGGCCCGGTCGGCCACCTGCAGCTTCGCGAAGATCGACGACACGACGTTGCGCACCGTCTTGGGCGAGAGGTGCAGCGCGGCGGCGATCCCGGGGTTCGCCCGACCGGCAGCGACGAGGTCGAGCACCTCGCGCTCGCGGCCGGTGAGCTCGGGGAACACGTCGCTGCCCGCGGCCGGGCGCGGCGCGAGGAAGTCGGCGACCCGGCGCGCGATCGCGGGCCCGAACACCGCCCCGCCCGCGGCGACGGTGGCGATCGCGTTGGTGATCTCCGCGCGGGTCGCGCCCTTGAGCAGATAGCCCCGCGCCCCCGCGCGCATCGCGGCGAAGACGGTCTCGTCCTCCTCGCTCATCGTCAGCACGACGACGCCGGTCCCCGGCTGCGCCTCCAGGACCCGGCGGGTGGCGGCGATGCCGTCGAGGCCGGGCATGCGGACGTCCATCACGACGACGTCGGGCGCCAGCTCCGCGGCGCGGGCGACGGCCTCGGTCCCGTCGGCCGCCGTGCCGACCACCTCGATCCCGGTGGCCGCGGTGGTCGCGGCGAGCAGCCCGGCCAGCCCCTCGAGGTAGACCGGGTGGTCGTCGGCCAGCAGGACACGGGTCACGGGTCTCCCCCCGGGGGACGGACGGGCAGCACGGCGCGCACCACGGTGCCGCCGGCGGGCGGGCACGTCACGGTCGTCGTCCCGCCGAGCTCGGCCGCGCGCTCGCGCAGCGAGCGGCTGCCCACGCCGGCGGTGCGTCCGGGGTCGATGCCGCGGCCGTCGTCGGTCACGGTGACGACGAGGGCCGTGGCCTCGCGGGCGAGGTCCACCCGCGCGTGGGCCGCGTCGGCGTGCCGGACGACGTTGGTGAGGGCCTCGGAGACGATGCGGAACGCGGCGACCTCCACCGCGGCGCCGAGCGCGCCCGGCTCGTCCCCGTGCACCGTGATCGTCAGGTGCTCGCCGGAGAGCGCCCGCGCCCGTTCCCGCAGGGCCGCGAGCAGGCCGAGCTCGTCGAGCGCGGGCGGGCGCAGGTCGTGCACCAGGCGCCGGACCTCGGTGAGCAGCTCGGCGACCTCGGTGGTGGCCCGGTCGAGCATCGCGTCCGCGGCCGCGACGTCGACCGTGGCGAGCTCCCGGGCGGTCTCGATCCGCAGCGTCACGGCGCCCAGGCCCGGTCCGACGGAGTCGTGGAGGTCGTTGCGCAGCCGCCGGCGCTCCTCCTCGCGGGCGGTGACGAGCTGCTCGCGCGCCTGCTGCAGGGACGCCCCGAGGGCACCGGCGCGGGCGGCCGCGGCGGCCTGGCGGAGCAGGTCGGCGAGCAGGCGCTGGTCGCGTCGGGACAGCGCCGCGAAGGCGGGGGCGGGCACGGCGACGCGGCCGATCGGCTCGTCGCGGTAGCGCAGGGGGAGCTCGACGACCTCGTCGCCCGGGCGCCCGTGCTCGACGACGGCCCGGGCCCCGTCGGCCCGGTCGACCTCGACGCGGACCCCGGGCAGGCGGAAGGCGTCGACGACCGAGCGCGCCAGCGCCGCGAGCTGCGCGTCGGGCGCCGACGCCGACTCGAGGCGGTCCGCCAGAGCGGCGACGGTGCCCTCCGGGTCGTCGCGCGTCCCCCGGACCAGGCGCCGCGCGAGCCGCCACAGCCGGCCGCGCAGCGGGGTGTAGGCGACCGCGACGACGGCCACGGCCAGGAAGAAGGTGTCCCGTCCGCCGAGCACCGATCCCGCGAGCCCCAGCACGACGAGGTCGACCCCGACCACGCCGAGCGCCAGCAGCGCGGTCAGCACCGTCGCCGGGAGCAGCCGGTCGATCTCGGCCAGCCGGTAGCGGGTCACCGCCACCAGCACCGCCGCCGCCGTCACCCCGATCGCCAGGCAGAGCGCGGGCGCCGTCGCCCAGGCCGGGAGCACCCGGCTGGTCAGCATCACCAGCGCGTCGACGATCGCGGCCCACACCAGCCACCGCATCTGCAGGCGCCGCACCCCGGTCGCCCGCCGGAAGCGCACGACCACCGCGATCAGCGGCACGACCAGCCCGAGCGGGAGGAACGCGTAGGCGACGTCGAGCACCAGCGGCCAGCCCGACCACGGCACCGACAGCGTGTCGATCCCGAGGACACGGACCTCCGGCGCGGTGGTCTCGCCGAACCGCGCGTCCAGCACCTCGGACGGGACGACGACGAGGCACGTCGGCAGCAGGGCGGTGGCGGCCAGGCTGCCGACCGCGGCGGACCGGCCCGCCCGGCCGCGGGGCAGCCGGCCGTCGGGGAAGAGCAGCAGGACGAGCGGCAGGGTGAGCAGCAGGAAGGCCCCCCACCGCGCGATCACGGTGAACGCGAGGCCGCCGAGCGGGGCGCCGCTCGCCAGCGCCTCCAGCAGCCACGCGCCGGCGAGCGCGTCGACCACCCAGGCCAGGCCCCCGACGAGCAGCACCGGCCCCAGCCGGTGGCCCGGCCGACCCCGGACGACGACGAGGCCGGGCACGAGCAGCGCGAGCCCCGACGCGGCGATCGGCCAGTTCGCCTCGGCGTTCACGCCCATCGGAACGGGGCGACCGGACGCCCGGACGTCGAGCACCACCACGACGACGGTGATCACGAGGGCGATGAGCGCGACCAGCGCGAGCCCCGCCTCCCGGACCCACGACGACGACGGCGCCCGCGACACGTCCGCGTCCGTCGCCCGCGCGCGGGGGAGGGTCTCCGTCACACGCCGACCCTGCCACGCCATCGCCGCCCCGCCGAGGGACCGCGGTCCCGCGCGATGTCCCGGACGTCCGGGACACGGGACGGGACCGGAACCGGGAGCGCAGGCCCTGGGGGACCGGGACGCGGGCACCGCAGGCTTGCCGCCATGACCGACCGGCACCCCGCCACCGTCGACCGATGCCTCCAGGAGCCCGCCATGACCAGCACCCGCGCCACCACCGGCCACGTCAGCCACGTCAGCCACGTCCCCGCCCCCGCCCGCACCGACGTGGCCCCGCCCGCGCCGGTCCCGCCGGACGTGACCCCGGGATCGTCGGGAACGTTCCGCCTCCTCGGTGCCGCCCTCGCCGCCGGCGCCGGGGCCTACGGGACGACCTTCGTCCTCACCGGCGACGGCGCCGAGCAGGGCAGCTTCGCGATCTCGCTGACCGGCCTGTTCTTCCAGCTCGGGGTCTTCGCCCTGCTCGCCGCGATGTGGCGGACCGGGGCCACCGGGACCACCCGGCTCGCTCGCGGCATGCTCGTCGTCGAGTCGGTCGTCCTCGGGATCGCCACGGTGCAGTCCGTGCTGACCCTGCCGACGGGAAACGGCGAGTGGAGCACCCTCGCCACCGTCCTCGACCCGTTCTGGCCGCTGTCGATGCTCGGCATGGCCGTCATCGGGGTGAAGGTCGCGGTCGCCGGTCGCTGGCGGAGGGCGCTGCGGGCCTGGCCGGTCGTCGCGGAGAGCTGGGTGTTCGTCGCGGTCCCCGCGCTGGCCGTGCTCGGCCCGGCCGTCGGATCGGTGGTCGCCGGGGTGCACTTCCTCCTCGGCTACACGGTGCTCGGCCTGCTCCTCGCGATCCGCCCGGAGCTCACCCGCCGCTGAATCCGCGACCGCCACGCCCGTTCGGGGACGTCCCCGGACGGGCATCCGGCGCGCATGGAGTACAGGCAACTGGGCCGGTCGGGACTGAAGGTCTCGACGATGACGATGGGCACGATGACCTTCGGCGGCCGGGGCATGTTCGAACAGCTCGGCACCACCGACGTCGAGGGCGCCACGCGACAGATCGACCTGTGCGTCGACCACGGCGTGAACCTCGTCGACACCGCCGACATGTACTCGGCCGGGCAGTCCGAGGAGATCGTCGGGCAGGCGACGAAGAACCACCGCGACGACCTCTACCTCGCCACCAAGATGCGCTTCCCGATGGGCGACGGCCCGAACGACGGCGGCGCCTCCCGGACCCGCATCGTCCGGTCCTGCGAGGACAGCCTCCGGCGCCTCGGCGTCGAGCACATCGACCTCTACCAGCTGCACGGCTGGGACGGGCAGACGCCGCTCGAGGAGACCCTCGAGGCGCTCGACACGCTCGTCCGCAAGGGCAAGATCCGGTACATCGGCTGCTCGAACTACTCGGCGTGGCACATCATGAAGGCCCTCGGGGTCTCCGAGCGCGGTGAGTTCCAGCGCTTCGTCTCGCAGCAGATCCACTACACGCTGCAGGCGCGCGAGGCGGAGAACGAGCTGGTCCCGGTGTCGATCGACCAGGGGCTCGGCATCCTCGTCTGGAGCCCGATCGCCGGTGGTCTGCTCTCGGGCAAGTTCCGCCGCGGCCAGGACGACCCGGAGACCTCGCGCCACCTCGGCGAGTGGTCCGAGCCGCCGGTGCACGACCGGGAGCGGCTCTACGACATCATCGAGGTCGCCGCGGGGATCGGCGACGCCCACGGGGTCTCGGTGGCCCAGGTGGCAAACGCGTGGCTGCTCCACAAGCCCGGCGTGACCTCGCTCGTGATCGGTGCGCGCACCGAGGAGCAGCTGGCCGACAACCTCGCCGCCGCCGACCTCGCGCTCACCGACGACGAGGTCCGCCGCCTCGACGAGGTCTCCGCGATGCCGCTGCTCTACCCGTACTGGCACCAGCGGAACACGATCACCGACCGGCTCTCCCCGGCGGACGCGACGCTGCTCGGCCAGGAGCGCGGCTAGGGGCGCAGGCCTCCGACGAGGACGTCGACGAGCCGGTCCAGGTACCGGTCGTCGACGTCCTCGCCCGCGACCGTGAGCCGCCAGTAGGGCGCGCTGCCCAGCACGTCCGTCACCACCTCGACGGTCGTGGGGTCGTCCGCGATCTCCCCGCGGGCGACGGCGGCGGCCAGGGCGGGCCGGACCCGGTCGCGGCGCGGCCCGGCGAGGCGGTCGCGGAACGCCGCCGCCAGGCCCGGGTTGCGACCGACCTCGGCCAGCAGGTCCGGGGCGATGCCCCGCAGCCGCGGGTGCGTCAGCCAGTCCCGGACGTCGCGGACCAGCAGGCGCAGGTCCTCGGCGAGGTCACCGGTGTCGGGCGGCGGGTCGTCCGGCACGCCGAGCCGCGACAGCACGTCGCTCACCATCTCCTGCTTGCCCGGCCACCGCCGGTACAGGGCGCTCTTCCCGACGCCGGCCCGTGCGGCCACCTTCTGCATCGACAGCCGGCCGTAGCCGACCTCCGCGAGCTCCGCGAACACGGCGTCGACGACCGCCTCGGTGAGCTCCGGACGCAGGAGCGCCGCACCGGCGGGTTCACGGGCCATGGTCGGAGTCTACGTCGGGACGGGACCGACCCGTCGTCGGGACGGTGTAGCGTGACGTCGGGACGGGACCGTATCGACGTCACGGAGGACCGATGAGGACACACACCACGGTGGACCGCCTGCTGGAGGCGGTCCTGGCGCACGACATGGCGGCGTTCGCGGCCGAGTGGGCGCCCGACGGCACGATGGACTTTCCGTTCGCCCCGCCGGGCGGCGTGACGCACCTGGAGGGGCGGGCCGCCGTCGCCGCCTACCTCGAGGGCTACACCGACGCGGTGCTGCCGCGTCGGGTGACGTGGGAGCAGCGGCACGACACCGCCGACCCCGCCACCGTCGTCGTCGAGTTCACCGTGGCCGGGGACGTCGCGGCCACGGGTGCGCCCTACGAGATGCGCTACGTGGCGGTGATCAGCGTCGGCGACGACGGGATCACCTCCTACCGCGACTACTGGAATCCCCTGGCCTTCCCGACGACGGGTGCGGCGGGAGGTCCGTCGTGGTGACGCTCGTGACCGGGGCGACCGGGACCACCGGTCGGCGCGTGGTGGCGGCGCTCGAGGCGCTCGACGTCCCCGTACGGCGGGCGTCGCGGTCGCTGTCCGGCTTCGACTGGGCCGACCCGACGACGCACGACGCGGCGTTCGACGAGGTGGAGGCGCTCTACCTGATGGCCCCGGTGGGGGAGGCCGACCCGCTGCCGGTGGTCGAGCCGGTGCTGCGGCGGGCGCTGGACCGGGGCCTGCGCCGGGTGGTGCTGCTGTCGTCGTCCCTGATCGAGCCGTCGTCGAGCGGGTACGGCGGGCTCGCGACGCTGGTGCGCGAGGCGCCGGAGTGGACGGTGCTGCGGCCGAGCTGGTTCGCACAGAACTTCACCGGCGACCACGCCGTCGCGGCGGGGGTGCGGGCGGGTCGCGTGCTGACCGCGACCGGCGCGGGTCGGGTGCCGTTCGTCGACGCCGGCGACATCGCCGCGGTCGCGGCCGCGGGCCTCGTCGGGACGGCGCCCGGCGAGCAGCTGATCACCGGGCCCGAGGCCCTGTCCTACGACGAGGCGTGCGCGGTGGCGGCGGGGGTCGTCGGGCACCCGGTGGAGCACGTGTCGGTGCCGCCGGCGGCCTTCGTGGACCACCTGGTGGAGGCGGGCCTGCCCCGTCCGATGGCGCAGGTGCTGGCCGGGTTGGACGAGCTGATCGCCGCCGGGGCGGAGGACCGGGTGACGGACGTGGTGGCGCGGGTGACCGGACGGCCGGCCCGCCCGCTCGACACGGTGCTCCGAGCCGCCCTCGGGTGATCTCACGGGGACTTCATCCGGCATCCTGGGTCCGTGGCGGCGTCGGGAGCGGTGCGGGCGGGCACTGGCGCGCGCAAGAAGACCCAGCACGAGACGAACAAGCGCATGATCGTCGAGACGACGGCGTGGATCACGGCCGTCGCCGCCGCGTTGACGGTCGGGTTGCAGGCCGCGATCTCGGCGACCGCCTCGGCGCCCGACGTGCCGCGCGTGACGCCGCTGGAGTACCAGTACACGCGGCCGCAGGAGGGCCCGCTCGTCTACACGCCGTTCACGCGGTGACGCGGTGCTCCAGCTCTGGTTCGTCTCGCGGGCCCTCGGGGCCATGGGTCTGCTGCTGCTCAGCCTCGTCGTCGTCCTGGGGATCCTGCACAACACCTCGGTGGTGAAGAACGCCGAGCTGGGGCTGCCTCGGTTCGTGCTGGTGGCGCTGCACCGGAACCTGTCGCTGATCACGGTCGTGTTCGTGGTGCTCCACATCGTGACGGTGCTGGTGACCGACTACGTGCACCTGCGCGTGGTGGACGTGTTCGTGCCCGGCATCGCGCTGTACAACCCGATCGGCGCGGCGATGGGCACGCTCGCCTTCGACCTGATCCTCGCCATCATCCTGACGTCGGTGCTCCGGTCCCGGATCTCGCGGCGCGTGTGGTTCTGGGTGCACTGGTCGTCGTACCTGTGCTGGCCGATCGTGGTGGCCCACGCGGTGCTCAACCTGTCGTTCCGCGGGACCACGTGGTGGACGCTCGTGGTGCCGTTCGTCGCGACCGTCGCGATCGTCGGCGCGCTGTTCTACCGGCGCCGGGACAAGCGGCGCACCGCCGTGCCCGTGGCCGAGCGGGGCCGGGTGCCGGAGGAGGCCATCCGCGCCGTCACCGGTGAGGTGCCGATCGCCCGCCCGGCCGTCGAGGAGGCGGTGACGGAGACGCTGTTGCCCGTCGAGGCGGCGACCGAGGTGCTCCCGGCGGTGCGCCCGGCCCGCAAGGTCGTCCCGCTCGCCCCGAAGCCGCGCCGCTGAGGGTTCGCACCGGCTCGCCGCGTTCCACCCACTCCGCGAGGGTGACGTGAGACAGGGGTTCCGGCCTCGAATCCTGCCCTACGTCACCCTCGCGCGGGCAGCGATCAGGCCGGGCGGACCAGCAACGCCACGGGGTAGCGGGCGAGCAGGTCGGCCATGCGCGGGGTGCTCCCGACGACGGCCTCCCCGGTGACCATGTCGGTCCAGTCCGACGCCCCGCCGGGCAGCGGCAGCACCGTGTCGGCCCAGCCGCCGGCCGCCTCGAGGCCCACGGGGAGCCGGGTCGCCACGACGACGAGCCGCTCCCGCCCGGCCGGGCCGCCACGGGCGAACGCCACCGCGTGCTCGGCCGCCGGACCGGCGGCGGGCAGCGGGGCGTACCCGTCGAACAGCTCCGGACGGAACCGGCGCAGGCGCAGTGCCGCGGCGGTGACCAGCAGCTTCGAGGCGCCGTCGGGGTCGTCGCCCGGCGGGAGCCAGCCACCGTCGATCCGCGCGAGCAGCTCGCGGCGCCGGGGGAACTCGACCGGCCGCCGGTTGTCGGGGTCGACCAGCGAGTACTCGAAGAGCTCCGTGCCCTGGTAGACGTCGGGCACGCCCGGGCCAGCGACCTGCAGCAGCTTCTGGCCGAGCGCGTTCGACCGCCCGTGGCCGTCGATCTGCGCGACGAAGGACTCGATCTCGGCGACGGTCTCCGCCGAGCCCAGCACCTGGGCGGGCCAGGCGGCGATCTGCTCGTCGACCTCGGCGTTCGCGTCGACGTGCGCGGTGACGAGCTTCGCCTCCTTCGAAGCCTTCGTCAGGTAGCCGCCCAGCCGTTCCTCGGTCAGCGGCCACGCCCCGATCACCGACTGCCAGGCCAGCAGCTCCAGCGACGGCGAGGGCAGGGGGTGCCGTACCGACAGCGTCCGCAGCAGCGCGCCCCACTCGGCGGTGAGCTCGGAGAGCACGGCGAGCCGGGCCCGGACGTCCTCGGAGCGCTTGGTGTCGTGCGTCGAGAGCGTGGTCATCGCGACCGGCGTCGCCGCGTCGCGGTGCGCGGCCGCGGCGTGGAACTCGGCGGGGGAGACCCCGAACCGGTCGGGCTTCCCGCCTACCTCGTTGAGGGCGACGAAGCGGTTCCACCGGTAGAACGTCGTGTCCTCGACGCCCTTGGCGGTGACCATCCCGCTGGTCTGCTCGACGCGCAGCGTCAGCGGCCCGTCGGGGTCGGCGATCATCGCGGCCCGGATCCGGCGGACCACGGGGGCCAGCTCCGGGCGCGCGGTCGACGCGGTGTCCACGGCGAGCTCCAGGTCGGCCCGCCCCTCGGGCAGGTACGACCGGTACACCGGGTAGGCCGCCAGCAGCTCGGCCACCGCGTCCTGCACCGTCGCCTCGTCGTCCCCGTCCTCCGCGGGGACGAGCCGCGCGATCCGGCGCACCTCGGCGAGCAGGATCTCGTCGGTGACCAGCCGCTTCGCGGTGTGCTCGGCGACCGACAGGCGCTGCCTCTGTCCGGTGTGCTCCGCGGCGACCTGCTCGATCAGCGACTCGCCGCGCGGGTCGACGAACAGGCCACACACCTCGCGCAGCGCGTCGTAGCCCGTGGTGCCGTCGGCCGGCCACGAGGCGGGCAGCGCCTCGGTGACCCCGTCGGCCCGCAGCGAGGTGATCTTCTCGACGAGCAGCCAGGCCTCGTCGCCCAACCGTTCACGCAGCCGCAGCAGGTAGGCGCCGGGGGCGGTCAGCCCGTCGGGGTGGTCGATCCGCAGGCCGGCCACGACGTCGGGGTCGGCCCCGACCCAGCGCAGCACCTCGGCGTGCGTGGCGTCGAACACCGCCGGGTCGTCCACCCGCACGGCCGCGAGGTCGGAGACGTCGAAGAACCGCCGGTAGGTGAGCTCGGCGTTGCCGCGCCGCCAGTGCACGAGCCGGTAGTGCTGGCGCTCGTGCACCTCCTGCGCGGTGCCCTCGGCGCTGCCGGGCGCCACCGGGTAGCGGTGCTCGAAGTACCGCAGCTCGGAGGCGTCGTCGGACAGCTCGAGCTTCTCGACGTCCTCGGGCGACCCGAGCACCGGGATCAGGATCGGCACGGACAGGTCGACGTCGTACCAGGACGCGTACGGCGACTCCGGACCCAGCTGCAGCAGCGACCACCACGACGGGTTCGCCTCCGGCACGGCGACGCCCATGTGGTTCGGCACCAGGTCGATCAGCGCCTTGAGACCCGCCTCGCGCAGCGCGCCGATCAGCGCCACGCGCGCCTGCTCACCGCCCAGCTCGTCGTTGACCTTCGTGGGGTCGACGACGTCGTAGCCGTGCATCGACCCGGGCGAGGGCTGCAGCAGCGGGGAGCAGTACAGCGCGCCCGCGCCGAGGTCGCCGAGGTAGCCGACGAGGTCGGTCGCCGCGGCGAAGTCCTGCTCGGGGGAGAGCTGGAGCCGGTAGGTGGAGGACGGGACGCGCAGCGAAGCGGAGCCGGACCCGGAGGAGGGGATGCGGCCGCTCACGAGCCCGCGTCCGTCTTCTGCAGGAGCAGCATCGAGCGCGCGGTGAGCGTCACCGTGTCGCCGCCGCCGCGGGTGTCGAGGTCGTCGGGCAGCGCGTCGACCACGGTGACCGCGGTGCTGCGGGCGGTGCCGACCACCACGGTGCCGTCGACGGTGTCGAGCACCGTGGCCCACCGGTCGGGCAGGCCCTCGCCGGGCAGCGTGACCTCGACGTCCTCGTAGTGGGCGTTGAAGATCAGCAGGAACGAGTCGTCGACGACCCGCTGTCCGCGCTGGTCGGCCTCGGCGATGCCCTCGCCGTTGAGGAAGACCGTCAGCGTCGCCGCGGTGCCGGCCTCCCAGTCCTCGTCGCCCATCTCCTCCCCGGACGGGGTGAACCAGGCGATGTCGCGCTGCGGCTCGTCGGACGAGCCGGGCAGGGCCGGGCGGATCTCGCGGCCGTTGAAGAAGCGGCGCCGGCGGAACACCGGGTGCGCCGCGCGCAGGGCGGAGAGCTCGCAGGTGTAGGTCATGAGCGCCGAGTCGGCCTTCTCCGGCGCCCAGTCCATCCACGAGATCTCGGAGTCCTGGCAGTAGCCGTTGTTGTTGCCGTCCTGCGTGCGGCCCTGCTCGTCGCCGTGCAGCAGCATCGGCACGCCCTGGGACAGGAAGAGCGTCGCGAGGAAGTTCCGCCGCTGGCGGTGGCGCAGCTCGAGGACCTCGGCGTCGTCGGTCGGGCCCTCGACGCCGCAGTTCCACGAGTTGTTGTCGTCGGCGCCGTCGTTGCCGCCCTCGCCGTTGGCCTCGTTGTGCTTCTCGTTGTAGGAGACGAGGTCGTTGAGGGTGAAGCCGTCGTGCGCGGTGACGAAGTTGATCGACGCGTAGGGGCGCCGGCCGTCGTCCTGGTAGAGGTCGGAGGAGCCGGTGAGCCGCGAGCCGAACTCGCCCAGGGTGCCCGGGGTGCCGCGCCAGAAGTCGCGGACGGTGTCGCGGTACTTGCCGTTCCACTCCGTCCACGCGGGCGGGAAGTTGCCCACCTGGTAGCCGCCGGGACCGACGTCCCACGGCTCGGCGATCAGCTTGACCTGCGAGATCACCGGGTCCTGCTGGACGAGGTCGAAGAACGTGGACAGCCGGTCGACGTCGTAGAACTCCCGCGCGAGGGTGGACGCGAGGTCGAAGCGGAAGCCGTCGACGTGCATCTCGGTGACCCAGTAGCGCAGCGAGTCCATGATCAGCTGCAGGGTGTGCGGCTGCCGGACGTTCAGCGAGTTGCCGGTGCCGGTGTAGTCCATGTAGTAGCGCGGCTCGTCGTCCACCAGCCGGTAGTAGGCCTGGTTGTCGATGCCGCGCATGGACAGCGTGGGGCCCTGGTGGTTGCCCTCGGCGGTGTGGTTGTAGACCACGTCGAGGATGACCTCGATGCCGGCGGCGTGCAGGTCGCGCACCATCGCCTTGAACTCCTGCACCTGCGAGCCCGGCGCGGTGGTCCCGGTGGGCCCGGTGCTCGCGTAGCCGTAGTGCGGCGCGAAGAAGGCGATCGTGTTGTAGCCCCAGTAGTTGCGCAGCCCGCGCTGGACGAGCGCGTCGTCGTGCACGAACTGGTGCACCGGCATGAGCTCGATCGCGGTGATCCCGAGCCGCTGCAGGTGGGAGATCGTGGCCGGGTGCGCGACGGCGGAGTACGTGCCGCGCATCTCCTCCGGGATGTCCGGGTGCTGGTAGGTGAGGCCCTTGACGTGGGCCTCGTAGATGACCGTCTCGTGGTAGGGCGTGCGCGGCGGGCGGTCGTCGTGCCAGTCGAAGAACGGGTTGACCACGACGGCCTTCGGCACGTGCTGCGCCGAGTCGTCGTGGTTGACCTCGTCGGGGTTCTCGAAGTGGTAGCCGAACAGCGACTCGTCCCACCCGTAGGTCTGGCCGAGACTCCCGTCGATCGACTTCGCGTACGGGTCGATCAACAGCTTGTGCGGGTTGCACCGCTGGCCCGCCTCGGGGTCGAGGGGGCCCTCCACGCGGTAGCCGTAGCGCTGCCCGGGCACCACCCCGGGCAGGTAGCCGTGCCAGACGAACCCGTCACGCTCCGGGAGCGGGATGCAGGTCTCGGCACCGTCGGCGTCGTACAGACACAACGTCACGCCCGTCGCCACCTCGCTGAAGAGCGCGAAGTTGGTCCCCGCCCCGTCGTAGGTGGCGCCCAGCGGGTAGGACGTGCCCGGCCAGGGCTGCATCGATTCTCCTCAACACCTCGAACACCGACCCGACGTCGACCCGCGCCACGCTACCGGCCCCCACCGACACCCCCGGGTCGTTAGGCTCCGCCGCGTGGCGACCGTCTTCACCAAGATCATCAACGGCGAGATCCCCGGGCGTTTCGTGTGGTCCGACGACCAGGTCGTCGGGTTCCTCTCGATCAACCCGCTGGGGCCCGGCCACACCCTCGTGGTGCCGCGCGAGGAGATTGACCAGTGGATCGACGCGCCAACCGGGCTCTTCGAGCACGCCATGGCGACCGCCCGCACGATCGGCACCGTGATCCGCGACGTCTTCGAGCCCCCGCGGGTCGCCCTCATGATCGCGGGCTTCGAGGTGCCCCACCTGCACGTCCACGTCCACCCTGCGTGGGGGCTGGAGGCGTTCGACTTCACGCAGGCCGCGTCCGACCCCGACCCGGCGGCGATGGACGACCAGGCCGAGCGGATCCGGGCCGGGCTGCGTGCCGCGGGTCACGGCGACCACGTCCCGGCCTCCTGATGCAGCTCGTCCTCGTCCGGCACGCCGAGCCGGTCGCGGCCGTGGCGGCCCCCGACGGCTCCGCCGCCGACCCGGAGCTGTCCCCGCGCGGGCGCGTGCAGGCCAGCGCGCTCGGCTGGTGGGCGGCGAACAACACCGGCGAGAAGGTGACCGAGATCGTCGTCTCGGGGATGCGGCGCGCGCAGGAGACCGCCGAGCCGGCGGCGAACGCGCTCGGCCTCACCCCGGTCGTCGACGAGGACCTGGCGGAGTTCGACGTCGGCCGGCCGTCCTACACCCCGGTCCACCAGCGGCTCGGGTCCGACGACCCCGACTGGGAACGGATCCAGGAGGGGTTCCTGCCCGAGTTCGTCGACGTGGGCGCCTTCACGGCCCGCGTCCGGGGGGCGTTCGACCGGATCGTCGCCCGACACGCCGACGCCGGCCGGGAGACCGTGCTCGTCGTTTGCCACGCGGGCACGATCAACCTGTTCCTCGCCCTCGAGCTGGGCCTGGCGCGGCCGCTGACGTTCCCGCTGGACCACGTGAGCCTGAGCCGGGTGCTCGTCTCGCGCTCGGGGCGCCGCAAGGTGCGGTCGGTGAACGAGACGGGCCATGTGACGGACCTGCTGTGAACCCGGAGGACGAGCCGGACCCGGAGGCCCTGCCGGGCCAGGAGCGGATGGTCGCCTTCGTCGACGCGTCGGTGGCCATCGCGCTGACGCTGCTCGTCCTCCAGCTCACCGATCTCGTCCCCGCCGACGACCGCCCGGCCGGTCCGCCGTTCGACCTCATCCGCGACAACCTCCCGGTGTTCGGCAGCTTCCTGCTGAGCTTCGCGGTGATCGGGCGGCTCTGGCTGGTCCACCACCGCCTGTTCGGGTTCGGCGGGCGTCTCACCCCGCTGTTGGTGCTGCTCAACCTCCTCTGGGTGCTGACGGTGGTCCTCCTGCCGTTCACCACCCAGCTGACCTCGACCTACGGCCCGGACCCGTTCGTCCTGCGCACCTACATCGGTGTGCTGACGCTCGCCACCGGTCTGCTCACCGCGATGGCGGTGCTCATGCGTCGCACGGCGCTCGCCCACGACGACCCCCGCCGGCCGCCGGAGGCGTTCGTCACCGGGTCGTTCGCCGCCACCGTCGACATCGTGCTCGCCCTGGTGCTCGTCCTGGTCGTCCCGGCCGTGGGCTACCTCGCCCTGCTGACCCTGTTCCTCGATCCGCTCACCACCAGGATCGTCGGCCGCCTCCGCCGCTGAGCCGGGCTGGGTTCGCCCTGCCGAACCCCCGGGGACGTGGTTCTGTTCGGGAGCAGGCATCACGGCACCTACGGAGGCGCGCACCCATGCCGCAGCAGGGCACCACGGAGGAACGCAGCCTCGCCCACTGGGCCGAGGAGGGCCGGGCGGGCATGGAGGCGTTCTACGCGCTCGCCACCGAGGACTACCGCCAGATGGTCGCCGCCCGGGACTGGGCGGCCGACCTTCGCGACCACGCCCGCGGCGGTGCGGTCACCGTGCTCGACGTCGCCTGCGGCAGCGGCAAGTTCCCTGCCGAGCTGCAGCGGCAGGGCCTCGCCGACGCCGTCGGCGACCTCCGGGTGGAGATCGATCTGCTCGACCCCTCGTCGTTCTCGATCGCCGAGGCCCGCTCCGTGCTGGCGGCCCCGTTCACCGTGCGGGCCGAGCACGAGGTCCGCATCCAGGATCTCCCCGCCGAGGTCGGCGGGTTCGACGTCGCGTGGGCGACGCACGCCCTCTACGCCGTCCCGCCCACCGAGATCGGGGTCGGGATCGCCCGGATGGTCGAGGCGCAGCGTCCCGGCGGGTTCGGCGCGATCGTCCACGCCTCCGCGGACTCGCACTACCTGCGCTTCGCAGAGGCCTTCCGCGCCACCTTCGCCCCGGACGCGGTGCCGTTCACGACCGCCGAGCAGGTGCGCGAGGCCCTCGTCGCGGCGGGCGTCGAGCCCGCCGTCGCCCCGATCCGCTACGACGTCGGCCACCCCGACCGGCGGGTGATCGAGGGGTTCCTGCAGCGCTGCGTGTTCGACGACTCGGTCCCCCTCGAGCGCATGGAGTCCGAGGGCGCGGTGGGGGAGTACCTCGCCGGCCGGGCCGGCGACGACGGCTACCGCTTCACCCAGGTCGTCCACGTCCTCACATGGGAGAGACCCGCATGAACCCGCACCTCAGCGAAGCCACCGCGGCCGGTGCCCCCGACGACGTCGCCCCCGCCTGGGACGGTGACAACGAGCAGTGGTGGGACTGGTACATGTCCCTCGCCGAGGGCGGGGCCCCGGCCGAGCTCGTCGACGTGCCCGCTGCGGATCCGGGCCCGCTGCCCGACGACGACGCGGTGATCGCCGAGCTCGCCGAGCCCTACGACCTGCCCGTCGGCGCGGCCGGCGCCTTCGCCGCGGACGGTTTCGTCGTCCTCCCGCGGGTGGTGTCCCCGGGCGCCGCCGAGGTGCTGCGCCGCCGCCTGACCGACCTGCTCGCGACGACGACCGGGTCCGCCCTGCGTGCCCGCGAGATGATGTGGCTGGAGGACCCGCTGGTCCGCGCGGCCGTGCTGTCGCCGCGGATCGCCGGCATCTGCGCCGCCCTCCTCGGGCACGACACGTTGCGGCTCTACCACGACAGCGCGCTCTGCAAGGAGCCCGGCGCGGGCCGGACGCCGTGGCACTACGACGCCCACCACTTCCCGCTCGACTCCCACGACGTCATCTCCACCTGGATGCCGCTGCAGCCCGTGCCCGCCGCGATGGGTCCGCTCTCGTTCGCGCGCGGCATGGACACCTGGCGGCTGGTCGAGGACGTGCCGTTCGACAAGGTCGGGACCTCCTACGACCTGCGCGTCTCGGAGGCGCTGCGGGACGCGGGCGTCGTCGTGCACGACGAGCCGTTCGCCCTCGGCGACGTCAGCTTCCACTCGACGCTGTGCTTCCACACCGCCGGCGCGAACCACACGACGACCCCGCGCATGGTGCTGGGGGCGACCTACTACGCCGATGGCGCCCGGGTGATCGACCACCCGACGATGGTCAGCGGGGACTGGCGGCTGTTCGTCCCGGACACCGAGCCGGGCGAGGCGGCGGCGAGCACCCGGAACCCGATCGTCACCGTTCGCCGCTGACCCCTTTCCCGACGGCGGGTCGGGCTGGTTGTGTTGCAGCGCACACGGAATTCCGCGCAGGGAGGGTCCACCGATGTACCGCCTGACCGCCAGCTACCACCACCCCGCCGACATGGAGAAGTTCGTCGCGCACTACCGCGACGTCCACGCTCCGCTGGCCAACGACCTGCCGGACCTCCGGGCGTTCACCTGGGGGGTGTGTGAGACGCCGGACGGCTCGAAGCCGGCGCACGCGCTGATCGCGGTCCTGGACTGGGACTCGAAGGAGGCCGCGCAGGCGTCGCTCGGCTCCGAGGCGGGGCAGAAGGCGGTCGCCGACCTCGACAACTTCGCCCAGGCCGGCATGGACATGGAGTTCCAGGAGGTCGTCAGGACGGTGTGACGTCGGGTCGTGGCGGACGCCTGGGCGGCGGCCGCCACAGCTCGGCCCGCTCCGTGGCCCGGTCCCGCCCGTAGCGCGCGGTCCGGGCCCGGCTGACGAGCACCGCGACCAGCCGCACGACGAGCCCGAGCAGCAGCAGGGGCGGGACGTGCACCCCGTTCGGCACCGGCAGGGCGACCAGCACCACGGCGAGGGCCGCCGTCACCATCGCGGACACCACGAGCGGCGCGACGACCGGGTCCCGCCGCCACGCCCGGGCGGCCGCCGGCCGCAGCGAGTCCGGGATCGCGCGGCGCAGCCACGCGGCGACCAGCCCCACGACGGCGAGCACCGCCACGACCGCCGCCCCGTGCCCGAGCGCCCCCGCGCCCGTCGAGGCGCCCGCGGCCGACGTCGGGAGCCGTGGGGCGAGCGCGACGCCGACGACGGCCGCCGCGAGGAACAGCACGGCGAGCACGAGACCCGCGCGGCGCACCAGCCCGAGCATGGCGAGCGGCACGTTGAAGGCCGCCGGTTCCAGCGTGGGGTCGATCGCGAGGGCCGACGCGAAGGAGCGCAGGGCACGGCGCGAGCGCGCGAGGGTCAGCTCGACGACCCCGAGGGCGTTGAGGTTGGCCGGGTCGTCGGGCTTGAGGCGCACCGCCTGCTGCAGGTGCGGCAGGGCTGCCCGGGCACCCCACCGGCCGTGGGTCGAGGCGAGGACCTGCCCGAGGGCGTAGTGGGCGTGGTCGTTCTCCGGGGCGAGCGCGACGGCCTGCTCACCGTGCGCGCGGGCCCGGTGGTAGTCGGCGCGGCCCTCCCCGCCGAGCATCTGGGCGAGCAGGACGTGCGCGAGGACGTGCTGCGGGTCGTGGCGGAGCAGCTCGTCGGCGGTCGCGACCGCCTCCGGGAAGCGGCGCGCGTGGTACAGCGTGTTGAGGCGCGTGTAGAGGTGGGCGGTCGGCGGGAGGCCGAGCTCCGCCGCGCGGTCGAGCGCGGCCAGCGACTCGTCGTGGTTCCCGGTCCGTTGCTCCAGCAGCGCGAGCACGTGGAAGGCCGCCGCGTCGTCCGGGTCCTCGGCGAGCGCGCGGACGATCTCGGGGCGGGCGAGGTCGTACTGGCGGGCGTCGACCAGCAGACCCGCCCGCCGCCGGGCCTCGCCGCTCACAGCAGCTTGTGGCGCTTCATGTAGGCGGCGAGGTCGTCGTAGGACCCGTCGCCGTTGGCGTACAGGGCCACCTGCCGGGCGGTGGTGAACCACGGCCCGGTCGAGGGCCGCATCTCGGCCGCTGCCGCGAGCAGGTCGTCCTGGCTGATCATCCGCACGGTGCCGGTGCTCACCGAGTCGAGCAGGGCGTGCTCGGTCGCCGCCTCGCAGAGGTGCGCCAGGTCCGCGCCGGAGAACCCCTCGGTGCGGGCCACGAGGGGCTTGAGCTTCACGTTCTCCACCGGCCGGTCGCGCAGGTGGTACTCCAGGATGGCGCGGCGGGCATGGTCGTCCGGGGGCACCACGAGGACCGTCCGGTCGAACCGTCCCGGTCGGCGCAGGGCCGGGTCGACGTCCCACGGCATGTTGCTCGCCGCCAGGACGAACACGCCCTCGTTGTCGGCCGACACCCCGTCGAGCTCGGCGAGCATCTGCGTGATCACCTGGCGCAGCACCCCACCGACCACCGCCGAGCGCTTCTGCGCGATGCCGTCGAGCTCGTCGAAGAACAGGACGCAGGGGGCGGCCGCGCGGGCGGCGAGGAAGACGTCGTGCATGTTCCGCTCGGAGGTGCCGGCCCACTGCTCGAGCACGTCGTGGATGCCGACGGCGAGGAAGCCCGCCCCCAGCTCACCCGCGAGCGCTCGCGCGAAGAACGTCTTGCCGCATCCCGGCGGCCCGTAGAGCAGCAGCCCGCCGCGCAGGCTCTTGCCGTACAAGGCCCGCAACTTCTCGTTGCGCAGCGGCGCCAGGAAGGCGGCCTCCAGCCGCTTCTTCACCGCGTCCATCCCGCCGACGTCGGCCAGCCGCAGGTCCGGGCGCTCCACCGCGAAGCGACCGCTCCCGGTGGGCGGGTGCACGCCGACCGGCTCCGGTGCCTCGTCCTCGGGCGCGAACCGCGGTCCGACGACGTCGCTGACCTCGGCCTCGGCCGCCGCCCAGTCGAAGGCGGGCTTCCCGACGACGGGGCGGGGCGGTTCGGGCGGTCGGGGCGCGGCGGGCGGCGCGAGGGCGCGCGCCATCAGGGCGGTGGCCTCGGGGTTCCCGGGCTCCCGCCCGAGCACGGCGGCGACGTGCGTGACCGCCTCCGGCTGCTCGCCCGCGTCGAGCAGCAGCCCGGCGAGGTGCAGCCGCAGCGTCGTGTCCTCCGGCGCCGCCGTGACGGCGGCCCGCAGGCTGTCGAGCAGGGGATCGGCGCCGCTCACCCGACGCACCCTAGTGCTGCGGCCGCACCCTGAGGGACCGGACGATCGAGTCGTCCGGGGACGGAGCCCCCAGGGTGGGTTGCGGGACGCACACAGTCGGGCCGGCGGACCTGCCGCGCGGGTCGGGTTGCGTGCCGCACACGGTCGGGATGAAGGACCTGGGGGGCGGATCATGTTGCGGGACGCACACGGTGGAGGGTGACGACCCGTGTCGGGCCGCGCGTTGCGCTGCGCAACGCGGGAGTGCGGGGGCACCGGCGGGCCTGACCGTGTGCGCCGCGTAAACGCGGGAGTGCGGGGGCACCGGCGGGCTTGACCGTGTGCGCCGCGCAACGCGGGAGTGCGGGGGCACCGGCGGGCTTGACCGTGTGCGCCGCGCAACGCGGGAGTGCGGGGGCACCGGCGCGCCTGACCGTGTGCGCTGCGCAACGCCTCGGGCGCGGTACACCACCCGAGCGCAGCCCGTCGTCGGGAATCAGCGGTCGAGCATGGCCTCCTCGTAGTCCAGCTCGCGGAGGAGTTCGCGCATCGCGGTCTCCTCCAGACGTCCCATGTCGCGGAAGCGGACGAAGGTCTGGCGCTCGGCGTCGAGCATGGCGCGGCGCAGCCGGACGAACGCCACCGAGGGCGACTCGCCGATCTCCTCGGCGGGGCGGCCGAGCCGTTCCCAGGCGCCGTTGGAGCGCTGTTCGGCCCAGGAGCGGAGCTGGTCGGTGACGTGGTCGGGCGTGCGGTCGTCGTCGGTCCCGGTCAGCTCCTCGAGTCGGGCCAGCGCGTGCTCGGCGGCCGCCTGCTTCGCGGCGGCCTCCTTGAGCGTGTCGGCCTGGGCGCCGGTGTCGTAGACGTTGAGCCGGCGGATGACCCAGGGGAGCGACAGGCCCTGCAGGAGGAGCGTCCCGACCGTCACGACGAAGGCCAGGAACAGCACGATGTCGCGGCCCGGCATCAGCGGGTCGATGGTGAAGGCCGCGGCGAGCGTCACCACGCCCCGCATCCCGGCCCACGACAGCACCAGGGGCACCCGGGCCGGCATCGCCGGTCCCCGCGCCCGGACCTTGGGCAGGAGCCGCGGCAGGTAGATCGTCGGGAACATCCAGGCGAACCGGGCGAGGATCGTGGCGGCGAGCACGGCGACCGAGGACCACGCGACGACGGCGAAGGAGATGCGCAGGTCGGCGACGACGACCGCCAGCTGCAGCCCGATCAGCGCGAAGACGAGTGCCTCGAGCAGCCGGTCGAGCGCCTTCCACACCGCCTGGTCCTGGATGCGGGTGGCGAACCCGCCCTCGTTGGACTTGTGCCCGAGGTAGAGCCCGGCGATCACGACGGCGAGCACCCCGGACGCGTGGACCTCCTCCGCGAGCAGGTAGATCGCGAACGGGACGACGAGACCGACCGCGCTCTCCAGCGACGAGTCGCCGAGCCGCAGCCGCACGCGGTGGATCACCCAGCCCGCGACGGCCCCGATGGCGATGCCGCCCGCGGCGGCGAGGACGAACTCGCCGATGCCCTCCCAGAGCGACGCGCCGGTGCCGAGGGCGACCGCGAGGAGCACCCGGAACAGGGTCAGCGCCGTCGCGTCGTTGAGCAGGCTCTCGCCCTCGAGGACGGTCATCATGCGGCGGTTGAGGCCGAGGCGGCGCCCGATCGACGCGGCGGCCACCGCGTCCGGCGGTGCGACCACCGCCCCGAGGACGAGTGCGCTCGCGAGCGGGAGGCCCGGGACGACCCACCACGCGACGAGACCGACGACCGCCGTCGTGAAGATGACCAACCCGAACGCGAGCTGGCCGATGCGGTTGAGGTTCTCCCGGATGCGCAGCGCGGAGGACTCCAGCGCCGCCGAGTAGAGCAGCGGCGGGAGGACGAGGAAGAGGACGAGGTCGGGGTTCAGCGGCACGTTCGGGATGCCCGGGACGAAGGACAGCACGAGCCCGACCAGGACGAGCAGCAGGGGCGACGAGACGCGGAAGCGGTCGGCGAGGGCGGTGACCGCCAGCGAGACGACGAGGACGACGAGCAGGGCGAGGCCGTTCACGGGGTGGTGCTCCCTCGGCGGTGGACGCTCACCGCGTAGCCGCCACCGGCGTACGGCTCGACGCCGTCCCAGTCCGCGGTGCGCGTGAGCAGCTGCAGGCCGGCGCCGACGGCGGCCGTGTCGTAGGCGTGCAGGTCGGGGAACGGGACGCCGTCGGGCAGGGTGAACGGGACGTGCTCGTCGTCGAGCCCGAACCCGAGCACGAGCAGCCCGCCCGGCCGCAGGTGGGCGGCCAGGCGGGCGACCACGCGCGCGTGCGTCCCCGGCGTCAGCAGCGGCCAGAGATTGCCTGCGCCGACCACGAGGTCGAAACGGCGGCCGAGGTCGAGGGCGGTCAGGTCGCGCAGGTGCCACGTGAGGTGCGGCGCGGCCGCGCGGGCTTCGTCGAGCATGGAGACGTCGAGGTCGACGCCCTCCACGCGGTGCCCGAGCCCGGCGAGGTGGATCGCGACGCGGCCCGTCCCGCACCCGGCGTCGAGCACGTCCCCGGGGCAGGCGCCGAGCAGTTCGTGGACCCGCCGGGCCTCGCCGTGCAGGTCGGCGCCCTCCGCCGCCATCGTCGCGAACCGTTCCGCGTAGCCGGGTCCGGCGGTGCCTCCGGTGACGGCGATCCAGGGGTTCTCGGGCACCGGCGCATGTTAGTGCGGAGGTGGGCGGAGCGACGGGCTCACCAGTCCTGGACGAACACGAAGGCCGCCAGCCAGAGCACGATCGCGAGGACCCCGAGGGTGAGGCCGGTGCGGGCGAGCGACAGTCGGCCCGCCCCCTGGTCGGCGCGCGTCGTCGCCAGCCGGCCGAGCAGCACCGCCCCGATCCCGAGGACCAGGGGCACCCCGGTCCAGAAGACGGCGCAGCCGAGGGTGCCGAGCGCCCCGGTCACGACGGCGCCCGGAGCCGCACGGTTCCCGGCGTCCGGTTCGCGGGCCAGGAGCAGGACGACGGCCCACACCGCGACGGCGACTGCGGTCTGGATCGACATCACGATGAGATCGCCCCCGTCGACGCGGTGTTCCGGCCCGACCAGGAGCCCGACGACGTCCGCGGTCCACATGAGGAGGAGGGCGGCGCCTCCGAGGGCGAGCCGAGGGGCGAGTGCTGACGTACGCGTCGAGGTGGTCATGTCGGACCCTTTCGTGAGGTCAACCGGCCATGCCGACGCTAGGAACCATCGGCCCGTGCGGACGTCGACCGACGGGCACGACGACCCGGACGGACGGGGTGCAGTCGTCGGCCTCCAGGTGTGCGGCACTACCTCCACGGATGGATGACGCGCGTGGTTCGTCCGGTTAGCGTCCGCCGCATGACCGAGCGCTGGGACCGTGTGCGGG
This sequence comes from Actinomycetospora sp. CA-084318, assembly GCF_050955885.1. Classification (NCBI taxonomy): domain Bacteria; kingdom Bacillati; phylum Actinomycetota; class Actinomycetes; order Pseudonocardiales; family Pseudonocardiaceae; genus Actinomycetospora; species Actinomycetospora sp. CA-084318. The sequence goes on from NZ_CP192098.1 coordinate 2,828,773, forward strand.
CCCCGGTCGTCGACGTGCTCCTCGCGGTCGTCCTCACTGTCGCCACGCAGGTCGAACTCTCGCTCGCCGAGGTCGTCGAGGGGCCGGAGTGGGCCCAGCGGCTGACGTTCCTCCTCGCGACCCTCGCGGTGGGTCTACGCCGGTCGGCTCCACTCGGCGCCGCCCTCATCTGCGCTGCGGCGATGGCAGCGCAGACGCCCCTCGGGGCGGCAGGGGTCGTCGGCGGGTTCCTCGCGCTCATGGTCGTGACGCACTCGGTCGCCCTCCGCAGCGAGCGTGTGGCGGCGTGCGTCGGGCTGGCCGGGGTGCTGATCGGGGTACACGTCTACGACGTCCTCTTCTGGGAGGAGACGAGCGTCGCCGACCTCGTCGGGAACGCCGCCATCTTCGTCGGGATCTGGGGCCTCGGTCGAGGAGCTCGGCGGTGGCGCGAGCACGCGGAGCAACGTCGCGTGGAGGCGGCTGTCGCGGTACGGGACCAGGAGGAACGCGCGCGCCGGGCGGTCCGTGAGGAGCAGACGCGGATCGCGCGGGAGCTCCACGACGTGGTCGCCCACGGCATCAGCGTCATGACGCTCCAGGCGGGCGCGGCTCGTCAGGTGCTGAGCGACGACCAGCCGGCGGTCACGGCTGCCCTGCTGGCCGTGGAGGACAACGGCCGCCGCTCGCTGGACGACATGCATCGACTGCTGGGGCTGCTCCGCCCGGCGGACGGACCGGACGGCGGGCTGCAGGGGACCGGCGTCGCCGATCTGGTCGAGCGCACCCGCGCGGGCGGGCTCCCCGTCACCGTCGTGACGTTCGGTAGCGACCACGACGTCGCACCGAGCCTGGCGCTCACCGTGCACCGGATCGTGCAGGAGGCGTTGACCAACGCGCTGCGGCACGGGTCCCGGGAGGACGTGGTGGTCCGGCTGCACTACGCACCGGACGAGATCACCGTCGAGGTCGACGACCAGGGACGCGGAGGCGGCGGTGTCGGCACGCCGGGCTCCGGCCTCGGGCTGATCGGGATGCGCGAGCGGGTGGCGGTGTTCGACGGCGACTTCGTCGCCGGACCGCGCGACGACGGCGGCTGGGTGGTGCGGGCCCGTCTGCCCCGGATCGGTGCCCCGGTGTGATCGACGTCGTGGTCGCCGACGACGAGGCCCTGGTCCGCGGTGGGATCCGGATGATCCTCGAGGCCCAGGGCGATCTCGTCGTCGTGGGCGAGGCCGCCGACGGGGCGGAGGCCGTCCGGCTCGTCGTCGATCTCCGCCCCGCGGTGGTCCTCATGGACGTCCGCATGCCGCGCCTCGACGGGCTCGAGGCCACGCGCCGGATCGTCCGCTCGTCGGCCGGGACGAAGGCGCTGATGTTGACCACGTTCGACCAGGACGCCCACGTGTACGACGCCCTGCGCGCCGGTGCCGGCGGGTTCCTGCTCAAGAGCTCTCCACCGGAACACCTGGTGCACGCCGTGCGGGTGGTCGCGGCGGGGGAGTCGCTGCTCGATCCGTCGATCACCCGTCGGCTGGTCGAACGTTTCGTGTCGCGCCCGTCGCCGGCCATGGCCGCCCGGGACGTACTCGCGCACATCAGCGACCGTGAGTCGGAGGTCCTCCGCCTCGTGGCGCGCGGCCTGTCCAACGCGGAGATCGCCCGGACCCTGTTCCTCAGCGAGGGCACGGTCAAGACCCACGTGAACCGGTTGTTGCGCAAGCTGGACCTGCGCGACCGGGTCCAGGCCGTCGTCCTCGCCTACGAGTCCGGTCTCGTGGAGCCCGGGGAGGTCGATCGCTGACCGGCCCCCCGCTCGAGGCGGTAGACGCGGTGGTCCGGGGGATCGACCGGGTTGTCGGGCGCAGCGAGCGCCTCGCCGACGAACCGGAACCCGGCCTTCTCCAACGCCCGCCAGGACGCGGGGTTGCCGGCCACGACCGGGACCAGCAGGACGCCGCAGTCCGGATGGGCGGCGAAGGTGTCGGCGGCGAGGGCGCGGATCAACGCGGTGCCGAGACCGTGGCCGACGTCGGCCGGGTCGCCGATCAGGTAGTCGATCGTCATCGCGTCCGTCGGGACGTCGATCTGGCTCGCGAACTCCTCGACCTCTTCCGGGTACGCGTGCCAGAAGGAGCGTTGACAGAGGCCGAGGGGACGCTCGTCGAGCTCGGCGATCAGGTCCTCGGCCGGTTCCTGGCCGCGCAGGGTCGGTCCGAAGTCCCGCTCGACCGCCTCCGGGCTCGGGTCGTGCGCCCACCATCGCGCCACGTGCGGCTCGTCCAGCCAGCGCCCGATGAGCGGGAAGTCGTCGGCCGTGACGCGGCGGAAGATCAGGTGCACGGGGCCAGCCAACTCCGGCCGACGACGGGTCGGGACGGATTTCGTCCGGCGGGAACCGTGGGACGATCGGCTGCGTCCGAGGAGGTGAGATGACCGTGACCGTCCCGCCGGACCACCTGATCGACCTGGCCGAGTGGGAGGCCCTGCCCGAGGACACCTCCGCGCGGTGCGAGCTGGTGGAGGGCGTGCTGGTCGTCAGCCCTCGCCCGGCGTTCCGGCACCAGGAGCTGGTGTTCGAGCTGTGCCGACAACTGCGGACCCAGCTCCCGGACGGTCTGACCGCGTTGCCCGAGATCGAGCTCGTCGTCGACTCCGTTGGCCCCGCCACCGTGCGCGTGCCCGACGTCGCGGTCCTCCCGACCGACCTCGTGGCGGACCGTGCCCGCGCCCGCCGGGGGGACCTCGTCGCTGTGCTCGAGGTCGTCTCACCTGGCTCGGGACGGACCGACCGGGTGGCGAAGCTCGCCGAGTACGCCGAGGTCGGCATCCCGTACTACGTGATCGTTGACCCGGACGGGTCCGTCGCGGAGTTCGTCCTCGACGACGGGACCTACCGGCTCGTCGCGGAGCACCGAGGAACTGCGAGCCTGACGCTCGGTCCGACGATCTCGATCTGAACGATCAACCGAGTCGAGGGGCGAGGACCGGGACACCGTCGCCCTCGAGCTCATCGGCGACCGGCCTCCCGGCGATCGCCATCACGAGCGCCTCGGCCGGTCCTCGCACCGTGCCGCGCCGGCGGGTGACGGGCCCGAAGGACCAGGCGATGTCCGTGGCCTCGAGCCGCAGGTCGTGGACGCCGAGGACGCCGCGGATCGGCGGAGCGAACAGTGCGAGGGTCAGTGCCGGGCGGAGTCGCTCCTCGGGGATGGAGCGCGGCAGCCCGAGCGGGCGCCGGACGTCCTGCTGGTGGATGAGCCCGTCGACCAGACCGATGCGTCCGCCCATCCCGGCGGTCAGACCCTGCGGGGTGAGGTGGGCCCGCAGGAGTGCGACGAGCTCGTCGGGTGAGCGTCGGCCGTACTCCTCCACGCCCAGCGCGTTGGCGCCGTCCGGGTTCCCGCCGGCCCGGAGGAGCCGGCGTCCAAGGTCCGCCCAGGACAGCTCGTCGTAGCTGATGGTGTGGGCGACGACCTGGCGCACCGTCCAGCCCGCGCAGAGGCTGGGCGCCTCCCACTGCTCCGCGGTGAGCCCCGCGAGCAGGTCGGTGAACTCGGTGCGCTCGGCCCGGGCGAGATCCATCACGGTCACGGGCGGCACCCTACGGACCGGACTCTTCCTTGAGTGGGACACAGGGCAGGTTCCGGGGCCGCGGGTCCTGCATGGTGTGCCTCTCGCGAGACGGGCCTGTCCTGCGGCGTGCGGCCCGACCGCCGAGGTGCACACAGGGCAGGTTCCGGAGCTTCGGAACCTGCCCCATGTACCTCTCGCGGCGGGGAGTGGGGGTCAGCCGCAGACGCAGTCGCCGCCGTTGTTGCCGTGGCCCCCGCTGTTGCCGCCACCGTTGTTGCCCGGGTGGCCGTTGTTGCCGTGGTTGTTGCCCGGGTGGCCGTTGTTGCCGCCGTTGTTGCCGCCGCCGTTGCCGGGCTCGGTGGTGGGCGGCGTGGTGGGCGGCGTGGTCGGGTCGACCGGGGTGGTCGGCTTCGTCAGCTCGAAGTCGTAGGTGGTCCTCGGCGTCGTGATCAGGTCGACCGCCGACTCCAGGCCGGAGTTACCGCTGCCCTGGTTGATGGCCACGCCCTGCACGACGAGGTCGGGTGCTCCCGTCACGTAGTCCGTGAGCGGCTTGTCGCCGCCGTTGGCGCAGAATGCCTGGTTGTCCGCGAGGACGCCGGGGATGACCTTCGTCGAGCACCACCGACCGGCCCCGGCCTGGTAGCGGTTCCACTGGTCCGGCGCGGTGCTGGCGCCCGCGTTGTAGACCGGCTCGTAGAAGAGGGTTGCGAAGCCTCCGGTCTCGGCGCCGTTGAAGTCGACGATCAGCTGCAGGCTCGGGAACTGGAACGCGGTGTCGGCGGCGCCCTGGTAGGCGGAGTAGGCCCCGGTCGCGATCCAGTTCGCCAGGTCGGTCTCCGCCCCTTGGGCCGGGGCGGCGTAGCTCGCCTTGTCGTCGCCCGTGGGGGTCGACAGGCGGAAAGCCGCCTTACCGCCGCCGGCCGGCGCGCCGTACTCGTCGGAGACCTCGCCCTTCCCCGCGCCCTTCGAGCCGTTGTCCTCGAACGGAATCAGGTCCGGCAGGACGTAGGTCGTGTTCGCGGGTGTCGCGATCGGCAGCAGGTCGAGCGGCGCGGCGCTGCTCGACCCGAGCAGCGCGGCGGAGGTGCCGCCGATCACCAGTGCCCCGGTTGCCGCGAGTGCGGCAACCGTCCGTCGTCCCAGTCGAATGCGGTGCTTGCCCATCCGGTGCGTCCTTCCCCCGATGTCCTGACGCGACCGCGGACGCAGTCACACCGCGGGTAACGAAACGATCACGGAAGGGTGATGGGTCGGTTCCGGACGAGTTTCAACGCGTGATGAAGCGCAAGCCCCACATGCGCATGCGTGCATGTATCGTCCGGGTCATGGGGCACGATCACGGGCACGGACATGGCCACGGGCACGGGGCAGGCGCCGACGGGCGCCGGCTCACGATCGCCCTCGTGGTCACGGCGCTCGTGCTCGTCTCGGGTGCGATCGGGGCCTGGATCACCGGCTCCCTGTCGCTGCTCGCCGACCTCGGCCACCAGGTCACCGACGTGGCCGCGCTCGTCACGGCCGTCGTGGCCGCGCGGCTCGCGCAGCGTCCGCCGAGCGCCCGCCGCACGTTCGGGCTGGGGCGCAGCGAGGTGCTCGGCGCCGCCGTGAATGCTCTGGCCCTGCTCGCCGTCACCGTGTGGGTCGCGGTCGAGGCGGTCGAGCGGCTGCTCGCCGACACGCCGCCGGAAGTGCCCGGGCTGGCGCTGCTCGTCTTCGGTGCGGTCGGCCTCGTCGGGAACCTGATCTCCCTGGCCGTCCTCTCCGGCGGGAGCGGTTCGCTCAACGTCCGCGGTGCGGCGCTGCACGTCCTCGGCGACGCGCTCGGGTCGGTGGCCGTGATGGTCGCCGCGGGCGTCCTCCTGCTCACCGGCTGGCCCTACGCCGACGTCGTGGCCTCGCTGGTCATCGTCGCGATCCTGGTCCCGCGCACCGTCGCGCTGCTCTCGACGACCGCGCACGTCCTGCTCGAGGGTGCGCCGGCGGGCATGGACGTCGAGGAGGTGCGGGCGGCCCTGCTCGCCGTGCCCGGCGTGCGGGAGGTGCACGACCTGCACGTGTGGGTCATCTCCGACCGCACCCCGGCCGCGTCGGCGCACCTCGTCGTGGACGACGGCACCACCTCGCACTGCGAGGGTCGCTCCGACCACGGCAGCGTGCTCGACCGGGCCGCCGCGGCGCTGCGCGACCGCTTCGGCCTGGAGCACTCCACGCTGCAGATCGAGACGCCCGAGCACGCCGACCACGAGGAGCACTGCGCCCCGCCCGCCGTTAACCACCCCGTGACACCGCGGCAAAGCTGACCTCATCGGGCTCACCCAGGCTTCACCGCGCCACCACTCGAACGGGGTGGCGGGCGGAAGGGGTGGTGCGGATGTCGCAGGACGTGCAGGCTCCGGCGGCGGCAGCTCCGGCGAAGGCCAACGAGACCCTGGAGGACTACACCCTCCGGTTCGCGCCACGGAGCTACCGGAAATGGTCGACCGGCGTCGTCGCGACGTCCGCCCTCGGCGGGATCGCCTATCTCGCCGACTTCGCGATCGGCGCCAACATCGGCATCTCCTACGGCACGGTGAACGCGCTCTGGGGGATCGGCGTGTTCGCGGTCGTCATCTTCCTGTCGGGGTTCCCGCTGGCCTACTACGCCGCGCGCTACAACCTCGACCTCGACCTCATCACCCGGGGCAGCGGCTTCGGCTACTACGGGTCCGTCGTCACGAACATCATCTTCGCGACGTTCACCTTCATCTTCTTCGCCCTCGAGGGCTCGATCATGGCGCAGGGCCTCGAACTCGGGCTCGGCCTGCCGTTGTGGGCGGGGTACGCCCTCTCGACGGTCATCATCTTCCCGCTGGTCGTCTACGGGATGAGCCTGCTCTCGAAACTGCAGCTCTGGACGACGCCGCTGTGGCTCGTCCTCATGGTCGCGCCGTTCGTCTACCTGCTGCTCAGCCACCCGGAGTCGGTGCAGACGTTCTTCGCCTACCAGGGTGAACAGGGGCAGGGGACCCCGTCGCTCGGCGCGGTCTTCCTCGCCGCCGGGGTCTGCCTCTCCCTGATCGCGCAGATCGCCGAGCAGATCGACTACCTGCGGTTCATGCCGCCGAAGACGCCCGCGAACTCCCGTCGTTGGTGGACCGCGGTGGTGCTCGCCGGCCCTGGCTGGGTCATCTTCGGGGCGGCGAAGCAGGTGGTGGGCCTCTTCCTCGCGGTGTACCTGCTCGCCAACGTCGCGGGTGCGTCGGAGTTCGCGAACGAGCCCGTGCGCCAGTTCGTCGTGATCTACAACGACATCCTGCCGGGCTGGCTCGCGCTCACCCTCGCGGTGATCCTCGTCGTGATCAGCCAGATCAAGATCAACGTGACGAACGCGTACTCGGGCTCCCTGGCCTGGACGAACTCGTTCACCCGCGTCACCAAGCACTACCCGGGCCGGCTCGTGTTCCTCGGCGTGAACCTGGCGATCGCGCTGATCCTGATGGAAGCCAACATGTTCGACTTCCTCAACACGATCCTCGGCTTCTACGCCAACTGCGGCATGGCGTGGGTGGTCGTCGTGGCCACCGACATCGCGATCAACAAGTACGTCCTCGGCCTCTCCCCGAAGCAGCCGGAGTTCCGGCGCGGGATGATCTACGACGTCAACCCGGTCGGGTTCGTCTCGATGATCGTCTCGGCGGGCGTCTCGATCGTCGCCTTCTTCGGCGGGCTCGGGGCGACGATCGCGCCGTACTCGCCCCTGGTCGCCATCGTGCTCGCCTTCGTCCTGCCGCCGATCCTCGCGATCGCCACGAAGGGGAGGTACTACCTGCGCCGTCCCGACGACGGGATCGACTCGCCCCTGCTCGACGAGTACGGCAATCCCTCGGCGGAGACGCTGCACTGCCAGGTCTGCGACCAGGACTTCGAGCGTCCGGACATGACCGCGTCCGGCACGGGGAGCGGCCACGTCTGCTCGCTGTGCCTGTCCACCGACCGCAGCGGAGCCCACGTCCTGCCGGCGTCCCCGTAATCTCGCCGCGACGCCGACCGGGAGGAGCCCAGGGTGCTGCTGTCGCCCCACGAACAGGAGAAGTTGCTGCTGCACGTGGCGGCGAACCTCGCCCGGGAACGTCGGGGGCGGGGCCTGCGGCTCAATCACCCCGAGGCGGTCGCCCTGCTGAGCTCCTGGATCCTCGAGGGCGCCCGCGACGGGCGGTCGGTCGCCGAACTCATGGCCGACGGGCAGCACGTGCTGACCCGCGACGACGTCATGGAGGGCGTGCCGGAGATGGTCCCCAGCGTGGCCGTGGAGGCGACGTTCCCGGACGGCACGAAGCTCGTCACCGTGCACGAGCCGATCCAGTGACCGGCCCCGGTGCGATCCTCCCCGGCGACGGCGACATCGTCGCGGGGGAGGGAGCTCGGACGCTCTCGCTGACCGTGACGAACACGGGCGACCGGCCGATCCAGGTCGGCTCGCACATGCACTTCGCGTCGACGAACCCGGCGCTGGCGTTCGACCGCGCGGCCGCGTCCGGGATGCGCCTGGCGATCCAGGCGGGGACCTCGGTGCGGTTCGAGCCCGGTGTCGAGAAGGACGTCGACCTCGTGGCGCTCGGCGGGCGGGGGTCGTTCCCGGGCGGGCGTCTGGACGTGGCCGATCCCTTTGGCACCGAGTGGTCGTCGGGAAGCACCAGCAGTGGCTGGAGCGTCGGGCGCGACCGCTACGCGGCGCTCTTCGGCCCGACGACGGGCGACCGTGTCCGCCTGGCCGACACCGACCTGACGATCCGCGTCGAGGAGGACCGCTCGCGGGGCCCGCGCGGCGGGGACGAGGCGGTGTTCGGCGGCGGGAAGGTCATCCGCGAGTCGATGGGGCAGTCGCGCGCGACCCGGTCCGAGGGTGCGGCCGACCTGGTGATCACCGGGGCACTGGTGCTCGACCACTGGGGGGTCGTGAAGGCCGACGTCGGCGTGCGCGACGGACGGATCGTCGGGCTCGGCAAGGCCGGCAACCCGGACACCATGGACGGGGTCTCGCCGGAGCTCGTGATCGGCCCGTCCACGGAGATCCTCGCCGGGAACGGCCTCGTCCTGACGGCGGGCGGGGTCGACTGCCATGTCCACCTCATCAGCCCGCAGCAGATCCCCGAGGCGCTCGGCTCCGGCATCACGACGTGGATCGCCGGCGGCACCGGCCCGGCCGAGGGCACGAAGGCGACGACCGTGACGCCGGGCGCGTGGTGGCTCGCGCGGATGTTCACCGCGCTGGACGCGGTGCCGCTGAACGTCTCGCTGCTCGGCAAGGGCAATACCGTGGGGCTCGAGGCGATGCGCGAGCAGGTCGCGGCGGGCGCGTCCGGGTTCAAGGTGCACGAGGACTGGGGCGCGACCCCGGCCGCGATCGACGCGGCCCTGCGGGTGGCCGACGAGACGGGCGTGCAGGTCGCGCTGCACACCGACACGCTCAACGAGGCGGGCTACGTCGACTCGACGCTCGGCGCGATCGCCGGCCGGTCGATCCACGCGTACCACACCGAGGGTGCCGGGGGCGGGCACGCGCCGGACATCATCACGGTCGCCGGGCAGCCGCACGTGCTCCCGTCGTCGACCAACCCGACCCGCCCGCACACCGTGAACACCGTCGACGAGCACCTCGACATGCTCATGGTCTGCCACCACCTCTCGCCGTCGATCACGGAGGACCTGGCGTTCGCCGAGTCGCGGATCCGGGCGTCGACGATCGCCGCGGAGGACCTGCTCCACGATCTCGGCGCCATCTCGATGATCGGCTCGGACTCGCAGGCGATGGGGCGGGTCGGGGAGGTCGTGCTGCGGACCTGGCAGACCGCGCACGCGGCCCGACGACGCGTCACGGGGCTCACCGGGGTGTCCGCGTCCGGCGACGACAACGACCGCGCGCGGCGCTACGTCGCCAAGTACACGATCTGCCCCGCGGTGGCGCACGGGTTGGACGGCGAGGTCGGGTCGGTGGAGGTCGGGAAGCTCGCCGACCTCGTGCTGTGGGACCCGGCGTTCTTCGGCGTCCGTCCGCAGGTCGTCGTCAAGGGCGGCATGATCGCCTGGGGCCGGATGGGCGACGCCAACGCCTCGATCCCGACCCCACAGCCCGAGCTGTCCCGCCCGATGTTCGGCGCGATGGGGGCCGCCCCGGCGGCGTCGTCCGTCTTCTTCACGGCGCCCGGCGTCACCCCGCCCGACGTGGACGTGTCGCGCCGGTTCGTCCCGGTGCGGTCCACCCGCGGCGTGGCGAAGGTCGACATGCCGCAGAACGACGCGACCCCGGACATCCGCGTCGACCCGGAGACGTTCACGGTGACGATCGACGGCACGGTCGTCGACCCCGACCCGGTGCGCGAGCTGCCGATGGCCCAGCGGTACTTCCTGTTCTAGGTGGCCTTCGGCCTCGTGAGTACTTTTCCGTGTCAGAGCACGGACTACTACTCACAGGGCCGGAGGCCACCTCACATGGCGGTCACGCACTCGATCATGGACAGCCCGCTCGGCCCGCTGACCCTGCGGGCCGACGACGGGGTGCTGTCGGGGCTCTACATGACCGACCACCGCCACGGGCCGGGCGCCGAGGCGCTGGGGGAGCGGGTCGCCGACGCGGTGCCGGCCGCGCGGGAGGAGCTGGCGGCCTACTTCGACGGGGCGTTGCGGGAGTTCACCGTCGACGTCGTCCTGCGGGGCACGGAGTTCCAGTCGCGCGTGTGGTCGGCCCTGCGCACCATCCCGTTCGGCGAGACCCGGACCTACGGCGACCTGGCCACGGCGATCGGCGCGCCCACCGCCGTCCGAGCGGTGGGCCTGGCGAACGGGAAGAACCCGGTCAGCATCGTCGTGCCGTGCCACCGGGTGATCGGCGCGAACGGGTCCCTCACCGGCTACGGCGGGGGCATGGAGCGCAAGCGCGCCCTGCTCGACCACGAGGGGCTCGGTGCGCCGACGCTGTTCGGGTGACCGCCCTGCTCGTCCGTGATCACGCCGGCGGGGCGGAGGTGGCTGATGTCGATCTTCTATCCGGCCACCACGGTCCCTTCGACGTGATCATGCCCGGATGCAGCGCGGGCTGCCGGGGAATCTGCCGGTAACACGGGCCGTCTACGGTGACCGCGTGCCCGCACCGGAGCTCTGGCTGCTCGCCGACTCGCGGCTGCCGACCGGCGGGCACGCCCACTCCGGCGGCATCGAGGCGGCGGTGCGCCACGGCCTCGTCCGCGCTCCGGCCGATGTCGCATCGTGGCTCGCCGGGAGGGTCCCGACGACCGGTCTGGTCACGGCCGCCGCGGCCGCTGCGGCGTGCGCCCTCGTCGGGACGCCGCGGGCGCGAGGGGAGGATGCGAGCGCTCCTGTCGCACGAGGGGTCCCCTCACGCGGGGAGCGATCGGTCGACTGGGCGCCCTGGGACACCGCGATCTCGGCCCGTACGCCGGTCGCGGCCCTGCGCGAGGTGTCGCGCCAGCAGGGTCGGGCGATGCTGCGCACGGTGCGTGCCGCCTGGCCGGCGGCCGCCGTCGACGGCCTCGGCACCCGCCCGCACCAGGCGCTCGTGCTCGGCGTGGCGGCCGCCGCGGCCGCCGGCACTCCCCACGACGCCGCCGCGCTCGCCGTCCACCACCTCGTGGGCCAGGTGTGCTCCGCCGCCGTCCGTCTCCTCGGCCTCGACCCGCTCGCCCTCGCCGGTGTCCACGCCCGTGCCCTGGCCGAGCACGGACCCGTCGTCGGGAAGGCCTCCGACGCCGGGACGGCGGCCGCGCTCGCGGACGACCCCGACCTGCTGCCCACCGCGACGACGCCGTTGCCGGAGGTGCTCGCCGTCCTGCACGCCCGATCCGAGGGGGCCCTCTTTGCTTCATAGACTCGACGAGCACGACCTGTCCGGCGGCGTGCACGACCACCCGAAGCCCGGGCGCGCGGTCCGTATCGGGATCGGCGGGCCGGTGGGATGCGGGAAGACGGCGCTGGTCGCGGCGCTGTGCCGGGTGCTGCGCGACGAGCTGTCGGTCGCCGTCGTCACGAACGACATCTACACCACCGAGGACGCCGACTTCCTGCGCCGGGAGGCGGTGCTCGACCCCGAGCGGATCGTCGCGGTGCGGACCGGCTGCTGCCCGCACACCGCGATCCGCGACGACGTGACGGCGAACCTCGACGCCGTGGAGGACCTGGTCGAGCGATTCGATCCCGACCTGGTGCTCGTCGAGTCCGGCGGGGACAACCTCACCGCGACCTTCAGCTACGGCCTGATCGACCGCCAGATCTTCGTCATCGACACCGCGGGCGGGGACGACGTGCCGCGCAAGGGCGGACCGGGCGTGGCCGGGGCCGATCTCCTGGTGATCAACAAGGTCGATCTCGGTCCGCTCGTCGGCGCGGACACCGAGCGGATGGCCGCCGACGCCGCCCGTGTGCGGGACGGCAGGCCGACCGCGCTGGTGAGCGTGCGGACCGCGCCGATCCCGGAGGTGGTGGACTGGGTGCGCGCCCAGGTCCGGGTCGCCGCGTGACCGAGGTCGCCGCGCAGGCGCGGCTGTCGGTCCTGGATGGGCGGGTGCGGTGGGCGTCGTCGCCGCCGGTCGTGCTGCGCCGGACCGGGGTGCGGCAGGTGCACGTCGTCGCCGTCGGCGGCGGGCCGTTGGGCGGGGACCGGCTGGGGCTGCGGATCGACGTCGGGCCGGGGGAGCGCCTCACCGTGCACTCCGCCGCCGCCACGGTGGTGCAGCCGGGCCGGCGGCCGGGGTCGGAGGCGTCCTTCGTGGTCGACGTGCGCCTCGCGGCCGGTGCCGACTTCGCCTGGCTGCCGGAGCCGACGGTGGTGTGCGACGGCGCGGTGTGGGCCCCGTCGGTGCGGATCGCGGCGGCGGCAGGTGCGACGGCGCGGGTCGCGGAGCAGGTCGTGCTCGGGCGCGCCGGGCAGCGGGGCGGGCGGTGCGCCTCGTCCATCCGGGCGACGGTCGAGGGGCGCCCCCTCCTGGCGACCACGACCGTCCTGGACGGCACGGATCCGGCCCTCGCCGGGATCGGCGGCTCCGGGGGAGCGCGGTCGGTCGGCGCGGTGGTGCGGATCGGCGACGTCGGCGCGACCGAGGACGCCGGAGCCGAGGACGAGGTGACGTGGGCCTGCAGCCCGCTCGACGGGCCCGGGTCGATGCTCTCGGCCGTGGGGAGCGTCCGGGGTGTCGCGCGGGTGCTCGACGCGGCGGCCGGGCGCGTGGAGGCGTCGGCCTAGGGACAGCACCCGCGGCCCGCTAGACAGTTGATCACGTCGAGCGCGACGCCCCGATCCGTCGCGCTCGGCATGATCATCTGCCTAGCCGCGGCACCGCGCCGTCAGTTGTCCCGGTTCTCCGCCCCGAATCCGTCGGCGGCACCGTCGGTGACCGGCTCGAACCAGCCCGCCACGGGCGCCCGCGACGACCGGCTCTGCCGGGCCGGCGGCTCCGCCGGCGTGCCGCCGACGGCCTCGTCGGCGACCTCGGGGATCGGCGCGGAGGGAGTGAACAGGTCGGAACCGCTCGCGGACGGAGCCGGCCGCGGCGAGCGCATCGTGCCCGCGAGCCCGGGGTGGCTCGCCGGAGTGCCCGAGGGCGGCTCGGCGGAGTCGTCGTGCTCGGTGGCGGCCGGGTCCTGGCGCGAGCCACCCGCGGTGGGTGTCTCGGAGCGGTCGGGGGTGGCCGCGCCGGGCGAGGGCTGCGGACGCGGGGCCGGGCGTGCGGGGCTCGGGAACGACGCCGCCGGCGCCGCGGGCTGCGGGCCGGAGGGCGGCGCGACAGCGGGCTGCGGGCCGGAGGGCGCAGGTGCCGCGGGCTGCGGGCCGGAGGGCGCCGACCCCGCGGGCTGCGGGCCGGAGGGCGAGGCCGCCGGGCGGTCGGCCGTCGGGCCGGACGCCGCGGGGAACGGCGCCGAGGGCTGGGGCCGCGGCGAGGGACGGGCCGGGGCGGCCGGGAACGGGGAGGAGGACGGGGTCGGGGACTGCCCGTCCGTCGACGGCGATGCCGGGTCGGCGTCGGCCGTGGTGGGCGTGCCTCCGACCGCGGCCTCGTCGACCTCCACCTCGGCGGCGGCGTCCACGCCCTCGGCCACCTGCTCGGCGTCCGGCACGGGCGTGAGGTCGGTGTCGTTCTCGTCGGCCGACGGGTCCACGCCGGTCGGCGTGCCACCCACGGCCGCCTCGTCCACCCCGACGGGCCCCGGGTCGGGCGTGGCGACGGGGGACGGGGTCGGGCGCGCGACCTGGGCGGGCGAGGACGGGGCAGCCGGGTCGTCCGGCTCGGCGCCGGTCGGGGTCCCGCCCACGGCGGCCTCGTCGACCCCGGCCGGGCCCGGGTCGGGCGCCTCGACGGAGCCGGATTCCCTGTCACCGGACGCAAGCGGTGACGCATTGCTGTCATCAGAGGAGGGGCCCGGGCGGTGGCCCACGATCGGCACCGCCTCGGTGGGCAGGTCCGCGGTGGGGCCGGGTGCCGACGGATCCGGGTCGGACGCCGCCGCAGCCGCACCGAGACCCGCCGCGCCCACGACACCGGCGCCCGCCGCGAGCCCCGCCGTCTGCGGCGACAGCCGCACGCCGGCCTGCGCGACCACCTGCTGACCGTGCTCGTCGAGCAGCGCGTGCCGCCCGGTGGGCGCGTCGTCGGCGAACGGCTCCGGGGTGAAGCCGGGGGGCGGGGTGGGCACGGCCGTGGTCGGCGCGTCGGCGTTCGCGACGGCCGGCAGACGCCGGAAGAGCGCGGTGAGGATGAGGACCCAGGACACGACGGTGAGGGCCGCGACCAGCAGCGCGATCACCGTGGCCACGGTGACGGCGGTGGACGGGTTCCCGCCGCCCTGGACGATCGAGGACGGGATGACGTTGACCAGCGCCCCGGCGACGATCGCCACGAGCTGGAGCCCGAGCCCCCACATCGCCGGCGTCGCCACGTCGGGCTGCACCCGACGCCGCTGGATCGCCAGGACGAGGCCCACGACGACGGCGACGCCCGCCGGCAGGAAGGCGAACGCGAAGCGCAGACCGGACTCGAGCATGGGCCGAATCTAACGAACACCACCGACACCCATGACGACGTGGTTCCGGGAGCATGGGGACATGGCACCGACCTCGACGGCCGCCGACGCCCTCGCCGACGTCGACACCCTCGGCGGGTTCTTCGTGCTCGCCACCGGCCCGACCGAGGGCGCCGACCCGTCCTGGCGCCCGCTCCCGGAGTTCGCCGGCGAGGTCCTCGACGCCCGGATCGACGCCGTCGCCGAGCAGCTCGGCGCCTCCCGCCGGGTCGCCGGGTCGCTGCTCGGCCTCTCGGTGTCCGCCCGGATCACCGGTCTCGTCCTCGGTGCCGCCGCGCTGCACGGCCTCGTGCCCCGGCTGCACGGCCGCCTGCGCTGGCGCCCCTGGTCCGGGGGTCCCGCACCGCTCTGGCTCGAGTCCCCCGCAGCTGCCGACGACGACCACGACGATCTCGCCGCCACCGCCACCGCCGAGATCGCCCGCACCCTCGACCCCGTGCTCGCCGCGATCGGCGCCCAGGCCCGCGTCTCGGACCAGGTGCTCTGGGGGAACGTCGCGTCCTCGGTGGGCGGCGCCCTGCGGATGATCCTCACCGACCGCCCGCGCACCGGCGCAGCGACCATCGACCTCGCCCGGGGCGTCGTCGGGAACCCGCCGTTGGCCGGGCTGGGGGAGTTCGGGCCGGAGCCCGCGCACCCGACCGGGATCGGGTTCTCCCGCCGGACGTGCTGCCTCTTCTACCAGGTGCCCGGCGGCGGGACCTGCGCCGACTGCGTGCTGGCCCGGTAGATCAGGGCCCGGTGGATCAGGGCAGGGGCGGCCACGCGAGCAGCAGGTTCGCCGCGAGGATCAGCGCGATCACGCCGATCAGCGCGAACATCGCGACGACCGCCCCGGCGGGGATGCCGGTGAGGTGCTCGACCTGGTCGGGGTCGGACGTCGGCGCGCCCCGACGCTGCAGCCGGGAGCGCTTCTGCGCCATCTCGACCACGGTCCGCAGGCCGCCGACGATGAGGAACCACGTCACGAAGCAGGCGAACGCGTACTGCCAGGTGACCGACCCGTAGGCGATGACGAGCGCGACCACGGCCCCGGTCAGCACCACCGACACCACGCCGAACAGGTTGCGGATCAGCACCAGTGTGCCGAGCAGGACCATGATCGCGAGGCCGAGCATGGTCTGGACCGCCCCGCCGGCGACCAGTGCGGCCGCGCCCAGCCCCAGCAGCGGTGGGGTGGGATAGCCGGCGAAGGCCGTGAAGGCCATGCCCGGCCCGGTCGGGCGCCCCTTCGACAGCGTCACGCCGGACGTGTCGGAGTGCAGCCGGATGCGGGTCATCGTGCGCCCGGTCGCGATGGCGACGAGCGCGTGCCCGCCCTCGTGGGCGATGGTCACGACGTTGCGCGCGATCCGCCAGGTGGTGTCGAAGGCGATCACGAGCAGGGCGACGAGGCCGGCGCAGACGACGAGGGCGACCTGGGTCTGGTCGGCGGTGAGGTCACCGAGTGGTTCGAGCACAGTGCCCGGAACCGTAGCGTGGGACCCTGTGACGACCGAGTTGCGGATGCGCACCCCGGCGGGGCGCTGGGTGCTGGCGACGACGGTGCTCGGCTCGGGCCTCGCGATGCTCGACTCGACGGTGGTCAACGTCGCGCTGGAGCGCATCGGGTCGGACTTCGACGCCGAGTTCGCCGACCTGCAGTGGACGATCAACGCCTACACGCTCACGCTCGCGGGCTTCATCCTGCTCGGGGGGTCGCTGGGCGACCGGTTCGGCCGTCGCCGGATCTTCGTCTTCGGCGTCGTCTGGTTCGCTGTCGCGTCCGCGCTGTGC
The DNA here is from genome assembly GCF_050955885.1 of Actinomycetospora sp. CA-084318. Taxonomy (NCBI): domain Bacteria; kingdom Bacillati; phylum Actinomycetota; class Actinomycetes; order Pseudonocardiales; family Pseudonocardiaceae; genus Actinomycetospora; species Actinomycetospora sp. CA-084318. The sequence continues at coordinate 2,845,174 of NZ_CP192098.1, forward strand.
GGCCTCGCGCCGTCGGTCGAGGTGCTGATCGCGGCCCGCGCTCTGCAGGGGATCGGCGGAGCCCTCCTGACGCCGGGTTCGCTCGCCCTGATCTCCGCGTCCTTCCACGGGGAGGACCGCGCCGCCGCGATCGGCGCCTGGTCCGGCCTGGCCGGCGTCGCGGGCGCCGTCGGGCCGTTCGTCGGCGGCTGGCTCGTGGAGTGGAACTGGCGGGCGGTGTTCCTCGTCAACCTGCCGGTGGCCGCCGTCGTCGTGGCCGCGGCGGTGCGGCACGTGCCGGAGTCGAAGGACCCGTCCGCGGCGAGGCACCTCGACCTCCCCGGCACCGTCCTCGCGCTGCTCGGGCTGGGCGCGGTCACCTGGGCCCTGACCGAGGCCGGGTCCGCCGGCGCCACCCCCGCGGTCGTGACGATGGGTGTGGCCGGGGTGGTCGCGCTCGTCGCCTTCGTCGTGGTGGAGCGCCGGTCGCGCTCGCCGCTCGTGCCGCCGGACCTGTTCGCCAACCCCCGGTTCAGCGCGCTCAACGTCGTGACGCTGCTGATGTACGCCGCGCTCGGGGTGCTGTTCGTGCTCCTGGTGCTGCAGCTGCAGGTGGTCGCCGGGTTCTCGCCGCTGGGCGCGGGCCTGTCCACCCTGCCGATCACGCTCGTGATGCTGCTGCTCTCCGCCCGTGCCGGGCGGCTCGCGACCCGGATCGGCCCCCGCCTCCCGATGACGGTCGGCCTGGTCGTCGCGGCCGGCGGGATGCTGCTGCTCCTGCGCGTCGGGCCCGGCGCCTCCTACTGGACCGAGGTGCTGCCCGCGGTCCTGATCTTCGCGTTGGGGCTCGCGGCGACCGTCGCACCGCTGACCGCGACCGTCCTGGACGCCGCCGACGACCGGCACGCCGGGGTCGCCTCGGGGGTGAACAACGCGGTCGCCCGCGCGGCCAACCTGCTCGCCGTCGCCGTCATCCCGGCCGCCGCGGGCATCGCGGGCGCGGACTACACCGACCCGGCCGCGTTCTCGGCGGGCTACCACCGGGCCGTGATCATCGCGGCGTGCCTGCTGCTGGGCGCCGCCCTGCTGACAGCGCTGCTGCTGCGCCCGTCGTCGCGCTTCCAGGTGCACGAGTGCTCGCACTGCGGGGTCTCCGAGCCGGCGCCGGACGCGCGCTGAGCTCCTCCCGGACCAGCCGCTGGGCGCGTTCGGACCCCGGGACGTGTCAGACGTGCGCCGACGGGGGAAGCAGGTCCACGTGACCGATCCCGGAGACACCCCGCCCACCGTGTTCGTCCTGTTCGGCGCGAGCGGTGACCTCGCGGCGCGGCTCGTGCTGCCGGCGTTCTTCCGGCTCGCCCAGGAGAAGCTCCTGCCTCCCTCCTGGCAGTTGATCGGCAGCGGGCGTCGGAAGCTCTCCGACGACGACTTCCGCGCGCACGTCCGGGAGAAGCTCGACGAGTTCGGGCCCGCGACCGACGACGGGCCCTGGGACGACTTCGCGGCCCGCCTGCACTTCGCGAGCGACGGGTTCTCGGTCGACGACCCGGGCCAGCTGGTCGACAAGGTGGCGCAGGCCGAGCAGGAGCTGGGCGAGGGCGACCCGTCGACGGTCCAGCGGGTGCACTACCTCGGGGTCCCGCCGACCGCGTTCGGGCCCACCACCGACGCCCTCGGGGCGCACGGTCTCGCCGACCGCTCCCGGGTGGTCTACGAGAAGCCGTTCGGCACGTCGCTGGAGAGCTTCCGCGAGCTCGACGAGGCCGTGCACCGGGTCTACGACGAGGCGTACGTCTACCGGATCGACCACTTCCTCGGGAAGGAGGCGACGCAGCAGCTGCGCGCGCTGCGCTTCGCCAACGGCCTGTTCGGCACGAGCTGGGACCGCCACCACGTCGCCGCCGTGCAGATCGACGTGCCGGAGACCCTCGACGTCGCCGACCGCGCCGAGTTCTACGACGCCACCGGCGCCGTGCTCGACATGCTCGTCACCCACCTGTTCCAGGTGGCGGCCGAGATCGCGATGGAGCCGCCGACGAGCCTCGCGTCGGACGACATCGCCCAGGCCCGCGCGGACGCGGTGAAGGCCTTCCGCCCGCTCACCACCGACGACGTGGTCCGCGGCCGGTTCGACGGCTACCTCGACATCGACGACGTGGCCGACGACTCGGACACCGAGACCTTCGTCGCGGCGCGCATGTTCGTCGACACCGACCGCTGGCGCGACGTCCCGTTCCTCATGCGCACCGGCAAGATGATGGCCGAGAGCCACCAGAAGGTGTCGCTGGTGATGCGTGATCCGCAGGGCGGCCCGTACTGCCCGGCCGGCGAGGACGGGAACCCGGCGTGCGCGGACATCCCGCCGCGCGGCAACGTCATCCGGTTCGACCTCTCCGGCGACGGCGAGCTGTCGCTGTCGATGAACATCGAGCTGCCGGGCAGCCAGTCGGAACTCACCACGCAGTGGACGTCGATCCCGCTGCACGACGTGCGCGGCGGCGACCCGCTGCCGCCCTACGTGCGTCTGATCCACGACATCCTGCTCGGCGACCGGACGCTGTTCACCCGGCCGGACGGGCTCGAGGAGGTCTGGGAGGCCGCGGGCGCCGCGCTCGACGGCTCGGCCCCGCTGCACTCCTACGAGCCGGGCTCGTGGGGTCCGCGCGAGGCGCTGCGCCTGGCGGAGCCGATCGGGTGGACGCTAGGCGACCAGTGACGCCGGCCGGGGCCGCTGCTCGGGGTGGAGCCAGCTGGTCACCGGCAGGTCCCACCCGGGCACGGGCCAGAGCGGGGACTCCTCGGGGTGGTCGTCGTCGACGATGCGGTGGGCGAGCGCCGTCGCCTCCTCGCGCAGCTGCGCCGACACCGCGCCGGGGTCCACCGCGACCCCGGTCAGCCCGTTGCAGACGACGTTGACCGCCGCGTCCGACAGCTCGGGGTGGCGTCCGGAGCGGCGGCGGGCCAGCACGATCGACCGGGCGTTGAGCAGCAGCACGGTCACGGCGTGCCGGTGGTGGGTTCGGGTGCGCATCTCGCACCTCCTGAACGATCGGGGAGCACCCCCAGGGTGCCCGAGGTTCTTCCCGACGACGGGTGAGACACGTCGCGCCCCGACGTCGCCGCAGGTCAGGGCGTCGTCGGGGGCCGTGCGGCGTGACCACACCCACCGGCGTCAGCCTCGTCGGGCCAGGTAGCCGCCGATCATCGCGGTGAGCTCGTCGAGCAGCGCCGCACGCGGGACGTCGGGTGCCTCGACGACCCAGCTCACGGTCACGTGCTCCACGGTGCGGACCAGCATCCAGGCGACGGTGGCGGCCGGGAGGTCGCGGGACTCGGCGAGCAGCACGCCCGCGACCATCTGCTCGACGCGCACCGCGAACTCCCGCCGCCGCGCCTCGAGCAACCCGGGGGCGTGCTCGCGGACGGTGCGCAGGAGCGCGGCGTCGGCGGAGAGCGCGTCCAGCAGCGCCTCCAGGTTGGCCCGCACCGTGTCCTCGGCCCGCAGGCTCGCGAGGAACGCCGCCAGGATGCGCGACTCCATCTCCGCGGACACCTCGGCGACGACCCGGTCGACGATCGCGTCCTTGTCCGGGAAGTACTGGTAGAGCGTCCCGGGGCCGACGCCGGCGGCCGCCGCGATCCGGTTCGTGCTCGCCCCCGCGTAGCCGCGCTCGGCCAGGACGCCGCGCGCGGCGACGAGGATGCGCTCCACGGTCGCCCGGGACCGCTCCTGCGTCGGCTCGCGGCGCCGGGTCACCGCACGGCGTCCAGCACGAGGTCGACGTCGGCGTCGGTGTTGTACAGGTGGAACCCGACCCGCGTGGCGCCTGTCAATTCTCGAAGTGGACTGCGCTCCTGAACTGCGGATTCTTGACCAGGTGCAGAGGGCTGCGAACACTGGTGTTGGCCGGAGTCATGTGCACGGTCAGCATCTTGACCGAAGTGCGCTGCACAGAGCGAGGTCGGTGATGGCAGGCGAGGACCTTGCAGGAGCCGAGCGCGGGCTCCTCGCTGCCTCTGAGGCTGATTGGGCCCTGGCCCGCATGCGCGCCGCGGTCGTGCGCGAGCTCGCCCACTTGGACGCACCGGGCCACGAGGCAGTTGATCGCGCGGCCCTCGCGCTGGATCTCTCCCGTCGCCAGACCTACTCCCTGCTGTTGAGATGGCGCGCCGGCGACGGTCGAGTCTCGGACCTGCTGCCCCGACGGTCGTCTGGGGGGAGGGGCAAGGGCCGCCTACCCGACGACGTCGAGGCTGTCATCAAGGACGTCTTGCGCAAGCGGTATCTGAAGCGGCAACGACCCTCGGTCGCCTCTGTTCACCGCTCGATCGTGCGGGCCTGCCGTGTGAGGGGGTTGAGCGCACCGTCGCGTGGTGCCGTGGAGCGTCGGATCGCGGTTCTGGATCCTCGAGCCGCAGCGGGCTCTCGTGGCGGACCCGACGCCGCACGCAAGGTCGACTCAGCGGGAGGCAGCACGACGACTCCGGTCGAGCCTCTGGGGCAGGTGCAGATCGACCACACCGTCATCGATGTGGTCCTCGTCGACGAGCAGGACCGAGCCCCGATCGGCCGGCCATTTCTCACAGTGGGCATCGACGTGACCACCCGGGCGATCGTCGGGATGGTCGTCACCCTCGATCCGCCGTCGGCGACCTCTGTCGGGCTCTGCCTGGCCCACATCGCGACGGACAAGCAGGCATGGCTGGAAACGCTCGGCGCGCAGGTCAGCTGGCCGATGGCGGGTAAGCCAGCGCAGCTGTACGTCGACAACGGCGCGGAGTTCCACTCCGAGGCGTTACGACGAGGGTGCGAGGAACACGGCATCGCGCTGGACTACCGGCCGCCGGGTGAACCACAGTACGGCGGAGTCGTGGAGAGGCTCATCGGCACGCTGATGAGCGAGGTTCACGAGCTACCGGGGACGACGTTCTCCAACCCGGTCGACCGCGGGCCCTACGACAGTGAGGCGACCGCGGCGCTGACCCTGCTCGAGCTGCAACGTTGGCTGGCCTTCGCCGTCGCCGCCTACCACCACCAGGTCCACGAGGGTCACGGACGCCCGCCGCTGGCGGTGTGGGAGGAGAAGGCCACCGCGCACCCGCCGACGACAGTGGCCAACCCCCGGTCCTTCCTGGTCGACTTCCTGCCCGTCGTCCGCCGGCGACTTAACCGCACCGGCCTCGTCATCGACCACGTGCACTACTTCAGCGACACCCTCAAGCCCCTGATCGCCCGCCGACAACAGATCGGCCAAGTAGTTGTCCGGCGCGACCCCCGCGATCTGTCCCGGGTCTGGGTGCTCGACCCGCAGAGCAACGCCTACCTCAGCGTCGGCTACCGCCACCTCGCTCACCCCGCAATCAGCCTCTGGGAACACCGGGCCGCCGTCGCGAGCCTGCGGGAGCAAGGACGCGGCGAGGTCGACGAGCAGGCCCTGTTCGCCTCGGTCGAGCAAATGCGCCACGTCAGCGACACCGCGACGAAGTCGACCCGACGCGCCCGCCGGGAACGTCAGCGCCGCCCCGTGGCGTCAACGCCGTCTCCCGGTCCGATCGCCGTCCCACCGCCACCGCCCGACCTTCGCCGGGACGCCAGAGCCGAAGAGCCGGCGCCAGCACCGTTCGACGACATCGAGGAGTGGTGACTCGGGTGGATCCCGACGAGCTCGACCTGTCCCACCTGCACCCAGGAGCTCGAGACCACGCGCGCCGACCCGACGAGGAGCGCCTTCGACGTGTGCGCGCCGAACGCTGGATCGGCTACCCACGAGTCGCCGCCGCCCTGCGCCGCCTCGACGAACTCTGGGACTGGCCGTCGCGACAGCGCATGCCGAACCTGTTGATCGCCGGCCCGACCAACAACGGCAAGTCGATGCTGATCGAGAAGTTCCGGCGCACCGTGGACGCCCGCGTCGCCGCCATGCCGGAGGACCGGCTCACGCCACCGATCCCGCTGGTGGTCATGCAGATGCCCTCCGAGCCGTCGGTCACGCGGTTCTACGCGGCACTGCTGGACGCCTGCGGCTCTCCCGACCCGGTCGGTGGTCAGGCCCGGCCGCGGGCGGTCGACCTCGAGCGCACCGCCATGTGGTGGCTCGGCGGCAACGGGTTGCGGGTCCTGGTCATCGACGAGCTGCACAACATGCTCGCCGGCAACGCCTCCCGTCGCCGCGAGTTCCTCAACCTGCTCCGCCAGCTGGGCAACAACCTGCGTGTCCCGCTGGTGGGGGTCGGCACCCACGACGCCTACCTCGCCATCCGCTCGGACGACCAGCTCGAGAACCGTTTCCAGCCGGTGGTGCTGCCGCGCTGGGAGGCCGACAGCGACGAGACCCGCTCGCTGCTCGCGAGCTTCGCGGCGTCGTTCCCGCTGCGTCGGCGCTCGGACATCGCGCAGCCGGAGATGGCCGAGTACCTGATCGCGCGATCCGAGGGCACGATCGGCGAGCTCGCCGCGCTTCTGTCCTCCGCGGCCGCGCTCGCGATCAGCAGTGGGGACGAGTCGATCAACGCCGAGACGCTGGCTGCGACCGAGTACCTCGGCCCGAGCGAGCGCCGTCGGGTCTTCGAGCGCGCCCTGGGGTGACCCTCCGAGCGTCGAGGCGTGTCAGCTCAAGGCGCCGAAGCGTGCCCGGAGCCGGTCGGCGGCGGCGATGGCTCGGTGGACGCCGTGGTTGCGGGCGAGCGGCCCAAGGGCGGGGTGGAAGCGGAGTTCGCCGAGCACCAGCCCGATGGCGCCGAAGGTGGCGGGGGAGTAGTCGCCGGTGTCTCGGTGGCGGTCCAGCACCGCGAGGGTGTCCTCGAGCTCGAAGTCGTCGGACTCCTGCTCGCGCGCCTCGATGCCGAGCCGCTGCAGCTGGCCCAGAAGCTCGGAGACCAAGACGTCGAGCTCGCTGTGGTGCTCAGCGATCCAGCGCTCCCGCGCCGGAAGTGTCCTGCTGTCGCGTCGCCGTGCCCGCACCGTGTCGGGGTCGGCGCCCGCGGTGGAGGCCCGCCGCCCGCGGGTGCGTCGGTAGAGGTCGTCGCGGGGAGTCAACGTCGACGTCGCGAGCGGGCCGGCGATCAGATCAGGGTCGCGCACGACCCCATCGGCAACGCGCTGGTGCTCCACGCGCTCGTCGGCCACCCGCTGCTGGCGTGCCTGGTCGGTGCTGTGGGCCTCGACGAGCGCCTCGAGCCGGTCGAGGTAGTCGTAGGTGCCCTGGCGGGTGTTCAGCCCGAGGAAGGCTCCGAGCTCGCCCAGGGAGTGCCCGTACCCGCGGGCGCGGCGCAGCAGATCCCGCTCCCGCCGGCGCTCCTCCCAGTAGATCCAGGCACTGAGCACCAGGGCGTCGCGGGTGTCCTCGCTGGACACCGCGCGGGGCAGCCGGGTGTGGTGGCGACGCAGGTAGTCCAGGACGTCGCGGGCCGGATCGTCGCCCTCGCACCCGGCCTCTGACCAGCGAGAATCCTCGCAGCGCAGGTGCCTAGCAGCGATCCGACGCAGCGCCGCGTCCCGCTCTCGGCTCCCGACGTAGGGGTAGACGGCGACCACGCGAACGAGGGTACCGCTCTACATGTCTAGTCAGGCTTTACGTCTTCTAGGCTGACCTGTTCAAGGCCTACAGTGCATAATCTGCATGTCTGCACGGTTGGCGCGGCGCGCCTCCCGGGCCAGCTCGCCCGCCGGTTAGAACATGGCGCGATGACCGCCGCGGAGCTGAATGAGGAAGCCCTCGTCGCCGTTCCCGGGAGTGAGCCCGCTGCGTTGCGCGGGTTCCGCGACGAGCTGACCGCGCGCGCCGAGTCCTACGCGCGCGGGGCGCGGGCGGAGAAAACTTGGTCGGCCTACGAGCGGCAGTGGCGGCGCTTCGAGACGTGGTGCGCGGCGGCGGGGGAGCGGGCGCTGCCGGCGGGTCCGCTGACCGTGGCCCGGTTCCTGGCCGACCTCGCCCCGGTCTGGCGGCCCGCGACTCCGGCCGATCCGTCGAGCTCGGTGGTGGCCGGGCAGGTGTGTGAGCGGGAGGGCCTGCGACCAGGGACGTTGTCCGGGTATCTGGCGGCGATCTCGGTGGTGCACCAGACCGCCCAGGTTGACAACCCCGTCCAGGCCGAAGCCGTGCGCCGCACCATCACCGGGATCCGGCGCCACCCCGGCGTCGCCCCGACCCGTCGTCGCGCCGCCGCCCGCCGGGAGCCGCTGGTCGAGGTGCTGCGCCTGCTGAAGCCGGAGGAGGTGCTCGCGGACGCCCGCGACCACGCCCTGTTGCTGGTCGGGTGGAAGGCGGCGCTGCGCACCGACGACCTCGCCCGCCTGCAGATGGCCGACCTGCACCCCTCCGAGCAGGGCCTCTCGGTCCACCTGGCCCGCTCCAAGACCGACCAGCACGGCGCCGGCACCACGCTCGGCATCGCCGCCCCGTCACCCGAGGCGACGGTAGGGGAGGGGAGCGACGAATCGACGCTGCTCGACGCCGGTGCCGCCTGGACCCGCTGGCGGGACCTCCTCGGCTCCCACGGCATCCTCGAAGGCCCCGCCTGGCGCGGGATCGACCGCTACGGCCGCCGCCCCCGCGCCGGCGGGCTGCACCGCAACTCGATCGCCGAGATCATCAAACGCCGCGCCAACGCCGCCGGCCTCGACGACGCGCAGCTGTGGGGCGGACACAGCCTGCGCCGCGGGTTCGCCACCGAAGCCATCGCCGCCGGCGTCCCCGAACGCGACGTCCAACGCCACGGCCGCTGGCGCTCCCGCGCCTCCATGGACTCCTACATCGACGCCGCCCGCACCTTCGACCCCACCAACCCCACCCACTGGCTGACATAGCGATTGGCTGCATCCAGCGGCCGGTTCTCCCCACTCGGCGAGGTCTTCGAGGACCTTGTCGGTGATCCTGGAGATGGTGTCCTTGGAGACCTTGGCCCCGTAGACCTCCTCGAAGTGGGCGCTGACTCCGCCGGTGGTCAGGCCCCGAGCGGTCAGCGACAGGACGATCTCGTCGATGCCGTCCAGGCGCCGCTGACGCTTGCCGACGATGACCGGGTCGAAGCTCGAGTCGCGGTCGCGAGGGACCTCGATCCCAACCGTAGCTTCGTAGAGCGACAACCCGCGTCTCTACGTAGGGCTCCGGGCTCGGAACTTCCGACATTGGGCAGGCGCGGCGGCCTACCCTCGTGGTTGGTGGCCCTCGACGAGCAGCGCGGCGACCATCGTGGCGTGTTCTGTGATGTCCGAGGCGTCGACGTCGAGTTCGCCGGCGTTCCAGGCCGCGACGATCTCAGCGAACCCTCCGACGCCCAGCAAGGTACTCATGCGGAGCCGGGCCGGGTCGGTCGTGGGCGGCAGATGTGGGCCAGCGGTGTCGACCAAGAGGTCTGCGACGGTGCGCAGCATCTTCCGGCGCCGAGGCTCGAGCACCGCGCTACCGGCGTGGTCGCCGAGCACGATGCGCGCGCACACCGGGTCGCTGCGCAGGTGCTCGACCACGGCGCCGATGACGGTGCGGAGCGCACCGACGAGATCGCGGCCGGCGTTGACGACGAACGCCGCGCGGACTTGGGAGATCAGTGCGTCCCGCTCCTGGTCCCACACTGTGCCCAGGAGAGCGTCACGATCGGAGAAGTTCTCGTAGAAGTACCGGTCGACGAGTCCGGCGCGTCCGCACACGCCGCGCATCGTGACCGCGGCCCAGCCGTCCGTGCCCCAGACCTCACGAGCGGCGGCCAGCAGGCGCAGTCGGCGTTCGATCCGGCGCGCCTCGGCGCTGCGCCCTCCGTAGGTCCCCGCCGTTCCCTGGGCATGCACTCGCCCATCCTGACGCAGCCCGTGCTGGGTCACGACCGCGGGCCGTACCTGTTCAGAGGGTGCGCGAGATGATCTCCTTCATGATCTCGTTGGTGCCGCCGTAGATTCGCTGCACCCGCTGGTCCGTCCACAGGCGGGCGATGGGGTACTCGGCCATGTACCCGTAGCCGCCGAACAACTGGACGCACTGGTCGACGACGTGCATGGCCCGGTCGCTGGTCCACCACTTGAGCATCGCCACTGTCGGGATGTCGAGTTGTCCGTCGAGGTGCTTGAGGATGCAGTCGTCGAGGAAGACCCGGCAGATGCGGGCCTCGGTCGCGGCCTCGGCGAGGGTGAACCGGGTGTTCTGGAAGTTGAACACCGCCCGTCCGAATGCGGTCCGCTCCTTGGTGTAGGCGATGGTCTCCGAGAGAGCTCTCTCCATGACCGTCACCGAGGTGATGCCGATGAGGAGACGTTCTTGGGGAAGCTGTTGCATGAGCTGGACGAAGCCTTGGCCTTCTGCTTCGCCGAGGAGGTTCTCTGCGGGCACACGGACGTCGGCGAAGTTCAGCTCGGCGGTGTCCTGGCCCTTCATTCCGACCTTCTCGAGGACCCGGCCCCGGCTGAATCCGGTTCGCGCGGTCTCCACTGCGACCAGGGAGACGCCTTGGGCGCCGGCGTCAGGGTCGGTCTTCGCTGCGACGAGCACGAAGTCGGCCTGAGCTCCGTTGGTGATGAAGGTCTTGGAGCCGGAGACGACGTAGTCCTCGCCGTCGCGGCGCGCCCGGGTGGTGATGTTCTGCAGGTCGGATCCCGTGCCGGGTTCGGTCATGGCGATCGCGCCGACCCATTCGCCGGTGGCGAGCTTCGGCAACCAGGAGCGTTTCTGGCTCTCGGTGCCGTAGGCGAGCACGTAGTGCGCGACGATCGCGTTGTGCAGGGCGACTCCCCAGCAGCTGTCGCCGGCGGCGGTCTGCTCCTCGAGAAGGACCGCCTCGTGGGCGAAGGTTCCGCCTCCGCCGCCGTACTCCTCTGGAATCGAGAGGCAGAGCAGGCCGACTTCGCCGGCGCGGGTCCACAGGTCGCGGTCGACCTGTTTCTGGGCGGCCCAGCGCTCCTGGTGAGGGGCCAGTTCCTTCTCGCAGAACGTCCGCGCCATGGCGCGGAAGTCGTCCAGGTCGGTGTCCATCCACGGTGAGCGGGTCACGTAGCTGCTCCAGGGGTCGTTGCCGGCGGCGATTGGGGTGATCAGTGCAGTGGGCGCAGGCGCAGGGGCAGCCCGTCGGCGGGGACCGGGAGGGAGGTGTTGTCCCAGCGTGGGCGGTATGTGGGGTCGACGCTCCACCGGTGGGCGCGCAGCATCTCGTGCATGATCGCGGTCACCTCGAGGCTCCCGAAGATCATGCCGATGCACTTGTGCACGCCGCCGCCGAAGGGCAGCCACGCGTCGCGGTGGGTCTTGTCCTCGCGTCGGGGCTCCGCGAAGCGGTCGGGGTCGAACGTGTCGGGTTCGCTCCAGCACGACGGATCGAAGTGGTTGACCGCTCCGGCCACCATGATCAGTTGCCCGGCCGGTATGTAGCGTCCGCAGACGGCGGTGTCGGCCACGGTGCGGCGCATCACCACCGGCACCGGCGCGACCAGTCGCAGGGATTCCTTGATCACGCGATTGAGCGTGTCCAGTGATTCCAGGGCTGCGCGGTCGGGCGGGGTGTCTCCGAGGGCGAGTGACTCGGCGCGCGCCCGTTCCTGCCACTGCGGGTTCGCGCCGAGCAGATAGGCGACGGCGGAGCTCGTGATGGTGGACGTGTCGTGGGCGGCCATCATGAGGAAGATCATGTGGTTGACGACGTCGTCGTCGGAGAACGTCTCACCGTCCGGTGTCCGGGCCTGGCACAGCGCCGAGAACAGGTCCGCCCCGCCGCTGGCTCGTTTGGCAGCGACGTTCGCCCGGAAATACTGTTCGAGGACGCGGCGACCGCGCAGGCCCGCGTGCCACCGCGTGCCCGGGACATCCCATTTCACGATGCTGCTCGCAGCTCGAACGCAGTCCACGAAGGCCTTGTTGACTTCCTCGGCCTCGTGCCCGGGACGCTCGTTCATGAACACCCGGGTGGCGACGTCGAGCGTGAGGCTCTTGAGCGCCGGGTAGAGCCGAATGGGCGCGTCCTGCCGCCACGTCGGCACCGTCTCCCGCACGCAGGCGACGGTCTCGTCGGTGTAGCCCCTCAGGCGTTCAGCGGTGAACGCTTCCTGCATCACCCGGCGGTGGAAGCGGTGCTCGTCGAAGTCCAGGAGCATCAGTCCGCGGTGGAAGAAGTTGTCGATCAGGAAACGCCAGCCCTCCTGCGAGAAGGCCTTGTCGGCGTTGGTGAGCACGGTGTGCGTCGCCTCAGGTCCGGCGACCTGGACGACCTGCTCCCCCAGGAAACCCGACCAGGAGACCGGGCCGTACCGCTCGAATCGCGCGCGGGTGAACGCGGAGCCGAAGCGGATGTACTCCAGCGTGCGGCCGAGCCCCGGGAGGCCCTGATCGCCGGGAACGGGTGACAGGCCCGAATCTGGCGGCGGCGCGGCGAGGGGCGTGCCCGGTGCCTGACGCACCCGGTCGAGCAGGCGGCGATCGATCGCGGACGGTAGCGGCGCGAGCAGCGCCGAGGACATCCGTTCGCGAACGGCGCGCCGTGCATGCTGGGTGAGCGTGGTCATGTGGGCTCCTGCTGCGGTGTCTCGTACGACGAATTTGAGGGGGGGTCGAACGGGGGCGCGGCTGCACTCGACGTGCCCCGGGGCCATCTGCAGGCGGCTGCCATCAGAATGCTTCGCGGCCGGGCTGCCGTCAAGACTGGACATGTAGAAGGACCGTGTCCGTGGAGTGGGACGGGCCGCGCGACTCCTCCGGACTCGTGCCGCACGACGAGCCAGCCTCGGGCGACGACGGGATCAGTCGGGAACCAGCCGGCGGCCGCCCGATCGACGTCGGGGTCCTCGTGGGGCCTGCCCGTGCCTGGTCCGCCACGGGGCTCGGGCCGCCGCTTCCGGGGAGGCGACTCTAGGTTTGCGGGCCGGTGGCCGGCCAACGTGGTCGGTGACCTCGGCTCTGCGGTGGCTGGTCGGTTCCCCGGCCCCGCGTGGGTCGGCGAGTGCTCAGGCTGTGAGGGCCTGTGCGAGGTCGCGGAGGTGATGTGCGCCGTCGGTCTCGAGTTCTGGCAGGCGGCGGGCGCGGTCTCGGACGTCGCGCCAGCGGGTGGTCGCGGGCGCGGTCTTGTGGCACGAGACGGCGCTCTCGTTCCTCGGCCTCGGGCTCCCGCCGCACCTGGCGAGTCTGGGCAACATCCTCGCGGAAGGACGCCAGGCGGTGCTGCTGGGCAGCTGGTGGATCGTCGTGTTCCCCTCCGCGCTGCTCGCGGCCACGACGTTGGCGGTCGCCGGGATCGCGGCCTGGTGGCGCGACCGCACCCGCCCCCGGCGGCGCTCGGAGCTGGCGCTGTGACGGCCGCGCTCGAGGTCACCGGACTCGACGTGCGCTTCCGGCTTCGCGGGGCGCGGGGCGGTCCGCCGCGGCTTGTGCGCGCGGCCAGCGACGTCGGGCTCACCCTGCGGCACGGGCGGCTGCTCGCACTGGTCGGCGAGTCGGGGTGCGGCAAGTCCGTGCTCACCGAGGCGCTCACCGGGCTGCTGCCGGGCAACGCCGAGGTTCGCGGCCGGGCCCTCCTGCAGGGCCTCGACCTGCTCGCGGCGCCCGAGACCGTCCTGCGCGACGAGGTCCGCGGGCGGCGGATCGGGCTCGTCGGGCAGTCCGCGGGCACCTTCCTCACCCCGACGCGCACCGTGGGCGCCCAGCTGCGCGAGGCGGTGCGGCTGCTGGACGGACCCGAGCCCGCCGAGGTGCTCGCCGAGCGCGCGGGGCTGCCGGCGACGGCGCTGGACCTCTACCCCCACGAGCTCTCCGGCGGCACCGCCCAGCGAGCCGGTCTCGCGGCCGCCCTCGCGGGCGACCCGGAGGTCCTGCTCGCCGACGAGCCCACGGCCGGCCTCGACCGGCCCCTCGTGGACCGCACCACCGACCTGCTCGTCGACCTGGCCCGCGCCGGGACGGCGGTCCTGCTGATCACCCACGACCTGCGCGCGGTCCGCCGGATCGCCGCGGCCGGCCCCGTCGACCTCGCCGTCATGTACGCCAGCCGGATCGTGGAGTCCGGTCCCGCGTCCGAGGTGCTCGCCCGCCCGTGGCACCCGTACACGGCCGGGCTGCTCGGAGCGCTGCCGGAGGAGGGCTTCGTGCCCGTGCCGGGGGAGCCCCCGGAGCTGTCCGACCTCCCGCCGGGGTGCCCCTTCCGGCCGCGTTGTGGACGGTCGGCCTGCAGCGACGACCCGACGCTCGTCGGGCACGGCGACCGCGCCGTCGCCTGTCACCCGGCGGTGCCGGCGTGAGCCTCGTCGGGAGCGGCCTGGTGGGTGGCTGGCGCCGGGGCCACCCCGTCGTCGCGGGCCTGGACGTGGCGGTGGAGCCCGGCCGGGTGCTGGGGATCGCGGGACCGAGCGGCTGCGGGAAGTCGACGCTCGTGCGGATGCTGGCCCTGCTGCACACCCCGTGGGGCGGGTCGGTGTCGGTGGACGGCACCCCGGTGCGGCGGATGCGCCACCGGGCGCCGGCGGCGCTGCGCCGTCGGGTCGGGGTCGTGTTCCAGCAGCCCCGGGCGTCCGTCGACCCGCGCCTGACCCTCACCGAGGTGCTCACCGAGCCGCTGCGGGCCGCGGGGGAGCGGGACCGCGCGGTCCTCGACGCGCGGGCGGCGGAGCTGTGCGAGCGGGTCGGCCTCACGTCGGAGCTGCGCACCAGGCGGCCGCACGAGGTCTCCGACGGGCAGCTCCAGCGCGCGTGCCTGGCGCGGGCGCTCGCCGCGGGGCCGGACTACCTGCTCTGCGACGAGATGACCGCCATGCTCGACGCGTCGACCACCGCCGCGCTCGTGGCGGTCCTCGGTGCGGAGGTCGGGCGGGGCCTCGGCGTCCTCACCGTCAGCCACGACGAACCGCTGCTCGCGGCCTGGGCGGACGAGGTCCTGCGGCCCTGGTGAGGCCGGATGATTGCCCGCCGTGCCATCGGGGACCCGTGGTGGGACAGTGGGAACCTGGAGGTGGTGGCGTGAAGCGGCGTCACGAGGACGAGCCGGTGCTGATCACCGAGGCCGCCGTCTCGTTCGAGGACGAGTTCGCGGCCCGCAAGAAGCGGTACTCGCTGATCATGGCGTTCCGCATCCCGTGCCTGGTGCTGGCCGGGATCTTCGGGATCGGCTTCAACTGGCCGTGGGTGGCGGTCGCGTTCATCGTGCTGTCGGTACCGCTGCCGTGGGTGGCCGTGCTTATTGCGAACGACCGGCCGCCGAAGAAGTCGCAGAAGGTCAACCGCTACCGGTCGGACGCCACGGCCCTGCCGAAGGTCAGCGAGGCGCGCATCATCGAGGCCGCCGAGGCGCTCGACGCCCGCGCCCAGCGCACCGACGGTCCCCGCCAGCCCCAGCAGGACGGTCCCGATCATGCGCCGCCGCGGACCGGGACCGACGGCTGAGAGTCGGACCCCGCCGGGGCACAATGGAGCCATGAGCCAGACCGCGGTCCTCCCCGACGTCCGCCCGGACGCCACGGATCGGACGAACGACGACGATCCGAAGATGTTCCACTACGTCCGCAAGGACAAGGTGGCCGAGAGCGCCGTCATGGGGAACATGGTCGTGGCGCTGTGCGGGGAGACCTTCCCGGTCACGCGCTCGCCCAAGCCCGGCTCGCCGGTGTGCCCGGCGTGCAAGGAGATCTTCAACAAGCTGCCGCGCGGCGGCGGGGACGACGAGTAGGACGTCGTCCCCCGCGGGCCTCCCACGACGGAGGCCGGTGCCTGCTCACCAGCTCCCCGGAGGGTCCTTGACCACGCGCGCGCCCGGACGACCCGGCCCGACGACCGCCACGGACACGCCCTCGGCCCCGCCCCTGCGGCAGTGGCAGCGGCGCGCCCTGACCCGCTACCTCGCCGAGCGCCCCAAGGACTTCCTCGCGGTCGCGACGCCGGGCGCGGGCAAGACGACCTTCGCCCTGCGGGTCGCGGCTGAGCTCCTCGGCGACCGCACGGTCGACACCGTGACGATCGTCTGCCCCACCGAGCACCTCAAGCACCAGTGGGCGGGCGCGGCCACGCGCGCCGGGATCGCGATCGACCCGGAGTACTCGAACTCGGTCGGGAAGCTCTCGGCCGACTTCCACGGTGTCGCGGTGACCTACGCCCAGGTGGCGGCGCACCCGATGCTGCACATGAACCGCACCGAGTCACGGCGCACGCTGGTGATCTTCGACGAGATCCACCACGCCGGGGACGCGAAGAGCTGGGGCGAGGCCACGCGGGAGGCGTTCGGCGGCGCCACGCGCCGACTGGCCCTGACCGGGACGCCGTTCCGCTCCGACGACAGCCCGATCCCCTTCATCACCTACGAGCCCGACTCGGCCGGCGCCCTGCGCTCGAAGGCCGACCACTCCTACGGCTACTCCGACGCGCTCGCCGACGGAGTGGTGCGGCCCGTGGTGTTCCTGGCCTACTCCGGGCAGGCGTCGTGGCGGACCAGCGCGGGCGAGGAGATGACGGCCCGGCTCGGCGAGCCGCTCACCGCGGAGCAGACGTCCCGGGCCTGGAAGACGGCGCTCGACCCCAAGGGCGACTGGATGCCCGCGGTCCTGCAGGCCGCCGACACCCGGCTCACCCAGCTCCGGCAGGGCGGCATGCCCGACGCCGGCGGCCTGGTCATCGCCACCGACCACACCACCGCCAAGGCGTACGCGAAGATCCTCGGGCGGCTCTCCGGCGAGGAGCCGGTCGTCGTGCTCTCCGACGACCCGAAGGCCTCCGGGCGGATCGCGGGCTTCTCGGCGTCGAACGACCGGTGGCTCGTGGCCGTCCGCATGGTCAGCGAGGGCGTCGACGTCCCACGGCTCGCCGTCGGGGTGTACGCCACGAGCGCCTCGACCCCGCTCTTCTTCGCCCAGGCGGTCGGCCGCTTCGTGCGGTCGCGGCGCTCGGGCGAGACCGCGTCGGTCTTCCTGCCCAGCGTGCCGACCCTGCTCGGCCTGGCCAGCGAGCTCGAGCTGCAGCGCGACCACGTGCTGGGCGAGCCGCACCGGCCGAAGGAGGGTCTCGACGACGAGCTCCTCGAGCAGGCCAACCGCACCGAGGACGAGCCGGGGGAGCAGGAGAAGAGCTTCGAGGCGCTCTCGGCGGAGGCGGAGCTCGACCAGCTGATCTACGACGGGGCCTCGTTCGGGACGGCCGCCGGCGCGGGCAGCGACGAGGAGCAGGACTACCTCGGGCTCCCGGGGCTGCTCGACCCCGACCAGGTGCGGGCGCTGCTGCGCAAGCGCCAGAGCGACCAGCTCGACGAGGAGACGCGGCGCGCCCGGGAGGCCCCGGCGGAGCCGGCCGCCCCGCCGCCCGCGCGGCTGAAGCCGTCCGCGGCGGAGAAGCTCAAGGAGCTGCGCCGCGAGCTCAACACGCTCGTCGCGGCGCACCACCACCGCACCGGCCAGCCGCACGGGGTGATCCACGGCGACCTCCGCAAGGCCTGCGGGGGACCGGCGACCCCGGTGGCCACGGCGGAGCAGATCGAGGAGCGGATCACGACGCTGCGGTCCTGGCGATCGCAGCCGCAGCGCTGACCGTCGGTCGTCGCTGTGGTCGACGTCACACCGTCGGGTGACGTGTGCCGACCGTGTCGATCACGTCGCGAAACGTGGCCGTCACGGACGACACGTGGTCGTCACGCACGGTCGCGAGGCCGGGTCCGGGTCGGCGGCCGGATCCGGGGCCGCGTCACGCCTGCGGGTGACGGTGCGGACCACCCGACCGTGCGCGTCATCGACGGCGCTCGCGCGTGTCGCCGTGGACCCGCGGCGGCGGCTCGTCGGCGGGAACCGCGGACGGGGCCGGACACGACGACGGCGGGCGGGGACCGTCGTGGTCCCCGCCCGCCGTGGTCTCGAGGCTTCTCGCGGCGATCGGCGTCGCCGCAGGTCAGCGGGCCGTCAGGCCGACTCCCCGGCCTGCACGTCGATGGAGAGCTCCTTCATCTTCGCCTCGTGCGTACGGGCGTGGTGCCCGCAGAAGAGGAGTTCCCCGCCGGAGGGCAGGATGGCGCGGACCTTCGCCGCTGCACCGCAGCGGTCGCAACGGTCCGAGGCGGTGAGTTCTGGCCGGGTCAGGGTTCCGGGCATCGTCATCTCCCTCCGTTCGGAGACCGGTGTGGGAACCGGTCCCGCAGGCTCCGGCCGAGTGACCGTCGCCCCTCCACTGTGTCAGACCGGGGCGACGACCGCTCGTGTTCACGCGACGCTTTGTTCTCGGTCACGTACCGCTCATCGACGGATTGCGACCGTTGTTATCCGGGAAGGGGGCGGACCACACGATGGTGAGTCGATCATCGACGACGAGCGGTCCCCCGGCGCCGCTACTCTTCGTGCTCGGCGGCGTGTCGATGTACGTGGGCGCCGCGCTCGCGGTGGGGCTGTTCGAGCGGGTCTCGCCCGCCGGGGTCGCCTGGCTGCGGCTCGCGGGCGCCGCGGTGGTGCTCGCGGTGTGGCGGCTCGCGGCGCGGCGCTGGTCGCGGTCCGAGCGGGTGCGCTGGTCTCGACGACGGGTCGCGCTGGCCGGGGCCTTCGGTCTCGTCACGGCGGGCATGAACATCGTCTTCTACGAGGCGATCGCGCGGCTGCCGCTGGGCACCGCGGTCGCCGTCGAGTTCGCGGGCCCGGTGCTCGTGGCGGCGCTCGGGTCGCGGAGCCGGCGGGACTGGTCGGCGCTGGCGCTCGTCGTCGTCGGGGTCGCCCTGATCGCGGACGTGCGGCTCGAGGGCTCGCCGGCCGGAGTCGTGTTCGCGTTGCTGGCCGCGCTGCTGTGGGCCGGCTACATCGTGCTCGGCGCCCGGGTGTCGAGCGGCTCCGGCTCGACGGGGGAGGGCATCGACGGGCTCGCGATCGGCTTCGTCGTCGCCGCCGTGGTGCTCTCGCCGCTGGCCCTGACGGCGGGCCCGATCGCCGGGGAGCCCCTGCTGCTCTCCTCGGCGCTCGCGCTGGGGGTGCTGTCGTCGGTGGTGCCCTACGTGCTCGACCAGGTCGTGCTGCGCCGCGTCGGCCGGGCCCGCTTCGCGCTGCTGCTCGCCCTGCTGCCGCTGACCGCCACGGTGGTGGGCCTGGTCGGGCTCGCGCAGGTCCCGGCGCCGCTGGAGGCGGTGGGGATCGCGGCCGTCGTCGTCGGGGTGGCGCTGCGGCGGGAGCCCGCGCCCCCGTCGTCGGCCGACCCGCCGGCGTGAGGGGAACCCTCGTGCCACAAGAGCGCTCGAATCCTCCCCTCACGCGTGCGGCCCGGCTGCTCTGATCAACGAGCACCGTCGGTCCGCTGCGGGCCCGGTCGACCACCGCAGGTGCTCGCTCGGGACGGCGCTGCCCCACGCGGCGGTCGGCGACGGGCCGGGAGGCGGCGCTGGCTAGCCTCACCCGCGCTGGACCGTCGACGAGGGGTGGGGAACGTGACCGAGGAGTTGCGCGAGCGCGGCCGGGAGCTCGCCGCGGCGCTGGCCGCCGACGGGGTGGCCGGGCTGACCGTCGCGTGGGCCGACAACAACGGCATCCCGCGCTCGCGGACGGTCCCGGTGTCGGCGCTACCGCAGGTCGCGGTCAGCGGCGTCGGCGTGACCCACCTGTTCGCCGTCTTCGACACCGACGACGCGATCGCGTTCGGCTCCCCGGGCATGCAGAACGCGTCCGGTGACGTCCGGCTCGTCCCGCAGCTCGACCGCATCACCCGCCTCGCGGGCCAGCCCGCCTTCGCGTGGGCACCCGGGAAGCAGCTCGCCGCCGACGGCGGGCCGTGGGCGTTCGACCAGCGCTCGGTGCTCGAGCGGGTCGTCGAGGGCCTCGCCGCCGACGGCTACAGCGCACTCGTCGGGTACGAGATGGAGTTCGGCGTCTTCGAGCCGGAGACCGACCCGGACGACACGGAGCTGCTCCCCGCCCACCACGGCCCCGCCTACAGCCCGCACGCGCTCCTGCCGATCGACGGCTTCATCGCCTCGGTGATGCGCGACGCGGAGGCCAACGGACTGCGCCTCGGCCAGATCCACGCCGAGTACGGGCCCGCGCAGGTCGAGCTCTCGCTCGCCGCCACCGACCCGCTGACCGCCGCCGACCAGCAGCTCCTCGCCCGCCAGACGATCCTCGCGGCCGCCGAGGCGCACGGCCTGCGGGTCTCCTTCGCGCCGCTGCCGACCCTGAACGGCGCCGGCAACGGCTGGCACGTCCACACCTCGTTGTGGCGCGGCGGGGAGAACCTGCTCGCCGGCGGCCCGGAGGGGCCGCGCGGCACCGCGGGCGCCGGCTACGTGGCCGGGCTGCTGCGCGACCTGCCCGCGCTCGCCGCGATCACCGCGCCCTCGCAGGGCTCGCTCGCCCGCCTGCGCCCCGGCTTCTTCGCGGGGGCGTTCTCCGGTTTCTGGGGCGTGGAGAACCGCGAGGCCCCGCTGCGCTACGTGCCCGGCTCCGCCCTGCTCGGCGAGGACCACGCCAACGTCGAGCTCAAGACCTCCGACGCCTCGGCCAACCCCTACCTCGCCCTCGCCGCGATCCTGACGGCGGGTGCGGCCGGGATCGAGGAGAACCTCGTCCCGCCGGCCCCGACCGCGCAGGACCCGGGCACCTGGAAGAAGAAGGAACGCGCCGCCGCGGGGATCGCGAAGCTGCCGAGCACCCAGGCCGAGCAGGAGGAGGCGCTGCGCGCGAACCCGCGCATCGCGGGCGTGCTCGGCGACGAGCTCCTCGAGGCCTTCCTCGCCGTGCGCCGCGCCGACGCCGCCTGGGCCGCGGAGAAGGACACCGAGGAGGTCCTCGCCGCCTGGCGCTGGAAGTACTGAGCGCCGGACGAGCCTCGCGCCGATCCGACGGCGACTGGGCGATCATCGACGCGTGGGACGTTCGACGATCGCCCGGACCGCCGCGGGCGCGCTGGTGACCACCGCCGTCCTGCTGCCCGAGGCCCTCGGGGTCGACCGGACGGCGCCGTGGCCGATCATCACCGCGTTCCGCCGCCGGCTCGCCCTCACGACGGCGGGTCTCTCGGCCCTCGCGGCGACGCGACCGGGCCCGTGGCGCGACCTCGGCGTCGGCAGCGGGATCGTCGCGGCCGGCGCCCTCGCCGTCTCGACGGTGCGGCACCGACGCCGCACCGGCGGGACCCCGGTCGGGGAGCCGTTCGCCGTGCTCGGCGCGAACGTGTGGATCGGGCGGGCGGACCCGGTCGCGCTCGGCGCGACGATCCGCCGGGAACGCCCGGACGTCGTGGCGCTGCTCGAGGCCGGGGACCGGTTCCGGTGGGCGCTCACCTCCGAGATCGACGACCTGGGCTACCGCGGGTGGTCGTGCGCCCCGGGTCGGGTCGAGGTGGAGGCCGCCGGCGCCGGGGACCACGCCTGCACCTCGGTGCTCGCCGCCCCCGGGCTCGGCGCCGTCACGGTGCGGGCCGTCACCCGCGACACCGCCTCGGGGTGGGTCGAACTGTCCGGCGGGGCGCTCGGCGACACCCGCCTGCTCGCCGTGCACCCCGCGGTGCTGCTGCCCAGCCGCACCCACGAGTGGCGCCGCGAGCTGGACCGTCTCGCCGGCCTCGTCGCCGACGATCCCCGGCCCACGGTGGTCGTCGGCGACCTGAACGCGACCCTCGAGCACCGGGCGCTGCAGCGGGTGCTGCGGTGGGTCCGCTCGGCCGCCGCCGAGGCGGGCCGGGCCCGCGAGGCGACGTGGCCCGCGCAGCGCCCCCGCCGCCTCGGCGTCGCGATCGACCACGTCCTCGTCTCGGACGCGGTGGGTGTCGGCTCCGTCGAGGTCCTCGACGTCCCCGGCAGCGACCACCGCGCGGTGCTCGCCCGGCTCAGGCGGCCGACAGCCGCCGCAGCTCGTCGTCGCTGAGCCGTAGCGACACCGCCGGCAGGATCTCGCGGAGCTGGTCGAGCGTGCGCCCCGAGGCGATCGGCGCACCGACGGTCGGTTGGGCGGCGAGCCAGGCCAGCGACACCGCGGCGACCGGGACGTCGTGCGCCGCGGCGATCTCGTCGAGCACACCGAGCACCGCGACCCCGTGGTCGTCGAGGTAGGCCCGGGCGCCCTCGGCGCGCGCGCCCGCCATGGCTCCCGACGACGCCCCGGAGTCGACCTGGTCGGACCCGCGCCGGTACTTCCCCGTGAGGAAACCCTTCGCCAGCCCGAAGTACGGGTAGCAGACGAGGCCCTCGCGCTCGACCAGCGGCGCCAGGTCCCGCTCGTAGTCGCGCTCGACGAGGTTGTAGTGCGGCTGCACGGCGCTGAACCGGGTCAGGTCGTGCTTGTCGGCGAGCTCGAGGGCGCACGCGAGCCGGTCGGCGTCGAAGTTGGACGCCCCGACCGCCCGGACCTTCCCGGCGCGGACGAGCTCGTCGAACGCGCCGACGTAGTCCTCCTGCGGGGTGTCGGGGTCGTCGCGGTGGGCGTAGTAGAGGTCGATGTGGTCGGTCTGCAGGCGGCGCAGCGAGTCGTCGCACGCGGCGCGGATGTTCTCCGGGCGCAGGCCCTTGCGCTGCTCCCAGGAGCCGACCTTCGTCGCGATGACGACGTCGTCGCGGCGCCCGGTGCGCGCCAGCCAGTTCCCGATCACGGTCTCGGACTCGCCGCCGGAGTTGCCCTCGGCGCGCGCCATGTAGGAGTCGGCGGTGTCGATCATGCGGCCGCCGGCGTCGACGAAGGCGTCGAGCAGGGCGTGGGAGGTCGGCTCGTCGGCGGTCCAGCCGAAGACGTTCCCGCCCAGGCACAACCCGTCGTCAGGAAGAGCAGTCATGTCAGGGGTCTACCCCGCCCGCCGGGGGCAGACCCTGCACGCGCCCGAGGGATCTTGGTCGGGTGATCGGCGCGGTGGCAGGGTCGGCGACCGTGGAGGAACTGCTCGGTGAGGTGGCCGCCCTCGGGGACGCGCCGACCCTGCTCGTGGCCTGCGGGTTCGACGGTGCGCTCGCCCCGCTCGGGGACGACCGGGCGCTGCAGCAGTCGTCCGAGGCGCTCAACGTGCTGCTCGCCCTGCCCGGGACCACGGTGGCGGTCGTCTCCCGGCGACCCGCCGACGAGGTCGCCGAGCTGATGTTCCTCTCCGGGGCCAAGGGCGGGCTGCGGATGCTCGACCCGGACGGCGTGGAGCCACTGCGCCGCGAGCTCGGCGCGGTGGTCCTCGTCGTCGACACCGATCCCGCGACGCTCGCCGGAGTGGGCGCCGGGGACCTCGGGGTGCTGGTCGAGGCGGGGGCCGACCCGGACGACGAGCCGGAGCACGGCGTCTACCGGGTCGCCGAGGCGGAGGACGTCGTCGAGGTGCTCGAGGAGCTGGTCACCGCTCGCCGGTGAGCGCCGCCAGCACCGCGGCGTGCACGGTCGGGCGGGCGATGAGCAGGTCGGGGGAGTAGGGGTCGTCCTGCCCGTACGGCACGGGCGAGCCGTCGATGCGCGTCGCGAACAGGCCCGCGGCCATGGCGACCGCCATCGGCGCGGCGTTGTCCCACTCGTACTGCCCGCCGGAGTGCAGGTAGACGTCCGCCTCGCCGTCGAGCACCGCGAGCGTCTTCACCCCGGCCGCCGAGCGCCGGACCAGCCGGACGGGGAACGCGCGCTCGACCGCCCGGAGCTCGTGCGGGGGCCGCGACCGGCTCACGGTGACCGCCAGCTCGTCGCCGATCGGGTCGTCGGGCACGTGCTCCACGGTGTCGGAGTCGACGAGGGCGTCGAGGCCGGGCACGGCGACCGCGCCCGCGGCCAGCTGCCCGTCGACCACGAGGGCCACGTGCACGCCCCACTCGTCGGTGCCGCGACCGAACCCGGAGGAGCCGTCGAGCGGGTCGACGATCCAGAGCCGGTGGGCCCCGCGGCGGCCGCGGGGGTCGAGCGAGCCCTCCTCGGAGAGCACCGCGTCGTCGGGCCGGCGCCGCGCGAGCTCGGCGGTCAGGTACTCGTGCGCGCGCTCGTCGCCCGCGTACTCCCGGTCGCGGCCGGGCGGCGTCGCGTCCCGCAGGTCGAGCAGGAGGCGCCCGGTCGCGTCGGCCAGCTCCCGGGCCAGCGCGGCGTCCTCCGCGTAGGCGGGACTGCCGGGCAGGACGGTGTCGGCGGAGCTCACCCCCCGATCTTGGCCCACACCACCGGGCGGGTGCGCGGTGGCAGGGTGGTGAGGTGCTCGATGTGCTCGCCGCGGTGGCATGGGTGTGGCTCGGGATGGTGCTGGCGATCTCGTTCCTGGAGGCGCCGCTCAAGTTCCGCGCTACCGGGGTCACGCTGCCGGTGGGGCTCGGCATCGGCCGGGTCGTGTTCCGCGCCCTCAACGCCGTCGAGGTGGTGTTCGCGGTCGTCGTCGTGGTCGGGCTGGTGCTCGGGCCGTTCCGGACGGCGGGTGTGGTCGCGGTGGGGGTGCTGACGGTCCAGCTCGTGGCGGTGCGTCCCGTGCTGACACGGCGCTCGGACCGGGTGCTCGCAGGCGCGGACACCGGCCGGCGCAGCCACACCCATCTCGTCTACGTCGCGCTCGAGGTGGCGAAGGTGGCCGGGCTGGTGTGGCTCGGGGTGACCGCTACGGCAGCGTCGTGAGGTCGAGCGTCGCGCCGAACGCGAGCGTGGCGAGGCCCTGGTGCTCGGCGACGGGCCGGTAGGCGCCGTCGACGAGCGCGAACTCGGTGAGCGTCGGGCCGTCGGGGTCGACGATGCCGTAGTGCGGGATCGCGCCCTCCGCGTACTCCGCGAGCTTGGCGACCCGGTCGGTCCGTCGGCTGCCGGGGGAGAGGATCTCGAACGCCGCGAGGAGGTCGGCCGGGACGAGGCGCTCACCGCGCTCGTAGGCCTCGGCCCGGACCACGGCGACGTCGGGCTTGCGCACGGTCGGGGGAGGCCCGGCGTCGATGAGGACGTCGAGGTCCGGGATCAGCACGTGGCCCGGGGCGACCTGTGGCTCCAGGGCCGCACAGAGCCGCCACAGGAGGCGTTGGTGGACGGGCGAGGGGCTCGGCGACACGACCAGCACCCCCTCGACGAGCTCGGCGGTCTTGACGAGTTCCTCGTCCAGCGCCTCCCACTCGTCGAGCGAGAGCAGGTGGTCGGGCCAGGGCCGCGCGATCGTCATGGACCTCCTACCTCCTCCGACGCCGCTCATGCTCGCACGGTTCCGTGCGGTCCTACGGCGTCTCCGCGGCGATCAGGACCCGGGCGAGCTCGTCGAGCACGGCGCCCCGGGCGTCGTCGCGCTCCGGCGCGGTCTGCGGGTTCTGGTCGAGCAGGAGGCGGGCGAGGCTGGCGAGGCTGACCACCTGGGCGCCGAACTCCTCGGGGCCGCCGAGCTCGCCGAGCAGCTCGCCGACGGCGCGCAGGTCCCCGGCGTCCATGGCGCGGATGACGGCCACGCTGCGCTGGTGCACGTCGGCCGGGTCGGGGCCCGGGAGGTCGTCGGCCTCGGGGTGCTGGGTCATGCCGGCGAGCATCACAGACCCCGTGCGGGCTCCGCTCGGCGGAGGGCGATCACGGACTTGGTGATCTGGCTGCGTGCCACGAGCCGGTCGCCGACGGTCGCGGTGGCGCTCACGAACCCCAGGCGCCGGGTGCGGCGCTCGAGGACCGCCGTCACGAGCACCTCCTCGTCCCGCTGCCCGGGGCTGAGCAGCTGCGTCGAGATGTGGTGGGTCACGGCGTGCTCGTCGTCGGCGAGCTCCGGGAGCAGCGTCAGGAATCCCTGCAGCTCGAGGATCGCGCCGAGCGCGCCCGCGTGCAGCGTGCCGCCGGGGTTGAGGGCGAGGTCGCGGACCGGGAACACGAGCCCGCCGGTGGGCGCGGCGGGATCGGCCGGACGCGCTCCGAGGGCCTCCTGCAGCGGGATCGCGAGCGCCGCCGCGGCACGCTCGGCGAGCGACGCTGCGGTCACCGCAGGCCTTCGCGGTTCAGCACGCTCAGTGCCCAGGCCGAGAGACTGCCGAGCACGACCGAGACGGCCAGCAGCGCCGCGAACCACCACACCCCGGTCAGCACCAGCACGACGGCCCAGAGGACGCCCAGCGTGACGTTGAACCACAGCAGGAACACGTAGCGGCGGCGTTCGTCGGGACGGACCCGCTCCTCCATCGGCACGAGCCCCACGCTAGCGGGTCAGATGCGCAGCACCGGCTCGATGGTCCGCCCGGCCGCGGTGGTCCTCATGGGGGCATCGAACCGGACGGCGTGACCTGGGACACGTCCTGCGCCCGCCGCCGGGGCCAGATCCCCAGGCCCACGAACATCCCGACGAGGGCGACGGCGAGGCCGAGCACGGCGCGCCCGGTCAGCGGTTCGGCGAGCAGCGGGACGGCCAGCAGCGCCGTCGTCGCGGGAGAGAGGTTCATCAGCGCCGACACGTGCACCGTCGAGCGCCGCCGCAGGAGCACGAACATGACGGCGAAGGTGCCGGCAGAGTTGATCACGCCCAACCAGGCCACCGCGACCCATCCACCGGCCCCGGCGGGGAGCCACTGCGGGCCGAGGAACGGCATCGCCACGGCCAGGACGACCATCGAGGTCACCATCTGGACGGCCACGCTGGAGGCGACGGGCGTGTCGTCGTTGAACCGCTTCTGGTAGAGCGTGCCCGCCGTCAGGAAGGCCATCCCGAGCACCGGGAGCAGCACCGGCCCGATCGGTCCACCGGCGGAGAGGCCGCCGGAGGCCACGATGTACACCCCGCCCGCTCCGATGATCAGCCCGATCGCCGGGGCGGCGCCGAGCCGGGTCCGCAGCACCAGCGGGGTGAGCAGCCCGACGAGCAGCGGTGCCAGCCCGACGACGAGGCTGGTCAGCCCGGCGGGCACGCCGCGGGCGAGGCCGGTGAACACGGCCGAGAACACGCCCACCTGCAGCAGCAGTGCCGTCACGACGAGGTGCACCAGCGACCGGCCGCGGGGCATCCCCGGGCGCAGCCAGGCCACGGCCGCCCCGGTGACCGCCGCGGCGATGACGAACCGCCAGAAGAGCACCGTCGGGACGTCGGTGGTGCGGGTGGCGAGCTTCGCGACGATGAACCCCGACGCCCACAGCAGCACGAACAGCACGCTCAGCAGCGGGACGGTCCACCGCGACGACGTCACGGGCGATCAGCCAACGCGAGATCGACCGGGCGTGCAAACGACGGAGGGCCCCCGAGCGGTGCTCGGGGGCCCTCGTCGGGAACGACTAGTCCAGGTAGTCGCGCAGCACCTGGGAGCGCGACGGGTGACGCAGCTTCGACATCGTCTTCGACTCGATCTGCCGGATGCGCTCGCGCGTCACGCCGTAGACCTGGCCGATCTCGTCGAGGGTGCGCGGCTGGCCGTCGGTGAGGCCGAAGCGCAGCCGGACCACGCCGGCCTCACGCTCGGAGAGCGTCGCGAGGACGGACTGCAGCTGGTCCTGCAGCAGCGTGAACGACACCGCGTCGACGGCGACGACCGCCTCGGAGTCCTCGATGAAGTCACCGAGCTGCGAGTCGCCCTCGTCGCCGATGGTCTGGTCCAGCGAGATGGGCTCCCGGGCGTACTGCTGGATCTCCAGCACCTTGTCCGGGGTGATGTCCATCTCCTTGGCGAGCTCCTCCGGGGTGGGCTCGCGGCCCAGGTCCTGGAGCAGCTCGCGCTGGATGCGGCCGAGCTTGTTGATGACCTCGACCATGTGCACCGGGATGCGGATGGTGCGCGCCTGGTCGGCCATCGCGCGGGTGATGGCCTGGCGGATCCACCACGTCGCGTAGGTCGAGAACTTGTAGCCCTTGGTGTAGTCGAACTTCTCGACCGCACGGATCAGACCGAGGTTGCCCTCCTGGATCAGGTCCAGGAACGCCATGCCGCGGCCGGTGTAGCGCTTGGCCAGCGAGACGACGAGGCGGAGGTTCGCCTCGAGCAGGTGGGACTTGGCGCGCTCGCCGTCGCGGACGATCCAGCGCAGGTCGCGACGCATCTGCGTCTGCAGCTCCTGCTGGGTCTCGGCGACCTTGCGCAGCCGCTCCGCCGCGTAGAGGCCGGCCTCGATCCGCTTGGCGAGCTCGACCTCCTCCTCGGCGTTGAGCAGCGCCACCTTGCCGATCTGCTTGAGGTAGGCGCGGACCGAGTCGGCCGAGGCGGTGAGCTCGGCGTCCTTGCGCGCCTGGCGCAGCGCCTCGGACTCCTCCTCGTCCCAGACGAAGTCGCCGGACTTCTTGTCCTCCTCGGTGGGCTCCTCGGTCTCGACCTCCTCGACGACGACCTCGGCGCCCAGCGCCTCGACCTCCTCGGTGAGGTCGGCGTCGCCGGGGGCGTCCTCGAGCTCGCCCTCCGGGGCCTCGCCCTCGGCGCCCTCGGCGCCCTCGGCACCCTCGGTCTTCGCGCCCTTCTTGGCGGGCGCGGCCTTCTTCGCGGGGGCCTTCTTGGCCGGCGCCTTCGTCGCGGCGGCGCCCTTGGGAGCGGCCTTCGTGGCGGTCCGCGCCCGGGTCGCCTTCGGCGCCGCGGCGGGCGCGGCGGCGTCGGCGTCCTCGGTGACGACCCCGATCGGGCCGGAGGGCTGCTCCGCCGTGGCGGTGGTGGCGCGACGGCGGGCGGAATCTGCGGCTGCCACAAACGACCTTTCGCGACGATCTACTGCAGGGGCGTGGAGGCGGACACCGGATCGACGGACCCGGGGCCGGGACGATCACGACGCGGAGTGGTCGGGAAGGTTTGGGCTCCGGCTCCGGCGGTGAACCGCCGCAAGCTGTCAGCCATTGTAACGACGCCGGGTGACCGGCGCCCGTACCTCACAGGCAGGCGGCGCGTGGCGACCGGTCGTCGGGAAGGAACCGCAGGTCAGGGGCTCGTGTCCTCGGCCGCGGCCATGGCCGCACCGACGATCCCCGCCTGGTTCTGCAGCTGGGCGACGACGATCTCGGTGCGCGCCTCCAGCAGCGGCAGCCACTTGTCCGGCTTCTTGCTCACCCCGCCGCCGAGGATGAACAGGTCGGGCCAGATCAGGTCCTCGAGCACCTGCAGGTAGCGGGAGAACCGCTTCGCCCACCTGCCCCAGGACAGCTCCTCGCGCTCGCGGGCGGACGCCGAGGCGCGGCTCTCGGCGTCGTGGCCGTCGACCTGGAGGTGCCCGAACTCGGTGGAGGGCAGGAGGCGCCCGTCGAGGAAGAGCGCCGAGCCGATGCCGGTGCCGATGGTCAGCATGCACACCACGCCGCGGCGGCCGGCCCCCGCGCCGAAGCGCACCTCCGCGAGCCCGGCCGCGTCGGCGTCGTTCAGCACGAACACCGGACGGCGCCCGAGCCGCTCGCCGAACAGGGTCACCGCGTCGGTGCCGGGCCAGGCGGGGTCGATGTTGGCCGCGGTGTGCGCGATGCCGGCCTTGACCACCGAGGGCAAGGTGATCCCCACCGGGCCGTCGTAGGCGTGCGCCTCGACCACCGCCGCGACGGTGTCGGCGACCGCCTCCGGGGTGGCGGGGTGCGGCGTCTCGATCCGGACCCGCTCGGCCAGCAGGTCCCCGGTCTCCGTGTCGACCACGTTGCCCTTCACGCCGGTGCCGCCGACGTCGATCCCCAGCCGTCGCATCCCGTTCACACCCCGTTCCCCTCGCGCGATATCGGGCGAGCCTAGCCAGATGTGGTCGGATGGGGACGTGGACGACGAGGAGCGCTCCGAACTCGCGGTCGGCCTGGAGAAGATCGCGGTCGAGGTGGCGCAGGAGACGGCCGAGCTGGCCCTCGCGGTGCGCGACCGGGTGGTCGGCGACCGCTCCGTCGCGGACATGAGCACCAAGAGCTCCGCGACCGACGTCGTCACCGCCGGCGACCGCGAGTGTGAGGCCCTCGTGCGTGAGCGCCTCGCGGTGCTGCGCCCCGACGACGCCGTGCTCGGGGAGGAGGAGGGCGGGGAGACCTCGCCGCGCCCCGGGCAGGTGCGCTGGGTGGTCGACCCGATCGACGGCACCGTGAACTACACGCACGGCCTGCCCTGGTTCTCGGTCTCGCTCGGCGCCGAGGTCGACGGGCACGCCGTCGCGGGCGCGGTGGTGGAGCCGGTCTCGCGGCGGGTGTGGACCGCCGCCCGGGGCCACGGCGCCCGTCTCGACGGCCGCCGGCTGCGCGCGTCCGCGCTGGAGCGGGTCGAGCTCGCCGTGGTCGGCACCGGTCTCGCCTACGACCCGGCCCGACGGTCCCGCCAGGCGGCCCTGCTCGGCCGGGTCGCGGGCTCGATCGGCGACGTGCGCCGCCAGGGCTGCGCCTCGCTGGACCTCTGCTCGGTGGCGGCGGGCTGGATCGACGGCTTCTACGAGCACGGCCTCAAGCCGTGGGACTGGTGCGCGGGCGCCCTCATCGCCGAGGAGGCGGGGGCGGTGGTGCGGCGTCCGTCGGTCGGTCCCGACGACGGGTGGGGTCCGGAGGCGACCTTCGCCGCCGGTCCCGCCGTGGCGGGACCGCTGTCCGACCTGCTGCGCGCCGCCGGGGCAGCAGAGCTCTAGCTCGCGCTACTGGGAGCAGTCGACGTCACGCAGGGTCGACAACGACGCGGGGTCGGTGCCGGGCACCGGCGCGCCCGACTCGGTGCCGCGGGCGAGCGCCTTGAGGGCGTCGTTCACGCCCGCGCCCGGGGTGATGTCGCGGAAGTCGCTGCCCAGGGCGAGGTCGACCGCCGAGCCCTGGCGCCCGTCGTCGACCAGCTCCGCGCACGGCACGACGAGCGAGAGGGTGCGGGCCGCGGACGCGCCGTCCGGGCCGTAGCGGATCTGCCCCACGCAGCTGAGGTCCTGGGCGGGGTAGAGCGGATCGTTGTCGGGCTGCGCGGCCTCGGGCATGCCGAGCTCGCCGAGCTCCACGGCCGCGAGCTGGGCCTGGCCGCGCTGGCCGGCGCCGTTGAGCACCCGCACGGCCACCGCGGACGGGGCGGCCGCGGCCGTCTGGTCCAGGGCGGTGCGGGCCTGGACGGCGCCGCCGCCCGAGGGCGGCGCGTTGCACGAGGTGACCGACTGCGCCGTCGAGTTCACGAACACCACGACCCAGGTGAGGAGGCTCGCGACGGCCAGGACGACCACCAGCAGGGCCATCGGCAGCAGGTGCCGCCGCCGGTACCCGCCGGCACGCGGGAGGGAGGACGAGGCGGCCACGGCGGCGAGCGTAGACGCCCCGCCGTGGCGTCGGCGTGTCCGCCGCACCGGCAGCCTCGGCCGTCCTCGGTCGTGCGCGATCGAATTGTCGGGCGGACCACACGGATGGACGAGCGGACGCGTGGGCATCCGTCACCGTGGTCGGCTACCCTTCCGCCGCTCCACGGCACGGTCGAGCACGGTCGGCACCTCCCGGGCCGGTCTCCCGACCCCCTGCCGGTGAGACCCGGGTCACTCCGACGACCGGCACAAACCGTGGACGTCCCGCGTTGTGCGGGCGCACGACCGAGAACTCCGCATGACGAGGGTGGGACACACCATATGGCGACCGACTACGACGCCCCGCGCCGCAACGAGTCCGACGAACTCGGGGAGGACTCGCTCGAGGAGCTGAAGGCCCGCCGGAACGAGGCGCAGTCCGCGGCCGTCGACGTCGACGAGACCGACACGGCCGAGAGCTTCGAGCTCCCGGGCGCGGACCTCTCCGGGGAGGAGCTGACGGTCCGGGTGCTGCCCAAGCAGGCGGACGAGTTCACCTGCGGCAGCTGCTTCCTGGTCCACCACCGCAGCCGCCTCGCCGAGACCCGCGGCAACGCGTTCATCTGCCGCGACTGCGCGGCCTGACACACACCGATCACCCAGCCCGGTCCGGGACTCCCGGACCGGGCTCCGTCGTCATGCGCCCCGGATCTGCGCCAGCAGGCGCTCGGGGTGGCGGGTGGAGATCACCCAGTAGGGCGTGGGGTCGTCGGGATCGACGACCTCCAGGCGCACCGCGCTCGGCACCCACGGCCGGTGCAGGACGAAGGCCGCCGGGTCGAGCTGCGGTCCGAGCGCCCGCTGCTTGCTCTCCCCGCGCACCACGTCGGCGCGCCCGACGAAGCGGGTGGGCAGGTGGGCCGGCCCGGCCCAGACCTCGCGCTCACCGTCCGCGTCGGTGGCCACCCCGACCCGCGTGCGGCCGATCCGGCTGAGGATCAGCACCGCGAGCGGCAGCAGCACCACGTAGGGCAGCCAGGAACGCACCCCGGGGAACCCCATGTGGACCTCGGCCGCGAGCAGCCCGGCCACCAGCAGCGACGGCGGCCACGCCCACCAGGGCAGCCGGAGGCGCTCGAGGCCGGCCGGGGACGCGCTCGGGGCGGGTGCTCGGGTCACGCCCTCCAGGGTAGGACGCGGTGCCCCCGGCGACGGACCAGGCGCCGGGGAGGGCTGCGGACCGGTGGCCGCCCGCGACTACCCTCGTGCGTCGTGTCCGAGCTCGATCTCGTCCGTCTCGATCCGGGGCTGCCGCCGCCCGAGCGCGCGCACCCGGACGACGCGGGCCTCGACCTGCGGACCACCGCCGACGTCCGGATCGACCCGGGCGAGCGGGTGCTGGTGGGGACCGGGGTGGCGATCGCGCTGCCGCCGGGGCACGTCGGCCTCGTCTGCGCCCGCTCCGGGCTCGCCGCCCGGCACGGGATCGGCCTGGTCAACGCCCCCGGGGTCGTCGACGCGGGGTACCGCGGCGAGATCCGGGTCTGCCTGGTCAACCACGACCGGCACGCGGCGGTCGACCTGCGCCGCGGCGACCGCGTGGCCCAGTTGCTCGTGCAGCGGGTGGAGCTGCCGATGGTCCGGGTGGTGGACGCGCTGCCCGGGTCCGCCCGCGGCGAGGGCGGCTTCGGGTCGACCGGGTCGGGTGACAACCTGCGTGACCCTCGCCCGTTTACATCACGAGAAGGTCACGGGCAGGGTATTGAGAACACGGCGGGTTCCGCCGATGGACACGTCGACGCATGACCGGGACGGCCACCCCCCGTGGCCGGTGACGAGGGAGCTCTGAAGGCAGTGGTCGCG
The DNA here is from genome assembly GCF_050955885.1 of Actinomycetospora sp. CA-084318. Lineage (NCBI taxonomy): Bacteria > Bacillati > Actinomycetota > Actinomycetes > Pseudonocardiales > Pseudonocardiaceae > Actinomycetospora > Actinomycetospora sp. CA-084318. The sequence continues at coordinate 2,877,959 of NZ_CP192098.1, forward strand.
ACCGAGCCGGCGCGCGGGCGCCACCGCAAGGGCCGTATCGCCCAGGTGCCCGGGCACGGTGAGCCCGCGGGCCGCCGGCACCACCAGCACCACGGGCCGTGGGACGCCGAGAACGCCCCGCGGGACGGTCGGCTGCGCCTCGACCTCGGCTCCGTGCAGCTGCCGGTGCCGCCCGGTGCCACCCTGATCGCCGAGCCGGACCCGTCGGGCCCGCTGCGGGCGGTCCACGTCATGGTCCCCGAGGGGCGCCTGACGGTGAGCGCCTTCGCCGCGCCCCGCACGGGTGGGCTCTGGGCCGAGCTGGTCGAGGAGCTGGCGACGCAGCTGCACAACGAGGGCGCCACCATCCGCCGCGACCGCGGCGAGTGGGGTCGCGAGCTCGTCGCGCGCAACGGCGACGTCGTCGCCCGCGTCGTCGCCGTGGAGGGGCCCCGCTGGCTGCTGCGCGGCGTGGGCACCGGGCCGGCCCAGCACGCCCTGACGTTGCACGGGATGCTGCGCGACATGGTCCGCGGCACGGTGATCGTCCGCTCGCCCGACCCGCTGCCGGTGCGCTCGCTGCTGCCCCTCGAGGTGCCCGACGACGTGCCGGAGCCGTTCCGCGACACGCTCTACCAGACCCTTCCCACCCGCCCGCGGCAGATCGCCGGGCAGGACGGGCCCGTGATCCCCATGATGTTGCCGCAGAAGGCGGACTCCGGGACGTCCCCCGGGCGTTCCTGATCGCGTTATCCTGACGACGGGCCCCGAGGGGCCGAGGGTGGCAGCCGGGGTCGTTCCCGGGTGCCTGCAGCGAGGAGCAGCCGGATGGGCAAGAGCCCTGGGTTCATGTCGCGGATGGTCAAGAAGCTCACCTCCGACGTGTCCGAGCTGGACGCGGAGGACCTCTCGGCCGAGGTCGAGCGCTCGGGCTGCCAGAAGGCCAGCGAGTGCTCCGGGACGGGCGAGGCGATCACCGTGAAGGGTCGTCTGCGGTCGGTGGAGATCTGCCCGCGGGACTCGGTCGCCACGTTGGAGGCGGAGCTCTTCGACGGGACCGACGGTGTCACCCTGGTGTGGATGGGCCGACGCCGCATCCCCGGGATCGAGCCGGGCCGCACGTTGCGCGCGAGCGGGCGGGTGGCGGTCCGCGACGGTCGCAAGGTCATCTACAACCCGTACTACGAGCTGCAGCGAGCCCCCTGACAGGAGCGCGTCATCACCCCCCAGCACCGCGCCGGACACCCCGCCGGACCGCCCGTCGGGCCACCGCGGCACCGCCCCGGTCCCGACGAGCCGCCCACCGTCGCCTTCGCCCCGGTGCGGCCGGACCTCCCGACCGCCCCCGTCGCGGGGCCGGGGGCGGGGGCGGCCGAGCCGACCGGGGACGCTGGCGAGGTCGAGGAGCGCGAGGAACGCGAGGAGCGGGCGCCGACCCTGCTCGAGCAGATGGGCGGCGTCGCCGGGGTGATCACCTCGGCCGTGCCGGTCGTCGTGTTCGTGCTGGTCCAGGCGGTGTTCAAGAACCTCGTCGCCTCCATCGTCGCGGCCGTGGCCTCCGCCGTGGCGGTCGCGGTCTGGCGGCTCGTCCGCGGCGAGAAGGTCCAGCCGGCGCTGTCCGGCCTGTTCGGCGTCGCCGTCTGCGCACTCATCGCGTGGCGCACCGGGGAGGCCAAGGGGTTCTTCCTGCTCGGGATCTGGACCAGCCTGATCTACGGCGGCGTGTTCCTGGTGTCCGTGCTCGCGCGGCGGCCGCTCGTCGGGGTGCTGTGGCACCTGGTGAACGGCGACGGGCAGGGCTGGCGCCGCTCGCCGGCGCTGCTCCGGGCCTACGACCTCGCCACCCTGGCCTGGGTCGTCGTGTTCGGCGCGCGGTTCGTGGTGCAGCGCTGGCTCTACGACTCCGCCTACGCCGAGACCTGGCTCGGTTGGGTCCGCCTCGCCATGGGCGTACCGCTGGCCCTGCTCGCCGCCGCCGTGACGGTGTGGGCGATCCGGCGCGCCACCGACGCCGCGAAGGCGGGGAAGGCGGAGGCGGGGCCGGCCACCGCCTGACCCTCAGGCGTCCTCGCGGCCCGCCATGGCGGCCTCCGCGAGGGCCTTCACGCCCGGCACGTCGGTGGCCGGCTCGATCCCCGCCCACACCGCCGAGCGGGTCAGCGCGCGCGAGCAGTGCACGAAGCAGTCGGTGACCTCGACGACGAGCGCCAGCGGCGGCGGCTCGTCCCACAGCCCCAGGACGGCCGGGTCGTCGACGACGCGTCCGTGACCGGAGACGCGCAGCACGTGGGTCGCCCCGGGGACGAGGAACAGCAGGCCCGCCCCCGGCCGCTCCACGACGTTGCGCAGGGTGTCGATCCGACGGTTCCCGGGGCGCTCGGGCAGCGCGAGCCGTCGCCCGTCGTCGAGCACGCGGACGAACCCCGCCCGGTCGCCGCGCGGGGAGACGTCCAGGCCGCCGTCCGCCCGGCCCGAGGCCAGCACGACGAGGGGCGCGGCGGCCACGAACTCGGCGGCGGTCGCGTCGACCCGGTCCCCGACCTTCGCGACGGCGAGCGGGTGCGGCTCGTCCACCACCGCGCGCAGGTCGGCCTCGGAGGTGAACGGCGTGGTGGACCCGCACCCGTCGTCGGGCAGGGCGTCCGTCGCGTCGGGCACCGGCGCGGGCGGCGTGACCCGGTGCCTGCCGACCGGGACGACGAGCGGGGTGCCCGAGACCGGGTCGGGGACCACGCGCGCCGGGATCCCGAAGACCCGCTCGACGGTCGCCTCCGTGACGACCTCCGCGGGGGTGCCCTCGGCGACCACGGCGCCGTCGCGCATGGCGATCAGGTGGTCGGCGTAGCGGGCGGCGAGGTCGAGGTCGTGCAGGACGACGGCCACCGTCGTGCCCTCGCCGAGGTTGCGGTCGACGAGCAGGTCGAGCACCTCGACGGCGTGCGCCATGTCCAGGTAGGTGGTGGGTTCGTCCAGCAGCAGGGTCGGCGTGTCCTGCGCGAGCACCATCGCGATCCACACCCGCTGGCGCTGGCCGCCGGAGAGCTCGTCGACCGCCCGGTCGGCGAGCTCGGCGACCCCGGTCGCCGTCATGGCGCGCGCGACCGCCGCGTCGTCGGCGGCGGTGCGGCCGCCGAACCAGCCCTGGTGCGGCGAGCGTCCGCGCTCGACCAGGTCGGCGACCGTGATGCCCTCCGGGGCGACCGGCGACTGCGGCAGCAGCCCGAGGCGCCGGGCCAGTTCACGGGCAGGGAGCTCGCGGACGTCGGTCCCCTCGAGCAGGACCCGACCCGCGGCGGGCGCGATCAACCGGCCCAGGCCGCGGAGCAGCGTCGACTTGCCGCACGCGTTGGGGCCGACGATCGCGGTGATCCGGCCCGCGGGGAGGCGCACCGACAGCCCGTCGACCACCACGCGGTCGTCGTAGCGCAGGGTGAGGCGCTCGGCGCTCAGGCTCATGTCGCTCCTCTCGTGCGGGACCGGGCCAGCAGCCACAGCAGGTAGGGGGCGCCGACGACCCCGGTGACCACACCGACCGGCAGCGGGATGTCGCCGAGCAGGTGGCGGGCGATCAGGTCGGCGACGAGCACCAGCAGCGCGCCGACCAGGGCGGCGTGCGGCAGCGAGGCCCGGTCGGGACCGGCGAGGCGGGCGGCGACCGGACCGGAGACCAGGGCGACGAACGAGACCGGCCCGGCGACGGCGACCGCGGCGGCGACGAGGAGGACGCCGGCGGCCAGCAGGGCGAGGCGGGCGCGCTCGACGGGCAGCCCGAGGGCGGCCGCGGCCTCGTCGCCGAGCTCGAGTCGGGGCAGGGCGCGCGCGGCCACGAGGGCGAGCGGGACGAGGACGGCAACGGTCACGAGCAGCGGCGTGGTGGCCGCCCACGTGACGCCGTTCAGGCTGCCGGTGAGCCACAGCAGGGTCTGCTGGGCGGTGGTGAGGGAGGCCGTCGTCATCAGCCAGGAGACGACGGCGAGCAGCGCCGACCCGATCCCGACGCCGATCAGTACGAACCGGACGCCGTGCAGGCCGCCCCCGGAGCCGCCGCGTTGGGCGAGGACGACGATCAGCGCGGCGGTGCCGGCGGCCCCGACGACGGCGGCCGCGGAGACCCCGAACCCGGAGAGGCCGAAGACGGTCAGGGCGGTCACCGCGGCCGCGCTCGCCCCGGCGCCGACGCCGATGACGTCCGGGCTGGCGAGGGGATTGCGCAGCAGCCGCTGGAAGAGCGCGCCCGCGAGGCCGAGCGCGGCGCCGACCGCCAGCCCCGCGAGGGCCCGGGGGAGCCGGAGCCGGGTGACGACGAACTCGACGCGGGCCGGTCCGGCGCCGACCAGGGAGGTGAGCAGGTCGCCCGGTCCGATCGGGTACTCGCCGAGCGACACCGTCGTCAGGAACGCGAGGACCACCGCCGCGGCGAGGACGGCCCCGACCAGCCCGACCCGTCGTCGGGACCGGGCCCGGGTGGTCTGCAGGGCCGCCAGCGCGGGCGCGCTCATCGCACGAACCGCTTCCGGCGGACGAACCAGACGAAGACCGGTGCGCCGAGGACGGCGGTGACGATGCCGACCTGCACCTCCCGGGGCGCGGCGACGACCCGGCCGACGACGTCGGCGACCAGCAGCAGGGTCGGGGCCGCGAGGGCGGCGAGCGGGAGGAGCTTGCGGTGGTCGGGGCCCGCGAGCGCGCGGACGAGGTGCGGGACGGTCAGCCCGACGAAGGCGATCGGCCCGGCCGCGGCCGTCGCCGCCCCGGCGAGCACGACGAGGGCGACGCCGCAGACCGCGCGGTCGCGCCCGACGTGCCGGCCGAAGGAGCGGGCGACGTCGTCGCCGAGGGCGAGCGCGTTCAGCGTCGGGCCGCACAGCAGGGCGAGGGCGAGGCCCGCCGCGACGAAGGGCGCGGCCTGGGCGGCGATGCCGAGGTCGCGGCCGGCGAGCGAGCCGACCTGCCAGAAGCGGTAGTCCTCGAAGGCGTTCGGGTCGGTGAGCAGGATCGCCGTGGTCACCGACCCGAGCCCGGCGGTCAGGGCGGCCCCGGCGAGCGCGAGGGTGGCGGGTGAGGTCGCCGAGCGCCCGCCGACGCCGGCGACCCCGGCGACGATCAGCGCGGCGAGCCCGGCGCCGACGAAGCCGAACCACACGTAGGCGGTCAGGGACCGGATGCCCAGCAGCCCGATCGCGAGCACCACGGCGAGGGCCGCCCCGGTGTTGAGGCCGAGGATGCCGGGTTCGGCGATCGGGTTGCGGGTCAGCCCCTGGGCGAGGACCCCGGCCGGGCCGAGGGCGAGGCCGGCGAGCAGACCGATCACGGTGCGGGGGAGGCGGACCTCGGTGACGACGAGGTGGTCGGGGTTCGTCGGGTCGAACGCGGTCAGGGCGTCGAGCACCACCGACGGCGGCAGCGCCCGCGGCCCGATCGCGAGGCTCGCGACGACGGCCACGAGGAGTGCGGCCAGCACGAGCAGCGTCGTCGCCGTGCCCGAGCCGCGGCGGGTGCGGGGCGGCTCGGGGGCGGCGGTGGCGACGGCGGTCACGGCTGGTGGCTCACGGCTGGTGGCTCACGGCTTGGCGACCGCCGCGGCGATCGGCGGCACGATGCGGTCGAGGGCGTAGAGCTGGCCGGGGACCGACGAGCTGGCGAACGCGTTCGAGAGGGCCTCGTCGTCGAGCACGATCCCGCGGCCGGCCGCGACCGAGGGCACCGTGCCCCACAGCGGGTCGCCGGTGATGTCGGTGGCGTTGCCGCTGATCGCCTGCATGATCGTCACGCGGGCGTCCAGGAGGTTCATCTGTTCGCGGCTGACCGGGACCGAGAAGCTCTGGGTCGGGATGTTCTCGACGGCGGGGGAGTTGACCAGCCCGAGCTCGCGGAGGAACTCGACCCGGCCGGTGCGGCCGACGTAGGCGGCGTACTCGCCGAGGGTGTTCTTGGCGCCGGAGACCACGGTGGCGCCGTTCAGGGCCGGGTTCTGCTGGCGGGCCTGGGCGAACCGGGACTCGAGCTGGGACTGCAGGGCGGCGGCCTCCTGGGTCTTCCCCAGCGCCGCGCCGACCATCCGCAGCTGGTCGCGCCACGGGGTCAGGTAGTTCTCCCCGCCCGCCGGGATGCCGACGACGGGGACCCCGAGCTGGGAGAGCTGGTCGTGGCGCTCCCGCGCGCCCGAGGCGCGGGTGTCGAGGATCAGGTCCGGCTGCAGGGCGGCGACCTGCTCCAGGTCCACCTCGAGGGTGCCGAGCGTCTGCGGAGGCGTGGTGTAGCGCTGGGTCACCCAGGGGCCGAGGCCGTCGCCGCCGACGGCGAGCCAGTCGGACGCCCCGACCGGCTGCACGCCCAGGGCGAGAGCGGTCTCGGCGTCGCTCCAGCCGAGGGCGACCACCCGCTGCGGGGCCTGCGGGACCGTGACGTCGCCGAACGCGGTCGGGATCGTGACCGGGAAGGTCCCGTCGCCGGCGGGGGCGGCCGAGGGCGACTGTTCCGGGCCGGACGAGCAGCCCGCCAGGACGGCGAGGAGCACGGCGACGACGGCGACGAGCGATCTGCGCACCGGGGACCTTTCGGGCAGAGCGAGTGAGGCCCGCCTAACCTAACTGCTGCCGCCGCGCCGTGGTGCATTCGGGTGACGCACCACCACGCCTCAGGCGGCGACGGTGCCGGGTGGGCTGCCGCCGCCGGGGACGGGTTGTCGTTCGGCGTCGATCCAGCGGGGTGGGGTGAACCACGGGCGGTCGTCGAGCATGTGGATCTCCCAGCCGCTGTGGTGGGCGAGGTGGTGGTGGTAGCGGCAGGGCAGGACGAGGTTGTCGGGGTCGGTGGGGCCGCCGTCGATCCAGTGGCGGATGTGGTGGGCGTGACAGCGGCGGGGTCGGCGGGTGCAGCCGGGGTGGGCGCAGCCGCGGTCGCGGATGGTGAGCAGGCGGCGTAGGGCTTCGGTGACGGCGTAGGCGGCGCGGCCGAGTTCGACCGGTTCGCTGCGGGTGCCGAGGACGGCGGGGAGGATCCGGGCGTCGCAGGCGAGGCGGCGGGCGGTGGCGGGGTCGAGGGCGCGGCCGGTGTCGAACTCGGCGTGGCCGACCTGGGCGCGTAGCCAGTCCAGGGGGATGGTGACCGCGATCTGGGCGCGGGCGGGGATCGGGAGCCGCGCCGCCCGGTGGGCGCCGGGACGAGTCGGTTCGGGGGCGGGTGGTGGCCCCGGAGCGGCAGCCCCGTCAGCCCCGTCGGGGTCGTCGGGGTCGTCGGGGACGAGGTGGAGGCGGCCGTGGCGGCGGGCGAGGTCGGAGTCCTCGCCCTCGTCGTCAGTGGCCCGGTCGTCCCAGGGGCGGTCGTGGGCTTCGGGGTCGTGGGGGTCGATGACGCCGGTGGGGGTGTGGGCGGCGGCGCAGAGGTCGAGCAGGGCGTCGGCGCGGCGGGCTGCGAGGGGACGGGTGTCGTCGGGGCCGGCGGGTCCGGAGAGGGCGTCGAGGGTCTCGAGGAGCAGTTCGACGTCGGCGGCGCCGTGGATGTGCCCGGTGAAGGCGAGGCTGCCGTCGCGGCGCTGGACGAGCAGCCACTCGTCGTCGGGCTCGTCGGGTTCGTCCGGAGCGGCGCCGTCGGGGTCGAGGGTGGCGAGGAGTCGGGCGGCGACTCGTTCCAGTCCGCGGGGGGAGAGCTGGCGTGCGGTCTGGGCGAGGAGGTCCTCGGCGGCCGCGATCTGTTCGGGCTCGATGTCGTGGATCGCGCGGACGCGGTCCATCGCCCGGACGAGCACGCGTAGGTGTTCCTCGCCGAGCGCACCCTCGGCGGCGGCTCGGGCGCCGGCGGGGGGTCGGGGCGGTAGGTCCTGGCCGGACAGGGCGACCGTCGGCTGGGTGTGCTCGGCGTGGCGGAGCAGGTGGGTGGCGTGGGCGTGGTCGACGCGCCAGAGTTCTTCGAGGAGGCGGCCGAGGTCGCGGTGGCCGGTGGCGGTCCAGGCGGCGGTCTGGGCGAGTTCGGCGATGGCGGTGAGGAGCGCGTGCTCGGCGAGGCGGGCGGCCGTCATGGCCTGCCGGGCCCGGTCGATCACCGCCTCGTCGGCGGCGCTGATGCTCATGTCGATCAGTGTAGGGGCCGGTGACCTGCACGAACAGCCGCTGTTCGAACGCATGTTCGATCAGCGTTCGGCATCCTCCGTCCTGTCGAACGGAGCAATTCGTCGTCGACGCCGCCCACCTCTGGTCACGAACCCGGTCGCGACGCCACCCTGGGCGCATGGACACCCGACGTTGGACCGAGGTGGTCGAGACCGACGGACGCGAGCTGGGTCGGCTCTGCCGCGAGCGGCCCGACGCGGTGGTCCGGAGCTGTCCGGACTGGACGGGCGCCGACCTCCTCGCCCACTCCGCCGGCTTCTGTCGCACCCTCGGCGCGTTGTTCGCCGGCGGCCGCGACGCCCGCGAGCCCGCCGTCGAGGTCCGGCGCGACGAGGCGCTCGCCTCCTTCGACGACGACCTCGCGGCTCTCCTGCAGCTCCTCTCGACCACCGACCCCGCCGCCCACGTCGTGAACTGGAGCGTGCGCGCCGACGACGCGGCGTACTGGTTCCGGCGGGCCGCCCACGAGTTCGCGATCCACCGGTGGGACGCCGCGACCACCACCGACGACGAGCCCGCCGCGATCCCCGCCGACGTCGCCCGCGACGGCATCGCCGAGTTCTTCGAGGCCTTCGTCGCGACCGCCTTCGGCTACGGCCGGATGCCGCCGAAGGACGCGACGCTGGTCCTCGAGCTCACCGACCTCGACGAGACGCTCCGGTACGACCTCCCGAACCCGGGCGAGGAGACGGTCGTCCGGGGGACCGCGTCGGACGTCGTGCTGGCCCTCTGGCACCGTCGCGACCCGCTGGCCCTGCACGTCGGCGGCGACGGCACGGTCCTGCGGTCCTGGCCGCACATCTAGGGAGGACGACCATCGACGTCGAACGGGCCAACGCCGCCCGGATCTACGACTACTTCCTCGGCGGGGCGCACCACTTCGAGGCCGACCGGGTGCAGGCCGAGCGGATCCTCGCCGGCAACCCGGACATGGCCCACACCTGCCGCGCGAACCGGTCCTACCTGGGGCGGGTGGTCCGCTGGTGCACCGCGCACGGGTACGACCAGTTCCTCGACCTCGGGTCCGGCATCCCGACGGTCGGCAACGTGCACGAGATCGCGCCGGACGCGCGCGTCGCGTACGTCGACGTCGAACCGGTCGCGGTCGAGTACGCCCGCGAGCTGACCGCCGGGCTCGACACCGTCACGGTGGTGCAGGCCGACCTCACCGTGCCCCACCAGGTGCTGGAGGCGGTCGGGGGGCACCTCGACCTGCGCCGACCCGTCGTCGTGCTGGCGATCGCGGTGCTGCACTTCGTCGACGACGACATCGCGGCGATCCTGGGCACCTACCGCGACGCCACGGTCGGGGGCAGCGTCCTCGCGATCAGCCACGGCAGCGCCGACCACGACGAGCCGGCGCTCGCGGCCCGCACCCGAGCCATCCAGGAGGGGTACCGGACGAGCGCCTCGCCGGTCCACCTGCGCGACCGGTCCGACCTCGCCCGCGCGGTCGCGGGCTACGACCTCGTCGAGCCGTCGATGGTCGACGTCGTGGCCTGGCCGGAGCCGACGGGCGAGGAGGCGGTCGGCGCCTACGCGCTGGTGGGACGGAAGGTCTAGGCGCCGGGGGTCGGCAGCCCGCCCGCCTCCTGCACGGCGTGCACCCGCGCGGTGTCGGCGGACGTCCAGCCCGGCGGCGGGACGATGTCCATCCACGCGTCGAGCGACTCCGGCCCGTAGTTGTGGCCGTGCCCGAACGGCACCTCCTGCGCCCGGATCATGTCCATCGTGACCTGCCAGAACGTGACGAGCGGGTACCAGCGCACGGTCGGCAGCACGTCGTCGCCGCGCGGCTCCGCCAGCCAGTCCGGCCGGGCGAGGAGCAGCCGCGGCGACCACCAGACCACCGGGTCGCTCGGGTGCTGCAGGTAGACGGTGCGCGGCGCGGGCCAGGGCGCGGGAGGGCTCGTCGTCAGGAAGGGCGTGGCCGAGCCGCCGCCGAAACGCACCTGCCGCCCGTTCCCGACGACGGGGCGGACCTCCGGGGTGCCGGGGTCCCGGCCCGCGACGAGGGAGCGCCACAGCGGTGAGGAGTTCGGCGGGCCGTTCCACAGCGCGCCGTCGCGGACCTCGCCGACGTCGGAGAACGCCGCCTGCGAGCCGAGCGCGCCCAGCGACTCCCCGAACACGACGACCCGCGGGCGCGGCCGTCCCGGCGGCAGCGCGTCGACGGCGGCGCGCACCGCGTCGTACATCGTGGTGCCGGCCGCGGTGACCCGGTCGCCGTCGAGCAGCAGCGAGAGCGCGCTCGGCAGCAGCGAGTACTGGCTGGTGACGACGGCGGTGTCCCCGCCCCAGGCCAGCTCGAGGGCGTCGACGGCCTCCGCGTCGACGAAGCCGGTGCCGGTCGTCGTCAGGACCGCGATCACCGGCCGGTCGAAGGCCCCGGTGCGGCGCAGCTCGTCGACGGCGAGCCGCGCCCGCTCGGCGGCGTCGTCCGAGCTCCCCAGGCCGACGTAGACCCGGATCGGCTCGACGGCGGGCCGCCCGGAGGCCTCGGCCAGCGCGGTCGGGGTCGGGCCGGACGAGACGAACGTGCGCCCGCCGCGACCGAGGGACCGCCACGAGAGCAGCGAGGCGGGGGAGCCGGAGCGCAGTGGCGAGGTGGGCTGAGTGGCACCGCCGAAGGTCCCCTCGTCCTGCACGGCGAAGGCCGGGTCGAGGGCGGCGCGGGCCGGGTTGACCCCGGGGATGCCGGCCACGGAGACGAGCGCGAGCGCGAGGACGACGACGCCGAGCCCCACCACCACGCGCCGGGGCCACCGCGGCAGCGCGCGCACGCCCCGCACGATCGCCACCAGCAGCACGAGCACGCCCAGCGCGACCGGGACCGCGAGCAGCCAGTCCGGGACCGTCGGCGCCCGCACCCCGAGCAGCGCCGCCTGCGCGACCTGCCCGCGGTACCCGGAGACCATCGCCAGCACGACGACCGGCACCAGCACCATCGCGAGGAGCACCCAGCCCACGGCGCGGGCGACGGGGGAGGGCGACACGCGCCACCAGCGGCGGCCGAGCCGCGCGAGCGCGACACCGAGCAGGTAGCCGGCCGCGAGCAGGACGCCGCTCACCAGACCCTGGAAGACCCCGGTGCGGGGGATGAGCGTCGGGGCGCACCCCAGCGCCGCGAGGCCGACGCCGAGCGTCAGCCCGAGCGGGTGCAGCGACCGGCGGCGTCGCGCGGAGGGCGGGGGCACGCCCCGCAGTCTGCCCGGCGGACGATCATCCGCCCGCGCGACCGGCGGTCGCCGCGCCGGTCGCGACCACCGCGAGCCGCACCGCGCGGGCGGTGACCACGGCCTGGCGGGCGGCGGCGGGCACCCCGTCGACGGTCGCGATCTCCGTGGCGCGCCGCCGCAGGGCCCGGCGTGACCCGCCGACGATCCCGGGGAGGGCGCCGCCCGCGTCGAGCAGGGCGGCGAGGGCGGCGTCCCGGTCGGTCGGCGCGGCCCCGTCGAGCAGGGTGGCGCGCAGCCGGGCGACGAGGGCCGCGCGCCGCGTGGGGTCGGCGGAGGGCCAGTGCGGGTCCCGGACGAGGAGCGACACCCGCGGTCGGGCCGCGGTCACCGCCCCTGCGGCCACCAGGTGCGTCATCACCCGCTCGACCGACCCGGGCCGCAGCGCGGCGAGCGCGGCCGGGACGGTCGCGGCGGCGGGCACCCGGTCCAGGGCCACGTCGAGCACCGGATCGCCGGTGCTGATCCGGTGCAGTACCTGCACGTGCGAGCGCCCTCCCGCGAGGGCCACGCGCCCGGCGAGCACGAGGTCGACGAGCTGCGCGCCGCCGAGCAGCCGGGGCAGTGTCGGACGCGCCACGAGCCGCCGTCCGGACGGGGCGTGGAGCAGCAGCGCCAGCTCGTCGGTGACGGTCACGACGGTGATCGTGCGGGCTCGGGGGGCCGGCCCGGCACCGACGAAGGTGCACCCGTGTCCGACGAAAGTCGGTCGGGCACGGCGGCGACCACCGTCGCAGCAGGACCGGCTACGGCAGCGGCAGTGACGCGACCCAGTACTCGACGAAGCGGCCGTCGACGACGCGCAGCAGGTCGTTGCCGACGAACGTGACCGGGTTCCCGTCCTGGGCTCCGCGTCCGCGCCAGCGGCCCGCCACCAGGTCGCCGTCGACGAGCGGGCCCACCTCGATGACGAAGCTCAGCACGTCGAGCATCCCGTGCGTCTCGTCGATGATCGCGGCGAGCTCGGCCGGGCCGTGCACGGTGCGGTCGGGCCAGTGCCCGACGAAGTCGTCCGCGACGATCTCGCCGGCGACGTCGACCGAGCCGTTCCACAGCTCGTCGATCCAGCGGAGGTACAGCGCCCGCGGGTCCATGGGGCGCACCCTGCCAGCTAGCGGGGTCGGTCCGCGAACCAGCGCACCCACCGACGCTGGCCCGGCGTCTCCACCGCGCGGGCGTGGTGGTGCGCCCGGACCCAGGCCACGGCCTCGTCGGGACCCAGTCCGTCCAGGGTCGCCAGGCACGCGAGGACGGTGCCCGTGCGGCCGATCCCGCCGCCGCAGGCCACCTCGACGAGCTCCGCGGCCGCCCGCTCGTGCAGCGCCTCGATCGCGGTGGCGGCCTCGTCGGGATGGCGCGGGGTGCGGAAGTCCGGCCAGACGAGCCAGCGGCGCGGCCAGGTCATCACGGCGTCGTGCCGGCGGGCGGCGCGCCCGGACCCGAGGTAGAGGCCGAAGGCGGGCGGCTCCGCGGGCGGCACCCGCAGCGACCGGGCGCGGACGGGGCGGCCGCCGGGGAGTTCGAGCATCGACGGAGCCGCCTTTCCTGTCACTGGACGCAAGCAGTGACGCATTGCTGGCACCGGGAGGGGGCTCAGATCAGCTCGCGCCCGCCGGGATCGCCCGAGGTGAGCACCGAGTGGATCTCCTCCTCGACGCCCTCGCCCGCCACGAAGAGCATCTCGTCGCCGGGCTCGAGCGGGTCGTCGGACTGCGGCACGATCACCCGGCCCCCGCGCAGGATCGCCACGAGCGCGGCGTCGGCGGGCAGCGGGACGTCGCGGACCGGGCGGCCCGCGAGGGCGGTGTCCTCCGGCAGCGTGACCTCGACGAGGTTCGCCTTGCCCTGGCGCAGGGTCAGCAGGCGGACCAGGTCGCCGACCGACACCGCCTCCTCGACCATCGCCGCCAGCATGCGTGGGGTCGACACGGCGACGTCGACGCCCCAGGAGTCGGTGAAGAGCCACTCGTTGCGCGGGTTGTTCACCCGCGCCACCACACGGCGCACCGCGAACTCGGTCTTCGCGAGCAGCGACACGACGAGGTTGACCTTGTCGTCGCCGGTCGCGGCGATCACCACGTCGCAGTTCTGCACCGACGCGTCCTCGAGCGAGGCGACCTCGCAGGCGTCCGCGTGCACCCACTCGGCCTGCGGCACCGCCTCGGGCGCCACCTCCGCGAGGTCGCGCTCGATGAGCATCACCTCGTGGCCGTTCTCGATCAGCTCGGCGGCGATGGACGTGCCCACCGCGCCGGCCCCGGCGATCGTCACGCGCATCCCGCTACCCCCGCTCCGCCGGCGCCGTCAGCGCGGCGGTGGTCACCGCGGCGACGGTGCCGCTGACCGCGGCCGCGTACACCACGTCGTCGGCCTGGATGACCGTGTCCGGGCGGGTCAGCACCCCGGTGCCGAACCGCACGATGAACGCGACCCGGGAGCCGGTGGCCTCCTCGAGGGCCGTGACCGGGTGGCCCGACCAGTCCTCGTGGAACGGCAGTTGCATGATCGCGACCGTGCCGGACGGGTCGCGCCAGGCCGTGGCGACCCCGTCGGGCAGCAGCATCCGCAGGAAGCGGTCGGTGGTCCAGGGCACCGTCGCGACCGTGGGGATGCCGAGCCGCTCGTAGACCGCGGCCCGCTTGGCGTCGTAGATCCGGGCGACGACGGTCTCGACGCCGAACGTCTCCCGGGCGACGCGCGCGGAGATGATGTTGGAGTTGTCGCCCGAGGACACCGCGGCGAAGGCCTGGGCGCGGTGGATCCCGGCCGCCGTGAGGACCTCGCGGTCGAACCCCACCCCGACGATCTCCTGGCCGTGGAAGTCGCTGCCCAGCCGGCGGAAGGCCTGCGGGTCCCGGTCGACGACGGCGACCTCGTGGCCGAGGCGCTCCAGCGACAGGGCCAGCGCGGACCCCACGCGGCCGCAGCCCATGACGACGATGTGCACACGACCTCCGGTCGGCTCACCAGCACCTGACGCGCGCACGGTATCCCGTGCACCCACCGATCCCACGGCACCACCCGCTCGGCCTACGCTCTGCGGGTGCCCAGGCTCGCGACCGCCGCGAAACGCCTCGTCCTCGGACTGCCGTTCCGCAGCGACGAGCTGTCGGACACGTTGCTGCGCAAACGCATCGCGCTGCCGGTGTTCGCCTCCGACGCCCTCTCCTCCGTGGCGTACGCGCCGCAGGAGGTGCTGATCACCCTCTCGCTGGCCGGCCTCGGGGCCTACGTGTTCTCCCCGTGGGTCGGGTTCGCCGTCGTGGTGGTGCTGGCGACCGTGGTCGTCAGCTACCGGCAGAACGTCCACGCCTACCCCTCGGGCGGCGGCGACTACGAGATCGCGACGACGAACCTCGGCAAGTACGCGGGGCTGACCGTCGGGTCGGCGCTGCTCGTCGACTACACGCTGACCGTCGCCGTGTCGGTGTCGTCGGCGGCGGACAACCTCGGCGCCCTCATCCCGTTCGTCGGGGAGCACAAGGTGCTCTTCGCCGTCCTCGCGATCGGCGTGCTCACCGCCATCAACCTGCGGGGCGTGCGGGAGTCGGGCATCGCGTTCGCCGTCCCGACCTACTGCTTCATCGTCGCCCTGGCCTCGATGATCGTGGTCGGGGTGGTCCGGCTGCTGCTCGGCCACGACATGGTGGCGCCGAGCGCCGGCTTCGACGTGCGGGCCGAGGCCGACCACCAGCTGTCGTCGTTGGCGCTGATGTTCATCGTGCTGCGCTCGTTCACCCAGGGCTGCGCGGCGCTGACCGGGGTGGAGGCGATCTCCAACGGCGTCCCCGCGTTCCGCAAGCCGAAGTCGCGCAACGCCGCGACCACGCTCGCGATGCTCGGTCTGATCGCCGTCGTCATGTTCGGCGGCATGCTCGCCCTCGCCCGGGCCACCGGCGTGAAGATGGCGGAGTCGAACGACCAGCTCGTCGGTGCCCCGCCGGGCTACAAGCAGGAGACGCTGATCGCCCAGCTCGCCGAGACGATCTTCTCGGGGTTCCCGCCGGGCTTCTGGGCGGTGACGATCTTCACCGCGCTGATCCTCGTGCTCGCCGCGAACACCGCGTTCAACGGCTTCCCCGTGCTCGGCTCGATCCTCGCGCAGGACCGCTACCTGCCCCGCCAGCTGCACACCCGCGGCGACCGGCTGGCGTTCTCCAACGGGATCCTGTTCCTCGCGTTCTTCGCGATCGTGCTCGTCGTCGGCTTCTCCGCCGAGGTCACGGCCCTGATCCCGCTCTACACTGTGGGCGTCTTCGTCTCCTTCACGCTCTCCCAGCTCGGCATGGTGCGGCACTGGAACCGGCTGCTCGCCACGGAGACCGAGGAGGAGACCCGGTCCGGGCTGCGGCGCTCCCGGCTGATCTCCGGCTTCGGCGCGGCCATGACCGGCGTCGTCCTCGTCGTCGTGCTGATCACGAAGTTCCTGGTCGGCGCCTGGATCGCGATCGTCGCCGGCGGGGTCGCGTTCCTGCTCATGCTCTCGATCCGGCGCCACTACGACCGGGTCGCCGAGGAGATCGCCGCCCCCGACGTCATCGACGCGGTGCTGCCCAGCCGCAACCACGCGATCGTGCTGGTCTCGACGGTGCACAAGCCGACGCTGCGGGCGGTCGCCTACGCCCGCGCGACCCGCCCGGACGTCCTGGAGGCGGTCACGGTCAACGTCGACGACGCCGACACCCGCCGCGTCACCTCGGACTGGGAGCGGCGCAACCTCCCGGTCCCGCTGAAGGTCCTCGAGTCGCCCTACCGGGAGATCACCCGGCCGATCCTGCAGTACGTCAAGCGCATCCGGACCGACAACCCGCGCGACGTCGTCACCGTGTTCATCCCGGAGTACGTGCTCGGGCACTGGTGGGAGCAGCTGCTGCACAACCAGAGTGCGCTACGCCTCAAGGGACGGCTGCTGTTCCAGAAGGGTGTCATGGTCGTGTCCGTGCCGTGGCAGCTGGAGTCGTCCCACCGACTCGCCGCGGCGCGCCCGCAGGGCGCCCCCGGGCTGGCCCGCCGCGGCTACGAGCCGCCGCCCGGCAACGGGGTCCGGCCCGGGTCGACCTCCGCGCCGCCGCCGTCGGGTCCCGAGCGGGCGGACGTGCGATGAGCAGCGTCGGGACGACGACGGGTGAGCCGCGGCTCGACTGGACCGACCGGATGCTCGACGTCGAGGTGGGTCCGGTCGCGCACGGCGGGCACTGCGTGGCCCGGCACGAGGGCAGGGTCGTCTTCGTGCGGCACGCCCTGCCCGGCGAGCGGGTGCACGCCGTGGTCACCGAGGACCACGGCGGGTCGTTCTGCCGGGCCGACGCGGTGACCGTGCTCGAGGCGGCGCCCGGGCGGGTCGAGCCGGCCTGCCCCTGGGCCGGTCCCGGCGGGTGCGGCGGCTGCGACTGGCAGCACGCCGACCACGACACCCAGCGCGCGCTGAAGGCGGCCGTGGTCGCCGAGCAGCTCTCCCGCCTGGCGGGCATCGAGCGCGACGTGGTGTGCGAGGCCCTGCCCGGCGGCCCGCTCGGCTGGCGGACACGGATGCGGATGGCCGTGACCGACGACGGCCGGCCCGGCCTGCGCGTGCACCGCAGCCATGAGGTGCTGCCGGTCGGCGACTGCCCGATCGCGGTGGGCGGCGCCCTCGACCCGGTCCTGGCCCACACCTGGACCCCCACCGCGGAGATCGAGATCGTCGCCGACGCCGCGGGCGAGACGCACGCCACCGAGCTCTTCGAGGGCGCCCGGCAGCTCGAGATCGGCTCCGGCACCGCCCACGAGCACGCCGCGGGGCGCGACTGGACGCTGCCCGCGCCCGCCTTCTGGCAGGTCCACCCCGGCGCCGCGGACGCGGTGGTCGCGGCGGCGGTCGAGGGGGTCGGGGAGCTGTCGGCCGACGACGTGGTCTGGGACCTCTACGGCGGGGCCGGGCTGATCGCGGCCGCCCTCGCCGAGCGCGCCGGCACCGTCGTCGACGTGGAGTCCGACCCCGACGCCACCGCGGCGGCGGGCGAGAACCTCGCCGACCTGCCCGCCGCCCGCGTCGTGCGCGGTCGGGTGGAGAAGGTGCTCGACTCCCTCGCCCGCACGACCCCGCCCGACGTCATCGTCGCCGACCCGCCCCGCAAGGGTCTCGGCCGCGAGCTCGCCGGCCGCCTCGGCGCCGTCGGCGCCCGCCGGATCGTGCACGTGGCCTGCGACCCGGCCGCCCTCGCCCGGGACGTCGCGGCCCTCGGCGAGGCCGGCTACGCCCTCGCCGACCTGCGCGTGTTCGACGCGTTCCCGATGACCCACCACGTGGAGTGCGTGGCGACGCTCGTCGCGAGCGGGTGATGTGCGTGGCCCCCGACGGCGGCTCGCTCGTGTCGCTCGGGCTGGTGCCCGCGGGACCGGTGAGCTTCCTCGACGGGGTCGCGCTCGTCGACCACCACTGCCACTCGGTGGTGGCGCAGGACCTCGACCGGGACGGGTTCGAGGCCCTGCTGACCGAGGGCCCGGGACCCGCCCCGGGCCTGTCGGCCTTCGACTCCCGGCTCGGGTTCTCGGTGCGCCGCTGGTGCGCCCCGGTGCTCGGCCTGCCCCCGCACGCGCCGGCGCAGGACTACGTCGACCGGCGCGCGGAGCTGGGGGCCGAGGCGGTGTCGCGGGCGATGCTGCGGGCCGCGGGCTCGGACGTCCTGCTGGTCGACCACGGGTTCGCCGCCGACGGGCTGCTGGGCCTCGACGGGCTCGCCGGGGTCGCGGGTGTGCCGGTCGGCGAGGTGGTGCGGCTCGAGGCCGTGGCCGAGGAGGTCGCCGACGCCGGGGTGGATGCCGCGGGCTTCGGCGACGCGGTGGCGGCCGAGGTCGCCCGCCGGACCGACCCGGTCCGGCGTCCGGTGCCGGTGGCCTGCAAGACGGTGCTGGCCTACCGGGCGGGACTCGACGTCGACCCGCACCGTCCCGGGCCCGCCGCCGTCGCCGAGGCCGCCGACGCGTGGCTGCCCCGCCGGGCCCGCGACCGGGAACCGCTGCGCGACCCGGTGCTGCTGCGCCACGGCCTCTGGGCCGGCCTGGACACCGGCCTGCCGCTGCAGATCCACACCGGCTTCGGCGACCCCGACGAGGACCTCCACCGGGCCGACCCCGCCCTGCTCGTGGGCCTCGCGCGCCTCGTCGAGCCGCTCGGCGTGCCGCTCATGCTCCTGCACACCTACCCCTACCACCGCCAGGCCGCGTGGCTCGCGCAGGTCTTCTCGTGCGTCTACACCGACGTCAGCCTCGCGGTCCCGTACGTGGGCAGCCGGGCCCCCGAGGTGATCGCCGAGATGCTGGAGCTGGCACCCTTCGGCAAGGTGCTCTACGCCTCGGACGCCTACGGGCTGCCGGAGCTGCACCTGCTCGGCGCGCTGCGCTTCCGGGCCGCCCTGGGCGGCCTGCTGGAGCACCTCTGCGCGACCGACGAGTTCTCTCCCGCCGACGCCGAACGGGTGGCCACGATGATCGCGCGCGACAACGCCCTGCGGATCTACCCGCGGATCCCCGCGTGACGGTGGAGGTCCCGATCTCGGGCGGTCCCCACGTTCCCGACGAGGAGCCCGCGCGCGGCCCCGGGCCGGTGCCGGTCCCGGCCGCGCTGGTGCAGGCCCTGGAGGCTGAGCTGCCGGCCGCCGTCGCCCTGCGCCACGCCCTGCACCGCGAGCCGCGGGTCTCCGGCGACGAGACCGACTCCCGGGACGCGGTCGCGGACGCCCTCGGCCGGACCCTGGAGCCGGTCGCGGGCACCGGGGGGCTGCTGCGGCTCGGCGGCGCCGGCCCCGCCGTCGCCGTCCGGGGCGAGCTCGACGCCCTCCCCGTGCACGAGGCCACCGGCCTGCCGTTCGCCTCCCGGCGCGACGGCGTGGCCCACGTCTGCGGCCACGACGTCCACACCGCCGCCCTGGTCGCGCTCACCCGCGCGGTGGCCACGGCCCCGGACCTGCTCGGCGCGCCGCTGCTCGCGGTGTTCCAGCCGCGGGAGGAGGCCGCGCCCAGCGGTGCCGCCGACGTCGTCACCGACGCGGCGTTCCGCGACCACGACCCGGCCGTGATGCTCGGCGTGCACGTCCAGCCCGAACTGCCCCGCGGCGTCGTGTCCGCCCGCCCCGGCCCGGTGAACGCCTCGGCCGACGAGATCGAGATCACGGTCGCCGGGCAGGCGGGCCACGGCGGCTACCCGCACCGCACCCGGGACCCCGTCCTGGCGATCGCCGCGGTGGTCGTCGCGCTGCAGCAGATCGTCGCCCGCCGGGTGAACCCGCTCGAGGCCGGGGTGGTCACCGTCGGGCAGATCACCGCCGGTTCCGCCCCGAACGTCGTTCCCGGCTCGGCGTCCGCCCGGGGCACGGTGCGGGCCCTGGACGCCGACCGGGACGACCTCCTGGCCGCGGTGCGGGAGGTCGTGACGCACACCGCCGCCGCCCACGGCTGCACGGGCGAGGTGACCGTGGTGCCGAACGAACCCGCCGTCGTGAACGACGAGCGCCTCACCGCGGCGATCGCCGCGACGTTGGGCGGTCGGCGCGGCGCGGAGCGGGCGGCGCCGACCGGGCTGCGGCTCGACACCGGCTTCCGCTCGTGTGGCGCGGACGACTTCTCGCACTACTCGGCGGCGGGCATCCCCGCCACGATGCTGTTCGTCGGCACCGCCGAGCCCGACGCGGTGCCGGGCCGCGCCCCCGGCCTGCACCACCCGGCGTTCTCGCCCGACGACGCGATGGTGGGCGAGGTCGCACGCGCCCTGCTCGCCGCCGTGGTGGCGGCGGGCCAGACTCTGCCTGCCAGCCACGCTCCCCAGCGCCCGAGCCCCGACGGAGGGACCTCGTGACCGAGATCCGGCACTTCTCGACCGCCTTCCTGCGTGACCCGTTGCACGTCGCCGCGCTCTTCCCGAGCTTCCCCCCGCTGTGCCGGCAGGCGATCGCCCCGCTGCCCGAGACCGGCGACCCCGTCGTGCTCGACCTCGGGGCCGGGACCGGCTCGGTCACCGACGAGATCCAGAAGCGGCTGCAGGGTCGCGGCCGCCACATCGCCGTCGAGATGGACGAGGACATGGCGGAGGTGCTGGCGCGCCGGCACCCCGACGTCGAGGTGATGTGCACCGACGCCCACACCGCGGTGGAGAAACTGCTGGCCGAGGGCGTGCGCGCGGACCTCTCGGTGTCCGGGCTGCCGTGGCTCGCCACCGCCCCGAAGGACCGCTCGATCTTCCCGCTGCTCGCCCGCCTGGCCGCCCCGGGCGGAGCCGTGACGCAGCTCGCGCACGCCTGGATCCGCTTCTTCCCCACGGCCAAGCAGGTGCAGCGCAACCTCGAGGCCACGTTCGAGGAGGTCGTGGTCAGCCGCACGGTGTGGCTGAACGCGCCCCCGGCCGTGGTGTACGTCGCGCGGCGGCCCCGCACCAGCTGAACGGGCCTGCGGTGGGATCCCCGTCGCTCCGCTCGCCCCGCCAGCCTCCGGCGGTCTCCGTAGACTGGCCGCCGTGAGTCTGCTCCAGCGCGTACGGACCCCGGCCGACCTGCGGTCCCTGGACGCCGGCGAGGTGGACGCCCTCGCGGCGGAGATCCGGGACTTCCTGATCGACAAGGTCTGCCGGACCGGGGGACACCTCGGGCCGAACCTCGGGGTCGTCGAGCTCACGCTCGCCCTGCACCGGGTCTTCGACTCGCCGCGCGACGCGCTGCTGTTCGACACCGGACACCAGAGCTACGTCCACAAGATCGTCACCGGTCGGGCCGGGGAGTTCGACGGCCTGCGCCAGGGCGGGGGCCTGTCGGGCTACCCGAGCCGCGCGGAGTCCGAGCACGACCTCGTCGAGAACTCGCACGCCTCCACCGCCCTGTCCTGGGCCGACGGGCTCGCGAAGGCCGACCAGCTGCTCGGGCGCGACCGCTCGGTCGTCGCGGTCGTCGGCGACGGCGCGCTGACCGGCGGCATGTGCTGGGAGGCGCTGAACAACATCGCGGGCTCGGACCGCCCCGTCGTCATCGTGGTGAACGACAACGGCCGCTCCTACGCGCCGACCATCGGCGGGCTCTCCGAGCGGCTCTCGACGCTGCGGCTCGCGCCGCGCTACGAGGACGTCCTCGAGCACGGCCGCCGGGCCCTGCAGAAGATCCCCGTCGTCGGGAACACCCTCTACTCGGCGATGCACGCGGCCAAGGCCGGGGTCAAGGACGCCTTCACCCCGCAGGCGCTGTTCTCCGACCTCGGGCTGAAGTACTTCGGCCCCGTCGACGGGCACGACACCGCGGCGCTGGAGACGGCGCTGCGGGCCGCGCGGGCCTTCGGCGGGCCCGTGATCGTGCACGCGGTCACCGGCAAGGGCCGCGGGTTCGCCTCGGCCGAGCAGGACCTCGCCGAGCAGATGCACGCCGTGGGCGTCATCGACCCCGAGACCGGGCTGCCGGTGGGGCCGAAGCCCCGCAGCTGGACCGCCGAGTTCACCGACACCATGCTCGAGCTCGGGCGCGAGCGCTCGGACGTCGTCGCCATCACCGCGGCGATGCCCGGCCCCACGGGGCTCGCGGCGTTCGGCGAGGTCTACCCCGAGCGGCTGTTCGACGTCGGCATCGCCGAGCAGCACGCCCTCACCTCGGCGGCGGGGCTCGCGCACGGCGGCCTGCACCCCGTCGTCGCGATCTACTCGACGTTCCTCAACCGTGCCTTCGACCAGCTGCTCATGGACGTGGCGCTGCACCGCGAGCCGGTCACGGTGGTGCTCGACCGGGCCGGGGTCACCGGGGACGACGGCGCCTCGCACAACGGCATGTGGGACCTGTCGGTCATGGGCATCGTGCCCGGGCTGCGGGTCGCGTCCCCGCGCGACGCGGTGAGCCTGCGCGAGGAGCTCCGCGAGGCGGTCGACATCGCCGACGGCCCCACCGCGCTGCGCTGGTCCAAGGGCGCCGTGCCCAGCGAGGTGCCCGCGCTGCGCCGGCTCGGACCGGCGACCGGCCCGGGCGGTGTCGACGTGCTCGCCGAGCCCGGTCGGCTCTCGCGGGCGGCCCCGCGCCCGACCGCCGTGGAGCGGCTCGAGCGGGACCCCGACGACGAGCCGCCGCAGGTGCCCGACGTCCTGCTCGTCTGCATCGGCGCGTTCGGCCAGCTCGGCGTCGAGGCCGCCGACCGGCTCACCGCGCAGGGCATCGGCGTCACCGTGGTCGACCCGCGCTGGCTCCAGCCCGTCCCGGCGGCGCTGCTCGACCTCGCCGCCGCGCACCGCCTCGTCGTCACCGTCGAGGACGGCGGACGCCACGGCGGGTTCGGCTCGGCGTTCGCCGACGCGCTCGCCGAGGCCGAGGTGGACGTGCCGGTGCGCCGGATCGCGCTCGCGCAGGAGTTCCTCACCCACGACAGCCGGGGCGCGCTGCTCGCGGCCGCCGGACTCACCGACCAGGACGTCGCGCGACGGGTCACCGAGTGGGTCGCCGCGGCGCGCGGCGGCGACGAGGCGACGCTGACCCGCGACGAGAAGTCGGCGTCCTAGAGACCGACGGGTTGCCCCCAGCTGATTCTCAGCGTCCGTTCAGCCACCCGGTGGCACAGTGGATGACGTGCGGATTCTGATCGTGGAGGACGAGCAGGCCCTGGCCGACGCGCTGGCGCGCGGGCTGCGGCGCGAGGGAATGGCCGTCGACGTCGCCTACGACGGCGACACCGGGTCGGAGAAGGCGTCGGTGACGCGCTACGACGTCGTCGTGCTCGACCGCGACCTGCCGGGGCGCTCGGGCGACGACCTGTGCGCCGAGATCGCCGGCGGCGTCACCCGGGTGATCATGCTGACCGCGAGCGGCACGCTGCGCGACAAGGTCGCCGGCCTCGCCCTCGGCGCGGACGACTACCTCGCGAAGCCGTTCGACTTCCCCGAACTGGTAGCGCGCATCCGGGCCCTCGGCCGCCGCGCCGTGCCGGCCACGCCCCCGATCCTCGAGGCCGCCGGGGTCGTGCTCGACCCGGCCAAGCGCACCGTCGTGCGCGAGGGCAGCACGGTCGACCTCACCCGCAAGGAGTTCGGCGTGCTCGAGGTGCTCATGGCCGCCGGTGGGGCGGTCGTGTCCTCGGAGGAGCTGCTCGAGCGGGTGTGGGACGAGAACGCCGACCCCTTCACCACCACCGTGCGGGTCACCGTGATGACCCTGCGCAAGAAGCTCGGCGAGCCCGGCATCATCGACACCGTCGTGGGCTCGGGCTACCGCGTCCGCAGCGACGCGCACGCCGGGGTCTGAGTCAGGACACCGTGATGTCGGCCCGGCGGCTCGCCGCCGTGCTCGGCAACGGGTTGCTGGCACCGGCCCCGCGGGTCTGCAGCCGGTCCGCCCCGACGCCGCCGGCCACGAGCCGGTCCGCCACCGTGGCCGCCCGGCGGTCGGAGAGTTCCTGGGCGTCCGGACCGACACCGCGGCTCACGGGCGCGGTGTAGCCGGTCACGGTGACGCGGGCCGTCGGCACCGCCGCCAGCTCGCGGGCGACCTGGTCGACGGTCCGGGCGTCGGCGTCGGTCAGGTCCGCGCTGTCGCCCCGGAAGGTGATCGGGGAGGCCGCGAGGAGCTGCCCGATCCGGGCGGACACCCCGGCGACGTCCGCGGCGCCGCCCGTCGGCGTGGTCGTGGGCACGGCCGGAGCGGTCGTCGGCAGGATCGGAGCCGTCGTCGTCGGAGCGCCGGACGGGTTCGCACCCCCGCACCGGGTGGCGAACAGCAGCACCACGACCACGACCACGACGCCGACCAGGACCGGCACCAGCCACGCCCACGGCCGCCGTCGGCGCCGGTGGGTGGTCGTGGCCGCGCCGATGGTGCCCGGAGGGGCGCCCGCCGCCCGTCGGTCGTGGTCCGGGCCGGTCATCGGTCCTCCCGTGCGTCGACCCCGAGCAGCGCCCGCGTCTCGGCGCACGTGGCGGGCCGGCGCCCGGACGCCGCGAGCAGCTCCAGCAGCTCGTCGAGCAGCTCGGCGTTCGACGGCGTCCGCGGGCCGGCGTAGTCCTCGAGGCCGACCCGCACGTGTCCGCCGCGCTCCAGCGCGAGTGCGGCCAGCCCGCACCCGACGACGTCGCCGCCGAGCACCGCGACCGACCAGGGCAGACCCGAGTCCTCGAGCAGCTCGACGTACGCGTCGAGCGCCCGCTCGGTCGGGGGCAGCCCGAACTGCAGGTCGCCCCCGAAGTACAGCTTGACCATCGCGCCGCGCGGCACCCGGCCGTGGCGCTGCAGGGTCAGGGTGGTGCGCAGGAAGCCCGGTTCGAAGATCGAGATCGACGGTGCCGCGCCCAACTCGCCGGTGCGCCGGAACATGTACTCGGTGTCGGCGATGCTGTTCTGGTAGGGCTCCGCGGCCGCCGCGGGGGCGCACTCGCCCGAGGCGAGCAGCCCGACGTTCACCGAGCCGGGGTCGACCAGCGTCATCCCGCCGAGCCCCCGCCGGGCGAGCTCCTCGACGTGCGCCCACTTCTGCTCGACCGGGATCCCGCGCGCCCCGGCACCCATCGTGGGGTAGAGCAGGGCGTCCGGGTGCGCCTCGACGACGGGCGTCCAGGCCTGCACGTAGGGGTCGGGGGAGTGCACGGCGTCCGCGGTGAACATCGGCTCGTCGTTGTGGTTGTGCGCGATCGCGGCGCCGCGGCCGAGGCAGGCCAGCATGTCGTCGGTGATCTCCGCGGGCGTCCGCGGGACGTGCGGGTTGGCCTCGCGGGTGGTGGAGCCGTTGACGGCCACCTCGACGATCACGGCCTCGGGCGGCGTCGCGGGACTCATGACGCCGAGCATGCCGCACCCGTCTGACCAGGCAGAAGACGACACGTTAGCCGGGCATGATCACCCGTTCGGCGGAACAGGTGTCGCAAACCGTGTCCCACGGATCTTCGGCCTCGTTCACCACACGTATTCGGACGGTCACTCCTCGTGGACGTCCGGAAGCTCCCCACGTGAGAGGAACCCCCACATCATGTCGATGATGCGCAAGGCCGTCCTGGCGTCCGCCCTCATCAGCTCGGGCCTCGTCTCCACCGCCGGCATGGCGATGGCGCACGAGCACGGCGGCGACACGGTCCAGAAGGGCCTGGTCAACTCCTCCGACTTCGCCCCCAACACCCCCGTCAACGTCTGCAACAACGACGTGCCGGTCAACGCCCTCGGCGTCCAGGTCCCGGTCCAGGACAACGCCGCGAGCGTCCCGGTCGGCTCGGACGCGAAGCACGGCAACTCGGCCGGTATCGCCAAGAGCTGCAAGGCCCCGATCCACGCGATCAACTAGTCGCGTCGTCACCCGGGCCCGGGCCGCGTCCCCACGAGGGGCACGGCGCCGGGCCCGTGGTGTCTGTGCCGTCCGACGCTGCTCGTGGGGAGGGGGAGGCGTGCGCGACGAGGTGACCGCGCTGTTCGCCGCGGCGCTCGAGGGCGACGAGCACGCGGAGCTCGAGCTCGGTCGGCGCTGGCTCGACGAGGACGACCCGACGGCCGCGCGGGCCGCGCTCGCCGTCACCACCGTGGTGCTCGCGGAGCTGGAGCGCGACCCGCTGTACCGGGCGTGGGCGCGCTGACGCGGCGACCTTCACGTCCCCGCTGCCCCGGCGGTCGTAGGCTCCGTGACCGTGTTGCGTCGCGATGACCGGAGCGCCGCGCGCCCCGCGCGGGCCCGCCGCCGTCGGGGACCCGGGCTGCGGGTCCGGCTGACACTGCTCGCGACCGGGCTCGTCGCCGCCGTGAGCGCCCTGCTCCTCTGGCTGGGCTGGATGCTCGTCGGCGAGGTCGCCGCCAGCCTCCCGACCCTGGCCCCCGGGACGCCCGTGCTCGTCGACGGCGTCTCCGTCCCGGCGGGGGAGATCGCCGCCGCGCTCGGTCACAGTGCCCGGTCGGAGGTGCTGCAGGTCGGCTCGATCGCGTTCGCGCTCGTGGTGCTGGCCGCGGCCGTGGTGTCGTGGGTGCTGACCGGCCACGTCCTGCGGCCGGTGCACGACGTGACCGCCACCGCCCGCCGGCTCTCCGCCGAGTCGCTCGACGCGCGGATCGATCTCGAGGGCCCGCGCGACGAGGTCGCCGAGCTCGCCGACACCTTCGACGAGATGCTCGACCGGCTGCAGGCCGCGTTCGACGCGCAGCGCCGCTTCGTCGCCAACGCCAGCCACGAGCTGCGCACCCCGCTGGCGGTGCTGCGCACCGAGATCGACGTGACGCTGGCCGATCCCGACGCCGACGTCGACGAGCTGCGCCGCATGGCCGCCGTGCTGCGCGACGCCACGAAGCGCGCCGAGGGGCTCGTCGACGGCCTGCTCCTGCTCGCGCGCACCGAGGCCGCGCCGCGGCGGGCGTCCGACGGCGACGAGCCGGTCGACCTCGACCTCGCCGCACGCGGCGCGCTCGACGCGGTTCGCGCGGAGGTGGAGGGTCGCGGGCTGCGGGTCGAGGTCCGTCCCGGCGCCGACGCGGTGGTGGTCGGCGACGCGGCCCTGCTCGAGCGGGTCGTCGGGAACCTCGTCGAGAACGCGGTCCGGCACAACGTCGACGGCGGCTGGATCACCGTCACCACCGACAGCGTGGACGGGCGGG
The DNA here is from genome assembly GCF_050955885.1 of Actinomycetospora sp. CA-084318. Lineage (NCBI taxonomy): Bacteria > Bacillati > Actinomycetota > Actinomycetes > Pseudonocardiales > Pseudonocardiaceae > Actinomycetospora > Actinomycetospora sp. CA-084318. The sequence continues at coordinate 2,904,830 of NZ_CP192098.1, forward strand.
TCGACCTCGTCGTGAGCTCCTCGGGCCCGGTGCTCGACCCGGCCCGGGTCCCCGACCTCTTCGAGCCCTTCCGCCGCGGCGCCGACCGGGTCGGTCCCGGCTCCGGGCTCGGGCTGTCGATCGTGCGCGCGGTGGTCCGGGCCCACGGGGGCACCGTGTCCGCCGAACCGGTCGACGGCGGCGGTCTCTCCGTGCGGGTCGGGCTCCCCGGTCAGGTCTCGGGGTCGCTGAACACCGGCGTGACCGTCCCGACCTGAGCCGGCGTCCCGCCCGCGCTCGTGCTGCGCCGCCGGCGCCGCCGCGGTGACCGACGGGTCCCCTCGGGGTCCTCGTCCGACCCGTTCCCCGGGGCCCCGTTCCGGACGGCGGGTGGGTCCGCGGGTGCCGGGGCGGTCTCGGCCAGGGCGGCGACCAGCCCGTCCAGGGCGAGCTCGCGCTGCCAGGGTCGGGCACCGCCCGTCGTCAGGAAGGCGTCGACGGCCTCCGCGTCCGCCGGGGCCGGCGGGGTCCAGCAGAGCCGGCGCACGAGGTCGGGCTGGAGCAGGTTCTCCACCGGTGTGTCCCACTGCTCGGCCAGCGCCGCCAGGTGGGCGCGGGCGGCCGTGAGCCGCGCCGCGGCGTCCGGGTCCTTGTCCGCCCAGCGGTTGACCGGGGGCGGGCCGTCGCCGGCGGGGGAGGGGTCGGGCAGCTCGTCGGCCGGCAGGCCGCGGCCGGTCCGCACCGCGCGCCACCAGCGGTCGGCGAGGCGGCGCTGGCGGCTGCCCTTGAAGACGGGCATCTCGGTGAGCGCCGCCTTGTCCGCGGGCTCGCGCAGGGCGGCGTCGACGATCGCGGCGTCGGGCAGGAGCCGCCCGGGCGCGACGTCGCGGGACTCGGCGAGCTCGTCACGGGACTCCCAGAGCGCACGCACCACCGCGAGCTGACGCGGCCGGCGCACCTTGTGCATCCCGGACGTGCGACGCCACGGCTCGGCGCGGCGGGGCGGGGGCCCGGCGAGGCGCACGGCCTCGAACTCCTGGCGGGCCCACTCGGCCTTGCCCTGCCGCTCGAGGTCGGCGGCGAGCAGGTCGCGCATCGCGACGAGGAGCTCGACGTCGAGCGCGGCGTAGACCAGCCAGTCGTCGGGGAAGGGTCGCGTCGACCAGTCCGCGGCGCCGTAGCCCTTGCGCAGGCGCACGCCGAGCAGCCGTTCGGCGAGGGGGCCGAGCCCGACGCGCGGGTAGCCCGCGAGGCGGCCGGCCAGTTCGGTGTCGAAGAGCGCGTCGGGCCGCATGCCGACCTCGGCGAGGCACGGCAGGTCCTGCGACGCGGCGTGGAGCACCCACTCCACGCCGCGCAGGGCGTCGCCGAGCACGGCGAGGTCGCCGTCGAGGGCGATGGGGTCGACGAGCGCGCTCCCGGCGCCCTCCCGGCGCAGCTGCACCAGGTAGGCCCGGGCGGAGTAGCGGAAGCCGGAGGCCCGCTCGGCGTCGACGGCGACCGGACCGCTGCCCGCGGCCAGGTCGTCGGCGAGCGCCGAGAGACGGTCCCGATCGGTGATCAGCTCGGGAACGCCCTCGGCGGGGGCGAGGAGTTCGGTGATGTCCTCACCGGGCTCCTCGCCCCCGCCGAGCGGCTCCGGGGTCGGTGCGGTGCTCAGCGGATGACGCCGGCTCGCATCGCCAGCGCGACCATCTGGGCCCGGTCGCCCGTGCCGAGCTTGCGACCGATGCGGGAGAGGTGGCTCTTGACCGTGAGGGCCGAGAGGCTCAACGCCTCCCCGATCTCCTTGTTCGACCGGCCGTCGGCCACCAGCTGCAGCACCTCGACCTCGCGGGCCGAGAGCTCCCGCGGGGTGTTGTCGGTCGCCGGCACCCGGGTGCCCGCGGCGAGCAGCGGGGCGACCGAGGGGTCGGCGTAGAGGCCGCCCTCCAGCACGCGCCGCACGCCGTCGGTGACGATGCCCGGCGAGGCGGACTTGAGCAGATAGGCCTGCGCCCCCGCCTGGAACGCCGCCCGCACCGCGGACGGGTCGTCCGATGCGGCCAGCACCACCACGCGGTTCCAGCCCTGCGCCCGCAGCTCCGCGATCAGGTCGAGCCCGGAACCGTCCGGGAGACCGAGGTCGAGGATCGCGAGGTCACACGGGCCGGAGGCGAGTGCTCGGGTCCTGGCCTCGGAGATCGAGGCCGCCTCGTGGACGGTGCCCGCGCCCATCGAGGTGAGTCGTTGCGCGATCGCCTCGCGCAACAGCGGGTGGTCGTCGACCACCAGCACCGAGAACATCTCCTCCCGCGGATGCGGGACCATGGCCGGTGGCAGCAGGCCACTCGCGACGCCGCGAAGTGCCATGCCTGGGCCCACGGTAGCCACGTCAACTACCTCCCTGAAGTCGGTCTTGCCCCCCGACGGACACACCAGGAACCCCGGTCGCCGACCGCGCCGCCGAACGGCCGAGGAAGTGCGTCGCGAGAGAACATATCCCCCCTGGCGAGTTAACGAGAGCATTAGGGCCAACTTCGCTCGGTGGAGTTTCGCCCGTTACGGCTCCACGGTCACTCCTTGGTGTGACCCTCGTACTCTCCGTGTGCTGTCAGTGACACTCTGTGTAGTCAATGTGACGCAGCGTCGCCAAAGGCTCCGATCGCCGCAGCACCCTTGCGCTCATCGGTCCAATCTCATCCGAGTAACGGACGCAACACGACGACCGCGTTCGGAGTCCGGCCCGTGACCCGCTCGCTGCTGGGCGTTCACCCGCCCTCCGCAGTGCCCGCGCGCGCGGGACGACCTGCGGAAATGCTCGAATCGGCACCAGTGGTACCGGGAAAGTGCTGAGAGTTCGCTGAATGGTGAACCGCATCGGGTCCCGACTTGAGACGTCAGAACCGTCGTCGTCTCGAACGCGCACACCCGCGCGCGCCACTCCCCGAACGCACCGGCGGATGCACGTGCCGATGACGGGTGAGGCCGGTGGGGCGGGTGGGGTCGGTCAGCCGAGGCGGCGGGCGCCGAAAGTCGCGACCCCGACCGGGGGCAGCCCCGCCGCCGTGGCGAGCACCGTGGTGAAGGCGCCGCCGTGGTCGGTGAGGTCGGCCGCGTCGTCCGCCGCGTCGTCGGGGAGCACCGGGGTCCACGACGCCCGCAGTTCGAGGTCGCAGACCTGCGCGGGGCCGGAGATGTCGCCGAAGCGCACCGACGAGGTCTGCGTGACGGTGCCGCCGACGGCGGTCGCCGCGGCGCCGGACTCCTCGAGCGCGCCGGTCAGCCAGGACCACGCCACCTCGGGGAGCATCGGGTCGTTCGCGTGCTCGGGGTCGAGCTCGGCGCGGACGAAGGTGACCAGGCGCAGCGTGCCGTCCCAGGCCTCCTGGCCCTCCGGGTCGTGCAGCAGCACCAGCCGCCCCGTGACGAGGACCTCGGGCTCCGGTTCGCCCGGGGCGGTGGGGGAGACGACCTCGGCGCTCCAGGCGGCCGACCACGGCGCCAGGCGCTGCGGCGGGCGCATCTCGGCCAGCTCGATCTCGGGGCGGGGGCGCAGAGCGGCGAGCGACTCCACGGCCCGGCGGAACGTCTCGGGGGCGGTCGCGGGTGCCGTCACCTGCGGGAGCGTAGGTCGCCCGCGCTCCGGGCGGGAGGCCGACGCGCCGGGCGGCCGCCACGCCGACCGGACGGGCGTCGCCGCAGGCTGGCAGACTGGAGCCACCATGAGCGCGCCGACGCAGCCCGACCCGAACCCCGGCGCCCCGGGCGCCCCGACGGGCCCGGCCGGCCGCCGGCGCGACCTGCCCGGATCGGCCTTCCTGACGGCGGCGCGGGGCAGGACGCCGGAGCACGTGCCGGTCTGGTTCCAGCGCCAGGCGGGCCGCTCGCTGCCGGAGTATCGGCGCGTCCGGCAGGGCACCGGCATGCTCGAGTCCTGCCTGACGCCCGACCTCGCCTGCGAGATCACGCTGCAGCCGGTGCGCCGCTACGGGGTGGACGCCGCGATCCTGTTCTCCGACATCGTGGTACCGCTCAAGGTCGCCGGGATCGGGGTGGACATCGTGGCCGGCACCGGCCCGGTGATCGACGCCCCGGTGCGCACCGCGGCCGACGTGGCGGCGCTGCCGAGGCTCGACGCCGCCCAGGCGGAGCCGGTGGCCGAGACGGTGCGGCTGCTCACCGGCGAGCTCGGCGCGACGCCGCTCATCGGCTTCGCGGGCGCCCCCTTCACGCTCGCCTCCTACCTCGTCGAGGGCGGCCCCAGCCGCAACCACGAGCGGACGAAGGCGCTCATGCACGCCGAGCCCGGGACCTGGCACGCGCTGCTCGACCACCTCGCCGACCTCACGCTGACCTTCCTGCGGGTGCAGGTCGAGGCGGGGGTGGACGCGGTGCAGCTCTTCGACTCCTGGGCCGGCGCCCTCTCCGAGCGCGACTACCGCCGGCTCGTCCTGCCGCACTCGACGAAGGTCCTGGAGGGCCTCGCCGACGCGGGCGTCCCGCGCACCCACTTCGGGGTGGGCACCGGGGAACTGCTCGGCGCCATGGGCGAGGCGGGCGCCGACGTCGTCGGCGTCGACTGGCGGGTGCCGCTGGACGCCGCCGCCCGCCGCGCGCCGGGGAAGGTCCTGCAGGGCAACCTCGACCCGGCGGTCCTGTTCGCGGGCCCGGAGGTCGTCGACGCCGAGGTCCGCCGGATCGTCGCGGAGGGCCACGCGGCGCCCGCGCACGTGTTCAACCTGGGCCACGGGGTGCTGCCCGAGACCGACCCGGACGCGCTGCTGCGCGTCGTCGAGACGGTGCACTCCCTGCCCGTGCGCGCGTGAGCCCCGCGGCGGCCGCGCCGCACGTCGTCGTGGTGGGCGGCGGGGTGAGCGGTCTCGCGGCCGCGCACCGGCTGCGCACCACGCTGGGCGACGCCGCGACGATCACGGTTCTCGAGTCCGCGCGGGTGCTGGGTGGCAAGCTCGCCGCCGTCGACCTCGGCGGGCTGCGGGTGGACGTCGGGGCCGAGGCGTTCCTCGCCCGGCGTCCGGAGGCGTCCGACCGGCTCGTCGAGCTCGGGCTCGCCGACGACCTCGTGCACCCCTCCGGCGCCTCCTCGGGGCTGCGGGCGGGTGGCGCCACCCACGCCATGCCCCCGCGGACCGTGATGGGCGTGCCGGCCGACCCGCCCGCCGTCGGCGCCCTGCTGTCCGCCGCGGGGCGCGCCGCGCTGGCGGCCGACGCGGAGCTCGGGCCGGTCGCCTGGTCCGGGGACGACAGCGTCGGCGGGCTCGTCCGGGCCCGGCTCGGCGACGAGGTGGCCGACCGGCTCGTCGACCCGCTGCTCGGCGGGGTGTACTCCGGGCGCGCGGACGCGCTCGGCGTGCGCGCCACCGTGCCCGCGCTGGCCGCGGCGCTCGACCGCGACCCGTCGTCGCTGGTAGCGGCCGCCCGCAGCGCGCTGCCCGCCGGCACCACGCCGCCCGCGCCGGTCTTCGGGACGCTGCGCACCTCCCTCGCCGACCTCCCGCCCGCCCTCGCCGTCGCCGCCCGCGCGGACGTGCGGCTCGCCCGCACCGCGACGGCCCTGGAACGCCGCGGGGCCGGGTGGCGGGTCGTCGTGGCGGGCCCGGCGGGGATCGAGACCCTCGACGCCGACGGGGTGGTGCTCGCCGTGCCCGCGCCCGCGCTGCGCCGACTGCTCGCCGACGTCGCGCCGGACGCGTCGGCCGCGGCCGGGGGGATCGAGCTGGCGTCGTCCGCCGTCGTCGCGCTCGCCCTCCCCGCGGACACCGACCTCGGCACGCGCTCGGGGGTGCTGATCGGCTCGGGGGAGCGGCGCCCGGACGGGACGCCGTGGACGATCAAGGCGGTCACGGTGTCGTCGGTGAAGTGGCCGCACCTCGTGGGCTCCGAGGCGGTCGTGGTCCGGGCGTCGATCGGGCGGTACGGGGAGCCCGAGGCGCTGCAGCGCGACGACGCCGAACTGGTCGCCGCCGCCCGCTCCGACCTCGCCGAGCTGCTCGGCCTGACCGCCGAGCCGCTCGAGACGGTGGTCGCGCGCTGGGGCGGCGGCCTGCCGCAGTACGCCGTCGACCACGCCGGGCGGGTGGCCCGCCTCGAGGCGCTGCCGGCGGGGCTCGCGGTGGCCGGCGCGACGCTGCACGGGGTCGGGGTGCCGGCCTGTCTCGCGACCGGGGACGCGGCCGCCGCGCGGATCGTCGAGCACCTGTCTTCCGGCGCGAGGGGAACCCTGGCGCCGTGAGAGCGCTCGGCTCCTCCCCTCACGGCTGCGTGGCACGATGGGGACCGTGGCCAGGCTGAACTACGACGAGCTGAACTCGACGATCCGCTACGCCATGTGGTCGGTGTTCCGCACCGACCAGGCGAAGCTCCCCGACGACCGGCGCACCGCCGCCGAGGAGTTCGCCGCGGCGATCGACGAGCAGGAGTCCAAGGGCGTCGTCGTGCGCGGGGTGTACGACCTCGCGGGCATGCGCGCCGATGCCGACTGGATGGTCTGGACGCACGCGCAGGACGTCGAGGCGCTGCAGGCCACCTACACCGCGCTGCGCCGCACCACGCTCGGGCGGGCCTCGGAGCCGGTGTGGTCGAACACCGCCCTGCACCGCCCGGCGGAGTTCAACAAGAGCCACGTCCCGGCGTTCATCGCGGGTGAGGAGCCGAAGGGCTACCTCTGCCTCTACCCGTTCGTCCGCTCGCTCGACTGGTACCTGCTGCCCGACGCCGAGCGCCGCCAGATGCTGGCCGACCACGGCAAGGCCGCCCGCGGCTACGCCGACGTCCGCGCCAACACCGTGCCCGCCTTCGCGCTCGGCGACTACGAGTGGATCCTGGCCTTCGAGGCCGACCAGCTCGACCGGATCGTCGACCTGATGCGCGACCTGCGGGCCACCGAGGCCCGCCGGCACGTGCGGGAGGAGATCCCGTTCTTCACCGGCCCCCGGGTGGAGCCGGGCGCGCTGCTCGCCCTCTCGTGAGCGGGCTCGTCGCCGGCACCCGGGCCGTCGTCACCGGGGCGAGCCGCGGCATCGGCCGCGCCGAGGCGCTCGCGCTCGCCGCGGAGGGCGCCCGCGTGGTCGTCGGCTACGGCCGCAACGCCGAGGCCGCCGACGCGGTCGTCGCCGAGATCACCGACGCGGGTGGGGAGGCCCACGCCGTGGGGGCCGACATGGCCGACCCGGCCGCAATCACCGCGCTCATGGACCGCGCGGCCGAGCTGCTCGGCGGGATCGACGTGCTGGTGTCCAACGCCGGCATCGAGCACTTCGGCGCGCTCGGCACGATCACGCCCGAGGAGTTCGACCACGTCTTCGCGGTCAACACCCGCGGTCAGCTGCTCGCGGTCCAGGCCGCCGCCGCGCACATGGGACCGGGCGGGCGCATCGTGTGCACCTCCTCGATCGCCGCCTCCACCCCGGTCCCGGGGCACGCGCTCTACGCCGGGTCGAAGGCCGCCGTCGAGGCGATGGTCAAGGTCCTCGCGCTCGACCTCGTGCCGCGGGGCATCACGATCAACGCGATCGCCCCCGGTGGCACCACGAGCGACATGTCGGCCGAGAACGGCAAGCACTACGACAACGACCTCGCGCCGATCTCGTGGCCGATGGGCCGCTACGGCGAGCCGGAGGACATCACGCCCCTGGTCCGCTTCCTCGCCTCGCCGGAGAGCGGCTGGATGACGGGCCAGACCCTGCGGATCTCCGGCGGACAATAGGGAGTACCCGGGACCGATCGGGCGCGACAGGATGGCGCGGTGACCCAGCACGCCGAGACCGCGCCTGCCGAGACCGCGCCTGCCGAGACCGAGCACGCCGACCTGTCCGCCCTCGGGACCGATGACGACGAGGCCCGCACCGGCTTCATCGTCGACACCCTCACCGACGCGTTCGCCGACCTCATGGCGGCGAGCCCCGCCGCCTTCCGGTCGAAGTTCCGCAAGATGGCGGCCGACCCGTTCGCGTTCTACCGGGGCAGCGCCTGCCTGTTCTACGCCGACGTCGTCCGGCTCGACGACCCGTGGGCCGACGAGCGGACCTCGCGGGTGTGGATCCAGGGCGACCTGCACGCCGAGAACTTCGGCACCTACATGGACGGCGACGGGGCGCTCGTGTTCGCGCTCAACGACTTCGACGAGGCCTACCTCGGCGCCTTCACCTGGGACCTGCGCCGGCTCGTGGCGAGCGCGGCGCTGCTGGGCTGGTCGAAGGCGTTCTCCGACGAGACGGTGTCGGCGCTGGTCACGACGTACGTGCGGGCCTACCTGGCCGCGCTGCGGTCGTTCCACGGCAACGCCGGCGAGCTCTCCCACGCGCTGCGGCGCTCCGGCGTCGACGGCGCCGTCCGGGACGCCCTGCAGCGCTCGCGGGAGTCGAGCCGCGAGGCGCTGCTCGCGCGGGTCACCGAGATCGAGGGCGACGACCGCGTCTTCCGCTCCGGCCCCGGCGTCCGGCGCCTCGACGACGGCGAGCGCGCCGAGGTGGTCGAGGCGTTCGGGCGCTACCTGGACACCATCCCGGCCGACAAGCGGCTCTCCGACGTGGCCTACGAGGTCGTCGACGTCGTCGGGCGCAGCGGCTTCGGGATCGGCAGCGCCGGGCTGCCCGCCTACAACGTGCTCATCGAGGGGTTCAACGAGGCCCTCGACAACGACGTCGTCATCAGCATGAAGCAGGCCGTGGTGGCGGCGCCGAGCCGCGTGGTCACCGACGAGCGCATCGCCTCGGCGTTCGTGCACCACGGGCAGCGGACCGCGGTGTCCCAGCGGGCGCTGCAGGCCCACGCCGACCGGCTGCTGGGCTGGACCGAACTGCGCGGCGTCGGCTACGTCGTCTCCGAGCTCTCGCCCTACGAGGCGGACCTGGAGTGGGACGACGTCACCGAGCCCGACGACGTGGAGCAGGTCCTCGGGTACCTCGGCCACGCCACGGCGCGGGCGCACGCCGTGGCCGACCGAGACGCCGAGGACGCCGACCTCGTCGGGTTCCAGGTCGAGGACGCCGTGCTGGAGGTGGTGGCGGGCCGCGAGGACGAGTTCGTCGCCGACCTCGTCGGGTTCGCGCACGCCTACGCGCAGGTGGTCCGGGACGACCACCGGCGCTTCGTCGAGGCGTTCCGCTCCGACCGGATCCCCGGCGTCAGCGGGACGGAGTGACTCAGGCCTTCGGCTCGAGGCGCAGCGACACCGAGTTCATGCAGTAGCGGTCGTCGGTGGGGGTGCCGTAGCCCTCGCCGTGGAAGACGTGGCCGAGGTGCGAGTGGCAGGTCCCGCACAGCACCTCGACGCGCCGCATCCCCATCGACGAGTCCTCGCGCAGGATGACGTTGTCGTCGCCCGACGGCGCGTAGAACGACGGCCACCCGCAGTGGCTGGCGAACTTGGTCTCGGAGCGGAACAGCTCCGCGTCACAGGCCCGGCAGTGGTAGACGCCCTCGGTGAACGTCTCGTCGTACTCCCCGGTGAAGGGGCGCTCGGTACCGGCCTGGCGCAGGACGTGGTACTCCTCGGGCGAGAGCTGCTCCCGCCACTCGGCGTCGGACTTCTCGACCTTCGGCTTGCCGATCGCACTGCTCATGCGTCCAGGCTAATACGGCTCATCCACCGAGGTAGGTGCTCAGCACGAACTCCAGGACGCCGTAGATGACGTAGCCCGCGCCGAGCAGGACCAGCACCACGAGCAGCCACGCGGCCCAGCGCTGCAGGCCGCCGCTGCGGTTGGCCGACTCCGCGAAGTCGCGCACGCCGTTGAGCTCGCCCTCGACGGTGAACATGGGGCGCACCCGCTCCATGCGGTCGAGGTGCTCGGCGAAGGCGCGCGCCTCCGGGTCCTCGGGGTCGAGGCCGACGAGGTCGTCGTGGAATCGGCGGGCCGGATCCGGACGAGCAGCCCAGGTCATGCCCGTCGCTCCGCTCGCCCAGCCGTCATGCCGGTCACGGTAACCTGCGCGGCCGTGGCGCGGTCGGCGGCGGTGGAGCTCGAGGTCGGTGGGCGCGAGGTGCGCGTCTCGAACCCCGACAAGGTCTACTTCCCGGAGCCGGGGATCACCAAGCGGCAGGTCGTCGAGTACTACGTCGCGGTCGCCGGGCCCCTGCTCGGGGTCCTCCGGGACCGGCCGACCCACCTCAAGCGGTTCGTCGACGGCGTGACCGGCGAGTTCTTCTACCAGAAGCGGCTGGCCAAGGGCGCGCCCGACTACGTGGAGACCGTGCAGGTCCGCTTCCCCTCCGGCCGCGCCGCCGACGTGCTCTGCCCGACCGAGCCCGCCGTCCTGGCCTGGGCCGCGAACCTCGGCACGTTCGACTTCCACCCCTGGCCGGTCCGCCGCCCGCAGGTCGACGCCCCGGACGAGCTGCGGATCGACCTCGACCCGCAGCCGGGCACCGACTTCGCCGACGCCGCGGTCGTCGCGGCCACGTTGCGGGAGGTCCTCACCGACGCCGGACTCGTGGGCTGGCCGAAGACCTCCGGCGGCCGCGGCATCCACGTGACGGTCCCGATCCGGGCCGAGTGGGACTTCGTCGCGGTCCGCCGCTGCGTCATCGCGATCGGCCGCGAGGTCTGCCGGCGACTCCCGGACGCGGCCACCGTCGACTGGTGGAAGGAGGAGCGGGGCGAGCGCGTCTTCCTCGACTTCAACCAGGCCGCCCGCGACCGCACGATCGCGTCCGCGTGGTCGGTGCGCGGCACGCCGCGGGCGACGGTCTCGTTCCCGTTGACCTGGGCGGACCTGCCCGACGCCGAGCCCGACGACTTCACCGTGCTCACCGCGCCCGGCCTGTACGCGGAGCGCGGCGACGTCCACGCCGGTCTGCACGACGAGCCCGCCGGGCTGGAGACGGTGCTGGAGTGGGTGGAGCGCGACCAGCGCGACCACGGCCTCGGCGACCTGCCCTACCCGCCCGAGTACCCCAAGATGCCCGGCGAGCCGAAGCGGGTGCAGCCCTCGAAGGCGCGCGCGGACACCACCGGCAAGCAGGTCTGATCCGTCCGATTCGTCTGCTTTATCCTGACGGGCGTGGCGCGTATCGCATTCGTGGGGGAGGAGGCCGCCGGGGCCCGGGCGGTCGGGCGGGTGGTCGCGAGTGACCACGAGCTGGTCTGCGCCCTGACCGACTCGTCGCCGACGACGCGCGGCTCCGTGGCGGCGGTCGCGACCGGCGCGGGCGCCCCGGTGCTCCCGGGCCGGCGGGTGCGGGACGCGGCGCTGGCCGACGAGCTGCGCGCGCTGGGCGTCGACGTCCTGCTCAACGTGCACTCCCTGGCGATCGTCCGCCGCGAGGTGCTGGCGGCCCCGCGGATCGGCGCGTTCAACCTCCACCCGGGGCCGCTGCCGGCCTACGCCGGCCTGAACGTCCCGAGCTGGGCGGTGCTGCACCGCGCGCCCCGGCACGGCGTCACGCTGCACTGGATGGAGCCGGGCATCGACACCGGCGACGTCGTCGCCCGGGCCGACTTCGACCTCACCCCGTGCGACACCGGCCTGTCCGTCGCGACCCGCTGCGCGCAGGAGGGCGTCGAGCTCGTCGGCGCCCTGCTCGACCGGCTCGACGACGACCCCGCCGCCGTCCCGCGCGCCCCGCAGGACCTCGCCGACCGGCACTACTACGGCCGCGAGGTCCCGCAGGACGGGTGGATTCCCTGGAGCCTGCCGACGGCGGACGTCCTCGCCTTCGTCCGTGCCTTCGACTACCGGCCCTTCCCGTCGCCCTGGGGCCCGGCCCGCGCGGCGGCACCGGAGGTGGGCGAGATCGGGATTCCGCGGCTCACGGCTGCGCCCGGTGCCGCGTGCGCGGAGCCGGGTCGGGTGCGGGTCGACGACGAGCACGTCGACGTCGCCACCGGGGACGGCTGGGTCCGCATGCTCGGGCTGACCCTCGGCGGCCGGTCGACGTCGCCACGCGAGGTGTTGCGGGACGGGGCGGTGCTCACCGCGCCGGTCCCGGTCGGCCGCTGACCGCTCCTACTCCTCCAGCGCCGCCTGCAGCGCGTCCCCGGTCGGGAGGCTCGTCCGGCCCCCGGCCGCTCCCGCCGCCAGCCCGGCCGCCACCACGGCGACCCCGAGGGCGTCCTCGAGGTCCTCACCGGCGGCGAGCAGGGTCGCGAGCGCCCCGAGCAGGGCGCTCTTCGCCCCGGTGGGGTCGACCACCTCGACGGGGTGCGCCGACAGTCGCCGGACCCGGCCGTCCGCGGCGAGCAGCACCCCGTCCGCCCCGAGGGTCACGACGACGGGTGCGGTGCTCCACGAGTGCAGGGTCGCGGCCGCCTCCGCGGGCGGGCGCTGCGCCGCCTCCGGGCTCGCGCCCCGCCGGACCAGGTCGGCGAGCTCGCCCTCGTCGGGGGTGAGGACCGCCCCGAGGTCGAGCAGGCCGAGCACCGTCGGGATGACCGGGTCGGGGTCGAGCACGCAGGGGACGCGGCGCTGCGCGGCCGTGCCCACGGCGGCCGCCACGACCGCCGCCGACTGGTCGGTCCCCACCAGGACCGCGCCCAGCCCCCCGATCGCCTCCAGGGTGTGCCGGACCGGGTCGGCGTCGAGGTGGTCGTCGGTGGTCACCGCGCCCATGTCCGCGCCCTCGGCGGCGAGGTCGTCGCGGGCGCGGGAGTCGGTCGCCGTCCCGACGACCCGGACCTCGGCCCCCAGCCGGACGGCGGCGACGGCGGCGTCGGCGACCGTGCCGGGCACGGCGCCGACCACGGCGACGACGGGAGCACCAGCGGGTTCGCTCACGAGCGGCATCCTGGCCCGCGGTGGACCCGCTTGTCATGATCGTCGAGCATCTGCCGCCCCGACCGGTCGTCGGGACGGGGACCGGGGAACGTGACCTGCGTCGCGTCCCGCGGCGTCTTTACGCCGGTCAGCGGCGTGCGCTGCCCTGAAGGGGGCCGACAGGGACGGGGGACGCGCCTAGGGTGCTCCGGGTGAAGGTGCTCCTGCTCGAGAACATCCACCCCACCGCCGCCGAGGCGTTCCGTCGCGCCGGCCTCGAGGTCGACGCCCGGCCCGGGTCGCTGTCCGGCCCGGAGCTCGTCGAGGCGCTCGAGGGGGTGTCCCTGCTCGGGATCCGCTCGAACACCACCATCACCGCCGAGGTGCTCGACGCCGGCAAGGACCTCCTCGCCGTCGGCTGCTTCTGCATCGGCACCAACCAGGTGGACCTCGCCGCCGCCGCGCAGCGCGGGATCGCGGTGTTCAACGCGCCGTTCTCCAACACGCGCAGCGTCGTCGAGCTCGTCCTCGGCGAGATCATCGCGCTCGCGCGTCGGCTCACCGAGAAGACGCAGCGGATGCACGAGGGCATCTGGGACAAGTCGGCGAAGGGCAGCCACGAGATCCGCGGGCGCACGCTCGGCATCGTCGGCTACGGCAACATCGGCACCCAGCTGTCGAACGTCGCCGAGGCCGTCGGGCTGCGCGTCATCTTCTTCGACACCGCCGACCGGCTCGCGCACGGCAACGCCGCGCGCAAGGGCTCGCTCGAGGAGCTGCTGGCCGAGGCCGACGTCGTCAGCCTCCACGTCGACGGCCGCCCCGGGAACGCCGGCCTGTTCGGCGCCGAGCAGTTCGCCGCCATGAAGCCGCGCGCGATCTTCATCAACGCCTCGCGCGGCATGGTCGTCGACTACGACGCGCTGCGGGCCAACATCGAGTCCGGCCACATCGCGGGCGCGGCGATCGACGTGTTCCCGGTCGAGCCGAAGGCCCAGGGCGACGCCTTCGAGTCCCCGCTGCGCGGCCTCGACAACGTCATCCTCACCCCGCACGTCGGCGGCTCCACCGCCGAGGCGCAGGAGGAGATCGGGCACTTCGTGTCGACGAAGCTGCTGGGCTTCGTCGGGGGCGGGTCGACCGCGCTGTCGGTGAACCTGCCCGAGGTCATGCCTCCGAACCCGCCCGGCGCCTACCGGATGGGCTACCTGCACTCCAGCGAGCCCGGCGTTCTCGCCGGCCTCAACCGGCTCCTCGCCGACAGCGGGGCCAACGTCATCGGACAGGCCCTGTCCACCCGGGGCGAGCAGGGCTACGTCGTCACCGACACCGACAAGCCGCTGGCCGAGCACGTGCTCACCGAGCTCAACCGGGCCCCGCAGACGCTGTGGCTGCGGTTCTGGGAGCCCCAGGTCTAGTCGCGCTGCCGCGCCGCGGCCTCCATCGCCTCCAGTTCGGCGATGAGGGTCGCGGCGTCGTGCGGACCCTCCAGGCGCCGCGGCGTCCGTCCGGTGACCCCGAGGAAGAACGTCGGGGTGCCGGGCAGCTCGCTGACCCGCGCGTCGATCTCGTCGTCGGCGACCCGATTGCTCGTGTCGCCGTCGCGGAGGTCGTCCTCGAGGCGTTCCTGGTCGAGCCCCAGCGTGGCGGCGTGCTCGTAGAGGCTGTCGCGGTCGAGGGCGTCGGCGTGGGCGAAGAAGTGGTCGTGCGCCTCCCAGAAGCGGCCCTGCTCGGCCGCGGCCTCGGCGAACTCGGCGGCCTGCCGGGCGTCGGGGTGGTACTCGTCGAGCGGGAAGTGCCGGAAGACGTAGCGCAGCCGGTCGCCGAAGTGCTCGCGGACCTGTCGCATGCTGCCCGTCGCCTTGCCGCAGAAGGGGCACTCGAAGTCGGCGTACTCGACGATCGTCAGCGGCGCGTCGACCGGGCCGCGGACGTGGTCGCGGCGCGGGTCGACCGGGCGGAGCAGGTCGAGCGACGGGCCCTCCGGCTGCGGAGCCGCCTTGAACACGACGGCGCCGAGGACCAGCGCGAGCGCCGATGCGGCCAGCACGCCGATCCGCGCCTGGTCGGCGAGCTCGGGCTGGTCGTCGAGCGCGAGGTCGACGATGAACAGCGAGATCGTGAAGCCGATGCCCGAGAGCGCCGCGCCGCCCGCGACCTGCGGCATCGTCAGGCCGGGCGGGAGCTTCCGTCGCAGGAGCGCCGTCGCGCCGCTGATCCCGAGGAACTTCCCGACGACGAGGCCGAGGACGATGCCCCAGGTCAGCGGCGAGGTGGCCGCAGCGAGCAGGGTCGGGCCGTCGAGCGCGACGCCGGCGTTCGCGAGGGCGAACAGCGGCACGATGATGAACGCGGTGTAGGGCTGGTAGAGCCGCATGAGGCGCTCGTTGACGCTCACCGCGCGGTCGAGCCCCAGCCGTGCCGTGCGCGCGTACTCGGGGTTCGGCGACTGCCGGAAGCGCCGCGTCAGCTCGGCCGCCCGCTCCACCTCGCGGCGCTTCGGCGGGTAGACCGGCAGGAGCAGTGCGATGAGCACCCCGGCGAGCGTGGCGTGCACGCCCGACTCGTGCAGCGCCACCCACGTCACCAGGGAGACCACCAGGTAGGCGCCGCCGCGCCAGACCTGCAGCCGGCGCAGTTGCCAGACCGCGGCGAGCCCCACGATCGCGACCGCGAGCGGGATCCAGTGCAGCTCGTCGGTGTAGACGAGCGCGATGATCGCCAGCGCCCCGACGTCGTCGGCGACCGCGAGCGTCAGCAGGAAGATGCGCAGCCGCTCCGCCCGGCCCGGGCCGACCACCGCGAGCGCGCCCAGCAGGAACGCCGTGTCGGTGGAGATGACGACGCCCCAGGCCCCCGCGGCCGGGCCGGAGGGGTTGAGCAGCAGGAACAGCACCGCGGGCAGGGCGAGCCCGGCGATCGACGCCGCCAGCGGGATCATCGCCTGCGACCGGTCGCGCAGCTCGCCGATCGCGAGCTCGCGCTTGACCTCGAGGCCGATGACGAAGAAGAACAGCGCCATCAGGCCGTCGTTGACCCAGTGCTGCAGGTCCAGGTCGATGCCGACCCCGCCGATCGAGATGGCGATGCGGCCGTGCCAGAACACGTCGTAGGTCCAGGCCCACGGCGAGTTCGCCCAGATCAGCGCGAGCAGGGTCGCGACCAGCAGGAACACCGCGGCCAGGGTCTCCGACGAGTCGCCGCGTCGGGCCTCGGCGATGCGCTCGAGGACGCCGTGGAGCCGGCCGGGCCCACGGACGGTGGTATCGGTCATCGGGGATGATTCTTCCCGACGACGGGTCGTGCGCGGGAGTCGCTCGGGCGTGATTGTCGTACGGGCGGGGCTCGGGGCCGCGAGGGTGACGTGGGGCAGGGTCCGGGCCTCGGATTCCTGCCTCGTGTGCCTCTCGTGGACGTGGTGCCGCTGGTGTTGCTGCGAAGGCGACCGTGACCCTTCTAGGCGCCGTCAGGTGAAGACGCCCCAGCACAGGTCGTTGCGTCGTCGCTGGTCGGACAGCACGAGCTCGCGCACCGGCGCCGGGAGCTGCGACCGCTGCCACGCGCACTCCGCGCGGCCGGCGTCGTCGCCCTCGGCGGCCCGGACCGCCTTGATCGCGTACGCGGCCGCGCCCAGGTCGTGCTCGGCGACGTGCGCGACCGCTCCCGCCTGGCCCGCCGCATAGGCCGCGAAGCGGGGAGCGCCGCGCAGGTTCCGGGCGGCGCCCATCGCGTGGCCACCCGAGGCCCGGGACTCCATCATCCGGAGCTCGCCCCGGACCCAGGCGCGGATCGCCTCGATCGCCTCGCGCGGGCGGCGGTCGTCGGGACGGACGTCCTCGAAGAGGCCCAGGACGTGCTCGGCGCAGACCGCGGCCCACAGCGCCAGGAGACGGTGGTCCTCGTCGGTGAGCGTGCCGCCGCGCCGCATCGTCACGAGCCGCGGGTCGCGCTCGGTCGAGAGGATCACGAATTCCTCCGATCGACTGTCGAAGACCGTCGCCCCCGTTCGACGCACTGGTGGACCACGATCTCCGAGGAGCACATCATGCACATCGTCGTCACCGCCTTCACCAGCCTCGACGGCGTCGTCCAGGCGCCCGGCGGCCCCGACGAGGACCGCGACGGCGGGTTCGCCCACGGCGGCTGGTCGATGCGGTACTTCGACCCGGAGGTCATGGGCGCGGCCTGGAACGACGCCCTGGCCTCGGCCGACGCGATGCTCTTCGGTCGCCGGACCTGGGAGGTGTCGGGTCCGGCGTGGTCGGCCCAGGCGGGCGACCCCTTCGCCGACCGGATGAACGCGATCCCGAAGTACGTCGTGAGCCGCACCCTGACCGATGCGAGCGCCTGGGCGAACTCCACCGTGATCGACGACCCCCGGTCGGTCCCCACCGGCGAGGGTCGCCTCCTCGTCATGGGCAGCCCGTCGGTCGTCCGTGAGCTGGTCGACGCCGACCTGGTCGACGAGTACCGCCTCATGATCGAGCCGGTCCTGCTCGGCGGCGGCAAGTCGATCTTCCCGCGCGGCGGGAACAGTCGGGGTCTCGAGCTCGTCCAGGCCGTCACCGCCGCGACCGGCACCCTCGTCTGCACCTACCGCAGGGGCTGAAGCGCTCCCGCGTGGACGGCGTGGTCGTTGAAGGCGAGCAGCCGCGGGGTGGAGCCGGAGGTGTCGATCCGGCACACCGCCGCGTCCTCGACCCACATCCGCCACGCCACCTCGTCCCCGACCCCGAGCGCCCACGCGATGGCCGCCTTGATCGGGGACACGTGGCTGACCACCATCACGTCCGCCGTCGCCGCGTCGGCCGCGAGGTCGGCGCACGCGGCGCGCACCCGCGCGCCCACGGCGGCGAGCGACTCGCCGCCGGCGGGAACGTGGTGGGGGTCGTCGCGCCAGGCCTGCCACCCGGCCGGGTCGAGGGCGGAGGCGGGCTCGCCGTCGAGGGCGCCGTAGTCCATCTCGATCCACCGGTCGTCGATCTCCACCGGCACCCCGACCATCGCCGCCGTCTGCCGGGCCCGCGTCAACGGACTGCAGACGAGCCGCGCGGGCCGCGGGAGCCCCCGGGCGAGGACCGCGGCCTGCTCGATCCCCGCCTCGCACAACGGCGGGTCGGCGCGCCCGAGCAGGAGCCCGTGCCGGTTCGCCTGCGTCTGGCCGTGGCGCACGAGGATGAGCATCGCGCTCACGCTACTGACGCGGGGCGTGTCCGAAACGTGAGGCGAGTGGAGTTCCGCGTGCCGGTCGCCTCCCGCTGCACCGGACGGGCCAACGCCGTTCGCCCGAGCAGGAGCACCCCGAGACCCGGCGCACACGAGACGAGGGCCAGCACGCCGTAGGTCACGGCCGCCGTCAGACCGGTCGCCGCGCCGAGGCCGGCCGCCCCGAAGGCGGCGGCCGTCACGGCCTCCCGCGGCCCCCACCCGCCGACGTTGACCGGCAGGCCCATCGACAGCAGCGCCAACGCCAGCAGCGGGAGCAGCACCCCGAGCGGTGCGACGGGCCCGGCCGCGACCGCGAGCAGCGCCAGGTGCCCCGCCGTCGCGACCAGGGACAGCACGACGACGCCCGGCCCGGTCCGCCGCGCGAACAGGCCCGCCCGGAGGTCCCGACCGAGGGCCGCCAGAGCACCGTGGGCCCGCGATCCGTCCGCCGAGCCGGTCCGCTGCGCCGGGACCACCACCGAGGACCGGCGACGGAGCGCGGGCACCACACCGAGCGCCACGGCCGCCACGACGGCGAGCACCCCGAGCACGGCGGCGGGGTCGACCACGTCCCGGACCGGCCCGGGCAGCACCAGCAGCAGAGCCGCGCACGCCGCGATCACCACCACCTGCCCCGCGACCCGCTCGATCACCACCGCCCGCACCCCCCGTGCGACGTCCGCGTTGCGGCGACCGTGGTCGACCGCCCGGTGCACGTCGCCCAGCACCCCCGCGGGGAGCACCGAGTTGAGGAACTGCGCCCGGTAGCAGTCGGCGAGGGCCCGGCCGAACCCGAGCCGCAGACCCACCCCGCGCGCGACGAGACACCACCGCGCGGCCGACGCGGCCGTCGTCACCAATCCCAGCCCGAGAGCCGCGACGACCGCCTCCACCGACACCGCCCGGAGCCCGTCGAGCACCGGCCCCGTCCCGAGGTGCACGACGACGGCGCCCACCAGCAGCGCCCCGACCAGCAGCTTCACCACCTTCACCGCGGCAGCCCCAGCACGTCGACGTGACCGACCTCGACCGTGAACGGGGCCGCGAGGCGCCGGGCGAGGTACGCGTCGACGTCCAGGTCGGGGTCCTGCTCGGCCGCCGCGTCAAGCCAGCCGCGCAGCCACTCCTCCGCGAGCGGCCGGCCCGCCGCGCTCCCGCCGGCGAGGCGCCAGGGCGACGGCTCCCGCCGGACGACGAATCCCGCGCGGGCGAGCGCGTCGGCGACCAGGTCGGGCGCGTCGGGGCCCGCGAGGCCGTCCCGCCGCTGGTGGGCGTCGAACGCGGCGGCGATCCGGGCGTCGTCGGGGTCGGCCGGGTCGAAGCGCACCCGCCCCGACACCGACAGCGTGCACAGCACCGCCGCGCCGGCCGTCGCGCAGGCCTCCGCGAGCGCCCCGATCTCGGCCGCCGTGAGCAGGTCGAGCAGGGCCGAGCAGACCACCACGTCCGTGCCGGTCAGGTCGACGTCCGCCACGTTCCCGACGACGGCGGTGGCCGGGACCGGCAGGGAGGCGAGGGAGAGGGCGGCCCGCCGTGCGAGGTCGGCGTCGCGGTCGTGGACGAACCACTGCTGCCGCGCCCGCAGCCGCGGCGCGAGCCACCGGCCCATCGACCCGAGCCCGCACCCCAGGTCGCGCACCACGAGCAGGTCGTGCCCGGCGAGCCGGTCGTCGAGGGCCGCGGCGAGCGTCTCGGAGCGGGCCGCGTGGTCCGCGGGCTCGCGCAGCGCCAGCCAGTCCGGGGTGCAGACGGGGGAGCCGGGTTCGCTCAGTCGAGCGCGAGGCGCAGTCGGTCCACGGTCGAGGTCCACGGCAGCAGCGTGCCTCGCCGTCCGTGGGCTGAGAGTCTCCACCCGCTCCGCCGCACCGGATCCACCAGCCAGTCCTGCAGGGCTCCGGCGAGCGCACCAACGTTCTCAGCGGGCACTAAGGCGGTCGGCCCCGCCTCGCGGATCCCGCCCACGTCGGCGGCCAGCACCGGCACACCGCGCGCGAGCGCCTCGGTGACGACCATGCCGAACGTCTCCGTCCGCGACGGCACGACGAGCAGGTCGGTCGTCGCCCACAGCGCGTCGAGGGCCGCGCCCGTCCGCGGGCCGAGCACGGACACCCGGTCCGTGAGCCCGTGCGCGACGACCGCCGCCCGCAGCCGCACCACGAACCCGGGGTCGCGCGACAGCGGCCCGACGAGCGCGCAGGTCCAGTCCCGGTCGCGCAGCCGGGCGAGCGCGGCGACGAGGAGGTCCTGGCCCTTGGTCGGCGTCAGCGCCCCGAGGCAGAGCAGGCGCGGGCGCCCACCGGCCACCATCGAACCGGGGGCGGTGCACGCCGGGTCGGTGCCGGGAGGAGCGACGACGACCCGGTCGGCCTCGACCCCGAACGCGGCCAGCCGCCGTGCCGTCCACCGGCTCGTCGCCGCCACCGCGCTCGCGTGGCGCAGGGTCGCGGTCTCGAGGTCGCGCAGCCGCCGCACGCGGGCGGGGGAGAGCCCGCGCTCGTCGGCGAGGGGCAGGTGCACGAGCGGGACGAGCCGCACCCGCTCGCCGTGCGCCGCGGCGACGGCCGGGAGCGAGCCGCCGACGAGGCCGTCCACCAGCACCGACGCGTCGTCGGGAACGGCATCGAGCGCCGCGTCGAGCGCGGCGGCGTCCCCGACCGGCACGCGGTGCTCGCGCCACCCGGAGAGCGCGAGGACCCGGCGGTCGTAGACGTTGCCGCCGCTGGGCACCGCGTCGAGGTCGTCGGGGACGACCATGTGCACGCTCACACCGAGCGCTCGTACCCCGCCCGCGCGACGTGGGACTCGTGCAGCTCCACCGCGACCGTCCCGATCGCCCGGGCGCCCTCACCGAGCTCGCCCGCGTGGATCGCGGCGACGAGCCGGTCGGCGATCACCCGCGCCAGGAACTCCGTCGTGGTGTTCTCGCCGGCGAACTCGTCGACCTCGTCGAGGTTGCGGTAGCGCAGGTCCGCCAGCGCCGTGCCGAGGGCGGTGGTGGCGAGCCCGATGTCGACGACGATGTTGTCCGCGTCGAGCTCCCGGCGCCGGAAGGTGGCGTCGACGACGAAGGTCGCGCCGTGCAGCGCCTGCGCAGGTCCGAAGACCTCGCCGCGGAAGCTGTGGGCGACCATGACGTGGTCGCGGACCGTGACCGAGAACATCAGCTGCCTCCGTACTGCACGCGCACCGCGAGCCCGGGTGCCCCGGCGGCCAGGTCCGCCATCGTGTCGGGCAGCGACTCGAACGGCACGGTGCGGGTGATCAGCGCCTCGAACCGGTCGTCGGCGAGCAGCCGCAGCGCGAGCGCCATCCGGTCCGCGTAGGTGCGACGGGCCCGGCGGGCCCCCGAGACCATCCCGACCTGGCTGGACCGCACCGCGAGCCGCCCCGCGTGGAACCCCTCGCCGAGCGGCACCGAGACCGGCCGGTCGCCGTACCAGGACATCTCGATCACCTCGCCCTCGACGCCGAGCAGCTCCAACGAGCGGGCGAGGCCGGCCTGGGTGGCGCTCGTGTGGACCACGAGGTCGCACCCGCCGCGCGCGTCCTCCGGAGCCGCGAACCCGACGCCGAGCGCCGCCGCGACCTCGGCCCGCGTGGGGTCGACGTCGACCAGCTGCACCTCCACGCCCGGGATCGGGGCGAGCAGAGCCGCGACCGAGCACCCGACCATGCCTGCCCCGACGACGGCGATCCGGTCACCGACCCGCGGGCCCGCGTCCCACAGCGCGTTCACCGCGGTCTCCACGGTGCCCGCGAGCACCGCCCGGCCGGCGGGCACGTCGTCGGGCACCACGCTCACCGCGGAGGCCGGCACGACGAACCGCGTCTGGTGCGGGTGCAGGCAGAACACGTCGCGGCCGAGGAGCTCCGCCGGCCCCGATTCGACCACGCCGACCGCGAGATAGCCGTAGGTCACCGGGCCGGGGAAGTCCCCGACCTGGAACGGCGCACGCATCCGTTCCGCCTGCCCGGCCGGCACCCCGCCCCGGTACACGAGCAGCTCGGTGCCCCGCGAGATCGCCGACCAGCGGGTCCGCACCACCACGTCGTCGGGTCCGGGCGGCGGGAGGTCGACGTCGACGATCGCGCTCTCCCCAGGACGGAGCACGCGGAACGAGCGGGCGGAGTACAGGGTTCCTCCAACGCGATTCGGACACGGGTTCCGGGAGGATGGTCATCCATGTCCGGAACAGACGCGACCCCTGCAGCGACCCCCGGACCGCTGCCGGGCCCCCCGCTCGCGGTCCAGCTGACGACGGCGGGTGCGCTCGGTCTGGGCCTGCTCGCGGTCCTCCGGACGACGACGAGCCTGGGCGGTGTGGGCCTGCTCGGCGGGCTCCTCGTGCTGGTCCTGGGCACCGCCCTGCTGGCGCGCAGCGGCGTCCGCTCGCTCGGCCCGGCGGGCAGCGTGACGCTGCTGCGACTCGTCCTCGTCGCCGGCGTCGCGGCCCTCGCGGTCCAGCACCTCGCAGGTCGGCCCATCCCGACCGCCGTCCTCGTCGGGCTCGCCGTTTCCGCCCTCGCGCTGGACGCCGTCGACGGGTGGGTCGCGCGGCGCACGGACACCTGCACCGACCTCGGCGCACGCTTCGACATGGAGACCGACGCGTTCCTGCTGCTCCTGCTCGCGGTGCACGTGGCGGCCGACCTCGGGCCGTGGGTGCTGCTGGTCGGCGGGATGCGCTACCTGTTCGTCGCCGCCGGCTGGGTGTGGCCGTGGTTACGCGGGGAGCTCCCGACCCGGTACTCGGCCAAGGTCGTCGCCGCCCTCCAGGGCGTCGCGCTCGTCGTCGCGAGCACCCGGCTCCTGCCGGGGTGGGCGGAGGCGGCGCTGGTCGGGGCCGCGCTGGCCGCGCTCGTGTGGTCGTTCGGGGTGTCCGTGGAGTACCTGGCGCGCCACTCCCGACCGACGGAGCGGACCACCCCCGTCGTCGGGAAGGACTTCTCGTGGTGGCGGGGGCTGGCGACCGGGCTGGCCGTGCTGGTCCTCGCCGTCGCGCTCGCGGCCCCACGGGATCCGTCAGCGCTGGTGTGGGGCTCCTACCTGCGGCTGCCGATCGAGGGGATCGCCGGGCTCGCGCTGCTGCTGCTCCTGCCCGACCGGTGGCGTCGGCCGCTCGCGCTGGTGGCGGGGGTCGCGACCGGGCTCGGGGCGGTGCTCACGGCCTTCGACGTCGGGTTCGTCTCGGTGCTGGCCCGCCCCTTCGACCCGATCCTGGACAGCTCCCTGATCGAGGACGGGGTCGGCTTCGTCGGCTCGACCTACGGCCCGGCGGCCGAGGTCGCGGCCCTGGTGGGGGCGGTGGTCCTCGCCGTGGTGCTCGTCGGGGGCGTCGGGCTCGCCGCGCGGCGCGTCGCGGTGGCGGCGGCCCGGCACCGGCGGGGCTCGCTGCGGGTGCTCGCGGCGCTGGCCGGGGTGTGGCTCGTCGGGGCGGTCGCGGGGCTCACCGCGGCTCCGGGCGTCCCGGTCGCGGCGGCGACCGCGGCCTCCGCGGCCGTCGACCGCGTCGACCGGACCCGAACCGCGCTCGCCGACGCCGAGCGGTTCCGGGCCGAGGCCGGCTCCGACGCCTGGGCCGCCACGCCCGGGCCGGACCTGCTCGGCGCGCTGCGCGGCAAGGACGTCGTCGTCGCGGTGGTCGAGAGCTACGGGCGCTCGGCGCTCACCGACCCGGGCCTGGCGGGCACCGTCGACCCGGCCCTCGACACCGGACAGGCCCGCCTCGACGGGGCGGGCTACGGCGCCCGGAGCGGCTTTCTGACGTCGAGCGTGGTCGGATCGGGCAGCTGGCTCGCGCACGCCACCCTGCTCTCCGGTCTGCGGGTGGACAACCAGCAGCGCTACCTCACGCTGACCTCGTCGGACCGGTTCACGCTGTCGGCCGCCTTCGCGCGCGCCGGGTGGGAGACGGTCGCGATGCAGCCGGGCACGACCCGCGCCTGGCCGGAGGGCCGGTTCTACGGCTACCAGCGGGCGTACTCCGTGCACGACCTCGGCTACCGGGGCCCGGCGTTCGGCTGGGCGTCCATGCCGGACCAGGTCGTGCTGGACCGGCTCTCGCGTCTCGAACTGGACCGCGCGGACCGGGGGCCGGTGATGGCCGAGGTCGACCTGGTCTCGAGCCACGCGCCGTGGACGCCGTTGCCGCGGATGGTCGACTGGGACGCGATCGGCGACGGCTCCGGCTTCCACGCGCAGGCGGCCCCCGGCGCGGTGGGGCGCACGGACGCGCAGGTCCGCGCCGACTACGCCCGCTCGGTGGCCTACACGATGGACGCGTTGACCTCGTGGGTGCAGCGCTCGGCCGATCCGAACCTGGTCGTGGTGGTCGTCGGCGACCACCAGCCGGCGCTCACCGTGACCGGGCCGGGTGCGGGACGCGACGTGCCGGTGTCGATCCTCAGCCGCGACCCCGCGGTGCTCGACCGCGTCGGTGCCTGGGGCTTCACCCCCGGCCTGCGCCCGACGCCGGAGGCGCCGACCTGGCCGATGGAGGCGTTCCGCGACCGGTTCCTCGGGGCGTACTCGGGTGCGCCTGCACAGTGACCGTCGTCACAATACGGCTCGATAACATCAGGGCCGCCGCGAGCGAATCCATCTGCGAGCCCGGCGCCGTCAGACCCCCGACCTGACGGCCCGGGCTCGTTCACGTTCCGGGCCCGATCCGGGCGGGACGCGCGACGGGCACCGGCCCGGCCGTCCCCCGACGGCGGCCGGTGCCGACGCCCGTCGCTCGATCAGCGTAACCCGTCCGTGGAACCGACCGGACGGTTTCTCCCGCTCGACGTCACCAACCGTGCGCAACCGCCGTATCTGCCCGGTAGGCGCGGCGCGCCTCCCCGACGCCGTCGTTCGGGGCTGAGAGGCTGTTCCGGTGACCGCCGCGGAGCTCTACGAGGACGGTTCCGGGGAGCTCGTCGAGCATCGCGACGAGCTCACGGCGCGCGCCGAGTCCTACGCCCGCGGCGCCCGGGCGGCGAACACGTGGTCGGCCTACGATCGGCAGTGGCGCCGCTTCGAGACCTGGTGCGCCGCCGCGGGGGAGCGGGCCATGCCGGCCGATCCGCTGACCGTCGCCCGGTTCCTGGCCGACCTCGCCCCGGTGTGGCGGCCCGCGACCCCGGCGGATCCGTCGAGCTCGGTGGTGGCCGGCCAGGTGCGTGAGCGGGACGGGCTCCGACCGGGCACGTTGTCCGGGTATCTGGCGGCGATCTCGGTGGTGCACCAGACCGCGCAGCTCGACAATCCCGTCCAGGCCGAAGCAGTCCGCCGCACCATCACCGGCATCCGCCGCCACCCCGGCGTCGCCCCCACCCGCCGCCGCGCTGCGGCCCGCCGGGAGCCGCTGGTCGAGGTGCTGCGGCTGCTGCGGCCCGACGAGGTTCTCGCCGACGCCCGCGACCACGCCCTGCTGTTGATCGGGTGGAAGGCGGCGCTGCGCACCGACGACCTCGCCCGCCTCCAGATGGACGACCTGCATCCCTCCGACCATGGACTGTCGGTGCACCTGTCCCGCTCCAAGACCGACCAGCACGGCGCGGGCACGACCGTCGGCATCGCCGCGCCCTCCCCGGAATCAGTGGTGGGGGAGGGGAGCGGCGAATCGACGCTGCTCGACGCCGGTGCGGCCTGGACCCGCTGGCGCGATCTGCTCGGCTCCCACGGAATCCTCGAGGGTCCCGCGTGGCGCGGGATCGACCGCTACGGCCGCCGCCCCCGCGCCGGCGGACTGCACCGCAACTCGATCGCCGAGATCATCAAACGCCGCGCCGCCGCCGCCGGGCTCGAGGACGCAGACCTGTGGAACGGACACAGCCTCCGCCGCGGGTTCGCCACCGAAGCCATCGCCGCCGGCGTCCCCGAACGCGACGTCCAACGCCACGGCCGCTGGCGCTCCCGCGCCTCCATGGACCCCTACATCGACGCCGCCCGCACCTTCGACCCCACCAACCCCACCCACTGGCTCACCTGACTGCCGTCATAACCGTCCCGGCGCCGCGGCAATCTCCTGTTGGAGGGCGCGGTGGGACGCAGAGGCGCGGAAGCGATGTGCGGGTGAGGGAGGTCGGTGGTGTTGTTGGTCGTCCTAGGCTTTCGTCGAGCGGCTGAGCACTTTCTTCAGAGGGCCGTCGTATCCGGTGTCGCCCCTGGTCAGCGCCACGACGGTGGCGACCTCCGGTGTGTTGCTCCACTCGTTTTCTACGAGCACCTCGTCTCCGACGCGGAGTCCTAGTTCAGGTCGGGCGCGGTACGCGTACCCGGCGCTGTCCGGTGCCCGCCAGTTCGGGGCGATGAAGCGCCCCCGAAGGAAACCCTGACGACGTTGGAGCCGTCCGGCTTGGTCGGATCGAGCAGCGCCTCGTCCTCGGGAGTCGCGCTCTCGATGAGGTCTGCCGCTCGCGGGAAGTCCCGAGCATCGGCTTCTCGCAGGCCGTCGATGTACTGAGTAAAGATCGGCCAACCCTCCTCGAGGCCGCCAGGCCATATCGCCGTCCAAATGTCGTTCTTAACGATGCGCTTGGGTTCAGGGGTCTCGCCCATGGCTTCGCGGAGCTGAACGTAGACGACGCTCTTGTTTGCCAGGGTCGACAGTTCCCACATCCGGTGATACTCGTCCTGGCCATAATGGCTGATTGATTCGTAGGAGCTGTCGACGAACTGCCCTCCCAGTCCGACGTAGACGGCGACGGCGAAGTCGAGGGCGTCGACGGGGAGCTCGTCAACACGGCGGGGGGTGTGCGGGGCGCTCTCGCCCATGGCCCGGTAGATGCCAGAGAGGTCTCCGTTGAACCATCGGTTCGCGGCGGACGCCGCCATTTTCGAGAATTGTTTGAAGGTCGGTGCCTTGCCCTTGACGGCGAGGTGTTTGTGAAAGCTGTTGACGGCCTGAGTCAGGTCCTGGCGCCATCTCGCTGCCAAGTAGTCGGCGAGGTGGGTGTCGGCCCAGGCCCTGCGATGCCGGGTGATGACGTCGCGTGCGCGTTCGAACCCGTCGCGTCGTGCCCAGCTTCCGGTCCAGTGCTCGACGGTGCGGCCGTCGCCGAGGGTCCGTGTGGTCATGGCGCCGCGGACTTTGCGAGGCTCGCCGAAGGCGGCCTGGGCTGTGCGCAGGTCGTTGAAGAGGGTCGGGTCGATCCCCTGTCCGAGTTCATCGAGTGCGGCGAGGTCGGCACGGAAGGCCTCGGCCACCTCGTCGAGGGTGTTCCGGCTGTACTCGTTCTGCGTCTCGTACCAGGCGGTGAGGGCGACTCCGTGCCAGAACCGGGCGGCCGGGCCGAGTGCGTCTGCCATCAACCGGTGAGGGTGGGGCTCGCTGACGATGTTCTCGGGCCACTGCGGCAGTGTCAGACCGTCCCAGAGCCGGTTGACCTCGGAGATGGTCTCGGCGGAAAGGAAGGCCCGGTAGGCACGAGCCCAGGGGCGGGCCGGTCCGTGCAAGGTGACCAGGGGCAGACCGTCGTCGATGAGCCCGTAAAGCTCGGGCATTCCGGGGCTTTGCGCGGCGTGAATCTTGTCGAAATCGGCCCACCATCGCTTGAGCGCGTCGAGGCGCTCGTCGATTGGCGACTGTTGCCGCGGCTTGGTGCCGAGGTAGGCGGCGAGGATCGCCTCGACGTCATCGGCGGCCAGATTCTGGGCTTGGGCGATGTGGTCGACGGCCACGTGGTTGGTGTTGACCAGCAGCGCTGGTTCGGGCAGCGCCGTGATCAGTTCTTCGCTGGGATGTGGGTGCAGGTCGGCGTAGTCGAGCAGGTCCAGCCAGCTTCCGCCGAAGTAGGCGGACAGTGTCGGCTGGAGGTTCTTGGTCAGGGCAGTCCGCGCGAGGGGCGCTTGGGTCTTGCCTTTGGTCTTCTTGGCTAGGGCCGCGAGGAGGTCTTGGGTACGCGATGCTCGTACGCGTCGGGCAACGTCGACGGGATCGGTTGCTCGGAGCGCGGCGAGGTAGGTCAGGCGGGCTTGCTGTTGATCTGCTCGGTTGGTTCGGGCCCAACGGGACAGGGCGAAGGACGCGGCGTCCTCGTGGAGACCGAGTCCGAGTCGCTCCAGGTCGGCGATAAGGGTGGTCCAACCGGTTTGCGCGTCGTCGTGGCCGCGAAGTAGTGCCCGTTCGCCGGCCCAGATCGTGATGGGGCGCAGTAGTAGTTCGAGTGTGGGCTCGACGGTGCTCCACAGCCAGACGGCTGCTGCGGATGTGGTGCTGGCATCGAGGCTGGCTGAGATGTCATGGGCGAGCGTGAGCGCGTGCCGAGGCGTGGAGGAGAGGTGGGTCGGCAACGCAGCGCCCCACGGCTTGATCGAGAGGTTGTCGGGGATGTACCAAGCGCCGCGGCGCTGCTGTTGTCCGAGGGCGTAGTGCTGCTCGAGCGCAGGCTCGTGACCTGGCGGTAGCCCGAGGACCTCGATGGCGTCCTTGTTTCGTCGCCCGGCAGGGTCGGGTCGGACCGCGATGACGGGGCGCCCGTGCCAGGCGGCGTCGAGAGCGGCTGCGATCATCTGGTCGGTCTCGTAGAACTGGCTGCTCTTGTCGCGGGCATTCTCCCAAGCCAGCAGGACTTCGACGGTGGCCGCGGTCGCGACCTCGGACATGGTTTGGTCAGCCACGAGCGCTCCTGATGACGGCCACGAACTGTTCGAACGTCGCGGGACTGGCGGTGCTGGCGGCATATTCCGCGTACCGCTGGGCGAGGGCTTCACGTTCGCGTTCCTCGCGTCGCGCCTCGACGCGGTCTTCGTCGTAGACGATGTGTTGGTTGGTGCGGCCGCATTCGAGCAGCACCAGAGCGTCGGGGTGGCTCACCGTGTCGACGCCCGAAAGCCCGTACGTGCTCGCATCGGGGTCCTCCACAGTGTCTTGGGAGGTGGTAGCAGCGTCGTCGGTGGCGAGGACGATTGGGTCCATGTCGTTCTCGTCTCGAATGCGATCGAGGTGCGGGTCGAGTCCGAGCTCGGCATGGAAGACGAGGTCGAGATACTGCTGCTCAGGGGTGACGCGACCGGTCAATGCAGGGTGGTTGATCGTTCGTACACCGCGACCGACGAACTGATAGAACTCCCCGAACGATCCGTAGGGTCGCATGGGCACGACGATCGTGATCGGTGGGAAGTCGTAGCCTTGTCCCAGCATTTTGAGCTGCGCAATCGCTTTCAGGTCGCCCGAGTCGCGTTCGAAACGATCCATGACGCGCCGGATCGTCGCGGTCGTCATGCTGTGGTGCAGTGAGGCGCAAGGAATGCCGTGCTCGGAGGCGATCTGCGAGATCTGCTCTGCGTGCTTCTCGCCCAGCGTGGCGAACAGGACCCGGGGTTTGACCGGGTAGAGGAGGTCCTCCTGAGCGTCGAGACATCGCCGGACGATCGACATTAGGCGGTGGACCGATTCGGTTGACCGGACTGTGATCCGCGCTAGGCGGCGCTCGTCGTGCAGGACGCGCAGGACCGCTTCGCGGCCGACGACTTCCTCGCGTCGTCCGTCAGGCCAGGCGATCTCGTACACGGTGCGGGCCGCGTCTGGATCGAAGCGGTGAACTCGGAGGTTCTTGGCGTGGCCGTCGTCGACGGAGTCGATGAGGCGGTAGCGGTAAACGACGTCGGCGTCGATGGGCTTGCCGTCGAGTCGGGTGAAGCAGGCCGACATGAGGAGGCATCGTGCGTTCGGGAACCGTGCGAAGAGCCGCTGATAGGACTCCGCCGCGGCGATGTGGGCCTCGTCGACGACGATGAAGTCGACGTCTTGTGGCTCAAGTTTTGCGAGGAGGTCTTGCGGGTCCTGCCCTGTCCCTAGGGAGTGGAAGTTGGTGACAATGATGTCACTCGCTAGAAGTCGTTCTCTTGTGACGTGACGGATCGGGCCCTCATCAGCGTCGAGGACCGCCACGCGTGGCGGCCTACATCCCGGGATCATCGGGCCGGAGGGCAGGGCATAGAGGACGTTGCGACTGTTATGGGGATCGAGGGCTGCGTCGAAGGTGCCCCGGATAACCGAGCCCGGTGTGACGAATAGGGCGCGACGATGGGCGCCAGCGAAGGAGGCCGCCACCCCGAGCGCAGTCTTCCCGGCGCCAACGGACATGACACAAGCGGCCTTGCGTCCTCCGTTGGTGAAGTAGTTGACGAGCGAGGTAAGCGCGTCGTCCTGGCAGGGACGGAGGGTGCGTCGGTCCAGGAGTGCCCGGGCGGTGGCGAAGAAGGTGTCTGTGCTGGGTGCGCTGCTGGATGGCGGGGCGGCGGCTTGCAGAGGTGACGTGATCATATCTGGCGCGATCACGTCGGGGTTGAGCACCAGACTGCGGCGAAGGAGCGGATCGTTGCGCAGCACGGCCTGCAGCTGTTGCACGCACCGTGCGGTGTCCAGACGGACCGACTCATAGGAGTAGCGCAGGATCGTATAGCCGAGGGCCGACAGATCGTTCTGGCGCACGCGGTCGTAGCTGAAGGCCTTCTTCGAAGAATGAAACTGGAAGCCGTCGAGTTCGACGGCAACCTGCATGGCTGCACCATGAATGACGTAGTCGATGCGGTAGGAGCGACCGTCACGCTCGACGGCGGCCTGTGGCTCGATTCGGGGGATGATCGAGTCAGTGGTCGCCGGAGTGAGGACCCAACGTACAAACGCCTCCTCCAGATAGGAGGAGCTCGGGATGGGGTGCGGTGTCACGCGAAACTGTCCAGGGTGGCTACCCGTTCACGCAGGCGCTCAAGGCGCTTGGTGTTGTCGAACTTGGCGAGGCGCTCGGCGATCGCTAGTGCCTCGCAGTGCGCACCCTCCCGTTCCAACAACACGATGAAGCGGTCGAGGCCGGGAAGCGAGACGAAGCTCGTGCCGTCGGCTCCGTCAGACCACTCGACGCTCCAAGGAGCGGCCTCGATCAGCTGCAGATCGAGCAGCGCGAACTCTTCGAGCATCTCGAGGCTGCTGGTGCTCTCGGCTCGAAGACGCCACAGGTGCTCGATCCCGCCTTGCAGGATGAAGTGATAGTCCTCGGGCGTGCCAGGGAGCTCGATTGCCTCACGAACGTGCTGCACCATCTGGTCGGCGCTGTACATGCGGGTGTCCTCATGCGAGGAGTACTCCGAAGCGGGTGACTCGCTCGTGCGGTCGTTCCAGAAGAGGCTGTCCCACTCCGCGTCGACCTCGGGTACGGAGTTGTGGCCGGGAAGTCGTCGCCTGTCGACGCCCGGGCTCCCCGCATACCCCGCGCCGGGAACGTCCGCGAGTCTCCTGAACCACGCCGTCGGTCGAAGGGTCACCGTGCGCTCACTGCGAGCGAAGCATGCATGTCCGGCGCCTTCCCGAGGGGGTCTCCGGCTCCGGCCGGCTCGTCAGCAGCATCGATCGTTGGACAGAGATCTGTTACGTGCTCTTGACCAACGTCGCCGCTTCGCAGGCGAGTGGCAGGTGAGGCGCCGTCGGAGGGGAGGAGGTGCGTCTCGCACGCCCCGTTCGTCGTCGCGCGCCCAAGGTGCAGCGTGGGTGTTGCCACCGGACCTGGGTCAGCCACCTAACCCTGCGGCGGAGGCGGCGCGGCACTGCGCCTCCGTCATCCCGGTCTGGTCGATGCAAGCGGCGAGCCCCCCGCCGACTGCACGCGAGTCCGTCACGGCTTTCGACTCGCCGCGGCGGTCGCGGCACTGCGCCTCGGTCTGCCCGGTTTTCACCATGCAGGACTTGATCCGGTCGGACTCGGCGTCGGCGGCATCGCGGGTCTTCCGGGTCGGCGTCGTCGTCGTAGGCTTCGCCGCGGTCGTGGTCGCCAGCGGCGGGTCAACCGTCCGCGGGCCGGCGAACTGCCCGGATGAGCACACCACCGACGCGTAGCCCATCGAACCGCCCCCGGACTCGCGGACCTGCCGCGAGAGGATCTCGCCGGTCGCGGTGTCGGTGATCGTGCACGCGACGGCGCCGCTGCTGCCCGTCGGCGTCACCGCCGACAAGGTCACCACGTCCTGCGTGGTCACCGTCACGGTGCGCGACCACGGCAGCCTCTGAAGGTCGCCGCCGCCATTCGATCCGCCGGCGCCGAACGTGACCTGCGCGCGGGACGCGGTGCCCTCCACGCGCATCTCGATCGACTGCGCCACCGGCGGCGTCGCCTCCGGAGCCCCAGCCAGCCCGAGCACCGCATCCGCGGAAGCGGCGGCAGCCTCGTGCTGCGGGCAGGTCGACCGAATCGCGTCCCTCGCGCGGGCCAACGTCCCGTTCGGGTCGAGGTCCGCGCCCGGCATCTGCCCGATCGCCTGAATCGGCACAACTCCGCCATCGAGGCGCCCACACAGCTCTCCGGCCTCCGACGGCACACCCGAGCAAGCCGTGAACATCCCTGCCGCCAGCAGCAGCGCGGTCACCGCCCCCAGCCCCGCGCGCACAGCAGTCCCCGCCATGACCCACCCCCGAGTCGGATCTACCGGCCACGGTGTCGCAGCGATCCCAGCTGCGGTTACCGGTCTCGGCGCAGTTCACCCGATCGAGCGCCCGTACCGGGACCGCGCCATGACCCGCGGTCCACCGCCTCGCGCCGGCGTCGCCGTGGCGGTGCATGTCCGGGTCCCGCTGGGCGCCGGCGAGGGAGACCGAGGAGCAGCGTGTCGCCCGGCAACCCGCCGTCAGTTGGCGTCGCGGGGCGGCGGGAGGGCGGCCGTGACCAGGAGGGAGCGAGGTGGACGGCGATTCGTCCGTGCTCGGTTCGGGCTGAAACGTTGACGGGTTTGCTCACGATCAGGTGACCAACAGGTCACAGAGCGGACAAAGGGGATCGCGTGGGGCGGTTGGTGGCGGGCCGGCGGGTGTGGACCTCGGCAAGCATC
This sequence comes from Actinomycetospora sp. CA-084318, assembly GCF_050955885.1. Classification (NCBI taxonomy): domain Bacteria; kingdom Bacillati; phylum Actinomycetota; class Actinomycetes; order Pseudonocardiales; family Pseudonocardiaceae; genus Actinomycetospora; species Actinomycetospora sp. CA-084318. Next base: position 2,937,519 of record NZ_CP192098.1, read on the forward strand.
ACAGGGCTGGCGCTCCTGGGCGTGTTCCCCTCGACGGGGGTCGCCTCGGCGGCTCCGGGGGACGTCAACTGCACCGACTTCACCTATCAGCAGGACGCCCAGGCGGTGTATCAGCGCTATGCGCCGGCCGACCCGTTCGGGCTCGACGCCGACGACGACGGGCTCGCCTGCGAGAGCCTCCCGACCCGGCCGGGCGCGCCGATCGGGACTCAGCCGGTGAGGCCTGCCCCGATCGTGCTGCCGCCAGGCGTGAGCACGGACTGCGTGGAGGTTCGCGATGCCCAGACAGCTCTGAGGGAGGCCGAGCTCGCGCACGCCCGGGCCGACGTGGCGCTGCGAGCGGCGCGGAAGGCGCTGGCCGACGCGGAGCACGATGTGCGCACCGAGACCCGCAACGTGGCGACCGCGGAGAAGGAACTGTCGGACAAGCAGAGCCGGCTCGACCGGCTGCTGGCTACGGTTCCGCCGCCAAAGTCGTCGATACCCGGTGACCTCGTATCGGATCCGGTGGGCCAGCTGATCTGGGAGCGCGAGATCGCCGAAGCCCGGGATCGGGTCCGGTTGGCGGAGATGGGGGTGAGCGGAAGCGCCCGCTTGCTGGCGGTGTTCGAATCGAACCTCCTCGAGCGCCGCGCCGAGCTCGACCCTGCCCAGCGGATCGCCACAGCCGCGCTCGCACAACTCACCCACGCGCGAGCCGCCGCGCAGGCGTTCTGCCCGCCGGTCACGCCTGGCTCGCCTCCCACCCCGCCCCCGGTCAATGGCGGCACCATCCCCGGCCCTACCCCGACTGACAGCGGGTCGACCAGCAACCCGGGACTCCCCGGCAACAGCCCCGGGAACCCACCGCCCTCCACCACGGCCGCCTGGTTCTCCGCCGCAGGCCATGGTGTCAAGCTCGACGATGCCATGAGCCCGCTCTCGCCGGCCGACGCGACCACGTCGCCGGTTCCAGAGGTGGGCGGCGCAGCGCGCTTCCCCGTCGGCGGGGTCGAAGCCGGCGACGGCCCTGGAAGCGGAGTGAACCCTTTTCACATCGGGCTCGCGGCGGCCGGGCTCAGTGCCCTCGGCCTCTCGGTGGCCACTGCACGCCGGGCACGAGAGCACCTCTGACACCGACACGAGGCAAGTCAAGCGAAGGTCCGCGGGTCGTCCCGGCCGAGGAATGCGTGCTCTCGGACTCGCCCCACTCGCCGGACCGAGTAGCCGAGAGGAGCTCGAGAATGGCTTGGCTAACGAGGTCGGGGGCGGACAGCAGGTCGAGGAAGCCTGCACCATGGCGGGTGCACGGCCCTAGCTGACCTGGGGTGATCAAGGATTTCGCTGCGGGCATCCGGACACCGAGGACGAGTAACGACTGAGGGATCTCTGGAGACGTACCCACGGTGAAGCTCCCCTCACGTCGCGGCGCCGCAGTCCTGATCGCTGCGTTCGCTGTCGCCCTCTTCCTGTCCGGCTGCTCGTCTACCCCCGATGCGCCGCCGCCTCAGACCGCCCAGCAGATCGTCTCGGACCTCACCGCCAAGATCGGCACCGCGAAGCCGGGCCAGGTCATCACCGCGCAGAACGCCCCGAACAAGCTCCTCGGCCGTCCAGGCCAATACACCTCCGCGGCGATCTTCACCGACTCCCGCGTGCCGAAGGACAGCCAGAACCCGGACCAGCTCTCGACGGACAACGGCGGCAAAGTCGAGGTCTTTGCCTCCGAGGACGAGGCCAAGAGCCGATACGACTACATCCAGGGCCTGGCGAAGCAGACGCCGCTCGCGGCCGAGTACGACTACCTGTCGGGCCCCGTGCTCGTGCGCGTCACGAAGAACCTCGACCCGGACGCGGCCAAGCAGTATCAGGACGCTCTCGGCGGGCGCTGACTCGTCTCCGATCGACGAGCTGCGGCGAAGGCCGCACCAGGCAAACCGCGCTCGGCGCCGCAGTCATGGCCCCGCGAGCCCACCCGAAGACCCAGGAAGAGCCTGAGAAGGTTCAGGTCTCAGGGTTACCGGGAGCGCGCCCTAAAATCCCTCGACGGAGTGCCGGGAGGCTTGGAGGCGGTAGAAACGCCCGCGATGAAGAACATCGGTAGCTCGTGGGGTGAGCCGCTCTTCGAGATCGCGATCTACCGCGTTGCGCCAGAGCGCTGGCACAACGAGCTCGCGGAGCTCGACGCCCAAGCCTGGGCTGCCGTTGATCCTTACGCCGATGGCCTGCCAGCGGAATCGAAGCAGCGTCACTTCGCGATCCTGCAGGAACAGCTTCGAAGCCAGATCGGGCACTTCCCTTACGGCCAGGCCATCGGCTGGCTCCGACTCGTCCACGACGGCCCTGGCCCAGTCGTGAAGGGCTACGCCTACAAGCTCCCGCAGCGCCAGTTCCAGCGACGGTTCAGGCAAAGCTATTTCAACGAGATCGGCAAGGTGCTCGAAGTCAGCTTCTCGACTCCCGGCATCTCCAACGAAGAGATCGCCGAGATGCTCACGGTCGACATCGTCGACACCACAAAGCGAGGCCAGGTGTTCCAGGGGCGCTGGCCGGACATGGCCGCCTTCAACAAGATCGCCCCGCACACCGATTGGCGGACCCTACTCGGCTTACTCGAATGAGACGGTTGGGCCCCTGGTGCCGCTGGGCTTTCAGTTCGTCGGCCCGGCCGCCGACGGCGGGGACATCGCGTTCTGGGGGCCGCGGGACTGGACCGGCATCTTCTCCGTCGCACTCGACCAACCCGGGGTACCTCGCAGCGCCTGCAGGCCAGTGGTCGGTGGCGCTGATTCGGAGGCGCTGGCTGGCGAGCGATGGCGTAGAGACATGGGACCGCCCGTCGACGTAGTAGAGGAACTGCAAGGCCTTGATGTGGACGACGCCTGGCGGAGGCGCCGGCGAATGGTGGCGGTAGTGATGTGCCGCGGCCGCCCCGCTTCTGCGGGGCTCGGGCGGAGGCCCGATCAGGTGGGCCCCGACCGGTAGGCCACCGTGCGCGGGGGCGAGACACGTCGATGTATCCGTCGCGGCGGCCGCTCGAGCCGCTGTCAGGGCAGCAGGTGTCCGAGGGCGGCGCCGATGGTGGCGGTGAGCCGCGACTGGTGGCGGCGGTAGAGGGGGAGGAACTCGACGCAAGGCTGGTCGGGCTGGTGGAGCCGGCCGTCGGTGTCGAGCACGGCGACGGGGTCGTCGTCGCGCAGCAGGACCCAGAACCGGTAGGCGGGGATGCCGAGGAGGTCGTCGGGTCGGCGGTCCTCGAGGGCGTCGACCACGGTCGGGAACTGTTGCAGCTCGGTGCGTTGTCCGCCGTCGCCGCCGGAGGAGTCGTAGTAGCCGTTGCGGGCGTCCCAGCGGTGGCGGTCGTCGACCAGCGAGGTCAGGACTCGTGCGAGGACGCGGTAGGTCAGGGTGCGGGCGGTCGTCGCCGGTGTTGTGGCGTTGTGGGAGAGGTCAAGGTCGGCTTCCAGCCGCTTGATCAGGTCGTGCCCGCCGGGCGCGGCGAGCGCATCGACCCACGTCAGCTTGAAGGTCCGCGCGTGGATCGAACCTTCCCGGTTGAGGTCCAGGAGGTTCGTGGGTCCAGGCGAAATAAGAGTGAGGCAGTCGTAGAGACCGCCGCCGGGGTGGGTCTCGATGAGCTGCAGGTGTGGGTGGCGTCGGGCGATCTCGCTCGCGATCCACCAGGACTGCGCGGTGACGAAGCGCGGCGCAAGCTCGAACATGGCGGTTCCCCCCGGAACGTCTGGCCGCGCCGACCGAGCGAGACGGGGACGGTCGGCGAGGCCCGCCAACCTGCCAGCTCGGTGACGCCGACAGCGAGTCCTCGTCCGGGTGAGATGGTCGGAGCCGCCAGCGCCTGCCTGTCCGGCTTCGGGTCGCGGTCGGCGGGGTGCCGATGGAGCAGGGCCTCGACGGCGGCCGAGAACGTCGATCGGTGCACCGCGGAGACCGTGGCGAGCCCGCTGTGGGGGTTGCTGCGGCCGTGTTGCCCAACGCCGCAGCCGGCGTGGGCCCTCGCAGGGGACACGGCTCGCGTGGTCAGCCGCGCATGATGCCGGAGTCCTCGCCGACTACGAGCGGCTTGCCGTCCGCTTCGGCGAGGTGTTCGCCCGGTGATCATCCCCCCGGGGTGACCTTTTTATCGGGAGACCCGGGCACAGCGGTCCCGTCGCTCACGGCAGCGTGGGCGGCGGGACCGCGGCCCGTCCGAGCCGCCGACCGTCGGGAGGGCGAGCAGTGGGCGGGGAGCACGCCGACCGGCGCCCCGACCCGGAACCGGCCGCGCCGTCCGGCGGTAACGAGGCGACCGGCACGACCGACAGCGACGGTGAAACGGGGATCGTGGCTGGGGGGCCGATGAACAGTCGTCACAGAGCCGGGCCGGCCGTCGAGGTCGACGACGACGCCCCGACCGAAGCTTTCGCGCTTCCGAACTCGTCGGCGACAAGGTCACGTCGCCGCCTGCTGGTGGTCGCGATCGTGTGTGGTCTGGTCGTCGCCGCCGGCCTGGTGCTCGTCGGCCTGGGTTTTCACGGCGGCGATCCGGAACTCGTCGACGCCGCCCGGCCCGTGACGGCAGCCCCCACCGTGAGCTCGGTGGCTGTCGTCCCCGCGACGCCGCCGGCTGCGACGACGACCCCGCCGACGGCGTCGAACCCGTGTGCGAGTGCGGCGGCGTTCCGGGAGGTCCTCGAGCAGACCTCGCCCGGCTTCAGCGCCCGCCGCAACCTCACCAGCTATCGACTCGAGGGATGCAGCCGCGGGATCGCGCTCGCCCAGGGTTCGAAGCCCGAGAGTGACTCCACCTACGTCGCGCTGCTCCCGCAATCCGGCGGCCGGTACCGGGTCGAGCCCTGGCCCGCCGGCACCGAATGCACCGAGATCGGCACCACGCTGCCGAAGGCGCTGGCCGGCAAGTTCTGCGCCACCCCCGAGCCGGCCGCCCCCAGCCCGCAGGGCACCGGAACCGCCGGGGGCGCCGTTGGCAGGTGCGCGCCCGACCTCCCGACCTGCCCCGCTGGCTACCAGGAGGGCGTGGTCAGCAAGGCCAACCCCTACGGCTGCGACTTCAACGCCATCAGCGCCGACAACCCATGCCAGTACCGGCTCACCGCCGAGGGCAAGCACAACCCGACCACCCCCGCGTCCCGGTGGGCCGCCTGCCACCTCAACGGCATCCGCGAGTTCTGCTGACCCCACCCACCATCGCGATGCACCCCCGATCTCGCTGGTCGTGGGCGTGGGTCAGCGGCGGGTGAAGCCGCCGGTGTCGTCGGGCCAGACCGCGGTGATCGACAGCTCGGTGAGCAGCGCGAGCATGTCCGCGCCGGGCCGATCGGGTAGCAGGACCGCGAGGGCGGGCTCGGGGTCGAGGTAGCGGCGGTAGTCGTAGAGCTGGCCGATCGCGAGCCGGATCGCCGGGCGGCTGGTGGCGTTCTTGGCCTCGAGGAGCTCGCCGCGGGCCGGGTCGAACAGGTCGGTCCACAGCACCGTGCCCTCGCCGGTCGTGATGCGGTGGCGGTGCCCGGTGCTGCCCTCGGTTTCGAGGTGGGCGAGGTAGCGCTGACACAGCTGCGCCTCGGCGAGCTCGCGGGGCCCCTCGTCGCTGCCGCGGGACCAGTACTGCTCGAGCTGGTGCCGCTCGGGGGTGACCGCGACGACGGTGTCGACGCTGCTCACAGGTCCGGTCCAGGCCTGCCACAGCTCCTCCAGTGCGGTCAGGGCCCCACCGTCGATGGCGCGGCCCGACTGGTACACCGAGTTCCAGTGAAACCCGGCGTGTGCCTCGAGGAGCGTCTCGACCGGGAGCCTGTCGTCGACCTCGACGACCCGGTCCCACTCGACGTTGACGAACGGCGTCAGAGCCCCACTGCCGTCCCAATGCTCGCGGGGGTAGATCGGCGACCCGGCCTCAGGCCCGGGCGAGACGGTGCCGGCGGCGACCAACCCGCGGCGGTCGTGGCCCTGGCGGAACAGGAAAACCCGGTCGCCGACGTCGATGCCCTTCACTCGCCGCCCCACGCTCCAGTCGTCGGGGTAAGTGCCGCCAGCCTGGGTCTTCGCGACCATCGCCTCGTACTGACCGTCCGGGAAGTCCCACGCCTCGGGGTTCCACGTCACGACGACCGCCACCACGACCTCCTCGCAGATGAGTTCCTAGAGGGAGCCGGCTCGCCGACCAGGCGGCCGGCCCTCCGGACTGATCGTCTTCACCTCCCTATTCGTTCCGGAGGTCGCACCGACGCGCCGCCCCAGGGCGAGCACGTGTCGGGAACGCCGCCCCCGTGCCGGACCAGGGTCTCCGGCGTGGTCGCCCAGATCGGAAGCGGGGCCAGGGGAGGCTTGGTCAGGCCGGGTCTGGCGTGGTGTGAGAACCAGTCGGTGATGGCGGCGGGGCGATCCCCAGGTGCAGCGCGGCCCGGCATCGGGCCTTGTAGACCCAACCCGGCGCCTCGCGGGGACGCCGCCGGCGGTCAGGGCAATCCATCGCCCGGGGCCGGTGTCCGAGACGCCCCACGAGTCCGGCGAGCGCCGCCCTTGGGGGCCGTTCACGACAGATACGCAGAGGTCGGATGTCTTCGACCGCTTCGGTCACGGTTGTTCGATTGCTGCCACAGCACGGCGCACGTCATCGAGGTCGTTCCGGGCCAGTTGGCTGCGGACGAGGGGCGAACGCCGTACCGAGGCAGACCGACGACCGCGCGTGCGCCTGCCTCGTCGGTGTTGAGCAACGCCGCCAACGCCTCGGTTGCTGCGGCGGGGTCACTGGCGACGAAGCTGCGCCCACCGACGACAACCGCGGCGACGAGAACCGCGGGTCGCGCAACGAGGGAGCTCGCAACATCGGCGACGACAACCGCGGCAACCGCAACCAGGGCAACGCCAACCGCGGTGACGACAACCGCGGCTCGGGGAACCAGGGCAGCCGCAACCGCGGGAACCAGAACGTCGGCGACGACAACGACGGCAATCGCAATGGCGGGAACGAGAACGTGGGCGACGACAACCATGGGTCTCTGAATCGCGGCGACCGCAACGAGGGCCACCTCAACGTCGGAAACGACAACCACGGATCGCTGAACCGCGGCAACCGCAACCAGGGCCACCTCAACGCCGGTGACGACAACATCGGAAACGCCAACCGCGGAAGCCGGAATCGCGGGAGCCAGAACGTCGGCAATGAGAATCGCGGCAGCCGCAACCGCGGGAACCAGAACGTGGGTGACGACAACAGCGGCAGTCGCAACGTCGGTAACGGCAACGTCGAAGACCGCAACGTCGGCAACGACAACGAAGGTAACGACAACCGTGGGGTCTTGAATCGCGGCAACCGCAACGAGGGCCATCTCAACGTCGGGGACGACAACCACGGATCGCTCAACTCCGGTGACCGCAACCGCGGAAACTCGAACGTCGGGAACGACAACCGCGGCACGAACGACCGCGGCAACAGCAACGTCGGCGACGGCAACCGGGGCAGCAACAACTCCGGTGACCGCAACCGCGGAGACGCGAACGTCGGGAACGACAACCAGGGATCGGTCAACCGCGGCGACCGCAACCGCGGCGACCGCAACGTCGGCAACGACAAGTCCAACCTGCCGCCTGCAGGCGGCGCTCCCACCGCGCCGGGGGCTCCGGTCTTCAAGCCCGGCCTACGTCCTGGGCAGCCCGGGTTCGAGACGGGAGGCACCAGGACGATCCCGGGCGCAGGACTACCTGACGGTGCGGGACCGAACGGCGAGCGACCGGGTCAACTTCCCGGTACCGAGCGCGGGCTGAGCCTGCTCCCGAGTGGAGAGCCGATGACCGCGGCCGGTCACGTGTGGGCCGGCGGTTCCTTCGCCGAGGCTGGTCCGAACCTCGCCCAGGGCGGTGGGTCTCTCGCCGGCCCGAAGGCCGGGGCCTACCTCGGGAGCGTGGGAGCGGAGGGCCTGGTTCAGCAAGGTGATCTCAAGGCGACGGGCAATGTCGAAGGCAAGGTCGGAGCGGACGCCAGTCTGGCGGCCGGGCTGTCGAAGACACGGGACAAGGCAACCCACGAGTGGCAGACCACGGGCCTGGGCTTGACCGCGAAGGCAACACTCGGTGCTTCGGTGGACGCCGCCGGCCGCGTCTCGAAGGGACCGGTCGGGCTCGACGGACGGGCCTCGGGCTTCGCGGGCGCCGAGGCGCAAGGCGCGGCGAAGCTCAGCCGCGAGGGCCTCGCCCTGGATGCCGGGGCGTTCGCGGGCGCCAAGGGACGAACCTCCGGCGGCGCGGACGTCGGTGGTATCGGGCTGTCCGGAACCGCTGAGGGTTGGGTCGGTCCGAGGCCGGGATCAAGTTCGGCAAGCAGGAGAACGGCAAGTACGAGTTCGGCGGCAGCGCCGGAGCCTCTCCGGTCGTGGGCGGCAAGCTCGGATTCGAAGTCTCGGTAGACCCCAACGAAGTCAAGAAGACCGCCTCAGAAGCAGGAGACGCGATTTCCCACGGAATTGGCGAGGCTGGAAAGACAATTCACGCTCGGGCGGAGGACGTCGGCGATCTGTACGAGGGAGTGCGCGACGGAGTAGCAGGTGTGTTTCAATGACCGGCGGTCACTCAACGTACATTGTTGGAGATTTCGTGAGCCAGGTTCTAGTGACGGCGCTGCCCGTGCCGGTGCGCGTCGAGGCACCGCCTGGATGGGAGCACCCGACCACCCTGCCCCCAGGGGTCGCGTTCGCGGTCGGGCACCCATCTCCCGACCGGGGGGTGAGAGCAACGATCACGATGGACGGCGACACGTGGTCGCCCCACGAGTCCCTCGAGGACGTCGCCTCGCGGGTGGTCGAGCGCCTCGCCGGTGCGGGATGCCAGGACATCGTCGTGCTGGCTCGTGAGCACGTCGGAACCACGTCGGCGCCAGCCACGACACAGCGGGTTGCGCTCCGGAGCATCGTCGGCGGGGAGCTGCGAGACCTGGTGCAGGACCAGGTCTACCTCGGCCTCGTCGATCAAGGTGACCCGTCGCTGCGCGCGGTCGTCCGGCTCGTCCTGACCGCTGCATCCGAGCAACACGACGAGGTCGCCGCCGCCTTTCAGGCGATGGTCAAGAGCGTCTCGGTGACCGACATCGACCCCGCGAGGAAGAGGTAAGCACATGGGCATCCTCGATCGGCTCACAGGCACCCGTCGGCCACAGGCGGGGACACCGGCCCTCCCTGCCCGCCAGCTCTACGACGCCATCGCCGCCCTCGACCGGAACGATGTCCCGTGGTCGATCCGTTCCGGCGCCGCGGAGCGCGCCGACCTCGTCGCCGAGTGGACCGACACCACCGGACCACAGCACTTCCGATACATGATCGTTCTCAGGCTCGACGAAGCCCTTCACGAAGTCATCGCGCTCGACCGGCTCTGGCAGTCCGACGGACCCGGCGGTGGCGCGCGGTACGGGCAGGGCGGCAACGTCAGTCGCCGGGGCTTCAGCGGAACGATCGAGCGCGACGCGAACGGCAAACTGCGGGTGGTCAGGACCGGAGGATTCGACACCCGGCAGCTCAAGGACCCACTCCGTGACACGGTCACCGCCTCGGGTTGGACCTGGCGGCAGCGCGCGCTGTCCATGTGAAACCACTGTGTACGAACTTTCCGTTACGCCGTTACTGGAGAAAGCATGAGAATGAATTGCAGGCGACTCGGCAGTCCGCTGAAAGCAGCGGCATTGGCCGGGTCGCTGGTCCTGGCTCTCTTCGCCGCGGCAGGATGCAGCGGGGCCGAACAGGACCCGCCCGCGACGCAAGCCGCACCCGCCTCCGCGTCGACAACAGCAACCATCCCGTCGCCGTCGGAAGCACCATCCCTTGCGCCCGAGCAACGCGACTCCGCCTTCGTCAACGCCCTCACCAGTAAAGGCCTGCAGGTCGGCGACCCGGACACGCGCACTCAAGTAGCCGCGTCGATCTGCCAGTCCCTGGACTCCGGGGTCACCGTGCCCGCTCTGGCCGGGCAGCTACAAGAAGCCCTCGGCGGTCCCACCCCGGAGAACACCGGTTTCATCATCGGAGCAGCCACCGCGATCTACTGCCCGAACAACCTGCCTAAGCTCAAGAGCAACTGAGCAGCCCAGCTCAGCTCTTGGCCACCTCACCTGCCCGCAAAAGGGGACTCGCAGCCCACGAATGAGCGGCAGCAGTCACCGGGCTTCGCGCCATGTGCCCTGTGGCCGGTTGTCGGAACCCTGAAGCTCTTCGGCGGCATCCTTCGATAAAGATTCCCGCAGCCTCAACGACCACGTTGGTGGGTGTGTGGTCGAGACCTGCGCGCGGCTCCGCACCGCGAGTTCATCGCGCATGTTCTTCACGTAGCGCAAGAGGAAGGGGACCGATGACCGTGCCGAAAGCGATTGTCGCCGCGTTGTCGACCGCCGGTCTCGCGACAGCGCTCCTCGCCGGCTGCTCCAGCTCGGACCAACCGCCGGCGCAACCGAGCAACGCCGACCTGATCCCCACCAGCGTCGCGCCGTTGCCGGACTCGACCAAAGCGCAGGTCTTTCAGAACACTCTGGCCCAGCGGTCTCTGAGCATCCCCGCGCCGGCCGCGGTCGCGGGACAGGTCTGCGCCGGCTTCGACCGCAACGATCCGGCCCCGGCGATCGTGGCTGACGTGCAGCAACTCACCGGCCTCGACGCGGGCAACGCCGCCTACGTCCTGGGGGCATCAGTGTCCGTCTACTGCCCGCAGTCCCTCGACAAGCTCCGCCAGAGCGTCGGATGAACATTCTGAGCGAGGGGACGGCATCCGCGTGACACCAGACAACAACGCCTGGGTGGCGCCACGTCGGCTGCGCGTCAGCACTATCGGCTACGGCCTTCGACTCGGATGGACCTTCATCGCGGTCGGGGCGCTGGTCAGGATCGCCGTCGTCGGTCCCTACACGACCCTGTTCGGGTCGACCTGGTTGATCATCGGCATGGTCCTGCTCGCCGCCGACGTCCTCGTCTGGCTGACGCTTCTCGCCCTGGAACGGCTCCGGCCGCAGTACGGGCGGACCGCCCACGCCACCCCTGTGGTGACCGCGCTCCTCGCCGCGGCCACGATCGTGCCCGGGTCGATCAACACCGGCGGAGCCAGCATCGTCATCGCCGTCGTGCTGATCGCGCTCACCGCCTACACCGTCATCGCCCACGCGTTTATCGTGCGGAAGACGCCAGCCATCAAGTAGGGCCCAGAAAGCAGGGCCCAGTCGGCAACGTGTCGGCCGGAACGCAAAGCTGGTCGGCAATTCGCGCGGGACCAAATGGGGACGCAACAGACGGCGTATCGTGGGTTGCGTCTGACATGAGCCGCGTTCTCGGTTCGCGCAAGTCTTGCGAAGCTGATCACTGGATCAGGGAATGGTCGTGGCCGTCCCCGAGCGTGTTGTCGTGCCGATCCAAGGTTCCGGCGGCGCCAACCCGCTGCTCGTCAAGTGAAGGGTTGTAGAGGAACGGCCCTACCTTGCGAGGTCCAGCTCATTGAGCCGAGGAAGTCCTCGACGACAGCGTTCAGTCGCTCCGGGGGCTCGAGTGGGCGCGCAGAAGCCCGGCGAGTTCGCCGTCCGAACCTCGGTGACGTGCCCTACAGTCCCTTCGATAGCCTGGTGCCAGCGAGCTGATCGACGACTGCTAGGGGGAGCCGTGGGATTGTTCGACGGGCTGTTGGGGAACGCGTCGCGGGTCGACCCGAACCAAGCGGCGCAGGAATACGGCAGACTCCTCGCGCACGGAGAGCAGGTCCAGGCCGCTTACCTGCTGATTCGTGACGCCTTTCTCTTCACTGACAGGCGGCTCATCCTCGTTGATAAGCAGGGCATGACGGGACGCAAGATCGAATATCACACGGTTCCTTATCGGAGCATCACGCATTTCAGCGTGGAGACTGCGGGGACGTTCGATCTGGATGCGGAGTTGAAGATTTATCTTTCCGGTTCTCCGACGCCGATCCAGAAGCAGTTCGGGAAGGGTGTCGATGTTTATGAGGTGCAGGCCTTACTCAGCGCTTACGTGGCTCGTTGACGCCCTGGGTTGATCGCGGCACTGTGCAAGGTGTCGTGGCTGGGAAGACGTGCGGCTCATCCGGATCGGAGCGCTGAGATTTCTCTCGGGCGCGGACTGCGGGTATCCCGGAGGTCAGCACTGCTGGGCGGTCACTTCACGGCGTATCCGGCGTCGACGGGCAGGGCGACGCCGCGTTCTGGTCCTCGGAGAACGACCAGAACTCCGCGATCTGTTCACCACGGAGGTGGAACACGTCGACCTCGTGGGCGTGGTAGTCGACCTGGGCGGTGGTGGCGGTCGCGTCGTGGACGGCGACGCCGTCTATTACGGCATCAGCGGCCGCGCGCCATATCGGGTGGGTCAGCAGATGCCCGCGATGCGGGCGTAGCCACCTGGGCAGGTCCCCTCCGGTGCGTACATCGGCTGGTCACTGTTGATCTCAGCGTTCGACCGGGGGTCGTCCTGGTAGGCGGCGCGATCTGACTTCTTGTCGGGCACGCCGTTCGTGCATAGGTCCGGGTTCTTCGAGCAGAACGGTGAGTCTGCCGGGTCGCTGCCCGAGGCCGTCTTTGTTCGGCTGGGGGTCTTGGTCGTCGGGGTGGAGGCTGCGCGCTTCGTTGTCGTTGTCGTTGTCGTTGTCGTTGTCGTTGTCGTTGTCGTTGTCGTTGTCGTTGTCGGTGCGCTGCTGGCTGCGGGCGTGGTCGGGGGAGCGCTATGAGGGGCAGCGGGGGCCGGCGCTGCTGCGGCTGCTGACTCCGGGCCGGGAGCCGGGGTGGCGCCCGCCGCGACGTATACACCGCCGGCGCCGGAAGCGAGGGCTGCCAAGGCCAGCGCGACGACTGCGACGCGCCGCCGTAGCACGAGTGATGGCCGGTGGCGGTTGGTGGCGGTCACGGCATGTCCTCGCGTCTCGGGAGTGAGCCGTTACCGGTCGAAGACGTGGTTGCCCGAACGGGGACCAACGGAGGTGCGGCCACCCCTGGTGCAGCGCTTCTGCTTGCTCGGCTCGAGGGAGAGCGCCACCGCACCGGCGGGTTCGACACCCGGCAGCTCAAGGACCCACTCCGGGACAGCGACCCGGCCGCGCCAGCGGCCCGTCGATGATCGGCGTGCCGTTCGCTTTCCGGGGGCGAGCCGATGTCGCCCGGGGGAGTTGCTGAGTGCGATCCGCCCCGGGGGTCGGTGGAATGTCGTTGCGAGGCTCGGAGGCCGGGTGGTCGGCTCGTGTCGTGGAGGGAACTGACTGGTTCGGCCCGGCGATCGCCGAGGCCTATGACCGCGACGACGACGTCCGGTTCACCGCCGAGCACCTCGCCCTCGAGGCGGGGTTGCTCGCCGAGTTGGCCGGGCGGGGAGGTCGGGCGTTGGAGTTCGCGGTGGGGACCGGGCGGGTCGCGGTGCCGCTGCAACAGCGGGGCGTCGAGGTGCACGGGATCGATCTGTCCGCGGCGATGCTCGCGGTGCTGCGCACCAAGACCGGGGACATCCCGGTCGTGGCCGGCGACTTCACCACGACCCGCGTGCCCGGCCGGTTCGATCTGGTCTATCTGGTGTTCAACACCATCGGCAACGTCGTGACCCAGGAAGCGCAGGTCGCGACCTTCGCCAACGCCGCTGCTCACCTGCGCCCCAGCGGCCGGTTCGTCGTCGAGACCCAGATACCGGGCGTGGCCCGGATCGGACCCACCGAGAGGTTCGGGGTGTTCCGCCACGACGCGCGCGGGGTCGGCTACGACGAGTACGACCGGGCCACCCAGCAGATGTGGTCCCACCACGTCTCGCTCGGCCCGGACGGCCACGGCCGGCGCCGCTCACTGCCGTTCCGCTACACCTGGCCCGCCGAGCTCGACCTCATGGCGCGCCTGGCCGGGATGACATTGCAGCATCGTTGGGCCTGGTGGGACCGCACCCCCTTCACCGACACCAGCAGGTCCCACGTGTCGGTCTGGGCGCTCCCCGACGAGAACGGCGAGTGACCCATCCACCCGGCCCGCGAACTCGACGATGCCGAGGGCATCGAGGTCACGGGTCGAGAAGGCGTTGGGGGAGGGCGGCCCCGCCTAGGCGGGACACGGCTGTTGCACCGCTGCTGTTTTCTGCTTGACGACGTCGGCGACCATGCTGGGGTGGCGCCGCGAACGGTGGAGTTGCTCGGGTTCGACCGGGACGCGCGGGTGCTGGTGGTCAACGCCGACGACTTCGGGATGAGCGGCGGGGTCAACCGGGCGGTCATCGAGGCGTTCGACCGAGGAGTGGTCACCTCGTGCAGCCTGCTGACGGTGTGCCCGGGCACCGGCGCGGCTCTGGACGTGCTCGCCGAGCGCCCGGACGTCCCGTTCGGGGTCCACCTGACCCTGGTCAGCGAGAGCCCGACCCGGCGCTGGTCGGCGGCGGCGTCCGACGTCGGGTCGCTGCACGACGGCGCCGGTTTCCTGCGCGCGCAGACCGACCGCGACGGGCTGCTCGCCCGCGCCCGCCTCGACGAGGTCGAACGCGAGATGCGAGCCCAGCTCGCCGTCGTCCTCGAGCGTGGTCTTCAGCCCACCCACTTGGACTGGCACTGCCTGGCCGACGGCGGTCGCGCCGACATCACCGGGCTCACCCTCGACCTGGCCGTCGAGTTCGGGCTCGCCGCACGCATGTGGCTGCCCACCAGACGGCGCGCTGCGACCGCGCGGGGTCTCCCGGTCGTCGACCACGACTTCCTCGACAGCTTCTCCCTTGACACCACCACCAAGACCCACGTCTACCGGGCCGGGGTCCGCGCGCTGCGGCCCGGGCTCACGGAGTGGGCGGTGCACCCCGGCTCCGACGACGAGGTGTCCCGAGCCGAAGACCCGCAGTGGCGGGTCCGGCACAGCGATCTGGTCGCGCTCACCGACCCCTCGCTGCGCGAGACCATGCAGAGCGAAGGCATCACACTCGCCGACCACCGAGCCGCCCGCCAGGTCTGGGTGGGCGCGGCGGCAGCAGTTCCCCACCCCGAAACCGGGTTGTCCTGACCGACGAGGGCCGTGGACGGTGTCACCGGTGGGCGAGTGGAGCATCCGGACGGGACGCGTCGACGATGTAGCCCGGGTCCTGGCGTTGTGGCAGGTGGCCGGGGAGAACGCTGATCGCCCGACCGACCGCCCTGAGGCGCTGCGGGGGCTGCTCGAGCGCGACCCCGACGCGCTGCTGGTCGCGGCCGAGGGCGGTCGGCTGGTCGGGACCGTCATCGCCGGATGGGACGGATGGCGCGCGCATCTGTACCGGCTGGCGGTGCTGCCTGAGCGACGACGCCGGGGGATCGCGAGGGCGCTGCTGGAGGCCGCCTCTGAGCGGTTGGTCGCGCTCGGCGCGGTCCGTCTCGACGCGATGGTCCTCGAGGGCAACGACGACGGCCGGCGACTCTGGGCCTCGCTCGGCTACTCGCCCCAGCCGAACTGGCGGCGCTGGGTACACCAGGTCGACTGAGCCACACGGTCCCGGGTCGTCGGGCCGTGGTCGGTCCTCGCTCATCGCCGTTGCCCCACCGTGGTCAAGCAGGGAGCACGATCGCCGCCGAGGGCGACAACGAGAGGGACCTGTACCGGGGAGGCCCTGGTGAACGACCTCGTCGAGTTGGCCCGGCGGGTGGGTGAGGATCGGTTCCGCCGCGCGTGCGCCCAGGCCTATCGCGATGCTCCCGGCACGGGTCGGTCCTTCGACGTGTCCGAACCCGATGACCCTGACCTTCCACACGACCTCGCCGAGTTCGTCGAGGGCGATCTGGGCCTGGCGATCGCCTTGTACCGCGCCATGCCCTGCTACGCGAACCTCATGTATCTCGACCACTGGGCGCCGCGCCCCGAGCTGCTCGCCGAGCTCGCCACGCTGCTCGACGAACCCGACGACGCGTTGGCCGACCCGGTCTCCTACTGGCTGTGGTGCGGCCCGTTCGAAGAGGACGAGCAACGGTCCACCGCGGCCTGGCACCAGCTGACCGCGGACGCCCCGGAGGTTCGCCTGCGGCGCCTGCTCGACGCGAGTGGTCCCGTGCCGTGGCCAGCGAAGGCCCTGACGTTTGGCGTGGTCCTGTCGATGCCGGAATGGCATCCGCTGATCTGGCAAGCGGTCCGACAGGCCGTCCACGACTACTACGGGAGGGTCGACGCCGCCGACGCGCTCCGGCTCATTGACCAACTGGCCGACCCACCGCCAGAGCTTGACGTCGCGGACTTGCAGCGACGACTCCGAGAGCGCCGAGCGTGATCCGCCACGCCGCGGAACGCCTGTTCGGCTGGCTTCGACGTCGACAGTATTATGTCAGCAAGCCGCGCTGAGCTGCGGCGACGTGCATCCGATAACCTAGATTATGACGGTGAAGGTTCATTGAGAATCATTCGGCGAGCGTCGTGTCGATATAGGGAATTGTTGCGATAGCGGTTCGGCGCGCCGGAGGCCTGACATAACGGGCCGATCCAGTACGTGAGTTCGGATCAGTTGTCGCAGCCCGGCGCCACGTTCTCGGGGGTCGTGGCTGTGCCGGAGGGGCGTCGCTGATGGAGGGCGTCGGCGGTGGACCGCGTCGCCGGGGTCACCGTGACGAGGAGGACGGCGGGTCGATCTGGTTGGCGTAGACGACGGTGTTGTCGCGGTAGGACCGCGCGCTGTCGTCGAACGGACCGCCGCAGGTGATCAGACGCATCTCCGGGCGCGTGGTGGGGCCGTAGACGTCCTGGCTCGGGAAGGCGTCCTTGGGGTACTGGCGGACGGAGTTGACCTTGTAGGTGATGACGCGCCCGTCGTCGCGGGTGACGGTGAACTCGTCGAGGGGTTCGAGCCGGGAGAGGGCGTAGAACACCGAGGGACCGTCGGCGGCCGAGTCGATGTGCCCGAGGATGACCGAAGGTCCGTTGCGTCCCGGGGAGGCCGACCCGGTGTACCAGGCGGCCTGGTCGTAGAGCGGGCCGGGGGCGGGGACCTGGACGGTCCGGTCGGGGTTGAGGCCGACGGGGTTGATCGCCGAGTGCACGTCGATGGCGGGGATGTCGATGCGGCGGGGCGGTGAGGCCGGGAGCTCGACGCCCGCCGCGCCGGCAGCGCTGGTGGTGGTCGGGCCGGTCACGGCCACAGGGGCCCGCCCGTCGGCCGGGACGATCGGCGCGGCCGAGCGGGACGTGCCGGCTCCCTGGAGGCCGAGGACGACCAGCACGACCCCGACGACCGCCAGGACGACGATCCCGACGACGACCGCGCTGCGGCGGCCCGGACCACGCCGACCCGGCGGCGTTTTCGTGGTCCGATCCGCGCCGGGCTGATCGCTGGTCGTGGTCATCGCCGTCCTCGCGGGCGTCGTCGGGGAGTGGTCCAGGCCCGGGACCTGGTGGTCCCGAGCCCGGTCCGGATGAGGCGAAGGGCCTCAGTGCTGGTCGGCCGAGCGGCGGCGACGCACGACGATCAGTGCTCCGCCGGCGACGGCGAGGGCGAGGACACCGCCGGCGACGAGGGCGTCGTCGGTCGATCCGGAGGCGGTGGAGCCACCGCCGGTCTCCGCCCCACCGGAGGGCATGGCGCCGGGCATGGCGGCGCTGTCCCCGCCCTTGCCGGGCAGGTTGACCACGATGGTCGCGATGCCGACGGTGGTGCCGCCCTTGAGCGCGTCGGTGGAGAACGCCTTGTTCAGGGCGGCCGCGGCGTCGCTGGACAGCTTGACGGTGGTGCCGGTGAGCGTGGCGGTACCGGCCGCGGCGTCGGTGGTGATCGGCTTGAGGGTCGAACCGTCGAGGTCGAAGAGGGTCACCGAGTCCGCGACGGTGGAGCCGTTGGCGGAGACCTTGCCCTTGAGGGTGGCGGGCTGACCCGGGTCGATGACGAAGTTCTCGAGGGTGACCTTCGTGTCGCCCTTCGTCAGGGACAGACCCGACCCGTCATGCATGATCATGCCCTGGACGTAGGGGGTGACCTCGCCCGGCTTGTAGACGGTGACGTTGCCACCGGTGATCGGGAAGGACGCGGTGCCGTCCTCCACGGTGGCCCTGCCGGTCGGGGCCGGCGTGACGTCCAGGGACTTCAGGGCGTCGGTGAAGCCGGAGTCGAGCTTCACCGAGGTGCTCTTCCCGGTCAGGCTCGGGATCGAGGCCACCGGCGGCGGTCCGCTCTGGGCGATCGCGAACCCGGAACCGACGCCGGTCAGCGCCAGCGCGGCCACAGCGGCCACGGTCATCGTGCGTAGCTTCATCTCGTCTCCCTCGTCGTGCCCGGCCTCGCCGCCGGGTCGCGCCTGGTCTACGTCCGCCGGGTCACAGCTGTTCGGACCAGTTTTTCCGGTTCACATAGGCCTCACGGCCCACCGCTGTCGGTCATCGAGCGGAACCCTGCGGCGTCGAACCGGGACGGAGCCGACGGCGAACATCGGGTCCACCCGTTGCTCGAGGGAGCGTCCGCTGGCCACGACCGCACCGACCGAGGCGATCCGTGTGCGGCCCTCGGCCGGCGACTCCGAGGCAGGAGGGTCGGCGGCGGCGCCTTCCTCGAGCCCAGGTGCTCGCGCCCGGCGGATCGTGCGGCTGGTCGTCGTCCTGGCCGCCCTGCTCTCCGGGGTGGTGGCCGTCGTGCTCGCGGCGATGGTCCCGGCGGCCGCCGTCGAGTCGTCCACCTCCACCGTCTCGTGGCCACCGGCGGGAGCGGCGCCGGAACCGACCACGCTGCTGCTGGTGCCGTACCGTCCCGCCACCCTCGACGCGGCCGTGCCGTGCCGGGCGATCACGGCGGCGCGTGGCCGCTCCGGCGCGACGACGATCCTGGCGACGGTGCTGGGCGGGCCGGCCGAAGGGCTGTCGGTCCGGACCACGCCCACCGAGGGCGGCCCGGGCGAGCCGACCGTGGACGTTCTCGCGTCGGGACGGCGGATCCCCGTGGACGTTCCCGACGAGGACTGCGCGTTGACGATCCGCGCCGACGCCGCGGGTATGCGGGTGACCGTGGGCGATCCGGCAGGGTCGCCCACGGTCACCGTGCCCGGGCTCGCCGTCCCGGAGGTCTTCGCGGCCACCACCGACCTGGCTGGCGACGACGCGTCAGGTCTGTCGCTGGAGGCCCGGACGCCCGCCTGGTTCGACAACGCCCCGACGGCGCAGAAGTCCGGCGGGACCGACGGGAAGCCGGACACCCGCGACGGTCGCTTCACCTGGGGGAGCCGCGCCGCGGGAGACGGTTCGGTCGGGTCCCTGACGACGGGGTGGTTCGGGCTCCCGGCGCTGCGCCCCGGACAGGAGCTGGCCACCTCGGTCGCCGGCCGGACCTCCGACGGGACATCCCTGACCTGGCAGTTCGGTGACGGCGACCGCGTGGTCGGTTCCCGCCCCGTCGTCGAGACCCCCGAACCGGACCGGGGCTACCGGGGCTATGCCGCCGACCCCGACCAGGCACGGTTGCAGGACCGGGCGAACCCGCAGGTCGGCTGGCGCACCCTCACCCTCGAACCGTCCGCGGTGCCCGACGGCGCCGACCGGGTGCGCCTCGTGGCCGTCGACGACCGCACGGACGAGAACGGCTGGATCGCGCTCACCGGACCACGGGTCGTCGACGTCGTCCCGCTCGGGCGATGGCTCGCGGGGCGGGGCCCGGTGCTCGTCGACTGGGCGATCGCCTTCGCGTGGCCGTGCACCGGTCCGCTCCCGCGGGTGGACGGTGGGGTCGCACAGACGCCGGGGGCGTTCATCACCGCACCGACCGGGCCCGCCGACCTGATCCCCGGGGAACGGACGGCCGCCGTGGGGCCGATCGGCGACCTGCTCCCGCAGCGGTGGACCCAGGGCGCCGACGGACTCACGCTCGGCCAGGACTCCGGCGGCAGCTTCGCCGGACTGTCGGCCGACGGGGATCTCCGGGAACTCGACACGCGCCTGTCCTCCGAGCCCGGTCGGAGATGGGGACGCGTCCTCGTGCCCGAGCTCGACGACCTCGCGGCCGACCGGTACGCCGTCGCCCGGACGACGGCGACGGTGCCCGGCACCGCGGGTGATCCGCCGCCGGATGTCGGAGGGCTCGTCAGCGCGCCGTGAGATCCACGGTGTGCCAGCCGGTGGCGCCGTCGGGGATCGTCAGGCTGAACGCCTCGGGTTGCGTCGCGCCCGTGGCGTCGGTCGCGCGGACCTGGAGGGAGTGCGGCCCGGGGGCGAGGTCGAGCTCGGTGCGCCACATCCGCCAGGTGTCGATCGAGACCTCGGCGGCGAGGGCGGCGGTCTGCCACGGCCCGGAGTCCGCGCGGACCTCCACGCGGGCGACGCCGCGGTGTTGGGCCCAGGCGGTCCCGGCCACCGTCACCCGCCCGGCGGGGACGGTCGCGCCGTCGCGCGGCGCGTCGATGCGGGACTGGGTCTTGACCGGTGCTTGCGCGGCCCATCCGCGTTGCTGCCAGTAGGACTGGAAGGCGTCGAAGGTGGTGAGTTCGATGTCGGTGATCCACTTGCAACCGGACACGAACCCGTAGAGCCCGGGGACGACCATGCGGACGGGGAAACCGTGTTCCACGGGCAGGGGCTGTCCGTTCATGCCCAGGGCGAGCATCGCGTTGCGGCCGTCGGTGCAGGCGGCCACCGGCGTGCCGGTGGTGAAGCCGTCGACGCTGGTGGAGGCGATCTGGTCGGCGCCCGGCCGCACGCCGGCCTCGGCGAGCAGGTCGCGCAGCGGGACGCCGAGGAAGACCGCGTTCGAGATCAGGTTCCCGCCGATGTCGTTGGAGACGCAGCACATCGTGATCGGCGCTTCGAGCTGCGCTCTGGCCCGCAGCTGGTCGTAGGTCAGTGTCACCTCCCGGTCGACCATTCCGTGGATGCGCAGTTGGTAGGAGGAGGCGGAGACCTGCGGGACCTGCAGGGCGGTGTCGATGCGGTAGAAGTCGGCGTTCGGGGTGATGAAGGTCGGGGTGCCCGATGCGGCGAAGTCCGCGTCGGGAGGAGGGACGGCCGGCTGTCCCGCCGGCGACGGCAGCGGACCGACGGCGTTCCGGGAGGCCTCGGCCCCTCCGGCGGCCGCCAGGATGCGACCGAGGAGCCCGGTGACGGCCGCTCCGGCCAGGGCCGCCCCGAGCCCGAGAGCGAGCCGCCGTCGCGGATTCCGGGCGTGATCGGCCTCGGCGCCCGGCTCGGCCCCTGTTCTCCCGGCGGACGTCAAAGCCAGGCGGTGCAGTCCCACGAAGGTGGCGACACCGCCGACGAGTGCCACGAGCGGGGCGATCAGGTAGGCCGCGGTGAAGGTGGGGGAGGCGAGGGTCGACGACAACCCGGCGAGCCCCAGGACGACGACGAGCACGGTCCCCGGCAGGGCGCTGCGCCGCGAGAGGAGCCCGCCGATCACGGCGACCAGGGCGATCACCACGGCCATGCTCGCCAGCAGCACCTGCTTGTCGTGGACGCCGAAGGTGCTGGTCGCGAACTCCTTGAGCGCCTCCGGGGTCAGCCGGATGAACTGGTCGCCCACCGCGAGGAACGGTGAGGACGGCGGCGCGGTGAGCGCGGCGACGAGGTCGCCGAGCCCGAGCGCCATCCCGACGGCGAGCACGCCGATCGCCGCGGCGACCGGACTCGGGATCGTGGTCCGACGGGACAGCGTCGTTCCCGCCGGAGGATCGGTGTCGGTCGACATACCGCTGCTTCGCCGCCCGGGCGGCTCGAGTTCGAACCCGGCGCCGGCGGAAGCGGGTTTCCCCAGGAGCCGACGGCGTGCAGCCGGTCCTCCTCGTGCCTCGTCGGCCGCTCCGTCCTGCTGCACGTGATCGTCGGTGTCGGTGCGACGCTGCACGGCACGCATCGTCCGATCCCGGCGCGTTGCTGTGGCTCCGGCCCGAGGGGGAATCTGCGGTGGTGGTGTCCGTGCGATACCGATTCGACCCTGCCGGGTCCTGGTCGGCCACCCTGATCACCGAGGGCATGGTCGTGGCCCGCACCGCGCCCGGTGCCACCGGTCGAGAGACCGCGACCCGGGTCGCGAGCTTGCTCAGCGAGCTGGCCCGGGCGTGGGCTCGACCGGTGGAGGTCGTGCACGACCTCGAGGGCGATCGCAGGGCGTTCCTGGTCGTGGCTCGGGTGGAGGGCTTCCTCGACGTGGTTCGCGAGCAGTTCGAGCCTCCGTTGAGTGCGTGACCGTGGTGGCCGCCACCGCTCGCCGACACTCACGTGGTGCGGCCCGCCGCCCCGGACGAGGCGAACCCCCGGTCACGACGTCACCGTCGCCGCCTGCAGACGTTGCACCCGACAGGCCCGTCGGAAGGAGTTCGGTGATGCACCTGCATCTGCGCACGCTGGGCGTCTTCGCCGCGCTGTTGCTCGGCGTCCTGGTCGTCGGTTGGGGAATCGCCGCAAGCCTTCGACCGATGCTGTGGACCAGGCGCGGGGTGCGGTGGTGTGTCGGATGGACTCCCGACCCGGTCGGCCGGGCGTTCGGGGTCGCGGTCGCCACCTTCGGTGCCGGCATCGCGGTCTCGGCCGTCGCCGGCGCGATGATGCCCCTCGGGACGGCGATCCCGCCCCTCGCCCGGCTCATCCAGCTGATCGGGCTCGGGATCGTGGTCCTCGGCGGCGTGGCGCTCATGGTCACCCACCCGGCGCCGGTCCCCGAGGACGGGCTCCACGGCCTCGCCGTCCCGCGCGCGAGCTCGACCCGGGACACCCCCGTCCCACCGTCGGTCGCTTCGTCGAGCGAGACCGACGGGACCCCCGCCGCCCTCACCCCGGAGCGGGGCGCCCTTACGCCGTGACTCGCTAGCATCCGCTGCGAGACTCTCAGGCGAGGTGTCCCCCGGTTGCGTGCGCTGCCCGGACGACGATGTGGTCGATGTCGACGTCGTGGCCCGTCGCCACGGCGTCCTGCAGCATCTCGACGGCGCGATCCGCGGTCGCCTCGTCGACCAGCCAGGTCGACGGCAGACTCCTCGGCTCGAAGCCGTCCTCGACCTGACGATCGTCGGCGGCAGCGAGCACCACGAGACCCGAGCATCCGACCGGCTCCGACGCCCACAACTGCACGCCGCCAGTCTGCGCGATGAGCAGGTGGACGGCGGTGAACGCGAACACCTCCGCTGTCGCCGCCCATGGGTCGGAACCGCGGGCCACAGCGCGTCGCCCCGTGCGTCCGCGCGCACGACGAGGTGGGGCGGACACCTGTTCCGGCCACCGGGCCGCGGAGAACCCTGACGTCGTCCGCGCCGAACGTGGACCATGGCCGTCACCCGGGATCGTCCCCACCCCTCCGCCACGGGAACCGGCGGTCGACGGCGGAGGACGGGCGTTGCCGTGTCGGCGCTCGTGGTCACCGCCGGTCTGCTCGCCGGCTGCGGCTCGCCGGGTGCCTCCACTCCGACCCCCGCATCTGCTCCCACGGCCGACGCTCCGCCGACCCCGCTGGCCGAAGCCCCCGAGCCGGCGACGTCCCCGCCCGCGCAGGCCTCGTTGCCGGGCACGGTGATCCCGTTGACGGGAGCGCCGGAGGGGATCGCGGTGACGGCGGCGGGCACGGTGGCGGTCAACGTCCGCAACCCCGACGGCCTCGACATCTTGCCCATCCCTCCCGGTAGCGCGGCCGCGACGACGACGACCCCGAGGTTCGTCTCCCTGCGCAGCGAGGGGCGGCACCTGACCCTGGCCGGCCCCGACGGCCCGGCGTTGTCGGCCGGGGAGAAGGACGGCACCCTGTCGGTGATCGATCTGCCCAGCGGGCAGATCGCCTACACGGTGCCCACGACCGGGCCGGCGCCCCACGAGGCCTTCGCCGTCGGGCAGAGCACGATCTTCGTGGCCAACGAGTTCGGCAACTCCTTCTCGATCATCCGTGACCGCAGGGTCGTCCGCACCGTGTCGACCCCCTTGCAGCCCGGTGGGGGCGCCGCGACCTCCGACGGCCGCTATGCGGTCGGAGTGGGCGTGCGGGGTCGACAGATCACCGAGTACACCGCGACCGGTGACATCGTCGGCACCGCAGACTGCGGCGCCGGTCCCACCCACACCGTGGCCGGCGAGGACGGCCTGTTCTGGGTCAACGACACCGACGGCGATGCCGTTCTGGGCTTCGAGGCGACCCCCACCGGGCCGCGCCAGGTGGCGTCCATCCCCACCGGGGCGGGCTCCAGGCCCTACGGCGACGCCTACGACACCGTCCGCCACACGCTGTGGGTCACGCTCACCGGCAGCAACCAACTCCTCGGGCTCACGCTCTCGGGAACCCAGGTCGCGCACCAGGTCTCGATCCCGACGGTGCGCCAACCGAACAGCGTCGCCGTCGACCCCACCACCGGCGAGACCGTGACCACCGGATCCACCACGAACGGCCAACTCCAATTCGTGCCCTACCCGGAGGCGCTGCGCTGACTGCAGTCTCCTTTGCTCTGGGTGTCACCCGGTGCGCGTGGTCACCGAGTGCGCGGCGACCGAAGCGCGACGTTTGCGTCGTCGGACGGGTCGGGCACCATCGGATCTCACGCTCCCCAGCGTCCGGTTCTCGAGATGAGCCGGTAGTCGGTTGCACGCCCGAGCCGATGCGGGGCCCACCCCGGCCGCCTCGCGCAGCGACCCCCGACCCGCGCACCGACCTCGTGTCGCGGTCCGGGCTCGCTGTGGCCCCCTGCGGCACGCCGGCTTCCCGTCGGCGTCCTGCCCCCTCCTACCTCGCGGTCGTGCGCCGCGGCAGGAGCGATCGTGCCTCCAGATGTCTCACTGTCCGACCTCTTCGACGACCGATCGCCCGACGGACCTCTGCTGTCGGAATGGGTCCGGGCCCAGCACGCCAGCCACCTCGCCGACCTGGCTCGTGCTGCGCGGCGTTCCCGACGTCCGATGTTGTCCTCGGTGCGCCGCGATGCCTAGCCCGCACCTTCGCGGCGCCCGCCCTCGGTGCTCTCGGTGAGCGCTGCGACCGGCGAGGACCTGCTGTGCGCTGCCGCCCGCGCGGTGCTGCGCGACGTCGACGGGCCCATCTTCGAGGGGCTCTGTCGCGCGGCGGCCGACCAGGTCACCACCCACGCCCTCGCGCTCACCGCCCGAGCGGCTCACCTCGCAGCGTTCCCCGAGCGCCGACGCGTGCACGGTCTGGGCCTGTGGGACCTCATCGCGGTCCTCTCCGGCCCGATGGCGATCGCCCTTCTGCGCCAACTCGACGAGGCCCTCGGCTCCGCTCCTTGACCAGCGGTCCGACTGATGCCGGGCGGCGCTGTCGATCCGGACGCCGGCGCCGCAACGAAGGACAACTGTGGCTCCACACCAGGGGGCGAGCACGCACTCATCGCTTCTCGGCCCCGTGGAGGTTCCCCATGTGTAGGACGTGCACCAGACTCGCTCTCTTCGACTGCCCGCCGACCCCCGTGGAACGCCCGGCGGGCTTCGAGGAGGACCTCGGCCGGGAGATCGACATCGACGCTCGGGTGCGTCGGATGCCGGGGCACGACCCGTCGCTCAGCGGCTGCGTCGTCCTCGCGTTGCGTCGCTTCTTCGGTCTACCGCCGACGCTCGACGTCCGGGCGAACTAGTGCGCCCGGACGGGGGTTCCACCCCGCACGCACGAGGGCCGGGGCCGGACGGCACGGGTGTGGAGGCGACGCCGAAGGCCCGTGGGGCTGCTCGACGAGCTGAGCGGTCCGGAGTCGGTGACCGTGCCGGGTCGGCTCGAGGAGACTCCGAGGACTCGACCGTGACGCGCGCTTGCGCCGGTCGAGTCGCTCCACCGGCCACTGATGAAGATCCGTACGGTGGCGGGGGTGGCCGTCGGATTGCGCAGCAGAGACAAGCCGGTCTACCGGGTCTTGGTGGTGGTGTCGCTGGTGGTGTTGGTGGCCACGTTGGTGACGCTGCCGTGGGAGCCGGTGTGGGCGGGCGTGGTGGTCGGGGTCCTCGCGCTGGTCGGGTTCCTGCTCGGCGGCGCCGGTTGGTGGGGCGTGCGGTGGCGGGAGGAGCGGCGACTGCTCAACGGGATGGACCTCGAGGACATGCGGTGAACGCCGGGAGCCGGTACCCACCCCGTTCCGACAGATCCTTGCCACGGCGGCTGCCTAGAGCCGCCGCGACGACCACGACCACGACGGGGAGGTCGACGTCGGGCACCTCCTGCCGGCGATCATCGAGGAAGACCGGCGGCTGGCGGAGCCGGAGCCGTGCTCGGCCGGAGTCCGCGATCAGGTCTTGAGACACTGCCGAACCTGATGAACCGCTCCCGCCCCGGCGATCGTCGCTCCGCCGGGAATGACCACCGGCCACCGCGCCACGGCGGCGGCGGCATCGACGCTGCTCGCGGGCTGATGGATCTGTACGGTCGACGGATCGGTCGAGGACAACGGCCGGACCAGCCCGGCCCTCGGGGTCGGTTTCCGCCCCCGACCTCTGGTGGGTCTCATGGCGTCCTGCGCCGATGACACGACTGGTCCTTCGACCGCCCCCGACCATCGCCAGCGCAATCGCGGCTCCGAGGCCGACCGATTGGTGGCCGCGTTGCGCCGTGCCGCCGTCGATATCACCGCCGGGCGCGGGATCCGCGACGTCGACGCGACGTTGTCCGGCCTGCTCGCCGCGGCGGTGGCCACGGTCCCCGGCGCCGACGGGGGCGGCATCTCCCGCACCGAACGGGGCGTCGTCAGCTCCAGCCATCCGACCGACATCACGATCGCCGAGCTCGATCATCTGCAGTCGCTGTTGGCCGAGGGGCCGTGCGTCACCGCAGCCGACGATCCGCCCGATTCCGGTGTCGTCGTGGCGCACGACCTCGCCGGTGATGACGCCGTTCGCTGGCCGCGGTTCGCGCCCGCGGCGGTCGCCGCCGGGTATCGGTCGTTGCTGTCGATCGGACTTTCGATCCGCGGTCCGCGGCACTCCGTGCTGAACCTCTACGCCCGCGAACCCCGTGTGTTCGGCCCCGCCGCACGGGGTGATGCCGCGATCTTCGGGCTGCAGGCCGCCGCTCTGCTGCACGGCGCCCAGAGCTCCGCACACTTCCAGGTGGCGCGGCGTCTCAGCGTTGTCTCGGCGTTGTCTCAGCGTCGTCCTCTCCCTCGACGTGGCGGTCGCGGCCGGGGTCGAGCGGTGCCCGGTGACGGCGGCCGGGCCGACGGGGAAAGCCGGTCGCGACCTCGTTCCCGCGGTACGGGGACACGGCGGTCGTCGGGCTGGTCGACGTGTGGCGGGCTCGTCAGGCTGCCCGGCGGGGTGCTCGCGCCGTACGCGTCCTCGACCTTCGGTCTGGGCGAGGTGGTGCGCACCGCCCTCGACGCCGGGGCGGGGCGGATCGTCCTCGGCCTCGGCCGCAGTTCGTGCCCCGACGGCGGCCGGTGCCGACGCCCGTCGCTCGATCCGCGTGACCCGTCCGTGAAATAGACCGGATGGTTGTCATGCGGCGGTCAGTTCGCCCGGTCGCGTGCCTCGTCCACGGCCGCCCGGAGCGACCCGCGGTGCGCCGGCCCGTGCCCGGGCAGCACCAGGTCGGCGTCCAGGCCCTGCAGGACCGTCAACGCCTCGTCCATCTGCGCGTCGGTGCCGTGGTCGAACCACGGCGCGATCAGCTGCGGCCCGCTCGTCGGGGAGAGGGCGTGTCCGGTGACGAGGCCGTCGCCGGTGAGCACGACGCCCGCCGTCGGGAGGTGGAAGGCGGTGTGGCCGGACGTGTGGCCGCCGGTCAGCACCGGGACCGGCGCCCCCGGGAGATCGAGCGCCCCTGAGGTGGGGAAGGGCTCCGCGTGCGGCGCGGCGACGTCCCGGCCCGCTCCCGCACGGGCGACGCGCAGCGCCCACGGCAGGACCCGCGGACGCCACAGGTTCGCGACCACGCGGGCGGGCGTCAGCTGCTCGAGGCGCTCGCGGCGCGCGTGGGCGACCTCGATCGGATGCAGGAGGACCGGGGTGCCGTAGCGGGCACGGAAGGTGTTCACCGCGCCGAGGTGGTCGACGTGGGCGTGGGTCACGAGGATCGCCACCACGTCCTCGGGGCGGCGCCCGAGGGTCCGGACGGAGGACTCGACCGCCGGCAGGTCCCCGGGGTAGCCGCCGTCGACCAGGGTCAGGTCGTCGCCCTCGCGCAGCAGCACCCAGTTGACGTCGGTGCCCGTGACGAGGAAGACGTCGCGCTCGACCTCCTCCACCGCCGGAGCTCTCACGACGAGCGACCTCAGTCCCCGCCGCCGGCCCGGGGACCGGTGAGGGCGGCGATCCCGACCGCGATCCCGACCGCGTTGAGCCCGGCGCCGAACCAGTTGCTCCCGCTGCGCGGTGCGCGCCAGGCCGCGACCAGGTGGTTGATCCCGAACAGGGTGGACAGCACCGCGTAGCCCCGGACCTGGGCGCGGTCCGCCTCCGGCCCCAGGGTCGCCAGCCCGGCCGCCGTCACGAGGGTCCCGACGTTCCAGACCGCGATCTCGCGCTGCCACCCGGCGTTGTAGTCCCACGCGCTGCCCCGGCCGAACGGTCGCCGGAACACCCCTTGGAGCACCGCGGCCAGCGAGAACCCGGCGAGCCACACGTTCCGCGCGTCGCGGACCGAAGGTCTCCGCACCGCTGCACCGCCTTCCGTCGAACCGACCCGCGAGAACGTACCGGGCCGACGATCACCGGACGAGGCGGAAGCCCCGGATCTCCTCGACGAGCGACTCGGGCTGCTCGAGGGCGACGACGCGACGGAGGGTTCGGGCACGCCGACCATTCCCATCGGTCGCGGGATCGGCGTGGAATTCGCCATCGAACGGTTCTCGCCGGAATGCGTCGCCGCCGTGTCGGACGCGTCCCGAGCAGGCGTCGGGCCGCCGGTCAACCGTGGCGGCACATTCGACGACGAATCGCAGAGCAGGTCGGACGACGCCTGTCCCGTCGGGATGCGGTGAAGAGGATCGCAGCGATTCCCGGGGCTGGATCGAGGATGTCCCGGGGTACGGCTGGAGCAGCGCCGACTCGCGCGGACGGGTCGGCGAGGAGACAGCGAGGTGAACCAGATGTCAGTCACGCACCCGGTCCTCACGACGACGCCCGCCGACGTCCTGGTGGTCGGCGCGGGCCCCGTCGGGTTGGTGCTCGCCGCGGCCCTCGCGCACCACGGCGTCCGCGCCGACGTCGTCGACCGGCGCACCGCCCCGCGGGACTCGTCGCGGGCCAACAACCTGTGGGCCCGCCCGCAGGAGTTGCTCGCCGCCGTCGGGCTGCGGGACCTGCTCGCCCGAGGCGCCCACGAGGTCGTGCGCGCCGAGTTCGTGATCGAGGGCCGTCCGGTGGACACGGTCCGGTTCACCGACGCCGCGAGCCCGTACCCGGCGGTCCTCTACGGCAGCCAGGCGGGGATCGAACGGCGGGTCCGCGAGGTCCTGGCCGACCAGGGGCGCCCGGTGCAGGGCGGCACGCGTCTCGAGTCCCTCGAGCAGGACGACGACGGCGTCGACGTGGTGCTCCGAGGCGACGACGGCACGGTCGCGCGGCGGCGGTACCGCTACGTCGTCGGGGCCGACGGCGCCGACAGCGCCGTCCGCGCCGCGGTCGGTCTCGACCTGCCCCGGCAGCAGTTCCCCGGGCGGGCCACCCGGCAGATCGACGCGGTGCTGAGCTGGCGTCGCTCCCCGGCCCGGGACACGCTGTGGTTCTTCGTGTACCGCCGCGGTCTCGCGGGCGTGATGCCCATCGAGGGCGACCGGCACCGCCTGTTCTTCGTCGAGGACGACGCGGTGATGCCCGACCGCGAGCCGACCCTGGCCGAGATGCAGGAGCGGGCCCGCGAGGTGACGGGGGATCCGACCCTGACGCTGTCCGACCCGGGGTGGACCAGTCACACGCGCTTCGAGCACGGGGTCGCCGCCGCGCACGCCGTCGGCCGGGTCCTGCTCGCGGGCGACGCGGGGCACGTGAACCTGCCCATCGGGGGTCAGGGCATGAACGCCGGGATCCAGGACGCCCTCGGCCTGGCCTGGCGGATCGCGATGACGCTCGACGGCGGCGGGGGCGAGGTCGTGCTGGACAGCTACGCCGTCGAACGTCAGGCCGAGCACCGGCGCCTGGGCCGCCAGCAGGTCCGCGGCTTCGACCGGCTGATGTACCGCAGCCGCTGGCAGGACGAGGCCCTGCGACTGGTCGCCGCCACGGTCCCCGACATCGGCACGCGTCTGCTCGGGGCCGAGGAACTCCAGCAGCTCTCCGTGGCCTACCCCGACAGCCCGCTGAACGAGGACCACCTCGGGCGGCGGCCGCGGAACGCGCCCCGAGCCGGTGACCGTGCCCCGGACGCCCACGTCGTCGGACCCGACGGGGCGGCCACCCTCTTCCGCCATCTCTACGACGCCGGGGACGCGCCGACGTGGTCGTGGTCGTTGCTCGCCTTCGACGGCGGTGACCGGGCCACCGTGGCCGCGTTGCGACGGGCCGCGGAGGCCGCGGCACGCCGGGGGATCCGCGTGCACCTCGTCCTGGCCGACCCGGGCAGCCCCGGCGCGGACGCCGGCGTCGTCCTGCGGGACGTCGACCTGGTCGCGCACCGTGCCTACGGTCTGCGTCGGCGGCCGGCCCTGGTGCTCGTCCGGCCCGACGGCCACATCGCGTTCCGCGCCGGCCACGACGACGCCGCCCGGCTCACGGCCTACTGGCGCCGCATCGTCGGGCCCGCCCCGGCGCCGGGAGAGCGGGAGTCGTTCGCGACGGGCCCGCGGCCGGCCGAGCCGGAGCCGGGGCTCGCCCACGCCTGACGCCGGGTGCGGCGGCGCAGCAGGACGGCGGCCGCGGCGCTGGTCAGGGCGAGGAGGGCGACGAGGCCGCCGTACGCCGCGGTCGAGCCGAGCAGGCCCCACGCGGGCACGGTCAGCCCGACGAGGTAGCTGGGCACGGCGGAGCCGAGGTAGCTGACGAGGTAGACGGCGGCGAGGAGCCCGGTCCGCTCGGCCGCCGACCGACCGGCCAGCACCCACCGCATGGCCCCGGTGAACGAGGCGCCGAACCCGGCCCCGGCCACGACGGTGGCCGCGAAGAAGCCCGCGGTGAGTCCGGCGGCCAGCGAGCCGACGACGCCGAGGACCCCGAGCAGGAGGGCGGCGAGGCCACCGAGCATGGCCCGGTCGTGACCGACCCCGGACACGGCCAGCCCGGTGACGCCGGACGTGCCGGTGAGGGCGGCGAGGACGAGTCCGCCGGCCAGCGGGCTCGTCGCGCCCAGGACGCCGGCGGCCACGGACGGGCCCAGGGCCTGGTAATACCCCGCGAGCGCCCAGCTCGCGATGAAGCAGAGGCAGGCGGTCGCGAACAGCGGGTACGCCCCGTCCGGCACCCGGACCGACGGCCGGAGCGACCGCAGGGCGCCGGGGGTGCGGCTCGCCCTCTCCGGAGCGAGGACGACCGCGACGGCGGCGAGACCGAGCAGAGCGGCGAACACCACGTACACCAGGACGAGGGGTGCCGGGCCGTGGGCGACGAGGGCGCCCGAGACCAGGGCGCCGGCCGCGAGTCCGCCCGGAGCGGCGGCGCCGGTCACGGCTCCTGCGAGCCCGGGGCATCGCGCAGGACCCAGGTCGATGACGAACGCGGCGATCGCGGTCAGCCCGAGCCCGGTGGCGAGCCCCTGGATGCTCCGGGCGAGCAGGAGCACCCCGGTCGAGTCCACCTGGGTGAAGACCCCGCACGCGACCGAGTCGAGGAGCAGGGCCACCACGGCGACCGGGCGTCGGCCCAGGTGGTCGGAGAGTCGGCCGCAGACCAGCAGCGCGCCGGCCAACGGGAGGATGTAGATGGCGAAGGCCCCGGTCAGCCCGGACGGCAGGATCCCGTACTCGTGCTGGTAGACGACGTAGAGCGGGGCCGGGACGCCGGCGGCGGCGCCCAGGACGAGCAGCGACAGCGACAGGGCGCCGAACGCCCAGCGCGGGACGGGGTCGACCCGGGCGTCGGTCACCGGGGCGTCGCGGCGGAGACGGTGCGCACGGCGCCGGACGCTAGGAGTTCGAGCGCGGTCGAAGTCAAGGCCTCGGACGCCGGCGCCCTCGCGTCCCGCCCGCGTCCACGGGATGCTCTGGCGCGTGCACGTCCTCGTCGCGCCGGACAAGTTCAAGGGCTCGCTGAACGCCGTCGGGGTCGCCGAGGCGATCGCCCGCGCCCTGACCGCCCACGGCCACACCGTCGAGCTCTGCCCGATCGCCGACGGCGGGGACGGCACGGTCGACGCGGCGGTCGCGGCCGGGTTCGAGCGGCGTCCGCTGACGGCGGCCGGGCCGACGGGCGAAACGGTCGAGACCTCGTTCGCGCGGTCCGGGGACACGGCCGTCGTCGAGCTGGCCGACGTGTGCGGGCTGGTGCGGCTGCCCGGTGGCGTGCTCGAGCCGTACGCGTCCTCGACGTTCGGCCTCGGCGAGGTCGTGCGCGCCGCGCTCGACGCCGGGGCGACCCGGATCGTCCTCGGTCTCGGCGGCAGCGCGTCGACCGACGGCGGCGCCGGGCTCGCGCAGGCGCTCGGCGTGGTGCTGCGGGACGCCGACGGGCGGGAGCTCCCGGGCGGGATCGGCGGCGGGGGACTACCGGCCGTGGTGCGGGTCGACCCGCCGCCCGCGCTCGCCGCGACGATCGAGGTGGCCTGCGACGTCGACAACCCGCTCCTCGGCCCGCACGGCGCCGCCGCCGTCTACGGCCCGCAGAAGGGCGCCGGGCCCGAGGACGTCGAGGTGCTCGACGCCGCCCTCGCGCACTGGGCCGACGTGGTCGGGCGGGAGGTCGCCGAGGTGCCCGGGGCCGGCGCCGCCGGGGGAGCGGGCTTCGGGCTGATGGCCCTGCTCGGCGCCCGGCTGCGCCCCGGCTTCGACCTCGTCGCCGACCTGCTCGGGTTCGACGAGCGCCTGGCGCGCGCCGACCTCGTCGTCACGGGCGAAGGCCGGCTGGACGCCCAGACGCTGCGCGGGAAGGGCCCCGCCGGGGTGGCCGCCCGGGCCCGCGCGGCGGGGGTCCCGGTGCTGGCCGTGGCCGGGCGGGTCGACCTCGACCCGACCGAGCTGGCCGGCGCGGGCATCGTCGGGAGTGCGGCGCTCGCGGACCTGGAGCCCGACCTCGCCCGCTCGCAGGCGGACGCGGCCGGGCTGATCACACGCAGCGTCGATCAGTTGCTGCGCGCGACCCGGTAGATCGCCCCGGCCCCGTCGTCGGAGACGTAGAGCGCGCCGTCCGGCCCCGGGACCGCCGCGACCGGTCGGCCCCACCGCGACCCGTCGGGGGCCTGGAAGCCGCCGACGAGCGTGCGCTGGTCGCCCATCCGGCCGCCGTTCCACGGGAAGAAGGACACCTCGGGCGCCCGCGGCGCCGTCCGGTTCCACGACCCGTGCACTCCGGCGACCGCGCCCTCGCCGAGCCCCGGGAGGTCGGCGAACGCGAGACCGAGCGGCGCCGAGTGCGCCCCGAAGGTCTGCTCGAGCGGCGGCAGCGACGCGCAGTCGAGCTTCGACCCGTCGGCGTTGGTCTCGACGTCGCGGGTGAACGGGAGGTCGGCGGAGCGCATCGGCGAGTCGGCCTGCCCGGGACGCACGTCGGGCTCGGGGTTGCAGTACGGCCAGCCGAGGTCACGGCCGGGCGTCAGCGCGGCCAGCTCCTCCGGCGGGTGGTCGTTGACGTACTCCGGCAGCACCTGGCCGTACTGCGGCCCGGGCCAGGGGTAGGCGATGTTGTCGCGGTTGTTCACCGCGGTCCAGAGCCGTCCGTCGGGCGCGAAGGCCAGCCCGGTGCCGTTGCGCACGCCGCGGGCGAAGACCTCGGGCGTGCTCGACCCGGCCGGGACACGCAGGATCGCCGCCCGCTGCGGGTTCGCGTCCCGATCCTCGGGCGACACGTTCGCGGTGGAGCCGACCGAGACGTAGAGCGCCTTGTCCGGCCCGACGACCACGGTCTTCAGCGCGTGCGCGTAGGCGCCGCGCAGGTCGGGGCTCTTGGCGTCGGGCAGCCCGGGCACGACGACGCGCTTCCCGGTGGCTGTCCCGTTCGCATACTCGAAGGCCGAGATCTGGTCGCTCTCGGCCACGTAGAGCGTGCTGCCGTCGAAGGCCATGCCGTGCGGCTGGGTGAGGCCCGAGATCAGCGTGGACTGCTGCGGCGCCGCGCCGTTCGCGCCGGGGACGAGCCGGATCACCTCGCCGCTGCCCGGCAGCGACACCAGCATCGACCCGTCCGGCGCCCACGTCTCGAGGCGCGCCTTCGGCACGCGTGCCCACACCGAGACCGTCCACCCGGGCGGGGTGAGCACCGAGCGCGGGGTGTCGAAGGGCGCGTCACCCATCCCGGACGGCACGGTGACGGATGTCTGCACGAGCCCGTCCGGGGTGGCGGCGACCGGCGCGGTCGCGGCCACCGGCGAGGGCGGGCTGCCGGGGGACGAGCCGCCGCCGTCGGACGAGCAGGCGGACACGAGCAGGAGCAGGGCGGCGGCACCGGCCAGGCCGAGACGGCGGGCGCGCGCGTGACGGGGTGCGGTCATGGCACCCGCCAGCGTGACCCGTGCCGGCCGCGATCACCACTCGGGGCGGGTCAGCCCACCGGCCGGAACTCCGCCCACAGCGCGTCGGGCTCCTCGACCGCACGCACGAGGAGCGCGTAGCCGTACCGGTCCGCCACCGCCTCCACGGCGTCCCGGTCGCTCGCGCGGATCGTGCACCCCAGCGGGCGGTCGGGCACCGCGCGGGCGCGCAACCAGCCGTCCAGCCGTGCGACCTCGTCGCGGACCTCCTGCTGCGTCCCGGTCGTCATGGGGACTCCTCCTCGCGTCGTCGGGCGCTCACTGCGAGACGAGTGTTGACCCTCGTCGACACGCGTGTCTACAGTCCTCGGCAGTTGATATATCAGTCGGCGATCTGGAGCGGCGATGAGCACGACGACGGCGCGGGAGGCCACCCGCCCGGTCCTCGACGGGTCCCTGGCCGAGGTCGATCCCGAGGTGCACGCCGCGGTGACGCGCGAGCTCGACCGCCAGCACCGCACCCTCGAGATGATCGCCAGCGAGAACTTCGCGCCGGTCGCGGTGATGGAGGCGCAGGGCTCGGTCCTCACCAACAAGTACGCGGAGGGCTACCCGGGCCGGCGCTACTACGGCGGGTGCGAGCACGTCGACGTCGTCGAGACCCTCGCGATCGAGCGGCTCAAGGACCTGTTCGGCGCCGAGTACGCCAACGTCCAGCCGCACTCCGGGGCCCAGGCGAACGCCGCGGCCATGGCCGCGCTGCTCACGCCCGGCGACACGATCCTCGGCCTCGACCTCGCCCACGGCGGCCACCTCACCCACGGCATGCGGCTGAACTTCTCCGGCCGGCTCTACGAGGTCGCCGCCTACCACGTGCGCGCCGACGACCACCGGGTCGACATGGACGAGGTCGAGCGCCTCGCCCGGGAGCACCGGCCGAAGCTGATCATCGCGGGCTGGTCGGCGTACCCGCGGCAGCAGGACTTCGCGGCGTTCCGACGGATCGCCGACGAGGTGGGCGCCTACCTCATGGTCGACATGGCGCACTTCGCGGGCCTCGTCGCCGCCGGGCTGCACCCCTCGCCCGTGCCGCACGCCCACGTCGTCACCTCGACCACCCACAAGACCCTCGGCGGCCCCCGCGGCGGCGTGATCCTCGCGGCGGACCGCACGCTCGCCAAGCAGCTGAACTCGAGCGTCTTCCCCGGGCAGCAGGGCGGGCCGCTGGAGCACGTGATCGCCGCGAAGGCCGTGGCCTTCAAGCTCGCGGGCACGCCGGAGTTCCGGGAGCGGTGCGAGCGGACCCTCGCGGGCGCCCGCGTCCTCGCCGAGCGCCTGGTGGTCGAACCCGACGTCGGGGTCGTCTCCGGCGGCACCGACGTGCACCTCGTGCTCGTCGACCTCCGGGACCACACGCTCGACGGCAGGCAGGCCGAGGACCGGCTGCACCGCGTCGGCATCACGGTCAACCGCAACGCCGTCCCGTTCGACCCCCGCCCGCCGATGGTCAGCTCTGGGGTCCGGATCGGCACCGCCGCCCTCGCCACCCGCGGGTTCACCACCGAGGACTTCCGCGACGTCGCCGAGGTGATCGCCCGCGCCCTGCGCCCCGAGGTCACCGAGATCGAGCTCGACGCCCTGGCCTACCGCGTGGCCGCGCTGGCCGACCGCCACCCCCTCTACCCGGAGCTGCAGCCATGAGCACTCCCGAGCACCCGGACTTCCTCTGGCGCACGCCCGAGCCGAAGCGGCACTACGACGTCGTCATCGTCGGCGGCGGCGGGCACGGCCTCGCCACTGCGCACTACCTGGCCCGCAACCACGGCATCACGAACGTCGCGGTCCTCGAGCGGGGCTGGCTCGCCGGCGGGAACATGGCCCGCAACACGACGCTGATCCGCTCGAACTACCTGTGGGACGAGTCGGCCGCGATCTACGAGCACTCCCTCAAGCTCTGGGAGGGCCTCGAGGAGGACCTCGACTACCCGATCCTGTTCAGCCAGCGCGGCGTGCTCAACCTCGCGCACACCGAGCAGGACGTCCGCGACTCGGTGCGCCGCGTCGAGGCCAACCGGCTCAACGGGATCGACGCGGAGTGGCTCGGCCCCGACGAGGTCGCGAAGATCTGCCCGATCGTCAACGTCTCGGACGGCATCCGCTATCCCGTCCAGGGCGCGACCTACCAGCCGCGGGCCGGCATCGCGAAGCACGACTACGTGGCCTGGGGCTTCGCCCGCCGCGCCGACGAGGCCGGCATCGACATCATCCAGAACTGCGAGGTCACCGACTTCGTCGTCGACGGTGACCGGGTCACCTCGGTGCGCACCTCCCGCGGCGACATCGCCTGCGGCACCGTCGCCCTCTGCGCGGCCGGGCACACCTCGGTGCTGCTCGACCGGCTCGGCGTCCGCACCCCGCTGCAGTCCCACCCGCTGCAGGCGCTGGTCTCGGAGCTGCTCGAGCCCGTGCACCCCACGATCGTCATGTCGAACGCGGTGCACGTGTACGTCTCCCAGGCCCACAAGGGCGAGCTGGTGATGGGCGCCGGCGTCGACGGCTACAACGGCTACGGCCGCCGTGGTGCCTTCCACGTCATCGAGCGCCAGATGGCCGCCGCGGTCGAGCTCTTCCCCGTCTTCGCCCGCGCGCACCTGCTGCGCAGCTGGGCCGGGATCGTCGACGTCACCCCGGACGCCAGCCCGGTCGTCGGGCACACCCCCTACGAGAACGTGCTGGTCAACGCGGGCTGGGGCACCGGCGGGTTCAAGGCGACACCCGGGATCGGGTGGGCCTTCGCCGACACCGTCGCCCACGGCCGCCCGCACCCGCTGGTCGCCCCGTTCGCCCTCGACCGGTTCGTCACCGGCGCCCTCGTCGACGAGCACGGCGCCGCCGGCGTCGCGCACTGAGCCCACCACCCGCACCGACCCCGGAGACCCCCGTGCAACTCATCACCTGCCCCTGGTGCGGGCCCCGCGAGGAGACCGAGTTCCGCTACGGCGGCCAGGCCGACCTCGCCTACCCGGCCGACCCGTCCGACCTCGACGACGAGCAGTGGGCCCGGTTCGTGTTCTTCCGCGACAACCCGGAGGGCGCCTTCGCGGAGCGCTGGTGCCACGACGCCGGGTGCCGCCGCTGGCTGCGCGCCGTCCGCGACACCCGCACCTACGTCTTCGCCGAGACGCGTCCGTACGGGAGGACCGCATGACCCGCGTGGCCGGCTACGGCCGCATCGACCGCGCCCGGACCCTGTCCTTCACCTTCGACGGGGTCGTCCGCACCGCCCACCCCGGCGACACGCTCGCCTCCGCGCTGCTCGCCCACGGCGTCACCACGCTCGGCACGAGCGTCCGGCTCGGCCGTCCCCGCGGCGTCCTGGGCTCGTGGACCGAGGACCCCTGCGGCCTCGTCCAGATCGAGGAGCCGTTCCCCGAGCCGATGCTGCTCGCCACGACAGTCGACGTCGTCGACGGTCTCGTCGCCCGCGGGGTGCCCGGGCGGGGTCGCCTGGCCGAGGTCGCCGACACCGCCCGCTACGACCACCGCCACCTCCACTGCGACGTGCTCGTCGTCGGGGCGGGCCCGGCCGGTCTCGTCGCCGCCCGCGAGGCGGCCCGCGCCGGGCAGGACGTCGTGCTCGTCGACGACCGTCCCACCCCGGGCGGCACCCTCACCGGCACCGAGATGATCGACGGGCGCCCGGCGCTCGAGTTCGTCGACGCCGTTGCCGCCGAGCTCGCGGCGGCCCCGCACGTCATCCACCTGCAGGCCACCACGGCCTTCGGGCACTACGACGACGGCTTCGTGCTCGCCCTCGAGCGGTGCGGGGAGGGGAGCGACCCGCGGCAGCGGGTGCACCGCATCCGGGCCGGCCGGGTCGTCGTCGCGGCGGGCGCCTTCGAGCGCCCGATCGTGTTCGAGGACGCCGACCGCCCCGGCGTGATGCTCGCGTCCGCGGCCCGCGACCTGCTGCACCGCCACGGCGTGCTCGCCGGCCGCGAGGTCGTCGTGTTCACCGTCGACGACTCCGCGTACGCGGCGGCGCTGGACCTGCACCGGGCGGGCGCCGCGGTCCGGGTGGTCGACGCCCGCGCCGAGGCCCCGGCGGGCTGGGCGCGGCGCTGCGCCGACGCCGGCATCGTCGTCGAGGCCGGCACCGACGTCCGCGGCACGCTCGGCGACGACCGGGTCCGTGCCGCGCTCGTCGGGGAGGCCCGGCGCGAGGTGCCCTGCGACCTCCTGCTCGTCAGCGGTGGGTGGAACCCCACCGCGCACCTGTTCGGCCACGTCGGCGGGCGCCTCGCGTTCGACGACGAGCTGGTCGGCTTCCGGCCCGCCGGCGACCTGCCGGGCACCGCCGTCGTCGGCGCCGCCCACGGCACCTACGCCCTCGCCGACGTCCTGCGCGAGGGCGCCGCGGCCACCGGATCGGCCGCGGACGCCCCGCACGCCGAGCCGGAGGAGATCACGCCGCGCGGCACGCTCTGGCGCACGCCGGGCGACCCGGCCCGCCAGTTCGTCGACATCGCCCGCGACGCGACCGTCGCCGACATCGCCCGCGCCGTGGGCGCCGGGATGACCTCGGTCGAGCACGTCAAGCGGTACACCACGATCGGCACCGCGCACGACCAGGGCAAGACCTCCGGCATCCTGGCCTCCGGCATCACCGCCGAGCTGCTGGGCCGCCCCGTGGGTGCCCTCGGCACGACGACGTTCCGCCCGCCGTACACGCCGGTCCCGTTCGCCGCCCTGGCCGGGCGCGACCGCGGCGACCTGTACGACCCGGTCCGCACCACCCCGGTGCACGACCGGCACGTCGCCCTCGGCGCCGAGTTCGAGGACGTCGGGCAGTGGAAGCGCGCCCGGCACTACCCGCGGCCCGGCGAGGACATGGCCGCCGCCGTGCTCCGCGAGTGCGCGGCGGTGCGGGGGGCGGTCGGCATGATGGACGGCTCGACGCTGGGCAAGATCGACGTCCGCGGTCCGGACGCCGGGGTGCTGCTCGACCACCTCTACACGAACCTGATGAGCACCCTGAAGGTCGGCCGCGTGCGCTACGGCGTGATGTGCGGCAACGACGGCATGGTGTTCGACGACGGCACCGTGCTCCGGCTCGCCGAGGACCGCTTCCTCGTCACGACGACGACGGGCAACGCCGCCCACGTCCTCGACTGGATGGAGGAGTGGGTCCAGACCGAGTGGCCCGAGCTGCGCGTGCGGCTGACCTCGGTCACCGAGCAGTGGTCGATCCTCGCGGTCGCCGGCCCCCGGTCCCGCGACGTGATCGGGCGGGTGTTCGCCGACGTCGACGTCTCGAACGACGCCTTCGGCTTCATGACCTGGCAGGACACCGAG
Organism: Actinomycetospora sp. CA-084318; assembly: GCF_050955885.1. Taxonomy (NCBI): domain Bacteria; kingdom Bacillati; phylum Actinomycetota; class Actinomycetes; order Pseudonocardiales; family Pseudonocardiaceae; genus Actinomycetospora; species Actinomycetospora sp. CA-084318. The sequence continues at coordinate 2,977,232 of NZ_CP192098.1, forward strand.
CTCGACGGGGTGCCGGTGCGCCTCGCGCGCATCTCGTTCTCGGGTGAGCTCGCCTTCGAGGTCAGCGTCGCCTCCTGGCACGCCGCCGACCTCTGGGACCGGCTCCTGGCCGCCGGCGAGCCGTGGGGGATCACGCCCTACGGCACCGAGACGATGCACGTGCTCCGGGCCGAGAAGGGCTACCCGATCATCGGGCAGGACACCGACGGCACCGTCACCCCGCACGACCTCGGCATGGCGTGGGCGGTGTCGAAGAAGAAGACCGACTTCGTCGGGAAGCGGTCCTTCGCCCGCCCCCTCAACGCCGACCCGCAGCGCAAGCACCTGGTGTCCCTGCTGCCCACCGACGCGGCGACGATGCTGCCGGAGGGCTCGCAGATCGTCGATCTTCCCGACGACGGCCTCCTACCGCCGCCGCCCGTGGCGATGCTCGGCCACGTCACCTCGAGCTACCGCAGCGCCGAGCTCGGCCGCCCGTTCGCGCTCGCCCTCGTCCGCGGCGGACGCGACCGCGTCGGCGAGGTCGTGGCCGTCCCCGTCGGCGACCAGCTCGTGGCCGTGGAGATCGGCGACACCGTCCTGGTCGACCCCGAAGGAGCCCGCCGTGATGGCTGACACCAGCGTCCTCACCCGACGCCACCCGCTGGAGAGCCGGCGGGCCGCGCTCGAGGCCCTCGTCGGCGACCCGGCGATCACCCTCGAACCGCTGGTCAGCGCCGTCGACCTGCGCGTCGACCCGGACGGCGGGGCGCTCGACGCCCTCGCCGCGGCGCTCGGCGGCCCACTGCCGACCGCCGTGGACACCTGGACCGGGATCGGCGACGGCGAGGCCCTGCGCCTCGGCCCCGACGAGTGGCTGCTCACCAGCGCGGGCACGGACCCGCACCGCTGGGAGGACCGGGTCGACTCCCTGGCCGCCCCGTTCGGCGGCATGGCCGTGGACGTCTCGGCCCAGCGCGTCGCGCTGCGGCTGCACGGCGCGCACGCCCGCGAGCTGCTCGCCTCGGGCTGCTCGATCGACCTGCGCCCGGGCCGGTTCGGCCGCGGCCGGTGCGCGCAGACCCTGTTCGGCCAGGCGCCCGTCCTGCTCGTCGCCCACGCCGACGACGACCTGCACCTGTTCGTCCGCAGCTCCTTCTCCGGCTACGTCGCCGACCGCCTCGTCGACGCCGCCGCGCTCCGCTGATCCGCCCGACCTGAAGAGGGACGCCATGAGCACCACCCCCCGCGTCGTCGTCATCGGCGCCGGCATCGTCGGCGCCAACCTCGCCGACGAGCTGACCGAGCGCGGCTGGACCGACGTCACCGTCCTCGACCAGGGACCGCTGCCCCTGGCCGGCGGGTCCACCTCGCACGCCCCCGGCCTGGTCTTCGCCACCAACGCGTCGAAGACCATGACCGAGTTCGCCACCTACACCAAGCAGAAGCTCTCGACGCTGGACGTCGACGGGGCCTGGTGCTTCAACCCGGTCGGCGGCCTCGAGCTCGCGACGACCCCCGAGCGGCTCGCCGACCTGCACCGTAAGCAGGGGTGGGCCACCTCCTGGGGGGTGCAGGCCGAGGTCGTCGACACCGCGCGCTGCCTCGAGCTGCACCCGCTGATCGACCCCGAGCTCGTCCTCGGCGGCCTGCACACCCCCACCGACGGGTTGGCGAAGGCCTCGCGCACGGTCACCGCCCTCATCCGGCGCGCGCAGGCGCGGGGCGCGGTCTTCCGCGGGTCCACTCGGGTCACGGGCGTCTCGCAGCAGGGCGGGCGGGTGACGGGGGTGCAGACCGACGCCGGCGAGGTGCCGGCGGACGTCGTGGTGTCCTGCGGCGGGTTCTGGGGCCGGGCGCTCGGCGAGCTCGTCGGGATGCGGGTGCCGCTGCTCCCGCTCGCCCACCAGTACGTCTACACCGGCCAGGTCCCCGCGCTCGTCGGGCGCAACGACGCCGACGTCGAGGCGCGGCTGCCGATCCTGCGCCACCAGGACCAGGACCTCTACTTCCGCGAGCACGACGACCGCCTGGGCATCGGCTCCTACGCCCACCGGCCGATGCCGGTGTCGCTGGACGAGCTGCCCGACGTCGGGGTCGACGTCAGCGAGTCCCGGCAGCCGTCGATGCTGCCGTTCACCGAGGAGGACTTCGCCCCGCAGTGGGAGCACAGCCAGGCGCTGCTGCCCTCGCTGCGCGACTCGAAGGTCGACCACGGCTTCAACGGCATCTTCTCCTTCACCCCCGACGGCGGGCCGCTGATCGGGGAGTCCCGCGACGTCGCCGGCTTCTGGATCGCCGAGGCGGTGTGGGTGACGCACTCCGCGGGCGTCGCGCGCAGCGTCGCGCAGCTGCTCGTCGACGGGCGCAGCGAGACCGAGCTGCACGGCTGCTCGGTGCACCGCTTCGAGGAGTTCGAGACGACCGACGAGTTCGTCTCCGAGACCGCCCAGCAGAACTTCGTCGAGATCTACGACATCGTGCACCCGCTGCAGCCGCGGCTCTCGCCGCGTGACGTCAGGGTCAGCCCCTTCCACACGCGCCAGAAGGAACTCGGCGCGGTGTTCCTCCAGGCCCACGGCTGGGAACGGCCGCACTGGTACGAGGCCAACGCGCCGCTGGTCGCCGAGCTGCCGGCCGAGTGGGCACCGCCGCAGCGCGACCCGTGGGCAGCGCGCTTCCACTCGCCGATCGCCGCGGTCGAGGCGTGGAGGACGCGCACCGCCGTCGCGATGTACGACATGACGCCGCTGACCCGCGTCGAGGTCAGCGGACCCGGCGCCGTGGCGATGCTCGACCACGTCACCACCGGGAAGATGGACAAGTCGGTCGGGTCGGTGACCTACACGCTCGCCCTCGACGCGGCGGGCGGGGTCCGCAGCGACCTCACCGTCGCCCGGCTCGGGGCCGAGGAGTTCCAGGTCGGCGCGAACGGCCCGCTCGACGTCGAGTACCTGCAGCGCGTCGCGGCCGACCACCCGGGCGTCCGGGTCCGCGACGTCACCGGCGGGACCTGCTGCATCGGCGTCTGGGGCCCGCTGGCCCGCGACCTCGTCCAGCCGCTGACGTCGGCCGACCTCTCGCACGAGGGCCTGAAGTACTTCCGGTCGGTCCGCGCGACGATCGCCGGGGTGCCCGTCGTCGCCATGCGCCTGTCCTACGTCGGCGAGCTCGGGTGGGAGATCTACACGAGCGCCGAGTACGGGCAGCGGCTCTGGGACGCGCTCTGGGCGGCCGGGCAGCCGCTCGGTGTGATCGCGGCCGGCCGCGCCGCCTTCAACAGCCTGCGCCTGGAGAAGGGCTACCGCAGCTGGGGCACGGACATGACCACGGAGCACGACCCGTACGAGGCCGGGGTCGGTTTCGCGGTCCGGCCGCAGACCAAGGGCGACTTCGTCGGCCGCGCAGCGCTCGAGGGACGCGGGCCGGACACCGTGCGGCGCCGGCTCACCTGCCTCACCGTCGACGACGGCCGCAGCGTCGTCCTCGGCCACGAGCCGGTGTCCGTCGACGGCGAGCCCGCCGGCTACGTGACCTCGGCGGCCTTCGGGCACACGATCGGCCGACCGATCGCCTACGCCTGGCTGCCCGCGGGGCTCGTGTCGGGCGACGCGGTCGACATCCGGTACTTCGGGGCGCCCGTGCGGGCCACGGTCGCCGCCGAGCCGCTCGTCGATCCCGAGATGACCCGCATCCGGCGCTGACCCGGACCCGCCGTCGAGAGGCCATCCGTGCGCAACCGGACCGTCGAGGGGTTCCTGGAGGACCTGGCGACGCGCGCCCCCGCCGCCGGCGGGGGCGCCGCCGCCGCGCTGCACGCCGCCCACGGGGCGGCGCTCGTCGCGCTGGCGGCGCGGCTGGGCGCGGGGGAGGGGCCCGACGAGGTCGCGGCGACGGTCCGGCGGCGCGCCGACGAGCTCCGGGGTTCGGCGCTGGAGCTGGTCGACGCGGCCGACCCGGTCCGCGTGGTCACCCTCGTCGGGCAGGTCCTCGCCCTGGCGGAGACGCTGCGTCCGGTGGCCCGGCGGGCGGTGCTCGGCGATGTCGCGGCCGCCGCCGAGGTGCTGCGCGCGGCGGCCGGCACCGCGCGCGTGCGGATCGAGGCGGCCCTGCCGGGCGTCACCGACGCGGCCGAGCGCGCGGACCTGCTCGAGGTCGCCGACCACGTCGACGACCTCGTGCTGCGGGCGGCCAAGGTGACGGCCGCCGTGCGGGAGCAGCTGGTCAGATGACCGCGCGGACCGCCTTCTCGAAGCCCTGCACGTGCTGCCGGGCCCGGCGGGCGGCACCGTCGCCGTCCCCGTCGGCGATGGTGCGCAGGAGGCCGGCGTGCTCCTCGACGTGCGAGACGAAGTCCGGCATGCGGTCGAGGAACAGGCAGAAGATGCGGGTCGCGAGGTTGTCGTAGCGCACGAGGGTGTCCTCGAGGTGCGGGTTCCCCGCCGCGCGGTAGATCGCGCGGTGCACCCGCAGGTCCCACCGCATCAGCTCGTCGCGGGTCAGGGTCGGCACGTCGAGGCGCTCGGTCGCGTCGGCGAGCTCGCGCAGCTCGTCCCGGAGGTCCGCGCTGCTGCCGTCCGCGGCCCGACGGGCGGCCAGGGGCTCGAGCTGGACCCGGATCTCGGAGATGTAGGCGAGGTCGGTGATGTCGACGGCCGTGGCGAAGGTGCCCCGGCGGGCGTACGAGACGACGAGCCGGTCCACCTCGAGCCGCTTCAACGCCTCGCGCACCGGAGTGCGGCCGACCCCGAGGGAGGCGACGAGGCCGACCTCGTCGATCGGGGACATCGGGGGGATGTCCAGCATGATCAGCTTGTCCTGGATGGCGGCGTAGGCCTGCTCGGACAGCGACAGCGGGCCACGCGTGGTCGGCGCTTCCGGGAGAGCGGTCACCCGCTGATCATACCCCGTCGTCGCGAAGTCTTCACCTCGCTGCCGAAGACTAATATACTAGTTGGGTACGAAGTCGCCCGGCGGGTGGGAGCCCCTGATGAGCATCTCGGTGTTCGACCTGTTCACGGTGGGGATCGGGCCGTCCTCCTCGCACACCGTCGGGCCGATGCGCGCGGCGTTCCTGTTCGCCACCCGGCTCCGCGAGTCCGGGGCGCTGGCGCGGGTCGGGCGCGTGCGGTGCGAGCTGTACGGCTCCCTCGGGGCCACCGGCCACGGGCACGGCAGCGTGCCCGCCGTCGTCCTCGGTCTGCTCGGGGAGCAGCCGCACCTGGTCGACCCGGCCGCGACCGGTCCGCTCGTCGAGGCGGTGCGGGCCGACGCCTCCCTCCTGCTCGCGGGCAAGCACCCGATCGCCTTCGACGTCGACGACGACGTCGTCCTGCACCGCCGGGCGACGCTGCCGTTCCACAGCAACGGCATGGTCTTCACCGCCCACGACGACGACGGTGCGCTCGTCGAGCGCCGCGAGTACTACTCGGTCGGCGGCGGCTTCGTCGTCGACGAGGACGAGACCGGCCGGCCGGTGCTGCGCGAGGCGCAGGTCCCCGTGCCGCACCCCTTCGCGAGCGGCGACGAACTCGTGGCGCGGGCGAGTGCGGCCGGGCTGCGGATCAGCGACGTGATGCTCGCGAACGAGGCCGCGTACCGCCCGGAGGCGGAGACACGGGCCCGCCTGCTGCACCTCTGGGCCGTGATGCGGGAGTGCGTCGAGCGCGGCAGCACCGCCGAGGGCGTGCTGCCCGGCAGCCTGCGGGTGCGGCGCCGCGCCGCGGCGATGCGCCGGCGCCTCGAGCAGGACGCGGCCGCGGGCGCGGACACCCAGCCGACGGACCACGTCGCGCTGTGGGCGCTCGCGGTGAACGAGGAGAACGCCGCGGGCGGTCGGGTGGTCACCGCCCCGACCAACGGCGCGGCCGGCATCGTGCCCGCCGTCCTGCACCACGCCGCGGCGGTCCTGCCGGGGTTCTCCGACGACCACGTCGTGCGCTTCCTGCTCACCGCGGGCGCGATCGGCATGCTGTTCAAGCGCAACGCCTCGATCTCCGGCGCGGAGGTCGGCTGCCAGGGAGAGGTCGGGTCGGCCTGCTCGATGGCCGCGGCCGCCCTCGCGGAGCTGCTCGGGGGCACACCGGAGCAGGTGGAGAACGCCGCCGAGATCGGGATCGAGCACAACCTCGGGCTCACCTGCGACCCGGTGGGCGGCCTCGTCCAGATCCCGTGCATCGAGCGCAACGCGGTGGCGTCGGTCAAGGCCATCACCGCGGCCCGGATGGCCGTCCGCGGGGACGGCGCGCACCACGTGTCGCTCGACAAGGCCATCCGGACGATGCGCGAGACCGGGGCCGACATGAAGGTCAAGTACAAGGAGACGGCCCGCGGGGGTCTCGCCCTCACCGTGGTCGAGTGCTGAGGAGGCGAACGTGAGCGAGACCCTGACCCTCACCCTGAGCTGCCCGAACCGCAGCGGCATCGTGCACGCCGTGTCGCGGCACCTCGCCGCGCGGGGCTGCGACATCGTGGAGCACCAGCAGTTCGACGACGCGGTGCGTCGGCGGCTCTTCCTGCGCACGGCGATCGCGGTGCCCGACGGCACCGGGGTGGACGAGGTCGCCGACGGCTTCGTCGAGGTCGCCACGGAGTTCGGGATGGAGTACGAGTTCCACCCGGCGCGGGACGTCCGCGTGCTCGTCATGGTGTCGAAGCTCGGGCACTGCCTGAACGACCTGATCTTCCGGTGGCGCTCCGGCGGGCTGTCGGCGGAGCTCGTCGGGGTGGTGTCCAACCACGAGGACCTGCGCCCGATGGCCGAGGCGGCGGGGCTGCCGTTCGTGCACCTGCCGGTGACGCCCGCGACGAAGGCCGACGCGGAGGCCGAGCTGCTCGCCGTGGTCGACCGGTTCGACGCGGAGCTCGTGGTGCTCGCGCGCTACATGCAGATCCTCTCCGACGCGACGTGCACCGCGCTGCGCGGCCGGGCGATCAACATCCACCACTCGTTCCTGCCCGGCTTCAAGGGCGCGAAGCCCTACCACCAGGCCTACGACCGCGGTGTGAAGCTCGTCGGCGCCACCGCGCACTACGTGACCGCCGACCTCGACGAGGGCCCGATCATCGAGCAGGAGGTGATCCGGATCGACCACTCCTACGACCCGCACGCCCTGCAGCTGGTGGGCCGGGACGCCGAGGCGCTCGCGCTCTCGCGCGCCGTGCGCTGGCACTGCCAGCACCGGGTCCTGCTCGACGGGCACAGCACCGTCGTCCTGCGCTGACTCGGGGCGTCGGTCGAGCTCCCGGGTCGGGCTCGGCCGGCGCTCGTGCCGGGGCGCGAGAGGGACACCAGGCATCCCGACGAGGCGCGCGGCCTGCCTCACGTACACCTCGCGGCATGGGCGGGAGTGGTGCGGGCGCGCCGATGCGGGGCCCGGCCGGTGGCCGGACCCCGCGAACGTGCGCTGCTCAGGCCCGGGCGTCGTCCTCGGCGTCGAGGGCGCGCGCGAGGTCGCGCAGCAGGAACGGCAGCCGGCCCGCGCAGCGCGGGCAGACGCAGTCGCTGCCGTGCACGGCGAGCTGGTCGGCGACCGCGAAGGCGTCGGCCAGCGGCTCGGGGGCGACCGGGTGCGGGGCGGGGTCGGGGTGGTGGGGCATGGCGGCTCGTCTCGGCGGAGGGGTGGGGGACGGGGGAACGGTCAGCCGATGCGCTCGCGCACCCAGTCGTGGAACTCGCCGATGTGGTGCTCGCTGGGCACCAGCACCCCGCCGCGGGCGTAGGAGCGCGAGTCCATCGACACCTGGCAGCGCTCGCAGGCGTCGAAGTCCTGCTGGTTGACGCGGTGGAAGAGCTCCACCGAGCGGTCCAGGTCGGCGCCCGAGTCGACGACCTCGGGGAGGTAGAGCCAGTCGCAGAGGACCAGGGTCCGGTCCGGCGCCAGCGGGAACATGCGGTGGAAGACCACGTGGTCGGGCACGAGGTTGACGAACACCTGCGGCCGGACGGTGATGGCGTAGTACCGACGGTCCTGCTCGGCGCCGACGCCGGGCAGCGGGGCGAGCCCGGCCGAACCGTCGACGGTGAAGCCCTGGACGTCCTCGCCGAACTCCGCGCCGTGGCCGACGAAGTACTGCGCGGCGAGGCCGTCGGCGAACTCGGGGAGCACCTCGGTGAGCTCGGGATGGATCGTCCCGCAGTGGTAGCACTCCATGAAGTTCTCGACGATCTGCTTCCAGTTCGCCCGCACGTCGTAGGAGATGCGGCGGCCGAGCTTCAGTCCGGCGACGTCGTAGCCGACGATCGCGTCCGGGGAGCCGAGCCGGGCGGTGACGTCGCCGATCACGGTGTCGGCGAACGACGGCGGCTCGTCGGCGAGGCAGACCCAGACGTAGCCGAGCCACTCGCGGACCGCGACGCGGTTCAGCCCGTAGGCCCGGCGGTCGATGTCCGGCATCGACGCGATGTTCGGCGCGGAGATCAGCTTGCCGTCGAGCCCGTAGGTCCACGCGTGATACGGGCACTGGAAGGACCGCCGGACGGAGCCCTTCTCCTCGGTACACAGCCGGGCACCGCGGTGGCGGCACACGTTGAGGTAGGCGTGCACGTCGCCGGTGCGCCCGCGCGCGACGATCACGCTCTCCCGGCCGACCTGCACGGTCTCGAAGTCCCCGGCGGTGGGGATGTCCGCCGCGAGGACCGCGCAGAACCAGCCCTCCTCGAGGATGAGGGCCTGTTCGGCGGCGAAGATCGTGGGGTCGGTGTAGTACCGCCCCGGCAGGGTCTCCCGCAGGCTCGCCGGGAGCTGGGGGTCGGCGATCGCGCCGACGTACTCGCCAGTGGTCATCGTACTGCTCCTCGATGTGGTGCCCGGCCGTGGCGAGCGGACCGTCGACGCCCGACACTTCGGACATCGACTCCCGCGTGTTGCGCTATGTTGAACACCATTGCTCATCGCGCAACGAAAACGGTCCACGGTCCGAACGACCCGTGTCAAGAGCCGGGCGGGTCCGGTCGCCGATCTCGCAATCCGAATCGCCGCTTGACAACGCCGAGGGCGTCTCCCACGGTCTGAGTTGCGCATGAAGGATCACGTGCGCGGAGAACGCAACAAGGGAACGGACCCGCGAGGGCCACGACGCCCGGCGGTCCTCTCGCGTACCGAGGAGCGCGCATGCAGACGATCGCCATCGTGGGGGCCTCCGTGGCCGGGGTGCGGTCCGCCCAGGCCCTGCGGTCGGCCGGGTTCGACGGCCGGCTCACGCTGCTCGGGGACGATCCGCACGCCCCCTACGACCGGCCGCCGCTGTCCAAGGCGTTCCTCGCCGGGACCACCGACGAGGCCGGGATCGCGCTCCTCGACGCCGAGGACCTCGCCGACCTCGACCTCGACCTGCGCCCCGGGGTCCGGGCGACGGCCCTCGACACCGCGGCGGGCGCGCTGCGCCTCGCCGACGGCACGGACCTCGCCGCGGACGGCGTCGTGCTCGCCACCGGCGGGTCCGCGCGGCGCCTTCCCGGGACGGCGGACCTGGCGGGCGTGCACACCCTGCGCACCCTCGACGACGCCCGGGCGCTGCGGGCCGAGCTGGTGCCCGGCGCCAGGGTCGTCGTCGTGGGCGGCGGGTTCATCGGGGCCGAGGTGGCCTCCACCTGCCGAGCCCTCGGGCTCGACGTCACGGTGCTCGACGGGCTCGCCACGCCACTGGCGCCGGTCCTCGGTCCCACCCTCGCCGCGTCCTGCGTCGCGCTGCACGCCGAGCACGGCACGACGCTGCACACCGGAGCCGCCGTCGACGGGTTCGCCACCGCCGCGACGGCCGACGGGACCCGGCGGGTCACCGGCGTGCGGCTGCGCGACGGGCGGGAGGTCCCGGCCGAGGTCGTCGTCGTGGGCGTCGGGATCACCCCGAACACCGCGTGGCTGCAGGGGTCGGGGGTCAAGGTGGACGACGGCGCCCGCACCGACGACGGCCTGGTCACCGACGTGCCCACCGTCGTGGCGGTCGGCGACGTCGCCCGCTGGACCCGCGGGACGTCCTCGCACCGCCACGAGCACTGGACGAGCGCGGGGGAGCAGGCGGAGGTCGCCGCGGCCAACCTGCTGGCCGGCAGCACGGTGCGGCGGGTCGCGCCCTCGGGCTACGTCTGGTCCGAGCAGTACGGGCGGATGCTCCAGCTCGCCGGGCACCCCGACCCCGGTGACGCGGTCGAGGTGCTGCACGGCGAGCCGGACGCCGGACGGTTCGTGGCCCGCTACCGCGGCGTCGACGGCACGACGACGGGCCTGTTCGGCCTGGGCGAGCCGCGGGCGTTCGGGCGGCTGCGGCGCTCCGAGCTGCCCCGCGCGCGCTGAGCGCCCGCCGGGGTCAGTCCCGGGGGTGCTCGAGGAAGACGCCGTCCGGGGAGCGCTCGGGCGGCGGCAGCTCCGCGCTCGAGGCGAGCGGACGGGCGCCCGCGAGGGGGCGCCCGGCGCTCTCCTCGAGGAACGCCACGCTGACGATGCCGACCACCCCGGCCCCGACGAGGAACCAGCCGGCCCAGTCCAGGTTCCCGGTCCACGTCGTGAGCGCCGCGATGGCGGTGGGGGAGGTGCCGGCGAAGACCGACACCGCGACGTTGAAGGTCAGCGCGAGGCCGCCGTAGCGCACCAGCGTCGGGAACACGGCGGGCAGCGTCGAGGGGGCGACGGCGGCGAAGCAGAGCAGGCACGTCCCCATCAGCAGCAGGCCGCCGACCTGGCCGGCGAGGCCCTGGCGGAGCAGCCAGACCGAGGGCAGCCCGGTGACCACCAGGGCGATGCTGCCCGCGAACAGGAGGGGCCGCCGGCCGATCCGGTCGCTGAGCCGACCGACGCCGGTGATCGCCAGGAGCATGAAGAGCATGACGGCCACCTGCAGCCCGGTGGCCCCGGCGGTGCCCGTCCCCGCCTCGCCGTACTCGACGAGCGTGCTGGTGAGGTAGGTCGGCACGTAGCTCGTCATCACGTAGTTCGCCACGTTCCAGGCGACGACGAGCCCGCCCGCGACCAGCACCCCGCGCCGGTAGCGCACCAGCACGATCGTCAGGGCCCGGCGCAGCGGCATCCCGGAGACGGCGGGGGAGCGGTCGAGGAGCTGGCGGAAGGCCGGGGTGTCCTCGAGGCGCAGGCGCAGGTAGATGCCGGTGATCCCGAGCGGCAGCGCGAGCATGAACGGGATGCGCCAGCCCCAGGCGAGCAGGGCCTCGTCGGGAAGGAGGGCGATGACGAGGGCGCTCGCCCCCGCCCCGAGCGTGTAGCCGGTCAGCGTGCCGAACTCCAGCCAGCTGCCGAAGAAGCCCCGCCGGCGGTCCGGGGCGTACTCGGCGATGAGGGTGAGGGCCCCGACGTACTCCCCGCCCGCCGAGAAGCCCTGCAGCATGCGGATGGCCAGGACGAGGATCGGTGCGGCGACGCCGATCGTCCCGTGGCCCGGCACGAGCCCGAGCAGCAGCGTGGCGGCCGCCATGAGCACGACGGTCGCGGAGAGGACCCTGGTGCGTCCGATCCGGTCGCCCAGCGGGCCGAAGACGAGGCCGCCCAGCGGGCGCATGACGAAGGCCGCGGCGAACGCCCCCAGGGTGTACACGGACGCCCAGGGCCCCGCGTCGGGGAAGAACACCCGGCTCAGCACCGTGCCCGCGAGGTAGGAGTAGAGGCCGAAGTCGTACCACTCCGCGACGTTGCCGACGGCGGCGGCGGCCGCGGCCCGACGCAGCACGTGCTCGCCCTCGACGGCCGGGGCGTGGGCCCCGCCCCGGTGCCACGGGGGCGGTGGGTCGATCATGCGGCTCCCCCGACGGGCACGAGACGGACACGGCCGTGCGCGGGCAGTGTGTCACCCGGATTGCGCACGGGTGTCCGGCACACTGACATATCAGTCGAGTACCAGCCGTGTCATCCAATGGCAACAGACGGACCGCGAATCGTTGCCCGGGCCTCTTGACGGCGGTTTCGCGAATCGTCACTCTCATGTTGCGGATGGCAGGACGCAGTGCGTAATACGCAACAGGAGACATCATGATCTACGTGGGTGAGCTCGCGGACATCCCCGACGGCGAGTCGGTGCGGGTCGAGGGGACGGTGGCGATCGCCGTCTTCCACGTCGAGGGCGAGTTCTTCGCCATCGACGACACCTGCACCCATCAGGACGCGTCGCTCTCCGACGGGTTCCTCGAGGGGTGCGCGGTCGAGTGCCCGCTGCACGCGGCGTGCTTCGACCTGCGCACCGGGCGCCCGGACGGGCCACCGGCGAAGAAGCCGGTCCGCACGCACGCCGTGTCCGTCGCCGACGGCCAGGTGTGGGTGCAGGAGACGGTGGGGGTCCCCGCCGCGGAGATGGCGCCCGCCGTCTGAGGTCGGGCCGCGCCCGCCGCGGTCCTACCATCACGGGGTGACGACGAAGGTCGTGGTGCCCCGTCCGCCCGGCACGGTCCCCCCGGCGCGGTTCCGACCGCGCTTCCACTACGAACTCATCACCTGCGGGCTCCGGGGGCACGCCCTGCTCGGGACCGACGCGGCCACCCTCGCCTCCGACGACGACGGGTTCGACGTCGGCCTGGTCGTCCGGGCGGGCGACGGGTGCCGCTGGCACCGCTGCCTGCGGTGCGACTCCTGGGTGCCCCTGCCCCCACCGGAGGCCCCCACGACCGACCGGCTGCCCGCGCGTCGCGAGGTCGACCTCCCGCTGCGCGGCCGGGCCCTGCGCGACCGCTTCGTCCTGCGCCTGATCGCGATCGACCGCCTGCTGCACTTCCTCGGTCTCGCCCTCGCCGCCGTGGCGGTGTTCGTCTTCCTCGCCGACCGCGAGGCCCTGCGCACGCCGTTCTTCGCCGTGCTCGACACGCTGCGGACCACCCTCGGGTTCGGCGACTCGCTGCGCGACGGCATCCTCGGCGAGCTGACCAGCGCCTTCACCGCGCAGGACCGGACCATCATCCTCGTCGGGACCGCCCTGGCCGCGTACGCCCTGCTGGAGGGCGTCGAGGCGATCGGGCTGTGGCGCGGCCGGCGGTGGGCGGAGTACCTCACGCTCGTCGCGACCTCGGTGCTGCTGATCCCCGAGATCTACGAACTGACGGTGCGGGTGACCCCGACGAAGGTGGTGGCCCTCGTCGTCAACGTCGCGGTCGTGATCTACCTGCTCGTCGCGAAGCGCCTGTTCGGCCTTCGTGGCGGGGCGAGGGCCGAACAGGACGCCCGCGCGGCCGACCAGGGCTGGGACGCCCTCGCCCGGACCGCACCGGCCTGACGCCCGCCGGGTCCGGTCAGGGCTCGCGGGAGGCCCGGTACCGCGCGCCGTCCGGACGGGGCCGGTCGTGCCAGCCCGAGTCCCGCCACCTCGCCGTCCACTCCGGCGAGGCCAGGATCGGCACGAGGCCCTCCCAGGACTCGGACATCCGCGTCCACAGGTCGTCCGGACCGTCGGCGACGCTGTGGTTGCCCGAGGCGACGGCGACCACCGCGCGGGCCGCGCGCACCGGGTCGACGCCGGGGGCGAGCAGACCGGCCGCCTCGGCCTGGCCCAGCCGTTCGGCCGTCGCGTGCTCCCAGCCGGAGAGCCACTCCAGGCGACGCTGCCGCAGGTCGGGCTCCGAGATCGCCCGGCTGATGCCGCGCACGAGCGGGTCGTACATCCAGCGGGCCACGTACGCGTCGGTCTCGAGCAGCAGCCGCCACATCGGGTCGACGCCGAGCCGCCCGATCTCCTCCACGAGCTGCAACCACGAGGCGCAGACCTCGACGAGCAACGCCTCCGCCAGGGCGTGCTTCGACTCGAAGTGGAAGTACAGCGCGCCCTTCGTGAGGCCGGCGAGGCCGAGGATGTCGCTCAGGGCGGCGCCGCTGTAGCCGTGGGTGTCGAACACGGTCGCGGCCGCGAGCAGCAGCCGGCGCCGGGTCCGGCGGGTGCGGTCGCCGACCTCCTCGTCGGCCCACGCGGACACGGGGACGGGCAGCTCCGGGACCGGCGGCGCGGACTCGGACGGCATCACGCGCGCATCGTACGACCACGGACGATCATGACCGTCGCAGGGCGTGGCGCGGGGTGTGCTCCTCCCGGGCGGCCGCGAGCAGGGCGAGCACGGTCCGCGCCGTCCCGGGCGTGGGGCGCCCGCGGCTGAACGACAGCATCGTCGGAGCGGTCCCGGCGCCGCGGTGGGCCCAGCGGTCGACCTCGTCGAAGATCGGGGTGGTCCGGAACGCGCCGAGGTCGGTGGACATGTCCGACGACGCTGCCAGCGCCGGGCGCCCCCGCCCAGGGCCGTCATCACAACGGGGCGTGGCGGTCCGCCCGTCGGGGGACACCCGGGGCGTGCGCGTCGTCGGAGTGACCGAGTTCGGAGGGCCGGAGGCCCTGCACGTCATCGAGCTGCCCGACCCCGAGCCGGGGCCGGGCGAGGTCGTGGTGGAGGTCGCGGCGGCCGCCGTCAGCCCCACCGACACCTTCACCCGCAACGGGGCCCGGGCCGAGGTGCTGCGGAAGGACCCGCCGCCCTACGTGCCGGGGATGGACGTGGCGGGGACGGTGGCGGCGCTCGGGGAGGGGACCGGGGACGCCGGGCTCGCGGTCGGCGACCGGGTCATGGGCATCGTCGTGCCGTCCGGGTCGCACGGCGGCTACTCCTCGCGGATCGCGCTCCCGGCCGACTCGGTGGCTCCGGCCCCCGCCGGGACCGAGCACGCGGCGGCCGCCACGCTGCCGATGAACGGGCTCACCGCCCGGCTCGCGCTGGACCTCCTGGCGCTGCCCGCGGGCGCCACGCTCGCCGTCACCGGCGCGGCGGGCGCGTTCGGGGGCTACGTGGTGCAGCTCGCGACCCAGGACGGGCTGCGGGTCGTGGCCGACGCCGCGGAGGCCGACGAGCACCTCGTCCGGGACCTCGGCGCGGACCTCGTGGTCCGTCGCGGCGACGGCGTCGCCGACCGGATCCGCGAGGCGGTCGGCGGAGGCGTCGCCGGGATCGCGGACGGGTCGCTGCAGACCGACGAGCTCGTGCCCGCCCTCGCCGACGGCGGGCGGATCGCGACCGTGCGCGGCTACGGCGGGCCGGAGGGCGGCAGCGGACGCGGCATCACCTGGCACCCGGTGTGGGTGCGCGACTACGCCCGCAACCGCGCCGCCCTCGACCGCCTGCGCGAGCAGGTGGAGGAGGGCCGGGTGACGCTGCGGGTCGCCGGGACCGTGCCCGCGGAGCGGGCCGCCGAGGCCCACCGCCGGCTCGAGGCCGGCGGTGTCCGCGGGCGGCTCGTCATCACCTTCTGACCCCGCTCAGAACGTGGGGAGCACCGCCACGACGAGCAGCGCGACCACGGCGAGCACCATCCCGACGACCGCGACCGGACGCCGGACCGGCGTGCGCAGCCCGACCGCGCCCGCCAGCACGGCGACGAGGGCGATCGCGATCCCGACGATGCCGTCCCAGGACAGCGCCATGCTGCCGAACGCCAACGGGCGGAGGCTCACGAGCAGGGCCAGCACGCCGAGGACCGCGGACAGGGCGGCCGCCGGGTTCCCGGGGCTGCGGGGGTCCTCGACGTCGTAGGGGTCCTCGACGATCGGCGCCCACCCGCCGGTCGGGGGCGCCCACCCGCCGGTCGGGGGCGCCCACCCGCCGGTCGGGGGCGCCCAGCCGCCGTAGCCGGGCGGGGCCTGCCGGGGCATCCCCGGCGGCGGGAACGGCGGAGCCGGGTGCGGGGCGTGCCGCGGGCCGCCCGTCGTCGGGCGCGCAGCGGGCTGCGGCGCCCGGCGCTCGAGCACCGCACCGTCCCGCTCGTCCGCTCCCGGCTGCTGCGGTGTGCCCTGACTCATGCCTCGCCCCCGATGGCGTCGGCGGCCCCGCTCCGTCACGGGGCCCTCGACCGGCGCATCGTCGGCGGGGCCGCGCGTGTTAACGCAGAGCGCCGGATCGGGTGAACCGACCCTCAGCGGGCGTCGGCGTCCTGCGTTGCGTCGACGCACAGGGCCCAGAGGGCCGCGCGCTGCGCGGCGGTCTCCTCGCCGAACAGGTAGTGCGTCGGGCGCGGGAGACGGTCGTGCCAGAACAGGCCGCTGCACTGTCCCGGCTCGGTCGCGGCCTGCAGCCACACCGCGGTGTCGGCGCCCTGCTCGGCGGTGCGCAGCAGCGGGCCGGTGACCCGGTGGAAGCCGGGCAGCGAGTCGGCGACGCCGGGGGTGTCGGCCCAGCCGGGGTGCATGCTGTGCACGACCACCCCGGCGGCGGCGAGGTCGTCGGCCAGCAGCTCGGCCAGCACGACCTGCATGCGCTTGGTCCGGGCGTACGCCGCGCCGCCGGAGTACCGGCCCTCGGCGTACTCCGGGTCGTCGGTGTGCAGCGACGCCGTGTACATCCCGCCGGAGGAGACGAACACGACGCGGGCGGGCGCGCCCGGTCGGTCGGGCGGGGACCCGGCCCGCAGCAGCGGCAGGAGCTCGCGCGTGAGCAGGAACGGGGCCAGGACGTGGGTGGCGAGGCAGAGCTCGTGGCCCTGCGCGGTCTCGGTCCGCTCGGCCGGCAGCACCCCGGCGTTGTGCACCAGGCCGTGCAGCGCCAGCAGGCGGTCGCGGGCGTCGAGGGCGTAGCGGCGGACGTCGGCGAGGTCGGACAGGTCGCAGCGCGCGACGGTCACCTGCGCCGCGGGGTGCGCCGCGAGCACCGTCGCCCGGGCGTCCTCCCCGCGGCCCCGGTCCCGGACGACGAGCTCCACGGCGGCCCCGAGCCCGGCGAGCCCGACCGCGGTCGCGGTCCCCAGGCCCGAGCTGGCGCCGGTGACGGCGATCGTGCGGCCCGCGAGCGCGTCCGCCGGGAGGTCGGTCCACCCCGCGGAGCGGGCGAGGTAGCCGAGCCGGGAGTACCCGGGGACGACGAGGCGGTCGAGGACGGCGTCGACGAGGCGGGGGAGTCGCGGGAGCGGCACGGCGCCGACCCTACGGGCGACGCCGTGCCGGGGCAGGTCGTGATCATCTCCGGCGTGTCCGTCCGCTGCGCTCCGTCTAACGGTCGATCCGGTTCGAGCTCCGCTGCGCTCCGTCTCACGGCGGGCAGACCGTGCCCTCCCGGGGGACGGCCTCGCGCAGCAGGTAGTCGTCCACCACCCCGCTGATGCACGGCGTGGCGGGGTAGGCGCCGTGCCCGGTGCCGAGCCAGGCGACGAGGGCCGCGCCCTGCATCCCTGCGGCCACCCGCTGGCTCTCGGCGAGCGGCACGAGCGGGTCGGCCGAGGTGCCGAGGAGCAGGGTGGGGACGGCGGTGCCCGCGAGCGGCGCCGGTGCGTCGGTCGGGACCGGCCACGACGAGCAGACGAGCGCCTGCTGCGCGAACCAGCCGCCGAACACCGGGTCGACCCCGCGGGCGCGGGCGGCGGCCTGCGCCACCTGGTCGACCGTGGGCCGTTCGGACTGGTCGTTGCACGCGGAGACCAGGCCGAGGTCGAACCCGCCGTCGTTCTCGGACTGCTCGGCCAGGGCCAGGACCCCGGCCGGGTCGCCGGACCGCGCCCCGGCGAGGGCGGTGGCGAGGGTGGGCCAGGAGTCGGGGTCGGCCAGCCGTGGCACGAGGACGCTGACCACGGTGCCCGCGGTGACCTCCCGCCCGGGTACCGACCCGGTCGCGCTCGGGGAGGCCGGCAGGGGGGCGGTCCGCAGCCGCGCGACGAGGTCGGTCACCGCGCCCCGCGGGTCGGCTCCCAGGGCGCACCCGGTCGCCACGCAGTTCTGGGCGAAGGCGTCGAGCGCGCGGCGGGCGGCGTCGGCGCGCTGGTCGGCGGTGAGGCCGACGGCGGCGGTCGGGTCCGGGAGGGCGTCGAGGACGAGCCGGCCCTGCTGCTCGGGGTGGGTCTGGGCCCATCGGGCGAGCGTGCCGGCCCCGCCGCCGAGACCGACGGCGTTGAGCCGCACGGCCCCGAGTGCCCGCCGCACCTCGTCGAGGTCGTCGGCGTCGGTGGCCGTGCCGTACTCGGTGAGGGAGTCCTCGAGCAGCTGCGAGCACGTCCGGGCGGCCGTGGCCGCAGCGGTCGCGAGAGGGGCGAGCGCGACCGGGTCGGCGGCCGCGGGGTCGGCGTCGGACAGGGCGGCGCGGGTGGTCGGGGTGATGCAGTCGACGCCTCCCGCGGCCGCGCCGCGCACGTCGACGCCGTAGAGCGCCCGCCCGTCGAGGAGGTCGGCCGGCGCCCGGGCCGCGAGGCGCACGGCCTGCTCGACCCCGGTCCGTCGGCCCGGGTCGCCGAGCACCGCGATCGGCACCGTGGGCGTCGTCGGGGCGGGCCCGAGGGTCACCCGGGTGACGTCGACCTCGGCCGCGCTGGTGGCGGACCCGCTCGCGTAGCCGCCACCGACCGGCACCGTCGCGCAGCCCAGCCGCAGGTCCCGGCCGCCGAGTGCCGCGGTTCCGCCGAGGCGGGCGACCTGTCCGGCGGTGCACTCGGTGAAGTCGAGCTGCGGGGTGGACGCGACCAGCGGGGGCAGCAGGGACGGCGGCGCGGGCGGGGGCGCCGCGCTGCTCGGTGCCGGGGCGGCCGGCTCGTCGCTGTTGACGGTGGCCACCGGCGGGCGGCGGCTCGGGCCCACGGCGCAGCCCGCGAGGAGCACGGCGAGCAGCACGAGGAGCAACCACCTGGGACGACGGATGGCGGCACCTCTCGACGGGGCGGGGAACGGCGCCCATGATGCCCGGGGCCGGGTCGACCCGCGGTGAGGGCCCGGGCCGCGCGCCTCGGGGTCAGGCGGGGTCGGGCGGGGTCAGGCGGGCGGCAGGATGTCGGCGAGGTCGAAGCTGGTGGGCTGCTCGAGCTGGTCGTAGGTGCACGAGGACGGGTCGCGGTCCGGGCGCCAGCGGACGAACTGCGTGGTGTGCCGGAAGCGGTCGCCCTCGAGGTAGTCGTAGCGGACCTCGACCACCCGCTCGGGGCGCAGCGGCACGAACGAGAGGTCCTTGCCGGCGTTCCAGCGGCTGGTCTCGTTCTTGCGCGGGGTCCGCTCGCCCTGCTCGTGGGCGGCCCAGTTCCAGGGGTGCTCGTCGAACGTCGTCACCAGCGGCTGCAGCTCGGCCATGAGCTCGCGCCGCCGGGCCATGGTGAAGGCCCCGACGACCCCGACGCTCGCGAGCGTCCCGTCCGCGGTGTGCAGGCCGAGCAGCAGCGAGCCGAGCGCGTCGGGCCCGGACTTGTGCACGCGGTAGCCCGCGACGACGCAGTCGGCGGTGCGCTCGTGCTTGATCTTGCTCATGACGCGCTTGTCGGGCTGGTAGGTCAGGTCGGGCTTCTTCGCGATGAGCCCGTCGAGTCCCGCGCCCTCGAACCGGACGAACCAGTCCTGCGCCTGGTCGTGGTCGGTGGTCATCGGGGTGACGTGCACCGGGGCCCGGTCGTCGACCGCCTCGACGAGCCGCGCGCGGCGCTCGCTGAACGGACGCCGCGTGAGGTCCTCGTCGTCGAGGGCGAGCAGGTCGAAGGCCACGAACGACGCGGGGGTCTGCTCGGAGAGCAGCGTGACGCGGGAGACGGCGGGGTGAATGCGCTGCTGGAGCGCCTCGAAGTCGAGGCCGTGCCCGTCGGGGGTGGCGACGATGATCTCGCCGTCGACCACGCACCGCGGGGGCAGGTGCTCGCGCAGCGCCGCCACCACCTCGGGGAAGTACCGCGTCATCGGCTTGGTGTTGCGGCTGCCGATCTCCACCTCGTCGCCGTCGCGGAATACCACGGCCCGGAAGCCGTCCCACTTCGGCTCGAAGCACTGGCCCTCCGGGATCGACTTCACGGGCTTGGCCAGCATCGGCAGCACCGGCGGCATCACGGGCAGGTCCACCGCGACAGTCTCCCGAACGCGGCGCGGCTACTGCACGCGCGGGCTGCGCGAGGCCGCGGCGTCGAGCTCGAGCCGGACCGCGGTGGGCAGCGCGTCCACGGCGAACGCCTGTCGGGCGCGGGCGAGGACCCGGCCGTCGATGTCGGCCCACACGTCGCGGACGTCGGTGCCCTCGATCAGCCACAGCGACATCCGCAGCGCGGGCCTCCGCTCCGTGCCGACCATCCGCACGCGGGCCCGGCTCACCCCGTCGATGGCCTCGGCGTCGTGCCGGACGGCGTCGGCGATGGCGGAGTGGTCCACCGTGAGGCGCTCCCCGGGGGTCTCGGAGAGCACGACGTCGGGCCGGGGCTCGGGGCGCAGCGAGCGCACCGCCCACACCAGCCCGAGGACGAGCAGGACGACGCCCGCGGCGATCGCGATCCAGCGGCTCGCGTCGACGTTCGCGGAGACCCACCCGGTGAGGACGGGGTCGAACAGCGGGCGCTGGGCGCGGTTGGACCCGAAGACGCCCGCCCCGAGCAGGACGACCAGCACGCCGAGGGCGAGCAGGACGAGCCCGGACAGGACGACGAGCGTGCGGTCGCCCGCGGCGGAGCGGGCGACGGCGGCCCGGGAGCGGCGGCTCACTTGACCCCCTTCGTGGCGGCGACGGTGACGGACACCCGCGGGCGACGGGCGAGGGGCAGCCGGCCGAGGACCTCGTCGACGCGTTCGCGCACCGCGGTCCGCACTTCCTCCGGGGTGTCGAGGGTCCCGGCGCGCACCACGACCTTCTTCTGCGAGGCCACCACCGACGCGGAGACCACCTCGGCGTGCGAGCGGACCTCGTGGCCCACGGCGCGGGCGAGCGAGCGCGGCGACGTGGTCACGGTGACCTCGGGGACCGGCTCGGTGAGCGCGACGTCGTGGCGGCGGGCGACCAGGCCGACGAGCAGCACGAGCAGCCCGACGACGGCGACCCCGATCGCGATGCCCCGGACGGTGCCCGACGACCAGGTCAGGCCCTGCACGGCGGCCTGCCAGGTCGGCCACGGCACCACCAGCGGCGAGGACGACGGCGCGACCCAGGCGACGATCACCTCGAGCGCGGTGAGCACGCCGACGGCGGCGACGAGCAGGCCGAGCAGCGGCGAGAGCAGCCGCAGGAGGACACGCATCACTGCACCCGGGAGGTCGGGGCCGCGGGACCGGCCGGGACGGACAGGGCCGAGACGGTGACGTCGAGCGAGCGCACCGCGTACCCGGTGAGCGTCTGCACGCGCTCCCGGACGTTGCCGCGCACCGCGTCGACGGTCAGCGCGATCGGCGCGGGGTAGGCCAGCGGGACCTCGAGGCGCACGTCGACCTGGTCGCCGTAGCCGGAGACCTTCGCGGACGCCCCGGCCTCCCCGAAGCCCAGTCCGGCGACGCGCCGCTCGGTGCGCACCGTGCCCTCGGTCGAGTCGGCGGCGTGCTCGGCGATGCGGCGCACGACGCCGAAGGAGATGTCGAGCCGCCCGCGCTCGCCCGCCTCGTCACCGTCGGCCCGCACGGACGGGGACGCGACGACGGGCACGGGCGTCGTCGCGTCCGAGGCCGGGGTGCTCATCGGTCGCGACCGCGGCCGGTGAACTGCGTGATGTCGAGCTCGCCGTCGAGCACCCGCCCGACGACGAGGCCCAGGATGCCGAGCACGAGGGCGATGAAGAACCCGACGAGACCGCCGGCGGCGGCCGCGACGCCCAGCAGGAGGCCGACGAACAGGCCGGCCGTGGTGGCACTCATGGTGTGCTCCCGAGATCGAGGGTGGGGGTCAGACGACCCGGCGGGTACGGACCGGGTTGAGGGGGGCGCGGCCCAGCCAGCGGCGGCCGGCCCGCAGGGTGCGGGGGACGACGTGACCGGAGACCGCGACGATCGGGGCGTCGAGCCGCGGGTCGTCGTCGGCGATCCGCCACCCGTGCGGCACGTCGGTGCGGGGGCCGGAGCCGCCGTCGGGATCGCCCACGGAGGTCCCGACGGCCTCGAACGGGGACCGCCCGGCGCGGAACGCCGCCAGACCCCGGCGGAAGACCTCCGGGTCGCCGCCCACGTCGGGGTGGTGCCGGCGGACGAAGGCCCGGAACTCGCCGGCCGGGGTCTGCGGGGCGCTCACGGTGCCGGCGCCGCGGCGGGGTCGGTCGGGTCCGTCGGGTCGGCGAGGTCGGTGACGACGACGTCGACCCGGCGGGCACCGGTCTCGGCGGCCACCAGCGCGCGCAGTGCCTCGGCGGTGGGCCGCACGCGCGCCCCGAGCCGGAGCACCACGCTGATCCGCGCGGGCTCGTCCCCGTCACCGAGGGCGACCCCGACGAGCCGGCGTCCGGGCAGGTAGGTCGCGACCGCCCCGAAGGTGCCGCCGGAGAGCCGGACGACGTCGGGGTGGGCGAGCAGGGCCCCCGCGACGCGCTCGGAGAGCGAGCCGCGGCCGGGCGCGTCGGCGGACCCGGGCGACATGGCCCGCACGCCTGCGGCCGCGGCCGTGTCCACCTGCGGCCCGCGGGGCGGCACGGCGCCGGGGGCCGGGCCCCGCCCGGCGGGGCCGCTCACTCGACCCGCGAGGTCGGGGCGGGCGCGGGCTGCGCGTCGTCCTCGTCGCCGGGCATGTGGATGTCGTTGACGGCGATGTTGACCTCGATGACCTCGAGGCCGGTCATCTGCTCGACGGCACCGATGACGTTGCGGCGGACCGCGCGGGCCAGCTCGACGATGCCGGCGCCGTACTCGACGACGATGTCGAGGTCGATCGCGGCCTGCTTCTCGCCGACCTCCACCTGGACGCCCGCGGCCTGCGAGGTGCCGGTGCCGCCGGGGATGCGCTCGCGGATCGCGCCGAAGGCGCGCGAGACGCCGCCGCCCATGGAGTAGACGCCCGAGACCTCGCGCGCGGCGATGCCGGCGATCTTCTGCACGACGCCGGAGGCGATCGTGGTCTTGCCCTGCCCCGAGTCGTCCGCGAGGCGGGACGGAGTGGCGCCGCCGGTCCGCGGCGCGGCCGGCGTGGTCGTGGCCGAGTCGGAAGGGGTCGTCATGAGGGGCGCTCCTCTGCGCAGGGGATCGGGGACGGTCCGTGTCCTGCCGGACGGTGCGGCCGCGTGTGCGCGGCCGACTACCCGTCGGACGCCGGGCGCCCGGGAGACGTCACGGATTGTCACCCGAACGGACGAACGGTGTACCGGAGCAGGAGGCCGTCGTCGTGCGCGAGGGCCGCGGCGAGCCGCAGGCCGACCGGAGCGGGCAGCTCCGGACCGGCGAGGATGCGGCCCGGCCCGGCCCCGACCAGCGACGGCGCCACCGAGAGGCAGAGCTCGTCGACCCGTCCGGCCGCGGCGAACGAGCCGAACAGGGCGGGCCCGCCCTCGCACAGCACGCGGTGCAGCCCCCGGGCGGCGAGGGCGTCGAGCACGGCCGCGGGGGAGAGGTCGCCCGCGGCGACGACGTCGGCCACCGCGCCGTAGCGGTGCGTGGCCGCCGGGGCGGCCGCGGCGGTCGTCACGACCAGCGGGGGGACCGTGGTGTCGGTGAACAACGCCGCCGCCGGGTCGAGGACGGGCGACGCGGTGACGACCGCGACCGGCGGGACCTCGGCCTGACCACGCGCCCGCCGGCGGGCCCGCAGCGCCTCCGAGGTCCGGGCCCCGCGGTAGTCCTCCGCGAGGACCGTCCCCGACCCGGCCACGATCACGTCCGCCAGCTCCCGGAGCAGGCCGAACACCGTCCGGTCGCCGGGGGCGTCGAGGCCCGTCGAGCGCCCGTCGACGCTGACCGCGCCGTCGGCGCTGGCGGCGAAGTTCACCCGGACGAACGGGCGGTCGGCGGGCGCCGGGTGGGCGTAGAGCGCCGCGAGGGCGTCCCGGTCGAGCTCGCCGTCGGGACCCCCGGGCGGCCAGACGTGCCTCACTCCTGCGTGCGCTTCTGCAGGTCGTCGATGGCGCGGGAGGCCTGCGACTTGGTCAGGTCGGCCGGCGGCTCCTCCCCGGCCCGCTGGGCCAGCGTCTCCAGGTAGCTCGCCTGCGGACCGGTCATCGGCTCGTCCCCGGTGACCCACTCGCCGGTGGGCCGTTCCTGCGTCGACGGGTCGGCCGAGCCCTGCAGGCGTTCGATCTCGTCGGAGGCCTGCGCCTTCGTCAGGCCGGTGGGCGGCTCCTCGCCCGCCTGCTGCGCGAGGGTCTCCAGGTAGCTGGCCTGCGGACCGGTCATCGGCTCGTCGCCGGTGACCCAGTTCGCCGGATCCTTCTCCGCGGCGGAGCCCTCGCCCTGCTGCTTCACCTCGTGCGGATCCGGAGGTGTGACGCCCGCGTGACGGGAGGGGTCTTGGCCGGACGGCGTGTCGCCCGGCAGACTGTCCCGCGTGTCGGTCTCGCTCATGATGGCTCCCGAGGTCTCGGCCGTCGTGCGGCGTGGTCGGCTGGTGACGGGCGACGACCGGACCGCGGGTCGGCACAGACCCGCCACACGGTCGAACACCCGTTCGACACGGTAGCGGCATACCCCGACACCGGGGTCCCGATACCCGACGGACCCCGCAGATCGGGCTGCGGCAGGCGCCGTCGGACGACCGGGACCGGCCGCCCGCCGCGGTGATCCCGCGCGGGGCGCCGGCCGCCGCACCCCACCACGCAGCACCGTCCCGCGTGACAGCGTCGTCACGGCCGGGGGACCACCGGGCGACGGGACCGTTGCCGGAACGTGGCGATCAGCACGATTCGAATCCCCTGCGCACGCGTGCGCTCGGCGATCACCACCGTTAACGTCAGGTTGCTTCGGCCACCACACGGCCACGACGTCCGGCGCGGGCCGCACGGACGCGTCCCGGCCGCCGGAGCCGGCCCGAACCCAGCCCGACCCGACACCGCCCGCCGCCGGGCGGCACCAGCGTGCCGCCCACCGACCCGCTCCGGGACCGACCCGGCACAGAGTCTCCCCCCGGACCAGGTCCGGGACCACCACACGACGACGACGGGAGGGCACGAGGCCGTGACCATCACCTCCGGGGCTGCCGCCGACGGCACCGCCGCCACCACGACCCCTGCCACCAGCCCCACGAGCGGCGCCGCCGCCCAGGGCCTCTACGACCCGGCCCACGAGCACGACGCGTGCGGGGTCTCCTTCGTCGCCGACATCGCGGGCCGCCGGGACCACGGGATCGTCGCGAAGGGCCTGACCGCCCTGATCAACCTCGAGCACCGCGGCGCGCGCGGCGCCGAGCACGCGACCGGCGACGGCGCGGGGATCCTCATCCAGCTCCCGGACGGGCTCTACCGTCCGGTGCTCGCCGAGCAGGGCGTCACGCTGCCCGAGGTCGGCCGCTACGCCGCGGGCATCGCGTTCCTGCCCGCGGACCCGGAGCGCGCCGCCGAGGCCACCGCCGTCGTCGAGCGGCTCGCCGCCGAGGAGGGCGTCGAGGTCCTCGCCTGGCGCGACCTGCCGGTCGACCCGGACGGCGCGGGCATCGGCCCGACGGCCCGGACGGTCATGCCGACGTTCCGCCAGCTGTTCATCGGCCTCCCCGCCGAGGTGGACACCGTCGTCGACACCCCGAACGCGGGCGACGACGAGGCCGGCATCGAGCTGACGATGGAGCGGCGCGCCTTCGCGCTGCGCAAGCGCACCGAGCACGAGACCCGGGACGCGGGCTGCGAGACCTACTTCCCGTCGCTGTCCAGCCGCACCGTGGTCTACAAGGGCATGCTCGCCGAGGAGCAGCTCGGCCCGTTCTACGCCGACCTGACCGACGAGCGGACCACCAGCTCGATCGCGCTGGTGCACAGCCGGTTCTCGACGAACACCTTCCCGGCCTGGGGCCTCGCGCACCCGTACCGCTACCTCGCCCACAACGGCGAGATCAACACGCTGCGCGGCAACCGCAACTGGATGCGGGCCCGCGAGTCGATGCTCTCGACCGGCGCCTTCTCCAAGTACGACATGGACCGGCTCTTCCCGATCGTCACGCCCGGCGCGAGCGACTCGGCCAGCTTCGACGAGGTCCTCGAGCTGCTGCACCTGGGCGGGCGGTCGCTGCCGCACGCGGTGCTGATGATGATCCCGGAGGCGTGGGAGAACCACACCGAGATGGACCCGGCGCGCCGGGCCTTCTACCGGTACCACTCCACGCTGATGGAGGCCTGGGACGGCCCCGCCCTCGCGGCGTTCACCGACGGCTCCGTGATCGGCGCCGTGCTCGACCGCAACGGCCTGCGCCCCGCCCGCTACTGGGTCACCGAGGACGGCCTGGTCGTGCTCGGGTCGGAGGTCGGCGTGCTCGACATCGAGCCGTCGGCGATCGTCCGCAAGGGCCGCCTGGAGCCGGGCCGCATGTTCCTCGTCGACACCGTCGGGCGGCGCATCGTCGACGACGACGAGATCAAGGGCGAGCTGGCCGCCGAGCACCCGTACGGCGAGTGGCTGCACGCCGGGATGATCGAGCTGGCCGACCTGCCGGCCCGCCACCGCGTGCCGTTCGACCACGACGTCCTGGTCCGCCGCCAGCAGACCTTCGGCTACACCGGCGAGGAGCTCACGCTGCTCCTGCGCCCGATGGCCACCGGCGGCGCCGAGGCCACCGGCTCGATGGGCAACGACGCCCCGCTCGCGGCCTTCTCCGCCCGCAGCCGGTCGCTGTTCGACTACTTCACCCAGCTGTTCGCCCAGGTGACGAACCCGCCGCTGGACGCCTACCGCGAGGAGCTCGTCACCTCGCTGCAGGTCCAGCTCGGCTCCGAGACCAACCTGCTCGAGGTCTCGCCCGCGTCCTGCCGCCGCGTGGTGCTGCCGCTGCCGGTGATCGACGACGACGAGCTCGCGCAGCTGGTCGGGATCAACGACGACGGCAACCTGCCCGGGTTCGCGCCGCACGTGGTGTCCGGGCTCTACGAGGTCGCCGGCGGCGGCGACGCGCTGCGCGCCCGGCTGGCCGAGATCCGCGCCGAGGTGTCGTCCGCGATCGCCGAGGGCGCCCGCGTGATCATCCTGTCCGACCGCAACTCCGACGCCCGGTTCGCGCCGATCCCGTCGCTGCTGCTCACCGGCGCGGTGCACCAGCACCTCGTGCGGGAGAAGACCCGGACCCGGGTCGACCTCGTCGTCGAGGCCGGCGACGTGCGCGAGACCCACCACGTCGCGCTGCTGCTGGGCTACGGCGCCTCCGCGGTGAACCCCTACCTCGCACTCGACTCGGTCGCCGACCTCATCGACCGCGGCGTCATCACCGGGGTCGGCGTGCCCACCGCGACCCGCAACGTCGTCGAGGCGCTCGCCAAGGGCGTCCGCAAGATCATGAGCAAGATGGGCGTCTCGACGGTCGCGTCCTACATCGGGGCGCAGATCTTCGAGGCGATCGGTCTCGGCGACGAGGTCGTCGAGGACTGCTTCGCCGGCACCACCTCGCGCCTGGGCGGGATCTCCTACGAGGTCCTCGCCGAGGAGGTCGCGGTCCGCCACCGGGTGGCGTGGCCGGCCGACGGCGTGCACGCCGCGCACCGCGAGCTCGTGGTCGGGGGCGAGTACCAGTGGCGCCGCGAGGGCGAGCTGCACGTGTTCAACCCGCACACGGTGTTCAAGCTGCAGCACTCCACCCGCACCCAGAACTACGACACGTTCAAGGAGTACACCCGCGCCGTCGACGAACAGTCGAGCTCGCTGCTCACGCTGCGCGGCCTGTTCGGGTTCAAGGACGGGGAGCGGACCCCGGTGCCGATCGAGGAGGTCGAGCCGGTCTCCGCGATCGTCCGGCGGTTCAACACCGGCGCCATCTCCTACGGGTCGATCTCGCAGGAGATGCACGAGGTCCTCGCGATCGCGATGAACCGCCTCGGCGGCCGCTCGAACACCGGCGAGGGCGGGGAGGATCCGTCCCGCTTCACCCGCGACCCGAGCGGGGACTCGCGCCGGTCCGCCGTCAAGCAGGTGGCCTCCGGGCGCTTCGGCGTGACCAGCGAGTACCTGGTCAACGCCGACGACATCCAGATCAAGATCGCGCAGGGCGCCAAGCCCGGCGAGGGCGGCCAGCTGCCCGGCCACAAGGTCTACCCCTGGATCGCGAAGACCCGGTTCTCGACGCCGGGTGTGGGCCTGATCAGCCCACCCCCGCACCACGACATCTACTCGATCGAGGACATCGCCCAGCTGATCCACGACCTGAAGAACGCCAACCCGGCGGCGCGGGTCCACGTGAAGCTGGTCAGCCAGGTCGGGGTCGGGACGGTCGCGGCCGGCGTGTCGAAGGCCAAGGCCGACGTCGTGCTCATCTCCGGGCACGACGGCGGGACCGGCGCCTCGCCGCTGTCGTCGATCAAGCACGCGGGCGGGCCCTGGGAGCTCGGCCTCGCCGAGACCCAGCAGACGCTGCTGCTCAACGGGCTGCGCGACCGGATCGTCGTGCAGACCGACGGCCAGCTGAAGACCGGTCGCGACGTGATGATCGCCGCGCTCCTCGGGGCCGAGGAGTACGGCTTCGCGACGGCGCCGCTGGTGGTCTCGGGCTGCATCATGATGCGCGTCTGCCACCTCGACACCTGTCCGGTCGGCGTCGCGACGCAGAACCCGAAGCTGCGCGCGAAGTTCGACGGCAAGGCCGACTACGTCGTCGCCTTCATGGAGTTCATCGCCCAGGAGGTGCGCGAGCACCTCGCGGCGCTGGGCTTCCGGTCCCTCGAGGAGGCCATCGGCCACACCGAGGTGCTGGACACCCGCGCGGCGGAGTCGCACTGGAAGGCCGAGGGTCTCGACCTGGCGCCGATCCTGCACCGCCCGGAGCTGCACGGGTCCTACGCCGAGCAGACCCTGTACTGCTCGAAGAACCAGGACCACGGCCTCGAGAAGGCGCTCGACCACACCCTCATCCAGCTCGCCGAGGGCGCGCTGGCCGACGGGTCGCCGGTGCGCCTCGAGCTGCCGGTGCGCAACGTCAACCGCACCGTCGGCACGATGCTCGGCAGCGAGGTCACGAAGCGGTGGGGTGGTGCGGGTCTGCCCGACGACACCATCGACGTCACCTTCACCGGCTCCGGCGGGCAGTCGTTCGGTGCGTTCCTGCCGCGCGGGGTCACCCTGCGGCTGGTCGGCGACACCAACGACTTCTGCGGCAAGGGCCTCTCCGGCGGGCGCATCAGCGTGCGGCCGCACCCGGACGCCCCGCTCGTCGCCGAGGAGAACATCGTCGCGGGCAACGTCATCGCCTACGGCGCCACCGAGGGCGAGATCTTCCTGCGCGGCAAGGTCGGCGAGCGCTTCTGCGTGCGCAACTCCGGGGCGCACGCGGTCGTCGAGGGCGTGGGCGACCACGGCTGCGAGTACATGACCGGCGGCCGCGCGGTGATCCTCGGGCCGATCGGGCGGAACTTCGCGGCCGGCATGTCCGGCGGCGTGGCCTACGTGCTCGACCTGCCCGAGCAGCGGGTGAACCACCAGATGGTGGAGCTGGAGGTGCCGGGCGCCGCCGACCTCGACGAGCTGCGCGCCCTGGTGGAGAAGCACTACGCGGCGACCGACTCCGCCGTCGCGCACGGTCTGCTGACCGACTGGGAGGCCGCCGCGATGCGGTTCACCAAGGTGATGCCCGTGGACTTCAAGCGGGTGCTGGAGGCGACCGCCGACGCCGAGCGCGACGGTCGTGACGTCAACGACGCGATCATGGAGGCGGCTCGTGGCTGACCCCCGCGGTTTCATGACCACCGGCCGCGAACTGCCGCGGCGCCGGCCCGTCGACCTGCGCCTGAAGGACTGGCACGAGGTCTACGAGGAGCTCAACGAGACCACGTTGAAGAAGCAGGCCGGGCGCTGCATGGACTGCGGCATCCCGTTCTGCCACCAGGGCTGCCCGCTCGGGAACATGATCCCCGAGTGGAACGACCTGGTCTGGCGCGACGACTGGTCCGAGGCCATCGAGCGCCTGCACGCGACGAACAACTTCCCGGAGTTCACCGGGACGCTGTGCCCCGCCCCGTGCGAGGCGGCGTGCGTGCTCGGGATCAACAACGACCCGGTGACGATCAAGCAGGTCGAGATCGAGATCATCGACCGCGCCTGGGAGGAGGGCTGGGTCCGCCCCGAGCTCCCCGAGACGAAGACCGGCTTCTCGGTCGCCGTGATCGGCTCCGGGCCCTCGGGCCTCGCCACCGCCCAGCAGCTGACCCGGGCCGGGCACGACGTCACCGTCTACGAGAAGGCCGACCGCATCGGCGGGCTGCTCCGCTACGGCATCCCCGAGTTCAAGATGGAGAAGCGGCGGCTGGACCGGCGCCTCGGGCAGATGGCGGCCGAGGGCACGCGCTTCGTCGCGGGCGTCGAGATCGGCGGCGCGGGGGAGCACGACCTCTCCGTGGCCGAGCTGCAGGAGCGGTTCGACGCCATCGTGCTCGCCGTCGGGGCCACCGCCTGGCGCGACCTGCCCATCCCGGGCCGGGAGAACCACGGCGTGCACCAGGCCATGGAGTACCTGCCCCCGTCGAACCGGGTGCAGCAGGGCGACTACTCCCGCTCGGACATCGACGCCGAGGGCAAGCACGTCGTCGTGATCGGCGGCGGTGACACCGGCGCCGACTGCGTCGGGACCGCGCACCGTCAGGGCGCCGCGTCGGTGACCCAGCTCGAGATCATGCCGATCCCGCCCTCCGAGCGGCCCGCCACCAACCCGTGGCCGACCTACCCGGCGATCTTCCGGGTGTCCTCGGCGCACGAGGAGGGCGGCGAGCGGCTGTTCTCGGTCAACACCGAGGAGTTCCTCGGCGACGACCACGGGAACCTGCGGGCGCTCAAGCTCGTCGACGTGCAGCGGGTCGGCGGGACGTTCGAGCCGGTCGAGGGCAGCGAGCGCGAGCTCCCGGCCGACCTGGTGTTCCTCGCGATGGGCTTCCTCGGCCCGCAGCGCGAGGGCCTGGTCGAGGCGCTGGGGGTCGAGCTCGACGAGCGCGGCAACGTGCGTCGGGACGCGTCCTACGAGACCTCGGTGCCGAACGTGTTCGTGGCCGGCGACGCCGGGCGCGGGCAGTCGCTCATCGTGTGGGCCATCGCGGAGGGCCGCTCGGCCGCCCGCGGCGTGGACGAGAAGCTGACCGGCCGCACGGTGCTGCCGCGGCCGATCAACCCGGGGGACCGGGCGTTCGCCTGACCCTGTTCCGAACGAACGGCACTCTCGCGCACATAGATGCTGCGAGGGTGCCGTTCGCTCGTTCGGGGACTAGGCCGAACGGCTCACCAGCGGCTCGGTGTTGATCGCCGGCACGGTGACCTGCAGCCGGTGCGAGGTCACCTGCCAGAACCGGCGCTCCGGGTCCACCGTGCGCCACGCCTCGGCGGCGTCGTGCACCTCGTCCTGCGCGAGCCCGTCGCGGGGCACGACCGCCACGGCCGGGCGGAAGCCGAACCGGCGGCGCGGGGCCGCGGCCGGGGTCGCCCCCACGGCGGCCGCGAGGGCCGCCCAGGCGTCCACGGCGCTGCCGTGCACGCTCACGGTGGTCGGGCCGACCCCGTCCCCGAGCAGCACGGTGTAGGCGCTGACCGCGTCGTACGTCACGGATTCCTCCTCCTGCCCCCGGGGTGGGAGCGGCCTGTCCAGGACAACGGCAGAACGCCCCCGCGGGCCAGCCGACACGCAGGTACCCGCGCCGGGCTGAACCGATTCCGCGTCCGGCGGTCCACTCCACCGGCGGTCACTCGACCGGCTGTACCGTCAGGCGCTGGGGCGGAGCTCACTCCGCCGAGCAGCGCAGCAGCACGATGACGACGTCGCGGGAGTCGAGGAGCCCGCCGAGCACGGCCGTCTGCTCCTGCGCCTGGTGCCAGGCCGGGTCGTCGGCGTGCCGGTCGGCGAGGAACCGCTCCACGGTGTCGGCGCGCTCGGTCCACGGCGCCGGCGCGTCGGGCAGCGTCGAAGCCTCGACCCGGTCGTGCACCCGGAACCCGGTGGCGGCCAGGTCGCGGTGCAGGTCGACGTCGGTGGGGAAGGAGTTCGACTCCAGTTCGGCCGCCCGCTCCCCGCGGGCGACGAGCACGAGCAGGCCCAGCCGCCCGCCGGGGCGCAGCACCCGGTGCAGTTCGGTGAGCACCGCCCGCTTGTCCGGCACCGTGTCGAGCACGCCGAGGGCCCACGCGGCGTCCACGTCGTCGTCGGCGAGGGGGAGCTCCTCGGTCCAGGCCGCGACGGCGGGGTGGCCGAAGAGCCGGACCGAGGCCGTCGCGGCGTGCACCATCGGTTCGGCGAGCACCACCGGCCCCCGCCAGCGCCACGAGTACTCGGTCACCAGCCAGGCGGTCGGTCCGCCGAGCCCCGCCCCGGCGTCGAGGAACCGGTCGCCGTCGGTCAGCTCCAGACCGTCGGCGAGCCACGCCAGGTCGGCGGGCCGCCCGGACCCCCGGCACGCGGCCGGGATCGCGTAGTCGGTCCCGAGCTCGGCGACCGCCTCCTCGGTCCACGCCGCGACGGTGTCGAACTCGACCTCCAGCGCCTCCTGCACCCCACGCTCCCTCACCCGGGGCGGAGGGCCGCGCTCTCCGCCTGGTGGGCCGCGCGCACGCGTCGCCCCACCTCGGCCTTCAGATCGGCCGCTGGTACCCAGCCGGCGCTCGAGCCGACACCGGAGAGATTCACCCCGACGACCCCGTCGAGCGCGAGCAGTGCCCGGGCCTCCGCGACGGCCACCGCGATCCCGGCCTCGACCGGGTCGTCGGCGTCGAGCACGGTCGCGACCGCCTCCGGGTCGAGGTCGAGTCCGGGCAGGTCGGCCAGCCCGCGGGCGGTGGCGGCGTCGGTGAACACGGCGACCCCGGCGATCACCGGGAGGTCCACCCCGGCCGCGCGGCCCGCCGCCAGGAAGTCCGCGAGCACGGCCGGTGCGGCGACGTGGTTGGTGACGACGAGCCGGGCGCCGGCGGCCTGCTTGGCCGCGAGGCCCGCGGCGCGGCCCGCGTGCGGCGGCGCGGCCGGGGCGGCGGTGACGGTCGCGACGAGCCCGGCCGAGGCCGCGAGGTGCGCGAGCCGGGTCGCGTCGAGGTCGAAGACCTGGGTGGCCCCCGCCCCGACCGTGGTGCCCGCGCCGCTGCCGGGCCGGCTGTCCCCGGTCACGCACAGCACCCCGCCGACGCCGAGCGCCGCCAGGCCGACGACCTCCTGCTCGAGCACCACCCGGTTACGGTCCCGGCAGGTCAGGGTGACCCACGGCCGGACGCCGGCGTCGAGCAGCGCGGCGGCGAGCATCGTCGGCGGGAAGTCAGCGCGGTCGTGCAGGTCGGCGACCAGCACCGCGTCCGACCCGAGGGCGAGCCGGTCGGCGACCGCCCGCAGGGTGGCGGGGTCGCGGGCGGGCACCGAGAGGTCGGAGAGCACGAGCGGCGGGTCGACCACCGCGGGGGCGTCCGGCTCCGGGCCGTCCCAGGCGAGCACCGGCGAGCCGGACGTCCACGGGCAGGGCAGTGCCTCGTCGAGCTCGCAGGCCCCGGAGGGGCGGACCCCGCCGCACGGCCCGAACCGCATCCGCTTCGGACAGCTGATCACCGCGCCGGGGTGCCCCGTGCGGACCCGTCGCACCCCTGCCCGACAGGGGGTCCTCCCTACCTCGGATCCGGGGGTCCGCCCCGAGGCCGCGGGGGGCGACCCGATCGGCGCGCAAGCCTCTGACCAGCAGAGTTCTCCTCGTCACCGCCGGATCGCGACGACCACCGAGGAGGCCCGACACCATGCTCACCGCGACCGCCCCGCACCCCGCCACCCCCGCCGTCGGCCACCCGGTCGTGTCCGTCGTCGTCCCCACCTTCGACGAGGCGGGCAACGTCGACGCCCTGATGGACCGGCTCGCCGCGGCGCTGCCCGCCGGCGCCGAGGTGATCGTCGTCGACGACTCCCGCGACGACACCGCCGCCCGGGCCCGCGCCGCCGCGGACCGCGTCCCGTTCGCGCTCACGGTCGTCCACCGCGACGAGCCGACCGGCGGCCTCGGGGGCGCGGTCGTGGTCGGTCTGCGGGCCGCGCGGGCCGACTGGGCGGTCGTCATGGACGGCGACCTCCAGCACCCGCCCGCGACGATCCCCCGGCTGCTCGCCGCCGCCCCGGGGCACGACGTCGTCGTCGCGACCCGCTACGCCGGGAACGGCGACGGATCGGGGCTCGGCTCGACCTACCGGCACGTCGTGTCGCGGGCGTCGAAGGCGCTCGCCGCGCAGCTGCTCGGCGGAGCGGTCGGCGCGATGAGCGACCCGCTGTCGGGCTTCTTCGCGGTGCGCCGGGCCGCGCTCGACCTCGACGCCGTCGACCCCATCGGCTACAAGATCCTGCTCGAGCTGGTGGTCCGCTCCGGGCTCACCCGGATCGCCGAGGTGCCGTTCACCTTCGCGCCGCGCCACGCCGAGGCCTCGAAGTCGACCGCGCGGGAGGGCCTGCGCTTCCTGCGCCACCTCCGGGCCCTGCGTCGGACGCCGGTCGTCGCGCCGGCGGCGGACGGGCCCCTCCGGATCCTCGTGATCACCAGCGAGGCCCCGCCGATCGTCTCCGGCATCTCGCGCTGCGTGGAGCGCCTCACCGTCGGCCTGCGCGGGCGCGGGCACACCGTCGACGTCCTGTCCTCGGTCCAGATGCCGCGGCTGATGCTCGGCGAGTACCGCTTCAGTCCGCTCCTCGCGCACTGGCGGCGGGTCGCCCGCACGATCGCGCAGTACGACGTGGTCAACCTGCACGGGCCGGTCCCCACGATGAGCGACGTCGTCCTGCTCCTCGCGGGCGCCCGGCGCGGCGTCCCGGTGGTCTACACCCACCACAGCGCCCTGGCCGTGCGCGGCGCCGAGACGTTGTCGGAGCTCTACAACCGCCTGCACCGGGTCCTGTCCGGTCGCGCCGACCGCATCCTCACCACCTCGCAGTACTACGCCGACGCGCAGCGCCGTGCGGGCGGCCCGCCGGTCGAGGTCGTGCCCTGGGGCGTCGACCTGCGCCCGCTGCCGACCCGCCCCCGGACCGACGGGCCCCTGAAGGTCCTGTTCGTCGGCCAGATGCGCCCGTACAAGGGGCTGGAGTGGCTGATCCCGGCCGTGGCCGGCCGTCCCGAGCTGCAGCTCACCCTCATCGGTGACGGAGCGCATCGAGTCGACTACGAGCGACTCGCCGATTCGAGTGACAACGTCCTGTTCCTCGGCCGGGTCAGCGACCAGGATCTGCACCGTGCGTACGACACCCACGACGTGGTCGTCCTGCCCTCGGTCACCCGGGCGGAGGCGTTCGGCCTCGTCGTGCTCGAGGGGATGGCGGCCGGGTGCGTCCCG
This sequence comes from Actinomycetospora sp. CA-084318, assembly GCF_050955885.1. Classification (NCBI taxonomy): domain Bacteria; kingdom Bacillati; phylum Actinomycetota; class Actinomycetes; order Pseudonocardiales; family Pseudonocardiaceae; genus Actinomycetospora; species Actinomycetospora sp. CA-084318. Next base: position 3,012,236 of record NZ_CP192098.1, read on the forward strand.
GTGGTGTCCGACCTGCCCGGGGTCCGCGACCTCGTCGACCACGCCGGCGTGGTGGTCCCGACCCGGGACGCCGACGCCCTCGGGGCGGCCCTGCTCGCCCTCGCCGGGGACCGCGCCCGGCTCGCGGTGCTCTCCCGCCGCGCCCGCCGCCGCGCCGAGGGCCTGGGCTGGGACGCCTGCGTCGAGCGTTACGAGGCCGCCGTGACGGCCACCCTCCGGGCCCGCGGCCGCCGCGTCCGGACCGCCGCCCCGACGCTGCGCCGGGCCGGGTGAGCGCGATGTCCACCGTCGGCGTGCTCCGCACGCAGCGCGGGGCGGGCGGCGGCAGCGTCGTCCTGCTCGGCGCCGTCGCCACCACCGCCGCGCTGAACTACGGCCTCGGGCTCGCCCTGGCCTGGCTCCTGCCCACCGAGGGCTTCGGCGCCGTCGGGGTCCTGCTGAACCTGCTCCTGCTCGCCACCTCGGTGCTCGCCGCCGGCTTCCCGTGGGCCCTGGCCCGCGCGACGGCCCGGGGCGCGGAGACCGGGCCCGACCCCGCGGCCGTCCGCGCCGCCCTGGTCGGCAACGTCGTCCTCGGGATCGTGCTCGCCGGGGCGTTCGCGGCGGTGCAGCTGACCACCGGCGTCGTCCTGCCGGGTGTCGGGCCCGTCCCGACGCTGCTCGCCGCGGCCACGATCGTGGTCCTCGCCGTCGTCGCGGTGCTGGTCGGCGCCCTCCAGGGCGCCCGCCGGTTCGACGCCGTCGGGGCGACCCGGGTCGCCGAGATCGTGGTCAAGGTCCTCGCCGCGCTCGGCGCCGTCGGGGTCGCCGGGTACGGCGTGGGCGGGGTCGCCGCCGCGCTGCTCGCCGGAGCCGTCGCCGCCGCACTGGTCGCGGCCGTCGCCGGCGCGGACCGGCTGCGCCGCCCGGCCCGGCCCGGGTCCGGCCGCCGCCCCGGGGTCGTCGCGGCCGCCGTGCCGATGGCGGTCAGCACCACCGGGTTCGGGCTGCTGGGCACCCTCGACGTGCTCGCGCTCGGCGTCGCCGGGGTCCCGCTCGCCGTCGTCGGGGTCTACCAGGCCGCCGCGGTCCTGGCCCGGGCGCCGTTCTTCGTCGGGTCGGCCCTCTCCGACGCCGCGTTCCCGTTCATCGCCGCGGCCCCGACCGCCGCGGCCGCCCGGCGGGCGCTGCTCGGCGCGCTGCGCTGGGTGCCGCTGGTCCTGGTCCCCGGGCAGCTCGTGCTGCTCGTCGCCCCCGGCCCGGTGCTCGACGTCGTCCTGCCCGGCGCCTACGCCGCCGCCGCCGGCCCGGTCCGCGTGCTCACCCTCGGCACCACCGGCCTGCTGCTCGCCGACATGCTGCTCAAGGCGCTGTTCGCCCGCGGCCACGCCGCGACGGTGGCCCGCCGCGTGCCCGTCGCGGTGGCCGCGCAGGCCGCTGCGCTGCTCCTGCTCGTCCCCGCGCACGGCGCCCTCGGCGCCGCGGGGGCCTTCGCGGTCGGCACCTGGACCACGGTCGTGCTGCTCGGCGCGGCCGTCCTGCGCGAGCTGCGCCCCACGCTCCGGACGCCGGGAGCGGCCCGGTGGAGCGGGGCGGTGGCGGTCCTCGTCGTGGTGCTCCTGCTCGCCGCGGGTCTGCCCACCCCGGCCGCCCTCGCCGTCGTCGGGGCGGGCCTGCTCGCCTACGCCCTGTTCGTCCTCCCGCTCCTGCTCGCCCGTCCGACCGAGGTGACCCGATGACCGTCCCCCGCACCGTCCACCAGGAGGTGTACGACGCCGACCCGGACGCCGTCGTCACCCAGTCCCCGGCCTGGTCCGACGCCCTCGCAGCCCGCGGCCACCGCGACGCGTCCCGGCTCCACACGCTGCCCGACGGCCGCCGCCTGGTGCTGCCGCTGGTGGGCCGCACCGGGCTGTCGGAGGAGTCGTGGCCCTACGCCTGGGGCTACGGCGGCGCGATCGTCGAGGGCGGGGAGCTCACCGTCGCCGACGCGCGGTACGTCCTCGCCGACCTGCGCCGCCGGCCCGCGCTGCTCCGCTCCGTGGTCCCGATGCCGCTGCGCGGCGCGGTGTGGGCGGAGGCCGCCGGCGCCGACGCGACGCGCGTCCCGTACACCGCACAGGTCGTCGACCTCGCGCCCGGCTGGGACGAGCTCTGGGCCAGGGGCTTCCGCCGCCAGGCCCGCAACTCGGTGCGCAAGGCCGAGCGGTTCGAGCTCGACGTCCGCCGCGAGACCGGCGCCGACCCCGACCCGCGCGGGCTCGACGTCTTCCGCACGCTCTACGCGCAGTCGGTCGACCGCTGGGCCGCGGACCGGGGGCAGCCCCTCCCGCTCGCCCGCGCCCTCGCGGCCCGCCGTGACCGGCCCGGTCAGGTCGCCGCCGCGGCCCGCGCGCTCGGCGAGCGGTGCGTGGTCTGGTCGGTGCTGCGCGACGGCGCGCCGGTCGCGGCCAACGTCGTGCTGCACGAGCCCGGCACCCGCCACGCGCTCGGCTGGATGTGCGCGATGGACACGACCGGCATCGCCCGCGAGACGCTCGCGACCTACCTGCTGCACTCGCTCGCCATCCAGGACGCGTGCGCCGCCGGCGCCCGGTGGTTCCACATGGGCGAGTCCGACGCCGGGTCGGGCCCCGAGCACTTCAAGCGCTACTTCGGTGCCGTGGCCGTGCCCTACGCCGCGTTGCGCTTCGAGCGGCTGCCGTTCTCCCGCGCCGAGCAGGCCGCGCGGTCGGCCCTCGGTGCGGTGTCGCGGTGGCGGAGGGCGTCGTGAGCCGGGCGGGCCGCGTGGGCCGGGTCGTGCTGTCGATCTACGACGACGTCGGCAACCCGCACTACGGCGGCGGCGGGGCCGCGGTGGTCGCCCGGGTCGCGGCGCGGCTGCACGCCGACGGGCACGACGTCACCGTCTACTGCGGCTCCTACCGCGGCGCGCGCTCCGGGCAGCGCGACGGCGTCCCTTACGTCCACCTGCCCGTCGGCTGGGCGGGCCCGCGCGGCGGACAGGTCGTGTTCTCGCTGCTCGTCCCGCTGCTCGCGCTCGTGGTGCGCCCGCACCTGTGGATCGAGAGCCTCACCCCGCCGGTGTCGGCGAGCCTGCTGCCGCTCACGGCGCGCTGCCCGGTGGTGGGGCTGGTGCAGATGCTGTGCGGCGCGGACATGGCGCGCCGCTACCACCTGCCGTTCGAGGCCGTCGAGCGCCGCGGGCTCGCCCTGTACCGCCACCTCGTCGTGCTGAACGACGTCGACGCCGCCCTCGTCGCGACCGCCGCTCCACGCGCGACGGTGACCGTGCTGCCCAACGGCGTCGACCTGCCGGCGACGACCACCCCCGCCGTCGGGACCGGGCTGCTGTTCCTGGGGCGGATCGACGTGCGGCAGAAGGGGCTGGACCTGCTGCTCGAGGCCCTTCCCGACGACGCGTGGCTCGAGATCGCGGGCGCCGGCACCCCCGCCGAGGAGGCCCGGCTGGACGCGCTCGTCGCCGACGACCCGCGCGTGCGGCGGCTGGGCCGGGTGGACGGGCCCGCGAAGGAGGCCGCGCTGCGCCGGTGCGCGGTGATGGTCGTGCCGTCGCGGTACGAGACGTTCTGCCTCACCGCCCTCGAGGCGATGGCGCACGGCCGGCCGGTGGTGCACTTCGACCTGGAACGGCTCGGGTGGATCGGCGACGAGGCCGGGGTCGCGGTGCCCGCGTTCTCGGTGCCGGCGCTGCGGGCGGCGATCGCGGGCCTGCTCGCGGACCCCGGGCGGCGGGCGGCGGCGGGTCGGTCGGCGCGGGAGCGGAGCCTCGCCTACGACCGGAGGATCACCGAGGAGCGCTGGTCGGCGCTGGTGGACGACCTGGTGGTGGCCGAGCGGAGCCGGTTGCGGGCGGTCGAGAGCCGGTCGCGGGTCTCCGGGGTCAGCCGCGCGACGATCCCGGTGCGCGCCCGCGCGGCCGTCGCCAGGGCGGTGCGGTGGGCCGTGCCCGTGAGGCGGTGACCGAAGAGCTGCAGCCGGACCTGGGCGCGGACGCCGCTCGCGAGGTCGGCCTTGTAGGCCTCGGCGTCGCCGAGCAGGTCGAGGTCGTCGAGCTCCGGGTCGGCGCAGCAGTGGTCGACGAGGTGGTGGGTGAGGACCACCCCCGGCCCGAGCTTCGCGGCGTCGTCGGCCATGCCCAGCTTGAGGAAGTGCAGGGTGCGGTGGGCGCGCAGGCAGTAGCCGAAGGCCACCGCCCGGCCGTCGATGCGCAGGAACGCGAGCCGCAGCAGGTCGTGCCCGGCGGCCCACCGGGCGGCCTCGGAGTAGAACCGCACCGCGGCGGGGGAGGACCGGATCGCGGACCCGGCGGCGAGCTTCCACGCGCGGGCCTCGAGCCGGAACCCCTCGTCGAGTCGCGCGGCGAGGTCCCGCGACCCGTCGTCGAGGTCGAGGGTGACCGTGCCGGCGTCGGCCATCCGGTGCCGCAGGCGACGCAGCCCGTGGCGGCGGTTCTTCGAGAGCCGTCGCAGGAACGCCTCGGGGGTGCCGGTGGTGTCGATCCAGGGGGACCGGCAGACCGGCCGCTCGAGGACCGGCCGCCCGGTGGCGCGCAGCGCGGCCGTCGCGACGTGCTCGGCGGGGAGCGCGGACAGGTCCACCGGCCGGCCGAGGTGCGCGAGCCGGTCGGCGAGCTCGGCGGCGGCGTCCGCGTCGGCGACGACCGGGGTGAACCGCGCGGTCTCGTGGTTCGTGGGGGAGCGGAGCCCCCACGGACGGGCGGTCAGGGGCAGCACCGCGACGAGCTCGCCACCGCGCTCGACGGTCAGCGCCCGCATCGCGTCCGCCCGGCCGAAGGCCTGCGCCCAGGCGTCGAGCCAGCCCGGCCGGTCGAAGGGCGCGGCCCCGGTGGCGACGGCGAGGGCGTCCCAGCGCGCAGCCAGCTCCGGGTCGGGGACACGCAGCGCTCGGCTCACCACCCGTCGGGACGCTAGCGGCCCCGCAGGCCCCTGACCAGCGGCGTTGCCCTCCGTGGCGGCCCGGGCGGGGAGCGTGACGGGCCACGGGTGGGGCTGGCCCCACCCCGGTCGCAGGGCTCGCACCATCGGCCGGCGGGCCGCGCGACGCGACGCTTCAGGGGCCGCACCGCCCAGCCCGCCACCCAGCCCGCCGCCCAGCCCGCCGCCCGATCCGCGAGGAGCCCGCCATGACCGTCATCGCCTTCCCCCGGCCCTCCGCCCTCGACGCGCCCACCGTGTCGGTGCCGACCCGGGACCCCGAGGCGACGGTGCCGCTGGGAGTCCCCGCGCCGGTCGTCGGCGTGCGCCGCCCGGTGCCCTGTGCTCCTCCTCCCCGGGCGCTCCCGCCCCGGGTCCCGGTCGGGTATCCGGGGCCCCGCGCCTACCCGGTCCCGCCGCTCGTCGCGCCGTCCGGGCCCGCCGGCCTGGCCGGCGCCCCGGTGCCGTGGGGCCCGCCGTCGGGGCCGGTCCCGGTCGCCCCGCCGGTCCGCGCCCGCCGCCCCGCGACCGCCGTCCTCGTCGCCCTGCTCGTGTTCGTGCTGCTCGTGGGCGGCGGGATCGCCGCCTACGTCGGCTTCAGCGTCGGCCCCGCGTACTCCACCGGCGCCGTGGTCGGCGGTGCCCGGTGACGGTGCGTGGAGCCCTGCGCCCGGATCCGTCACAGGGGGGTGCGCCCCCTCCCGGGACGACCCGGCCGCGGTCGAGGCTCACCGCCGTGCGCACCCTGGGACGCCGCGGGCCGGCGCCCGAGTGGGTCGTCGCGCTGGTGGTGGCCGCCGCGAGCGCCGTGCCGATCCTGTGGAACGTCGGCTCCTCGCCCGACACCATGTTCGACGAGGTCTCCTACGTCATGGCGATGCGGAACATCGCGCTCGGCGGGGACTACACCTGGTCGAACCAGCCCGTCTTCGTCCACCCGCCGCTGTCGTTCGTGCTCCAGGCGGGCTGGCAGTGGCTGTGGGGCCTCGCCGACGCCGACCTCGAGACCTCCGTGCGCGGCGCCCGGGTGTTCGCGGGGCTCGCGACCGTCGGCATCGTCGTGCTCACCGCCCTGATCGCCCGGCGCCTCATGACGGCGGCCACGCCCCGGCACCGCGCCGTGCTCACCGTGGTGATCGTCGCGCTCGCCGCCACCGACCCGATCATGCTGCGCTACCTGCGGATGGCGATCATCGAGCCGTTCGCGGTGGGCCTGTCGCTGCTCGTGCTCTACCTCGCGATGCGCCTCGACGCCCGCCGGCCCGCCGTGTACGTCCCGCTGATCGGCACCCTGACCGGCCTCGCGCTCCTGACGAAGGAGATGTCGGTCTTCCTCGTCGCCACCCCGCTCGTGGCCGCCGTCCTCGCCCGCGACCTGACCCGCGCGAAGCGGGCGCTCGGCGCCCTCGCGGTGGGCGGCGTGGTGTGGCTGGCCTTCCCGGCCTGGGCGGTCGGGCTCGGCCTTGCCCGGGAATTCGCCGACGAGAAGCTGCTGCTGTTCTACCGGCTGCTCGGCATCGTCCAGACCACGGGCTGGAACCGCCCCGGCTTCTCCTCGCGCTCGCTGCTCGAGGCGACCGCGATCGCCGGGCGCGACTACGGCACGTCCTACCTCGTGCTGCTCGGCGGCGGCCTCGCGCTCGTCTGGCTGCTCCTGCGCGTTCCCGACGGCGGGTCGCGGTGGCTGCTGGCCTGGCTGCTCACCAGCTACGGCTTCGGCGGCTACATGGTCGCGTTCGGCAGCCTCAACGAGCACCTGTTCGTCTACCTCGTGCCCGCCGCCGTCGTCGGCACGGTGCTCGTCGGCGACGCGCTCGTCGCCCGGGCCCGTCCGGCCCGCGCGGTCGCCCTGGGGCTCGTCGTCGTCGCGGTCGGCTTCTCGCTCGGTGGCTGGGTCCGCAACGACGTCGTCGACGGCGACGGCGTCTTCCGCTCGGCGGCGTACCTGCGCGACACCCGCGCGGCCTGCGACGTCGTCAACGGCATCGGCGACTCCGGCAAGTGGGCGCCGCTGCTGCCCGGCCGCGAGCTCACCGACTTCGGCACCGGGCAGGCCGCGGCGAGCCACGGCGTGCACCTGTTCTTCGTCTCCGGCAAGGACCCCGCGGTCGGGAACGCGCTCCCGGAACTCCCCGCCTGGATCACCGCGCACGGCACGCGGCTCGCGAGCTTCCCGAGCGCCACCTACGGCGGCCTCGAGCTCTGGGAGGTGCCCGCCGACCCGTTCGACCCGCTCGCCGACGTCGAACCGACGCGGGACGGCGTGTTCGTGACGACGGTCGGGTCCCGCTGCGGCGGTTACCCGGTCCTCGGCGCGCTGGCCGCCCGGTGGGAGGAGCGCGGCGGCAAGGGCGTGCTCGGTCCGCCCCGCGGCTCCGCGTCCGGGACGACGCAGGTGTTCGCCGGGGCCGTCCTCACCGACGCGGGCGCCCGCCCGGTCGTCCGCGAGCTCGCCGCCACCGACCCCGCCGCGTACGCCGCGGCGGGCCTGCCCCCGGTCACCTCCCCCGGCGGCCTCGACGACGGCGCCCTCACCGACCCCGCGATCCGCGCCGCCTACCTGCGGGCGCCGGAGGGCACACCCGGGGCCTTCACCTCGGCCGCGAACCGCCTCGGGGCCCCGCTCGGGCTCCCAACGACGAATCCGGACGGGTCGGTCTCCCAGGCCTTCGCCGCCGTCGTCCTCACCCGGGCCGCGGGGTCCGACGTCGTCCGCGCGGCGCCGGTCGGCGACCTCGCGGTGCGCGCCGGCCTGGTGCCCCTGCCCGCGGAGTCCACCGTCCCCGTGGCCCCGCCGCCGCTGGCCGGGGAGACGGCCCCCGACCGGCCGTCGGGCCTGCGCGGCTTCGCCGGGGCCCTGCTGGTCCTGCTCGTGGGCGTGGCCGGGGTGCCCGCCGTCGTCGTCCTCGCCCGCCGGCGCACGCCCGGCGCGCCGCCGCACCACCACCACAGGGAGCAGCCATGAGCCCGCCCGCCCTCGGGGTCGTCGCCCGCCCGTCGCGCCGCACGGTGCTGCTGCGGGTGGCGGTGCTCGCGGTCCTCGCCGTCCTCGTCGTCGTCGTGAAGGCCGGTGGGCTGCTGTCGTCGCCTCCGCCGGAGGCGCCCCCGATGCCCGGCGGCGCGGTCGTCGTGCCCGGGGTGCTGCGGGCGACGGCACCGGGGGAGTCCGACCTGGTGCTGCTGCGTGACACGTTCGGCGTCCGCACGGTCGTCGCGGTCACCCGGGCGGGCGTCGAGGAACAGGCGACCGCGCGCGCTCTCGGCCTGCGGCTCGTGGAGCTCGCGGTCGGCGCCGACGGCGTGCCCACCCCGGCTCAGGTCGCGACCGTCCTCGGGCTGCCCGGCCCGGTGTTCCTGCACGACGACACCGGCGACGGTGTCGTGGCCGTCCTCGCGGGGATGGTGCAGCTCGTCCGCGGGGTCCCCGCGGCCGACGTCGCCGCCCGGCTGACCCCGGCGGAGACCGGTCGGCTCACCCCCGAGCAGCGCCGCGCGCTGGCCGACGTGGCCGGCGCCGTCGACGGGTCGCGCCCCGGGAGCCCCTACGCCGTGCTGCGGGGGCGGTGATGCGCCCGCTGCTCGCCGGGCTCCTCGCCGGCTGCCTGCTCGTCGGGTGCGGGGCGTCGGTGACGCCCACCGCCGCCGTTGTCGGGACGCCGACAGCGGGCACGCTGCTCTCGGTCGTCGAGCACTCGCCGGCCGAGGCGGCCGCCGGCGTGCGGGCCGCCATGGTCGAGCTGTCGTGGTCGCGGATCGAGCCCGCGCCCGGCCGGTTCGACGACGCGGCGCTGCGCGCGTTGCGCGCCGACGTCGACGCGCTGCGCCGGGACGGGCGGACGGTCGCGCTCGGGCTCGGGCTGCACGACACCCCCGACTGGGTCCTGGCCCTCCCCGACGCCCGCCTCGTCGACGCGTCCGGCGTCGCCTCGCCGTACGCCGCGCTCGTGTTCGACCAGCGGCTGCGTGAGCTCGCGGAGGCCTACCTCGCGCGCGTCGCCGCCGTGGTCGACCTGCGCGCGGTCGACTCGGTGCGGCTCGGCGCGGGCGGTCTCGGGGAGGTCCTCTATCCCGACGGCGGGTGGTGGGCGTTCGACCGCAACGCGCAGAACGGGCCGGACCGGCCGCCCTCCCTGCCGCCCAACCCGGCGCCGGGCTGGGTGCCGGGTTCCGGTGGCCTGCCCGACGACGGCGTCCGCGCGTGGGCCGACTGGTACGTCGGGGCGCTCGCCGACGTGGTGCGCTGGCAGATGACGACGCTGTCCGGCCTGGGGTTCGGCGGCTCGTTCGAGGTGCTGACACCCGGCGTCGGCGTGGTGCCCGCGGCGTACGACGACGCGGTGGCGCGGGGTCTGCCCGAGGGCCGCCTCGGCACGGGCGCGGCCTGGGCCGCGCTGTACGCGGCGCTGCCGCGCGACGGGCGGGTGGTCGCCTCGGTGACGTCGGTGGCCGACGGGTCCGGCGACGACGATCCCTGCACGCCCGACGACCGGTCCGTGGCGCTGGACGACCCCGCCGTCGCGGGATGGTCGGCGACCCGGTGGATCACGCGGGTGGCCGGCGAGCACGGCCTGGCCGTGACCGGCGAGAACCCCGGCCACGGCGCGTCGGCGGACCTCGACGCCGCCTACCGCGACCCCTCGGAGCAGGGGATGGCCGCCACGGCGTGGCGGCAGGCGCGCTCGTGCGGGCTGCGCACGCTCTCCTGGGCCCACGACCGGCAGCTCTGGGACGGGACGCTGCCGTTCGCGGCGTTCGCCGACCGGGCGCGGGGGTGAGTCAGGACGACCAGTAGGTCTCGGGGGCCCGCGGGATCACGCCGGACGGGAAGAGCGCGTCGACCTGCGTGCGGTACCCGCGGACCAGGGCGTCCTTGCGGTCGAGCCCCTCGTCGACGACGGACGGCCGCAACCCCTCGCGGCGCACGAAGGCCGGGTCCGGCGCGTGCGTGAGCGAGTACGGGAAGTCGGCGTAGTAGACGACCGGCCCGGGCCAGGTCGGGCCGAGGTCGCGGGTGATCAGGTGGTCGACGTGGCGGCCGACGCCGAGCGGGGCGAGCAGGAGGTCGATCCCGGGGGCGCGGGCGACGAGGTCCGCGGCGAGCGCGGCGCGCAGCGCCCGGTCGCCCCGGGAGACCCGGCCGCGGGCGATGTCGAGGCGGTAGGTCGGGTACCGGTGCGCCAGCTCGGGCAGTACGCGACCGACGGCGTCGGGGACGGCGCGACGCCGGAACAGGGCGTCGACGTGCCCGGCGTGCTCGGCGCGCGCGTCGAGCCGGTCCACCACCTCCCGGTCCTCCGCGCGGCGCGCGGCGAACAGGGAGGCGGCGTCCGGGTGGGCGCACTGGCGCAGGAAGGAGCGGGCGGCCCGGGTGTGCGGCCCGGGCGAGCACGCGGTGAACAGGGTGAGCACGGTGATCTCGCTGCCGGTGAGCGTCGAGAGCAGGCCGCCGCAGGAGAGCACCCCGTCGTCGAGGTGCGGGGACAGCACGAGGACCCGGGCGCCGCCGCGGCGGGCGTCGTCGAGCGGCGCGGGGAGCATCAGGCGGCCCGGTCGGGGGCGTGCAGCAGTCCGGCCGCGCGGAGGCGGGCGGCGACGAACTGGTCGGCCAGCGGCAGGCCGTCGACGAGGATGCGCCCGGCCACGACCGTCCCACGGCCGGCGGCGATCGCCGCGAGGACGGCCCGGTCCCGGGCGGACAGGGCGGCGGCGGGGGTGGTGAGGGTGGCGGTCACGGTGGGCTCCTCGGGGGCGTCGCCGGGTCGGCGGGTGGGGTCGTCGGTGATGAGGAGAAGCCTGACGGCCGTCGGGGTTGCGCCGCGGTGGTGCGGACCCTCCGACCAGGGGGGGTCAACCCCCCAGCAGGAGGACCACCCCCGTGGCGAGCGCGGTCAGGACCAGCACGACCACGACGACGAGCAGCACCGTGCGGCGTCGTCCGCCCGCGCCCGCGGCCGGGGCCGGAGCGGGAGGAGCAGGTGGGTAGGGGCCCGACGGACCCGGTGGTCGCGGTGGCCCCGGTGGGTACGGGCCGGGCGGGCCCGGGCGGAACGGCCCGGTCGGCGGACCCGGGCGGACGGGGCCCGCGAACGGAGACGGCCCGGGCACCCGGAACGGCCCTGTCCCTGCGATCGGGCGCCCGGGTCCGGGCGGCGCCGGACGGGTCGGGGCGCCGGGGGTCGTCCGGACGGTCGTCGTCCGCGCATCCTCGATGGCCGGGCGCAGCGGGGTGAGCGTGGTCCGCCCGTCCTCGACCGCGGTCGGGGTCGCGACGGCGGGTCGGGCCGCGCCGAGCCGCACGGCGCCGAGCGCGACGACGTGGTCGGGGCGGGCCTCCACCACGACGGGCGCGGCCACCGCGGAGCGGACCGCCCGCACCAGCAGCGGCACCCGGGCCGACCCGCCGATCACGAGCACCGCGACCGGAGCGGGGGCGCCGTCAGCGCTGTCAGCGCCGTCCAGGGCCTGCTGCAGCGTCGCCACCGCCCGCTGGACCACCGGCGCGATCCGCTCCTCGAACGCCGCGCGGCGCACGGGCACGTCGACGTGGCGTCCGGGCAGCAGCAGCGGCACCGCGACCTCGTCGTCGACCGAGAGCGCCTCCTTCGCGGCCACGCAGTCCGCGCGGAAGCGGGCGAGGGTCGGTCCGGACGACGGGTCCTCCGGGTCGAGGTCGGCCAGCAACCCGCCGGCGCTCTCGTCGACCAGCGCGGCGAGGGCCTCGTCGAGGTCGTCGCCGCCGAGCCGCTCCACGGCGACGGGGACCCCGAGCACCGCGCCGCCGGCCACGACCGCCGCCTCGCACGACGTGCCGCCGACGTCGAGCACCGCCACCGGCCCCTCCGGGAGCCCGCGGACGGCCCCGACCTGGCGGACCGCGGCCTCCGGGTCGCTCACGGTGTGCGCGTCGGTGACCCCGGCCGACGCCGCGACGTCGTCGAGCAGACCGCGGCGGTAGGGCCCCCAGGACGCGGGATGGGTGAGCACGACCCGGTCGGGCCGCCCGCCGCGGGCCGCGACGGCCCGGTCGACCGCGCCCCGCAGCAGGGCGGCCAGCAGGTCGGTGGGGGAGGCGCCCTCCCCGCCGAGCAGGACCGGCGTCGGGTCCCCGAGGCGGCGGCGGACCGCGCGGGCGACCCGGTCCGGGTCGCCCACCGCCCGGCGCAGCGCCGCGTCGCCGGTGACCAGGGCCCCGTCGGTGCGCCGGGCCACCACGGCGGGCGCGAGCAGGGCGGCGTCGCCCAGGGCCACCGCGTCCGCCCGGTCGCCGTCCCCGGCGGCGGCCGCGACCGTCGTCGTCCCGAGGTCCACACCCAGGACGTAGGACACGGCCGCTCCCCGGAGGACACTGATGACGAGCACGGATCGTAACCGGGGATGGTGCGGACGGGCGAGTACTTCGGGCACGATGCGCGGATGCGCCACGCATCGTCACGTGCCGGCCGGGTCAAGGGGGCCGTCCCTACGATCTACGGGGATCCGCCCCCTGCCGCGGCCCTGCGCCCGCGCCCCAGACTCGCGGCCATGACGACGGCGGACGACCCCACCCGCCGTCCGGAGGTGCGCCGGGAGCACTGGGCGCGCCGCCGACGGCTCGAGCGCCGCCTGCACGACGGCGCGGCGGTGCGGATCTCCTCCCTCGCGCTGCGCCTCGGGGTGCTCGACGTGCCGCGGGAGCAGATCGAGGCGCTGCAGGACGAGGTGGCGGCCGCGCTCGACGAACTGCGCGCCGTCGCCGCCGGGATCTACCCGCCGCTCCTGCACGAGGCCGGGCTCGGGCCGGCCCTGCTCGAGCGGGTCCGGGCCACCGGGGCCGACGTGGCGCTCGACGTCGCCGACGACCGCTGCGGCCCGGCGGCCGAGGGCGCCGCGTACTTCGCGCTGGTCGAGGTGCTCGCCGCCGCCCCGGGCCCGCTCGCCGTCACCGTCGGTCGGGAGGACGCCACCCTCGTCGTCGTGGTCGCCGGCGCCGATCCGGCGCTCGCCGCCGTGTTCGCCGACGAGGCCGGGCCGCTCGGCGGGGACGTCGCCGTCACGTCGTCGCAGATCGTCGGGAGGTTCCCGTGCGGGTAGCACTGGCCGAGGACGGCGCCCTGTTCCGGCAGGGCCTGGTGATGCTGCTGGAGGCGGCCGGGCACGAGGTGGTCGCCGTCGAACCCGGGGGCGACGAGCTCCTCCGGGCGCTCGCCGGCCGGCCCGTGGACGTGGCCGTGCTGGACATCCGCATGCCGCCCGAGCCCGACGGCGGGCTGGTCACGGCCGAGCGGCTGCGCGCGAGCCACCCGGACACCGGCCTGCTGTTCCTCTCCCACTACGCCGAGTCGCACTACCTCGTGCGCATCCTCGAGATCGGCACCGAGCGGATCGGCTACCGGCTCAAGGAGAAGGTCGGCAGCGTCGACGTCCTGTCCGACACGCTGACCCGCATCGTCGAGGGCGAGATCGTCATCGAGCCGGTGCTCGCCCGGCGGCTCGTCGAGAAGCCGCGCACCGACCGCGCGAACGTGGTGGCGGCGCTCTCCGAGCGCGAGCGCGACGTGGTCCGGCTGATGGCCGAGGGCCGCTCGAACGGGGCGATCGCGGGCGAGCTGTTCGTCAGCGGCAAGGCGGTGGAGAAGCACATCGCGAGCATCTTCGACAAGTTCGGGCTGCACGCCGACGCGACCGAGAGCAACCGGCGCGTGCTGGCGGTGCTCACCTACCTGCGCTCGCAGCAGGGCGAGCGGTCGTGACGCCGGGCGCGCTGCGCGCCCTCGCCGTCGCCGGGGTCGTCGCGATCTGCCTCCTGCTCGCGGTGGTGGCCGGCGAGCTCGTGCTCGGCCCGGCCGGCCCGGTGCTCGCGCCGTTCGCCGGGGTCGCGCTCGCGGCCGCGGTGCTCGCCGGCACCGGGCTCGCCCGGCCGGGCGCCGAGCGGTCGGCCGACGTCGGACGGTCCGCGGTCCTCGCCGCCGCGACCGGGGACGTCGGGTCGCTCCCGGCGCTCGCCCGGGTGCTGGAGGAGGGCACCCGCGCCCCGCACGCCGACGTGTGGCTGGCGGGCGGCGACGGCCTCGTCGGGCGCACCGGCGAGCGGGTCGCGGACCTCGCGACGCTGCTCGCCCGCCCCGACGTCGACCACGCCCACCCGGTCCTCGACCGGCCGGTCGGCTCGACCGGGCCGGAACTGCGCGCGGTGCTGACGGTCGGCAAGCCCGGCCGCCCGGTCACGGCGGCCGACCGCGCCCTGGTCGCCGACGTCGCCGACGCCACCACCCTGCTCGTCCGGGGCCTGGCCCGCGGCGAGGAGCTCCGTGGCCGGGTGGCGCGGGTCGCCGAGCTCGCCCACCAGACCGAGGAGTCCCGGCGCCGCCTCGGCCACGCGCGGGAGGTGGAGCGGCGGCGGCTCGCCGGTGAGCTGGCGGAGGCCACCGGCGGCCGGCTCGCCGCGCTGCGCCGGGCCGTCGAGGACACCGGCGAGGTGCTCGACGACGGGCTGGCGCCGGACGCCGACGACGCCGACCGCGACGAGGCCGCCGGGCTGGCCCGCCACCACCTCGACGGCGCCCGTACCCGGCTCGAGGAGCTCCTCGACCGGTTCCGGGTGATCGCCCGCGGCGTGCACCCGGCGGTGCTGCGCGACGAGGGCCTGCGGGCCGCCCTGGAGGAGGTGGTGGCCGACCTGCCCCGCCCGGTCCACCTCGCCGGCCGCTGGGCCGAGCGGCTGCCGTGGGAGGTGGAGTCCGGGCTGTACTACGCCGCCGTCGCGGTGCTCGCCGCCGTCCCCGGCGACGCCCCGCTCGAGGTGACCCTGGGTCGGGCGGGCGACCGGGCGACCGTGGCGGTGACGCTCCCGCCGGGGGAGGGCACGCCGGATCCCGCGGCCGTCGCCGACGGGCTCGCCGCGGAGGCCGACCGGCTCACGGGCCTCGGCGGGGCGCTCGACGTCGACGCCGGCGGCCTGCGCGCCTGGCTCCCCGTCGAGCTGGCCCCGGCGGCCGGATGAGCACGGTCGGGACGGTGCACGGCCGATCGCCCGCGCGGGTCGCGTACTGGGTGGTGCTCGGCGTCGTCACCGCGATGACCCTGGTCTGGCTGGCCGTGGGCGCGGCCGTCGCGGTCTCGGGCGCGACCGGGCCGGGGGCGCTGAACGAGCCGCCCGGGCAGGCGGTCGTGGACTACCTGGCGAGCGGGGTGGCCCTCGTCGTCGCCGGGATCCTGCTGCGCCTCGGCGGCCCCGCGTGGCCGACCCGGCTGCTCGCCCTCGCGATGGTCGGGACGGCGGGCGCGTTCAACCTCCAGGCGCACGCGGCCACCTCCGCGGTCCGCGCGGTGACCGGGGTGGAGATCGGCGAGCTCCACCAGGTGCTGCTCCACGGCATCGCGGGCGCGGCGTACGCGGGGGCGCTGCTGACGTTCGTCGACGGATCCGCGCGGCGGCGGTCCCGGGTGCTCGTGCCGGTGGTGGCGGCGGTCCTGTTCCTCGCGGGCCTCGGGACGGCCCTGCTGCCGCACACCGTGAGCTGCGTGGTGTTCTTCGGCTTCGGGGTGCCGCTGCTCGGCCTCGCCGCGGTCGGGCCCGCCGTGCGCCGCGGCCCGGACCCGGAGGCCCGCGCACGAGCCCGGCTGCTCACGAGCGTGCTGGCCGCCGCGCTCGGGGCGGCCCTGGTGCTCGCGGTGCTGACGCTCGTGCTGGCCCTGCTCGACCGCCCGGGGCTGACGATCGACGACCCCACCGCCCGCCACGGCGGGGCGGGCGCCGGTCTGCCGCTCGCCCTGCTGTTCTGGTTCGCCCGGCTGACCGCGGCCGTCGTCGCGCTCGCCGTGCTGGCGGCGCGGCGGGCCCGCTCGGCGGAGCGGCTGCTGCACCGCGGCCTCGCGGCCCTGCTCACGGTGGTCGCGCTCGGCGGGCTCGCGGTGCTGCTCGCGACCCTGGTGTCCGCGCTGCTGGGCCGCGCCACCGGCGGGACGGTCACCGGGTGGGTCGCCGCCACCGCCGTCGTCGCCGCGCTGTGGCTCCCGGCCGGGCGGGCGGCCGACCGGCTCGCCGAGCGTCTCCTCTACGGCGACCGGGCCACGCCGGCCGGGGTCCTCGCCACCCTCGGCGCCTCCACCCGCGGCGACGCGCCGCTCGACGCGGTGCCCGAGGCCGTCGGGCGGGCCCTCGGCGCGCGGGCCGTGCGGTTGACCGTGCACCGCGACGGTCTGCGTGACCGCGTGCTGACCTGGCGCGAGCCCGGGGCCGGCGAGGAGGAGGTCCGGTTCGGGATCCACCACGGCGGGCGCGAGATCGGTGCGCTCGCCGTCGACGCCGAGGCGCTCGCCGGGAGCGATCGCGCGCGGCTCGTCGCGGAGGTCGCCGACGGCCTCGGCGGGGTCCTCGCGGCGCACCGGCTCGAGATCGAACTGGAACGCCAGCTCCGGGCCGGGATCGCGCACGCCGAGCGGATCGCCGCCGCCCGGCGGCGCCTCGTCGCGGAGACCGACGCCGAGCGGCGCGGCCTGGAACGCGACCTGCACGACGGCGCCCAGCACCACCTGGTCTCGCTGCGGCTCACCCTCGGCCTGGTCGAGCACCTCGTCGGCGCGGGCCGGCTCGCCGACGCCCGGGCCCGGCTCGACGTGCTCCTCGACCAGCTCGACACCGCCGCGTCGGTGCTCGACGAGACCGCGAGCGGCGTCTCGTCGGCGGCGGTGGCGCGGCTCGGGCTCGTCGCGGCCCTCGAGGCCGACCTCGCCGGGGACCCGACGGTCACCCTCACCGCGGACGGCGTCGCCCGGTACGACCCGGAGGTGGAGGCCGCCGCGTACTTCGTCTGCCTGGAGGCGGTGAACAACGCGCGCAAGCACGCGGGCGGTGCGCCCGTGCGGGTCCGGCTCACCGGCCGGCCCGCCGTCCTGCACCTCGAGGTCGCCGACGACGGCCCGGGGTTCACCGTGCGCCACGACGGCCCGGGGCGGGGGCTGCGCAACCTCGACGCCCGCCTGTCCCGCGTCGGCGGGCAGGTGCGGGTCACGTCCGCCCCGGGGGAGGGCACGACGATCCGGGCGGAGCTGCCGGTGGCCGCCGCCCCGGCGGAGCGGGAGCCGGAGCAGGCGCCGGCCGCACCCGCCGTCGGGGCCCCCGGCCTGGTGGCGGCGCTGGTCGAGGGGGCGGGAACGGGGGCGCGGGACGCCGCGCGGGAGCGGGTCGCGGCCGGGGCCCGGGCGCTCGTCGCGCAGGTCGCGCCACCGCCGACGCGCACCGCCCCGGAGGTCGCCGACACCCGGCTGCTCGCCGTCGTCCCCGGCCTCGTCGCCGGCCCCCGGACCTCCGGCGGGATCGTCGGTCCGCCCCTGCCCGACGCCGGGTCCGGGCTCTTCGACGCGACCCAGGCCCTGCTGCGCCGGGCCGTCGACCAGGTCCCGGTCGGCGATCCGGGCGCGGCGGCGGTGACCGACCTCGCGGCCGTCGTCGTCGCCCCGTGGCGCTACGGGGTGACCGGGCCGACCCCGTCCGACGCCGCCGCCGTCGCGGCCGCGGTGGCCGGGGTGGTGGAGCGACCCGCCGTCGTCGTGGACCTCGCCGCCCGGGCGGCCCTGGGGCCGCTCACCGCGGACGAGCTCGTCGACGCGCTCGTGCTGCTCGCCGAGGACGACTCCGGCACGCGGGTGCCGGACTGGTTGGCCGACGTCCCGTCCGTCGCGGCCCGGGTGGTGCCCGCGGTGTCGGTGTCGGTCGAGGACCCGCTCACCGGTGTCGTCCGCGTGGCCCTGCCGGGGCCCGGCGCCCTCGGGGGACGCAACGTCGGCCGGCTCGCGACGACGCTGGTCGCCCGCTGCCGGCCGCGGGCGGCGCGCCGCCGGGCGGCGGCGGCCCTGGACGCGGCCGACCGGCTCGTGGCCGCGGCGCCCGGCCGCCCCTGGACGCGGTGGCTCGCCGTCGAGCTCGACCGGGTGCGGTCGTCGGGCGCCCGCGAGCTCGCCGAGGCGGCGCTCGCCGACGACCTCGACACCGGGCGGGTGGAGCTCCCGGGCGGACGGCGGGAGGCGGCGGTCCGTCTGCTCGCCGGCGGCGACCCCGCGCTGCGGCTCGGGGCGGACGCGGGCACGGACCCGGTCGAACTCGCCCGGCTCGCCCGGGAGCAGCGGGCGGGGTGGGCGCGCCTGGCCGGGCACCCGGGCACGGGCCGCGCGGTGCGCGAGGCCGCCACGGTGCTGGCCGCGGCGTGCGAGGGGGTGCTGGGGACGGTGGCCGGGCGCTAGTTCGCGCGGTCGGCCAGCTCCGCGCGCCACTCCGCGGTGCGGGGCCGGTAGGCGGCCGCGCACACCACCGGGTGTTCGTCGAGCATCCGCTCGAAGGCGGGGACGGTGTCCGCGACCTCGTGCGGGACGCAGTGCGTGGAGAGCTCGACGCGCTCCCGGCCGCTCGGGAAGCGGAAGTGCTCCAGGTCGGCGCGCCGCAGGCCCCAGCGGGCGGCGGCGACCTTCACGCGGCTGACCACGAGCGGGCCGTGCACCCGCAGGTCGCGCAGCCGGCGCTCGTCGACGGCACCGTCGCCGCCCCGGCAGGCCCAGGCCCGCTGGGCGGGGGAGAGCAGTTCGGCGCCGGCGCCCGCCCCCTCGATCACCCTTGCGGCCACCCGCGGGTCGACCTCGCCGCGCACCTCGACGTCGAGCCACAGGCCCCCGGGCACGACGTCGAGCTCCACCCGGCCCCCGCGCGGCGTGCCGCACCGCGCCGAGGACCCCGCCCGGCGGGCGGACACGGCGAGGTCGTACCGGCCGCGGGTGCGGCGGCGCAGCCGCACCTCCACCCCGGCGCGCAGCAGGTCGAGCGCGGGGGTGTCCACGAGGTAGCTGCGGCGGGTGCTCCACGTCGGCGCGGCGCGTCCGGTGAGCACCTCGGCGACCGGCCCGGCCGGACCGGCCAGGAGGGTCTTCAGCTCGACCGAGTCGGCGAGGCCCTGCGCGGCCGTCAACTCCGACAGGGCCTCCGGCATCCCGAACCTGGCCACGGTCCTCCCGCCGGCAGAGGTGGCGACGGTCCGCGTCGACCCGTCGGGCGTCGACTCTAGGGCCTCTCCCGGGCCGCGATAAGAGGCGCGCCGTGATCGAGATCCGACGCGCCGTCCACGATCCACTTGCCGTCGACCGGTGCGGTATCTATGGTCGGAAGTGGCTCAGCACACACCGCTCGGCGACTGATCATGTGCAGTCGTCGCCGTCCGTGGCGTGTCCTGCCGCCCAACGGCCGACGTCGTCGGCCGAGCGGTCGATCAGACCGTGGCGGCTTCGTGTGCGCACTTCCCGGGACCCTGCGCAGGCACACGGCCGGCGAGCCGGGTCCGACCCGGCCCGCCCCGCTCGACGCCGCCCACTCCGACGCGCTCTCCGGCGCGCGGAGTCCAGTGCAGTCGTGAACGAGGAGGGGACGGCCGATGACGGCCACGGCAGACGATCGAGCTGACGTGCTCCACAAGGCGGGACTGGACGGCCAGAACCGCACCACGCTGGGACGGATGCTCGGTACCGGCGACGTCGGCTACGCGGAGGAGGGCGACGACGGCGTCATGCGCGCCACGGTCACCATCCCCGAGGACCAGCTGATCTTCAGCCCGAGCATCATCGTGTTCCCGCACGGTGGGGACATCGAGCTCACGATCATCAACGACGACAAGAACACCCACTGCGCGCTCCTGCCGCACAACGGTGACCCGAAGATCATCTGGTTGGTCAACCACTCCAAGGGCACCGCGCGGCTCAACCTCGACGGTCCCGGGGCGTACTGGTACGGCTCGACCACCGGCAACGACGAGGGCCGCGGCCTGACCGCCGCCCTGGTCATGGGGGGCGAGGTCCCCGACTCGGCCAAGCTCGACCGTCCGCCGCAGCCCCGTCCCTGAGCGTCCGCACCCGAGAGGAGCACACGATGACCGACTACGTTGACGCCGGCGAAGCCGTCGCGCACCGCACGCTCTCCAACGTCAAGGGCGAGGCGCCCGCGACGCGCAACGTCGACTACGAGCGCATCCAGGGTGCCCGGTCGGAGCCGGAGAACTGGCTCACGTACTACGGCACCTACGACGGACAGCGCTACTCGACGCTGAACCAGATCACCAAGGACAACGTCCGCAAGCTGGTGCCGGCCTGGGTGTTCCAGGCGGGCTCGACCGGTATGCACTCGGGCGCGTCCACGTACTCCTTCGAGGCCACCCCGCTCGTCGTCGACGGCGTCATGTACGTCTCCGGCCCCGACGGCAAGGTCTGGGCGATCGACCCGAAGACCGGCGAGGAGCTGTGGCGCTACAAGCACGCGTCGCCGTTCGACACCTCGCTGTGCTGCGGCAACGTCAACCGCGGCGTCGCCGTGGGCCACGGCAAGGTGTACATGTACACCCTGAACGCCCACCTCATCGCGCTCGACGCGACGACCGGCGAGAAGGTCTGGGACACCACCAACGGTGACGTCCGCGCCGGCGAGAGCGGCTCGGCCGCCCCGCTGATCGTCAAGGACATGGTCGTCGTGGGTAGCGCCGGCGGCGAGTTCGGCGTCCGCGGCCACCTCGACGCCTTCGACGCGCAGACCGGTGAGCGGCGCTGGCGCTGCTACACGGTGCCGAAGCCGGGCGAGCCCGGCTCCGAGACGTGGCCGGAGGACGGCGAGGCCTGGCAGCGCGGTGGCGCGAACTGCTGGATCACCCCGACCTACGACCCCGAGCTCGAGCTGCTCTTCCAGGGCACGGGCAACCCGGCGCCGGACTTCGACGGCGGCGTGCGTCCCGGGGACAACCTCTACACCGACTCGGTCGTGGCGATCGACGTGAACAGCGGCGAGATCCGCTGGCACTACCAGTTCACCCCGCACGACCTGTGGGACTACGACTCGACGATGGAGAACCTGCTCTTCGACGCACCGGACGGGCGCAAGCTGCTCGCCCACGCGGACAAGAACGGCTACTTCTTCGTCATCGACCGCACCAACGGCGAGCTCGTGCGGGTCTTCCCCTTCGTCGACCGCATCACCTGGGGCGAGATCAGCCCCGACGGCAAGGTGACGCCGAAGATCTACCCCGACGAGGAGGGCGTCCCCGTCCACTTCTGGCCCGGCCCGGCCGGTGGCAAGGAGTGGACGCACATGTCCTACAACCCCGAGACCGGGCTGATCTACATCCCGGTCCAGGAGGTCGGCGCGACCGCCACCCGGCGTCGTCGGGAGTTCAAGGAGTCGATCCCCTACTGGGGCGCCGGCGTGGCCGTCGACCTCGACGACCACTACGGCTTCGTGTCGGCGGTCGACCCGCTGACCGGCGAGGAGAAGTGGCGCTGGAACCACGAGTACCCGATGTGCGCGTCGAACGTGTCGACCGCGGGCGGGCTCGTCTTCCAGGGCACGCCGAGCGGCGAGTTCGTGGCCCTCGACGCGCAGACCGGCGAGAAGCTGTGGCAGTTCCAGTGCGGCAGCGGCCACCACTCGAGCCCGATCACCTTCGAGGTCGACGGGCGCCAGTACGTGGCCGTGCCGACCGGCTGGGGCGGCTGGGTCGAGGGCTTCCTGCCCGGTCTGCTCGGCGCCGCCGCGGGTGACGCGCTGTTCTGTTTCGCACTGCCCGAGGACTGAGTCCGAGGGACAATAGGCCCTGTCCAATTCAAGGACGCCCGAATTCGAGGAAGGGAGGTCTGACATGACGTGGGAGACCCCGGAGTTCACCGAAATCGGTGTCGCCCCTGAGGTGACGATGTACGTCGCCCAGATGGACGACTGATCTGGTAATGCCGCCAGGGGCGTCGGAGAAATCCGGCGCCCCTGGTCGGCGTGTGGAGCGAGAAACGGGGAACCCGATGAGTGCGCCGCCCGTGGCCAGCAAGTGGATCTGCGAGATGTGCGGGCTCATCTATGATCCGGAGGAGGGTGACCCCGACAGCGGCATCCCGCCCGGGACGCCCTTCGAGGACATTCCCGACGACTGGATGTGCCCGATCTGCGGCGCCGAGAAGGCGGATTTCCGCGAGGTGCAACCGGGAGAGGATCTCGATCTATGATCACCGGGTACGGCCACTTCGTCCAACTCGCCGAATCGCTGCAGTGGGACGAGAAGGCCATCGATCTCACCGGCGACGTCGAGGCGTGGGGCAAGCTCGAGGACGACGAGCGCGAACGCGTGCTCGGCCTGATCGCCGGGTTCTGCGTGGGGGAGATGTCGGTCGCGACCCACCTCGGGTCGTTCGAGGACCGTGCGACCACCGACGACCAGATGGCCGGCTGCTTCCGCGCCCAGGCGCGCGACGAGGCCCGGCACGCGCGCTTCTTCGACCGCGTCGCCGGCGAGGTGGTCGGCATCCCCGGCGAGAGCCTCGCCGACCGGCTGGAGACCCTGCGCGACCGGGTGAGCCCGGAGCTGCTCGAGCTGTTCGAGGAGCGCCTGCCCACCCTCGCCGCGGACCTCGCCGCCGGGGAGAAGGACCTCACCGCGGCGGTGAGCCTCTACCACATGATCCTGGAGGGCGTGGTGCTCACGGCGGGCCAGCACGCGCTGCTCGCCGCCCTGGACCGGTGCTCGGTGAGCATGCCCGGGGTGCACAAGGGCATGGAACTGGTGCTGCGCGACGAGCGCTGGCACATCGGCTTCGGCTCCCGGGTGATCCAGAGCGCCGACGTCGTCTCCGACGAGATGGAGGAGCTGCTCCAACAGGGCATGAAGGCCGCGAACGCGTGGGGCGAGCTCATCGACCGTCAGGACATCGAGAAGGTGGAGCAGCTGCACAAGCGCCGCCTGAAGTCCGTCGGGATCAAGTTCTGGTGAAGGTCCGCGTCCTCGGGTCGTCCGCCGGCGGCGGACTCCCGCAGTGGAACTGTTCCTGTGCCGGCTGCACGGCCGCCCGGGCGGGCCTCGTGGAGCCGCGCACCCAGTCGTCCATCGCGGTCGGCGACGAGGATCGGTGGTTCCTGGTCAACGCCTCGCCCGACGTCCGCCAGCAGCTCACGGCGGCGGTCGACCTGCACCCGGG
Organism: Actinomycetospora sp. CA-084318; assembly: GCF_050955885.1. NCBI lineage: Bacteria > Bacillati > Actinomycetota > Actinomycetes > Pseudonocardiales > Pseudonocardiaceae > Actinomycetospora > Actinomycetospora sp. CA-084318. The sequence goes on from NZ_CP192098.1 coordinate 3,035,134, forward strand.
CAGCACGCGGCGCAGCCCGGTCGAGGCGATCCTGCTGACCGACGCGGAGATCGACCACACGCTCGGCCTGCTCATCCTGCGGGAGGGTTCGGGGGTGACGGTGCACGCCACGGCCGCCTCGGAGGCGGTGCTGCGCGAGGGGACGGGCTTCCTGACGACGCTGGAGGCCTACTGCCCCGTCGAGGTGGTGCCCGTGGCGATCGGCGTCGAGCACGCGCTCACCGACGACCTGACCTACTCCGCGTTCGACCTGCCCACGGGGAAGACGCCGCGCTTCCCGACCTCCGGGCCGGAGGAGGGCCGCGTCGTCGGCTACCGCTTCCACGACCGCCGGACCGGCGGCGTCGTCGTCTACGCCCCCGGCGTGGCCGATCTCGCGCCGCTGCGCGCGGCGTGCGGCGGCGCCGACGTGCTGCTCGTCGACGGGACCTGCTTCCACGACGACGAGCTCGTCCGGCTCGGGCTCGGCCGCAAGACCGCGGCCGACATGGGCCACGTCGCGCTCGAGCGCTCGCTGGACGCGTTCGCCGACCTCGGCGTGCCGCGCGTGGTGCTCGTGCACGTGAACAACTCGAACCCGATCCTCCTGCCCGGGGCCGCGGAGGGCCTCGTCGTCGGGAAGGCCGGGGTGGAGATCGGGACCGACGGAACGGAGATCTCGGCATGACGGCGCTCGCCGACTCGACGCTGACCGACTCGACGCTGACCGACCGCCTGCGCTCGCAGGCCTCCCGGTACCACGCGGCGCACCCGTTCCACGTGCGCATGAACGACGGTGAGCTGTCCCCGGCCCAGATCCGCGGCTGGGTGGCGAACCGGTTCGCCTACCAGGAGGCCATCCCGATCAAGGACGCGGCGATCCTGTCGAACTGTCCGGACGTCACGGTGCGGCGGCGGTGGATCCGGCGGATCACCGACCACGACGGCGTCGGGGACGACCCGGGCGGCATCGAGGCGTGGCTGCGCCTCGGCGAGGCGTGCGGCGTGCCGCGCGAGGAGATGACCTCGCACGTGCACCTGCGCCCGGGCGTGCGGTTCGCGGTCGACGCCTACATCACCTTCGCGCGGACCAAGCCGTGGCCGATCGCCGTGGCGTCGTCGCTGACCGAGCTGTTCGCGCCCGACCTCATGGCGACCCGGCTCGCCGCGTTCGAGAAGTACTACACCTGGATCGACCCGGCCGGCCTGCAGTACTTCCGCAACCGCCTGCACCAGGCCCCGCGCGACTCCGAGCACGCCCTCGAGGTGGTGCTGGAGCACTGCCGGACCCCGGAGCTCGAGCAGGCCGCCTACGACGCGCTGGCGTTCAAGAACGACGTGCTCTGGTCGATGATGGACGCGATCGACGCGGCGTACCCCTCGTGACGACCCCGGTGTCCGTGACCGGGGTCCCGCGGCTCGGGCGCGGGGTGAAGTTCCGGTACGACAAGGCCCGGGAGCGGCACGTGCTGCTGCTGCCCGAGACCGTCGTCGTCCTCAACGCCACCGGTACCGCGATCCTCGAGCTCTGCGACGGGCGGCGGACCGTGGCCGACATCGTCGACGCGCTGCGCGAGCAGTACGGCGAGGTCCCCGAGGAGCAGGTCGTGGCCTACCTCGCGAAGCTCGCCGAGCGTCGACACCTGGAGATCCTCGATGACTGATGTGGACGGGCCCCTCGGCCTGCTCGCGGAGCTGACCTACCGGTGCCCGCTGGCGTGCGCGTACTGCTCGAATCCGACCGAGCTCGCGGCCTACCGCGAGGAGCTCACCACCGCCGAGTGGCAGCGGGTGATCACCGAGGCCGCGGAGCTGGGGGCGCTGCAGTGCCACCTCTCGGGTGGGGAGCCGCTGCTGCGCCGGGACCTCGTCGACCTGGTGCGGACCGCCTCCGACCAGGGCCTGTACACCAACCTCGTCACGAGCGCCCTCGGCTTCACCCCCGAGCGGGCGGCCGAGCTGCACGACGCCGGGCTCGACCACGTGCAGGTGTCGCTGCAGGCCGACGAGCCGACGCTGTCCGACCGGATCGCGGGCTCGCCGTCGTTCGCGCGCAAGATCGACGCCGCCCGCCGGGTGCGGGAGCTGGGCTGGCCGCTGACGCTCAACGTCGTCCTGCACCGGCAGAACATCGACCGGATCCCGGAGATCCTGGCCGCGGCGGAGGACCTCGAGGCCGACCGCATCGAGCTCGCCAACACCCAGTACTACGGCTGGGCGGCGGTGAACCGGGCGTCGCTCCTGCCCTCGCGCGAGCAGCTGGCGGCCGCCGAGGTGGTGGTCCGCGAGGCCAAGGAGCGGCTGCGCGGGCGCATGGAGATCATCTACGTGATCCCGGACTACTACGCGACCTACCCGAAGCCGTGCATGGGCGGCTGGGGTGCCCGCCAGCTCGTCGTCGTGCCGAACGGCAACGCCCTGCCCTGCCTCGCCGCGCACGACCTGCCGCTGCCGGCCGCGAACGTGCGCGAGCACGACCTGTCCTGGATCTGGCGGGACTCGCCGATGTTCTCGGCCTACCGCGGCACGGACTGGATGCAGGACCCGTGCCGCTCGTGCTCGCGCCGGGAGGTCGACCTCGGGGGCTGCCGCTGCCAGGCGTTCGCCCTCACCGGGGACGCCACCCGCACCGACCCGGTCTGCCACCTCGCGCCCGACCACGGCATCGTCGAGGCCGCCGTGGCCGAGGCGAACGAGGAGTCCCGCCCGGTCGAACTGCCGCTGGTGGCGCGCCCGCACGCATAGGTGGCCTTCGGCCCTGTGAGCACTAATCCGTGCCCTGGCACGGATGAGTACTCACGGGCGCGCAGCGCACCTCTCAGTCGTCCATCGGCACGCCGCCGAACGCCACGAGGCTCACCACGAAGTAGGCGACGTACAGGACGAGCAGCACGATGCCGTGCCAGCGGCGCAGCCGGCCGGTGGCGAGGAAGCCCGCCGCGATCGCCGTCATGACGATGAGCACGGGCAGGTGCCACGCCACCACGTCCTCGTCGACGGCGATGGCCCCGCCGGTGAGCAGGATGATGCCGAGCTTGCCGGTCACCGAGAAGACGACGCTGCCGATCACGTTGGCGACCGCGATCTCCGGTGCGCCCCGGCGCTGCGGCTCGGCGGTGAGGAAGATGTCCTCGAGCGAGAGGGCCAGCGTCGCGATCGTGACGCCGAAGACGGTGCCCTCGATCCCGAGGGTCTCGATGACGCCCTCGGTGGCCTGCCCGGCGGCGACGGCGCCGATGACGAGGCCGATCAGGGCGAGGACCGCAAGCCCCAGCCCGACCCCGGGGGAGTGCGAGCGGGCCTTGAGGAAGCCCTGGTCGATCCGCAGGTCGGGCGGCAGCGTGAAGTGGTGACCGCCGTCGGCCGGCGGCCCGTCGGGGAGCGCGACCGACCCGCCGCCGCCCACCCCGGCGCCGACCTTCTCGAGCTGCTCGTAGACCTCGGCGTTGCGGAAGACCGGCTTGCGGGCCGCGTACTCGCGCCAGGCGACGAAGCCCACGAACGCCACGAACGCGGCCAGCAGCACGATCCCGGACGCCACGGTGAAGAACCCGGTGAGGGCGAACGCGAGCATGACGATCGGCGCGAGCACGAACAGGACGAGATAGCTGCGCGGCACCTCGACCTCGCAGGGCGCGACGATGGCGGAGATCGCGAGCACGATCCCCGTCATCGCCACGGTCGTCCCGATCACCGTCCCGAGGGCGACGTTGCTCAGGTCCTCGAGATTGAGCACGATCCCGAACGCGAGGTCGTCGAACTCGATGCCCGTGAAGATCACCGCGATGAGGAACAGCGAGATCGTCCAGCGACTCGCCACCCCGACGAGGTAACCGATCAACTTCTCGGCGCTGAAGACCAGCACCGCGATGCCGATCACGAACAACAAGATCGATTCCATACCGGTGCTCCCCGCCGATGATCGCCACGATGTCGAATGCCACGATGTGATCGCGGGCCATGGTGATCGGGATCACCGGTGAACACAACGGGTCGAAAGTCGGGGATCCGATCACGGACGATCGGGCGAGCTCCGGTGGTGCGCTATCCGGTGTTGCGCATTCCGGCCGAGATGCCGTTGACCGTGAGCAGCAGGGCGCGCTGCAGATCGGGGTCCGGTTCGTCGACCGTGCGCCGTTCGGCGAGCGCGTGCACCTGCAGGTGGTGCAGGGGCTCCAGGTAGCTCTCGCGCACCTCGAGGGTCTGGCGCAGGAGCGGGTTGTTCGCCAGCAGCGCGTCGCCGGACGAGAGGGCGAGGACCTCGCGCAGCGTCAGCGCGTGCTCGGTCTTGATGATCTCGAAGACGTCCTGCAGCTCGGGGTCGACGAGCTCGGCGACGTAGAAGCCGGCGATGCGCATGTCGGTCTTCGCGAGCGTCATCTCGACGTTGGAGAGCAGGTTGGCGAAGAACGCCCAGTCCCGCATCTCGTCGATCACCTCGCCGTAGCCGGCCTCGCGGGCGGCCTTCAGACCCGAGCCGAGGCCGAACCAGCCGGGGACGATCATCCGGGTCTGCGTCCAGCCGAACACCCAGGGGATCGCGCGGAGGTCGTCGAGCGAGGCGTCGCCACCGGCGCCGGGCCGCTTGCCGGGGCGGGACCCGACGTTGAGCATCGAGAGCTCGTCCACCGGGGTCGCCTGGGTGAAGAAGTTCGGCAGCCCCTCGTGGCCGACGAGCGCCCCGTAGGCCTCCTGGGCCGCGTCCGAGATGACGTCCATCGCCTCGTCCCAGCGCTGCAGCTGGTCGGTCGGCACGCGGCTGGTCTGGTGCAGCAGCGTCGCCTCCAGCACCGCCGAGAGCATGATCTCGAGGTTGTCCTCGGCGAGGCTCGGCAGCGAGTACTTGTCGGAGATGACCTCGCCCTGCTCGGTCACCTTCATCACCGCGTCGACGACGCCGTGCGGCTGCGCCGCGATCGCCTCCGCCGCCGGGCCGCCGCCGCGCCCGACCGAGCCGCCGCGGCCGTGGAAGAGCCGCAGCCGGACCCCGTGCTTGGCGGCGATGTCCCGGAGCTGGCGCTGGGCGGTGTGGATGGACCACTGGCTCGTCGTGATGCCGGCGCCCTTGTTGGAGTCCGAGTAGCCCAGCATCATCTCCTGCACGTCCCCGCGGGCCGCGACGATCGCGCGGTACGACGGGTCGGAGAGCATCCCGTCGAGCAGGTCACCGGAGATCTTCAGCTCGGTCGCGGTCTCGAACAGCGGCACGATGTCGAGCGACGACCGGGCGCCGTCGACGCTGAGCTCGATCAGCCCCGCCTCTCGGGCGAGCACCGCCACGGCGAGGACGTCGTCGACGTTCTGGGCCATCGACATGATGTAGGTGTGCAGGGCCTCCTCGCCGTAGGTCTCCTGCACCTCGCGGATGGTGTCGAAGACGTCGAGGGTCTCGCGGAAGCTGTCGTCGCCGATGTCCTGCCAGTTGCGGCGCGGGGTCAGCGCCCGGCGCCCGGCGAGCTCGTGGGAGAGCACCTCGATGCGGCCGGCGTGGTCGAGGTCGCCGTAGGGCGTCTCCAGTTCCCCGAGCCGGTCGAACAGGGCCGCGAGCGCGGTGTGGTGGAGCTTGGTGTGCTCGCGGACGTCGACCGAGGCCAGGTGCAGGCCCACCGCGTTGGCGGTGCGCATGACGTCGCGCAGCATCCCGTCGGCGATCCGGTCGCCCTGGTGCGAGCGCAGCGAGCGGTCCATCACCTCGAGGTCGGCCAGGTACTCCGCCGAGCCGAGGTAGTCGCGGCCGGGGACGTGCGGCGAACCGTCCGCGTAGCGGGCGCGCGTGTTCTCCAGCCGGGCGTACACGTAGGAACACTTGAGCCGGTAGGGCTCCTCGGCGTTGAGCCGGACGAAGCGGTCGTAGATCTCGGGCAGGTGCCGGCGGTCGCGGGCGAGGCTGCGCCGCAGGTCCTCGCTGACGCCCACCAGCCGCGTCGACACCGAGAGCTCCTGCACGAGCTCCTCGATCAGCCCGATCTGGATCCGCACCCCGCGGTCGGCGTACACCGCCATGGCGTCGCGGGTGAGCTCGGCGGTGACGTTCGGGTTGCCGTCGCGGTCGCCGCCGACCCAGCAGCCGAGCACGAGCGGCCGGGCGCCCTCGGGCAGGTGGAGCCCGACGCGGTCGAGCTCCTCGTCGAGCACCGTGAGCACCTCGGGCACGGCGTGGCGCCCCAGCTGCTCCAGGTAGTAGGAGACCGAGCGGGCCTCGTCGAGCACGGTGGGCCGCTCGGGACGGATCTCGTCGGTCTGCCACATGAGGTCGACGAGGCGCTCGAGCTTCGTCTCCGCCGCCTCCTCGGAGAGCCCGTCGCCGAGGATGCCCGCGATCGCGCGCAGCTTGCCGAGCACCGACTGCCGCTGCGCCTCGGTGGGGTGGGCCGTGAACGTGGGCTTGAGCTGCAGCCGGGAGAGCGCGGTCGCGACCTCGTCGGGGTCGGCCTCGGTGACCAGTCGCTCGGCCAGCAGGTGGATCGGGCCCTCGCCGCCGTCGTGCACCGCCTGGCGCTCCGAGGCCCGGTGGGTCTGCTCCGCGACGTTCGCCAGGTGGAAGTACGTGGCGAAGGCCCGGGCGAGGACCGCGGCGGTGCCGGGGTCGAGCGAGGCGAGCAGGTCGCGGATCTCGGTGTCGCCGCGCTCGGGCACCTCCCGGACGAGGTGACGCACCTTCTCGACGAGGTCGAGCATGTCCTCGCCGTTCTGCCGCGCCAGGGTCTTCCCGAGCAGCGTCGAGAGGCGCCGGATGTCGGTGCGCAGTGCGGAGTGCTCGGACTCGGAGGACACGCTGGTCTCGGTCGAGACGGAGTCGGAACGGCGGCCGGTGCTCATCTGCGGCGTCTCCTCGCGGGCGGGTTCACGGGACGCCCACGACGGCGGGGGACGTCGGCCATCGTTCCCCGGAAGCCGGTTCCCGTACACCTTCCCGGCCGGACGTCTTGTGACCGAGATCGGGCGCGTAGGCAGATGATCATGCCGAGCGCGACACGGACGGACGTCGCGCTCGACATGATCAACTGTCTACGGGGCGCCGAGCCGACCGCGCCCTCGTCGGGAATGCCGGGGCGCGCGCGTCGGGGACCGCCACGACGGGAATGTCCCCACCGTGAGCACCACTGCCGGCAACACGAAGGCCTACGCCGACTCCAGCGGCTCGTTCAAGCGCCGCGGACCCCGGTTCACCGACCGCATCGTCGCGAACCCGTCCGGGCCGGGGGAGTGGCCCGCCGAGCCGGGCCGCTACCGCCTCGTCGTCTCGCTGGCCTGCCCGTGGGCGCACCGCTCGGTGATCGTGCGGCGGCTGATGGGGCTCGAGGACGCGATCTCGCTGGCCATCACCGACCCGCTGCAGGACGACCGGTCGTGGCGGTTCTCCCTCGACGAGGGCGGCGTCGACCCCGTGCTCGGCTACACCCACCTCGAGCAGGCCTACCTCGCCCGCGACCCGGAGGACGGCACCGAGAACGGCGTCTCCGTCCCCGCGGTCGTCGACATCGCCTCCGGCGCCCTGGTCACCAACGACTACCCCCAGATCACGATCGACCTCGGGCAGCAGTGGCGCGCCCACCAGCGCGCCGGGGCGCCCGACCTCTACCCCGAGGCCCTGCGCGACGAGATCGACGAGGTCAACGAGGGCGTCTTCCACGACGTGAACAACGGCGTCTACAAGGCCGGGTTCGCGACGAGGCAGACCCGCTACGAGGAGGCCTACAACGCCCTCTTCGCCCGCCTCGACGAGCTCGACGAGCGGCTCGAGCACCAGCGCTACCTCGTGGGCGAGAGCATCACCGAGGCCGACATCCGCCTGTTCACCACGCTCGCCCGCTTCGACGCGGTCTACCAGGGCCACTTCAAGTGCAACCGGCAGAAGCTGGCCGAGTTCGGGGCCCTGTGGGCCTACGCCCGCGACCTCTACCAGACCCCCGGGTTCGGCGACACGGTCGACCTCGACCACATCAAGCGGCACTACTACATGGTCCAGACGACGATCAACCCGACGCAGGTCGTCCCGCTCGGCCCCCTGACCGCCTGGGACACGCCGCACCACCGTGAGGAGCTCGGCGGGTCGCCGTTCGGCCCGGAGGGCAGCGCGCCCGAGCCGCTGGAGCACCCGCTGCGCCCGCTGGGCCCGATCGACATGTGAGGGCGGGGCCGCCCCGGGTAGCCGCGCGGCGTGAGTGCACCGAAGAACGTCGCCGAGCACGTCCTCGACCGCCTCGCGGCCTGGGGTGTCCACCGCTTCTACGGCTACCCGGGCGACGGCATCGGCGGGATCTTCACCGCCCTGCCCGAGCGGGACGACGCCGAGTTCGTGCAGGTCCGGCACGAGGAGACGGCCGCGTTCGCCGCGTGCGCGGACGTCAAGTACGGCGGCTCGCCGATCGGCTGCTGCGCGGTGACCAGCGGGCCCGGGGCGATCCACGCGCTCAACGGGCTCTACGACGCCAAGCTCGACCACCAGCCCGTCGTCGCCCTCCTCGGGCACACCGCGCAGACCGCGCAGGCCGGCGGCTACTACCAGGAGGTCGACCTCGGCACGCTGTTCTCCGACGTCGGGGGCTACGTCGCCGAGGTGAAGGATCCCTCGCAGGTGCGGCACGTGATCGACCGCGCCTGCCGGACCGCGCTCGCCGACCGCACCGTCTCCGTCGTCATCCTGCCCAGCGACGTGCTGGAGGAGGACGCCGTGCCGGAGCCGCCGGACGCCCACGGCTACTACCAGACCTCCGCCGTCCCGTCCTCCGACCCGGGCGCCCCGGCACCCGCCGCGCTCGAGGCCGCGGCCGCGGTGCTCAACGCGGGGGAGAAGGTCGCGATCCTCGCGGGTGCGGGCGCGCTGGGCGCGTCGACCGAGCTGACCGAGGTGGCCAACCGGCTCGGCGCGGGCCTGTCGACGGCGCTGCTCGGCAAGGGCGTGGTCGACGAGCGCTCGCCCTGGAACTGCGGGGCGATCGGCCTGCTCGGCACGACGGCCTCGTGGCACCTCATGCGTGAGTGCGACACGTTGCTGATCGTCGGCTCGACGATGCCCTACACCGAGTACTACCCGGCGCCGGGCCAGGCGCGGGCGGTGCAGATCGACGTCGACGGAGCCCGCTGCGGCATCCGCTACGACACCGACGTCAACCTCACCGGCGATGCCGCCCTGACGCTGCAGGCCCTGCTGCCGCTGCTCGAGGACAAGACCGACCCGACCTGGCGGGCACACGTCGAGCGCTGGACCGCCTCCTGGGACGACTACTCCGAGCAGCGCGCCCACCAGCGGACGACGACGCTGAACCCGGAGCTCGTGGTCCGCGAGCTCTCCGACCGCCTTCCCGACGACGCCCAGGTCGCCGTGGACTGCGGCACCGCCACCTCCTGGTACGCCCGCGACCTGTCCCTGCGGCCCACCCAGCGGGGATCGCTGTCGGGCACCCTGCTGTCGATGGGCGGCGCCCTGCCCTACGCGATCGCGGCGAAGACGGCGCACCCGGACCGACCCGTCGTCGGGCTGGTGGGCGACGGGGCCATGCAGATGAACGGGGTCAACGAGCTGATCACCGTGCAGCGCTACTGGCGGACCTGGGCCGACCCGCGGTTCGTCCTGCTGGTGCTCTCCAACGACGACCTCTCCTACGTCTCGTGGGAGACCCGCGGGATGCTCGGCGAGGCCCCCGACCCGCAGTCGCAGGCGATCCCGGACGTGCCGTACGCCGAGTGGGCGAAGCTCCTCGGGCTCGGTGGGGCCACTCTGACCGACCGCGCCGACATCGGGTCGGTGTGGGACGCCGCGCTGGCGGCCGACCGGCCGTTCGTCATCGACGCGAAGGTCGACAAGGACATCCCGCTGGTCCCGCCGCACGTCACGCTCTCGCAGGCCGTCAACACGGCGCGCTCGCAGGTCGCGGGCGACCCCGACGCCCTGTCGATCATCGCCAACGGCGTGAAGGAGACCGTCGGGGCCAAGGCCCGCTCGCTGCTCGGCCTGGCGCCGAAGGACTGAGCGGCGACCCCTACGGTGGAGCCATGGCAGTCACCGTGGAGAACGCCGACGACCTGACCCGTGCGCCGGGCGCGTCGGTCACCCCCGACACCCTCCCGAACGACCTGGACATCACCGACCTCGTCGTCGGCGGCGGCGCCGAGGCGAGCCACCGCGACACCGTGCAGGTGCAGTACGAGGGCCGGCTCGTGTCGGACTCGAGCGAGTTCGACTCGTCGTGGAGCCGCGGCGGGGCCCCGGTCGAGTTCCCGCTCGGGCAGGTCATCGACGGGTTCAAGCTGGGCATCTCCGGCATGCGCGAGGGCGGGCGCCGCATCCTCGTCGTGCCGCCGCACCAGGGCTACGGCCCGCAGGGCGCGGGCGGGGTCATCCCGCCGAACGCCCACCTGGTGTTCGTCGTGGACCTCGTCAAGGTCAACTGATCCTCTAGGGTGCGCAGCGGTACCGAGCGGTACCACTGCGCACCCAGGAGGTCGACCGTGCCGGAGAAGGCGCCAGACGTCGTCGTCAGCGAGACCATCGCGGCCCCACCGGAGAAGGTGTGGGAGCTCGTCGGCGACCCCGCCCGCATCGGCGAGATCTCGCCCGAGTGCTACTCGATCCGCTGGCTCGGCGGTGCCACGGGCCCGAGGCCCGGCGCCCGCTTCATCGGCTGGAACCGCAAGGGTCTCCTGCGCTGGCCGACGACCAGCACGGTCGCCGAGTACGACCCCGCCCGCCACATCAGCTGGGACGTCGACGTCGTCGGACAGTCCGTCGCCCGCTGGAGCTTCACCCTCGAGCCCGAGGGCGCGGGCACGAAGGTCACGCAGCGCTGGATCGACAAGCGCACGGCCATCGCGTCGCTGGTCGGCAAGGGCCGGACCTCGGACAGCCCGTCGCACAACCGCGAGGGCATGGCGCGCACGCTCGCCACGGTGAAGGCGCGCGTCGAGGGCTGACCGGTCGGTAGTAGCCCGACCGGGTGACGTGACTGGCGGATTCCTCCCCGCTCGTCAGGATCGGGGCGTGGTCCTTCCCGACGACGGGTCCTCCCGGACCGGCGTGGGCGGACTCGACGGCCCCGCGGCGGACCTGGCGGCGACGCTCGCCGTGTGGGGCGGCGCCGCGACCGTCGAGCACCTCGCCGCGGTGTCGGGGCTGCCCGCCGGCGCGATGCTGCGCGCCGTGCGGGAGGCCGTCGACGCGGACGTGCTCCTCTGGTGCGACGACGAGCGGCTCGACTTCGTCCGCACCGAGGACCGGGAGGCGGCGTACGCGGACGTCCCGCGGCCGCTGCGTCGACTCCTGCACTCCGCGCACGCGGCCGCCCTGGAGAGCGCGGACGCGCTGTCGCGGGCGGCGACGCTCGCCGGGGCCGGTCGGGTCGACGACGCGGTCCGGGTCGCCCGCGGGGAGCTCGCCGCCTGCGAGGACCCCGCGGTCCGCGCCCGGCTCCGCTCCTTCCTCGTGTTCACGCTGATCAGCGCGGCGCGCGTGGCGGACGCCCGGGCGGAGCTCGACGCGGTGCTCGCCCTCCCGTTGCCCCGCGAGCAGCAGGAGCGGCTGACCCACCTGCGGACGTGGGTCGACCTCCTCGCCGGCGACGGCCCGGTGCCCGCCGCCGACCCGGTCGAGGGCAACCCCACCGCGCTCCTCAACGCCGCCATCGCGTCCTTCCTCCGCGGGCGGACGGTCCGCGCCACCGAGCTCGCGGTCGCGTCGGTCGAAGCGCGGGCGGGGGAGTCCTGGGCCGAGGCCGCGACGGCGACGGTGTGGCCCGCGTGGTGCCGCCTGCTCGCCGAGGGGCCCGCGGCGGCCGACCGCGACGCCCGCGAGGTCCGCGACCGGGCCGCCCGCGCCGGGCACCTCTGGCTCGGGCCGTACCACGACTTCGTCGCGGCCCGTGTGCACGCGGTCGCCGGGCGCTGGTCGGACGCGCGCGCCGAGCTGGACGGCGGTCTGGCCGCCGCGGCCGGCACCGGGACGGGCTGGACCTCGCTCGCCGTGGCCGGGCGCGCCCGGCTGGACCTCGACCGCGGCGACACCCCGGCCGCCGCCGCCGCGCTCGAGCGGGCGGCCACGCTGACCGAGCAGTTCGGTCTCCCCGCCGTCACCCTGGCCACCGCGGTGCTCGACGAGGCCCGCGGGGCACCGGACGCCGGCCTGCGCCGCGCGGACGCCGCGTGGCGGGCCGCGCACCGGGACGGCCGGGTCGCGCCGGTCGCGATGTACGGCACCGACGTGGCCCGCCTCGCCCTGCGGGCCGATCGGCGCGACGTGCTCGACGACCTCGCCGCGGCCCTGCGCGCCGACCCGCCCGACGGCGTGCTCCTGGCGCCCGTCGTGGACCTCGTCGTCGGCCTCGCCGCCGACGACCTGCCCGCGGTCCTGACCGCCGCCGACGCCCTCGACACCGCCGGTGACGTACCCGGCGCGATGGCGGCCCGCGAGGAGGCGGCCTGCCTGGCGGCCCGTCTGGGCGACGCGGACGCCGCCCGTGCCCTCGCGAGCCGCGTCCGGGAGACGGCCGACCACGTCGGCGCCGACGGCGTGTCCCGTCGGCTGGCCAACCGGCTGCGCTCCCTCGGGGTGCGGCTCGGCGCGGGTGGCCGGCGTGGTCGCCCGCCGGAGGGCTGGGACGCGCTCACCCCCACCGAGCGTCGGGTCGCCGATCTCGTCGCCGAGGGCGTGGCGGGTCCGGAGATGGCCGCCCGCCTCGCGATCTCGCCCCGCACCGTGCAGACCCACGTCTCGAACGCCCTGCGCAAGCTCGGTCTGCGCACCCGGGTCGAGCTCGCGACGACGGCGGCGAGGCACCACCCGGGCTGACGCGTCCGTCTACGTCATCGCACGGATGTTCCGGCGACGGATCTCGGTCACGCTGAGTCGTACGTGCTGCGACGAAAGGGTGGCGATGTCCTTCTTCCTGTTCATGTGGATCGTCCTGCTCGGCGGTCTGGTACTCCACGTGATCCTCGACCGGTCTCCTGACCGTCGCAGCGGTCGCCGCATCCTGCAGCTGACGTCGCTGTGGTTCGTGGCCGTCGGGCTCGGCGTGAACGGCGTGCTGGCCGGGTTGGTGCACATGGGGCCGGGCGCGGCGGCGGCCGCGGAGAGCATCGGCTGGTCGCCGTCCCCCTTCCAGTGGGAGAACGGCGGCTCCGACCTGGCGGTGGGGCTCGCGGCCCTGGCGGTCGTCCGGACGCGGTTCCGGGGCGGTTGGATGAGCGCGACGATCCTCGTCGCCTTCGTACAGCTGTGGCTCGACGGCATCCAGCACGTCACGCAGTGGCTGATGCACGGCAACACCGCACCCGACAACGTCGGCGCGATCCCCACCTGCTTCCTCGTGCCGCTCGTCGCGGCGATCACCACCTGGGCCGCGCGCCGCGCCGCCGCCCGCCACACCACGCCCGGCGCCCACGAGGGCGCCACCCCCGCCCGCGTGCCGGCCTGAGCCCGCAGCGACCCGTCGTCAGGAAGAAGGAACCATGCCCGCCACCTCCTGGCTGATCATCGTCGCGATGATCGCCTACGCCATCTACAAGCAGACCCAGCGCCACGAGATCGTCGGGTCGTCCCGCTTCAAGCTCGCGATCATCTACGGCGTCGTCGGGATCGCCATCGGCGGCTACCACGCCCCGACCAGCGGCCTCGCCTGGACGTTCCTCGGCGCCAGTATCGCGCTGTCGGTGGTCGTCGGGCTCGCCCGCGGCCGCCTGACCCGGGTGTGGCCGGAGGGCGGCCGGGTCTACGCCCAGGGCACGTCGCTGACGATCGGCCTGTTCCTGGGCATGGTCGTCGTCAAGTTCGCGCTCGGCACGCTGGCGTACGTCGAGGGCATCAGCGACAACGGCGGGATCGGCGAGGTCCTGCTCATGATCGCGGTGATGGTCGCGTTCCAGGCCGAGCTGGTCTGGCGCCGCGCGCTGCCGTTGGGGGCGCGGGAGTCCTCGAAGGACGCCGTCGGGGCCGCCCGTTAGCGTGGGGGCGTGCGAGTGGCGACCTGGAACGTGAACTCCGCGAAGGCCCGCGAGCCGCGCCTGCTGGGCTGGCTCGACGAGCGCGCACCCGACGTCGTGTGCCTGCAGGAGACCAAGCTCTCCGACGAGGCGTTCGACGAGACCTTCGGGGCCGCGCTGGCCGAGCGGGGGTACCAGGTCGCCCACTACGGCGAGGGCCGGTGGAACGGCGTCGCCCTGCTCTCCCGCGTCGGTCTCGAGGACGTGGTGAACGGGCTCCCGGGGGCGCCCGGCTACCCGCACCAGGAGGCCCGGGCGGTCACCGCGACCTGCGGCGACCTGCGGGTGACCAGCGTGTACGTGCCGAACGGCCGCACCGTCGACGACCCGCACTACGCCTACAAGCTGGAGTGGCTGGGTGTGCTGCGCGACGTGGTCCAGGCGGGCGACCCCGACCGCACGATCGTCGCGGGCGACTTCAACATCGCCCCGGCCGACCTCGACGTGTACTCGGTCGAGGCGTTCGCCGAGTCCACCCACGTGACGCCGCCGGAGCGCGAGGCGCTGGCCGCGATCGAGAAGACCGGCCTGCACGACGTGATCCGCGACCGCTGGGTCGACGTCCCCGCCTTCACCTACTGGGACTACCGCGGCGGCGCCTTCCACCAGGACCGCGGCATGCGCATCGACCTGGTGCTGGCGGGCGCGCCGGTCGCGGAGCGCCGCCAGGCCGCCTGGGTCGACCGCCAGGCCCGCAAGGGCACCGGCCCGTCCGACCACGCCCCGGTGATCGTCGACCTCGACGCCGCCCCGGACGGCGACATCGGCCCGGTCGTCCCGCCGCCCTCGCTCGGCGCGAAGAAGGGCGCCCCGCGGCGGAAGAAGGCCTGAGGCCCACCGAGCGAACGGCACTCTCGCGCACATGGATGCTGCGACAGTGCCGCTCGTTCAGTCGGAGACCGTCTCGAACGGCCCCACGTGGGTCACGTGGACGACCGCCGAGCCGACCTCGTCCGAGGCGTCGAGGTCGACGGTGGCGGTGATGCCCCAGTCGTGGTCGCCCTCCGGGTCGTCGAAGACCTGGCGGACCTCCCACGTGCGGCCCCGGTCGACCACGCGGAACAGCGCCGGGCCGCGGGCGTCCGGGCCGGCGCCGAGCGTGGGGTACTCGTCGAAGTAGTCGAGCATCGCCTGCGACCAGGTCTCCAGCGAGGGACCCTCGTCGTCGGAGAGCTCGGCCAGGTCGCCCGGCACCCGCCGGGCGAACAGCTCGACGCGCCGGAACATCTCGTTGCGCACCAGCACCCGGAAGGCCCGCTCGTTGCGGGTGACCGGCGGCGGCCCCTGGTCGATCGGGGCGGCGTCGGTGCCGGCCGCGTCGAGCTCCGTCGGGTTGGACAGCGTCTCCCACTCGTCGAGCAATGACGAGTCGGTCTGGCGGACGAGCTCGCCGAGCCAGGCGATGAGGTCGTCGAGGTCGTCGGTGCCCGCCGACTCGGGGATCGTCTGGCGCAGTGCCCGGTAGGCGTCGGTGAGGTAGCGCAGGACGAGGCCCTCGGACCGGGCGATCTTGTAGTGCGAGACGAACTCGACGAACGTCATGGCGCGCTCGTAGAGGTCGCGGACGACGGCCTTGGGGGAGAGCTCCGCGTCGCCGACCCAGGGGTGGCCCTTGCGGTAGGTCTCGAACGCCGGCTCCAGCAGCTCCACGAGCGGCTTCGGCCAGGTGATCTCCTCGAGGCGCTCCATCCGCTCCTCGTACTCGAGCCCCTCGGCCTTCATCGCGCCGACGGCCTCGCCGCGCGCTGCGTTCTCCTGGGCGCGCAGGACCTGCTTCGGGTCGTCGAGCGTCGACTCGACGACGCTGACGAGGTCCAGCGAGTAGGTCGGGGACTCGTCGTCGAGCAGTTCGAAGGCAGCCAGCGCGAACGGCGAGAGCGGCTGGTTGAGCGCGAAGTCGACCTGCAGGTCGTCGACGAGCCGGACCGTGCGCCCGGCCTCGTCCGGAACCTTCAGCACCTCGACGACGTCCGCCTCGAGGAGGCCGCGGAAGAGCTGGATCGCGCGGAGGATCAGTCTGCGCTGGGTGGGACGGTCGGCGTGGTTCTCCTCGAGCAGGTGGCGCATCGCCGGGAAGTACGGGCCCGGGCGCTGCGCGACCTGCAGCAGCATCGCCGTCGTCACGCGCATCTGGCTCGTGAGCTGCTCGGGCTGGGCCTCGACCAGCTTCTCCATCGTGCGCTCGGACCACGACACGAACCCGTCCGGCGCCTTCACCCGCACGACCCGCCGCTGCTTCTTGACGTCGTCGCCGGCCTTCGCGAGGCGCTTCGCGTTCTCCACCTCGTGCTCGGGGGCCTGCACGACGACGAAGCCCGCGGTGTCGTAGCCCGCGCGCCCCGCCCGGCCCGCGACCTGGTGGAACTCGCGGGCGCGCAGGTGCCGGACCCGCTGGCCGTCGAACTTCGTCAGGGCCGTGAACAGCACCGTGCGGATCGGGATGTTGATCCCGACGCCGAGCGTGTCGGTGCCGCAGATCAGCTTGAGCAGGCCGGCCTGGGCGAGCGTCTCCACGAGCCGGCGGTACTTCGGCAGCATCCCGGCGTGGTGCACCCCGATGCCGTGGCGCACGAGGCGCGACAGGGTCTTCCCGAAGCCCGCGGTGAAGCGGAAGGAGCCGATGAGCTCGGCGATCTGCTCCTTCTCGGCCTTCGTCGAGACGTTCAGGCTCATCAGCGCCTGCGCCTGCTCGATGGCCGCGGCCTGCGTGGTGTGCACGATGTAGACCGGCGCCTGCCTGCCGGTGATCAGCTCGGAGATCGTCTCGTGCAGCGGCGTGGTCGACCAGCGGAACGACAGCGGCACGGGGCGCTCGGTGTTCGCGACGACCGCGGTCTCGCGTCCGGTGCGCCGCGTCAGGTCCTCCTGGAAGAACGAGACGTCGCCGAGGGTCGCCGACATCAGCAGGAACTGGCACTGCGGCAGCTCGATCAGCGGCACCTGCCACGCCCACCCGCGGTCGGGGTCGGCGTAGAAGTGGAACTCGTCCATGACGACCTGGCCGATGTCGGCGGCCGCGCCCTCGCGCAGCGCCCAGTTGGCCAGCACCTCGGCGGTGCAGCAGATGACCGGCGCCTCGGGGTTGACCGCCGCGTCGCCGGTGAGCATGCCGACGTTGGCGTAGCCGAGCTGGGCGCCGAGGGAGAAGAACTTCTCGCTTACCAGCGCCTTGATCGGCGCGGTGTAGACCGTGCGCTCACCCCGCGACATCGCGGCGACGTGCGCGCCGAGCGCGATCAGCGACTTCCCGGAGCCGGTGGGCGTCGAGACGATCACGTTCGCGCCCGTGACGAGCTCGATCAACGCCTCGGCCTGCGCCGGGTAGAGCTCCAGCCCGCGCTCGGCCGCCCAGGCGGAGAAGCCCTCGAACAGCTCGTCGGGGTCGGCGCCGGGCGTGGGGAGCAGGGACGGTGCGCTCATCGCCGTCCATCCTCCCAGGTCTGCGCGACGACCCCGGGGACCGGCGACCCGTCGGCCACCGGACGGTTAGCGTGGGCAGGCGTGGACGTCGAGCTGACCAGGCTGCCGGGGATCGGCACGAAGCAGGAGTTCGTCACGGGTGACGGACGCCGGGTCGGGGTGCTGACCCACCGCGACGGGCACCGGGAGCTGCTGCTGACCGCCCGCGAGGACCCGGACGCCTGCGTCGCGACCGTCCCGCTGTCCGAGGCCGAGTGCAACGCGCTCGGCACGCTGCTCGGCGCCCCGAACCTCGTCGCGAAGCTGGGCGACCAGCAGCGCGAGGTGGAGGGCGTGAACACCGCCCAGTTCCCCATCGCGGCGGGCTCGCCCTACGTGGGCCGGCCGCTCGGCGACACCGCGATGCGCACCCGGACGGCCACGTCCATCGTCGCCGTGGTCCGCGATCACGTCGTCTCCCCGTCGCCCCGCCCGGACTTCGTGTTCGCGGCCGGGGACCTGGTGGTGATCGTCGGGACGGGCGAGGGCCTGAAGCAGGCGGCGGAGATCCTCGAGGCCGGCTGAGCGCTCCCGTGGAGACCGCTCTCGCCCTGGAGGAACTCGGCGCCCTGTTCTTCGGCCTCGGCGTCCTCGGTCGGCTCGCCGGCCGCATCGGCATCTCGCCGATCCCGCTCTACCTGCTCGGCGGGCTCGCCTTCGGCCAGGGCGGGCTGCTGCCGTTCGAGGGCATCGAGGGGTTCACCGAGCTCGCGAGCGAGGTCGGCGTCGTCCTGCTGCTGCTCCTGCTCGGCCTGGAGTACTCGGCGTCCGACCTCGTCGGCGGGCTGAAGAGGTCGTGGCTCGCGGGGATCGTCGACATGGTGCTCAACGCGACGCCGGGTGCGGTCGCGGCGCTGCTGCTCGGCTGGGGCCCGGTCGGGGCGCTGGCGATGGCCGGCGTCACGTGGGTCTCGTCGTCCGGGATCATCGCCAAGGTCCTCTCCGACCTCGGCCGCCTGGGCAACCGCGAGACCCCGGCCGTCCTCTCGGTCCTCGTCATGGAGGACCTCGCGATGGCGCTCTACCTGCCCGTGACGACGGCCGTGCTCGCCTCGCTCGGGTTCCTCGCGGGGCTGCGGACGGTGGCGATCGCCCTGGTCCTGCTCGTCGTCGTGCTCGTGGTGGCGCTGCGGTTCGGGGGCGCTGTCTCCGCGGTGGTCGACTCGCCGAGCTCCGAGGTGTTCCTGCTGCGGGTGATCGGGGTGGCGCTGCTCGTCGCCGGTATCGCCTCGCAGCTGCAGGTGTCGGCCGGCGTCGGCGCGTTCCTGCTGGGCATCGCGATCAGCGAGGACACCGCCGAGAACGCGACCCGCGTGCTGAGCCCGCTGCGGGACCTGTTCGCCGCCGTGTTCTTCGTCGTCTTCGGCCTGAACACCGACCCGGCGTCGATCCCGGCGGTCATCCCGGTCGCCCTCGCGCTCGCCGTCGTCAGCACCCTGACGAAGATCGGCACCGGCTGGTTCGCCGCCCGGCAGTCCGGGGTGGGGTCGCTCGGCCGGTGGCGTGCCGGGACCGCGCTCGTGGCGCGCGGGGAGTTCTCGATCGTCATCGCCGGTCTGGCGCTGAGCTCGGCGGCGATCGACCCGGGCTTCGCGCCGCTGGCGACGACCTACGTGCTCCTCATGGCCGTCCTCGGCCCCGTGCTCGCGCGGGTGGTGGTGCCGGTCCACGGGGCGGTGGCCGGACGAGTGGGTACTCGCGGCGCATGACCACCTCCTCGAAGGCGCCCTGGTTCCCCCGCGCGCTGGGCGCCGCGACCGCGGCCTACAGCGTCGCCATCATCGCGAAGCCCGAGCTCTTCGCCCGCCCCACCAAGCTCGCCCCCGACGCCGGCTCGCTGTCGCGCGGCACCGCGATCGGCATCCGGGCGCTGGGTGGCCGCGACCTCGCCTCGGGGCTGGCGATGGCGTTCGCGCCGGACGGGGAGGCGTTGCGGACGGCGACGGCCGTGCGGGTCGGCTCGGACGTGGTCGACCTGGTGCTGCTCGGCACGAGCCTGCCCGACCGTGAGGCCCGGACGAAGGCGGTCGCGGTGGCGGGCGCCTGGGGTGCGCTGTGCGCGTTGGGCTGGTGGCTGGCCTGAGCGGTGGTCGTCGCCCTCAGGCGGACTCGGCCGCGTCCGCGGGTTCCGGCACCGGCTCGACGCGCAGGTGGTAGACACCGGCACCGTCGGTGAGCGGATGCAGGTCGTAGTGGTGCACGACCTTCGGACCGTCGTGGAGGTGGGTGTGGGTCACCGTGGGCAGCGGGGCGCCGTGACGGGCCTCGCGGACCTCGACGCGGCCGTCGAGCGGGCCGCCCAGGTACAGCAGGACGGCGTCCTCATCGGTCGTCTCGTCGGACATCGTCTGCCTCCCCGGGGTCTCGCGGTTCCGCAACAGGGTAGGTGGGTGCGGGTCGGTGCGCTGCGTCCGTCCGGGGTAACCCGTGACCAGCGGTGACGGCGACGTGACGGACGGCGAACTCGATGCCCAGGTCACGAGCTGGACCGCCCCCGGGACGGCCCCGCTCGTCCCGGAGGTGACGCTGCTGCTGGCCGACGACATCCACCGCACCTGGTCGGAGACCGACGAGGCCGCGCCGCCGTTCTGGGCGTTCGCGTGGGCCGGCGGGCAGGCGCTCGCGCGCTGCGTGCTCGACCGGCCCGAGCTCGTCGTCGGGAAGACGGTCCTGGACCTGGCGAGCGGGTCGGGCATCGTCGGGATCGCGGCGCTGCAGGCCGGGGCGGCGTCGGTGGTCGCCTCCGACCACGACGCCCGCGCACGGGTCGCGACGGCGCGCAACGCGGCGCTGAACGGCGTGACCGTGGAGGTCGTCGGGGACCTGGTGGGGGAGTCGGACCTCGTGGTGGACGTCGACGTCATCCTCGCCGGGGACGTGTTCTACGAGCAGCCGATGGCCCGGCTCATGCTGGACTTCCTGGACGAGGCGACGGGCGTGGGCATCGAGGTCTACGTGGGCGACCCGGGGCGGGAGTACCTGCCCCGACGCCGGGTGGAGCCGCTCGCGACCTACGACGTGCCGGACACCACGGACCTGGAGGGCCGGGCGGTCACCCCGACCACGGTGCACCGGTTGATCTAGCGGTCCCGGCCCCGGTCCAGCCCGACGACGTCCTCGGTCACGACGGCGGGTCGGGCGTCGGGTCGTACGGGCGTCAGGTGCACGTCGCGCAGCGCGATGCCGCTCGCGTGTCGGACCCACAGGCCGTGGGCGGGGAGCACGCCGAACATGGTGTGCTCGGGGTAGGCGGCCGGGAGCTCGGGGATGCCGGTCCGGCGGGCGTCGTCGGGAGTGCCCCCGCCCGGCGTCGTGACGTGGAGGCCCTCCAGCGTGACGTCCTCGACCGGGAAGCCGGGGAGGCCCGCGATGCTCATGACGTCGCCGGCGGGCGGGCCGGCCGCGCGGGTGACCCCGGCCGTGAGATTCCGGACGTGGACGTCGCGGAGGGCGCCGACCGGACGGGGCCGTTCGACGTCGGTGCGCCCGTGGTCGAACCCCCGGCGGCCGCGTCGGATGCTGAGCGGGGCGGCGACGTCGTGCATGACGAGGTCCGAGGCGACGACGTCGACGAGGTCGCCGCCGTCGACCGTCTGGAGCTTGAGCCCACCGAGGCGGCAGTCGCGGAACGTGCAGCGCTCGAGCCGGATCCGGCGGAAGCCCCCGAGCGACTGGGTGCCGAGCTTCAGGCCGGCGCAGCGGGAGGTCAGCTCGCACTCCCGGACCACCACGTCGCGGCACGGCTGGGGATAGGCGCTCTTCAGGACGACGGCGTCGTCCAGGGTGTCGACCCGGCAGCCCGTGACGAGCGCGTCGGAGCAGCTGTCGAGGACGATGCCGTCCTGGTGGACGTGCTGGGAGGACGTGACGGCGAGGTCCGCGACCCGGATTCCCGCGGTCTCGGCGAGGTGGACCGTCCACATGCCGGCCTCGCGCAGGGTGAGGTCCCGCAGGACGACCGAGCGGCTGTTGCGGACGAAGACCATGCGGGGACGCGGGCCGGTGGCGACCTCGGGGTCCGGGGTCGGGACCTTCGGGAACGCCCGGCCGCTGCCGTCGATCGTGCCCTGGCCCTCGATCGTGACGTCCTCGGCGTCCTGCGCGTGGAGCAGCGCCCAGACCTGCCGGCCGCCGATGTCCAGGTCACGGACGCCGAGGTCGTGCGCGGGGTAGTCGGCGATGTCGGGGCTGCCGAGCAGGGTGGCGCCGGGGGAGAGGTGCAGCGTGACGTGCGACCGGAGCTCGACGGTCCCGGAGAGGTAGGTCCCGGCGGGGAGCAGCACCGTGCCGCCCCGGTGCGCGGCGGCGTCGACGGCGGCCTGGATGGCGGCCGTGTCGCGGGTACGGCCGTCGCCCCGGGCGCCGAAGGCGCGGACGTCGAACGTGGCCCGTCCAGGTCGGGCGTCGGCCGCGACGAGGGCCGCCAGGCCGACCGCGAGCGGGAGGGCTCGGAGGAGTTCGCGACGACGGAGGGGGCGCGGATGCACCTGCGCTGCCTCCCTCGTCGGCGCCGGAATGTCCAGTGTCGCCCAGGGAGATCGAGATTGCTCCGAACGGCCTCTGGATCTTCTCGAACTGGTGTTCGAGTGTGCCACGCGCACAAGAAGGAGGCTCTGATGTAGGCGGAGTCCTGTTTCTTGTGTTGCTCCATCGGAGATGAAGGTTGTGGCCCTTCGGAGTCGACCTACGGGGGAGGCTCCAAACCGCCCACTGCTGCGTTAGCTGAAGACTGTCGTGGTGAGCGATGTGGGAAAAGGCACCGTGTGAGGTGTCAGGTGGGGATCGGGAAGACGCTGCGTCGTAGCCTGTGAAGTGTCGTAATTAGTGTGGATGGCATCAGAACCGGGACGTTCGAACAATCCTGGGATGAGGCTGGCGGGAGCCCGTTTATTGGCCAGTCGGTGCCCGGCATGTAGGCGGCGTGAGCCCGGTCTGCTGCTCCGGTGGGGAACGTGGGAAGGCGTGCACCGATACTGCCATCTCTGCGGTGGCGAGAGGGAGAATCCCGACCGACTGAAACCGGGAGGGACTGAGTACCGATGCGGTGGGCGCCGGCGGACCGACTCGTAGTAGCTGTGAATCTCCTGCTTGACGCGGTGGGAGTGGAGCGAAGGGGTCGGGCCATCTGTGGTTTGTTCGTTCGATCAACCGGAATCTAGCCGGGAGGAATCGCAGTGAGCGAACTGAAGTCCTCGGGCAAGTCGTTCGTCATTTCGAAGTGGGAGGTGCAACAGGCCTGGGAGCAGGTGCGATCCAATAAGGGTGCAGCGGGGGTGGATGGCTGCTCGGTCGAGGAGTTCGAGAAGGATCTGCGGGGAAACCTCTACAAGATCTGGAATCGGATGTCCTCGGGTAGCTATCTACCTTCGCCGGTGCTGGCGGTGGAAATCCCGAAAGCTCACGGCGACGGGACACGGGTCCTGGGTATTCCGACCGTGGCGGACCGGGTGGCGCAAACTGTGGTGGCACGGAGGCTGGAGAAGTCGGTCGAACCGATCTTCCACCCGGACTCCTACGGCTACCGCCCGCGCCGCTCGGCCCTCGATGCGGTCGAGACCTGCAGGAAGCGCTGCTGGAAGACCGACTGGGTGATCGATCTGGACATCCAGAAGTTCTTCGACAGCGTCCCGTGGGACCTCGTCATCAAGGCGGTCGAGGCGCACACCGACCAGCGATGGGTCGTCCTGTATGTCACGCGTTGGCTGCAAGCACCCATTCAGACTCGTGACGGTGACCTCGTCGCTCGCGACCGTGGAACGCCGCAAGGGTCGCCGGTGTCACCGGTGCTCGCGAACATGTTCCTGCACTACGCGTTCGACACGTGGATGGACCGGGCCTTTCCCGGTATCTCCTTCGAGCGCTACGTCGATGACGCGGTCGTGCACTGCACGAGCCGCGAGCAAGCCGAGACAATGGTCGCGGCGATCGGCGAGCGCATGGAACAGGTCGGGTTGCGTCTGCATCCCGACAAGACACGGATCGTTTACTGCCAGGACGGGAACCGGCGTCGCTCCGCGGAGCATACGTCGTTCACGTTCCTGGGGTTCACCTTCCGTCAACGCGAAGCCAAAGGTCGCGGCGGGCGGACCTTCTCTGGGTTCCTTCCCGCGATCAGCAAGGCTGCCCTCACACGGATCAGTGCGCAGGTGCGGTCCTGGCGACTGCACCGGCACATACGCCTGAGTTTCTCCGAACTCGCGCACTGGGTGAATCCGATGGTGCGAGGATGGATGCAGTACTACGGGGCGTTCTACCGCTCCGCGCTGTATGGCCTGTTCGCCCGCATCAACGCCTACCTGGTGCGATGGATCCGCAAGAAATACAAACGACTGCGAGCGCAGAAGGCGGCCGTCCGGTGCTGGCTGGGGATCATCGGAAGGTATCCCCGCCTGTTCGCGCACTGGAAATGGGTCGCCAGCGTTCCTCCGGCCCGATGAACAAGATGGCAAGAGCCCGGTGACAAGAGATTGTCACGCCGGGATCTGTGGGAGCCCGGGGGTGAGATTCCCCCGGGCCACCCGACTCATAGGGGTATGGCGATCGAGGCAGGGTGGGACCCCGAGGCGGGGTCGCCGCTGCCTACGCCACCGCCGTGGGAACCGGAGGAGCCGGCGTGGGTGCCGCCCTCGGCGGAGGACGTCGCCCGCTGGGAGGCCGAGAACGTCGCCGTCCTGCGGGACGCGGTGTTCCCGTGGGCTGGGTACGAGTACGAGGAACCGGTTGCGCCGGCCGCTGATCCGGAGGCGCCGTGGGTGGTGCCCGGGGTGAGCGAGGCTGGGCCCTCGCAGGAGGGCCTGTCGCCCGAGTCCGCCGCTCTGCTGGCCGAGGCGGCTGCAGCAGTGCGTGCGCAGCGGCTGGCCGGGGCACGGGTCTATCGGTCGCTGCGGGCGCTGCGCCGCTCGGAGGTGCTGGCCGAGACCGGGCATCGGCGGATGGGCCGGCTGCTCGAGGACCACCTGCGCCTCGACCCGAAGACCGTCACCTACCTGGAGCGGCAGGCCGACGCGCTGTCCGAGACCGTCACCCCGACCGGCGCCACCACCCCCGCCGACCTGCCCGCCACCGCTTCGGTGGTCGAGGACGGGTTGGTGGACGAGCAGCACGTGGAGATCATCCGCAAGACGATGGAACGCCTCGACAAGGTCCCCGACCTCGACGACGCCGTCCGCGCGGTCGCCGAGGAACAGTTGGCTTCGTTGGCGGCGACGTTGTCGCCGAAGGGGCTCGCCTCCGCGGCGCGGGGGATCGCCGACCGGCTCGACCCCGACGGCGCGGCCCCGAAGGACGACCACGCGGCCGGGAACGAGCTGCACTACACGAAGCGGCGCAACGGGGACCTGCACGCGAAACTGATCCTGCGTGAGCGGGTCGCCGCCTCCCTGTTCGAGGAGGCGGTCCGCGCCGCCACCCCCGCGCCTGTCTCGTCGGTGGTGGCGGATCCGGAGACCGGGGCGGCGCCGGTGTCCGAGGACGGGGCGCGGGGGCAGGACCCGCGGGACGAGGCCGACCGCTCCAAGGCGTCCCGTCAGGCCTCAGGTCTGCTGGATTTGATTTCGGCGAGTCACCACGCCGGGCTGAACGAACCTGAGCACCCGGGTGCGGTGCCGTTCCCCGGCCTGGACCGTGACTTCGACACCACCGCCTGGCCCCCCGACCCCGAAGACCCGGCCGAGGCTGGCGAGCACGGGACCGGCCCCAGGGGCCACGCTGGAACCGATGCCACTGGCACCGGTTCCCGGGATGCCGGAGAACCCGAGGCGGATGCCACCGTCGAGCACCGGCCCGACGAGCACGGGGCCGACCCCGGGAACCACGCGGGAACCGGTGCCACCGGCACCGGTTCCGGCGACCCGGCCGGGCCGGAGCCCGTGGACACCGAGGACACCGACCCCGCTGACGAGGCCGACCCCACGAGTCGCGCGGGATCCGATGCCACCGGCACCGGTTCCGGAGACCCCGCTGGGCCGGACCCCGAGGAACCCGGCGAGCCGCCCCTGTTCGGCCCCGGACCGCCAGAACCGGGCACCGACGCTGACGGCGAGCCGGAGCCGGAGCGGCCGCCGTGTCGGCCGTGGACACCGCCGGACTTCGACACGATGGCCCTACCCGGACGAGAACGGGTCACCCTCACCGTGACGCTGGACTACGAGACGCTGCGCCAACAACTCGGCGACACCAGCCAAGCGCTGGCACTGCTCGGGGACTCCACCTGGATCCGCCCCGACACCGCCCGCCGCCTGGCCTGCGACGCCGACCTCATCCCCATGGTGCTGGGCTCCAAGGGTGAGGTGTTGGACGTGGGCCGCAAGACCCGGGCCATCCCCACCGCCACCGGCCGTGCCGTCGTCAAACGGGACCGGCACTGCGCGTTCCCCGGCTGCGCCAAGAAAGCCCGGCACTCCGAGATCCACCACATCATCCACTGGGCCCACGGCGGCCACACCGAACCCGACAACCTCGTCTGCCTCTGCCGATACCACCACGACCTCGTCCACCACGGCGGCTGGCAGGTCCACATGCTCGACCACCTGCCCTGGTTCACCCCACCGCAGTGGCTCGACCCCACCCGACAACCCCGACACAACCGCCCCTGGCAGGTCACGCCGGCCGCCTGACCGCCGTGCTGAGCTCGAACGCCACCGACCGGACGACGCCGTCCGGTTCGGTGGGGACTGTCCGACTTCCGGTGTAACTGGCGTTGATGGGTCAGTAGGTGCTTGACGGGACGATACGGCCGGGGAACGAGATCGCGAAGGCGTTCAGGGCCGGCTTCCAGCGCATCGCCCACCGGGCCCGTCCCTTCCCGGTCGGGTCGAGGGATCTCGTGACCAGGTAGAGGCACTTCAGCGCGGCCTGCTCGGTGGGGAAGTGCCCGCGGGCCTTGACCGCCCGCCGGTAGCGGGCGTTGAGGCTCTCGATCGCGTTGGTGCTGCAGATGATCCTGCGGATCTCCACGTCGTAGTCGAGGAACGGCACGAACTCCGACCAGGCGCTGCGCCACAGCGTGACGATCGCCGGATAGAGCGCGCCCCACTTCTCAATGAACTCGGCGAACCGTTCCGCGGCGGCGGCCTCGGTCGGGGCGGTGTAGACCGGCCGCAGGTCCTTGGCCATCTGCTCCCAGTAGCGCCGGGAGGCGTAGCGGAAGGTGTTGCGGATCAGGTGCAGCACGCAGGCCTGCACCAGCGCCGGCGGCCACACGGTGTTGATCGCCGCCGGCAGCCCGGGCAGGCCGTCGCAGACCGCGATGCACACGTCGACGACACCACGGTTCTTGATCTCGGTCAGCACGTGCAGCCAGTACTTCGCGCCCTCTCCGCCCTCGCCGGCCCAGATCCCGAGGATGTCGCGGCGCCCGTCGACGGTGACCCCGATGACCACGTAGAACGGCCGGTTGGTCACCTGCCCGTCGCGGACCTTGAGGTGGATCGCGTCGACGAACAGCACCGGATACACCGCATCCAGGGGCCGGTTCTGCCACTCGGTCATCTCCTCGAGGACCTTGTCGGTGATCCTCGAGATGGTGTCCTTGGAGACCTTCGCGCCGTAGACCTCCTCGAAGTGCGCGGCGACCTCACCGGTGGTCAACCCGCGGGCGGTCAGCGACAACACGATCTCGTCGATCCCGTCCAGGCGACGCTGCCGCTTCTTGACGATCACGGGTTCGAACGAGGCGTCGCGGTCGCGGGGGACCTCGATCTCGACCGGCCCGATCTCGGTGAGCACGGTCTTGGTCCGGGTGCCGTTGCGGGAGTTCCCGCCGTCGCGGCCCGCGGCGTCGTGCGCCTCGTAGCCCAGGTGCTCGGTCACCTCCGCTTCGAGGACGGTCTCGAGCACCGTCTTGGTCAACCCCGCCAGCAGCCCATCCGGGCCGACGAGCTCGACGCCCTCGGCGCGGGCCGCGGCCACCAACTCCTTCGCGAGCTGCTGCTGATCGATCCGAGCCGTCACAGGCTCGATCGTGTCGCTCATGACTGGTCCTTCCCCCGGGACACGCCCGGAGCCAGAGGACCAGTTACACCGTTAGTCGGACACTCCCGTTCGGTGGCGATCCGCGCGCGGATGCACGCCAGGAGTCCGTCGAGGCGGGCTGCCGGGAGGGCGCGGTGGTTCGAGAAGGTCCGGAGCAGGTCGACGTAGCGCTCGGCGTCGTAGGACAGGTCGACCGGGACGCGGAGCATCTCCGGGGCGGTGAACTCCTCGGCGTCCTCGAGGCCGTAGGCGCTGCGGGAGGGCAGCGCACTGATCGACACGAGGGGCAGATGGGCCGGAGCGTCGGGCATCCACCGCGCGTAGCAGGACGACTGGAGGTCGGCGAAGAACGCGTCCGACGGCCCCGAGACGTGGAGCGTCTGCACCAGGGCGAGCAGCCCGCCTGGACGCAGCAGTCGGGCGACGCGGGCGAACCTGGTGGCCGGGTCGAGCCAGTGGAAGGCCGTCGCGCAGACGACGAGGTCGAAGCCGGCCGTCGCGGGCTCCCACCGCTCGATGTCGGCGTGCACCACCTCCACCTGCGGGAACGCGACGAGGGTGCGCCGCGCGACCCGGGCCAAGTCCCCACCGAGCTCGACGGCGACGACGCGGTGGCCCCGCCGGGCGAGGGCGACGGTGGCCTGACCGGTCCCGCACCCGATCTCCAGGGTGCGTGGGTGGGCGGTCGCGAGCCGACGGTCGATCGCCTCGACCAGGACGTCGGGACAGACCGGGCGCGCCCGGGCGTAGAGCTCCGCGTCCTCGTCGAACGTGGCACGGAGGGTCTCGCGGGAGCCGGACACGACCGGAGTGTGGCCCGACGGGCCGGACCGGCGCGTGACCCACGAGACGGGCCGGAACACCGTCGGCCGGTCAGGGGTTGGCCCGCGCATGAGGATCGGCATCATCGGAGCGGGCCTGATCGCGGGCACGCTGACGCGGCGGCTGACGGCGCTGGGGCACGAGGTGCGGGTGGCCAACTCCCGCGACCCCGAGACGCTCGCGGACCTGGCCGCGGAGACCGGGGCGACGGCGGTGTGGGCGAAGGAGGCCGCGCAGGACGCGGACCTCGTCGTCCTGAGCATCCCGCAGAAGAACACCCCGGACCTGCCCGAGGGCGTGGTCGCGAGCCGGAAGCCCGGCGCACCCGTCGTCGAGACCAACAACTACTACCCGCAGCAGCGCGACGGCCGGATCGACGCGATCGAGGACGGCACGCCGGAGAGCGTGTGGGTCTCCCAGCAGCTCGGGACGCCGGTCTACAAGGCGTTCAACGGCATCTACTGGGAGCACCTGCTCAACCGCGGCCGGCCGCGCGGCGAGGCCGGACGCATCGCGCTCCCGGTGGCCGGGGCCGACGGCCCGGGCAAGGAGACGGTGCTGGCGCTCGTCGACGACCTGGGCTTCGACCCCGTCGACGCCGGACCGCTCGAGGAGTCCTGGCGCCAGCAGCCCGGTACCCCGGTCTACGGCACGGACCTCGACGCCGACGGCGTCCGCGCGGCGCTGGCCGCGGCCCCGCCGGAGCGTCCCGCGGAGTTCTCCGCCTGACGACGGTCCTCCCGCGATCGTGACGTACTCCATCCGGTCGAGTCCGTGACGATTCCCGCGCGGCAGTCGTCCCACTGGTGAGTGCGGCGGTCGGATGCTCTCCGACCGCCGCCCGCGAGGGGCCGCCGACGGAGGGAGACCACCATGACGACGGGACGCACGACCGACGAGCGCGACACCCGGACCGACCGGCCGGGGCGTGGCGAGTGGCTGCGCACGCCGGGCGCGATCCGCGGCGGCGTCGCCCTGCTCGTCCTGCTGGCGATCTACCTGATCGGCGCGCTGTCGCACCTGCACGTCCTCGGCCTGTAGCGGCCGCCGGCCCGCGCGGTGGGGCATGATCGGCCCATGCGCGCAGTGCAGGTGAGCAAGCTCGAGGGTCCGGAGGCGCTCGAGGTCGTCGAGGTCGACGAGCCGGTGCCCGGCCCCGACCAGGTCCTCATCGACGTCGAGGCGGCGGGTGTGGTGTTCCCCGACCTGCTGCAGACGCGGGGCGAGTACCAGATGAAGCCCGAGCTGCCGTTCATCCTGGGCTCAGAGGTCGCCGGCGTCGTGCGGACCGCGCCCGACGGGTCCGGGTTCTCGCCCGGCGACCGCGTCGCGGCGCTGTCGCTCACCGGCGCGTACGGCGAGACCGTCGCCGCCAACGCCGACCAGACCTTCCCGCTGCCCGACTCGGTGTCGTTCGACGTCGGGGCGGGCCTGCCGATGAACTACCTGACCGCCGAGTTCGTCGTCGCGAGCCGCGGCCGGCTGGCCGACGGCGAGACCGTCCTCGTCCACGGCGCCGCGGGCGGCGTCGGCATCGCCTGCATCCAGTTCGCCAAGGCGCGGGGCGCCACGGTCATCGCCGTCGTGTCCACCGAGGGCAAGGCCGAGGTCGCCCGCTCCGCCGGGGCCGACCACGCCGTGCTCGTCACCGACGCCGACGGCACCGGCTTCAAGGACGCGGTCCTCGCGCTCACCGACAAGCGTGGGGTCGACGTGATCATCGACCCGGTCGGCGGGGACCGCTTCACCGACTCGCTCCGCTCGCTCGCCCGCGGCGGACGCCTCGTCGTCGTCGGGTTCACCGGCGGCGAGATCCCGACGGTGAAGGTCAACCGGCTGCTGCTGCGCAACACCGAGGTGGTGGGCGCGGGGTGGGGCGAGTGGGCGTTCAGCAACCCCGGCTACATGCGCCGCCAGTGGGACGACCTCCTCGACGACATCGCCGCGGGCCGTCTCGCGCCGCCCATCAGTGGGGTCTACCCGCTCGCCGAGGCGGCCGCGGCCGTGGGTG
Source organism: Actinomycetospora sp. CA-084318 (assembly GCF_050955885.1). Taxonomy (NCBI): domain Bacteria; kingdom Bacillati; phylum Actinomycetota; class Actinomycetes; order Pseudonocardiales; family Pseudonocardiaceae; genus Actinomycetospora; species Actinomycetospora sp. CA-084318. The sequence continues at coordinate 3,065,354 of NZ_CP192098.1, forward strand.
AGCTGGCGGAGCGGCGGGTCACCGGCAAGGTCGTAATCCACACCCGGGAGTAGTCCGGCTACGGTCCGTCCGACAACGACGTCGGGGAGGTCCGATCATGCTCGCGCACAGCCGCACCGGGAGCGGGGAACCACTGTTCCTCGTGCACGGCATCACCCACCGCCGCCAGGGGTGGGATCCGGTGCTGCCCCTGCTGGAGCGGGAGCACGAGGTGATCGCGATCGACCTCCCCGGGCACGGCGAGTCCGCCGACGTCGACCCCGGGTTCGACGGCTCGACCCGCCCGCTCGTCGAGGCGGTCGAGGGCCTCGCGGACGACCTCGGGATCGACCGCCCGCACATCGCCGGCAACTCGCTGGGCGGGCTCATCGCCCTGGAGATGGCGGCGCGCGGCTCGGTCCGGTCGGCGACCGCGCTCTCGCCCGGTGGGTTCTGGTCGCCCGTCGGGCGGGCCTGGGCGAAGGCGCTGCTCGGGACGTCGTCGAAGCTGCTGCAGTCCTGGTCGCGCGAGCGGCTCGACGCCGTGCTCGCGTCGAAGGCGGGGCGGTACGCGCTGCTCAGCGCCCTGGTCGCCCACCCCGGCCGCGACCACTACGCGGGGATGGGCGACGACCTGCAGGGGCTGGCCCGTCCCCGCGAGGGCTTCGCGACGATGCTCGCGGCGCTCGACACGTGGACCGCCCCCCGCCGCGCGGACGTGCCGACGATGGTCGGCTGGGGCGCCCGCGACTATCTGCTCCCGCGCGTCCAGATCCGGCGCCTGCGCCGCGTGCTGCCGGATGCGCGCGTCGTCGTGCTGCCGGGCTGCGGGCACGTCCCGATGGCCGACGACCCGGAGCTCACCGCCGAGCTGATCCTCGGCACCGCGCGACTCTCCCGGGTCTGAACCCATGCAGGGGTGCTGATCCGTGGCAGGCTGCGGGCCGTGGCCCACGAGAACGAGTGGTACTACTGCCTGAAGCACAACACGGTGGAGCCCTACGAGGGGTGCCGGGCGGCGGACCGCCTCGGTCCGTACCCCGACCGGGACACGGCCGCGCGGGCGCTCGAGATCGCCCGCGAGCGGACCGAGGAGGAGGACCGCCGGGACCGCGAGGACTGGTGACGGTGGCCCACTCCTACCGGCTCACGGTGTCCTGGTCGGACGACCCGGGCACCGTGGACTACCGGTCCTACACGCGGAACCACACGGTCGCCGCGGACGGGAAGCCGACGCTCGAGGGTTCGGCCGACCGGTCCTTCCGCGGCGACGCCGCCCGGTGGAACCCGGAGGAGCTGCTGGTGGCGGCTCTGTCCGAGTGCCACCTGCTCAGCTTCCTGCACGTCGCCGCCGAGGCCGGCGTCGTCGTGACCGCGTACACCGACACGCCCGTCGGGCGGATGACCCGTGACGACGACGGCGGCTGGTCCTTCGAGTCGGTGGTGCTGCACCCGGAGGTCACGACGACGGGCGCGGCGGCCGACCTGGAGAAGCTCCACCACGCCGCGCACGAGGCGTGCTTCATCGCCCGCAGCGTGGCGTTCCCGGTGCGGGTGGGGGAGAGCTAGCGGTACCAGAGCCGGTGCGCGGTCCGGGCGACGTCGGTGACGGCCCGGATCGTCTCGGCGCGGCAGGTGTCGAGCTGGCGGGTCGGCATGGAGACCGCGAGGCACGCCGCGACCCGGCCACCGGGGTCCGCCACGGGCGCGGCGACGCAGCTGAAGCCCTCCGCGAACTCCTCGCGGTCGAGGGCGTAGCCGTCGCGGCGGATCGTCGCGAGCTCGACGTCGAGGCTGAGCGGGTCGGTGATCGTGGCGGCGGTGAAGCGCGTCCAGGACCCGCCCTCGAGACGGGCCCGGCGCGCGGAGGAGAAGGCCATGAGGACCTTCGCGGCCGCGACCGCGTGGGCCATGGTCGGCGGCACCCGGGCGGGCAGCTCGGGGATCCGGGCGAGCCGTTCGTGGCCGCGGGCGTCGAGCAGGTCGACGTGGTCGTCGTCGGTCCACTCCGCGAGGTAGGCCCGCGCCCTCGTCCGCCGGTGGAGCTCGGTGACCGCGTCCGCGAGCATCGTCGGGACCTCGGACGCCCTCGCCATCGGACCGGCGAGAGCACCGGCGGGAGCATCGGGGCCCGGCCGCATCCGGAAGGTGCCGGCGGACGTCCGCTCCACGTACCCGCGGGCCACGAGCGCGTCCACCGCCTGCCGGGCCGAGGCGGTCGGGCGGCCCAGCTGCCGGCCGGCGCTGCGCAGGTCCAAGCCGTCGGGGTTCGCGGCGAACAGGCGCAGGGCGCGGAGGGTGCCGGCGGGAGCAGCGGTCGTCACCCTGCGGAGTCTAGGTCGCGCAGGGTGACGAGCTGCTGAGCTGAACGAGTGAAGCTCAGTAGCCGGAGGAGCCGGCCGAGTCCCCGTAACCGCTGCTGCCGCCACTTGCCGGAGCCGGAGCCGAGTAGCCACCCTGCCCGCTCTGGGCCCCGCCGCTGCTCGGCGCAGCGTTCTGGGCCGACGCGTTCGGCGCGACGGGCTTGCCGTCCGGGCCCACGGCGCGCCAGGTGCCGCCGACACCGTTGCCCGCGGTCTCGCCGGGCGCGGCGTCCTTGGCGAAGCGGTAGAGCGGCCAGCCGTTGAGGGTCAGCTGCTTCGTGCCGTCGGGGCGGTCGACGGTGCCCACGCGGCTGGCGTCGATGCCCTTGAGCCACGGGTCGGCGTCTGAGGCCAGGACCGGCGGCCACTGCTCGGCGCACGTGCCGGTGCAGGTGCTCGCCGCGGGCTTGTTCGAGTCCTTCGTGAACGAATAGAGCGTGTAGCCGTCACTGGTGGCGACGGTGCCGAGCGGCGTCTGCCGCGTCGCGAGGTTCGCACCGGTCAGCGAGGTCGGCGCGACCTGGCCCGCCCCCGCCGTCGGGGTGACCGCCTGGTCGGACGTGCCCCAGTGCGCGATCGCGACGTACCCGGCGGCCCCGGCGGCGACCGCGCCCGCCGCGACGAGGGCGAGCAGGGCGGTCCGACCGCGGCCGCCCCGGCCGCGCCGGTGGCCACCGGTCATCGGCAGCGGACCGCTCGGGTGCTGGTCGCCCGGCCGGTCACGCCGGGGCTCCACGTCGTCGGCCAGCCGGCGACGGACGGTGGGGTCGGTGGCGCCCCGCGGACCGAGGTCACGCGGGTAGGACTGCGGCCCGGACAGCGGGCGCTCCGCCGCGGGCCAGCCGCCGGTGGCCGGGCCACGGCCGGCCACCGGCTGCGGACCGGAGTACGGCACCGCCGCGTGGGCCCCGGAGCCGTACGGGCTCACGGGCTGCGGACCCGACACGGGCCCTCCGTACGGCGCGGCCGGGTAGCCGCCCGTGCGCGGGGCGGCGTCGGGGCCGTCGTACGGCCGGGCCTCCCGGGGCACGGGGATGCCGAACTCCGGTCGGGGGTCCTGCTGCACATCGGGGCGCATGGGGGTACTACCTCCGGTCGCTGGGGAGCGGTGCCGCCGCGGGAGTCGGGGGCATCCCGCGGCGGCGCAGCGAGAACGGTAGGGAGCCCGGGGTCGCCGACCCCGCTTTGCTGAGAGCGAGCGGCCGTACACACCGAGCAGGGGCTCGTTCGACGCGGCGAACGGCGGCAGGTTCTTCCGGACGGCGGGTCGGGTTGCTCCGTCTGCCGACGTCACGGTTCAGCAACGGTGTCGTCGCGCCGTTCGTCGCGGGGGCGGGCCCGAGCCGCACCGAGCGTCGTCGGGAAGGTTCTCCCGGGAACGACAAAGGCCCTGGTCACAAGTGTGACCAGGGCCTGTTGTGGGCGATACTGGGATTGAACCAGTGACCCCTACCGTGTCAAGGTAGTGCTCTCCCACTGAGCTAATCGCCCGAGGCGGAGGCGGGAATCGAACCCGCGTACAGGGCTTTGCAGGCCCTTGCCTAAACCACTCGGCCACTCCGCCGGGATCCTCGGAGGCCTGCCTCCCCGAGCGGACGACGGGACTCGAACCCGCGACCCTCACCTTGGCAAGGTGATGCGCTACCAACTGCGCTACGTCCGCATGTCATCGGTGGGAAGTTCTTTCAACGTTCTCCCTGCCGACGACGAGAACTCTACTGCATCGTGCGCGCCCCCCGATCAGGGGGGTGGTGATCAGCTCGGGTCGGTGGAGAGCAGCAGGCCGAGCGCGTGCTCGAGGTCCAGCCAGTCGTCCTCGGCGCCCGGCTCGATCACCTCGTGGGTCCGCTGGAGGAACTCCGAGACCTCCCGGGCGAGAGCGCGGAACGTCGCGTGGCCGGAGGGGGAGGAGAGCTCGATCTCCACCGACTCGCCCTCGGAGGGGCGGATGCGGACGTCGCCGTCGCCGGCGGCGTCGATGAGGCCCTCGGTGAGGAGGTCCCGGGAGAACACCCACTCCACCCAGCCGGCCCGGCCGGTCCGGAAGGCCGCCTGCACGGCGTACGGGTCGCGGGTGTCGTAGCGGAGCTCGACCTGGACCGGCACGGGCGGGTTCGGCGGACCGATCAGGTCGAACACGGCCGTGGACCTGATCGTCACGTGGTCGTTGTGCATTCGATGGCTGCCTTTCGCGCACGCTGCTGTCGAAGAGGGGAACGACCGGCGGCCGAGCCTGTGACGCCGGTTCACCCGGCTCACGCACCGAGGCCATCTTAGGAGTACCCGGTCGAGCCCTTACCTGGTCCGCCTCCGTAACGACGGCCCCTCCCTGCCGGAGCGCCCGCCACTACCCGACCGCACTAACCTGTGCCTCGTCGGACCCGGACACGAGGGCACAGGAGGAGGTGGACCCGTGGCAGAGGCGTCGCAGAGGCGATCCGAGCCGACTGCGGAGCGTGACGGCCTCTCGGACGACGCCGTGGCGGACGCCACACTGCTGCGAGCCGTGACCGAGCGGACGCCCCGGGCCCTCGAGGCCTTCTACGACCGCTTCTCCCGCCGGGCCTACGCGCTCGCGCGCCGGATCTGCGTCGACGAGACGATCGCCGAGGACGTGGTGCAGGAGGTCTTCCTCCACGTCTGGCGGCACCCGGAGCGGTTCGACGCCTCGCGCGGCAGCGTCGCGACCTGGCTCATGACGATGGTCCACCACCGTGCGGTCGACGCGGTCCGCCGCGAGGCGACCCGGCGCAAGTACACGGTGCCGCCGGGCGAGGACGGCGACGAGTGGTCCGCGCAGGACCGTCTCCCCTCCGGTCCGGGTGCCGACGAGGCGGCGCTGGACCGGGTCGTGGCCGGGCACGTCCGCGAGGCCCTGGGGCAGCTGCCCACCGAACAGCGGGAGGCGCTCACCCTCGCCTACTTCGGTGGTTTCACCCAGCGGGAGGTCGCGAGCATCGCGGGGGTCCCGTTGGGCACGGTGAAATCGCGCATGTTCACCGCGGTGCGCACGTTGCGGGGACTGCTGGACGGTCGGGTCGAGCGAGGGGAGGGGACGGCATGAGGGCAGCACTGCAGCCGCAGCCCGACGGCCACCCCGAGCTCGCCGTGGCCTGGGTCCTGCACATGCTGGAGCCCGAGGAGGACGCGGAGTTCGCGGCGCACCTCGACGAGTGCGCCGGGTGCCTCGAGATCGTGGCCGGGACCGAGGAGGTCGGTGCCCTGCTGGGTGCGGCCGTCGAGCCGGTCGAGCCGCCGCCGTCGTTGCGCGCGCGCATCCTGGCCGAGGCCGAGGCCGAGGCTTCGCCGGGTGAGGCTTCGTCGGGTGGGGCTTCGCCGGGTAACAGCAAAGCGTCGTTGCTTGCATCCAGTGACAGCGACGCCACATCGTCGAACGTCGTGTCGCTGCGCCAGCGCTGGGTGCGGCGGGCGACCGCCGGGGTCGCGGTGGCGGCCGCGGCAGCGCTCGTCGTCGTGATCGGCGGGCTGGTGGCCGCGAACCGGGACCTCGCGCAGGAGCGAGACGCGGCCGCGGCGCAGGCGGACCGCAGCCGGCAGGTCGTCGAACTCGTCGACGCGGCGTCGCGGCCCGGGACGCCGCACGTGGTGCTGGCGTCGTCGGAGGGCGCCTTCGTCGGGCTCGTCGTGGACCGCGGCGCGGGGCCCGAGTTCCTCGCGACGGGGCTGCCGCCGAACGACGCCGCGCACACCTACGTGCTCTGGGGTCTGGCCGACGGCCGACCGGTCGGACTGGGGACGTTCGACATGTCCGGTTCGGGCCCGGTGACGGATTCCGTACCCTCGACGGCGGCGGGCAACCGTTTCGCCGGGTACGCCGTGTCGTACGAACCCGGACGGACGGTGCCGGCCGCGCCGACGCAGGTCGTCGCGAGCGGTCAGCTGGCGGGCTGACCCGGCGACCGGGCCTGCACCGACGACGAGGCCAGGGAAGGCGATGACCCAGGACCAGGGCACCACCTCCGAGCGACCGACCACGACCGAGCAGGCCGAGCGGACCGACCCGCCGTCACGACGACGCCTGCACGGCCTGCGCGTCCGGCTGCGCGCCTTCCGGATGAAGGTGCGCGCCCGCCCGCACTGGAACCTCGCGTGGCGCCTCGGCATCGGATTCATCGGCACCGTCGTGCTGATCGTCGGGGTCATCGCGATCCCGTATCCCGGGCCCGGCTGGCTGATCGTCTTCACCGGCCTCGGCATCCTCTCGACCGAGTTCGAGTGGGCGGGTCGCGTGCTGCGGTTCGCGCGGCGCTACTACGACCGGTGGGTCGCGTGGGTGAAGCGGCAGAACACGGCGGTGCAGCTGCTGCTGGCGCTGGCCACGGGTGTCGTCGTGCTCGCGACCCTGTGGTTGCTGGACGCGTTGTGGATCGTCGCGAAGCTGGTCGGCCTCGGGCACTGGACCTGGCTGCACAGCCCGATCATGGCGTGAGTTAGGCTTGTCCCTGCTGCGGGCGATTAGCTCAGGGGGAGAGCGCTTCGTTCACACCGAAGAGGTCACTGGTTCGATCCCAGTATCGCCCACGCAGGAAGGCCCTGGTCAGGGACTCGCAAGAGTCACCGGCCAGGGCCTTTGTCATTCCGGACCATCCTCGTCGTCGCCGAGCGCGGCGAGGATGCGGCTCGGATCGGCGGTCCGGCGGGTGTAGAGGTCGAGCGTGGTCGAGGCCCGCTCGTGACCCATGACACGTTGGACCATGTTCGGCGGGACGCCGTCGTCGACCAGCCACGTCGCGTAGGAGTGGCGCAGGTCGTGGAAGCGCAGCCCGCCGTGGTGGCGCCGGGCGATCTCCATCACGGCCTGGTACTCGGTCTTCGTCCCCAACGACTGCTCGTCGCCGTCCTTGTCGCGCCAGCGGGCCTCGAACTTCTTCTCGCCGAGCTTCTTCACCTCGCCGATGAACCCGGCCCGCACCAACGAGGGGCGCCAGACCCGCGCGCGGAACGCGGTCCGGCCGATCGGCCCCTGAATCTCGTTGGCGAAGACCGGCGAGGTGGACGGCGAGGGCCACCGCTCGACGTGCTCGGTGATGAGAGTCCGCGCCCAGCCCGGGATCGGGACGTCCCGTCGGCCGGCGACCGACTTCGGGAACGGCTTGAACGACCGATGCCCGGCGACCTCCACGACGGTGCGGACCACCCGCAGCACGCCCGCCCCCAGGTCGAGGGCGTCGTCCATGAGCCCGGCGACCTCACCCCAGCGCAGCCCGCAGCCGGCGGCCGTAGCGATGAGCGCGCGGTGCCGCTCGGGGACCTGGGGGAGCAGGACGTGGCGCAGGGTCGGACGGCTGATGATCTGCTCGTCGGTGTCGGTCTTGCGGCGCTTCGGGACCCGGACGTCGAGGGCCGGGTTGAAGGCGATCAGCCGGTTGCGGACCGCCGAGCGCAGCACCGCCGAGGTCAGCCGGTGGGCCTCGGCGACGGTGGCCCGGGAGCGTCGGCGGCCGAGGTCGCTGACCCAGCCCTGCACCGTCAGGTGGTCGATCTTGGCGAGCGGCCAGGACTCCCACTGCGGCAGCACGTGGGTGCGCATCACCGAGCGGTCCCGGGCGGCGGTGGTGTGCTCGGTGGCGCGATGGAGCTCGGCGAGTCATTGATAGGTGCGGCGATCCGAGAAGTTGAGGAGGAGACCGGGGTTCGAGTCATAGTGACTGGTCTCGTTGGTATTTAGACGGGGTCGAGCTCGAGCAGGCCCGGCACCAGGGGGAGGAGGTGGTCGGGGCGGGGTCTCACCCACGACGACGCGCCCCAGGGCTGCCAGACCGCCCGCACAGCCGCAAGCGCCACCGAGCAGCAAAGCCGGCGGTCCGCGAGGACGGGGGCGCTTGCACCCGCACGACCGGCCCGGCAGGGCAGAGCCCGCGCCGCCGAGGGAGAGACCCCGAAGCCGAACGTCGCGGGTGTAGACCCACGGGCTCCCTTAACGCGACCGCGTGCAGTGGAACTTGACCTTGCTGCGGGGGGATGGTGAACGCTTAGGGCCGGCCAGCAGTTGCAGGCGATGGGAGCGAGCGCGTGTCCGCAGACCGAGCGATCGCCTGGGAGGGGTTCTACAACGTCCGAGACCTGGGCGGACTCCCGACCGTCGACGGCCAGCGCACTAAGCGCGCGAGGGTCTATCGCTCCGCGGCCCTGAGCCTCGCGACCCGCGCAGGTTGGGAGGCCGCGTACGCAGCGGGCGTCCGGACCATCGTCAGCCTCCTCAACGATGACGAGGTTGCAGCAGTAGGGGCTCGCCAGGAGGTCGCCCCGCAACAGATCAGCCACGTCCGGGTGCCACTCGACGCCGTCGAAGACGTACCGCTCTGGGATCAGATCGCCGCGGAGGGACGTGACGGCACGCCGCTCTACTACTCGCTGCTGCTCGGTCGCCACCCCGAGCGGGCCGCCGACGCCGTCCGCGCCATCACCCAGGCAGAACCGGGCGCCGTCCTGTTTCACTGCGGAGCGGGACGTGACCGCACTGGCTTGGTCGCGGCGTTGCTGCTCGTGCTCGCCGACGTGACCGTTGACGCGGTGATCGAGGATTACGAGCAGAGCGCCGTCGTTCAATCGGCTCTCGACGCGGCGCTTGGGCGCCCTAGTCAGCAGCCCCTCGTGGAGATGGCCCTTCGAGCCCGTGGGCGCACGGCTCGAAGCGCGATGCAGGAGTTCCTCGACGAGGTCGATGTCCCCGAACTCCTGCTTCGGGGCGGGCTCACCGACGGCGAACTCGCTGCCGCTTGCGCCCGCCTGAGGCACTGAGGGCAGCCACCGGGGGCGGACAGCAGCACTGTGATCGGTCGTAGCTGACAGCGAGCGGACGTAAGGCGTCCTGCACGGAACGCACGAAGCACCGAAGCGGGCCAGGCGCCGCAGCAGCACCATCTCCGCAGCTCGCAGCCCTCGGCGGGCAGCAGCGGTCAGGTACTGCGCAAGGACGTCAGCGCCTGCCGCGCGGTGCTCTGAGCTGCCGGGGACACGGCTGGCCAACGCCCTCAGGCATCGACCGGTCCTCGGCGATACGAGCTGTTCGGACGGATTGCCCGTAGGATCTTGGTTCGCCGGTGCCCCAGCGGCACCGCAGGGAGGAGCGCCGCCATGCTCGCAATCGTCCTGGCCGTGGTCATGATCGCGCTCGTGCTCGTCGGGGCGGTGAGGATCACCTACCAGCGGCGTCACCGCGATGCCGATGTCGAGCCTCGCGAGGTTCCCAGCGGCCCGGCCATCGGCTACGTGCCGGGTTACATGCCGGGAATTCAGCAGAAGGCAGAACGGCGCGAGGAGGTGGCGACCGAACTGGTCGAGCCCCCGCACCGTCGCGACGCCGCCGTCGACCTCGACTCGAACACGGTGCGCGTACGCCGGAGTTCGTGATCCCCGCCCTGCCCGCTTGCCGGTCCAACCCGTAGCCGGTGCAAGATCAATGCAGCATTGAGGCAGCACGAGGCCCAGCAGCAGGCCGTCAGGCGCTGGACGTGGGAGTACGAAACAGCAGGTCAGCACCCATGCAACGGCAGCGGGGGAGAGCCCGGAATCGACCGCAGGCCCGTTCACACCGAAGAGGTCACTGGTTCGATCCCAGTATCGCCCACGCAGGCAGGCCCGGTTCCCGTCCAGGGAGCCGGGCCTTCGTCGTTCCCGGGGTGTTCCCGACGACGTGCCGGTGCCGGCTCGGGAATGTCAGTGGCGCCGGGCGCCCGCTGGGGCCCTCCGTGCCACTGAAGAACGACGACGCGCACTACCGCCGACCGCCGTGGCGGATGCGATCGCGATCGGCGGGACCGTGCTCGTGGCTCTGGCGGTCGTCGTCGGTCTCCCGTGGATCGCCGCACGCCTTCGCCGCCGCGGCGTGGCGACCGGGACGACGATGGGTCCGTTCGAGGAGATGTGGCACCCCGCGGCAGCCCGGGCCCGTGTCGACATCGAGGTCCAGCAGGAGATCCGGGAGCCCGCCCCGACGCCCGGCCGTCGACTCCGCGCGCAGTGGCGCCTGCGGTAGCCGGCCACGGCCCGGACGTGACGATGTGGCGTTCCTGCCACTGGACGCCGGCAACGACGCTTCGCTGCCACGACGTCGGGAGTGGTTGTGCGCCACTGACTCTTGCACCAACGGTTGAACGCTCTAGTATCTCTCTCGTGCACGAGCGGACGGTGTGGGGCGAGCGGGCTCGCCTGGCGGCATGGTCGGCGCTGGTGAACATCGACGAGCTGGGGCTCGACGACGTGGGTCGGGTCCGCGTCCTCGAGCTCGCACGCTCGCTGACCGAGCTCCCCGATCAACGCAAGGCGCGGCTGCTGCGTGAGGCCCTGTCGAGGTCGACCGGGCTGACCGTGCGCACCGTCGTGTCCTGGCTCGACGAGGTCCCCGTCGCCTGATCGGCGGGGCGCGACCGACCCGTGCTTCCGACTGTCGGGGGGTCCCTCTACGGTCACCTCGTCGGGTGAGGCGGGGAGGACATCGCATGGGTGCACGTCGGGCCGTGGTCGCCGCGGTGGCGGTGATCGGGCTGCTCCTCGTGGGGACGGCCGCATGGGCGAACCAGGCGCAGCCGTTGCGCTACGTGAACCTCGGGGACAGCTACAGCTCGGGCGCGGGCATCCAGCCGGCCGACCCGGCGGCGGCGCCCGCGTGCAGCCAGTCGCAGCTGAACTGGGCGCACGACATCGCGTCCGACACGGGCGCGCAGCTCACCGACGTCTCCTGCAGCGGCGCGAAGACCAAGGACTTCCGCGCCTCGCAGTCGGCCGGCGTCGCTCCGCAGCTCGACGCGCTGGAGGCGGACACCCAGCTGGTCACGATGACGATCGGCGGCAACGACGGGGACGTGTTCACCACGGCCTTCGGTCAGTGCGCGCAGCTCGGCCTGCAGTCGCTCGGCCGCGGCAACCCGTGTGAGCAGAAGTTCGGCACCACGTTCGTCGACCAGGTGCGCAAGACGACCTACCCGAACCTCGTCAAGGCACTGCAGGACGTGCGGAAGAAGGCGCCGAAGGCGCGCGTCGCGATCTCGGGCTACCTGCAGATCCTCTCGCCGACGGGCTGCTTCCCGATCATGCCGGTCGCGTCGGGCGACGTGGCCTACCTCAACGACCTGCAGGCCACGCTGAACGACGCGGTCAAGCGCGCCGCCGCGCGGACGGGCGCCACCTACCTCGACGTCACGGCCATCTCCACCGGCCACGACGCCTGCCAGCTGCCCGGGACCCGTTGGGTCGAGCCGGTCATCCCGGTCAACGCCGCGCCGGTGCACCCGAACGCGATCGGCGAACGGGAGATGGCGAACAACGCGATCGCGAAGCTGGGCCTGGCGAGGGTCTGACTCAGGGCCGCCGGGCCGGGAGCTCCGTCAGCGCGCGGAGCTCCTCGGCCAGTCGGTCGCGGTGCTCGTCGATGCCCGACGACGGGTCGGTGTCGTCCGACCACGCGAGCGCATCGGTGAGCACGCGCAGCGCCGCATTCACTGCCGCCGCGCGGACGAGGACCGTCAGGTCGTGCTCGGGCAGGCCGAGACGCCGGCCGAGTACCGCGGCGAACACCGGTTCGGCCCGCTCGTGCAGGACCAGCCACACGGCGCGCACGCCCGGCTCGTCGCGGGACATCCGCACCACCGCGAGCACGGCCTCGAGGTCCTCGGGCGACACGGTGTAGGCCGACCGCAGGTGGTCGCCGAGCTCGTCCGCGGGCTGCCACGAACGCAGGACCTCGACGAACGCGTCCAGCGACAGCGACAGCAGCGGCTCGACGCACGCCTCCTTGGATCGGAAGAGCCGCCACAGCGTGCGCTCCGAGACTCCCGCCGCGCGGGCGATCTGCTCCCCGGTCGTCTCGGCGACCCCGTGCTCGCGGAACAGGGCCACGGCGTGCCGCGAGATCGCCAACCGCTGCCGTCGGCGCTGTTCCTCGGTGACCGGCGGTCGCCCACGACGGTGGCCCGACCCGTCGTCGGGAGCTGTGGTCATCCGCACACCTTACCCACCTTTTAATGGCACTGACTGCCACAAAGACGTACCGTCGGTGATGTCGCCGTCACGTTGAGGAGCATCATGACTGCCACCACCGACCGGACCGCGGATCTCCACCTGCCGTTCGAGCGTCCGAACATCCTCGAGATCGCCCCGCTCTACGACGTCCTGCGTCGCGAGGCGCCGGTCGCGGCCGTGACGACCCCCGCGGGCGACCCCGCCTGGCTGGTCACCCGCTTCGAGGAGGTCCGCGACCTGCTCGGCGACAAGCGCCTGGGCCGCTCGCACCCGCACCCCGAACAGGCCTCCCGCATCACCGACGGCGCCGTGCAGGAGGGTCCCTCGGGCAACTACGAGACCGAGGAGGCCGACCACACGCGGATGCGCCGCCTCCTCACGCCGGCGTTCTCCGCCAAGCGCATGCGGCAGATGGGCGAGGACGTGCAGGGCCTCGTCGACGGCTACCTCGACACGCTGGTCGCCGCGAAGGACGCGGACGGCGTGGCCGACCTGCACGAGACGCTCGCGGTGCCGCTGCCGGTCGCGGTGATCTGCCGCCTGCTCGGGGTCCCGCACGACGACTCCGGCTACTTCCGCGACCTCTCCGACCGCATGGCGAGCTACGGCAACGGGGACGACGCGCAGGCGGCACGCGCGGAGTTCGGCCGCTACATGGCGGGTCTGGCCGAGCAGAAGCGGGCCGCGCCGCAGGAGGACGTCATCTCCGACCTGGTGCACGCCCAGGAGGAGGACGAGAACTACGACTACGCCGAGATGATCCGGCTCTCGGTCGGGCTGCTCTTCGCCGGCCACGAGACCACCGTCAACCGCATCGGGCTCGGCGTGCTCATGCTGCTCACGCAGCCCGATCGGTGGCAGTACCTGGTCGAGGACCCGGAGGGTCGGACGGACCGGGTCGTCGAGGAGATCATGCGGCTCGGTGCCCCCGGCGACCTCGGCCTGCTGCGCTACGCGCACACCGACGTCGACGTCGCCGGCGTGACCATCCACGAGGGCGACGCCGTCATCCTGTCGGTCAACGCCGCGAACCGGGACCCGGAGGCGTTCGCCGACGCCGAGGCGTTCGAGCCGGAGCGCGAGGAGCGCGCCCACGTCGGGTTCGGCCACGGCGGACACTTCTGCATCGGCGCGAGCCTCGCCCGCACCGAGCTGCGTACCGTCTTCCGCACGCTCGCGACGCGGCTGCCCGACCTGCGCCTGGCCGTCGACCTCGAGGACATCGACGTGCGCACCCAGCACCTCACCGGTGGCGTGAAGGCCCTGCCCGTCACCTGGTGACCGGGTCGGGACGACGACGACCCCGGGGCCGCCCCTCGGCCCCGGGGGTCGCCGTCACCGCGCGGCGGCGATCAGGTCGGCCATCGCGGCGCTGTCGTGGTCCGGGCCGCAGCCCTCGAGCAGGAACGTGACGCTGCGGGTGTTGCGCGTGCGCAGCGGGAGGAGCTCCCGGTAGGCGGGGGAGCGGTACCAGGCCCGCGCCGACGGGAGGTCGGGGAAGCCGATCAGCACCATCACCCCGTCGAAGGGGCCCTCGAGCACCTCCGGCGTGGCGCCGTGGACGAGGAACCGCCCGCCGTACGGGTCGAGCGTCGCCTGGATGCGACGCAGGTAGTCGAGGATCTCGTCGTTCTGGTCGATGTCGTGGAGCAGGCCCACCGCGTACGCGTTCATGACGACGAGCGTGGTCCGGTGCGCCCGCAGGGGCGATGACCTGCCGGGTCATGTTGCCGTGGCCCCGTCGGTCGCGCACCGTGGGAGCGTGACCAAGGCGGTGCAGGACCTGATGATCGCCGTGGAGCGGGTGCACGACGCCCTACACACGGCGATCCGGGCCGGCGGGCCGGTCGCGCACCTGCTCGACGAGGACGCGACGTTCGACGTCCTGCCCGGCGGCGTGGGTGCGACGGGCGCGGCCGAGGTGGAGCGGTTCGTCGCCGAGCACGTCGTGCTCCCGGGCGACCTGACCGTCCGTCGCACCTCCCGCACGGGCGACCGCTTCCGCGTGGTCGACGAGGAGACCTTCGCCTTCACCCACGAGCGCGAACTGGGCTGGCTGCTCCCGGGCGAGCCGACCGGGAAGCCGGTCGAGCTCGTCGTCGTGACCCTGACCGCGATCAAGCGCGGGCGCGTCACCCGGGCGCGGATGGTGTGCGCGGAGCGCCCCTGAGGGGTCCCTGTACCGTCGCGCCATGCTCGCGGAGCTCCTCGCCCGGCTGAACCGCCTGATCACGTGGCCCCCGCCGGACACCGACCGGAACCGCTTCCTGTTCCGGCTCACCTTCCCGCTGGCCGCCCTCGCGTCGGTGTACGTGCTGACGTTCGCCCTGGTCAGCGACGGGTTGCTGCCCTACTTCGTGTCGATCGTCCTGCTGATGGTCACCGGGGTCAGCGGCATCGGGCTCCTGCTGATGCGGGCGCACCGCCAGGAGGTCGCGGCGGCCGAGGCCGCGGAGCTCGCGGGGGTTGAGCGGCCCGGTGGAGCGCCCGCGGCCTCCTGACCTCGCCGCGCCCCGGTGACGCCCCGGCGTGTGGTCGTCCACGGGCCCGGGCACTCCCGGTCCTCCCGACGGCGGCGCGCGGGCACCCGGTCGACCGGGCACCCCGCGCGATGAAGGAGTGCGACGACGTGACCGACACGACCGCGGACCTCGGGCAGCAGGTGTTCCGCCTCGTCTACCGCAGCCACACCACGATGGGCAGCGCGAACCGGCCGGCGGAGCTCGAGGAGATCTTCGAGGTGTCGCGCCGCAAGAACCACGACCTCGGGCTCAGCGGGGCGCTGCTCGTGTGGCAGGACACCTTCGTCCAGGTCCTGGAGGGTGACGAGGCGCGGGTGCGGGAGCTGTACGCCACCATCGCCGCCGACCAGCGGCACCAGCAGGTGGAGACGCTGGACGAGGGGGTGGTCTCGGCCCGCGCCTTCGGTCGGTGGGCGATGGCGCACGTGTCCGACGACGAGGGCGCCGACCTGCCCGCGGCGCGCGGGGCCGAGGCGACCGACGCCCCGCACGCGACCCCGCGGCTCGAGGACCGGCGCCAGGAGATGCTCCTCGACCTGATGCGGGAGTACGCCGACCCGGACATCAGGCCGCTCTGACCCGTCGGGGCGCTGGGACGCCCGGCTGGTCCGACCGGCACGACCGACGGGCGCACGACCGTACAACGGACGGCCCAGGCCGGTAGCCTGTCGATCACATCGGGCTCGTCGGGGGCGCGGGGGCCTGCGTCCGGACCGACGGTGGGCAGGATGGTGGCGGTGGCGCAGGGACAGCCGCAGGGCCCCCCGGGAACGGTCGCGGACACCGACCTCCCGAGTGCCGCGCCACTGCTCCGGCGCCTGGCGTCCTGGTGGGGACGTGCCCGTGCGGGAGACGCCGTCCGCGTCCTGCTCCGGGGCGGCGTGAGCGGGCCGTCGGTCGTCGACGCCTTCGTCGCGGACGCGGTCCACGGCGGCGACGTCGTCGCGCTCACCGCCCGGGTCGGGGGGCTCCCCGGCGCCTTCGTCGACCGGCTGCTGCGCGCGCTGGACCTCCCCGCGCCGGTCGAGGGCACCGCCGCGAGTCTGCGGGCGCGGGTGCTCGAGGCCCTGGTCGAGCGGCGGGGTCGGCGTCCGCTCCTCGTCGTCGTCCGCGAGCTGCACCTGGTCGACGAGTTGTCGGTGGTCCTGCTGGTCCAGGTCCTCGGTCGTCTCCGCGACGCCCCGGTGATGCTGCTGTGCACCACGTCCGCCGGGAGGCTCGGTCCGCGGTGGCAGGCGACGTTCGCCGGCGGACCCGACGACGACACCCTGTGGCTGGGGGACCTCGACCGCTCGGAGACCCGGCGCCTGGAGACGCGGCTCCGGCGGTCGTCGCCCGCCACCCGACGCCTGCTCGGCGCCCTCTCCGTCCTCGAGGGGGACGACGAGCCGGCGGACGACGAGGTGGTGCGGACCGTCGCCGGGTCGACGTCCGCCGAGTTCGCCGACGCCCGGGCGGAGCTCGTCGCGGCGGGTCTGATCGGTGCGGAGGCCCCGGCGGGCGGGGCCGCCGGTCGGCGGGGCCCCCTGCTCCCGGCCC
The DNA here is from genome assembly GCF_050955885.1 of Actinomycetospora sp. CA-084318. Lineage (NCBI taxonomy): Bacteria > Bacillati > Actinomycetota > Actinomycetes > Pseudonocardiales > Pseudonocardiaceae > Actinomycetospora > Actinomycetospora sp. CA-084318. Next base: position 3,081,738 of record NZ_CP192098.1, read on the forward strand.
CCGAGATCGTCGCCGCGGCCCTCGATCCGGCGGAGCGCCGGCGTCTGCACCGGCGCGCGGCCACCGTGGCGTGCAGCGGCCGGACCGCGCTCGCCCACCGCGTCGCGGGCGCGGACGGCCCGGACCCGGCGCTGGCGGCGGCGCTCGAGTCCTCGGCCCGGGCCGAGGCCGCCGACCACCAGGAGGCCGCCACCCGGCTCCTGGCGGCCGCCGACCTCAGCGACCGGCCGGCCGACGCGGAACGGCGGCGCCTGGCGGCCGCGCTGCGGTGGGTGGACGCGAACGACACCGAGCAGCTCGCGCTGCTCGCGCCGGTGGTGTGGGCGGCCTCGCCCGGCCCCGAGCGGGACGTCGCACTCGGGTTGCTGCTCTCGCACGAGCACCGGCCCGAGGCGGTCGTGCGCCTGCAGGCGGCGATGCACGCGGACGACGCGGACCGGGAGGTCGCGTGCCTCGCCGGGGTCCGCCTGGCCCTGGAACACGTCTTCCGTGGCCGCGGTGCGGACGCCGACGACGTCGCGGGTGTCGTGCGGGACCGGACCCGCGACCCCGTGCGGGCCGAGCAGGCCCTGTTCCTCCAGGCCATCGCCCGCGGCCTCACCGACGGACCGGCCGCCGGGCTCGCCGTGCTCGACGGCCGGCTCCGCGGGGCGCTCACGGCCGACCTCGCGGTCACCGCGGGCACGTTCCTCCTGGCCCAGGGCGATCCCGCGGCCGCGCGCGAGCGACTGGAGGAGGCGGTGCGTCGCTACCGGCGGGGGTGTTCCTCGGTCAGCGTGCACCGCGCCCACCTCTACCTGGCCGAGGCGCTCTTCCACACCGGGCAGTGGGACCTCTCCGCCGCGGAGGCCGAGATCGCGCTCGAGTGGTTCGCGGACGGGAGCAGACCCTGGGCGCGGGCGGGCGCCCAGGCCGTGGCGGCCATGGTGCCGGCCGCCCGCGGGCACATCGAGGAGGCGCGGGCCCGACTCGACCTCGCCCGCCGGAGCCTGGTGAACCACGACAACCCGCAGGCGACCGCGACGATCGCCCTGGCCGAGGCCGTGGCCGCCCGGGAACAGCGCGACCACGTCGGCGTCCTGGCCGCGACCGCCGAACTCGCAACGTCGACGCGACCCGTCGGGCTGGCCACCGGGCCCTGGGTCCCGTGGCGGTTCCTGCGGGCCGAGGCCCTCGTCGCGACGGGCGACACCGCCGCCGCCCGGGCGCTGCTCGCGGTCGCCGACGGGGAGCAGGCGCCGCTCGGGGCGACCCTGACCCTCCACCGCCTGCGCGGCCTGATCGAGCAGGAGGACGGTCACCGCGACGCGGCGGAGGCCGCCTACCGGACCGGTCTCGCGATCGCGGAGCGTCGCCGGGCCCGCGTCGCGGGGACGTGTCCCGTCGAGCTCGCCGACCTGCAGGCGGCGCTCGCGCACCTCCCCGACGTCGCCGATGCCCCCCGGCTCCGCGCGGCCGCGCGAACGACCTTCACCGAGCTGGCGGCCGACGCCCGCCTCGCGCGGCTGGACGGCGCGGGGCGCGCGGGTGACGGACCGCCCGGGGCGACGTCCGCCCCGTTGCTGACCCCCCGGGAGCGGGAGGTCGCGCGCCTCATCGCGGACGGGATGACCCGTCGGGAGGTGGCCGAGGTCCTGTGGGTCAGCCAGAAGGCCGTCGACTTCCACCTCGGCAACGTGTTCGCCAAGCTCGGGATCACCTCCCGCCGCGAGCTCCGCGGCCGGACGTTCTCCTGAGACCGGTCAGCCCTCCGCGACCTTCTCCCACCGCTCGGCGAGCCGGTCCAGGTCGGCGAGGAGCGCCGAGAGGGCGCCCTCGTCGTCCGACATGCCGTCGGGGACGTCCATGAGCTCGGCGTGCAGGCGGGCCACCTTCGCGGTGACGTCGTCGAAGAGCGCCGCGCCCTGCTCGGTCAGCGTGAGCAGCTTGCGGCGGCCGTCCGAGGGCGCGGTGTCGCGCCGGATCAGCGACCGGTCCTCGAGCCGGCGGCAGACGTCGGCCATGGTCGAGCGGTCGAGGGCCACGCAGGCGGCCAGCGACCCCTGGTCGACCTCCGGGTACTCGCGCACGGCCGTCAGCACCGCGAACTGGGGGCCCGTCAGGGTGGTGTCCACGTGCCGCAGCCAGGCGGCCGAGTAGGCCTGGTAGATCCGCCGCGCCAGGAACCCGGGCGAACCGCGCAGCCGTTCCGGCGTCGCCGGTCGGCCCTGGTCGCGGGTCGGTGCCGCGCCCGCGGCCGTGGTCCCGTCGTCGTCTCCGCTCATCCCGTTCCTCGTTCCCCCGGGCGCCGGATGACGGGCGCGGGCGGTCACGAGGAGTCGTCCTCGGGTCTGAAGACCGACCGCGTCCTCCGTCCGACGCGTACCTCGCGTCACCCGTCCGGCGTGGACGGCGACGCTTCCCCCCTTCACGTCGCGTGACGCGACTTCATCGTGCACGCTACGACGTGACCCCACCGGTAGGCGAGAGGACCCGTCCGGACGCGCCGCGAACCGTCAGGACGGACGGGGGAGCAGCGGGGCCGGGACCTCGGCCGGGAAGAGCCGCCGGACGTCGTCGAGGGTCACCAGACGCAGCCCGATCACCTGGTCGACGACGGCCACCCGCCAGCCCCGCGTCTTGTCGTTGAGCCGCACGCCGCGCAGCCAGCGCTGGGCGTGCCGGAACGCCTCGCTCTGCGTCTTCGGGCTGGGCGCCGGCCGCCCCGCCGTGCGGTGCCACTGCGCGATCTGGTCGGCGTCGCCGTGGACGTCCCTCGCGACCCCGTCCGGGCTCAGGGCGGCGGCGATGAGGGTCGGCCCGCAGGCGGCCACCAGCACCGACCACCAGGTCTCGTCGGTGGGCAGCGCGGCGTTCACGGTCCGGCCGCCGGCGAGGTCGTCGCGATCGGCCGCCGCGGCCGTCGGGGCGAACGCGAGCAGGGCCAGCGTCACCTCGCGCCCGTCGGCGAGCCACAGCCCGAGCGAGGCGCGCGAGTCGCGGACGAGCAGGCCGTTGCCGGCCCGGATCCGGTCCTGCCCGGCGACCCCCGGGACCACGAGCGTCAGCTGTCCGCCGTGACGCTGCCGGTTGATGACGAGGTAGGCGTCGTCGCGGATCTCGATCTCGGCGGCGACCCGGGACACCTGGTCGTCGTCGACCTGGACGTGCCGGTCGCTCGCACCGTTGCGCCCGATCGTCGCCGTCTCGCCCCAGGGGACCGACAGCCGGCGCTCGGTGCGCACGTCGAGCAGCGCCAGACCCCCGAGGGGCAGGCGTCCGACCCCGGACTGGCTCCGCACCCGGTCAGTATCCCCGGGCCGCGACCCGCGTGGTCGTCGCCGGGTCGGCGTCCGCGGCCGCGAGCAGGCGCAGCCGCGGGCCGTCGCTGCCGAGGGTGATCTCGGCGCCGGGCGGGACCGGGGTCGGCCCGGCGATCCGCCGCCCGTCGACCCGCGTGCCGTTGGTGGAGCCGAGGTCGGTCGCGGTCCAGCCGCCCGAGCGGTCCGGCGCGAGGCGCAGGTGCCGCCAGGAGACGCCCGGGTGCTCGACCGGCAGCCCGGCCGCCGGGTCGCGGCCCAGCTCGACCGTGCCGTGCAGTTCGGTGTCGCCGAGCCGGGCGCCCGCCGCGTCCTCCACGACCAGCACGGCCTGGACGGCCTGGACGGGGTTCCCGACGACGAGCGTGCGCAGCCTGGCCGGCACCGCCCCGGTCACCCGCGTGGCGAGCGCCGCCAGCCCGGTCCCGGCCCGGCCGGGCAGCGGCCGCGGGCCGTTCCGGACGACCGACGTCGGCCGGTCGCCGGCCTCGCCTGGGTGGCCGGGGGCGCGCCTCCCGCCCCCGGCCCCGGGCGGGACGGGCCCGCTGCCCCGGCCGTCCCACCCGGTGCCCGGCCGGAGTGCGGCCGGGCCCCCGCCCGCGCCCCGCGCCGGGGCGAGCGGGACCGCCGTCGACGCACACGCGGCGGCGACGGGGGTCTGTTGCGGCTCCGAGAACGCCGCGGTGACGACGACGCGACCGAGCGGCACGTCGTCGGAGACCAGCAGGTGCACCCAGGTCCGCTCGGCGAGGCGGCGCACCCCGCGCTCGCGGCCGTGCTCGACGTAGCCCTCGGCGAGCTCCCGGGCGAGCGCCTCCAGCGGGCGGCGCCCGGCCACCTCGGCGCCGTCGACGGGGTTCCACTCCACCCACAGGTGCGGGGCCGCGACCTGCTGGCCGCGCGGGGTCCAGACCAGGGCGTCGTCGCCGTCGAGGCGCTCCGCGGTGACCCGCAGCAGGCCGTCGCCGTGCACCCACGGGCGCGCGAGCACCGTGCGCAGCGCCCGCCGCACGGGCGCGGCGGTCGGCGGGGCGACGGCGAGGTCGACGGTCGCGGTGGTCGACGGGGGAGCGTCCAGCGGCTCCGGCCGCGGACGGGCCCAGGCAGCGACGACGACCGCGAGCCCGGCGGCGAGCGCCACGAGCACGCAGATCAGCAGGGCGACGAGCAGGGAACCGGTGGCCCACCAGAGCAGGAGCAGCGCGGCGACGGAGCCGCCGGCGACGAGCCGGGTGCGGGTCACTCGCCCACCGCCGGGGTCGAGCTCCGCTGCGCTGCGTCTCCCACCGCCACGACCCGGTCCAGGCCCGGCACCTGGTCGGCCACCTGGGTGGGCGTGGGGAGGTGCGACGCGGCCGTCGTCAGGACGCCGCTGCCCTCCGCCGCCCGCCCGAGCCAGGCGGGTCCGACCGCGATCGCCGCGGCCCCGATCAGCACGCACACCACGAGCGCGAGGCCGCCGTGGGCCACCACGCCGACGGCCCGGTCGACCAGCACCGGACGGGCGTAGCGGCCACCGGCCCGCGCGGCGAGGGTGTCGGCGAGCCGGCGCCCGAGGCCCAGCCCGATCAGCCCGGCGACGAGGACACAGGCGATCAGCAGGGGCGTGGACGCGGCGTCCCACCAGCCCGCCACCGCAGCCCCGACGATCACCCCGACGACGGCGCCGGCCAACGAGAGCACCAGGGACGTCCCGCCACGACGCCAGCCGCGCCAGGCGGCGAGGGCGACGACGGCGAGCACCACCAGATCCACGAGCGTCACGGGTCCTCCTCAGGAGTCGGTCACCAGCGAGTCAACCGATTCCGCGGGAGCCGCGGGGGCGCGTCGTCGGGAACTAATTACCGAGCTGCTCCAGCCTGCGTGAGCGGGCGCACAGCGACGACTGTGAGCCGGATCGTGCGGTTGATCCGGTACCTTGGGTAGCGGTTACCGGCGGTCTCCGGTACCCCTGGTACCTAGAAGTTCACCAGCAGAGGAGACACCGTGACGGCCGCACTCTCACCACGCGTTCGGCGCCTGCGTGACCTGGCGACCCGCCTCACCACGCCGCTGCTCCCCGACGACTACCTGACCCTGATCAACCCGCTGTGGTCCGCCCGTGAGCTGCGGGGCCGGATCGTCAGCGTCACCCCCGAGGCCGAGGACGCGGCGACGATCGTCGTCGAGCCCGGCTGGGGCTGGGACTTCCCGCACGCCGCCGGCCAGTACATCGGCGTCGGCGTGCAGATCGACGGGCGCTTCGTGTGGCGCTCGTACTCGCTCACCACGCCGCCCTCGCGGGACGGCAAGCGCCTCGTGATCACCGTCCGCGCCATGCCGGACGGGTTCGCCTCGCAGCACCTCGTCTCGGGCGTCGCGCCGGGCACCATCGTGCGCCTGGCCCCGCCGGCCGGCGAGTTCGTCCTGCCCGACCCGCTGCCCGGGAAGGTCCTCTTCCTGACGGCGGGCTCCGGCATCACGCCGGTCATGGCGATGCTGCGCTCGCTCGACCGGCGCACCGACGCCGCCGAGGACCTGGTGCTCGTGCACTCGGCCCCCGACGCCGAGCGGACCCTGTTCGCCGACGAGCTCGACCTGCTGGCCCGCCGCCACCCGACGTGGCGGATCGTCCGGCGCCACACGCGCACCGAGGGGCACCTGACGCTGCCCGCCGGGCTCGACGAGGTCGTGGCCGACTGGCGGGAGCGCCAGACCTGGGCCTGCGGTCCCGCCGAGATGCTCGACGACGCCGAGAAGGCGTTCGCCGACGCGGGCGTCGGCGAGGCGCTGCACCTCGAGCGCTTCGCGGCGTCGTTCTCCGGGTCCGCCGAGGGCGGGACGATCACGTTCGCCCGCTCCGGGCGCACCGTCGAGACCGACGGCGCCACCACCGTGCTGCAGGCCGGCGAGCAGGCCGGCGTGCCGATGCCGTTCGGCTGCCGCATGGGCATCTGCCACACCTGCGTCGCCCCGCTGCGCTCCGGCGCCGTCCGCGACCTGCGCGACGGCTCCGAGCACCGCGTGGCCGACACCGACCAGTCCACCCGCACCGTCCAGACCTGCGTCACCGCCGCATCCGGTGACTGCACCGTCGACCTGTAAGAGAGGAGCCAGGGATGGCCATCTCCGACATCAAGGAATTCGCCCACCTGACCGAGGCCGACGTCGAGGCCCTCGGCGAGGAGTTCGACCAGATCCGGCGCGACGTCGAGGCGACGCGCGGGGCGGCCGACGAGGAGTACATCCGCTCGATCATCAGGACCCAGCGCCGCATCGAGATCGCGGGGCGCGCGGCGCTGTTCGGCAGCGTCGTGCCGCCGCTGTGGATGGCGGGCGCCGCCCTGCTGGGCGTGGCCAAGATTCTCGAGAACATGGAGATCGGCCACAACGTCATGCACGGCCAGTGGGACTGGATGAACGACCCCGAGATCCACTCGGCCACGTGGGAGTGGGACAACACCTGCCCCGCCGAGCAGTGGAAGCACTCGCACAACTACCTGCACCACACGTACACGAACGTCATCGGCAAGGACAAGGACGTCGGGTACGAGATCCTGCGGGTCACCTCCGACCAGAAGTGGCACCCGATCAACATCGGGCAGCCGGTGTTCAACACCCTGCTGATGCTGCTGTTCCAGCACGGAGTGGCCATCCACGACCTCGACATCGAGGGCCTGCTGCGCCGGGACATCGAGGACCCGGAGGAGTTCAAGGCCAAGCTCGAGCAGGTCGGGCGCAAGATGCGCAAGCAGATGGGCAAGGACTACATCCTGTTCCCGCTGCTGACCGGGCCGTTCTTCCTGACGACGCTCACGGCGAACATGGCCGCGAACCTCATCCGCAACGTGTGGTCCTACGCGATCATCTTCTGCGGACACTTCCCCGACGGCGCCGAGGTGTTCACCGAGGAGCAGCTCGAGAACGAGACGCAGGGCGAGTGGTACCTGCGCCAGCTGCTCGGCTCGGCGAACTTCACCGGCAACCGGCTCATGCACGTCATGTCCGGCTCGCTCGGGTACCAGATCGAGCACCACCTGTTCCCGGACCTGCCGTCGAACCGGTACCCGGAGATCGCGGAGCGGGTGCAGGCCATCTGCGAGAAGTACGACCTGCCCTACAACATCGGGCCGTTCCCGAAGCAGTTCTGGAAGTCGATCCGCACCATCTGGCGGCTCGCCCTCCCGAACCGCAAGGCCGCGGAGGAGCAGGCCGCGCACGAGTCGGCGGGGCTGCGCCGCGAGAACGCGACCAGCACCCCGGCCGCCGAGGCCGCCGCCCGCGCGGAGGCTCCGGTCGCCGCGTAGGACTGATCGGAACGAACGGCACCGTCGCGCACGAAGATGCTGCGACGGTGCCGTTCGCTCGTTCCGACGGCGGCTCAGTCGATCAGCCGCACGTCGTGGTGGAAGTCGTTGCGGAACCGCCGGGCGGCCGCGCCCAGCTGCTCGGGCGACGGCACGACCGGGCGCTCCGGCGGCATCCGGGCCCCGGTCGGCTCGCCGGCCGCGGCGAAGAACCGCTCGAACCCGCCCGTGCTCACCCCGAGGGTGCGGGCCCGGTGCGACTCCACGCGGAACGAGTGGAGGTGACCGGCCGGCACGTAGCCGAAGTCGCCCGTCGTCAGGACCCGGTCGACGCGACCGCCCTCGCCGTCCTCGACGACGACCCGCACCCGTCCGTCGAGCACGTAGAAGATCTCGTGCACGTCGGGGTGCGAGTGCACCGGGACGGCCGGACCGCGCGGCGCCTCCATCGTGAACACCCCGAACTGGCCCTGCGTCTCGTCCCCGGAGAGCAGGACGGTGAAGAGCTGGTCGAACAGGTGCGCACGCTCGCCGTCGCCCGCCTCCAGCACGTACGGCGCGGGCCGGCCGGGCAGGGGCGACGGCCCGACGGCGGGGGTGGTGAACTCGGCGGTCATCGGTCCTCGTCTCGCTCGGGTGGGGCGCCAGCATGCGGCGCGGCCCCGACCCCGGACGCCGGGCCTTCCGGTGAACGGCACACTGATCGGCGTGTGGGAGCGCATCCGCGAGTCGCTGGGCGGCTTCGTCGTCACCGTCTGGGTGGGTCTCGCCGCGATCGTCGCGCTGTTCGCGACCTCCGCGTACCTGCAGGCCCACGCCGACACCCGCGAGGTGTGCACCTCGTCGGCGGCGGTCCGCGTGCCCGACGCGGACTGCACCGCGCACCACCCCGGCACCACCTGGGTCTACTACCGCGACGGCCTCGTCGTCCCGCCGGTCGGCGGCTCGACGGCGGGTGCGTCCACCGACGCCCCCGACGGCAGCGCGGTGCCCGGCACCCCGGACACGGGGGGACCCGCCACCCCCGGCTGACGACGGGTCGGCGTCGTCGTACCTGCCGTCGGACGGACCGCCGGGCCTACCGTGACCCGGTGACGAATGTGGCGGACGTCGACGTGCCCGGGGCGCGGCTGTACACCGAGGTGCGCGGCGCGGGTCCGTTGCTGGTGTGCGTGGTGGGCGGGAACGGCGACCCGACGGTGTTCGCGCCGCTCGCGGAACTGCTCGCGCCCCGGTGGACGGTGCTCACCTACGTCCGACGCGGGTTCGTGCGCAGCCCGGTCGACGGCGCGGTCGGCCCGGACAAGCTGTCCGCCGACGTCGACGACCTGGCCGCGCTCGTCGAACGACACGGCGGCCCGGCGGTCCTGCTCGGGAGCAGTTCGGGCGCGATCGTCGTCCTCGAGCTGGTGGTGCGCCGACCCGAGCTGGTGCGGGTCGCCGTGGCTCACGAGCCACCGCTGCTCGGGGTGCTCCCGGACCGTGACGCCCTGGCCGTCCGCTTCGACGCCGTGCTGGAGACGTATCGGCGTGACGGCCTCGTCGCCGCCATGGGGGAGTTCGGCGAGCTCACCGGGGTCGGGGTCCGCCGACCCGACCCGGCCGAGGTCGAGCCGGTGTCGGTGCCGCCGGAGTTCGCCGCGATGCAGGAGCGGTGGCCCGCGAACACCGCCTTCTGGTTCGAGCACGAGTACCGGTCGTACCCGGCCCACCCGCTCGACGTCGCCGCGCTACGCACCCTCGCCGACCGGCTCGTCCTCGCGATCGGCGCGACGAGCCGCGAGGAGGGGCAGCTCGCGAGCCGCCCGAACCTCGTGCTCGGCCGCGAGCTGGGCCTGGAGCCCGTGGAGGTCCCGGGCGGCCACCTGGGCTACCTCGAGGACCCGGCCGGGTTCGCGGCGACGCTGGAGGACGCCGTCGGCGCTCGTTCCGGCCATTCCTGACCTGCCCGCCGCTATTCTCCGACCATGACCGCCTCGTGGAGCATCGACGCGGAGCCACCGACGACGCCGCTCGGGGCCGGTGCGTCGCCGGAGGCGATCCACGCGGCGCTGGACGGTCCGGACCAGGAGCGGTTCCGCCGCGCGCTGGATGCCGCGTCCGAGCGCATGCGCCGCGACCTCGACCTCACGCCGGTGTTCACCGTGCTCGAGGAGTTCCGACGGCTCGCGCTCCTGCAGCGTGATCGAAGCGCCTACCACCGTGTCGTTCGGGCCGCGGCCGCTCTGGCGACCGGGCAGGAGAGCCCGGTGGACGAGCCCTTCGAGGTCACCCGGTCCAAGGCGGGCCTCTAGCCCAGGGTGTACGAGGTTGACGACAGCGCCGTGGCCGACACCCTCGCGTCGATGCCGACCGAACTCCTCGGGCCCTACCTCGAGCTCCGGGCCGCACTGACCGTCGCGCCGGACGACGTCGGGGTGCCGTTGTCCTCGGACCGGCCCGAGGGGATGCGGACCGAGGCCATCGGGCCCGACCGGACCATGATCGTCTACTTCGGGAAGTGGGCGGAGCCCCAGAGGGTGGTCGTCGTGTAAGAGGTGGTGTTCTGACCGCCGACCCCGCCGGTCAGCGGCCCTTCCGCGTCCACGTCGACCCCGCCGACGACGGCGCCGAGGTCGTCAACGCCGTCGGCGACCGCGTCCGCACCGAGTTCTACCGCCGCATCGGCCTCGACGACCTCCTGCGGCCCGCGGTCGCCTGACGGCCGGTCAGCCCCGCAGCGACCGGAGCGCCGCGAGGGCCCGGTCGCGCTCGCCGGTCGGGACCAGCAGGTGGTCGTGGTGGAACCCCGCGAGCACGTTGCAGCTGATCCCGGCGTCGGCCAGGGCGCGGGAGAACGCCGCCGTCAGGCCCACCGCCTCGAGGGCGGAGTGGACCGTCAGCGTCAGCCACGCCGCCACGAACCCGTAGGTCACGCCGAGGTCGTCGGCGTCGGTGCGGGGCAGGACGAGCGTGACGCCCTCCTCCTCGACGACGACCGCCCGGGCGCGGGCGACGGCCGGGTGCCCGCCGGGGACCGTGGCGACGACGAACTCCCCGTCCCGCACGACCGCGTCGAGCGTGGCGAGCATCTGCGCGAGGTCCGTCGAGCCGCTCACCCGGACAGCCTCGCAGCCGACGAGGGCCGGGACGATGATCGGGGCGTGCTGCACACGACGACGACCGCCGCCGAGCGGCGGGCGAGGTTCCGGGCGGGCCTCGCGTCCGGGACGCTGCAACGCCTCCCCGGTGCACCGAACCCGCTCGCCGCGCGGATGATCGCCGACGCCGGGTTCGAGGGCGTCTACCTCTCCGGGGCCGTCGTCGCGGCCGATCTAGCGCTGCCCGACGTCGGGCTGACGACGCTCACCGAGGTCGCCGGGCGGGCCGGTCAGGTCGCCCGGGTGACGGACCTGCCGCTGCTCGTCGACGCCGACACCGGGTTCGGCGAGCCGCTGTCGGTGGCGCGGACGGTGCAGGTCCTCGAGGACGTCGGCGCGGCCGGGTGCCACCTCGAGGACCAGGAGAACCCCAAGCGCTGCGGGCACCTCGCCGGCAAGCACGTCCGGCCGGTCGAGGCGATGGAGCGCACGATCGCGGCGGCGGTGCGGGCCCGCCGCGACCCCGGGTTCGTGCTGTGCGCCCGCACCGACGCGGCCGCGGTGGAGGGGCCGGACGCGGCGATCGAGCGGGCCCGCCGCTACGTCGACGCCGGGGCCGACATGATCTTCGCCGAGGCGATGGCCGACGCGGCGGCGTTCGCCCGGGTCCGGGCCGCGATCGACGTCCCGCTGCTGGCGAACATGACCGAGTTCGGCCGCAGCGAGCTGCTCACCGCCGCGCAGCTGACCGACCTCGGGATCGACGCGGTGATCTACCCGGTCACCCTGCTGCGGCTCGCGATGGGCGCCGTCGCCGACGGGCTCGCCGCCCTGGCCGCCGACGGCACCCAGGCCGCGCTGGTCGGGCGGATGCAGACCCGCGACGAGCTCTACCGGTTCCTCGACTACGACGCCTACGCCACCTTCGACGACTCCGTGGCCGGCTTCCGCCCGGAGTAGTCCGGCAGCTCGATGGTCTCCACCGGCGGCGCGGGCACGACCGACCGGAAGCGCCCGACGGTGGCGGCGACCGGCCCGGCCATCGCGCGCAGACCCGCCCGGAACAGCCGGAGCTGCCCGGCCGTGCGCGGGTGGCTCGCCGGGCCCATGACGAACTCCTGGGCCCGGTCGGTCAGGGGGCGCAGCACCCGCTCGTACCGCACCAGGGCCGCCGGGACGTCGGTGGGCGTCGTCCCGAGTTCCCCGGCGAGCACCCAGGCCCCGGCGAGCGCGCTCGTGGTCCCGGTACCGAACGGTCCCGCGCACCAGGCGGCGTCGCCGAGGACCGCGACGCGGCCCCGGTGCCAGGACGGCAGGCGGACCTGGGCGACCTGGTCGACGTGCAGGGACGGGTCGTCGAGTCCGGCGAGGATGCGCGTAGTCTCCCAGCCGACGTCGCGGTAGGTCGCGCGCAGCAGGGCGACCTGGTCGGCGCGGTCGAGGGCGCCCAGGCCGCGCAGGTCGGTGTACAGGCTGAGCATGGCGCGGGTGGTGCCGACGGCGTCCGGGCGGAGGTGGACGAGCCGCCCGCGGCCCGCCGCGTGCACCCGCCAGCGACGGTCGTCGTCGGCCGTGCGCGGGATCGTCAGGTAGGCGAAGACGAGGCCGAGCTCGTGCAGGTCGACGTGACCGAACGCCAGATCCCGCGTCCGCGAGCGGGCGCCCTCGGCGATCACCACCGCGTCGAAGCGCCGTCCGGGGCCGTGGGCGAACGTCACGTCGACCCCCGACCCGTCGTCGTGCAGGGCGACGACGTGGTCGCCGAACACGTACTCCGCGTCGTCGGCGGAGTGTTCGTACAGCACCCGGGCGAGGGCGCCCCGCAGGACCTCCAGCTCCGCGGTCGGGGCGCCGTCGGCGTCCCCCGCGCCGGCGGGGAACTCGGCGAAGGTGTGGCCGTCGGCGTCCACGAAGGCCTGGCCCGTCTCGCTGGTGTGCAGGTGGGCGACCTCGTCCTCGAGGCCCATCCGCTGCAGCACCTCGCGGCCGATGCCCCGGACGTCGACGTTCTGGCCCTCCTCGCGGAGGTGGTCGGCCCGCTCGACGACGGTCACGTCCCAGCCCGCGGCCGCGAGGCGGGCGGCGGCGGTGGGGCCGGCGATGCCCGCGCCGGAGATCAGGATGCTCGGAGTGTGCACGGGGGTCCTCCCGGTCGGTGTGGGCCTGGGATAACCTCTCTTAGAACATCTAAGCTTCGTTTCTCTAAGAAGATCGGGAGGACGGGTGGCCGACGAGGTACGCCACGCGGCGATCCGCGGACTGCCCGGGCTCGCCGACCTCGACGACGCGACGCTCGCCGTCAACGACGTCATCGGCGCCTCCCGGGAGCTCACGGTGCGGGCCGCGCGCGCGATGGGGATGAACACCACCGACATGGCGGCGGTGCACCTGCTCGCCGAGTTCGGCCCGATGGGCACCACCGGCCTCGCGGCCCGCCTGGGCATCACGCAGGCCTCGACGACGGTCCTCGTCGACCGCCTCGAGCGGGCCGGCCACGTCGAGCGGGTCCGGGACACCGCCGACCGCCGCCGCGTGGTCCTCACCGAGACGCCCGCGGCCCGGGAGGCGAACCGGGCGGCCTGGTACCCCACGATCCGGGAGATCGACGACATCTGCGCGGCGCTGTCCGACGCCGAACGCGCGTTCGCCCTCGATCTGCTCAACCGTCTGCGCCAGGCGATGGAACGGGGCGCCCGCTCGGGTGAAGCCCCGTCGGCCTGAGCCGGTCACGTACGCTTGTTACGTTCATGTTTCCGACACGGCCGGAGTGGTCAGCAGTGAACGCGCAGCGTCAGCAGCGTCAGCAGTGGCAGTCGAGCACCTTCTCGAGCGGCGGCCCGGGCCGCGTGGAGTGGCGGTTCGACGGCGGGCAGGTGCAGCTGCGTCACCGGGGGCACGACGACCAGGGCACGCTCACCCTCTCGCGCGGGGAGTGGCAGGCGTTCATCGCCGCCGCCAAGGCCGGCCAGGCCGGGTCGATCGCCTACTGAGCCCCGCTCACGCCGGCACGGCGGGCTCCGGCTCGCCGGTCGGCGCCGGCTCGCGGCGCGGCCGCACGAGCGAGATCAGGCCCCCGACGAAGAGGGTGATCACCACCCCGAGCGGCACGAACCACGGGAACGCCAGGGGCGAGCCGTCGATCGAGATGCCGAGGGCCGCCCAGCCGACCCCCACGAGGGTGGCGAGGAACGCCACGAACGCGGCGACGCCGTCGGCGCGGCGCACGATCAGCCCGAGCAGGAACGCCCCGAGCAGCGCGCCGTAGGTGTACGACGCGATCGAGAGACCCAGCTCGACCACCGGGTCGTCGGTCGTGGTGAACAGCGACGCGAACCCGACCATCACCAGCGCCCAGACGCCGGTCATCCATCGCGCGACGCGCAGCATCGTCTCCTCGCCCGGGCGCCACCGGCCCCACGCCTGCACGAGGTCGGCCAGGGTCGAGGTCGACAGCGAGTTCAGCGCGCTTGAGAGCGACCCCATCGTCGCGGCGAGGATGCCGGCCACGAGCAGCCCGGACAGGCCCATCGGCAGGTCCCGCAGGATGAACTCGCCGAACACCTGGTCGCTGGTCAGCCCGAGCGAGGCGAGCGGCGCCCCGCCGTTGCGGGCCCACAGCAGCGCGCCGACCAGCGAGAACAGCGCGAACTGCACGCCGATCGCCACGGCCGAGCCGATCATCGCCTTCCGCCCGTCGGACAGCGACCGGCAGGAGAGCACCCGCTGGGCGATCAGCTGGTCGGAGCCGTGCGACCCCATCGTCAGCAGCGCACCGCCGACGATCGCGGTGACGAACGCGTACGGGCTCGTCAGGATCGGCTTGGAGAAGTCGAACACCGTGAACTTGCCGGCGTCCCACGCCGCGGCCCAGCCCCCCGCGCCGACCTGCAGCGAGAGCACCACCACGCAGATCACGGCGCCCACGAGGTAGAGCCCCATCTGCAGGAAGTCGGTCCAGACGACGGCCTTGATGCCGCCGACGTAGGTGTAGGCGACGGTCACCGCGGTGATCGCCAGGACGATGACGAAGTAGTTGACGTCGAGCCCGAACTCGGCGAGCAGCAGCTTGATCGGGATCGCCCCGGCGAACAGCCGCACGCCCTCGGCGAGCAGGCGCGTCACCAGGAACGTCAGCGACGCGAGCCCCTGCGTGTGCCGGCCGAAGCGCTCGCCGAGGTACTGGTAGGCCGAGACGAACCCGCCGCGGAAGTACAGCGGCAGCAGCACGAACGAGACCAGGATGCGGCCGACGAGGTACCCGACGGCGAGCTCGACGTAGGAGAACGACCCGCCGTAGGCCACGCCCGGCACGCTGATCACGGTGAGGGTGGACGTCTCGGTCGCGACGATCGAGAACATCACCGCCCACCACGGCAGCGACCGCTCGCCGGTGAAGTAGTCGGTGGCCGAACGCTGGCGCCCGGAGAGCTTCAGCCCGATCACCGCGATCGCCACGAGGTAGGCGACGATGACGGCCAGGTTGACGACGTCGTGCATCCCGGCTCCTACTCGGTTTCCGTGATCTTGTGCAGCCCGCCCGGCGCGTCGACGTCCACCCCGCGGGCGAGCGCGAGGCGCCAGGCCAGCTTCTGGGCGGGGACGACGGCGACGATCGGGGAGACGAGGCCCGGGAGCGGCCCGGGCAGGTCGGGTCCGGTCACGACGACGGGGGCGCCGCGCTCGCGGAGCTCGGGGCGCAGGTCGAGGACCGACGCGCTCGCGGCCTCGTCGACGGGTGCGACGAGCAGGACCGGGGTCGCCGGACCGACCGCGCCGATCGGGCCGTGGCGCAGGTCGGCGGGGGAGAAGGGCGTGACCAGCGACCCGGTCAGCTCGGTGAGCTTGAGCGCGGCCTCGTGCGCGGTCGCGAGGTTGACCCCGCGCCCGACGGTGACGCCCCGCCAGGAGCCCCCGAACACCTCGACGGCCTCGTCGACGTCGGTCTCCAGCGCCCGCTCGACGAGGTCGGGGACGCGGTCGAGGTCCGCGAGCAGCGCGTCCGCGGCGGGCTCCGGGGCGAGGCCGGCCGCGACGACGACAAGGGCGGCGAGCGAGGCGGTGTAGGTGCCGGTCGCGGCGACCGACCGCTCCGCGACCACGTGCAGCGGGAGCACCAGGTCGGCCTGGGCGGCGAGGTCGGAGTCGGGGTCGTTCGTGACGGCGAGGGTGGGCGCGCCCTGCTCCCGGGCGTCGCGCAGCACGGCGACGACGTCCGGGGAGCGCCCGGACTGCGAGACCCCGACGACGAGCCGCCGCCAGACCTCCGGCGAGGTCCCGTACATGGTGACCAGGCTCGGCGTCGCGAGCGTGACCTCCCGCTCCGCCACCAGGGGGATCAGGTACTGCGCGTAGCGCGCCGCGTTGTCCGAGCTGCCCCGGGCGGCGACGACGACCCCGCAGGTGGCGGCGGCGAGGTCGCGGACGGCGGCGGCCGAGGCCGCGGCCGTCGTCAGGAAGGCGCGCAGCGCGGCGGGCTGGGCGTGCAGCTCGGTCTCGAGGGCCGACGTCACCGGTCCACCTCCTCCCCGGCGAGGAGCACCCGGGTCACGCCCAGCGCGTCGTCGAGGACGGTCACGTCGGCGACGCCGCCGGGGCGGAGCACCCCGAGGTCGGGGTGCGGGCGGTGCGCCGGGCCGACGAGCCGGGCGGGGGTGGCGGTGGCGGCGACGAGGGCGTCGACGAGCCCGAGCCCGGCGGCGACCGCGACCCGCACGCAGCCGGCGAGGGTGGCGGCGCTGCCGGCGAGGGTGCCGTCGGGGTTGCGGACCGCGCCGTCGGCGAGGGTGAGCTCGACGTCGCCGAGCCGGAAGGTGCCGTCGGGCATGCCCGCGGCGGCCGTCGCGTCGGTGATCAGCGCCCAGCGGCCCCGGGCGGCGGCGGCGGTCACCCGCAGCACGTCGGGGTCGAGGTGGTGGCCGTCGGCGATCAGGGTGACCACGGCGGCCGGGTGGGCGAGGGCGGCCACCGCGAGCCCCGGGGCCCGGTGGTCGAAGCCGGACATCGCGTTGAACAGGTGCGTGGCGCCCGCGATCCCGGCGTCGAACCCCGCGCGGGCCTGCGCGGCCGAGGCGTCGCTGTGCCCGGCCATCACCGTGACGCCCGCGCGCAGCGCGACGGCGAGCACCGCGTGGGCACCGTCGAGCTCCGGGGCGATCGTGGTGAGGGCGACCGCGCCCGCCGCCAGGAACGCCCCGAACGCCGCCGGGTCGGGCGCGCGCAGGAACCGCGGTGGATGCGTGCCGGGGCGCTCCGCGGACAGGAACGGGCCCTCGACGTGCGCGCCGAGCAGGCGGGCCCCGCCCGGCGCCGGCCGCGCGGCGTCGAGGACGGACAGCGCGGTCGCCGTGGTGTCCGGCGCCGCGGTGATGACGGTCGGCGCGACCGCCGTGACCCCGTCACGGGCCAGCGCGGCGCGGAACGCGTGCACCTCGTCGGCGTCGGTGGCGGCGGTGAGGTCGACGCCCGCGTAGCCGTTGCACTGGACGTCCACGAGACCCGGCACGGCGATCGCCCCGCCCGGCGCCGGTGGCAGCCCGATGGCGTCGATCCGGCCGTCGACCACGGCCACGTCGCCCGGGTGCAGCACCCTGCCGACGAGGGCGGCCGACACCCCGAGCCTCATGCGAGCACCTCCAGGGAATGGACCGCCGCGACCGGCTCGGGCAGGCGCAGCGGGCGGTGACCGGTGCTGATGCGGCCCAGGACGCGGGGGGTCGACGACCCGGTGGCCCCGGGCCGCACCCCGGGCACGCCGTGCCAGGTCAGGGCGCCGAGCAGGGCGGTCAGGACGGCCTCCTTCGCGTCGGACGGCAGGCCCCGCTCGTCGGCGGACACCAGCGGGACCGGGTCCAGTTCCGCGGCGAGCGCCGCCCGCAGGACCGGGTTCGCCAGGCCACCGCCCGAGCCGACGACCTCGACCGCGCCGTGCGCGCGGCAGGCGTCGGCGACGGTCCGGGCGGTCAGGGCGACGAGGGTCGCGGCGAGGTCGGCGGCGCCGATCCCGGGCGCGGCGTGCGCGACGGCGGCGTCCAGGGCGGGCGCGGTGAACAGCTCGCGGCCGGTCGTCTTCGGCGGCGGCGCGGCGTAGTAGGGCTCCGCGAGGAGATGGTCGAGCAGCCCGGCGTGCACCGTCCCGGCCGCCGCGAGGGCCCCGTCGACGTCGTACGCGGCTCCGGTGGCGCGCTGCGCGACGACGTCGAGCCAGCAGTTGGCCGGCCCGGTGTCGAACGCGGTGACGTGAGGGGAGGATGCGAGCGCTCCAGCGGCATGAGGGTTCCCCTCGCGCGGGGTGGGGGAGCCCGGCGCGACGACCGTGACGTTGGCGATCCCGCCGAGGTTCAGCGCGATGCGGGGCTCGGGGCCGGCGAGCCAGAGCGCGTCGAGCGTGCTCGCCAGCGGGGCGCCGTGGCCGCCGGCCGCGATGTCGGTCGACCGCAGGTCGCTGACCACCGGCGCGCCCGTGGCCTCCGCGATCCAGGCGGGCTGGCCGAGCTGGAGACCACCGGTCGCCCGCCCGTCGTGGACGCCGTGGAAGACGGTCTGCCCCAGCCACGCGACGAGGTCGGCCCCGTACCCGACCGCGGCCGCCGCGGCCGCCCGCCCGACGGCGTGGTCGAGCGCCGCGATCTCGCCGACCGTGGTCGTCGCGGGCGGGAGCACGGCCAGCAGCCGGTCCTGCAGGCCGTCCGGCCACCCGACGGCGCCGTGGTGGCGGACCGCGAGCGTCGTCGTCGGGCCGACCTCGACCTCGCACACCGCGACGTCCAGGCCGTCCGCCGACGTCCCCGACAGCATCCCCACGACCCTCACGCGCCCGACACCTCCCCGGGGTCGAGCTCCGCTGCGCTCCGTCTCCCGATTGCCCCCCGGACCGACCCCGCCGTCGACAGCCGCTCCCGCGCCGCGGCGGAGTCCACCCCGGCGAGCAGGGCCACGACCGCGGCGGCGACGTCGTCGCCCGCGGCCCGCAGTGCGGTGCGGGCCGCGTCCTCGTCCACCCCGGCGGCGTCGCGCACGATCCGCTCGGCGCGGCGACGGAGCTTCGCGTTCGTCACGCGTACGCCGACCATCCACGGCCCGTAGGTCGCGCCCGCCCGGACCATGGCCGCCGTCGTCAACGTGTTCAGGGCGATCTTCTGCGCCGTGCCCGCGGCGAGCCGGGTCGAGCCCGCCAGCACCTCCGGGCCGGTGACCAGCTCGACCGCGACGTCCGCCAGCGCGGCCACCGGGCTCCCGGCGGTGTTCACGACGGCGACGGTGGTCGCCCCGCGCGCGCGGGCCGCGGTCAGCGCGCCCAGCACGTACGGGGTGCGGCCCGAGGCGGCGACCCCCACGACGACGTCGTCCGGCCCGACCCCGGCGTCCTCGACGTCCGCCTGCCCGGCGACCTCGTCGTCCTCCGCGCCCTCGACCGCCGCGTCCGCCGCGTCCCGGCCACCCGCGAGCAGGGCGATCGCCCGCGTGGGGTCGAGCCCGAACGTCGGCGGCAGCTCGGCGGCGTCCTGCATCGCGAGCCGGCCGGACGTCCCCGCGCCGGTGTAGACCAGCCGCCCGCCCCGGCGGAACGCCGCGCCCAGCAGGTCGGCGGCCCGGGCGAGGGACGTCGAGCTCGCGGCGACCGCGCCCGGTGCCGCGGACTGCCCGTCGACCAGGCGCGCGACGAGGTCGTCCGTGGGCAGCGCGTCCAGGTGCTCGGACCCGGGGCGGACGCCCTCGGTGGGCAGCCGGTCGGTGTCGGCCGCGGGCCCGCCGGCGCCGGGGCGTCCCCGACGACGGGTCACGGTCGGCTCGTGCGCGGAGCTCGCGTCGGCGGCGAGCAGGACCAGCCCGTCGAGGGCGTCGCCCAGCGGCTCGTGCCGGCGCAGCCCGGCGGCGCGCAGGCGGTCGGCCAGCGGCGCGGCGAGTCCGCCCACGAGGGCCACCCCTCCTCCCTGTGGCAGCGAAGCGTCGTGACTGGCGTCCAGTGGAAGGAGAGCCACATCGTCGGCGGCCGGCGTCCCCGCCGCCCGCGCCGTCGCCACGAGGTCGGACACCGCCTCGTCCACGATCCGCCCCGCCACCGCGTCGCCGGCGTCGGCCGCCGCCAGCACGGCCGGTGCGAAGGCGGCGAACTCGGCGGGCGTCGACGGCTGCGTCGCCAGCGCCTCGCGCGCCGGGCCGGACAACGCCGTCGTCGGCCCCGCGCCCTCGAGTGCCCGCAGCGCGGCACGCAGCCCCTGTTGTCCGATCGTCGCGCCGCCGCCCGCGTCGCCCAGGAGCAGCCCGTGCCCGTCGACCCGCCGCACCGTCCCGGCGTCGTCGACCCCGAGCGCGACCGCCCCGGTCCCGACGGCCAGCACCACCCCCGCCCCACGGCCTCCGAAGGCGCCCGCGTGCCAGGCGACGACGTCCGAGGTCACGGCCACCGCGTCCGGGCCGTGACCGTCCCAGCCGGAGAGCAGGCCCTCGGCCAGCTCGGCCGCCGCCTCCGGCCGGGTCAGCGCGCCCGGCGCGCCCACCGCCAGCGTCCACCGCTCCGCCGGCGGCGTGCCGACGGCGGAGCGCAGCACCGCGGCCACCGCGGTGGCGCCGCCGGGGTCGCCGAGACCGGCACCGGTCGTCGTCGGGAAGCGCCGCCCGTCGACCGCGACCCGGGCACCGGAGCGACCCAGGTCGACCGCGACCACCGTCATCGGGGGTCCGTGGAGATCATGACCGCGGCCGGGACGGTCGCGTCGCCGGGCGGGATGATGTCCATCTCGATGAGGTACCGGTCGCCGCGCGCGAACGACTCGACCCGCTCGATCACCTCGCCGCGGTGGTCCCGCGAGGTCCGGACGAAGTGCAGCGCGGCCGAGCCGGCCGGCACGCCGAGCAGCTCCGCGTCCTGGGCCGCGAGCACCACGGGCGCCACGGACTGCGTCCCGGACCGGATCCGACGGTCGAAGCGCTCGGCGAGGATCTCGTAGTAGGAGGACGGGCCGTCGAGGTCGTCACCGGTCAGGCCGGGCACGCGGGCGGCCGGGACGTGCAGGGTCTCGAGGGTCATCGGCTCGCCGTCGGCGAGCCGCACGCGACGGACCCGCAGCACCGGCTCGCCGCCGGGCATCTCGAGCCGGGCGGCGAGGTCGGTGTCGGCGACGACCGTGTCCCACCACAGCAGCCGCGACGACGGCTCAAGACCGCGCCGGCGCATGTCGTCGCCGAACGACGTCGCCATGAGGGGCTGCGCGACCGCGGGGCGGCGCACGAACGTGCCCGCGCCGTGGCGCCGCTCGACGATCCGGCGGGCCATGAGCTCCTCGAGCGCCTTGCGCACGGTCGCCCGGGAGACCCCGAACCGGGTGGACAGCTCCCGCTCACCTGGGAGCATGGCGCCCGGACCGAGTTCGGCGCACAGCGCGGCGACCTTGGCGCCCACTTCCGTCGACCGTGTCACCGCCACGGGAGAGGTATAGACCTGTGATTCGTGTGAATCAAGAGGTCCGTACCTTTAGCGGCCCGGCAGAATCGACGTGGTGGAGATCGTCCGGCTGGTCGTGTCGCGGGAGCACGCCTACCTCGGCCGGCCCTCCGACGGCCCGGCGCGGGTGGACACCCGCCAACCGTCGTCGATCGAGCTCCGGGAGGGCTTCGGGGTCGTCGGCGACCGGTACGCGGGCCGTGCCGCGCACCGCGACGCCGCGCTGACGATCGTCGCCGCGGAGGCCCTCGAGGCGGTCGCGGCCGAGCTCGGCGTCCCGCCGTTCGATCCGGTGCTCGTGCGCCGCACGGTGGTCACCCGCGGGCTCGACGTCGAGCGGCTCCGCGGCACGGACGTCCTCCTCGACTCGGGCGACGGCCCGGTCCTGCTCGGCGGCCGGCGCCCCGCCGCGCCGTGCGCCTGGATGGACGCCGTCGTCGCCCCCGGCGCGCACGCCCTGCTCCGGGGCCGCGCGGGCGTGCGCTTCGCCGTGCTCGGCTCCGGCACGCTGCGCGTCGGTCCGCTGTCGGTGTCCTTCCCGACGACGGCCGGGGGACTGTTCGACGAGCAGGTCCTGCTCGACCCGGCCCGGGCCGCCGTCGGGAGCCGGAAGCACTGACCCTCCCCACCCGCTCCGCGATCCGCTACGGTCCCGAGTGATTGCACAATGCAACTCCTCGGACCGGGAGTCTCGGATGACGGACACCACCTGCCACATGTCGGTCTCGCTCGACGGCTTCGCCGCCGGGCCGGACCAGGCCCGCGACAACCCGCTCGGGACCCGGGGGGTGGAGCTGCACGGCTGGCACATCGGCGACCCGCGGGCCACCGAGGCCGACGAGACCGCCAACGGATGGCTCATGCGCCCGCGCGGGGCCTACGTGATGGGCCGCAACATGTTCGGCCCGGTCCGCGGCGCCTGGGACGAGGACTGGCGCGGCTGGTGGGGCGACGAGCCGCCGTACCACGCGCCGGTGTTCGTGCTGACCCACCACGCGCACGAGCCGATCGAGATGGCCGGCGGCACGACCTTCCACTTCGTCACCGACGGGTTCGACGCCGCCTACGCGCAGGCGCGGGAGGTGGCCGGCGACCGCGGGGTGGACATCGCCGGCGGGGCCTCCACCGTGCAGCAGGCGCTGCGGGCGGGCGTGGTCGACGAGCTGACCCTCGACATCGCGCCGACCCTGCTCGGGTCGGGCGAGCGGCTGTTCGACGGCGTCGACACCTTCGACTTCGAGCCGGTCGAGGTGCTGCACTCCCCGCTGTCGACGCACATCCGCTACCGGCGGGTGTGACTCACCCCAGCCAGGGCTGTGCCGCCCGGGCCCACGTCCCGTCGGCAAGGGCCGTCGTGAGCCAGCGGTTCACGGTGTCGACGAACGCGGGGTCGCCCGGCGGGACGAGGTAGGCCTTCTGCGAGCGGTCGAACGGGGTGTCCGGGTGTTCGGCGCACAGCACGCCCGGGCGGGCCGCGGCCTGCCAGCGGGCCTCGATGGCGTCGGTGATCATCAGGTCGGTGCGGCCGTCGGCGACGGTGTCGTGGATCGTGTTGTTGTCCGGGTAGGGCACGATCGTCGCGGCCTTCAGGTTCGCGCGGACGAACCGCTCGTTGGTGCCGCCGGGGTTGACCACCACCCGGACGCCGGGCCGGTCGATCTGCGGGAGCGTCGCGTACCGGCCGAGGTCGGCGCAGCGCACGATCGGGGTCTTGCCGTCCTGCAGGTAGGGCACGGTGAAGCTCGCCCGCGCCGCGCGGTCGGCGGTGACCGAGATGCCGCCGACGGCGAGGTCGCAGCGGCCCGCGGTCACGTCGTCGAGCAGCGTCGACCAGGTCGTCGGCACCATCGTGACCTGCGCGCCGAGCGTCGTGGCCAGGTCCCGGGCCAGGTCGACGTCGATGCCCGACCACGCCCCGGCCGGGTCGCGGTAGGTCAGCGGGCGGTAGTCGCCGGTCGAGCACACCCGCAGCTCGTGGGTCGCGGCCACCCGCTCGGTCGGCGTCTGCGGTTCCCCGGAGGCGCACCCGGCGAGCAGCGCCAGGAGGACCGCCGTCAGGACCAGCACCGTCCGCCGCATGCCGGGCACCGTAACCCGGCGGATCACCCCTCGGAGAGCCGTCGACCCAGGCCCCGCCGCCGGTAGGTCCGGGTCCGCAGGAGCAGCACCGCCGCGGCGGCGACCACGATCCCGACCAGGTTGACCAGCAGCTGCAGGACCGAGCCGAGGCAGCGGGACCAGTCGCCGAGCGTCGCGGCCACCACCGCGTACCCGGCCGCGGGCACGGTCGTCACCGAGATGAAGACGCCGACCAGCGCGGCCGACTTCGCCGAGGTCATCGCGAGCATCCCGGCCGCGCCCGCGAGCAGCGCCACGATGAGCGAGAACGGCCCGACCTGGTAGATGAAGTCGACCTGGTCGGCGCTCTCCAGCGGGCTGAGCGTGATCAGCCCGACGGCCTCGGCGAGCAGGCTCGCGAGGGCGGTGACCACGAGCGCGACCGGGAAGCCGACCCCGAGGGCCCGCAGTGCCCGCCCCGCGAGGTCCCGGCGCCGGCCCACGAGGCCGACCGCGAGCGCCGCGAGCGGCCCGAACTCGGGGCCGACCACCATCGCGCCGACCACGGTCACCGGCGAGTTGGTCACCACGCCGACGGCCGCGAGCAGGCACGCGATCGTCAGGAAGCCGACGAAGCTCGCGGAGAGCTGGGCGTCGTCCCCCGTGCGGCCGACCAGCTCGTCCCACACGACCGCGTCGGTCCCGAGACCGGGCACGGTCTCCTCGGCGCGGTCGGCCCGGTCGGAGAGCACCGTGTCCAGTGGTTCCAGAGTGATCCCGCCGGAGCGGTCGACGCCGCGGTCGCACAACCCGGCGAGCACGTCGTCGACGGCCTCGCGGGCGACGTCCGCCCCGAGGAGATCGCCCACCGGCGCCACCGCGGCACCGCGCAGCGCCGTCAGGTGGGCGACGCCGGGCGTCTCCTGCAGCCATCCGAGGATCTCGTCGGTCCGCTCGGCCGGACACACCACCCGCAGGTGCAGCACGCGGGGGAGCCTGTCATGCCGCCGCGAGCACCATGCCCACCGCGACCGCCCCGCCCGCGGTCCACGCGACGACGCGGTACCAGTTGGTGCGGACGAGCCGCGCGAGGACCTCGTCGTCGTACCCGGCGGACAGACGCTGGTGGCAGGGGACCGAGACCAGCACGGTGACCGCCACCGTCGCCGCCCCGCACACCCCGGCGAGCGCCGCGGCCCAGAACGGCACCCCGTCGGGCCGCCAGACGAGTAGCACCGCGGTCGTCACCCCCTGCACCGCCCACGGCGCGGACACCGTCCACGACATCAGCCGGGTGTGCCGGTCGTGCCATGCGGTGAACGCCGCCCGGTCGATCCCCGCGAAGCCCGGGTAGACGAGCACCTGGACCACCCAGACCAACCCGACGCAGAACCAGACGGCGGCGGCGTGGATCACGAGGAGCGGCACCGCACAGCAGTACCCCCGATCAGCGGGGGAGCGTCACGTCCTCGATCGGCCGCCGCCGCGACCGCACCGGCGGCGCGTCCGTGTGCGCGAGGCGCAGCACGAGCGCGACCGACTCCCCGTCCTCCAGCCCGACCGCCGCGCGGAACGTGCGGCGCAGCCGCCCGAGGTCCTCGGCGTAGGGCTCCGAGAGCTCCCGCAGGTCGTCCGGGTCGACGGCGTAGAGGAACACCGGCGACGTGGGGTGCACCGCGAGCCCCTGCTCCTGCGCCGCGACCCAGACCGCTTCCACCGCCTGCCCGCCGCGCACGAAGTCCGCGGGGCGGGAGCCGTCCACGGTGACCACGGCCAGCGCCGAGCTCGCCGCGATCCGGCGCCGGGTGTCCTCGGTCAGCGCCTCGCCCGCGTCCCAGTCGGCGAGCGTCCGCATCACCTCGGGGCGCCGCACGATCGCCAGCGTCGCGACGTCGGCGGCGGAGAGTCCGAGGCTCGCGACGTCGATGCCGGTCGGCTCCCCGTGCTCGACCAGCTCGCCGACCATCTCGCGGTGCAGCCGCTCGGTGAGGTAGCGGACGCGGTCGGCGGCGGCGATCGCCTCGCCCACGGCGCGCATCGGCTCGCCCGGTTCCAGCAGGTGCAGCCGACCGCCCTCGGCGTGCGCCGCCTCGTCGAGCGCCAGCCGGGTCGCCACCCCGAGCGGGCGCGGCCGCCCGGCGCCGCGGTCGGTACCCCGCGCGAGCACGTCGGCCGCGGCGAGCCGCGGGTCGGTGCCGGAGGCGAACCGCAGGGTCGCGACCAGGTCGGGCGCGGCGTCGTCGGGAAAGAGCGTGACCCGACCGAGGCACCCCTCGCGGGCGGCCGCCGCGCGGGCGTTGAACAGGGCGGCCCCGAGCGCGACGTGGCTGCCGCGGAAGGCGACGTCCATCGTCGTCGTGCGGGAGCGGTCGAGGTGCAGGCGCAGCTCGTCGGGGGTGCGCTCGACGTGCCAGGGCTGCACGTTGCCGCCGGAGGGGGCCCGCCGCACGGCCTCGAGGACGGGGTCCGGGTGCGGCTGCTCGACGACGCCTCCCGACGTCGGGTCGGTGCCGGTCGTGGCCTCCGGGTGCACCAAAATCTCGTCGAGGTCGACCCGTGTGCGTCCCGACGGCAGGTCCAGGCCCAGCCCGATCCGGCGCACGGCGGCGGCCACCGTCGCGGCGCCGAGCACGACGTCGCCGCCGAGCTGGGGCCAGGTCGACAGCGTCGTCCCCACCTCGACCATGGAGGCCGCCGCGCGCGCGGACACGTGCTCCGCGCCGACGATGCGCAGGACGTAGGGCGCCTTATCCCGCGGCTCGAGACCGGCGAGGAGCTCGACGGAGAGGTCGCCGGCGAGGCCGTGGACGAGCGGGCGGTCGGGCTCCAGGTCGAACCGCTCGACGTCGACCAGGCCGCGGTCGCTCGTGGCCATGAGCACCGGGATGCCCAGCGCCCGGGCGCGCTCGCGGAGCAGGACCTTGACGTCGAGCGAGTCGGCCTCCTCCACGAGGACGTCGAGGCCCTCGAGGAAGGCGTCGACGCCGTCGGGGGTGACCCCCGCGGTCCACACCTCGAGGTCGAGGTCCGGGTCGAGCTCGGCGATCCGCCGGGCGGCGACGACGGCCTTGTTCACGCCCACCTCGAACAGCCCGACCGGGATGCGGTTGAGGTTGGAGGTCTCGACGTCGTCGAAGTCGGCGAGCCGCAGGCGCCCGCAGAGCCCCTCCAGCGCCAGGGTGTGCGCGATCGAGTGCCCGACCGAGAGACCCGCGACGCCGATCCTGAGCCGCCCGAGCCGGGCCTGCTCCGCGTCGGTGATCTTGTTCCGGTTGCGGTCGAGCCGCAGGCGGCGCAGCGCGTCCGGGTCGAGCAGACCCAGCACCGCGCGCCGCCACGGGTAGTGCACCCACCGGGTGCCGGGCTCGACCCTCGGGCCGCGCAGGTCCGCGAGCTCGGCGGCCTGCGCGGCGCTCAGGTCGACCACGGTGACCGACGGGTCGGCGCGCAGCGCGTCGAGGTCCGCCCCGTCGACGGTGACGGCACGGACGGCAGGCGCGGCCGGGACGGCCGGGACGGCCGGCACGGCCGGGTCGCTCACGACGCCGCCCGGGGGCGGGGCACGTCGACCCCGAGGAGCTGGGCCACGTCGTCGTCGAACGCGCGGATCTCGGCGTCCGCCACGTCGGGCGCCCAGTGCCAGCGGTCCCAGTAGGCGAGCGTGGTGGCGTAGCGGGCGTCGGGGTACGGCACGGCGGGGACGGTGTCGACCACCGTGGCGCCGGCGGCCCGGAAGAGCCGCATCGTGTGCGCCGCGGTCCCCATCGCCCAGCGGGCCCCGAGGACGGCGGACGCGAGCACGGGGGCGCGCTTGATCGACGCGATCAGCTCGCGGCGCCCGGGGAAGGAGCGCGCCATCCAGAACCCCTTGGCCTCGACGAGGCCGTCGGGGATCCAGCGGTCGATCACGGCGCGCACGGACGGCGCACCGCCCCACACCGCGAGCGCCTGGCTGTCCTCGGGGCTCGCGAGCGGGCCGTCGGAGCGGATGCCGGCGAGGACCTCACCGGCGGGGTCGAGGGCGGTGAACACCAGCGAGGTCCGGTCCTCGTCGACCGACGAGGCGTCGCCGACCCCGTGCTCGGAGTACAGCCGGTCGAGCCCGTCGAGGTGGGCGGCCCACAGCTCCGGATGGCTGCGCGGCGTGGTCACGGCGATCCGGATCCCGGTGCCCGGTACCGCGTAGGCGCGGTCCGCGCGCGTCACCGTCCGCCCGGCGCCGTCCCCGATCTGCACACGACCTCCCCGGAGTGGATCTCGCTCCGCATCGTCCGCCGACCCCGCCCGGAGCTGCACCGCCGTTCGTGCGGACCCGATGGTGGGCCGCATTTCGCCTGTTCGTCGCCGTTTCGGCGGCCGGACGGCGCAGTCGGGGGAGCGCGCCACCCGACGTGATCAGGCCGTGTGCCGAGCGGGTGGTGGACCGGGCGCTCAGGCGCCCAGACGGGCCGAGAGGTCGGCCGCGGCGTCCACGGTCGCGGCGACGAGGTCGGGCAGCACGGGGCGGACCCGCCCGACCGGCCCCGACACGTTGATCGCCGCGACCACCCCGCCGTGCACGTCGCGCACCGGGGCGGAGGCCCCCGCCAGCCGCGGGTCCAGCTCGCCGTCGACCACGGCGTGCCCGTCGCCGACGGTGCGGCGGGCCACGCCGGGGTCCAGGTCGGCCGCTGCCAGCCGCCGCGCCAGGCCCGCCTCGTCCCGGAACGCGAGCAGCACCCGGCCCGCCGAGCTGATCTCGACCGGCACGTCGGAGACGTCGAAGGCGACCCGCGGCGGTGACCCGTCGCCCGCCACGGTGAGCACCGTGGCCACCGCGTCGCCGTGCAGCCGGCACAGGTGGGCCCCGACGCCGAGCCGGGCGGCCAGCACCGTCAGCACCCGACCCGCCGTCCGCACCAGCCGGGCCTCGGTGGTGCGTGCCGCGAACGCGTAGAGCCGCCAGCCCAGGGCGTAGCGCCGGGTGCGGACGTCGCGCTCGACGAGCCCCTGCCCGGCCAGGGCGGCCAGCGCGCGCGAGACCTGGCTCTCGGTGCGCCCGGTCAGGACGGCGAGCCGGGCCACTCCCAGGCCGCCGGCCTGGGCCTCGGGCGCGGCGAGCGCGTCGAGGAGGTCGACGTCGCGGCGCAGCCCCTCCATGCGGGCAGGGTACTTGCGCTCACCGCAAGAGCCGCTTGCCCGGCGCACCCCGGCCGGGTGCACTGCCTCCCGGAGGTGGCGCCGGTGAAGATCACCGACATCCGGGTCACGGAGCACGTCGTCGAGCTCGACCCCCCGATGCACGCCGCGTGGGACCCCGACCCGCGCCGCTCCTTCGCCGCGACCGTGGTGCGGGTGGAGACCGACGCCGGGATCGTCGGCGTCGGCTCCGGCGACACGATGGCGGGATTCGAGGGCCACTGCCACCATTTCCTGGGCACCGACCCGCTCGCGATGGCCGTGCAGGTCCGCCGCATCGAGTCGATCGCCTTCCACGGCGGCCGGTTCTGGCCGCTCGAGGCCGCGCTGTGGGACGTCGTCGGGCAGGCGGCGGGGGTGCCGGTCTCGGTGCTGTTCGGCGGGACGGCCGACCGGCTCCCGGTGTACGCGTCGTGGTGCTCGGTGCAGCCCGCCGGGCGACGCGCCGAGGACGCGGCGGAGCTGGAGTCCCTCGGCTTCCGGGCGGTCAAGGTGCGCGTGGACCCGCGCGACCCGGAGCCGGGGATCGCGTCGGTCGCCGCGGTCCGGGAGTCCAGCGGGCTGGACGTGCTCGTCGACCTCAACCAGGCCTGGCGGATGGCGGGCGACGTGCGACCCGCCGTCGAGCTGGTGGAGATCCGGCGCCTGGTCCGCCGCCTCGCGGAGTACCGGCCCGGCTGGATCGAGGAGCCGCTGCCCTACGACGACGTCGCGGGGCACCACCTGCTGCGCGCCGAGAACCCGGACCTGCGGATCGCCTCGGGCGAGATGTGCGACAACCGCCCGCAGCTCGAGGCCCTGGTGGACGCGCTGGACGTGGTGCAGACCGACGTCGTGCTCTCCCTCGGCATGTCGCGCACCCGGGCGCTCGCCGAGTCGCTCGCGTCCCGGCACCGCCGCTTCACCCCGCACACCTGGTCCAACGGCCTCGGCCTGCTCGCGAACCTGCACGTCGCGGCGGGCGTCGGTGCGGGCCCGTACCTGGAGTTCCCCTACGACCCCGCCGGCGGCTGGACCCCGGAGCGGCGCGACTTCCTGCTCGCCGAGCCGCTGTGGCCCGCCGTCGACGGCACCCTCGCGGTCCCCGGGGCGCCCGGCCTCGGCGCCGTCCTCCACCCCTCGCTCGGAGACCCCCGATGACGACCGTGCCCGCCGGTGCCGCCACCGCGTGCGCCTGCCCCGCCACCACGCCGTTCCTGCACGAGCCCGGCCCCGCGGTCGACTCCGGCCCCGGGGCGCTCGCGCGGCTGGGGGACCACGTCCTCGACGTGCACGCCGGTCAGCGCAGCGGCGGCGTCGTCGTCGTCACCGACGCCGGGCTGCGCGCCACCGGGATCGTCGACGAGGTGCTCGCCGTGCTCGCGGCCGCGCGCCAGCCGACCGTCGTCGTCGACGACGTCCCGGGCAACCCGACCGTCCCCGCCGTCGAGGCCGGGGCGCGGGTGGTGGGGGAGGCGTTCCCGGGCAGCCGCCCGGTGGTCGTCGCGGTCGGTGGCGGCTCGGCGCTCGACGCGGCCAAGGGCATCGCCCGGCTCGCCGCCGACCCGACCGGTCCCGGCCTGCCCCTCATCGCGATCCCGACGACCGCGGGCACCGGCGCCGAGACCAACGGCTTCGGCGTGCTGGAGGACCCGGTCCGCCGCTGCAAGGTCTACTGCGGTGACGGCACGACGACGCCCCGGGTCGCGCTGCTCGACCCGGTCCTGACCCACGGCCTGCCGCCCGGCGCCACCGCCGCGACCGGGGTGGACGCCCTCGTCCATGCGCTCGAGTCGCTGATCAGCCGCGGGCGCAGCCCGGTCTCCGAGGCGTACGCGGCCGAGGCGCTGGGCCGCGTGTGGCGGTGGCTGCCGGTCGCCCACGCCGACGGCGCCGACGCGGGCGCCCGCGCCGAGATGCTCGTCGGGGCGCACCTCGCGGGCCAGGCGCTCACCCGCTCCGGGCTCGGCCTGGTGCACGGCCTCGGGCACGCCCTCACCGCCCACCACGGCGTCGTGCACGGCCGGGCGCTGGCGATGGTGCTGCCCGAGGTGGTGGCGTGGTCGCTCGACGACGCGGGCGCGGGCCACGGCGCGGACGCCGGGGCGTGGGCGCGCGTGACCGCCCTGCTCGGCCTCGGCCACCCCTCCGAACTGCCGGGTGCGCTCGCCCGCTGGACCGACGCCCTCGGGGTCCCGCCCGGCATCGACCGCGCCGCCCTCGGCCTGGGGCCGGCCGAGCTCGAGGCCCTGGCCACCACGGCCTCGGCCGATCCGGTGTGTCGCAACGCACCGCGGGCCGCCGACCGGGCGGCCCTCGCGGGCCTGCTCACACGCTCCGCACACTGACCGATCCGGGTTTGTGGAGATGCAACAGAACCCGTGACGCAGTCCTGGTTTTGGCTGTAGAGACCCGGGGAAGCGGCCACTTACCGTCGAACCCATGATCGCTGGAATGCTCGCCCGGGCGACGCGCGTGATGTTCACGCCGCTGCTGCCCGACGACTTCCTGGCCGTCGTCAACCCGCTGTGGTCGGCGCGCGTGCCGCGCGCCCGGATCGTCGCGACCCGGCCGGTCGGCCCCGCGACCACGGAGCTGACCCTGCGCACCGGCGCCGGCTGGCACGGCCACCGGCCGGGGCAGCACGTCGGCCTGGGCGTCGACCTCGCCGGCCGCCGGCACTGGCGCACCTACTCGATCACCTCGGCCCCCACCGCCGACCACCTCACCGTGAGCGTCACCGCGGTCCCGGACGGGTCGGTCTCGACCCACCTGGCCCGCGTGGCCCGCCCCGGCGACGTCGTCGGGCTCGGCCCGGCCGCGGGGGAGTTCACCGCGACCGGCCCCCTGCTCATGGTCTCCGGCGGCAGCGGCATCACGCCGATGCTCGGTCTGCTGCGCGGCGGCGTCGGCAGCGACGGCAATGACGTGGTGCTCGTCCACTCCGGACGCGCGGACCTCGTGCACGACGACGACCTCGCCGCGCTCCCGGCCACCGTGCACCGCCACGACAGCCGCTCCGGGCGGCTGCACCCGGCCGACCTCGACGTCCTGGTGCCGGACTGGCGGTCCCGCACCCTGCTCGTCTGCGGACCCGCGGGCATGATCGACGCCTTCTCCGCGGCCGCGGACGAGGCCGGCGTGCCCTGCGTCGTCGAACGCTTCCGCCCGCCGGAGACCGTCGTCGCCGAGGGCGCCACCGGCGGCACCGGCGGCACCGTGACCTTCTCGACGTCGGGGGTCGTCGCGCCCGCCGACGCCGTCAGCCCGCTGCTGCGCGCCGGCGAGGACGCCGGCGCCCTGCTGCCGAGCGGGTGCCGCATGGGCATCTGCCACACCTGCGTCGGGCGGCTCACGGCCGGCGCCGTCCGCAACCTGCACACCGGCGAGCTCGAGACCGCGGACCAGGGCGACGTGATCGTCCGGACGTGCGTCTCGGCCGCCGCCGGCGACTGCGCCCTCGACCTCTGACCCTCCGCTCCCCAGCACCGAGGAGACCCCATGACCGCGCTCGACCACCGCCCGCTCACGGACCCGGAGATCATCCCGGACCACGTGACCCGCGTGAACGAGGCCAAGACGCCCACCGGGCCGGGTCGTCCGGGCGCCTCCACCGCCCACATCACGGCCTCGACGGCGCACCTGTCGGTCGAGGACATCGAGCGCATCGGGGCCGAACTCGAGGCGATGCGCGACG
This sequence comes from Actinomycetospora sp. CA-084318, assembly GCF_050955885.1. Taxonomy (NCBI): domain Bacteria; kingdom Bacillati; phylum Actinomycetota; class Actinomycetes; order Pseudonocardiales; family Pseudonocardiaceae; genus Actinomycetospora; species Actinomycetospora sp. CA-084318. Next base: position 3,113,756 of record NZ_CP192098.1, read on the forward strand.
AGGTGATGTCCTCGCTCGGCGAGGCCGACGCGCGCTACATCCGGCGCGTCATCCGCACCCAGCGCGGTCTCGAGATCGCCGGCCGCGTCCTGCTGCTGGGCGCGCTCTTCCCGCCGGCCTTCGTGCTCGGGACCGCGTCGCTCGGTGTCGCGAAGATCCTCGAGAACATGGAGATCGGGCACAACGTCCTGCACGGGCAGTGGGACTGGATGCGCGACCCCGAGATCCACTCGACCACCTGGGAGTGGGACCACGTCTCCACCGCGGCCGGGTGGCAGCAGACCCACAACTACCTGCACCACACCTACACCAACGTGCAGGGCAAGGACCGCGACATCGGCTACAACGTGCTGCGGGTCGACCCCAGCCAGCCGTGGAAGCCGATCTACCTGATCCAGCCGCTGACGAACATGGGCCTCGCGCTCATCTTCGAGTGGGGCATCGGGCTGTTCGACCTCGAGCTCGACGACATCCCCAACGGCAAGAAGACCTGGCGCGAGAAGCTGCCCGAGATCAAGCTGATGGCGCGCAAGGCCGGCAAGCAGCTGGCCAAGGACTACGTGGTGTTCCCCGCCCTGTCCGGCCCGTCGTTCGTGCCCGCCGCGGTCGGCGCGTTCCTGGCCAACACCATCCGCAACGTCTGGTCGCACGCGGTGATCTTCTGCGGCCACTTCCCGGTCGAGGTGGAGACCTTCGGCGAGGAGCGGCTGGAGAACGAGTCGCAGGCCGAGTGGTACGTCCGGCAGATGCTCGGCTCGGCCAACATCGAGGGCTCGGCGCTGCTGCACATCATGACCGGGAACCTCTCCCACCAGATCGAGCACCACCTCTTCCCGGACATGCCCTCGAACCACTACGCGGCGATCGCCCCGAAGGTGCGTGACCTCTGCCGCCGCTACGGGCTGCCCTACCACTCGGGCCCGATGTGGAAGCAGTACGGCGGCGTGCTGTGGAAGATCGCCCGGCTCGCGCTGCCCGGGGGCCACGAGGCGATCGGCAAGCGGCAGCGCAAGGCGCTCCCGGTGGGCCGGAAGGCCGCCGCGACGCTGCGCCGACTGCGGGAGCGAGCCGTGCCACAGGCGGCGTGAGCTGCGCGTGCGCCGGTCCGCACCCGGTGCTGCCTATGATTCGTCCGTGACGGACGAACGTCGGTGGCAGGAGGATCGGGAGCGGTTCGTGGACAGCAACGCCGACGACGCGCTGGGGCCCCTGGCCGAGCAGTTCGTCACCCTGGGGCAGGCCCTCTGCGGCGCGCAGCCGGAGCAGGGCGTGCCGGAGGTCCTGCGCCGGATCGTGACGGCCGCCCAGGAGATCACCGGCGCCGACGTGGTGTCGGTGACCCTGCGCGACGGCGACGGGTTCACCACCGCCGCGGAGACCGACGCCGTGGCCACCAAGGCCGACGCGGTGCAGTACGAGACCGGTGAGGGGCCCTGCGTCGAGGCCACCGTCGAGGACGGCCTGGGGTACTTCGCCTGCGCCGACCTCGCCCACGAGTCGCGATGGCCGGAGTTCGGGCCGGCCGCGGCCGGGCTCGGCCTGCACGCCGTGTTCGCGACGGGGCTCTTCCCCCGCATGAGCACGCCCCGGCTCGGCGCGCTGAACTACTACTCCCGGCGCGTCGGCGGGCTCGACCACGTCGACCGCGACCAGGCGCTGATCTTCGCGGTGCACGCCGCCGCCGTGCTCCAGGGCGCCCGGGCGGTCGAGGCCGCCGAGCTGCGGGCCACGCAGCTGCAGGAGGCGGTGCGCTCCCGTGACGTCATCGGCCAGGCCAAGGGCATCCTCATGGAACGCCGCGGCCTCTCCGCCGACCAGGCCTTCGACACGCTGCGCCGGACGTCGCAGGAGCTCAACGTCAAGCTCCGTGACCTCGCGAGCACCCTGGCCTCGCGGCGCGCGGACCTGTAGGTGCGCTTCGCGCCCGTGAGTAGAAATCCGTGTCCTGGCACGGACTAGTACTCACAGGGCGTAGCCACCTCGCGGGTTTACGCGGAGGAGCAGGTCGGGCACTCTGCGGCACGATCCCCGTGGAGACCGTGCGGGACGACGGTGTCACCGTGTCTCCCGGAGGTTCCCGTGGCCGCCCCCACCCCGTCCGAACTCCCCGCCGGTCTCGACGAGCGTCGCCGGCACGCCCGCACCGCCGCCGCCCGCCGCGCGGTCGACGGCGTCGGCACCAGCTGGTTCGACGACGGCTGCGTCGCCCTCGCCGTGGTCGGTGTCGTCGGTCCCCGCCAGGTCCGGGCGCTGCGCGAGCTGCGCCCGCAGCTCGCCCGCGAGGCGTGGGCGGAGCTCGTGATCGACCTGGGTCACGTCGACGGCGAGTGCGGCCCCGCCCTCGTGCGTGTGCTCGGCCAGCTCCGTGTGCAGCGTCTGACCGCGGGCGCCCGCGTCGAGGTCCACGGCGCGCCGCCCGAGGTGGTCGCCGAGCTCGGCGCGCAGCCCGCGACGGCGTTCACGGTGTCCGAGGAGCCGGCGCGGACCACCTGATCCGCGTGATCGGCCGGCCCGGTCAGGTCTCGACGACGGGTTCGGCGGCGAAGGCGCCGCCGAACCGCAGGGCGAGCGCGACCTCGAGCCGGGCGACCGGGTCGTCCAGCGCGCCCGCGAACGACTCCTTGAGCCGCGCGAGCCGGTAGCGCACCGTCTGCGGGTGCACGTGCAGCGTGCCCGCGGCCTCGGCCACGTCGCCGTGGGCGTCGAGCCAGGCGCGCAGCGTCTCCACGGCGCGGTCGCGGGCCGAGGCGGTCATGCGGCGCAGCGGTTCCAGGCGCTGGGCGACGAGGTCGGCGGTCACCGACACGTCCGCGTGCAGCAGCAGCGCGAGCAGGTGGTCGTCCGAGCGCACCAGCTTCGAGGGCGGGCGGTTGCCCCGGGAGGGCCCGTCCTCCGCCACGATCTCCCCGGCGGCGACCAGGGGCCACGCGGACCGAGCGCGGGTGACGCTGCGGGCGATCTGGTCGAGACCGACCGTCGGCCCGACGACCGCCGCGACGCCGGCCGTGGCGTCGGCGAGGTACTCGGCGCGGCCCGGGCCGTCGGGGTCGGGGAGGACGACGACCCCGAGCCCGTCGACGCGGGAGCCGAGGGCGTCCGGGGGCATCCGGCGGAACACCGCCTGCAGCGACTCCTCGTCGCAGATCAGCACGGTGAGCCGGCGGGGCAGGGACCACTCGGCGTCCCGGGCCAGGCGCTCGAGCTCCGGGCCCTCCGGCGGGGGCGTGCGCAGCAGGGCGGAGACCAGCGTGTGCCGGCGGGCCTGGCGGGAGCCCGCCGTGAGGCTCTGCTCGTGGGCGTACCCGGCGACCGACGCCGCGGCGAGCTGCTCGGTGTAGGCGAAGAGGGCCTCGGCGAGCCGGAAGATGTCGTCGGAGGTCAGCCCGTAGTCGTCGCTGCCCGCGGAGATGCGCCGCCAGAGCACGCGGGTGCCGACCCGGTAGGCGGTCTGCAGCGCGTCCATCGTCCGGCCGTGGCGGTGCTCGACGCGGCCGAGCTCGAAGTACACCCGGGTGTCGGGCAGGTCGTCGTCGGTGCCGAGCAGCAGCAGGAACTGCTCGAGGGCGACGGACACGCCGCGCCGGATGTTCTGTCCGAACACGCCGTTCATCGACAGCGCGTACTCGGCGACCTGGGCGCGGACCTGCTCGATGATGTCGTCGCCGGTCTCGAGGACCACCGCGCGCATCCGGTCGGCCGCCTCCGGCGGCACCTCCGCCCACGGGTGGCGGCGGGCCGGGTCGGGGTGGGCGCAGCCGTCGACGGCGCGCAGCGGTGCCCGCGCCGGGTCGAGGGAGCCCGCCTCCGCACTCGCTCCGTCGCTCACGGCGCCATTGTGGCCCAGACCGGGCGCTGCGGGGGAGATGCCGCGATCCGGGACACAGCACCTGCACAGCCCGGTCGGACAGGTTCGGGCCCATGATCGGAGGGGGTACCGACGGCAGCGAGGGGGTGGCGCGTGACGGACACCGGGACCCGGCGCCGCGGGGCCGTGCTCGCGTTCGTCGGCGGGCTCGGGGCCGCCCTGGTCACGACGGCGGGGTACCGGCCGCTGACCCGGCGCTGGCCCGCGGCGATCGGCGCGTCCCTGCTCGCCGCCTTCGCCACCGAGCTGCCGCGCCCGACGGCGGCGCTGACCGGCGGGGTCGCTCTCGTGGCGGCCCGACGCGGGGCGGGCCGGACCAGGGTCGGCCGGATCGGGCTGACCCTCGCGGCCGGGTCGGTGGCGGCGCTGCTCGAGCTCGACCGCCGCGCCCGGGCCACCGACGGGGTGCTGCGCGGCGCGCTCGTCGGGGCGTTCGGGCGCTCCGGGCCGGAGCCCGAGCCGCCCGCGTGGCTCTCGCCCCGGGCGATCACCGCGCCCCGCCGGTTCCGGGCCGCGGGGGCGCGCGACGTGCCCTACGGCCCGCACGGGACGGCGAACCTGCTCGACGTCTGGCGCCACCCCGATCTGCCCGACGACGCGCGGGCGCCGGTCCTGGTGGAGATCCACGGCGGGGCGTGGTCGTCGGGGCGCAAGGAGGGCGAGGGGAACCCGCTCATGGCCTACCTGGTCGCGCGGGGCTGGGTGTGCGTCACGGTGAACTACCGCCTCGGGCCGCGGCACCGGTGGCCCGCGATGATCGACGACGTCCGGGCCGCACTGGGATGGGTGCACACCCACGTCGCCGACCACGGGGGCGACCCCGGCTTCGTCGCCGTCAGTGGTGGCTCCGCAGGCGCGCACCTCGCCGCGCTGGCCGCACTGACCGGGGACGACGACGACCACACCCGCGTCGACGCGGCCGTCACCCTGTACGGCATCTACGACCTGACCGCGGACGACGGCAGCGGCACCCTCGACGAGCTGCTGGCCGAGACGATGATGTCGGGGACACCGGCCGACTGGGCGGGGGCGTCGCCGACGCACCGCGTCCGGGCGGGCGCCCCGCCGTTCTTCGTGCTGCACGGCACGGGGGACGCGATCGTGGTCCCGGAGCAGAGCCGCGGGTTCGTCCGGGCGCTGCGGGCGGTGTCCCGCGCGCCGGTGGCCTACGCGGAGCTCCCGCACGCCCAGCACGCCTTCGACGCCCTGCCCACCCCGCGCACGATGCTCGTCGTCCGGGCGGTGGAGGCGTTCCTCGTCGGCGTCCTGGGGCACCGGCCCACCCGCCCGGGCGCCGACGCCCTCCGGGCCGGTCGGGGGCCCGGTGGCGCCCCGAAGGGAGTGGCGGCCGGTCGATAGGCTGGACGCATCGCGGGGGAGTCCATCCGCCGCACGCCGACCCAGGAGCTCCACCGTGTCCTCGCCAGCCTCGCCCGCATCCACCCAGCACGTCCGGGTCGCCGCGGGCACGACGGCCGGGCAGGCCGTGCGCGAGGCAGGGTTCCCGGGCAGCGGCCCGCAGGCGGTCGTCGTCGTGAAGGCCCCCGACGGCACCCTGAAGGACCTCGCCTGGGCGCCCGCGGAGGACGTCGACGTCACCCCGGTCGCGGCCGACACCGAGGACGGCCGCGCGGTCATCCGGCACAGTGCCGCGCACGTGCTGGCGCAGGCGGTGCAGCAGCGCTTCCCGGACGCCAAGCTGGGGATCGGCCCGCCCGTCACAGACGGCTTCTACTACGACTTCGCCGTGGACACCCCGTTCACCCCCGAGGACCTCGCGGACCTCGAGAAGTCCATGAAGAAGATCATCAAGGCGAAGCAGAGGTTCGTCCGCCGCGAGTACGCCTCGCTCGACGAGGCGCGGGCCGAGCTGGCCGACGAGCCGTTCAAGCTCGAGCTCGTCGACCTCAAGGGCAACTCCGACGCGGAGGCCGACGGCGAGATCATGGAGGTCGGGGCGGGCGAGCTCACCGCCTACGACAACATCCACGCCCACACCGGAGAGCGGGTGTGGGGCGACCTCTGCCGCGGTCCGCACGTGCCGACCACCGGCTACATCCCGGCCTTCGCGGTCACCCGCAGCGCCGCCGCCTACTGGCGGGGCGACCAGCGCAACGCCCAGCTGCAGCGCATCTACGGCACTGCGTGGGAGTCGCAGGAGGCGCAGGACGCCTACCTGGAGCGGTTCGCCGAGGCCGAGCGTCGCGACCACCGCCGCCTGGGCTCCGAGCTCGACCTGTTCAGCTTCCCCGACGAGATCGGCTCCGGTCTCGCGGTCTTCCACCCCAAGGGCGGGGTGATCCGCAAGGAGCTGGAGGACTACTCGCGGCAGCGGCACGCCGAGGCCGGCTACGAGTTCGTGAACACCCCGCACGCGACCAAGGGCTCGCTCTTCGAGCTCTCCGGGCACCTCGACTGGTACTCCGAGGGCATGTACCCGCCCATGCAGCTCGACGAGGAGCGGGGTCCCGACGGCGAGCTCAAGCGGGCCGCGGTCGACTACTACCTCAAGCCGATGAACTGCCCGATGCACAACCTGATCTTCCGGTCGCGCGGGCGGTCCTACCGGGAGCTGCCGCTGCGGCTCTTCGAGTTCGGCACGGTGTACCGCTACGAGAAGTCGGGCGTCGTGCACGGGCTCACCCGCGCGCGCGGCTTCACCCAGGACGACGCCCACATCTACTGCACCCGCGAGCAGATGGCGGGCGAGATCGCGTCGCTGCTCGAGTTCGTCCTCGGCCTGCTGCGCGACTACGGCCTCGACGACTTCTACCTCGAGCTCTCCACCCGGAACCCGGAGAAGTCGATCGGCTCCGACGAGGCGTGGGAGGAGGCGACCGACGCGTTGCGCGAGGCCGCGTCGAGCTTCGGCCTCGACCTCGTCGACGACCCGGGCGGTGCGGCGTTCTACGCCCCGAAGATCAGCGTGCAGGCCAAGGACGCGATCGGCCGGTACTGGCAGATGTCGACCATCCAGGTCGACCTCATGCTGCCCGACCGCTTCGAGCTGGAGTACACCTCGAGCGACGGCTCGCGGCAGCGGCCGGTGATGATCCACCGCGCGCTCTTCGGGTCCATCGAGCGGTTCTTCGGCGTCCTGACCGAGCACTACGCCGGGGCGTTCCCGGCCTGGCTCGCCCCGGTCCAGGCGGTCGCGATCCCGGTGTCGAACGACCAGGCCGACTACGTCGACGGCGTCGTCGGGAAGCTCAGGGCCCGCGGGCTGCGGGTCGAGGCGGACCACTCCGACGACCGGATGCAGAAGAAGATCCGTACGCACACCCTGCAGAAGGTGCCGTTCCTGCTGCTCGCGGGCGGCAAGGACGCCGACGCGGACGCGGTGTCCTTCCGCTTCCGCGACGGCAGCCAGGTCAACGGGGTCCCCGTGGACACCGCGGTCGCGGCCCTCGCCGACTGGGTCGCGCGCCGCGAGAACACCTCGCCCGACGAGGCCTCGTTCGGTCCCCGAGTGACCGGCTGACCGGTGTCCGACCCGACGAGCACGATGGGACCGTGGTGACGGGCGGGGCGACCGGTCCGGGTCGGCCGCCCGAGCCGGGGCGGCCGGACTCGGGCGTACCGAGCGAGCACCCGCAGGGCGCCGACGAGCTGGCCGGGGCGGGGACGCCCGACGGCTTCCGCCGCCTGTGGGCCCCGCACCGCATGGCCTACATCGCGGGGGAGCAGGGGACCGGGGAGGTCGACGGCGGGTGCCCGCTGTGCGCCATCCCGGGACGTTCGGACGCCGACGGCCTCGTCGTCGCGCGCGGCGACACCGTGTACGCGGTGCTCAACCTCCACCCGTACAACCCCGGGCACCTCATGGTGGTGCCCTACCGGCATGTCGCGAAGCTCGACGAGCTGACCGACGACGAGGCGACCGAGCTCATGCGCGTCACGCAGCAGGCGGTCCGCGCGCTGCGCACGATGTCGTCGCCGCACGGCTTCAACGTCGGGATCAACCTCGGCCACGTCGCCGGTGGCTCGCTGGCGGACCACCTGCACCAGCACGTCGTGCCCCGCTGGGGCGGCGACGCCAACTTCATCACCGTGATCGGGCAGACCAAGGTGATCCCGGCGCTGCTCGCCGAGACCCGGGACCGGCTCGCGGAGGTCTGGCCCTCATGATCAACGACTGGGGTCGCGCGGCGATCAACCGCAGCCTCGAGCCCGCGGGGCGCTGGCTCGTCCGCCGGGGGATCCACCCCGACGCCATGACGGTCTTCGGGACGGCGGGTGCCACCGGCTTCGCGATCTGGCTCATCCCGACCGGGCACCTCTTCGCCGCCTCGATGATCGTGTGGGGCTTCGCGATGCTCGACGTGCTCGACGGGGCCATGGCCCGGGCCCGCGGGGTGTCGAGCCCGTTCGGCGGGGTGCTCGACTCGCTCTGCGACCGCATCGTCGACGGCGCGGTCTTCGCCGGCATCGCCTGGTGGGCGGCGGCGAACGACCGCTGGGTGATCGTCGCCCTCGCCCTGGTCTGCCTGGTCTCGGGGCAGCTCATCTCCTACATCAAGGCGCGGGCCGAGGCCGCCGGGCTCCAGGGTGGCGGCGGTGTCGTCGAGCGTGCGGAGCGGCTCATCCTCGGCCTCACCGGCATCGGCCTGACCGGCCTCGGCCTCTGGTGGGCGGTCGACGTGACGCTCTGGCTGCTCACGGTGGGCTCCCTGGTGACGGTCGGGCAGCGCATCCACACGGTCTGGGTCAGCGCCCGCGAGCAGTACGGGGCCGCGACCGGGCGCACCGACGTCCCCGACCGGCCCGCGCTGGGCTCGGGCGAGCCCAGCCGGGACGGCGGGTGACCTGGTCCGAGCGCGCCGCCGACCTCGGGTACGCGGCGGGCTGGCAGGTCGTGCGCGGCCTGCCCGAGCCGGTCGCCCGCGGGCTGTTCGACCTCGGTGCCGACGTCGCGGCCCACCGTGGCGGGCGTGGCGTGGAGCGGCTGCGGGCGAACTACGCCCGGGTCCGCCCCGACCTGTCCGACCACGCCCTCGACGAGCTGACCCGGGCGGGCGTCCGCTCCTACGCGCGGTACTGGCGGGAGGCGTTCCGGCTGCCCTCGGTCGACCCGGTGGCGCTCGCCGACGAGGTCGACCGCGACGTCGTCGGGCGGGAGCACCTCGACGACGCGCTGGCCCGCGGCCGGGGGGCGGTCGTCGCACTGACCCACTCCGGCAACTGGGACGTCGTCGGCACCTGGGCCGTCCAGCGCTACGGCGGGTTCGCGACGGTGGCCGAACGGCTCCGTCCCGAGTCGCTCTTCCAGCGGTTCGTCGCCTACCGGGAGTCGCTCGGCTTCGAGATCCTCCCGATGACCGGCGGCGAGGCACCGGTCCGCGGCCTGCTGCGCGCGCTGCGGGCCGGGCGGATCGTCTGCCTCGTCGCCGACCGTGACCTCTCCCACCACGGCGTCGGCGTCGACTTCTTCGGGCACCGGGCCGCCATGCCGCCCGGGCCGGCGTCGCTCGCCGCCGCGACCGGCGCCCCGCTGCTGCCCCTCGGCTGCTGGTTCACCGAGCGGGGCTGGGGCTTCCGCATCAACCCGCCGATCACCGTCGGCTCCCGCGCCGGGGTGCCGGCGGCGACGCAGGCGATGGCCGACGCGTTCGCCGGCGAGATCGCGGAGCACCCGCAGGACTGGCACATGCTGCAGCGCATCTGGCCGGACCTCGGCTGATCACGGGTCCACCGTGACCTCCAGCCGGGTGTCGTCGAAGGCGATCAGTTCCGCGATCGCGGCGAGGGCGGTGGTGGGCGCGCCGTAGGTCCACGCCACGTCGGCGATCCCGGAGGTGCTCCACCACCCGGTGGTCACGCCCTTGTAGGGGCAGCGGGTGACGGTGTCCGACGGCGTCAGCAGTGACCGGTCGACCGTCGTCGGGTCGAGGTACCAGCGCGGGGGCAGACCGGTCTCGAACACCGCGACCGCAGCGGACGACCGGGCGAGGGTGACCCGTGAGCCGGGCACCCGGACCGTCACCGTGCGGTCCGTCCGCAGCGCGTCCACGCGGACGTAGGGGCTGCGCGGGTGGCCGTGCACCGGCTCGGCCTCCTCGAACCAGGCGACGTCGTCGTGCAGCGGCACCACCACGTGGCCGGGGAGGTCCACGCCGGCCGGGAGGGCCCGCGACCGCGCCGCGAGTCGGTCCGCGAGGTCGGCGCGCGGCACGGCGTACTGCGGGTAGTACGGGTGCTCCCAGACGTAGTGGGCCCGTGTGGTGTCCAGCGCCGGGCCCGCGTCGTCGTGGGCCCGGAGCCGCCGCGGGCACGGGGCGACGTGCCCGGCGGCCACGGGCGGCCCGGGGAAGTGGCCGGGCGCGACGCCCTCGGCGGCCGGTCGGCCGGTCCCGGTCACGAGGCGGGCCCGAGGACGCAGAACGCGTTGCCCTCCGGATCGGCGAGCACCACCCAGGGGTGGTCCGGCGCGGGATCGACCACGCGCGCGCCCAGGTCGGTCAACCGGTCGATCTCGGCCTCCAGCGGGCCGTCCTGCACCCGGAGGTCGAGGTGGATCCGGGTCTTGCCCGGCGTGGGATCGGCGACCTGCTGGAGGAGGAGGTCGGTGCCGTCCCCCACCGGGACGCCGACGTAGGTCGTGCCGTGCGCGTCCGTGGAGCGTTCTCCCACCTCCACCCCGAGGGCCTGCGCCCAGAAGACGGCGAGGCCGGCCGGATCGACGGCGTCGATCGTGACCGCGAGCAGGGCCGACGGGCTCATCGGGCCACCGCCGTCGTCGTGGCGGTGCGCGCGGACAGGAGGTCGCGGACGGCGTCCCACTGCCCGGGGCTCCCGACCCAGCGGACGCGGCCGGGCCGCTCCCGGAGCACGCGCAGCAGGGCCAGCCGATCGGCGGCCCGCGCGGGGCCCTGCAGGGCGGGGTGCGACGTGAACGTCGCCCGCCAGCGACCGGGATCGAGGACGACGACGTGGTCGACCGTCGGCAGGAGGTCGACGAGGGCGGGGTGGTCGTCCGGGGCGGCGGCCCGGGCCTCGGCCAGCCCGACCAGGAGGTCGACCGCGCACGCCGCGGCCCGGAGGCCGCGTCCGTCGGGGCGGGCCGGGATCACGAGCACGGTCGGCAGCGGGGGCGTGGGGGACATCGACAGCCTCCTGCTAAGGGGTAAAGTCATGCTGACGCACTTACCGTAGGAGAGGGTGAGTAAGGCGTGCAAGTGCCTTTTGACGATTACGTGTGGTCGGCCGGGCTCGTCACCGACCTCGTCAACACCTCGCCGCAGGTGTGGCACGGGGCCGAGCACCTCCCGGACGTCGGGACGCTGCGGACCTTCCTCGACGAGCACGGTCTCGTCGCGCGCGCCGTCGAGCCCTCCGACCTCCCTCCCGTCCAGGCACTGCGGGAGCGTCTCCGGCCGCTGATCGAGGAGTCGGACCCGGCGCGGCGGGTCGCCGCCGCGAGCGCGCTGACCGGTGCCGTCGGCGGCCTGACCCTGGCCGACGGCTGGGCGGCGACGGTCCCGGACGACGCCTCCCCGGCCGAGGTCCTCGGCGTCGTGGCCGGGGTCGGCATCCTCGCCGTCCACCTGCATCTCGGTGTCGACCGCTTCCGTCCGTGCTCGTCCGACACGTGCTCGGGCGTCTTCATCGACACCAGCCGGCCCGGCCGACGCCGCTACTGCATGCCCGGCCACTGCGGCAACCGCGCCAACGTCGCGGCGCACCGTGCCCGTCGGCGGGCGGCCGGCCGGACCTGAACGGCGGTGGATGCCGCGTGCGAACCGGGAGATTGTGGACAACTCAACAGCGCAATCGGTTACGGGTACCTCCGGTACCTGACATCCGTGGTAGGACCGGTCCATGCCGGAGTCGCGTGTCGCGCACGTCGCGGCCGAGGTGGAGCGGCTGTGCCGCGTCCTCGGCCCGGGTGCGCTGCTGCCGGGAGAGCGTGAGCTCGCCGAGACGTGTGCGGTCTCCCGCTCGACGGTCCGCCTGGCCCTCGCCGACCTGACGAGTCGCCGCGTCGTCGAGCGGCGTCACGGAGCGGGGACCTACGCCCGCCGGACCGCACCCGCGCATCCCCTGGACGCCGTGTCCTTCCGCGCCGACATGGAGCGCCGGGGACTCCGCCCGGCGACACGCGTGCTGTGGAGCGACGAGCTCCCGGCGGACGAGGAGCTGGCGGCCGAGCTCGGGATCGGGCCCGACGAGCCCGTCGTCCGCATCGCCCGCCTGCGCCTGGCCGACGACGAGCCGATGGCCCGCGAGGTGCTCCACGTCCCCGCCTCCGTCGCGCCGGGACTGTGCGGCGCCGACCTCGCCGACGGGGCCTCCTGGTACGAGGTGCTGGAGCTCCGGTACGGACGCCGCGTCGCCGACGGCACCCAGACCGCCGAGCCGGTCCTGGCCACGGGGGAGGACGCCGCGCTGCTCGGGGTCCCGGCGGGGAGCCCGGCGTGGCGGTTCGTGCGGACCTCCCGGGACGAGTGCGGCGCCACCGTGGAGCGGGTGGACGCCCTGGTCCGGGCCGACCGCTACCTGGTCGAACTGCCCATCACCCGTCCGCGCGGTCGACACCGCTGACGGCCGACGCGGGGGTGCCGGGCCGCCGTAGGGTTCCCGACCGTGACGGTCACCAGCGCACCGCCCGGCCCCCGGCACCGCGTCGGCGCGGTGCTGGCCGGGCTCACGCTGCTCGTGCTCGGCGCCGTGGCGGTGGTCGTGCTGCTGGTCGCCCTCGGGGCGATCGTCCCGGGGCTCGGCCCGCTGTCGGGCAACGCCACCGTCGCGGTCCAGACCTACGGCCCGCCCCTCGTGGTCGCCGGTCTGGTCGCCACGCTCCTCGCCCTCGTGGTGCGCCTGCGGCTGCGGCGCGCGGGGACGGTGGTGGCCGGGCTGGGAGCGCTCGGCACCGTCGCGCTCGGCGTGATCGTCGGCCTCGTGGTGTCGGCCGCCGGCGCGGCCGGGGGTGCGGTCGACCTCGTCCGGGCCGTGGACCCGCACGGCGACGTCTCGGTCCCCGACGGCTACCCGCAGTACGGGACGGGTCCGGACGGAGCGCCCCTGCGCGCGGCGGTCTACCGCCCCGGCGGCGCCGTGGGCCCGGCGCCGATCCTCGTCTACGTGCACGGCGGCGGGTGGACGGGAGGGTCCGAACTGGACAACTCCGCCGACCTGCGGTGGTTCGCCCAGCGCGGGCGGCTCGTGATCAGCGTCGGCTACACGCTGGCGACCCCGCAACGCCCGACCTGGGACGTCGCCGCCGCGCAGGTGGCGTGCGCACTCGCCCAGCTCCCGGCGCTCGCGCCGGGCCTCGGCGGCGACCCCACGCGGATCGTGCTCGCGGGCGACTCCGCCGGCGGGCAGCTCGCCGTGTCGGTGGCCTACCACGCGGCGTCGCGCACCCAGCCCTCCGCGTGCGGGGGCCGCGTCCCGGTGCCGCGCGGGGTCCTCGTCCAGTACCCCGCCGTCGATCCCGTCGGGGCCTGGCGGGACGGCACCTTCCCCGGGGAGCCCGGCACCCCCGCGCGGGGCCTGCTCGAGGCCTACACGGGCGGCACCCCGACCCAGGTGCCCGGCCGGTACGACGCGATCGCCGGGATCCCCGCGATCACCTCGGCCGCCCCGCCGACCCTGGCCCTCGTGCCGTCCGACGACGAGCTGGTGCCGCCGTCGGGCCCGGACGACTTCGTCGCGGCGGCCCGATCGGCCGGGGTGGACGCCACGCTCGTGACCGTCCCGTTCGCCAACCACGCCTACGACGTCGGCGCGATCGGCTCCCTGGGCAACCAGGTCCGCCGCAGCGTCAGCGACCGCTGGCTCACCGACAGGGGCTGGTGAGCCGCGCCGCTCAGGGCGTCGCCCACGCATCGGGCTGCGTCCCGTCCAGGTCGACCACGGAGTAGGCCCGCGCCAGCTCGCCCGCGGTCACCGACGCCTGGTTCCACCGCGCCCGGTCCGGGTCCGCGGCCAGCGCGGCGATCCCGCGCCCGACGAAGCGCGGCGTCTCCGAGTGGGCGAACCCGTCGGGCGCGGTGGAGCCGACGGCCTCGCGCCACGTCTCCTCCGTGACCCCGAAGGTCTCGAGCATCAGTTCCGAGCGCATCCACCCGGGCGTCACCGCGAGCGCGGTGGCGCCGTGCGGGGCGAGCTCGTGGCCCTGCGACCAGCCCAGCCGGTTCACGGCGACCTTCGCGAGGTCGTAGAACGTCGAGATCCGGTAGTTCCCGGCGTTGAACGCCGTGGTGCCGTCGGTGACCTCGACGACCAGGCCGCCCGGGCGGGCCAGCACCAGGGGCAGCAGGTGGTGCGACGTGATCAGGTGCGTGTCGATCGCGAGCCGCAGGATCCGCAGGCCCACCTCGAGGTCGTGCTCCCAGAGCGGGGTGTTCCACTCCGGCGGCGCGCCCTTGAGGTCCTCCGCGCCCCAGATGTCGTTGACCAGGACGTCGATCCCGCCGAACTCCTCCCGGCACCAGGCGGCGAGCCCGGCCACCTGCGTGGAGTCGAGATGGTCGACCTGCCGGGCGATCCCGCGGCCCCCGAGCGTGGTGACGAGCTCGGCGGTGCCCTCGATCGTCTCGGGCCGCCCCGCGTAGTCCGACACCACGTCCGCGCGCCCGGCGCGGCTGGACCGCCCCGTGCACACCACCGTCGCCCCCGCCTCGCCGAACGCAGCCGCGATGCCACGCCCGGCGCCACGGGTGGCTCCGGCCACCACCACCACGGAACCCGTCAGATCGGTCATGTCCGGCACTGTGCCGGAGGGGTCCGACAGTCTCCGGCGGGTCACGGCACCCGACGCGGGGTTGACCGGCCCGATCGCCCGGGTGGACAGTGATCGTCGGTGTTGCACGAGGTGTGAGGAGGTGAGCGATGAGTCCCGGTCACAGTCCCGGCGCCGGATCCCGGCTCCGCTCGGCCCGTCCCTCCTCGCCCGCCTCCCGCCCGGCCTGATCCCGGCGCGCGGCGCGGGCGTGCCCGCACGCGTCCGAAAACCGAGGCCGCCATGAGCATCATCATCACGATCACCATCCCCGCGCCGGCCGTGCTGACCCGCCGTCCGGACCTCACCTGGCGCTCCGTCCGCCCCCTCGTCCCCGTCCTGCTGGCAGGCGCCGAGCAGGTCGTCCCCGGCCTCGGCCTCGTCGTCGCGATCGCGGGTCTGCTCGGGGTACGCGCCGCCGTCGACGTGCCGGCAGCCCCCGCCGAGCCCGAGGCCGACGACGCGGAGGAACGGCCACTCCGGCTCGTCGCCTGACCCTCGCCGTCGCGAGGTGCACGTGAGGCAGGTCCCGGCGCCTGCCGGGGTGCCTGACGTGAATCTCGCGAGCTGTCGCGGGGTGGACGCGAGCGGCGGCCGGAGAACTCACGAGCCGGCCGGCACCCCGGTCAGGTCGACGACCGCGAGGGTGCCCGCGTCGCGCAGCGCCTTCCGGTCGTCGCCGGCCAGCTCGGCGAGCGGCCGGTAGGTCAGGCGCAGCGGGTCGATCCCGAGGGTGGCGGCGTCGTCGGGCTCCAGCCGCTCCACCAGTGTCTTCGACACGAGCGTCTGCCCGCCCCTCGCGACCTGCTCCACACGGGCGCACTCGTTGACCTCGTCGCCGAGGGCGGTGACCTCCAACCGTCCGCCGGTGACGATCTGGCCGATATAGAGGTCGGCGCCCCAGTGCAGACCCACGTTCACGCGGCAGTCGTCGACGGTCACGCCCACGCCGTCGTCGGCGAGGGCCTCGACGATCGTGCACACCTCCTCGGCCAGCGTCAGGCCCACGGCCAGGGCCGCCCGCGCCGCGGCCGACTCCGGCCCGCGACCGGCGCCGGCCGCCAGGAAGAACGCGGAGGCGCCGTCGCCCGCGTGCTTGCCGACGATGCCCCCGTACCGGGCCACCAGGTCGTCGAACACCGTCGTGAAGCGCCGGACGAGGTCGAAGTAGACCGGCGTGGGCAGCCGCCGGGCGAGCGGGCCCGACGAGTCGATGTCGGCGAAGAGCACCGCGGTCGGGCGACGGCCGGGCTCGGTGAGGTCGGCCATCCGCGTGAACATCGCCTCGTCGCCCTCGCTGACCAGCGCGAGCACCCGCGCGGGGAGCAGGGGCGCGAACACCAGCGCGGTGCCGGCGGGGCGGCCGTCGGGCGCGCGCAGGCTCAGCCCGAGCATGCCGACCGGCCGGTTCCGCCCGGCGAGCCGGAGCTCGACGGGGGAGACCCACAGCGGGGGCAGGTCGTGGTCGAGGTGCAGCCGCCTCGACAGGTCCGTCCGCAGGTCGGCCCGCGTCGCGTCGGACAGCATGCTCGACCAGATGGGGAGCTCGAGGCCCTCGTCGGGGTGCAGGCCGCGCCCGACCTCGGTGTCCCCGTCGGCGCCCGCGAGCTCCAGGAGCTGGTCGGACACCCACTCCAACCGGCCCTCGTCGTCGTAGACCTGCGACGCCGTCCGGCTCTCGATCAGCGCGTCGACGACCGTGCGGCGCAGGGCGTCGAGGTCCGTCGCACGATCCATCGGACGGACGGTAGCGCTGCTCCCCGCGCCACGCCGCTGAGCCGTTCGTCGGATCGGAGGACGCTGCAAGTGACACAGACCACAACGGAGCGCTAGATTCATCGAGTGAACGCGGCGAGACCCGGCTCTCCCGCCGGACTGCGGGCGGCGAACCGTCGCCGCGTGCTCGACGCCGTGCTCGCGGCGGGGGAACCGACGCAGGCCGGGATCGCGGCCGCCACCGGGCTCGCTCCGGCGACGGTGTCGAACATCGTGCGCGACCTCTGTCGCGAGGGCCGGTTGACCGCGTCCACGGCCGTGCGCGGCGGACGCCGGGTGCGCGCCGTCCGGCTCACCCCGCTGCCCGGGGTCGTCGCGGGGGTCGACTTCGGACACCGCCACGTCCGCGTCGGGATCGCCGGGGCCGCGGCGACGGGGCCGGTCGAGGACGACGGCGCCACCCGGCTCCTCGCGGAGCGGGGCGCCGACCTCGCCGAGGGGCACGACGCCGCGGTCGGCCTGGACGCCGCCGTGGCCCTGCTCGACGAGGCCCTGGCCGCCGCCGGGACCGCCCGGGCCGAGCTGCTCGCCGTCGGGATCGGCCTCCCGGCCCCGGTCGACGCCCGCACGGGAGCGGTCGGGGAGCCCGGCATCCTGCCCGGCTGGGTCGGGATCCGCCCCGCCACGGTCGCCGCGGAACGCTTCGACGCGCCCGTCGTGGTCGACAACGACGCCCTGCTCGGCACCCTGGCCGAGCAGGCCTGGGGCGCGTTGCGGGGCATCGAGGACGGCCTCTACCTCAAGCTCTCGGACGGGGTGGGGGCCGGACTGGTGCTCGGTGGCCGGCCCTACCGGGGGCGGAGCGGGACGGCGGGCGAGCTCGGCCACGTCGTCGTCGACGACTCCGGCGGTCCGCCCGGCGGTGCCGTCTGCCGGTGCGGCAACCGGGGCTGCCTGGAGACCTGGGCCTCGACGGCGACCGTCGTCGGCCTGCTCGAGCCCCTGCTCGGGGCGCCGCTGACCGTGGACGAGGTGGTCGCCCGCGCCCGCGGCGGCCACGCGCCGTCGCGGCGGGTGCTCGCGGACACCGGCGAGCACGTCGGCCGCGCGCTCGGCGGTCTGTGCAGCATCCTCACCCCCGCCCGCATCGTCGTCGGGGGCGAGCTCGCGCAGGCGGAGGAGCTGCTGCTGGACCCGTTGCGGGGTGCGCTCGAGCGGTGGGCGCTGCCCGGCGCGGCGGACGGGGTCGAGGTGACCACGGCCCGGCTGGGGCGCCACGCGCACGTCCTGGGCGCCGTCGCGCTCGCCCTCGACCACGTCCTCGCGACCCAGCTCTGACCGGCAGGACACCGACCTCCACGCGTGCCAAGATCGGCGCCGCGCGTTCATCCGTTGACCGCGTGGAGACCCGGAACTAGCCTGTGAAGCGCGTCACAAGCCACCCGGTGGACGGACCGTACCGGGATCTGACGCACGTCGACGTGGAGGTCGCAACAGATGAGTGCGCGTGCGTCCAAGCTGCCCGGGCCCGCCGAGGCGCTCGCGGACCGGGGGGACGGCCGGAGGCCGGCGGTGTTCCTCGACTACGACGGCGTGCTCACCCCGATCGTCGACCGGCCCTCCGACGCGATCATGACCGACGAGATGCGGCGGATCGTCTCGGAGCTCGCGCAGCGCGCCAGCGTCTGCGTCGTGTCGGGCCGCGACCGCGCGGTGGTGATGGAGCTGATGGGGCTCGACGACCTGGTGGTCGCCGGCAGCCACGGGTTCGACATCCACCACCCGCGGACCGGGCGCATCACCCACGACGCCTCGACCGGCTTCGAGGAGCTCGTCGAGGAGGTGACCCGCGAGGTCACCGAGCGGGCCGACGCGATCGAGGGCACCCTCGTGGAGCCCAAGCACGCCTCGGTCGCCCTCCACTACCGCGGGGTCGACCCCGCCGCCCAGGACCGGGTGCAGACCCTGGTCGACGAGGTGCTCGCCGCCCACCCCGACCAGCTGCGGGTGACGCCCGGCAAGTTCGTGCACGAGATCCAGCCGAAGATCGACTGGAACAAGGGACGTGCGGTCGAGCACCTGCTCGACGTCCTGGAGCTGCGTGGTGCGGACGTGCTGCCGATCTACGTCGGTGACGACGTCACCGACGAGGACGCCTTCACCGCCCCGAGCATCGCCGACGGCGGTCTCGGGGTGCTCGTGATCGACCCGGCCGACGCCGACGGGCGGGAGACCGCCGCGACCGCGGTGCTCCCCGACGTCGAGGCGGTCGGGGCCTTCCTCGACGGTCTGGCCCGCTGAGCCCGCCCCACCCGCTGATCCGACACGCTGCCGCTGCAGGAGGAGACCGACGGTGACCACCGACGAGCCGACCGAGCCCGGGCAGGACCCCGAGGGCTGGACCCTCACCTGGCGGGGCATCGATCCCGAGGAGGAGGGCCTGCGCGAGGCGCTGTCCTCCACCGGCAACGGCTACTTCTGCACCCGCGGGGCCGCGGAGTGGGAGGAGACCGACCCGCCGCGGCACTACGCGGGCACCTACGCCCACGGCGCGTACAACCGCGAGACCACCATCCTCGGCGGCCGCCCGGTGCTCAACGAGGACCTGGTCAACCTGCCGAACTGGCTCACCCTCATGCTGCGCATCGAGGGCGAGGAGGCCATCACCCTCGACAACGTCGAAGTGCTGGACTACGAGCACACCTACGACATCCGCACCGCGCTCGTCACCCGCACGCTGCGCTTCCGCGACCGCAAGGGCCGCGAGACCTCGCTGCGCAGCCGGCGGTTCGTGTCCATGGCGCACAGCCACCAGGCCGCGCTGGAGTGGGTCCTCACCCCGGAGAACTGGTCCGGCCAGATCGGCATCGTGACCGCGATCGACGGGCGCGTCGACAACAACATGGTCGCCCGCTACCGCGACCTCGAGGGCCGCCACCTCGACCCGGTCACCCCCCGGACGTTCGGCCCGGAGATCATCGCGCTCAAGGTGCGGACCCGGCAGTCCAACCTCTACGTGTCCGAGGCCGCCCGGACCCGCGTCGCCCGCAGCCGCGGGCGCTCGTGGCAGGCCGTCGAGCCGAAGCGCACGTTGCACCAGATGAACGACTACATCCAGCAGGTGCTCGACCTCGAGGCCCACGAGGGCGAGGCGATCAAGGTCGAGAAGCTGGTCTCGTTCTTCACCAGCCACGACAACGCGATCACCGAGACGCTCACGGCGGCCGGCCGCCACGTCGAGCGGTACCCCGACTTCGCGGAGGCCTACGTCGAGCACGAGTCCGCCTGGACCGAGCTCTGGGACGCCTGCGCGATCGACCTGCCCTCGGAACCCCGCGTGCAGCTGCTCCTGCGCTTCCACACCGCGCACATCCTGCAGGTCTGCTCGCGCCACACCGCCCGCCACGACGCCGGGGTCCCGGCCCGCGGGCTCAACGGCGAGGCCTACCGCGGCCACGTGTTCTGGGACGAGCTGTACGTCTACCCGTTCCTGAACTTCCGCCTGCCGGAGATCACCCGCGGGCTGCTGATGTACCGCTACCGGCGTCTCGCCGAGGCCCGGGCGGCCGCCGCCGAGGCCGGCTACTCGGGCGCGATGTTCCCCTGGCAGTCCGGCTCGGACGGCACCGAGGAGACGCAGGTCGTCCACCTCAACCCGCTCTCGGGCCAGTGGGACCCGGACCACTCGCACAACCAGCGGCACGTCAACGCGGCGATCTTCTACAACGTCTGGCAGTACTACCAGGCCACCGACGACCTGGAGTTCCTGCGCGACTACGGCGCCGAGCTGATGCTCGAGATCGCGCGGTTCTGGGCCTCGATCGCCCACAAGAACCCGCAGACCGGGCGCTACGAGATCCACGGCGTCATGGGTCCCGACGAGTTCCACGAGGGCTACCCGGGCGCCGAGACCGGCGGGCTGCGCAACAACGCCTACACCAACGTCATGGTGGCGTGGATCTGCTCGACCGCGCCGAAGGTCCTCGACCTGCTCACCGGCAGCCGCCGCCGCGCCCTGCGCAGCCGCCTCGGCATCACCGACGCCGAGATCGCGCGCTGGGAGGAGATGACGCGGCTGATGCACGTGCCCACCCACGACGCCGGGGACGGACACCGGGTGGTCAGCCAGTTCGAGGGCTACGAGGCCCTCGAGGAGCTGGACTGGGAGGGCTACCGCGCGAAGCACACGAACATCCAGCGGATGGACCGCATCCTCAAGGCCGAGGGCGACGACCCGGACCGCTACAAGGTCGCCAAGCAGGCCGACGCGGTGATGCTGTTCTTCCTGTTCTCCGACGTCGAGCTGCGCGAGGTCCTCGACCGGCTCGGCTACGGCGAGATCGCCGACGACCCCGACTTCGCCCGTCGCGCCATCGACTACTACGACCACCGCACCTCGCACGGCTCGACGCTCTCGCTGGTCGCGCACGCGGCCGTCCTGGCCGGCATCGACCCCTCGTCGTCGTGGGAGCGGTTCCTGGTCGCGCTGGAGTCCGACGTCGGCGACGTGCAGGGCGGCACCACCAAGGAGGGCATCCACATGGGTGTCATGTCGGGCACGCTCGACCTCCTGCAGCGCGCGTACATCGGGTGCGACGTGCGCGACGGCGTCCTGCAGTTCGCCCCGCGGGTGACCAGCCGGCTCGACGGGCTGCGCTACTCGATGGTCTTCCAGGGCACCTCGCTGCACGTGTCGGTGTCCGGCGGCGAGCTCGTCGTCGAGGTCGCCACCGAGGGCTTCTCGCACCCGATCAAGGTCGACATCGGCGGCGAGGTCCGCGAGATGGGTGCCGGCGACCGCGCCTCGGTACGCCTCGTCGACGACCCGTCGCAGATTCCCGGTCCCACCGAGCTCGAGCACGTCTGAGGAGATTCGATCGTGGCAGCTTTCAAGGGCGGCATCTTCGACGTCGACGGAGTCCTCGTCGACTCCCCGCACGAGCAGGCCTGGCGGGAGTCCCTGCAGGAGCTCATGGAGGGCCCCTGGTCGGACATCCGCGACCAGACCTCCTGGACCCCGGAGGGGTTCACGAGCGAGGTCTACCACCAGCGGATGTCCGGCAAGCCGCGCAAGGCCGGCGCCACCGCGGCCCTCGAGTACTTCGGCGTGCCGGACATCGACCGCCGGGTCACCGAGTACGGCGACCACAAGCAGGAGATGATCATCCGGCTGATCAAGGACGGGAAGTTCTCCGCCTACGACGACGCCGTGCGCTTCGTCATCGCGGTCAAGAACGCCGGCATCCCGATCGCCGCGGCCTCGTCGTCGAAGAACGCCAAGCTCTTCCTCGAGCGGATCGACCTCGCGAACTACGGCGGCTCGGGCAACCTGCACGAGGCCTTCGACGTGGACGTCTCGGGCCGCGACTTCGCCCAGGGCAAGCCACACCCGGAGATCTTCCTGACGGCGGCGAAGGAGCTCGGCGTCGAGCCGGGGGACGCGTTCGTCTGCGAGGACGCCACCAACGGCATCCAGGCCGCGAAGGCCGGCGAGTTCGCCGCGATCGGGGTCGCCCGGGCGGACGACTCCGACGCGCTCGCGGGCGAGGGCGCCGACATCGTGGTCACCGACATGTCCACCATCGACGTCGACAAGCTGGCGTCCCACGAGCTGGCGACGAAGTAGGTGGGGCGATGACCGCAGATGAGCCCGCGGAGGTTCCCGACGACGGGTTGACCGTCGGCGTGGACGTCGGCGGCACCAAGATCGCCGCCGGGGTGGTCGACGGGGACGGCAAGCTGCTCGCCCACACCCGGCGCGAGACGCCCGCCCAGTCCACCGTGGGGGTGCTGTCCGGGATCGCCGACGCGGTCCGCGAACTGGCGGCCAACCACGAGGTCCATGCCGTCGGGATCGGCGCGGCCGGCTTCGTCGACGCGAACCGGTCGACGGTGATGTTCGCGCCGAACCTCGCGTGGCGCGACGAGGACCTGCGCACGAAGCTCTCGGTCGAGCTGGGCCTGCCCGTCGTCGTCGAGAACGACGCGAACGTGGTGGCCTGGTCGGAGTCCCGCTTCGGCGCCGGCCGCGACCACGACGACCTCGTCGCCATCACCATCGGCACCGGCGTGGGCGGCGGGATCGTCGTCGGGGGGCGGCTGCTGCGCGGCGGGTTCGGGGTGGCCGCCGAGATCGGCCACATCACGATGGTCCCCTACGGCCGGCGCTGCGGGTGCGGCCTGCAGGGCTGCTGGGAGCAGTACGGCTCGGGGCGCGCCCTCGTGACCGAGGCCCGCGAGATCGCCCGGCACTCCCCGGCGTTCGCCGCGGGGCTGCTCGACCGCGCGGGCGGCGACCCGGACGCCATCACCGGGGAGATGGTCACCGAACTCGCCCAGCGCGGCGACGTCGGCGCCCTGCACTGCTTCGACGAGATCGGACGCTGGATCGGACTGGGCTGCGCCCAGCTCGCCGCCGTGCTCGACCCGTCGTTGTTCGTCATCGGCGGCGGGGTGTCCGAGGCGGGGGAGGTGCTGCGGAGCCGGGTCGAGGCGACCTTCCGCGGGCACCTCACCGGCCGCGGCCACCGTCCGGTGGCGGAGGTACGCCTGGCCGAACTCGGCTGGGAGGCGGGCATGGTCGGCGCGGCCGACCTGGCACGGACACATCCGGACACGGCAGTCACGAAGGGCACGTCATGACCACTGATTCGCCGGCGGGTCCGGGGGGCTCGTCGGCCTCCGGTACCCAGCCGAAGACGACGACGAAGGCCATCCTGGTCTCGATCGTCGCCGCCGTCGGCGGCTTCCTGTTCGGCTTCGACTCGAGCGTCATCAACGGCGCCGTCGACGCGCTGAACAACCAGTTCGGCCTCACCAACTCGCCGCTGCTGGCGGGCTTCACGGTGGCCTGCGCGCTGCTCGGCTCCGCGGTGGGTGCGTGGTTCGCCGGCCCGGTCGCCGACCGGTACGGCCGCGTGCGCGTCATGCTGATCGCGGCGGCGCTGTTCGCGATCAGCTCGATCGGGTCCGGCCTGGCGTTCGCCGTCTGGGACCTGATCATCTGGCGCATCCTCGCCGGTGTCGGCATCGGTATCGCCTCGGTGATCGCCCCCGCCTACATCGCGGAGATCGCCCCGGCGCACATCCGCGGTCGCCTCGGCTCGCTGCAGCAGATGGCGATCGTGCTCGGCATCTTCGTCGCGCTGCTCTCCGACGCCCTGCTCGCGGGGGTCGCCGGCGGGGCCGCGAACGAGTTCTGGATCGGGCTCGAGGCGTGGCGCTGGATGTTCCTGGTCGGCGTCATCCCGTCGGTCATCTACGCCGTGCTCGCCCTGCGGATCCCGGAGTCGCCGCGCTACCTCGTCGCGAAGGGGGAGCTGGAGAAGGCCGGCCAGGTCCTCCACTCGGTGGAGGAGTCGCGGTCGCCGGAGTCGGTCCAGCGCAAGATCACCGAGATCGCGGAGTCGCTGCGCCGGGACGTGAAGCCATCGCTGCGCGACCTCACCGGGCAGCGGTTCGGGCTCAAGCCCATCGTCTGGGTCGGCATCCTGCTGTCGGTGTTCCAGCAGTTCGTCGGCATCAACGTGATCTTCTACTACTCGACGACGCTGTGGCAGGCGGTCGGCTTCTCGGAGTCCGACTCGTTCACCGCCTCGGTGATCAACGGTCTGATCAACGTGCTGTCGACCATCGTCGCGATCCTCATCGTCGACAAGGTCGGCCGGCGTCCGATGCTGCTCGCCGGCTCGATCGGCATGACGATCACGCTCGGGGTCATGGCCGTCGCGTTCTCCCAGGCGGTCCCGACCGTCAGCGAGAGCGGCGAGGCGACCGTCGGCCTGCCCGGCGCCTGGGGCCCGATCGCGCTCGTCGCGGCGAACCTGTTCGTCGTCTCGTTCGCCATCACGTGGGGCCCGGTGGTCTGGGTGCTGCTCGGCGAGATGTTCCCGAACTACCTGCGGGCCGCCGCCCTCGCCGTCGCGGCCGCCGCGCAGTGGATCGCGAACTTCCTCATCACCGTGACGTTCCAGTCGCTGGCGGACGTGGGGCTCACCCTGGCCTACGGGCTCTACACCCTCTTCGCGCTGCTCAGCTTCATCTTCGTCTACAAGGCGGTGGCCGAGACGAAGGGCAAGGAGCTCGAGGAGATGGTGGCGTAGGTGGCTCCGCCCTGTGAGTACTCCTCCGTGCCGGAGCACGGAGGAGTGCTCACAGGGCCCCTGCCACACTGTGCCCAATGCGCGTCGGCATCGTCTGTCCCTACTCGCTGGACGTGGCGGGCGGCGTGCAGGCCCACGTGCTGGACCTCGCCCGGGCCCTGCGCCGGCTGGGCCACGACGTCGACGTGCTCGCGCCGGCGAGCGAGTCGACCCCGGTCCCGGACTTCGTCACGCGGGCCGGTCGTGCCGTCGCGATCCCGTACAACGGGTCGGTCGCGCGGCTGACCTTCGGACCGGTCTCGATGCACCGGGTCCGGCGCTGGCTCGCGCACGGTGGCTTCGACGTGCTGCACCTGCACGAGCCCACCGCGCCCAGCCTGTCGATGCTCGCGCTCGCCGTGGCCGAGGGGCCCGTCGTCGCGACCTTCCACACCTCCACCCCGCGCTCGCGGACGATGCTCGCGTTCCAGCCCGTGCTGCGGCCCCTGCTGGAGCGGGTGACGGCGCGGATCGCGGTGTCGCCGCTGGCCCGCCAGGTCTACGTCGAGCACCTCGGCGGGGACGCGGTGGAGATCCCGAACGGGGTCGACGTGCCGACGATCGCGGCGGCGGCCGCCGACCCCCTCGCGCGGCCGCCCGGTCCCGCCACCGTCGGCTTCGTCGGCCGCTTCGACGAACCGCGCAAGGGGCTCCCGACGCTGCTCGAGGCGCTCGTCCCGCTCGACGCCCGGTTGCTCGTCGTCGGGCGCGGCGACGTCGCCGACCTGCGGCGCCGGCTGCCCGCCGCGCTCGTCGACCGGGTCGACGTGCTCGGCGCGGTCGACGACCGCACGAAGGGCCGCGCCCTCGGCGCGATGGACGTGCTCGCCACCCCGAACACCGGCGGCGAGAGCTTCGGCATCGTCGTGGCGGAGGGTCTCGCCGCGGGCACGCCGGTGGCCGCGAGCGACATCGAGGCGTTCCGTCGGGTGCTCACCGACCCCGCGACCGACGAGCCCGCCGGCCTCCTGCTCCCGCCGGACGACGCGGACGCCTGGTCCCGCGCCCTCGCCGACCTGCTCGCGGATCCGGCCCGACGACGGGCGCTGGCGGCGGCCGGGCGGGCGCGGGTGCGGGCCTTCGACTGGAGCGCCGTCGCGGCCGCGGTGCTGCGCGTGTACGAGGTCGCCGTGGCCGCCGACCCACGCCGCGTCCGAGCGGCCGCCGAGGCCGCCCTGGACGCCGGGCCGGGTGCGGACCGCCGGTAGCCTCCCCGGGGTGAACCTGTTCGGGCCGGGCGGATGGGTCCTCGTCGTCGTCATCGCCGTCGTGGTCGTGCTGTTGCTGGTCACGGCCCTCGTCGCGATCGGGCGGGCGCGCCGGCTCGACCGGCTGCACGTGCGCGTCGACGCCGCACGGCTCGGCCTCGTGGCCGCGCTCGACCGGCGGGCCGCCGTGGTCCGCGCGGTCGCCGCCACGGCCCCGCCGTCGGCGCTCTCGCCGACCGACCGCCGCGCGCTGCGGGCGGCCGCCCGCGCGGCGGAGGCCGCGGGGGACCGGGCCGGTCGCGAGGCGGCCGAGAACGACCTGGTGGGCCGCCGCGGCCCCCTGGAGACCGCCACCCTGCCCCCGGACCTGTCGGCCGAGCTCGCCGACGCCGACGCGCGGGTGGTGGTGGCCCGGCGGATCCACAACGACGCGGTGCGCGACACCCGCGCGCTGCGCGGCCGGCGGATGGTGCGCGCGCTGCGGCTGGCCGGCACCGCGCCCTACCCGGAGTACTTCGAGATCGCCGAGCCCGTCGCCGAGGCGCCGGCCCCCGACGAGGCCGAGGGACCCGCCGTGGCCCGGGACGCGGCCCGCGTCGTCGTGCTCGATCCCGACGAGCGCGTGCTGCTCTTCGAGGGTGTCGACCCGGCCCGGCCCACCGAGACGTTCTGGTTCACCCCGGGCGGCGGCATCGACCCGGGGGAGGAGCCCGTCCGGGCCGCGGCCCGCGAGCTGCACGAGGAGACGGGGCTGGCGGTCGGACGGCCCGACGACCTCGCGGGTCCGGTCTGGGTCCGGGACGTGGTCTTCAGCCACGACGGCGTCGCCTACGCCGCCCGCGAGCTGTTCTTCCTGCTGCGGGTCGACCCGACGCCCGAGATCGACGTCTCCGGGTTCACCGAGCTGGAGCGGCGCACCGTGCGGCGGCACCGGTGGTGGACGCGCACCGAGCTCGCCGCGACGGTCGACGTCGTCTACCCGCGTCAGCTCTCCGACCTGCTCGGCGACCCGGGCTCGATCGATCCGGCCGATGCGCCGGTCCCCATCCAGTAGGGCGTGACCGATGACGCCCTGACGTCGTCGGGGGCCCGCGTTTAGCATCGGGCAGGAACCCACCGTCGTCGTTGGAGGCACACCCGTGACCCGCCCGACCCAGACCACCACGCCCCAGACCGGCTCGGACGGGGTGAAGCGCGGCCTGGCCGACATGCTCAAGGGCGGCGTCATCATGGACGTCGTCACCCCGGAGCAGGCGAAGATCGCCGAGGACGCCGGCGCGGTCGCCGTCATGGCCCTCGAGCGCGTGCCGGCCGACATCCGCGCCGACGGCGGGGTGGCCCGGATGTCCGACCCCGAGATGATCACCGGGATCGTCGAGGCCGTCTCCATCCCCGTGATGGCGAAGGCGCGGATCGGCCACTTCGTCGAGGCCCGGGTGCTGCAGTCGCTCGGCGTCGACTACGTCGACGAGTCCGAGGTGCTCACCCCGGCCGACGAGGCGCACCACATCGACAAGTGGGCGTTCACCGTCCCCTTCGTCTGCGGGGCGACCAACCTGGGCGAGGCGCTGCGCCGCATCGGCGAGGGCGCGGCCATGATCCGCTCGAAGGGCGAGGCCGGCACCGGCAACGTCGTCGAGGCCACCCGCCACATGCGCGCGATCCGCGACGACATCCGCCGGCTCTCGCGGATGGACGCCCAGGAGCTCTACACGGCGGCGAAGGAGCTGCAGGCGCCGCTCCCGCTCGTGCAGGAGATCGCCGAGTCCGGCCGCCTGCCCGTCGTGCTGTTCACCGCGGGCGGCATCGCCACCCCGGCCGACGCCGCGATGATGATGCAGCTCGGCGCCGAGGGCGTGTTCGTCGGCTCCGGGATCTTCAAGTCGGGTGACCCGGCGCGGCGCGCCGAGGCGATCGTCAAGGCCACCACCTTCCACGACGACCCCGACGTGATCGCCAAGGTCTCGGCCGGTCTCGGCGAGGCGATGGTCGGGCGCACGACGGCCGACCTGCCCGACTCGGAGCGGCTCGCCACCCGCGGCTGGTAGGTACCCCCACCGGGTCCACACACGCGGATGGGAGGATCGCGGGCGATGACCGCGGAGACGAACCAGGGCGCTCGGCGGCGCGTCGTGCCGATGCAGCCGGTCGACGCCCCCACCGACGTCCTGCCGGTGGTGGGTGGACCGGGCCCGGCCCGCCCCGCACCGCCGCAGGGCCCCGTCCCGACGAGGGGTCCGGCCGGACCTCCGCCCGCGCCCGCCCCGGCACGGCCGACGGCCCGGGTGGCCGAGCCGGAACCGTCGGAGCCGGCGGAGGCGGCGGAGAAGCCGGAGCGGCGTACCGGGATGGGCATGCCCGCCCTGGTGCTCGGCCTGTTGGCCGCCGGCACGGCGTGGAGCGGGTGGGCCGGGGTGGTCCTCGGCCTGTTCGCCGTCGCGGCGGGCTTCCTCGGCGCCCGGCGCGCGTGGCGCGGTCTGGCCACCGACGGCGCGTACTCCCTCGGCGGGTTGGCGCTCGGCGCGGTGGGGCTGGTGTGGGGCGGGGTCGTGGTGTCGCAGACCCTCTTCGGCGGCGGCGCCTTCGGTGACGGGCTGACCCTCGACCAGTGCCTCTCGCAGGCCACCTCGTCGTTCGAGATGCACATGTGCAAGTCCCAGCACATCACCGAGTTCAACCAGCGCTTCCCCGACGCCGCGGAGTAGCGCCCCGTTCCGGCGTGGGACCATCCTGCGCATGACGACCTCCCGGCCCGCCGACGTCTCGAGCGACCGGGAGGGTCGCGGCCTCGGTGGGTGGGGCACGCCGGCGCTGGTCCTCGGCGTCATCGCGGTCGGGACCGCGTGGGTGGTGGGCTGGGTCGGCGTGGTCGCCGGACTGGCGGCCGTCGTCGTGGGATTCATCGGGGCGCGTCGGGCGTTCCACGACCCGGAGCGGTCCGGCGGCGCGGCCCTCGCCGGGTTGGCCCTCGGGCTGGTCGGGCTGATCTGGGGGCTCGCAGTCGTCGTGCCGGCTCTGCTCGGGAACGGCACGTTCGGCGAGGGGCTGACCCTCGACGAGTGCATGGCCCAGGCGAATGGCCAGCAGGAACAGCGCATGTGCGCGACACAGCACCTCGACGAGTACCGGGCCCGGTTCCCGGGACGAGCACAGATGTAGGGACGGACTTCCATGACGGTGACGACCGGAGGCGGCGCGGCGCCGCCCGTCGGGGTCCTCGCCCTGCAGGGCAACGTCGCCGAGCACCTCGACGCGCTGCGCGCCTGCGGCGCCGACCCGCGCCCGGTGCGGCGCCCGGCGGAGCTGGACGAGGTCGCGGGCCTCGTGCTCCCGGGCGGCGAGTCCACGACGTTGTCGAAGCTGCTCGTGGCGTTCGACCTGCTCGAGCCCCTGCGCGCCCGGTTGGCCGCCGGGATGCCCGCCTTCGGGTCGTGCGCCGGGATGATCCTGCTCGCGCGCGAGGCCATCGACGCCCGGCCCGACCAGCACCAGCTCGGCGCGCTCGACGTCGTGGTGCGGCGGAACGCGTTCGGGCGTCAGGTGCAGTCGTTCGAGTCCGACCTGGCCGTGACCGGCATCCGGGGCGGACCGGTCCGGGCGGTGTTCATCCGGGCGCCGTGGGTGGAGTCGACCGGGCGTGGCGTCGAGGTCCTGGCGCGCATCCCCGGCAGCGTGAGCGGCCCGGCGTCGGGCAAGGTGGTCGCGGTCCGGCAGGGCCCGGTGATGGCGACGGCGTTCCACCCGGAGCAGACCGGCGACGCCCGCCTGCACGACCTGTTCCTGCACCGGGTGCGGGAGTACACGGCCTGAGTTCCGGCTGGCTACCCAGCTATCCTCGGGTCATGGACTGGCGCGAGCTCGACTCCGCGACCTGCTCGATCGCGCGGACGATGACCGTGCTCGGCGAGCCGTGGACCGTCCTGGTGCTGCGCGACGTCCTGAACGGCGTGCGGCGGTTCGACGAGCTCGTCGACCACCTCGGCATCGCCCGCAACGTGCTCACCCGCCGGCTGACGACGCTCGTCGACGCGGGTCTCGTCGAGACCCGGGAGTACCGCGAGGCGGGGCGCCGTGCGCGGCGGGAGTACCGGCCGACCGCGGCCGGGTACGACCTGCGGCCCGTCCTGCTGGCGTTGATGGCGTTCGGCGACCGGCACTCCGCGGGGGAGGCCGGACCGCCCGCGGTCGCGGTGCACGAGTGCGGCTCCCCGGTCGCGCTGCAGGAGGTCTGCGCGGACGGGCACGTGCTCGCCCCGACCGACCGGGTCCGGGTGGTCCCCGGGCCCGGTGCTCGGCGCCGGACGGCCTGAGCGCTCGGCGCAGTGCCCGTGTCGGCGCCCGGGTCGGCGCCCGGGTCGGCGCTCGGGTCGGCGCCCGGATCGGCGCTCGCGTCGGCGTAAGTCAGGCCAGGATCAGACAGCTCGACGTCGCCTCCCCGAGCAGCCGCCCGCTCGCGTCGGTGATCGAGGCCCGGGCGAGGGCGACCCGTCGTCCGGCGGACACCACGACCCCCTCGCAGCGCACCGGTCCCGTGTCCGAGGACATGGGGCGGAGGAAGCGCACGCTGAGATCGAGGCTGGTGTAGCCGACGCCGGCGGGCAGCGTGGACTGGACGGCGCAGCCGCAGGCCGAGTCGAGCAGGGTCGCGAAGACGCCGCCGTGGACCGAGCCGATCGGGTTGTAGTGGTACTCGGCGGGGGTCAACGTGAACACCACCCGCCCGGCCTCGACCGACTCGACGCCGGCCCCGATCGTCGACATGATCGGTGGCGGTGGGAGCTCGCCCGACACGAGGGCCTGCAGGAACTCGAGCCCGGTGCGCCCGGCCATGTTCGCGGCGAGCGCGCGGGGGTCCTCCCACGTGTAGGCGCGTTCCCGGACGACGGGCGGGGTGTCGGTGCTCACCGGACCTCCTGAGTTGCTTGGCGAGACTCAGACACTAGCGGGCAGTGCCCGGTCTCGTCAGAAGGGTGGGTTGTCGTCGTCGTGGGGGTTCGGGGGTTGGTGGTGTTGTCTCCTTCGGCGCGTGTCGATGTGGCGCAGGGTCTGGTGCTGGGCGTCGGTGAGGTGGCCGTGCTTGTTCGTGCGGGGTCGCCAGGGTCGCTGGGGTCTCGGTTCGCTGCGGGTGTCGGTGATGCCGTGGTCGTAGGGGTCTCGGGCGACCGGCCGTAGGGGCCGGTACGGGTCGGGTCGCACGGTGTGTCGGGTGCCGGTGGGCGCGGTCCACACGAAGGTGCCCGGTGCCGTCTGGCGGACGGTCCAGCCTGTCTCGGGGGCGTGTTTGCGGAGGTGGTCCCCGACGGAGAGGGCGCCGAGGTTGTCGGCCTGGGTCGGGCCGCCGAGGACGTGGTCGTGGGTGTGGTCGATCGCGCAGGCCACGGCGGGCACGGTGCACATCGGGAACCGGCACGTGCGGTCCCTCGCGTGGATCCAGCGCGTGAGTCCGGCGCCGGGAAACCGGTGGTCGGCTTCCTTGGTGGTTCGGGCGGGGTGTTCGTCGGGTGGACGGGCGCGTTCGATTGCCAACGCTCGTTGGACGCGGCGGGCGAGTTCGGCCCAGATCCCGACGAGCGGCTGCTGGTCGAGGGTGTCGATGTCGGTGGTGTGGGCGGTGAGCTCGACGACCTGCCGCCGATATCTCGGGTCCGCGCCGGGTTGCTGGGGTGGGCGGACGAGCAGGACGTGTTCGAGTTGCCCGTGTTCGTCGTGGAGCAGGACGCGGAACTGGGCGGTGGTGCGGGTCCAGACGGCGTGGTGGGCGTCCCAGCCGGTGACGGTGCCGACGCGTAGCTGGCCGTGGGCGCGGTCGAGCCCGAGCGCGCACGCCAGGGTGGTGCGGGTGGTGGCGGGGGTGAACATCAGCCCGCGCTGCGTCCACCGCGCCGCGAAGGACGGGGGCGGCTGCCCCGGGATCCGAGGGTCGGGGGTGTTGTGGGGTGGTGGGTCGGGTTCGGGGTCCCCGGGCTGCCAGCCAGTCGGGGGTTCGGCTGTCGAGCGAGTCGCCTTGGTTGCGGCGGGGTCGTCGGTGGAGCCGTGAGGGCTCTCTCGTCCCGCCGCCGTTGGCTCAACGCTCCCTGAAAGCTCAGTGCCAGCAATGCTGGACGCGCTGACGCCTCGGCCGCCATCTTCGGTAGGTCCGCCGTCCGAGGGGCCGCCGTCGGCTGGCGGGTCGTCGAGGTCCAGCGGCCCGTCCGAGCCGTCCGAACCCTCTGAGCCCTCTGAGCCGTCCGAACCGTCGGAGTCGTCCGAACCGTCGGAGCGGTGCGGGGAGTCGCGGCCGGCGTCGTCCACGCCCTCGTTGTCCGGGCCCTCGTCGTCGGAGCCGTCGTCGGAGCCGCCGTCGGAGCCGCCGCCCGAGCCGCCCGAGCCGCCCGAGCCGCCCGAGGAGTCGGGACCGTTGTCGAGGTCAGGTGGAGTGTTCGGGTCGTCGGGGCCGCCGTCGGGACCGCCGTCGGAGCCGTCGTCGGGGCCGTCCGGGCCGTCGGGGTCGCTGCCGTCAGGGTCGCCGTCGTCGGGTGGGGCGGGTGATGGCATGAGGTCGTGGACGACCTGTTCGAGGACGGCGAGGTCACCCTCCCCGGTCGGGCAGCCGTGCAGCAGCCGCAGATACACCTGCGCCTGCACCTTCCCCGCCCCCACCGACGATCCGGCGGCCTTCAACTGTTCGAGGGCGAGCTCGGCGATCGCGACGATCCGCTCGAACGCCGGCACCGCCATCCCAGGCTCCAAATCCAGGCCGTGGATCTCCACCGCCCCCGACGGCGCCGTCCGCGTCGACACCCGCGACCGGGCCACCGCCGCGGCACGCCGGTTCTCCGCCCCCAACGGGTCCACATCGACCACCGCGGCCGCGACCCGCTGCGCCAGCTCCCACAACCCCAACTTCGGCGCGTCCTCGATCAGGGCGTCGACCACCACCGCCGCTTGGGCGTCGGTGACATCGCGCAGCCCGGACACGAACACCGACACCTTGGCCTGCTCCAAGCGCCCGTCGCGCATCGCCTCCCCGAGGCGCGGCAGGCGTTCCAGCGCCCCCTGGGCGGTCTCCAGCCGGGAGGAGGCCATCGTCACCGACCACCCCAGACGGGCGGCGATCACCCGCGGATCCGGCTCCGGCCAGCGCTCCACGGTGTCCGCGCGGCTGCGGGCGGTCTCGAGCATCCAGCAGGAGCGGCGCCACTCGTCGTGGGTCAACCGGGCCTGCCAGGCGACCAGACCGGCTTCGCACTCCTGGCCGGGCAGGTCCCGCGGGTCGGCCCAGGACACCGGCGGCAGCGGGGTGTCGAACACCCCACCGCCACCCTCATGTCCCGCCTCTATCGCCATGATCCGAACTGTAGTTCGAACCCCAGACAGCCACGGGAAGCTCGCGCAGCACCACAAGCGGCAGCACCTCCGCGAGAAGCACACGAGGCAGGAATCCGAGGCCGAGAACCTGCCCCACGTCACCCTCGCGCGCCGGAAACAAGCCAGAACACCGGAGGTCACGAATCGGACACGATCTCTCCATGCCCGGCCGAGGGCGACCCGTCGTCGGGAAGGAGTCCCCGCCGGTAGACTCGATGTCCGAGGTAGGAGCGCGACGGGCCCCGCAGTGGGCCCTCGCCGCCCGTGCCGGCGCCGGCACCCCGAGTCCCGTGGACCGCGGAGGCCGTCGCCGCACGGCCACGCGCGGACGACGAAGGGCGGGAGAGCCATGAGCGGCCACTCCAAGTGGGCGACGACGAAGCACAAGAAGGCCGCCATCGACGCCAAGCGCGGCAAGATGTTCGCGAAGCTGATCAAGAACATCGAGGTCGCCGCGCGGACCGGCGGCGGCGACCCGGCGGCGAACCCGACGCTCTACGACGCCATCCAGAAGGCCAAGAAGACGTCGGTCCCGAACGACAACATCGACCGCGCCGTGAAGCGCGGGTCGGGCGCCGAGGCCGGTGGCGCCGACTACCAGGCGATCACCTACGAGGGCTACGCCCCGGGCGGCATCGCGGTGCTCATCGAGTGCCTGACCGACAACAAGAACCGCGCCGCGGGCGAGGTCCGCACCGCCATGAACCGCAACGGCGGCGCCATGGCCGACCCGGGCTCGGTGGCCTATCTCTTCAACCGCAAGGGCGTCATCATCGTCGCCAAGGAGCAGGGCGGCACCGAGCTCGCCGAGGACGACCTCCTGCTCGCCGTCCTCGAGGCGGGCGCCGAGGAGGTCAACGACCTCGGCGAGAACTTCGAGATCCTCTGCGAGCCGACCGACCTCGTGGCGGTCCGCACCGCGTTGCAGGACGGCGGGATCGACTACGAGTCGGCGGAGGCGTCGTTCGTCCCGTCGATGAACGTCGAGGTCGACGCCGACGGCGCCCGCAAGGTGCTGCGCATCATCGACGCGCTCGAGGACTCCGACGACGTCCAGAACGTCTACTCGAACTTCGACGCCTCCGACGAGGTCATGGCCGAGGTGGGATGACGTCGGTTCCCGACGCCGAGCCGGTGCCGGTCGTCGTCGACCGGCTCGGCCCGGAGCACGCCGGCGAGGCGCTCACCGTGCAGTACGCGGCGTTCCTCTCCGAGGGGCGCCTGTACGGCACGTTCGCCATCCCGCCGCTGGTCGAGACCGCGGCCGACCTCGCGGCCGACCTCGTGAACCCCGGCACGCGCGGATGGGCGGCCTGGATCGGGACGCGCCTGGCGGGCAGCGTGCGGCTGCGTGCCCTCGACGGGCCCGGGCCGGTCGTGCTGAGCCGTGCGGCGGTGGCCCCCGACCTGCAGGGCCGCGGCATCGGCTCGCTCCTCCTCCGCGCCGCGCACGCCGACCTCGCGGCGGGTACCGAGAGCGTGCTGGTCACGGGGGAGCGCAGCGCCGGCAACCTCGCGCTCTACGGGCGCTTCGGCTACGTCGAGGTGGGTCGCGAGCTCGACACGGCGGGCGTGGCGGTCGTGCGGATGCGTCGCGTCGCGCCCTGAGATGGATCGTCACCCCGGGCCGCCCCCGTCCGTTGCCCCTCCTGTGAGGAGCTCCCGACGGCGGGTGGTGCTGCCCTGGTACTGCGTCCACGAGTCCGGGGGAGCGGCCGCCTCGACGATGGTGGCCGCCGCGTTGGTCTCCGCCGCGGCACTGCTGGCGTTCCTCGGGCTGGTGTTCGCCCGCGAGTGGGCGGTCGCGGTCATCGCGCTCGGTGTGTCGGTCGTGGCGGGCGCCAACGCGTGGGCGGCGGCCCGCACGTTGCACTGGTTCGACCGGGACCGCAGGCAGCCCGCCGCCCCTCCCGCCGGCCCGGAGTTCCCGACGACGGCTCCACCGGCTCCGGCCCCCGTGGCCCGACCGGCTCCTCCACGACCCGTTCCACCACGCCCCGGAGGTGGCCCCGGCGGGCCCGTCCCACCTCGCTCGGCCCGGTCGACCACGCCGGCGAGCGCGCCCACACCCGCCACGCCGGTCGGTTCCGCGCCGACCGCTGCCGCGCGTCCGGCTCCTGCGCCGCCCGTCGGTCCCGCGCCGTCGCGGCCCGCGGCCGTGCGACCGGTGCCGGGATTTCCAGGGGTGGCCGCGACCGTGCCGGCCCGCCCGGTGCCGTCCGCACCGGTTCCCGCGCCGACCCCGCCCGCCGCTCCCGGTGGGACCGCCGCGTCGGCCCCACCGGACCTGTCCGCCGCTCCCGGTGCGACCGCCGCGTCGGCCCGACCGACTCTGCCCGGCGCTCCTGCACAGACCGCCGCTCCTGCGCAGATCGCCGCTCCGGCACCCACGCCGCGGCGTCCGATGTCGGCGCGCCCGCCCGTGGAGCCGCCCACGGTCGAGGCGGGCAGCACCGAGACGAGCAGCACCGAAACGAGCAGCACCGAGGCCGGCACCACCGAGGCGGCTCCCGCCACGACCGAGGTCACCGAGCGGCCGACCGTGCGCGAGGCCGCCCGGGCGGCGCGCATCCGCACGCGGGCGACCGGCTCCGGTCGTGGCCGCCGCGTGGCGGGGACGCGTCCCGACTGAGCGACCGGGCGACGGAGGTCAGTCGCTGCCGGTCGGGCCGACCTCCGAGGACGGCGGCACGACCTGCCGCCCACCGAGCTCGGGGACGTGCTTGTAGAGCGTCGAGCGGCTGACGCCGAGGAGCCGGGCGATCGAGGCGACCGAGTTCTCCGGGCGGGCCAGCATCGAGCGCGCCTGGGACACCTGGTCCGGGCTCAGGGCCGGCGGGCGGCCCAGACGCTGACCGCGGGCCCGGGCGGCGGCCAGGCCGTCCCGGGTGCCCTCGACGAGCAGTTCGCGCAGGAACTCCGCCAGCGCCGCGAACACGTGGAAGACGAGCCGTCCGCCGGGCGTGGTGGTGTCGAGCCCCTCGTGCAGCGAGCGGAACCCGACCCCGCGGGACCGCAGCTCACCGACGAGGCCGACCAGCTGGGGGAGGGACCTCGTCAGGCGGTCCAGGCGGATCACGACGAGGACGTCGCCGGGCGCGAGGGAGGCGAGACAGGCGTCGAACTCGGGCCGGGCGGCGCCGCCCTTGCCCGACGAGGAGTCGACGAACACGCGGGTGCAGCCCGCCGCGAGCAGGGCCGCCCGTTGCTCCTCGGGGTCACCCGCCTCGCTGGGCGCGCCGGACGATCCGCGCCCGTACCCCACGACCTCGCCGGAGATCGCCTCCGGCTCGGCCGCGAGGAGATCGCGATGAGCAGGTTCCACGGTGCGGAATCGTACGGACAACGGTCCCATGCCGCTCATTCCGGGCCGCGCGTCGGATTCGCAACGGGTTTCTCGTCGCATCCGGACCGGAATGATCCGCGCACCATCGAGTCGTGACCTCCGCTGATGGACGCTCGTCCTCTCACTGAGTGAGCGAGCGGCGGGAGAGACCATTCGATTGAGCGCTGAACATTGCTGCCCGAGAATTCCTCCGATCGGGCGCAGTGGACCGGTCCCATTCACGGGCCGCGTCGACGTCCTGCGCCGCTCAGGTGCCCGGCGGCATCGCTGCTGGTCGAGGGCTCACGCAGCGGTGACCGTCCGAGGGCCCGACCGGGCGCACCGTGGCGGCGGGCGCCCGGCCGGGAGTCGGACGCCGTCGAGGTGATCCGGCGTCCGTACCGGGAACGGCCCCCGGGACACCCCGTGACGCCGCCGGCGCGCATTCCGTCGAATCGTGGAGAGATCGCCGGGCAGGGCGGCCGGAAATCATTCCGGAGCGAACCGGATGGCCGCGGAACGAACCCGTGTCAGGGGCGGGCCTGCAGGTCTTTCTGCATGATCACGGTGTCCACCCATTGCCCCTGCTTGTACCCGACCGCAGGCATTCGACCGACGACCTCGAATCCCAGTCGGCGGTGCAGGACGATCGAGGGCGTGTCGTGCCGCGCGTCGGGGAGGGTCGCGATGACGGCGACCACCTGCCGCATGTCGGTGTGCGCGAGGCCGTCGACGAGCGCGGACAGCAGGCGCCCGCCCAGGCCCCGTCCGGTGGCCTCGGGGGCGATGTAGACGGAGTCCTCGACGGTGTAGCGGTACGCGGCGTGCGGTCGGAACTGCGCGCACGCGGCGAAGCCGGCCACGGAGAGGCCGCCGCCCCCGGAGGCGCCGGACGGCAGGTCGGCGACCACGAAGGGGAGCTTGTGCTCCCGCGCCGCCACGATCCGCTCGCGCCAGACCTCCGCCGACGGCGGGTCCTCCACGAACGTCGCGATCGAGGCCAGCACGTAGCCGCCGAACACGTCGGCGATCCGAGGGGCGTCGGCCTCCTCGGCCGGTCGGACGACGACGTCCGGGCGGTCGGGCGGGGCGGCGGCTCCGGTCATGGCCGGCATCCTCCTCCGGGGTCCGGTGCCCGCGCCACGAGCCGGTCGGTGCCGGGCATCCCGGTGCCGAGCCGGCGGGTCACTCGACCCGGACGAGCTGGTACTCCCACTCCTCGGCCTCGTTGCGGACCGTGCGCTCGTAGATGGCGTGGCCCTGCCCGCCGACCATGCGCGACATCGTCTCGCGGAAGTCGCGGTCGGTGGTGGGGAGCGGGATCCGCTGGAGCAGCGGCGGCTCGTCCGGCCCGTTGTCGGGCAGGGAGACCGCCCCGACGCCCTGCAGCGGTCCGTTGACGTAGCGGACGGCGACTTCCCTCATGCACCCCTCCAGATGATCGCTGGTGTGCACCCTACGGCCGCAGCGCGGAGTCCGTCATCACGGTGGAGGACCCGAACAGACCAATGCTCCTCGCCGGGTTATCACCTAGCGTGCAGAGGATGCGTACGGCGGTCCTCCTGCTCACCGGCTTCGGGTTGCTCGGCGCCGGGGCCACGGCGATCGCCCTCGGCCACCTGGTGCTCGGGATCGCCCTGGTCGTCCTCGGGCTCGCCCTCAAGCTCACCGGGTTCCTGCTCGGGGACTCGACGGTGGCCGCACCGGGCCGCGGGCCGCAGACGCTCGCCGGGCAGCGCGTCGAGCGGCCACGGGCCGGCATCCCGGTGGGACGGGCGGCCGTCCGGCGCGGGGTCGTGTCCCCGCTGCGGTCCGCGCGCCCGGTCCCGCCGGCGGCGTCCCGGCACCGCCGGGCCTCGTGACCGACCGCGCCGACGTGTCAGGCTGCACCGCGTGACCGCCTGGGAGTACGCGACCCTCGAGATCTCGGCCGTCCAGCTCGCGAAGGCCGACCTGGACCCGTCGTCGTCGAGCCACGACACCGCCGAGTGGCAGGCCTACGCGATCGGGCCGAAGGACGAGCTGATCTTCGAGGAGTACCGCCCCTACAGCGTCCCGTGGGCGCGCCT
The DNA here is from genome assembly GCF_050955885.1 of Actinomycetospora sp. CA-084318. Lineage (NCBI taxonomy): Bacteria > Bacillati > Actinomycetota > Actinomycetes > Pseudonocardiales > Pseudonocardiaceae > Actinomycetospora > Actinomycetospora sp. CA-084318. Next base: position 3,152,150 of record NZ_CP192098.1, read on the forward strand.
GTTCGCCGAGCACCTCAACCGCCTCGGCCGCGACGGCTGGGAGCTGGTGCAGTTCGGCGGTCCCCAGCACGCGCTCTACCCGACCGGGTACGTGCACTCCTCGGGGACCTACACGACGGTCGTCGAGAGCCGCTTCGTGCTGCGCCGTCCGGCCTGATCCCCGACGACGGATCCCGGCCGGATCCGTCGTCGGGAAGGCATCGTCAGCCGCGGACCGCCGCACCGGAGGCGGCCAGCTCGCGGGCCTCCTCGGGCGTGGAGACCGCGGGGTTGGAGCCGAGGAGCGGCTTGCGCGCCGGGTCCTTCAGCTTCACCAGCACGATCACGCCGACGATCCCCGCGAAGATCAGGTACATCGCGGGCCAGTAGCCCCAGCCGGTGCCGAGGACGAGGGCGGTCATGATCAGCGAGGTCGTGCCGGCGAAGGCCGACACGAAGATGTTGAACGAGATCGAGAGCCCGCCGTAGCGGACCTCGGTCGGGAAGAGCGCCGGGAGCGTCGACGGGCAGGTCGAGGAGAACAGGACCAGCAGGATGCCCATCACCGCGAGGCCGACCGCCACGAGCACGACCGAGCCGAGCTGCAGGATGTAGAGCATCGGCACCGCGAGCACCACGAGGCCGATCGACCCCGCGTACAGCAGTGGCTTGCGGCCGATGCGGTCACTGAGCATGCCGAGCCCCGGGATGATGAACACGGCGATCCACAGGATGACGATCTGGATCACCTGGGACGTGGTCGTGTCGATGGCCTGCCCGCCGACGGCGGTGACGTTCTCCTCGAGGAAGGTCGGCATGTAGCTGGTCAGCATGTAGTTCGTGATGTTCCAGGCGACGACCAGACCGCCGGCGGTGAGCATCGCGGGCCAGTACTTCACGAACAGCTTCTTGATGCCCTCGCCGGCCTGCTGGCCCTCCCGCTCCTCGGACTCCGAGAGCAGCGTCTGGAAGGCGGGCGTCTCCTCGAGCTTCACCCGCAGGTACACCCCGACGATGCCCAGCGGCAGCGCGATGAAGAACGGGATGCGCCATGCCCAGGTCGACGCGAATTCGGGCGTGGAGACGAGCGGGATCACGGTCGCGACGGTGGCGCCGAGGGCGTATCCGATGAACGTCCCGCACTCGAGGAAGCTGCCGAAGAATCCGCGTCGCCGGTCCGGGGAGTACTCGGCGATGAACGTCATCGCGCCCGCGTACTCACCACCGGTGGAGAAGCCCTGCACCACGCGGCAGAGCACGAGCAGGATCGGTGCCCAGATGCCGATCGCCGAGTACGGCGGGATGAAGCCGAGCAGGAAGGTGCCGATCGCCATCATGATGACGGTGATCGAGAGGACCTTGGTGCGGCCGATACGGTCGCCGAGGGGGCCGAAGAACAGCCCGCCCAGCGGCCTGACCAGGAACGACACCGCGAAACCCGCGAAGACGCCGACCTGCGCGAGGGGTCCGGGCGGGAAGAAGTTCGACTCGATCGTCGTCGCGAGATAGGCGTAGACGCCGAAGTCGAACCACTCGGTGATGTTGCCGACCGCCGCGGCGCCCACGGCCCGCTTCATCGTCGCGTCGTCGGTGACCGTGATGTTGGCCGGCGTCCCGCCGGCCCCTGCCTCCGCCGTATCCGTCACGACATGTCCTCCCCGCCTCGCGACCACGTGCCGCGCCACTGGTTCGAACCATTAACCATGGAGGTTCGACCGGAAACCTCGCAGGCCGGTTATCGGGCGTATGTCCGAATTGCCTGCTTTGCTTGCGAAACTGTTTCCCGAAGCGTGACACGAGACACGGGGATCCACCCGCCGGACGATGGAACACGACCCGAGATCGACGCGTCATACGGGGTGGATGCAGCCAGCATCCGACGTTCGCAAGCGCCGCCCCTCCGGCCGGGTCATCCGGACCCGATCACCGGACGCGGCGCGTGCATGTGGTGAGGAGGAGCCACCCGTGGCTGCTGTCTTCGTGTCGATGGTCGTCGTTGCCGGTGCAGGATTCGGAGTGGCCTCGAGCCTCGCCGCCTACGCCCACCGCAACTGGCGGCGCACCCCGGCGATGGAGCTCGTCGAGGCCTGATCGCACCCGTTCCGACGGCGGGTCTCCTCCGGGGGGCCCGCCGTCGTCGTGTCCGGGGTCGTCAGACCGGCCAGCGCTCCTGGCGCCAGGCGGCGTCCCAGAACATCCACTCGTAGCGCGACGTCGTCCGGTAGTGCGCGAGCACCTTCGTCCGCTCCACGGGTGCGAGGTCGGCGGCCACCCGGTCCATGACGCCGACGGCCGCGTCGACCACCGCCTGGAACTCGTCCCCGCCGTACATCGCGATCCAGCGCGCGTAGAGCGGGTCGGGCGAGGACTCCGCCAGCAGGGCCTCCCCGACCCGGGCGTAGATCCAGTAGCACGGCAGCACGGCGCCGAGCCCCTCCGCGAACGAGCCACCGTGCACCGTGGCGAGCAGGTAGCTCGTGTAGGCGAGGGTGGTCGGCCCGGTCGGCGCGTCGCGGTCGATCGCCAGGGCCTCCGAGAGCTCGGCGTGCATCTCCTGCTCCGCGGCGATCGCGCCGGCGGCATGCTGGGCGAACAGCGTGGTGTCGTCCTCGGTCGGCGCCCGCGCCGCGAGGACCGCGAGCGCCCGGGCGTAGCCCCGCAGGTAGTGACTGTCCTGCGTGACGAAGTGCCCGAACGCCGCGTGGGGGAGCGTCCCGTCGGTCAGACCGGTGAGGAACGGGTGGGCCCGCACCGCGTCGTAGACGTCGGCCGCCGACTCCCAGAGCTCGTCGCTGAAGCGCACGCGGTCAGCGTGTCACGTCCGCCCGCAGGGTCGGATCGATCATGGGATGCATCTCGCCACGGCAGACGCCGCGGACCACGGCGGGGTCGGCGTCCCGGACGCGTTCGGCCTCCTCGGCGGAGTCGGTCTCGACCACCGCGAGGCCCCAGAACCCGGCCGGGTCGGCGACCGGTCCGAAGAGGACCGCGGTGCCGCGCTCGACGAGGCCGTGCCAGTAGCCGGCGTGCTCGGCCATGACGGCGACCTCCTCGGCCGTCATGTCCTGCGCGAACGTCGGCCGTGGCGCGATGAGGCGGTAGGCGTGGATCATGCGTGCTCCTCGGGGGATGTCTGCTCGGCGGCCGCGGTGAGAGCGCCGAGGATCGCGGTCCAGCCGCGGGTGAAGCCGCCGCCGACGTAGCCGCCGGGGGTGGCGCAGTCGCGGGCGAGCTGCTCCTCGGAGAGGGCCTCCCAGCCGCGGTGCTCCACGGTCACCCTCGTCAGGGCGGGGGCGAGCGCGGCGAAGGTCAGCTCGACCTCGGTCGGCGCCGGGGTCGGGGTCCAGGTCATGACGAGGCGGTGCGGCGGCTCCCAGACGAGCAGCCGGCCCCACTCGACCTCGGTCCCGTCGTCCCACGTCTCGACCACGCGGCCGTCGACGCGGGGCTCGACGGTGACGTCGTCCACCCGCTCCTTCCCGGCCGAGTAGGGCCGCAGCGGCCACCAGGTGCCGATGGTCTCCACGAAGACGCGGAAGGTGTGGTCGGCGGTGCTGCGCACGAGCGTGGAGCGGCGGATCGGCGGGCGGCGCAGCGGCAGCACGCGGGCGGTGTCGGTCATGCGGTCTCCTCGCTCGTCCCGGTCCGGTCGGCGGTGTCCGTCCCGGCGTCCGCCTCGACCAGGCGCCGGGCCGTGTCCAGCGCCGAGTCCCACAGATCGTCGAGCAGGTCCCGCAGCCCCGCCAGCCCCTCCGGGCGGGCCCGGTAGAGCCGGCGGGTCGCCTCCCGGCGCTCGTGCAGGAGTCCGGCCTCCTTCAGGACGGTGAGGTGCTGGCTCACCGCGGTCCGGGACACGTCGAAGGCGGCGGCGATCTCGCCGGCCGCCAGCTCGTCGTGGGCGACGAGCTGCAGGATCGCCCGGCGGCGGGGCTCGGCGAGCGCCCGGAGGGCGGCGTCGGCCGGGTCGGTGGCGCTCACGCCCAGAGGCCCACGGGGTTGCCGTCCGGGTCGGCCAGGACCGCGATCCGGCCGTAGTCGCCCGGCAGGTCCATCGGCTCGGCGAGCCGTGCCCCACCGAGCTGCGTCGCCCGGGCGAGGGTGGCCTCGAGGTCGTCCACGCGCACGTAGAACTTCACGCCGGTGTCGCCGGGGGCCTGCGACGGCCCGATGCCTCCGGTCACGGCGTCCTCGCCCGCGCCGGTGTCGACCATCGCGTAGCCCTCCATCGTCGGGTCCTCGTCGATCGTCCAGGCGAACAGGTCGCCGTAGAAGCGCTGCGCGCGCCGGTGGTCGTCGCTCACGACCTCGAAGAATGCGACCGGTCGTCCCATCGTGGCCTCCTTATGTCGGTGTGCGCTGACGTTAGCCGCTGCGAACGTCAGTGTCTACTGACAGATACGTCTGCGATCATGTCGCCATGCGTGCACGGGCCCTCGGGCTGCTCCTCGGGGTCGCGGCCGACGCGGTGCTCGGCGACCCGCGCCGGGGCCACCCGGTGGCGTTGTTCGGATCCGTGGCGGGGCGCCTCGAGCGGGCGTGGTGGGCCGACTCGCGGCCCCGGGGCGCGGCGTACTGCGCCGTCCTCGTGGGCGGGGTCGTCGGCGGCGGGGTGATGGCCGAGCGGGTCGCGGGTCGGTTCACGACGGGCCGGGTGCTGCTGACCGCGGCCGCGACGTGGGTGGTGCTCGGCGGCCGGTCGCTCGCGGGTGAGGGCTCGGCGCTCGCGGCCGAACTCACCGCCGACGACCTCGCCGCCGCCCGCCGCCGGCTGCCCTCGCTGTGCGGGCGCGACCCGTCCTCCCTCGACGCCGACGGCCTGGCCCGGGCGGCGCTGGAGTCGGTCGCCGAGAACACCTCCGACGCGGTCGTCGCCCCGCTCGTCTGGGGCGCCGTCGCCGGGGTGCCGGGCCTGCTCGGGTACCGGGCGGCGAACACCCTCGACGCCATGGTCGGCCACCTCTCGGTGCGCCACCGCCGGTTCGGGTGGGCGGCCGCCCGGCTCGACGACGTGCTCAACGGCGTCCCCGCCCGGCTCGCCGCGTTCCTGACGGCGGGTGCGGCGCCGCTGGTCGGCGGGCGTCCCGCCGCGTCGCTGCGGGCCTGGCGCGCCGACGCCGCGAAGCACCCGAGCCCGAACGCGGGACCGGTCGAGGCGGCCTTCGCCGGAGCGCTGTGGCGGCAGCTCGGTGGCCGGACCGTCTACCCCTACGGGGTGCAGGACCGCCCGACGCTCGGGTCGGGCCCGGCGCCGCGGGTGGCCGACCTGGCCCGCGCCGTCCGGCTCTCCCGCGTGGTCACCGTGGCGTCCGCGCTCGTGGCCGCGGGGGTGGCGGCGGTCCTGCCACCTGCTTGATCAGCGGATTCAGCGGCCGTAACGGTCCGCGAGGACGTCGGCGGTCGTGCGGGGGCCGGGCTCGGGAGTCGGCCCGGTTGCGTCGTCGGGGGGTTCGTCCTTGCGGGTGCGGTACTCGAGGCGCACGAAGTAGAACCACCCGCCGATCGCCATGACCCCGAAGATCAGCCACTGCCAGGCGTAGGAGTACGACGGGTTCGGGTCGGGCGGGGGGAGCGGGACGGCGGTGACCGTGCCGGGCTGGTCGGGCAGCAGCTGCAGGTAGCCGGGGCTGACCGGCAGCCCCAGCGCGGGCCCGATCTGGGCCGCGTCGATCGCGTAGAACTGCCGGTAGCCCGCCTGGTCGATCGGGGCGCGGTCGGTGGGCGACTCGTCGGGCCGCTGGTAGGCGACGAGCGTGACGACGCCGCCCGGGGGCGGGGCGATCGGCGGCAGGACGGTGCCGGCGGGGCGCACGTAGCCGCGGTCGACGAGGAGGGTCTCGCCGTCCGTCGTCCGGAAGGGCGTGAGCACCTCGCTCGCCGCGCTCCCGTCGACCGAGCGGAGGCGGGCGAGGACCTCCCCGCCCTGGTAGGTGCCCGTGACGATCACCTGCCGCCAGGCGGCGTCGGCGTCCGGCTCCGCGCCGCGGGGGACGAGCTCGCCCCGCGGCACCGCCGCGGTCGAGACGGCCCGGACGAGGGCGGCGTTCTCGCCGTCGCGCTCGTCGCTGCGGTGGAACTGCCAGGGCGCGAGCAGGTAGTAGCACCCGAACGCGAACCCGGCGACCGCCAACGTCAGGGCGATCCACCCGGGCCGGAGGAGGAAGCGCACCCCCTCAGTATGCCGCCGGCGTGTCAGGTCACCGCTCGGAGCGCGGCGTCGCCGTACCCGCCGCCGAAGAGCGCCGCGTGCACGAGCAGCGGGAAGAGCTGGTGGAGTCCGACCCGGTCGCGCCACCCGTCGGCGAGCGGCGCGGCCTCGTCGTACGCCGCGAGCACCGTCTCCAGGTGCGGGTGGCCGAAGAGGGCGAACATCGCGAGGTCGGTCTCCCGGTGACCGCCGTGCGCGGCCGGGTCGATCAGCCACGCCCGGTCGGACCACAGCACGTTGCCGCTCCACAGGTCGCCGTGCAGGCGGGCGGGCGGTTCCGCGGGGCCGGGGTCGAGCGTCGCCCCCTCGATGCGGGTGGCCGCCGAGGCCGACAGGGCGCCCCGGTCCACCGCCGTGCGCAGGTAGGGCTGCACCCGGTCGGCGAGGTACCAGTCGAGCCAGGGGCCGTCGTGCGGCTCGTTGCGCATCGGGGCCTCGCCGATCCATGCCTCGGTCGGTCCGCCCGGCGGCGGCGCCCCGAACGCGGGCGCCCCGGCGGCGTGCAGGGCGGCGAGCTCCCGGCCGAAGGCCTCCGCGGCGGCCCGCGACGCGGAGCCGGTGGGCACCAGGGTCGTCACCAGCGTCGCGTCGTCGGCGTGGAGCACCTCGGGCACCGCGACGACGCCCGGCTCGGCCAGCCACCGCAGCCCGGCCGCCTCCGCGGCGACGTCGCCCCGCTTGACGACGACCTCGCGGCCGTCGTCGAGCGTGCAGACCTCGACCGAGCCGAGGGAGCGGGTGGCGACGACGGCCCGGCCGAGGACCCGGGTCACGCGTGCTCCCGGGCCCAGGCGACCACGGCCGGCGCCGCCGCCTCGATCATCGCGAGCACCTCGTCGAAGCCCTCGTCGCCGCCGTAGTACGGGTCGGGGACCTCGGCGCCGTCCGGGGCGGCCGGGTCGAAGGAGCGCAGCAGCCGGACCCGCTCCGGGTCGGCGCCGGCGCGGCGCGGGTCGCGGGCGTGGTCGGCGGTCGCCGCGAGCAGGAGGTCGGCGCCGAGCGTGTCGTCGGCGACCTGGCGCGCCACGTGGTCGGTGTCGTAGCCGTGCTCGGCCAGGGTGGCCGCGGCCCGCCGGTCCATCGGCTCGCCGACGTGCCAGGGGCCGACCCCGACGCTCGACACCGAGACCCGGTCGGCGAGCCCGGCGTCGGCGAGGGCGGCCCGCAGCACCTGTTCGGCCATGGGCGAGCGGCAGATGTTGCCCGTGCAGACGGTCACGAGGGAGAGCACGGGGCCGATCATCCCGACCACCGCCGGTGTGCACCACAATGGCGCCCGTCATGCCTGTGCTCCTCGCCGACGCCGTCGCCGCCCTCGAGGCCGCCTACCCGCCCGAGCTCGCCCAGGACTGGGACGCCGTGGGCCTGGTCTGCGGCGACCCCGCCGAGCCGGTCACCCGGGTGCACCTCGCGGTCGACCCGACCGCCGCGGTCGTCGAGGACGCGATCGCCGCCGGGGCGGAGCTGCTGGTGACCCACCATCCGCTGCTGCTGCGCGGCGTGCACGGGGTCCCGGCCGACCAGCCCAAGGGCTCGCTGGTCCACCGGCTGATCCGCGCCGGCGTGGGGCTGTTCGCGGCCCACACCAACGCCGACGCCGCGTCGCCGGGCGTCTCCGACGCGCTCGCCGACGCCCTCGGGGTGGTCGTCGAGGGGCCGCTCGACGCGACGTCGATGATCGGTCGGATCGGCCGGCTGCCCGCCCCGGAGCCGTTCGAGGCCTTCGTCGCCCGGGTCGGGGCGGCCCTCCCGACGACCGCGTGGGGCGTCCGCGGCGCCGGCGACCCGGCCCGGACGATCACGCGGGTCGCCGTGTCCGGGGGCGCGGGCGACTCGATGCTGCACCTCGCGCGGGCCGCCGGGGTCGACGCCTACGTCACCGCCGACCTGCGCCACCACCCCGCCGACGAGCACCTGCGCGTCCCGGGAGCCCCGGCGCTCGTCGACGTCGCGCACTGGGCCTCCGAGCACCCGTGGTGCGACCAGGCGGCCGAGGTGCTGCGCCGCGCGCTGCCCGAGCTCACGGTGACGGTCTCGACACGGCGCACCGACCCCTGGACCCTCGGCGGACGCCCCGCCGCCGCCCCCGTCGTCGTCAAGGAGGGCCCGTGAAGGCCGACCCCAGCGCCCAACGCCGCCTGCTCGACCTGGCGGCCGTCGACGCCGAGCTCTCCCGCGCCGAGCACCGACGCCGGACGATGCCCGAGCAGACGGCCGTCGAGGAGGCCGAGGTCACGCTCCGGAAGGCCCAGGACGCCGTCGTCGTCGCGCAGACCGCGCTGTCCGACCTGGACCGCGACGTGGCGAAGCTCGACCGCGAGGTGGAGCAGGTCCGCACCCGCGAGACGCGCGACCAGCAGATGCTGGCGAACGGCTCGGTCTCGGCGAAGCAGGCGACCGACCTCCAGCACGAGCTGCAGTCCCTGGAGCGCCGCCGCGCGGTCCTCGAGGAGGAGCAGCTCGAGGTCATGGAGCGCCAGGAGGCCGCGGGCATGGACCTCAAGCACGAGACCGAGGCGCACGCCGTGGCGCAGACCGCCCTGGCCGACGCCGTCGAGCGCCGCGACGGGGTGCTCGGGGACATCGGCACGACGGAGGCCCGCCGCGGGGAGGAACGGACGAACCTCCTGAAGGACCTGCCCGGGGACCTCGTCGCGCTCTACGACAAGCTCCGGGCCCGCGGCGGCGCCGGCGCGGGCGAGCTCGTCGGGAACCGCTGCGGGGCCTGTCGGCTGGAGATGGACCGCAGCGAGCTGCGGGAGATCCAGGGTGCGGCGCCGGACGACGTCGTGCGCTGCGAGAACTGCGGGGCGATCGTCGTGCGGACCGGGAAGTGACCGGTAACGCGGCCGGGGCCTGGACGGGGCGTGGGACCGCGGTCCCGACCCGCATCGTCCTGCTCCGCCACGGCCAGTCGCCGCTGTCGGTGGAGCGGCGCTACTCCGGGCGCGGCAACCCCGAGCTGACCGACCTCGGCCGGGCCCAGGCCGCCGCCGCGGCGACGGCGGTCGCGGCGCGCTACCCGGAGGCCGCTGCGGTGCTCAGCTCGCCGCTGGCCCGGGCCCTCACGACGGCGGGTGCGGTCGGCGAGGCCCTCGGCCTGCCGGTGGAGGTCGACGACGGGTTCGTCGAGACCGACTTCGGCACCTGGGAGGGGCTGACGTTCCGCGAGGCGGCCGAGCAGGACCCGGACGTGCACGGCGCCTGGCTGGCCGACCCGTCGCTGGCACCGCCGGAGGGGGAGTCCTTCGCCGACGTGGAGACGCGCGTGGCGGCGGCGCTGCAGGGGGTGCTGGGCCGGTACGCGGGGTCGACGGTGGTGCTGGTCAGCCACGTCACGCCGATCAAGACGGTGCTCAAGCTGGCCCTCGACGCCGGGCCGTCGCTGCTCTTCCGGCTGCACCTGGACCTGGCCTGCCTGTCGGTCGTCGACTTCTGGTCCGACGGCGGGGCGAGCGTGCGGCTGGTCAACGAGACGTCGTACCTGCCGTGACCGGGCCGGCGGTGCCGGAGGGGGTCGACGTCGAGCGCGCCAACGTCGCCCGGATGTACGACTACTGGCTCGGCGGCGCGCACAACTTCGCCGTCGACCGCGAGCACGCCGACCGGATCGAGGCCTCGAACCGGACGGCGCGGCACGCGGCCCGCTCGAACCGGGCGTTCCTGCGCCACGCCGTGCAGTGGTGCGTGGCGCGGGGCATCGACCAGTTCCTGGACCTCGGGTCGGGGGTGCCGACGGTCGGGAACGTGCACGAGATCGCCCGGGACGCGCGGGTCGCGTACGTCGACCACGAGTCGGTGGCGGTGGCGCACTCCCGGTCGATCCTCGCCGACCTCGACCGGGCGTCGATCACGCAGGCCGACCTGGCCGACGCCGATGCCGTCCTGGGCGCGCCCGGGGTCGCGGACCTGCTCGACCTCGCGCGGCCGGTCGCGGTGCTCGCGGTCGCGGTGCTGCACTACGTGCCGGGCGACCTCACGGCGCTGCTCGCGCCCTACCGGGACCGGCTCGTCCCCGGCGGCGCGCTGGTGATCAGCCACGTCAGCGACGAGCAGGACGACCCCGACCTCGCCGCCCGCGTCCGCGCCGCCGCCGAGGTGTTCCGGGGCAGCGCGAACCCGGTGACCCTGCGTTCCAGGGCCGAACTGGCCGCCCCGTTCGAGGGGCTGACGATCGCCGAGCCGGGAATGGTCGACGTCGTGGACTGGCCGGTGGCGCGGCCCGGCGTCGAGAAGGTCGGGATGTACGCGGTGTGCGCGGCGCAGGGCTAGAGACCCAGGACGTTCGCCCCGGCCCAGAGGGCACAGACGCCGAGGACGAGCCCGGCCGGCGTCGTCACCAGGCCCGCGACGGTGAACCGCGCGAGCGACGGCTCGACGCCCTCGGCGAGCATCACGCGGCGCCACAGCAGGGTCGCGAGCGAGCCGACGTAGGTCAGGTTCGGCCCCACGCCGACGCCGATCAGCATCGCCAGCACGACGACGGGCGCGGGCGTCGGTCCCAGGGCGGCGAGCAGCAGCAGCGTGGCCGGCAGGTTGTTGACCACGTTGGCGAGCACCGCGGCGATCCCGGCCACGGCGAGCAGCCCGACGAGCCCGCTGCCCAGCCCGCCGACGAGGCCGCCGAGCAGGCCCGACAGGCCCTGCCGCCCGACCGCCGCCACCACGATCCCGAGCGCCAGCACGAACAGGCAGAAGAGCGGAGAGGCGGCGCCGACGAGCGTCGGAGCGGTCGTCCGCCGGGTCCACAGCGAGCGCGCGCCGAGCACGATCACCCCGCCGACCGCCACCCACACCGGCTCCACCCCGAGGGGTGAGGCCACACCGAAGCCGACCAGCGTCAGGGCGAGCACGACGAGGGCGACGGTCGGGACCTGCTCCCGCGCCCCGACGTCGTCGTCGGGAACGGGGTCCTCGGTCCGCAGCTCGCGGCGGAAGACCCGGCGCAGCCCCACGTACTCGACGAGCAGGACGGCGAGCCAGGGCAGCGCCATGAGCGCGGCGAAGCGCAGGAACGACAGGTCGGTCGCGCCGACCGCGAGCAGGTTGGTCAGGTTCGAGACCGGGAGCAGCAGCGACGCGGAGTTCGCCAGGTGGGCACACGCGTACGCGGCCGGGGCCGCCGCGACCCGCAGGCGCTTCGCCGCCCGCACGACGACGGGGGTGAGCAGCACGACGGTCGCGTCGAGGCTGAGCACCGCGGTGGTGACGGCCGCGATGACGAAGACCCGCCCGAACAGCCCCTCGCGGCGCAGCAGGGACCCGGCCCAGGTGAACACACCCTCGGCGTCGGCGAGGTGGGAGAGGACGAGGACGGCGGCGAGGAAGCCGACGGTGGGGCCGAGTCGGACGACCTCCTCCCACGCCGCGGCGGGGGGGAGCAGACCGATCCCGACGACGAGCGCGGCCGCCGGGATCGCGGCGGTCGCCTCCGGCAGCCCGCGCGGCCGGGCGACCGCGACGACGAGGACCGCGACCAGCAGGACGACCGCGAGCGCGGTCATCCCTTCACGAACAGGTAGATCGCGACCGCGACGCCCAGCACCACGACCGACCAGCGCAGCACCGCGTCCGGCATCCGTTTCGCGACGAGGATGCCGAGGTAGCCGCCGACCAGCGTGCTCGGCGCGAGCAGCAGGACCGCGAACCAGTTCACGGGCGCGAACAGCGCGAAGATGACGACGGTGGCCGATGCCGTGACCAGCGACAGCAGCACCTTGAGGGCGTTCAGGCGCTGCAGGGAGTCGTTCACCAGCAGCGAGAGCACCGCGATGAGGATGACCCCGAGCGCCCCGCCGAAGTAGCCGCCGTAGACGCAGGCGACGAAGACGACCGGGAGCAGCACGGGGTAGCGCTCGTCGGGGACCTCCTCGTGCGCGGTGCCGGCGCGTTCCCGACGACGCCGGGCGGCGGCCGCGCTGGCCCGCTTGAGCTGCGGCTGGAAGCCCAGGGTGAGGCTCGCGAGCAGCACCAGCACCGGCACGATCGCGTCGAACACCGACGCGGGGAGCACCAGGAGCAGGGTGCAGCCGACGGCGGACCCGGCGACGGCGACGAGCGAGGTGAGGGTCGCGCGCCGTCGTTGCCCGACGAGGTCGTCGCGCGCGCTGATCGTCGACCCCGCGTACCCGGGCCACTGCGCGACCGAGTTCGTGACGTTGGCCTGCAGCGGCGGCAACCCGACCGCCAGCAGGATCGGGAACACGATCAACGACCCGCCGCCGGCGATGGCGTTGACCGCGCCGGCGACGAGCCCGAGCACGACGAGCAGGACGATCTGCAGCACGGACGGGTCGGTCATGTCGATCGGGCTCCGCCGCGCTCCGTCTCCTGCACGGGCGGGGACGGTAGCGGGCGGTCGTCGTCGTGGCGCAGTGAGCTATTGCGCACGTCCGGTTCGGGCGGTTCTGCGACCCTCCGGGTCAGGGCAGGCGGCCGGGCGTCGGTAGACTCGGGTGTGGCGGACGAGCCGGCCGGGCGGCCGCGTCGGGGTCCACGAGATCCCGTCGAGGAAAGTCCGGACTCCACAGGGCAGGGTGGTTGCCAACAGCAACCCGGGGTGACCCGCGGGACAGTGCCACAGAGAACAGACCGCCACCGAGCGATCGGTGGTGAGGGTGAAACGGTGGTGTAAGAGACCACCAGCGTCCTGGGTGACCAGGACGGCTCGGTAAACCCCACCCGGAGCAAGGTCAAGAAGACGGACTCCGGTCCGTCGCGCAGGTCGTCCGAGGGCTGCCCGCCCGAGACCTGCGGGTAGACCGCTGGAGCCCGTCGGCGACGACGGGCCGAGATGGATGGTCGCCGCCCACGGAACCGCGAGGCGCCGTGGGCACAGGATCCGGCTTACAGGCCGACTCGTCCGCCGCCCCACGCCGGTGCCGACACCCCGGCGGTGTGATCACCAGTCCCCCAGCGGGGTGCGGGAAGGCTCGCGAGCCCTCTGAGGGACCGTTGATCACGCATGTGGCCGCGTCGACGTGTCGAGAATGCGCGCGTGGCTCCGTCCCGGGGTCGTCACGACGACCTCAGGAGGACGGAACCATGACCCACGTCCGACGCTTCGACCACGTCGGCCTCACCGTCAGCGACCTCGAGGTGGCCACCGCGTTCTTCGTGTCCCTCGGCCTCGAAGTGGAGGGCACCGGGTCGGTGCAGGGCGAGTTCGTGGAGACCGTATGCGCGGTCCCCGGTGCGCACTGCGAGATCGCCATGCTGCGGCCGCCCGACGGCGGGTGCCGACTGGAGCTCTCGAGCTTCGTCACGCCCGGGCACCAGCCAGGATCACCGACCGCGCTCGCCACCGAGCTCGGCCTGCGCAACGTCTCCTTCGAGGTCGACGACCTCGACGCGGTCCTCGCCGAGCTGGCCGCCGACGGGTACGGGCTCGTCGGCGGGGTCGGCGACTACGAGGGCAGCGTCCGGATGGCCTACGTGCGAGGCCCCGACGGCATCGTCGTCTCGCTGTTCGAGCAGACGGGCGCTTCCGGGTCCTGAAAGACGACGCTATGGTCCTGAAATGCGACCGCTGCGCTACTCGATCAACGTCTCGCTCGACGGCTGTGTGGGGCACGACGCGTTCCGGCCGAGTGCCGCGACCCACGAGCACGCCGCAGCGACGATCGCCCGGGCCGACGCGCTGCTGTTCGGCCGCGTGACCTACCAGCTCATGGAGTTCTGGCGGGATCCGTCGGTCGCGGCGGAGCCCTTCGCCCAGGTGATCGGGGCGGCGCGCAAGTACGTCGTGTCGAGCACGCTCGGCGACGTCGACTGGAACGCGGAGCTGGTCCGGCCCGAGGAACTGGAGGCCACCGTCCGCCGGCTGAAGGAGGAGCCCGGCGAGGGGCTCTACACCGGCGGCGTGCAGCTCCCGCTGGCGCTGGCCGACCTCGGACTGATCGACGAGTACGAGTTCGTGGTGCACCCCACGCTCGCCGGGCGCGGGCCGACGCTGTTCGCCGGTCTGCGGGAACAGCTCGACCTCGAGCTCGTCGGTCGGCAGGAACTCGACGGGGGAGTGGTGGCGTCCACGTACGCGCCCCGGCGCTGAGCCGTCACACATCGACGGCGAGCGGTGTCAGCACCACGAGAACACCGGCACCCGAGGAGGACACCATGACGAACCAGGGCATCCGCACCGTCCTGCACCCCGTGAGCGACCTGGAGAAGGCCAAGCCGCTCTACACGGCCCTGCTGGGCGCCGAGCCCACCGCCGACTCGCCGTACTACGTCGGCTACGACGTGGCGGGCCAGCACATCGGGCTCGTGCCGAACAGCGGGATGACCGGCCCGGTCGCCTACTGGCACGTCGACGACATCGAGGCGACGCTCGCCGCGCTCACGGCGGCGGGCGCGGAGATCACCCAACCCGCGAAGAACGTCGGGGGCAGTCGGCTGACCGCCACCGTCACGGACGCGGACGGCAACGTCCTGGGGCTGCTGCAGGACTAACGGCCGAACGGCAACTCCTCCAGCCGCGTCTGCACGGTGCGGCCCGACTCCCAGGCGTTCGCCCCGGGCTCGACCTCGGGGGTGGGGATGGCGGCCCGCTTCTGCTGCCGCTGCGACGCCGACACCCCGAGGCGGCGGTCCCGCTCCCGGACCGCCGCCTCGTCGGCCTGGCCCTCCGCGGTGAACGCCATCATCAGCTGGGGGATGCCGTACGGGAAGTCGTCGCGGTCGTACTGCCAGGTGTGGAAGGTCTTGCCGTAGGTCGTCACCAGGTCGGAGAAGTACGTCCGCTCCGCGATCTCGGGGATGCCCGGCGCGACGAGGACCCCGGACTTCACCTCGTGGTGGTGGCTGTGCCACAGGCGCTTCTCGTCCTCGGGCAGGGCCCGGAACCGCTCCGCGCTGACGATGTACTCGATCCCGATCAGGCGGGCGTCGGCGGCGTTGCGGTCGAAGATCACGCACTGGTGCAGGTCGTGCTGCAGGTGGATGCAGAAGTGCGAGGCCTCGACCTGGCGGCCCATGTCGTCGGCGTAGAAGTGGAAGCCGTTGAGATAGGTGCTCATCGCGTCGACGGGGAACTTCTGCTGCAGTACCCCCGAGGCCGCGTCGAGCACCCGGTGCTTCCACGGGTGCCCCGACCCGACCGCGGCGCTCCCCGCCACCTTGCGGCCCAACGCCACGCCCGCCGCAGCGGCCGCTCCGAGCCCGAACCATCCCGCGCGCGACATCGCCGCTGGTGCCCGGGGTCGTCGGGAACCGAAACGCCGCGCGCGGACGCCGGAACCGGCCCGGGCACCCGGACCAGGCGGCTCGGGCACCCGTCGTCCTACCGATCGGTACCGCTGCGCCGGGGGCGAGGAGGTGGTCCCGTCGGGGCCATGGGAGTCGACGACACGGCGAAGAACCGCGCCCAGCAGGTCAAGGGCAAGGCCAAGGAGCAGGCCGGCAAGGCCACCGGGGACAAGAAGCTCGAGCGCAGCGGCCAGGCCGACATGGTGAAGGGCGAGGTCAAGGAGCGGATCAACAAGGCCACCTAGGGCCGCGGGTCACCTCTCGATCAGCCGCATCTGCGCCTCGGAGTGGTGGCCCCCGACGGCGGGGGTGGCCGCGTCGAGGCGGGAGAGTTGCTCGGGCGTCAGCGTCACCGCGTCCGCGGCGACGTTCTCCTCGAGCCGGGACACCCGCTTCGTCCCGGGGATCGGGGCGATGTCGGAACCCTTCGACAGCACCCATGCGAGCGCGACCTGGGCCGGGGTGCACCCGGCGTCGTCGGCCACCGCCCGGACCTCGTCGGCCGCGGCCAGGTTGGCGCGGAAGTTCTCCTCGGCGAAGCGGGGGTTGGTCCGGCGCATGTCGTCGTCGTCGAAGTCGTCGACGGACCGGATCGTGCCGGTGAGGAACCCGCGGCCCAGCGGCGAGTAGGGCACCAGCCCGATCCCCAGTTCGCGCAGCACCGGCAGCACCTCGTCCTGCTCGCGGGTCCACAGCGAGTACTCGGACTGCAGCGCCGTGATCGGGTGCGTGGCGTGCGCGCGGCGGATCGTGTCGATCCACGCCTCGGACAGGCCCAGGTAGCGGACCTTCCCGGCCCGGACGAGCTCCGCCGCCGCCCCGATCGTCTCCTCGATCGGCGTCCGCGGGTCCACCCGGTGCTGGTAGAGCAGGTCGATGTGGTCGACCCCGAGGCGACGCAGCGAGCCCTCGACGGCCTGGCGCACGCTCTCGGGCGAGGAGTCCGCCCCCTCGCGGCCGGTGTGCGAGATCAGCCCGTACTTGGTGGCCAGGACGGCCTGGTCTCGACGTCCGGCCAGCGCGCGCCCGACCAGTTCCTCGTTCTCGTAGGGCCCGTAGACCTCGGCGGTGTCGATCAGCGTCACACCGAGTTCGAGAGCGCGGTGGATCGTGCGGATCGACTCGTCGTCGTCCTGTCCGGCCCCGGAGTACCCGTGCGACATGCCCATGGCGCCCAGGCCGATGCGACCCACCTCGAGGTCGCCCAGCTTCGCGATCTGCATGACGTCGGATTGCCCCGCACCGCCGCCCGTCAATACCTCCGGATCGGGCTTGACGGAATCTCCAGGTCGACCTATAACTATCGGTATCAGTCAGCAGGAGATGGCAGTGCGGCTCAGAAAGGGGATGACCGATCGTGCTGCTGAACTACGACCCCGTGGATGCCTTCCGCTCCCTCGACCGCCTCACCGGATGGCGCGGCCAGCCCGGCACCGGCATGCCGATGGACCTCTACCGCGCCGGGGACCACGTCGTCGCCACCTTCGACGTCCCGGGTGTCGATCCGGGCTCGATCGACATCAGCGTCGAGGGACAGACCCTGACGGTGCGCGCCGAGCGCACGGCGCCCGCCGACGCCGCCGAGTGGCTCGTGGCGGAACGCCCGCGCGGGCGCTACAGCCGCCAGTTGACCCTCGGCCGCGACCTCGACGTCGACCGGCTGCACGCCTCCTACGTGGACGGGGTCCTCTCGTTGACCATCCCGGTCGCCGAGCGCGCGAAGCCGCGCCGGATCGCCGTCGAGCACGCCGGCGCCCCGCGCTCCATCGACGCCGACCGGCACGCAGAGTCCGAAGCGGCGGCCTCCTCCTGATCCCCCGAATCCGATCCACGACCCGGGAGGTGGTGCCCTCGTCCCGTGAATCGATGATCATCACCGAACCACCATGACCATGTCCGGGACCGGGCGGGGCGGGTGCACGACGACCCGCCCCGTCCGGCGTGTGCACGTCCGGGCGGGCGAGCCGACCGCGAGGCAGGATCACCGCGTGGCGCTCGACCGGCTCGACGACCCCGACCACCCCACCTTCGGCATGGGGCAGGCCGCGGAGCTCCTCGGCGTCCCGGCGGCGTTCCTGCGCAGCCTCGACGCGTCGGGCCTGATCAGTCCCGCCCGGTCCGAGGGTGGGCACCGCCGGTACTCCCGCAACCAGCTCGACCGCATCGCGGCCCTGCGCGCCCTCGCCGACGACGGGCACACGCTCGCCAGTGCCGCCGAGATCCTCGCCCTGCGGGCCTCGCTGGACGCCGCCCGCGACGAGCGGGACGAGGCCCGGGACGAGCGTGACGAGGCACGGCGCGAGCGGGACGTCGCCCGCGAGGAGCGCGACGAGGCCCGCCGCGACCGTTCCTGACGGCGACGCACCCGCGGCCGGCCCCTGAACGACCTCGACCCGACGTCGAGGGTTGATCGGCGCGTCGCGCGGCGACACGGACGGACGCCCCTATCGTGTGGCGCCTGGTACCCGTGTGACGGATGGGGCGAACGTGGCGTTGCTGACTCGACGACAGCGGGTCATCCTCCGGCAGATCGTGCGGCCGCCGTACGTCTACCGGTGGGCCGGCCTGCTCACGATCGTGGGCCTGTTCGCGGGCGTGGTGGCGGTCGTCCTCGTCGACCGGCCGCCGTCGGCCACCCTCGCGGCCGGGCCCGTCGTCGAGCTGCCGGTCGCCACCGCGCCCGCCGTCGTCCCGCTCCCGCCGGAGCGTCCGTCGATCACCCCCACCCTGCTCACGACGACGGGTGGGGCCGGGAAGGCGGTCGCCCTCACCTTCGACGACGGGCCCGACCCGGCGTCGACCCCGCGCATCCTCGACCTGCTCGCGCAGCACGGAGCGCGGGCGACGTTCTGCATGGTCGGGCAGCAGGCGCAGGCGCACCCGGACCTGGTGCGCCGCGTCGTCGCCGAGGGACACCGGCTGTGCAACCACACGATCACGCACGACGCCGGGATCGGGGCCCGCGCGCCCGAGCTCATGAGCCGCCAGCTCCAGGCCAGCCGCGACCTGCTCATCAGGGTCTCCGGCGGCGCCGAGGTCGACTACTTCCGCGCGCCGCAGGGCAGGTGGTCGCCGACGCTGGTGCGGATGTCCGCCACCGACGGGATGCGCGCCCTCGGCTGGGACGTCGACCCGCTGGACTGGACGACGCCCGGGACGGCCGCGATCGTCTCCCGGGTCCAGCAGCGGGTGCAGCCGGGCTCGGTGGTGCTCCTGCACGACGGCGGCGGGCCGCGCGCCCAGACCGTCGCCGCCGTGGAGGCGCTCCTGCCCTGGCTGGCCGACCGCGGGTACTCGTTCGTCCTGCCGCGGTGAGGGAGGTAAGGGTTCCCTCACCCGGTGCCCCCACCTAGGGTCGGTGACCGGCAGGGCCCGATCACCCGGAGGCGTCGGATGTCCGAGACCGTCCCGTTCCACCAGACCGTCCGTCGGTCGACCCTGGCGGTGCACGAGCGTGCGAACCACTCGCCGTTCATGGGGGCGCTCTTCGACGGGCGGCTGCAGGTCGCCGACTACGCCCGGCTGGTCGAGCAGTACTGGTTCGTCTACCAGGCGCTGGAGGCGGCGGGGGACCGGTTCGCGGACGACCCGGTGGCCGGGCCGTTCGTCACCGAGGAGCTGCGCCGGGTGCCGCGGCTGGCCGAGGACATCCGCTTCTACGGTCTCGACGAGCTCACCGCCCTGCCCGCCACCGAGCGGTACGTGGACGCGATCGAGGCCACCGACGGGTGGCCCGGTGGGTTCGTGGCGCACCACTACACCCGCTACCTGGGCGACATCGCCGGCGGCCAGGCCATCCGCGGCCTGCTCCCGCGGGTCTACGGCGTGACCGGCGGCGGCACCGCCTTCTACGACTTCTCGGGGCTCGGCTCCACCCCGCGCTTCCGCGACCGCTACCGGGCCCTGCTCGACGACGCCCCCTGGGACGAGGCCGAGCGCGCGCGGGTGGTCGCGGAGGTCGAGCACGCCTTCGAGCTCAACATCGCGATGCTCACCGAGCTGTGGGCGACGACGGAGCCGACCGCCGCCTGAGCAGGGCGGCGATCTCCGCCGGCGCCGTCTCGGCCATGAAGTGTCCGGCGTCCAGCGTCCGGTGGGTGAGGTCGGCGGCCCAGGGCTTCCAGAGGTCGGCGGCGTCGAAGCCGAGCACCCTGCCCCAGTCCTGCTGCACCACCGTCACGGGCATCGGGAGCTGCTCCCCGGCCGCGCGCGAGGCCCGGTCGAGGTCGAGGTCGACGGTCGCCGACGCCCGGTAGTCCGCGACGATCGACGGCACCGCCGCGCGCGACGCGCGCAGGTACTCGGCCCGGACGTCGTCGGGAAAGCTCCCGCCCCAGGCGTCGAGGAAGAACCCGAAGAAGGCGTCCGGCGCGCCGGCGATCATCGCCTCCGGCAGCCCGGGCGGCTGCGCCATGAGGTAGAGGTGGAATGCGACGGCGGCGTCCACGCCGTGCAGGACGTCCCACATCTCGGGGACCGGGAGGACGTCCAGAATGGTCAGGTGGCTGATCGCGTCCGGGTGGTCGAGGCCCGCGCGGATCGCGACGAGGGCCCCGCGGTCGTGTCCGGCGAGCGCGAACCGTTCCACCCCGAGGTGCCGCGCCACGGCGACGACGTCCGCGGCCATGGTGCGCTTGGCGTACGTGTCTCCCGTGTCGGCGGGCTTGTCGGACGCCCCGTAGCCGCGCAGGTCGGGGGCGATCACGCGGTGGTCGACGGCCAGGTCGGCGACGACGTGGCGCCACATCAGGTGGGTCTGCGGGAAGCCGTGCAGGAGCACGACGGCGGGTGCGTCGGCCGGGCCGTCGACGGACACGTGCAGCTCGACGCCGTCGACGCCGGGAACGCGGTGCTGGGTGGTCATGCCGGCGAGCCTGGGGCCGGTCGATGAGCATCCGATCAGTACGCGTGCTCGGGCCGGTCGACGCGGTGGGTCCCGACGGGGCCGTGGTCGCGCTCGGCGGGCCGCGCCACCGCGCGGTCCTCGCCCGGCTCGCCGTCGCCCGCGGGCGCACCGTGCCGCTGGAGACGCTGATCGACGCCCTGTGGCCCGACGGCGGGCTGCCGGGCCGTCCGGCGGGCTCGATCCGCACCTTCGTCGCCGCGCTGCGGACCGCGCTGGAACCCGACCGTCCGCCGCGCACGCCGCCCACCTCGATCGTCACGCGCGGACCGGGCTACGCGCTGGAGACGTCGGTGGACGCGGTGCGCTTCGAGGAGCTGCTCGACGACGACCCCGCGGCGGCGCTCGCGCTGTGGCGCGGTCCCGCCTACGCCGACCTCGGCGGGGCGCCGTGGGCCGAGGGGGAACGGGCCCGCCTCACCGCGCTGCGCCTCGACGCCGTGGAGCGGCTCGCGCGGCGCCGGCTCGACGCCGGGCGGCCGGCGGAGGCGGTCGCCGACCTCGACGCGCACACCACCGAGCACCCCTGGCGCGAGGAGGGCTGGCGGCTCCTGGCCCTCGCGCTCTACCGCGCCCGTCGCGAGGGCGACGCCCAGGCGGTGCTGCGGCGGGCCCGGGACCGGCTCGCCGACGAACTCGGCCTCGACCCGGGCGAGGCGCTGGCGCGGCTGGAGACCGACGTCCTGCAGCGCTCGCCCCACCTGGACCTGCCCTCGTCCGACCTCTGGACGGCCGTCTCCGGGCTGGGGCCGCGGGTGGCGCTGGAGTCGACGACGCCGCTGCTGCGCACCCTGGCCGTGCACGGCGGCGGGCCGGTCACCGCCCTGCGCCGGCACGCGGCGGCGGTGGCGGAGGCGCGTCGGCTCGACGATCCGGGCCTGACCGCGCGCCTGCTCGGCGGCTACGACGTGCCGAGCGTCTGGGCGCGGTCGGACGACCCGGCGTCGTCGGAGGTGCTCGTCAGCGCCGCCGAGTGGTGTCTCGCGGGCTCGCCGGGACCGGCCAGCCGCGCCCGCCTGCTCGCGACCGTCGCCCTCGAGACCCGCGGGCTGCCGGGGTCGCGGGGCCCCGCGGCCGCCCACGAGGCGGAGGCCGTCGCCCGGGAGCTCGGCGACTCTACCGTGCTGCGCCACGCGCTCGCGGGTCGGGTGGTCCAGGCGTTCCACCGCCCGGGCAGCGCGCCGGACCGGGTCGCCCTCGGCCGCGAGATCCTCGACCTCGCAGTCACGGGCGAGGACCCGACGGCGGAGATCCTCGGGCACCTCGTGCTGCTCCAGGCCCGGTCCGGCCTCGGGGAGGCGGCCGCGGCGCAGGAGCACGCGGAGGCGCTCGGCCGGCTCGGCGAGCGGCACGGGAGTCCGGGCGTCGCGGTGCTGCTGGACGGGTTCGCCGCGATGCGGGCCGGCAGCGAGGAGCGCCACCGCGCGGCCGCTGCTCGGATCGTGGAGGCTGGCATGCCCGGCGTCGGGCACGGACTCGTCGCGCTGGCCCTCGCGGGGCTGCGGCTGCGGCGGGGCGAGCCGCCGGGAGAGCTTCCCGACGCCGGGCCGTACGCGCCGTGGCTGCGCGCGTGGCACGCGTCCGCGTGCCGGCAGTGCGTCACTGCCGGCACCGGACGCCAGGAGACCCCACATCGTCGGATTGACCTCCCCGACCCGCCGCCGGGGCACGTCGCCGACGCGCTGTGGGTGCTCGCCGGGCACGCGGGTCGCGCGGCAGGGAACCGCGAGCTGGTGGGCCGGGCGGTCGAGGCGCTCCGGCCCGCGGCCGGGGAGGTGGCCGGCGCGAACTCCGGGCTGCTGACCTTCGGCCCGGTGGCGGACCACCTGGCGGCCCTGGCGCCGTGACGAGACGTCACCCGTCGGGCCGGCCCGGACCACCCGAGCCCGATGCGCGACGTCTCGACCGCCGCCGCCCGTCGTCAGGAAGGGCGCGCCATCGCGGCGTGTTTCTCGGCCTTCTGGACCTCGGTGAGTTCCCGGTTCTCCTCGACCTGCTGCCGCGTGGCGTCGTCGCCGCCGATGACGTGGTCGTCGCCGCGCATGAGCGCCTCGTAGCCCTGGCGGGCGACCTCGGCCTGGTCGTTCTTCCACGAGTCGTCGCCGAAGACGGTGTCGTCCATGCCCGCCGTGTGGTGGAACTCGCTGTTCGTGGCGCCGGGGAGCAGGGCGGTCACGCTGATGCCCGACTCGCGCAGCTCCTCGCGCAGCGACTCGGCGAACGAGAAGCCGAAGGCCTTGCTCGGACCGTAGACGGTCTCGTAGGGCGTCGGCTGCAGCGCCGAGATCGACGAGGTGACGAGGATCCGGCCGCGACCCTGGGGCAGCATCGCGTGCACCACCCGCTTGGCCAGGTGCACGGTGCCGGTCACGTTGACCGCGATGAGCTCGAGCTCGGCGTCGAGGTCGGCGTCGGCGAACGCGCCGCCGATCCCGATCCCGACGTTGAGGCACGCCACCTCGAGGGGCCGCTCGAGACCCGCGACGAACGACCAGAACTCCTCGACGCCCTCGTGGGTGCCCAGGTCGACCTGGACGGCCCAGGCCTCGCCGCCGTGCCCGCGCAGCGCGGCGGCGGCGTCGTGGACGCGGTCGGCCCGGCCGGAGATCACCACGTCGTGGCCGTGCTGGGCGAGCTGCTGGGCGAGCTCGAAGCCGATGCCGGACGAGCCGCCGGTGACGAACGCGAGGGGTCTCATGGACCGGGCGTTCCCGACGACGGGTCGCGGCACGCGTCGCACCTAGTGCTCGGGCTCGTGCCCGACGACCGTGGGGGCGAGCACGACCGAGGACATCGTGGTGCACGCCGCGCACCAGCCCAGGAAGTCCCGCTCGTGCGCGACCCAGAACTCCTGGACGAATGAGGCGCCGTCGCGCAGGTCGGCGCCGCACACCGGGCAGAAGTTCATGCGAGCGCGGGGTCGCCGAACAGGTCGAGGACCTCGTCGCGGATGGGGGAGAAGCGGATCGAGCTCTCCCGGCACCACATCGCCCGGAACTGCGCCGCGGGCCCGAACTTGTCGCGCTCCATCGGTAGGTCGATCACGTCGTGCGGTTCCCGGAAGGTGCAGATCGGGTCCTCACCCGCCGCCACCTTCGCCATCTGCTCGGCGTAGAGCTTGCGCAGCAGGATGACCCCGAGATCGGACGTGCCCAGGTGCTCGCGGGAGCGGTCGGAGATTCGGCCCTGGGTGATCCAGGCGACGATGTCCTGGCCGTCGACGTAGTCCCGCAGCCACTCCCCGCGCTCGTCGACCAGGGGGACCTCGTAGGTGGGGATCGACGCCTGGGGCGGCGCCCCGCCGTCGGGCCGGTAGGTCTGGTACCAGACGTGCCAGGTGGTCTCGTCGTCGACGGGGACACGGATCTGGAAGGTCGCGAGCCCGGCGGCGCCGACCCGCAGCATGTGCGGGAAGACGAGCGGGTGGCCGACCCTCCAGTCGTCGTCCTCCTCCGTGTGGCCCTCGAGGACGCGCCGCTTGAGGATGCCGTGCTCGAACACCTCGAACGCGACCTTGACGTGCTTCTTCGTCACGACGGGAACCGGTGCCGCCCCGTCGAGTTCCCGCAGGAACGAGCCGTACCGGCCGTGCAGCCACTCGACGTGGTACGGGTCGACGGAGTTCTCCATGATCTGCAGGAAGTTGCACGGCAGCTCGGCGTGTCCGATGTCGCGCCAGGCGTCGTCCCAGACGAAGAGGTCGTAGCGCGGGAGCTCGGGGGCGGGCAGCGGGCCGAGGTAGGCGAACACGAGCCCACCGAGCTCCTGAACCGGGTAGGCGGTCGTCCGGATGCGCGCCGCGAACGTGGAGCCGGCGGGCTCGCCGGGCTGGGAGAGGCAGCGCCCGTCGGCGTCGAAGACCCAGCCGTGGTAGCCGCAGCGCAGGCCGGTCTGCTCGGTGCAGCCCAGCCACAGGGCCGCCCGCCGGTGCGGGCACTGCTCGGCGAGGAGCCCGATCGTGCCCGATCCGTCGCGGTAGAGCACCAGGTCCTCGCCGAGCAGACGGCGCTTCACGGGCACGCGCGTCGCCATGTCGTGCGTGGCGATCGGCCACCAGTAGCGGCGCAGCAGATCCCCCATCGGCGTTCCCGGCCCGACCCGGGTGAGCCGTTCGTTCTTCTCCGGACTCAGCATGGTGCGGAGTGTCGGACGGCGTCGGACACCCCGGGAGCGCGTGGTTCCGCGCCCCGGAACGGGCTCACCACACCACGTCCAGCCGCTCCAGCCCCCGGAAGAAGTAGCTCGCGATGTACGTGGGCTCGTAGCCGTCGGCGAGCCGGAGGCCGGGGAGCCGCCGGAGCAGGGTCTCCAGTGCCACCCGGATCTCGGCGCGGGCCATCGGCGCGCCCGGACACACGTGCAGGCCCCGACCGAACGCGAGGTGCTCGCGGACGTTCGGCCGGTCCAGGTCGACGGCGTCCGGGTCGGGGAACACCGTCTCGTCCCGGTTGCCGGAGCCGAAGAGCAGCAGCAGCGGCGTGCCCGCAGGCAGCGGCGTCCCGCCGAGCTCGGTGTCGCGGGTGGTGATCCGGAAGAGACCGCGGTGCGGCGCGTCGCGACGCAGGACCTCCTCGGTGACCCGCGGGATGGTCCGTGCCGGGTCCTCGCGCACCCGCCGGTGGACCTCAGGGTCCTCCAGGATCGAGAGCATCGTCGCGGTGATGGCGTCGCGGGTCGTGTCGAACCCGGCGACCCGTGCCGCTCCGCGCACGATCGACTGGATGTGCGCGTCCTCCAGACCGGGGAAGCCATTCGCACCGTGGACGAGGTCCGAGATGAGGTCCTCCCGCGGTTCCGCGCGCCGCGCGTCCATGATCCGCTGCAGGTAGACGGTGTAGTCGCCGAGCCGTTTCGCGGACTCCACGCGGTCGGCGACCGGCGCCAGCGGGTTCCACAGCGTGACGACGTCGTCGGTCCAGCGCTGGATTCGATCGGTGTCCTCGGGCGGCAATCCGATGATCGCGCTGATGACGGTCTGGACGAACGGGATCGCGTAGTCGCCCACCAGGTCGGCCCGACCCGCGGCGAACCCGTCCACGAGCTCGTTCGCCCGAGTGCGCATCGTCGGCATCATCGCTCGGACCCGGGACCCGGTGAATCCCGCGTCGAACACCCGCCGGAAGTGGGTGTGTCCCGGCAGGTCCTCGTTCACCACCGCCGTCGTGTCCGGGACCCCGCCGCGTTCGAGCTCGGCGACGACCTCCGGCGGGTTGTCGTAGAACCGGGGCACCGCCACCGACGACGAGTACGTCGCGGGGTCGTCGATCACGGTGCAGAGGTCCTCGTACCGGGTCACCATGAATGCCCCGAGCGTCGGGCTGAAGGCGATCGGCCGCCCCCGGGCCGCCCGGTAGAAGAGGTGCGGGTCCTCCCGGTGCGGGCTGACCATCGGGTTGAAGTCGAGCGCGTCCGGTGTGGTGCTCATCGGTTCCCTCCTCGTCGTGGGGACGAGGTGAACGTGGCCCAGGACACACTCCCTGGTCGAGCCGCTGGCCGCAGACCCGTGAGCCATCGCCTGCAGTCAGCGCCGCAGCGTGTCCGACGGGCTCTCGCCGTATCGGGCGCGGTAGGCCGCGGCGAACCGTCCGAGATGGGTGAAGCCCCAGCGCGACGCGGTCGTCCCCACACCGACGACGGAGGGGTCCGCGCCGAGCAGGTCGGCCCGGGCTCGCGACAGTCGGACACCCCGGACGTGCGCCATGGGCGGCCGACCCACGTGGCGGACGAACCCGTCGTGCAGTCCACGCACCGACAGCCCGACACGACGCGCGAGGTCCGCCGGGGTCCAGGGATGCTCGGGGTGGTCCTCCACCAGGTCCCGGGCCCGGGCGATGGCCGACGAGCCGGCTGCGGGCGGCCGCGCGGTCAATCGCTCCCGGAGCGGGTGGTCGACCACGAGCAGGAGCCCCGCGAGCAGGCTCGTGGTCAAGGGCCGGAGGACGAGGGGATTCGCGACGATCCCGTCGGGTTCGGCGCCGAGTCCCGCGACGGTGCGGGCGAGCGACCACCACTGTCGACCACCGGGCGACGACAGGTCGAGCTCGGGGGCGAGGGCGATCGTCCGTGGCTCGGGGGCGTCGAGCATCGCGGCCAGCTGGCGTTCCAGCGCCGCACGCTCGATCTTGAGCCCGACGAGGCGACCGCCACCCGTCCAGCCACGCAGCCGTGCTGCCGCGTCCGGTCGGTAGACGGCCGCCCGGCCCGGTGTGGCGGTGAGCTCGACGGACCCGATCCGTGTGCTCAGGATCCCGTCCAGGGGCACGTTGACCTGGTACCCCGAGCCGAGCTCGCCCGTCTCGATGAGTACCTCGTCGTCGTAGGCGAGCACGCCGCACGAGACGGGTCCGACCGTGCTGGCGGACAACCGCATCCGGAAGTGCCGCGGATCGTGTCGGACCGTGAGCCGGTGGGGGAAGTAGACCTCGGCGCAGACGTCCGCGGCGCGGTCGAGGTCGCGCGTCTCGACGCAGGTCGTCGCCATCGGGACCTCCTCGCGTCGAGCGCACCCCGCCCGGACCGGTGTGTCCAGTCCGCCGTTCCGCGACGGGGCACGCGAGGTCAACGCGCGGGCGGTGTCGACAGGTCGTCGCCCACCGTGTCACCCACCTCGGCGTAGCCCACCTGCAGCGCCTCGCCCAGCAGACCGAGGTCGGTCGAGGTGCGGGAGACCGCGGGCGCGTCGGCGGGCGGGCGGACCTGCACGACGCGCTCGCCGAGACCGTCGAGCACCGCCTCCGTCCGGGCCGCCTCGGCGACCCGGCGGCGCCACGGATCGAGGACGCCCGGCGCGTGCCGCCGCAGCCACCGGCGGACGATCGCGTCGACCACGCCCGGCGGCTCGGCCGGGACGTGCTCCGCGGCGTGGGTGCGCAGGACGACGAGGTGGGTGATCCCGGCCGCCAGCGCGGTGTGCACCGCGACCGGTTCGGCGAGCCCGCCGTCGACGAAGCGGCGGCCGTGGAGGGTCTGCGGCGGACCGGCCAGCACCGGCAGGGTCGAGCTCGCCCGCAGCGCGCGCGGCACGTCCTCGGGACCGGTGAGCAGGGGCCGCAGATCGGTGGACGCACCGGTGGCCGCGTCCGTGGCCATCGGGTGGAAGGGCCCGGCGAGCACCCGGTCGAACGGCATCGGGAACTCGTGCACGTACACGTGCTCCACGAGGTGCGCCAGGTCCACCACCGGCCCGCCGCGCAGCAGCCGACGCGGGTCGATGGTCCCGCGCATCACCGACCGGTCGACCCACGGCGCCATCGCCGCGCGCGCCATCCCGGCCGTGAACCAGGCGGCGTTCAGCGAGCCCGCCGACACGCCGTAGACCGCGTCGAAGCACTCGCCGAATCCCTGGTCCTCGAGCGCCGCGGCCATGCCCGCCGAGTACGTCGCGCGGCTCCCGCCGCCCTCGACGACCAACGCGACCCGCGCCCCGTCGTCGGGAAGGCCTTCCCAACGATCCCCGGGTCGAGCTCCGCTGCGCTGCGTCTCCCGCTCATCGGGTCGAGCTCCGCTGCGCTGCGTCTCCCGACGACGGGTCAGCAGGCTCAGCGGGTCGGCCATCGAGCCTCCACGGTCGTCGCGTCATCGTCGGTGTGCACGGTGGCCGCCAGCCCGGCCGCCCGCACGGTGGCGGCGAGCATCGGAGCCTGGTGGGTGGCGCACTCCACGAGCAGCGCGCCCGTGGGGGCGAGCCAGCCCGGGGCGAGGGCGGCGATGCGCCGGGCGAGGTCGAGCCCGTCGGGGCCGCCGTCGAGCGTGCCGCGCGGCTCGTGCTCGCGGGCCTCGGGGGGCATGCCGGCGATCTCCTCGCTCGGCACGTAGGGCGGGGAGGCGAGCAGGACGTCGACGCGGCCGCGCAGCGCCGGCGGGAGCGGCCCGTCGAGGTCGCCCTCGTGGACGTGGCCGGGGACGTTGCGGCGCGCACAGGCGACGGCGGTGGGGTCGAGGTCGACGGCGTGGAGCTCGATCGACGGTGTGGCGCTGCTGTCACTGGATGCAAGCAGTGACGCATTGCTGTCACCGGCGGTCAGGGCTGCCGCGACCGCCGCGCCCAGCGCGCCCGACCCGCAGCAGAGGTCCACGACCACCGCACCCGGGAACGCCCGGGCCACGGCGAGGTCGACGAGCAGCTCGCTGCGGTGCCGCGGTACGAACACCCCGGGGGCGACGACGACCCGCCGGCCGCGGAACTCCGCCCACCCCAGCACGTGCTCCAGCGGCTCCCCGGCGATCCGGCGGCGCACTGCGGCCTCGTCGGCGTCGCGCAGCAGCTCCGCCTCCTGCTCGGCGAACACGCACCCGGCGGCGCGGAGCCTGGCCACCAGATCCACGGCCCCACCGTAGGGCGGGTGGTGGTCCGGCCCTCGTCGTGATGGCATCTGCTGTGTGGCTCAGTACGGGGACTACCAGCTGGAGATCTACGGCGCGGGCCTCAAGGGGGTGCTGCCGCGCTGGCCGGTCGACTTCGCCGGGCTGGAGGCGGCCGCCGCGGCCGCCCTGCCGGACTGGGTCCTGAACTACGTCGCGGGCGGCTCCGGTGACGAGCGGACCCAGCGCGGGAACGCCGAGGCGTTCGGCTGGTGGGGGATCGTGCCGCGGATGATGCGGGGCGCCTACGAGCGCGACCTGTCGACGTCGTTCTGCGGGGTCGACCTCCCGACGCCGCTGTTCTGCGCCCCCGTGGGCGTCATCGGCATCTGCTCGCAGGACTTCCACGGCGACCTCGCCGTCGCCCGGGCCTGCGCCCGCACCGGCGTGCCGATGGTGATGTCGACGCTGACCAACGACCCGCTCGAGGACGTCGCCGAGGCGCTCGGGGACACCCCCGGCTTCTTCCAGCTCTACACGCCGAAGGACCGCGACGTGGCGGTCTCGTTGATCCAGCGCGCCGAGAAGGCGGGCTTCCGCGGCCTCGTCGTCACCCTCGACACCTGGGTCACCGGCTGGCGCCCGCGGGACCTCAACACCGCGAACTTCCCCCAGCTGCGCGGGCACGTCCTGGCCAACTACTTCTCCGACCCGGCGTTCCGCGCGCTGCTGACCGACAGCCCCGAGGAGGACCCGCGCGCGGCCATCTCCCTGTGGTCGCGGCTGTTCGGGCACAGCGTCGGCTGGGACGACCTGACCTGGATGCGCGAGGCGACCGACCTGCCGATCCTGCTCAAGGGGATCAGTCATCCCGACGACGCGCGGCGCGCGGTGGAGCTCGGCGTCGACGGCCTCTACTGCTCCAACCACGGCGGGCGGCAGGCCAACGGCGGGCTCCCGGCGCTGGAGACCCTGCCCGACGTCGTCGAGGCGGCGGGCGACGTGCCGGTGCTCTTCGACTCCGGGGTGCGCAGCGGCGCGGACGTCGCGAAGGCGCTCGCCCTGGGGGCGCGGGCCGTGGGCCTCGGCCGGCCCTACGCCTACGCGCTGGCGCTGGGCGGCGAGGACGGGGTGGTGCACCACCTGCGGTCGGTGCTCGCGGAGACCGACCTCGTGATGGCGGTGGACGGCTACCCGACGCTCGACGACCTGCGGGCGCCCGGGTCGATCCGGAGGTTGCCGCACCAGGTGGCGTAGCCGCCTTGTGAGCACTTTCCGTGGCCTGGGCCACGGAAAGTGCTCACATGCGCGAAGCGCACCTACGACGCGTGCTTCTCCACGACGGCGCCGAGACGCGGCAGCGCCTCGATGACGTTCTCCTGCGCCTTGCCGCGCAGCTTGGAGTAGACCGACGTGATCGCGGCGCGGTTCGACTTCTCGGCGCGCCGGTCGGTGACGCCGAGCAGGGCCTCCGACACCGGCTGCGGGTGCGCGGCGAGGTAGGCGCCGAAGTCGCCCGTCGGGGCGGCCTGGTAGGCGGTCCAGTGCGGCTCGAGGGCCTCGACGAACTCGTCGAGCAGGGTGTCGATGACGCCCCAGATGATGCCCGGCTTGATCTTCTTGACGGCGGCGTACCCGGTCTTGATCACGCCGCCGGACAGGCCGCTCTTGTCCTTGACCTCGTCGTCGACGAGCGTCTCGAGGTCGGTGACGACGAAGCCGCGCTTGTCGGAGTCGAGCAGTGCTGCCTTGAGGGTGACGGCCACGCTGGGTGTCCTTCCACGGGGGAGCAGGGCCGCGGTGACGGTACGACACCCGTTCGAGAGGTCGTCGAACACCCCGCCCCTCGAATCACATCCGTGTGGTTCTAGTCGTCGTGCTCGGTGATGAAGTCGAGGAAGACCGGCCAGGTGTGGGTCTTCGCGCGCCGCCCGGTGAGCACGCCGAGGTGCCCGCCGGGCTCGACGTCGAAGCGCAGGTCGGAGGCCTTCGTCAGGAGGTCGACGCCCGCGCGCACGCTGTCCACCGGCGCGATCCCGTCGTCGGCCCCGGCGATGAGCAGGATCGGGTCCTCGACGTCGGCGAGCCGCACCCGGCGCCCGCCGACCCGCACGGCGTCGCGCGCGATCTCGTTGCCGCGGATCACGTGGTGGAACACCTGGCCGAAGGCGCGCCCCGGGTAGGCGACCATGTTGTTCATCAGCACGTCGACGGCCTCCATCTGCTCGAGGAGCTCGCGGTCGTCGAGGTGGGTCAGCACGGTGATCGGCTTCGTGACGTACCGGTCCGCGCTCACCAGCTGGAACGCGGCGCGCACCGCCGGGGCCGGGAAGCCGCCGAGCACGCGGTAGGCCGTGGTGAAGATGGCGCCGCCGGTGTACTCGGCGATCGACCGGAACGGCGCCACGATCGGCACCTTGTCGACGTCCACCGGCGCCGCGAACGCCGTCCCGGACGCGACCGGGAGGTCGTGCGCCGCCAGGGTGAGCAGCACGAACAGCCCGCCGAGACTCCACCCGGCGAGGTGCAGGTCGCCGGCGTCGCCCGCGTCGTCGTGCGCGGCCTCGATCGCGGCGGGCAGCACGTCGTCCACCCACGTCTCCAGGCCGCGTCGTCGCCCCCGCCAGAAGGCGGCATCGTAGGTGACGATGTAGACGGTCCGCCCGTGCTCGAGGAGGAACTCGACGAGGCTGTTCCCGCGGCGCAGGTCGAACGCGAGGTCCGGCGCCCCCAGCGGGGGCACGAGGAGGACGGGGTTCCCGACGACCGGTGCGTCGGGGATCGCGGCGTAGCGGTGCAGGGTCCAGCCACGGCCGCCCGTGAGAGCGGTGCGGGGTCGTCGGGTGGTGTCCGCGAGGTGGCCCTCCCACAGGCGGTCCCACACGTTCTCGAGGGCCGACGACACCCGCCCGACCACCGAGCCGACCTCTCGCAGGGCGGCGTCGAGCACCGTCGGGGTGTGGTCGGGATCGCCGGCCGGGACGGGCGTACGCGCGCTGGACACGGCGGGATCGTAGGGCCGATCGGGGGAGGCCGGGTGACCGGAGCACCCCCGACGGTGGCGAACCGTGACGCGACGAGTGGTCGGTCGTCCGCGGCCGGTCGACGTCCGCGCAGGTTGACGCTGCGTCGATGCCCCACTCCGGGGAGTGATGCGAGAGCCCACACGGACGCATGACGTCCCGCCTGATCGTCCGAAGGACGACTACATCGTTCGTCCGTTTGACTGGTCGGGCGGCCATCGGACCAGGACAGAGGTCCGGATGGCGGGTGACGGGCGGACGACGGGAGGACGGCAGCGGTGGACCCGAGCGCGGCGTCGGTGCAGGGGGTGCCCGGGCTCTTCGGGAGCGTGGGGTCGAGTGTCGTCGGGACGAGCGTGCGCGCCCCCGCCGACATGTCCGCGGAGGCGACCGAGGCCCGCCGCCGACGGCTCGCCGTGGCCGGTGTGTCCCTGATGGGCGCCGCCGCCGTCAGCACCGCCGTCTTCCAGACCGTCACCGGCACCTCCACCACGCTCGCCATGACCGGCGGCCTGAGCGCCTTCCTCGGCTCGACGTCCACGCCGACCCCGCAGGGACCCGCCGCGGCTCCCGTGGTGCCCGCCGCGCCGGCGATCACCGACCTCGGGTCCTTCTCGCCGACGCCGGCGCCCCCGACGTCACCCGAGGTCGCGCTGCGGGCGGCACGCGGACCGCTCGCGGGGCCGGGCGATCTGCCCGACGCGGCCCGGTCCTCGGCCGGCGCCACCGGAGGCGGTGGCGGTGCGCCCGCGTCGTCACCGGGCGGGTGGTCGGGCGGTGCGGGCGGGGGCTGGTCCTCGACACCCGGCACGGGCACGGGACAGCCGTCGAGCGGCGCGCCGTCGTCGTCGCCCTCGTCCACCGCACCGACGACGACCCCGTCGACGAGCACGGGCCCGACGACGACGCCGCCGAAGTCCACCCCGCCCTCGACGACCCCGCCGACGAGCACCGCGCCGACCGGGAGCGAGCCGACCGGGAGCGAGCCGCCGAAGAGCGAGCCGTCGAGCACCGCGCCCACCGGGAGCGCGCCGGCGAAGAGCGAGCCCCCAACGAGCGAACCCTCGACGAGCGGGCCGGGTGCGGGGTCCGACCGGGCGTCGGGGAGCACGTCGTCGGGCGGCGAGGGCTCGGCGGGCTCCTGAGTCCACGCTCGCCCTCGTCGACCCGGCTCCGGCCCGGTCGGCGCGGATGTGCCGTTCGTGCCGTTCGCCGGGTCGGGAGGTCCGCGATCTGCGAGGATGCCGCCGCACGCCGGGGCTCCCGCGGCGGGCCACGCACCAGGAGACGGGGACATGAGCGAGTCGAACCGCGAGCCGCAGGACGCCGACCCGTTCGCCCGCCCGCAGGGCGAGCAGAGCGGCACGGGCTACCCACCGCCGACCGCCTACTCCGGCTCGGGCTCGAGCTCGCAGCCCAGCTCGCAGCCGACCGCCGCGCCGAACGCGTCCGGCAGCGCTCCCGGTGACACCCCGTCCGACGCGCCGCGCGACACGCCGTCCGGTCCGGGTGGCTACGGCCCCCCGTCGTCGGAGCCGCCGGCATACGGCCAGAGCGGTCAGTACGGCCAGAGCGGTCAGTACGGCCAGAGCGGTCAGTACGGCCAGCCCGCCTACGGCCAGCCCGGGTACGGCCAGCCCGGCTACCCGCAGTCCGGCGGCTACCCGGCGGCGCCCGGCTACGGTTACGCCGCCCCGACGAACGGGCTGGCGATCACCTCACTGGTGCTCTCGCTGCTGTCGTTCTTCTTCATCATCACCGCCATCGGCGGCGTGATCTGCGGACACATCGCGCGCAAGCAGATCCGGGAGCGTGGCGAGGGCGGCGACGGGCTCGCGCTGGCCGGGTTGATCATCGGCTACATCTTCGTCGCGTTCATGGTGATCGCGCTGGTGTTCATCATCATCGGGATCACCGCCGCCGTCTCCTCCGGCGGCTACTGACCCACACGCCCACCCCCCGGACACGCCACCGCCCCCGGACCCAGCAGGGTCCGGGGGCGGTGTCGTGCGGAGGTCAGCGACGCGAGCGGCGCAGGTTCGCCCGCTGCTCGGCGCGCAGCTGGTGGACGACCACCGGCAGCACCACGAGCGCGACGAACGGCAGGCCGATCGTCGGCACGACGAACAGCCCGGCGAGGCCGAGCACCATGACGACGAGGGCGGTCACGGGGGACGTCGCGACGGCTCGGAGCCGGGCGAGGTCGAGACGGTGGGCCCGCGTCGTCTCCGTGGTGCTCACGGGGGCGAAGCGGGGGAGGGTCGGGGCGTTCTGGGGCCAGGGCAGAGCCATCGGGAGCGCGCGGTCCTTCACGGATCGAGGTGGGCAAAGGGAAATCGGCACTAGCACCGGGCCCGCCCGTGAATCGATCGAGCCCGGCATGCCCACAGACGTCATACCCCGGTCGGCGTTGCTCGGAGGTCAGGTCTCGATTCGGCAACGGCGCACCCCCGTCCTAGGGTGCCGACGTGACCGCTCCCGATCCGGACGTCGCCGCCCTGCTCGCGCGCTGGTCCGACCGCGGCGAACCCGCGATGTTCGCCGGCACGGACACGCCGGAGGGCGTCGCCGCGGCCCGCGAGCGCTACGCCGCGCTGCTGCGAGAGACGGTCCGGCCGGCCACCGCCGCGCCCGAGGTCCTCGACGACGCCCCGGTGCCGGTCCGCGTGCACCGTCCGGTCGAGCGGACCAGCGACGCCCTCGTGGTTTACGCCCACGGCGGCGGATGGGTGCTCGGCGGGGGTGCGGTCTACGACCCGGTCGCCCAGCGTCTCGCCGACGACACCGGCGCCGTCGTGGTCGCCGTCGACTACAGCCTCGCCCCGGAACACCGCTTCCCGAAGCCGCTCCACGACGTCCTCGACGGGCTCGGCTGGGCCCTCGACCACGCCGGCGACTGGGACGCCGACCCCGCCCGCGTCGGCCTCGCCGGCGACTCCGCGGGCGCCAACCTCGTCGCGGGAGCCGCGCTCGCGCGCCGGGACCGGCGCGCACCCGTCGTCGGGACCCTGCTGGTCTACCCGCCGCCGGACTTCGAGGGCCGCTACGCCTCGGTGCGGGAGAACGGCGAGGGGTTGTTCCTGACGGCGGCCGACGTCGTCGCCTGCTCGAAGCTCTACCTGGGGTCGGCGAGCCCCCGCGGCGACATCCGGCTCTCCCCGCTGCGGGCCGACCTCACCGGGCTCGGCCCGACGATCGTCGCGACGGCGGGCCTCGACCCGCTCCGCGACGCCGGCCGGGCCTTCGCCGAGGCCCTCACCGCCGCTGGGGTGGACGCGCGCCTGCGCGAGCACTCGACGCTGGTGCACGGCTTCCTGGGTTTCACCGGCGTGGTCCCGGCCGCCGACGAGGCCGTCGCGGCGCTGCACCGGGAGTTCGCCGCGCTGCTCACGGCGTGATAGGAAGCCACAAACAGTCCGGTCTGACCGTTGTTGAGGAGGAGCATCCGTGACCGAACCCATCGACCCGACGACCCTCACCGTCGGGGTCCTCGGCGGCACCGGCGCGCAGGGCAAGGGCCTCGCGCTGCGGTGGGCGCGGGCCGGGATCCGCGTGATCATCGGGTCGCGCGCCGCGGAGCGGGCGGAGGCCTCGGCGGCCGAGTACCGCGAGCTCACCGGCACCGACCACGTCACCGGCACGGACAACGCCTCGTGTGCGGCGCAGGCCGACGTCGTGCTCGCCGCCGTGCCGTGGGAGTCGCACGCGGACACCCTGACCGGGCTCGTCGAGCCGCTCCGGGGCAAGATCCTGATCGACTGCGTCAACCCGCTCGGGTTCGACAAGAAGGGCCCGTACCCGCTGCCGGTCGAGGAGGGCAGCGTCGCGCAGCAGGCCGAGCAGCTGCTCCCCGAGACCCGCGTGACCGCGGCCTTCCACAACGTCTCCGCAGTGCTGCTCGCCGACCTCGACCAGGCCGAGGTCGACTGCGACGTCCTCGTGCTCGGTGACGACCGCGAGGCCACCGACGTGGTCCGCGCGCTGGCCGACGCCATCCCCGGGATGCGCGGGGTGTTCGCCGGCCGGCTGCGCAACGCCTATCAGGTCGAGTGCCTCACGGCGAACCTCATCGCGATCAACCGGCGGTACAAGGTGCACGCCGGCGTGAAGATCGTGTGGCCCGAGCACGAGTAGGTCACTTCAGCGGGTCGTGGCCCCAGTTCATCAGCGAGTAGCGCCACTTCGAGGTCTTCACGTCCTCCTTCGACGGCTTCTGCTTCAGGTGCCGGGCCACGTACCCCTTGACCTTCTTCATGGCGGCGAGGTCGTCGTCGTCGAGGTCGTCGACCTTCTTGCGCTGGATCTCGACGATCCGGCGGCCCATGTGGTGCCCGGTCGACTCCTCGTCGCCCGAGGAGTTGCCCACCGACTGCGACTCGTCGGTGTCCAGCCAGTCGTCGAGCTCCTTCGGCGTCATGTTGACGGCGTCGTCGAACTCGCGGCGGATGGTGTCGGTGTCGTCGGCCATGCGCGAGGGTGCCTGCGGCCCGTGAGTACTAATCCGTGTTCTGGCACGGACTAGTACTCACGGGAGCGCAGCTCACCTGAAGGAGTGCTCCTCCGCCGGGTAGACGCCCTCGCGGACCTCGCGGGAGAACTGCTCCGCCGCGCCACCGAGGGCCCCGGCGAGGTCGGCGTAGCGCTTGACGAACCGCGGGACCCGGCTGGTGTTCAGGCCGGCCATGTCCGGCCACACCAGCACCTGGGCGTCGCAGTCGGGTCCCGCGCCGATGCCGACGGTCGGGATGCGCAGCTCGCCGGTCACCTTCTTGGCGACGTCGGCGGGGACCATCTCGAGCACCGTCGCGAACGCCCCGGCCTCCTGCACCGCGAGGGCGTCGGAGAGCAGCTTGTCCGCCCCGGCCCCGCGGCCCTGCACCCGGAACCCGCCCAGGGCGTGCTCGCTCTGCGGGGTGAACCCGAGGTGGGCCATCACGGGGATGCCGGCGTCGACGAGGGCGCGGATCTGCGGCGCGTAGTGCTCGCCGCCCTCGAGCTTGACCGCGGCCGCGCCGCCCTCCTTCATGAACCGCACCGCGGTCTCGAGGGCCTGGCCGGGGGAGACCTGGTAGGAGCCGAAGGGCAGGTCGGCCACGATGAGCGAGCGCGACGCCCCCCGGACCACCGCCTTCGTCAGCATCAGCAGCTCGTCGACCGAGACCGGCACCGTCGAGTCGTAGCCGAGCACGTTGTTCGCGGCGGAGTCGCCGACGAGCAGGACGGGGATGCCCGCGGCGTCGAACACCTTCGCCGTCGGGAAGTCGTAGGCCGTGAGCATCGGCCAGCGTTCGCCGGCATCCTTCCACTGCTGGAGGTGGTGGATCCGGACGCGCTTCGGGAGCTCCGCGGGTGACGTCATCGTCGGTCCTCCTGCCTCGAGGCCCGCGCGTGCGGGTCCCCGGGCGTGTGAGAGGGGAACAGTGCGCGTGGAAGCGTGCACCGCCACGGCCGTGCGCTGCGGGTCCGTGTCGCCAGCCTCACAGCGCGGGACCCGGACGGGGACCTCATCGGGCGATTGCGAGGATGGCCGCGTGCGTCCGGGGAGCAGGTCCATCCGTCCGAGGAGTTCCCGACGGCGGGTGTGGCGCCTGGGAGCGCTGCTCGCGGTGGTGCTCGCCGCCGGGGCCTGCGCCGACGCCGTCCCCGGCGTCGCGACCGGTCCGGCGGCCACCTCGAGCTCCGCGGCGCCCGTCGACGCGGTCCCGCCCGGGCTGGACCGGTTCTACGCCCAGCAGCTCTCGTGGGGGTCGTGCCTGCCGTTCGCCACCACCGACGACGACCGGCTCTACTACCAGCAGCCGGGCTTCGAGTGCGCGCGCCTGGAGGTGCCGGTCGACTACGCGAACCCGGCCGGACGGACGGCGCAGATCGCGGTGTCGCGGGTGCGCGCGACCGACCCGAACCAGCGCATCGGTTCGCTGCTGGTCAACCCGGGCGGTCCCGGCGCCTCCGGGGTGAGCCTGTCCTCGCAGCTCGCCATCCTCACCCGCGGCGACGAGGTCGCCCGCCGGTTCGACCTGGTCGGCTTCGACCCCCGGGGCATCGGCGCGAGCACCCCGACGATCCGCTGCCTGACCGGGCCGGAGCAGGACGCGCAGCGCGCCGCCGACATCACCGACCCCTCGCCCGCCGGGGTGCAGCGGGCGGACGACCTCGCCCGGCAGACCGCCGACGGCTGCGCGCAGAAGAGCGGCGTCGACCTGCTGGCGAACGTCGGGACCCGCGACGTCGTCAAGGACATGGACGTCCTGCGCGCCGTCCTCGGCGACCGCAAGCTCACCTATCTCGGGTTCTCCTACGGCACCCGGATCGGCTACACCTACGCCGAGCAGTTCCCGCAGAACGTGCGGGCGCTGGTGCTCGACGGGGCGCTGGACCCGAACCTGGACCCGACCGTCGAGGTGGTCAACCAGGGCCGCGGCTTCCAGGGCGCGTTCGAGGCGTTCGCGAAGGACTGCGCGACGAAGCCCGGGTGCGCGCTCGGCACGGACCCGACGCAGGCCACGGCCCGCTTCCAGCAGATGACCCGGCCCCTGATCCAGGCGCCGATCCGGCTGCCCGACGGGCGGGTGCTCTCCTACAACGACGCCCAGCAGGGCACCATCCAGTCGCTCTACGCCACCTCGCTGTGGCCGGACCTGCGCCAGGGCCTCACCGAGCTCGCGCAGGGTCGGGGCCAGACGCTCATGGGTCTGGCCGACCAGTACTACGACCGGTCCCCGGACGGGACCTACTCGCCGCAGCAGGACGCGTTCACCGCCGTCCGCTGCGTCGACGACCCGCGGGTGACCGACCCGGCGCAGGCCCTGGACCGCGCGGAGCGCTACAACGAGGCCGCCCCGTTCCTCGACTCTGGGCGGGGCGCCAGCTCCGCGCTCGACTCGTGCGCGTTCTGGCCGCCGCAGGCCCCGGTGACCGGCGGGCCGCACACCCCGCAGGTGCCCGGGCTCGCCCCGCCGCTGGTCGTGTCGACGACGGGCGACCCGGCCACGCCGTACCAGGCCGGGGTCGACCTCGCGAAGGCGCTGAACGGCTCGCTGCTGACCAAGGTCGGCGACCAGCACACCGCCACGTTCCAGAACTTCCCCTGCGTCGACGCGATCGTCACGCGCTACCTCGTCGACGGCACGCCTGCGCCGCCGAACGCGCGGTGCGGCGAGACCGGGTGATCATCGTCCCCGGAGGGCACCCCTGTGACGTCCCTGTAACACCGTCTCCTTAGGGTCGCGAGCATGGATCGGCAGCAGGAGTTCGTCCTGCGGACGCTGGACGAGCGCGACATCCGCTTCGTGCGGCTGTGGTTCACCGACGTCCTCGGGTACCTCAAGTCCGTCGCGATCGCTCCTGCCGAGCTCGAGGGGGCCTTCGCGGAGGGCATCGGGTTCGACGGGTCCTCGATCGAGGGCTTCAGCCGGGTCTACGAGTCGGACATGGTCGCGAAGCCCGACCCGTCGACCTTCCAGGTGCTGCCCTGGGAGGACGCGGACGGCGACCACTACTCGGCCCGCATGCTCTGCGACATCACGATGCCCGACGGCTCGCCGTCCTGGGCCGACCCGCGCCACGTCCTGCGCCGCGCGCTCTCGCGCGCCGCCGAGGCCGGCTTCACCTGCTACGTGCACCCCGAGATCGAGTTCTACCTGCTGCGCGACCTCCCCGACGACGGGACGCCGCCGGTCCCCGCCGACACCGGCGGCTACTTCGACCAGGCCAGCCACGACATCGCACCGCACTTCCGCCGGCGCTGCATCGACTCGCTCGAGGCGATGGGCATCTCGGTGGAGTTCTCCCACCACGAGGGCGGCCCGGGGCAGCAGGAGATCGACCTGCGCTACGCCGACGCGCTGACGATGGCGGACAACATCATGACGTTCCGCTACCTCGTGAAGGAGGTGGCGATCACCCAGGGCGTGCGGGCCTCGTTCATGCCGAAGCCGTTCACCCAGCACCCGGGCTCGGCGATGCACACGCACGTCAGCCTGTTCGAGGGCGACCAGAACGCCTTCCACGACGCCGCCGAGCCCTACGAGCTGTCCAAGACCGGCAAGGCGTTCGTCGCCGGGGTCCTGCGCCACGCGCGCGAGATGTCCGCGGTGACCAACCAGTTCGTGAACTCCTACAAGCGCCTCGTGGTCGGCGGCGAGGCCCCGACCGCGGTCTGCTGGGGCCACGCGAACCGCTCCGCGCTGGTGCGCGTGCCGATGTACTCGCCCGGCAAGGCATCGTCGCGCCGGGTCGAGGTGCGCTCGTTGGACTCGGCCGCGAACCCCTACCTCGCCTACGCGGTGATCCTCGGCGCCGGGCTCAAGGGCATCGCCGAGGGCTACGAGCTGCCGCCCGCGGCCGAGGACAACGTCTGGTCGCTGACCGAGGGCGAGCGCCGGGCGATGGGCTACCAGACGCTCCCGCAGAACCTCGACGGCGCGCTGCAGGCCTTCGAGCAGTCCGACCTCATGGCGGAGATCCTCGGCGAGCACGTCTACGACTTCTTCCTGCGCAACAAGCGCAGCGAGTGGGACGCCTACCGGCGCAACGTCACGCCCTACGAGCTGGCGACGTACCTGCCGTCGCTGTAGCGGGCCCGTCGTCGGGACCGCGCGACTAGGCTCGCCCGGGTGACGACACCCCCCGTCGCGCGCGACCGCCGTCCTGCTCGCGCGCCGGCCCGGCTCGGCTTCACCGAGCCCGACGCCGGGCAGCGCCTGGCCGACCTGGGCTGGTGGGACGGTGACGACGCGGTGCCGGCGGCGGCGCTCGTCGTCTGGGCACTGGCGCGGGCGGCGGACCCCGACCTCGCGCTCACCGCGGTCGAGCGGCTGCGGGAGTCGCTGGGGGACGCCTGGTCGGAGCTGGAGGAGGCGCTGCGCGTCGACCAGGGGCTGCGCGGCCGCCTGTTCGGGGTGCTGGGCGGCTCGACGGCGCTGGGCGACCACCTGATCAACCAGCCCGAGCGATGGCGGCTGCTGCGCACCGTCCTCGCGCCGGGCCGGGTGCACGACACCTCCCGGATGCCCAGCGCCGAGGACCGCTGCCGGACCCATCTCGACGCGGTCGGCGCGGACGCGGACGCCGAGGCCCCGGTCGCGAACGTCACCGGCCCGGCTGCGGTGGAGCTGCTGCGGCTGGCCTGGCGCGACGACGTGCTGCTGCTCGCGGCCGCCGACCTGCAGTCGGTGTGCGAGCCGGAGCTGCCGTTCTGGCCGGTCGACGCGATCTCCGGCCAGCTCGCCGACGTCGCCGCCGCCGGCCTCGAGGCGTCGCTCGCGGTGGCCCGGGCCGAGCTCGGGGCGGAGCGGGTCGCGGGCGTGCGCCTCGGCGTGATCGGCATGGGCAAGTGCGGCGGACGCGAGCTGAACTACGTCTCCGACATCGACGTGATCTTCCTGCACGACGGTCCGGCGGACGTCGCGACCCGGCTCGCGTCGACCATGATGCGGGTGGCCACCGAGGCGTTCCTCGAGGTGGACGCGAACCTGCGCCCCGAGGGGCGGCAGGGCCAGCTGACCCGCACCCTCGACGGGCACGTGTCCTACTACCAGCGGTGGGCGCGGACCTGGGAGTTCCAGGCGCTGCTGAAGGCCCGACCGGTGGCGGGCGACCGCGAGCTCGGGCGGGAGTACTGCGAGGCCCTCGCGCCGATGGTGTGGAGCGCCGCCGAGCGGGACGACTTCGTCGCCGACGTCCGGGCCATGCGCAAGCGGGTCGAGGACCACATCCGCCACGACGTCGCCGACCGCGAGCTCAAGCTCGGCCGCGGCGGGCTGCGCGACGTCGAGTTCGCCGTGCAGCTGCTGCAGCTCGTGCACGGCCGCGGCGACGAGTCGCTGCGCGGGCAGAACACCCTGGAGACGCTCGCGGCGCTCGGCGAGGGCGGCTACATCGGCCGCGACGACGCCGCGAACCTCGCCGCCTCCTACCGGTTCCTGCGGATGCTGGAGCACCGGGTGCAGCTGCAGAAGCTGCGCCGGACCCACCTGTTCCCCTCCGACGACGACACCGCGGGCCTGCGCTGGCTCGCGCGCGCGGCGAAGCTGCGCGCCGACGGCCGCCGGGACGCGGTGGGGGTGCTGCAGGCCGAGCGGTCGCGCACCACCGTGCGGGTGCGGCGCCTGCACGAGAAGCTCTTCTACCGGCCGCTGCTGGAGTCGGTGGCCAAGGTCGCCGGGTCGGACCTGGTGCTCACCGAGGAGTCGGCGACCAAGCGGCTCGCCGCGCTGGGCTGGAGCTCGCCCTCGGGGGCGCTCAAGCACGTCGCGGCGCTGACGGCGGGGACGAGCCGGGCCGCCCGGATCCAGCGGGCGCTGCTGCCGGTGCTGCTCGACCAGCTCGGCCACACCGCCGACCCCGACCACGGACTCCTCGCGTACCGGAAGGTCTCCGAGGCGCTGGCGGACACACCGTGGTTCCTCGCCCTGCTGCGCGACGAGGGCCTGGCCGCGGACCGTCTGATGTACGTCCTCGGCACCTCCCGCTGGGTGGCCGAGATGATGCCGCGCTCGCCGGAGGTGCTGCGCCTGCTCGGCGGCGACGGCCCGACGGCGGAACTCGTGGCCCGCGACCCCGCCGAGGTCGCCTCGTCACTGCGGGCCGCCGTCGCCCGGCACACCGATCCGCGCTCGGCCGGCAACGTGGCCCGCTCCCTGCGGCGGGTCGAGCTGCTCCGGGTGGCGTGCGCCGACCTGCTGGGGCTGACCGACGTGGCGAGCGTCTGCACCGCGCTGACCAGCGTGTGGGCGGCCGTGCTGCAGGCCGCGCTGGACGCCGCGATCCGGGAGCGGGCCGGTGACACCCCGGCGCCCGCCACCATCGCGATCATCGGCATGGGCCGGCTCGGTGGCGGCGAGCTGGGCTACGGGTCGGACGCCGACGTCGTGGCGGTCTGCGAGCCCACCGAGGGCGCCTCCGACCAGGAGGCGACCAGCTACGCGCGGAGCGTCGTCGAGTCGGCGATCGCGGCGCTGGGGGCGCCCAGCCCCGACCCGGCCCTCGAGGTCGACACCAAGCTGCGTCCCGAGGGGCGCAGCGGGCCGCTGGTGCGCACGCTGTCGTCGTACGCGGACTACCTGCGCCGGTGGGCGCAGACCTGGGAGTGCCAGGCGCTGCTGCGGGCCCGGCCGGTCGCGGGCGACGAGGAGCTCGGGCGGCGCTTCACCGAGATGATCGCGCCGTACCGCTACCCCGAGGGCGGGCTGCCCGACGAGCAGGCCACCGAGATCCGGCGGATGAAGGCGCGGGTGGACGCCGAGCGGCTCCCGCGCGGCGCGGACCGGGCGCTGCACACGAAGCTCGGCACCGGCGGCCTCGCCGACGTCGAGTGGACGGTGCAGCTGCTGCAGCTCCAGCACGCCGGCGCGGTGCCGGAGCTCCGGACGCCCTCGACGCTGGACGCGCTGCACGCGCTGCAGGCCGCCGACCTGCTCTCCGCGTCCGACGCCGCGGAGCTCGCGGCGGGCTGGACGACGGCGACGCGGGCCCGGGGGGTCGCCACGCTCGTGCGCGGGAAGCCGACCGACCAGCTGCCGCGCTCCGGTCGCGAGCTCGCCGGGATCGCCTCGGCGCTGGGCTTCCCCGAGGACGACCCGGGGGAGTGCGTCGACGAGTACCGCCGCATCACCCGGCACGCCCGCGCCGTGGTGGACCGCGTGTTCTCGGCGGTCTGAGTGGACGGGTACGGCCCGGCGCTCGACGTCGCGCGCGGATTCGCCGACCGGTGGCTCGCGTCGCTGCCCACGCGGCCGGTCGGGGTCCCGGCCGACCCCGAGGCCCTGCGGGAGCGGCTCGGGGACCTTCCCGACGACGGCTCCGACGCGGTCGGGGTGCTCGAGGACCTGACCGCGGCCCTCGAGCCGGGCCTCGTCGCGAGCGGCGGCCCCCGGTACTTCGGGTTCGTCACGGGCGGGTCGCTGCCGGTC
Source organism: Actinomycetospora sp. CA-084318 (assembly GCF_050955885.1). Lineage (NCBI taxonomy): Bacteria > Bacillati > Actinomycetota > Actinomycetes > Pseudonocardiales > Pseudonocardiaceae > Actinomycetospora > Actinomycetospora sp. CA-084318. Next base: position 3,195,719 of record NZ_CP192098.1, read on the forward strand.
GCGCTCGCGGCCGACTGGGTGGTGTCGGCCACCGACCAGGACGCGGCCGTGGCGGTGATGTCGCCGGGCGCGGCCGTGGTCGAGGAGGTGGCCGGGCGCTGGGCGCTCGAGCTGCTGGGGCTGCCGAGGGACGCGGCCGTGGGCTTCGCGACCGGCGCGCAGACCGCGAACATCGCCTGCCTGGCCGCGGCCCGGCACGCCCTGCTGGCCGCCGCCGGGTGGGACGTCGAGGCCGAGGGGCTGGCCGGCGCGCCGGCCGTCACGGTCCTGCTCGGTGCCGGGGCGCACGCGACCGTGGTGCAGGCGCTGAAGCTGCTCGGGTTCGGGTCCCGGCACGCCGTGCGGGTGCCGGTCGACGGGCAGGGACGGATGCGGCCCGCCGCCCTGGGCGCGGCGCTGGAGGCCGTGCCGGGTCCGGTGCTCGTGTGCGCCCAGGCGGGGCAGGTGAACACCGGGGCGTGCGACCCGCTGGACGGGATCGCCGCGGTCCTCGCCGGCCGGGACGACACCTGGCTGCACGTCGACGGGGCGTTCGGGCTCTGGGCGGCGGCGTCCACGACCCGACGCCACCTCGTCGCCGGGGCGGACCGGGCCGACTCGTGGGCCGTCGACGGGCACAAGTGGCTGAACGTGCCCTACGACTCGGCGCTCGCCGTCGTCCGCGACCGGGCCGCGATGGTCCGGGCCCTGTCGGTGTCGTCGCCGTACCTGCCACTGGGCGAGCTCGACCCGTCCGCCCGCACCCTGGAGAACTCGCGGCGACCCCGCGGGGTGCCGGTGTACGCGGCGCTGCGCGCCCTGGGCCGGGCCGGTGTCGCCGACCTCGTCGACCGCTGCTGCGACCTCGCGGCCCGGGCGGCCGACCGGTTCGCGGCCGGCGGGGTGGAGGTGGTCAACGACGTGGTGCTCAACCAGGTCCTGCTCCGCGTGCCCGGGGTGGACGTCGCCGACCTCGCGCGGGCGGTCGCGGTGGACGGGACCTGCTGGGTCGGCACCACGGTGTGGGAGGAGGTCCCGGCGCTGCGGTTCTCGGTGTCGAACTGGTCGACATCCGCCGAGGACGTCGACCGCTCCGTCGACCGCATCCTGGCGCTGCGGGACCAGCTCGTGGGACAACCGGTCAGCGCGCGAGGTGCGGCAGGTCCAGCCTCGCGGTGAACGGCTCGGCGATCTCGACGACGGGTCCGCGCGCGACCTCGCGGTACGCGCCGTCGACCAGCTCGTGCAGGTGCCCCGCCGGCCCCTCCTGCTCGACCCGCAGGTACCACCGGATGCCCGCCTCGGCGTAGAGGTGGGGCTTGAGCACCCGGTCGTGCGCGGCGTTCCCGGGGCTGACGATCTCGACCACGAGCACGACGTCGCCGGCGTCGTTGACGACGGCGTGGCGGTCGAGGTCTGCGATCACCGCGACGTCCGGGATCACCAGTCGGTCGACGGTCAGCCTGACATTCGGCTCCGGGAGCACGCTCAGGGACGTGGGCGCGGCGGCGTCGAGAGCGGCGCCGATGCGGAGGAGCAGTCGCTGGTGCGGGTTCGACGCCCGTGGACTCATCACGAGGACGCCGTCCACGAGCTCGACGTTCGGGCTCTCGGGAAGTGCGAGCCAGTCCTGTTCGGTCCAGGGCGCGGAATGATCGAGGAAGCCGCCGGGTGCCTCCTGGTGCTGCGGTGCGGCCACGGTGCGCCTCCTCGGTGCTGGTGGTCCGTGACGGTCATGGTCGCACCGTGGCAGCGACCCCCGACAGCCTCGGGCGCCGTCAGTGCGAGGTGTACGCCACGCAGGTCCGGCGGCCGCGGATCCTGCCCGGTGCACTTCTCGCGGGGGCGGCTCACGACGAACGGCCGGCCGCGGGAACGCGGCCGGCCGTCGGGTCGGGGAGCTCAGCGGTCCTCGGGCGTCCGCTGGACGACCGGCGACTCCTCGGGGCGCGGGGCGGGCACCGTGCCCCACGGCGGGGTCGCGAACGGGGCGACCGGACCGGCCGTCGGGAAGGGCCCGCTCGGGTGCCCGGCGGGGAAGCCCGCGGGCGGGAACGAGCCGACCGGCCCCGTCGTCGGGAAGGCCCCGGTCGGGACGGTCCGGCGGCGGGAGCGGCGGACCAGGAGGACCGTGGTGAGGGCGCCGCCGGAGAGCAGCACGAGCAGGCCGACGCCGCCGCCGACGAGCAGCAGGGTCCGGGTGCGCCGTTCACCGGCGTCGCCGTCCGCCGCGTAGGCCTGCTGGGCGGCCGTGAGCTGCTTCGCCGCCTGGGCGTGGTCCGGGCGCAGGCGGGTGACGTCGGCGAACGCCACCATCGCGTCCGCGTTCTCGCCCGCCGCGAGGGCGTCGAGTCCGGCGCGGTAGCGCAGGTCGACCGGGCCCGGCTCGGTGCGCACCCCGTTGCGCTCGAGCATCGAGCGCAGAGTGGCGGTCGGCGCGAGGAAGTTGAAGGCCCCGGAGTCGCCGATCCCCATGCTGTTCAGGCCGACCACCCGGCCGCGGGCGTCGACCGCCGGGCCGCCGCTCATGCCCGGCGCCATGTCCGCGGTGACCTCGACGAACGGCACGCCGTCGCGGGTCTGGACGGAGCTGACGGTGCCGTCCTTCCAGCTCGGGTCGCGGCTCGGGTCCATGACCCGGTCGCGGTCGGCGGGGTAGCCGACGGCGGTGACCGGCGTGCCCGGCGTCGGGTCGCCGGCGGGAGCGAGGACCGCGGCGGGCAGGTTCTCGCCGTCGACGTCGAGCAGGGCGACGTCGCCGCGCTCGTTGGGCAGCGAGTCGACCACCCGGGCCTCGAGGCGCTGCTCCGGTCCGGACGCGTCGGCGCGGACCACGGTGACGTCGCGCTGCACGGGGCTGCCGGGGGCGGGCCCGCCGATGTCGTAGCGGGCGAGGATGAACGCCTCGTACTGCGCTGCGGTGCCGGTGGCGCCCGGGGAGGTGGCGACGTCGCCGGCGAGGCGGCGGCGCAGGGCGTCGGTGAGGTCGGCGGCGTCGACGCAGTGCCCGGCGGTGGCGACGTGCCCGTCGTTCGACACGAGCACCCCGGAGCAGGTGCCGGTCAGGCGCACGGTGCCGATCTCGCGGCCGGTGCCCTTCTCGCGCACCCAGCCGGTGGCGCGGGTCTGGACGTAGGTGACGGCCGGGGCCACCTCGGCGACCAGCCGCTCCCGGGGGAGGGCGGGTTCGGTCTGCGCGGCCGCGGGGCCGGCGGTGACGAGGAGGGTGCTCCCGACGACGACGCCGGTGAGCAGGGTGGTCAACGCTCGCTTCATGGCGGTGCTCGCTTCGTTCCGGGGGCCTGTCCGAGGCCCTGACCAGCAGTGACGCTGAAACTACGAAGCGCGGTCGGTCGGGGAATGCGTAGAAGCCCCCGGGTGGTCCGGGGGTTTCTGCTCGTGTCCCGCCCACGCGGACGGGCCGCCCGGCAGCAGCCGGACGGCCCGTCGTCGTGCGGGTCGATCAGGGTCGATCAGGGTCGATCAGACGAGCCCCACCCCGCAGCCGCCGCAGAAGCGGGCGCCGGCGGCGCGGGCGGCGCCGCAGTTCGGGCAGTGGCCCGGGCCGTTCGAGGTCTCCGGAGCGGGCGCCGCGGGCACCTCGGGCGCCTCGGCCACCGGCGCCGGCCAGGCCGACGGCGGGGTCGCGACGGCGACGGCGGGAGCCTCGTGCCGGTGAGCCGGAGCGGGAGCCGGAGCAGGAGCCGCAGCGGCCGGGAAGCCGACCGGCGGCGAGGCGGGCGCGGCCGGCATCGGGCCGGACTGGCCGAAGGGTGCGGCGCCGAAGCCGGTCGGGGCCTGCTGCGGGACCTGCGGGCCGTACTGCTGCTGGTGCTGCGGCGTGACCACCGGCTGCGCCAGCGGGACCTGGTAGCCGGTGGGCAGCCCGAAGCCCGGCTGGGCGAGGTTCACCTGCGGGCCGGCGGCCGCGGCGCGCCGCCTGCGGCTGACGACCACCCCGACGACACAACCACCGACGACCAGCACGAGCAGCGAGCCACCGCCGATCAGACCCCAGCCGAGCAGACCCAGGCCCGTGTCACCGAACTGGTCGTGCGCCTGCACGGCCTTGTTCTTGTAGTCCACCGCGGCCTTGTTGCCCGGGGCGAGCGCGAGGACCTGGTCGAACGCCTCGACCGCGTCGGAGTAGTAGCCCTGGTAGTACAGATCCATCCCGGTGCGGTACGCGGCGTCGACGGCGCTCGGCGCGGTCGGGACGCCGTTGCGGGCCATCATCTCGGCCAGCCGCGAGGACGGGGCGACGAAGTTGAACGAGTTGCCCTTGTCGGCGATCCCCATGCTGTTGATGCCGACGACCTGGCCCTGCTGGTTCACCGTGGGGCCGCCGCTCATGCCCTTGCCCATCTCGGCGGTGATCTCGGTGTAGGCGATGCCCTCCCGCGTCTGCTGCGAGCTGACCGAGCCCTCCTTCCAGGTCGGGGTCAGGCTCGGGTCCATCGCCCGGTCCCGCACGCCGGGGTAGCCGATCGACATGATCGGGGTCCCGGTCGCGGCGGGCCCGCCCGGCGCGACCTCCACGGTCAGCATGTTCTGCCCCTCGACCTTGAGCAGGGCGGTGTCGCCGTTGGCGAAGGGCTGGAAGTCCACGACCTTCGCGGCCATCGGCGTGGCGCCGGGGCCGGAGGTGGCGGGCAGGGCCGTCACGGTGATGCCCGGGGCGGCGGAGCCGGTCCCGTCGACGAAGACCCAGCTCTGGAGCTCGGAGTAGACCGCGGTGGCGTCGGCGCCGTAGTCCTGCGCGTAGCTCTCGGCGGCCATCACGCGGGCCTGGTCGGCCATGATGGCCGGGTCGACGCAGTGGCCGGCGGTGGCGATCCAGCCGTCCGAGCCGACGGTGAACCCGGTGCAGCTGAGCTGGAACGACGGGATGCGGAAGTAGCTGCCGGTGGTCGTGTCGACCAGCAGGCCCTCGGCCGAGGTGATCTCGAGCTGGTCGACGGCGGGGAGGACCTCACCGCTGACCCGTTCGGCGATCGGCGCCCGGGTCGGATCGGGGCCACCTCCGCCATCCTGGGCCAGGGCTGGGGGAGCGGTGGCGAGCAGCGCGGCCCCGGCGACCGCGACGGTGGCGAGGGCGGACTTCCAGGAGGGACGGCGAGTGCGCATGGCAGGCTCCTCACACTGAGTGACTTCTCGGTGTCCGGTGAGCGGGTGCTTCACCTGTGTGGACTGCCATAGAGTCACACAGCGTGTGTATCAGGGCAAGCACGTGGCGGCGGATTCGCAGATTTATGTCGAAGATTGACTCTTCTCGCGCCTCACTGTCACGCTCCGTCGATCACTACGGCGGGTGACGTGGGCGGGTCGGCTGGCGCGAGGGCCGGACGAGGCGTCATCATCGAACACGTGTTCGAGGAGCGTGGGCCGGCGCAGCGGCGCAACGACCGCTCGGGCGCCCTGCAGCGCACCGAGGTCCGCCGGGTGTGGGTGGACCTCGCCGTGGCCTACCCGCGCCCGACCGGTCGGCCGCCCCGCCCGGTGCCCGACGGGGTGGACCTGCAGAGCCGCGTCCCGGGCGAGCTCCTCGGCTGGCGCCGGACGACGACGGGGGAGTGGGTCGGGTGGGTCTGCGTCCCGATCAGTCAGGGCGAAGAGATCCGCTACGTCTACCAGTACGTCGCGGCGGCGGCGCTCTCCCCGCGGGAGGACCTGCGCGACCGGCGGTAGGACTCGTCGTCGGGAAGGCCCGGGAGCGCAGAACGGCCCGGCCCCCGCGGGGGAGCCGGGCCGATCAGGCGATCAAGCGATCAGCAGTTGTAGTACAGCTCGAACTCGTACGGGTGCGGACGCAGCCGCAGGCCCGTGACGTCGTCGCGCTTGAGCTCGATCCACTTCTCGATCAGGTCGGAGGTGAACACGCCGCCCTCGAGCAGGTAGTCGTGGTCGGCCTCGAGGTTGTTCACCGCGGCGTCGAGGCTGGCCGGCACCTGCGCGATGTTGGCGGCCTCCTCCGGCGGGAGCTCGTAGAGGTCCTTGTCGACCGGCGTCGGCGGCTCGATCTTGTTCCGGATGCCGTCGAGGCCCGCCATCATCATGGCCGCGAACGACAGGTACGGGTTGCCCGACGAGTCCGGGCAGCGGAACTCGAGGCGCTTGGCCTTCGGGTTGTTGCCGGTGATCGGGATGCGCACGCAGGCCGAGCGGTTGCGGTTCGAGTAGACCAGGTTGATCGGGGCCTCGAAGCCGGGCACCAGGCGGTGGTAGGAGTTCGCGGTGGCGTTGGTGAACGCCACGAGCGAGGGCGCGTGGTGCAGGATGCCGCCGATGTAGTGGCGGGCGAGGTCCGAGAGCCCGGCGTAGCCGTTCTCGTCGTAGAACAGCGGCTCGCCGCCCTTGAACAGCGACTGGTGGCAGTGCATGCCCGAGCCGTTGTCGCCGGCGATCGGCTTCGGCATGAAGGTGACGGTCTTGCCCGCCTGCCACGCCGTGTTCTTGACGATGTACTTGAACAGCTGCAGGTCGTCCGCGGCGTGCAGCAGCGTGTTGAACTTGTAGTTGATCTCGGCCTGGCCGCCGGTGCCGACCTCGTGGTGCAGCTTCTCGAGCTCGAAGCCGGCGTTGGTGAGGTTGGTGCCGATCGCGGCGCGCAGGTCCGAGGTCTGGTCGGTCGGCTCGACCGGGAAGTAGCCGCCCTTGGGCTTGATCTTGTAGCCCTTGTTGCCGCCGACCTCGTCGCGGCCGGTGTTCCAGGCGCCCTCGATCGAGTCGACGGCGTAGAACTGGGTGCGCATCGAGGACTCGTAGCGGACCTCGTCGAAGATGTAGAACTCGGCCTCGGGGCCGAAGAAGCACGTGTCGGCGACGTCGACCGTCGACAGGAAGTTCTCCGCCTTGCGGGCCACGTTCCGCGGGTCGCGGCTGTACGCCTCGAGCGTCAGCGGGTCGTGGACGAAGAAGTTCATGTTCAGGGTCTTCTGGGCCCGGAACGGGTCGATCCGCGCGGTCGCCACGTCGGGCAGCAGCGTCATGTCCGACTCGTTGATGGTCTGGAACCCGGTGACCGACGAGCCGTCGAAGGCGAGACCGTCCTCGAAGACGGCGTCGCTGAACTCCGAGGCGGGCACGGTGAAGTGCTGCATCTGGCCGGGGAGGTCGCAGAACCGGACGTCGACGTACTGCACCCCCTCGTCGGAGATGTACTTGAAGACCTCGTCCTTGTTGCCGAACACTCTCGCTGGCTCCTTCTCTGGCACTGTCATCACGGCCGAGCGATCCCCGCCCGGCCGGGATCGCCTCACCGTTTCAGGTGACCCGGACGCTAGGCGGCGGACGTTTCTCGCTCGTCGCACCGGTGTTTCACAGCAGTTAACGGGCACGTGTCACATCTCGCCCGCTCCCCGGGGGCACGATCGGCCACACTGCCGTGACGCGCCCCGACATCGCGGCACCGTAGCCTGTCAGAGTGTCCTGGTTTCGTGAATGGCTCACCGACGACGGGCCTGATCGGGCGTCGAGTGGTGGTCCGGAAGGTCGGGAACGTCCGGATCGACCGGCGCGCGGGGCACGTGACGTGGCGGGCACTGGGCCGAACGGGCGTCCCTCGTCGGTGCGCGGCGCGACCCGCGCGGACGATCCCGACGACGGGTATCCGGGCCGGGACCTCGGGCTCCCCGAGACGGGGCCCGGGTCGGCCGCGAGCGCGCCGCTGCGGCTCGGTCAGTTCCTGCTCGACCTGCTCGTCGGTGGCCTCGTGGCCGCGGCGATCAGCTTCCCGGCGCCCGCCTCGCTGAGCCTCGCGGTGTGGGCGGTCCTGGTGACGGTCCCGGTCGCGGTGATCGGGCAGACGCCCGCCATGGTGGTCACCGGGATGCGGGTGCTGCGCGTCGACGGGGTCGAGCGGGTGGGGCTGTGGGCCCTCGCACGCACCGTGTCGCTGTTCTTCATCGTGCCCGCGGCGATCATGGACCGGGACGGCCGCGGCCTGCACGACCGCGTCAGCCGCACCGTGGTGGTGCGCACCCGCTGACCCGGCCCAGCCCGTCGTCGGGAACGGTCAGCGGCGGCGGACCGTGCGCTGCATGCCCTTCATCTGCGCACCCTTGGGCACCGGGCCCTTCGGCATGGCCGGCCCGCCGCGCCCGGCGATCGCCGCCAGGCGCTTCTCCAGGGTGTCCATCTGGGTGCGGTCGATGTTGCGGGGGAGCTTCGCCATGTGGCGCTGCAGCTTGGCGAGGGTGACCTCGCCCTCGGCGTTGCCGACCGCGACCTCGTAGATCGGCACCTGCCCGGCGACGCGCGCGACCTTCTTCTTCTCCTGCGCGAGCAGGCCCTTCGTGCGGTGCGAGGCGCCCTCGGCCACGAGGATCACTCCCGGGCGCCCGATGACGCGGTGCACCACGTCGAGCTGGGTGGTGCCGGCCACGGCCTGCGTGACCCGCCACGGGCCGCGCATGTTGTCCAGCGCCCACCCGGCGGCCCCGGGCTGCCCGTCGGCCTTGGCGTAGACGTTGTTCTGCACGCGGCGCCCGAACACGATCATCGCCACGGCGAGGCCGAGGATGACCCCGATCGGCACCAGGTACCAGGACTGCCCGAGCAGCAGCCCGATGACCAGGAAGATCAGGGCGGTCACGACGACGGAGCCGATCATCAGCGGCAGGAGGAGCTTGTCCTCCTTGCGCTGCATCTGGAACGCCTGCCAGATCTGCGACCAGCGCTGCTTGCGGGCCGCGCGCGCAGCCTGCTTGGCGGCCTTCTTCTCTTCCTTGGTCGCCTTACCGGCAGTGCCCTTGGCCATGTTCACCATTCTGCCGGATGCACACCTACGCGCGGCGCGCGAGGACCGATCCGACCTCCTGGCGCGCCTCGCCCTCGGCGGCCAGCTCCTCCATGCCCTTGGGCAGCGCCTCGCCGCGGTGCAGCTTCGCCTGCGCGTAGAGCCGGCCCGCGCGGTACGACGAGCGCACCAGCGGGCCCGCCATCACGCCGGCGATGCCCATCTCCAGGGCGGCGTCGCGGTGCTCCACGAACTCCTCGGGCTTCACCCAGCGCTCCACCGGGTGGTGGCGCAGCGACGGGCGCAGGTACTGGGTGAGGGTGAGCAGGTCGCACCCGGCGTCGTGCAGGTCCTGCATCGCCGCCGTGACCTCCTCGGGGGTCTCGCCCATGCCGAGGATGAGGTTGGACTTCGTGACGAGGCCCGCGGCGCGCGCCTTGCGGATCACGTCGAGCGAGCGCTCGTAGCGGAACGCCGGACGGATGCGGCGGAAGATGCGCGGCACGGTCTCGAGGTTGTGCGCGAGCACCTCGGGGGCGGCGTCGAAGACCGGGTCGAGCTGGTCGTCCCGGTCGTCGAAGTCGGGGATCAGCAGCTCGACGCCCGTGCCGGGGTTCAGCGCGTGGACCTGGCGCACGGTCTCGGCGTAGAGCCAGGACCCGCCGTCGTCGAGGTCGTCGCGGGCGACACCGGTGATCGTCGAGTAGCGCAGCCCCATCTGGCGCACCGACTCGGCGACCTTGCGCGGCTCGTCGCGGTCCAGCGGCGAGGGCTTCCCGGTGTCGATCTGGCAGAAGTCGCACCGCCGGGTGCACTGCTCGCCGCCGATGAGGAAGGTGGCCTCGCGGTCCTCCCAGCACTCGTAGATGTTGGGGCAGCCCGCCTCCTCGCACACCGTGGCGAGGCCGGCGCTGCGCACCATGCCCTTGAGCTCGGAGAAGTTCGGGCCGGTCTGCACCCGCGTGCGGATCCAGTCGGGCTTGCGCTCGATGGGCGTCTGCGAGTTGCGGACCTCGAGGCGGAGCAGCTTGCGTCCGGCCGGGGCTCCTGCGTCAGCGCTCGTCGTCACGGGTACCAGGCTACGCCCGCTCCCCCGTTAGGCTGATCAACGTTATGGACCTCCGGATCTTCACCGAACCGCAGCAGGGCGCCACGTACGACGACCTGCTCCGCGTCGCCCGGTGCGCGGAGGACTGCCGCTTCGACGCGTTCTTCCGCTCCGACCACTTCCTCGCCATGAACGGCTCGACCGGCCTGCCCGGACCGACCGACGCGTGGGTGACCCTCGGTGCCCTCGCCCGCGAGACCTCCACGATCCGGCTCGGCACGATCATGACGTCGATCACCTTCCGGCTGCCCGGGCCGCTCGGCGTCGCCGTGTCCCAGGTCGACCAGATGTCCGGCGGCCGGATCGAGCTCGGCATCGGCACCGGCTGGTACGAGGCCGAGCACCACGCGTACGGGATCCCGTTCCCGACGACGGGCGACCGGTTCGACATGCTCGCCGAGCAGCTCGAGGTGCTCACCGGGGCGTGGGGCACGCCGGTGGGGCAGGGCTACACCTTCCACGGCGAGCACTACCGGTTCACCGAGAGCCCCGGGCTGCCCAAGCCGCTGCAGGAGCCGCACCCGCCGATCATCGTGGGCGGGACCGGGCACCGGCGGACGCCCGCCCTGGCGGCGCGCTTCGCCGACGAGGTCAACGTGCCGTTCGCCTCGGTGGACCAGGTGGCCGCGCAGTACGACCGGGTGCGCGAGGCGTGCGCGGCGATCGGGCGCGACCCCGCGACGCTGCGCCGGTCCACCGCCCAGGTGCTGTGCGCCGGGGCGACCGAGGCGGACGTCGTCCGACGCGCCGCGGCGATCGGGCGGGAGCCCGACGAACTCCGCGCCCACGGCATCGCGGGGACCGCCGGTGAACTCGCGGCCCGGCTGGACGAGTTCGCCGCGGTCGGCGTGCAGCGGGTCTACCTGCAGGTGCTGGACCTGTCCGACCTCGAGCACCTGCAGTTCGTGGCGCAGGAGTGCGGCCTGTGAGGGCTCCCGGGCCTCAGCGCCCGAACTCCTGCACCCAGTAGTCCTGCGCCTCGCCCACGCCGAGCGTGCGGAAGGAGCAGTCGAGGATGTTGCGGCGGTGGCCGGGGGAGTTCATCCAGTCGTCCATGACCTCGTCGGCACTGGTCTGGCCCTGCGCGATGTTCTCGCCGCCCGGGTCGTCGTAGCCCGCGGCCCGCACCCGGTCGGAGAAGCTCGAGCCGTCGGGGCCGGTGTGCGAGAACGTGCCGGTGCGCGCCATGAGCGCCGCGTAGTCCGCGGCGGCCCGGTCCAGGGCGGCGTTGCCCGCGACCGTGCCGCACCCCGCCTTCGCCCGCTCCGCGTTGACGAGGGCGAGGACCCGGCCGGTCGGCCCGCTCCCGGTCCCGACGACGGCCGCGGCGGCCCGGGTGGTCGAGCGGCGGGTGGTCGTGGTGGTCGTCGTGGTGGTGGTCGTGCTCGAGGCGGTGGTGCTGGTCGTGGGGGCCGATGCCGCGGCGGGGAGGGGCGGCAGGGCGAGGGGGACCGGGGCCGGGAGCGCGGGCAGCGCGGCGACCGCGCCGGCGTCGCGCACCGCGGTGTCGCCCGCCCAGGGGCGCAGGGTGAGCACGGCGGCGAGCAGGCCGAGCACGACGGCCGCGGCACCGACGCCCAGGGCGAGCCGGGTGCGGCGGCGGGGGTCGTGCTCGAAGCGATGGAGGCCCACGCGACGAACCTGGCAGGGCGGTCAGGTCACGGGAAGGTCACGGGCGGGTTCGGCGGCGAACGGCCGGTCGGGGCGGAGCGGTCGACGAACGGTGCGGCCGTCCGGGGCAGCGGACTGCCCCGGACGGCCACCCTCCTCGTCGGGAGGATTCAGTAGCCGAAGTCCTGGACCCAGTAGTTGCGGGTCCCGGCGACACCGACGCCGATCGTGGTGAACCGGCAGTTGAGGATGTTGGCGCGGTGGCCGGCGGAGTTCATCCACGCGGTGACGACGGCCTTCGCGTCGGCCTGGCCGTAGGCGATGTTCTCGCCACCCGGGGTCGCGTAGCCGGCGGCCTTCAGGCGGTCGACGAAGCTCGACCCGTTCGCCCCGGTGTGCGAGAACGTGCCGGTCCGCGCCATCCACTCCGCATGGCCCTGGGCGGCCGTGTCGATCCGGGTGTCGCGGACGAGGGCCTTGCAGCCCGCCTGCTGGCGCTGCTGGTTGGTGAGCGACACGACCTGGGAGAGCCAGGTCGCCTGGGTGGGGGTCACCGCGGCGGACGCGGCCGGCGCGAGGAACGTGAGTCCGGCCAGCACCAGGGCCGCGACGAGCCCGGCGCCCGCGCGGCCGCGTCGGCCTGCCGTTCGGATGTCGTCGTGGGTCATGCCCTCACGGTCGGCGGCCGGATGGACGGGCACGACGTTTCTCGTCACGATCCGCGACGAGCGGTCACTCTCCGCCGTTGACTGGCGCGAAGATTACAACATCTGGACTGGGACGTTACCCACCATCAGCGTATCCGTGACCTCCGGACGGACCACGGGATGCTCACGGACCGGTAGATCTCCCGCGAACGCGGCGAGCATGGCGTCCCGGACGGCGGAACGGACGTCGTCGATCCCGACCCGCCGACCCACCTCCGCGGTCAGGCTCGTGACGCCGGCGTCGGTGATCCCGCACGGGACGATCGCGCCGAAGGCGGTGAGGTCGGGATCGGCGTTCAGGGCGAACCCGTGCAGGGTGACGCCCCGGGCCACCCGGACCCCGATCGCGGCGATCTTGCGCTCCGGACGCCCGGCGCCCGCGGCCAGCCACACGCCGGACCGGCCGTCGACCCGCCCGGTCTCGAGGCCGTAGCTCGCGCAGACCGCGATCAGCGCCTCCTCGAGACGCCGCACGTGGTCGACCACGTCGAACGGCTGCCCGAGCTTGAGGATCGGATAGCCGACGAGCTGTCCGGGCCCGTGCCAGGTGATCCGTCCGCCGCGGTCCACGTCGACCACGGGAGTGCCGTCGGTCGGCCGGTCCTCGGGCTGTGTGCGCTTCCCGGCCGTGTAGACGCTCGGGTGCTCGAGCAGCATGAGGACGTCCGGTCCGGTGCCGTCGGCCCGCGCCGCGTGGTGGGCGCGCTGCTGGTCCCACGCGGCGGTGTACTCGACGGTGCCGAGGTCGAGCACCTCGACCGGCTCGGTGCTCGCGCGGTGGGAACCCATGTCGACGAACCTACTCCGGCTCCACCGGCCCCCGTGGCAGGAAAGCGTCGTTGCCGGCGCCCGGTGACAGCAACGACGCTTTCCTGTCGTCGAGGCAGGAAGTCACCCCAAGGACGCGAGCGCGGCCTGAGCCGTGCGCCGCCCGGACACGAGAGCGCCCTGCACCGACGGGGTGTCGCGGTGGTCACCCGCAACGAAGAGCCGGTCGCCGAGGTCCACGGGGCGGCGCAGGCCGGGCGGGGTCGGCGGGACCGTGGCGGGCAGGGCGTGCGGGATCTCGCGGGTCGCGAGGTGCTCCCAGTGCGCCGTCCCCGTGCCCCAGATGCGCTCGAGCTCGGCGCGCAGCCGCGGCTCGGGCAACGCCTCCCCGCCGAGCACGGTGGAGACCACGAGGTGGCGGTGGTCGGGGGAGTAGGACGGCACGGCGGCGGTGAGCACCATCGTGTTGACCACCGGCCCGCCGGTGCCGTCGAGGTGCAGCAGCCCCTGGCGGGTCGGCGGGCGGTCCGTGACGTGGTAGTGGCTGGTCAGGGCGAACGGCCGGGGCGCCTCGACGCGGCCGCCGAGGAGCGCGGCGGCGTCGGTGCCCTCGGTCGCGACGATCACCGCGCCGGCCCGCACCGTCCCGGCCTCCGTGGCCACGCGGCCGGGCGCGACCTCCCGGACCGGAGTGTCCAGCCGCACCGTGCCGGCCGGCAGCCGGGCCGCGAGGTGCGTCGTCATCGCGCCGATGCCGCGGCCGGGCAGGGTCAGGTTCCCGAGGGCGAAGGTGCGCCAGAACAGCGAGACCACCCGCGACGAGGTCGCGAGCTCGCCGTCGCCCAGCACCCCGGCGAGGAACGGCCGCAGGAAGCGGTCGACGTCGCCGTCGCGGAGCCCGAAGCGGGCGAGGTCGTCGGCCGCGGACCGCTCCGGCGCGGCCGCCTGGCGTTGCGGCGGGACCAGGACCGACCGGGCGGTGAAGGCGGCGATGCCGAGCTTGCCGCGCAGGGAGATCAGCCGGGTGAGCGCGGTCCGGGGCAGCCACGTCGGGCGGCGCGCGACCCGGTGCAGCACGCCGTCCTCGGTGCGCACGGCGGCGCCGGGGACGAAGGGGTGCAGGTCGAGCGCGTCGAGGTCCACGGCCGCGCGCAGCGCCGGGTAGGACGTGTTGAGGATCTGGAAGCCGCGGTCGACGAGGAAGCCGTCGACGACGTCGGTGCGCACCCGGCCGCCGACCCCGTCGGACGCCTCGCACACCAGCACCGACCGACCGGAGCGCGCCACCGTCCGCGCCGCGTTGAGGCCGGCGAGCCCGGCCCCGACGACGAGGACGTCGACCTCGTCCGGGACGGCACTCACTCCAGCACCGCGGCGAGCGCGGCCTGCACCGTCTGGTGCTGGAACGTGTAGCCCTCGCGCTCGAGCACGCCCGGGAGCACCCGCTGGCTCACCAGGACGCCCTCGTCGGCGAACTCCCCGAGGACGGCGCGCATCGCGAAGCCGGGCACGACCCACGGGGCCGGACGGTGCACCGTCGCCGCCATCACCCTGGTGAACTCGGCGTTGGTCACCGGCCCGGGGCCCGTGGCGTTGAGCGGGCCGACCACGGAGTCGTGCTCGAGGGCGTGCGTGATGGCCCCGACCTCGTCGTCGAGCGAGATCCACGGCCAGTACTGCTCGCCCGAGCCGAGCTTGCCGCCCAGCCCGAAGGTGAAGATCGGCTTGAGCCGCCCCATCAGGCCGCCGGAGTGCGAGAGGACCAGCCCGGTGCGGATCAGCACCACCCGGGCGCCGGCCTCGACCGCCGGGGCCGTCGCGTTCTCCCAGTCGCGGACGAGGTCGGCGAGGAACCCGCGGCCGCGCGCCCCGCTCTCGTCGACCGCGACCTGGCCGGTGTCGCCGTAGAACCCGACCGCCGAGCCGCTGAGCATCACCGGGATGCCGTGCGCTGCGACGGCGCGGGCGAGCACGTCGGTGGGGATGGTGCGGCTGTCGCGCAGCTCCTGCTTGTAGGCGCCCGACCAGCGCTTGTCGCCGATCCCCGCCCCGGACAGGTTGATCACCGCGTCGGCGCCGTCGAGGGCGCCGTCGTCGATCCGTCCCGACGGCGGGTCCCAGCCGCGCTCGTCGGGGGCCTGCGGGGTGCGCCGCACGAGGCGGACCACCTCGTGCCCGGCCGCGCGCAGGTGGGGGACCAGGGCGGTGCCGATGAGCCCGGACGAACCGGAGATGACGACGCGCATGACGGTGATCGTCGCGGAGTCGGAGGTGCGGCGCGACCCGGACACGCTGTCCGGTTCGTCCGGGCCGTCTCCTGCCCACCCGGCGTGAGGGGAACCCTCGTGCGGGTGGAGCGCTCGAATCCTCCCCTCACGGATCCGCACCCCGCACCGACGACGAGGGCCCCGCCGCGGATCGCGACGGGGCCCCTCGGTCGGAGAGCGGGGAGGACTACACGAGCCCGAGGTCCGCCTCGAACGCACCGGCCTCGAGGCGCGCCTTCACCGACCCGAGGAACCGGGCGGCGTCGGCGCCGTCGACGATGCGGTGGTCGTAGGACAGGCAGAGGTAGACCGTCGAGCGGATCGCGATCGACTCGCCGCCCTCGCTGTCGGTGACCACCACGGGCTTCTTGACGACGGCCCCGGTGCCGAGGATGCCGACCTGCGGCTGGTTGATGATCGGGGTGTCGATCAGCGCGCCGCGCGAGCCCGTGTTGGTGATCGTGAACGTGCCGCCCGAGAGCTCGTCCGGCGCGATCTTGTTGTCCCGGGTCCGCTGCGCGACGTCGGCGATCTTGCGGGCCAGCCCGCCGAGGTTGAGGTCCCCGGCGTCGTGGATGACCGGCACGATCAGCCCCGCGGGCGAGTCCACGGCGATCCCGAGGTGCTCGGCCCCGTGGTAGGTGACCTCGCCCTTCTCGGTGTCGATCATCGCGTTGACGACCGGGTGCGCCTTGAGCGCCTCGACGGTGGCCAGCGCCATGAACGGCAGGAACGACAGCTTCACGCCCTCCCGGCGCTCGAAGTCGGCCTTCGCCCGGTCGCGCAGGCGCGCGATCCGGGTGACGTCGGCCTCGACCACCGTTGTCAGCTGCGCGGAGGTCTGCAGCGACTCCACCATGCGCTTCGCGATCGTCGCGCGGCGCCGGGAGAGCTTCTGTGTGGTGCCCCGCAGCCCGGAGTCGTCGGGCGTCGGGATGTTCGGGCTGCGCGACGCCGCGGGCTTCTGCACCTCGCCGCCGTGCACCGCACCCTGCGACCCGTCGGCCGGGGTGGCGGCGGGCTCGTTCGCCGACGGCGCGGCGGACGCCTGCGTGGCCTTGTCCTGCTCGTCGGCCGCGGCGACGACGTCCTGCTTGCGGATGCGTCCGCCGACCCCGGTGCCCGAGACCGACGCGAGGTCGACCCCGCGCTCCTGGGCGAGCTTGCGGACCAGCGGGGTGACGTAGGGCGAACCCGCCGTCTCGCCGCCGCCGGTGCCGTTCGAGGGGGCGCCCCCGGACTGCAGCGCGCCGGCGTTCGCCGGGCCGCTCGCGCCGGCGGGCTGCTCGGTCTCGTGGGAGACGTAGTCGTCCGCGCCGGAGGCGGCGACCGCCCCGCCAGAGCTCTGCGCCGTGTTCTGGCCGTCCGACGCCGCGGGCTGCGCCTCCGGCTCGGGCTGCTGCTGCTCCTGGCGCGGCTCGGCCTGCGACGACGCGGTGTCCGACGACGCCTGCGCGTCGGGCCCGGACTGCGCCTCGGGCTGCGCCGATCCGCCGCCGGCCGAGCCACCGCCCGACCCGTCACCGACGACCGCGAGGGCCCCGCCGACCTCGACGGTGTCGTCCTCGTTCGCCCGGATCTCGAGCAGCGTGCCCGCGACCGGCGACGGGATCTCGGTGTCGACCTTGTCGGTGGACACCTCCAGCAGCGGCTCGTCGACCTCGACGGAGTCGCCGACCTGCTTGAGCCAGCGGGTGATCGTCCCCTCGGTGACCGACTCGCCCAGCGCCGGCATCTCGATGGTCGTGCCGGCGCCGCCCCCGGAGCCGCTACCACCGGACCCGCTGCCGCCGGACGAGGCCGGGGCGGGCTCGGGCTCCGGCTCGGACTGCTGCTGCGCGGGCTCGGGCTGCGCCGGCTCGGGCTCGGGCTCGGACTGCGCCGGCTCGGCCTCGGCCTGCCCGCCCCCGGAGCCGCCGGACGCACCGCCGTCGTCGTCACCGTCGCCGATGACCGCGAGGTCGCCACCGATCTCCACGGTGTCGTCCTCGTTCGCGACGATCCGCTGGAGGATCCCCGCCTGCGGCGACGGGATCTCGGTGTCGACCTTGTCGGTGGACACCTCCAGCAGCGGCTCGTCGACCTCGACGTGGTCGCCCTCCTGCTTCAGCCACCGGGTGATGGTGCCCTCGGTGACGCTCTCACCGAGAGCAGGCATCTGGACGGTGTAGGCCATCGTGCTCGGTACTCCCTCGTCGAACCGGTGTGGGCGATCAGCCGTGCGCGTGCAGGGGCTTGCCGGCGAGCGCCAGGTGCGCCTCGCCGAACGCCTCGTTCTGCGTGGGGTGGGCGTGGACGAGGTTCGCGACCTCGACCGGCAGAGCCTCCCAGTTGTAGACCAGCTGCGCCTCCCCGACGAGCTCGCCGATCCGCGCGCCGATCATGTGCACGCCGACCACCGGGGCGTCGTCGCCCGTGCCGCCCTTGACCAGCTTGATGGCGCCTGCGGTGCGCAGGATCTGCGACTTGCCGTTGCCCGCGAGGTCGTAGGTGGTGGTGACGACCTCGCCGTAGGCCTCCTTGGCCTGCGCCTCGGTGAGGCCGACCGAGGCGATCTCGGGCTCGCAGTAGGTGACCCGCGGGATGCCCTTCTCGTCGATGACCGGCGGGTTCATCCCCGCGATCTCCTCGGCGACGAAGATGCCCTGCTGGAAGCCGCGGTGGGCGAGCTGCAGGCCCGGGACGATGTCGCCCACGGCGTAGACGTTGCCCACCCCGGTGCGCAGCCGCTCGTCGGTGCGCACGAACCCGCGGTCGAGGGTGACGCCCTGCTCCTCGTAGCCGAGGTCGGCGGTGTTCGGGCCACGGCCCACGGCGACGAGCAGGAGGTCGGCCTCGATCTGCTCGCCGTTCTCCAGGCTGATCGTCACCGCGTCGGCGGTCTGCTCGACGCCGGTGAACTTCGTGCCGATCTTGAAGGCGATCTTCCGCTTGCGGAACTGGCGCTCGAGCTGCTTGGAGAGGAACTCGTCCTCGTTGGGCACCAGGTGGGGCAGCGCCTCGACGATGGTGACCTCGGAGCCGAAGGACTTCCAGACGCTCGCGAACTCGCAGCCGATGACGCCGCCGCCGAGCACGACCACGCGGTCGGGCACGTAGTCGAGGTTGATCGCCTCGGTGGAGGTGATCACGCGGCCGCCGAGCTCGAGGCCGGGCAGCGTCTTGGAGTACGAGCCGGAGGCGAGGACGACGTGGCGGCCGGTGTAGCGCTGCCCGTCGACCTCGACGGTGTCCTGCCCGACGAGGCGCCCGTGGCCCTCGATCATGGTGACCTTGCGGGACTTGATCAGCCCCTGCAGGCCCTTGTAGAGCTTCGCGACGACGCCGTCCTTATAGGAGTTGACGCCGCTCATGTCGATGCCCGACAGCGAGCTCTTCACACCGATCTGCTCGCCCTCGCGGGCGTTGTCGGCGACCTCGGCGGCGTGCAGCAGCGCCTTGGTGGGGATGCAGCCCCGGTGCAGGCAGGTCCCGCCGAGCTTGTCCTGCTCGACGAGCGCCACCGAGAGCCCCAGCTGCGCCGCGCGCAACGCGCAGGCGTAGCCGCCGGAGCCCCCGCCCAGGATGAGGACGTCGTAGGTGTCGCTCTCGCTCAACTCACTTCTCCCGCGTCGGCGTGTGACGTGCGGCGGTCCCGGCGGCCGGTGTCACCGACCCGGGACCCGCCGGTCCCCGTTCGTCGGAACGAGCCGGGACCGGTTCTCGACGACCATCCTTCCACCGCAGGCAAACCGGCCGTCGGGGTGATCGATCACGTCAGCCGTGCGCGGCGACGTCGGCCAGGACGGCGGCCAGGGTCCGCACCGGCATCCCGGTGCCCCCGCGCGGCGTGTAGCCGTACGCCCCGCCGGTGTTGAAGGCCGGGCCGGCGACGTCGACGTGCGCCCACGGCACGCCGTCGGCGACGAACTCGCGCAGGAACAGTCCGGCCGCGAGCATGCCGCCGAAGCGGTGGTTGGTGACGTTCGCGATGTCGGCGACCCGCGAGTCGAGGTCGCCGCGCAGCTCCTCGGGCAGCGGCATCGCCCAGGCGCCCTCGCCGACCGAGGCGGCCGCGGCGGTCACCCGGTCGCGGAAGGCGTCCTCGCCCATGATCCCGGCGGTGCGCGAGCCGAGCGCCACGACCTGCGCGCCGGTCAGCGTCGAGGTCTCCACCAGGTAGTCGGGGGAGTCCTCGCACGCCCGCACGATCGCGTCGGCCAGGATCAGGCGGCCCTCGGCGTCGGTGTTCAGCACCTCGACGGTCTTCCCGCCATACATGGTGAGCACGTCGCCCGGCCGGTAGGCGGTGCCCGAGGGCATGTTCTCGGCCATCGGCACGGTGGCCGTGACGTTGACCGCGAGGTTCAGCTCGGCCGCGAGGCAGGTCGCCGCGACCACGCAGGCCGCCCCGGACATGTCCGAGGTCATGTGGTCCATGTTCGCGGCCGGCTTGATCGAGATGCCGCCGGTGTCGAACGTGATGCCCTTGCCGATCAGCGCCACCGTGCGGGTGGCGTCGGGGTGGGTGTGGGTCAGGCGCACCATCCGCGGCGGGCGCGACGAGCCGCCGCCGACGCCGAGGATCCCGCCGAACCCGCCCTCGGCCAGCTGCGCGTCGTCGAGGACCTCGACCCCCAGCCCGACCGCCTCGGCCAGGTCGGTGGCACGACGGGCGAACTCGGCGGGGTAGAGGTCGTTCGGCGGGGTGTTGATCAGGTCGCGCGCGGCGCACACGGCCCGCGCCGTCATCGCCGCGTCGGCGAGCCGGGCGCGCTCCCGCTCGGGGGCGCCCCCGCTGCCGCCGGGCGCGCCCAGGAAGTACACCGTGCGGGTGGGGCCGTCCTCCGCCGTGCGGTACTCGGTGAAGGAGTAGGCGCCGAGCACGGTGCCCTCCACCGCCGCGGCGAGGTCGAGCTCGGAGAGCGTGCTGCCGATCGTCGTCGCACCCTTCGGCAGGGCCCGTGCGGCGGCGCCCGACGCGCGGCGCACCTGCTCGGCGACGTCCGGGCCGCCCTGCAGGCCCGCGGGCGCCGACTCCGGCCCCAGCCCGACCGCGAGCAGCACCGGCGCCGTGATCGCCCCGCGCGTCGGGACCTTGACGACCTCCTCGGCCTTGCCGGTGGCGCCGGTGAGGGCCAGCAGCGAGCTCAGCTCGCCGGAGAACGCGGCGTCGACGCCCTGCGCGCCGACCAGCACCGGCGCCACCGGCTCGTCGCCCGACCCGCTCCCGTCCTCCGGTGCGGCACCGGGGCGCAGACCGACGACCAGGACGTCGACGATCGCCGCCGCCGCCTGCGCGTCGCTGAGTTCGAGGTCGGGCAGGGTAGTCACGATCGGTGCGCCTCCGGTGCTGCTGGTGGATGTGATCGCATGCTAGGACGCACCCCCGACAGCGTGCTCGTGCCGTACGGTCCCGGACCCGTGACCGAACAGCGACAGGACCTGCGCCGGAGCCCCCTGCACGCCCGCCACGAGGCCCTGGGTGCCACGTTCGCGCCGTTCGGCGGCTGGGAGATGCCCGTCCAGTACTCCGGCACGGTCGCCGAGCACACCGCGACCCGCGAGGCCGTCGGGCTGTTCGACGTCAGCCACCTGGGCAAGGTGCGCATCAGCGGCCCCGGGGCGGCCGCCTTCGTCGACCGGTGCCTCACCAACGACCTCGGCCGCATCGTGCCGGGCAAGGCGCAGTACACGCTGTGCTGCGCGGACGACGGCGGCGTGGTCGACGACCTGATCCTCTACCTCGTCGGCGACGACGAGGTCTTCGCGGTGCCCAACGCCGCCAACTCCGCGGGCGTGGGCCGGCAGCTCGCGGACGCCGCGCCCGCGGGGATCACGGTCACCGACGAGCACGACGCCCACGTCGTGCTCGCCGTGCAGGGCCCGCGCTCACGAGCGGTCCTCGCCGGGACCGGGGTGCTCCCCGAGACCGGCGACGTCGACCTCGACTACATGGCCTTCGTCGACAGCACCTGGGAGGGCCGCGAGGTCCGGGTCTGCCGCACCGGCTACACCGGCGAGCACGGCTACGAGCTGATCGCGCCCGCCGAGGTCGCCGAGACGCTGTGGGACGCGCTCGCCGCGGTCGTCGCCGAGCAGGGCGGGCTGCCCGCCGGCCTCGGCGCCCGCGACACCCTGCGCACCGAGGCCGGACTGCCGCTGCACGGCCAGGACCTCGGGCCGGAGATCACCCCGGTCCAGGCCCGCGTCGGCTTCGCGGTCGGCTGGAAGAAGGAGGAGTTCTGGGGCCGCGAGGCGCTGCTCGCCGAGCGCGAGCGGGGCCCCCGACGACGGGCGTGGGGCCTGAAGGCGTCCGGGCGCGGCGTGCCGCGCGCCCACATGACCGTGACGCTCGGGGGGAGCCCGGTGGGGGAGACGACCTCGGGCACCTTCTCGCCGACCCTGAGGACCGGTATCGCGCTCGCGCTGCTGGACACCGCAGCGGGCCTGTCGGAGGGTGACGTCGTCAGCATCGACGTCCGCGGCCGCGCGCTCGAGTGCGAGGTCGTGGCGCCGCCCTTCGTCGCCTCCCACGTGCGGTGATCCGGCCATGAGCTTCCCGACCGTCCCCGACGCCGACCCGGGCGTCTACCGCTACCGCGACGAGGCCGAGGTCGCCGGGCCGGCCCGCTTCATCGCCCCCGGCGACGTCGTCGGGGGCGGCTTCGGGCTCTTCGAGTCCGCGGCGGCCCCTGGGCGGATCGGGGCCGTGCCGCACTACCACCAGGGGTTCTCCGAGTCGTTCTGGGTGATCTCCGGGCGGCTCGCGGTGATGTGCGACGACACCTGGCAGACGCTGGGCAGCGGCGACTTCGCCCACGTGCCGGTCAACGGGGTGCACGCCTTCGGGGCGCTCGGGGACGAGCCGGCCCGCTTCCTCATCCTGTTCGTGCCGGGCGCCCCGCGCGAGGAGTACTTCCGGCGGCTCGCGGAGTGCCTCGAGCGCGGTGCGTCCGCCGACGAGATCGACGCGATGGCGGCCGAGTGCGACCAGGTCAACCTGCGCGACTGGCCCGCGTACGCACGCTTCGCCGAGCTGTGACGGCCTGATCCACGACGACGAGGTCGAGGGCGTGTTCGTCGTCAGGGGTGCGGTTTAGAGTGAACGCCATGTCGAGCACGGCCTTCGAGGTTCTCCCGCACCCCGCCCCGGCGACGGACGAGCGGGTGGCGGAGGTACTGGCCGCGCCCGGGTTCGGCAAGTTCTTCACCGACCACATGGTCACCGTCCGGTGGGACGCGGCGCGCGGCTGGCACGACGCCAGGGTCGAGCCCTACGCGCCGCTGCAGATCGACCCGGCGTCGGTGGTGCTGCACTACAGCCAGACCATCTTCGAGGGCCTCAAGGCCTACCGGCAGCCCGACGGGACGATCGCCTCGTTCCGCCCGTGGGCCAACGCGGAGCGGATGGCGCGCTCGGCCGAGCGCCTGGCGATGCCGCCGCTGCCCGAGGAGCTGTTCCTCGACTCCATCCGTGAGTTGCTCACGGTCGACGCGCGGTGGGTGCCGGCCGCGGGCGGCGAGGAGTCGCTGTACCTGCGCCCGTTCATATTCGGGTCGTCGTCCGGGCTGGGGGTGCGTCCCAGCGAGGAGTACCTCTACCTGCTCATCGCCTCGCCCGCCGGGGCCTACTTCCCGCGTGGGCTGGCGCCGGTCAGCGTGTGGCTGTCCACCGACTACGTGCGAGCCGTCCCCGGTGGCACCGGCGAGGCCAAGTGCGGCGGCAACTACGCCGCGTCGCTCGCCGCGCAGGCGCAGGCGGCCGCGCAGGGGTGCGACCAGGTGGTGTGGCTCGACGCGCTGGAGCACCGGTGGGTCGAGGAGATGGGCGGGATGAACCTGTTCTTCGTCTTCACCGACGCCCAGGGGCACCACGAGGTCGTCACCCCCGAGCTGTCCGGGTCGCTCCTGCCCGGCATCACCCGCCGCTCGCTGCTCGAGCTCGCCAGGGAGGACGGCGCGACGGTCACCGAGCGCCGCATCTCCACCGACGAGTGGGAGAAGGAGGTCGCCTCGGGCGGCCTGACCGAGGTGTTCGCCTGCGGCACGGCAGCGGTCATCACGCCGGTCGGCTCGGTCAAGTACGACGGCGGGTCCTTCGAGATCGGCGACGGCAGCCCCGGCCCCGTCACCGCCCGCCTGCGCGAGCGGCTCACCGACATCCAGCGCGGTGCCGCACCCGACCCGCACGGCTGGATGGCGAAGCTCGGCTAGGTCGAGCCCAGAGCGAGGACGGCGAGCGTCACGGTCACCGTGACCTCGCCGACCGCGCCGAACACGTCGCCGTTCACCCCGCCGAGGCGGCGCACGGCGTGCCGGGCGAGCAGCACGGCCACCACCGCCGCCGTCAGCACGGCCGCCGGGCCCTGCCACCACCGGCCCGGGACGGCGAGCGCAGCCGCGGCCGCGAGCACGAGCGCCCACCCGACCGGCACGGCGGCGGGCTGCGTCCCCGCCACGAGGGCGCCGAGCCCGCCCGCCGAGGCCGCGGGCACCCGTCGTCGGGCGCACCAGGAGAACGACGCGCGTCCCAGCGCCCAGGCGAGCGCCGTCCCGACCGGGCCGACCGCGGGGAGCGCCGCCGCCTGCGCCCCGAGCACGACGACGAGGGTGATCACCCCGAACGCCCCGGTCGACGGGTCCTTCATCACCGCGAGCATCCGCGCGGCGTCGCCGTAGGACCCCAGGCCGTCGGCGAGGTCGGCCAGCCCGTCGAGGTGCAGGCCGCGGGTCAGCAGCGCCCCAGCGGCCACCCCGGCGACGCCCGCGAGGAGGTCCGGGGCGCCGAGCGCGAGCAGCCCGAGCACCACCCCGCCGACCACCGCGCCGAGCACGAGCCCGACGAGCGGGGCGAGGACCAGCGCGCCGGTCGCGGTGCGGCGGTCGACCGCGTCGGCGCGCACCGGGGCGACGCTGAACAACGAGAGGGCGAGCCGGAGCGCCCCGAGCCGCCCCGACCCGGCGTCGGGACGGGAGTTCACGACCCCGCGGCCACCCGCGCGGCCATCGTGACCAGCGGGACGGCGGCGAGCGCACCGGTCGCGGCCCCGGCCCGCAGGTCGAGCAGCAGCAGCGGGTCGAGCCCGAGCACCTCGAGGGCGAGGGCCTGGGCGGGCTCCGTGTCGCGGGTCGCCGCGAGCCACCAGGCGCGGGCGCCGGGGGAGCGGGCGTCGGCGAGCAGGGCGGCGACGCACACGGCCGCGCCGTCGAGCAGGACCGGCGTGCGGCGGCGGGCGGCCTGGGTGAGGAAGCCGACGATCGCGGCGAGGTCGGCGCCGCCCGCGACGCGAAGCAGTCCGTCGGGGTCGCGGCCGACGGCCTTCGTCCGGCGCAGTGCGTCGCGCACCGCGGCCGCCTTGCGCATCCAGGCGAGGTCGTCGATCCCGGAGCCCCGGCCGACGACCGCCACCGGCTCCCGCGCGCACAGCGCCGCAGCCAGGACCGCGACCGGGGTCGACACGCCCACCGCGAGGTCGCCCGGGACCAGCAGGTCGGCGCCCTCGTCGACCGCCTCGTCGGCGGCCCGGACCCCGGCGTCGATGGCGGCCTGCAGACCGTCCGCGCTCAGCGCGTCCACCCGGTCGATGCGGCCGCTCGGGCCGTCGCCCACCTCGACGACGCGGACGTCGGCGCCGGCGACCGTGGCCAGCGAGTTGGTGGGCGCGGTGCCCTCCCGGACCGCGGCGAGCCGGCGCGCGGTCTCACCGGCCTCGAACGCGGACACCCCGGCGGACGCGATGCCGTGCTCGGCGGCGAAGAGCACGACGCGCGGCGCGGCGGGCGGACGCGCGGGGGAGCGGGCCTGGCAGGCCGCGAGCCAGCCGGCGACGTCCTCCAGCCGACCCAGCGCGTGCGTCGGCAGCGGGAGGCCGTCGAGGTGACGGCGCAGGTCGGCGCGGGCGGCGTCGTCGGGTGGTGCCACCGACGGCACGGGGTGCTCCCTCCGGTCGCGGGTGAGAACTACTGACGGCGACAGCCGTCAGAACTGCTCACGGGGCGCAGCCACCTTAAGCGGCACCGGCAGACCGGCCACGAGCAGCACCACCTCGTCGCACCGGGCGGCCAGCTCCGCGTTGAGCAGGCCGAGCTCGTCGCGGAACCGGCGGCCGGCCGAGGTCGACGGCACCACCCCGAGCCCCACCTCCGCCGACACCAGCACCAGCGGTGCCGTCCGGTCGCGCACGGCCGTGACGAGGTCGGTGCGGGCGCCGGCGACCGAGGCGGCGTCGCGGGCCCAGCCGGCGTCGTCGAGCAGCCCGGTCACCCATGTCGCGAGGTCGTCGACGAGCACCGGCTCGGGCCGGGACCGGATCACGTCCACCGTCCGGGAGCCGTCGACGTCCTCCACGGTCTCCCAGGAAACGGGACGACGACGGCGGTGCACGTCGATGCGGTCGGCCCACTCGGGGTCGTCGGCGGGGTCGACCGGCCGGGCGGTGGCGACGTAGACGGCGTGGTCGGCCGGCAGCAGCCCCTCGGCGTGGGCCGACTTCCCGGACCGGGTCCCGCCGAGGACGAGGGTGCTCAGTCGACCGCGGTGCCGGGGGAGACCCGCGGCGCCGGCATGCGGAGCTTGCGGATCTGGGTGGCGCGGGTGAACGCGTACCAGCCCATCGAGAAGCCCCGGATGTCCTCGTCGGGGAACTTCGCCCGGGCCCGCGCCGAGATCTGGCGGCCGAGCAGCGTGCCCTCCACGACCATCGCGGCGAGCATGCACAGGCACAGCAGGCTGCCGATGTTCTGGATGTTCGGGATCGGGATCACGACGGTGACGAAGATCAGGATCGCGAGGGGCATGAACAGCCCCATCAGGTGCCGCCGCGAGTCGACGAGGTCGCGCACGTAGGCCCGGACCGGGCCGCGGTCGCGGACGGGGAGCACCCGGTCGTCGCCCGCCATCATCCGCTTGCGACGGTCGGCGGAGGCCTTCCGTCGCTCCGTCTTGTCCCCGCGCAGGGACTTCGCGCGCTTCATCGCCTCGCGCTGCGTCTTCGGGGCCGGCGCGACCGGACCGCGGCTGCGGCCCTCGGCGTCCCGGCGCGAGCGCGTGGGGCGGCCCTTGCCCGCGGTCTGGTTGCGCCGCGCGCCCACCGCCACGACGTCCTCGGCCTCGGCGGGCTCGTCGGAGACGGCGCTCTCGGGGGCGGACGAGCCACGGCGCAGGAAGTTCACCCCTCCAGGATAGGGCACCCGGCGCAGCATCCGGACACCTCGCAGCGGGGTGGTCGCGGGGCCTCGGGTCGGGGCCCTACGGTGCGGGACATGCGCGTGCTCATCGCGCCGGACGCGTTCCGCGGCACCCTGACCGGTGACCAGGCCGCGGCGGCGATCGCGGACGGCTGGACCCGCGGGGCCACCGCCGACGAGATCCGGCGGTCCCCGGTCGGCGAGGCGGCCCACGCCCTGGAGGTGGCGTCGGAGGACGAGCTGCCCGACCTCGTCGTCACCGGCGAGGGCAGCCTCGAGTTCCGGTCGCTGCGCGACACCGCGGTCGCCGCCCTCGCGGCCGCGGCCATGGCCCGCTCCGTCCCGTGCGTGGTGCTGGCCGGGCAGGTCCACGTCGGGGCGCGGGTCGCGTTCGAGGCCGGGATCCACGGGGCGTACGCCGCGGACGCGAACGCCGGGTCGGTGGAGGCGTCGATGGCCGACCCCTCGGGCACCCTGGCGACGTTGGCCGAGGGGATCGCGGTCCACTGGGGCGGCCGCCGTGGCCGATCGGACCTGCGTCCGGAGGTGCTGCCGCCGCCGCGGGTCGAGCCCCTCGTGCCGGGGCCGCGACCGGGGGAGGACGACCCCCCGGAGTGAGGGGGGCGTCATGGACGACCACGTCGACGGACTCGTCCTGCTGGTGGTGGTCACGGGGGTGCCCGCTCTCGTGCTCGGCACCGGGTGGCAGGTGACGTGGATGCTGGTGGTGGCGGCGTTCGCCTTCCTGCGCGGCGCCGGACGGCGCCTCCTGCCCGTGCCGCCCGCCACGGGAGCGTCCTGACGCGTGATGCGCGGGCCCGCGGTGTGACACCATGGAGATCGCAGGCGAGCCGCGTCCCGCCGTCGTCGGGAGGACCCTTCGGAGACGACGGGGCCGCGCCGGGCGGGAACATCCCGCCGTCCGGCGGGGTTGCACGGCGCGAAACGCATCGGGAGCTCAGGGAGAACCATGACCGTCGAGAACCCCACCAAGGCCGAGGAGCACGGCGTCGAGCTCAGCGACGCGGCCTCGAGCAAGGCCAAGGCCCTGTTGGACCAGGAGGGCCGTGACGACATGCACCTGCGCATCGCCGTGCAGCCCGGGGGCTGCGCCGGTCTGCGCTACCAGCTCTTCTTCGACGACCGCACCCTCGACGGCGACCTCTTCCGCGACTTCGCCGGCCTCAAGGTGGCCGTCGACCGGATGAGCGCGCCGTACGTGCAGGGCGCCACCATCGACTTCGTCGACACCATCGACAAGCAGGGCTTCACCATCGACAACCCGAACGCCACGGGGTCGTGCGCCTGCGGCGACAGCTTCAACTGATCCATCCCGACGGCGAGCCCCGGTCCCGCTGCGGACCGGGGCTCTCGTCGTCTCGGGGTCGGGTACCGGAACGAACGGCACTCTCGCAGCCTCTATGTGCGCGAAAGTGCCGTTCGTTCGGGTGTGGACGTGGTGCCTCAGCCGGTCTGCGGCACGTCCTGCGCGACCTTGGCCTTCAGGTTCTCCGGCGGCTGCGCGCCGAGCTGGGCGACGACGTGCGACGCGGCGACCGAGCCGATGCGGCCCGCGACGTCGAGGTCCAGGCCGTGGGTGATGCCGTGCAGGAAGCCGCCGGCGTAGGCATCGCCCGCCCCGGTCGTGTCGACCAGCTCGTCGGCCGGACGCGGCTCGATCTCGTGGCGCACCCCGCCCACGCCGTGGATGGTGGAGCCCTTCGCCCCGTGGGTGACGGCGACGATCTCGCAGTTGCCGCCCTTGTCCTTGAGCAGCGACTCGATGCCGTCGTCGCCGACCAGCGCCGCGACCTCGTCCTCGTCGGCGACGATGATGTCGATGTTCGCGGCGGCGAGCTCACGGAAGTACTCGCGGTGCCGCTCCACGCAGAGGGCGTCGGAGAGGCTGAGCGCGACCTTCGCCTCGCTCTTGGCCGACGCGTCGATGATCTTGCCGATCGTCTCGCGGGCCTGCTCGGTGTCGGCCAGGTAGCCCTCGATCAGGGTGACCGCCGAGCCGGCGACCTCGTCCTGGTCGATGTCCGACGGGCCGAGCGCGGTGCACGCGCCGAGGTAGGTGCCCATGGTCCGCTCGCCGTCGGGCGTCACCAGCACGAGGCAGCGGGCCGTCGACGGGCCCTCGGTGAGCGCGGGCGTGCGGAAGCTCACGCCGTGGCTGCGGATGGACTCCGTGAACGAGGTGCCCAGCTGGTCGTCGTGCACCTTGCCGACGTAGCCCGCGTCCGAGCCCAGCGCCGCCGCGATGGCGATGGAGTTGGCCACGCTGCCACCGGAACGCTCGGTGGTCTGCCCGGCCTTCGCGTACAGCGACTCCGCCTGGTCCTGATCGACGAGCGTCATGCCCCCCTTCGGCAGGTCGAAGGCGGTGATGGTGTCGTCGTCGGTCTGCGTCAGCACGTCGACGATGGCGTTGCCGATCCCCAGTACGTCCATCGGGTCTTCAGAGTCCTCTCGGTCGACTACTCGCTACGGTCGACGCATCACGGTAGGTGAACGACCGGCGTCCGACAGTGCGATCGTTGCCCTGCCCACGTCACGCATAGACCGGGTACACCGGCGCGGGGATCTCGGGTCGGATGCGCTGCTCGACGAAGATGCCGTGCCAGAGCATGAAGACGAGCAGGGTCCAGATGCGCCGCGAGTGGTCCACCGGGCCGCTGCGGTGCTCGTCGATCAGGCGCAGCACGGCCGCCTTGTCGAGGATCGCGTCGGTCTGCGACTCCCGGACGATCCCGCGCGCCCAGTCGAGCATGTCGGTGGCCAGCCAGTGGCGGATCGGCACCGGGAAGCCGAGCTTGCGCCGGTGCAGCACGTGCGGCGGCACGATGCCCTCGATCGCGCGGCGCAGGGCGTACTTCGTGGTGCCGTGCGCGATCTTCTGGTCGGTCGGCAGGGCGGAGGCGACCCGGAACACCTCGGGGTCCAGGAACGGCACCCTCAGCTCCAGCGAGTTGGCCATGGTCATCTTGTCGGCCTTGACCAGGATGTCGCCGCGCAGCCAGGTGAAGAGGTCGACGTGCTGCATGCGCGCCACCGGGCTCCAGTCGCGTGAGCCCTCGTAGAACGAGGCCGTGACGTCGACGTGGGAGAGCTCGTCGTCGTAGGAGCGCAGGACGTCGGCGAGCTGGGCCGGGAAGAAGTTCCGGGCGTTGCCGTAGTAGCGCTGTTCGAGCGGCAGCGCGCCGCGGCGCAGCAGGTCCTTGCCGCGCATGCCGGTGGGCAGCTTCTCGCTGAGCGCGCCCGCGAGCTTGCGGACCGCGCCCGGCAGCACGTCGAACGGCGCCAGCGAGAGCGGCTCCTTGTAGATGGTGTAGCCGCCGAAGAGCTCGTCGGCACCCTCCCCGGAGAGCACGACCTTGACGTGCTTGCGGGCCTCACGGGCCACGAAGTACAGCGGGACCAGCGCCGGATCGGCCACCGGGTCGTCGAGGTACCAGACGATCAGCGGCAGGGCGTCCATCATCTCCTGCGCGGTGACCGTCTTCACCACGTGCTGCACGCCGATCGCATGCGCCGACTCGGCGGCGACGTCCACCTCGGAATAGCCGGCGCGCTCGAACCCGGTGGTGAACGTGATCAGGTCCGGGTTGTGCTCGCGGGCCAGGGCCGCGATCGCGGTGGAGTCGATGCCGCCGGAGAGGAACGCGCCGACGGTGACGTCCGCGCGCATGTGCTTGGCGACCGAGTCCCGCAGCACCTCGGTGATCTCTTCGTGGCGACGGGTCTCCTCCGCGGCGTCGCCCCGGGGGATCGGGCGCTCGGCGAAGCGCGGGGTGAAGTAGCGCTGCACGGCGATCGGCTCGCCGGGGGAGATGGTGAACGAGCACCCCGACTCGAGCCGCCGGACGCCGCGGTGCAGCGTCGCGGGCTCGGGGACGTACTGCAGCGTCAGGTAGTGCTGCAGCGCCTCGGGGTCGGGCGCCGCGGTGGACGCGCCGAGCGGCTCGAGCACCTCGAGCAGGCACTTCTTCTCACTGCTGAAGGCCACGCCGTGCGCGCCGGCCGCGAAGAACAGCGGCTTGATGCCGAACGGGTCCCGGGCGCCGAACAGGACGCGCTCGACGGTGTCCCAGATGAGGAACGTGAACATCCCGCGCAGCCGGGGCACCGCGTCGGCGCCCCACACCGAGTACGCCGCCACGATCGCCTCGGTGTCGCCGTCGGTGGCGAAGGTGACCCCGTGGTCGCGCGCCAGCTCCTCGCGCAGCTCGAGGTAGTTGTAGATCTCGCCGTTGAAGATGATGCGGTAGCGCCCGCCGCCGAACTCCAGCGGCTGGTGCGACCCCTCGACGTCGATGATCGACAGCCGCGCGAAGCCCAGGGCGACGTCCTCGTCGGACCACGTCCCCGCCTCGTCGGGACCCCGGTGGCGCATGCAGGGCAGCGCCGCCTCGAGATCCTGGGCGTGTCGTGCTCCCGTCCGCTCGGTGGTGATCCACCCCATCAGCCCGCACACGGGAGCCAGTATGGCGAGCGGGTCCGACACTCTCGGACCCGCCCGTGGCGCCCCTCCGACAGCGCGTAGGAGTCAGCTCGGCTAGGCTCCGCGTGTCCGGACCTCGGGTGGGCGTGTACGCCCCGAACACCCAGGTCGCACGGCCTCGAGGAGGGCAACCAGCAGTGCGCCGAGCAGGGAGTCTTGCCCAGGCCGGGGAGGTGTCGACCCCCCGGCGGCGACGTCTGACGCGAGCCGCACAGCTCACCGGCCTCGCCGTCGTCACGGCGCTCACGGCCACGGGCTGCTCGTTCCAGGACGCCATCCGCTTCGGCTGGCCGGTGGGTGTCACGCCCGAGGCCGGGATGATGCGCGAGCTGTGGACCTGGTCCGCGATCGCCGCGCTCGTCGTCGGCGTCATCGTGTGGGGCCTGACCGCCTGGACCGTCGCGTTCCACCGCCGCAAGGCCGGCGAGTCGGAGCTGCCGCGGCAGTTCCAGTACAACCTGCCGCTCGAGCTCGTGCTCACGGTCATCCCGCTGGTGATCGTCGCGGTGCTCTTCTACTTCACCGTCGTCGTGCAGAACGTCGTCGACCGGCAGCCCGCCGGCAACGAGC
Source organism: Actinomycetospora sp. CA-084318 (assembly GCF_050955885.1). Classification (NCBI taxonomy): domain Bacteria; kingdom Bacillati; phylum Actinomycetota; class Actinomycetes; order Pseudonocardiales; family Pseudonocardiaceae; genus Actinomycetospora; species Actinomycetospora sp. CA-084318. The sequence continues at coordinate 3,227,139 of NZ_CP192098.1, forward strand.
TCAAGATCGACGTGGTCGCCTTCCAGTGGAACTGGGAGTTCGCCTACCCGGAGGCGCGGACCCCGAACGGGCAGCCCGTCGCCACCGTCGGCACCACCGAGGACGTCCCGCTCCTCGTCCTGCCGACCGACCGGCCGATCTCGTTCACCCAGCACTCCGAGGACGTCATCCACTCGTTCTGGGTGCCGGAGTTCCTGTTCAAGCGCGACGTGCTGCCGGACCCGGAGAAGAACGACCAGAAGAACACCTGGGTGATCGACCGCATCGAGCGTCCGGGCTCGTTCGTCGGCCGGTGCGCGGAGTACTGCGGCTCGTACCACTCGATGATGAACTTCGAGGTCCGCGCCCTGCCGGGCAACCTGTTCGACCAGTACATGCAGCTCCGGCAGTCGCTGAACCCGCAGACCCGGCAGCCGTACTCGGCCGCCGAGGCGCTGCAGCAGATGAACTGCGGTGAGCTCTGCTCGCCGACCGCGACCACCACGCGGCCGTTCAACCCGAACCCGACCGACCGCCTGGCGTTCTGATGGCCACGGCAGCTGAGAGGAGCACTCGGCGATGAAGGTCGAGTCCCGGATCTTCGAGATCCTGACCGTCTTCTGCTTCGTCTGCGCGATCGTCTACGGCGTGCTCTCGGGCGAGGAGGTGGGCATCGTCGCGCTGACGCTGACCGGCGGCCTCACGCTCATCATCGGGACGTACTTCCGATTCGTCGCCCGGCGTCTCGAGGAGCGCCCGGAGGACAACCCGGAGGCGGAGGTCTCCGACGGCGCCGGCGACATCGGCTTTTTCAGCCCAGGCAGCTACTGGCCGCTCGGCGTGGCCGGCGGTGTGGCCCTCACCGGGCTGGGCCTGGCCATCTACCAGTGGTGGCTGATCGTGCTCGCCGGGATCGCGATGATCATCGCGATCTGCGGCCTGGTCTTCGAGTACCACGCGGGTCCCGAGGCGCACTGACGTCCTTCCCGACGACGGGCCCCTCCTGCTGCGGCGGGAGGGGCCTTTCGTGTGTCCGGGCCGAGGGGTGCACGGGGCAGGCGCTCCCTCGTGAGCCTGGGAGGGGCCGGGCAGGGGACAGGCCATCGCGCCGCGAGAGTGACGTCAGGCAGCTCGCGGGGCCTGTGGAGCTGCCTGGTGTCACACTCACGCTCGCGAGGGAGCCCGGGAGCCGAGGGCCGAGGTCGGCGGCCACCGACCCGGCTGGGGCCGCCGCGAGAGTGACACCAGACAGGTCTCGAAGCCCGCGGAGCTGCCTGACGTCCCACTCGCGATGCGTCGGGCCGCTCATCCCGCCGCGAGAGTGGCGCCAGGCAGCTCGTGACGCCCACTGAGCTGCCTGGTGTACCGCTCGCCGCCGGCGAAGGGGGGCACGGGCACAGCGGAGGGTGGACGGCCGAGGTCGGCGGCCACCGACCCGGCTGGGCCGCCGCGAGAGTGACACCACGCAGCCCGCGGGGCCTACGAAGCTGCCTGACGTCCCACTCGCGATGCCTCGGGCCGACCCATCCCGACGCGTGAGTGACGTCAGGCAGCTCGTGACGCCCACTGAGCTGCCTGGCGTACCACTCGCCCCCGGCGAAGGGGGGCACGGGCACAGCGGAGGGTGGACGGCCGAGATGGCTGGCGCCGGCCCGGCTGGCTGCCGCGAGAGTGGCGCCAGGCAGCTCGCGAGGCCCGCGGACATGCCTGACGTCCCACGCGCGAAGCCTGGGCTGACCCGCCCCGCTGCGAGAGTGACGTCAGGCAGCCCGCAGGGCCCGCGGACATGCCTGACGTCCCACTCGCGAGAAGGGACACCCCACGAACGACAACGGGGCGGGGAGCCGATCGGCTCCCCGCCCCGTTCTCAGGTCCTGCTGGAACTACTCCCGCACGTCGCGCGGACGACCGGCGTCCGGACGGCCGGCGAGCTCGCGCCCGCTAGAGGGCTCGACCTGGAGCGGGTCGGTGCCGGTGCCGCCGTGGACACCCTGCATGTCGTCCTGCTCCTCGGCCGGGTCGGGGCGGAACCAGCCACCCTTGACCGGGCTGCCGGCGAAGCCGAGGTCGTTCATCCGCTTGGGCACCGTGGCGCCCTGGTAGGCGACCGGGAGCGCGTGGCCGTGCTCGTCGACGCCACCCAGCGGCTGGTGCACCTCGATGAACTCACCGTGGGGCAGACGCTTGATGTGGCCGGTCTCGATGCCGTGCTCGAGGACCTCCCGGTCGGAGCGCTGCAGACCCAGGCAGATCCGGTAGGTCACGAAGTACACGACCGGCGGGATCACCAGGAGGCCGATGCGACCGATCCAGGTCATCACGTTCAGGGAGATGTCGAACGTGTAGGCGAAGATGTCGTTCCCGCAGGCCAGGACCAGCCAGAAGTAGAACGACAGCGCCATCGTGCCGGTCGCCGTACGGACCGGGACGTCGCGCGGACGCTGCAGCAGGTTGTGGTGCGCCTCGTCGCCGGTGAGCTTGCGCTCGATGACCGGGTAGGCGATCAGCAGGTTCACCAGCAGACCGAAGCCGATCACGGCCGGGAAGAAGATCGCCGGGATCGTGTAGGAGTTCAGCCCGATGAACCCGAGGTTCAGGTACATCTCCCACGACGGCCACAGACGGACCGCGCCGTCGAAGACCGCCATGTAGAAGTCGGGCTGGGAACCCGCGGACACCTGCGTCGGGTCGTACGGGCCGAGCTTCCAGATCGGGTTGATCTGGAAGACACCCGACATGATCGCCATGACGCCGATCGACACGACCATGAAGCCGCCGGCCTTCGCGGCGAACGTCGGGAGGATGCGGACACCCACGACGTTGCGCTCGGTGCGACCCGGGCCGGGGAACTGGGTGTGCTTCTGGAACCACACCAGCGCCACGTGCACGCCGATCACCGCGAGGATGATCCCGGGCAGCAGGAAGACGTGGACGATGTAGAGCCGGGGAATGATGATGTGGCCCGGGAACTCGCCACCCATGATCGCCCACTGCAGCCAGGTCCCGACGACCGGGATCGACATGACGATCGCGGAGAGGCCGGTGCGGATACCGGTGCCGGAGAGCAGGTCGTCCGGCAGCGAGTAGCCGATGAAGCCCTCGATCATGCCCGTGAGCAGCAGGACGACGCCGAGCACCCAGTTCGTCTCGCGCGGGCGGCGGAACGCTCCGGTGAAGAACGTCCGCATCATGTGCGCGATCATCGCGGCGACGAAGAGCAGCGCCGCCCAGTGGTGCACCTGGCGGATGAACAGACCGCCGCGCACCTCCATGGAGATGTTGACGGTCGACTCGTACGCCATCGACATCGTGACGCCACGCAGGCCGGGGTAGACGCCCTCGTAGGTCGTCTCCGCCATCGAGGGGTCGTAGAAGATGGCCAGCCACGTGCCCGAGAGGAGCAGCACGATGAAGCTGTACATCGCGATCTCGCCCAGCATGAACGACCAGTGCGTGGGGAAGACCTTGTTGATCTGACGGCGGAGGCCGCCGGCCGGGTGGATCCGGCTGTCGACCTCGTCGGCAGCCGTGCCGACGAGCTTCATCGCCGTGCTACCGCTACGAGTGGGTGTGGTGATCGCACTCATGATGATCGACGCTCCCAGAAGCCGGGCCCCACCGGCTCGATGAAGTCACTGCGGGCGTACAGATACCCCTGATCGTCCACGGCGATGGGCAATTGCGCCAGTGGGCGGGCGGCCGGACCGAAGACCGGGCGGGCGTACTCGTTGGCCTGGAACTGCGACTGGTGGCACGGGCAGAGGATCCGGTTGGTCTGGTCCTCGTAGAGCGAGGTCGGGCAGCCCATGTGGCTGCAGATCTTCGAGTAGGCGAAGAGCGACCCGTAGTTGAAGTCCTCCTGGCCGGCCCGCTTGATCACCGTGACGTTCGGCCGCAGCCGGATCAGCATCACCGGGGAGTCCGCGGAGCGGACCTCCTCGGCGATCTTCTCGAGGTTGTTGCGGTCGGACTCCTTGAACGGGAACACCGTCTCCATGGAGCCCGGCTCGAGGTCGCCGGCGCGGACGAGGACGACGTCCTCGGGGTCACCGTTGAACTTGCGCAGGTACACGCGCTCGCCGTTGGTCGAGCGCCAGTCGGTGACCAGGAGGGGCGACTCGTCGCCCTCCTTCCACGGGTTCTTGACGAGGCCACCGAAGGCGGCGACCGCGATCCCCGCGGTCAGGACGCCGCCGGCGGCACCGAGCGAGCGGAAGATCAGCTTGCGCCGGGCGAGGCCGCTCTGCTGGCCGGTCTGCACGAGGCGGGCGGCCGCGGTGCGGCGGTCGACCTCGGAGGACCGACCGTCGTGCCGCTGCTGGATCGCGAGGTCCTCGGGCAGCAGCTTCTTCGAGTAGGCGATGACGCCCATCCCGACGCCGAGCACCGAGAGACCCAGCGTCGCGCCGATCATCGGCGTGTAGAGGGCGTAGAGCAGGTCGCCCTCCTGGCCGGGGGAGACGTACTCCCAGGGCCAGGCGATGAAGATGACGATGAACGCCAGGCCCATGACCGCCGCGAGGATGAACCACCCGGCGACCTGACGCTCGGCCCGCTTCTCCGCGCGGGTCCCCGGGACGGGGAAGCGCGGACGGTCCGAGACGATCTCGATGTCGTCGATCCGGTTGCCGAGGCGCACCAGGTCGTCGGTGCTCATCTCGGCGAGCTCGGCGTCGCTCGGGATGTGCAGCTCGTTGCTGTCCGGCTGCGTCCCGGCCTTGTCGCTGTACTGGGACTCGGGGGGTGCACTCACTGGCGGGATCCGATCCAGAGGGAGATTCCGATCAGGGCGGCGAGGCCGACGAAGAAGGCGACGATGCCCTCGGGGACCGGCCCGAAGCCGCCGAGGCCGTTGCCGCCGGGGTTGATCGCACCCGAGTCGGGGCTCACCGACTTGATGTAACCGATGATGTCGCGCTTCTCCTCGGGGGAGAGCTGCGAGTCGGCGAAGGTGGGCATGTTGCCCGGGCCCACGAGCATCGCCGCGTAGATCTGGTGCGGGCTCGCCGGGTCGAGGACCGGGGCGAACTTGCCCGAGGACAGCGCGCCGCCACGGCCGGTGAAGTTGTGGCACTGGGCGCAGTTGAGGCGGAAGAGCTCACCGCCGCGACCCAGGTCGGAGCCGACCAGCGCGGCGTCCGGCTCGGCCGGCACGACCGGGCCGCCGCCGTTGGCCTGGATGTAGGCGCCGAGCGCGTCGATCTGCTGCGGGTCGTACTCGGGCTTCTTCCGGTCGGCCTGCGCGCCCTGGGCCTTGAGCGGCATGCGGCCGGTGGAGACCTGGAAGTAGACCGACGCCTCACCCACGCCGACGAGGCTCGGGCCGCGCCCGACGACGCCCTGCAGGTTCGAGCCGTGGCACGTGATGCAGGCGTTGTCGTACAGCGACTGCCCCTCGCGCACGAGTGCGGCGTCCTGCGCGCGGGCGGTCTCGGGTTCGGGCTGGAACACCGTGTACAGCCCGCCGACGGCGAGCAGCGCGACGCCGAGGGCCAGGAAGCCCGCGACGCGTCGACGCGTCCTGGTGCCCGCACGCGCCCACAGCCTGCGCGGGCGTGGCGTCCGGTCGCTCATGTGGTGGCCTACCCCTGACTCTCTCGTCGCCTGGCTTTAACGGATGAAGTAGATGACCGCGAACAGGCCGATCCAGACCACGTCCACGAAGTGCCAGTAGTACGACACGACGATCGCGGCCGTGGCCTGCGCCGGGGTGAACCGACTGAGGAACGTGCGGGCGATCAGCAGTACGAACGCGACCAGTCCGCCGGTCACGTGCAGCGCGTGGAAGCCCGTGGTGATGTAGAAGACCGAGCCGTAGGCGCTGGAGGCGATCGTGGTGGCGTGCTCGGTGACCAGCGTGTGGTACTCGTTCACCTGGGCCAGCACGAAGAACAGGCCCATCACGAACGTCACCGCGTACCAGCGGCGCAGGCCGAACACGTCGCCGCGCTCGGCCGCGAACACGCCGTACTGACAGGTGAACGACGACGCCACCAGGATGATGGTGTTCACCAGCGCGTACGGGACGTCGAGCTCGGTGGGCGGCGGCGGCCACTCGCCCACGTTCTGGGCGCGCGCCACGAAGTACATCGCGAACAGCCCGGCGAAGAACATCAGCTCGCTCGAGAGCCAGATGATCGTCCCCACGCTGACCACGTTGGGTCGGTTCAGGGAGTGGATCCGCGCGCTGAAGGAGGGCGCCGGCGCACTCGGAGCGGTCGTCACGGGCGTCATCATGTCACCTCCCTCCGACATCAGCCGGGTGGGGCGAGCCCCCGCGATCACGCCCGCGACCTGCACCGCGATCTACCTGCGGATTCTCCTACTGGCCGTCGTACGTCGTGTCGTAGTCGGGGGTTCCCGACGACGGGTCCGGGCGCCTCCGGCGGCCGGATGACTAGGCTCTCGCGCGAGCAGTCCAGGACAGCGCCGGGAGGGCCCGCCCAGATGAGCACCGACACGCTCGACGTCGTGGTGATGAGCCACCGCCCGGAGGTGCGGGAGGCGGTCATGGCCGCGGTGGGGCGCCGTCCCGCGCGGGACCTGCCGCGCCTGCGGTTCCGCGAGGCCGACGGCATCGCCGACGTGCTCGGTGCCGCCGACGCCGGCGAGCTCGACCTCGCCGTGCTCGACGGCGAGGCGCAGCCGACGGGCGGCATGGGCGTGTGCCGGCAGCTCAAGAACGAGAGCGACGACCCGGCCCCGGTGATCGTGGTCGTGCGCCGCGAGGACGACCGTTGGCTCGCGACGTGGTCGCAGGCCGACGCCGTCCTCGTCCAGCCGCTCGACCCGGTGACCGCGGCCCGCACGGTGGCCGATGTCCTGCGGGCCGGGGTGCCGGCGCGCCAGGGATGAGCACGGCGCCCACCTGGCCCGCGCTGCTCGGCCGGCTGCTGCGCGGCGAGGACCTCGCCGGGACCGAGGCGGCCTGGGCGATGGACCGCATGATGTCCGGCGAGGCCTCACCCGCCCAGGTCGGCGCCTTCGTCGTGGCCCTGCGCGCGAAGGGCGAGACCGCCGCCGAGATCGGCGGGCTGGCCGAGGTCATGCGCGGTCACGCGCGCGCGGTCGAGGTCGACGGGGTCGTCGTCGACATCGTCGGCACCGGCGGCGACCAGGCGCACACCGTCAACATCTCCACCATGGCCGCGGTGATCATGGCGGCCGCGGGTGCGCGCGTGGTCAAGCACGGCGGGCGCGCCGCGTCGTCGGCCTGCGGGTCGGTGGACCTGCTGGAGGCGCTCGGGGTGCCGATCGACCTCGGGCCGCGCGCGGTGGCGGCCAGCGTGGACGAGGTGGGCATCGGGTTCTGCTTCGCCCAGACCTTCCACCCCGCGATGCGGCACGTCGGAGGTGTGCGCCGGGAGATCGGCGTGCCCACCGCCTTCAACCTGCTCGGGCCGCTGACCAACCCCGCGCGTCCGGCGGCCGCGCTCATCGGCTGCGCCGACGCGCGCTTCGCCCCGCTGCTCGCCTCGGTCCTCGCCGACCGGGGCGACACCGCCCTGGTGGTCCGCGGCGACGACGGCCTCGACGAGATCACGACGACGACCACCACCACGGTCTGGCGTGCGGGTCCCGGCGGTGTCTCGGTGGAGACCCTCGACCCCACCCGGATCGGCGTCCCGACCTCCGAGCCCGGCGACCTGCGTGGCGGCGACGCCGGGGTCAACGCTGCGGTGGCCCACGCGCTGTTCGCCGGCGAGCACGGGCCGGTCCGCGAGGCCGTGCTGCTCAACGCCGGTGCCGCACTCGCGGCCTACGACGAGGCGCTGGGTGGGGGACGGGCGGACCTGCACGAGGCGGTCGCGGCCGGGCGCGAACGGGCCGCCGCGGCGGTCGACGACGGCTCGGCGGCCGCGCTGCTGGAGCGCTGGGTCGCCGCCGCCACGCGGCTGCGCGGCTGACCCGTCCCGGCCCCGTCCCGACGACGGGCGGTGCCGGTCCGGGCGCGTCAGTCCAGGCCGACGGCGAAGGCCGCGTCGGTGTCCTGCGCGGAGTAGGACCGGAACGCGATGTGGGTGGACGTGTCGCGGACGCCCGGCACCCGGCTCAGCCCGCCCGCGATCACGTCGGCGAGCTCGTCGTGCTCGCGCACCCGCACCATGGCGATGAGGTCGACGTCGCCCGCGCAGGAGTACACCTCGGTGACCCCGGGGAGCTCGGCGATCGCCTGGGCGGTCTCCGGAATCCGGTCGGCGTTCGCGTGGATCATGACGATGGCCGTGATCACGAGGGCTCCCTGGCTCGGCGGGTCCGGCCCGCGCGGGGCGGGCCGGCGGGCTCGGCCGGAACTCTAGAGGGCGGGCGGCGTCCGGCCCCGCCTCCCGACCCGACCGCCCGCGCCGCGGGTTCGCCCGAGGGGTCCGGCGTCGTGGCCCGAGCGGCCTCCCGGGCGCGCGCCACCCACTCCGACCACGACCCGGCGCCGTGCGCCGGCACCGCCCAGGGACGGCTGGTGCGCACCATCCGCGTGCCCGGCCGCTCCAGCCACCGGGTGATCACCCCGACCTCCTCGGGGGGTGCCCCGCCCAGCGGTCCGACCCCCGGGCGCACCGTCTCGGCCGCCGTCACCAGGGTCTCCACTACCGGCATCGGCGGCACCCCACGCCGGGCCGTCCCGGCCGCCGCCAGCCGACCGTGCCGCACCACCGCCAGCTCCCAGCCCCCGAGGCCGTCGGGGCGGGCGGCGACGAGTTCCTCGGTGCCCGCCACCGCGGACAGCCGCTGCACCCGGCCGAGCGCGCCCGCGAGGTCGGCCAGCCGGTCGCGGTGCGCCGCCGCGGCGTCGAACCGCTCGCCCGCGGCGAGGTCGGCCACCCGCTCCCGCAGCCGCACGAGCCCGTCGTCGGAACCCCCGCGCACGAGCGCCAGGGCCGCGTCGACGGTGACGGCGTAGTCGGCGGCGGTCTGCAGGCCGGCGCACGGGGCGCCGCACCGGCCCAGGCCGTGGAGGGCGCACGGGCTGCCGCGTCCGCCGCGCGCCGGGATCCGCTGGGTGCACGGCCGCAGCGCGACGGCGTCGACGAGGGCCTCGACGGCCCGGACCGCGTCCGGCCGGCGCCCGAACGGGCCGATCGCGTCGGTGCGGGGCGTGCGGACCACCGACCAGCGGGGGAAGGGCTCGTCGGTCAGCGTCACCCACCAGCCCCGGTGCGGGTAGCGGGAGCGCCGGTTGTAGCGCGGCGCGTGCCCGGCGAGCAGGCGCAGCTCCCGGACCTCGGCCTCGAGCGGGTGGGCGCACTCCACCCAGTCGACCCGCTCGGCGAGCCCGACCATCTCCTTGACCCGCGCCCGCTTCTCCGAGCCGGTGAAGTACGAGCGCACCCGCCGTCGCAGGTCGTTCGACGTGCCCACGTAGAGCACCTCGTCGGCCGGGCCCCGGAACAGGTAGACGCCGGCCGCGTGCGGCACCGCGTCGGCGAGGTGGCGCTTGCCCCGTTGGGCGGGGGTCACCTCCACCTGCAGGGCCAGCAGGTCCTCCAGGGAGGAGACGCCCTGCCCGCCGACGCGCTCGAGCAGCGCGTGGAGCACGTCGACCGTGGCCCGGGCGTCGTCGAGCGCCCGGTGGACCGGCCGGGTGCCCGCCCGGAACAGCGCGGCGAGCGCCGAGAGCCGGCACGACGGGGCCTCGTCGCGGGTGAGCACCTTGCGGGCCAGCCGCGCCGTGCACACCACCGGGGGCCGGGGCCAGACCGAACCGTGCCGCCGGCACGCGGCCCGCAGGTGCCCGACGTCGAAGGGCGCGTTGTGTGCCACCACCACCGCCCCGGCGCAGAACTCCAGGAACCCCGGGAGCACCGCCGGCAACCGGGGCGCCGCGGACACCATCGCGGTGGTGATCCCGGTGAGCGCGACGATCTGCGGGGGGACGTCGCGCCCAGGGTCGACGAGCGTCGCGTACTCGCCGACCACCTGTCCGCCGCGCACCTTCACCGCCCCGATCTCGGTGATCGCGTCCGGCCCGTCGCCGGCGTCGGAGCCCGCGGGCGGCCCGCCGGTGGTCTCGAGGTCGAGCACGACGAAGGTGGCCGCGTGCAGCGGCGTCCCGAGCTCCTCGAACGTGAGCTGCGGGTCGGGTCCCGTCACCGGGCGCGGTGCCTCCACGCCGCCGCACGCTAGATCGACCCCCCGACAGTCACGGGTGGTCGAGTGCCCTCGGGCCGCTAGCCTGGGCGGATGGCAGCGGGGGAGGTGGAGGCGCCGCACGGTGCGGCCCTGCGCGCCGCCCTCCTCGACGCCGCCCCCGAGACCGTTCGCAGCCGCGTCGCCGAGCTCGTGAGCCGGGCCGTCGGGCAGATGCCCTCGACCGACCTCCCCGCCCCCGTGCGCCCCATCGCGCGGTTCGCCCCCGCCAAGCGCGCCAAGGTGGGCTCCGGCCCCCTGCTGGCGGCGCTGGGCTCGGCCGACGGGTTCGCCGAGGACGTCGTGGCCTGGTGGCGCGAGCACCGTCCCGAGGAGTGGGACCCGCCGGTGGCGGAGCCGGTGCACGCCGCGGCCGTCGCGGTGCTCGCCGGCGACGGCGACACGGCGGGTGACCTGCTGCGCGACGCCGGGGAACGGGCCGACGTCGGGAAGTTGCGGACCGAGCGCGACGCGGCGCTCGCCCGGGCCGACCGGCTGGCGGGGGAGCTGGAGCGGGTCACCGCGGAACGCGACGCGGCCCGGGCCGAGGCGGGGACGGCGACGCCGGACCTCAGCGACGAGGTGGCGAAGCTGCGGGCCCGGCTGCGCGAGCAGGGCGTGCGCGTCCGGGCCGCGGAGGTGGCGGCCGCGGACGCGACCCGGCGGCTCGAGGAGGGCCAGGGCCACCTCGTGCGAGAGCTGGAGGACCTGCGCCGCGAACGCGGGCGCGACCAGGAGGCGGTGGCCGCGGCCGAGGCCCGGGCCCGCCGGGCGACGGCCGAGCTCGAGTCCGCCCGGCGCGCGGCGCACGAGGCCCGGCACGCCGACGACGCGCGGCTGGCCCTGCTCGTGGACACCGTCGCGGGCGCCGCGGCCGGGCTGCGTCACGAGCTGGGGCTCCGGGCCGACGACCACCGGGTCGGGCCGCGACCGGCCGAGCTGGTGGGGTCCGCGGCGCGGGCGCCGATGGCCCGCGTCACCGACCCGGCGACCCTCGACCGGCTGCTCGGCCTGCCCGAGGTCCACCTGCTCGTCGACGGCTACAACGTGACGAAGACCGGCTGGCCGGGGCTGTCCCTGGCGGCCCAGCGCGACCGCCTCGTCGCCGCGGTGGCCCCTCTCGCCGCCCGGACCCATGCCGAGACCACGCTCGTGTTCGACGGGGCCGGCATCTCCGGCGTGCCGACGGCGTCGGTGCGCGGGGTGCGCGTCCTGTTCTCCGAACCGGGCGTGATCGCCGACGACCTGATCCGCACCCTGGTCGACGCCGAGCCGGAGGGGCGCCCGCTGGTGGTGGTCACCTCCGACCGGGCGGTCGTGGACTCGGTGCGGCGCCGCGGGGCGCACCCCGTGCCCTCCAGTGTGCTGCTGGAGCGGCTGGCCCGGATCTGAGACGCCGGTCACACCCCGACCCGCGACGCCGCGTGACTGTCGGACCCCCCTCCTACCGTCCGCCACGACTCCCCGGGAGATGCCGGGGCCGATCGGCGGAGGCCGCGATGCTCATCGACTGCGACACCTGCGTGGTACGGCACCAGGCGTGCGACGACTGCGTCGTCGGGGTGCTGCTCGGGGTGCCCGAGGTGCCGGCGCGCGACGAGGGGCCCCGGGAGCCGGCGGCCCCGGGGGCGCCGCTGCCGCTCGAGTTCGGTCCGGTCGAGCGCCGTGCGCTCGAGGTGCTGGCCGACCACGGGCTCATCCCGCGGCTGCGGCTCGTGCCGGGGGCGGCGGAGCCGGCCGCGCCCCGCACGGTGCGCACGCGTCGCCGGGACGCGGGATGACGTCCGGGGCACCACGCTGCAGGGCGTCGACCGGGGTCGGTTACCGTCCCGTCACCTCCCGGGGACGAGCTCCCCGCACCGTCGCCCGCCGGGAGGCCGCCCTGGCCGAGAAAGGGACCTCCCCGCCCCGTGACGCCCCGACCGTCCCGCCGCGACGCGCGCCCCGGTCGTCGGACCCCGACGCCGGTGCTGGTCGTGCTGCTGCTCGCGTTCGCGGCCCTGTTCCTGCCCGCCGCGGCCGGCACCGCGGCCGCCGACCCGATCGTCCCGCCCGGGGCGAACGACGTCGTCCGTGCCCTGGCCGAGGCCAATGCCCGGGCGGAGGCGGCCAACGAGGCGGCCATGGGGGCGCGGGAGCAGCTGCCCGTGCGGCGGGCGGAGGCCGACCGCACCCGGAGGGCGGCCGACGACGCCCGGGCCGCGGTGGCCACGGCCCGCCAGGCGCTCGACCGCGCCTACGTGGCGGTCGACCAGCTCACCAGCAGCACCTACCAGGGCGGTGACCTCGACCAGCTCGGTGCACTGCTGTCCAGCCCGACCCCGCAGGCCTACCTGGACAAGGTCGAGCTGCTCGACACGGTCTCCTCGGCCAACCGCGCGGTGCTGCAGCGCTACCTCGACGCGTCGGCCGCCGCGGACGGCGCGCAGCGCGACGCCGAGGCCCGCGCCACCGACGCGAGCCGGGCGGCCGACGACGCGGCGCGCACCCTCGAGGACGCCACCCGCACGAAGGCACAGGCCGACCGGGACGTCGCGGCCGCGAACGCCGCCCTCGCCCGGCTCTCCCGCGGCGACCGTGCGCTGCTGCGGTCCGGCGGGATCACGAACTACCCGACGAACATCCCCGGCGACGGGCTCGGGGTCGCCGCCCTGCGAGCCGCCCTGACCCGCCAGGGCGCACCGTACGTCTGGGGCGCCACCGGCCCGAACACCTTCGACTGCTCGGGGCTCGTGCAGTGGGCGTACCGGCAGATCGGCGTCGGGATGCCCCGGGTCGCCGCGGCCCAGCAGCAGGTCGGTCAGCTGGTCGACCCCTCGCAGGTCCAGGTGGGTGACCTGATCTTCTTCGGGAGTCCCGCCACCCACGTCGGGATCTACGTGGGCGGGGGCCGGTTCCTGGAGGCCCCGCAATCCGGCGACGTGGTGAAGGTGGCCCCGGTGCGGGGGAACGTCTCGACCATCCGCCGCATCACGCCCCCGTGACCGCCCCGGCGACGGGCCGGATCCTGCTCGTCACCAACGACTTCCCGCCGCGCCCGGGCGGCATCCAGTCCTACCTGCACGAACTCGCCGTCCGGCTGCCCCCGGGCACGCTGACCGTGCTCGCCTCGACCTGGCCGGACGCGACGGACTCCGACGGGCGCTGCGCCGCCTTCGACGCGGAACAACCCTTCCCGGTGCACCGGCTGCCGACGACGATGATGCTGCCGACGCCCGCCGCCGTGCGCCGCGCCGTCGAGCTGCTGTCCGGCCACGACACCGTCTGGTTCGGCGCCGCCGCCCCGCTCGGGCTGATGGCGCCGGCGCTGCGCCGGGCGGGCGCGTCGCGGATGGTGGCCAGCACCCACGGCCACGAGGTCGGCTGGTCGATGCTGCCCGGCAGCCGGCAGCTGCTGCACCGCATCGCGCGGGACGCCGACGTCGTCACCACCGTCAGCCGCTACACGCGGGCCCGCATCGCGCCCGCGCTCGGCCCGGACGCCGTCCTCGAGCCGCTGCCCTCGGGGATCGACACGACCCGCTTCCGGCCCGACCCGGGCGCGCGGCACGAGATCCGGGCGCGGCACCGCCTGGGGGAGCGACCCGTCGTCGGGATCGTGTCCCGGCTGGTGCGGCGCAAGGGGCAGGACGTGCTGATCCGGGCGCTGCCCGCGATCCGGCGGCGCGTGCCGGGGGCGGCCCTCGTCGTGGCGGGCGACGGTCCCGACCGGGATCGGCTGCAGCGCCTCGCCGCGCAGGTCGGCGTCGAGGACGACGTCGTGTTCACCGGTCCGCTCGCCCACGAGGAGATCCCGGCCCACCACGCGGCGCTCGACGTGTTCGCGCTGCCGTGCCGCACCCTGGGCGGCGGGCTCGACGTCGAGGGACTCGGGATCGTGCTGCTCGAGGCGTCGGCGTCCGGGGTGCCGGTGGTCGCCGGTCGGTCCGGCGGCGCCCCCGAGACGGTCCGCGGCGGACCCGCCGGCACCCGCACCGGTCGGCTCACCGACGGGCGGGACCCTGCCGACGTGGCGGACGTGGTCGCCGACCTGCTCGCCGACCCCGAGGAGGCGGCGCGGACCGGGGCGGCGGGGCGACGGTGGATGCAGGCGGAGTGGACGTGGGCGTCCCGGGCGCGCCGCCTCCAGACGCTCGCCCGTCCGGAGTAACGCCCGAACGAACGAACGGCACTCTCGCAGCATCTATGTGCGCGAGAGTGCCGTTCGCTCGCGAAAGGCCCCTACCGCTGCGCGTACACCGCCTCGATCTCGTCGGCCCGCTGGTCGGCGATGACGTTGCGCTTGAGCTTCATCGTCGGGGTCAGCTCGCCGGAGTCCTCGGTGAAGTCCGAGGTCAGGATGCGGAACTGGCGCACCGACTCGGCCTTGGACACCGCGTCGTTGCCGTCGTCGATCGCCGACTGGATCTCGGCGCGCAGGTCGGCGTCGTCGACGAGGTCGGACGCGGTGCTGCCGGACTTGCCGTGCTCCGACGCCCAGCCGGGGAGGGCCTCCTCGTCGAGGGTGATCAGCGCGGCCACGTACGGCCGGTTGTCGCCGACCACGAGGGCCTGGCTGACCAGCCGGTGGGCGCGGATGCGGTCCTCGATCACGGCCGGGGCGACGTTCTTGCCGCCGGCGGTGACGATGAGCTCCTTCTTGCGTCCGGTGATGGACAGGAACCCGTCGTCGAGCACGCCGATGTCGCCGGTGTGGAACCAGCCGTCCTCGAGCGCGCCGGAGGTGGCCTCGGCGTTGTTCCAGTAGCCGCGGAAGACGACGTCGCCCTTGGCGAGGACCTCGCCGTCGTCGGCGATCGCGATCGTCACGCCGGGCAGCGGACGTCCCACCGTGCCGACCCGGATGTCGCCCTCGGCGTTGGCGGTGATGGCGGCGCTGGTCTCGGTCAGGCCGTAGCCCTCGTGGATGGGCACCCCGATGCCGCGGAAGAAGTGGCCGATCCGGGCGCCGAGCGCCGAGCCGCCGGACACCGCGCCCCGGCACTGCCCGCCCAGGGCCGCCCGCAGCTTGGAGTACACGAGGGCGTCGAACAGCGCGTGCTTGCCGCGCAGCAGCAGGCCGGGTCCGCCGGTGTCCAGCGACTTCGAGTAGTCGACCGCGGTCGCCTCGGCGAGGTCGAAGATCCGGCCCTTGCCGCCCTGGTAGGCCTTCTGCTTCGCCGAGTTGTAGACCTTCTCGAACACGCGGGGCACCGAGAGCAGGAAGTCGGGCTTGAAGCGCGGCAGCTCCCCGGAGAGCTTCGAGGTGTCGGCGAAGTGGCCGACCACGTAGCGCTGCTCCTGCGCGGCGATCTGCACCACCCGGGCGAAGATGTGCGCCAGCGGCAGGAACAGCAGCGTCGAGTTCCCGGCCTCCATCATGGTGCCGAAGGTGTCGCCCGCGGCCCGGACCTCGAAGAGCAGGTTGCGGTGGGTGATCTCGCAGCCCTTGGGGCGGCCCGTGGTGCCCGAGGTGTAGATCAGCGTGGCGAGGTCGTCGGCGTGGACCCCGGTGCGCCGGGCCTCGACGTCGGCGTCGGGCACGTCGCGCCCGGCCTCCTTGAGCGCCTCGACCGCGGGCGACGAGCCGTCGATCTGCCACACGTGGGCGAGCTCGGGCAGGTTCTGCTGCACCTTCTCCAGCGTCTGCCGGTGCTCGTCGGTCTCGACGACGACGCCCCGCGCCCCGGAGTCCGACAGGCACCACTCGTACTGCGAGGCCGAGGACGTCTCGTAGATCGGGAGGCCGGCGCAGCCCGCCGTCCAGAGCGCGTAGTCGATGAGCGTCCACTCGTAGCGGGTCTTCGCGACGATGCCCACGCGGTCGCCGGCCTCGAGGCCCGCGGCGATGAAGCCCTTCGCGACCGCCACGACCTCGTCGCGGAACTCCCCGAACGTCGTCGGGCGCCACGCATCGTCGACCAGGCGCAGGTAGGCGGTGTCGGACGGGTGCTCGGCGGCGTTCGCCCAGACCGCGTCGGTCAGTCGGTCGTCGTCGGCGACCTTGGCCGCCGCCGGCACGCTGTACTCCTGCACCCCGCACACACCCTTCCACCTCGACCGGGATCACCTGCGACACCGGCGTGCGGGAAGCCTAGGGGCCGGACGGCACCGCCGTCACTACCCGGCGGTATCCCGGACGAAACCGGCAGATCGGACACGAGGACCGCGGGGCGACGCTGCGACCGGCGGAGACGTCGGGCACGCTGTCGCGGTGGCCGCGCTGGACGTGATCGACGAGACGTTCGTGCTGGCCGAGCCCGCCGCCGTGGCGGCCGCCTTCGCCGATCCCGCGGACTGGCCCCGGCTCTGGCCCGACCTCGAGCTGCACGTCTTCGCCGACCGGGGCGCCGCCGGGATCCGCTGGTCGGTCACCGGCCGCTGGGTCGGCAGCGCCGAGGTGTGGTGCGAGGCGGTCGGAGACGGGACGGTGGTCCACTGGTTCCTGCGCCTCGACCCCGCCCCCGGGCCCGAGGGCGGGTCCGCGCGGCGGCTCCTGCGCGGGCGCAGCGGTCCGGCGCGCGAGGCGCTGCGCCGCCAGCGGGCCGCGAAGGCCGTGGCGTTCGACCTCAAGGCCCGGTTGGAGGCGCCCGCCGGCGACGCACCGGGATGGACCCGTCGTCCGGGTGAACCGACGCCGGCCCACGCATGAGGGTGCACGCCGTCTCCGACGTCCACGGCAACAGCGAGGACCTCGCCCGCGCGGCCGAGGGTGCCGAGGCCCTCGTCGTGCTGGGGGACCTGATCGACTTCGTCGACTACGACGAGCCGACCAACGGCATCCTCGCCGACATCCTGGGCCCGGACGCGACGATCGAGTTCGCCCGGTTGCGCTCGGAGGGCGGCCCAGGGGCGCTGCGGGAGTTCACGCAGCGGCTGTGGGCCGACGTCGACGACCCCCGCGCCCGCATCGACGAGGCCGTCCACCGCCAGTACGCCCGGATGTTCGCCGCGCTGGGCGCCGTCCGGGTGCCGGTGTGGCTGATGCCGGGCAACGTCGACATCCCGGCGATGTGGCCCGAGTTCCTCGCCGACCACCCCCACGTGCGGGCGGTGGACGGCGAGGTCGTCGAGATCGGGGACACGCGGGTGGGGTTCGTCGGGGGCGTCCCGCTGCCGCCGGGGGTCGAGCCGCGGGCCGGCGCCTTCCGGTCCTACATGCGCGCCACGGAGGAGTTCACCGCGGCCGTCGAGGCGCTGGGGGCGGTGGACGTGCTGTGCAGCCACGCCCCGCCCGCCGTCGCCGAGCTCGCCTACGACGTGGTGGCGCGCACCCACGAGCTCACCTCGCCCGCCCTGCTGGAGCAGATCCGGGCCACCCGGCCCCGGCTCGCCCTCTACGGGCACGTGCACGCGCCCCTGACCGCGCGCACCCGGATCGGCCCGACGGAGTGCCTGAACGTGGGGCACTTCCGGCGCCGGGGGACCCCGGCGGTGGCCCGATGGTGACCGAGGTGACATCACGGCCGCCTCACACCTGCCCCGGGCGTGGCGAGGGTGACGGCGGGGCGAGCCGGGCGACCGGGCGACGGTAACCTTCGGCGCCATGGCGGACGAGTCCACGCAGTCCATCACCATCGCGGCCGCTCCCACGGCCGTGCTCGACGTGATCGCCGACTTCCCCGCCTATCCCGAGTGGGCGGACTCGATCACCTCCGCGAAGGTCCTCACGCACGACGACGAGGGCCGACCCGAGCAGGTCCGGTTCACCCTGGACGCCGGTCCGCTCAAGGACACCTACGTGCTCGCGTACGACTGGGTCGACGACGGCGTCACCTGGGACCTCGTGTCCGGGCAGATGCAGCGCGGCCAGCGCGGGCGCTACCGGCTCGCCGGCTCCGAGAAGGAGACGACCGTGACCTACACGCTGTCGGTGGACCTCGCGGTCCCCATGCCGGGCCTGATCAAGCGGCGGGCCGAGAAGAGGATCATGGACACGGCGCTGACCGGCCTCAAGCGGCGCGTGGAGGGCTAGTGCGGGTCCTGCTCTTCACCGGCAAGGGCGGGGTCGGCAAGACGACGACCGCGGCGGCCACGGCGGTGGCGCTCGCGCGGTCGGGCCGCAAGGTCCTGGTCCTCTCGACCGATCCGGCGCACTCGCTCGGCGACGCCTTCGACGTCCCGCTGGGCGGTGAGCCCACCGAGATCGACGGGACGACGATGCCCGGCCTGTTCGCCGCCCACGTCGACACCCGCGCCCTCGTCGACGAGGCCTGGGAGCCGCTGCGCGCCCAGCTGCGCACCCTCCTGGCCGGTGCGGGGGTCGACGACATCGTCGCCGACGAACTCACCGTGCTGCCCGGGGTGGAGGACCTCCTCGCCCTCGAGCAGGTCCGGCGGGCCACCGAGGACGGGCCGTGGGAGGTCGTCGTCGTCGACTGCGGCCCGACGGCCGAGACCCTGCGGCTGCTGAGCCTGCCCGAGGCGCTCGGCGGCTACCTCGAGCGCCTGTTCCCCGCCCACCGGCGTGCCGTCCGGGGCGTGCTGGCGGGTCTGGCCGGCAGCGGGGCCACCGTCGCGAAGTGGGACGCGGCCGCGGCGTCGCTCTCCCGCCTGGCCGAGCAGCTCTCCGGGCTGCGCGCCATGCTCGCCGACCGGTCCACCACGACGATCCGCCTCGTGCTGACCCCGGAGCGGGTCGTCGCCGCGGAGACCCGCCGCACGGTCACCGCGCTCGCGCTGCACGAACTGCACGTCGACGGCCTGATCGCGAACCGGCTGGTGCCCGACCCGGGCACGGGGCGCAGTGCCGCGGTGCAGTGGCTGCGGGTGCGCCGCCGCGAGCAGGAGGACGTGCTGGCCGACCTCGCCGAGCTGACCGCGGGCACGGGGGTCGGGGTCCGCACGGTCGCGCACCGGGCGGGGGAGCCCGTCGGGATCGGCGAGCTCGCCGAGCTCGCCGACGACCTCTACGGCGACGACGACCCGCTCGAGGGCGCCGCCGTGCGGCCGCTGATGGAGCTGCGGCGCGTCGCCGGGGTGGGGACGTCGGTGGACAGCGAGTACGCCCTGGACCTGCAGGTTCCCGGGATCGGCGACGGCGAGGTGGACCTCGCCCGCATCGGGGACGACCTCGCGGTCACCGTCGGGAGCCGGCGGCGCACGGTGGCGCTGCCGCCGGTGCTGCGCCGGTGCGAGGTCGTCGGCGCGGAACTCGACGACGACGTGCTCTCGGTCGCCTTCCGACCCGACCCCGCGGTCTGGATGCGATGAGCACCCGGGGGAACGGGGGGACCGCATGACGACCGACGCCGACCGGGCGGCGCGGGAGCGCCTGGCCCAGGAGGCCCGCGCCACCGCCACGACGCTGCTCGACTGGGTGGGCGCGCGCGTCGAGGCCCC
This sequence comes from Actinomycetospora sp. CA-084318, assembly GCF_050955885.1. Classification (NCBI taxonomy): domain Bacteria; kingdom Bacillati; phylum Actinomycetota; class Actinomycetes; order Pseudonocardiales; family Pseudonocardiaceae; genus Actinomycetospora; species Actinomycetospora sp. CA-084318. Next base: position 3,246,564 of record NZ_CP192098.1, read on the forward strand.
GCGGGGCGAGCCCGGCGAGCGGCCGCGGCAGAGTCCCGGTCCCTGCACCTGGTGCCCGGTCTGCGCGCTGGTCGCCGCTCTGCGCGGGGAGCAGCCGGAGCTCACCGCCACCCTCGCCGAGCAGGCGTCCGGGCTCCTGGTCCTGCTGCGGCTGCTCCTGCAGGCGCACGCCACCGGCAGCCACGACCACCACGCCCCGCCGCCGGCACCCGACACCCCGAGCACCCGGACCACCCCGACCCCGCCGACCGCCCCGGCCGGCTGGCCCGCCGAGTGGGGCACGCCGAGCTGGGCGGCCGACGTCCCCTGGGACGTCGCGCCGCACGCCACGTTCGACCCGGCCCCCGCCGCCCGGGGTACCGACGACGAGGCACCCGCCGCGACGCCCGCCGACCGTCCCACCGGCCGCCGCGGTCCCCGGCCGAGCCCGCGCCGGGCGCCCGGCGCCCCGGCCGCCGAGCCGGAGGCGACCGCATCCGTCGTCGGGAACGGCACCGGACCCGTCGTCGGGAACGCACCCGGCCCCGTCGTCGGGAACGGCACCGGACCCGCCGCCCACGCGACCGCGCGCCGCGGGGTGCAGCGCATCCCCGTCCGTCGACGGCCACGCCCGTGCTGACGGTCGGGGTCGACATCGGCGGGACGACGGTCAAGGCGGGCCTCGTCGCGGCCGACGGGACCCTGCTGGCCAGCCGGGTCGCCGCGACGCCGCGGCAGTCCTCGGAGCTCGACGGGACCGTCGCGAAGCTCGTCGCCCACCTCTCCGACGAGGCCCGCTCGGCCGGCCGGGAGGTCGGCGCGGTGGGGCTCGCGGTGGCGGGCTTCGTCGACCCGGACCGGCGGGCGGTGTCCTTCGGGGCCCACCTGCCGTGGCGGGACGAGCCGGTGGTCGACCGCATGACCGACCGCCTCGGACTCCCCGTCACCCTCGAGCACGACGCGAACGCCGCCGGGCTCGCCGAGCACCGGGTCGGTGCGGCGGCCGGTGCGCGGGTGGCGGTCCTGGTGGCGCTCGGTACCGGGATCGGGGCCGCGCTCGTGATCGACGGGCACGTCTTCCGCGGGGCCTTCGGGGTCGCGCCCGAGCTCGGCCACGTGGTGGTCGTGCCCGACGGACGCCCCTGCCCCTGCGGCAAGCGCGGCTGCCTCGAGCGCTACTGCAGCGGCACCGCGCTGGGCGCGAGCGCCGACGAGCTGGTGTCGGCGAGCGAGGACTTCTCCACCCTGCGGGTGGCGTGGGAGCGCGGGCTGCCGCTGTCCGGGCGCGACGTCGCGCACGCCGCCGCCGGCGGGGACCACCTCGCCCTGCGGGTCGTCGCCGACTTCGCCGCCTGGCTCGGGCGGGGCCTCGCGATGGTGGCGGACACGTTCGACCCGGACGTCGTCGTCATCGGCGGCGAGGTCTCGGCGTCGTCGGAGCTCTACCTCGACGACGCCCGGGCGGTGTACGCCGACGAGGTCACCGGGCGCGGTCACCGGCGGCTGGCCGACGTGCGCGCGGCGGTGCTCGGCGGGGACGCCGGGATGATCGGCGCCGCGCTCGACGCCGGGGAGCGCGGGCTCTAGACGGTGCCCTCGGGGTCCTCGGACTCCGACGGGCGCCGCATCCCGACGACGAGCCAGCCGAGGCCGGCCGCCATGGCCAGCAGGCCCGGGACGATGCCGAGCCCGGCGACCCCGCCGACGAGCGCGGGCAGGGCGAGCAGGACCACGCCGGCCACGAGCAGCAGGAGCCCGAACAGGCTGGACAGCCCGATCCGGGGCAGCGGGGGCGGCTCCGGCGGGACGAAGTGCTCGTCCTCGGGACGCCGAGGTGCGTGCGGCCGGTGGGCCGCGGGCGGCGACGGCGGCGGGGTGGGCTGCGTCGGCTCCGGGGCCGGGGTGAACAGCTCGTCGGCGGACCGTTCGGGGTGCGCCGACGGCTGGCCCTGCGGGGGCGTGGCGAGCCCGACGCCGGACGACGGCCCGTCCTCGTCGGGCACGACCGGCCAGCGCGGCGCGTCCGCGGCGGCCCAGTCGGCGACGATCGCCGCGAACGCGGCGTCGACGTCGTCGGGCAGCTCGAAGCGGCGCGCGTCGGCGGACTGGCCGGAGCCGGCCTCGTCGCGGCGGGCGGGGTCCTCCGGGTCGGGCGTGCTCATGCGGGATGTCCTGCCTCTGCGCGTGCGGCGTGCAACCGGCGGGCGAACTCGGTGCTGCCGGCGAAGATCCTGGGGGCGTCGTGGTCGAGGGTCGCGACGTGGTAGCTGTCCTGCAGGACGACCTCGGTGACGTCGGTGGCGGACACCCCGTCGAGGACGAGGCTCGCGTTCACCGGTTCCACGACGTGGTCGGCGGTCGAGCGGTACAGCAGCACCGGGCTCGTCACGCGGGGGAGATCGGTCCGGACCACCGACCACAGCTCGGTCAGCGACACGAACGCCTTGAGCGGCACCCGGTCGTACCCGAGCTCGGTGACGCCCGGCTTCGCGACGTCGTTCGCCACGCCCGGCGCCCACGGCCACAGCCGCGCCAGGTAGCGGGCGAAGGCGGCGTCGCGGCGCAGCGTCGTCACCGACGGGTTGACCAGGCAGATGCCGGTGATCCGGTCGCCGTACTCCTCGGCCGCCCGCAGCGTCAGCGTGCCGCCCATGGAGAGCCCGAAGACGAACACCGACCGGTAGCGGCCGAGCAGGTCGTCGACGGCGCGGGCGATCTCGCCGTACCAGTCGGGCCAGCGGGTGGCCTGCATGTCCTGCCAGCGGGTGCCGTGCCCGGGCAGCCGCGGGCCGCGGACCGCGATGCACTCGGCCGCGAGGTGCTCCCCCCACGGCCGCATGCTCTGCGGGCAGCCCGTGAACCCGTGCGCGAGCACCACGCCGATCTCGGCGCCCTCGGGGTCGGCGGAGAACGGCTCCGCCCCGGGCATCACGGGCACACGTGCCTCCACGACGGGGATGGCGGGCGCGGGGACGCCCTGGGCGTCATCGTGTCACGTCCCACACCGGCGCGGTACGTGCAGGTGCCCGATCCGGTGGTGTCGTCGGTGGCCGGTCGGTGGACCGTCGGCGACGCGCTGTCGTTGTCGCCCGACACGCCGCTGCCTAGGCTGCGACATCCGAGGGTCGGCGGGGAAGGGGAGCGGTGCTCTACTGGTTGATGAAGTGGGTCTTCATGGGTCCGCTCATGCGGGTGGCGTTCCGGCCGGAGGTCCGCGGCGCGGAGAACCTGCCGCGCACCGGCGGGGCCCTGGTCGCGTCGAACCACCTCGCGGTGCTCGACTCGTTCGTCCTCCCGCTCATGGTGCCGCGGCGGATGGCCTTCCCGGCCAAGGCGGAGTACTTCACGACGACGGGTCCGATCGGCACCCTGCAGCGCTGGTTCTTCACCGGCATGGGCCAGGTCCCCATCGAGCGCGGCAACGGGCGCGCCGCCCGTGCCGCCCTCGACACCGGGATCGGGGTCATGCGCGAGGGCCGGCTGTTCGGGATCTACCCCGAGGGCACGCGCTCGCCCGACGGCCGCCTCTACAAGGGCCGCACCGGGGTCGCCCGGATGGCCCTGGAGGCCGGGGTGCCCGTGGTGCCGGTCGCGATGATCGGCACCGACCGCGCGAACCCGGTCGGATCCCGGTTCTGGCGCCCCGTGAAGATCACGATCGCCATCGGGCGCCCGCTGGACTTCTCCCGCTACGCCGGCATCGCCGACGACCGCCAGGTCGAGCGCGCGATCACCGACGAGGTGATGGACGCGATCCTGGAGCTCTCCGGCCAGGAGTACGTGGACGTCTACGCCTCGAAGGCCAAGGAGAGCGCGGGCGACGCCACGGCGGCCTGACAGAATCGCGCGTCGTGGCACGGATCTTCTACGACTGCGAGTTCATCGAGGACGGGACGACCATCGATCTCGTCTCCCTCGGGGCGGTCGACGAGGACGGGCGGGAGTTCTACGCGATCTCCCGCGCGTTCGACCCGATGAAGGCCGGCCCGTGGGTGCGGAAGAACGTGCTGGACAAGCTCCCGCCCTCGTCCGACCCGGCCTGGCGCAGCCGGCTGCAGATCCGCGAGGACTTCTTCGCGTTCGTGACGGCGGGTGCGGGTCCGGTCGAGCTGTGGGCCTGGAACGCGCCGTACGACCACGTGGTGGTGGCCCAGCTCTGGGGTGCCATGCCCGCCCTGCCGCGCGAGCTGCCCCGCTTCACCCGCGACCTGCGCCAGCGCTGGAACGACGTCGGGCGCCCCGAGCTCCCGCCCGCGCCGCCGGACGCCCACGACGCCCTCGCCGACGCCCGCCACAACCTCGTGAAGTGGATGGTCATCGACGAGATCTGGCGCGCCCGGATGGGCGAGGGTGCCTTCGGCCCGTGAGTACTTTTCCGTGCTCCAGCACGGAAAAGTACTCACAGGCCGCAGGCACCTCGGAATGATCGTCCGCGGCCCCGGGTTCCCCCGCACATGAGCGAGCAGGTGGAGACCAACCCGACCGACTGGGTGCGTGAGCAGATCGAGCAGATCCAGCGCACCGGGACCACGGAGGGGATCACGGTCCTGGGATCGCCGATCATCCTGATGACGCTGCGCGGGGCGAAGACCGGCAAGCTGCGGCACACCCCGGTCATGCGGGTCGAGCACGACGGCGACTACGCGATCGTCGCCTCGAAGGGCGGCGCGGACGAGCACCCGACCTGGTACCACAACATCGTCGCGAACCCGGAGTTCCCGATCCAGGACGGGCGCGAGACGAAGACCTACCGCGCGCGGATCGTCACCGGTGAGGAGCGCGCGCAGTGGTGGGAGCGGGCCGTCGCGGCGTACCCGTCGTACGCCGACTACCAGGAGGCGACCGACCGCGAGATCCCGGTGTTCGTGGCCGAGCCCGTCTAGGTGCCGGAGGCCCGTGAGTACTTTTCACGGTCATCACCGTCAGAACCACTCACAGGCCGGAGGCACCGTGCGCATCGGACTCGTCGGCGGCGGCTTCCCGGAGGTCCGCCGGTGTCTCACCGAGGCCCTGGCGGATCTCGCGATCCCGGAGCTCGACGGAGCGGAGCTGGTCGACGTGCCGCACGCGGCACCCGTCGCGGCCGACGTGCTCGCCCCGCTGGGCAGCACGATCGACGGCCCGCTGATCGACGCGTGCGGGGCGCGCCTGGTGCAGCAGTTCGGCGTGGGCGTCTCCGGGGTCGACCTGGAGGCCGCCCGCGCCCGGGGTGTGCCGGTGGCGAACGTGCCCGGCGGCGGGTCCGGCAACGCCACGGCCGTCGCCGAGATCGCGCTGCTCCTGCTGCTGGCGCTGCTGCGCCGCTACGAGGAGGCGCGGGCCGGGGTGGCGGAGAAGGCGGTCGGCTCGCCGATGGGCGTGATGCTGCGCGGGCGCACCGTGGCCGTGCTCGGCACGGGCGACATCGGCGTCGAGGTCGCCGTGCGGCTCCGCGCCTTCGGCGTGCGCGTCGTCGGGATCGGGCGCCGCGCGGCGGCGGACTACCCGGCGGCCGCCGCGGTCGTCGACGAGTACCGCCGTGGCGACCTCGCCCGGGCCCTCGCCGGGTGCGACGACCTCGTGGTGGCCTGCCCGCTGACCGAGGCGACCCGCGGCATCGTGTCCGACGCCGCGCTGGCGGCGCTGAACCCCGGCGGCCACGTGGTCAACGTGGCGCGCGGACCCGTCGTCGACCGGGACGCGCTGCTGGCCGCCCTGGCCGGAGGCCGGCTCGCCGGAGCGGGCCTGGACGTCACGTGGGTGGAGCCGATCGACCCGCACGACGAGCTGCTGGAGCACAACGTGCTGGTCACGCCGCACGTCGGCGGCATCACCGAGCAGTCCTACGCGGGGATGGCGCGGGAGTTCGTGACGAACGTCGGCCGCTTCCTCCGAGGGGAACCGATCCAGCACCGCGTGGCGTGACAGTAGGCTGATGCCTCGTGTGGTCCGTCGACCTGCCCGTGGATGCCCTGCCCGGCCTGCCGCCCCTGCCCGCCGAGATGCGGGAGCGGCTGGACGCCGCCCTCTCGAAGCCCGCGGCGCAGCAGCCCGCGTGGCCGGACGCGGCGGCGGTGAGCGACGCGCGGACGGTCCTCGAGCACGTCCCGCCGATCACCGTGCCCGCCGAGATCGACCGCCTGCGCGGCCAGCTCGCGGCGGTCGCCCGCGGCGAGGCGTTCCTGCTGCAGGGCGGGGACTGCGCCGAGACGTTCGCGGACAACACCGAGCCCCACCTGCGCGGCAACATCCGCACGCTGCTGCAGATGGCGGTCGTGCTGACCTACGGCGCCTCCACCCCCGTCGTCAAGATCGGGCGGATCGCCGGGCAGTACGCCAAGCCGCGGTCGTCGGAGATCGACGCCTTCGGCCTGCCGTCCTACCGCGGCGACATGGTCAACTCGCTGGCCGCCAACGCCGAGCTGCGGGTGCCCGACCCGGGCCGGATGATCCGCGCCTACGCGAACGCCTCGGCCGCGATGAACCTGACCCGCGCGCTGACCAGCGGCGGCATGGCCGACCTGCACGAGGTGCACGACTGGAACCGTGAGTTCGTCGCCAACTCCGCGGCGGGCGAGCGCTACGAGGCCGTCGCCGCCGAGATCGACCGCGCGCTGCGGTTCATGTCCGCGTGCGGCGTCACCGACCACTCGCTGCACTCCACCGAGATCTACGCCAGCCACGAGGCCCTCGTCCTGGACTACGAGCGCGCCCTGCTGCGCCTGGACTCGGCCCGCAAGGACGACCCCCGCCTGTTCTCCCTCGGTGCGCACTTCCTGTGGATCGGGGAGCGCACGCGGGCCCTCGACGGCGCCCACATCGCCTTCGCCGAGCTGCTCGCGAACCCGATCGGCCTGAAGATCGGGCCGGGCACCACGCCGGAGCAGGCCGTGGAGTACGTCGAGCGGCTCGACCCGAACCACGAGGCCGGCCGGCTCACCCTGATCAGCCGCATGGGCGCGGGCAAGGTGCGCGACGTGCTCCCGGGCATCGTCGAGAAGGTCACCGCCTCGGGCCACCAGGTCATCTGGCAGTGCGACCCGATGCACGGCAACACCTACGAGGCCACCACCGGCTTCAAGACCCGCCACTTCGACCAGGTGGTCGACGAGGTCCAGGGCTTCTTCGAGGTCCACCACCGGCTCGGCACCCACCCCGGCGGCATCCACGTCGAGCTCACCGGCGAGGACGTCACCGAGTGCCTCGGCGGCGCGCAGGAGATCTCCGACACCGACCTCGCCGGGCGCTACGAGACCGCCTGCGACCCGCGGCTGAACACCCAGCAGTCGCTGGAGCTGGCGTTCCTGATCGCGGAGATGCTGCGCAACTAGGGGCTGCCCAGGCCCCACCCGACGACGCCCGAGGCGACGCTCGCGGCGATCACCGCGAGCACCCACACGACGAAGATCCGCCGCGAGCGGATGCGGTCGCGCCGGCGGGCGTGCCGCTCCACGCGGTCGACGACGTCGGCGTTGCGGTCACTTCTCGACGGCGGGTCCGGCTCCTCCGCCGGCTCGGGTTCCCGGGCCGTCGGGGGCGGATCGTCGGCCGGCGGGCGGGGCGTGGGGCCGGTGAACACCCGGGTGCCGGTGTGCGGGGGAGGTGCGGCGGCGGTGCGCCGACGCTGCGGGGCGGCCACCGGCGAGAACGGCAGCGACTCCTCCTGCCGGGCGCGGCGGGCGGCCTCGAGGAAGGCCGCCGCGCCGGCGAGGCGGTCGTCGGGATCGCGGCGGGTGGCCGCGACGACGAGCCGGTCGAGGGCCCGCGGGATGCCCGGGGCCCGGGTGGAGGGCGCCGGCACGTCGACGTTGACGTGCCGGTACGCGACGGCGAGGGCGGTGTCCCCGCCGTGCGGCGGGACGCCGGTGAGCAGCTCGAACAGCACGACACCCGCCTGGTAGACGTCGCTGCGTTCGTCGGTGCGTCCGTGCTGGACCTGTTCCGGGGGGAGGTACGCGGCGGTCCCGAGGATGAGGTCGTCGGAGGTCGAGCCGCCGGTGTCGAGCGACCCGTCGGCGGCGCCGTCCCAGGCGGCGGCGACCAGTCCGAAGTCGGCGACCTTGAGCTGCCCGGAGGCCGCGACGAGCACGTTCTCGGGCTTGACGTCGCGGTGCACCATGCCGGCCCGGTGCGCCACCGACAGCGCCGCGAGCACCTGCTCCACCACCGTCAGCGCGGTCGCGGGGGCGAGGCGGACCTGCTCGCGCAGGACGTCGCGCAGGGTGCCGCCCTCGACCAGCTCCAGGACGAGGAAGATCGTGCCGTCGGCGTGGCGGCCCTGGTCGTGCACGGCGACGATGCCGGGGTGGGACAGGCGCGCCGCCGCCCGGGCCTCGCGCTCGAAGCGCCGGACGAACACCGGGTCCAGTGCCAGCGACGGGTCCATGATCTTGACGGCCACCGGGCGGTCGAGCCGCAGGTCGGTGCCGCGGTGCACGGTCGACATCCCGCCGCGGGCGATCACCTCACCGACGCGGTAGCGCCCGTCGAGCACCGTGCGGGCGGTCCCCGGTGCGGTGTCGCGCGGCATGGCCGGATGGTAGGCGCGCCCGGCCCGGCGCGGCGGGGACGACGCGCGGCGCCGTGTCTCCCGTGCGGCTGATGTTGTGCGCGCCCCCGCTCTGGCACAGTCTGCACCGATGACCGCCGCACTGACCGCTCTCGTCGGCCGCGAGATCGACGCCCTCACCCTCGCCCAGGCCGGCGAGCGCCTCGGCGTGCCCCGCACCCGGGTCGGCCAGATGATCAAACAGGGCCAGCTCCTGGGCGTCCGCGAGGGCGACCAGTGGATCGTCCCGGCCGCCTTCCTCGTCGACACCGGCGTGGTCAAGGGCCTCGCCGGGCTGATCACGCTGCTGCGCGACGGGGGCTATACCGACGCCGAGATCCTCCGCTGGCTCTTCCAGGAGGACCCGACGCTGCCCGGCGCGCCGATCGAGGCGCTGCGCTCGGACCGCGGCGGGGAGGTCAAGCGGCGCGCCCAGGCGATGGCCTTCTGAGCATCGGGACGACGACGGGCGCGAGGGCCGCGGCGCGCCTCGGCCCCAGGGTCCGCAGCAGCCCGGTCACGACGCCGGGTCCGTGCCAGGCCCGCACCCGGTCCCGGCCGTCCGCGGTGACCGTCACGGCGAGCAGCGTCGGGGCGTGCGGCGGGTCCGCGCCGTAGGCCTCGGTGCGCCACTCCTGCACGCGGTAGTCGCGCAGGGGCAGCACCTCGAGCTCGGGGACGCGCCGCCGGACCTCCGCGGCGACGGTCCGGCACCGGTGACAGTCCGCGTCGAACGCGAGGACGAGCTCGTCGGGCGTCACGGGCGCACCCCGGGCGGGCGGCACCCGTCGACTCATCGGGTACGGCCTCGTCGCCCCGGGCGATGGCGGGCCGCGACCGCCCGCAGCAGGCCGGGACCGGCCACGGCGGCCCGGCGGGCGTTGCTGACGACGACGCGGTGGGCGAGGACGTCGTAGTCCGCGGCCACGATCTCGTCGAGGATGCCGCCGTACAGCGTCGAGGCGGTGCGCACGCACGGGCGCGAGACCGGGTCGAGCAGCGCGATCCCGGCGTCGGCCCGTCGGTAGACCGCCCGCGTCCGGGCCACGAGGTGCGCGATCGCCCGGCGCACCCGCGGGTCGGTGTACCCCCGCTCCCGGCACCACTGCAGGAGCTCGCGGTCGACCCCGAAGGCGGCCAGCTCGTCGGCGGGCAGGTAGATCCGGCCGCGGTCGAGGTCCTCGCCGACGTCGCGCAGGAAGTTGGTGACCTGGAAGGCGACGCCCAGGGCCGCCGCCGCGGGCTCGGCCTCCTCCCGCGGCACGACGGTGCCGAGCACGGGGAGCACCTGCAGCCCGATGACGGCGGCCGAGCCGTGCACGTACACCGCGAGGTCGTCGAACGTCGCGTAGTCGGTGACCGTCAGGTCCATCGCCATCGAGTCCATGAAGTCCTCGAGGTACCGGTGGTCGATGCCGTAGCGGTCGACGGTGTGGGCCAGCGCGGCGACGACGGGCTCCTCGGTGAGGACGTCGCGCGTCCCCGACAGCGCCACCCGCATCCGCGCGCGGATCTCCTCGATCCGCGCGACGACCTCGGCGACCGTCGCCGCGCCCGGGGCGTCCACCACGTCGTCGGCCATCCGCGCGAACCCGTAGAGCGCGTGGATCGCCGGCCGCTGCGCCGGGGTGAGCAGGCGGGTCGCGAGGAAGTACGTGCGGCCGTGCTCGGCGTTCAGGGCGCGGCACCGGGCGTAGGCGCCGCGCAGGGCCGGCGTCGTGATGCCGGCCGCGTCGAGCTCCGCCGCCGCCCCGCGCGGCGGGACGGCGGGAGCGGCCACCCCCGTCGTCATGGTCGTGTCCCGGCGATCCTGGCCGCGGCCAGCTTCCCGGAGACGACGACGGTCGGGACGCCGACGCCCGGGGTCGTGCCACAGCCCGCGAGGAAGGCGTTCTCCAGCCCCCGGATCCGGTTGCTCGACCGGAACGGGCCGGTCTGGGCGAACGTGTGCGCCGCCGAGAACGGTGTCCCGGCCGCCATGCCCATCCGGGCCCAGTCGGTGGGGGAGATGCGGTGCTCGGCGACCACGTGGTCGCCGAGGTCGATCCCGCGCGCGGCCAGGACCCCGAGGATCTCGTCGCGGTAGTGCGGGGCGAGCCGGTCCCAGTCGAGGCCGGGGGCACTCGCGAGGTTCGGGCACGGGGCGAGCACCGAGACGTAGTCGCCGCCCGCCGGGGCGAGCGACGGGTCGGTGGCGGTCGGCCGCGTGACCAGCAACGACGGGTCGCGCATGAGCTCCCCGCGCGTGATGATCTCGTCGAAGGTCGACGCCCAGGCGTCCCCGAAGGAGATCGTGTGGTGACCGAGGTCGGGCTGCGGGCGGTCGAGCCCGAGGTGCACCACGAACGCCGACGGCGACCAGCGCAGCGGCACCGCCCGGCGCGGACGGCGCCCGACGAGCTCGTGCACCGCGGGGAGGTCGGGGGTCAGGACGACGGCGTCGGCGGCGATCGTCCCGCCGGTGGTCTCGACGGCCGTGACCCGGCCGCCGTGGCGCTCGAGCGCCGTGACCTCGGCGCCGTAGCGGAACTCCACCCCGGCGGCCGCGGCCGCGTCCGCGTAGGCCTGGGGGAGCGCCCGGACGCCGCCCTTCGGGAAGTACACCCCGGCGATCGTGTCCATGTAGGCGATCACGGCGTAGGCCGCCAGCGCCCGGGCCGGCGGCACGCCCGCGTACAGCGCCTGGAAGGAGAAGATGCGGCGCAGGCGTTCGTCGTGGATGAACCTCCCGACGCGCGGCCCGAGCCGGCCGAAGCCGCCGAGCAGGCCGAGCCGGACGAGGTCGCGGGAGACCACGTCGAGCGGGGAGTCGAAGTTGGCGTCGATGAACGTCGCCATCTGGATGCCGTAGAGCTCGGTGAGCCAGGAGCGCAGCTTCCGGTAGCCCGCGGCGTCGCGGGCGGAGACCTTCTCGCGGATCTCCTGCTCCATCGCGTCGCCGTCGGTGTGGACGTCGATCGACGACCCGTCGGCGAAGGTCGTGTGGTACGCGGGGTCGAGGCGCTCGAGCTCGAGGCGGTCGCCCAGCTTCTCCCCGACGGCGCGCAGCGGTTCCTCGAGCAGGTCGGGCATCGTCAGGACGGTCGGTCCGGTGTCGAGCCGGAAGTGCCCGCCCCCGCCGTCGGGGAGGTCCAGCCGGCCGGCCCGGCCGCCGGGGAACGCCTCGCGCTCGACGACCGTGACCTCGCGGCCGGCGCCGCGCAGGTGCAGCGCCGCGGTGAGCCCGGCGAGACCCGCGCCCACGACGACGACGTGGTTGCCGCCGGTCATCAGAACGCCCTCCGGGTGGCCTTGGCCGCGAGCCCGACGAGGCGCTCGCGGGCCTCGGGGTCGATGTCGGCGGTGGTCAGGGCGTCCAGGGCGGACGCGGTGAGCGTGGTGATGCGGTCCTCCACCTCGTCGACGACGCCGAGCTCCTGCAGCGCGGTGCGCGCCGCGTCGACGTCGGCGGGGGTCAGGTCGTCGCGCCCGAGCGCGTGCTCGACGGGCGCCGCGGCGTCCTGGTCGGGATGCCGGCGGGCGAGCGCGACCAGCAGGGTGCGCTTGCCCTCGCGCAGGTCGTCACCCGCGGGCTTCCCGGTGACCGCCGGGTCCCCGAAGACGCCCAGCAGGTCGTCGCGCAGCTGGAAGGCGATGCCGAGGTCGGTGCCGAAGCGGCGGTAGGCGGCGACGAGGTCGTCGTCCGCGCCCGCCAGCGCGGCGCCGAGGTGCAGCGGCCGCTCGATCGTGTAGGCGGCGGTCTTGTACCGGCTGATCCGCAGCACGCCCTCGGGCGTGGCCTGGTCGGTCGCGTGCCCGACGACGTCGAGGAACTGACCGGTCAGCATCTCGGTCCGCATCGCGTCCCACACCGCGGCGACCCGCGCGAGGGTGGCCGCGTCGAGCCCGGCGGCCCGGAGCATGTCGTCGGACCAGGCGAGCGCGAGGTCGCCGACGAGGATCGCGACCGCGGCGCCGAGCCGCTCGGAGGAACCGATCCAGTCGCGCTCCGCGTGCCGGGCGGTCCAGCGGGCGTGCACCGTCGGGATCCCGCGGCGGAGGTCGGAGTCGTCGATGAGGTCGTCGTGCACGAGGGCGCAGACCTGGACGAGCTCGAGCGCCGACACGGTCCGCAGCACCAGCTCGGGCGACGGCGACGAGTCGGCCGTCCCGCCCGCGCCGCGCCAGCCCCACCAGGCGAAGGTGGGACGCAGCCGCTTGCCGCCACCGAGGGCCATCGTCGCGAGGTCGTCGACCGCGTCGACGAACTCGGGCGCGAGGTCCGCGCACGTCTCGCGGCGGTTCTCGAGGTAGCGGCCGAGCTCCGCGGTCACCGCCGCGGGCAGGTCCGCCTCGATCGCGGCGATCCCGTCGAGCGCCCCGGCAGGGCCCGTGTCCTGCGCCGACAGCGTCCGGCCCAAGGTCATCCGATCTCCTCCCGCCTCCGGCGATCGCCAGCGTAGGGAACCCACGCCCGGGCGGCTGGCCGGGCGCAAGCCCTCGCGTCGACCGTCACACGAAAGCCCCACTCGCGACGCCCGGCCACGTATGGTCACCGGATGGCCACTGTCATGGAGCGGATCCAGCGCGGGACGCCGACCTTCTCGGTGGAGTTCTTCCCCCCGAAGACCGACGAGGCGGAACGCACGCTCTGGAACACGGTGCGTTCGATCGAGCCGCTGGACCCGGCGTTCGTCTCGGTGACCTACGGCGCCGGGGGGTCGAGCCGCGACCGCACCGTGCGCACCACCGGACGCATCGCCACCGACACCACGCTCACCGCGATGGCCCACCTCACCGCGGTGGACGCCTCGATGGACGACCTGCGCCACGTCATCGGCTCCTACGCCGAGGCGGGCATCTCCAACGTCCTCGCGATCCGGGGCGACCCCCCGAACGACAAGGACGCCGAGTGGGTGCCGCACCCCGCCGGCTTCTCCTACACCGAGGAACTGGTCCACATGGTCCGGCGCCTCGGTACCTTCTGCGTCGGCGTGGCGGCGTTCCCCTACCTGCACCCGCGCTCGGCGGACGAGGACACCGACACGCGGTTCTTCGTGCAGAAGGTCAAGGCGGGCGCGGAGTTCGCGATCACGCAGATGTTCTACGACGCCGACCAGTTCCTGCGGATGCGGGACCGGATCGCCGCGGCCGGCTGCGAGATCCCGATCATGCCGGGGCTCATGCCCATCACGACGCCGAAGGCGATGGAGCGGGGCGCCGACTTCTCGGGGGCCGCGCTGCCGGGCGCGATGACCGAGCGGCTGGAGCCGCTGGTGGACGACGCCGCCGGTTTCCGCGAGGCGGGGATCGACCTGTGCGTCGAGCTCTCGCAGCGGATGTTCGACGAGGGCGTCGGCAACATCCACTACATCAGCATGAACCGCCACCCGGCGGTGGTCGACGTGGTGCAGCGGCTCGGCCTGGCGGCGGCCCCGACCGCCTGAGTGGTCCGAGTGGTCCGGCCGTGCGGCGCGACCCGGTGGGTCGCGCCGTCCGGCGTCGGCGGGCCCTTCGCCCGGGTGTCAGCGGCGTGCGCGCCGGTCGACCCGCGGGCGGGTCGCGGCGGCCAGGGCGAACACGACGCCGGCCGCGACGAGGACCACCGCCGTCAGCAGCAGCGCCCAGCTCACCCACGACGGGGCGTCGGGGTCGGGGTACTCCGCGACGGCGTTGACCTCGCCGACCTCGCCGGGCGTGAAGGTCCAGCTCACGACGCCCTGCGAGACGGTGCCGTCGGTCTGGCGCACCGTCCCCGGGAACGCGATCTTGAGTTGGACGTCGGCGCTCTCCGGGGACACGCGCGTCAGGTCGACCTGACCCGACAGCAGCACCCGGTCGCCCGCCCGCCGCAGCTGCAGCCGGATCGCCGACGAGGTGGTGGGGCTGATCTGGGGGAGCAGCCGGGACACGTCGTCGAACGAGAGGTCCTCGAACTCGACCCGCGAGCCGATGTAGCCGTCCTGCTCGTAGCGGGTCACGGTCACGTCGCCGGACAGGTCGGAGGGCACCTGCAGCGGCGGGCCGTTGCCGGCGGGCGAGCCGGCCGGCGTCCCGATGTCGATCGTGCCCGACACCGTGTCCTGCGGGGACACCGCGAGCCCGGCGCGTACCCGGACACAGCCCGTGCCGAGCAGGCCCACCAGCGCCAGGACGGCGGCCAGCAGGACCAGGGAGCGTCGACGACGGCGGGTGGGCACGTCGACATCGTGCCAGGCGGGTCCGACACCCTCGGGGCGACGCGGCCCGACGCGCTCAGGTCCGGAGGGGTTCGAGCGGGAGCGGGCGCCCGAGCACCGCGAACGGGCGCGGGTCGCTGGAGAAGCGGTGGTGGCGCAGCAGGTCGCGGAAGCCGCACCGGCGGTAGAGCAGCCAGGCGCGGGTGGGGACGGGCGCCTCGGGCGTCGAGAGCAGCACGTGGCCCGCGTCGGCCCGGTCGAGCAGACGCCGCAGCAGTGCCTCCCCGAGGCCGCGACCCTGCACGTCGGTGCGCACGTGGAGCTCGGTGAGCTCGAAGTAGTCGGCGAGGTAGCGGTCCGGGTCGTCGTCGAGGGGCCACGGGTCGAGGTCGGGCGGGTCCGCCTGCGACCCGCCGTCCCCGAGCAGGCGGCCGAGCCCGCTGCCGAACAGGGCGCCGCCCATCGAGCGCGCCGGCCGGTTCGCCCGCCGCAGGCCGCGCCGGACCTCCTCGTACCACCACTGTCCGGGAGCGCCCGGGTAGCCGTAGGCGATCCCGCGCAGGGTGTCGTCGTCGTCCACGGCGGCGACCGCGCGCCACCCGACCCGCCGGGAGTGCTCGAGCCACATCGGGGCCCGCTGGCGTGCGGTGCCCGCGGGGTAGCCCATGGCCCGGACGTAGAGCTCGAGGGCCTCGTCGAGCCGGCGACCGAGGTCGGCCGGGTCGAGGTCGACCAGGTGCGGGTCCTCCGGCGCGGCCGTCATCGGGCGGCCCGCGACCTGCGGGCGGGGATCGCCGACGCCGTCGCCTCCCGGTCCATCGGGCCATCTCATCACGCCGGGCGGCGCGGATCACGCCCACTCCCGGACGACTTGACGTCCGGGCCGCTGCAGGGTTCACTCGTGGATATCGAACACGTGTTCGATCGACCGGGTCGGCGGGGCGTGGGGAAGCGTTCCGTCGGCCGGGCCGGCCGCCGGCTTCCCCACGGTGGCAGGCACAGCCCGCTCCCGCACGACGCGGGGCGGGGAGGAGCGCGCCGCCGTGGAGGACGCATGGTTCGCAACCCCTCGCCGGTCCAGGTCCGGTGCGTCGACGGGGACCCCGTCGAGTTCCACCGTCGGCCCAACCGCAGGGACAGCCACTACCTGGTCACCGAGGTCCAGGAGCGGTGGATCGAGGAGTCGCGGTGGCCGTTCCGCTCGGCGATGCCCATCGGGGGAGACCGCTGCCGGTGCTGGCGGGTGCTCGCCCGGCGGTCCGACGAGCCCCATCTGCCCGCCGCCGAGTTCGTCCTGCGCATGCGCTCCGGCCCGGGGGTCTGGGACCTCCGCTGGCTGACCTGACCGATCCGATCCGCCCGACCCACGAGGAGTCCCCGTGAGCACCCCCACCACCTGCACCACCGGCGACCTGTTCGACACCGGCGCCACCTCGGCCCCGGCCCCGCGCGCCGGTGGTCGTCCGCGACCGGCCGGGCGCGCGCCCGTGGCCGGGCACCGGGGCGAGACCCGTCGCCGGTCCTCGGCGGCACCCCGTCCTCCTGCCCCGCCGCCGTCGCGGTCGGTGGTCACCCTGCTCGGCGCCGCCCGCGAGGGGCTCCGGGAGGCCCAGGGCGCCTCCACCCCGGCCGAGCGGTTCCGTCTCGCGCACCTGTCCGCGCTGCGTTCGGCGGCGGCCGTCCTCGCGGTCCGCGCGGTCGCGCGGCGGTCCTCCCGGCCCACCGACGCGTGGACGCTCCTGGGGTCGGTCGCGCCCGAGTACGGCGAGTGGGCGGCGTTCTTCGCGGCCCACTCCTCGACCCGGTCGGCCGTCGAGGCGGGGGCGACGCGCCTGGTCGGTCAGCGCGACGCCGACGACATGGTGCGCCAGGCCGACCTCTTCCTCGCGCTCGTCACGCGGACGGTGGCCGGGCTGCGGACGCCCTGATCCGCGGGCTCAGCCGGTCTTGCGGCCGCGGCGCTCCCGCGCGCTGTGGCCCGCGCGCACGATCCGGCCGAGCAGCACGTCGAACTGCTGGGAGATCTCCCGGGCGCCCGGGGTGTCCCACCGCTGGATCGGCACGCCGGCACCCTGCGCCTGCTGCACCGCCGTGCGGTCGGGCAGCACGCCGGAGAGCACGAGCGGTCCGAAGAGTTCGCGGAGCTCGTTCACCCGGAACTCGTGCTCGGCCGACCGGGTGCGGTACTTGTTGATCAGGACGCCGAGCGGCTGCAGGCGCGGGTTGTGGGCGCGCTCGGCCTGGACGGCCTCGAAGGCACGCTGGACCCCCGACACGGCGAAGATGGTCGGCTCGGTGACGAGCACGGCGCGGTCGACGGCGACGAGCGCGGAGCGGGTGAGCTGCCCGAGCGAGGGCGGGCAGTCGATCAGCACCAACTCGTAGTGCGGCAGGGACGCGCCCGCGGTGGAGCCCAGCCGGGGCGGTGCCGTCTCGTCCGCGTCGACGACGCTGCTGCGCGGGAGCGCGGCGAGCAGGCGCGACAACCGGCCGAGCCGCTGGGACCCCGGGTCGGGGTGGTTGTGCCGCTCGATGTCCTCCGAACCCACCAGGACGTCGATCGACTCGTCCCAGGAGCTCGGGGCGATCGACGACGCCAGCACGGCCGGGGAGGGGTGTTCGAGGGCGTCCGCGACGGTGGTCTCGCTCTCGCCGGGTTCCAGGGCCGTGGTCGCGTTGCCCTGCGGGTCGAGATCGACGACGAGCGTGCGCAGTCCCTGCTTCGCGGCCGCTCCCGCCAGCCCGAGGGTGACGGTGGTCTTGCCGACCCCGCCCTTGAGGCTGAGCACACCGGTCACGTACACGAGGGCAACGTACCGGCTCGCGCGGGGATCCCCGATGGGTGAGCACTACGGTGTGGCCGTGACCGCTCGCCCGGCCCGCTCGCCCGTGCCTCCGGCCGTCGACGTCGTGGCCGACAGCCTGCGCGCCGAACTGGAGGCCGCCCGCCTCCGCCGAGGCTCCGCCGCGGGGCCCGTACGCGTCCTCGACGTCGGCGGTGGGAGTGGTGCCTGGGCGGTGCCACTCGCCGCGCAGGGGTGTGACGTCACCGTCGTCGACTCGAGCGCGAACGCGCTGGCGGTGCTGCGCAGCCGGGCCCGGGACGCGGGTGTGGGGGAGCGGGTCCGCGCCCTGCAGGCCGACGTGGACGCGCTCGCCGAGGTGACCGACGGGGTGCACGCCGACCTGGTGCTCGGGCACGGGCTGCTCGAGTACGTCGACGACCCGTCGTCGGCGGTGCGCTCGCTGGCGGGCGCGACGGCCCCCGGCGGTCTCGTCTCGCTGCTCGTCGCCAATCGGTACGCCGCGGTGCTGGCGCGGGTGGTGAGCGGGCGCGTGGGGGAGGCGCGGCGCATGCTGGCCGACCCGGCCGGTCGGTGGGGCGCCGCCGACCAGCTCCTGCGGCGGATGGACACCGCCGAGGTGACCGCCCTCGTCGAGCAGGAGCCGGCGCTCACCCTCGAGCGCGTCCAGGGCCACCGCGTCCTGGCCGACCTCGTCCCCGAGCACGCGCCGGACGCCGGGGCGCCGGCCGACCTGGCCGCGCTCGAGGAGCTCGCGTCGACGACCCCGCCCCTGCGCGACCTGGCCTCGCGCGTCCACGTGCTCGCCCGGCGGGGGGCCGACCGGCCGACCTCGTGAGGTCCGTGTGATCCCGGTGGTGGATCTGCGGGCGGAGATCACCGGATGCGGTCGGATGATCGCGTGGAGTGCTCCGTGGGCAGCGTCTCACCGGCCGAAAGCATGATCGTCGGCGCAGAACCCCGGTCCGGGTAGTCGGACTGCCGGAGGGCTCGTACGATGAGGGACAGCCATCACGTCGATGTGCCGATCGTCCCTTCCCCCGGGGCCGATCCACGCTCTCGTTCCGGTGCCGGAGGAGAATCATGCCGCTCTCCGAGCACGAGCAGCGCCTGCTCGACCAGATCGAGCGCGCTCTCTATGCCGAGGATCCGAAGTTCGCGTCGACCGTCCGCGGAGGCCGCCTCCGTCGGCCGTCGCGGCGCCGGCGGATCCAAGGCGTGGTGCTCTTCGTCGTCGGAGTCGTCGCCCTGGTGATGGGCCTCGTGTTCATCCAGGCGCTCTCGCCGGGCGGGTTCCCGGTCGTGAGTGTGATCGGCTTCCTCATGATGTTCGCCGGCGCGGTCCTCGCGATCACGGCGACCGGTGGGAAGAAGGGTGAGGCGGCCGCCGGTGAGGGAGACGGCAAGGCCGCCCCGGCCGGCGAGAAGGACAAGAGCCGCTTCACCACGAAGATGGAGGAGCGCTTCCGCAAGCGGTTCGAGCAGGAATAGCGCTCCACCCGATCCCGACGCGCCGTCGACCCACCCGGGTCGGCGGCGCGTTCGCGTGTGCGGGGTGCGCTGCCTCGCCCACCGGTCCGCCCCACTCCGCCCCACGGCTCGTCGCGAGTGGGACATAGGGCAGCTCCAGGGCCGCCGGGAGCTGCATAGTGTGACTCTCGCGGCGGGGCGCCCCGCCTCGCCCCACGGGCCGACCCACCTCGCCCCACGGGCCGCCCCATCTCGCCCCACGGGCCGCCCCATCTCGCCCCACGGGCCGACCCACTCCGCCCCACGGGCCGACCCACTCCGCCCCACGGGCCGCCCCACTCCGCCCCACGGCTCGTCGCGAGTGGGACATAGGGCAGGTCTGGGGCCGCCGGGAGCTGTCTGGTGTGACTCTCGCGGCGGAGCGCCCCACCTCGCCCCACCGGCCACCCCACCTCGCCCCACCGGCCACCCCACCTCGCCCCACCGGCCACCCCACCTCGCCCCACCGGCCACCCCACGGCGCCCCACCACGCCCCCGCGCGGACCCGAGCCGCCCCGGAACGGCGCCCCGACACGGCTGAACGCGTGTCATTGCCTGCTCCGACCAGGTGGATCAGGGATCGTCGGCGGGTCGGCTCCCCGCGTCCCCCACCTCTCCCCACCGGCACTGACCTGGGCGAACTCCACCGATCGGGGCGTACACGCCGCCCCGGCGAGGTTGAAGGTGGAGCGTGGTGGGGTATTGTGGTGCGCAGTGGGGCGGTAGGGGCCTCATCGGGGAGGTGGGGCCGTGTTCCTCGGCACCCACACCCCGCGGTTGGACGACAAGGGCAGGTTGACCCTGCCCGCCAAGTTCCGGGACGAGCTCGCAGGGGGGCTGATGATCACGAAGGGGCAGGACCACTGCCTGTACGTGTTCCCCCGCGACGAGTTCGAGCAGATGGCCCGGAAGGTCGCCGAGGCGCCGTTCACCGACGAGCGGGTGCGCGCGTACCAGCGCTACCTGTTCGCCGGCACCGACGAGCAGCGGCCGGACTCGCAGGGGCGCATCCCGATCAACGCCGAGCTGCGGCGGTTCGCCGGGCTCGACCGGGAGTGCACCGTCATCGGGGCGGTCAGCCGCCTCGAGATCTGGGACTCGACCCGGTGGCAGGCCTACCAGGACGAGCACGAGGACAGCTACGCGCAGGCCCAGCAGGAGGTTCTCCCCGGGGTCTTCTGATCCCACCGTTAGACCCGCCCAGGCGCGGGGGTCCGGGTGCCGTGAGGCCCCGACCCGCAGGGTGACGGCCCTGGCACACCTTCCCCGGTGCCAGGTCCGCCCGCCCTGCGGGCCGGGACGTGACGGCATCCGTGCCCCGACCGGGCGCGGGCCGGCGTCCCCGCCGGTCCGCACGCACCAGACGAGCGCCCGAGCGGACACGGTGGAGGCGGAGGATGGACCCGACCGGGCCCTCGGGCGACGACGCCCCGCTGTTCACCCACATGCGCACCACCGGTGAGCGTCATGTCCCCGTGCTGCTCGAGCGGTGCCTCGAGCTCCTCGAGCCGGCGCTCGACCGTCCGGACGCGGTGGTCGTCGACGGGACCCTGGGGCTCGGCGGACACGCCGAGGCGCTGCTGGCCCGCCACCCGGGCCTCACGCTCGTCGGGCTCGACCGCGACCCCGAGGCCCTGCGGCTCGCCCGCGAGCGGCTCGCCCCGCACGCCGGACGCATCCACCTCGTGCACGCCGTCTTCGACGAGATCACCGAGGTGCTGGAGCGCCTCGACCTCGGCCCGGTCCACGGGGTGCTGTTCGACCTCGGCGTCTCCTCGCTGCAGCTCGACGAGGACGAGCGCGGCTTCTCCTACTCCCGCGAGGCGCCGCTCGACATGCGTATGGACCCGACGACGGGTCCGAGCGCCGCGGACGTCCTCAACACCTACGCGCCCGGCGAACTCGTCCGGGTGCTCCGCGACCACGGGGAGGAACGTGCGGCCCGGCGCATCGTCGAGGCCGTCGTCCGTGCCCGGCGACGGGCTCCGCTGCGGACCAGCGCGGAGCTCGTCGCCATCCTCGAGCAGGCCATCCCCGCAGCGAGCCGCCGGACCGGCGGCCACCCCGCGAAGCGCACGTTCCAGGCGCTGCGCATCGAGGTCAACGGCGAGCTCGACGCCATCGCCGGCGCGGTGCCGGCCGCGGTCGACGCGCTCGCACTGCACGGCCGCATCGTCGTCATGAGCTACCAGTCGCTGGAGGACCGCATCGTCAAGCGGGTCCTCACCCAGCGGTCCCAGGTCACCGCGCCGCCGGACATGCCGGTGCTGCGCGAGGAGGACCACCCCGAACTCGCGCTGCTCACCCGCGGCGCGGAGAAGGCCGACGAGGCCGAGGTCGCCGCGAATCCCCGGGCGGCCTCGGTGCGGCTGCGAGCCGCGGAACGCGTCCGGGAGGCGGCATGAGCTCGGCAACCCTCACCCAGCGTGCGACGACGGGTCGCGCCGCGGGGACCGCGACGAAGGTCCCGCCGCGGACCGCGACACCGGACGGTCCGACCACCGGGACGACGAAGGCGGGCGCCCGGGCGCGCGCCACCTCGCGCCGCGCCCCGGCGCCGGGCACGAAGCGCACCCGGGGTGCGAGCACCGCCGCGGCCGCCGCGACCGCGGGCGGCACCGCGCCCTTCGTGCTGCTCATCATGGTGCTGCTGACCTCGGGGCTGGTGGCGACGCTGTGGTTGTCCACCGCCGCCGCAGCCGACTCCTACCGGCTCGACGACGCCCGCCAGGCCACGCGGGACCGCTCCGAGGAGGTCGAGCGCCTCCACCGCGACGTCGCGGCGATGCAGGCCGCGCCCGCCCTCGCCGCCGCCGCCGAGCGGATCGGCATGGTGCCCGCCGGGACGCCCGCCGTGATCCTTGTCCGTCCCGACGGCAGCAGCCAGGTCGTCGGCACGCCGCAGAAGGCACGGGCCGCGGCCCCGCCGCCGGCTCCGGCGCCGCCCGCTCCCACCCCGGCGGCGCCCGCCGCCGCCCCGGCCGCGCCGCAGGACGCCACGCCCCAGGACGCCCGCTCGCAGGCCGACCCCGAGGCCCTCGGCGCCGACCCCGCGACCGGCGTCCAGTCCTCCGCGGGCGGCTCGCCCGCACCCGCCCCGGCCGGTGCCGGAACCACCGCGACCACGGCCGGCGGCCGCTGATGGCCCGCCCGCCCGCGACCCTGACCCGGCCGCCGTCCCGGTTCCCCGCCCCACGCGGCCGGGACGAGCGCATGACGCCGCGCCGGCCCGCGCCGCCGCCCCGCAGCGGCCCGCCGCGCCGACCGCGCACGCCGCGACCGCCGGACCCGCGCCGCCGCCTGCGCGTCGGCCGACTCCTGCTCGTCGTCCTGCTCCTGATCGCCGCAGGCAAGCTCGTCGAGGTCCAGGCCATCAGCGCGGGCGACCTCGCCGCCGACGCCGCGAAGCAGCGGATGACGCGGCTCGTCGTGCCCGCCGAGCGCGGCGCGATCCTCGACCGCGACGGCACCCCGTTGGCGTTCTCGGTGGAGGCCAAGGCCCTCGTCGCGAACCCGCGCCGGATCACCGCCGACTGGTCGACCCCCGAGATCCGCAACACCCCCGGCGCCCTGACCCCCGAGCAGCGCAAGGCCGCGATCGCCCAGGGGATGGGCGCGATCCTGCGCGCCGACCCCGCACCCTTCTACGCGGCCCTGATGAGCGACCGCAGCTACGTCGTCCTCGCCCCGCTCGTCGACCCGACGGCGGCGCGCACCATCCGTGAGCAGTTCCCGGAGATCGCCCAGGAGGACCGGGAGTCGCGGCAGTACCCGGCCGGGGACGTCGGCGGCTCCGTCGTCGGCAGCGCGTCCTGGTCGATGGACAAGGGCCGGATCAACGGCAACGTCGGGCTGGAGAGCGCCGAGGACTCGGTGCTGGCCGGTCGGGACGGGTTCCGGGTCGTCGACACCGCCGAGGGCAGCGACGCCGTGATCCCGGGGTCCACCCGCGCCGAGCAGCCCGCCCAGGCGGGCACGGACATCGTCCTCACCCTCGACGCCGACCTGCAGTACACCGTGCAGCAGAAGCTGTCCGCCTACGTGGCGCGCACCGGGGCGAAGGACGGCAGCGCGGTGGTGCTGGACTCGCAGACCGGGCAGATCCTCTCGCTGGCCAACGCCGGCCCGGGCGGCGCGCCGGTCTCGGGCGACCCGGCCGTGACGACGCCGTTCGAGCCCGGCTCGGTGAACAAGGCGGTGACGTTCTCCGCGGCGCTGGAGGCGGGGCTCATCAGGCCCGACGACGTCCTGACCGTGCCGGGCAGCATCAAGGTCGCCGACCGCACGATCAACGACGCCTGGGTGCACGGTCCGGTGCCGATGACGATGAACGGCATCCTGGGCAAGTCCTCGAACGTCGGGACGCTGATGACGGCGCAGCGCGTCGGCCCGGACCGGTTCGCGGACATGCTCGGCAAGCTCGGGATCGGGACGAAGACCGGCGTCGAACTGCCCGGCGAGAGCGGCGGCTCCGTGCCGGCCCGCGACAAGTGGTCGGGCTCGACGTTCGGCAACCTGCCGATCGGCCAGGGGCTGTCGATGACGACGCTGCAGATGGCGAGCATGTACCAGGCCATCGCCAACGACGGCGTCCGCGTCCCGCCGCGGGTCGTCTCCGCGACCGTCGGGCCGGACGGGGTGCGGACCCCGGCCCCGGCGCCGGAGCCGGTGCGCGCGATGTCGCCGCAGACCGCGCAGACGATGCGCCAGATGCTGCAGTCGGTCACCCAGTCCGGGAAGAGCCCCAACGAGGGCACCGGGGCGAAGGCGGCCATGGACGGCTACCCGGTGGCGGGCAAGACCGGGACCGCCCAGCAGGTCGACCCCGGCTGCGGCTGCTACGCGAAGTCGATCTACTGGATCACCTTCGCCGGCATGTTCCCGGCCGACCACCCGCGCTACGTCGTGGCGCTCATGCTCGACGCGCCGCCCGGGGGCGACTCGGCGGCGCCGCTGTTCCACGACATCGCCTCCTACCTGACCGCCCACGGGAACGTGCCGGTGTCGACGGCCCCGCCGCGTCAGGTGCCGCTGCAGCTCACGCCGTGAGGTCCAGCTCGTAGTCCTGGCCGAGGAGCGGCACGCCGAACTCGTCGTGCTGCTCCTCGGCCGTGAGCACGAACCCCTCGGCCAGGTAGATCCCCCGGGCGGCGGCGAGCGGCGCGTTCGTCCACAGCACGAGGCGGGAGAAGCCGGCGGCGCGCGCGTGCTCGACGCAGCGGCGCACGAGGGTGCGGCCCAGCCCGAGCCCCCGGGCGGCCGGGTCGAGCAGGAGCAGCCGCAGCCGTGCGGTCGTCGCGTCCTCGCGCACGCAGAACACACAGCCCACCCGGTGCTCGTCGAGCTCGGCGATCCAGGCGGCGTCGGCCCCGGGCGCGAAGGCGGCCACGATCCCCGCGGTCACGCGCTCCACGGCCCAGCCGTACTCCGCGGCGTAGAGCTCGCCGTGCGCCATCACCACCCAGCCCAGGTCGCCGGGACGGTCGGCCGCCCGGACCGTGACCTCACCCATGCTCACACCCTCCTGACTGAAACGAGTGTTTCAGTGAAGCACACTGGGGTCCGTGACGGCGACCGACGAGGCCAGCACGGCAACCGACGGGACCGGGTCGGCGCGGCGGCGCGAGCTGCTCGATGCGACCTACGACTGGGTCCTCGAGCACGGGTGGGCGGGCATGTCGCTGCGCCCGCTCGCCGAGGCCGTCGGGTCCAGCCCCCGCGTGCTGCTCTACCTCTTCGGCAGCAAGGACGGCCTGGTCCGCGCCCTGCTCGGGCGGTCGCGCGCCGACCAGCTGCGCGTCCTCGACGCACTGCCCGACGACGCCGGCCTGGCCCGGGTCGGGCACGACCTGTGGGCCTGGCTCGCCGCGCCCGAGCACCGCGGGCTGCTCCGGCTCTGGCTCGAGGCCTACAGCCGTTCGCTCGGGGAGGAGCCGGACGAGGACGCCCAGGGCAGTCCCTGGGCCGGCTTCGCCCGCGACACGGTCACCGACTGGGACCTGCTGCTCGCGGCCCACCAGCCCTCCGACCGGGTCTCCACCCCGGAGGGCACGGCGGAGCGCACGCTGCTGCTCGCGGTGCTGCGCGGGGCCCTGCTCGACCTGCTCGCGACGGGCGACGTCGGGCGCGCCACGGCCGCGGTCACGGCTCACCTGCGCGGGCTCGGGAGCGAGGCCCGTCGCGGCACGTGAGGGGACGATCCGCCCGCCCCGACCGCGTGCGGGGTCCCCTCACGCCGGGGGTGGCGGCCGAGGGCGCGGCGGGAGGGCGCGGGCGGGCCCGATCGGGACGGTGAGTAGCCTTCCGCCCGTGCCGCCCGCGCCCAGTCGGACCGCCGTGGAGCCCCTCCGGGGCCGTACGGGACCCTCGGCGAGCGCACCCCCGGACGGCGACGACACGACCGCGCAGGAGGGCGTGATCCGGCCCGACACCGTGGTCCCGACCACTCTCGCGAGCCTCGCCGAACGCATCGCGACGGCGACCGGCACGGCCCCCGAGCTGCGCGGCCCCGAGGTCACGACGACGGGCGCCACGCTGCGCGCCCACGAGGCGCGTCCCGGGGACCTCTTCGCCGCCCTGCCCGGGGCGCGCGCCCACGGAGCCGACTACGCCGACCAGGCCCTCGCCCGGGGCGCCGTCGCCGTCCTCACCGACGCCGACGGCGCGACCCGGCCCGCCGTCGGGACCGTCCCGACGCTCGTGCACCCGCAGCCGCGCGAGGCCCTCGGGCCCGCGTGCGCGCGGCTGTTCGGGGACCCGTCGGCGCACCTGGCCCTGCTCGGCGTGACCGGCACCAGCGGCAAGACCACGACGGTCTACCTGCTCGAGGCGGCCCTCGCGGCCGCCGGGACCACGACCGGGCTGATCGGGACGGTCGAGACCCGGATGCACGGCCGGCGGGTCCCGAGCGCCTTCACCACGCCCGAGGCGCCGGACCTGCAGGCCCTGCTCGCGGCGATGGTCGAGCGCGGTGTGACCCACACGGCGATGGAGGTCTCCAGCCACGCGCTGGCGCAGGGCCGGGTCGGCGGCACGCACTACGCCGTCGGCGCCTTCACCAACCTCTCCGCCGAGCACCTCGACTTCCACCCGACGATGGAGGACTACTTCGCCGCGAAGGCGCGCCTGTTCGACGGGCGCGCGCAGCGGCACGTCGTCTGCGTCGACGACGCGTGGGGCCGCCGCCTCGCCGCCACGGTCGAGGCGACGACCGTGAGCACCACCGGCCCGGCCGACTGGACCGCGACCGACGTCGTCGTGCACGCGGACGGCTCGCAGTCGTTCCGCGCCGCCGGCCCGGACGGGCTCGCGCTGCCGGTGGAGCTGCGGCTGCCGGGGGCGTTCAACGTCGCCAACGCGCTCGTCGCGCTGGCCTGCGGACACGCCGTCGGGCTGGACCCCGAGCGGCTCGCGGCGGGCCTCGCCACCGTGACCGTCCCGGGTCGGATGCAGCGGGTCGACCTCGGCCAGCCCTACCTCGCGGTCGTCGACTACGCGCACAAGCCGGCCGCGGTCGAGGCGCTGCTGCGGACGCTGCGCTCGCAGACCGACGGCCGCGTGCTCACCGTGCTCGGCTGCGGCGGCGACCGCGACCGCGAGAAGCGTCCCGTGATGGGCGCGCTCGCCGCGCAGCTCTCCGACCTCGTCTGGATCACCGACGACAACCCCCGCACCGAGGACCCCGCCGCGATCCGCGCCGCGATGCTGGACGGGGCGCGGACCGCCGACGGCGCCCGTGCGAGGGTGACCGAGGAGGGCGACCGCCGCGCCGCGATCCGGGCCGCCGTGGCGGCGGCACGGCCGGGTGACGTCGTCGTCGTCGCCGGCAAGGGCCACGAGCTCGGCCAGAAGGTCGGCGCCGAGACCCGGCCGTTCTCCGACGTCGACGAACTCACGACCGCCATCGGAGAGGATCCTGCGTGATCGAGCTGACCCTCGCGGAGCTCGCCCGCCTCGTCGGCGGACGCCTGCACCGCGCGACCGGGGACGAGCGCGTCACGGGCACGGTCGAGTTCGACAGCCGCGCGGTCACCCCGGGCGGGCTGTTCGTCGCGCTCCCCGGTGAGCGCGTCGACGGGCACGCCTTCGCGACGACGGCCGTGGCCGCCGGGGCGGCCGGGATCCTGGCCTCGCGCGAGGTCGACGCGCCCGCCGTCCTCGTGGACCCGCTGCCCGCGGGCGCACCCGTCCCGGACGCCGCGCTCGACGCGGGCGGAGCGGCGGTGCTCGTCGCTCTGCAGACCCTGGCGCGGCACGCGGTCGACTCCCTGCCCGGTCTCGACGTGGTCGGTCTGACCGGCTCCTCGGGCAAGACCTCGACCAAGGACCTCATCGCGACGCTGCTCGAGCACGACGGGCCCACCGTCGCGCCGCCCGGTAGCTTCAACAACGAGCTCGGGCACCCGTGGACCGTGCTGCGCGCCGACGCGTCGACGCGGCACCTGGTCCTGGAGCTGTCCGCCCGCGGCCGCGGCCACATCGCGGCGCTGTGCCGGGTCGCGCCCCCGCGGGTCGGCGCGGTGCTCAACGTCGGGTCCGCGCACCTCGGCGAGTTCGGGTCCCGCGAGGCGATCGCGCAGGCGAAGGGCGAGCTGGTCGAGGCGCTGCCGGCCGCCGCCGACGGCGGGGTCGCGGTCCTCGGCGCCGACGACCCGGTGGTCGCCGCGATGCGCGAGCGCACCGCCGCCCGGGTCGTGCACGCCGGCCGCGCGCCGGAGGCCGACGTCCGCGCGGTCGACGAGACGATCGACGACGAGGGCCGCCCGCGGTTCCGGCTCGTCACCCCGGCCGGCGAGGCGGAGGTCGCGCTGGGCCTGCGCGGGGCGCACCAGGTCGACAACGCGCTCGTGGCCGCGGCCATCGCGCTGGAGACGACCGGTCTCGACGTCGGGACCGTGGCGTCCGTGCTGGGCGCCGCCGTCCCGCGCAGCCGCTGGCGCATGGAGGTGGGGGAGCGCCCGGACGGGGTCCGGGTGCTCAACGACGCCTACAACGCGAACCCCGAGTCGATGCGCGCCGCGCTGGCCACGCTGGCGGCCATGGGTGGGCGCCACACGGCCGTGCTGGGCGCGATGGCCGAGCTCGGCGCCGACGCGGACGCCGCGCACGCCGAGCTGGGCCGCCTGGCCGCGAGCACCGGCCTGCACCGCCTCGTCGTCGTGGGGGAGGCCGCCCGCGGGGTCCACGAGGCCGCCCGGGCGGCCGGCCTGGACTCCGACCTCGTGCCCGACGCCGCGAGTGCGGTGGAGGCCGTGCACGCCGAGCCCGGCGACGTCGTGCTCGTCAAGGCGAGTCGCTCGGCGGGGCTGGAGACGGTCGCCCGGGCGCTGCTCGAGGCGGGGGCGCAGCGATGAAGGGTGTGCTGGTCGCCGCGGGGCTGGCCCTCGCGGTGTCGATCCTGCTGACGCCGTACGTGATCCGGCTGTTCATCAAGCAGGGCTTCGGGCAGGAGATCCGCGAGGAGGGCCCGCAGAGCCACCAGGGCAAGCGCGGCACGCCGACCATGGGCGGCGTCGCGATCCTCATCGCGATCTGGGTCGGCTACCTCGCCTCCCACCTGGCCGCCGACGTGTCGATCTCGGCGTCCGGACTGCTGGTCCTGATGCTGATGACCTCGCTCGGGGTGGTCGGCTTCCTCGACGACTTCATCAAGATCCGCCGCCAGCGCAACCTCGGGCTGAACAAGACGGCGAAGCTCGTCGGCCAGTTCGTCACCGCCGTGATCTTCGCGGTGCTCGCGCTGCAGTTCGTCGACGAGCAGGGTCTGACCCCGGCCTCGACGAACCTCTCGTTCGTGCGGGACATCGCCGTGGTCGGCTTCGGCAGCGTCGGCTTCGTCCTGTTCTGCTACCTCATCGTCACGGCCGCCTCGAACGCGGTGAACCTCACCGACGGCCTCGACGGGCTCGCCGCCGGCATCTCGGCGATGGTGCTCGCGACGTACCTGATCGTCTCGTTCTGGCAGTTCCGCAACGACTGCGGCACCGCGATCGAGGCGGGCTGCTACCAGGTCCGCGACCCGCTCGACATCACCCTCGTCGCGGCCGCCGGCATGGGGGCGTGCATCGGGTTCCTCTGGTGGAACGCCGCGCCGGCCCGCATCTTCATGGGCGACACCGGCTCGCTGGCGCTCGGCGGGCTCTTCGCCGGACTCGCCATGGTCACGCGCACCGAGCTCCTGCTCGTGGTGCTCGGCGGCGTGTTCGTCGTCGAGGCGCTCTCGGTGGTCCTGCAGGTGGCGGTCTTCCGGACGACGAGGCGGCGCCTGTTCCGGATGGCCCCGTTCCACCACCACTTCGAGCTGGCCGGGTGGGCCGAGACGACGGTGATCATCCGGTTCTGGCTGCTCGCCGCGATCTGCTGCGCGCTGGGGCTGGGGTTGTTCTACAGCGAGTGGCTGGCTGCGTCCGGTGGCTGACTGGACAACCCGGCACGTCCTGGTCGCCGGGGCCCGGCGCACCGGGGCGTCGGTGGTCGACGTCCTGCTGGAGCTCGGGGCACGGGTGACCGTCGCGGACGGCGACCCGGCCCAGCTGGCGACGCTGTCCGACCGGGACGTGGCCGCCACGACCGACCTGGAGACGCTGCCGGCGGGGTGCGACCTCGTCGTCACCAGTCCGGGCTTCCGGCCCGACTCCCCGCTCGCGCTCGCCGCGCGCGACGCGGGCGTGGAGATGATCGGCGAGCCGGAGCTCGCATGGCGCCTGGGGCAGGACCGCGCGGTGTGCCCGGACGGTCCGCCCGCGTGGCTCGCGGTGACCGGGACCAACGGCAAGACGACCACCACCGGCATGCTCGAGGCGATCCTGCTCGCGGCCGGGCTCGACGCCGTGGCCTGCGGGAACATCGGGCTGCCGATCGTCGACGCCCTGCGGGCGGGCCACCGGGTGCTGGCCGTCGAGCTGTCGAGCTTCCAGCTGGAGTGGTCGCCGTCGGTCGCCCCGTTCGCGGGCGCGGTGCTCAACGTCGCCGACGACCACCTCGACTGGCACGGCTCGATGGCGGCCTACGCCGCGGCGAAGGCGCGGGTGCTGCGCGGCCGGGTCGCCGTGGGCGGGCTCGACGACGAGCGGGCGGCGGGCCTGCTGCGCGCGGCGGCCGGCCGGCGGGTCGGGTTCACCCGCGGCGAGCCGGGCCCGGGGGAGCTGGGCATCGACACCGGCCGGGGCGCACGCCGCCTGGTGGACCGCGCCTTCGACGACGCCGGCGGCGAGGACCGCCGTCCGGTGGTGCTCGCCGAGGTGGCCGATATCGTGCCGCCGGGGCCGCCCGGCGAGGCCAACGCGCTGGCCGCCGCCGCGCTCGCCCGGTCCTACGGGATCCCCGCGGAGGCGGTCGCCGCCGGGCTGCGGGCGTACGCCCCCGGCGCGCACCGCGGGGCGGTCGTCGCCGAGTCGGGCGGCGTGCGCTGGGTCGACGACTCCAAGGCCACCAACCCGCACGCGGCCGCCGCGTCGCTCGCCGCGCACGGGCGCGTGGTGTGGGTGGCGGGCGGCCTGCTCAAGGGGGCGGCCGTCGACGACCTCGTCCTCGCCAACGCCGGCCGGCTCGCCGGGGCGGTGCTCCTGGGCGCCGACCGGGCCCGCTTCCGGGAGGCTCTCGCCCGACACGCCCCCGAGGTGCCGGTCGACGACGTCGGCGGGGGTGACGATGGTCCGATGGACCCGATGCTGGCGGCGGCCCGGTCGGCCGCGACGATGGCCCGGCCCGGCGACGTCGTGCTGCTCGCCCCCGCGGCGGCCTCGATGGACATGTTCCGCGACTACGCGGAGCGCGGGGACGCGTTCGCCGCGGCCGCCCAGCGCGTCGCGGGCGCGAGCGGGATGAGCGCCGAGCCCGATCCGGAGGCCGACGCGGAGCCCGAACCGGGCGCGGTGTCGGAGCCGGCCGCGGACCCGTCGTCGTGACCACCCGGACGACGGGGCGGACGCCGCGCTCCACGCGGCAGGCTCCGCCGAACGTGCGCGCCCTCGGCGGCGCCCTCTCACAGTGGCTCGGCCGGCCCCTGACCTCGCTGCACCTGGTGCTCGCGGTGTTCGGCCTGCTGACCGCGCTGGGCCTGGTGATGGTCCTGTCCGCGTCGTCGGTGAACGCCTACGCCGCCGGCGGGTCGTCCTACGGCGTGTTCTTCCGCCAGCTCGCGTTCGCGGTGCTCGGCGCCGGCCTGTTCTGGCTCGGGCTGCGCGTCCCGCCGCGGCGCTGGCGCGCGGCGAGCCCGTGGCTGCTCGCCGCCTGCCTGGTGCTGCTCGCCCTGGTGCTCGTGCCGGGACTGGGCGCGCAGGTGAACGGCTCGCGGTCCTGGTTCCGCGTCGCCGGCCTGTCCCTGCAGCCCAGTGAGATCACCAAGATCGCGCTCGCGCTGTGGGGTGCGCACGTGCTCGTGCGCCACCGCCCGGCGCCGCGGCGGTGGCGGCAGGCGCTGCTGCCGATGGTGCCGGTCGCGATGCTGATCTTCGTGCTGGTGATGCTGCAGCCCGACCTCGGCACGACGATCTCGCTCGGCGTCATCGTGGTGGGTCTGCTCTGGTTCGCCGGCGCCCCGCTCGGGCTGCTCGC
This sequence comes from Actinomycetospora sp. CA-084318, assembly GCF_050955885.1. NCBI lineage: Bacteria > Bacillati > Actinomycetota > Actinomycetes > Pseudonocardiales > Pseudonocardiaceae > Actinomycetospora > Actinomycetospora sp. CA-084318. Next base: position 3,278,097 of record NZ_CP192098.1, read on the forward strand.
CCTGTTCGGCACGCTCGGCGTGATCGGCGTGGTGGTGCTCGGTGTGGCCGCCAGCTACCGGCAGAGCCGGATCACGGCCTTCCTCGACCCGATGAACGCCGACCCGCTCGGCCCGGCCTACCAGGCCCGGCAGGCGCTGTTCTCGCTCGCCGACGGCGGCGTCTTCGGCCAGGGCCTCGGGCAGGGCCGGGCCAAGTGGAGCTACCTCCCGAACGCCGACAACGACTTCATCTTCGCGATCATCGGCGAGGAGCTCGGCTTCCTCGGGGCCTCCGCGGTGATCGCCCTGTTCGCCACCCTCGCCTACACCGGCCTGCGCATCGCCGCGCGCTCGGTGGACCCGTGGATCCGCGTGGTGGCCGCGACGCTGACGGTGTGGCTGGTGATCCAGGCGGCCATCAACATCGGCTACGTCGTCGGGCTGCTGCCGGTCACGGGAATCCCGCTGCCGCTGGTGTCCTCCGGCGGCACGTCGCTCGCCCTCGCGCTGTTCGCGGGCGGTCTGCTCGCCAACTTCGCCCGCCACGAGACCGACGCCGCGGCCGCGCTGCGCACGCACGGCCAGGGGCGCCTGGCGCGGATGCTCCGCCTGCCGCCGCCCGAACCGGGGCGCGCCCGCACGACCTAGAGGAGTCCACCTGGTGTCCGACCGTCCCCGCCGCCCGCTCTCCGTCGTCGTCGCCGGTGGCGGCACCGCCGGCCACATCGAGCCCGCGCTCGCGCTGGCCGACGCGGTGCGGCGGCTGCGCCCGGACGCCCGGGTCACCGCCCTGGGCACGGCCCGCGGGCTGGAGACGACGCTCGTGCCGAAGCGGGGCTACCCCCTCGAGCTCGTGCCGCCGGTCCCGCTGCCGCGCAAGCCGTCGAAGGACCTGGCGGCCCTGCCGTGGCGCGTGCTGACGTCCGTGCGGCGGACGCGGGCGGTGCTGAAGGCGGTCGACGCCGACGTCGTCGTCGGGTTCGGCGGCTACGTGGCGCTGCCCGCCTACCTGGCCTCCCGGCTGCCCGGCACCCGGGTCCCGGTGGTGATCCACGAGGCCAACGCGAGCGCCGGCCTGGCGAACAAGGTCGGCGCGCGGCACGCGGCGGCCGTCGCGGCGGCGGTCCCGGGATCGGGCCTCGACGGGCCGGTGATCGGCATGCCGCTGCGCCGGGCCATCACCACGCTCGACCGCGAGGCCCTGCGCGCGAAGGCCCGCGCCCACTTCGGGCTCGACCCGGACGCGCCGACGCTGCTGGTCTTCGGCGGGTCGCAGGGGGCACGCTCGCTGAACGAGGCCGTGGCCGGGGCGGCCCCCGAGCTCGCGCGGGCCGGCATCGGCGTGCTGCACGCGCACGGGCCGAAGAACACGGTGGAGGTCCCCGCGACGCGGCCGCCGTACGTCGCGGTGCCCTACCTGGAGCGGATGGACCTCGCCTACGCCGCGGCGGACCTCGCGATCTGCCGGTCCGGGGCGATGACGGTCGCCGAGGTCTCGGCGGTCGGGCTGCCCGCGATCTACGTGCCGTTGCCGCACGGCAACGGCGAGCAGCGGCTCAACGCCCTGCCCGTGGTGGAGCACGGCGGGGGCCTGCTCGTGGAGGACGCCGACCTGACCCCGCAGAAGGTCGTCGAGCTCGTCGTCCCGCTGCTGACCAGCGGGGAGCGGCTGTCCGCGATGAGCGTGGGAGCCCGGCGTACGGGCCACGCGGACGCGGACGAGACACTGGCCCGGATGGTGCTGGACGCGGCCGAGGGGACAGTGGGGGTCGAACGGTGACCGAGGAGATCATGCAGCCCGGCGAGCAGGCGGTCGTCCCGGAGCTGCCGCGGCTGCTCTCGCGCGTGCACTTCATCGGCGCGGGCGGTGCGGCGATGAGCGGGATCGCCCGCATCCTGCTGGCCCGCGGGGCGATGGTGTCCGGGTCCGACGCGAAGGACTCGCGGGCGGTGCTGGCGCTGCGCACCCTCGGCGCCGAGGTCTCGGTCGGCCACGACGCCGCGAACCTCGACCTCCTGCCGGGCGGGCCCACCGCCCTCGTCACCACCAAGGCCGTGCACCAGGCCGACCCGGACAACCCGGAGCTGCTCGAGGCCGCCGCTCGCGGCATCCCGGTGCTGCACCGCTCCGCGGTGCTCGCCGAGCTGATGGCCGACCACCGCGCCGCCTGCGTCTCCGGCAGCGCCGGCAAGACCTCGACCACCTCGATGCTGGTCGTCGCCCTGCAGGCCTGCGGCACGGACCCGTCGTTCATGATCGGCGGCGACCTGCTGGCGTCCGGCTCGAGCGCCCACCACGGGCACGGGGACGTGTTCGTCGCGGAGGCCGACGAGTCCGACGGCTCGTTCCTGGCCTACTCGCCCGCGGTCGCCGTGGTCACCAACGTGGAGCCCGACCATCTCGACCACCACGGCACCGTCGAGGCCTACGTCGCGGTGTTCGACGCCTTCGCCGCGCGCATCGAGCCCGGCGGCGCGCTCGTCGTGTGCGCCGACGACCCCGGGGCCGCAGCGCTCGGCGACCGCGCGGAGGCGGCGGGTGTCCGCGTCCGCCGCTACGGCCGTGCCGCGACCGGCGCGGACGACGTCACCGTCCTCGACTACCGCGCCGAGGCGTCCACGGGGGTCCTGACGATCTCGGTGGGCGGCGCCGAGCACACCGTGCGCCTCGGCGTCGCGGGCGAGCACCAGGCCCTGAACGCGTGCGCCGCGCTGCTCGCCGGGCTCGACCTCGGGGCGCCCCTCGACCGGCTCCTCGCGGGCCTCGCGTCCTTCACCGGGGTGCGGCGCCGCTTCGAGCTGCGGGGCGAGGCCCACGGGGTGCGGGTGTACGACGACTACGCCCACGCGCCGACCAAGGTCGCCGCCCAGCTGCGTGCGGCGCGCCCGGTGCTGGGGGAGCGGGGCCGGCTGATCGTCGCGTTCCAGCCGCACCTGTACTCGCGGACGCGGGACTTCGCCGAGCAGTTCGGCGAGGCGCTGTCGCTGGCCGACGAGGTGGTCCTGCTCGACGTCTACGGCGCGCGCGAGCAGCCCGAGCCCGGCGTCAACGGGGCCACCATCGCCCGCCACGTCACGTTGGCCCCCGAGCACGTGCACTACGAGCCGTCCTGGGCGGCGGTCCCGGCCCTGCTCGCGGACCTCGCGCGCCCGGGCGACCTCGTCATCACGATGGGCGCCGGTGACGTCACCGTCCTCGGTCCCGAGGTCCTCACCGAGATCGAGGGCCGGGAGACGCCGGCTCCCGTCGGGGGCTGAGTCCGCTGGCGCCCCCCACCCGCCGGTCCCGCTCCGGCGTTCCCGACGGCAGGTCGGGTCGTCCGGGCGGGCGCCCGCGCGGGGAGGCCGGCCGCACCCGGTCCGAGGGCGGGCGGGACGGGCGTTCCCGCCGCCCGTCGTCGCGTCCCCCGCGCGACCGCGGCCCCCGCGACCACGCCGCCCTCGAGGCCCGCGCCGTCCGCCGCCGCGCCCTGCGGCGCCGGTGGACGGTGGCGCTCGGGTCGCTCGTGGTCCTCGGCGGGCTGGTGTACCTGCTCGGGTTCTCCCCGGTGTTCGACGTGCGGGCCGTGGAGGTCACCGGTGCCTCCTCGGAGACGCTCGCGACGATCCAGCAGGCCGCGTCGGTGCCGCCGGAGACGTCGCTGCTGTGGCTCTCCACCGCCGACGTCGACGCGCGTGTCGCCGCGATCCCGCGGGTCGCCTCCGTCGACGTGCGGCGATCCCTGCCGGGCACGGTGACCGTCGCGGTCACCGAGCGGGAGCCGGTCGCCGCCGTGCCGGCCGCGGGCGGCGTCGGGCTGCTCGACGCCACCGGGTTCGTCTACCGCACCGCGCCCGCCCCACCCGCCGGGGTCCCGCGGCTCGTCCTCCCGCCCGGCGTGGCGCCCTCGCCGCAGGACCCGGCCACGGTGGCCGCCGTGCGGGTGCTGGAGGCGCTGCCGGCCGCGCTGCGCAGCAAGGTCACCGAGCTGCGTGCGGCGAGCGCCTACGACGTGTCGTTCACCCTCGACGGCCGCACGGTGCGCTGGGGCGCCGACAGCGAGGACGAGCGCAAGGCCGCCGTCCTCGGCCCGCTCCTGACCCGGCCCGGCTCGGTCTACGACGTCTCCACGCCGGACCTCCCGGTCGTCAGCTGAGCGCTCCCGCAGCGCGACCGCCCGACCCTCGATCACCACTCGAAGTGTCACGCGCGGTCACCGTGTCTCCGGTGCTCGGCGGCCACCGAGGGTGGTCGAGGGAGCGCAGGCGCCCCTCGTCCGTGGCGACCGTGACCCCTCCGGGGGATACGTGAAGAGTGTGTGACCTGCGCGAACGGGTTTCACCACTCTGGTTATCACTCACGTGCACACCACGCGTTTCGCTTGACCCAGATGTGTCACGCAGCGTCAACTCCCACCCGTCGTCACGACGGTGGGAGAGGTGCGAGCGCGATGGGCAAGAGGACGGGCCGGGACACCGGGGGTGCGGCGCCACCACGGGTGCGCCGGGCGCTGGCGACGCTGCTCGCCGCGGCTGCAGCCGCCTCGATCCTGGGGGCCACGCTGGGACACGCCCCGACGGCCCGCGCGGACGAGCCCGGGGAGACCTGGGTGCCCGAACTCGCCGTCGAGAACGCCGACGACACCAACGTCGTCGCGACCGCCGGCGCCATCCGGCTCGCCGACGGCGTGGTGCGGGCGCAGAGCGCCCGCTCCACCCGCAACGAGGGCGAGCTGCTGCTCTCACCGCGTCGCCTCGCCGCCCCGGTCGACCGCATCGCCGCCACGGTGACCGCGGACGTCCCGCCGGGCGGCGAGGTGCTCGTGGACGTGCGCGGGGTCCGCGCCGACGGCACGTGGAGCCAGTGGAGCACCGCGAGCCCCGGTGGCCCCGCCCGCCTGTCCGAGGCCGTGACCGACGTGCAGGTGCGCGTCACGCTCGTCGCGGGTGACTTCGGCGCGAGCCCGGCCCTGCAGCGGCTCTGGCTCGCGGGCGACCGGGTGGGGACCACCCCCGCACCCGCCACCACCGCGCCGGCGCCGACCACCACGGCGCCCGCGCCCACCACCGCACCCACCACCGCACCCACCGTGCCGACCGCCGCCCCCACCCCGGCCAAGGCGGCCCCCGTCACCAGCCGCGTGTTCGCCACCCGTATCGGCCTCGTCGGCAACACCACGGCCAACGGCCACGTGATCGTCCCGCGCGACCACTTCGTGGCCCTCCCGTCGCGGCGCGGCCTCTCGCCGCGCGACAAGGGCGACTACACCGTCAAGGTCTGCGCCCCCAACGGCCGCTGCGCGTGGTCCCCGGTCTGGGACGTCGGCCCGTGGAACATCAAGGACGACTACTGGAACGCCGGCCGCCAGCAGTGGGGCGACCTGACGCTCGGCCTCCCGCAGGCCCAGGCCGCGTTCCAGCGCGGCTACAACGGCGGCAAGGACGGCTTCGGTCGCCGCGTGGCCAACCCCGCCGGCATCGACCTCGCCGACGGCACCTACTACGACGACCTCCAGCTCCGCGACAACAGCTGGGTCACCGTCACCTACCTCTGGACCGGCACCGGCCCCTCCGCCCTCGCCCGTCCCACCGGTGCCCCGACGCTCGTCGTGCGCTCCGCCCCGACCGACGCCTCCTCCTCCGTCGGCGCCGTCGCCGCCGGGGCGCGGATGGCCGTCACCTGCGCCGCCGACGGCCAGCCGCGCGTCGGCTCGCAGGGTGCGAGCAGCCAGTGGCTGCAGGTCGGTCCCCAGCAGTACGTCCCCGCCGCCGCCGTGGAGGCCCCCCGTGTCGCGCCCTGCTGAGCTCCTCGACCCCCTCGCCGACCGCCCGCTCTCCCCGCACGCCGGGCCGGGCGCACGGCCCTCCACCGCCGCCGCGGAGCGCGAGCGCCGCAGCCGGCGTCGCCGTCGGGCGTTCCTGACGGCCGGTGCGGGCGCGCTGCTCGCGGCCGTCGTCGGCCTCGCCGCCTCCGCCACCGCGGTGCCCACCGGTGAGAGCTGGGGGGCCGAGCTCGCCGTGTCCGGCGGCGACGACGTGAACGTGCGGCTCGTCGACGGCGCGATCCGCCTCGTCACGCCCTCCACCGCGAAGGCCCGCTCCGAGGGCGTCATGGTCCTCCCGCCGCGCCGACCCGCCGCCGCCACGAACGCGATCACCCCGACCCTCACCGCCGACCTGCCGCCGGGCACCACCGCCCGCGTGGACGTCCGCGGTGTCCTGCCCGACGGCACGTGGAGCCGCTGGCTCCCGACGAAGGACGGGGTCCGCACCGTCCTGCCCGCCCTCACCACGCAGGTCCAGGCGCGGATCGTCATGCTCGGCGGCAGCGGCCTGGTCAGCCCCGCCGTCCAGCGGCTCTGGCTCACCACGTCCACGACCTCCGCGTCGCCCGCCTCGGGCACGGCCCCCGCGGCGCCGAGCACCACGGCGGCGGCGCCGACGACCACGGCTCCCGCCACCACGGCTCCCGCCACCACGACGGCGCCGGCGACGACGTCCGCGCCGGCCACGACCTCGGCTCCCGCCACGACGTCGGCGCCCGCCGCGACGACCACCGCCCCGCCCAGCACCACCGTCATCCCGATCAGGCCGACCCCGGCCTCCGGGACCACCCCGGCGCCCGCGCCGGCCCCGAAGGCGATCTGGGACGCGAACATCACCGCGCAGGGCCTGGGGATGTTCAAGGACACGCCCTGGAACATGGTGGGGGCGAAGACCCCGACCGTGGTCGCGGCGACCGACCTGCCGGGCCGCAAGGCGTTGCGCTTCACGATGCCCGGCGGCGGCAAGCGCTCGGAGATCGAGCCGAACGTCGACAACCTCACCGAGGGGCAGGACCGCTACATCCGGCTCTCGGTGCGTCTGGCCGACGGCTTCCCGGTCGGGACGAACTCGTGGCAGCTCATCACGCAGTTCAAGAACGAGGGGACCGGCAGCCCGCCCCTGGAGCTGCGCGTGGGCAACGGCAACTTCGTCCTCTCCGGCGGCTTCGGCCGACCCGGCGGGGCGCGCAGCTTCGACAAGACGATCGGCCCGGCGGTGACCGGCAAGGTCGTCACCGTGGTGCTGCACGTGAAGTTCTCGTCCGACCCCTCGAAGGGCTTCGTCGACGCGTGGCTGGACGGGCAGCAGAAGGTCGCGGGCTTCAAGCCCCCGGGCGGCACGCTCTACCCCGGGATGTACAGCTACTGGAAGCTCGGCCTCTACCGCGACACCGGCATCGGCCAGACCGCGACCTACGAGCTGTCCGACGCGAAGCTCGGCTCGTCGTACGCCTCGGTCACCGGCTGAGGCAGGCCCCCGGTCACGAGCGAACGGCACTCTCGCGCGCTCTACGTGCGCGAGAGTGCCGCTCGTTCACCACGGAGCGGGCGAAGTCTCGACCCGTCATCCAGAGTTTGCACCGGTTGGGGCAGACGGGTGACATCGAGGCGGGACACACCCGGCGCGCCTGCGTGCATCACGCGGTGTCGGCTGCCTACGGTCGCGCGGACACCGGAACGGGGAGCCCTCGACCATAGACCTCCACTCGAGGTCGAGGGTTGAGGGTCGCCCCGCGTGTCGGCCGGTGTCGCCGAGCTCCGCAGTGAAAGGCGGTCCCATGACGCCCCCGCACAACTACCTGGCCGTGATCAAGGTCGTCGGCATCGGTGGCGGCGGCGTCAACGCCGTCAACCGCATGATCGAGGTCGGCCTCAAGGGCGTCGAGTTCATCGCGGTGAACACCGACGCCCAGGCCCTGCTGATGTCCGACGCCGACGTCAAGCTCGACGTCGGCCGTGAGCTGACCCGCGGCCTCGGCGCCGGCGCGGCGCCCGACGTGGGGCGCCGCGCGGCCGAGGACCACGCCGAGGAGATCGAGGAGGTCCTCAAGGGGGCCGACATGGTCTTCGTGACGGCGGGCGAGGGCGGCGGCACGGGCACCGGCGGCGCCCCCGTCGTCGCGGGCATCGCCCGCAAGCTCGGCGCCCTGACGATCGGCGTGGTGACCCGCCCGTTCTCCTTCGAGGGCAAGCGCCGCGCCACCCAGGCCGAGAACGGGATCCAGGAGCTGCGCAACGAGTGCGACACGCTCATCGTCATCCCGAACGACCGCCTGCTCCAGCTCGGCGACGTGTCGCTCTCCCTGATGGACGCCTTCCGGTCCGCCGACGAGGTGCTCCTGTCCGGTGTCCAGGGCATCACCGACCTCATCACGACGCCGGGTCTGATCAACCTCGACTTCGCCGACGTCAAGAGCGTCATGTCCGGCGCCGGCAGCGCCCTCATGGGCATCGGGTCCGCGCGGGGCGACGGCCGCAGCGTCGAGGCCGCGGGCAAGGCGATCAACTCGCCGCTGCTCGAGGCGTCCATGGACGGCGCCTACGGCGTGCTGCTCTCCATCGCCGGTGGCTCGGACCTCGGGCTGTTCGAGATCAACGAGGCCGCCTCGCTGGTGCAGGAGGCCGCGCACCCCGACGCCAACATCATCTTCGGGACGGTGATCGACGACTCGCTCGGCGACGAGGTCCGGGTGACCGTGATCGCCGCGGGCTTCGACTCGGGCGCCCCGACGCACTCGAAGTCGGTGCCGGGGAGCGCGCTGGGCCAGCCGCCGACGCGCGGCGGCCCCGGACGTGGCCCGATCGCCGGCGGTGACTCGGGCCCGCGGCACTCGCAGCCGCCGAGCCAGCCCCAGCCGGTGATCCCGCCCGCCGTCGCCCAGGCCCCGACGACGCCGGCGACGCCGGTGCCGAAGCCCGAGGAGCTCGAGGCGGCGCGGCAGGGGAGCGCGACCGAGGAGAAGGCGGAGCCCGCCGCGGCGGAGAAGCCGGCGAAGAAGGCCGAGGACGACGACGTGGACGTCCCCTCGTTCATGCGCTGAGACCCGCGGGCTTGAGACGATGGGCGACGTGCGGGTACGTCGTGTCCTGACCACGCGTGCGGGCGGCCGGTCGCGGCCCCCGTACGACTCCTTCAATCTCGGTGACCACGTCGGGGACGACCCGGCGGCGGTCGCCGCGAACCGCGAGCGGCTGGCGCGCGGCATCGGGCTCGAGCCGATCCGGGTGGCGTGGATGAACCAGGTCCACGGCACCGACGTGGCGGTCGTCGAGGGCCCCCAGCAGGAGGTCCCCACCGCCGACGCGCTGGTGACCGAGGAGCCGCGGCTCGCGCTGGCCGTCGTCGTCGCGGACTGCGTGCCCGCCCTGCTCGCGCACGCCGAGGCGGGCGTGGTCGCCGCCGCCCACGCGGGCCGGGCCGGCGCCGCCGCGGGAGTCCTGCCCGCCACCCTCGCGACGATGGAGAAGCTCGGCGCCGAGCGCGAGCGCATCGACGTCCTGCTGGGGCCGTCGGTGTGCGGACGGTGCTACGAGGTGCCCGCCGAGATGCGGGACGAGGTGGACGCCGCGCTGCCGGGCAGTGCGGGCACCACGCGGATCGGGACGCCGTCGCTCGACCTGCGGGCGGGCCTGGTGCGCCAGCTGCGCGACCACGGCGTGACGGCGGTCGACGCCGACTCCCGGTGCACGCTCGAGGACGACCAGCTCTTCAGCCACCGCCGCACCCGCCCGACCGGTCGCCTGGCCGGCGTCGTGTGGTGGGAGTACGACCGCCGGTGAGCCGGACCCATCCCGACGACGCCGGCGACGGCGCCGCCGCCGACTCGCGTCGCGAGACGCTCCGGACGGCCCTCGTCGACGTGCGGGCCCGGATCGACGCCGCCGCGCGCGCGGTCGGGCGGGACCCGGACGAGGTGGGCCTGCTCGCCGTCACCAAGACGTGGCCCGCCTCCGACGTCGCCCTCCTGGTCGACCTCGGGTTGGCCGAGTTCGGGGAGAACAAGGAGCAGGAGGGCGCGGCGAAGGCCGAGGAGCTCGCCGCGCTGCGCCCCGACGCGGCCGCGCGATGGCGGATCGTCGGGCGGCTGCAGCGCAACAAGGCCCGCTCGCTCGCCCGGTGGGCGCACGCGGTCGACTCGGTCGACTCGCCCCGGCTCGTCGACGCCCTCGACCGCGCGGCCGGGGCCGCGCTCGACGCGGGGGAGCGGTCCGGCCCGCTGCATGTGCTGGTCCAGGTGAGCCTGGACGGGGCCGAGGGCCGCGGCGGCGTGGTGGTCGACGAGGTCGAGGCGCTGGCCGAGCGTGTCGAGCGCAGCACCCAGCTGTCCCTCGACGGCGTGATGACGGTGGCTCCGCGCGACGCCGACCCGGCGGAGGCCTTCGGCACGTTTGCCGCCGTGGCGGAGCGGGTGCGCGCGGCGTTTCCCCACGCGAGGACCGTGTCAGCAGGCATGTCGGGCGATCTCGAGGCCGCGATCGAGCACGGTTCGACGTGTGTGCGTGTCGGAACGGCGCTCCTCGGCACCCGGTAGCTAGCGTTCCGTGTGAGTGAATGACACGGATGTAAGTCGGCTGTCTCGCGGGTCGGTCGGCGGTGAAGGGGAGAGGCTGCCATGACCGCTCTGCACCGGGTGAAGGCGTACTTCGGCATGGTGCCCGCGGACGAGTTGGACGCCTACGACGGGTACAGCGACGACCCGTACGGCGACCGCCCCTCCCGCGCCGGGGACCGCTACGACGGCTACGCCGCGGACCGCTACGGCCGGCGGCGCCAGGACACCGACCGCTACGAGTCCGACCGCTTCGAGGAGCGGTACGACTCCTACGCCGACCGCTACGAGTCCGACCGGTACGACGACCGGTTCGAGTCCGAGCGTTCCGACCGGTCGGACCGCTACGAGCGGCGGGCCGCCCCGGAGCGCGACCGGGCCCTGACTGACGACCGGGTCCGCGCCCCGCGCCCCCGGGACCCCGAGTCCGAGGGACGCGCCGAGCGCGAGTTCCCGCGGCTCGCCGCCGAGGACCGGACGACGTCCGGGGACCGTGACGAGGAGGCCGACGTGTCCGTCCGCTCCACCACCCGTGGTCGCAGCTGGGAGCAGAACACCGGGCCCAACCACACCTCGCGCTCGCGCGGCGGCGCGCTCGCCGCGGTGGGCTCCGCGGGGTCGTCGTCCTCGGGGTCCTCGTCGTCCGCCTCGTCGTCGACCGCGGGCTCGCTGTCCGGGTCGCTCGCGTCCGCCGGCGGGTCGGGCACGGAGGCGCTGCGGGCGTCCGGTGCCGCCGCGCTCGCGCTCTCCGAGGAGCCGGTCCGCCCGGTCCGCGCCGTCGAGGCGACCCCGGCGAAGAGCACCGACACCCCGGCCGTCCCCGAGATCACCACGCTGCGCCCCACCAGCTACAACGAGGCCCGGGTGATCGGCGAGCGCTACCGGGACGGCATCCCGGTGATCATGAACCTCACCGAGATGGACGACGCCGCCGCCAAGCGGCTCGTCGACTTCGCGGCCGGCCTCGCGTTCGCGCTGCGCGGCTCGATCGAGAAGGTCACGAACCGGGTGTTCCTTCTCTCACCGCCCAACGTCGAGGTCTCGGCGACCGAGCGGCGGAAGTTCGCCGAGACGTCGTGAGCGGCTCTTCCTGAGCCGAATCTGAGAGCGGGCAAGACCTCGCCGGGCGATTGCGGTGGGTGGTCGGACGAGGGCGGTGAGCGTCCGACCGGCCCATCCGTGCCGCGTGGAGCAGGGGATGTCCGGCCGCTACGGCCGGTCGACGTCGGTGAGCGGTTCCGCACCGTCCGGCCGATCGCTCTCTGGCGTGTCGCCAGGTACGCGTGTGAGTGGCCGGACCATGATCCGTGGCGCTCCGTCACCGATCGGGCGTCGTTCGCAGCGCATCCCTGGACCTGTCCACTATGGTTCACCTGCTCGCAGAGGTCATACTCTGCGTGTCGCGGAGCTCGAAGAGCCCGAGGTACCTGGGGTTCCGCAGCCGAGGAGTGCTTGAGGAGATCCGATGCCGCTGACCCCTGCCGACGTCCACAACGTCGCGTTCAGCAAGCCGCCGATCGGCAAGCGGGGCTACAACGAGGACGAGGTCGACGCGTTCCTCGACCTCGTCGAGGCCGAGCTCGGGCGTCTGATCGAGGAGAACAACGATCTCCGCGAGCAGGTCGAGCAGCTCGAGCAGCAGCTCTCGAGCGCCCACGCCGATCTGGACGACGCCCGCAGCAAGGCCGCGCAGGCCCCGTCGCAGCCGAGCAGCCCGGCGCAGCCGCCCGCTCCGGCCACCACGATGGTGCAGCCGCAGCAGCCGCAGCAGCCGCGCCCCGTCGAGGAGGCGCCGCGGACGGTGCAGCAGCCGATGCCGGTGGCGCAGCCCGCCCCGCAGCAGTCGGTCGTGCCGCCGCCCTTCGGCGCCGACCCCTCGCCCGTGGGCGGGGGTGACCACCACGTCCAGGCCGCGAAGGTCCTCGGCCTCGCCCAGGAGATGGCCGACCGGCTGACCGCCGAGGCCAAGTCCGAGGCGGACGGCATGCTGTCCGACGCCCGGACCAAGTCCGAGCAGCTGCTCTCGGAGGCGCGCACCAAGTCCGACAGCATGGTCAACGAGGCGCGCAGCCGCGCCGAGACGATGCTCAACGACGCCCGGACCCGAGCGGAGACCCTGGAGCGGCAGGCCCGCGACAAGGCCTCGACGCTCGAGCGCGACGCGCAGCGCAAGCACAACGAGACGATCACCCTCATCGAGCAGCAGAAGAGCGGCCTCGAGAAGAAGATCGACGAGCTGCGCACCTTCGAGCGGGAGTACCGCACCCGGCTCAAGACCTACCTGGAGTCCCAGCTCCGCGACCTCGAGGGGCGTGGGTCGGCGGCGCCGGCCGACGGTTCGAGCCGCAACGGGTCCGGGGGATACGCGACCAGCGGATACGGCTCCCGGGCCGAAGCCGGCAGCTGAGTCGGGCGATCCGGTCGGGGCAGGGGAAGGCCTGCGACCGGTGAACCGACCCGCGAGGTGAGGGGTCGATCGTGCTACTGCTCGTCCTGCTCTGCGTCGTTGCGGCGTTCGCCCTGCTCGTGGTCGCCGTGGTCACCGCCACGGCGGCCTGGGCCTGGGGTTCGGTCGCAGCCAGTGCGGTGGCCGCCGGCCTGCTGATCGCCGACGTGATGCGTCGTCGGAAGGCTCGCGCCGCGACGCCGGAGGCCGTACCGGCCACCGTCGGTGCCGGCGCCGGTGCCGGCGCGACCGGGCAGGAGGCGTGGGGGCAGCAGCCCTCGTCGCAGCCCGTGGGGGCCGCGGGTCCCGGTCCGCAGGACCGCCCGGCCGGCCCGCCGCCCGCTCCGCCGGGCCAGGGGCAGCCGCCGCAGGGTCAGCACGGGCCGGGACAGCCCGGCCCGCAGGGCCAGCACGGTCCGCAGGGACCGGGCGGCCGGGCGCCCATGCCGCCGCCCCCGGCCCGTCCCCGCGGGATCCCGCGGGGTCTGCGTGCCTCCGCCTCGGGTCGTCTCGGGCACGACCCGTCGCGGGTGCCGAACGCTCCCGAGGGTTCGAGGTTCCTGGGCCTCGTGCCCCTGCCCAACACCCCCGCGGCCGGGCCCGGCGCCCGGCCGGGCGGGATGCCGCCGCAGGGCCCGCCCGTGCCTCCGCGCGGGCCGCAGGGCCCGGGGCATCCCGGCCTGCCGCAGGGACCGGTGGACCAGCAGGGCACGACCGGGCAGACGTCCGCGCCGCGCGACGGGAACGCCCCCGACGCGCCGACCGAGACGCCGACCCGCGACCGCAGCGTCGTCGCCTCGGGGGTCGTCGGGTCGTCCGACGACTCCGCCGTGACGCAGGCCGACGGTCGAGGACCGGCGGCCGGCACCGCCGCCGTCGGTGGCCTCGCCGCCGCGTCGGCCGCCGGCGCGCCGTCGTCGCCGTCCGCGGTGTCGACCCACGGTCCGGAGGACGAGCAGGACGCCACCAACCGGATGCCGGCGGACGCCCTCGAGCGTGCCCGCCGGGAGACCCCCGGCGGATCCGCGCAGGACCGTCCCGACGCACGGGTCGACGGCCCGGACCAGGCCACGGCGGCCGTGACCGGTCGTCCGAACGACGATGCCCCGACCGCAGCCGCGGGTCGCCCGGGCGCCTCGGAGCATCGCGGCTTCGGCGCTGCCGCCGCCCTCGGCGCGGGTGGTGCCGTCGCCGCGGGCGCTGCCGCCGCGTCGAGCGGGTCGGACCGGACCTCGGGGTCCACACCGTCCGCCCCGGGCCAGGCACCGCAGGGTCAGGCACCGCAGGGTCAGGCACCGCAGGGTCAGGCACCGCAGGGTCAGGCACCGCAGGGTCAGGCACCGCAGGGGCAGCAGCCGCAGGGGCAGCAGCCGCAGGGGCAGCAGCCGCACCAGGGTCAGGGCCCCGCCGGGCCTCCACAGGGGCAGGCGCCCCAGGAGCGCTACGCCCAGGCCCCGTCGCAGGGCTACGGCGCCGGGGCGTCCCAGGACCGCCCCCAGCAGCCGCCGCAGGGCCAGCCGCCGCAGGGCCAGCCGCCGCAGGGCCAGGTGCCCCGCCAGGGACCCGGGCAGCCGGCGCAGACGCGGCTCGGTGACGGACCACCGCCGCACCAGCCGGCCGACGCGGACGCCGACGCGTCCGCGACCCGGGCCCAGAACCCGCCGACGCAGAACCCGCCAGCCCAGACGCCGCCGACGCAGAACCGGCCGACCCAGGCTCCCGGTCGCGACACAGCGGGTCAGGCCGGTGACGGCGAGCGGTCGGGGACGAACGGGCACGGCCCGCAGACGCCGCCGCCGACGAGCCCGCCGCCCATGACGCCGCCGCCGACCCGCGCTCCCGAGCCGGACGACGAGCAGCCCGACCGCGCGAGCCTCGACGTCGTCGTCGCCCGCGTGGACGAGGTCCTGGTCATCGACGAGGAGCCGCGCTTCCACCTCGGCCGGTGCGGCTACCTCTTCGGTCGCGAGGTCATTCCGCTGCCGGTGTCCGAGGCCATCGAGCTCGGCTTCACCGGGTGCTCGTGGTGCGCGCCGGTCCGCTCGCTCGCCGAGCAGCACGGGGCGGACAGCCGCCGCTGAGGTGGAGCGGGTCGGGGCCGCCCGTGATCAGATGGTCACCGTGGAGACCCCGACCGGCACCCCGACCCGCACCGCCGCCGCTCGCTGGGCCGCCCTGATGGCGGCCCGGGCGGTCCCGGACGAGATCCTCGCGCACGCCCCGGCCAGCCCCTACCGCCAGGACCCGGAGCGGTTCCGGGCCGCGGCCGAGCCGCCGGACACGCCCTCGAGGCGCGCCGCGGTGGCCGTGCTCGCCGCATCGTCGGACCGGACCGTGCTCGACGTCGGGTGCGGGGCGGGCGCCGCGTCGCTGGCGCTGGTGGGGGAGGCCCGCCACGTCGTCGGGGTGGACCCGGCGTCGGACATGCTGGCCGCGTTCGTCCGCGCCTGCCTGGAGTGGGACATGCCCTACCAGGGCGTGCTGGGCTCCTGGCCGGAGGCGCTGCCCGACACCGGGACCGCCGACCTCGTGCTCTGCCACCACGTCGGCTACGACACCGGCGACCTCGCCGCCTTCGCCGCCGGGCTGACCGCCGCGGCCCGCGTCGGGGTCGTCATGGAGATCCACGCGACGCACCCGCAGGCCTGGCTCGACCCGTTCTGGGACCGCTTCCACGGCGTGCGTCGCCCGGCGCCACCGACGGCGGACGACGCCCTCGCGGTGCTGACCGAGCTCGGCGTCGAGCCGGAGGTGCAGCGGTGGACGGCGGAGCCGCGGCCGGTGGAGGACCCGGACGTCCGCGCCGCCCGTGTGACCCGCCGGCTCTGCCTGCCGCCCGAGCGGGCCGGCGAGGTCGCGGAGGCCCTGGCGACGCACGACGGCCCCACCGCCCCGCCGGCCGAGCGCGTGACGTTCAGCTGGCGGCCCTGAGGCGCGCACGACGACGCGGGGTCCGACGGGCCCGCGACGCTACGATCACCCCTCGGGTCGGGGTGGGTGAGGACAGGGAGGGCCGCGGCGCGTGGACCGGCTGCCGCTGCTGCTGGGGATCGGCTCGGCCGTGGTGCTGCTCGCGGTCGTCGCCGTGCGGTTCTCCACCCGGCTCGGGCTGCCCTCCCTCCTGCTCTACCTGGGCATCGGGGTCCTGCTCGGCGAGGACGGCCTCGGCATCCGGTTCGACGACGCCGTGCTCACCCAGGCCCTCGGGGTCGCCGCGCTGGTCCTGATCCTCGCCGACGGCGGGCTCTCCACCCGGTGGTCGACGGTGCGGCCCGCCCTCGGGCTCGGCATCGCGCTCTCGACGATCTCGGTGGTCGTCAGCATCACCGCCACCGGCTTCGCCCTGCACTGGCTGCTGGGGCTGGACCTGCGGGTGGGGTTCCTGTGGGGCGCGGTGCTCTCCTCGACCGACGCGGCGGCGGTGTTCAGCGTGCTGCGCGGCCTGGGGCTCGGCGGGCGCCTGGTCGGGGCCCTGGAACTGGAGTCCGGGCTCAACGACGCCCCGGTCTTCATCGCCGTGCTGCTGCTCTCGGCCGGGACCGCGCTGTCCTGGACCGACCCGCTGCTCGTGGTCTACGAGCTGGTCCTGGGCGGGGTGCTCGGCGTGCTCATCGGGCGGCTCGGCGCCGCCGGCCTGCGACGGGCGGCGCTGCCGGCGACCGGCCTCTACCCCCTGGCCACCCTCGCGGTCTGCGTCGGCGCCTTCGCCCTCGTGCAGAGCCTGCACGCCTCCGGCCTGCTCGCCTGCTACGTCGCCGCACTCGTGCTGGGCAACGGCTCGCTCCCGCACCGCGAGGGCACCCGGTCCTTCGCGGAGGGCGTCGGCTGGCTGGCCCAGATCGGGCTGTTCGTCCTGCTCGGGCTCTACGTCTCGCCCGACCGTCTCCTCGACGCCGTCGTCCCGGCCCTCATCGCCGCCGTCGTCCTGCTCGTCGTCGCCCGGCCGCTCTCGGTGGTCGCGGCGGCGTCCTGGTTCCGCGTGCCCTGGCAGGAACAGGCGTTCCTGTCGTGGGCCGGGCTGCGCGGGGCGGTCCCGATCGTGCTCGCGCTCGTCCCGCTCTCCGGCGGCCTGCCCGGCGCACGGGAACTCGTGGACGTGGTGTTCGTGCTCGTCGTGGTGCTGACCGTCGTGCAGGGCACGACCCTGCCCGCCGTCGCGAAGGCCCTCGGCCTGGCGAAGCCCCCGGTGCAGGAGATCGAGGTCGACGCCGCCCCGCTGGAGGCGCTGCGGGCGGACCTCCTGCAGATGACCGTCCCGCAGGGGTCGCGGATGCACGGGGTGTACGTCCGGGAGCTGCGCCTGCCCGAGGGCACCGGCCTCTCGCTCGTGGTGCGCCGCGGAGCGAGCTTCACCCCGCAGGCGGACACCCGCATCCAGGAGGGCGACCAGCTGCTCGTCGTCGCCACCGCCACCGCGCGCGAGGCCGCCGAGCGTCGGCTGCGCGCGGTCGACCGCTCCGGCCGGCTCGCCCGGTGGCGGGGTGACTCCGGCACCCCGACGTCGCCCTGAGCGGGGCGTGCGGGGGTTCACGGCGAGCTCGCGGCGCGTCGGGGGAGGATGGGGACATGACCGACGCGGGCGACACCACCGCCGCCACCGACGCGGCCGACCCGGAGCAGCCTGCCTCCACCACCCCCCGTCGGCTGCCGCTCCTGGTGGCCGTCGCGGTGGTCGTCCTCGTCGTCGACCTCGCCACCAAGATCGCGATCGTCGCCGCCATGGTCGACGGCGAGCGCATCCCGCTGCTCCTCGACGGCACCGTCAGCCTCGTGCTGGTGCGCAACCCGGGCGCGGCGTTCTCGCTGGCCACCGGCATGACCTGGCTGCTGACCCTGGTGGCCGTCGCCGTGGTCGTCGGGATCGCCCGGTACGCGCGCCGGATGCGCTCGCGCGGCTGGGCGATCGCCCTGGGTCTCGTCCTCGGCGGAGCGCTGGGCAACCTGGTCGACCGCTTCTTCCGCGGCCCGGGGCCGCTGCAGGGCCACGTGGTCGACTTCGTCTCGGTCGGGTGGTGGCCGGTGTTCAACGCCGCCGACTCCGCGATCTGCCTGGGCGGCGCGCTGCTGGTCGGGCTCGCGCTCTGGGGCATCGAGATCGACGGCACGCGGTCCGGCCGCGAGCCGGTGGGGGACGCAGCGCAGCGGAGCTCGACCGCGGGGACGGATCGATGAGCCTGCGCACCCTGCCCGTCCCCGACGGTCTCGACGGCATGCGCCTGGACGCCGGGCTCTCCCGGATGCTCGGGCTGTCCCGCACCGTCGTCGCCGCGCTCGCCGAGGACGGCGCCGTGCGTCTCGACGGCGCCGCGGCCGGCAAGTCCGACCGCCTCGTCGCGGGCAGCTGGCTCGAGGTCGACCTCCCCGACCCGGAGCGCGACCCCGCCGAGCGCGTGGTCACCGCGCGGGCCGTCGAGGGCCTCGTCGTGCTGCACGAGGACGACGAGATCGTCGTCGTCGACAAGCCCGTGGGCGTGGCCGTGCACCCGAGCCCGGGCTGGACCGGGCCGACCGTCGTGGCCGGGCTCGCCGCGCTCGGCGTCTCGATCGCCACCTCCGGCGCAGCCGAGCGGCAGGGCATCGTGCACCGGCTCGACGCGGGCACCACGGGCGTCATGGTCGTCGCGAAGTCCGAGCGCGCCTACTCGGTGCTCAAGACCGCCTTCCGCGAGCGGACGGTCGCCAAGACCTACCTCGCGGTCGTCCAGGGCCACCCGGACCCGAGCGACGGCACCATCGACGCCCCGATCGACCGGCACCCGAAGCACGACTGGCGCTTCGCGGTGATGACCGACGGCAAGCCCTCGGTCACGCACTACCGCACGCTCGAGGCGTTCCCGGCGGCCTCGCTGCTCGAGGTCGAGCTCGAGACCGGCCGCACCCACCAGATCCGGGTGCACTTCTCCGCGCTGCGCCACCCCTGCGTGGGCGACTCCGGCTACGGCGCCGACCCGACGCTCTCCAAGCGCCTCGGGCTGACCCGCCAGTGGCTGCACGCCCACCGGCTCGGCCTGCACCACCCCGCCGACGGCCGGTGGGTGGAGTTCGTCAGCGAGCCGCCCGCCGACCTCGCCCACGCCCTCGACGTCCTGCGGGCGTCGAGCTGAACGAGGGTCCCGACCCCGCCGCCGCCGACCAGGACGACGACGAGGACCTGCCGCGCTGGCCGCGGTACGCCGTCCTCGCGGCGGTGCTGCTCGTCGTCGTGCTGGTCACGGCGTGGGCGGCGGGCCTGCAGCGCAGCGGCCCCGACCCGACGGCGGGGGCGCCCGCCGGCTCGACCGACGCGGTCCGCCTCGGCCCCGAGCCGGGGGAGGACGTCGGGGCCTACCTGGCCCGGATCGCCGCCGTCCCGGCCCCCGGCGACCCCACGCCCCGGCTCGCGCTGGTCCAGTTCGACGCGACCCTCACCCCGCAGGCCGCCGCATCCGCGGTGGGGAACGCGACCCCGCTGCGGGCCGTGGTGCGCGTGCCGTTCCCCCGGGTGCAGACCGCACTGCGGGAGATCGACCTGCAGCCCGCGCCGCCCGAGGCGGCCCTGCGGGCGGCGCTGACCACGGCGGCCGGGCAGGCCGCGCAGGATGCGACCGTCGCCGCGCCCGGGAGCCGTCGGTCGGCGGTCGCCACCGCCGAGGCCGCCGTGCTGGGGCGCCCCGACTGCGGGTGCCTCGTCGCGGTCGTCGTCCGGGTGGCCCCCGCCGACGTCGCCGCGCTGCGGGCGCGACCCGGCGTGCGGGCGGTCCAGGTCGCGCCGCCCGACGCGACCCGGAACCGCCTCGCGGTGTCGCCGCTGCTGCCCGAGCAGGGACCCGGCCGGGCGGACGGACCCGTCGTCGGGCCCGTTCCCGACGACGGCCCGGTGCCGCCGACCGGGTGACCCCCGTCGGTGTGGTCCTCGTGAGCGGAGACACGACGTGACGTGCGCGGCACGGGGCGAGGCTGGACGACCCGGCGTGACGGAGGACGATGGAGGGTAGTCCAGAGGCACCGCCTGCAGCCGGTCTGAATCGAACCGGCCAGCGCGGAGGGGAGAGGAGTGCAGGGCTGATGAGTGCCGCGCAGTCGTCCGGGGCGAACGGGGCGGACACGCGTCCCCACGTCGTCGTGGTGGGGGCGGGCTTCGCCGGGATCTCCGCGGTGCGGTCGCTGCGCAAGGCGCCGGTGCGGGTCACGCTGATCGACCGGCACAGCTACTCGACGTTCCAGCCCCTGCTCTACCAGGTCGCCACGGGGGCGCTGAACCCCGGCGACATCACCTACGGGGCGCGCTCGTTCGTCTCCGGGGTGGAGCGGAAGAGCTCGACCTGGGTGACCTTCCGCAAGGGCGTGGTCACCGAGATCGACCCCGACGCCAAGGTGCTGACCCTCGACGTCGGGCCGCAGCTCTCCTACGACTACCTGATCCTCGCCAACGGGGTCACGACGAACTACTTCGGCGTGCCCGGGGCGCGGGAGAACGCCTACCCGATCTACACCCGGGCCGAGGCCCTCGCGGTGCGCGACCGGATGATGGGCTACCTCGACCACATCTCCGCGACCGGCGAGACCGACGGCGCGTCGGTGGTCGTGGTCGGCGGCGGCGCCACCGGCGTCGAGATGGCCGGCACCCTCGCCGAGCTGCGCAACTCCATGCTGCCGACCCGGTTCCCGGAGCTCGACCCGGACCACGTGAAGGTCATCCTGCTCGAGATGACCGACAAGGTCCTCGGGCCGTTCGACCCGAAGCTGCGCCGGTACGCGGCGAACCAGCTGCGCGAGCGCGGCGTGGAGCTGCGGCTGGGCACCGCCGTGTCCGAGGTGCGCGCCGACCGCGTCGTGCTGAAGAGCGGCGAGGAGATCCCGGCGCAGATGACCATCTGGGCCACCGGCGTCGCCGCGCACGACACCGTGAAGAAGTGGGGCCTCACCCAGGGCCGCGGCGGGCGCATCGTCGTCGACTCCCAGCTGCGCGTGCCCGAGCACCCCGAGGTGTTCGTGGCGGGCGACATCGGCGTGATCGACGACAACCCGCTGCCGCAGCTCGCCCAGCCCGCGATCCAGACCGGGGCGCAGGCGGCGAAGAACCTCGTGGCGCTGCTCGAGGGTCGGGCGCCCGAGCCCTTCAAGTACTTCGACAAGGGCACGATGGCCACCATCGGCCGTCGCGCCGCCGTGGCCGAGATCTCCCACGGCCCGAAGCTGACCGGCACGATCGCGTGGCTCGCGTGGATGTTCGTGCACATCTTCGCGCTGCTCGGCAACCGCAACCGGATCATGGTGTCGCTGGCCCTGACGTTCCGCTACATCGGGCAGCGGCGCTCGCAGCTCGTCGTCGGCGACTGAGCTCCGCGGCGCGGTGAGGTGACATGCCTCGCCGCGTCGCACCCATCCGGACGTGGGAGGCTGGCGGCCCGCAGAGATCAGGGTCCTCACTGTCTGGAGATCGAGCATGGCCTCGCCCGTCAACGTCGTCGTCACCGGTGCCGCCGGTCAGATCGGATACGCGCTGCTGTTCCGCATCGCCTCCGGTCAGCTGCTGGGGGAGGGTCGCAAGGTCCGGCTGAAGCTCCTCGAGATCCCGCAGGCCGTGAAGGCCGCCGAGGGCACCGCGCTGGAGCTCGAGGACGGTGCCTTCGAGCTGCTCGACGGCGTCGACGTCTACGACGACGCGACCAAGGCCTTCGACGGCGCGAACGTCGGCCTGCTCGTCGGTGCCCGCCCGCGCACCAAGGGCATGGAGCGCGCCGACCTCCTCGAGGCCAACGGTGGCATCTTCAAGCCCCAGGGCGAGGCGCTCAACGGCGCGGCCGACGACGTCAAGGTGCTCGTCGTGGGCAACCCGGCCAACACCAACGCCCTCATCGCGGCGTCCAACTCGGACGTCCCGAAGGACCGCTTCACCGCCATGACGCGCCTCGACCACAACCGGGGTCTCGCGCAGCTGGCCAACAAGTTCGGCGTGGGCGTCGACCAGATCTCGAAGTTCACGATCTGGGGCAACCACTCCGCCTCGCAGTACCCGGACGTCTCGAACGTCCTCGTCGACGGCAAGCCGGTCGCCGACCAGATCGACCAGAGCTGGCTGACCGACGAGTTCATCCCGCGCGTGGCCAAGCGCGGCGCCGAGATCATCGAGGTCCGCGGCGCATCGTCGGCCGCCTCCGCCGCCGCCGCGGCGATCGACCACGTGTACACGTGGGTCAACGGCACCCGCGAGGGCGACTGGACCTCCGCGGCAATCGTCTCCGACGGCTCGTACGGCACCCCCGAGGGTCTCGTGTCGTCCTTCCCCGTCACCGCCCGGGACGGGAAGTGGGAGATCGTCCAGGGCCTCGACATCTCGGACTTCTCGCGGGAGCGGATCGACGCGTCGACCGCCGAGCTCGCCGAGGAGCGCGAGGCCGTGAAGAAGCTCGGGCTCGTCTAGGTGCGCTGCGCGCCTGTGAGTACTCATCCGTGCTCCAGCACGGATTAGTACTCACAGGCCGTATGGCACCCTGTCCGGGTGTCGCTCGGAACCGTCCTCACCGCCATCGTCACGCCCTTCGACGAGCAGGGGGCCGTCGACGAGAAGACCTTCGTCGACCTGATGCACCACCTGGCCGCGCACGGTTCCGACGGGATCGTGGTCTGCGGGACCACCGGTGAGTCCCCGACGCTGTCGATCGAGGAGCACATGCGCCTCGTCGAGCTGGCGTGCGCCGAGCGTCCGGCCGGGGTGACGATCGTCGGGTCCGCCGGGTCGAACGACACCCGGCACGCCGTCGAGATGACCGAGCGGGCCACGGCCGCGGGCGTCGACGCGATCCTCTCGGTCACGCCGTACTACAACCGCCCGAACCGGCGGGGCCTCGCCGCGCACTACCGCGAGGTCGCGAAGGCCACCGACAAGCCGATCGTGCTCTACAACATCCCCTCGCGGGTCTCGCGCGACGTCCCGAACGACGAGCTCGCCGAGCTGGCGCAGATCGAGCACGTCGATTACGTCAAGCAGGCCGCGAACGCCAACCTCGCGAAGGTCGACGGCCTCGGCATCTACGCCGGCAACGACGAGCTGTACGCCCCGGTGCTGGACCTGGGGGAGTGCGGCGTCATCTCCGTCGCCTCGCACGTCTGCGGCGACCTCATGGCCCGGATGGCCCGCGAGCCCGAGCACCGCGCGGAGCTCGAGGCGGCGTTCAAGCCGATCCTCGACGCGCTGGCGGTGACGGTGAACCCGATCCCGGTGAAGGCGGCTCTCGCGATGCTCGGCCTGTGCGGCCCCGGGCTGCGCCTCCCGCTGGTCGAGGCATCCGAGTCCGAGGCCGCCGTCGTGCGCTCCGCTCTGGAGGGTGCGGGGCTGCTGTAGGGCCGTTCCCGACGACGGGCCGGCCCAGCTCCGGCTCGCCCTGTCCTGTCGTGGCCTGTGTCGGCGCCGCACCGTGTCCCGGACCGCCCCTGGCGCGCGCTCCCGTGACTGTCGGACCCCTCCGTCACCCTCCGCGTGTCCGATCGACACGAGGGGGACGCCATGCGACGGATCGTGGACCTGGCCGAGCTGGGGCGGCTGTGGGCGAGCGGCGAGGACCCGTTCCGGGACGACGCACTCGAGGACCGGTACGACGACGAGGACGACGACGCCTGGGGGCCGATCCCGTGCGACGGATCGGGGTGCTGTCCGTGCGGTTCGTGCGACGCGCGGAGGGTCTTCGGGGCGCCGACACGCCGCCCCGGCGCGGTGAGCAGCACCGACGTCCCGCCGCCCGAGTGAGCGCCGAGACTGTCGGACCCGACGGGTAGCGTGGCCCCGTCCTGACCGGCAGCCCGCGGGGAGGTTCCTGGCGTGTCCGACGACTCGTTCGTCCACCTCCACACCCATACCGAGTTCTCGATGCTCGACGGGGCGGCGCGGTTGGACGACCTGTTCACCGAGGCCGCCCGCATGGGCATGCCGGCCCTCGCGATGACCGACCACGGCAACACCTACGGCGCCTATGAGTTCTGGAAGAAGTCGAAGGCGCACGGGGTCAAGCCGATCATCGGCATGGAGGGGTACGTCGCGCCGGGCTCCCGCCACGAGCGCAAGCGGGCCACGTTGAACGGCGTCAAGGCCGACCAGGACAACCCGGGCGAGATGTACACCCACATGACGCTCCTGGCGGAGAACACGGAGGGGATGCACAACCTCTTCCGGCTCTCCAGCCTCGCGAGCCTCGAGGGGTACTACTACAAGCCGCGCATGGACCGCGAGCTCCTGGAGACCTACGGCAAGGGGATCATCGCGACGACGGGCTGCCCGTCGGGCGAGGTCGCGCGCCTGCTCCAGTACGGCGACCGCGACGGCGCCATGCAGGCCGCGAGCGACTACCGCGACATCTTCGGCCGCGACAACTTCTTCTGCGAGCTGATGGACCACGGCATCGAGATCGAGCGCCGGGTCCGGGACGACCTCTACGACCTGAAGAAGAAGCTCGACCTGCCGGGCCTCGCGACGAACGACCTGCACTACACCTACGCGAAGGACGCGAAGCCGCACGAGGTGCTGCTCTGCGTGCAGACCGGCAAGACGATGAACGACCCGAACCGTTTCCGGTTCGACGCGCAGGACTTCTACCTCAAGTCCGCCGCCGAGATGCGCGCCCAGTGGGACCCGGTGTTCCCCGAGGCCTGCGACAACACGCTCGCCATCGCCGAGCGCGTCGACATCACCTTCACCGAGGGCCGCGACCTCCAGCCGGTGGCGCCGGTCCCCGAGGGCGAGACCGAGGGCAGCTGGCTGGTCAAGGAGGTCGAGCGGGGCCTGCACTGGCGGTTCCCGAACGGCATCCCCGACAACTACCGCAAGCAGGCCGAGTACGAGGTCTCGGTCATCATGCAGATGGGCTACCCGGGTTACTTCCTGGTGACGGCCGACCTGCTGAACTACGCCCGCTCGGTCAACCTGCGCGTCGGGCCCGGCCGCGGCAGCGCCGCCGGCAGCCTCGTGGCCTACGTCCTGGGCATCACCGACCTCGACCCGATCCACCACAAGCTGATCTTCGAGCGGTTCCTCAACCCCGAGCGCGTCTCCATGCCCGATATCGACATGGACTTCGACGAGCGTCGGCGCGGCGAGATGATCCGCTACGTCACCGAGAAGTACGGCGAGGAGAAGATCGCCCAGATCATCACCTACTCCACGATCAAGGCGAAGGCCGCGATCAAGGACTCCGCGCGCGTGCTCTACGGCCAGCCCGGCTACGCGGTGGCCGACCGCATCACCAAGTCGATGCCGCCCGCGGTGATGGGCAAGGACATCCCGCTGTCCGGGGTGTTCGACCCGAGCCACAAGCGCTACTCCGAGGCCGCGGAGATGCGGGCGCTCTACGAGTCGGACCCGCAGGTCAAGGAGATCGTCGACACCGCGCGCGACCTCGAGGGCCTCAAGCGCCAGTGGGGTGTGCACGCGGCCGGCGTGATCATGTCGAGGGAGAACCTCATCGACGTGATCCCGATCCAGCGCCGCGAGGCCGACGGCGCGATCATCACGCAGTTCGACATGGGGGTCTGCGAGACCCTCGGGCTGCTGAAGATGGACTTCCTCGGCCTGCGCAACCTGACGATCATCGACGACGCGCTGAAGAACATCACGCTCAACGGCAAGGAGCCGCTCGACCTCGACAACCTCGGGCTCGACGACAAGGCCACCTACGAGCTGCTCTCGCGCGGGGACACCCTCGGGGTCTTCCAGCTCGACGGCGGGCCGATGCGCGACCTGCTCCGCCGCATGGCGCCCACCGAGTTCGACGACATCTCGGCGGTCGGCGCGCTCTACCGTCCCGGTCCGATGGGCGCGAACGCCCACAACGACTACGCGGACCGCAAGAACAAGCGCCAAGAGGTCACGCCGATCCACCCGGAGCTGGCGGAACCCCTCAAGGACGTCCTCGGCGAGACCTACGGCCTGATCGTCTACCAGGAACAGGTCATGGCGATCGCCCAGAAGCTCGCGGGCTACTCGCTGGGCAAGGCCGACCTGCTCCGCCGCGCCATGGGTAAGAAGAAGAAGGAGATCCTCGACAAGGAGTACGAGGGTTTCGCCCAGGGCATGAAGGACAACGGCTACTCCGCGGCCGCGATCAAGACGCTGTGGGACATCCTGCTGCCGTTCTCCGACTACGCGTTCAACCGCGCGCACTCGGCCGCCTACGGCGTCGTGTCCTACTGGACCGCCTACCTGAAGGCGAACTACCCCGCCGAGTACATGGCGGCGGTGCTCACCAGCGTCCGGGACGACAAGGACAAGGCGGCGGTCTACCTCGCCGAGTGCCGTCGCATGGGCATCACCGTGCTGCCGCCCGACGTGAACGACTCGGTGCGCGACTTCGCCCCGGTCGGCTCCGACATCCGCTTCGGCCTCGGCGCGATCCGCAACGTGGGCGCGAATGTCGTCGAGTCGATCGTGGGCAGCCGCCGCGAGAAGGGCAACTTCACCGACTTCTCGGACTTCCTGCGCAAGGTCGAGCAGCAGGTCTGCAACAAGAAGACGGTCGAGTCGCTGATCAAGGCGGGCGCGTTCGACTCGCTGGGACACCCGCGCAAGGGACTCGCGCTGGTCCACGCCGAGGCCATCGACGCGGTGATGACCACCAAGCGCGCCGAGGCCGACGGCCAGTTCGACCTCTTCGGCAGCTTCGACGAGCCGGACGACGGCGGCGAGGTCGTCGACACGACGGGCATGTTCGACGTCAAGGTCCCCGACGGTGAGTGGGAGCCCAAGCACCGCCTCGCCCTCGAGCGGGAGATGCTCGGGCTCTACGTGTCCGGGCACCCGCTCAACGGCATCGAGCACGTGCTGGCGAGCCGCGCCGACACGCCGATCACCAAGATCCTCGAGGGCGACGTCTCGGAGGGGGCGTCGGTGACGGTCGGCGGCATCCTCGCGAGCGTGACCCGCCGCGTGAACAAGAAGGGCGAGCCCTGGGCCTCGGCCCAGATCGAGGACCTCGCCGGCGGGATCGAGGTGCTGTTCTTCCCGCGGACCTACGCGGCGGTGTCGATCGACGTCTCCGAGGACGCGATCGTGCTGCTCAAGGCCAAGGTCAACAAGCGGGACGACCGCGTCAGCCTGTTCGTGGAGGACCTCGCGGTGCCCGACCTGTCCACCGGCGCGCAGGCCGCGCCGCCCGTCCGGGTCACGATCGAGAGCGCCCGGTGCACGCCGGAGCGGGTCGGGAAGTTCAAGGAGGTCCTCGTCGCCCACCCCGGGTCGAGCGAGGTCCACCTGACGCTGCTCGCCGCGAACGGTGCCTCCCACGTCCTCCGGCTCGACGACGGGCTGAAGGTCACCAACTCCAGTGCGCTCATGGGCGACCTCAAGGCGCTGCTCGGGCCGCGCTGCCTGCAGTGACGTCCGCGTCGCCACCGCGAGGGTGACGCCAGACAGGGTCCCGGGCCGCCGGGGCTGCCTGGTGTCGACCTCGCGGCGCGGGCGCGGCCCTACCCGAAGCGGCCGTGCCTGCCCTCGCCGGAGGCGAAGCGGGCCGCGCCCTCCACACCCTCGGCCATGAGCGCCGCGAGCCCGCCGGAGAACTCCGCGGCGAGCGCGCCCTCCTCGTCGAGCCCCTCCTGCCCGAGCACGGACGCCCGGTCGGCGCGCAGGCACACCTGGGGGAACGCCGCGAGCTCGCGGGCCAGGGCCTGGGCGGCCGACAACGCCTCCCCGGCGGGCACCACCCGGTTCGCCAACCCGATCGACAGCGCCTCCGCGGCGTCCACGGGACGCCCGGTCAGCACCAGGTCCATCGCGCGGCTCGTGCCGATCAGCCGGGGGAGCCGCACGGTGCCGCCGTCGATCAGCGGCACACCCCACCGGCGACAGAAGACGCCGAACACGGCGGTCTCGTCGGCGACCCGCAGGTCGCACCACAGCGCCAGCTCCAACCCACCCGCGACGGCGTGCCCGGAGACGGCCGCGATCACCGGCTTCGACAGCCGGAGCCGGGTCGGGCCCATCGGGCCGTCGCCCGCGGGGTCGGTGCGGTTGCCGGACGGGCTCCCCACCGCGGTGAGGTCGGCGCCCGCGCAGAACACGCCGTCGGCGCCGTGCAGCACCGCCACCGCGGCCCGGTCGTCGGCGTCGAACGCCCGGAACGCCTCGGCGAGCGCCAGCGCGGTCGGGCCGTCGACGGCGTTGCGCCGCTCCGGGCGGTGCAGGGTCACGGTGGTGACGGGACCGTCGTGCGAGACCCGCACCGACCCGGCGTCGGGAAGAAGGCTCATCGGGGGCTCCAGCCGAGTGCCGGGCCGAGCTTCGTCGCCATGTCGGTCAGGATCTGCACGTAGTCGGCGTGCTCGAAGCCGAACGGCAACGCGAACACCACCTCGGTGACCTCGCGGAACGCGGCGTGGGCGTACAGCGCCTCCGCGACCTCGTCGGAGGTGCCGAGGACGTCGCGGGCGAACAGCAGTCGGCCCGGGCCCTGCGGCGACGACGTGCGCGGCGTGCGGCTCTCGACGTACTCGGCGTACTTCGCGCGCTGCGCGTCGGTGGCGGTGTCCGTCGGGATGACGACGAGGCCCTGCGAGACCCGTCCGGAGCGGTCGTCGGGAAGGGCCTTCCGGTAGGCCTGGATGGTGCGCGACTGGATGCCGGCGAAGTCCGGCTCCTCGCCCTCGCCGACGCGGACCACCGACGACGTCAGCAGGTTGAGCCCCTGCTCGCCGGCCCAGATCGCGGAGCGGTCGCTCGCGGCGCCGTACCAGACGCGGTCCGCGAGGCCGGCCGCGTGCGGTTGGACGTGGTCGGAGAACACCTCGATGCCCTGCACCCCGGAGAAGGTGCTGGCGGGCTCGCCGCGCAGCAGGGAGAGCAGACGCTCGACGCGGGTGTAGGTGAAGTCCTCGGCGTCGGCGGTGTCGGGGTAGAGCGAGTGCCTGACGTCGTCGAAGTGCCCGGGCGGCCCGACCGACAGGCCCGGGTTCATGCGGCCGCCGCAGAGGACGTCGAGGGTCGAGAGGTCCTCCGCGTAGCGCAGTGGGTTCTCCCAGCCCAGCGGCGTGACCGCCGTGCCGAACTCGATCCGCGAGGTGCGCTGCGAGGCCGCCGCCAGCAGCGTCACGGGGGAGGAGACGCCGTGCTGGAGGTGGCGGTGGCGCAGCCAGACCGAGTCGAACCCGAGCTGTTCGGCGAGCACGATCTCGTCGAGCAGGGCCTCGTGGCCGGGACGCGGGTCGTCGGGGGAGAACGTGCCGATGGTGAGGAAGCCGAGCTTCTCGAGCGGGGTGCCGGGTGCGGGCATGACGTCCATCATCCCTTGACCCGGGGGCGCCGCGCGGCGCACCGTCGAGGGATGGCCGCACCGACGCAGGACCGCCCGACCTCCGACGACACGATGCCCGCCCAGGGGGGCATCGCGATGCCCCAGCCGCCGACGTTCGCCACCGTGGAGGAGGAGCGGCTGCACCGCAAGCAGCAGCTCGCGGGCGCGTTCCGGGTCTTCGGGCGCTTTGGCTTCGGGGAGGGGATCGCCGGGCACATCACCGTGCGCGACCCCGAGGACCCGCACATGTTCTGGGTCAACCCCTTCGGCATGAGCTTCCGGCACATCCGGGTCTCCGACCTGATCGCCGTGAACCACGAGGGCGAGGTCGTCCACGGGAACAAGCCGGTCAACCAGGCGGGCTTCGTGATCCACTCCGCGGTGCACGCCGCGCACCCGGAGGTCGTCGCGGCCGCGCACGCGCACTCGGTGTACGGCAAGGCGTGGTCCTCGCTCGGCCGCCCGCTCGACCCGATCACCCAGGACGCCTGCACCCTCTACGAGCAGCACGGCGTGGTGACCGAGGGCCGCGGTGCGGTGGTGCTCGACCCGGAGGTCGGGAAGGCGCTGGCGAACGGGCTCACCGGCAACAAGATGGTCTTCCACCAGAACCACGGCATCTTCTCGGTCGGGAAGACCGTGGCCGAGGCCGCATGGTGGTTCATCAACACCGAGCGCAACTGCCAGGCCCAGCTGCTCGCCGAGGCCGCCGGCACGCCGACGCAGATCGACCACGTCAACGCCAAGTTCTCGGCCCAGCAGACCGGCACCGAGTACGCCGGCTGGTTCTCCTTCCAGCCGATCTGGGACGAGATCGTGCGGACGGATCCGGATCTGTTCGACTGAGGTGCGCGGCGCGCTCGTGAGCAGAAACGGCTGCTATAACGACCCTTTCTGCTCACGAGCCCGGAGGGCACATGATCGTCGACGCCCACGTCCACGTCGCCCACCTCGCCCGCCTTAAGGTGTCGTGGGAGACGTGGATCGGCCCGGCGGGCGACACCGCGGCCTGGGCGGCGATGTACGACGACGACGGGGCGCCGATCCCGGAGCGGGTCAGCGGGTACTTCGCCGATGAGGGC
The DNA here is from genome assembly GCF_050955885.1 of Actinomycetospora sp. CA-084318. Taxonomy (NCBI): domain Bacteria; kingdom Bacillati; phylum Actinomycetota; class Actinomycetes; order Pseudonocardiales; family Pseudonocardiaceae; genus Actinomycetospora; species Actinomycetospora sp. CA-084318. The sequence goes on from NZ_CP192098.1 coordinate 3,308,215, forward strand.
GTCGACCGCGTCCTGATGTTCTGCGAGTACAGCCCGAAGGCCACGGGTTGGCAGACCATCGAGGACGTGCTGCCGATCGTGGAGCACGATCCGCAGCGCTTCCGGATCGTCGCCAACGTCAACCCGCACGTGCACCACCCGGTGGGTCGCGAGCTCGACCGCCAGCTCGACCACGGCGCCGTCGCGCTCAAGATTCACCCGGTGCACGCCGGCATCGCGCCGAACGACCGCGAGCTCTACCCCGCCTACGCGCGGTGCGCCGAGCGTGGTGTCCCGGTGATCGTCCACACCGGGCCGTCGTTCTTCCCCGGCGCGACCTCGAAGCACGGCGACCCGGTGCTCATGGACGACGTGATGCGCGACTTTCCCGAACTCGTCGTCATCCTGGCCCACGGCGGACGCGGCTGGAGCTACGACGCCGCGGCCTCGCTGGCGCTGACCCGCGAGAACGTCTGGCTCGACCTCGCGGGGCTCCCGCCGAAGCGGTTGCCGACCTACTACGCGTCGTTCGGTCTCGAGCGGATCGCCGCCAAGTCGATCTTCGGCACCGACGCGCCGGCCGCGAGCCCGTCGCGCAACGTCGCGGCCGTCCGCGACCTGGGCCTGCCCGAGCACCTCACGGACGCCGTCCTCGGCGGGAACGCTGCGCGGGTCTTCCCGGGGCTCGCGGGGTAGTCCGACGCGCCTCGGCGGCGGGTCGGTGCCGGACGCTGCGACCGGTCGACGGTGCAGCGTTTCCTGGCACTGGGTGCACGCAGTGACGCATTGCTTGCACTGGGCGGGGGAGACCTACCGCCCCAGCTCCGCGAACGCCGCCTGCGCCCCGGGCGCCCACGACTCGTGGCGGGCGTGGAACACCTCGGCGGCCCGGGCGCCCACCCAGTCGTCGGGCAACAGCTCGGCGGGCAGCTGCGGGTCGAGGAACGGGAACCGCCGCCAGGCGTCCACGAGCCGGACCTGCGCCGCGAGGACGCCGCCGTCCCGCACGGGGGTCAGGGCCGCGAACTGCTCGACGAACTCGGCGTACCGCGCTTCGACCTCCCGCAGGTCCCAGGCCTGGGCGACCAGCTCGGCGTCGGACAGGCCACCGTGGGTGCCGCCGACGACGAGGAGCGCGGAGTCGTCGAGCCCGACGTCGACCAGGGCCCGGTGCGCCTCGCCGACCCGCGTCGCGTCGGGGCACACCCAGACCCCGGGGGCGGGGGAGCCGAGACCCGCCCACGCGAGCTGGGTGCGCAGCTGGTGGCGCAGCGCCCGCTGGGCCTCCGGCACGCTCACGACGAGCACGAGCCAGCGCCCGTCCCACGCCTCGCGTCCGACGCCGTGGCCGTAGATCCGGGCGGCACCCTCGGAGAGCAACCGGCGGCCGGCGGTGGTCAACGACCACCGCACCCGTCGTCCGGAGCGCTCGGAGACCACGACGTCGTCGGCGGCCGTGCGGGCCAGCGCCTGGCGGGCGGACTTCTCCTCGACGCCGACGTGCCCGAGCGCGTCGAGCAGGGTCTGGGTCCACACCGGTTCGCCGGCGGGGAGCACGAACTCGCCGAGCACGGTGAGCAGCAGCGAGCGGGCACTGGTGGCCGCCACCTCACGGCGGCGGGAGAACGCCTCGCCCGCCCCCGCCGTCATGGGACGTGATCGTAGGTCAGGACTACCGTCCCGGACGTGTCAGCCCGTCCCGACCCGTCGCCCCCGACCGCCGTGCGTGACCTGGACCGTCAGCACGTCTGGCACCCCTACGGCCCGATGCCGGGCCGGACCGACCCGCTCGTGGTCACCGGCGCCCGGGGGGTGCGCCTCACGCTCGACGACGGGCGCGAGCTGATCGACGGCATGAGCTCGTGGTGGGCGGCGGTCCACGGGTACCGGCACCCCGCGCTGGACGCGGCGCTGCACGCCGACGCGTTCAGCCACGTCATGTTCGGCGGGCTCACCCACCACCCGGCGGTCGAGCTCGCGACTCGGCTGGTGGAGATCACGCCCGCCCCGCTGCAGCACGTGTTCCTCGCCGACTCCGGGTCGATCTCCATCGAGGTCGCCGTGAAGATGTGCCTGCAGTACCAGCGGGCCCGCGGCCGCCCGGGCCGGACCCGCATGATGACCTGGCGCGGCGGCTACCACGGCGACACCTTCGCCGCGATGAGCGTCTGCGATCCCGACGGCGGGATGCACGCGCTCTGGCAGGGCTTCCTGCCCGAGCAGGTGTTCGCCGACGCGCCCCCGGCCGACGCGCCCCCGGCCGCGTACGACCCGGCCTACGACGAGCACCTCGCCGCGGTCGCCGAGCGCCACGCCGACGAGCTGGCCGGGATCGTCGTCGAACCCGTCGTGCAGGGTGCGGGCGGCATGCGGTTCCACTCCCCGCGCCACCTCGCCGCGCTGCGGGAGATCGCCGACCGCCACGACCTCGTGCTCGTGTTCGACGAGATCGCGACCGGGTTCGGCCGCACCGGCGAGCTGTTCGCGGCCGACCACGCGGGGGTCGCGCCCGACGTCCTGTGCGTGGGCAAGGCCCTCACCGGCGGCTACCTGACGATGGCCGCGGCGCTGTGCACGCCGGCCGTCGCCGCGGCGGTCAGCGACGACGCCGGCGGCGGCGGGCTGATGCACGGCCCGACGTTCATGGGCAACCCGCTCGCGGCCCGGGTCGCGCTCGCGAGCGTCACCGAGTTGCTGCGCCGCGACTGGCGCGGCGAGGTGACCGGTGTCGGCGAGGTCCTGACGACGGGTCTCGCCCCCGCCCGGGAGGTCGCGGGGGTCCGCGACGTCCGCGTGCTGGGCGCGATCGGGGTGGTGCAGCTCGACCACGCCGTCGACGTGCCGGCCGCCCAGGCCGCCGCCGAAGCTCACGGAGTGTGGCTGCGGCCGTTCCGGGACCTGATCTACACGATGCCGCCGTTCGTCACCGGCGGCGAGGACGTGGCCCGCATCGCCGAGGCCGTCGTGGCCGCCGCCACCGCTGGATGACACTGGTGTGTCGGCCGTGTGAGGTCCGGACCTCTCCGCTGAGCAAAGACCCCCGAAGCTGAGGACAAAGAGTCAGTAAAGGCAATCTTCACCTGATCGGCGCACGGGTGAGACCTGGCGCACGCGGCCGATCGGACCAGCGACGCGTTCCGTGATCATCGGTTGTGCGCGATTCACTCTGCGCGGCGTGTCGCGGGACCGGTCGCGTGTTCCCGGTACCGGGAGTCACGTGAACAGCAGGTGAACCGGTCGCCGCGGGTCTGCGAGCGGGCAGACTCCCTCTCGTCGACGAGCTCCGGGCCCCGCCCAGGAGATCTCCGACCTCTACCCGCAGTGACCGAGAGGCCGAGACGACTGCCGCACTCGACGTCGACGACGACGGCGAGGGATGCAGACCGCTCGGACCGCCCCGGGCCGTGGCACCCGTCGACGACGACGGGCGTGCGCGGCCGAGACGATCCGTCCGGAGGACGCACCCGCCCATGAGCGCTCCCGCTCCGACCCCGCCGACGTCCGCGGCGTCGGGTCCCCCCGGCGCAGGCCTGTCAGGCGCCCTGACGAGCCTCCGCGAGAACATCCGCTACGACCTGCCGGCCTCGCTGGTGGTCTTCCTCGTCGCCGTGCCGCTCTCGCTCGGCATCGCCGTCGCCTCCGACGCCCCCCTGACCGCGGGGCTCATCGCCGCCGCGGTCGGCGGCATCGTCGCCGGTGCCCTCGGCGGCTCGGCGCTGCAGGTCAGCGGCCCCGCCGCCGGCCTCACCGTGATCGTCGCCGACCTGGTCAACCGCTTCGGCTGGGGCGTCACCTGCGCGATCACCGTCGCCGCCGGCGTGCTGCAGATCGTCTTCGGCTTCACCCGGGTGGGCCGGGCCGCGCTGGCCATCTCACCGGCCGTCGTCCACGGCATGCTCGCCGGCATCGGCGTGACGATCGTGCTCGGCCAGCTGCACGTCGTCCTCGGCGGCGAGCAACAGGACGGCGCCCTCGCCAACGTCCTCGCCCTGCCGGGTCAGGTGATCTCGGCGTACGGCCCGGCGACGCTGCTCGGACTCGCGGTCATCGCGATCCTGCTCGCCTGGCCGAAGCTGCCGCAGGCCGTCCCGTCCTGGGTGAAGGGCATCCCCGCGCCGCTCCTGGCGGTCGTCGCCCTGACCGTCATCGCGTCGGTGTTCGCCCTGCCGGTGGAGCGGGTGGAGATCGGCGGCGACGTGCTGGACGCGATCGCCCTGCCGATCCTGCCGACCTCCGACCTCGGCGGCGTGCTCGTGGGCGTCTTCACCGTCGCGATCATCGCCTCGATCGAGAGCCTCCTCTCGGCCGTCGCCGTCGACCGCATGCGTCCCGGCTCGCAGACGAACCTCGACCGCGAGCTCGTCGGCCAGGGCGCCGGCAACACCCTCTCCGGCCTGCTCGGCGGGCTCCCGATTACCGGCGTGATCGTCCGCAGCACCACCAACGTCGCGGCCGGTGGACGCACCCGGGTCTCGGCGATCCTGCACGGCGTCTGGGTCGTGGTCTTCTCGGTCGCCCTGCTCGGGCTGGTCCAGCAGATCCCGATGGCCGTCCTCGCCGGCCTGCTGGTCCACATCGGCGCGAAGCTCGTCAACGTCGGGCACATGCGCGAGCTGCACCGCCACGGCGAGCTCCCGGTCTACGTCGTGACGATCCTCGGCGTGGTCTTCATCGACCTGCTCACCGGCGTGCTCGTCGGGCTCGGCCTCGCGCTGCTCATGGTGCTGCGCCGGGTGGTCTGGGCGACGATCGAGGTGCAGGAGCCGCAGTCCGGGACCGGCGACCCCTGGCGCAAGGAGGGTGGCACCTGGCACGTCGTCGTCGAGGGCGCGCTGTGCTTCCTCTCCGTGCCGCGGCTCTCGCGTCGCCTCGCGCAGATCCCGGAGGGCGCCGACGTCGTCGTCGACCTCGTCACCGACTACCTCGACCACGCCGCCTACGACCACCTCTCGGAGTGGGAGGAGCGTCACCGGCTCGCCGGCGGCACCGTGCGGATCGACGAGGTCGGCACGATGGGCCTGGTCGCCCGCCGCGAGTCGACCGCGGGCGGCCCGGGCGACCGCCGCCCCGGCCCCGTGCCGCGCTTCCTGTCCCCGTGGTCGGTGTGGCAGGCCCGGCACGACGCCACGTACGGCGAGGGCTGGGGCCACGGGCACCACGAGCACGACGGGCACGCGCACAGCGACGACGCCGACCCGATCCTGACCGGGCTGCGCGAGTACCACCGCCGGGCCGCCGGCCTCGTCGCGCCGTACCTGTCCGACCTCGCCGACGGCCAGGCCCCGCACGCGTGGTTCCTCACGTGCAGCGACTCGCGGGTCGTGCCCAACGTGATCACCTCGTCGGGGCCGGGCGACCTGTTCACCGTCCGCAACGTCGGCAACCTCGCGCCGCTGGGCGCCGAGGCCGACGACTCGGTGGGTGCCACCGTCGAATACGCTCTGGACGCCCTGCGGGTCCCGACGCTCGTCGTCTGCGGCCACTCCGGCTGCGGCGCGATGCAGGCGGTCAACCGCGAGGTCACCGGGGACTCCGCGCTCGGCCGCTGGCTCGGCGGGGCGGCGGAGTCGAGGTCGCGCTGGGCGGCGAAGCACCCGGTCGGGGAGTACGCGCGCACCGGCGGCTGGGGCGACGTCGACCAGCTCGCCATGGTCAACGTGGCCGTCCAGCTGGACCGCCTCGCCCGTCACCCCGGGGTCGCCACGGCGGTGGACGAGGGCCGTGTGCGCCTCGTCGGGCTGTTCTTCGACATCCCGACCGCCCGGATGCTCGTCCTCGACGGCGACCGTTTCGTGCCGGCGTCGACCGACCGCCTCGGCGCCGGAGCGTCAGCCACCCGGGCCGAGCCGGAGACGACGGCGTTCCCGGCCGCGCCCGCCCTCTGACGGCCACGCCCTCGACGGGAGAGCGTCGTTGCTGTCACCGGATGCCGGCAACGACGCTCTCCTGCCCTGTGGCGGGGGAGTCCTTCCCGACGACGCCCCGGTGCCGGTGGGATCCCTAGGCTGTCCGCCCGTGGACGATCCCCTCGCCTGGCTGGCCGACACCGCGCGCGACCGCTGGGCCGCCGGCCTGCGCCGCGTGCTGTCCCCGCGGGACGTGGTCGAGCCGCTCGTGGACCTGGCGTCGAACGACTACCTCGGCCTCGCCCGCGACCCGCGCGTCGTCGAGGGCGCGGTCGCGGCGGTGCGCACGTGGGGTGCGGGGTCGACCGGATCACGCCTGGTCACCGGCTCCACCCGCCTGCACGCCGAGCTGGAGGAGGCGCTCGCCGACCTCGTCGGCACCCCCGACGCGCTCGTGTTCTCCAGCGGCTACACCGCGAACCTCGGGGCGGTCACCGCCCTGTCCGGACGCGGCGCCCTGGTGGTCAGCGACGTCGCCGCGCACGCCTCGCTCGTCGACGCGGCGCGGCTGTCGCGGGCACGGGTGGTGGTGAGCCGGTGCGCGGTCCCGGCCGAGGTGGACGCCGTGCTCGCCGCGGCCGACGAGACCCGGCGACTCGTGGTCACCGACGGGGTGGACTCGGTCGACGGCGGGCTCGCGCCGCTGGTCGAGCTGCACGCGGTGTGCCGCGCGCGCGGCGCCGTGCTGCTCGTCGACGACGCCCACGGGCTCGGGGTCCGCGGCTCCGGGGGTGCCGGTCTCGTCGCCGAGGCGGGTCTCGCGGGGGAGCCGGACGTCGTCACGACCGCGACGCTGTCGAAGTCGCTCGGGTCGCAGGGCGGGGTGGTGCTCGGGTCGGCGGCGGTCGTCGCGCACCTCGTCGACGCCGCCCGCGCCTTCATCTTCGACACGGGCCTCGCACCCTCCAGCGTGGGCGCCGCGCTCGCGGCGCTCGGGGTGCTGCGGGACGAGCCGGAGCGGGTCGGGGCGCTGCACCGGGCGGCCGCGGCCGTCGCGGCGTCGGCCCGGTCGGCCGCGCCGTCGCTCGGGGTGGCGGACCCGACGGCGGCGATGGTCCCGGTGGTGCTCGGCGAGCCCGAGCTGGCCGTCGCCGCCCGGGACGCGTGCGCCGGGGCCGGGGTGCGGGCGGGCTGCTTCCGCCCGCCGTCGGTGCCCGAGGGCACCTCTCGGTTGCGGCTCACCGCCCGTGCCGATCTGACCGCCGACGACCTGGCGCTCGTGGACCGGGTGCTGCACGAGGTGCTGGGCTCGGTGCTCGACGCCCCCGACCGTGCGGTGCGACCCGGGGTGGCATCCTGGACCGAGCAGTTCTGAATCGATCGGGGAGGAGATCGCGGTGAGCCTCACGGACAGCCGTCAGGCATTCCGGCTCTGGCACTGCGGCCGCTGCCGACGTCCGCTGGCCGAGGCGTCGGACTACCTGCGCTGCCGGTGCTGCGGCGCCGTGCACGACGTTGACGGCACGCCCCGTCCCGACGTCGAGGCCGCCGAGCGCCCGGCCGCCGACCCGAACGCGGTGCGGGTCCGCGACTGGCTGTAGACCATCCGTCAAAGCCCGACCCGCCGTCGTGAACGGCCCGTGCACGACGGGGCCGACGAGCGGGACGGGACCGCAGGCTCGTCGTCGTGACCCTGGAGACGGTGATCCCGAGCCTGCGCAGCACGCTCTACCAGCACGTCGACCCGGCGGCCTGGCCGCTGACCACCGCGCCCGCCCCGGGCGGCGACCTCGCCGTCGGGGGCGTCGGGCTCGCGGAGCTGGCCGCGCGCTTCGGCACGCCGGCGACCGTGCTCGACCTCGACGACGTCGCCGCCCGCCTGCGCGGCTACCGCACCGCGCTGCCCGACGCCGACGTCGCCTACGCCGGGAAGGCGCTGCTGTGCGCCGGACTGGTGTCGCTGCTGGTCGAGGCGGGGGTGCGGCTCGACGTCTGCAGCGGCGGCGAGCTCGCCCTGGCGCTGCGCGCCGGGATGCCCGCGGAGCGGATCGTCGTGCACGGCAACGCGCCGACCGAGGCGGAGCTGGATGCGGCCGTGCGCGCCGGGGTGGGCCGGGTGGTGGTCGACTCGCTGGACGTGGCCGACCGGCTCGCGGCCGTGGCGTCGCGCCGGCGGACCGTGGTGGACGTGCTGCTGCGGGTCGCCCCGGGGGTCGACGCCGGCGGGCACCCCGCGATCCGGACGGGCGGCGACGACCAGAAGTTCGGGGTCCCGCTGACCGGGGGCCGCGCCGCGGCCGTGGCCGGCGCGATCGTGGGGCGCCGGGCGCTGCGCCTGGTCGGCCTGCACTGCCACCTCGGCTCGCAGATCGCGGACACCACAATGTGGGAGCGTGCCGTCGACCCGCTGCTCGACCTCACCGCCGAGCTGCCCGGCGGGCTGACCGAGCTGAACCTCGGCGGCGGGCACGCCGTCACCGGCGGCACCCCGTTCGACCTCGCCGGCTTCGCCCGCCGGGTCACCGGCGCGATCGCGCGTGGCTGCACGGCCCGCGGGCTGGCGCCGCTGCGCCTCGGGGTGGAGCCGGGCCGGGCGATCGTCGCGAGCGCCGGCGTGACCCTGTACCGCGTCCAGGCCACCAAGTGCGCGGGAAGCGGGCGCTGGTTCGTCGCCGTGGACGGCGGGATGGGCGACAACCCGCGCGTGGCCCTCTACGGCGCGGCCTACGACGCCCACCTCGTCGGCCGGACGACCTGCGCGGCCTGGAGGCCCGCCACCGTGGTCGGTCGCTACTGCGAGGCCGGCGACGTGCTCGCCCGCGACGTCGCGCTGCCCGAGGACGTGACCGTCGGCGACGTCGTCGCCGTGCCCGGCACCGGCGCGTACCACCACGCGATGGCGTCCTCGTACAACATGGTCGGCCGCCCGCCGCTGGTCGGCGTCCGCGACGGCGTGGCCCGCGTGCTGGTGCGCCGGGAGACCACCGCCGACCTCCTCGCCCGCGACTGCTGCCTGCCCCACTCCGCTCCCGACGAAGGCCGCTGGGACGACGACGCCTGGTGCGGCGGGGTGGTGCTCGGCCGGGACTGACGTCCGGCCCCGCCCCGGCGGCTCTCCCGCGCTCGATGGGATCATCGGGTCGGCGGTGGGATGCTGCGGACATGGACGACGGGGACCCGCGCCGCGTCCTGCGCGGCGCCACCTACCGGGGCGACGGTGCGGCCGTCGTCGAGGCGCTCGGACGCCTCGAGTCGTCCGCGTGCCTGCAGCTGGGCGGGGACGGACTGGTCCTCGCCCTCGACCAGCAGGTCGTCGGCTCCGAGGACCTCGCGGACCGTTGGATCGCCCGACTGCGCGACCGCGACGGTGAGGGCGACGCCGAGCTCGCGGACCAGATCGCCGCGCGGCTCGGCGCACCCAGCCCGATGCTGCGACCACTGCCCGTGGAGCTCGACGCGCTCGCCGACGTCCTCGAAGGCGATCCGACCAGCCCGGGCGGCCGGATCGACCTGGCCACGGGGGACGTGTGGCCAATCTTCGCCGACTTCCTCACGGACATGGCCGATGACGAGGACGAGGAGCGGGAATGGCTGGAAGTGCCCTGCTACGGCTCCCGTCCCGCCTACCGCGACATGGAGGCGTTCATCGCGACGATCGACCGTGAGGTCCGTCGGGAAGCCCTGGAGACCGCCATCCAGGGGCGTGGCGCCTTCCGGCGGTTCAAGGACAGCCTCGCGGAGGACGAGCGCACCCGGTGGCACGGCTTCTCCGAGGAGCGCCGACGCGGCCGCGCGCGGGCCTGGCTCGCCGATCAGGGCTTCTCGGTCGGGCCCCGGCGCGTCTGACGTCCGATCGGGCAGACGACCCGCCGGCGGACATCGGCCGCCCGACACTAGGCAGATGATCATGCCGAGCGCGACGCCCTGCGACGTCGCGCTCAACATGATCATCTGCCTAGCGTGTCGACGGGCCTGCGGCTGTGCTGCTCACGCCGGCAGGGCTCACGGCTCCTCGTCCGCCGGCGGCCGCCCCGGCCGGCGCATCGGGCGGGCGTCCCGGGGTGAGCGGCCGGCGTCGTCGAGCGCCCGCCGGAGCAGGAACTCGATCTGGGCGTTGACGCTGCGCAGGTCGTCGCCGGCCCAGCGGGCGATCGCGTCGTGCACCGCCGGGTCGAGGCGGAGGAGCAGCTTCTTGCGCTCGGCCATCTACTGGTAGAGCGAGCCGGCGTTGACCACGGGCTGGACGGAGCGGTCCCCGGCGAGCACGACGAGCAGGTTCGACACCATCGTCGCCTTGCGCTCCTCGTCGAGGTCGACGGTGCCGCGCTCCTCGAGCCGCCCCAGGGCCGCCTCGACCATGCCGACCGCGCCTTCCACGAGTCGGCTCCGCGCCGCCACGACGGCCCCGGCCTGCTGGCGCATGAGCATGACCTGGGCGATCTCGGGAGCGTAGGCGAGCTGGGTGATCCGGGACTCGATGACGTGCACGCCCGCCGACTCCACCCGGGCCGCGATCTCGGCGGACAGCATCGCGGTGATCTCGTCGGCGTTCTCCCGCAGCGAGCGGCGGTCGGTGTCCACCGAGTCGTACGGGTAGGAGCCCGCGATGTGGCGGACGGCCGACTCGGTCTGGATGTCGACGAAGCGCACGAAGTCGTCGACCTCGAACACGGCGCGCGCCGTGTCCTCGACCCGCCACACCACGACGGCGGCCATCTCGATCGGGTTGCCGTCGAGGTCGTTGACCTTCGTGGTGTCGGACTCGTGGTTGCGGATGCGTGTGGACAGCGAGCGGCGGGTGGTGAACGGGTTGACCCACCGCAGGCCCTCGGTGCGCACCGTGCCCCGGTAGCGCCCGAGCAGCTGCACCACCCGCGCCTCACCGGGGGAGACCGCCACCAGGCCGCGCAGCAGCACCACGGCGACCAGCGCGAGGAGCACCACGAGCAGCGGGCCCGATCCGGCACCGAGCGTCATCCCGACCGTCACGGCGGCCACCACCAGCACGACCACGAGCACGAGCACCCCCCAGCCCGAGACGTCGCGCGCCGGGAACTCCCGCGTGCGGGCCTCCGGCATGTCGATCGGGACAGACGGCACCGTCGTGGACATGGCGACCTCCTCGGGTCAGCTGTCGTGCAGACATCAAAGTGATATCACATTCGGCGGAGGACGGTCCAGCGCCTACGCTCGCTCGACGTGCGCACGATGATCGTCACGGGGACGGGTACGGGCGTCGGCAAGACGATCGTGACGGCGGCCGTCGCGGCGCTGGCCGCGGCGGCGGGGGAGCGGGTCGTCGTCGTGAAGCCGGCGCAGACCGGGATCGCGCCCGGGGAGCCGGGCGACCTCGCCGACGTCGAGCGGCTCACCGGCGGCCGCGTCGCCACCCTCGAGCTCGCCCGCTACCCCGAGCCGCTCGCGCCCGCCACGGCCGCACGGCGCTCCGGGCTCCCGCCGCTGCACGTCGCGGACGTCGAGAAGGCCCTGGCCGACCTCACGGCCGACCTCGTGCTCGTCGAGGGCGCCGGCGGCCTGCTGGTCCGCCTGAACGACGACGGCGAGACCCTCGCCGACCTCGACCTGCCGGTGCTGCTCGTGGCCACCGCCGGCCTCGGCGTCCTGAATTCTGCGGCGCTGACCGCGGAGGCGCTCGCCCGGCGCGGGCGGGAGCTCGTCGGGACCGTCGTGGGCGCCTATCCGGAGCACCCCGACCTCGCCGAGCGCACCAACCTCGACGACCTGCCGGTCGTCACCGGCGCGCCCCTGCTCGGCGTCCTGCCGACGGGTCTCGGGGACGCGGACCCGACCCGGTTCGAGGACTCCGCGCGGTGTGGCCTCGGTCAAGTCCTGGGTGGGCGGTGGAGTCAGGCGTGACCGTCAGGCAGACTCCGCAGCGTCCGACCCCCGAACACCAGGAGCCACGCGTGACGACGGCGAGCACCGACACCGCCACCGGCACCACGGACGAGGGCGACATCCTCGCCGTCGCCCGGGAGCAGGTCCTCGAGCGGGGTGAGGGGCTCTCCGAGGCGCAGGTCCTCGAGGTGCTGCGGTTGCCGGCGGAGCGGTTGACCGCGGCGTTGGCGTTGGCGCACGAGGTGCGGATGCGTTGGTGCGGCCCGGACGTCGAGGTCGAGGGCATCGTGTCGCTCAAGACCGGCGGCTGCCCCGAGGACTGCCACTTCTGCTCCCAGTCCGGGCTGTTCGACTCCCCGGTGCGCGCGGCGTGGCTGGACAAGGACCGCCTCGTCGAGGCCGCGAAGCAGACCGCGAAGACCGGTGCGACCGAGTTCTGCATCGTCGCGGCGGTGCGCGGGCCGGACGAGAAGCTCATGGAGCAGATCCGGGTCGGGGTGGCGGCGATCCGCGCCGAGGTCGACATCAACGTGGCGTGCTCGCTGGGGATGCTGACCCAGGACCAGGTCGACCGGCTCGCCGCGATGGGCGTGCACCGCTACAACCACAACCTGGAGACCGCGCGCAGCCACTTCCCGGAGGTCGTGACGACCCACACCTGGGAGGAGCGCTGGGAGACCCTGCAGATGGTGCGGGCGGCGGGGATGGAGGTCTGCTGCGGGGGGATCATCGGGATGGGGGAGACGCTCGAGCAGCGCGCGGAGTTCGCGGTGCAGCTCGCGGAGCTCGAGCCCGACGAGGTGCCGATGAACTTCCTGATCCCGAATCCGGGGACGCCGTTCGCGCACCTGGACGTGCCGCAGGGCCCGGACGCGTTGATGACGATCGCGGCGTTCCGGCTGGCGATGCCCAAGACGGTGCTGCGGTTCGCGGGCGGCCGGGAGCTGACGCTGGGCGACCTGGGTGCGGAGCAGGGGATGCTGGGCGGGGTGAACGCGATCATCGTCGGGAACTACCTGACGAACCTGGGCCGTCCGGCGGAGCAGGACCTCGAGATGCTCGAGACCCTGAAGATGCCGATCAAGGCCCTGAACGACACGCTCTGATGTACTGCTCCTTCTGCGGCGGGGACACCGCGACCGGCGACCACGAGCACTGCCGGTCGCGGCTGTCCCGCATCGACCCGCCCCGCTACTGCGCGCAGTGCGCGCGGCGGATGGTCGTGCAGGTCGACCCGATGGGCTGGACCGCCCGGTGCAGCCGGCACGGGGAGCGGACGAGCGCCGAGGCCGCGCAGCGGTGACCGTCGGTTCCGAGGAGTTCGTGGTCGAGGAGCCGCGCGGCCTGCTCTCCCGCGGCGAGCTCCGGGCCGACCTGCGGCCCACCCTCCTGACGATGCTCGTGGTCGCGCTGGCGGGCGTGCTGCTCGGCCTGCTCTGGGCCCTGATCGCGCCGGGACAGGCCACGGTGACGACGGCGGCGGGCGCGAGCTCGCCCCTCGCGGCCGAGTCCGACCACGTCTTCGACGCGACCGCGATCTTCTTCCTGCTCGCCACGGCCTACGGCGTGGTCGTCGGGACGTTGGCCTGGCGGCGGGTCGACCGCCGCGGACCGGTCACCCTGCTCGGCGTCGGGGTCGCGACGACGGCGGGTGCCTGGGTCGCGGCCTTCGTCGGGACCGCCCTGGCCGGCCCGCTCACCGACCGGTCGCCCATCGGGGTGCTGCTCGACCGCGCGGAGGCCACCGGCAGCGCCACGGCCGGCGCGCCGATCCCCGCGACGCTGTCGACCGTGCCCGCCACGATCGGCTCGTTCTGGACGGTGCTCGGCGCCGGTCTGGGCGCGGTCCTGGCCTACCTGCTCTGCGCGATCGCGCTGGGCGAGGACGACATGAGCCGCACGGCAGACGTTCAGTCCACCTAGTTGTCGCTGGTCGGCACCGCGAACTTGGCCGTCGGTGCCCACACCGCGCCGAGGCGGCCGAGCAGGGTGGCCTCGCGGCTCATGGCGTGCGAGACCAGTTCGAGGCGCGCCTTCGGACAGGTCTGCTCCAGCAGCTCTTGACGGTCGGCGAGCGGGAGCAGGCAGTCGGCGGCGAGGACGTGCGGGAGCACGGTGACGTCGACGTCGGTCTCCTCGGTGGACACCGGGGGCGCCGCGGCGTCGTCGTCGAGGTCGTCCTCCGCGTCCTCGACCACCTCGGCGAGGTCGGCCACGTCGTCGACGTCCCGCTCGGCCTGCCGCCGGTACGTCCACGCCGCGGTGCAGTAACGGCGGTGGGCGGCGCGGGCGGCCCGCTCCAGGGGTTCGAGCGCGACCGGGTCGTCGCCCTCGAGGTCCGGCAACCACTCGACCTCGGCGGTCAGGTACGGCGCGGACGTGGCGTCGACGCCCAGCAGGCGGAACCGTCGGTCGCCCACGGTGAGGACGTCGAACCGCCCGTCGGGCAGGCGCCGCACCTCGCGCAGCGCCGCGGTGCAGCCGACCTCGTGGAGCCCGTCGAGCCCGTCGTCGGGACCCCAGCCCTCACGCACGGCGACCACGCCGAACTGCTTGCCGGGGACGGCGCCGGTCACCAGGTCGATCGTCAGCTGGCGGTAGCGCGGTTCGAAGATGTGCAGCGGGAGTGGTGCCCCGGGGAGCAGCACCGTGCCCAACGGGAAGAGGGGCAGCGTCTCGGGCACGGCGCTCACGCTACGGCCAGCGGGCCCCCGTCGCCGAGTGAGCGCGCGCGGCCGGTACGGGCGGCGCGCGCGCCGTACCGCTAGCAGTCCCGGTCGGGCGGACGCAGCGTCGCGAAGGGGTCGGTCACCCGCAACGACCGCTCGGAGAAGCGGAAGAGCGCTGCCGGCCGGCCACCCGAGGGTCCGGGCGCGGCCGTGCTCCCCGTCGGGACCAGGACCCCCCGGCGGGTGAGCACCCGCTGGAGGTTGGTCGCCGACACCCGGTGTCCGAGGGCGGCCGCGTACAGCCCGCGCAGCTCGGAGATCGAGAACACCTCGGGGGCCAGCGCGAAGCCGATGTTGGTGTAGGAGAGCTTCGCGCGCAGCCGCTCCAGACCCGCCGTCGTGATGGCGCCGTGGTCGAACGCCGTCGGCGGGAGGGCGTCGACGGGATGCCACGCGGTGTCACCGGGCACGGCGGGGTCGGCGTCGCTGGGGACGAGCCCGAGGAACGCGGTCGCGACGCGGCGCGGGGCGGGCCCGCGGTGCGGGTCGGAGAAGACCGAGAGCTGCTCGACGTGGGCGACCTCGCCGAGGTCGACCTTCTCCGCGAGGTGCCGCCGCACCGACGCCTCGACGTCCTCGGTGGCGCCGAGCCGCCCGCCCGGCAGGGCCCAGCGCCCGTCGTGCGGTTCGCGGGCGCGCTGCCAGAGCAGCACCTCGGGGGAGCTGGGCGACATCCGCAGCACGACGGCCAGCACGTCGTGGGCGATCAGGCCCTCGGCCTCCACGCGCGCCACGGTAGCGGTCCGTGACCGGATGTGTGCTCCGTCATCCCCGTCGGTCGGAGAGCTGGCGTAGCGGGGACACGCCGCGTACCGTCGCCGATGTTTTCGACCAACAGGCGAAAACCTCGGACAGAACCGGCACGCCTCCCCGACGACGGGTGGGCGGGGTCGGGGGAGGACCGTCCATGACCGTCATCGACAGCGCCGTCACCGACGGGGCCGGGCACCGGCCGCCGACGGATCTCGTCGAGCCGCGCTCGCTGTCCGAGCCGCGCGAGATCGAGGCGTGGGCCGCGCAGGTGCGCGAGCTCGCCCGGGCCCGGGACGCGGTGGTGCTCGCGCACAACTACCAGCGCCCGGAGATCCAGGACGTCGCCGACCACACCGGCGACTCGCTCGCCCTCTCCCGGGTCGCGGCCGCCTCCGACGCCTCGACGATCGTCTTCTGCGGCGTCCACTTCATGGCCGAGACGGCGAAGATCCTCGCTCCGGAGAAGACGGTGCTGATCCCGGACGAGCGGGCCGGCTGCTCGCTCGCCGACTCGATCAGCGCCGACGAGCTGCGGGCCTGGAAGGCCGAGCACCCCGGCGCGGTCGTCGTCTCCTACGTCAACACCACGGCCGCGGTGAAGGCCGAGACCGACGTCTGCTGCACCTCGTCGAACGCCGTCGAGGTCGTGGCGTCGATCGACCCGGACCGCGAGGTGCTGTTCCTGCCCGACCAGTTCCTCGGCGCCCACGTCCGCCGCGAGACCGGCCGCGCGAACCTGCACGTGTGGGCGGGCGAGTGCCACGTGCACGCCGGCATCAACGGGGCCGAGCTCACCGCGCAGGTGCAGGCCGACCCGGACGCCGACCTGTTCGTCCACCCCGAGTGCGGCTGCGCCACCTCCGCGCTCTACCTCGCGGGGGAGGGTGCGGTGCCGGCCGAGCAGGTCCACATCCTGTCCACCGGCGGGATGCTCGACGCCGCGAAGAACACGACGAAGTCCTCGGTACTCGTCGCCACCGAGGTCGGCATGCTGCACCAGCTGCGCCGGGCCAACCCGGCCGTCGACTTCCGGCCGGTCAACGCCCGCGCCGCCTGCGGGTACATGAAGACGATCACCCCCGGCGCCCTGCTGCGCGCGCTGCAGGAGGGTCGCGACGAGGTCCACGTCGACCCGGCGACGGCCGAGCGGGCCCGCGCGTCGGTGCAGCGGATGATCGAGATCGGGCAGCCCGGGGGTGGGGAGTGAGCACGCCCGGGACGGCCTCACCCGAAGCGAGCGAACGGCACTCTCGCGCGCGTAGAAGCAGCGAACGGCACTTTCGCGCGGAATCGGGAGTCGCCTGGAGCGCCGCCGCCGACCTCGTCGTCGTCGGGTCCGGGGTCGCCGGCCTGTCGGCCGCGGCGGAGGCGTCGCGGGCGGGTCTGCGGGTCGTCGTCGTGACGAAGGACGTCCCCGACGAGGGCTCGACGCGCTGGGCCCAGGGCGGGATCGCCGTGGTGCTCGGCGACATCCCGGGCGACACGGTCGACGCGCACGTCGCCGACACCCTCGCCGCGGGCGGCGGGCTGGTCGACGAGGCGGCGACCCGCGACCTGCTCCAGGGCGGCCGCAGCGCGGTCGCGGAGCTGCGCTCGCGTGGCGCGCTGTTCGACGTGGACGGCCCGCGGCTCTCCCGCACCCGCGAGGGCGGCCACGGCACCACCCGCGTCATCCACGCCGGCGGCGACGCCACCGGCGCCGAGGTGGAGCGGGCGCTGCTCGCGGCCCTGCCCGGCGAGGCGACCGTGCTCGCGCACCACACGGCGGTCGCCGTGGGCCGGGACCGGGGGCGGGTGACGGGGCTGGAGGTCGTCGACGACGCGGGAGGCGTCGGCGTGATCGCGGCGCCCGCCGTGCTGCTCGCCACCGGGGGGATCGGCGGGCTGTACGAGACCTCGACGAACCCCGCGGTCGCCACGGCCGACGGCTGGTCGCTCGCGCTGCGGGCGGGCGCGGCGCTGGCCGACGTCGAGTTCGTGCAGTTCCACCCCACCGCGTTGTTCGTGCCGGGGCTGGTCGGCCGGGCGCCGCTGGTCACCGAGGCGCTGCGCGGCGAGGGTGCCCACCTCGTCGACCTCGCCGGGCAGGGCGTGATGGACGACGTCGACCCCCGCGGCGACCTCGCCCCGCGCGACGTCGTCGCCGGCGCGATCACCGCGGTGCTCGTCCGCACCGGGGCCGACCACGTGCTGCTCGACGCGACCCGGGTCCCGGACGTGCGTCGCCGCTTCCCGACGGTGGCCGCCTCCTGCGACGCGATCGGCGTCGACCTCGCCCGGGAGCCGATCCCGGTCCGGCCCGCCCAGCACTACGCGTGCGGCGGTGTCGTCACCGACACGACCGGGCGCACCGGGGTGCCGGGGCTGTGGGCGGCCGGCGAGGTCGCCCGGACCGGCCTGCACGGGGCGAACCGGCTCGCGTCGAACAGCCTGCTCGAGGGCCTCGTCGTGGGCCGCCGGGCCGGGGCGGACGTGGCGGCGACCCTCGCGGGGCCGCGCTCGGTGCCCGAGCCGGGCACGCCCGTCGTCGGGAACGCCCCCGCGGCGGACCGGGCGACGCTGCAGCGCGCCATGAGTCGCGGGTCGGCGATCGGACGCGACGCGGCCGGGCTGGCCGCGACCTCCGACGTGGTCGAGGCCTCGACCGCCGTCCGCGCCCTCGACACCCGCGCGGCCGTCGAGGACGCCGCGCTCACCCTCGCCGCGAGCGCCGTGCTGGCGGCCGCCGGATGGCGCACCGAGTCGCGGGGCTGCCACCTCCGACGCGACTTCCCGCGCCGCGACGACCGGTGGCAGGGAACGTCGGTCGCGGTCACGCTGGACGGCGAAGCGCTGCGGCTCGGCCCGCTGGACTCGGCGCTGGGCGGTGCCGCATGACGGCCACCCCCTCCCGCGCGAGGGGAACCCTCACCGCGATGGAGCGCTCGCATCCTCCCCTCACGATCACCACCGGAGGTGCCGCATGACCGCCGTCGTGCTCCCCGACGGGCTCGACGCCGCGGAGATCGACGCGGTCGTCGACCGCGCGCTCGACGAGGACCTGCGCGACGGACCCGACCGCACGACGGCGGCCTGCGTGCCGCCCGGAGCGGTCGCGGTCGGGGAGTTCCGGACACGCCCGGCGGGCACGCTCGCGGGCGTCGGCGTCGCCGTGCGGGTGCTCGAGCGGGTCTGCGGCCCCGACCTCGAGGTGCTCGCGGTGCGCGACGACGGGTCACGGCTCGCGGCGGGGGAGGTCGCGCTCGCGGTGCGGGCACCCCTGACGACGCTGCTGACCGCCGAGCGGACGGCGCTGAACCTGCTCTGCCAGCTCTCCGGCGTCGCCACCGCCACCACCGCCTGGGTGGACGCCGTCGCCGGGACCCGCGCCCGCATCCGCGACACCCGCAAGACGGTGCCCGGGCTCCGCGCGCTGCAGAAGTACGCGGTGCGCTGCGGCGGCGGGGTCAACCACCGGATGTCGCTCGGCGACGCGCTGCTGATCAAGGACAACCACGTGGCGGCCGCCGGGTCGGTCACGGCCGCGGTCGAGGCCGCGCGGGCCGCCGCTCCCGAGCTGCCCTGCGAGCTGGAGGTCGACTCGTTCGACCAGCTCGACGAGGCCCTCGGCCTCGGCCTGGAGCTGATCCTGCTGGACAACTTCAGCGCGGACGGGTGCGCCGAGGCGGTCCGGCGGCGGGACGCGGCCGCACCGTCGTGCGGGTTGGAGGCGTCTGGCGGGCTGACCCTCGACACGGCGGCCGCCTACGGCGCGGCCGGCGTGGACTTCCTGGCCGTCGGCGGTCTCACCCACTCCTCGCCGGCCCTGGACCTGGGGCTGGACCTGCGGACGTGACCGGGGAGCGGGCCGTGATCGCGGTGCCGGACGAGTTCGGGGTGACGCGGGCGACGCGCCTCGACGAACTGTCCTGGCGACCGAGCGCCTACGCGATCGTCCTGCGCGGCCCGGAGATCCTGCTGCTGCCCTACCTGGGCGGCGTGGACCTGCCCGGGGGCGGGATCGAGCTCGGGGAGTCCCTGGAGGAGGGCCTGCTACGCGAGCTCGAGGAGGAGACCGGGCTGCACGGCCACGACCCCGTGCTCGTCGGGGCGGCCTCGTCGTTCTTCCGGTTCGACGACGACTGCGTGCAGTCGGTGATGCTCTACTACCGCGTCGCGGTCCACCCCGGCGAGCCCAGCGCCGCCAACCTCAGTGCCGCCGAGCGGGAGACCACCGGCCTCGCCGCGTGGCATCCGGTCGACGGGCTCGGGGCCCTGCACCTGCCGTCCACGGTCGACTGGCGGCCGTATGTCGCGGCGGCGCGGAATCTGACGGATCCGCGGGGTGGGACGTGACGACGGCGGGCGCGGTGATCGTCGGCGGGGGGATCGGCGGGGTGTCGGTGGCGGCCGAGCTGGCCGCCCTCGGCGTCGAGCGCCCCGTGCTGCTCGAGGCCGAGCCCGAGCTCGCGCGGCACACCACCGGCCGGTCGGCCGCGAGCTACATCCCCGGCCACGGCTCCGCGCCGATGCGCGCGCTCGTGGCCGCGAGCCGCGACCGGTTCGACGCACTCGCCGCCGAGGCGGGTCATCCCTTCCTGCGGCCGCGACCGGTGCTGCACGTGGCGACCACCGAGGACGAGGAGCGGGTGCTCCGCGCCGAGATCCTCCCGCTGGATCCCGTCGACGAACTGACCCCGGCCGAGGCCGTCCGCCGGTGGCCGGCCCTGCGCCCGGACGTCGTGCGGGCCGCGGGCGTCGTCGAGGACGCCCACGACGCCGACCCGGTCGGCCTGCTCCAGCACTACCGCGCCCGCTTCCGGGCGGCGGGCGGAACGATCCGGACGGGCGCACCCGTCGTCGGGACGGCCCCGACGGCCACGGGGTGGCGCCTGCAGCTTCCCGACGACCGCGTCGACACCGACCTCGTCGTCCTCGCCGCCGGCGCCTGGACCGACCGCCTGCTCACGCTCGCCGGCGCCCCCGCCCTCGGGCTGCAGGCCTACCGGCGCACCATCGCGATCGTCCGGGCGGAGGTCCATCCCGACGATCCCTTCGCCGTGAGCGCCTCGGACTCCTGGTACGCCAAGCCGGAGGGGCAGTACCTGCTGGTGAGCCCCTCCGAGGAGACGCCGCAGGAGCCCGGCGACGCCCGCCCGGACGAGCTCGACGTGGCCCTCGCCCTCGAGCGCGTCGACGCCGTGACCACCCTCGGGCTCCGGTCGGTGGTCACCAGCTGGGCGGGGCAGCGGACGTTCGCGCCGGACCGGACGCTCGTCGTGGGGGAGCGCCTCGCCGGGCTCGGCGTCGTCGCCGGGCAGGGCGGGTCCGGGATCGAGACCGCGCCCGCCGCGGCCGCGCTCGCCGCGGCCGTCCTGCTGGGCCACGAGGTACCCGCTGACCTGCGACGACACGGCGTCGAGCCCGCCGCCCACCACCCGGACCGCCTGCTCTAGCCTCCCCCGTATGGGTCAGTCCCGAGGGGCCAGCTCCGCGCCGCGTGCCCGGTCCCGTCGCCTCCTGGTGGGCGCCGCCGTGGCGATCCTCGCCCTGCTGACCGCCTGCGGCGGTCCGCAGGAGACGGTCCCGCCGATCACCGTCGACCGCACCGCCGACGCCGGATCGCAGCCGCTCGCGGGTGAGGCGCCGCTGCCCGCGCCGCTCCCGGCCCTGCCGCAGGTGGCCCCGGCCGTGCCCCGGCTCCTCGCGCCGCTGTCGGCGATCGGCAACCGCACCGGGCCCCGCATCTGCGAGAAGTTCCGCTCGGCCCCCGTCGCCGGCGGTCGCTTCGAGGTCCAGAACAACGCGTGGGGTGCGGACACGCCGCAGTGCACCACCGCCTTCGACACCGGGTTCGCGGTGCAGGCGAACCACGCGAAGGACTCCGGGCCGGCGGCCTACCCGAGCATCGTCTGGGGCTGCAACCACGGCACGTGCACCCGTGGCACGCCGTTCCCGCGACCACTCTCCGACCTGGGGGACGTCCGGTCGAGCTGGGCGGTGACCGTGCCCGACCGCGGCCGCTACAACGCCGCCTACGACATCTGGCTCGACCCGACCCCGCGCCGCGACGGCGACAACACCGGCGCCGAGCTCATGATCTGGACGATCCGCGCCGGCGGCATCGACCCGATCGGCTCGAAGCGGGGCGCCGTGTCGATCGGCGGCGCCACCTGGGACGTCTGGACCGGGGCGAACAACGGCGTCCCCGTCATCTCCTACGTGCGGCAGCAGTCGGTCCGCGAGGTGCTCGACCTGCCGATCACCGACTTCGTCCGGGACGCCCAGCGGCAGGGTGTCGTGCAACCCTCCTGGTACCTGACGAACCTCCAGGCGGGCTTCGAGCCCTGGGTCGGCGGCACCGGGTTGTCCACGGACGCGTTCAACGCCACGCGCAACGGGGTCTGATCGTCACCCGAGTGGGTGTGAAGGCTCCTCGTTACACCTCGAACGACTGACGCCGTCTGGCGCAGTTCACTGCGCCGAACGTACGTTTCTGCGCGCTGAACGGTCCAACGGGGAGGACGGCGCGGATGAACGGTCGGTCATCGACGGCGAGCGAGACGCCGGAGGCCCGCCGACGGCGGATCGGGAGGCACCGGCGGTCGGGCCCGGCTCGACGCGGTGCCCGGTCCCTGGCCGCCGGACGCCACGAGCGGCGGGCGGGATTCCGCGCGGACGCCGCACGCACGCTCGCCGGGGGCGTGGCCCTCGTCGCGCTGGCCGTCCTCACCGGCCTGCCGCACGGCGCCTCCGCCGCGACGGTCGAGCCGGTCCCGGCCGCCGTCGCCACCAGCGACGTGCCCACCACGAGCACGCTCACGCCGGCGAGCCCGTCGGACACCCCGTCGGACACCCCGTCGGACACCCCGTCGGTCACCCCGTCGGCCTCCCCGGAATCCCCGGCGACCTCGGAGGCCGCGGCGCCGGAGACCTCGGAGACCCCGGCCGCGGACACCACGACGGCCGCTCCGGCCGCGACCACCGCGGCCGCCGCCGCGGACCGCGCGGAGAAGAAGGTCTGCGAGAAGTTCGGCTCGACGCCGGTCGCGGGCGGGCGGTACGAGGTGCAGAACTCGCTCTGGGGCGCGAGCACCCCGCAGTGCATCGTCGCCTACGACGGGCCGAGCGCCGGCCCGACCGGGGCGAGCGCCGCGTTCCGGGTCGAGGCCAAGCACCGCAACAACAGCGGCCCCGCCTCGTACCCGTCGATCGTCTTCGGCTGCAACTACGGCAACTGCACCAAGGGCACGCCGTTCCCGCGCCCGATCTCCGACCTCGGGGACCTGCGCTCGTCCTGGTCGGTGAAGACGCCGTCGTCGGGGGACTACAACGTCGCCTACGACATCTGGCTCGACCCGACCGCCCGTAAGGACGGCCGGCCCACGGGCCTGGAGCTGATGATCTGGCTCAAGCACACCGACCGCGTGCAGCCCATCGGCAACAAGGTCGGCACCGCCACGCTGGACGGCGTCGGGTACGACGTGTGGCTCGGCAAGGCCGACCTGCCGACGATCTCCTACGTCCGCCAGCAGCAGACGACCGAGGTCAAGGACCTGAACATCACCACCTTCGTCACCGACGCGCAGAAGCGCGGACAGGCGAAGGAGGGCTGGTACCTCACCAGCGTGCAGGCCGGGTTCGAGCCGTGGATCGGCGGCGACGGCCTGGAGACGACGTCCTACTCGGTGACCCGCAACGGGCAGTAGGAACTCAGTCCCCGAGGTCCTCGGGGTTCCCGGGGTCCTCGATCTCGTGGTCCACCGTGTGCAGCAGCGAGGCCTGCTCGAAGGCCTCCATGCGGCGTCGGTCGCGCTTGGTCGGGCGGCCGGCGCCGCGCTCGCGCTGCGCCACCGGGAGCACGGTCTCCTTCGGCGGTGGGGGCGGGGTGTGGTCGACGTAGCAGGTCACGGCGACGGGGGCCCCGACCCGCTTCTCGATGACGGTGCCCACCTCGACGATGCGCGGGATGTCGTAGAGCCGGGTGCGCACCGTGTCGCCGGGGCGGACCGGGGTCGACGGCTTCGCGGGCTTGTCGTTGACCCGCACGTGCCCGCCGCGGCACGCGGTCGCCGCGTCCGCCCGGGTCTTGCTCAGCCGCACCGCCCAGAGCCAGCGGTCCACGCGCGTCGTCCCGTCCATACCCGCTCCATTCTGGCCCACGGCCCCGTCGCGGGGGAGTCCGTGCTCGGCGCGTGACCACCGGCCGGTCGACGGGTCCGCCGACATCGCCCTTTCGGATCACCCGGCGTACCGTCGGTGGCGCTCGTGTCACCGGGGGAGGGAGCGCGGGTGTCGCAGGACCCGGGTGCGTCCCCGCTCGAACGCGCGGCGCTGCACCACCTGCTGCGCCGCCGCGCGGTGGTCCCGGTGTTCCAGCCGGTCGCCGACGCCGACTCCGGCGCCGTGGTGGGGGTCGAGGCGCTCGCCCGAGGACCGGCCGGCGGCCTCCTCGAGCGGCCCGATCGGCTCTTCGCCGTCGCCCGCGCGTGCGGCCGTCTCGCGGAGCTCGACGACCTGTGCCGGCGCCGCGCGGTGGAGGTCGCCGACGAGGCCGGGCTGACCGGACCGCTCGGGCTGTTCGTCAACGTCGAGCCGCTGGCGGTGCCGACCGCCGTGCAGCCCGCGCCGGCGGTCACCGCGCTGCTCGAGCGGGGGGTCCGCGTCGTCCTCGAACTGACCGAGCGCGATCTGACGGCCGACCCCGCGCGGCTGCTCGCCTTCGCCGAGCAGGCCCGGGCCCACGGGCTCCGGGTGGCCCTCGACGACGTCGGGGCGGTGCCGGCGTCGCTCGCCCTCATGCCCTTCCTGCGCCCGGAGGTCGTCAAGCTCGACCTGTCGCTGGTGCAGGCCCGCGACCCGGGCGAGGCCGCCGAGGTGATGTCGGCGGTCGCGGCCTACGCGGAGCAGAGCGACGCCGTGGTCCTCGCCGAGGGCGTCGAGACCCCGGAGCACCTCGTCGCGGCACGGGGCCTGGGCGCCACGCTCGTCCAGGGCTGGCACGTGGGCCACCCGACCGGGGCCGAGCACCTCGGTGACCTGGCGGCCCCCTGGCGCCCGCCCGTGCTGCGCCGTCCCGTCGCCGGGGCCGTCGCGCGCAGTCCGTTCGCCACCGTCGCCCGGGTCCGGACGCCCCGACGCGCCACGAAGGCCCTGCTGGTCGCGGTCAGCCGGCACCTCGAGCAGCAGGCCGCGGAGCTGGGGGAGCTCGCCGTCGTCCTCGCCGCGTACGAGGACGCGGTGAACCTGACCCCGTCCTCGCGGCGGCGCTACCGGGCGCTCGCCGGGGCGGCCGCCTTCGTCGGGGTCCTCGGCCGCGGCGTCGACGCCGAGCCGGAGCCGGGGGTCCGCGGCGCCGACCTCGGGGCGGACGACCCGGTGCGCGGCGAGTGGGACGTGGCGGTCGTCGGGCCGCACTTCGCGGCCGCACTGGTCGCCCGCGACCTCGAGCCCGACGCGGACCCGGCCGACCCCGACCGCGAGTTCGACTACGTCCTCACCCACGACCGGCCCCTGGTCCTCGAGATCGCCCGGTCGTTGATGACGCGCGTCGTCCCCCGACCGGCGGTCGACGGATCCGCAGCGTCGCCGCTGTCATCCATCCGGGTCGCTTCCGGGGCGGGGCGCTAGCTCCAACGGATCACCCGGGTACCGTCCGGCCCACGCAGTGCAGGTGAGACGGGCCCGGAGGGGGTGAGTCGTGACCGACATCTGGCGGGTGAGCGGCTCCCGAGCCGACGCCGAGGCGGGCGACGAGCTCTCCGGCGCCATGGACTCGCTCACCACCGCGTTCCAGCCGATCGTCGACCTCGCGACGGGCGGCGTCATCGCGCACGAGGCGCTGACGCGCGGCCCGGCGGGCGTGCTCGCCCGGCCCGAGCAGCTCTTCGACCGCGCCCGCGTCGAGGGGCGGCTCGCGGAACTCGACGAACTCTGCCGCGTCCGGGCGCTCGAGGCGACCCTCGCGGCGGGGGACGACGGCCCGACGACCCTGTTCCTCAACGTCGAGCCCGACGGCATCCCGATCGGGACGCCGCCCGCCGTCGCGCAGGAGTTCCTGGCGGGCGGCGGACGCCTCGTCATGGAGTTCACCGAGCGCGCCCTCACCGCCGACCCGGCCCGGGTGCAGTGGTTCGCGACGCGGCTGCGGCACATCGGGATCGCGATCGCGCTCGACGACGTCGGGAGCCATCCGAGCTCACTCGCGCTCATGCCGTTCCTGCGCCCCGAGGTCGTCAAGCTCGACCAGCGGCTCATCCAGGACCCGCACGACGACGACGCGGCGCGGATCGCCACCGCGGTCTTCGCCTACGCCGAGCAGAACGACGCGATCGTGCTCGCCGAGGGCATCGAGACCGCGGCGCACGAGCGCACCGCGCGCGCCCTCGGCGCCACCCTCGGGCAGGGCTGGTACTACGGCCGCCCGGGCCTGCTCGGACCCGACCCGCGCCGCATCCTTCCGGTGAGCGCCCCGCTCGCGCGCGCCCCCGAGGGACCGACCCGGCGCAGCCCGTTCGCCACGGTGTCCCGCAGCCGGCCGATGCGCCACGGCGGTCTCGCCGAGGTGTCGCTGGCCGCCGAGCTCCTCGAACGCCGTGCCCTCACCGCCGAGGGCCCGACCGTCACCCTCGCCACCGTCGGCCCCGGCGCCGCCCCCACCGGCGCCCGGGCCGAGCGCTACGCCCGGGCCGCCCGGGAGACCAGCCTCGTCGCGCTGCTCGGCGCCGGCCCGGAGCCGCTGCCCGGTGTCCGCGGCGCCGACCTCGGCGGGGGCGACCCGCTGCGCGCCGAGTGGGACGTCATCGTCGTCGGCCCGCACGTGTCCGCCGCGCTCGTGGCACGCGAGACCGTCGGCGGCGAGTACCAGTACGCGGTCGTCTACGAGCGTGACCTCGTCCTCGAGCTGGCCCGCTCGCTCATGAGCCGGACCGTGCCCGCCCCGAACGCGGCGATGCCGGGCGCCTGACCGCCCGACACCCGCCGTCGGGACGACCTACCAGCCGCGCTCGCGCCACTCCGGCAGCTGCGGGCGCTCGGCACCGAGCGTGGTGTCGTCGCCGTGGCCCGGGTAGACCCAGGTGTCGTCGTCGAGGCGGTCGAACACCTTGCGCTCGAGGTCGTTCATCAGCGCGTTGTGGTGGTCGACGGTCGCGGTCTTGCCGTGCCCGCCCGGGAACAGCGAGTCGCCGGTGAACAGGTGCGCGGAGCCGTCCGGGTCGCGGTAGAGCAGCGCGATCGAGCCCGGCGTGTGCCCGTCGAGGTGGATGACCTCGACGAACGACTCGCCGAACCGCACCTCGTCGTCGTCGCCGACCGTGTGGTCCGGCGCCACCGGCAGCTCCGGGGCGTCGAGCTCGTGGGCGTAGGTCTCGGGCGCGAGCGCCTGCGTCATCGCCTCCAGCGCCTGCACGTGGTCCCAGTGCTGGTGCGTGGTGACGATCGTCTTCGTCCGGCCGCGCTCGGCGACGGTGTCGACGGTGTCGAGCAGCCGCTCGGCCTCGTTCGCGGCGTCGATCAGCAGCGTCGACCCGGTGGCCTTGTCGACCAGCAGGTAGGCGTTGTTGTCCATCGGGCCGACGGAGACCTTGGTGATCGCGACGGCGTCGAGGTCCCGCCGGGCGGCCGGGCCCTCGGGGTCGACGTGGCCGGTGTAGGTGTCGAGAAGCTCCACGCCGGACAGTCTGCCCGGTCCCCCCGACGGCCATACCTCGTCGGGACCGGTCACCCACGAGGCCTACCCGCTCGTCCGTTCACCGCGGACGACCGCACCCGGCGACGGGCCGTGTCCGCGTCCGCCGTCGGGAACGGGCCGTTGACCGCCCGGATCCGGGCTCGACGGGCGAGGTGGACACCGGCTCCTACAGTGGAGGAGAACCCCCGCGAGTCGCGGCCGCACGATGTTGTCGGTGCCCGGGGGTATGACAGGGGAGCGCCGTCCTGTCCTGAACGCCTTGGGGAGCTGATCCGTGGCCGACCGCCTCGTCGTCAAGGGCGCCCGTGAGCACAACCTCACGGGTGTCGACATCGACCTGCCGCGCGACAGCCTCGTCGTGTTCACCGGACTCTCCGGCTCCGGGAAGTCGAGCCTCGCGTTCGACACGATCTTCGCCGAGGGGCAGCGGCGCTACGTCGAGTCGCTCTCGGCCTACGCGCGCCAGTTCCTCGGGCAGATGGACAAGCCCGACGTCGACTTCATCGAGGGCCTCTCGCCCGCCGTGTCGATCGACCAGAAGTCGACGAGCCGCAACCCGCGCTCGACCGTCGGCACGATCACCGAGGTCTACGACTACCTGCGGCTGCTCTACGCGCGGGCCGGCACGCCGCACTGCCCCACGTGCGGCGAGGTCATCTCCAAGCAGACCCCGCAGCAGATCGTCGACCAGGTGCTCGCCATGGAGTCCGGTCGCCGCTTCCAGGTCCTCGCGCCGGTGATCCGCGGACGCAAGGGGGAGTACGTCGACCTGTTCGCCCAGCTCCAGGGGCAGGGCTACTCCCGCGTGCTGGTCGACGGCACCGTGTACCCGCTGGCCGAGCCGCCGACGTTGAAGAAGCAGGAGAAGCACGACATCGCGGTGGTGGTCGACCGGCTCTCGGTCAAGGCCAGCGCCAAGCAGCGCCTCACCGACTCGGTGGAGACCGCGCTGCGGCTCGCCGAGGGCATCCTCGTGCTCGACTTCGTCGACCTCGACGACGACGATCCCGACCGGGAGCGGCGCTTCTCCGAGAAGATGGCCTGCCCGAACGGCCACCAGCTCGCGGTGGACGACCTCGAGCCCCGCGCCTTCTCGTTCAACTCGCCCTACGGCGCGTGCCCGGCGTGCAGCGGTCTCGGCACGAAGATGGAGGTCGACCCCGAGCTCCTCGTGCCCGACGACGAGCTCTCGCTGGCCGACGGGGCGATCGCACCCTGGAACATGGGGCAGACCGCCGACTACTTCCAGCGCCTGCTGACCGCGCTCTCCGAGTCGGTCGGCTTCCGCATGGACACGCCGTGGCGCAAGCTGCCCGCGGCGGTGAAGAAGGCGGTGCTGCACGGCTCGAACGACCAGGTGCACGTGCGCTACCGCAACCGGTACGGCCGGGAGCGCTCCTACTACGCCGCGTTCGAGGGCGTCGTGCCGTTCCTGGAGCGTCGGCTCGACCAGGCGGAGTCCGACAGCGCCCGGGAGCGCTACGAGGGCTACATGCGCGAGGTGCCGTGCCCCACGTGCACCGGGACCCGGCTCAAGCCGGAGATCCTGGCCGTGACGCTGCGCCACGAGACCCTCGGCGACATGTCGATCGCCGAGGTGTGTGCGCTCTCGGTGGCCGACGCGGCGTCGTTCATGCAGGGCCTCGTCCTCGGGGCGCGGGAGCAGGTGATCGCCGGCGCCGTCCTCAAGGAGATCGGCGCACGCCTGGGCTTCCTGCTCGACGTCGGGCTGGACTACCTCTCGCTGTCCCGCGCGGCCGGAACGCTCTCCGGCGGCGAGGCGCAGCGCATCCGCCTGGCCACGCAGATCGGGTCCGGGCTCGTCGGCGTGCTCTACGTGCTCGACGAGCCGTCGATCGGGCTCCACCAGCGCGACAACCGCCGCCTCATCGACACGCTGACCCGCCTGCGCGACCTGGGCAACACGCTGATCGTCGTCGAGCACGACGAGGACACCGTGCGCGCGAGCGACTGGGTGGTCGACATCGGCCCGGGCGCGGGCGAGCACGGCGGCCAGGTGGTGCACTCCGGGTCGGTGCGGGAACTGCTGGCCAACACCCGCTCGATGACCGGGGACTACCTGTCCGGACGCCGGTCGATCCCGGTGCCCGACATCCGCCGCCCGCGCGACCGGAAGCGGCAGATCTCGGTCGTCGGTGCCCGCGAGCACAACCTGCACGACGTCGACGTCTCGTTCCCGCTCGGCTGCCTGGTGTCGATCACCGGGGTCTCCGGCTCGGGCAAGTCGACGCTGGTCAACGACATCCTGGCCACGGTGCTGGCGAACAAGCTCAACGGCGCGCGCCAGGTGCCGGGCCGGCACACCCGCGTGACGGGCCTGGAGCACCTCGACAAGCTGGTGCGGGTCGACCAGTCGCCGATCGGGCGGACGCCGCGGTCCAACCCCGCGACCTACACCGGCGTGTGGGACCACATGCGCAAGCTCTTCGCCTCGACGAACGAGGCGAAGGTGCGCGGCTACGGCCCCGGCCGGTTCTCGTTCAACGTCAAGGGCGGGCGCTGCGAGGCGTGCGCCGGCGACGGCACGATCAAGATCGAGATGAACTTCCTGCCCGACGTCTACGTGCCGTGCGAGGTCTGCAAGGGCGCCCGGTACAACCGCGAGACGCTCGAGGTGCACTACAAGGGCAAGACGGTCGCCGAGGTCCTCGACATGCCGATCGAGGAGGCCGCGGAGTTCTTCGAACCGATCACCGCGATCCACCGGCACCTGAAGACGCTCACCGAGGTCGGCCTGGGCTACGTCCGGCTCGGGCAGCCCGCGCCGACCCTGTCCGGCGGCGAGGCGCAGCGCGTGAAGCTGGCCTCCGAGCTGCAGAAGCGCTCGATGGGCCGGACGATCTACATCCTCGACGAGCCGACCACGGGCCTGCACTTCGAGGACATCCGCAAGCTGCTCGGGGTCATCAACGGGCTGGTCGACAAGGGCAACACCGTCCTCGTCATCGAGCACAACCTCGACGTCATCAAGGTGTCCGACTGGGTCGTCGACATGGGGCCCGAGGGCGGCAACGGCGGCGGCACGGTGGTGGCCGAGGGCACGCCGGAGCAGATCGCGGCCGTGCCGGAGAGCTACACCGGCCAGTTCCTCGCCGAGCTGGTCACGCCGGAGGCGCCACCGGCCAAGCGGACGCGGGCCAAGGCGGGCTGACCGCGAGGGTCACGTCAGGCAGCTCCGGAGGCCCGGCGTGATGCCTGGTGTCACCCTCGCGTCGGCCCGGCAGCTCCCGCGCCACGCCGCCGGAGCCCGACACGCGGGCAGTGGTACGCTCGGTGTCAAGCGACCAGCTCGTCGCACACGCAAGTGCGCGTCGAGCGGCAAGTGGAGCCCGTCTCCCACCCGAGCCGCCCCCGGTGGCCGGGTCCCGGTCTACGTCGGCCCTCCGGGACCGACGCACGCGGCCCGTCGTCGGGAGTGATCCCGAGGACGAGTCCGATCGGTACGAGTCAGGGCCCCCGCCACGAGCACGACGGCGCGGGGCCCGACGTCGTGAGGGAACAAGGACACCTCTCGCCGGGTTGCGGCCGGAAACACTGTCGAACCCGAGGAGAACTCATCAGCGCAGAGACGCGCATCAACGAGCGCATCCGCGTGCCCGAGGTCCGTCTGGTCGGTCCGAACGGCGAGCAGGTGGGGATCGTCCGCATCGAGGACGCCCTGCGGCTGGCCCGGGAGGCCGACCTCGACCTCGTCGAGGTCGCGGCCCAGGCGCGCCCGCCGGTCTGCAAGCTCATGGACTTCGGCAAGTTCAAGTACGAGAGCGCGCAGAAGGCCCGCGAGTCGCGTCGCAACCAGCAGCAGACCGTGATCAAGGAGCAGAAGCTCCGGCCGAAGATCGACCCGCACGACTACGAGACGAAGAAGGGTCACGTCACCCGCTTCCTCGGCCAGGGTCACAAGGTCAAGGTCACGATCATGTTCCGCGGTCGCGAGCAGTCCCGCCCCGAGCTGGGCTTCCGGCTGCTCCAGCGGCTCGCCGAGGACGTCGGCGACCTCGCGTTCGTCGAGGCCTCACCGAAGCAGGACGGCCGCAACATGACCATGGTGCTCGCGCCCAACAAGAAGGTCGCGAAGACGCCGAAGCAGCAGGCTGCGGCCCAGGCGGAGAACGAGGCCGCCGCGGAGCCCACGCCGACCTCCTGACCCCGCGGGGGAGGGCCGTACCGTCAGGCACGGCCCGCCCCGCGGTGGCGGGAGCCGCCCCCGCCCGGGTCGCACGAATCCCGGGACGGCAGGACGACCAGGACGAGGACGGATGAAGAACAAGACCCACTCCGGGACCAAGAAGCGCATCAAGGTGTCGGGCACCGGCAAGCTGCTGCGCGAGAAGGCCGGCAAGCGCCACCTGCTGGAGAAGAAGTCCAGCGAGCACACCCGCCGGCTCGCGGGTCAGACGGAGGTCGCCAAGTCCGACGACCGCCGCATCCGCAAGATGCTCGGTATCTGAGCAGCCCCCTTGACCACCCGGTCGCCGTGACGCCCCGGTGACCGTCCCCGACACGATCGAAGGCAGGACGACGTGGCACGCGTCAAGCGCGCAGTCAACGCCCAGAAGAAGCGCCGCACGGTCCTGGAGGCCGCCAGCGGGTACCGCGGGCAGCGCTCCCGGCTCTACCGCAAGGCCAAGGAGCAGCAGCTCCACTCGCTGACCTACGCCTTCCGCGACCGGAAGCAGCGCAAGGGCGACTTCCGGCAGCTCTGGATCACCCGTATCAACGCGGCGGCCCGAGCCAACGACATGACCTACAACCGCTTCATGCAGGGTCTGAAGCTCGCCGGCATCGAGGCGGACCGCAAGGTCCTCGCCGAGATCGCCGTCTCCGACCCGGCCGCGTTCGCGGCGCTGGTCGAGACCGCCAAGGCTGCCGTGGCCGACGTGCCGAAGGGCGCGGAGAAGAACGAGGACGCCGCCTGAGCGAGGTTCTCACCGAGCGCACCCCGCGCGTCGCGGCAGCCCGCAAGCTGCTGCGGCGCGCGGCGCGCGAGGACACCGGGCGCTTCCTCCTCGAGGGGGTCCGCCCGGCGTACGACGCGGTGGCCCAGGCCGAGACCGACCGGGGAGCCGTCACCGATCTCTTCGTCACCGAGCCCGTCGCCGATCGCGAGCGCGACCTGCTGATCCGGGCCCGCGAGGCCGGCGTCCGCACCGCCCTCGTCACGGAGAAGGCGATCGCCGGGCTCACCGACACGGTGCACCCGCAGGGTCTCGTCCTGGTGTGTCGTCAGCCCCGGGCGCAGCTGCCGCCGTCGCCGCGCCTGGTCGCGGTGCTCGTGGACGTCGCCGACCCCGGCAACGCCGGCACCGTCATCCGCACCGCCGACGCCGCGGGCGCCGACGCGGTGCTGCTCGCCGGCGACTCGGTCGACCCGTTCAACCCCAAGTGCGTGCGCGCCAGCATGGGGAGTCTCTTCCACCTGCCGGTGCTCCGGGAGCGCGTTCCCGACGAGGGCTGGCGCCGGCTGCGGGAGGCCGGGCTCGGCCTCGTCGTCGCCGACGGCGGTGGCGAGCTCGACCTGGGGCCCCCGACCGACGACCTCCTCGCCCGGCCCACGGCGTGGGTGTTCGGCAGCGAGGCCCACGGCGTCCCCGACGAGGTCGCGGCGCAGGCCGACCACCGCGTGCGGGTGCCGATCCGCGGTCGGGCCGAGAGCCTCAACCTCGCCACGGCCGCCGCGGTCTGCCTGTACGCGTCGGTGCGGGCACAGGCGACGGACCCGCCTCGATAGACTCGTCCTCCACCGCATCGCCGCAGAGCAGGAGCGCCGCCGAGCATGTCCGGCACCAACGACTCGTTCGACCCCAAGCAGGTCTCCGCGCTGGCCCCCGAGTCCCTCGAGGCCGCGCGCGACGAGGCGACCAGTGCCTTCGCCGGCGCCACCACGCTCGACGCGCTCACGGCCCTCAAGCCCGCCCACCTCGGCGACCGCTCGCCGGTGCTGCTGGCCCGCCGCGAGATCGGCTCCCTGCCGCCGCAGGCGAAGGCCGACGCCGGCAAGCGGGTCAACGAGACCCGTGTGGCCGTCCAGAGCGCCTACGACGAGCGCCACGCCGTCCTGCTCGCCGAGCGCGACGAGCGGGTGCTCGGCGAGGAGGCCGTCGACGTCACGTTGCCCACCGCGCGGCATGCGCGCGGCAGCCGGCACCCCCTCACGCAGACCTCGGAGCGGATCGCCGACGTGTTCGTCGCGATGGGCTGGGAGGTCGCCGAGGGCCCGGAGGTCGAGTCGGAGTGGTTCAACTTCGACGCGCTGAACTTCCTGCCCGACCACCCGGCGCGCACGATGCAGGACACCTTCCACGTGCAGCCGCCCGGTGCGAAGCAGGTGCTGCGCACGCACACCTCCCCGGTGCAGATCCGCACGCTGCTGGAGCGGGACCTCCCCGTGTACGTGGTGTGCCCGGGTCGCACGTTCCGCACCGACGAGCTCGACGCCACCCACACGCCGGTCTTCCACCAGATCGAGGGCCTCGCCGTCGACAAGGGCCTGACCATGGCCCACCTCAAGGGCACCCTCGACGCGTTCGCGCGCGCGATGTTCGGCCCGGACTCCCGCATCCGCATGCGGCCCTCGTACTTCCCGTTCACCGAGCCGTCGGCCGAGCCCGACGTCTGGTTCCCGCAGAAGAAGGGCGGCGCCGGCTGGGTCGAGTGGGGCGGCTGCGGGATGGTCGACCCGAACGTCCTGCGCGCCTGCGGCGTCGACCCCGACGTGTACTCCGGCTTCGCGTTCGGCATGGGACTCGAGCGCACGTTGATGTTCCGCAACGGGCTGCCGGACATGCGCGACATGGTGGAGGGCGACGTCCGCTTCACCAGTGCCTTCGCCGTCGAGCCCTGACCGCCCCACCCGTCCGCGACCTGTCGTCCGAAAGGCCTGAGCACCCGTGCGCGTCCCCGTCTCCTGGCTCACCGAGCACGTCGGTCTGACGGAGCCCTCCTCGGCGGACGACCTCGCCGAGGCGCTCATCCGGGTCGGGTTCGAGGTCGAGGACGTCGCGGCGCTCGAGGCCGTGCCCGGCCCCCTCGTCGTCGGGAAGGTCCTCGAGATCGAGGAGCTGACCGAGTTCAAGAAGCCGATCCGGTTCTGCCGGGTCGACGTCGGGACGCGCGGCAGCGACCCCGACCAGCCGCAGGGCATCGTCTGCGGCGCGACGAACTTCGCCGTCGGCGACCTCGTCGTCGCCGCCCTCCCCGGCACCACGCTGCCCGGGGACTTCGGCATCGCCGCCCGCACGACCTACGGACGCGTGTCCGACGGGATGCTGTGTGCCCTCGACGAGCTCGGGCTCGGTGAGGACCACTCCGGCATCCTCGTGCTGCCCCCGGACACGGCCGAGCCGGGTACCGACGCCGCCCCGCTGCTCGGCCTGGCCGAGGGCGCCGCCGAGGCCGTCCTGGACATCGCCGTGAACCCCGACCGCGGGTACGCCCTGTCGATCCGCGGCATGGGCCGTGAGCTCGCGAGCGCCTACGACGCGCCCTTCGGGGACCCGGCGTCGATCGACCAGGGGGTCCCGACCACCGACGCCGCCGGCTACCCGGTCACCGTCGACCCGGCCTCGGGCTGCCGTCGCTTCGTCGCCCGCCGCGTCACCGACCTCGACCCGACCGCGCCGACGCCGTGGTGGATGACCCGCCGCCTGCTGCTCGCGGGCATCCGGCCGATCTCGCTCGCGGTCGACGTCACGAACTACGTGATGCTCGAGCTCGGTCAGCCGATGCACGCCTACGACGCGGCCCGGATCACCGGCGACGTCGTCGTCCGCCGGGCCCGTGCCGACGAGAAGATCACCACGCTCGACGACGTCAGCCGCGCCCTCGATCCCGACGACGTCGCGGTGTGCGACGACTCCGGACCGATCGGCCTGGCCGGCGTCATGGGCGGCGCGTCGACCGAGGTCACCGCGACGACCTCCGACGTCCTGCTCGAGGCCGCCACCTGGGAGCCCGCCTCGGTCGCCCGCGCCGCGCGCCGGCACAAGCTGCCCAGCGAGGCCGCGCGCCGCTTCGAGCGCGCCGTCGACCCGGCGGTCGCCCGGGCCGCGACGGACCGCGCCGCCGCCCTGCTCGCGCACTACGGTTCCGCGACCGTCGACGGCGGGGTCACCGACGTCGGGCCGTTCGCGGAGGGCACCGAGCCGCCGACCCCGCCGATCACGATGGCGCTGGACCTGCCCGACCGCGTCGCGGGCGTCGCCTACCCGCGCGGCGCGAGCGTCCGGCGGCTCGTGCAGGTGGGGTGCGGGGTCGACGTCGGGGGCGACGGCGTCGCCGTCGTCCCGCCGACCTGGCGCCCCGACCTGACCCGCCCGGCCGACCTCGTCGAGGAGGTCCTGCGGCTCGAGGGCTACGACGCCATCCCGTCGGTGCTCCCGGTCTTCGCGGGCGGCACCGGCCTGACGATGGCGCAGCGCCGGCGCCGCCAGGTCTCGCACGCCCTCGCCGACGCGGGCTTCCAGGAGGTCCTGCCGTCGCCGTTCACGGCGCCGGGCGTGCTCGACGCCTTCGGACTCGACGACGACGACCCGCGCCGGACCGCGGTCCGGCTCGCGAACCCGCTCGACGCCGACCGCTCGCTCATGGCGACGACGCTGCTCCCGGGGCTGCTCGACGCGGTCGTCCGGAACGTCTCCCGCGGTCTGCGCGACCTGGCCCTCTTCCACGTGGGTCAGGTGGCCCGGCCCGACGGCACGCCGGCGGACGCCCCCGCCGTCGCGACCGACGCGCGGCCGTCCGACGCGGAGATCGCGGCCCTGCTCGAGGCCCTGCCCGACCAGCCGCTGCGCGTGGGTGCGGTGCTCACCGGCGCGTGGGAGCCGAAGGGCTGGTGGGGCGAGGGTCGGCCGGCGACGTGGGCGGACGCCGTGCAGGCCGCGCGGACCATCGCCGCGGTGTACGGCGCGACGCCGACGGTGTCGAACGACCGGCACGCCCCGTGGCACCCGGGACGGTGCGCGGCGCTGCACGTCGACGGCGTCCTGGTCGGACACGCCGGCGAGCTGCACCCGAAGGTCCTCGAGGCGCTCGGACTCCCGCCGCGCACGTGTGCGATGGAGCTCGAGCTCGACCGGCTCCCGGTGCACGAGGTGCTCGCCCGGCCCGAGGTGTCGGCGTTCCCGCCGGTCCTGCTCGACGTCGCGCTCGTCGTGGCGCAGGACGTGCCGGTCGCCGCGATCGAGGCGGCGCTCGTCGAGGGCGGCGGCGAGCTGATCGAGGACGTGCGGCTCTTCGACGTCTACTCCGGCGCGCAGGTGGGGGAGGGGAGGCGCTCGCTCGCGTTCGCCCTCCGCCTGCGCGCGCCCGACCGCACGCTCACCCTCGAGGAGGCCGGCGCCGCCCGCGACGCCGCGATCGCCCTCGCCGGCGAGCGGCACGGGGCGACGCTGCGCGCCTGACGGCGGCCACTCCTCACCCTCGTGAGGGGAACCTCCGGCCGCCCCACCCGCGTGAGGGGACCCCTCACGAGGCTGGGGCGGGCGGATCCTCCCCTCACGCCGGGTGGGGGTGGCCGGCCGACGCCGATCCGAGCGCGCCGTCGACCAGCCACGCGAGGCCGGCCGCGTAGGTCGCGCGGAGCGTGTCGGCCGGCAGCGGGGCCCCGTCGGCCGCCACCCCGAGCGCGGCGTTGCCGATCGCATGCACCACGAGCACCCGGATCGCGGTGTCCTGCGCCCCCCGGTCGACCACACCCGCCGCCACCAGGCACGACCGCATCGTCTCGCCCAACCGCCGCGCGTTCGGCCCGCGCGAGCCCTGCCGGGCCACGAAGTGCGGCACGAGCCGGGGGTGGGCGAGGAGCAGGTCGTGCGTGGCGGTCATGAGGTCCACCAACCCGGCGCGCGGCGCGTCGGTCGCCGGCGCCGGCAGGGCCGCCAGCAGCTCGTCGAGCACCAGGTCGAGCAGCTCGTCCCGGCCGCCGACGTGGCTGTACAGCGCGTTCGGCGCCACCCCCAGCCGTCCGGCCACGGCGCGCATGGAGAACGATGCGCCGTCGTCGAGGACCTCGCGCGCGGCCTGCACGACGGCGGGCCGGGTCAGGCCCGCCCGTTGTCCGGGGGCTCTCATGCTTCCCAACTGTACAGCGTCCAGCTACTATTGGACTATGTACAGCATCTCCGCCGCCGGTGTCCCGTACGTGCTCGAGCCGCCGTCGTCGGGACGCCCCGACGCGCCGCTCGTCGTCGCCTGGCACCTCATGGACGCCCCGCGCACCGAGCGGGCCTTCGCCGCGGCCCTGCCGCTCGCGGGGCTGGACGCGTGGAAGCTCTACCCCGGCCTGCCGCTCAGCGGCGAGCGCTTCCCGGGGGAGGAGGTGTTCCTGGCCGAGATGGTCGCCGAGCCGGTGCTCAACGGTCACGGGCGGATCAACGAGGAGGCGGTCGCCGAGCTGCCGGGCCTGCTCGACGAGGTCCGGGCCGCGCACGGCATCGCGGACGGACCGGTCGCGGTCGTCGGGGGTTCGGCGGGCGCGGGAGTGGCGGGAGGAGTCGTCGTCGGGAAGGTCCTCCGGGCGCGTGCGGCGGTGCTGATCAGCCCCCTGCTGCAGCTGCGGCCGGTCGTCGACCTGCTCGCCCGGCAGTTCGGGATGGACTACACGTGGACTCCGGAGTCGGAGGCCGTGGCCGACCGGATGGACCTCGTGTGGCGGGCGCCCGAGTTCGGCGCCACCGCCGTGCGCTGCATCGTCGGCGGCGACGACGACCTCGACGCCTTCCTCTACCCGGCGGGCCGGCTGCGCGACATGCTGCGCGAGCAGGGTGTCCGCGCGGACCTGCGCGTCGTCAACGACATGGGGCACGCGCTCGCCGAGGAGCCCGGCCTCGAGCCCGCCTCGCCGACCGACGCCGCCCGCGAGGTGGACGCGATGACCGTCGAGTTCCTCGCTCAGGAGCTGGAGTTGGCCTGACCCAGCGCCTTCGTGAGGTCGGCGAGCAGCTGCGGCACATCGTCGCGGGGTACGACGGCCTGCACGATCGCCATCCGCGCCGGGTCGTCGCGGGCCGCCTGCAGCGCGGCGCGCAGCTCGCCGACCGTCGTCGCGCGGGTGGCCGTGGCCCCGCCGCCGGGCGCGAACATCGCGGGGGCGGCCGTCCAGTCCCAGCGCACGATGTCGTTGTACGGCTCGGCCGGCCCGTGGATGGCGCGCTCGACGGTGTAGCCGTCGTTGTCGACCACCACGACCACCGGCGCGAGGCCCTCCCGGACGATCGTGCCCAGCTCGGCCACCGTCAGCTGGGCCGCGCCGTCCCCGATGAGCAGCACGCCGCGCGAGTCGGGCTGGGCCAGGCAGGCGCCGAGCGTGGCGGGCAGCGTGTAGCCGATCGAGGCCCACAGCGGCTGCCCGAGGAAGTCCACGCCCCGGGGCAGCCGGTGCGTCGACGCCCCGTAGAAGGAGGTGCCCTGGTCGGCGAGCACCACGTCCCCCTCGCGCAGGAATCCGGCGACCTCCGCCCACAGCGCGTCCTGCGACAGCGGCTCGGCCGCGTCCGAGGCGGCGAGGGCGGGCTCCGGTGCGGGGTGCGGCGCGGTCACCCCGGCGCGCTCGGCCAGCTCGCGCACCAGCGGCACGAGCGCCGCGAGCGCCGTCGGCAGCTCGACCGGCGAGAACGTCGCCGCGCCGACGCTGGCCGTCTGCGCGCCGAGCTCGATCGTCCGCGACCGCGTGATCCGCTGGGTGAAGAAGCCGCTGGTCAGGTCGGTGAAGTACACCCCGGCCACGATCAGCGCGGCCGCGTCCTCGACGGCGGCCCGCACCTCCTCGGCGCTCGCCGCGCCGGCGTAGGTCCCGACGAAGTGCGGCACGCTCTCGTCGACCAGGCTCTTCGACCACACGTCGGTCGCGTGCCGCACGGGCCCGGCGTCCAGCAGCTCCCGCAGCACCGCGCGGCCGCCCACCCGGTGCGTGAGCAGCCCGGCGAGCACTCCGAGCCGGTCCACCGACCCCGCCTTCTCCAGCAGGGCCCGCGCACTCTCGACGAAGCCCTCGAGGGCCTCCGGGTCGGTGTGGTCCACGGGCGCGGGGAGCGTCCCCGACGGCGGGTCCACCGCGGCGGCGGACACGTCGGTGGGGATCAGGAGGTAGCCGGGCAGGTGCCGGTCCCGCACCTCGACCAGCACCCGGTCGATCTCCGCGCGCGCGGTGTCCACGGTGAGCGCCGCCCGTGCGCAGGTGATGCCCTCGTGCATCGTCATGAAGTGGGTGAAGACGCCGTCGCCGAGCGAGTGGTGGACCATCCGGTGCGCGGACTGGTGGTCGGTCGACGGGGCGCCCACCACGTGCACCACCGGCACGTGCTCGGCGAAGCTCCCCGCGACGGCGTTGATCGCGGACAGCTCCCCGACGCCGAAGGCCGTGGCGAGCGCCGCCATCCCGCGCAGGCGCCCGTACCCGTCCGCCGCGTAGCCCGCGTCGAGCTCGTTGGCGCACCCGACCCACTGCAGCCGGTCGTGCCCGACGACGTGGTCGAGCATCGCGAGGTTGTAGTCCCCGGGCACGCCGAACACGTGCTCCACCCCGACCTCGGCGAGCCGGTCGGCGAGGTAGTCCGCGACGCAGTAGGTCATGGGTGGGGACGCTGCCACAATGCGCTGCTGTGAACGAGGTCGGTCGACTGCGGCTCGCCGCGCTGCGCCTGGTGGGGGAGCGTGCCGCCACGCCCGCCGAGGCCGTGGCGTGGCTCGGGTGCGCGCAGGGCCAGGACCTGCCGGGGGTCCTCTCCTCGATCGCGTTGCGGACGACCGCGGGGGACGTCGACGAGGTCCGGCGCGGGTTCGACGACGGGTCGCTCGTCCGCTCCTGGCCGATGCGCGGCACGCTGCACGTCGTCGCCGCGGAGGACCTCGCGTGGATGCTGCCGCTGGGCACCCCCCGGCCGCTCGCCGCGGCCGCGAAGCGCCGAGCCGGTCTCGGACTGGCCGAGGACACCCTGGAGCGCGCGGGGGAGGTCGCGGCCGAGGTCCTGCGCGGCGGCGGCCGGCGCACCCGGGCCGAGCTCAGCACGTGCTGGGCCGAGGCCGGGCTCGACCTCACCTCGTCCCGCGCCTACCACGCCCTGAGCGTGCTCTGCCAGCGCGGCCTGCTCGTCCAGGGGCCGTTCGCCACGGCCAAGGAGCAGGCGTTCGTGCTGCTGGACGAGTGGGTGCCGCAGCCGCGACGACTCACCCGCGACGAGGCCCTCGCCGAGTGGGCGCGCCGCTACTTCCGCTCCCACGGGCCCGCCGCCCGCGCGGACTTCGCGCGGTGGACCGGGATCCCGGCCGCGGACGTCACCCTCGCGATCGAGGGCGCGCGGGACGACCTCGTCGAGACCGACGGCCTGCTCCACGACCCGGGGACCCCGGACCGGCTCGCCGCCGCGGAGGTCCCCGACGAGCTGCTGCTGCCCGGCTTCGACGAGTTCGTGCTGGGCTACGCCGACCGCAGCGCCGTGCTCGACCCGGAGCACGCCGACCGGATCGTGCCCGGCGCGAACGGCGTCTTCCGCCCGACGGTCGTGCGCGACGGCCGGATCGTCGGGACCTGGGCCTGGGCGGGCACCGGGCGCAACCGGCGGGTGGAGCGGGACCTGTTCTGAGCCCCTCCTGGTGCCAGCAGAGCGTCATTGCTTGCGTCCGGTGCCAGGAAATCCACTCCGTGGAGGAGCAGACTCCCCGGTCATGACGACGGGCTCGACGCTGCGCTCCCCGATCTCCCTCGACCTCCCCGCGGTCCCCGTCGGGGCCCTGCTCGACGGCGCCGCCCGGCGCTACGGCGACCGCGCCGCCCTCGTCCACCACGACGACGTGCTGACCTTCCGGGCGCTGTGGACCGAGGCCTGCGAGGTCGCCCACGCGCTCGTCGCGCGCGGCATCCGGCCCGGCGACGCCGTGGGCCTGCACCTGCCGAACTCGCTGGTCTGGCCCGTCGCCTACCACGGGATCCTGCTGGCCGGGGCCACGGTGGCGCTCACGAGCCCGGTGCTGCCGCCGGAGCTGCTGCGGGCCCAGCTCGACGACGCGGGCGTCGTCGCCGTCGTCAGCCGGGACACCACCCTGCCGAACGTCATCGGCACCGACGGTCGCCGGCTCGACCTCGAGGTCGAACCGGCGGACGGGCCGCCGGACCTCGAGATCGACCCGACGGTGGCACTGGCCCACCTCGCCTACACCGGCGGCACCACCGGGCGCTCGAAGGGCGTCGAGCTGACCCACGCCAACGTGGTCGCCAACGTCCTGCAGTACACCGCGTCGGGCTCCGGCGCCGTGCCCGTCCCCGACGTCCACGGCGGGATCACCGTGGAGCAGACCTCCCCGCCGGAGGAACACCCGACGCGGCTCGGCGAGGGCGTCTCGATCGCCGTCGCGCCGTGGTTCCACGCGATGGGAACGAACGGCCTCACCATCGGGCTCGTCACCGGGACCACCGCGATCGTCCAGGACCGGTTCGACCCGGCCGCCTACCTCGCCGACGTCGAGCGCCACCGCGCGACCACCCTGTCCGGGGCGCCCGCGATGTACCACGCGCTGCTCGCCCACCCCGACGCGCGGACCCGCGACCTGTCCAGCGTCCGCTCGGTGACCTCGGGCGCGAGCCCGATGGCGGTGGCCCAGGCCGAGCGCATCGCGGCGCTGATGCCCGCCGCCATCGTCCTCGAGGGCTACGGCCTCACCGAGGCGACGATGGCGCTCTGCACCTCGCCGTCCGCACGCTCCGCGCACCGGCGGATCGGCACGGTCGGCGTGCCGATCGCCGACACCGAGCTCGTCCTGCTCGAGGTCGGGACCGGGCGGCCGGGGGACGCGCCGGTCGGGGTCGGGGAGCGCGGCGAGATCTGGGCCCGTGGCCCGCAGGTGATGCGGTGCTACCACGAACGGCCCGACGAGACGGCCGAGACGCTGGTCGACGGCTGGCTGCGGACCGGCGACATCGGGATCGTCGACGACGACGGGCTCGTCTCGGTGGTCGACCGGGTCAAGGACATGCTGCTGTTCAAGGGCTTCAACGTGTATCCGCGGGAGCTCGAGGAGCGCCTCGTCGCCCGCCCGGAGATCCTGACCGCGGCGGTGGTCGGGCTGCCCGACGAGGCGGTGGGGGAGGTCCCGACGGCGGCCGTGGTGCTGTCGGCCGGATCGGGTCCCGCCGTGGTCGCCGAGGTGGCGGCGGCGATCAACGGCGCCGTCCGACACTACGAACGGCTGCGCCGGATCTTCGTGGTGGACACACTGCCCGTGTCGGCGGCGGGCAAGGTCCTCAAGCGGGATCTCCGCGACGCGCTGCTGGGTGCGGCCGACGGTCCGGCGTGGACCGACGGCGGTTCCTGAGAGGGGTCGGCCGCGTTCGCTGCACCGGGCTGCTCCAGCTAGAGCAATCGGACGCAGTTGAGCGCCGGGCGGGCGGCGTCGGGCGGTGCCGCCCGGCGGTGCTCTCAGGTCCGCGCTCCGCAGCCGGGCGTGTGCCTAGCGTGAGCAGCCGTCCACCGGCTCCCCCCGGGCCCGCCCGGTCGGTGGACCACGAACCACCGTCCTGCCCCGACAGGAGCCCGCGATGCCGCAGTACCCGGGGACGCCCGACGTCCCGTCCCAGTGGTCCCCGACCGGCCGCCGTCCGCGCACGGCGGCGCGGGTGCTCGCCGCGCTCGGCGTCCTCGCCGCGCCCGCGGTCGTCCTCGGGCTCTGGGCGGGCGGTCTCGTCGGCTGGTGGGTCGCGGCCGGCCTCGCCGTGGTCGCGCTGGCGGGCGGCGCGGCGCTGGCGGGCGGCACGATCCTGCACGTTCCCGCGGCCGGACCCGTCCCGGACACCGGCACGTTCGTGCCCGGCGCGCGCGTCCTCGTCGTCGGGGGAGGCTACGTCGGCCTCGTGGCGGCCCGGGCGCTGCAGGCCCGCCTCGGGCAGTCCGGCGACGGGCGCCACCGCGGCCGTCGCCGCGGCGCCCGGGACCGCGCGTCGACGCCGGTCGGCTCGGTCACCGTGGTCGACCCGCAGCCGCACATGACCTACCAGCCGTTCCTGCCGGAGGCGGCCGGCGGCTCGATCGCGCCGCGGCACCTCACGGTGTCGCTGCGTCGGGTGCTCGACCGCTGCGACGTCGTGACGGGGTCCGTCGTCGCGATCGACGACGCCCGCCGTCGGGCCGTGGTCACCCTGCCCGACGGGCTCTCCACGGAGATCCCCTACGACGTCCTCGTGGTCGCCCCGGGCGCGGTGGCGCGGGAGCTCCCGGTGCCCGGGCTCGCCGAGTGCGCGCACACCTTCCGCACCGTCGGCGACGCCGCCGCGCTGCGCGACCACGTGCTGTCCCGGCTCGACGCCGCGGCGTCGGTCGTGCCGTCCACGGCGGCCGAGGCCGAGCGGCGGGCGCGCCTGCTCACCTTCGTCGTCGTCGGGGGCGGCTTCGCGGGAGTCGAGGCGCTCGGCGAGCTGGAGGACCTCGCCCGCCGGGCCGGACGCCAGGTCGGGGTGGACCGCGACGAGATGCGCTGGGTGCTCGTCGAGGCGGCGCGCCGGATCATGCCCGAGGTCAGCGAGCCGACCGCGGCCCGCGTCCACGGCAAGCTCGCCCGCCGCGGCATCGAGGTCCGCGTCGGGGCGGGCCTGGTGTCGGCCGAGGACGGCGTCGTCCGGCTCGCCGACGGCACCCGGGTGCCGACCGACACGGTCGTCGTGGCCGCCGGGACGCGCCCGCACCCGCTGCTCGAGCGGACCGACCTGCCCCTCGAGCGCACCGGCAAGGTGCGGTGCACCGCGATGCTGCAGGTCGTCGGCCGGCAGCACGTGTTCGCGGCGGGCGACGGCGCGGCCGTCCCGGACCTCGCCCGCGGTGCCCTGCTCGCCGACGAGGACCCGAAGGTCCTCACCGCGCCGACCGCCCAGCACGCCGTCCGCCAGGCCCGGGTGCTCGCCGGCAACGTCGTCGCGCACCTCGGCGGCCGTCCGCTGCAGCCCTACCAGCACGCCTCGGCCGGCGTGGTCGCCGGGCTCGGACGCCGGCGCGGCGTCGCCGAGATCCGCGGGGTGCGTCTGATGGGCTGGCCCGCCTACGCCCTGCACCGCGCCTATCACCTGTGGGCCATGCCCACGGCGGAGCGCAGGGCGCGCATCGTCCTCGACTGGATCGCGGCCGCCGTCCTGGGGCGGGACCCGGTGGCGGCGGGCGCCGTGGCGCCCTCGCCGCGTCGCGGCGACGCGGATCCGGCCGTCCCGGCCGTCCCGGCCGCCGGTCCCGCCCCCGCGGCGCCGTCCGCGGGCCCGGCGCCCGCGGGGCGCACCGTCGTCGATCCGGCCGTGATCGACGGTCCGACGCTGCGGGAGCCGCACCCGTCGCTGCCCACCGCGGTGCGGGCGGGTGCGCCGGCGGCGGGGCGGGCACCCGCGACCGGCGACCAACCGGCGATCACGTGGCTCAGCCGGGGGCGGCACGACTTCCGCTGAGCCGTTGCATGGAATTCCGTGATCGTGCATAGTCATACGCATGCGGATCGCGGTGGCCGGAGCCAGCGGCTACGTCGGAGGTGAGCTCCTGCGGCTCGCGCTGGGCCATCCCGAGGTGGAGGTCGGCGCGCTGACCGCGGGGGACTCCGCGGGCAGTCTCCTCGGCGCCCACCAGCCGCACCTCACCCCCCTGGCCGACCGGCCGATCGTGGCCACCACGGTCGACGCCCTCGCGGGCCACGACGTGGTGTTCCTGGCCCTGCCGCACGGGCGGTCCGCGGAGCTCGCCGCCCAGCTGCCCGACGACGTCCTGGTGGTCGACTGCGGGGCGGACCACCGGCTGCGGAACCCGGCGGCCTGGGAGCGCTGGT
Source organism: Actinomycetospora sp. CA-084318 (assembly GCF_050955885.1). Lineage (NCBI taxonomy): Bacteria > Bacillati > Actinomycetota > Actinomycetes > Pseudonocardiales > Pseudonocardiaceae > Actinomycetospora > Actinomycetospora sp. CA-084318. The sequence continues at coordinate 3,352,854 of NZ_CP192098.1, forward strand.
ACGGCGGGGAGCACGCCGGGCACTGGCCCTACGGGTTGCCCGAGCTGCCCGGCGCCCGCGAGCAGCTGCGCGGCAGCCGCCGCGTGGCCGTGCCCGGGTGCTACCCGACGACGGCCACGCTCGCCGCCCTGCCCGCCGTCGCCGGCGGGATCGTGGCGCCGGAGATCAGCGTCGTCGCCTTCTCCGGCACCTCCGGGGCGGGGCGCGCGGCCAAGGCCCACCTCCTCGGGTCCGAGGTCATGGGCTCGGCCACCGCCTACGGCGTCGGCGGCGCCCACCGGCACACCCCCGAGATCGTGCAGAACCTCTCCGACCTGGGGGCGGGCGCGGTCCGGGTCTCGTTCACCCCGGTGCTGGCCCCGATGCCCCGCGGCATCCTCGCCGTCGTCAGCGCCCCGCTGGCCGACCCCGCGATCGACGCCGCCGAGGCACGCCGGGTGTACGCCAAGGCCTACGACGACGAGCCCTTCGTCCACCTGCTCCCCGAGGGCGTCCAGCCCGCCACCAAGAGCGTGGTGGGCTCGAACGCCGTCCAGGTGCAGGTCGAGGTCGACCTCGACGCCGGTCGGCTCGTCGCCACCGCCGTGATCGACAACCTCACCAAGGGCACCGCCGGCGGCGCCTTCCAGTCGGTCAACGTGGCCCTCGGGCTCCCCGAGACCCTCGGCCTCCCCGTCGCCGGGCTCGCCCCGTGACCCCGCCGTTCACATCCGTCCCGCCCGCCCCGACCCGACCGATCACCAGGAGGACGCCGTGAGCGTCACCGCCGCCGCCGGGTTCCGCGCCGCCGGCGTCCGCGCCGGCCTCCGGGCCCACGGCGACCGCCCCGATCTCGCGCTCGTGGTCAACGACGGCCCGTCCACCGTGGCGGCGGGCGTGTTCACCCGCAACCAGGTCAAGGCCGCCCCGGTGCTGTGGTCGCAGCAGGTGCTGCGCGAGCACGCCCTGCGCGCGGTCGTCCTCAACTCCGGGGGCGCCAACGCCTGCACGGGCCCCGACGGGTTCGGCGACACCCACCGCACCGCCGAGAAGGTGGCCGAGGTGCTCGGCTGCGGCGCGATCGAGGTGGCCGTCTGCTCCACCGGGCTGATCGGGGAACGGCTGCCGATCGCGTCCCTGGTCACCGGGGTCGACGAGGCGGCCGGGGAGCTCGCCGCCGACGCCGCCGCCGGTGCCCGCGCGGCCACCGCGGTGCTCACCACCGACACCGTCGACAAGCAGGCCGCCCGCTCCCGCGACGGCTGGACCGTCGGCGGCTTCGCCAAGGGCGCCGGGATGATGGCGCCCAGCCTCGCGACGATGCTCGTCGTCGTCACCACCGACGCCGTCCTCGACGCGGAGACCGCCGACGCCGCGTTGCGGGCCGCCACGTCGACGACGTTCGACCGGCTGGACATCGACGGCTCCACCAGCACCAACGACACCGTGCTGCTCCTGGCGTCCGGCGCCTCCGGGATCACTCCGGACGCCACGGCGTTCGCCGACGAGCTGCGCGAGGTGTGCGCCGAGCTCGCCCGGGGCCTGCAGGCCGACGCGGAGGGCGTCACCAAGCGCATCGTCGTCACCGTCACCGGGGCGTCCTCCGACGCGGAGGCGCTCGTCGGGGCCCGCGCCGTCGCCCGCGACAGCCTGGTCAAGACGGCGCTGTTCGGGTCCGACCCGAACTGGGGCCGGATCGCGGCCGCCATCGGTGCCAGCGAGGCCCGGGTGGAGCCGGAGACCCTGTCGGTGACCGTGAACGGCGTCCTGCTGTGCGCCGCCGCGGCCGCGGTGGGCGACCGCTCGAAGGCCGACCTGTCCGGCCGCGACGTCACCGTCGAGGTCGACCTCGGTCTCGCCGCCGGCACCGCGACCGTGCTGACCACCGACCTCTCCCACGCCTACGTCGAAGAGAACAGCGCCTACTCCACATGACCAGCACCGTGCACGAGGACGCGCAGGCCAAGGCGGCGGTGCTCGCGGAGGCCCTGCCCTGGCTGCGGGAGTTCCAGGACGCGATCGTCGTCGTCAAGTACGGCGGCAACGCCATGGTCGACGACGAGCTGCGCCGCGCCTTCGCCGAGGACATGGTGTTCCTGCGCCTGGCCGGCATCCGACCGGTCGTCGTCCACGGCGGCGGCCCGCAGATCACCGCGATGCTCGACCGGCTCGGGATGTCCGGGGAGTTCCGCGGCGGCCTGCGGGTCACCACGCCCGAGACGATGGACGTGGTGCGGATGGTGCTCGTCGGCCAGGTCGGCCGTGAGCTCGTCGGCCTGGTGAACGCCCACGGCCCGCTCGCGGTCGGCATGTCCGGGGAGGACGCGCGGCTGTTCACCGCCGCCCGCCGCACCGCCTCGGTCGACGGCGAGCAGGTCGACGTCGGGCTGGTCGGCGACGTCGTCGAGGTCAACCCGGCCGCGGTGCTCGACCTCGTCGCGGGTGGCCGCATCCCGGTCATCTCCACGGTGGCCCCCGACGTCGACGGTGTGGTGCACAACGTCAACGCCGACACCGCCGCCGGTGCCCTCGCGGTCGCGCTCGGTGCTCGCAAGCTCGTCGTCCTCACCGACGTCGAGGGGCTCTACACCGACTGGCCCGACCGTTCCAGCCTCCGCTCGGAGATCGACGCGACCGAGCTCGCCGAGCTCCTGCCCGATCTCTCCAGCGGCATGATCCCGAAGATGGAGGCCTGCCTGCGGGCGGTCGAGGGCGGCGTCCCGCGCGCCCACGTCATCGACGGACGGGTGGCCCACTCGGTGCTGCTCGAGGTGTTCACCAGCACGGGCGTCGGGACCATGGTGGTCCCCGCTCCCGCATCCCCCGGAGGAGGTCCCCCCGCATGACCCACGCTGCACCGACCGGTGAGGACCTCCGTCGTCGCTGGGTCGACACCATGATGGGCAACTACGGCACCCCGCCGATCAGCCTCGTGCGCGGCGAGGGCGCCCGCGTCTGGGACGCCGACGGTCGCGAGTACCTCGACCTGCTGGGCGGCATCGCCGTCAACCTGCTCGGCCACGCGCACCCGGCCGTGGTCGAGGCCGTGAGCCGCCAGGTCGCGACGCTCGGGCACACCTCGAACCTCGTGATCAACCCGCTGACCGTCGAGCTCGCCGAGCGGCTGCTGTCCCTGCTCGGCGTCCCGGACGGCCGGGTGCTCATGTGCAACTCCGGCGCCGAGGCCAACGAGGCGGCCTTCAAGATCGCCCGTCGCACCGGCCGCCGGAAGATCGTCTCCGCGGAGGGCGGCTTCCACGGACGCACGATGGGGGCGCTCGCCCTCACCGGGCAGCCCGCGAAGCGGGAGCCGTTCCAGCCGATGCCGCCCGGGGTGGAGTTCGTGCCCTACGGCGACGTCGAGGCCCTGCGGGCGGCGGTCGACTCCGACACGGCCGCGGTGGTGCTCGAGCCGATCCAGGGCGAGGCCGGGGTGATCATCCCGCCCGAGGGCTACCTGCAGGCGGCCCGCGAGATCACGTCCGCGACGGGCGCCCTGCTCGTGATCGACGAGGTCCAGACCGGGATCGGCCGCACCGGTGTCTGGTTCGCCCATCAACGCGCGGGCATCGTGCCCGACGTCGTCACCCTGGCCAAGGGCCTCGGCGGTGGTCTGCCGCTCGGGTCCTGCATCGGCATCGGTCCGGCCGCCGAGCTGCTCGGGGCGGGCCAGCACGGCACCACCTTCGGCGGCAACCCGGTCTGCTGCGCGGCGGCGCTCGCGGTGCTCGACACGATCGTCGCGGAGGGCCTGCTCGACCGCGCGGACACCCTCGGCAAGGACCTCGGCGCGCGGATCGAGGGCCTCGACCACCCGCTCGTCGACCACGTCGACGCGGCGGGGCTCCTGGTCGGGGTGGCCCTCACCGCGCCGGCCTCGCCCCAGGTGACGGCCGCGGCGCTGGAGTCGGGCTTCCTGGTCAACGGGGCGGTGCCCGGGCGCGTGCGCCTGGCGCCGCCGGCCGTCGTGACCGACGAGCAGGTCGACGGCTTCCTCACGGCACTGCCCGGGATCCTGTCCCAGGGGGCCGCCGTGGCGGAGGGCACGTCGTGAGCGCGGCGTCCCTGCAGGCTCCCGACGGCACGGGGCCCCGCCGGGGTGGGCGGCCCGCCCGGCACCTGCTCCGCGACGACGACCTGACACCCGCCGAGCAGGCCGAGGTCCTCGAGCTCGCCGCCACCCTCAAGGCCGACCCGTTCGGGCACCGGCCGCTGGCGGGCCCGCGGGCGGTCGCGGTCATCTTCGACAAGCCGTCGACCCGCACCCGGGTGTCGTTCCAGGTGGGGATCGCGGCCCTCGGCGGCACCCCCGTCATGATCGACGGCCGCGACGCGCAGTTCGGGCGCGGCGAGACCATCGCCGACACCGCGCGCGTGCTCTCCCGCTACGTCGACGCCATCGTGTGGCGCACCGGCGCGGACGAGCGCATCCGCGAGATGGCCGAGCACGCCGACGTCCCCGTGGTCAACGCCCTCACCGACGGGTTCCACCCCTGCCAGGTCCTCGCCGACCTGCAGACCGTCGTCGAACGCCACGGCCGCACCGCCGGACTGACGCTGACCTACCTCGGCGACGGCGCCAACAACATGGCGCAGTCGCTCCTGCTCGGCGGCGTCACCGCCGGGATGCACGTCCGCGTCGCGGCCCCCGAGGGCTTCCAGCCCGACCCGGCCGTCGTCGAGGACGCCCGGACCCGGGCGCGGGAGACCGGGGGTTCCGCGGCCGTGGTGGCGGTCGACGGCCGGCCCGCCGCGCTCGAGGCCGTGGCCGGGGCGGACGTCCTCGTCACCGACACCTGGACCTCCATGGGCCAGGAGGACGACGGACTGGACCGGGTCGCCCCGTTCCGGCCGTGCCGCATCGACGGCGAACTCCTGGCGCGGGCCGCTCCCGGCGCCACCGTCCTGCACTGCCTGCCCGCGCACCGCGGCGACGAGATCACCGCCGAGGTGCTCGACGGGCCGGCGTCGGCGGTCTGGGACGAGGCCGAGAACCGCCTGCACGCCCAGAAGGCGCTGCTGACCTGGCTGCTCGGGCGATGACGCCGCCGGACGAGGCGCTCGACACCGATCCGGGGGCACGGCCCGATCCGCGGGCGGCCCGCGAACGGCTCGAGCGTCTGCGTCCGGGGAGCAGTCGGGCGTCGCGCCAGGCGCGCATCGTCGAGCTGATCAGCGCCGTCGAGGTGCACAGCCAGGGCGAGCTCGCGGGCATGCTCGCCCGGGAGGGGATCGACGTCACGCAGGCGACGCTGTCGCGGGATCTCGACGAGCTCGGGGCGGTCAAGCTCCGCGGCGCCGACGGCGGAGCGGGCCGGTATGTCGTCCCCGACGACGGGAGCCCGGTGCGCGGCGTCACCGGAGGCACCGACAGACTGTCCCGGCTGCTCGCGGAGCTGCTGGTCTCGGCCGACCACTCCGGCAACCTCGCGGTGCTGCGCACGCCACCGGGCGGGGCGCACTACCTGGCGAGCGCCCTCGACCGGGCGGCGCTGGCGGAGGTGGTGGGCACCATCGCCGGGGACGACACGGTGGTGGTCGTCGCCCGGGAGCCGCTCGACGGGGCCGAGCTGGCCGCGGTCCTCCGCGGGCTGGCCACGAGGACCACACCGCGCACGGCGCGGCTGCACCAGGACGAGGGAGAGGGACCAGGGTGACGGCGGGATCGGGCGGAGACGCAACGCAGCGGAGCTCGACCGGCGGTTCGGCGGCCCTCTGGGGCGGACGGTTCTCCTCGGGACCGGACGCTGTGATGGCGGCGCTGTCCAAGTCGACCCACTTCGACTGGGTCCTCGCCCCCTACGACATCGCGGGCTCCCGGGCGCACGCCCGCGTCCTGCACGGCGCCGGGCTGCTCGACGACGACGAGCTGCGCGGGATGCTCGAGGGCCTCGAGCGCCTCGAGGCCGACGTCGCCGACGCGACCTTCGTCGCGGCCGAGGCCGACGAGGACGTCCACACCGCGCTGGAGCGGGGACTCATCGAGCGCGTCGGCCCGGAGCTCGGCGGCAAGTTGCGCGCCGGCCGCTCGCGCAACGACCAGATCGCCACCCAGCTGCGCATGTGGCTGCGTGACCGGCTCCGGGAGCTCGCCCGCGGGGTCTGCGACGTCCTCGACGCCCTCGTCGGCCAGGGCCGGGCGCACCCGGAGGCCGTCATGCCGGGCCGTACGCACCTGCAGCACGCCCAGCCGGTGCTGCTGGCCCACCACCTCGGCGCCCACGCGCAGGCGCTCCTGCGCGACGTCGAGCGCTGCCGCGACCTCGACCGCCGGCTGGGGCTGTCGCCCTACGGCTCCGGCGCCCTCGCCGGGACCTCCCTGGGACTCGACCCCGCGGCCGTGGCCCGCGACCTCGGGTTCCGCGACGCGGTGGACAACTCCATCGACGGCACCGCCGCCCGCGACCTCGCCGCCGAGGGGGCCTTCGTCCTCGCGATGGTGGCGGTCGACCTCTCGCGGATCGCGGAGGAGGTCATCCTCTGGGCCACCGCCGAGTTCGGCTACGTCACGCTCGACGACGCGTGGTCCACCGGCTCGTCGATCATGCCGCAGAAGAAGAACCCGGACGTCGCGGAACTCGCCCGCGGCAAGGCCGGCCGCCTCGTGGGCAACCTCGCCGGCCTGATGACCACGCTCAAGGCGCTCCCGCTCGCGTACAACCGCGACCTGCAGGAGGACAAGGAACCGCTGTTCGACTCGGCGGCACAGCTCGCGATGGTGCTGCCCGCGATGGCCGGGATGATCCGCACGCTGACCGTGCACACCGACCGGCTCGCCGAGCTGGCTCCGGCCGGGTTCAGCCTCGCCACCGACATCGCGGAGTGGCTGGTCCGCCAGGGCGTCCCGTTCCGCCGCGCCCACGAGGCGGCCGGGGCCTGCGTCCGCGTCGCGGAGGGCCGGGGGGTGGGCCTCGACGAGCTGACCGACGACGAGCTGGCGGGGTGCGATCCCGCGTTGACCCCCGACGTGCGCACGGTGCTGACCGTGGAGGGCTCGATCGCCTCCCGGGACGCCCATGGGGGCACCGCCCCGAAGCGGGTCGCCGAGCAGTACGACCGGATCGTCGGAGCCGTCATCGAGGCGCGCGCCTGGGCGTCCCGGCCGATCGACCGGCGGTGACGGGCACGTCCGCGCCGCTCGACCGCGCCGAGCTCGCCGTCGACCCGCTCGAGGCGGCCCGGCACCTGCTCGGCACGGAGCTGGTCGCCGACGTTCCGGAGGGCGAGGTCCGCGTCCGGATCGTCGAGGTCGAGGCGTACCGCGGGGAGGACGATCCCGGGTCGCACTGCTACCGGGGCCGCACCCCGCGCAACGACGTCATGTGGGGACCGGCCGGGCACCTGTACGTCTACTTCGTCTACGGCATGCACTTCTGCGCCAACGTCGTCGCCCTCGTGGACGGGCGGCCCGGAGCGGTGCTGCTGCGCGCGGGGGAGCTCCGCTCCGACGCTGCCCTCGCGCACGTCCGGCGCCCGACCGCCCGGGGTCGCGACGCCGAGCTCGCACGCGGCCCGGCCCGGCTGTGCACGTTGCTGGGCCTCGGGCGCGAGCACAACGGCGTCGACGTCCTCGACCCGGTGTCGCCCGTCCGGCTCGAGCGCGGCACACCGGTTCCCGACGAGGCGGTCCGCACGGGCCCGCGGGTCGGCGTCGCGGCGGGCCAGCAACGGCCGTGGCGGCTGTGGGTCGCCGGGTCGCCCGCCGTCACGCCGTACAAGGCCGGGCGCGCGCGGCCGGACGGTCCCGACTGGTAGGGAGGGCCCACCGGGGACAATGGGGTCGTGACCGCACCGCACATCCTCGACGACCTCGCCTGGCGGGGCCTCATCGCCCAGAGCACCGACCTCGACGCGCTGCGCCGCGATCTCGACACCGGGACGGTCACCCTCTACTCCGGGATCGACCCCACCGCCCCGAGCGCGCACATCGGTCACCTCCTGCAGTGGCTGACCCTCGCGCGCTTCCAGCAGGCGGGACACCGTCCGATCGCGCTGGTCGGCGGCGCCACCGGACTGATCGGCGATCCGAAGCCGACGTCCGAGCGGACCCTCAACGACCGCGACGTCGTCGCCGGCTGGGTCGACAAGATCGGTGCCCAGCTACGGCCGTTCCTGGACTTCACCGGCGACCACGCCGCCCTGCTCGTCAATAACCTGGACTGGACGGAGGGCGTGTCGGCCCTCGACTTCCTGCGCGACCTCGGGAAGCACTTCCGGGTCGGACGCATGCTGGCGAAGGAGGCCGTGAGCCGGCGCATGGAGTCCGACGAGGGCATCAGCTACGCCGAGTTCTCGTACCAGATCCTCCAGTCCTACGACTTCCTCGAGCTCTACCGCCGCTACGGCTGCACGATGCAGACCGGGGGCAGCGACCAGTGGGGCAACCTCACGGCCGGGATCGACCTCATCCATCGGGTGGAGGGTCGGTCCGTGCACGCGCTGGGCACGCCGCTGATCACCAAGGCCGACGGATCGAAGTTCGGGAAGACCGAGGCGGGCACGGTCTGGCTCGACGCCGGCCTGACGAGCCCGTACGCCTTCTACCAGTTCTGGATCAACGCCGAGGACGCCAAGGTGGGGGAGTACCTCCGCGCCTTCACGTGGTTGCCCCGCGAGGAGATCGAGGAGCTGGAGCGGCTCACGGTGGAGAAGCCGCAGGCGCGGGCCGCGCAGCGGGCCCTCGCGGAGTCGGTGACGACGCTGGTGCACGGGGCCGAGGAGGTCGGCCGGGTGCAGGCCGCCAGCCAGGCGCTGTTCGGGCGCGGGGAGCTGCGTGAGCTCGACGCCGCGACGCTCGCCGCCGCCCTGGCGGAGGTGCCGTCGACGACGCTCGCCCGCAGTGCGAACCCGACGATCGTCGACCTGCTCGTCGGCACGGGGCTCGCGACGGGTCGCGGGGCGGCGCGGCGCACGGTCGCCGAGGGCGGCGCGTACGTCAACAACGCCAAGGTCGAGACCGAGGACTGGACGCCGGCGGACACCGATCTGCTCCACGGACGGTGGCTCGTGGTGCGCCGCGGCAAGCGCACGACGGCAGGTGTGGAGCTCGTGTCCGCCGGATGACGACCGTGGGTCGGGCGGGAGACGCCGCCCGACCAGCGGGAACGTCGAAAGGCACCCCCCCCTCGAACGGCCCCGTCGCGGCGCGTGTACTGTTCTCCATGTCGCCAGGACGAGGGGGTTGCCCCGGGGCCTGGAGGCGGGATAGGTTCGAGAGGTTGCCCTTCAGCCGGTCTGGTAGGGTGAAACTCGATGCCATCGGGCTCGGCGCCCCGCATGCTGCGGGGGTTGCGGGTTCGTGTGGTCGTCCTTTGAGAACTCAACAGTGTGCTGACGTTTTGTGTTCTGGCCCCAATTTTTTGGGGTTTCTTTGAGTAGCTAGTTTTGTCAGAGGTCTTGATTGGTCTCTAACGTTTTTTGTTGGAGAGTTTGATCCTGGCTCAGGACGAACGCTGGCGGCGTGCTTAACACATGCAAGTCGAGCGGTAAGGCCCTTCGGGGTACACGAGCGGCGAACGGGTGAGTAACACGTGGGTGACCTGCCCTCCACTCTGGGATAAGCCTGGGAAACTGGGTCTAATACCGGATATGACCTCAGGATGCATGTCTTGTGGTGGAAAGTTTTGTCGGTGGGGGATGGGCCCGCGGTCTATCAGCTTGTTGGTGGGGTGATGGCCTACCAAGGCGACGACGGATAGCCGGCCTGAGAGGGTGATCGGCCACACTGGGACTGAGACACGGCCCAGACTCCTACGGGAGGCAGCAGTGGGGAATCTTGCGCAATGGGCGGAAGCCTGACGCAGCAACGCCGCGTGGGGGATGACGGCCTTCGGGTTGTAAACCTCTTTCGCGATCGACGAAGGCCCACTTTCTGTGGGTTGACGGTAGGTCGAGAAGAAGCACCGGCCAACTACGTGCCAGCAGCCGCGGTAATACGTAGGGTGCGAGCGTTGTCCGGAATTATTGGGCGTAAAGAGCTCGTAGGCGGTGTGTCGCGTCGGCCGTGAAAACCTGGGGCTTAACTCTGGGCGTGCGGTCGATACGGGCATCACTTGAGTTCGGCAGGGGAGACTGGAATTCCTGGTGTAGCGGTGAAATGCGCAGATATCAGGAGGAACACCGGTGGCGAAGGCGGGTCTCTGGGCCGATACTGACGCTGAGGAGCGAAAGCATGGGTAGCGAACAGGATTAGATACCCTGGTAGTCCATGCCGTAAACGTTGGGCGCTAGGTGTGGGGTCCATTCCACGGGTTCCGTGCCGCAGCTAACGCATTAAGCGCCCCGCCTGGGGAGTACGGCCGCAAGGCTAAAACTCAAAGGAATTGACGGGGGCCCGCACAAGCGGCGGAGCATGTGGATTAATTCGATGCAACGCGAAGAACCTTACCTGGGTTTGACATGCACCAGACAGGCGTAGAGATACGTCCTCCCTTGTGGTTGGTGTGCAGGTGGTGCATGGCTGTCGTCAGCTCGTGTCGTGAGATGTTGGGTTAAGTCCCGCAACGAGCGCAACCCTTGTCCCATGTTGCCAGCGGGTTATGCCGGGGACTCATGGGAGACTGCCGGGGTCAACTCGGAGGAAGGTGGGGATGACGTCAAGTCATCATGCCCCTTATGTCCAGGGCTTCACACATGCTACAATGGCCGGTACAGAGGGCTGCGAAGCCGTGAGGTGGAGCGAATCTCGTAAAGCCGGTCTCAGTTCGGATCGGGGTCTGCAACTCGACCCCGTGAAGTCGGAGTCGCTAGTAATCGCAGATCAGCAACGCTGCGGTGAATACGTTCCCGGGCCTTGTACACACCGCCCGTCACGTCACGAAAGTCGGTAACACCCGAAGCCCGTGGCCCAACCCTTGTGGGGGGAGCGGTCGAAGGTGGGACTGGCGATTGGGACGAAGTCGTAACAAGGTAGCCGTACCGGAAGGTGCGGCTGGATCACCTCCTTTCTAAGGAGCATTTGCCTCGGACGTCGGGTTCTGGTCGGTGACGGTCACTCATTCTCGGGTGGCGGCTGAACCGGGGTTCCGGCGGAGGGCCATCGCATCCCCGCTCAAAGGGGGTGGGTGGTTGCTTACTGGATTGATGTGGAACAGAACACGAGTGTCGCAGTGTCCTGGGTTTCGGTCCGGGAGGTTGTGGCGGCGTCGGCACACTGTTGGGTCCTGAGAGGACGGCCGGCCCTCACACCTACTGGGTGTGGGGGTTGGTGTTTTCTCTGGACAGTCATCGCCGGCTCCCTGCGGTTGCGGGGTGGTGTGGTGGTGGTCTGTGGGTTGGTTTGTCAAGTGGACAGTGGACGCGAGCATCTTTTTTTCCTGGTCGCCGCGACGGAATCGTTCCGGGCTTTGGTCCTGGGGTGGTTGTGTTGTGGTTGATCTTAGTTTGCTTGATGACTGTGTTGTGACCGTGTTGGTTGTGCCGATGACGGTCATGCCCGGCTTGTGAATGGTTTCTGGGTTGGGTGTGGTTGTTGTTGGTGTGTTGGTCAAGTTGTCAAGGGCGCACGGTGGATGCCTGGGCATCAGGAGCCGATGAAGGACGTGGGAGGCCGCGATAGTCCTCGGGGAGTTGTCAACCGAGCTGTGATCCGAGGGTGTCCGAATGGGGTAACCCGGCAGCCGTCATGGGCTGTCACCCCCGCCTGAATGTATAGGGCGGGTGGAGGGAACGCGGGGAAGTGAAACATCTCAGTACCCGCAGGAAGAGAAAACAAAAGTGATTCCGTGAGTAGTGGCGAGCGAAAGCGGAAGAGGCTAAACCCCGCTTGTGTGATAGCTGGCAGGTGTTGCTGGTGGGGTGTTGTGGGGCGTCATGTCCGGGGGCTGCTGACCCTGGGCGTGGTGGTGGATGGTTAGTCGAAGGCGTTGGGACGCGTCGGCGTAGAGGGTGAGACCCCCGTAGACGAAAACTGTTCATCATCGCGTGGTGGCGTGCCCGAGTAGCAGCGAGCCCGTGGAATTCGCTGTGAATCTGCCGGGACCACCCGGTAAGCCTAAATACTTCCTGATGACCGATAGCGGACAAGTACCGTGAGGGAAAGGTGAAAAGTACCCCGGGAGGGGAGTGAAATAGTACCTGAAACCGTGTGCCTACAAGCCGTCAGAGCCTGGATTCGTCCGGTGATGGCGTGCCTTTTGAAGAATGAGCCTGCGAGTTAGCGGTACGTGGCGAGGTTAACCCGTGTGGGGAAGCCGTAGCGAAAGCGAGTCCGAACAGGGCGTTGTAGTCGCGTGCTCTAGACCCGAAGCGGGGTGATCTACCCATGGCCAGGGTGAAGCGCCGGTAAGACGGTGTGGAGGCCCGAACCCACCAGGGTTGAAAACCTGGGGGATGAGCTGTGGGTAGGGGTGAAAGGCCAATCAAACTCCGTGATAGCTGGTTCTCCCCGAAATGCATTTAGGTGCAGCGTCGCGTGTTACTCACCGGAGGTAGAGCACTGGTTGGCCTAGGGGGCCTACAAGCTTACTGAAGTCAGCCAAACTCCGAATGCCGGTGAGCTCGAGCGCGGCAGTGAGACTGCGGGGGATAAGCTTCGTAGTCGAGAGGGAAACAGCCCAGATCGCCGGCTAAGGCCCCTAAGCGTGCGCTAAGTGGGAAAGGATGTGGGATCGCCCAGACAACCAGGAGGTTGGCTTAGAAGCAGCCACCCTTGAAAGAGTGCGTAATAGCTCACTGGTCAAGTGGTCCTGCGCCGACAATGTAGCGGGGCTCAAGCGCACCGCCGAAGCCGCGGCAGCGCCACGGACACCTAACGGTGGTGGTGCTGGGTAGGGGAGCGTCATGCGGGTGGTGAAGCGGCGGAGTGATCCAGCTGTGGAACCCGTGTGAGTGAGAATGCAGGCATGAGTAGCGACAGCAGAGTGAGAAACTCTGCCGCCGGATGACCAAGGGTTCCTGGGCCAGGTTTTTCCGCCCAGGGTGAGCCGGGACCTAAGGCGAGGCCGACAGGCGTAGTCGATGGACAACGGGTTGATATTCCCGTGCTCGTGTAGGCGCGTCCATGGCGAGCCCAGGTGTGCTAACCGCCCGAACCCGCAGACTCCTTCGGGAGTCGAACGGGGGAGCGCGGGATCCTGCCTGGTAGTAGCCAAGCGATGGGGTGACGCAGGAGGGCAGCTCCGCCAGTGAGTGGTTGTACTGGTGCAAGCGTGTAGGCCGGTGTATAGGCAAATCCGTACACCATGAAGGTTGAGACGTGACGCATAGCCGTTGAGGCGAAGCAGAGTGATCCCATGCTGCCGAGAAAAGCCTCTAGCGAGTTCCTACGCGACCCGTACCCCAAACCAACACAGGTGGTCAGGTAGAGAATACCGAGGCGTTCGAGCGAACTGTGGTCAAGGAATTCGGCAAAATCCCCCCGTAACTTCGGGAGAAGGGGGACCCTGGTGCCTGAAGCCTCTTGCGGGCTAGGGCGGTGGGGTCGCAGAGACCAGGGGGAAGCGACTGTTTACTAAAAACACAGGTCCGTGCGAAGTCGCAAGACGATGTATACGGACTGACTCCTGCCCGGTGCTGGAACGTTAAGGGGACCGGTTAGGCCTCACGGCCGAAGCTGAGAACTTAAGCGCCAGTAAACGGCGGTGGTAACTATAACCATCCTAAGGTAGCGAAATTCCTTGTCGGGTAAGTTCCGACCTGCACGAATGGAGTAACGACTTCCCCGCTGTCTCGACCACAGACTCGGCGAAATTGCACTACGAGTAAAGATGCTCGTTACGCGCGGCAGGACGGAAAGACCCCGGGACCTTCACTACAGCTTGGTATTGGTGCTCGGTTCGGCTTGTGTAGGATAGGTGGGAGACTGTGAAGCGGCCACGCCAGTGGCGGTGGAGTCGCCGTTGAAATACCACTCTGGTCGAATTGGGCATCTAACTTCGGGCCATGATCTGGTCCAGGGACAGTGCCTGGTGGGTAGTTTAACTGGGGCGGTTGCCTCCCAAAGGGTAACGGAGGCGCCCAAAGGTTCCCTCAGCCTGGTCGGCAACCAGGTGTTGAGTGCAAGTGCACAAGGGAGCTTGACTGTGAGACCGACGGGTCGAGCAGGGACGAAAGTCGGGACTAGTGATCCGGCACCTCCTGGTGGAAGGGGTGTCGCTCAACGGATAAAAGGTACCCCGGGGATAACAGGCTGATCTTGCCCAAGAGTCCATATCGACGGCATGGTTTGGCACCTCGATGTCGGCTCGTCGCATCCTGGGGCTGGAGTAGGTCCCAAGGGTTGGGCTGTTCGCCCATTAAAGCGGTACGCGAGCTGGGTTTAGAACGTCGTGAGACAGTTCGGTCCCTATCCGCCGCGCGCGCAGGAGACTTGAGGAAGGCTGTCCCTAGTACGAGAGGACCGGGACGGACGAACCTCTGGTGTGCCAGTTGTCCCGCCAGGGGCACGGCTGGTTGGCTACGTTCGGAAGGGATAACCGCTGAAGGCATCTAAGCGGGAAGCCCGTTCCAAGATGAGGTCTCCCACCCCTATGAGGGTTAAGGCCCCCACCAGACCAGTGGGTTGATAGGCCAGACATGGAAGTACCGCAAGGTATGCAGTGGACTGGTACTAATAGGCCGAGGACTTGCCCGACACACCACCAACACCCACACCCGGGTGACCGGCCGGTGACACTGCACGGGCACACACACCACAAGCAGAACTGCTGCTCGCGTCCACACCACTTCACACCCCAACCCCCCACACGTGGGGGTGGTTCGGTGTTCCGGTGGCCACAGCGGAGGGGAAACGCCCGGTCCCATCCCGAACCCGGAAGCTAAGCCCTCCAGCGCCGATGGTACTGCGACCGCCAGGTCGTGGGAGAGTAGGACACCGCCGGAACACCCAACCACCCCCACGCTTCGTGGATTCATATTTCGAGAGTGAACGGCGCGGACGTCCCCTCGTCCGCGTGACAGACACGGGGTAGGACCCATCCGGTCCTGCCCCGTTTCGTCATGTCAGGAGGCCGATCGGTGAGCGTGGACCCGCAGGACAGCCGGGGCGACCGATCGTCGTCCGCTCCGGAGGACCGGCGGCGGTCCGACGACTCCCGTGAGGGCGGCCGGGGCCGGCCCACCGGTGGGGATCGTCGTGGTGGGCGACCCGACGATCGACGTGGTCGGCCCGCCCAGGGCGGCGACCGCACCCGCGGAGGCCGCTCGGACGACCGCAGCCGTTCACCCCGCCCGGAGCGGGGCGGCCCCCGTCAGGACCAGCCGCGCGGTCGCGACGGCTCCTCGGGTCGGGACGACCGTCGCTCCGGTGGACGTCCGTACGGCGACCGGTCCGCGCCGTCCGGGGCCGGCGACGGCGGCCGCCCGGACCGATCCGGGGGCTACCGCGGTCGGTCCGACGCGGACCGGTCCTCGCGGCCGTGGGAGGACCGTCGTCGCGAGGGCGGCGAGCGCTCGGGTCGGTCCGAGGGCGGTCACGGCGGTCCCCGCCGTGCGGGCGGGCCCGACCGTGGCCCCGGCGCGCGCGACGGCCGCGGGCCGCGCCGCGACCAGACCGACGACCGTCCTCGTCGTACCGAGGCAGCCCGTCGGTCGGACACAGCCGGTCAGGACCGACGGCCGTCCGGCCCCCGGGGCGACCGGCGTGACGGTCCTCCCCGCGGCGACCGCCGTGACGGTCCGCCCCGCGGCGACCGCCGTGATGGCCCGCCTCGCGGCGACCGCCGTGACGGTCCGCCCCGCGGCGATCGGCGACAGGGCCCGCCGCGGGACCGTGACGGACGTCCGCCGCGTGACCGGCGGGACGCGCCGCGCGGCGACGACCGGACGCGCACCCCGCGTGCCGAGGACCGGCCGATCCGTCGGCACCAGGACGCCCAGCCCCGCCCGACGGAGCCGGCGCTGCCCGACGAGGTGACGCCCGACCTGCTCGACGGCGAGGTCCGGCGCGACCTGCGCGGGTTGCCGAAGGACCTCGCCGACAACGTCGCCCGCCACCTCGTCGCGGTCGGGGAACTCCTCGACGACGACCCCGAGGCGGCCCTGGCCCACGCGCGGTTCGCCCGTCACCGGGCGTCCCGGGTCGCGGTGGTGCGCGAGGCGTGCGGTCTCGCCGCCTACCACGCCTCCGAGTGGGCCGAGGCGCTCTCCGAACTGCGCGCCAGCCGCCGCATGGGCGGCGCCGCCCACGTGGCGGTCATGGCCGACGCCGAGCGGGCGCTCGGTCGGCCGGAGCGGGCCCTCGAGATCGCCCGCAGCCCGGAGTCGTCCGACCTGCCGCGGGACGAGGCGATGGAACTGCTCATCGTGACGTCCGGCGCGCGGCGCGACCTGGGCGAGTTCGCGGCGGCGGTCGTGGGCCTGCAGGTCCCCGAGCTCGACGTGCGTCGGACCGACGACCCGTGGACCTGCCGTCTCTTCTACGCCTACGGCGAGGCCCTCGTGGCGGCCGGCCGTCGTGAGGAGGCGGTCCGTGCCTTCCTCGACGCCGCCCAGACCGACGTCGACGGCGAGACCGACGCCGAGGAGCGCGCCGCGCTCGTGGCGGCCGGGGTCGACACCCCGCCCGGCGAGCTCGAGGTGACCGACGAGGCCGACGGGGCCGACGACGCCGGCGTCGTGGTGGACGACGACCCCGGAGCGACCCACGGTGCCGAGGACGAGGCAACCGAGGACGACGACGACGAGGTCGCCGAGGACGAGGCAGACCGGGCGGCCACACCCGTCGTCGGGAACGCGACGGACGAGCCCGGCACCGAGGCGCCCCACGGGGACGACGAGCGGTGACGCGGCACGACGCCCTCCTGGTCGACCTCGACGGCACCGTGTACGCGGGTCCGGACGCCATCCCGGGCGCGGTGGAGGCCCTGGAGGCGGCCCGCGAGCGGGGAGCGACCGTCTCGTACGTCACGAACAACGCCTCGCGGACGCCCGGCGCGGTCGCCGGGCACCTGGCCGAGCTCGGGCTCACCGTCACCGAGGACGACGTGGTGACGAGTGCCCAGGCCGGGGCGGCGGTCCTGGCGGGGCAGCTCGACGCCGGCGCGACCGTGCTCGTGCTCGGGACGGACGCCCTCGCCGACGAGGTCGCCGGGGTCGGCCTCACCCCGGTGCGGAGCAACGACGACGAGCCGGTCGCCGTCGTCCAGGGTCACTCGCCCGACACGGGGTGGCGGCAGCTGGCCGAGGCCGCGCTCGCGCTGGCCCGCGGCGCGACCTGGGTCGCCTGCAACGTCGACCCCACCCTCCCGTCCGAACGGGGCCTGCTGCCCGGCAACGGGTCGATGGTCGCGGCGCTGCGGCACGCCAGCCGCCGGGAGCCGCAGGTCGCGGGCAAGCCCGCCGCACCGCTGCTGCGCCAGGCGATGGAGCGAGTCGGGGCGAGCACCCCGCTCGTGATCGGCGACCGGCTCGACACCGACATCGCCGGCGGGCACGCCGTCGACGCCGAGTCCCTGCTCGTGCTCACCGGTGTCTCCACCGCGGCCGACGTGCTCGCCGCCCCGCCCGAGCAGCGCCCCACCTACGTCGCCGCCGGCCTCGCCGCGCTGGCCGACCTCGACGCGGTCCGCGTCGGCGTGGACGGCGGGTGGAACGTCACCGTGCACGACGACGGGTCGCTCGAGCTGGCGGCACCGGCGGAGGCCGGGGACACGGCGGAGGACCGGGCCACGGCGCTGCGGGCCCTGGTCGCGGCGCACTGGGCGTCGGTCGGCGAGGCGTCCCGGGCGCCGCGCGTGACGCCCGCCGACGACCTCGCGGGCCGGACGATCTCCGCGCTGGGCCTCGACGCCGACCGGTGAGTTAGCGTGGGACCCGTGGATCACGGTGCCTCGGACGACGGCCTGGCGCGGCTGCGCGCGGCCGCGGCCGCCGTCGAGGACCTCGACCCGTCCGCGGGCGCCGACCCGATGGAGCACGCCGACCGGTTCGAGGCGCTCCACGAGGCCCTGACCTCGGCGCTCGCCTCGGTCGACCGGGGCTGACCGGCGTGGCGCGCACGTCGAGCCGCCGCCTCCGGCTGGACGCGGAGCTGGTGCGCCGGGGACTCGCCCGGTCGCGGGAGCAGGCGGCCGCCCTCATCGCGGACGGTCGGGTGACCGTCGGCGGCAGCGTGGCGTCGAAGCCGGCGACCGCCGTCGAGACCGCCGCCGCGGTCGTCGTGATCCCCGAACCCGACGGCACCGTCGACGACTGGGCCAGCCGCGGCGCGCACAAGCTGCTCGGCGCCCTCGACGCCTTCGACGTCGACCCGGCGGGGCGGCGCTGCCTGGACGCGGGCGCCTCGACCGGCGGGTTCACCGACGTCCTGCTGCGCCGTGGTGCGCGCGAGGTGGTGGCCGCCGACGTGGGCTACGGCCAGCTGGTGTGGTCGCTGCGGACCGACGACCGGGTCACGGTGCTCGACCGCACCAACGTCCGCGCGCTGACCCCGGAGCAGATCGGCGGACCCGTCGACCTCGTCGTCGCCGACCTGTCCTTCATCTCCCTGCGGCTGGTCCTCGACGCCCTCGCCGCCTGCACCCGGCCCGACGGCGCGCTGCTCCCGATGGTCAAGCCGCAGTTCGAGGTGGGCAGGGACCGGCTCGGGTCGGGCGGGGTGGTGCGCGACCCGGAGCTGCGCGTCGACGCGGTCCTGGGGGTGGTGGCCGCGGCCCGCGAGCGGGGGCTGACGCTGTCCGGGGCGACGGCGAGCCCCCTGCCCGGTCCGTCGGGGAACGTCGAGTACTTCCTGTGGCTGCGGCCGGGAACGGGTACGGGGGAGCAGGACGACGCGATCGTGCGTCGTGCGGTCGAGAACGGGCCACAGTGAACCAGGAACGAACCCAGGAACGGGAGAACCCGGTGCGGGACGCGTTGATCGTGGTGCACACCGGGCGGGAGGCGACCCGCAAGGTCGCCTCGACGGTGGCGTGCAGCCTGCACCGCGCGGGGTTCTCGCTGCGGGTGATGCCCGACGAGTACTCCAGCGACGCCGGGCTCTTCGACGACCTCGAGCCGCACGAGCGCCCGCAGCGGGTGGCGCCCGACGACGACGCCGCCAACGGCGCCGAGATCGTCATCGTGCTGGGCGGCGACGGCACGCTCCTGCGGGCCGCGGAGCTCGCACGCTCGGCGCGCGTGCCGCTGCTGGGGATCAACCTCGGCCACGTCGGCTTCCTCGCCGAGGCCGACCTCGACGACCTCGACGAGGTCCTCGACGCGGTGGTCCACCGCACCTACCGGGTCGAGGAGCGGATGACGGTCGACGTCACCGCCTCCAGCGACGGGCAGGTGCTGGGGCGGACGTGGGCGCTCAACGAGGCCATCGTCGAGAAGACCAACTGGGCGAAGCTGCTCGACGTCGTGCTCGAGGTCGACCACCGGCCCGTGTCCGAGTTCGCCTGCGACGGCGTGCTGTGCGCGACCCCCACCGGCTCCACGGCCTACGCCTACTCCGCGGGCGGGCCCGTGGTGTGGCCGGAGGTCCAGGCGATGCTGCTCGTGCCGTCGAACGCCCACGCCCTGTTCTCGCGTCCGTTGGTCGTGTCGCCCGAGTCGCGGGTCGCGCTCGAGGTCTCCGGGCGCGGGGACGCGGGCGTGCTCGTGTGCGACGGGCGCCGGACGCTGGACCTGCCGCCCGGGTCGCGGGTGGAGATCGGCAAGGGCGAGACGCCGGTGCTCCTCGTGCGCCTCCGGGTGCAGCCGTTCACCGACCGCCTGGTGCGGAAGTTCGGCCTGCCCGTGCAGGGCTGGCGCGGCCGCCGGTAGGGGATCCGGCCACCGCCGTTCACCGACCGTTCGACCACCTGTTCGAATCCGATCGGCGTGTTCGGCCCTGGGTGTCGGACCCCGTCGTTACAGTGACGGCGTGCTCTCCGAGCTGAGAATCCAGGGCCTCGGCGTGATCGAGGACGCGACCCTGGAGCTGCATCCGGGGCTCACCGCGGTGACCGGCGAGACGGGCGCCGGCAAGACGATGGTGATCACCGGGCTGCACCTCCTGGGTGGCGGTCGCGCGGACTCCTCCCGCGTGCGACGTGGGGCGTCGCGCGCGGTGGT
Organism: Actinomycetospora sp. CA-084318; assembly: GCF_050955885.1. Taxonomy (NCBI): domain Bacteria; kingdom Bacillati; phylum Actinomycetota; class Actinomycetes; order Pseudonocardiales; family Pseudonocardiaceae; genus Actinomycetospora; species Actinomycetospora sp. CA-084318. Next base: position 3,372,810 of record NZ_CP192098.1, read on the forward strand.
GGAGGGTCGCTACGTGCTGCCCGTTCCCGACGACGGGTCGGGTCCCTCGGGCGGGACCGAGGGGCCCGAGGGGTCCGAGGGGTCCGACGTTCCCGACGACGCGCCGCGCGACGCCGCGGACGTCGCCCGCGACGCGGGGGCCGCGCTCGACGACGACGGGTCGCTCATCGCGGCCCGCACGGTGTCGGCGGACGGTCGGTCCCGGGCGCACCTCGGGGGCCGGTCGGTGCCGCTGGCGGTGCTCACCGACGTCGCCGACGCCTCCCTCGCCGTCCACGGCCAGCACGAGGCGCTGCGCCTGCTGCGGCCCGCCGAGCAGCGTGCGGTGCTCGACCGGTTCGCCGGGGCCCCGGCCACCGAGGCGCTCGGACGCTACCGGTCGACCCGGGCCCGGTGGCGCACCGCGGTCGCCGAGCTCGCCGACCGCCGCGAGCGCACCCGGGAGATGGCGCGCGAGGCCGACCTGCTCCGGCACGGCCTCACCGAGATCGAGGCGCTGGACCCGCAGCCCGGCGAGGACGCCGACCTGGTCGCCGAGGCCCGCCGGCTCGCCGACGTGGACGACCTGCGGTCCGCCGCCCTCACCGCGCTCGCCGCCGTGGCGGGGCCGCCGGAGGGCACCGGGGACGAACCCGACGCGACCGCCCTGGTGGGGGAGGCCCGCCGGGCGCTGGCCACCGACGACCCGCGGCTGACCGCGCTCGAACCGCGCCTGGCCGAGGCCGCGGCACTGCTCACCGACGTGGCGGCGGAGCTGTCGGGCTACCTCGACGGGCTCGAGGCCGACCCGGAGCGCCTCGCGTGGGTGCTCGAGCGGCAGGCCGCGCTCAAGGGGCTGACCCGCAAGTACGCGGCCGACGTGGCCGGGGTGCTGGCGTGGGCCGACACCGCGCGCGAGCGGCTCGAGTCGCTCGACGTCTCCGACGAGGCGATCGCCGCGCTCGCCGCGGAGGCCGACCGGCTCGGGGCCGAGCTGGCCGCCCACGCCGGCGAGCTCAGCGCCGTCCGCACCGAGGCGGCCGCCCGGCTCGCCGAGGCGGTCAGCTCCGAACTCGACGGGCTCGCGATGGCCGCGGCCACCGTGCAGGTGCAGGTGGGTCGCAAGGACTCGACGGGCGCGGACGCGCTCGAGCTCGACGGGCGTCGGGTCGCGGCGGGCCCCGACGGGGTCGACGAGGTCGAGCTGCTCCTCGCGCCGCACGCCGGGGCGCCGCCGCTGCCGATCGCCAAGGGCGCGTCGGGCGGTGAGCTCTCGCGCGTGATGCTGGCGGTCGAGGTCGTCCTCGCCGGGGCCGACACGGTGCCGACGCTGGTGTTCGACGAGGTCGACGCCGGGGTCGGCGGCCGGGCCGCGGTGGAGATCGGGCGTCGACTGGCGCGTCTCGCCGAGACCCACCAGGTCGTGGTCGTCACGCACCTCGCGCAGGTGGCGGCGTACGCCGACCGGCAGCTGGTGGTGGACAAGGGATCGGTCACCGAGGGCGTCACCCGCAGCTCGGTGCGCACCCTCGACGACTCGGAGCGGGTGGTCGAGCTCGCCCGGATGCTCGCCGGCACGGAGGAGACCGAGACCGGCCGGGCGCACGCCGAGGAGCTGCTCGCCGCCGCGGCCGACGACAAGCGGGGCGTCCCCGAACCGACGCCCATCAGCCGGGGCGCAGCGAAGGGCGGTGGTCGGCGGCCGAAGCGCCGTGCTGGTTGAGCCGCCCGGCGCGTTCACGGTCACCCCTGTGACGGATGTGGCGTCCGGGTCGGGTGAGACCTGTGGTGTGGCTCGGCGTGGCGACGTGTCCGGATCGTGATCGCCCGTCAGCATCGGTGGCATGCGATGGCCAGGACGCGGGACCCGGACGCGATCGGCGCTGCCCGGCGTGAGCGGCACGGCCCGGATCGGGCGCCGCGGATCGTCGGGAGCGGACGCCGCCTACCTGCGCCGGCTCGGCCCGGGGGACGTGGCTGTCATCGACCAGGTCGACCTGGACCGGGCGACGGCGGCGGCGCTGCTCGAGGCCGGGGTGGTCGGGGTCGTCAACGCGGCCCCGTCGATCTCCGGCCGCTATCCGAACCTCGGACCCGAGATCCTGGTCGAGGCGGGCGTGACGCTCGTGGACGACTGCGGCGCCGGGGTGTTCACCGACCTCGTCGACGGGGCCACCGTGCGGCTGCACGACGGTGCCGTGCACGTCGGCGACCGCGAGGTGCTCCGCGGCTTCGGGCAGGACCGCGAGACGGTGGCCGACCTCCTCGAGGAGGCCCGCGGCGGCATGGCCGCCCAGCTCGAGGCGTTCTCGGCCAACACCAGCGAGTTCCTCGGCCGCGAGCGCGCCCTGCTCGTCGACGGTGTCGGCGTCCCCGCCGTCTCGACCTCGATGCGCGACAAACAGGTCGTGGTGGTCGCGGGCGGACCGGGGACGGCCGAGGAGGTGCGGTCGCTCACCGGCTTCATCCGCGAGTACAAGCCCGTGCTGATCGGCGTCGGCGACGGCGCGGACGCACTGCGCGACGCCGGACTCACCCCCGCAGTGGTCATCGGCACGGTCGCCGAGCTCGACCCGGCACTCGCCCGCAAGGCCCGCGACGTCGTCGTGCCGGCCGACCCGGACGGCTTCATCGCCGGGCTGGCGCGGATGCAGGACCTCGGCGTCGACCCGGTCGCGTTCCCGTCGTCGGCCAACCCCGAGGACCTCGCGCTGCTGCTCGCCCACGCGCACGGCGCCGCGCTCGTCGTCGCCGTCGGGTTCGACGCGAGCCTGGGCGGCTTCCTCGACCGGGGCCGCTCCGGCTCGATCCCCTCCACCTTCCTGACGCGGCTACGGCTCGGCCCGACCCTCGTCGACGCGCCGGCCGTGCTCGCGCTGTACCGCAGTCGGGTCTCGATCCTCACGCTGGTGATGCTCGTCGTCGCCGTCCTCGCCGCCGCGGTGGTGGCCGCGCTCGCGCTCGGGGCGGGCCCGTCGCTCGTGCTGCTGCTGCAGACCGGTGGCCGGGCCGTCCTCGACTGGGGCACCGCGGTGGTCCGGAGCGTCGTCGGATGATCTCGTTCCGCTACCACATCGTGTCGCTGTGCGCGGTCGTCCTCGCGCTCGCGCTCGGCGTCGTGCTGGGCGCCTCGTCGCTGTCCCAGACGATGCTCGGGGCGCTCTCCTCCGACCGCGCGGACCTCTCGGGGCAGGTCGGCACCCTGACCGCCGAGCGGGACACCGCCCGCGCACAGCAGGCCGCCGCCGACCGGGTCCTCGCCGGGACCGCGCCCGCGCTCGTCGGCGGCACGCTGCGCGACCGCACCGTCGTGCTGCTCGCCGCCCCGGACGCCGATCCCGCCGACCTCGACGCGCTCACCGGGCTCGTCGGGCAGGCCGGGGGACGGGTGACCGGCACGCTGTCACTGACCGACGCGATGCTCGTGCCCGACCGGGCCGACGCCCTCCGCGCCCTCGTCACCCGCGTGCTCCCCGCCGGCGTCCAGCTGCCCTCGACCACCGACGTCGGGACGCTGACCGGCTCCCTCCTCGGCTCCCTGGTCACCGCCGGGCGCGGCCCGTCGAGCTCGCCCGCCGAGGTGGGCACGGCCTTCACCGCCCTGGCCGACGGCGGGTTCCTCGCGCCCGGCGCCGCACCGGCGCCGGCGCAGCTCGCGCTGGTGGTCGGCGGGACCCCGGCGCCCGCGCCCGACGCGGCCGGACGGGCCGCGACCCTCGCCCGCCTGGCCGCGGGTATCCACGCCGGCGGCGCCGGGACGGTGCTCGCCACCCGGTCCGCCGACGGCGCGGTCGCGGTGGTGCGCGGCGACCAGGCCCTGCGCGGCGTCTCCACCGTCGACGGCGTCGGAGCGACGGCGGGGCGGCTGGCCGCCGTGCTCGCCGCGGCCGAGCAGGCGTCCGGCCGGTCGGGGGCCTACGGCGCGGCCCCGGGCGTCGCGCCGCTCCCGCAGCGCGCGCCCACGGCCTGACCCCGCCGCCCGCCGCACGAGTCCCGGCTCGCGGTCGGCGAGACGGTGGTCCACGCTGGTCACCCGGTCGGCGGTGTTAGGGTGAGGTTCCGTGGACCGGTGCCCGAACGCCCGAATCTCCCGGACCGACCCCCGCCCGCACGGGGGGACGTGATGCAGCATCCGCGGACCACGAAGCACGTCTTCGTCACCGGTGGCGTCGCCTCGTCCCTCGGCAAGGGCCTGACGGCGTCGAGCCTCGGCCAGCTGCTCACCAGCCGCGGCCTGCGGGTGACGATGCAGAAGCTCGACCCGTACCTCAACGTCGACCCCGGGACGATGAACCCGTTCCAGCACGGCGAGGTCTTCGTCACCGAGGACGGCGCCGAGACCGACCTCGACATCGGCCACTACGAGCGCTTCCTCGACCGTGACCTCTCGGCGCGGGCGAACGTGACGACCGGCCAGGTGTACTCCGAGGTCATCGCGAAGGAACGCCGCGGCGAGTACCTCGGCGACACCGTCCAGGTCATCCCGCACATCACCGACGAGATCAAGTCGCGGGTGCTCGCGATGCGCGAGGGCCCCGACGGATCCGCGCCCGACGTGGTGATCACCGAGATCGGCGGCACCGTCGGCGACATCGAGTCGCTGCCGTTCCTCGAGGCCGCCCGGCAGCTGCGCCACGAGGTCGGCCGCGACAACTGCTTCTTCCTCCACGTCAGCCTCGTGCCGTTCCTCGCGCCGAGCGGCGAGCTGAAGACGAAGCCGACGCAACACTCGGTGGCGGCGCTGCGCAACATCGGTATCCAGCCCGACGGGCTCGTGCTGCGCGCCGACCGGCACATCCCCGAGGAGATGACCCGCAAGATCTCCCTGATGTGCGACGTCGACGAGGACGGCGTCGTCGCCTGCCCGGACGCGCCGTCGATCTACGACATCCCCAAGGTGCTGCACTCCGAGGGGCTCGACGCCTACGTGGTGCGCCGCCTCGGGCTGCCGTTCCGCGACGTCGACTGGACTGTGTGGGGCGACCTGCTCGACCGCGTGCACCAGCCCACCGAGCGCGTGACCATCGCGATCGTCGGGAAGTACGTCGACCTCCCCGACGCCTACCTGTCGGTGACCGAGGCGGTCCGGGCGGGCGCGTTCGCCCACCGCGCGAAGGTCGACATCCGGTGGGTGCCCAGCGACGAGTGCCAGACCGCGGCCGGCGCCGAGAAGGCGCTGGCCGACGTGCACGGCGTGCTCGTGCCCGGTGGCTTCGGCGTCCGCGGCATCGAGGGGAAGATCGGCGCGCTCGACCACGCCCGGCGCCACGGCATCCCCGCGCTGGGACTCTGCCTGGGACTGCAGTGCATGGTCATCCACGCCGCGCGGGCGCTCGCGGGCATCGAGGACGCGAACTCCGCCGAGTTCGAGCCCGACACCCCGAACCCCGTCATCTCGACGATGGCCGACCAGACCGACGTCGTCTCCGGCGAGCGCGACATGGGAGGCACGATGCGCCTCGGCGCCTACCCCGCCGTGCTCGCGCCCGACACGATCACCCGCGCCGCCTACGGCAGCGGGACCGTCTCCGAGCGGCACCGTCACCGGTACGAGGTCAACAACGCCTACCGCCAGCGGCTCGCCGAGGCCGGGCTCGTGTTCTCCGGGACCTCACCCGAGGGCACGCTCGTGGAGTTCGTCGAGCTGCCGCGGGCGGTGCACCCGTTCTTCGTCGGGACGCAGGCCCACCCGGAGCTGAAGTCGCGCCCCACCCGGGCGCACCCGCTGTTCGCCGCCTTCGTCGCCGCCGCGCTGCGCCACGACGCGTCGTCCCGGCTGTTCGGCAGCGACGGCACGGACGGCTCGGACGGCCGGGACGGCGGGGGCACCGACATCGAGGGCGACGACCCGGTCGACGCGGAGGCCGCCCGCCTCCACGAGGCCGGCGTCCCGTGAGCCCCCGCGAGCCCGTCACCCCGGACTCCCTGCGCGACCCGCACGGCGGGCACCCGCCGCACTCGTTCGACGTCGTCGACTCCGAGACGCTCTACGAGGGCGCGATCTTCGCGCTGCGCGGCGACCGGGTGCGGATGCCGGGCGGACGGGTCGCGACGCGGGAGAAGGTCGAGCACTACGGCGCGGTGGCGATCGCCGCGCTCGACGAGGACGACCGCCTCGTCATGATCTACCAGTACCGCCCGGCCATCGGCCGCCGGATCTGGGAGATGCCCGCGGGCCTGCTCGACGGTGGGTCGGGTGAGGCCCCGGTCGAGGCCGCGAAGCGGGAGCTCGTCGAGGAGGTCGGGATCGAGGCCGACGACTGGTCGACGCTGGTCGACGTCGTGGGCTGCCCCGGGTTCGCCGACGAGTCGGTGCGCGTCTTCCTCGCCCGTGGTCTGCGCGAGGTCGAGCGCCCCGAGGCCGGGGACGACGAGGAGGCCGACCTGGTGATCCGCCGGGTGCCGCTCGACGACCTCGTGGCCGGGGCGATGTCCGGGGACCTCGTCAACGGTCCGTGCATCGCCGGGGTGTTCGCCGCCGTCGAGGTCGTGGCCGGCCGGTTCCGTCCTCGCCCGGTCGACGCCCCGTGGATCGACCGCCCGACCGAGTACGCGGCCCGCACGCAGGGCTGAGGCCCTACGACGCCCGCACCTCGCTGGGCGCCACCCCGCGGTGGCGCCGGAAGGCCGTCGAGAAGCTGAACGGGTTCGCGTACCCGACCCGGCGGGCGACGGCGGCCACGGTGACGTCGGGCTCGGTGAGCAGGGCGTGCTCGGCGACCGCGAGGCGGTGCTCGCGGACGTAGGCCAGCGGCGACGTACCGACGGCCTCGTGGAAGCGGCGGGCGAACGCCGCCCGGCTCACCCCGGCGCGGTCGGCCAGTGCGGCGACGGTCCAGGGGGCGGCCGGGTCGGCGTGCAGGGCGGCCAGGGCCGCGGTCACGGCCGCGTCGGCGACCTCGCCGTGGCGGCCGCGGGCCACGAGGACGTCGCGGACGGTCTCGACGACGAGCCAGTCGAGCAGCCGGGCGGAGACGACGTCACCGGGCCCGGCCGACGGGGCCTGGTCGGCCACCCGCTCGATTAGCAGGCGGCAGAACTCCGAGTCCGCCGGCGCGAGCACCCGGTCGGGCAGCGCGAGCAGTCGCGGCGCCGGACCGTGCAGGGCGAACCGCGCGACGACGACGGTCGCGGGCCCGTCCGCCACGACCGGCACCGACCCGGCGTCGTGCAGCAGCAGGGCGTCCCCGGGACCGAGGTCGACGTCGCCGACCCGCAGGCGTCCCCGCGCGACCGCGACCAGGCTGCGCCGCCGGCCGGTCGGCAGTGTCGCCCGCCCGGACGGCTCCTCGACCACCAGCTCCGGGTCCACGACCCGGACCGCCTCCAGCACCCCGTCCACGCCGCCCGAGGCTAGACGCCCGCGAAGGTGCCGGGGCGGCACGGACATGGGCGGACCGGGCACCGACGGCGAGGCTGGACGCATGACGATCACCGCCGCCGACCGCGAGCTGCTCGACCGCCCCCTGTTCGGCCTGCTCACCATCCCGCCCGGCCCGGACCGGCTCCCCGCGCCACGGCCGGTGTGGTTCGAGGTGACCGGCGACGGCGAGCTGCAGCTGTTCTCGATGGCGGACGCGCTCAAGGTCCGGCGGCTCACCTCGGAGCCGCGGGCGAGCTTCGTCGTGGTGGCACCGGCCGACGAGCCGGAGCGGTGGGTGTCGGTCGAGGCCGACGTGACCGTGCACGCCGACGGGGCGAGCGAGCTGGCCCACCGGCTCGCCGCCCGCTACTGGGCCGACCCCGACACCGAGGAGCACCGCGAGCTGCTGGCGACGTTCGCGGACCCGGGGCGCGTCCGGCGGATCGTCCTGCACCCGCGGCGCGTCACCCGGGGCCCGGCGGTGTGAGCCGGTAGAACCGGCGGCGTGGCACACCCAGCGGACGTCGTGGCCACCTACCTCGACCACCTCGACGTCGAGCGCGGCATGTCGGTGCACACCCTGTCCAACTACCGCCGCGACCTGGACCGCTACCTCGAGCACCTCGAGCGGCTCGGCCGGGCCGACCTCGCCGAGGTGACCGGACCCGACGTCGGGACCTTCCTGGTGGCACTGCGGACGGGCACCGACGGGCACCGGCCGTTGGCGACCTCGAGCGCCTCGCGGGCCGTCGTCGCCGTGCGCGGGCTGCACCGGTTCGCGCTGGCCGAGGGGGTCGTCGCGCAGGACGTCGCCGCGGAGGTCCACCCCCCGGCGCCGCCGCGCACGCTGCCGAAGGCGCTCGACGTCGACACCGTGACCCGGCTGCTGGAGGCGCCGTCCGCGGACGACCCCCGCGGGGTCCGGGACCGGGCGCTGCTGGAACTGCTGTACTCGACGGGCGCCCGGATCAGCGAGGTGGTCGGCCTCGACGTCGACGACGTGGACGTCGAGCAGCGCACCGTGCTCCTGGCGGGCAAGGGCGGCAAGCAGCGGCTGGTCCCGGTCGGGCGGCCCGCGCTCGCCGCCCTGGAGGCCTACCGGGTGCGGTCGCGGCCGGGCTTCGCGGTCCGCGGGAGGGGCACGCCGGCGCTGTTCCTCAACGCCCGGGGCGCGCGGCTCTCCCGGCAGAGCGCCTGGAACGTGCTGCGCGAGACGGCCGAGTTCGCCGGGGTCACGGCGGAGATCTCGCCCCACACGCTGCGGCACTCGTTCGCCACGCACCTGCTCGACGGCGGCGCCGACCTGCGGGTGGTGCAGGAGCTGCTGGGCCACGCGTCGGTGACGACGACGCAGATCTACACGATGGTCACTGTCGAGAAGCTCCGCGAGATCTACGCGACCTCGCACCCCCGCGCCCGGGCGGGCTAGCGTCCGGGACGTGGACTTCACCGAATCCGAGGACCACCGGCTGATCCGGGAGGCGGTGCGGGAGCTCTGCGCCCGGTTCGACGACGAGTACTGGGCCCGGTGCGACGCCGAGCACGCGTTCCCGTGGGACTTCTACGACGCCATGGCGACCGGCGGCTGGGTCGGCATCGCGATCCCGGAGGCCTACGGCGGGGGCGGGCAGGGGATCGAGGCCGCGTCGATCGTGCTGGAGGAGGTCGCGGCGTCCGGCGCGTGCATGAACGGAGCCAGCGCGATCCACATGTCGATCTTCGGGATGCACCCCGTCGTGCTCCACGGCAGCGACGCCATGCGCGAGCGCTACCTCCCGCGGATCGCCACCGGCGGCCTGCACGTCGCCTTCGGGGTCACCGAGCCCGACGCCGGACTGGACACGACCGCGATCACGACCCGTGCGGAGCGCACGCCGGGTGGCTACCGGGTGTTCGGCCGCAAGGTGTGGACGTCGAAGGCGCTGGAGTCGGAGAAGGTGCTGCTGTTGGTGCGCACGACGCCGGCCGCGGAGTGCGCGAGACGGACCGACGGGCTGTCGCTGCTGCTGGCCGACCTGCGCGACCCCGCCGTCACGATCACCCCGATCCGCAAGCTCGGCCGCAACGCGGTCGCCTCGTGCGAGGTCGCCTACGACGGCCTCGAGGTCGCCGCCGACGACCTGGTCGGCGAGGAGGGTCAGGGTTTCCGGCAGATCCTCGACGGGCTCAACGCCGAGCGGGTCCTCATCGCCGCGGAGGCGTTGGGGACCGGGCGGGCGGCGCTGCGCCGGGCGGTGGCGTACGCGAAGGACCGGCGGGTGTTCGGGCGCTCGATCGGGGCGAACCAGGCGGTGGCGCACCCGCTGGCCGAGGCGCACGCGCGGCTGCACGCGGCGGAACTCGTGGTCCGCGAGGCGGCGTGGAAGGTCGACCGGGGCGAGCCCGCGGGGGAGGCGGCGAACACCGCGAAGTTCGTGGCGGCGGAGGCCGGGTTCTTCGCCGCGGACGCCGCGGTGCAGACCCACGGCGGGTTCGGCTACGCCGAGGAGTACCACGTGGAGCGGTACTTCCGGGAGGCCCGGCTGCAGCGGTTGGCCCCGCTGCCGCAGGCCATGGCGCTGAACTACCTCGCGCAGACGGTGCTCGGCCTCGAACGCTCCTACTAGACGACCCCGCCGGCCGCGCTCAGCGCCCCGCCCTCTCGTCCGAGCGGCGCCGGTGCTCCTCGAGCAGCCACCCGGCGACGTCGCGCAGCTTGATGTTCGACTGCTGCGAGGCCTCGACGAGCATGCGGAAGGCCCGGTCGCCGTCGACCCCGTGCCGCTCCATGAGGATGCCCTTGGCCTGCCCGATCTGGTCGCGGTTGCCGAGCGCGATGTCGAGGCCCTCGGCGCGGCTCGCGCCGTAGAGCGCGATCGCCGCCTGGAGGGCGAACACCTCGAGGGTCACCCGCCCGGCCTCGGAGAACGCGCCGGGGGTGAACGAGTACAGGTTGAGCGAGCCGACCGGTGCGTCCGGCGGGCCCATCGCGTAGGACAGCATCGCGCGGACGCCGGCGGCCCGTGCCCGCGGGCGCCAGTTCGGCCAGCGGGTCTCGTCGTCGAGGTCGATCGCCTCGACGTGGGTGGGCTCGTCCCGGTGCCCGGCGTCCACGCACGGGCCCTCGTCGAGCTCGGCCTGGGCCGCGTCGAGGTCGGCGACCCAGTCGGCGGACGGTGCCCGGCTCACGACCTTGCCCCGGTCGGTCTGCGTGATCCCCGCGCCGTCGGCGCCCGGGACGCGCTCGGCGGCGACCTCGACGATCCGGGTGAGGACCTCCTCCGTGGTGCCGAGCCCCTGGTCGGGCGTCGGGGCGCGGAGCACGACCGTGGCGGCGTGGCTCAGGGCGTCGGACAGGGCGTCGACCTCGTGCTGTTCCATCTCTCCTCGGTGTGGTGCGCGTCCGCCCGGCGGCGTCGAGGCGGAGGTCCCAGGGTAGGAGATCCGGGCGCGGACGGGGCGTCAGGCCGTGCCGTCGCCGGACCCGTCGCTCGACCCGTTGCCGGTCTCCCGGACGAGGACCGAGGCCCGTTGGCGGGTGACGCCGAAGAGCCGCGCGATCTCGTTGATGCTCATGCCCGCCGCGTGCAGGGCGGTCGCCTCCCGGCGGCGCCATCGGCCGCCGACCGAGTTGAGCGACTCCAGGGCCCGGGAGATGTGCTCCACGATGAGCGGCGGCTCCTCGGCCCGGACCGCCGTCGCCCAGTCCGTGCCGTCGAGCCGCAGCCGCTGGAGCTCCCGCGCCCGGTCCCGGGCGGCGTCGAGGCTCTCGATGCACGTCCCGAGCTCGACCACGAGGTCGGCGAGCGCGCCGTCGACCTCGTCGGCCCGCTCCGGGGTCTCCTCGGCCACGGGGCCTCCCTGTCGTCCGGCTGCAACGTGTGTTGCAGGCAATGGTTGTTGCGCTTTTGGTTGTGTGCCACTCTATGGGGAGCACCCACTGTTGCGCACCAGCAGGGGGCTGCGCCGAACGAGTGAAGGGTCTCACCGCGACCCGGATCGGAACCCCGCATGACCACACTCTCCGCAGCCGTCGACCTCCCGGTCACCGACCACACGGTGCGTGACGCCCGGATGCTCGTCCTCGACCTCGTCGACAGCTGGGACACCACCACCAGCCGTGTCGACCTGGCGCTGCTGATCGACGATCTCAGCTCCGACGTCGTGTCCCACGCCGACGGCGAGCACGACCTCCGTCTCGAGCTGACCCTCCACGAGGACCTGCTGCGGGTCGCGATCGCCGACGGCAGCGCCGTCCGACCGGCCGTCGTCGACGCCCGCACCGGTCGTCTCCGGCTGCTCGCCGTGCTCGCGCAGCGCTGGGGGCACGAGCCCTACCGGGACGGCCACCGGTTGTGGTTCGAGCTCGGCGCGGCGTCGCCGCCGACGGGTCTCGACCTCGGCGACGAGGTCGCCCCGGAGGTCGGGGCCCGCCTGCGGCTCCTGCTCGAGGGCGCCCGCGTCGGCGAGCCGCACCGTCCGCGGTTGGTGCGCTGGATCGCGACCCTGCGCGGGGGGTGCCCGGTCCGCCGCACCCGGAACTAGCGCAGGTCGCAGGCCACGACGAGGGGGGTCCGCCGGCCGGCGAGGGTCGGCACGACCTCGTCGAGCAGCGCGGCCAGCTCGGTCCCCGTACGGACCCGGCGGGCCTCGCAGCCCAGCGCGGTCGCCAGCCCGGGCACGTCGACCTCGCCGAAGCCCGGCCACGGGGCCTTGCCGCCCGCCGCGGCAGCCAGCCGGTCCATGATCGCGTACCGGCCGTTGTCCAGGACGAGCACGAGCACGCCGACCCCGTAGTGCGCCGCCGTCCACAGGGCCTGGACCCCGTAGAGCGTCGAGCCGTCACCGACGACGGCGACCACGGGGCGCTCCGGCGCCCCCATCCGCACGCCGATCGACGCGGGCACGCCGAACCCCAGCCCGCCCTGCGCCGCGGACAGGAACCCGAGCGGCGCCCGCGCGGGCACCAGGCGGTGCAGGTCCGGGCGCGACGAGGGCGTCTCCTCCACGACGACCGCGTCGGCCGGCAGGCGCGCCGCGAGGGCGGTGAACACGGCGGGTGCGTCGAGGGCGTCGTCGGGCCCGGCGCCCTGGGGGAAGGATCCGTGCTCCCCGACCGCGTGAGGGGACCCCTCGCGCGGCTGGTGGGGGCGGATCGTCCCCTCACGCGCCGGGAGGGTGGCCGTCAGGGCGGTGACGGTCGCGGCCGGGTCGGCGAGCACCGCCATGTCGGCCCGGCTGTGGTGGACGTCCTCGGGGTCGTCGGAGACGAGCAGGACGGTCGTGCCCGGCTCCACGAGGTCGCCGGGGGAGTACTGGTACTGCCGGAAGACCGGGGCGCCGACGACGAGGACGAGGTCGTGCCCGGCGAGGGTGTCGCGCAGCGCGGCGCGCTCGGGCGGCAGGTGCCCGGCGAACCGCGGATGGTCCTGCGGGAAGCCCGCACGGGCGGCGAACGCCTCCTGCCACACCGGCGCCCCGAGGTGCTCGACGAGCCCGACGAGGGCCGTCCACGCGGCCGGTGAGTCCGCGTCCGCGCCGACGACGACCGCCGGCGACGCCGCGGCGGCGACGTGCGTCGCCAGCTCCCGCACCGACCCGTCGTCGGGAACGCGGCCTCGCCGGACGGTGCCGGGCGAGGGGAGGGCGCGGGGGTCGGCCTCGGCGCCCCAGTCGTCGCTGGGGACGGTCACGACGGCGGGTCCGCGTGCGGTGACGGCCTCGTGGAAGGCGCGGTCGAGGGCGCCCGGGACGTCCTGCGGCCGGGCGGGGGCCGACCACCACACCGGGTACGAGCCGGCGAGCCCGTCGAGGTCGCCGGCGAGGAACGGGCGGGCGGCGAGGTGGCGGCGGTCCTGCTGGCCGACGAGGACGACGAGCGGCGTGCGGTTGACCCGCGCGGTCGCCAGGGCGCCGACCGCGTTGCCGAGGCCCGCGGTGGTGTGCAGGACGACCAGCGCGGGTCGGTCGGTCGCGGTGGCGTACCCGGTGGCGAGCCCGACCACGGAGCCCTCGTGCAGGGCGAGGACGAAGTCGAGGTCGTCGGGCAGGTCGGTGAGCAGCGTGATCTCGGTCGACCCGGGGTTGGCGAAGACGCGGTCGAGGCCGCGCCGGCGCAGGACGTCGAACGCGGCCTCGCGGACGGTGCTCAGGACGCCGCCCGGTCCCGCTCGGTGACCGTCCCCGCGAGGTCCTCGGCGGGCTCGGTGCGGCGGATGAAGACGACCGCCACGGCGCCGAGGGCCGCGACGAGGGCGAAGAAGTAGAAGCCCCAGGGGTAGGCGACGCCGCCGGCCACCAGGGCGCCGGTGAACGCCGGGCCGGAGATCGCGCCGAGCCGGCCGACCCCGCTCGCCGAGCCCAGGGCGGTGCCCCGCACGGCGGCGGGGTAGATGCGCCCGACCCAGCTGTAGACGAGCACCTGGGAGGAGAACACGAAGATGCCGGCGAGCAGGATCGCGACGTAGACCGCCGCCCCGGGCAGCCGGATCGACAGCAGCGCGAGGAAGACCGCGGCGACCGCGAACCACGTGATCGTGGCGGGACGGACGCCGATGCGGTCGGCGACCCGGCCGCCGACGAGCAGGCCGATCACCGCGCCGACGTTGAGTGCGAGCAGCTGGAACAGGGCCTGGGTGAGCTCGTACCCGGCGAGCCGCATGATCTCGGGCAGCCAGGTGTTGAGGCCGTAGACGAGCAGCAGGCCCATGAACGACGCGACCCAGAAGGCGACGGTGGCGACGCCGTAGCCGCTGCGGAACAGGTCGCCGAGCGGGTTCTTCCGGCCCGCGGACGCGTCGCGGGCGACCGCCGCGGCGTCGGCGGGGAGCCGGCGGGCCATCAGCGGCACGAGCACGAGCGCGGGCACGGCGCCGACGACGAACATGAACTGCCAGCCGAGGCTCGACACGAGCAGGGCGCCGAGCAGCGACGCGGCGACGGCCCCGGCGTGGTAGCCGGTCATGAGGATCGTGGTGGCGGTGTTGCCGCGGCGCGGCGGGGCGTGCTCCGCGGTCATCGCGAGGGCGACCGGGAGGACGCCGCCGAGCGGGACGCCCGCGAGGAAGCGCAGGGCGCCGAGGACCCCGGCGTTCGGGGCGAGCGCACAGGCGGCGCCGAGCACGGAGAAGGCGACGACGCAGGCGATCATCGTCCGGCGCCGGCCCCACACGTCGGCCACCGGCCCGACCGCCAGGGCGCCGACCATGACGCCGAGCAGCCCCACCGTGGCCACCGTGGTGGCGCTGCCGGGGCTGAGGGCGAAGACGGGGTCGCGGCGCAGCACCGGGATGACGACGCCGAGGACGACGAGGTCGTAGCCCTCCAGCGCCACGGCCGACCAGGCGAGCCAGCGCACCGCGGTCGAGGACGGGTTCGTCATCACTGCCACCTTCCTGCCGCGACGTCCGTGTCGGCGACGTGGGCGGAGTATGGGGAGCCCGTCCGCCGGGGTCACCGGTTCCTCCCGCTGAGCGGAAGACGGGCGCGCCCCGACGTCAGCGGCCCGGGCGCGACCCCAGGTTCCGCGACGCGGTGGCCGCCGCGACCTTCACGGCCGGCACGTACGGGGGCAGGGCGGCGGCGGCCGGGACGACCACGCCCAACGCCGCGACCACGGACCCGTCGGCGCCGACGACCGGGGCGGCGACCGACGACGCCCCCTCGGTCATCTCCTCCCGCGACAGGCAGTGCCCGGTCCGGCGGATCTCGGCGAGCCCGGAGCGCAGGGCAGCGGGGTCGGTCATCGTCCCGGGTGCCAGGCGGGGGAGCCCCCGGGTGATCACCTCCTCGACGAACGGGGCCGGGGAGTGCGCGAGCAGGACCTTCCCCGGCCCGCTCGCGTGCAGCGGCATGTCCCGCCCCACCCGGGAGCGCACGGTGAGCTCCTCCCGCCCGGCCAGCCGCTCCACGAACAGGGCGCGGTAGCCGTCGAGCACCACGAGGTGCACGACGTGGCCGGTCACCGCCGCGAGGTCCTGCATCGGGGCGAGCGCGGCCTCGCGCAGGGTCCGGGCCGCCGGGGCGAGGGCCCCGATCCGCCACAGCCGCAGCCCGATCCGGTAGCGCCCGCGCCCGACCCGCTCGAGGGCGCCCCACCCGACCAGCTCCGCGACGATGCGGTGGGCCGTGGCGGGCGGCAGACCGGTGCCGGAGACGATGTCGGCGAGGGCGAGCTCGGGGGAGGCGTCGCTGAACGCGGCGAGCACCGCCAGCGCACGGCCGAGCACGGAGCGTGGCGCCGCGCCGTCCTCCTCGGCCCCCCGCTCGGTCATGGCGTCTGGTGTCCCCCGGAAGCGCTTCCGTCACACGTCGGCGCGTCATGATGGCCCCGCTCGGGCCCCCCTCCTAGCCTGGGCGGACCACGGAGGCGCGGGGGTCACCCGGAGGGAGGACGAGCACGATCATGTCGGCACCTCTCTTCGACGCCGAGTCGCTCCGGATGGGCGAGCCGGCTCGGCCGGACGTGCCGGCGGTGACGTCCGCACCCGAGCCGCCCGACCCGGCGTCGCGACCCCGCCGCGAGATCCCCGAGCCCGCGCCGCTGTCCGGGCACGGCCCCGCGACGGTCCTCGCGATGTGCAACCAGAAGGGCGGGGTCGGGAAGACGACCTCGACGATCAACCTCGGCGCCGCCCTGGCCGAGTACGGCCGGAAGGTGCTGCTGGTCGACTTCGACCCGCAGGGCGCGCTCTCGGTCGGGCTCGGCGTGCAACCGCACGAGCTCGACACGACGATCTACAACCTGATCATGGAGCGGCGGGTCACCCTCGACGACGTCGTGCTCCGCACCGCGGTCGAGGGCCTGGACCTGCTGCCGAGCAACATCGACCTGTCCGCGGCCGAGGTGCAGCTGGTCAGCGAGGTGGGCCGCGAGCAGACGCTCGGCCGGGTCCTCGCGCCGGCGCTGCCGCACTACGACTACGTCCTCGTCGACTGCCAGCCCTCGCTCGGCCTGCTCACCGTCAACGCCCTGGCCTGCGCGCACGGCGTGCTGATCCCGCTCGAGTGCGAGTACTTCTCGCTGCGCGGGGTGGCGCTGCTGATGGACACGATCGAGAAGGTGCAGGACCGGTTGAATCCGGATCTCGAGATCACCGGCATCCTGGCCACCATGTACGACCCGCGCACCCTGCACACCCGCGAGGTCATGGCCCGCGTGGTGGAGGCCTTCGGCGACCTCGTCTTCGACACCGTCATCAACCGGACGGTGCGCTTCCCGGAGACCACGGTGGCCGGCGAGCCGATCACGAGGTGGGCCTCGCGGTCGCAGGGCGCGGAGGCGTACCGGGCGCTCGCGCGAGAGGTCATCGCGCGGTGACGCTCGCCCCGGAGCGGCCCGGACAGCGGCAGGGGTTCCAGGTCAGCCTGGACAACTTCACCGGCCCGTTCGACCTGTTGCTGCAGCTCATCGGGCGCCACGAGCTCGACGTCACCGAGGTCGCGCTCTCCCGCGTCACCGACGACTTCATCGCCTACACCGCCGCCCTCGGCGGGTCGGCGGACCTCGAGGAGACCACCGGGTTCCTCGTCGTCGCCGCGACCCTGCTCGACCTCAAGGCGGCACGGCTGCTGCCCAGCGCCGAGGTGGAGGACGAGGACGACCTCGCGCTGCTCGAGGCCCGGGACGTGCTGTTCGCGCGGCTGCTGCAGTACCGGGCCTACCAGCAGGTCGCGGCCCTGTTCCGGGAGCTCGAGTCGTCGGCGCGGCTGCGCTACCCGCGGGCGGTGTCGCTCTCGCCGGAGCTCGCGTCGCTGCTCCCGCCGGTCGAGCTCGGCGTCGACGCGGCCCGGTTCGCCGAGATCGCCGCCGCCGTGTTCCGGCCCTCGCCGCCGCCCACCGTGGGCCTGGACCACCTGCACGCTCCGAGCGTCTCGGTCCCCGAGCAGGTCGTGATCATGAGCGGACGGCTCGAGGAGGCCGGCCGACTGACGTTCGCCGAGCTGTGCGCGGACTGCGAGCACGGCGTCGAGGTCGTCGGCCGCTTCCTCGGGGTGCTCGAGCTGTACCGCTCCCGCCAGGTCGCGCTCGATCAGGACGAGGCGTTCGCCGAGCTGGCCGTCCGCTGGGCCCCGGACTCCGAGGACCGCGGGACCGCCGCCCTCGACCCCGGTGAATGAGCGGGGCATGAGCGTTCCGGACGACGAGCTCCCCGGGCTCGGCAGCGACGCCGAGCTGGACGCCGCGCTCGAGGCCGTGCTCATGGTCGTCGACGCACCGGTGCCGGCGAGTCAGCTGGCCGAGGTGCTCGAGCAGCCCCTGGCGCGGGTGACGGCGGCGCTCGACCGGTTGGCCGCCTCGTACGCGTCGCACGGTTTCGAGCTGCGCCGCACCGACGAGGGCTGGCGCTACGCCTCCCGCGCCCGGTTCGCGCCCTACGTGGAGCGCTTCGTCCTCGACGGTCAGCGCGCCCGCCTGACCCGCGCCGCCCTGGAGACCCTGGCGGTCGTCGCCTACCGCCAGCCCGTGACACGCGCCCGGGTGTCGGCCGTCCGCGGGGTCAACGTCGACGGCGTGATGCGGACGCTCACCGCCCGCGGCCTGATCGTCGAGGCGGGCACGGACGGCGCGACCGGTGGGACGCTCTACCGGACCACGGAGCTGTTCCTGGAGCGCCTCGGCCTCGGTTCGCTCGACGAACTGCCGCCGATCGCGCCGCTGCTGCCCGAGGTCGACGACATCGACGAGCTGTAGTCGTCACCCCTCGTGGCAGGAAAGCGTCGTTGCTGTCGTCCAACGCCAGGAAATCCACATCCTCGAGGGCCCGCTCCGTTGCTCAGAGAGCCACGAGGTTCAGCAGATCCACGGCTCGCTCGCGTTCGATCACGCCGTAGTACAGGACGAGGCGCCCTGCAGCGGCGGTGGCCGTCCTGATACCCGAAGGGTTGGTCGGGACGTAGGGCGTCCCGACGGTCCAGGGTGACAGCTCCAAGGAGGCCCGCAGCTCGGCGAGTGGTGCGAGCAGCGCAGGTGGGAGAGCCGCGACGGCCGCGGCGTAGGGCTCGTGGTCGCGCAGGCGGTACACGGAGAGGGTCAGATGCCGGCTCTGCGCCGGGTGACCTCGAGTGGTTCGTCCTCCGAGGGCGGGACGCCGGTGGCCTGCTCGGCGGCGTACCTCACGACGTGGCGGAAGCCCGCAGGGTCGCTCTGGAGGAGGGCCACCCGCCGCCAGCGCTCGATGACCTCGTGGACGCCGGAGATGTCGAGTTCCCGGCGGGCCCGCTCCAGCGCGTCGCCGTACTCGGCGACGAAGCCGGCGCGGTCCTCATCGGTGGCGAGCCAGGCCCGGATGGTCGCCGGGGTCGCGCCGGGCCGCAGCGGGTGCGGTCGGGCTCGATCGTCAGCGGCCCCGGTCGTCATGGACCTGCACGGTAGCTGTTCGGCGCAGTGCCGTGTGGTCAGCCGGGAGATCCGGCGCGGTTGCGGATCCGCGCCGCGGGGATCGCCACGAGCGTCGCGGCGACGACGAGCGCGCCGCCGAGCGCGAGCGCCGGGCGGGCGTCGTCGCCGCTCACCAGTGTCACCAGCACCGGGCCCACCACCTGCCCGATCCCGTAGAGCGCGGAGAACACGGCGACGACGGGTCCCGCGCCCCGTCCGGCGAGGGTGCGGGCCAGCGGCAGGGTGAGCATGACGATGCCGATGAACGTCCCGCCGAAGACGACCGCCGAGACGACCACGGCGACCGGGGAGGCCACGAGCGCCGGCAGCGCCAGCCCGACGGCCTGCACCGCGAGCGCGGCGAGCAGCGCGGGCCCCCGGCCGCGCCGCGCCGCCACCCGCGCCCAGAGCAGGCACGACGGCACCCCCGCGAGCCCGGCGATCGTCCAGGAGCTCGCGGCCACCCAGGGCGGGCCGATGTCGGTCGCGACGTCGACGAGGAACGTGCCGGTGATGATGTAGCCCGCGCCCTCGAGGAAGTAGGCCGTCCCCAGGGCGACCAGCAGGAGGCGCCGGGGCGGCGGACCGTCGGCCACGCCACCGTCGTCGGGATCGGCGGGCAGCCGGACGAGCCGCACCGCGACCAGCGACAGGACGAGCGCGAGCACCGCGGCGACCCACCAGGTCAGGGTCCAGCCGCCGAGGGCGGCGGCCAGCGGGGTCACGAGGCCGGACAGGGCGATCCCGCCGCCGACGCCGCCGAACACCCACCCGGCGAGGTCGTCCCGGTCGTGGCGGCGCAGCAGGGTGAGCACGAGGTCCGCCGCGGTGACGAAGGCGAACGCGCTCGCGACGCCGGAGACGCCCCGCGCGACCGCCCACACCCCGAAGGCCGACGAGAGCGGCATCGCGGCGAGGGTGAGGACGGTCAGGACCAGGCCCGTCGTCAGGAAGGCCGCGCGACGCCGCCGCACCACCGGGGCGGCGGCGAGGAGGCAGCCGACCAGGTAGCCGAGGTAGTTGGCGGCGGCGAGCAGGCCGGCGTCGGCGGTGCCGAGCCCGGCGCCGGCGCCCATCACGGGGATGATCGGGGTGAAGACGAAGCGGCCCACGCCCATCGCGGCGGCGAAGGCGGCCGCTCCCGCGGCGACCACGGGCCCGAGGCGCGGGCGGGTCGCGACGGTCGGCGTCGACACAGCTCCGGACCCTAGTCCGCGGACCCACTACGCTGGAGTCCCGTGACCGAGGGTGAGCAGGGAGTCCGCCTGCAGAAGGTGCTCAGCGAGGCCGGCGTGGCCTCGCGGCGGCAGGCCGAGATCCTGATGCGCCAGGGTCGGGTGGAGGTCGACGGGAAGGTCGTCACCGAGATGGGGCGCCGGGTCGACCCCGCGACCGACGTCATCCACGTCGACGGCAGCCGCATCGTCACCGACGTCGAGACGGTGCACCTCGCGCTGAACAAGCCCGAGGGGATGCTCTCGACGATGTGGGACGAGCACGGCCGCCGCTGCGTCGGCGACGTCGTGCTGGAGAAGGCGGGCTCGACGAAGGGGCTGTTCCACGTCGGGCGGCTCGACGCGGCCACCGAGGGCCTGCTGCTGCTGACCAACGACGGCGAGCTGGCGAACCGGCTGATGCACCCGTCCTACGAGGTGCCCAAGACCTACCTCGCCGAGATCCGCACGCCGATCGCGAAGGACCTCGGCAAGCGGCTGCGCGAGGGCGTCGAGCTCGACGACGGGCCGGCCGCGGTCGACAGCTTCAAGGTGATCGACCGGTCCGGCGCGCGGGTGATGGTCGAGGTCGTGCTGCACGAGGGGCGCAACCGGATCGTGCGCCGCCTGTTCGACGCGGTCGACAAGCCGGTCGAGCGGCTGGTGCGCACCGCCGTGGGCGACGTGCGACTCGGTGACCAGCGTCCGGGCACGCTGCGCAAGCTCGGCCGCGGCGAGGTGGGAGCGTTGTACCACGCGGTGGGCCTCTAGGCCGCCGGATCAGGCACAATGGACTCCCGGACGGGTGTTGGGTCGACGTTCGGGAGGCGCTGGTCGTGGAGAAGGTCCTGCAGGGGGTCGTGGCGGTCGACGGACCGTCGGGCACCGGCAAGTCGACGACCGCCCGCGGCCTGGCGATGCGCCTCGGCGCCCGCTACCTCGACACCGGCGCGATGTACCGGGCGGCCACCCTCGCGGTGATGCGCTCGGGTGTGGCGCTCGACGCGACCGTCACCGACGCCGACGGGCACGACGACGCCGTCGCGGTGGCGCTCGCGGCCGACCTCGTGATGTCCACCGACCCGGCCGAGCCGCGGGTCCGCCTCGGCGGCGAGGACGTCGGCGCGGAGATCCGGGGCGCGGAGGTCACCCGGAACGTCTCGGCCATCTCGGCGCTGACCGAGGTGCGCCGCCACCTCGTGGCCGAGCAGCGGCGGATCGTCGCCGAGGCGCAGGGCGACGGGTCGGGCATCGTCGTCGAGGGCCGTGACATCGGCACCGTCGTGGTGCCGGACGCCGACCTGAAGATCTACCTGGTGGCCTCGGACACCGTCCGGGCCGGGCGCCGCAGCGCGGAGGACACCTCCGCCGGGCGCGCCACCGACGCCACCGCCACGGGCGCCGACCTCGCCCGCCGCGACCGTCTCGACTCCTCCCGCGCCGCCTCCCCGCTGCGGGCCGCGGAGGACGCCGTCGAGGTGGACACCTCGGCGCTCGACGTCGAGGGCGTCCTGGACCGACTCGAAGAACTCGCCGCCGAGCGCGGCATGCTGGTCCCCGCGCTGGCGGAGTCCAGCGCCAACGGAAGGTAAGACGTGACGCAGGAACTGCCTGCGGATTTTGACCTGCCCGAGCACGACTCCGAGCGGCCGGCCCAGCCGGTGCTCGCGGTCGTCGGGCGTCCGAACGTCGGCAAGTCGACGCTGGTCAACCGCATCATCGGCCGCCGGGAGGCGGTCGTGCAGGACGTCCCGGGCGTGACCCGCGACCGGGTCGCCTACGACGCCCTGTGGAACGGGCGCCGCTTCACCCTGGTCGACACCGGGGGCTGGACCCCCGACGCCAAGGGCATGCAGGCCGCCATCTCGGCGCAGGCCGAGACCGCGATGGCCACGGCCGACGCGATCCTGCTGGTCGTCGACGGACAGGTCGGCGCGACCTCGGTCGACGAAGCCGTCGCGCGCACCCTGCGCCGCTCCGACCGGCCCGTGCTGCTGTGCGCCACCAAGGTCGACGACGAGCGCGGGCTCGGCGAGATCGCCGCGCTGTGGCGCCTCGGGCTCGGCGAGCCGCACCCGGTGTCCGGCCTGCACGGCCGCGGCTCGGGCGACCTGCTCGACGCCGTCCTCGACGTGCTGCCGGAGTCCCCGCGCGACGACGTCGACCTCGAGGGCGGCCCCCGGCGCGTGGCCCTGGTGGGCAAGCCGAACGTCGGCAAGTCCTCGCTGCTCAACCAGCTCACCGGGGAGAACCGGTCGGTGGTCGACGCGACCGCCGGCACGACGACCGACCCGGTCGACTCGCTCGTCGAGATCGACGGGCAGACCTGGCAGCTCGTCGACACCGCCGGTCTGCGGCGGAAGGTCCACCAGGCCTCCGGCATGGAGTACTACGCCTCGCTGCGCACGAAGGCCGCGATCGAGGCGGCCGAGGTGACGGTGCTGCTGCTCGACGCCTCGGAGCCGATCAGCGAGCAGGACCTCCGGGTGGCCACGCAGGTCACCGAGGCCGGCCGCGCGCTCGTGCTGGCGATGAACAAGTGGGACCTCGTCGACGAGGACCGCCGCCACGCCATGAAGCGCGAGCTCGAGCGGGCGCTCGTGCGCCTGCCCTGGGTGGAGCGGGTCAACATCTCGGCGCGGACCGGGCGGGCGGTGCAGAAGCTCGCCCCGGCGATGCGCACCGCCCTGGAGAACTGGGACCGGCGCATTCCGACGGGGCGGCTCAACCAGTGGCTGGCCGACATCGTCGCCGCGACGCCGCCGCCCGTGCGCGGCGGCAAGCAGCCGAAGATCCTCTACGCCACCCAGGCGCAGAGTCGGCCGCCGACGTTCGTGCTGTTCACCTCCGGCTTCCTCGAGGCGGGGTATCGGCGCTTCCTGGAGCGCAGGCTCCGGGAGACCTTCGACCTCACGGGCACGCCGATCCAGATCAACGTGCGTGTGCGGGAGAAGCGCAAGAAGTCCTAGTCCGGGCGGGGGCCGGCCACCACCACCAGGGCCGCGCGGTCGGAGAGCCCCAGGCGGGAGCACGCGCGGTAGACGTGCGACTCGACGGTGCGGACCGACACCTGCAGGCGCTCGGCGATCTGCCGGTTGGTCAGACCCTCGCCCGCGAGGTGGGCGATCTCGCGTTCCCGGGCCGACAGCACGACCGGGGCCTCCGCGTCGGCGAGCGCGGGGGTCCGGAGGCCCTCGCACGCCGCGGCGAGGCCCCGGGCCCGGGCCGCGGCCTCCGTGGCGAGGACGAGCTCGTGGTCCGCGCGGGCGACCGCGGCCGCCTGCGCCGCGGCGTCGGCGGCCTCGGGACGCATCCCGCGGCGTTCGAGCCTGCCCGCCACCAGGAGCAGCTCCCGGGCGTCCGCCAGGGCGGCCGCGTGCTCGGCCGCCAGCCGCGATCGCGGCGAGCCGAGCTGCTCCGCGAGCTCGCGGAGGCGCTCCGCCTGGTCGGTGGCGCCGAGGCGCACCGCATGCTGCCGGGCCACCACCTCCGCAGCCCGGACACCGATCGCCCGGCAGCGCTCCGCGGCCCGTCGGGCGGCCTCGACCGCGCTCCGGCCGGCGCCGGAGGCCGCCTCGACCCACGCGCGCGCCAGATCGAGCTCGAACTCCATCATGGTCACCTGCGGGTGCCGGCGGCCCTCCGCCGCGGTGAGGGCGGTCCGGGCCGCCGCGGCGTCCCCGAGCATCCCGTGGCACTGCGCGACGAGGGCGAGCAGCCAGGCCGCCCAGCCGCCGCCGTGCCCGGGGAACACGGCGAGCACGCCCTCCAGCGCGGGCACGGCCGACCGCGGGGAGCCGAAGACCGAGCCGAGCCGCCCCTCGAAGAGCGCCACCCACACGGCGCCCTCGGCGCCGGGGAGGTCGTGGGCCCACGCGAGCCGGCGCCGCGCCGACTCCGGCTCGCCCCGCAGCTGGGCGTCGAGGATCTCGCTGAACGCGAGGTTGCCGGCGTAGTTCCCCATCACCCGGCCGCGCAGGGCGGCGGCGAGACCGCGGTCGACGAGATCGGCGGGCGGGCGGGCGTCCCCGACGAGGGCCCGAGTGTAGCCGAGACCCCAGCTCACGAGGACGACGTCGTCGTCACTCGGCGTCGGTGCGGCGAGCACCCGCTCGCCGCGGGCCACCGCCTCCGCGACCTCGCCGCGGCACGCGGCGATCACGCACCGGATGCCGTCGTGGCGGGGATCCTCGGTCGGGTCGTCGCCGGACGAGCGTCGTTCGGCCTCGCGCAGGACGTGCTCGCCCCCGTCCACGACGGCGGCGCCCGACGCCCCGAAGTGGGCCGTGAGGGTCCGCAGGAGGATCGCGCGGGTCATCTCGTCGGGGTCCGACGCCTCCTCGGCCGCCAGCGCCAGGACCGTGTCGGCCTCGTCGGCGCGCAGCATGTAGACGAGGAGCGCCGCGAGTCCGGCGCGGGCGTCGAACCCGCCACCCGCCGCGATCGCGGCGCGCAGGAGCCGCTCGGCCAGGCCGAAGTCGCTCACCCCCGAGGCCTGCCGGGCCGCGGCGAGGAGCAGGCCCGGGTCCGGGCGACGACCGTTGTCCAGGGACAGCACGGCCCGCCGCAGGTCGGCCCCGGGCCGGCCCGCCTCCGTACCGGCCAGCGCGTCGGAGAGCTCCGCCCGCAGGCGACGGGCGCGCGGCACGCTCGTCCTCGACCGGACCAGCTCCCCGTAGAGCGGGTGGGCGGGGCGGGCCTCCCAGCGGTCGCCCGTCTCCTCCAGCGTGACCAGCGAGCGCTGGGCCGTCTCCTCCACGGCCTCGGCCCCGGCGAGCCGCTCGAGCAGGTCGAGGTCCAGCGGCTCGACGACGGCGAGGAGTTCCAGGACGCGCTGCTGCGGCTCGGACAGGCCCGCCAGGCGCGCCCCGACGAGGTCGGACAGCACCGGTGAGAGCGCCACCTCCCCGGACCACACCCACATCCCGGACTCGGCGCGGAGGTGCCCCGCGATGCGCTCGCCGTCCACGAGGTGGCGCAGCCACAGCAGGTTGCCGCCCGAGGTGTCGTGGAGCCGTCGGGCGCTGACCGGCTCCACGGGGGCGCCCAGGGCTCCGGCCAGGGCGGCCACGGTGCGCTCCCGGTCGAGGGGGCCGACGTCGATCCGGACGGCCAGGTCGTCCTTCCACAGCGCCGTGATCGCCTCCGGCGCCGGTTCACCGGCCCGTGCGGTGAGCACGAGCCGGACGCCGCGGGTGACCAGGCGACCGACCGCCACCGCCGAGACCTCGTCGAGCAGGTGGGCGTCGTCGACCAGCAGCACGTCCCGGCCGTCGCGCGGTCCGAGGGCGGCCACGGCGAGCTGCAGGCCGGAGAGGTCCGCGGACACCTCGGGGAGCACGTCGAGCAGCGCGCCGAGCGGGAGCTCGCGGGCCGACGCCGTGGCGCGGACGATCCCGAGGACGCGGGTCCGGCCGAGCCGGTCGAGCAGCTCCAGCGCGAGGCGGCTCTTCCCGACGCCCGCCGCCCCCACCAGGACCACCGCGCCGCGCTCCGCCATCGCCGCCGACGCCCGCGCCAGTTCCCCCTCGCGGCCGGTGAACGGCCAGCTCCCGCTCACGACACCCGGCGCGACGCCGCCACGCTCACCAGCGCCGCCCGGTCGGGCAGGCCCAGCCGGGTGCAGGCGCGGTAGACGTGGGACTCGACGGTGCGGACGGACACGTGCAGGCGTTCGGCGATCTGCCGGTTGGTCAGGCCCTCGCCGGCGAGCAGGGCGATCTCGCGCTCGCGGTCGGACAGCGGCACGGGCGCGTCCGCCTCGGCCAGGGCGGGGGTCCGCGCCCCCTCGCCGGTCGCGGCGAGGGTCCGTGCCCGCTGCTCGGCCTCGGTGGCGACGACGAGGTGTCGGTCGCGCCGGGCGGTGGCGGCCGCCTGCGCCGCGGCGTCGGCGGCCTCGACGATCATCCCCGCGTCCTCGAGCCGGCCCGCGACGGCCAGGAGGCCCCCGGCGTCGTGCGTCGCGAGCGCCACCGCGTGCGCGTGGGCGTGGGTGGAGCGCGGGGTGCCCAGCCGCCGGTCCAGCTCCTCCAGCCGGTCGGCCTGCTCCCGGTCCCCGAGGCGCACCGCGGTCTGGCGCGCCAGGACCTCCGCGGCGTGGGTGCCGAGGTCCCGGCACCGCTCGGCCCCGCGCCGGGCCGCGTCGACGGCCTCGCGCACGGCCCCGGACGCGGCGGCCGCCCAGGCCCGGGCGAGGTCGTACTCGTGGTCCACCACCGCGATGTGCGGGTGCCGACGCCGTTCGGCGTCCGCCAGGGCGGCGCGGGCGGCGGGGCCGTCGCCGAGCAGTCCGTGGCACTGCGCGACGAGGGCCGCGCTCCATCCGCCCCACCCCCCGCCGTGTCCGGGGAAGGCGGGCAGCGCCGACTCGAGCGCCCGGATCGCGGTCCGCGGCAGACCCGCCCCGCGGGCGACGCGGCCGTCGTAGAGCGCGGCGAAGCTCGGGGCCTGCTCCCCGGTGAGGCCGTGGATCCAGTCGAGCCGACGGCGGGCCCGGGCGGGCTCGCCGCGCAGGTCCGCGTCGAGGAGCTCCATGTAGCCGATGTTGGCGGTGACGGTCGCCGTGATGCCCTGGCGGGCGGCCTCGATGCCGCGCTGCAGCAGGGGACGGAGGTCCCCGCCCTCGCCGGTGAGCGCCCCGAGCAGGCCGAGGACGAAGCACGCGAGCGCGACGGTCTCGTCCGGCCGCGTCGCATCGGTGACGACGCCCTCGGCGAGCTCCCGGGCCTCCCGGACCCGGCCCGCGGACCCGAGGAACATCGCCCGCAACGCGTCGTAGGCGGGGTCGGGACGTCCCCCGAGCCGGGTGGCCTCGTCGCGGGCGAGCAGGTCGGGCCCGGAGCGGGGCGGGTCGAGCTGGAAGTGGTGGGACAGCCCCCGCAGCACGACGGCCTGCCGACGCTCGGCCTCGGTGGCCTCGCCGCTCCCCGCGTCGACGATGACGTCGGCCTCGTCGACCCGCATCTGGTAGTCGAGCAGGTGGGCCAGGGCGAGCCGGGCCGCGAACCCGCCGCCCGCCGCGACCGCCGCCCGCAGCAGCCGCTCGGCCAGCGCGAAGTCCCGGAGCCCGGAGGCCTGCACCGAGGCCGCGACGAGGGCGTCCGGGTCCGGGACCCGGTCGCTGCCCAGGTCGAGCACCGCGCGGCGCAGGCCGTCCCCGGCGCGCCGTCCGCCCGTGCCGGCGAGGGCCTCGGAGAGCTCGCCCCGGATGCGCCGCATCCGCGGCACGCTCATCGTGGACCGGACCGACTCCCCGTAGAGCGGGTGCGCGAGACGGACCTCCCACCGCTCGCCGTCGGGCAGGATCGAGACGAGTCCCCGGTCGGCGACCTCCTCGACCACGTCCCGGCCGACCAGCGTCCCGAGC
Source organism: Actinomycetospora sp. CA-084318 (assembly GCF_050955885.1). Classification (NCBI taxonomy): domain Bacteria; kingdom Bacillati; phylum Actinomycetota; class Actinomycetes; order Pseudonocardiales; family Pseudonocardiaceae; genus Actinomycetospora; species Actinomycetospora sp. CA-084318. The sequence goes on from NZ_CP192098.1 coordinate 3,400,091, forward strand.
ATGCCCAGCCCCAGGGGCTCGGCGACCGCGAGCAGCTCGAGCACCCGCCGCTGCGGTGCGGTCAACCGGCCGATGCGGGCGTCGAGGAGGTCGCGCAGCGCGGGGGAGAGGCCGACCTGGCCCGTCCACACCCACGCCGATCCGTCACGCGTGAGCCGACCGGCGGCCCGTTCGCCCTCGACGAGGTGGCGCAGCCACAGGACGTTGCCGCCGGCGGTCTCGTGCAGCGCCCGCGCGGTGCGGGCCTCCAGCGGGCCGTCGAGGACCGTCGTCAGGACGGACGCGGACTCCTCCCGGGTGAACGGCTCCAGGTCGATCCGCGGGATGTCCTCGTCCTTCCACAGCGCCGTCACCGCGTCGGGCTTGGGTTCACCGCTGCGCAGGGTGACCACCAGGCGGCTGCGCCCGCCGCGGGCGAGCTGGTGGACCACGGTGGCCGAGACGTCGTCGAGCAGGTGCGCGTCGTCCACGACCAGCAGGCCGTGCGGCACGGCGCCGAGCGCGTCGAGGGCCGCCCGGACGTGGTCGGCGTCGGGCGAGGAGGCGTCCACCGCGGCGCGGGGGAGGACGTCCACGAGCGCCCCGAGCGGGATCTCCTGCGCGGACGCCGTCGCGCGGACCGTCCCGACGACGGGTCCCGGGCCGCGGGCGGCGAGCTCACGGGCCAGCCGGCTCTTCCCGACCCCGGCCGGTCCACCCAGGATCACCGCACCGCGGGCGCGGAGGGCGTCCCCGGCGGCGGCCAGGACGTCGTCGCGCGCGGTGAACGGCCACGTCTGCATGGTGTCCTGCGTCCCCTCCGGCGTCCCGACGGCGGCAAGTCTTGCTCATGACGGACGTTTGTGGTGAAGACGCCGTGAACTGTGTTTGGCTACGGCCCCCGACCCGGAGGTCCCGCCGTGCACGATCTCGGACCAGCCACCGCCGCCACGGCCCGCGTCGTCGCGCTGGTGACCGACGAGGACCTCGACCGGCCGACCCCGTGCTCGGCGTGGCCGGTCCGCGACCTCGTCGAGCACCTCGCGGGCCTCGCCTGGCACTTCGCGGGCGTGGCCCGGGCGACCCCGCCGTCGTCACCCCCGCCCGCGTCCGACCTGCCCGACGGGTGGCGCGACCTGCTCGCCGAGGAGCTCGCCGGGCTCGCCGCCGCGTGGCGCACCGAGGAGGCGTGGCAGGGCTCCGACGAGGCCGGCGGTGTGACGATGCCGCGGGCGGCGCTCGGGATCGTGGCGCTCGACGAGGTCGTGCTGCACGGCTGGGACCTCGCGGCCGCGCTGGAGGTGCCGTTCTCCGTCGCCGAGTCCGACGTCGAGGTCTGCCTGCCGTTCGTGGAGCAGGTGGCGGGCATGGACGGCGGGCCGTTCGCGCACCCGCTGCCCGGCGCCGGCGAGTCGGCCGGCCTGGAGCGGCTGCTCCGGCTCTCCGGCCGCGACCCGGCCGCGGGTCCGCCGTCGCTGGAGGGCCGCTGACCTCCGCCGGCCCATGATCACGTCGGCGGGACGGCCGTGGCCGATGTCGATCTCCGGATCCGCCACCGGTGTCCCCTCGACGTGATCATGACCCGTCGCCCGGGGCCCCGGAGTCGGTGCGGTAGTGTTCACGGCGCTGCAGCGGTCGGGCAGCGGTTCGGGACGTGGCGCAGCTTGGTAGCGCACTTGACTGGGGGTCAAGGGGTCGCAGGTTCAAATCCTGTCGTCCCGACAGAACCGCGAGGCCCGCTGACACTGGTGATCACCAGGTCAGCGGGCCTTCCTCGTCCCCGGGCGCGACGCGTTCCGTCCGCGCCTACGGTGCGGGCATGGACCCCGGGATCCACGCGAGCGTGCGCACCCTCCTACGGGCGGCGGTCCTCGTGTGCGCCGTCCTCGTCGGCGGCCTGCTGAGCATCGTCTACGAGGATCCGGCCGACGTCCGGGCGTGGGTCGGAGCGGCGCTCGCCCTCGTGACCGGCGGCCTCGTCGGGCGGGCCCACCTGCTCGTGCGGCGGGTCCGGGAGCCCGGGCGCACCACGTGACGCCGGCCCGTGCCCGGCCGGACGGGCACCTGGGAGGCTGACCGGCCGTGACCACCCGTCGCTGCCCCTGCGGCTCGTCCGAGACGTTCGACGCGTGCTGCGGCCGCTACCTCGGACCCGACGGGTCGGCCCCGCCGACCGCCGAGGCGCTGATGCGCTCGCGGTACACGGCCTTCGTGCGCCACGACGTGGACCACCTGCTCCGCACCTGGCACCCGGACACCCGCCCCGCGACGCTCGAGCTCGACCCCGACACCCGCTGGCGCGGGCTCGAGATCGTCGACCGGGTCGCCGGCGGCCTGTTCGACACCGAGGGCGTCGTCGAGTTCCGCGCCCACCACCGGGACGGCGTGCAGCACGAGCGGAGCCGGTTCGGCCGCGTCGACGGGCGCTGGGTCTACCGCGACGGGCGCTGATCGACGCGGGCGGCCCGAGTGGACCATGATGGCCGTCACAGGTTCAGCGACGAGCCTCGAGGAGCCGACCGTGGACCACCCCGTCGAGAAGCTCTCGGGCATGACCACCCGGGACAAGATCGTCACCGCCGAGGAGGCGGTCGCGCTGGTCCGCGACCGCGACACCCTCGTCATCGACGGCTTCATGGGCCAGTGCTTCGCCGAGGAGCTCACCCTCGCCCTCGAACAGCGCTTCCTGACGACGGGTGCCCCGCGCGACCTCTCGCTCGCCTTCGCCGTGGCGCAGGGCGACGGGAAGGACCGTGGCTTCGCGCGGCTGTGCCACGACGGACTGGTCCGCCGGGCGGTCGGCGGCCACTGGGGCATGGCGGGCCCCCTCGGGAAGCTCGCCACCGAGGAGCGGATCGAGGCCTACAACCTCCCGCAGGGCGTCCTGGCGCAGCTCTTCCGCGACACCGCCGCGGGGAAGCCCGGGCTGCTCACCCGCGTCGGGCTCGGGACGTTCGTGGACCCCCGCCACGGCGGCGGCAAGGTCAACGCCGTCACGCAGGAGGACCTCGTCCGCCTGATGGAGATCGACGGCGAGGAGTACCTGTTCTACCGGGCGTTCGACCGGCTCGACGTCGCCTTCCTGCGCGGCACCACCGCCGACCCCGACGGCAACGTCACCCTCGAACGCGAGGCCCTGTTCCTCGAGGGACTCGCGGTGGCCACCGCGGTGCACAACAAGGGCGGCCTCGTCGTCGTGCAGGTGGAGCGGATCGCCGACTCCGGCTCGCTTGACCCGAAGGACGTCAAGATCCCGGGCGCGCTGGTCGACTGCGTCGTCGTCGCCGCCCCGGAGCACCACACCCAGACCTTCGGCACCGCCTACTCGCCGGCCTACAGCGGCGAGCTGCGCGTGCCGATGTCCACGATCAAGCCGCTCCCGCTCTCCGAGCGCAAGGTCATCGCGCGCCGGGCGGCCCTGGAACTGCGGCCGAACTCCGTGGTCAACCTCGGCATCGGCATGCCCGAGGGGGTGGCGGGCGTCGCCGCCGAGGAGCACGTCCTGCGCTACCTCACCCTCACCGCCGAACCCGGCGTGATCGGCGGCCTGCCGATGGGCGGCCTGGACTTCGGGTCGGCGGTCAACGGCCAGGCCATCCTCGACCAGCCCGCCCAGTTCGACTTCTACGACGGCGGCGGCCTGGACGCCGCGTTCCTCGGCATGGCGCAGGCCGACCGGTGGGGCAACGTCAACGTCAGCCGCTTCGGGCCGAAGCTCGCGGGCTCCGGCGGATTCATCAACATCAGCCAGAACGCCAAGAAGGTCGTCTTCCTCGGGACCTTCCTCGCCCCGAGCCGCACCGAGATCCGCGACGGCCGGGTCGTCCCGACCGACGGGGTGTCGGCGCCCAAGTTCCTCGCCGAGGTCGAGCAGCGCACCTTCTCCGGCGAGGTCGCGGCGGCGAGCGGCAAGCTGGTCCTGTACGTCACCGAGCGCTGCGTCTTCCGGCTGGTGCCCGGCGGCCTCGAGCTGATCGAGGTCGCGCCCGGGCTCGACGTCGAATGCGACGTCCTCGCCCACGTCGGCTTCGAGCCGCTGGTCGCCGACGACCTGCGGGAGATGGATCCGCGGCTCTTCCGCGACGAGCCGATGGGTCTCGCCGACGAACTGCTCTCGGTGCCCCTCGAGGCCCGCTTCGTGCACGACCCGGAGCAGGACATGTTCTTCCTGAACATGGAGGGCCTGTCGCTGCGCACCCTCGCCGACGTCGAGGCGATCGGGGCCGAGGTCGACGCGCGACTCGCCCGGATCGGCCACAAGGTGCACGTCGCGGTCAACTACGACAACTTCTCCCTCGCGCCCGGCCTCGAGGACGCCTACGTCGCCGTCGTCCGCGGGATCGCCGAGCGCTGGTACTCCAGCGTCAGCCGCTACACGACGAGCGCGTTCATGCGGCTGAAGCTGGGCGGCAACCTGGCGCAGCGCGGCCTCGCGCCCTACATCTACGAGAGCCGGCAGGAAGCTCTCGGCAACCTCGGGGAGCACTCGTGAACCTGGCAGGCAACCTGGTCGAGACCGCGGAGCGGTCCCCGGACGCGGTCGCGCTGCGCGCGGGCGGCACGCACACCGACTACGCGACCTTCCTGACGGCGGCCCGGGCCGTCGCGGGAGCGCTGCGCGAGCTCGGCGTCACGCCGGGGGACCGGGTCGGGCTGGTGTCGGCGAACGTCCCGGCGTTCCCGATCGGCTTCTACGGCGCCCTGATCGCGGGCGCCGGCGTGGTGCCGATGAACCCGATGCTCACCCAGCGGGAGGTCAGCTACTACCTCGAGGACTCCGGCGCGAGCGTCGTCGTCGCGCTCGACGAGGTCGCCGGCCCGGCCCGGGGGGCCGCCGAGGCCGCCGGCATCCCGGTCCTCGAGCTGCCCGCGGCCGGGCCCGCCGACGGGTCGCTGGCCGGCGAGCCGATCACCGACCCGGTGGAGCGGGCCGACGACGACCTCGCGGTCATCCTCTACACCTCGGGGACCACGGGGCAGCCCAAGGGCGCGATGCTGACCCACCACAACCTGGACTCGAACTGCCGCACCACCGTCGAGGCGCTCATCCGCACCACGCCCGACGACGTGATCATGGGCTGCCTGCCGCTGTTCCACGTCTTCGGGCTGACCTGCGGACTCAACGCCGCCGTCGCGTCCGGGGCGTCGCTGGCGCTGATCCCGCGCTTCGACCCGAAGGCGGTCCTCGGGATCATCGAGTCCGAGCGCGTCACCGTCTTCGAGGGCGTGCCGACGATGTACGGCGCCCTGCTCGACACCGACGCCGAGGCGGACACGAGCAGCCTGCGGACGTGCATCTCCGGTGGCGCGGCGCTGCCGGTCGAGGTGCTGCACTCGTTCGAGAAGAAGTTCGGCTGCACGATCCTCGAGGGCTACGGCCTGTCCGAGACCTCCCCGGTCGCCTCGTTCAACCAGCCCGACCACGAGCGCAAGCCCGGGTCGATCGGCCTGCCCGTGCCGGGGATGGAGCTGCGGATCGTCGACAACGACGGCGCCGACGTCCCGGTCGGCGAGGTCGGCGAGATCGCCATCCGCGGCGAGGGCGTCATGGCCGGCTACTTCGGCCGGGAGGAGGCCACCGCCGAGTCGATCCCCGACGGCTGGTTCCGCTCCGGCGACCTCGCGAAGTTCGACGAGGACGGCTACCTCTACATCGTCGACCGCAAGAAGCAGCTCATCATCCGCGGTGGGTACAACGTCTACCCGCGCGAGATCGAGGAGGTGCTCTACCAGTACCCGTCGGTCGCCGAGGTCGCCGTCGTCGGGCTGAAGCACTCCCGGCTCGGCGAGGAGGTCGGGGCGGCCATCTCGGTGCGCGGTGGCGCGGAGGTCGACGTCGAGGAGGTCAAGGCCTTCGCCAAGGAGCAGCTCGCGGCCTACAAGTACCCGCGACACATCTGGATCGTCGACGACCTCCCGAAGGGACCGACGGGCAAGATCCTGCACCGGGAGGTCGAACCGCCGTCCGACCTCGCGGTCGAATGACCACCGAGCCCGACGACGTCCCGATCGGGGCGCCGCTCGACCTCGTCCTGACCGACGCCGCCCGCCACCCGTGGCGGCGGTTCGGTCCGTCGGCCTCCACCGCGAAAGCGCTGCTCGGGGTGGCCCGTGACCCGGTGCCCGTGGCGCGCCGGGTCGGCGGGCTGGTCCGCGAGCTCGGCGCGGTGGTCGCCGGCTCGTCGGACGTCGCGCCCGCGCCCCGAGACCGTCGCTTCGCCGACGAGGCGTGGCGGACCAACCCGCTGCTGCGCCGGGTGATGCAGGGCTACCTGGCCGCGGCGGACGCGGCCCTCGACGTCGTCGACCACGTCGACCTCGAGCCGCACGACGCGCTGCGGGTGCACGCGGGGGTGTCGAACTGGGTCGACGCCCTCGCCCCGAGCAACAACCCGCTGCTCAATCCCACGGCGCTCAAGGCCGTGGTCGACACGGCGGGCGCCAACCTCGTCCGCGGCGCCCGCCACCTCGCCCGCGACCTGGCCACGCCGCCCCGGGTGCCGCGGATGGTGGAGCCGGACGCCTTCGTCGTCGGGAAGACGGTGGCCGCGACGCCCGGCCACGTCGTCGCGCGGACCGAGCAGTTCGAGCTGCTGCAGTACACCCCGACGACGCCGACGGTCCGCCGGGACCCGCTGCTCGTGGTGCCGCCGGTGATCAACAAGTTCTACGTGGTCGACATGGCGCCGGGGCGCAGCCTCGTCGAGTACCTGGTCGGCGAGGGACACCAGGTCTTCGTCATGTCCTGGCGCAACCCCGACGCGCGGCATTCGGCCTGGGACCTCGACGTCTACGGCGGCGCGGTGATCGCGGCACTCGACGCGACCCGGGCGGTCACCGGAGCCCCGCGGACCCTCACGCTGTCGCTCTGCTCGGGCGGCACGATCAGCTCGATGGTGCTGGCCCACCTCGCCGCCACCGGGCGGCTCGACGTGATCGGCGGGGCCGCGCTGTCGGTCTCGGTGCTCGACCAGAGCGCGACGGGCCTGACCGGGGAACTGCTCACGCCGAACGCCGCCGAGGCCGCCGTGCGTGCCTCGGCCGCCCGCGGCTACCTCGACGGCCGCACGCTGGCCGAGGTGTTCGCGTGGCTGCGGCCGAACGACCTGGTCTGGAACTACTGGGTCGAGAGCTACCTGCTCGGCCGGTCGCCGAAGCCGTTCGACGTGCTGTTCTGGAACTCCGACACCACCCGGATGACGGCGGGCCTGCACCGGGACTTCATCGAGCTCTCGGGGGGCAACACCCTCGTCCGGCCGGGCGGGGCGACGATGCTGGGCACGCCGGTGGATCTCGGGGCGATCACGGTGGACAGCTACGTCACCGCCGGGACCACCGACCACATCTGTCCCTGGCAGGGCTGCTACGCCACCACGCGGCTCTACGGCGGGACGAGCCGGTTCGTGCTGTCCTCCGCCGGGCACGTCGCCTCGATCGTCAACCCGCCGAGCAACCCGAAGGCCACCCGGCTGGTCGCCGACGACACCCCGGACTCGCCCGACGAGTGGTTCGCGAAGGCCGAGAAGGTCCAGGGCTCGTGGTGGCCGGACTTCAGCGCGTGGCTGCACGAGCGGTCGGGCGACCTGGTGCCGGCCCCGGACGCCGCGGGCTCGACTGACCACCCCGCGCTGGGCCCGGCGCCCGGCACGTACGTGCACGCGCCGTGACCCGACGCGCGGGGGAGACGGCCACCGTCCGGGCGGGGCTGCGGTCGGTGCACGCGGAGCACCGGCCCGGAGCGCCCGGGCGGGTGCCGCTGCTGCTGTGCGCCGGGATCGGGACCAGCTCGGCGCTGTTCGGGCCGCTGTCGGCGGAGCTCGACCCGGACCGCCCGCTGCTGCTGTTCGACGCGCCCGGGATCGGCCGCTCCGCCCCGGCACCCGTGCCCTACCGGCTGCCGTCGCTCGCGCGCACGGTCCGCGCGGCGGCGCGGCGCTTCGGCTACGACCGGGTCGACGTCCTCGGGGTGTCCTGGGGCGGGGGCCTGGCCCAGCAGTACGCGTTCCAGTACCCGCAGCACTGCCGCCGGGTGGTGCTGGTCGCGACGGGGACGGGCTCGCTCATGGTCCCGGCGGCCCCCCGCACGCTGGGCCGGATGCTCACGCCGCGCCGGCACAACGACCCCGACTACGCCCGCCGGATCGCGGGCGAGCTCTACGGCGGGACGGCGCGCTCCGACGGCGCGACCGTGGCGGAGCTGCTGCACGCGGGGGAGAGCGGCCCGCCGGTGGTGCCCTACCTCTTCCAGCTCGCCGCCCTCGCGGGGTGGACGAGCCTGCCGTTCCTGCCCTTCATCCGGCAGCCGACCCTCGTCCTGATCGGCGACGACGACCCGCTGATCCCCGGCATCAACGGCACGATCATGACGAAGCTGCTCGGCGACGGGCACCTGCACCGCTACCGCGGGGGCCACCTCGCGATCGTGAGCGAGCCGGAACTCCTCGCGCCGGTGATCGACGACTTCCTTCGGTAGACACTCGCGGCCGGCCCGCGCCGCACGATCGGGAGGCGCTCGTACACGATGACGTCCCCGCGGTCCAGAGCGATCTCACGGCTGCCTCCGGGCCGACACGCGGCGCATGCTGCTCCCCGACACCGAGGGGGAGACATGGAACCGTTCCGCCACGAGGGCGAACCACTCACCGGGCTCGGGGAGCGGCGTCCGCCGCTGCTCGGGCGGCCGATCGAGGCCCCGGCGCGGGAGGTGACCGCGTGAGGCTCCCGGAGCGGGTGGCGACGCTGGTGGAGTGGATCATCGCCGACTCGGTGGACGGCCTGCAGCACGGCAACGCGCCGTTCGCACCTCACCTCATGCTGCTCGACGACCGGCCGGCACCGGAGGACCGGACCCTGCAGCACACCCGGTTCGGTCCCGACCTCGTCGAGGGCCTGGAGCAGGCCCGTGCGTCGGTCGGGCCGACGACGCCCGCGACCGCGTACGCCATCGTGTGGGACGGCTACGCGACCGTCGGCGGCGAACGCAGCGACGCGGTGCTCGTCGAGGTCGGCACGGCCGACGACCGGGACGCCTGGCTGCTCGCCCAGCCCTACGGCACGGTCAGGCGACGGTTCCGTGGTTCGCGGGTGGAGCGCCGCGGGGACCTGCTGGAGGTCGGCCGGGCCGGGTCGCGGCTGGCCGACATCGTGCCGGCGTGGCCCGAGCGGCTCGCGGTCGCCGGTCTCGTCCACGAGCTCGCGTGGCGGGCGACCCCGACGCCCGGGTACCACAAGGCGGAGTACCTGCCGCCCGGGCAGGACGTCGACGCGTTCTCCGACATGGTGCTGCTCGAGATCGACACCCGCTCACCCGGCCCGGAAGCCACGGTCGCCGCACTGCTCGACGTGTTCGAGCAGGGACCGGCCGACGTCGTCCACCACGAGGTCGGCGAGGACGGGACCGGTGGCATCGTGGTCGAGTTCGTCCTCCGGGCCGGCGTGATCCGGGAGTGGAACGCGCACCGGTACATCGACCACCCGCTCGGGGTCCTGCTGCTCGGCGTCGTCCGACGCTCGGGCGACGACGTGGCTCCCGCCGACCGGGCGTCCGTGCTCGACGACCTGCGCGCCATGGCAGTGCCACCGTTGCGGTGAGGGTGGACCCGACGACGACCGGACCGGCTGCAGCTACCTGCGGGCGGACACGGTCGAGTCGGTGATCCAGACGTGGAGGGCCTCGGCGGCGGGCACCGGGAGGTCCACGCCCGCCCTGACGGGCTTGGATGCAGTGCACGCAGCTGCATGTCCGGCCGGCAGCCTGGACCCTCTCCCCGGGCGAGGCTCGAACGCTTGACCCTCGCGCAGCGGGAGCAACCACGCTCGCTCACATGGACAACGACACCAGCACCGCAGCACCGCTCCCCGCCACGATCCGCGGTTTCCTGGACGCGCAGGAGTCCCGCGACGAGGAGAAGGCGCTCCCGCTCCTGACGGAGGACGCCGTCATCGTCGACGTCGCCGACGGCGGCGAGGTCTTCCGCGGCGATGACGGTCTGCGACGATTCATCGTCGAGGCGGGGACGCAGTTCACCTACACCACCCGGCTCACCGGGGTGGAGCGCGACGGGGACGTCTGGGTGGTCGGCCACCACCTCGAGGGCGACTTCCCCGGGGGGACGGCAGACCTGGACTACCGGTTCACGCTCGACGGCGACCGCATCGCCCGACTCGACGTCGTGCTCCCGTGACCGGCGGGTGAGATCGCCCGTGGACCGGCCCGCCCCGTCGTCAGGACAGGGCGGGCGTCCGCGACTCCAGCGCACTGGTGAGCAGCGCGACCAGGGTCGCGTGCTGGGCGTCGGCGGTGGCGATCTCGCCCTCGGAGCCGTCGAGCGCGACCGCGGCGAGCCCGGCTTTGTCGTCGATCAGCTCCGCGATGCGGGCGTCGATGGTCTGCGCGGCGAGGATGCGCCACGCGGTGACCGGCATCGACTGGCCGATGCGGTGGCACCGGTCGATCGCCTGCGTCTGCTCGGCCGCGGTCCAGGGCAGCTCCGCGAGCACGATGTTCGACGCGACCTGCAGGTTGATGCCCACGCCGGCCGCCGTCAGCGAGCAGACGATGACCTGGACCTCCGGGTCCTCGACGAAGGCGTCGATGTTCTTCTGGCGGGCGGTGCGGGACTGGTCGCCCCGGATCGCCGACCAGCGCACGCCCTGCTTGTCGAACGTCGCCTGCGCCTCGTCCATGACGTCGACGTGCTTGGCGAAGAACACGACCTTGCCGGCGCTGCGGGCGAGCTGGGCGGCGTAGTCGGCCCCGAGCGCCGCCTTGGCCTGTCCGATGCGACGCATCATCGTGAAGACGTTGTCGCCGTTCGGGGAGTTCTCGGCGTCCTTCTGCTCCCAGGAGGCCACGAGGCGCACGAGGTCGTGGTCGATGCCCTCGACCGCCCGCTCGCCGCCGGACCGGGCCGCGAGGGCCTCGTCGTACCGGGACATCATCCGGGCCGCGAGGTCGCGCTCGGCGGCGCGGATCGAGCGGCCGGTGGGCCCGTCGAGCTCGACGGGGAGGTCGGCGATCCGGCGCTCCGGGATGTCGGCGGCGACGTCGACCTTGCGGCGCCGGACGATCCCCATGTCGACGACGGCCTGGCGGGCCTCCGGGTAGAACTCCCGGTCGGCAGGCGTGAGGCCGGTGTCGGTGAGGGAGTCCATGAGGTCGGCGAGGGGCTTCTTCTCGTCGATCCAGCCGAGGAACTCCCAGATGGCGAGGAAGTCCTCGATGTCGTTGATCAGCGGGGTGCCGGTCAGCGCCATGAGCAGCGGCCGCCCGGCGAACGAGCGGACCTTCTCGGACAGCGACAGCACGTGCTGGGAGCGCTGCGAGCCCTTGTTCTTGATGAAGTGGGCCTCGTCGACGACCATCCCGCGGAACCCGAAGTCGCCGAGCCAGCCGACGTGGCGGTCGAGGACGTCGTAGTTCACGACGACGATGTCGGCGAACCCGTCGACCGAGTCCCCGTTGCCGTGCACGGCGGTGACCCCGCGGCGCGGGCACCAGAGCCCGGCCTCGCGCACCCAGTTGGTCTTGACGACGTTCGGGACGACGACGAGCAGCGGGTACGCCTCGGCGGCCTCGGCCGCGAGCAGCGCCTGCGCGGTCTTGCCCAGGCCGGGCTCGTCGGCGAGCAGGAAGGTGCGGTGGCCCTCGGCGACGGCCTCGACGACCTCGGCCTGGTGCGGCATGAGCAGCTGCCCGCCGCGGGTCTGCAGCGATCCGGGCTCGGGGAGGTCCATGCAGGCCGGGGCACCGGCGCTCGCGCGCTCGAAGGAGCGCAGCAGCGGCTCGAGGAGCTCCCAGCTGGCCAGCCGCGACGGGCGGGGCGCGCTCGGGCGGGCGATCGAGTAGTCGGGTTCCATGAACGGGTTCGCGAGCTGACGCGAGATCACCGACCGCGGGACGACCCCGGAGCGCACCGGCACGACCGGCTCCTCCTCGGGCTCCGGCTCGGGCTCCTCGGCGACCTCGATGCCGGCCTTGCGCAGCATGTCGCGCTCGAGGGCGCGGGCCTCGTCGGAGACGACGGCGTCCTCGGAGAGCAGCACCATGAGCCGCGAGTCGCGGACCGCGCTCATCGCGAGCGAGGTGGCGACGTCGTCGAGCCGCTTGAGCTGCTCGGCCCGCTTGGTCTCGCCGAGGGACTCGTCGGCGCGGACGCGGGCGCGCTCGTCGCGCAGCATCAGCGCGACGGCCTGGAACTTGGTGCGGATCGACTCGGTCACCCGGCCGTTGCCGAGCGCGGTCTTGACCTCGCGGACGGCGCGCTGGAGCACCGACATCACGTCGTCGCCGCCCCGGCGGCCACCGCGCCGTCGGTCGTTGGCGGCGCCACGGCGAGCCCTCGTGGGCTGGCCTCCTCGAGCCACGTACTCCTCCTCCGTGCACGACGCCGTCGTGCTGGCCTGTCGCGAGACAGCGAGGGCCCGAGGGTGCCGACCCGATGGGGGCGACCTCGACCCGTCGCCCGGGAGCCCCGCCGCAGAACAGGACCGCTCTGCGAAGAACCGGTGCGTCACCCGGACCGTGCGACACCACGTGTGGTCCCGCCACCCGCGACTATACGCGGACCGGACTCCGGACGACACGGGACACGCGCGAGGTCAGGCGACGGCCTTCGACTGCTCGACGGCGAGCCGGTCGACCAGGTCGTTCATCTCGTCGCCGGAGTGGCCCTTCACCCAGCGGAAGGAGACGTCGCCGCGGTCGTTGACCAGCGTGATCAGCGGCTCCCAGAGGTCGCGGCTGACGACCGGCTTCTTCGCGCTCGTCGTCCACCCCCGCGCGATCCAGCCCTTCCACCAGCCGTCGCGGAAGCAGTTCACGACGTAGGTCGAGTCGCTGACCACCACCAGCGGCCCCTCGAGCGAACGCACCGCCTCGAGGGCGGCGCGGATCTCCATCCGCTGGTTGGTGGTGCCGGCCTCGCCGCCGCTGTCCTGCCGGCCGTCCTTCGTCGCCCACGCCCAGCCGCCGGGACCGGGGTTGCCCGAGCACGCGCCGTCGGTCCAGACCTCCAGCGCGCCCTCGGGGGCGGGCATGTCCGCCCGTGCGGGCCGCGTCGCCTTCTTCGTTGCCTTTACCGACGACGCCGCGGGCCGGTCCGCACCGTCGGCGCACGCCACGTGCGCCCACCGCTGGCCGGCCTTCGCGATCTGCTCGCCGGGGGAGACGGGGTCGGCGCACACCCCGCAGGTGGTCGCGTACTTGGCGGTCATCGGCACGCGGCCAGGGTAGGTCGAGGCCGGACCGCGTCCGCCACCCGCTGCGTGCGGGAGCCGGCCGGCCCGCGTGAGGGGAGGATCCGAGCGCTCTTGTGGCACCAGGGTTCCCCTCACGCGGGACGGGGGAGAGGGTCAGCGCTTCCCGGCGCTCCAGGCGTACGGCATCTCCGCGCCGTTGAGCACGTGGTCGCCGACCGTGCGGAGCTTGTGGATCAGCGGGTTGTGCACCGAGACGGTGCGCGCGTTGCGCCAGTGCCGGTCCAGGCGCAGTGCCTCCGAGGTGATCGACGCGCCGCCGACCTCGAAGAGCTGGGTCGTCGCGTCGAGCACCGTCGGGATGACGGTGGCCTGGGCGCGGGCGACGTCGAACTCGACGCGGTCGAGCAGGTCGGCGTCCTCGCTGCGGCCGGAGAGGATCACGTCGAGCTGGTCGGCGATGTCGAGCACGATCGTCCGTGACGCGTACGCGGCCGAGGACAGGCGGCCGATGACCTGCTGGACCAACGGGTCGTCCTTGGGCAGGTCGGCGGCGGCGTGGGTGAAGGTGCGGGTGCGCTCGCGGACCCAGGCGGAGACGTCGTCGGTCGCGCGCTGGGCGATGCCGGCGAGCACGGCGAGCTGCACGAGCTGCAGGTACGCCGTGCCGTAGGTGCGGCCCGGCGTCCCGTAGCCCGGCCCGAGCACCCGGTCGCCGGGCACGAACACGTCGCTGAACTCGGTGGTGCCGCTCGCGGTGAGGCGTTGGCCGAAGCCGTCCCAGTCGTCGTGCTGGGTGATGCCCTCGGCGTCGGCGTCCACGAGGACCGCCACGCGCTCACCGTCCTGGTCGGCCGCGACGATGATGTGGTCGGCGTAGAGGCTGCCGGTGCTGTAGTACTTCGTGCCGTTCAGCCGCAGGCCGTTCCCGTCGGGGGTCAGCCGCGTCTGGTACCGGTCGATCGCGCCGACGCCCGGCTCGGAGATCGCGTTGCCCACGAGCGTGCCGTCGGCGGCCGCCCGCAACCAGCGCTCCCGCTCGGCGCCCGGCTCGGCCAGCAGCTGCTCCTCGACGAACCACCAGTGCACGCGCAGCGCCTGGGGCAGGTTCGACTCCGCCGCCCCCAGCGCGATGAGCTGCCGGAACAGCTGACGCACGCTCGCGCCGTAGCCGCCGAACTCCACCGGCACCCGCAGCGCCCCGAAGCGCACCTCCTTCAGGGCCCGGACCTCGTCGAAGGCCAGCGCGCGGTCGTGCTCGCGCTGCAGGGCGCCCTCGGCGATGCGCGCGAGGACGGGGGCGAAGAGCTCGTCGAGCTCCGCGTCGGGAGTGGTACGGGTGGGCACGGTCGCGGTCATGGGTTCCTCTCGACAGGGGGCACGGCGACTCGACCGGGCCGGGGCGCGGCGGCACGCGCGGCCGCCGGGCGGACCGGACCCGGGAGGTGAGGGGGTGTGGCGACGGGACGTCAGGCGCGACACAGCGCGGAGGCGACCCGCGCGAGGTCGATGTGACCCCGCGTGGTCAGCAGCACCGCCGCGATCATGGAGCGACCATAACCCGCCGCCGGGCCGCCTCCAAGGCGGTGTGAGGGGAGGATCCCGGCGCTCCAGCAGCATGAGGGTTCCCCTCACGCAGACTGGGGGCAGGATGCCCGGCATGGCGATCCCGTCGGCCGTGTCCGTCTCCGACGAGGTCCGCGCGGCCGTCGCCGCCCGGCGGCCCGTGGTGGCGCTGGAGACGACGATCATCACCCACGGGCTGCCGCGCCCCCGGAACGTGAGCGCGGCCCGCGACGCGGAGGCCCTGCTGCGGGAGGCCGGGGTGGTCCCGGCGACGGTGGGCGTGGTCGACGGGCGCCCGACGGTCGGGCTGTCGGCCGGCGAGATCGACCGGCTCGGCGCCGCCGACGACGTGCACAAGATCGGCACTCGCGACCTGCCGGTGGCGATGGCCCAGGGCTGGTCGGGCGGGACCACGGTCTCGGCGACGGCCGTCCTCGCCCACCGCGCGGGGGTCGGCGTCTTCGCCACCGGCGGTCTCGGCGGGGTGCACCGCGGCGCGGCGACGACCTTCGACGAGTCGGCGGACCTGGTGGCCCTCGCGGGCGTGCCGATCCTCGTGGTCTCGGCAGGGGTGAAGTCGATCCTCGACGTCGGTGCCACCCTGGAGCGGCTGGAGACCCTGCAGGTCACGGTGCTGGGGTACCGCACGACGACGTTCCCCGGCTTCTACGTCCGCGACTCCGGCTTTCCGATCGCCGACCGGGTCGGGACGCCGGGTGAGGTCGCGGCGGTCGTCCGGGCGCGGGACGCGCTCGGGCTGCGCTCGGCGGTGCTGCTCGCCAACCCGGTGTCCGAGGCGGACGAGCTCGACGACGACCTGCACCGCGCCGTGCTCGACGGCGCGCTCGCCGACGCCGAGGCGGCAGGCGTGCGCGGCAAGGACACCACCCCGCACCTGCTCGACCACCTGCACCGCGCGAGCGAGGGCCGCAGCCTGGAGGTCAACCTCGCGCTGTACCGCGCCAACGTGGCGCTCGGGGGTGCGGTGGCCCGCGAGCTCTCAGCCCTCGACGACGGCCGCGAGGTTCGCCAGTGACGACGCCATGGCCTCCTGGTGGTCGTCCTGCCCGATGCCGGACGGGACGTCGGTGGCGGTCACGACCACCTCGGTGCCGGACCCGGCCGGGCGCAGCAACCACGTCATCGTCATGACCCCGGCGAACGCGGGGTCCTCGGCGATGAACTCGGTCCGCCACTCCACCCGCTCCCCGGTGACCTCGCCGAACCCGACCTCCACGACGTCGGTGGCCCCGGTCGACTTCCCCGGGGCACCGGTGGCGTCGAGGTAGGTCAGCTCCATCCGGAACCCGCCGCCCGGCCGCAGGTCCCACCGCTCGATTCGTCCCCGCATGCCCTCCGGCGGCAGCCACGCGACGAGGGCGTCCGGGTCGACGAGCGCGGCGTGGACGCGCCCCGGGTCGGCGCTGATCACACGCGCGGCGCGGTCGGTGCGGGCCATGCGCCCGATCCTTCCCGACGACGCCCGACGTTCGCGTTGCCGCATCACGTAAGCGCCTGCACCATCACCGGTGAAGTTGGGCTACGCAACGGAGTGGGGGCGGGCATGGCGACGCAGCACCGCGGACGGACCGCCGCGATCTGGTTCTTCGGAGCCCTGGGCGGCATCCTCTGGGGCTTCGACACCGGGGTGATCTCCGGCGCCCTGCTCTACATCCCCGACGACATCCCGCTCACCCCGCTGCTGCAGGGCCTGGTGGTGTCCGGCCTGCTCGTCGGCGCGATGCTCGGCGCGGGTCTGTCCGGGCGGCTCGCCGACAGCCTCGGCCGCCGGCGGCTGATCTTCGCGGGCGGCGTCGTGTTCGTGATCGGCACGCTCGGCGCGGCGCTGGGCCTGAACGCCGCGATGCTGATCGGGTTCCGGTTCGTCATGGGGATCGGCGTCGGGATCATCTCGGTGGTCGTCCCGATGTACCTCTCCGAGCTCGCGCCGAAGGAGATCCGCGGGCGCCTGACGTCGCTGATGCAGCTGCTCGTGACCGTCGGCATCTTTCTCGCCTACGTCACCGACTACGCGTTCTCCGACAGCCACGGCTGGCGCTGGATGATCGGCATCGGGGTGATCCCGGCGGTGCTGCTCGCCGTCGGCATCTACACGCAGCCGGAGAGCCCCCGCTGGCTGGTGGCGCACAAGCCCGGGGGCGAGGCCGACGCCCGGGTGGTCCTGACCAGGCTGCGGGGGAGCGAGGCGGCGGCCGACGCGGAGCTGGCCGAGATCCACGCGTCGGTCGGCGACGAGGCCGCGGGCTCCGGCGAGGAGCTCGGACCGCGGGCGCTGCTCGGGCCGCGGCTGCGCCCGGTCTTCGTCGTCGGGATGCTGCTCGTGTTCTTCCAGAACTTCGTCGGGATCAACACGATCATCTACTACGCGCCGACGCTGCTGACGAACGTCGGGTTCGCGGCCGGCGGCGCCATCCTCGCCAACGTCGCGATCGGCGCCGTGAACATGCTGATGACGCTGCCGGGCATGTACCTGATCGACCGGGCCGGACGTCGCCCGCTGCTGCTGTTCGGGGCGCTGGGCATGTGCGCGGCGATGATCCTGCTGACCGTCACGAACCTCGTCGGGCTGGCGCAGGGACCGCTGCTGCTCACGCTCACCCTGGTCGGCATCGTCGTCTACATCGCGTCGTTCTCGATCTCCTGGGGCCCGGTGCAGTGGGTGGCGCTGCCCGAGCTCTTCCCGCTGCGCGTCCGCGCGGCGGGAGTGAGCATCTGTGTGACGTTCAACTGGCTGTTCAACATGGCTGTGGCGCTGGCGTTCCCGTCGCTGCTCGAGGCGTTCGGGGCCGGGTGGAACTTCCTGTTCTTCGCCGTGATGACGTTCCTGGCGTTCGTGTTCGTCCAGCGTCTGCTGCCCGAGACGAAGGGCCGCAGCCTCGAGGAGATCGAGCGGTCGCTGACCGGCGAGGCGGTGCCCGCCGGCCGGTGAGCGCCCTCAGAACGTCAACGACGTCTCGTGCGGCCCCTGGTCGAACCGGCGGCGGCTGAAGCGCGCGACGAGGAACAGCACCGTGCCCACCGCGAGGTAGACCGTCGCCAGCAGCCAGATCTCCGACGACTGCTGGAACAGCAGCGCCACGCTCGCGATCACGGCGAGCACCGGCACGATCCGCGGGATCGTGAAGTGGGCGTGGTCGACCCGGTCCTTCTTCAGCACGAGACACGAGATGTTCGTCGAGATGAACACGAAGACCAGCAGCAGCACGGTCATGTCGGCCAGGGTCCCGATACCGCCGACGAAGCTCATGCCGATCGTCGCCGCGCCGACCACGAGGATCGCCACCCACGGCGTGCGCAGCGTCGGCGCGACGTTGCCGAAGATCGACGGCAGCAGACCCGCCTCGGCCAGCCCGTAGGTCGCGCGGCTCGCCATGACCATGAACAGCAGGGCGCCGTTGGCGATCGCCACCAGGGCGATCAGCGAGAACAGCCAGCCCGGGATCGCGAGCCCGGAGGCGGTGATCACCTCGAGCAGCGGGCCCGTCGACTCCGCCATCCGCAGCGGGTCGACCACGATCGCCGAGCCCAGCGCGATGAGCAGGTAGATCACGCCGGCCGTGCCGATCGCGCCGAACAGCGCCCGCGGGTAGGCCCGGCTCGGGTCCTTGACCTCCTCGGCCATGTTCGCCGCCGCCTCGAAGCCGAGGAAGGAGAAGAACGCCGTCACCGACGCGGCGAACGCGCCGTAGAGCAGCGGCTGGTCGGGGGAGGGGGTGAGGATGCGGGCCACGTCGCCGCCGCCGCTGCCGAACACGATCGCCGCCACGACGATCACGAGCACGAGGCCGCTGACCTCGATCACGCTCGCCACCACGTTCGCCGAGAGCGACTCCTTCACCCCGCGCAGGTTGATCGCGATGAGCAGCAGCAGGAAGACGACGGTCACCGGGGCGGCGGGCACGTCGATCAGCTCGGAGAGGTAGTCCCCGGAGAACGCGCTGGCGAGCAGGGCCGAGGTCGTGATGCCCGAGGAGAGCATGAAGAAGCCGACCACGAAGGTCACGAACGGGACCTTGAAGGCCCGCTCCGCGTAGCGCGCCGCGCCGCCCGCGTGCGGGTACTTCGTGATCATCTCGGCGTACGTGCCCGCGGTCAGCAGGGCGAGGACGAGCGCGAGGACCAGCGGCAGCCACAGCATGCCGCCGACGTCCTGGGCCATCGTCCCGACGAGCGTGTAGATGCCCGCGCCGAGGGTGTCGCCGACGATGAAGAAGAAGAGCAGGACGGTGCCGACCGTGCGCTTCAGCTTGGTCGCGTGCGGCGCGGTCGCCGGCTCTGCGGGGGCGTCAGCCATCCGGGCATCGTCACACGATGTGCCCCGTATGTCTGTTTCATCGACGTGACCGGCGGTCCGTTCGTCCCAACGACGGGGCCCGTGCACCACCCGACCGGGTGCTGCTCACGCGAACGGCCTAACGGCTACCGCACCAGCCTGCGACATTCGGCGTATGACGACCTCGTTGCCGGCTCCGTCGCGTCCGTTCGGCTTCCGGCGCCGTGACCGGGCCCGTTTCGTCGCCTCCTACGTGCGGGACAAGACCCTCGGGATGGTCACCGACGTCCGCTCGCACCGGCTGCGACTCGCCGCCTACGAGTGGTCGTACTCGATGGCGCGGGCCGCCGGGCGTCGGCCCGCCCCGATGCGGGGGTTGGGCATCGACGAGGTCGACTCCCGCTTCGGTCGCTTCGCCGTGCGCCCCGGCACCATCGACGCGGCGTGCGCGTCGCCCGCCTTCGAGCGCCCCGACGTCGACCGGCTGCTCGCCGAGCTCGACCGCTACCGCGCCGCCGGCCGCGCGGTCACCTTCCTCGACATCGGTGCCGACCTCGGGACCTACACCGTCACCGTCGCGCGGCACGACCCCGCGGTCACGGTCGTCGCCTTCGAGCCCGCCTACGACTCGCACGACCTGCTGGCCCACAACGTCGAGCTCAACGGCGTCGCCGACCGCGTGCACCGGGTGCGCGCCGCCTGCGGAGACGGGTCGGTGGACCGGCTCGTGCTCACCTTCGACGCCGAGGAGCCGGGCAGCAGCGGGGTCCGCGCCGACCTCGTCGGAGGCGCGCGCCGCGAGCAGGTCGCGGTGACGACCGTCGACGCCGCCCTGGCCGAGCGACCCGCGGTCCGCACCGACGACGTCGTCGTGCTGAAGCTCGACGTCGAGGGCTACGAGGTCCCCGCCCTCGACGGCGCCCTCGCGACGACGACGGGTGCGGCGGAGGCGCTGCTGCTGGTGGAGGACTTCGTCGACCACGCCGTCGTCGGGTACCTCCAGGCCACCGGCTGGACCTTCGTCGACAAGCTGACCCCCTACAACAGCTTCTGGCGCCGCACCCGCTGAGCCGGGGTCCGGCTCAGTGCAACCGGACCTCGTGCCGGGCACCCAGGTCGACCTCGAGCAGGGCCCGACCGGCGTCGTCCGCGGTCACCGTGTCGACGCCGGTGCCGAGTGCGGTGTAGGTCCGCCCGGGGACGAGCCGGTCGACGGCGAGGGTCGTTCGGACCGGGCCGTCGCCGGGCCGCAGGACGAGGTCGAGGGCGTGGCCGTCGGTGACGGCGCGGGCGACGAGCACGTCGGGGTAGGCGACCTCGGCCAGCCGCGGGCCGGTGCGCCAGGCCTCGGGGACGGCGCCGTGGGCGAGGAGGTCGCGCAGGCCGCTGCGGCGCCCGAAGCGCCCGAGCACGCCGTAGAAGTTGACCAGCGGTGAGGAGTCGGCGTAGCGGCGGGCGCCGTGGCGCTCCTCGACCGGCTCGCGGTCGGCGAGCCGTGCCGCGGCGGCGGCCGCGGTCTCCTCGTCACCGACCTCGCGGGCGGCCATCGTGATCCCGATCAGCCCGAGCGTGTCGCGGCCGAGCGTGTAGTTGCCGGGGTCGAGGCGCGAGACCACGCCGAGGGGGAGGGCGGGCAGCCCGTCGGTGGTGTCGAGCTCGCGTTCGCGCAGCAGCCACCAGGCGCGCTGCGCGAGGTCGGGGAACCCGGCGTGCAGCCAGAACGTGGTGTTGAGCTGCACCGCGGCGCCCGCCCAGAAGTTCCAGGACAGGCCGAGGTGGCGGGCCCGGACCCCGACGATGCGCCCGTCCGGGCGCAGGAACTCGTGCTCGTAGGAGTGGTGCAGCCGGTCGCGCACGTCGTCGAACAAGGTCGTGCCGTGCACCGCGTCGTGCGCGAGCAGCGTGTTGATGCCGAACGTGTTGCAGACGGTGTAGATCCAGTTCGGCTCGCACGGGATCAGCGCGTAGTCCGAGGCGAGCATGCTGCGGTGGATCTGCCCGGCGAGGGCGTGGAAGTCGTGGGCGTAGGCCTCGTCGTCGGACCAGCGGTAGGTCAGGCCGCCGGGCGCGGAGTAGCGGTCGTCGTTGAGCACCGAGTACGCGCCGACCATCGTGCCGTGCCAGCCCGAGAGCATGATGTTCTCGTCGGTGTCGAGCGGGTCGCGGTTCGTCGAGAGGTTGCCCCAGAGGTTCTCGGTGCGCCAGTAGCCCCACACCCGCCGCAGCAGGACCTTCTCGATCGCGTTGCGCTGCGCCTCGGCCACGTACCCGGAGAACGCCGGGGTCCGCGTGAACTGCGACATCGCGACGCCGTTGCACAGCGCCGTGAGCTGGTAGCGCAGGGCGGCCTCGCGGTACTGGTCGAGGATCGTGAAGCCGCGGAACTCCGCCACGGGCTGCAGGGCCATGTCCAGCGCGTAGCGCAGGTGCGCGAGGTCGTCGGCGGAGCTCTCGGCGACGGGGAGGTCGCTCGGAAGCGCCGGCGGCCCGGTGATGACGACGTCGGCGCGGGCCAGCTCGGCGTTGAGCCGCTCCCGGGTGCGTCGCTGGGCGGCGTGCCGCAGCCGGTGCACGACGACCGCCGCCACGAGCAGCACCACCACGGCGGCCGGAACGACGACGCGGGCCGCGGGCACGACCTCGGCGGGGTCGACGGCGAGCGCCGACAGGCCGGCCGTCACGACCCAGACGACCGGCGGGAGGACGACCGGACCGGCGAACCACCAGGTGATCAGCGCCAGCAGGAACACGAGCAGCGTCACTGCGGCGAGCACGGGGGAGCCGCCGTAGAGGAATCCGCCCCCGGGCAGGACGAGCCCGAGCCCGGCCGCCGTCAGTGCGGGACCGGCGCCCAGCCACCCGGGGAGCGACCCGAGCACCCAGAACACCGCGTAGACGGCGACCGCGCGCCGCATCCGGCGCGCGGTCACCGGCCCGAGGGCGGCTACGTCGGGCAGCTGGAGGGAGACCCGGCGGTCGCCGGGCCGTCCGGTCGACGCGGTTCCGGTCACCGGTCCCGACATCTCGGCGGCGCTCATGTCGTCTCAGGCCTTCCTGACGGTGGTCGTGGTCGGTGCCTCGCGACGGGCGGGCGGGGCGAACGCGGCCTGCTCCGGGGCACGGCCCGGGAGCAGGCGGAACCACTGCCTGCGGACGAAGGCGATGAGCAGCCCCGCCGCCACGCAGCACGCCATGGCGCGCCTCCCGCTGAATCTGATACGTCGCTGTGTCAGATGACATCTGACCAACTGGAACGCAGGCGTGTCAACATGGGGACGTGACGGACACCCGGCTCTACCGCGGCCTCAGCGCCGACGAGCGCCGCCGCCGACGCGACCGGCAGCTGCGCGAGGCGTGCCTCGACGTCGTCGTCGAGCGGGGGGCGGCGGCGGTGACCGTCGAACAGGTCTGCGCCCGGGCCGGCCTGACGAAGCGGTACTTCTACGAGAGCTTCGCCGACCGCGACGCCCTGCTCGTCGCCGTGCTCGAGGAGTTCTTCCGCTCCGTCAACCGCCGGATCGTCGCCGCGCTGCTCGTCGCCGGGCCGACGCGGCTCGACCGCTCCCGGGCGGCGATCGGGGAACTCACCGCCCTGCTCGCGGACGACCTGCGCCTCGCCCGGCTCTACGTCGAGGCCGCCGGCGACCGCACCCTGCGCCCGCACCGGGACCGCACGTTCGAGCGCTACGCCGAGTTCTGGCTCGCGAACGTGTTCCGGGGGGACCGGGCGGATCCGCTGGCCCGGCTCGCGGCCCGGCACGTCATCGCGGGGACCACCGACGTCCTCTGCGCGTGGCTGGGCGGCGAGCTCCCGCTCGAGCGGCACGCGGTGATCGACGCGCTCGCGGAGCTCGGGGCGCGCGACGTCCCGGGAGCGTCCGGGACGTCGTCGTGACCGGGTCGCCCGTGCTCGACCGGCTGCTGCTGGTCGCGCTGCTCGTCGCGGCCGCCGTGAGCTCCCACCAGCTGCTCCGCGGTCGCAGCGTCGACCGCTACGTGACCGGACGGAGCGCCGAGACCGGTCACCTCGTGATGAACCTGGTCATGGCGCTGATGCTCACGGCGTGGTGGACCGGCATCGTTCGCGTGGGCGCTCTCGCCGTGCTCGGGGCCCTCGCTCTGAGCTTCGCGGTCCTGCTCGTCCGTGGGCCCGCAGCGGCACGACCCGCCCACCTGTTCCACCTCGTCGCGGCCGCGGCGATGCTCTACGCCGAGTTCGCCGGGCACCCGGCCGGCACGGACATGGTGGGGATGGACATGTCCGGGCACGCGGGTCCCGGCGCGGTGGCCTGGCTGCTCGCGGTGCTGTTCGCCCTCGACGCCGTCGCGACGAGCCTGATCGTGCTGCTCGCGCCGCACCTCGCCCTGGCCCCCACGCCGGTGCCGGTCCCGGCCGGGCCCAGGACGGCGCCGCCGCGCGCCGACGTCCGGACCCTGCGGATCGGCACCGTCCCGCACGTCGTCATGGACGTCGGCATGGTCGCGATGCTGCTCGCCACGGGGTAGCGGCGCGGGGCACGATGATCCGGTCCGACCGACGTCGCAACGGAGCGTGAGCCGATGACCGTGATCCGGGACGCCGGCCCTCTCGACGGGACCGCCCTGGGGGAGTTCCTGGCGGGACTGGACCGGAGGTTCGCCTCCTACGAGGAGCTCCACCGCTGGTCGGTCGAGGACCTCGACGGGTTCTGGCGCGCGATCCGCGACCACTTCGGCGTCGAGGGCCTCTCCGACGAGGTGCTGGCGAGCCGGGAGATGCCCGGCGCGACCTGGTTCCCGGGCAGCGCGATCAACTACGCCTCCCACCTGCTCCGGGGCGATGCGCAGGAGACCGCCGTCGTCGCCTACTCGCAGACCCGCGCGAAGCAGGAGCTGACCTACGGCGAGCTCACCGACCGGGTCGCGCGGTGCCGGGCGGGCCTCCAGCGGCTCGGCGTCGGGCGCGACGACCGGGTGGTCGGCTTCCTGCCCAACATCCCCGAGGCCGTCGTCGCCTACCTCGCCTGCGCGTCGCTCGGCGCGATCTGGGCCGCGTGCGCCCCGGAGTTCGGCGCCCGCAGCGTCATCGACCGCTTCGCCCAGGTCGAGCCCACCGTGCTGCTGACCATCGGCGGCTACGTCTACGGCGACAAGCCGATCGACAAGACCGCCGACGTCGCGACGATCCGCGCGGGACTGCCGACGGTGCGCCACGTCGTGGCCGTCCCCTACGGCACCGCGGAGGTCCCCGACGCCCTGGGCTGGGACGACCTGCTCGCCGAGCCGGGGGAGCTCGCCTTCGAGCCGGTGCCGTTCGACCACCCGCTCACCGTGCTGTTCTCCTCCGGCACCACCGGGCTGCCCAAGGCGATCGTGCACGGGCACGGCGGCATCCTGCTCGAGCACCTCAAGAACCACTCCCTGGCGCTCGACCTCCGCCCCGGCGACCGCTTCTGCTGGTTCACGACGACGGCGTGGACGATGTGGCCGATCCTCGTCTCCGGCCTGCTGTGCCGGGCGGCGATCGTGCTGGTCGACGGCAACTTCCTGTACCCCGACCTCACCGCGCAGTGGGCGATCGCCGCCGACGCGCGCGTGACCCACCTCGGCACCAGCCCCGCCTACCTGATGGCCTGCCGCAAGGCCGGGATCGAGCCACGGTCGGGGCGCGACCTGTCGTCGCTGCGGCTGCTCGGGATCACCGGCTCGCCCCTGCCCGACGACGGCTTCGACTGGGCCGCCGAGCAGCTCGGCGACGGGGTGCTCGTGAACTCGATGAGCGGCGGGACCGACGTCTGCTCCGGCTTCGTCGCCGGCAACCCGTGGCTGCCGGTGTACCGCGGGGAGCTGGCCGGGCCGTGCCTCGGCGTCGACGTCACCGTCCTCGACGAGTCCGGCCGCGAGGTCGTCGACCAGGTGGGGGAGTTGGTGATCCGTCGTGCGATGCCGTCGATGCCGGTCCGGTTCTGGAACGACCCCGGCGACGAGCGCTACCGCGAGTCCTACTTCGATGAGTTCCCCGGCGTCTGGCGCCACGGCGACTGGGCGATCCGCACCTCCCGGGGCAGCTTCGTCATCACCGGCCGATCGGACGCCACCCTCAACCGCGGCGGCGTCCGGCTGGGCACCGCCGAGTTCTACAGCGTCGTCGAGGAGCTCCCGGAGGTCGCCGACTCGCTCGTCGTCCACCTCGAGGCCTCCGACGGCGGCCCGGGGGAGCTGCTGCTCTTCGTCGTCGTCGCCGGGGGAGGTGAGCTCGACGACGGGCTGCTCGGCCGGATCCGGGAAGCCTTGAAGTCCGAGCTCTCGCCGCGCCACCTGCCCGACGTGATCGAGGCCGTCCCCGCCGTCCCCCGCACCATGACGGGCAAGAAGCTGGAGAAGCCGGTCAAGCAGATCCTGCGGGGTCGGCCGGTCGAGGAGGTCGCGAGCCCCGGGGCCGTCGACGACCCGTCCGCGCTGACCGCCTTCGCGGAGCGGGCGCGATGAGCCGTCAGCCCGGCATCGTGAGCGACTGACCGGGGAAGATCAGGTCCGGGCTGGTGGCGATGTCGGGGTTGGCGTCGGCCAGGGAGCGCCAGCCGCCGGCGACGCCCTGCGTGCCGGCGATCGAGGAGAGGGTGTCCCCGGCCTTGACCGTGTAGCCGCCGCTCGTGGCCTGCTTGCTCGAAGAGGAGCTGCGCTCGGGGGCCTTCGAGCGCTTCGCGGTCGAGGTGTCCTCCGTGCTCGCCTTCGTGGTCTTCCCGGAGGACGAGCCGGACGACGACCCGGACGAGGGCGTGCCGCCCTTCTTCCCGCACACCGGCCACGCCCCGATGCCCTGCCCGTCCAGGACGCGCTCGGCCACCGCGATCTGCTCCTCGCGGGACGCGTTGTGGGCCTGCCCCGTGCCGCCGAACGCCTTCCAGGTCGACGGCGTGAACTGCAGACCGCCGGAGAATCCGTTGCCGGTGTTCGCGGCCCAGTTGCCCGACGACTCGCACTGCGCGATCGCGTCCCAGTTCACCGACGGCGCGGCCTGGGCGGCGGGGGCGGCGACCGCTCCGAGGGCGGCGAGAGCCAGGGGCCCGGTGGTGCTGGCGACCACGGTCCGGCGGAGCGAGCTGGTGGCGCGGGGAGCGCGGTGTTTGGGCACGCGCGCACGGTAGGAAGGCGACCTGTGCCGCCCGGGCCATCCTGAGAGCCCGGGCCGCCCGGCTGCGCCCACGGGCGCCCGGGACGCGACCGACGACCGACGGCGCGGCCGAAGGGCGCAGCGCGCGCAGCCGGTTGCCTCGTTGCTGCCTCAGGGAGATCCGCTCGGCGCACACCGGCTGCGGCGAGCGGCCCGGTCAGACCCCGAACCCGCCGAGGAGGAGGTCGGCGAGGGTGTCGGCGTACCGGTCGAGGTCGGTGTCGGGGTGGGCCTCGGCGTACCCGAGCATGCTGTCGATCGCGCCCTGGTACGTCACCGCCATGACCCGCGGGTCCAGCGGACGCAGCGTGCCCTCGGCCTGGCCGCGCCGGAACAGCACCTCCTGGGCCCGGTAGGAGTCCTCGTAGTCGGCGAGGCTCAGCCGCGGCGACCCGTCCGGAGACCGCAGATTGGCCAGGATCCCCGCGAGGGCGGCCACCGGCTCGCGGTGGGTGGTGCGCAGGTGGGCGGCCCGGCGCAGCGCGGAGCGGACGACCTCCGGTACGGGCGCGGCGAGGTCGAGTTCGGCGGCGACCGCCTCCCGGACGATCCGCACGGCCTCCCGGGCCGCGAGGGCCATCAGGTCCTCCTTGGACCCGAAGTAGTGGGACACGAGACCCTTCGACACCCCGGCCTGCTCGGCGATCCGGGCGAGTGAGGCCTGCTCGTAGCCCTGGCCCGCGACGACGGCGATCGTCGCGGCCAGGATCTGGGAGCGCCGCTCGTCCTCGCTCAACCGCTGCCGCCGCACGGGGGCCGGGTCCGCCGTCACCCGGCCATGCTCCTCCGCCTCCGTGCCCGGCCGGCGAGGACCCCGACCGCCACCATCAGCACGGCGATCGCGACCATCTCCAGGCGCATCCAGTCGGGGAAGGCCGGCAGGAACGCCTCGACGAGGTTCACCAGCGCGAGGACGGTCGCGATCACGACGACGGCCGTGAGGGCCCGTCGGCTCCCGGCCCGTGCGGCTCGCAGGCGCAGGGGCAGCAGGACCGCGAACACCGCGACGATCACCGCGTGGCCCCAGGCCTCGGAGGGAGCCAGGTCGGGTGCGGTCGTCGCGAGCACCGCCACCGCGACCACCGTCGCGAGTGCGATGACCACGTAGAGCCCGACGAGTCGGGAGGTCGTGCCGAGAGCATTGTTGGCCATATGGTCAATAGTTACTGACCGAGTGGCCAACAGCAAGGTCACGACGAAGCGGCCGTCCCCAGGGGAGCGGGGAAGGCCGGATGGAACGTCAGGGGGGTGATCTCGAGCGTGTTGTGGGGGAACACCGGCAACGAGCGGAGGTGGGCGTCGAGGTCCTCGGCGTTCGCGGCGCTCCAGATCGCCACGGTGGTCACGCTGTCCGGGAGCCGCCACATCCAGGTGATCACGCCGGCGCGGATGAGCTCCGTGGCGACCTGACGTTCCCTGCTCATCAGGGCGTCCCGGTCCTCGGCGGGTAGCTCGAGCAGGCCGCCGGTCGGCGTGGCGGTGACGAGGTAGTCCACGGCGTTCTCCGTCCTCGGGGGCGCGTCCGATGTGATGTCGCGCCGTGACATCACGCTAGTCCTGATGTCATCGTGTGTCATCACCGCTATCGTCAGGACCGTGCCGCGGTGGGAGCAGGGCAGCGAGGAACGCCTGGTGGCGGCGGCGCTGCAGCTGTTCCGCGAGCAGGGCTTCGAAGCGACCAGCGTCGTCGAGATCGCGCGACGGGCCCGGGTCACGAACCGCACGTTCTTCCGCTACTTCCCCGACAAGCGGGAGGTCCTGTTCGCCGACGCCGACGCGCTGCGGGCGACCCTGGTCGAGGGTCTCCTCCAGGCGCCCGACGTCGCGGACCCGCTCCGCGTCGTGGTCCGGGTGCTGTCGGGGGTCGACTGGGAGAGCCTCGCCCCACGCTCGTCGCTGCGCGAGCGGCAGGCCGTCATCGCCGCCAGTCCGGAGCTGCGGGAACGCGACCTGATGAAGCAGGAGGCCATGGCGGTCGCGGTGGCCGGTGCGCTCGCGCAGCGGGGCGTCGACGAGGCAGTCGCCCGGTTGGCCGCCCGGGTGGGGATCCAGGTGTTCGCGACCGCCTACGAGCGGTGGCTCGATGCTGCGGAGGACGCGGACCTGCCGGCGATCGGTGACGAGCTCCTGTCGACGCTCGGGACGATGACGCCGCCGTCTAGGGCTGCACCACCTGGTCACCGTTCGCCAGCGTCGCGATCGTGACGGTGCCGAGCGCACCGTGGCGGTCGAACATCGTCACGGTGCCCAGGGCGACGCCGTCGGACTCGACGCGCGACTCGGCGACCACCCCGACCCCCTCTCCGGCCGCGGGGACCCGCGCGATCGCGAGCGTCAGATCGGCGTTGATGTACTCCACGCCGAGGGTTCCCCAGCTCGACGTCAGGTTGGCGGCGTCGCCGATCGCGGCGAGGTGCGCGAACCCGCTCGGCTCCTCGCCCTCGACGATCGGCGCGGCCGGGAACCAGGTCGCCTTCCGGGCCGCGTTCTCCTGACGACGCTCGGTGGTCCAGCCGCCATCCGCGCGGTAGAGCGTCGGCTCGGCGGGGTCCGGGACGAGGTCGTCGGGCGGGGGCGGGGGCACCGCGGGTAGCGGCGCGGTCCACGTCGTGCCCGCCGTCGGGCCGCCGGTGGCGAGCAGTAGCAACGACCCGCGCGCCACCGTCCCGGACGCCTGCACCAGCGCCACGTCGATCAGCCGCAGCCGCCGGCCACCGCGAACGACGGTGGCCTCCACCCGGCTCGGCACCATCCCGCCCGGCCGGAAGAGGTCCACGCTCCAGCGCACCGGGCGGAACCGCTCGGCCCCGTCGAGCTGCGCTGCCGCGCGCTCCGCGCCCCGGGCGAGCACGCCGCTGACCGCCGTCCCGCGCACCTGGCCCGGACCGTCCGGCCCGCCCCACCCGCTCGTCGCCCGTCGCAGCGGCGTCAGCTCGTCGCCGTCGGCCCGGAAGAACGCCGTGAAGTCCGTGGTCACACGGATGATCGTCGCAGCCGGTCCGCCGCCATTCGGCCCGGCACCCCGAGATCCTTGTCCGAGCGAACCTCCGGCGGCAGCGTGTCGAGCACCGGCACGAGCCGGGTCCGTTCGCGAGTGGTCACTGACGCAGGCAGGCGCGCTCTGGGAGCTGCGTGGCTGACCACTCGCGGATGCCGCGCGGGTGGGCTGTTCGCGAGTGGTCACTCACGCAGGCCCGTGCGCCCTGGGAGCTGCGTGGCTGACCACTCGCGGGAGGTGCACTGGTGTAACCCGGCTGTGAGCGT
Organism: Actinomycetospora sp. CA-084318; assembly: GCF_050955885.1. Lineage (NCBI taxonomy): Bacteria > Bacillati > Actinomycetota > Actinomycetes > Pseudonocardiales > Pseudonocardiaceae > Actinomycetospora > Actinomycetospora sp. CA-084318. The sequence goes on from NZ_CP192098.1 coordinate 3,429,544, forward strand.
GCACATCACATGGCCGCCCAGCGCCGAGCCGTGAAGGTTCTCGGTCAGACCCGAACCTTGACCGCGCTAATGTGAGCGTTAACAATCTGCACGTCGGCCCAGCGGAGAGGGGAACGTCGTGCAGCGGTTCCGGGACTTCCTGGCCGGGGAGGGCTTCGCGACGAGCGACGCCGAGGCTCCCGACAGCACCAAGCGCTTCAGCGACGGCGCGCAGTACCGCGTCGAGATCCCGAGTGTCGAGGGACCGCGGGTGCTGGAGGCCGTGCTCGAGGAGGCCGACGCCCGCGAGGTCGGCGTCCACCGCGTCTCCCAGGGCAGTGGCGGGCTGCTCATGCCGGCCGCTGAGATCCGGGAGATGGCCGCCCTCGGCGCCGCCCGGCAGATCGAGGTCAGCCTGTTCGCCCGCCCCCTCACCGGCTGGCACCTGTCCACCGCGATGTCCGCCTCCGGCGCAGGCGCGCTCGCCGCCCAGGCCCGAGGCGCCGAGCAGGTCGTGCAGAACCTCGCCGACATGGAGCGCAGTGCCCGGAACGGCATCCGCAGCGTCCTGATCACCGACGCCGGCGTGCTCGACATCGCGCACCGGGCACGGCGGGCGGGCCTGCTCCCGCGGGACCTGCAGTTCAAGGTCAGCGTGCAGATGGGCTTCTCCAACCCCGTCTCGGTCCGCCTGGCCCAGACCCTCGGCGCCGACACCTACAACGTGCCGACCGACCTCACCCTCGGCCAGCTCGCCGCGATCCGCGCCGCGATCGACGTCCCGATCGACGTCTACGTCGAGTCGCCCGACGACCAGGGCGGGCTCGTCCGCCACTACGAGATCGCCGAGCTCGTGCGGGTCGCCGCCCCGATCTACCTCAAGTTCGGCCTGCGCAACTCGCCGCCGATCTACCCGAGCGGCACGCACAACGAGCCGCTGACGACCGCGCTCGCCCGCGAACGGGTCCGGCGTGCGCAGATCGGGCTCGAGCTCCTCGGCGAGCTCATGCCTGACGCGAAGACCTCGTCCCTCCCGGCACCCGGGCTCGGCGTGCCGGTCCTCGAGCAGACGGAGACCGACCGATGAAGATCACCGCCGTCGAGACCCACGTCCTGGGCACGCCGTGGCGCGACCTGACGTTCGTCGTCCTGCACACCGACGAGGGCCTGACCGGCGTGGGGGAGACCCGCATGCTGGGCCACACCGCCGCCCTCGGCGGCTACCTCGCCGAGGCCGGGCCCCGCCACGTCGTCGGGCACGACCCGTTCGACCTGGAGGCCCTCGTCCAGCGCATGAAGTACGGCGACTACGGCCGGGCCGGCGAGATCGTCATGTCCGGCATCGCCTGCGTGGAGATGGCGTGCTGGGACATCGTCGGGAAGGCCCTCGGGCAGCCGGTGTGGCGGCTGCTGGGCGGCAAGGTCCGTGAGTCGATCCCGGCGTACGCGAACGGCTGGTACACCGTCGAGCGCACGCCCGAGGAGTTCGCGGGGGCGGCGCGGACGGTCGTCGACCGCGGCTACCGGGCCCTCAAGTTCGACCCGTTCGGCCCCGGCCAGTGGCAGCTCGAGCCCGCGGAGCGCCGGCACTGCGTCGCGCTCGCCGCCGCCGTGCGCGAGGCCGTCGGCCCCGACGTGCAGATCCTGATCGAGATGCACGGCCGGTTCGCCCCCTCCGAGGCGATCCGCATCGCGGCCATGCTGACCGACGCCGGCGTCGACCCGTCGTGGATCGAGGAGCCGGTCCCGCCGGCCAACCTCTCCGCCCTGACCCAGGTCGCCGCGCACACCGACATCCCGATCGCCACCGGCGAGCGCATCCACGACCGCGTCGAGTTCCGCGAGATCTTCGAGAACCGGTCGGTCGACGTCATCCAGCCCGACATCGGCCACCTCGGCGGGATCGCCGAGACCCGCAAGCTCGCCGCCACCGCCGAGACGCACTACACGCTGATCGCCCCGCACAACGTCGGTGGTCCGGTGCTCACCGCGGCCAACCTGCACCTCGCCGCGTGCACCCCGAACTTCATGATCCAGGAGCACTTCAACGACTTCGCCGACGAGCACGTGAAGCAGGCCGCGCCCGGCTGCCCGCCCGTGGTGGACGGCGCGTTCGCCCTGCCCACCGCGCCCGGGCTCGGGGTGGAGCTCGACCTGAACTTCGTCGCCGCACACCCCTCGACCGGGGCGTACTTCGACTTGTTCCGCGAGGGCTGGGAGAAGCGGGAGGGCGCCCGCCCGTGACCAGGGCGCTCGTCGTCCCGCGACCCGGCGACCTGCACGTCGCCCGGGCCGCCGACGACGGTCCGCTGCGCCACGGCGAGGCGCGCGTCCGCGTCGCCCACGTCGGCATCTGCGGCTCGGACCACGAGCTGCTCGCCGGGACCCGCGACCCCGCCTTCGTCCGCTACCCGGTGGTGCCCGGGCACGAGTGGTCGGGCACGGTCGTCGAGCTCGGACCGGGCACCGATCCGCGCCTGCTGCACCGGCCGGTCGTCGGGGAGGGCTTCCGCTACTGCGGGGAGTGCTCCGCGTGCCGCCGCGGCGAGACCAACCTCTGCCTCGCCGGGTACGACGAGACCGGCTTCACCCGCCCCGGCGCGTGCGCCGACGAGCTGCGCCTCCCGGCCCGCCTGCTGCACGTCCTGCCCGACGACGCCGACCTCCGGGCCGCTGCGCTCATCGAGCCCGCGGCCTGCATGGCGGCCGCGGTGCGCCGGGCGGCGCCGGAGCCGGGGGAGCGGGTCGCGGTCGTCGGGGGCGGCACGCTCGGGCTGCTCGCGACCCAGCTCCTCGCCGCCGTCAGCCCCGCGATACTGCTCGTCGTCGACCCCCGGCCCCGGCCCGCGGCCGGACCCTCCGGTGCCACCGAGGTGGCCACTCCCGAGGAGGCCGCCCGGCGGCGCGGCGGGTTCGACCTCGTGCTCGAGACGGCGGGCGCCCGCGGTACCGGTCGGCTGGCGGTCACCCTGGCCCGCCGCGGCGGGCGCGTCGTCCTCGCCGGGCTCAACGGCGGCGTCGACGACCCGATCCCGCCGGCGGAGCTCGTCGCCGCCGCCGTCTCGGTTCACACTGTCTTCGGCGCGCCCTCCCGGGCCTGGTCGGACGCGGTCGCCGCGCTCGCCGACGGGCGCCTGCGCCCCCTGCCCCTGATCAGCGACGAGTTCGTCCTCGAGGACGCGCCCCGGGTGCTCGGCCCGGACGCCGTCCTCCCCGTCGGGAAGGTCCTACTGCACCCATGACGACCACCCTCACCGACCCGATCGCCGCCGCCGCGGACGCCGCGGGCTGGTGGGCCGACGCCACCCCGGGGTCCCGACGACGGGTCCTGGCGGCCGTCGCCGACGCCCTCGACGCCGCGGCTGACGAGCTCGTCGGGCTCGCCGGCACGGAGTCGCACCTGCCCGAGGCCCGCCTGCGGGGGGAGCTGGCGCGCACCACCTTCCAGCTCCGCCTGCTCGGCGACGCGGCCGCCGACGCCCTCGAGCCGATCGTCGACGCCGCCGACCCCTCCTGGCCCGCGGGCGGGCGCCCCGACCTGCGTCGCGTGCTCGTGCCGGTCGGCCCCGTCCTCGTGTTCGCGGCGAGCAACTTCCCGTTCGCGTTCTCCGTGCTCGGCGGCGACACCGCCGCGGCCCTGGCGGCGGGCTGCCCCGTCGTCGTGAAGGTCCATCCCGGCCACCCGGCGCTCTCCGCCCGCGTCGCGGCGCTCGCGCAGGAGGCCATCACGACGGCGGGCGCCCCGGCGGGCACGCTGGGGCTCGTGTCCGGCGTCGACGAGGGAGTCACCGCCCTGCGCGACCCGCGGATCGCCGCGGGCGCGTTCACCGGGTCGCCCGCGGGCGGCCGGGCGCTGGCCGACGTCGCGGCCGCCCGGGCGCGGCCGATCCCGTTCTACGCGGAGATGGGCAGCGTCAACCCGGTCTTCGTGACCCCCGCGGCGGCGCGGGCCCGCGCGGAGACGGTCGCGGGCGGGTTCGTCGACTCCTACCTGCTCGGCGCCGGACAGTTCTGCACGAAGCCGGGTCTGCTGTTCGTCCCCGCCTCGCCCGCGGGCGACGATCTGGTGGCCGAGGCGACCCGGCGGGCCGGGGCGCGCGCCGCCGCCCCGATGCTCGACGACCGGATCCGCGACGCCCACGGCGCGGCCCGGACCGCCCTCGTCGGCCACCCCGCGGTGCGCGTGCTGGTACGCGGCGCCGGCCCGGAGGACCCGGCGCTGCTCACGGTCGACGCCGCCACGCTGCTCGCCGACCCCGAGGCCCTCGCCGCGGAGTGCTTCGGCCCGACCTCCCTGGTGGTGCGGTACCGCGACGAGGCCGAGCTGCTGGTCGTCGCCCGCCACTTCGTCGGCGAGCTCACCGCGACCGTCCACGGGGAGCCGGGCGAGGCCGTGGCGGGCGAGCTGGTCCGGATCGCGGCGGGGTTCGCCGGCCGGGTGCTGTGGAACGGCTGGCCGACCGGGGTCGCCGTCTCGCACGCCCAGCAGCACGGCGGGCCGTACCCGGCGGCGACCGGCTCGTTCACCTCGGTCGGCACCACGTCGATCCGGCGGTTCCTGCGGCCGGTCGCGTTCCAGGACGTGCCGGACGCGCTGCTGCCGCCCGCGCTGCGCCGCGCGAACCCGCTCGGCCTGGTCCGCAGGGAGGACGGATGACGGTGCGCACCCTGGCCGCGGAGCCGCTGACCGGCCCGGTCGCCGAGCACGGCGAGGGGCCGGTCTGGCACCCCTCGTTCGCCGGGGTGCGCTGGGTGGACATGCTCGCGGGCGACGTCCTCGAGCTGGGCGAGGGCGGGTCGGTGTCCCGACGACGGGTCGGGACGGTCGCCGCGGCCTTCCGTCCCCGGCGCGGCGGCGGCACCGTGCTCGCCGACGAGCGCGGCTTCGTCCTGCTCGACGACTCCCTCGCCCGCGAGCGCGACCTCGGGGCGCTGTGGGACGACCCCGGCGTGCGGATGAACGAGGGCGGCTGCGACCCGTCCGGGGCGTTCTGGTGCGGTTCCATGGCCTACGACGAGCGCCCGGGCGGCGGGACCCTCTACCGGCTCGGCCCCGACCTCGTCGCGGAGCCCGCGCTGCACGGGGTGACCATCTCGAACGGCCTCGCGTTCACCCCGGACGGGCGGCTGGCGTACTACGTGGACACCCCGACCGGGCGGGTCGACGCCGTCGACGTCGACCCCGAAGCGGGGGCGGCGGGCCTGCACGACCGGCGCCCCGCCGTCGTCGTCACCGACGCCCCCGGGTGGCCGGACGGGATCGCGCTCGACGCCGAGGGCGCCCTGTGGGTGGCGCTCTGGGGCGGGGGAGCGGTGCACCGCTACACCCCCGACGGCGTGCTGGACACCGTCGTCGAGGTCCCGGTCTCGCGGGTGACGGCGTGCACCTTTGCCGGGCCGTGCCTCGACCGCCTCGTGATCACCACCTCGCGCCAGGGCGCCGCCGACCCCGAGCCGCTCGCGGGTGCCCTGTTCGCCGTCGACCCCGGCGTGGCGGGCCGTCCCGTCGCCGAGTTCGCCGGCTGAGCCCCGCTAGTGTGATCCGGTGGCGAAGGCGGTACGCGGTCCGTCGATGTTCGACGTGGCGCGCCTGGCCGGGGTCTCCCACCAGACCGTCTCGCGGGTGCTGAACGAGCACCCCAACGTCAAGGACACCACCCGTGCCCGCGTGCGCTCGGCCATCGAGCAGCTCGGCTACCGGCCCAACCGCGCCGCCCGCACGCTCGTGACCGGGCGCGACCAGGTGCTCGGCATCGTCGCACCCCGCTCCACGCTGTTCGGTCCGGTCTCGCTGCTCGCCGCCTTCGAGGAGCAGGCCGGCGTCGCCGGGTTCGGGATCAGCGTGGTGCGCGTCCGCGAGCACGTCGCCGGGCAGGTCACCGAGGCGGTCACGAAGCTGCTGGACGCGCGGGTGGCGGGCGTCGTGGTCATCGCGCCGGTCGCCGACGTCGCCGGGGCCCTCGACGAGGTCAGCGGCGACGTCCCGCTGGTCACCGTCGACGGCGACCCCGCCGACGACCGCCCCATGGCCACCGTCGACCAGGAGCTCGGCGCCCGGCTCGCGACCGAGCACCTGCTCGCCGCGGGCCACCGCACCGTCTGGCACGTCGGCGGCCCCACCGACTGGTTCGACGCGACGGGTCGGGCCCGTGGCTGGGCGGCGGCCCTGCGCGACGCCGGCATCGAGCCCCCGCCGATCGTGCCCGGCGACTGGAGCCCCGACGCGGGGTACCAGGCCGGGCAGTTCCTGGGGCGCATGCCGGAGGTCACCGCGGTCTTCACCGCGAACGACGGTCTCGCCACCGGTCTGCTGCACGCGCTGCACGACCTCGGGCGCGACGTCCCGGGCGAGGTGAGCGTGGTCGGGTTCGACGACGTGCCGGCGAGCGCGCACCTGGTGCCGCCGCTGACCACGCTGCGCCCGGACTTCGAAGCGGTGGCCCGCGAGGCGCTCGACCTGCTGCTCTCGGATCCCGACGACGAGGGGGCGGTCGGTCTCCACCGCCACGTCGCCCCCGTGCTGGTGCCGCGCGCGAGCGTGGCCGCGCCGCCTTCCGCCAGCTGACAGGGGCGTTGTTAGCGTTCACCTGCTTGCGTAGCGTCCGGACGACCCCTCCCGGTGCTGCGAAGGAGCTGCCGTGTCGCTCGAGCCCACCCCGGCCGATCGCTTCTCGTTCGGCCTCTGGACCGTCGGTTGGCGCGCCGCCGACCCGTTCGGCGAGCCCACCCGACCCGCCCTCGACGTGGTCGAGGCCGTGCACCGGCTCGCCGAGCGAGGTGCCTGGGGCCTGACCTTCCACGACGACGACCTGGTCGGGTTCGGCGCGGACGCCGCCACCCGCGACCGGCAGGTCGCCCGCCTGCGCGACGCCTGCGCCGAGACCGGCCTGACCGTGCCGATGGTGACCACCAACCTCTTCTCGCACCCCGTGTTCAAGGACGGCGGGTTCACCTCCAACGACCGGGCGGTGCGCCGCTTCGCGCTGCGCAAGGTGCTGGCGAACATCGAGCTCGCGGCGTCGCTGGGCGCGCGGACCTTCGTCATGTGGGGCGGCCGCGAGGGCGCCGAGTACGACTCCGCCAAGGACGTCCGGGCCGCTCTCGACCGCTACCGCGAGGCGGTCGACACCTGCTGCGTGTTCGTCCGCGAGCGCGGCCTGGACCTGCGCTTCGCGCTCGAGCCCAAGCCGAACGAGCCGCGCGGGGACATCCTGCTGCCCACCGTCGGGCACGCTCTGGCCTTCATCGCCGAGCTCGAGTACGGCGACATGGTCGGGGTGAACCCCGAGGTCGGGCACGAGCAGATGGCCGGACTGAACATGGCGCACGGCGTGGCGCAGGCGCTGTGGGCGGGCAAGCTCTTCCACATCGACCTCAACGGTCAGCGCGGCATCAAGTACGACCAGGACCTGGTGTTCGGCCACGGCGACCTGCTCAACGCGTTCGCGCTGGTCGACCTGCTCGAGACCGCCGGCTACGACGGGCCGCGGCACTTCGACTACAAGCCCTCGCGCACCGAGGACATGGGCGGGGTGTGGGACTCCGCGAGCGCGAACATGCGCACCTACCTGGTGCTGCGCGAGCGGGCCGCCGCCTTCCGCGCGGACCCGGAGGTCGTCGCCGCCCGTGCCGCGGCCGGCGTCGACGACCTCGCGACACCGACGCTCGGCTCCGGCGAGACGTGGCAGGACCTCGTCGGCGACCCGGCCGACCTGGGCGAGGCGGCTGCGGCCGCCGACCGCGGCTACGGCTTCGTCCGGCTGCACCAGCTCGCGCTCGAGCACCTCACCGGGGCCCGCTGAGCCGGGTCTCCCGGCAACGCCCGTTGACGCTACGCGACGACGCTGGTCGCGAAGCGTCAAACTCGTGACCAAAACGGCAGGCGTGATTCCCATCGCAGGCAGAGGTTGTTAGCGTTAACAGCGCGGCGCCGACGGGCCCGCGATGAACCGCAGAGCGCCCGGTGCGCCGCGTCTCGAGGAGGAGAACGCCCGTGTGGAGAAGGATGAGCGCGGTGGCCGTGGGGCTGGTGCTGGCCCTCGGCCTCGCCGCCTGCGGTGGCGGGGGAGCGGGTGCCGGTAACGCCGGCGGCGGACAGACCGCGGCGCCCGCCGACACCCTGGTCGGCGTCGCGATGCCGACCCAGACCTCCGAGCGCTGGATCGCCGACGGCAACAACGTCCGCCAGCAGCTCCAGCAGGCCGGCTACCAGGTCGACCTGCAGTACGCGAACGACGACATCCCCACGCAGTCCCAGCAGATCGACCAGATGATCACCCGGGGCGCGAAGCTGCTCATCGTGGCCGCGATCGACGGCACGGCGCTCTCCAGCCAGCTGCAGGCCGCGGCGTCGCAGGGCATCAAGGTCATCGCGTACGACCGGCTGATCCGCAGCACCCCGAACGTCGACTTCTACGTCACCTTCGACAACTTCCAGGTCGGCGTGGCGCAGGCGAACGCGCTGCTGACGGGGCTGGGCTACAAGCAGGAGAACGGCCAGCCCGGCCCGAAGCAGGGTCCGTCGGTGATCGAGCTGTTCGGCGGCTCGATCGACGACAACAACGCGCTGTACTTCTACAACGGCGCGATGTCGGTGCTGAAGCCGCTGATCGACAACGGCACGCTCGTGGTGAAGAGCAACCAGACCGCCCTGGAGCAGATCGCGATCCTGCGCTGGCAGCAGGAGACCGCCCAGAAGCGCATGGAGGACCTGCTCACCTCGTCCTACGCCGACGGCACCGTGATCAACGGGGTGCTCTCGCCCTACGACGGCATCTCCCGCGGCATCATCACCGCGCTGCAGAACGCCGGCTACGGCACGCCCGCGAAGCCGCTGCCCACCGTCACCGGGCAGGACGCCGAGATCGCCTCGGTCAACCTGATCTCCACCGGTGTGCAGAGCTCGACGATCTTCAAGGACACCCGCAAGCTCGCCGAGCAGGCCGTGAACGCCTCGAAGTCGTTCCTGTCGGGCCAGACCCCGCAGCCCAACGACACGACGAGCTACAACAACGGCGTCAAGGTCGTGCCGTCGTTCCTGCTGCCCGTGCAGACGGTCTACCGGGACAACATCACCCCGGTCCTCGTCGACACGGGCTACTACACGCCCGACGAGATCGCCAAGGGCCAGAGCAGCTGACCCTCCCCCCGACTCCCGGTCCGGGTCGCTGCCGTGCCCCCCGCGGCACCGGCCCGGACCGGGGGCCCGACCACCGCCTGGAGGCCCGGTGGCTGACGACGTGATCCTCGAGATGCGGTCGATCACGAAGACCTTCCCCGGCGTCACGGCGCTCGCGGAGGTCTCGCTGGACGTGCGGCGCGGCGAGATCCACGCGATCTGCGGCGAGAACGGCGCCGGCAAGTCGACGCTGATGAAGGTGCTCTCCGGGGTGCACCCGGCCGGCAGCTACGACGGCGAGATCGTCCTCGACGACGAGCCCGCCCGGTTCGCCGGCATCCGCGACAGCGAGAGCCGCGGGGTGGTGATCATCCACCAGGAGCTCGCGCTCGTCCCGCACCTGTCGATCGCGGAGAACATCTTCCTGGGCCACGAGCGGCGCGGCCGGTTCGGCCTGGTCGACTGGGCCGCGACGAACCGCGAGGCGGCGGCCCTGCTCGCCGAGGTGGGCCTCGAGGAGAGCCCGACGACGCCGGTCGGGCGGCTCGGCGTCGGGAAGCAGCAGCTCGTCGAGATCGTCAAGGCGATGGCCAAGGACGTGCGGCTGCTCATCCTCGACGAGCCGACCGCGGCACTGAACGACACCGACTCCGCGCACCTGCTGGACCTGCTCCGCCGGTTCCGCGAGCGCGGCGTCACCGCGATCATCATCTCGCACAAGCTCGACGAGGTGGTCGGCATCGCCGACCGCACCACCGTCATCCGCGACGGGCGCACCGTCGAGACCTTCACGATCGCCGACGAGCCGGCCCCGCGGGACCGCATCATCCGCGGCATGGTCGGCCGCGACCTCGCCTCGTTCTACCCGGAGCGCACGAGCCGTCCGGGGGAGGAGATCCTCCGGCTCGAGGACTGGACGGTCCGGCACCCGACCCAGGACCGCCTCGTCGTCGAGAAGGCCTCCCTGACGGTGCGCGCGGGCGAGGTCGTCGGGATCGCCGGGCTGATGGGCGCCGGGCGGACCGAGCTCGCGATGAGCGTCTTCGGGCGCTCCTACGGTCGCGACGTCAGCGGCCGGGTCGCGGTGCGCGGCCGCGAGGTCTCGACCCGCACCGTCAGCGAGGCGATCGACGCCGGGATCGCCTACGTCACCGAGGACCGCAAGCACTACGGCCTCAACCTCATCGACGACGTCCGGCACAACATCTCCGCCGCCGGCCTGTCCCGGCTCTCGCGGCGGGGCTGGGTCGACGGCGACGAGGAGGGGCGCGTCGCGGAGCGGTTCCGTCAGGACCTCAACATCCGGACCTCGGGCGTCACGCGCGCCGTGAACACCCTCTCCGGCGGCAACCAGCAGAAGGTCGTCCTGGCGAAGTGGCTGTTCACCGAGCCCGACGTCCTCATCCTCGACGAGCCCACCCGCGGCATCGACGTCGGCGCGAAGTACGAGATCTACACGATCATCAACCAGCTCGTGGCGGACGGGAAGGGGGTCCTGGTGATCTCCTCCGAGCTGCCGGAACTGCTGGGGACCTGCGACCGGATCTACACCCTGTCCGCGGGACGGATCACCGGCGAGGTGGCCGTCGCGGACGCGACCCAGGAGGGGCTCATGGCCCTCATGACCGAGGAGACAGGCGCGGCGGCATGACCAGCACCCTCCCCAAGACCGAGCCCGAGGAGAAGCCCGCCGCCGCGGCGCTGCACTCCGGCACCAACGACCTGCGGACGCTGTTCACCCGCAACCTGCGCCAGAGCGGCATCTACATCGCGTTCGTCGCCATCGTGGCGCTGTTCGCGATCCTCACCGGGGGCGTCTCGCTCTCGCCGACCAACGTCACCAACATCGTCCTGCAGTACTCCTACATCCTGGTGCTCGCGATCGGCATGGTGATCGTGATCGTCGGGGGCTACATCGACCTGTCGGTGGGCTCGGTCGTCGCGCTCACCGGTGCCGTCTCGGCGATCCTGGTGATCCAGCAGGGGCTGCCGTGGTGGGTCGGGGTGGTCGCCGCGATCGGCGTGGGCCTGCTCGTCGGGGTGTGGCACGGGATCTGGGTCGCCTACGTCGGGATCCCGGCGTTCATCGTGACCCTCGCGGGCATGCTGCTCTTCCGCGGGCTGACGCTCGAGGTGCTGGGCAACATCTCGCTCTCGCCGTTCCCGGCCGAGTACCAGAACATCGCCGGGGGCTTCCTCAACGGCCTGCTCGGCGGTTACGGGTACGACACGTTCACGCTGCTCATCGCGGTGATCGGCGTCGTCGGCTATGCGGTGGCGTCGTACCGCACGCGGGTGGCCCGGGTCGCCGACCACCAGCCGGTGGAGTCGTTCCCGCTGTTCGTCGCACGCGTGGTGGCGGTCGGCCTCGTCGTGCTCGCGTTCGCCTGGCAGCTCGCCACCTCGCGCGGCCTGCCGGTGGTGCTGGTGATCCTCTCCGTGCTGGTCCTGGCCTACGGCCTGCTGACCCGGCGGACCGTGTTCGGCCGGCACGTCTACGCGATCGGCGGCAACCTCGCGGCGGCCCAGCTCTCCGGGGTGAAGGCGAAGTCGGTCACCTTCTGGATCTTCGTCAACATGGGCTTCCTCGCGGGCGTCGCCGGGGTGATCTACTCGGCCCGCTCGAACGGCGCCCAGCCCGCGGCGGGCAACATGTTCGAGCTCGACGCGATCGCGGCCGCGTTCATCGGCGGTGCGGCGGTGACCGGCGGGGTGGGCACCGTGGTCGGCGCGCTCGTCGGCGGTCTGATCATGGCGGTGATGAGCAACGGCATGCAGCTGATGGGTGTCGACCAGTCGCTGCAGTCGGTGGTCAAGGGCCTGGTGCTGCTGCTCGCCGTCGCCTTCGACGTCTGGAACAAGCGGCGGGCGCGCTCGGCTACCTGATGAGCGCCTGGACCTCGCGGAACGCGGGGTTCCGGCTGGAGCCCAGCCACTCGAAGACCACCATCTCGGTGGTCACCACCTCGACGCCGTGGTCGCGCATCCGGGCGACCGCGGCGTCGCGGTTCTCCGGGGCCCGGCTGCCGATCGCGTCGGCCACCACCGCCACCGCGTGCCCCTCGGCCCGCAGCGCGAGCACCGTCTGCAGCACGCACACGTGCGCCTCGCACCCGCACACCACCGCATGCGGTCGGGGCAGGTCCAGCTCGGCCGCGAAGGTCGACTTCGTGACGGCCGGTGCGGGCAGCAGGTCCGCGATCTCGTCCACCGTGGGGCCGAGCTTCGTCGGGTCCTGCTCGGTGGTGATCATCGGGACGTCGAGCCGGGTCGCGGCCCGGACCAGCCGCGCGGCGTTGCGCAGCACCTCCGGCGCGCCGGAGATCGCCGGCATCAGGCGCTGCTGGAGGTCGACGACGAGCAGGACCGAGTCCTCCGCGGTGAGCGCCGGCATGGATCGACCGTAGCCGTGCCCCGACAAGATTCGAACCGGCCGAGCGATCTGCGCGCTGAGCGAGCAGATCGCGCGGCGCGTCGTGATCTTGCTCGGGGGCCGGAGGTGGCGCGCGGGCGGACGGACCGGTAGATCACTGCCCATGACCACAGCATCGGGCATCCCGCGCGGCAGCTCCGCTGCGCTGCCTGCCGCAGCACCCGGCAGCTCACCTCCGCTGCGCGCCGAAGCAGCGGGCCGGACCGAGCGGGTCGAGCACTACCGGGAGCGGTTCGGCACGTTCCTGGAGATCGAGGTCGGGCCGCTCGAGGAGGAGCTGGCGCGCCAGGACGTCGGGACGCCGTTCAACCCGCACCTCGACGAGGCCGGCCGGATGCACCCGGCGGTGTGGGAGGCGCGCCGCGAGGCGCAGCGCCGGTCGGCGGCGGCCGGGCTGTACGCCCCGCACGTCCCGGGCCCGGACACCACCCGCTTCACCCGCCCGGAGATGCAGCACGTCGAGGAGTTCGTCTACCACCGCAGCGGGCTCGGTCTGGGCCTGGCCGCCCTGGCCTGGACCGAGGGGCCGAACGACGCCATCGAGTACTGCACCCCCGCCGCGCGCGAGCACTGGGTCGACCCGCTCAAGCGCGCCGAGATCACCGCCGCGTTCGCCAACACCGAGCCGAGCGTCGGCACCGACGTCCTGGCGATCACCACCCACGCCCGCCGCGACGGCGACGACTGGATCCTCGACGGCCACAAGGCCTGGATCACCAACGCCCACTTCTGCGACGTCATCCAGGTCACCGCGGTCACCGACCCCGGTGCCGGCACCCGCAGCCTGACGATGTTCCTCGTCGACGCCCGCGCGCCCGGCGTCGCCCGCGGCCGCGACATCCCGACGATGCTCGACGACGGCCTCACCGGCGAGCTCCACTTCGACGGCGTCCGCATCCCGGCCGAGGACGTCGTGGGGGAGCCCGGCGACGGGTTCGCGCTGGCCATGACCTGGATCAACTGGCGCCGCATGATCCGCGGCGGGATGTGCGCCGGGTGGGGGCAGTGGCTGCTGGAGCGGGCGGTCGCCCGCGCCCGGACCCGCACGGTCGGCGGCCGCCCGATCGCCGACCAGCAGGTCGTCGCGCACATGCTCGCCGACATGGACGCCGACGTGTACACGGCGCGGGCCGCGTCGTTGCAGCTGCAGGTCGACCTCGAGGCGCTGCCCGGCGGCCCGGCGGCGGTCCCGCTCGACCCCGCGGGCCCGCGCCTGATGAGCCTGCTCAAGGTGATCAACGACGAGGCGTTCTTCCGGGTCGCCGACCGCGCGATGCAGGTCCACGGGGGTGCGGGGCTCCGCCGCGGCTCGCCCGAGGAGAAGCTGTTCCGCATCGCGCGGAACCTCAAGATCCCGGCGGGGACCGACGAGATCCAGCGCAACGCCATCGCCCGGGGCCTGCTGCGGTGACCCTCGCCGCCGTCACGGGTCGCTTCCAGCCGGTGCACGCCCAGCACCTCGAGCTGTTCGCCCACGCGCTCGCCCACCACGACGAGCTCGTGGTGGCCGTGACGAACCCGGACCGCGGGGCGCGTCGTCGGGAAGCCACCTCGCAGCACCGGCACACCGACGCGGCGAACCCGTTCACCTTCCACCAGCGGGTCCGGCTGCTGACCGCCGCGCTCGCGGGGGCGGGCCTGACGGCGACCGTGGTGCCGTTCGACCTCACCCGGCCCGAGGTCTGGGGCGAGTACGTGCCGCTGGACGCGCAGCAGTACGTGCGGGCGTACTCGGACTGGGAGGTGGAGAAGGCCGCGCAGCTGCGGGCGGGCGGCTACGCCGTGACGGTGCTCGTCGGCGACCCCGACGCGAAGCTCGACGCGACCGACATCCGCGCGGCGTTCGACGACGGGTCCTGGGAGCCGCTGGTGCCCGCGGCGACCGTGCCGGTGCTGCGGAGCCTGCTCTGATCGCCCACGGCGAGACCCAGCCGCGACTCGTCGACGACCGCCTGCCGGCGGTGCTCGTGGTCCTCGACGGGCTCGGCGACCGCCCGATTCCGGAGCTCGACCACCGGACCCCGGCGGAGGCCGCCCACATCCCGGTCCTCGACGCGCTCGCCGCCCGCGGCTGCTCCGGGTGGCACCTGCCGTTCGGCTGGGGTCGCGCGCCGGCCTCGGAGCTCGCGCACTGGGCGATGTTCGGGTTCGGCGACGTCCCGTTCCCCGGCCGGGCGGTGCTGGAGGCGCTCGGCGCGGGGATCGACGTCCCGACGGGGGTCGCGGTCACCCACGCCGCGCTGCGCGCCTCGCGCGTCGAGGACGGCCGGGTCTGGATCACGGGACGGTGCGCTCCCGACGACGCCGCCGACGCAGCCGCGCTGTTCGACGCCCTGGCCCCGGTGGCGGCCGAGCACGGGGTCGAGATGCGGCCGCTCGGGCGGCGCGGGGAGGCGCTGCTCGTCCTGCCCGGTCACGACGACGGGGCGGTGACGGACTCCGACCCCTTCTTCGAGGACCGGCACCCCTGGCTCGCCGTGCAGCCGTGCGTGCCGTCGGCGTCCGACACGGCGGAGACGTTGACGGCGTTCCTGCACGAGGCCCGGCGGACGCTGGTCGGGCACCCGGTGAACCGACGGCGCTGGGGGCGCCCGCCCCTCGACGTCCTGACGACGAAGTGGTCCGGTCGCCGGGACTCGCTGCCGTCCTTCACCGAGGTCACCGGCGTCGCCGGGGCGGCCGTCACGTCCACCGGCCTGTACCGCGGGATCGCCGCCCTGCTCGGGATGGACGCGCGGCACCTGGTTCCCGTACCCGACGTCGGGGACGACCTCGCGGCCCGGCTGGACGCCGCCGGCGAGCTGGTCGACGCCGGAGCGCGGTTCGTCCACGTCCACACGAAGGCCACCGACGAGGCCGGGCACACGAAGCGGCCGCGGGCGAAGCTCGAGGTGCTGGAGGCGGCCGACCCCGGGCTCGCCGGGCTGCTGGAGCTCGCCGACCACGCGGTGGTGGCCGTGACCGGCGACCACGCGACGCCGTCGACCGGCGGCGTGCTGCACACCGGCGACCCGACCCCGCTCGTCGTCGCCGGCCCGACCGTCCGACCCGACCCCGTGACGGCCTTCGGGGAACGGCCGGCCGCGGACGGCTGGTACGGGCGGATCACGGCCGCCGAGCTGCTGCCGCTCCTGTTCGGCCACGCGAACCGGCCCGACTTCCTCGGCCACCGGCCGTCCCCGCGCCGCACCCTCGCGCTGCCGGACGACCCCGCCCCGATGATCGTCGGGACCTGACTCAGGTCAGCGCCATCCCGGGGACCCGCGCCCGGATCGCGGCCATCTCGCGCTCGTCGGAGATGCCCTGGAAGTCGTGCCGCGGGGTGTAGGGCGCCTCGAGCGCGCGCACCTCGTCGTCGGTGAGCTCGACGTCGAGCGAGGCGACGGCGTCGTCGATCTGGGCGATGCTGCCCGCCCCGACCAGCGGGGCCGTGACCACGGGCTGCCGGTGCAGCCAGGCCAGCGCGATCTGCGCGCGCGAGACGCCGCGGGCCTCCGCGATCGTCCCGACGGCGTCCACGATCGCGCGGTCCGCCGCCTGCGTCGACGGCGGGTAGAGCAGGTCGGCGAAGTCGCCGTCGGTCTCGGCCCGGGCGGTGGCCCGGGCGTCGTCCCACGGCCGGGCGAGCCGGCCGCGGGCGAGCGGGCTCCAGACGATCGTGCCGACGCCCTCGTCGAGACAGAGCGGGATCATCTCGCGCTCCTCCTCGCGGGCGAGCAGGTTGTAGTGGTCCTGCATCGAGACGAACCGCGCCCACCCGTGCCGGGCCTGCAGGTGCAGCGCCTTCGCGAACTCCCAGGCGTGCATCGACGACGCGCCCAGGTAGCGGACCTTGCCCGACCGGACGAGGGCGTCGAGGGCCTCGAGCGTCTCCTCCAGCGGGGTGCCGTGGTCGTTGCGGTGCACCTGGTAGAGGTCGATGTGATCGGTGCCGAGGCGGGTCAGGCTGTGCTCGACCTCGGTCATGATCGCCTTGCGGGAGAGCCCGCCCGCGTTCGGGCCGGTGCGCATCGGGTGGCGCAGCTTCGTCGCGATCACCACGGCGTCCCGGTCGGCGACGTCCCGCAGCACGCGCCCGAGGATCTCCTCGCTGGAGCCGTTCGAGTACATGTTCGCGGTGTCGAAGAGGTTGATGCCGACCTCGAGCGCGTGCTCGATCAACGGGCGCGCGTCCTGCTCGTCGAGCGACCAGACGGGGTGGCCCCGGCCGGGCTCCCCGTAGGTCATGGCGCCGATCGCCACGGGGGAGACGTCCAGTCCGGTCGAGCCGAGCTTGATGTAGCGCATTGCCGATCCTCCGGCATCGTGGTCGGATACGGAGAGTTCTCCGCATCGCTGCCGACGCTACCGGAGAACTCTCCGTTTCGTCGAGGAGGGGCATGGTCGAGCGGGCCGACGCGCGCCAGAACCGGGCGCGCATCCTGGAGGTGGCCGCGGAGGCCCTCGCGCGCGACGGGTCGACGTCGCTGAACGCGGTGGCCAAGCTGGCCGGGGTCGGCGCCGGCACGTTGTACCGGCACTTCCCGAACCGGGAGGCGCTCGTCCTCGCGGTCCACCGCGCCGAGGTGCAGCGCCTCGTCGACCGCATCCCCGAGCTCCTGGCGACCGGGCCGCCGCTGGTCGCGTTGCGGGCGTGGTTCGCACAGCTCGCCGGGTTGATCAGGATCAAGCTGGGCCTCGGCGACGCGCTGACGACGGCGGGCCACGAGGCCGCGAACGCCGAGTCCTACGGGCCGGTGATCGGGGCGATCGGTGCCCTGCTCGCCGCGGGCGAGGCGGACGGCAGCATCCGCCCGGGACTCGATCCCGACGACGTGCTGATGCTCATGAGCTCCGTCTGGCGCGTGCCCGAGGGCGCCCAGGCGGACCGGTTGCTCGACCTGGCGGTGGACGGCCTTACGGCGTCCGGGACCGGACGAACAGGACGATCAGGGTGCTGACCTGCACGGATAGGCCGCAGTGAGGTGTTTCCGGGCCGTCGCGGGTGGCAGAATCCGCGCATGACGACGACCGCGGACGCACCCGCCGTCGAGACCACCCCGGCGGCGCCGACGGAGCTGCAGGCGCCTGCGCCGGTGCGGCAGGGTGCGTCGTCGGGAACGGGCACGCCGTGGATCGTGGCGCTGCTCGTGCTCGTCACCGGCATGTTCATGTCGGTGCTCGACGTCAGCATCGTCAACGTCGCGATCCCGTCGATGCAGAAGGACTTCGGGGTCACCACCGACGAGATCCAGTGGGTGTCGACGGCCTACTCGCTCGCGCTCGGCGTGATCGTGCCGGTGAGCGCGTGGCTGGGGGAGCGGCTGGGCCTCGGGCGGGCCTACGTGCTCTCGCTCGTCGGGTTCGGGCTGGGCTCCGCGCTGTGCGGGCTCGCGTGGGACATCAACTCGATGATCGCGTTCCGCATCCTGCAGGCGATCCCGGGCGGCATCATCCCGGTCGTCGCGCTGTCGATGGTCTACCAGATCGTGCCGCGCGAACGGATCGGCGCGGCGATGGGCATGTACGGGCTGGGGATCGTGTTCGCGCCGGCCGTCGGGCCGACCCTCGGCGGCTACCTCGTCGAGTACGTGGACTGGCGGCTCATCTTCTTCATCAACGTCCCGATCGGCATCGTCGGCGCGATCGCGGCCGTCGTGTGGCTGCCGATGGGCAGGGGCGCGCGCGGCAAGCGCTTCGACGTCCTGGGCTTCCTGACGATCGCCGTGGGTCTGTTCTCGTTGCTGCTGGCGCTGTCCGAGGGACAGTCGTGGGGCTGGACGTCGTACCCGGTGCTCATCCTGCTGACGGTCGGGCTGCTCTCGCTCGCGCTGTTCGTGGTGATCGAGCTGGAGGTCGACCAGCCGCTGCTGGACGTGCGCGTGTTCTCGTACTGGCCGTTCACCAACTCGTTGCTGCTCATCGCCGTGCTGTCGGTGGGCCTGTTCGGGGTGCTGTTCTTCATCCCGCTCTTCCTGCAGCAGAGCCAGGGGCTCGGGGCGTTCGACACGGGGCTGCTGCTGTTGCCGCAGGCGCTCGTGATGGGGCTGCTCATGCCGGTGGCGGGGCGGCTGTACGACAGGATCGGACCGCGGTGGCCGGCCGTGATCGGCCTGACGATCCTGGCCGTCGGGACGTGGATGCTGCGCGACCTGTCGATCGACACGTCGTGGAGCGAGCTGCGGTGGATCCTCGTGTTCCGGGCCGTCGGGATGGGCCTCGCGATGATGCCGATCATGACCGGGGGCATCTCCGCGGTCCCGCCCGACCGCGTCTCCGGCGCGAGCGCGTTCAACAACGTCACGCAGCGGACCACCTCGGCGATGGGGCTCGCGGCGCTCACGGCACTGCTGTCGTCGCAGCAGGCGCAGGAGGGCAGTGACACCGGCGCGGCGATGCACATGGCGCCGCACACGCCGATGCTCGAGCAGTACCTGAGCTACTCCCAGGTGCAGGCGCACGCCTTCGTCACCGCGATCGACGACCTCATGATGGTGACGGCGGTCCTCACCGCGGTCGGGGTCCTGCTCGCCTTCCGGCTGCGCTCCGGGCCGGCGCCGGCCTCGTCCGCGGGTCCGGCCGTCATGGAGTGAGGCCCCGCGCCTCGACGAACGCCTCGCGCAGGGCGGCCGGCTCGACGTGGGACAGCCGTGCGCCGAAGGTGAGGTAGAGCCCGGCGAGCCCGATCCAGGACCAGGCGCCCATCGTCAGCCGACAGGTCGTGGGGTCGACGACGTCGACGACGGCGCCGCCCGGGGCGAACTCGGCGACCGTCGCGGCGGGCAGGTCGAGGTGCGCCCGGCCGAGGCACCACACCGAACCCGACAACCTCGTCTGCCTGTGTCGGTATCACCACGACCTCGTCCACCACGGCGGCTGGCAGGTCCACATGCTCGACCACCTGCCCTGGTTCACCCCACCGACGTGGCTCGACCCCACCCGACAACCCAGACACAACCGCCCCTGGCGGCGGGTGTGAGGGCTCAGGCGCTCGGGTGGAGATGGTGGATGTCGAACGGCTTGTTCGTGACGAACAGGAACGTGCAGTCGCCGTCGTCGGTGGCACCGTGCTCCATCGATCCGCCCTCGGGGAACCAGACGAAGCTGCCCGGTCCGTAGGTGCCCTGGTGGGTCCGCAAGGTCCCCGAGAGCACGTAGATCCCGTGCCCGCAGGGGTGCGTGTGCCACGGGTTCACGAAGCCGGCCCGGTAGACCATCTTGACCATCATCATGCCGGTCTCGGGGTCGTCGACGAGCGGGACGTGTTCGAGCACGGCACCGATCGCCGGCACCGGGAAGTCCTGCCACTCGGCGGTGGTGGTGTCGGTGACCACGAGGTCGACGGGCTCGGGCGGGGCGCTCACGGGTGAGCAGCCTTCGCCGCTGCGATGACGGGCCGATGTCGGTCGGAGAGCGGTGAGATCACGCCCGGCCTCACGGCACGACGGACAGCCCCGCCGCGTCGAGGCGTGCGCGGGTCCGCGCCACCGCACCTCGCGTCGCGTCCCGCCGGCGCCCGTCGGTGTCCGCGCGCCCGTCGGGGAGGGCGAGGGGCGCCGCAGCGAGGTCGGCGACCAGAGCGCACCACCACAGGGTGTCCACGGTGGCCGACTCCTCCCGCTCGTAGCCGCTCAGGTCCACCCCGACCTGCTCCGCCTCGACCTCGGCGGCCAACTGGTGCGCGACGAGACCCAGCAGCCGCACCGGGTAGCCCCGGACCCGCAGGAAGCGGGCCGCGTCGAGCGGCGGGAACCCCGTGCGCACCGCGACGGGGGAGCGGCCGACGTCGAGCAGGACCGCGGCGTGGAGCAGGGCGTCCCGGTCGACCCCGGTCAGACCCGCGAGTCGGACGGCCTCGCGGGCGCGGGCCTGGGTGTGTCGCCACCGCTCGGGGAGGTGGTCCGCCAGCAACGTCTCGGCGAGCGACCGCGACGCGGCGAACGACGGCAGGTCCGACGCCACGGACGGCGACGCTAGCCGCGCCCGACGATCATCGCGACGTCGGAACGGGAGCGACGGGTCACCCGCGGGACGAGCGGCGCCGCGCCAGGGCAGCCTCCATCCTCGCCAGGCCGAAGAAGACGGCGACCGTCGCAGCCCCACCGCCGACGAAGATGCCCCAGCCGAGGGCCCCGGCACCCAGCGCGTCCCACCCCGTCGTCGCGAACGCCCGGTACGCCTGACGGATCCCGAGGACCAACCAGATCCACCAGCTGACGATCGCCGGGAAGATCAGGAGACGCAGGAGCGGCCCGCCCGAGGGGTCCGCGCTCGCCATCGCGAACGCGAGCGATGCGGACAGACTGGCCGCACCACCGAGCACGACGAGCGCGACGAAGGACAGTCCGAGCAGAGCGGTCACGGCGCCGAGCGTCGTCGGCCGACGGGCTCCCTGGGAGCGGGAGACTACTCAGCGGCCGGTCCACTGCGGGGCGCGCTTCTCGGCGAACGCCCGAGGCCCCTCCTTCGCGTCCTCGCTCGCGAAGATGCGCTTCCGGACCTCGGAGTTGGCGTCCCACGCCTCGTCGCCGAGTTCGTCCAGGTGGGCCGCCGCGATCATCAGGCCCTTCGACTCGCGGACCGCGACCGGCGCGTTCGCGGCGATCGTCGCCGCCATCGCCCGCGCAGCCTCCAGCGCCGTCCCGGCCGGCGCGACGCGGTTGGCGAGGCCGAGCTCGTACGCCCGGGCCGCACTGATCGGCGCGCCGGTCATCGCGATCTCCAGCGCGACCGCCCGCGGGATGCGCTGCGGGAGCCGGATCAGGCCGCCCGCGGCGGCGACCAGGCCCCGGGTGACCTCCGGGAGACCGAGCTGGGCGTTCTCGTCGACGATCGCGAGGTCGCAGGACAGCATGAGCTCGCAGCCACCACCGAAGGCGAGGCCGTTGACCGCGGCGATCATCGGCGTCGCGACGGCCTGCCGGGCGAAGCCGCCGAAGCCCCACTCCGGGTGGTCGGCGTCGGAGAGCGTGTCGCCCTGGGCGACGGCCTTGAGGTCGGCACCCGCGCTGAAGGCGCGACCGGTGCCGGTCACGACGATCGCGCGCACCGCGTCGTCGTCGTCCGCCGCCCGCAGCGCCCGCCCGAGCGCCGTGGCGACGACCGAGTTGATCGCGTTGAGCGCCTTCGGACGGTCGAGCGTGATGACGGTGATCCCGTCGGCCGTCTCGACCCGCACCTCATCGGACACCAGCAGTCCCCTCTCCCTCCGCAGCGGTCGAGCTCCGCTGCGCTCCGTCTCCGAGAATCTCCGCGCGCGCCGCGCCGTCGTCCGCACCCTGCACCTCGGCGGCCAGCGAGCGCAGCGTCCCGCGGTCCGCGTCGTCGGCCACCGCGATCGAGAACTCGACGTCCGTGACCACGGCGGCGTACCGGTCCAGCAGCCGCCGGCCGATCTCGTCGTGCCGTCCGATCACGACGAACCGGTCCAGCGTCTCGTCGTCGATCATGCCCGGGAGCGCCTCCCAGCGCTGCGCCTTCGAGAGCTCCTTCGCCTCGGTGGCGAGGTCGGAGAGCCCGAGGTGGTCGAAGGCGGCGCGATAGCCCGGCGTCGAGGCGTAGAACGCGATGCGGGCCCGCGCGTCCTCGACCTTGCGCGCCAGCTCCTCGTCCGTCCGCGCGGAGGCGACCAGGGGCTTCATGCACACCCGGAAGTCGTCCAGCGGGCGACCCGAGCGCGCGGCGCCGCGGCGGACTGCCGGCAGCATCACCTCGGCGATGTAGCTCGGGGTGCACACCGGGTGCGGTCGGATGCCGTCGGCGACCTCCCCGGCCACGGCGCACATGTACGGGTTGACCGCGGCGAGGTGCACGGGGATGTCGGGGTGCTCGATCGGCCCGGCGTCGAACAGCGGGACCATGAGGTCGAGCCGGTAGTGCTCGCCCGAGAAGTCGAGCGGGGTCCCGTGCTGCCAGGTGTCCCACACGGCCCGCACCGCCTGCACGTACTCCCGCATCCACGGCGCCGGCGGGTGCCACTCCATCCCGTACCGCCGCCGGATGTGCCCGCGGACCTGCGTCCCGAGCCCGAGGGTGAACCGCCCGCCGGACAGCTTCTGCTGGGTCCACGCCTGCAGCGCCATCACCGTCGGGCTGCGCGGGAAGGCGATCGAGACGGCGGTGGTGGTGCGCAGCCGCGACGTCGCCGCGGCGGCGAGGGCGAGGACGACGAACGGGTCGTCCTTCGTCTCCTCGACGGCGATCCCGCCGTAGCCGATCTCCTCCAGGAACCGGGCGGTCCCCGCGACCGCGTGCAGATCGAGCGGGGTCTCCGGGGCGCGCAGGCCCGGGTCGACCTTGCCGAGCGGGAGCAGCGTCTCCAGGCGCACACCGGCGAGCCTTCCCGACGACCGCTGCTGGTGCACCCTGGGCACCATGTCCGACGACTCCGGTGGCGATCCCGTCTGCTGGGCCCACCTGCTCTGCCCCGCGTGCGGGGCCATGCCCGACCCGGAGGACCGGTCGTCGGGAACGTGTCCGCGCTGCGGGGAGGAGATCGAGCGATGACGACGCAGGATCGGCGGGACAACACCCGCGACCTCGAGCAGGAGATCGTCCGGGACTTCACCGAGAACCTGTCGTACGGGCGCTACCTGCACCTCGACGAGCTGCTCACGGCCCAGCACCCGCGCAGCGACCACCACGACGAGATGCTGTTCGTGATCCAGCACCAGACCTCGGAGCTGTGGCTGAAGCTGGCGCTGCACGAGCTGCTGACCGCGTGCGACGACCTCGCCCGCGACGAGCTCTCGCTCGCGCTCAAGCGGCTCGCGCGGGTCAAGCACGTGCAGCGCCAGCTCATCGAGCAGTGGTCGGTGCTCGCCACGCTCACCCCGAGCGAGTACCACGAGTTCCGGGGCTTCCTCGGCACGTCGTCGGGATTCCAGAGCTACCAGTACCGCGCGGTCGAGTTCCTGCTCGGCAACAAGAACGCCGCCATGCTCGATCTCTTCGCCGACGACCCGACCGCGCAGCGGGTGCTCACCGAGGCCCTGGAGCGGCCGAGCCTCTACGACGAGTTCCTGCGCCTGCTCGCCCGCCGCGGCCACCCCGTCCCGCCCGAGCTGCTGGACCGGGACGTGACGCGGGCGCACGTCGAGAACGAGGGCCTCGTCGAGGTGTTCCGCGGCATCTACGCCGACCCGGACCGCTTCTGGGACCTCTACGAGACGTGCGAGGAGCTCGTCGACATCGAGGAGAACATGCAGTTCTGGCGGTTCCGCCACCTCAAGACCGTGGAGCGCACCATCGGGTTCCGCCGGGGGACCGGTGGCTCGAGCGGCGCGGGCTTCCTGCGGCGGGCACTCGAGCTGACGTTCTTCCCGGAGCTCTACGCGGTGCGCACGGCGCTCTAGTCCTCGTCCTCCCGGGGCGGCCGCTCGGCCACCACCGGGTACCGCCCGGTGATCGCGTTGCGCTCCAGGGCGGCGGCGCGGATGCGGTCGCGGCACAGGAACCAGCCGACGACGAGGGCCGGGACGATCACGACGAGGCTCGCGACGGTCCAGGTGCCGATGGGGTAGTCGAAGCCGGTCAGCACGAGCACGGCGACGAGGAAGGCCAGCGTGAGCCAGCCGGTGACCGGCGCGCCCGGCAGCCGGAACGCCGGCCGCTCGACCCGGCCCTGCTTCCACCACGAGTACAGCCGCAGCTGGCAGAGCACGATCGTGCCCCAGGACGCGATGATCCCGAGCGACGCGACGTTGAGGACGATCTCGAAGGCCTCGCCCGGCTGGAACGCGTTGAGCACGACGCCGAGCAGCGTGATGCACGAGGTCAGGACGATCCCGCCCCACGGGACGCCGTTGCCGTTCATCCGGCCCGTGAAGCGCGGCGCGCTGCCGTTCATCGCCATCGACCGCAGGATCCGGCCGGTCGAGTAGAGCCCGGCGTTGAGGCTGGAGAGGGCCGCGGTGAGCACGACGAGGTTCATGATCGAGCCGGAGCCCGCGAACCCGATGTGGGAGAAGAACGTGACGAACGGGCTCTCGGTCTTCGAGTACAGCGTGTAGGGCAGCAGCAGGGCGAGCAGCACCAGCGACCCGACGTAGAACACGGCGATCCGCAGGATCACCGAGTTGATCGCCCGCGGCATCACCTTCTCCGGGTTCTCGGTCTCCCCGGCCGCGGTCCCGACGAGCTCGACGGCGGCGTAGGCGAACACCACGCCGCTGACCACGACGACGAGCGGCAGCACGCCGGTGGGCAGGAAGCCGCCGGAGTCGGCGATCATGCCGAACCCGGTCGGGCGGCCCTCCACCTCGAAGCGCCCGACGAGGAACACCGCGCCGATCACGATGAACAGCACCAGTGCCGCGACCTTGATCAGCGCCGCCCAGAACTCGATCTCACCGAAGAGCTTCACCGAGATCAGGTTCATCGTCAGGACGATCAGCAGCGCGATCAGGGCGATCGTCCACTGCGGCACCACCTGGAAGACCGTCCAGTAGTGCATGTAGGTCGCGATCGCGGTGGTGTCGACGATCGAGGTCATCGCCCAGTTCAGGAAATACAGCCAGCCCGCGGCGTAGGCCGCCTTCTCGCCGTAGAACTCGCGGGCGTAGGAGACGAACGATCCCGACGACGGGCGGTGCAGGACCAGTTCGCCGAGCGCCCGCAGGATCAGGAAGACGAAGGCGCCGCAGAACGCGTAGACGAGGAACAGCGCCGGACCGGCGCTGGCGAGGCGGCCGCCGGCGCCGAGGAACAGGCCCGTGCCGATCGCGCCCCCGATCGCGATCATCTGGACCTGTCGGGGCTTGAGCGCCTTCTGGTAGCCCTCCTCCTCGCGGGCGAGGGAATCCTGCGGCGAGGACGCCGTCGACGGTTCGACCATGCCCGCGGACCTTAGTGAGCGTCAGCAAATAGCGCGACGCGCCGCGCTGCGCCGGAGTTCCCGTCCGACGTCGGGTGGCGCTAGCCTCCGCCCTGACCAGCAGGTTCACACCCAAGCCTGACACGGGGAGGCCGTCATGGCGGGCAAGTTCGAGGTCTACGAGGACAAGTCGGGCAAGTTCCGGTTCCGACTCAAGGCCAGCAACGGACAGATCGTCGCGAGCGGCGAGGCCTACGAGACCAAGGCCGCGGCCAGGAAGGGCTGCGAGTCGGTGCAGAAGGCCGCGGACGGCGCGAGCGTCACCGAGGTCTAGCCACCCGGGCACGGCACCCACGGGCCGGCGGCCCGCCCGGAGCTCCGAGCGGGCCGCCGGCCCGTGCCGTGGGTGGGACTGCGCGGAATCGTGGGCCGGGCACGGGGGTTGGCACCGGTATGACGAGTGTCGCGGAGGACCTGACCACGGACTGGCAGCGCTGGCACGACGAGCGCGAGGCCACGCTGCGCGAGCCCCACGGATGGCTGTCGCTGACCGCGCTGGAGTGGCTCGACGACACGGCCCGCCCGGTCGCCGACCTGCCCGGCACGTGGCGCGCGGCCGGCGACGGCACGGTGGAGATCACCGCGGCGGCCTCCGACGGTGTCGCGGTGGACGGGACGACCGTCGACGGCACGGCCACGGTCCGGCCGGTCGACGGCGCCCCCGGGGTGCTCGTGACGGTCGGCGAGCGGGTCGTCGAGCTGGCCCGGCGCACCGACTCCTACGCGTTGCGCGTGCGCGACCCGCAGGCCCCGACCCGTCAGGCGTTCACCGGCGTCCCGGCGTTCCCGGTGGACGCACGCTGGGTGGTCACCGGACGCTACGAGGCCTACCCAAAACCGCAGCGGATCACGGTCGGCGCCGTGGTCGACGGCCTGCAGCACTTCCCGACCGCCGTGGGCACCGTGACGTTCACCCTCGAGGGCACCGAGCAGCAGCTGATCGCGCTCGCCGGCAAGGGGGAGGGGCTGTCCCTGCACTTTCGCGACGCCACGAGCGGGGTGTCGACCTACGGGGGCGGCCGCATCCTGCGCACCGCCGACCCGGCCGACGACGGGTCGCTGACGCTGGACTTCAACCGCACCGTCAACCTGCCGTGCGCGCTCACCGCGTACGCCACGTGCCCGCTGCCGCCCGCGGAGAACGTCCTCGACGTCGCGGTCGAGGCGGGGGAGCGCGACGACCGCTGACCGCGCGCGTTGATCACTTCCGCGGGTGTTCGTGTCGCGGACCGGGTGACTTGCTGTGAAGCGGGTATGAAAACCCTCGATCGTGATCTGACCGAGATCGAGGAGGAGAGATGACGCGCACGATGCGACGTCGCGTCGGCTACACGGTGGCCGCTGCGGCACTGTCGATCGGCACGCTGGGGGCGTGCTCCGGCGGTGGGCAGGCCCCGCAGGTGCCGAACCTGCCGTCGGGCGTGCCGACCGCGGTGCCGTCGAACCTGCCGAACATCCCGGGCGTGCCCGGGCAGGGCGGCCAGCCGGGTCAGCCCGGAGCCCCGGGACAGCCCGGCCAGCCGGGCGCTCCGGGTCAGCCGGGGGCCGAGGGCGGCGCTGCCGGCGGGGCCGCGGGGGGCGCCGCAGGTGGCGCGGCCGGGCAGCCCGGCGCCGAGGGCGGTGCCGGCCAGGGTGGTACCGGCCAGGGCGGCACGGGCCAGGGCGGGACCGGTAACGGGTCGAACGGCGAGGCCGGCGCCAACGCCGAGTCCGGCGGCCAGGGCGGTGCGGCCGGTACCGGCGGGACCTCGGACGGCTCGGGCTCGAACGGGACCGGCTCGAACGGCTCGAACGGCACCGGCGGCGCGCCGAGCCAGACCCCGTCCGGCGGCGTGCAGACCGGCGGCGGCAGCACCAGCGGCGTCGAGCACCCCGAGCTGTTCGGCCTGGGCGGCCTCGCGCTGCTCGCGGCCGGCGGTGTCGCGGTGGCCGCGACCCGTCGTCGTACCGAGGACTGAGGTCTGACGACCGGACCGGACGGTGCCGACGCCCCGGCGTCGGCACCCTCCACCCGTTCCCGACGGCGGGTGGTGCTGCTCGTGGTGGCGGCGCTGCTCGCCGTCGTCGGGATCGTCGCGATCGTCCTCGCGGTGACGACGCAGCAGCAGGCGCCGGTCGAGCAGGACGCGGGCGCGCTCCCGGCCCCGCCGGCGACGACCGCGCCGGCGACCCCCGTCCCGACCGGGCCCCCGCCGTCCCCACCGGCGCGCATCGTCGTCGGGAAGATCGGGGTCGACTCGGCGGTGACCTCGGTGGGACTCAACCCCGACCGCACGATGGAGGTCCCCGCCAAGGGCCCGCTCTACGACCTCGCGGCCTGGTACCGGTACTCGGTGACCCCGGGGCAGCAGGGGCCGTCGGTGATCATCGGGCACATCGACTCGGTGGAGAACGGCCCCTCGGTGTTCTTCCGGCTCGGGGCGCTCGCGCCGGGCGACCCGATCGCGGTGACCCGCGCGGACGGGCGGGTGATCACCTTCGTCGTCTACGCGACGCGCTCGTTCCCGAAGGACGCGTTCCCCACCGCCGACGTCTACTCCGGCACCGCCGGCCCGGAGCTGCGCCTCATCACGTGCAGCGGGTCCTTCGACGCGGCCGCGCGCAGCTATCGCGACAACACCGTCGTGTTCGCCCGGGAGATCTCGTTACGGTGAGCTGATGGCGGGGGAGTTCGGGGTCGGGCAGCTGATCGGTGTGTTCTTCGGAGCCCTGTTCGTCGTGCTCAACGGCGGGTTGCTCGGCACCGTCGCACACCTCGTGGCGGTGGTGCTCGCCGTCGTGGCCGTGGTCCTCGTGGTCCTCGCCTACCTCCGCGGCCGCCGCGCGACCGGCTCGGCGGGCACGTTCGAGATGACCCGGTCCTACCGGGTCGTCGTCGGCGTCGAGGTCGTCGCGCTCTTCGGTGGGCTCGCGGTCCTCGGGCGGGTCGCCCCGCAGCTGAACGTCCCGTGGATCGTGCTCGTCGTCGGGCTGCACTTCCTCGCGTTCGCGCGGTGGTGGCCGGAGGGGGCCGGGCCCTTCCGCGTCCTCGGCGCGGTCATGGTGGTGCTCGCCGTCGCGGGCGGGGTCGTCGGGATCCTCGGCGGCCCGGAGTCCGCGCCGGTCGCCCACTTCGTCTCCGGGTTCCTCGCCGGGGTCGTCATGCTCCTGGGGGTCGCCGTTCCCGCGGGCCGTCGACTCCGGGCCGGGTAGCGCTCAGCGCAGCGTCAGCAGCACGACGACGGCGATCAGGGCGAGGACCCCCACGACGACGAGGGCCACTCCAGCCGTCCGGATCCCGGACCCGCGCGGGGGCGGGTCGAACGACGGGGCGGTGTCGTCGGCCTCGACGGACCGGTCGGCCGTTCGGGAGCGGTCGGTGCCGGGTCCGGGCTCGGCATCGATGACCTCGGTGGTCGCCTCCTGCGGCGGCGGGGCGGCGTAGCGCTCGGCGAGGTCGTGCAGCGAGCGGCCCAACGTCGCGGCGTCGGGCCGGTCGCGCGCGTCGAGCGACATCGCCCGCAGCACCACGTCCTCGAGCCCGACCGGGATCGTCGGGGTGACCTGGCGCAGCGGTGTCGGGGGCTGGCGCAGCCGCTGGGCGGCCACCTCGGCCGCGCCCACCCCGCGGAACGGGGGCTGACCGGTGAGCACCTCGTAGAGCGAGCAGCCCAAGGAGTAGACGTCGGAACGCCCGTCGAGCCGCTCGCCGCGGACCTGCTCGGGCGACATGTAGGCGACGGTGCCGACGACCTTGCCGGTCTCGGTCAGGCCCGGCACGTCCTCGGTCTTCGCGATGCCGAAGTCCATGAGCTTCGGCGTCCCGTCGGGCAGCAGCATGACGTTGTTCGGGTTGACGTCGCGGTGCACGATGCCGTGCTCGTGGGCGTGCGCGAGCGCCGAGGCGACGGCGGCTCCGACCCGGGCGGTCTCGACGAGGCCCGGGCGGCCCAGCTCCCGGACGGTGTCGCCCCAGGTCCGACCGGTGATCATCTCCATGACGACGTACACGCCGTGCGGGGAGCTCCCGACGTCGTGCACGGCGATCACGTGCGGGTGGCTGAGCACCGCCGCGGCCCGCGCCTCGTCACGCAGGCGGCGGGCGTCGGTGTCGTCCCCGCGCCGGTCCTCGGGGAGCAGTTTGACCGCGACCACGCGACCGAGGTCCCGGTCGTGGGCCCGGTGCACCTCGGCCATCCCGCCGCGCCCGAGCAGCTCGACGAGCTCGTAGCGGTCGCCGAGCACCACCGGGTCGGCGGGCCCGCGGGGATCGTCGGAGCCGTCGAAGGCGGAGGTGTAGGGCCGGGTCACGGTCACAGTCTGCGCGTCCGCTGCGCGTCACCGCCGCCGAGCAGCGCGTCGAAGAGGTACCGGTGGTCGACCATCGCCTGGCGGCGGTCCTCGAGGGACTGGTCGGTCTGCTCGTCGGCCACGGCGACGGCGTGCGCGGACCGGAAGTGCTCCACCAGGTCGGGGTAGTCGACCGACACGAGCTTCTCGCGCTCCTCGAAGCGCTCGGAGGGGTAGCCGCGGTCGCGCATCACCTGCTGGACGAGCAGGTCGGCGTCGCGCAGCCCGGTCGGCGGGTTCTCGACGAAGGTGGCCTGGGCCGACTCCCACGCGCGGGCGTAGCGGTCGCGCTCGTCGGCGCCGAGGTCGCGCAGCTCGAGCTCCTGGCGCCGCTTGAGCCGGGCGCGCAGCTCCCGCTCGCCGTCGCGCTTGCCGTACTCGGCGACCACCCGGTCGTACTCCTCACCGAAGCGGCTGCGCAGCGAGGCGGTGGTGGCCCTCGCGCGGTACCGGGCGACCAGGATCAGCACGATCCCGAGCACGATCACCACGGCTGCGACGATCACGATCGTGAGTACGGTCCCGTCCACCTCGGACTCCCTCCGCCGGCTACCACCTCGCCCCTCGGCTGGAGCGACGTCCGGAGTTCCCCGGCCGTGATCTCAGTGCCCGCGATCTCCTCGCGCGAACCCATGTGGGTGGTGGGACGCGAGGGGTTGCCGACGACCGGACGCCTCGAACCGGGCGATCGCCGAGCGGTGTTCCGACGCTCGGGCTAGTGCGGCGCGGCGCGCTCCGCCAACGCGGCGAGCGCCGCGCCGTCGACGCGGTGCGTGGTCCATCCGTGCAGCGGCTCCGAGGCGAGCGTGGCGTAGAAGTCGAGCGCGGGGGTGTTCCAGTCCAGGACGGCCCACTCGAGCCGCGCCCACCCGCGGTCGACGCAGGTGCGGGCGAGGTCGGCCAGCAGCGCGCGGGCCACCCCGTGCCGACGGTGGGCGGGGTCGACGTAGAGATCCTCCAGGTGGAGGCCGTGCACGCCGGTCCAGGTGCTGTAGGTGCGGAACCAGATCGCCGCACCGGCCAGGTCGCCGTCGATCTCGGCCACCGTGCCGAAGACGGCCGGGGCGGAGGTGAACAGGGCGTCGTGCAGCTGGTCGGCGGTGAGCAGGCAGGACTCGGGCTCCCGCTCGTAGGCGGCCAGCTCGTGCACGAAGCGCACGAGGGTCGGGACGTCGGCGGGTCCGACTGGTCGGATCGTCACGGGCACGCCACGATCCTCCCGTCGGGGCGAGCGGAGCGACGGGGAGGGCCCGATGACGGCACTGGTCACCGGCGGCGGGACGGGCATCGGGCGGGCGATCTCGGAGGCGCTCGCGCGGCTGGGGCACCCGGTGGCGGTGGCGTACAGCCGCTCGGCCGACGACGCGCAGGCCACCGTCGACGCCATCACGACGGCGGGTGGCTCGGCGCAGGCCTTCCGCGCGGACGTGACCGACGAGGCCGCCGTCACCGCCCTCGCCGGTGAGGTGCGCGCGGCCCTCGGGCCGGTGACCGTGCTGGTCAACAACGCGGGCGGCACCGAACACATCGCCATGGGGGACCTCGACGCGGTCACCGACGAGGTCTTCGAGCGCCTCTTCCGGCTCAACACCCTGTCCGCCTGGCACTGCGCGAAGGCGTGCGCCGCGGACCTGCGCGCGGCCGAGGACGGGTGCGTGGTCAACGTCGGGAGCATCGCCGCGGCGGCCGGGCGCGGCTCGTCGGTGCCCTACGTCGTGTCGAAGGCGGCGCTCTCCGGGCTCACCCGGGCGCTGGCCAACGCCCTCGCGCCGGTCCGGGTGAACGAGGTGGCGCCCGGCCTGGTGCTCACGCGCTGGTGGGCGGGCCAGGAGGAGCGCGGCCGGGAGCTGGCGAGCGCGGCGATCACGGGCCGGGAGACGACGGTGGAGGACGTCGCCGCCGCGGTGGTCGGCCTGGTGACCTCCCGCGCGATCACCGGTCAGACCTTGACCGTCGACGGCGGCCAGACGTTGTAGGCATGTGAGCACTTTCCGTGGCTCCAGCCACGGAAAGTGCTCACATGCCGGGACGGCACACCCGGCAGCCCCGGTAGCCCGCGTCGCGGGCGGCCGCCGCCGAGCGGAACGTGATCCGGTGGGCATCGGTGATCCGCCGGGCGTGATGGCACGACGGGAGGCACGCGATGCCGGTGGTGTCGCTGCCGATCAGCACCACGCCCGCCGTCGTGAAGGCGGCGAGCCGGTCGAGGTCCGCGCCCTCCGCGGCGAGCAGCCGGGCCTTCGCCGCCTCGCCGAGCATGTAGCGGCCGAGCGAGCCGTCGGACCGCGTCACGCGGTGGCACGGGACGATCAGGGGGACCGGGTTGCGGGCGAGCACGGTGCCGACCGCGCGGACGGCCGCCGGCCGCCCGACCTCACGGGCGACCCAGCCGTAGGGCCGCGTCTGCCCGGCGGGGATCGACGCGGTCGCGTCGAGCACGTCGCGCTCGAACGACGAGCAGCCCCGCAGGTCGACCCGGGTCCGGGCGTCGATGGCCGGTACCGGCCGGTCGTCGGGGACGAGCGGGCGCCCGAGGCGGCGTGAGTACTCGGCGCGGAAGCCGTCGACGTCGTCGACCGGACGCACGTAGGTCACGCCCTCCGACGACCGCGCGACGAGGACGTCCCCGAGGGGGCCCGTCGTCGTCGCGAAGGTGTCGACGACCCGGGCGGCGAGGTCGGTCCCGACGTCGGGTGGGGTGAGGCGGGCGAGCAGGGGGTCGCTCACGGGGCGCTCCGATCGGGTGAGGTGAGCAGGGTGCGGAGGCGGGCGAGCCCGCGGGAGACGTGCGAGCGGGCGGTGCCCTCGCCGACGCCGAGGGCGGCGGCGACGCCCGCGACGTCGAGGTCGGCGACGTGGCGCAGGACGACCGCCTCGCGCTGGACGGCCGGCAGCCGGGCGAGGGCGGCGGCCAGGTCGGGGTCGGTCCGGGTGGCGAGGTCGGCCGGGCCGGGGTCGGGCGTCGCCCGCTCCGGCACCGCCACGCCGGACAGCGCGGGGCGCCGGGTCGCGGTCCGCACCGTGTTGCGGTGCTCGTTGAGCAGGACGGTGACCAACCAGCCGCGCAGCTCCAGTGCGGCGATGCGCTCGGCGTCGTAGTCGCGGAGCGCGCGGAACGCGCGGAGGAACGCCTCGGCGGCGAGGTCCTCGGCGGCCGGCCGGTGGCCGGTCAGCCGCATCGCCGTACCGAGCAGGACGCCCTGGTAGGTGCGCACGACGTCGGCGAACCCGGCGTCGAGGTCGGCGACGAGGGCGTCGCGCAGGTCGGTCACGTCCGGGAGAACACCACGTCAGGTCACGCCGTTGCGCCAGGCCCAGGCGACCAGTGCCGGGCGGCCGTCGACGGCGAGCTTGGAGATCAGGTGGTTGACGTGCGTCTTCACCGTCGCCTCGCTGACGTAGAGCTGGGAGGCGACCTGCTGGTTCGACAGCCCCTGCGCGACGAGGCGCAGCGTGTCCACCTCGCGGGCGGTGAGGCCGTCGGGGATCGACGGGGCCGGGGTCGTCGCGGGGGTCCCGGCCAGCGCCACCAGCCGCGCCTGCACCGCGGCGTCGAGCACCGACCCGCCCGCCGCCACCGTGCGGATCGCCGCGCACAGCGCCTCGCCGGTCGTGTCCTTGGTCAGGTAGCCGGCCGCGCCGGCGCGCAGGGCGGGGAGCACGGCGTCGTCGTCGGCGTAGGTCGTCAGGATCAGCACGCGCACCTCCGCCGCCTGCCGGGCCACCTCGGCGGTGACCTCCGCCCCGTCGAGCCCGGGCATCCGCAGGTCCACCAGCGCGACGTCGGGCCGCTGCGCCACGACCGCGGCCACGGCGTCGGTCCCGTCCTTCGCGGTCGCGACGACCTCGAGGTCGTCCGCCGCACCGAGGAGCATCCCCAGACCGTCGCGCACCACGGCCTGGTCGTCGGCGAGCACGATCCGGATCACGGCGGTCACCCTGCCACCCGCTGCGCGAGCGGGACCCGCAGCGTCACCCGCCAGCCACCGTCGTCGTCGGGGCCGGCCGCCAGCGTCCCCCCGACGAGCGCCGCGCGTTCGCGTAGCCCGACCAGCCCGTTCCCACCGCCCTCGGAGGGTCCCGACGTCCGGAGGGGGCGCGGGTTGGTCACGGTGAGGACGAGGTCGTCGCCGACCTCCACGGCGACCGTCACCGGGGCGCCGGAAGCGTGGCGGGCGGCGTTGGTGAGGGCCTCGCGGGTCGTGGCGTAGACCGTCTCGCGGAGGCGGTCGCCGACCGGGTCGAGGTCGCCCGCCAGTTCGAGGGCGGCGCCGTGGCCGTCGACCAGGGTCCACAGGTCGGCGGTGGTCGGGGCCGGGGTCTCCCGCAGCGTGGCCACCGCCTGCTTGGCCTCGGCGAGCCCGGAGCGAGCGAGGTCGGCGGCGGTGTCGACCGAGGCGACGACGGCGTCGTCGGGCCCGAGCCGCTTCGCGAGGACCGCGCGGATCGCCTGCAGGTGCAGGGAGAGGCCGGAGAGGCTGTGGGCGAGGACGTCGTGCAGGTCGCGCGCGATGCGGGCGCGTTCCTGGGCGGCCGCGCCGGCGAGCTCGGCCTCCCGCAGGGCGTCGCGTTCGGCGAGCAGGGCGACGACGCGGGCGTGCTCGCGGTGCAGGCGCGCCCGGTTGAGGGTCTGCGAGGCGACGACGGGCACGACCAGCCCGAGGAACAGCCCCCAGGGCGAGCCGACCGCGAGCGCGAACACGATCGACAGCGCGACCCCGAACACGGCCGCGAACCCCCAGACGAGCCGGCGGTCCAGGACGATGCGCCCGACGAGCCCGGCGGCGACGAACAGGCTCGCGTAGGCCGCCCCGACCGGGACGAGGGCCGTCGCGACGAGGCCGGCCAGCCCGCAGAGCGCGAGCATCGTCGTGCGCCAGCGGTCGCCCTCGGCGGCCTCGGTGGTGATCCGGGGGTCCCGGGCGGCGGCGACCGCGCAGGCGGCTCCGCTCAGCACGAGCACGGCGCCGACGAGCGAACCGGCCGTGAGGGGCCAGACGGTGCCGGCGGCGAGCCCGAGCCACATCAGGGGGCGCAGCCCCTCGCCGAGTCGGGCGCGGGAGCCGTGGTCGCCGCGCGGCACCCCGGCGGTGGTGAAGGCCGAGCGGGGTGGCGGTTCCCGGCGTCCGGTGGTCGTGGCGGTCACGGGGTCGAGTCTGGACCCGCACCCACCCGGTGGACACGACTCTCCACCCCGTCTCCACCCACGGGTCGACGTGCTCGCTCCGGGTCCCGACGACGCTGTGATCACCAACGACGAGAGGGGCGGGAGATCATGAGCGGGACGTTCTCGGCGGTCATCGGGATCGCGGTGCTGGTCTGGGTGATCTGGAACCAGGTGCGGGTCCGGGAGTTCACGCCGCGTCGGGTGCGCATCGCCGGCATCCTGGGCATCGTCGGCCTGGTCGAGCTCGTCTCGGCCGCCGGCGCGCAGCCCGTGTCGGCGACGGGCTGGGCCCTGCTCGTGACCGGCCTCGTCGTGGGCGCGGCGCTCGGCCTGTTGCGGGCCGCGACGGTGCACCTGTGGGTGGCCGACGGGAAGGTGTTCACCCAGGGCCACTGGGGGACCGCCGCGCTGTGGCTCGTCGGGATCGGCGTGCACGTGGGGCTCGACCTGCTGGCCGGCGTGGTCGCGCCGTCGGCGGCGACCGTGAACTCCTCGAGCATCCTGCTGTTCATCGCCGTCAGCCTCGGCGCGCAGGGCCTGGTGACGATGCAGCGGGCCCGGTCGTTGCCGGGAGCCCCGGCGATGACGCTGGAGCGGGTCCGGTGACCTCTCCCGCCAGCACCAAGCTATAGCGGCTGACGGGGCTTGCGGCAAGACCCGGGTGGTGCTCCACGATCTCCGCCCGACGTCAGGGGGACGTCGTGGAGGGGGAGTCGATGACCTACGTCCTGGACCTGCGCGAGATCGACCGGAGCCGGACGGGCGAGGTCGGCGGGAAGGCCGTGAACCTGGGCGAGCTGACGCGGGTCCCCGGGGTGCGCGTCCCGCCCGGGTCCTGCGTGACGACGACGGCCTTCCGCCGGGTGCTGGCAGGGTCCCCGGACCTCGCGGACCGCATCGCGGCCCTCGGGGACCTGGCGCCCGACGACCGGGAGCAGATCGCGACCGCGTGTGCCGCGATCCGCGACGCGATCGTCCGCCTGCCCGTGCCCGACGACGTGGCCACGGCCCTGGGCACGCTGGCGACCGGGGACGGCCGGGTGGCGGTCCGGTCGAGTGCGACCGCCGAGGACCTCCCCACCGCCTCGTTCGCCGGGCAGCAGGACTCCTACCTCGACGTCCCGGCCGCGGAGGTGCCCGACCACGTCCGGCGGTGCTGGGCCTCGCTGTTCACCGATCGCGCGACGACCTACCGGCTCCGACAGGGCATCGACCACCGCACGGTCGCGATGGCGGTGGTGGTGCAGGAGATGGTGCCGGCGGAGGTCTCGGGCGTGCTCTTCACGGCCGACCCCGTGACCTCGCACCGGTGGGTCGCGGCCGTGGAGGCCGTCGCCGGACTCGGAGAGGCCCTGGTCTCCGGCCGGGCCGAGCCGGACCGGTGGACGGTCCGCGACGGTGCCGTGCTCGACCGGTCCGGGGCCGGCGTGCTCACCGACGCGCAGGTACTGGACCTCGTGGAGCTGGGCCGCCGGATCGAGGCCGCCTCCGACGGCCCGCAGGACATCGAGTGGTGCCTGGCCGACGGCGGGTTCGCCGTGGTGCAGAGCCGGCCGATCACCACGCTCTTCCCGGTCCCGCCGCTCGACGACGACCGGCTGCACGTCTACGTGTCGGTCGGACACCAGCAGATGATGACCGACGCGATGACCCCGCTCGGCCTCTCGGTCTGGCAGCTGACGACGCCCCGGCCGATGGCGGAGGCGGGCGGCCGTCTGTTCGTCGACGTGACCGGGGCGCTGGCGTCGGCGACCGGTCGGGAGGCCCTGCTGGAGGTCATGGGCCGCGGTGACCCGCTGGTCCGCGACGCCCTCGAGACCGTCCTCGCGCGCGGCGAGATCGACGCGGCGTCCGACGACGGGCGGGGCGCCCTGCCCGCCGGTCCGGAGATGCTCGACGCGGATCCCGCCCTCGTCACGGAGCTGGTCGCCGAGGCGGAGGACTCGGTCGCGACCGCGGCCCGGGAGATCGAGGCGCACCACGGCGTGGACCTGTTCGCGTTCGTCCTCACCGATCTCGACGAGCTCCGACGCCTGCTGTTCGATCCGCACAGCCACCGGGTCTTCACGACGGCGATGGACGCGGCGCACTGGCTCGACGAGCACCTCGGCACGTGGCTGGGGGAGACCGGCGTCGCCGACACGTTGACGCTCGCCGTCCCCGACGACGTCACCTCGCAGATGGGGACGGCCCTCCTGGACGTCGCCGACGTCGTCCGGCCCCACCCGGCGGTGGTGGCGTTCCTCCGGGGACTGCGGGACGACCACGGGCCGGAGGCCCTGGACGGGCTGCTCGCCCTCGAGGGTGGTCGCGCGGCCCATGCTGCGCTGCGGACCTTCCTCGACACCTACGGCGCCCGCTGCGTCGGCGAGATCGACATCAGCCGGCCGCGCTGGGCCGACCGCCCGGCGGCGCTCGTCCCGGTGCTCCTCGGTCACGTCGACCACGCGGAGCCCGGCGCCGGCCCGCGCCGCGTCGAGGAGGGGCGCCGGGCGGCGCAGCAGAAGCGGGAGGAGGTGCTCGCGCGGCTGCGGGACCTGCCCGACGGTGAGCGGAAGGCCGGCGAGACCGCGGCGATGATCGACCGGCTCCGCACCTTCATGGGGTACCGCGAGTACCCGAAGTTCGCGATGATCCGGCGCTACGCGCTCTACCGCCGGGCGCTGTGGCGCGAGGCGGCGCGTCTGGTCGGGGCGGGCGTGCTCGACCGGGCCGACGACGTCGCCCTGCTGCGCTTCGACGAGGTCCACGAGGTGGTCCGGACGGGCCGGGTCGACCGGGCGCTCCTCGAGCGGCGGCGCCAGGAGCTCGCGGTGGCGCGGACGCTGAGCCCGCCGCGCGTGCTCACCTCGGACGGCGAGACCCTCACCGGGGCGTTCCGCCGCGACGACCTCCCGGCCGGCGCTCTCGCCGGGCTGCCGGTCTCGCGCGGCGTCGTCGAGGGCCGCGCCCGGGTCGTGCTCGACCTCGCCGACGCCGTGTTCGCGCCGGGCGACATCCTGGTCACCGCGTTCACCGACCCCAGCTGGTCACCGGCGTTCGTCGCGGTCGCCGGGCTGGTCACCGAGGTCGGCGGCACCATGACCCACGGCGCGGTGGTCGCCCGGGAGTACGGCCTGCCCGCCGTCGTCGGGGTCGAGGGCGCCACCCGGCGGATCGCCGACGGGCAGCGGATCCGGGTCGACGGGACGCACGGGTCGGTGGAGCTCCTGGATCCGTGAGCCCGCGCTGGTCAGCGCACGAGGCCCGAGCGGAACGCCAGAGCGACCGCCTGGACCCGGTCGCGGGAGCCGGTCTTCGCCAGGACGTGGCCGACGTGCGTCTTCACCGTCGCCTCGCTGACGACGTGGCGCTCGGCGATCTCGGCGTTCGTGAGGCCCTCGCCCATGAGGACCAGCACCTCCCGCTCGCGGGGCGTGAGGTGCTCGAGCTCGGCCGTCGTCGCCGCGTCCGGGGCGGCGGCCGGCCCCGCCAGGAGCGGGGCGGCGTGGGCGAGCAGGCGACGGGTGGAGACCGGGTCGATCACCGAGTCGCCCCGCGCGACGGTGCGGACCGCCTCGATCAGGTCCTCCGGTGCGGCGTCCTTGAGCAGGAAGCCGCTGGCCCCGGCGGCGATCGCGGCCGTCACCGACTCGTCGAGGTCGAAGGTCGTCAGCACCACGATCCGGACGCCCGGGTGGGCGGCGACGGCCTGCCGGGTGGCCTCGATCCCGTCGAGGACCGGCATGCGCACGTCCATGAGCACGACGTCGACCTCGGTCGTCGCCAGCAGGTCCAGCGCCTCCCGGCCGTCGCCGGCCTGCGCGACGACGCTGAGGTCGTCGGCCGACTCGAGGACCATCGCGAACCCGGCGCGGACGAGGTGCTGGTCGTCGACCAGCAGGACGCGCAGCACGGTCAGGCCGTCCCGACCGGCAGCGGCAGCCGCATCCGGACCGCGAACCCGCCGTCGGGCCGGGGCCCGGCGTCCAGCGAGCCGCCCTGCAGGGCCGCCCGCTCGCGCATGCCGACGAGGCCGTAGCCCTCCCGGGTGGCGGCGGGCCGGGACCCGCGGGGGCCGTCGTCGCGCACCGCGACCTCGAGCTCGGGCCCCCAGGCGAGGGTGACCCGGGTCGGCGTCGCGACCCCGGCGTGCTTGACCACGTTGGTGAGTCCCTCCTGGACGACGCGGTAGACGGTCAGGCCGCTCCCGGTCGGCAGCGGCCGGGGCGTGCCGGTGACCTCCAGCGTGACGGGCAGTCCGCCGGCGTGGACCTGCGCGACGAGGGCCGGGACGTCGTCGACGGTCGGCGGTGCGGCCTCGTCGGGATCGTCGACCTGGCTGTCGCGCAGGGTGCTGAGCAGCCCGCGGATGTCACCGAGGGCGCCCCGGCCGGCGTCGGCGATGCCGGCGAGGACCTCGACGGCCTTCTGCGGGTCCCGCTCGGCGGCGAACCGGCCGCCGTCGGCCTGCGCGATGATCCCGGAGAGCGAGTGCCCGACGATGTCGTGCACCTCGCGGGAGATGCGGGAGCGCTCGGCGAGGAGCTCGAGGCGGACCTCCCGACGACGGCCCTCCTCGAGCAGGCGGGCCCGCTCGCGCAGCTGGGCGACCGAGCGGAGCTGGGCGCGCCGCAGCGCCCCGAGCAGCCAGACGATCACGCCGAACAGGGCCCCGACCAACGCGAGCACGCCGGCGGCGGTGCCGACGCCCGGCGCCCCGAGTCGGAGGACGAACGGCAGGACGGCGCCGAGCACCAGCACTGCGGCGGCGACCGGTCCGGCCCAGCGCGGGCCGTACACCACGGCCGAGTAGCCGATGACGAGGACGGGCAGCAGGAGCGTCGCGCTGACGCCGGGCACGAGGGTCACGACGACCGCGGCGACGACGGCGACACCGATCGCGACCGGCAGCGGGTACCGGCGGCGCAGGACCACGGGCAGCGCGAAGACCACGGCGCACACGACGCCGGCCGCGCGGTCGACCCGGGCCACGTGCCCGTCGGTGGCCCAGCCCAGCGAGACGGCGGCGACGAGCGCGGCCAGCGCGGCATCGACGACGACCGGGTGGCGGCGGACGAGTCCCACGGTCCGGTCGAGCACGGTGGGGCGTTCGGGGGAGATCATGACCTGGGTCATCGTGCCTCACCCGCGCCGGACGGTGCGCTCGACGACGGTCTGCGCGACGACGTCGCCGGTGCGCTGGCGCTGCG
This sequence comes from Actinomycetospora sp. CA-084318, assembly GCF_050955885.1. Taxonomy (NCBI): domain Bacteria; kingdom Bacillati; phylum Actinomycetota; class Actinomycetes; order Pseudonocardiales; family Pseudonocardiaceae; genus Actinomycetospora; species Actinomycetospora sp. CA-084318. Next base: position 3,469,615 of record NZ_CP192098.1, read on the forward strand.
GGGTCCGCCCCATGACGACGAGGCCGAGGAGGCCGAGCGCGATCAGGTCGACGGGCAGGAGCACGGCGCGCACGAGCTGCCGGACGACCCCGATCCGCCCGCGGTCGGCCGCGTCCCGGACCCGCATGCCGAGCACGGCCATGCCCGGCGTCCGGCCGGCGACCACCGGCACGACCGCGAGGACCCCGACGTACAGCAGCGGGATCGCGACGTTCTGGACCCCCGGGTAGGGCACCGGGAACAGCCCGGCGAGGTGGCCACCGTGTTCGAGCCACCAGACCCCGAGGCCGAGCACCGCGACCAGGCCGACGTCGAGCACGAACCCCAGCACCCGGCGCGGGATCGACGCGAGCGGGGGATACGGGGCGGGCGCGAGCGGGGACGGGGGGACGGCCGTGATCGACACGGGGAGCTCCTCGGACCGGGCACCGGCGGGTGCCGTGTGCCCTCCACGATGATCGTCACGCGGCGCGGACACCTCGGTCCACGGGACGATCTCGCGGCTCCACCCGTGGGGGGAGACGCCTCAGCCGCAGAGCGAGCGCAGCGCCCGGTCGAGGCCGCGGCGGTGCAGCGAGTCCAGCATCCGGGCGGCGGCGACCCGGACGGCCGCGGAGGTCACGGCGCCGCGACAGACCGGGTCGGCGCGGGCGGGCTGCGCGGCCGCCAGCGCGTCGACCAGCCGCGGCGTCACCGCGTCCAGGGTGGTGCGCACGCCCGTGAGGTCCGGCGAGCCCGACGGCGCGCTCGCCGGCCGGTCGGTCCAGTCCTCCAGCAGGCCGTACTGGACGACCTTGCTCGCGGCGATCTGGTCACCCATCACCGCGGAGACCTCCGCCGGGTCCAGCCCGCGCGGCGCGGCCGCCGCGGACGCGGCCTCGAGCACCACGCGCTCCCGGGCCGGGTCCTCGACGGCCCCCTTCGAGGCGTACTTCGACGCGGCGACGGCGTCCGCGGTCGCCAGCCGGTCGGCCACGACCGTGACGACCGGATCCCAGGCACCGGGCTGCTCGGGGGAGGGCGCCGCGCCGCACCCGGCCGCGCAGACGGCGAGCAGGGCCAGGACGACCAGCCGTCGGGTCATGGTCGACCACAGTAGGGATCGGGTGGGTGGCCCGCTCCGGCGGGATGTGGTGAAGTGAACTCGTTTCAGTTAACCATCAGGGCGGAGGCAGCCGTGCTCGCATACCGGATGACCGCGCCGGGATCGGCGGACCTGCTCGAGGTCCCCACGCCGGAGCCGGGGCCGGGGCAGGTGCGGCTCGACGTGCTGGCCGCCGGGGTCTGCCACTCCGACCTCGCCGTCCTGCACGGCGGGGCGGCCGCCACGTGGACCCTGCCGTTCACGCTCGGGCACGAGACGTGCGGCCGGGTCGCGGAGCTGGGGGAGGGCGTGGAGGGCCTGGCCGTGGGGGAGCAGGTCGTCGTGCACGCCCCCCACGGCTGCGGCGTCTGCCCGCGGTGCCTCACGGGGCGCACCAACTACTGCGATCGCCGGGCGAGTCTTCCGGCGGCCGGGCTGGGGCTCGGTCTCGACGGCGGCATGGCCGAGGCGATGGTGGTCGACGCGGCCCGGGTGGTCCCCGCGGCGGGTCTGGACCCGGTGGCCGCGGCGACGCTGACCGACGCCGGCCTGACGTCGTTCCACGCGATCGAGGGCAGCCGGGCGGCGCTCGCCGAGCCGGACGCGCTCGCCGTGGTGATCGGTGTCGGCGGGCTCGGGCACCTCGCGATCGGCCTGCTCCGCGGGCTCGGGACGACGGTCGTCGCGGTCGACACCCGGGAGGAGGCCCTGGTCCTGGCGCGGGAGTGCGGGGCCGACGTCGCCGTGCTGCCCGCCGACGCGCGCGGGGCGGTCCCGGCCCGGGGCGCGGACGCGGTGTTCGACTTCGCGGGCGCGCCGAGCAGCCTCGAGCTGGCCGTCTCGGTGCTGCGCACCGCGGGCGAGCTCGTCGTCGTCGGGAGCGGTGGCGGGTCGCTCACGGTGTCGAAGCCCGGGGCGTTGCCCTCGGGTGCCGCGGTGCGTCTGCCGTTCTGGGGGTCGCGGCCGGAGCTGGAGGCGGTCGTCGGGGTGGCCCGGGGCGGCGGCCTCACGCCCCGGACCACGACCTACCCCCTCGCCGACGCCGACCGCGCGTTCGCGCAGCTGCGCGAGGGGCGGCTGCTCGGACGCGCGGTCCTCGTCCCGGCCGGGACCTAGCGGGCGGCCCAGCCGCCGTCGACGTAGAGCTCCGAGCCCGTGGTGTAGCCGGAGTCCTCGCTGGCCAGGAAGGCGACGGCGGCCGCCACCTCCTCGGGCCGTCCGAGCCGGCCCATCGGGGTGTTGTCGAGCATCGCCCGGTGCCGGTCGGTGCCCTCGAACCGCTCGAGCAGCGGCGCGGTGCCGATGAACGCGGGCACCACGGCGTTGACCCGGACGCCGCGCTGCGCCCAGTGGAGCGCGGCGTTCATCGTCATGGCGCGCACGGCGCCCTTGGCCGCGGCGTAGGAGAAGCTGTTCGCGAGCCCGCCGGTCGCCCCGAGGATCGAGGCGACGTTGACGACCGCGCCGCCGCCGCTGTGCTCGATCAGCGGGCCCACGTGCTGCATGCCGAGCCAGGTGCCGAGCTGGTCGACCGCGACGACCTGGTCCCAGCGCTCCCGGGACTCGGTCTCGACGGTGCCGAGGCTGCCGATGCCCGCGTTGTTGACCAGGCCGTGCGCGGCGCCCCACCGGTCCCGGACGGCGTCGACCGTCCGGACCCAGCCGTCGACGTCGGCGACGTCGAGGACCGACACCAGCGTGTCCCCGCCGAGGGCGTCTTCGAGGTCCTTCAGGGCTCCCTCGTCGACGTCGGTGAGCGCCACCGAGGCGCCCTCGTCGACGAGCCGTCGGGCGATCGCGGTGCCGAGACCGCCCGTGGCGCCGGTCAGGACGATCCGGCGCCCCTCGAGTCCGCGCATGCCGCTCAGCGCTCCGCGGGGGCGGGCACCGGGCTGGCGTCGGTCTCCTCGACGGGAGTGTCGATCGCGAGCCGCTCGCCGGCGCTCTCCCGGATGGCCGGCAGCACCAGCAGCCCGAACAGCGCGGCGAACACGGCGTAGAAGGCCGGGGCGAGCGTGATGCCGGTGGAGGCGACGAGCGAGGTCGCGATCAGCGAGGCGGTCCCGGTCCCGACGATGCCGCCGATGTTGAAGCCGAGCGACACCCCGGAGTAGCGGACGCGCGTCGGGAAGAGCTCCGCGTACATCGTGTAGACGACGCCCTGCTGGATGGCGAAGGGGATGTTGAGGATCAGCGCGGCGACGATCGCGAGCAGGAGCGAGCCCTGCTGCATGAGCCAGAAGCAGGGCACGGACAGGACGACGAAGCCGAGCATGCCGGTGGCGGCCAGCTTCTTGCGGCCGAACCGGTCGCTCAGGGCGCCGGCCCACGGGATGATGCCGATGGGCAGGAGGATGATCAGCACGGTCAACCACAGGCTGCTCGAGAGCGAGTACTTCAGGACGCCCGAGAGGTGCACCACCAGGTAGACCGAGGCGAGTGCACCGGTGGTCAGCGTGGAGTACGCGAGGCCGACGAGCCGGAGCAGGCTCCCCTTGTGGTCACGCACGACCTCGGTCAGCGGGGCCTTCGGCGGCGCCGACTCCTCCACCATCTTCAGGAACAGCGGCGAGTCCTCCACCTTGAGGCGGTAGAGCACTGCGGCCACCAGCAGCGGCGCAGCGATCAGGAACGGGATGCGCCAGCCCCAGCTGGCCATCTGCTCGGCCGTGGTCAGGGCGCTCACGGTCCCGACGACCGCCGCGGCGCCGGCCAGGCCGATCGCGACCCCGATCGAGGTCGCCGACCCGAACAGACCCCGTCGCTTCGACGGCGAGGACTCGGTGGACAGCGACACCGCACCGCCGACCTCGCCCCCGGCCGAGAGCCCCTGCAACAGCCGCAGGACGGTCAGCAGGATCGGGGCCGCGACGCCGATCGAGGCGTAGGTCGGCAGGAGTCCGGTGAGTGTCGTCGCGACGCCCATGAGCGCGACCGTCGCGAGCAGCACCGTGCGGCGGCCCCGGCGGTCGCCGATGCGACCGAAGATCAGACCGCCGAGCGGCCGGATCACGTACGCGCCCGCGATCACCCCGAGGGTCGACAGGAGCGCCACGAAGCCCTGGGTGGCGGGGAAGAAGAGCTTCGCGAGGACGACGGCCAGGGAGCCGTAGATCGCGAAGTCGTAGTACTCGATGGCGGTCCCCACGGCGGCGGCCGTGCTGGCCCGGCGGGCGACCACCTCCCGATCGGTCCGGGTGTTCGTCGTCATGCGGCGCTCCTTCGCGCTCCGGCTACGGGGACGGTCGTCACCCGGCACGGGGTGACGGTAGACACTGAACTGACATCAGTTCAAGTCCCGATCTCGTCGTCTCAAGGGTTGACATCGGCCATGGACCGACTCAAGCTTTGACCTGAACTCAGTTCAACTTGGGAGGCACCGATGGCAGTCGAGGACGACATCCAGTTCGAGCGCGACGGGCACATCGCCCGGGTCTGGTTCAACCGGCCCCACAAGCGCAACTGCATCACGGTGCCGATGCTGCACCGGCTCGACGAGATCATCACCGAGATCGAGGGCGACGACGAGATCCGCGCGGTGGTCGTCCGCGGCCGCGGCAACACCTTCTCGTCCGGCTTCGACCTCGACAGCCTGCAGTCGGACTTCATCGGCTCGAGCACGGCGATGGACGTCGCCGTCGTCTCGGCGAAGGTGTGCGACCGCTTCTACAACATGTCGAAGCCGTCGGTCGCGGTCCTCGAGGGCTACGTGACCGCGGGCGGCTTCGAGGTCATGATCTCGTGCGACTTCGCGATCGCGGACGACGCCGCCCTGATCGGCGACTTCCACATCCGCCGCGCCCTGTTCGGCGGCGCCGGCCCGATCTACCGGCTGCCCCGCATGATCGGCATCCGCAAGACCAAGGAGCTCATGCTCACCGGCAAGCTCCTGACCGGTAAGGAGGCCGCGGACTTCGACCTCGTCAACACCAGCGCGCCGGCCGACCAGCTCGACGCCACGGTCGAGGAGTTCGTCTCCCACCTGACCGACAAGAGCCCGTTCCAGATGAAGCTCACGAAGATGGCGGTCGACCGCGGCCTGGACGCCGACATCGCCTCGCTCATGGTCCTCGAGCACCTCGCGGTCGGCGTCACGCTGAACTCCGACGACGCCGCCGAGGGCGTGTCCGCCTTCCTGGAGAAGCGCGACCCGAAGTGGACCGGCCGCTGAGCCGGTCCTGACCGACGCCGACGGCCCGTCCCGGGCCGTCGGCGGGGCCGCCCGGGCCGACGACGATCCGGTGGGAAGGAACCCGATGACGCAGGAGACGGTGGCGGCGCAGACCGTGCCCACCGACGACGTGCACACCGACGACGCGGACCCCGTGCTCGCGCACCGGGTCCGCACGGCGCTGGGCGCGCCCGACGCCGGACCGCTGCGGGTGCTCGAGGGCGGCCGGTCCGGGCTGACCTACGTCCTGCACGACGGCGGGTCGGGGCACGTGGTGAAGGCCGTCCCCCCGGGGCGGCCGGCGCGGGGCCGCCACGACGTCCTCCGGCAATCACGCGTGCTCTCCGCGCTCGCCGGGTACGGCCTGCCGATCCCGGCGGTCACCGCCCGCGAGGAGGAGGCGCCGGCCTGGTTCGCCATGGAGCTGGCCGCGGGGGAGGCCGTCGAGCCGGTGCTCGACGTCGGCACCGAGCTCCCCGTGAGCCTGGCCCGCGACCGCATGGAGCGGGCCGCCCGGGTCCTCGGGGCCCTGCACGCCGTGCCGCTGGACCGCCTCGCCGACGGCGTCCGCGACGCGGGCGGCGTGCTGCCCGAGCCGGCGACACCGCACGACGAGCTCCTCCGCTGGGAGGAGACGATGCACGCGGTGCCGGCCGAGCTGCGGCCCGGCGCCGCGGAGCTCCTCGCGGCTCTGCATGCGGACGTCCCGGAGGCCGTCGAGCCCGTGCTCGTGCACGGCGACTTCCGCCTCGGCAACCTGCTGTGCGACGGCGCCGAGCCCACCGCGCTCGTCGACTGGGAGATCTGGGGGGTGGGGGACCCCCGGGTCGACCTCGGTTGGTTCGGGGTCTTCACCGACGGCGACCTGTTCCCCGGCGTCGGCCGGGTGGTGCCGGGCCTGCCGTCCGAGGACGAGCTGGGCGAGCTCTACCGCGCCGCGGGCGGCACGCAGCCGCAGACGGCGTGGTTCCGGGCGCTGGCCCGCATGAAGATGGCCGCGATCATGGGGCACAACCTGCGCCGCCACCGCGAGGGCCGCCACCACGACCCGGTGCAGGAACAGCTCCCGCCCACCATCGCGGCGCTGATCGACTCCGGCCGGGCCCTGCTGGCCGGGAGTGCGTCGTGACCGTCAAGACGCCCGCCGAGCTCTTCGACCTGACCGGGCGCACCGCGGTCGTCACCGGCGCCTCGTCCGGACTGGGCGCCCGCTTCGCCGCCGTGCTCGCCGCGGCCGGGGCCACGGTGTGGACCACGGCCCGCCGCAAGGACCGGCTGCACGAGCTCGCTGCCGACCAGCCCCTGTTCCGCCCCGTCGCCGCCGACCTCGGCACCGAGGACGGTCGCCGGACAGTGATCGACACCGTCCGGGCCGGCTCGGGGACGATCGACCTGCTGATCAACAACGCCGGGGTGGACAGCGGTGCCAAGCCCGCCGACGAGACCTCCGAGCGCTTCGCCGAGGTCCTCGGCACCAACCTCGTGGGTCCGTTCCACCTCGCCCGGCTCGCCGCCGAGTCCGCCGGGCCGCAGGGACTGGCGGTGGTCAACGTCAGCTCGATCCTCGGGTTGGTGTCGGCCGCGCCGATGGGCGGGGCGAGCTACGCCGCGTCCAAGGCCGGGCTGCTCGGGTTGACCCGCGAGCTGGCCGGCCACTGGGGCCGCCGGGGAGTCCGGGTCAACGCCCTGGCTCCCGGCTGGTTCCGCACCGAGATGAACGACGAGCTCTTCGCCGACGAGCGCTCGGTGCGCTGGATCGGCCGTAACACCATGCTCGGCCGCGCCGGGGAGCCCGCGGAGCTCGACACCGCGCTGCTCTTCCTGTGCTCGCCGGCCAGCAGTTACCTCACCGGACAGATCCTCACCGTCGACGGAGGGTGGACGGCACGATGACCACCGTCAGCAAGACCGAGCTCGACGAGTTCACCGAGCGCGCGCGGGAGTGGCTCGCGGAGACCGTGCCCCGGCGCGGCGACGACGACCACCGCTCGGTCGCGGTCTTCCACGACCTGCCCTTCGACGAGGAGCGGGCGCTCGTCGACCGCATTCGCGACTGGTTGCGAACGCGGTTCGACGCCGGGTACGGCGCGCTCTCGTGGCCCACCGAGCACCACGGCGCGGGACTCTCGGCGCTGCACGAGGAGGCGTTCGCCGAGGTCGAGCGCGAGTTCTCGACGCCGGGTCAGCACGAGCTGACCTCGGTGTCGACGGCCCTCGTCGCGCCCACCGTGCAGATGTTCGGCACCCCGCACCAGGTCGAGGCGCTCGTCCGGCCCCTCCTGCGCGGCGACGTCACGGCCTGCCAGCTGTTCTCCGAACCCGGCGCGGGCTCCGACCTCGCCGGGCTCGCGACGAAGGCCGTCCGCGACGGCGACGCCTGGGTGGTCACCGGACAGAAGGTGTGGAGCTCGGGCGCCCAGTTCGCCGACTGGGGCGAGCTGATCTGCCGCACCGACCCGGACGTCGCCAAGCACAAGGGCCTCACCGCCTTCCTGCTCCGCATGGACACCCCGGGCGTCGACGTCCGGCCGCTGCGCCAGATGTCGGGCGGCTCGTCGTTCTGCGAGGTGTTCCTCGACGAGGTCCGCATCCCGGACGCCTGGCGGCTCGGCGAGGTCGGCGGCGGGTGGGGCGTCACCCTCGCGACCCTCGGCTTCGAACGCGGGCACTCCGGGGCGAACGCGGACCTCGGTGGCGGCTACGACCAGCTCCTCTCCGACGCGCGGCGGCTCGGTCGCCTCGCCGATCCCGAGGTGCGCCGGCTGCTCGCCGCGGTGTACGCGGCGGAGAAGGTCGCCGCGGTCTCGGCGCAGCGCGACCGGGAGGCCCGCCTGGCCGGGGTGGAGGTCGGCGCGATCGGGTCCCTGCGCAAGCTGGCGTGGACCGAGCGGCTGACCCTCGTCTCGCAGGCCGCCGCCGCGATCCTCGGCACTCGGCTGATCGCCGACACGGGGGACGGCAGCTACCGCTGGACCGAGCACGTCCTGGGCGCCCCGGGCTACCGGATCGCCGGCGGCTCGGACGAGGTCCAGCGCACGATCATCGCGGAGCGCCTCCTGGGCCTGCCGCCGGAACCCCGCGCCGACCGCGGGGTCGCCTGGAAGGACATCCCCCGATGACCACCTCGGTCGAGGCCGCCGTCGTCGCGGCCCGCCCGGACCCGCAGCCGTTCGCCGGGCGCACCGCCCTGGTCACCGGCGGCTCGCGGGGCCTCGGGCGGGAGATCGCGATCGCCCTGGCCGCCGCGGGCGCCGACGTCGCGATCGCCTCCCGCAAGAAGGAGGCGTGCGTCGAGCTCGCCACGCAGCTCGCGGCCGCCACCGGTCGCCGGGTCACCGCCCACGCCGCCCACGTCGGGCACTGGGACGAGGTCGACGCCCTGCTCGACGAGGTCGAGGCCGAGCTGGGCCCGGTCGACGTCCTCGTCAACAACGCGGGCATCGCCCCGACCTACCCCTCCCTGGAGAAGGTCTCCGAGGAGCTGTTCGACAAGGTCTTCGCGGTCAACGTGAAGGGGCCCTTCCGGCTCACGGCGCTCGCCGGGGCGCGGATGGTGCAGCGCGGCGGCGGCGTCGTCCTCAACATCTCCTCGATGGGGTCGGGCCGCCCGACCGCCGGCGACCTGCCCTACACCGCGGCGAAGTCCGCGCTCAACACGCTGACGGCGGGCTTCGCCCAGGAGTACGGGCCGTCGGTGCGGGTCAACACGATCCTCGCCGGCCCCTTCGCCACCGACATCAGCCGGTCGTGGGACCCGGCCGCGGTGGCCCGGATGGCCCAGGACTGGCCGTTGCAACGGGTGGGGGAGCCGACCGAGATCGTCGGCGCGGCCCTGCACCTGTGCGGCCCGACGGCGAGCTACACCACCGGTGCGCTGCTCGCGGTCGACGGCGGACGGCTGGCCGCGCCGTGAGCGCCGTCCGGTTCGTCGACCCGTCCCTGCTCGCCGACACCGACTCCGGCCCCGCCCTGTGGGGGAGCCGCTGCCGCGACTGCGGCGCGCACACCTTCCCCCGGCAGGGCGGCTGCCCGCGCTGCACCGGCTCCGCCATGGAGGACGTCGTCCTCTCCCGCACCGGCACGCTCTGGTCCTTCACCACCCAGGGCTTCCGCGCCAAGCCGCCCTACACCGGCAGCGCGGCGTACGAGCCCTACGCCGTCGGCTACGTCGAGCTGCCCGGGCAGCTCATCGTCGAGACCCGGCTGGTCGAGACCGACCCGGACCGCCTGGAGATCGGCATGCCGGTCGAGCTGGCGCTCGTGCCCTTCCGAGACGTTCCTGACGACGAGCAGGGGCCGGTCCACACCTTCGCGTTCGTGAGGAGGACGCCGTGAGCGGGGTCGCGATCGTCGGGATCGGCATGCACCGGTTCGGCCGCACCGAGGGGGTGTCGGGGCGGGCGCAGGCCGTGCACGCCGCACGCCGGGCCCTCGACGACGCCGGGCTGCGCTTCTCCGACATGCAGTTCGGCTTCGGGGGCTCCTACTCCGCGGGGGACGCCGACACCCTCGTCTCGGAGCTCGGGCTGACCGGGATGCCGTTCATCAACGTGTTCAACGGGTGTGCGACCGGCGGCTCCGCCCTCATCGCCGCGGACGCCGCGATCCGCTCGGGCGCGCACGACCTCGGGATCGTCATCGGGTTCGACAAGCACCCGCGGGGGGCGTTCGACGCCGACCCCACCGACCACGGGCTCGGGTCCTGGTACGGCGAGACCGGGCTCATGGTCACGACGCAGTTCTTCGGCATGAAGATCCAGCGCTACCTGCACGACCACGATCTGAAGCCCGGCGTGCTGGCCGAGATCGCGGCCAAGGCCTTCCGCAACGGCGCCCGCAACCCGATGGCGTGGCGGCGGAAGGAGATCACCGCCGACGAGGTCGCCGCGGCGCCCATGATCTCCCATCCGCTCACCCAGTACATGTACTGCTCGCCGGGCGAGGGTGCCGTGGCGCTGGTGGTCTGCCGCGCCGAGGACGCCCACCGCTACACCGACCGCCCGGTGTACCTGGCCGCGGCGACGTTCCGCAGCCGGCGGTACGGGTCGTTCGAGGTCTACTCGCCGTGGCTCGCGCTCGACCGGGCCCCGTCGCCGAGCGTCGACGCGGCCGCGGCGGCGTTCGCGGCCGCCGGGATCGCCCCGTCCGACGTCGACGTGGCCCAGATCCAGGACACCGAGTCCGGCGCCGAGCTGATGCACCTGGCCGAGACCGGTCTCTGCGAACACGGCGAGCAGGAGGAGCTGATCCTCTCCGGGGGCACGGCGATCGAGGGCCGGCTGCCGGTCAACACCGACGGCGGCTGCCTGGCCAACGGCGAGCCGATCGGCGCCTCGGGCCTGCGCCAGGTCCACGAGAACGTGCTGCAGCTGCGCGGCGACGCCGGCGAGCACCAGGTCCCGGGGAACCCGCAGGTCGGGTTCACCCACGTCTACGGCGCGCCGGGCATCTCCGCCTGCACCGTGCTGACCCGCGAGGAGCCGTCATGAGTTGGGGATTCGAGTCCGAGCCCGAGGTGGCCGCGGAGCTCGAGTGGGTCGAGGAGTTCGTCCGCGAGGAGATCGAGCCCGTCGACCTCGTCGTCGAGCACGCGTGGAACCCGCGGGACCCGGTGCGCAACGCGCTCATCCGCCCGCTGCAGGAGAAGGTGAAGGAGCGCCGGCTCTGGGCCTGCCACCTCGGCCCCGAGCTGGGGGGCGAGGGCTACGGCCAGCTGCGCCTCGCGCTGCTCAACGAGAAGCTCGGCCGCACCCACTCCGGCCCGGTCGTCTTCGGGTGCCAGGCGCCCGACTCCGGGAACGCCGAGATCCTCGCCCACTACGGCACCGACGAGCAGAAGAAGACCTACCTCGAGCCGCTGATCGCGGGCGACATCGTCTCCAGCTTCTCGATGACCGAGCCGCACGGCGGGTCCGACCCGACCGGCTTCCGCACCACCGCGGTGCTCGACGGCGACGAGTGGGTCATCAACGGCGAGAAGTGGTTCTCCAGCCACGCCCTGTTCGCCGAGTTCCTCATCGTCATGGCGGTGACCGAGCCCGACGCGGAGCCCCACCGCTCGATGTCGATGTTCGTCGTGCCGGCCGACGCCCCCGGCGTCGAGCGGGTCCGGGACGTCTCGGTCTGGGGTCACGACGAGGCCGTCGGCACCCACCAGTACCTGCGCTACACCGACGTCCGGGTCCCGGCCGAGAACATCCTCGGCGGGCGCGGCGAGGCGTTCGCGGTCGCGCAGACCCGGCTCGGCGGAGGCCGGATCCACCACGCCATGCGCACGGTCGGCCTCGTGAGCTCGGCGTTCGAGATGATGAAGCGCCGGGCGGTCTCGCGGACGACGAAGGGTCGTCGGCTGGCCGACCAGCAGCTCGTCCAGGAGATGATCGCCGACACCTGGATCCAGCTCGAGCAGTTCCGGCTGCTCGTCCTGCAGACGGCGTGGAGGATCGACCGCTACCAGGACTACCGCAGGGTCCGCGCCGACATCGCCGCGGTGAAGGCGGCGATGCCGAAGGTGCTGGCCGACGCCGCGGGACGCGCGATCCAGATCCACGGCTCGCTGGGCATCTCCAAGGAGCTGCCCTTCGGCAAGTGGGTCCTGGAGTCGTACCACATGGGGCTCGCCGACGGCGCCACCGAGGTGCACAAGGTCAACCTGGCCCAGGCGCTGCTGCGGGGGACCGAGCCCGACGACGGGCTGTTCCCGCCCTACATCCTGCCCACCCGCCGGGCCGAGTCCCGGGAGCGCTACGCCGAGGTCCTGGCCGCGGCGGCCGACGACGGGGAGACGCCGTGAGCCTGCGCATCACGCCCGACGCGGACGCCGAGGAGCTGCGCGCGGTCGTCCGGGAGGTCCTGGAGCGGCACGCCGAGCCCTCGCGCGACGCCGAGCCCACCTGGGACCCGGACCTCTGGCGCCGGTTCGCCGGCGAGCTCGGCGTCGCCGCCCTCGACGTGCCCGAGGAGCTCGGCGGTGCCGGTGCGGGCTTCCGCGAGGTCGCGGTGGTCGCCGAGGAGCTCGGCCGCCGGCCGGTCCGCCTGCCGTGGTTCTCCACGGCCGTGCTCGCCGTGGGCGCGCTGCTCGAGCTCGTCGGCACCGACGGCCTGCGGCGCGAGCTGCTGGCCGCGCTCGCGAGCGGCGAGCGGACCGCGACCTTCGCCTGGCGCGAGGACCACGACGGGTGGGACCCGGACCGCCTGACGACGCGCGCCGAGGGCGACGACCACGGCGGGTGGCGCCTGCACGGCGCCAAGCTGCAGGTCGTCGAGGGCGCCACCGCGGACGTCCTGCTCGTCGTCGCGGCGGTCGAGGGCGAGCCGGCGGTGTTCGTCGTGGACGGCACCGCCGAGGGGCTGGTCCGCTCGCCGCTGCGCGCGCTGGACCCGAACCGGCAGCTCGCCGACGTCCTGCTCGACGGGATCCCCGCGCGGCGCCTGGGCCGGCCCGGCGACGCCCGCGAGGTGATCGCGCGGGTGCTCGAGCGCGGCCGGGCCGCCCTCGCCGCCGAGCAGACCGGCGGCGCGGCGGCCGCGCTGGAGCTGTCGACCTCCTACGCGGCCGACCGGGTCCAGTTCGGCCGGCCGATCGCGACGTTCCAGGCGGTCAAGCACCGGTGCGCGGACATGGCGGTCCGGGTCGAGGCGGCCCGGTCGGCGTCCTGGTGGGCGGCGGCCGCGCTCGCCGAGGACTCCGCCGAGGCGCCGGCCGCGGTGGCGACGGCGGCCCTGGTGTGTTCCGAGGCGTACTCGTGGGTGGCCGCGGAGACCGTCCAGGTCCACGGCGGCATCGGGTTCACCTGGGAGCACGTGGCCCACCTGCACGTGCGGCGGGCGGCGGCGGACGCCGTCCTGCTCGGGGTCGGGCACGGCGACGCGCTGCTCGCGGCGGCCGGGGTCGAACGCGCATGAACCCGGTTCAGGCGCTGACTAGGGTGAGGGCGACCCCACTGCCGGAAGGGCCGCCCATGAGCATCGCTGCACTCACCGAGGTCGAGGACGGTCCGCGGTCGAAGCGGCCCGCCATCCTCGCCGCCGCCGTCGAGTGTTTCGGGGAGGCCGGCTACGAGGGCACGAAGTGGTCGGCGGTCGCCGACCGCGTCGGCATCGGGCAGACCGCGCTCTACCACTACTTCGAGTCCAAGGCGCACTGCCTGCTGACCGTGATGCGGCTGGGTCTGCGCAACTCCGACGCGGCCTTCCACGCGGCCACGGCCGACGCGCCGACCGCCCTGGAGGGCCTGCGCGCGGCGGTCGGGGCGGCCTACGCGCTCTCGCCGCAGGAGGTCCAGCAGAACCGGATCCTCGTCGCGAACATCGGCCTGCTGGCCGCCGCGCGCTCCTCCGAGCGGGAGGAGAAGGAGCGCCTGGCCTCCCGCGAGCTGGTCGCCCGGGTCGAGCGCAACTGGGTCGAGCTGATCGAGCGCGGGATCCGGGCCGGGGAGTTCCCCGACCGCGACCCCGTGATCATGGCGCGCAGCCTCCTCGGGCTGATCACCGGCGTGTGGCGCTGGTACCGCCCGGACGGCGCGCTGGACCTGGACGCCATCGCCGACTTCATGGCGGGCTGTGCCACGCGCATGGTCGCCGCCGACGAACCGTGACCGTCGAGGAGGACGGAAGATGATCATCGAGGAGTACTACGGGCGGCTCGACGGCCCGGACCCGCTGAGCGGGCTCGACCTGGTGGCCCCGGACGTCGAGTTCCTCATCGCGATCCCGGGGAACGACGTCCGCGGTTCGGGCCGCGCCGACCTCGAGGCCTACGTCGCGGGACGCCCGGCCGTGGGCCGGCGCCACCACGTGCACCGGCGCGCCGTCGACGGCGACCTCGAGATGGTGCACGGCATCGTCACCGAGGCCGACGGCCGCGGCACCGGGTCGTTCACCGCGACCGCGCTCGTCACCGACGGCCGCGTGGCCCGGTACCAGGCGTTCTTCCGGCCCGACTTCGGCATGTTCGCGCTCCCGGTGGGTGCCGCGTGATGGACGCCGACGAGGTCCTGACCACTACTCGCGCGGTCCGCCGCCGTCTCGACGCCTCCCGCCCCGTCCCGCTCGAGCTCGTCCGCGAGTGCATCGAGGTGGCGCTGCAGGCCCCGGCCGGGTCCAACCTGCCCCGCACCCGCTTCGTCGTCGTCCGGGATCCCGGGCTCCGGGCCGGGCTGGCGGACCTCTACGCCGACGTCTACGAGGGCACCTACCGCGCCTCGGAGGGCTACATCGGGCGGGTCGGGACCGACGACGCCGGGGCCGCACGCACCCAGGAACGGTCGGCGCGGTCCGCCGACGCGCTGGCGGACGCCCTGCACGAGGTCGACACCATCGTCATCACCTGCCTGGAGGGCGCCCGCCTCGACGGTGCCTCGGCCATGGCCAGTGCCTCGCTGCTCGGCGGGGTGCTGCCGGCGACGTGGAGCTTCATGCTCGCCGCCCGGGCCCGCGGCCTCGGCACCTGCTGGACGACGATGCACCTCGCCCGCGAGCGGGAGGCCGCCGAGCTCCTGGGCATCCCGTTCGACCGGGTCCAGCAGGTCTGTCTGACGCCGGTCGCCTGGACCACGGGGGAGCGGTTCGGCCGGGCCCGCCGCCCGGCGGTGGACGACGTCCTGCACCTCGACGGCTGGCACGACGACCTGCCGGGCGTACCGGACGTCCGCGGCCTCGCCGCGAGCTGACCCCTTGCCGGGCCCCGCACCGTTGCCTAGCCTCGTCTCTATCGAACTGAACTCATGTCAGGAGAAGTCGTGATCGACGCCGATCCGGTCGCACCCGCCGCACCCTTCCTGCGCCGCTGGTTCGCGAGCCTCGACGGGGACACCCCCGACGACATCCTGGGCATGATCGCGCCGGAGTTCCGCTTCTCGATCGTGTTCGGCACCGGCGGCGGCGCGGCCCAGGACTTCGCAGGCGGGCGCGCGGCCATGGAGGGCTACCTCGCCCAGCGCGAGAAGGGCGTCCTCACCCATCACGTACTGAGCGCCTCGACCGTCGGGTCCGACGAGCTCGTGCTCGGTCAGGCCCGCCGCGGCGGCGCCTTCGAGTCCACGTTCGTCGCCGCGGCCCGGCTCGACGGCGACGGGCGGGTCACCGACCTGATGATCGGCCGCTCGCCCGAGCTCGACGTCGCCCGCTGACCCCCGCCGTCGAGAAGGAGACACCCGTGTTCAACCTCGTCCTGCTGGCCGCCCGCCCGCCCGAGTGGACCCACGAGCAGTTCATCGACTGGTGGCGCGGCGAGCACGCGGAGATGACCTATCCGCTGCCCGGCCTGCGGGCCTGGCGCCACACCGCCGTGTCGAGCGCGCTCGAGCCCCGCTCGGAGGGCTGGGACGGTGTCTCGGTGCTGAGCTTCGACGACGAGGCCGCCGCCCGCGCGGCGCTCGCCAGCGAGGAGTGGGCGGCCGCGGTGAAGCACGTGGGCCACATGAAGGGCCGTCGGATCGCGCTGCTCGGCGACGAGCGCGAGATGCTCGGGGCCGACCGGTGAAGGAGCTCCACGCCGACCTGGAGCGCCGGGCCGCCACCGCGCCCGACGACGTCGTCGCGGTCGACGCCGACGGGGAGCACCGCGTGGCGGACCTCGTGGCGCGGGCGGCGGACCTCGCGGCCGCTGTCGAGGCCCGCACCGGTCCGCGTCCCACGCTGATGGTCCAGGCCGACAACTCCTGGCGCACGCTCGTCGCGGCGCTGGCCGTCGGTCGCCTCGACGGCACCCTGGCCCTGCTCAGCCGGCACACCACCGCCCAGGAGTTCGCGGCCGCCCGCGAGGACGTCGACCCGGACGCCGTCGTCCTCTCACCTGCGCTGGCCGCCGTCCTCGCCCCCGGCGACGCGGACGCGGACGTCCTCGACGGCTGGTGTCTCACCGCCCGGCCGGCGCGCGGTGGGGACCGCTGGCGCGGCGGCGTCGTCATCGGTCTGACTTCGGGGTCCACGGGTCGCGCCAAGGGCGTCGTCCAGTCGGAGGCCGCGCTGCGCTACGCCGGGCGCTCCACGATCGACGCCGTCGGGCTCCGTCCCGGCGACACGGTCGCCGCGCTCGTCCCGCTGTCCTCGGCGGCCGCCGTGTGCTTCGGGCTCTACCTCCCGCTCCTGCTCGGCGGCCGGGTGCTGCTGCTCGACCGCTGGGACCCCGCGGTCGCGGTCGACCTGATGGCGGCGCACGACACGCGTTGGACGATGTGCGTGCCGACGATGGCCCTGCAGATGGGCTCGGCGGCGCGCCACGGCGGGGAGCTCACCGCGATGACGGCCATGACGATCGGCGGCGGCCCGATGGACGCCGGCGCGCTGGGCCGCGCCGAGGAGCGGCTCGGCACCCGGTTCCTGCGGGTCTTCGGGATGTCGGAGTGCCTCGGCCACACGACCTCGCGGCCGGACGACGACCCGGTGACGCGGCTGGGCACCGACGGGACGCCGTTCCCCGGCACCGAGCTGCGTGCCGTCGACGAGGACGGGACGACGCTGCCCGCCGGGACCCCCGGCCGGGCCCAGGTCCGCGGTCCGTCGCTCTTCCTCGGCTACGCGCGGAACGGCGAGGTGGTCGCGCCCGCGCTCACCGCGGACGGCTTCCTGCCGACCGGCGACCTGGCCGAGGTGGCCCCGGACGGCACCGTGTCCATCCGGGGACGCGAGAAGGACATCATCATCCGCGGCGGCCGCAACATCGACGTCACCGAGATCGAGTCCGCCGTCGCCCGCCACCCGCACGTCGACCAGGTCTGCGTGGTCCCCGTGCCCGACGACGTGCTCGGCGAGCGCGTGGCCGTGCTGATCGTCAGCGCGCACGACGACCTGGACCTCCCGGAGGTGCAGCGCCACCTCGGCGAGCTGGGCCTGACCAAGGGCAAGTGGCCGGAGTACGTCTTCCGGGTCGAGAGCCTGCCGATGAACCGGGTCGGCAAGCTCTCGCGGCCCGACGCGGCCTCGCTCGCCGACCGGCTGCGCACGGTCCGGGCCTGACGGTGGTCCGCACCCACGAGGCGACCGGCACGGGCGTCGTCGCGTCCCCGCACGACGACCTCGTCCCGGTCGATCCGGACGCGCGCGCGAGCTGGTGCGCCGCGCTCGGGATGCAGGCGGTCGTCTACGGCACGCCGGCGGCGCTGCAGTACGCGCAGTTCTCCGAGCAGGTGCTGGCACCGGGGGCGCCCGGACGCCTCGCGGAGTTCATCCACGAGCGGACCCCGGCGGGACCTGAGTTCCGTGGGTTCCGCGCGCCCAACGCCGACACCCTGTACTCGAACGCCTGGCTGGACCTGCGGGCCGGCCCCACGGAGCTGCGGCTGCCGGAGTTCGGGAAGCGCTACTTCACGGTGCAGGTGCTCGACGCCCACAGCAACGCCACCAACGTCAACGCCCGGACCGCCCCGGGGGCCAGACGGTGCTGGTTCGTCTCGCCCGGGTGGTGCGGCGAGGCGCCGGCGGGCGTGACGGTGGTGCGGGTGGGCACGGACCTCGTCTGGCTGCTGCTGCGAATCCAGGTCCTCGACGACGGCCTGGACGCCGTGCACCGGCTCCAGGACGCGGTGACCCTGACCGGGTCGCCGTGTGCCGAGGCCCTCGGCCCGGTCGTCGACCCCGACACGGTCGAGACAGACTGGCGGGTCTTCCACCGCTCCCTCGACGCGGCGTTGCGGCTCGGCGGGGTGCCCGCCGGCGACCGGGCGTACGTGCGGCCGTTCCGGGCCCTGGGCCTGCTCGGGTCCGAGCCGTGGGACCCGGCCGGCCTCGACGACGCCACCGCGCGCGGGCTGGAGACCTCGTTCGCCGCCGCCCAGGAGGTGCTGCGGGCGAGCCGTCCCCAGCTGGGCGAGCCGACCGGCACGGGGTGGACCCGGGTCCGCGACAAGGGTGCCCACGGCACCAACCACC
Organism: Actinomycetospora sp. CA-084318; assembly: GCF_050955885.1. NCBI lineage: Bacteria > Bacillati > Actinomycetota > Actinomycetes > Pseudonocardiales > Pseudonocardiaceae > Actinomycetospora > Actinomycetospora sp. CA-084318. Next base: position 3,487,740 of record NZ_CP192098.1, read on the forward strand.
TGGCCCGCGCCGTGATGAACCACGTCGGGCTCGGGGCGAACGTGGCCGACGAGAACACCTCGTTCAACACCCACGTCGACGCTGCGGGTGATCCGCTCGCCGGCCGATCCGGCCCCTACTGCCTCAGCTTCGACACCCCGCCGCCGGCGCATGCGTTCTGGAGCGTGACGCTCTACCACGTCGAGACCGGGCGGCTGTACGCCAACGACCTCGACCGCTACGGCCTCGGGAGCGCGTCGCTGGGGACGACCGGGCCGGTGGCGATGACCATCGCCCACGAGGACCCGGGGGAGGGGCCCTGGTTGCCGTGCCCGGAGGGCCGGTTCTACCTGATCCTGCGGATCTACGCGCCGGGCGACGCGGCGCGCGACGGCACCTGGCTCCCGGCGCCGGTCGTCCGGCTCTGAGGCGAGCGGATCCGTCCAAGCCGCACGGGGCCCTCGTCGGGAAAGCTCTCCGCCCATGACGAGCCCCGTGCGCAGGATCATCGCCGACGTCGCGATGACCGACCCCGCCGCCGACCGCGCCTTCTGGACCGAGCTGCTCGGCCTCGACACCCCGATGGACCAGGGCTGGGTGGTGAACCACAGCGCGACCGGTGTCGCGCAGCTCCCGCAGGTCCAGCTGCTCACCCACGACCGGACGGCGCCGGAGGACACGGTGCTCTCGGTCGCCGTGGAGCCCGCCGAGCACGAACCGCTCTACCGCCGGATGATCGACGCCGGGCTGGAGATCGTGCACCCGATGACCACCGAGCCGTGGGGCGTGCGGCGGTTCTTCGTGCGGACGCCCGGGGGTGTCGTGGTGAACATCCTGGAGCACCACGACGCGTGATGTAGTGAACCCCGTGCGGACACTGATCACGGGCGCGTCGAGCGGGCTGGGCGAGGGCATGGCGCGGGAGTTCGCGGCGCGCGGCCACGAGCTCGCGCTCGTCGCGCGGCGCACCGACCGGCTGGACGCGCTGGCGGCGGAGCTCTCGGCGCGGCCCGGGGCGGCGCAGGTCGTCACCGCGGCGCTCGACGTCACCGACGACGCGGCGGTCGCGCGGGTGATCCCGGAGGTGGCGGGCAGGCTCGGCGGGCTGGACCGCGTGATCGTCAACGCCGGGATCGGGGAGGGGCGGAAGGTCGGCTCCGGGAAGCCGGAGGCCAACCTGCGGACCGCGCGCACGAACTTCGTCGCCGCGATCGCCCAGGCCGAGGCGGCCATGGAGATCTTCCGGGCGCAGGGGACGGGCCACCTCGTCCTGGTCACCTCGGTGGCGGCCGACCGGGGGCTGCGCGGCGCGCAGACGGTGTACGCCGCGGCCAAGGCGGGGCTCTCGACGTTCGCGGAAGGCCTGCGCTCCGACGTGCACGGCAGCGGCATCGTCGTCACGGAGCTCGCACCCGGCTACATCCGCACCGACCTCAACGAGGGCATGTCGATGCCCTTCGGCGTCGATGCGGCCACCGGGGTGCGGGCGATGGTCGAGGCCATCGAACGGCGGCCCGGGCACGCCTACGCGCCGCGGTGGCCCTGGTCGCTGCTCGGCCCGGCGCTGCGGCTCATGCCGATGCCGCTGGTGCGGGCCCTCACCTGATCACTCCACGAGCGCCTGGGTCCCGAGCACGACGGCGAGCTCGAGGCGTTCGGCGTCGGGGGTGCCCGGGTCCGCGGTGTAGACCATGATCCGCACGTCGTCGGTGGCGACGACGAGGGTGTCGCAGTCGAGCGTGACCGGCCCGACCGCCGGGTGCTCGATCGTCTTGCGCTTCGAGACCTCCGCCATCGGGTCGGGCAGGTCGGCGTCCCACAGCTCGGCGAACCGTGGGCTGCGCGCCGTGAGCTGGTCGACGAGGTGGCGCAGCGAGCGGTCGGCGGGGTAGCGGGCGGCCGTCATGCGCAGCGTAGCGACGACCGTCTCCTCGAAGACCCGCTCGCCCTCCGGGCTGTACGCGACACGACCGCCCGGGCCGACGAAGTGCCGCCACAGGGCGTTGCGCTCGAGGCCCTGCCACGACGTGGTGTCGCCCATCAGCGCGTCGTAGGGCGCGTTGGCGACCAGCAGGGTCAGGGCGGCGTCGAACACGGCGACCGGGGTGTGCTCGAGGCGGTCGAGCAGCCGCTGGACGCTGCGCGTGATGCGCGCCGGCACCACGTCCCGCCCGGGCGTCGCGTGCCCGGCGAGGCCGAACAGCAGGTCGCGCTCGGCGTCGGAGACCCGCAGCGCGCGGGCGAGCGCCTCCACCACCTGCGCCGACGGTGCGGTGGCGCGACCCTGCTCGAGACGGGTCAGGTAGTCCGCGGAGATGCCGGCGATCCCGGCGAGCTCCTCGCGGCGCAGCCCCGCGGCCCGGCGGCGCTGCCCCGAGGGCAGACCTACCGTCGACGGCTCCAGCCGGTCGCGCCAGCGGCGCAGCGTGCGCCCGAACTCGGAGGTCATGGTCCCAGTCTGGCCGCGCGCGCGGGCGGTGTCCTGGCCCCGTCGGTCCCACCACCGATTCCGGGTGGACGCCCGCGCCTAGACTGATGAGGTGCTCAAGGAGAGGCTCCGCAGCGATCTGACCACCGCCATGAAGGCCCGCGACGAGGTCCGGGTCTCGACGCTGCGCATGGCCCTGACCGCCGTCAGCACCGCCGAGACCGCGGGCACCGAGCACCACGACCTCACCGACGACGAGGTCCTCGGCGTGCTCACCAAGGAGACCAAGAAGCGCCGGGAGTCCGCGGAGGCGTTCGACGGCGCCGGCCGCACCGAGCTCGCCGAGCGGGAGCGCGCGGAGGAGAAGGTGCTCGCCGAGTACCTGCCCCAGCCGCTGACCGACGAGGAGCTCAGCTCGCTCGTCGCGGCCGCCATCGCCGAGACCGGGGCCGAGGGGCCGAAGCAGATGGGGCAGGTCATGAAGGTCGTGCAGCCGCAGGTGGGTTCGCGCGCCGACGGCAGGCGCGTGTCGACCGAGGTGAAGCGGCAGCTCTCGTCCTGACGGGTCCGGGTCAGACCGGGACCAGCCGACGACGGGTCCGCTCCGGCTCGGCCCGGTACCAGGCCAGCGTGGCGGCGATGCCCTCCTCCCACGGCGTCGCGGTCGTCGGGAAGACCGCACGGAAGGCGCTGTCGTCGACCAGGAACGGCTGGTCGAACTGGTAGAGCAGCTGCGCGCCCTCGCGGGCGACCGGGGAGACGAGTCGCAGCGCCGCGACCATCGCGGGCGTGATGCGGCCGAGCCGCACCGGTCGCCCGGCCGCGGCGGCGAGGTGGGCGACGAACTCCCGCCCGGTGCTCGGCGGCGGCACCGGCGTGTGCCACACCCGGCCGGACGCCCCGTCGGGTGCGAGCGCGAGGTCGACGAGCGCGGCCCCGACGTCGGGGGCGTAGCCCGCGGTCATCGGCAGGTCCGGGTCGCCCGGCCAGCGGGCGGTGCCGCCGCAGGCGGCGGCGGCGAAGAGCCACGCGCCGAGCAGCGACTCGACCCCCGGCCCCCACAGCTCCGGCGCCCGACCGATCACGGTCTCGACCTCGCCGCGCGCGTGGGCGGCGAGCACCATCTCGGCGAGCCAGGCGCGCAGCACGCCCTTCTCGGCGACCGGGCGAGCCGGGGTGTCCTCCCGCATCGGCGCGTCGACCCGGCCGTACATCCAGGTGTCGTCCGCGAACACGAGCCGCGCGCCGGCCGCGCCCGCCGCGGCGAGCAGGGCCCGCGTGGCGTCCGGGAACGCGCTGCGCCAGGACGCGAACGGCGGGTTCACGCAGTGGTAGACGGCGGTCGCGTCGACGCAGACCCGGCGCATCGCGGTGGCGTCGGTCGCGTCCGCTGCAACGCTCTCGGCCCCGGGCACCTGCGGGTCGCGACGCGACACCGCCCGGACCGGCAGCCCGCGACGCGCCAGCTCGGCGACCACGGCGCGCCCGATCCCGCCGGAGGCCCCGACGACGACGTGGGTCATCGTCCGGCCCCCGCCGGTGCGGGGTGCTGGACGTGTTCGGTGGCCAGCAGCCGGTCGAGGGCGGCCGGCGCGGCGGTGTCGGGGAGGCACCGCACCAGGACGTCCCGGGCGGCGACGGCGAGCGGGGACCGCCAGGCCGCGACCCGACCGGCCCGCCGCGAACGGCGGGCGAGGGCCCGCGCCGACGGGGAGCGCCGGTGCTCGTACCGGTCGAGTCCGGTGCCGTCGGGCCGCGCCTCGTCGGCGAGCACGACGGCGTCGAGGAAGGCCTGGCTCGCGCCCTGCCCGAGGTACGGGGTCATCGCGTGGGCGGCGTCGCCGAGCAGCGCCAGGCGACCGCGGCTCCACGTCGTCGGCGGGCGGAGGTCCTCGAGGGCGTGCACGGCGACCGGTCCGGCGGCGGCGAGGACGGCGGGGACGGGGTCGTGCCAGTCCGCGAACCGCCGTCGCAGCCAGGGGAGGGGATCGACGAGGGCGCGGTCCGGGACGTCGGCGGTGCGGACGACCGCGTACAGGTAGGTCCGTCCGCCGGGCGCCGGGGCGAGGCCGACGAGGTCGCCGCGGCCCCAGCTCTCGCCGCCCGCGTCCACGGCGTGCCCGGCGAGCAGCCGGAACGCGGTGCGGCCCGTCGGGCGGGGCGCGGCGCTCGGGTCGACGGCCGCCCGGACGGTGCTGCGCAGCCCGTCCGCGGCGACGACGAGGTCGGCGACGTGGACACGCCCGCGGACGTCGTGCACGACGGCGGGTGTGGTGGCGTCGCCGGGGTCGACGGAACGGACGGCGGCGTCGGCGTCGATCGGAGGCGCGGCCGCGCGGAGCAGGTCGTGCAGGCGCGGTCGCTCGAGGACGACGACGCCGTCGCCCTGCTGCCGGCGTAGGGCGGACGCGTCGGTGCGGGTCAGCCACCGGCCCCGGCGGTCCCGGATGCCGCCGGCGCCCTCGACGGTGCCGGCGGCGCGGACGTCGTCGCCGACGCCCAGCTCGTCGAGGGCCGCCAGCCCGTTCGGCCAGAGCGCGATCCCGGCCCCGACCTCGCCTGGGCGGTCGCGGCGTTCGAGCACCGTCACCTCCCACCCGCGCCGGGCGAGCGCGATCGCACCCGCCAACCCGCCGAGACCCGCTCCCACCACGACCGCCCGCGCCATGACCCGCTCCTCTACATCTGTAGTAGCGCGGTACTCTACGGTTGTAGAGGACGCGGCGGAAGAGGGTCGATGGAACGTCGGGACGTGCTCGCGGACGCGGCGATCGAGGTGCTCGCGACGGCGGGGACCCGGGGGCTGACCCATCGGGCCGTCGACGCCGCGGCCGGCCTGGCCGAGGGGACGAGCTCGTACTACTTCCGCACGCGGGCGGCCCTGCTCGAGGCGTGCGTGAACCGGTTGGCCACCGACGTCGTCGATCGCGTGGCGGCCGCGGGCTCGGCGACCGGCGGGTCGGTGGAGGCACTGACGGAGCGGGCGTGTGCGCACCTCGAGCGGGTCGTCGGGCCGGACCGCCACCGGTTCCTGGCACGCCTGGAGCTCTCGCTCGAGTCGACGCGTCGTCCGGAGCTCGAGGCCGCGCTGGTCGTCGCCGGCGGACAGGTGCGGGCCGCGGTCGCCGGGCTGCTGCGCGGCCTCGGCGTGGACGATCCCGAGGGGAGGGCGTTCGACCTCGTCGCCTGCCTGGACGGCCTGGCGTTCGATCAGATCGCAGGAGCGGGTCGGACCGTGCGCGACGCGGCCGGACGTCGTCGGGCGGTGACGGCGGTCGTCGCGGCCTACGCCCGGGGCTAGCCGACCGCCTGGACGAACAGCGAGACCGCGAGCACCAGTCCGGCCACCGCGATCCCGACCCGCAGCACGGTCGGCGGCAGCCTCCGCGCGATCGCCGGGCCGGCGTAGTTGCCGGCGAGCAGGCCGATCAGCAGGGGGAGCGCGGCGGACCAGACGACGGTGCCGAACACGATGAAGCCGATCGCGGCCACCGCGTTCGACGCGCCGAGCAGCACGTTCTTCACCGCGTTGACCCGCACGAGGGTGTCGGCGAGCAGGTGCGAGAGCAGCGCCAGCATCAGCACCCCGGCGGCGGCGCCGAAGTAGCCCGAGTACACGCCGATCAGGACGGCGCCGACCGTGGTCGCGGCGTTCGGTCGTCCGTCGCGGCGGCCCTCGTCGGGACCGGCCGCCCGCGGCGGGCGCAGCAGGACCAGCGAGGCGAACGCGACCAGGAACGGCACGATCAGTGCGAACGTCTCCGACGGCGTCACCAGCACCAGGGCGCCGCCGACGATCCCGCCCAGCACGGTCAGCGGGATCAGGCGGAGCACCCGGTCGCGCTGCCCGCGCAGTTCCCGACGGGAGGACGCGATCGAGGAGGTACTGGAGATGGCCAGCGCGATGGTGTTCGTCTGGTTCGCGACGACGGGTGGGAGCCCGGCCGCGAGCAGGGCCGGGTAGGAGAAGAGGGAGGCCAGCCCGGCCATCGACCCCGACAGCCCCGCCGCCACCCCCGCGAGCAGGAGCAGCAGCGTCGTCGACACGGCTGTGATCAGATCACGGGGTGGCAGGCACAGGGGGCATCCGGCCGGTCGAGGTGACCGGCACCATCCGGCTCGGCCAGTTCCTCAAGCTCGCGGGCCTCGTGGAGCACGGGGCGGACGCCAAGGACGTCGTGGCGTCGGGCGAGGTGACCGTGAACGGGCGCGCCGAGACGCGGCGCGGACGGCAGCTCGCCGGGGGCGACGTCGTGGCGTTCGGCGGAGATCGGGCCCGCGTGATCGCACCGGAGTAGACCGGTCTTTTGCGTAGGCAACGAAACCCGGAGGTGCCGTCCCGGCGAACCGGGTGGAACGACGACGACCCCCGGGCTCCGCCGAGATGAGCCCTGCCGAGAGGTCGAAGGCAGGGCCGTCACCAGCTTAGAGCCCCGCCGTCCGAAGGGGTGATCAGGTCGGTCGGGGTCACCGGAACGGCGGAACCGGCCACCGTCCGACGCCTCCGCGAGCGGGACGTGAGGCATGCCGGACGGCCCGCCGGCCTGCGTGGTGTGCACCCCGGCGCGTCCGAGGCGGGACCAAGGCACTGCTCCGTTCGCGACGTCCTCGTGTCACGTGAACGTCACATGACCGACCGAGCGTCACGTTCCCTGACCAGTCGCCGTGCCGTAGCGTGAACGGCCTGTCCGATACGAGGCATTCGGCCACGGAGCGCGCGGAGGGTGGGTGCGGAGCGTGACCGAGGAGCACGCCGGGGACGGTCGACCTGGTCGGCTCCGCCGGCGTCAGCAGCTCGGCCGCACCGGTGCCCGCTTCCCCCGTCTCGTCGAACAGCCCGACCAGCCGGACGAGCCCGACGAGCCCCTGGAATCGGCGGAGGCCGGCGTCACCGGCCCGGACCCGTCGTCGGGGGACCCGATGATCGGCCGGACGGGCGCCCGTTTCGGCTCCCGCGGCCGCCGCGTCCGGCGGGTGCGCGAGCAGCGGGCCGCCGAGGACGCCGTGGTGCCGGTGCAGGCCGCGCCGGTGCGCGAACCACGCCGGGACCCGGTCCCGCGGGAGATCGACGACGCACCCACCAGCCCGCTGCACCTGGCCGAGCTGCGCGACCGCGCCGAGGGGTTCGAGTCGCGGGTGTCGGTGCGACCGTACGTGCGGACCCGCGGCCGGACCCGGGCGCGGCCCGACCTCCTCGTCGAGACCCTCATCTCGCTGCCCCGCCCCCGCCCGCCGCTCGAGGACCCCGAGCACGTCGTCATCGGCGAGATCTGCGACGCGGCCCCGCGCTCGGTCGCCGAGGTGGCCGCGCTCATGCAGGTGCCGCTCGGGGTGGCGCGGGTGCTGATCGGCGACATGGCCGACGGCGGGACCGTGCGGATCCACCCGACCGCGGCGGCCGGGGACCGGCGCGGCCCGGACCCCGAGGTGATGGCGCGCGTGCTGCGGGGGCTGCACGGTCTGTAGGGATGCGCACCCTCGCCGCCCCGGCGAACGCCACGGTCCCGGCCGGAGATCCGGTCGTGCCCGACGTCCCGGTCTGACGGAGGATGAGGACATGACGGCGGTGGCGGACAAGCGGTTGACCGGATACGCCCACGGCGGCGGGTGCGCCTGCAAGATCCCGCCGGGTGAGCTGGAGTCGTTCGTCCGCACCCTCGCCCCCGCGCCGACGGCCGAGCGGGTCGGCGAGCTCGTCGTCGGGCTGGAGGACGGCGACGACGCGGCCGCCGTGACGATCCGCGACGGTCTCGCCCTGATCGCCACCACCGACTTCTTCACGCCCGTCGTCGACGACCCCTACGACTGGGGGCGGATCGCCGCCGCGAACGCGCTGTCGGACGTGTACGCGATGGGCGGCCGGCCCGTCGTCGCGCTCAACCTGCTCTGCTGGCCGCGCGACGTGCTGCCCTACGAGATGGCCGCGGAGGTGCTGCGCGGCGGGCTCGCCGTGGCCGACGAGGCCGGCTGCCACGTCGCCGGCGGGCACTCGGTCGACGACCCGGAGCCCAAGTACGGCATGGCCGTCACCGGCACGGCCGATCCGGCGAAGTTGATCCGCAACGACGCCGGGCGCGCCGGGCTGCCGTTGACGCTCACCAAGCCGCTCGGGCTCGGCGTGCTGAACAACCGGCACAAGGTCACCGGCGAGGTGAGCGCCGCCGCCGTCGAGACGATGACGACGCTGAACGCCGCCGCGTCCCGCGCGGCCGTCGAGGCGGGGATCGTCGCCGGGACCGACGTGACCGGCTTCGGCCTGCTCGGTCACGCCTTCAAGCTCGCCCGCGCCTCCGGCGTCACCGCCGTGATCGACACGGCCGCCGTGCCGTACCTCGAGGGCGCCCGCGAGGCGCTGCGCGAGGGCTACGTGCCGGGCGGGTCACGGCGCAACCTGGACTGGGTCGCCCCGGAGTCCGACCTGGACGGTGCCGCCGAGGAGGACCGCATCCTGCTCGCCGACGCCCAGACCTCCGGCGGTCTGCTGCTCGTCGGCGAGATCCCGGGCCACCCGGTGATCGGGGAGCTCGTTCCCGACGACGGGGTGCGCCTGCGGCTCAGATGAGTGCGGTCTGCGCCCACAGGTCCTGGGCGGCCTCGGCGACGTCGGAGACCGGCACGTCGTGCGTCGCCGACGCGTGGTGGCCGCACCAGCCCTCGAGGACCCGGCGGCCGCACACCGCGCAGCCGCCGTGCCACGACACGAGCACGCGGTGCCACACGCGCGTCAGCGGTGCGACGTCGGCGAGGTTGGCGTAGGTGAACACCGCGACGGTCGGCGTGCCGACCGCGCCCGCCACGTGGCGGGGCCCGGAGTCGTTGCCGAGCATCAGGCGGGCGCGGGCGAGCAGGCCGACGAGTCCGGGCAGGGTGAGCCCACCGACCACGGTCTCCGGCTCCCGGCCGGTCACCGCCGCGTACCCGCGCGCGACCCCGGCCACCCGCTCGCCCTCGGAGCCACCGCCGACGACCACCACGCGCGCACCCTCGAGCCCGGCCGCCACCGCACCGAGCCGGTCCTCCGGATAGCAGCGCCGCGCGTCCGTGGCGCCCGGGTGCACGACGACGAGCGGCTCGTCGGTCTCGGCGACGACGTCCCGGGAGGCGGCGAGGTCCGCGGCGGTCACCGCGAGGCGCGGCTCGATCCGCGGGGTCGGCGCCCCGACGGCCGCGGCCAGCTCGTTCCAGCGCAGCGTGTCGTGCTGGTAGGGCGTGTACGGCACCCACCGGTCGAGGCGCGGCGCACCCGGTGCGGCCGTCCCCGCCGTCACGCGGGCCCCGAGCCGGCTCACCAGCGGGTTCGAGTTCCCGCCGCCGCCGTGCATCTGGATCGCGAGGTCGTAGCCGTACGCGCGCTGCTCGGCGGCCCACGCCTCGACGACCTCGGCCGGCGCGTCCGGGCCGGGGCCCACCCGCACGCCGGGCACCGGCGGGACGAACACCACGCGGTCGACGGGGGAGGGGCGCCCGGCGAGCAGCGCCTCCGAGTGCGGCTGGCCGAGCAGGGTGATCTCGGCGTCCGGGTAGGCCGCACGCACCGCCGACAGCGCGGGCTCGGACACGACCAGGTCCCCGAGGCCGTTCGCCCGCAGGATCGCCAACCGCCGCACGTCCGGCACGAGCGGGGCGGGGTCGGCGGGCACGCCGAGGGCCGGAGCCTTCCCGACGGCGGGTGTGGTCACCAGGGCAGTCACGGGCCCGTGGTGCCCACCCGACCCGTCGCGCCACCGGTCAAGACGGCCGGAGGTGCCCCGGGAGCGCCGAACGGGCCCCGGCGCTGTGTGCCGGACACATCACGGGTGGCGGTCGGGGTGTGGGACCCACCTGTCGCGGGTGGCGCGGGCCACCTACCGTCGGGTCCGTGAGCACCCCGGGAGAAGACCGCGCCGCCATCGTCACCGGCTCCACCAGCGGCATCGGCCGCGCGGTCGTCGAGCGCCTCGTCTCGGACGGCTGGCAGGTCCTCGGCGTCGACCTCCAGGCCAGCAACAACCCCGACGACCTGAAGGGCGCGGAGACCCTCGGCGCCGACCTGACCACCCGCGAGGGCAACCGGGCCGCGGTGGACACCGCTCTCGAGGCGTTCGGCCGGATCGACCTCGTCGTGCCCAACGCGGGCTTCCAGCACGTCTCGCCGGTCGCGGACTTCCCCGAGGACCGCTGGGACGCCCTGCTGCAGATCCTGCTGACCAGCCCGTTCCTGCTCGCCAAGTACGCGTGGCCCTCGTTGGTCGAGGCGCCCCGCGGCGGCCGGTTCGTCCCGATCGCCTCCGCGCACGCGCTGGCCGCCAGCCCGTTCAAGGCCGGCTACGTCTCGGCCAAGCACGGCGTGCTCGGCCTGGTGAAGACGCTCGCCCTCGAGGGCGCGGCCCAGGGCATCACCGCCGCCGCGGTCTGCCCGGGCTACGTGCGGACGCCGCTGGTGGAGAAGCAGATCGCCGACCAGGCGAAGGCGCACGGCATCAGCGAGGACCGGGTGATCGAGGAGGTCATCCTCACCCCGCACGCGCTGAAGCGGCTGATCGAGCCGAGCGAGGTCGCCGACGTCGTCGCCTTCCTGACAACGCCCGCCGGGTCCACGTTCACCGGCGTGCCGGTGACCATGGACATGGGGTGGACCGCGCGCTGATCCCCGTGGGGACTGCGAGACTCCGCGGGTGACGATCCGGGGCATCGCGTCCGAGCGATGGCTGACGGTCCCGAACCTGCTGTCGGTGATCCGGCTCGCCGGCGTGCCGGTGTTCCTCTGGCTGCTGCTCGGGCCGCGGGCCGACGGCTGGGCGCTGATCGTGCTCGTGATCTCCGGGGTCACCGACTGGCTCGACGGCAAGCTCGCCCGCTGGCTGGACCAGTACTCCAAGCTGGGGGAGGCCCTCGACCCGCTGGCCGACCGGCTCTACACCCTCGCGGCACTGGTCGCCTTCGTCGTGCGCGACATCGTGCCGTGGTGGGTCGTGGTGCTGATCGTCGGCCGCGACGTGGTGGTGTCCGCCGCCCTGCCGCTGCTGCGCCGCAAGGGCTACCTGGCCTTCCCGGTGCTCTACCTCGGCAAGGCCGCGACGCTCTGCCTGCTCTACGCGTTCCCGCTGCTGCTGCTCGCGCAGATGGACTGGCCGGGCGCCGACCTCGCCCGCCCGGTCGCCTACGCGTTCACCGCGTGGGGCATCGCGCTGCACCTGTGGTCGGGCGCCCTCTACGTCGTCCAGCTGATCCGGACACCCGCACGCTAGGGTCCCCCGGACCGTTCACCCGATCACCGTAGGAGGAGTCGTCGTGGTCCCCGAGGGTCTGCAGTACACCGCGGAGCACGAGTGGATCGCGTCGGCGGGCGACGACGACGTGGTGCGGGTCGGGATCACCGACTTCGCGCAGGAGCAGCTCGGCGACGTGGTGTTCGTCCAGCTCCCGACCGTCGGCGACACCGTGACGGCCGGCGACTCGATCGCCGAGGTCGAGTCCACCAAGTCGGTGTCGGAGATCTACGCGCCGCTCGCCGGCGAGATCACGGCCGTGAACTCCGACCTGGGCGACACCCCGGAGCAGGTCAACTCCGACCCCTACGGCTCCGGATGGATGTTCGAGCTGCGCCTCTCGGACGCCGGGGAGCGCTCCGAACTCCTCGACGCGGAGGGTTACCAGGCCGTCGTCGACGGGGCGTGATTCACCCCCGACGATGCGTGACCGATCCGGTCACGCCGCGTTGACATCGGTAGGGGACGACGAAGCGGGACCGACCCACGGCGTGATGGTGACGCACGGTACCGTGACCACGGCCTCGTCCCCACGCTCCCGACCGGGCGCCGTGGGGGTGGCCCGGCCGGGTGACGCACCCGGGTGAGGGACCCTGCGGGGAACCGCACGAGCCCAGCACCACCAGCGGCACGCGAGCATCCACGGCACGACGGACTTCGACGGAGGAGCACGGTGAGCACAGGCGGTCCGGTCCCCCCCGAGCGTCAGGGTGAGACGACGTCGGTCTTCCGGGCCGATTTCCTCGCCGAGACCGGCGAGGAGCCCCGGGGCGGCGTCTCCGGGGTCGACTCCCTGCCCGCCGGTTCGGCCCTGCTGGTCGTCAAGCGCGGCCCGAACGCGGGGTCGCGGTTCCTGCTCGACCGCGACACCACGAGCGCCGGTCGGCACCCCGACAGCGACATCTTCCTCGACGACGTCACCGTCTCCCGGCGGCACGCGGAGTTCCGCCGCGACGGCGCGGAGTTCGTGGTCGTCGACGTCGGGAGCCTCAACGGCACCTACGTCAACCGCGAGCCGGTGGACACCGCGGTGCTCGCCAACGGCGACGAGGTGCAGATCGGCAAGTTCCGGCTGGTCTTCCTCACCGGGCCGCGCGACGCCGGCTCGGGCGGACCGGGCGCCGAGTACTCGTGAGCCGGGCGAGCGGGGCGAAGGAGCCGGCGTGACGGCGGCGGGTCTGCCCCAGGGCGACTCGCGGGGTGCCCTGTCGATCGGGGCGGTCCTCGACGCCCTGCGCAGCGACTACCCGGAGATCACGATCTCGAAGATCCGGTTCCTCGAGTCCGAGGGCCTGATCTCGCCGGCGCGGACGCCGAGCGGCTACCGCCAGTTCTCCCACGCGGACATCCGGCGGCTGCGCTTCGTGCTCTCCGCCCAGCGGGACCACTACCTCCCGCTCAAGGTCATCCGGGCGAAGCTCGAGGAGTTCGACGCCTCGCCGACACCGGACGGCCCGGTGCTGACGGCCCCGCCCGACGTCGTGTCGCCCGCGGACACCGCGGCGCCGCGCACCGGCGGACCCGGCGGTGGCGGTGGCGGTGGCGGGTTCGACGGTGGCTTCGGGGGCACGGTGCCGCGGCCGCGGTCGCTCAGCGCCGTGGGGCCCTGGACGCCGACGGGCCCCTCCGACGAGGACCCGGACCGCGCCCTCGCGGGCGTGTCGTCCGGGGAGGACGTCGACGGGGTCGACCGCGAGACGGTGCTCGCCGAGGACGGGGTCGACGAGGCCCTGCTGACCTCGCTCGAGCACCACGGCATCCTGCGCCCGGACGTGTCCGGCCGCTACGAGCCCGAGGCGCCGGTCATCGCCCGGACCGCCGCGTCGCTCGCGGCGCTCGGTGTCGAGCCGCGGCTGCTGCGCGGGCTGCGGGCGGGCGCCGACCGCGAGGTCGGGCTGCTCACCCAGCTCGTCACCCCCGTGGCGCGCAGCCGGGCCCCCGAGGCCACGCGCCGTGCCCACGACCTCTCCGGCGAGCTCGCCGCGCTCTCGGGGCGGCTGCACGCCCTGCTGGTGGGCTCCGGCCTGCGGCACGGCCTGCGCCGCTGACTCGTCCCGACGGGCCGTCGGTCACCTCGGTGACCGGCGGCCCGTTCGTGTGTCCGGCCCCGCGACCCCGCCGGTCGCCTCGGCGCCGGCCGAACCCCGCGAGCCGTCGTCGGGAAGGCTCACGGTGAGTCGCCGGGCGGGGCTTCGCCACCGCCCCGGGAGGCCCCGGAGCGTGTAGCGTTCCACCGTCGACTCCGGTCGCACGGGCTGATCGCGTGGCCAGGGTCGAGACTCCAGATCACGGCGTGTCCCGCACGCCAGGGCCGGAACAGGAGGCGAGACGCATGAGTGAGATGCGTGTCGTGGGCGTACGGGTCGAACTTCCCGCGAACCAGCCGATCCTCCTCCTGCGGGAGTCCGACGGTGACCGCTACCTGCCGATCTGGATCGGCTCGGTCGAGGCCACCGCGATCGCCCTCGAGCAGCAGGGCGTGAAGCCCGCGCGGCCGCTGACGCACGACCTCCTCAAGGACGTCCTGGGCGCGCTGGACCGGCGCCTGGAGCAGGTGCGGATCACCGACCTGCAGGAGGGCACGTTCTACGCGGAGCTCGTCTTCGACGGCGACGTCCGGGTGTCCGCGCGGCCCAGCGACTCGGTCGCGCTCGCCCTGCGGGTGGGGGTGCCGATCCACGCCGAGGAGGGAGTGCTCTCCGAGGCCGGGCTCGTCATCCCCGACGAGCAGGAGGACGAGGTCGAGAAGTTCCGGGAGTTCCTGGACACCGTGTCGCCCGAGGACTTCGCCGGCACGTGATCGACAGCGGGTCGGGCAGCGGGGTCGGCGCGTCGTCCGCGACGCGCCGCTCGTCTCACCGTGAAGTTCAGGTGGAGACTTGGCCGCGCGTCGCGTTGACCCCCGTGGACACCCCTCGTACGGTCGTCTGACCAGGTCGGGGCAGTAGGAGGAGGCAAGCGTGGCGGGAGCCGGAGAGCGGCCCGAGCAGGGTGCCTCGTTGCAGCCGCTGGGTCCCGCGGGGGAGCAGGGTTCCCTGTTCCCCGACGAGCTCTTCGGAGAGGGCCCGAACGACGACGTCCTCGGGTACCGGGGGCCGGCCGCCTGCCAGATCGTCGGCATCACCTACCGCCAGCTGGACTACTGGGCGCGTACCAAGCTCGTCGTGCCCAGCATCCGCACCGCGACCGGGTCGGGCTCGCAGCGCCTGTACTCGTTCAAGGACCTCGCGGTGCTCAAGGTGGTCAAGAACCTCCTCGACACCGGGGTGTCGCTGAACAACATCCGCACCGCGGTGGAGCAGCTGCGTCGCCACGGGGTGCGCGACCTCGCCCGCATCACGCTGTTCTCCGACGGCGTCACCGTCTACGAGTGCACCTCCCCCGAGGAGGTCGTGGACCTGCTGCAGGGCGGCCAGGGCGTGTTCGGGATCGCCGTGGGCGGCGCGATGCGCGAGCTGTCCGGCTCGATCGCGCACTTCCCGGCCGAGCGCGCCGGTGCCGGCGCGGCCGTCGTCGAGCACGCGCCGGAGGACGAGCTGGCCTCCCGGCGCAACCGGGGCGCCCGGTCGGCGGGGTAGACCTCACGCGCCCGGTGGGCTGACACGGCGTACCCGTCACGGTAACGTCACGCGCGTTGGTCGCTCACCCCACGCGGGAGAGTCCTGCAGTCAGAAGCCTCTGGACGCAGGCGCCGAAGGAGCAACTCCTCCCCGGAATCTCTCAGGCATCCCGTACCGCGTGGGTCAGACCACCTCTGGAAAGCGGTGGCCTCCGTCAGCGATGACGGGGACCGCCCGCCGATGGTGCAAGCCGGCCCGACGCCCGACGTCGGGGTCGAGGTCCGGTGAAGCTCTCAGGCGCCCGCGCAGGACCCGGAGCGGGCAGTGGCAGAGGGGGAGGGATCCCGGTGTGCCCGTCGTGGCGCACGCCGGGGAGACCCTGACCGCCGGATGCCGGGAGGCCCCCCGTGAGCCCCAGCAGTGATCGTCTCTCCCTCGCCGCCCTCGAGCACGGTCGGCCGTTCTCCGAGCGCCACATCGGCCCGGACGCTGCAGAGCTGGCCCGCATGCTCGAGACGATCGGCGTCGGATCGCTCGAGGAGCTCGCCGACGCCGCGATGCCGACGTCGATCCGCACCGACCCGGCCGACTGGGAGTCCAGCGGCTCGCGGGACCAGGTGCCGCCGCCGGCCGCCACCGAGGCACAGGTCCTCGACGAGCTCCGGGCCCTCGCCGGGTCGGACACCACGCTCGTGCCGATGCTCGGTCTGGGCTACCACGGCACGCTCACCCCGCCGGTGATCCGCCGCAACGTGCTCGAGGACCCGGCCTGGTACACCGCCTACACGCCCTACCAGCCCGAGATCAGCCAGGGCCGGCTCGAGGCGCTGCTGAACTTCCAGACCGTGGTCTGCGACCTCACCGGCCTCGACGTCGCCGGCGCCTCCATGCTCGACGAGTCCACCGCCGCCGTCGAGGCGATGATGCTGCTGCGTCGGGTGGTGAAGAACCGGGGCGAGAAGTTCCTCGTCGACGCCGACACCCTGCCCCAGACGATCGCCGTCCTCCGCACGCGGGCGGACTCGCTGGGGATCGCGATCGAGTTGGTGGACGCCACGGCCGAGCTCCCCGAGGGTGACTTCTTCGGGCTCCTGCTGGCGGCACCCGGCGCGAGCGGCGCCCTGCGCGACCACACCGCCGTCATCGCCGCGGCCCACGAGCGCGGCGCGCAGGTCGTCGCCGCCTGCGACCTCCTCGCGGCCACCCTGGTCACGCCGCCCGGCGACCAGGGCGCGGACGTCGCCGTCGGCTCCACGCAGCGCTTCGGGGTGCCGCTGGGCTTCGGCGGCCCGCACGCCGGGTTCCTGGCCGTGCGCCAGCAGCTCGCCCGGCAGCTCCCGGGCCGCCTCGTCGGTACGTCGATCGACGCCGACGGCAATCCCGCGCACCGGCTCGCCCTGCAGACCCGCGAGCAGCACATCCGCCGCGACAAGGCCACCAGCAACATCTGCACCGCGCAGGTGCTGCTCGCCGTCATCGCCTCGATGTACGCCGTGTACCACGGCCCGTCGGGCCTGGCCGACATCGCGCGCCGCACCCACCGTATGGCCGCCGTCCTCGCGGCGGGCCTGGTCAAGGGCGGCGTCGAGGTCGTCCACCGCGAGTTCTTCGACACCGTGCTCGTCCGCGTGCCGGGGCAGGCGGCCGAGGTGACCGGCGCCTGTCGTCGGGAAGGCGTCCTCGTCCGCGAGGTCGACGCCGACCACGTCGGCGTCGCCTGCTCGGAGGTGACCACCCGTGAACACCTCGCCGCGATCTGGCGGGCGTTCGGCGTCGGCGAGCTCGAGATCGCCGACCTCGACGCGGCCACCGAGGACGCCGTCCCCGCACCGCTGGTCCGCTCCTCGGCCTACCTGACCAACCCGGTCTTCCACCGCCACCGCAGCGAGACCTCGCTGCTGCGCTACCTGCGCGCGCTGTCGGACAAGGACGTGGCGCTGGACCGGAGCATGATCCCGCTGGGCTCGTGCACGATGAAGCTCAACGCCACGGCCGAGATGGAGCCGATCACCTACCCGGGCTTCGCCGACCTGCACCCGTTCGCGCCGGAGTCGGACGCGCCCGGGATGCTGCAGGTCATCCACGACCTCGAGGCGTGGCTGGTGCACCTCACCGGCTACCACGCGGTGTCGCTGCAGCCGAACGCCGGCTCGCAGGGGGAGCTCGCCGGGCTGCTCGCCATCCGCGCCTACCACCACTCCCGCGGCGACACCCACCGCGACGTCTGCGTCATCCCGTCGTCGGCGCACGGCACCAACGCGGCGTCGGCGATCTCGGCGGGCATGCGGGTGAAGGTCGTGAAGACCACCGAGCGCGGCGACGTCGACCTCGAGGACCTGCAGAAGGTCATCGGCGAGGTCGGCGACGCGCTGTCGGCCATCATGATCACGTACCCGTCGACGCACGGCGTCTACGAGCCGCACGTGCGCAAGGTCCTCGCGGCGGTGCACGACGCGGGCGGCCAGGTCTACGTCGACGGCGCCAACCTGAACGCGCTGGTCGGGCTCGCCCGGCCGGGCCGCTTCGGCGCGGACGTGTCGCACCTGAACCTGCACAAGACCTTCTGCATCCCGCACGGTGGCGGCGGACCCGGCGTCGGGCCGATCGGCGTGGCCGAGCACCTCGCGCCGTTCCTGCCGAACCACCCGGCCCAGCCGTCGGCGGGCCCGGAGACCGGCATCGGCCCGGTCGCCGGCGCGCCGTGGGGCTCTGCGTCCATCCTCCCGATCTCGTGGGCCTACATCCGGCTGATGGGCGTCGACGGGCTGCGCCGCGCCACCCTCACCGCCGTGGCGGCCGCGAACTACGTGGCCGCGCGCCTCCGTGACTCGTTCCCGGTGCTCTACACCGGCCCGGGCGGCTTCGTCGCCCACGAGTGCATCCTCGACCTGCGTCCCCTGACGAAGGCCTCGGGCATCACCGTGGACGACGTCGCCAAGCGGCTCGCCGACTACGGCTTCCACGCCCCGACGATGTCGTTCCCGGTGGCCGGCACGCTGATGGTGGAGCCCACCGAGTCGGAGAACCTGGCCGAGATCGACCGGTTCTGCGACGCCATGATCGCCATCCGCGCCGAGATCGCGCGTGTGGAGGCGGGGGAGTGGCCCGCGGACGACAACCCGCTGGTCCACGCCCCGTTCACGGCCCGCTCGGTGCTCGTCGACGAGTGGACCCACCCGTTCACGCGGGAGGAGGCGGCCTTCCCGGCCGCGGGTCGTCCGGACAAGATCTGGGTCCCGGTCCGGCGGATCGACTCCGCGCACGGCGACCGGCACCTGGTGTGCTCCTGCCCGCCCCTGGAGGAGCTGGCGGAGGCGTAGGTGGCTGCGCCCTGTGAGTACTAATCCGTGCCAGGGGACGGATGAGTACTCACAGGGGCTTCGCCCACCTCCCGGCCGATCCGGCTGCCCACCGCCACCGCCACCGCGGCCGCGGCCACCATGCACACCCCGACCACCCACAGACCGGCGCGCTGGGAACCGCTGAGGTCCGCGAGGGCGCCGGTGATGTAGGGCGCGGTGAACCCGCTGAGGTTGCCCAGCGAGTTGATCAGCGCGATCCCGCCCGCGGCGGCCGCGCCGGTGAGGAACTGCGACGGCAGCGCCCAGAACGGGGCCAGCGCGCCGCACACGCCGACGGCGCACAGGGTCACCGCGCCCATCGCCAGCCACGGGTTCGCCAGGTACAGCGCGACCGGGATCGCGAGGCCACCGAGCAGCGCCGGGGCGGCCACGAACCAGGCGCGGCCGCGCATCGACCGCGCCGCGTCGGCCCGCCGTCCCCAGACCACCATGACGACGGCGGCGATCACGTAGGGGATCGCGGTGACGAAGCCACGCTGCAGTACGTCGAGCTTGGTGCCGAACTGCTGCTCGAAGCCCGCGACGATCGTCGGGAGGAAGAAGCTCAGCGCGTACAGGCCGTAGGTGATGCCGAAGTAGACGAAGGCCAGCGCGAGGATCCGGGGGTGGGTCAGGGCGCGGCGCAGCGGCCAGTGCGCGGTGCGCTCGGTGGCCCGGGCCTCCGCCTCCAGCTTCTCGGTGAGCCAGGCCCGCTCGTCGTCGCGCAGCCAGCGGGCCTGGCCCGGACGGTCGGTCAGGGCGAAGAACGTGAGCACCCCGAGCAGGATCGCGGGGATGCCCTCGGCGGCGAACATGACACGCCAGCCGGACGCGCCGAAGAGCCCGTCGCCGGCGCGGATCAGCAGGCTCGAGACCACCGAACCGACGGCGACCGAGACCGGGACCGCCGTCATGAACAGCGCGACCGCGCGCGCCCGCTGCTCGGCCGGGAACCAGTAGGTCAGGTACAGGATGATCCCGGGGAAGAACCCGGCCTCCGCCACGCCGAGCAGGAACCGCAGCACGATGAGCACCGTGGCGTTGGGGACGAACGCCATCGCGGTGGCGATGATCCCCCACGACACGAGGATGCGGGTGATCCAGATCCGGGCGCCGAAGCGGTGCAGCGCCAGGTTGGAGGGCACCTCGAGCACGAGGTAGCCGATGAAGAAGATGCCCGACGCCAGCCCGAACATCGTCGCGGTGAGGCCGAGCTCGGCGTTCATGCCGTTCGGGCCCGCGAACCCGATGTTGACCCGGTCCAGGTAGTTGACGAAGTACAGGAGCACGAGCAGCGGCAGGAGGCGCCGGGCGACCCGGCGCAGTGTCCGCTTCCCGACCTCGGTGTCCGGAGTCGTCGTCGACATGACCGACACCAGATACGTCCGGTGTGCCCCGCGTCAAG
This sequence comes from Actinomycetospora sp. CA-084318, assembly GCF_050955885.1. Lineage (NCBI taxonomy): Bacteria > Bacillati > Actinomycetota > Actinomycetes > Pseudonocardiales > Pseudonocardiaceae > Actinomycetospora > Actinomycetospora sp. CA-084318. Next base: position 3,507,701 of record NZ_CP192098.1, read on the forward strand.
CCCGCACGATCACCGCGGGCACCGGCGCGGCCGCGAGGATGGCCCCCGCCCGGTCGCCGAGGAAGAACCGGGTCGCGGCGCTCGGGGACCCGCCCACCACGAGGAGGTCGGACTCGGTCCAGTCGGCGGCGTGCACGGCCGCGTCCCAGCTCGCGCCGACGTGCACCCCGGCGTCCACGCCCTCGAGGCCCAGCGCGTCGAGGGCCTCCTGCTGGGCTGCGGTGATCTGCCGCGTCCACTCCGCGATGACCGGTTCCTCGGCGTCCAGCCCCACCTCGGGCGGGATCGCCGCGCCGCGGCGGACGGCGAACGAGGCGACCCGCAACGACGCGTCGGACCTGCGCGCGAGGTCGGCCGCGGCCGCCAGCACGGCCGGGGCTCCCGTCGTCCCGTCGAACGCGCAGGTCACGCGGTGGACGGGCATGCCCGGCACGGAGGCGCCGCCACCCCGGGCGAGGACCACCGGCACCGGGGAGCTGCGCGCCACGCGGGTGGCGATGCGGCCGGACCGGTCGGCGTCGGTGCCGAGCACCAGCGCCGAGACGCCGCCCTCGCCCGCGGCCGCCACCAGCGCCTCGGCCACCGACCGGCCGTGGACGGTGTCCTGCCGGACGTCGAGGCCGGTCGCGGCGAGCACGCCCTCGACCGCCGCCCAGGCCGGGGCGGCGTCGTCGGCGGTGCCCGGCGTGACGACGAGCGCCACGGCCAGGTCCTCGCCCCACACCCGGGCGAGCCGGGCCGCGAGCCCGACGGCGCCGCCGGCGTCGTCGCGCGCCCGCGGCGAGAGGCCGACCAGCACCGTCATCGGCCGTCCTCCTCCGCCGCGATCAGCGCCGAGCGCCGCGAGCCGTAGACCGACCAGAACAGCAGGGCCACCACCAGCCAGACGGCGAACACGATGATCGTCACCCAGGACAGCCCGGAGATCAGGTAGAGGCACGCGAGGATGGAGAGGACCGGGGTGACGGGGTAGCCGGGGACCGTGAAGCCGCGGGGCAGGTCGGGCGCGGTGCGGCGCAGCACGATCACCCCCACCGAGACCACGGTGAACGCCACGAGGGTGCCGATCGAGACGAGGTCGGCGAGCACGTCGAGGGGGACCAGTCCCGCGAGCAGACCGACCACCACGGCCACGACGACGGTGTTGCGGACCGGGGTGAGCGTGCGCCGGTCGACCCGCGACAGCACGGCGGGCAGCATCCCGTCGCGGCTCATCGTGAACAGGATCCGGGTCTGGCCGTACATCGTCACGAGCGTGATCGAGAAGATCGAGATCACCGCGCCCGCCGCGAGCACGATCGAGGGCCACGTCGACCCGGTGACCTCGGCGAGGATCGCGGCGAGGCCGGCCTCCTGGCCCTCGAAGCGCGGCCAGTCCTGGGCGCCGATCGCGGTGACGGCGACGAGCAGGTAGATCACGGTGACGATCACCAGGGCGAGCACCAGCGCCCGCGGCAGCGTGCGGCGGGGGTCGACGGCCTCCTCACCCGCGGTCGAGACCGCGTCGAGGCCGATGAAGGAGAAGAACACGGTGCCGGCGGCGGCCCCCACGCCCGCGGCGCCGAACGGCGCGAAGTCGGCGAACCGGTCGGCCGAGAACGCGGTCGCGGCGATGACGCCGAACATCAGCAGCACGGCGAGCTTGATGACGACCATGACCGCGTTGGCCGTCGCCGACTCGCTGACGCCGCGCACCAGCAGCACCGCGCACAGCACGACCAGCACCATCGCCGGCAGGTTCACCACCCCGCCCGCGCCCGGGGCGCCGGAGAGCGCGTCGGGGATGCGCACGCCGATCGTGTCGGCGAGCAGCGAGTTCAGGTACTCCGACCAGCCCACCGCGACCGCCGCGGAGGACACCATGTACTCGAGCAGCAGACAGGCGGCGACGGCCATCGCCGGGGCCTCGCCGAGCGTGGCGTAGGCGTAGGAGTAGCTCGACCCGCTCACCGGCACCGCGGAGGCGAGTTCCGCGTAGCAGAGAGCGGTCAGCCCGGCGGTGATCGCGGCGATCACGAAGCTCACGACGACGGCGGGGCCGGCCTCCGGGGTCGCCTCGGAGAGCACGAAGAAGATGCCGGTGCCGACGGTCGCCCCGACGCCGAACGCCGTGAGCTGCACGAGCGTGATGCTGCGGCGCAGCTCGCCGCCGCCGGCCTCGTCGGCCCCGGTCTCGGCGGCCATCGTCGTGACCGGCTTGCGGCGCAGCCAGGCGTGCGCGGGCGGGGCCAGGGGCATTCGCGCACCCTAGACGGGCACCCCGGTCAGGTGCAGGAACGCAGGGCGGAGACGTCCGGGTCGGCGCCGCGCTCGAAGGAGATGTGGACGTGGTCCTCGTGGTTGGCGGTCGCCCCGCCACGGTCCTCCATGCCCTTCCACCCGGAGCCGGTGTTGATCCGCTGGTCCCAGATGGCGTAGGAGACGCCGAGCGCGTCCTTGTTGGACATGACGCACTCGGCGATCGCGTCGCCGTCGGTGGTCATGAAGTCCAGCGCGTAGCCGCCGGGGTGGTCCGAGGCGTTCCCGCGGCTGCCGACGCCGAGGACGTCGTGGCCGGGGAACACGCACTCCAGCGCGTTGCCGACGGTCTGGACCGAGTCCGCGACCCCGCCGTAGCTCGAGTCGGCGCCGCAGGACGTGATCGACGCGGCACGCTCGGCGGCGGCGCGGGCCTGCTCGGCCTCGGCGGCCCGTGCCTGCTCGGCGGCGGCCGCCTGCGCGGTCTGCTCGGCCTGGCGCCGGGCCCGGTCGCCCGCCTTGAACAGGTCGGCGGTCACCGGGTCGGAGGAGGCGTTCACGACGACGGGGGCGACGGCCGGGGCGGCCGCCGCCGGCGCGAGGCTGGTGCCCTGCGCGGAGAGCTCCAGCGTCGTGTCGTCGGTCGGGAACTGCAGCGCCGCGGGCGTGACGGCGGCGAGGGCCACCGTCGCGACGCCGGCCGCGGCCAGGCCGTGGCGACGGGCGTCCCGGGCGGCGTGGGCCCGCTGCCGACGGGCCGGGCGGCCGGGACGACCGTGGCCGTCCGGCGTGAAGCCGGCGCGGGCCTGCCGCTGCGCCACGAGGGCGGCGAGGTCGAGGACGGTCGTGGGGGCGTCGACGGTCGCCACCGCGCCCCGCTCCTCGGGGGAGCGGGACGCGGGACGACGCGCCGGCACTGGGGAGCGGTGCCGGGACACGCAGGGGCCTTCCGGTCGGGGAGCTGTCTCGTGCGGTACTGCGCGGAGACGTCCGCCGGACCGTCCGTCGGGGTCGGTCGGTCCGTCGTGGAAGGGATTGCTCACGGCGCGGTGGGGAGCCGATGCCGTGACCTTTCCGTGACTTCTCCTTGACCCAAGGTAGGCCCTGGCCCGTCGTCGGGAAGGCGGCGACGACGGCCGGACCCGCCCGCGCGGCGAGCGGGCGCGTTTCTCAGCCTGGCTCTCAGGCTGGTGAGGTGGGCGGTCTCAGCACGTGACGCGGGTCGCGAGGGCGCGGCCGAGCAGCGTGCCCGAGCGCCACGCCGTCTCGACCTTCGGCGACCCCCAGCCGTCGCCGACGACGGCGACGAGGTCGTCGTCGAGGTGGAACGGCGCGTCGGCGGGCGTGTCGTGGGGCTGCGCAGGGCTCGCGAACGTCCACCGGTGGGCGTGCGTCCACTCCGGGGCGGCGTCGAGGCCGAGGAGCTCGCCGACCGCGGCGACCACCTCGTCGACCACGCCGTCCGGGTCGTCGAGGTGGCGCCGGGCGGTCTCGCCGGTGGTGTGGGCGACCAGCACCGGGGCGTCGTCGCCGCGCCGGGAACCGTCGTCGGCGACGAGCGAGAGCACGGGGTGGTCGTTGACGAAGGCAGCGGGCAGCTCGGGCCACGTGCGCTGCGCGTACCCGAGGGCGACCGCGATGACCGGCTCCCACGCCCGGTCCGCGACCGCCGCGGCGGCCCGGAGCGGCGCGGACACGAGGCGGGCGGCCTGCGGATCGGGCATGGCGAGCACCACCGCGCAGGCGGGCTCGCCGTCGACGGCCGGCCCGGGGGTCACGGCGGACACCTCGCGGCGGGTCTCGACGGTCAGGCCCTCGGCGAGGTCGGCGACCAGCGAGCGCAGCCCGCCCGGCGCAGCCCACCGCTGCGGCCCGGGCTTGCTCTCGGCCGATCCGTCGGCGCCGTAGGCCTGCATCGTGTCGGTCCACGGGCGGGCGAGACCACGCCGCTCCCAGTCGGCGACCTGGGCGGCGAACTCGTCGTCGGACACCGTGAAGTAGGCGGCGCCGAGGTCGACCGGGCGGGCGTCGTCGGCGGAGCGGGGCAGCGGCGGGGAGGCGAGCCGCCCGCCGACCCGGCCGCTGCGCTCCAGCACCCGCACCGGCACTCCGGCCGCCGTGAGCGCCCGGGCGCACGCGATCCCGCTGATCCCCCCGCCGATGACGAGGACGTCGGTGCGGGGCTGCGCGCTGTCGGCCATGGTGGTCAGGTCCCCGGCGTGCGGGTCGGTCATGCCTGCGCGGGACCGACGTCGCTCCGGGGCCAATGAGCGGTCGGTGGCGAGTCTGATGAAGGAGACGTCGTCGAGTTCGATGCGTTGAGTGCCAGTGTTGAGCCGGTCGAGGATCTGGCGGCGTCCCAGGCCGAACGAGCGTAGGCGCTGACGATCACGGCGCCCCGTCGTCGATGAGGTCGGCGTCGAAGGGCCGAGTGAGGACGAAGACGAGTGCCGCTTCGTCGTCCACGCTCGGCGCGGAAGGCCGTCGATCTGGTCGGCGACGTGGGGGAGATGCTCCTCGAACTCGTACACCTCGGGCGTCAGATGTGAGCTCTGGCGCGGGTCACGTCGAGGGGTTCGTCCTCGGGCGAGGGCACGCCGGTGGTGCGCTCGGCGATCTGCCGGACCAGGCGCCGGAAGCGCTGCCGGTCGGCTTGCAGCACTGCGATCCCACGCCAGCGCTCGACGCAGGTCCAGACGCGATCCCGGTCCCCGCCGGCACGAGCGTCTGCCAGCGCCGAGTCGAACCGCCCGCGGTCCTCGGGCAGGAGGTATCCGCGGATCACGTCCGGCTCCGCCCCTGGGGCGAGCGCCTCGAGGTCAGGCTCTCGCTCGTCGGGCAGACTCTTGCTGGCGACCACGCGGCGACGGTACCCCGACCCACCGACAGCGACGGTCCGCCGCTGACAGAAGAAGGTCCCCGGTCCGTTGTGCGCGGCCGCGGCGTCGTCGCACGAGCACGGAGCGCCGTTGCTGACCGCCCGGCGTGGTCCGATTTCTCAGCCGCGCGAGCTCGACCGCGCGGCGTGCGTCGAGTCGCGGACGGTCCCGACGTACTCCTCGATCAGGTCCTCCAGCGCGATCACGCCGACCGTGGTGCCGTCGTCGGCGACCGCGCGGGCGAGGTGCGAGCCCTCGCGGCGCATCGAGGCCAGGGCCTCGTCGACCGGCGCGGTGACGGTGACGCGCGGCAGCGCGCGCACCCGTTCGACCGGCACCACCTGCTCGGGGCCGCCCTCGAGGTCGAGGACGTCCTTGATGTGCAGGTAGCCGTCGAGCTCGACGCTCGGCGCCACGCCGGTCTGCTCGGGCAGCAGCGGCGCGGTGCCGGGCTGCAGGGCGTTGGCGTCGAGGCGGGGGTGGGCGTCCGGGGCCTCGGGGGCCTGCACCGGGTACCGGGAGAACCCGGTGCGCGCCACGGCCTCCTCCACCGCCCCCACCGTGGGGTGGGCGGGCAGCACGGTGAGCCGTTCCCGGGGGATCAGCACGTCGGCGACCGTGCGCTCGGCGGTGTGCAGGGCCTGGGTGAGCCGGCGGGTCTGCGAGGCGTCGAGCAGCCCCTCGCGCCGGGACTCCGAGAGCATCTCGGCGATCTCGGACGGTGTGTAGGCCGACTCCCGCTCGTCCTTCGGCTCCACCCCGAGCAGCTTCAGCACGTGGTTGGCGATCCAGTTGAGCAGGTAGATGATCGGCCGGGCGACCTTGAGGAACGCCACCAGCGGCGGCACCAGCCACACCGACGTGCGCTCCGGGCCGGCGATCGCGATGTTCTTCGGGACCATCTCGCCGATCACGATGTGCAGCACGGTGACGATCAGCAGCGAGATGACGAACGCGATGGGGTGCAGCAGCGCGCCGGGCACGCCGATCGGCTCGAACACCGCCTCGAGCAGGTGCGCCAGGGCGGGCTCGCCCAGTGATCCGAGCGCGAGCGAGCAGATCGTGATCCCGAGCTGGGCGGCGGCCATCATCATCGACAGGTGCTCGGTGGCCCGCAGCACCGTCGCGGCGCCGGACGTGCCGGCGTCGACCATGGTCTCCAGCCGGTCGCGGCGGGCGGAGATCAGCGCGAACTCGGCGCCGACGAAGAACGCGTTGCCCAGCAGCAGGGCGACCATGGCCAGGAGGGCGACGTAGTCGTTCACGGCGTGATCCCCGCCGTCTCGCGCTGGTCCGCCCGCGCCTCGGCGTCCGGTGGACGGGTCACCCGGACGTCGGCGATCCGCCGCCGGTCCATCCGGGTGATCGCCATGCGCCAGCCCTCGTGGGTGACGGTGTCGCCGACCATCGGGATGCGGCCCAGCTCGGCGAGCAGGAAGCCCGCGAGCGTCTCGTAGACCTCGGAGTCGGGGAACGACCAGCCGACCACCTCGGCCAGCTCGTCGGGGCGCAGCGTGCCCGAGACGATCCAGGTGTCGTCGCCGGTCTCCCGGAACCGCGCGGTCTCGCCCCGGTCGTGCTCGTCGCGGACGTCGCCGACGATCTCCTCGACCAGGTCCTCCAGCGTGACGATGCCGGCGCCGCCGCCGTACTCGTCGACCACCACCGCCATCTGGAAACCGGTGCCCCGCAGACGGTCGAGCAGCTCGTCGCCGTCGAGGGAGTCGGGCACCGTGGTCGGGTTCCGCATCAGGTTGCGCAGGAACTGCCCACCGCGCCGGGCGCGGGGCTCGGCGAACGCCTGCTTGACGTGGACCACGCCACGGACGTCGTCGAGGTCGCCGTCCACGACGGGGAAGCGCGAGAACCCGGTGCGGATCGCGGCGGCGAGCAGGTCGTCGACGGTGTCGTCGGTGGAGAGCGACTCGACCCGGACACGGGGGGTCATCAGCTCCTCGGCGGTCCGCTCGCCCACCCGCAGGGTGCGGGTCAGCACCGCAGCGGTGCCCTCGTCGATCGTGCCCTGCTCGGCGCTGGTGGCGACGAGGGAACCCAGCTCCTGCGGCGAGCGCGCCGAACGGAGCTCCTCGGCCGGTTCGACGCCGAGGCGGCGCACGATCCAGTTCGCCGTGCCGTTGAGTCCGGAGATGAACCAGCCGAGCGCCTTGGAGAACCCGGCCTGGACGCCGGCCACCGCTCGGGCCGTCCGCAGCGGGTCGGCGATGGCGAGGTTCTTCGGCACGAGTTCGCCGAAGACCATCGACAGTGCGGTCGCGAGCACGAGCGCGATGACCGCGGCCGTGCCGGTCGCCGCGCCGGCGGGCAGCCCGACGTCCTCGAGCAGCGGGGAGATCAGCGTCGCGATCGCGGGCTGGGCCATGTAGCCGGTGACCAGCGTGGTGATCGTGATGCCGAGCTGCGCCCCGGAGAGCTCGAAGGACAGGTTGCGGTGGGCCGTGGCCACCGCCTTCGCGCGCCGGTCGCCGACCTCGCTCGCGTGGTGGTCGACCTGGCTGCGTTCGAGGGTGGTCAGCGAGAACTCGGCCGCGACGAACACCGCCGTACCGAGGGTGACCGCGACGACCCCGACGAGGCCGAGCACGGAGAGCAGGACGTCCACGGAGAGAGAGCTACCCCTTGTTCAGGCGCGCGGGGAAGCCCCCGGTGGCGATCGGGCCCCAGTGCTCGACGGTGAGCCGGATGATGCTCTTGCCCTGCGTGGCCATGGCCTCCTTGTACTCGTCCCAGTCCGGGTGCTCCCCGGAGATGGAGCGGAAGTACTCGCAGAGCGGGTCGAGCGCGTCGGGCAGGTCGAGCACCTCGGCGGTGCCCTCGACGTGCACCCACGGCCCGTCGAAGTCGTCGGAGAGCACGCACATCGCGACGCGTGGCTCCTTGCGGATGTTGTGCACTTTCGCGCGCTCGGGGTACGTCGAGACCAGCAGCCGGCCCTCGGCGTCGATCCCGAGGGTGACCGGCGAGGTCTGGTCCCCGCCGTCGCCGCGCCGGGTCACCACGATGGCCTTGTGCCGCGTGCGCAGGAACTCGATGAGCTCCTCGCGCCCGACCCGGTCGTTCGTCGCCGTCTTCGCCACGGCCGTCAGCCTACGGGCGCCCTCCCGTGCACGGCGCGTCGTACGGGGTGGTGGACGACGAGCGAGCACCTGCGGTGGTGGGGGAGGGGGTCGGGCGGCCGAGGGTGCTCGGTGATCACCAGGAGCACGTCCGGCACTACGGTGATCCGGGTGCAGAGCATCGACGGCCGTCGGGTCCTCGTGGTCGGCGCCTCGTCGGGCATCGGCGCGGCGATCGCGCGGGCGGTGGGGGCCGCGGGCGCCCGCCCGGGCCTGGTGGCCCGTCGTCGGGACCGGCTGGACGAGCTCGCGGCGCAGCTGCCGGGGGCGGTGGTCGCCACCGGCGACGTGACCGACCCGGCGTCGATCACCGCGGCGGTCGAGGCGATCGTGCGTGAGCTCGGTGGGATCGACGACGTGGTCCTCGCCGCGGGTGTGATGGCGCTCGGGTCGGTCGGCGACACCGACCCCGAGGTCTGGCGGGGCGTGCTCGACGCCAACGTGACCGGTCTGCTCACCACGGCGCGGGCCGTGCTGCCCCACCTCGGGCCCGGGAGCACCGTCGTCGTGATCTCCTCGATGTCCGGTCGGCGGGTGGCCTCGGCCGCGGGCGGGGTCTACGCCGCGACGAAGCACGCCGCGCACGCGGTCGCGGAGACGCTGCGCCTCGAGGTCGGGCCCCGCGGGGTGCGGGTGACCACCGTCTCGCCCGGCTTCGTCGCGACCGACCTCGTCGCCGGCCAGGAGAACGCTCACGCGTTCGAGGAACGCATGCACGACGAGGGCCTCGACCCGGCCGACGTGGCCGCCGGCGTGGTGCACGTGCTGGGGCTCCCGCCGTCGGTGGTGGTCGTGGAGTACGCGGTGCAGTCGATCCGGCAGCTCGGGTACCGGAATTGATGCAGGCCGTGACCTGGCGGACAGCCGGTGGCGGCCGGCCGGGTGACCGTGACGAGAATGGGGCCTCATGAGCGGGTCCCCGTTCGTCGACTTCGACCGCGCCTCCTGGGCGGCCCTGCGGGACGAGTCCGGCGACCTCCCCCTGACCGCGGCCGAGCTGGAGGAGCTGCGCTCCCTCGGCGACCCGGTCGACCTCGACGAGGTCCGGGACGTCTACCTCCCGCTCTCCCGGCTCCTGGACCTGCACGTGCGGGCGAGCGCGGGGTTGCTGGAGGCCTACCGCACGTTCCTGCGTCAGGACGAGGAGCGCACCCCGTTCGTCGTCGGGATCGCGGGCTCGGTGTCGGTGGGGAAGTCGACGACCGCCCGCCTGCTGCGGCTGCTGCTCGCGCGCTGGTCGGACCACCCGAACGTCGCCCTGGTGACCACCGACGGGTTCCTCTACCCGAACGCCGAGCTCGAGCGGCGCGGGATCATGCACCGCAAGGGCTTCCCCGAGTCCTACGACCGGCGCGCGCTGCTGCGGTTCGTCTCCGACATCAAGGCGGGCAAGCCGGAGGTCCCGGCCCCGGTGTACTCCCACCTGGTCTACGACGTGCTCGACGAGCAGCGGTCGGTGGCCCGGCCGGACATCCTCGTGCTCGAGGGCCTCAACGTGCTCCAGCCCGCGCCGCAGACCGGGGAGCGGGCCAGCGCGCTCGCCGTCAGCGACCTCATCGACTTCTCGATCTACGTCGACGCGCACCCCACCGACGTCCGCCGCTGGTACATCGAGCGCTTCCTCGCGCTGCGCGAGACGGCGTTCCGCGACCCGGCGTCGTACTTCCGCCGCTACGCCGAGATGGACGGGCCGGCGGCCCGCGAGCGGGCCTCGCAGATCTGGGACGAGATCAACGGGCCGAACCTGCGGGAGAACATCGCGCCCACCCGGTCCCGGGCCGGGCTCGTGCTCACCAAGGGACCTGATCACGCCGTGCGACGGATTCGGTTGCGCAAACTCTGATCGACGCGGCCGTTCGGGCTACGGCCGGTCCGGTGAAACGGACGAAAGCGGCACGAAACACGCGCCCGGTGGTGACCTCCGGGTGCCGGGGATGGGATGCTGAGGTATGGCAACGACCTCGTCCGACCTCGCGGCCTCCCCGATGGGCGTGGGGGAGCGCACCGATCCGCACGACCCGATGCTCCCGGCGCGCCTCCGGCTCGCGGTCGGGCGGCTCAACCGGCGCATCCGCGTCGACTCCGGGGCGGTCCTGCCCCCGCTCCAGACCTCCGTGCTGGTGACCCTCGAGGAGCACGAACCGCTGCGCCTCTCCGAGCTCGCCCGCCGGGAGGCCGTCACGCCGCCCACCATGAGCCGGGTGCTCGCCGCGCTCGACGACGCCGGCCTGCTCGTGCGCACGCCCGACCCGCAGGACGCGCGGTCGGCGCTGGTCGAGCTCTCCGCCGACGGCCGGGCGATGATCGAGCGCCTGCGCACCGAGCGGACCGCCATGCTCGCCGAGCGCCTCGAGCGGCTGCCCGAGGACCAGCGGGAGGCGCTCGCCGCGGCACTGCCGGCGCTCGAGGCCCTCGTCGCGCTGCCGTCCTCCTAGCCGGGTGATCGTGTCACCCGGAGGCCGTCTTGTCGGGACCGACCGGTCCGGGCATGCTCGGTCGCCGCGATCACGTCCCGGCGCCCGCCACCCGGGACGCCCGACGGCGGGACCACGGTGAGCATCGACGAGCCCGAGCAGGACTCCGACGACGAGGTCGTCTTCCGGACGCCGGTGCGCCGGCTCCAGCCGCCGCAGGTCGCCGACGAGCGCGAGGCGCTCGAGGGGTGGCTGGACTACTTCCGGGCCCAGGTGGTGCTCGCCCTCGACGGGCTGCCGCACCGGGCCCTGCGACGCCGGGTCCCCGAGTCCGGTGCCTCGCTGGTGGGGATCGTGCGGCTGGTCACCGACCTGGAGCGCACCTGGCTGGTGGAGCGCTGGGGCGAACGCGGCGGACGGGCGGGGTACTCGTTCAGCTACGTCGACGACGCCGACGCCGCCTTCCGGTTCTCCGAGCTCGACGAGCCCGCCGCCCTGGTCGGCGCCTACCAGGAGGTGTGCGAGAAGGGCCGCGACGCGCTCGCGGGCGCGGAGTCGTTGGACGACGCCGTGCGGGACGACCGGCGCGGGCACATCGAGCTGCGGTGGATCCTGCTGCACCTGATCACCGAGACGGCCCGCCGCGCCGGGCAGGCCCAGGCGCTGCGGGAGTTCCTGCTGGCTAGCGAGGACCCTCCACCGACACGGTGAACTCGTCGGAGAAGCTCACCCGGCCCGCGATGCCGCGGGACTCGTCGATCGGGTCCTCGTAGGACCAGGCGCCGTCGACCACGGTGGTGGCGCCGGTGCGGACCGTCCAGTAGGTCGAGGTGCCCTTGTAGGGGCAGACGGTGGTCGTCCCGGTGCGCTCCAGCTCGGCCGTCACGTCGTCGGTCGGGAGGTAGAAGCGGACGTCGAGCCCGGTCTCGTCGAGCAGCACCGCCGACGTCGTCGACGCCACGACGCTGCCGTCCGGGGCGGTGACGGTGACCCGCCGGCTCGTCGGGCGCAGGTCCACGCGGTGGTACGGGTCGGGCAGATGGCCGAGGACCTCGGTGTCCTCGTCGAGCCACCGGTCGGCCGCCGACATCGGCAGCGCCACCAGCCCGGCGAGCCACGACGCGTCCGGCTTGGGGTCGGGGTAGGCCCAGACGGCGTCTGGGATCGTCCGGTCCCCGACGGTCAGGTGCCGGTAGGTGGCGTCGCCCTTGAACGGGCAGTGCGTGGAGGTGTCGCTGGGGGAGAGCAGGTCGGCGCGCACGTCGGCCTCGGGCACGTAGAGCTGCGGGCCCAGCCCGGTCTCGAACAGCAGCGAGCCGTCCACGGTGTCCAGCACCACCACGTCGTCCACCAGCGCGCGCACCCGCCGCCGGAACGGCTGGAGCAGCAGCGAGTGGGCCGGGCCCTCGACGGTGAAGGTGCGGGTCCCGGGGAGGTTCCGCGACAGGGGGCCACCGGAGCGCGTCAGCGACATGGCTCCTTCGTACACCCCCTCAGCGGCGTGCGGCACGCACCGCGAACACCGGGTCCCCGGCCGACGGGCGCTGCTCGGCCACGGGCTCGTCGAAGGCGCCCGAGGCGGCGAAGTAGGCGCGCACGATCTGCACGTGTCCGGCGTCGTCGGTCGAGAGCCAGCCCTGCACGGCCTTCGTCGGGAAGCAGCGGTTGGAGAAGGTGACCGCGAACTGCCCGCCGGGGCGCAGCACGCGCGCGACCTCGCGGAACACCTCGACCGGGCGGGTCAGGTAGTCCACCGACACGGTGTTGACGACCGTGTCGAACGAGGCGTCGGCGAAGGGGAGGGAGGGGTCGGCGTTGAGGTCGTGCACCACCCGCTCGTGCGCCCAGGTGTTGGCGCGCAGCTCGGCGTTGTTCATGCCGAGCACGGTGAGGTGCCGCGGCGGGGTCGACAGGTGCGAGACCCAGGACGACATGAGGTCGAGGACGTCGCCGTCGACACCCACCTCGTCGTAGTAGGCGCTCACCGCGGCGACCGCGGCGTCGTCGATGTGCTGGACCAGCCGCGGCGGGCCGTAGAACACGGCGTCGTCGCGGGCGTCGGAGCGATCGAAGAAACCCTGGGGGAACGTGAGGTCGGTATCGGCCACACCGTGATGTTCCCGAACGCCTCCGCGGGCACTCCCTCCCCGTGACCCCCGCACCCGTCGAGCCCGTTGCTGCCGCGGCGCCCCCGTTCCGCGGACCGACGATGATGACCCAGGACTGGAAGGACGCGGCCTTCCTGCACTGGGCCGTCGATCCGGCCGAGGTGGCGCCCTTCCTGCCGCCGGGGGTCCGCCCGGACGTCCACGAGGGCGTCACCTACGTCGGGCTGATCCCGTTCCGCATGGTCGGTGCCGGGGTGTCCCGCGGGCCATCGATCCCGTTCTTCGGCACCTTCCTCGAGACGAACGTGCGGCTCTACACCGTCGACGGGCGCGGCCGGCGGGGGATCGTCTTCCGCTCGCTGGACGCCGACCGGCTCGCCGTGGTCCTCGGCGCCCAGGCGGCGTTCGGCCTGCCGTACCGCTGGGCCCGCATGTCCTTCCGGCACGCCGACGGGGAGCTGACCTACCGGGCGACGACGATCGTGGGCGGGCACCGCAGCGTCGTCCGGATCCGGCCGGGTGCGCCCGTCACCGACGGCCTGACGACGTTCCTCACCGCCCGCTGGGGCCTGCACGAGCGGCACCTCGGGCTGGGGCTCTACGTGCCGAACGTCCACGAGCCCTGGCCGCTGCGCACCGCCGAACTCACCGCGTTCGACGACGAGTTGGTGGCCGCGGCGGGCTTCCCGCAGCTCGCGGGCCGCGCGCCGGACCTCGTGCACTACTCACCGGGGGTGTCGGTGCGCTTCGGGCTGCCGGGCGGGCGCCCGTCCCCGGCCCTGCCTTCGCCCAGTCCCGCGCGAGGGGAACCCTCACACCACTAGAGCGCTCGGATCCTCCCCTCACGGGGCCCGGGTTCCCGACGACGCCGCGGGCCGGCTCAGGCCGCCGCGAGCCAGGCCGCCCACTGGGCCTGCAGGCGCTGCGCCACCGTCTCGTCGCCGAACAGCAGCGCGCGCACCTCGTGCACCGGGGGCGTGCCGCTGGTGGCGAACACGGCCACGCCCGGGATCGGGTCGTCGAGCAGCAGCACAGCCGCGCTGTGGTGCGCACCGCCGCGGCGCTCCAGGCACGTGCCGGACATGGCGGGCAGCCCGCGGAACGTCTGGAAGGTCTGGCGCGGGGCGACGACGCCGACCTGCGACAGGAACCGGGCGTGCGCCTGCTCCTGGGTCGACTCGCGGGTCCGGCCGCGCGACGGGCCCCAGGCGTGCAGCTCGGTGCCCGGCGCGTCCGGGAAGTGCTCGAGGTGGGCGGCCAGCGCCACGAGCACGGTCGTCATCCGCTCGGCGAACGCGGCGGGCTCGGGCGCCCCGGTGGAGCGGCAGGTGACCACCGCCGTCCGGTCGGCCCGCCCCTCGACGGTCCACGCCGTGAACACGGTCGCCGGGCCCTCGTCGATCTCGGTGGCGAGCCCGCCGTCGTGCGCGGTGATCCGCACCGGCTCGTTCGCGGTGACCACCACGACCTCGCCGTCGTTGCGGGTCTCGAGCCCCGCGGGGCGCAGCCACACCGCCAGCGCGCCGGACAGAGCGGCGCGGACCCGGTCCGGGTCGGCGGCGATCTCGACGGCGAGGTCCACGGAGGTCACGGGCGCCACCCTGCCCTGCGCCCGCCCGGGGCTCAGCGGTGGGTGTACTGCAGCTCCGCGAACACCGCGACGGCCGCGGCCTGGGCGAGCACGACGACGACGCCGAGGGTCGTGAGGTGCTCCCACGCCCCGACGGTGAGCGCGAGGCTCGCGAGCACCCAGGTCGCGTTGCCCAGCACGACGAGGGTCGTCGGGCCGCGCGGGATCGTCGTGCGCCGGGCCAGGGCGACGAGCCCCGCCGCCTAGGCGACGAGGAAGACCCCGACGCCGACGAGCAGCCCGGACGTCAGGCCGAGCAGCCCGTCGAGGACGCCGGCGCCGGCGGCCGCGGCGACCCCGAGGGCGCCGGACGCCGCGGCGTCGAGGAGGAGGACCCGCCGCAGCGGGGCCTGGGTGGGAGAGGCGGTCAGCGTGGTCGTCATGGGGAGAACGGTGGCGCCCGCGAGGTCGCCGGGTCGATGACCTCCCGGGTCATGCCGCGTCGTCGGGAACGACCGGGACGAGCAGGTGCGAGGCGTGCTCGCCGCCGACGTGCACCACCGCGCCGACGGCCGGCCGGCGCAGGTCGGGGTGGTCGTGGGCCATCGTGCCGAGCTCGGAGTCCTCGGTGGCGAACTCCAGCCGCAGCCGTTCGCCGGGCGCGAGCGCGATGCTCGTCGGCCAGATCTCGACCTCCAGCAGCGTGGGCTCGCCCGGTGAGAGCGGGACCTCGCGGTCGTGCGGGTGCCAGGGGCGGTACGGCTCGGAGCGCGCGGGATCGGTCTCCCGGTGCGAGGCCTTCAGCCAGCCCATCGCCATCGGCACGTCCTGGCCCTGCGGCCCGACGGCGGGGATCGGCGCGCCGTCGGTGTCGAGGTGGTGCACGCGGACGAACACGTCGAGGTCGTCCTGCGCCGCGGTGAGCCACAGTCGCAGCGCCACGGGACCGGTGATCTCCAGCGGCTCGGTGACCGGGGCGGTGTCGAACGTCGCGGGGTAGGGGACCGTCGTCGCGGTCGGCGGGAGGTCGAACGCGAGGGTGCCCTCGCCGAGGTACAGCTCCCGCCAGTCGGTACCCGGCAGCGGCAGGTCGGTGGTGTCGCGCCACGCGATCTCCCGGCCGTGGCGGATCGCGAGCCGCACCGGCGCGACGTCGTCCATGCGGTGCGTCTCGTCCTTGAGGAAGCGGTCGAGGAAGCGCAGCTGCAGGTCGAGGGCCCAGTCGGCGTAGTACGGGTCGATGTGGGTGCCGGTGAACGCGACGAGCCACTTCTGCTGCGACGCCGCCCGGCGCCACCCCTCGACGTTGCCGCGCAGGTGCAGCTGGACGCCGCCCCAGTTCGCGCCGGAGAGCAGCGGGACGGCAATGTCCTCCAGGGCGGTCGCCCGGGCGCGGTGGTAGTCGTCGAGCAGCGGGTGGCGGGGGAGGACCTCGCGCCAGTCGTCCCCCTCGGGGCCGGTGCGCTGCGGGTCGATCTGGCGGGCCCACCAGAAGTCGAGGAAGCCCCGGTCGTAGAGCCCGCCCTGGTAGGCGGCCTCGCGGTAGAAGTCGGTGGAGCCCTCCCAGGCGACCAGCGCGGCGAGGTGCGGCGGCCGCAGCGCCGCGGCGCGCCAGCCCATCATCGCGAGCCACGAGATGCCGCTGGAGGCGACCTTCCCGGTCGACCACGGCTGCGTGCCGGCCCACTCGATCACGTCGTGGAAGTCCTCGGCGTCCTGCGGGCCGTAGAGGTCGAGCCGGCCGGGGGAGGCGCCGGTCCCGCGGGTGTCGGCGCGCAGGACGGCGTAGCCCCGGTCGGTCCACCACACCGGGTCCGGGGTCTCCCAGACCATGTGCTCGTGGTGCGGCACGTGCTCGTACTGCGGGTAGCGCTCGGGCCAGTGCACGCCCTTGCCGTAGGGGCTGATGCAGGCGATCACCGGCACCGGGGCGGCGTCGTCCGGGCGGAAGACGTCGACGACGATCGGGGTGCCGTCGCGGGTGGGGACGGGGACGTCGCGATCGATCTGCACGGTCGGCTCCCTCGGGCTCGTGGGGTGGTGTCGGCAGTGTGGGATCGGTGCGGCAGCTAAGACAAGCGGACTTGCGTTAAGGTGCCCGGCATGGCGGGGGAGGTCCGGCGACGACCGGGAGGTCGCTCGGCCCGGGTCCGGCAGGCCGTCCTCGACGCGACCGTCGAGGTGCTGCTCGCCCGCGGACTGGCCGACTTCCGGATCGCGCCGGTCGCGGCCCTCGCCGGGGTGCACGAGACGTCGATCTACCGGCGCTGGGGGACCCGGGAGGGCCTGCTCGGCGACGCGCTCCTGCACTCGGCCGAGCACGAGCTGCGGGTGCCCGACACGGGCCGGCTCCGCGAGGACCTCGTCACCTACGCGGTCCGGCTCGCGGCCTACCTGGCCACACCGGTCGGCCGGGCCCTCGACCAGGTGCTGGTCCTCGGCGACGACCGGCCCGCGATGGCCGAGGCCCGCGCACGGTTCTGGAGCGAACGGGCCGCGGGGTCGATGGCGATGATCACCCGCGCGGTGGAGCGCGGGGAGCTGCCCGCCACGGTCGACCCGCGGCTGGCGGTCGAGATGCTCGTCGGCCCCGTGCACTTCCGGCTCCTGCTCACCCGCGACCCGGTCGACCCCGCCCTGGCGGCCCGACTGGTCGACGCGATCCTGCGCGGGATCGCCATGACCTCGGAGGTCATGGATCCGGTGACCCGGTCCTCCTAGCGTTCCGGGCATGACGACCGCCGGGGCGATGCTCAAGGGGTGGCGCACCCGCCGTCGCCGCAGCCAGATGGACCTCGCGCTGGAGGCGAACGTCTCCACCCGGCACCTGAGCTTCGTCGAGACCGGCAAGGCACAGGCCAGCCGCGCGCTGCTGCTGGACCTGGCGGCCCGGCTCGAGGTGCCGCTGCGCGAACGCAACGCGCTGCTGCTCGCCGCCGGCTACGCGCCCAGCTACGCCGAGTCCGCCCTCGGCGACCTGACGCCGGTGCGCGAGGCGCTCGAGCACCTGCTCGCCGGGCACGAGCCCTACCCCGCCCTCGTCGTCGACCGCAGCGGGGACGTGGTGCGCACCAACCGCAGCGTCGGGATGCTGCTCGCGGGCGTCGCCCCGCAGTGGCTCGCGCCCCCGCTGAACATCTACCGCCTCGCCCTGCACCCCGACGTGCTCGACGTCCGCAACCGGGCACAGTGGTCGGCGCACCTGCTGCACCGGCTCGACCGGCTGGTCGACCTCACCGGCGACCCGCGGCTGGTGGCGCTGCGGGCGGAGGTCCGGCCCTGGGTTCCCGACGCCGGGTCGGTGCGGGTGCTCGACCGCGCCGCGCAGCTCATGCTGCCGCTGCACCTCGGCCATCCCGAACACGGCGAACTGCGCTTCTACTCCACCATCACGCATTTCGGCGCGGCGTTCGACGTCACGCTGGACGAATTGTCCATCGAATCGTTCGTCCCGGCCGACGAGCACACCCGCAGCGCGCTCGGTCAGCCCACCGCGGTGCCGAGCGCCATCCCGATGCCGTAGGTCACGGCGAGACCGATCCCACCCCCGATGACGACGCGCAGCATCGCCTTGAGCGGCGCCGCGCCGCCGAGCCGGGCCCCGACCCACCCCGCGATCCCGAGCGCGATCAACACGGCGACCACGCACACCGGCACCCGCCAGGACGCGGGCGGCAGCAGGATCGCGACCAGGGGCAGCAGCCCGCCGAGGGTGAACGCGATCGCCGAGGTGATAGCCGCCTGGGTCGGGCTGGTGAGGTCGTCCGGGTCGATCTTGAGCTCGGCCTCGACGTGCGCGGCGAACGCGTCGTGCTCGGTCAGCTCGCGGGCCACCTGCAGTGCCGTCTCCGGCCGCAGGCCCTTCGCCTCGTAGATCGCGGCGAGCTCCTCGAGCTCGTCCTGCGGGTCCTCGCGGAGCTCCCGCGCCTCCTTGGCCAGCATGGACTTCTCGGCGTCGCGCTGGCTGGACACCGAGACGTACTCGCCCAGCGCCATCGACACCGCGCCGGCGACGAGGCCGGCCACCCCCGCCGTCAGGATCGGGGCGCTCTCGATGGTCGCCCCGGCGACGCCGACGACGATGCCCGCGACCGACACGATCCCGTCGTTCGCGCCGAGCACCCCGGCCCGCAGCCGGTTGAGCCGGTTCTCGTTCTGCTCGACGTGCGGCTCGTCATCGTGGGTCGGCAGGACCTCCGCGCTCTCCTCGCTCACGCGCCGAGTCAAGCAACCTCCGGCCCGTCCTGCCAGGAAAGGAAGGCTTGCCTGGTTCGCGCGGCGGTGAGCCGAGCCTGCCCTCCGCCACCGACGCGTCGTCGGGAGGAAATGTCCGTTCGGTGCCCTCCGCCCTTTCCGGACGAGGGATGTACGGCAATTCCCGGGGCAATTCCGACTCGTCGTCGACAGGCGTGAAAAGGCGAGGCTAACCTCCGTCGGCGATGCGAATTCCCGAGATCACCGAGACGACCGCCCGTCCGCTGGGGCACTGCCCGGTCGGCACCAGGGGTGTCCTGCACGCCGTGCGCGCCGCCGGCACGCGCCGGCGCCGGCTGGCCGAGCTGGGCTTCGTGCCGGGCGCCGCGGTCGAGGTGATCGGACGGGGCGCGAGCGGCCTGGTGATCGGGGTGAACGACGACGCGCGGGTGGCGATCGACCGCGCGGGGGCGGAGGAGCTGTGGGTGGTGGACCGTGCCTGAGGTGATCGGGCGGCGGCGCGCGTCGGTGCTGCTCGAGAAGCCGTGCTGCGTCGACGGCGAGGACGCCGCACCGGCCGGCGCGCCCCGAGTGGTCCTGGTGGGCAACCCGAACGTCGGGAAGTCGACCCTCTTCAACGCCCTCACCGGCGCCCGGCAGCACGTGGGCAACTGGCCCGGGAAGACCGTCGCGGTCGCCTCGGGGGAGTGGCGCCCGCCGACCGGCCCCGCCGTCGGGCTGGTCGACCTGCCCGGCACCTACAGCCTCGTGCCGGACTCGCCCGACGAGGAGCTGACCCGCGAGCTGCTCGTCGACGCCGACCGTCGTCCGGAACTCGTGGTGGCGGTGCTCGACGCCTCCAACCTGACGCGCAACCTCTACCTCGCCGCGCAGATCGCCGACACCGGGGCGCCCGTGGTGGTGGCGCTGACCATGGTCGACGTCGCGCGGTCCCGGGGGCTCGACGTCGACCCGGAGGCCCTGGCGGCCCAGCTCGGCGTGCCCGTCGTGCCGGTGGTGCCCCGCAGCGGCCACGGTGTGGACGTCCTGGCCGACACGGTCGCCGCCGCCCTCGTCGACCCGCGTCCCCTCGCCGCGCCGTCGCTCGGGGAGGCGCTCGACGCCGCGGTGGCGGCGACGTCGACCCCCGGCCCTGCGGCCCGGTGGCGGGCGCTCGCGGCCCTGGAGGCGGCGGAGGGGCCCGCCCGGGCCGTGGCCACCGGTCTCGTCGAGCCCGGGACCCCGCCCGACGAGGTCGCGGAGGAGGTCGAGCTCCTGGTCGCCGAGGCGCGCTACGCGTGGGCGCACCGGGTGCTCGCCACCGCCGTCGGGCGCCGGGGTGGCCGCGTCACCTGGTCCGACCGGGCCGACCGCGTGCTGACCTCCCGCTGGTTCGGGTTGCCGATCTTCCTCGCGGTGATGTGGGGCGTGTTCGAGGCGACCACCGCCATCGCCTCGCCGCTGCAGGACGCCGTGCAGGACCTGTTCGACGGTCCGGTGTCGGACGGGTTCGGCTGGGTGCTCGGCGCGGTGTCCGCCCCCGAGTGGCTCGACGGGTTCGTCCAGGACGGTCTCGTGTCCGGCGTCGGGCAGCTGCTGAGCTTCGCGCCGCTGATGGCGATCATGTTCGTGCTGCTCGCCGTGCTGGAGGACTCCGGCTACATGGCGCGGGCGGCCTTCGTCGTCGACCGGCTGATGCGCGTGATGGGCCTGCCGGGTAAGGCCTTCCTGCCGATCATCGTCGGTTTCGGGTGCAACGTGCCCGCGCTCGCCGGGACCCGCATCCTGCGCAACCCGCGACAGCGACTGCTGATGGGCCTGATCATCCCGTTCGTCTCCTGCAGCGCCCGGCTCACGGTGTACGTGCTGCTGGCGGGCATCTTCTTCGGCAGCCAGGCCGGGACGATGGTGTTCGGGATGTACGTGCTCTCGATCGTGCTGGTCGTGGGCATGGGCTGGGTGCTCCGGAAGGTCCTCTTCCGCGACCTCACCGACGAGCCCCTGCTGCTGGAGCTCCCGCCGTACCGGCGGCCCGCGCTGCGGGTCACGGCGATGCAGACCTGGCAGAAGCTGCGGGCGTTCCTCCGGACGGCGAGCGGGATCATCGTCGCGACCGTGACCGTGGTCTGGCTGCTGTCCTCGATCGCGGCGCCCGGGGCGGCCGCGGGCTCGTCGTTCGGGCACGTCGCGCCGGAGGAGAGCCTGTTCGGGTCGGTGTCCCGGGCGGTCGCGCCCGTCTTCGCGCCCGCCGGGTTCGACGACTGGCACGCCTCCGCGGCGCTGATCACCGGGTTCGTCGCGAAGGAGGCCGTCGTCGCGACGACCGCGCAGACGTACTCGGCGGAGGAGCCGTCGGACGTCCACCAGGCCGGCGCGCTCGGCCCGGCCCTGCGGGACACCTTCACCGCCACCTCCGGCGGGCACGTGGTCGCCGCGGTGCTGGCCTTCATGGTGTTCCTGCTGGCCTACACGCCGTGCATGACCACCATCGCCGCGCAGCGCCAGGAGATCGGCACACGGTGGACGCTCGCCGGGGTCGTGATGCAGCTCGCCGTGGCCTGGGTGCTGGCCGTGATCGTCTTCCAGGTGGGGGTGCTGCTCTCGTGAGTGCGCTGCGGCAGGTGCTCGACGAGGTCCGCTCGGGCCGTGCGCGCGGGCTGGACGACCTCGCGCGCCGGGTCGGTGTGTCCCGCGACGAGGCGTCGGCGATGGTCGACCACTGGGTGCGCAAGGGCCGCCTCGACGTCACCGACCTCAGCGCGGCGTGCGCCTCCGGCGGGTGCGGCTCGTGCCCGTCGGGGGACCACGGGGCGCCGGGGTGCGGCACGTCCGGGGCCGCCGACCGCCCGGTGCTGCTGGCGATCAGCGTCCGCCGGCCCTGAGACCCTCCCCCTCGTGACAGCAATGCGTCACTGCTGTCACTGAACGCCAGGATCGCCACATCCTCGACGACGGGTCCCGGCTCGGGCCGCCACGAGGTGTCCGTCAAGCAGGATCCAAGGCCCCGGTTCCTGCCTGATGTGCACCTCGCGGATCCTGGCGTCACGAGTTGTGCGGAACCGCCCTCACCGGCGGCGGGGGCCGGTCACGCTCGTCGTCATGACCGATGTGATGCCCCCGGCGCCGGACCTCCCGCCGCTGCTGACCGACGACGACGTGCGCGACCGCGTGGAGTCCCTCGTGGGCGCCGCGCGGGCCGACCGCACCCTCTGGCTCGTCCCGATCGACGGCGACCGGCGCCAGCCACCGATGCTCGTCCCGATCGAGGACGTGCCCTACCTGCCGGGCGATCTCGTCACCTCGCTCGGCACCGTGATCGCGGGTTTCCTGCCGGCGCTGACCACCGACGCCGGACCGGGGTCGATCGTGTTCGTGCTCGAGCGGTTCGGCCCCGCCACCGTGCACCCGGCCGACCGCGACTGGGCCGAGGCGCTCGTCGCGATGTGCGCGGCGCGCGGCGTCGTCCAGCGTGGCGTGTTCACCGCGACCTCGGCGGGGGTGGTGCGCCTGGTGTGACCGGTCCCGCTGTGACGCGTGCCGACGCGGCGGGCCCCCGCTGCGCCGGGGCGGCCACGATGGGCCGCATGCCCGAAACCCACCCGGCGGCGCTGACCCATCCCGCGGCCTACCCCGTGCTGCGCGAGGTGGCGCCGCGGTACTCCGACCTCGGGCCCGACGGCGGCGTCTCGGCGACCGGGGTGACGCGCTGGTTCGAGGACGCGCGCGTGGGGCAGGAGCTCCCGCTCTTCCGCCGCCTCGTCGAGGACGGCGAGTTCGGGGCCTTCCGGATCCTGCTCGCCGCGCAGTCGGTCGAGCGGCTGGACGCCATGCCCTTCGACGGGAAGTACCGCATCGGGGTCGGCGTCCGCCGCATCGGCGGCGCCTCGTTCACCTACGGCTACGCGGTGTTCTGCGACGACCGCTGCGTCGCGCTCGGCAGCACCGTGACCGTGTTCGCCACCGACGCCGGCCCGGCGCACCTGCCCGACGCCCTGCGGACCGACCTCGCCGCCCTGGTGCTCGACGAGCCGGACGCCCCGGCGGCGTACCAGCCCGGTTCCGAGCGCCGGGACCGGTCGACGTACCCGTTCGCGGTGGCGCTGCGGGCGCGCGTCGGCGACATCGACACCAACCGGCACGTCAACAACGTGGCGCTGGTCAGCTGGTACGCCGACGGCGTCGCCTCCTTGCACGACGAGCTCCTGACGCCGGGCTGGGGCGGCCCGCCGCCGGAGCTCGCCCCGTCGACCTACCGCCTGCAGTACGTGGCCGAGGTCGGCTACCCGGCCCAGTACGAGATCGGGGTGGCCGTGCTCGAGGTGGACGAGGAGACCGTCACCTACGGGCTGGGCGTCTTCCTCGGCGACCGCTGCGTCGGGCTCGCCGACGCCGTCGGAGCGCGGGGCGAGCTCGATGCGACCACACTCGACGCATGGCGGACGATCACCGCATGACCGACCGCTTCGAGGTGTCCCGTCCGATCCCCGCCGACCCGGCGTCGATCTTCGCCGTGTTGACCGACCCGATCGGGCACGTCGCGATCGACAGCTCCGGCATGCTCATGGACGCGACGGGGGAGCGGGTGACCGCGGCGGGCGACACCTTCGTGGTCCACATGGACCGGGAGGCCCTCGGCGACGTGCCGCTGGGGCGCTACGACGTCACCGTCACGATCTCCGCGTTCGAGCCTGACCGCGAGATCGCCTGGACCATCGAGGGCACCGTCCGGCCGTCCATCGGGCACGTCTACGGCTACCGGCTCGAGCCGCAGGACGAGGGCACCGTCGTCACCTCGTACTACGACTGGTCGGACATCCGCCCGGAGTGGCGGGAGAAGGGCGTCTTCCCGGTGATCTCCGAGCAGGCCCTCAAGGGGACGCTCGGGATCCTGGAGCGCGTGGTGCGTCGCGGCTACCGGTGATGACACCGTGAGGTGAATAACCAGCCGGGAGTCGTATCCCAGTTAGGCTCCGATACGTTCACGAACCGTGACCCGACGGACGGCGTTCGCGACCCTGGTGGCGGTGGCGGCCCTCTCCCTGTCCGCATGTGGTGGCTCCGGCGAGAACGCGCCACCACAGACCGTGCGCGTCGAACGGGCATCCGTGAGCTCCGGGGTGGACTCCGGCGGCTCGATCTCCGCCCTCGGCGCCACCAACCTCGGCTTCCCGACGGCGGGGCAGATCACCTCGGTGCGCGTCAAGGTGGGCGACCGGGTCGACGCGGGTGACGTCCTCGCGACGATCGACGACTTCCAGGCCCGGCAGGCGCTCAAGCAGGCGCAGGCCGGACTCGCGGGCCAGGAGGCCCAGTACCAGCAGACCAAGGACGGCACGCAGGTCGGCGGGGCGCAGAACTCGCTGAACGCCGCGGCCTCGGTGGTGTCGGCGACGAAGCGCCAGGTCGACGCGACGCTCAAGGCCGACGACGCCGCGATCAGCGCCGCGAAGGCGGCGCTGCCGCAGGCCCAGGCCGGCGCCGCCCAGGCGGCCGCCCAGCTGCAGGCCTACCAGGCGGGTTGCCAGCCGGGCGGTTACGCGACGGTCCAGAGCGCGTCGTCGTGCCAGTCGATCCCGGCCGCCCAGTACGCCGTCCAGGCCGCCCAGCAGGGCGTCCAGCAGGCCCAGCAGGCACTGCAGCAGGCCCAGCAGAAGCGCAACGTCGACGCCGCGGCCGGCGACCTGCAGATCGCCAGCGCCCGCCAGGGACAGGTCAGCGCGCAGAACGGGCTCGACTCGGCGAGCGCCGCCCGGCCGAACAGCCTCGACGCCGCCCAGGCCGCCGTGGACAACGCCCGCGCCCAGGTGGACATCGCCCGACGCAACCTCGCCAACACCACCCTGCGGGCCCCCGCGGCCGGCACCGTGTCGGCGCTCAACGGCGCGGTGGGGGAGTACCTCCAGCCCAGCTCCGGGACCTCGGCCCTGGCCCCCGGGTCGGACGCCACCATCCCCGGGGCGGCGCAGGCCGCCGGCGCCGCGGCCGGTGCCGCCGCCGGGGCGGTCTCGCCGAGCCGACCGGGCGGCACCCAGTTCCTCGTCCTGCAGAACGTGGCGCAGTTCGAGGTGGTGGCCCCGTTCCAGGAGGTCGACGCGGCGAAGATCGCGCCGGCGCAGCGCACCGTGATCTCCCTCGACGCGATCCCCGAACGCTCCTTCGCGGGCACGGTGCTCGCCGTGGCGCCGTCCGGCACGGCGATCGGCGGCAGCATCCAGTACTACGTGACCATGGCCCTGACCGACACCGACCCGCGCATCCGGGACGGCCAGTCGGCGCGCGCCACCGTCGTCACCGCCCAGTCCGACCGGCTCTCGGTGCCGAACTCGGCCCTGCGCCGCGAGGGCAGCCAGACGGTCGCGACCGTGCAGGAGGCCGACGGTCGCCTGGTCCCGACCCCGGTCACGACCGGCCTCGTCGGCGCGGACCGCACGGAGATCCTCGGTGGGCTGACCGAGGGACAGCAGGTCGTCATCGGCGGAGGGGCGTCGTGAGCACACCGCAGGAGACCACCGAGTCCGCCGACGACACCGCCACCCCGGCGGACGGCACCCCGGAGGCACCGAAGCGCCGGCCGCTCAAGCGGTCGACGAAGATCGCCCTGGCGGTGATCGTCATCCTCGCGGTGCTCGCCGCGATCGCCTTCACGGTGTCCTACTTCCTCAACGCCAGCCGCTTCGTCTCGACGGACAACGCGCAGGTGGACGGCACGCAGATCCCGATCGTCGCGCCCGCCAGCGGCACGCTGGTCGGCTGGAACGTCGCCGTCGGCACCGTCCTGCGCAAGGACCAGGTGGTGGGTCGGGTCGAGCTGCAGGGCGCCTACGTGCAGCCGCAGCTCCCGATTCGCGCCCCCGCCGACGCCACGGTCGCCACGACGAGCACCGCGGAGGGCGCCTACCTCACGGCCGGCAGCCAGCTCGCCATCGCCTACGACCCCTCCGACGTGTACGTCACCGCTCGGGTCGACGAGACCGACATCGACCAGGTCCAGGTCGGGCGCCCGGTGGACTTCACCGTCGACGCCTACCCCGGCCGCACCTTCCGCGGCTACGTCGACCAGATCCAGGGCGGCGCGGCCGCGGTGTTCTCGCCGTTCCCGCAGTCGAACTCGGGCGGCAACTTCCAGAAGGTCACCCAGGTCATTCCCGTCCGCGTCGGCATCACCGACATGCAGGGCGCCGACCTCATCCCGGGCATGAACGTCACGGTCGACATCCACAAGCCGGGGGAGTAGCCGCCGACCTCCACTGCACGGCACTCTGACCGGTATGACCGAGCTGGTCGCGAGCGAGCTCTACACGGTCGACGACCTCGACGCGATGCCCGACGACGGGCGCCGGCGTGAGCTCATCGACGGGATGCTGTTCGTGAGCCCGGCTCCGGGCTGGGCGCACCAGGAGATGGGGCTCGCGCTCTACCGCTCGCTGCACAGCGTCTGCCCACGCGAGCTGCGTGTTCTCGCTGCGCCCTTCTCCGTCCGGACGAGCCGGCACGACGACGTCGAGCCCGACGTCCTCGTCGCGCGGTACGACGACCTGACCCCGGCGAACCTGCCGGTCGCCCCGCTGCTCGCGGTCGAGGTCGCCTCCCGCAGCACGCGACTGCACGACCGCAACACCAAGCGCGCGCACTACGAACGCCTCGGCGTGCCCTCGTACTGGCTGCTCGACCCGAGCGAGCCCGGGCGGATCGAGGTCCTCGAGCTCGACGACGGGGCCTACCGGCTCGTCGCGGAGGCGACCGGCGAGGAGCGGCTGACGATCGACCGGCCGTTCACCGTCACGGTGTGCCCGGCCGATCTCCTCGCCGGTCTCCGTCCGGGCTGAGACACGGACCCGGGCACGACGATGCCCGGCCCACCACGCTGTGGGCCGGGCATCGTCGTTCCCCGCAGGGACGGGACCGTCAGGAGCCCTGGCTGGCGCGGTGCAGGTCGCGGAGCTGGGCGGAGAGCTGGGCCACGACCGGGTCCGAGGCCGCCCACCGGGCGACGTCGTCCGCGGCACCGGAGTCGCCGTGGGAGGTGAGGACGTGCAGCGTCACGAGGTCGTCGAACCAGTCGGGTCGGCCTGCGCCGCCCTGTCCCTCGACGTCCGTCGGCATGTCCCAGGCGCTCCCGATCGTGGTCATCCGGTTCCTCTCCCCGGTCGCTGATGGCTGTGCTCCGAGTGTGGACGACTACTCACGAGTACCGCGATCTTGTTGCCCACAACACAACCCTCAGTGATGAAGACGCTCGCATGGTTGAACACTCAGTCACCCGGGAGGCGGCGCAGCACACGCGCGCGCACGTCGTCGGGCAGCACGTCGAGGGCGGGCAGCAGTTCCGGCAGGAGGTCCGGCTCGGTCATCACGGCGCGGAAGGCGAGGCCGATCGTCACGTCGTGGGTGGGCCGCTCGACGACGACGTGGTCACCGGCGCGCACCGGGCCGGGGTCGACCACGCGCAGGTAGGCGCCGGGGACGCCCGCCGCCGTGAACTCCCGGACCCAGCCCCGCCGGTCGAGCCACGCGGCGAAGGTGCGGCAGGGGATGCGGGGGACCGTGACCTGGAGGACCAGCCGGTCGCCGACGTGCCAGCGCTCGCCGATCCGTGCGCCGGTCACGTCCAGTCCCCGCGTCGTCAGGTTCTCGCCGAACATCCCGGCGCGCAGCGGCCCCAGGACGGGCTCCCACGCGTCGAGGTCCTCGCGGGCGTAGGCGTACACCGCCTGGTCCGGGCCGCCGTGGTTCTCGGTGTCGCTGATCGGGTCGGCGGCGAGACCGCTGCGCCCCGCAGCGGGCACCTCGACCCGCACCGCGCCGTCGACGGGGCGCTTGTCGATGCCCGAGCGCCCGGTCTTCGCGAGGATCGCGCGCTCCACCCCGACGTTCACCGACTCGATCACGGCCACACGGGCGAACGCTAGCCGGTCGGCTCGCGGGAGGATCGTCGTCATGGACGCGGGCCGGGTACGGATCGGGATGTCCGGCTGGACCTACGACTCCTGGCAGGGACCCTTCTACCCCGACGGCCTCGCGAAGCGCCGCCGGCTCGAGCACCTGGCGACCCGCCTGGACGCGGCCGAGGTCAACGGCACCTTCTACTCGCTGCAGCGGGCGTCGACGTTCCGCGGCTGGGCGGGCGCGACGGGCGAGGACTTCCGGTTCGCGGTCAAGGGGAGCCGCTACATCACGCACATGAAGCGGTTGCGCGACGTCGAGCAGGCACTGGGCCGCTTCCTCGCGTCGGGTCCGTTGGCGCTGGGGGAGAAGCTCGGGCCGGTGCTCTGGCAGCTGCCGCCCGCGATGCGATGGGACGCCGAGCTCGTCGTGCCGTTCCTCGAGCGGCTGCCGCGGGGGACCGTCGCGGCCGCGGAGGCCGCGCGGCCCTACGCGGAGCTCGTCCGCGACCCGTGCGTCGAGGTCGACACCGACCGGCCGCTGCGGCACGCGCTCGAGGCCCGCCACCCGAGTTGGCGCGACCCCGCCGTGGTGCGGGCGCTGCGCGAGCAGGACGTCTCGCTCGTGGTGTCCGACGGCGCGGGAGCGTTCCCGCGGTTCGACGACGTGACGGCCGACCCCGTCTACGTCCGGCTGCACGGCGACACCGAGCTCTACCGCAGCGGCTACTCGGCGACGGCCCTCGACGGCTGGGCCGACCGGGTCCGCGCGTGGGCGACGGGGGAGTCGTCGGCGACCGCGGACACGATCGCACCGGGGGACCGGGCGCCTGCTCTACCCCGCGACGTCTGGGTGTTCTTCGACAACGACGGCGACGCGCACGCCCCTCGCGACGCCCTCGCGCTCGCCGACCGGTGCCGCGACATGATGCGCGCCACGAGGGGCGGGCCTGTCGTCCCTCCGGGTGAGGGCTCGGGATAGGGTTCCCCAACTTCCTGGTTCAGTCGTGAGGCAGGCACGTCGTCGTGTCGTCCCCGCTGAGGAAACCAGGTGAATTCGAGCGATCTCATCGCCTCGTCCGCGCGCCTGTCGCAGGCGCTGCTCGCGATCGTCCACGACGAACCGCCGTCGGTCGACCGCATCGCCTCCGGGCTGGCCGACGTGGCGGCCACGACGCTGCCCGACCACGACGTCGTCGTGACGGTCGTGGTGGACCGGGCGCACACGGCACGGGCGGCGACCGCCCGGCCCGCGCGCGAGCTGGCCCACCTCGAGGCGCGGCTCGGAGCCGGTCCGACCGCGTGCGCCCTGGACGAGATCCGCGTCGTCGACGGGGCCGACCCCTCGGCGCGCTGGCCGCGGGCGTGGTCGGAGGCCGCGCAGGACGCGGGCTACGGGCACGTGGTCGCGGTGCCGGTGGTGATCGGGACGGCGGCGGCGGGCGCGATCACCCTCTACGGGCGCGCGGAGATCAGCGAATCGGCCCGGGACGTCGCGCAGGTGTTCGCCCACCAGGCGGCACTCGTGGTCGAGGGCGGTCGGCGGCTGGTGCAACTGCGGGACGCGGTCGCCAGCCGTGACGTGATCGGGCAGGCGAAGGGCATCCTGATGCACCGCTTCGGCATCGACGCGACCACGGCGTTCCGCCGCCTCGTGGAGGCGTCGCAGGACATGAACGTCAAGCTCGTCGACATCGCCCGCTGGTACGTGACCGACCAGGACGGGAGCGCGCCATCACCTCGTTCGTCGTGAATCGTGCCGGTCGTGAGGTCGGTCCTGGCGGCAGCGAGGTCTGCACCATCCAGGACCTGCACCCGCCGGCCTCCCGGGCGACCGGACCGATGCGGCGGAGGTCTACCCGACCGGTTCCTCCGGCTAACGCCCCGACATCACGTGGGCTCGGAGTGCACACGACCCCGGCGTCCGGGTAGGTATGACCCATGGCGACGGAGCGGGAGTGGCAGACGGCCAGGCGTCGGTTCGTCGAGGACGGCGGGGGCGGTCGCGGGGGACAGGCGACCGTGCAG
The DNA here is from genome assembly GCF_050955885.1 of Actinomycetospora sp. CA-084318. Classification (NCBI taxonomy): domain Bacteria; kingdom Bacillati; phylum Actinomycetota; class Actinomycetes; order Pseudonocardiales; family Pseudonocardiaceae; genus Actinomycetospora; species Actinomycetospora sp. CA-084318. Next base: position 3,537,148 of record NZ_CP192098.1, read on the forward strand.
GACCTCGGGCCGCTGGGCGAGCAGTTCTACGCGCTGGCGCGGGATCTGTTCGCGGCGCCGCCCGAGCGCGGCGTCCTCGGCGTGCTCGAGCAGGTCGTCGAGCGTGCCCGCGAGCTCGCCCCGGCGGCCGCGATGGTCTCGGTGACCGTGCGCGAGCCGAACGGCACGTACCACACCCCGGTCGAGACCGATCCGCTCGCCACCGAGGCCGACCAGATCCAGTACGACACGGGCGAGGGTCCCTGCGTCGAGGTCGCAGCCGCCTCGAGCACGGGCTCCACCCACAGCCGCGACCTCGCCCACGACCCCCGCTACCCGCGGTTCGGTCCGCGCGTCGCCCGCCTGGGGATGGCCGCCGTCGTCGCGACCGGCATGTTCCCCGAGGGCGATCCGCCCCGCCTCGGCGCGCTCAACTACTACTTCCGCTCCGCCGAGCAGCTCGACGACGTCGACGAGGACATGATGCTGCTGCTGTCCGCGCACGCCGCGGTGGCGCTGCAGTCGGCGCAGCGGGTCGAGGCCGAGCGGCTGCGCTCGGCCCAGCTCACCGACGCTCTCCAGTCGCGCGACGTCATCGGGCAGGCCAAGGGCATCCTCATGCAGCGCCGTGGCGTCGACGCGGACGAGGCGTTCGACATCCTGCGGCGCGCCTCGCAGGACCTGAACGTCAAGATCCGCGACATCGCCACGACGATCGCCTCGCGTCGCGCGGAGCTCTGACGTCCCGGGGGGAGCCCGCGACCCGGGGCTTCTCCGTCCGATCTGACATAATGTCGATTATCGGATCGCTCCTGGGGTGCGAGGACGGTCCCGACGTCGGTTCGGTGCGGGTCATCCGATCTGCTCGCTGCCGAGGTGCACACCGGGCAGGTCTCCGGGTCTTCGAGGCTGTCAGGTGTACCTCTCACGACGTCTTCTCGACGACGGGCGCTGGTGGGCGCGAGGTGTACATCAGGCAGGTCTGCGGGCTGCTGGAGCTGCCTGATGTACGTCTCGCGCGGACCCGCCGGTCCGAGGCCCAGGACGTACAGGCCTGGCGGCCGCGAAGCGTCGGCATGGCGCGTCCCCCAGTGTTGGTGTCGCCAACATATCTTGCTAGTGTTGGTTACGCCAACACTGATGAGGAGACCGCGTGCCCACCTCCTGGTCCGACCTCGGGACGACGGTCCTCACCCGGGCCGCCGCGCGTGCCCAGGCCCTGCTCGCCCACCGGCTGACCGAAGCCAGTTCCAGCCCGTTCGAGTACCGCGTCCTGGCCGTGCTCGCGGGCGTCGAGCACCGCACCCAGGCCGACCTCGGCCGTGCCGCCGCCCTGGACCGCAGTGACGTGACGGCCACGGTCCGGACGCTCGAGGGCAAGAGCCTCGTGACCCGTCGTCCGGACCCGGACCACGCCCGCCGCGTCCTGGTGGCCCTCTCCCCCGCCGGCGCGGCAGCCTTCGCCGAGCTCGCGGTCGTCGTGCACGAGGCGCAGTCCGACGTGTTCGGCGCTCTCTCCCGGGACGAGCGGGCCCGGCTCACCGGCCTGCTGCGCCGGGTCGGCGACTGACTTGCGTTCGAGTGCGCTCGAACTCCTAGCGTGGTCGGCATGAGCCTTCCGATGACCACCCTCGGCGACGGACTCCGGGTCAGCGCGCTCGGCTTCGGCGGGATGGCGCTCTCCGACGTGTACGGGGCGACCGATCCCGACGAGGGCGTCCGCACCCTGCACGCCGCCCTCGACGCCGGCGTCACCTTCCTCGACACCGCCGACGTCTACGGCACCGCGCGCGAGGGCACGACCGGCCCGTCCGGGACGAACGAGGAGCTGATCGCCCGCGTCCTGGCCGACCGCCGCGACGAGGTGCAGCTCGCGACGAAGTTCGGCATCACCGGTCAGGTCGGGAACGGCGCGACGCCCACCCGTGGCGACCGCGACTACGTCCGCGCGGCCTGCGAGAACTCGCTGCGCCGCCTCGGCGTCGACACGATCGACCTGTACTACATGCACCGCCGTCAGCTCGACCTGCCGATCACCGAGACCGTGGCGGCGATGGCAGAGCTGGTCGCCGAGGGCAAGGTCCGCCACCTGGGCCTGTCCGAGGTCACCGCCACCGAGCTCACCGAGGCCGCCGCCGTCCACCCGATCGCCGCCGTGCAGAGCGAGTGGAGCATCTGGTCGCGCGACGTCGAGGCCAACGTCGTGCCGAAGGCGGTCGAGCTCGGTGTCGGGTTCGTGCCGTACAGCCCGCTCGGGCGCGGCTTCCTGACCGGCACGGTCACGGCGGAGCGGGTCGCGAGCACGTTGCTCAGCAAGTCGCCGCGGTTCTCCGAGCACCTCGACGCGAACCAGAAGGTCGTCGACGTCGTGCGCGAGGTGGCGGGCGAGCTCGACGCGACCGCCGCGCAGGTGGCGCTCGCGTGGGTCTTCGCGCAGGGGGCGGCGTTCGGCGTCGCCACGGTGCCGATCCCGGGCACCCGGTCGGCGCAGCGCGTCGTCGAGAACGCCGGCGCGGTGTCGCTGACGCTCTCCGGGGAGCAGAAGGCCCGGCTGGACGCCGCGGCGGACCTCGTCGAGGGCAGCCGCAACTTCTCCTTCGCCACCGACGACTGGATCTCCTCCGGGCGGGAGTGACTACAGCACCTCCTGCACGGCGTCCGCGAACGCGGCCGGCACCTCCTGTGGCGGGTTGTGCCCGGCGTCGACGAGGTGGTGGCCGGCGATCGCGGTGAAGTGCCGGCGGTGTTCCTCGATCCCCGCGGGCGGGCCGAGCCCGTCCGCGGTCGGGTCGACGACCACCGTCGGGACCTCGATCACCGGCTGCCCGGCGATCCGGGCTTCGAGGGCGTCGTACGTCGGGTCGCCGGCCACTAGACCGAAGCGGTGCCGGTAGGAGTGCACGACGACATTGACGAAGTCCGGGTTGTCGAACGACGGCGCGGTCGCCCCGAACTCGATCTCGGTGAACGACCACGTCGGCGACCACTGTGACCAGAGCAGCCGCGCGAACTCCCGCCGGTGCGCCGCGAGCCCGGCCCGGCCCCGCTCGGAGTGCAGGTAGAACTGGTACCAGAGGCGGTGCTCGACGTCGGGTGGGAGCGGCTCGGCGGAGTGCGCGATGTCCTGGACGTTGTAGCCGTCCACGGTGACGAGGCCGCGGACCCGCTCCGGCCACAGCGCGGCGACGAGGCACGCCGCGCGCCCGCCCCAGTCGAAGCCGGCGACGACGGGTCGGTCGAGGCCCAGGGCGTCGATCAGGGCGCGGAGGTCGTCGGCGAGGGCGGCCTGCTGGCCCGACCGGACCGTCGTCCCCGACGCGAAACGCGTCGGCCCGTAGCCGCGCAGGAAGGGCACGACGACGTGCGCTCCCGCCTCCACCAGGCGCGGCACCACCGCGTCGTAGCAGCGCGGGTCGTACGGGAAGCCGTGCAGCAGGACCACCGGCGGGCCGCCCGGGTCGCCGTGCCGGTCGAGCGCCACGTCGAGAACTCCTGCGCGCACCACGTCCACCGCGCCATCATCCCCCCGTGGAGACACGGCGGATCCGGCTCGGCGAGCTCGAGGTGGCCTACCTGACCACCGGTCCCGACGACGGGCCGCTCGCGGTGCTGCTGCACGGCTACCCGGACACCGCGTGGTCCTGGCGCCACCTCGCACCGGTCCTGGCCGACCGGGGACACCGCGTGGTCGCCCCCTTCCTGCGCGGCTACGGGCCGACCGGTCTCGCGCCCGACGGCTGCTACCAGACGGGCGCGCTCGTGGCCGATGCGGTCGCGCTGCGCCGCGCGCTCGGCGACCACCGGCCGGCCCTGCTGGTGGGTCACGACTGGGGCGCGGTGACCGCCTACGGGGCCGCCGTGTTCGCGCCGGACCTGTGGGACCGCGTCGTCACGATGGCCGTGCCGCCGCTGCCGACGGGCGCCTCGGTGCGCGACCCGGGGCTCGTCGGGAAGCAGCTCCGCGCCAGCTGGTACATGGGCTTCCAGCAGCTGCCGTGGCTCTCCGAGGCGGTGCTGGACCGCCTGGTGCCGAGACTGTGGGCGGACTGGTCGCCCGGCTACGAGGCCGACGACGACGTGGCCCTGGTCCGCGCGGCCCTCGACACCCCGGCCCGGCGCACCGCGGCCCTGCGCTACTACCGCGCCTGGCTGCAGCCCTGGCACCGCTCCCCGCGCTTCCGCCGCGAGGACCGCGCGGCGTTCGGGCTGCCGCGCCATCCGCTGCTCTACCTCTACGGCGCCGACGACGGGTGCGTCCGGCCCGAGCTGAGCCGGCTCGCCGCCCCGCTGTGCGAGACCGTCGAGATCCCGGAGGCGGGCCACTTCCTGCCGGTCGAGCGTCCGGAGGCGGTGGCGGCGGCCGTCTCGCGGTTCCTCGACGGCTGAGTCAGGACGCGTCGAAGCCGGCGACGAGCCACCGGTCGTCGTCGTCGGGCTCGAGCACCACCCGGGCGCTGCGGGCGACCGTCTCCCCCGGTGCGCCGTTCCTGGCCGTGGTCTGCGCGTAGAGGACGAGGGTCTCGACGCGCCGGGGCGCGGCGGTCACCACGGCCACCCGCTGCACCGTGGCCGAGGAGCTCGCCCGGGTGCCGACGGCGGCCGGCACCACCAGGCTCGCCACGATCGCCCGGTTCTGCTCGGCGAACGGGCCGGTGGTCGCCGTGTCGATGCGGGCCACGTCGGCGTCGAGGGTGCGCCAGTCGTAGCCGAGGAGGACGGGCGTCAATGCGGTCGCGGCCCGGGTCGCCGCGCCCGCCGCCTCCTCGGTGCGCGCAGCCGTGACGACGCCGCGGGCCAGCAGTCCGACGACGACGGCGAGCACGAGGACCACGGCGCCGACCCCCACGACGACGACCCGGGCGCGGGTCACGGGAGCTCCGCGACGTCCGCGACGAGCCAGCGGTCGTCGACCCGGGTCAGGGCCACCGTCGCGCGGAACGGGCGGGGTTCGCCGTCGCCACCGACGAGTCCGACGGCGAGCGCCCGGGCGGAGTCGCCCGTCAGGTCCTCCAGCCCGATCGTGCGCACGACGGTCGAGGTCGATCCGGTCGCCGCGGCGGCCGCGAGCCGGTCCCGCCACGCGCCGGTGGCACCGTCGAGGGCGCGGGACCGGGCCGCCGGGTCCGTCGAGGCGGCGCCGAGGTCCACCAGGTGGGCGCGGGCCGCGACGACCGCGGCCGTCCGGTCCTCCGTCCGGCCGGCCACCCGTGCGTCCAGCACGCCGAGCACCACGACGGCGACCGCGAGCAGCGCCCCGACGACGAGCAGGACGACCGGCACCGGTCGCCGTCCCGCCGTGTCCCCGCCCACCGTCCGCTCCCCCGCCGCCCCGCTCCCGACCCGACGATCATGCCTGTCGGGCCCGTCCGCGTGCAGGACGACCGGCGAGGGACGGACGGATCCGGCGCGCAGACCACCGACACACCGACGAGTAGGTCCGTTCAGGTCAGTGATCAATAGGCTTTGTGGCGCTACCACCTACACCGATCAGCCGCTGATGGTCACGTCGAGACCGCCCAGAGGTGCCGTTCGTCGTGGCTGGACGACCGGTGACGGCGTCGCCGTCCGTCCGGCGCGTCGCGACGGCTGCCATTGAGGCGACGCGACCGTCCGCCGGTCGACGCGTCCTTCCGCAGGTCGGTGTCGATCGGTCACGGTGACATCACACGACGGCGTGGAGTCGAGGCCGGTCCGGAGCCACTGATCGGGTCTCGTCCCGCGACGTGGGGTGATCACCGCGACGGGGGGTCGCGCAGGCCCGGTTCCGCCGGGTCGATCACTGAGGGGGATACGGGGCACGGGTGGGCGAACGAGTGGAACGACAGGGCGGGCGAGCGCCGCGCGGCGCGCGAGGGAGGGCGTCGTGACGCCCGGTCCCGTCGCGCGGGGCCGGGACGCCGTCGAACTCGCCCCGTTCCTCGTCCGGCACGACGCACTGCTCCAGCCCCGGGCCGCCATCCTCGGCCACGCCTACGGTGCCGGCGCCCACGACGTGTTCCTGCTGACCCGCGCGGCCCTGTTCGACCGGTGGCCGCAGTTCGGTGCCGCCCCGGAGGACGTGCGGGCGCTGGAACTGACGCTGCTGCTCGTCCGCACCGCACGCAGCGTCGGTGGGCACGCGACGCCCGTGACCCACCGGCCGCGCCCCGCGCTGCCTCCCCCGCCCCGGGCCGTGCTCGCGGCGCGGTCGCTCGAGCCGACGTGGCGCCACCCCGACCCGTGGCGGCTCCTGGCCGTCCGCGCGGCGCGTCCGCTGCGTGCGCTCGCGCACCTCGACCCGCTCGCGCGCGACCTCGCCGTGCTGCGGTGGCTCGACGTCCCGGCCGCCGAGGCCGCGCCGGAGCTGGGCCTGTCGGCGGAGGACCTCGACCGGCGGCTCGGGACGGCGATGGCGCAGTGGGAGGCCGTCACGGCCGCGGCCGGGGAGGCGGCCCCGTGACCGACCCGCTGAACGATCCCCGGGAGCTCGACCGGCTCGTGGCGTCGGCCCTGACCGGCGAGCGCGGGGCGATGAACACGCTGCTGCGCATCCTGCGGCCCCTCGTCGTCCGGTACTGCCGCAGCCGGCTCGGCGGCTACGACCGGGTGAACGCCTCCCCCGACGACGTGGCCCAGGAGGTCTGCCTCGCGGTGCTGCGGGCGCTGCCGACCTACCAGGACCAGGGGCGGCCGTTCCTCGCGTTCGTCTACGGCATCGCCCAGCACAAGGTCGTCGACGCGCACCGTTCGGCCGGGCGCGACCGCTCCGACCCGGTGGACGAGCTGCCCGAGGAGCAGGACGTCCGCGACGGTCCCGAGCAGCACGCGCTGAACCTCTCCGACTCCGTCGAGATGGCGGCCCTGCTCGCCGAGCTGCCGGAGAAGCAGCGCGAGGTGCTGCGGCTGCGCGTGGTCGTCGGGCTCTCGGCCGAGGAGACCGCCGAGGCGGTCGGCTCGACGGCGGGTGCCGTGCGCGTCGCGCAGCACCGGGCGCTGACCCGCCTGCGCCAGCTGATCGTCGAGCGCGGGGACGCCCCGCCGCGTCCCGACGACGCGGCCGAGGCGCCGCCGCGGCGGCGCGGGGGTGCCCGCGGGCCCCGCCGTCGCGCCGCGGCCACGCCGGAGCAGCCGGACGCGACGATGGTCTCCGCCCCGGTCGTGGCGCCCGCCGCCGCGCTGGACTGGCACACCGCACCACGGACCGGGCACGAGCTGCTCGACCGGCTCCTCGACGCCGCCGACGCGCACGTCCTGCGCGCGAGCACCGACGGGCTCGGGGCCGAGGCGGGCGGCGGCCCGACGGGCGTCGCCGACCGTCGGGGCCACCAGGACGTGCTCGCCGCCGAGGACGCCCGGATGGCCGCGGCGGCGCGGAGGTGGGCTCCGCCCGGTCAGTAGGCCGGACGCAGCGGGAAGCCGGACCGGCCCTGGTCGTCGAGCTTGACGCCCAGCACCTGGTGGAGCTGGATGTTGTTGAGGTCGAAGCCCACGGCGCAGGCCGGCATGTAGAGCTTCCACACCCGGGCGCTGCCCTCGCCCGCCTCGGCGACGCACTCGTCCCAGTTCGCCTCGAGGTTGGCGGTCCAGGCCTTGAGCGTCTTCGAGTAGTGCTCGCGCAGGTTCTCCTCGTGCCGGATCTCGAAGCCGGCGCCGTTCATCCGCGAGACGAGGTAGCCGATCGGCAGGAGCTCCCCGTCGGGGAAGACGTAGCGGTCGATGAACGGGTCGGCGTGCGCGCGGTGCGCGGCGTCGGGCCGGGTGATGCAGTGGTTGAGCAGGCGCCCGCCCGGCCGGAGCTTCGAGTACAGGAACGCGAAGTACTGCTTGAGCTGCGCGCGCCCGATGTGCTCGGTCAGCCCGATCGAGGACACGGCGTCGAACCCGGTCTCGGGGACGTCGCGGTAGTCGCCGTGGCGGATCTCGACGAGGTCGGACAGGCCGCGGCGCGCGACCTCCTTCTGCGCCCACAGCGCCTGGTCGCGCGAGAGCGTCACGCCCGTGGCCCGCACCCCGTGGTGCTCCGCGGCGTGCATCGACATCTGGCCCCAGCCGCACCCGACGTCGAGCATTCGCATCCCGGGCTCGAGGGCGAGCTTGTCCGCGACCAGGGCGTGCTTCGCGAACTGCGCCTCCTCGAGGGTGGCGGTCTCGCTCGGGTAGGCGGCGCAGGTGTAGGCCATCGACGGGCCGAGCACCATCTCGTAGAAGCGGTTCGAGACGTCGTAGTGGTGGGCGATGGCCTCGGCGTCGCGGGACTTCGAGTGCATCCAGCCGTGCTGGCGGTGCTCCTGCGGCGGCGGGGCGAGGTTGCGGTGGCGCAACCGGATCGGCGCGAGGCGCAGCGCCATCTCGGCGAGCGTGCGCGGCGAGACGTCCGAGATCGTCAGCTCGCTCATCGCGGTCAGTGCGGTGTAGAGGTCACCGTCGACGTCGAGGTGCCCGGAGACGAACGCCCGGGCCAGGCCCAGGGTGTTCGGTGACCCGGCCAGGTAGGCCAGCGCGGTCTCGCTCCGCACGTCGACGTCGGCCACCGAGTCGCCGCCGGCAGGGCGCGAGACGCTGCCGTCGTACGCCCGCACGGTGATCGGGGCGTCGGCCCCGAGCACCGGGCGGAACAGGTCGGCCACGGCTGGTGCGCTCATCGTTCCTCCTACGAATTCGTCACGCACTTGGTGTAGAGGTCCGGCAGGCGTCCGGCGGGGTCGTAGCGGGCCTTCAGCGCCCGGTAGGCCGCGCCGCCGTAGAGCGCGTCGAACTCCTCGCGGGTGTAGCTCGCCGTCGAGTACAGCGACTTGTGCCCGTCGAGCTCCATCAGTTTCCGCTCGATCAGCCGGTTGTGGTGATCGCGCGCCATCCCGGGCCGCAGCAGGGCGTCCGACCAGAACCCGACGTTGACGTAGGTCCGGTGCGGTTCGAGGGGGTAGAGGGGCCAGGTGCGGTCGCCGCGCAGCTGCAGCGGGCAGACCCACACCGGGCTGATGCCGATCTCGCGGTGGAAGAAGTCGAGGAACTCCGCGAGGTGCTCCACCGGCACCTCGACGTCCTGGATGATCGGCTCTACGCCGGACGCCCCGGTCGCGCGCACCTGGATGCGCTCGGAGAGCCCGTAGCGCCGGTCCAGCGCGACGAGGCGCCGGTAGACGTCGCTGCGCCGGTAGCGGGCCGGCCAGACCCGGCGCACCAGCGGGTGCTGCACGCCGAGCGCCCGCGAGCACCAGAACCAGTCGGTGTCCCAGCGCCACAGGTAGTCGTGGATCGACAGGAAGTCCGACGAGCGCTGCTGGACCGACCGGTAGTAGATGCCCTGCCCGGTGTAGTCCGACAGGTACGGGGCGGAGTCGACCTGGCGGCCGAGGGTCAGGTACTGCTCGCCGGCGGAGAAGACGGTGCCGTCGAGGAAGTCGACGGGCTCGCCGTCGTACGCGCGCTCGGCGGTGATCCGGGCCGTGGCCTCCGCCATCGACGTCGCGTCGGGGAACCGCAGGTGCCGCAGGGCCACGAACGGGCGCACCGGGGCGAGCTCGATCGTCAGCGCGACCGCGTAGCCGAGCGTGCCGTAGGAGTTGGCCAGCCCCGCGTGCAGGTCGGCCGCGTCGTTGTCCGGGGTGGCGCGGACGATCTCGCCGGCCCCGGTGAGCACGTCCGCCGCCAGCACCGACTCGTGCGGGAGCCCGTCGCGGAACGACGTCGACTCGATGCCCAGCCCGACGACCGCGCCGCCGAGGGTGATCGTCTTCAGCTGCGGGACCACCAGGGGCATCAGCCCGTGCGGCAGCGTCGCCGCGACGAGGTCCTCGTAGGTGGTCATCCCGCCGACGTCGGCGGTGCGCCGCTCGGGGTCGACGTGCAGCACGCGGTCGAGGCCGTCGACCTCGAGGCCGCCGGCTCCGTCGCGGAAGCGGAAGAGGTTCGACGTCCGCTTGTGCAGCCGCACCGGCGCGTCGGCCGGCAGCGCGGCGAGCCGGGCCCGGGCGGCGGCGACCGCCCGTTCGTGCGCCGTCGAGAACCCTGTCGTCGCGTCTGCCCGGCTCACGGCCCGGAGACTATGCCTGGTACGCACCAGCGGCACCCGGCTCGTCAGTGGGATCCTTCACGCCGAGCCGACACGAGGAGGGGCACCGATGGGCGAGCTCCGGACCTACCGGGACAAACGGGACCCGGCGCGCACTCCCGAGCCGTTCGGGGAGGTCGGTGGCACCGACACCGACGCGGGTGGCCGGTTCGTCATCCAGGAGCACCACGCGCGGCGCCTGCACTACGACGTCCGGCTCGAGCGCGGCGGGGTGCTCGTGTGCTGGGCGGTGCCCAAGGGCCTGCCGGACGCGCCCGGCACGCCCCGCCTGGCCGTGCACACCGAGGACCACCCCCTGGAGTACCTCGACTTCCACGGCGAGATCCCGGCCGGGGAGTACGGCGGCGGGTCGATGACGATCTGGGACTCGGGCACCTACGAGACCGAGAAGTGGACCGACGACGAGGTCGCGGTGGGGCTGCGCGGGGAGCGCACCGACGGGCGGTTCGTGTTCTTCCGGCCGAAGCGGGGCACCGAGGAGAAGGACTGGCTCGTCACGCGGAAGGCGGAGGCGCAGGCGCGGCCGCCGCGCAACGTGCAGGCACCCCGCGTCTCGGTCGGCGGCCGCGCGCTGAAGCTCTCCAACCTCGACAAGGAGCTCTACCCGGGCGCGACGGGCGGGCAGGGCCTGAAGAACGCGGTGATCGACTACTACGCCCGCGTGGCCGACACCCTGCTCCCCCACCTCGCCGGCCGGCCCCTGACGCTGCGCCGGTTCCCGGACGGCATCGAGGGCGAGTCCTTCTACGAGAAGAACGCCGGCCGCAACGCGCCGGACTGGTTGCGCACGGTGGTCGTCCCGACGCCGGGCTCCTCGCGCGGCTCGGAGTCCGCCCGGTTCGTCGTCGTCGAGGAGCTCGCCACACTGGTCTACCTCGCCAACCTCGCGGTGCTCGAACTGCACGTCCCCCAGTGGCGGGTGGACGCGCAGGACGTCCCGCAGCCGCCCGACGAGCTCGTGTTCGACCTCGACCCCGGACCGGGCACGGGGTTGCTCGAGTGCGCGCGCGTCGCCTGCCGGGTCCGGGACCGCCTGGCCGCCGACGGGCTGGCGCCGGTGGTGAAGACCAGCGGGTCGAAGGGCATGCAGATGACCGCGCCCGTCGTCGTGACCGATCCCGGCCGGACCTCCGAGTACGCCCGGGCGATCGCGCAGGAGCTCGCCCGCGAGACCCCCGACGACGTGACGGCCGTGATGGCCAAGGACCGCCGGGGCGGACGCGTGTTCATCGACTGGTCGCAGAACAACACCTCGAAGACGACGGTCGCGCCGTACTCGCTGCGGGCACGCGCGGCCCACGGGGCGCCGACGGTGTCCACCCCGCTGACCTGGGACGAGGTCGAGGCGGCCGACGACGCCGCGGCGCTCGTCTTCTCCCCGGCCGCGGTCCTGGACCGCATCGCCGAGCACGGCGACCTGTACGCGGGCGCCCTTGCGGAGGGCGCCGGGCTGCCGGGCTAGAGCAGGCCCTTCGCGACGCCGCCGACGCCGCCGACGACCCCGCCGACCGCGTCGACGGTGTTGCCGAGGAGCCCCTTGTCCTGCTTCTGACCTCCGCCCGACGACCCGCCCGACGACCCGCTCCCCGACGACCCGGAGGAGCCCGACGAGGTCGGCTTCGGCTTCGGCGTCGTGCTCCGGCCCTCGCCGTCGTCGTCGCCCGAGGTGGTCGTCGGCGTCGTGCTCCCCGTGGTCGTCGTCGGAGCCGCGGACCGGGGGGTGATCCTGGTCGGGGCGGGCGGCGTCGTCGGGCGGACGACGGCCGCGGGCTGCGGCGCCGGCACGACGACGGGTGCGGGCGCGACCTGCGGTGCTCCGGGCGCGACGCCGGGAACGGTGAGAACGCCCCCGGTCGGGTCGCCGGCGTCGGTGGCGCCGCGGCGGGTGGTCGTCCCGCTCTGCGCGCCGTCGAGGGCCTGGGGGGCGCCGGCGGTGAACGTGTCGACCTTGGGCAGCGGGTCGTCCGAGCGGTCGTTGGCCACGGCGTTGATCGCCAGTGGCACGGCCGTCACGGCCGCGGCGACCGAGAGGACGGCGACCCCCCACCCGCGCAGCGGGCTGTCCGCGCCGCCCCGTCCCGCGCGGCGGTGACGGCTGGTGACCGTGGGCGCGGGGGCCGGCGTGCCCGCCTCGTCGAGATGGCGTTGCGCCCACGACGGCAGGGCGGTGGTGGGCTCCCCCGAACCCCGTTCCGCCGAGCGGCGGTGCCGCGAGCGCGTCAATTCGTCCCCCGAGTCCGACTCCACGTCATCCGTGATGACAGCGGTGACACTACTCCATGTGTACGTATCCCCCCAAGGTGGTCCGGGAGTGACCGCTGATCATCGTAGCGACGCCGTGATCACGCCGTGTCACGATCGTGACCGGCGTCCGGGCTAACCGCGGCGCCCGGTCGACACGGACGGTCCCTCCCGCGGACACCCGCCGGTCGTCCGGGTCGGGCAGACTGCGGCGCGTGTTGCCGGCCGTGCGTTCCCACCCCTACCTCGCCGCCCCCCGCCCCCGGGCGTTCGCCCACCGGGGCTGGCACGTCGGGGACCTCGCGGGCCTCGAGAACACCCTCGCCGCGTTCACGCGCGCCCGCGAGGAGGGCTACGCCTACGTCGAGACCGACGTGCACGCGACCCGCGACGGGGTGCTCGTCGTCCACCACGACGCCACGTTGCGCCGGGTCGCGGGGCACCCCGGCGTGCTGCGTGCCCTCGACTGGGCGGACCTCGCCGACGTGCGGGTCCGCGGCCGGGAGCGTCTCCCCCGGCTCGAGGAGGTGCTGGAGGCCGAGCCGGGGCTGCGGTTCAACGTCGACATCAAGTCGCCGGGCTCGTTGCGTCCGATGCTCGACCTGCTCGAGCGCGACGACGTCGCGGAGCGGGTGGCCGTCGCCAGCACCGACGAGGGCCGGCTGCGGACGGTCCGGCAACGGTTCGGCGACCGCGTGGTCACTGGCGTGTCGGCCCGGGCGGCACTCTCGCTGCGCACGCGGTCGGTCCTCCCCGGGCCGCTCGCCCGGCGCGTGCCCGTCGGCGGTGACCTCGCGCAGCTGCCCACGCACGTCGGGGCCCTGCCGGTGATCGACCCGACGTCCCTCGCCACCGCGCACGCGCTGGGCATCGAGGTGCACGTGTGGACGATCGACCGGGCCTCGGAGATGCACCGGCTGCTCGACCTCGGCGTCGACGGCCTCATGACCGACCGTCCCGACGTGCTGCGGGACGTCCTGACGGTCCGCGGGGAGTGGCACCCGGCCTGACTCCGGACGGGTGGCACGCCACCGGATGGCGCCCGCCGCGGTGTGACCTGCCCGGCACCCGGGTAACACGGACGTGAACACATCGATGTGTGCCAGGGGTCGCGACCCGTGCCACGGGCCGGGCGTGAGACGGGTCACGACCACGTGTCCGGCGGGTGTCACGGGAACGAACACCCGGCACCGGGCGTTGGGACCTGGGTCGCCCCCACGAGGGCGACACGCACGCAGTCGAGGAAAGGACAGCACTCATGGCCGACCGCGTCCTCCGTGGAAGCCGCCTCGGAGCCGTCAGCTACGAGACCGACCGCGACCACGACCTCGCCCCCCGCCGTGCCTTCGCCTACCGCTGCCCCAAGGGCCACGACTTCGAGGTCCCGTTCTCCGACGACGCCGAGGCGCCGGTCACCTGGGAGTGCCGCCTCCACGGCGAGGAGGGCAAGCGGATCGACGGCACCGAGCCCGAGCAGAAGAAGGTCAAGCCGCCGCGCACGCACTGGGACATGCTGCTCGAGCGTCGCTCCGAGCCGGAGCTCCAGGAGCTTCTCGAGGAGCGCCTCGACCTCCTCAAGGAGCGCCGCGGCGCCTGATCAGGCCGATCCCCGACCCCGTCACCGCTCAGGTGGCGGGGTCGAGTCGTGTCCGGCGCCGGCCGGTCAGGCGGTCCCGGACGGCCCACGCCGTGATCCGCCACAGGGCCTCGCGCACCACGGTGCCGCTCATCTTCGACGCGCCCGCCGACCGCTCCGTGAACACGATCGGCACCTCGCGCACCGTGTAGCCGGCCCGCTGCACGCGGAACGCCAGGTCGACCTGGAAGCAGTAGCCCTGCGAGGACACCGGGCTGGCCGTGACGGTCTCCAGCACCTCGCGGCGGAACAGGCGGTATCCGCCCGTGACGTCCCGGATCCCGAGGCGCAGCGCCCGGCGCGAGTACACGTTGGCCGAGCGGGACAGCGCGTTGCGGTACCAGGGCCAGTTCACGACCCGCCCGCCCGGCACGTAGCGCGAGCCCAGGACGAGGTCGGCGCTCCCGGTGCGGGCGGCGGCCAGCAGGGACGGGAGGTCCTCCGGGGCGTGCGAGCCGTCCGCGTCCATCTGGACGATCCAGCCGACGTCCTCGGCCGCGTGCGTCGCCATGACGTGGGCGAACGCGTCGACGTAGGCCGCGCCGAGCCCCCGCTTCGGGCGGTGGTGCAGCACGGCGATCCGGTCGTCGCGCGCGGCGAGGCCGTCCGCCAGCTCGCCCGTTCCGTCGGGGCTCCCGTCGTCCACCACGAGCAGCCGCACCCCCGGCACGGTGCCGAGCACGCGCTCGACGATCCCCGGCAGGTTCAGCCGCTCGTCGTAGGTCGGGACCACGACGAGCACACCGGACCCGTCGGCCGCGGGTCCGGCCGCCGCCGGCACCGGGATCTCCTGCGATCGCGATGCGCTCATGCCGCCCCACCCTTCCGCCGCCGCACGAGGCCCCCCACGACGACCGTCGCCAGTCCGAGCCCGGCGAGCACCCACTCGGGGCCGGCGCCGAGCCGGGTGGCCAGGGTAGTCGTGGTGCGCAGCGGGACGGTGTCGACGAGCACGCCCGGCGTGAAGAGTTCACCGGTCCGGTCGAGCACCGTGCCGTCCGGCGCGATGATCGCGCTCTGCCCGCTGGTCGCGGCGATCACCACGGCCCGGTCGTGCTCCACCGCGCGCAGCCGGCTCATCCCCTGCTGCTGGTAGGTCATGTTCGTGTCGCCGAAGGTCGCGTTGTTCGTCGGCACGGTGAGCAGGTCCGCCCCCGCCGTCACGGCGTCGCGCACGTCGCCGTCGAACACGACCTCGTAACAGGTCGCGACGCCGAGCCGGGCCGGTCCGGCGTCGAGGACGGGCGTCCCGGTGCCGGGCTCGAAGTCGACGACCCGGGCCACGTCGCCGGAGAACAGCGAGGCGATCCCGCGGATCGGGATGTACTCGCCGAACGGCAGCAGGTGGCGCTTCACGTACTGGTCGGTCGGCCCGACCCGCGGGGTCCAGACGACCGCGGCGTTGCGCGGCCCCTGCACGAGCACGGTGCCCTCGGCGTTCGTCGTGCCGCGCAGCACGGCGCCGACCACCACCGGTACGCCGATCCGGTCGGTCACGGCCTGGATCTCCGCGCGGGCGTCGGCGTTCGCGAACGGGTCGATGTCCGAGGAGTTCTCCGGCCAGATGACGAGGTCCGGGCGGCGCACCTGCCCCGCCGCGACCCGGTCGGCCAGGAGCTGCGTCTCCCGGACGTGGTTGTCGAGCACCGCGCGGCGCTGGCTCGCGAAGTCGAGCCCGGCCCGGGGCACGTTGCCCTGCACCGCGGCAACGGTGATCGTCCGGTCCCCCGGGGCGCTCGCGGGGTGCGCCGGGACCGCGAGCCCGACGACGGGTCCCACGAGGACCGCGACGAGCGCGCCCACGAGGGGCACGACCCGTCGTCGGGACCGGAGGGACCGGACCAGCGCCCACAGACCGGCACCGGAGAGCACCACCGCGAAGCTGACCAGCGGCGCGCCGCCCAGGGAGGCGAGCTTCGCGTAGGCCCCGCCCGCCTGGCCGAACGCGAGCTTCGACCAGGGGAACCCGCCGAACGGCGCCCGCTCGATGAGCGCCTCCCCCGCCACCCACAGGCACGCGATCCAGAGCGGGGCGCCGGGCAGGCGGGCGAGCAGCGGGACGAGGGCGAGCGGGACCGCCGTCGCCAGCACCACGACGAGCAGGGCGAACAGCCAGACGGCGCCGACGTACGTGCCGGTCCAGGACAGCAGCGGGTACTCGAAGGCCACCGCGGCCAGCGCGCCCCAGCCGAACGCGGCCTTCCACGGGCGGTCGGCGACCGTCCCGACCAGCAGCGCGATCCCGAGCGGCGCGGCCCACCACCAGCCCAGCGGCGGGAACGACGCGTAGAGCGCGAGGCCGGCGACGATCGCGGCGACCGCGCGCAGGACCGTCGCCGACCACCCCACGCGGGAGGGGACCCCTCGTGCGACAAGAGCGCTCGGATCCTCCCCTCGCGAGCGGCGCGTCAGCACGACAGCAGCTCGTGGGGGCGGGTGTTGACCGCCTCGCACCCGTCCTCGGTGACGACGACGATGTCCTCGATGCGGGCGCCCCACCGGCCCTCGAAGTAGATGCCCGGCTCGATCGAGAAGGCCATGCCCGGCTCGAGGGTCAGCCCGTTGCCCGCGACGATGTAGGGCTCCTCGTGCACCTCGAGCCCGATGCCGTGCCCGGTGCGGTGCACGAAGTTCTCTCCGAACCCGGCGTCGCGGATGATCGCGCGGGCGGCCTCGTCGACGCTCTCGGCGCTGACCCCGGGCCGCGCCGCGGCGACGGCCGCCGCCTGCGCCCGCTGCAGCACCGCGTAGGCCTGCACGATCTCGTCGGTCGCCCCGCCGACGACGTAGGTGCGGGTGCAGTCGGAGTTGTAGCCCTCCGGGAGCGGGCCGCCGATGTCGACCACGACGACGTCGCCGGTCTCGATCACGCGGTCGGACACCTCGTGGTGCGGGCTCGCGCCGTTCGGGCCGGAGCCGACGATGACGAACGCGGCCTCGGCGTGCCCGGCCTCGACGATGGCGGCGGTGATGTCCGCGCCGACCTCCGCCTCGGTGCGCCCCGCCCGCAGCAGCCCCGGCACCTGCTCGTGCACGGCGTCGATCGCGGCGCCCGCCCGGCGCAGGTACTCGACCTCGGCGGGGTCCTTGCGCATCCGCAGCTCGCGCAGCACCGGCGTGGCGAGCTCCTGGGTGGCCAGCGGCAGCGCGTCACGCAGGCCGAGGACGTGCAGCGCGGGCATGTCGGAGGCGACCGCGACCCGCTTCACGCCGTCCAGGCACGCCGCGACCAGCCCGTGCGGGTCCTCGCCGTCGACCCAGTCCAGGACGCGGATCCCGGCTCGGTCCACGCCCGTCCCCTCGAGCCCCGGCCGCTCCAGGCGGGGCACCACGAAGGCGGCCTCGTCGCGAGTGGGCAGCACCAGCGCGGAGAGCCGCTCGTGGGAGTGCTTGACGACGCCCGCGAGGTACTGCAGGTCCGGCCCCGGCGTCACGACCAGGGCGTCGACCCCGACGTCGGCGGCGAGCCGACGGGCACGGTCGAGGCGGGCGGTGACCTGGTCAGCGGAACCCATGGGGCCACCTTAGGTAGTTCTCCCCTCCCCCGGCACGCGCCCCGGCGGCAGGGTGGCGCCCATGACGACCCCCGGCGACCACACGGCCCTGCTCGAGCGCCTCGACGGCGAGCTCGCCGACCTCGGCGTCCGCCTCTCCCGCGTCCGCTCCGAGCTCGGTGGGCTCCGGGCGGCCCCGTTCCCGACGACGACCGGCTCCGCCCCGGTCCCCGGGTCCGGGCGCGGCCCGGTGCCCGTGTCGACCGCCGCTCCGCCCGCGGGCCTGGCGCCGTGGGCACCGCCGGTCCCTGCTCCCGCGCACGTCTCGGCGCCGGTGCCCGCCGTCCCGCCGCCCGGTCCGCGGGCGTGGGCGCCGCCGCCCGCCGTCGCCCCGTCCCCGCAGCGCCCCCGCCTCCCGCGGCTGCCCCGGCTCTCCGGCGCCCGCCTGCTCGCGGCCACCGGAGCCGGCGTGACCCTGCTCGGCGTCGTGCTGCTGCTCGTGCTGGCCGCGTCGCGCGGGTGGTTCGGCCCGGAGGCCCGCGTCGGACTCGGCGCGCTGGTCGGCCTCGGACTGCTCGGCGCCGGGATCGTGCTGCAGCGTCGTCGGGCCGCCGAGCACGACAAGGCCGCCGGCACGGCCGACCCGGGCCCCGTCTCGCTGGCCGCCACCGGCCTCACCGCGCTCTACCTGACCGTCGCCGCCGCGACCTCGCTCTACGACCTCCTCCCCGCCGTCGGCGCCCTCGTGCTCGCCCTGCTCGTCGCCGGCGGCGGGCTGGTGCTCGCCGACCGCTGGCAGCGCCGCGACCTGGCCCTCGGCGTCGTCGTCGGCGTCGACCTGCTCCTCCCCGCGGTGGTCGACGCGGCCGGCGCGCTGCTCGTCGTGCTCCTCGTCGTGATCGTCGCCGCCACGGTGCCGGTCGCCGCCCGGCGGGGGTGGCCCGTGCTCGTGGCCGTCTCCACCGCCTTCGCGGCGCTGGTCGCCCTCGTCGGCGCGGGGGCCGTCGGGATCGCCGGCGCGTCCACGACCGGGATCGCCCTCGCCGTCGCCGCGCTGCTCGCGGTGGCCGTCGTCGCCGCGCTCGTGCTCGTGTCCACGCCGGACGCGTCGGCCGCGAGCACGGTCGTCGCGGGGCTCGCGCTCGCCCTGCCGGTCCTCCCCCTGCTCGCCGTCGCCCCGTCCCTCGACCGCCCCTGGGGCGCGGTCCTCGACGTCGCGGCGATCCTGGTGCTCCTCGGCGCCGCCGTGCCGACCGACCGCGGGTCCCGTCGCGTCCCGGCGACCCCGGCGGTGAGCGTCACCGCGATCGCCGCGGCCGCCGTCGTCGCGCTGCAGGCGGTGCCGCTCGCCCTGACGGGCGCCGCGCAGGGCGGGACCCTGCTCGGCCTCGCGGCGGTGCTCGCCGTGCTCGCGGCGCGGACCGGTCGGCGGGTCGTGCTGGTCGTCGCGGGCGCGTTCGGCGCGGTGGGCGGCGTGCTCGCGCTCGTGCGGGACCTCCCGCTCGACGTCGTCGTGGACGGCGACGTCCGCCCGACCGGCACGCTCGTCGGGATGGCCGTGGTCGGCATCCTGCTCGCGGCCGCCTGCGGGGCACTGCTCCACGCCGTCGCCCGCGCGGACCTGCTCGGCGGCCGCGACCGCACGGCCGTCGTCGTCGGCCTGCTCGGCGTCGTCGGGCTGTACGGCGCGGCGGGGGTGGTCGTCACGGCGGCGCTGGCCGTGGCGCCGGACCGGACCGGGTTCCTCACCGGGCACGTGCTGGTGACGATCTCCTGGACCGCGCTCGCGCTCGTGCTGCTCGTGCGCGGGGTGGGCGCGGTGCTCCCCCGGGTGCTCGGCGGGGTGCTCGTCGTCGCCGCCGTGGCCAAGCTGATCCTGTTCGACCTCATGGCCCTCGACGGGCTGGCGCGGGTCGTCGTGTTCCTCGGTGCCGGACTGGTCCTGCTCGTGGCCGGGACCCGCTACGCCCGGCTGGTGACGTCGGCGGAGGTCGACCCTGGCACGCTTGCGCAGCATGACGGAGACGCAGCGGAGCGCAGCTGGACCCGGCGGGACTGACGGTCCCGTGCTGCTGCTGGACTCGGCGAGCCTGTGGTTCCGCGCCTTCTACGGGGTGCCGTCGTCCCTCACCGCCGACGACGGCACGCCGGTGAACGCGATCCGCGGTTTCTGCGACATGGTCGCCCGCCTCGTCCGCGCCCGGCAGCCCTCCGCCGTCGTCGCCTGTCTCGACCGCGACTGGCGGCCGGCGTTCCGCGTCCGCGCCCTGCCGTCGTACAAGGCCCACCGGGTCGACACCTCGTCGGGCATCGACCCGTCCGACCCGACCGTCGGCGGCGGTCCCGATGCCGAGGCCGCCCCACCGGAGCTCGGCGTCCAGGTCCCGGTGATCCTCGACGTCCTCGCCGCCGCGGGCATCCCGACGGCGGGTGCGGAGGGCTTCGAGGCCGACGACGTCATCGGCACCCTCGCGTCCGGCGAGGCGACCCGGTCGGTCGAGGTGGTCACCGGGGACCGCGACCTGCTGCAGCTCGTCCGCGACGCGCCGACCCCGGTGCGGATCGTCTACATCGCCCGCGGGGTGTCGAAGTACGAGGTCTACGGCCCGGAGGAGGTCGCGACGAAGTACAACGTGCCGGTCGGCCGGGCCGGCGACGGCTACGCCGAGATGGCGATGCTGCGCGGCGACCCCTCCGACGGGCTCCCCGGTGTCCCGGGCGTCGGCGAGAAGACCGCGTCGCAGGTGGTGTCGAAGTTCGACTCGTGGGCCGAGCTGATCACCGCCGTCGTCGAGGGCGGCGACGCCCGGCTCTCCTCGGCCGTGCGCCAGAAGCTGGTCAAGGCCGCGCCCTACCTCACGGTGGCCCCCGAGGTGGTGCTCGTGGCGAAGGACGCCCCGATCGACTGGACCGGGTCGACGCGCTCCCTGCCCCACGAGCCGGCCGATCCCGACGCCCTCGCCGCTCTCGCCGAGCGCTGGAGCCTCACCGGCTCGGTCGACCGGTTGACGGCGGCCCTCGCCGGCCAGGACGCGTAGGCCCCGTCAGCGCGGGTGCCGGCGCAGCACCATCGGCGGCGCCGCGGCGTACCAGGCCTCGGTGACCAGCTCCTCGAGCTCGTCCACGGCGATCCGGTCGAGGTGGACGAGGACGCTCGCGTGTCCGTCGAAGTGCGGCGTCGTGAAGTAGACGCCGTCCTCCGCCACGAGCGCCTCCTTCGCGCCGAGGTCGGGCACCCGGGCGCCGAGCACCGGGCCGGGCTGCTCGGTCCACCCCAGGTCGGCCAGGTCGCGGCCACGCAGTGGGCGTTCCCAGACGACGAGCTTCTTCTTCACCTTCCAGGACGTGGACCCGCCGTACGTCCCGAGCTCCTCGACCTCGGGCAGCGCGAGGGCGATGCGCCGCACGTCGTCCCACGTCGCCATGCCGGCCGACCCTAGCGGGGCCCTCATGATCAGCGAGCACCGTCGGTGGCGCGTGGGGTGCGCCGGGCACCGCACGTGCTCGGTGATCATGGGCGGGGTCCTAACGGGGCTGGCCCACCTCGTAGGTCCCCGACTCGTCGACGACGTCCACCGGGATGCGCATCGGGCGCCCGTCGACCGTCCCGGTGCAGGTGAACGTGGTGCCGGGCCGGACACGTTCGCCCTCGGGGCACGTGACCCCGGTGACCTGGCGCTTCCAGTCGCGGGTGACCACGTCGGTGACACCGCGCTCGACGGCGGCCCGGTCGAGGACGTCGTACCGGGCGAACCGCGGCCCGACGAGGAAGGCGAGCAGCGCGACGACCACCAGCGCGAGCACGACGACGCCCAGGACGACGCCGAGCACGATCCGCCGCGTCCGTCGTCGGCGCGCCGGGTCGGGCGGCGAGGCCTGCGGAGGTGCGGGCGCCCACCCGGGCGCCGTCTGCTGCCACGGCCCCGGCTGGAACGCCGGGTTCGGCCAGGCGGCGCCGGGCGTGGGATCGGGAGCGGTGCCGCTGGTCCGTGCCGGGACGACGTCGCCCGGTCCGGGCGCCGTGACACCCGACGGCGGGGTCGCGTCGGTGTCACCGGTCGGTGCCGCCCCGGTGGGGTGCGCATCGTCGCTCCAGCGCACGCCGGTCGGCCGCGGCGGTGCCGGGACCTCGGGCGCCAGGGACGAGTCCTCCTCCGGCGCGGCCGGGGTGTCCTCGGGACCCCGCGCCGACGACTCCCCCGCCGTGTCGGTCACGCCGCTCACACTCTCACGGCGTCGGGGACGATCAGGCCTCCCCCACCGCCACCACACCCCGACGGATGGCGCGCCCCGCCTCGGCGGCCGCCCGCCCCACCGGGTCCTCGGTGCCGCACACGGCGCGGACCTGGTCGAGCAGGTCGAGCACCTGCCGGCACCAGCGCACGAAGTCGCCGGCCGAGAGCTCCAGCCCGTGGGCGCGCGCGGAGGACAGCACCACCGACAGCGCGTCGCCGCGGGCCCACCGGTGCACCGGCCAGGCGAAGCCCAGGTCGGGCTCGCGGGTGCGGTCGAGGTGGTGGCGACGTTCGTCGGCGACGAGGTCGGTCCACAGCTGCGCCGTGGCCGTGACCGCCCCCTCGACGGCGTCGGGGACCCGCGGGATGCCGCCGTCGTCCCGGCGCGAGTCGTAGACCAGCGACGACGCGACGGCCGCGAGCTCGGCGGGCTTGAGCCCCACCCACACCCCGTGCCGCAGGCACTCGGCCACCAGCAGGTCCGACTCGCCCCAGAGCCGGGACAGCCGGTGCCCGGCCGGGGTCAGCTCCTGCTCCCCGGCGGCGCCCTCCAGGTAGCCGCGCTCGCCCAGCAGACCGCGGATGCGGTCGAAGGTGCGCGCCAGCGAGTGGGTGGTGGACCGCACGCGCTGCTCGAGCTGCTCGGTCTCCCGGGTCAGCCGCGCGTGCCGCTCGGCCCAGCGCGCCCGGTCCTCGCGGTCCGCCCGCCCGTGGCACGGGTGCGAGCGCACCGCGCGGCGCAGCGACGCGAGCTCCGGGTCCTCGGACCCGGCCCCGGCACCGCCGCGTCGTCGGGAACGTCCGGGGTTCTCGATCCCGGTCTCCCGCAGCGCGTTGGCGAGGTCCCGACGGACCCGCGGCTCCTTGTGGTCCACCCGCTTCGGCAGCTTCATCGAGCCGAGGGCGTTCACCGGGTCGGGGAAGTCGGCGAGCGAGAGCCGCCCGGCCCACCGGTCCTCGGTGAGCACGAGCGGGCGGGGCTGCATCCCGCGACCGGAGCGGTCCACGCCGGGGTCGAGCACGACGGCGAGGCCGGCGCGCTTGCCCGACGGCACCGCGATCACGTCGCCGCGGCCCAGCGCCTCGAGCGACGCCGTCGCCTCCGCCTTCTGCTCCGACCGGCCCTGCCGCGCGAGCTGCTTCTCCCGCTCCGACAGGCGTCGGCGCAGGTCCATGTACTCGGCGAACGACTCGGCGGAGGCGCCCTCGCCGTCGGACGTGTCGCCGCCGCCCATGGCCTCGGCGTAGCCCTCGAGGGCCTCCCGGTTGCGCTCGACGCGCTTCGCGAGGTGCACCACCGAGCGGTCGGCCTGGAACTGGGCGAACGACTGCTCCAGCAGCTCCCGCGCCTCGACGACGCCCACCCGGTCGACCAGGTTGACGGCCATGTTGTAGCCGGGCCGGAACGACGAGCGCAGCGGGTAGGTGCGGGTGGAGGCGAGCCCGGCGACCTGCGCCGGGTCCATCCCCGGCGCCCACAGCACCACCGCGTGGCCCTCGACGTCGATCCCCCGCCGACCGGCACGCCCGGTGAGCTGCGTGTACTCGCCCGGGGTCAGCTCGACGTGCGACTCGCCGTTGTACTTGACGAGCTTCTCCAGCACGACGGTGCGCGCCGGCATGTTGATCCCCAGCGCCAGCGTCTCGGTGGCGAACACCGCGCGCACGAGGCCCTGGACGAACAGCTCCTCGACGGTCTCCTTGAACGCCGGGAGCATGCCGGCGTGGTGGGCGGCCACCCCGCGCTCGAGCCCCTCGCGCCACTCCCAGTAGCCGAGGACGTCGAGGTCGGCGTCGGGCAGGGCCGCGCAGCGGCGGTCGACGATCGCGCGGATGCGGTCGACCTCGTCGCGGTCGGTCAACCGCAGCCCCGACCGCACGCACTGCGTGACGGCTGCGTCGCAGCCGGCGCGGCTGAAGATGAACGTGATGGCCGGGAGCAGCCCCGCCGCGTCGAGCCGTTCGATGACGTCGACCCGCGACGGCGGCCGGTAGCCGGGGCCCCCGGCGCGGCCGCTGCGGCCCGGGCCGGACCCGCGGTCGTCCCGACGACGCCCGTCGCGCCCGCCGCGCGGCGGCGGCCCGGAGCGGCCGCGGCGGTGCCCGGGTCCGTCCCGGTCGACCTCGGCGACGGCCTTCGCGAGCGTCGGGTCGACCTTGACCCGGTGGTCGCCGTGGCCGCGGGACTCCTCGGCGAACAGGTCGAACATCCGCGACCCGACCACCATGTGCTGCCACAGCGGCACCGGCCGGGTCTCGTCGACGACGACCGTGGTGTCGCCGCGGACCTCGACCAGCCAGTCGCCGAACTCCTCGGCGTTCGACACCGTCGCCGACAGCGAGGCGAGCTGCACGTGCTGCGGCAGGTGGAGGATGACCTCCTCCCACACGGCGCCACGGAAGCGGTCGGCGAGGTAGTGCACCTCGTCCATCACCACGTAGGCGAGACCGTCGAGCGCCGGGGAGTCGGCGTAGAGCATGTTGCGCAGCACCTCGGTCGTCATCACGACGACGGGGGCGGACCCGTTGACGGCGGTGTCGCCGGTCAGCAGACCGACGGCGTCCGCGCCGTGCCGGGCGACGAGGTCGGCGTACTTCTGGTTCGACAACGCCTTGATCGGCGTCGTGTAGAAGCACTTCTGACCCCGCGCGAGCGCGAGATGGACGGCGAACTCACCGACGACGGTCTTCCCGGCGCCGGTGGGTGCGCAGACGAGCACACCGTGTCCCTCCTCCAGCGCGAGGCAGGCGCGTCGCTGGAAGTCGTCGAGCTCGAAGCTCAGGGACGTGACGAAGGTGCCGAGCTCGGGGTGCGCCGCGCGGGTGCGCGCTGCGGCGTAGGCCTCGGCGGGAGAGCGGGCCACCCCCCCACCGTGTCACACATCGGTGGGGGCGCGCTGGCAGAAGGCGACCGAGTCGGCTCAGTCGGCCTTGCGGGCCTCGTCGGGAACCGTCTCACGCGGCTTCTCGACGGCGGGCGCGTCGACCCGGGAGGCCTCGACCGGCTTCGGGGCGGGGGCCTCGGCGGCGCTCGAGCCCTTGGCGCGCTCGTCGTCCTCCTTCATGCCGCGGGTCTCGGCCTTGAAGATGCGCATCGACTGCCCGAGGCCGCGGGCCATGTCGGGGAGCTTCTTGGCGCTGAAGAGCAGCACGACGCCGACGATGGCGACGATGATCCATTCGCTCACGGGAGAGCTCCTTCCGTCCTCCCGTCCGACTGTACCGGGGACGAATCGGGCGCCCGACGCTGCTCCATCCGGACGCCGAGTGCGGCCGTCCGGGCGCGGAGCAGACCGAGCCGGTCGGACAGCAGCGCGCCGAAGGCGGAGGACACGGTCGTGGTGCGCCGTAGCGTGCGCAGCAGGCCCACCACCAGCAGGGCGAGGGCCACGAGGGCCACGACGACGGCGACGATGCTCCACACGATGGGACCGACCACGGCGGGACCCTAGCGTCCCTCAGCCGACGCCGTAGGCCGCGAGCGCCTCGCGCGCCCGGTCCGCGCGCTCGGCGGCCAGCTCGGGCGGCCACAGCACCTCGACGGTCTCGCCGAGACCGAGCAGGAGCCGCACCATCCAGGCCCGGTCGCCGTAGCGCATGTGGACCCGGGCGGAGCCGTCGTCGTCCGCGACCACGTCCTCCATCGGGTAGTACTCCGCCACCCAGCGGGCCGCCGGAGCCAGGCGCAGGGCCGCGAGCGGCCGTCCGGCGTCCGGGGCCAGCAGCCCGGTCGCGTCCGCCGGGACGTCCCGTGGCGCGGCGTCCGCGGGCGGCCGGGCGGGCTCGTCGAGGATCTCGGCGTCGTCCACCCGGTCGAGCCGGAACATGCGGACGCCCTCGGCCCGCCGGCACCACGCCTCCAGGTAGGTCGACCCGTCGACCATCATCAGCCGCATGGGGTCGACGTCGCGGCGTCCGACGGCGTCCCGCGAGGCCGAGTAGTAGGTCAGGCGCAGGGCGCGGTGCCGGGCGACCGCGTCGCGCACGGTCGCCTCGGCCCGCGCGTTGCCCGGGGTGCGACCCATCCCGACCGCGACGGTCTCCGCCGACGGGTCGTCGGTCCGGCCGGAGGCCTGCTCGATCTTGGCGAGGGCGCGCTGCACGGCGTCGGTGTCGACGACGCCCGGGGCGTCGGCGAGCGCGCGCAGCGCGACCGCGAGGGTCGCCGCCTCCGGGCCGGAGAGCCGCAGCGGCCGGGAGAGCCCGGCGTCGTACACCACGGTGACGGTGTCCCCCTCGAAGGACAGGTCGACGAGGTCGCCCGGGCCGTACCCGGGCAGGCCGCACATCCAGAGCAGCTCGAGGTCGCGGCGCAGCTGGGTCTCGGTGATGCCGAACTCGGCGGCCGCCTCCGCGACCGGTACCCCCGGCCGCGCCAGCAGCCACGGCACGAGCGTGAGCAGGCGCGGCAGGCGCTCGGCGACACCCTCGGCGCTCACGGGCGCGCCCCGCTCAACGTGTCGGCGCTCGACGTGTCCGCGCTGGCCCGCAGCGTGGCGACGACGGCGTCGCGCAGCTCCGGGGGCTCCAGCACCACCGCGTCGGGCCCGTGCCCGGCGATCCAGCGGGCCAGCGACTCGAGGCGGGCGAGGTCGAGCTCGACGACGTCCGGGTCGCCCTGCGGGTCCGGGCGCCCGGCGCGCCGCAGGCCGGCCGCCCGCCCGGGGGCGAGGCGCACCCGGGCCGTGCCCGACGGCGGGGGTGGTCCGGCCGAGCGGGCGACGAGGTCGACGAGGTCGACGCCCTCGGGCCGGGTCACCGCACCGCGCGGGCCCACCGTGGTCACCTCGCCCTCGATGCGCGAGATCCGGAAGCAGCGCACGTCGTCGCGGTCGCGGTCGTGGCCCACCAGGTACCAGCGGCCGCGATAGGACACGACGCCCCACGGCTCGACGGTGCGGGTGCGCGCCGGAGCCGCGGGGTGGCCGCGGTGGGCGAAGGTCACCGCCTGGCCGGCGCGGGCGGCGGCGAGCAGCGGGGCGAACGCGGGCTCGGTGGTGCGCACACGGGGCTGCACCTCGGAGGCCGCCGTCGGGTCGACCTCGACGCCCGCGGCGCGCAGCTTCGTCACCGCGGTGCGGGCCGCCCCCGCGAGCTGGGGCGAGTCCCAGAGCCGGGCCGCGAGGGCGACCGCGGTGGCCTCGTCGGGCGCGAGGTCGATCGCGGCGAGCTCGTAGTCGCCCCGCGCGATCCGGTACCCGTCGACCGTGTCGAAGATCGACTGCTTGCCGGTCTCCAGCGGGATGCCGAGCTCGCGCAGCTCGGCCTTGTCCCGCTCCAGCATCCGGTAGAACGCGTCGTCGGTGGCGGCGTCCTCGTAGCCCGCGACCGTGGTGCGGATGCGGTCGGCCGTGAGGAACTGCCGGGTCGAGAGCAGGGCCAGCACCAGGTTCACGAGACGCTCGGCACGAGCGGTCGGGGCGGCGGGCACGCCCCAGAGGGTACGTCCGCCGCTCGATCTTGTGTTCGACATCCCGGATCCCGGCGCGTCCGGGTCGGGTCAGGCGGAGTCGGCGCCGCCCCGGTTGGCCGAGCGGATCTCCAGGGCGCCCTCGGCGTTGCGGTCGACCTCGAAGCTGTAGGTCTCGCGCGTCGTGCGGCCGCTCGAGGTCACGAACTCCAGGACGGCCCGCGCCGAGGTGCCGTCGACCTGGACGTCGGTCGCGCTCACCGACGTGATGCCGCCCCAGAACCGCTGGTAGCCGCCGTAGCCGCCGGAGGCCTGGCGGGCGTCGCCGGAGAGCAGCGCCCACGCCCCGGGGATGTTGCCGGGCAGGCTCGCGTAGTAGGCGGTGACCGTGCGGCGGGTGTCGTCCTCCGTCACCGGGGCGTCGGGGTCCGGCGCCTCGTCGGCCGCCGTGGGGCTGCCGGGCGACAGGGGGGCACCGGCGACGGGCGGCACGGTCTCCGTGCTCGGCGCGGTGGCCGGGGCGTCGGCGGTGGAGGGCACGGGTGCCGGCGCGGCGACCGTGGCCTGCGGCCCGGGCGTGCGGGCGTCCTCCGCGGCGGCCAGGGCGGCGCCCACGCCGGCGGCCAGGACGACCGCGGAGGCGGCGGCCACCGCGAGCACCCGACGACGGCGGGTGCGGCCGCGGGCGGGCGGGGTCGAGGCGACGGTGCCGCCGGCCGGGGCGAGGGGGAACCAGCCCTCGCGGTCGTCGGACCCGTCGTCGGGATCCGCGTCGGCGCGCGTGTCGTCCGGGCCGGTCGGCGGGGAGACCGTCCCGGCCGCGGGACGCCGTCCGGCGACGTCGGCGGTGGAGGGGTCGCCGGGCTCGTCGGGTGCCGGGGCGGGCGGCGCGACGGCGGGGACGGGCAGCGCCGCCTCGGCCTCCCCCAGGGCGGCCCGGGCCTCGAGGGCGGAGCGCAACAGGGCGGTGTCGGGCCGGTGCCGGGCCTCGAGCCGGAGCATCGCCGAGAGCGGACGGCCGAGCACGCCCGCCCGCGCCGCCGGGCGCAGCCGCCCCTCGGCCATGGCGTGCAGCACCGCGAGCGTGTTGTCGAGCCGGCCGCAGACCAGCTCGTTCTCCACCGCGGCGTACAGCGTGGCGCCCAGCGAGAACACGTCCGAGGCGGACGTCGGGTCGCCGCCGCGCGCGACCTCGGGGGCGAAGTAGCCCGGGGTGCCCGCGACGAGACCTCCGCCGGTCGCCGTCGTGTCCCAGGAGGCCCGGGAGACCCCGAAGTCGGTGAGCTTGGCGACGCCGTCGTCGGTGATGAGCACGTTGCCCGGCTTCACGTCGCCGTGGACGATCCCCGCCTCGTGCACCGCCGAGAGCGCGTCGGCGATCTGCGCGCCGATCCGGGCGACCTCGGTCGGGGGCAGCGGGCCCCGCTCCGCGAGCACCGCCGCGAGCGAGCGCGAGGGCAGGTACTCCATGACGATCCACGGCATCGAGCCGTGCATGACGACGTCGAACACCGCGATCGCGCGGGGGTGCACCACCCGGGCCGCGATCCGGCCCTCGCGCATCGCCCGGGCGCGGGCCGCCCGGATCTCGGCCTCGTCGCCGTCCCGCGGCGGCGTCAGCTGCTTGACCGCGACCGTGCGGCTCAGCCGGCGGTCCCACGCCGACCACACCACGCCCATCGCGCCGGCGCCGAGGCACTCGCCGACCCGGTAGCGCCCGGCCAGCAGCGTGCCCTCGACGTCCGGATCCGGCGTCACGGGTGCGGCGTCGTGCAGGGTGCTCGGCTGGTCGGCGGGCGTCACCCGGGACGTGCGGTCCTGGTGGTCCATCGGCTGTGTGCCGTCCTCGTCCTCGGTCGATCGGTCACGGTGCGGTCGTGTGGGGTGCCACGGACCGGCCGACGCGAGGCGTGAGCGCAGTTACACGGTCACAGCGTCGCGATCAACCGGTCCACCCGTTCGTCCACCGCGCGGAACGGGTCCTTGCACAGGACGGTTCGTTGGGCCTGGTCGTTCAGTTTGAGATGCACCCAGTCCACGGTGAAATCGCGGCCGGCGTTCTGCGCCGCGGCGATGAAGTCCCCGCGCAGCTTCGCCCGGGTGGTCTGCGGCGGGG
This sequence comes from Actinomycetospora sp. CA-084318, assembly GCF_050955885.1. NCBI lineage: Bacteria > Bacillati > Actinomycetota > Actinomycetes > Pseudonocardiales > Pseudonocardiaceae > Actinomycetospora > Actinomycetospora sp. CA-084318. The sequence goes on from NZ_CP192098.1 coordinate 3,566,310, forward strand.
TGTCCTTCGCGGCCTCGATCTCGCCGTCGTCGGTGACCCGGTCGACGAGGTCCTTGCGCTGGAGCAGGTCGAACACGCCCCGGCCCCGCCGGATGTCGTGGTAGGCGAGGTCGAGCTGCGCGATGCGGGGGCTGGACAGGCCGAGGTCGCTGCGCTTGCGGTAGCGCTCCACGAGCTTGTGCTTGATGGCCCAGTCGATCTCGCGGTCGATCAGCGAGAGGTCCTGGCGCTCGACGGCGTCGAGGGTGCGGCCCCACAGCTCGAGGACCCGGTCGGTCACCGGGTCGCTCCCCCGCCGGGCCACGTGCTCGACGGCGCGCTGGTGGTACTCGCGCTGGATGTCCAGGGCGCCGGCCTCGCGCCCCCCGGCGAGGCGGACGGGGCGGCGGCCGGTGAGGTCGTGGCTGATCTCGCGGATGGCGCGGATCGGGTTGTCGAGCGTGAAGTCCCGGAACTGGACGCCCTGCTCGATCATCTCCAGCACCAGGTGGGTGGTGCCCACCTTGAGCAGGGTGGTGACCTCGCTCATGTTCGAGTCGCCGACGATGACGTGCAGGCGGCGGTAGCGCTCGGCGTCGGCGTGCGGCTCGTCGCGGGTGTTGATGATCGGCCGGCTGCGGGTGGTGGCGGAGGACACGCCCTCCCAGATGTGCTCGGCGCGCTGGGAGAGGCAGAAGACGGCGCCGCGCGGGGTCTGCAGCACCTTGCCCGCGCCGGCGATGAGCTGGCGGGTCACCAGGAAGGGCAGCAGCACGTCGGCGATCCGGGAGAACTCGCCGGAGCGGCCCACCAGGTAGTTCTCGTGGCAGCCGTAGGAGTTGCCGGCCGAGTCGGTGTTGTTCTTGAACAGGAAGATGTCGCCGCCGATGCCCTCGTCGGCCAGGCGGCGCTCGGCGTCGAGCAGCAGGTCCTCGAGGATCCGCTCCCCCGCCTTGTCGTGGGCGACGAGCTGCTCGAGCGAGTCGCACTCCGCGGTGGCGTACTCGGGGTGGGACCCGACGTCGAGGTAGAGCCGCGAGCCGTTGCGCAGGAAGACGTTCGACGAGCGCCCCCACGACACCACCCGCCGGAACAGGTAGCGAGCGACCTCGTCCGGGGACAGCCGACGCTGACCGTGGAAGGTGCAGGTCACCCCGAACTCGGTCTCGATGCCGTAGATCCGCCGCTGCATGGACTCCAGCCTAAGCCCCCGAGGGCGCTGGCGGTGCCCTCCGACACCGGGCCGTCATCCCGGTCCCCCGCCGCTGTCCCCGCCCCACGTAGGGTCGGGCCCCATGCTTCCCCGGCGGCGCGCACGCCGCGCGAAGGCAGTGGTCCGAACGGGTCTGCGGCACAGCCGCCGATCGCTGCGGCCGGTCGGCGCGCTGGACCGGCGGGTGACGGAGTCGATCGGCGACCTCCCGCCGTCGCGCCTCGACGCGGCCCTGCTCGGCCTCACCCAGTCGGCCAACCACTCCGGCCTCTGGTTCGCCGCCGCGTCGGTGCTCGCGGGCCTGGGCACGCGGCGGACCCGACGCGGCGCGCTGCGCGGGGTGTTCGCGATCGGCCTGGCGAGCTTCGCGTCGAACGCCGTGCTGAAGCCGCTGGTGCCCCGTCGGCGCCCGGCCGCGGACCTGCTGCCGCCCTACCGCGCCCTGCCCGACCGTCCGACCTCGTCGTCGTTCCCCTCCGGGCACTCGGCGTCGGCGTTCGCGTTCGCGCTCGGGGTCGGGCTGGAGAGCCCGCGGGCGGCCGCGGTGCTGGCGCCCCTGGCGGCCACCGTCGCCTACTCGCGGATCCACGTCGGCGTGCACTGGACCAGCGACGTCGCCGTGGGCTCGGCGGTCGGGGCGGGCGCGGCCCTGCTCACGCAGCGCTGGCTGCCGCGTCGCCCGACCGACGAGGCGATCGCCCGGCCCTGGCTGGACGCCCCCGCGCTCGAGGAGGGCGAGGGCCTGTCCATGGTGGTGAACATGGGCTCGGGGCGCCCCGGGGTCGATCCGGCCGAGGAGATCGCGGGCGCCCTGCCGAAGGCCACGATCGTGCGGCTCGAGCCCGGGGACGACCTCCTGGGCCGGCTGAAGGAGGCCGCCGGGACGCCCGGCACGGTGGCGCTCGGGATCGCGGGCGGGGACGGGTCGGTCGCGGCGGCCGCGCGCATCGCCGAGGACCTCGACCTGCCGCTCGCGGTGATGCCCGCGGGCACGCTGAACCACTTCGGTCGCGACGTCGGCGTGTACGACCTGCAGGAGGTCGTGGACGCCACGGGCGCGGGCGAGGCGGTCGCGGTCGACGTCGGGGAGCTGAAGGTGTACGCGGCGTCCACCGGACCCGAGGGCGGTGAGCGGGTCGTCTTCGTCAACACCGCGTCGTTCGGGGGTTACCCGGACATGGTGCGGCTGCGCGAGAAGTGGGAGAAGCGCTGGGGCAAGTGGCCGGCCGCGTCCGCCGCGCTCGTCGCCGTGCTCTGGACCGCCCGCCCCGTCCGCTGCCGCATCGACGGCCGCGAGACCTCGGTGTGGATGCTGTTCGTCGGCAACGGGCCCTACGCCCCGGCCGGCATGACCCCGGCGTACCGCCCGCGCCTGGACACCGGCCTGCTCGAGGTGCGCTACCTGCGCGCCGACCGCCGGTTCTCCCGGGCCCGCGCCATCGTGGGCCTGCTGCTCGGGACGCTCGGCCACATCCGGACCTACGTCGAGCACACGGCCCGCACGCTGGACGTGGAGCTGCTCGACGGCCCGCTCGAGGTGGCCACCGACGGCGAGGTGATGGTCGCGGGCGAGCGGCTGTGCTTCTCGGTCGCCGACCACCCGGTGCCGGTCTACCGCCGCGACGAGACCCGCTGGCCGGAGCGCGCCTCCGTGTGGTGACGCCCTGCCCCTGAACGAGCGAACGGCACTCTCGCAGCCTCTATGTGCGCGAGAGTGCCGTTCGCTCGTTCAGGGAGGGTTCAGGCGTCCGCGCCGCCGGCGCCGGAGACCTCGTCGCCCGCCCCGGTGTCGCCGGCGTCCGCGTCGGCGGAGGCGGCCGGCTCGGCGGCGGGCAGCAGCGCGGACAGGGCCGCGCCGGTGATGCGGCGGAACGAGCGCCGGGGACGGCGGGCGCGGTCGAGCAGGGCGACCTCGAGCGAGTCGACGCCGAGGGTGCGGTCGTCGGACGAGGACGACGAGGAGCCGTTCTGCGCCTGCAGGGCGTCCAGGGCCGTGCGCAGCGCCCCCTGCGTGTCGAGCGTGCCGTCGTAGGACGACTTGAGCGCCGTCGAGATGGGCTCGGTGGTGCCGCCCATGACGACGAACTGCGGCTCGTCGGAGATCGACCCGTCGTAGGTGATGCGGAAGAGCTGGTCGGACTCCGGGTTCTCCCCGAGCGCCGCGACGCACAGCTCGACCTCGAACGGCTTCTGCTGCTCGATGAAGCTCGCGCCGAGGATGTTGGAGTACGCGTTGGCCAGGGCACGCCCGGACACGTCGCGCCGGTCGTAGGAGTAGCCCTGCACGTCGGCCCAGCGCACGCCGGCCCGGCGCAGGTTCTCGAACTCGTTGTAGCGGCCGACCGCGGCGAACCCGAGCTGGTCGTAGATCTCGGAGATCTTGCGCAGCGACTTCGACCGGTTCTCCGCGACGAACAGGACCCCGTCCGCGCAGCTCAGCACCACCACGCTGCGACCGCGGGAGATGCCCTTGCGGGCGAGCTCCGAGCGGTCGCGCATCAGCTGGTCGACCGACGCGTAGAACGGCATCGTCATGGCGGGGAGGCTCCCTCTTCGGTGCTCGGGGTCCGGGTGGGGGTGATCAGCTGGTCGCGCGCTCGCGGCGGCCGGCGATGACGGCCTCCGCGGTCGCCTGGACCTCGTCGGCGGGCAGCTGGACCGCGCCCGACGCGTCGATCGCCACGACGATCGGGAAGATGTTGCGGACGGTGTCGGGGCCGCCGGTCGCCGAGTCGTCGTCGGCGGCGTCGTAGAGCGCCTCGACGGTGTTGCGGACCGTGGTGGCGCGGTCGGCGGTGACGTCGTGGAGCTTCTTCAGCGACGAGCGCGCGAACAGCGAACCGGAGCCGACGGCCGCGTAGCCGCCGTGCTCCTCGTAGCGTCCGCCGACGACGTCGTAGGAGACGATCCGACCCGCGCGGGCCGGTTCGACGGCGTCGAGGTCGTAGCCCGCGAACAGCGGGACGTAGGACAGGCCCTGCATCGCGGCGCCGAGGTTGCCGCGGATCATCGAGGCGAGCCGGTTGGACTTGCCGTCGAAGGTCAGCCCGACGCCCTCGAGCTTCTCGTAGTGCTCCAGGTCCACCGCGAACAGCCGGATGGCCTCCACCGCGAGCCCGGCGGTGCCCGCGATGCCGGCCGCCGAGTAGTCGTCGGTGATGTAGACCTTCTGCATGTCGCGCTGGGAGATGAGGTTGCCCATCGTCGCCCGGCGGTCGCCCGCGATGACGACGCCCCCGTCGTAGACCGCGGCGACGATCGTCGTGCCGTGCGGGACCCCGCCCGCGACCTCCGGCGTCGCCCCGCGCGCGGTGGGCAGCAGGTCCGGCCTGACGGTCGAGAGGAAGTCGATGAACGAGGACGTGCCGGAGTCGAAGTACGCGGGCGCGAGCCCGGGGCTCATCCTGGGGTCCATCGGCGGTCGTCGCTCCTCTGCTGGTGGTACCGCTTCTGCAGACGCACGCGGCGGGCCGGAACGCTAGTCCCGGCCCGCCGCGTCCGCACGATGGTCCGCCGTGGTTCGCGCATGGCGAACCCGGCGGACCGGCTGACTACTCGCCGCCCTTCTGGACGTAGGCGCGCACGAAGTCCTCGGCGTTCTCCTCGAGGACGTCGTCGATCTCGTCGAGGATGCTGTCGGTCTCCTCGCCGAGCTTCTCGCGGCGCTCCTGGCCGGCGGCGGTGGTGTCCTCGCCGCCGTCGCCGTCGTCGCCACCGCCCTGCCGCTGGGTCTGTTCCTGCGCCATGGCTGCCTCCCGGTGCCGAAGGGTGTTGCGACCCCGAACCCTACCTGGCCGAGCGGGCTCGGGATGTCAGGAACATCATCCGCGGGTCAGCGCCTCGACCAGGGCGGTGGCGTTCTCGGCGTTGTCGATGAGCTCCCCGACGTGCCCGCGGGTGCCGCGCAGCGGTTCCAGCGTGGGGATCCGGACCAGCGACTCGCGGCCCAGGTCGAAGATCACCGAGTCCCACGAGGCGGCCGCGACCTCGCTCGGGTAGCGCTCCAGGCACCGGCCGCGGAAGTAGGCGCGGGTGTCCTCCGGGGGCTGGGTGACCGCGGCGCGCACCTCCTCCTCGGTGACGAGGCGCTTGATCGACCCGCGGGTCACGAGCCGGTTGTAGAGCCCCTTGGCCTGCCGGACGTCGGAGTACTGCAGGTCGATCAGGTGCAGCTTCGGCGAGTCCCAGGGCAGGTTGTCGCGCTCCTGGTAGCTCTGCAGCAGCTTGAGCTTGGCCACCCAGTCCAGCCGGTCGGCGCAGCGCATCGGGTCGGCCTCGAGGTCGTCGAGCACCTGGCCCCAGATCTCGAGGGTCTCGCGGGTGACCTCGTCGACGTCGTCGCCCTGGGTCTCCTGCTCGTGCTTGCGGGCCCGCTCGTAGTACTCGCGCTGGATCTGCAAGGCGGTCATCCGCCGCCCGTTGGCCAGGTCGACCTCGACCTGCAGCGTCGGGTCGTGGCTGATCCGGTGCACCGAGCGGACCGGCTCGAGCAGGCGCAGGTCGTCGAACCGGACGCCGTCCTCGATCATCGAGAGGACGAGCGCGGTCGTGCCGACCTTGAGGAAGGTCGAGTACTCGGAGAGGTTCGCGTCGCCGATGATGACGTGCAGCCGGCGGTACTTGTCGGCGTCGGCGTGCGGCTCGTCGCGGGTGTTGATGATGCCGCGCTTGAGCGTGGTCTCCAGGCCGACCTCGACCTCGATGTAGTCCGCGCGCTGCGAGAGCTGGTAGCCCACCTCGTCACCGGAGGCCCCGAGCCCGACGCGGCCCGCGCCGGTCATCACCTGCCGGGTCACGAAGAACGGGGTGAGCCCGGAGATGATGCTGGGGAACGGCGTCTGCCGGTTGCACAGGTAGTTCTCGTGCGAGCCGTACGAGGCGCCCTTGCCGTCGATGTTGTTCTTGTAGAGCTGGATGCGCCCGGTGCCGGGGACGACGGCGGCCCGCTCGGCCGCGTCCTCCATCACCCGCTCCCCCGCCTTGTCCCAGATCACCGCGCCGCGCGGGGTGGTGACCTCGGGGGCGGAGAACTCGGGGTGGGCGTGGTCGACGTAGAGCCGGGCACCGTTGGTGAGGATGACGTTGGCGGCGCCGAGGTCGTCGAGGTCGCCGGTGTCCGGCGGCGGGCCGGCACTCGGGCCGAGGTCGAACCCGCGGGCGTCGCGCAGCGGGGACTCCACCTCGTAGTCCCACCGGGCGCGCCGGGCGCGGGGCACCTCGGCGGCCGCCGCGTAGGCGAGGACGACCTGGGTGGAGGTGATGACGGGGTTCGCCGTCGGGTCGCCCGGCACGGAGATGCCGTACTCGATCTCGGTGCCCATGATGCGGCGCGCGGTCATGCCCCGACCCTAGTTGGCGCCCGCGCCCGCCGCCCTGCGCCACAGCAGGGTGAAGGCCACGAGCGCGACGAGGGTCGCCCCCGTCATCGTCAGGCCCATCGGCAGCGCGGTGGTCCCGCCGCCGATCCCGACCAGCGGCGCCGAGAAGCCGCCGACGAGGAACTGGGCCGTCCCCAGCAGGGCCGAGGCGCTGCCGGCGTGCTCGGGGTGGTCGGCGAGGCTCAGCGTGGTCGCGGCGGGCAGGGCGGTGCCCACGCCGCACACGGTGACGAACAGCCCGACGACGACGCCCCAGACGCCCAGGCCGAGCGCGCCCGCCAGGACGGTCGCCGAGCCGACGAACGCGATGACGAGGCCCAGCGGCACCATCCGCCGCGCCTCCACCTTCTCGGCGCCGATCAGCCGCCCGGAGAGTTGCACGGCGCTGACGATGCCGACGGAGTTGACGGCGAACACGCCGCTGAACTCCTGGGGCGAGAGTCCGTAGAGGCCCTGCAGCACGAACGTGGACCCGGAGATGTAGGCGAACATCGCGGCGAAGGCGAAGCCCGCGGCCGCCACACAGGCGAGGACCCGGGCGTCGGCGAGCAGGACGCCGAAGGCGTGCCGCGTGGTCCGCCAGCCGCCGGCCCGTCGGCGGTCGGGCGGCAGCGTCTCCGGGACCGCCAGCAGCACGCCGACCAGCACGACCAGCCCGAGCGCGGCGAGCACCAGGAACACCCCGCGCCACGACGTGACCCGCAGCAGCTGGCCGCCGAGCACGGGCGCGACGATCGGCGCGACCCCCGAGACGAGCATCAGCGCGGCGAACGCCCGCGCCGCGGCGGGGCCGTCGTACAGGTCCCGCACGACGGCCCGGGCGAGCACGATCCCGACCGCCCCGAGGAGGCCCTGCGCCAGCCGGAGCGCCACGAGGGTCCCGACGTCGGGCGCGGCGGCACAGGCCGCGGACAGGACGACGAAGCCGACCGCGCCGACGATCATCGGCCGGCGGCGGCCGAGGACGTCCGAGAGCGGCCCGGCGACGAGCTGGCCCACCGCGAGGCCGACCACGCACGCGGTGAGGGTCAGCGCGACCAGCGACGCCGACGCCTCGAGCTCCACCGCGATCGCCGGCAGGGCCGGCAGGTAGGTGTCGATCGACAGCGGCGCGGCCGCGGTCAGGGCGCCCAGGACGACGGTGCGGGCGGGTCCCCGCGCCCTCACCGCCGGAGGTCGACGGCGGCCGGGGACGACCCCTCGTCGGGACGGTCGTCGGCGAGCCAGCGCAGCAGGTGCTCGTGGATCCGCGGGTCGTTGAGCAGGTGGAAGTGGTGCGACGACGGGAGGGTCTCGACGTCGGTGATCGCGCCCCGCGCGGAGTCCACCGGGACGAGCAGGTCGCCGAGGATGTTCGCGAGCGGGTGGTGGGCGTTCGAGGTGAGGCACGCGGCGACGCCGTGGTGGGTCGACGAGGCCAGCAGCGGCACGTCGGTGTCGGAGACGCCGGCGACGAGGTCGCGGATCCCGGCCGAGCGCCGGTCGAGGAACTCGCCCCAGGTGCGGGAGCGGGCCCAGCGGGAGAGCTGGGTGGCGAGCTGGTCCACGCGGTGGGCCAGCGGGGCGCCCTCGTGCGGGGAGCCGAGGTAGACCATGCGGCGCACGGCGTGCACCCACGGCTCGCCGGCGAGGACCGCGGCGTGGCAGGCGTGGCGCAGGACGAGCCCGCCCATCGAGTGCCCGACGAGGTCGAGCCGTTCGATCGGCTCCGGCCAGGCGTCGAACACCTCGGCGAGCAGCACCGAGAGCGCCGCCCCGTTGTGGGCGATGCGCATGCCCGTGTTGTAGCGCAGCAGCAGCGGGACCGCCCCGACCGCGGAGGCGATGCGCTCGGCGTAGCCCTCCCCCGCCGAGTCCTCGTCGGCGAGCCGCCAGGCGTGCTCGGTCTCCCCCAGGCCGTGCACGAACAGCACGACGTGGGAGAGGTCCCGCTCGGGGTGGTCGGCGACGGCGGCGGCGACGTCGTCGAGGCGCAGCTGCGCGTGCGGGTCCTCGTCGTGCAGCGTGGACGTGTAGAGCGCCATCGGGACCGCGAGGTCGTTGTCGAGGGCCACCATGTGGTCGCCGACGAGGCCGTTGATCGCGCCGGTGAGGACGGCGCCGGCCGGGCGGGACGTGATGGGTGTCCAGTCGGCCCGCCCGGAGGCCTCGCGGTAGAGCTCGGCGGCGAGGCCGATGCCGCGGCCGGTGGCGTGGCCGATCCCGCGGACCGCGGAGTAGACGCCGGCGCTGATGCCGTCGTGCAGCAGCTGCGCGGGCTTCGAGGCGGGCCCGAGGCCGACCTTGCGCAGGGTGGCGAACACCGTGTCGGAGATCGCGCGGTGGGTGCCCTCGACGGGGCGGGAGATGATGTCGACGGCCTCGGACGCGACACCGGCCGCCCCCCGGACCTCGTTGCGAGGAGCGGGAAGCGGCCGGTCGTCGGTCATGCTCGGACGGTACCCGAAGTCACAGGTACTGACCCGTGTTGGACGCGGTGTCGATCTCCTTGCCCTGCGTCGAGCCCTTGCCGGTGACGAGCGTGCGGATGTAGACGATCCGCTCGCCCTTCTTGCCGGAGATGCGGGCCCAGTCGTCCGGGTTGGTCGTGTTCGGCAGGTCCTCGGACTCGGCGAACTCGTCCACCACGGCGTCGAGCAGGTGCTGCACCCGCAGACCGGACTGCTTGGTCTCCAGGTGCGACTTGATCGCGGACTTCTTGGCGCGCCCGACGATGTTCTCGATCACCGCGCCGGAGTTGAAGTCCTTGAAGTACAGGACCTCCTTGTCCCCGTTGGCGTAGGTGACCTCGAGGAACCGGTTGTCGTCGGTCTCGGCGTACATCCGCTCGACGACCCGCTCGATCATGCCGTCGAGGCAGGCCTGCCGGTTGCCGCCGAACTCCGCGACGTCGTCCTCGTGGACCGGCAGCCCCTCGATGAGGTACTTGCCGAAGATGTCGATCGCGGCCTCCGCGTCGGGACGCTCGATCTTGATCTTCACGTCGAGCCGGCCCGGGCGCAGGATCGCGGGGTCGATCATGTCCTCGCGGTTCGACGCACCGATCACGATGACGTTCTCGAGGCCCTCGACGCCGTCGATCTCGCTGAGCAGCTGCGGGACGATCGTCGTCTCCACGTCGGAGCTGACGCCCGACCCGCGGGTGCGGAAGATCGAGTCCATCTCGTCGAAGAACACGATCACCGGGGTGCCCTCGGACGCCTTCTCGCGCGCCCGCTGGAAGATCATCCGGATGTGCCGCTCGGTCTCGCCCACGAACTTGTTGAGCAGCTCGGGACCCTTGATGTTGAGGAAGTGCGCCTTGATGTCGCGGCTGTCCTCGCCGCGCTGCTCGGCGACCTTCTTCGCCAGCGAGTTCGCCACCGCCTTGGCGATGAGCGTCTTGCCGCAGCCGGGCGGGCCGTAGAGCAGGACGCCCTTCGGCGGGCGCAGCTGGTACTCGCGGAACAGGTCCGCGTGCAGGAACGGCAGCTCCACCGCGTCGCGGATGGAGTCGATCTGCCGCGAGAGCCCGCCGATGTCGGTGTACGCGACGTCGGGGACCTCCTCGAGGACGAGCTCCTCGACCTCGGCCTTGGGCACCTTCTCGTAGGCGTAGCCCACCTTGGTGTCGACCATGAGCGAGTCGCCCGGCTTGAGCTCCGGGGCGTCCGGGCCGAACAGCGAGTCGGCGAGGTGGATCACCCGCTCCTCGTCGGCGTGCCCGATGATCAGGGCGCGCGTGCGCGACCCGTCCTCGTCGGTCAGCACCTCGCGCAGCGAGCAGACCTCGCCGATGCGCTCGTAGTCGCCGCCCTCGACGACGGTGAGGGCCTCGTTGAGCCGGACCGACTGGCCGCGCGTGAGCTCGGCGGCCTCGACGGCGGGGGACACGGCGACGCGCATCCTCCGGCCAGACGTGAAGACGTCGACCGTCTGATCCTCGTGGAGGGTCAGGAACACGCCGTAGCTCGACGGCGGTTGCGCGAGACGGTCCACCTCCTCGCGGAGCGCGACGAGCTGGGCCCGCGCCTCCTTGAGGGTGTCGGTGAGCTTGTCGTTGCGCTCGGTCAGTTGGGACACCCGCGCCGCCGAGTCCGCGAGCCGCTGCTCGAGGATCCGGGTGTGGCGCGGTGACTCGGTCAGCTTCCGACGCAGCAGGGCGACCTCTTCTTCGAGGAATCGCACCTGTGCCGCCATGTCCGCCGCGCCTCGGTCGCGGCCCTGGTCGGATCGGCCCCTGGGGTCGTCGTTCATGCTCACGGCGCCCTCCTCCCGCTACTCCGTGGCGTCACCGTACCCGTGAAAGAGGGTGTCCGTGGAGTAGCGAGCCGGTGACGGACTTCTCGCGTCGTCGTCGTGCTTTTGTCACCGAGAGTGGGGCTTGCGGGTTCAGAAGTGTGCTATCGAGTCCGGGTCGGGCGGCGCTGCACCCGCGGTGGGGTGACCCCGTCGGCGAGCCTCCTGGCGGTGACCAGGAACGCCGTGTGGGCGATCATCCGGTGTTCCGGGCGCACCGCGAGGCCGACGCTGTGCCACGGCCTGACCAGCGATTCCCACGCCTGCGGCTCGGTCCAGCCGTTCTGGTCGCGCAGCGCCTCGGTGAGGGTGGAGAGCTGCGTCGTGGTGGCCACGTAGCCCACCAGCACGCCCCCGGGGACCAGGACGTCCCGGACGGTGTCGAGGACCTCCCACGGTGACAGCATGTCGAGCACGATGCGGTCGAAGGTGCCGGTGGCCGTCGCCATGTCACCGAGGTGGACGTGCCAGTTCGGCGGGTGTTCGCCGAAGAACCGGACCACGTTGGCCTCGGCGTGCTCGAGGTGGTCGTCGCGGATCTCGTAGCTGGTGACCGTGCCCTCCGGGCCCACCGCACGCAGGAGACTGCAGGTCAGGGCGCCGCTGCCGGCCCCGGCCTCGAGGACGTTCGCGCCCGGGAACACGTCGCCCCACATGACGATCTGCGCGGCGTCCTTCGGGTAGATGACCTGCGCGCCGCGGGGCATGGCGAGCACGTAGTCGGGCAGCAGGGGCCGCAGGGCGAGGTAGGGCGTGTTCGCCGCGGAGTGCACGACGCTGCCCTCGGGGGCGCCGATGAGCTTGTCGTGGGCGATCGCGCCGCGGTGGGTGTGGTAGCTCTGCCCGGGCTCCAGGACGAGGCTGAAGTGCCGGCCCTTCGGGTCGGTCAGCTGCACCCGGTCGCCGGGGAGGAACGGCCCCGACCGGGCCGGTCCGCGCCGGTCGGTGTCCTCGGTCGCGCTGGTGTCGGTCGCCCCGGTGTCGGTCGCCCCGGTGTCGGTCGCCCCGGTGTCGGTCGCCCCGGTGTCGGTCGCCCCGGTGTCGGTCGCCCCGGTGGGCCCGTCGGCCGTGGTCGCCTGCTCGTGCTGCACCGACCCGTCGTCGGGCTGCTCGGCGGTCACGTCGGTCGGGTGCACGGCCGTCAACCCTAGGCGGAGGCCGTGCGCGCCCCGGCCACCCCCTCGTCCGACCATGATCACCATTTCGGTGGCGACACGCGCAAGATCTGATGCGACTCGCCACCGAAGTTCAGGGCGTGGTCGGGCGGGCCTCGGATGCGAGCGCCGCGATGGCGTTCTGCACGAACAGATCGGGGTGCTCGCGGAGCTCGAACCAGTTCGTCCGGATCACGACCCAACCGTCGAGCATCAGGGCGTTCTGCCGGCGGGCGTCGCGGAGGAAGGCGCGCAGGTCACGGTGGTAGGCCCAGCCATCGATCTCGATCAGCACCCTGCGCTCCACGAAGGCCACGTCGAGCACAGCGCGGCCGAAGCCGGGGAGCCGGATCTCGTGGTCGGCGTGCCAGCCACGGAGCCCGGCGCTCCGGAGCAGCCGGTGTGCCGTCCGCTCCGCCTCCGACCGTGCGCCACCACCCGCCAGGAGCAGGAGTTGCAGGGCCACGACGGCTCCGTACCGGCCGATGGTCCGACGATGTACGTCCCACATCGCCTCGAGGCTCACGCCTGCCTGAAGTGCCTGGTCCATGAGCCGGGCACCGAGCAGCAGCCCGAGCGACGCCACCGCGGCGAGCACGGTCGCCGGCTTCTTCGTCACGGGGACGCCGTCGACGACGACCCGGTCCTGCGGCGGGACCGCACGCCGCAGCAGGCGGACGCCCGTCCGGGGTCGTGGCTGGCGGGCGTGGTCGACGGCGATTTCGATCTCGGCCGGGGCCACGTCGGTGAGGCGCCACCAGAACGCCGCCGACCGGCCGACCAGGGTGGCGTCCTCGCCGAGCGACAGCATCGCGGCCCGGATGCGGGAGCGCGGGGTGACGGGGTGGTCGGCGGCGCGCAGGACGCCGTTCGCCTCGCGCAGCCACTCGCCCTTCTTCACCCGCGCCGCGATCTGGGCCCGCGTGAACCCGGCCTCCTTCGCCTGCGCGGTGCTCAGCAGCCCGTCCTGGTCGCGGATCAGTGTTCGTGCCCGGTCGTCCCGGTTCAGGTGCCCCACACCGGCTCGGACGCAGCCCGGCGCCCTCCGGATCCATCGGGTTCCCGGGCTCGAGGCGGACCGAGGTTGTCAGGGGTCCGTCGTAGCGTCCGCGGCATGATCGAGACGAGCACCACCACGGTCCCCGCGCCCCGCACGTCCCGGGAGGACCGGCCGCGGCGTCGCCCGGCGTTGTCGCCGTCCCGCGCCGGGGACTTCAAGCAGTGCCCGCTGCTCTACCGGTTCCGGGCGATCGACCGGCTGCCCGAGCGGCGCAGCCCGGCCCAGCTGCGCGGGATCGTGGTGCACGCGGTGCTGGAACGGCTCTTCGCGCTCGACCCGCCGCTGCGGCGGCCGGAGCGGGCGCACGGGCTGCTCGCGGAGGTCGTGGCGGAGCTGGACGCGGCGGACCGGGAGCTGCTCGGGGACCCGGCCGCGGCGGGCGCGCTCGTGGACGCCTACTTCGCGATGGAGGACCCACGCCGCCTGCGACCCGAGGCGTGCGAGGTGTTCCTGGAGACCGAACTGGCCTCCGGGGTCGGGTTGCGCGGCTACGTCGACCGGCTGGACGTGTCGCCGGAGGGCGACGTGCGGATCGTCGACTACAAGACCGGGTCGGCGCCGCGCGAGGTGTTCGAGGCGCGGGCCCTGTTCCAGCTGAAGTTCTACGCGCTCGTGCTGCTGCGGGCCCGGGGCGTGCTGCCGCGCCAGCTGCGCCTGATGTACCTCGCCGACGGGCAGAGCCTCACCCACTCCCCCACCGTGGCCGAGCTGGAGCGGTTCGAGCGCACGGTCGTGGCCCTGTGGGCGGCCATCCTGCGCGCGGCCCCGACGGGTGACTTCCGGCCCAACCCGGGGCGGACGTGCGGCTGGTGCGCGCACCAGGCAGTCTGCCCGGCGTTCGGCGGGACGCCGCCGGACTACCCCGGCTGGCCCGACGGGAGCCCCGACGCGGGCTCCGACGACACCCCCGACACCACGGAGACCGCTCCCCCATGACCGCCCCCGTGCCCGAGCCCTACTTCCGTCTCCTCGACGACGACCGCCCCGACGGCACGCGGGTGGCGGCGTCCGCGTCCACCGCGGGCCCGTGGTTCGCCGACGCGCAGCACATGGGCCCGCCGAGCGCCCTGCTGATCCGCGCCCTCGAGCGGCGGTCCGGGCGCGAGGACGTGCGGCTCGCCCGGGTGACCGTGGAGGTGCTGGGCAAGGTGCCCGTCGGCGAGCTCGTGGTGCGCGCCGAGGTCACGCGGCCGGGGCGCACGATCGAGCTGGTCACCGCCGAGCTCGCCGCGCCCGACCCGGCCTCGGGCGCCGTCCGGCCGGTGGCCCGGGCGCACGGCTGGTTCCACGGCGTCGGGGACACCGCGGAGGTCGTCACCGTGCCGGGTGCGGCGATGCCGGCGCTGCCGGGCCCGGAGGCCGGGGCGCAGCGTGACATCCCCGACGGCTGGCTCCCCGGCTACCTCACGTCGGTGGACTGGCGGTGGATCGAGGGTGGTCTCGAGGTCACCGGACCGGGACGGGCGTGGGGTCGGCTGCGCGGCCCGGTGGTGGAGGGCGAGGAGCCGACGGCCACCCAGCGGCTCGCGGCCGTCGCCGACTCGACGAACGGCGTCGCGAGCCGGCTCGACCTGCGGCACTGGCTGTTCGTCAACACGGACCTGACGCTGCACCTGCACCGCGTGCCCACCGGAGAGTGGACCGGGCTGGACGCGGACAGCGTGATCGGGCCCGAGGGCACCGGGACGGCCTACTCCGTGCTGCACGACGAGCACGGGCCTCTCGGCCGGGCCGCGCAGGCGCTCACCGTGCGGCCCCGCTAGGTCCGGGGCCGCACCGGCGCGGGCTCAGCGGCCGGCCACGCCCATCCGCGCGACGGCGGGGTCGGCCGACGAGGGCGACTCCGCGGGCGGCGGGGTGGCGCCCGGCATCGAGCTCACGCCGCCCACCCCGGGGAGCACGGCACGGCACGACTGCAGGGAGGAGGTGACGATGCCGGTGCAGCCGAGGTCGGCGAGCTCGTCCATCACGTCGTTCACGCGGCTGCGGCGCACCATCGACCGGACGGCGACCCAGCCGTCGAGGGAGAGCGGCGCGACCGTCGGCGACTGCACGCCCGGGGTGACCTGGACGGCCTCGTCCTGGACCTCCTGCGGGCAGTCGTAGTCGAGCATCACGTACTGCCGGGCGAACACGACGCCGCGCAGCCGCTCGATGAACCGGTACTTGGCCTTGGTGATCTCCGGCGAGTCCGGCTGCTGGTCGAACTTGGCGTTGCGGTCGACGATCACGGCCTCGGACTCGAGGATCGGGTCGCCGATGGGCTCGAGGCCGTGCTGGGCGAGGGTGCGGCCGGTCGAGACGACGTCGGCGATCGCGTCGGCCACCTCGAGCTCGATCGAGACCTCGACGGCCCCGTCCAGCCGGATGACGTCCTTGGCGGAGATGCGCTGCTGGGCGAGGTTGGCGCGGACCAGGCGCGGGAAGGAGGTCGCGATCCGCTTGCCGGCGAGGTCCTGCACCGTCCAGCCCTTGGCGATCGGGGCGGCGTAGCGGAACGCGGAGTTGCCGAACCCGAGCTTGAGGACCTCGTTGACGGAGGCCGACGACTCCTCGGTCAGGTCGTGCCCGGTGATGCCCAGGTGGAGCTGGCCCTCGGAGACGTAGGTCGCGATGTCCTTGGGACGCAGGTAGAAGAACTGCACCCCGTTGTTGTGGTCGTGCAGCGACAGGTCGCGGCTGTCCGACCGCTGCCGGTACCCGGCATCGCGCAGCATGCGCGACGCCTCCTCGGCGAGGGACCCCTTGTTCGGGACGGCGACGCGGAGCATGGCTCTCTCCTGGCGGCACCCCGGCGGGGCGCCCGACTCGATGGTTCTAGAGGTACTTGTACACGTCGTCGAGCGTCAGCCCACGACCGAGCATGATCACCTGGGTGCGGTAGAGCAGTTGGGAGATCTCCTCGGCGAGCTTGTCGTCGGTCTCGTGCTCGGCGGCGAGCCACACCTCGCCGGCCTCCTCCAGGACCTTCTTGCCCTGGGCGTGCACCCCGGCGTCGAGGGCGGCGACGGTGCCCGAACCCTCGGGACGGTCGCGCGCCTTGGTGCTGAGCTCCTCGAAGAGCCCGTCGAACGTCTTCACGTTCACCGATGCTTGCATCCTTCGGGTCGGCCGTGTGCATGGACGGGTGGTACTGCTCCGAACGGCCGAATCCGATCGGCGGACGTGCAGCGCGCCGACACGCCGCCGTCAGCCCGGACCGGCTACCCGACGTTCGCCGAACGGAGCAGCCGCAGGTCGCTGAGCGTGAGCCCCTCCAGCGAGTCCCGGAACGTCCGCCGCTCCCCCGCCGGCACCGGCGGACCGGACGGGACGACGAGCACGGAGACGCCGGCCGCCGCCGCCGACGCGGTCCCCGCCGCGGAGTCCTCGACGGCGACGCACACCGCGGGATCGAGGCCGAGCAGCTCGCACGCCCGGCGGTAGGGCGCGGGGTCGGGCTTGGTGGCCGACACCTCGTCCCCGCACACCGTGACGTCGAACCACCCGCGGCCGATCTGGTCCAGCGCGACCTCGGTGAGCTCGCGATAGGTGCTGGTCACGAGCGCCGTGGCGAGCCCGGCGGAGCGCACCGTCGCCAGGGCCGCCTGCGCCCCGGGCCGCCACGGCAGACCCTGCGCGAAGACCTCGTGCGTGCGGTCGAGCAGCCAGCGACCGGCCTTCTCGACCGAGGCGTCGTCGTCGGGAAGACCGACCTCGCGCAGCACCGTCGCCGAGGTGCGGCGCAGGCTCGAACCGGTCAGCTCCTCGCGGGTCTCGACGGACAGCTCGCCGCCCAGGTGGGCGGCGAGCTCCGTCATCGTGATCGACCAGAGTCCCTCGGAGTCGACCAGCGTGCCGTCCATGTCCCAGAGGACGGCAGCCAGATCAGGCATTGAAGTACTTGGCCTCCGGGTGGTGGACCACCAGCGCGTCGGTGGACTGCTCCGGATGCAGCTGGTCCTCCTCGGAGAGCTCGACGCCGATGCGGCTCGGGTCGAGCAGCTCGACGATCTTCGCCCGGTCCTCGACGTTCGGGCAGGCGCCGTAGCCGAGCGAGTACCGGGCTCCGCGGTAGCCGAGCTTGAAGAACTCGTTGACGTCCGCCGGGTCCTGGTCGGCCATCGTCGAGCCGTCGGCGAAGGTCAGCTCCTCGCGGACGCGGCGGTGCCAGAACTCCGCCATCGCCTCGGTGAGCTGCACGCCCAGGCCGTGGACCTCGAGGTAGTCGCGGTAGGAGTTCGCCGCGAACAGCTCGTTGGCGAAGTCCGCGATCGGCTGCCCCATCGTCACGAGGTTCATCGGCATGACGTCGACGCTGCCGAGCTCGGTCGCCTCCTCCCGCGTGCGGAAGAAGTCGGCGAGGCAGAGGCGGCGGTCGCGCTTCTGCCGCGGGAACGAGAAGCGGTGCAGCTCGTTCGCCTCCGGCTTGGCCTCGTCGAGCACGACGACGTCCTGGCCCTCGGAGATCACCGGGAAGTAGCCGGCGACCACCGCGGCGTGGGCGAGGATGCCCTCGGACTGCAGGCGGTCGAGCCAGTAGCGCATGCGCGGCCGGCCCTCGGTCTCGACGAGCTCCTCGTAGGAGGGGCCGTCGCCGCCCTTCGATCCACGCAGGCCCCACTGTCCGAAGAACGTCGCGCGCTCGTCGAGCAGGGCGGAGTAGTCGGCGAGCCGGATGCCGCGGACGACGCGCGTGCCCCAGAACGGCGGCTGCGGGACCTCGATGCGGCGGGCGACGTCGGAGATCGCGTTCGGGTCGACGTCCTCCGACTCCCCCTTCTCCGCCTCGCGCTTGGCCTTGATCCGCTCGGAGCGCTCGCGGCGCTCCTTGCGCTCGGCGGCCTTGGCCTTCTCGTCCTCCGAGGGGCCCTCGCCGGTCATGACGGAGTCCATGAGCCGCAGGCCCTCAAAGGCGTCCTTGGCGTAGCGGACGTCGCCCTCGTAGAGCTCGCCGAGGTCGTTCTCGACGTAGGAGCGGGTCAGCGCGGCGCCGCCGAGCAGCACCGGGTACTTCTGCGCGACCCCGCGGTCGTTCATCTCCTTGAGGTTGTCCTTCATGACCACGGTCGACTTGACCAGCAGCCCGGACATCCCGATCGCGTCGACCTTGTTCTCATCGGCGGCCTCGAGGATGGCGTTGATCGGCTGCTTGATGCCGATGTTGACCACGTCGTAGCCGTTGTTCGACAGGATGATGTCGACGAGGTTCTTGCCGATGTCGTGGACGTCGCCCTTGACCGTCGCCAGCAGGATCTTGCCCTTGCCGGAGTTCTCGGTCGCCTCCATGTGCGGCTCGAGGTGCGCGACGGCCGCCTTCATCACCTCGGCCGAGGCGAGCACGAACGGCAGCTGCATCTTGCCCGCGCCGAACAGCTCACCGACGACCTTCATGCCGCCGAGCAGGTCGGTGTTGATGATCTCGAGCGGGTCCTTCTCCTCCATGCCCGCGTTCAGGTCCTCCTCGAGGCCGTTGCGGTTGCCGTCGACGATGCGCTGCGCGAGGCGCTCGAACAGCGGCATGGCGGCGAGCTCCTCGGCGCGCTGGTCCTTCGCCGACTGCGCCGACACGCCCTCGAAGAGGTTCATGAAGTGCTGCAGCGGGTCGTGGTCCTCGCTGCGCCGGTCGTAGACCAGGTCCAGGGCGGCCTCGCGCTGGTCGTCCTGGATCTGCGACATCGGCAGGATCTTCGCCGAGTTCACGATGGCCGTGTCGAGGCCCGCGTCCACGCACTCGGAGAGGAACACCGAGTTCAGCACCTGGCGCGCCGCCGGGTTGAGGCCGAACGAGATGTTCGACAGACCGAGCGTGGTCTGGACCTCGGGGTAGCGCTCCTTGAGCTGCTTGATCGCGTTGATCGTCTCGATGCCGTCCTTGCGGACCTCCTCCTGACCGGTGGAGATCGGGAAGGTGAGGCAGTCGATGATGATGTCCTCGGTGCGGATGCCCCAGTTGGTGTTGAGGTCCTCGATGAGGCGGAAGGCGATCCGGGTCTTCCACTCCGCGGTGCGGGCCTGGCCCTCCTCGTCGATGCAGAGACCGACGATCGCGGCACCGTGCTCCTTCGCGATCCGCATGATCTTCTGGAACCGCGAGTCCGGGCCGTCGCCGTCCTCGTAGTTCACCGAGTTGATCGCGGAGCGGCCGCCGAGCTGCTCGAGGCCGGCCTGGAGGACCTCGGGCTCGGTGGAGTCGAGCACCACCGGGAGCGTCGAGGCGGTCGACACGTCGTGGGCCAGGCGGTCCATGTCCGCGGTGCCGTCGCGCCCGACGTAGTCGATGCAGAGGTCCATCCAGTGCGCGCCCTCACGGGTCTGCGCCTTCGCGATGTCGACGCACTTCTCGTAGTCCTCGGCGACCATGGCCTCGCGGAAGGCCTTGGAGCCGTTGGCGTTCGAGCGCTCGCCGATCATCAGCAGGCCGGTGTCCTGGCGGAACGGCACCGAGTGGTACATCGACGAGATGCCCGGCTCGGGCTTCGGGTCGCGGGCGCCCGGCGTGAGGTCGCGGCAGGTCTCGGCGAGGGCGCGCACGTGCTCGTTCGTGGTGCCGCAGCAGCCGCCGACGAGCTGCAGGCCGTAGTCGGTGATGAACGAGGCGCAGTAGTCCGCGAGCTCCTGGGGCTGCAGCGGGTACTCCGGGCCGTTCGGGCCGAGCTCGGGCAGGCCGGCGTTCGGCATGACCGTCACCGGGATGCGCGACTGCCGGGACAGCGCCCGCAGGTGCTCGCTCATCTCGGCCGGGCCGGTGGCGCAGTTGAGGCCGATGCCGTCGATGCCGAGCGGCTCGAGCGCCGTCAGCGCCGCCGTGATCTCGGAGCCGACCAGCATGGTGCCGGTGAGCTCGACGGTGACGTGGCAGATGACGGGGATGCGCCGGCCGAACTGCTCCATCGCGCGGTAGGCGCCGAGGATCGCGGCCTTGGACTGGAGGAGGTCCTGGCAGGTCTCGACGAGGATCGCGTCGGCGCCGCCCTCGAGCTGGCCGAGCACGGACTCGATGTAGGCGTCCCGCAGCTTCGCGTACGGAGCGTGACCGAGGGTCGGGAGCTTGGTGCCCGGGCCGTTGGAGCCGAAGACGAAGCGCGGCCGGTCGGCGGTGGCGTACTCGTCGGCCGCCTCGCGGGCGATCCTCGTCCCGGCCAGCGAGAGCTCGTAGATGCGCTCCGGGATGTCGTACTCGTTCAGGTTCGGCCAGTTGGTGCCGAAGGTGTTGCTCTCGATGACGTCCGCGCCGGCGTCGAGGTGGCCGAGGTGGACCTGCTTGACGGCGTCCGGGCGGGACACGTTCAGAATCTCGTTGCAACCCTCGAGATCCTGGAAGTCCTCGAGGGTCAGATCCTGGTCCTGCAGGGCCGTCCCCATCGCGCCGTCACCGATGAGTACGCGGGAGTGCAGGGCGGACAGGAAGGGTGACTCACTCGGGGTAGTCATCAAACGATCGTAACGTGACGAGCGGGTCAACCGTCTGCCCTGCGAGCCTCGTCACGACCCGTAAGCTGGGCCGGTGTCCGCCTCCGACGCGCCCGATTTCCCTGCTCCAGAGCTGAACGACCCGGTCATGCTGTGTGCGTTCGAGGGCTGGAACGACGCGGGGGACGCCGCCAGCACGGCCGTGGAGCACCTCGCGCTCAACTGGGACGCCACCGAGCTCGGTGCGATCGACCCCGAGGACTACTACGATTTCCAGGTCTCGCGCCCGACCGTGCGGCTGGTCGACGGGATCAGCCGGGCGATCGACTGGCCCACCACCCGCTTCACGCTCTGCCGCCCCCCGGGTTCCGACCGGGACCTCGTGCTCGTGCGCGGCATCGAGCCGAACATGCGGTGGCGCTCCTTCGTCGGGGAGATCGTCGCCAAGGCCGAGGAGCTCGGCGTCACCACGGTGATCACGCTCGGTGCGCTCCTGGCCGACACGCCCCACACCCGTCCGGTGCCGGTGACCGGCTCGTCGTTCGACAAGGAGTCGGCCGCGCGGTACGGGCTGTCGAGCTCGCGCTACCAGGGCCCGACCGGCGTCACCGGCGTGCTCAACGACGCCTGCGTCCAGGCCGGCATCCCCGCCATCTCGTTTTGGGCCGCCGTGCCGCACTACGTGTCGCAGCCGCCCGCGCCCAAGGCCACGATCGCGCTGCTGCAGCGCGTCGAGGAGGTCCTCGACGTCGAGGTCCCGCTCGGCGCCCTGCCCGAGCAGGCCGAGAAGTGGGAGCGCACGGTCTCCGAGATGGCCGACGAGGACGACGAGGTCCGCGAGTACGTCAAGGCCCTCGAGGAGGCCGGCGACGCCGAGTCCGACCTCCAGGAGGCCTCGGGCGACGAGATCGCCGCCGACTTCGAGCGCTACCTGCGCCGCCGCGACCCGGGCGGCCCGGGCGACGTGGCCGGCGGCTCGAACTTCGGCGGTCCCTGGGAGCGGTAGGGCCGTCCCCCACCTCAGATGGCAGCGAAGCGTCGTTGCTGTCACCGGACGCCAGTAACGACGCTTTGCTGCCACGAGGGGTTGGGGTCCGCTCAGCGGAACGTGCGCGCCGCCTCGAGCGAGAGCACCGGCCCGCGTGGGAGCAGGCCGACCACGCTGCGCGGGGCGGGTCGGGGGTCGCCCAGTCCGAGCGCGGCCGCCGCGCCGCGGCCGGCCACCGGGAAGACACGGCCGACCTGGTCGACGATCACCCCGCGCTCCGGGTCGGCCGGCTCCCCCGGCGCCACCGGGACCACGTACGCGCCGGCGCCGGCCACCCGCACGGCGCCGGCCGACCCGGGTGCCGCAGGGTCGCCGAGCGGGGTCGGCGGGACCGGTGAGGGCAACGTGCCGGCGACGGAGACCGTCGTCGCGCCGCCCACGGACGGTGCCGCGCAGACGACCGGCGCGTCCTCGACCGCCTGCACACCGGGGAAGGCGCGCGGGTAGGCGGTGAGATCGACCCCGACCGCGCGGGGCAGGCCGTCCACCACGGCCGCGGGGACCTCGGCCACCCGCGGGTCGGCGCCCCGGGAGGCGAACCGCACGAGCTCGGCCACGACGTCGGGCACCTCCTGCACGCCCCGGTCGAGGACCACGACGAACCGGGTCGGCACGCCCGCCACCCGGGCGACGGCGCCGACCGGGAGGCCCAGCGTCCGCGTCGGGACGTCCGTGGGCGCCGCCCCCGCGCCCGGGATGCGCGGCGGGACCAGCGGCGCCGCCTCGGGGAGGGCACCGAGCAGGGCGCTGCCTGCCGGACGGGCGGCGACCCCGGCGACG
Organism: Actinomycetospora sp. CA-084318; assembly: GCF_050955885.1. Classification (NCBI taxonomy): domain Bacteria; kingdom Bacillati; phylum Actinomycetota; class Actinomycetes; order Pseudonocardiales; family Pseudonocardiaceae; genus Actinomycetospora; species Actinomycetospora sp. CA-084318. The sequence goes on from NZ_CP192098.1 coordinate 3,588,592, forward strand.
TCGAGGGCGCGGACCACGGCCCCCTCGGCCGGGTCGATCGCCGCCCGGCGCCCGTCGGTCACCAGCCAGGTGCGGCCGTCGTCCCCGCGCAGGAGCAGGGCCTCCCCCGTCGTCAGCGGCCGGCCGAGGGCGGGCTGGCCGACCAGGACGACCGCGCGGACGCCCGGTCCGGCGGGCACGTCGCAGACCGCCCAGACGTCCGGCGTCGGGGCGCTCGCGGTGTCGGGCAGGACGGACGGCGCGCCCGCGAGTCCCACGGGCACCGTGCGCTCGACCCCGACGAGGGCGTCGTCGCGAACGGGCGTCGGGTCGGCGGGCGCGAGCCCGGCCGTCGGGTCGGCGCGGCGGGGGTCGACCCCGGCGGCCAGCAGCCGCGCGGAGGTGAGGTCGGTGGTGGGGACGAGCCGCGGCGTCGGCACGCGGGCCACGACGTAGAGCGCCCCGCTGGGCACGCCCCGCACGATCGTCGCCGCCCGCCAGTCGGTGTCGCCCCGGACGAGACCGACCACGGCGGCCGCGGCCAGCCCCAGGACCGCGAGCACGGCCCCGGCCACCACCGCCCGACGACGGCTCTGCTCGGGATCGCGGTCGGCGTGCGGGTCGCGCTCGACGAGGGCCTGGTCCAGCCGTCGCACCGCGCCCCGCCGGGCCCGGGCCTGGGCACCGGTCGCCGGCGGAGCGGGGCGGGACATCGGCCGGGCGGGCTACTCGGCGACCGCGTGCGCGCGCAGGTCGTCGAGGTCGATCCACTCCAGGGTGCGGGCGTGCGTCGCCTCGAGGACCACCGGCGGGGCGACCCCGCCGTCGAGGGCCTCCTTCCACCGGCTCGCGCACAGGCACCAGCGGTCGCCCGGGCTCAGCCCGGGGAACCCGGCGTCGGGGCGCGTCAGGTCGTTGCCGCGCGCCGCCGAGAACTCCAGGAACTCCGCCGTCACCCGCGCGCACACGGTGTGCACGCCGGCGTCGTCGGGACCGGTCTCGCAGCAGCCGTCCCGGTAGAAGCCGGTGACGGGGTCGTGGCTGCAGTCGGCGAGCTCGCCGCCGAGCACGTTGCGGGCCATGGGGTCCTCCTCGCGGTGGTGCCGACCGGACGTCAGCGCAGGGTGATGCCCAGCAGCGCGTCGATCGCACCCGCCGCGCGCGTTCCCCCGTCGGGCACGGACCCGGAGCGGCGGAGGGCGTCGTCGACCCAGGCGTCGACGGCGGCGAGGGCTCCCGGGCTGTCGAGGTCGTCGGCGAGATGGCCGCGGACCCGCTCGATCACGTCGGTCGGGTCGGGCGCCGCGTCCAGCGACACGGCCTCGCGCCAGCGGTGCAGCCGGGCCTGGCCCGCCGTCAGGAGCTCCGCGGTCCACGACCGGTCGGTGCGCCAGTGGCCGGAGAGCAGCGCGAGGCGGACGGCCATCGGGTCGACGCGGTCGGCGCGCAGGCGGGAGACGAAGACGAGGTTGCCCTTGGACTTCGACATCTTCTCGCCGTCGAGCCCGATCATCCCGGCGTGGCAGTAGTGCCGGGCCATCGGGTGGATGCCGGTGAGGGCCTCGCCGTGCGCGGAGCCGAACTCGTGGTGCGGGAACGCGAGGTCGGAGCCGCCGCCCTGGACGTCGAAGGCCTCGCCGAGCCGGTTCATGGCGATGGCGGTGCACTCGACGTGCCAGCCGGGGCGGCCGTCGCCGAGGTCGGAGGACCAGGACGGCTCGCCCTCGCGGGCGGTGCGCCAGAGCAGGGCGTCGAGCGGGTGGCGCTTGCCGCGCCGGTCGGGGTCGCCGCCGCGCTCCGGGAAGATGCGCTCCATCTCCGCGGTCGAGTACCGCGAGACGTAGCCGAAGTCGGCCGTCGCGGTGTGGTCGAAGTAGACGTCGGGGTGCTCCGGGTCGTCCGCGCGGTACGCGGCGCCCGCCGCGAGCAGCTTCCCGACGAGCTCGGTGATCTCGTCCATGGCCTCGACCGCGCCGATGTAGTCGCGCGGCGGCAGCACGCGCAGCGACTCCATGTCCTCGCGGAAGAGCGCGGTCTCGCGCATGCCGAGCACGACCCAGTCGTCGGAGTCCCGCTCCGCCCGCTCGAGCAGCGGGTCGTCGATGTCGGTGACGTTCTGGACGTAGTGCACGTCGTGCCCCGCGTCGCGCCAGCAGCGGTTGACCAGGTCGAAGGCCAGGTAGGTGGCGGCGTGCCCGAGGTGGGTCGCGTCGTAGGGGGTGATGCCGCAGACGTACATCCGGGCGCCGGACGCGCCGGGGGCGGTCGGGCGGATCTCGCCGGTCGAGGTGTCGAACAGCCGCAGCGGGGGCGGGGTGCCGGGCACCTGGGGGACGTCGACTCCAGACCACGATTGCATGGCGCCGACCTTATGCCCACCCGCCTGCCGACCGGTGGCGAACATGACCACTCGGAGGTCCCGGCCGGGTCCCGTGCGGGTCCGTCGCGGGCGAGCACGACGGGCCCCTCCTGACGGAACCGGGACCCGGCCGGGGATGGCGGGAGTCGCGGGGGGGTTCGACTCCTGCCATCTCCCAGAGTAACCGACTGGCTAGACCCGTTCGGGTAGAAGGATCACGTGAACCGGTTACCTCGGGCACATCCGTGACGTTGAGCCACTGGATGATCGTTTGTCTCTCCTCGTCAGCGTCGGCGACTGTGCAGGTAGTCACTGACGACCGCGGCCCCGAGCCCGTCCAGGTCGGGGGCCACGACCCGGCCGCCGCTGCGGCGGGCGACGAGGTCGACGAACGCCTCCAGGCGCGGGTCCTCCCCGAGCATGAAGACCGTGAGCGCCGCCTTGAGCCGGGCGATCGCGTCCACCTCGTTCAGCGTCGCCCGCAACGTCTCCGGGGTCGGCGGGTAGTCGAAGACGGCGTGCCCGTCCGGCTCCAGGTGCGCGGTCGGCTCGCCGTCGGTGACGACCAGCACCACGGGGGCGGCGTCGGAGTGCCGCCGCAGGTGCCGGCCCGCGAGCAGCAGCGCGTGGTGCAGGTTCGTGCCCTGCTCCCACACCCCCTCCAGCCCCGTCAGCTGGGCGAGGTCGACGGCCTGGGCGTGCCGCCCGAAGGTGATGATCTGGAGCGCGTCGCCGCGGAACCGCGTCGAGACCAGGTGGTGCAGCGCGAGGGCGGTGCGCTTCATCGGCACCCACCGCCCGTCGGCCACCATCGACCACGAGGTGTCCACGCACAGTGCGACCGCCGCCCGGGTGCGCTGCTCGGTCTCGACGATCTCCACGTCGGTCACGTCCAGCGCCCGGTCGTCCCCGCCGGCCTTGCGCAGCTCGGCGTTGAGCAGCGTGCGCGAGGTGTCCCAGCGCTCGGTGTCGCCGAAGGCCCACGGGCGGGTCGCCCCGCTCGCCTCCCCCGCCGCCCCCGAGCGCTGCGTCTCCCGCTCCCCGCGCCGGGTCGAGAGCGACCCGACGACGTCGCGCAGCGCCGACTGCCCGAGCTGGCGCAGCGCCTTCGGCGAGAGCGTCAGTGACCCGTCCGGGCCCCGCTCGAACACACCCTGGTTCTCCAGTTCGCGCTCGAGCTCGGCGAGCCGCTGCGCGTCGACCCGCGCCTGCCGGCCGAGTGAGGCCTCCAGGGCCTCCAGGTCGATGTCCTCCATGCGCGCGCCCGGGTAGCTCTGGGAGAGCTGCTCGGACAGCGAGTCGAGCTGCGCGAGCTGCTCCATCGCCCGCGTCGCCTCGCCCATCCCCATCGGGTTGTCGCCGCGGAACCGGCCCTGGCCGTCCCAGTCCTCCCCGGGCCGCATCGCCTGGAGCTGCGAGTCCAGCCGGGAGAGCTGCTCGGCCAGCCGCGGGTCGCCGAAGGCGGACTGCATGAGCCCCTCGAGCTCGGCCCGCTGCTCGGCCGAGAGGGAGTTCATCATCCGCTGGGCGGCCGCCGACCGCTGCGCCAGGATGTCGATCAGTTCCTCGACGTTGCCCGGGTTCTCCGGGAAGTACTGCCCGTGCTTGCCCATGAACTCGGAGAACTGCTCGGCCGTGTCCTCGCCCCGACCGTGCGCCTCGAGCAGGTCGTTGAGGTCGGAGAGCATCTCGCGCACCCCCTCGACGTCCTCGGGGGTCGCGTTCTGCATCGCCTCCTTCATGCCCTGGAAGCGCTGGTCGAGGGCCTCCCGGCCCATGAGGTCCTGGATCTGCTGGTAGGCCTGGCGCGCCTCGGCGTTGCGCCAGTCGTAGTTCTGCAGCTCGTTGACCGCGCCCGCCGTCGAGTCGGGCAGGGCGTCCAGCGACATCTCCCGGAACCGGGCGTCGTCGGAATCCTCGGCCTGCAGCGAGTTCCGCTCGGCCTCGAGCGCCTGGTCGAGCAGCTCCCGGATCTCTTGCAGCGTGCCGTCGATGCGGTTCTCCCGCTGCAGCCGGCGCCGCTGCTCGTGCAGCCGGCGCTGCAGGTCGTCGAGACCCTGCTGGTCGCGCAGGCCGCGCCGCATCAGCTCGCGCATCGCCTGCCGCGGGCTCGTGCCCTCCATGACGTCGCGGCCGAGCTGGTCCATCGCCTCGCGGATGTCGAACGGCGGGGCGAGCGGGTCCGGTCCGTCGTAGAACCGGCCGTAGGAGTAGCGACCGGGCGGGGGCCGCCGCGCCCCGGCCCCGTCGTCGGGAATGCCCTCAGCCGCCATAGGTGACCGTGTCCTCGTCGGTGTCGCTGTCCTTCGCGAGCTTGCGGGTGAGGTACAGGTGCTCGAGGGCCAGCTCGACCGCGGACGCGAGCGGCCCGGGCGCCTCGGTGTCGCCCGCGCCGAGCCGGTCGGCCACGGTGCGGACCACGGGGATCGAGGGCAGGGCGGCGACGACCTCGCGGGCCGGCACCCGCTCCCCCGTCACGACGCGGCGGCCCTCGGCCACGGCGTCGGCGAGCGGGCCGAGGTCGACCCCGGCGAGCCGCTTGCGGGCGGTCTCGGCGATCGCGCGGCGCAGCAGGTGGGTCAGCAGTTCCTCCTCGCGCCCCTCCTCGCCGGACTCGAACTCGAGCTTGCCGCGCAGCACCGGCGGCACGGCCTCGAGGTCGACCGGGCGGGCGACCGGCGCGTCCTCCCCCGTCACCGCGGCCCGGCGCAGCGCCGCGGCGGCGACCGTCTCGGCGGCGGCCACGGAGAACCGGGCGGAGACGCCGGAGCGCTGGTCGATCGCGCTGGCCCCGCGCAGGTTGCGGGTGAAGCGGGCGATGACCTCGAGCAGGTGGTCGGGCACCTCGGCGACGACCTCGGCCTCCTGCTGGATGAGCGCCACCTCGCCGGCGACCTCCAGCGGGTAGTGCGTGCGCACCTCGGCGCCGAAGCGGTCCTTGAGCGGGGTGATGATCCGGCCGCGGTTGGTGTAGTCCTCCGGGTTCGCGCTGGCGACCAGGAGGATGTCGAGCGGCAGGCGCAGCGTGTAGCCGCGGACCTGGATGTCGCGCTCCTCCATGACGTTGAGCAGCGCGACCTGGATGCGCTCGGCGAGGTCGGGCAGCTCGTTGACCGTGACGATGCCGCGGTGCGCCCTCGGCACGAGGCCGTAGTGGATCGTCTCCGGGTCGCCGAGGCTGCGACCCTCGGCGACCTTGACCGGGTCGACGTCGCCGATGAGGTCGGCCACCGAGGTGTCCGGGGTGGCGAGCTTCTCGGCGTAGCGCTCCGAGCGGTGGCGCCAGCCGATCTCCAGCGCGTCGCCCTCGAGCGTCGCGCGCCGGATGCTCGCCGGGATGATCGGCTGCTCCGGGTGCTCGCCGATCTCCGAGCCGGCGATCACGGGGGTCCACTCGTCGAGGAGCGCGACGAGGCTGCGCAGCAGGCGGGTCTTGCCCTGGCCGCGCTCGCCGAGCAGCACGACGTCGTGCCCGGCGAGGATCGCGCGCTCGAACTGCGGCAGCACGGTGCGCTCGAAGCCGACGATGCCGGGCCAGGGGTTCTCGCCGGCCCGCAGGGCGGTCAGCAGGTTGTCGCGCAGCTCGTCGCGGACGCTGCGCGGGGTCTTCGCGGGGTGGTCGCTCGCGCGGAGCTCACCCAGGGTCGTGGGGAGGCCCTCGGGGGCCGTCGGGGTGGTACCGGGAGCGGTGGCCTGGTTCGGGCGCGGGGTGCTCACCTCCGCCACGCTACGACGGCATCCGCGCGTCTGCCTGGCTCAGCGGGTCCCACCCTCAGCCTGCTTTCCCGACGACGCGCCGGTGCGCGTCGGTTCCTGCGCTCCGACGCGGGGTTGGGCCGGCTCCCGGGCTCCCCGGCCGTCGTCGGACCATGATCACGTCGAGGGGACGGTGGTGGCGGATCCGGAGATCGACATCAGCCACCGCGGTCCCGCCGACGTGGTCGTGCGGTGTGGGCGGCCCGTCCCCGTCGCCCCCGGTGTCCGCTTCGCCCGAACGGGTGCGGCGCGCCGAGGGCGGATCTCCAGGACTCTCGACACCCACACGAGTTGACTCCCGCACCTCCGGCGAGCTGGCCAGTTCGTCGGGTTTCGACCGAGTCGGGGGGCTCGAATGAAGAAGACATTGATGGCTGGTGGAGCGGTGATCGCTCTGGTGCTGATGCCGGGAGTGAGTTCGGCGGCCACGTTCGCCGGAGCACCGTTGGCGACGACGTCGGTCGCAGGAGGTGTCTTCATCCAGCAGCCGACCGACGACCTGGACGCGGACGAGGAGACAACTCCGTCCACGACCCCGTCCACGACGCCGTCCACGAATCCTGACGACTCTGCTGCTCAGGACGAGGACGACGCCGCTGACGAGAACGGGACCTCCGACGACGATGAGGGGGGCGATACCGATGTCGACGTGGTCGACGACGGCCCCGCGACCGGTTCCGGAGCCGTCACGCCCGGCTCGGGCTACTCCGACGAGGACGGGGACGCCGAGCCCGAGAAGGTCGACGGGGTCGACGACGACAAGGACGGCAAGGTCGACGAGATCGACAAGAAGAGCCAGGTCAGCACCGTCCCCGAGGGCGGGGCGGAGACCGGTGACGGCAGCACCGGTGGCGCCCTCGGCATGACGCTCGGTGGCGGCGCCGTCCTGACGCTGCTGGGGGGACTCGCGGTCTGGGTCCGTCGGGCCATGTCCCGTCACTGACGCCGTGGGGACGTCGCGCCGCGATCCGGTGCGACGTCCCCGCTCTGCCCCGGGAGACCTCATGACCCTCGTCAGCGCGCGCCTGGTCGACGACCTCGCGCGCACCCCGCCGCCCCGGATGACGATCGCGCTCGCCGCGCTGGCGGCACTCCTGCTCGCGCTCGCCGCCGTCGTCTCCGTCCCACCGGACGCACCGCGGTGCGCGTCGGTCGGAGCCCCGACCCACCTCGACCGCACTCCCCTGCCGTCGTCCGACCCGGTCTCGATCACGGTCGGGTCGATCGACGCGTGCTCGACGCTCCAGCCCGTGGGCGTCGACGCGCAGAAGCGCATCGAGGTGCCGTCGGTCCACACCCCGGAGCAGGCCGGGTGGTACCGGCTCGGCCCGACGCCGGGTGAACTCGGCCCGGCCGTCGTCGTCGGGCACGTCAACGGCGACGGCCGCGACGGCGTGTTCGCCGACCTCGACGACGTCGAGCAGGGCGACCGCATCGCCGTGGCCCGCCGCGACGGTCGGACGGCGTTCTTCACCGTCACGACCGCCGTGCAGGCCGACAAGGACGAGTTCCCGACGACGGCCGTCTACGGCGACACCCGGGACGCCCAGCTCCGGCTCATCACGTGCGGCGGCGCTCTCGACCGCAGCGCCCGTCGATACGACGACAACGTCATCGTCTTCGCCGCCTACGACGGCTGGTCGATCACCCCGTGAAGGAGACACCCATGAAGCGCGTCGCATCCGCCGTCGCCGTGGCGACGTTCCTCGTGCTGGCCCCGGTCGGGCTCGCCGGGACCGCCTCGGCCCAGACGTTCTCGAACTGCCGGGAGGCCGCCGCGATCGGGGTCTTCAACATCCCCGCCGGCACACCCGGGTACCGGTTGCCGCTCGACCGGGACAAGGACGGCATCGCCTGTGAGCGCGACGGCTCCGACGGCGCGGTCGGCGCCGGTCAGGACGAGTCCGTGTCCGACGACTCCGGGTCGAGCCGGCCGGACCAGGTCACGGTCGTCCCCGAGGGCGGCGCTGAGACCGGGACGGCAGCACCGACACCTCGTCCGCGGCCTGGTGGGTCGGCGGTGTCCTCGCCGCCGCGGCCGGACTGCTGGGCACCCGTCGGGTCCGCGCCCGCGCCTGACGGACCGGGCGAGACGTCACCCATCGGGCCCCCGGGGGTAGCCGGAGCCCGACACGTGACGTCTCGTCGGACCATGATCACGTCGGCGGGACGCCGGTGGCCGATCCGGAGATCGACATCACCCACCACGGTCCCGCCGACGTGATCATGCGCCGTGCGCCCCCACCGGCACCCGTGAGGAGTCGTCACGTTGGGTCCGGCGCAGCGAGAGCACCATCGCCACCAGGCCGAGCAGCAGCACCGGTACGTGCACGGCCATGGCGACCCGGAAGACGTCGGGATTCCACGCCGCGGGCGACCCTGCGCCTTGGGCGTCCAGCAGCACCCCCACCAGCGCGACGACGAGCAGCGACGACACGAAGCCGCCCACGTTCGTCATCCCCGAGGCCCGGCCGATCGAGCCCGGCGGCACCGCGGAGCGCGCGACGTCGAACGCCACGAGCGAGGCGGACCCACCGCTGGCCACGACCACCACGAGGACGACCAGCAGCGCCACCGGCGCCGGTCCCGGCCACGCGAGGACCACCGACCACGCGACGGCCTGGGCCAGCACCGACCCGGCGATCAGTGCCACCCGCCGGTGCGGGAACCGGCCGGAGAGCAGCCCGAACAGCGGCCCGAACAGGATGGTCACGAGGACGACGCCGCTGGTCATCACCCGCGCCGGACCGACCGGGACGCCCTCACCCGCCGTCAGGAACGGGAAGCCCCAGAGCAGGCCGAAGACGTTCGCGGAGAACGGCGAGGCGAAGTGGCACCAGAAGCCGAGCCGGGCGCCGGGGGTGGCGACCACCTCCCGCATCCGGCCCTCGTCGGCCGCGCCCGCGACGCCGAGCGGGCCGGGCCGGACGATCAGCGCGGCCGCCACGGCGACGAGGCCGGTCGCGCCGCCGGCGACCAGGTAGGCCGCCGTCCAGCCGGAGCTGACGACGAGTCCCGCGAGCGGGATCGCCGACACCGCCTGCCCGAACTGGCCGAGGATGCCGGAGAGCTGGTTGACGACCGGGACCCGGCGCGGGGCGAACCAGGTCGGGACGAGCCGCAGCACGCTGACGAACATGACGGCGTCGCCGGCGCCCGCGAGCACCCGCCCGACCACGGCGACCGGGAAGGACGGCGCCACCGCGAGCAGCACCTGGCCCACCGCGACGAGCACCGCGCCACCGGCGATGAGCCGACGTGGCCCGAAGCGGTCGACGAGCATCCCGGCGGGGATCTGCAGGACGGCGTACACCGCGAGCGAGAGCACGGCGAGCAGCGAGAGCACCCCGGCCGAGACGCCGAAGCGCTCGGCCGCGATCGGCCCGGTCGCGGCCAGCGCGGAGCGGCCGGTGACCGAGCAGACGTACGCGACGACGGCCGTGCCCCAGACGAGCGCCCTCACAGCGTGCGGGACCCGCCGATCGGGAGGTCCCAGAGGTCGTCGCGGGGGCGGCCGGCGCGGGCCCACGCGCTGCGGGTCGCCTCGATCGGCTCGAGGACGGGTTCGCCGGAGAGCACGAACGTGCCCCAGTGGATCGGGACGACGCGGCGGACACCGAGGGTCTCCGCGGCGCGCACCGCCTCGGCCGGGTCCATGTGCACGGTGCGCAGCAGCTCGCGCGGGGCGTAGGCGCCGACCGGCAGGGCGGCGATCTCGAGGCGGCGGTGCCGGGCGGCGATCCGGGCGAGGTGCGGGCCGGACGCGGTGTCGCCGGCGTGCAGGACCGCGCGGCCGTCGGGGGCGGTGACCACCCAGCCGCCCCAGAGCCGGTGGCAGTAGTCGGTGGCCGTCCGTCGCGACCAGTGCCGGGCCGGCACGAACTCGACCCGCACCTCCCCCGACCGCCCCTCGAACCCGACCGAGGACCACCAGTCCAGCTCGGTGACGTCGGTGAACCCGCGGGCGCGGAAGAAGGCCGCCGTGTTGAGGCCCGCGAGGATGCGCGTCGACCGCGGGAGCGCGCCGAGGGTGCGGACGTCGAGGTGGTCGTAGTGGTCGTGGCTGATCAGCACGGCGTCGATGCGGGGGAGCGTCTCGACGGTCCGCCCGGGCGGGGTCAGCCGCTTCGCCGCGCCGGGGATGCCCGGCGAGAGCACCGGGTCGACCAGCACCGTCACCCCGTCCACCCACAGCAGCGCCGAGGCGTGCCCCAGCCAGGTCACCCCGAGCGTTCCCGACGACGCCTCGGGCAGGGCTGCCTCGGGCGTCACCGGGATGCGGGCGGCGTCACGGCGGGCGTCGGCGTCGTCGGGATAGGACCACCACAGCCGCAGGGCGCCCAGGGGTCCGAGCGGTTCCGAGGTCAGGCGGTGGCGGAAGTCCGGCGGGACCACGTCAGAACGCCGGCCACGGGATCGGCGGCCACCCGCCCGAGGGCGAGGGCAACTCGTCGTCGTGCAGGAGGCGGTCGGTGCGGGAGCGCAGCGCCTTCACCTCGCGCAGCGTGATGTGGTCGTTCAGCTCCTCGCCGAGGTCCGCGGCGTTGCCGGGCGAGAGCGCCGCGCGCAGCCGCTTCAACCCGTCCTTGACCTCGTCGTCGAGCGGCTCGCCGACCCAGCCCCACAGCACGGTGCGCAGCTTGGTCTCCTGGTGCAGGCAGATGCCGTGGTCGACGCCGTAGGTGCGGCCGTCGCTGCCGGCGAGCACGTGCCCGCCCTTGCGGTCGGCGTTGTTCACGACGACGTCGAGCGCGGCCATCCGGCGCAGCCCCGGGTCGTCGGCGTGCACGAGCAGGGCGGGTTCGCCGTCGGCGCCGCGGGCGCGCAGCACGGTGCGCCAACCCGGCTGCACCTCCTTGGGCTCGACGACGTCGACCAGCTCGCGCTCGTCGTCGGTCTCGATCCACCGCTGGACCATGCCCGGGCCGAAGGGGCCGTCGCGCAGCACCGTCGGCGGCACCACGTGGAAGCCGGCGGCCTTGCTGACGAGATAGGTCGCGACCTCGCGCCCGGCGAGCGTGCCGTCGGGGAAGTCCCACAGCGGACGCTCGCCGCGCACCGGCTTGTAGACGCAGTGCTCCTCGACGCCGTCGAGGGTGACCGCGCAGAACAGCGTGGTGTTCGACGCGTCGGTGAGGCGCCCCTCGACGTCGAGGGTCCCCCGCCGCAGCAGGTCCTCCATGCGGTCGACGTCGACCGGGTCCGGCGTGCTCTGGGTCCCGGTCAAGCTCAGGACTCGGCCGCGACGCGTCGGAAGCCGTTCTGGCGCGGGCACACGTGCCCGGCGGCGTCGAGCGGCTGGGTGCACAGCGGGCAGAGCCGGCGCCCGGCGGAGACGACGCGCTCGGCGCGCGTGGCGAAGGCGCGGGCGCGCTCCGGGCTGAGGAAGACGCGCAGGGCGTCGGGGCCCTCGTCGGTGTCGTCCAGCACCACCGACTCGTCGACCTCCTCCTCGGTGACCGCGAGCAGTTCGACGACGACGCTGCGGGACTCGGCGTCCCAGCCCAGACCCATCGTGCCGACGCGGAACTCCTCCTCGACCGGGACGTCGAGCGGGGAGGTGTCGACCTCGTTCTCGGGCGTGGTCGGCGGGACCTCGGCGCCGAAGCGGCGCGAGACCTCCTCGAGCAGGGTGCCGATCCGCTCCGAGAGCACCGACACCTGCTGCTTCTCCAGCAGCACCGAGACACGGCGGGCCGACTCGGTGGCCTGCAGGTAGAACGAGCGGTCGCCCGGCTCGCCGACCGTGCCGGCGACGAACCGGTCGGGCTGGCGGAAGACGTGGATCACCCTGGGCATGGCCCCTCGATTGGTCGTGCTGATCGGGCCGGGAGTGGATTCCCGGCGGACGTGCTCGGCATGCGCCGGGTCAGTTTACGCCGGTCGAGCCGCCGACCACCGCGTCGGCGGAGCCCTCGGAGGCGGCCTCGCCACCCTCGGCGTCGGGCTCCGGATCCGGCTTGGGCACCAGGGAGGCGAGGTCGCCGCCGGTGTCGTTGACCCGGACCACGAACGGCCGGGTCGGTGTGTAGCTGATCACACTGATCGAGCTCGGGTCGACCGAGATGCGCTGGAACGAGTCGAGGTGCAGCCCGAGCGCGTCGGCCACCACGGACTTGATCACGTCGCCGTGGCTGCAGGCGACCCAGATCGCCTTCGGCCCGTGCTCCTCGCCGATCCGCGCCGCGTGCCGCCGGATCGCGGCGACCGACCGGTGCTGTACCGCCGCGAGCCCCTCCCCGCCCGGGAAGACCGCCGCCGACGGATGCGCCTGGACGACCTTCCACAGGTCCTCCTTGCCCAGCTCGCCGAGCGTCTTGCCGGTCCAGTCGCCGTAGTCGACCTCGGCGAGGTCGTCCTCGACGACCGCCGAGAGCTCCCGCGCGGCGAGCAGCGGCGCCAGCGTCTCCTCGCAGCGCTGCAGCGGCGAGCGGACGGCGGCGGCGATCGGGAGCTGCGCGAGGCGGTCGACGAGCTTCTCGGCCTGGGCGCGGCCCGTGTCGTCGAGCCCGACGCCGGGCGAACGCCCGGCCAGGACCCCCGAGACGTTCGCCGTCGAGCGTCCGTGTCGCAGGAGGATCACCGTGGTCACGTTCGCCCACCCTATCCCTGCCCTCGCGGCACCCGGTTCCCGGTCAGGTCGCGGGCACGATCCCGCCGAGCACCGCCAGCAGCACGACGAGGCCGAGCAGCACGCGGTACCAGACGAAGACGTAGATCGTGTGGTTCTCGACGTAGCGCAGCAGCCAGGCGATCGAGGCGTAGCCCACGCCGAAGGCGATGAGGGTGGCGAGCGCGATCTGGCCCCAGCTCGAGGTCACCTGGCCCGGCAGGGCGGGCTCGCCGATGTCCTTGAGCTTGTAGATGCCCGAGGCGAACACGGCGGGGAGCGCGAGCAGGAAGGAGAAGCGCACGGCGACGGCGCGCTCCAGCCCGAGGAACAGGCCCGCGCTCGTCGTCGCGCCCGAGCGGGAGACCCCGGGGATGAGCGCGAGCATCTGCCCGAGGCCCATGAGGACGCCGTCGCGCAGGGTCAGCTGCTCGGCGTTGCGGCGCTGCCGGCCGTACTTCTCGGCCGCCGCGAGGACGAGACCGAACAGGATGAGCACCGAGGCGTTGAGCGCCAGGTTGCGGGCCGGGCCGTCGATGAGGTCCTGGAAGAGCAGGCCCGCGATGCCGATCGGGAGCGACCCGAGGCCGACGTACCAGGCGAGCTTGTAGTCGTAGCCGCGCTCGCGCTCGTTCCGCAGCCCGCGCAGCCACGCCAGGACGAGGCGCTTGATGTCCGGCCAGAAGTAGATGAGGACCGCGAGCTCGGTGCCGAGCTGGGAGACCGCGGTGAACGCGGCGCCGGCGTCGTGGCCGAAGAAGAAGGCCGAGGTGAACCGCAGGTGCGCCGAGGACGAGACGGGCAGGAACTCGGTCAGTCCCTGGACGAGTCCGAGGACGACGGATTCCAGCCAGCTCATCTGCACAGGTCCGGGACGCTATCGGACGGGGTCTCCCGTGTGTCCCCGGTGGGGGTTCCCGCGGCGCCCCCTATCCTGCGCACCCGTGGAACAGCGACGACTCGGCGGCAGCGGGCTGCGGGTCTCGCGCCTCGCCCTCGGCACGATGACCTGGGGCCGGGACACCGACGCCGACGAGGCCGGGGCCGCGCTCCTGGCGTTCCTCGACGCGGGCGGCACGCTCGTCGACACCGCCGACGTCTACGCCGACGGCGAGGCGGAGGCGATCCTGGGCGGGCTGTTCGCCGACGTGATCCCGCGCACCGAGGTGGTGGTCGCCACCAAGGCCGGCGCCCGCCGCGAGGACGGTCCGTTCGGTGGTGGGGCCTCCCGCTCGTCGCTGCTGGCCTCCCTCGACGCCTCGCTCGCCCGGATGGGGACCGACTACGTCGACCTCTGGCAGCTGCACGCCTGGGACCCCGAGGTGCCGCTCGACGAGACGCTCTCGGCGGTCGACCTCGCGGTGTCCTCGGGGCGCGTGCGCTACGCCGGGGTCGCCAACTACGCGGGCTGGCAGGTGGCGGCCGCGGCGCGGTCGGCGGGGCTGCCGCTGGTGAGCGTGCAGTCGGAGTACTCGCTGCTGGACCGCTCGGTGGAGTCCGAGGTGCTTCCGGCGGCCGACTACCACGGGTTGGGTCTGCTCCCCTGGGGGCCGCTCGGGCGCGGCGTGCTCACCGGCAAGTACCGCGACGGCACGCCGGCCGACTCCCGCGGCGCGTCCGCGCACCTCGGGCCCTACGTGGAGCAGCGCCGGACCGACCGGGCCGCGCGGATCGTGCAGGCGGTGGTGACCGCGGCGCACGGGCTGGGGTGCTCGCCGCTGGCGGTGGCGCTGGCCTGGGTGCGGGACCGGCCCGGTGTCGTCGCCCCCGTCGTCGGCGCCCGCGACGGCGCGCAGCTGCTCGGGTCGCTCGCGGCGGAGGACCTGACGCTCCCGCCCGCGATCCGCGGCGCGCTCGACGACGTCTCCTCCTCGCCGCTCGTGCCGGTCGGCGGCGGCGAGTCGATCGAGGACGCCCCCGCGCCCTGGACCTGACGTACGGTGGTCGGCGGTCGACCAGGAGGTTGCACGTGAGTGACCCGCAGCGGTCCGTCCCCGCCGGCATGACCCTCGAGGCCGGGATCGTCGACGGCGACTGGGAGTACCGGCCGATCCGCCTGCCGCGTGACGTGTCGCGGCTGAACGCCACCGCCGAGCTCGGCCTGCGGGCGCAGTTCGGCGGGTGGGAACTGGCGCGCACGCTGCTCTACGCCGACGGCACGCGGAAGGTGTGGTTGCGGCGCAAGCTCTCGCGGATGCGCGAGGCCGTGACGGTCTGAGCCCCTCCCCGGGTGACAGCAAAGCGTCGTTGCCGGCATCCAGTGGCAGGGAATCCACTTTCCCGACGACGGGCGTGATCGGCTCGCGGAGCCTTCGCGAGAGTCACGCGAGGCATCCCGTGCGGCCCGCGGACCAGCATGGTGTGAACCTCGCGAAGGGCGCAGCAGACTGCGCGTTCGCGAGGTTCACCTGAGGCAGGGTCTGAGCCCGCGGGACCTGTCTGGTGTGCACCTCGGCGCGGGCGCCGTCTGCCGCGGTGCGCGCCCAGTGGGTCAGCCGGGGAGCACCACGACCCGCCCCGTCGTCGTCCGCGCGGCGATCGCGTCCAGCGCGTCCGGCAGCTGCTCCAGCGAATACTCCGCGCCCACGAGCGGGTCGATCGCCCGCCGGGACCACAGCGCCTCGAGCTCGCGTTGCCACGCGTCGATCAGCTCGGGCGAGCGCTTCTGGTAGGCGGCCCAGTGCACGCCCACCACGTCGTAGTTCTTGACGAGCGCGTGGTTGGTCGGGGCGTCGGCGATCCGTCCACCCGCGAACCCGATGACGAGGATCCGGCCCTCCCACGCGACGACGCGGCGGGAGGCGTCGAAGGTGTCGCCGCCGACCGGGTCGTACACGACGTCGACCCCGCGCCCGTCGGTCAGCTCCTTCACCGCCGGGATCAGCGCGGCCGCGTCGGCGTCCAGCACCAGCACCTCGTCGGCACCGCAGCGGCGGGCCACGGCCTCCTTGTCGGCCGATCCGACCGTCGCGATCACCCGGGCGCCCGCGGCCTTCCCGAGCTGCACCGCGGCTGCGCCCACACCACCGGCCGCGGCGTGCACCAGCAACGTCTCGCCCGCCGAGAGGGTCGTCCGGTGGTGCAGCGCGCACCATCCCGTCTGGTAGGCCACCCAGAACCCGGACGCCTGGGCCGCCGACATGCCCTCGGGCCACGGGTAGGCCCACGACAGCGCGGCGTACTCCGCGTACCCGCCGTGCGGCATCGCGGCCGGGCCGAAGACCCGCTCGCCGGTCTCGACGTCGGTCCCCGCGACCTCGAGGCCCGGCGTGAACGGCAGCGGTGGCTTCTCCTGGTACGTGCCGCGGCAGTACAGGATGTCCGCGAAGTTGACCGAGGACGCCTCGACCCGCACCACCCGTCGTCCGGAAGGCATGGGCAGTTCCGGGGACAGGGTGAGCACGTCCCGCGGCTCCCCGAACGCCTCGACGGTCCAGCCGCGCACCCTCAGCCCTCCCAGGACAGCGACGGCGGGGCGTCGCCCGACCGCGGTCCCGGTACACCGCGGAACCCGTAGGGCCCCGGCTGGCGACCGGGCTGGACGTACCAGCACTCCCCCGGCTCGCCCCGGTCGAGCATCGCGTCGACGGCGTCGGCGACGTCGCCCGGCGTCAGGAGCGGGAAGTCGCCGAACTGCTCCTTGATGTGCGCGATGAGCGCGGTGTCGGCGAACCCGGGGCACAGCGCCATCGCCCGGATGCCCTCGGGCGCGAGCGTGGCGGCCGCGGACCGGACGTACCCGACGACCGCGTGCTTGGTCAGCGTGTAGATCGCGTCGCCCGGCAGCGGGACCAGCCCGGCGAGGGACGCGGTCGCGATGATCGTCCCGCCACCCGCGCGGCGCAGGGCCGGGACGGCGGCGTTCAGGCCGAACACCACGTGGTCGACGTTGACCCCGAGCACGCGGCGGTAGGCCTCGACGTCGAGGTCGGTGATCCCCGACTGCCCGCCGACCGAGCCCGCGTTGAGGTGGACGACGTCGAGCCGGCCGCCCCACGACTCGACCTCGGCGAACGCGCTCGACAGCGCCGACTCCGAGGTGACGTCGCAGGCCACGGCCAGCCCGTCGATCTCGGCGGCCACGCGGGCCGCGGCCACGGCGTCCCGGTCGACGACGCCGACCTTCGCGCCCGCCGCGGCCAGCCGCCGCGACACCGCCTCGCCGATCCCCGAGGCGCCACCGGTCACGAGTGCGGTCAGCACGTCTTCAGGATCCTCTCCAGCACCCGGACACCGAACTGCAGCGCGTCGACCGGCACCCGCTCGTCGATGCCGTGGAAGAGCGCGGTGAAGTCGAGGTCCGGGGGCAGGCGCAGCGGCGCGAACCCGAAGCACCGCATCCCGAGCTGCTCGAACGCCTTCGCGTCGGTGCCGCCGGACATCATGTAGGGCAGCGTCCGGGCGTCGCCGTCCTCGGCCTGGACCGCCGCGGTGATGCAGTCGACCAGCTCGCCGGAGAACTCGGTCTCGACGGCGGGCAGGTTCCGGATCCACTCGCGCTCGACGTCGGGTCCGAGGATCTCGTCGAGCTCGCGCTCGAAGGCCTCCTGACGACCCGGCAGGACGCGGCAGTCGACGGTGGCCTCGGCGGTCGAGGGGATGACGTTGGCCTTGTAGCCGGCCTGCAGCATCGTCGGGTTGGCGGTGTCGCGGGTGGTCGCGCCGACCACGCGGGCGACCCCGCCGAGCTTCGCCACGGCGCCGTCGAGGGCAGCCGCCGAGTCGGTCGGGAACTCGATGCCGGTCAGCTTCGTGACCTCGTCGAAGAAGCCCTGCACCGACTCCGTGAGGGTCAGCGGGAAGCGGTGGCGGCCGAGCCGCGCGACCGCCTCGGACAGGATCGTCACCGCGTTCTCGTCGTGGATCATCGAGCCGTGCCCGGGGCGGGAACGCACCCGCAGCTTCATCCAGGCGATCGACTTCTCCGCCGTCATGACGGGGTAGACGCGGACGTCCTCGCCGAGGGTCACCGAGAACCCGCCGACCTCGCCGAGCGCCTCCGAGCAGCCCTCGAACAGGTCGGGACGGTGCTCGGCGAGCCAGTGCGAACCGTAGGCGCCGCCGGCCTCCTCGTCGGCGAGGAAGGCGAACACGATGTCCCGCGGCGGCACCGTGCCCTCGGCTTTGAACTGGCGCGCGAGCGCCAGGATCATCGCGTCCATGTCCTTCATGTCGACCGCGCCGCGACCCCAGACGTAGCCCTCCTGCACCGCGCCGGAGAGCGGGTGGACCGACCACTCCTCGGCGTTGAACGGCACGACGTCGAGGTGGCCGTGCACGAGCAGCGCGGGTCGCGACCGGTCGGCGCCCTCGAGGCGGCAGAAGACGTTGTCCCGCCCGGGCGCCCCGGACTCGACGATCTCGGTCTCGTAGCCGACCTCGCGCAGCTTCGCGTCGACGTACCGGGCGGCCTCGGCCTCCCCGGTCGTCGTCTCCAGTTCGCCGGTGTTGCTGCTGTCGATCTGGATCAGCTCGCTCGTGAGCTGCACGACCTCGTCCTCGGCGGCACCCATGCGGCGCATCCTGCCAGCCGTGGCGACACCCCGTGTGATCGCCGCGGGACCGGTGTCGTAGTCTTCTTCCTGCAGGTCCGAGTGGCGGAATGGCAGACGCGCTAGCTTGAGGTGCTAGTCCCCGAGTAGGGGGTGGGGGTTCAAGTCCCCCCTCGGACACACACGAAGGGCCGTCGATCCGACGGCCCTTTTGTCGTTCCCGACGACGGGCCGTGCGGGCCCGTCCACCGTTCGAACCGGAGCCTCCGATGCCGCAGGGAACCGTCCGTTGGTTCGACGTGGAGCGGGGCTTCGGCTTCCTCGCCCCCGACGACGGCTCGCCGGACGTGTTCGTGCACGCCTCGGAGATCGTCGGGGACGGGACGGTGCTGCGCGAGGGCCAGACCGTCGAGTTCGAGGCCGGCGAGAACGATCGCGGGCCGCAGGCGCTCCGCGTCCGCGTCACCGGCGACGTGGCCGCCGACAGCGCCGTCGGGCAGCTCGGCACCGTCAAGTGGTACGAGCCGGCCAAGGGGTACGGCTTCGCGTCGCCGGACGGCGGCGGTCCCGACCTCTTCGTGCACAGCTCCGCGATCGTCACCGGCGGGGTGGTCGCCGAGGGCCAGCGGGTGGCCTTCGTCGTGGTCGACGGCGAGCGCGGCCCGCAGGCGGGGCACGTGATCCCGCTGGGAGCCGACGCCGGCCCACCCGCCGCGGCCGGCACGTCGGACGGCGCCGACGGCACGGTGGCCTGGTACGACGAGGACAAGGGCTTCGGCTTCATCACCCCCGACTCCGGCGGCGCGGACGTGTTCGTGCACGTCCGGTCCCTGGACGAGGGCCTGACGTGGCTCGCGGAGGGCGACCGGGTCGCCTTCGAGACCGCGGAGGGGGACCGGGGCCCGCAGGCCCGGAACGTGGGCCTGGTCCGGGGCGCCGAGCCCCCTGCCGCGCCGAAGAAGCCGGCACCGGCCGTGAAGCCCACGTCGAAGGTGCCCGCACGAGGCGGCGAGGGCGTCGTCGCGCGCTACGACGCCGAGCGCGGTTTCGGCTTCATCACCCCGGACGCGGGCGGCGACGACCTCTTCCTCCACGTGTCCGTGATCGTGGGGTCGGAGTCGCTGGAGAAGGGCGACCGGGTCCGCTACAAGGTGCGCCAGAGCGACCGGGGCCCGCAGGCGGACCGCGTCGAGCGCCTCTGAGGTCCGCTCAGGCCTGAGTCTTCCTGGTCCGCTCGGCCTTCAGCCGGGCCTCCTCGCGCTGCGTCTCGGCGCGCAGGTTGCGCTCGGTGCGCAGCCACTCCGGCTGCTCCTCCTTGATGGCCGCGATCTGCTCGGTGGTCAGCGGCTCGGTGATCTCCGCGCGGGCCAGTCCGGAGATGGACACGCCGAGCCGGTCGGCGACGACCGGTCGCGGGTGCGGGCCGTCGCGCCGCAGGTCGCGCAGCCACTGCGGCGGGTCGGCCTGCAGGGCGTCGAGCTCGTCGCGGGAGACCACGCCCTCCCGGAACTCGGCCGGCGTGGCGTCGAGGAGCACACCCAGCTTCTTCGCCGCCGTCGCGGGCTTCATCGTCTGGACCTGCCGGCTCATGGGCCCACGATATCGGGCTCGCTACCCTCCCCCGGTGACCGAGCAGAGCCCCGCGTTCCGGCTCGGCCACGTCCCGGGCTCGACGCCCGACAAGTGGGCACGGAAATGGGCCGAGCGCCGGCCGCACGTCCCCCTGGAGCTGACCGTCGCGGATACCGACGACATCGTCGACGCCGTCCACGCCGGCGAGCTGGACGCCGGCCTCGTGCGGCTCCCGATCGACCGCGCCGGGCTGCACGCGATCCCGCTCTACACCGAGGTCTCCGTCGTCGTCGTGACGAAGGGTCACGTGATCACGGCCGCCGAGGAGGTCGGACCCGACGACCTCGCCGACGAGATCGTCCTCCGCCCGCAGGACGACGTCCTCGACTGGACGGACGGCTACCCGGGCCGCGCCGCGGTGTCCGACCCCGCGACGACCGCTGACGCCGTCGAGCTCGTCGCCGCCGGGATCGGGGTGCTGGTCCTCCCCCTCTCGATCGCCCGTCTGCACCACCGCCGCGACCTCACCCACCGGCCGTTGTCCGGCGTGCCGCAGTCGGCGGTCGTCCTCACCTGGCCGGACGCCGAGAACTCCGACGACATGGAGGAGTTCATCGGCGTCGTCCGCGGGCGCACCGCGAACAGCTCGCGGACCCCGCGTCGGCAGGAGCCCCCGTCGACGAGGCCCGAGCGCCGTCGTCCGACCGGACGCCCGCCCCGCCGTCGATGAGCACCGTCGCGCTCGCGGCGATCCTGGCCGTGGTCTCCACCTTCCCGGCGATGACCCTCGGCGGCCCTCCGGCCGTGGTGGCGGTCTACGTGGCGCTCGGACTGCTCACACTCGCGGTGCGGTCGATCCGGGTCCGACCACGGGTCCTGGCCGGCCTACTGGCGGTCGTCGTCCTCGGGCTGGTCCTGGCCGCCGTGCTCGGCCCGCCGCCCTGGGTGCCGGGCGTCGGGAGCGACCGGGCGGACGCCCTCGACGTCGCGCTCACCCGCCTGGCGGGCGGGCTGTACCCCTACACCGGCACGACCTACCTCGGGAACCCGATCACCCCGCTGCCCGGCTCGCTGGTCCTCGCCGCGCCGTTCTGGGCGGTCTCCGGGCACGCCGCCTGGCAGAACCTGGTGTGGACCCTCGTGCTGCTGCCGGTGCTCAACGGCGGGTGGCGGCTGCGGTCGACCCCGACCCTGGTGTGGGTGCTCGTCGTGATCACCCCGGAGGTGCTGCGGGAGTTCCTGGTGGGCGACGACCTCGTCACCAGCGTCGTCCCCCCTGTCGCCGCCACCGCGTGGGTGCTGCAGGCCCGGTCGCCGTTCGTCCTGACGACGGGCGCGGTCGCCCTCGGGATCGCCACCTGCACCCGGCCGCACCTGGCGCTCGTCGTCGTGATCGTGGCCGTGGCGGTGGGGCTCCGCCCCGATGACAGGAAAGCGTCGTTGCTCTCACCCGGTGACAGCAACGACGCTTCGCTGCCACGAGGCGCGAGCCGGGGGCTGATCGTCGGCGGCGTCGGCGCGCTCTCCTGGGCCGTGCTGATCGGCCCCTTCCTGCTCGGCGGGCTGGACCGGTTCTCCCCGCTGCACGTCGGCGCCAAGGTGACCGGCGAGCGCGGCCTGCACCCGGCCATCGTCGGGATCGCCCTGCTCGCCCTGGCGCTCGTGGTCCTGGTGCTGGCGAGGCTGCGGCCGACGACCGAGGCGGCCGTCGGGTGGTGCGCCGCGGCCGTGCTGATCGCACCGACCGTGCTCTCGGCCGCGTTCTGGCTGCTGCTGACCGGCAGCGTGTGGCAGGCCGACCTGACGCTCGGGGCGGGGGCGATCCCGTTCGCGGCGTGGGCCGTGGCGCGGGGGGCCCGTTCGCGAGGGAAGGATCCGAGCGCTCTTGCGGCA
This sequence comes from Actinomycetospora sp. CA-084318, assembly GCF_050955885.1. Classification (NCBI taxonomy): domain Bacteria; kingdom Bacillati; phylum Actinomycetota; class Actinomycetes; order Pseudonocardiales; family Pseudonocardiaceae; genus Actinomycetospora; species Actinomycetospora sp. CA-084318. The sequence continues at coordinate 3,610,253 of NZ_CP192098.1, forward strand.
CGAGGGTTCCCCTCACGAGGGAAGAAGGCAGCCGCATGAGCACGTTCGTGCCGTGGGGGACGTCGCACGTCGTCGTCGTGATCATCACCGTGGTCGGCGCGGTCGCGCTGGTGCCGCTGACGCGCCGGGCGTCCGCGCCCGTCGTCGGGACGGCGGAGAGGACGCTCGCCGTCCTGCTCGTCCTCACCACCCTCGCCTACCAGGTCTACGCGTTCGAACCGGGCCGGGCGGGCCAGACGTTGCCGCTGTGGCTCTCCGACCTGGTCCCCTACGTTGCGGCGTACGCGCTCTGGAGCGGGCGGCAGTGGGCCTACGGGATGACCTACTACTGGGCGCTCACGCTCACCGTCCAGGCCATCGCGACCCCCGCCCTCGGCGGCCCCGACTTCCCGGCCCCGAGCTTCCTCGCCTTCTTCACCGCGCACGTGCTGCCGATCTGGGCGGCGGTGCTGCTGACCTGGGGCGTCGGCCGGCGGCCGACCTGGGCCGACTACGGCCGGACCGTGGCCGCCACGCTGCTCTGGGCCGCCGTCGCGCAGCCGGTCAACCTGCTCACCGGCGCCAACTACGGTTACCTCGACCGCAAGCCGGACGCCGCCTCGATCCTCGACCTGTTCGGACCGTACCCGGTGTACCTGCTGGTCGAGGCGGTCGTCGTCCTCGTGGTCTGGGCGCTCATCACGTGGCCGTGGACGACCGGTAACGGCCGAAGCTCAGGGCCTCGTCGTGCGGCCCGAGCAGGTTCGGCTCCGGGCACACCGGACCCTGCGGCCGGCCCGACGGCGAGTCCTCCCAGTCCTCACGGCGACCGTGCGGAGTGAGGTCGAGCAGCGACGTGACGAAGGTGAGGTCCTCGAGGCCCCGGCCGGAGGTCCCCCAGGTCCGGTACACGGCGTCGTCGTCGCGCACGAACACGGTCAGCCACGACCCGGTCTCCGCGGCGAAGGTCGTCCCGCGTGACGAGGCGTAGGGCATCGTCCAGCCCCGGGCGTCCCAGTAGGTGGTGAGGCGCTCGAGCGGCAGGTCGGACACGTGGGCCCACGCGACGTCGTTGGCGGCGAGCAGGCGCGGCGCGCCCGCGGGCACGTTCTCGGCGAACCACGTGCAGCCGCCGCAGTAGCGCTCCGACCCGTGGTCCATGAACTGGTAGACGACGAGGGTCCGGTGCTCGCCGAACAGGTCGCGCAGCGACCGGGGCCCTCGCGTCGTCGCGAACACGTGGTTCGTCGCCGGGGTCATCGGCAGCCGGCGACGGCGGGCGGCGACGGCGTCGCGCGCCCGCGTCAGCTCCTTCTCCGCGGCGAGCAGCGCCGCGCGCTCCCGGGTCCAGGTGGCGGCGTCGACGACGGGGGGCAGGGCGGTGGTCATGTCTCCTCCAGGTGGTCGGCGAGGGCGGCGAGGGGGCCGTCCCAGTCGCGGGCGAGCGCGGCGAGGTAGCGCTGGGCGACGCGCATGGGCGCGGAGCGCAGCCGGTGGCGGATGCGCCGCCGCTCCCCCGGCTCGGCCGTGACGAGCCCGGCGTCGGCGAGCCGGTCGAGGTGCTTGGTGATCGCCTGGCGGGTGATCGGCAGGCGGGCGGCGAGGTCGGTGGCGGTCGACGGGCCGTGGGTGGCGAGGTCGGCCAGCAGCGCGCGGCGGGTGGGGTCGGCGAGGGCGACGAAGACCTGCTCGGCCACGCGCTCCTGGTCAGCGGGCATCGAGGTACGTGACGAGTTCGCCCAGCTCGCGGCGCCAGCCCTCGACATTGCCCCCGTGTGCCGCGGCGTGCTCCTCGGGGCCGAGCTGGGCGAACCCCGACTCGACCACGGTGAGGCGGGTCCCGGTGGGGGTCGGGACGAGGGTGAACTCGACGAGGGTGCGGCGCAGGTCGTCCGGCGGGAGACCCTCGATCCGCCACGTCCACGCCAGGACGTGCGGCGCGTCCACGTGCTCGATCCGCAGCTCGGCCTGCGCGTCGACCGCGGTCCACTCCAGCCGCGCGTGCCCGCCGGGGCGCAGGTCGATCTCCGCGCGGTCGCCGAACCACGCCGCCAGCCCCTCGGCGGTGCTGATCGCCGCCCACACGCGCTCGACGGGGTGGGCGAGCTCGATCGTGCGCTCGATGCGGTCGGGGAACCCCATGTCGGCCTCCGGTGGCAACTCCGTGGTTGCACCTCAAGGTATAGCAACTTCTGGGTTGCGACAAGACGGGTGAGGTGGCCGTGAAGCGGGTAGTGCCCGATCGGTTCGCCTCAGGAAGGAAGCTCCCCCATGACCGCGAGGAACGACGTGCCCTCGGCACTCGTGCCGCCCCCGGACCCGACCGACGAGGGGCGTGACGCCGAGGACTCGTCGTCGGGACAGAGCACCCTGTCCGTGGTCCTCGCCCTCGCCGCGAACGCCGCGGTGGGCGTGCTCAAGCTCGTGGCGGGCCTGCTCACCGGGTCGTCGGCGATGCTCGCGGAGGCCGCGCACTCGGCGGCGGACTGCGTCACCGAGGTCCTGCTGTTCACCGCGCTGCGTCGCTCGGGCAAGCAGGCCGACCGGGCGCACCCCTTCGGCTACGGCAAGGAACGCTTCTTCTGGGCGCTGATCGCCTCGGTCTCGGTCTTCGTCGTCGGGGCGACCTACTCGGTGTACGAGGGCATCGTCACGATCGTCGAGAACGCCCCCGACCCGGCCGAGGAGCAGTACGCCTGGGTCGCCTACACCGTGCTCGGCCTGTCGGCGGTCATCGAGGGCGTGTCCTGGCAGCAGGCGCTGCGGCAGTGCCTGCGGGAGCGGAAGGAACTCAAGCTCTCGCTCGCCCGCTACCTGCGCCTGTCCGACGACCCGACGGTCAAGAGCGTGCTGTTCGAGGACACCGCCGCGCTGCTCGGGCTGCTCTTCGCCGCCGTGGGCGTCGTGCTCCACCAGGAGACCGGCTCCTCGATCTCCGACGGCATCGCCTCGATCATGATCGGTCTGCTGCTCGCGGTCGTCGCCGTCATCCTCGGGCGCACCAACAAGAACCTGCTCATCGGTCGCGCCGCCGAGCCGCGCGTCACCCGCGCCATCTACGACCACCTCGACGCCGCCCCGGAGGTCACCGCGGTCGTCGACCTGCAGACCATGCTCACCGGCACCGACAGCGTGCTGCTCTGCGCCCGCGTGGACTTCGACGACGAGCTGAGCGTCGGCGACCTCGAGCGCGCCTGCGTCCGGCTCGACGACGAGCTGCGGGAGCGCTTCACCGACCTCGACCAGGTCTTCCTCGAGCCCGTCCCCCGCGAGGACGAGGATCTCAGGCGGGCCGTCCTGGAGAGGTTCGGCACGTCGCTCGCCGAGTGGCGCGCCGAGCAGGACAGACTCGGACGATGAGCGACGGTCCCCTCCAGGTTCACGACGACGGGTCGGTGCGGGTCTTCACCCTCGACGTCCCCGAGCGTCGCAACGCCCTCACCGTGCCCCTGCGCCGCGAGCTGCGCGCCGCGCTGGAGGCCGCCCACGCCGACGACGGCTGCCGGGCGCTCGTGATCACCGGCGCCGGGAAGCACTTCAGCTCCGGCGGCGACATCTCCTCGATGCCGCAGGGCGACCGCGCGGACGCCCGGGACCGGCTGCACCTCGTCGCCGACGTGATCTCGCTGCTCGTCGAGGGTCCGCTCCCGGTGGTGGCGGCCGTGGAGGGCGCGGCCGTCGGCGCCGGGACGTCGGTGGTGGCGGCGTGCGACTACGTCGTCGCCGCCCGGGGTTCGCGGTACGGCGCGATCTTCGGCCGGATCGGGCTGGTCGCCGACTCCGGGCTGTTCTGGACCCTGCCGCGCAAGGTCGGGGCCGGTCCCGCGCGGCGGCTCCTGCTGCGCGGGAACCTGATCGACGCGCCGGAGGCGGAGCGGCTCGGCCTCGTCGACGAACTGGTCGACGACGGGTCGGCGCTCGCCGTCGCGGTGGAGCGCGCCCACGAGCTGGCCGCGGCCGCCCCGCTCGCTCTGGCGGCCACCAAGCGCATCCTCGCGAACCCGCCCGCGACCCTCGCCGAGACGCTGCACCTCGAGGAGGTCACGCAGGTCGGGATGTTCGAGACCGAGGACTTCGCCGAGGGCCGCGCCGCGTTCCTGGAGAAGCGCACCGCGGAGTTCCGGGGGCGGTGATGGATGCCCTCGACCTCGCCCGCGGGCTCGTCCGGCTCGATACCCGCGGCGGCGGCGAGCGGGTGGCCGCCGATCTCCTCGCCGACCGGCTCACCGACGCCGGACTCCACGTCGAGCTCGACGAGCCGGTGCCGGGCCGCGCGAACCTCGTCGCGCGCACGCCCGACGTCGCGGACACCGGCCGTCCCGTCGCGGTCACGCTGAGCGGACACCTCGACACCGTCCTCGCCGAGGACGACGCCTGGTCGTTCGACCCGCTCGCCGGCGACGTCGTCGAGGGCCGGCTGCGCGGGCGTGGGTCGAGCGACATGCTGGGCGGGGTCGCGGCGATGGTGGTGGCGGCGGACGCCCACGTCCGGGCCGGCGGCGGCGGGCTCCAGCTGGTGTTCACCTTCGGCGAGGAGACCGGCTGCCTCGGCGCGCAGGCGCTCGACCCGGCCCTCGTCGCCCCGTCCCCGCTGCTCGTGGTGGGCGAGATGACCGGCAACCGGCCCGTCCTCGGGCACAAGGGCGCGCTGTGGTTGCGCCTGGTCGCCCGCGGCGTGTCCGCCCACGGGTCGCGTCCCGAGCTCGGCCACAACGCGCTGGTCGACCTCGCCCGCGCGGCCCTCGCGGTGCACGAGCACGACGGCTGGCCGACCAGCGCCACCCACGGCCCGATGACCGCGAACCTCGGCACCTTCCGGGCGGGCGTGCAGCCGAACCTGGTCCCCGACCACGCCGAGCTCACCGTCGACCTGCGGCTGGTCCCCGGCGCCACCGCGGACGGCGTGGAGGCGACCGTCGCCGGCCTGGTCGGTGACGCCGTGACCATCGAGCGGCTCGTCGACCTGCCCGTCGTCGACACCGATCCGGCCTCGGCCGCCCGGGCCTGCCGGCTCCTCACGGACGACGCGGGCGACGTGGAGCCCGGGTACGCCACCTACTTCACCGACGCCGCGGTGCTCGCCGGTGCCCTCGGCGGGGCCGCCACGATCATCTGCGGCCCCGGCGACCCGGAGATGGCGCACGTGGTCGACGAGACCTGCTCGGTGGCCCGGATCGACGAGGCCGTCGCGGCCTATGGCCGACTTCTCGCGGGCGGCTGACGACCGAGCAGGTCCGTACCACTTCCGTGACACCGGATCGTGCGGCAAGGTCGTTGCCATGGGCATCGATCAGGCGACGGAGCGTGCACCGCGGCTCGGACTGCGTCGGGACGGTCTGGACCCCGACCCGCGGGTCACGGCCCTCCGCGAGACGGACGGCACGTGCCCGGTGACCACGCTCGTCGGGCACGCCGCGACGCTCGTGACGGGCTACGCCGACGCGCGGGCCGTGCACGGCGACCCGGCGTTCGGGTTCGAGGGGCTGCCGCTGCCGCCCGGGGAGGTCGACGCCGCGGAGATGGAGCGTCGGCGCGCCGGCATGCTGCTCGCCCTCGACCCGCCGCACCACACCCGGCTGCGGCGGATGCTCACCGGGCGGTTCACGGTGCGGGCGATGAAGGCGCTCGAGCCGCGCGTCGTCGCGATCGTCGACGACGCGCTCGACGCGATGGAGAAGGCCGGGTCGCCCGGCGACCTCGTCGCCGACTTCGCCCTCCCCGTGCCGTCGCTCGTGATCTGCGAGCTGCTCGGGGTCCCCTACGCCGACCGCGACGGCTTCCAGGAGCGGGCGGCGCTCACCCTCCGCTCCGACCTGCCGTTCGCGCGGCGGCGCGAGGTGATCGTGGAGTCCCGCGCCTACATGGCGGGCCTGGTCGAACGCGCCCGCCGCGACCCCGGCGACGACCTCCTGGGCCTGCTCGTGCGCGAGCACGGCGACCGGTCGGCGGCCGAGGGCGGCATCGACGACGACGAGATCGCGGGACTCGCGAACCTCCTGCTGGTGGCGGGCCACGAGACCACGTCCAACGTCATCGCCCTGGGCACCTACGAGCTGCTGCGCGACCCGGAGCAGATGGCGGCCGTCCGCGCGTCGCTCGACGACGACGCCGCCCTGTCCCGGGTCGTCGAGGAGATGCTCCGCCACGTCTCGCCGGTCTCGGCGGGCTTCCCGCGCGTCGCCACGGCCGACGTGACGGTGGGGAGCCACGCGTTCCCGGCCGGGACCGTCGTCACCGCCTCGCTGTGCGCCGCGAACCGCGACCCGGCGCTCGCCGAGGGTCTCGACCACCTCGACGTCACGCGGGACCCGGTGCCGCACGTGGCCTTCGGCCACGGCATCCACCACTGCCTCGGCGCCCCGCTCGCGCGGATCGAGCTGGCCATCGCGTTCCGCGCGCTGCTGCGCCGGTTCCCGCACCTGACCCTCGCCGGGGACGCGGTCGCGTTCCGGCACGAGAACCTCATCCACGGGCTTGAGGCGTTGCCCGTCACGTGGTGAGGGGTGCTTTCCCGACGACGCGTGCGGGCACTCGGGCGGCACGCCCCTCGTCAGGATCGACCTCGTCCGCGGCCGCTCGCCGGAGGAGGTCCGCCGCCTCGCCGACACCGTGCAGGAGGTCCTGCTCGCCTGGTGCGCCCGACCGACCTGATCGTCTCGCTCGTGCGCAACGAGCCCGAGGACTGGTCGTTCGGACACGGCCGGGCCCAGTTCCTCACCGGGGAGCTGTAGCCGCGTTCAGCTCGGCGTACCGCTCCGGCAGCGTCAGCGCCGACCCGTCCGGTTCCAGGCCCGGCATGACCGGCTCCGGGATCGGGCGGTCGGCGGCCGCGAGGATCTGCGCGACGGTGCCGTACTGGGCGAGCTCGAGGAACGTGCAGTACTGCGGCGGCAGCATCATCACGGTCTCCCCCGCCGCGGCGATCGCCTCGTCGACGCCCAGCCACGCGGCGGCGTCGGACTCGGTGGAGACGCCCGCGGCCTCCTGGCCCGCGGGGCTCGCCGTCACGAAGAAGAACGTGCGATAGCGGCGCGGCTCGAACTCCGGGGTGATCCAGCACGTCCACGCGCGCAGCAGGTCGGTGCGCAGGACCAGCCCACGGTCGCGCAGCAGCTGCGAGAACGCGATCTCGCGGGCCTCGAGCGCCCGGCGGGCCTCCGCCCACTCCTCCCCCGACGTGGACGGGACCACCGACCCGTCGTCGGGACCGGCGAGCAGCACCCCGGACTCCTCGAACGTCTCCCGCACCGCGGCGCACACCACCGCGCGGGCCTCGTCGACGCCGAGTCCGAGCCGCTCCGCCCAGACCTCCGGGGCGGGCCCGGCCCAGCCGATGTCGTCGGCCGCGTCGCGCGGGTCGACCCCGCCTCCCGGGAAGACGACCATCCCGCCCGCGAACGCCATCTGCGTGCGGCGACGCAGCAGGAACACCTCGGGGCCGGCGGCCCCGGTGCGCAGCAGGATCGTCGACGCCGCCACCTTCGGCGTGGCCGGGGAGGCCGCGCGGGAGCGGTAGTCGGCCAGTTGGTCGGCGAAGCCGGGCGGGAGCCGCGTGGGGTCCATGGGGCCATCTGATCACACCGGCCGCACCGCGCGACCACAACGAACACAACGTCCGCTACGCCCGGATGCTGTCGTCGGAGGTGAGCGGCGCCGCACCCTGTCGAGCGATCCAGCTCACAGCCGCGCCCCAGGAGCCCCCGTGACCTCCACGACCACCGGTCCCCCGTCGACCGCCTCGCCACCCGAGACACCGCCCGCCCGGCGCCCGAGGGCCGTCGTGGTGCTCGTCGCCGTCGTCGCGGCGCTGCTGCTGGTGCCGCCGGCCGTCGGCGCGCTCTCCGGCGGCGGGGACGGCACGCAGCTCAAGGGGCTGCAGCTGATGGTGCCGAACAGCCCGGGCGGCGGCTACGACGTCACCGCCCGTGCCGCGGCGCGGGCGATGGAGGACGCCGGGCTGTCCGGAGCGGTCGAGGTGTTCAACCTGCCGGGGGCGGGCGGCACCGTCGGCCTGCGCCGGCTGGTCAACGACGCCGGTGACGACCGCACGATCATGTCCATGGGCCTCGGCGTCGTCGGGAGCGTCTACTCCAACGACTCCCCGGTGACGCTGCGGCAGACCACGCCGATCGCCCGGTTGACCGAGGAGACCGAGATCCTGGTCGTCCCGGCGGACTCGCCCTTCCGCGACCTGGACCAGCTGCTCGACGACTGGCGCGCGAACCCCGCGGCGCTGCCCGTCGGCGGCGGCTCCTCGCCCGGCGGCCCGGACCACCTCGCCCCGATGCTCACGGCGAAGGCGGCGGGGATCGACCCGAAGGCCGTCAACTACGTGCCCTACGACGGCGGCGGCGACCTGCTCGCGGCCGTCCTCGGAGGCAAGGTCGGGCTCGGGGTGAGCGGGCTCGGCGAGTTCGCCGACCAGGTCGCGTCCGGCGACCTGCGGGTCCTCGCGGTGACCGCAGGCGAGCGGGTGCCCGGGGTGGACGCGCCGACGCTGCGTGAGGCGGGCGTCGACGTCGAGTTCACCAACTGGCGCGGCCTCGTCGCCCCGCCGGACCTGTCGGCCGAGCAGCGCGCCGAGCTCGTGGCCGCCGCCGGTGCGCTGCATGACAGCCCGGAGTGGCGCGAGGTGCTGGAACGCAACGACTGGCAGGACGCCTACCTGCCCGGGGACGCCTTCGGGGCGTTCCTCGCAGCGGAGGACGAGCGGGTCGCAGGGGTCCTGCGGGAACTGGGGTTGGCATGACGACGGGGACCGGGGAGACCACCCGGAGCTGGTGGTCCGAGCACGCGGAACTGGGGGTCGCGGCCCTGCTCGGGGCCGTCGGCGTCCTCGTCGCCGTCGACACGGTGGCCGAGGGGACGCTGACCGCCGGATCGGACTCCGACCCGATCGGACCGGGCGTCGTCCCGCTCGTGCTGAGCGCGGCGCTGCTGGTGCTGGCCGCGCTGCTGACCCTCGACGTCCTGCGCGGCGGCCACGGTGAGGCCGAGGCCGGCGAGGACGTCGACCTGGACACGCCGATGGACCTGCGCACCGTCGGGATGCTCGTCGGGGTGCTCATCGCCACCGCGGCGCTGATCCCGGTACTCGGCTGGCCGATCGCCGGCACCGTCCTGTTCGCCGGGGCGGCGTACGCCCTGGGCTCCCGGCGGCTCGAGATCGACCTGGCGGTCGCCGCGACCGTCTCGCTCGTCACCTGGGCGGTGTTCGACGGCCTGCTCGGCGTCGACCTGCCCGGCGGTCCGCTGATGGGGGTGTTCGGATGAGCGACTTCGGCCTGCTCGACGGGTTCGCCAACGCGCTGACCCCGACCCACCTGCTCTTCGCCGCGATAGGCGTGCTGCTCGGCACGGCGACCGGGGTCCTGCCCGGCATCGGGCCCGCGATGGCGGTCGCCCTGCTGCTGCCCGTCACCTACGCCTTCGAGCCGACCGGCGCCTTCATCATGTTCGCCGGCATCTACTTCGGCGCGATGTTCGGCGGGTCGACCACGTCAATCCTGCTCAACACGCCGGGTGAGAGCGCGTCGGTGATGGCGGCGGTCGAGGGCAACCCGATGGCCAAACAGGGACGCGGCGCCCAGGCGCTCGCCACGGCCGCGATCGGGCACTTCATCGGCGGCATGGTCGGCGTGGCGGGGCTCGTGCTCGTCGCCCCGCTGATCGCCTCGGTGGCCGTCGACATCGGCGCGCCCGACTACTTCGCGATCATGGTCCTCGCCTTCGTCGCCGTGACCGGCGTCCTCGGCGCCTCCCGCGTCCGTGGCTTCGCGGCGCTCGTGCTCGGCCTGACGATCGGCCTCGTCGGGCTCGACCCGATCTCCGGCCAGCCCCGCATGACCTTCGGGGTCCCGCAGCTCGCCGACGGCATCGACGTCGTCATCGTGGCCGTCGGCCTCTTCGCGGTCGGCGAGGCCCTCTGGGTGGCCGCGCACCTGCGCCGCAAGCCGCAGGAGGTCATCCCGGTCGGACGGCCGTGGCTGTCCCGGGACGACGTCCGCCGAGCCTGGAGGCCGTGGCTGCGCGGCCCGTTCATCGGCTTCACCTTCGGCTCCATCCCGGCCGGTGGCGCGGAGATGTCGACCTTCATGGCCTACGTGACCGAGCGCCGGCTCTCGAAGAACCGGAAGAACTTCGGCAAGGGCGCCATCGAGGGCCTGGCCGCGCCGGAGTCGGCCGCCTCGGCGTCCTCGGCGGGCACGCTCGCGACGATGCTGACCCTCGGGCTCCCGACGACCGCCATCGCGGCGATCATGCTCGCGGCGTTCCAGCAGTTCGGCATCCAGCCCGGTCCGCTGCTCTTCGAGCGGGAGCCGGCGCTGGTGTGGACGCTCATCGCCAGCCTGTTCATCGGCCTCGTCCTGCTGCTGGCGCTGAACCTGCCGCTGGCGCCGATGTGGGCGAAGCTGCTCCGCGTCCCGCGGCCCTACCTGTACGCCGGCATCCTGTTCTTCGCCTGCGTCGGTGCCTACGCGGTGTCCGGGTCGCCGGTGGACCTGGTCGTCCTGCTCGTGATCGGCGGGATCGGGTTCCTGATGCGCCGCTTCGGTCTGCCGGTGCTGCCCGCGATCATCGGGGTGATCCTCGGTCCCGACGCGGAGCTCCAGCTGCGCCGGGCGCTGCAGATCGCCGACGGTGACGTGACGACGCTGGTCTCCACGCCGCTGTCGATCACCGTGTACGTGGTGATCGCGCTGCTGTTCGTGCTGCCGCTGGTGCTGCGGCGGCGTCGGCCGGCCGCTGAGCCGGAGCGGGAGGACGAGCTGGTCTGAGCCCAGCTGAGCGAGGGGCCCCTCCGGTCGATCCACTCGACCGGAGGGGCCCTTCGTTCGTGCAAGCGGCAGCAGCGCGGCCGGGTGCGGCCGTCCCCCGCTGCGAGGTGTCCATGAGGCAGGTCCCCGGGCCGCCGCGGATGTCTCATGTCACTCTCGCGGGCAGCGCGGCCCAGCGGACCCGGGTCAGCCGAGCGCGTCGAGGTCGAGCGTGACGCCGAGCTGGAGGGAGGCGCTCCCCCGGTGCTCGGCGACGAGCTCGTACGCCTCGCACGGTTCCGCTCACACGTCGGCGAGCTTCGGCGCGGCCTCCCCCAGCAGCTCGATGGAGTGCAGCAGGTCCGCGTGGCGCAGGCGCGGGTTCGTCATCTGCAGGTTGATGCGGTCGACCCCGCCGAGCTGGTCGGCCACGCGGGTCGCCTTCTCGACGATCATGTCCGGGTCGCCGATGAAGTACGCCCCGTCCGGCCCCCGGGTCGCGTCGAACTGCCGACGCGACGGCGGCATGCCCCCGCGCTCGCGGGCGATCGTCGTGAACATCGCCTCCCAACCCGGGTAGAACGCGTTGGTGGCCTGGGCGACGTCGTCGCCGAGGAACCCGAACACGTGCAGTCCGACCTTGAGCTGCTCCGGCGAATGCCCGGCCTCGGCCCCGGCGCGCCGGTAGAGGTCGATCAGCGGCGCGAACTGCGCGGGTGCCCCGCCGATGATCGCCACCATCAGCGGCAGCCCGAGCGCCCCGGCCCGGTAGAACGACTCCGGCGACCCGCCCACGCCGACCCAGATCGGGAACGGGTCCTGCGCGGGACGCGGGAACACCGGCTGGTCGTTCAGGGCCGGCCGGTGCGGGCCGGACCAGGTGACCCGCTCGTTGTCGCGGATCTTCAGCAGCAGGTCGAGCTTCGAGGTGAAGAGCTCGTCGTAGTCGGAGAAGGCGAGCCCGAACAGCGGGAACGCCTCGGTGAACGACCCCCGCCCGACGACGAGCTCCACCCGGCCGCCCGAGATCAGGTCGACCGTGGCGTACTCCTGCCACACCCGTACCGGGTCGGCGGCGGAGAGCACCGTGACCGCCGAGCGCATCCGGATCTGCTCGGTGCGCGCCGCGGCCGCCGCGAGGATCACCGCCGGCGCGGCGTCGTAGTACTCGCTGCGGTGGTGCTCCCCGATCCCGTAGGAGTACAGGCCCGCCCGGTCGGCGGTCTCGATCTCCTCCAGCAGGTGCCCGAACCGCTCGACCGGCCCGACCACGTGTCCCGTGTCGGGATCGGTGACCTTCGCGACGAAGCTGTCGACGCCGATGTGCACGGCTCTACCTCCCAGGTCGTTGCATGTTCAACGACCAACTCGCGGGCCGCGGCCCCTATTCCGTCGGCAGTGTGGCGGCGAGTCGCTGCGCGAGCTTCCCGACGAACGCCGACGGCTCCTTGAGCTCCCCGCCCTCGGCGAGCAGGGCCATGTCGTAGAGCAGCGACGCGGTGTCGGCCACGCCGGCGTCCTCCGGCCGGGCCTCGTGCGCGGCCTTGAGGTTCTCCACCAGCGGGTGCTTCGGGTTGAGCTCCAGGGCCCGCTTCTGCACCGGGACCTCCTGGCCCATCGAGCGCATCATCTGCTCCAGCTGCGGCGGGAGCCCGCCCACCTCGCCGACCAGGCACGCCGGGCTCGTCGTCAGGCGCGTGGAGAGCCGGACCTCGGAGACGTCGTCGGCGAGCGTCGTCGTCATCCAGCCGAGCAGGTCGTCGAAGCCCTCCGGCTTCTCGGCGTCGTCGGACAGGTCGACGTCGCCCTGCGCGATCGAGGCGAACGGCTTCGCGTCCTCGCCGGTGCCGTAGGACGGCACCATCCCGACCCACACCTCGTCGACCTGGTCGGTCAGCAGCAGGACCTCGTAGCCCTTGGCGCGGAACGCCTCGATGTGCGGGGAGTTCTCCACGCTCGCCCGGGACTCACCCGTCACGTAGTAGATTGACTCCTGCCCCTCCGGCATCCGCGCCACGTAGTCGGCGAGCGTGGTGAGCTGCTCCGGGTCGTGCGTCGAGGCGAAGCTGGACGCCTCGAGGATCGCCTGGGTGTTGTCCTGGTCCGAGAGCAGGCCCTCCTTGAGCGCCCGCCCGCACTCGCGCCAGAACGTCTCGTACTTCTCGGCGTTCTCGCTGCGCAGGCCCGTGATCGTCTGCAGCACCCGCTTCACGAGTCGCTTGCGGATCAGCTGGATCTGGCGGTCCTGCTGGAGGATCTCGCGCGAGACGTTGAGCGAGAGGTCCTGCGCGTCGACGACGCCCTTGACGAACCGCAGGTACTCGGGGACCAGCGCCTCGCAGTCCTCCATGACGAAGACGCGCTTGACGTAGAGCTGCACCCCGCGCTTGGCGTCGCGGTAGTAGAGGTCCATCGGCGCGTGGCCCGGCAGGAACAGCAGCGCCTGGTACTCGAAGGTGCCCTCGCCGGTGAACCGCATCGTCTCCAGCGGCTCCTGCCAGTCGTGCGAGACGTGGCGGTAGAACTCGGCGTACTCCTCGTCGCTCACCTCGGAGCGCGGGCGTGCCCACAGGGCCTTGCGCGAGTTGATCGGTTCGTTCGAGGTGTCGGGCGTGGACTCGTCGTCCTCCGCGCCCTCGACGACCGTGTCGGCGACACCGCTGGGGTTCAGCAGGATCGGCCACGTGATGAAGTCCGAGTAGCGCTTCACGATGCGCCGCACGACCGACGGGTCGGCGTAGTCGTGCAGGTTGTCCTCGGCGTCCTCGGCCTTCAGGTGCACGGTGATGCTCGTGCCCTGCGGGGCGTCGGCGACCTCGGAGAGCTCGTAGGTGCCCTCCCCCGCCGACTCCCAGTGCACGCCGCCGTCGGTGCCCGCCCGCCGGGTGGTCATCTCCACCCGGTCGGCCACCATGAAGCTCGAGTAGAAGCCGATGCCGAACTGCCCGATGAGCTCGGCGGTGGCCTCCTCGCTGCCCGACGCCTGCGCCTCCCGCAGCTTCGACAGCGTCTCCGCGGTGCCCGAGCGCGCGATGGTGCCGATCAGGTTCACGACGTCGTCGCGGCTCATGCCGATCCCGTTGTCGGTGATCGTCAGCGTCCGGGCGTCGGCGTCGGTGCGCAGCTCGACGTGCAGGTCGGACGTGTCGACCCCGAGGTCCTTGTCCCGGTAGGACTCCATCCGCAGCTTGTCCAGCGCGTCCGAGGCGTTGGAGATCAACTCGCGGAGGAACACGTCCTTGTCGGAGTAGATCGAGTGGATCATCAGCTGCAGCAGCTGACGGGCCTCGGCCTGGAACTCGATCGTCTCGGTCATCGCTGTCCTGCGTCCTCTCGTGGGTCTCCGACGTGATCGCCGCCCACGATAATCGGACCCCCCGACAGCTATCCCGACGACGGGTCGCGCGTCGGGTCCGCGCTCACCGACGTCTCCCCGTCCTGCTCCCGCCCGGGCGTGCGCAGGTCGAAGCGCCGGATCACCACCCGGAACACGACGTAGTAGACGACCGCGTAGCCGAGCCCGATCGGGATCAGCCACAGCGGACGCGTGGCCTGCCCGAAGTTGATGACGTAGTCGATGGCGCCCGCGGAGAAGGTGAACCCGTCGTGGATGCCGAGGGCGTTGCACAGGGCGAGCGAGGTGCCCGTGAGGACCGCGTGCACCACGTACAGCGGCCAGGCCACGTAGACGAAGGCGTACTCCAGCGGCTCGGTGATCCCGGTGAGGAACGACGTCAGCGCGACCGAGGCCATGATCCCGCCGACGACCGTGCGCTGCTCCGGGCGCGCCTCGTGCCAGATCGCCAGGGCGGCGGCCGGGAGGGCGAACATCATGATCGGGAAGAAGCCGGTCATGAACGTCCCGGCCGTCGGGTCGCCCGCGAAGAAGCGCGCGATGTCGCCGTGGGCGCCGTTGTAGTCGCCGAGCACGAACCAGACGACCGAGTTCAGGATGTGGTGCAGGCCCAGCGGGATGAGCAGCCGGTTGGCCGCCCCGAAGATCCCGCCGCCGACCACCGCGTTCGCCGCGACCGCGTTGCCCAGCGCCGTGAGTCCGGCGTTGAACAGCGGGAACAGGAGCGCCAGGACGACCGCGAGCAGCATCGACGCGAGCGCGGTGACGATCGGGACGAAGCGGCGCCCGCCGAAGAAGGCGAGGTAGGTCGGCAGCTTGATCCGGTGGTAGCGCTGCCAGAGCACGGCGGCGACGAGCCCGACGAGGATGCCGCCGAGCACCCCGTAGTCGATCGTGGCCTGCTCGCCCTTCGAGTCGAGCTGCCCGGGCAGCAGGACCGGGCTCAGCGCGGTGAACACGCCCGCGAGCACGAGGTAGCCGACGACCGCGGCCAGGGCCGTGGACCCGTCGGAGCGCCGGGCCCAGCCGATCGCGATCCCCACCGCGAAGATCAGCGGCAGGTTGTCGAACAGCGCACCCCCCGCCCCGGTGAGCACGGTCGCCACGGTCTTCAGGGCGGCGTCCCCGCCGAGCAGGTCGTCCTGCCCGAGCCGCTGCAGCAGACCCGCCGCGGGCAGGGCGGCGATCGGCAGCATGAGGCTGCGGCCGAGCCGCTGCAGGCCGGCGAGCCCGCGGGCTCCTCGGGACGACGTCTCCGTGCTCGCGGTCATCGGGCCCCACCTCCAGTACCGTGCGGCGGACGTTGCACGCAGCAACGACCGGGTGTCGAGGAAGGGTGCGGGGCATGGACGCAGCGGCGATCGTGGCCGGTCTCGGCGGTGCGGCGAACATCGACGACCTCGAGGCCTGCATCACCCGCCTGCGCACCGAGGTCCGGGACCCCGCGCTCGTCGACCAGGCCGCGCTGAAGGCCCTCGGCGCCTCGGGCGTGGTGGTGCAGGGCACCGTCGTGCAGGTGGTCGTCGGGCCGCAGGCGGACGTGATCGCCGACGACGTGCACGACCTGCTCGAGGCGAGCGGAGCGACGGGGAATTGACCGGGCCGGTGATCGTCAAGGCTCCGCTGGCCGGCACGGTGGTCGGCCTCGAGGCGGTGCCCGACGTCGTGTTCGCGGGCGGCATGGTGGGGCCGGGGACGGCGATCGAGCCCGGCTCCGGCACGGCCGACGCGTGCGCCCCGGTCGCCGGGACGCTGGTCAAGGTGCATCCGCACGCGTTCGCGATGGTCACCGACGACGGCCTCGGCGTGCTGGTGCACCTGGGTGTCGACACGGTCGGCCTGCGCGGCGAGGGGTTCGAGGTGCTGCGCGCGGAGGACGAGGTCGTCTCCCCCGGTGATCCCGTCGTGCGGTGGTCGCCCGACGACGTCCGCGCCCGCGGGCTGTCCGCGGTCTGCCCCGTCGTCGTCCTCGACGTCGACCCGTCGCGGGTCTCGGCCCCGGCGGCCGTCGAGGTCGCTCCGGGCGACCCGCTGCTGGAGGTCGCCCCGGCGTGACCCGACCGGGAAGCCCCAGGGCCCGTCGTCGGGAACGACCGACCTACGATGAGCCGTTCGGATCAGCAGCACGGAGGAGCAGGGCCATGACGGGCGGTACCGCGTTCGAGAAGCAGGTACTCGAGGCCGCGGAGCGTCTCACCGGCATCGCCGAGCTGACCCCGCTGCAGTACAACCCGCGCCTGTCCGCCGACTCCGGCACGAACGTCTGGTTCAAGCGGGAGGACCTGCAGGTCGGGCGGTCGTACAAGCTGCGCGGCGCGTACAACCTGATCTCCCAGCTCGACGACGAGGCCCGCGCCACCGGCGTGGTCTGCGCGTCCGCCGGCAACCACGCGCAGGGCTTCGCCTTCGCCTGCCGGACGCACGGCGTCCGCGGACGCGTGGTGATCCCCTCGACCACGCCGCGGCAGAAGCGCGAGCGGATCGCGGCCCTCGGCGGCGACATGGTCGACCTCGTCGTGCAGGGCGACACCTACGACGAGGCCTCCGCCTCCGCGACCGCGTACGCGACCGAGACCGGTGCGACGCTCGTGCCCGCGTTCGACGACTCCCGCACCGTCGCGGGGCAGGCCACGGTGATCGCGGAGGTCGTGGAGCAGCTCGGGCACGCGCCCGACGTCGTCGTCGTGCCGGTCGGGGGCGGCGGCCTGCTGGCCGGCACCGCCACCTGGCTCGCCGCGACCTACCCGCGCACCCGCGTGATCGGCGTCGAGCCGGCCGGGGCGCGCAACGTCGCGGCCGCCCTGCACGCGGGCAGCCCCGTCGTGCTCGACGAGGACGGGTTCGACCGCTTCGTCGACGGCGCCGCGGTGCGCAAGGCCGGCGCCGTCACGTTCCCGCTGATCCGGCGCTCGGGCGCCCAACTGCTCGCGGTCGACGAGGGCCTCGTCTGCACCGAGATGCTCGCGCTCTACCAGACCGAGGGGATCATCGCCGAGCCCGCGGGCGCGCTCGCCGGGGCGGCGGTGCGCTCCGACGGTCCGGAGCTCGACCTCGTGCCGGGCGAGACCGTCGTCGTGATCCTCTCCGGCGGCAACAACGACGTGTCGCGCTACGCCGAGGTGATCGAGCGCTCGCTGCGCTTCCAGGGCCTCAAGCACTACTTCCTCGTCGAGTTCCCGCAGGAGCCCGGGGCGCTGCGGCGCTTCCTCGACGAGGTGCTCGGTCCCGACGACGACGTCACGCGGTTCGAGTACGTCAAGCGCGACAACCGCGAGTCGGGGCCGGCGCTCGTCGGCGTCGAGATCGGCCGCCGCGAGGACTACGAGCCGCTGCTGGAGCGGATGGCCCGCTCGCCGCTGCAGATCGAGGCGCTCGAGCCGGGGTCGCCCGCCTTCCGCTTCCTGGTCTAGGTCGTGGTCGCGAAGGACCTGCTGGTCGGGCTGCGCCGCGCCCGCGACCGGATCGACCGCGAGTACGCCGAGCCACTCGACCTGGATTCCCTCGCCGGGACGGCGGGGATGTCGAAGTACCACTTCCTGCGCTGCTTCGCCCGGACCTACGGCCGCACCCCGGCCGCGTACCTCACCGAGCGCCGGATCGAGCGGGCGCAGGACCTGCTGCGGGCGACCAACCTGACCGTCACCGAGGTGTGCTGGCTCGTCGGCTACGCCTCGCTCGGGTCGTTCTCGACGCGGTTCCGGCGCCTCGTCGGGGTCGGTCCGTCGGCGTACCAGGCGCGCTGGGCCGACGGCGCGCCGCGCATCCCGGGCTGCTTCGTCCTCATGCACGGGCTCTCCGACCGCGCAATCGCGGAGAAGCCGTCGGGGTCGGACCCGGCGGGAGGATGACCGCCGTGCTCACCAACATCTCGCTGTTCACCCTCTACGTCACCGACCAGGACGACGCCAAGACGTTCTACTGCGAGGTCCTCGGCTTCGTGGAGGGCACCGACGTCACGATGGGCGAGGGCTTCCGCTGGGTGACCGTCACGCACCCCGCGCAGCCCGAGCTCGAGGTGACGCTGATGGTCCCGGGCCCGCCGCTGACCGAGGACATGGCCGCCGCCGTCCGCCGCGCGCTCGCCGCGGGCAGCATGGGCGGCTTCGGTCTCACGACCGACGACTGCCGCGCCGAGTACGCCCGCCTCGTCGACCTCGGCGTGGAGTTCGTCCAGCCGCCGTCCGAGCGGCCGTACGGGGTGGAGGCCGTCATGCGGGACAACTCCGGCAACTGGCTCGTGCTCGTCGAGCCGACGGCCTTCACCCCGGAGACCCTGCGCGACGGCGGGTGGGGCCCGGACGGGTCATGACCTCCGCTCGGCCCGGACCGGCGTCACGGCGATCGCCGCCAGCGGGGCCAGGGCCGCGGCCGTGAACCCGACTCCGTAACTGGTCGCGCCGATGATCGCGCCCAGCACGGGCGGCGCGAGCGAGGCGACGACGTTCTGCGTCGTGTTCTGGATGCCGAGCGCGCGGCCCGACCACGCCTGGCCGGCCATCTCGGCGGTCGACACGAAGGCGAGGCCGTTGTCGGCCACGGTGACGATCGCCCCGACGGCGAGTCCCGCCACCGCGATCACCGGCACCCAGACCGACCCCGCGGCGAACCCCAACATCACGAGCATCGACCCGACGGCGAGCCGGCGCATCGGCCGCAGGCGCGACCCGACCCGGTCCGACCACCAGCCGGTCGCGATCCGCCCCGCCGCGCCCACGATCTGCGAGACCGCGACGAACACCCCGGCCACGCCGGGCGACCAGCCCTGTTCGCGGACCAGGTACTCCAGCGCGAACGCCGAGATCGCGAACTGGGGCAGCACCAGCAGGGCCGACGCCGCGTGCAGCCGGTACAGGGTCGGGGTCCGGTACGGGTTGCCGGTGGGCTCGTGCGGCTGCGGGGGACGGCGCGGGGCGTCCTGCGCGATCCCGACGACGAGGCCTGCCGCGACCAGGCAGGCCAGTCCCGTCCACCCCAGCGCGACGAACGGGCCCTGGGTGGTGGCCAGCACCGGCAGCACCAGGGCGGCGAGCGCGACCCCGAGCGGCTGCGCGGTCTGCCGGATCCCCATCGCGACGCCGCGTTCGTCCGCGCTGAACCAGCCCATGATCAGCCGACCGCTCGCGGCGTTCACCGACGCCGCCCCGAGCCCGCCGACCCCGAGCAGCAGCACGATCGTGACCAGGGACGACGGTGTCTCCAGGGCGACGCCCCCGACGACCACGCCCGCCACCCCGAGCCCGATCGCCATCGGGAACCGCTCCCCCACGCGGTCCACGACGACGCCCCAGGCGACGAGCGCGAGCAGCAGCCCCGTCGTCGGCGCCGCCACGACGACGCCGACCTGCGCCAGCGACAGCCCGCGCTCGTCGCGCAGGGTCGGCACCAGGAACGGGATGCCGTAGACGAACGACGAGGCTGCGGTCTGGGCGAGCACGCCGACCACGAGGATCGCCCAGCGGCGTCGTGGTCGGGCCGGGGCACTCGTCTCCGTGGTCACGGTCGTCAGCATGCCTCACGAGTGCCCATCAGGCGAGACACCGTCTCACTGCTTGGGATGAATTCACGAGCGAACGGCACTCTCGCAGCATCTATGTGCGCGAGAGTGCCGTTCGTTCGGAAGAGGGCGGCGCCGGATCAGCGGCGCGCGGCCAGCAGGTCCCGAGCGGCCCGGTCCTCGGCCGCGCCGGCCCGCTGCCACTGCACCAGCAGGACCACCAGCACGCCCACGAGCGGCAGGTCGCCCATCCCCCACGAGAGCAGGGCGGCGAGGTGCTGGTCGGCGAGCAGGTCCGGCGCCCACGGCAGCCGGAGGCGTGAGTAGAAGTCGGTGACGAACACCTGTCCGCCCCCGCCGTCGGCGGCGAGGGTCGACGGGGTCTGCGCCACCGGTCGGTCCGCCGCCAGCAGGATCACCCCGAACAGGGCATGGAACGGCATGGAGGCGATGAGCACGGCCAGGCGCGCGACGTGCGGCAGGGTCTGGCCGGGCGCCGGGTCGACCCCGACGATCACCCAGAAGAACAGGTAGCCCGCCATCAGGAACCACGCCGAGATCGCCGGCATGAGCCAGCCCAGCGGCTGGAGCAGCGAGAACAGCGGCGTCAGGTAGAACGCGAACGGCGATCCGACCATGAGGACCGCGGCGACGGCGGGGTGGGTCAGGAATCGCAGCAGCGGCGCGCCGAGCACGGCCTCGAGGCGGTCCCGGGCGTCACACTCGTCGGGCAGCGCACGGCGCGCCAGCGACACCGGCCCGCCCAGCACCAGCAGCACCGGCACGACGACGCTCACCAGCATGTGCTCGGCCACGTGCACGCTGAACAGGGCGTCGGCGTACCGGCCGACCCCGGACGACGTGGCCACCACGAGCAGCGCGCACCCGGCGAACCAGGACACCGCCCGGCCCCGCGGCCAGGCCCGGCCTCCCCCCGTCGCTGCGCTCGCCCGGACGACCCGGCGCAGCCACCGCGCGTAGACCACGACGAGCACCGCGGCCAGCACCGCGAACCACACGTCGAGCCGCCAGTCCCCGAGCAGGCGCGCGAGGGTCGGCGGGTCGGGGATGCCGAAGCCGAGCATCGCCTCGGTGGGCGTGGTGTGGAACGGCGCCTGCACCGGCGGCACCGCGCGCGTCATCGCCACCGACAGGCCCGTCACGACGGCGAGCAGCACCAGTTCGGTGAGCGCCAGGGCCCGCGTGCCGGTCACCCGGCGTCGCACCAGGACCCCGAGCACGACGACCGTCACGGCCGCGGTCAGCAGGACCAGGACGCCGTACGCGGTCGCGAGCTCGCCCCATGACGGGACGAGGACGGCCGACGCGAGCACCCCGCTCACGACCGTCAGTACGGCGCAGACCGTCGACACCGCACCGCTGCGGGACGGGGACACCGGCGCGACGACCAGCGCGCCGAGGGTCCCGAGCCACACGGTCGCAGCGATCACGTGCAGCGCGACGGCGGGCGTCCCGAGGTCCTTCCCGACCCCGTCGATCGCGTGCCCGGTCATCACCGGGCCGAGCAACGCCACGCAGGCCAGCACCCCGGCACCGAGCATCGACGACCACGTCCTGGCCTCGCGCACCCACACCGCGACGACCGCCGCGCCGACCGCGCAGGCCAGCCAGCCCACCGGGGCCGCGCGCACGACCATCCCCACGACCAGGTCCGGACCCGGCGCGACGAAGCCGCCCGAGACGTCCGCGACCGTGAACACCGCCGTCCCCGCCGCGAGCGCCGCCCACGCCCAGGCGGCGCCGGAGGCCACCGCGCGTACCGACGCCGACGGCCCGCCGGCGCCCGGCACGACCACCAGCCCGTGCACCAGCGCGCCGAGCGCGACGGCCGCCGCACCCGCCGTCAGGACCCGGAGCACCGGGAGCCCGAGCTGGACGAGCTCACCGGGGTCGGCGAGCCCCAGCACGGGGTAGGCCGAGCGGCCGAGCAGCAGGGCGGCGACGAGGACCGTCACCAGCCCCGCGGCGCCGGCGGGCGCGAGGCGCCTCACGGGTCGAGGCGGCCGGGGAACCGCGCCCGGTACTCGTCGAGGTGCTGGGACTTGCAGACGTGCTGTTCCTTCTCGTTGATCGCCTGGCGCATGCACTCGTCGAGCGTGCGGGCCTGCGAGGCGTGCAGGTAGGTCACGGCGGACTCGATGGTCGGCCACTCGATCGCCGTGCCGATCACCACCGCGATCAGTGCCACACCGAGGGCGGCCAGGGGCTTACCGCGACCTGACGCGCGGCCCGAGCGCACCCGCATCAGGGCGACGACCGCGGCGACCAGGGCGACCAGCCCCAGCGCCATCCCGCCCCACCCGGTCCAGGCGCTGACCAGCGCCATCGCGGCCACGACCAGCGCGAACGTCGCCGCACCCGTGGCACCGGCGCCGGAGCCGGCGGTCTCGTCGGTGACACCCTCCGGCGTGCTCTCGTCGGTGCTGGTCACGTCGACGATGGTGACACCCGGTGTGCGCGCACCCGCGCGGGGGGCGCACCATCGGAGCATGACCGTCGCCGCGCCCCGGGCGGACCAGAGCGAGGACTTCCTGCTCACCGGCATGACCTGTGCCGCGTGCGCCTCGCGGATCGAGCGCCGGCTCAACAAGGTCGACGGCGTCGTCGCGCAGGTCAACTACGCGACGGAGCGGGCGACCGTGACGCTGCGTCCGGACGTCGAGCGCTCGACCGTCGTCGACGTCGTCGCGAAGCTCGGCTACGGCGCCACGCCGCTCTCGGTTCCCGACGACGAACGCGGTGACGTCGAGGCGGTGCGCGACGACCGCGTGCGGGACCTGTGGCGGCGCCTCGTCGTGGCGGCCGTGCTGTTCATCCCGATGGTCGACCTGCCGCTGGTCCTGTCCGTGCTCCCCGAGGCGCGGTTCCCGGGCTGGGAGTGGGTCGTCGTGGCGCTGGCGGCACCCGTCGTCGGGTGGTCGGCCTGGCCGCTGCACCGGGCCGCGTTCGTCAACGCCCGGCACGGCGCGTCCTCGATGGACACCCTCATCTCGCTCGGCATCATCGCGGCGACCGTGTGGTCGCTGGGCTCGATCCTCACCGGCCACCTCCCCGACCCGTCGGCGGGTGCCCTGAGCGTCTTCCTCGACCCGGTGGGCCCGCTCTACCTCGAGGTCGCGGCCGCGGTGACGACGTTCGTGCTGGCCGGGCGCTACGTCGAGGCCCGGGCCAAGCGCTCGGCGGGCGACGCACTGGCCTCGCTGGCCGCCCTCGCCGCGCGCGACGTCGCCGTGCTGCTGCCCGACGGGACCGAGGCGCGCATCCCGGCCGCCGCGCTCGCCGTCGGGACCCGCTTCGTCGTCCGGCCCGGCGAGAAGATCGCGACCGACGGCACCGTCTCCTCCGGCGCGTCCGCCGTGGACCGCTCGATGCTCACCGGCGAGACCGTGCCCGTCGAGGTCGCCGAGGGTGACGCCGTGACCGGCGGGACCGTGGCCGTGTCCGGCCGGCTCGTCGTCACCGCGACGGCCGTCGGCGGCGCCACGCAACTCGCCGGGATGATCCGGCTGGTCGAGTCCGCGCAGGCGTCGAAGGCGTCGGTGCAGCGGCTCGTCGACCGCATCTCGTCGGTGTTCGTGCCGATCGTCATCACGCTCTCGGTGCTCACGGCGCTGGGCTGGTGGGCCGTCGGCGGCAGCGCGGGCGACGTCTTCTCCGCCGCGCTCGCCGTGCTGGTGATCGCCTGCCCGTGCGCCCTCGGGCTCGCCACCCCCACCGCCATGCTCGTCGCCTCCGGTCGCGGCGCGCGCGAGGGCATCTTCCTCAAGAGCCACCAGGCGCTGGAGACCTCGCGCGTGGTCGACACGGTGGTGTTCGACAAGACCGGCACGGTGACCACGGGCGCGATGACGGTCCGCTCGGTGCACCTGGCGTCGCCCGATTCGCGACGACGGGTGCTGGCGGCGGCGGGCGCGGTCGAGGACGCGTCGGAGCACGCCGTGGCCCGGGCGGTCGTGGCGTGCGCCCGCGCCGAGGTGGACGCGCTCCCGGCCGTGGAGGGCTTCGAGGCGCTGCCGGGTCTCGGTGCCCGCGGCGTCGTGGACGGTGCGGAGGTGCGGCTCGGGAAGCCGCTGGCGGACCTGCCGTCGTGGGCCCCCGCGCCCGCCGTCGACTCGACCCTCGTGGTCATGAGCCTCGACCGCGTCGAGGTGGCCGTGTTCGAGCTGGCCGACGAGGTGAAGCCCTCGGCCGCCCCCGCGATCGCCCGGCTCCGGGCCGCCGGCCTGCGCACGGTGCTGCTCTCCGGCGACCGGACCGAGGCCGCGACCGCGGTGGGCTCCCAGGTGGGTGTCGACGAGGTGATCGCCGACGTGCTGCCCGAGGGCAAGGTCGAGGCGCTGACGTCGCTGCGGTCCGGCGGGCGGCGGGTGGCCATGGTCGGCGACGGCGTCAACGACGGCCCGGCACTCGCCGCCGCGGACCTGGGCCTCGCGGTCGGGGCCGGCACCGACGTGGCGCTCGACGCGGCCGACGTGATCCTCGTGCGCGACGACCTGCAGGCCGTGCCGGATGCGCTGGACCTCGCGAAGCGCACGGCGACGACGATCCGTCGGAACCTCGTCTGGGCCTTCGGCTACAACGTCGCGGCGATCCCCCTGGCCGCCCTCGGCCTGCTCAGCCCGCTGATCGCCGGGCTCGCGATGGCGCTGTCGTCGGTGCTGGTCGTCTCCTCGAGCGTCCGGCTGCGGAACTGAGCGGTCAGGACGCCCGACGTCGGCGCTCGGCCAGGACCGCCGTCAGGAAGGCCTCCGCACCCGTTCCCGACGGCGGTCCCGGTGCGGTCCGGGCCGCGACGTCCGTCGCGAGCTGCTCGCCGAGCGTGCGGCGGACCTCCGGGTCGAGGTCGCCCGCGCGGGCGAGGAACTGCCGGGCGGCGAGCGCGAGGTCGTCGGGCAGGGCGGCGAGCTGGAGCGTCGAGGCCCAGCCGGCGAGGGCGGGGTCGGGCGTGGGCAGCGTCGGGTGCCGGGTGGAGCGCGGGACGCGGTCGCGCAGGACGATGGTGCCGGCGAGCAGGTCGCCGACCCGCTGACCGCGACGGGTGCAGGCCGAGACGACGATGGCGACGACCCCGCTCAGGAGCCCGAAGTCGACGAACAGGCCGGCCAGGGCACGGACGAGGGCCTGCCGGAAGCGGATCGGGCCGCCGTCGTCGGAGACCACGCGCAGTCCGAACGCGGCCTTGCCGGGGGTGCGGCCGCGGGTGAGCGTCTCCCAGGCGGTCGGCCACACCACGAAGGCCAGCACGGCGAGGACGACCCCGATCGTCGCCGCGGCGGCCACGTCGACCTCGATGCCGGACACGACGACGCCGATCGTCGCGGCGACCAGCAGCGCGCCGACGATCACGAGATCCAGGGCGAACGCGAGCGCGCGGCTCGGTAGCTTGGCGGGGGCGAGATCGAGTTCGACCGCCTCGCCGATCACGACGCCGGGATCCGGTGGGGTCATGATCGGACATGGTGCCAGGGAGAGGACGGCCGCGAGTGGACGTCGACGCCTACACCGACGCCCACCGTGCGGAGTGGGACCGCCTCGAGGTCCTGCTGCGCTGCCGGCGGCGCTGGAGCGCGGACGAGGCCGACGAGGCGCTCGACCTGTACCGCCGCACCGCGACGCACCTGTCGGTCGTGCGCTCCTCCTCCCCCGACCCGGCCCTGGTCTCCCGGCTGTCCTCGCTCGTCGCCCGCGCCCGCTCGGCGGTACTCGGGACGACGCCGTGGAGCTGGCGGACGGTGCGCCGCTTCGTCGTCGAGGAGTTCCCCGCCGCGCTCGCGGCGAGCGCCCGCTGGTGGGTGCCGACGGCGCTGCTCTCGCTGGTCGTGATGGTGCTGGTCGGCTCGTGGGTGGCGCTGAACCCCGACGTCGCGGGCGCGATCGCCTCGCCCGAGGAGACCCGGCGGCTGGTCGACGAGGAGTTCGCGGCGTACTACTCGTCGAACCCGGCCGCCTCGTTCGCCGCCCGGGTGTGGACGAACAACGCGCTGGTCGCGGCCACGTGCCTGATCACCGGGGTGCTGGTGCTGCCGGTGCTGTGGGTGCTGTTCCAGAACGTCGTGAACGTCGGCATCTCCGGCGGCATCCTCGCCGCGAACGGCCGTCTCGACCTGTTCCTCGGGCTCATCACCCCGCACGGCCTGCTCGAGCTCACGGCCGTCTTCGTCGCGGCCGGCGCGGGGCTGAAGCTGGGCTGGTCCTGGATCGACCCCGGTCCGCTCACCCGGGCGCGGTCGTTGGCGCGGCAGGCGCGGGTCACGGTCGGCATCGCGCTCGGTCTCGTGGGCGTGCTCCTGGTGTCCGGCGTCGTCGAGGCGTTCGTGACGCCGTCGCCGCTGCCGACGTGGGCGCGCATCGGGATCGGGGCGCTCGTGTGGCTGCTGTTCGTCGCCTACGTGCTGCACGGACGACGGGTGCTGCGGACGCGCGCGGACGTGCTCGACGCCGCGTAGGCGTGACGCCACCGACGTCGTGATCGACGGCCGGCGCCCCCGCACCGGCCGCCGAGGTGCCGTGACGATGTGGCTCTCCTGGCGTCCAGTGACAGCAACGACGCTCTGCTGTCACTGGGGCTGGGGCTGGGGGCTACAACCGCCCGCGCGCCTTCAGCGCCAGGTACCGGTCGGCCAGGGCCGGCGCCAGCTCGTCCGGCGGCGCGTCCACCACCTCGACCCCCCGACGCTGCAGCCGCCCCACCACGGCCCGCCGTTCCTCCTGCGCCACCGTGGCGGCCGCCGCACCGTAGACGGCCTCCCCCGACCCGCGCCCGGCCGCCAGGGACGCCACCGCCGGGTCGGCCACCCCGGCCACCAGCAGGGTGTGCCGGTGCAACAGCGGACCCAGCACGGGCTCCAGCCCCTCCGCCACGGCCGCGTCGTCCAGCCCGGTGAACAGCACGACCAGTGAGCGCCGGGACGCCCGCGTCAGCACCGTCGCCGCGAGCAGGCGCATGTCGGTCTCGACGAGCGCGGGTTCCACCCCGGACAGAGCCGCGGTCATCGCGGGGAGCGGGTCCCGGGCGCCGACCACCGAGGCGCGGACGGCGCGGTCGACCGCGAGCAGGTCCACCCGGTCCCCGCCCCGGGCGGCCAGCGCCGCCAGCAACAGCGCCGCGTCCAACGACGCGTCCAGCCGCGGGACGGCGCCCGCTCCGTGAGGGGAGGATCCGCCCGCCCCGACATCGTGAGGGTTCCCCTCACGCGGAGACGAGAAGGGCGTGGCGCCGACGAGACCCGCCGACGTCCGACCCGTGTCGAGGACGACGAGCACGTGCCGGTCGCGCTCCGGGCGCCAGGTGCGGACCACCAGGTCCGTCGACCGGGCCGACGCCCGCCAGTCGATCGACCGCACGTCGTCGCCGCGCACGTACTCCCGCAGCGAGTCGAACTCGGTGCCCGCGCCGCGGACCTGCACGGCCCGCCGCCCGTCGAGCTCCCGCAGCCGGGCGAGCCGGGCCGGCAGGTGGCGCCGCGACGCGAACTCGGGCAGCACCCGCACCCGGCCGCCCACCGCCCGCGAGCGCTGCCGCGCCGCCAGCCCCAGGGGCCCCCAGGCCCGCACCGTCACCACGGCCGCCGCGTGCTCGCCGCGCCGGGTCGGCCGCAGCGTCGTCGTCACCCGCCGCCGCTCCCCCGCCGGCACGTCCAGCGGCCGCGATGCCGGGGTGGCCGCGCACGACGGGGGCCAGGCGTCGCGCACGACCCCCACCACCCGCCGTCGGGACGGATTGACCACGACGAGCGTGCTCCCGACCTCCTCGGAGAGGCGCACCTGCACCAGCTCGTCGGCCCGCTCCAGCCGCAGCGCGGAGGGCGAGCCGGCGCGCACGAGGTCGATCGCGACCGCGACGAGCAGCGCGGCGACGATCCCGAGCACCCCCGCGACCGAGGGCACCAGCAGGCCCACGAGCAGCGCGCCGACCACCGCCGCGAGCGCCAGCCGCCCCGAGACGGCCATCAGCGCGGCACGGCCACCGAGTCGAGCACGCCGGTGACCACCCCGTCCGCCGTCACGCCCTCCAGCTCCGCCTCGGGCCGCAGCGCGAGGCGGTGGCGCAGGACCGGGAGGGCCCAGGCCTTGACGTCGTCGGGGGTCACGTAGTCGCGGCCGGAGAGCCACGCCCAGGCGCGGGCGGCGACGAGCAGCGCCGTCGCGCCGCGCGGGGAGGCGCCGAGCGCGACCGACGGCGAGCTGCGCGTCGCGCGGCACACGTCGACGACGTAGGCGAGCACCTCGGGCCGGGCCGCGACCGCCCCGACCGCCGCCCGCGCCGTCGTCAGGTGCTCGGCCCCGGCGACCGGGCGGACCATCGAGAGGTCGCGGGGGTCGAATCCGCCGGCGTGCCGTTCGAGAACGGCGATCTCGTCGTCGCGCGCGGGGAGGTCGAGCACGAGCTTGACGAGGAACCGGTCGAGCTGGGCCTCGGGCAGCGGGTAGGTGCCCTCGTACTCGACGGGGTTCTGCGTGGCGGCGACGACGAACGGGTCGGGCAGCGGCCGCGGGGTGCCGTCGACCGAGACCTGGAACTCCTCCATCGCCTCCAGCAGCGACGCCTGCGTCTTCGGCGGCGTCCGGTTGATCTCGTCGGCGAGCAGGAGGTTCGTGAAGACGGGTCCGGGGCGGAAGTCGAACCCGGCGGTGCCGGCGTCGTAGACCAGGGACCCGGTGACGTCGCCGGGCATGAGATCGGGGGTGAACTGCACCCGGCGGTTCTCCAGCGAGCAGGCCGCGGCGACCGCCCGGACCAGCAGCGTCTTCGCCACGCCCGGCACGCCCTCGAGCAGCACGTGCCGCCGGGAGAGCAGGGCGATGACCAGCCCGGTCACGGCGGCGTCGTGCCCGACCACCACCTTCGCCACCTCGCCCCGCAGCGCGGTCAGCGCCTCGCGGGCCTCGTCGGGGGTCACGGGGTCCTCCTGTCCTGTCGGGTCGAGCTCCGCTGCGCTGCGTCTCCCAGGAGCTCGTCGAGGTCGTCGGCCAACCGCACCAGCGCGGCGTCGTCGGTCGGGTCGGGGCCGTCCAGGAGATCCTTCCCGACCACGGGGGCGAGGGCCTCGGCGGGGGCGTCCGGCGGGAGGCCGCGCCGGGCGGCGAGGCGGCGCCGGGCGTCGTCGCGCAGGATCGCCGCCGCCCGCCCGCGCGCCCCGAGCCGGCGGTAGAGGGCGGCGCGGCCCCGCGTCGTCTCCGCGGCGGCCACGCGCACCGGGAGACGTTCGGCGACCACCGGACCGAGTCGCCGACCCCGCCACAGCGCGGCGACGCCCCCGGCGAGCAGCAGCACGACCGTGCCCCACAGCCAGCCGCGCGGGACGAGGTCGACCAGGGACGTCCCGCCGTCGGCGCCGGGCTCGGGGAGGTACCAGAGCACGCGCGGGTGCGCGCCGAGCAGCGTCATGGTCAGCGCGGCGTTGCCGTCCCGGTCGAGCGCCTCGTTGGTGAACGGCGTCGCCGACCCGACCACGACGGTGCGGCCGCTGACCGCCACCGGCGCGACCCCGTCCGTCGCGTAGCACCCGAGCGCGGGCGGGGTGACCTCGTAGACCGCGCCGTCGAGGGCGAGCGGCCCGGCGGCGAGCGCGGCGGGCAGCAGGCAGCCCGGGGGCGGGACGACCCCGGTCGTGAGCAGGTCGGGAGGAGCCTGGGCGGCGCGCACCCCGGGCACGAGGTCCTCCAGGGTGGCGCCGTCGGGCGCGACGAGGACGACGTCGGCGCCGGCGTGCGCGAGCGCGAGCCGCCCGGTGGACCCGAGGCGGCCGGGGAAGGCGACGAGCACGGTCGTGGCGGGGCCTGCGTCGAGGACGTCCTCGGGCCGGGTCGCGACGTCCACCCGGATCCCCTGCTCGCGCAGCACGGCCACGAGCGCGCCGCTCCCGGCGGGGTCGACGCCGTCGGGCTGCAGCAGGCCCTGCCCGGCCCGGGCGCCCAGGAGGGCGAGGACGAGGGCCGCGATCACGACGAGCGCGCCGACCAGGAGCGGTCCCCGCGCGCGTCGGATCTGCCGGCGCAGGCTCACCCCGCCGTCACCGGGACCCCGCGGACGGCCTCGTCGGCGGCCCGCATCCGCGCCACCGCCCCGGCGTCGGCGGGTCGGCCACCGTAGACGGTCTCGTCGAAGCAGCGGGCCGCGTCGGCGAGCGCCCCGTCCGCCCCGGGGAGGACCGCCGCGGCCTCCCGGGCCGCCTCGCCCGCGGTCCGGCCCGGCCGTGCGGCGAGCACGTCGCGCTCCTCCAGCCCGCGGACGAGGGCACGCATCCACTCGCGCACCGCCTCGTCGAACCGGCCGGCCGCCGCGTGCTCCCCGGCCCGGGCGCGGTGGTCGGCCGCAGTGGCACCGGTGTCGTCGAGCGGGCCCGGGGCGAGTCGGGCGGTCCGCGCGGAGCGACCGAGCCGCCACCGCACGACGACGACCACCACCGCCACCAGCACGACGACCAGCACGACCCCGCCCGCTCCCCCGAGCCGCTGGGCGGTGAGCAGGGTGACCAGCTCGTCGAGCCGGTCGAGCAGCCACTGCCCGACCCGCTCGAGCAGGCCCGGCTCGCGGGCCCGGTAGGCGGCCCCGGCCAGCTCGCGCGCCGCCAGCTCCCGTGCCTGGTCCGCGGTCGGGGTGAACGGCGGCGGGGGCTGGATCACGCCAGTCCGTGAGCGGCCCGCTGCAGCTCGATGTCGAAGCCCTCGCGGCGCATGCGCTGGTCGATGTAGAGCAGCCCCGTCACGCCGGCCTGGAACGGCGAGGTCAGCGCCGCACCGATCACCGTGCCGATCGCGGTGATGAGCAGCGGCAGGAGGGCGAACTGGCTCGAGCCCGACACCGCGGCCACCCCGCCCGCCACGAGCCCGAACGGGATGCCCACGAGCCCGGCGATGATCGACACGATGATCGTGGCGAGCAGCAGGATACCGAGGACGGGCCAGAACCGGCCGGTCACCAGGGTGCGGGAGCGGGAGAGGGCGGCCGTGACCCCGATGCCCTCGAGCACGTACGCGGGCGCGGCGAGGGAGAGCAGCACGCTCACCACGACCGCCGCGACGGCCCCCACGAGCAGGCCGACCGCCGCCAGCCCGACGGCGAGCCCGGTCGCCCCGGCCAGCGCGGCGACGCCGGCGGGCACGAGGAAGACCGCGAACGCCAGGAGCGTCACCACGGCCACGAGCACCACGACGCCGAGCAGCCCGGGCAGGCGGGGCCGCGCCGCGTTCCAGCACTCGCGCGCGTCGACCGGGGCGCCCAGCACCGAGCGGGACAGCACGACGACCAGCAGGCCGGTGAGCACCGTGTTGGCGAGCAGCCCGACGACCGCGCTCACCCCGAGCAGCGCGGACGCGCCCCCGAGGACCCCGGCGAGCGCACCGAGATCCGGCGGGGCGCCGCCGGCCGGCGGGGTGAGGAACGGCTCGAGCGACTGCCCGTAGGTGGCCTGGAACGGGGCCTGGATCAGCGTGGTGATCACGGCGACGACCGCGGAGACGCCGAGCACCACCCGCGGGTGCGCCCGGATGTACTGGAAGGCGCCGTCGAGCACCTCGCCGAGGGCCAGCGGGCGCAGCGGCACGATCCCGGGGCGCGGGGTGGCGACGGGTCCGCCGAACCCCCACGGGTCGCCCGCGGGCGGCGGGGTGCGGGGCGGGCCGCCCGGGGTCGGCCCGGGCGTCGTCGGGGGCGGGGTCGGGCTCTGCCAGCCGCCGGTCGTCGGGCGGTCTGCGGGCTCCCAGGGCGGCACTCCCCCGGAACCGGACCCGGACCCGGCGCCGTCCTCGGGCCCCCTGCGGTCCTGCGGCTCGCTCACCGGGTCCTCCCGACCTGATCGACTTCGTCCCCTCCCGATCGTGCCACGATGTCGCGATGCCCCTCGGGACCGCACTCTGGCGTCGCCTGGACGAGCCGCACGGACTGGTGCACGGCACGGTCTCGGAGATGGAGCCGACACCCGACCGGCCGGACGCGGCGTTCCTGCTGGACGGGGCGGCGATCGGGGCGGACTCGGCCGACGACACCGGCCCGATCGGCGAGCAGGCCGCCCCGAAGCCGTGGTCGGCGCGGTTCTCGGTGGTCGTCGACGCCCGCTGGCAGACCCGGGCGTGCTTCCTGGAGGCCCTCGGCGGGGACGGGCTGGACCGGGTCACGCTCACCGCGGATGCACTGGGCCGCTGGACCCTCGACGGCCGGGACTGGCCGGAGCTCGAGGGCTGCCAGGACGTCGACATCTCGGTGACCCCCCTGACCAACACGCTGGTGGTCCGGCGCCTCGACCTCCCGGTCGGCCAGGAGCGCACCGTGGACGTGGCGTGGGTGGACGTGCCCTCGCTCGCCGTCCACCGGGTCGCGCAGACCTACCGTCGCGAGGCCGAGGACCGGTGGATCTACGCCGATCCGCAGTACGGTTCCTTCGCGTTCACCGTCGATTCACGCGGGCTCGTCCGGGAGTACCAGGGCCTCTTCGCCCGCGTCGGCTGAGTAGTCTGGGGCCCCGTCGGGAGCCGGCGAGCTGAGAGGGACGGCGTGCGCAACCGGACGCGGGGCCTGCTGGCGCTCGGCCTGCTCGTCGTCGCCGTGGTGGTGGCGGTGGTGGTCCCGCTGCCGTCGCCGGCCGAACTGCGCGAGTGGGTGCTCGCCGTCGGGCCCGCGGCCCCGCTGATCTTCTTCCTCGTGCACGCGGTCATCACGACGACGCCCATCCCCCGCACGGCCTTCACGCTCGCCGCGGGCCTGATGTTCGGCCCGGTGTGGGGCATCGCCATCGCGGTCGCGGCGTCGATGGTGTCCGCGCTGGTCGGGTTCTGGATCGCCCGGCGGCTGGGCGGCCGGGCCATCGCCCGGCTGGGCCCGGCCCGGGTGCGCGCGCTCGAGGAACGGCTCTGCGAGCGCGAACTGCTGACCGTGACCTCGTCCCGGCTGGTCGGCATCCCGTTCGCCCCCCTGAACTACACGCTCGGGGTGACCAGCGTGCGCTGGCACGCCTACGTCGTCGGGACGCTCGTCGGCCTCGTCCCGGGTACCGCGGCCGTGGTGTTCCTCGGCGACGCGGTGACCGGGGGGATCTCGCCGCAGTCCTTCATCGCGTTCGGCATCTCGGGCACGCTGGGCCTGATCGGGATCCTGATCTCGGCGCGCGGCCGCCGTCGTCGGAACCTTCCCGACGACGGGTCCGCGGCCTGACCCGGCACCCGCCGGGTGGCGGGAGCTAGCTGCCCGGGGCCGGCGCGGGAGCGTTCGTGGGCCGCGGCTCGGTCTCGGAGGTCTGCGGCGCCGGGGTCGGCTGCGGGCCCTCGGGGCCGGTGGCCGGGCGCGGCACGTCCGCCGGGGCCGGCGGGGCGACCGGGCCGGGGGTGATCTGCCCGGGCACGGGCGGCGGACCGGGGGGCGGGAAGCCTTCGGTGGAGAACACGTTCGGGCTGGCCGGCGAGCCCGGCGCGGGCTCGGCGTCGTACACGCACCCCGACAGCACGGCCGCCGAGGCCGCCGCGATGACCAGCAAGGACGCCACCCGTCGGGTCTGCACGCTGTCCCTCTCCTCGATCGTCGATCTCCTGACGGGCCGCACCCTATCGCCTACGCCCGGCGAGGACGCCGCGTGGAGTGATCGACCGGACGGGCTCGGGTGCCACGCCCTCCTCGCGGAGGATGTCGTTCGCGGCCAGGACCCCGGTCAGCGCCGCCCGCTCCATGAGCGCCGAGGGGACGTCGGTGGCCACCCAGTCCCCCGCCAGGCGCAGGCCGCGGGCGTCGGTGACGACCCCGGGCCGGCGCGCGTGGTAGCCGGGGTCGAACCCGGGCGCGTTGGTGTAGAGGTGCGCGTCGACGTCGAGCACCTCCAGGTCGGCGAACTCCGGCCACAGTCCCTCGAGCTCGCGGCGCATCTCGGCGACCAGCTCGTCGCGCGATGCGTCGTGCGGGCACGCGTAGGAGTGCAGCTCGATCACCGAGCCGCCCGTGCGTCGCGCCCAGGCCGCGGACTCCGCCTCGATGCGGTGGAACAGGGTCACCGAGTCGAGGATGCGCTCGCGGGTGACGCCGGTGAAGTCGGCGTGCGCGGCGTCGACGTCGCCGCGGCACCAGAGGCGGGCGACGACGTAGGGCTCACCGCCCGGCAGGTCGGCCACCTGCGCGGCGAGCCGCGGCGCGGTCGTCGCGAAGCCGGGCGAGCGGGCGAACAGCTCGCGGGTGCCGGGGACGTCGGTCGCGACGACGAGGTGCCGCGCGGTCCGCGACGGCCCGCCCTCGACGCCGACCGACCACCCGCCGGGGCCGTTGACGACGACGGTGGCGCGCGCGTCCGTGGTCACCCTGGCGCCGTGCTTGTCCAGCAGCGCCGCGAACGGCTCCCAGAGCGTCGCGGCGTACTGGTCCACCGGCACGTCCATCCCGAGGCCCTCGGGGTTGCCGGTGAAGTAGAAGTGGCACATCGCGAGGAACTCGGCGGCCGAGTAGCGCTGCTCGGTGTTGAAGAACGAGTGCGCGAAGACCTCGAAGAGCATGGCGCGGCCGCGCTCGGAGAAGCCGAAGGCGTCGAGCAGCTCGGCCGTCGTGCGATGGTCGTGCTCGGCGAAGGTGCGCACCGGGTCGTAGCGCAGCATCGCGAGCGCCTCGCGCCCGTCGACCTTGCGCAGGTCGCGCAGCCGGAAGCTCGGCGACTTCCAGACCAGGGCGGCGAGGTTGGCCAGCGGCGTCGTCGGGAGGTCGGTGAAGTCCTCGGACTCCCACTCACGGCTCTCCACCGGATAGCCGCCGACGTCCCGGAGGAACGACAGCTCCGGGTCGATGCGCCGCAGCACGTCGCGCAGCGTGTAGTACTGCCGGAAGAACCCGTGGTAGCCGTGCTCGACGGTGACCTCGGTGCCGTCGGGCAGCGTGCGCGGCCACGTGCCGAGCCGGCCGCCGAGCCGGGGCGCCGCCTCCAGCAGCTCGACCGACATCCCCCGCTCGGCGAGGACGGTCGCGGCCGTCACCCCGGCGAGGCCGCCGCCGACCACCACCACCGGGCCCGAGCCCTCGTCGGGAACCCGCTGGGGCAGGTCCGGGCGGGGAGCGACCACGACGTGCGGAGAGAACACGCCCGCGAGCCTAGGGACCCCGCCGGGGACTCGCCCCCGCTGGCGGATGTGGCGCTCCTCCCCGGGACCGGCCGGCTCGTCGTGGCCTCGTGAGTAGGCGGCCCGTCGTCCGGGCATCTACGGCCAGTCACGCCACGCTGCGAAGGAGCTGAGCACCCAGATGAGCGACGCCGACCGCGAGCGACGGGTCATCGACGACGTCCCGAAGAAGCTGCTGATCGGCGGCCGGGAGCGGGACGCGGCGGAGGGGAAGACCTTCCCGGTCGAGGACCCGTCCACCGGTGAGATCCTGTGCGAGGTCGCCGACGCCTCCCCCGAGGACGGCATGGCCGCCCTCGACGCGGCGGCGAAGAAGCAGGCCGAGTGGGCCGCGACCGCCCCGCGCGAGCGCGGCGAGATCCTGCGCCGCGCCTTCGAGCTGATCACCGAGCAGGCCGACGACATCGCCATGCTGATGACCCTCGAGATGGGCAAGCCGCTCGCCGAGTCGAAGGCCGAGATCACCTACGCCGCCGAGTTCTTCCGCTGGTTCTCCGAGGAGACCGTGCGGATCAACGGCGAGTGGAAGGTCAACGCGACCGGTTCCGGTCGCGTGCTGGTGATGCGTCAGCCGATCGGCCCGTGCCTGCTGATCACGCCGTGGAACTTCCCGCTGGCGATGGGCACGCGCAAGATCGGCCCCGCGATCGCCGCCGGCTGCACGATGGTGATCAAGCCGGCGTCGCTGACCCCGCTGACGATCCTCAAGCTCGCCGACATCCTCGCGCAGGCGGGGCTGCCCGAGGGCGTGCTCAACGTCGTCACGACGAAGTCGACGGGCAAGGTGATGGGCCCGCTGATCGAGGACGGGCGCATCCGCAAGCTCTCGTTCACCGGGTCCACCGAGGTCGGGCAGAAGCTCATCGAGCAGTCCGCGAAGCAGGTGCTCAAGACCTCGATGGAGCTCGGCGGCAACGCGCCCTTCGTCGTGTGCGCGGACGCCGACGTCGACGCGGCGGTCGAGGGCGCGATGCTCGCGAAGATGCGCAACATCGGCGAGGCGTGCACCGCGGCCAACCGCTTCTACGTGCACGCCGACGTCGCCGAGGAGTTCACCAAGAAGCTGGTCGACCGCATGGGGTCGATGACGATCGGCCGCGGCACCGAGGAGGGCGTCGAGGTCGGTCCGCTCGTCGAGGCCGACCAGCGCGACAAGGTCGCCGAGCTCGTCGACGACGCCGTGCAGAAGGGCGCGAAGATCCGCACCGGCGGCGAGATCCCGAACGGGGCGGGCTACTTCTACCCGCCGACCGTCCTCGCCGACGTGCCGACCTCGGCACGTCTGGTCAAGGAGGAGATCTTCGGCCCGGTGGCGCCGATCTTCACCTTCACCGACGACGACGAGGCGATCCGCGCGGCCAACGACACCGAGTTCGGGCTGGTCAGCTACCTCTACACCCGCGACCTGCAGCGGGCGATCCGACTCTCCGAGCGCCTCGAGGCCGGCATGGTCGGTCTGAACCAGGGCATGGTGTCCAACGCCGGCGCCCCGTTCGGCGGGGTGAAGCAGTCCGGGCTCGGCCGGGAGGGCGGCGACGTCGGGATCGACGAGTACCTGGAGATCAAGTACGTCGCGATGAACGTGTAGGTGCGCGTCGCGCCCGTGAGTACTGATCCGTGTCCTGACACGGATCAGTACTCACGGGACCGCAGGTCACCGGGTGGGCCACACGAACACCGCGGTCCGGCCGTCGGCCGACTCGACCCGGACCACCCGGTCGTCCTCGGCGAACACCTGACCGACCGCGATCCGCCGGACGCCGTCGTCGTCGATCTCCACCCAGCCCGGCCCGACCGCTCGCACCAGGAAGTCGACGTCGTCGCGGTCATGCGTGCGGGTGGTCGAGCGCGTCGTGGGCCTCGAGGAGCTGCTCCTCGACGTCGTCGGCCTCGGCTTGCTCGTCGACGTGCCCATGACGAGGGCCATCGACCCGGCGGACCCGGGTTCCGACACCTCCACCGGCGTCCCGGTGACCACGGCCCGACACTCGCCGCCGGAGCACCGCACGTCCGCGCTGCCACCCGAGCCACCCGAGCCGCACGCCCCGAGGACCAGCAGGCTCGCGAGGCCCAGGACCGTGGCCCACCGCCTCCCCGGCGGCGCACCGCGGTGCGGAGCGTGGGGTTGGCCACCGGTGCGGTGACGCTCCGCGATCCCCTTCCCGACGACGACTCGGGTCGACTGGGCTGAACGAGCGGCCATGGCGCGCCTCTTCTCACTCTGAGTATGAACAATGCCCGTATCGTGCCCTGTTCGGCCGCTCCCGCGCCAGATCCAGTCACGCAACGTGTCAAGCACGGAGTGCGAGGATGCGGCGCATGAGCCCCGTCGTCGTGGCCCTCCTGGTGGGGGTGCCGGTGATGGCGGGCGCCACCCTGCAGCGCACCACCGGGCTCGGGCTGGCCCTGGTGGGGGCGCCGTTCCTGGTCGCCGTGCTCGGTCCGCGGGACGGGGTGTCGTTCGGCAACGCGCTGCAGAGCGTGCTGTGCACCCTCGTGCTGGTGCAGACGTGGCGGGACGCCCGGTGGTCGGCCGTCGGCATGCTCCTGCTCGGCGCGGCGGTCGGCGTGCCGACCGGGGCGCTCGTCGCGACGACGCTGCCGGAGGCGCCGTTGCTGGTGGTCGTCGGTGTGCTCGCCCTGCTCGGGGTCGCGCTGTCGGTGGTGCCCGCGGCGGGGGCGGCCCTGCGCGGACCGGTCGGAGCCGTCGGCTCCGGGGTCGCGGCCGGCTTCGTCAACGCCACGGCCGGGGTCGGTGGTCCGTTGATCTCGGCCTACGGCGCCTCGCAGCGCATCGAGCCGCGTGTCTTCGTGCCGACCGCCCAGGCGGTGCTGCTCGCCGTGAACCTCACCGCCCTGCTCGTGAAGGGCATCCCGCACCTCGCCACCACGACCTGGGTCGCCGGCCTCGTCGCGATCACCGCCGGTGTGCTGCTCGGCGCCCCGGTGCAACGACGGCTGGACCCGGTCCTCGGGCGACGGCTGATGCTCGCGGTGGCGGGCGTCGGGGCGGCGGCCACGGTGGTCCGGGGGCTCCTGGAGTTGTAGCGCGGGCGTGACTGTCGGGGGTTCGTACTAGTGTTCGAGTGTGCCACGCGCACAAGAAGGAGGCTCTGATGTAGGCGGAGTCCTGTTTCTTGTGTTGCTCCATCGGAGATGAAGGTTGTGGCCCTTCGGAGTCGACCTACGGGGGAGGCTCCAAACCGCCCACTGCTGCGTTAGCTGAAGACTGTCGTGGTGAGCGATGTGGGAAAAGGCACCGTGTGAGGTGTCAGGTGGGGATCGGGAAGACGCTGCGTCGTAGCCTGTGAAGTGTCGTAATTAGTGTGGATGGCATCAGAACCGGGACGTTCGAACAATCCTGGGATGAGGCTGGCGGGAGCCCGTTTATTGGCCAGTCGGTGCCCGGCATGTAGGCGGCGTGAGCCCGGTCTGCTGCTCCGGTGGGGAACGTGGGAAGGCGTGCACCGATACTGCCATCTCTGCGGTGGCGAGAGGGAGAATCCCGACCGACTGAAACCGGGAGGGACTGAGTACCGATGCGGTGGGCGCCGGCGGACCGACTCGTAGTAGCTGTGAATCTCCTGCTTGACGCGGTGGGAGTGGAGCGAAGGGGTCGGGCCATCTGTGGTTTGTTCGTTCGATCAACCGGAATCTAGCCGGGAGGAATCGCAGTGAGCGAACTGAAGTCCTCGGGCAAGTCGTTCGTCATTTCGAAGTGGGAGGTGCAACAGGCCTGGGAGCAGGTGCGATCCAATAAGGGTGCAGCGGGGGTGGATGGCTGCTCGGTCGAGGAGTTCGAGAAGGATCTGCGGGGAAACCTCTACAAGATCTGGAATCGGATGTCCTCGGGTAGCTATCTACCTTCGCCGGTGCTGGCGGTGGAAATCCCGAAAGCTCACGGCGACGGGACACGGGTCCTGGGTATTCCGACCGTGGCGGACCGGGTGGCGCAAACTGTGGTGGCACGGAGGCTGGAGAAGTCGGTCGAACCGATCTTCCACCCGGACTCCTACGGCTACCGCCCGCGCCGCTCGGCCCTCGATGCGGTCGAGACCTGCAGGAAGCGCTGCTGGAAGACCGACTGGGTGATCGATCTGGACATCCAGAAGTTCTTCGACAGCGTCCCGTGGGACCTCGTCATCAAGGCGGTCGAGGCGCACACCGACCAGCGATGGGTCGTCCTGTATGTCACGCGTTGGCTGCAAGCACCCATTCAGACTCGTGACGGTGACCTCGTCGCTCGCGACCGTGGAACGCCGCAAGGGTCGCCGGTGTCACCGGTGCTCGCGAACATGTTCCTGCACTACGCGTTCGACACGTGGATGGACCGGGCCTTTCCCGGTATCTCCTTCGAGCGCTACGTCGATGACGCGGTCGTGCACTGCACGAGCCGCGAGCAAGCCGAGACAATGGTCGCGGCGATCGGCGAGCGCATGGAACAGGTCGGGTTGCGTCTGCATCCCGACAAGACACGGATCGTTTACTGCCAGGACGGGAACCGGCGTCGCTCCGCGGAGCATACGTCGTTCACGTTCCTGGGGTTCACCTTCCGTCAACGCGAAGCCAAAGGTCGCGGCGGGCGGACCTTCTCTGGGTTCCTTCCCGCGATCAGCAAGGCTGCCCTCACACGGATCAGTGCGCAGGTGCGGTCCTGGCGACTGCACCGGCACATACGCCTGAGTTTCTCCGAACTCGCGCACTGGGTGAATCCGATGGTGCGAGGATGGATGCAGTACTACGGGGCGTTCTACCGCTCCGCGCTGTATGGCCTGTTCGCCCGCATCAACGCCTACCTGGTGCGATGGATCCGCAAGAAATACAAACGACTGCGAGCGCAGAAGGCGGCCGTCCGGTGCTGGCTGGGGATCATCGGAAGGTATCCCCGCCTGTTCGCGCACTGGAAATGGGTCGCCAGCGTTCCTCCGGCCCGATGAACAAGATGGCAAGAGCCCGGTGACAAGAGATTGTCACGCCGGGATCTGTGGGAGCCCGGGGGTGAGATTCCCCCGGGCCACCCGACATCATGACGACGGCGATGGGCTCCGAGGCGGGTGGCGACGGGTTCGTCGTGCCCGCGCAGCCGCTGGTCGCCGGGCCGGAGGGCCTGCCGGGGCAGTGGGTGGACGCGGGCCTGAGCCTGTCCTTCGCGCGGGCGAACACCGCGGCCTGGCAGCTGTGTCGCTGGATGCTGGAGTGCTCCCGCGCCGCCGCGGGCACGAGTGAGCGGGTGGCGTCGCGACCGCGGACGGGCAAGGTCGTGGCCGCCTCGCTGGGCTGGACGGAGAGCTACGCCGCAGCGCAGATCGAGTTCGCCCGCCAGGTCCTCGAGCGGCTCCCCCGGCTGGGAGTGGCCATGCAGGTCGGGCTGCTCGAGGAACGCAAGGCGTCCTCGATCGTCGACCTGGTCGCCGATCTCGACGACGAGCAGGCCCGGGCGGTCGTCGAGGAGGTGCTCGAGCAGGCCCCGCCGCTGGGCTACACCGAGCTGCGGCGGCTGGTGGGTCGGGTCGCGATGGCGGTCGACCCGCAGTGGGCCGAGCGGCGCCGCGCCGCGGCGGTCGCCCGTCGTCGGGTGGCGCTGCGCTCGGCGCCCTCGGGGGCGGTGGAGCTGTGCGGGCTGGACCTGCCCGAGGACCCCGCGCAGGACGCGCACGACCGCATCGTCGCCCTCGCTCATGCCGCGCTCCGACGGCTCAAGCGGGCTAGGATCAGCGTGTCGGTGGGCACCGTGGAATCCGAGGTGATGCTGACCCTCACGGGTCCCGCCGGGGCCGGCATGCACGATCACGACGTGGTCGACCACGTCGTCGCAGCCCTCGGCGGACCGGGACCCGCCGACGACGATCCTTCCCCCGACGACGGCGGCCCCGACGACGGCCCCTCCTCCGACGACGAACCCTCCCCCGACGACGGCGAGCCCCACGACGGCGGCGTCGCGCCAGACGGCAGCGCGCCGGACGGTCCGCACTCCGGGGGCCACCCCGTGGTGGCGTTCCGGCCGCGCACGGTCGTGCGGATGGAGCTGCGCGGGGCACTCGGGTTCGACCGGACCCCCGGGGAGCTGCCCGGGCGCGGGCCGGTGACCCACGACGTGGCCCTGGCGATGGCCTGGGCCCGCACCCACTCCCGCTGGCGGATCCGGCTCTACGACGACCACGACGACCTCGAACACGTCCTGTCGATCCGGCTCCCCTCCACCGGCCCGCCCCCGGCCGGCGGTCGACATCGCGCGCACGTCGTCGAGCTCGCGGGCCACACCACCGACCTGGACGTCCTGGCCGCCGAGTACACCGACGCCCGCGTCCGCTCCGGCGAGGCTCCCGATCCCGGCGTGGACGTCGTCGCCCTGCTGAGCCGCGCCGCCCGTGCCCTCGCCCGCGAACGCGCCCGCCCACCCGACGACCATCCCGCCCGGACCCGGGCCGAGGCCGAGAACCGGTTCCCCTCGACCCGGTTGCGGGACTGGGTGCAGAGCCGCGACCACACCTGCCGCGCTCCCGGCTGCAGCGTCGACGCCGTCGGCACCGACTGCGACCACACCCGCCCCGTCATCGCGGGTGGGCTGACGGTCGCGGACGACCTCGGAGCGCTGTGCCGCCGCGACCATCTGCTCAAACACGACCCCGACACCGGCTGGACGCTGCGCCAACCCCGGCCCGGGCACTTCGAGTGGACCTCACCCACCGGTCGCGTCCACACCCGCGGCCCGCACCGACACCGCCCCCTGCCCGCGCCCGTGCCGCGCACCGGAGCCCACCCCCGGCTCCCCGGGCACCTCCCTCGACCACGACCACCCGGCCGTCCCCGACCGAACCGCCACGGCCACGTGACCGACGCCGCCGCCGACACCGCCTGGCGCCTGCACGTCCGACCCGACCGCACCGCCTACGCCGGCGACGACCCGCCCTTCTGACCGGAGGCGGGCCTCAGCCGCGGCCCACGTCCAGCCCGTGCAGCACGTCCCCGGCGACGGTGTGCTCGCCGAGCCGGTCGGCGGCAGGGCTGTCGTGCAGCACGAGCAGCGCCCCCGGCCCGAGGACGCCGATCGCCTCCGGGTGGTCCTCCCCGTCCCCGGGCTCCAGCTCGCACACCGTCTCCACCTCGTCGGCCGCCACGGCCTCCGGCAGCCCGTGCGCTCCCCCACAGATCCGCAGCACGCGGGCGGGCCGCGAGAGCACCATCGTCGGGCCCGCGAGGACGAGCAGGTCGTCGCCGTCGCGCACGAGGTCGCGCACCCCGAGGCCGCGCAGGTCCAGGAAGTGCTTCCGCACGCCGAGCAGGTCGAGCACGCCGTCGCCCTCGCCGAGCGTCAGCTCCAGGACCACCGCCCAGCCCCGCAGCACCGGCCCGCGCAGCCCGAGCAGGACCCGGTCGTCGGCGATCGCGGCGAGCCCCTCCACGTCGAAGCCGTTGTCCTTGCCCGGGATCCCGAGGAACGGACCGAGGTGGTCGTCGTCCTCCAGCACGGCGAACAGGCCGCGGGCGTCCGTGGGCAACCGGACCCCACCGGCCGTCGGGAGCCCGTCAGCACCGCGGGGCAGCCGCGCGAGCAGCCGCCGCGGCTCCTCGGCCGAGACCTTGCGCAGCCGCTTGGCGACCTTCTCCGGCGCCGTCCCGGCCTTGACCTTCTTCCGCTTCGCCGAGTGCGAGCCGGTGACCCAGACGTGGCCGTCGGTGACGTCGATGCCCTCGACGTCCACCTCCTCGTCGGGCCCGCCGGGCAGGTCGACGAGGTCGGCGAGGGCCAGCTCGACCGGGTCGCCCCAGTCCTCCTCGGAATGCCGCGCCAGGCCGAGCAGCGCCGCGCCCTCGTCGGGGGCCAGCAGCATCCGGTCCCCACGTACCGACAGCCCCGAGAGCGAGAGACCGTAGGTGTGCGTGTGCTCGGCGAGGTGCAGGACGGCCCGCGTGGTCATACGGACATCCTGGCCTCGCGCAGGTACGGCGTGAACTCCTCGCCGAGCGTCTCCGCGGCGAGCGCCATCGCCTGCTCGACGCCGAGGTCGTACACCCCGTACGCCCCGTCGCCCGCCGCGGTGGTGAACCACAGCGTCACCAGCCCCGCCCGGCGCTGGAACGGCGTGCGGGTCAGCGTCCAGGTCAGGATGCCGTCGCGCCGCAGGGCGACCGTGCGCCGCCCCGGCGCCCCGTGCCGCGTCACCACGTACCGCCCGACGAGGCCGTGCCCGAGGTTGCGGTACGCCATCCGCCCGAACCACGTCCCCGCCGCGATCCCGACGACCGCCAGGACGACCGCCGGGATCCACAGCCCGGTGCGGCCGAGCAGCGACAGCAGCGCGACCACGACCGCCGGGACGAGGCACACCGCCGTCGCCCACCGGATGCGTCGGGTCCGCGCCGCGGGCGGGTGGGCGCGCAGCGCGACCTGGGTCGTGGGCGCCGCCGGCTCGCGGAGCACCTCGGCGACGACACGGTCCGCCACGGCGGTCGGCGCGACCGGGAGCAGGCCCCGCGGGTCCGCGCGCTGCTCCTGCCCGCTCGACAGGCCCGTCGCCACCGCGTCCACCCGGGCCGCCCCGACCAGGCGCACCGCGGCCGGCTCGATCACCGCGACCCCGCGCAGCCGGTCCTCCTCGAGCGTCGTCGACCGCCGGGTCAGCAGCCCCCGCCGCACGTGCAGCGCCCCGGTGCGTGGCTCCCGCGTCAGCCGGTAGCCCCACCACGACTCGACGAACACCGCCACCGACGCCACAGTCCCGACGACCGCGACGACCCCCAGCCCGAGGACCAGCGACACCACGGCCCCGAGCGCCAGGGCGACCCGGGCCGCGTCGTCGATGACCACCCGCTGCAGCCCGAACCAGTCCGAGCCCTGCAGCAGCGCGCCGAACGCGGCGATCCCGAGCGCGGGGGTCAGCGCCGACAGCGGCGCGAACCGGATCCAGCCCGGATCGAGGACGGCGAGGGTCTCGTCCCGCGGCGCGGCCGCAGCCGTCCCGGGGTCGGAGGCGACGGGTCGTTCCAGCAGGTCGCGCCGCAGGCCCTCGGCGTCGGGACGGCGCAGGGCCCGCAGCTCGAGCGGCCGGTCGGTCGCCGACGCCTTCTGGCCGGTCCCGATCCGCACCGTCGCGAGCCCGAGCACCCGCAGCACCGGGTCTGCGGTCACCTCGACGCTGCGCACCCGCTCCCGCGCGAGTCCCTTGCGGGCCCGCACGACGATCCCGCTGTGCACCTCGACCCGCTCGGGGCCCACCCGGAACCGGGTGCGTGCGAGCCGGACGTACTCCACGATCGCGGCCGCCCCGACGATGAGCACGACCCCGGAGCCGACCAGCCCCACGGTGAACGGGAACGTCTCCCGCCCGCGTTGCCCGAGCAGCACGGGCACGCCCGCGGCGAGGCACGCGCCGAGGGCGAGGACCGTCGAGGCGAGCACGGTGCGCGCGTCCAGCCGGCGCCACCCGTCGTCGGGAGGGGTCACGTCGCGTCCCCCGGCACCGCCTGCGTGGCCCGGGTGAGCGTCTCGGCGATCTCCGCCGCCCGCGCGTGGTCCAGGCCCACGACGTGCACCGCGCCCTTGGCCGACGCGGTGGTCACGACGAGCGTGGCCAGTCCGAGCGCCTGCTGCAGCGGACCCCGGGTGGTGTCGACGGTCTGGATCCGCGACAGCGGCGCCGCCCGCCACTCCTGCCACACGAACCCGGCACGGGTGTAGACGGCGTCGTCGGTCAGCTCCCAGCGGTGGATCCGGTACCAGTACGCCGGGAACACCAGCGCGACCACGAGCCCGAGCACCACCGCGAGTCCCGCGAGCGGCAGGAACCAGCTGATCGCCGGGATGAGCCACCCCAGCACCGCGAGCACGACCGCGAGCAGCACCGGCCAGGCGAGCCCGTGCACCCGCCACCACAGCCGC
The DNA here is from genome assembly GCF_050955885.1 of Actinomycetospora sp. CA-084318. Classification (NCBI taxonomy): domain Bacteria; kingdom Bacillati; phylum Actinomycetota; class Actinomycetes; order Pseudonocardiales; family Pseudonocardiaceae; genus Actinomycetospora; species Actinomycetospora sp. CA-084318. The sequence continues at coordinate 3,654,823 of NZ_CP192098.1, forward strand.
ACGCGGGGGTCGAGCGACTCACGCGGCGGGCGGAGCGGGACGTCGGTGCCGGACATGATCGCCACCCTGGGGCAGAAGCGGACGATCCGCCACGGTCGATCGGCCGATGCGGCCCGGTCGGAGGTCGGTTCAGGCCACCGCGCGGATCCGGCGCACCACCTCGTCGGCGCCGAGCACGCGGGTCACCTCGTAGAGGTCGGGGCTGCGCTGCGCGCCCGTGACGAGCACCCGGATCACGTTCGCGGCGTCGCGCAGCAGGCCCGGGTAGGCGTCCGGGTCCTTCTTGTACGTCTTCGGGTTCGGCGCGAAGCCGTGCCGCTCGGCGAGGTCGCGGATCTGCTGGAACCAGGTGGGCTGGTCGCCCTCGTGGACGTAGCGGGTCGCGAGGTCCTCGGCCAGGCGCGCCACGAGCCCCGCGTCGAGGCCGTTGAAGCGCTCGTCGGCGGGGTCGGTGACGTCGGTGAACAGCTCGGGGAAGAAGAACCCGTAGGCGTCCCGGAACCCCGACCAGCACGAGAGGTCCTTGCGGGGGTTCTCCACCCCGACCCGCTCGACGTCGATCGCCGCCAGCGCCAGCTTCTCGTTCTCCTCCAGCACCTCGACCAGGGCGGAGTCGTACTCCTGCGCCCAACCGCGCACGCCCGCGAGGACGTCGCCGGCGGGCAGGGTCGCGATGTGGTCCGCGCAGATGTCGGCGAGCTTGACCATGTCCACCAGCGGGCCCGCCGCCTGGAACCGGTCGAGCTGCAGCGGCGTCGCCAGCGCCTCGGCCAGCGGCACCTCGGCCAGCGGCGAGTTCGCGAGGCCGCGCAGGTAGTAGAGCACCGCGTCGGTCGGGTAGCCGGCCTGCAGGTAGAAGTCGACCGAGGCCTCGTCGTCCTTGCGCTTGGAGAGCTTGCGGCGCGAGCTGCCCTCCTGCTTCATCAACGGCGCGAGGTGGGCGTACTCGACCTGCTCGAAGCCCAGCGCGGCGAACAGCTGCAGGTGCGTCGGCACCGAGGACAGCCACTCGTCGCCGCGCACCACCAGCGAGGTCCGCATCAGGTGGTCGTCGACGACGTGCGCGAAGTGGTAGGTCGGCAGCCGCGGCTCGCTCGCGGAGGTCTTCAGGACGACGACGTCGTTGTGGTTGTCCTCGGCCTCGACCCGGCCGCGCAGCCGGTCGGTGAACGCGACCCGCTCCCCCACCTTGCCCTCGGACCGGAAGCGCACCACGTACGGGTCGCCGGCCTCCAGCCGACGGGTCACCTCGGCCTCGTCGGCGTCGCGCCACGGCGCCCAACGGCCGTAGTAGCCGGTCGGCAGCTTCAGCTTCTTCTGGGCATCGGAGATCTCGGCGAGCTCCTCCTTCGTCGCGAAGTCCGGGTAGGCGAGCCCGCGCCGCATGAGCTCGCGGACGAAGCTGAGGTAGATTTCCGAGCGCTGCGACTGCCGGTACGGGCCGTAGGGGCCCTCGTCCTCGTGACCGGACAGGGGGCCCTCGTCGGGACGCAGGCCGAAGGCGTCGAACGCACGCGCGAACTGCACGTCGGCGCCGGCGACCTCGCGGGCCTGGTCGGTGTCCTCGATGCGCAGGAAGTACGTGCCGCCGGTCGAGTGCGCGAGGTCGCGCGACACCATCGCGGTGTAGATGCCGCCGATGTGGACGAACCCGGTCGGGCTCGGACCGAAGCGGGTGACGAAGGCGCCCGGCGGCACGTCGCGCGGCGGGTACCGCTGCTCCCACTCCTCGGTCTCGGGCAGGTCGGCCGGGAAGAGGGAGTCGACGGTCGCGCGATCGAGCATGGTCACCAGGCTAGTCGGCCGCTACATCCCGACGACGGGTCCGGCCCGCAGCGAGTCCGGTACGGCCACCGGCCCGCCGGGGGTGTCGACGAGCACGGCGTCGCCCGTCGTCCCCGGCGCGGACCGCAGCGGACGCGCGTCGGCCCCGCGCAGCTCCCACGAGCCCTCCGCCGAGGCACACAGGACCACGGGGACACCCCCGACGAGGGCCGGGGACGCGCTGCCGGGCACCGGGCAGGGCGGGGTCGCGACGAGGGACCCGCCCGCGGGTTCGACCACGGCCACCGGCGCTGCCCCACCGGCGGCGGAGCCGGTCCGGACGACGACGATGCCGACGCCGTCCTCCCGGAGCACCTCGTCCGGACCGACCACCGCCACCGGCCGGCCGTCGCGCACGTCGAGGACCACGGCGCCGTCGTCCGACGCGACGAAGCGCCCGCCGCCGGAGACGGGCAGGGCGGCGACGTCGCCCACCCGGTCGTCGGGCAGCGGGCGCGGCGGGGTGGACCACACCGGCCGCCCGGTGCCCTCGGCCAGCCCGACGACGGCCCGGAGTCGTTGCGGGCCGCCGAGCGGGCCGGGGCAGTCCTGCACGACCGGCAGCACCCCGACGGTCCCGGCCGCCCCCACCGGCGCGAAGGCACAGCGTGGGACGGGACCGGACCGCCACACCGGCGTCCCCGAGTCGAGGGCCCACGCCTCGAGGTGCCCGTCGGGCGCGAGGACCGCCACGACCCCGCCGACGACCCGCAGCGTCGTCCCGGCGACGAGGGTCGACCACCGCTCCCGGCCGGACGCGGCGTCGAGCACCGTGAGGACCCGGGCCTCGTCGGGACGGCCCCCGTCGCGGAACCGGGCGAGGACGGCCACCGTCCGCCCGTCCGGCGCCGCCACAATCCGGTCCGCGCTCGTGCCCGTGCGGGCGTACGCCCAGGCCGCGTGCCCGGTCGCGGTGTCCACGCCGACGAGCGCGGTGGCGGAGGAACGACCGTCGGGTGCGGTCGCGAGCACGAGGCCCGGCCCGGCGACGAGCGCGTCCCGCACCTCGCCGGCCGCCAGCCGCCACCGGACGTCGGGCCCGACCTCGGGCGCCGGTAGCTCCGGCACGGACACCGGCCAGGTCCCGACCACGGGTGCGACCAGCGCCGCCGCGCCCGCCGACGCCAGCAGGAGGACGGTCCCGACGACGACCCCGGCGCGGGCGCGCAGCCACCGCAGGGTCGGCGCGACGAGGACGACGACCGCCCCGGCGACGAGCACCACGGGTCCCGGGCCCGGCCACCCCGACGCCACCGCGGCGGCGCCGGTCGCCCCCGCCCCGAGCACTCCCACCGCAACGACCGTCGCCGCCGGCCGTCCCCGGCCCCGCTTCCAGGTGAGGGCCACGGCGACGCCGAGCACGGCCACGGTGACCACGGCGAGCGTGGACGGTAGGTCCGGTTCTTCCCGGTCCGCGACCACGGCCGCGGTTCCGACCAGGGCGCCGAGCAGCCCCAGCACGAGCAGGACCCGGCTCACCCGACACCGACCACGGTCGCCGGGTCGGTGCGGGTGGTGGTGAGCACGAGCGCTCCCGGCGCCGGGACGACGACGTAGGCGGAGCGCCGGTAGAGCAGGCCCTCCCGGAGCGAGTCGTCGTCGACCAGGGCCGGTGGTCCGAGGTCGACGGGCAGCACCGGCCCCGCGTCGACCCGCAGCCCGAAGCCCGAGCCGAGCCCGCAGAGCCGCAGCGTCGTCGCCTCGGTGACCGCCAGCGCGCCCTCGCGGGTCGAGCACTCCCCCGGCGCCTCGGACGGCAGCGGCACGATCGCGCCGGTCCGGGCCTCGAACGTCCCCGTCGGCTCGCCGTCGCTCAGCGCGAGCGCCCGCACCGGGCCGGGTCGCGTGGCGCCGAGGTCGAACCGGCCGAGCCCGGGAACCGGCCGGCTCGCACCGCCGGCGGCGTCGACGACCCGCGCCGGGTTGCCACCCACCAGCACACCCGACCCGTCCGGCAGCGCCGTCACGTCCGGCTCCGCGGTGACGACCTCGCCGTCGGGCGTGACGAGCGGGCCACCGGGGACGCTCCAGCGGACGGAGCCGTCGCGGTCGTCGAGGCCGGTGAGCACGCGGTCGGGGCCGCAGTCGACGGGCGTCACGCCGACGTCCCGGGTCGCGAGCGTCCAGCGTCCTGGCGGTCCGAGCGTCGGCGACCACCGGCCCTCCAGCGCACAGCCGGGCGGCGGGGTCCAGGTCCACGCCTGCGCGCCGTCGGCGAGCCGGTGCGCGACGAGGCGGTAGGTGGTCGGCTCCCGGCGGGAGGCCGAGGACGACGGCGGGGCCGGCAGGGGCTCGAGCACGGTGAGGACCCGGTCGGTGAGGTGCAGGACGCCGCGGCGGGTCGGGACGACGACGGTGAACCGCGTGGCTCCCGAGGCGGCGTCGAGCACCGTGACCAGGGCACCCCGGCCCGGCAGCACGTGGCTCACGACGAGGGTGTCTCCGCCCGGGGACGGCACGACGGCGTCCGTCCGCTGCCGCCCGTGGCCGAAGCTCCAACGTGGCGTGCCGGTCGTGCCGTCCAGCGCGACGACCTCGTCGCCCGGGCCGTCGTCCTCGTCGTCGTCGAACGGGACGTCGGTGCGCGGGCCCCCGGTGCCGCGCACGACGGCGACCCCGCCGCGCACGGGCACGACGTCGGCGACCGGCCCGCCCGCCGACCAGGACCAGCGCACGGCGGCGGGCCGCGTGACCACCGCCGCGTCGGTGACGGGCGCGTCGGTGGTGGTGCCGCGGGGCAGGTCGACCACGGACCCGGCGACGACCGCCGCCGCGACGACGGTCGCCCCGACCGCCACGCTCCCGACCCGGTGCCGCCCTCGTGACACGCGACCGGCCCGCGCCACCGCGCCCCCGACGACCGCCGCGACCCCGACCAGCAGGACGCCGGCCGCCGGGCCGGGCAGCCCGTCGACCACGGCCCGCACGAGCAGGACCGCCGTCACGGCGCCGGCGACCACCGCGCCGACCGCCCCGGCCCGGCGCGCCGACGCCGCGTCGGCGGTGGCGAGCAGGCCGGCGGCGACGAGCACGAGCAGGCTCGCGACCGGCAGGGCGCCGTCGGTGATCTCCCGCGCCCAGCCCCACCAGCCCGTCCGGTCGAGCACCGTCCCCACAAGGAGGAGTCCGACCCCCACGACCACCGCTGCCGAGCGCACGGGCGCAGTCTCCCGACCCGTCGTCGGGAACGGGACGGGTGGGACTACTCAGGACGACCTAGTGGGCTGCCGTGCCCCCGTTCGTCGTCGCGTCGCCGGTGGCCCCCTGCGTGGCGATGGCCTCGGCCTTCGCGACGGCCGCGGCGATCTCCGGGTCGGTGCGGGTGTCGAACCAGTCGGCGACGTCCTCGTCGTGGTCGCCCGCACGCTTCGCCGCGGTCTCGTCGTCGACCGGTGAGGGCTGGAAGCGGAACACCCCGTCCTCGCCGGGGGCGCCGAGCATGCGGGTGAAGCCCTCGAGGGCCTTGCCGAAGTCGCTCGGCACCACCCACATCTTGTTCGCGTCGCCCTGCGCCATCTGCGGCAGCGTCTGCAGGTACTGGTAGGCGAGCAGCTCCGGCGTCGGCTTGCCGGCCTTGATCGCGGCGAACACCTTCTCGATCGCCTTGGCCTGGCCCTGCGCCTGGTAGAACCGCGCCGCACGCTCACCCTGCGCGCGCAGCATCCGCGACTGCCGGTCGGCCTCCGCCTCGAGGATCGCGGACTGCTTGGCGCCCTCGGCGTTGAGGATCGCGGCCTGCTTGTTGCCCTGCGCCTCGGTCACGGACGCCTCGCGGTGCCCCTCGGCGGTGAGGATCATGGCGCGCTTCTCCCGGTCGGCGCGCATCTGCTTCTCCATGGAGTCCTGGATCGACGGCGGCGGGTCGATCGCCTTGAGCTCCACGCGGACCACGCGCAGGCCCCACGGGCCGGTGGCGTCGTCGAGGGCCCGACGCAGCCCGGTGTTGATCGTCTCCCGGGAGGTCAGGGCCTCCTCCAGGCTCATCCCGCCGACGACGTCGCGCAGCGTCGTCGTGGTCAGCTGCTGGACGCCGTTGATGTAGTCGCTGATCTCGTAGACGGCGTTGCGGGGCTCGGTGACCTGGTAGTAGACGACGGTGTCGATCGACACCGTCAGGTTGTCGCGGGTGATCACCGGCTGCGGCGGGAACGAGACGACCTGCTCCCACAGGGCCACGCGCTCGCGGATGCGGTCGATGAACGGCACCAGGAACGTCAGGCCGGGTTCGGCGGTGCGCTGGTAGCGGCCGAGGCGCTCGATGACGGCGGCCTCGGCCTGGCGGACGACGGTCACGCTCTTGGCGACCGTGGTGATCACGAGGATCACCACGAGCACCAGGAACACGGGCAGGACGGTTCCCATCCCTAGCTCCTTCCGTGCGGGGTGACGACGGCCGTCGCCCCGGAGATCTCGACGACGACGACCGCGGTCCCGGCCGCGAGCTCGTCGTCGTGCAGGGCGCGGGCGGACCACAGCGCCCCGCGCAGGCGGACGGTCCCGGCGTCGGCGGTGATCGGTTCGACCACCTCGCCCTCGGCGCCGAGCAGCGCCCGGGTGCCGGTGTTCACCGGGTCGTGCACGCGGAGACGCCGGTTCACCTGCGGGCGGACGAGCAGCACCAGCAGGCCCGCGAGCACCGCGAAGACCGCGACGTCCGGGCCGAGGGGCACCCCGAGCGCTGAGGCACCGGCCGCCCCGAGGGCGGCGGCGCCGAGCATGACCAGCACGAGTTCGCCGGACAGCACTTCGGCGACGACGAGCAACACTCCCGCGATCGCCCAGATGAGCGGGATCACAGCTCCAGTGTGCCCTGGATCTTCCTCACGTGGTGACGAAGTCGATCAGCTGTTCCATCGCGGTGATCAGCGGCGTCTGCAGGTCGTTCCAGTCCGAGACCGCCCCCAGCACGCGTCGCGCCCCGTCGCGCTCGTCGCCCCAGCCGAGGACGTCGCAGACGCCCTTCTTCCACTCGATGCCGCGCGGGATCGTCGGCCACTCGCGGATCCCGACCACCGAGGGCTTCACGGCCTCCCAGATGTCGATGTAGGGGTGGCCGAGCACCTGGACGTACTGCGCGGCGGGCCCGAGGTCGCGGCGCAGCCCCTCGGCGATCCGGGACTCCTTCGAGCCGGTGACGAGGTGGTCGACCAGGACGCCGAGCTTGCGCTGCGGTCCCGGTGCGAACTCGCGGGCGGCCTCGACGAGCACGTCGGCGCCGTGCAGCGGTTCGACCACCACGCCCTCCACGCGCAGGTCGTGGCCCCACACCCGTTCGACGATCGCCGCGTCGTGCAGGCCCTCGACCCAGATCCGGTGCGGCAGGGCCACCTTCGCCCGGCGGTCGTCGCCGCGGACCGACCCCGACGCCGAGCGCTGCTGCTCCGGCGACTGCCGCGGCCGCGGCGGCGTGAGCGTGGCCAGTCGGCCCTCGTAGAGGAACGACGCGGGCTTCATCGGGAAGAGCCGGCGCCGACCCTCGCGGTCCTCCAGGACGACCTCGCGCACGTCGGCGCGGATCACCGCACCGCAGAAGCTGCCGGCGGCGTCCTCGACGACGAGCCCGGGCTCGGCCTCGACGGTCAGGATCTCGACCTTCGGCTTGTGGCTCACCATCCCGGGGAGCTGGGTCGAGCTCCGCTTCGCTCCGTCTCCCGGCAGTCCGCCACTGCGACCACTTCCCGACGACGGGCCGCCCGCCCTGGGGCCCATCGGGGCCCGACCGGCCCCGCCCGTCGTCCGGAAACCTGCCTCGCCGCTCGAGCCGTTCATCCCACGGCCCTGGGTCCTCGCCACGGGTGAGGACGGTAGGTGCTCGGACGCCGTCACCCGGCGACCGACACGCGTGCTTACCCTGGTCGGCATGCCTGCTGCGAGCGCGTCCCTGGCGGTCTGGAGCGCGGCGTGGATCGCCGGCGCCGTGGCCGCCGACGACGTCCTCGACGCCCTGACCCCGTGGTCGGAGGCGCACGACGTGGTGGCCGCCGACATCGGCGTCGCCGTCGCGACCGACCTGCCCACCCCCGACCAGGCCGGTGCGGGTCTCGGGGCGCTGCTCGTCCTGCTGCGGCAGCGGTGCGGCCCGCTCGGTCTCGACGCGCGGGTGGTGCTGCCGGCGCCCGGTGATGTCCGGGGTCTGCCGGGACCGGACGGTCTGCGCACCGCCGCGCTCGAGGTCGGCGAGTGTGCCGTGTTCGCGGGCGCCGGGCTCGCGGTGGCGCCGTCGGTCGTGGCCGACGGGGTGCTGCGCTGGACGGTGTTCGAGGTCGCCGAGGTGCCCCCGCAGGCGCACCCGTCGCTCGCCGACGCCGAGGCCGACCTGCGCTCCGGGGTGCGCGACGCGGCCTCGACGCTCGCCGAGATGGACGTGGCCCGCCCCCGCGCGGGCGTTCGGGAGGAGATCGCGGCGCGGTTGCGCGGGCGGCCGCGGGCGTCCTGGCCGGCCGGCACCCCGGGGCGGCCGCTGCGCGTGCTCCAGCACGCCGACGAGGTCGAGGCGATCCTCGTCGCAGCGACCGGGGACGACCCGGGCGGCGCCCTGACCTCCGGCGCCGCCACGGCCCGCACCGACGCGTTGCGTCCGCTCGCGGCCGCCGTGCGCGCGGCGCGGGTGGCGGCCGTGGCGGAGACGGTGCGGGTGCTCAGCGCGGCCTGAGCTCTCCTGCCCGCCCGAGCGAACGGCACGCTCGCAGCTTCTACGCGCGCGAGAGTGCCGCTCGCTCATGTCGCTGCGCGGCCACCTGACGGGACGAACGGGTCGTTCGTGGCTTCTCGCTGCACGAACGACCCGTTCGATCCGCTCAGGAAGCCGTCGGCCGACGACGCGCAGGCGGCTCGCAGCATCCCGGGGCGCACAGCGCGCCGTTGCAGCCGACGCCGGCGCGCGGGACGACCCCGAGCGTGCGCGGCGCGGTGCCGCCGACCTGCTCGGAGATGAGCTCGACGACCATCCTCACGAACCGGGGATCGGACCCGGCGCTCGCTGCGCGCGCGAACCCCATGCCGATCTCGTCGGCGTGCTCCGAGGCCTCGTTGTCGAGGTCCCACACCACCTCGAGGTGGTCGGAGACGAAGCCGACAGGACTCACGATGACCGCGGTGACGCCCTTCTCGTGCAGCGTGTCGAGGTGGTCGACGATGTCGGGCTCGAGCCACGGGATCTGCGGCGGGCCGGAGCGGGACTGCCAGACGAGGTCGTGGTCCTCGGCGCCGACCGCGTCCGCCACGAGCTGGGCGGCCTCGGCCATCTGCCGGGAGTACCGGTGACCGCCCTCCCCGGGCGGACCCGCCGTCTCGTCCGCCGAGATCGGGATCGAGTGGGCGGTGAAGACGAGCCGCGCCTCGTGGCCGGCGTCGAGCGTCTCGCGGGCAGCCCGGACGCCGTCGGCGACGGAGTCGACGAACAGCGGGTGGTCGTAGAAGTGGCGCAGCTTCGTCAGGTCGGGCGCCCCGCCGGTGCGCTCGATCGCCGCCTCGCGGGCCCGGGCGATGTCCTCGTGGTACTGCCGACAGGCCGAGTAGCCGCCGTAGGCGCTGGTGGCGAACACGAGCGCGTTCGTGACGCCGTCGCGGGCCATCTCGGTGACCGTGTCCTCGGCGAACGGGTGCCAGTTGCGGTTGCCGAAGTACACCGGCAGGTCGAGGCCCGCCGCGGCGAGCTCCCGCCGCAGGGCCGCCACCAGCTCGCGGTTCAGCGCGTTGATCGGGCTCACGCCGCCGAAGTGCTGGTAGTGCTCCTCGACCGCGTCCAGGCGCTCGGGCGGGACGCCGCGGCCGCGGGTGACGTTCTCCAGGAACGGCCGGACCTCGTCGGGGGCCTCGGGGCCGCCGAAGGACAGGACGAGGACGGCGTCGTACGGGGTGGTGCTCACACCTCCATCGTTCCCCGTGGCGCGGCTCCTGCCACCTGTGACGCACGCCCGCCCGTTCGGCCTATCTCCACGAACGGGTGAGTCGATCTATCTTCTGACTACGCACGGCGAGGGGGGCTCGTCGGAGGGGTCGCCTGGGGGCAGGGTGGACGAGCTCATCGACGTGTCGATCGTGGGCCAACCGGTGGTCTACGGGGCCGGCTTCATCGCGCTGTTGCTGGTGGTCTTCACGCGCGACTGGGCGGGATCGTTCGTCACGGTCGTGCACGAGGGCGGCCACATGGTGATGGCCGTGCTCACCTTCCGCGGCTTCTCCTCGTGGAAGATGGACAACGGAGACAACGCAGGGACCTCCGTCGACGACGGGAGCTGGGGCATCGGCTTCCTGCTCATCTCGATCGTGGGGTACCTGAGTCCGCCGCTGGTGGGTCTGTCGCTCGCCGCGCTGCTCGCGGCCGGGAACCCCTGGGGAGTCCTCGCGATCACGCTCCTGCTGCTCGCCCTGGCCTTCCTCTACGCAAAGGGCGGCCTGGCGAACGTGGTGACCGCCGTACTCGCCGTCATCGTCGCCGCCACCCTCTGGCGGGGCTCGACGACTCTGCAATTGGCCGTGGCCGCCGGCGCAGTGTGGGTGCTCCTGTTCGGCGGTGTGCGAGCGGCGTGGGGCATGGCTCTCTCGGACAAGTCCGACGCCGCCAAGATGACGCGAGCGACGTGGCTACCGCGCTCGGTCTGGAAGCTGTTCTGGATCGCGGTGTCGGTCGTCGCCCTGTACGCCGGGGGGCGGCTGCTGCTCGTCGGCGACGCGTGGCCGGACGGGGTGTGGCCGTTCGACGTCCCGGCCGAGGCATGATCACGTCGGTGGGACACAGGTGGCTGCTGCGACCCACCTCCGGCAGCCACCCAGGTCCCGCCGACCTGATCACGGGCCAACCGGCACACCGGATGTCGTCGGTCGTCGGCCCTCCTCGAGCCGCCCGACCCGCGAGTGCCACATCAGGCATGGTCCAGGCGCGCCGGACCTGCCCCATGTCGCTCTCGCGCCCGAACCGGCCCCGACGCGTCGTCGGGAAGGGCGACCCTCAGACGCCGACCGCGTGGAACCCACCGTCGGCGTGCACCATCTCGCCGGTGGTGGTCGGCATCCAGTCCGACAGGAGCGCGCAGGCGGTCTTGGCCACCGGCGTGGGGTCGGAGAGGTCCCAGCCGAGCGGCGCGCGGTCGGTCCAGGCCTGCTCGAACGAGGCGAAACCGGGGATCGACTTGGCGGCCATCGTCCTGAGCGGCCCCGCGGCGACGAGGTTGACGCGGATGCCGTCGGGGCCGAGGTCGCGCGCGAGGTAGCGGGTGGTCGACTCGAGGGCGGACTTCGCGACGCCCATCCAGTCGTAGGCCGGCCACGCGACGCGGTTGTCGAAGTCCATCCCGACGATGCTCGACCCGGGGCCCATCAGCGGCTTGCAGGCCACGGCCAGCGACTTGAGCGAGTAGGCCGACACCTCGATGGCGGTCGCGACGTCCGACCACGGCGCGTTGAGGAACGCCCCTTCCCCCAGCGCCGACGCCGGGGCGAAGCCGATCGAGTGCAGCACGCCGTCGAGGCCGTCGACGTGCTCGCGCACCGCGTCGGCGAGCCCGTCGAGGTGCTCCTGGTTCTGCACGTCGAGCTCGATCACCGGGGCGGGCTCGGGCAGACGCTGCGCGATGCGCTTCACCAGCGACACCCGGCCGAAGGCGGTGACGACGACCGTGGCGCCCGCCTCCTGGGCCGCCTTCGCGACGTGGAACGCGATCGACGCGTCGGTGATGATCCCGGTGATCAGGATGCGCTTGCCGTCGAGCAGTCCCACGAAATCTCCTTCTCGCTGCTGGTGGCGGGGTTCTAGTGGCCCATGCCGACGCCGCCGTCGACCGGGAGGACCGCGCCGGTGATGTACGCGGCGTCGTCGGAGGCCAGGAAGGCGACGGCCTTGGCGATCTCGTCGGCCTGGGCGGTCCGCCCGAGCGGGATCGCCGCCATCATCTCCTCGCGGCGCTTGTCGGTGAGGTCGGCGGTCATGTCGGTGTCGACGTAGCCGGGCGCGACCACGTTCGCGGTGATCCCGCGCCCCCCGAGTTCCCGGGCGACCGAGCGCGCCATGCCGACCAGCCCGGCCTTCGACGCCGCGTAGTTGACCTGACCCGGTGCGCCCGTCAGCCCGACGACGCTGGAGATGTAGATCAACCGGCCGAAGCGGGCCTTCATCATCCCGCGGGTCGCCCGCTGCGTGACCCGCCACGCCCCCGTCAGGTTCGCGTCGAGCACGCCGGTGAACGCGTCCTCCGGCATCCGCATGAGCAGGCCGTCCTGGGTGATGCCCGCGTTCGCGACGACCACCTCGACCGGCCCGTGCTCGGACTCCACGTGCGAGAAGGCGGCGTCGACGGCCGCGGAGTCGGTCACGTCGCAGATCACGCCGTGCAGGCCTTCCGGCGGCTCGCCGCTGCGGTGGGTGACGACGACGGTGTCACCGCGGGACGCGAGCTCCTTCGCGATCGCGAGGCCGATGCCCCGGTTGCCTCCGGTCACGAGCACGACCCGGCTCACGCATGTCCTCCCACGGTCATCGGTGACGGCCGCGGGCACGCTATCGGCTACCCCCCGGTAGGGGCGACCGCTGTGAGTCAGGGCAACCGGGCACCCAGCGCGAAGGCCGTCCCGAGGCCGATCACGACGAGGATCGCGCCGGCGAGCAGCCAGTCCCCGCCGGTGTCGACCTCCTGCGACTCGTAGCCGATCTGCTCGCGCAACGTGTCGTAGGTGGCCTTCAGGTCCTGCTGGGTGGCGGCCTTGGAGAAGTCGCCGCCCGAGCGGCGGGCGATCTCCTGCATGTCGGAGTCGGCGACCGGCACGGGCACCGGTCGGCCCTCGATCTCGATCTCCCCGTACTCGGTGCCGAAGGAGATCGCCGAGATCGGCACGTTCTGCTGCTTGGCCTGGTCGGCCGCGGTGAACGCACCGCGCGGCGCCTCGAGGTCCGACGGGATCGTCTGTTTGCCGTCGGAGAGCAGGATGATCCGCCCCGGCGGCGGCTCCTCCGGGCCCTGGATCTGGTTGGCCACCGACCGGATCGACGCCAGCGACGCCTGGATCGCCTCGCCCGTGGCCGTGGACTCCGCCAGCTGCAGCGTCGCGATGCCCCGCTTCACCGTGTCGCGGTCGCGCGTCGGCGACACCAGCACGGTCGCGGTGCCGGCGAAGGAGACGAGGCCGAGGTTGATCCCGGGGGGCAGTTCGTCGACGAACTCGGTGGCGGCCTGCTGGGCGGTCTGCAGCCGGCTCGGGGAGACGTCGGTGGCGCGCATCGAGAGCGACACGTCGATCGCGAGCATCACCGTGGCCCGGTTGCGCGGGACCTGCTCGGTGGCCAGCGGCCCGGCGAGGGCGACCACGAGACAGGTGAGCGCGACCAGCACGAGCGCGACCGGGGCGTGCCGCAGCCGGCCGGGCCGCTTCGGCGCGATCTTCTCGAGCACGCCGAGGTTGGTGAACCGCATCGTGTTGCGGCGCCGGCGGCGCTCGTTCCAGACGTAGGCGGCGGTGAGCGCGGCGACGATCAGCAGCGCCAGCAGCCACCAGGGGTGCGAGAACATCAGGTGCGACCCCCGCCCGCCAGCGGCGCCGTGCCCTGGCCGGACCACCCGCGCTTGCGGGCGACCACGAACCGGACCACGTCGGCGATCCAGTCCCGGTCGGTGCGCAGCCGCAGGTGACCCGCCCCGGCGGCCCTGATCGCGGTGGCGACGCGGTCGCGGTGGGCCGCGGCCTCGGCGGCGAAGCGGCGCCGCAGGGTCGGCGTGGTGGTGACCTCGCGGGAGTGCCCGGACTCGGGGTCGGCCAGGACGACGGTGCCCACGTCGGGCAGTTCCTCGTCGCGCAGGTCGCCCACCTCGATCGCGAGCACGTCGTGGCGCACGGCCAGCGCCCGCAGCGCCCGGCTCCAGTCGGTGTCGCCGAGGAAGTCCGAGATCACGACGACGAGGCCGCGACGACGCGGCGGGTTGCGCAGGGCCTCGAGCGCCCCGACGAGGTCGCCGCGGGTGCCCTCCGGCGCGCGCGGGGTGCCGGCGATCCGGCGCATCAGGCCGTGGGCGTGCGCCGACCCGCCGCGGGCGGGCAGGCGGACGAGCCCGGTGCCGTTCGCGACGACCGCGCCGATCCGGTTGCCACCGCCCTGCGTCAGGTGCACCACCGCGGAGCAGGCGGCGACCGCGAGGTCGCGCTTCTCGCACCCGCCGGTGCCGAAGTCGAGGCTGGGTGAGAGGTCGACGACGAGCCACGTCTCGAGCTCGCGGTCGGCGATGGTCTCGCGGATGTGCGCCTCGGAGGTGCGCGCCGTGACCGACCAGTCCATGCGCCGCACGTCGTCCCCGGGCTGGTAGACCCGCGCGTCACCGGCCTCCGACCCGGGGCCGGGGACGAGCCCGAGGTGGTTGCCCTGCAGCAGCCCGTCCAGGCGTCGTCGCACGGTCAGCTCGAGGGTGCGCAGCGCCGCCTGCAGGTGGGCGCCGTCGGGCGCCAGCGACGGCGGGTGGGGCTCGGCGCCGGCGCCCTCACGCCGCCGCGGCGCGGCGGGCTCGGACGACGACGGGTCGGGTGGCGGTGCGGACGCCGACGACCCCTCCGGTGCCACCCCGAGCCGTCCGAGCAGGCGCGGCCACCACGAGGGCCCGGCCGCCGGGTCCCGGTCCGCGGGCTGCTCCTCGGGGCTCACGAGCCGGCCGCCGCCTGCGGCGTCGAACCGTGCTGCGGGGCCTGCGCGGCCGGTCCGGTGACCGCGACCGGCCGGGCGCTCACCTGCGGCAGCGGCACGGTCTGCAGCAGCCGGGTGACGACGTGGTCGACCGGCACGCCGTCGGCCAGGGCGTCGTAGGACAGCACGAGGCGGTGGCGCAGCACGTCCGGCGCGATGTCGACGACGTCCTGGGGCAGCACGTAGTCCCGGCCGCGGACGAGGGCGAGCGCGCGCGAGGCCGAGATGATGCCGAGCGAGGCACGCGGCGACGCGCCGTAGGCGACCCACCCGGCGACGTCGGACATCCCGTGCTCCGCGGGCGAGCGGGTGGCGACCACGAGCCGCACCACGTAGTCGACGAGGGCGTGGTGCACGAACACCTGCGAGGCGACGTCCTGCAGGCGGCGCAGCTCCGCCGGGTCGAGCACCGTGTGCGGCTGCGGCGCGGTGACGCCCATCCGGTAGACGATCTCGCGCTCCTCCTCGGCGGTGGGGTACTCGACGAGGATCTTGAACAGGAACCGGTCGCGCTGCGCCTCGGGCAGCGGGTAGACGCCCTCGTTCTCGATCGGGTTCTGGGTGGCGAGGACGAGGAACGGGTCGGGCATCGGGTGGCTGACGCCGCCGATCGAGACCTTCCGCTCGGCCATCACCTCGAGCATCGCCGACTGCACCTTGGCGGGCGCGCGGTTGATCTCGTCGGCGAGGACGAAGTTCGACACGACGGGCCCGAGCTCGACGTCGAAGGCCTCGCGGCCCTGCCGGTAGATGCGCGTGCCGAGGATGTCGGAGGGCACGAGGTCGGGCGTGAACTGGATGCGGGCGAACGTGCCGCCGACGACCTTCGCGAAGGTCTCCACCGCGAGCGTCTTCGCGACGCCGGGCACGCCCTCGAGCAGCAGGTGACCCCGCGCCAGCAGTCCGACGAGCATCCGCTCGACCAGGCGCTCCTGGCCGACGATCACCCGCTTGACCTCGACCACCGTGCGCTCGAGCTGCTCGGCGTCGTGTGCGGGCGTCGCGGGCCCTCCGGCGGACGACACTCCGGCAGACGACACTGGCTCTCCCTCGTCAGACATCGGGCGTGACGGTACCCACCCCCACCGACAACGTGCGGTGAGGTGGTGGGCCGCTAGAGCAGACGGGTCACGGTCGGGAGGATCTCGTCGTCGAACCGGACGGCGGTCACCCGGACGACCTTCCCCGACTGCGGTGCCTCCACCATCCAGTCGTCCCCGAGGTAGAGCGCGACGTGGTGGATGCCGTCGCCGTCGGCCCAGAACAGCAGGTCGCCGGGTCGGCGCTGGGCGAGCGGGAACTTCGGCCCGGCGTCGGCCTGGTAGCCGGAGTAGTGCGGCAGCTGCTTCCCCACCCCGGCGAACGCGTAGATCATCAGCCCCGAGCAGTCGAAGCCGATCTTGTCGAAGTCGCCGAAGGCGTCCGCCGTCCCGCCGTCGCGGATGCCGCGCGTCGGCCCGTCGGCGTCGCCGCCGCCCCACGCGTAGGTGGTCCCGAGCTCGGAGAGCGCCCGGTCGATGACGATCTCCACCGGGTCCGCCGGCGCGTCCGGAGCGGGTGCGGGACTGCTCGTCCCCGAGGGCGGGGCGGGGTCCGGCGTCGTCACCGCCGGTTTCGGCGCGGCCCGCGCGAGCCGTTGCTGGGCGGCCGCGCGGGCGGCGGCGTCGCTCGCGCTCTGCGCCCGGTCCCGGGCGGCCTGCGCGGCCTCGGCGCGACGGCGCTGGGCGGCGAGCGCGGCATCGGAGGCCTCGAGGGTGGCGAGCCGGGCCTGGGCCGCCGCGCGCTGCGCGGTGACCGCCGCGATGCGCTGCTGCTGGGCGGCGACGGCGGACTGGGCGGCGGCGAGCTGGTCGCGGGCGGCGTCGGCGGCGCCGCGGGCGCTGTCCGCGGCGGCCTGCGCGTCCGCGGCGGCCTTCCGGGCCCGGGAGTCGGCGTTCGCGGCGTCGACCCGCTTCTGCTCGTACCCGTCGAGCGCGGCGGTCTGCTCGGCCGACACGAGTCCCTGCAGCTGCAGCCGCTCGGCGACGTCGTTCGGGCCGTCCGTCCCGGCGAGGGCCGCCGCGATGCTGGAGGCGTCGGCCTGCTGGAACTGGGCCGCGACCCAGGCGTCGACCTGCGCCCGCGCCGCCTCGGCCTCCCCGGCGACACGATCGGCCTCGACGCGGGCGGTCGTGGCCTCGGCGCGGGCCTGCGTGACGCGGGCCTGGGCGGCGTTCTCGTCCGCGACCGCGCGATTCGCGAGCTCACGACGGTTCCCGGCGGCGTCCGCGAGGTCGTCGAGCTGGGACTGCAGGGTCGACAGCTGTCCCACCAGCCGGCCCACCTCGGCGGCGGGGCCGCCCGGGTCCCCGGGTGGCGGCGGGGTCTGTGCGACGGCCGGCGTGACGAGCACGAGCAGCAGGACGCCCGTCAGGACGGCCGCTCGCACCACTGTCCACCCCCACCCGTCACCCGGCGGGGCGTAGTGGATCAGCTCCGGGGCACGGCGCGGCGGCACCACGCGCCCGTGGGCGTGTCGGCGCGCGCCCACGTGAGCGGCGGCACCCCACCCGCCCGACGTGATCGTCGTAACCTGGGTCCCAGCAGGTCCGGGGGTGCGGGTGCGCCGTCCGGGGGCGTGCGACAGACTCCCCGCGAGCGGGGTGCGGCGCGGCCCTTCCGAGCGGCCGCCCACCTCCATCACCAGGACTGACCGGCCGCGGCGCTGGGCACCACATCCGCAGACCGGCCGCGAGAGCAGCCAGCACCGACGGGCTCCCACCACGGGCCCTCGGGAACGAGGAGGAAGACGCGTGAGCGAAGAGGCCAGCGGAAGCGTCGACAGTTTCGGCGCCAAGGGCACCCTCGAGGTCGACGGCACCTCGTACGAGATCTTCCGGCTGAGTGCGGTCGAGGGCGCCGAGCGTCTGCCGTTCAGCCTCAAGGTCCTCCTGGAGAACCTGCTCCGCACCGAGGACGGACTGGTCACTACCCAGGACTCGATCAACGCGCTGGCGCACTGGGACCCGCAGGCCGAGCCGGACACCGAGATCCAGTACGTGCCGGGCCGCGTGGTGATGCAGGACTTCACCGGCGTGCCGTGCATCGTCGACCTCGCGACCATGCGCGAGGCCGTCACCGAGCTCGGCGGCGACGCGAACAGCGTCAACCCGCTGGCCCCGGCCGAGCTGGTCATCGACCACTCGGTCGTCGCGGACCTCTTCGGCACCCCGGACGCGTTCGAGAAGAACGTGGAGCTGGAGTACCAGCGCAACGAGGAGCGCTACAAGTTCCTGCGCTGGGGCCAGACCGCGTTCAACGAGTTCAAGGTCGTCCCGCCCGGCACCGGCATCGTCCACCAGGTCAACATCGAGCACCTGGCGCGCGTGGTGATGATCCGCAACGGCCAGGCGTACCCCGACACCCTCGTCGGCACCGACTCGCACACCACGATGGTCAACGGCCTGGGCGTCCTGGGCTGGGGCGTCGGCGGCATCGAGGCCGAGGCGGCCATGCTGGGCCAGCCGGTGTCGATGCTGATCCCGAAGGTCGTGGGCTTCCAGCTCTCCGGTGAGCTGCCCGCGGGCGCCACCGCCACCGACCTGGTCCTGACGATCACCGAGATGCTCCGCGAGCACGGCGTCGTCGGGAAGTTCGTCGAGTTCTACGGCGAGGGCGTCGGCGCCGTGCCGCTGGCCAACCGCGCCACCATCGGCAACATGAGCCCCGAGTTCGGCTCCACCTGCGCGATCTTCCCGATCGACGACGAGACGCTGAACTACCTGCGCTTCACCGGGCGCGACGAGGAGCAGGTCAAGCTCGTCGAGGCCTACACCAAGGAGCAGGGCCTCTGGCACGACCCGGCCCACGAGGCGGACTACTCCGAGACGCTCTCGCTCGACCTCTCGACGGTCGTCCCGTCGATCGCCGGCCCGAAGCGCCCGCAGGACCGCATCCAGCTCGACGCGGCCAAGGAGTCCTTCCGCGCGTCGCTGCCGGACTACGTCGACGACGGCAACGGGTCGCCCACGTCGCAGTCCGAGCAGTCCGACGCCGAGTCCTTCCCGGCCTCCGACCCGCCCAACGAGCTGAACGACGAGGACGACCGCCCGAAGGTGCACCGCCAGCCGGCCGACCCGGAGGGCCGGCCGTCGAACCCGGTGCCGGTGACGCTCGAGGACGGCACGGAGCTCGAGCTCGACCACGGCGCCGTCACGATCGCCGCGATCACCTCGTGCACCAACACCTCGAACCCGTCGGTGATGATCGGCGCGGCCCTGCTGGCGCGGAACGCCGTCGACAAGGGCCTCGAGCGCCGGCCGTGGGTGAAGACGTCCCTCGCGCCGGGGTCCAAGGTCGTCATGGACTACTACGAGCGCTCGGGCCTGCTCCCCTACCTGGAGAAGCTGGGCTTCAACCTCGTCGGCTACGGCTGCACCACGTGCATCGGCAACTCGGGCCCGCTGCCCGAGGAGATCAGCGCGGCGATCAACGACAACGACCTCGCGGTCACCGCGGTCCTCTCCGGCAACCGGAACTTCGAGGGCCGCATCAACCCCGACGTCAAGATGAACTACCTGGCCAGCCCGCCGCTGGTGGTCGCCTACGCGCTCGCCGGGACGATGGACCTCGATCTCGCCACCGAGCCGCTCGGCCACGACGCGCAGGGCAACGCGGTGACGCTGGCCGACATCTGGCCGTCGCCGCAGGAGATCCAGGAGGTCATCGAGTCCTCGCTCTCCGCCGAGCAGTTCACCTCGCGGTACGCCGAGGTGTTCGCCGGTGACGAGCGCTGGACCTCGCTGCCGACCCCCGAGGGCGAGACCTTCACCTGGGACGAGGACTCCACCTACGTCCGGAAGCCCCCGTACTTCGAGGGCATGGACCGCGAGCCGTCGGCGGTGTCGGACATCTCCGGCGCGCGCGTGCTGCTCAAGCTGGGCGACTCGGTCACCACCGACCACATCTCCCCCGCCGGCTCCATCAAGGCCGACTCCCCCGCCGGGCGCTACCTGCAGGAGCACGGCGTCGACCGCAAGGACTTCAACTCCTACGGCTCCCGGCGCGGGAACCACGAGGTGATGATCCGCGGCACCTTCGCCAACATCCGCCTGCGCAACCTCCTGCCCACCGGCGACGGCGGGTCGCTCGACCAGGGCGGCTACACCGCCGACTACACCGACGGCGGCAAGCAGGCCGCGGTGTACGACGCGGCGCAGCATTACGCCGAGGAGGGCACCCCGCTGGTGGTGCTCGCGGGCAAGGAGTACGGCTCCGGCTCGTCGCGCGACTGGGCGGCGAAGGGCACCACGCTGCTGGGCGTCAAGGCCGTGATCGCCGAGTCCTACGAGCGCATCCACCGCTCGAACCTCGTCGGGATGGGCGTGCTGCCCCTGCAGTTCCCGGAGGGCGAGAACGCCGACTCGCTGGGCCTCACCGGCACGGAGACCTTCGAGATCACCGGGGTCGAGAAGCTCAACGAGGGCGGCGTGCCCGAGACGGTGCACGTGAAGGCGACCGGCGACGAGAACGCCCCGGTCGAGTTCGACGCGCGCCTGCGCATCGACACCCCCGGTGAGGCGCAGTACTACCTCAACGGCGGCATCCTGCCCTTCGTGCTCCGCAAGATGCTGGGCTGATCGCCCCAGCCTCGTTCTGAACGAACGGCACTCTCGCGCACGTAGATGCTGCGGGAGTGCCGTTCGTTCGTTCCGGGGGTGCTATCCCGACGACGGGTCGGTGCGGGCCTCCAGGCGCTCGCGGGCCTCGTCGGGCAGCTCGTCGAGGCCGCACTCGGAGAGCATCCACGCGATCTCGTCGTCGTCGACCTCCCCCTCGCGCTCGGCCAGCGTCTCCTCGAGCCAGGCGGTGAACTCGGCCGCCGCGTCGTGCTCGACGGTCTCGAGACCCGTCGTCAGGACCTCGCCGAGGTCGGCGTGGGACTCGACGGCCTGCAGCGGCAGCGCGATCACCGTCGCGCCGAGCACCACCTGGGGGTAGGCCTGCACGCTGTCCGCGTCGGCGTCCCAGCGGGCTCCCTCGCGGGCGTCGACGATCCGGCGCCCGAGCAGCAGCCCGAGGTCGAGGGCGAGGGACGGCGTGGCCGCGTCCGGCTCGCGGGCGGCGAACCAGGCGCCGACCGCGTGCCAGGCCTCGGGATCCGGACCGTGCTCGAGGTCGAGCCGGTCGAGCAGGGCCGCGGCCTCGGCGATCCGCTCGGGCTCGGCGGCGAGGATGCGGGTGCAGACCCGCCGCGACCGGGTGTCGTCGATCGTGGCGCCGGGGAGTTCGTGGTCCCCGGCGTAGGGGTGGTAACCCGGGAGGTCGGCGGGGGCCTCGACCGTGCGGTACGACGGCGTGCCGGGGATCCGGGCCCAGGGCAGGAAGGTCGACCAGAGCAGCTCGCGCACGGGGGTCACCTTGACACGAGGCTCACTCGGCCGGTTCCTCGCCCCGCTCCGCGGCGGCCAGGGCCTCCGCGGCGGCCTGCTCCTCGCTCTTCCCGCGCCGCCAGTAGCCGCAGAACTGGATGTCGCGCCGGTCCACACCGCGCTCGCGGGTGAGGTGTCGGCGCAGGTCGCGGACGGTGCCGGCCTCGCCGGCGAGCCAGACGTACGGCCGCTCCCCCGGGAGGTCGGTCTGGGCGACGACGTCGAGCAGGGTCGGCCCGCCGTGGACCCAGCTGACGCCGACCCGACCGGTCGTCGGGAAGGCGGTGGCCTCGGCGCCGGAGGAGACCGCGGCGACGACCTCGGCGCGGGTGCCTGCGGGCAGGGACTCGACGATCGCGCCCATGGCCGGCACGGCGGTCTCGTCGCCGACGAGGAGTACGGCGTCGTGCTCGGGGCGCGGTGCGTACAGGCCGTACGGGCCGGTGAACGCGAGCCGGTCGCCGGGGGCCGCGTCGCGAGCCCAGGTCGAGCCGGGGCCGTCGCCGTGGAGCACGAGGTCGACGTCGATCTCGACCCCGTCGGGATGGTCGCGCCGCCGCCGCAGCGTGTAGGTGCGCATCGGCGGGCGCTCGCCGTCGGGCATCGCGAGATAGGTCCGGTACCAGCGTCCGATGTCGCCGTCGGCGGGGATCGCGGGCAGCGTCGGGACCTCGCCGCGCACGAGCGGGAAGAACAGCTTGAGGTAGCCGTCGGGCGCGGCGTGCGGGAGGTCGGCGAGGTCGGGGCCGCCGAGGGTCACCCGCACGACGGCGGGCGTGATCCGGCGGGCGTCGCGCACCTCGGCGTGGCGGAGCGCGTACGGCGTGCTGGTCCGGGTGGCCTCGGTGGTCATACCCCTCCTCGTTCGGCGAGGTGAGGCTACCCTAACTTGTCGGTGGTGGGGCAAGGACCACCAGGATCGCCGGCGTGAAGTGGCTCCTCGTCGTGGTCCTCGTCGTCCTCGGGGCATGCGCGCCGGACGTCGAGCGCGTGGAGGTGCTGCGTGTGCCGTCACCGGACGGTGCGCTCGACGCCGTCGTGGTGCAGAGCTCGGCCGGGGCCGGGAGCCCGTTCGGGTACACGCTGGGCCTGCCCGTGTCGGGCTGTGCGGCCTCCGAGCGGACCGCGCTCCGGGTCGTGGGCGCCACCCGCTCGGACTCGGCGGCCGGCGTCGCGGTGGCCTGGGTGGATCTCCGGACGGTGCGCGTGACGTGGCTCGACGCGCGGTTCCGGGACCCGGACGCGGACACGCTCTCCGTGGGGACCGCCGCGGGTCCGGTCACCGTGCTCTCCGGCGGTGGGGTGGTGGACCCGACCGCGCCACCGGGAGGGATGCCGGCGGGTGCCGGGCCCGTCCGGGACTGCTGATCGGGCGTGACTGTCAGGGGGTCGCTCTAGTCTGCCCACCATGGACGAACTGGTGTTCGACGAAGCCGCGATCCTCGGATCGGTGCTGCGGGTGTTCGCCGCCGACGGTCGGCCCACCGCCGAGGTCGAGCGCCTCCTGGTCCACGTCGTAAAGGTGGGGTCGACGCAGGACCTCGTAGAGGTGGCCTACGACCTCGCGGCGCAGGTGCTGTCTCCCGCCGCGTGGAGCGCGCTGTGTGAGGAGCCGTGGCTCGCGGCAGAGCTCGAGGTCCCCGCTCCCACGGTCGAGGTGCGGCTCGTCGTCACCGGGGCGAGCGCCGACGAGGTGCACGAGCTCCTCCGGGCGGGACGGCCGCGGAGGCTCACCTCCGCGGCGTCCCCCGAGGCGTCAGACCCCGCGGCGGATGAAGTCGGCGCAGCGCTCGCCGATCATCATCGTGGTGATGCAGGGGTTGACGGTGATCAGGTCCGGCATGACCGAGCCGTCCGCCACCCGCAGGCCGTCGACACCCTTGACCTGGAGCGTCGGGGTCACCGGCGCCATCCGGTCGTCCTCCGCGCCCATCTTCACGGTGCAGGAGGGGTGGTAGACGGTGTTGTGGGTCTTGCGGATGTACTCGAAGAGCTCCTCGTCGGTGGAGTCCTGCTCCCCCGGCGCCAGCTCCTTGCCCACCCACTCCTTGAGGGCCGGCGCGGCCGCGATCTCCCGCGCGACGCGGATGCCGCGGATCATCACCTCGCGGTCGTGCTCGTGGGTGAAGTACCGCGGGTCGACCTTGGGCTTGTCGTGGAAGTCCCGGGAGGACAGCCGCACCGTGCCCTTCGACTGCGCCCCCGTGACGTTCGGGGTGAGGCAGAAGGTGTTCTCGGCGGTCGGGTAGCCGTAGCGGACGATGTTGAGGTCGAACGGCACGGACCCGTAATGGAACATCAGGTCGGGCGTGGCCCGCCCCTCGGAGCCCGCGAAGATCCCGATCTGCCACCACTGGGTGGAGGCGGTCGGCATCGGCTGCAGCGCCTCCCACTGCACGAGGCCCTCGGGGTGGTCCTGGAGGTTCTCCCCCACCCCCGGCGCGTCGACGAGCACCTCGATGCCGACCTCGCGCAGGTGCTCGGCCGGCCCGATGCCGGAGAGCATCAGCAGCTTTGGGCCGTCGATGGCGCCGGCGGAGAGCACGGTCTCGCGGCGCGCGGTCACCTCGACCGCCCGACGCTGGTCCGGCGTGCGCAGGCGCGCGCCCGTGATCCGCGGGCGCGGACCGGAGGTGTCGACGGTCAGCTTCTCCGCGCGGTACCCGGTCAGCACCGTGAGGTTCGGGCGGCCGAGGTTGGGGTGGATGTAGGCGGTCGAGGCCGACGACCGGGTGCCGTCGGGTTTGGCGTTCACCTGGAACCAGTTGGCGCCGCGCACCACGGTGCGGCCGGTGTTGAACGGCGTGGTCGGCAGTCCGACCTGGTCACACGCGGCGAGCAGTGCCTCACCGCAGGGGTCGAGGTCGCCCACGGTCCGGATGGTCACCGGGCCGTCGGTGCCACGCCCGGGGGCCTCGGCCTCGTCGAGCGTGTCCAGGGCCGTCTCGAGCTTGCGGTAGAAGGGGTAGCACTCGTCGGCCGACCAGCCGGCGGCGCCGGAGGCCGCCCAGTCGTCGAGGTTCTCCCGCGGCGCCCAGAACGCGATCGCCGAGTTGTGCGAGGAGCAGCCGCCGAGCACCTTGGCGCGCGCGTGCCGCATCCAGGAGTTGCCCGACTCCTGGGGCTCGATGGGGTAGTCCCAGTCGTAGCCGGACTCGAGCAGCTCCATCCAGCGGGAGAGGTCGAGGATGGCGTCGTCGCCGACGTCGGAGGGTCCGGCCTCGATGAGCGCCACGCTGACGTCGGCGTCCTCGGACAGCCGCGCCGCCACCGCGCACCCGGCGGTGCCGCCGCCGACGATCACGTAGTCGAACTCTGTCTGCACTGGATCAGGCCTCTCCGACGGCGGGCGTGGTGGTCTCCGGGCTGGTCTCGCGGGCGTGCGCGGCGACGACCCCGGTCTTGTGACGCTGGACGGTCCAGTAGTAGGCGAAGCCGACCCCGAGGATCACCCCGGGCAGCAGGACCCCGCCCCACTGCAGGTACCAGTGGAAGGGCTCGGTCGCGTTGTAGACCTCGTTGCGCGGCCAGGCGAGGTTCACCGTCATGAACCCGCCCCAGAGCACGGCGAGGACGTTGACGGGGATGCCCCAGCGCCCGAGGGAGAACGCTCCCTCACGCGGCTCCCACTGCCCCCGGAGCCGCTTGAGCAGCAGCGGCACCGTGACGAGCAGGTAGGCGGTGTAGATCATGATGATCGCGATCGAGGTGACCACGGTGTAAATCTGCGGGCTGAAGGTCACGAACAGCAGCACGATCGCGATGACCCCGATCGCCACCGAGGCCACGACGGGGGTGCCGAAGCGCGGCGAGATGCTGCACAGCGTCGAGCCGGCGGGCAGGTTGTTGTCCCGGCTCATCGCGAAGGCCAGCCGGATCGCGGCGGCGTGCACCGCGAGGGCGCAGACCACCACGGCGATGACGACCGCGACGAGGATGATCGAGCCGCCGACGGGACCGAGCACGGCGAGGATCAGTGCCTGCAGCCCGCCGAGCGAGCTGAACGCGGGGTCGGCGAGGTCGGGCGCCGACATCAGCGCGAAGAGCAGGATCAGGCCGCCGAGCAGGAACGAGAAGAACAGGGCCCGCAGGATCGCCTTCGGCGCGTTGCGGCGCGGGTCGTGCGACTCCTCGGCCAGCGACGACGCCGTGTCGAACCCGTACATGACGTAGAGCGAGGCGAACATCGCGACGAGGAAGGCGCCGGCGTACCCGAGCGGGCGCCCGGAGGCGTCGATGCCGCCGGTGTCGAACACGATCTGCGGTCCGCGCACGATGTTGATCGCCAGCAGGATGATCAGCAGGACGGCGGCGATCAGCTCGATGAACACCCCGGCCGCGTTGATCTGGGCCATGAGCTTCGTGCCGAAGGCGTTGACCGCGGTCGTGAACACGATGAGCAGCGCGGCGAGGATGACGCCGTTGAGGGCCTGCGCCCCGGTGTCGTCGTCGCCGGACATCGGGATGAACTGGAAGCCCGACCAGAGCTCGGGCAGCGTCGCCTGCAGGGCGAGCGCGACGGCGGCGATCGAGACGATCGAGGCCGTGAGCATCGTCCAGCCGGCGAGCCACGCGGTGTGCGGGCTGGACAGGCGCTTGGTCCAGTTGTAGATCGAGCCCGCCACCGGGAACCGCGCCGCGAGCTCGCAGAAGCACAGCGCCACCATCAGCTGGCCGACGAACACCAGCGGCCACGACCACCAGTACGCCGGCCCGCCCGAGCCCAGCCCGAAGTAGAAGAGCTGGAAGGTCCCGGTGAGGATCGAGATGTAGCTGATCCCCGCCGCGAAGGTGTGGAAGCTGCCGAGCGAGCGGACGAGGCTCGGTTTGTAACCGAACTCGTCGATGTCCTGGCTGTCGGTGCTGGTCATGAACCACTCCCAGGGGTGGAGGAGGGGAACCACCCGGTCGGCCCTGGCCGGGTGTTGGTCCAGATGTGCTTGGTCTCCTGGTACTCCGCGAAGCCGGCGCGGCCCAGCTCGCGGCCGACCCCGGAGTGGCCGAAGCCGCCCCACTCGGCGGCCGGCACGTAGGGGCCGAAGTCGTTGATCCACACGGTGCCGTGGCGCAGCCGCCCCGCGACCTCCTCGCAGACACCGTGGTCGGCGGAGAACACCGCGCCCGCCAGCCCGTACTCGGTGTCGTTGGCGATCCGGACGGCGTCGTCGAGGTCGGTGAAGGTCTCGACGGTCAGGACGGGCCCGAAGGACTCGTCGTGGACCACCGACATGTCCTGTGTGCAGCGGTCGAGGATCGTCGGGGGGTAGTAGAAGCCGTCGGCCAGGCGCTCGTCGGACGGACGCTCGCCGCCGCAGCGCAGGACGGCGCCCTCCTCGACGCCGCGCGCCACGTAGGCCTCCACCTTCTCGCGGTGCGCGGCCGAGATGAGCGGGCCGGTCTCGGTGCCGGGGTCGTCGGGTCCGCCGAGCACGATGCGCTGCGCGCGTTCGACGAGGTCGTCGACGATCCGGTCGTGGGCGGACTCCTCGACCACGAGCCGGGCGCCGGCGGAGCACACCTGGCCGGAGTGCAGGAAGATCCCGGTGAGGATGTTGTCGACGGCCGTCTCGTGGTCCGCGTCGGCGAAGCAGACGAACGGGTTCTTGCCGCCCAGTTCGAGCGCCACCTTCTTCACGGTGGCGGCGGCGTTCGCCATGAGGATCTTCCCGGTGGCGAGGCCGCCGGTGAAGCTGACCATGTCGATGCGCGGGTCGGTCGAGAGCGGGCCGCCGGCGGTGGCGCCCGCACCGAGCACCAGGTTGCCCACGCCGTCGGGCAGGCCCGCCTCGGCGAGCAGCTCCATGAGGATGATCGACGTGTGCGGGGTCAGCTCGCTCGGCTTGAGGACGAACGTGCACCCCGCCCCCACGGCCGGCGCGACCTTCCAGGCGGTCTGCAGCAGGGGGTAGTTCCACGGCGTGATCAGCCCGCACACCCCGACGGGCTCGTGGACGACCTTGCTGCGCGCGGTCGGCACGCCGGTCTCCACCAGCCGCCCGTCGTCGCTGGCGGCGAGGTGCCCGAACCACCGGAAGCAGTTCGTGATGTCGTCCATGTCGATCTCGGACTCGACGATCCGCTTGCCGGTGTCGAGCGTCTCGGCGCGGGCGAGCCGGGCCTTGTCGCGCTGGAGCAGGTCGGCGACGCGCAGCAGGAGTGCTCCGCGCTCGGCCGGGGCGACGGTGGACCAGCGGCCGTCGTCGAAGGCGGTCCGGGCCACGCCGATGGCGCGCTCGGTGTCCTTCGCGGTCGCCTCGCTCACCTCGCCGACGAGGCTCCCGTCCGCCGGACACCGGATCTCCCGGCGGCCGCCCTCCGCGGCGTCGGTCCACGTCCCGTCGATGAAGAGCTGGCCCACGGTCCTCCTGTCGCGATCGGTGTTCGGTCGACGTGTGGTCGAGGACCGAACGTAGCGCCGTCGTGTACGTCTGTACAGACGGGAGACCGCCGCTAGGATCTCCCGGACGGCACGGCGACGGAGAGCGATCGACGGATGGCGGAAGCACCGAGGGGCACCCGGGCCCGCCCACGCGCCGACCCTCGTCGTCGGGAACGGATCGCCCGGGCGGCCATCTCCGTGGTGGCGGAGCGCGGTGTCGACGGCCTGACCCACCGGGCCGTGGCGGCGGTGGCGGACGTGCCGCTGGGCTCGACGACCTACCACTTCCAGACCCTCGACGACCTGCTGCAGGAGGCCCTGCGCCACGCCGCCGACGACAATATCGGCGCGATCCGGGCCTGGGAGGAGCAGCTCGCCCCGGACGTCGGGTTCGCCGACGCCATGACCGATCTCGTCATGGGCTACGTCGGCGAGCGGACGAGCACCGTCGTCGAGTACGACCTCTACGTCGCCGCCCTGCACCGGCCCGCCCTGCGTCCGGTCGGCGCAGCCTGGGACGCCGCCCTCGTCGAGGTCTTCGGCCGCCGGACCGACCCGCTCACCGGCCGGGTCCTCGCGGGCCTGTTCTGCGGCCTGCTGATGCAGGTCGCGATGTCCGACCCGCCGCCCGGTCGCGCGGAGATCCGCGCGGTGCTCGGTCGGGCGATCGACGGGCCGACCGCGGCCTGAGGTTCGGGCGGGGCGCTTGCGGGGACGCCCCCGGGGTGCGCAGCGCGGTGGTGGTCGGCGGCGGGATCGGCGGGCTGGCGGCCGCCCGGGGCCTGCTCCTCGCGGGCTGGGACGTCGAGGTCCGGGAACGGCTGGCGGACGACGCCACCGGGGACGGGAGCGCGAGCCGGCTCGGCGGCGGGATCTCGCTCTGGCCGAACGCGCTGCGGGCGCTCGACGTGCTCGGCCTCGGCGACGCGGTGCGCGACGAGGGGCTGGTCCAGGCGGCGGGCGGCATCCGCGACCGGCGCGGCCGCTGGATCGTGCGCACCGACCAGCGCCGGATGATCGAGCGCCACGGCGACGGGATCACCGTGCTCCCCCGCGCCCGGCTGCTCGCGATCCTGCGCGACGCGCTCCCGTCCGCCGCCGTACTCACCTCGGCGCCGGTGGTGCGGCCCGGCGTGATCGACGCCGACCTCGTCGTCGGGGCGGACGGCATCGGGTCGACGGTGCGGCGGCTGGTCGCGCCGCGCTCGCGCCCGCGGGCGACGGGCACCGTGGCCTGGCGCCTCGCCGCGCACGTCCCGGATCCGCCGACCGAGGGCGGCGAGACCTGGGGCGACGGCTGCTACGCCGGGGTCGCCCCGCTGCGCGACGGCCGGGTCAACCTCTGGGCGGTCGTGCGCGCGGACGAGCCCGCCGCCCGTGACCTCGACGCGCTGCGCCGTAGGTTTGCCGACCTCCACCCGCCGATCCCGGAGCTGCTCGACGCCGCCGACCCCGCCTCCGCGCACGTCGCGGGCCTCTCGTGGCTGCCGCCGCTGGCCACCTTCGTCCGGGGCCGGCACGTGCTCGCGGGGGACGCGGCGCACGCGATGACCCCCAACCTCGGCCAGGGCGGGTGCCTCGCGCTCGAGGACGCCGCGGTGCTGTCGCGCTGCGTCGACGCCGGCGCGGACGACCTCGCGCGCTACGACCGCCTCCGCCGGCCGCGCACCGCGCGCCTCACCCGCCGCGCCCGGCTCGCGGGCCTCGTCGCGGGGCTGTCCGGGACGATCCCGACGACGGGCCGGGACGCGCTGGGGCGGCTGGTCCCGACCGCGCTCGCGCTGCGGGGCCTCGACGGGGTGCTCGGCTGGACGCCACCCGCGGGTCCGCCACTCGGTCGCAGGTCGGAGGGCGGCACGGACTAGGCTGCCGCCCTCACCCGGGGAGGATCATGATGGGCACGAGGACGGGCCGGGCAGCGGGAGCGCTGCTCGGGGCATCGGTGGTCCTGGTCGGGGCGGTCGCGTGCTCGTCCGCGCCGCCACCGCCGCCGGCGCGGCAGTACACCGTCTCGTTCTCGGTGACCGGGACGGGCGGCGGGGCGTCCTTCGGGCGCTACGTGACGGTCGGCGAGCTCGGCAGCAACGAGCAGGTCAACTTCACCGGCCTGCCGTACGAGATGACGCTGACGGTGCCTTACGCCCCGTCGCCCAAGCTGCAGGCCGGGTCGGTCGGCGTGCCGCCCGGGTCGCGGCTCTCGTGCCGCATCCAGGTCGACGGGCAGACCGTCGCCGCGCAGACGATCACCGTGCCCGGCCAGGACGTCATCTGCCGGGCGCCGTGACCTCCGCGGCGGCCACCACCGGCCGCCGCGACCGTTCGCGCAGGCCGAGCGCCGTCACCGAGACCGCGACCACGACGAGCCCGACCACCTGCGTCGTCGTGAGGGTGCCGCCGAGCAGCGTGACGCCCAGGACGGTCGCCGTGACCGGGAACGCCAGTTCGGCGAGGGTGGCCCGCGCCGCCGGGGTGCGGCGCAGGCCCGGGTAGTACAGGGCCAGACCGAGCAGGCCGGGTACCAGGGCCAGCGCGACCAGCGGCGGCAGCTGGCCCGGCGAGACCGCGACCGGTCCCCTGCTCACGAGCAGGACCGCGAGGGCGGCCGGCAGGCCGACCGCGAAGCGCAGCACCGTGATCTCCCACGGCGTCGCCGCCGACGCGGCGCCCACGTAGCGGCCGAGCACGGTGCCCGCCGCCCACAGCACCGCCGAGGCCGCGGCGAGCAGCGCGGCC
This sequence comes from Actinomycetospora sp. CA-084318, assembly GCF_050955885.1. NCBI lineage: Bacteria > Bacillati > Actinomycetota > Actinomycetes > Pseudonocardiales > Pseudonocardiaceae > Actinomycetospora > Actinomycetospora sp. CA-084318. Next base: position 3,684,830 of record NZ_CP192098.1, read on the forward strand.
GTGAGGGCCCGCACCCCGACGTCGAGCGGGTCGGCGAAGGCGAGCAGCCAGGCCCCGATCAGCGCCGGCACCGCGTACGCCCAGTAGCCCCGGCGCAGGCGTTCCCCGAGCAACCACGCGGCGCCGAGGGCCGCGACCAGGGGCTGGATCTTCTGCAGGACCAGCGGGGTGATCGGGTCGCCCAGCATCAGGGCCTGCGTGAACAGCACGGTGGCCAGCGCGGACGAGCCGGCCCCGATCACCACCATCGCGGCCCGGGCCCGGGGGTGCATCGCGCGGAACGCCCGCCACGCGCGGGGCAGCCACGGCACGAGCACCACGACGATGATCAGGTGCTCCCAGAACACGATGCTCGCCGCGGGCAGCGCGCCGGCCAGCGGGGCGCGCAGCAGTGCGTCGGTGCCCCAGAGCGCCGCGCCGAGCGCGACGAGCCAGGTCAGGTCAGCGGAGCCGCGCCACCAGGTGGGCCTCACCGTCGCCCTCCTCGTCGACGAGTACGTCGAGGTGTCCGAACGCCGCCCGGAGCTCGCCGGGTGCCGCGCGGAACCGCCCTCCGGTGTCGCCGACCGTCGACAGCACCGTCACCACCAACAGCCCGCCGGGCGCCAGCAGTCCCGCGAGCGCCGGGTAGAGCAGCGGGTCACGGAACCGCTGCTGGACGACGACGTCGTAGCTGCCCGCCACGGGGAGCCCGTCGTCGAGGTCGGCCTCGATCCAGCGCACCGACACCCCCTCGGCGTCGGCGAGCTCCCGGCCGAGCGCGAGCCCGGCCGGGGCGGCGTCGACGGCGTCGACGGCGAGGCTGCGCGCGGCGAGCCACACCGCGACCGTCCCGCGTCCGCAGGCGACGTCGAGCGCCCGACCCGTCGTCGGGACGAGTTCCTCCCGCCCGACGAGCACCGACGGGGGCCCCGGGCGCCCGACCCCCGAGGCCGCGAAGCGGTCGTTCCAGTCCACTACCGGCGGCGGGCCAGGGTCAGCCCGAAGCGCTCGGCCGGGTCGGGCAACCACGCGACCGCGTCGAACCCGGCCGCGTCGAGCTCGGCGGCGATCCCCGCCCGCGTGAACTTGGTGGAGATCTCGGTGCGCATCTCCTCGCCCGCGGCGAACTCGACGGTGAGGTCGAGCGCCGGCACCCGGACCGTCATGGCCCGGCGGGCGCGGACCCGCATCTCGATACGGCTCGACTGCGGCACCCAGGCCGCGACGTAGTCGAAGCCGTCGAGGTCGAAGTCGGCGCCGAGCACCCGGTTGAGCACGGTGAGCGCGTTGAGCTCGAAGGCGGCGGTGACTCCGGCGGCGTCGTCGTAGGCGGCGACGAGCGTGGCCTCGTCCTTGACCAGGTCGGTGCCGACGAGGAAGTGCTCGCCGCTCGAGAGCGTCTCGGACAGGGCGGTGAGGAAGGCCTCGCGCTCCTCGGGCTCGAAGTTGCCGACGGTGCCGCCGAGCAGCACGACGAGCCGGCGCCCGACCGCGGGGATGCTGCGCAGGTCGGCGATGAAGTCGCCGACGACGCCGTGGACGTCGAGGTCGGGATAGCCCTCCACCAGGGCCGGCACCGCGTCCTCGAGCGCCGCGGCCGAGACGTCCACGGGGACGTAGTGGCGCAGCCGACCGGTGTCGGACATGGCGTCGAGCAGCAGCCTGCTCTTCGTCGACGAGCCGGACCCGAGCTCGACGAACGTGTCGGCCTCCGCGATCCGGGCGATCTCGGCGGCGTGGGTCGCGAGCGCCTCGCGCTCGGCGACGAAGGGGTAGTACTCGGGCTGGGCGGTGATCTGCTCGAACAGCTCGGAGCCCCGGGCGTCGTAGAGCCACTGGGGGCGCAGCACCTTCGGCGTCGCGGTCAGCCCGCGCCGCGCGTCGGCGCGCAGCGCGGCGTCGGCGTCCGCCTCGGTGAGGTGGACGTCGACGGTGGGGAGAGTGCCATGGGTGCTCACGGCGGGGGTTCACGTCCGATCGGTCGCGGCCCACCGCGGTGGAGGGCCTGGTTCACGGCATCGGGAATCAGGGGTGGGGAGTGCGGGTCGCTACAGGGCGGTGACCTCGACCGTCGCGGTGTCGCGGACCACGAGCAGGCGCAGGTCGTCGACCGGGGTCCAGTCCCCCGCGTCGAGCGGTTCGGACGCGACGGTCACGCCGTCGGCGTCGGAGCGCCACGACAGCGCGTGGTCCACCGCGGTGGCCACCAGCACCGGCTCCCCGGCCGGGCCCGTCGTCAGGAGCAGCAGGTTGAGCCGCGAACCCGGCGCCGCGGCGAGGGTGCGCGTCACGACGTCGGCGACCGCGTCGGCCGGGTCCTTGCCCGCGTCGAGGCGGCGGCGGACCAGGGCCCAGAGCACCGCCGAGTCGGTCGGCGCCTCGAGCGTCATGAGCGTCTCGGGGTCGAGCTCGGCGGCGAGGTCACGCAGCGACCCGGGCCAGCCGCGGACGACGCCGTTGTGGCTGAACACGCGGGTGCCGTCGCGGAACGGGGCGCACGCGCCGGTCGACACGGGCATCCCGACCGTCGCCGACCGTGCGGCCGCCACGAACGCGGTCGAGGACACGGCCGTGGCCAGGTCGAGGAACGAGGCGTCGGTCCACATCGGCACCGGTTGCCGGTACGAGTGCGCGGTGCCCGGGCCCGCGCCGTACCAGCCGACGCCGAAGCCGTCGGCGTTCACCGTCCCGCCCCCGCGCATGTCGGCGGGGGCGTAGGACTGCACGAGCAGCGAGTGCGGCGGCTCGGTCACCCGCGAGGCCAGGGTGACCGGGCGCGGACCCACGTGTCCCAGGTGTCGGCACATCGGGGATCAGGCGTCCCCTGCCGAGCGGGCCAGCCGGAAGCCGGAGAAGATCTGGCGCCGGATCGGCAGGTCCCAGTTGCGGAACGTGGTGCGCGCGTTGATCGACCCCACGCCGAACGACGAGCCGCGCAGCATCCGGAAGTCCCCGCCGAAGAACACCTCGGAGTACTCCTTGTACGGGAACGGGGCGAACCCGGGGTACCCCTCGAAGCCCGAGTCCAGCCACTCCCACACGTCGCCGACGAGCTGGTGCACCCCGAGCGGCGAGGCGCCCTGCGGGTACGCGCCGACGGGCGCGGGCTGCAGGTGGCGCTGGTCGAGGTTCGCGCGCTCGGGCGTCGGGTCGTCGTCGCCCCACGGGAAGCGCCGGGTCTCCCCCGACGCCGGGTCGAACCGCGCGGCGTACTCCCACTCGACCTCGGTGGGCAGGCGTCGCCCGGCCCACCGGGCGTAGGCGTCGGCCTCGTGGAAGCAGACGTGCAGGACCGGCTGGTCGGCGACGTCGGCGATCGCCTGCCGCTCGCCGAAGCTCGTCCGGTGCCAGGCGCCGTCGACCTTCTCCCAGGTCATCGGGGCGACCCAGCCCTCGGCGGTGATCTGCTCCCAGCCCGCGTCGGACCACAGCTCGCGCCGGTCGTACCCGCCGTCGTCGACGAACCGGGCGTACTCGCCGTTGGTCACCGGCACGGCGCCGAGGTGGAACGGCTCGACGTCGACCGGGTGGGCCGGGCGCTCGTTGTCCAGGGCGTACACGTCGGGGCCGGTCGCGTCGACGCCCATGGTGAACCGGCCGCCCGGGTGGAACACCTCGGTGCCGATCAGGTCCTGCGCGTGCTCGGAGGCGGGCGGCGGCGGGGCGTGCAGCGCCGCCGGACCGACCCGGAGCTGGTGCGTGGCGAGCATCGTCTCCACGTGCTGCTGCTCGTGCTGGGCGATCATCCCGTAGACGAACCCGTCCTCGAGCAGGGCGCGGCCGTCCGGACCGGCCGCGTCCAGGATCTCCAGCGTGCGCTCGCGCACCGTCGCGCCGTACGCCCGCGCCTCGACGGGATCGAGCAGCGGGAGCTGGGGGCGACCGGCGCGGGGGTTGGTGAACGCGTCGTAGAGGTGGTCGATGTCCTCGCGCACCCCGGGGCCCACGTCGTCTCCCGGTGTGGCCCGCCGGACCAGCCAGAAGTCCTCCATGTTCGCGATGTGCGCGACGTCCCAGTGCAGCGGCGACATCAGCGGCGAGTGCTGGCGGGTCAGCTCGACGTCGTCCACGGCGTCGGCCAGCGCCTGCGTCCGCCGGCGGGCGGTGGCGAGCTCGTCGGCGAGTCGGGCACGGAGGTCGTCGGGATAGCGGGTCATGCGGGATCGCCTCCGGGGCGGACCGGGTCGTCCGGGTCACGCGGGTACGGGTAGGGGTTCTCGACGGCGGGTCCGAGCTCGCCCTCGCCGGGCTCGACGGTGGCGTCGTCGGCGGGGCAGCGGCCGCGCAGGGTGCGCCGTTCCGCGACCTCGCCGACGAGGGCCGCCAGCTCGGGCTCGGTGGTGGACAGGCCGGCGGTCGCGAGCTCGACCAGCCCGCAGGCCGCCTGCCGGAGCTCGTCGTCGTCGAGTCCGTGGCGGGCGGCGGCGACCCAGCGGTGGGTGACCGGCGCGACGACGTCGCGGGCCCGGTCGAGCGTGGTGGGGTCGGCGAGCAGCCCGGTGATCAGGGCGAGCGGAACCGCCCACTCGCCGCCGGGCTGCTGGTCGACGTAGCGGACCTCGACGTGTCCGTGCGGGCGGACCGGGGGGAACAGCGTGGTCAGGTGGTAGTCGAGGTCGTCCCAGGTGGGCGCGTCCTCGAGTCCACCGCTGCCGTCGATCCAGTCACCGAAGGTCACCGCCGGCGGCGCGTTCCAGTGGCCGTGGCGACGGACGCACAGCAGCTGCGTGCCGAGGGCGCGCTCGGCCCACTCGGCGGCCGGGTCGTCGCCCAGCAGGACCGGCGGGCGGGTGCGGTCGGGGTCGAGCGAGAGCCACGCGGCCATCCGGGAGGACTTCCACCCCGTCCGTCGGCCGTGCGCGGCGGGCGAGTTGGCGAACATCCCGACGAGCGTCGGGCCGATCTCGTGCAGCGTCTGCCAGCGGGCCGCGACCTGCGAGCCCTCCCCCGCGTCCAGGCACAGCTGGACCGCGGAGGTGGAGCACATCATGGTGCGGCCGTGCGGGCCCACGCGGTCGAACGCCGCCTCCATGGCGGCGTAGCGCGGGACACGGAGGATGCGGCGCGGGGGGCGCAGCGGGTCGGCCGCGCGGTCGACGAGGGCGAGTCCCTCGGTGGCGAGGCGCTCCCGGATGGTGGCGGCGTCGGTCTGCACCGCTCTCACCAGCGAGGACAGGTTCTTCAGGGGCGGGGTGGCGATCTCGACCTGGCCCCCGGGCTCGACGGTGACGGTGCTCCCGGCGGGGAGCGGCTCCGGAGCGGGTGGGGCGAGGGACGACGGCGGGGCGCCGGTGACGGTGGGGACGGAGGTGCGCAGCGTGCCCGGGGCGTGGGGCCCGAGCACCCGCAGCAACTGGGCGGGGTCGATCTCCTTCTCCGGGCGCCAGGCGGAGCGGACCAGCCACTCCAGTTCGGCGCCCAGCAGCCGCGGCGGGCCGTGCTTGAAGCAGACGGACGCCACGTACGCCGCGGCGGCCGCCCGGTCGGGGACCGGAGCGGCCGGATCGAGCTCGATCGCGGGGGCAGCCATGTCGTCTCACTCCCCTCGGTGCTCGGAGGTGATTCACCTGCGCCCCACGGGTCCCGTGCGGCACGGCGAACGACGCTACACGCGGGCACCGGCCGCTGCAGGGGTTCGAACGCCGGTGTCCGGCGTATCACGTACCCCCGACAACATCACCATCCGTGATCATGCTGCCCCGGCGAACTGGGTGTGGTGGAGATCCGCGTAGCGCCCCGCGCGGGCGAGCAGCACGTCGTGCGATCCCTGCTCGACGACCCGGCCGTCCTCCACCACCGCGATGGTGTCGGCGCTGCGGATCGTGGAGAGCCGGTGGGCGATCACGATCGCGGTGCGTCCGACCAGCGCCTCCGTGAGCGCCTCCTGGACCGCCACCTCCGACTCGGAGTCGAGGTGGGCCGTGGCCTCGTCGAGGATGACGACCCGCGGGGCGGCCAGCAGCAGGCGTGCGATCGTCAGCCGCTGGCGCTCCCCGCCGGAGAGCCGGTAGCCGCGCTCGCCGACCACGGTCCGCAACCCGTCGGGCAGGTCGGCGAGCAGGGCGCCGAGCCGGGCCCGCCGCAGGGCGGTGACCAGTTCCGCATCGGTGGCCTCGGGCTTCGCGTAGCGGAGGTTCCCGGCGATGGTGTCGTGGAAGAGGTGGCCGTCCTGGGTGACGACCCCGATCGCCCCCCGCAGGTCGGCGAACGAGGTGTCCCGGATGTCGGTCCAGGCGCCGTCGCGGCCGACCTCCACGGCGCCCGAGTCCACGTCGTAGAGCCGCGGCACCAGCGACGCGATCGTCGACTTCCCGGCCCCCGACGGCCCGACGAGGGCGAGCATCTGCCCCGGCGCCACCTCGAGGTCGACGCCGTGCAGCACCTCGTGGTTCTCGGTGTGCTCCAGCGTCGCGACCTCCTCCAGGCTCGCCAACGAGATGGTCGACGCGTCGGGGTAGGTGAAGTGTACGTCGCGCAGCCGCACCCCGAGCGGGGTCGCCGGGAGCGGAGTGGCATCGGGTCGCTCGGTGAGCGAGGGCTTCAGGTCCAGCACCTCGAAGACCCGCTCGAAGCTCACGAGCGCGCTCATGACGTCCACCCGGGCGTTCGCGAGCTGGGTCAGCGGGCCGTAGAGGCGGGTCAGCAGCAGCGCGAGGCTCACGACCGTGCCGGCCTCGATGCGCCCGGTGAACGCGAGCCAGCCGCCGACGCCGTAGACCATCGCCTGCGCGAGGGCGCTGACCAGCGTCAGGCTCGTCATGAAGACGCGGTTGGCCATCGCGGTGCGGACGCCGATGGCGCGGACGCGGTCGGCGCGGTCGCCGAACTCCTCGGCCTCGGCCTGCGGGCGCCCGAACAGCTTGACCAGGGTCGCGCCGCCCGCCGAGAACCGTTCGGTCATCTGCCCGGTCATCGCGGCGTTGAGGTTCGCCGACTCCCGCTGGAGCGCGGCGATCGTCCGGCCCATCCGCCGCGCCGGCAGGATGAAGATCGGCAGCAGCACGAGGGCGAGCAGCGTGATCTGCCAGGCGAGGGTGATCATCACGGCGACGGTCAGCACCAGCTGGATCACGTTGGTCACCAGACCCGAGAGGGTCGATGTGAACGCCCGCTGCGCGCCGATGACGTCGTTGTTGAGGCGGCTGACGAGCGAGCCGGTGCGGGTGCGCGTGAAGAAGGCGACCGGCATCGCCTGTACGTGGCCGAAGACGGCGCGGCGCAGGTCGTAGATCAGCCCCTCGCCGATGCGGGAGCTCATCCAGCGCTCGGCGAGGCCGAGGAGGGCGTCGGCGACCGCGAGCCCGGCGATGGCCGCCGCGATCCAGATGACGGTGCTGAGCCCGGTCCGGTTGACGATGGCGTCCACGACGCGGCCGGCGAGCACCGGGACCCCGACCGCGATCACGGCGGAGACCGTGGTCAGCGCGAGGAAGCCGTAGAGCATCCGGTGGTGGGCCGCGGCGAACCGCCAGATGCGCGGCAGGGTGCCCTTGGGCACCGATCGCGGGAGTTTGTCGTCCCGCGACATCGACATCATCAACATCCAGGCGTTCTCCACGCCGCTCTCCCCACCTCGCTCGGACCTGGCCCCGAGCGTGCGACCTCGACGAAGGTCGAGGTCAAGCGGACGTCCCGGCGGCCGCGGCGGGTGGTGGTCCGCCGGTCCGGCCCCCGATTATCCGCCGGAGGGCGTGACGACGCGCGCACACCGGTCGGTGTTCGCGCAGAGCAGGACGGGCCGCGGACCCGAACCGCCCGCTGCTGGACGGACCCGGGAGACGCCGCGACGAGGAGTCGTCAGGAGGTCTTCTTGGTGCGGGTGGCGCCACCGCGCCCCCGCAGGGTGACCCCGGACTCGGAGAGCACCCGGTGCACGAAGCCGTAGGAACGGCCCGTGGACTCCGCGAGCGAGCGGATGCTCGCCCCCTTCTCGTACTTCTTCTTGAGATCCGTCGCGAGCTTGTCCCGCTGGTCGCCCGTGATGCGGGCGCCCTTCTTCAGGTCGGCCATGGTTCATCCACCCCTCTCCCGGACGGTGCCCGGTCGACCCATGATGATCGCCGGAGGCGGTGTGCGCCACGGCACATTCCACATGATCGGTGAGCGGTTGGGCCGATCGGAGCGAGATCACCCCCGCAGGGACCAATCGCCATCGTTCCAGCTCAGCAAGGCCGTTCGACGATCAACGGCATTCCGCATGCAGGATCAGGCGAGCTCCACGAGCTCCAGGTGCTCGGCGTTGAAGTGGTCCTCGGTGCCGTCCGGGAGCAGGATGACCCGCTCCGGTTCGAGCGCCTCGACCGCGCCCGGGTCGTGCGTCACGAGCACGACGGCGCCCTCGTAATGGCGCAGCGCGTCGAGCACCTTCTCCCGGGAGGCCGGGTCGAGGTTGTTCGTCGGCTCGTCGAGGAGCAGCACGTTCGCGGCGCTGGAGACCAGCCCGGCCAGGGCCAGCCGGGTGCGCTCACCGCCGGAGAGGGTGCCGGCGGGCTGGTCGAGTTGCTCGCCGGTGAACTGGAACGCACCGAGCAGCGTCCGCAGCTGCTGCTCGGGGGTGTCCGGCGCCGCCGAGCGCGCGTTCTGCCAGACGGTGCGGTCCATGTCGAGCGTGTCGTGCTCCTGCGCGAAGTAGCCGGTGCGCAGCCCGTGTCCCGGCGTCACGCCCCCGGTGTCCGGGCTCTCGACGCCCGCCATGATCCGCAGCAGCGTGGTCTTCCCGGCCCCGTTGAGCCCGAGGATGACCACCCGGGAGCCGCGGTCCACCGCGAGGTCGACGCCGGTGAACACCTCGAGGGAGCCGTAGCTCTTGGACAGCCCGGAGGCGGTCAGCGGCGTCCGCCCGCACGGCTGCGGCGTGGGGAAGCGGATCGCGGCGACCCGGTCGGCCACCCGCTCCTCGTCGAGGTTCGCGAGCAGTGCGTCGGCGCGGCGCTGCATCTGCTTGGCGGCGACGGCCTTCGTGGCCTTCGCCCCCATCTTCGCGGCCTGCGCCGAGAGCGCGGAGGCCTTCTTCTCGGCGTTGGCGCGCTCCCGCTTGCGCCGGGCCTCGTCGTCGGCCCGGGCCTGCAGGTAGTTCTTCCAGTTCATGTTGTAGACGTCGAGCTCGCCGCGGGTGGCGTCGAGGAACCACACCTTGTTGACGACGTCCGCGAGCAGGTCGGTGTCGTGGCTGATCACCACGACCCCGCCGTCGTAGGCCTTGAGGAAGGTCCGTAGCCACGAGATCGAGTCGGCGTCGAGGTGGTTGGTCGGCTCGTCGAGCAGCAGCGTGGTGCCGGAGTTGCCGCCGTCGCCGGACGCGGCGAAGAGGATGCGGGCGAGCTCGACCCGGCGCCGCTGACCGCCGGAGAGGGTCTCCAGGGGCTGGGCGAGTACGCGGTCGGGCAGGCCGAGGTTGGAGCAGATGCGGCCGGCCTCGCTCTCCGCGGCGTACCCGCCCAGGTCGCTGAACCGCTCCTCGAGCCGGCCGAAGCGTGCGATCGCCCGGTCCCGCTCGGCGTCGTCGGCAAGTTCGGCCATCGCCGTCTGGACCTTCTCCATGTCGCGCAGGATCTGGTCGAGGCCGCGGGCGGAGAGCACGCGGTCGCGCGCGAGCACGGAGAGGTCGCCCTCGCGCGGGTCCTGCGGCAGGTACCCGACGGGGCCGGTGGAGCGGATCGTGCCGCCGTAGGGCTCGGACTCCCCGGCGATCGCCCGCAGCGAGGTGGTCTTCCCGGCGCCGTTGCGGCCGACGAACGCGATGCGGTCCCCCGGCTGCACGCGCAGGGTCACCCCGGCGAGCAGGACGCGGGAGCCGGCGCGCAGCTCGAGGTCGGACGCGGTGATCACGGGGGTCCAGTGTAGGCGAGGCGTTGCGCACGGTCCGCCGGTCGGTGAGGATGCACGGTCCGCAGTGACGATCCCGACAGCCCGCGGCGCGTAGGGCTGCTTCACATCCGTCCCGGATAATGGACGGTATGGGCCTGTTCAACTGGTTTCGCCGCACGGGGTCGTCCGGCCTCGGGGCCGACGGCCGCCGTCAGGTCCTCGACCGGGAGGGCGGCCCGGCCGACCTGGAGCACCTGCGCGCGTTCGCGGGCAGCCGCACCGGGGTCGAGTTCTTCGTCGAGCCGGAGACCACCGCGACCGACACCACCGTCGTGGCCGTGGCCAAGGACGGCGAGTGGACCCGTCGCCGGGTGGGCACGCCGCGGGCGGCCGAGCGGCTCGCCCGCCGGTGCAAGGTGCCGGTCTACGACGTGCAGGTGACCGGCTACCCCCAGGCCATGCGGGACTGGAACGCGCGGGCGAAGGCCGATCGCGAAAGACTCGCCGCGTGGGAGCGGGAGATCGACGACTGACCGGGCGCCGGGCCGACGTCCTCGTCGCCGGGGGCGGTCCGGCGGGCTGGTCGGCCGCGCGGGCGTGTGCCCGGCGGGGGCTCGCGGTGACGCTGGTCGACCCGCACCCGGATCGGCGGTGGCGCCACACCTACGGCGCCTGGGCCGACGAGGTGCCGCTGACCGGCCCGGACGCGCTGCCCGGGGCCGTCGTCGCCGCCTGCGGTCCGGGGTTCGCGATCGCCCGCCGGACCCACCCACTGGCCGGCGACTACGCGGTGCTGGACACCGGCGCGCTGCAGGACGCGCTGCGCGTGCCGGACGTCGCGGTGCACCGCGGGCGGGTCGTCGGCGTCGAGGACGGGGCGGCGGTGCTCGACAGCGGCACCCGGGTCGCCGCGGGGCTGGTCCTCGACGCCAGCGGTGCCACCCAGGCCCTCTCCCGGTCCCGACGGCGGCCGCCCCGGGCCGCCGAGCAGACGGCGGTGGGCGTGGTGGTGCCGTCGGCGGTGGCTGCCCGGGCCACCGGCGGCCGCCTGGTCTTCATGGACTGGCGTCCGCTGCACGGCTGCCCGGGCTGGCCGACGTTCCTCTACGCCATCCCGCTCGGCGGCGACGACTGGCTGCTCGAGGAGACCTCGCTCGCCCGCCGTCCCGGTCTCCCGCTGCCCGAGCTCGCCGACCGGTTGCGTCGCCGCCTGCTCGCGTGCGGGCTGCGCGCGGACGAGATCCCGCTCGACGACCGCACGCGCGTCGAGCACGTGCGGTTCCCGGTGGACACCCCGCCGCACCGGTCCCCCGCCGGGGTCGTCCCGCTCGGTGCGGCGGCCTCGCTGGTGCACCCGGCCACCGGTTACTCCCTGACGAGGTCGCTCGAGGTCGCCACTCGACTGGCGGACGTGCTCGCCACTCGATCCGACCATGCAGCCTGGGTCGACGCGGCCGGTCGAGCGGTGCGGCCCGCGGCGGGGCAGGTCGTGCACGCCATGCGGCGGCGCGGGCTGGACGTGCTGCTGCGGATGCCGCCGTCCGAGGTCCCGGAGTTCTTCGAGCGGTTCTTCAGCCTCCCGGCGACCGCGCAGCGGGGGTACCTGGGGGCGCACGACGACGTCGGCGGTTCGGTCCGGGCGATGCTCTCGGTGTTCAGGCACCTCTCGCCGCGACTGCGCGGTCACCTGATCGCCGGATCACTTCTGGGTGCCGGACGCGAGCAATCGGGCCAGGACGGGTACTAGTCCGACCGAACGGAGTATCGCGTGACCAGACGCGGCCCTCGCTCGTTTCGTGGACGGGCGGGATGAGACCGCCAGAAATCGGAGCAGACCACCATGGGCGCCTATCAGCTCGTCGCCGTCGGCACGGACGGATCCGACTCCTCGTACCGGGCGGTGGACCGCGCGGCCACCGTCGCCGCGGACTCGGGAGCCACCCTGCTGATCATCAGCGCGTACCACCCCGCCAAGAACACCGGGGAGGCCGAGCGGGCCCTCGGTGAGGACGCGGCCTACCACGTCGTGGGGTCGACCCCGGCGGAGGAGGCGCTGCGCACCGCGAAGGAGCGCGCGTCGGCCAAGGGCGTCGGCGAGGTCGAGACGGTCGCCAAGGAGGGTGACCCGATCGAGGTCGTCACCTCGGTGGTCACCGACCGCAAGGCCGACCTGCTCGTCATCGGGAACCGCGGCCTGAACAGCCTCTCCGGCCGCCTGCTCGGCTCCGTGCCGCAGGGCATCTCCCGGAAGGCCCCGACCGACGTGCTCATCGTCCACACGACGTGAGCGAGCCCTCCTGGGGCGAGGCCCGGCGGGAGGTCGAGGACCTCCTGATCGGCGGCGACCGCACGCTGCGGCGTGCGGACGTCGCCGACCGGGCCGGGGTGTCCCTGGAGCAGACCGGCCGGCTGTGGAGTGCCCTGGGCTTCCCCCGGGTGGCCGACGACGTCGAGGCGTTCGCCGAGTCCGACCTGGACGCGCTCTCCTACGTCGAGGACCTGTTGGCGCAGGACGCGTTCGACGAGGGCGAGGCGCTCGCCATCGCGCGCACGCTCGGGCAGAGCATGGCCCGGCTCGCGGAGTGGCAGGCGAACCTGCTGCGCCGGGTGATCGCGGACCGTGGGACGGCCGACGACCCCGCGGCGGTCGTCGACTCGGTGCGCTCGCTCGTCCCGCTCATCGAGAAGCTGCAGGCCTACACCTGGCGGCGACACCTGCTGGTCACCGCCGGACGCATGATGTCCGCACTGGCCTCCGAGGAGGGCGAGGAGGACGACGGCCGCACGTCCAGCGCCGCGGTCGGGTTCGCCGACATCGTCGGCTTCACCTCGTTGTCGCGGCGCATCGACTCCGACGAGCTGCGCGCGTTGCTGGAGCGCTTCGAAGGCGTGTCCAACGACGTCGTCTCCCGCTTCGGCGGCCGGATCGTGAAGACCCTGGGCGACGAGGTCCTGTTCGTGTGTGGCGACGCGTCGTCCGCGTGCGAGATCGCGTTCGCGCTGCACGACGAGGTCCCCGATCCCGACGACCGCCTCGCCCTGCGCGTCGGGCTCGCCTACGGAGACGTCCTGCCCCGCTACGGCGACGTGTACGGCCCGACGGTGAACATCGCGAGCCGCCTCACCTCGCACGCCCGTCCCGGGACGACGCTGCTCGACGACGAGATGACCGACGCCGTCCGCGCGTCCGACCTGGACGTCGACCTCCGCTCGGTGCCGGCCCTGCACGTGCGGGGCTACAAGCACCTCAAGCCGCACGTGGCGCGCCGCCGCTCCTGACAGCCCCCTCCCCGCGGTGGCAGCGAAGCGTCATTACTGGCGTAACAGTGGCAGTCCCGCCACATCGTCGGGCGCCGACCTGCTGCCGCGCCGAGCACGATCACCGAGATGTAGCGAATCTCCGCGCCCTGCGTCCGAATCCGCTACATCTTCGCGAATGCGGGTGCGGCGAGGGAGGCTGCCCGAAGGTGGCTTTTTCGAGCAGGTCGTCCTCGATCTGCTCATCGCCATGGGTTACGGCGGTGATGAGCAACGCGTTCGTCGTATTGGTGGCAGCGGAGACGGTGGTGTCGACGGCGTCATCGACCAAGACGCACTCGGACTCGCACGCATCTACGTGCAAGCCAAGCGTTACGCGGCGGACAACGTCGTCGGACGCCAGCGAATCCAGGAGTTCGTAGGCGCGTTGTCCGGTCGGCAGGCGCACCAGGGCGTCTTCATCACCACGAGTTCCTTCACCAAGAACGCCGTGGATGACGCCGATTTCGTCGGCGTCTCGGTGGTGCTCATCGACGGCGCTCGCCTTGGTGAGCTGATGGTGCGCTACGGCGTCGGTGTCCAGGTTCGTGACACCTACGAGGTCGTCGAGCTCGACGAGAACTACTTCGATGAGCAGGTGTGAGTACTCATCCGTGCTCCAGCACGGATGAGTACTCACGGGGCGAAGCCACCTACACGGTGAAGCCGAGCGCCCGCAGCTGCTCCCGGCCGTCGTCCGTGATCTTGTCCGGGCCCCACGGGGGCATCCAGACCCAGTTGATCCGCACGTCGTCGACGAGACCGCCGCCCGGGCCCTTCGTGAGGGCGGCGCGGGACTGGTCCTCGATGACGTCGGTCAGCGGGCAGGCGGCCGACGTGAGGGTCAGGTCCAGCGTGGCCACCGTGCCGGCGTCCTCGTGGTGCACATCGATGCCGTACAGCAGCCCGAGGTCGACGACGTTGATCCCGAGCTCGGGGTCGACCACGTCGCGCATGGCCTCCTCGAGGTCGTCGATCGACGGCTTCTCCGCCTGCGCGGCGGTCGCGGGCATGCCCTCGGCGCCGCGGGTGGGGTCGGTCGTCTCCGTCATCGCTGTCCCTCCAGCTCGGGGGCGTTCTCGTCAGCCTGGGCCACCGCGTCCTTGAACGCCATCCATCCGAGCAGCGCGCACTTCACGCGCGCCGGGTAGGCGGCCACGCCCGCGAAGGCCACGGCGTCGTCCAGCACGTCCTCGTCGGGCTCGACCTTGCCCCGGCCCTGCACCATCTCCTGGTAGGCCGAGAGCACCTCGAACGCCTCGCCCACGGTGTTCCCGACGACCAGGTCGTAGGCCACGGAGGTGGCCGCCTGGCTGATGGAGCACCCGAGGGCGTCGTAGGAGAGGTCGACGACCTTCGCGTCGGCGCCCGAACCCTCCAGGTGGACCCGTACGGTGACCTCGTCGCCGCAGGTCGGGTTCACGTGGTGGACCTCGGCCTCGTAGGGCTCACGCAGGCCCTTGCCGTGCGGGTTCTTGTAGTGGTCCAGGATGATCTCCTGGTACATCGTCTCGAGCTTCACCGCGGTGACCTCCTCCTACAGAGAAACGCCGTCGCGGGCGAAAAAGTCCTGGGCGCGGCGCACGCCGTCGAGCAGCGCGGCCACCTCGTCGAGCGTGTTGTAGACGTAGAAGCTCGCGCGGATCGAGCTCTGCACGCCGAACGCCCGGTGCAGCGGCCACGCGCAGTGGTGGCCGACCCGCACGGCGATGCCGGAGTCGTCGAGCACCTGCGAGGCGTCGTGCGGGTGCACGCCGTCGATCTCGAACGACACCGCTCCACCGCGGGACTCGGTGTTGCGCGGCCCGATGATCGTCACGCCGTCGATGGCCTGCAGGCCCTCGAGCGCCGCGGCGGTCAGCGTGTTCTCGTGGGCGTGCACGTTCTCCATGCCCAGCGCGGTCAGGTAGTCCACGGCCGCGCCGAGCCCGACCGCCTGCGAGGTCATCGGCACGCCGGCCTCGAACCGCGCCGGCGGGGCGGCGTAGGTCGATCCCTCCATGCGGACCAGCTCGATCATCGAGCCACCGGTGAGGAAGGGCGGCAGCGCCTCGAGCAGCTCGCGCCGCCCGTAGAGCACCCCGATCCCTGACGGGCCGAGCATCTTGTGCCCGGAGAACGCGGCGAAGTCGACGCCGAGCGCGTGCACGTCGATCGGGGCGTGCGGCACCGACTGGCAGGCGTCGAGGACGGTGTAGGCCCCGACGGCCTTCGCCATCGCCACGATCTGCTCCACCGGCGTCACCGTGCCGAGCACGTTCGACTGGTGGGTGAACGCCACGATCTTCGTGCGCTCGGTGATCACCGACGGGTCGAGGTCGAGTCGCCCGTCGGAGGTGACGCCGAACCACCGCAGCGTCGCCCCGGTCCGGCGGCAGAACTCCTGCCACGGCACGAGATTGGCGTGGTGCTCCATCTCGGTGACGACGACCTCGTCGCCCGGACCGACAGCAAAACGGCGAGCACGTGCGTCGTCCGACGTCAGCGCGTTCGACATCCCGTAGGCCACGAGGTTGAACGCCTCGGTCGCGTTCTTGGTGAACACGACCTCGCCGTCGTCCGCCCCGATGAACGCCGCGATCCGCCCGCGGGCGGACTCGTAGGCGTCGGTGGCCTCCTCGGAGAGCGCGTGGGCCCCACGGTGGACCGCGGCGTTCGACGTCTCCAGGAAGTGGCGCTCGGCGTCGAGCACCTGGCGCGGGCGCTGCGAGGTGGCGCCCGAGTCCAGGTAGATCAGCGGCTTCCCGTCCCGGACGGTGCGGCTCAGGATGGGGAAGTCCGCGCGGATCTTCTCGACATCCAGGGTCGCACCCGTCGTGGTGGGGACGGATGCGAGCGAGGTCATGCCGGCTGCCCCTCCTTCTCCGCGGCGGCGCTGGTGAAGCGCTCGTAGCCGTTCGCCTCGAGCTCCTCGGCGAGCTCGGGCCCGCCGGACTCGGCGACGCGCCCGTTCACGAACACGTGGACGCGGTCCGGCGCGATGTAGCGCAGGATCCGGGTGTAGTGCGTGATGAGCAGGACGCCGACGTCGGACTGCGCCTTGTAGTCGTTGACGCCCTTCGAGACGACGCGCAGGGCGTCGACGTCGAGGCCGGAGTCGGTCTCGTCGAGCACGGCGAACTTGGGCTTGAGCAGCGAGAGCTGCAGCACCTCGTGGCGCTTCTTCTCGCCGCCGGAGAAGCCCTCGTTGACGCTGCGCTCGGCGAACGCCGGGTCGATCTCGAGGTCGGTCATGGCCGACTTCACTTCCTTGACCCAGTGCCGCACCTTCGGCGCCTCGCCGCGCACGGCCGTGGCCGCGGAGCGCAGGAAGTTCGACATCGAGACGCCGGGCACCTCGACCGGGTACTGCATGGCCAGGAACAGGCCCGCACGGGCGCGCTCGTCGACCGCCATCTCCAGGACGTTCTCGCCGTCGAGGAGCACCTCGCCGCGGGTCACCGTGTACTTCGGGTGGCCGGCGATGGAGTAGGCCAGGGTCGACTTGCCGGACCCGTTCGGACCCATGATCGCGTGGGTCTCGTTCGAGTTCACCGTCAGGTCGACCCCGCGCAGGATCTCCTTGGGGCCCGACTCGGTCTCGACCTCGACGTGCAGGTCGCGGATCTCGAGGGTGGACATCAATCCTCTTTCAGCTACGGATGTGGTGGTGTCTCAGACGCCGACGGCCTCGAGCTCGGCCTCGATGGCCGCCTCGAGCCGGTCGCGCAGGGCGGGCACGCGGACCTTGGCGATGACCTCGCCGAAGAAGCCGCGGACGACGAGCCGTCGGGCCTGGGCCTCGGGGATCCCGCGGGCCATCAGGTAGAACAGCTGCTCGTCGTCGAACCGGCCGGTGGCCGACGCGTGACCGGCGCCGGCGATCTCGCCGGTCTCGATCTCGAGGTTCGGCACGGAGTCGGCGCGCGCGTTGTCGGTGAGGAGCAGGTTCCGGTTCAGCTCGTAGCTGTCGGTGCCCTCGGCCTCCTTGCGGATGAGGACGTCGCCGACCCACACCGTGTGCGCGGCCTTGTCGCCCTCGGCGCCCTGCAGCGCGCCCTTGTACATCACGCGCGAGCGGCAGTTGGTCGCCGTGTGGTCCACCAGCAGCCGCTGCTCGAGGTGCTGGCCGCCGTCGGCGAAGTAGAGCCCGTCGAGCTCGGCGTCGCCGCCGGGGGCGCGGTAGTTCACCGTCGGCGAGAGCCGCACCAGGTCGCCGCCGAGGGTGACCGAGGTGTGCCGGATCGTCGCGTCGCGGCCCACCGACAGGTGCTGCGCGCCGACGAAGACGGCGTCGTCGGCCCAGTCGTGGACCTCGACGACCAGCAGCTTGGCGCCGTCGCCGACCACGAGCTCGAGGTTCGCGGCCACCGTGCCCGAGCCGCGGTGGTCGAGGACGACCACGGCCTCGGCCTGGTGCTCCAGGCGCAGCTGCAGGTGTGCGTACGCGGTCCTCCCGACCCCGGGCCCCTCGACCTGGACGGTCAGCGGCTCGTCGTCCGAGCGGGGCTGGTCGACGGTGACAACGGTCGCCGTCGGGAAGGCCGACCACGCCTGCGCGGCGACGCGGTCGGCGGGGATGCCGCCCTCGCCGATGCGCGCGTCGTCGCGGCCGACGTGCTCGACGCGGACGCCCCCGAGGTCGTCGGAGGCCGAGTCGCCGAAGCCGGAGCGGACCGTGACGGCGACCTCGCCGTCGGCGGCCGCGCCGTCGTGCAGTCCGTTCAGCCGGCGCAGGGGCGTGAACCGCCACTGCTCCTCACGGCCGCGCGGGACCTCGAAGGCCTCGACGTCGTAGGAGGTGAACCGCTCCTCCCACGGCGCGATCTTCGGCGACGAGGCGGTCTTGATGCCCGGGTCCACGTCGAGGACCGGGGCCCCGGGGGCGGTCGTCGAACCGCCCCCGGTCGAAGCGACTGGTGCGTCGGTCATCCGACAGCGCCCTCCATCTGCAGCTCGATCAGGCGGTTGAGCTCGAGCGCGTACTCCATGGGGAGCTCACGGGCGATGGGCTCGACGAACCCGCGCACGATCATCGCCATGGCCTCGTCCTCGGTGAGGCCGCGGGACATCAGGTAGAAGAGCTGGTCCTCGCTAACCTTCGAGACGGTCGCCTCGTGGCCCATCGTCACGTCGTCCTCGCGGACGTCGACGTAGGGATAGGTGTCCGAGCGGCTGATCGTGTCGACCAGCAGCGCGTCGCACTTCACCGTCGACCGCGAGTGGTGCGCCCCCTTGTTCACGCGGACCAGGCCGCGGTAGGAGGTGCGGCCGCCGCCGCGCGCCACCGACTTCGAGATGATCGTCGAGGACGTGTGCGGGGCCAGGTGCACCATCTTGGCGCCGGCGTCCTGGTGCTGGCCCTCGCCGGAGAACGCCACCGAGAGCACCTCGCCCTTGGCGTGCGGGCCGGTCAGCCAGACGGCCGGGTACTTCATCGTCACCTTGGAGCCGATGTTGCCGTCGACCCACTCCATGGTCGCGCCCTCTTCGGCCTTGGCGCGCTTGGTGACCAGGTTGTAGACGTTGTTCGACCAGTTCTGGATGGTCGTGTAGCGGCAGCGGCCGCCCTTCTTCACGACGATCTCGACGACCGCGGAGTGCAGCGAGTCGGACGAGTAGATCGGCGCCGTGCAGCCCTCGACGTAGTGGACGTAGGCGTCCTCGTCGACGATGATCAGCGTCCGCTCGAACTGGCCCATGTTCTCGGTGTTGATCCGGAAGTAGGCCTGCAGCGGGATGTCGACGTGGACACCCTTCGGCACGTAGATGAACGAGCCGCCGGACCACACCGCCGAGTTCAGCGCGGAGAACTTGTTGTCGCCGGCCGGGATCACCGAGCCGAAGTACTCCTCGAACAGCTCCGGGTGCTCGCGCAGCCCGGTGTCGGTGTCCATGAAGATGACACCCTGCTGCTCCAGGTCCTCGCGGATCTGGTGGTAGACGACCTCGGACTCGTACTGCGCCGCGACGCCGGCCACCAGGCGGGCCTTCTCGGCCTCCGGGATGCCGAGCTTGTCGTAGGTCGACTTGATGTCGTCGGGCAGGTCCTCCCAGCTCTGGGCCTGCTTCTCCGTGGAGCGCACGAAGTACTTGATGTTGTCGAAGTCGATGCCCGACAGGTCCGAACCCCACTGCGGCATCGGCTTCTTGTCGAACATGCCGAGCGCCTTGAGGCGCAGCTGGAGCATCCAGTCCGGCTCGCTCTTCTTGGCCGAGATGTCGCGGACGACCGCCTCGTTGAGACCACGCTGGGCGCTGGCGCCCGCGTCGTCGCTGTCGTGCCAACCGAACTGGTAGCTGCCCAGGGAGGCGAGGGTCTCCTCCTGGGTCAGCGTCTCCTTCTCCGGCGCGGTGGTCATACGACCTGCCTTCCCTGGTTCTCGGGTGCTCCGCCGGTGGTGGTGGCGGCGGAGGAAGACTTCGTGGTGCCCGGGCCCTGGTCGCGCTGGGCCGGCACGTGGGTGGTGCACGCGGCGTCGCCGCGCGCGATCGTGGCCAGCCGTTGCACGTGGGTGCCCAGCAGCTCGGCGAAGACCTCGGCCTCCGCCTCGCAGAGCTGGGGGAACTCGGCCGCGACGTCCGCGACCGGGCAGTGGTGCTGGCACAGCTGCTCGCCCGCGCCGCTCGTGGTGGCCCCGCGGCTGGTGGCCGCGTACCCCTCGGCGGTGAGGGCGCCGGCCAGTCGCCGCGCCTTGTCGGCCCGGTCGGCACCGGACTCGATGTGCTCGCGGTGCGCGCCGACCATGGCCAGCGCGCGGTCGCGGGCGAAGGCGCGTACGGCGTCCTCCCCCGCGGCGGCGCCGAGCCGGCGCAGCGCGGCGATCGCGAGGTCGGCCGGGCCGTGCTCGCCCCGACCGGCGCGGGCGCGCCCGTCGGTGGTGAGCAGGAACTGCTGGGCGGGCCGCCCGCGCTTGCCGGAGGCCGGCGCGTCGCGGGTGGACACCGTGCCCTCGGCGCGCAGGGCGTCGAGGTGACGCCGCACCCCCGGCCCCGAGAGATGCAGCTGGTCGGCGAGCGTCGCGGCGGTGGTGGGTCCGCGCTCGAGGAGGAGGCGGACCACCGCGTCCCGCGTGCGCCCGTCGGCGGCGGAGCGAGCGTGTTCGGCGTGTGCGCCCTGCAGGCGTTCCCCCGTCATCTCCCACCTCCGATCGATCGACTCCGGCCGATCATGACACATCGGCCCTCGCTTTTGACAACACCAGTCTTGCCTATATGGCCCGACCCGGCAAAGGCGAGCCGGGCGGCGTGGTACGGGTCACGCCCACCGGGCCCGACCCGGCGTCGGGACGGCCCTCGGTATCGTTCCCGGGGTGACCGCGACGGCCCCGACGGCTCCCCCCGGGTCCGAGCCGCCCGCCCGGTCGCGGTCCGCGGCGGAGGCCCCCGCGACGCCCGACGAACGACGCCGGCTGCGGTTCTGCCGGCGGTTCGGTGTCACCGGCGCGCTGCTCATGGCCGTCGGCGCGCTCGGCTGCGGCGCGACGCCCGCGTCGGCGTACAACCCGCTGCTGGGCATGCGCGTGCTGGGCCTGCCCGGCCGGCTGCCGACCGTCTCGCTGGCGATGGCCTACGTCGGGATGGGCATGGTCGTGCTCGCCTGGCTGTGGCTCGGTCGGCTCGCGTGGCCCGGGCGTGTGCGGCTGACCGTGCGGCAGCTCTCGCGCATCCTCGTCATGTGGTGCGCGCCGCTGGCGGTGGCGCCGCCGCTGTTCTCCACCGACGTCTACGGCTACCTCTCGCAGGCCGAGGTCGTCTCCCGCGGGTTCGACCCGTACGTCTTCGGCGCCGCGCAGGCCCTCGGGCTCGACGACCCGCTGGTCGCCTCCATTCCGACGATCTGGCGGACGACGCCCTCGCCTTACGGCCCCGGCTTCCTCACCTTCGGGCGCCTGGTCACCGCGATCGCCGGCGAGAACATCGTGCTCGGTGTCTACCTGCACCGGATCCTCGCGCTGATCGGGCTCGGCCTGGTGATCTGGGCGGCGCCGCACCTCGCCCGCCGCGCGGGCGTGGAGCCGATCGCGGCGCTCTGGCTCGCGGTGAGCCCGCTGGTGCTCTTCCACCTGGTCTCGGGCATCCACAACGACGCGATCATGATGGGCGTCGTCCTGTTCGGCCTCGAGATCGGCTTCCGGTACTCGTGGTTCGTCGGAGCCCTGCTGATCGGTCTCGGGGCCTCCGGGAAGATCCCGGCGATCCTCGCGCTCGCGTTCCTGGGCGCGCACGTCGCGCGGGAACGCTGTCTCGCCGCCGGCAAGGACCCGACCGGCCGGGACGGCGTGATCGCCCTGGTCCGGTACGGCGCCGGAGTGGCGGCGGCCGGACTCGGCGTCGTGGTCGCCGTGTCGGTCGGCTCCGGCCTGGGGTTCGGGTGGATCACCGCGCTGTCGGTGCCCAACCTGCTGCGCTCGTGGTTGTCCGTGACCACCGACCTCGGCGTGCTCGGCGGGCAGATCGGCATCTGGCTCGGCCTCGGCGACCACACCGACGCGGTGCTCTCGCTCACCCGCTCGGCCGGGCTCGGTGTCGCGGCGCTGATCTGCGTGCTGCTCGTGTTCATGGTGCTGCGTGGACGGCTGCACCCGGTCGCCGGCGTCGCGTACGGGTTCGGCGCGGTGTTCCTCGCCGGACCGGTGCTGCACCCCTGGTACCTGCTGTGGCTGATGGTGCCGCTCGCCTGCTCGGTGACCGCGCCGCGCATCCGGGGATGTGCGGTGGCGGTGATCGCCGCGGTGTCCCTGCTCGTGCCGCCCACCGGCAACGACTTCACCTTCCGCGCCTACCAGCTGCCGATGGCGATCACGGCGGCACTGCTGGTCGCGATCGTCCCGCTGCTGGCCGCGCGCGGGAACACCCCGCGGGTCCCGCCGCGGACGGAGACCTAGGCTGGGCCCGTGGGCTCGGAACCAGCGGTCGAGGTGCGGGACCTCGTCGTGCGCTACGGCACGACGACGGCCGTGGACGGGCTCGACCTCGAGCTGCACCACGGGCGGGTGCTCGCACTGCTCGGGCCCAACGGTGCCGGGAAGACCACGACCGTCGAGGTCTGCGAGGGCTTCCGGTCCCGGACGGCGGGTGCGGTGCGGGTGCTCGGCCAGGACCCGGCGGGTGCCCCGGAGGCGCTGCGCGCGCGGATCGGGGTCATGCCGCAGGGCGGCGGCGCGTACCCGATGGTGCGCGTGCGCGAGATGCTCGACCTCGTCGCCGCCTGCTCGGCGCACCCGCTCGACACCGGGTGGCTGATCGGGACCCTCGGCCTCGACTCGTGCGCCAAGCTGCCCTACAAGCGGCTCTCCGGCGGGCAGCAGCAGCGGCTCAGCCTCGCCTGCGCGATCGTCGGGCGCCCGGAGCTGGTGTTCCTCGACGAGCCCACCTCGAGCCTCGACCCGCAGGGCCGCCACCTCGTGTGGGACCTCGTGCGGGCGCTGCGCGCCGACGGGGTCGCGGTGCTGCTGACCACGCACTTCATGCAGGAGGCGGAGGCGCTGGCCGACGACGTGGTCATCGTCGACCACGGCCGGGTCGTCGCCGCGGGCTCGCCGGACGAGCTCACCACCTCCGGCGCCGAGGACACCATGCGGTTCCGCGCCCCGGGCGGCATGGACCTCACGCTGCTCGAGGGCGCGCTGCCCGAGGGGTACCTCGCCAAGGAAGGGCCGGCGGGGCACTACACCGTGTCCGGCCGCATCGACCCGCAGGTGCTCGCCGCCGTCACGGCCTGGTGCGCCCGCCAGGGCGTGCTCGCCGACGACGTGCGGGTCGGGCGCCGCAGCCTCGAGGACGTCTTCCTCGACCTCACCGGACGGGAGCTGCGCTCGTGAGCACCGGTTTCGACACCGGCACCTTCTCCCCCGACCCCGGGGCCGGTTCGCGCGGCCGCATGCTCGCCGTGCACACCCGCACCGAGACGCTGCTCGCGCTGCGGCACTCCGAGCAGCTCCTGCTCACACTCGTCATCCCGCTGGCGCTGCTCGTCGGGCTCACGCTGCTGCAGGGCCTCGTCGAGCTGCCCGAGCCGCGGGTGAACGCCGCGCTGGGCACCGTGCTCGCGCTGGCGATGATGTCCACCGGCTTCACCTCGCAGGCGATCGCGCTCGGCTTCGACCGGCGCTACGGACTGATGCGCCGGCTCGCCGCGACGGCCATCCCCCGCTGGCTCGTCGTCACCGGCCGCCTGGGCGGGATGGCGGCGGTGGTCGTCATCCAGGTGGTCGTCCTCGGCGGGGTCGCGCTGGCGCTGGGCTGGCGTCCCGACGCCGGGTCGCTCGGCTGGGCGCTGCTGCTGGTCGTCCTCGGGGCCGGCGCCTTCGGCGCGTGCGGGTTGCTGCTCGGCGGGTCGGTGCGGGCGGACCTCGTGCTGGTGATCGCCAACGTCGTGTGGTTCGTGCTGCTGTTCGTCGGCGGGATCGTGGTGCCGGCCGAGCAGCTGCCCGGTCCCCTCGGCGCGCTCGTCGTGCTGCTGCCCAGCGGCGCGCTGGCGGAGGGGCTGCGCGACGTGCTGCTCGGCGGCACGCCGGGGCTCGGGCACGTCGTGGTGCTGCTCGTGTGGGGCGTCGTCGCCGGCCTGGTGGCGGGCCGCACGCTGAAGTGGGACTGATGGGTGCTCAACTACTCGTTGTCGTAGGCTCGGCGACGTGAGGACTCCCCCGGCGCTGATGCGAGGGCTCGCGGTCGCGGCCGTGGTGGGCCAGGGCGGGATCGCGGTGACAGGCGCCGCCGTGCGCGTCACCGGGTCCGGACTCGGCTGCCCGACCTGGCCGCAGTGCTTCCCCGGCAGCATGGTCCCGGTCGCCCACGCCGAGATCTCGGTGCTGCACCAGTGGATCGAGTTCGGCAACCGTCTGCTCGGCATCGCGCTCGTCCTGGTCACCGCCGCCTGCGTGATCGCCGCCCTGTTCGTGCGGCCGCGCCGCCGCCGGCTGCTCGTACTCGCCTGCACGATGCCGCTCGGCGTGGTGGCCCAGGCCGTCCTCGGTGGGATCACCGTGCTCACGGGGCTCGCCTGGTACACGGTGGCGCCGCACTTCATCGTCTCGGTCCCGCTCGTGTGGCTCGCGGTGCTCCTGGCACGGGACGCGTGGGCGCTGCCGGACGCCGGCGAGCAGCGGGAGACTGTGGTCCCGCGGGCGGTGCGCGGCCTCGTCGGGGTGAGCGCGGGGGTGCTGTTCGCGCTGGTGGTGGTGGGCACGCTGGTCACGGCGGCCGGGCCGCACGCGGGCGACCCGTCGACGCCGCGGCTGACGGCGTTCTCCGTCGCCGACCTCGCGATGGCGCACGCGCACCTGCTCTTCGCCTTCCTCGGCCTGCTCGTGGGCCTGGGCTTCCTGCTGCACGCCGTGGCGGCGCCACGGTCGGTGCTCCTGCGGTTCCGCGTCCTCGCCGTCGTGACCCTCGCGCAGGGCCTGCTCGGCGGCATCCAGTACGCGATTGGGGTGCCCGAGGTGCTCGTGGCCCTGCACGTGCTGGGCTCGATGCTCGTGGTCGCGGCCACGGCCTGGCTGTGGGCCGGGACCACGCGACCGGCGCTCGCGGACCCGTCGTCGGAAACCTCCGCGCGGGCGATGGCGGTGGCGCAGTCCTAGGGTCGGCCCCCATGCGTGCCGTTCGTGTGGAGGCCCACGGTGGGCCCGAGGTGCTGGTCCCGGCGGAGGTCGCGGAGCCCGAGGTGGGCGCGGCGGACGTGCTCGTCGACGTCGCCGCCGCCGGGGTGAACTACATCGACACCTACCTGCGGAGCGGTCTCTACCCCGCCACGCTGCCCGCCGTCCCGGGCCTGGAGGGCGCCGGGACGGTGCGGGCGGTCGGGTCGGCGGTGTCCGACGTGGCCGTGGGCGACGTCGTGGCGTTCTGCGACGGGCCCGGCACGTACGCACAGGTCGCGGCGATCCCGGCGGCGCGGTGCGTGCCGGTGCCCGCGGGGGTGTCGGCCGACCTCGCGGCCGCCGTGCTGTTGCAGGGGATGACGGCGCATTACCTGCTGCACGACACGTACGCCGTCCGGCCCGGTGACCCGGTGCTCGTGCACGCCGGGGCGGGCGGCATGGGGCTGCTGCTGTGCCAGATGGCCTCGGCGCTGGGCGCCACGGTGTTCGCGACGACGTCGACGGACGAGAAGGCCTCGCTGGCCCGCGCGGCGGGTGCTGCGCACGTGTTCGGCTACGACGGGTTCGCCGACGAGGTGCGGTCGTCGACGTCGGGCGAGGGGGTCGCGGCCGTGTACGACGGGGTGGGCGCGACGACGTTCGACGGGTCCCTGGCCGCGCTGCGGGTGCGGGGCGTGCTGGCGCTGTACGGCGCGGCGTCCGGGCCCGTCCCGCCGGTGGATCCGCAACGCCTGAACGCGGCCGGCTCGGTCTACCTGACGCGGCCGTCGCTGGGGTGGCACGTCCGGACGACGGCGTCGTTGCGTTCGCGGGCGGCGTCGGTGCTCGGGGCGGTGGCGGACGGGTCGCTGTCGGTGCGGATCGGGGCGCGGTATCCCCTCGAGGCGGCCGTGGACGCGCACCGGGACCTCGAGGGGCGGGCCTCCACGGGGAAGTTGCTGCTGGTGCCGTAGCGGGTGTGCGCCCGGCCTGCTATCTGCGCCCCACCCCGGCGCGAGGGTGACGTGGGGCAGGTCCGGGGCGCGCTGGGGCTGCCTGGTGTAGACCTCGCGGGCCGGTGGCGCGGGTTGAGTGACCCACCCCGGCGCGAGGGTGACGTGGGGCAGGTCCGGGGTCCGCTCGGGCTGTCTGGTGTGGACCTCGTGGGCCGGTGGCGCGGGTTGGGTGACCCACCCCGGCGGCGAGGGTGACGTGGGGCAGGTCCGTGGGGTGCTGGGGCTGCCTGGTGTGGACCTCGCGAAGAGGACGGAACCGTTCGGGCCCCGGCGCACTCCAAGCTGGTGTGGAGGACATCGTCGGGCCGTTCCGTGCGAACGAGGCCCTCGCAGCAGGCGACATCACGCGCGGCCGACTCGCCGGGCCGGCGACGACCCGGCTGTACCCGAACGTCCGGGTGCTGACCGGTCAGGCCGCAGGGCCGGACGATCTCGTCGGGCGGGCACGTGAGGCGGTGCTCTACGTGCGGGGCGAGCCGCCCGTCGTGGGCGGGTACGCGGCCGCGGAGGTGCACGGCGCCGAGATCGCACCCCGTGGGGCGGCCGTGGACCTGGTGGTCGGCCGCCGAAGTCTCCGCCCGCGAGTCGGGCTGAGGTTGCGCCGTGACGTCCTGCCCGACGACGACGTCACCGAGGTCGACGGCCTCCTCGTGACGACGCCGGAGCGGACGGCCTGGGACCTCGTCCGGCGACTCGGGTTCGTCGACGGGGTGGTGGCCCTCGACGCGCTCGCCCGGGTCGGTCGCTTCGACCCCGGGTGTCTGCTGACCCGTCCTGCCGGCGTCCGCGGTGCTCGCCGGGTGGCGCCGGCGGTGGAGGCGTCGGACCCGAGGGCAGGCTCGCGGCCGGAGACCGTCCTGCGGCTGACGATGGCCCAGCTCAGCGTCCGACCCCGACCCCGCAGCTCGAGGTGCGCGACACGCACGGCTTCTTCGTCGCGTTCGTCGACTTCGGCTGGGAGGAGTTCAAGGTCGCCGCCGAGTATCAGGGCGACGGGCACCGGACGGATCGGACGCAGTGGCGGCGCGACCAGTCGCGCCTCGCCGAACTCGCATCATGCGGGTGGATCGTCGTGCCGTGCACCGCGGACGACCTGAAGACTCCGGTCGCGTTCGTCCGTCGCCTGCTGAAGACCTTGGCGCTGCGTGGCTGCGTTCTCTGACCCGCCGCGAGCGTGACGTGGGGCAGCTCAGGCGGTCCGGTGGGCTGCCTGGTGTGGACCTCGCGAGGGTGGGCCAGACGCGTCGTCGGGAGCTCGCCGTGAGGGTGACGTGGGGCAGCTCAGGCGGCCCGGTGGGCTGCCTGGTGTGGACCTCGCGAGGGCGAGCGGGGGCCCCTAGGTGGACGGGCTAGAAGGGCCAGCCGAAGACCGGCCACCCGAACGCCGAGTCCACCGCCACCGCGACGAACAGACCCGTGAGGTAGGTGTTCGACAGGTGGAACAGGCGCATCGAGTTGACGACCTCGTCGCGGTGCACCGCCCGGTCGAGCCGGTGCGCGGCGACGAGGAACCACGCGCCCCCGACGACCGCGGTCACCAGGTAGATCCACGACGTCGCGGGCACCAGCAGCACCGACCACGCGACCATCGCCCACGAGTAGAGGACGATCTGGCGCGAGACGCGCTGCGGCGCGGCGACGACCGGGAGCATCGGGACGCCCGCGGCGGCGTACTCGTCGCGGTAGCGCATCGCGAGCGCCCAGAAGTGCGGCGGCGTCCAGAAGAAGATGATCCCGAACAGCACGAGGGCGGGCCAGCCCACGTCCCCGGTGACGGCCGCCCAGCCGATCACCACGGGCATGCAGCCGGCGGCGCCGCCCCAGACGATGTTCTGCGAGGTCCGGCGCTTGAGCACCAGCGTGTAGACCACGATGTAGAAGGCGATCGCGGCGACCGAGAGGGCCGCGGCCGTCCAGTTGGCGGTGAGGCCGAGCCAGACGGCCGAGATCGCGCCGAGGACGAGGCCGAAGACCAGAGCGTGCGCGCGCGGCACGGCGTCGCGCGCCAGGGGCCGCTTCCGGGTGCGGGCCATCTTGGCGTCGATGTCGGCGTCGATCACGCAGTTGAGTGCGTGGGCGCTCGCCGCGGCCATCGCGCCGCCGAGCAGCACCGCCAGGACCAACCACAGCGACGGCACCGCGCGCTGCGCGAGCATCATCGCCGGCACGGTGACCACGAGCAGCTGCTCGATGATCCGGGCCTTCGTCAGCGCGAGGTACGCGCGGACGGTGGCCACGGAACGGGTCCAGCACCCGCCGAGCCTGGTCCTCGCCCCCGTCGGCGTCGGACCGACCGCCGTGCTCACCCGATCACCCGGTCCTCTCAGGCGTTCGGCGACCCGCCGGGCCGCCTCCTACACGCTGTCGTGGGTTGCAGTCTGCACCCCGGGCGTCCCTCGCGCTCGCCCGCCCCCCGGCGGGGGGTGGTGGTGCGGGACACGTCACGCGCGAGCACGCGGGCGACGGGAGCAGATCGTGATCGTAGAGGGCGGCGCATCGTCGCCGGTCGGCGCCCGGCGCGGCGTGTCCGCGCGGGGCGGAGCGGGTAAATGCGCGGAGGGATTCCGACGGTCCACCGCAGCGCCACCCCGACGTGACAGCATGGGTTCGACGGACATTCCGGATCGATCCAGATCGCAGCGGCGCGACCCGGCCCACCGGGGCGCCCGCCCTGCGGACGAATCGATCCGGACAACCGGGCCGCGACCACCCGAGCGTGGCCCACCGACGTGAGACACAGGGAGAGCAGGTTCGTGACCACGACCGAGAGCACCCACCCGGCGAGCGAGTCGCCCGAGGAGATCGAAGCCCTCACCACCCCGCACCGTCCCGACGACTGGTCCGACCTCGACCAGCGCGCCGTCGACACGGTCCGCGTGCTCGCCGCCGACGCGGTGCAGAAGGTCGGGAACGGTCATCCCGGCACGGCGATGTCGCTGGCGCCGCTGGCCTACACGCTGTTCCAGCACACGATGACGCACGACCCGGCCGACGCCAACTGGCCGGGCCGCGACCGCTTCGTGCTCTCCGCGGGCCACTCCAGCCTCACGCTCTACATCCAGCTCTTCCTCTCCGGCTACGGCCTGGAGATGACCGACCTCGAGCAGCTGCGCACGTGGGGCTCGAAGACGCCGGGACACCCCGAGCACGGCTACACGACCGGCGTGGAGATCACGACGGGGCCGCTCGGCCAGGGGCTGGCCTCCAGCGTCGGCATGGCCATGGCCGCCCGGCGCGAGCGCGGGCTGTGGGACCCGGAGGCCGCGCCGGGCGAGAGCCCGTTCGACCACTTCGTCTACGTGATCGCCTCCGACGGGGACATCGAGGAGGGCGTCACCGCCGAGGCGAGCTCGATCGCGGGCCGCCAGCAGCTCGGCAACCTGATCGTCTTCTACGACGACAACCACATCTCGATCGAGGACGACACCACCGTCGCGTTGTCCGAGGACGTCGTCGGCCGGTACGAGGCCTACGGCTGGCACACCCAGGTGGTCCGCGGCGGCGAGAACGTCGTCGGGATCCGCGAGGCGATCGAGAACGCCAAGGCCGAGACCGGGCGGCCCAGCTTCATCGCGCTGCGGACCGTCATCGGCTATCCCGCGCCGGAGAAGATGAACACCGGTTCCGCGCACGGCGCCGCCCTCGGCGACGACGAGGTCGCGGCGATCAAGAACATCCTCGGGTTCGACCCGGAGAAGTCGTTCCAGATCGAGGACGACGTGCTCGCGCACGCGCGGCAGGTCAAGGACCGCGGTCGTCAGGCCCACGAGGCCTGGACGAAGAAGTTCGACGACTGGGCGCAGGCCAACCCGGAGCGCCGCGAGCTGTTCGACCGGATGGCCAAGCGCGAGCTGCCGGCCGGGTGGGCGGACTCGCTGCCGACCTGGACGACCGACGACAAGCCGCTCGCCACCCGCAAGGCGCTGCAGCAGATCCTCGGCGCCGTGGGTCCGGTGCTCCCGGAGCTGTGGGGCGGCTCGGCCGACCTCGCGGAGTCGAACAACACGACGATTCCCGACTCGCCGTCGTTCGGCCCCTCCACGGTCGAGACGAACATGTGGGGGCAGATGCACCCCTACGGCCGCGTCCTGCACTTCGGGGTCCGCGAGCACGCGATGGGGTCGATCCTCAACGGCATCGCCCTGCACGGTGGCACCCGCGTCTTCGGCGGCACCTTCCTCATCTTCTCCGACTACATGCGGCCCCCGGTCCGCCTGGCGGCGCTGATGAACCTCAACACCACCTACATCTGGACCCACGACTCGATCGGCCTCGGCGAGGACGGGCCCACCCACCAGCCGATCGAGCAGCTCGCGAGCCTGCGCGCCATCCCGCGCATGTCGGTCGTCCGGCCCGCGGACCCGAACGAGACCGCCTACGCGTTCCGGGCCGTCCTGGACAACCCGACCGGCCCGGCCGGGCTCGCTCTGACCCGCCAGAACCTGCCCGTGCTCGAGGGCACCTCGGCCGAGGGCGTCGCGCGCGGCGGCTACGTGCTCCAGGACGCGTCCGGCGACCCGCAGGTGATCATCGTGGCCACCGGTTCCGAGGTGCAGCTCGCGGTCGAGGCCCGGAAGACCCTCGAGGCCGACGGCGTTCCCACCCGCGTGGTCTCCATGCCCTGCCTCGACTGGTTCGAGAACCAGGACGCGGACTACCAGGAGAGCGTCATCCCGGCGTCGGTGACCGCCCGCGTCTCCGTCGAGGCCGGCGTGGCGCAGCCCTGGTACCGCCTGCTCGGCACCACCGGCGAGCCGGTCTCGATCGAGCACTTCGGTGCCAGCGCGGACTACAAGACCCTGTTCGAGAAGTTCGGTTTCACCGCCGAGGCCGTCGTCGACGCCGCCCGCCGCTCGCTGGCGCGCGTGTCGAAGTGACCTCCGAAGCGACGCGAAGTGAGGACATCATGAGCTCCACTCCCCTGGCGGACCTCTCGGCCGCCGGTGTCTCCATCTGGCTCGACGACCTGTCCCGCCAGCGCATCATGAGCGGCAACCTCGCCGAGCTCATCGAGCAGAAGCACGTCGTCGGGGTCACGTCGAACCCGTCGATCTTCCAGGCGGCGCTCGCCGACGCGGACCACTACGCCGAGCAGCTCGACGACCTCGCGCGGCGCGGGGCGTCGGTCGAGGACGCCGTCCGCGAGATCACCACCGACGACGTCCGGCACGCCTGCGACATCTTCCGCAACGTCTACAACGACACCGCGGGCAAGGACGGTCGGGTCTCGCTCGAGGTCGACCCGCGCAGCGCGCACGACACCGAGAAGACCGTCGCCGAGGCCGTCGACCTCTGGAAGACCGTCGACCGCCCGAACCTGATGATCAAGATTCCGGCGACCCCCGAGGGCCTGCCGGCGATCACCCGCGTGCTCGCCGAGGGCATCAGCGTCAACGTCACGCTGATCTTCTCGGTCGACCGCCACCGGGCCGTCATGGACGCCTTCCTCGCCGGCATGGAGCAGGCGCGCAGCAACGGCCACGACCTGTCGGTGATGGGCTCCGTGGCGTCGTTCTTCGTGTCGCGCGTGGACACCGAGGTCGACAAGCGGCTCGAGGCGATCGGCACCGACGCCGCCCTGGCCCTGCGCGGCACGGCGGCCGTGGCGAACGCCCGGCTGGCCTACCAGGCCTACCTCGACACGTTCTCCACCGAGCGCTGGGCGACCCTCAAGGGCGCCGGTGCGACCGTCCAGCGTCCGCTCTGGGCGTCCACGGGCGTGAAGAACAAGGCCTACCCGGACACGCTCTACGTGACCGAGCTGGTGGCCCCGGACACCGTGAACACGATGCCGGAGGCGACCCTCGACGCGTTCGCCGACCACGGCGAGCTGCACGGCGACGCCGTCTCCGGCACCGCCGACGCCGCGGGTGAGGTGTTCGCCGCGCTCTCGGACGTCGGCATCGACGTCGACGACGTCTACCAGGTGCTCGAGGACGAGGGCGTGGACAAGTTCGAGAAGGCCTGGACGGAGCTCCTCGAGACCATCTCCGAGCAGCTCACGCGGCGCAGCCCGGAGCAGTCGTGAGCGCCCCCGTCGAGGCCCCGCTGACCGTCTCGCTGGTCGACCCGCAGCTCGCGAAGGCCGCGTCGGCCCTCGTCGAGAAGCTGGTCACGGACGAGGTCGCCTCGAAGCTGGCCCGCCAGGACGACACCCTGTGGGGTCCCGAGGCGCAGGGCGAGGCCTCGAAGCGGCTGTCCTGGGTGACGCTCTACGAGTCCTCGAAGCCGCTGACCGAGCGTCTGACCGCACTCCGCGGCGACCTGCACGCCGAGGGCGTCGACCGCGTCGTCCTCGCCGGCATGGGCGGCTCGTCGCTGGCGCCCGAGGTCATCTGCCACACCCGCTCGGGGTCGGCGGTCGGTGGCCGGCACCCGATCACGGTGCTCGACACGACCGACCCGGGCCAGGTGCGCGACGCGCTGGCCGGTGACCTCTCGCGCACCGTCCTGGTGGTCAGCTCGAAGTCCGGCGGCACCGTCGAGACCGACAGCCAGCGCCGGGTGTTCGCCGAGCAGTTCGCCGCCAACGGGATCGACGCGGCCAGCCGCATGGTCGTGGTGACCGACCCGGGTACGAAGTTGGGCGACCTCGCCGCCGAGCAGGGCTACCGGACGACGGTCGAGGCCGACCCGAACGTCGGTGGGCGCTACTCGGCCCTCACCGCGTTCGGCCTGGTGCCGAGCGCGCTCGCGGGCGTCGACGTGGGAGGCCTGCTCGACGAGGCCGCCGCGGCGGCCCCGGAGCTGCAGCGCGACTCGGCCGACAACCCGGCGATCCAGCTGGGCGCTGCCCTCGCGGCCGCGCACAACGCGGGCGCGGAGAAGGTCGTGCTGGCCGACTCGGGCTCCGGCCTGGTCGGGTTCGGCGACTGGGCCGAGCAGCTCATCGCCGAGTCCACCGGCAAGCAGGGCCTCGGGCTGCTCCCCGTCGTCGTCGAGTCGCCGGACGCCCCGGGTTTCGCCGACCACGGCGCCGACGCGACCACGGTGACGATCGGTCCCGCCGTCGGGAACGCCCAGATCGCGACCGAGGGGTCGCTCGGGGCGCAGTTCCTGCTCTGGGAGACCGCCGTGGCCCTGGCGGGTCGCCTGATCGGGATCAACCCGTTCGACCAGCCCGACGTCGAGTCGGCCAAGCAGGCCACGCGCGACCTCCTCGGTGGGGACGCCACCACGGGCACCGACGAGGCGCCCGTGCTCGTCGAGGGCGCGGTCGAGGTGCGCGGCGAGTGGCTGCGCTCCCCCGCGACCCTCGTCGAGGCCGTGCAGCAGCTGATCGACCAGGCTCCCGACGGCGGGTACGTCGCGGTCCAGGCCTACCTCGACCGGCTCGACGACGCCTCCGCCGAGGTGCTGCGCGCGGAGATCGCGAAGCAGACCGGGCTCCAGACCACCTTCGGGTGGGGGCCGCGCTTCCTGCACTCCACCGGCCAGTACCACAAGGGTGGTCACCAGAACGGCGTGTTCCTGCAGATCACGGGGTCGGTCGCCGACGACCTCGCGATCCCGGACCAGCCGTTCACCTTCGGCGAGCTGCAGCACGCGCAGGCGGCCGGCGACGCCCAGGTGATCTCCCAGCACGGTCGTCCCGTGCTCCGTCTGCACCTGGCCGACCGCGCCGCGGGCCTCGTCGCGCTGACCAACGCCGTGGGGGAGGTCGGGCGGTGACTGCCCCCGCCTCGTGGCGCAACCCGCTGCGCGACGACCGGGACAAGCGCCTCCCGCGCATCGCCGGGCCGAGCGGCCTCGTGCTGTTCGGCATCACCGGCGACCTCGCGCGCAAGAAGCTGATGCCAGCCATCTACGACCTCGCGAACCGGGGGCTGCTGCCGCCCGGTTTCGCGCTGGTCGGCTTCGCGCGACGCGACTGGTCGCACGAGGACTTCGCCGAGATCGTCTACGACGCCGTGCGCCAGCACTCGCGGACGCCGTTCCGGTCCGAGGTGTGGGACCGGCTCGCCGAGGGCCTGCGCTTCGTGCAGGGCACCTTCGACGACGACGCCGCCTTCGACCGGCTCGCCGACACCGTCGCCGCGCTCGACACCGAGCGCGGGACGAACGGCAACCACGCGTTCTACCTGTCGATCCCGCCGGACGCCTTCCCCACGGTGTGCAAGCAGCTCTCCCGGGCCGGCCTGGCGGACTCGACCGAGGACGCGTGGCGGCGGGTCGTCATCGAGAAGCCGTTCGGGCACGACCTGGCGTCCGCCCGCGAGCTGAACGCGATCGTCAACGACGTCTTCCCCGAGGAGTCGGTGTTCCGCATCGACCACTACCTCGGCAAGGAGACGGTGCAGAACCTGCTCGCGCTGCGCTTCGCGAACGAGCTCTTCGAGCCGATCTGGAACGCCCACCACGTCGACCACGTGCAGATCACGATGGCCGAGGACATCGGGGTGGGCGGTCGGGCCGGCTACTACGACGGCATCGGCGCGGCCCGCGACGTCATCCAGAACCACCTCCTGCAGCTCCTCGCCCTCACCGCGATGGAGGAGCCGCTGTCGTTCTCCCCCGACGACCTGCGCGAGGAGAAGATCAAGGTCCTCTCCGCGACGACGCTCGCGGAGCCGTTGGAGGAGACGACCGCCCGCGGCCAGTACGCGGGCGGGTGGCAGGGCTCCACCGAGGTGAAGGGCCTGCAGCAGGAGGAGGGCTTCCCGCCCGACTCGGTCACCGAGACCTATGCGGCGATCACCTGCGCGGTGAACACCCGCCGGTGGGCCGGCGTGCCGTTCTACCTGCGCACCGGCAAGCGGCTCGGCCGGCGGGTCACCGAGATCGCCGTCGTGTTCAAGCGGGCGCCGCACCTGCCCTTCGACCAGACGATGACCGAGGAGCTGGGGCAGAACGCCCTGGTGGTGCGTGTCCAGCCCGACGAGGGCGTCACGCTGCGGTTCGGCTCGAAGGTCCCGGGGTCGGGCATGGAGGTCCGCGACGTCACGATGGACTTCGGCTACGGCACCGCGTTCACCGAGGCCTCCCCCGAGGCCTACGAGCGGCTGCTGCTCGACGTCCTGCTCGGCGAGCCGTCGCTGTTCCCGACCAACACCGAGGTCGAGCTGTCCTGGCGGATCCTCGACCCGGTGATCACCAAGTGGCACCGCGAGGGCTCCCCGGACCACTACGCCGCGGGCACCTGGGGTCCGCCGTCGGCCGACGAGCTGCTCTCGCGCACCGGCCGGGTCTGGAGGAGACCGTGATCGTCGATCTCCCGTCGACCGACACGTCGGCGGTCAACCGCAAGATGGTGCAGCTGCGCGAGTCCGCGGGCGCGGTCGCCCTCGGGCGAGTGCTGACGCTCGTGATCTCCACCGTGGACGGTCCGGAGGCCGAGCAGGCCATCCAGGCCGCGAACGACGCGTCCCGCGAACACCCCTGCCGGGTGCTCGTGCTGGCGCGTGGGCAGCGGGAGGCGGCCACCCGGCTCGACGCCCAGATCCGCATCGGCGGGGACGCGGGCGCCAGCGAGGTCATCGTGCTGCGCATGTACGGGCCGCTGGCCGAGCACGGCGGGTCGATCATCGTCCCGCTGCTGCTGCCGGACGCGCCCATCGTCACCTGGTGGCCGGGTCAACCCCCGGCCGCACCGTCGGAGGACCCGGTCGGCGCGGTGGCCGGACGACGGATCACCGACGTCTCGACGACGACGTCGCCGGCGGAGACGCTGCTCCGGCTCGGCGCGAACTACCGGCCGGGCGACACCGACCTCGCCTGGAGCCGGATCACCGGCTGGCGGGCGCTGATCACCTCCGCGCTGGACGAGCCGCCCTACGACGAGGTCACGAGCGCCGAGGTCGACGGGCTGCGGGAGTCCGCCTCGGCGGACCTGCTGGCCGGGTGGCTGTCCTCGCGGCTCGACGTCCCGGTGACCCGTCGCGTGGTCGACGTCCCGGGGGGTCACCTCGGGGCGGTCCGGCTCGAGCGGGCGTCGGGGACGGTCGAGCTCACGCGCCAGGACTCCAAGACCGCCCGGCTCACGCAGCCCGGTCAGCCGGTCCGTCGCGTCGCGCTCCCCCGCCGGACCGCGCGCGACTGCCTGGCCGAGGAGCTCCGCCGGCTCGACCCGGACGAGATCTTCCACGAGGCGCTCGAGGCCATCTCGCGCGTCGAGTCCGAGGCGAAGGGCACGGTGCAGGCATGAGCGGGCGCGAGGTCGTCACCCTTCCCGACGACGCGTCGGTGGCGACGGACGGCGCGGCGCGGCTGCTCGCCGCCCTCGCCGCCGCCCAGTCCGCCCGGGGCGTCGCCTCGGTGGTGCTCACCGGCGGCGGCATCGGGATCGCGATGCTCGAGGCGGTGGCGGCGTCGCCGGACGTCGACTCCGTCGACTGGTCGCAGGTCGAGATCTTCTGGGGCGACGAACGCTTCGTCCCGGCGGGCTCCGAGGACCGCAACGACGCCCAGGCCCGTGCGGCCCTGCTCGACCGGCTGCCCCTCGACCCGGCCCGGGTGCACCCGATGGCCTCGTCGACCCCCGGCCCGTCGGCGCTGGAGTCCGAGGACTCGGCCGACCCCGACCAGGGCGCGCAGGCCTACGCGCAGGTCCTCACCGAGGCGGCCGCCCGGCTCGGTGAGGGTGTGCCCGGCATCCCGGCGTTCGACGTGCTGCTCGCCGGCTGCGGGCCGGAGGGACACACCCTGTCGGTGTTCCCCGACTCCCCCGCGGTGCACGCCGCGGCTCCCGGGGTGGTGGCTGTCCGCGACTGCCCGAAGCCCCCGCCGACGCGCATCTCGCTCACGCTGGCCGCCGCCCGGTCCGCCCGCGAGGTGTGGTTGGTGGCGACCGGCGACGGCAAGGCCGAGGCGCTGGCCGCGGCCGCCCACGGGGCGACCGAGGTGGAGCTCCCGCTCGCCGGGCTCGCCGGCACCGAGCGGACGCTGTGGCTGCTCGACGAGGCGGCCGCCTCGAAGATCTAGGCTTTCCCCGGACGAGCGAACGGCACTCTCGCAGCATCTATATGCGCGAGGGTGCCGTTCGCTCGGTCGGTGTGTCAGGCGAACGAGCCGGCCGACTCCCCGATCCGCTGGTTCGTGGCGATGTAGTCCGCGCGCCGCCACACGAGGAACCACAGCAGGGCCGCCCAGGCGGCGGGGTCGCCGTCATCCGGCAGTTCGGCGGTGAGGGCGGTCGTCCTGCCGTCCCCGTCGTGGGCGGGCAGGGGGCCGAACAGCAGCGTGCGGTCGGCGCCGGTGCGGTCCACGGCGCCCCAGACCGGGCGCTGCATGACGCCGGTCGGCAGCAGGGCCGCGTCCCCGACCCGCAGGACCAGGTAGGCGCCGAGCAGTCCACCGCGCTGCTCGACCGAGCCGACCGGCACGTCCCCGTCGAGGACGGTGAGGTCGTGGCGGTCCGGGCGGAGGCGCAGCGACCGGTCCCCCGCCTCCAGGCGGCAGGCCCCGTGGTCCACGTTCCCCGCGCGGGCGACGCGCAGGACCGGCAGGCCGTCGCGCAGGACCTCGTCCGGCTCCCCGGCGCGCGTCCCGCGGACGACGACCTCCCAGGTACTGGTCGGCCGCGCGGCGCGCGGATCGGCCTGCCACTCGCGGGCGAGACGCTGCCACTCCAGCGCGGACCACAGGGAGGGGACCCCCAGGAGGCCGCACAGTGCGCACATCGCCCCGAGGCCGAGGCCCAGCCCGACGAACAGGGGCGCGTCGGGGTCCGATGCCATGACGACGGCGACCACGATCCCCGCGAGCGTGAGGACGCCGCAGAGCCCGACGTAGACACTCGACCCGACCAGACGTCCGCGCATCGCGCCCCCTCGTGGTGACTGAGCGTGAGATTATCGGGAGCAGCGACGAGTCGCACTGCTCTGTTCGGGGACCCTCATGACGAACGAACGGCACTCTCGCAGCATCTATGTGCGCGAGAGTGCCGTTCGTTCAGAGGGGTCAGGCCACCGGGCGCGCGCTGCGCTGCGTCTCCCACCCGAGGGGTCGAGCTCCGCTGCGCTGCGTCTCCCACGGCCGCAGCGAGCGGTCGTAGGCGGCCCACGCCTGCCGCTGCGCGGCCACCCGGCGGGCGAAGGCGGCGACCAGACGCAGGTCCGAGACCGGGGTGTGGCCGTACTGCGGTCCCCGGGGCAGGCCGGGGTCCCGGTGGTCGGCGCCGTCGTTCGTGCGGGTGTCCGCGCCGTAGCGGGCCACGAGGGCGGCGACGAGGGCGAGGACGACCACGACGGTGAGCAGTTCGAACATGATGACTTCCTTCGTCGTCAGCGGGTGCTGGTACTAGAGTGGCTGCCAGGTGGCAGTCCTGCCAGGTCCATTGTGGCCGCAGTGGCAGGCTGATTGGCAGAAGTGGCAGGTGACCGGTGGAACAGCATCTCGGGGGTCTCGCGCTCGTCCGTCAGCTCGGCGAGTTCGCCGACGGGCCGGTGGGCTACGCCGCGCTCGCGGGCCGGATCCGCACGCTCCTGGGCGACGGGCGGCTCGCCGTCGGGACCCGCGTGCCGAGCGAGCGGGAGCTGGCGCTCGCGCTCGGGATCGGGCGGGGCACGGTCGCCGCGGCCTACGAGCAGCTGCGCGAGAGCGGGCACCTGCTCCGGCGGCGCGGCTCGGGCACCTGGACGGCCCTGCCGGCCGGCACCCCGACCACCTCCGTCGCGCCGTTCGCGCCCAGCGGAGCCTTCGCCGTGGCGCCCGACCTGCCCAGCGGCGTGATCGACCTGGCGCACGCGGCGCCCGCGGCGCCCATCGAGGCGATGGCCGCGGCGGGAGCCGAGGCGCTGGCCGCGCTGCCGACCCACCTCGTCGGGCCCGGCTACGAGCTGCTCGGCACCCCGCTGCTGCGGGCCGCCCTCGCCGACCGGCTGACCGCGCAGGGACTGCCGACGGCGCCCGACGAGGTCATGGTCACCGCGGGCGCGCAGCACGCGCACGCCCTCGCCGTCCGGGCCCTCGTGCGTCCCGGCGACCGGGTGCTCATCGAGCAGCCCACCTACCCGGGAGCGGTCGACCTCGTGCGCCACGCGTCCGCACGACCCGTGCCGATGGCCCTCGACCGCGACCACCACGGGCGAACCCGGTGGGACGTCGCCGCCTTCGCCGCCGGCCTGCGCGAGTCCTCCCCCGCGCTCGCCTACCTGGTGCCCGACCACCACAACCCCACCGGAGCGGTGATGGACGCCGACACCCGCGGCGCGGTCGTCGCGGCGGCCCGCCGCCACGGGGTGCCGCTGGTGGTCGACGACTGCCTGCGCGAGATGTGGCTCGACGAGCCGGTCCCGCCCCCGCTCGGCGCCTGGGCCACGGCCGGCGGCGAGGCCCCCGTCCTGACCATCGGCTCGATGAGCAAGACCGTGTGGGGCGGCCTGCGGATGGGCTGGATGCGCGGCCCGCGCGCGGTCCTGCGGCGCATCGCCACCAGCCGGGCCTCCGATGACATCGCCTCGCCGGTCCTCGAGCAGCTCGTCGCGACCGCGCTGCTGGCGCGCCTCGACGACCTGCTGCCCGAGCGTCGGGCGGCGACCGTCGCGCAGCGGGACCACCTGGTCGCCGCCCTGCGGCGCGCCGTCCCGGAGTGGACGGTGCCCAGCCCGACGGGCGGGCTCTCCACCTGGATCGACCTCGGCGCCGCCCGTTCCAGTGCGCTCGTCGATGCGGCGGCGCGGCAGGGGCTGCACCTCGCGGCCGGACCGCGGTTCGGCATCGGCGGCGCCTTCGAGAGCTTCCTGCGCGTGCCGTACACCCATCGGGTCGACGTGCTCGACGACGCGGTGGAGCGGCTCGCCGCCGCGTGGGCCTCGCTGGGCTCCGCCCCGGCCGCCGCGCTCACCACCGTCGTCTGACATGCCTCCATCCTGCGAGGTCGAAGGGCTGGACGACATGGGCGATCCACGGACATAGTGGCCGGGTGACTTCAACCCTCGAACCGCGGGGCCGCTTCCACCTGGAGAACGACAAGGGCCTCCTGGACGACGTCAACCGCGCCATCCTGCGGGCCCTCGCCGAGGACCCGCGGCGGTCGATGAGCGCCCTCGCGCGCGTCGTCGGGATGTCCGCGCCCGCCGTCACCGAGCGGGTGCAGCGCCTCGAGCGGGCCGGGGTGATCCGCGGCTACCGGCTCGACGTGGACCCCGCCGCGGTCGGCTACCCCATCGGCGCCTGGGTGCGGGTCCGTCCCGCGCTGGGCCAGGGCAAGGCGCTCGAACAGATCGTGGCCCGCACGCCCGAGGTGGTCGAGGCGCACCGGATCACGGGCGAGGACTGCCTGCTGGTCCGCATCCAGGTGCGCGACGTGGCCGACCTCGACCGGGTGCTCGAACTCTGGATCGAGCGCGGCTCCACCGTCACGGCCGTCATCAAGACCTCGCTGGTCGAGCCGCGCCCGGTGGGCCTGGAGGCGCCCCCGGCCTGACGACGGGTGCCGACCGGCACCCGTCGTCGGAAACGGTCAGGCGTCCTCGGGCTCCTCGCCGAGGTCGCCGGCGAGGTAGTCCTGGTAGGCCGCCAGGTCGAGCAGGCCGTGGCCGCAGTAGTTGAAGAGGATGACGCGCTCCTCGTTCTTCTCCGCGGCGTCCTTCGCCTCGGCGATCGCGGAGGCGATCCCGTGGCCGGCCTCCGGCGCGGGCAGCTTGCCCTCGACGCGGGCGAACAGCACGTTGGCCTCGAACACCGCGCGCTGGCGGTGCGCCACCGCCTCCATCCGCCCCTCGTGGACGAGCTTGGAGATGATCGGCGAGTCGCCGTGGTAGCGCAGGCCGCCGGCGTGGATGCCGGGCGGCATGAAGTCGTGGCCGAGCGTGTACATGTTCATCATCGGCGTAAGGCCCTGGACGTCGCCGAAGTCGTACTCGTAGGTG
Organism: Actinomycetospora sp. CA-084318; assembly: GCF_050955885.1. Classification (NCBI taxonomy): domain Bacteria; kingdom Bacillati; phylum Actinomycetota; class Actinomycetes; order Pseudonocardiales; family Pseudonocardiaceae; genus Actinomycetospora; species Actinomycetospora sp. CA-084318. The sequence continues at coordinate 3,725,306 of NZ_CP192098.1, forward strand.
CCCTGGGTGAGCGTGGGGCACGACGCGGGCTCGGCCGCGAGCAGCCGGACCGACGGGTCGGGCAGGAACGGCAGGGCGAGCCCGCCGAGGTTCGAGCCGCCGCCGCAGGGCGCGATCACGACGTCGGGTCGGGTCTCGCCGGCGAGCGCGAGCTGCTGCTGGGCCTCGAGGCCGATCACGGTCTGGTGCAGCAGCACGTGGTTGAGCACCGAGCCGAGCGCGTAGTGGGTGTCGTCGCGGCCCATGGCGTCGGCCACCGCGTCGGAGATCGCGGAGCCGAGGGAGCCGGCGTTCGTCGGGTCGTCGATCGGGGACGGGACCACCGAGCCGCCCCAGGTCTCCATGATGACCTTGCGGTAGGGCTTCTGCTCGAAGCTCCTGCGCACCATGTAGACCGCGCACTCGAGGTCGTACTGCGCGCAGGCGAAGGACAGGGCCGTGCCCCACTGGCCCGCGCCGGTCTCCGTGGAGAGGCGCTTGATGCCCTCACGGGCGTTGTAGAACGCCTGCGGGACCGCCGAGTTGGGCTTGTGCGAGCCGGCCGGCGAGACCGACTCGTCCTTGAAGTAGATGCGCGCCGGGGTCTTCAGCGCCGCCTCGAGCCGACGGGCCCGGATCAGCGGCGTGGGCCGCCACAGCCGCAGGACGTCCAGCACCTCGCCCGGGATGTCGATCCACGGGTCGGCCGACATCTCCTGGCCGATGAGCTCGCCGGCGAAGAGCGGGGCGAGGTCGTCGGGGCCGACCGGCTCGCGCGTCGCGGGGTGCAACGGCGGGTCCAGCGGGCTGGAGAGGTGCGGGGCGACGTTGAACCAGGCCGAGGGAATCTCGGCCTGGCTCAACGAGAAACGGGTGTCGGTGATCTCGGAGGCGGTCACCCCGACACCTTGGCAGAACTGGTTGCGTGCGTCAGTTCTCTCCGCGACGGGCCCGGAGCTTGGCCAGCGCCTCCTCGAGGAGCGCCTCGCCGTCGGCGTCGCTGCGCCGCTCCTTCACGTACGCGAGGTGCGTCTTGTACGGCTCGGTGCGCCGCGCAGGCGGCGGGTTCTTCATGTCCGTGTTGGCGGGCAGGCCGCAGCGCGGGCAATCCCACGTGGCGGGCAGCTCGGCGTCGTGGGCGAACGACGGCCGGGTCTCGTGCCCGTTCGAGCACCAGAACGAGACGACGACGCGAGCCGCACTCTCCCCGCGCTCGGACTCCCCCATCGGACCCGAACCGACCCGGGTTCCCCGGATCGCGTTGCCAGCGGCCATGTCGGCGTTACCTCCGCATCGTCACCCGGCAGCGAGGTCCGGGTCGGTCAGCCTTCGATCTTGATGAGCAGGCCCGTCCCGACGATCGCGATCAACCAGATCGCGCCGACGAACAGGGTGAGCCGGTCGAGGTTCTTCTCGACCACGCTGGAGCCGGCGAGGCTGGACTGCACGCCACCGCCGAAGAGCGACGAGAGACCACCGCCCCGGCCGCGGTGCAGCAGCACGAGCAGCACCAGCAGCACGCTGGACACGATGAGCAGGATCTCCAGGAACAGTCGCATCGCGGGCTCCGTGACCTCCAGGTCGTTCTCCCGCCCCGTCGTGCGGGGCGGAGGTTCGTGCGTCACACTACCCGGCCCCTCCGACCGGAGGGTCCGGGGTCACTCCTTCCCCAACGACGGCGTCGCGGGCCGGAAACGCGTGAGGGGAACCCCGACGATGCTGGTGCGGACGGATCCTCCCCTCACGGTCGGCGGGTCGGCCCCGGCGACGCCGTGAGGGGAACATCCGCCCGTGCAGACATCGTGAGGGTTCCCCTCACGCGATCCGGGACGGGTGGGAGCGCTACAGCGGGCCGCCCGCCGCCAGGGCGCACAGCTCGGCGAAGCCCTCCGGGTCGAGGGAGGCCCCGCCGACGAGCGCGCCGTCGACGTCGGCCTGCGCCACGAGCTCCTTGACGTTGCCGGACTTGACCGACCCGCCGTAGAGGATGCGCACGGCGTCGGCCACCGCCGGGCCGTGCACCTCGCGCAGCCGCTCGCGCAGCGCCCGGCAGACCTCCTGGGCGTCCTGCGTGGTGGCGGTCTTCCCGGTGCCGATCGCCCACACCGGCTCGTAGGCGACGACGAGGCGCCCGACCTGCTCGGACGAGAGGCCCTTCGTCGACCCGTCGAGCTGCGCGGTGCAGTGCGCGACGTGGTCGCCGGCCTCGCGGACGTCCTCCCCCTCGCCGAGGCAGAGGATCGGCGTGAGCCCGTGCTCGAGGGCCTTCGTCACCTTGCGGGCGACCAGCGCGTCGTCCTCACCGTGGATCGTGCGGCGCTCGGAGTGCCCGAGCACCACGTACGTGCAGCCCAGCTTCGCGAGCATCGCCGCGGAGACGTCCCCGGTGAACGCGCCGGACTCCTCGGGCGAGCAGTCCTGCGCGCCGTAGGTGATCGGCATCGAGTCCGCGTCGATCACCGTCTGCACGCTGCGCAGATCGGTGAACGGCGGGCACACGGCCACGTCGACGTGGTCGTAGTACTTCGTCGGCAGCCCGAAGTAGAGCTTCTGCACCACCCCGATCGCCTCGAGGTGGTTCAGGTTCATCTTCCAGTTGCCGGCGATCAGCGGCCTGCGCGCCATGTCAGGAGCCCTCCTCGAGCACGGCGATCCCGGGCAGGGCCTGGCCCTCGAGGAACTCCAGGGAGGCGCCGCCGCCGGTGGAGATGTGCCCGAAGCGCTCCTCGTCGAGCCCGGCGGCCCGGATCGCCGACGCGGAGTCGCCGCCGCCGATCACCGAGAACGACGGCGAGTCGGCGACCGCCTCCGCGACGCCGGTCGTGCCGGCCGCGAACGGCTCCATCTCGAACACGCCCATCGGCCCGTTCCAGAACACGGTGGCCGCGTCGGTGAGCTTCTCGCCGAACAGCCGGACCGTCTCCGGCCCGACGTCGAGCCCCATCCAGCCCTCGGGGATCTCGTTCACCGGCACCGTGCGGGTGTTCGCGTCCGCCGCGAAGGCGTCGGCGACGACCACGTCGACCGGCAGGACGAGCGTGTCGGCGTAGCGCGACAGCAGGTCCTTGCAGGTGTCGATCTGGTCGGACTCGAGCTTCGAGCCGCCCACGTCGTGCCCCTCGGCCGCGAGGAAGGTGAAGCACATCGCGCCGCCGACGAGCAGCGTGTCGACCGTCGGCAGCAGGTTGGTCAGCACCGCGAGCTTGTCGGAGACCTTGGAGCCGCCGAGGATCACCACGTACGGCCGCGCCGGGTCGCCGGTGAGGCGGCGCAGCACCTCGGTCTCGCGGGCGACGAGGTCGCCGCCGTAGGCCGGGAGCTTCCGGGCGATCTCGTACACCGAGGCCTGCTCGCGGTGCACCACGCCGAACCCGTCGGACACGAACGCCCCACCGGGCACCAGCTCGGCGAGCTCGGTGGCGAGCGCGTCCCGCTCGGAGGCCGAGCCGGTCTCGCGCGGCTCGCACCGCACGTTGGCGAGCATGGCCACGCCGCCCGCGGTCAGGGCGCCCGCGACGTCCCGGGCGGACTGCCCGACGACGTCCTCGGCCAGCGACACCCGCTGGTCGAGCAGCTGACCGAGCCGCCCGGCCACGGGGGCGAGGCTCGAGCGCTTGTCGCGGCCCAGCGGCTCCGGATCCTTGATCCGGCCCAGGTGCGCCATGACCAGCAGCTTCGCGCCCGCGCCGACCAGCTTCGTGATCGTCGGCAGGGCCGCCCGGATGCGGCCGTCGTCGGTGATCGAGTAGCCGTCGAGCGGGACGTTGAAGTCCGCACGCAGGAGGACGTAGCGGTCCTGCACGCCCTCGGCGATCAGGTCGTCAACCGTGCGCATCAGAGCTTGGAGCCGACGAGCGTGGTGAGGTCCACGACGCGGTTCGAGTAGCCCCACTCGTTGTCGTACCAGCCGATGATCTTGACGGTGTTGCCGCCCAGGACCTTCGTCATGCCGGAGTCGAACGTGCACGACGCCGGGGTGCCGACGATGTCGGTGGAGACGATCGGGTCCTCGGTGTAGACCAGCACGCCCTTGAGCTCACCCTCGGCCGCCTGCTTGAAGGCCTCGTTGACCTCCTCGGCGGTGACCTCGCGGTCGAGCGTCGCGGTCAGGTCGGTCACCGAGCCGTCCGGCACCGGGACGCGCATCGCGACACCGTTGAGCTTGCCCTCGAGCTCGGGCAGCGCGAGCGCGGTCGCCTGGGCCGCGCCCGTCGTCGTCGGGATGATGTTGACCGCGGCGGCGCGGGCGCGGCGCAGGTCCTTGTGCGGGGCGTCGTGGACGCGCTGGTCGCCGGTGTAGGCGTGCACCGTCGTCATGAAGCCGGTCTGCAGGCCGAACGCGTCGTGCAGGACCTTCGCCATCGGCGCCACGCAGTTGGTGGTGCAGGAGGCGTTGGACAGGATGTTCTGCGAGCCGTCGTACGCCTTGTCGTTGATGCCCATGACGACCGTCAGGTCCTCACCCTTGGCCGGGGCGGAGATGACGACCTTCTTGGCGCCGGCCTTGAGGTGCTTCCCGGCCGAGTCGGCGTCGGTGAAGATGCCCGAGGACTCGATGACGATGTCGACGCCCAGGTCGCCCCACGGCAGGTCGGCCGGGTCGCGCTCGGCGAACGCCTTGACCTCGGTGCCGTTGACGATCAGCGCGGAGTCGTTGTACTCGACCGTGCCGTCGAAGCGACCGTGCACCGAGTCGTACTTCAACAGGTGCGCGAGCGTCTTGTTGTCGGTGATGTCGTTGACCGCCAGCACCTCGATGTCGGCAGTACCGGCGGCGCGCTGGACCTCGAGCGCGCGGAAGACGTTGCGTCCGATCCGGCCGAAGCCGTTGATGCCGATCTTGATGGTCACGCGCAGTCCTGTCTCTTCGGGTGTCCGTGCTGGCAGGGCCGACCCTAACGAAGCGACCGGCCCCCGCGCACCGTCGCAAACACCTCACCCGCAAGCGCTTACGCGCCCGGTTTCCCGGAACCGGGTCAGTGCTCCCGGCCCGCCGGGACCTCGACCATGTCGTCCTCCTCCATGTCCGCGGTGACCGCGGCGGAGGTGTCCGGCACGCGCAGGTCCTTGGCCTTCTTGTCGGCCATCGCGAGCAGGCGGCGGATGCGGCCGGCGACGGCGTCCTTGGTCATCGGCGGGTCGGCGAGCTGGCCGAGCTCCTCCAGCGAGGCCTGCTCGTGCTGCACCCGCAGGCGGCCCGCGGTGATCAGGTGGTCGGGCACCTCGTCGCCGAGCAGCTCCAGGGCGCGGTTCACCCGGGCGGACGCGGTGACGGCGGCCTTGACCGACCGGCGCAGGTTGGCGTCGTCGAAGTTGGCCAGGCGGTTCGCCGTCGCGCGCACCTCGCGGCGCATCCGGCGCTCCTCCCACTGCAGCACCGAGGAGTGGGCGCCGATGCGGGTCAGCAGCGCGCCGATGGCGTCGCCGTCGCGGACCACGACCCGGTCCGCACCCCGGACCTCGCGCGCCTTCGCGGCCACGCCGAGCCGACGGGCGGCGCCGACCAGCGCCATCGCCGCCTCCATGCCCGGGCAGGTGATCTCCAGCGCCGACGACCGGCCCGGCTCGGTGAGCGAGCCGTGGGCCAGGAACGCGCCGCGCCACGCGGCCTCGGCGTCGCACACCCCGCCGGAGACGACCTGCGGCGGGAGCCCGCGCACCGGGCGCCCGCGCGGGTCGAGCAGACCGGTCTGGCGGGCGAGCGAGTCGCCGTCGGACGCGACCCGCACGACGTAGCGGGTGCCCTTGCGCAGGTTGCCCTGCGAGAGCACGTGCACCTCGGGCTGGTGGCCGTAGAGCTCGTGGATCTCGCGGCGCAGGCGGCGTGCGGCGTTGCCCGTGTCGAGCTCGGCCTCCACGACGACGCGGCCGTTGACGATGTGCAGGCCACCCCCGAAGCGCAGCAGGGCCGACACCTCGGCCCGCCGGCAGCAGGTCTTCGTGACGGCGAGCCGGCTCAGTTCGTCCTTCACCGCAGCGGTCATGGCCACCGTAGGTCCTCCTCGTCGTGGCGGTAGGCGCCGTCGGTGGGCGTGAAGAACACGTCCGCTCCGAGCCGGCGTCGTGCCGCTCTCCCCCAGGTCTCGACGCGCGCGTCCCACTCGTCGTCGGGCACGCGCTCGCGCGAGGCGGCACTGCCCGCCGCCTCGCGCAGGGCCCCGGCCAGTGCCACGGCATCGTGGCGCGGGGCGCCGTCGGGTTCGCCGACGGCGGTGAACAGGGTGGTCGCGCCGAACGCCTCGGCGCCGCGGCGGAGCCGGTCGGGCTCCGGCGTCGCGTCCGGGTCGGCGATCACGACGTCGAGCCGCAGCCGCGGGGCGTGCTCCGCCAGCGCGTCGAGGTGCTGCTCCGGCGAGAAACCCGCGGTCTCCCCCGGCTGCGGCGCCAGGTTGAGCACCAGGACCCGGCGGGCGTCGGTCTCGGTGAGCGCGGTGAACAGCTCGGGCACGAGCAGGTGCGGCATCACGCTGGTGAACCACGACCCGGGGCCGAGGGTCACCACGTCGGCCGAGCGGATCGCGGCGACCGCCTCCGCGCACGCCTTCGGCCGCCGCGGCACGAGCCGGACCTGCCGGACGTGGCCCGGCGTCGTCGCGACCGCCACCTGCCCGCGGATCCGGTGCGCCACGTCGTCGTCGCGCGCGGCCGACGAGGAGATGCCGAGTCCGGTGACGTCGGCCTCGATGTCGACCGGGACGGTGCTCATCGGCAGCACCCGACCCCGGACGCCGAGCAGCCTGCACGCCTCGTCGAGCGCGGCGACCGGGTCGCCGAGCACGTCGAGCAGGCCCGCGAGCACGAGGTTCCCGACGGCATGTCCGGCGAGGGCGCCCGAGCCGCCGAAGCGGTGCTCGAACAGCCGGCGCCAGGCCGACACGTCGGTCGGGCCGGCGTGGTCGCGCTCGGCGAGGGCGTCCAGCGCCATTCGCAGGTCGCCCAGCGGGAGGATGTCCAGTTCACGACGAATCCGGCCCGAGGACCCGCCATCGTCCCCGACCGTCACCACCGCGGTCACGTCGTCGGTCAGCCGGCGCAGCGCCCGCAGCGTCGCGTGCAGCCCGTGCCCGCCGCCGAGCGCGGTCGCGCGGAACGGTGAGCCGGGACCGTCGTGCCCGTTGCCGTTCGTGCCGTAGGTGGTCATTCGCGGCCCACGTCCCGGTGCGAGACGGTGACCCGCACCCCGTCCTCGCCGGCCATCCGTCGCGCGATCTCCTCGGCGATGGCCACGCTGCGGTGCTTGCCGCCGGTGCAGCCGATGGCGACCGTCAGGTACCGCTTGCCCTCGCGCCGGTAGCCGACCCCGACGATGCGCAGCAGCTCGAGGTAGCGGTCGACGAACTCCGCGGCGCCCTCCTGGGTGAGCACGTAGTCGCTGACCACGGCCTCGCGCCCGTCGTGCTCGCGCAGCTCCGGGATCCAGTGCGGGTTGGGCAGGAAGCGCACGTCGACGACGAGGTCGGCGTCCTGCGGCAGCCCGTGCTTGTAGCCGAACGACAGCACGGTGACGCTCGAGCCGACCTCGGCGGCGCTCTCGTGGAACGCCTCCTCGATCGCCTTGCGCAGCTCGTGCACCGACCGGTTCGAGGTGTCGACGACGAGGTCGGCGAGGTCGCGCAGCGGCGCCAGCAGCTCGCGCTCCGCGTCGATCCCGTCGACGAGGCGGCCGTCGCCCTGCAGCGGGTGCGACCGGCGGTTCGACTCGAAGCGCCGGATCAGCACGCTGTCGTCGGCGTCGAGGAACACCACCCGCGGGCGGGCGCCCCGGGTGTCGAGCTCCTTGATGGCGGCGCCGAGGTCGGCGGTGAAGGCCCGGCTGCGTACGTCCATCACGACGGCGATCCGGGTCACCTGCCCCTGCGACCGCGCGCCGAGGTCGACGACGGTCTCGAGCAGCTCCGGCGGCAGGTTGTCGACGACGAACCACCCCAGGTCCTCGAGGACCTTCGCCGCCGTGCTGCGTCCCGCCCCCGAGACGCCGGTGATGATCGCGACCTCCACCCCGCCGTCGGGTGCGGTCCCCCCGTCGGTCACGACGCCTCCCCCTGCGTGTGGTTGAGGGCGTCGAGCACCGCTTCCGCGGTCCGCCTCCCGACGCCGGGCACCTCGGTGATCTCCTCGACCGTCGCCGCCCGCAGCTTCTTCACGGACCCGAAGTGCTTGATCAGCGCGGTCTTGCGCGTCGACCCCAACCCGGGCACCCCGTCGAGCTCCGAGGTCGTCATCCGCGTCGAGCGCTTCTGGCGGTGGTAGGTGATGGCGAAGCGGTGCGCCTCGTCGCGCACACGCTGCAGCAGGTAGAGCGCCTCGGAGGTGCGCGGCAGGATCGCCGGCATCTCCTCGCCCGGCAGCCACACCTCCTCCAGGCGCTTCGCGAGGCCGCACACCGCGACGTCGGTGATGCCGAGCTCGGAGAGCACCTCCTGCGCGGCCGCGACCTGCGGGGCGCCGCCGTCGACGACGAGCAGGTTCGGCGCGTAGGCGAACTTCCGCGGGCGCCCCGTCGTCGGGTCGATGCCCGGCAGCGGCCCGTCGATGTGGGCCGGGTCGAGCTCACCGGAGGCCGGGGAGCCGTCGCTGGTCTCGCCGGAGCAGGACGTGGACGTCGGGTCGTGCTCGCGCTCGTCGGCGGTCTCGCGCAGGTAGCGCTGGAACCGGCGGCGGACGACCTCGGCGATCGCGGCGACGTCCCCGCCCTCCGCGCCCCCGCGGATGGCGAAGCGGCGGTAGTCCGACTTCTTCGGCAGTCCGTCCTCGAACACGACGAGGCTCGCCACGACGTCTGAGCCCTGGACGTGGCTGACGTCGGTGCACTCGATGCGCAGCGGCGCCGAGTCGAGCTCCAGGTACTCCTGGATCTCCTCGAGGGCCGCGCTGCGCGCCGTGAGGTCGCCCGCCCGCTTGAGCTTGTGCTGGGTGAGCGCCTCCTTCGCGTTGCGCTCGACGGTCTCGGCGAGGGTGCGCTTGTCGCCCCGCTGCGCGATCCGCAGGCTGACGCGGCTGCCCCGCAGCTCGGTCAGCCACTGGGCGAGCGCGGCGTGGTTCTCCGGCAGTGCCGGGACGAGCACCTCGCGCGGGACGGGCTGCACGGCGTCGTCGGCCGAGCCGGCCAGCGCGGCCTGCTCGCCGTAGAACTGCGAGAGGAACTGGCCGGTGAGGACCTCGAGCGAGTCCTCCTCGCCCCGCTCGACGACCCAGCCGCGCTGCCCGCGGACCCGGCCGCCGCGCACGTGGAAGATCTGGACGGCGGCCTCGAGCGGGTCGAGCGCGAACGCCACGACGTCGGCGTCGGTGCCGTCGCCGAGCACCACGGCCTGCTTCTCGACGACGCGCTTGAGGGCTCCCGCGTCGTCGCGCAGCCGGGCGGCGCGCTCGAAGTCCATCTCGGCCGACGCGGCCTGCATGTCCTTCTCGATGCGGTTGATCAGCTGGTCGGTGTGGCCCGCGAGGAAGTCGCAGAAGTCGAGCACGATCTGGCGGTGCTCCTCGGCGGACACCCGCCCCACGCACGGGGCGGCGCACTTGCCGATGTAGCCGAACATGCACGGCCGCCCGATCTGGCCGTGGCGCTTGAACACGCCCGGCGAGCAGACCCGGGCCGGGAAGACCCGCGTGAGGAGCTTGAGCGTCTCGCGGATCGCCCAGGCGTGGGCGTAGGGCCCGAAGTAGCGCACGCCCTTGCGGCGGGGGCCGCGGTACACCTTGAGCTGCGGGTACTCCTCGTTCAGCGTCACCGCGAGGACCGGATAGGTCTTGTCGTCGCGGTAGCGGACGTTGAACTGCGGGTCGTACTCCTTGATCCAGTTGTACTCGAGCTGGAGCGCCTCGACCTCGGTGCCCACGACCGTCCACTGCACGGCGGCCGCGGTGGTCACCATCCGGCGCGTCCGCGGGTGCAGTCCGGAGAGGTCGGCGAAGTAGGAGTTCAGGCGGCTGCGGAGGCTCTTGGCCTTGCCGACGTAGATCACGCGGCCGCCCGCGTCGGAGAACCGGTAGACGCCAGGCGCCTCCGGGATGGTTCCCGGGGCGGGGCGGTAGGTGCTCGGATCGGCCATGGCGAGCACCAGCGTAGGCGTGTCTCCTCAGCGTGTCGGCGTGCACCCAAGCGGGTGGTGTCGGCGTGTCGTTCGGCGTGTCCCGCCCCGAGACACTTGCGTTCCGGTGTGTCGGCTTGCGGCCTCAGCGGTCGGGCGTCGGCTCCCGCAGCCACTCCTTGCGGCGCCGATCGAGCGTCCGGTGGTACCGACGGTCACCCCGCGACCGCGCGCGTTTCGCGAGGAGGTCGGTGAGCTCGAGGAGGAAGCGGTCCACGGCGTCCCGCTCCGCGTCGGTCAGATCGGCGGCCGCGGCGGCCAGCGGGCCACGGATGTCCTGGAGCGAGGTCGCGACCACCTCGGCGGTGCCCTCGGCCCGGGCGACGTCGACGTACCCGCGTCCGTACGGCGTCCGGTCCACCCACGTCCTCGCCTCGAGCCGGGCGGCGGCCCGTGACGCGGCGGCATGGCTGATCGCGACGCGGTCGGCGAGGGCCGACAGCCTGAGCACCGGCGTGACTCCGAGGACCTCGACGATCGCCATCTCGGTGGGGTCGAGGCCGAGCTCGACCGCGTTCGCCCGGTGCAGGGCCGTGGCCATCGGGAGGAGCCGCCCGAGCACGAGGTCGGCGAGGCGGGCGCACGCGGGGTCGTCCTCCGCCGCCCACGAGCGGTACCACCAGGGGACGATCGAGATGTCGGGCACGCGGTCGACGGTAGGAAGGCCGACGCGCGGTCGGGTGCCGTTCGGGACGAACTGCTCCGGATGCCGCACCGGGTCGTGCGCGACGCACACGGCTGGGCGGCCGCACCCCTTGTCGGACGCGTGTTGCGGGACGCGCACGGCCGGAGGGCCGCACCCCTCGTCGGGCGCGTGTTGCAGGACGCACACGGCCGGAGGGCCGCACCCCTCGTCGGGCGCGTGTTGCGGGACGCAGCGCGGGCGTTGGCGGGTCGCTGGTGCCGGCCGTGTGCGGGACGCAACGCGGCCGTCGGGGCGGGTCGCCGTTGCCTGCTGTGTGCGGGACGCAATGCGGGCGTTGGGGCGGGTCGGTAGTGCCGGCCGTGTGCGGGACGCAGCCCGGAACCGGAGACGGATCACCGGTGCCGGCCGTGTGCGGGACGCACCGACCCGTCGTCGGGAACGGGCTACTTGGTGTCGAGGACGAGGAAGCCCTCGGCGTAGCGGCGCTCCTCGGGCGGGGTGCCGTCGGTGCACCAGCCCGCGGCCTTGGCCTGCGCGTAGCCCCACATCTGCATGCGCTCGGCGAGGTCGGTCATGTGGGCGGTCTGCGACTCGTGGGCGCGGAGGGCCTCGATCTTGCGGTCGAGGGTGTCGGTGATGTCGACGTAGAGGTCGGCGCCCTCGCCGGGGTTGGCGATCCAGGTCTCCGGCACCGTCCAGGCCTCGAGGCCCTCGTCGGCGAGGAGCTCGGGGTGGGCGAAGGGGTTGCGGGCGTCGGGGTAGATCGCGCACATGGCGGCCTCGCCGGCGGCGATGTGGTCGGGGTGGCTGCCGTAGGTCGAGCGCAGGTTGCGGGTGGGCGAGGGCACGACGCAGCGGTCGGGGCGGCGCTTGCGGATCACGCGGGAGAGGTCGCGGCGCAGCTCGTGGGTGACGTAGAGCCGGCCGTCGGGGTGGCCCAGCCAGTCGATCTCGCCGACGCCGTAGACGTCGGCCGCGGCACGCTGCTCCTTGCGGCGCAGTTCGGCCATCTCGACGCGGCCGACGGCCTCGTCGAACCCGCCCGCGTCGCCGTCGGTGACGATGCAGTAGTCCACGGCGTCGCCGTCGGCGATCCACCTCGCGACGGATCCGCCGCTGCCGAAGTCGATGTCGTCGGGGTGCGCGACGATCATGAGGATGCGAGCCACGGTGCCCGTTCTACCGGGTCAGGCGCCGAGGCGCCGGTAGAGGGGACGCAGCGCCTCGCGGGCGTCCACCCCGTCGACCGTGACGCCGAGCGGTGGCATCTGGTCGAGCAGCTCCTCGGAGTTCCCGGCGGCCTGCCCGCCGACGTCGGGCAACGGCCCCCCGGCGGTCCAGAACCGGTCGACGACCTGGGCGAGCGGGGTGACGGCCGGTCCGCTGTCGTCGCGGCGGTCGCGGATCCCGGCGAGCAGGGTCGCCCGGTCGCGCCCGCGCCAGCGCAGGATGACGAACGGGTCCTCGTCGAACCGCTCCGCCACCAGGTACGCCACGGCCGCGAGGTGCTTGCACGGCACCGACCAGTCCGGGCAGGAGCAGTCCATCGGCATCTCGCGGGCCCCCGTCGGGAACAGCGAGAGACCGACGCGGCCGAAGACCTCCTCGAGGTCGTCGGGCACGGTGCCGCCGAGCAGCGACGCGGCGTACCAGGAGTCGGCGGCGAACGCGCTCTCGACGGCGTCCCAGGCCTCGTCGGCGAAGGTCGTGATCCCGATCCGCGCGCGGTAGGGCTCGGCGCGCGACCCCTGCACCGTCGCGACGACCTCCCCCGGGTCGATCGCGAGGTCGATCACCTGGCCGGCCCGCGCGTAGGTCTTCCCGCGGTCGAGGCGCCCGCCGACCCCGAGCTTCTCCAGGACGGCGAGGAACCGGCCCGACCACCACGACTCCCCGATCGCCCCGCGCCGGCTCTTCGCAGCGATCCCGTCCTCGACGGCGATCCGCCTGCCGTACTCGGAGAAGCTCGCGGGCGGCTCGGGGAACTTCTCGCGGAACGGTTCCTTCGGGCGGCGGCGTCTAGGCGGCATCGTCGTCGAGCCCCTCGTCGTCCTCGTCCGCCGTCGCGTCTGTCCCCAGGGACACCATGCGGCGCAGCTCGTCGGTGGACAGGCCGGTGAGCCAGTCCGGGTCGTCGCCGCCGTCGCCGATCACCCGACCGGCGAGGACGCGCTTGCCCTCGATCAGCTCGTCGATCCGCTCCTCCACGGTGCCGCCGCAGACGAGCTTGCGGACCTGCACGGTGCGCTTCTGCCCGATCCGGAACGCGCGGTCGGTGGCCTGGTCCTCGACGGCCGGGTTCCACCAGCGGTCGAGGTGGATCACGTGCTGCGCCGCCGTGAGCGTGAGCCCGGTCCCGCCCGCCTTCAGCGACAGCAGGAACAACGGCGGGCCGTCGTCGGACTGGAACGACTCGACCATGCGGTCCCGGGCCCGCCGCGTCGTCCCCCCGTGCAGCCACAGCACCTCGACGCCGAACCGGCGGGCCAGGTACGGCGCGAGCGCGTCGCCGAACTCGGTGAACTGCGTGAACAGCAGCGCCCGCTCCCCCGCGGCGAGGATCTCCGCGACAATCTCCTCGACCCGCGCGAGCTTGCCGGAGCGCCGGGCGAGCGGGGACCCGTCGTGCAGGAGCAGGGCCGGGTGGTCGCAGACCTGCTTGAGCTTCGTCAGCGCCGCGAGCACCTTGCCGCGCCGTTCGATGCCCTCACGTCCCGCCGTCTCCAGGCCGCTCAGCGTCTCGGTCATCTCGTCGACGACCACCTGGTAGAGCGACGCCTGCTCCGCGGTGAGGCTGCAGCGTTCGACGGTCTCGATCTTGTCGGGGAGGTCGTCGACGACGGTGCGGTCGGTCTTGACGCGTCGCAGCAGGAAGGGGCGCACGGTCGTCTGCAGGCGGCGCGCGACGTCGGAGCGGCCGTGTCGCTCGATCGGCACCGCGTAGCGGTCGCGGAACGCGGTGACGCTGCCGAGCAGGCCGGGGTTGACCGCGTCCATGATCGACCAGAGCTCGGCGAGCCGGTTCTCCACGGGGGTGCCGGTGAGGGCGAGGCGGTGCTCGGCGTCGACGGTGCGGACCGCCCGGGCCGCCCGCGACCGGTTGTTCTTCACGAGCTGCGCCTCGTCGAGGACGAGCCGGTGGTAGCGGTGGCGGGACAGCTCGGCCACGTCGCGGGTCAGCGTGCCGTAGCTCGTGACGACGAGGTCGGCGGCCGCGAGCACGGCGGTGAGGTCGCCCGTCGCGCGGCCCGCCCCGTGGTGCACGACGACGCGGAGCCCCGGGGTGAACCGGGCCGCCTCCCGCTGCCAGTTCCCGACGACGGACGTGGGTGCGACGAGCAGCGTGGGCGGCAGCGACCCGTCGTCGGGAACGCGCTCGTGCGCCTCCAGCGCGAGCACCTGCAGCGTCTTGCCCAGCCCCATGTCGTCGGCGAGCACCCCGCCGACGCGCAGGCCCGCGAGGAAGGCCAGCCAGGAGACGCCGCGCCGCTGGTAGGGGCGCAGGGTGGCCTCGAGGGCGGGCGGGTCGTCGAGCAGCTCGAGGTGGGCGTCCGCCGCGCCCGAGAGCAGCGCGCCCAGCGACCCGGCCGCCGTGACGTCCTCGACGGGCAGCGGCGCGGCCCACTCGGGCGGCAGGTCGTCGTGATAGGCCGAGTGCAGCGCGAGGACGTCGCCGACCGTGCCCTCGGTGGGTGCGCGGTCGAGGAACTCCAGCCCGGCCCGCAGCCGCTCGGCGTCGACGGCGACCCACCGTCCGCGCAGGAACACCAGCGGCGCCTTGGCGTGGACGAGCGCCCGCATCTCCTCGTCGGACAGCGGCTCGCCGTCGACCGCGAGCTTCCAGGCGAACTCGACCAGTTCCTCCTTGCGCAGCCGCCCGCGCAGCGCGACGACCCCCTCCGGCCCGGCACCGCCGGTGGCGTTCGCCGTGATGCCGAGCCGGGCGGGCTGCGACCACCAGCTGGGCAGCAGCACGCCGAACCCGGCGCGGTCGAGCGGTGCGGCGACCCGGAGCAGGAAGTGGTGGGCGCCCTCCCGGTCGAGCTCCATCCCCGTCGGGCGCGGCACGCGCAGGGCGTCGGTCAGCTCCGGGTAGATCGCGGCGGCGCGGCCGAGCTCGGCGAGCAGCATCTCGCTGGGGTCGTCGAGCCAGCGGCGCAGCGACCCGGCGTCGCGCCAGATCGACTCCGCCGTCACGCGCAGGCTGGCGTCCTGCGCCGACTGCAGGGAGAACTCGAGCCAGAACCGGGGTTCGCCCTCGACCGCGTGTCCCAGGTCGTCGACGACGATCTCGGTGAGCCGGAAGGTGCCGCGTGCGGGCCCGGCGTGCGGGGCGCCGACGACCTCCCAGCGGGCGAGGCCGGGGTCCAGGTCCCCGCGGGAGGTGGCGTCGAGGAGGGCGGAGGGGACGGGCTCGGCGCGGAGCCGATGGCGGGCCTCGGCGTCGACCAGCGCGGTGAGCGCCTCGGTGACCAGCTCGGCCGGCTCGGGACCGATCCCGTCGGCGACGGGTCGCCCGTCGACGGCCTCGGCGCGCACGGCCGGTGGCAGCGCCGCGGCGAACGCGTCGGCCGCGACCAGGTCGGGACCCTGGAGCACGGGGCGCCAGCCGAGCGGGTCGTCGTGCTCCGGATGCGGGGCGGGCAGGACGCGGCCGCGCCCGACCAGGTCGGCCGCGAGCCGCCCGAGCGCCCGCAGCACCCCGAACTCCCCGCCCTCCCCCGGCAACGGCTCGGAGCGCAGCAGGACGTCCGGGTCGAGCTCGAGCACCGGCACCGTCCACGGGGCGAGCGCGGTCGGCGGGTCGGTGCCGTCGGAGGGCACGGGCTCGCGGGAGGCGCCGGACGGACCGTCGGTGGAAGGCAGGTGCAGGACGGCCTGACCTTCCGCGCCGGCCGTGTTCAGCGCCGCGGCGACGGCCCGGAGCTGCTCGTGGTCGGCCGCGAACGGGTGCGGGCGGGCGCCGCGGGCGCGGCTGCGGGTCGAACCGCCCGCGCGCCGCGCCGGGTCCTCGGCCCAGAGGCACAGCCCCCGGCCGGGCGACCACGCGGCGTGCAGCGCGAGCATCTCGGCCCCGTCCTCCTCGTCGCTGCGTCCGGTCTAGGCGAACTGCACCTGCCCGTTCACGACGGTCGTCGCGACGGGGGTGAGCCCGCTCTCCGCCGGGCCCTTCTTCAGGGCGCCGGACGTGGCGTCGAACTCGCTGCCGTGGTTCGGGCAGGTGATGGTGCCGGCCTCGGGCGGGTCGACGGTGGTCCCCTGGTGGGGGCAGGCGGCGTCGAAGGCCTTGATGACGCCGGGCTGCGGCTGGGTCAGCACGACCGGCCCGTTCGGCCCGTCCACCACGGTCCCGCCGCCGACCGGGACCTGCGCCACCGGGACGCCGCCCGTGGCCGGAGCGGGGGACGTGCCTGCTCCGGTGGTGGCGCCGCCGGCCGGGGCCGCGGTCTCCCCGGAGGAGCAGGCGGCGAGGGCGGCGGGGGCGGCCAGGGCGACGACGAGGCCGCAGAGGGCGCGGCGGCGGGTCAGCCCGGTCGGGGTGGTGGACGGCTCGGTGGTCACGGGTGGGGCCTCCGTCGGGGTCGCGGTGGTGGTCGCGGCTGGTCGTCGAACCTACTCGGGGCGCTACTCGGGCAGGGCGAGCAGCCCGGCGACGACGTCGTCCAGCGTCTCCGCCACGACGTGCGGACGGAGTACGGCGTCGGGGACCAGGCCCTCGAGCCGCTCGCAGTAGCCGCCCAGCAGACCGGCCGCCACGGCTCCGTGCACGTCCCACGAGTGCACCGCGACCAGCGCCGTCCGGGCCGGCTCCACCGAGCCCCGTCCCATCGCTGCGCCCGCCCGGCCGACCCGCTCCACGGCGAAGTCGTACACCCGCCGCGGCGGCTTGAACGAGGCGATCTCCTCACAGGAGAAGACGTCGTCGAGCAGGTCGCGCACGCCGGCGTTCTCGAGGGCAGCGCTCGCGGTGGCGGCCGAGCCGTGGGTGAAGCCGTAGGCGGGAACCCCGGCGTCGCGCAGCAACGTGAACGCGGCGCGGACGTCGTCGTGGACGGGCAGCTCGCGGAAGCCGTCGAGGACCGAGGCGACCTGGTCGTCGTCGAGGTCGCGCCCGCTCGTGCGGCGCAGCATGTCGGTGGCGACCGTCCGGAACGGCGGCGCCTCGCCCGCGAGCGTCATCGCCATGCCCTGGTGCAGCAGCCGGGCGAAGAACAGCTCCAGCTCGTGCCCCGGGCGGCCCAGCGCGACGAACCGCGGGCGCAGGCCCTCCAGCTGCAGGCAGGTCTCGAAGAGGTCGAACAGCACGACCTCCGGACGGCGGGCGGGCGCGGTCTGCGGGGCGGTCACGGGCGCCCATCGTGCCGGGTGCGGAGGGGGTCGGCGCGTCGGAATCCGCGCTGTGCGGGACGCAACGCACGAGCGGTGGGACACGACCTGCCCCGGCCGTGTGCGGAACGCAACGCACGGGTCGGGCGGGACACGACCCGTCGTCAGGAACGGGCGAGCTCGGCGTTGACGCGCGCGGGCCAGGCCGGCCCGCCGTAGACGAAGCCGGTGTAGGACTGCACGAGCGTCGCGCCGGCATCGAGGCGCCGACGGGCCTCGGCGGCATCGGCGATGCCACCGACGGAGACGATGGTCAACCGGCCGCCCACCCGCGCGACGAGCCGGGCGAGGATCGCGCGCGCCGGCTCCACCAGCGGGGCGCCGGAGAGGCCTCCGGTGCCCGCGGCGTCGACCACGGCGGGGTCGGAGCGCAGGCCGGTGC
This sequence comes from Actinomycetospora sp. CA-084318, assembly GCF_050955885.1. NCBI lineage: Bacteria > Bacillati > Actinomycetota > Actinomycetes > Pseudonocardiales > Pseudonocardiaceae > Actinomycetospora > Actinomycetospora sp. CA-084318. The sequence continues at coordinate 3,742,791 of NZ_CP192098.1, forward strand.
GGGACACCGTCGTGTTCGTGGCGACGAGGCCGTCGAGGCCGGCCGCGACGGCCAGGTCGGCGACCGCGTCGACCCCGTCGTCGTCGAGATCGGCCGTGATCTTGACGAGCAGCGGCGTGGGACCGATCTCCTCCCGCACCGCGGCGAGCAGCGGCTCGAGGGCGTCGACGCCCTGGAGGTCGCGCAGGCCCGGGGTGTTCGGGGAGGAGACGTTCACGACGACGTAGTCCGCGTGGGGGCCGAGGGCGCGGGCGGAGTAGCGGTAGTCGGCGACCGTCTGCTCCGGCCCGGTGGCGGCCTTCGACTTCCCGATGTTGACGCCGAGCACGGTGCCGAGGGGCCCGCCCGCCCGGAGCGCGGCCAGGCGCTCGGCGACGGCGTCCGCCCCGGCGTTGTTGAAGCCCATGCGGTTGACCAGCGCGCGGTCGTCGGGCAGCCGGAACAGGCGCGGCCGCGGGTTGCCGGGCTGCGGGCGCGCGGTGACGGTGCCGATCTCGACGGCACCGAACCCGAGCCGGGCGAGCCCGCGGATCCCCTCGGCGTCCTTGTCGTAGCCCGCGGCGACGCCGAGCGGCGACGGGAACTCGAGGCCCATCGCGTGCACGGCGAGCGAGGGGTCGGGGGCCCGCTCCGGGAGGACCGGTGTGGCCGCGGCGAGGGCGCGGATCCCGATGCGGTGGGTCCGCTCGGCCGGCACGCGCACGGCGACGTGCCGGAACAGCGACTCGTACAGTGTCACGGGGCGTACTTCGCGTAGAGGTCCCGCAGCCCCTTCACGGCCTGAACGGCGTGGAGCTTGTCCACGGCCTGGATCGCCGAGACGACCAGGTACTCGTCGTCGGGCAGGTCGAGCCGGGCGAACTGGGCGCCGTCGGGGAAGCTGATCCCGACGACGTCGGCCCACGCGACCCGCCGCGTGAGGATCGTCGCGCGGACCTCGACGCCGCCCGCGCCGGCGCGCAGCCGGGGGCGGGTGAACAGGAGCGCGCAGCCCGCGAGGATCAGCCCGAGGACGACCATCGCGACCTGGTCGGCGGGCCGGAAGTTGAAGCCGGCCGACTCGACGTACACCAGCAGCGCGCCACCGGCGAAGAACGCGAACAGCAGGATCGCGAGCACCCACGCGACCCACCGGATGCGGCGCGGACGGATCTCGAGCTCGACCGGGCCGAGGTCCAGGCCCTCCGGCGGGACGACGACCGGGGAGTCGGCACTCATCGCGCGAACCCGACCGGCGCGCGGTGGGTGCCGTCGCGCAGCTGCTTGAGCGTGATCGCCGCGTCGAGGGCGGCGACGACCGCCTCGAAGCCCTTGTCCTCGGTGGACTGGGGCGTGCCGGCGCGCTCCCAGGCCTGGTCGAGGTTCTCCGTGGTGAGCACCCCGTTGCCGACCGGTGTGCGCTCGTCGAGCCCGACGCGCAGCAGCCCGGCCGTCACGGCGTCGCACACGTAGTCGAAGTGCGGCGTCGCACCGCGGATGACGACGCCGAGCCCGACGACCGCGTCGTGCCCGGCCGCGAGGCCCTGGCAGACGACGGGCAGCTCCATCGCGCCCGACACCCGGACCACCGTCGGGTGCTCGACGTTGCCGCGCTCGGCCGCGAGCAGGGCCCGCTCGAGCATCGTCTCGACGATCTCGGCGTTCCAGCGCGTGGCCGCGATCCCCAGGCGCAGGCCGGTGGCGTCCGGCACCGCGAGGTCGGGGCGTCCCTGCGTGCTCATGCGCCGGACTCGCTGCTCGCCAGGCCCGCCTCGTAGACGTCGAGCCCCTGGAGGTCGTGCCCCATGCGGTCCCGCTTGGTGCGCAGGTAGTGCAGGTTCTCCGGGGTCGCGCGCAGCGGCAGCGCCACCCGGTCGAGGATCGTCAGGCCGTAGCCCTCGAGCCCCGCGCGCTTCTCCGGGTTGTTCGTCAGCAGGCGCATGCTCCGGACGCCGAGGTCGGCGAGGATCTGGGCGCCGGTGCCGTAGTCGCGGGCGTCGGCGGGCATGCCGAGCGCGAGGTTCGCGTCGACGGTGTCCGCCCCCGCGTCCTGCAGCTGGTAGGCCTGCAGCTTGTGGATCAGGCCGATCCCCCGGCCCTCGTGGCCACGCACGTAGAGCACCACCCCGCGGCCCTCGGCGGCGACCGCGGCCATCGCGGCGTCGAGCTGGGGGCCGCAGTCGCAGCGGCGGGAGCCGAGGACGTCGCCGGTGAGGCACTCGGAGTGCACACGGACCAGGACGTCCTCGCCGTCGCCGAGGTCGCCGTAGACCAGCGCGAGGTGCTCGATGCCGTCGAGCAGCGAGTCGTAGCCGTAGGCCTCGAACTCACCGTGGACCGTCGGGAGGTGGGCGTGGGCGACCTGCGCGACCTGCTTCTCCGACCGGCGCCGGTAGGCGATCAGGTCCTTGATCGTGATGAGCGCGAGGTCGTGCTCGTCGGCGAACACCGCGAGCTCCTCGTAGCGCGCCATCTCGCCGTCGTCCTTCTGCGAGACGATCTCGCAGATGGCGCCGGCGGGCTCGAGCCCGGCGAGGCGGGCGAGGTCGACGGCGGCCTCGGTGTGCCCGGGACGCCGCAGGACGCCGCCGTCGCGGGCGCGCAGCGGGACGACGTGCCCGGGGCGGGAGAGGTCGGTGGCGGTCGACGCCGGGTTCGCGAGGACCTGGATGGTCCGTGCGCGGTCGGCGCCGGAGATACCGGTGCCGATGCCCTCGCGCGCGTCGACGGACACCGTGTAGGCGGTGCCGTGCCGGTCCTGGTTGATCGAGTGCGCGGGTGGGAGGTCGAGCCGGTCGCAGGCCTCGCCGGTCAGCGGCACGCAGATGTAGCCCGAGGTGTAGCGCACCATGAACGACACCAGTTCCGGCGTCGCCATCTGCGCGGCGAAGATGAGGTCGCCCTCGTTCTCGCGGTCCTCGTCGTCGACCACGACGACGGCCTTGCCCGCGGCGATGTCCTCGATGGCCCGCTCGATGTGCTCGAAGCCGTCCACGTGGTTCATGCTCCCGACTCCGTCCGATGATGCTGCTCCGGCTGCAGCGCTCCCGTGCCGAGCAGCCGTTCGACGTACTTGGCCACCACGTCGACCTCCAGGTTCACGGTCGCCCCGACCGCACGCGACCCGAGGGTCGTCTCGGCGAGGGTGGTGGGGATCAGCCCGACGGCGAACCCGTCGTCGTCGACCTCGGTCACGGTGAGGCTCACGCCGTCCACGGCGATCGAGCCCTTCTCGACGATGTAGCGGGCGATCCCGACCCCGCCGTCCGCCGCCCGCGGCGTGCTGAAGCGGACCGCGGTCCAGTGCTCGGACGGCTCGACCGCCGCGACCGTGGCCGTGCCGTCGACGTGGCCCTGCACGATGTGCCCGCCGAGCCGGGCGCCGGCCGCGAGGGCGCGCTCCAGGTTCACCGGGGTGCCGGCGGCCGCGGCCGCGAGGCTCGAGCGGCGCAGCGTCTCGCCCATGACGTCGACGGCGAAGGAGTCCGGCTCCGGGTCGACCACGGTGAGGCACACGCCGTTGACGGCGATCGAGTCGCCGGGCCGGGCGTCGGAGACGACCAGCGGACCGCGGATGCGCAGCCGGGCGGCGTCCGCCTGCGGGGTGACGTCGACGATCTCGCCGACCTCCTCCACGATGCCCGTGAACACTCCTGGCTCCCTCGCCCGTCGTCTCCGGTCGTCGCCCGTCTGAACGATCGACGTTGCCTGCATCATCCTCGCGCGGTCGTCGCCCACCGGGTCCCTTCCCGGTGACAACCGCCACCCTTCAGGTTACTCGCGAGTAGTCAGTGAACGGTGCGGGGAGACCGCGGCCGCCTGCTCGCGCAGCGCCGCGACCGCCCGGGCCGGGTCGTCCGCCCCGTAGACCGCGCTGCCCGCGACGAAGCAGTCGACGCCGGCCTCGGCGGCCTGCTCCACGGTGTCCGCGCTGATCCCGCCGTCGATCTCCACGAGGACCCGCAGGTGCCCGGTGTCGACCAGCCGCCGCGCCGTCCGGACCTTGTCCAGCACCTCGGGCATGAAGCTCTGCCCGCCGAACCCGGGCTCCACGCTCATCACGAGCAGCGTGTCGTAGTCCGCGAGGACCTCGATCCAGTCCTCGAGCGGGGTCCCCGGCTTGATGGACAGCCCGGCGAGGGCGCCGGCCGCACGGAGGTCCTTCGCCAGCTTCCGCGGGTCGCGGGCGGCCTCGGCGTGCACGGTGACGTTGTGGGCGCCGGCCTCGGCGTAGGGCGGCGCCCAGCGGTCCGGGTCCTCGATCATCAGGTGGCAGTCCAGCGGGATGTCGGTGGCGCGCAGCAGGCTCTCCACGACCGGCAGGCCCAGCGTCAGGTTGGGCACGAAGTGCGCGTCCATGACGTCGACGTGCAGCCAGTCGGAGCCGTGCACCGCCGCGGCCTCGTCGGCGAGCCGGGCGAAGTCCGCGGACAGGATGCTGGGCGCGATGAGCGGGGCGGGCACGTCCCCAGTCTCCCGCACCCGTGATCAGGCGGTTCGCCGCAGGGTCGCGCAGTACATGGCGTCGGTCCCGTGCCGGTGCGGCCAGAGCTGCACACCCGGCCCCGTCCCGACGTCGGACCCGGTCAGCTCGGGCAGGCTGCCGGCGGTGTCGAGCACCTCCGCGCCGGTCGCGGCGGCGACGGCCCGGACCACGTCGACCGTCTCCTCCGGGTGCGGCGAGCAGGTCGCGTAGGTGACGACCCCGCCGGGGCGCACCCGCCCGAGGGCGTGGGTGAGCAGGTCGCGCTGGAGCGCCGTGAGGTCGGCGACGTCCTCGGGGCGGCGGCGCCACCGGGCCTCCGGGCGGCGGCGCAGCGCCCCGAGCCCGGTGCACGGCGCGTCGACGAGGACCCGGTCGTAGGCCGCCTCGGGCAGCGCGATCTCCCGGGCGTCGCCGGTGTGCACGCGCACCGGCAGGCCGGCGGTGGCCTTCTCGACGAGGGCCGCGCGGTGCGGGGCGCGGTCGACGGCGTCGAGGGTGGCACCGGAGATCGCGGCGAGCGCCCCGAGCAGGGCGGCCTTCCCGCCGGGGCCGGCGCACAGGTCGAGCCAGAACTCGTCGCGACCCTCGAGCGGCGCGCGGGCGGCGGCCAGGGCGACCAGCTGGCTGCCCTCGTCCTGCACCGCGGCGAGCCCTTCGCGGACCGGCTCGAGATCGCCCGGGTCGCCGCCCTCGGTGAGCAGCACCCCGTAGGGCGAGTACGGCGCCTCGTCGCCGCCGGTGATCGCGGCGAGCTCCTCGGCGCTGATCTCGCCCGGTCGCGCCGCCAGGTGGACCGCGGGCCGGGCGTCGTCGGCGGCCAGCGCCGGCTCGAGTTCGGCCTCCGGCAGGGACGCGGCGAAGACCTCGGCGATCCAGCGCGGGTGGGCGTGGACGAACGCGGCGTGCCCGACCGGGTCGGTGGCGGCGTCCGGGGCGAGCTGGGCGACCCACCCAGCCTCGTCGCGCTCGGCGACCTTTCGCAGCACGGCGTTGACGAAGCCGGTGGGCTTCGAGCCGGCCCGCGAGCGGACGAGCTCCACGGTCGCGCCGACGGCGGCGTGCGCGGGGATCCGGGTGCGCAGCAGTTGCTGGGCCCCGAGGCGCAGCGCGTCCAGGACGACGCCGTCGAGCCGGTCGAGCGGGCGGTCGACGCAGGCGGAGAGCACGGCGTCGAGCAGACCCTGTGCCCGGCACGCCCCGTAGGCGAGGTCGGTGGCGAGGGCGGCGTCGCGGCCCGAGACCCGCCGTTCGCGCAGCAGCCTCGGCAGCGTCAGGTTCGCGTAGGCGTCGTCCTCGCGGACGGCCCGCAGGGTGTCGAGCGCGGCCTCGCGGGCGGCGTCGCCCTGCGGCGGCCGGTTCGGCCCGGAGCGACCGCGCGGCGGACCCGACCGGTGCGGGCGTTCCGGCCTGCGGCGCGGCCCCTTGCCGGAGCGGTGGCCGCCGGGCGGGACGGAGCTGTCGGTCATGCCGTCCCCGTCGTCTCGAACCGCTCCCCCGCCGCGGGCTGCACGCCGCGGCTCCAGTCGACGGCGGGCATCATCGGCTTCCCGGCCGGCTGCACGGTGCCCAGCACGACGGGGGCCGCCGCCGTGCCGACGAGGACCCGCTTGCGCTCGACGACGATCTCGCCCGGGGCCAGGTCGTCGAACCCCGTCGTCGTGACGGGCCCGAGCTTGAGCCGGGTGCCGCGGAACCCGGTCCAGGCGCCGGGGGCCGGCGTGACCGAGCGGACGTGCCGGTCGATCGCCAGCGGCGGGTCGGTCCAGTGGACCCGGGCGTCGTCGACGGTGACCTTCGGGGCGACCGAGACACCCTCGGCGGGCTGCGGCACGGGCTGCAGCGAGCCGTCGGCGATCCCGTCGAGGGTGGCCGCGAGCAGGCCCGCCCCGCTGTGGCTGAGCCGCTCGAGCAGCGCGCCCGCGGTGTCGTCGTCGGCGATCTTCTCGGTGACGGTGCCGAACACCGGACCGGTGTCCATGCCCTGCTCGAGCCGGAACGTGCTGGCGCCGGTGATCTCGTCCCCGGCGCGGATCGCGGCCTGCACCGGCGCGGCGCCGCGCCACGCGGGCAGCAGGGAGAAGTGCAGGTTGACCCAGCCGTTCGTCGGGATGGCGAGGGCGGCGGGGCGCAGCAGATTGCCGTAGGCGACGACCGGGCAGCAGTCCGGCGCGATCGCGGCGAGGCGCGCGAGGAAGTCCGGGTCGGACGCCCTCGCGGGCGTGAGCACCTCCACCCCCGCCTCGTCGGCTAGCAGGCCCACCGGCGACCGCTGCAGCCGCCGCTTCCGGCCCGCGGGCGCGTCGGGCCGGGTGACCACGGCCACGACCTCGTGCGCGGTGCCCTCCAGCAGGCGGCGCAGCGAGGGCACGGCGGGTTCCGGGGTGCCGGCGAAGACGAGCCGCATCTAGCGGACGCCCCCGAACAGCGGGTTCGCCTTGTGCGCCGGGTCGGCGGCGTGCGGGTTCTGCTTGATGCGCGGCGGCGCCGTCGGGTCGAACCACTCGGCCTGGCGGATCGCCGCCATCGCCTCCTTGCGCGTCGCCGCGTCCAGCCGGTCGAGGAAGAGCACGCCGTCGAGGTGGTCGGTCTCGTGCTGGATCGCGCGGGCCAGCATCGCCGTGCCCTCGATCCGCAGCGGCTCGCCGTGCATGTCCCAGCCGGTCGCGACCACGTGGTCGAACCGCGTGCAGTCCCAGCGGAACCCGGGGATCGACAGGCAGCCCTCAGGGCCGGTCTGCGTCGTGTCGTCGAGGACGTTCCACGTCGGGTTGACCAGGTGGCCGTGCATGTCCTCGCCCGCGCGGTAGGTGAACACCCGCAGCCCCACGCCGATCTGCGGCGCCGCGAGGCCGGCGCCGCCCTGCTCCCGCATCGTCTCGTCGAGGTCGGCGACGAGCTGGCGGAGCTCCTTGTCGAACGTGGTCACCTCGGCGGCGCGCTCCCGCAGGACGGGATCGCCGAAGAAGCGGACGGGCTGGACGGTCACGGTCGTCCAGTCTAGGCGTGTGCCCGGTCCGGCCGATCCGGCGGCGCTCGCCGCGTCACCGTGAGGGGAGGATCCGGGCGCCCCACCGCCACGAGGGTTCCCCTCACGCCGGAGAAGGAGGGCGCTCAGAGCGGGTCGTGCGGGTCGAGCAGCACCCGGACCGGCTCGCGCTCCCGGCGGGCGCCCCGGACGGCCTGCGCCTCCTGCAGTGCCCGCGCGAGCTCGCGGCCGGCGGGCCGAGGCACGCGGACGAGGACCCGCTCGGCCCGCTCGGTGCGTTCGTCCGCGCCCGGCAGCCGGGTGCCGGGCGGCAGCTCGACGGGCCCGAGGACGTCGGCGTCGAGCGGGAGCCGGGTGGTGTCGACGAGGTCGCGCAGCGCCTCCGGGTCGCCGTCCAGGGCCGCCATCCGCACCGCGGGCGGCAGGCCCAGCTCGGTGCGGGCGTCCAGTTCCGCGCCGGCGAACCCGGCCGGGTCCCACCGGATCAGGGCCTGCACGGCGGGCAGATCGGACTCCGCCACCACGACCACCCGCCCGCCCGCGGGACCCGGGCGCACGAGCTTGGCGGCGGCGAACCAGCGCCGCACGGTGTCCTCGGCCGCGCGCAGCTCCGGGCGGGCGAGCAGGGCCGCGCCGTCGAGCAGGAGGGCGGCGCCGTACCCGTCGTCGGCGACCGGCTCGGCGCCCGGGGTGGCGACGACGATGGCGGGGGCCGCCTCGACCGTCTCCAGGATCGTGGCCCCGCCCCCGGAGCTGCGGACCACCGTCTGCGGGAAGGCCCGGCCGAGCTCCTCGGCGGTGCGGCCGGCGCCGACGACGGTGGCCCGCACCCGAGGCGAGGCACACGCCGGGCAGCGGTAGTTCGTGGCCGGGCGGCCGCACCACCGGCAGGTCGGCGGGGCGGGCACGTCGGCGGTGCCGGCGGGGATGCCGAGCGGCCCGTGGCAGTGCCTGCACCGGGCCGGTTCGCGGCACTGCGCGCAGGCGATGGCGGGGAGGTAGCCGCGGCGCGGGACCTGGACCAGCACCGGTCGGCCCGCCGCGAGCGCGGCGCGCGCGGCCTCGAACGCCACCGAGGGGATCCGGGCGGCGCGCGCGGTCGGGTCGCGCAGCAGCTGCCGCTCGTCCTCGCCGATCGCGGTGACGCGCGGGGCGTGCTCGCGGACGGTCGTGCGCTCGGCCGCGATCGGGTGCGCCCACCCGCTGCGTACCAGCACCTCGGCCTCCGCGGTGCGCGTGGTGCCGCCGACGAGCAGGGCGGCGCCGCTGCCGTGCGCGCGGGCGATGAGGACGTCGCGGGTGTGCGGGTAGGGCGCACGGGGCTCGGTGTGCGAGTCGTCCCCGTCGTCCCAGACCGCGAGCAGGCCCGGGTCGGGCACGGGCGCGAACGCGGCCGCCCGGGTGCCGATCGCGAGGCGCGCGCGGCCGCGCGAGACCGCCAGCCAGCGCCGGTACCGCTCGGCGGGCCCGAGGTCGGCGGCCAGCGCGGCGACGTGCTCCTCCCCCACCACCTCGATGCACGCCGCGTGCAGGCGGTCGAGGTCGCGCCGGTCCGGCACGACGATCACCGCGCCGCGACCCGCGGCCAGGGCGGCTCGCGCGGCCTCCGCGAGTCGCCGCGCCCAGTCCTCGCCCGGCAGCGCCTGCCACACCCCGTGCGCGGGCCGGTGGGCGGTGAGCGCCTCGAGGAACGCCGGACCGCGTGGGTAGGCGGCCCACCCCGGCCCGTCGTCGGGCGCCGGCGGCGGGACCGGCGACACCTCCTCGTCGGGACGGGGTTCCTTCTCCACCCGCGCGTGGCGTGGCGGCAGGGCGAGCCGCAGGACGTCGGCGAGCGTGCCGGCGTAGCGGTCGGCCACCGTGCGGCACAGCGCGGCGAGCTCGGGCGAGAGCACCGGCTCGGGCGAGACGACCTTCTCCAGCCACTGCAGCCGACCGTCGTGCTCGGTGGTCTCGGAGCGGGCCAGCACGTAGCCGTCGACGATCCGCCCGGCGAAGCGCACCCGCACGCGCGCCCCGACCACCGCGGTGTCGGCGAGCTGCACGGGCACGCGGTAGTCGAACGGCCGGTCGAGGTGCGGCAGCGGGACGTCGACGGCGACCGAGGCGACGGGGTCCTGCTCCGCGGGCAGCCGCTCGTTGTGCTTCGGGGTCTTCTTCTCGACGACGGGCGGTGCGGGTTCGGGCATCCCGGGCAGCGCCAGCAGCGCCTCGTCGCCCGGTGATCCGTTCACGGGCGCCGGTCTACCAGAGCGGTCCGACCGCCCGGGCGAGGATGTGGATTTCCTGTCACTGGACGCACGCAACGACGCTTTGCTGCCACGGGGGGTGGATGGACGACGACGGCCCGACCACCCCCTGCAGGGGCGGCCGGGCCGTCGGATCGTGCTCGGGGCCGTCAGCCGGCGATCGACTTCAGCTGGTCGGCGCGGTCGGTGCGCTCCCAGGGCAGGTCGAGGTCGTCGCGGCCGAAGTGGCCGTACGCGGCGGTCGGCTGGTAGATCGGGCGCAGCAGCTCGAGGTCGCGCACGATCGCGCCGGGGCGCAGGTCGAAGACCTCGTGGATGGCCTGCTCGATCTTGGCGGGGTCGACGTTCGCGGTGCCGAACGTCTCGAGGAACACGCCGACGGGCTCGGCCTTGCCGATCGCGTAGGCGAGCTGGACCTCGGCGCGACGGGCGAGGCCCGCGGCGACGACGTTCTTGGCGACCCAGCGGCCCGCGTAGGCGGCCGAGCGGTCCACCTTCGACGGGTCCTTGCCGGAGAAGGCGCCGCCACCGTGGCGGGCGTAGCCGCCGTAGGTGTCGACGATGATCTTGCGGCCGGTCAGGCCGGCGTCGCCCATCGGGCCACCGACGACGAAGCGGCCGGTCGGGTTCACCAGCACGCGGGTGTTCGACGAGTCGAGGTCGATGCCCTCGAGCACGGGCTGGATGACCTTCGAGCGGATGTCGGGCGCGAGCATCTCGTCGAGGTCGATGTCCGAGGCGTGCTGCGTGGAGAGCACGACGGTCTCGACGCCGACCGGCTTGTCGCCGTCGTAGGCGATCGTGACCTGGGTCTTGCCGTCGGGGCGCAGGTAGGGCAGGACGCCCTCGCGCCGGACGCTGGTCAGCTTGCGCGCGAGCCGGTGGGCGAGCCCGATCGGCAGCGGCATGAGCTCGGGGGTGTCGGCGTCGGCGTAGCCGAACATGAGGCCCTGGTCGCCGGCGCCCTGCTTGGCGATCTCGTCCTCGGAGCCCTCGACGCGGGACTCGTAGCCCTGGTCGACGCCCTGCGCGATGTCGGCGGACTGCGCGCCGATCGAGATCGAGACACCGCAGGTCTCGCCGTCGAAGCCCTTCGCGGACGAGTCGTAGCCGATGTCCAGGATCGTCTTGCGGACGATGTCCACGTAGTTCACGTGGGCGTTGGTGGTGACCTCGCCGGCCACGTGGACCTGGCCCGTGGTCACCATCGACTCGACGGCGACACGGCTCTTCGGGTCCTGCGCCAGCAAGGCGTCCAGAATCCCGTCGGAGATGGCGTCACAGATCTTGTCCGGGTGGCCCTCGGTGACGGACTCGGAAGTGAACAAACGCCTAGCGGGCACAATTTCTCCCTGCCTCGACAGTGGGACCGGGCAACACTAACGGCATCCGGCCCATCGGGCAGGCCCCTGACCGGCGGTTCTGCGCACCGCGTCACAGTGCGGTTGTGCTCGGTCACCAGGTGTGGGAGTGGGAACCACGCCCGATTCCGTCACGGTGCGTGGCGGCGTGCTCACGCCAGGCGATCGGCCACCGTGTCCCAGACGCGTGCCGCGAGCGTCGCCTTCGACCCCATCGGCAGCTGCACCGACGACCCGTCGGCCCCGAGCAGCCACCCCTCGTTGTCGGCGCTCTCGAAGGCGTTGTGCCCGGTGACGCCGCCGACGGCGTTGACGACGAGGTAGTCGCACCCCTTGCGTTCGAGCTTGGCCCGGCCGAAGGACAGGACGTCATGGTCGGCGTCGCCGGTCTCGGCGGCGAAGCCCACGACGAGCCGGCCGGGCACCTGTTCGGCGACGAGCTCGGCGAGGATGTCGGGGTTCCGTGTGAGACGGATCGCGTCCGGTTCCCCCGCACCCTTCTTGATCTTGTATCCGGCGACGTCCACCGGCCGGAAGTCGGCGACGGCGGCCGCCATGACGACCACCTCGGCGCCCTTCGCGGCGTCGAGGACCGCGGTACGCATCTCCTCGGTGGTGCGGACGGACACCAGGTCGACGGCGGCGGGCGCGTCGAGGGCGGCGGTGGTCCCGGCGACGAGCGTGACCCGGGCGCCGCGCTGCGCCGCGACGCGGGCGAGGGCATAGCCCTGCCGGCCGGAGGACCGGTTGCCCAGGGTGCGCACCGGGTCGAGCGGCTCGGCGGTCCCGCCGGCGGAGACGACCACGTGGCGTCCCTCGAGGTCGCGGGGCAGCGCGGCGGGGTTCTCCAGGAGCAGCCGGGCGAACTCGGCGATCTCGACGGGCTCGGGCAGCCGGCCCGGCCCGGAGTCGGCGCCGGTCAGACGACCCGAGGCGGGCTCGAGCACGACGGTGCCGCGGCGGCGCAGGGTGGCGACGTTGTCGACCGTCGCCGGGTGGTCCCACATCTCGGTGTGCATCGCCGGTGCCGCGAGCACCGGACACCGGGCGGTCAGCAGGGTGGAGGTCAGCAGGTCGTCCGCGCGACCCGCCGCCATCCGCGCGAGCAGGTCGGCGGTGGCGGGGGCGCACACGACGAGGTCGGCCCGGCGCCCGAGGGCGACGTGCGTGACGTCGGGGACGTGCTCGAACACCCCGGTCAGCACCTCACGGCCGGAGAGCGCCTCGAAGGTCGCCCGCCCGACGAACTCGAGGGCGTTCGGGGTGGCCACCACCTGCACGTGGTGGCCGGCCTCGCGGAGCCGACGGAGCAGTTCGCACGCCTTGTAGGCGGCGATCCCGCCGGCGACGCCCAGGACGATCTCAGCCATGACGACCCGGTGCCCGATCCGTCGCGGAGGTTACTCGCCCTCGGTGTGCTCGAGCAGGTGCGAGTGGATCTCGCGCATCGCGATCGAGAGCGGCTTCTCGCGCGGGCCCGGCTCCACGAGCGGGCCGACGTACTCGAGCAGGCCCTCGCCGAGCTGGGCGTAGTAGTCGTTGATCTGCCGCGCCCGCTTGGCCGCGTAGATCACCAGCGCGTACTTCGAGCTGACCGTCTCCAGCAGCTCGTCGATGGGCGGGTTGGTGATGCCCTCGGGGACGTCGTGGAAGCCACCGGTGACGCGACTGGTGGTGATGCTCATTCACTGGCTCCTGCGGATCGGGGTCCGACGGCGCCGGTACGGGAATCCCCGCAGGCAGCAGCGTCGGATGGGTGTGCCAAGTCTACCAACCGCCGCGCGGTCTCCCCGACGTCGTGGTTCACCAGCCCCACGTCGAACTCGCGACGGGCGTCGAGCTCGATCCGCGCGGTGGCGAGGCGTCGGTCGATCACGTCCTGCGGCTCGGTGCCCCGGCCGGTGAGCCGGTCCACCAGGACCTCCCAGGACGGCGGCTCCAGGAACACCAGCAGCGCGTCCGGGCGGCGTTGCCGCACCGCCCGTGCGCCGGCGAGGTCGAGCTCCAGGAGCACCGGCTCGCCGGCGGCGAGGTGGTCCTCCACCGGCTGCGCGGGGGTGCCGGAGCGGTGCAGGCCGCGGTGGATCGAGGCCCACTCGAGCATCTCGCCCTCGGCGACCATCCGGTCGAAGTCCGCGTCGGAGACGAAGTGGTACTCGCGACCGTCCTGCTCACCGGGCCGGGCCGCCCGGGTGGTGGCCGAGACGCTGAACCACAGCGGGGCCGCCATCCGGCGCAGCTCGGCCACGACGGTGCTCTTGCCGACGCCGGACGGGCCGGCGAGGACGAGCAGACGTCCCCGCCCGCACGTCCCAGCGTCGTCCCGGGTCACTCCCCGTCGAACTCCGCGAGCAGCGCCTTGCGCTGGCGCTCGCCGAGGCCGCGCAGGCGGCGGCTGGGGGCGATCTCGAGGCGCTCCATGATCTGCTGGGCGCGGACCTTGCCGACGCCCGGGAGGGCCTCGAGCAGGGCCGAGACCTTCATCTTGCCGAGCACCTCGTCGGAGTCGGCCTGCTCGAGCACGTCACCGAGGGTGGTGCCGCCGCGCTTGAGCCGCTCCTTGAGCTCGGCCCGGGCGCGGCGGGCAGCGGCGGCCTTCTCCAGCGCGGCCGCCCGCTGCTCCTCGGTCAGCTCGGGAAGTGCCACGGTCTCCTCCGATATCAGTGCTGGGATGGGTGCGGGCCCCCACGCTCGGCGGGGCGCGCTCGTCGCCCGCGAACGTACCGTCTGGGGTGCGACTCCACAGTGCTCGGGTGTCCGGGGCGTGAACGGTGTCGCGGTCCGCGGGCAGTGGCTGCGGGACGTGTCCCGCGCGCCCCGGGGGCGCCCCGTGGGCCGGTCGGCAGGTGCTACGCGCCGATCGGTCCGGCCGGCAGCGCGAGGTCGCGCAGGGCGCCGTTCAACGCCCGACACGCGTCGCGCAGCGCCTCCGGGTCGGGGCCCGCAGACAGGATCTCCCGCGAGCTCGACGGGACGACGGGTCCGGTGCCGTCGGCGAACGCGCGGGCCAGGTCGTCCGGGGTGGCGCCCTGCGCGCCCAGCCCCGGGACGAGGACGGGCCCGTGCAGGCGGGTCAGGTCGAGGCCGTGGGCCCGGCCGGTGGTGCCCCCGGTGGCCCCCACCACCACGCCCGCGGGTCCGCTGCCGCCCGCGCCGGCCCGGGTCGCGTTCACGGTGGCGCAGGCGTCGACCACGCCCTGGGCCACCTCCCGCATCCCCGGCGACGACGGGTCCGACAACGAGGTCCACGACTGCGCCGACTGCACCGTCGCGGCCTCCGGGTTCGACGTCCGGGCCAGCACGAACACCCCGCGGCCGGTCTCGGCGGCCAGGTCGAGGGCCGGGGTCAGCGACCCGACGCCGAGGTAGGGCGACAGCGTGACCGCGTCGGCCGCCAGCGGCGAGGTGTCGGCCAGCCAGGCCCGCGCGTAGGCCGTCATCGTCGAGCCGATGTCGCCGCGCTTGGCGTCCGCGATCGTGAGCAGGCCGGCATCGCGGGCGTCCGCGAGCACCCGCTCGAGCGCCCGCACTCCCCCGCTGCCGTGCACCTCGAACAGGGCCACCTGGGGCTTCACGACGGCGACGTGGCCCGCCAGGGCGGCGACCGCGTCGCGGCCGAAGCGCTCCACGCCGGCCGCGTCGTCCTCGTGGCCCCACCGCGCGAGCAGGCCCGGGTGCGGGTCGATCCCGACGCACAGCGGGCCGTGCTCCGCGACGGCGGCGGTGAGCCGGTCGGTGAAGGCCGCCCGGGAGGGGGTCACACGCCCTCCGTGGCCCGGGCCTTCGCCAGCCGCTCGTGCAGCACCTGCAGCGGGGTGACCGTGATCTCACCGCGGATGACCGCCTCGATGCCCTGCACCGCGGCCGCGGCGCCCTGCACCGTGGTGACGCACGGGACGCCGACCTGCAGCGCCGCCGCGCGGATCTCGTAGCCGTCGATGCGCGGGCCGGTGTGGCCCACCGGGGTGTTGATGATCATGCCGACCTCGCCCGCGAGGATGGTGTCGACGATGTTGTCCGGGCCCTCGAAGTGCTTGCGCACCACCTGGGCCGGGATGCCGTTGCGCTCCAGCACGCTCGCCGTGCCCGCCGTCGCCAGGATCTCGAAGCCGAGGTCCGCGAGGCGCTTGACCGGGAAGATCAGCGCCCGCTTGTCGCGGTTGGCCACCGAGACGAAGACCTTCCCGGACGTCGGGAGCGGTCCGGAGGCGGCCGCCTGGGCCTTCGCGAAGGCGGTCGAGAAGGCCACGTCGATGCCCATGACCTCGCCGGTGGACTTCATCTCCGGGCCGAGCAGCGAGTCCACCCCGCGGCCGTCCGGCCGGCGGAAGCGGTGGAACGGCAGCACGGCCTCCTTGACCGCCACCGGGTGGTGCGGAGGCAGGTGCCCGCCGTCGCCGGTGGCGGGCAGGACGCCCTCGCGGCGCAGGTCGGAGATCGTCGCGCCGAGCATCACCCGGGCGGCCGCGCTGGCCAGCGGCACGCCCGTGGCCTTGGAGACGAACGGGGCCGTGCGGCTCGCGCGCGGGTTGGCCTCGAGGACGTAGAGGGTCTCGTCCTTCAGGGCGTACTGCACGTTCATCAGGCCGAGGACGCCGAGCCGACGGGCCAGCGCGACGGTCGAGGCGCGCACGACCTCGAGGTCGGACAGGCCCAGGGTGATCGGCGGCAGGGTGCACGACGAGTCGCCGGAGTGGACCCCGGCCTCCTCGATGTGCTCCATGATCCCGCCGAGGTACACCTCGCCGGTGGCGTCGCACAGCGCGTCCACGTCGATCTCGATGGCGTCGTCGAGGAAGCGGTCGACCAGCACCGGGTGGTCCGGCGTGACCTCGGTGGCCCGGGCGATGTAGTCGGCCAGGGTCTCGTCGTCGTAGACGATCTCCATGCCGCGCCCGCCCAGCACGTAGGAGGGCCGGACGAGCACCGGGTAGCCGATCTCCGCGGCGATCTCGCGGGCGCCGTCGAAGCTGGTGGCTGTCCCGTAGGGCGGCGCGGGCAGGCCGGCGTCCTCGAGCACGTGCCCGAACGCCCCGCGCTCCTCGGCGAGGTCGATCGCGGCCGGCGGGGTGCCGACGATCGGCACGCCCGCGGCCTCCAGCGCGGCGGCGAGCTTCAGCGGGGTCTGCCCCCCGAGCTGGACGACCAGGCCCGCCAGGCCTCCGGTCCAGGTGCCGTCGGGACGGCGCTGGGCGTCGCCCCCGCCGGAGAGCCGCTCGGAGTGCACGACCTCGAGCACGTCCTCCTCGGTGAGGGGCTCGAAGTAGAGGCGGTCGGCGGTGTCGTAGTCGGTCGAGACGGTCTCGGGGTTGCAGTTGAGCATCACCGTCTCGAAGCCCGCGGCCCGCAGCGAGGTCGCGGCGTGGACGCAGGAGTAGTCGAACTCGATGCCCTGCCCGATCCGGTTCGGCCCCGAGCCGAGGATGACGACCTTGGGCTTCTCGGTCTGCGCGGCCACCTCGGACTCGGTCGCGGGGTCGGACTCGTAGGCCGAGTAGTGGTAGGGGGTGCGGGCCTCGAACTCCGCGGCGCAGGTGTCCACGGTCTTGTAGACCGGGCGGACCCCCAGGCGGTGGCGCAACGCGCGCACGCCCGCCTCGCCGGCGAGCTCCGGACGCGTCGTGGCGATCTGCAGGTCGGACAGGCCGGCGCGCTTGGCGCGGCGCAGCAGCCCGGCGTCGAGCACCGGGGCGTCGGCGATCTCGCGGCGCAGCGCGACGATGCCCTCGATCTGCTCGACGAACCACGGGTCGATGCCGGAGGCCTCGCTGACCTCGGTGACGGTCGCGCCGAGCCGCAGGGCCCGCTCGACGGCGTAGAGGCGGCCGTCGCGGGGCAGCGCCGCCTGCTTGAGGGCGTCGTCCTTCGACAGGCCCAGCGGGTCGGGCCGGGTGCCGAAGCCCAGGTCCTTGGTCTCGGTCGACCGGAGCGCCTTGTTCAGCGCCTCCGGGAAGCTGCGGCCGATGGCCATCGCCTCGCCCACCGACTTCATCGTCGTGGTGAGCGTGGGGTCGGCGCCGGGGAACTTCTCGAAGGTGAACCGCGGGACCTTCACGACGACGTAGTCGAGCGTCGGCTCGAAGCTCGCCGGGGTCTCGCCGGTGATGTCGTTGGTGATCTCGTCGAGGGTGTAGCCGACGGCGAGCCGGGCCGCGATCTTCGCGATCGGGAAGCCGGTGGCCTTGGAGGCCAGGGCCGACGACCGCGAGACGCGCGGGTTCATCTCGATGACGACCAGGCGCCCGCTCGTGGGCTCGACCGCGAACTGGATGTTGCAGCCGCCGGTCTCGACGCCGACCTCGCGCAGCACCCGGATGCCGGTGTCGCGCATGACCTGGTACTCGCGGTCGGTCAGCGTCATCGCCGGGGCCACGGTCACCGAGTCGCCGGTGTGCACGCCCATCGGGTCGACGTTCTCGATCGAGCAGATGACGACGACGTTGTCCTTGCCGTCGCGCATCAGCTCGAGCTCGTACTCCTTCCAGCCGAGCACCGACTCCTCGATGAGGACCTCGTGCACGGGGCTGGCGGCGAGGCCGGTGCCGGCCAGGCGCTCGAGCTCCTCGTGGGTGTGGGCCAGGCCGGAGCCGAGACCGCCCATGGTGAAGCTCGGCCGGATCACCACGGGGAGGCCGACCTCGGCGACCGTGGCGCGGACCTCCTCCATCGAGTGGCAGACCTCGGAGCGCGGGACGTCGCCGCCGATCGAGCGGACGATCTCCTTGAACTTCAGGCGGTCCTCGCCCCGTTGGATCGCGTCGACGTCGGCGCCGATCAGCTCGACGCCGTAGCGCTCGAGCACCCCGGCGTCGTGCAGGGCGATCGCGGTGTTCAGCGCCGTCTGGCCGCCGAGGGTGGCGAGCAGCGCGTCGGGGCGCTCGGCCTCGATGACCTTCGTGACGTGCTCGACGTCGATCGGCTCGACGTACGTGGCGTCCGCGTACTCCGGGTCGGTCATGATCGTCGCCGGGTTCGAGTTGACGAGGGAGACCCGCAGGCCCTCCTCGCGCAGCACCCGGCAGGCCTGCGTGCCCGAGTAGTCGAACTCGCAGGCCTGGCCGATCACGATCGGGCCGGAGCCGATGACCAGGACGTGGTGGATGTCCTCGCGACGCGGCATGGGCTCAGCGCCCTCCCATCAGGGAAGCGAAACGGTCGAAGAGGTCCGCCGCGTCGTGCGGGCCGGCGGCCGCCTCGGGGTGGTACTGCACGGAGAACGCCGGGACGGCGGCGCAGGTCACGCCCTCGACCACTCCGTCATTCGGACAGCCGTGCGACAGGTGCACCCGGCCGAACGGCGAGTCGACGTGCTCACCGGGGGTGCCCGCGAGGGCGAACCCGTGGTTCTGGCTGGTGATGGCCACCGTGCCGGTGGTGTGGTCGATGACCGGCACGTTGATCCCGCGGTGGCCGTAGCGGAGCTTGAACGTCCCCATCCCCAGGGCGCGCCCGAGGATCTGGTTGCCGAAGCAGATGCCGAACAGCGGGACGCCACGCTCCAGGACGCCGCGCGTGAGCTCGACGGCGTGGTCGGCCGTGGCGGGGTCGCCGGGGCCGTTGGAGAGGAACACCCCGTCGGGGGACCCGTCGAGGAGCTCGTCGAGGGAGGAGGTGCTGGGCAGCACCCGGGTCTCGATGCCGCGCTGCGCGAGCATGCGCGGGGTGTTGGCCTTGATGCCGAGGTCGAGCGCGGCGACCGAGAAGCGGCGGGTGCCCTCGGCGGCGACCACGTAGGGCTCGGCGGTGGTCACGGCGCCGGCGAGGTCGGCGCCGGCCATCGGCGGGCTGTCCCGCACCGCCTCGAGCATCTCGCGCTCGGTCGCCAGGCCGTCGCCGGAGAACACCCCGGCGCGCATCGAGCCGTGCTCGCGCAGCCGCCGCGTCACGGCGCGGGTGTCCACGCCCGCGAGCCCGACGACGCCCTGGCGCTCGAGCTCGTCGTCGAGCGACCGGCGGGAGCGCCAGTTCGACGGCGTCCGGGCCGGGTCGCGCACGACGTAGCCGGCGACGTGGATGCGGGTGGACTCGTCGTCCTCGTCGTTCCAGCCGGTGTTGCCGATGTGCGGTGCCGTGGCGACCACGATCTGGCGGTGGTAGCTCGGGTCGGTCAACGTCTCCTGGTAACCGGTCATCCCGGTGGTGAAGACGGCCTCGCCGAGGGTGCGGCCGGTCGCCCCGAAGGACTCGCCGCGGTGCACGGTGCCGTCCTCGAGGACCAGCAGCGCTTCACTCATGGGTCATGACCTTTCCGTCCTGCACGGTCCATCGTCCCCGCAGCATCGTGTGCACCACGGAGGCGGGTAGCTCCATCCCCTCGTAGGGGGTGTTGTCGGCGATGCTCGCCAGGTCCGCCCCGCGCACCGTCCAGCGGGCGTCGGGGTCGACCAGGACGAGGTTCGCCGGTTCCCCGACCGCGAGCGGACGGCCCTGGTCGGACAGCCCGGCGATCGCGGCCGGCACCTCGCTCTGGACCCGCGCCACGCCGCGCCAGTCGAGCAGACCCGTGCGCACCATGGTGGACACGACCACCGACAGCGCGGTCTGCAGACCCAGCATGCCGGGTCGGGCCTGGGACCACTCGCAGTCCTTGGCCTCGACCGCGTGCGGGGCGTGGTCGGTGGCGACGCAGTCGATCACGCCGTCGGCCAGGGCCCGGCGCAGCGCGAGGGTGTCGGCCTCCGGGCGCAGCGGCGGGTTCACCTTGTGCACCGGGTCGTAGTCCTCGGCCGCGGTGTCGGTGAGCAGCAGGTGGTGGGGCGTGACCTCGGCGCTCAGGGCCGCGGTGGTGCCGGGGAGGAGCGTCTCCCGGGCCCAGCGCAGCACCTCGACCGAGCCCGCCGTCGAGAGGTGGCAGACGTGCAGTCGGGCGCCGGCGGCCGCGGCGAGCATCGCGTCGCGCGCGACGATCGACTCCTCGGCCGTGGCGGGCCAGCCGGTGAGGCCGAGCCGCGCCGCGACCGGCCCCTCGTGGGCCTGCGCGCCGACGGTGAGCCGGTGGTCCTCGGCGTGCTGGGCGACCACCGCGTCCAGCGACCGGGCGTACTCCAGGGCACGGCGCATGAGCAGCGGGTCGTTCACGCAGCGGCCGTCGTCGGAGAACATCCGCACCCCGGCGGCGGAGGCGGCCATCATGCCCATCTCGGCGAGGCGCTCCCCGCCGAGCCCGACGGTCACCGCACCGACCGGGTGCACGTCGACCAGACCGACCTCGCGGCCGCGGCGCCACACGTGCTCGACGACGACCGGGGAGTCCTGGGTGGGGTTCGTGTTCGGCATCGCGAACACCGCGGTGTAGCCGCCGAGCGCCGCCGCAGCGGAGCCGGTGGCGACCGTCTCGGCCTCCTCCCCGCCCGGCTCGCGCAGGTGGGTGTGCAGGTCGACCAGGCCCGGCAGGGCGATCAGCCCGTCGGCGTCGAGCACCTCGTCGGGGGCGTCGGTGAGGCTGCCCGGGTCGACCAGCACCCCGTCGCGGACGGCCAGGTCCGTCGGGTCCTCGCCGTAGGGGCGGACGTTCCTGATCAGGACGGTCATCGGAGATCCTCCCCCGCCAGCAGGTGGTAGAGCACGGCCATCCGCACGTGGACCCCGGCGGTGACCTGCTCGGCGATGGCGGCCCGGTCGGAGTCGGCGACGGAGCTGGCGATCTCCATGCCGCGCACCGCGGGGCCCGGGTGCAGCACGACCGCGTGGTCGGGCAGCGTGTCCGCGCGGCGCTGCGAGAGTCCGAAGCGGACCGCGTACTCGCGGGCGCTCGGGAAGAAGCCGCCGTGCATCCGCTCGGCCTGCACGCGGAGCATCATCACCGCGTCCGGGCCGGTGGCGAGGTGGCCGTCGAGGTCGTGCGTGACCGTCACCGGCCAGGCGTCCACGCCCGCGGGCAGCAGCGTCGGTGGCGCCACGAGCGTGACCTCGGCGCCGAGCGTCGCCAGCAGGTGGGCGTTGGAGCGCGCCACGCGGCTGTGCAGCACGTCGCCCACCACCGCGACCCGGCGGCCGGTGAGGTCCGCGCCGAGCCGCCGGCGCAGCGTGGCGGCGTCGAGCAGCGCCTGCGTGGGGTGCTCGTGCGTGCCGTCCCCGGCGTTCACCACGGCGACGTGGCCGTCGGTGTGGGAGTGACCGACCCGGTCGAGCCAGCCCGCGATGCGGTGCGGGGCGCCCGACGCCGGGTGGCGGACGACGATCGCGTCCGCGCCGGCGGCCGCGAGGGTGGCGGCGGTGTCCCGCAGCGACTCCCCCTTGCCGACGCTCGAGCCGCTCGCCGAGACGTTGATGGTGTCCGCGCTCATCCACTTGCCGGCGACCTCGAACGAGACCCGGGTCCGCGTGGAGTTCTCGTAGAACAGCGTCACCACGGTGCGCCCGCGCAGCGTCGGCAGCTTGCGCACCGCCCGGCCGGTGAGCGCCTGCTCCATGCTCGCCGCCGTGTCGAGCAGCGCCTCGGCCTGCTCGCGGCGCAGGCCCTCGGTGGAGAGCAGGTGGCGCAGGCCGATCCCGGTCGCGTCGGTCATCGGATGCTCACCCCGTCCACGCCGTCGGACTCCACGAGGGAGACCGCCACGTCCTCGGCGCGGTTCGTCGGCACGTTCTTCCCGACGTAGTCCGCGCGGATCGGCAGCTCGCGGTGCCCGCGGTCGACGAGCACCGCGAGCTGCACCGCGCGGGGCCGGCCGTGGTCGCGCAGCGCGTCGAGGGCCGCGCGCACCGTCCGACCCGACATCAGCACGTCGTCGACCAGCACGACGATCACGTCGTCGATCCCGCCGGCGGGGATGTCGGTCTCGGCGAGCGGGCGCGTCGGCTGGCGGCGGAGGTCGTCGCGGTAGAGCGTCGGATCGAGCGTCCCCGTGCGGACGGTGCCGACAGTGGGGTCGATCGCGGTGATGCGCTCGGCCAGCCGGTGGGCCAGGTGGATGCCGCGGGTGGGCAGTCCGAGGAGCACGACGGGTGCTCCGGAGTCCGCGGTCTTCTCGAGGATCTCGTGGGCGATCCGGGCCACCGTCCGGGCGAGGTCGGCCGGGGAGAGCAGCTCGCGCTCACCCTCGGCGTTCGACGCACCGTTCGGTACGGGACCGCCCCGGCGCCGCGTGGGCACTCGGGGACCTCCTTCTCCGCCTCGCGGGACGGCTCTTAAAGGACGTCTGGGTTGGTCGTTCTCGACACTATCAGCCACCGTCTGCGACCGATCGCGTCGGCTGCGCCACACTCGCACCCACCCGACGGGCGCAGCGCGGCCGGTCGATCACAGGCGGCGTTCAGTGGCGGGCAAGCGAATCCACCCGACCGGACCGGCGTGCCGCACGACACTCCGGGCGGGCCGTGCACGGACCCCGGCTTGACCTCGTGATCGCCGAGGGCGCATCATCACTCTCCGTATCGACTTCAGCATGGCTGCGTCGGAGCACCCAGGGCTCGGCGCGCGGGGAACGGGGTGCCGCCAGATGGGCGACTACGCGAAGGCGCTCGGCGCCAAGCTTCGGGGGATTCGCCAGCAGCAGGGGCTCTCGCTGCACGGCGTCGAGCAGAAGTCGGGCGGACGGTGGAAGGCGGTCGTCGTCGGCTCCTACGAGCGCGGCGACCGGGCGGTGACCGTGCAGAAGCTCGCCGAGCTCGCCGACTTCTACGGCGTGCCGGTCGCCGAGCTGCTCCCCGAGGGGCGGATCCCGTCGGGCTCCGAGCCGGCCGCCAAGATCGTCATCAACCTCGAGCGGCTGCAGCAGCTGCCCGCGGACAAGGCCGGGCCGCTCGCCCGCTACGCCGCGGCGATCCAGAGCCAGCGCGGCGACTACAACGGCAAGGTCCTCTCGATCCGCAACGAGGACCTGCGCTCGCTCGCGATCATCTACGACATGACGCCGGGCGACCTGTCCGAGCAGCTCGTCGAGTGGGGCGTGCTGCCGCCCGAGGCGCGGCTGTCCCGCGAGGACTGAGCACCACCGGCCACCCACCCCGGCGTGAGGGGAACCCTCACGTCCCCTGAACGACCGAATCCTCCCCTCACGCTCGGCGGCCGCCGGGCGTGAGGGGAGGATTTCGTCGTTCTAGCCGTCCGAGGGTTCCCCTCGCGCGGTGTCGGGGTCGTCGGCCGGCTCAGCGTCCGGCGGCAGCTCCACCCGCTCCCGCGCCGGCGCCGCCACGGGCACCCGCTCCCCCGAGGCCAGGGCGGCGAGCACGCCGTTGACGAAGCGCGGGGAGTCGTCGGTCGACAGTTCGCGGGCGAGGGAGATCGCCTCGTCGATGGCGACCGCGTCGTCCACGTCGTCGGTAAACAGGATCTCGAACGCCCCGATGCGCAGGATCGCCCGGTCCACGGCGGCCATCCGGTCCACCGACCAGCCCCGCGCGAGCTCACCGAGCGAGGCGTCGATGTGCTCGCGGTGCTCGACGACCCCCTCGACGAGCGTCGCCGCGAAGTCCGAGACCGGCGGTGCGTCGGAGCCCGCGACGCGCCGACGCAGCACCGCCAGGGGGTCCTCGGCGCGGGCCTCGGACTCGAAGAGGATGTCCAGGGCCCGTTTCCGGGCCTTGGACCGCGATCCCCGGCGAGCGACCTTCGGCGGCACTAGTTGGACACGCGGCCGAGGTACCGGCCGTCACGGGTGTCGACCTTGACGACCGTCCCGGTCTCGAGGAACAGCGGCACCTGGATCTCGGCGCCGGTGGACACCGTGGCCGGCTTGGTGCCGCCGGTGGAGCGGTCGCCCTGCAGGCCCGGGTCGGTGTGCGTGATCTCCAGCTCGACCGAGGACGGCAGCTCGATGAACAGCGGCACGCCGTCGTTGAAGGAGACCTGCACCTCCTGGTTCTCCAGCAGGAAGCGCGCGTTGTCGCCCACGGTGGCCGCCGGGACCGGGATCTGCTCGTAGTCGGCCGCGTCCATGAAGACGAAGTCGTCGCCGTCCCGGTACAGGAAGGTCATGTCGCGACGGTCGACGTTCGCCGTCTCCACCTTGGTGCCCGCGTTGAAGGTCTTGTCGACCACCTTGCCGGTCAGCACGTTCTTCAGCGTCGTGCGGACGAAGGCGCCGCCCTTGCCCGGCTTGACGTGCTGGAACTCGGTGACGGACCAGAGGTTGCCGTCGATCCGCAGCACCAGGCCGTTCTTCAGGTCGTTCGTCGTCGCCACTGCCGCGTCGTCTCCTGCGCTCGTGATCGTGTGGTCTGCCCGGGCACCGTCAGCCCAGGACCACCAGATCCCGCGTCGACGCGGTCAGCGGTTCGGCGCCGGAATCGGTGACGACCAGGGTGTCCTCGATCCGCACACCGCCGCGGCCGGGGAGGTAGACGCCCGGCTCGACGGTGACCGTCATGCCCGCCTCCAGGGTAGCGGTCGCGCTCGACGACATCGCCGGAGCCTCGTGGATGACGAGTCCGACCCCGTGTCCGACCGGGTGCACGAAGTGCTCGCCGTAGCCCGACTCGGTCACCACGGCCCGCGCCGCGGCGTCGATCGCACTGGTCGCGACGCCGGGCCGCAGGGCGGCGCGGCCGGCGGCGGCGGCCGCGTCGACGAGCGAGTAGATCTCGCGCTGCCAGTCCTGCGCGGGGCCCAGCAGGACGGTGCGGGTCATGTCGGAGTGGTAGCCGTCGACGAGCGCCCCGAAGTCCATGGTGACCAGGTCGCCCGGGGCCAGCGGCGCGTCCGACGGCCGGTGGTGCGGGATCGCGGAGTTCGTCCCCGCCGCGACGATCGTCTCGAAGCTCGGCCCTGTGGCGCCCGCGGCGACCATGCGCTCCTCGAGCTCGTGGGCGACCTCCCGCTCGGTGCGGCCCGGCGCGAGCACGCCGTCGGCGATCGCCCCGGCCAGCGCCGCGTCGCCCGCCGCGCAGGCCAGGCGCAGCGCGTCGACCTCGGCGGCGTCCTTGACCGCCCGCAACCGCTCGACCAGGCCCGGAGCGCGCACCAGTTCGCCGCGCGCCGCCGCGAGCAGCACGTCATGGGTGTCGACGGTGACCTGGGCGCTGTCGAACCCGACCCGGGCCGCCGTCGTCACCCTGAGCAGTTCCGGGGCGCACTGCCGCTCGACGAGCAGGCGGACGTCGGGGCTCTCGGCCGCGGCCTGCGTGGTGTAGCGGCCGTCGGTGGCGAGCACGGTCCGGTCCTCGGCGTCGGCGGAGTCGTCGGCGTGGACCACCAGCGCGGCGTTCGAGCCGGTGAACCCGGTCAGGTACCGGACGTTGACGAGGTCGGTGACCAGCAGCGCGTCCACCTCGGCCGCGCGCAGCAGCGCCCGCAGCGCCTCCCGCCGGCGGGTCCCCGCGGGATGGGGGCGGGGCCGGGCCGTGGTGTGTGGGGCACTCACCGACCCGAGGGTAGTGCCGGACCGTGACCTGCCGCACCGTACGGTGAGGCCCGTGCGTCCCTGGCTGCTGCGGGCTCTCGTCATGACCGTGCTCTACGGCGTCGGCCAGACCGCGTTCGTCGCGCTGTCGTCGCGGTACGTGTCCCTGTCCCTGGTGTGGACCCTCGTGCTGCTCGGCGTGCTCCTGCTCGTCGGCCTCGTGTGGGGCGGTGCGGAGGTCATCGCCGACCGGATGCCGCCGGAGTGGACGTGGCTCAAGGCCTCGCTCGCGACGGGTCCGGCCGCCGGACTGCTGAGCTGGGTGCTGCTCGCCTCGTTCGTCGACGCCACGGGTGTCGAGGACCTCGGGTCGGCGCTGGTCGGCCGCGCGTCGTTCACGGTCCTGCTCGTCCTGGCCTCGGTGTCCCTCGGCGCCCGGTTCGGCTGGCTGTCGCTGCGCCGCGCCGACGACCCGCGTGCCGACGAGGACCCGGGGGCCGACGTCGACCTCCCGGCGGTCGACACCCCGGACCTCCCCGCGACGGCCTCCGGCGCGCCCGCCGGGCCGCCCGTGCTGCCCGCGTCGACGACCGAGAAGGTCGCCTCGCGGCGTGCGCGGCGGGGTCTCGCCCCGCAGCCCGCTCCCGCGGCCGAGCCGGCACGGACGCAGCGGGTTCCCGACGACGAGCCGACGCGGCTGCCGTTCGGTACCGGCCCGTTCGCGGAGCGGTCGGGGTCCTACTCCCCCGTCGTGGCCGTGCTGCCGCCGGTGACGCCGCTGCCGGACAGGGTGCACCCGGCCGAAGACGAGCCCGCCGAGGACCCGGACCGGTCGTCCCGGCGGCGCTTCGGGCTGCGCCGCCCGGACTGAGTTCCCGGGCGCCGGCGCGGGGGGTGAGCGAGCACCTGCGGTGGTGCGGGGCGGGTGTGGCCCGCCGAGGGTGCTCGGTGATCACTCCAGCGCCCGCAGCACGGCGGCCAGCGGCGGCCAGTTCTCCCGGCCCCGGCGCACGACCGGCCGGGCGCGCAGCCGCACCGGCGGGTCGGGCAGGTCCAGCACCCGGATCCCGTCGCGCGGGGGTCGGTTCGTGGGCAGCAGCCCCACCCCGAGGCCGGCCAGGATCAGGTCGTCCACCAGATCCAGGCTGTCGGCCTCGTGCGTGACGTGCAGGTCGAACCCCGCCGCCGCCCCGAGCAGCCGCAGCACCCGTTCGTCGGCGTCGTTGCGCGAGTCCCCGATGAAGGCGCGGTCGGCGTAGGCGGCGAGCACCTCCGCCGAGGTCGTGGCCCTGACCGGCACCGTCCTGTCGTCGGGGACCCCGAGACCCCAGCGAACCTCCCAGAGTCGCCGGCCGGCCCGGACGGAGGGCGGCATGGGGGCGGCCGGGGCGAGGTCGTAGTCGTAGACGAGCGCGAGGTCGGCGGCGTCGGCCTCGAGGAGGGCGAGGGACTCGGCGGGCTGCTGCTCGTGGAAGGTGAGGCGCAGGGCGGGGTGGCGGACCGCGAAGTCGGCGACGATCGGGATCAGGGAGCGGCGGATCGCGCTGGCGAAACCCGCGACGCGGACGGTGCCGGAGGGTTCCGCCGCGGGGTCGAGGTCGTCGCGGGCGGCGTCGACGGCGGCCAGGATGCCGCGGCCGTGCTCGGCGAGCCGCCGCCCGGCCGGCGTGAGCCGGACCCGGCGCCCGTCGGGCTCGACGAGCGCGGTCCCGACCTCCCGGCCCAGGGCCGCGATCTGCTGCGACACGACCGAGGTCGAGGTGCCGAGCACGTCCGCGACCGCCCGCATCGATCCGAGGCGGTCGAGCTCGACGAGGTGCGGCAGGCGACGGGTGTCCACCGTCGCGATTCTACGAACGGATCGTCCGTGATCCTCACGTGGACGCGGACGGTCCCGGCCGCGTTGACTCGTCCTCGTGACGACCCCCCGCGCCCGCTCGGGCGCCCTGCTCGCCCTCGGCTCGATGTCCTGCGTCCAGCTCGGCCTCGCCGCGTCGGTCGGCCTGTTCTCCGTGGTGCCGCCCGAGGGCGTCGCGGCGCTGCGTCTGGTCTGGGCCGGCCTGCTGCTCCTCGTGATCGCCCGGCCCCGGCGCTCGTCGTTCACCCGCGCCTCGTTCGGGGCGGCGGTCCTGCTCGGCGTGGTGACCGCGGGACTGACGATGCTCTTCATGGCCGCCGTCGCCCGGATCCCGCTCGGGACGGCGAGCGCGATCGAGTTCCTCGGCCCGCTCGGGGTGGCCGTGCTGCGCGGTCGCGGACGATCGGTGCTGTGGCCGGTCCTCGCGGCGGGCGGCGTGCTCCTGCTGACCGAGCCCTGGCAGGGGGCGACCGACCTCCTCGGCGTCGCGTTCGCCCTCGGCGCAGCGTGCTGCTGGGCGGGGTACATCCTGCTGACCCAGCGGGTCGGCGACGCCGTGACCGGCCTGCAGGGGCTGGCCGTGTCCATGCCGGTGGCGGGGCTCGTGAGCGCCGTGGTCGCGTCGACGCTGGTGCCCGACCTCGGCGCGTCGCTGACCTGGCCCGTCGTGCTGGTGGGGCTCGCGCTCGCGCTGCTGCTGCCCGTCGTCCCGTTCGCCCTGGAGCTGCTCGCCCTGCGCCGGCTCGCCGCGGGCGCGTTCGGCACCCTCATGGCGCTCGAGCCCGCCATCGCGCTGCTCGTGGGAGCCGTGGTGCTGGGTCAGGTGCCCTCGGTGCTCGCGGTCGTGGGGATCGTCCTCGTGGTCACGGCCGGCGTCGGGGCGGCCCGCACCGGCGGTCGTCCCGACGACGAGCCGCGCGTCGCCCGGGAGCCGTCCCCGACCGCGTCGGCCTGACCGTCCGTGGCGCGCGGCCCGGTCACCGCTCCGGGGCGTGCTCGGGTCCCCTCGGGTCGTCGAACCCGGCGTCCAGGCCGCGCTCCTCCCGCAGCGTCCCGTCGCCGGGGTCGCGGCGGAGGCGGACGACCTGCCGCCGGGCGCGCAGCGGGACCACCACCAGCCCGCCGGGACGGACGGCGGCCGCCCAGGAGGCCGGGACCGCGGAGGCGACCGACAGGAAGGCCACGAGGCGGTCCACCGGGTCGTCGGGCAGCGGCTCCCGCAGGGCGTCGGTGGTCGTCAGGCGGGTGTTGCTGCGGCCGTCCGCCGCGAGGAGCCGCCGCGCGCGGGCCGTGACGTGCGCGTCGACGTCCACCGAGTGCACGACGCCCTCCGGCCCCACGGCCCGCGACAGCACGGCCGTGGCGAACCCGGAGCCCGTCCCGATCTCGAGCACACGCCCGCCGCGTGGCAGGTCGAGCAGGCGCAGCATCGCCAGCACGACCGCCGGGCGCGTCCGGTGCCGATAGGCCGTGCCGTCGTCCGCGCGCTGGTAGTGCTCCGCGTCGGTCCGGGCGTAGGCCGCGCCGAGGTCGGCCCGGGGGCGCACCGTGCTCCCCCTCGCCCGCCGGTCCGCCTCAGCCCGCCAGGGCCCCGTACGCGGCGGCCATCTCGTCGGACGACGGGCCCTCCAGCCGCCCGGGCCGGGCGAGACCGTCGAGGACGACGAAGCGCAGCGTCGCGCCGCGGCTCTTCTTGTCGACCTTCATGTGCTCGACGAGGTCGGGCAGCGCCCCGGCCTCGTAGCGGGTGGGCAGGCCGACGGAGGCGAGGACGTCGCGGTGGCGGTCCGCGGTCGCGTCGTCGAGCCGCCCGGCCCGGCGGGCGAGCTCGGCGACGAACACGAGCCCGACGCTGACCGCCTCACCGTGCCGCCAGCGATAGCGCTCCCGGCGCTCCACGGCGTGCCCGAGGGTGTGCCCGTAGTTCAGGATCTCGCGCAGGTGCGACTCGCGGAGGTCCGCGGCCACCACCTCGGCCTTGACCCGGACCGAGCGGGTGACCAGCTCGGCGATCACGTCGCCGTCCGGGTCGACCGCCGCCTTCGGGTCGGCCTCGACGAGCTCGAGGATGCGCGGGTCGGCGATGAAGCCGGTCTTGATCACCTCGGCCATGCCGGCCGCGATCTCCTCGGGGCCCACGGTGCGCAGGCTGTCCAGGTCCGCGACCACCGCGGCGGGCTCGTGGAAGGCCCCGACGAGGTTCTTCCCGGCGGCGGTGTTGATCCCGGTCTTCCCGCCGACGGCGGCGTCGACCATGGCGAGCAGGGTGGTGGGCACGTGGACCACCCGCACGCCGCGCATCCAGCCGGCCGCGACGAACCCTGCGAGGTCGGTCGCCGCGCCGCCGCCGACCGCCACCACGGCGTCGGAGCGGGTCAGCCCGATGCGGCCGAGCTCCTCCCAGCACCGGCCCGCCGTCGCCAGGTCCTTGCCGTCCTCGGAGTCGGGGAGCGCGACGCGGTGCACGTCGACCCCGGCGGCCGTGAGCCCGTCGGCGACGTCGGTGGCGATCCCGGTGACGGCCGGTTGGTGCAGCACGGCGACCTTCGCGGCGCCGGCGAGCGGACCGCCGTCGGCGACGGCCGCGGCGACCGTCCCCGTGACTCCCCGGCCGATGGTCACGTCGTACGGGCTCCCGGAGGCCACGTGCACGGTCTGCACGGGAGCGTCGTCAGCAGCCTCAGCCACGGCTCGCCACCTCCGACCCGACCAGGGTGTGGACCTGCTCCGCGACGGCCTCGGGCTCCAGGCTGTCGGTGGCGACCTCGTGGGCGGCCACCGAGCGGTACACCGGGAGCCGCTCGGCGAGCAGCGCGGCGAACGTGGCCCGCGGGTTCACCCCGGCCAGCAGCGGGCGGGCGGTCGACAGCCCGGTCCGTCGGACCCCGGCGGCGAGCCCCACCGAGAGCAGCACCACCGGGTGCCCGGCCAGCGCCTGCCGGGTGGCCTCGGCCAGCACCGCTCCCCCGCCCAGCGCCAGCACCCCGTCGTGGGTGGTCAGGGCCTCGGCGACGGTCTCGCGCTCGAGCGCCCGGAACACCGGTTCGCCGTCGGTGGTGAAGATGTCCGCGATCGCCCGGCCGGCCTTCTGCTCGACCAGGGTGTCGGTGTCGGCGAACGGCACGCCCCACCGTCGCGCGAGCAGCCGGCCCACCGTGGACTTCCCCGCCCCCGGTGGCCCGACCAGCACCACCACCGGGCTCATCGGTCCACGACCCGGAGCGGGTCGATCGTCGCGCGGTACGCGGCGGCGTTGCGGGCGGTCTCGGCCAGCGAGTCCCCGCCGAACTTCTCCAGCGCCGCGTCGGCGAGCACCAGCGCCACCAGGGCCTCGGCCACGACCCCGGCGGCCGGGACCGCGCACACGTCCGAACGCTGGTGGTGCGCGGTGGCGGCCTCGCCGGTGGCCAGGTCCACGGTGCGCAGCGCGCGCGGCACCGTCGAGATCGGCTTCATCGCCACCCGGGCACGCAGCGGCTCACCGTTGGTCATCCCGCCCTCGATGCCGCCCGCCCGGTTCGAGGCCCGGTCGATCCCCGCGCCGCGGACCGCTCCCCCGTCGCTGCGCTCGCCCCGGGCCGGGTCGATCTCGTCGTGCGCGGCGGACCCGCGGCGCCGGGCCGTGGTGAACCCGTCGCCGATCTCGACGCCCTTCATCGCCTGGATGCCCATCAACGCCCCCGCCAGGCGGGCGTCGAGGCGGCGGTCGGCCTGCACGTAGGACCCCAGTCCCACCGGCAGCCCGTGCGCGACGACCTCGACCACGCCACCGAGGGTGTCGCCCTCCTCCTTCGCGGCGTCGACCTCGGCCACCATCCGCGCGGTGGAGGCCTCGTCGACCGCGCGGGTCGGGGACGCGTCGATCCGCTCGCCGTCGCCGGGCAGCGGGATCGTGTCCGGCGTGGCGTCCGCGGTGCCCAGCGAGATCACGTGCGAGAGCACCTCGACGCCGAGTGCCTGGGCCAGGAACGCCTTCGCCACCGCGCCGAGCGCGACCTTGGCCGCGGTCTCCCGGGCCGACGCGCGCTCGAGCACCGGGCGGGACTCGTCGAACCCGTACTTCGTCATCCCCGCCAGGTCCGCGTGCCCGGGACGGGGCCGGGTGAGCGGCGCGTTGCGGGCGCGGCCCTCCAGCAGGGACGGGTCGACCGGGTCGGCCGCCATCACCGTCTCCCACTTGGGCCACTCGGTGTTGCCGATGCGCAGCGCCACCGGTCCGCCCTGGGTCAGCCCGTGCCGGACCCCGCCGAGGATCTCCAGCTCGTCGGCCTCGAAGCTCATCCGCGCGCCCCGGCCGTAGCCCAGGCGACGACGCGCCAGCTCCGCCGAGATCTCCTTCGACGACACCGACACCCCCGCGACCATGCCCTCGAGCACCGCCATCAGGGCCGGACCGTGCGACTCACCTGCCGTCAACCACCGCAACACGCGCGCCATCGTTCCACGTCCTCCCTCCCCCGCTCAGCCCGCGGCCAGCAGGACGACCCAGCTCACCCCGAGCAGGGGCGGTCCGAGCGGCAGCGCCACCCGGGCCCGCGGGACCGCGACGGCGGCCAGGAGCGCCGCGGCGACCACCGGCACGAGGGCGACCGCCCACCACCCGACCGCCGCCAGGGGCGCCCCGAGGGCGGCTGCGAGCTTCACGTCGCCCCCGCCGACGGCGCCCGGCGCGAGCACGGCGACCAGCGCGTGCAGCCCGCCCAGCACGAGGGTCCCGGTCACTCCCGCCAGCACGGCCGCCCCACCGAGGGGCACGAGCGCCGCCCACCCCAGCGGGATCGCCGGCAGCGTCAGCGCGTCGGGCAGCCGGCCCGCCGTCAGGTCGGTCGCGCAGCCCGCCACCGCCACGACCGACACCACGAGCAGCACCGGGACCCACGCCGGAGCCACCAGGCCGATGACACCCGCCGACGCGACCGCGGCCCAGGCGCAGCCGACCCCCACCTCGCACCACCCCCGGGTGAGCGGCACCGGACGGCGCACGGACGCCAGGCCGCGGCGGGTCACCGCCCCGACCGCCGCGCCCGTCCCGAGGGGCACCAGCACCCCGAGCACCACGTCCAGCCACATCGCCATGCGGCCGAGGGTGCGGGGCGACCGCACCGGGCGTCACGCGCCGCGGTCTGGCCTGGGGACAACACCTGCCCGCGCTGCCGGTGGGGACGGAGCGCTACGGCGAACGGACGTCGAAGCCGGTCGCGCGGACGAGCGCCCGGTGCATCTCCCGGCGGGGCGCGCTGCACCCGGTGAACTGCTCGACCTGCCCGAAGGCCTGGTGGAGCAGCATGTCCAGCCCGGTCGCGACGGCGAGCCCACGCCGTCCCGCCGCCGCGGCCAGCGGCGTCGGCCACGGGTGGTACACCGCGTCGAGGACGACGGCGTGCCCCGGGAGCCCGGCGACCAGCCGGTCGGCGACCGCGGCGTCCACCGCGCCGGCGGGAGTGGTGTTCACCAGGGCCTTCGCGCGCGACAGGTCGACCGCGTCGAGGTGGCCGAAGGTGCCGACGAGCCCGCGCATTCCGTAGGCGTCCACCACGGCGGCGGTCTCCGCGGCCCGCGCGGGCTCGCGCACGACGAGCTGGACGTCCTCGGTACCGATGTCGTACAGCGCTCCGACCGCCGCCGACGCCGTGGCCCCGGCGCCGAGCACCACCACGTCGTGCAGCCCGGCGGCGAGGGGCGCGGGCTCGACGATCCCGGCGGCGCGCAGCGCTCCGACCACCCCGTCGACGTCCGTGCAGTCCGCCGTCCAGCCCGTGTCCGACCGGACCAGGGTGTTCGCCACCCCGAGGCGCCGGGCGCGGGTGGACGCCGAGGACGCGAACGCCAGCGCGGCCTTCTTCCCCGGCATCGTCACGGAGAGCCCGACCCAGGCCGCGTCGAGTCCACCGACGAGCCCGGGGAGTTCCTCGGCCGTGCACTCGCGGCGCTCGTAGGTCCAGCCCCGCAGCCCGAGCGCCTCGTACGCGGCCCCGTGCAGCACCGGGGAGAGCGAGTGCGCCACCGGTGACCCGAGGACCGCGGCCCGCCGGGGTCCGGTCATCAGTAGACCCCGCGGGCCTGCGCGAGCCGGCGGTTCGCGTCGTGCTCCTCGGGCGTCACCGCGAAGCAGGAGGCGCCGTCCTTCTCGCACTTCACGAAGTACACCCAGCCACCGACCTCGGGGTTCAGCGCCGCGGTCAGCGCCGGGGTGGACACCGCGCCGATCGGCGTCGGCGGCAGCCCGAAGTTGAGATAGGTGTTGTACGGGCCCGGCGCGGCGCGGTCGACCGGCGTGGTCAGCAGCGTCTGCCGGTCCAGCGGGTAGTTGATGGTGGAGTCCATCTGCAGCCGCATCGGGATCGGCAGCCGGTTGTAGACGACGCGGGTGATCCGACGGAAGTCCGACTCGATGCCCTCGCGCTCGGCGATCGAGCCCACGATCAGCGCCTGGTAGGGCGTCACGTCGTTCGCGGCCGCCTTCGTCACGAGCCCGGCGGACTCCAACGTCTCCGCCGACGTCCGGACGACCGTGGTCAGGGCGGACACGGCGTCGGAGCCGGGGCGCACGTCGTAGGTCCCGGGTGCGACGAGGCCCTCGAGGCGCCGCTCGGGCGGGGCGCGGCGGGCGCCCTCGAGCGCCCAGTCCGGCACGCCCAGCTGCGCCGGGTCGGTGTCGGCCATGGTCCGGCGCAGGTCGTCCACCGACACGCAGGTCCGCCGCCCGGCGTCGTCCACGGCGCAGGTCGCCTCGGAGATCAGGCTCAGCACCCCGGGCACCCGGGAGGCGCCCACGCCCGCCGTGTCGTCGAGCTGCGTGCCGCCACGGACCTCCAGCCGGCCCAGGCGCGACGCCGGGTCGAGCATCCGGGTCACGGCGCCGGCGGCCGACATCTGGCGCGCCATGTCGTAGTACCCGGGCTGGATGCCGCGGCCGCGCGGGTCGTCCTCGGCGGCCTGGCCGAAGCCGCGCGCCGAGGCGACCACCCCGGCCGTCACGAGGGACTCGCCGATGTCGCGGGTGGAGTCGCCGTCGGCCACCTGCACCACGACGTGGCCGGAGCCGGGGCCGTCGAAGTCCGGCGGGAACACGACGCCCCACAGGTCGCGGGCGAAGAAGGCGCCGCCGGCCAGTGCGAGGACCAGGACCGCGGCGACGGCCGGCCAGACGAGGCGACGCCGCGCCGGGCGTTCCTGCGGGGCCCGCTCCGCCGCACCGGGGACGAGGCCCCCGAGCACGTCGAGGTCGCCGGTCGAGGAGCGGCGGGCGTCGTCGGCCGTGGTGGGTGCGGTCGGCTCGGCCGGGGTCCATGACGCGCGCGCCGCGGACGCGGGGACCGGGTGGGTGGGCTGCTCGCGGTGGACGTCGTGGCGACGGGACCGGTCCGGCGGACGCGGCAGGGTGACCCGGGCCGGCACCTCGGGGCCGTGCCCGTGCCGCAGGGTGTCGGTCACGGCGTCGTCGTCGTCCGGGGCGGCGAGGGCCGTGGTCGGCGCCTCCCAGTCCCGACGTCGGGTGGGGTGGCCGTCGGCGGGCGGTTCGCCGGGGCGACGCAGGCCGCGGCTGCGCCGCGGGATCCGGACGTCGCCGTCGCCGTCGTGGCCCGGGGCCTCGTGCTGGTCGGCGCCCCGGGAGGACGACATCGGCACCAGGCGGGGCCGTTCGGAGCCCCGGGTCACGGGGCCGTCCCGCGTCGGGCGTCGAGCCAGGTCTGCAGGATCGCCACGGCGGCCGCCTGGTCGATCACGCGCCGCTGCGCCCGCCCCTTCACGCCGCGGTCGGAGAGCATACGCCCCGCCGTGACCGTGGAGAGCCGTTCGTCGGCCATGGTCACCGGTACCCCCGACACCCCGCGCTCGTCGAACACCTCGCGGAGGTCGTCGGCGTACCCGAGGGCCGCCCGGGCGGCCGGGCCCTCCCGCCCGGCCAGCGTCCGTGGCAGGCCCACGACCACCTCCACCACCTCGTGCTCGGCGACGAGATCCACGAGCTGGTCCAGGTCGGACCACGTCGTCTCGTCCCGATCGAGGGTAACGAGCGGTGTCGCGAGCACTCCGGCGGGATCGGAGAGGGCGACGCCGACGCGCACCGCGCCGACGTCCACGCC
The DNA here is from genome assembly GCF_050955885.1 of Actinomycetospora sp. CA-084318. NCBI lineage: Bacteria > Bacillati > Actinomycetota > Actinomycetes > Pseudonocardiales > Pseudonocardiaceae > Actinomycetospora > Actinomycetospora sp. CA-084318. The sequence continues at coordinate 3,778,076 of NZ_CP192098.1, forward strand.
CAGCACCCGGCCCACTCGCGGCGATCCGTCCCCGTCCCCGTCGCTCCGCTCGCTCAGGTCGTCGCCACCTGCGCCCGCAGCGCGTCGATCGCGGCCCCGATCCCGGCGTCCATCCCGGCCGGTCCGCCCGACGGCGCTCCGCCGCCCTGCGCGAGGTCGGCCTTGCCGCCGCCCCGGCCGCCCACGGCGGGGGCGAACGCCTTGACCAGGTCGCCCGCGGCGAGGCCGCGGTCGCGGGCCGCGGCGGTCGTCGCGACGACGAAGGAGAGCTTCTCGCCGTCGGGGGCGAAGAGCGCGACCACGCCCGGACGGTCGCCGAGACGCCCGCGGACGTCGGCGGCGAGGGTGCGCAGGTCGCCACCGCCGACGCCGTCGGGCGTGCGGGAGGCGACCAGCGCGACCCCGGCCACGTCGTCGGCGCCGTCGGCCAGTGCCCCGGCCGACGACAGGACCTCCTTGGCGCGGACCGTCTCCAGCTCCTTCTCCGCGGCACGCAGCCGGTCGACGAGCCCGGAGATCCGCTCGGGCAGGTCCTCGGCCGGGGCCTTGAGCTGCTCGGCGAGCTGGCTGACCAGCACGTGCTCCCGGTTGAGGTAGCGGAAGGCGTCCAGCCCGACGAGGGCCTCCACGCGGCGCACGCCCGACCCGACCGACCCCTCGGAGATGACCTTGACCATCCCGAGCTCGCCGGTCCGGGCCACGTGCGTGCCGCCGCACAGCTCCCGGGAGTACTCGCCCATGTCCACGACCCGGACGCGGTCGCCGTACTTCTCGCCGAACAGGGCCATGGCGCCGAGCCGGCGGGCCTCGTCCATCGAGGTCACGTACCAGTCGACCGGGCGGTCCTCCTGGAGGATCTCGTTGACCTCGTCCTCGACCTCCAGCAGCACCGACGGCGGGATCGCCCCGGTCGGGGAGGTGAAGTCGAACCGCAGGCGACCGGGCGCGTTGAGCGACCCGGCCTGGGCGGCCGCCGACCCCAGCGCGTTGCGGACGCCGGCGTGGATGAGGTGGGTCCCGGTGTGGGCGCGCGCGATCGCGCTGCGGCGGGCGACGTCGACCTCGGCGTCCGCGGCGGTGTCGACCGCGATCTCGCCGCCGGTCACCACGCCCCGGTGCACGCGCAGGCCGGGGACGGGCAACTGGACGTCGTCGACGCGGACGGTCCCGCTCGCCGTCCGGATGACGCCGGAGTCGGCCTGCTGGCCGCCGGACTCGCCGTAGAACGGCGTGTTGTCGAGGACGACCTCGACCGCGTCGCCCTCGCGGGCGACCGGCACGGCGACCCCGTCGACGAGCAGGCCCACGATCCGGGCCGCGGCCTGGAGGTCGGTGTAGCCGAGGAACTCGCCGGGCGGGTGCTCCTCGAGCAGACGACGGTAGACCGAGTGGTCGGCGCTGCCCTGCTTGCGGGACGCGGCATCGGCCTTCGCCCGCGCCCGCTGCTGGCCCATCAGGGACTGGAAGGCACCCTCGTCGACCTCGAGCCCGGCCTCCGCGGCCATCTCGAGCGTGAGGTCGATCGGGAAGCCGTAGGTGTCGTGCAGCAGGAAGGCGTTCTCCCCGGACAGCCGGGCGCTCCCGCCGGCGCGGGTCTCGGCGACCGCCGACTCGAACAGCCGCGATCCGGTGGTGAGGGTGGCGAGGAACGCCTCCTCCTCGGCGGCGGCGACCGCGGCGATGCGCGGGAAGTCGGTGACGATCTCGGGGTAGGACGGCCCCATCGCGTCGCGGACCACGCCGACGAGGTCGACCAGCACCGGCTCGGTGATCCCGAGCAGCCGGGCGTTCCGGACGACGCGGCGCAGCAGCCGGCGCAGCACGTAGCCGCGGCCCTCGTTGCCCGGGACCACGCCGTCGCCGATGATCATGGCACCGGTGCGGACGTGGTCGGCGATCACGCGGAAACGGACACCGTCCTCCGCGGACCCGTCGTCGTAGGACCGGCCGGAGAGCTCCTGGACCCGGTCGATCACCGGGCGGACGAGGTCGGTCTCGTAGACGTTGTCCACGCCCTGCAGCAGGAAGGCGACGCGCTCGACACCGAGACCGGTGTCGATGTTCTTCTGCGGCAGCTCGCCGATCGGGGACGCCCCGTACTTGGGGCTCTCGTCGCCCCGGACGTCCTGCATGAAGACGAGGTTCCAGATCTCGAGGTAGCGGTCCTCGTCGGCGACCGGCCCGCCCTCGACGCCGTACTCGGGGCCCCGGTCGTAGTAGATCTCCGAGCACGGGCCACCGGGGCCGGGGATGCCCATGTCCCAGTAGTTGTCCCGGCCGTCCCGGCGCTGGATGCGCTCGGTCGGCAGGCCGATGACGTCGTGCCAGATCCGCTCGGCCTCGTCGTCGGACTCGTAGACGGTCACCCAGATCCGCTCGGGGTCGAAGCCGTACCCGCCGTCGTCCTGCGAGCCGGTGACGAGCGCCCAGGCGTGCCGGATCGCGCCTTCCTTGAAGTAGTCCCCGAACGAGAAGTTGCCCGCCATCTGGAAGAACGTGTTGTGGCGCGTGGTGCGCCCGACGTTCTCGATGTCGCCGGTCCGGACGCACTTCTGCACGGAGGTCGCCGTCCGGTAGGGCGGCGGGGCCTCGCCGAGGAAGTACGGCTTGAACTGGACCATCCCGGCGTTGACGAACAGCAGGGTGGGGTCGTCCAGGATCAGCGAGGCGCTGGGGACGGGGGTGTGTCCGGCGTTCTCGAAGTGCGCGAGGAAACGTCGACGGATTTCGTGGGTCTGCACGTCAGTCCTGCTCGTCGATGGGGCGGGCAGCACCCATCATTCCGCGTGCCCTCGGGGCGGCGTCGGGTGCCACCCGCGGTGGTGGGTGGCTCGGTGCGGGGCCTGCTCGACGACGGGCGCGTCAGCGCCCGGCGGATCCCCGCCGGGACGCTCGGGCGTGGCGCCCGCTCGGCGTCGGCTCGACGTAGGGCTGGGGCGGACGCACCGGGATCTCGGTGGTGTCCTCGACGAGCGAGTAGAGCTCCTGCTCGCGCTCGTTCATGCCGGCGCGCACCTCGGCGCCGAAGGCACCGAGGCCCGCGCCGAGCTCGCGCAGCCCCTCGCCGAGGCTGGCGCCGACCCCGGCCGGCGTGGCCTTCTGCGTGACCTGGTTGACCTTGCGGGTGGCGCTGACGCCGATCGCGACGCCGACCCCCACCCAGAACAGACGCTTCATGCGCGGGCGCTCCGCTTGCTCCTGGTGGACCGCTTCGAGGGCGGTGCGTTCTTCAGCCGGCGCGCCTGGCTCGCCTTGCGCAGGCCGTAGGACAGGGCGGCCGCCTTCACCAGCGGTCCGCCGAGGGTCGCGGTGAACAGCGAGCTCAGCGCCCGGGTGTTGGCGGCGACCGCCTGGGCGCTGGCCGTCACGCCGTCCACGCGCTCCAGCTGGGTGTTCACCGTGGTCAGCGTGACCTGGGCGTCGTTCAGCAGCGGGGCCGACCCCTCGTGCGCCTTGCGGATCGCGATGGTCGCCTCGTCGAGCGTGCGACCCAGCTTGATCAAGGGAACGGCCAGCAGCAGCACCAGGATCACGAACGCCACCGCGGCGATGATGGCCGCGATCTGCCCGACCGACACGGTCATTCCCCTATCGCTGGTGGTCGTGTGTCCTCCTCCGGCCCACCGGGCCGGACGGTGGCGGAAGGCTACCGGTAGCCCATGATCGGCGCGCCTCGTGGCTACGGCGCTTACCGACGGAAGCCGCTCGGCCCCGAGCCTTCCCGACGACGGGTCGGTGCCGGTCGCGGCGGCCGAGGTGCACGTGGGGCAGGGTCCCGGGCCCACGCACCTGCCCCACGTCACCCTCGCGGATGGGTGGGCGGCCTCATCGGGTCGGTTCCCGCCGCCGGCGCGTTGCGGGGCGCACACGGCCGGCCCGGGGCGGGTGCCGCCGCGGGCGCGTTGCGCGACGCACACGGTCGGGCCGGGTCGGGTCCTGCTCGCGGCGCGTTGCGGGGCGCAACGCGGGGGCTCGCGCAGGTCGTCGGCTCCAGCCGTGTGCGGGGCGCAACGCGGGGGCTCGGCTACGTCGCCCGCTCCAGCCGTGTGCGGGGCGCAACGCGGAGGCTCGGGCAGGTTGCCCGCCCCAGCCGTGTGCGGCACGCAACGCGCGCCCGTGCGCCGCACTATCTCCCCCGGATCACCTCGCGGAGCCGGGCGAGACGTTCCCCGATCGCCCGTTCCTCGCCCCGGCCGGACGGGGCGTAGTAGTCCCGGCCCACCAGCTCGTCGGGCGGGTACTGCTGGGCGACGACGGCCGAGCGCTCGTCGTGCGGGTAGCGGTATCCCACCGCGTTGCCCAGCTTCTGGGCGCCCGCGTAGTGCCCGTCGCGCAGGTGCGGCGGCACCGGTCCGGCCGCCCCGGAGCGCACGTCGGACATGGCGGCGTCGATCGCGGTGATCACGGCGTTCGACTTGGGCGCGGTCGCGAGGTGGATCGTCGCCTGGGCCAGCGCGATCCGGCACTCCGGCAGCCCGATCAACTGCACGGCCTGCGCGGCGGCGGTCGCGGCCTGCAGGGCGGTGGGGTCGGCGAGGCCGACGTCCTCGCTCGCGTGCACCACGAGCCGCCGTGCGATGAACCGCGGGTCCTCGCCCGCCACGATCATCCGGGCCAGGTAGTGCAGCGCGGCGTCGGGATCCGAGCCGCGGATCGACTTGATGAACGCCGAGATGACGTCGTAGTGCTGGTCGCCGGCGCGGTCGTAGCGCACCGCCACCTCGTCGACGACCTGCTCGACGACGGCCAGGTCGATCGTCCCGCCGTCCCCCACCGCGTCCGCGGCGGCCTCCAGCGCGGTCAGGGACCGCCGACCGTCACCCGCGGCGAGCCGCACGAGGTGCGCCCGGGCCTCGTCGGTGAGCGTGACCGTGCCGGCGAGCCCCCGGTCGTCGGCCACCGCCCGCTCGAGCAGCCTCGCGACGGCGTCGTCCTCCAGGGCGTGCAGGCCCAGGACCAGCGACCGCGACAGCAGCGGGGCGACGACGGAGAAGCTCGGGTTCTCGGTGGTGGCCCCGACGAGCAGCACCACCCGGTCCTCCACCGCGCCGAGCAGTGCGTCCTGCTGGGTGCGGCTGAACCGGTGGATCTCGTCGATGAACAGCACGGTGCGCCGCGGGTCGGACGCGGCGAGCCGACGCCGGGCCACCTCGATGACCCCGCGGACCTCCTTGACGCCCGCCGACAGCGCCGACAGCGCCTCGAACGCCCGCCCCGTGGCCTGGGAGATGAGCCGCGCGAGCGTCGTCTTGCCGGTGCCGGGCGGGCCGTGCAGCAGGACCGACGCCGGGGCGGCGCCCTCGACGAGCCGCCGCAGCGGGGCCCCGGGGGCGAGCAGGTGGTCCTGGCCGACGACCTCGTCGAGCGAGGCGGGCCGCATCCGGACGGCGAGCGGCGGCCGCACGTCGTTGCCCGACGGCATCGGTCGGTCCTCGACCACGCCCCGCGTCACCGGACGGAGGTCCTCGACGTCGGGTCGCTCGGGCTCCGGCGGCGCCACGTCGAACAGCCCTTCCTCGCTCACCCGCCCGACGCTACTGCCCACCCCCGACGATGCGGCGTGCCTGGCGTCCGGTGACGGCACCGACGCTCTCCTGCGACGAGGGGTGGCCGGCAGCCGTGCCTGCCACTCCCCCGCAACCGCCAGCCACGCATGATCGACCGGCCCCACTAGGGTCGAGGACCATGCGGGAGATCCTCACCGTGCTGGAGTCCGACGCGCACGCGAGCGCCGAGCGCATCGCGACGCTGACCGGGATCGACGAGGCGACGGTGCGCGAGCACATCGCCGCGTGGGAGGCGTCCGGGGTGATCCGGCGCTACAAGGCGGTGATCGACTGGGACCGCTACGGCGACGAGCGCGTCACGGCGTTCGTCGACGTCACGGTGGCGCCCGAGCGGGGACGCGGGTTCGACGACGTGGCCGAGCGGATCGCGCGGTTCCGGGAGATCCGGGCGGTGCACCTGGTCAGCGGGGCGCAGGACCTGCGGGTCGAGGTGGAGGGGAACTCCATGAAGGAGGTCGCCGACTTCGTCGCCCAGAAGCTCTCCGGCATCGACCGGGTCACGGCGACCAGCACCCACTTCCTGCTGCGCCGCTACAAGGACGACGGCCAGCTGCTCACCGACCCCGAGCCCGACCAGCGCCTGTCGGTGACGCCCTGATGAGCACCCCGCAGAAGCCGTTCTCCCGCACCGTCGCGGCCATCCCGCCGTCGGGGATCCGCAAGTTCTTCGACCTCGCGCAGTCGATGCAGGGCGTCATCTCGCTCGGGGTCGGCGAGCCGGACTTCCCGACGCCGTGGAGCGCCCGCGAGGCCGCGATCCACGCTCTCGAGCACGGCGCCACGACGTACACCAGCAACAGCGGGCTGCTCGAGCTGCGCGAGGCGATCGTCGACGACCTCGCCGACCGCTACGGCGTCCGCTACCGCGCCGCGGACGAGTGCCTGATCACCAGCGGCGTCTCCGAAGGGCTCGACCTCACGCTGCGGGCACTGCTCAACCCGGGCGACGAGGTGATCGTCCCCGAGCCGTGCTACGTCGCCTACCAGCCCTGCGTGGCGTTCGCGGGCGGCGTCCCGGTGCCGGTCGCGCTCGACCCGGGCGACGCCTACCGGCTCGACCCCGCGATCATCGGCGCCGCGATCACGGAGAACACGAAGGCGATCCTGTTCGGCTCGCCGTCGAACCCGACGGGCAGTGCCCAGAGCGCGGCCGACCTCGAGGCCCTCGCGGCGCTGGCCCGCGAGCACGACCTCTGGCTGCTCTCCGACGAGATCTACGACCGGCTGACCTACCACGGCAGCCACACCCCGGTGGCCGCGGCGGCGCCCGAGCGGACCGTCACGCTGGGCGGGTTCTCGAAGTCGTACGCCATGACGGGCTGGCGGGTCGGCTACGTCTGCGCCCCCGAGCCGCTCGCGCAGCTCATGCACCGCATCCACCAGTACACGATGCTGTGCGCCCCGCACATGTCGCAGATCGCCGCGCTCGAGGCGATGCGGACCGCGCAGGACGACGTCGACGAGATGGTCGCCGACTACGACCGTCGACGCCGCCTGTTCTCCAAGGGGCTCGACGAGCTCGGCCTCACCTGCCCGGTCCCCGGTGGCGCGTTCTACGTGTTCCCGTCGATCGCCTCGACCGGGATGACCTCGGAGGCGTTCGCCGAGGGTCTGCTGACGCAGGAGAAGGTGGCGGTGGTGCCGGGCAACGTCTTCGGGCCCTCCGGCGAGGGGCACGTGCGCTGCTCGTACGCGACCGCGCTCCCCCAGCTCGAGCAGGCCCTGGAGCGGATCGCCCGGTTCATCGGCTCCTGACGACGGGTCGGCCGCCCGGGCTCAGCGCCCGGCGAAGGCCGGGAACGGCGGGAGCGGGCGGCTCCCGCCGAACGGGGCGAGGGCGCCGACGACGGCCTCGGCGAGGTCGACCACGGCCGGCTCGTCCTGGCGGGCGGCGTCCGTGGCCAGGCGCTGCCAGTACCCGGAGAGCACCGCGGCGGCGCGCTCCGGCGGGCGGCCGACGACGACCTGCTCCGGAGCCCGCCCGTCGCCGACGACCACCGGGAGCAGCGACCGGGTGCACACCCAGACCCACAGCGTGGTCGCGGCGAGGTGGCGGGGACCGGCGACGGCGGGGTCGGCCAGCTCCGGCCAGACGCCCGCGACCTCGGACTGCCACGACGCGGTCATCGCCTCGGCCATCCCGGTCGGCAGCGCGTAGGGCGCGGCCCACCCGGGGAACGGCAGCCGCACCGACGAGGCGGTGAAGGCGACGTCGCGGAAGCAGCCCCACTCGAAGTCGAGGAAGCGGGCCCCCGCCCCGGTGAGCAGGCAGTTCTCCGGGGAGACCTCGGAGGGGCTGAAGGCGCGGTACCGGGTGCCGCCCAGCAGGCCGGCGGCCGCGCGGGCGTGCTGGACCGCCGCCGGGGCCGCCTCGACCCGCAGGCGGCCCGCGAGCAGGTCGGGGATCTCGGCGAGCGCCGAGCGGGCGTCGTCGGCCAGCGGGTCCCGCCAGTGCTTCACCCCGGAACGGCGCAGCAGCGCCCCGAAGTCACCCTCGCGGGCGGCCGTCGCCGCCTGGAGGCGACCGAGCGCCCGGGTGGCGCCGAGCAGGGCACGCTCGGCGGCCTTGGGGTCGTCGCCGTGCATCTTGTCGGCCAGCGTCGCCCCCCGGCCGAGGTCCTCGAGCACGAGGAGTCGTCGCTGGGGATCGGTCGCGTACAGGGTCGGGGTCGCCCGGTCGTCGGCCGGCATGGCCGTGAAGAGCTGGCAGCTCGCGGCCTCGTAGGGGAACGGGTCGACACGCTCGGTCGCCGACGTCCGCGCCGAGGCGGCGGCCTCCCCGAGGTAGTGCTTCACCACGAGCGAGCGCGGAAGCGAGAACGGGTTCTGCGCGACCCGGACCCGCACCACGCGCGAGCGGGTGCTGCCGCCCAGATCCTCCGCATCCGCGAGCCGTACCCGCGCGCCGGCGCGGCGGGTGAGGAGTTCCTCGGCCAGCTCGACGGTGCGCTCGACCGAACGGTCGGTGCGCCCGGCGGCGGCGTCGAGGACGGAGGGGGTGTCTGAGTCATCGGCCGTGAGCGGGGTCATCAGACGATGGAGCCTACCGTCCGCGACGTCTACTACTCGCGAGTAACCCGAACCTGAGCCCTTCGGAATCGATGCACGTCCGTGTACCGAGGACCACGATTCGGTTGCGCGGCGTCACCGATTGTGAGAGCGACGGCGCGCAACCGAACGGCTGGACGGGGCCCGACCCGACGTCAGGACGGCTCGGTCCCCGGGTCGTCCACCGGCCGCTCCGGCGGCTTGACCGGGTTCGCGGGAGCGGGCTTGGCGTCCACGCCCGCCTCCTTGCGCTGCAGCGCCGTGATGGGCGCGGGCGCGGCGGTCAGCGGGTCGTACCCGCCGCCGGTCTTGGGGAACGCGATGACGTCGCGGATCGAGTCGACGCCCGCGAGCAGCGCGCAGATCCGGTCCCAGCCGAACGCGATCCCGCCGTGCGGGGGCGGGCCGAACGAGAACGCGTCGAGCAGGAAGCCGAACTTCTCCCGCTGCTCCTCCGCCGACAGCCCCATGAGCGCGAACACCCGCTCCTGGACGTCCTGGCGGTGGATACGGATGGACCCGCCGCCGATCTCGTTGCCGTTGCAGACGAGGTCGTAGGCGTAGGCCAGCGCGTTCGCCGGGTCGGACTCGAACCGGTCGATCCACTCCGGCGTCGGCGAGGTGAAGGCGTGGTGCACCGCGGTCCACTGGCCCGACCCGACCGCCACGTCGCCGGCCGCCGTGGCCTCGTCGGCCGCCTCGAACAGCGGGGCGTCGACGATCCACACGAACGACCACGTGCCCGGCTCGATCAGCTCCTGGCGGCGGGCGATCTCCCCGCGCGCGGCGCCGAGCAGCGCCCGCGACGACGAGCGGGGGCCGGCGGCGAAGAAGATGCAGTCGCCCGGGTTCGCGCCGACCGCCTTGGCCAGGCCCTCGCGCTCGGCGTCGGAGAGGTTCTTCGCGACGGGTCCGCCCATGCCGACCTCGCCGTCGTCGCCGACGAGCACGTAGGCGAGGCCGCGCGCGCCGCGCTGCTTGGCCCACTCCTGCCAGCCGTCGAACGTGCGGCGGGCCTGGGCCGCGCCGCCGGGCATGACGATCGCGCCGACGTAGGGCGCCCGGAAGACCCGGAACGGGGTCTCCGCGAAGTACTCGGTGAGTTCGGTGAGCTCGATGCCGAACCGCAGGTCGGGCTTGTCCGACCCGTAGCGGGCCATGGCGTCGGCGTAGGTCATCCGCGGCACCGGCGACGGGAGCTCGTAGCCGGCGAGCTCCGACCACAGGGCCCCGATGATCGCCTCGCCCAGGGCGATGACGTCGTCCTGGTCGACGAAGCTCGCCTCGATGTCGAGCTGGGTGAACTCGGGCTGCCGGTCGGCGCGGAAGTCCTCGTCGCGGTAGCAGCGGGCGATCTGGAAGTACCGCTCCAGGCCGCCGACCTGCAGCAGCTGCTTGAACAGCTGCGGCGACTGCGGCAGGGCATACCAGCTGCCGGGGCGCAGGCGGGCCGGCACGAGGAAGTCGCGGGCGCCCTCCGGGGTCGACCGGGTGAGCGTCGGGGTCTCGACCTCGACGAAGTCCCGGTCGGAGAGCACGTCGCGGGCGATCTTGTTGGCGCGCGAGCGCATCCGGATCGCGTGCGCCGGGCCCTCGCGGCGCAGGTCGAGGTACCGGTAGCGCAGCCGCACGTCCTCGCCGGGCGTCTCGTCCATCTGGAACGGCAGCGGCGCGGACTCGGAGAGCACGGTCAGCTCGGTCGCGCTGATCTCGACGGCGCCGGTGGCGAGGTCGGCGTTCTCGCTGCCCGCCGGGCGCGCCTCCACGGCGCCGACGACCTGCACGCAGTACTCAGCTCGGAGCCGGTGGCTGGCCTCGGCGACCTCGCCGGAGCGGAACACGACCTGGACGACCCCGGAGGCGTCGCGCAGGTCGATGAACACCACGCCGCCGTGATCCCGGCGACGGGCCACCCATCCGGCGAGGGTGACGGTGGCGCCGACGTGCTCGGCGCGCAGCGTGCCGGCGGGGTGCGTGCGCATCATCTGCGGTGAATCTCCTGGTCGCGTCGGGTGGGAGGCTCCCAGGCTATCTAGCCGCTCACGCTCGGCCCCGCCCGGTCGAGGTGGATCCGCACGGCCACCCGCCGCTCGCGCCGCATCGCCTCGTCGAACTCCGCCCAGTCGTCGTGCTCGCCCCCGGTGACCTGCCGGTAGAGCGCGCGCAGCGGTTCGTGGGCCGCGGGCAGGTCGACGATCTCGACGTCGCCCTCGACCTGCGCCCACTCCCCGAAGAACCCGTCCGGGAACACGCAGACCCACGCCCGCGGGGTCCGGCGCAGGTTCTTCGCCTTCATCGCGGTCTCGCGGGTGCTGATCACCGCCGCGCCCCCGTCGTCGATCCCGACGACGACGGGTGAGAGCTGCGGCGCACCGTCGGATCGGGTCGTGGCGAGCACGGCGTGGTGGTGGTCGCGCAGGTAGCGGCGTGCCTGGTCGAGGTCCATGACGGCGGAGTACCCCGGCACGCTCACCCGTCGTCGAAGGCGCCCCGCCGCGTCGCGTCGGCGGCGGCCGCCGCCGACCCGGCGAGCAGGCCGCCCGCCAGCCACAGCGCCCCCGCCGCACCGGCCGCCCCGGCGACGAGACCCGCCCCGGCCGGGACCGCCACCTGCCCCACCCGGTGGGCGAGCAGGCGGAGGGCGAGTGCGGTCGACCGGGCCGACGCCGGGGCTGAGCGCACGGTCAACGTCATCGTCAGCGGCTGGCCGATCCCGAGGAAGAACCCGCACAGCGGCAGGGCGAGCGCCATGACCGGCACGCCCGCGCCGGGCCAGGCCGCGACGACGAGCGCCACCGCCGAGCCGGCCGCGCTCGCGACGACGAGCGTGGACCGCGCCCACCGGGCGGCGAGCCGGCCCAGGAGCAGGCGGGACGCCAGGGAGGCGCCGGCCCGCGCTCCGAGCAGCACGCCGACCACCGAGGGGGCGATCCCGCGCTCCTCGGCGAGCAGCGGCAGGTAGGCGGTGACGAGGTCGACGGTGGCCAGCAGGGCGAGGCTGACGAGCAGCCCCGGCCGCATCCCCGGGCGGCGCAGGAGCGCGGGGATGCCGGTGCGCCCGCCGGCCGGCTCCGACCCGGCGTCGGGAACCGGGACGGCCCGCCGCAACCGGCGCCAGGCCATCACGAGCGCGACCGGCAGGGCCGGGAGCACGCACGCCCCCGCCACGAGCAGCGCGGTGCGGCTCGCCGGCAGCAGGGCGGCGCCGCTCGCGTCACCGAGCAGGGCGCCCGCGAGCAGCGGGCCGACGAGCTGGCCCGCGGACGTGACCGCGGTGAACACGCCGAAGGCGCGGTCCAGGTCGCCGGACGGGCTGCGGGCCGCGACGAGGCCCTGCGCGGCGATCATGAAGGCGAGGTGGCCGAAGCCGAGCGTGGTGGAGGCCAGCCCGACCGACCACAGCGCGTCCGCGGCCGCGAGCAGCAGCGGCGCCGCGCCGAGGAGGACGACGCCGAGCAGGAGGACCTCGGCGGAGCGGCCGAGCCGGTCGGTCGCGCGGCCCAGCGGGACCGCCACCACGATCGGCAGCAGCGCGTAGGCGGCGGTGACGATCCCGACGGCGGTCGCGTCGGCCCCGAGCCCGATCGCGCGGTAGGAGACGAGCGGACGCGCGAGGTTGAGCGCGGTCTGGGTCGCGAGCACGCAGACCAGCAGGCCCAGGAACCACGGGGGGACGCGTCGTCGCACGGCGTGGAGCCTCGCCGATCCCGGCCGTGACCAGAACGGTCGCGACCGCGACCACTACGACCACTACGCGGTTCGGTTTCCCAACGTCGACCTCACGCCGGGTCGCGCCGCAGTGTCATCGGCGTCACGCCGGAGCGATCGCCGTCGATCCCCAGGAGGAACCCCGTGCTCGTCATCCTCGGCTTCGCCATGATCGGGGTCTTCATGACCCTGATCATGACGAAGAAGCTCACCCCGGTCGTCGCGCTCGTGCTGGTGCCGACGATCTTCGGGCTCTTCGCCGGCGCCGGGCTCGGCCTGGGCGACATGGTCATCGACTCGGTGAAGGACCTCGCGCCGACGGCCGCGCTGCTCATGTTCGCGATCATCTACTTCGGGACGATGATCGACGTCGGGCTCTTCGACCCGATCGTGCGCGGCATCCTGCGGGTGGTGGGCGACGACCCCGCGAAGGTCGTCGTCGGCACCGCGGTGCTGGCCGCGGTCGTCTCGCTGGACGGCGACGGGTCCACCACCTTCATCATCACGGTGGCCGCGATGCTCCCGGTCTACCGGCGGCTCGGACTCTCCCCCGTCGTGCTCACCGCGGTCGCCGGCGTGGCGAACGGCGTCATGAACATCGTCCCGTGGGGCGGCCCGACCGCCCGCGCCGCCAGCGCCCTGAAGATCTCGCCGTCCGAGGTCTTCGTGCCGATGATCCCCTCGCTGCTGGGCGGCATCGCCACGGTGATCGTGCTCGCCTACGTGCTGGGTCGTCGCGAACGGACGCGACTGGGTGCGGACGCCTTCGCCGAGGTGCGGGCGTCGGTCGGGGCCGAGCGGGTCGTCGTCGGCGGGTCCACCGGCACCACCGTCCTCACGCCGCCGTCCGGCACCCCGGCCGTGGGGACCGGCGGGGGCGACGAGGGTCAGGGGCTCGAGGGTGCGCTCGACCCGAACCGTCCCACGCTGCGCCCGCGCCTCTACTGGTTCAACGCCGCGCTCACCGTGGCCATGCTCGGGCTGCTGATCCTCGACGTGCTGCCGATCGCCGTGCTGTTCATGATCGGCTGCGGGATCGCGCTCGTCGTGAACTTCCGGACGGTCGAGGAGCAGGCCGCGGAGCTGAAGGCGCACGCGAGCAGCGTCGTCGCGGTCGTCTCGATGGTCCTCGCGGCCGCGGTGCTGATCGGCGTCCTCGACGGCACCGGCATGGTCGACGCGATGGCGCGCTGGATGGTGTCGGTCATCCCGGCCTCGTTCGGGCCGTTCATGGGCGTGGTCACCGCGCTCATCTCGATGCCGCTGACGTTCCTGATGTCCAACGACGCCTTCTACTTCGGCGTGCTGCCGGTCCTCGCCGAGACCGCCGCGAACTACGGCATCTCCCCCGCCGAGATGGCCCGCGCGTCGATCGTCGGGCAGCCGGTGCACATGCAGAGCCCGCTGGTGCCGGCGATCCTCCTGCTGGTCGCGCTGGCGAAGGTCGACCTGGGCGACCACCACCGCAAGGCGCTGTGGATGGCCGGTCTCGCCTCGCTCGCGATGCTCGTGGTCGGCGTGCTGGTCGGGGCGATCCCGTTCCTGGCCTGAGCCTCAGAGCGCCCGGTAGCGGCGTTCGGGCCGGCCCGCGGTGCCGTAGCGCAACCGCACCTCGGCCCGCCCGGCGTCGGTGAAGTACTCCAGGTAGCGCCGGGCGCTCACCCGCGAGATGCCGACCCGCTCCGCGGTCTCGGCGGCCGACAGGTCGCCGTCGGCGTCCCGCAGCGCCGCCGCGACCAGGTCCGCGGTCTCCCCCGACAGGCCCTTGGGCAACGACGCCCGGGGGCCCGTCCGCGTCCCCGGGGTCGGCGCGGCCGGTGCGGGTCGGGGCCCGCCGCCGAAGAGCTGGTCGACCGCCGACTGGTCGGCCTCCTGCTCCGCCGGCAGCGCCCGCCGGGAGGCCGCGTACTGCAGGAGCCGGTCGCGCAGGTCCTCGAAGCCGAACGGCTTGATCAGGTAGTGCACCACCCCGCCCCGGACCGCCGCCCGCACCGTCTCGGCGTCGCGGGCCGCGGTCACCATGAGGACGTCGACCTCCGGCAGCGCCGCCCGCAGGTCGGCGAGGACGTCGAGACCGCTGCGGTCGGGCAGGTAGAGGTCGAGCAGGACGAGGTCCGGCCGTAGCTCCTCCGCCCGGGTCAGCGCCTCCGCCCCCGAGTGGGCCACCCCGACCGGGCTGAAGCCCGGCGTGCGCGCGACGAAGCCGCCGTGGACCTTCGCCACCATGAAGTCGTCGTCGACGACCAGGACGCGCAGGGCCTCGGTGAGGTCACCGCCCGACGCCGACCGGCCGGCCATCCGCTGTCCTCTCCCTCGGCAGTCGTGCCGTGAACACCGCACCCTCCCCCGGCCGCGAGGAGACCGCGACCTCGCCCCCGCGGCGCACGCAGACCGCGCGGACGAGGGCCAGGCCGATCCCCCTCCCGTCGCCCTTGGTCGACACCCCCCGGCCGAACACCGCGTCCGGCGGGTCGGTGGTGACCCCGGGGCCGGTGTCGCGGACCTCGACGTGGACGTCGCCGGCCGGGTCGGCGAGCCCCACCGTGATCGTGCCCCCGACGAGCGCGTCGAGCGCGTTGTCGACGAGGTTGCCGACGACCGTGACGAGGTCCGCGGACAGGTCGTCGGACACCCGCCCCAGCGACCCGGTTACCTCCAGCACGACGCCACGCTCGCGGGCCAGACGCGCCTTGGCGACGAGCAGGGCCGCGAGCGACGGGTCCCCGACGCGCCCGGTCACCGCCGCGTCGTCCTCCGCGGAGCCCTGCAGCGTCCCGACGTAGCGCACGACCTCGTCGTACTCGCCGATCTCGATGAGCCCGGAGATGGTGTGCAGCCGGTTGGAGAACTCGTGCGCCTGCGCGCGCAGCGTCTCCGTGGTGCCGCGGGTCGTGCCGAGCTCGCGCTGCAGGGCGGCGAGCTCGGTGCGGTCGCGCAGGGTGGTCACCCACCCCCGCACCGTCCCGTCGACGAGGAAGGGCCGCCGGTTCGCGACGACGACGGCGTCGGCCCGCGGGATCACCGCGTCCTCCGCCCGGTCGGGTCCGGTGAGCACGGCCTGCACGTCCGGGTCGAGGCCCAGCTCGGCGAGGGTGCGCCCGACCGCGTGGGCCGGGAGGTCGAGGAGCCGCCGCGCGGTGTCGTTGACCAGCACGACCCGACCGTCCGCGTCGACACCGAGCACCCCCTCGCGGATGCCGAGCAGCATCGCCTCGCGCTGCTGCACGAGGGCGGTGATCTCCCGCGGCTCCAGCCCGAGCGTCTGGCGCTTCACGCGGCGGGCCAGCAGGAGGGAGCCCACGACGCCGAGCGCGGTCGCGAGCCCGAGGTAGGTCAGCAGGTCGGGGGCCGAGGCGACGAGGCGCGGCAGGACCCCCGGCAGGTTGCTGGTCACCGCCACCGCCCCGAGCTGCCGCCCGTCGGCCGCGAGCACCGGCACCTGCGCCGCGACGGCGAGCGGGCCGTCCGGGGTGAGCCGGAGGTAGCCCGTCCAGCTGCGTCCCTCGGCGACGCGGCTCGGGTCGCCGCCGTCGGCGTCGGCGGTGGGCAGCGGGGCGCCGACGAGCGCCAGGTCGGTGGCGGTCACGACGGTCAGGGCCGCGTCGGCGACGACCACCGTGGAGGTCCCCGACACCGCGCGGGCCCCGTCGGCGACCGCCGTGACCGGGTTGCGGGGCGAGACGGTGGGCGCGGCCAGCGCCTGCCGCACGACGCCGTCGACCGCCACGTCCTCGGCGACGGCGAGCACCCGCCGGCTCTCGGTCCGCGTGAAGGCGGCGAGCGACTGCGTGACGCTCACGGCCGCCACCGCCACGAGCACGAGGGCGACCACCCCGAGCTGCAGGGCGAGCGCCTGCCCGGCGAGGGTGCGCCGGCCGATCCGCGACCACCGGCGCGTCGCGGGCGGATCGGTCACGACGAGCAGTCTGGCGTCTCGCGGCGCGAGATTCACGCGCGGCGGATGGGACAGTGATCGTCGTGCGACGAGCGGGCCTGGTCCTCGCCGTGCTGGTGGCGTTCCTCGCGGGCTGCGGCACCGGCACCGGCGACCTGCGCCTGCTCGTGCCCACCGAGGTCGGCGGCGGCTACGACCTCACCGCGCGCACCGTCGCCGCGGCCCTCGCCGAGCAGGAGGGCGAGCCGGGGCCCGCCGTCGTCGTCGTGCCCGGGGACGGCGGTCGGGCGGCGCTCGCGCGCCTGGCCGCGGAGCGCACGCGGCCGGATCTGCTGATGGTCATGGGGCTCGGCCTGCTCGGGGCCGTTCCCGACGACGGTCGTGGTCCGGGCGGGTTGAGCGCCACGCCGGTCGCGCGGCTGATCACCGAACCGGAGCTCGTCGCCGTCCCCGCCGGGTCGCCCTACCGGTCGCTGGCCGACCTCGTGGCGGCGTGGCGGGCCGACCCGTCCCGCGTCGTCGTCGGCGGGATCTCCGCCCGGGGCGGCCCGGACTGGCTGGTGACGACCCAGCTCGCCGCGGCCGCCGGCATCCCCGCCGCGGCCGTCCGCTACGCGGCGCTGCCGGGCGACGCGCTCCTCCCGGCGGTCCTGCGGGGCGACGTGGCGGCCGCGGTGACCGGGCTCGGCGAGACGGCCCCGCAGGTCGACCTCGGCACCGTGCGCACGCTGGCCGTCTCGTCGGCCGCCCGCTCCCCCCGCGTGGACGCCCCCACGCTGCGCGAGGCTGGGGTGGACGTCGTGTTCGAGAACTGGCGCGGCCTGCTCGCCCCGCCCGACCTCGCCCCCGCCGACCTCGACCGGCTCATCACGCTCGCCGAGGGCGTGCGCTCGACCGCCGCGTGGCGGGCCGCCGTCGCCCGGAACGGCTGGACCGACGCCCCGCTGTCGGGTCCGGCCTTCGGGTCGTTCCTGGACGCCGAGCGCGCCCGGGTGCGGGGTCTGCTGGCGGCGACGCCCTGAGAGCCGCCGCTCGTCGTGCGCCGCCCGCCCTCGCCGCCCGCCCTCGCCGCCCGCCCTCGCCGCGAGGGCGACATGAGGCATCCCGACGGGCCGCCGGCCCTGTCTGGCGTCACCCTCGCGTGAAGAGCGCCGACCCGGCTCGCCGCGAGGGCGACATGAGGCATCCCGACGGGCCGCCGGCCCTGCCTGGCGTCACCCTCGCGGAGCGGGTCGGCGCGGGCTCAGCGCCCCGACGGCACCGCCTCGCGCTCCTGCTCCACCTCGGTGGAGCGACCTCGGGTGCGCAGGAGGCTGGCGATGGTGGTGACGGCGAGGACGCCGATGATCACGCCCAGCGACAGCTCGATGCCGATCAGCGGCACCGGCAGCGGCCGGCCGCCGTTGACGAAGGGCAGCGTGTTGGTGTGCAGGGCCTCGAGCACCAGCTTGACCCCGATGAACGCGAGGATCACCCCGAGCCCGTACTGCAGGTACACCAGGCGCGAGAGCAGCCCGCCGAGCAGGAAGTACAACTGCCGCAGCCCGAGCAGGGCGAAGGCGTTGGCGGTGAAGACGATGTAGGGGTCCTTGGTGAGCCCGAAGATCGCCGGGATGGAGTCCAGGGCGAACAGCAGGTCGGTCAGCCCGATGGCGATCATCACCATCAGCATCGGGGTGATCATCCGCCGTCCCGCCTCGCGCACGGTGAGCCTGGCGCCGCGGTAGTCCTCGGTGACCGGCACCACTCGCCGCACGGCGCGGAGCAGGATGTTCTCCCGGTACTCCTCCTGGCCGTCGTCGGAGCCCTCGAAGCACACCTTGACCGCGGTGATCACCAGGAACGCGCCGAAGAGGTAGAACACCCAGGAGAACCGTTCGATCACCGCGGCACCGGCGAGGATGAACCCGCCGCGCATGACCAGCGCGATCAGGATCCCGACCAGCAGGACCCGGTGCTGGAACGCCTTCGGCACCGCGAACGCGGTCATGATCAGCAGGAACACGAACAGGTTGTCCACCGACAGCGAGTACTCCGTGACGTACCCCGCGACGAAGGCGGTGCCCTGCTCGCGGCCGCCGAACCAGAAGACCCCCGCGGCGAAGACGACCGCGAGGCCGACGTAGATGCCGACCCCGCGGGCTGCGTCGCGCATCGTCACCTCACGGGCCCGGCGCCCGGCCCACAGGTCGACGGCGAAGATCACCGCCAACCCGGCGATGGTCAGGGCCCACACCGAGAACGGCTCACCGCCGACGGGCGCAGGGACAGGTGCAGTGGGGGACATGGCTCCTCCGGTGACGACGCAGCACGTGCTCACCGGAGGTCTCTCCCGCCGCCGGACCCGTGGTGGAGCCGGCGCCGGGCGCCCCGGACAGCGTCGGAGCTGTCGTGTTGACGAGGCGCCCGCAGGCGTTCCGGGGATACTCCCCTCCGCGATCCGGGATGCTCCTCGCCCGACGACCCCCCTGTCTGCGTTCGGGAGGTAGACCGCGTTGTGGTCGTAGTGGTCGCGGCGCTCACAGCAGGGAGAGCTGCTCCGGCGGCGTCTCTTGCACGACCGCCGCCGGGACCCGAGGCAGCGCCCCGTCCGGCCAGGGCTCCGGGTTGTCGGGCTGCGCGCCCTTGCCGCCGTCCAGTCGGCCGCCCATGTGGTGCCCACCGCCGTCGAGCCCGTGTCGGCGCAGTAGCACGCCCACCCGCCGGGCGAGGTCGGTGCGGTACGCCTGCTGCACGTAGGCGCCACGGCGGTAGAGGCCCGCGTAGCGCTCCAGGAGATCCGGGTGCTCCCGGGCGAGCCAGCCATGGAACCACTCGCGGGTGCCGGGGCGCAGGTGCAGCGCGAGCACGGACGCCCCGCTCGCCCCGGCCGCCGCGATCTCGCCGAGCAGCGCGTCGAGGGCCTCGTCCGAATCGGTCAGCCCCGGCAGGACCGGCGCGACGAACACCCCCACCGGGAGCCCGGCGTCGGTGATCCGCCGGACCAGGTCGAGCCGCGCGCGCGGCGTCGGCGTCCCGGGCTCGACGGAGCGGTGCAGGTCGGGGTCGAGCATGGCCAGCGACACCCCGACGCCCACGGGCACGTCCCGTCCCGCCGCGGTGATCTCCGGGAGGTCGCGGGCGAGCAGGGTGCCCTTCGTCAGGATCGACAGCGGGGTCCCCGACGAGCCCAGCGCCCGGATGATCCCCGGCATCAGGCGGTACCGGCCCTCCGCGCGCTGGTAGGGGTCGGTGTTCGTCCCCATCGCGACGTGCTCGCGGGTCCAGCGCGGCGATCGCACCTCGCAGGCCAGCACCTCCGGGGCGTTCAGCTTGACCACGACCTGCCGGTCGAAGTCGTCGCCGGCGTCGAGGTCCAGGTAGGTGTGGGTGTTGCGGGCGAAGCAGTTGTGGTGGACCAGCCCGACGGCCACGTAGTCACCCGTCGTCGTGGTGACGTCGAAGACCTCCTCCTCCCCCACCGCGTCGACGGCGACCACCGTGCGGTCGGCGCCGCGGGACTCGTCGAGCACGTCGCGCACCCCCGCGAGGCCGGGCGCCGGAAGGGTCTCGGCCCCGACCAGGGCGTCGCCGGGCACCATCCAGGTCCCGCCGTGGCCGTCCGCCCCGGCCCGCGACACGTGCCGCCAGCCCGTCCGCGCCAGCAGCCGGTGGTCGGCGCCGACCACCACCTCGGTGCCGTCGGCCAGGCGCACCCGCACCACGGCCCGTCGGCTCGACCAGTGCGCGAGCACGTGGGTGCGCACCAGTCGCCGGACGCCGCCCTCGACGACGGTGCCCACGACCGCGTCGCCCTCGCGCAGGTCGGCCATCGGCACCGACCCGCCGTCGGCCCGCAGCACCGGCGTCGAGCCCACGGTGCAGTAGGTGCACGCGTGGGAACACCCGCGGTACGGGTTGACCGTCCAGGCGAACGGCATCGGCGAGCCGCCGGGCACGCGGTTGAGCACCGACCGGGCCCGCACCTCGTGGAACGTGATCCCCGCGAACTCGGGCGTCCGCACGCTGCGCACGAGGCCCTTGAGCGCCGGCATCCCCGGCAGCGTCCCGTCGTCGTCCAGCTGCTGACCCGCCCACCGCATGACCAACAGTCGAACACGTGTTCGGATCGAACGCAAGTTCGATCATTCGGCGTGGTTTCGGTACCGCCGGTACGCGGTACTGCAGATCACATCCGGATCAGGAGGCCCGTGCCATGGCGTTCACCCTCGAGCTCACCCCGGCGCACCACGAGCTGGTTCGCCGCGCCCACACCTTCGCCGAGGAGGTCATCCGACCGGCCGCGCCGAAGTACGACGAGTTGCAGGAGTGTCCCTGGGACATCGTCGACGCGGCCGCGCGCGAGGGGTTCTACAACGCCCTGTTCTACGCGGACCTGATCGCCGACCCCACCGGGCTGTCCCTGCCGCTGTTCCTCGAGGAGATCTTCTGGGGCTGCGCGGGGATCGGGCTCACCGTCGTCCTGCCGGCCCTCGCCCTCTCCGCGCTGAACCAGGCGGGCACCCCCGAGCAGATCGCCACGTGGGCCCCGGAGATGTTCGGGACGCCGGGCGACATCAAGCTCGCCGCCCTGGCGGTGAGCGAGCCGCAGGGCGGCAGCGACGTGTCGAACCTGCAGACGCGCGCGGTCCGGGACGGCGACGACTGGGTGCTGAACGGCACCAAGATCTGGATCGGCAACGGCGGGATCGCCGACGTGACCGTGGTGAACGCCGTCGTCGACCCCGACCTCGGCACCCGCGGCCAGGCCATGTTCCTGGTGCCGAAGGGCACCCCCGGCATGGACCAGGTGCGCCGCCTGGACAAGCTCGGCCACCGCGCCTCGCACACGGCGGAGCTCTCGTTCACCGACTGCCGCATCCCCGGTGACCAGCTGCTGGGCGGGATCGACAAGCTCGAGCACAAGCTGGACAAGGCCCGCCGCGGCGACCACACCCGCTCCGCGGCCCTGGGCGCGTTCGAGCAGACCCGGCCGATGGTGGCCGCCATGGCGCTCGGCGTCGCGCGGGCCTCCTTCGAGTACGCGTGCGACTACGCCTCACGCCGGGAGGCCTTCGGAGCGCCGATCATCGAGAACCAGGGCGTCGCGTTCCCGCTGGCCGACCTCGCGGCCGACATCGACGCCGCCCGCCTGCTGGCCTGGCGCGCCTCCTGGATGGCCGCCAACGGGATCCCCTTCCACTGCGGAGAGGGCTCGATGTCGAAGCTCAAGGCCTCGGAGGTCGCGGTTCGTGCCGCCGAGCAGGCCATCCAGACCTGCGGCGGTTGGGGCTACGTCAGCGACCTGCCCGTGGAGAAGTGGTACCGCGACGCGAAGCTCTACACGATCTTCGAGGGCACCAGCGAGATCCAGCGGATGGTCATCGGCCGCACCCTCGCGACCGACGCCTCCCAGACGCCCCAGCACCACCTGCTGCCCGGGGACCACGCCGGCCTCTCCCGGAAGTTCGGGCACGGCTCGCTCGCCCGGGCGCGGGCCGGGGAGGCGTTCCTCAAGCTCGCCCAGAAGGCGCCGCACCGACTCCTCGAGCTGGGGGGTCGCCTCGCCTCGCCGGGTCGTTGATCAGGACGACGGGGGCCGTGACCCTCTAGGCTCACGGCTCTCGTCCCCCGGATGCCGTAGTGAGGGCCCTCGATGACGCAGTCGACGCCGCCGTCGCGCCGTCCCGCTCCCACGCCGGGGGTGTTCGACACGGTCTACGCGCTGGCCGCCGCCTCGGCGCGGACCGCGGTCGAGCTGACCCTGCGCGGGCCCTCGATCGTGCGCGGCCTGGCCTCCGCGGCGCACACCGTGTCGGTCGAGGTCACGCCCCTCGTCGGTGACGCCCTGCGGGCCCTGCCGCGCGTGGTCACGGTGCTGGAGCAGCTCCTGCCGCTGGCGCAGGACCTGCAGCGCTCGCTCGACCGGCTCGCCTCGGCCGCGCCGGACATCCACGCGCTCGCCCAGGCGGTCCCCGCCCTGCAGCAGCTCGGTGGCGCGGCCGACGACATCCACGCGCTGCGCGAGGCCGTGCCGGCGCTGCAGCAGCTCGGCGGTGCCGCCGGGGACATCCGCGCGCTCACCGCCGCGGTGCCCGCGCTGCAGCAGCTGGGCGGCGCGGCCGAGGACATCCGCGCGCTCACCGCCGCGGTACCCGCGCTGCAGCAGCTGGGCGGCGCCGCCGAGGACATCCACGCGCTGCGCGAGGCCGTCCCCGCCCTCCAGCAGCTGGGCGGCGCGGCCGACGACATCCACGCGCTCACCGCCGCCGTGCCTGCCCTGCAGCAGCTCGGCGGGGCCGCGGCCGACATCCACGAACTCACCGCCGCCGTGCCCGCCCTGCAGCAGCTCGGGGGCGCCGCCGCCGACATCCGCCTGCTCACCGGTGCCGTGGATGCGCTGGCGCAGCTCGGGAGTGCGGTGGGCGACCTGCGGCGTATCGCCGCCGCCACCGACGACATCGGCGCGATCGCCGGCGCCGTCACCACCGTCGAGCAGATCGCGGCCGCGGTCCCGACGGTCGAGCGCATCGCGGACGCCGTGGGCACGGTCGAGGCCATCGCCGCGGCGGTCCCGAGCGTCGAGCGGCTCGCGGACGCGGTCGGCACCATCGAGCAGCTCGCCGGGGCCGTGCCGTCGATCGAGCGGCTCGCGGAGGCCACCGGCACGATCGGACGCCTCGCCGACGCCGTCCCCGTCGTCGAGCGGGTCGCCGACGCCGTCCCGACGGTGCAGGCGGTGGCCGACGCCGTCCCGACGGTCCAGCAGATCGCCGATGCCGTCCCGGCGATCCGGGCGTTGGCCGATGCCGTCCCCGAGGTGCAGAAGCTGACCGCGGCCATCGAGCACGTCGAGACGCTGGCCCACCACGCCGACACCACGTTCCCGGAGCTCCCGCCGCGGCTGCAGACCCTGGACTCCTCGCTGTCGGTCGCCGCGTCCGAGCTGGTCCGGGTGGCGCCCGACCTGCGCACCGTGGCCGGGCGGATCGAGGACCTCGACGGTCAGATCAAGGTCCTCGCCGACGCCCTCGCCCCGCTGCAGGGCACCACCGAACGCCTCGGACGCATCGTCGACCGTCTCCCGTCGGGCCGGAAGCAGAAGGCCGTCGAGGGCTGAGACCCACCGCTGGACCTCAGTCCAGCACCGCGGTCGCCTCGACCTCGACGAGCATGTCCGGCTCGCCGAGCGCCGTGACCCCGATCAGCGTGATCGGCGGGGTCGCGGTGATCCCGGTCCGCATCACCCCCTCGACGAGGGCCCCCATGCGCTCGGGCGTGTAGTCGACGACGTACACGGTCAGCTTGACCACGTCGGAGAAGTCGCCCCCGACGCCCGCCAGCGCGGTGGCCACGTTGCGGTAGGCCTGCTCGACCTGGACGGCGAGGTCACCGGCGCCGACCGGGGTGCCGTCGGCGGTCCGGGCGACCTGGCCCGCGACGTACACCGTCCGCGTCCCCGTGGCCACGGCGACCTGGCGGTAGACCTCGGGGGCAGGGAGACCGGGCGGGTTGTGCAGCGTGACGGACACGGGGACCTCCGGGAGAGATAGCGGTGTTATGAATAGAAACCTATAACACTGCTATGTATCCTGTCCAGGTGCCGAAGCGTGCCGATGTCGCCGTCCGCGCCGCCCTCATCGACGAGGCCGCCGGGATGCTCGCCCGCCGGGAGCCGGTGACGCTGCGGGCGCTCGCCACCCGCGCGGGGACGTCGACCATGGCGGTGTACACCCACTTCGGCGGGATGCCGGGCCTGTGGTCGGCGGTGCGCCAGGAGGGGTTCGTCCACCTCGCGGAGCGCCTGGCGGGGGTGGGCCCGACGGACGACCCGGTGCACGACCTCGCCGCCCTCGGCGGCGCCTACGCCGACAGCGCGCTCGCGCGCCCGATGCTCTACCGCGCCATGTTCGACGCGGCCGCCGACCTGTCCGACCCCGAGGTGGCCGACGGGTCGTTCACGCCCCTGGTGGAGGCGGTGGCCCGTGCGCGGGAGGCCGGCCGGGTGGGGGCGGACGACCCGGTCGAGGTCGCCACCCGCATCTGGGTGGCCGGGCACGGCCTGCTCCTGCTGGTCCTGAGCGGGGTCCTGCCCGAGGAGGCCGTCGACCGGCAGGGCCCCGCGCTCGTCGAGGCCGTGTGCGTCGGGGCGGGCGACGACCGGCCCCGGTGCGCGGCCTCGGTCCGCGCGGGGTGGGCGTCCCAGCGCTGAGCCGTCAGTAGGCCGGGTCCCAGCGGGTGGCCGTGATCGCCTTCCGCAGCTCATCGTCGGAGGCCTGCGGGGCGACGCCGTCCGCGACCGCCTGGCGGGCCACGGCGAGCGCGATGCCGTCCGCCACGTCGCGGACGTCCGCCCACGCCGGCAGCAGGGGGGCGTGCGGGTCCCGCAGCGCCGGCGAGGCGTTGCCCAACGCCCGGGCGGCCGCCCGCATCATCGCGTCGGTGACCCGCGTGGCCCGCGCTGCGGTCACTGCGAGCCCCACCGCCGGGAAGATGTAGACGTTGTTGCACTGCGCGACCGGGACGTCGTCGCCGTGCTCGCGGGCCAGCGGCGGGAACGGCGAGCCGGTGGCGATGAGCGCCCGCCCGTCGGTCCAGTCGTCCAGGTCGGCGGGTCGGGCCTCGGCGTTCGCGGTCGGGTTGGACAGCGGGAAGACCACGGGCCGGTCCACCTTCGCCGCCATCGTCGTCACGATGTCCTCGGTGAAGGCGCCCTGCGCGGTCGACAGGCCGAGGAGCACCCCGACGGTCACGTGCTCGACGACGTCGGCGAGGCCCGGCAGCCCCTCGACGCCCCAGTCGGCGACGTCCGCGGGGTCGTGGGCGAACGCGCGCTGGTCGTCGGAGAGGTCGTCCCGGTCCGTGGTCAGCAGCCCGCGGACGTCGACCACCCAGCAGCGGGCGCGGGCCTCGTCCTCGGAGAGTCCCTGGTCGACCATCTCCTGGCGGACCATCTCCATCACCCCGATGCCGGCCGACCCGGCGCCGAGCATGACGACCTGCTGCTCGGCCAGGCGGGTGCCCGCGACCTCGGCGGCCCCCTGCAGGGCGCCGAGCGCGACGGCGGCGGTGCCCTGGATGTCGTCGTTGAACGTGAGCAGCCGGTCGCGGTAGCGGGCGAGGATCGGCGCGGCGTGCGGCGTGGCGAAGTCCTCCCACTGCAGCAGCACGTCCGGGAGCTCGGCCTCGACGGCGGCGACGAAGTCCTCGACGAACGCGAAGTAGTCCTCGTCGTCGATCCGGCGGTGGCGCCAGCCGAGGTAGAACGGGTCGTCGAGCAGGTCGGCGTTGTCGGTGCCGACGTCGAGCAGGATCGGCAGCGTGCGCGCCGGGTCGATCCCGCCGATCAACGTGTAGAGCGAGAGCTTGCCGACCGGGATGCCCATGCCGCCGACGCCCTGGTCCCCGATCCCGAGGATCCGCTGCCCGTCGGTCACGACGATGACGTCGACCTCGGCGTGCGGCCGGTTGCGCAGCATCTCGCGCAGGTTCTCGCGGTCGGGCCAGGCGAGGTAGAGCCCGCGGGGCCGCCGCCACAGCTCGGAGAAGCGCTTGCAGCCCTCGGCGACGGTCGGGGTGTAGACCAGCGGGAGCGCCGTGGGCACGTCGGCGGCCAGCACGGAGTAGAAGAGGTGCTCGTTGCGGTCCTGCAGGGAGCGGAGGTAGACGTAGCGCTGGAGGTCGGTGGCCTGCCGGTCGACCTCGCCCCAGCAGCGGCGCACCTGCTCCTCCAGGGTCGTCACCGCGTAGGGCAGCAGGCCCCGCAGCCCGTGCTCGGCCCGCTCCTCGGCGGTGAACGCGGTCCCCTTCGTGCGCATCGGGTCGTCCAGGATGACGCCCTCGTCACCCGTCCCGGTCACCGCCATGGTGGCTCCTCCCCTACCGGCCGTCGCCGGTCAGCGTGCCCCAGACGCTCCGTTACCCGCGGGTACCGATCGAGGGTTCTGAGCAGATGCTGAGCATGAGGGCGATAACTCCTGTTCCACTGCGCTCGTTATCCTCACGTTCACCTGATCGTCGTGATCATGACGGGGCACGTTCAGCCTGCGAGCGCGGCCCCGGGCGGGACGGAGGCTCGACCATGACGCACCCCGCAGGGCCGGTGCCGGCGGATCGCTCCGACCTGGCCGAGGCCGGACGGATGCTGCTGCGGACGGTGCTGCCGGTCGGGATCGTGCTCGGGCTCGCCCTGGCGGTCTACGGCGGCACGGGACACGACCTGACGATCGTGCTGCAGGACCGGTTCCCCGAGGACTCCGAGTACTCGGGTCTGTTCACCATCATGTTCTCCAGCGCGCTGATGGTCTGCGCGGGCATCGCGCTCGGGTCGCTCGTGGTGTCGCGCGCCTGGGCGCGCTCCACCGGCGACGCCGGCGCCGCCTCGCCCGCCCTGCGCGCCGGGCTCGCGGTCGCCGTGCTCTGCGTCTTCCTCGGCTTCGACGACATGATGATGGTCCACGACGCGGTCCTGCCCGGCGCGGGCATCCCCGAGGACGTCGGCCTGGCCGCCTACGCCCTGCTCGGCCTGGTGCTGATCGCGTGGGCGTTCCGGCCGCTGCTCGCCGAGCGGCTCGGGCTCACCTTCCTCGCCGGGCTCGCCCTGCTCGGCGGCTCCCTCGGCGGCGACGTGCTCGAGTCGCTGTTCGAGGAGGACCACCCGGCGATCGCGTCCGCGCTCGGCCACGCCGAGGACGTCGTGAAGTTCCTCGCCTACGTCGCCCTGTGCCACCTCTGCGTGCTGCTCGCCCGGCGGATCATGGCGCGCACGCTGGCCGCCGCCACGGAGAAGGCCGCCCGCGAGGCCGTCGAGCGGTCCGGCCGCAGCCCCGGCGTCACGACGACGGGCTCCGGTCGCGTCCCGCTGCGCGTCACGCCCGGACGGCACGCCGCTCCGACGGGGGCGATGCCCACCGTCACCGCGGACGCCGACCTCACCCGCCCCATCCCGACGCCCGGTCCGCGCGGCTGACGGGCCCGCCCGCCGGGGGCGTGCCGGTCAGCCGTGCAGCGCCCGGTCGACCGCGGCCGCGGCGTCGGCCAGCGCGACCTCGGACTGGGTGCCGTCGCCCAGGTCCTTGAGTCCGATCGTGCCGGCCTCGAGGTCCCGGTCGCCGAGCACGAGGGCGTAGCGGGCGCCCGACCGGTCGGCGGCCTTCATCGCGCCCTTGAGGCCGCGCCCGCCGTAGGCGAGGTCGGAGCGGATCCCGGCGCGGCGCAGCTGCCCGAGAAGGCCGACCAGGTGGTCGCGGGCGGCCTCGCCCAGCGGCACCCCGAACACCTCGACCCGGCGGGCCGGGGCCACCTCGAGCCCCTCCGCCTGGCAGGCGAGCAGCGTGCGGTCGACCCCGAGGCCGAAGCCGACCCCGGAGAGCGCCTGCCCGCCGAGCTCGGCCATCAGCCCGTCGTACCGGCCGCCGCCCCCGATGCCGGACTGCGAGCCGAGGCCGTCGTGGACGAACTCGAAGGTCGTCTTCGTGTAGTAGTCCAGCCCGCGGACCATGCGGGGGTTCTCGACGTAGGCGACCCCGAGCTGGTCGAGGTACTGCTTCACCTTCGCGTGGTGCGCGGCCGCGGCGTCGGAGAGGTGGTCGACCATGAGCGGCGCGTCCGCGAGCTGCTCGCGGACCTCGGGGCGCTTGTCGTCGAGCACGCGCAGCGGGTTGATGCGGGCCCGCTCGCGGGTCGCCTCGTCGAGGTCGCACTTCTCCAGGAAGGCCTGCAGCTCGGCGCGGTAGGCCGGCCGGGTCTCGGCGTCCCCCAGCGAGGTGAGCTCGAGCCGGTAGCCGGTCAGGCCGAGCGCGCGGAAGCCGGCGTCGGCGACGGCGAGCACCTCGGCGTCGAGCGCCGGGTCGTCCACCCCGATCGCCTCGACCCCGACCTGCTGCAACTGGCGGTAGCGGCCCGCCTGCGGGCGCTCGTAGCGGAAGAACGGCCCGGCGTAGCGCAGCTTGACCGGCAGGGTGCCGCGGTCGAGGCCGTGCTCGATGACGCTGCGGACCACACCCGCGGTGCCCTCGGGGCGCAGGGTGACGCTGCGGCCACCGCGGTCGGCGAAGGAGTACATCTCCTTGGACACCACGTCGGTCGACTCGCCGACCCCGCGGGCGTACAGCGCGGTGTCCTCGAAGACGGGCAGCTCGAGGTGGGCGTAGCCGGCGCGGTCGGCCTCGCGGACGAGGGTGTCGCGCACGGCGACGAAGTCGGGCCCGACGTACTCGGGGATGCCCTTGGGCGCGGCGAAGCCGCCGGGCGGGATCTCGGCCATGGGGTGTTCCCTCTAGAGGTTCCGGCCGGGCGCGTTCTGCGGCCCCTGCAGGAACGGGTTGGTGTGGCGCTCGTCGCCGATCGTGGTCGGCTGCCCGTGCCCGGGCAGGACCGCCGTCTCGTCGGGCAGCGTGAGGAGCTTCGTGCGCAGGCTCGTCATCATCTCCTCGAGCGAGCCGCCGGGGAGGTCGGTCCGCCCAATGCTGCCCTGGAACAGGGTGTCGCCCGCCAGGACGAACGGTGCGCCGTCCTCGGTGGCGCTGCGGAAGATCACCGAACCGCGGGTGTGGCCGGGGGTGTGGTCGACCGTGAGCGAGACGCCGGCGAGGTCCAGCGTGGCGCCGTCGGCGAGGGTCTCCACCCGCTTCGGCTCCCGGAACTCCAGGCCCGGGTACATCGCGGCCAGCTGCGCGCCCATCGGGCCCACCCCGGCGAGGGGGTCGGCGAGCATGGAGCGGTCCTCGGGGTGGATGTAGGCCGGGACGTCGTCGCCGTCGCACACCGGCGTGACCGACCACATGTGGTCGAGGTGCCCGTGGGTCAGCAGCACCGCGACCGGCGTCAACCGCCGTTCCGCCAGCACCGCGCGCAGCGGCTCCTCGGCGTCCTGCCCCGGGTCGACGACCACGCACGGACCGCCCTCGTCCGGGGCGATCACGAAGCAGTTGGTCTGGAAACTCCCGGCCGGGAACCCGGCGACCAGCACGTGGGCCCACCCTCCTCGAGACGACTGGCGTCCAGCCTAGTCGGCGCCCGGTGGCCTCCCCTGACCTGCCCGAACTCACCGCGGCCTGACTTCCTAGGATGCCGCCGTGCCGACCAACGAGCAGCGCCGCAAGGCCGCCAAGCGCAAGCTGGAGCGACAGATCGAGCGCCGTGCGGAGCGTGCGCGCCGTCGTCGGCAGCGACTGACGATCATCGCGGTCGGCGCCGTCGTGGCCGTCCTGGCCGCCGGCATCGCGATCTACCTCGGCACCCGCCCGAGCGCCACGACCGCGGCCCCGGCGGCCGCGGCGGGGGCCTGCACCTACACGCCCGACGGCCAGGCCTCGAAGCCGGTACAGGCGCCCGACCCGAACCCGGCGCGGACCGGCGTCGTCGGGCTGACGCTGCAGACCTCGCAGGGCGCCATCCCGCTGACCCTCGACCGCGCCCAGGCCCCCTGCGCCGTCAACGCCGTGACCTCGCTCGCCCAGCAGGGCTTCTACGACGACACCCCGTGCCACCGCCTCACCACCGGCGAGGGCCTCAAGGTGCTGCAGTGCGGCGACCCCAGCGGCACCGGCTCCGGCGGGCCGGGCTTCCGCTACGCCGAGGAGCCCCCGACGAACCTCGCACCCTCGCCGCTGGGCCAGGGCGCCTCGAACTACGCCCGCGGGCTCGTCGCGATGGCCAAGACCTCGCAGCCCGACACCACGGGCAGCCAGTTCTTCCTGGTCTACGCCGACTCGGCCCTGCCGCCGGAGTACACCGTCGTCGGGCGGATCGCTCCCGAGGGACTCGCGGTGCTCGACAAGGTCGCCGCGGCCGGGACCGACAACTCCAACGGCGAGGGCGACGGCAAGCCCGTCACCGCGGTCCAGATCCAGCAGGCCCAGGTCCAGTCCTGACCCAGCGCTCTCCCCTCCTGAACGAGCGAACGGCACTCTCGCGCACATAGATGCTGCGAGAGTGCCGTTCGCTCGGAACGGGGTGCGGGCCCCTCAGACGCTGAGCGGCAGCGCGTTCGGGTGCACCGGCGCCGGCAGGTCGGTGCGCCCGTCCTCGGACAGGAACGCGTCGACCGCCGCCGCGGCCGAGCGGCCCTCCGCGATGGCCCACACGATCAGCGACGCCCCGCGGTGGGCGTCCCCGCAGACGAACACCCCGGGCACGTCGGTCTGCCAGTCCGAGCCGCAGCCGATCGTGCCCTTCGGCGTGGGCTCGATGCCGAGCCCGGGGACCATCGCGCGCTCGTCGGGACCGGTGAAGCCGATCGAGAACAGCACGAGGTCGGCCGGCAGCGTGTGGATCTCCTCGGAGGTCGGCACCACCTCGCGCCGGCCGTCCTCGGTGCGGCGCACCTCGACCGTCGAGAGCTCCACGGCCCGCACGTGGCCGCGGTCGTCGCCGACGAAGCGCTTGACCGCCGTCGCGAACAGGCG
Organism: Actinomycetospora sp. CA-084318; assembly: GCF_050955885.1. NCBI lineage: Bacteria > Bacillati > Actinomycetota > Actinomycetes > Pseudonocardiales > Pseudonocardiaceae > Actinomycetospora > Actinomycetospora sp. CA-084318. The sequence goes on from NZ_CP192098.1 coordinate 3,808,681, forward strand.
CTCGCCGCCCTCCTCGAGCGCGGGCGGCGTCCGGTACACCAGCGGCCACGTCGGCCAGGGCGAGCGCGCCTCGTCGCGCGTCTGCGGCGGGGCCGGGTACTGGTCGAGCTGGTGCACCCCGATGGCGCCCTGGCGGGTCGCGGTGCCGTAGCAGTCGGCGCCGGTGTCCCCGCCGCCGATCACGACGACGTTGCACCCGCGCGCGTTGATCGGCGACGGCCCGTCGCCCTCGCACTCCCGGTTGGCCGGGGTGAGGTAGTCCATCGCGAGGTGGATGCCCTCGAGGTCGCGGCCCTCGACGGTGCGGTCGTCCCGGCCCTGGAGGGCACCGACGGCGAGCACCACGGCGTCGTACTCCGCGCGGAGGCGCTCGACGGGCAGGCCGTCGCCGCCCACCTCGCAGTTCACGACGAACCGCGTGCCCTCCGCCCGCATCTGCTCCAGGCGGCGGTCCAGCTCCCACTTCTCGAACTTGAACTCGGGGATGCCGTAGCGCATGAGCCCGCCGAGCCGGTCGTCGCGTTCGTACACGGTGACGTCGTGCCCCGCGCGCGTGAGCTGCTGGGCCGCGGCGAGCCCGGCCGGTCCGGACCCGACGACCGCGACCCGCCGGCCCGACGACTCGGCCGCCGGCTGCGGGGCGACGTGCCCGTCCCGCCACGCGACCTCGGCGATCGACCACTCGACGCGCTTGATCGTCACCGAGCCGGGCTGTTCCGTGATCGACAGGACGCACGCCTCCTGGCACGGCGCGGGACACAGCGCGCCGGTGAACTCCGGGAAGTTGTTCGTCGCGTGCAGCCGCTCGCTCGCGCGGCCCCACTCGCCCCGGCGGACGAAGTCGTTCCACTCCGGGATGAGGTTGCCCAGCGGGCAGCCGGCGGAGCCGGAGTGGCAGAACGGGATGCCGCAGTCCATGCAGCGCGCCGCCTGCCGACGGGTCTCCGCCTCGACGTCGGGATCGGTGACGTCGGCGTAGAGCTCGTGCCAGTCCGCCCGGCGCTCCTCGACGGGCCGCTTCGGGTTGTCCTCGCGGGGATAGGTGAGGAACCCGCGTGGGTCAGCCACCCGCCACCTCCATGATGACCTCGTTCGGGTCGCGACCCTCGGTCGCGGCACGCTGCTCGGCGTCGAGCACGCGCTGGTAGTCGGTCGGCATGACCTTGGTGAAGTGCCCGACCTGCTCGGACCAGTCGTCGAGCAGCCGCGCGGCCTTCGGCGAGCCCGTGTGCTCGAGGTGGCACTCGACGACGTGGCGCAGCCACTCGGCATCCTCGCCGTCGACCGCGAGCAGGTCGACCATCTCCTGGTTGACCCGGATCTCCGGCAGGTCGTGGACGAACGCGATCCCGCCCGACATCCCCGCGCCCAGGTTGCGCCCGGTGCTGCCGAGCACCACCACGCGCCCGCCGGTCATGTACTCGCAGGCGTGGTCGCCCACGCCCTCGACGACGGCGAGCGCACCGGAGTTGCGCACGCAGAACCGCTCCCCCACCTGCCCGCGCAGGAAGACCTCGCCCGAGGTCGCGCCGTAGGCGATGACGTTGCCCGCGATCGTGTGCTGCTCGTCGTGGTCGGCGTCGGGCGCCACGGTGAACCGCGCCCCCTCGGGCGGGCGGACGATCACGCGCCCGCCGGACAGGCCCTTGGCCACGTAGTCGTTCGCGTCGCCGACCAGGTCGAGCGTCACCCCCCGCGGCAGGAACGCGCCGAACGACTGCCCGGCCGAGCCCGTGAACGCCACGTGGATCGTGTCGTCGGCCAGACCGTGCTTGCCGTACCGGCGGGTGACCTCGGCGCCGAGCAGCGTGCCGACCGTGCGGTTGACGTTGCGCACGGGCATCTCGAGGCGGACCGGGACGGCGTCGTCGAGCGCCCCCTCCGCGAGCTGGATCAGCGTGCGGTCCAGCGCCCGGTCCAGCCCGTGGTCCTGTTCGGTCGTCCGGCGCCGGTCGGTCGAGGCGCCCTCGGGCACGTCGGGCACCGTGAACAGCGGCGCCAGGTCGATCCCCTGTGCCTTCCAGTTGTCGACCGCCTCGCCCGTGTCGATCAGCTCGGAGTGGCCGACCGCCTCGTCGATCGTGCGGAAGCCGAGCCGCGCGAGGTACTCGCGGACCTCCTCTGCGATGAACCAGAAGAAGTTCTCGACGAACTCCGGGCGGCCCGTGTAGCGCTTGCGCAGCTCGGGGTTCTGCGTCGCGACGCCGACCGGGCACGTGTCGAGGTGGCAGACCCGCATCATGATGCAGCCGTTGACCACCAGCGGCGCCGTCGAGAACCCGTACTCCTCGGCGCCCAGCAGCATCCCGACGACGACGTCGAAGCCGGTCTTCATCGCGCCGTCGACCTGCACCGAGATGCGGTCGCGCAGCCCGTTGAGCATCAGGGTCTGCTGGGTGTCGGCGAGCCCGATCTCCCACGGCGCGCCGGCGTGCTTGAGGCTGGTCAGCGGGGCGGCCCCGGTGCCGCCGTCCCAGCCCGAGATGAGCACGACGTCGGCGTGCGCCTTGCTGACCCCGGCCGCGACCGTGCCCACGCCCACCGAGCTCACGAGCTTGACGTGGATCCGGGCGGCGTCGTTGGCGTTCTTGAGGTCGTGGATCAGCTGCTTGAGATCCTCGATCGAGTAGATGTCGTGGTGCGGCGGCGGCGAGATCAGCCCGACGCCCGGGGTCGAGTACCGGACCTCGGCGATCCACGGGTAGACCTTCTTGCCCGCGAGCTGGCCGCCCTCGCCGGGCTTCGCGCCCTGCGCCATCTTGATCTGGATGTCGTCGGCGTTGACCAGGTACTCGCTCGTCACCCCGAAGCGCCCGGACGCGACCTGCTTGATCGCGGAGCGCTTCGCCGGGTCCACCAGCCGGACCGGGTCCTCGCCGCCCTCCCCGGTGTTGGACTTGCCGCCGATGTTGTTCATCGCGATCGCGAGGTCGGTGTGCGCCTCGCCGGAGATCGAGCCGTAGCTCATGGCGCCGGTGGCGAACCGCCTGACGATCTCGGTGGCGGGCTCGACCTCGTCGAGGTCGATCGGCGTCCGGTCCTCGTAGCGCAGGCGGAACAGGCCGCGCAGCTGGCCGCCGCTGCGGGTCAGCCGGTCGACCTCGGCCGTGTACTTCCGGAACACGTCCCGCTGCTTCGTGCGCGTCGAGTGCTGCAGCAGGAACACCGTTTCCGGGGTGAACAGGTGCAGCTCGCCCTCGCGGCGGTAGGCGTACTCCCCGCCGACGTCGAGGCGGCGGTGCGCCCGCTCCGTCGGGTTCGAGGGGTAGGCCGCGGCGTGCCGGGTGGCGACCTCGGCGGCCAGCACGTCGAGCCCGCCGCCGCCGAGCTTCGACGACGTGCCGTGGAAGTACTCGTCGAGGAACTCCTGCGAGAGCCCGATGGCCTCGAAGACCTGCGCGGCGGTGTAGCCGCTCACGGTCGAGATGCCCATCTTGGACATCACCTTGAGCACGCCCTTGACGCAGGCCTTCACGTAGTTGGCGATCGCCTGCTCGACCTCGAGGTGCTCGAGCCACCCGGAGGTGATCATGTCCTCGATCGACTCGAACGCCAGGTACGGGTTGATCGCGGCGGCGCCGTAGGAGAGCAGCAGCGCCATGTGGTGCACCTCGCGGGCGTCGCCGGACTCGACGACGAGGGCGACCTGGGTGCGCTCCCGGGTGGCCACGAGGTGGTGGTGCACCGCCGAGACCAGCAGCAACGACGGGATCGGGGCCCAGTGCGCGTCGGAGTCGCGGTCGGAGAGCACGAGGATGCGCTTCCCGTCGGCGATGGCCTCGCTCGCCTCCCGCCGGACGCGGTCGAGCGCCGCGCGCAGCGCCGCCTCGCCCCCGTCGACCTCGTAGAGCCCGGAGAGCACGGTGGCCGCGAAGCCCGGCATGTCCCCGTCGGCGTCGATGTGGATGAGCTTCGCGAGCTCGTCGTTGTCGATCACCGGGTACGGCAGCACGACCTGGCGGCAGCTGGCCGGCCCCGGGTGGAACAGGTTCTGCTCCGCCCCGATCGGCCGGGACATGCAGGTGACGAGCTCCTCGCGGATCGCGTCCAGCGGCGGGTTCGTCACCTGTGCGAACAGCTGCACGAAGTAGTCGAAGAGCAGGCGCGCCCGCCGGGACAGGGCGGCGGTGGGGGTGTCCGTGCCCATCGACCCGAGCGGCTCCGCGCCCGTCGTCGCCATCGGGGCGAGCAGGATCCGCAGGTCCTCCTCGGTGTAGCCGAAGGTCTGCTGGCGGCGGACCACCGACTCGTGGGTGTGCACCACGTGGTCGCGGTCGGGCAGCTCGTCGAGGCGGACGAGCCCCGCGTGCAGCCACTCGCCGTACGGCTCGGCGGCGGCGAGCTCCGACTTCAGCACGTCGTCGTCGACGATCCCGCCCCGCCGGGTGTCCACGAGGAACATCCGGCCCGGCCGCAGCCGCCCCTTCGCGACGACGTCGTTCGCGGGCACGTCGAGCACGCCGGACTCGCTCGCGAGGACCACGCGGCCGTCGGCGAGGTGCCACCACCGGCACGGCCGCAGGCCGTTGCGGTCGAGGGTGGCCCCGAGCTGCGTGCCGTCCGAGAACACGACCGCCGCCGGACCGTCCCACGGCTCCATCAGGCTCGCGTGGAACTGGTAGAACGCCCGCTGGTCGGCGGGCATCTCGGCGTGGTTCTCCCACGCCTCGGGCATCATCATCATCACGGCGTGCGGCATCGACCGGCCGCCGAGCGTGAGCAGCTCGAGGACCTCGTCGAAGCTCGCGGAGTCCGACGTCCCCGGCGGGCAGACCGGCATCGCCCGCTGCAGGTCGCCCGGGAACCGGTCGGTGCCGAGCAGCGCCTCCCGGGCCCGCATCCGGTTGCGGTTGCCGCGGATCGTGTTGATCTCGCCGTTGTGCGCCATCGTGCGGTAGGGGTGCGCGAGGGGCCAGCTCGGGAAGGTGTTCGTCGAGAACCGGCTGTGCACCACCGCGACCGCGCTGCGCAGGCGCTCGTCGCGCAGATCCGGGAAGAACAGCGGCAGCTGGTCGGTGGTCAGCATGCCCTTGTAGGTCACGGTGCGACTCGACAGCGAGGCCACGTAGAGCCCGCAGCCCTGCTCGACCGACTCCCGCTCCGCGCGCTTGCGCACGACCCAGGTGACGCGGTCGAGCTCGATGCCGGCCAGCGTGCGGTCGGGGTGCGCGACCAGGACCTGGGCGAACCGCGGCATCACCGAGCGGGCCACCGACCCGACGTCGGCGCCGTCCGGGTCGACCGGGGTGTCGCGCCAGGCGAGGACCTCGAGGCCCTCCTCGGCGGTGATCCGCTCGAGCAGGGCCATGGCCTTGGTGGACCCGTCGTCGTCGGCGGGCAGGAACACCAGCCCGCAGGCGTACGCGTGCTCCTCCTGCCCCCCGTCGGCCGAGGGTCGGGGGGTGGGGAGCTCCGCGTCGACGGTGGCGCGGAGGAGTTCGTCGGGGACGCCGAGCAGGATGCCGGCGCCGTCACCGCTGGTCGGCTCGCTGCCGGCGGCGCCGCGGTGGTCGAGGTTGTGCAGCACCTGCAGGGCGTCGGCGACGATGGCGTGGCTGCGCCGGCCGTGGACGTCGACGACGGCGCCGACGCCACAGGCGTCGTGCTCGTAGGCGGGGTCGTACAGGCCCTGGGGCCCGGGGACGGACGAGAACAGCACTGGGCGGGCCTCCTGGGCGCCGGAGCTCCGCGCCCCGCGATCCGCCGGGTGTGGAACCCCTCGGCGGTCGTCGTGAGCCGGATGACGAGGATCCGGGACGACGATGGCCCGGGATGAGTCTAGCCCGGCGTGCGGGCCACGGCGGGGCCTGCGAGCCCCGGGACGGTCCTGCTCAGGAGGATCCGTGCGCGGAGGACGGCGGGGCCGCCGAGGCCTCCTCCTCGGGCTGCGTGCCCTCGGGTTCGGCGTCGACGCCGGACGGCTCGGCCGCCCCGTGGTGGGTGTCGGTGTCGTCGCGGTCCGGTCCGGCGGCCTCGTCACGGGCCGCCCTGGCCGCCCGGGCGTCGTCGTTCTCGTCGTCCCTGGGAGTCACGAGCCCGGGCTTACCCGTGCCGCCCCCGGACGAACCGGTCGGCTCCGGGGGCATGGAGGCGGAGAGGTCCTCCCGGGGGCCGCGGGCGAGGACGAGGTAGAGCAGCGCCGCGACGCACATCACCGCGGCCACGATGACGTTGACCCGGATGCCGTCCACCCGTGTCAGGGCGGGGTCGGTGCGCAGCATCTCGATCCAGAAGCGGCCCGCGGTGTACCCGGCCACGTAGAGCGCGAAGGCGCGGCCGCGGGCGAGCGTGAACCGCCGGTCCGCCCAGATCACGAGCACCGCGACCGCGACGTTCCACAGCAGCTCGTACAGGAACGTGGGCTGCACGATCTCGATCGGCGTCCGGTCGACCGCCACCCCCGCCAGGTTGTCGACCGCGCCCGTGCCCGGGTCGATGCGCCGGTAGATCTCCAGGCCCCACGGCAGCGTGGTCGGGGCGCCGTAGAGCTCCTGGTTGAAGTAGTTGCCGAGCCGGCCGATGGCCTGCGCGAGCACGATGCCCGGCGCCGCGGCGTCGGCGAAGGCGGTGAGCGGCACGCCCCGCCGCCGGCACGCGATCCAGGCGCCGACCGCGCCCAGCGCGATCGCGCCCCAGATGCCGAGCCCGCCGTTCCAGACGTAGAGCGCCGCGACCGGGTCCCCGCCGGGGCCGAAGTAGGTGCGCCAGTCGGTGGCGAGGTGGTAGAGCCGCCCACCCACCAGGCCGAACGGCACCGCCCACACCGCGACGTCGATGACGAAGCCCGGCGCTCCGCCGCGTGCGGTGAACCGGCGCTCGGTGAGCCAGACCGCCACCACGATCCCGGCGATGATGCACAGCGCGTACGCGCGCAGCGGGATCGGACCGAGCTCCCAGACGCCCTGCGGCGGGCTGGGGATGGTCAGGGGCAGCGACGCGAGCACGCGCTCACGCTATCGGTCACCCCCGACACCGTCCGTGAGGCGGGGGCCGGTCGCCCCGGGCCTCAGCGACCGGTGTGGTTGCCGCGGACGCCCGCCGCGAGCTCCGTGGTCAGCCGGGCCACCGCCGCGCGCCCGTGCTCCGCCGCCGACACCAGCGCCGAGCCGACGATGACGCCGTCGGCGAACCCGGCGACCTCCCCCGCCTGCGCGCCGGAGCGCACGCCGAGGCCGACGCCGACCGGCAGGGCGGTGTGCCGTCGGGTGCGCTCGACCAGCGCCGGAGCGGTGTCGGACACCGCGTCGCGAGCCCCGGTGACGCCCATGGTCGAGGCGGCGTAGACGAAGCCGGTGGTGGCGGCCGCGGTCGACGTGAGGCGCTGCTCGGTCGACGACGGCGCCACCAGGAAGGTGCGCCCGAGGGCGTACCGGTCGGCGGCGTCGAGCCAGTCCCCCGCCTCGTCGGGCACCAGGTCCGGCGTGATCAGTCCGAGCCCGCCCGCGGCCGCGAGGTCGCGCGCGAACGCCTCGACGCCGTAGCGCAGGATCGGGTTCCAGTACGTCATGACGACGGCCCGACCGCCGCGCGCGGCGATCGACTCGACGACCTCGAGGGTGTCCCTCGTCCGCACCCCGCCGCGCAGGGCGGTCTCCACGGCGTGCTGGATCACCGGCCCGTCGAGCACCGGGTCGGAGTAGGGCAGGCCGACCTCGAGCAGGTCCGCGCCGGCGTCGAGCGTCTGGGCGAGCAGCCCCTTCGACCCGGCGACCGTGGGGTAGCCGGTGGGCAGGTAGCCGATCAGCGCGGCCCGGTTCTCGGCGCGGGCCGTGGCGAAGACGTCGTCGAGCACCGTGAGCCCCGTGCTGGTGCCGGCGGTGCTCACAGCTCGCGCTCCCCCGCCGCGGCGTCGTCGGGCACCGGCTCGGTGGTGGGCAGGGCCGCCGGGTCGACGACCTCGAACCACCGGGCGGCGGTCTCCACGTCCTTGTCGCCGCGGCCGGAGAGGTTCACCAGCAGCGTCGCGTCCGGGCCGAGCTCGCGGCCCAGCCGCAGGGCCCCGGCGATCGCGTGCGCCGTCTCGATCGCGGGGATGATCCCCTCGGTGCGGCAGAGCAGCCGGAACGCGTCCATCGCCTCGGTGTCGGTGACCGGCACGTACTCGGCGCGGCCGATCTCGGCGAGGTAGGAGTGCTCCGGGCCGACGCCGGGGTAGTCGAGCCCGGCCGAGATCGAGTGCGACTCGACCGTCTGCCCGTCCTCGTCCTGCAGCACGTAGGTCAGTGCGCCGTGCAGCGCCCCCGGGGACCCACCGGTGATCGAGGCGGCGTGCCGCCCGGTGTCGACCCCGTCGCCCGCCGCCTCGCACCCGACGAGGCGTACCGACGCGTCGTCGAGGAAGGGGTGGAAGATGCCGATCGCGTTCGACCCGCCGCCCACGCACGCCAGCACGGCGTCCGGGAGCCGCCCGTGGCTCGCGAGCACCTGCGCCCGGGCCTCGAGCCCGATCACGCGGTGGAAGTCGCGCACCATCATCGGGAAGGGGTGCGGGCCGGCGGCCGTGCCGAGCACGTAGTGCGTGTGGCCCACCGACGAGACCCAGTCCCGGTAGGCCTCGTTCAGCGCGTCCTTGAGCGTCCGCGAGCCGGTGGTCACCGGGACGACCTCGGCCCCGAGCAGGCGCATCCGCGCCACGTTGAGGGCCTGGCGCTCGGTGTCGACCTCGCCCATGTAGACCACGCACTCGAGCCCGAGCAGGGCCGCGGCGGTGGCCGTGGCGACGCCGTGCTGGCCCGCGCCGGTCTCGGCGATCACCCGGGTCTTGCCCATCCGCACCGTGAGCAGGGCCTGGCCGAGCACGTTGTTGATCTTGTGCGAGCCGGTGTGGTTGAGGTCCTCGCGCTTGAGCAGGATCGTCGCCCCGCCCGCGTGCTCGGAGAGCCGCCGCGCCTCGGTCACCGGGGACGGCCGGCCCGCGTAGTCGCGCTGCAGGCGGTCGAGCTCGGCGAGGAACTCCGGGTCCTGCCGGGCCTTGTCGTACTCGGCGGCGACCTCGTCGACCGCCGCGATCAGCGCCTCGGGCATGTACCGCCCGCCGAAGCGGCCGAAGTGCCCGCCGACGTCGGGGTCGTGGTCGTGCCGGGCGACGCCGTCGGAGGCGGTGGGCAGCGCGGGACCGGTCATCGGGCCGGCTTGGGGCAGGCCGGGTGCGACCCGGCGGTGACCAGCTGGCGCACGGCGGCCCGCGGGTCCTCGGCGGTGGCCATCGACTCGCCGACGAGCACGGCGTCGGCGCCGAGGCCCGCGTAGGTCATCAGGTCGCCGGGCCCGCGCACGCCGGACTCGGCCACGCGCAGCACCTCGCCGGGCAGGCCGGGGGCGAGGCGGCTGAACACCTCGCGGTCGACGTCGAGCGTCTTGAGGTTCCGCGCGTTGATCCCGACGAGCTTCGCGCCGGCCTGCAGCGCCATGTCCGCCTCGATCTCGTCGTGGATCTCGACGAGCGCGGTCATCCCCAGCGAGTGCACGCGGTCGACCAGCGCGTCGAGGGCGTTCTGCTCGAGCACCGAGCACATCAGCAGCACGAGGTCGGCGCCGTGGGCGCGGGCCTCGTGCACCTGGTAGGTGCCGACCACGAAGTCCTTGCGCAGCACCGGGATGTCGACCGCGGCGCGCACCTCGTCGAGGTCGGTGAGCGAGCCCTCGAAGTAGCGCTGCTCGGTGAGGACGCTGATGACGCGGGCGCCGCCCTCGACGTACTGGCGGGCCAGCTTCGCCGGGTCGGGGATGTCGACCATGTGCCCGCGCGACGGGGAGGCGCGCTTGACCTCGGCGATCACGCCGATGCCCTGACCCTGCAGGGCCGCGAGCGCGTCCTTGGCGGGCGGCGCGGCCGCGGCGGCCGCCTTGACCTCGTCGAAGGGGACGGCGGCCTCGCGGGCGGCGAGGTCGGCCCGGACCCCCTCGAGGATCTGCTCCAGGACGCTCACGCGGGTGCTGCCCCCATCCTTCGGGCTCTCGATCGAGCCGGCCTCCCGCGGCTGCGGGGCACCGGGTCCGGTCCCTGGCGAGTACACCGGGAGTTTAACTCCCGGTCCCGTCGGTTCCGTCCGGCGCCCTCGGTGTCGGGCTCTCCGGACGGGCCGTGGGATCCTCCCCGGCGTCGAGCGCCGCCCACAGCGAGCGCTCGTCGTCGTCGGTCTCCTGACGACGGGTGGGTGCGCCGGGGGCGTCGTAACGGGCCCCGAGCCGCGGCATGGCGGACCCGCGCAGCGCCACGAGCACCCCCACGCCGATCAGCAGGAGGCCGCCGAGTCCGCCGAGCAGCGGCCAGACCACCGACGCCTCGACGCCCACGGCCCGGCCGGCCTGCCGCGCGGCGGCCGGCAGCGCGTCGGGGGGCGGCGCGGCGAGGCCGGACAGCGCGCGCAGCAGCGCCCACAGCCCCGCGATCCCGACGACCGCGCCCACCGCCCGCCGTCCCCAGCCCGACGTGGCGAGCAGGCCGCCGATCGCGGCCAGCGCGAGCAGCGCCCACGGCACGAGCACCGGTTCGGCGTCCGCCCCGGTCGCGGTGACCACCACCCGGCCCCGCAGCGGGACGTCCCAGGTGGCCGTGAGCCAGGTCCCGCGGGAGGCGCCCCACAGCGCCACGGCGGCGAGCAGCAGCCCCACCACCGCGGCGCCCAGCAGGCGCGGCCCCCTCACGTCGCGCCCGCCCCGGGCACCGGCGCGCGCAGCGTCGCGGCCGTGGCGACGGCCGCGAGCACGGCCCGGGCCTTGTTGGACGCCTCGGTGTCCTCGGCGACCGGGTCGGAGTCGGCGACCACCCCGCCGCCCGCCTGGACGTGCGCCACGCCGTCGCGCAGCAGCCCGGTGCGGATGGCGATGGCGGTGTCGGCGTCGCCCGCGAAGTCGAGGTAGCCGACGATGCCGCCGTAGAGGCCGCGGCGGGTCGGCTCGAGCTCCTCGATGATCTCCATGGCCTTCGGCTTGGGCGCCCCGGAGAGCGTGCCGGCCGGGAAGCAGGCGGCGACCGCGTCGAACGCGCTGCGGTCCTCGCGCAGCCGTCCGCTCACCGTGGACACCAGGTGCATCACGTGGCTGTAGCGCTCGATGTCGAAGAACCGGTGCACCTTGACCGTGCCGGGCACGCAGACCCGCCCGAGGTCGTTGCGCCCGAGGTCGACGAGCATGAGGTGCTCGGCGCGCTCCTTCTCGTCGGCCAGGAGGTCCTTCTCGAGCAGGATGTCCTCCTCGGCGTCGACCCCGCGCCACCGGGTGCCGGCGATCGGGTGCGTGGTGGCCACCCCGTCCCGCACGGTCACCAGTGCCTCCGGGCTCGACCCGACGATCTCGAACGGCCGGTCGGCGGCGTCGGTGAGCCGCAGCAGGTACATGTACGGGCTCGGGTTGGTGGCCCGCAGCACCCGGTAGACGTCGAGGGCGTCGGCCTCGGTGTCGGTCTCGAAGCGTTGGCTGACCACGACCTGGAATGCGTCGCCGGCCCGGATCCGCTCCTTCGCCGCCTCCACGGCGGCGAGGTAGGCGTCCCGGTCGAACCGGCGGCGGACCTGCGGCGTGCGCCCGGCCGCCGGGTCGTACTGCGCGACCGTGGACGGCGCGGGGGCGCCGAGCTCCGCGGTCATCCGGTCGAGCCGGGCCACCGCGTCGTCGTACGCCGCGTCCGCCCGCTCGGGGCTGTCGTCCCAGTTCACGGCGTTGGCGATGAGGGTGACCGTGCCCTCGTGGTGGTCGAGCGCCGCGAGGTCGGTGGCGAGCAGCATGACCAGCTCGGGGATCCGCAGGTCGTCCTCGGTGAGCTCCGGGAGCCGCTCGAGGCGCCGCACGGCGTCGTACCCGACGTAGCCGACCAGCCCGCCGGTCAGCGGCGGCAACCCCGGCAGCGGGTCGGTGCGCAGCCGCTCGAGGGTCTCGCGCAGCGCGTCGAGGGGGTTCTCCCCGTCGCCGGGCAGCCCGACCGGGGGCGTCCCGGTCCAGTGCGCGCGCCCGTCCCGCTCGGTGAGCGCGGCGGCGCTGCGGGCCCCCACGAACGACCAGCGCGACCAGGACTCGCCGTTGGCCGCCGACTCGAGCAGGAACGTCCCGCTGCGGCGGCCGGCGAGTTTGCGGTACACCCCGAGCGGCGTCTCGTCGTCGGCGAGCAGGCGTCGCACCACCGGGATCACCCGGTGGTGCGCGGCGAGCTCGTGGAACCGCTCGCGGCTCGGCTGGACGGCGCCGAGGGTGGTCGGCGGGTCGGTGACGGACACGTCGCCCATTGTGGACGGGGGGTCCGACAGCCTCAGGCGGCGGCCTCCTCCGGCGCGGGCTCGGCGCGGCGCCGCACGGCGACCGCCACGGCCGCGATCACGACCGCGCAGCCGACCAGCTGCCACGCCGTCGGGAACTGGCCGAGCACGGCCATGCCGAGCAGGACGGCCCCGACCGGCTGGAGCAGCAGGATCGACGCCCCGGTCGACGACGGCAGCGCCGCCATCCCGCCCGCGATCAGCACCCACCCGATCGACTGCCCGACGACCGCGAGCAGGGCCAGCCAGGCGATCGCGGTCCACCCCGGCGTCAGGTCGATGCCCTCCCAGAGCGAGCCGAGGGCGAACGAGCTGACGGCGGCCGCGGCGGTGGCGAGGGTGACCGGGGCCGCCTTCTCCCCCGGCGCCGCACCGAGCCGCAGGAAGAGCAGGTAGCCCGCGTAGGCGACTGCCGCGAGCAGGGCGAGGACGGTCCCGAGCACGGGGTCCGGGGCGGTGGACGGGTCGCTGTCGACCAGCCCGCCCGCGAGGGCCACGCCGACCAGCATCACCGGCACCGTGAGCAGGAACGACAGCCGCACGCGCTCGCCGAGCACCAGGAACGCGAGCAGCGGCAGGATCACCACCTGGGCGTTGACCAGCACGGTCGACACCCCGGCCCCGACCGCGTGGATCGCCCCGGTCCACAGCGTCATGTCCAGGCCGAGCAGCAGGCCGCCGACGACGACGAGCCAGGGCCGGCCGAGCCGGCCGAGCTGACCGCCTGCGACCTGCGCCCGGCGCGTCCGTCGCCGCTCCAGCAGCGCGAGCGGGATCAGCACCGGCAGCGCGAGCAGGCACCGGAAGACCGTCGCCGTGCCCGGGGAGGTGCCGGAGAGCGCGATCAGGATCGGCGACAGCGCGATGCAGAGGCTGCCGACCACGGCCATGAGGCGCGGGTCGAGGGACCGGCGGGAGGTGGGAGCGGAGGTCGCGAGGGTCTCGGGGACGGCCACGCGTCCAGCCTGCGGGCCCGCACTGTTCAGGACCAGCGACTTCTCCTGGCCAGGAACCGTAAGCTCCGCTGCATGTTCGGGATCGCGCGCCTGCAGGCCCTCCACGCGGTCGCGACGCACCGCACCGTGGGGCGGGCCGCGACCGCCCTGCACCTCACGCCCTCGGCCGTGTCCCAGCAGCTCGCGACCCTGGAGCGGGAGGCCGGTACCCGGCTGACCGAGCCGGCCGGCCGCGGGATCCGGCTGACGCCGGCCGGGCTCGTCCTGGCCGAGCACGCGGCGGCCCTGCTGGACCGGATGGCGGCGGCGCGGCGGGACCTCGACCGGCTCGACGACGAGGTGGTCGGCCCGCTGCGCATCGGGGCCATCCCGACCTCGGCGCACGCGCTCGCCCCCGCGACGCTCGCCCGGCTGCGGGTGGCCCACCCGGACCTCACGGTGCTGCTCGACGACGGCGAGGCCGAGGAGACGATGCCCGCGCTGCTGGCGGGCGACCTCGACCTCGCGGTCGTCGAGAACTGGGAGGGGCTTCCCTCGCCGTCGCCGCCGGGCACCGCCCGCACCCAGCTCTGCGACGACGTGCTCGACCTCGCGCTCCCCCGCGAGCACCCGCTCGCCTCCGCCGGACAGGTGGCCCTGGCCGACCTCGCCGGGGCGGGCCTGGAGTGGGTGGCCGACACCCGCAGCTCACGGGCCCACGACTGGTTGCTCGACACGCTGCGCCGCGCCGGGGTGGAACCGCGGGTGACGAGCCGCGTGTGCGGGTTCGCCATCCACCTCGAGCTCGTCGCCGGCGCGGGGCTCGCCGCGATGGTGCCCCGCCTGGCCCGCCCGCCACTCCCGGCCGGGGTCCGCATGCTCACGACGACGCCGGTCCTCGCGCGCACCGTCGACGCGGTGTGGCGCACCGACCGGGAGACCCCGGCGGTGCGCGCGGCGGTCACCGCGTTGCGGGCGACGGCCACCGCCCGGGCCCCCGCCGCGGTCGGGCCGGTCGGCCCGTAGCCAGGGCTCGATCGCCCGGTTCTGCGCTCCACCGGTCAGAGCCCCGGGACGACGAACCCCGACTCGTAGGCCAGCACCACCGCCTGCGTCCGGTCGCGGGCGCCGAGCTTGCCGAGCACCGCGGCGACGTGGGTCTTCACGGTCTCGGTCCCGACGACGAGGGCCGCGGCGATCTCCGCGTTCGTCGCACCGCGCGCCAGGTGGCGCAGCACCTCGGTCTCGCGGTCGGTGAGCGCCGGCAGCGCCGGACGGGCGGCCGGGGCCCGGCGACGCGCGAGGTCGCGGACGGCCTCGGGGAACAGCAGCGTGTCCCCGAGCGCGACCGTGCGGACCGCGGCCACGATCTCGGCGGGTCGCGCCCGCTTGACGAGGAACCCCGCGGCACCGGCCCGCAGCGCCTCGTACACGGCCTCCTCCTGCCCGAAGGTGGTCAGCACGAGCACGCGCGGCGGGTCGGCTAGGGACTGCACGAGGTGTCGCGTCGCGGTCAGACCGTCGACCCGCGGCATCCGCACGTCCATGATCACCACGTCCACGGCGAACCGGCGGGCCAGGGAGGTCACGTCCACCCCGTCGCCGGTCTCCGCCACCACCTCCAGGTCGGGCTCCGCCTCCAGGATCATGCGCAGGCCCGCGCGCACCAGCTCGTCGTCGTCCACGAGCAGCAGCCGGGTCACGGGGAGTCCCCGGGCAGCTCGGCGTGCAGGGTCCAGGAGGCGCCGGCCGGTTCGGAGCGGAGGCGGCCGCCGCCGGCCTCGACCCGCTCCCGCAGGCCGGTGAGTCCGTGCCCGCCCCGTCGCCCGGACGCGACGCCCGTCGGGTTCGTGACCGTCACGACGCTGCCCTCCGGTCCCGCGCGCACGACGACCTCGACGGGGCCGGCTCCGCCGTGCCGCACGGCGTTGGTCAGGCCCTCCCGCACCACGCGACGGGCCTCGGGCCCCGGTTCGCCCTCGAGCACGAGGTGGACCTCGCGGCCGGTGGCGCGGATGCCCTCGACGAGCGAGGGCACGTCCCCCGGGGCGCCGAAGCCGCCGGGGTCGGCGCCCTCGGGGTCGCGCAGGAGGGTGAGCACCCGGTCCAGCTCGTCCACCGCCGCCCGGCCGCGGTCCTCGATCGCGGCGAGCGCCCGGCGGGCGGCCTCCGGGTCGGCGTCGAGGACCCGTCCCGCCGCCCCGGCCTGCAGCGTCATCGCGGTGAGCGTGTGGCCGAGGTGGTCGTGCAGCTCCCCGGCGAGGCGCGCCCGCCACGCGAGCCGCCCGGCCCGGGCGCGCTCCGCGGCGAGCGCCTCCTCGGGGGTCGGCCCGAGCAGACGCGGCGCGAGCCGGGTGAGCCCGGCGCCCAGTCCGGCCACGACCAGCACCGCGAGCGCCAGCGCGACGAGGCCGACGAGCGGGCCCAGCAGGACCGCGGGGCCCGGCAGCGGCCACACCTCGCCGCCCACCCGCAGCGTGCCGCCGGTCAGCGGCAGGGCCGCGAAGCCCACGGCCTGCGGCAGGAGCACCAGCACCGCGAGCACGGCGACCGCACCCGCGAGCGCCGTGATCGCGAACCACGCGGCGGCCCGGAGCCGGGCATCGCGCGGGACCGGGCCCGGGCCGGAGTCGGGCAGCTCGACCCCGAGCAGGGCACGCACGACCACGATCGCGAGCGGGCGCACGACCGGCAGCAGCGCGACGCCGAGCCCGCCGGCGACCGCGAGCAGGCCGAGCACCCCGACGACGAGGCCGGGACCGCTGCCGAGGGTCCGCTCGAACAGCCACACCAGCCCGGCGTAGGGCAGCGCCAGCGCGCCGCCGAACGCCAGGTAGGCGGCGCGACCGACGAGGACCTTCACGCGGTGATCGTCACACGGCCCGCCGACGGTCTCCTCCCCCGCGCGAGGGAGACCGGTCCCCCCGCGCGCGGGAGCCGCCGGACACCGCCGCCCGGCACCGTTCCCGGCATGAGAACCGCGCTCGCCACGCTCGTCGTCGTCGCCACGCTGCCGTACCTCACGCTCAAGGCCCTCTGGCTCACCGGGCACGCGGTCGGCGTCCTCGACCCGGCCTTCCTCGCTTCCCCCGGCCTGCACGCGGCCAACCTCGCCACCGCCGGGATGGACGCGGTCGCGATCCTGCTCGCCGTCGTCCTCGCGTCCGGGACGCGCCGTCCGCCGGCGTGGTCGGTGCTCCTGCCGGGCTGGGTCGGCAGCGGGTTCCTCGTCCCGATCGTGCTGACCACGGCGCCGGGGCTGCTGCTCGACGGCGGGGTCGCGGGCGGGCCGGAGCCGCTGGCGACCTGGGTGAAGCCCCTCGTCTACGGCGGGTTCACGCTGCAGGGCATCGGCCTGGTCGGCCTGTTCGCCGGGTACGCGTGGCGGCGCTGGTCCCCCGCTCCCGGCCGGGTGGCCGTCGGGTGGGCGCGCACCCTCGTCCGGCTCGCGGCCGTCGGTGCGACGGCGTTCGCGGTCGTCCAGCTCGCACAGGCGGCGGGCCTCGTCACCGACGGCGGCCCCTGGACCGCCTCGTCCGCGCTGGTGGCGGTGGTCAAGGCGGCCCTGGCGGTCGGCGGCGTGATCGGCGCCCACGAGGTGGCCGCCGGGCGCGGCCGCCGCGGGCACCTGGTCGCCGCGGCCGTCGGCTCCGCGTCGATGTTCTCCTGGGGGCTCTACGGCACGGTGATGACGGCGGGCGGCACCGTCTTCGCCGCGTCGTCGCCGCTCTCCGGTCTCGGCGCCCTCGTCGCCCTGCTGTCCGGGCTCGTCGTCGGCCTGGCCGTACTGGGCGCGCTGGCTCAGACCGCGGGGTCGGAGGGGGCGAGCAGCACGTCCGCGTCGAAGCAGGTCCTGTCCCCGGTGTGACAGGCCGCGCCCTGCTGGTCGACCAGGACCAGCAGGGTGTCGCCGTCGCAGTCCAGCCGTACCTCGCGGACCGCCTGGGTGTGCCCGCTCGTGGCGCCCTTGATCCACAGCTCCTGGCGGGAGCGGGACCAGTAGGTCGCCTCCCGGGTCTCCAGCGTCCGCGCGAGCGCCTCGTCCGACATCCACGCGACCATCAGCACCTCGCGGGTGTCGTACTGCTGCACCACCGCGCACACGAGACCGTCCGCGTTCCACCGGACCCGGGCACCCAGCTCCGGCCGGGTCCTCCGGGTCGAGCTCCGCTCCGCTGCGTCTCCCGCCACCGTCATCGGACCTCCACCCCGGACTCCCGCAGGGCGTCCTTGACCTCACCGATCCGCATCATCCCGAAGTGGAAGACGCTCGCCGCGAGCACCGCGTCCGCACCCGCCTCCACCGCCGGCGCGAAGTGCTCGACCGCCCCCGCACCGCCCGAGGCGATCACGGGCACGTCCACGAGGGACCGCACACGACGCAGCATCTCGAGGTCGAAGCCGTTCTTCGTGCCGTCGGCGTCCATCGAGTTCAGCAGGATCTCGCCCACGCCGAGCTCGGCGCCGCGCTGCGCCCACTCCAGGGCGTCGATCCCCGTGCCGCGGCGGCCGCCGTGGGTGGTGACCTCGAAGCCGGACGGCGTCGGCTGCCCGTCGGCCGGCACCCGGCGCGCGTCCACCGAGAGCACGATGCACTGCGAGCCGAAGCGGCGGCTGGACTCGCCGAGGAACTCGGGGCGGGCGATCGCGGCCGTGTTGATGCCGACCTTGTCCGCACCGGCTCGCAGCAGCTTGTCGATGTCCTCGTTGGTCCGCACCCCGCCGCCGACGGTCAGCGGGATGAACACCTGCTCGGCGGTGCGGCGCACCACGTCGTAGGTGGTCTCGCGCTCCCCCGAGGAGGCACTCACGTCGAGGAAGGTCAGCTCGTCGGCGCCCTCGGCGTCGTAGAGCCGCGCCATCTCCACCGGGTCCCCGGCGTCGCGCAGGTCGACGAAGTTCACGCCCTTGACCACGCGCCCGGCGTCGACGTCCAGGCACGGGATCACACGGACGGCCACACCCATGCGATCAAGCCTACGCAGCGGGTCGAGCAGCGGCGGCGAGCGCCTCGGGCAGCGTGAACGCGCCCGCG
Organism: Actinomycetospora sp. CA-084318; assembly: GCF_050955885.1. NCBI lineage: Bacteria > Bacillati > Actinomycetota > Actinomycetes > Pseudonocardiales > Pseudonocardiaceae > Actinomycetospora > Actinomycetospora sp. CA-084318. The sequence goes on from NZ_CP192098.1 coordinate 3,826,902, forward strand.
TAGAGCGCCTTGCCGATGATGGCGCCCTCCACCCCCTGCCCGGCGAGCGCCGCGAGCGCCCGCACGTCGTCGAGGGTCGCGACCCCGCCGCTCGCCACCACCGGCGCGTCGGTCCGGGCGCACACGGCGGTGAGCAGGTCCGTGTTGGGGCCGGTCAGGGTGCCGTCGCGCCCGACGTCGGTGACGACGTAGCGGGCGCAGCCCTCGGCGTCGAGGCGCGCCAGGACGTCCCACAGGTCGCCGCCGTCGGAGACCCACCCGCGGGCCGCGAGCCGGTGCTCGCCGTCGCGGATCTTGACGTCGAGCCCGACCGCCACCCGGTCGCCGAACTCCGCGATGGCCTTGGCGCACCACTCGGGGTCCTCGAGGGCGGCGGTGCCGATGTTGACGCGGGCGCAGCCGGTGTCCAGGGCGCGGCGCAGCGACTCGTCGTCCCGGATGCCGCCGGAGAGCTCGACCTTGACCGGCACCTGCGCGACGAGGCCCGCCAGCAGCTCGGCGTTGGACCCGCGCCGGAACGCGGCGTCGAGGTCGACGAGGTGGATCCACTCGGCGCCGTCGTCGACCCAGCCCCGCGCCGCGTCGAGGGGGTCGCCGTATCCGGTCTCGGTGCCGGCCTCGCCCTGGACGAGACGGACGGCCTGGCCGTCGACGACGTCGACGGCGGGCAGCAGGTCGAAGCTCACGGCCCGTGATCGTAGAGGCCGCTCTCAGCGGGACCCGGACGAGGACTCCCGCAGGTCCTCCAGCCGTCGCCGCAGCAGGGTCCGCTCGGCCTCGTTGGACGCGAGCTCGGCGGCCCGCTCCAGGTCGGCCGCCGCCTCGGCGGGACGGTCGAGCTGCACGAGCAGGTCGGCCCGCACGGCCGGCAGGAGGTGGTAGCGGGCGAGGGCGGGGTCGTCGCGCAGGCCGTCGACGATCGCCAGCGCCGCCGCCGGTCCGGAGGCCCGGCCCACGACGACGGCCCGGTTGAGCTCCACGACCGGCGACGGGGCCACCACCGCCAGCCGGCCGTACAGCTCGGCGAGCCGACCCCAGTCGGTGGCCTCGACGCTGCCGACCCGGGCGTGCTCGGCCGCGATCGCCGCCTGGAGCGTGTACCGGTCGTCGCCGCCGAGCGCGCGGGCACGGTCGAGTCCCTCGAGGCCGCGGCGGACCAGCAGCCGGTCCCACCGGCCGCGGTCCTGGTCGGCGAGCAGCACCGGGCGGCCGTCCGGTCCGGTGCGGGCCCGCAGCCGGGAGGCCTGCAGCTCCAGCAGGGCGAGCAGGCCGTGCACCTCGGCGCGGTCGGGCAGCAGCGCCGCGAGGCGACGGCCGAGGCGCATCGCCTCGTCGCAGAGGTCGTGCCGCATCCAGTCCGAACCCGCGGTGGCGGTGTAGCCCTCGTTGAACACGAGGTAGACGACCTCGAGCACGGCGCCCAGTCGGCCGGGCAGCTCCTCGGCGGACGGGATCTCGAGCTCGACCCCCTCCGCGGAGAGCCGCTTCTTGGCTCGCGAGATCCGCTGCCCGACCGTCGTCGACGCGACCAGCAGCCCGCGCGCGATCTCGTCGGTGGTGAGACCACCGAACAACCGCAGGGTCAGCGCCACGCGCGACTCCCGCGCGAGCACGGGGTGGCACGTCGCGAACAGCAGGGCGAGGACGTCGTCCCCGACGGTCCGGGTGGGATCGGCGACGACGTCGGCCGCGTCCGGCGCGACCCGCCCGGACTCGGCGCGGCCGACCTCCTCGGCCTTGCGGGCGAACGTCTGCTCCCTGCGGATCGAGTCGATCGCGCGCCGCCGGGCGGTGGCCGCGAGCCAGGCGCCCGGGTTGTCGGGCACCCCCTCGGCGGGCCACTGCTCGAGCGCCGCGACCAGCGCGTCGTGCGCCAGCTCCTCGGCCAGGCCGACGTCGCGCACCACCCGCGCGACGCCCGCCACGATCCGCGCCGACTCGGCCCGCCACACGGCGTCGAGGACGGCGAACGGATCGCGCGGGGGGCGCGGCGTGGCGGTGGAGGTCATGACCCGTGCTGCTCGGCCACCTGGTTCCGCATCCGGTCCTCGGCCTCCATCACCTCGTCGGGCGCGACCCCGGCGAAGTCCTCCGGGTCGAACACCCGACGGATCTGGACGCGCTCGCCGTGGCGGAACGGGGCCCGCCGGGCCCAGCCGACGGCCTCGTCGAGGGAGTCGACCCGCAGGATCCAGAAGCCGCCGATCAGCTCCTTGAGCTCGGTGAACGGGCCGTCGGTGACGGTGGGCTCCTCGCCCTCGCCGTCGGGGAAGGCGACGATCGCGCCCTGGGCGCTCGGGGCGAGACCCTCCCCGGCGAGGAGCACGCCGGCGTCCACCATCGCCTGGTTGAACCGGCCCATCTCCTCGAAGATCTCCGGCTCGGGCGGGCGGCCCGCCGCCTCGGCCTCGTCGTAGGTCAGCACGAGCATGAAACGCATGAGCGGCATCCTGCCCGGTCCGTCAACGAGCGTTGCGCTCGGCGATCCGGGCCCGCAGCGCGGCCTCGCCGTCGATCACCTCGGCCGGCGCGACGTCGGCGAACTCCCGGAACTCGTGGACCCGGCGCACCGCCAGCGTCACCCCCGGACCGACCGGGCAGCGGCGCGCCCACTGCTCGGCCTCCACCCGCGAGGTCACGTCGAGGATCCAGAACCCGGCGATGAGTTCCTTGGCCTCGGTGAAGGGGCCGTCGGTGACGGTGGCCGCCTCCGAGTCGGGGTCGTCCTTCGTCACCGTGAAGCCCTCGGCGCTCGACGCGAGTCCCTCGGCCGCGAGCAGCACCCCGGCCTCGACGAGCTCGGTGTTGTAGCGGCCCATGGACTCGAAGCCCGCGTTCATGGTCTCCGGGTCGGTCGGGATCGACGACTCCGGGGCCTGGATGATCATCATGTAGCGCATGGCGGGTGCTCCTCGTGCTCCGTGGCCGGGGTCCTGTCCCCGGCCCACACCCCCACGTCGAACGGGCGGACCGACCTTCGACACCCGGCGTCGGAAACGTTCCTAGAGCACCGCGAGCCAGTTCTCCAGCAGCCGACGGCCCGCGTCGCCGGACTTCTCGGGGTGGAACTGCGTGGCCCACAGGGGGCCGTTCTCCACGGCCGCGACGAAGTCCTCCCCGTGGTGGGACCACGTGACCTTCGGCGGGGTGAACGGCTCGACCGGCTCCATCTCCCACCGCCGGGCGGCGAAGGAGTGCACGAAGTAGAAGCGCTCGTCGGCGGGCATGCCGGCGAAGAGCTGGGAGTCGGCCGGGGCGGAGACGGTGTTCCAGCCCATGTGCGGGAGCACGTCGGCCTGCAGCTTCTCGATCGTGCCCGGCCACTGCCCGGCCCCCGCGGCCTCCTCGCCGAACTCGACGCCACGCTCGAAGAGCACCTGCATGCCGACGCAGATGCCGAGCACCGGACGACCGCCGGCGAGGCGCTGCTCGAGGATCCGCTCGCCGCCGACCGCCCGCAGGCCGGCCGCGCACGCGGCGAAGGCGCCCACCCCGGGCACCACGAGCCCGTCGCTGTCGATGGCCGCGCGCGAGTCGGCCGTCACCTCGACCTTCGCGCCCGCCCGCTCCAGCGCCCGCTCGGCGGAGCGGAGGTTGCCCGACCCGTAGTCCAAAACGACGACGTGGGGAGGTGTCGACATGCCTCCAGCCTATCCGGGCCGGGTCACCAACCCGGCCCCGTCGTCGGGGCCGAGGCCGCCACGACCTCGAGGACGGCCACGACGTGGCGGGCTCCCGTGGACAGGTGCAGCGGGTGCTCGTCGCTCTCCACCACCCGCGCGATCCGGCGGGTGGACAGCCGGCGGAGGTGCTGCTCGACCTCGGGCCAGCCGTCGGTGCCCACGGTGAGCACGATGTGCCCGCCGCGGTGGACCACGCGGGCGAACTCCACCAGGGCCGAGGGCGTCAGGTGACCCGGGCGGAGGGCGTTCACGCAGGTCACGACGCCGAACTTGTCCGGGGCGCCGGGAAGGCGTTGGGTGAGGTCGGCGGGCCCGAGGTCGTGGTAGACCCGGCGGACCCGGGCGTGGGCGATCATGCGGGGGGAGATGTCGAGGCCGTCGACCGAGGTGAAGCCGTGGCGGGTCAGGGCCGCGCCGACGAGGCCGGTGCCGCACGCCGCGTCGAGCACGTCGGTCTCGGGCTCGTCGAGCCGCGCCACGACGTCCGCGACGATGCCGGGGAGCGGGTAGTCGTCGCCCGCGGGCCCGGCCAGGTCGTCGTCGTAGGTGGGCGCCCACTCGTCGTAGACCTCACGCACCTCGGACGGATCCGTGGCCGCCTGCGCCCGGGCCTCGTACGCGTCGGCCTTCCCGCCGCCGTGCTGCGTCTCCATCGTCACCACCCCGCCTCGCATCCCGGACCTGGTTCCCCGGGGGCGGGAGTTCAACCGCGCGCGGTCGGGCGTCACCCGGGAAGCCGGGTCACACCAGCCGCAGGACGGCCGCGACGGCGGCCACGACCGCGAGCAGCGCGAGGATCCCGGCCGGGATCCACCGGCGCTCGCGGCCGAAGCTGATCACGCCGCCGATGAGGAACCCGGCGAGCAGGAGCAGCCCGAGGGCGAGGAGCTGGGCCCCGCTCACGTCTCGAGCACACCCTTCGTCGAGGCGGTGCCGCCGCCCAGGCGGGCGTCGGGCTCGGTGGCGGCCCGCAGCGCGCGGGCGATGGCCTTGTACTCGGCCTCGGTGATGTGGTGCGGGTCCCGGCCGCCGATGACCCGCACGTGCAGGGCGATCCCGGCGTGGAAGGCGATCGACTCGAACACGTGCCGGTTCAGCACCGTCGGGTAGTTGTTGCCGACGACGAAGCCGGTCATCACCTCCGGCTCGCCCGTGTGCACGCAGTACGGCCGGCCGGAGACGTCGACGACGGCCTGGGCGAGCGCCTCGTCCATCGGGATCCAGGCGTCACCGAACCGCCGGATGCCGGACTTGTCGCCCAGCGCCTGGCGCAGCGCCTGCCCGAGGACGATGGCGACGTCCTCCACGGTGTGGTGCGCGTCGATCTCCACGTCGCCGGTCGCTCGCACCACGAGGTCGAAGCTGGAGTGCTTGCCGAGCGCGTCGAGCATGTGGTCGAAGAACGGCACCCCGGTGGCGACCTCGGTGCGTCCCGTCCCGTCGAGGTCGATCTCGACGAGGACGCTCGACTCCTTGGTCACGCGCTCCACGCGCCCGGTGCGGCTCATGTCCTCCAGTGTGACGCACCGGCTCAGGGCCGCCGACGGACCTCCACGATCTCGTCGGTGATCGTGGCCTCCTGCCCGTCCGGGCCGGTGGCCACCCGCTCCGGCGAGTCCGCCCGGACCACCTCCCACTCCTCCCCCAGCTCCAGCGTGGCCAGCACCTCCGGAGCGGTGGGCAGGCGCAGCGTCGGATCCCACGACCACGGGGCGAGCCGGCCGTGGCCCGTCACCAGCAGGGTCCCGCCCGGCGCGACGGCCGCCGCGGCGCGGCGGAGGATCGCGGTCCGCGGGAAGTCGGCGTTCGGCGAGTGCAGGTACGAGGCGGTGACCAGGTCGAACGTGCCGTCGGGGAAGGTCTCGGCGAGATCGTGCCGCTCGGTGGTCACGGAGCCACCCGCCCGGGCCGCGATCCGGTCGCACGCGCTCTGCGCGACGTCGGTCGCGGTGACCCGCCAGCCCTGCCCGGCGAGCCAGATCGCGTCGCCGCCCTCCCCCGCGCCGAGGTCCAGCGCGGTCCCGGGCGTCAGCCGCGCGGCGGTGGCCTCCACCGACGGGTTCACCCGCCCGCTCCACACCTGGTCGCGCTCGGCGTAGAACCGCTCCCAGAACGCGGGGCTGCCGTCGCGGCTCGCCATGAGCGCCAGCCGAACGTCCTCGGCCACCAGGTCCGCGTTCACCGCCGCGGCGGCCGAGACCCCCTGCGCGGACGCCACGATCACGGTGGCCCGCAGGTCGGTGACGTTGCCGGCCGCCCACACGCCGGGCACCGCCGTCAGCCCCTGCGCGTCGCTCTCGACGTGCTCGCCGACGACGACGTCGCCCATCCGCAGCTCGACCAGCGGCAGCCCGAGCATCGTCGCGACCTCGCCGCGGGCGTGCACCACGGTCGCGACCGCGAGCGCGTCCACGGGGGTCGTCGTGCCGTCCGCGAGCTCCACGGCCTCGAGCTCGTTCCCGACGACGAGCCGGGTCACCTTCCCCTCGACCAGCTCGATCCCGCGGGCGGCCAGCTCGTCGCGGCCGTGGTGCCCCAGGTCGAGGGCGTCGTTCGCGAACAGCACCACGTCGTCGCTCCACTGCCGGAAGAGCTGCACCTGGTGCAGGGCCAGCGGGCTCGTGGCGAGCACACCGATCCGCCGGTCGCTCACCTTCCAGCCGTGGCAGTACGGGCAGTGCAGGACGTCGCGCCCCCACCGCGCCGCCAGGCCCTCGACCCCGGGCAGCTCGTCGACGACACCGGTGGCGAGGACGAGCCGGCGGGCGTGGTGCACCGCCGTGCCGTCCAGGGTGACGTCGAAGCCGCCGGCCTCCGCCGGCGCGGCGGCGGTGACGGTGCCCCGGCGGACCACCCCGCCGTACGACTCGACCTCGGCCCGCCCGTCGGCGAGCAGGTCGGCCGGCGAGGCTCCCTCCCGGCCCAGGTAGTTGTGCATGTGTGCGGCCGGCGCGTTCCGGGGCTCCCCGGCGTCGACGACCAGCACCCGTCGTCGGGAACGGCTCAGCGTCAACCCGGCCGCCAGCCCGGCGGCGCCGCCGCCGATCACGATCACGTCCCACTCGGTCATGCCGACGACTCTGCGCCCGACCCGAGCGAACTGGCAAACCTTCTTGCTATAACGGCAACGTGGACGACAGTGAGATCCTGGAGAACGTCGGGCCCCGGCTGCGCGCGCTGCGCACGGCCCGCGGCATGACCCTCACCGACCTGGCCGACTCGACCGGCGTCTCGCTCTCGACCCTCTCGCGGTTGGAGTCCGGGGGACGTCGGCCGACCCTGGAGCTGCTGCTGCCGCTCGCCCGGGCGTTCCAGGTCGCGCTCGACGAGCTCGTGGACGCGCCGCCGACGGGTGACCCGCGGGTGCGGTTGCGGCCGGTGCAGCGGCACGGCATGACGATGCTGCCGCTCACCCGGCGACCGGGCGGCCTGCAGGCCTACAAGCTGATCATGCCCGTCGGCTACCCGGGGCGGGACCTGGTGCAGCAGTCGCACGAGGGCTACGAGTGGGCGTACGTGCTCTCCGGGCAGGTGCGGCTCTGGCTGGGCGAGGACGACGTCGTGCTGCGCCCGGGCGAGGTCGTCGAGTTCGACACGCACGTCCCGCACGCCCTGGCCAACGCCGGGACCGAGCCGGCCGAGATCCTCGCCCTGTTCGGTCCGCAGGGCGAGCGGGCCCACGTCCGCACCCGTCAGCGTTGACGTAGCGCCGCGCTGACCTCGAGGAAGCGGTCGTTCTCGGCCGGGGTGCCGACGGTGACCCGCAGGTGCCCCGGGATCCCGACGTCGCGGATCAGCACCCCCGCGTCGAGGTAGGCCTGCCACGTGGCGTGCGCGTCGGCGTGCGGGAGCCCGCCGAAGAGCAGGAAGTTGGCGGTGGACGGGACCACCGCGTAGCCCAGCTCCGTGAGCGCCGCCGCGATCCGGTCGCGCTCCCGCGACAGCGTCCCGACCAGGGCCAGGGTCTCGTCGGCGTGGCGCAGCGCGGCCAGCGCCGCGGCCTGGGTGAGCGCCGAGAGGTGGTAGGGCAGGCGGACGAGCATGAGCGCGTCGATGACGGCGGGCGCCGCGGCGAGGTAGCCGAGGCGGCCGCCCGCGAAGGCGAACGCCTTCGACATCGTGCGGCTCACGACGAGCTTGTGGCCGTGGGTGGCGAGCAGCTCGACCGCGCTCGGCCCCGAGGAGAACTCGACGTAGGCCTCGTCGACCACGACGACGCCGGGCGCGGCATCGGCGATCGCGGCCAGCTCGTCCAGCTCGATCGACTGGCCGGTCGGGTTGTTCGGCGTCGTCACGAACAGCACGTCGGGACGGGCCTCGCGGACCACGTCGACGGCGGCCGCGGCGTCGAGCGAGAAGTCGGCGCGGCGTGGGGCGGGGACCCAGTCGGTGCGCGTCCCCGCGGCGAGGATGGGGTGCATCGAGTAGCTCGGCTCGAACCCCAGGGCGAGCCGCCCCGGGCCGCCGAACGCCTGCAGGAGCTGCTGGAGCACCTCGTTCGACCCGTTCGCGGCCCAGAGGTTCTCCGTCGCCAGGCCGACGCCGGTGGCGGTCGTCAGGTACTCCGCGAGCGCGGTGCGCAGGGCGACGTGGTCGCGGTCGGGGTAGCGGTGCAGCGTCGCGGCCGCCTCGCGCGTGGCGGCCGCGACGTCGTCGACCAGCGCCGGCGGCGGCGGGAAGGGGTTCTCGTTGGTGTTGAGCGCGACCGGGACCTGCAGTTGCGGCGCCCCGTAGGGCGAGCGGCCGCGCAGGTCGTCGCGCAGCGGGAGGTCGGCGAGCTCGACCCCGCCGCCGATCACGTCGCTCATGCCCCACTCCCCGGGTACGAGCGCCGCGTGCCGAAGCGGGCGGCGACGGCCTGCCCGTGGGCGGGCAGGTCCTCGGCCTCGGCGAGCGCGACCACCTGGTCGGCCACGTCGCGCAGCGCGTCCTCGGAGTAGTCCACGACGTGGATGCCGCGCAGGAAGGTCTGGACCGAGAGGCCGCTGGAGTGCCGCGCGCAGCCGCCGGTGGGCAGCACGTGGTTGGACCCGGCGCAGTAGTCGCCCAGCGACACCGGGCTGTGCGGGCCGACGAAGATCGCGCCGGCGTTGCGCACCCGGGCGGCGACGGCGGCCGCGTCGGCGGTCTGGATCTCGAGGTGCTCGGCGGCGTACGCGTCGACCACGCGCACCCCGTCGTCGAGGTCGGAGACCAGGATCGTCCCCGACTGCGGCCCGGACAGCGCGGTGCGGATGCGCTCGTCGTGCTTCGTGGTGCCGACCTGCGTGACCAGCTCCGCGTCGACCGCGTCGGCGAGCTCCGGGCTCGTCGTGACGAGGACCGAGGCGGCCGACGGGTCGTGCTCGGCCTGGCTGATCAGGTCGGCCGCGACGTGCACCGGGTCGGCGGTGTGGTCGGCCAGGATCGCGATCTCCGTGGTGCCCGCCTCGGAGTCGATGGCGATGCGGCCGCGCAGGGTGCGCTTGGCGGCGGTGACGAAGACGTTGCCGGGGCCGGTGACGGTGTCCACCGGCTCGAGCGGGGCGCCGTCGGTGTCGGTGCCGCCGTAGGCGAGCAGGGCGACCGCCTGCGCGCCGCCGACCGCCCACACCTCGTCGACCCCGAGCAGGGCCGCCGCGGCGAGGATCAGCGGGTGCGGCCGGCCGCCGAACTCCTGCTGGGGCGGCGAGCAGACCACGAGCCCCTCGACGCCCGCGGCCTGGGCCGGGACCACGTTCATGACGACGCTCGAGGGGTAGACGGCGAGGCCGCCGGGCGCGTACAGGCCGACCCGGGCGACCGGCACCCACCGCTCGGTGACCGTGCCGCCGGGCACCACCTGCGTGGTGGTGTCGGTGCGGCGCTGGTCGGCGTGCACGGCCCGGGCCCGCTCGATGCTGGTCTCCAGGGCGGCGCGCACCTGCGGGTCGGTGGCCTCGAGCGCCTCGCGCAACGCCGCGTGCGGCACGCGAACGGACTCCGAGCGGACGTGGTCGAAGCGCTCCCCGTACTCGAGGACGGCCTCGACCCCGCGGTCGCGCACGTCGTCGATGATGGGGCGCACCTTCTCGACGACCGCGTCGACGTTCACCTCCGCGCGCGGCAGCATCGCGCGCAGCTCGGCCGGGGCCGGCACGCCACCGCGGAGGTCGGACCGGGACAGGAGCGTCGTCACGTGCCCAGGGTAACGAGGCACACCGACATGATCAGGTGCACCATGGTTGTGAAGACAACTGTTAGCTCGACGAAGGAGACCCCATGAGCGACGCCCGGCGTCCGCTGCTGCAGATCATCGTCGCGAGCACCCGGCCCGGCCGCGTCGGCGAGCCCATCGCGCAGTGGTTCGCGGGCTACGCGCGGGCGTACGAGGGCTTCGAGGTGGAGATCGTGGACCTCGCCGTGGTGGACCTGCCGATGTTCGCCGAGCCCGAGCACCCGCGCTTCGGGCGCTACACGCTCGACTCGACGAAGCGGTTCAGCGCGATCATCGAGCGCGCCGACGCCTTCGTGTTCGTGACCCCGGAGTACAACCACAGCTTCAACGCGGCCCTGAAGAACGCGCTCGACCACCTCAACCGCGAGTGGGCGGGCAAGCCGGCGACGATCGTGAGCTACGGCGGCGTCGCCGCGGGCACGCGGGCGGCCGAGGCGCTCTGGCCGGTGCTCGTCGGGCTGAACATGGTCCCGGTCTCGGCGGCCGTGCCGATCCCGTTCGCGATGAAGAACGTCTCGGGCGAGGGCGACGAGCGCGTCTTCACGCCCGCCCCGGAGACCGAGGCCGGCGCGAAGGCCGCCCTGGACGGCCTGTCCGCCTGGGTCGAGAAGCTCGGCCTGCAGGGCACGCGCACCGCATGACAGGAGAGCGTCGTTGCCGGCATCGGATGCCGGCAACGACGCTCTCCTGCCAGGGGTGAGGGCTACAGCCCGTTGCGCGTCACCGAGAAGTTGGTGACCTTGAGTCCCTTGCCGCCGGTCCACGGCTCGAAGCCGGCCTGGACGCTGGTCATGTACCAGGTGTTCTTGACGACCCCGCGCAGCGTGGCGTCCCGGACGAAGGCGTCGATCGGGAGGTTGGACACCGCGGTCGTCGGCGTCTTGCGCACGTAGGAGATGACCGGCAGGTCGATCTTGCCGTACCAGACCGTGTAGACCGCGCCGCCGATGTTCACGTCGTAGTAGGGCTTGCCGATGGGCTGCACCCACGAGGTCCGGTTCAGCCAGATCATCATCTCGGCACCCGTGTTGCGGCCGGTGTTGGTGGCCGTCGGGTCGAACCAGATGTCGTAGGCGGTGTTGTACTGGTTCACCGGCTGGGTCTTGTCCGGACCCGTCGTCGTGAAGGACGACCGGACGGTGCCGAGCGTGCGGACCGGGGCCGGGAAGACGTTCGTCGAGCCCGGCGTGCAGTAGCCGTACACGCAGCCGCGGTAGAGCGACGGGTACGAGGCCGGGCCGGTGTTGTTGGTGCCGTCGGCGACGTCGAGCGAGAAGCCGGTGTCGAACGGCGTGATGCACTGGTTCTTGGTGGTGCCCCACCGGTTGTTCTGCGCGACGTACTTGCCGCCGACGAGCTTCGAGCCGAACTGCTCGCACACCTGCGGGTAGGTCGCCGCCGACCCGACCGCGTTGCCGATGAACAGCGACCCGCCCGCCACCACGAGGGTGAGCATCGCAGCGAGCAGGAAGCGCGTGCGCCGGGTGGCCCGGGCCGCGGCCCGTCGTACCGCTGCGCGACCACCGCGGACCGTACCGCCGGTGTCAGGTGTGCGATCCGTCATCGTTCGTCGTACTCCCCCGTGACCGTCCGCGACGGTCTGCTGCCGTCGCGGTACGACCCCTTCCTCGCTGCCGAGATCACGACTGTTAGCCGCGCGCAGGAAACGTCACCCCGTCGAGCGTGTCGGGACCCGGTTCGCGGGCACACTGCTCGTTGTGAGTCAGACAGCGGAGATCGGCGTCAGCGGCCTCGCCACCATGGGGCGGAACCTCGCACGCAACCTCGCGCGGCACGGCCACGCCGTGGCGCTGCACAACCGGACCGACAAGCGCACCAGGGACCTCGCCGAGAACTTCGCCGACGAGGGGACGTTCGTCCCGTCTTACTCGGCCGAGGACTTCGTGGCCTCCCTCGAACGGCCGCGCCGGATCATCCTCATGGTGCCGGCGGGCAAGGCCACGGACGCGGTCATCGACGAGTTCGTCCCGCTGCTCGAGCAGGGGGACGTCATCATCGACGCGGGCAACGCGCACTACGCCGACACGCGTCGTCGGGAGGCGGCCCTGCGCGACCGGGGCCTGAACTTCGTCGGGATGGGCGTCTCCGGCGGCGAGGAGGGCGCCCTCAACGGGCCGAGCATCATGCCCGGCGGGCCGTCCGAGGCCTACGACAGCCTCGGGCCGCTGCTCGAGGACATCTCGGCCAAGGTCGACGGCGAGCCCTGCTGCACCCACATCGGGGCCGACGGCGCAGGCCACTTCGTCAAGATGGTGCACAACGGCATCGAATACGCCGACATGCAGCTCATCGCCGAGGCCTACGACCTGCTGCGCCAGGGCCTGGGCATGGAGCCGTCGTCCATCGCGGACACCTTCACGCAGTGGAACTCCGGGCGCCTGGACTCCTACCTCATCGAGATCACCTCGCAGGTCCTCGCGCACACCGACGCCGCCACCGGGAAGCCGTTCGTCGACGTCGTCGCCGACGAGGCCGAGCAGAAGGGCACGGGCCGCTGGACGGTCCAGGCCGCGCTCGACCTCGGCGTGCCGGTCACCGGGATCGCCGAGGCGACGTTCGCGCGGTCGCTGTCGGGCAACCGGACGCTGCGCGACGCGGCCCGCGGGCTGCCCGGCGTCTCCGGGGCCCGCCTCGAGGGCGCGGCCGCGGAGGGCTTCGCGGACGACATCGAGCAGGCGCTCTACGCCTCGAAGATCGTCGCCTACGCGCAGGGCTTCAACGAGATCCAGGCCGGCGCCGAGGAGTACGGCTGGTCGATCGACCTCGGGAAGGTGGCGAGCATCTGGCGCGGCGGCTGCATCATCCGCGCCAAGTTCCTCAACGAGATCACCGCGGCCTACTCCCGCGAGCCGAACCTGACGACGCTGCTGACCGACTCGTCGTTCGCCGAGGCGATCGGCGGCGCGCAGGACTCGTGGCGCCGGGTGGTCGCGAGCGCAGCCCAGCTCGGCATCCCGACGCCGGGGTTCTCCTCGGCCCTCGCCTACTACGACGGCATCCGCGCCGACCGGCTCCCGGCCGCCCTCGTGCAGGGGCAGCGCGACTTCTTCGGGGCGCACACCTACCGCCGCGTCGACCGCGAGGGGACCTTCCACACGGCGTGGGCCACCGACGACCGCGCGGAGTCCGAGGCGTAGATCTCAGTCGGCCGAGGAGAAATCCGGACGAGTCGGACGTTGGACAGGACATGCTCCCCGTGCAGGCACCTGTGAGCGACGGCGGTCTCGCCGGCTGGGCGACCGACCTGATGGCCACGTTCGGCGCTCCCGGAGCCGGGCTCATCGTCGCGATCGAGAACGTCTTCCCCCCGATCCCGTCCGAGATCATCCTGCCGCTGGCGGGGTTCGCGGCGGGTCGGGGGGAGTTCTCGGTCTGGGCCGCGATCATCTGGACGACGGCGGGTTCGGTCGTCGGGGCGATCGCGCTCTACCTCGTCGGGATGCTCTGCTCCGACGGGTGGGTGCGGCGCACCATCGCGCGGATGCCGCTGGTCTCCGAGGACGACGTGGTCAAGGCCGAGTCGTGGTTCGACCGGCACGGCCGGGCCTCGGTCTTCTGGGGCCGCATGATCCCGGGCGTCCGCTCCTTCGTGTCGATCCCGGCCGGGCAGCGCCGCATGCCCTGGTGGGAGTTCACGGCGTTCACCGCGCTCGGCAGCCTGATCTGGAACTCGGTCTTCGTCGGCGGCGGCTACGCGCTGGGGTCGCAGTGGCACCTGGTGGAGCAGTACGCCGGCGTCTTCCAGACGATCGTTCTGGTGCTCCTGGTCGGCCTCGTCGGCTTCATGCTGGTCAAGCGCTATCGCAAGCACCGTCGGGTGAAGAAGATGGAGGCGCCCACCCAGGTCATCCGGGTTCCCGACGACCGGTCCTAGGACTTGCGCGAGACCCCGCCGACGAGGTCGACGACCCGGTCCCAGGGGTTGCGCGCGCCCTCGGGGTAGCGGGAGCGGGAGCGGAGGTCGCGGCGGGAGCCCGGGGTGTAGCGCCGCCGGGCCCACGGCGAGCCGGGGCGGGCGAGACGCAGCGCGCCGAGCAGCGCGACGGGCGGGAGGAACACCCCGAGGATCGCGGTGACGATCTTGCCCTTGAACGCCGCGGTGATCGCCGCCCCCGACGTCACGAGGACCGAGAGCGCCACCCCGAGCGCCCCGTCCTCGCCGGTCGTGCCGAACGGGTTGGCGCCGAGCACGAGCAGCGTGCCCACCACGGCGACCATGAGCACCGCGTCGACCGAGAGCCGGCCCTCGTCGGACCAGTAGACGTCGGCGAGCCGCAGCCAGAGCGCGAACTCGTCGAGTGCGAGGGCGGCCCCGGCGCCGAAGGCCACGGCCAGGACCGTGCGCCAGACGCCGTCGGGCCGGTAGATGAACTCGCCCGCCCCGGCCAGCAGCATCAGGGCGATGCCGTAGACGAGGTGGTGGACGTGGACGCCGCCGACCGAGGTGTCGCGGAACGGGCCGCGGCCGGCCCGGATGAGCCGCGTGATCACGCGGGTCACCAGGAACACGACCAGGAACGACCCGAGCATCCACACCGCGGTGATGCGGCCGGCGTCGAGGCCGACGTCGAAGGTCACGGTCATCGGGGCCTCCTCGGTGTCACGCGCATCGTGACGGACCGGACGACCCCGACGCGAGGACTACTTCGAGGCGAGCCCCTGCTTCGCGCGCGACCGCTGCCGGTTGCGGGTGTGCGAGTCGAGCTCGACCTTCCGGATCCGGACTGCCGACGGCGTCACCTCGACGCACTCGTCCTCGGCGCAGAACTCCAGCGACTGCTCGAGCGACATCAGCCGCGGCGGGGTGAGGCGGACCAGCTCGTCCCCGGTGGAGGACCGCATGTTGGTCAGCTTCTTCTCGCGGGTGATGTTGACCTCCATGTCGTCGGAGCGGGAGTTCTCCCCGACGATCATGCCGGTGTACACCTGCGTGGTGGGACCGACGAACAGCTCGCCGCGCTCGGAGAGCAGGCCGACGGCGTAGCCCGTGACGGGGCCCGAGCGGTCCGCGATCAGCGAGCCGGACAGCCGCGCCCGCAGCTCCCCCACCCACGGCCCGTAGCCGTCGAAGAGCTGGTTCGCGATGCCGGTGCCGCGGGTCTCGGTGAGGAACTCGGTGCGGAAGCCGATGAGCCCGCGCGAGGGGACGCGGTACTCGAGGCGGACGTGGTCCGACGAGGTCGAGTGGGTCATCTCGAGCATCTCGCCCTTGCGCGCGGCGAGGAGCTGGGTGACCGCACCGAGGTGCTCGTCGGGGACGTCGACCGAGAGCCGCTCGAACGGCTCGTGCAGTTTGCCGTCGACGGTCTTGGTGACCACCTCGGGCTTGCCGACGGTCAGCTCGAAGCCCTCGCGACGCATCGTCTCGACGAGGATCGCCAGGGCGAGCTCGCCGCGGCCCTGGACCTCCCAGGCGTCGGGCCGCTCGGTCGGCAGCACCCGCATCGACACGTTGCCGACGAGCTCCGCGTCGAGCCGGTTCTTCAGCAGCCGCGCGGTGAGCTTGGTGCCGGGCTTCGGGTCGCGCCCCGCGAGCGGCGAGGTGTTGATCCCGATGGTCATCGCGATCGCCGGCTCGTCGACCGTGATGCGCGGCAGCGGGTGCGGGTCCTCGGGGTCGGCGAGGGTGTCGCCGATGGTGACGTCGGAGATGCCGGCGACCGCGACGATGTCGCCCGCCGCGGCCTCCTCGGCCGAGACCCGCTCCAGGCCCTCGGTGCGGAGCAGCTCGGTGACCTTCACGCGGGTGACCGTGCCGTCCTCGCGGCACCAGCCGACCTGCTGCCCGCGGCGGATCCGCCCGGAGCGGACGCGGCACAGCGCGATGCGGCCGAGGTAGGCCGACGCGTCGAGGTTGGTGACATGGGCCTGCAGGGTGCCGTCCGGGTCGTCCGCGGGCGCCGGCACCTCGGAGAGGAGCAGCTCGAACAGCGGGTCGAGGTTCTCGGAGTCGGGCACGGTGCCGTCGGCCGGGCGCTCGAGCGAGGCCTTGCCGGCGCGGGCCGAGGCGTAGACGACCGGGAGCTCGAGGAGCTGGGAGACGACGTCGTCGTCCATCTCCAGGTCCGTGGCGAGCTCGAGGAGGAGGTCGAGCGACTCGTTGACGACCTCCTCGCACCGGGCGTCGGCGCGGTCGGTCTTGTTCACCGCGAGGATCACGGGCAGGCGGGCCGCGAGCGCCTTGCGCAGCACGAAGCGCGTCTGCGGGAGCGGGCCCTCGGAGGCGTCGACCAGCAGGACGACGCCGTCGACCATCGACAGGCCGCGCTCGACCTCGCCGCCGAAGTCGGCGTGGCCGGGGGTGTCGATGATGTTGAAGGTGACGTCCCCGCGGCGCACGGCCGTGTTCTTCGCGAGGATCGTGATGCCCTTCTCGCGCTCGAGGTCGCCGGAGTCCATCACCCGGTCGACGAGCTCGGCCCGCGCGGAGAAGGCGCCCGACTGGCGGAGCATGGCGTCGACGAGGGTGGTCTTGCCGTGGTCGACGTGGGCGACGATCGCGATGTTGCGCAGGTCCGTGCGCAGGACGTGATCGGCGGACCCGGGCCGCTCGGGTGCGGACGTGGTCACGAGGAGAGACTTCCTTCAGACAGGGTGCCGGACCCTCTCAGGTTACCGACCGTGATCCGCCGGGTCGTCGGGTGGACCGATGGCGTGCGCCACGTGGTCCTCCGCGACCGCCGCGGCCAGGCGTTCCCCGAGCAGCGGGGCGAACTTGGCGAGGTTGCCGCCCCACAGCACGTGGACGTTCCCGACGCGGGCCGTGCGCACCCCGTCCCCCTCCCCCGCCGTCGGGGTGCAGGTCACCTCGTCGACCGGTTCGGGCGCCAGCTCCGGCAGCCGCTCGGCGACGTGCGCGGTGATCAGCTCGCGCGACCGGTGGCGCACCTCGTCGAGGGAATGGGTCGCCGTCGTCGTGAGCCCGTCGGGCAGGTGGCCGCCGATCGCCCAGGTCCCGTCGGGCGTGCGGTGCTGGTAGGTCGCGTCGTCGATGTGGGCGGGCGGGACGGTCGACGGGGCCGTGCGGAACCGGAAGGCGAACCGGACGTGGTGACACAGCTCGGCGGGCACGGTGACCCCGACCTGGGCCGCGAGCTCGGCGGTGCCCGCCCCCGCTGTGAGGACGATCGCGTCCGAGTCGAACTCGTCGAGGTCCACGACGCGGCCCGGTCGTAGGTGGGGCTTCGTCGTGCGGAGCAGCAGCTCGCCGGCACCGGCGAGGTCGAGGGCTCCCCCGGCCGGGTCGTGGAGCAGGGGCCCGTCGGCGCGGCCGAGGGTCCCCGCCGGCGCGTCGCCCACCTCGACCGCCGCGCCCGCGGCCCGCATGGCGGCCGCCCACCCGTCGACCCACGGCCCGGACACGACGGCGCCCTCACCGCCGAGGAGCGGCCGCCCGGCCCGCTCCGACCAGGCGTCCCAGAGCGCCCGCGCCTCGGTCGCGGCGGCGACCAGTTCGGGATCGCCGTGCGCGAGCCGGAAGATCCGGGACGAGCCGACGCTGCGCGCGCCCAGCGGCCGGCGGGCCTCGAGCACGGTGACGTCGTGACCCCGACGCAGCAGCGCGTCCGCGGTGGACAGTCCGACGATCCCGGCGCCGACCACGGTGACCCGCATGAAGCTCAGGGTCGCACCCCGATCCCGCGGCGCGCACGTCGTCGGAGCATCGACGTCATGAAGATCGTGGTGTGGATCCTGGTCGGTATCGGTGCCCTCGTGCTGCTCGGCGGGGTGGTGCTCCCGCTCGTGCACTGGCTGCTCGGGGCGCTCGGCTGGCTGATCGCGGGCGCGCTCGTGATCGGCGGCGGCATCTGGCTCGCCAAGCGGGCCGGCGCGCACGGGGAGGTGGGGTCGGGCGACCCGCAGCGGCTGCCGTGAGGCACGTGGGCCCGAACGTCAGTGGCACCAGGGTCGCTCAGGTGCCCCCGATGCCACTGACGTCCGGTCCGGCCGGCGCTACCCCTTGGGCGTCCGGTCGGCGCCCGGCGCGAACACGCCGGCCGGGAACGCGCCCGCCTCGAGCAGGCGCTTCGTGAGCCCGCCGCCGAGCTCCGCCAGCTCGGCGCACCCGTCGGCACCCAGGTGCTCCCACGGCGCCACGGAGGCGCGGTTCGTGGCGTCCTCGATGCGGTCGCGGAAGGCGGCGCCCTCCTCGGTGAGCCCGAGCTCGGCGTCGAGCAGCCCCCGCTCGCGCAGTCCCGCGGCACCTTCGCCCCACTGCTCGGGCGACCAGCCGCGGGTCTTCTGCGCCACCTCCGGGACGAACCCCTTCCCGGTCGCGGTGTGCAGGATCAGCGCCTCCAGGCCGGACACCCCGGCGTCGATCAGTGCCGCCAGGTGACCGTCGCCGCGGTACTCCCGCAGCAGGGTGATCGCGTACCAGAGCGCGAGGTGCGGCTCGTCGGGCCGGGGCAGGTCGGCGTGTGCCGCGTAGAGCGCGCGGCCCTCGGGGGTGCAGGCCTCGGCGGCCTTCCGGGCGAGCAGCCCGGCCCGCTCGAACTCCTGCGAGGAGACGGCGTCACCGAGGAGCCGCCGCAGGGCGCGGTCCGCGGCCCGCAGCCGGCCGTTCAACACCGCCTCGGGCGAGGCCGACATCCAGATCATCGGCACGAACCGCGCGACGAGGGCCGGGTTGAAGTTGTAGTACGTCGCCGCGACCACGCCGGGCCCGACGGCACCCATCGCGGCCGATCGCTGGGCGAAGTACTGGGCGCGCGGGTGCTCGATGCCCAGCTCGGCCAGCTCCTCGCCGATCTCGGGCGCGAAGTAGATCATCGAGTGCAGGGGTTCGAGGCGGCGGTACAGGCGGGCGACGTCGCTGGGCTCCACGAGGACGCACGCTAACGCGACCACACACGATCATGGGCACACTGGAGGGCGTGACGCGGTGGCCTGAACGAGCACCCCTCGGCGGCCTCGCTCCCCGCCGACGCCTGTTCGTGCTGGTCATGGCGGCGATCGTGCTGGCCGTCGCGGTGCTCGTCGGGGTCTCGGTGGCTCGCGAGTACGCCGTGCCGCCGAAGGCCGACCCGGCCGTCATGGGCCCGGTCGTCCTGGTCCCCGGCTACGGCGGCAACACCGCCGCACTCCAGGCGCTCGCGCTGCGCCTGCAGGTGGTCGGCCGCCCGGCCGTCGTCGTGAACCTTCCCGACGACGGGACGGGGGACTTCGCCGCGCAGGCGGCGGCCATCGACGACGCGGTGCGCGACCTGATCCGGCACGACGACGCCACCAGCGTCGACCTCGTCGGCTACTCCGCGGGCGGCGTCGCGTCGTGGCTCTACCTGCAGACGGGGACCACGGCCCCCGCGATCCGGCGCCTGGTCACCCTCGGCTCCCCGCTCCAGGGCGCGGAGCTCGCCGCGGCCGGCGGGGCGTTGGTGCCGGGTGCGTGCCCGCGGGCGTGCCAGCAGCTCGCGCCCGGCAGCTCGCTGCTCACCCGCCTCGCGGCGCAGCCCCGCCCGGACATCCCGTGGCTCTCGCTGTGGACCGACCAGGACGAGACCGTCACCCCGCCCGGCTCCTCCGCCCTGCCCGGCGTGCGCTCCCTCCGGTTGCAGGCGGTCTGCGACGGCATCCTCATCGGCCACGGCCAGCTGCCGACGGCGGGCCTGGCGGTCGGGCTCACCCTGCGCGCCCTGGGGACGCGGCCGCTCCCGGTCCCCGTGCCGGGCGACTGCTCGCGGTTGCAGGCCGAGGGCGTCGGGCGCCCGGTGCTCGTCGGGACACGATGATCGGCACCACACTTCGCTGACGCAAGCGTTGCATTACGCAATGGTTGCGTACGTGAACGATGCGGTGGACGCCCTGATGGCGACGACCCGACTGCTCGTCGGGGTCGCGACCCGGGCTCTCGAGGACCTCGGCATGTCGCTGCCCCAGTTCCGGCTGCTGCTGGTGCTCGACGAGCTCGGGGCGAGCCCCGGCACGGTCGCCGCGCACCGCCTCGGGACGGCGGCGTCGTCGGTCACCCGGCTCGGCGACCAGCTCGAGGCCTCGGGGCACCTGACCCGTCGTCGTGATCCGGCGAACCGCAGCGTCGTGGTGCTCGAGCCCACCGAGGCGGGCCGCGCCCTCGTCGGGACGGTGCTGGCCCGTCGTCGGGAAGCCCTCGCCGACCTGGTCGGACGGCTCCCGGACGAGCAGCGCCACGCGCTCACCGCCGCCCTGACCGCCCTCCGAGACGCCGCCGGTCCCGACCTCGGCGTCGGCCCCGTGGAGCTGATGACCCCGTGAGACGGCCCGGACCCCTGTCCGACTTCACCCTGACGCCCCGGGTGGGGGTGATCGTCGCGTGGGCGGTCTCGATCGGCGCCCTCGGTGCCGTGGCGGCGTGGTTGCTGCTCCGGCTGATCGGACTGATCACCAACGCCGTGTTCGCCGGACGGCTCGCGACCGACACGGTGAGCCCCGGACAGCTGCACGCGCCCTGGTGGCTGGTGCTCGGCGCGCCGGTGGTGGGTGGGCTGGTCGTGGGCGTCATGGCGCGCTACGGCTCGGAGAAGATCCGCGGGCACGGGATGCCGGAGGCGCTCGAGGCCATCCTGTTCAAGCGCAGCATCGTCGAGCCGAAGGTCGCGGTGCTCAAGCCGACCTCGGCGGCGGTCAGCATCGGCACGGGTGGTCCGTTCGGCGCCGAGGGCCCGATCATCATGACCGGCGGAGCCCTGGGCTCCCTGGTCGCCCAGCGGCTCACCCTGTCCGACGACGAGCGCAAGGCGCTGATGGTCGCGGGCGCGGCGGCCGGCATGGCAGCGACGTTCAACGCCCCGCTCGCCTCGGTGCTGCTGGCCGTCGAACTGCTGCTCTTCGAGTGGCGTCCGCGCAGCTTCCTGCCCGTGACCGCGGCCGTCGTGGTCGCGACGCTGCTGCGCGCACCGCTCCTCGGCTCCGGCCCGATCTTCGGAGTGGACACGGCCGACTGGCGGATCGGCGTGCCGGCCGAGCTGCTCGGCGTCGGGATCGGCGTCCTGGGCGGCCTGCTCGCGGTGGCGGTGACGGCCCTGGTCTACCGCTCCGAGGACGCCTTCGAGCTGCTCCGCGGGCGGGTGCACTGGATGTGGTGGCCGGCCATCGGGGGGTTGATCATCGGGATCGGCGGTCTGATCGTGCCGCGGGCGCTGGGCGTCGGGTACGACGTGATCGGCGATCTGCTCTCCGGGCACGCCGCGCTGTCGCTGATCGTCGGGATCCTCGTCGTGAAATCCCTGATCTGGGGGCTGTCGCTCGGCTCCGGGACCTCGGGCGGTGTGCTCGCGCCGACCTTCATGATCGGCGCGGCCCTCGGTGCGCTCGCCGGGTTCGTCCTGCCGGCGGTGGGCCCCGGGTTCTGGGCGCTGGTCGGGCTCGCGGCGACGGTCGGCGGCGTGATGCGCTCGCCGCTGACCGGGGTCGTGTTCTCCCTCGAGCTCACGCACGCCTGGTCGGCGCTGCTCCCGCTGCTCATCGCGTCCGCCACGGCCTACGGCGTGTCCGTGCTGCTGCTACGGCGCTCGGTGCTCACCGAGAAGATCGCCCGCCGCGGCGGCCACCTCTCGCGCGAGTACGAGGTGGACCCGTACTCGACGCGCTTCGTCGACGAGGTGATGGCGCCCGTCGTCGGCGACGGCTCGGGTCCGCTCCGCCTGCAGGTCGACGACGACGGGCGGCTGACCGGGGTGGTGCGGCGGTCGGGCGAGGTGGTCGAGGACCCGGTGACGCTCGGACCCGACGACACGCTCCTCGACGCCCGGCACCGTCTGCTGGGCGCCAGGATCACGGCAGCACCCGTCGTCGGGAAGGACGGGGCGCTGCTGGGGACGGCGACGCTGGCGGAGCTGCTCGGTCAGCCGGCCGGGGCCGGGGCGAGCCGGACGAGGCTGTCGGCCGCGGGGATGACGTAGTACGCGCCGGTCAGGGCGGTCGTGTAGCGGGTCAGGGCGTCACGGGGACCGTCCTGGCCGGCCATGGCGGCGAGCATCACCGCGAGCGGCCGCTGGGAGGCGCAGAACCCGACGAACATCGTGCCGTGGTCGGAGGTGTCCCCGTAGGCGGAGTTGCGCCGGAAGATGTGGCCGTAGGTGTCCTGGTCGGTGCGGGCCGCGTGGGCGTCCGCGGGCTTGGGGGCCAGTTCCACCGAGTCGGGCTTGGTCCGCCCGATGACGTCCTCCTGGGTACGGCGGTCCAGCGCGTACCAGCGCTGCGCGTCGTGCCGCCACTTCTGCAGCAGGAGCACGGAACTGCCCGCGCCGGGCTCGCCGTCGGGGACGAGCACCACGCCGGGCGCCTCGGCCGCGGGCGGGTTCTCGGTGCCGTCCTCGAAGCCGGTGAGGTCGCGGTCGTGGTGGTGCGACCAGGCGTCGGTCTCGTCGGCGAGGTCGGCGACCCCGTGCAGCGCCGCGACCGCCGTGGTCGACCCGTCGAACACCACCGAGCGGCTACCCCCGGACACCCAGATCACGGCGTCGTGCTGGGTGGCGGGCATGGTGAAGCCGTCGGGACCGGTGACCGGCTCGTCGAACCCGTGCACGTCGCGCGGGGCGTCGTCGGGTGCGACCTCGGCCCAGAGCTCCGGCCGGGTCCCGACGACGAGGCTGACCGCGCCCGTCGTCCGGACCGAGACCGCGAGGTCGGCGAGCGCATGGACCAGCGCGGCGGCGTCGATCCCCGGTCGGCGGTCGAACTCGAGGTAGGCGTGCGAGGACGTGCCCAGAGCCAGCACGCCGTTCTGCGGGACGGCCATGGGCAGGGACGCTACTCGTTGATCCGTTCGCGATCATGAAGTTGCTCTGACTGCGGCTTGCCTTGTTCGAACTGGTGTTCGCTCATAGGTGTATGGCGATCGAGGCAGGGTGGGACCCCGAGGCGGGGTCGCCGCTGCCTACGCCGCCGTCGTGGGAACCGGAGGAGCCGGCGTGGGTGCCGCCCGCGGAGGAGGACGTCGCCCGGTGGCAGGCCGAGAACGTCGCCGTGCTGCGGGACGCGGTGTTCCCGTGGGCGGAGTACGAGTACGAGAAACCCGCTGTGGCGCCGGCCGCTGAGCCGGCGTGGGCGGTGCCCGGGGTGTCCTCCGCCGCGGAGCCGTCCGGCGAGCCGTCCGGCGACGACAGTCTGTCGCCCGAGTCCGCCGCCCTGCTGGCCGAGGCGGCTGCCGCAGTCCGTGCGCAGCGCCTGGCCGGGGCACGGGTCTATCGGTCGCTGCGGGCACTGCGCCGCTCGGAGGTGCTCGCTGAGACCGGGTACCGGCGGATGGGCCGGCTGCTCGAGGACCACCTGCGCCTCGACCCGAAGACCGTCACCTCCCTGGAGCGGCAGGCCGACGCGCTGTCCGAGACCCTCACCCCGACCGGCGCCACCACCCCCGCCGATCTGCCCGCCACCGCGGGAGTGGTCGAGGACGGCCTGGTGGACGAGCACCACGTCGAGATCATCCGCAAGACCATGGAACGCCTCGGCAAGGTCCCCGACCTCGACGACGCCGTCCGCGCGGTCGCCGAGGAACAACTCGCGTCGCTGGCGGCCACGTTGTCGCCGAAGGGGTTGGCGTCGGCGGCGCGGGCGATCGCCGACCGGCTCGACCCCGACGGCGCCGCCCCGAAGGACGACGACGCCGCCGGGAACGAGTTGCATTACACGAAGCGGCGCAACGGGGACCTGCACGCCAAGCTGATCCTGCGGGAGTCGACGGCGGCGGCGTTGTTCGAGGACGCCATCCGGGCCGCCACCCCCGCCCCCGCCTCATCGGTGGTCGCCGACCCGGAGACCGGCGCGGCGCCGGTGTCCGACGACGGGGCGCGGGGGCAGGACCCGCGCGACGAGGCCGACCGCTCCAAGGCGTCCCGCCAAGCATCGGGTCTGCTGGACCTGATCTCGGCGAGTCACCACGCCGGGCTCAACGAGCCCGAGCACCCAGGTGCGGTGCCGTTCCCCGACCTCGACCGTGACTTCGACACCACCGCCTGGCCCCCCGACCCCGAAGACGACGCTCGTGAGGCCGCCCCGGCGGAGGCTGGCGACAAGGCCGACGAGCACGGGACTGGCCCCGGAGGCCACGCCGGAACCGATGCCAATGGCACCGGTTCCCGGGATGCCGGAGAACCCGAGGCGGATGCCACCGGCGAGCACCGGACCAACGAACACCGGACCGACGAGCACGGGCCCGACCCCGGGAACCACGCCGGAACCGATGCCACCGGAACCGGTCCAGGCGACCCCGCCGGGCCGGACCCCGAGGAACCCGGCGAGCCACCACTTTTCGGTCCCGGGCCACCAGACTCCGACGCGGAGCCGGAGCCGCCGCCGCACCGGCCGTGGACACCACCGGACTTCGACGCCATGGCCCTACCCGGCCGCGAACGGGTCACCCTCACCGTCACACTCGACTACGAGACGCTGCGCCAACAACTCGCCGACACCAGCACAGCGCTGGCACTCCTGGGTGACTCCACCTGGATCCGCCCCGACACCGCCCGCCGCCTCGCGTGCGACGCCGACCTCATCCCCATGGTCCTGGGCTCCAAGGGCGAGGTCCTCGACGTCGGCCGCAAAACCCGGGCCATCCCCACCGCCACCGGCCGCGCCGTCGTCAAACGGGACCGGCACTGCGCGTTCCCCGGCTGCGCCAAGAAAGCCCGCCACTCCGAAATCCACCACATCATCCACTGGGCCCACGGCGGCCACACCGAACCCGACAACCTCGTCTGCCTCTGCCGATACCACCACGACCTCGTCCACCACGGCGGCTGGCAGGTCCACATGATCGACCACCTGCCCTGGTTCACCCCACCGACATGGCTCGACCCCACCCGACAACCCAGACACAACCGCCCCTGGCAGAGCGTGGGCTGACTACTGCGCGACGTCCTTGGTCGTGAAGTTGGCCCACGCGGCCAGCATGAGGATCACGACGTAGGCGGCCTGGACGATCACGCCCGCACGGATGTCGCGCAGGAAGATCGGATCGCGGAAGAAGTCGATCCAGGCAAGCCAGTAGCGGGTCGGCAGGTACGGGGTCACCGAGGCCGCGGCGTCGAGCGTCACGAGCACCTGCGAGGAGATCAACGCCGCCAGCGCGCCGAGGGTGGCGCCGAGCGAGGACGCGGTCACCGTGGACAGGAACAGCGCGATCGCCCCGACCCCGAGCATGGAGATCGTGATGTAGGCCATCGCGCCGAGCAGCCGCAGGGCGAGGTCGGCCGGCGAGAGCGGGTCGCCCGACAGGGACGCGACGGAGTCGGCCGCCCGCTCGCGGGCCTCGGTCGGGTCGAGCTGCGCCGGCGAGCCGTTGTCGGCACCCGACGATCCGATCGCGGGGGCACCTGGCGCAGCGGGTGCAGGCGCCGCCGGGTCCGCGGCGCTGGCCGAGCCACCCGCGCTCGGCGCCGACGCCGCGCTGCCCGACCCACCCGCCGAGCTCGAGGACCCGCCACCGCCGGGCCCCGAGATCTGCGGGATCGCGTTGACGACGGCGACCGGGTCGCCCGCGCCGAACAGGGTCACGCCCACCACGTACGACGAGCCCGCCACCGCGGCGACCGTGGCCACCACGAACGCGACGACCGACACCAGCTTCGCCAGCAGGAGCTTCGTACGCCCCACGGGACGCACGAGCAGGTAGCGCAGCGTCCCGGCGCCCGACTCCCCCGCCACCGTGTCGCCGGCGATCACGGCGACGGCCACCGGCAGGAAGATCGGCAGCACCAGCGCCAGCGCCGCCGCCGGGTACAGCGACCCCGACTCCAGGACCGCGGACAGGAACGCCGCACCCTGCCCGGGCGGCGGCGCGATCCGGGTGGACGCCAGGAACACGGCCACGATCACGGGCAGCAGGCAGAGCAGCCCGATCGTCACCCAGGTGCGCGGCCGTCGGAACAGCTTGCGCAGCTCGACGACCATCATGCGCGGTCGCTCCCGGGGCCGGTGATCCGCACGACGACGTCCTCCAGGCTGACCGTCTCCGGCTCCAGCGCGTCGATCCGCACCCCGGCACCGACGAGGTGTCGGGCGAGGCCGGCGGCCCCGTCGTCGTCGGCCGGCGCCACGATCAGCGCGCCCTCGGGCGTCCGGGCGACCAGGGCCCCGCCGAGGGCGGCGGCCGCACGGTCGGCGTCCGGTGTCGTGAGCACCACCCGCCCGGTGCGGCGCCGCACGGCCTCGAGGGGCTCCTCGAGTACGAGGCGGCCCCGGTCGACCACCCCGACGCGGGTGCACAGCGCCTCGATCTCGGCGAGCAGGTGACTGGAGAGGAACACCGTGGTGCCCTCGTGGTTCAGCTCGATGAGCAGTTCCCGGATCTCGCGGATGCCGTGCGGGTCGAGCCCGTTCGTGGGCTCGTCGAGGATGAGCAGGTCGGGTCGGGACAGCAGCGCCCCGGCCAGCCCGAGCCGCTGGCGCATGCCCAGGGAGTAGGTGCGGACCGGGCGCCGGTCGACCCCGCCGAGCCCGACGCGCTCCATCGCCTCGCTGACCCGCCGTCGTCGCCCGGCCCGCGGGCCCGGTCCGGAGGCGTCGAGCAGGTCCAGGTTGGCGCGCCCCGAGAGGTGCCCGTACGCGGCCGGTCCCTCGACCATCGCCCCGATGCGCGGCAGCACCTGGTGCACCTCGCGCGGCACCTCGTGGCCGAGCACGCGGATCTCGCCGCGGGTGGCGAAGACCAGCCCGAGCAGCATCCGCACCATCGTCGTCTTGCCCGACCCGTTGGGACCCAGGAAGCCGTAGCGGTCGCCTTCGGCGACGTGCAGGTCGACGTCGTCGACGGCAGCACGGGTGCCGTAGCGCTTGGTGAGCCCGCGGGTCTCGATGACCAGCGGGGACGCCACCGGCGGGCCGGGCAGCGGCCGGCCCCGCTGCGCGGGCACGGGCTCGCTCGGGGTGCGGAGCCCGGTGCCGGCGCCCGCACGGCGGGCCCCGCCGCGGTCGCCGTCGTTGCGCTCGCCCAGGTTGGTCACGGTGCTCCTGCTGAGTCGGCGATGTCGGCCACGGCACGGTCGAGGACGTCGTCGGGCACCAGGCCACCCACGGCCCACGCCCGGTTGCCCACGCGCAGCACGGCCAGGCTCAGCAGCGGCGACTCGAGCGCCCCCGCCGTCGCGTTGGCCGTGCGACCGAGCGCGTTCTCGGGCGGGGTGACGCTGATCGAGCGGCCGGCGGACCCGGCGTCGCCGATGTTGTCGAGCAGCGACCCGGCGATGTCGGCGGGCAGCGGGACCACGATGAGCTGGGACAGCGTCGTCCCGTACTTCCCGATCGCGGCGAACCCGCGCTGCGGCGCCACCCGGTCGACGCCGTCCACCGTGGAGGGGACGGCGTCCGGGCTGCCGCGGCCGAGGACGCCGAAGAGGTCCGAGGTCGGGCTGCGGGTCACCCCGACGCCGGGGGTCGGCTGCACCTGCAGCAACGACGGGTCCGGCGTCCCGCGGTCGAGCTCGAGGAAGCTGGTCCCGACGACGGGCCCTGCGGCCAGGGTGCCCGCACTGTTCTTGATCCGGACCTCCACGGCGACGGGGAGCCCGTCGGCCGGGTCGGCCCACACGTCGAGCGCCCCGACGGTGGTGCGCGGGTCGGCGACGGTCACCCGGAAGCCGGCCGCGTCCACGCCCGCCACCCGCCGGGGTGGCAGCGCGGACACGGGATCGTCGGGGAGCGTGCCGGAGAGCAGACGGCGGGCGAGCTGCGGCGGCAGCAGGTCGTCGGGGCGCGGGAGCCGCACGAGCGGGTCCCGGCGGACGTAGGTGAGCAGCTGGGCGCCGTAGTCCCAGACGACCTGGCCGTTCGGGGTGGTGTACCGGCTGCGCTCCCCACCCGCGTAGAGCTGGTCGACGCGCACCCGGTCCGGTGCCGCGTACCAGCCCCGGAGTCGGGAGGTGCCCGAGAGCAGGGTGGTGACGTCGGAGAACTGCGCGACGTCGGGCAGGTTCAGGCCCCCGCTGGCCTCGGCGTAGCCGCTCCACGGCAGGTCGCCCGAGGCCGCCACGCGGTCCCGCAGCTCGGTGGGCGAGACGTCGGGGGCGGACACCGGCCACGCCGCGACCACGGCGGGGACGGCGACCAGGAGAGCCGCCACCACGACGACGACGACCCACCGCCGGACCCGGACGGACCGGATCGGCGGGGGCGGACCCCCGTCCCCGCCCGGGCGGAGACGGTCGAGCACCGCGGTCACCCGTGCCCACGCTCCGTCCCGACGACCATCACGCCATCGAGGGTGCCATTCGGGACGCGCGGGCGCCGTGAACCCTCAGCCGGCCTCACACGGATTCGAGATCGCGGTCCGTCGACCGGGTGCGCAGGAGGCTGGCGATGGTGGTGACGGCGAGGACACCGATGATCACGCCCAGCGAGAGTTCGATCCCGATCAGCGGCACCGGCACCGGCCGGCCGCCGTTGACGAAGGGCAGCGTGTTGGTGTGCAGGGCCTCGAGCACCAGCTTCACCCCGATGAACGCGAGGATCACCCCGAGCCCGTACTGCAGGTACACCAACCGCGAGAGCAGCCCGCCGAGCAGGAAGTACAACTGCCGCAGCCCCAGCAGGGCGAACGCGTTGGCGGTGAAGACGATGTAGGGGTCCTTGGTGAGCCCGAAGATCGCCGGGATGGAGTCCAGGGCGAACAGCAGGTCGGTCAGCCCGATGGCGATCATCACCATCAACATCGGGGTGATCATCCGCCGTCCCGCCTCCCGCACGGTCAGCCTGGCGCCGCGGTAGTCCTCGGTGACCGGCACCACCCGACGCACCGCGCGGAGCAGGATGTTCTCCCGGTACTCCTCCTGGTCGTCGTCGGAGCCCTCGAAGCACACCTTGACCGCGGTGATCACCAGGAACGCGCCGAAGAGGTAGAACACCCAGGAGAACCGTTCGATCACCGCCGCACCGGCGAGGATGAACCCGCCACGCATGACCAGCGCGATCAGGATCCCGACCAGCAGGACCCGGTGCTGGAACGCCCTCGGCACCGCGAACGCGGTCATGATCAGCAGGAACACGAACAGGTTGTCCACCGACAGCGAGTACTCCGTGACGTACCCCGCGATGAACGCCGTCGCCTTCGGCTGACCGCCGAACAGGAACACACCGGCCGCGAAGAGCACCGCGAGCCCGACGTAGATCGCGACCCCGCGCCCGGCCTGACGCATCGTGACCTCGGCCGGTTTACGGCCCGCCCACAGGTCGACGGCGAAGATCACCGCCAACCCGGCGATGGTCAGGGCCCACACCCAGAACGGCTCACCCTCGGTGGCCACGACGGGCCCCGGCACAGCAGACAGCAACACGGAATCCTCCGGTGGGAAGGTCGGCACCACACCGGAGGTCTCTCCCGCGCGCGGCCCGCGCCGGGCCGACGCACCGTGCGCCCCGGACATCTTCCGGCTGTCGTGCTGACGAGGCGCTCGCAGGCGTTCCGGGGATACTCCCCTCCACCGCGGACTATTCCATCGCCGATCCCCGGCGGACACCCGGGGTGTCGCTCACCTCACCGTCCGCCACGCAACCCCGGCGCCGCACGCCGACATCACCGCGGACACCTAGGGTTCCGGAGGTGATCCGCCTGTTCGTGCTGCCCCTGGTCGTGCTGCTGGGGGTGCTCCTCGCCGCGCCGGCCCAGGCGGCGCCCGCGCAGACGCCGACCGACGACGGGACCGGCACCGTGCGCACACAGGACCTGCGAATCGACGTCCGCGACGGTCCGGCCCGCGACCAGCCGCAGTCCCTCGACGCGACCCTCTACCTGCCGGCCCGCACCCCGGCGCCCGCGATGCTGCTCGCCCACGGGTTCGGCGCGGACAAGCGGTCGGTGGCCGGCGAGGCGCGCAGCCTCGCCGCCCGCGGCTACGTCGTGCTGGCCTGGTCGGCGCGCGGGTTCGGGCAGAGCACCGGCCAGATCGCGCTGAACAACCCCGACTACGAGGTCGCCGACGCCTCGCAGCTGATCGACTGGCTGGCCCAGCGCCCGGAGGTCACGCAGGACGGCCCGGGCGACCCGCGCGTGGGCGTGATGGGCGGCTCCTACGGCGGCGCCCTCGCGCTGCTGCTCGCCGCGTACGACCGCCGCGTCGACGTCACCGTCCCGATGATCACCTGGAACGACCTCGGCCAGGCCCTCTTCCCGAACAACGCGGCGACCGGTCCGCTCGCGTCCACCCCGGCGGTGGGCGCGGACGCCCCGGACGGTGTGTTCAAGCGGTCCTGGGCGTCGCTGTTCTTCGGCATCGGCACCCGGACCGGCTCGGGGCAGGCACCCGACGTCTGCGGCCGCTTCCTCCCCGAGGTCTGCGCCGGCTACGTCGAGGCGGTCCGCACGGGACGGGAGCCGGCGGCGCTCGCGACCTACCTGCAGCGCTCCTCCCCCGCGTCCGTCGCGAACCGGATCCAGGCGCCGACGCTGCTCGTGCAGGGCGAGAACGACACGCTCTTCGGACTCGACCAGGCCGACGCCAACGCCCGCGCGATCGCCTCCGGCGGCGGGACGGTGGCCGTGG
Organism: Actinomycetospora sp. CA-084318; assembly: GCF_050955885.1. NCBI lineage: Bacteria > Bacillati > Actinomycetota > Actinomycetes > Pseudonocardiales > Pseudonocardiaceae > Actinomycetospora > Actinomycetospora sp. CA-084318. Next base: position 3,857,255 of record NZ_CP192098.1, read on the forward strand.
CCTGGTTCAACGGCGGTCACGACGGCGGATCGCCCGACTCCCGGACGAACGCGCGGATCTCCGCGTGGCTCGACCACTGGCTGCTGCGCGCCGGGTCGGCGCCCCCCGCCGACTTCACCTACGTGCTGCCCTCCGGGGTGCGCAGCCGCTCGGCGCCCACCCAGCGGGTGGTCACCGCCCCGTCCTACCCGGCGGACGCGCCGCGGGCCGGGCTCACGCTCACCGGTGACGAGCAGGCCGTCGTCGCGCCGGCGGGCGGCGTGCCCGGCTCGATCTCGTCGATCCCGGGGCTCTCCGCGCTCGCGGGCGGGGCGGCCGGCGGTTCGGGCGGCTCCGGTGGCTCCGGCGACGACGAGGACGACGGCGGGTCGGGCGGCTCCGGTGGCGGTGGTTCGGGCGGCTCGGGCGGCGGTGGCTCCGGCGGTGGCGGGGCGAGCGCGCTGCTCGGCCGGCTCGCCGCCGACCTCCCCGGCCAGGCCGCGACCTTCCGCACCGCACCGCTGACCGACCGGACGATCGTGTCCGGGTCGCCCCGGGTGCGGATCTCGGTCTCGACGACGGGGTCGACCGCGCCAGGCGCGCCGGCGCCCTCCTCCGGGCCGGTGCTCTTCGGGAAGGTCTACGACGTCGCGCCCGGTCAGAACGGCGCCCCGGACACCCGCAGCCTGCTCGGGAATGCGGTCGCGCCGCTGCGCCTGCCCACGCAGGCCGGCACGCAGACCGTGACCGTGACGCTGCCCGCGGTCGCGGCGACGGTGCAGGCGGGCCACCACCTCGAGGTGGCGATCGCGACCACCGACCAGGGCTTCGCCTCGCCCGCCGACCCGGCCGTGTACCGGATCGCGCTGGCCGACCCCACGCTGTCGGTCCCCGAGGTCCCCGGCGAGCAGACCGGGGGCTCGACGGTCCCGGCCGGCCCCCTGGTGGCCATCGGGGTGCTCCTGCTCGGGGTCGTCGCCGCCGTGGTCGTCGGACGGGTCGTGGCCGCCCGGCGTCGTCGTCGGGACCTGGAGCCCGGCGGAGACCTGGCGGTCGACCCGGAGCTCGTCGACGTCCCGCTGGTGGTGCGGAACCTCGCGAAGCAGTACCGCAACGGGTTCACCGCGGTGCGCGACGTCTCGTTCCGCGTGGAGCGCGGCCAGGTCCTCGGGCTGCTCGGTCCGAACGGCGCCGGCAAGACGACGACGCTGCGGATGCTCATGGGGCTGCTCCGCCCGACGGCGGGCGAGCTGCGGGTCTTCGGGGTGCGGGTGACGCCGGGGGCGCCGGTGCTGGGGCGGATCGGGTCGTTCGTCGAGGGCCCGGGGTTCCTCCCGCACCTGTCGGGGCGCGCGAACCTGGAGCTGTACTGGGCGGCGACCGGGCGCCCGATCGGCGAGGCGCGGATGGACGAGGCGCTCGAGATCGCGGGGCTCGGCACGGCGGTGGACCGCGTCGTCCGGACCTACTCGCAGGGCATGCGTCAGCGCCTCGCGATCGCCCAGGCGATGCTCGGCCTGCCCGACCTCCTGGTGCTCGACGAGCCCACGAACGGGCTCGACCCGCCCCAAATCCACGCGATGCGCGAGGTGCTGAAGCAGTACGCGAGCGCCGGCCACCGCACCGTGCTCGTCTCCAGCCACCTGCTGGCCGAGGTGGAGCAGACCTGCGACCACGTCGTCGTCATGCACCGCGGCGAGGTCGTGGCGGCCGGCGAGGTGGCCGAGCTCGTGGCCGGCGGGCAGGTGGCCGTCGCGGTCGGGGGCGACCGGGACCGCGCGGTGATCACGTTGCGGGACGCCGGGTTCGCCGCCGAGGCCGACCCCGAACGGGAGGACGTGGTGATCGCCGAGGGCGGGAGCACCGAGACCGAGCGGGCCGCCGTCGTGCGGGTGCTCGTCGAGGCGGGTGTCGACGTCGTCGGGGTCGGCCCCCGGCGGCGGCTCGAGGACGCGTTCCTCGCGCTGATCGGGGAGGAGAGCCGCTGATGACCAGCAGCGACGTACGGCTGGGGCCGCGCGAGGCCTCGTCGGGACGGACCCTGCCCGTCCGCATCGAGCTGCTCCGGCAGCTCCGCCGGCGACGCACCCAGATCACGCTCGGCCTGTTCGCACTGCTGCCGGTGATCCTGTGGATCGCGTTCTCGGTGGGCGACGACTCGTCGGGGCAGGCGGGGCTGTCGCTCACCGACCTGGCGCAGACGTCGGGGCCGAACTTCGTGGTGTTCGCGCTGTTCTCCTCGGCGAGCTTCCTGTTCGTCGTGGTCGTCGCGCTGTTCTTCGGGGACACGGTGGCGAGCGAGGCGTCGTGGTCGTCACTGCGCTACCTGCTGGCGGTCCCGGTGCCCCGGGTCCGGTTGCTGCGACAGAAGGTGATCGTCGCGGGGCTGCTGTCGATCACCGTGATCGCCGTGCTGCCGCTCGTGGCGCTCGCGCTCGGGACGCTGGTCTACGGCGACGGGGCGCTCGCCTCGCCGACCGGGGAGACGCTGACGTACGGCACCGGGGTGCTGCGGCTGCTGCTCGCCGTGGTCTACATCGCGCTGCAGCTCACGTGGGTGGCGGGGGTGGCGACGCTGCTCTCGGTCGCGACCGACGCGCCGCTCGGGGCGGTCGGCGGGGCGGTGCTCGTGTCGATCCTGTCGCAGATCCTGGACACGGTGGACGCGCTCGGGTCGATCCGGAACGTGCTCCCGACCCACTACGCCTTCGCGTGGACCGACCTGCTCACCGCGGACGTCGACGGCACCGAGATGGCTCAGGGCGTGCTCGCCGCGCTCGTGTGGGCCACGGCGTTCGGGGCCACCGCGGTCTGGTGGTTCCGGCGCAAGGACATCACGAGCTGAGCGGGAACCGCCCCGGGCGTCTCAGGGGCGGCGACGGAGTCCCTGGATGAGCCGTCGCACCACTCTCGGCTCGTCGGCGTCCTGCGGGTCCGGCTCCGGGGCCACCGGGGACACCGGGGACACCGGGGCGGCCTGCGGCTCCGGGTGGACCTCCTCGGCGTCCACCTGGGGACCCGGCTGCCCGTCGGCGGTGGGGTCGGGCGCGAAGACGACCGGGTAGGGCATCGGCGCCGGCTCCTCGAAGCTTCCGTCGTCCGGGACCGGCGCCGGCGGCGGCGCCACGACCATGACCGGGGCGAACGAGGTCGCCCGGACGGGCTGGGCGACCGGCTCGGGAGGCTCGGGCAGGGCCGGCGCCGCCAGCTCGACGGTCGTCGCCACCTCCGGGACCGCGGTCTCCGTGGTCTCGGCGCCGTCCTGCGGGGCGCCCGGCGGTGGCGGGACGGGCCGCGCGGTGAGAGTGACGTGAGCCCGCGTCGGCGGCACCGCGAGCGGCGCCGGGGGCGGCGGCGGGACGGGGGTCGGGACCGGCCCCGACGCACGTACGGGCGGCGGAGGCACCACCCGCTGGGCGGGGACGGCCGGACCGACCTCGGGCGGCGTCGCGACCGGTCGCTCGCTCGCCGCACGCGGGACCGGGATCCGTGGGAGGCCCGCGGGGTGGTCCAGCCCGGCGAGAGCCGCCCGCGACCACGCGAGGTTCCCCTGGGCACGGTCGATGCGCACCGCCACCCAGACCGACTCCGGGTGGTCCGGGTTCGCGAGCACGAGGCGGGAGAGGTGGATCGCCGACGGCGTGGTCGACTCGACGTCGGAGAGCTCACGACGACCCGTCCGGTCGGCGGCCGCACGGGCCCGCTCGAGCAGCGGGTCCGCCGATCCCGCCGGGCCGCCCCACTCCCCCAGGACCCGCCGGCCGGACACGTCGACCACGGCGACGTGCTCCACACCGGGCAGCCCGGTCAGGGCCTCGACGTAGGGGTGGGTCGGCTCGGCCGGGTGCTCATCCGCAGCGTCGTCCTCGGCCGATGTCGCCTGTGCCACCACGCGTACCTCGTCAGTGTCGGAGTTCCCGGGACCCACGCCGTCGAGTGAATCATCGCCCGCCGGGGGCCGGGTGTGACAGGTCGGATTCCGCCCGCTCGCCCACGTAGGTCCCCGTCACCCGGAACCGCAGCCCGGGCTCGGCGTACTGCTCGATCGCGTGCGCGATCCACCCGACGGTGCGGGCGACGGCGAAGATCGCCTCTCCGGCGTCGGGGCGCATGCCGTGGGCGTGCATCACCGCGGCGAGGCCGAGGTCGACGTTGGGGAACAGGCCGGGGCGGTCGGCGACCTGCTCCGCGAGCGCGCCCACGAGGTCGGCCTCCCGGGTCCCGGCGATCGCCCCGAGCAGCACCGCCACCCGCGGGTCGCGTTCGGCGTAGATCGAGTGCCCGAACCCGGGCAGCCGCTCCCCCGCCCGCAACCGGTCGGCGACGGCGCGGGCGGGGTCGTCGAGCGCCTCGGCGAGGAACCGGTACGCCGCGGTCGACGCCGTCCCGTGCACCGGCCCGTCGAGCGCGCCGAGCCCGGCCGAGACGACGGCGTAGGGGTGGGCCCGCGCGCTGGCGGCGACCCGGGCGGCCAGGGTGGATGCGGCGAGGCCGTGGTCGGCGAGCAGCACGAGGGCGGTGCGCAGCACGTCCGGCGGTTCGGGGCGGTCGGACAGCGCCGGCCACAGCCCGCCGAGGGCCGCCGTCATGCCGCGCCAGCAGCGCAGGCCGCTCGTGGCGGCGGCGTCGAGGTCGAAGCGCCACGGGTCGCTCGGCGCGAGAGCGGCCACCGCCAGCCGCAGCCGGTCGACCGGCCGGGGGTCGCCGGGCATGCCCGCGACGAGCCCGCGCACGGCGGCGACCACGGCCTCGTCGGGAACGGCCTCGGGCAGCGGCGCGTCGAGCGAGCCGAGCCAGAGCAGCGCGGCCATCCGCTCCGGGGTCTCGGTGCGCGCGAGGTCGACGAGGCGGTGGCCGCGGACGACGACGTCGTCGGGCTCGACCAGCGTGAGCCGGGTCGTGATGGTCTCGGCGACGCCGGTCGGCCGGCGGCCGCGGCCCGCGACCAGCGCGTCCACCTCGTCGGCGTCGAACGTGCTCGGCCGACCCCCGGTCCCCCGGGTCGAGGTGAGCAGCCCGCGGCTCACGTAGGCGTACAGGGTCTCGGGCTTGACCCCGAGCCGGGCGGCGGCCTCGGAGGTCGTCAACGTCCGCACGTGTTGACGCTATCAAGATTGACGACATTGATCGCACGGCGGAGCGTTCGCGCCATGACATCCACACTCGACGTACCCCCGGGGCTCCGCGGGGTCGTCGTCAGCGACACCGCCATCGGCGACGTGCTCGGGGCGGAGGGCTCCTTCCACTACCGCGGGCGCTCCGCGGTCGATCTCGCCCGCACCGTCTCGTTCGACGAGGCCGCCGCCCTCGTCCTCGACGGGGACCTTCCCGACGACGGGGGTGCGGGCCTGCGCGCGGAGCTCGCGGTCCACCGGTCGCTCCCACCCGCCGTCGCCGCGGTCCTGCCCACGGTGGCAGGGGCCGGCGCCTGGTTCGACGCGCTCGCCGGATTGCGCGCCGCCCTCTGCGTGCTGGCGGAGGCCGACGGGCTCGAACCGACCTGGGGCGCGACCCCGGCCCGTCGTCGAGAGGACGCGCTGCGCGTGGTCGCGGTGACCCCGACGATCCTCGCCGCGCTCTGGCGACGCCGGCAGGGCCTCGACCCCGTCGAGCCGCGGGACGACCTGCACGGCGGGGCGGCGTGGCTGTGGGCGCTGCACGGCGTGGAGCCGGACCCGGTCCTCGCCGCCGCGGTCGAGCGCTACCTCACCCTCACCGTCGACCACGGCTTCAACGCGTCGACGTTCACCGCGCGCGTGGCCGCGTCGGCGGGCACCGACGTCGCCTCGGCGGTGGTCGCGGCGATCGGGACGTTCGTCGGACCGCTGCACGGCGGGGCCCCGGACCGGGCGCTCGAGGCCCTGGACGAGATCGGCACCGCCGACCGGATCGAGCCCTACGTGCGGGCGAAGCTCGCGGCGGGCGACCGGGTCATGGGGTTCGGGCACGCGGTGTACCGGACGGCCGACCCGCGGGCGGTCATGCTGCGGGAGGTCGCCGAGTCCATCGGCGGGCCGCTCGTCGACCTGGCCGCGCGGACCCAGGACCGCACCGAGGCGCTGCTCGCGGAGCACCGGCCGGGCCGGGAGCTGCGGGTCAACGTGGAGTTCTGGGCGGGCGTGGTGATGTCGCTGGCCGGGATCCCGGCGGAGATGTTCACGCCGACGTTCGCGGTCAGCCGGGTCGTCGGCTGGTGCGCGCACGTGCTCGAGCAGACCCGGAGCTCCACCATCATCCGGCCGGCGGCCCGCTACGTCGGCCCCGACTCTGCCCGATAGCGGGCAGGACACTGGCCTGAATCGTCGAAGCCGGGCAGGCTCCTGACCCGTGGACCCGGAACTGGTGCGGAACGTGTCCGCGTCGACGGGTCTGCCCGGGCCGGTCGCCGCTCGCGTGGTGGCCGACGTCGTCGCCTACTTCTCGGAGACCACCGAGGAGTACGTGCGGCGGCGGCACCGGGAGCTGCAGGCCCGCGACCGGCGCAACGCCGAGATCTGGGCGGTGATCGCATCGGAACTCGCGGTGCGTCCCGTCAAGGCCGGCGAGGTCAGCGAGCGGCAGCTGCGACGGATCGTCTACGGCTAGAGGGGCAGCAACGTGTGCGGCATCGTGGGGTACGTCGGCAATCGACCGGCGGCACGCATCCTCGTCGACGGGCTCGCCCGGCTCGAGTACCGCGGGTACGACAGCGCCGGCATCGCCGTCGCCCACCGCAAGGCGCTCCGGACGACGAAGGCGGTCGGCCGGGTGGACGACCTCCGGGCCAAGGTGGGGCAGGACGCGTCGTCGGGACGGACGGGCATCGCGCACACGCGGTGGGCGACCCACGGCGAGCCGAGCGAGCGCAACGCCCACCCGCACACCGACACCGCCGGGCGGATCGCGGTGGTGCACAACGGCATCGTCGAGAACGCCGAGGAGCTCCGGGCGAAGCTCGTCGCCGACGGGATCACGCTCGCCAGCGACACCGACACCGAGGTCCTCCCCCACCTCATCGCGCAGGCCGTCGAGCAGCAGGACTCGCTGGAGGCCGCGGTTCGCGAGGCGCTGCGGACGGTCGAGGGGACGTACGGCCTCGTCGTGCTCGACGCGAGGCGTCCCGACGAGCTCGTGGTGGCCCGCAACGGCAGCCCGATCGTGCTCGGCCTGGGTGACGGCGAGATGTTCGTGGCCAGCGACGTGGCCGCGCTGGTCCGGCACACGCGGCAGGTCGTGTTCCTCGCGGACGGTGAGATCGCGACGATCACCGCGACCGGCTACGAAGGCTCGCGCCTCGGCCCGCCGACCACGGTCGAGGTCGGCGACGACGACTACGACCTCGACGGCCACCCCGACTTCCTGTCCAAGGAGATCCACGAACAGCCCGCCGCCCTGCGCCGGGTGCTGGCCGGGCGCCTGGACAGCCGGTTCGCCACCTCGCGCCTCGACGGGTTGCACCTCGACCCCCGCGAGCTGCGCGGCATCCGGCGCGTCACGTTCCTCGGGTGCGGATCGGCGCACTACGCGGGCCAGCTGGGGGCGGCGCTGGTCGAGGAGCTCGCCCGTGTGCCGGCCGACGCCGAGCAGGCGAGCGAGTTCCGCTACCGCAACCCGTTGGTCGACCCGGACACGCTCTACGTCGCGGTCAGCCAGTCCGGCGAGACCATCGACACCCTGGCCGCGGTGGAGGAGCTGCAGCGCAAGGGCGGCCGGGTGGTCGGGTGCGTGAACGTCATCGGGTCGGCGATCGCCCGGCAGTGCGGGGCGGGCATGTTCCTGCACGCCGGCCCGGAGGTCAGCGTCGCCTCGACCAAGGCGTTCAGCTCGATGACGACGTCGTTCGCCCTGCTCGCGCTGCTGCTCGGCCGGGTGCGGGACCTCTCCGCGGCGCACGGCACGCGGCTCGTCGAGGGCCTGCGGCGACTGCCGGACGCGGTGGACGCCGCGCTGGACGCCGAGGACGAGATCGCCGCCGTGGCCCGGCGGTACGCCGACGCCCGGTCGATGTTCTTCCTCGGGCGCGTGCGGGGCTCCGCGGTCGCCCGCGAGGGCGCGCAGAAGCTCAAGGAGATCTCCTACGTGCACGCCGAGGCCTACGCGGCCTCCGAGCTCAAGCACGGGCCGCTGGCGCTGGTCGACGCGACGATGCCGTGCGTGATCGTCGTGCCCGACGACGAGCTGGTCGCCAAGAACGTCTCGACGATCGAGCAGGTCAAGGCCCGCGGCGGCCCAGTCATCGCGGTGACCAACGCCGACCTGCCCGACGGGCTCGCCGACGCCGTCATCCGGGTGCCGCGGGTGGAGCCGGAGCTCGACCCGATCCTGCTCGGCGTCCCGCTGCAGCTCTTCGCCTACCACTGCGCCGCGGCGCTCGGCCGCGACATCGACAAGCCCCGCAACCTGGCGAAGTCGGTGACGGTGGAATAGGCGTGCGGCCTCTGTGAGCACTTTCCGTGGCTCCGGCGACGGAAAGTGCTCACAGGCGCCTCAGCGCACCTCGAGCCTCAGCTCGCCGTCGAGGACCACCTCGGAGCCGTCCCGCACCGCGCCGGCCACGATCCGGCGCGAGAGCGGGCGCTCCACCTCGCGGGACACGACCTGCCGCAACCCACGGGCCCCCGACGCCGGGTCGGCGCGGGCCGCGAGGGCGGCGAGGGCCGCGGGCTCGACCGTGAACGTGATGCCCTGCGCGGCGAGCCGCTCGCGCGTCGTGTCGAGCGCCAGGCCGACCACGCGGGCCAGCAGGTCGGGCGTCAGGCGGCGGAAGAGCACGACGTCGTCGATCCGGCCGAGGAGCTCGGGGCGCAGCGACCGTCGCAGGACCCGCATGACGGGTTCCCGGGCCTCCTCGGGCTCGTCCACGACCTTCAGCTCGGCCGCGGCGAGGTTCGACGTCATGATCAGCACGGTGTCCGCGAAGCTCACGGCGCGCCCGTGGGAGTCGGTGAGCCGCCCCGCGTCGAGCACGCCGAGCAGCACCGCGACGACGTCGGCGTGCGCCTTCTCGATCTCGTCGAACAGCACGACGGACGCCGGGTGACGACGGACGGCCTCGGCCAGCTCGCCGGGGCGGTCGTGCCCCACGTAACCGGGCGGCGCCCCCGTCAGGCGCGAGACGGTGTGCGCCTCGCCGAACTCGGCCATGTCGAAGCGCACCAGCTCGGTGCCGAGCGCGTCGGCGAGGGCCCGGGCCAGCTCCGTCTTGCCCACCCCGGTCGGCCCGACGAACAGCATGGCGCCGTGCGGCCGCTCCGGGTCGGCCAGCCCCGCGCGGCCCGCCAGCACCGTGTCGACGACGGTGTCCACCGCACCATCCTGCCCCACCACGCGGGCACGCAGCCGGGCGTCGAGGTCGAGCAGGCGGGACCGGTCGTCCTCGGTGAGGTCGGCGACCGGGAGGCCGGTGAGGTCGGCGACGACCTGGGCGACGTCCTGCGTCGTCACCGTCGGCCGGCCCTCCGGCTCGCGCGTGCGCACGCGTGCGGCGGCCCGGTCGATCGCGTCGATCGCCTTGTCGGGCAGGAAGCGGTCGCGGACGTGCCGCGCTGTCAGCTCCACGGCGGCCCGGCGCGTGGCGGGCGGCAGCACGACGCCGTGGTGCGCCTCGTAGCCCGGCGCGAGCCCGTCGAGGATCGTGATCGTCTGCGCGGGGGTCGGCTCCGGGACGTCGACCGCGGCGAACCGTCGGGCCAGCGCGGCGTCCGGCTCGACGTGGCGGCGGTACTCCGCGGTGGTCGTCGCCCCGACGAGGCGCAGCTCGCCACGGGCGAGGGCGGGCTTGAGGATGCCGGCCGCGTCCATCGGCGACTCCTGCGCCGACCCCGCACCGACGATCGCGTGCAGCTCGTCGACGAACAGGATCGTGTCCGGGTGCGAGGCCTCGGCCACCAGCGCCGTCAGCCGCTGCTCGAACTCGCCGCGGTACTTGGTGCCCGCCACCATGCCCGCCAGGTCGACCGTGACCACGCGGGTGTCCCGGATCGCCGCCGGCACCTCGCCCGCCACGATCCGGCTCGCCAGGGCCTCGACGATCGCGGTCTTCCCGACGCCGGGCTCCCCCAGCAGCACCGGGTTGTTCTTGCTGCGCCGCGCGAGGATCTCGACGACCTGGGAGAGCTCACGGTCGCGCCCGATCACCGGGTCGAGCCGGCCCGCCCGGGCGTCGGCGGTGAGGTCGCGCCCGTGCCGGTCCAGGGTGGGGGTGCGCCGGCTGCGCGGTCCCGACGACGGCTCCTGCCGCGGCTCGCGGGGGTCCTCCCGCTGGTCGGGCTCGTCGAACCCGCCGAAGAGCGTGCCGAGATCGAGGTCGACCAGGCGTCCGAGGAGGTCCTCGAAGAGCGGGCCCGGACCCGGGTCCTCCCGACGCCCTCCCCCGTCGCTCCGCTCGCCCCACCGGGTGCGGTCCTGGTCAGCCATGACTCCAGTGTGCGCCCGGCGCGGCGGTGGCGTGCGCCGCGACGGACGCCACCGCCGCGTCCAACGCCGCCCGCAGTGGCGCGACGTCCTGCTGCGCCTGGGTGAGCAGCAGGCCGCCCTGCAGCGAGGTCAGCAGGACGAGGCTGAGCTCCCGGACGTCGGTGTCGGGCGCCAGCTCGCCGTGGTCCCGGAGTGCGAGCAGGCCCGCCTCCAACGCGGCCCGCCAGCGCTCGAACGCGCCGGCGACCTCGTCGTCGAGGGAGAACCCGCTCTTCAGCGTCTCCGCCGCGATCGAGCCCACCCGGCATCCAGCCAGCCGGTCCTGCCAGTGCTCGACGTACTCGTCGGCCCACTCCCGCAGGGCCGCGAGCGTGGCGGGGCGTCCGAGGCCCGGGATGCGTTCGGGGTCGGATGCCTCCGCGGTCCGACGGTCGAGGACGGCCCGGACCAGGTCCTCGCGGGTGGCGAAGAAGTGGTTCAGCTGCGACCCACTGACCTCGGCCTCGCGGCGGATGTCCTCGTTGCCGGTGTTCCGCACGCCACGCTCGTAGAACAGCCGGGCGGCGGCCCCGACGATCCGCTCCCGGGTCGCGGCTCCCCGCGCGGTCAGCCGCCTCGTCCCCTCGGTCATGTCCCGACCCTAGCAAAAACTGGGCTTGACAGACCAGTTGCTGACGGCACCTACTGGTCTGGCCAGCCCACTTCGAACTCCGGGAGCCCCCGATGCCGTTCGTCCGCCTCACCCTCAACCGCCCCGAACTCCCGCAGGAGACCGTCGACACGCTCGCGAGCACGATCACCGACCTGCTCGCGCAGGACCTGCGCAAGATCGCCCGCATCACCGTGATGTCGGTCGACCTGCAGCCCGAACGGTCCTGGTTCGTCGGCGCCGCCCCGGTCGAGGGCGTGGGCGGCCACCTCGACGTCCTGCTCTCCGACGGCATCAACACCGACGAGGAGAAGGCCGCGTTCATCGCCCACGCCCACGCCGAGCTGGGCCGGATCCTCGGCCCGCTCGCGAGCGTCTTCTACGTCGCGCTGCACGAGGTCCCGCCCCTGAACTGGGGCTACAACGGCATCCCGCAGGGCGTCCGCGTCGAGGAGACCGACTGATGAGCGAGTTCACCGAACACGACGTCGACGTCGACGGGCTCCGCATCCGGGCGGTCGTGGGCGGACGGGGCACACCGCTGCTGCTCATGCACGGCTACCCGCAGAGCCACCTCATGTGGCGCCACGTCCTGCCCCGCCTCGCCGAGCGGTACACCGTGGTCGCCACGGACCTGCGTGGGTACGGCGACAGCGACAAGCCCGCCCCCGACGAGGCGAACACCGTCTACGCCAAGCGGGCGCTGGCCGCCGACCAGGTCGGGGTCATGCGGGCCCTCGGGTTCGACCGGTTCGACGTCGTCGCCCACGACCGCGGGGCCCGCGTCGCCCAGCGCCTCGTGCTCGACCACCCCGGGGTCGTCGGCCGCCTCGCCGTCCTCGACGTGGTGCCGACCCGCCACGTCCTGCGCCACCTCGACCTCGCCGTGGCCACCGCCTACTACCACTGGTTCTTCACGGCGACCGGCGGCGGGATCCCCGAGCACTTCATCGGCCTCGACCCGGAGTCGTGGATCCGCGCGACCATCGAGCGCCTGCTCGCCCCCGGCACGCACATCGAGCCGCAGGTCATGGCCGAGTACGTGCGCTGCTTCTCCGACCCCGCGACGATCGCCGCGTCCTGCGCCGACTACCGGGCCGGCGCGACGACCGACCTCGTCGACGACGACACCTCGGCCGCGGCGGGGGAGCGCATCGGGTGGCCCACCCTGGTGCTCTGGGGAGAGCAGTCGATCGTCGGGAAGGCCTACCGTCCGCTCGAGGTCTGGCGGGAGTACGCCGACGACGTCCGCGGCACCGCGCTGCCGGCCGGCCACTTCCTGCCCGAGGAGGTCCCCGACCTCGTCGTCGCCCAGGTGCTCGGATTCCTGGCCTGACGCGCCGGCTCAGGCCGCGGCCGCCACCAGCCGGGCGTACTCGCCGCCCGCGGCGAGCAGCTCGTCCGGCGGACCCTGCTCGACGATCCGGCCGTCGGCCATCACCACGACCCGGTCGGCAGCCGCCGCGGTGTGCAGCCGGTGCGCGATCGCGACGACCGTGCGCCCGGCCAGCACCCGGCCCAGTGCCTGCTCGGCGCGCCGCGCCGAGACCGTGTCGAGCAGCGAGGTCGCCTCGTCGAGCACCACCGTGCCCGGATCGGCGAGCACCACGCGGGCCAGTGCGAGCCGCTGCGCGAGCGGGGCGGGCACGGGACGGGCGCCCGCGCCGATCACGGTGTCGAGGCCGTCCGGGAGGCCGACGGCCCACTCCCCCAGGCCCACGACGCCGAGGGCCCGGTGCAGGTCCGCGTCGGTGAAGGCGCCGGCGGGCAGGAGCAGGTTGTCGCGCACGGAGCCGGTGAAGACGTGGTGCTCCTGGGTCAGCAGGAGCACCTCCGAGCGCAGGGTGTCGTCGTCCAGGAAGGTGACCTCGCGCCCGTTGATGCGGACCGACCCCGCCGGATAGTTGCTGGGAACGGAGATGCCGGCGATGAGCCGCGCCAGCGTCGACTTGCCGGCGCCGGACCCGCCGACCACGGCCCACCGCTCGCCGGGCGGGACCCGCAGGTCGACCCCGTGCAGCACGGGTCGGTCGGGCCGGTAGGCGAAGCGGACCCCCTCGACCTCCAGGCCCGCTCCCGTCCGCGGCCCGACCGGCGCAGTGACCGGCCGCGGGGGCACCCGCACGCCGAGCACCCGGCGCAGCGCGGTCGCCGCGACCATCAGGTCCTCGACCCACCACAGCGCCGTGTCCAACGGCGTGGCGAGCGCCTGGGTGTAGACGACCATCGTCGTGACGGTGCCCAGCGAGGCCAGGCCCTCCGCGTACGCCCAGCCGCCGAGCAGCAGCACCGCCGCGAGGGGCAGCGCGTGCGAGATCTCCAGCCACGGCGTCCACCGGACGTAGAGGGCGCGCAGGTCCCGCTCGCGGTCGACCCCGCCGTCGAGCGCCGCGTGGTCACCTCGGCGCCGAGCCGGGACGCGACCGAGGGCGTCGAGCGTGCGCGCCCCGGCGGTCGACTCGTGGGCGCGGGACGCGAGCAGCGCCCAGGCGTCCAGCATCCGTGCCTGGGCGGGCGGCAGCCGACGCCAGAGCCACCGGGTCGGGAGGACGATCGTCGGGACCCCGACGAGCAGCGCGAGCGCCAGCAGCGGCGAGGTCACGATCATCGCCACGATCGTCAGCACCACCGTGACGGCGGCCGTGACGATCTCGGGCAGGCCCTGGCGCAACGCGGAGTCGACCCGGTCGAGGTCGGTGGTGGCGCGCGAGAGGAGCGCACCGGTGCCGACCGCCTCCACCTGGCCGAGCGGCAGCGCGAGCGCCCGGTCGACCAGCTGGGTGCGGTTGGCGGCCAGCAGGTCCTCCCCCAGCGCCCCGGCCCGCCACCGGGCCGCGCGGCGCAGCCAGGCCGTCACCAGGAGCGCGGCCAGGAAGATCGCCGCGAGCACGTCGATCCGGGTCGTCGACCCGGCCCCACCGGCGACCTCGTCGACGATCCGGCCGAGCAGCTGCGGGCCGACCAGACCGGCGGCCGAGGCCGCCAGGAAGAGCCCCGTCGCCGTCACGAACCGGCGTCGACGGGCACGGATAACGGCCGCGGCCCAGCGCAGGGCCTCCCGCCCGGAGGCGTAGCCGAGGACGGTGGCGGTCACGGGGTGCTCCCCTCCAGGGTGCGGGTCAGGTCGACGGTGCGGTCGGCGACGTGCCGCCACGGCGCGGTCTGCGCGAGGACGACGGTGGTGCGGCCTCGTCGTCGGGCCGCGACGCGCGTCGCGATCCAGGCCTCGGTGTGGGCGTCCACGGCCGAGGTCGGTTCCTCCAGGACGAGCACGTCCGCGTCCGTGAGCAGGGCGCGGGCCAGGGCGAGGCGCTGGCGCTGCCCGCCGGACACCTCGCGGCCGCGCTCGCCGAGGACCTCGTCGAGCCCGTCCGGGAACCCGTCGAGGATCTCGGTCGCGGCGGCGACGTCGAGCGCGTCAGCGACGGTGAGCGCCCCGCGCGGCTCGAGCTCATCGCGCAGGACGCCCGAGAACCACAGGTCCTCCGGCCCGGCGTGCACCACCCGGCGACGCAGGTCGGCGACCGCGACGGTGTCGGTGCCGCGGCCCTCGACCGTCCCGCCGTCGACGAAACGGGCCAGCCGGGCCGCGACCGCGGACGCGTCGGCCCCGGCGTCGACGACCGTCAGTTCGCCCGCGCGGACCTCGAGTCCCGTCGTCGGGTCGGCCACCGCGAGCGGACCCGCGGGCAGCGGATCGGCGTCCTCCCCCGGGTCGGCGAGCAGCGGGCGCAGCGCGAGCAGGCGCGCGACCTTCGTCGCGCCCGCCCGGGCCGCGGCGAACGAGGCGGCGGCCTCCGTCGCGGTCGTCACCGGGACGACGAGGAAGGCGGACGCGCCGTACACGGCCACCAGCTCCCCGGGGCTGATCGCGCCCGCGACGGCGAGGCGCGCCCCGAGCCAGGTGATCACGACGAGGACCAGGCCCGGGAGGAGCACCTCGGCCGCCGCGAGGGACGCGGTGCTGCGGGCGACCCCGAGCCCGGCGGTGCGGACCCGGGCGGTCGCGTCGCGGAAGCGGGCCGCGAATCGCGCCTCGCCCCCGACGCCGCGCAGGATCCGCAGACCGGCGACGATGTCGGCGGCGAGCGCGTTCACGGCGGTGAGCTCGGTGCGCTGGGCGTCCCGCCGCCGCTGCAGCGGCCGCAGCAGGGGGCCGATCCCGACGACGGCGAGCGGGACGCCGACGAGCGCCACCACGCCGAGCAGGGGCGAGCGGGCGAGCAGGCCGGCGCCGACGACACCGAACGCCACCACGGAGCCGACGAACCGGCCGGCGGTGTCGAACAGGTTGCCGATCTTGTTCAGGTCGGACGTCGTGACGGCCGTGACGTCGCCGCTGCCGGCCTGCGGGGTCAACGAGGCGCCGAGGCCGAGCACGTGGCTCGTCAGACGGCGCTGGGTGCTCGACGCAGCGTGCAGCCACATGCCGTGGGACAGGAAGTCCAGGACGGCACCAGCGGCCATCTGGGCGAGGCCGAGGGCGACGACGAGGCCCGCACCGCGCACCAGCGCGGTCGTGTCGCCGCCGGCGATCCCGTCGTCGACGGCTGCGCCCGCGACGAGCGGGACGAGGGCCCCGGGCACGAGCCAGAGGGTGCCGACCACGACGGTCGCGACGACGAGGCCGGGTCGGGCCCGCAGCAGGGCCCGGAGCAGTCCGGTCGCGGTCGGTGGGTCGTCGAGCCGGAGATCCGGCGCGGGGTAGGGACGGCGGGCGACGGGGAGTCAAGTGTGCGGGCGCATCGACCCGACGCTAGGTCGGGGCCGGGGCGGTCGCGACCGGATTTCGCTGCGGGCGGAGGCCTCGTCAGCTACTCGGTCGCTGTGCGGTACCGGCTCAGTACGGCTCGACCGACTCGACGCCCGGCAGGTTGCGGACGGTGTCGGCGAACGCGGCGCACTCGTCGGTGGTGAGCGCGACGGTGCACGTGATGCTCGTGCAGGAGACGCCCTCGTGGACGTCGACGGCGAAGTCCGGGACCCGGTAGCCGAGCTCGCAGAGCGACGAGGCGAGCGCCATGACGCCGGTCATCCCGCCGGTGGTGACCATGGTGAACGGCCGGGGCAGGCGGGAGGCGCGGCGACCGGGGCCGTTGACGGCCCGCTCCAGGTCGGCGGCGGGGATGCGGGCGGGCTCGAGAGTGGTCATGAGGATGCTCCTGGACGTGCTGGATCCGCGGTGTGGAATCCGAGCCAGGTCTCGGGAGTCTTCACGGGGGCTCACGGCGGCGCGCCGTGGTGTGCGCGCCGGGAGCCTGGCTCACCCGACGCGCTGGGGTACTACCTCTGCCCGCGCGATCATGACGGTGATGTTACTCAGGCCACGTCGGGACGCAACCGCAGGGGCCCGGACACGCCGGACCCCTTCGGTTCCACCCCGGTCAGGTCACCGCTCAGCTCATGACGATGCCGCCGTCGATGATCCCGGCCTGCCCGGTCATGTAGTCCGCGTCCGGGCTCGCCAGGTACGAGACGTAGGAGGCGACGTCCTGCGCGGTCTGCGGCCGGCCGAGGGCGATGAGCTGGGAGTACTGCGCGAACGCCTCCCCCTTGCCGGTGCCGAGATAGCCGCCGAGCCCGGCGTCGATCTCCTCCCACATCGTCGTGTCGACGATGCCCGGGCAGTACGCGTTCACCGTGATGCCGTGGCGCGCCAGTTCCTTCGCGGCGGCCTGGGTGAGCGCCCGGACGCCGAACTTCGACGCCGAGTAGTGCCCGAGGTGGTCGAATCCCTGGTGCCCGGCGATCGACGCCGCCGAGATGATCTTCCCACCGCGGCCCTGCTCGATCATCGTCTCCGCCGCCGCCTGGAGGCACCAGAGCACCCCGCCGACGTTGACCGCGAGCATCCGCTGCAGGTCCTCCGGCGTGACCTCCAGCAGCGTCTTCACCTGGGCGATGCCGGCGTTGGACACCATGACGTCGAGCCCGCCGAACTCCTCGCGGGTGGCGGCCACGAGCGCGAAGCACGCGTCGCGGTCCGAGACGTCCGTGGCGTGCGACGCCGCCCGGCCGCCGTCGGCGGTGATCGCGTCGGCCGTGCGCTGCGCGGTCGAGGCGTCGATGTCGGACACCATCACGGCGAACCCGTCGCGCGCGAGGCGGCGCGCGATCGCCTCCCCGATGCCGCGTCCCGCGCCGGTGACGACCGCGGTTCTCGTACCCGGGGCGCTCACGGGTGCACCAGGATCTTCACGTTGGACTCCTTGTGGTCGATGAGCTCGCGGAAGCCCCGGTCGACGATGTCCTCGAGGGCGATGCGGCCGGTGATGAACTGCTCGACGTCGACGGTGCCGCTGCGGATCAGCTCGATCACCTCGGCGTGCCGGTTGGCGTAGGCGAGGGAACCGATGAGGGTGACCTCGGAGAAGACCAGCGAGTTGACGTCGAAGGTCGCCGGGTGGCCCCAGATCGACACGTTCACGCAGGTCCCGCCGGGCGCGGTCGACGCGACGGCGCTCGCGAGGACCTGGTCGATGCCCGCGCACTCGAAGGTGACGTCCGCGCCGCGACCGTCGGTGAGCTCGCGGATGGCCTCGGGGACGTCGACCTCGGTCGGGTCCAGCACGTGGTCCGCGCCCGCCCCGGGTGCCTTCGCCTTCCGGGCCTCGGCCGGCTCCACGACGATCACCTGGCCCGCGCCCGTGGCGCGCAACGCGGCCGCCGTCACCAGCCCGATCGGCCCGGACCCGAACACCGCCGCGGTGCCCCCGCTCCGGAGACCGGAGAGCTTGGCCGCGTGGTAGCCGACGGCGAGCGGCTCGACCAGCGCGCCCTGCTCGGTGGACAGGCCCTCGATGGAGTGCGCCCACCGCGCGTCCACGACCATCTTCTCGGCGAACCCGCCCTGGTCGCCGTCGAGTCCGATGAACCCGAGCTGGCGGCAGATGTTGTACCGGCCGTCGCGGCAGGCCACGCAGGTCCCGCACACGTCGTAGGGCTCGACGACGACGCGGTCGCCCTCCCGCAGGCCGGTCACGCCCTGGCCGACCTCGGCGACGACGCCGGAGAACTCGTGCCCGAGGGTCACCGGCACGGCGCCGCCGGTCAGCGGGTGGGGCGCGTCCGGGGTCGGCGTGAAGATCGGACCGTCGAGGAACTCGTGCAGGTCGGTGCCGCAGATGCCGCACCACTCGACGGCGACCTGGATCTGGCCGGGGGCCGGGTGCGGCTCGGGGATGTCCTCGACGCGGACGTCACCGCGTCCGTGGAAGCGGGCAGCCTTCATACGCTCCTCCTCGCTCGGGATGCGTCCATCCCAGAGGAGTGACCCCGGTCACGGGAAGCGTTGCAGCGGTGTTGCAGACCCCAGCAGCCCGGCCATGACGTCGGGCGGGGGCACCTCGAGCCCGACGCCGGGGGCGATCCGGTAGGGCCGCGCGACGACGAGGTTGCCCAGCACCCGGCGCAGGCGGGAGAGCTCCGCGCGCACGGTGACCAGATGGTCGGCGTCGTCGTAGAGGGCCCGGCTGAGCGCGGCGGCGTCGAGACCGGTCGTCCCGGCCCGCATCAGCAGCGCGAGGATCTGCAGGTGGCGCCGCGACAGGGTGTGTCGCCACGTCTCCCGCCCCTCGACGACCGCGACCGGCGGGTCGGCGGTGAGGTCGAGTCGGAGGCGGGTCGAGCTCTCCTGCGCGCTGGTCGGGTGGAGCAGCCAGCCGCCGGGCACCGGCTCGGGCAGGCAGGGGCCGAGGCCGTGCACGAGCATGACCTCGCCGGCCCTCGGCACGCCGACCCGGTCGCGCGGTGACAGGCCGGTGGCGCCGGCGACCCACCCGTGGTCGTCCACGACGAGCGCGGGGCCGCTGCGCCGGGCGAGCAGCGGGGCGGCGACGGCGCGCAGCGAGTCGAGCCGCTGCTCGTGCTGGGCCCAGAGGCCGGACTCGGCGAGCCGCACCGCGGTGTGCACGAGCGCCACCGTCGTCGGGTGCACGGTCGGGGCCGGGCCGGACAGGTCGACGACGCCGAGCATCTCGCCGGTCCGCGGGTCGTGGATCGGGCTCGCGGTGCACGTCCACGGGTGCTGCGCGCGGGCGAAGTGCTCGGCGGAGAAGAGCTGTACCGAGGCGTGCTCGGCGAGCGCGGTGCCGATGGCGTTGGTGCCGACGGACTCCTCGGTCCAGTCGGCGCCCGGCGAGAACCCGAGACCCTCGGCCAGCCGGGCGACCCGGCTCGCGCCCTCGCGCCACAGCACGAACCCGTCGGCCGCCGTGATGACCATGATGTGCTCGGCGTCCTCGGCCACCGCCGTGAGGCTCGCCCGCAGCTGCGGCAGCACGCCGGCGATGGGCGACTCGGCGCGGCGTCGCTCGACGATCTCGGGTGCGGCGGGGTCGGGCAGCGACCGCACGTCCGGTGTCACGCCGAGGGCGAGCATCCGGTCCCACGAGCGGGACACGACCCGGCGCAGGCCCGTCGTGACGCGGCCCCCGGACAGCCGCGCGTCGTGGGCCTGGTGCAGCAGACGCGCGTGCTGCCGGAGGTCGGTACTCCGCGTCACCGCGCAGACGCCGTCGTCCACCACGTGCACCTCCTGTGGCGCGCAGCATAACCGGGGTGTGGCGCCGCTGACAGGTTCGCGAGGGCGGGGGCGGCCGCGGTGGGGCAGGCTCGGCGCCGTGGAGCTGCGGCGGGCGACAGAGGGGGACGCGGCGTCGATGGCCGCCGTGGTCGCGACGGTGGCCCCGGAGGACACGCTCGGCGCGCAGCCGCCCGTCGACGTCGAGGCCCGGGCGCACGGGTTCCGGGAGCTGATCGCCGCCGGCACGGGCGCGGCCTGGGTGCTGATCGAGGACGGCGCGGTGCTGGGCTACCTGACGCTGATGCCACGCACCCCCGGCGTGTTCGGGCTGGGCATGGCGATCGTCGCGGCCGGCCGGGGACGCGGGGGTGGGCGGGCGCTGGTGGAGGCGGCGCTGGAGTGGGCCCGGGCCGGCGCGGCGCACAAGGTCGACCTCGAGGTGTGGCCGGACAACACCCGGGCGATCGCGCTGTACGCGGCGGCCGGGTTCGTGGTGGAGGGCCTGCGCGACCGGCACTACCGCCGCGCCGACGGGACCCTGCGGTCGTCGTTGATCATGGCCTGCCGGACGGACTGAGCGCTCGGCACTCCTCCCCCACCGCGAGGTGTACGTAGAGCAGGTTCTGCGGCCCGCCGGGCTGCCTGGTGTCCCCCTCGCGGCGGCGCCCCGGGCATCCGCCGGCGTGAGGTGTACATGAAGCAGGTTCTGCGGCCCGCCGGGCTGCCTGGTGTACATCTCGCGAACGGGCCGGGTGCCCGGAGGTGGCGGCGGGCACCCCCAGCCGGTGACCGAGCCCCTGTTCTCCACCGAGCCGGAGTCGTCGACGCCCGACCCGGCCGCCGCCGTGTCCGACGCGCCCACCCTCGACGACCTGCGTGAACGCGCCGCCGCCTGCACCGCCTGCGAGCTGTACGAGGGCACCACCGGCACGGTCTTCGGCACCGGCCCGACCACCGCCCGCATGATGTTCGTCGGCGAGCAGCCCGGCGACCAGGAGGACCGCCAGCTCTCCCCCTTCGTCGGGCCCGCAGGGAAGCTGCTCGACGGCGCCCTCGTCGAGGCCGGGATCGCGCGCGAGGACGCGTACGTGACGAACGCGGTGAAGCACTTCTCGTTCCGCCGCCAGGGGAACCGGCGCATCCACCAGACGCCGAAGGTCGGCCACGTCCGTGCCTGCCGGCCGTGGCTCGACGGCGAGCTCGCGCTGGTCCGCCCGCACGTCGTCGTCACCCTCGGGGCGACCGCGGGCAAGGCCCTGCTCGGCTCGTCGTTCCGGATCACGAGTGAGCGCGGCGAGGCCCGGGAGTGGGAGGGCACCACGCTGGTGCCCACGATCCACCCGTCGGCGATCCTGCGTGCCGACCCCGCTCGTGGTCAGGACGGCGACGAGATGCGGGCGGGCTTCGTCGCCGACCTGCGCGTGGCCGCCGCCCTGCTGGGCTGACGCGGCCTACTTCACTCCGGCCGCGTCCATCCCCCGCATCTCCTTCTTGAGGTCGGCGATCTCGTCGCGCAGGCGTCCGGCCAGCTCGAACTGCAGGTCGCGGGCCGCGGACATCATCTGGTCGGTCAGCTGCTGGATGAGGTCGGCGAGCTCCGCGCGGGCCATGCCCGAGGTGTCGCGGTGCTCGACCACGCCGGAGTGCCCGCGCGTACCGCCCGCCTCGCCCGCGGCACGGCGTCCGCGGGAGGCGTTGCGCCCGGAGCCACCGATCTCGACCTCGGTGTCCTCGGCCTCGCGGTAGACGCGGTCGAGGATGTCGGCGATGTTCTTGCGCAGCGGCTGCGGGTCGACACCGCGCTCGGTGTTGTAGGCGATCTGCTTCTCGCGGCGCCGCGCGGTCTCGTCGATGGCGTACTGCATCGACTCGGTGACCTTGTCGGCGTACATGTGCACCTGGCCGGACACGTTGCGGGCCGCGCGGCCGATCGTCTGGATCAGCGACCGCTCGCTGCGCAGGAAGCCCTCCTTGTCCGCGTCGAGGATCGCGACCAGGGACACCTCGGGCAGGTCGAGGCCCTCGCGCAGCAGGTTGATGCCGACGAGGACGTCGTACTCCCCCGCCCGCAGCTGACGCAGCAGCTCGACGCGGCGCAACGTGTCGACCTCGGAGTGCAGGTACCGGACCTTGATCCCGAGCTCGAGCAGGTAGTCGGTGAGGTCCTCGGCCATCTTCTTGGTCAGCGTGGTGACCAGGGTGCGCTCGTCCTTGTCGACCCGCGTGCGGATCTCCCCCACGAGGTCGTCGATCTGGCCCTTCGTGGGCTTGACGATCACCTCGGGGTCGACGAGGCCCGTCGGGCGGATGACCTGCTCGACGAACTCCCCGCCGGCCTGGCGCATCTCGTAGTCGCCCGGCGTCGCCGACAGGTACACGGTCTGCCCGATGCGGTCGGCGAACTCCTCCCACGTGAGCGGCCGGTTGTCGGTGGCGCTGGGCAGGCGGAACCCGTACTCGACGAGGTTGCGCTTGCGGGACATGTCGCCCTCGTACATGCCGCCGATCTGCGGCACCGTCACGTGCGACTCGTCGATGACGAGCAGGAAGTCGTTCGGGAAGTAGTCGATCAGCGTGGCGGGCGCCGTGCCCGGCCCGCGGCCGTCGATGTGCCGCGAGTAGTTCTCGATGCCGGAGCAGAACCCGACCTGGCGCATCATCTCGATGTCGTAGCTGGTGCGCATGCGCAGCCGCTGCGCCTCGAGCAGCTTCCCCTGGTTCTCGAGCTCCGCGAGGCGCTCCTCGAGCTCCTGCTCGATGGCCTTGATCGCCCGCTCCATGCGCTCCGGCCCGGCGACGTAGTGCGTGGCCGGGAAGATGCGGACGTCCTGCACCTGGTTCACGACGTCGCCGGTGAGCGGGTTGAGGTAGTACAGCGCCTCGACCTCGTCGCCGAAGAACTCGATGCGGATCGCGAGTTCCTCGTACGCCGGGATGATCTCCACGGTGTCGCCGCGCACCCGGAACGTGCCGCGGGCGAAGGACATGTCGTTGCGCGTGTACTGCACGTCGACCAGCGCCCGGAGCAGGGTGTCCCGGTCGATCTCCTCGCCGACCTCGAGCTTCACCGAGCGGTCGAGGTAGGACTGCGGCGTGCCCAGGCCGTAGATGCACGACACCGACGCCACCACCACGGTGTCACGGCGCAGCAGCAGGTTCGACGTCGCCGAGTGGCGCAGCCGCTCGACGTCCTCGTTGATCGAGGAGTCCTTCTCGATGTAGGTGTCGGTCTGCGCGATGTACGCCTCGGGCTGGTAGTAGTCGTAGTACGAGACGAAGTACTCGACCGCGTTGTTCGGCAGCAGCTCCCGCAGCTCGTTGGCCAGCTGCGCCGCCAGCGTCTTGTTCGGCGCCATGACGAGCGTCGGCCGCTGGACCCGCTCGATCAGCCACGCCGTGGTCGCCGACTTGCCGGTACCGGTGGCGCCCAGCAGCACGATGTCGTGCTCCCCGCCCCGGACCCGGCGCTCCAGCTCGTCGATCGCGGCCGGCTGGTCGCCCGCGGGCTGGTACGGGCTGACGACCTCGAACGGCACCCCGGTGCGCTCGATCTCCCCGATCGGCCGGAACTCCGACTCCGCCAGGGCGTCGTCGGGCAGCCCCTCCGGGTTGTCGAGCAGCGTGCCCTGCCCGTGCTCGTGCTGGTCACGGGCGGCACCGGGGACCTCGGTCGCGAACGCCATGACACGAGGCTAACCCGACCCCCCGACAGTCACGGTCCGCGCAGGTCAGGACCCACAATCGCACGAGCAGCAGCAGTCCCCGTCGCCACAGACCGAACAGCAGTCGCAGCAGTCGCAGGAGCAGTTCGTGCAGTCCACGCAGTCCGAGCACCGGCCCTGCCGCGGCTGCCCGGTCCACGGGTCGGGGAACTCGTCGGCGCAGCAGAGCTGACCGGTGCAGCACAGCCCGGCCGCCGCCGCGCAGCCGCCGAGCAGCCCGCGCTGCGGACCCACCCGGCGCGGCCCGGGCGGGTCCGAGGGGTCCGCCGGGTCGGGCGGACCCGCCGGGTCCGACGGCCCGTCCGGAGCCGGACCTGGTGGCCGCGCCGGGTCCCACGGCGCGAGCGGCGGTTCCGGGCCCTGCTCCGCCCGGGTCACCGCACGGGCCGTCTCGTGCACCAGCAGCGCGTGCGCGAGGCCCCGGGCCGGACCCGGGTCGAACCGCACCCGGCGCAGCGCCGCCCCGATCCCCGCGACCGCCTCCCGGCACCGTGCGAGCGCGGCCGACCGGCTCGTCCCGCTCGCGGCCACCGGGTTCCAGCGGCCGTGGGCGGCGTCCTCGTCGAGGTCGGTCACGGCGTCGAGCAGGTGCGCGAGCCGCCCGAGCAGCCGCCCGGCCTCGTCGAGCGGTGCGACGTTGTCCGGCCGTCCGGCGAGCACGGCCGTGTGGGCCAGCGCCGCGCCGACGGCCGCCTCGGTCGGCGCGGTCGCCTCCGCCAGCCCCACCCCGGCGGCCGACTCGACCGCGCGCTGCCGGGCCGGCACGGCGAGCAGGGCCGCCGGGTCGAACCCGACGTCGGACGCCACGGACGTCCCCGCGCGCGCCCACCGCGTCGCCAGGCGCTTCCCGACGACGGCGGCGGGGCGCGCGGCGAAGGGTCCGTCACGGTCCTCGACGTGGTCCGCCACGCGGTCGGCGGCGAGCAGCAGCGCGGTGGACGCGGCGAGCCGCGCCCCGTCGCCGGTCACCACCGTCGCGGGACGCATGCCCCGCAGCGGACAGGGCCCGGCACGCCGACTGTCCGCCACACCCTGTGCCGCACCGAGCACCGACACCACCAGTGCGTCGACGTGCGTGGTCACCCGGGCCTGCTGCCCGGCCCCGTCCCGCAGGGCGAGACAGAGACCGCAGAGGTGGGCGCTCCACAGGGCGTGCAGCTCGGGGCTCAGGTGGTGCCGACACGGACGGAGGAAGCCGAACACCGGCACAGGATGTCGGTGGCGGAGCGTGAGTTCCAGCGTCCGTCCGGGCTACGACGAGACACGCTCCCAGGACGCGCGCAGGGGCGCCGTGTCGTAACAGATGCGCAGCCGCTCGATCCGTTCCCGGTCCCCGGCGAGGGTCACGAGGTCGACGACGTCGAACGGGGCAGCGGTGCCGTCCGCGAGCGTCCAGTCGTAGTGGAATGCGAGGGCCACCTCGCGCGGCTCGTCCGGGTCGACGTAGACGCGGTCGAGCACCGTGCGCGAGGGCGCGGAGTCGGCGAACAGGGCCGGGTAGAACGTCGTCGCCGGCAGGGTCCCGTAGAGCGGGGAGACGACCTCGCCCCCGGGGGCGAAGCACGCCAGGACGTCCTCGACGGACCCGGCGTCGAGCGCGGCGAGGTAGCGCCGCAGCACGCTCACCGCGCACCCCGCGCCGCGGCCGCCTCGAGGCCGTCGAGCAGGCACCGCAGCCCGAAGGCGTAGCGGGCCCCGGGGTCGACGGCGGGTGCGGCCATCACCCGGGTCAGGGCCGGGAACCGGTCCGCGTGGGCCACGACGAGGTCGCGCATCGTGTGCCCGCCCTCGGGGTCGGCCGTCCAGGGGCGGGTACCGCCCGACGCGGCCGCGTGCGTGCTGCGCAGGTGGCCGAACAGCATGGACACCGCGTCCATCCGCTCCCCGGGCTCCAAGCCGAGCGGCTCGAAGATGCGGACCGCGGCCTCCACCCACCCCACCTCCCGGGGCCCCATCAGGCGCTCGCCGATGGTGGCCCAGGGCAGCCAGGGGTGCCGCGTCCACACCGCGTCGACCCGGCGGGTGAACTCCTCGGCCTGCTCGCGCCAGGTGCCCTCGAGGTCGCCGGGCTCCGGCGGCTCCTCGACGGCCGCGTCGACCATCAGGGCCGCCAGCTCGTCCTTCCCGGCCACGTAGCGGTACAGGCCCATCTTCGTGAGGCCGACCTCGGCGGCCACGCGTTGCATGGAGAGCCCCTCGAGCCCGTCGCGGTCGGCCACGGCGACGGCGGCGGCCGCGACGTCGTCGAGCGAGAGTGCCCGACGCGGCCCGCGCGTCGGTGTCGTCCCGCCGTCCCAGAGCAACTGACCGGCGGTCATCACCCTCCCGTCCGGAATGTCTTGTGCGTCACAGCCAACTGTGTCTACCTTACACAGTATCCGCCGGACACAGTATCTCCCGGACGCAGTTACCCGGCAGGCCCGACAGGAGAACCATCGTGCGCAGCATCTTCGTCAACCTGCCCGTCGAGGACGTCGCGGTCTCCCGCGCCTTCTTCACCGCTCTCGGCTGCTCGATCAACGAGCAGTTCAGCGACGAGAACACCGCCTGCGTGGTCATCGCCGAGAACATCGTCGCGATGGTCATGACGCCGACCCGCTTCGCCGACTTCGTCGAGGGCGAGATCGCCGACGCCCACAAGACCACCGAGGTGCTCATCGCCCTTTCCGCCGACAGCCGCGAGGAGGTCGACCGGATGCGCGCCACCGCGCTGGCCCACGGCGGCAGCGAGTGGAAGCCGAACCAGGACCACGGCTTCATGTACGGCGCCAGCTTCGCCGACCCGGACGGTCACGTCTGGGAGGTCGTCTAGATGGACCCCGCCGCCGTCACGGGCTGATCCCCGTAGGGTCCGGCGGCGTGGCGCTGCATCCTCCGAAGGTCGAGACGTTCGCCGTCGCCGAGGGCACGAACACCGACCCGAAGGGCTTCGTGCGGGAGGTCGACCTCTACCGCACGGAGCCCTTCGGGCTCTACCTCGCCCGCCCGATGCCCGACCACCCGAGCCTGACCCACATGCGCTCGTGGCTGCTCCCCGACCTCGGGATCCGGGTCACCGACTTCAGCTTCAAGCCGGGGTTCGAGCGGCTCCAGGACTTCTACGTCGACATCGCGGACGTCGCCCGCGACGGGGACACCTGGACGACCACCGACTTCTACCTCGACCTCGTCGTCCACACCGGGACGCGCACCGAGCTGCTGGACGTCGACGAGTTCGTCGAGGCCGTCGCCGCCGGGGTGCTCGCCGCGGAATCCGCGGAGCGCGCCCTCACCACCGCGACCACCACCCACGCCGGCGTCGCCGAGCACGGCCACGACCTCGACGCCTGGCTCGCGACCCACGGCATCGTCCTCGACTGGCCCTGGCAGTAGGCCTTCCCGACGACCGCCGGGCTCAGGGGCGCTGCACCGTCACCCGCACCGGTCGCGCCGGGTCGGCGCTGCCGAACCGGTCGTCGTCCACGGCCGGGAAGCCGATCCCGCCGAACCCCTCCGCCAGTTCCGCCGGGTCGGCGGACGCGAGCACCACCAGGTCGATGACGTCCGGCGCGGCCTCCCCGGGTGAGGCCGTCGGCCCGACGTGCTCGACCCGGTCGACGCGGTCGTGACCCGCCAGCACCAGGCGCGCGGCGAGCCGACGGGCCTGGTCCGGCCAGGTCGGGTCCGCCGGGACGGGCTCGCCGGGCCACGGCGTCGCCGTCCCCGCCCGGACGGCCGCCTCGAACGGCACGAGGCGCTCGGACCACAACGACCGCACGCCGGCCCGGACGTCCTCCTCCGACCCGACGTTGTCGATCCACACGTCGGCGGCCGCCCGGCGGGCCTCGGTGGTCGCCTGCGCCCGGATGCGCGACCGCGCGTCGTCCTCGGCCATGCCCCGGGTCCGCTCGAGGCGCTCCACGCGGACGTCCTCGGGCGCGTCCACCACGACGACGAGCGCGAACGCCGCGCCCATGCCGTTCTCCACGAGCAGCGGCACGTCGTGCACCAGGACCGCGTAGTCGGGCGCGGCCGCCACCAGCTCGCCGGTCCGCCGACCGATCCGGGGGTGCAGGATGCCGTTGAGCCGCTGCCGCGCCTCGTCGTCGGCGAACACGATCTTCCCCAGGGCGGGGCGATCGAGGGCGCCGTCCGCGTCGAGGACCTCCTCGCCGAACGCCTCGACCACCGCGGCCAGCCCTTCGGTGCCCGGCTCGACCACCTCGCGGGCGATCTTGTCCGAGTCCACGACGACGGCGCCGAGCGCGGCGAGCTCCGAGGCCACCGTCGACTTGCCCGCCCCGATCCCACCGGTCAGTCCCACGCGCAGCACGGCGCGCAGTCTGCCCTAGCGTCGAGCTCCCCGTCGCTCCGCTCGCCCCGGACCGGTCACGCGAGCGCCGTGTGCCTCGCCGTCGCGAAGAAGGTCTCGAACAGGCCGCGACGGGACACGGCCGGGACGGCAAGGGCGGCGGCCACCGCCACGTGCTCGCGGGCCCAGGTGAGGCCGGTGGAGCCCAGACGGTGCCGACCGCTCCGACGACGCCGCGCGAACATCCCGACCCCCTGTGGTGCTGGTGTGACTGGTGGGACGGAAGGTACCGGAGCGGCCCGACCACGTCACCCCGACACGACGACGGGCCCCCACCCCGGGAAGGGGTGAGGGCCCGTCGTCGAGCATGCTCGGGCGATCAGTTGCCCGAGAGCTTCTCCCGCAGCGCGGCGAGCTGCGCGTCGCTGGCGAGCGACCCGGCACCGGACTGCGACGGCGGGCCCTGGCCCGGGTCGTCGTCGTCGCGCGGCTCGGCGGACTCGTCCTCCGGGCCGCCCGAGGAGTAGTTGGCCGGGGCCGCCTCGGCGGCCTCCGCCTCCTGCTCCGCGGTGCGCTGCAGCTGCGCGATGTGCTGCTGGTAGCGGGCGTACGCCGCCTGGTACTGGCGCTCCCACTCCTCGCGCTGGGACTCGAAGCCCTCGCGCCACTCCCCGGAGTCGGGGTCGAAGCCCTCCGGGTAGATGTAGTTGCCGGCGTCGTCGTACTCGGCGCCCATGCCGTAGAGCGCCGGGTCGAACTCGGTCTCCGGCGTCATGCCCTCGTTCGCCTGCTTCAGCGAGAGCGAGATGCGGCGACGGTCGAGGTCGATGTCGATGACCTTGACCATGACGTCGTTGCCGACCTGGACGACTTGCTCCGGCACCTCGACGTGGCGCTCGGCCAGCTCGGAGATGTGGACCAGGCCCTCGATGCCCTCGTCGACGCGCACGAACGCACCGAACGGCACCAGCTTCGTGACCTTGCCGGGCACGATCTGGCCGATCTGGTGGGTCCGGGCGAACTGGCGCCAGGGGTCCTCCTGCGTCGCCTTGAGCGACAGCGAGACCCGCTCGCGGTCCAGGTCGACGTCGAGGACCTCGACCGTGACCTCCTGGCCGACCTCGACGACCTCGGAGGGGTGGTCGATGTGCTTCCAGGACAGCTCGGAGACGTGGACCAGACCGTCGACCCCGCCGAGGTCGACGAACGCGCCGAAGTTGACGATCGAGGAGACCTGACCCTTGCGGATCTGGCCCTTCGCGAGCTGGTTGAGGAACTCGCTGCGCACGGCGGACTGGGTCTGCTCCAGCCACGCGCGCCGGGACAGGACCACGTTGTTGCGGTTCTTGTCCAGCTCGATGATCTTGGCCTCGATCTCCTTGCCGACGTACGGCTGGAGATCGCGGACGCGGCGCATCTCGACCAGCGACGCGGGGAGGAAGCCGCGGAGGCCGATGTCGAGGATGAGACCACCCTTGACGACCTCGATGACGGTGCCCTTGACCGGCTCGTCGTTGTCCTTGAGCTGCTCGATCGTGCCCCACGCGCGCTCGTACTGCGCACGCTTCTTGGACAGGATCAGCCGGCCCTCCTTGTCCTCCTTCTGGAGGACGAGGGCTTCGACCTCGTCGCCGACGGCGACGACTTCGTTGGGGTCGACATCGTGCTTGATCGACAGTTCGCGCGAGGGGATGACGCCCTCGGTCTTGTAGCCGATGTCGAGAAGGACCTCGTCGCGGTCGACCTTGACGATGGTGCCTTCGACGATGTCACCATCGTTGAAGTACTTGATCGTCTCGTCGATGGCAGCGAGGAAGTCCTCTTCCGACCCGATGTCGTTGACAGCAACCTGCGGGCTGCTGTGGCTCGGGGCGGTGTGGGTGTCGATGGACATACGGTGGATGGCTCCGGGATGGGCAGGTCTCGGTCGGGTGGACGTGTTCGTGACCCACGAGGGCGGACGTCGTCCTGACGCTCAGATCGGACCCGCGGGGACCGAGGGGATCGCTGCCCACCGGAGCCGACCGGACAGGGCGAGACCACTGACGTGGAAGACCATCGTATCCACTCGCCCGACGGACCGGCAAACGGGTCACACCACGCGGGCCGCCCGGCGTGTCGGACATGTCCGGACGCCGTGTCAGGATGCCGCCCATGAGCGCCGGTGCGGTCGGGGACGCGGAGTCCGTCGCGGCCTCCCGCGCCTGGTGGGACGCCGACGCGACGGACTACCAGGCCGAGCACGGCGCCTTCCTCGGCGACGCCGACTTCGTCTGGTGCCCGGAGCGGCTCCGCGAGGCCGACGCGCACCTGCTGGGACCCGTGGTCGGGCTCGTCGGGAAGCGCGTCCTCGAGGTCGGGTGCGGCGCGGCCTCCTGCTCGCGCTGGCTGGTCGACCGCGGGGCCGACGCCGTCGGCGTCGACCTGTCCGCCGGCATGCTCCGGGAGGCCCGGGCCGCGTCGCGGCGCACCGGGACCGAGGTCCCCCTCGTCCAGGCGGACGCCTCCCGGCTGCCCTTTCCCGACGACGGGTTCGACCTCGCCTGCTCCGCCTTCGGGGCCGTGCCCTTCGTGGCCGACTCCGCGGCGCTCATGGCCGAGGTCGCCCGGGTCCTGCGACCGGGCGGGCGATGGGTGTTCGCGGTGAACCACCCGCTGCGGTGGATCTTCCCGGACGACCCGGGCGAGGACGGCCTGACCGTCGCCCACTCCTACTTCGACCGCACCGGCTACGCCGAGTTCGACGACGCGGGCCGCGCCACCTACGTCGAGCACCACCGCACCCTGGGCGACCGGATCGCCGAGATCGTCGGCGCGGGCTTCGTCCTCGAGGGCCTGGTGGAGCCGGAGTGGCCGGCCGGGCTCACCGACGTGTGGGGGCAGTGGTCCCCGCTGCGGGGCGCGCTGTTCCCGGGCACCGCGATCTTCCGCTGCCGGCTGCCGGGCTGATGCCCCGCCACGCGGCCCGGGCCGCCCTCGAGGCGCCCGCCCAGGTGCTCGCCGACCTGCTCGAGGTCCAGCGCCGGCGGTTCGCGGCGCTCGACCCGCGGCTGCCGGAGGCCGTCGCTCCCCCACCGGGCGACATCGTCGTCGTCGGCACGCCCCCGCAGCGCGTGGCCGGGGTCGTCACCCACCACACCTGGCCGGCGGGCAGCGGTCCGCTGCTGTGGTCGGCCGCCCAGGTCTCCGAGCTGCACCCGGTGGTCGGGGCCGCCGGGCACGCACCGCTGCACGCCCTGGTCGAGGCCTGGCGCGGCCGCCTGCTGCCCGCCGTCCTGCGGGAGCCGGACTCCGCGGCCACCGTGACGTGGCCGAGCCGCGACGTCGTGGCGACGCGGGTGTTCCTCGACCACGGGCTCGTCCCCCTCGCGGTCCTCGCGGTCCGCCCGCCCGCCGCACTGCCCGCCCCTCCCCCGGACCCGACGCTCGAGGTGCGCCGGGCCCGCACCGACGACCTCGACGCGTGCGTCCGCCTCGCCCTGGAGGAGCTGGCCTACTCCAGCCAGGTCGGCGGCTCGCTGGTCCGGGCCGACGCGGAGGCGGTGAAGCGCACGACCATCCGCGACCGGCTCGCCCGCGGGGAGCCGACCTGGATCGCCCTCCGCGGCGACCGGGCCGTCGGGATGATGGAGTGCGGGCGCACCGAGTCGACCCCGGGCACGTGGCTGGCCGGGCTGC
Organism: Actinomycetospora sp. CA-084318; assembly: GCF_050955885.1. Lineage (NCBI taxonomy): Bacteria > Bacillati > Actinomycetota > Actinomycetes > Pseudonocardiales > Pseudonocardiaceae > Actinomycetospora > Actinomycetospora sp. CA-084318. The sequence goes on from NZ_CP192098.1 coordinate 3,888,493, forward strand.
TGCCGCACGGTGCCTGGGGCTACGTCAACTGCGCGTCCGTGACGTCCGCGGAGCGGGGCAGCGGCGTGGGCCACCGCCTCGCCGCCGCCGCCCTGCCCGAGCTGGAGACGACCGACTCGGGCCTGCCGGTCCGCGGCACCTACCTCTACTACAACCCGCCCAACCCGCTGTCGTCGGTGTTCTGGCCCCGCGCCGGCTACCGCCCGCTGTGGACGCTGTGGGAGGTCCGGCCGGCCGGCGGGCTGCGCCCCGCCTGACCGGGCCGCGCCGTCAGGTCGTCGCCGGGCTCCAGGCGGCGGCGTGCTCGACGAGGGCGATCAGCGTGCGCCGGCAGCTCCCCTCCTCCCGGGCGTCCATGCGCACCAGCGGCGCCCCGGGGGACAGCGCCAGGGCGTCGCGCACCGTCGGGTCGTCGAACGCGCCGGACCCGGGGAAGTCGTTGACCGCGACCACGAACGGCACCCCGCGGCTCTCGAAGTAGTCGATCGCGGCGAAGCAGTCGTCGACCCGACGCAGGTCGACCAGCACCACCGCCCCGACGGCGCCGCGGGCCAGCTCGTCCCACATGAACCAGAACCGCGACTGCCCGGGCGTCCCGAACAGGTACAGCACGATCCGCTCGTCGACGGTGAGCCGCCCGAAGTCCATCGCCACGGTCGTCGTGGTCTTCCCCGGCACCACGCTCGCGTCGTCGATGCCCTGGGACAGGCTGGTCATCTGCTGCTCGGTCGACAGCGGGGGGACCTCGGAGAGCGAGTGGACCAGCGTGGTCTTGCCGACCCCGAACCCGCCGGCGACGAGGACCTTGAGCGGGACGAGCCCCTCCCGGGCCGCGGCCGGCGACAGCAGGGGCTCAGCGGGCGCGGAGTCCATCGAGCAACCTCTCCAGGAGTTCACGGCGAGGACGACCGTCGGCCCCCACCAGCGGGAGGTGGACGGCGAGGTAGTCGTCGGCGGCCAGGTCGCTGACCAGGACGCGGGCGACCCCGACCGGGACCCCCAGCCGGTGCCCCACCTCGGCCAGGGACACCGGCTCGGCCGCGGCCTCGAGGATCGTCCGGTGTTCGGGCGGCAGCCCGGCGAGCGTCGCGAGCCCGAGCTCGGTCGTGGTCACCAGGGCCTCGATCGGCATCTCCATCCGCTGCGACCGGGTGCGGCCGCCGGTCAGGGCGTAGTTCGGCACCACGCGCCCGCCCTCCTGCGCGGGCGGACCGGGTCGTCGGTCCACGGTCACCCGTCGACCCGCACCCGGGCCGCGGGGGTGAGGGCGTGGCCCACCCGGGCGGCCAGCATCGTCATCTCGTAGCCCACCAGCCCCATGTCGGCGGTCCGGTCGGTGAAGACCGCGAGGGTCGAGCCGAGACTGATCGAGGTGGCGAACAGGTAGCCCCCGGCCATCTCGACGATCGTCTGGGACACGGGTTCGGCCGCCAGTAGCGCCGCCGTGCCCCGGGCGAGGCTGACCAGCCCGGACACCGCGGCGCACAGCTGGTCGGCCAGCTGCGGGTCCACGCCCCCGCTGGCCGCGAGTCGGAGTCCGTCGGCGGAGACCACGACGACGTGCCGGACACCGGGCGTCCCCGAGGCGAACTCGGTGACCAGCCAGTCGACGTCCCGTCCGGTTCCGCTCACGTGGGCCTCCCGTCGCCCGGGGTGTCGTCGTCGGGGCCCGCGCCGGCACCCCGGGCGGCGAGGGCGTCGTGGGCCGCGTTCCGGCTCGCCTGGTAGCGCGAGAGGGCGTTCACCGCGCCCACCGGTCCGGCCGGTGGACCGTCGGTCCCTGGGGAGACCACGGCGCCCGCCGGGATCGCCGGGGTCGGGGGCATCGAGGACAGGGTCGGGTGCGGGCGGGCCAGCTCGGGCGCGAGGTGGGTCTGCGGGATACGCCGCTTGAGCACCGGAGACGACGGCTCGGACGGCTCCGACGGCTCCGCCGTGTCCCCCGTGCCCGGGACCGACCCGTCGGCGGGCGGCTCCGGCCGGGGCGCCTCATCGGGCGGCGGGACGACGACGGGGTGGATCAGGGCGGTGCGGGGCCGGGAGCCCGACGCGGGGACGTCGCCGTTCCCGTTCCCCGGCCAGGCGTGCCGGCCGGTCCCGACCGGCGCGCGTCCCTCCCGCGGGGCCGGGACCGCGCCCTCGGGCGGGTCGGGCAGCAGCGCGTGGAACGACCCCGAGTTCACCGCTCCGGCGCCCGCCAGCGCGGTCGGCACCGTCGCCGGCACGGCGGGCGGCGTCGCCACGGTCTCGGCGAAGAGCACCGCGGGCAGCACCACGACCGCGGTGACCCCGCAGCCGGGGGTCGGGGTCAGCGACACCTCGATGCCGTGCCGGCCCGCCAGCCGGGAGACGACGTGGAACCCGAGCCGGCGCGAGGCCGACACGTCGACCTCCTGGGGCCGGGCGAGCAGGTCGTTCGCGGCGGCGAGCTCGTCGGGGGGCATACCCACACCGGTGTCCTCGATGATCACGAGGTGCGCGCCCGGGTTCCCGTGGTGCACCCGGCTCTGGATGCTCACCCGGGTCCCGGGCGGCGAGAAGCGGACGGCGTTCTCGGTGAGCTCGGCGATCATGTGGGTCAGGTCCGCCACCGCGCTGCCGACCACGCGGGGGCGCTCGTCGACGGTGAAGGCGACCCGGTCGAGGTCCTCGGTCTCGGCGATGCCGGCCCGCACCACGTCGCGCAGCGCCACCGGCGCCGACCACACGCGCGCGGGCTGCTCGCCGGAGAGGACGAGCAGGCTCTCGGCGTTGCGCCGGACGCGGGTGGCGAGGTGGTCGAGCCGGAACAGCTCGGCGAGCACGTCGGGGTCGCGCTCCCGCTCCTCGAGATCGTTGATGATGTCCAGCTGCCGGTGGAACATGCTCTGGTTGCGCCGCGCGAGGTTCAGCAGCATGCCCGAGGTGAATTCCTGCTGCCGGACCTCCGCTGCGGCCAGTTCCTCGGCGATCGCCGCGCGTTTCCGCTGCTCGTCCTCCGTGATGCGACAGAAGATGGACACGCCGATGCATGCGAGCAGCACGGCGACCCCGTGGACGAGCGACCACGTCCACGGACTCATCTGGCCCATGTGGTGGTTGAACATCAGTCCCGGCACCAACGCCGAACCGAGACCGTGGCTCGCGACGGTGAACAGGATGTTGAACACGAACGGCACCCAGTTCTGGTAGAGCGCCAGGAAACCGATGATCACGAAGAACGAGAAGTGCGCCTCGATGTAACCGCCGGAGAGGATCACCAGGCCGGCACAGCTCGCCGAGAGCCCGGCCGTGACCAACAGCGATCCGGCGGTGCGGTGGCTGCGCAGCACCCACCCCGCCAGCGCGGTCACGGCCGGAACCAGCGCGATGAGCACGGTCAGGCCCCGCCCGGATCCGGTGGCCAGGCCGAAGATGGCGAGGCCCGGGCACAGTGCCGCGAGGACGACGAGCAGGAATCGGTGGCGTCGTCCCCACTGCTCGTCGTCGACGAGGTCGCCGTGCGGGAGGTAGTCGAGCACCCGGGTCATGCGCGGATCACACCGTCCTCGATCTCGGCCGACGCCCCCCGCGGCGAAAGGTGCGCGTGACCGTACACCGCGATCACGACGCGATCGGTGCGAATGGCGACGCAGGCCGGTCCGAGAAAGTGGCTCTTCCGGAATCAGAGTGCGAGGGCGCCGCAGTGCAGTAGAGATCTGATCCGGTAGTTGATCATGTTGCGGAAGCCCAAGGCGTTGCGTCGGAGGGCTTCGAGTCGGCCGTTGATCGCCTCGGTCGGCCCGTTCGAGGCCCGGTGGTCGAAGTAGGCCAGGACGTCGTCGCGGCGCCGGTGCAGCGTCCGGCCGAGGGTCGCCAACTCCTCGAGCCCGTCGGGTAGCCCGGTCCGGAGCCGGTCGATCACCGCGGTGAGCAGCGCCTTGCCGCGGGCACGATCATGCTGTTCGTAGGCGGCGATGATCTGCTGGTAGGCCCACCAGGTCACCTCGACCGCGACGTGCTCGTCGAACGCGAACACGGTCTCCAGACGGGCTCGTTGCCGCTCGGAGAGCAGCCCAAGACGAGTGCGCAGGGTCCGCCGGACGCGGTAGAGCGGGTCCCCGGTGCGGCCGCGGTGGCCCATCGTGTCCTGCTGGACGCGTTGGCGGCACAGGTCGAGCTTGTGCCCGGCCAGCGCGACCACGTGGAACGGATCCATGACCGTGACCGCGTCCGGGAGGGCTTCGGTGGCGGCGTTCTTGTAGCCGCCGAACCCGTCCATGGCCACGATCCGGACCTGGTCGCGGAAGGCCTGCGAGCGGGCCTCGAGCCAGCTGGTCATCGCCGCCGCAGAGCGTCCGGGGACCATGTCCAACAGCCGAGCAGGACCTGTACCTGCAAGAACAGCGGTCAGGTCAGTGATCACGGTGACAAACCCGTCCGCCTCAGCGGTACGGACGTGGGCCCACTTGTGCTCGTCGACCCCGATCACCTCGACCCCGGCCAGCCGGGCGGGACCGGCGGTGAGCAGCAAGGCGGTGGTCGCGGCGACGGCGATGTCGTTGACGGTGTCCCAGCTGCGGCCGAGCTCGCGGGCGACCGCGGCGACGGTGGTCTTGTCCAGCATCAGCCGGCGCAGGATGAAGCTCGCGCAGCGTTTCGTGGTCGAGGCGCCGGCCCGCGCGAGTCGGCTGGTGTCGTGGACGAAGACTGCCCGGGCGCAGCCGTCGTGGCGGCACTCGTAGCGCGGGACACGGACGCGCAGCTCAAGCGGGTGGCCGACCACCGGGACGTCACTGACCCGACGCTCGGTGCTGTCGCGGTACACCCCGGCCAGCCCGCAGCCCGGGCACCGTCCTGCCCCGTCGACGAGCAGTTCGCACCACAGCACCGTGGTCTCCCCGGTCAGCGCGGCGTCGACGATCCGGACCCCGAGCTCGACGGTGCGGATGATCGTGTCGGCCACGATCTGGGCGGGCAGGGTCGTAGGCTGCGACATCGGGTCCCCGAGATGTTGGCGCTGGTTGGCGTAGGAACCGCCATCATCAACTTCTCGGGGCCCGCCTCACCGCAGCGACACGACCCCACCGCACCGGTCGATCACGTCCTCAGCTGCACTCCATTTCCGGAAGAGCCGAGAAAGTCGGTGCCGCTTTCCCGGACGCCGCCCGGTCGTACGAACGGGGCACCCGCGCGCGGCGATCGCACGTCCGGTCGCGGGACGAATGGCGAGACCATTCCGTCGACCGGACGCCGGAACGACGGGAGAATGGGCCGTCCGGGCTCGGAACGATGCCGGTCGGAGCAATTTTCCCGATCAGCGCCGATCCGGCGTCATCCCCGGCGCGGTCGCAGCTTCCCGACGTCGGGTGCGTCCGGCAGGTCCTCCGGCCGCCGGTCGCCGTACTCGCTGGTCGCGAGGTCGCGGTAGACCTGCGCGAACCCGTCGAACAGCTCCCGGGTGAGACCGGCTCCCGCCTGGGTGTCGGCGATGGCGGTCATCTCGTCGACGAAGCGCCAGGCCTTCGTGGCCGCAGCGGCGGCCGGACCCGCACCGGCCGCCGGGAAGTCCAGGCGCAGGTCGGTGAGCACCGCGTCGAGGACGTCGTGGTGCTCGGCGGTGACGAGCGCCTGGGCCAGCAGGCCGACGAATCCCTTGCGGACCGACGCCGTGCACATCTTCGCTGCGCTCGCCGCGCCCGGTGTCGGTCCGAGCCCGACCCACGTCACGCCGGGGACCACGAGCGCGGCGACCTCGTCGGCCCGCTCCCCGGCGAGGAAGATCCGGGTCGGGTGGGCGGAGCCGGGGTCCGGCGGCGGACCCGAGATCGCGGCGTCGACGAGGGCGGTCGGCAGGTCGGCCGCGATGACGGTGACGGTGTCCGGCGCGACCGCGTTCGCCTCGACGACGAGCGGCCGCGCCCCCGTGCGCCGGCACGCGGCCGCGAGCTCGGCGGCGGCGTCGCGGGCCAGGCCGGGCGGGACGACGCTGATCACCACCGCGGCCGCGGCGACCACGGCGTCGACCGACCCGGCGTCGGGCAGTCCGGCGTCGGCCAGCCGGCGCGCTGTGGCGGGCGAGCGCCCGGCGGCCGTCGTCGCGACCTCGTACCCGCCCGCGCGCAGGCACCGGGCCAGCGCCGTGCCCATCGCGCCCGGCGCGTGGATCCCGACCGTGGCGGGCCCAGCGCCGGGGGACGGCGCCGTGTTGGGCGCAGCGACCGGGGACGGCGTCGTCGTCACGCGGGGATCGTCGCGCGCTCCGGCTCGAAGCGCATGCCCTCCTCCAGGCTGCCGCGCCGCAGGGCGACCGCGTCGATGGCGTAGTTCATGGCCAGCGCCCACGGCTTGCGGTCGCCGCCGCGGGGCAGCTCGTGGATGGAGCGCTGCACGTAGCCGGCCTCGAAGTCGAGCAGCGGACGCTCCTCGACCGCGGGGTCGCGTTCCGGGGTGGCGACGGCCTTCCCGTGCGCATCCATCCAGCCCAGGAGCCGGCAGAAGTACTCGGCGACGAGGTCGACCTTCAGCGTCCACGAGGCGTTCGTGTAGCCGATCATGAACACGAGGTTCGGCACGCCGGAGAGCATCATGCCCTTGTAGGCCATCGTGTCGGGGAGCTTCACCGGCTCGTCGTCGACGGTCAACGTGGCGCCACCGAACATCTGCAGGTTCAGGCCGGTCGCCGTGACGACGATGTCGGCCTCGAGCTCCTGCCCGGACCGCAGCCGGATGCCGTGCTCGGTGAACGTCTCGATCGTGTCGGTGACGATGTCGGCGTCGCCGCGCTTGATGGCCTTGAACAGGTCGCCGTTGGGAACCATGCACATGCGCTGGTCCCAGGGGTTGTACGGCGGATTGAAGTGCGTGTCGACCTCGTAGCCCTCGGGCAGCTGGGCCGCCGCCTGCTTGCGCAGCACGCCCTTCATGAACCCGGGGAAGCGCTGCGAGATCTGGTAGAGCGCGATGAGCTGCGCGATGTTCTTGGCGCGCACGATCGGGTCCGCGATCCTGGCGGGCAGCCAGCGCGACAGCGTCTCGGCCACCGGGTCGGTGCGCCCGATCGCGAGCACGTAGCTGGGGGTGCGCTGCAGCTGGGTGACGTGCGCGGCGCGGCCCTCGCCCTGCGTCATGGCCGGCACCAGGGTCACGGCGGTGGCGCCGGAGCCGATGACGACGACCTTCTTGCCCGCGTAGTCCAGCTCCGGGTCCCACAGCTGGGGGTGGACGACGGTGCCGCCGAAGTTCTCGATGCCGGGGAAGTCGGGGGTGTAGCCCTGGTCGTAGCGGTAGTAGCCGGAGCACCACAGCAGCCACGAGCACGTCACGAACTCGTCACCGGCCGCGCTCGACACCGTCAGCGTCCAGCGCTGCTCGGCGCTCGACCACGCGGCGGCCGTGACCCGACGGCCGAAGCGGATGTGCGAGTCGACGCCGTACTCCGCGGCCGTGTCCCGGACGTACTGCAGGATCGACGGCCCGTCGGCGAGCGCGACCGAGTCCGGCCACGGCCGGAAGCGGAAGCCGAGGGTGTGCATGTCCGAGTCGGACCGGATGCCCGGGTACCGGAACAGGCTCCACGTGCCGCCGAGGTCGTCGCGCGCCTCGAGGATCGCGAACGAGCGCTGCGGGTGCTCGGTGGTCAGGTGGCAGGCCGTGCCGATGCCCGACAGGCCCGCGCCGACGATGACGACGTCCAGGTGCTCCGGGGTGGCCCCGTCCGCGGTACTCATGCGTACCACCTTACCGCTCGGTACCGCCGCGTACCAGTCCTGGCCGGGTGATCAGTGCGCCGCCTGGTCCCACGACCGCCCGAACCCGACCGACACCTCGAGCGGCACGTCGAGCGCGAACGCCGCCCCCATCTCGCGGCGGACCAGCTCGGTGACCTGCTCGCGCTCCCCCGGCGCCACCTCGAGCACGAGCTCGTCGTGTACCTGGAGCAGCATCCGGCTGCGCAGCCCCTCCTCGCGCAGCGCCGCGTGCACCCCGAGCATCGCCACCTTGACGATGTCGGCCGCGCTGCCCTGGATCGGGGCGTTCAGCGCCATCCGCTCAGCCATCTCGCGGCGCTGGCGGTTGTCGCTGGTGAGATCGGGCAGGTAGCGCCGGCGGCCGAGGATCGAGCTGGTGTAGCCGTCCTTGCGGGCCTGGTCGACCACCTGGTGGAGGTAGTCGCGGACCCCGCCGAACCGCGCGAAGTAGTCCTCCATCAGCTCCTTCGCCTCCTCGGTGGAGGTGCGGAGCTGGGCGGAGAGGCCGTACGCGGACAGGCCGTAGGCGAGCCCGTAGTTCATCGCCTTGATCTTGGCGCGCTGCCCGGTGCTGACCTCGTTCTCGGCGACCCCGAACACCTTCGCCGCGGTGACCGAGTGGAAGTCCTCGCCGGACTTGAACGACTCGATCAGCTCGGCGTCGACCGAGAGGTGCGCCATGATCCGCATCTCGATCTGCGAGTAGTCCGCGGTCATCAGCTCGGCGTACGCGCCGTCGGCCGAGTCGGCCCCGACGACGAACGTGTCGCGGATGCGCCGCCCGGCCTCGGTGCGGACCGGGATGTTCTGCAGGTTCGGCTCGGTGGAGGACAGCCGGCCGGTGCGCGCGATCGTCTGGTTGAACGTGGTGTGGATGCGCCCGTCGTCGGAGACCGAGTCGAGCAGGCCCTTCACCGTCACCCGCAGCCGCGTGGCGTCGCGGTGCTCGAGCAGGTGCTCCAGGAAGGGGTGCGGGTTGGACTCGTTCAGCGTCTGCAGCGCGTCGGCGTCGGTGGTGTAGCCGGTCTTGGTCCGCTTGGTCTTCGGCATCTGCAGCTCGTCGAACAGCACGACCTGCAGCTGCTTCGGCGAGCCGAGGTTGATCTCCTTGCCGATCACGTCGTACGCCGACTGCGCCGCGGCCTGGACCCGACCGCCGAACTGCGACTCGAGGTCCTGCAGCGCCGACACGTCGACCGCCACCCCGGCGGCCTCCAGATCGGCGAGCACGCCGAGCAGCGGCAGCTCGAGGTCGGTGAGCAGGGCGGTGCCGCCGAGCTCGTCGAGGTCGGAGTCGAGCTTCTCGGCCAGGTCGGCCACGGCGCGGGCGCGCAGCATCTCGGTCTGCGCGAGGGTCGCGTCGGCCTCCTCCTCGCCGCCGTCGAGCGTGAGCTGGTCGCCGCCGGAGGCCGGCTCCTCGACCCGCAGCTCCCGGCGCAGGTAGCGCAGCGCCAGGTCGGCCAGGTCGAAGCTGCGCTCCCCCGGTCGGGCCAGGTAGGCCGCCAGTGCGGTGTCGCTGGTGACGCCCTCGAGCCGCCAGCCCCGGGCCCGCACCGCGTGCAGCGGCCCCTTGATCTCGTGGCCCGCCTTCGGCACCTCCGGGTCGGCGAGCCAGGCGGCGAGCGCCGTCTCGTCCTCGGGGGTGAGGGCGCGGGCGTCGACGTAGGTGGTCTCGCCGTCGGCCGCCGCGATCGCGACGCCCTCGAGGTCCCCCGTGCCGTGCGACCAGGTGCCCTTGAAGCCCAGACCGGCGCGCCGGCCGTCGCGGGCGTGCGCGTCGAGCCACGCCGGCACCGCGCCGGGCTCCAGCGCGGCGCCGCGCACCTCGAAGCCCTCGTCGGCCTCCGGCTCGGCGGACTGCAGGGTGGAGAACAGGCGCTCGCGCAGGACCCGGAACTCGAGCTCGTCGAACAAGCGATGCACGGCGTCCCGGTCCCACGCCCGGGCCTCCAGCTCGGGCGGCGTCACGTCGAGCTCGACGTCGCGCACCAGCTCGGTGAGCTGGCGGTTGAGCACCACCGACGAGAGGTGCTCGCGCAGCGCGTCGCCCGCCTTGCCGCGGACCTCGTCGACCCGCTCCACCAGCGCGTCGAGGCTGCCGAACTCGCGCACCCACTTCTGGGCGGTCTTCTCCCCCACGCCCGGGATGCTCGGCAGGTTGTCGCTGGGGTCGCCGCGCAGCGCCGCGAAGTCCGGGTACTGCTCCGGCGTCAGGGTGTACCGCTCCTGCACCGCCTCGGGGGTGTAGCGCACGAGGTCGGACACGCCCTTGCGTGGGTAGAGCACGGTGACCTGGTCGGTCACCAGCTGGAACGCGTCCCGGTCGCCGGTGCAGATGGCCACCTGCATGCCCTCGGCCACCGCCTGCGTGGTCAGCGTGGCGATCACGTCGTCGGCCTCGTAGCCCTCCCGCGTGATCACCAGGATGTGCAGCGTGGCGAGGATGTCCTTGATCAGGTCGACCTGGCCGCGGAACTCGTCGGGCGTCGCGCTGCGGTTGGCCTTGTAGGCGGCGTAGGTCTCCGACCGGAAGCTCTGCCGCGACACGTCGAAGGCGACCCCGACGTGCGTGGGCGCCTCGTCGCGCAGCAGGTTGATCAGCATCGAGGTGAAGCCGTAGACGGCGTTCGTCTTCTGCCCCGACGTGGTGGTGAAGTTCTCCACCGGCAGCGCGAAGAACGCGCGGTACGCCAGCGAGTGCCCGTCGAGCAGCAGCAGGCGCGCGCCCCCGGCCTCGTCCCCCGGCGTCGTCGAGGGCTTGCTTGCGGTCGTCGTCCCAGCCACGTCGCCGAGTCTGCCAGGGGGGTCCGACACTCTCGCCCGACGTCCCTAGGGTGACGGGGTGGATCAGTCCCCGGAGCAGAAGGCCGTCCCCGAGCTCGAGGTCGCGTACCCCGACGAGCAGCTCGGCGCGAAGATGGGCATCGAGATCACCGAGTGGGACCCGGCCCGCGTGGTCGGCACGATGCCGGTCACCGGCAACCGACAGCCCTTCGGTCTGCTGCACGGCGGCGCGAGCGCGGTGCTCGCCGAGACGATCGGGTCGACCGCGGCGTACCTCAACCGCGTCGGCGACCGGCGACCCGTCGGCCTCGAGCTCTCGTGCACCCACCACCGGTCGGCGCTGTCCGGGCTGGTCACGGCGGTGTGCACGCCGGCGTCGGTGGGGAAGACGGTCGGGACGTTCGAGATCGTCATCAGCGACGACGAGGGTCGTCGCGTCTGCACGTCGAAGCTGACCTGCATCTACCGGGACGCCACCCCGTCGGCCTGAGGCTGTCCCGTCCCGGAAGGAACGGCACTCTCGCGCACTCCATGTGCGCGAAAGTGCCGTTCGCTCGGAAAGGCTCCGGGAGCTACGAGACGCCCAGGTACGCGTCCTGGATCGTCGGGTCGGCCAGCAGCTCCGAGCCCGGGCCGGAGCGGGTGACCTCCCCGGTCTCGAGCACGTACGCCTGGTGGGCGAGCCCGAGCGCCTGCGTGGCGTTCTGCTCGACGAGCAGGATCGTCACGCCCTCCTTGTTGATGTCCTCGATCACCCGGAAGATCTGCTGGATGAACTGCGGGGCGAGCCCCATCGAGGGCTCGTCGAGCAGCAGCAGGCGGGGACGGGCCATCAGCGCCCGCCCGATGGCGAGCATCTGCTGCTCGCCGCCGGAGAGGGTGCCGCCGACCTGATTGCGCCGCTCGGCCAGGCGCGGGAAGTAGGTGAACGCCCGCTCCTGGTCCTCGGCGAACTCCTTGGAGCGCCGGTCGGAGCGGACGAACCCGCCCATGTCCAGGTTCTCCAGCACCGTCATGCCGGGGAAGATGCCGCGGCCCTCGGGCACCTGGCAGATCCCCTTGCGCACCCGCAGGTCGGCGCGGACCTTCGTGAGGTCCTCGCCGTCGAAGGTCATCGACCCCGACTGCAGGCCGAGCAGCCCGGAGATCGTCTTCATCGTCGTCGTCTTGCCGGCGCCGTTCGCGCCGATCAGCGAGACGATCTGTCCCTCCGTCACCGACAGCGTGATGCCGCGGAGCGCCTGGATGCGCCCGTAGGCGACGTTGACGTCGGAGAGTTCGAGCAGGCTCACTCGTCCACCGCCGTTCCGAGGTAGGCCGAGACGACCGCGGGGTCGCGACGGACCTCGTCGGGCACGCCGTCGGCGATCTTGCGGCCGAAGTCGAGCACGACCAGCCGGTCGGTCACACCGAGGACCACCCGCATGTCGTGCTCGACGAGGACCACCGTGAACCCGTCGTCGCGGATCTTGAGGATGAGCTCGGAGAGCGCGTCCTTCTCGACCGCCGAGAAGCCGGCCGCGGGTTCGTCGAGGCAGAGCAGCTTGGGCTCCGTCGCGAGCGCCCGGGCGATCTCCAGCCGGCGCTGGTCGCCGTAGGGCAGCGACGTCGCCTTGTCCGCCGCGCGGTGGGCGATCCCGACGAACTCGAGGAGCGCCATCGCCTTGTCCACGGCCTCCCGCTCCTCGCGACGGTGCCGCGGGAGCCGGAGCAGGGCGCCGGGCACCGAGGTGCGGTGCCGCGCGTCGGTGCCGACAACGACGTTCTCCAGCGCCGTCATCGCCCCGAAGAGCCGGATGTTCTGGAACGTCCGGGCCACGCCTGCCTGGATGATCTTGTACCGCTTCATCTTCGCCAGCGACTGCCCCTCGAGGCGGATGTCGCCCTCGGTGGGCCGGTAGACGCCGGTGACGATGTTGAAGCAGGTCGTCTTGCCGGCGCCGTTCGGTCCGATGAGGCCCAGGATCTCGCCCCGCCGGACGTCGAACGAGACGTCGTCGAGCGCGGTCAGACCACCGAAGCGGACCGTGAGGCCGTCGACGGCGAGCAGGGTCTCCCCCGCCGACACCGCGATCTCGCGGTCCGCGGCGACCTTCTCGGCCACCGCGGCCTCGTGCTCGGCGCGCTCGGACGCGTCCATCTGCTCGACGGCCTCGAGCAGGCCCTCCTCGGGCGGCGTCGTCCGGGTCGAGCTCCGCTGCGCGTCGTCTCCCACCGGGCTGCTCACTCGCCACCTCCCTGCGGACGCGACCCGGAGCGGTCGTCGGGAACGGCCTCCGGTGGTTCACCCGCCGGTCTGGTCGCCGGGGTGAGCGACGTCGGCGCCACGCCGGTCCCCGCCCCGAACAGTTTCTGGTACGCCTGCCGCCCGTAGGTGAGCAGGTGCTGGCGCATCCCGAGGATGCCCTGCGGCCGGAAGATCATCAGGATGATGAGCGCGAGACCGAAGACCAGGAAGCGGTACTCGGGCTCGAACTGGAACCGGTCGGGGATGTAGGACACCAGGAAGGCCCCCACGACGACGCCGATCTTGTTGCCCTGTCCGCCGAGGACCACCGCGGCGAGGTAGAGGATCGAGGTGGTGACGTCGAAGCGCTGGTTGTTGACGAAGCCGACCTGCGCGGCGAACAGCGTGCCGGACAGGCCGCCGACCGCGGCGCCGATCGCGAAGGCCCAGATCTTGAAGCGGTATGTCGGGACGCCCGTGAGCTCGGCGGCGTCCTCGTCCTCGCGCACGGCGATCCAGGCGCGTCCGACCCGCGAGCGCTCCAGGTTCCCCATGAACAGCAGGATGATGATGACGATGGTGACCGCAAGCCAGTAGAAGCCCTGAGCGTCGTTCTGGGTGAAGATCGGCGTGCCGTCGGAGTACGTGCCACCGGGCCGGGCGATGTCCTGGAAGCCCCGGTTGCCGCGCAGCGGGTCGATGTTGTCGGCCAGCAGGCGGACGATCTCGCCGAAGCCCAGCGTGACGATCGCGAGGTAGTCGCCGCGCAGACGCAGTGTCGGCGTCCCGAGGATGACCCCCGAGATCATCGTGACGACCATGGCGATCGGCACGATCACCAGCCACGGGAAGCGCACGCCGAGCTCGGAGTCGGGCGACGAGAGCAGCGCCGCGGTGTAGGCGCCGATCGCGAAGAAGCCGACGTACCCGAGGTCGAGCAGGCCCGCCTGTCCGATCACGACGTTGAGCCCGATCGCGATCAGCGCGAACACCGCCGCGTTGAACAGCGCGATCGGGAACGAGGTCGCCGGCTCGGTGGTGATGATCGGCGGGTTGAGCACCGGGAGCAGGTAGATGATCGCTGCGACCGGTACGAGCAGGCCCCACTGCTGGGGTCGGCTGCGGGCGTTCCACCAGCGGGAGAGCTCGGCGCGCCGGCTCTGCTTCGCGGGGGTGGCCGACGACGGGCGTTCCTCGGTCGTCGTCATACTCTCGCCTTCCCCAACGACTCGCCGAGGATCCCGGTCGGCCGGAACATCAGGACGCCCACGAGCAGGACGAACGCGACGACGTCGCGCCAGTCACCGCCGAACAGGGACTGCCCGTAGTTCTCCGCGATGCCGAGGATCAGGCCGCCGAGCAGGGCACCGCGCAGGTTGCCGATGCCGCCGAGGACGGCCGCGGCGAACGCCTTGATGCCGAGCAGGAAGCCGCCGTTGAACACCGCGCCCTGCGGGATCGTCATCAGGTAGAACAGCGCCGCCGCGCCGGCGAGCAGGCCGCCGAGCAGGAACGTGATCATGATGACGCGCTCCCGGTTGACCCCCATGAGCGTGGCGGTCGCGGGGTCCTGGGCGACGGCGCGGACGCCGCGGCCGAGGCGGGTGCGGTTGACGAACGAGTCCGCGATGACGAACAGCGCGAGCGCCGCCAGGATAATGATCACCTGGAGGTTCGTGACGGGCGCGCCGAAGATGCGGAACAGCGGTTCGGGCGGCAGCAGCCGGATGGTGCCCTCGGGGTTGGAGCCGCGGGTGATCCGGAAGATCTGCTGGATGACGAACGAGGCGCCGATGGCGGTGATGAGGAACGCCAGGCGGGGGGCGTTGCGCTTGCGCAGCGGCCGGTAGGCGACGCGTTCCAGGATCACGGCGGCGACGCCCGCGAGGATCATGCCGACGGCGCCCGCCAGGACGAGGTTGGCGATGATGCCGGCGAGCGGCACGTTCGGGGTCTGACCGGGCTGGAAGCCCAGGGCGAGGAACGTGAAGTACACGCCGAACACGCCGATCACGAAGATCTCGGAGTGGGCGAAGTTGATGAGCTGGAGCACCCCGTAGACCAGGGTGTAGCCGAGGGCGACCAGGGCGTAGATGCTCCCGTAGGAGAGCCCGTTGATCGTGTTGGCCCAGAAGCGGTCGAGGAACAACCCGACGTCGAAGTTGATCCACGGCCCGGAACCCTGGGCGACCAGGTCCGTGACAGCGGTGAGGGTGTGGATGACGCTCTCCTGAGGGGGAGCCGGCGGCCGAGGCGGGTGGCCCGGCCGGGGGAACGCGGCGGTGGTGACCGTAGTGGTGCCGCGGGGGCGGACGAACGACGGCCGCGCCCGGACGGGTGGCCCGGGCGCGGCCGTCGACGCGGAGGATCAGCCGGTGATCGGCGAATCCGTGACGATCTTGTCGCCGTCGACCCGGTAGACGTACACCGGGGTGTCGGTGAGCTCGCCGTTGGGCTGCCACTGGAACTTCTTCGTCAGGCCCTGGCCGTTGTAGGACTTGACGAAGTTGAGCAGCGCCGGACGCGAGTTCGCGCCCTTGTCGATGCCCTGCAGCAGGATGGTCGCGGCGTCGTACGCCTCGGCCGAGTAGGTCTGCGGCGGGGTGTTGTAGGCCTGCTGGTAGGCGTTCGTGAAGGCGGTGAAGCCCTCCTGCGGGACGCACGGGCAGGTGAGGAACGAGCCGTTGGCCGCGCCCGCGGCGTTGACCACGAACTGCTCGTCCTTGACGCCGTCCGGCGCGACGAACGGCGTCTGCACGCCCGCGTCACGCAGCTGCTGGATCAGCGGCGAGGCCTCGGTGTAGTAGCCGGCGTAGAAGATCGCCTGCGGGTTGGCCTGCTGGACCTGGCCGACCGTCGCGGAGAACTCCTTCTGGTTCGTCTTCACGTCGCCCTGGCACGCGGCGACCTGCGGGCCGAGCGCCTGGGTGACCGCCTGCGCGAGGCCGATGCCGTAGTCCGAGTCGTCCTTGATGACGCAGATCGACTGCGGGTTGAACTTCTGCTGCATCCACTTCGCGGCGGCCGGCCCCTGGACGGCGTCGTTGCCGAGGCCGCGGAAGAAGGTCGTCCAGCCGTTCTGCGTCAGTCCCGGGTTGGTGGCCGACGGCGTGATGTTGACCAGGCCCGCGGCGTTGAGCGCGGGGCCGACGGCCTTCGACTCGCCGGAGAACGGCAGGCCGACGATGCCGAGGACGGCCTGGTTGTTGATCACGGCCTGCGTCGGGCCGACCGCGGTGTCGGGCGTGCCGCCCGAGTCGGCCTTGACGAGGGTGACCTGGCAGCCGGCGTTGGCCTGGTTGTGCTGGTTGACCGCCAGCTCGGTGGCGTTCGCAATCGCCTGGCCGAGCGCGGCGTTCTGGCCGGCGAGGGTGCCGACGTACGCGATCGAGGTGCCGGGCGCGCACCGGCCCTGGCCGTCACCGGCGGGCAGGACGGCGTTGTTGGGCTGGGCGGGCGCGGGGGCGGCGCTGGTCTGCGCCGGACCGCTCCCACTCTGGTTGGCGCAGCCGGAGAGCACCAGGGCCGCTGCCGCGACCAGGGCGCCCGCGGCGGCGAACCGACGTCGGACCACTGAACGAACCTCCGTTGCATGGTGTGCTCGAAGAGCGACCGTTGAAGTTCCAAACTCCGCCGGTCGGGTGGGAAAGATAGACCCAAATCTTCGAGAACAACAGCGGGCGTCCAGCTGGTATCGAAGCCGTAACGCAAGGTCTGCCGGATCGGACCTGCCGTGCGGCGCAACCGCTTAAGGTTGGGTACGCTCCGGGATCCATCGGCCGCCGACCAGCCGATACACGGCCACGGAGTCGGAGCTGACGTCGCCGAACCGGTCGAAGGAGATGGGCCCGGTGACGCCGTCCGCGTCAGTCGACTGGACCGCCTGGTCCACTGCGGGTCGTTGATCGGGTGACCACTCTCCGCCACCACGGCCGTTCACCACGCTCGCCACGGCACCGAGCACCACGTTGGTCGCGTCGAAGCTGAAGGCGCCGTACTCGCCGTAGCCCTCGGGGTAGCCGGCCGCACGGTAGGCGTCGACGAACCCACGGGCGGCGGGCAGGGTCTCGGGTGGTGCGCCCACGGTGGTGCCGAGGTCGCCGTCCTGTCCCCCGGCCGCCGCGTAGCCCGGGTTGACCATGCCGTCCCCGCCCATCACGGGGCCGCCGGCGCCCGCCAGCGCCTCGGAGAGCGGGCCGCCCGCCGGGTACTCGCCGCCGTAGAACACCGCCTGCGGCCCAGCCGCGCGGACGGCGGCGACCGTGGCGTCGCGGGCGCTCGCCGGGGCGGCGGCCGGGAGGGTCTGGCGCAGGACCACCTGCCCGCCGCGGGTCTGGAACTGCTTGACGAACTCGCCCGCGAGGCCCTCGCCGTAGGTGTTGCCGTCGCTGATCACCGCGACCCGGGTCCGACCGGTCCCGGCGAGGTAGTTCGCCGCGAGAGGGCCCTGGACGGCGTCGGTCGCGACGACACGGAAGTAGGTCTGGTACTGCCGCAACGGCGCGGTGACGGGGTTGGCCCCGCGGGTCAGGGAGACGTTGGTGTTGCCCGGCGACACCTGGACGACGCCCGCGTCGCTGAGGACGGGCTGCACGGCCTGCGCGGTGGAGGAGTTGTAGGTACCGACCACGCCGACGACGTCGGGGTCGGCCGCCAGCTGTCGGGCCGCCTCGGCGCCGGTCGCGGGGTCGGCGCGGTCGTCCTTCGCGTCCAGCGCGAGGCGGTAGCCCGGGATCGCGCACCGGTCGTTGGCCTGGCGGACGGCGAGGTCGGCGGCGTTGCGCATCCCCGCGCCGATGTTGGCGAGCTCGCCGGACAGCGGTGCCACCAGACCGACGGTCAACGTGCCGCGATCGGTGTCGCAGTCGCCCGGCGAGGAGCCCGAGGCGCCGCACGCCGTGAGAGCCAGGGCAGCCGTGACCACGACGGTCACGAGCGCAGCGGATCGCCTCATGGCCGGACACCGTAGGTCACGATCAGGTGAAGGCCGGTGACGGGTGACCCCGTTACTGCAGGTCAGCGTCATCGGTCACTCACGCGGACCATCGACGCATCGTCACCGTGGTCGTCCGGCGGCCGGTACCCCTCGGTCAGCCGAACGTCTCGATGACGGCGTCGGCGACGACCTTCATCGAGGTGCGGCGGTCCATCGCGGTGCGCTGGATCCACCGGAAGGCGTCCGGCTCGGTCATCTTCTTCTTCGCCATGAGCAGGCCCTTGGCGCGCTCGACGGCCTTGCGGGTCTCGAGGCGCTCGGTGAGCCCGGCGACCTCGTCCTCGAGCGCACGGACCTCGGCGAAGCGGCTGGCCGCGACCTCGATCGCCGGCACGACGTCGGTCCGGGTGAACGGCTTGACCAGGTAGGCCATGGCGCCCGCGTCGCGCGCCGAGTCGACCAGTTCGCGCTGCGAGAAGGCGGTCAGCATGACGACGGGGGCGATGCGCTCCTGCGCGATCGTCGTGGCCGCCTCGAGCCCGTCGGTACCGGGCATCTTGATGTCCATCATGACGAGGCCGGGCTTGAGGCTGCGGGCCATCTCGATGGCCTGCGCGCCGTCGGCGGCCTCCCCCACGACGTCGTAGCCCTCCTCGCGCAGCATCTCCACGAGGTCCATGCGGATGAGCGCCTCGTCCTCGGCGACCAGGACCCGCAGCGCCTCGCGCGGCGTCTCCTCGGGCTCGGGCACGGTGTCCGCCTCGGCGACGATGTCCGCGGCCTGCTGGCTCATGGCGGGTCCTCCTGGTGCGCTTCGCTGCCGCTCGAGCCGCCCTGCGTCTCCCCCGAGGGGCGGTCGATCCTCGGACCCGTCCGCTGGCGGGCTCGATTCAGTGCAGCGTATCGAGCGGCCCGTACGTGCCGTCGACGACGAGCGCCACGATGAGGGCGCTCTCACAGTGCTCGCCACGGACGCGAGCGCGGGCGGCGTCCCGGGCCGCGCATCGGCGGCCGTTCGCGACGGACGTGGTGCCCCCGGTGGGATTCGAACCCACACTGTATGGAGTTTGAGACCATTGCCTACTGCCGATTGGGCTACGGGGGCTACTCCACTCGGTCCTACGCCACCAATTCTAGTCCAGTGCTTCACCCACCGGCCGACGCGGTGTCGCGTGCCGCGGTGATCGCGTTCCGCCGAGGCTGTCGGGGGTCGGATGCACCATTCCCCCCATGTACGACCGAAGCACCGTCGACGCCGTTCTCGCACTGCACGCCGACGGAGTGTCGACGGCCGAGATCGCACGTCGACTGGGCATCGGGCACGCCACGGCCTGGCGGTGGTGTCGCGGCGGGCAGGCGGAACCGGTTCCCGGTCGTTCGCGCCGCGATCGATGTCCGCTCTGCCACGGGGTCGGCCTCGACCAGGCTCAGTACGCCTACCTTCTCGGGCAGTATCTCGGCGACGGGCACATCGTGGAGGGGCGGCGAGGTGTCGCCTCGTTGTCCGTCGCCTGCGCCGACGACTGGCCCGGAATCCGCGCCGAGGTCGAACGGGCGATGCGCGCGGTCATGCCCACGTCCTCGGTCTCCTCGGTCCGACGGGTGGGCTGCCGTGAGGTGAAGAGCTACTCGACGCACTGGACGTGCCTATTCCCCCAACACGGGCCGGGCCGCAAGCACGATCGACCCATCGTCCTGGCACCGTGGCAGGACCGTGTCGCCCGGGAGCACGCCGGGCGACTCCTTCGGGGACTGATCCACTCCGACGGCTGCCGCATCACCAACTGGGCCCGTCCGCGGCCCGACGGCAAGCGCTACGACTATCCCCGCTACTGGTTCTCCAACCACTCCACCGACATCCTCGACATCTGTTCCCGCGCTCTCGACGAGATCGGGGTGGAGCACCGCCGACCGCGGTGGAACGCGATCTCGGTGGCGCGAAAGGCCTCGGTGGCGCGCCTCGACGAGTTCGTCGGCCCCAAGTACTGATGCCCCGCCGCCGTCACCGCTGCGCGAGCCGGTGCCCCGCATCGTGGACGAGGTCGGCGAGCAGCTCGCCCACGTGGTGGTCGCGGGCCCGCGAGAGCACCCGGCGGCCCTCCCGGCGTTGGGTGATCAGGCCCACGAGGCGGAGTTTCGCGAGGTGCTGGGACACCGCGGGGCGGGCGACGCCGAGGCGCTCCGCGAGGGTCGAGACGTCGAGCTCGTCGCCGCAGAGCAGCCACAACAGCCGCAGGCGCGTCGGGTCGGCCAGCATCCGCAGACCGTCGACGACCTCCTCGACCCGGTCGTCCGCCGGCAGCTGCTGCCAGGGGTCGACCGGTTCAGTGGTGTTGCGTGCGCACACGAGCACGTATGTTGGCACGTGGTCAGGCCCGGCACCATCCTGGAGGTCGAAGGATCATGACGAGCTCGACGCCGATTCGTCGTCCCGCACCACATCCGACCCAGCAGAACCAGCAGCACCAGACGCCGCGCGCCGGCCGCCCGACGGTCCACGGCTGCGGGCACGCCGACACCGGCTCCGCGCGGGCCGCGGTCATCACCCAGGTCCGCGCCCTGCACGCCGCCCTGCTCGCCTGTCCCGACCTGACGCCCGGGCCCCGCACGAACGACATCTTCAGCCGTCTCGTCGCCCTCGCGGTCGACCCCGCCGCCGCGCGCGAGGCGGACGCGGTCCTGGCCGACCCCGCCGTCGCGCCCCTCCTCCCCGGCCTGCGGCAGCTGTGCGCCGACGGGGAGTTCGAGCTGGAGCGGCACTGGGCGCGCCGGATCGTCGCGGCGACCGACCCCGCGGCCGAGCTGGCGCGGTTCCCGTACCACCAGAACTACGTCGACCTCACCCGGCTCGAGCACCACGCGGTGTCCGGCCTGGTCCCCCACCGGGTCGGACGGGTCCTCTTCGTCGGGTCCGGGCCGTTGCCGCTGACCTCGATGCTCCTCGCGCAGCGGTACGGGTGCGCCGTCGACAACCTCGACCGCGAGCCGGAGGCGGTGACCCTCGGCGCGGCGCTCGCGGACGTCGCCGGCTGCACCGGCCTGCGCTTCGACGTGGGCGACGTCGTCGACCACCACGACCTCGCCGACTACGACCTCGTCTACCTCGCGGCCCTCGCCGGACTCGACCCCGACGCGAAGCTCGGCCTGCTCTCCCACCTCGCGCGGACCCTGGCGCCGGGCACGCTCGTCCTCGCCCGCAGCGCCCATTCCCTGCGTGGTCTGCTCTACCCGGTGCTCGACCCGCACGACCTGCCCGGGATGGACACGCTCTCGGTGGTCCACCCCTTCACCGACGTCGTGAACTCGGTGGTCGTGGCGCGGGTCAGAGGCGCGTGAGTCGGCGCCGGTTGCCCCGCACGGTGCGCTGCACCGGGGCGAGCACGTCCCCGACGTAGCGGGCGACGTCGCTCGGCGGCCGGGTCACCGCGATGCGGCCGGCCTCGGTGAACGCCGTCGCCTTCTCGGTCACCATCCGCCGCAGCTCGCGGCGCTCCTGCGGGCCCGGCGGGCGACCGGTCGCGACGATCCGCGCCGTCCGCAGTCCGATCACGATCGGTGCGGACACCGAGATCTCGACGAGCTGGAGCCACGGCCGCACCCATCCACCCATGGCTCCGACGCTACGTGCCGTCACCGGCGCAGCTCCGCCACGAGCGGCCGGTGGTCGGACACCGACACCTCGGTCGTCCGGGCGGACACCACGCCCAGCCCCCGGACGAGCACGTGGTCGATGGCGCCCGCGCCGGTCGTCGGGAAGGAGCCCACCGAGGTGAGCGCGCCGAGCCGACCGACGTCGGTCCGGTTGAGGTCCCCCAGCACGACGACGGGTCCGGGCACCCCGGCCGCGACCCCGGCCAGCGCCTCCAGCTGCGGCCCGGCGGTCCCGTCCAGCCCGAGGTGCGCGTTCACGACGACGAGCCCGCCGAGATCGACGCGCTGGTAGCCGCGCTGCTCGTCGCGGCGGTCGGGCGCGAACAGGGACGTCGACGCGGCGATCACGGGGAGCCGCGTGAGCACCGCGAGCCCGTAGGTGACCGCCCCGCGGTCGCCGCAGGGCCGGCGCAGCGCCGCATTCACCGGCGCGGCGTCCTCCTCCGGCGTCGGGACCACCGGCCCGGGTACCGCCGTGTATGCGAGCCCCCGCGCGCGCAGCAGGTCCGCCAGCTCGGTCGCCTCCGCGGCACAGATCTCCTGCAGGCCCGCCACGTCGGGCCGCTGCTCGGCGATCACCGGTGCCCAGTCCGCGGGGTCGGACCGGGACGTGAGGACGTTCCAGGTCATCACCCGCAGCGGCTCCCCCACCGGTCCCGGAGCCGTCCCGCACCCGCCCAGCAGCAGGACTACGAGCAGCACGGATCGGGCAATCACGGCGACCAGTGTCGAGGGGGCGCGCCATGGGGTGGGAAGCGGTCGCCGACGTCGACCAGCTCGAGGAGGGCGAACCGCTGCAGGTCGAGCTCGCCGGCACCCCGGTGTGCGTGGTGCTGCTCTCGCCGACCGAGGCGTGCGCGGTGCACGACACCTGCACCCACCAGGGCCAGTCGCTCGCCGAGGGCCACGTGACGCCCGAGGACGAGATCGTGTGCCCGGCGCACAACTCGACGTTCGACCTGCACACCGGCGAGGCCCGCGGGATTCCCGCGGTCGAGCCGGTGGCGAGCTTCCCCTGCCGCATCGACGACGGGGCGGTGTGGGTGGACGTCGCCGGGTGAGCCCTTCCGCCCGGCGGACGGATCCTGGTGCGTGTCGGACCCCTCGCCTACGGTGACCGCGCCCAGGCACCGTCGTCGGGAAGGTCACCGATGTCCGATCAGCGCCAGGTCCGCCGCGTGCTCGGCGCGAGCCTCGTCGGCACCACCATCGAGTGGTACGACTTCTTCATCTACGCCTCGGCCTCCGGCCTGGTGTTCGGGCAGCTGTTCTTCTCCCCGCTCGGCCCGACGGCGGGTCTGTTCGCCTCGTTCGCGACGATCGGCGTGAGCTTCGTCGTCCGCCCCTTCGGCGGGATCCTGGCCGGGCACCTCGGCGACCGCTTCGGGCGGCGCGGCGTGCTCGTGGCGACCCTGCTGCTCATGGGGATCTCGACCGTCGGCGTCGGCCTCCTGCCCACCTACGCCTCGATCGGCGCGGCCGCCCCGGTCCTGCTCGTCGTCCTGCGCCTGCTCCAGGGCGTGTCGGCGGGCGGCGAGTGGGGCGGGGCCGCCCTGATGTCGGTCGAGCACGCCCCGCACGGCAAGCGCGGCTACTACGGCTCCTTCCCGCAGCTCGGCGTGCCGATCGGGCTGCTGATCGCCAACGGCGTCTTCTTCACGGTCTCCGGGCTCACCACCCGCGAGCAGTTCCTCGCGTGGGGCTGGCGCCTGCCCTTCCTGCTCTCGATCGTCCTGATCGCCGTCGGCTTCGTGATCCGCTACCGGGTCGACGAGAGCCCCGTGTTCGACGAGCTGCGCCGCCGGCGGGCCCGGCGCTCGGCCCCGCTCGGCGTGGTGCTCCGCCGGCACCCGCGCGAACTGCTCGTCGGGATCGGCCTGTTCATGGCGAACAACATGGCGGGCTACCTGCTGATCGCGTTCATCACCACCTACGGCACCCGCACGCTCGGGCTCTCGACGGCGACGATGCTGCTGATCGGGATCGCCGGCGCCGTCTCGTGGGGGTTCGCGACGCTCTACGCCGCCCGGTGGTCCGACCGCGTCGGCCGCAAGCGGGTCTACCTCGTCGGCACACTCGCGCTGCTGGTGTGGGCGTTCCCGCTGTTCCTGCTGCTGGACACGGCGAACGTCGGGCTCATGGTGCTCGCGGTCGTCGTCTTCGGGATCCCGCTCGGCCTCACCTACGGCCAGCAGTCCGCGACCTACGCGGAGATGTTCCCGGCCGCCGTCCGCTACAGCGGCGCGTCCCTCGCCTACGCCCTCGGCGCGGTGCTCGGCGGCGCGTTCGCCCCGCTGCTCTCGGCGTACCTGGTGGAGGTCACCGGGACCTCGCTGTCGGTGTCGGGGTACATCGCGGTGCTGTCGCTGATCACCCTCGCCGCGGTCCTCGCGATGCGCGAGCGGCCCGCGGCGGAGCGGGAGGCCTTCGTCGACGGGGAGGTCGACGGGGAGGCCGACGACGAGGCGGTGCGCGCGCAGGCGTGAGGGCTTGACCTCGACCACGGTTCAGGGTCGAGGGTCCCGGTCGTCCGCACGACACCGGGAGGCCGCGATGACCACACCACCGAGCACCTTCGACGAGGCGTACCGCATCGGGGAACCACCGTGGGTGATCGGCGAGCCGCAACCCGCGGTCGTCGAACTGGAGCGCGCCGGCGGCATCGTCGGGCCCGTCCTCGACCTCGGGTGCGGGGCCGGGGAGCACGCCGTGCTGCTGGCCCGGCACGGGTACGACGTCCTCGCCGCCGACGCCTCCCCCACGGCCGTCGACCAGGCCCGGGACCGGGCGCGGGCGTCCGGCGTCGACGTGTCGTTCGTCGTCGCCGACGCCTTCGACCCGGCCGGACTCGGGCGCTTCGCGACCGTGCTCGACAGCGCCCTGTTCCACGTCTTCGACGCCGCCGACCGCGCCCGCTACGCGCGCGCCCTGACCACGGTGGTCGAGCCCGGCGGTCAGGTGCTCGTCCTCGCGCTCTCGACGCGCGGTCCCGGGTTCGGGCCGCAGATCGACGACGAGGACGTCGACGCGGCGTTCACCGGACCCGACTGGCGGGTCGAGGACCTCCGGCCCAGCACCTACCGGGGACGGGTGACCCACCCCGACCAGGCGGCGGGCACCGGGGCGGGGGTGGGCGAGCTGGTCGACCTGCCGGCCGTCCTGGCCCGGGTCCGTCGCACCGGTGGGCCTCAGACCTCCTCGAGCTCGTAGGCGTCGTCGCCGATCCACACCCGCAGGCCCTCGGCGTCGTCGCTGATCGCGCCGTCCTCCTCCTCGGAGAGCTCCCGCGACGCGCCGAGGGCCCGCTTGGAGTAGCGGATCCGGCCGTCGCCGAGGTCCTCCGGGCGGTACTCCCGGGCCAGCACCGACGTCCGCGTCGACGTCGCGAGGTACGCGGCGTTCTCGGTGCCCACCTCGGCGATCCACTCGTTCATGACGGGATCCCACCGCGGTCGGCGCTCCCCCTCCAAGATCTGCCGTCATCGGCCGATGCTGCACTGGGCCGAACGAGCGATGCGCTTTCGCACCCTACCTACGGTGCGTCACGCTGTGGCCCGGACCACAGCGCGAGGAGCACCGATGTACCTGACCCAGGGCCTGCACCGGGCCGCCCGCGAGACCCCGGACCTGGCCGCCACCGTGCACGGCGACCGGACCCGCACCTGGGCGGAGAGCCGCGACCGCGTCGCCCGCCTCGCCGCCGGCCTGCAGGAACTGGGCGTGGAGCCCGGCGACCGGGTGGCGGTCCTCGCCCTGAACTCCGACCGGTACCACGAGATCCTGCTCGGGGTGCCGTGGGCGGGCGGCGTCGTCGTGCCGGTGAACGTCCGCTGGAGCGCCGCCGAGGTGGCGTTCGCGCTCACCGACGCCGGGGTCCGCGTCCTGCTCGTCGACGACACCCTGCTGCCCATCCTCCCCCGGGTGCGCGCCGAGGCGGCGACGCTGCGTCACGTCGTGCACCTCGGCGACGGACCGACCCCCGAGGGCGCGCTGCCCTACGAGGGGCTCGTCGAGGGCCACGACCCGGTGCCCGACGCCCACCGCCACGGCGACGACCCGTACGGCGTCTACTACACGGGCGGCACCACGGGGACCCCGAAGGGCGTGGTCCTGAGCCACGCGAACCTGCTGACCTCGTCGCTGGGGATGCTCGCCACCGGCGACGTCATGCGCCCCGGCGGCCGGCTCCTGCACGCCGCACCGATGTTCCACATCGCCGACGGCGCCACCTGGCTCGCCCGCACCGTCCTCGGCGGCACCCACGTGATCCTGCCGTCGTTCACGCCGTCCGGCGTGGCCGGGGCGATCGAGCGGCACCGGGTCACCGATGCGCTCCTCGTCCCGACGATGATCCAGATGCTCGTCGACGCGCCGGAGACCCGCGACGCCGACCTGTCCAGCCTGCGCCACCTGATCTACGGCGCCTCGCCGATCTCCGCCGCCGTGCTCGACCGCGCCACCTCCCGCCTGCCGGGCTGCCGCTTCACCCAGGCCTACGGGATGACCGAGCTCGCGCCGGTCGCGACGCTGCTCCTCCCCGACGACCACGCCGACGAACGCCTGCGCCGGTCGGCCGGGCGCGCCGCACCGCACGCCGAGGTCCGCGTCGTCGGGCCGGACGACCGCGAGGTCCCCCGCGGCACGGTCGGGGAGATCGTCGTCCGCGGCGGGCACGTGATGCAGGGGTACTGGAACCGTCCCGAGGAGACCGCCGCCGCCCTGCGCGGCGGGTGGATGCACACCGGAGACGCCGGCTGGATGAACGACGAGGGTTACGTCAGCGTCGTCGACCGGATCAAGGACATGATCATCAGCGGCGGGGAGAACGTGTACTCGGCCGAGGTGGAGAACGCCCTGGCCGCCCACCCGGCGGTCGCGTCCTGCGCCGTCATCGGTGTGCCCGACGACCGCTGGGGCGAGCGGGTGCACGCCGTCGTCGTCCTCCGCGACGGCGCCGTCGCCCCGTCGACGGACGACCTCCGCGAGCACGTCGCCGCCCGGATCGCCCGGTACAAGGCGCCGCGGTCGGTGGAGTACCTCGAGGCCCTCCCCGTCTCCGGCGCCGGCAAGATCCTCAAGCGGGAGCTGCGGGCCACCCGGACCGCGGCACCGACGCCGGCCTGACCCGCCGTCAGGACCGCAGACCCGCCCGGATCGCCGTCGCGACGGGGAACGGTGCGTCCAGGTCCGGCGGTCCGGCCGGCTCGAGCGGCGGCTGGGCCATCAGCCGGGGCCGGGTCCCGCGGTGGGGCTGGGCGGCGTGCACGAGGAACGGGTGACAGAGGAAGACGTCGCCGGCCGCGCCGTCCGCGGTGGCGACCGGACGGTGCGCCGAGGCCGGCACCACGTCCTGACACACCGCCATCCACGCGCGACCCTCGTCCCCGACGTCGGCCAGGAACGGCGGCACGTCGAGGTGCGACCCGACGCGGATGCGGGTCGGGGCGTCGTCCGGACCGACGTCGGCGAACAGGAACAGCATCAGCAGCGCCCGGCCGTCGCTGCGCAGGTTCACCCGGGGTCCGCCGTCGGGGCCCGCGAAGCTCCCTTCGACGTGCCAGCCGTCGTCGCCGGGCTCGTCGGGCGACGGGAACCGCACGGGGATCGTGCCCAGTCCCGTGCGCGCCACCCAGCGCCCCGGCCCGACGAGCTGGTCGAACGCCTCGTGCAGCACCGGCGCCTGCGCGGCCGCGGCGAACGGCGGCGTGCCGAAGCCGTCGAGGCGCCGCACGGGCACCGTCCAGGTCGACGGGTCGTCGGGTGACTCCGGGAGCGCGGCCCAGATCTCGACCGCGCACGCGTCCGCCACGGACCGCGGGAAGGCCCCGCGGACCGCGACGAACCCGTCGTCGTGGAAGCGGCGGATCTCGTCGTCGGTGAGCATCACCGACGATTCTCGCGGCGCTGTCGACCTACTTCTCCGCCTCCGCGACCTTCTCGATCACGGTCAGCACACTGTCCGGGTTCAGCGACATCGAGTCGATGCCCTGCTCCACCAGGAACTCCGCCAGCTCCGGGTGGTCGGACGGCCCCTGTCCGCAGATGCCGACGTACTTCCCCCGCGCGTGCGCCGTCTCGATGAGCATCGAGATCATCTTCTTGACGGCCGGGCTGCGCTCGTCGAACAGGTGGGTCAACCGGTCGTCGTCGCGCCCGATGCCGAGGGTGAGCTGGGTGAGGTCGTTGGAGCCGATCGAGAACCCGTCGAAGCGCTCGGCGAACTCGTCGGCCTGCAGGACGTTCGACGGGATCTCCGCCATCACGTAGACCTGCAGCTCGTCGCGCCCCCGCTCGAGGCCGAACTCGGCCATCGTCTCCAGGACACGGTCGGCCTCCTCCGGGGTGCGGCAGAACGGCACCATGACGATGACGTTGGTGAAGCCCATCTCGACGCGCACGCGGTGCAGCGCGCGGCACTCGAGGGCGAAGGCCTCCTTGTAGTCGTCGCTGTAGTAGCGCGACGCGCCGCGCCACCCGAGCATCGGGTTCTCCTCGTCGGGCTCGAACGCCGTCCCGCCGATGAGGCCCGCGTACTCGTTGGTCTTGAAGTCCGAGAGCCGCACGACGACCGGTTCCGGGTACTGCGACGCGGCGATCACGCCGATCCCGCGGGCCATCTGCTCGACGAAGTACTCCTCGTTCGAGTCGTAGCCGGTGGTCAGCTCCTCGATCCGGGCGCGGGCCTCGTCGTCGACCCGGTCGGGGTGCAGCAGGGCCAGCGGGTGCGCCTGGATGACGTTGTTGACGAGGTACTCGACGCGGGCGAGCCCGATGCCCCTGGCCGGCAGTCGCCACCACTGCATGGCCGCAGCGGGGTTGCCGATGTTCATCATCACGCGCGTACGGGTCTCGGGGACGTCGTCGAGCGAGAGGTCCTCGACCGTGTAGGACAGCAGCCCCTCGTAGACCTGTCCCTGGTCGCCCTCAACGCAGGAGATCGTGACCTCCTGGTCGTCGGAGAGCGTCGCCGTGGCGTCCTGGGTCCCGACGATCGCGGGCACGCCGAGCTCGCGGGACACGATCGCCGCGTGCGAGGTGCGTCCGCCGCGGTCGGTGACGATGGCCGCGGCCTTGCGCATGATCGGCACCCAGTCGGGGTCGGTCATCTCGGTGACGAGGACCCGCCCCTCCTCGAAGGTGTCGATGTCGTCGGCCGAGGCGATGCGCTGGACGGCGCCGGACGCGACGGCCTGCCCGATCGCGAGGCCGCTGACGAGGACGGTGCCGGACTCGTCGAGCCGGTAGGTCTGCAGCGTGCCGGCGCCGGCGTTGGACTGCACGGTCTCGGGGCGCGCCTGGACGACGAACATCTCCCCCGTGCGCCCGTCGCGCGCCCACTCGATGTCCATCGGCCGGTCGTAGTGCTGCTCGATCGTCGTGCCCCAGCGCGCCAGCTCGAGGATCTCGTCGTCGGAGAGGACGAACCGGGACCGCTGCTCGGCCGGGGTCTCGACGTTCTCCGTCGTGTCGCCGGCCTGCTCCGGGTCGGCTGCGTACTGCAGCGTCTTCTCCTTGGCGCCGACGGTCTTCTCGACGATGGGGACGAGCTTCTCGTTCTCGAGGAACGGCTTGTAGACCGTGTACTGGTCCGGCGTCACCTCGCCGCCGACGACGTTCTCGCCGAGCCCCCAGGCGGCGTTGATGACGATCGTGTCCGGAAAGCCGGTGTCGGAGTCGATGGTGAACATGACGCCGGCACTGCCCTGGTCGGAGCGCACCATCTTCTGCACGCCCACCGAGAGCGCCAGGTCGAGGTGGTCGTACCCCTGCTCGGTGCGGTAGGCGATCGCGCGGTCGGTGAACACCGAGGCGAAGCAGTCCTTGCACGCGCGCATCAGGTCGTCGGCGCCGGTGATGTTCAGGTAGGTGTCCTGCTGGCCGGCGAAGCTCGCGTCCGGCAGGTCCTCGGCGGTCGCGCTCGAGCGCACCGCCACGTCGACGTTCTCCGTGTCGTACCGGCGCGACAGTTCGGCGTAGGCCTCGCGGATGGCCTCCGCGGTGTCCTCCGGGAACTCCGCCTTCGTGAACTCCTCGCGGATGGCCGCACCGACCTCGGCCAGCTTGTCGCCGTCCGGGTCGAGGCCGTCGAGCAGTTCCCGGACCCGGTCGTCGAGCCCGTTGGCCGACAGGAACGCGCGGTAGGCGTCCGCGGTCGTCGCGAAGCCCCCGGGGACGCGGACGCCGGCCGACTCCAGGTTCTGGATCATCTCGCCGAGCGAGGAGTTCTTCCCCCCGACGGCGTCGACGTCACCCGACGACAGCGTCTCCAGCCAGCGCACGTGGTCCATGTCGGCCCTCCGTCCCGGGTCCGCGCGTCGTCGCCCGGACCTCACACGCGGTTCAGATTCCCTGCCGTCGTTGATCGGAAAACAGGACGCGTACGGCACCCGGTCGAACGGACGGGGCCGGAGGGCGTGTGCGCCAGGTCACCTCGGTGGCTGTCACGCCCGACCCGGTCGGCCGGTCTCTCCCACACACGACGAGGAGGTCGGCCATGACGATCCGAGAACTGTTCCCGACGACGGATTCGCACGGCTCCGGGGCCCGAGCGCGGGTGGTGGTGCTGGGCGGCGGGTACGCCGGGCAGCTCGCCGCGCAGGCGCTCGCCGCCCGGACGGACGCGACGATCACGCTGGTGAACGACGGCGACCGGTTCGTCCAGCGGGTCCGCCTGCACGAGGCCGCAGCGGGCGGCGACCCGGCGGCGCCGCGCTTCACCGACCTGCTGGCGGGCACCGGCGTGCGCTTCGTGGACGACCGGGCCGAGGCGCTCGATCCCGCCGCCCGCGTGGTGCACCTGCGCGACGGCGGCGCCCTCGCCTACGACCTGCTCGTGTACGCCCTCGGCAGTCACGCCGACCCGGCGGCGCTCCCCGGCCCGGTCGCGGACGTGTCGACGGCCGACGGCGCGGCTCGGCTCCGCGCGCGGCTGGCATCGGGGCCGACCCGGGTGGCGGTGGTGGGCGCCGGGCTCACCGGCCTCGAACTGTCCACCGAGCTGGGCGAGCAGGGGCACCCCGTCACGCTCGTCACCGCCGGGGAGCTCGGCGACGACCTGTCCGCCCGCGGCGCCCGGCACGTACGCCGGGTCTGCGCCCGCCTCGGTGTCACCGTGCGCGAGCACGCCCGGGCCGTCGCGGCCGACGACGACGGGCTCGCCCTGGCCGACGGCACCCGGGCCGCGGCGGACGTCGTCGTCGGGACCGTCGGGTTCGCCGTGCCGGACCTCGCCCGGCGCGCGGGGCTCGCGGTCGACGACGCGGGGCGGATCCTCGTCGGGCCCGACCTCCGGTCGACCTCCCACCCGGACGTCCTCGCGGTCGGCGACGCGGCCGCGGCGACCCGCCCCGACGGGCAGCTCCTCCGGATGGCCTGCGCGACGGGTATGCCGCAGGCCCAGCAGGCCGCCCGCACCGTCGGCGCCGTGCTCGCCGGCACCACACCGGAGCCGCTGCGCTTCCGGTACGCGCTGCGGTGCGTCAGCCTGGGCCGTCGGGACGGGCTGGTCCAGTTCGTGCACGCGGACGACTCGCCGCGCGAGGCCGTGCTCACGGGGCGGCTCGCAGCGGCGGTCAAGGAGGCGATCGTGGTGAACGCGCTGCGGGTCCAGCGGCATCCGCGGATCCCCACGAGCGCATGAGTCCGGACGTCTTCGAGGCCGAGCGCGGCCGGCTCACCGGGCTCGCCTACCGGATGCTCGGCGAGCTGCACGAGGCGCAGGACGTGGTCCAGGACGCGTGGCTGCGCTGGTCCGGCGCCGCGGACGAGGTGCGCGACCCGTCGGCCTGGCTCACCCGCGTCGTCGTGAACCTGTGCCGGAACCGGCTGACCTCGGTCCGGGCGCGCCGCACCGAGTACGTCGGGCCATGGCTGCCCGAGCCGGTCGCCCCGAGCACCGACCTCGGTCCGCTCGACACCGCCGAGCAGCGGGAGACGCTCTCGCTGGGGGTCCTGCAGCTCATGGAGTCCCTCTCGCCCGCCGAGCGGGCGGTGTTCGTGCTGCACGAGGCGTTCGGGCACCCGCACGCCGAGGTCGCGACCCTGCTCGACCTCCCCGAGGCCACCGTCCGCCAGCACCTGCACCGGGCCCGCGACCGGGTGCGCGGCCGGCGGCGCTTCGAGGCGGACCCGGACCGGACGGCCGACCTCCTCGCCCGCTTCCTCGCCGCCGCGGCGGGTCAGGACCTCGGGGCCCTCGAGCAACTGCTGGCCGACGACGCGGTGGCCGTGTCCGACGGCGGCGGTGTGGTGAGCGCGGCCCGGCGCCCGGTCGAGGGCCGGGAGCGGGTCGCCCGCTTCGTGGCGGGCCTCGCCCGGCAGGCCGCGGCGGCGACGATCGAGGTCGGGCCGGTCAACGGCGCTCCCGGCGTGCTCGTGCGGGTCGACGGCACGCTGACGGTCGTCATGCAGGCCGACTTCGACGCGGACACCGGCTGGCTCGTGCGACTCGCGGCCCAGCTCAATCCGGGCAAGCTGGCGGTCGTGGAGGCAGCATGACCCCATGATCGTGCGCGCGGCGGTGTCCGACCGGTGAAGGGCGGCCTGCTCCCGCTACTGGTGATCGTCGCCGTGCCGGCCTTCGTGGTCGGAACGCTGCTCGGCGCCGGACCCGCTGCCGTCGTCGGCGCGTTCGTCGCGCTGTTCGGGCTGATCACGTCGCTCGGCGGCCCGCTGTGGCCGGACCTGCGCCGGCTGGCCGTCCTCGCCCCGGTCCTGTTCGGCGCGGCGGTCGGACCCCGCCTGCTCGCGGACGTGTCGCGTCCGGCCGCCGTCGCCCTGATCGTCGTCGTCGTGACGGCGGGCGCGCTGCTGCCGCTGCGCGGGCCGCGGTGGAACACCACCGCCCTCGGGCTCGGCATGGTCACGCTGTTCGCCTACGGCCTCCCCCTGCTCTCCCCCGCGAGCTCGTGGCAGTTCGTGCTCGCCGCCGCGGCCGGGGTCGTCGTCGCCCTCGTGCTCCGGCTCGCGTTCGGCATCACCGACCCCTCGAAACCGACCCGGGCGGCCGTGGCCGACCTGCTCGACGGGGACGGCGACGTATCCGGGTCGGTGTCGCTGTGGCACGCCGACGGCCGTCGACGCTGGCTCGGGACGGTGCTGCAGGAGGCCGGGCGCTACCGGCTCGCCCGGCGCTCGGCCGAGGCGCTGGCCCGGCGGTCCGACTCCGGGGAGCCGGCCCTCGACGACCTGCGCGCCCGCGCCCACGAGGTGGCCGACCGGGTGCGGGCGAAGCTCAGCGATCCGCCCGGAGCGATCACCGCCGGCGACCGGACCACCGTGCTGGACGTCGCCCACACCGCCCTGGACGCGATCGACCGGGCGGCGGCCGAGCGGGACGACACGCCGGTGTCGGTCCCCGCCGAGGCCCGGCGGGACCTCCGCTCGGTCCCGCTGACCGGGTGGCTGCGGACCGCCCAGGTGCGGCACGCCCTGCGGACCGGATTCGGCGTCCTCGCCGCGCTGCTGCTCTCGATGCGGCTGCGCCCCGGCGACCCGCTGCTCCCGACGCTGCTCATGACGACGTTCGGCGTCCTCCAGGCCGGCTGGCGCGACACCCTCGGGAAGGCGTGGCCGAAGGTGGTCGGGCTGGCCGCGGGATCGGCGGTCGTGATCGTCGTGATCCTGCTGGTGCCGACGGCCGTGTACGCCCCCATCGCGGGGGTCGCGCTGGTGATCGGGCTGTCGACGATCACCACCCGGCCGGCGCTCGGGAGCGCGGCGATGGTCTGCATGAGCGTCGCGATGAACTCCTCGCTGCGCCACCTCGACCCGCTGGGGACGCTCGTCGAGTACGTGCTGCTCACGGCGGGCGCCCTGGTCATCGCGGTCGTCGTGGGCTTCGCGGTGGTGCCCGGGGTCCGGCCGCCGGCGTTGCGCGTCCGGGTCGAGGAGGCCGTGTCCGCCACGGTGGCCGCCGTCCGGTCCCTCGGCGGTCCCCGGGGCGACGTCGCCGCCGCCCAGCGGGCGGCCCTGCGCGCCACCGCCGACCTGACGCCCGACCACGACCGGCTCGGCGCCGACCAGCAGGCCGACCTCGACCGCTTCCGCGAGGGCCTCGTCGATCTCCGCGTCCTCGCCACGGCGTCCGTGCTCGATCCCGACGACGAGCACCCCGCCGTCGGCCGGTCGCTCGCGGTGCTCGAGGGCACCGCGGATCCCGGTCCCGACGACGGGGTGCTGGTGGCCCTGGCGGGCGAGGTGCGGGCGGTCCGGGACCGGCTCGTCTAGTCGCGGTGGGCCCGGTAGGCCTGGACCACCGCGGCGGCGTCCTCGTCCCCGTGGCCCGCGCGATCGGCGGTGGAGAGCCGGTCGGCCAGCATCGCGAGCAGACCGGTGAAGGTCCCCGACGAGTGCGCCGCGTCGAGGATCAGGTGGGTGTCCTTGAGGACGCCGTCCACCGCGAACGACGGCGAGAAGTCCCCGTCGATCATGCCCTTGCCCTTGAGCTGGGCGTACGGGCTGTCGAGCGCCTGGGAGTCAATGGTGTCGAGGAAGAGCTGCGGGTCCAGGCCGAGGTCCCCGGCCAGCGCGATCGACTGCGCGACCCCGCCGACCACCGTCGAGAGCCAGGCGTTCACGACGAGCTTGAGCCGGCTCCCGGTGCCGACGTCGCCCGCGTGGACCGTCCTCTGGCCGATGGCGTCCAACGCCGGCTGCACGCGCTCGACGAGGTCCTTCTCCCCCGACACGAGGACGACCAGGTTCCCCTGCTCCGCGGGGTCCTTCGTCCCGACGACGGGTGCGTCGAGAAACGCGGCGCCCGCGTCGGAGGCCTGCTTCGCCAGCCGCTCGATGCCGTCGAGCCCCACCGTGGAGGTCTGCACCCACACCGTGTCGTCGCCGAAACGCGGGAGGGCGTCCGCCATCGTCGCGGCCACCGCGTCCGCGTCGAACAGCATCGTGATCACCGCGTCCGCGCCGTCGACCGCCTCGGCCGCGGTGTCGACCACGGTGGCCCCGTCGTCGGCCAGCGGGTCGGCCTTCTCCCGGGTCCGGTTCCACGCGCGCACCGCGTGTCCCTCCCGGAGCAGGCTGCGCGCCATGCCGGACCCCATCAGGCCCGTGCCGAGTACCGCCACCGTCATGCTCATGACGGCCGGGTCGCCCCTGCGGCCGGGCGCCACACGTGACGTCGTACGAGGCCAGGCCGACTCGTTCACCGGCGCGCCACCCGGGTCGGGCAGGCTCCGGCCGTGCGCCGCCTCCTGCTCGTCGCCGTCGTCGTCCTGGCCGGATGCGGCGCACCCGAACCGGCCCCGCCCGTCGTCGGGAACGGGCCCGGGCCGTGCTCGCCGAGCACGAGCATCGAGTCCTTCTCCGACGCGCTCGAGGGGCAGACGTTCCAGGGGCAGACCGTCGGCAACCTGTCCGCACTCGCCGCGCGCCCGGACGGGACCGTGTACGCGCTCTCCGACCGCACCGTGCTGTTCACCCTCGACGCGACGGCCACCCGGCCGCTCTCCGCGGTGGTCCTGGCCGACCCGGCCGGGAAGCCGCTCGACTCCGAGTCGCTGGTGATCGATCGGGACTCCTCGCTGCTCATCGGAGACGAGACCGGCCCGCAGGTGCTGCGGTACGCCCCCGACGGCCGACTGCTCGGCGCCCTGCCGATCCCCGCGGACGTCGTCGGGCGCACCCAGGACAACGCGACGTTCGAAGGGCTCGCCCTGCAGCCCGACGACACCCTCGTCGCGTCGCTGGAGAAACCGTTGACGGGCGAGACCGACACCCGCCTGCTCACCTGGCGCGCCGGGGTGCCGGGCCCGGAGATCCCGATGCCGTTGCCCGCGGGCCTCGGGGTGTCAGAGCTCGTGGCGGTCGGCGACGGACGGCTGCTCGCCCTCGAGCGGGGCTACGAGAAGGCCACGGGCAACACCGTGCACCTCGTGCTCGTCGATCCGCGGACGGCCCCGCGACCGTCTCGGTGCTCGCCGACCTGGGCGCCTGCCCCTCCCTGGGCGCCACGGCAAAGCAGCCGCAGCGCAACCCGCTGCTCGACAACATCGAGGGCATGACGATCACCGGCCGCGATCCCGACGGGGCCCTCGAACTGCTGCTGGTCTCGGACGACAACGACAACCCGCAGCAGGTGACCAGGACCTACCGGCTGCGGACCACACTCTGAGCGTGCGCCTCCTCTCGTCGCGCGCTCGGCACCGCTGATCGTCGGCGCTCTCAGGTTCGGGGGTCGTCACAGCCCGCCTCCCTACCGTCACGCCCCGTGCATCTCGCGACACGACGGACGATCTGGACGGCGGTGGCGGCCCTCCTGCTCCTGGGGCCGGTGGCGCTGACCGTCTGGCGGACCGGCTCGGGCCGGCCGCTGTCGGTGCTCCTGACGGCGGTCGGGGTGGTGGCGCTGCTGGCCATGGCACTCACCATGGTCGCGCCCGCGCGGCTGCGGACCCTGACGCGGACCTTCGGCATCGACCGCATCATCCGCGCGCACCGGTGGCTCGGCATCGTCGCGATCACCGCGGTGCTGATGCACCTCGCGGTCGCGGTGGTGCGCTCGCCGCACCTGCTGAACCCCTTCGAGGCGTCGCTGTCGATCCAGTGGGGCTGGCTGGGGACGGCCGCGATGCTGGCGGTCGGGCTCGTCGCGGCGTGGGGCCGGCGATCGGGTCGACGCTACGAGGTGTGGGCGCGGGTGCACGTGCTGCTCGCCGGTGCCGCGATCGTGCTGGCCGGCCTGCACGTCGTGTGGCTCGGTGACCTGTTGGAGGACCCGCTGATGCGGGTCGTCCTCTCCGCGCTCACGCTCGGCTTCCTGGCGGTGCTGTTCCTGCGCTGGGTGTGGCGACCGCTGTTCTCCCGACACGGCGCGTACGTGGTCTACGGCGTGCGCCCGGAGGGCCCCTCGACCGCCACGCTCGTCCTCGCGCCCGTGCACCTGCAGCGCGGCATGCGCTTCCACGCGGGCCAGTTCGTGTGGCTGCGGCTGCGCCGCTCGGTGCTCGGCAGCGAGGAGCACCCGTTCACGATCGCCTCGTCCGCCCAGGTCACCGGACGCCTCGAGCTCACGGTCCGCGGCAGCGGGGACTTCTCGACGACGCTGGCCTCGCTCCCGCCCGGGTCGCGCGTCTGGCTCGACGGACCGCACGGCTCGTTCACCGCGGCTCCCGAGGCGCCGGGGCTGGTGCTCGTCGCCGGTGGCGTGGGGATCACGCCGATGATGTCGATGCTGCGCACGCTGGCCGACTCGGCCGACCCGCGGCCCCTGCACCTCGTGGTCGCCCAGCGTCCCGACGAGCCGCTCTTCGAGCCCGAGCTCGCCTCCCTCGCCCGCCGACTCGACCTGCGGATCACGCGGACCTCCGGACGACGGGTCGACGCGGCGATGCTCGACGAGGTCGTCCCCGGCCGCGGCCGCCGCCACCTGGACTGGTTCGTCTGCGGGTCGCCGTCCCTGCTCGCGGGGTCGTTGGCGGCCATCGAGCAGCTGGGCGTGCCCGCGGAGCGCGTGCACAGCGAGCAGTTCGGCTGGTCGGGCGCGATCCCGGTGCAGGGCACTCGCCGGGCGGGCCGGGTCTCCTCGCGCTGACGAGGATCGCGGCTCGGCCACCGCGATCACCCGTCCACTACCTGCCAGGGGCGGTTGTGTCTGGGTTGTCGGGTGGGGTCGAGCCATCTGGGTGGGGTGAACCAGGGCAGGTGGTCGATCATGTGGACCTGCCAGCCGCCGTGGTGGACGAGGTCGTGGTGGTATCGGCAGAGGCAGACGAGGTTGTCGGGTTCGGTGTGGCCGCCGTGGGCCCAGTGGATGATGTGGTGGTTCTCGGAGTGCCGGGCTTTCTTGGCGCAGCCGGGGAAGGCGCAGTGCCGGTCCCGTTGGACGACGGCACGGCCGGTGGCGGTGGGGATGGCCCTGGTTTTGCGGCCGACGTCGAGGACCTCGCCTTTAGACCCGAGGACCATGGGGATGATGTCGGCGTCGCACGCGAGGCGGCGGGCGGTGTCGGGGCGGATCCAGGTGGAGTCCCCGAGCAGTGCCAGCGCTGTGCTGGTGTCGGCGAGTTGTTGGCGCAGCGTCTCGTAGTCGAGTGTGACGGTGAGGGTGACCCGTTCCCGTCCGGGTAGAGCCATCGTGTCGAAGTCCGGGGGTGTCCACGGGCGACGCGGCGGCGGCTCGGCCTCCCGCTCGGGATCAGCGTCAGCGTCGGGACCGGGGTCTGGTGGTCCGGGGCCGAACAGCGGAGGCTCGGGGTCCGGCCCGGCGGAGTCGGCAGAACCGGTGCCGGTGGCATCGCTCTCGGTGCGGTTCCCGGGGTCGGCACCGTGCTCGTCGGCACCGTGCTCGCCGGACCGGTGCTCGCCGGGCCGGTGCTCGCCGGTGGCGTCCGGGTCGGGCTTGCCGGCACCCCGGGAACCGGTGCCATTGGCATCGGTTCCGGCATGGCCCCCGGGTCCAGTCCCGTGCTCGTCGGCCTTGTCGCCAGCCTCCGCCGGGGCGGCCTCACGAGCGTCGTCTTCGCGGTCGGGGGGCCAGGCGGTGGTGTCGAAGTCACGGTCGAGGTCGGGGAACGGCACCGCACCCGGGTGCTCGGGCTCGTTGAGTCCGGCGTGATGGCTGGCGGCGATCAGGTCGAGCAGCCCGTTGGCCTGCCGGGCGGGCTTGGAGCGGTCGGCCTCGTCGCGCGGGTCGTGCCCCCGGTTGCCGTCCTCGGACTGCGGGGCGGCCCCGGTCTCCGGGTCGGCCACGACCGAGGAGGCAGGGGCGGGGGTGGCAGCGCGGACCGCGTCCTCGAACAGGGAGGCGGCGACCCGCTCACGCAAGATCAGCTTCGCGTGCAGGTCCCCGTTGCGCCGCTTCGTGTAATGCAACTCGTTGCCGGCCGCGTCGTCGTCCTTCGGTGCCGCGCCGTCGGGGTCGAGCCGATCCGCGATCGCCTTCGCCGCCGCCGACAGTCCCTTCGGCGACAACATCGCCGCCAACCCAGCCAGCTGCTCCTCGGCGACCGCGCGCACCGAGTCTTCGAGGTCGGTCACCTTGTCGAGGCGTTCCATCGTCGTGCGGATGATCTCGACATGGGCGTCGTCGACCAGGCCGTCGTCGACGACGCCGGCAGTGGCCGGGAGGTCGGGTGCGGTGGTGGCACCGGTGGGAGTGACCGTCTCCTGCAGCGCTTCGGCCTGGCGTTCCAGGGTGGTGACGGTCTTCGGATCCAGGCGCAGGTGGTCCTCGAGCAGCCGACCCACCCGCCGGTACCCGGTCTCGGCCAGCACCTCGGAGCGACGCAACGCCGTCAACGACCGGTACAGCCGCGCCCCACCCAGACGCATCTCCCGCACAGCCTCGGCAGCCTCCGCCAACAAGGCGGCGGACTCCGCCGACACACCGTCACCGTCAGAGGAGGAGGACTCCGCGCCGGAGGACACCCCGGGCACCGCCCAGCCGGGCTCAGCAGCCGACGGCGCGGCGGGCTCTTCGTACTCGTGGACCGCCCACGGGAACACCGCGTCCCGCAGGACGGCGACGTTCTCGGCCTCCCAGCGCGCGATGTCGTCGTCCGAGGGCAGCTCGAACGCGGGCTCGTCAGGAAGGTCGAGATCCCACGGGGGCGCGGGCAGCGGCAAACCCGTCTCGGGGTCCCACCCTGCCTCGATCGCCATACCCCTAGGATCGAACACCAGTTCGAGAAGATCAACCGGCCATTCGGAGCAACTTCGCCGAGGACGTTAGGGTCCGCGAGTGCCCGAGCTCTGGACCGACGAGCGGGTCGCCGCGCTCCCGAGCTGGTCGGTGATCCGCACCCACCTGATCCTGGCGCCCCGACTGGCCCGCACCCTCGCGCCGGTGGGGCTCAGCCCGACCCAGTTCGGCGTGCTCGTGCAGCTCGACAACACCCCGGGGGCCACGTCGTCCGAGCTGGCTCGCGCCTGCCTGATGACCCCGCAGAGCATGAGCGAGCTGCTGCCCGGACTCGAGGCGGCCGGGTACGTCGAGCGTGCCGCGACGGGACGGGGCCGACCGGCACCCGTGCACCTCACCGAGGCCGGGCACGACGTCCTCGCCCGCGCGACCCCGCTCGTCGAACACGCGGACCGTCCCGAGGCGCTC
Organism: Actinomycetospora sp. CA-084318; assembly: GCF_050955885.1. Classification (NCBI taxonomy): domain Bacteria; kingdom Bacillati; phylum Actinomycetota; class Actinomycetes; order Pseudonocardiales; family Pseudonocardiaceae; genus Actinomycetospora; species Actinomycetospora sp. CA-084318. Next base: position 3,927,861 of record NZ_CP192098.1, read on the forward strand.
GGACTCGACGCCGAGGAACTGGCCGCGCTCACCGCACTCCTGAATCGCATTGCAGCCCAGGTTTCAGGTTCCTGAAACCGCGGGCACTCCCCCGGCGTGGCGTCCCGCGTCGGCAAGCGCACCCGACAGACCCTGGTGTTCCTCCACGTCGTCGTCTCCCTCGGCTGGATGGGCGCGGGCGCGGCGAACGTCGTCCTGACCTCGACGGCGGCCGTGACCGACGACGTCGAGCTGCGCCGGTCCTGCTATCTGCTCGTCTCGACGGTCGACCTCTGGCTCGTCATCCCGGGCGCGTTCCTGGCGCTGGCCTCCGGCGTCGCACTCTCGCTCGTGACGCCGTGGGGCCTGGTCACCTACTGGTGGGTGCTGGTCAAGCTGGTGCTCACGGTGGTGGTCATCCTCTACAGCACGTTCTTCGTCGGGGTGTGGGTCGAGGAGAGCATCGCGCTCGGCACGGCCCCGAGCCCCGTGGCCGGCCCTCTGGTCGTGGGTCCGGTGGTCAGCCTTGCGGCCTTCCTCCTCATGACGTGGGCCTCGGTCGCGAAGCCCTGGGGTCGAACCCCGTGGCGCCGCCGCACGGCGACGAGGGTCCTCGCGCGGGCCTGACGGCGGGCACGGGACGCTTCCTCCCGTGAGCTACGTACGACGAGGGCCGTGGACCTGCGGGTTCCTCGTCGTCCTGCTCGTGGCCCACGTGTGGTTCACGGTCTCGCCCGCGGCCGACACGGCGATCGCCTGGCTCTCGACGAACCTCGACAACCTCGCCCGGCACCCGGTCGGTTCGCTGCTCGGGAGCGCCCTGGTGACGGACGGGTCCCTGGTCGACCCGGGCCTGCTGATCACCCTCTGGCTCGGCATCGGGCTGGCGTTGTGGTGGATCGAGGCGCACCGGGGGGCGCGGCGGGCGGCCACCGTGTTCCTCGCGGGCCACGTCGGCGCGACGCTGTTGACGGCCGTCGTGCTGCTCGTGGCGATCCGCGCGGGGACCTATCCCGACGACGCCCGCTCGGCCGTCGACGTCGGCGTCTCGTACGGCGCGGAGGCGGCGCTCGCCGCGGCCACCGTCGCGCTACCGCGGTGGGCGCGGGCACCCTGGGTGCTGTTCGTGCTCGGCTGGCCGATCGCCGACGCCGACTGGTACGGCCTGCTGCCGGACTTCACCACGGTGGGCCACCTCATCGCGGCCGCGATCGGATTCGCGCTCGCCGCGACGCTGCTCAGAACTCCACGATCGACTTCGTGATCTGGCCCTGTGCCACGACGACGCCGTCGGTCTCGCGCTCGGCGGTCACCCCGACGAACGCGAGGGACCGGGTGCGCCGGGCGAGCTCGGCCCGGACCCGCACCCGCTGCCCGACCGTGGCCGGGCGCAGGTACTGCGTCGAGATCTGGTGGGTCACCGCGTGCTCGGCCGCGGTCAGCGTGGGTAGCACCGCGAGGTAGCCGGCCAGCTCGAGCGCCGCCGCGAGGGCCGAGGCGTGCAGCGTCGCGGCCGGGGTGACCGCGATCCCGGCCACCTCGAAGGCCACGCCGCGCAGCGGCTCGGAGGGATCCACGAACTCCAGGCCGAGCGCGTCGGGCAGGGCGACCGCCAGCGCGGCCTCGGCGCGGGCGAGCAGGGCGTCACCGTCGAGCAGGTGGGGCATGCCCGCCAGCCTGACCCGAACCGTCGTCGGGAACGTGACCGTGGGACGACCCCTGGTCGACGTTCACCTGTCGGTCACCTGGTCGGGCCATGATCGCGGACGTGACACCGGACCGTGACGACCTCGCCGACCTCGCCGGCGTGCCGATCGAGCAGCTCTCCGTCGACACCGACGGTGCCGAGGACGACGACCCGGCCCTGCTGGGTCCCGACGGCCGGGTGGTCGACACCTGGCGCGAGGGTTATCCGTACGCCGAGCGCCTCGACCGCAAGGACTACGAGGAGCAGAAGCGCCTGCTGCAGATCGAGCTGCTGAAGCTCCAGGCGTGGGTCAAGGACACCGGACAGAAGATCGTCGTGCTCTTCGAGGGTCGCGACGCCGCCGGCAAGGGCGGCACGATCAAGCGGTTCACCGAGCACCTCAACCCGCGCGGCACCCGGGTCGTGGCGCTGGAGAAGCCGACCGACCGCGAGCGGACGCAGTGGTACTTCCAGCGCTACGTGGTGCACCTGCCCTCGGCCGGCGAGATCGTGCTGTTCGACCGGTCCTGGTACAACCGCGCCGGCGTCGAGCGGGTCATGGGTTACGCCGAGCCGCGCCAGTACATGGAGTTCATGCGCGAGACCCCCGACCTCGAGCGGATGCTCGTGCGCAGCGGGATCCACCTGGTGAAGTTCTGGTTCTCGGTGTCGCAGTCCGAGCAGCGCACCCGCTTCCTCATCCGCCAGGTCGACCCGGTGCGGCGCTGGAAGCTCTCCCCCAACGACCTCGCCTCGATCCACCGCTGGGACGACTACACGGCCGCGAAGGAGGCGATGTTCTTCTACACCGACACCGCCGACGCGCCGTGGACGGTGGTCAAGTCGAACGACAAGAAGCGCGCGCGCCTCGAGGCGATCCGGCACGTCCTGCACCGCTTCGACTACCCGGAGAAGGACCCCGAGGTGGCCCACCCGGCCGACCCGGCCGTCGTCGGGCCGGCCTCGGAGCTCTTCGAGCACGGCGAGGAGGCCGGGGCGCGGCAGGCGCCGCCACTGCGCTGATCGACGGCACGGCGGCGGCGCCCACCGCCTACAGCTTGTGCAGCTTCGGCTTCGTGTAGGCGGTGACCGCCTCCGCCAGGGCCTCGTCGGCGCGGGCCCGGCGCGTGCGGGCACCGACGTGCAGCACGCCGTAGGTGAAGCTCGGCTCGCCGGCACGGTGCGCGAGGTCGGCGAGGTCGACCAGCCAGTGCGCGGCCGACTCGCTGCGCCGCCGCTCGACGAGGGCCCCGGCGAGCGCCTCCGCCGCGCGCGCCAGCTTCCGGGCGTCCTTGCCGAGCACGGGCTGCGTCACCCTGGCGGTCGTCGCGACCGTCCGGGCCGCCGAGATCACCGGGGTGAGCTGCGGGTCGCCCGCCCGGTCCGAGCCGCGGGCCTCGGCGACCGCCGCGTCCGCGGCCTGGCGGGCGGCCTCGTCCGCCGTGGTCAGGGCCCGGGCCAGGATCGTCGCGGTCTGCTTCGGCTTCGTGCCGGCGATCGGCGCGGTGAGGACGAGCCGGTCGGCGTGCTCGACGAGGCTCGTCCACTCCGGCCGGGTCAGCATCGTCGCGACGGCGTCCCGGCGCTCCGCGGTGCGCTCCGACACGACGAGCCGCAGCCGCTGCTCCACCGGTCCCAGGCGCAGCGACGGGTCCAGCCCGCCCAGCAGGTCCTCGAGGACGTCGACGGTGTCCTCGAGCCCGTGGGCCTCGTCCACGATCGCGCGCGCCCAGGCCAGCTCGGCCCGCAGCGCGGTGATGTCCGGGCCCTCGATCAGCGGGGCGAACCCGGCGACCACGGCGTCCAGGTCCGCGAGCACCTCGGCGAGGCCCTCGACGTCGACGCCCGCGGCCACGACCGAGTCATCGTCGTCCTCCGAGTCCTCCGAGTCCTCCGAGTCCTCCGAGTCCTCCGAGTCCTCCGAGTCCTCCGAGTCCTCCGAGTCCTCCGGATCGTCCGCGTCATCCGTGTCGGGCACCTCCTCGGGCGCGGCCGGGATCGTGACGGAGGTGCCGTCGTCGGTGTCGACGGCGGTGTCCTCGGAGGCGGCGTCGGAGGTCTCGTCGGACCCGGCCCCGCCGGCCAGTTCGTCGTCGTCGACCGACGGCACCGGCTCGTCGGTCTCGAACTCCACCGCGGCGTGGAGGGCGGCGACGCGCTCGCGCAGGGCGGCGAGCACCAGCGTGGACGCCGTCACCGACGCGGCCTTCGTCTTCGCCCCGCCCTTCGCCTTCGCCGCGGACTTCGAGGTGCTCTTGGACTTGGTCTTGGCCACGGGGGACGTCTTACCCCGTCCACCCGTCGACGGCACAGGGGCGGCAGCGACGATCCGGCAACGTCGCGGACTGTTCACCGCGCCGCTGCGTCCCGCGGGACATGATCGCCGCGTGACCCAGTCCGGAACCCCGCGCGCGGGCAGCGGCCTCGACGCCGCCCTCGTGCCCACCTTCACCGCCGAGCCCGGCGCGATGCCCTCCACCCGGCTCCCCGAGCACGAGCTCGACCCCGAGGTCGCCCACCAGCTGGTGCACGACGAGCTGATGCTCGACGGCAACTCGCGGCTCAATCTCGCGACGTTCGTGACGACGTGGATGGAGCCGCACGCCGCGGCGCTCATGGCGTCCTGCGCCGACAAGAACATGATCGACAAGGACGAGTACCCGCGGACCGCGGAGCTCGAGCAGCGGTGCGTGCGGATGCTCGCCGACCTCTGGCACGCCCCCGACCCGTCGACGGCGCCCGGCGCCTCGACCGCCGGGTCCAGCGAGGCCTGCATGCTCGCCGGACTCGCGCTCAAGCGCCGCTGGCTCGCCCGCGGGGGCACCGGGCGGCCGAACATCGTCATGGGCGGCAACGTCCAGGTCTGCTGGGACAAGTTCGCCAACTACTTCGAGGTCGAGCCGCGCCTGGTCCCGATGTCGGGCGACCGCTTCCACCTCGACGCGGCGTCCGCGCTGGAGCACGTCGACGAGAACACGATCGGCGTGGTCGCGATCCTCGGGTCGACCTTCGACGGCAGCTACGAGCCGGTCGCGGAGATCTGCGCCGCCCTGGACCGCCTCGCCGCCGACGGCGGCCCGGACGTGCCGGTGCACGTCGACGGCGCCTCCGGCGCGATGGTCGCGCCGTTCCTCGACCCCGACCTCGTCTGGGACTTCCGCCTGCCGCGCGTCGCCTCGATCAACACCTCGGGGCACAAGTACGGCCTCGTGTACCCGGGGCTCGGGTGGGTCGTCTTCCGCGACACCGACGCCCTGCCCGAGGAACTCGTCTACCGCGTGAACTACCTCGGCAGCGAGCTGGCGACGTTCACGCTCAACTTCTCCCGCCCCGGCGCGCCGGTCGCCGCGCAGTACTACCAGTTCCTCCGCCTCGGCCGGGACGGCTACACGCGGGTCCAGCAGCACTGCCGGGAGGTGGCGACGACCCTCGCCGACCGAATCGCCGCCCTCGGCCCGTTCGAGCTGCTGACCCGGGGCGACGAGCTGCCGGTCTTCGCGGTCCGGCTGCGCGCGGACATCTCCCACTACTCGGTCTTCGACGTCTCCGCGGGCCTGCGGGAGCACGGCTGGCAGGTCCCCGCCTACACGTTCCCCGTCGACCGCACCGACCTCGCCGTGCTGCGCCTCGTCGTGCGCAACGGCTTCACCCACTCGCTCGCCGAGGCGCTGCTCGCCGACCTCGAGACCGTGATCCGCCGCCTCGACCGGCAGAAGGAGTCCATCCGCACGGCCGAGGAGGACAGCTCCTTCGCCCACACCGGCCGGTAGGCCTCAGCCGGTCACCAGCGCCCAGAGGTCGTCCGTCCCGACGGCGAGCGCGCCCAGCCGCCCGGCCCAGGCGCGCTCGTCGCCGTCCTCGTCGCGCCACGACCACAGCCGCGTCGTCGCGTGCCGCAAGGGGCTGCGCTCGGTGAACCCGACCGCGCCGTGCAGCTGGTGGGCGATCCGCGCGACCGTCGCGACCGACGCCGAGGCCTGTGCCTCGGCCACCGCCACCCCGAACCCGTCGGGACGCTCCGTCCCGACGGCGACGGCGGCCTCCACCAGCGCGACCTCCTCGACGAGCTCGGCCACCGACTGCTTCACCGCCTGGAAGGACGCCAGCGGGCGACCGAACTGCTCACGCTCGCCGACGTGCGCGATCGCCAGGTCGCTCGCCCGGCGCGCCGCCCCCGCGATCTGCGCGGCCCGCAGGAGCGCGAGCCGGTCGTGCGCCTCCCGGGCGGCGGCCGGGTCGAGCGGGGTCGCCACCACGGGCACCTCGGACAGGGTGAGCGTGTCCCGCGGCTCCCCCGCGAGGTTCTGTCCCTTCCCGACGACGGCCGCGCTCGGCTCGAGCACGGCCACGAGCGGCCCGTGCGCGCCGCGCGTGACCAGGACGGTCGGGGTCGTGGTGCCGTGGGGCACCCGGGGCAGCTCGCCGTCGAGCACCACCTGGCCGCCCTCGCCGTCGCGCACCACCACGCGGTCGTCGAACGCCACCGTCAGCGGCCCGTCCGGAACCGGGCGCCCGGCCGCAGCGAGCACGTGGCGGGCCACGGCGTCCTCGACGGTCGGGCCCTCGACCGCCGCCGCACCGATCGCGCGGGCGGTCGCCACCTGCTCGGCGAGCGGCGCGCCCGGGTCGAGCACCAGGGACGGCGCCTCCTCCTCGGGCGCGGCGCCCAGCCCCTTCGTGATGATGCCGCGGAGGATCTCGTTGGTGCCGCCGCGCAGGGTGTAGGCCGGCAGGTGCCCGATCCCGAGCGCCAGCACCTCGGCGTGCGACCCGACCGGCGCGGACGGGTCCGCGATCACCGGCGACAGCGCGCGGACCTCCTCGACGACCGTGCCCTCGTACCGGGTGCCGAGGTCCTTCACCAGCGCGGCGGCCACGTCCGGCGACTCCCCCCGCTCGAGCGCCCCGGCCACGCCGAGCGAGAGCCGCCGCAGCGACGCGAGCCGCGCGACGAGCAGCCCGACCCGCACCGGGCCCCCGTCGGGAAGGGGCTCCCGGAGCAGCGAGACCAGCAGCGGGAAGGTGGAGAGGAACCGCTCGGGTCCGCTGCGCTCCTGGGCCAGCTCGCCCGTGACCTGCGCCCAGCCGGAGCCCTCGGCGCCGAGGAGCTCGCCGGGGACGCCGTCGAGGTGGGTGGCGTTGAAGCGGTGCTCGCCGGTGAGCAGGTGGATCGGCTCGGCGCGGACCTCCGGGGCGTGCAGGTCGATCACGAACTGCGAGAGCCCGGCGTGCCGGGACCCCTCGGGGTCGGACCGCGCGAGGACGATGGCCGCGTCGTTGACGTGCGAGCCGCCGGTCCACATCTTCGTCCCGGTGAGCCGCCAGACGTCACCGTCCCGCTCGGCGCGCGTCGCGACCGCGGCGAGGTCGGACCCGGCCCCCTCCTCGCTCATGCCGATCGAGAAGAAGCACTCCCCGCGGGTGATCGCGGGCAGGTAGCGCTCACGCTGCTCCTCGGTCCCGTTCGCGAGGACGGACGGGCCGGCCTGGCGGTCGGAGACCCAGTGCGCGCCGACCGGGGCGCCCGCGGCCAGCAGCTCCTCGATGACGACGTAGCGCTCCAGGGGCGAGCGCCCGCCGCCGCCGTAGGCCGTGGGCAGCGTCATCCCGACCCACCCCTGCTCGGCGAGGCGCCGGCTGAAGTCGCGGTCCCAGCCGGCGAACCAGGAGTCGGGCCGGTCGAGGAGCGTGCCGCGGGCCCGCTCGGCGTCGAGGAACGCGCGGACCTCGGCGCGGAGCTTCTCCGCTCCCTCGGGCAGCCGGATCTCGGGGACGAACGACGTCATCGGCGGACCTCCTCGCGGGTCGTCACGGGAGCAGCATCGTCGATCGGGCGGCCCAGCCGCTGGGCGAGCGCGGCGCAGACCATGAGCTGGAGCTGGTGGTAGAGCATCAGCGGCAGCACGATCAGCCCGACCACGGGACCGGCGAACAGGACGCCCGCCATGGGCAACCCCGAGGCCAGGGACTTCTTCGAGCCGCAGAACATGATCGTCACGCGGTCCGCGCGCGGGAGCGCGAACAGTCGACCGGCGTACCAGGTGGCGAGCAGGACGACCGCGAGCAGCACCACCTCGAGGCCCACCAGGGCGAGCAGCGAGCCCACCGACGTCCGCTGCCAGACCCCCTCGACCACGCCCTCCCCGAAGGCCGCGTAGACGACGAGCAGGATCGACCCGCGGTCGACGAGGCCGAGCACCCTCCGGTAGCGGGCCAGGAACCGCCCGATCCACGGCCGCAGCAGCTGGCCGGCCAGGAACGGCGCGAGCAGCTGGAGCGCCACGTCGAGCACCGCCTGCCCGGAGATCCCGCCCTGCCCGCCGAGCACCAGTGCGACCAGCAGCGGCGAGGCCACGATCCCGAGCAGGTTGGAGAACGACGCGGCGCAGATCGCCGCCGCGACGTTCCCGCGCGCGACCGAGGTGAAGGCGATCGAGCTCTGCACCGTCGAGGGCAGGCAGCACAGGAACGCCACGCCCGCGGCGAGCTCGGGGGTCGGGAGGTCGGTGAGGCCGATGAGCAGGCCCAGCAGCGGGAACATCACGAACGTCGCCGCCACCACGGTGACGTGCAGCCGCCAGTGCCGCAGCCCCTCCCAGGCCTCGCGCGGGGAGAGGCGGGTGCCGTAGAGGAAGAACAGCAGCGCGATCGCGACGGTCGTGGCGTGGTCCACCCCGACCGCGAACCCGCCCCGGGCCGGCAGGAGGCTCGCGAGGCCCACCGTGACCAGCAGACAGAGCACGAACGCGTTGGCCGAGAGGAACCGCCGCATGGTCGGTAGGTTACGTAACGATCCGAGCCGGTTCGGGCTCGTGTGACCGATCCGGCGGTCAGAGGCCGACCGCGACCGCGCCCAGGACCGCGGCCGCGGTGCGGATCCGGTGGGCGCGGAGCCACGGCCCGACGACCCGGTCGAAGGATTCACCGCCGGCGAGGCGGTCGTTGAGCGGGACGTTGACCGCCATCGTGACGACGAGGCCGCCCACCTGGAGCGCCGCCGACCCGATCGACAGCGGCGAGGGCGCCAGCACGGCCGCCGCGACCGCGAAGGCCGGCGCCCCGAACAGCAGCGCCAGGAAGGACGGCCGGACGATGGCGACGTTGATCGCGCGCATGGTGTCGCCGGGGTCCGGTCCGGGCGCCCCGACCGGCACCCGGCGCAGCGCCGGCAGCACCGCGAGGTCGAAGGCGAGGTAGACCCCGCCGAGGAGGCCGCCGGTCAGGGCCGAGGGCGGGAACACCAGATCCGTGAGCATGCGTCCCAGTCCACCGGCCTCGAGGTGGACGCACCATCATTGCCACGGCTCGATCCATGCGCGATCGTCTCACCGTGGACCCGATCGCCGGACTGCTCGACGGGCCGCGGGCCCGCGGTGCCTTCGTGCTGCGCTGCCTGCTCGAGCCGCCGTTCGCGGTCCGCATCGAGGACGGGGCGCCGCTGACGCTGGTGGTCGTCACCCGCGGCTCGACCCTGGTGGACGCCACCCCGGCCGTGACCGGCGACGTCGTCGTCCTGCGTGGTCCGGCGCCCTACACCGTGCGCTCCGCCGCCGATGTGCCCGACCAGGCCGTCATCGGCCCGGACCAGCGCTGCTGGTCGCCGCCCGGCACCGACCGCGCCCCGCACGACCTCGGCCTCCGCACCTGGGGGCACGGCCCGGCGACGTCGACCGCGATGCTCGTCGGCACCTACCCGGTCGGCGGCGAGATCGGGGCGCGGCTGGTGCGGTCGCTCCCGGCGCTGACCGTCCTGCGGCCGGCGGACCTCGAGGCCGCGCCCGCTCCCCTGGTCGCCCTCCTGGACGCCGAGCTGGACCGCGACGCCGCCGGGCAGGACGTCGTCCTCGACCGCGCTCTCGACCTGCTGCTCGCGACGGTGCTGCGGTCCTGGTTCGCCGGACCCGCCGCGCCGTCGGCCGCGCTCGCGCGACGGGACCCGGCCGTCGGTCCGGCCCTCCACGCCATGGAGACCGATCCCGCGGCGGGCTGGACCGTGGAGCTGCTCGCCCGGCGGGTCGGGCTCTCCCGGGCCGCGTTCGCCCGACGCTTCACGACCGCCGTGGGCGCGCCGCCGATGGCCTGGCTCACCGACCTGCGTCTCTCGCTCGCGGCGGATCTGCTCCGTGGCACCGATCTGACGCTCGCGGTGATCGCCGACCGGGTGGGGTACGGCAGCCCCTTCGCGCTGTCCGCCGCCTTCGTCCGCGAGCGTGGGACGCGCCCCGCGGCGCTGCGCGCGGGATGATCCCTCCCATGCGCAGCATGCTCGTCACCGGAGGCAGCCGTGGGATCGGCGCGGCGACCGCGCGGCGGGCGGCCGCCGCCGGGTGGGCGGTGTGCCTGACCTACCGCTCCGACCAGAACGCCGCCGCGGCCGTGGTCGCGGCGATCGAGCACGACGGCGGGCGGGCCGCGGCCGTCCGCGCGGACGTGGCCGTCGAGGCCGACGTCGTCGCCGCCGTGGAGGCGACCACGACCCTGGGCCGGCTCGGCGCGGTCGTCGCGAACGCCGCGATCGTGGGCGAGAAGACCCGGGCGGACGAGCTGACCGTCGAGCGCGTCGAGCGGATGCTGACCACCAACGTGACCGGCACGATCGTCACCTGCCGCGAGGCCGTCCGGCGGATGTCCACCGCCCACGGCGGTGACGGCGGGTCGATCGTCCTCGTCGGGTCGGCGGCGTCGCGGCTGGGCTCGCCCGGCGAGTACGTCGACTACGCCGCGTCGAAGGCGGCCGTCGACACCCTCGGGCTCGGCCTCGCGAAGGAGGTCGCGGGCGAGGGGATCCGGGTCAACGTCGTGCGCCCCGGGATCATCGACACCGAGCTCCACGCCTCCGGCGGCCAGCCCGACCGCGTCGAGCGCCTCGGACCGGCCGTGCCGCTCGGTCGGGCGGGCACGGCCGACGAGATCGCCGCGGCCATCGTGTGGCTGGCCTCCGACGAGGCGTCCTATGCCACCGGCAGCGTCCTCGACGTCGCGGGCGGCCGGTGACCCACCGGATCCGGACCCGTGACGGCAAGCGCTTGCGCTCCTAGGGTGACCCCATGAGCGCCGACGCTGTCGCCCTGACCCGCGCCTCGCTGCCGGAGCTGGCGGTCCCGGTGCCCGACTACGACCGCGACGCGTTGTCGGTCGGCATCGTCCACATCGGCGTCGGCGGGTTCCACCGCGCGCACCAGGCGATGTACCTGGACCGGCTGTTCGCCGCGGGCCGCGACCACGACTGGGCGCTGTGCGGGGTCGGGGTGCTCGACGCCGACCGCGCGATGGGCGAGGTCATGGCGCGCCAGGACGACCTCTACACGCTCGTGCTCAAGCACGCCGACGGCTCGCGGGAGCCGCGCGTGATCGGCTCGATGGTCGACTACCTCGTCGCTCCCGACGACCCCGAGGCCGTGCTCGACCGGATGACCGATCCGGCCACCCGCATCGTGAGCCTGACCGTCACCGAGGGCGGCTACCACGTCAACACCGCCACCGGCGAGTTCGACGGGTCCGAGGAGAGCGTCGCCCACGACATCGCGCGCGACGAGGACACCGTGCCCCGCTCGGCGTTCGGGTTCATCGTGGAGGCCCTGCGCCGGCGTCGGCACGCGGGGACCGGGCCGTTCACCGTCATGAGCTGCGACAACATCGCCGGCAACGGCGACGTCGCGCACCGCATGATCACGGCCTTCGCCCGCCTGCGCGATGAACGGACCGGCGACGACCTCGCCGCCTGGATCGAACGCGAGGTCCCGTTCCCGAACTCCATGGTCGACCGCATCACCCCGCGCACCACCGACGACGACCGCCGCGAGCTCGCCGAGCGCTCCGGCGTCGACGACGGCTGGCCGGTGGTGTGCGAGTCCTTCACGCAGTGGGTGCTCGAGGACCGGTTCGCCGCGGGCCGCCCGGCCTTCGAGGAGGCCGGCGTGCAGGTCGTCGCCGACGTCGAGCCCTACGAGCTGATGAAGCTCCGCCTCCTCAACGCCTCGCACCAGGCCATCGCCTACCTCGGCTACCTCGCCGGCTACCGCTACGCCCACGAGGTGTGCGCCGACGAGGAGTTCGTGCGCTTCGTGCGGGGCTACATGGACGACGAGGCCACGCCGACGCTGCTGCCGGTCCCGGGGGTCGACCTCGAGGACTACAAGGCGACGCTGATCGAGCGGTTCGCCAACCCCGAGATCCGGGACACGCTCGCGCGCCTGGCCGCCGAGTCGTCGGACCGGATCCCGCCGTGGCTGGTGCCGGTGATCCGCCGCAACCTGGAGCAGGGTGGGGAGATCGAGCGGTCCGCGCTGATCGTCGCGGCGTGGGCCCGCTACGCCGAGGGCGTCGACGAGGCCGGCGAGCCGATCGAGGTCGTCGACACCGGGCGCGCCGAGGATCGCACCGCCGCCGCCCGGCGCTACCCCGACGAGCCGCTGGCCTTCCTCTCCGATCGGTCGCTGTTCGGCGACCTGGTCGACGACCAGCGGTTCACCGACGCCTACCGGCGCCACCTCGACCGGCTGCACACCGACGGCGCCCGCGCCGCCCTGCGGGCCGTCCTGACCTGATCCCGCGGGGCCGCCGTCAGCCGGGTGACCGCGGCGAAGCACAGGCCGATCGACGCCGCGCCGAGTACCACCGGGACGGGGCCGGCGCCCGCGCGGCCCACGGCGACGAGCACGATGCCGGCGCCGGCGCCGGCGAGCACGACGGCGGCGAGGACCACCCCGAGCACGGGGACCCGCCGCCGGCGCCGCCCGTGCCGGTCGGCGGTGAGCAGGGCGGCGAACCCCGGGTCGTCGAGGCGCACCCCGCGCGCCAGGTGATCGAGCCGCCGCAGCTCGTCCGCGGTGAGGGCCTCGGCCTCCTCGCGCCTCACGCGTCGTCCGGCCGCGGTCGCCCGGCCCCGGCCGCCGCGGGGGCCTGCTCGGTGCGGTCGTCGTGCGGCTCGACCTCGAGCGGGTCGCCGCCGAGCTCCGGGTGCTGCTCGGACGCCGGGTCCGGCCGGAACCATCCGCCGGACAGCGGGGCGCCGGCCGCTCCGATGTCGTTCATCCGTCGCGGCACGGTGGCGCCCTGGTACTCGAGCGCCCGCGCGCGGCCCTGCTCGTCGACCGCGAGCGGCTGGTGCACCTCGACGAACTCGCCGTGCGGGAGCCGCTTGACCACGCCGGTCTCGATGCCGTGCTCGAGCACCTCCCGGTCGAGGCGCTGCAGGCCGAGGCAGATCCGGTAGGTGACCGCGAAGACGATCGGCGGCCCGACCAGCAGGCCGATCCGGCCGGCCCACGTCATCACGTTCAGGGAGATGTCGAAGGTGTAGGCGATGATGTCGTTGCCGCAGGCCACGAGCAGCCAGAAGTAGAAGAAGAACGCCATCATGCCGGTGGCGGTGCGCACCGGGACGTCGCGTGGGCGCTGCAGCAGGTTGTGGTGGGCGGAGTCCTTCGTCAGCCACCGCTCGATCTGCGGGTACAGCGCCAGCAGACCGATCATGATCCCGATCCCCACGACGGGGAAGAAGATCGCGGGGACCGTGTAGGTCCCCAGGTACAGCTCCCACGAGGGCCAGAGCCGGACGGCCCCGTCGAAGATGCCCATGTACCAGTCGGGCTGGGAGCCCGCGCCGACCTTCGTCGGGTCGTACGGACCGAGCTTCCAGATCGGGTTGATCTGGAACACGCCGCTCATGATCGCGATGACCCCGATGTTGACGATCAGGAAGGCAATGGCCTTCGTCGCGAAGGTCGGGAGGATGCGGACGCCGACGACGTTGCGCTCGGTGCGGGCGGGCCCGGGGAACTGGGTGTGCTTCTGGAACCACACGAGCGCCACGTGCACGCCGATGACGGCGAGGATGATCCCCGGCAGCAGGAACACGTGGACGATGTAGAGGCGCGGGATGATGACCGTGCCGGGGTACTCGCCACCGAGGATCACCCAGTGCAGCCAGGTCCCCACCACCGGGATCGACATCACGATCGCCGACAGGCCGGTGCGCAGTCCCGTCCCGGAGAGCAGGTCGTCGGGCAGCGAGTAGCCGATGAAGCCCTCGATCATCCCGGCCAGCAGCAGCACCACGCCGAGGATCCAGTTCGTCTCGCGCGGCCGGCGGAAGGCGCCGGTGAAGAAGGTCCGGGCCATGTGGGCGATCATGGCCGCGACGAACAACAGGGCCGACCAGTGGTGGACCTGGCGCACGAACAGCCCGCCGCGCACCTCCATCGAGATGTCGACGGTCGTGATCCAGGCCTGCGAGGCCTCGATCCCGCGGGCCCCGGCGTAGGCGCCCTCGTACGTCGACTCCGCCATCGACGGGTCGTAGAAGATCGCGAGCCAGGTACCGGAGATCAGCAGGGCGATGAAGGTGTAGATGCACACCTCGCCCAGCAGGAACGACCAGTGGCTCGGGAACACCTTGTCGATCTGGCGCCGCAGCGGCCCCGCGGGGTGGTAGCGGCTGTCGATCTCGTCGGCCCCGCGGGCGAGCAGCCGCTCGCCCCGGAACGCCTCGGTCCGTGCTCGTGATGCCATGCGCGCCGGCCCTCCGCCGCGACACGGGAACTCCCGTGGCCGCGACCGGTCGACCGTCTCGGACGGGGCGCGGGCGCGGACTTCTGCCTGCACCAGGGCTGGAGACGGGTCAACCGCGGCGGGATGTGACCCGATCGTGCGCCGCACCGGCAGGGCGCGCAACCGCAGCGGGAAATAGTGCGGCTGCTATCTTGTTGAACGATTCAGTGCCCGGCCGGGCCACCCCGTCCGGGCACGCCCCATCGTCCTGTCGTCCCGTGAAGGAGACACCGTGGCCGTCCCCGACGCCGCCACCGAGTACGCACCGTTCGTCACCGGTTGTTCCCCGCGCGCGCCTGAGACCGAGCAGGCGCGCGAGGCGCTGATCGACTCCGAGACCGCCGAGCTGAACCAGCTCCTCGACCGCATCGACGGTCTCACCCACGAGGCCCGGCGCCGGCTGCGCCGCCTCGAGCACCACCGCCGCGGCGTGTCGGTGCAGTGGACCGACCTGCACGGCTGACCGCTCGTCCGGACGGCCGGTGTCGCACACCGGCCGTCCGGACGTCGGCTCAGGCCGCCAGCCGCTCCCCCGAGGTCGCGTCGAACGCGTGGATCGCGTCGGGGTCCACCCGCACCGCGATCGTCTCGCCGTAGCGCACCCGGGTGCGGCCCGGTCCGCGCACCACCAGCGTGGTGTCCGGGTGCTCGGCCATGTGCGCGTAGAGGTAGGACTCGCTGCCCAGCTCCTCGACGACGTCGACGACGGCCTTGATGCCGTCGCCCTCCGAGGTCAGCGAGAGGTCCTCCGGCCGCAGGCCGACCGTCACGGTGTCGGCCGAGCCGGCCGCGTCGGCCACCTCCCGGGTCAGCGGGACGGTCGCGCCGCCGAGCGTCACCCCGTCGCCCGAGCGGCGCAGGTCCATCAGGTTCATCGCCGGCGAGCCGATGAAGCCGGCGACGAAGGCGTTGACCGGCCGGTCGTAGAGCTCGGACGGGGTCGCGTACTGCTGCAGCTTCCCGTCGCGCAGCACCGCCACCCGGTCGCCCATCGTCATGGCCTCGACCTGGTCGTGGGTGACGTACACCGTGGTGACGTCCAGCCGGTTCTGCAGACCGGCGATCTGCGCGCGGGTCTGCACGCGCATCTTCGCGTCGAGGTTGGACAGCGGCTCGTCCATGAGGAACACCCGCGGCTCGCGCACGATCGCCCGGCCCATCGCCACGCGCTGACGCTGACCGCCGGAGAGCGCCTTGGGCTTGCGGTCGAGGTACTCGGTCAGCCCGAGGATCTCGGCGGCCTCGTTCACCCGCTTCGTCTGCTCGGCCTTGTCCATCCCGCGCATCTTCAGCGGGAACGCCATGTTGTCGCGCACCGTCTTGGACGGGTAGAGCGCGTAGCTCTGGAACACCATCGCGATGTCCCGGTCCTTCGACGCCACGTCGACCACGTCGCGCCCGTCGATGCGCAGGTGTCCCGCGTCGATCGGCTCCAGCCCCGCGAGCATCCGCAGGGCCGTCGACTTCCCCGAGCCGGACGGACCGACCAGGACGACGAGCTCGCCGTCGTTCACCGTCAGGCTCAGCTTGTCGACGGCGGGCGTCGCCCCCGGCGTGTAGATGCGCGAGGCCTCGTCGAACACCACTTCGGCCATGAGTACCCGTCCCCTTACTTGACCGCGCCGAACGACAGACCCTGCACCAGCTTGTTCTGCGCCACCCAGCCGGCGAGGATCACCGGCAGCGCCGCCAGCGTCGCGGCGGCCGAGAGCTGCGCGAAGTAGAGCCCCTGTGAGGTCACGAACTGGACCAGGAACGTGGGCATCGTGCCCGCGTTCGCCGAGGTCAGGTTGACCGCGAAGAAGAACTCGTTCCACGAGAAGATCACGCAGATCAGCGCCGTCGCGAAGATGCCGGGCGAGATGATCGGCAGCACCACCTCGCGCAGCGTCCGCGCCAGCGAGGCCCCGTCCATCGAGGCCGCCTCCAGCAGTTCCGAGGGCACCTCGAGGAAGAACGAGCGCATCATCCACACCGCGATCGGCAGGTTCATCGCGGTGTAGAGGACGATCAGGGTCCAGATGTTGTCCAGGAGCCCGACGTTGTTGACCACGACGTAGATCGGCACGATCGCCGCGACCACCGGCAGCATCTTGGTGGAGATGAAGAAGAACAGGACGTCCTGGGTCTTCTCCACCGGCCGCATGGACAGCGCGAACGCGGCCGGGATCGCGAGCAGCAGCACGAGCACCGTCGAGATGACCGTGGCCCCGAGCGAGTTCGCGAGGTACGGCCCGATCCCGGCGTCGAACACCGTGCGGAACTGCTCGAGGGTCGGGGTGAAGACGAACGTCGGCGGGCGCGACTGCGCGTCGCTCTCGGTCTTGAACGCGGTGAGGACCATCCACAGCACCGGGAAGAAGAACCCGATGCCGAGGATCCAGGTCAGCGTCGTCAGCAGCACCGGGCCGGTCCGGGTGGACCGGCGCGGCTCCTGCTCCGAGGCCCCCGACGAGGCGGTGGTCGACCCGCGCTCGGTGGTGATCGCCATCAGTTGCTCCCCTCGGCGGCCCCGAAGCTCCGGAAGACCAGGCGCAGCGCGAAGGTCGCGACGATGATCGTCATGACCACGACCACGACACCCATGGCCGCGGACTGGCCGATGTCGAAGCCGAGGAACGCGCGCTGGTAGATGTAGAACGGCAGGTTCGCCGAGGCCGTGCCCGGCCCGCCCTGCGTGATCATGTAGACGGCGTCGAAGGTGTTCACCAGGTAGATCGCGCCGAGCACGGTGCCCAGCTCGATGAAGCGACGCAGGTGCGGCAGCGTCAGCTCGCGGAAGATCGCCCACGCGCCCGCCCCGTCCATCCGGGCGGCCTCGATCTGGTCGGTGGGCATCGACTGCAGGCCGGCGAGCAGCAGCAGCATCATGAACGGCGTCCACTGCCAGATCAGCGCGACCATCACCGACGCCAGCGGGAAGTCGGAGATCCAGGCCTCCTCGCCGACCCCGAACGGCGAGAGGACGAAGTTGATCAGGCCGTAGGTCGGGTCGAGCAGCGTCGTCTTCCACAGCAGCGCCGCGGCGACCGGGGTGATGAGGAACGGCGTCACCAGCAGCGTGCGCACGATCCCGCGGCCGATGAAGTGCCGGTTGAGCAGCAGCGCGAGGACCAGGCCGAGCACCACGGCGATCAGCACCGACCCGAGGGTCATGATCACCGTGTTGAGCGCGACCCCGCGGAACTGCGAGTCCTGGAAGACGCTGACGTAGTTGTCGAACCAGACCCACTGCTGCGAGCCGGGACGGACGAGGTTCCAGGACTGCAGCGAGTAGAAGATCGTCAGCAGGAACGGGATCTGCGTGACGACGATCGTGAAGACGAGGGCGGGCAGGAGCGGGGCCCGGCGGACCCAGCCCTCGGCCCGGGCCGAGCGGGTCGGGGTCTGTCCCGGGGCCGGTGGCGGTCCCGACGGCGCCGCGGGGCGTTCCAGAGTGGACGTCATCGCTGGTAGCTCTCCCCCACCGTCGTCGCGTACTCCTGGGACTGCTCGAGCGCCTCGGCCGGCGTGATCTGCCCGGCGATGGCGGCGGACAGCTGCTGGCTGACACGGGTGCCGAGGTCCTGGAACTCGGGGATCCGCAGGAACTGGACGCCCTGGTACGGAACGGGCTCCACCGTCGGCTGCTGCGGGTTCGCCCGGTTGATCGCGTCGCGCACCGTGTTCGCGAACGCGCCCGCCGCCTGCTGGTACTGCGGGCTGTCGTAGGTCGAGGTGCGCGACCCGGGCGGCGCGGACTCCCACCCGAGGCGGTTCCCGACGAGCTGGATGTACTGCTTCGAGGTCATCCAGCTCATGAACTTCCAGGCCGCGTCGACGCGGGGCGAGGTCTTCGGGATCGCGAGCGACCAGGAGTACAGCCAGCCGGAGCTGGGGGTCGCGACGACGGGGGCGGGGACGAAGCCGACCTTCCCGACGACCCGCGAGTCCTCCGGGTTGATCACGGTGCCCGCGGCGGACGTGGAGTCGTACCACATCGCGACGTTGCCCTGGCTGAACGCGGTGCCGCACTCGGAGAACCCGGCCTGCGAGCCGCCGGCGATCCCGTGGGCCCGGGCCAGGTCGACGTAGAACTGGGTGGCCTGCTCGAACTGCGGGCTGGTCAGCTGCGCGTTCCACTGCGGGTCGTACCAGCGGCCGCCGAAGGTGTTCACCACGGTGTTGAACGGGGCCATCATCTCGCCCCAGCCGGGCTTGCCGCGCAGGCAGATGCCCGCGGTGCTGCCCCCGCGCTGCCGGTCGTCGAGCCGGGCCGCCGCGTCCGCGACCTGCGGCCAGGTCGGCTGCGGCGGCATCGTCAGGCCGGCCTGGGCGAACAGGTCGGTGCGGTACATGAGGAACGAGGACTCGGCGTAGAAGGGCACCGAGTACATCGCGCCCTGGTAGGAGAGCGCGTCCCGCACGGTCGGCAGGAAGTCGGCGCGGTCGTAGCCCGGCGTCTGTGCCATCAGGGGCTCGAGGTCGGTGAGCCACCCGTTCTGAGCCCACTGCGGGGTCTCGTAGTTCGAGATCATGACGATGTCGAACTCGCCGCCGCCGGTGGCCACCGACGCCGTGATCTTGGCGCGGGCCTCGTTCTCCGAGAGCGTCACGAACCGCAGGCGGATCCCGGGGTTCTCCCGCTCGAACTCCGGGGACAGCGTGATCGCGTCCTCCATCTGCGGGTTCGAGACGATCGCGACCGTCACGGTCTGCACGCCCTCGGCCTGGCCGAGGGCCCCCGCACCGGAACAGCCCGCCACGAGGGCGAGCAGCGCCGCGGCGAGGAGCGCCAGCGCCGGTCGGCGCCGCCCCGGCGGTCGGCTCGTCATCGGTCTCCGCACGCCCCGCCCCCGTCCCGCTCGGTAGTGACGTGGTTCACCCCGACGTCACGTCGGGCGACCGTAGGACTCCGATACGTACCGACGCAAGCGCTTGACCGTTCCCGCTCGGACCGACTGTCCGAATTCACTGCTCCCCCGCACGGGCGGGACGGGGCATCATCGGCGTCACGACGGCGGGGTGGCGGAGGGAGGATCGTCGAGTGACCACGATGGCGGACGTCGCACGGCGCGCCGGCGTCTCGACGGCCACCGTCTCCCACGTCCTGAACAACACGCGCGCGGTCAGTGCGGACACGCGGGCCGCGGTCCTCGCCGCGGTCGAGGAGACGGCCTACACGCCGAACACGGTGGCCCGGTCGCTCGCGACGAGCCGGACGACGACGCTCGGCCTCGTCCTCTCCGCCATCTCCAACCCCTACTTCGGCGAGCTGCTCTCCTCCGCCGAGTCCGCCGCCGCCGCGGCCGGCTACACGCTGCTGCTCGTGGACCCGCACGAGGACCCCGAGTACGAGCGCACCGTCGTCGCCCGGCTGCACCACCACCGTGTGGACGGCGTCGTGCTCGCGCCGTCGGCGCAGCCCTGCGCGGCGCTGGAGTACCTGGCCCGCCACGAGGTGCCGACCGTCCTGCTCGACCGCCTGATCGCCGACGGCCGGGCCGCCGCGCTCGACCAGGTCGGCAGCGAGAACCACGCCGCGACCGCCACCCTCACCCGCCACCTCGTCGAGCACGGCCACACCCGGATCGCGCTGGTCGCCGGCCTGGACGGTCTGACCACCACCGAGGAGCGCTGCGCCGGCTTCGGCCGCGCGCTCGACGACGCCGGCGTGCCGCGCGACCCGGCGCTCGAGGTGTCCGGCGAGTCGGCGACCGAGCCGGCCCGGGCGGCGATGACCCGCTTGCTGGCGCTGCCCGAGCCGCCCACGGCGGTCGTCGTCGGGAACAACAGCATGACGATCGGCGTGATCGCCGCCCTGCGCGACGCCGGGGCGCGGGTGCCCGACGACGTCGCCGTGGTCGCGTTCGACGACTTCGCGTGGGCCGACCTGTTCTCCCCGCGGCTCACCGTGATGGCGCAGCCGTTCGACCGGATCGCCGCCGAGGCGGTCCGCCTGCTCCTGCGCCGCCGGGCCCAGCCGGAGGCCCCCGTGGAGGTGCTGCGCCTCCCGCCGACGTTCCGGATCCGGGAATCGTGTGGCTGCGCCAGGTGAGCAGTAAGTGGTGCTATAGCGACACTTAGTGCTCACATGGGCGCATGCCCACCTACGTCGCAGGGGTCGACTCCTCCACCCAGGCCACCAAGGTCGTCGTCGTCGATCCCGACGACGGGTCGGTCGTCCGGGAGGCCCGCCGGGCCCATCCGGACGGCACGGAGGTCGACCCGCGCGCCTGGTGGACGGCCCTGTGCGACGCGCTCGGCGAGGTCGGCACCGACGACGTCGGGGCGATCGCCGTCGCCGGCCAGCAGCACGGCATGGTGCTGTGCGACCAGCGCGGCGAGCCGGTCCGGGACGCCCTGCTGTGGAACGACACCCGCTCCGCGGACGCCGCGCACGACCTGGTCGCCGAGCTCGGCGGCGCCGCCGCGTGGGCCGACGCGGTGGGCACCGTCCCGGTCGCGAGCATCACCGCGTCGAAGCTGCGCTGGACCGCCCGGGCGGAGCCGCAGAACGCCGAGCGGGCGCGCTCGGTGCTGCTCCCCCACGACTGGCTGACCTGGCGGCTCCGCGGGGGCGCCCGGGCCGGGGCGGAGCCGGTGACCGACCGGGGGGACGCCTCCGGCACCGGGTACTGGTCGCCGCACACCGAGGACTACCGCCCCGACCTGCTCGAACTCGCCTTCGGGCGCGCCCTCGACGTCCCGCGGGTGGCGGGCCCCGGCGACGCCGTGGGCCGCGGCCACGAGCACGGCCCGGTGCCCGGGGCGGTCGTCGCGCCCGGGACCGGCGACAACATGGGCGCGGCGCTGGCCATCGGGACGGCGCCGGGCGAGCTCATCGTCTCCATCGGCACCTCCGGCACGGTGTTCACCGGGGCGGCGCGGCCGACCGCCGACCCGTCCGGCCTGGTCGCGGGCTTCGCCGACGCCCGGGGCGGCTACCTGCCCCTGGTCTGCACGCTCAACGCGGCGCGGGTGCTCGGGGTGGGCGCGACGCTCCTCGGCGTGGATCCGGCGGGCTTCGACGAACTCGCCCTCGCCGCCGCCCCGGGCGCGGGCGGGCTCGTCCTCGTGCCCTACCTCGAGGGCGAGCGGACCCCCGACCGGCCCGACGCCACGGGCACGATCGCCGGCCTCACCACCGCGAACGGCACGCGGGAGAACCTCGCCCGGGCGGTCGTCGAGGGGATGCTCTGCGGGCTGGCGGCCGGGGTGGAGGCGCTCGCCGACGTCGGGGTGGAGGGCTCCCGGATCCTGCTCATCGGCGGCGGGAGCCGCTCCCGGGCCGTGGCGACGATCGCCCCGGCCGTCTTCGGGCTCGACGTCGAGGTCCTCGCGCCCGCGGAGTACGTCGCGCTGGGGGCCGCCCGCCAGGCGGCCTGGGCGCTGACCGGCGCGGAGCCGGCGTGGCGCGTCGGGCGGGACACCGTGGTCGAGGCCACGGACGACGACCGCGAGGCGGCCCGCGCGGTGCGGGCCGCCTACGCGACGATCGCCGGGTGACCGACGCCGACCCGATCCCGCTGGTCGAGGACGACCTCGACCAGCCCGGCATCATCGCGCCCGGGGCGATGCGCACCCACGGGAGCGTGCCGCCCGACGTCCTCCTGTGCTTCTTCCCCGAGGTGATGGCGGCGCTCGCGCAGGAGCACCCGGAGATCGCCACGCTGCACTCCGAGAACGGCCGCTCGCCCGTCCTCGGCGTGCCGACGACCGACGGGCGGACCGTCGCGGTCGCCCACCCCGGCGTCGGGGCGCCGATGGCGGCGGTGACGCTCGAGGAGCTGATCGTGCTCGGCGGTCGGCGGTTCACCGCCGTGGGCGGCGCCGGGGTGCTGGTGCCCGAACTCGTCCTGGGACACGCCGTCGTCGTCTCCTCCGCCCTGCGCGACGAGGGCACGTCGTTCCACTACCTGCCGGCCGGACGGGTCGTCGAGGCCGACCCGGAGGGCGTCGACGCGCTGGTGGCGGCCCTGCACGCGGCGGACGTCGCGCACACGGTCGGCCGGACCTGGACCACCGACGCGGTCTACCGGGAGACGCGCACCCGCACCGACCGTCGTCGGGAGGAGGGCTGCCTCGCCGTCGAGATGGAGGCCTCGGCGCTCATCGCGGTGGCCCGCTTCCGGGGCGTGGCGTTCTCGCAGGTGCTCTTCGCCGGCGACTCGCTCGCCGGCGAGCAGTGGGACCACCGCCGGTGGACCACCGCTCGGGAGGCCCGGGCGGCTCTCGTCGACGTGCTCCTCAGCTCCCGGTGACCAGCGTCAGGCCGAGCTGTGTGAGGATCGGGCGCAGCGGCTGCAAGTAGCTCGTGCCGCCGGTGGTGCAATCGCCGGTGCCGCCCGAGAGCAGCCCCTGCGCCTGCGTGGTCGCCGGGGCGAGGAAGGAGCCGCCGGAGTCGCCGGACTCCGCGCAGGCGCTGGTCTGGGTGAGGCCCTGCACCACGGTGCCGCCGCCGTAGTTCACCGTGACGTTCTTCGCCTGGATCACGCCGCAGCGGTAGCCCGACGTGGAGCCGGAGCGACACACCCGCGTCCCCACCGGGGCCTCGGTGGCGCCGGTGACGGCGGGCCCGCCCGAGACCTGCCCGCTGCCGCGCCACGCCGCGGTGTTCGTCACCTGGATCACCCCGTAGTCGCTGGTCGGCCAGGCCGTGCGGGTGACGGTGCCGATCGTCTGCCCGGTCGGGCCCGACCACGTCGAGGTGCCCCGGGTGCAGTGCCCCGCGGTGAGGAGGTAGGTCGTGGCGCCGCGGCGCACCGAGAAGCCGTCCGAGCAGCGCAGTCCGCTGCGGGTGGTCGTGCCGCCGCTCGTCGTCGTGCTGGTGACCGTCGTGATCGCCGTGCCGCCCACGAGCGGAGCCGCGGCGAGCGGTCTGACCGGCGCCGACATCGGCTGCACCCGGACGGCGGCGGGGTTCTCGTCCGCGGCGAAGTCGGTCGCCGCCTTCGTGGTCGGCCCGACGACCGCGACGACGGTCTGGTTGGTGGTGGGGTCCACATACCAGGCGGTGACGTTGGCCGGCGCCCGTCCGCGCCGCTCGTCCATCCGCTGCTTCGCGGCCTGCCCGGCCCGGGCCTCCACCGGCGTGGGCCGGGTCGTCGACCCGGGTCCCGACGGCGGGGGTGGCGGCGTGGGCGTCTGCGCGAGCGCTGGCACGGCGAGCGCGAGGACGGCGGCCAGCGCGAGCGCCACGACGGCGCCCGCACGACGGGCGGGGGCGGAGAGGGGCACGCGGATCCTCCGGGTCGGGGCCGGTACGGACGGTGATCGGTCGTGTGCCGGGTGTATCGACCCCGGACCCGCCGGTATTACTCCGTACGGCCTAGTCACCGGCGTGGGTGACCTTACGGCGGCCCGCGCCCGCCTGCCCGTCCCGTCGCCCGGTCGGGGAGGGGACCCGGATCGGCGCGCGTCGGTGGAATTGTCGTCGGCGTGACGTCGGTGGCCATTCCGGGTGCGTCGGGAAATAGTTCCCGACGGTGGGCGGGGTCGGGTCCGGGCCCTCGGCTATCGTGGCGCCGTGGCCGACCGCTGGGATCCGCGACCGGGCGGCGGACGGCCGTCCCGCCCGGCCGCGCCGTCCCGCTGGTCCACCGGCTCGTCCTCCCGCGGACCCCGACCGTCCGGCACCCGGCCACCCCGCGACCCGCGGCCGCGGCAGGCCGGCCGGTTCGCCGTGGGTCCCGGCTTCCCCTGGCCGGTCGCGTCGGGGGCCGCACTGGTGCTGACCAGCCTGTTCGCCTGGTTCCTGCAGGACCGCAGCGGGCTCCTCGGCCTGCTCTTCCCGGTCGGCTACCTCGTCTTCTGCCTGCTCGCGGTGTGCGCCGTGCGGGTCGACGGGGTGCTCGTGCCCGCCCTGCAGGCTCCCGTCCTGGCCTTCCTCGCGCTCGTGATCGCGGCGATCGTCCGGGGCGACGCGTCCGGCAGCACGCTGTTCGTGCTCGGCGTGTTCGCCCCGCTCGCGCAATTGTTCTGGTGGATGCTCGTCGCACTCGTCGGATGTGCGGTGCTCGGGCTGCTGCGATTCCGCGACGCGAATCCCGGTTTCTCAGCGCTGGGCGCCGTGCGCGGTGTGAGGAACGCGTGATGGCCCGCGACGACGGCGAACGTCCCGGACAATTCCGGCTCCCCGGTCGTCGGCCGACCCGACCCGACGCCGGCGCCCCGCAGCCCGGCCCGCGCCCGGCGGGTCCCCCCGCGCGGCCGGGGCCCGCGCCCTCGCCCGGTGGCGGTGGGTCGTCCCCGCGACCGGACGGTCCCGGTCCCTCCGCTCCGGGTCCTTCCGCTCCGGGTCCTTCCGCTCCCGGACCCGTCCCGCCGCGCCCCGGCGGTCCCGCCCGTCCGGTCCCGCGCGCGGGTGGAGCGCCGCCCGCCGGCCCGGGCCGCCCGCCGGCCGCTTCCCCGCCGGTCGGGCCGCCGCCGGGCCGACCGGGTCCGCCGCCGGCCGGGGCCCGACGCCCCGCCCCGACGCCTACCCGGGTGGCGCCCTCCCCCGTGCCCGACGGACCCGGCGGGGCCGGGGACGAGCCCTCGTCGGGACGCGGCGCGGGGGCCGTGGCCCTGCTCGAGCGCGTCCGCGGGTGGGCGACCAGCCGGGTGCTGCTGCTCGGGCTGGCGGCCGCGTCGGTGCTCGTCCTGCTGATCTCCGGGGCGACCGTGCTCGCGGCGCGGACCTTCGACTCGGGGCTGTCCCGCGTCGACGTCATCTCGACCTCGCTCGGGTCGATCTTCGGCACCGACCAGAACATCCTGCTGGTCGGCCTCGACACCCGCACCGACTCCTTCGGCAACCCGCTGCCGAAGGACATCCTGGCCTCGCTGAACGCGGGCGGGAGCGATTCCGGCGGCGACTCCACCGACACGATCATCGTGCTGCACATCCCGGGCGGCGGCGGGCCCGCGACCGGGTTCTCGATCCCGCGCGACTCCTACGTCGACGTGACGGGTGGGTTCGGCACCCACAAGATCAATTCGGCCTACTCCTACGGGTCCAACGCGGCGCGTCAGGAACTGATCAAGGACGGCGTCAGCGGCAGCGACCTGGCCGTCCAGTCCGGGGCGGCCGGGGCGCGGACCACGATCGGCGCCGTCGAGGGCCTGACCGGGCTCACCATCACCCACTTCGCAGCGGTCAACCTCGCCGGGTTCGCCCAGATCAGCGAGGCGATCGGCGGCGTGCCGGTCTGCCTGAACAAGGCCGTGAACGACTCGTTCTCGGGGGCGAGGTTCCCCGCCGGGCAGACGACGGTGTCCGGGCCGCAGGCGCTCGCCTTCGTCCGCCAGCGCCACGGCCTGCCCGGCGGTGACCTCGACCGTGCCCGCCGGCAGCAGGTGTTCCTCGCCAGCATGGCGCGCACGGTGCTCTCGTCGGACACCCTCACCGACTCGACGAAGCGGAACGCGCTGATCGACGCGGTCGACAAGGCCGTCACGGTCGACCGCGGGCTCGACGTGCTCGACCTGGCCACCCAGGTGCAGGGCGTGAGCTCCGGCTCGATCGGCTTCCACACGATCCCGATCGTCAACGCCAGCTACGACACCGCCGAGGACGGCGAGGCGGTCAAGGTCGACCCCGAGAAGGTGCAGGAGTACATCTCCGAGACGATCTCGAACGCCGGCGCGGAGACCACGGCACCGAAGGCGAGCGGCTCGTCGTCGGGGACCGCGGGGTCGTCGAACACCGGCGGCTCCTCCCCCGGCAGCGCGGCTCCGAAGACGAGCGCCGCGCCGGCCGTGCCGTCCGAGGACGCGGGGACCGCGGCACCGACCGTGCCCTGCGTGAACTGACCTATCGCAGCACGTTGACCGCGCGGGCGACGACCAGCGCCACGGTGGCGAGCGAGACCGCGGACTGCACGAGCATCACCAGCTTCGCCCAGCGCGACAACGGCATCGTGTCGGTGGGGCTGAACGCGGTCGCGTTGGTGAACGAGACGTAGAGGTAGTCGACGAACTGCGGCTCCCACTCCGGGTCGAGGTCGGCCGACTGCATCTGCGGGAACCAGAAGTCGGGCACCTCGCGGTCGCCGCGGGCCCGCGCAGTCGGTCCGCCGCGGTCGAACTGCCAGTACCAGAGCGCGAAGCCGATGACGTTGGTCGCCCAGATCGCGGCGCCGGTGGCGAGCAGGGGGCCCGGGTCGTCCCCGCCCCGACCCTCGACGAGGTGGATGACGAGCCGCACCGCCGCGACCGCGTTCGCCACCCCGATCAGCGCCGTCAGCGCGAGACTCACCGTCCGCCGCCAGACCGGCTCGGTCTCGAACCTGGTGGCGACCAGCAGGACCGCGAGCACCGCGATCTCGAGGACCGGCAGCAGCCACCGGGACCCGATCACGACCTCGTCGGGAAGGGTCAGCTGCAGGCCCGCGACGACGAGGACGGCGACGGCCACCGGCCAGCGCCGCTCGCCGGTGGTGGCCCGCCGCCAGGCGGGGAGGGTGGGGGTCACCGGCGTCAGTGAACCTCCTCGAGCGCGCGACCCGTCGTCAGGGGCCCGAGGAGCCCGACGTCGAGGCACAGCAGCACGATGAGGAACGCCGAGCCGCCGAAGACCCACACCGGACCGGCCGTGGCGAGCAGCGGGACGGCCACGAACGGCAGGACCACCGAGGTGCCGCGGGAGAGCGAGTAGGCGACGCCGGAGGCGGTCGAGCGGATCGCGGTCGGGAAGATCTCGGCCTGGTAGATGTGGAACGCGTTGGAGAAGACGTTGCTGGCCGTGGTGAGCAGGAAGCCCGCCAGGACGATCAGCCAGGGCGTGGCGGCGGCCGCGAAGACGATGCCGAACACGGCGATCGCGAGGGCCGCGGTGATGATCAGGTACTTGCGTTCGAAGCGCTCCACGAGCGGTACCGAGAGCAGCGAGCCGAGCGGGTAGCCCGCGAAGGACAGCGCCGCGTAGCCGAGCGACTCGGTCACCTCGAAGCCCTTGGAGACGAGGACCAGCGGGGCGAGGGTGCCGAAGCCGTAGTACCCGACGGTCTGCAGCACCTGGAAGATGAACAGCATGACCGTCCGCTTGCGGTAGTCGGTGAAGGCGATCCGCAGGACCTCCGTCGTCGAGCGCTCCCGTCCCCGCTCGGGTGGCACCGCGCGGGCCGGGAGGTCGTCCACCGCCTGCGGCGCACCGACCTTCGCCGCGATCGCGCGCACCGTGGCCTCGGACTCGGCGAAGCGGCCGCGGGACTCCAGCCAGCGCGGCGACTCGGGCAGGACGCGGCGCATCACGATGACGAAGGCCGCCCCGAGCGCGCCCGCGACGAGCAGCCACCTCCAGCCCTCGACCCCCGCGATCTCCTGCGCGGCGACCAGCTTGCCGCCGAGCAGGGCCGCGACCGGGACCCCGAGGAAGCCGACCGTGTAGGCCCAGGCGATGTAGCGGCCCCGGACCCGTGCGGGGAGGAACTCGGCGAGGTAGGTGTCGACGAGGACGAGCTCGCAGCCCAGGCCGATCCCGCCGAGGAACCGGAGCAGCAGGAAGACCTCGATGTTCGGCGAGAACGCCGCGAGCAGGCTGAACAGGCTGTAGATCAGCAGGTTGAGCAGGAACACGCGCTTGCGCCCGAGCCGGTCGGCCACCACCGAGAGCACGTTGGCGCCCACGAACATGCCGGCGAACCCGCTGGCCACCACGGCGGCCTTGCCGAGCGACCCGAGCTGGAACTCGCGGGCCAGGATCGGCGCGAGCACGCCCCCGAGGAACACCTCGTAGAGGTCGAAGAACGAGCCGATCCCGACGAGCACCACGATGGTCCGGTGCCAGCGCGAGAGCGGGAGGTTCTCGAGGGCGGCACTCGCCCCCGACGTCGGGGCCTGTCCGGCGTCCGCGGCCATGGCGCCTCCCTGCGCTCGGTGCTGAGCGCAAGAAAGTACTCCTCCGGGTCAGGCGAGGTCGAACTGTTCCCGGCGCCGGGTCGGGACCAGATCCACGTACTCCGGGTGCTTCGCGATCCACCCGCGGATGAAGGGGCAGAACGGGAGGACGGCGAGGTGCCGGGCACGGGCGTCGTCGAGGGCGGCCCGGGCGAGGCGGCCCGCGAGCCCCTGACCGGCGAACGCGTCGTCGACCTCGGTGTGGACGAAGGCGATCGTCTCGCCGTCGCCGTGCGGGTCGGTGCGCAGCGCGTACTCGGCGAACCCGGCGACCTGGTCGCCGACCCGGATCTCGTAGCGGTGGCGCTCGGGGACGTCGGTGACGTCGAACTGGTCGGGCATCGTCGGCCTCCTCGGTCATGCTGGCGGGGTGCGACTCTATGTCGATCCGGTGTGCCCGTTCGCCTACGTCGCGCTGTGCTGGCTCGAGGAGGTCGTCGCGCAGCGGTCGGTGGACCTGGAGGTGCGGCTGATGAGCCTCGCGGTGCTCGGCGAGGCCGATGCCGATCGCGGGCCGGAGTCCGCCCGTGGCACCGAGAGCGCGTGGCGACCGGTGCGCGTCGGCGTCGCCGTCGGCGACCGCCTGCCCGAGTTCGTGTCGCGGTTCGGGGCCCTCTACCACCGCGAGGGCGTCCGCGGGCGCGACGAGGTGCTCCGCCGGGTGCTCACCGCGATGGACCTCCTGCCGCTGTGGTCCGCCGCCGACGACGCGTCGCTCGACGCGGAGGTGCGGCGCAGTCACGACGAGGGCATGGCCGCGGTGGGACTGGACGTCGGGACCCCCGTGGTCCACGTGGACGGGGTCGCGTTCTTCGGGCCGGTGCTCGGGGCGATCCCCCGTGGCCGGGCGGCGCTGGAGGTGTTCGACGGGGCGGTGGCCCTCGCGCGCTCTCCCGGCTTCTCCGAGCTGAAGCGGACCCGCGTCGGCGGCCCGGTGTTCACGTGAGCGGCCGGGCGCGTTCGTTCGGCCGTCTCGCCGCCGAGTACGACCGGCTCCGTCCCGGTTATCCGTCCGAGGTACTGCGACCCGTGGTCGGGACCGTGGTGGTGGACGTGGGCGCCGGCACCGGGAAGCTCTCGACGGCCCTGGCTCGTTCCGGACGACGCGTGGTGGCGGTCGAGCCCGACCCGGAGATGCGCTCGGTGCTCGTGGGGCGCGGGCTGCCGGGCGTGGAGGTCGTCGACGGGGCGGCGGAGCGGTTGCCGGTGGACACGGGCGTGGCGTCGGCGGTGGTCTACGGGCAGTCGTGGCACTGGGCCGAGCCCGTCGCGGCGGCGGCCGAGGCACGGCGGGTGCTGGTCGACGACGGGCTGTTGCTGCTGCTCTCGAACATGCCGGACGTGTCCGTCGACTGGGTCCGTGAGCTCAACCGGCTGGCCGGACTGCCCGAGGAGCTGCCCGACGTGACAGCGTTCGCCGTCGAGGGCTTCACCGCAGGACCGGTGACGCGGGTGCCGTGGGACCAGTCGCTGGCGGTGGACGACCTGGTGGCGCTGTTCTCCACGTTCAGCCGGGTCAGCACGCGGGAGCCGGCCGACCGGGAGCGGGTGCTGAGGTCGATCCGGTCGTGCCTCGCGGGGCATCCGGCGACGGCGGGCCGGGAGGTCGTGGCGTATCCCTACGTGTGCGTGGGGCTGCCGTACCGGAGATCGTGATGCAGTCGTGATCCTGGCCGATTTCGCCGACGTCGCCGCTGCGAGGGTGACGTGGGGCAGCTTCTGGGCCTCGGATCCCTGCCTCGTGTGCTTCTCGCGGAGTCTGTCGGCGGTTCCGGCGGTTGATGGCCGGCGGTGACTGTCAGTGGCTCGAACTACCGTTCGGGTCATGGCGATCGAGGCGGGACACGAGGGTGGCGGCGGGGAAACACCACCAGCCCCCGAACCCCTACGACGACGAGCCACCCTTCTAGGCACGATCAACCACCGTGATCAGCATTCGGGACGCCAGGTCCGACGACGCCGAGCAGGTCCTCGCACTCTGGGCCGTCGCTGCGGAGAACGACGACCGGCCACCCGACGATCCCGACGTGGTCCACGCTCTGCTCGCCCGGGACGCCGGTGCGCTCCTGCTCGCCCACGAGCGCGACGAGATCGTCGGCACCCTCGTCGCCGGCTGGGACGGATGGCGGGCGCACCTGTACCGGCTCGCGGTCCACCCCGCCCACCGTCGACGCGGTGTCGCCACCACGCTCGTCGACGCGGCGGAACGCCGTCTCGTCGCCCTGGGCGCCCGACGACTCGACGCCATGGTCCTCGAGGGCAACACCCACGGGCAGGCGCTGTGGCGGCACGTGGGGTTCCACCCGCAGGACCGGTGGCGTCGTTGGGTCAGGCCGACGATCTGACACGCAGGGGCCACGAGCCCGAGACGTCGCGACGATCAGGCCCGCCGCAGCCGCCAGTCCCCCGCCCGCTCGTCCCAGTCCATGCCGACCACACCCCGCGCCCGGGCCGCCTTCGCGAACGACAGGAACGACGCGAAGCCGTACGTCTTCTCGCTGAAGTCGGCCCGCCGCTTGCGCACCTGGTCCTTCAACCCGGACAACGGCACGGTCCCGTCCCGCCCGGCCAGGTCGCCGACCACCTGCGCCAGCAGGCGGAACGCGTCGTCCTCGGCGGGTTCGTCGACCGGGAAGCTGACCTCCGGGTCTCCGTGCGCCGACCCCTCCCCCAGCGCGACGATCCGCCGCTCCTGCAGGTGGCGGAGCAACTCGCCGAAGCCGCGGAAGCCGTGCTCGGCCTCGTCGAAGGTGGGGTCCTGGCGCAGCATCGCCCGCTTGAGCCGCGACGCGAGCACCGGCCCGTCGCCCCGCCGCGCGAGCCCGGACAGCGTGCGCGTCACCAACCGCTCCACCGCCTCGTCGCCGGCGGACCCGGACGGCTCGGACGGCTCGGCCGCCTCCTCCTTCCCGACGGCGGGTGCGGCCGGCTCGGGCGGCGGGCTCGTGTCGACGAGGCGGTCGTAGTAGAGGAACTCGTCGCACGCGGGCGGGAGCAGCCGCGAGGTCGAGGACGCGACGCCGATCCCGATCACCCGCTTGTCGAGCTCGCGCAGCTTGTGCACGAGCGGGGTGAAGTCGGAGTCGCCGGTGCCGATGGCGAAGGTCGTGACCCACGAACGCTCGTAGGCGATCTCGATCGCGTCGACCGCCATCTTGATGTCGGCCGAGTTCTTGCGGGACCCGCCGAGCCGCTGCGGGATGTCGATGAGCTCGACCTGGGCCCGGGCGAGCAGCCGACGGTCGTCGTCGAAGGAGGACCAGTCCGCGTACGCCCGCCGCGCGACCACGCGGCCGCGGACGGCGAGGGCGTCGGCGACCGGACCGAGGTCGAACGGGGAGACCCCCAGCCCCTCCCGGGCCCCGATCGCGAGGTTCTCGTAGTCCAGGAGCAGGGCGATGCGCTCGTCGCGCTCGTCCGGGGTGGCGGCCATGCCGCACACCCTGTCAGGGAACGATCTGCACCTGGTCGTAGACGTTCAGGTAGTCGAAGAACTTCTCCGACGCGTCGTGCGAGAGGTGCACGCAGCCCGCCGAGTCACGCTGCAGGCTGCCCTCGTGGAAGGCGTCGCCCGGCGCGAAGAACACCGAGTTGTTCATCGGGGCGTGGTCGTATTCGTCGGACTTGTGGTCCTTGTCCTTCCACATCACCGAGAACGTGCCGGTGGGCGTCTCGTAGCCCTTCGCGCCGGTGGTGATCGGCACCGGGCCGTAGATCACCTTGCCGTGCCCGTCGGTGAGCCACGCCTTCTTCGCCGAGATGTCGACGCACGCCTTCGCCTCGGGCTTGCACGGCGTCTGGCTGCCGGGCGCCGTCGCGGGCGCCGGAGCCGGTGCGGCCGCCGGCGCAGCGATCGCGGGGGCGCCCATCGCCAGCAGGCCGGCGCCGACCATGCCGAGGGATCCGACGCCCACCCGCAGTCGCGATCCGGCGCCACCCGAGGGTGAGGACGCGTCCCGGTGGTGACGACCCATGGTGTGTTCCTTCGCGGTCGGTGATGCGGAGTGCTCGTCCTCCCCAACGCCCGCAGAGCGGGTCCGGTGCGGTCGAGCGAGGAGGAGTCTGCACCCCGAGATCCGCACCGCACGGCGGGGATCACGGTCCTGAGCTGGGCATCCGTCACCAGCCGGACAGGAACGGGACGAGTCGGGCCGATCGCCCGAACCGGAAGGAGAGCGTACGGGGGAACGACACGCCGACGATTCCTGAGAGCCCCCGATGAATCACCGACGGATCACCGCCGTGTGGGTGTGACCGAGCCCTCAGCTCACGAGACGGAGATCCACACCCCGGCTGGCCGCGCTCTCGCGCGCGCACTCGACCACGCGCGCCTGCGGCGCGGGGAGCGGCTCGACGTCCACGTGCAGCTCGAGGTCGAGGCCCGCACCCTCGGCCCGCTCGACGGCTGCGTGCAGGCGGCAGCTCAGCGTGGCGGCGTCGGGGAGCGGGCCGCGGGCGTCCACCGGGAGCCCGGGACGGCGCCCGACGCGGGTCGGGTCGACCGTGGGGGTCGCCTCGAGGGTCATGGCCGCCTCCTCGCTGCCCGGCGGTGGGGACGCCGCGCAGGCCCGGGCACGGTGCACCCGGACGTAGATGCAGCTGGTACCCGTTCGTGGCTCCGATCACTCCTGTGTCGCAGTCCCCACGAACCCGACAGCGCGGGACGCTGCGCCCACCGGGCCGCGGCGTCGTCCGATCGGGAGCAGACTGCCGGGCGTGTCCATCGACGAGGCCGCACCGTCGCGCGCGGACGTGATCGCCGAGCTGACCGGGCCGGGCGGGCCCTTCGAGCTCGCCGCGACGGAGGTCCGCGGGATCCCGCTGCGGGTGCACGTGACCGGACCGCAGACCCTGCGCGAGGCGCACGAGGCCCTCGCCGTCGCCGACGACCGCCCCTTCACGGTCTACGCCGGCGAGCGCGTCTCCTTCGGCGAGCACCGAGCCCGGGTCGCCACGCTCGCGCACCGCTTCGCGGACGCGGGCCTGCGCCCGGGTGACCGGGTGGCGGTCTGCCTGCGCAACTACCCGGAGTGGCCCACGGTGTGCTGGGCCGCGTGGGTGTCCGGGCTCGTGGTGGTGCCGCTGAACGCGTGGTGGCAGGCCGCCGAGCTGGCCCATGCGGTCGCCGACGCGGGGCCGCGCCTCGTCGTCGCCGACGGTGAACGCAGCGCGGTGCTGCGGGAGGTCACTCCCGACGAGGTCCCGGTGGTCACCGTCCGCGGCCCCGGTGCGACGACGTTCGAGGCGTTCCTCGGCGAGCCCGTCCCCGGTCCCCTGCCCGAGCACCGCCCGGCTCCCGACGACGACGCCTTCATCCTCTACACCTCGGGCACGACCGGGCGCCCGAAGGGCGCGGTGGGCACCCACCGGAACCTGCTCACCGACGTGGCCAACCGCGGGCTGCTCGCCGCCGCGGGCGCCCGGGTGACCGGCGCGGCGCCGCCGGAACGGCCCGGGATGCTGCTCGCGTTCCCGATGTTCCACGTCGCCGGGCTCTGCGCGATGGTGAACATGACACTCGCCGGTTCGGTCCTCGCCACCCAGTACCGCTGGGACGCCGGCGAGACGCTGGACCTCATCGCCGCCGAGGGCCTGACCGGCATCGCCGGGGTCCCGACGATCGCGAGCGACCTCCTGCGCGTCGCGGAGACCACGGGCCGCCGCGGCGACCTCGCCACCCTGGTGAACATCGGCATGGGCGGCGCCCCGATCCCGCCGGAGCTCGTCCGCCGGGCAGCCCCGGTGGCCACCCCCGGCAACGGGTACGGGCTGACGGAGACGACCGCCGGGATCGCGTTCAACTCCGGCGACGAGTACGTCGCCGCGCCCGACGCGGTGGGCCGCCCGGTGCCGAGCGCGGACGTCCGCGTGGTGGAGCCGTCGTCGGGAACGGACCTCGGCGAGGGCGAGGTGGGCGAGCTGTGGTTCCGCGGGCCGAACGTGGTCCGTGGGTACTGGAACGCCCCCGAGGCCACGGCGGCCGCGTTCGTCGACGGCTGGTTCCGCACCGGCGACCTGGGCCGCGTCGACGACGGCGTGATCCGCGTGGTCGACCGACTGAAGGACGTGGTGATCCGCGGCGGGGAGAACGTCTACTGCGCCGCGGTCGAGGCCGAGCTGCTCGAGGTCGACGGTGTGCTCGACGCCGCGGTGATCGGGATCCCGCACCCGACCTACGGGGAGGAGGTCGCGGCCGTCGTCGTGCACGCGCCCGGCCACGTGCCCGACGAGGACGCGCTGCGCGAGCGGGTGGCCACGCGGATCGCGGCCTTCGCCGCCCCGACGACGATCCGGACGACGACCGAGCCGCTCCCGCGCAACGCCGTCGGGAAGGTCCTCAAGCGCGACCTGCGGGAGACGGTCACCAGGGGATGACGCCGTCGCGCGACACGAAGCGGCCGGAGGGGCCCGTCGTGTCGAGGACGGCGGCGACCAGCGCGTCCGTGCCCTCGTCGAGGGTCTGGTGGCCGCGGTGGTCGTTGAGGTCCGTGGCGGTGTGGCCGGGGTTCACGATCGTGACGAGGACGTCGGGCATCGTCCTCGCGTACATCACCCCGACCATGTCCAGCGCGGCCTTCGACGAGGGGTACGCGAGGTAGGGGTAGCGCTCCCACCGCCCCTCGTCCATCGAGGTCAGCGAGCCGAGCTGCGAGGACACGAGCACCAGCCGGGGCCGGTCGGCCCTGCGGAGCAGGGGCAGGAACGCGTGGGTGACGCGGACCGGGCCGAACACGTTGGTCTCGTAGGTCTCCCGCATGCCGTCGGCGGTCGTGTCGGCGGGCGCGGACTCGGGACCGGTGATCCCGGCGTTGTTGACGAGGACGTCGAGCCCCCCGAACGAGGCCTCGACCTCCTTCACGGCGGCGGCGACCGACGCGTCGTCGGTGACGTCGAGGGCGATCGGGTGGATGCCGTCCTCGGTGGACGACGTGGTGTCGGGGTTCCGGACGCCGGCGAGGACGGTGACGCCCTGCGCGGCGAGGCGGCGGGCGGCATGGGCGCCGATCCCGCGGGAGGCGCCGGTGACGAGTGCTGTGGTCATGTCGATCACCGTCCGCCGGGCGTCCGGCCCGAGCCAGGGACCCGCGGTCCCAGGCACCGGGGCGACCGACCGGGCAGGCTGGGGCCCGTGAGCGACACCGGAGAACTCGCCGCGGCCCTGCGCCAGTGGCGCGAGCGCCTCTCCCCCGCCGAGGTCGGCCTGCCCGCCGGGCCCCGCCGCCGCACGCCGGGGCTGCGGCGCGAGGAGGTCGCGCAGCTCGCGGGCGTGTCGGTCGACTACGTCGTGCGGCTCGAGCAGGACCGCGGGCCGCACCCGTCGGAGTCCGTCCTCGGCGCGCTGGCGCGTGCGCTGCGGCTCACCGCGGCCGAGACCACGCACCTCTTCACGCTGGCCGGGGTCGCGCTCCCGGGCCCCGACCAGGTCCGGGACACCGTCCGCCCCTCGGTCCTGCGCCTGCTCGACCGCATGCACGACCTGCCGGCCATGCTCATCGGCGCCCGCGAGGACGTCCTGGCCTGGAACCCGCTGCTCGCCGCGCTGTGGGGCGACGTGTCGGCCGTGCCGCGGGAGCGCCGGAACCTGCTGTGGCTCCAGTTCGCGGGCGACATCCGGCTCGCCACCGACGAGCAGGGGGACGCGTCCCGGCTCGAGTTCTCGACCGTCGCACGGGCCCGGGCCGCGCTGGCCCGCTACCCGCAGGACCGCCGGCTGCGCGGGATCGTCGACGAGCTGTACCGCACCCGCCCGCGCTTCGTCGACCTGTGGGACGCGCGCCCGGTCGAGCACGCCCGGGTCGACCGGAAGCGCTACGACGTCCCGGGGATCGGGCCGATCGTCCTGGACTGCGACGTGCTCGAGGTCCCCCAGGACGACCAGCGCCTCGTCGTCTACTCGGCGGCCCCGGGCACCGAGGACGCCGAGAAGCTCGACCTGCTCCGCGTGGTGGGGCTGCAGGCCGTCTAGGCCCCGCGGAACACCGGCTTCTCCTTCGCGACGAAGGCGTCCACCGCGTTGCGGTGGTCCTCGGTGGCTCCCAGCCGGGCCTGGGCCGCGGCCTCGTGCTCCAGGACCTCGCGCAGCGAGGACACCGTGCCCATCGCGACGGCCGCCTTGATCTCCGCGAACGCCAGCGTGGGTCCGGCGGCGAGCCGGCGGGCGAGGGCGAGCGCGGCGGCGTCGGTGGCCTCCGGGGTCTCCGCGACCTCCCGGACGATCCCCCAGTCCCGCGCCTGCTCGGCGGTGAAGGTGTCGCCGAGCATCAGCAGCTCGGTGGCCCGGGAGGACCCGACGCAGTGCGCGAGGGTCCCGGAGAGCCCGGAGTCGCCGCCGAAGCCGATGCCCGCGAACGCCGTCGCGAACTTCGTCCCGGCCGTGGCCACCCGCAGGTCGCAGGCGAGGGCGAATCCGAGTCCGGCGCCGACGGCCGTGCCGTTGATCGCGCAGACGACCGGCTTGCGCATGGTCCCCAGCGCCATCGCGATCCGGTTGTAGTGCTCGGGGACCGTGGACAGGGCGTCGGCCCCGATCGCCCCGTCCTCACCCGACCGCAGGGCCTCGGCGTGCTCGCGCAGGTCCTGCCCCACGCAGAACGCCTTGCCGCTGGACGCGAGCACCACCGCGCGCACCGACGGGTCGTCGGCCACCGCCTCCAGCGCGTCCCGCAGGGCGACCTTCAGCTCGAGGGTCAGCGCGTTGCGGTTGTCCGGGCGGTTGAGCCGGACGGTGGTCACCGCCTCCTGGTCGTCGGTCTCGACGAGGACGGCGGGTTCGACGGCGCTGCTCATGTCGATGATCGTGGCACGACCGGTCGGGTCGGGCTCCGCTGCGCTGCGTCTCGCGTGATTCAGTGGTTCCGTGAGGCCCCATCCCGTCGCGATCACGGTGTTCGTCGCCGTGCTCTGGACCGTCGGCGTGCTCCTCGCGACCAGCTCGTTGCACGGGACCGGCGCTCGGGACGTCGGGGTCCGCGGCTCCGGCCCGGAGGGACCCTCGGTCGCCGAGCTCGCCTCCGGCACCTGCCCGCCGACGATCACCAACCCCGGCGGCACCAACAACTACGTGCCGCGGGCGCCCTTCGCGAACCCGTTGGGAGCGGGGTTCACCGTCACCGGGACGGTCCGCGACGAGGCCTGCCGCCCGCTGCCCGGCGTCCGCGTGCAGGTCTGGGCGCAGACGGCCACGGCGAGCGAGCAGCGCAACCGGACCTCGGTGCGCACGGACGACCGGGGGCGCTATCGGGTCGACACCGACCCGCTCGTCGCGCAGTTCGGCGAGCCCAACGTCCACGTCGGGTACGACGACCCCGGTCCGTGGCGGCGGGTGTTCCTGCGCAACGTCACCCGCGACGGCGACACGGGTGCGCAGGTCGATCTGGTGCTGTCGCCGTGAGGAGATGGGCCGTCCCGACGGCGGGCCTGCTCGGCCTGGCGGGCCTCGTCGTCGCCCTGACCTCGCCGCACCTGGCGGGCGCGGAGCCCGTGCTGGTGGCCTCCACGCTCAGCGCGACCGTGGCGGTCGCGGCTCTCGCGGCCCAGCCCTGGCTGGCCCGCGGGCGGCTCCGGGCGCACGTCTCCGTCGGGGCGGCGGTGCTGGTCCTCGTCGTGGTGCACGTCGTGGCGCTGCTCGTGCTCTCACCCGACGACGCGCTGTTCGCGATGTCGCCGGACGGTCCCACGCGGGCGCGGATGGCGCTGATCTCGCTGGTGCTGCTGGTGGTGGTCGTGGCGCTGGGCGGGCCGCGGCGCCGCCTGGGCTGGTCGGGACCGACGTTCCGGCTGCTGCACGGCGGGTTCGCCCTGCTCGCGACGGTGCTCGGCGTGGGCCACGCCGTGCTCACCGACGGCGCACTGGAGGGATGGGGGACGGTCGTCCTCCTCGCCTCCGGCGTGCTGTCGGTGGCGGGCGGGATCGCCGCCGTGCTCGACCGACGACTCGGGCGACGACTCAGACGGCGGCCGGCTCCAGCCGCTCGGGCATCGGGAACAGGCCCAGCAGCCGCTCCACCGCCGCCCGGTCCCCGCTGACGGTCAGCATCCCGTCGGACACCGCCGAGTCCAGCGGGTGGCCCATGTAGAGCACGGCCGCCCACGCCTCGGGCGCCCCGGAGACCGTGGCGTCCGGCGCCGGCGCGTCGCCCCGGACGATCGTGAACTCCCCGTCGTGCAGCGTCGCGACGAAGGGCTGGTCGGCGAACACGAACTGCACCGTCTCCTCGACGCCGTCCGCGCGGTCCGGCGCGAACATCGTGCGCATCGACATGACGAGCGAGTCGACCCCGATGGACTCGGCCTCCGGCAGCGAGCGCGCGGCCCAGCGCCCGAGGGTCTGCAGCACCGGCTCGAGCTCGTAGCCCCAGTCGGTGAGCTCGTAGACCGCCGAGGCCGCGGGCGGGGGCAGCCGGCGACGCCGCAGCACCCCGGCGTCCTCCAGCTCCCGCAGCCGCTGGGACAGGACGTTCGGGCTGGCGTGCGGCAGACCGGTGCGCAGGTCGGTGAAGCGCTTCGGGCCGAGCATCAGTTCCCGCACGACGAGCAGCGCCCACCGCTCCCCGACCAGGTCGAGGGCGTGGGCGGCCGCGCAGCCGTCGAAGTAGTCGCGCCGTGGTGCCATACGTGGACAGTACCGCGCAACCATTCCGCAGTCACTTTCTAG
This sequence comes from Actinomycetospora sp. CA-084318, assembly GCF_050955885.1. NCBI lineage: Bacteria > Bacillati > Actinomycetota > Actinomycetes > Pseudonocardiales > Pseudonocardiaceae > Actinomycetospora > Actinomycetospora sp. CA-084318. The sequence goes on from NZ_CP192098.1 coordinate 3,966,593, forward strand.
GACCGCGCGGCGCCACATCAGGACGTCACGACACCGTGCTCCCACGCCCACGCGATGAGCCGCGGCCGGTCGGGCATCGCCAGCTTGTCGAGGATCCGGCCGAGGTGGGTCTTCACCGTCGTCTCCCCCAGGTGCAGCCGCGCCGCGACCTCGGCGTTGGCGAGCCCCCGGGCCACGAGGGCGAGCACCTCGGACTCCCGGGGCGTCAGCGCGTCCAGCACGGCCGGCCGGGCCGGTGCGGCGGCGGTCCGTCCGTAGGCCGCGACGACGCCGGGGACGACGTCGGGGTCGAGCGCCCCCTGCCCCGCGGCCACCCGGCGCACCGCCTCGAGCAGCTCCTCGGGCGGGGCCGTCTTGAGCAGGAAGCCCGCCACCCCGGCGCGCAGGGCGGCGTCCACGGTGGCGTGGTCGTCGAAGGTGGTGAGCACGAGCACCCGGGCCGGGCTGCCGGCGGCGGCGAGCGCCCGGGTCGCCGCGATCCCGTCGAGCCCCGGCATCCGCACGTCCATCACGACGACGTCGGCCCCGGTCCGGCGGGCGGCCTCCACCGCCGTCCGGCCGTCGGCCGCCTCGGCCAGTACGGCGAGGTCGTCCTCGGCGTCGAGCAGCATCCGCAGGCCCATCCGCACGAGCGCCTCGTCGTCGGCGACCACCACCCCGGTGGTCACCGGGCCACCGCCGGTTCCGGCACGGCCAGCACCGGGAGGACCACCCGGACCCGGAACCCGCCGCTGGGACGGGGGCCCGCGTCGAGCGTGCCGCCGGCGAGGAGGGCCCGTTCCCGCAGGTTGAGCAGCCCGTGTCCCGGGCCGCCACCGTCCGCCTCGTCGTCCGCCCCGGACGGCCCGACCCCCTCGTCGAGGACCTCGACCGTCACCCGCGGGCCCTCCCACCGCACGACGACCTCCGCGCGGTCGGTGTGCGCGTGGCGCAGGACATTGGTCAGCGCCTCGGCGACGATGCGGTGGGCGGAGGTGTCCGTCGCGGGGGCCAGCCGACCCGGCTCGCCGTGCACGGTGACCCCGACGACGAGCCCGGCGCCCGCGAGGCGGCCGACCAGGTCGTCGAGATGGTGCAGCGACGGCGCCGGCGCGAGCGCCTCGTCGTCGGGACCCTCCTCCCCCGAGCGCAGCACCCCGACCACGCGCCGCAGCTCGTCGACCGAGCGCCGCCCGAGGTCCTCGACCGAGCGCAGCGCCGCGACCTCCGGGCCCGCGTCGGCCAGGTGTTCGAGGCGTTCGAGGCGCCGACGCACCACGCCGGCCTGCAGGGTCATCACCGAGACGGAGTGCGCCACGGCGTCGTGGAGCTCGCGGGAGATGCGGGCGCGCTCCTCGACGAGGGCGAGCCGGGTGGTGCGCTCGCGCTCGGCGGCCAGCTCGTCGGCGAGGCGGGCGAGCTCGCTGCTGCGGGTCCGCTCGCGGCGCAGCAGCCAGCCGAGGGTCCAGGCACCGCCCATCGTGGCGCCGAAGAAGACGAGCTCGAACCAGGGCGCGCCGTGCAGCATCGACCCGACCGCCCCGCCGACCGCGACCAGCGCCGCGCCGGGCCCGCTCGCGCGCAGCGGCAGGCGTCGGGCCCCGGACGCGACGAGCACCATCATCGTGATCAGCGCGATGCCGCCCACCCCGGGGCTCGCCGGCGCGGCGAGCGCCTGCAGCGGGAAGGTCGCGGCCGCCGCGAGCAGGCCCGCCCAGGGCAGCAGCGGCGCGAGCAGGGCGCCGAGGGCGAGGGCGAGGGTCGGGACGAGGTACAGCGCCGCGTCGGTGTCCCGGTACACGGTGGCCTCCGCGGCCGACCCGAGCGCGACCGCGGCCCCGGCGAGGACGCCGACGCCGAGCCGGGTCCAGGTCGGGTGCATGCGGCGCAGGCTAGGCCGCGCCGCGCCGGACGGGGTCCTCCACCGGGAGGACCCGGCGTGGCCTCCGGAGCGACACGATCGGTCCGCGAACACGATCCGTGACCTTACGCGTCGACCTACGGTTCTCCCATCGCTCGAACAGCGCAGCGACCGTCACGAGGAGAAGCCATGACCACGCTGGACGCCCCCACCACCACGCTCACCGCCACCCCGGTCGCCCCCGCCCGCCGGAATCTGCTGACCAGCGCCGGGGGCATCGCGCTGATCGTCTCCCCGCTGCTGCTCACGGGCGGCATGCTCACCATCCCGCCCGGCGAGGACGGCACCACGGCCGGTTACGTCGCCTCGCTGGCCGCGACGCCGTGGCTGACGGCGCTGTCCGCCGGCCTGCTGCACTACTCGTGGGTGCTCTTCGCGCTCGGGATCCTCGCCGTGCCGGCCCTGGTGCGGGGCGGGCGGGGGCGGGGCGTGGTCGGCGCGGTCGCCGTGCTGACCTCGTTCTGCGCCATCCAGATCTCGGGCCTGCTGCTCGGCGACTGGTACGCGACCGCCATCGGCCGGGCGGTGCCGCGCGACCAGGCGGCGGCCATCTTCGAGGCGGCCGGGTCGGACCTCTGGATGACGACGTGGCTGTGGTCGGGGAAGTTCGTCGGTTTCCTCGGGATCGCGCTCGTGGTCGCCGCGCTGGCCTACGCCCGGGCCACCAGCTGGTGGCTGCTCGCCCTGCCGGTGCTCGGGACCGCTGCGATGGTCGTGCTCCCCGGCCTGCTCGGCACCCCCGGCGTCGCGCTCGGCAGCCTGATCTCGTTCGCCCCGCTGCTCGTGATCGGCGCGCAGCTCCTGCGGCGGCGCTGACCGGCTCCCCCGACATGAACGAACGGCACTCTCGCGCACATAGATGCTGCGAGAGTGCCGTTCGCTCGTTCCGTGAGCGGGCCGGGACCTACGTCCCCGGCGCGATGAAGAACTCGAGCGCGATGCCGTCGGGGTCGCGGAACGAGATGCCCGAGCCGTAACCGGCCTGCTTGACGCCGCCGTGGGAGATGCCCAGCTCGTCGAGCCTGCGGCCCCACTGCTCCAGCGACGCCGAGTCCGGCAGGGCGAACCCGACGTGGTCCAGGCCGGTGCGGCGCTCGTCGAAGGTGTCCTTGGACTCCCGGCCGTGGTGGGTGTGCAGGCCGAAGAGCATCCCGCCGTCCAGCGCGAAGACCGTGTGGTGGAACTCGCCGCCCTCCTCGTCCTCGTCCAGGACGGGGTCGGCGCCGAAGAGCTTCGAGTACCACTCGGTCGAACGCTGCAGGTCCGACACCGTGACGGCGACGTGCTGCAGACCGGGGAACGACATGAGGGCAGGCTCCTTTGCCTCGATCGTGCTCGGCGGACGTGACTAGCGGTGCTGCCAGACGGGCCGGCGCTTCTCCAGGAAGGCCGACATGCCCTCCTGGGCATCACAGGTCATGGCGTTGGTGGCCATGACCTCGCTCATCTCGGCGTAGGCCTCGTCCTCGGAGAGGTCGACCTGCCGGTAGAACGCCTCCTTGCCGATCCGCAGCGTCACGCTGCTGGCATCGGCGACCTGCCCCGCGAGCTCGGCGACCCGCGCGTCCAGCGCGTCGGCGGGCACGGCCTCGTTGACCAGGCCCCACTCGACGGCCGTCGCGGCGTCGATCGTCTGCCCGGTGAGCAGCAGCTGCATCGCGCGCTTGCGGCCGATGGCGCGGCTGACCGCGACCATCGGGGTGGAGCAGAACAGCCCGATCTTCACGCCGGGCGTCCCGAACACGGCGTGGTCGGCGGCCACGGCGAGGTCGGCCGTGGCCACGAGCTGGCACCCGGCCGCGATCGCCATGCCCTGGACGGCGGCGATCACCGGCTGGGGGACGTCGTGCACCGCCTTCATCATCTCGGTGCACACCCCGAAGACCTCGCGCTCCTCGGCGAGCGTGCGGTCGACCATCTCGGACAGGTCGTGGCCGGCCGAGAAGGCGGGGCCCTCGGCGGCGATCACGATGACCCGGACGCCCTCGGTGGCCGACACCTCCCGCAGACCCGCGGTGACGGCGCGCATCGTCGCGACCGAGAGCGGGTTGCGGCGGCGGGCGGCGGTGAGCACGACCCGCGCGGTGGGGCCGTCCACCTCCACGCGCACGGTGTCCTGGTCCTGCGTCACCGGGGCGGCCATGTCCCATGGTCTATCAGCCATGCGTTCCCGACGACAGGTCGGCACGGTCCCGCGGTCGGGCCGCGGACCCGACGCGACCCGGTCCGAGAGGACTCACCCCTCCGACCGGCGGGGTCCCTCGGCCCACCTAGGCCATGGCGGACCCGCGGTCGTGCCCCTGCTCGGTGGCCATCCAGCGCTCGCGCCGGTCCTCGTGGGTCCGGAGCGCGTCGATCTCGGCGAGCCGACGCCGCTGGTCGGGGGTCGCCGTGCCGCTGACGGCGGCGCGGGAGGCCTCGGCCATCTCGCGGTCGGCGCGCATCTCGGCGCGGGTGTGCGGGCGCGAGGGCAGCGTGGCCTCGGGGTCGGCCGAGCGGGCCTCGTCGTCCGCGCCCGACGTCCGGTAGGGGTTGTCGGCGGGGAGCTTCGCGCTGACCCGGCCGTAGCTGCCGAGGATGAGCAGCACCAGGCCGGCGCCGATCGAGAAGAAGACGTTCGGCAGCCGGAAGGCCAGCAGGTTGTACGGCGTGGCCATGACCGCGAGATTGGCGAACGCCGAGATCAGGAACAGCGTGCCGACCACGATCATCACCGTCGACGACAGCCGTCCCCCGCGGAGCGCGGCCGCCACCAGTACCAGCGCGGTGACGATCGAGATCGTCGAGAGCAGGCCGTTCGAGGACAGTCCGAGCACCGGGGTGCCGTCGGTGTCGAAGAAGCCCAGGCCCCCGACGAAGCCGAGGACGCCGAAGGTGGCGATGACGAGCGCGACGACCACGGCGCCGACCCGGTGGACGACGACGACCTTGTGGTCGGCGGTGAGGCTGGGGGTGTTCATGGGGGCTCCCGGAAGCCGAGGTCGTGCGGGCCTGTACCCCGGGGGTTACCGCCCCGCGTGATGTCAACCACGTCCGATCCGGACGATCCGGGCTTTGCCGTGTCGCGAACGGAGCCGTTCCCGGGTCACGCCGGTCCGTGCCACGGTCGGCGCATGAGCGACAAGGTCCCCGCGGCCATCGTCGGCCCGGGCAACATCGGCACCGACCTGCTGGCCAAGCTGGCGCGCACGTCGTCGATCGAGGTCACCGCGATGGTGGGCGTCGTCGAGTCCCCGGGGCTGGACCGGGCCCGCGCGGCGGGCATCCCGGCCTCGGCCGAGGGGGTCGACTGGCTGCTCGCGCAGGACCCGCTCCCCCGCATCGTCTTCGAGGCCACCTCCGCGCGGGCGCACGCGGCGAACGCCCCGCGCTACGCGGCCGCCGGCATCCGCGCGGTCGACCTGACGCCCGCGCACCTCGGGCCGATGGTCTGTCCGGCGGTGAACATGCCGGACCACCTGGACGCGGTGAACGTCAACCTGATCACCTGCGGCGGCCAGGCGACGATCCCGGTGGTGGCCGCGGTGTCGCAGGTCGTCGACGTCCCCTACGCCGAGATCGTCGCCTCCGCCGCGTCCCGCTCGGCCGGGCCCGGGACGCGCGCGAACATCGACGAGTTCACCCAGACCACCGCCCGCGCCGTCGAGGAGGTCGGCGGCGCCGCCCGCGGCAAGGCGATCATCATCCTCAACCCCGTCGAGCCGCCGATGATCATGCGCGACACGGTCTACTGCGCGATTCCCGGCGAGGTCTACGACGACGCGACGACCACCGCGATCGCTGGCTCGATCCACGCGATGGTGGCGCGGGTGCAGGAGTACGTGCCGGGCTACACGCTGCGCGCCCATCCGCAATTCGACCCCCCACGCCCGGAGTGGGGCGGCCGGGGCCGGGTCGCGAGCTTCCTCGAGGTCCGCGGGGCGGGCGACTTCCTGCCCGAGTACGCCGGCAACCTCGACATCATGACGGCGGCCGCCACGCGCGTCGGCGAGCTGCTCGCCGCCGAGCTGGGAGCGGGGGTGGCGGCATGAGCCGGCCCGAGATCCGCCACGACGTCCGCATCACCGACACCACGCTCCGCGACGGCTCGCACGCGCAGGCCCACCAGTTCACCGAGCAGCAGGTCCGCGACACCGTCCGCGCCCTCGACCGCGCCGGCGTCGAGGTCATCGAGGTGACCCACGGCGACGGCCTGGGCGGGTCGTCGTTCAACTACGGCTTCTCCCACACCGACGAGCTGCGCCTGATCGCCGCCGCCCGCGAGGAGGCGCGGACGGCCCGGATCGCGGTGCTGCTCGTGCCCGGGATCGGCACCGTCGACGACCTCCGCCGCGCCCACGACGCGGGCGCCGAGGTCGTGCGGGTGGCCACCCACTGCACCGAGGCCGACGTCAGCCCGCAGCACTTCGGGGTCGCCCGCGAGCTGGGGATGGAGACCGTCGGGTTCCTCATGATGGCCCACCGGACCTCGCCGGAGGACCTCGCGAAGCAGGCTCGGATCATGGTCGACGCCGGGTGCCAGTGCCCCTACGTCACCGACTCGGCCGGCGCGCTGCTCATGCACGAGGCCCGCGCGCGGTTCGAGGCGCTCGTGGCCGAGGTGGGCGACGAGGCCTGGGTCGGCTACCACGGGCACCAGAACCTCTCCTTCGGCGTCGCGAACTCCGTGATCGCCGCCGAGGTGGGCGTCAAGGAGATCGACGGATCGCTGTGCGCGCTGGGCGCGGGGTCGGGGAACTCCCCGACCGAGGTCCTCGCCGCCGTCTTCGACCGGCTGGGGATCTCGACCGGGCTCGACGTGATGGGGCTGCTCGACGCCGCCGAGGACGTCGTCCGGCCCTACCTGCACCGCTGGCCGAAGATGGACCGCAACGCGATCGTCCAGGGCTGGGCCGGGGTGTACTCGAGCTTCCTGCTCCACGCCGAGCACGCGGCCGAGCGCTACAAGGTGCCCACCCACGAGATCCTGCGCCGCTGCGGCGAGCTCGGGCTCGTCGGCGGCCAGGAGGACATGATCATCGACGTGGCGCTGGAGCTGGCGCGGGCCCGCGAGGAGGGCTGATGCCGGTCGTCGAGATCCACCTGGTCGAGGGCGCCCACGACGACCGCCGGATCGAGGACCTGCTCCGGCGGGTCAGCGAGCGCTACGCCGCCGTGCTGGAGTCCCCGATCGACCGGGTCCGGGCCTTCGTGACGATGCACGCGCCGCAGCACTGGATGACCGGCGGCGTGCCGGCGGCGGTCGACGGCGACCCCGCGCCCTACTTCGCCGCCGCCGTCCTCGAGGGACGCCCCGTCGACCAGCGGCACCGGCTGCTCGCCGAGCTCACCGACGTGCTGTGCGACGTCCTCGGCGTCACCCGCTCGCGGGTGCGCGGCCGGGTCGTCCAGGTGCCCCCGGACGACTGGGCGATCGGCGGAGTGCCCGCCGCGACCCGTCGTCGGGACGAGATCGTGGCGCGCTCGTCCCGGCTCTAGCTAGCGACGCAGCGACAGCAGCTGCTCGGTGAACCCGCCGATCCGGGCCTCCGGGTCGACGAGGTGCACCTCGAGGATCCAGTGGCAGCGCCGGCCGGCCTCGTCGCGGGCGTGGTGCAGGGCGACGTCGTTGCCGGTGGTGATGTAGCTGTGCCGGCGGCCCGGGTCGATGTGGTCGTGCGGGAACTCGCCGACCAGGTGCCCGCTGTGCGCGCCGCCGAAGGTCCAGCCATGGTCGGCGGCGAGCCCGCACACGTGCTCGTACAGCTGGGCCGCCGTGACCTCGGGCGAGGCCTCGTAGAACGCCCGGCCCGCCGACCACACGGCGTCGAGGTCGGCCGCGAGACGGTGCTTGTGCGGGTCGTCGCCGAGCACGAACGTGCGCCCGACGTCGGCCTCCCACTCCGCGAACACCGGACCGAGGTCGACGAAGACGATGTCGTCGTCGCCGATGCGCCGGTCGGGCGGGTTCTCCCGGTACGGCTGCAGCGTGTTCTCGCCGGACCGGACGACCCGCTTGTGCCAGTACCGGGAGGTCCCGAACAGCTCGGCGCCCAGGTCGCGCACCGCCCGGCTGACCTCGGACTCCCAGGCGCCGGGCGCCACGAGTCCGCGCCGGGTGATCTCGGCGAACAGTTCCTCGGCCCGTTCCTCGGCCCGCACGAGCTCGTCGGCCCTCGTGTCCTCGTCGAGCGACGTCACGTCCGCGAGCCTACGGCCGCTCCGCCCGGGCGGTGTGCTCGTCGGCCGCGCGCGGGGCGGGCGCCCCGCCGGGACCGTCGTCGGGAAGGGTCTCCACCAGCGACAGGATCAGCCGGTCCTGCGCCACGAGGTGCTGGCGCAGGTGGCGGCACTGCTGGAGCACGACCGCCGTGTGGTTCGCCGTCTGGATCACCCGCCGGTCCGACGCCTCCCCGAGCACGTCCTGCCCGACCATGATCAGGAACATGAACACCAGCTGCGCCAGCGACGAGCAGAACAGCAGGAAGGGGAACGGGTAGGGGTCCGGGACCACGCCCGCGAGGGCGAGGCCCATCCAGCCGAACACGATCACCGCGGTCCACACCACGGCGGCGGTGGACCCGAGCCACTGCATCAACCACGCGGCGAGCCGACGGTTCCTCCCGGCGGCGGCCGGCTCCACGGTGGCGGGCGGTGCAATGAGGATCGGCGCGGTGTCGCAGGGATCGAGCCGGTCGCGGGGCGCGGCGGCCCGGTTGAGGACGCGGGCCTGCTCGTCGATGTGCGCCTGCAGCCGGTGGCACTCGCGCAGGATGGCCTGGGCGTCGTCGTAGGTCTGCTGCGAGCGCCGCTCCCCCGCCGCCGACAGCGTGCGCTGCCCCACCAGGATCACGAAGATCAGCAGCAGCTGCACCACGTTCCCGACGAAGAGCAGCACCGGGTACGGGTAGGGGTCGAAGCCGAGCACCCCGCGGGCCCCCAGCACCATCCAGAGCACCGAGAGCCCCACGGTCACGTACACCGTGGCCATCGAGCTGAGCCGGCGCGTCATCCACGCCGCCGCCCGGTCGCCCGCCGTCCCCCGTTCCGGGTCCGTCACCGCCACCCGAGATCCCCCGTCGCGCCGGCCCGCCCGCCCACCGCCGGGCCCGGCCCACCCCGCGGTGCTGTTTCGATCCAGGGACGCGGCGCGCGGGCCCGGGTTGCCTGCATACCTCGACAGGCATATTCCTCAAATGGCATATTGCCCGGCGTGAGCACCTGGACCGCGCTGGCCGATCCGACCCGGCGCGCGATCCTCGACGTGCTGCGGGAGCGGCCGCACGCGGTCGGCGAGCTCGTCGACCGGCTCGACATCGCCCAGCCGGCCGCCTCGAAGCACCTCGCGACCCTGCGCCGGGCCGGCCTGGTGCACGCGACGGTCGACGCCCAACGCCGCGTCTACGCCCTCGACCCCCGCCCGATCGTCGAGCTCGAGACCTGGCTCGCGCCCTACCGGGCGCTCTGGTCGGACGCCCTCGCCCGCCTCGGCACGCACCTGCACGACACCCGGGAGGACCGATGACCACCGGCACCTATCTCGAGATCGACGCCCGCCCCGCCCTGCGGTTCGTCCGCGAGTACCCCGACCCCGTCGAGCGGGTCTGGGCCGCGGTCAGCGACCCGACCGAGCTCACCGCCTGGTTCCCCGCGCGGGTGTCCTTCCCCGACGCCGGGACCCCCACCTCGGGCGGGACGGTGGCCTTCACCTTCGCCGAGGAGGGCGACGGCGGGAGCGGGACGGTCCTGGTGTGCGACCCGCCGTCGTCCCTGGTGTTCACGTGGGAGGGCGACGAGTTGCGGTTCGAGGTGAGCCCGCTGCGCACCGGCAGCCGACTGACCTTCACCACCATCCTCGCCGACCGCGACACCGCCGCCCGCAGCGCCGCGGGCTGGGAGGTGTGCCTCGAGGCTCTGGACGTCGCCCTGGCCGGACGCACCCCGGAGGCGCCTGGCGGCCCGACGCCGGCCTGGCGGCGGCACTTCGACGACTACGTCGCCGCCGGCGTCCCGGCCGGCGCGCCGGTCCCGGAGTGAGGAAATCGCTCGCGCCCCGCGCGCCCCGCGTGCGTGAATGCCCGCCGAGGCGCCCCGCCACCGGGGACGCCCAGGACCGAGGAGAGGAGTGCCCCGTGTCGACCGTCGCCCCGCCGCGGGCGCGCTCCGTCGCGCCCCGCCCCCGCCGCATCCACACCCTGCGCTGAACCGCTCCCGCGCAGGGTGACCCACCCGCGCGAGGAGTCCTCGAGTGCACGAACGCATGTCCCGCCGCCGTCGACGGTTCGACGACGACGACGCACCACCCCCCGACCGCCGTCGGCAGGCCGAGTTCGAGCCCGAGGTCGAGGTCGAGGTCGACGGCCCGCCCACGGGCGACCGCTGGTCCACCTGGGCCGACGCGACCCGCGGTCCCCGCCCCGTCCCGCGATGGCTCGTGACCGACGAGGGCGCGGTCGACACCGAGCTCGGCGTCCTCAAGACCGGCAAGGAGGCCGACGTCCACCTCCTGGAACGGGCCGTCCCGGACGGGCCCGCCTGTCTGCTGGCCGCCAAGCGGTACCGCTCGGCCGAGCACCGGGCCTTCCGCCGGGACGCGGCGTACCTGGAGGGCCGCCGCGTCCGGCGGTCCCGCGAGATGCGGGCCATGACCCACCGGACCGCGTTCGGCCGTGACCTGCTCGCCGGGCAGTGGGCCCACGCCGAGTTCGGCGCCCTCGGCACGGCCCACGCCGCAGGTGTGCCCGTGCCCTACCCGGTCTCGCTGGACGGCACCGAGGTCCTGCTCGAGTTCCTCGGCGATCCGTCGGGGACGGCGGCACCCCGGCTGGCGGCGACCCGCCCGACGACCGCCGAGCTGCACGACTGGTGGCACCAGCTCACCGAGGCCCTGCTCGGGCTCGCGCGGCTGGGCTGGACGCACGGCGACCTGTCCGCCTACAACGTCCTCGTCGACGACGGACGGGTCGTGCTGATCGACCTCCCCCAGGTCGTCGACCTCGTCGGCAACCCGCACGGGTCCGACGTCCTCGTCCGGGACGTCCGCCGCATCGGGGAGTGGTTCGCCGCGCGGGACGACGGCATCGACCCGGGAGCGCTGTTCCACCGCCTGGTGGCGGAGGCGGGCCTGAGCTAGAACAGCCCCCGACGGGCACCGACGTCCAGGGCCAGCGTGGAGCCGGTGAGGGCGTCGGCCTCCGGGTCGAGCAGCGTCGCGACCGCCCAGGCCACCTGCGCGGGGGTCACCAGCGCGGACAGCGGCGACTCGGCCCGGCGCTCGTCGAGGATCACCGAGACGTCGACGCCGCGGTCGTCGGCCCGGGCCTGCGAGAGCCGCCGCAGCCGGTCGGTGTCGGCGGGCCCCGGGGCGACCAGGTGGGCGGTGACCCCGTCCGGCCCGTGGTGGTCGGCGAGCTGGCGGACGAGGTTCGCGAGCGCCGCATTCGTCACCCCGGCCGCACACGTGTGCGGGGACGGCTCGCTGCCGTAGTGCCCGCCGAGCGCCACGAGCCGCGATCCCGCCCGCAGCCGGTGCGACACGGCCCGGACCAGCCGCAGCATGCCGCCGACCTTGAGCGCGACGGCCGTGCCCAGCGCAGCCGGGTCGATCGTCGGCAGTGGTCCCGCAGCGGGGAGCCCGGCGGCCTGCACCACCATGCGCACCGGGGCGTCCAGCTCGTCGACCGCGTCGCGGATCGCCGCGACCGCCGCGTCGTCGCCGATATCCGCGGCGCACGGGACCGTGCCCGACGCCGGCTCGGGCGGGGTGCGCGCGACGGCCACGACGGTGAGCCCGGCCCGGTGGAGCCGCTCCGCGATCGCCGAGCCGAGCGCACCCGAGGCGCCGACGACGACGGCGGTCCCGGACCGTCCGTCGGGGCGGCTCATGCCGCGGCTCGCAGGGCGAGGAGTTCACGGGCACGCTCGACGGCCGCGGACGGGTCGCGCAGGTCGACCTCGACGGTGACCAGGCCCGCGTCACGCGCCCCGGCGCAGTTGCCGGGGATGTCGTCGACGAAGACGACCTCCCCCGCGGGCAGGCCGAGGGCGCCCAGCGCGCCCGCGTAGGCGCGCGGGTCGGGCTTGAGCACGCCGGTCACGGAGCCGTCGACGATCGTGTCGAACCGGCCGAGGACCGGGTGACGGGTGAGGTCCGCGTCGCCGTGGAAGGCGGCCAGGTCGTTGGTGAGGGCGGCGACGGCGAGGCCGGCGGCGTGCGCGTCGTCCATCAGCGCGATCACCTCGGGTCGGAACGGCTCGTCGTCCGCGTACAGCGCGTCCATCAGCTCCGGCACCGTGCCGGAGCCCCCGGTCAGCTCGCCGTACTCCGCGGCGCGGGCCGCCCAGTAGGCGCGTTCGCGGTCCCGGCCGGCGAGCACGTCGTCCCAGGCCGGGTCGGGCCGCGGACCGAGCACGCCGCGCACCTCGGTGAACTCCGGCGGGGCCGCGAGCGTCGCCATGCGCTCGTGGCCCGAGGTGAGCAGGACGCCCCCGATGTCGAGCAGCAGTGCCCTCATCGGACCGACCGTAGGGGCTGCGGTGGCGGGCTGTGACCGTCGCCGTTCGCGCCCCCGCAACGTTCCGTCCCCGGGAACGTGTTGCTTGCGTCACTCTTGAGGTTGGATCACGGTCGGCTCGATCTCTTCGAGGAGGAACCGATGGCCAACGTCGTCCCGGTTGACGCCTACAGCACGGGCGAGTGGTACCCCGGCTACAAGCCGGAGTACTTCGACATGCCCTGGATCGTCGACCCGGCCGGCCCGTTCAAGCCCGGTGACGAGAACCAGTTCTGGTTCCTCGACTTCCACTGGTCGCGTGGGCTCACCCCGCTCGGCGCGACCCTCTGGAGCGGCGACGGCTACTGCTGGGGCACCCAGCACGCCGCCGAATCCCTGCCGCTGCCCCCGGGCCGCGGGGTCAGCGCGCGGTTCGCCGGCACCCACCTCTACGGCAGCGCCCTGCCCGAGACCGACCCCCGCGAGATCGAGGCGCGCGCCGGCCGCATCGCCACCAACCTCCCCCACTTCCTGCAGAACTACCGACCCATCTGGGAGGGCGGGCGCGACGAGCTGGAGCGGACCTGGTCGTACTTCCGCGGCGTCGACTTCACGCAGGCCCGCGGCGACGAGCTCCCCGAGCTGCTGGTCAAGGGCCGCCGCTACCACAAGCGGTCGATGGAGATCCACTTCGGCGTCATGTACCCGCTGCTCGCGAACTTCCTCGGCTTCTACGGGGCGTGCGCGGACATGGGGATCGACCCCAACGAGATCGGCAAGTTCCTCCAGGGCGAGGACACCAAGATCATGGAGACCGACCGCCTGCTCTACGGGCTGGCGATGAAGGCCCGCGCGGCCGGGCTCGAGCCGGTGTTCGAGGCCCACACCGGCTCGCAGCTCCGTGCCGCCCTCGGGCGTCAGGGCGGGGCGGCGTCGGTCTGGCTGACCGAGTTCGACGCGTTCCTGCAGACCTACGGCTGGCGCGCGGAGGCGACCTGCGACGTCGGCGTGCCGAGCTGGATCGAGGACAACACGATCCCGCTGGACCTCGTGAAGACCTTCCTGCAGCGCCGCGACCAGCACGACTTCGAGGCCGCCGCGCGCAACGCCCTCGCCGAGCGCGAAGAGGCCATCGACAACGCCCGCGCGGGGCTGACCCGCGAGGAGCAGGCCGTCTTCGACGCCGGGCTCGCCTCCAACCAGGAGGCGAACTTCCCCTGGTGGCAGGACGACCACAACTACTACATCGACCTCAAGGTCATGCTGCCACTGCGGTGGGGCTGCCAGGAGCTCGCGCAGCGGGTCAAGGCCGAGCGGCACGACGACATGCTGTACCTCTTCTGGCCCGAGCTGATGGACGTCGCCACCGGCGAGAAGCCCTACGACGCCGGGCTGCGCTCGCTCGTCGAGGCCCGACGCCAGTACTTCGACGAGTGGCACGACCGGCGCGGCGAGATGCCGAAGGTGCTCGGGACGATCCCGGAGGCCGTCGAGGACCCGATCCTCATCGAGATCTTCGGGCTGAACCCGAACTCGATCCGGGCGGTGCAGAACCCCGACGCCGCCGCGCAGACGACGATCACCGGCGTGGCCGCGGCGAAGGGCACCGCGCGCGGCATCGCCCGCGTGCTGCAGTCCTCCGACGAGCTGCACCGCCTCGAGCCCGGCTCGATCCTGGTGTGCGAGTCGACCTCGCCGAACTGGACCCCCGCGTTCGGCAAGATCGCCGGCGCGGTCTGCGACGGCGGCGGGATGCTCTCGCACGCCGCGATCGTCGGCCGGGAGTACGGCGTCCCCACGGTCACCGCGACCGGCGTGGCGACGCTGTCGATCAACGACGGCGACGAGGTCGAGGTGAACGGCACCACGGGCACCGTCACCGTGCTGACGCGGGCCGACGACGTGGCGACGCCGGCGGTGGAGGGGGCCAACGCATGACGGTGGTGTCGGGGACGGCGGAGGTGGCGGCCATGAACGATCCGGGGTCCGTGGGGACCGAACGGCACAGCTGCGAGGCGATCGCCTGGCTCGACGAGGTCGCGCCGGCGGAGGCGATCGCGTGCGGCGGCGCGAAGATGGGCCGGCTGGCGGAGCTGCTGGCCTCCGGGGTGCAGGTGCCCCAGGGGTTCGCGGTCACCGTCGAGGCCTACCGCCGCCACTGCGCCGAGTCCGGCCTGGACGGCCGCATCGACGCCGTGCTGGCCGGCCTCGGGCCCGATCCCGACGACGGGGCGGTGGAGGCCGCGTCCGCCACCGTCCGGCAGCTGTTCGTCACGACCCCGGTGTCCGAGGCGCTCACCGCGCGGCTCACCGAGGCCTACGAGGAACTGTGCCTGCGCTGCGTCGACGTGAACGTGCCGGTGGCCGTCCGGTCCTCGGCCACCGGGGAGGACGCCGCCGACGCCTCCTTCGCCGGCATCTTCGACACCTACCTCGGGGTCTCCGGCATCGAGCGGGTCGTCGACTCGGTCCGCCGGTGCTGGGGCTCGCTGTTCACGGCGCGGGCCCTCGCCTACCGGCTGCGGCGCGGCATCAGCCACCACGAGATGCCCATCGCGGTCGGCGTCATCGAGCTCATCCACGCCCGCGCCTCCGGGGTCGCCTTCTCGGTGCACCCGGTGACCGGCAAGCGGGACCGCATCGTGATCGAGACCAGCTGGGGCTGGGGCGAGGCGATCGTGCAGGGCCTGGTCGACCCCGACCACGTCGAGGTCGGCAAGGCCGACGGGCGACTGCTGCGCTACGACGTCGCCCACAAGAAGGTGGTGTCGGCGTTCGACTTCGCCGTCGGCGCCGTCACCGAGATCGACATGCCGGCGAAGCTCGCGGACCGCCGGGTCCTCGACGACGAGCAGGTCGCCGCGATCAGCGCCGCGGTGACCTCGATCGAGGAGCACTACGGCCACCCGGTGGACGTGGAGTGGGTCATCGGCCGGCACCGCCGGGCCGGGGATCCGGTGTGCATCGTGCAGACCCGGCCGGTCACCACCGTCGAGCCCGCGACGGCCGCGGCTCCCGCCTACGACCCGGTCGCCCTCGCCCAGAAGTACCTGTTCTCCGGGAAGCCGATCCCGGGCCGGTAGCCCGTCGGGCGCGTCGTGTCGCCGCGGTCACCGGGGTGGCACCCGGTGACCGTCGGTCCCCCGGTGCACGATGGTGGAACCGGACGCCCCCGCGGGCGTCCGTATCTACGGCGTGCCGGCGGGGGCACGCGGGGAACGGCTGGGGGTTTGGCATGGCACTCGGGCGCGCGGTGCTCGGGCTGATGGTGACGTTCGCGGTGGCGCTGGCCGCGATCACGGTGTGGGGCACGGTGGAGCGGGCCTCGGGCCCGACGACCGGCGCCTCGGCGCAGGTGGGGTCGGAGGCCCCGGCGGCGCCGACGGCCCAGGTCACGCTGAGCCCGGCGAACGGGGCGACGGACGTGGCGCCGGCCGCGCCGGCCGTCGTGACGGTGGCGCAGGGCCGGCTCACCGACGTCGCCCTGATGGGCGCCGACGGCAAGGCGGTGCCCGGACGGCCGACGGCCGACGGGTGGACCTCCACCGGGACCCTCGCCTACGGCACCACCTACACGTGGAAGGGCGTCGCGGTCGACGCGGCGGGCGCGCCGACGCCGGTCTCCGGCTCCTTCAGCACGGTCACGCCGCAACGGAAGATCGCGGCGAACATCAACATCGCGGACGACGCGACGGTGGGCGTGGGCGCGCCCATCATCGTGCAGTTCAACGGCGAGGTCACCGACAAGGCCGCCGCGCAGCGGGCGCTGCAGGTCCGCACGTCGGTCCCCACCGAGGGCTCCTGGGCGTGGCTGCCCGACGCCGAGCAGGCCTCGCGCGCGCACTGGCGGCCGAAGGAGTACTGGAAGCCGGGCACGGTGGTCGACGTGGCGGCGAACCTCGTCGGGGTCGACGTCGGCGGCGGCACGTGGGGCACCGCGAACGTCACCTCGCACTTCACGATCGGGCGCTCGCAGATCGTCAAGGCCGACGTCAACTCGTTCCAGATGGTCGTGGTGCGCGACGGGCAGACGGTGATGACGGTCCCGGCGAGCTACGGGCTCGGGTCGGACCCGAACCGCAACACCACCAACGGGGTGCACGTGGTCATGAGCAAGGAGGCCACGAAGCTCATGACCAACCCCGAGTACGGCTACTTCAACGTGCCGGAGAAGTGGGCGGTCCGGATCTCGAACAACGGCGAGTTCATCCACGCGAACCCGCTGTCGACCAGCGCGCAGGGCAACGAGAACGTCACCCACGGCTGCGTGAACCTGTCGACGAAGGACGCGGAGGCGTACTTCGACACGGCGATGTTCGGCGACCCGGTGGAGGTGACGGGCAGCCCGGTGCCGATGCCGCGCACCGACATCTACGACTGGTCGCTCACCTGGCAGGAGTGGCAGTCGATGTCGGCCCTCCCCACCTAGTCACGGCAGCGAAGCGTCGTTCCTGGCGTCCAGCGGCAGGAACGACGCTTCGTCAGCCGACGGTGACGATCACCTTGCCGGTCGCGTGGCCGCTCTCGACCAGCGCGAGGGCGGTCTCGACCTCGTCGATCGGCCGGACGTCGGTGACGTGCGGGTCGAGCGTGCCGTCGGCGACCAGCCCGACGAGGCGCTCGAGCACGGCGGTGCTGCGGTCACGCACGATCTGCTGCCCGCCGAGCTCGGTCGACAGGCCGTAGTCGGCCACCGAGATCAGCTTCGACGGGTCGGTCAGCAGCGGGGCGACGGTGCGCAGGGCGTCCCCGCCCACGAGGTCGAACACGCCGTCCACGCCGTCCGGGGCGACCTCGCGGAGCCGGTCGACCACGCCGTCGCCGTACGCGACCGGCGTGGCCCCGAAGCCGCTGAGCATCGCGTGCTTGCCGGGGCTCGCCGTCGTCACGACACGGAGGCCGCGGGCGGCGGCGAGCTGGATCATTGGGATGCCGACGCCCCCGCCCCCACCGTTGACCAGCAGCGTGCTCCCGGCCGCGAGGTCGAGCTGCTCGAGCGCGTCCCACGCGGTGCCGGCGGCCACCGGGAGGGCGGACGCGTCCTCCGGGCTGACGGCCGTGGGACGCTGCGCGGCGAAGCCCGCCGTCACCCGGGCCCGCGGCGCCCACCCGCCCTGCATGTCCGGACAGCCGCCGAAGACCTCGTCGCCCACGCCGAAACCGGTCACCCCGGCGCCGACCTCGAGGACGGCGCCGGCGACCTCGCGCCCCAGCACGGCCGGCCCGCTGATGCCGTAGGACCCGTCGCGGACCTTCCAGTCCCCCGGGTTCACCCCGGCCGCCCGGACCGCGACGAGGAGCTCGCCCGGCCCCGCGGTCGGCTCGTCCACCTCGATCCACGCCTGCTGCTCCGGACCACCGACCGCGACGAACCCGTACCCGCGCACGGAGCCGCATCCTGCTCCCGTCCCGGGAGGGGCGCAAAATGGTTGCGTGCAGATGCCACTGGGGCCGACCCCGGGTCCGGCGTGGGCGGACGTGATCACCACGTGGTCGCCCGCCTGGGGTGTGAACGCGGTGCTCCTGGTGCTGACGGGGCTCTACCTGGCCGCCGCGCGCCGGCACGGGGCGTGGCCGGTACGGCGGACGGTGTCCTTCCTGGCCGCGATCGCCGCGGCGGTGGTCACCTGGAACTCCGGGATCGCCGTGTTCGGGCACCAGGCGTTCGCGGTGCACATGGTCATGCACCTGGCGCTGATCATGGTCGTGCCGGCGTTCTGGGTCGCGGCGCACCCGCTGGAGCTGCTGCGCTCGGCGTTGCCGGAGCGCGCGGGCGCCCGGTTCGACGCGGCCCTGGACTCGCGGGCGTCCCGGGCGCTCTTCTTCCCGGGCACCGTGCTGGTGGTCTACGCGCTGGTCATCGTGCTGACCCACCTGACGGGGTTCATGGAGGCGATGGCGGCGTCCATGGCGCTGCACCACGCCGAGCAGGCGCTCTACCTGGTCGCCGGGATCCTGTTCTTCCACGTCGCGATCGGCGTCGACCTGCTGCCGAACCGTCCGGCCTACTTCGTGCGCTACGTGCTCATGGCGCTCGCGATGGGGGTGGACACCCTCGTCGGGGTCGTGCTGATGCAGGCGCCCGCGACGATGTTCCCCTCCTACGACCTCGAGGGCGTGCACCTCGGGGGCGCGCTCATGTGGGTCGTGGGCGACGGCCTGATGATGGTGATCATGGTGCTGCTCGGGCGCCTGTGGGTCACGGACGCGTCGGCCAAGGTCGACTTCGGGCCGTGGCTGGAGTCGGCGCGGCGGGACGCGTTCGCCGAGCAGACCGGGGCTACCCCTACGGACCGGGCCGCGGACCTCGACGACGACGACGAGGCCCTCGCCGCCTACAACCGGATGCTGACCCGGCTGAACCGCGGCGAGCACTGAGGGCGCCGCTCCCCTGCCCGCTCCTCCGCCCGCGAGGGTGACGCCAGGCAGCCCGCCGGGCCGCCTGGCCTGCCTGACGTGAATCTCGCGGACGGAGCAGCGGGTCACACGTTCGCGAGGTCGACGTCGGACAGCCCGCCGGGCCGCCGGGGCTGCCTGACGTGCACCTCGGGAGCGGCCCGTGTCCCGCGCTGCGGCACAGCGCGCTTCCGCCCACCACCGGGCGCTCCCTACCGTGACGGGCACCACCACGACACCGCCACGACACCGCCTGGAGGCCGCCGTGCTGACCGCCGAGCAGAACGACGAACTCACCGCCGTCGAACCCGGGACCCGCATGGGCGAGGTCCTGCGGCGCTACTGGTACCCGGTGGCGTTCGCGCGCGAGATGGCGGAGTTCCCGGTCAAGCGGGTGGAGCTGCTGGGCGAGTTCTTCGCGCTGTGGCGCTCGCCGTCGGGCCGCTACGGGATCATCCCGGAGCCGTGCCCGCACCGGAAGGCGTCGATGGCCTACGGCGTCGTCGAGGGCGAGGGGCTGCGCTGCCCGTACCACGGCTGGAAGTTCGACCCCGAGGGCGCGTGCGTCGACCAGCCCGCCGAGAAGGACAACACGAACTTCCAGGGCCGGGTGCGGGCCACCGCCGGCAAGGTCGAGGAGCTGGGCGGGCTGGTGTGGGCCTACGTCGGGCCCGGCCCGGCACCGCTGCTCCCCCGCTTCGACGTCTACGTGATGGACGGGTTCCGCGACATCGGCTGGGCCGACGTCCCGTGCAACTACGTGCAGATCATGGAGAACGCGGTCGACCCGCACCACGTCGAGCACCTGCACGGCCGCTACTTCGAGTTCATCGGCGCGCACGAGGGGTTCACGGCCCCGGCGTCGTTCGGCAAGCGCCACCAGCGCATCGGCTTCGACGCCTTCGAGTACGGGATCATCAAGCGCCGCATCCTCTCCGGCGCCAGCGAGGACAACGACGACTGGAAGGTCGGCCACCCGCTGGTCTTCCCGTACAACATGCGCGTCGGCGGCGGCGGCATCCACCAGATGCAGATCCGGGTGCCGATCAACCGCACCACGACGCGGTTCATGCTCTACACCGTCCACGCGCCCGAGGGCTACGAGCCGATCGAGCAGCCGGCGATCCCGGACTACCGGATTCCCGTGTTCGACGACGAGGGCCGGCACGTCGTCAACTACGTCGAGGGCCAGGACATCATGGCCTGGGCGACGCAGGGGCCGATCACCGACCGCACCACCGAGCACCTGGGCCGGTCGGACATCGGGGTGTCGATGCTGCGCAAGATGTTCAAGCAGCAGATGGCGGCGGTGGAGAACGGCGAGGACCCGCTCGGCACCGTCCGCGAGCCGCACGAGCGCATCGACCTGCCGTGCGAGAAGGACAAGTTCCACGCCGGCGGCGCCCAGTTCGCGCTCGACTTCTGTGACATGGGGTCCACCCGGTTCTCCCCGATGCTCGACACCATCCGCAAGGTGCACCTCTCGGCCGCCGAGCAGGTGGGCAAGGACAAGGCCGCCGGCCGCGACTCCGTCACGCCCGCGGGCGGCATCGGCACCGCGACCCTCGAGCCGGGCACCGAGGCCCAGGTCGACTCCGGGCTCGTCCCGCGGTGACCGTCCCCGACCGCCGGTTCGCCGCCGACGCCGAGGCCCACCGCCGCGACCAGCCGCGGTACTGCCCGGCGTGCGCGGCGACCCTCGAGCTGGCGAGCGAGTTCTGGGAGGGCGACGAGCGCCGCTTCTACTGCTGGTGCGCGGGCTGCGGCTGGACCGGCGAGGTCACGACGACGGGGGCGACCGCGCAGGGGCACGAACCCGAGCACTGAGCCCCCGGTGAGGGGCAGGATGGGCGCCGTGAGTCAGTTCGAGCTCGGCACCGACGGCCCGTCGCTGATCCTCGCCGCCGTCGACGGGTCGACGACGTCCCTGCGGGCGGGGGCCTATGCGGTCGGTCTGGCACGCAGGCAGCGCTCCGAGCTCGTCGTCATCACGGTGACGACGACGCCGGCGCTCTCGGGGATGTCCGCCGACGCGGTCACGGTGCTCGCGGAGTCGGCCCAGGAGCTGGCCAGCGACCTGCACGAGCAGGCGAAGGAGTACCTCCGGCGGATCGAGATGGAGGCGCGGCTGATCGCCGTGCACGGCGACCCCTACATCGAGATCGTGCGCGCCGCCGACGAGCTGCGGGCCGACGCCGTCGTGGTCGGCGCCTCGATGAAGGCCGGCCACCGCTTCGTCGGCTCCCTCGCCGGGCGGCTGATCAAGGCCGGGAAGTGGCCGGTCACGGTCGTGCCCTGACCACCTCGACCACCAGGGCCCGGTGGTCCGAGACCGCCGACGGCACGGCCTCGGCGCGGACGACCTCCAGCGCGTCCGCGTCCCGCGCGAGCACGTGGTCGAGCTGCACCCGGGGGTCCTCGGCCGGGAAGGTCGCGGCCCGCGCCAGCGACCGCCAGTCCGGCAGCACCGCCGGCGGCACCGGACCCGGGAGGTTGAGGTCCCCGAGCAGGACGACGGGCGGCCGGGCGTCGCGCAGCGCACGGGCCAGGCGCAGGAGCTGCACCACGTTCACCCCCGGGGCGAACGACAGGTGCGTGGCCACCACCGTGCCGACCGGGCCCGTCCCGGCGAGCTCGGCGGCCACGGCGACCCGGGGCTCGTCGCGCACGAGGGCGGGACGCCGGGCGTCGATCAGGAGCGGCAGCCGCGCCGGGGAGGACCCGAGCGCGATCCGGCGCCAGCGCGCCACGGGGAGCCGGCTGACCAGGCCCACGCCGTAGGTCGGCTCGGCGTCGGCGTCCCCCACCTCGGCCGGGCGCCAGGACTGCCCCGGCGTGCCGACGAGCGCCGGCACGAACCGGGCGTCGACGGCCCCGAGCGCGCCCGCCACCAGCGACGTCTGGTCGACGTGGCCGCTGCGGTCCTGCCCCCGGTCGACCTCCTGCAGCGCGAGCACGTCGACGTCGAGGGCGGCGACCGCCGCGCGCAGCCGGGCGGGGTCGACGACGCCGTCGGCTGGGGAGCGGCCGTGCAACAGGTTGAACGTCGCCAGGTGCACGGCACGCACCCTCCCCGATCACGACGACGGCCGCCGTGCGGGGTCGGGCTCACCAGGTGAGCGGCAGGCTCCGCATGCCGTAGATGAACGTGCCCTCGCGGAAGTCGGCCCGGGCGAGGTCGGTCACCGGGGCCAGCGTCGGGAACCGGCGCAGCAGCGCGGGGAAGGCCGTCGCCATCTCCATCCGGGCCAGCGGCGCGCCCAGGCAGTGGTGCACGCCGTGCCCGAACGCGACGTGCGGGGCGGCGGCGCGGCCGACGTCGAGGTGGTCGGGGTCCTCGGCGAGCGCCCGGTCCCGGTCGGCGGCCGCGAGCTGGACGAGCACCATGTCGTCCGCCGCGATCGGCTGACCGCCCACCTCGGTGTCGTCGATCGCGACCCGCGGCACCGCCGCGTGCACGATCGACAGGAACCGCATCAGCTCCTCGACGGCCGGGGCGACGGCCTCCGGGTCGTCGCGCAGGACCGCGGCCTGGTCGGGGTGGCGCAGCAGCGCGAGCGTGCCCAGCGCCAGCATGTTCGCCGTGGTCTCGTGGCCCGCGATGAGCAGCAGCGAGGCGATGCCGATCAGCTCGTCGCGGGTCACGTCGTCGCGGTGCTCGCGCACCAGCATGCCCAGCAGGTCGTCGCCCGGGTCGGCCACCGCCCGGTCGACCAGGCCGCCCATGTACTCCCGCGACTCGAGGGCGACCTTCCCGCGCTCGGCCATCGGCAGCGTCAGGTCGATCTGCTGGGAGGCGCGCCGCTGGAAGTCGTCGCGGTCGTCGTAGGGCACCCCGAGCAGCTCACAGATGACGAGGCTCGGGATCGGCAGCGCGAAGTCGGTGACGAGGTCGGCGGGCGGCCCGGCGGCCGCCATGGCGTCCAGGTGCTCGTCCACGATCTCCTGCACGCGCGGCTGCAGCCGCTTGATCCGCTTGACGGTGAACTCGCCGGTCAGCAGGCGGCGCAGGCGCGTGTGCTCCGGCGGGTCGAGGGCCAGCAGCTGCCCGGCCCGCATCTGCTCGGGGTCGATCCCCGGCATCGGCACCACGGGCACCCGCTGGTTGGAGAACCGGGTGGCGTCGCCCAGCACCTCGCGGGCCTCGTCGTAGCGGGTGACCAGCCACGCCTCGCGGCCGAGCGAGTCGTGCACGCGCTCCAGCCCGGGTCGGTCGCGCAGCGCGCTGATCTCCGCGGGCGGGTCGAACTGGTCGCGTTGGACGTGCAGGGGCAGTTCGCTGGCCTCGACGGACACGGTGGTGACTCCTCACGACGGCGGCACCACCGACCGTAACACCGCAAACGGGAGCACGCTTCCGCTTACGCGGCCCTCACCCGCGGCGTCGCGCCACGACCCACCACACGGTCCCCGCCGCGACCAGCAGGAGGACGGCCACGACGAGGTCCACCGGTCGGACACCGCCCGCGTCCACCGCCCGCACCGTCGTCCCCACCGGCGGCAGCCAGGGCGTGGTCGCGACACCGACCACCACGACGAACGCCGCCGCCGCGCTCGCTCCGGGGCGCGGGACCACCGGCGGCGCACACACCAGCCCGACCGCGGTCCCCGCCACCGCTGCCGTGACGTGCGCGAGCACGGCACCGCCGACCGTCGCCGGCGGGAAGCCCCCGTGCAGGACCGCCGGGAGTCCGACGGCGAGCAGCACCGGCCCGAGCGCGAGTACCGTCGCGGCGACGACCGTCGCCGCGACCCACCGCCCCGGACCGCCCACGGCGGCCGCCGCGACCGGGCGGAGCTCCCCCGTCCCCGTCGCCGCGACCGTGAGCCAGGCGCTCGCCGCGCAGAGCGCCGGGGCCGTGACCGGCCACGGCCCCGGCGCGGGCGACGGGTCGTTCACCACGAGCACGACCACCAGCACCGCGAAGAGCACCATCGGCACGAGGCAGCGCTGGCCCCCGACGATCTCCGCGAGACGGAGCGCGGCCAGGGCCCGGAGCCGCCGGACGTCGCCCGCGATCACGCGGTGCGCTCCGGCAGGCGCGTCACGTCCACCACCGAGCACCCCGCGGCGAGGGCCGACGCGAGCCAGCGGTCGACGTCGGGGGCCGGGACGGTGACGACGAGGACGTCGCCCTCGTGGCGGCGGGTGGTGACCGGAGGCAGGGCGGCGGCGGTACGGCCGTCGCACGACACCGCGATCCGGGTCCGCCCGACCGGTCGGGGCACGACCCGGGTGAGCGTCCCGTCCGCGAGCCGGTGCACCACGGCGCCGGGCAGGGCCGCGGCCCGGCCGGAGTGGTCCGCGACGAGGACCTCCCGGGGCGCCGGGGCCGCGAGCAGGGCGCCCACGGCGTCCGCCGCCTCGTCGTCGAGCGCCGTCCAGGGCTCGTCGAGCACCACGAGACCACGGTGGACGGCCAGCGCCTGGGCCAGCCCCACCTTCGTCCGGGTGCCCGCCGAGAGCCCGTCGACCGGGCCGTCGAGGTCGTCGTCGACGCCGAGGTGGTCGAGGACGTCCAGGGCGGCCCCGCGCCGCAGACCGTGGACGGCGTCGAGGTGGTGCAGGAGGCGCCGGACGGAGAGCCGCGTCGTCGGGAACGGGGTCGGCAGGAGACCGACGACGGCCGGTCGGCCCGCGACGACGCCCGCGGTGGGCCGCAGCACCCCGGCCGCGATCCGCAGCAGGGTCGACTTGCCGGTGCCGTTGCCCCCGGTCACGACGACGGGCCGTCCCGGCACCGTCCGCAGGTCGACCCCGTCGAGCACCCAGCCCGTGCCCCGATGACGGTGGCGGACACCGTGCAGCCTCACGGCGACGACCGGTGCAGCCGCCAGCAGCACACGAGCGTCGCGGGCAGCGCGACGAGGTAGCCGAGGACCTCGCGTCGGCGCCCGGGGCCGTCGCCGACCGCGTCGAGCACCGCGGCCATCTCCGCCCGCCAGTCCTCGCGGGCGCCGGGCGGCAGCAGACCGCCGAGCCGCGCCAGCGCCCGCCGGTCGAGGTGCGGCGCCCGCAGGGCGGTGCCCAGCGTCAGCAGGGCCGAGGCCACCAGGAACGACGCCAGCACACCCCACGCCCGGGCCAGCGCCGGGTCGGTCACCCGCGGCGCGAGCACCAGCGCCACCGTCACCAGGACGAACGGCGCGAGCCAGAGGCGTGGGCGCGCGGCGCTCACGAGGAGGCCCCCGGCAGGGCGTCGCCGACCGCGCCCGGTGCCGCCGGTCCCGCCGCCGTCGCGTGGACGGCCCGGGCCCGACCCGTCGTCGTCAACCGGTAGTACCGGCGCGGGGGGCGGCCCTCGGCCCGCCCGACCTCCGGGTCCTCCCAGACGTCCTCCACCCACCCGGCGGCGACGAGACGGGCGAGGATCGGGTAGATCGTGCCCGCCTTCAGGCCGGTCGCGCGTCCGATCTCGAAGCCCCAGGCCCGTTCGCGGTCGAGCAGGGCACCCAGGACCGCCGCGGTCTGCGGGGTCATCCTGGGCCCGGTCACCCGAGAAGTCTATCTAGGTAGAGCGCGAGCGGTCACTCCCCCCGCGCGTGCGACCGCAGACGCTCCGACCAGGACAGCGCGGGGGGCGGCTCGCCCACGTCGGCGAACCGTGCACCGTCGCGCTCGACCACGGGGTACACGCCGAGCCGGTGCTGGTCCGTGGTGTGGCACGCCCCGGTGTCGAGGTCGAAGCGGTACCAGTGCCACGGGCAGCGGACCTCGCCGTCACGGATCCGGCCCTCCACCATCGGCCCGCCCCGGTGCGGGCAACCGGCGTCGGTCACCCGCACCGCCCCGTCGTCGGGCACGAACACCGCGAACTCCCGGCCGTCCGGGCTCGCGACCGTCCACGCGGTGCGGCCCCCGGGATCGCCGAGAGCGACCCACATCAGCCCTGCCCTCCCGTCGCTCCAGTCGCCCTACCGCCGCCCGGACGCCCGCAGCTCGGCCAGCGACTCACCGCCGACGAACCAGTGCTCGGGCTCGCACTCGGTGACGACGACGCGGACGTTGCCCGCCGGCGCGCCGACGGCCTCCGACACGGCGGCCGTCACCTTCTCCCCGAGCGCGGCGAGCTGCTCGGGGGTGCGCCCGCGGGCGAGGGTGATCTGGACGAGGGGCACGGTTCCTCCTAGGCGACGGGCATCTCGACGGTGCCGAGCCGGTCGATCGACACGGTCACCACGTCGCCGGGCGCGACGGGCGTGGCGGCGGTGAGCCCGCCGGAGAGCACGACCTCGCCCGCGCGGAGCCCTTCGCCGGAGAGTGCGAGGCGCCGCACGAGCCAGGCGACCGCGGCCGCGGGGTGGCCCAGCGACGCGGCGCCCGAGGCCGTCGCGACGAGCTCGCCGTTCTTCTCCAGCACGACGCCCACCAGGCGGACGTCGATCCCGGCGGGCGGCACTGGGGTGCCGACCACGTACCGGGACGCGGAGGTGTTGTCGGCGACGACGTCGGCCATGGTGAAGCGGTAGTCGCGGAACCGGGAGTCGAGCACCTCGATGCCGACCGCCAGCCCCGAGGTCGCGGACAGCACGTCGACCGCGGTGCAGTGCGCGCCGTGCAGGTCGCGGCCCAGGACGAACACGATCTCCGGCTCGGCACGCGGCTGGATCAGCTCGCCGGCCGCCAGTGGCTCGCCGAGGTCGAGCGCGGCCGCGGCGGGGAGGAAGCCGCACACCGGGGCCGACACCCCGACCTGCGCCTGCTTCGCCCGCGACGTCACGCCGAGCTTCCACCCGGCGAGCGGGCCCGCCTGGTCGCGCAGCACCCGCTGCACGGCGTAGCCGCCCTCCAGGTCGAGGTCGGGATACTCGTCGGTGAGCGGCTCGATGGCCGTGCGCTCCGCGACCGCCTTCGACAGCCGAGCCGCCAGTTCCTCGTGGTTCACGGGGCCACCCTGATGCTGATCGGACCGAGGCGGTCGAACTCCGCCCGGTACACCTCACCCGCCGCCATCGGGACCGCCGCGTGCAGCGCGCCGGTCATGATCAGGTGGCCAGGTTCCAGCGCCACGCCGTGCTCGCCGAGCACGTTCGCGAGCCAGGCCACCACCGCGAGCGGGTCGCCGAGCGCCGCGGCTCCGGCGCCGGTGTCGAGCAGCTGGCCGTTGCGGGTCAGCGTCATCCCGACGAGCCGCGTGTCCAGCCCCTCGAGCGGCACCAGCCGCGACGACACGGCCACCGCGCCGTTCGAGGCGAGGTCGGCGACCGTGTCGGCGAGCTTGATGCGCCAGTCGGCGATGCGGGAGTCGACGATCTCCATGGCCGCCGCCGCGCCGGCGACCGCGCGGGCCGCGTCCGTCGGGCCGACGCCCGGCCCCGCCAGCCGCTCCCCCATCACGAAGACGATCTCGGCCTCGACCTTCGGGGCGATGAAGTCCGCCAGCGAGAGCACGTCGCCGTCGCGGTAGACCGTCGAGGCGAGCACCGGGCCGTGGTCGGGCGTGTCGACCCCGACCATCCGCTGCATGGCCGTGGACGTGAGCCCCACCTTGTAGCCGACGACCCGGTCACCGTCGGCGAGCAGCAGCGGCACGAGTTCCCGCTGGATCGCGTAGCCGTCGGCCATCCCGAGCGACGGATCGTCGTCGGTGAACGGCGGGATCGGGGTCCGCGTGCGCCGCGCCTCGTAGAGCGCGCGCGCCTTGGCCTCCGGGTCAGACACGGGCATGGACGGGTTCCTCGATCCTTCCGGACGACGACGTTGCTGGGCTCTCGGGGCTCCACCCGAGCCGCCGTGACACGGCCTCCCCGGCCTCCACCACCCACTGGACCAGCTGCTCGCGCGGGAGCGCGAGGAAGCGCGTGGCCGGGGCGCCGACGCTGATCGCGGCCACGACGTCCCCGCCCGGCCCGCGCACCGGGGCGGCGAGCGAGGCGACGCCGATCTCGCGCTCGTCGATCGCCTCCGCCCAGCCCCGCCGCGCGACCACGGCGAGCTCGGCGCGGACCGCGTCCGGCGCGACGATCGTGTTCGGGGTGAGGGCGGGGAAACCGCGCCCGATGATTGCCTCCTGCCGCTCGGCGGGCATCGCCGCCAGCAGCACCTTCCCCGAGCTGGTGCAGTGCAGCGGCACGCGGCGCCCGGTCTCGTGGAACAGCCGCAGCGAGTGCGTGCTCTCCAGGCGGTCGACGTAGACGACCTCGTCGCCGTCGAGCACGCCGACCTGCGACGACTCCCCCGTCTGCGCCCGCAGCTCGACGAGCACCGGTCCGGCGGCGGCGTGCAGGTCCATGTGCGAGCGCACGGCCTCGCCCAGCTCGAACATCACCATCCCGAGGCGGTAGCCCCCGTTCTCGGCCCGGGTCACGAGGCCCTCGGCCGCGAGGGTGGCGAGCAGCCGGTGCACGGCGGACTTGCCGAGCCCGAGCCGGCGCGCCAGCTCGGAGACCCCGAGCGTCTCCTCCCGGGACAGGAACGCCTTGAGCAGGCGCGCGGCGTTCGTCACCGACTGCAGCGTCGCGTCCATTCACACCGCTCCCGCGGTACCGGCCGGGGTGCCGCCGAGGGCGGTGACGAGCACGCGGCGCACGGCGTCGGGATCGACCGCCGCCCCGGGCCGCAGGGCGGCGTCCACCGCCTCGGTGACGGGGGCGTTGTGCGGTGCGATCGCCCGGGCCAGCAGCACCTGGGCCCGCGCGAGCCCCGCGGTCGCCGCGCCCTGCATCTCGTCGACCAGGACCTCCCGGCCGCGGGCGCGCGAGCGCAGGGCGTCGAAGTCCCGGGCCGCGGCGGAGTGCCCGGCGGCGAGGCCGGACCCGACGTGCCCCGCGTGGTGCGGCGAGAGCCCGGAGCCGGGCTGCGTCACGAGGTGGTAGAGCACCGTGGAGATGCCCAACGTGCCGCGGACGTCGTCGGGACGGGGCCCCTGCCCCTCGTCGATGAGGCCGAGCGCAGGCAGCACCACCGGGTCGTAGAACCGGACGACCCAGTCCAGGCCCTCGAGCGAGCCGGGCAACTCGACCTCCTCGCCGCGCAGCGGCCCGAGCGGCTCGGTGGTCGCGAGGACGTGCAGGTGCCGGGCGCCGGCGGCGACGACGGTGAAGCGCCCCGCCGCGAGCAGCGGCATGCGGCCCCGGACGGCGGGCGGGAAGGTCGCCGCCTGCTGGGCGTACGCGGCGTGGATGCCCTCGACGTAGCCCGCGACGGCCCGGCGCATCGCCATCGGGTCGGCCACGTCGCCTCCTCGTCGGTCCCCGGATGGCGTTCCGGAGATCGGAACGCCGCCTCTTCTCCCCGGAACGCTAGGGCGGTTAGCGTCGTGACGTCAAGCACACCCAGGAGGTGTACATGGGCATCCTTCGCCTCGCCCACGTCGACGTCCGGACCCCCGATCTCGACCTCTCGACGGCCTACTACACCGAGGTCATGGGCCTGCAGCAGGTCATGCGCACCGAGGACGCGGTGTACCTCAAGTGCTGGGACGAGGAGGACCACCACTCCCTGCGGATGCGCTACAACCCGCGCACCGGGCTCGACTCCTTCACCTTCCGCGTGGAGGCCGAGGACGACCTCGCCGACTTCGAGAACAAGGTCGAGGCCTACGGGTGCCCGACGAGCCGGGTGAGTCGCGGCGAGGCGGTCGGGCAGGGCGAGTCACTGCGTTTCGAGGTCCCGAGCGGCCAGATCATGGAACTGGTCTGGGACATCGAGAAGACCGGCAACCTGCTCGGCAAGCACAACCCGGCGCCGACCCCGCCGCCCGACCTGCCCGGCATCGCGCCCCCGCGCATGGACCACATGCTGGTCAACGCCGAGGAGGTCGCCGAGGCCGCCACGTTCTTCATCGACGTGCTCGGGCTGCGGATGACCGAGCAGGTCCTCGACGGCAACGGCCACCAGCTCGGCGTCTGGCTCGCCGGCCGGACCAACTCCCCGCACGACATCGCGATCGTCAACGGCCCGAACGGCGCCCTGCACCACTGGGCCTACTGGCTCGACGACTGGGACCACATCCGCAAGGCCGCCGACACGCTCGCCTACAACGGCGTGCAGATCGACCAGGGCCCGACGCGCCACGGGGTCACCCGCGGCAACACCATCTACTTCTTCGACCCGCTCGGGATCCGCAACGAGGTCTTCACCGGCGGCTACTGGGTCGACCCCGACACCGAGATCCTCACGTGGACCGAGGACAACTTCGGCAAGGGCCTCTTCTACTACGAGAACGTCGTCAGCCAGCGCTTCCTGCGCATGCACACGTGAGGGAGCGACCGATGCCGAACAACTCCACGTCCGACCGCATCCTGCGGCTGCAGCACGTCGAGATCCGCGTCCCGGACCTCGAGCTCGCGACCGCCTACTACACCGAGGTGCTGGGGCTGATCGAGACCGCGCGCGACGAGCGCGACGGCGCCGAGCGCGTCTTCCTCAAGTGCTGGGACGAGCGCGAGCACCACTCGGTGATCCTGCGCTCGGCGCCCACCCACGGCCTGGACCACATGTCGTTCAAGCTGCACGCCCCGGAGGACCTCGACCACTTCACGACGAGGCTCGAGGCGGCCGGGGTGCCCGTGAAGCGGTTCGCCGCACGCGAGCTCGGCCCCGGCTGGGGCGAGGCGATCCGGTTCGAGGCGCCGTCGGGGCACCTCGTCGAGCTGACCCACGGCACGGAGCGCATCGGGAACATGCTGCCGATGCAGAACCCGCCGCCCCGCCCGCAGGACCTGGTCGGTATCGCGCCGCCGCGGCTGGACCACGTCTTCGTCATGGCCGAGGACGTGGAGGCGTTCACCGCGTTCTTCACCGAGCTGCTCGAGTTCCGCCTCACCGAGCAGATCCTCGCCAACGACGGCCACCAGCTCGCCACGTTCCTCGAACACTCGCACACCCCGCACGACATCGCCGTGATCACCGGCCCGAACGGCGCGCTGCACCACTTCGCGTTCTGGATGGACGACTGGAACGGCATCCGCGACGCGGCCGACACGCTCGCCTACCACGGCGTGACCATCGACGTGGCCCCCACGCGCCACGGCGTGACCCGCGGCTACACCACCTACTTCTTCGACCCCGCCGGCAACCGGAACGAGCTGTTCACCGGCGGCTACTGGGTGGACCCGGACTTCGAGCCGATCACCTGGACCGAGGAGGAGATGGGCCGGGCCATCTTCTACTACCACCGCCAGGTCAACGAGCGCTTCTTCACGGTGCACTCCTGATGGCCCGCGACCCGCGGTCGGTGGACCGCTACGAGACCCCGGACTACCTCTCGCGCTACCGGTCCCGCCGGCAGGTGCAGGAGTCCGAGGCGCCCGCGGAGGAGGGCGTGCCGCTCTACCTGCGCCGCTTCCGCGAACGGACCACGGCCTCGTCGGGAACCGAGACCAGCGTCTCCTACGAGGGCGAGCGCTTCGCCCCGGCCCTCGCCGAGGCCAGCCGTGGCAAGGAGATCGCCGCGCCGGTCGAGCGCAAGGCGTCGGAGAAGATCGTCTGCGAGATCTCGATCATCCGGCACGGCATCACCCAGGGGTACTCGACCGACGCCGGCCTGACGCCGATGGGCGCGTGGCAGGCGCACCGTCGTGGCCACGAGCTGGCGCGGCGCTGGTCGGACGGGGACCGGGTGCTGCTCGTCTGCGCCGACACCAACCGGGCCCGCCAGACCGCCGACCAGCTCTTCCGCGGCGCGAAGGACGGGCTGTCGATGTGGGGCATCGACGCGGAGATCACCGACAAGGAGCCGATCCCGGAGCTGCGCAACTTCGGGGTGTGGACCCCCGACGGGCTGCGCGACGTGACCTCGGCGTTCCGGCAGTACCAGGCGACGAACGAGACGCTGGAGCGGCTCGCCATCGGGGACCGGCCGCGGTGGCTCGTCGAGATCGACCGGTTCTACCGGACCCAGCTGGGCGGGGCCGACCCGATCCAGGAGTGGCTGACGATCCCGATGATGTACTTCGAGCCGCCCGCGATGTGCGTCCGGCGGTTCTGGCGGGGGTTCCACCGGCTGATGCACGAACAGCCCGACCACCAGCGGATCCTCGCGGCGACGCACTCCGGCCCGATGCGCGCCTTCGCCACCTGGGCGCACGGCTACGACCCCGGCGAGCCCCTCAACACCGAGGAGATCCGGATCAAGATGCGGGAGGGCGGGCGCACCGCGTTCGTCTCCTACCGCAACCGCGTCACCGAGGTGAACGTGCCGCCGCCCGACGAGTTCCCGAACTGGGAGGCGTGATGACCGTCCTGCCCTT
Organism: Actinomycetospora sp. CA-084318; assembly: GCF_050955885.1. Taxonomy (NCBI): domain Bacteria; kingdom Bacillati; phylum Actinomycetota; class Actinomycetes; order Pseudonocardiales; family Pseudonocardiaceae; genus Actinomycetospora; species Actinomycetospora sp. CA-084318. The sequence continues at coordinate 3,998,555 of NZ_CP192098.1, forward strand.
CACGGCGCCGGTGCCTCCCGACGACGCCGAGGACTCGCCGCTGCGGTCGGTGTCCACGGCGGTGGCGGTCCTCGACTGCTTCACCGACGCCCCCGAGCTCGGGGCGACGAAGGTCGCGGCCCGGCTCGGGATCGCGAAGTCCACCGCGTGCCGGATGCTCGCCGCGCTCGCGGCCGGGGGGCTGCTGGAGAAGGCCGGCTCGGGGCGGTACCGCCTCGGGCTGCGGCTCTTCGAGTACGGCCAGCTCGCGGTGGACCGGCTGCTGCTGCGCGAGGTCGCGATGCCGGTGCTCGGCGAGCTCCGGGAGACGGTGCGCGAGACCGTGCAGCTCGGCGTCGCGGTGGGCACCGACGTGCTCTACCTCGAACGGCTGGAGACCGAGGGTGCCGGCCTGCGCTTCCGCACCGACTACCACCGCAACCCGGCGCACTCGTCGTCGATCGGCCGGGTCCTCGCGGCCTCCGACCCGTCCCTGACGATCGCGATCCTCGAGCGGGGCCTGGAGCGCCGGACGCCGTTCACGGTGGTCGACCCGCGCCGCTGGCGGCAGACGCTCGTCCAGACCCGGGAGCAGGGCTACGCCACGTGCCGCGACGAGTACGACCAGGGCTGGTCGTCGATCGCGGCGCCGATCCTCACCGGGACCTCCGGGCGGCGGCGGGCCGTCGCGGCGGTGTCGGTCGTGGGCTCGACGGGCCGGGTGCTCGGTCCGCGCAAGCCCGCCCTCGTCCAGGGTGTGCGTCGGGCCGCGGAGCGGATCTCGGTCGCGTTGGAGCGCGCGACGTCGTAGAGCACCTCCCGGTGCAAGCAATGCGTCACTGCTTGCACCCAGTGACAGGAAAGGCGGCATCGTCGGCGACCGGCCGACGGAGCCGCTTTTTCTGGCGTCCAGTGCAAGCAGTGACGCATTGCTTGCACTCAGGGGCGGGGCACCGCCACGCCGATCAGGCAGTCCCGGGTGACGAGGTCCAGCTGCCGGTCCTCGGACAGGTCCGCGGCCCCGTCCGGCGCCATCGGCACCACCATGTACCGCGCCTCGGCGCTGGCGTCCCACACCCGGACCTCGGTCGCGTCGGGCAGCGTCGTCCCGAACTCCGCGAGCACGCCGCGGGGGTCGCGCACCACCCGCGAGCGGTAGGCCTCTGACTTGTACCAGGCGGGCGGCGGCCCGAGCCACGCCAGCGGGTAGCAGGAGCACAGGGTGCAGACGACGACGTTGTGCACCTCGGGCGTGTTCGCCACCGCGTGCAGCCGGATGTCCGAGGAGTAGCCGCCGCCGGACACCCCGAGCTCGGCGGCCGCCCCACCGGCGTCGTCGAGCAGCCGCTCGCGGTACCCGTCGTCGTTCCAGGCGCGGACGACCATGAGCGCCCCGTTCAGCGGCGACACCGACGACCCGAGCAGCTCGATCCGCCGGTCGATCTCCTCGCGGTCGACGATGCCGCGCTCCTCGGCGAGCGCCAGCAGCACGTTCACCCGGGCCTGCAGCTCGCCGTTGCGGTGGTGGCCGGACCCGCTCATGCGCGCTCCAGGTAGGTCTCGAACAGGTCGACGTGCACACGGTCGTTCGGCCCGGCGTCCGGACCCCACAGCTCGGTGGCGGCGAAGGCCACCGTCCAGATCTCCTCGCGCCGCGCGTCGGCGCCGACCGCCGCGGCCTCGTCGGGGAAGCGCCCGTCCCCCACCGACCGCACCACGACCCCGGTCCGCCCGCGCACGTACGACGGCGCCCGGTTGTGCCCCGGCGGGTTCAGCACGCGCACCCGCACCCGGTCGCCGGGCCTCACGGCAGCAGCCGTTCCACCGCGTAGAGCCACCGCTCGTAGTAGGGCATCGCGTAGTACTCGGCGGGCGGGATCTGCTCCATGGTGTGCCGGAACTCGTCGAGCGTATAGACGCCCGCCGCCACGCACGCCTGGTTCAGGGCGAACACCTGCGCCTCCCACACGGACTCGAAGCCGTGACCTTCCTCGGGCAGGTCCCCGAACCCGTGCATGCCACCGACGTCGTTCGCGTAGGCCACGCCCCGCAGTCTCACGAGGGGAACCCTCGCACCACAAGAGCGCTCGAGACCTCCCCGCACGATCGCAAGCACCCGACTGACTGAACAGTCAGGACTTGCGATTCAGGCAACGTCCGCCCTACCGTCGACGGCATGACCGACGACGTCCGGCACCGGGTCCGCGCGGCCGTCGACGCCGCGGGTTCCCGACGACGGGTCGCGGCGGCGGTCGGGCTCGACGAGACCAAGCTGTCGAAGGCGCTCGCGGGCCGGCGCCGCTTCACGCCCGACGAGCTGGACCGGATCGCCGCCGCCACCGGCACCGACCTCGCGTGGCTCCTCCGCGGCGACGGAGCAGCGCCGGTCACCGCCGCGTCCGACCTCATCACCCCGCGCCCGGAGCCCGACGACGCCCGCAAGCGCATCCTCGACGCCGCCTGGACCCTCATCGCCACCCGCGGCTACCACCGGGTGCGCATCGCCGACGTCGCCGAGGCGGCCGGCACCAGCAGCGCGACGGTGCACTACCACTACGCCGACAAGGAGGCCCTGCTCGACGAGGCCCTGCGGCACGACGTGGAGCTCGCCCACGACCGGCAGGCCGCCGCGCTCGCCGGGATCGACGACCCGGTCGCACGGCTGGAGACGCTGCTCGACCTCCAGATGCCCGACGGCCCCGTGCTCGAGCCGGAGTGGTCGATCTGGATGCAGGTGTGGGTCGAGGCGGTCACGGGGTCCCGGCACCGCGAGCTCTACGCCCGCGCCCAGGACCGCTGGTTCCGCACCGTGCTGCTCACCCTCGAGGCCGGCGCCGAGGCCGGGGTGTTCACTGCCGGCGACCAGGAGCTGCGGGCCCGCCAGCTCACCGCGCTCGTCGACGGGCTGGGCGTCGGCGTCATGACCGGCGCCTCGACCCCGGCGCAGATGCGCGCCGCGCTGCACGACTTCACCACGTCCGTCGTCCGGAAGGACCCCGCATGAGCCGTCCCCGAACCCGCCGGGTGGTCATCACCGCCGCGCTCACCGGCGCCGCCGACTCCCCCGCGAAGAGCCCGCACGTCCCCGTCACCCCGCAGCAGATCGCCGACGACGCCATCGCCGCCGCCCGCGCGGGCGCCGCGGTCGTCCACGTGCACGTCCGGCACCCCGAGACCGGCATCCGGTCCCGCGACGTCGCGCTCTACCGGGAGGCCGCCGGGCTCATCCGGGCGAGCGACGTCGATGTCGTCCTCAACCTCACCGCGGGCATGGGCGGCGACCTCGTGGTCGACGACGAGGACCCGCTGAAGCCCGTCGACGGCACCGACCTGGTCAGCCAGCGCGACCGGATGCCGCACGTCGAGGAGCTCCTCCCCGACATCGCGACCCTCGACTGCGGGTCCTACAACTTCGGCGACGGCCAGGCGCTCTACGTCTCGACGACCGCGATGCTGCGCGAGGGCGCGAAGCGGTTCCAGGAGCTCGGCGTGAAGCCGGAGCTGGAGGTGTTCGACTCGGGCCAGCTGTGGTTCGCGAAGGTGCTGCGTGAGGAGGGCCTCATCGACGCCCCCGGCCTGTTCCAGCTCTGCATGGGCGTGCCCTACGGCGCCCCGGCCGACCCCGGCCTGCTGATGGCGATGGTCAACCAGCTTCCCGACGACGCCGAGTTCACCTCGTTCGCCCTCGGCCGCGACCAGCTGCCGTGGGTCGCGCAGTCGGTCCTGCTCGGCGGCCACGCCCGCGTCGGGCTGGAGGACAACCTCTACCTCTCCCGTGGCGTCAAAGCGACGAACGCGCAGCTCGTGGACCGCGCGGTGACGATCGTCGAGTCGCTCGGCTCGACCGTCGCCACGCCCGACGAGGCGCGCGAGATCTTCGGACTGCAGCGGTGATCGCCTGCATCGGCGCCGGTGTCATCGGCGGCGGCTGGGCGGCGTACTTCCTGGCGCGCGGCCACGACGTCGTCGCCTGGGACCCGGCGCCCGACGCCGAGGCGCGGCTGCGCACGGTCGTCGAGGCGGCCCGTCCCGCTCTGAACTCCCTGGGCCTTCCCGACGACGCGTGGGGCACGTTGACCGTCGCCGGTTCGCTCGCCGAGGCCGTGCGGGACGCCGAGTTCGTGCAGGAGTCGGCGCCCGAGGACCTCGAGCTGAAGCGGTCCCTGCTCGCCGACCTCGCGGCCGCGACGGGGCCGGACACGATCGTCGCGTCGTCGACCTCGGGGTTCCCGATGACCGACATGGCGGTGCGCGCGGCGGACCCGTCGCGGCTCGTCGTCGGGCACCCGTTCAACCCGCCGTACCTGATCCCGCTGGTCGAGGTGGTCGGCGGCGCGGCGACCGCACCCGCCGTCGTGCAGCGGGCCGCGGCCTTCTACCGGCAGCTCGGCAAGTCGGTGATCGAGATGGACCGGGAGGTGCCGGGCTTCGTCGCGAACCGGCTGCAGGAGGCGCTGTGGCGGGAGGCGCTGCACATGGTGGCCAACGGGGAGGCGACGGTCGAGCAGATCGACGCGTCGATCACCGAGGGACCCGGACTGCGCTGGCCGGTGCACGGGCCGTGCCGCACGTTCCACCTCGCCGGTGGGGAGGGCGGGATGGCGCACATGCTCGACCACTTCGGCCCGTCGCTGCAGGCCCCGTGGACGCGCCTGGACGCCCCGGAGCTGACGCCCGAGCTGCGGGACGCGATGGTGGCCGGGACGGCGACCGACCGGTCGTTCGCGGAGTTGGTCGCCGAACGGGACCGGGCCGTCATCGCGATCCGCCGGGCCGTGGAGGGCGCGCGGGGCTGAGATCCCGGCGTGCCGTTGACGGAGGTGCGGCCCTCATCGCAGCAAGATCGTCACGCGCCGAGCGATGTGCTCGCTCAGCGCGCACATCGCTCGGCGGGACGGGATCTTCGGCCGGACCCGCGGGCTCGTGCGGCCTCCACCACGTCCCGCGTGCCGCACACGGGAACGTCACGGTGTCTCCCACGCGGAGCCGTTCCTAGCGTCGGGGCATGCAGCGCAGCGGAGAGCGGATCCTCACCACCCACGTCGGCAGCCTCGCCCGCCCGGAGGCGCTGCTCGACACCATGCGGGAGAAGGAGCACGGCCGCCCGTACGACGAGGCCGGCTTCGCCAAGCAGGTCACCGAGGCCGTCCGCGACGTGGTGCACCAGCAGGTCGAGGTCGGCCTCGACGTCGTCACTGACGGCGAGATGGGCAAGGTCAGCTTCGCGACCTACATCCAGGACCGCCTCGAGGGCTTCTCCCCCAGCAGCGGGGAGAAGCTGCTGCCGCCGTCGTGGCGCCTCGAGCTCGACGCGTTCCCGGAGTACTACGAGCAGTACATGGGGAAGTACACGAAGACCGTGGCGCCGATGGTGACGGTCGCCTGCGTCGGGCCCGTCTCCTACTCCGGCCACGACCAGCTGCGCACCGATATCGACAACCTGCGCGCCGCGCTCGTCGGGGTCGACGCCACCGAGGCCTTCATGCCGTCGACGTCACCCCGGGGCTTCGGGCGCAACGAGTACTACGCGACCGACACCGAGTACTACACCGCCGTCGCCGAGGCGCTGCGCGAGGAGTACCTGGCGATCGTCGACGCCGGGTTCCTGCTGCAGATCGACGACCCGTGGCTCGTCGAGATCCTGTCCGACCCGCAGCTCGCGCCCGAGGAGCGGCAGCGCACCGCGGCCGAGCACGCCGAGATCGTCAACCACGCGCTGCGCGACATCCCGACCGAGCGGATCCGCCTCCACACCTGCTACGGCCTCAACCACGGGCCGCGCATCCACGACATCACGATGGCCGAGGTGGCCGGACCGATGCTGGCGATCCGGGCAGGGGCGTACTCGTTCGAGGTCGCGAACCCGCGGCACATGCACGAGTGGACGATCTGGGGCGACGCCGACCTGAAGCGCCGGCTCGGCGACGCGATTCTCGTCCCCGGCCTGCTCGGGCACGCGCAGAACTACGTCGAGCACCCGGACCTGATCGCCGAGATGCTGCGCCACTACGTCGATGCGGTGGGCCGCGAGCAGGTGATCGCCGGCGCCGACTGCGGGTTCTCCTCGCGGGCGAGCTACCAGCCCGAGGTGCACCCGACGGTGGTGTGGGAGAAGTTCCGGGCCCTGCGCGCGGGTGCGGACCGGGTCTAGGCCGAGCGCCCGGAGATTCGACCGCGGCGGACCGGGCACCCGCCGGGCATGCACGCGCTCTCCCGCCCCCTGATCGTCGGCGTCACCGGGATCGTCGGTCACGCCCTCGCCGAGCGGCTGACCGTCCGCGGTGGCCACGTCCTGGGCCTGTCGCGGCGGTCGTCGTCGACCGTCCGTGAGGTCGAGGGCCTGCACGCCGATCTCACCGACCCCGCCGCGCTGCGCGAGGCGATCGCCGGCACCCGCCCGACCTCGGTCTTCCTCACCGCCTGGGCCCGCCAGGACAGCGAGGAGGAGAACATCCGGGTCAACGGCGGGATGGTGCGCGACGTCCTCGCGGCCGCGGGCGCCGAGGGCACGGTGCAGCACGTCGCGCTGATGACGGGTCTGAAGCACTACCTCGGGCCGTTCGAGGCCTACGGCCAGGGCGACATGCCGGAGACGCCGTTCGTGGAGACCGAACCGCGCCTCGACCACCCGAACTTCTACTACGCCCAGGAGGACGAGCTCTTCGCCGCGGCGGCGGAGCACCGGTTCTCGTGGAGCGTGCACCGGGCGCACACGGTCGTCGGTTACGCGGTTGGCAACGCCATGAACATCGCGTCCACGCTCGCCGCCTACGCTGCCCTGTGCCGCGAGACCGGGCGGCCGTTCACCTTCCCCGGCTCGCAGCAGCAGTGGGACGGGCTCACCGACATGACCGACGCCGGGCAGGCCGCCGAGCACATGATCTGGGCGACCGGCTCGCCGGCGGCGCACGACCAGGCGCACAACGTCGTCAACGGCGACGTCTTCCGCTGGCGGTGGATGTGGCCGCGGCTCGCCGAGCTGCTCGGGGTGAAGGCCGAGGGGTTCGACGGCACGGTGCGCCCGCTCGAGGAGCAGACGGCCGACATGGACGACGTCTGGGCCCGGATCGCCGAGCGCGAGCACCTCGTCGAGTCCGACCTGGGCCGCGTCGCCTCGTTCTGGCACACCGACGGCGACCTGGGCCGCGACATCGAGTGCCTGACGGACATGTCGCGCTCGCGCCTGGCGGGGTTCACCGGATACGTCCGCACGCTCGACGCGTTCGCGGCCGTCTTCGACCGTCTCGCCGCCGACCGTATCGTCCCGCACGTGCGGTAGGTGACCTGCGCCCGCACAGGTGCGGGAGGGCCCGTCGTCGGGAAGACACACCGCATGAGCTGGAGCCGGAAGAACCTCGAGGGCGTCGAGACGCTGGCGCCCGGGGCGAGCGTGTACCTGACGCCGGAGCGCCGTGAGCTCCAGGAGACCGCGCGGCGGTTCGCCATGGAGGAGGTCCTCCCGGTCGCCGACGAGCTCGACCCACAGCGGGGCGAGATCCCCGACGAGCTGATGGCGCGGCTGGCGGAGCTCGGCTACTTCGGGGTGATGATCGACCGCGAGCACGGCGGGCTCGGCCTCGGCGTCCTCGAGTACGCACTGATCTGCGAGGAGCTCGCGCGGGCGTGGATGAGCGTCGCGAGCATCATCGCCCGCGGCAACGGCACGGGGTGCGCCGGGCGGCCGGACCTGCTCGCGCGCTCGGCCCGCGGCGAGTGGATCGGCGGGATCGCGTTCTCCGAGCCGTCGGCCGGCTCCGACCTGGCGAACGTCGGCTGCCACGCCGAACGCGACGGCGAGGAGTGGGTGGTCAGCGGGACGAAGCGCTGGGTCGGGCACGCGAAGCGCGCGGACTTCCTGCACCTGCTCGCCCGGACCCGCGAGCCGCGGGAGGGCCGGGGGCGCTCCGACGGGCTGGAGCTGTTCCTGGTCGAGAAGGCGCGCGGGGCGTTCCCGGAGGGCGTGACGGGCACCCCCATCGACAAGATCGGCTACTACGGTCTGACGACGTGGGAGCTGCAGCTCGACGGCCTGCGGCTCCCGGCGGACGCGCTGCAGGACACCGGGCAGGACGAGGGCCAGGGCTTCAAGGAGTCGCTGCGCTGGCTCGGGCCGGCGCGGGTGCAGACGGCCGCGCGGGCGGTGGGTCTCGCCCGCGGGGCCGTGGAGGACGCGATCGCCTACGTGAAGCAGCGCGTGCAGTTCGGGCACCCGATCGGCGACCAGCAGGTCATCCGGCACGCGCTGGCCGACCTCTCCGCCGACGTCGAGGCGGCCCGGCAGCTCTACCTGCACGCCGCGTGGCTGGTGGACTCGGGTGCGCCGGCCGACGTCGAGACCTCGCAGGCGAAGCTCGTCGCCTCCGAGACCGCGGAGCGGGTGACCTCGCGGGCGCTGCAGATCTTCGGCGGCAACGGCTACACCACCGAGTACTCCGCCGAGCGGTACTGGCGCGACGCCCGCCTGACGACGATCTTCGAGGGCACGTCGGAGATCCAGCGCAAGATCGTGTCGGACGCGCTGCTGGCCGACTGACTGCAGCGTGAGGGGAACCCTCGTGCCATCAGAGCGCTCGAATCCTCCCCTCACAATGGGACCCGTGCGTCCGCCACCGTCCCTGCCGCCCCGGTTCGGGCTCGACCCGGCGCGGATGCGGCTGCCGGTCTCGGACGAGTGGGCGACGATCCGCGACCACCTCGTGACGCGGGTGCCTCTCCCGGCCGCGCAGGTCGACGCCATGTTCGACGCCGGGCGCTTCCACGACAGCGAGGGCCCGCTGCCGATCGACGCGCCCTACGTCAGCGGCGGGTCGGTGTGGTTCCACCGGGACCTTCCCGACGAGGCTCCGGTGCCGTTCGGCATCGACGTCGCGTTCTCCGACGGCCGCGTCCTGGTCGCCGACAAGCCGCACTTCCTCGCGACGATCCCGCGCGGGCGGCACATCCGGGAGACCGCGCTCGTGCGGCTGCGCGACGAGCACGGCCTGCCCGACCTCTCCCCCGCCCACCGGCTCGACCGGGTCACGGCCGGACTGGTGCTGTTCGTGATCCACCGCGAGGACCGGGGGACGTTCCAGAACCTGTTCCGCGACCGCCGGGTGACCAAGACCTACGAGGCGGTCACCCGCTACGACCCGACGCTCCCGACGAGCCAGGTCGTCCGGTCCCGGATCGTCAAGGAGCGCGGCATCGTCACCGCCCGGGAGGTCGACGGCGAGCCGAACGCCGAGACGCTCGTGGAGCTGCTGGACCACCGCGACGACCCGGTGCTCGGCCCGGTCGCGCGGTACCGCCTGACGCCGCGCACGGGCCGCACCCACCAGCTGCGCCTGCACCTGACCTCGCTCGGCGTCCCGATCCTCGGCGACCCGTTCTATCCCGAGCTCCGCGACGTGCCGCTCGACGACCTCCGCGCGCCGCTGCAACTGCTGGCCCGGACGCTCTCGTGGCCCGACCCCGCCTCGGGCGAGGCCGTCACGGTGCACTCGCGACGGACGCTGCTGGCGTGGGACGACGCGGCGGGCTGGCTCGCGGGCCCAGCGGGTATGACCCCCCGGTGCCCGACCCGCTGATCGTCTCCGCCGTCCTCGCCCCCGACGCCCAGGCCGACCTGGACGCACAGCGCCGACGCTGGTTCCCGGCGGACCGCCTGCACGTCGGCGCGCACATCACGCTGTTCCACGCGCTGCCCGGGGAGCGGCTCGACGAGGTGCGGACGCAGCTGCGCCGGCTCACCGCCGGGGAGCGGCCGGCGATCCACGTCGGCGAGCCGTTCAAGCTGGGCCGCGGGGTGGGCCTGCGGCTGGCGTCCTCGGCGCTCGAGGGGATCCGGGCCGCGATCGCCCGGCGCTTCGAGGCCGACCTCACCGACCAGGACGCCCGCCGCTGGCGCCCGCACGTGACGATCCAGAACAAGGTGACGCCCGAGGAGGCCCGCCGCACGCTCGAGACCGTCCGGGAAACGCACGTCCCGTACGACACCGACGTCGATGCCCTCGCCCTCTGGCACTACCGTGGCGGCCCGTGGGAGGCGGCGGGGGACTTCAGGTTCGGCGAGACCGACGGGTGAGCGGGGACGTCCGGTGAACCCGGTCGTCGCGGCGCCGATGGCCGGGGGGCCGTCCACGCCGGCGCTGGTGGCGGCCGTCGCGCGGGCCGGCGGCTTCGGCTATCTGGCCGCGGGCTACCTCACCGCCGACGCTCTCGCCGCCCAGCTCGCCGAGCTGCGCCAGCGCTCCGAGGAGCCGTTCGGGGTGAACCTGTTCCTGCCCGACCCGAGCCCGCGCACCCGTCGTCGGGACCGGGCCGTGGCGGCCTACGCGAGACGCATCACCGGGGAGGCCCGCGCGGTGCTCGTCGAGCTCGGCGACCCGCACCCCGCCACCGATCCCGACGACGGCCCGGGCCTGGACGCCAAGATCCGGGTCCTGGCCGCGGACCCGCCCGACACGATCAGCGTCACCTTCGCCCTGCCGGACGCGGACCGCCTCGCCGCGCTGCGGGCCACCGGGGCACGGCTGCTGGCCACCGTGACGAGCCCCGAGGAGGCCCGGGCCGCCGCGGACGCCGGTTTCGACGGCCTCGTCGTGCAGGGCACCGACGCGGGTGGGCACCGTGGGACGCACGCGGTCGCGGTCGAGCCGAACGACGTCGACACGATCGACCTGGTCCGGGCGCTCCGGCCGCACACGGCCCTGCCGCTGGTGGCCGCGGGCGGGATCGCGGACGCCGCCGGGGTGCGCCGCGCACTGGACGCCGGCGCGGAGCAGGTCCAGCTCGGCACCGCGTTCCTGCGCACCGACGAGGCCGGGACGTCCGCGACCCACCGCGACGCGCTCGCCGACCCCGCCTTCTCCGGCACCACCGTCACCCGCGCCTTCACGGGCCGCGCCGCGCGGGCGCTGACCAACCGCTTCGCCGTCGAGCACGGGCCGGCCGCCCCGGCCGCCTACCCGGAGCTGCACCACCTGACGCGGCCGGTGCGCACCGCCGCCGCGAAGGCCGGCGACACCGAGCGGCTGCACCTCTGGGCCGGCGTGCACTTCCGCCGCGCGACCGACGGACCGGCCGCCGAGGTGGTGCGCGCCCTGCTCTGATCGGACGCGTCTGCCCTCGGTCGTTCGGGTACCACGACCCGCCGAACGGGAGGAGGACCCATGTCCGACGGTGCCGAACCCACCGACACCAGTATGACCGAGCGCGCGGGCCACCGGCTCGCGGGCGCCGTGAAGAAGGCGGCCGGAGCGGTCACGGGCAACGACACGCTGCGCGCCGAGGGCGAGTTGCAGACCGAGCGGGCCGACGCCGAGAAGGAGGCGCAGCGCGCCGAGGCGGAGGCCCGGCAGAAGCGCGAGGAGGCCGAGGCCGAGGCCCGCGCGGAGGAGCTGCGCCTCGAGCGCGAACGGCTGGCGGCGCAGGACGCCCGCAGCGAGCGCGAGGACCGGGCCGAGGCCGAGCGCCAGGCCCGCGAGCAGCGGATCGAGGCCGAGACCGCGCAGCGGGAGCGGGTGGTCTCGCAGACGGCGCAGGCCCAGGAGCGGGCGGCGCAGCGCGACGAGGCGGAAGCCGTGCGCGAGCGCGGCGAGGCGGAGGCACGCGTGCGCGACGAGGAGGAGCGGGCCGAGCAGGCCCGCCGGTCCGCGCGCACGCTCGAGGCGGTCGAAGAGTCCGAGGAGGACCGATGAGCAACCCGGTGTCGGCGGTGGCGGGGCCGGTGATCTCGCTGGGGTTCGGCGTCGTGCGCCTGCCCGTGGGGCTCCTGGCCCAGGTCACCGGCAACGGCGGCAACAAGGAGTGGGGTCCGTCCCTGGCGGTCGACGCCGTCGAGGGCGGCGTGCGCCAGGTGCTCGGGTCGCTGCTGGGCGACCCCGACCTCGCCCGCCAGGGCCACGTCACCGACGCCCGCGTGCAGCAGCGCACGGAGGCCGCCGAGCGCGACGAGGCCGCGCAGGCCCGCCGCGGCGTGGCCGACGAGCGGCTCCAGCAGCGACGCGAGCGCGACCAGCAGACCCGGCGGAAGGCCCGCGAGGCCGAACAGCAGCAGCACCAGCGGCTGGAGCAGGAGAAGCAGCAGCGCGCGCAGCAGGAACGCGAGCGCGAGCAGCAGCGCAAGCAGGCCGCGCGCCGCGACGAGCAGCGTGCGCAGGAGGTGGCCGACTCCCACGCCCACGAGGCGCGCCGCACCCGCGTCGAGGCGGAGTCCGAGGCCGTCGAGGCCGAGCGGGAGGCCGCGGCCGCCAAGGCCGAGGCGCTGGAGGTCGCCGAGGCGAAGCGCTCGGCGAAGAACGCCCGCAAGCGCTGACGCCGGTCCCGGCGGGGTCTCGTGACCCCGCCGGGCTCGGACGTCCCGGTGAGCCGGGCCGCCACGGGGTACGCAGCGATCATGCTGGCCATCGAGGACCACGGCGTGATCGGCGACCTGCGGACGGTCGCCCTGGTGGGCACCGACGGCAGCATCGACTTCGCCTGTCTGCCCGACTTCGACTCCCCCGCCGTGTTCTCCGCCCTCCTCACCGAGGAGGGCGCCGGGTCCGGCCGGAGCGCGTTCACCGTGACGCCCGGCTCGTGCACACGCACCAAGCAGCTCTACCTGCCCGACTCCAACGTCCTGATGACCCGCTTCCTCGACGCGGACTCGGTGGCCGAGGTGGTCGACCTCATGGACCCGAGGGACGACGACGGCGACGGCACGCGCCCGCTCGTCCGCACCGTGCGCGTCGTGCGGGGTCGGCAGCGCTTCACCGTGCGTTGCGCGCCGGCCTTCGACTGGGCGCGCGTGCGGCACTCCGTGGAGCTGCTGGACGGGGTCGGCGCGGTCTTCCTCCCCGACGACCGGAGCGGAGCCCTGGTGCTCAGGACCTCGGCCGAGCTGCGGGTGGCCGACGATCCCGACGCGACCGGACCCGCCGTGGTCGCGGAGATCGACCTCGGCGCCGGCGAGGCGGCGGACTTCCTGCTGACCTGGCACGACGAGGCCCCGCACCGCAACGACGTCGACGTCCTCGGCGAGCACGAGGCGGACCGGCGCCGCGATGCGGTGCTCACGTACTGGCAGCGCTGGCTCGCCCGCTCGACGTACGCGGGGCGTTGGCGGGAGATGGTCCACCGCTCCGCGCTGCTGCTCAAGCTCATGGTGCACCGGCCGACCGGGGCGCTGATCGCGGCGCCGACCGCGGGGCTGCCCGAGGAGATCGGCGGGGAGCGCAACTGGGACTACCGCTACGCGTGGCTGCGCGACGCCGCGTTCACCTCGTACGCCCTGATGCGGCTGGGCTTCGTCGAGGAGGGTCGCGCGTTCCTGGCCTGGCTCGAGCAGCGGATGGCCGAGGCCGACGACACGTCCGGGCTGCTGCCGGTCTACACCGTGCACGGGGCGCCGCCGCCCGAGGAGGTCGAGCTGACCCACCTGACGGGGTACCGGGGGTCGCGGCCGGTGCGGATCGGGAACGCCGCGGGGGCGCAGCGCCAGCTCGACACCTACGGCGAGGTGATGGACTCGGTCTACATCGCCAACAAGGAGACCCCGATCTCCTACGACCTGTGGACCCGGGTCCGCGGCTCGCTCGACTGGCTGGACCGCAACCGGCACCTGCCCGACCAGGGGCTGTGGGAGTCCCGCGGCGAGCCGCAGTTCCACACCTACTCGCGGGTGATGGTGTGGGTGGCGTTCGAGCGCGCGCTGCGCCTGGCCCGCCAGCGCGGTCTGCCGGCGCCCGTCGAGGCGTGGGAGAAGGCGGCCGCCGAGGCCTACGAGGAGGTCCAGCGCGACTGCTGGGACGACGACCTGGGCTCGTACACCCAGTTCCCCGGCACCGACCAGGTCGAGGCCGGGCTGTTGATCCTGCCGCTGGTGAAGTTCTCCGGGCCCACCGACCCGCGGTTCCTCTCGACCCTCGCGCGGATCGAGGACGACCTCGTCGTCGACTCCCTGGTGCAGCGCTACCCGCCGGACGGCTCCGACGGGCTCGACGGCGAGGAGGGCACGTTCAATCTGTGCTCGTTCTGGTACGTCGAGGCGCTCACCCGGGCGGGCGGGCTCGAGGAGGCCCGCAACGTGCTGGAGAAGGCGTTCACCTACGCCAACCACCTGGGGTTGTTCGCCGAGGAGCTCTCCGCCTCGGGTGAGCAGCTGGGCAACTTCCCCCAGGCCCTGACCCACCTCGGCCTGATCAGCGCGGCGGTGAACCTGGACCGCGCGCTGGGCTGACGACGACGAAGGGTCGCGCGCGCCCGCTCCCCTCGCCGGGAACGGGCGTTCGCGACAGCGGCCCCGGGTAGCCCCCGCTCCCCGGGACGTGGCGACCTAGAAGAAGGTCTTGCGTCCGCCCACCCCGCGGCCGACGGCGCCGAGGATGGTGAGGATCAGGCCGACGACCACCAGGATCCACCCGATGTAGGTCAGGACGGCGATCGGGACGATGTACCCGACGATCAGCAGGATGATGCCGAGGATGATCATGACGCTCCCTCGTGTAGGACCGGCCGGTCGGCCGGGGTCAGCGAAGTACCCGAGCGTCACGGCGTACACACACAAGGTCCACACATCACTCCCCCGAGTGACCGACATTCTGACCGCTCGTCGCTTCGTGAGACAGAAGGTGCGTGTGTGACTCCTGCGGATGCCTGGGCCACCCACGACGTGACGACCGTGTGGAGTGCGCCGCTGACCGTCACCACGGACGACGACGACGCCACGATGCGCGTCGACCTGCACGACGTCACGGCCCCCGAGGGCGACCGGTTCGACTACCCGGTGGTGCACCTGCCGTCGGTCGCGGTCGCCGTGGTGGTCCGTGACGAGCAGGTCCTGGTCCTGCGCACCTACCGCTACCCGGTCGGCCGCTACGGCTACGAGCTGCCCGGCGGCGGGGTGGACCCGGGCGAGGACCCGGCCGTCGCGGCCGCCCGGGAGACGGCGGAGGAGACCGGGTGGGTTCCGGTCGGCCCCGGACGACCGCTGATCACCTTCCAGCCGCTCCCGGGCGGCGTCGTCTCCACGGTCCACGTCCACCTCTGGACCGACGCGCAGCGCAGCGACGCCCCCCTCGACCGGCACGAGCCGGGCCTGGCGCAGTGGCTTCCCGTCGCCGACGTGGTGCGTCTCGCCGCCGCCGGGGAGCTCCTCGGCTCGGGCACCCTCGTCGGACTCCTGCAGTACGTCGCGGAACGGCGGGTGTGACCGACCGGTCCTCGCAAATACTAGGACGTCCTACTATCGTCGCCCGGGTACTCCCTCCACACCCGGCGACCGAGGACGACGCGACCATGGCCGAATCAGAGCTGTACGTGCCGAGCAACCCGATCCGGGTGGTGACCGCCGCCAGCCTGTTCGACGGCCACGACGCGGCGATCAACATCATGCGGCGCATCCTGCAGCGCCAGGGCGCCGAGGTGATCCACCTCGGACACGACCGCTCGGTCGACGACGTCGTCTCCGCCGCGGTCGAGGAGGACGCGCACGCCGTCGCGATCAGCTCCTACCAGGGCGGGCACGTCGAGTACTTCACCTACCTGGTCGACCTGCTGCGCGAGCGCGGCGCGGGCCACGTCCGCGTGTACGGCGGCGGGGGCGGCGTCATCGTGCAGCGCGAGATCGACCAGCTGCACGCCCACGGGGTGTCCCGGATCTTCTCGCCGCAGGACGGCCAGCAGCTCGGCCTGCCCGGGATGATCAACATGATCATCCGCGAGTGCGACGAGGACCTGTCGGCGCAGGCCCCGTCGTCGTGGGACGGCCTGTTCACCGGCGAGCGGGCCGTGGTGGCCCGCGCCGTGACCATGGCCGAGTCGGGCTCCCTGCCCGACGACGTCCGCGAGCGCGTCGAGGCCGCGATCGCCGAGCGGCACGTGCCGGTCCTCGGCATCACCGGCACCGGCGGGTCGGGCAAGTCCTCGCTCACCGACGAGCTGGTGCGCCGCACCCGGATGGACCGCGAGGACAAGCTCAAGGTGGCCGTCCTCGCGGTCGACCCGACCCGTCGTCGGGGTGGCGGCGCGCTGCTCGGCGACCGCATCCGGATGAACTCCCTGGGCGGGCCGGTGGCGTTCCGCTCGATGGCCAACCGCGGCTCGGGCACCGCGCTGCCGGAGCGGCTCGCCGACGTCATCGCCGTGCTGCGCGCCTCCGGGGCCGACCTGGTCATCGTCGAGACCCCGGGCATCGGACAGGGCGACGCGGGCATCGTCGAGTTCGCCGACGTCTCGCTCTACGTCATGACGCCGGAGTTCGGCGCGGCCTCCCAGCTCGAGAAGATCGACATGCTGGACTTCGCCGACGTCGTCGCGATCAACAAGTTCGAGCGCCGCGGCGGCGACGACGCGCGTCGCGACGTGGCCCGCCAGCTGCTGCGCAACCGCGACGCATGGGGCGCGAGCTGGGAGGAGATGCCGGTCTTCGGCACCAGCGCCGCGACCTTCCACGACGAGGGCGTCACCGCGCTCTACGGCAAGCTCGTCTCGCTGCTGTCCGAGAAGGGCCTCGTGGAGGGCGCCGGGCACCTCGAGATCCCGGACACCGCGGTGTCCACGTTCGCCGGCTCGGCGATCCCGGCCGAGCGCGAGCGGTACCTCGCCGACATCGCCGCCACCGTGCGGCGCTACCACGCCGACACCGACGCGATGGTCGTCGCGACGCGGCGGCGCTCGGCGCTGCGGCAGGCGGCGGAGCTGCTCGGCGACCGCGACGCGGGCGAGCTGCCGGCCGTGCTGGAGGAGGCCGAGCGCGACCTGCCGAGCGAGGCGGACGCGCTGCTCACCGGGTGGGAGCAGACGAAGGAGGACTACGCGGGCGACGAGTTCGTCTACACCGTCCGCGACAAGGAGAACCGGGTCCAGCTGACGCGGGAGACGCTGTCCGGGTCGAAGGTCAACCGCGTCTCGCTGCCGCCCTTCACCGCCGACGAGGAGGTCGTGCGGTTCCTGCGCACGGAGAACCTCCCCGGGTCCTTCCCGTTCACCGCCGGCGTGTTCGCGTTCAAGCGCGACGGCGAGGACCCCGCCCGCATGTTCGCCGGTGAGGGCGACCCGTTCCGCACCAACCGCCGCTTCCACTACCTCTCCGAGGACTCCCCCGCCAAGCGCCTCTCGACGGCGTTCGACTCGGTGACCCTCTACGGCCGCGACCCGGCCACTCCCCCGGACGTCTACGGCAAGGTCGGCACCTCCGGCGTCTCGATCGCGACGCTCGACGACATGAAGGTGCTCTACGGCGGGTTCGACCTGACCTCGCCGACCACGTCGGTGTCGATGACCATCAACGGTCCCGCCCCGACCATGCTCGCGTTCTTCCTCAACACCGCGATCGACCAGGTGGTGGACGCGTACCGCGAGGAGCACGGCGAGGAGCCGTCGGAGGAGAAGCGGGCCGAGCTGGTCACGCACGCCGTCTCGAGCGTCCGCGGCACGGTGCAGGCCGACATCCTCAAGGAGGACCAGGGCCAGAACACCTGCATCTTCTCGACCGAGTTCTCGCTGCGGATGATGGCCGACATCCAGGAGTGGTTCATCGCGCACAAGGTGCGCAACTTCTACTCGGTGTCGATCTCCGGTTACCACATCGCCGAGGCCGGGGCGAACCCCATCTCGCAGCTGGCGTTCACGCTGTCCAACGGGTTCACCTACGTCGAGTCCTACCTCGCGCGCGGGATGGACATCGACGACTTCGCGCCCAACCTGTCGTTCTTCTTCTCCAACGGCATGGACGCCGAGTACTCGGTCATCGGCCGGGTGGCCCGGCGGATCTGGGCCGTGGCGATGCGGGAGCGCTACGGCGCCAACGAGCGCTCGCAGAAGCTCAAGTACCACGTCCAGACGTCGGGGCGGTCGCTGCACGCGCAGGAGATGCAGTTCAACGACATCCGGACGACGCTGCAGGCGCTCTGCGCGCTCTACGACAACGCCAACTCGCTGCACACCAACGCCTACGACGAGGCCGTGACGACCCCGTCGCAGGAGTCGGTGCGCCGGGCGCTCGCGATCCAGCTGATCATCAACCGCGAGTGGGGCCTCTCGCTCAACGAGAACCCCCTGCAGGGCTCGTTCGTGATCGAGGAGCTGACCGACCTCGTCGAGGAGGCCGTGCTCGCCGAGTTCGACCGGATCGCCGAGCGCGGAGGCGTGCTGGGCGCCATGGAGACCGGCTACCAGCGTGGCAAGATCCAGGACGAGTCGATGCTCTACGAGGGCCGCAAGCACGACGGCACCCTGCCGATCATCGGCGTGAACACGTTCCTGCCCCCGGCGGACGCCGAGCAGGAGGAGCCCGAGCTGGAGCTCTCCCGCGCCACCGAGGAGGAGAAGTCCTCGCAGCTGGCGCGCCTGGACGACTTCCAGGCCCGCCACCAGAGCGAGTCCGCCGAGGCCATCGCGCGGCTGCAGGCGGCGGCGACCGCCGGGGAGAACGTGTTCGACGAGCTGATGCGCGCCGCCCGGGTGTGCTCGCTCGGTCAGCTCACCGAGGCGTTCTTCGAGGTGGGCGGGCAGTACCGGCGTTCCATGTGAGCTTCGCTCATGTGAGCACTTTCCGTGCCCCCAGGCACGGAAAGTGCTCACGAGGCGCGCAGCGCCACCCCCAGCTTCGCCGCCGCCTCGTGGGCCTCGGCCCGCTTCTGCGCGGCGAGCGGGCGGAGCTCGGCCATGGCCGGGACGACCTCGGCGAGGGTCAACTCGGCCTCGACGACGGTGACGTCGGCGCCCCACACGTCGCGCAGGATGCGGGTGATCCAGCCGGTGCCGTGGTCCCAGCCCTCGCGCGGCGTGCCCGGGCCGTACCCGCCGCCGCGGGAGACCACGAGCACCACGGAGGTGCCGGCCAGGGGCGACGTGCCGGGCGCGAAGCGCGGGTCGGTGATGAGCAGGTCGACCCAGCTCTTCAGGTGCGCCGGGACACCGAAGTTGTACAGCGGCGAGCCGATCACCACGGCGGACGCCTCCGCCAGCTCGTCGGCCAGCGCGGAGGCGGTGGCCACGGCCGCGTGCTGCTCGTCGGTGCGCTCGCCCTCGGGCGTCATCCCGGCGGCGACGGCGGCCGCCCAGGTGGCGGGCGAGATCGGGTCGCGGCCGAGGTCCCGGCGCACGACGTCGGCGCCGGGGTCGGACTCGAGGTAGGAGCGCTCGAGGCTGTCCAGCACCTCGCGGCTCACCGAGCCCTGCGTGCGGATGCTGCTGTCGATGCGGAGCAGGCTCATGTCGACCTTCCGATGTGCTCGTGCGGAGATGTTCTGCGCAACAGACTATCTCCTCGGAAGATTTCCTGCGCAACCGCGTATCCTGAGACGGTGAGCACGCCGCGGCAGGTGGAGTCCGACCTGGGCTGGGCCCTGGGACGCGTCGCGCGCGCCCACCTCCGTGCCGCCCAGGGGGTCATGGGTGGCCTGCCCGGCGGCCCGCGCGGTTACCAGGTGCTGGCCGCCGTGGCCCGCGGCGAACCGAGCACGCAGCTCGCGCTCGCCCGCAAGCTCGGCGTCGACCGGACGGTCATGACGTACCTGCTCGACGAGATCCAGGCCGAGGGGCTCGTCGAGCGCCGTCCGGACCCGGCCGACCGGCGCGCCCGCCGCGTCGAGCTCACCGAGGCCGGCCGTGCCCGCCTCTGCGAGCTCGAGCGCCGGCTCCGGGACGCCGAGGACCACGTGCTCGCCCCGTTGGGGCCCGACGAGCGCGACACCCTGCGCGAGCTGCTCGCCCGCCTCGCCACCGCCGACCCCGACCAGCCCTCCGCGTGTCAGGTCGCCCGGGACCTCGAGGACGGGGGCTGCACCGCCTGACGTCGGCGTGAGTTCCGTGTGTGCCGTTCGTCCGGTTCCGGGTATCGCGGTCCGCCCCGGCCGGGTGGTCGGTGGCATCCACGAGGCGGAGGCGTCGATGCACCACACGGTCGAGATGTCGGTGCCGAGCGCGGCGGCGGACGAGACGCTGCGCGCGCTGGAGAAGATCGACGGCGTGCTCTCCCTGTACATCGAGCGCGGGGTGGGCGTGAAGCCCGAGGGCGACGTCATCACCGCCCACACCCTCAACCGCTCCGTGGACGACGTCCTCGCGGTCGTCGCCGAGGCCGAGCGCCACGGTCCGATCGCGGTGGTGACCGGCGGGGCGGAGAGCATGGTCGCGACCGGGGCGCAGGGCGCGATCGACGACGACGCCGACGAGTCCCCGTGGGAGGAGTTCGAGCGGCGGCTGCGCCACCACGGGCGACTCTCGCTGAACTACGTGCTCCTCATGACGATCGGCGGGGCGATCGCCGTCGCCGGCCTGCTCTCGCCCCCGGTCCCCCAGGCGCTCGCCCTCGCCGCGGCCGCCGTGCTCACCCCGGCCTTCGAACCCGTCGGTGAGCTGGCGGTGGCCCTCGTCCGCCGCAGCGGTTACGCGATCCGCCGGGGACTCGTCTCGATGCTGGTCGGCTACCTCCTGCTCGCCGTCGGCGGCGGGCTCGCGTTCCTCGTCCTGCGGGCCCTGGGCCTCGCGTCGCCGAAGACCCTCGCGAGCAGCGAGGGCATGCACCTCGTGATCGACCCGACCGCCGCCGACTGGCTGGTCGCCGCGGGCGGGGCCGTCGCCGGACTGCTGATCATCACGTCCTTCCGGCAGGCCGTTCTCGCCGGTGCCCTCATCGCGCTCGCGCTCGTCCCGGCGGGCGGCGTGCTCGGCATGGGCGTCGCGGCCCTCGACCCGGAGCTCGCGCTGCAGGGGCTGCAGCGCCTCGCCGAGGACGTCGCGCTCGTCCTCGTGCTCGGCGGGCTCGTCGTGATCGGCAAGGACCGGCTCAAGCACCGCGGGCGGCGACCGCTGGCGTAGGTGGGCGAAGCCCCTGTGAGTAGAAATCCGTGCTCCAGCACGGATGTCTACTCACGGGCGCGAAGCGCACCTCCGGTGCCCGTCAGGCCCACCACGAGCCCGTCGTCGTGCACGGTCAGGGCGGCGTACGGCGCCGGGCGCTGGGCCATCGCGCCCGTCCCCGACCCGTGCGCGGGCACGTGCGCCGGGAGCGAGGCCAACGGCAGGTCCCCGACGACGGGTCGGGTCGTCCGGGTGCGCGGATCCACCCGCGTCAGCCGGCCGGCGGCCGCCTCGACGACGTACAGCGCGCCCCGATGGGCGACGAGGCCCTCGGGGCGCGCCAGCCCGGCCGCCGCCACCAGGCCGTCGGAGGCCCGGAGCACCTGCCCACGTCCGGCGTCGGACACCCACACCTCGCCGTCGGTCACCGCGAGATCCGTCGGCTGCCCGAGACCCGACACGACGGGGTCGACCTCCCCGGCGTGGCCCACCCGCACCACGCGACCCGATCCCGACTCCGCGACGAGCACCTCTCCCCCGGCAGCGACCAGTCCGCAGGGACGGTCCAGCCCGGCCGCCCGCCGTCCCCACCGGCCGCCGACCGAACCGCAGCGCACCTCCCCGGCCTCGGTGGTCGCCACCAGCTCCGACCCCACCGCCGCCAGTCCCCGCAGCCCGTGCACCCCCACCTCGTGCGCGCGCACCGCCCCGTCCACCAGCTCGGCGAGCGTGTGGTGGTCGGCCGCGACGAGCCGGCCGTCCGGCGACGCCAGGCCGAACGGTCCGCACAGCCCGGGCGGCAGGACCTGCCGCCGGGCTCCGTCCGGGTGCAGCGCCACGAGACCGCCGGTGAACGCACCCGTGATCCACCACGTGCCGTCCGGACCGACGGCGAGGTTGTCCGCGCCGACCACCCCGGTCCCGACCCGCTCCGCGCCGTCCACCAGCACCGACCCGTCCGCGTTGGACAGCACCAGCATCCGTCCCGCGGTGTCGAACCGGACGGCGACGGGGCGGTCGAGACCCTCGAGGAGCCGTTCCGGCGACCCGCCGTCGGGGTCGACGGCCCACACCTCACCGCCCATGAGGTGCGGGTACACCAGCCGCCCGTCGGGGCCGACGGCCATGGCGTTGCCGAGGGCGAGTCCACCCGCCAGCTCGCGCCACCGGCCCTCGGCCAGGATCTCGAGCAGCCGCCCGTCCGGGGCGAGCTCGTTGACGAAGAGCCGGCCCCGCCACGTGGCGATCCCGTCCGGCGCGATGATCCCGTCGGCGAGCACCGCGAGCGTCCCGTCGGGCGCGCGGCGCCAGACGAGGCCGGGCGGGAGGTCGACGACGAGGCAGGAGCCGTCGTCGGCGAACGCGAGGTCGTCGGGGGCGGTCAGCGGACCCCCGGGGCCCAGGACGGGCTCGAGCTCCCCGGTGTCGACGTCGAACGCGGAGACGGTCCCGCCGAGGAACTGGGCGATCCAGAGCCGGCCGTCGGGCCCGAACGCGAGCCCGTTGGACGCCCAGAGCGGGTTCGGGGCCACCACCTCGGACAGCTCGACCCCGGGGGCGAGCGCGCGCGGGGTGCCTCCGACGCCGACGAAGGGGCGGGCGCTCATCGCGGCGTGAACACCTCGTCGCGGTCGCCGTGCGCGCGCCAGTCGGCGAGGACCGCGTGGAACTCGACGGGGCCGCCGCCGAACTGCTCGGAGCGTCGGCGCGGGCGGCCCTCGAAGTTGTAGTACCCCGGCGTGCACTCGGCCTGGAACGCCTGCAGGTCGACGGCGCGCTCGCG
The DNA here is from genome assembly GCF_050955885.1 of Actinomycetospora sp. CA-084318. Classification (NCBI taxonomy): domain Bacteria; kingdom Bacillati; phylum Actinomycetota; class Actinomycetes; order Pseudonocardiales; family Pseudonocardiaceae; genus Actinomycetospora; species Actinomycetospora sp. CA-084318. The sequence continues at coordinate 4,021,086 of NZ_CP192098.1, forward strand.
GATCGTCGCGACCCACCGGTCCTCGGCCCCGGTCGTCGGCTCCACGAGCACGTCGCCCCGGGCCTCCGCCTCGGCGACCACCCCGGCCACGTGCTCGGCCTGCACCTCGAGGACGTGCGCGAAGTTGGGCGAGGCGGCGTTCTGGGTGGAGCCGAGGTGGAACAGGTTGGGGAAGCCGCGGCTGACCCAGCCGTGGAACGTCCGCAGGCCGTCCGCCCAGTACTCGGCCAGCGGCAGCCCTCCGCGGCCACGGATGTCGGCCCCGGCGCGGGTGGCGGGGTCCGCCCCGAGCTCGAAGCCGGTCGCCAGCACGATGGTGTCGACCGGGTACTCGACCCCGTCCACGACGATGCCGTCGGCGCTCACCCGCTCCACGCCGGCGCCGTGGGTGTCGAGCAGCGTGACGTCCGGGCGGTTGAAGGTCTGCAGATAGCGGTCGGAGAACGTCGGGCGCTTGCACATCTGGCGGTACCAGGGCTTGAGCGCCTCGGCGACGGCCCGGTCGGCGACGACCTCGTCCACCCGCGCGCGGATCTCGGCCATCTTCTCGGCGTCGGCGAGCTCGGTCGCGAGCGCCGGGTCCTCCCGGCCCGCGGCCCGACGGCGGGTGCCCCGGACCGGGGCGGTGTCGGTCCAGCGGTCGTCGACGAGATCGACGTCGGCGGGCCGCCCGTCGACGAGGGCGAGGAAGTTCTCCCGCCGCGTCCGCTGCCAGCCCGGTTCCAGGGCGTCCCACCAGGCCGGGTCGGTCGGGCGGTCGCCGCGCTCGTCCACCGAGGAGGGCGTGCGCTGCACGACGTAGAGGTGCCGCGCGCCCTCGGCGAGGTGCGGGACGGCCTGGATCGCGGTCGCGCCGGTGCCGATGATCGCGACCCGGCGGTCCGCGAGCCGGTCGAGCCCGCCGTCGGGCCCGCCCCCGGTGTGCCCGTAGTCCCACCGGCTGGTGTGGAAGGTGTGGCCGCGGAAGTCCGCCAGGCCCGGGATCCCGGGCAGCTTCGGCCGGTTGAACGGGCCGCTGGAGACGACGACGTACCGGGCCGACACCACGTCGCCGCGGTCGGTGCGCACGGTCCAGCGCGCGGCCTCGTCGTCCCAGTGCAGGGCCGTGACCTCGGTGCGGAACAGCGCGTCCCGGTAGAGGTCGAACCGGTGCCCGATCGCCTGCGCGTGCCGGCGGATCTCCTCGCCGGGCGCGTACTTGCGGGTCGGCATCACGCCGACCTCCTCGAGCAGCGGCAGGTAGATGTAGGACTCGACGTCGCAGGCCACGCCCGGGTAGCGGTTCCAGTACCAGGTGCCGCCGAGGTCGCCGGCCGCGTCGACGATCCGGATGCGCCCCAGCCCGGCGTCGCGCAGCCGGGCCGCTGCGACGAGTCCCCCGAAGCCCCCTCCCACGACGAGCGCGTCCACCGCGTCGCACACCGGTGCGCGCCGGTCCTCGTCGGTGACCCACGGGTCGCCCGCGCCGCGCTCGGCGGCGAGCGGCGTGTACTGGTCGTTCCCGTCGGGCCGCAGGCGGCGGTCGCGCTCGGCCCGGTAGCGGGCGCGCAGGGCCGGCAGGTCGACGGCCTCCTCCTGGTGCACCGTCACGCGTGCTCCTTCCGGTCGACTCCCGGTCAGGATATCTTTGATGGCACTGAGCGCCATCAATTGCGCGATCGGCCACAACGCGGAGGAGTCGCACATGACCGGACGGGTCGAGGGGAAGGTCGCACTGGTCACCGGCGCGGCGCGCGGGCAGGGGCGGGCGGACGCGGTCCGGCTGGCCGAGGAGGGCGCCGACGTGATCGTCGTCGACGTCTGCGGTCCGCTGCCCGGCGTCGACTACGCCTCGGCCACCCCGGCGGAGCTCGACGAGACGGTGGCGCTGGTGGAGAAGACCGGTCGGCGGGCCGTCGCCGGGCAGGTCGACGTCCGCGACCTCGAGGGTCTGCGCGCGGTCGTCGACGACGCGGTGACGCGGCTCGGCCGGCTCGACGTCGTCGTCGCGAACGCCGGCATCTGCATCCCGCGGCCCTGGCACCGCGTCACGCCCGAGATCTTCCGCGACACGCTCGACGTCAACGTGACGGGCGTCTGGAACACGATCATGGTCGGCGCACCGCACCTCGTCACCGCCGGCGGCGGGTCGGTCATCGTCATCAGCTCCGCGGCGGGCCTGAAGGTGCAGCCGTACATGGTCGCGTACACCACGAGCAAGTGGGCCGTCCGCGGCATGGCCAAGGCGTTCGCCGCCGAGCTCGCGCAGCACTCGATCCGGGTGAACAGCGTGCACCCGACCGGCGTCGTCACGGGCATGACCGGCGAGGCGATGCAGTCCGCGCTCGCCGGCGCGATGGCCGAGAACCCGCGGCCCGCCGGCATGTTCACCAACCTGCTGCCGGTCGACGTGACGATGCCCGAGGACATCGCGCAGACCGTGCTGTTCCTGGCCTCCGACGAGTCCCGCTACGTCACGGCCCACGAGCTCGCCCCGGACGCGGGGGTCACGGAGTTCTAGGAGGTGGCCACGCGCAGCACGGCACCGGTCCCCGGGACCCCGACGACGAGCCCGCCGTCGTGCACGGCCAGCCCCGCGTACGGCTCGGGGCGCGCCGCGTACCCCCGCTCCGGGACGTGCGGCGGCAGCCCGGCCGGCGGCAGCCCGACGACGGGGGTCGCGGTCCGGGTGCGCGGGTCAACCCGCGTGAGACGTCCGGCCGCCGCCTCCACCACGTACAGCGCCGCCCCGTGGGCGACGAGGCCCTCGGGCCGGGCGAGCCCCGCCGCGACCACGAGCCCGTCGGAGAGCCGGACGACCTGGCCGCGGTCCGCGTCGGACACCCACACCTCGCCGTCCGCCACGGCGAGGTCCGTCGGGCGCCCGAAGTCCGAGGCGACCGGATCGATCTCGCCCGCCCGACCGGCCCGCACGACCCGGGCCGCCCCCGCCTCGGCGACCAGCACCTCCCCCGCGGCCGCCACCAGCCCGGCCGGCCGGTCCAGGCCCGCCACGAGTCGGCGGCTGGTCACGCCCGGGGTCATGGCGTGCAGTTCCCCCTCCACGGTCGTCGCCAGCAGCTCCGACCCCACGGCCGCGAGTCCCCGCCAGGTGGACGCGCCGTCCCCGAGCAGCCGGAACCCGCCGTCGACCAGCTCGACGAGGGTGCGGTGGTCGGCGGCGTAGAGGCGGCCGTCGAGCGCGGCGAGCCCGCCGGGACCGGACAGCCCGGGCGGGAGGACCCGGCGTCGCGAGCCGTCCGGGGCGAGCGCGACCAGCTCGCCGGTGCCGCGGCCCGCCACGAACCAGGTGCCGTCGGGCCCGACCGCGAGGTCGGCCGTGCCGGCGAGCCCGGTCGCGACCACCTCCTCGTCCGTCACCACCGCGCCGTCGGCCGTCAGCACGATCAGCCGACCGCTCCGGTCGACGCGGACCGCGACCGGGTGCCCGGGGCCGTCGAGGATCCGCTCGACGACGCCGTCGAGGGCGACCGCCCACACCCCGCCCGCGAGGCCGGGGACCAGCAGACGTCCGTCCGGGCCGACGCCCGGGGGCCCGCCGACGTCGAGCCCGGCCGCGATCTCGCGGCACCCGCCGTCGTGCCGGATCTCGAGCAGCCGGCCGGACGGGCCGGCCTCGGCCACGACGACGCGCGCGCCGCACACGGCGATCCCGGCGGGCTCGACGAGCCCGTCGGCGACCAGGCACGACGTCCCGCCCGGCCCCCGGCGCCAGACGAGCCCGGGCGGGCCGTCGACGACGTGGCAGGCGCCGTCGGGGGCGAGCGCGAGCGCGACCGGGGCGGTGAGCGGGCCGTCGGGGTCGAGGACCACCTCGACGTCGCCGGTCGCGGGATCGAGGGCCGTGACGGCGCCCGCGAGGGGGTGCGCGGCCCACAGCCGACCGTCGGGGGCGACGGCGAGCCCGGCGGTGGCCCAGGCGCGACGCGCGGGCACGAGCTCGGTGGGGACGACACCCGGCAGCAGCGGGCACGGGGCGCCGTCGAGGACGGCGGACGGGCGGCGGTGCGCGGCCCGGGACACGGGGATCGCTCCTCTCTCGTTCCTGGCAGTGACCGCCAGGATAGCGAGAGTTGCCCGCGATCGGATGGACTCCGTCCGGACTAGCCGCCGAGTGCGTCCAGCTCCGCGTCCAGGGCCTCGGTGAACCGGTCGAGGCCCTCGTGGCCGCCGCTCAGGCCGAGGTCCGCGTCGATGCCGAGGCGCACGCGGCCCGCGTAGGACAGCACCGAGACCCCGAGCCCGAGCCGCGCCGAGCACGGCACCCAGAACATGACGTCGCGGACGCGCACCGACCCGATCGTCAGCTCCTCCAGCGGCCCCGGCACGTTGGAGATGATCAGCGACCCGGCGCGGGCGTAGCGGGCGACCAGCGCCTGCGTGTGCGCCGGCGTCCCCAGCCCGGCCGCGGCGATCCCGGTGAAGCTCGCCAGGGCCTGGTTGGTGCGCTTGATGGTGGCCATCGAGGCGTGCATCCGCTCGACGCGCCGGGCCCGGTCGGGCTCGTCGGTGGGCAGCGGCGGCAGCACCAGCCCGAACTCGTTGCCGAGGTCGTCGGAGACGGGCCGGTCGAGCGGGCGCAGGTTGGTCGGCATCACCGCCCGCAGCCGCGGCACGTCCGGACCCAGGTGCGTGCGCAGCGCCCCGGCGATGGCCGCGCACAGCACGTCGTTGACGCTGCCGCCCGCGTCCTTCCCCGCCGCCTTGACGACGTCGAGCTCCACGTCCCGGGTCCACCGCGCCCCCTTCGCGACGCCGGGCCGGCCCTGCAGCGGCGACGGCGCCTCGCGCGGCGGGCTCGCCAGCAGCCACGCGGAGTTCTTGACCGCGCGCCCGGTCGCGCCGAGCTCGGCCGCGCCCTCGGGCGTGCGGGCGCGCTTCACGGTCGACCACAGCGCGGACGCCCGCTCGCGCACCTCGCGGCGGAACAGCCGGACGTCGTGCACCGGACGGGCGCGGCGCGGCGGCTCGACGTAGGCGGCGGGCGTGCGCGGGTCGGACACCGGGTCGGCGAGGGCGTGGAACAGGTGGTTCAGCGCCACGCCGTCGGCCATCCCGTGGTGGATCGCGACGTGCACCGCGGTGCCGGTGTAGCCGGTGATCGCCTCCACCCGCCACCAGGGCCGGTCGGTGGGCAGCGGCGTCGACATCAGCTCGCCGATCCGCCGGGCCAGCCGGCGGTCGTCCCCGGGGGCGGGCAGCGCCATCGTCGTGACGTGCACCGTGAGGTCCGGCGGCGCGTCGACCCAGCAGGCGGGCCCGATCGGGCCGGTCGGCCAGGTCGGGCGCTGCCGGAACCCCGGGTAGACGTCGACCCAGCGCTCCCGGATGCGGGTGCGCAGGTCGTCGAGGTCGACCGTCCCGTCGCAGAACAGCACCCCGTGCACGACCATCCGGTTGGTCTCCTGCTCGAGCTGCAACCACGCCGTGTCGATCCCGGACGCCCAGCGGTCCATCGCACCCCTCCGGAAGTGTGAGGTACGCACGGTACCGGGTGAGCGGAGTCGCAGCACGGCCGCACCCGGCAGACTGGTGACCATGAGCGCCACGCCGATCGACGACCAGGGGACGACCGTGCCGGTGCCCGACAAGGTGCGTCGTGTCGTCAGCCTGGTCCCCTCCCTCACCGAGGCGATCGGGGTCTCCGACCCGCACCTGCTCGTCGGCGTCACCGACTGGTGCACCCACCCCACCGACCTCGACGAGCTCGTCGTCACCCCGCCCGCCCGCATCCGCGGCACCAAGAACCCCGACCTCGATGCGATCGTCGCCCTCGAGCCCGACCTCGTCGTCGCGAACGACGAGGAGAACAAGCCCGAGCACGTCGCCGAGCTGCGCGCCCGCGGCCTCGCCGTGTACGTCACCGACATCCGCACCGTCGACGGGGCGTTCACCAGCCTCGACGGCATGCTCGCCGCCTGCGGTCTCGAGCGGCCGGCCTGGCTGGAGGGCGCGGAGAAGGCGTGGAGCGAGATCGAGCGGGTCCCCGACGACGAGCGGCGCAACGCGGTCGTGCCGATCTGGCGCAAGCCGTGGATGGCGGTCGGCTGCGACACGTTCACCGGGGCCCTTCTCGACCGGCTCGGCGTCGACAACGTGCTCGCCGACGGCGGGCCGACCGCGGAGCGCTACCCCCGCTTCGACCCCGCGGACCTCCCGGCCCACGACCTCGTCGTGCTGCCCGACGAGCCCTACCGGTTCACCGCCGAGGACGGGCCCGAGGCCTTCGACGTGCCCGCCGCCCTCGTCAGCGGCCGGCTGCTGACCTGGTACGGCCCGAGCCTGCTCGAGGCGGCGACGACGCTGCCGGGCGCGCTGCGGGTGCTCACGACCTGAGCGCGCGGGTCAGGACGGTGACCGTCTCCGCGGCCTGGCGCCGCGAGACGGCCGCCCCGGCGAGGATCACCGAGCGGTGGAACGTCCCCGGGAACAGGTGCAGCTCCACGCCCACCCCGGCCGCGAGCAGCCCGGACGCGTAGGCGAGGCCCTCGTCGCGCAGCGGGTCGTTCTCGTAGACGACGACGTAGGCCGGGGGCAGGCCCGTCAGGTCGGCGGCCCGGGCGGGCGCGGCGTACACCGGCGCCTCCCCGTCGGTCCCGCGCAGGTAGTGCCGCCAGCTGAGCTCGGCATCGGGCCGGCTCCACAGCGGGGTGTCGGTGAACGCCCGCATCGACGGGGTGTCCAGCCGGTCGTCGACCTCCGGCGCGTCGAGGACCTGGAAGCACACGCGCGGGCCGCCGTGGTCGCGGACGCGCAGGGTCAACGCCGCCGCGAGCCCGCCGCCGGCGCTCATGCCGTGCAGGGCGATCCGTGCGGGGTCGACCTCCGGGCGCGCGGCCAACCAGTCGAGCGCGGCGGCGCAGTCGTCGAGCGCGGCCGGGTAGGGGTGTTCCGGGGCGAGCCGGTAGTCCGGCACGACGACGAGGGCGCCCAGCTGCGCGGCGAGGTCGGCCGCGAGCGCCGCCGCCATGTCGGCGGAGCCCATGACGAACCCGCCGCCGTGCAACACGAGCAGGCCCGGGACGTTCGTCGTCGCGGGGCCGGGTGGACGCGCCACCAGGACGCGGACCGGACCGTCGGGGCCCGGCGCCGACTCCTCGACGACGGTCCCCGGCGGTGGGGCCGGGGCGCGGGCGGTGAGGTCGCGCACGCGGGCGCGGGCGGTGTCGAGGTCGGCGATGTGCAGGTCGGGCAGCGCCGGCAGGGCCGCGGCCAGCTCGGGGTCCCAGCTCACCGGGCGATCCCACACCCCGTCCCCCGGGCCCGTCGAGGGACCTGGGTCCCTCAGCTGGTGAGCAGGCCGCCCTCGACCGGCAGGGTGATGCCGGTGCAGTAGGACCCGGCGTCGGAGACCAGGAAGATCAGCGCCGCGGCCAGCTCCTCGGGGTCGCCGATGCGACCGGCGAGCACGCGCGGCAGCTGGGCGTCGAGGTAGCCGTCCTGGTAGGAGTCGGTCATCTCCGAGGTGAAGAACCCGGGCGCCAGGGCGTTGACCCGGATGCCCTTGCGGGGCGTCCACTGCTGGGCGAGGTCCCGGGTCAGGCCGATCAGGCCCGCCTTGGACGCCGAGTACGCGGCCTGGGGCAGTCCCGCCGTCGTGAGCCCGAGGACCGACGAGACGTTGACGATCGAGCTCCCCTCGCCCATCACCTTCGCGGCGGCCTGGGCCATCCAGTAGCAGCCGTTGAGGTTGACGTCGATCACCTCGCGGAACTGCTCCGGGGTCTCCTTCGTGGCCGGGACCGCGGTGCCGATGCCGGCGTTGTTGACGAGCACGTCCACCCGGCCGAACTCGGCCGTCGCGGCGTCGATCAGGCCCTGGCAGTCCTCCGGCGAGGCCACGTCGGTGCGGACGGCGAGCGCACGCCGCCCGGCCTTCTCGACGGCGGCACGGGTCTCGTCGAGCCGGTCGACCCGGCGGGCGCCGAGCACCACGTCGGCGCCGGCCTCCGCCAGGGTCCGGGCGAACACCGCGCCGAGCCCGGAGGAGGCGCCGGTGACCACGGCGACGCGGTCGTCGAGACGGAAACGATCGAGGATGCCCACGGCGGGCACCGTAGCCAGTTCCGGGCGCGGACTACACCCGGGCGTTCTCGATCGCCGCCGGCGCCGCGCCGTCGTCCGCGATCTCCTCCCGCGGCTCGGGGTCGAGCGCGCCCGGCTCCGGCTCCGGCGCCGGCTCGGGCCAGACGCGGCCGCCGAGGCGGCCGAGCTGGGTCTCCTCCGGGTCGGCGAAGATGTGCAGGCCGAAGCGGTCGGACAGCTCGCGGAACACGTTGATGCCCCGCACCGAGTTGCCGTGCATGTCCAGGCCGGGCGAGAAGACCGACAGGCCGACCTGGTTCGGGATGGCGGCCATGATCCCGCCGGACACCCCGCTCTTGGCCGGGATCCCGACGTCGTTCGCCCACTGCCCGGCCGCGTCGTACATGCCGCAGGTGAACATCACGCCGATCACGTCGCGGACGTAGGTGCGCGGCATCGCCCGCTCCCCGGTGCGCGGGTTGACGCCGCCGTTGGCGAGCGTGGAGCCCATCTCCGAGAGCTCGGCGGTGCTGACGTGCACGGAGCACGCGGCGAGGTACACCCGCAGGATCTCGTCGACCTCCCCGACGAGCATGCCGAGCGAGCGCATGTAGTAGCTGATGCCGAGGTTGCGGTCCGCCTCGGCGAGCATCGACTCGAGCAGGTCCTCGTCGACCTCGAGGTTCGGGTTCCCGGCGTAGATCCTCATCCGCTCCAGGAGCCGGCCGATCTTCTCGTCGACGTCGGAGCCGCCCAGGATGTCGGCGGCCACGAGGGCGCCCGCGTTGACCATCGGGTTGTGCGGCCGGCGGTTGTTCCAGTCGAACTCGAGGGCGTTGAACGGGTCGCCGCTGGGCTCGACGCCGACCCGGGTCAAGGTCGTCTCGCGCCCGTTGTCCTCCAACGCCAGCGCGTAGGTGAAGACCTTCGAGATCGACTGCAGCGGGAAGCGGTGGTCGCAGTCGCCCACCGCCCACTGCGTCCCGTCGACGTGCGTGCCCGCGAGGGCGAACAGGTCGCGCTGGGCGATCGCCTCCGGCGGGTAGTAGGTCACGACGTCGGCGTGCCCCATCCGGGCCTGCCGTTCCAGCAGCTGCTCGAGCTGCTCCCGGGCACGCCGCTTCTCCTGCTCGGTGAGCGTCTCTTCCCACGACACGACGCGCATGATGACGTGCGGCATGGCTGATCGTCACGGTGGGGAACCCGTGGGCGTGCAGCACGGCATCATGATGTTCCCGACGGACTACGCGATCGACCCGGCGACCCTGGCGAAGGAGGTCGAGGACCGCGGGTTCGACTCGCTGTGGTTCCCCGAGCACTCCCACATCCCGGTGTCCCGGCAGTCGCCCTACCCCGGCGGCGGGGACCTGCCGCGGATGTACGTCCACACCTACGACCCGTTCGTCGCGTTGTCCTTCGCCGCCGCCGCGACGACGACGCTGAAGGTCGCGACCGGCATCTGCCTGCTCATCCAGCGCGACCCGATCCACACCGCCAAGGAGGTCGCCTCGCTCGACCGGCTCTCCGGCGGGCGCTTCCTGTTCGGGATCGGCGGCGGGTGGAACCGCGAGGAGATGGCCGACCACGGGACCGATCCGAAGACCCGCATGCGCCGCCTCGGCGAGCAGGTGACGGCCATGAAGGCGCTCTGGACGCAGGAGGAGGCCTCCTACGACGGCGAGTTCGTCCGCTTCGAGACGTCGTGGGCCTGGCCCAAGCCGGTCACCTCGCCGCACCCGCCGGTGATCGTCGGTGGCATGGGTCCGACCGTCGAGGACCGCATCCTGGAGTTCGGCGACGAGTGGCTCCCGCAGCGCGTCGGGCCGGACAACCTCGAGGAGTTCATCGAGCGCGCCGAGAAGCTCCAGCAGCGCGCCGCCGACGCCGGTCGCGGTCGGATCCCGATGTCGCTGTTCGGCGCCGAGACCACGCAGGCCGCGCTCGACGGCTACCACCGCGCCGGGCTCGACCGCGCGATCTACGGCGTGTCCAGCGCCGACCGCGACACGGTGCTCAAGGAGCTCGACGCGCTCGCGCCCCTGGTGCAGCAGCACTGATGCCCACGCTCGGGCCCGACGACGCGCGCGCCCGGTTCGCCGCCGCGCGCGTCGCCCGGCTCGGGACGGTGACGCCCTCCGGGGCGCCGCACCTGGTGCCCGTGGTGTTCGCCGCGGTCGACGCGCGGGTGCTGATCGCGATCGACCAGAAGCCGAAACGGACCCGGGACCTCGCGCGGCTGCGGAACATCGAGGCGAACCCCGCCGTGTCCCTGCTCGCCGACGAGTACTCCGACGACTGGTCGACCCTCTGGTGGGTCCGCGCCGACGGGGAGGCCTCCGTGCGGTGGGACGTGCTCGACGAGGCGCGGGCCGCCCTCGCGGCGCGGTATCCGCAGCACGCGGCGGACCCACCGGAGGGGCCGGTCATCGAGGTGGCGGTGACGCGGTGGTCCGGCTGGACCGCGTCCTGAGCCCCCTCCCCCGGGTGGCAGCGAAGCGTCGTTGCTTACATCCAGCGGCAGGAACGCCACATCGTCGATCGGCCCGATGTGTGGCGCGCACACAGTGGTGACCGCCGGCCCTGTCCCGCTCTCGCGTTGCGTGCCGCACACGGTTGGAGCGAAGGACCCTGCTGTTCCGCAGTGTTGCGGGGCGCACACGGTGGGCGGGGGGTCAGGTCGGCTGCGTGGACGTCGTGAGCGTGTCGCCGCCGTGGTCGGGCGTGTCGCTCCCGACCTGGCGATCACGGGCCCGACCCGGGCCGACCGGGTGCGCGCCGCAACACGCGCGGCCGGCAGGACGGCCCAGGCCGACCGGGTGCGCGCCGCAACACGCGCGGCCGGCAGGACGACCCGGGCCGACCGGGTGCGCCCCGCAACACGCCCGGCCCGCAGGACGACCCGGCCCCACCGTGTGCTCCCCGCAACGCAGGCGCGCCGGTAGGGCGACGCACAGGGCCCCGCCGGTCGGGGTGACCGACCGACGGGCCCCTCGCTCAGCACCGGGGCGACACGACCGTCAGGCCGGCACCAACGCACCCTCGACCCGACGAGCCTCCCGGCGCGCCTGCACCTGCAGACCACCGCTCACCAGCAGCACGGCCAGTCCGGCCACGGCCAGCACCGCGCCGACGAGGGCCGGGGCGAGCAGCCCGAACCCGGCCGCGATGACGATGCCGCCGAGCCAGGCGCCGAGGGAGTTCGCCACGTTCGACGCGGACTGGATCGCAGCCGACGCCATGGTGGGGGCGTCGCCGACGATGTCCATGATGCGGGTCTGGATGGCCGGGCCCAGGGCCAGCGAGAACATCCCGGCCCCGAACAGCGAGACCACGGCGAGCAGCGGGGTCCCCACGGTCAGCGGGAAGGTCGCGAGCACCACGGCCAGGGCGACGAGGCAGCCGCACAGGGTCTTCAGCGGGGCCCGGTCGGCGAGGCGGCCGCCGACCACCGAGCCGGCCGTCATGCCCAGCCCCACCACGGCGAGCAGCAGCGTGACGGTCGTCGGGGCGAACCCGCCGACGTCGGTCAGCATCGGCGTCACGTAGGAGTAGCAGGCGAACATCGCGCCGAAGCCGAACACCACGGCGCCGAGCGAGAGCAGCACCTGCGGGTGGCGCAGCGCCGAGACCTCGGTCTTCAGTGCGGCCCGGCCCCCGCCGGTCGGAGCGGCCTCGGGCACGAACGCCCACACCGCGGCGACGGCGGCCACGCCGATCACGCCGACCGCGGCGAACGTGGCGCGCCACCCGAGCGCCTGTCCGAGCAGCGTGCCGAGCGGCACGCCGGCGACGTTGGCGATCGTCAGGCCGAGGAACACCCGCGCGACGGCGGTGGCGCGGCGGTCCCGGGCGACCATGGAGGCCGCGGCCACCGAGGCGGCACCGAAGAACGCGCCGTGCGGGAGACCGGTGAGGAACCGGATCACCAGGAGCGAGCCCATCTCGGGCGCCAGCGCGGAGAGCAGGTTGCCGACGGCGAACGTGCCCATCAGCGCCATCAACACCTGGCGGCGGGAGAAGCTCACCCCCGCTCCGGCGAGCAACGGGGCCCCGACCACCACGCCGAGCGCGTAGGCCGAGATCAGGTGGCCGGCCTCGGACACGGACACCCCGAGCCCGGCCGCGACCTCGGGCAACAGGCCCATGATCACGAACTCGGTGGTGCCGATGCCGAAGGTGCCGACGGCGAGGGCGAAGAGCGCGAGCCCTGCGGTGGGACGACGGATCACGGCGGGTTCTCCAACGGGATCGATCCAGCAACGACGCGATCCAGGGTTGGCAGGTCCGCGCCATAAGTCGAAGAACCGACACGTGGGAGTCGATAAGCTCAGCTTGTCCATACTGGTCAGATGCCGACGCTGCGCCAGCTGGAGTCCTTCCTCACGGTCGTCGACGAGGGCTCGTTCACACGCGCGGCCGGGTTGCTGGGCGTCTCGCAGCCCGGGCTGTCCCAGCAGATCGCCGCGCTGGAGGGCGAACTGGGCTCCGCGCTGTTCAGCCGGCTGCCGAGGACCGTGACGCTGACGCCCACCGGACGCGCGCTGCTCCCCCACGCCCGGGCGGCCGTCGACGCCGCAGCGCGTGGCACCACCGCGGCCCGCGCGGTCGTCGGGACGGACGCCGGGGAGCTGCGGATCGCGACGGTCTACTCGACCGGGCTCGGCGTCCTCCCGGCCGTGCTGACGCGGTGGCGTGCCGAGCATCCGGACGTCACGGTCCGCCTGCTCGAGCACCGCACCACCGAGGCGATGACGACGGCGATGCAGGCCGGGCAGGCCGACGTCGCGGTCGGGCCGACGCCGCCCGGGTGGCGCGGGCGGGTCCGGGTGCTCGGCACCGAGGAACTGGTCGTCCTGCTGCCCGCGGAGGGACCGCCGGACGTCCGGCACGGCGAGGTGGCGATCGAGCGCCTGGCCGACGCCGCGTGGGTGCAGTACGCGCCGAGCCACGGGCTCGCCGAGGAGCTGGACCGCGCGGCGCGCGACGCCGGGTTCCGGCCGCGCGCCGCCGTGCGGACCGAACAGACCGCGATGGCGCCCCTGCTCGTCGAGGCCGGACTCGGGCCGGCGCTCGTGCCCGCCGGCATCGTCCCGGCGTCGTTCGCCGGACGGATCGCACGGCCCGTACCGGCGCTCACGCGGGAACTGGCCGCGACGACGGGCCCGGAACCCGACGCCCTGACCTCACGCTTCGTCGCGCTGCTCGCCCGTCGGGCGGTCCTCATGCCCCCGCACGTCGCCGGACGGCTGCGGTGAGCGCGCCGGGAAATCGGGCACCGAGGCGCCGCGCGGTCGATGACGGCAGGCCCTCCGGCACCTCGAGCGGCGGCAGCTCCCCGACGGCTCGGGTGAGCAGGAGGTCGGCCAGCGCCGGGTTCCGCGCGAGCACGGGCCCGTGGAAGTAGGTCCCGACGACGCTGTCGCCACTGCCGCCCACCGCCCCCTCGAGCCGGTCACCCGTGCCGTTCCCGGCGCCGTTGCCGCGGACGCGCGCCAGCGGGGCCGCGTCGGGACCGAGCGTGGTGACCCCGCCGTGGTTCTCGAAGCCCACGAGCGGTTCGGTGAGCCCCGGGAGCAGCGGGTCCGCCGACACGTCCCCGATGCGCCGGGCGCCCCGGCCTGGGACCGTCTCGACGTCGAGCACCCCGAGTCCCGCGACGCACGTGCCGTCGGCGACCGTGAACGACCGGCCCAGGATCTGCAGCCCGGCGCACACCGCGAGGGTCGGCGCGCCGCGTTCCAGGGCGCGCCGCAGCCCGACCGAGTCCCGCAGCCGGTCGACGGCGAGCAGCTGCGCGGCGTCCTCCCCGCCGCCGAGGACGTAGACGTCGCCGCCCTCGGGGACGGCGTCGTCCCAGCCCACCGTGTGCACGTGCGCGTCGATCCCGCGCCAGCGCAGCCGCGTCGCGAGGACCGCCGCGTTGCCGGCGTCCCCGTAGGTCCCGAGCACCTCGGGCAGGAGCAGGACCACCTGCGCGCTCATGCGAGCACCCGGGCCGCGTCGTGGAAGGCGGTGTAGTTCCCGACGAGGTCGACCGCGCCCAGGGTGTCGCGGGTCGCGCCCACGGCGTCGTCGGCGATGCGGTGCGGGAGCCCGGCGTAGGCCAGGCGCACCGACAGCTCGGCCACCCGGTCGCCGGCCGCGACCACGGGGTGGCCCGCCAACCGCTCGAACGGCACGTCCCACAGCCAGGACACGTCCCGGCCGTCCGCCTCGCGGGAGTTCACCGCGACGACGACCGGTCGGCCCGGGCCCTCGTCGAGCAGGTCGAGCACCTGGGCCCAGCCCGCCGGGTTCTTCGCGAGCAGCAGGCGCGTCGTCCCGCCCGGGCGGGTCACCGTCCGGTACCGGCCCTCGACCTGCTCCAGGCCCCGCAGCCGGGCCGCGGCCACGGCCGGCGCGACCCCGAGCTCGGCGGCGACCGCGATCGCGAACGTCGCGTTCAGCCGGTTCGCGTGCCCCGGCAACGCGATCTCGAGCGGCACCTCGACCCCGTCCGGGCCCCGCGCGGACCAGCCGTCGTCGCAGACGAGGGCCCAGTTCCCCGGCGGACGCTCCAGCCCGCACCCGCCGCACGACCAGCGCAGCCCCGCGTGGGTCACGGGGCCGTCGCAGCGCGGGCAGACGCCGGCGTCGCCGGTCCAGGACGACGGCGAGGACACCCAGAGCGGCGCGGCCGAGCGGAGCCCCGCGCCCGCGCACAGCACGTCGTCGGCGAAGGCGACCACCCGGGCGCGGGGATGGGCGGCCACGGCGTCACCGACCCGGCGGGCGACGGTGCGGACCTCGCCGACCCGGTCGAGCTGGTCGCGGCTGAAGTTGAGCAGGACGACCACGGCCGGGTCGGTGGCCGCGGCGACCTCGCCGAGGTAGGACTCGTCGACCTCCATCACCGCCAGGCGCCGGTCCGGGGCGTCGAGCAGGGCCGTGGTGATCCCGTCGGGCATGTTGGCGCCGAGGTGGTTGGTCGCGACCTCGCCGTCGCCGCCCAGCGCCCGCGCGATCATCGAGGTCGTCGTGGTCTTGCCGTTGGTGCCGGTGACCAGGACGACCGTGCGCCCGACCGCGAGCCGTGCCAGCACGCGACGGTCGAGCACCGTGGCCACGCGGCCGCCGATCACCGACCCGTTGCGCCCCGTCCGGCGCGCCATCCCGCTCACGCTCCGCGCGGCGGCGACGGCCAGTCGGGCACGCGGCGGCAGCCTGTCGGTCACACGCACGATCGTGCGCGCGGTCGGGTTAACGGTCGGCAAGACGACGCGCAGGCGGAGACCCGACGGCGCGGACCGTACGGTGATCGGCTGTGGCGCAGCTGTGGGTCGTCGAGGACGACGACACGATTCGCGGGGTGCTGAGCTCCCGTCTGCAGGCGGAGGGACACCAGGTCCGGGCCCTTCCCGACGGCGGGTCGGCGCTGGTCCGGGCGCTCCCCGCGCCCGACCTCGTGCTGCTCGACCTCGGCCTGCCCGACCTCGAGGGCACCGAGGTGTGCCGCCGGCTGCGCGTCACCCACCCGGATGCGGTGCTGGTCGTGGTCACCGCGCGCGACGACGAGATGGACGTGGTGGTCGCCCTCGAGGCGGGTGCGGACGACTACCTGACGAAGCCGGTGCGCTTCACCGAGCTGGCCGCACGGGTGCGCGCCCACCTGCGCCGCGCGGGGGCCGCCGTGCCCGAGGACCGGGGGGCACGCCTCGTCGTCGGGACCCTCGCGATCGACCTGGCGGCGCGGCGCGTGACCCGGGACGGCGCGGACCTCCCCCTGCGCGCCAAGGAGTTCGACCTGCTGGCGCGGCTCGCCGCCGAGCCCGGAATCGTGGTCACCCGCGAGGCGCTGATGAGCGACGTGTGGGACGAGCACTGGTCGGGCTCCACCAAGACCCTGGACGTCCACATCGCCGCGCTGCGTCGCAAGCTGGGCGCCGAGCCCGCGATCGCGACCGTCCGCGGCCACGGGTACCGCCTCGAGAAGGCCTGATGCGCGCCCGCATCGTCCGCTTCGCGGTGATCGTGTCGATGGTGGCGATCACCGTGTTCGGGCTGCCGATGGCCGTCGGCGCCGCCCGCTACTACGTCGTCGACGAGCAGTCCGACCTCGAGGGCGACGCCGAGGTCGCCGCCGACGGGATCGGCCCCGTCCTCGCCGCCGGCGACGTCCCGACCGCCGTCTCCCCCGTCTCCGCCGACAGCCCGGCCGCCGTGTACGCGCTCGACGGCCGACGGATCACCGGCGACGGCCCCGACCTGCTCGCCCCGCCCCTGACCGGGGCGCTCTCCGGACGGGTCGTGCGCACCTCACGCGACGGGGCCTTCCTGGTGGCGGTCCCGGTCCTCGACGGCGACCGCCGCGTCGGCGTCCTGCGCGCCGAGCGCCCGCAGGGCGAGGCCGTGGAGCGCACGGCGATCACGTGGGCCGTGATGCTCGTGCTGGGCGTGGCCGCGGTGGCGGGCACGCGCCTGGTGGCGGGGCGGCTCGCGACCCGGCTCGCCGCCCCGCTCGAGGTCCTCGCCGACGATGCCCGCCGCCTCGGCGAGGGCGACTTCACCGTCTCCGCCGACACCGCCGACGACGCCGTCCCCGAGGTCGCCGCCGTCCACCGCTCGCTCTCGCTCACCGCCACCCGCCTGGCCGACCTGCTCGCCCGGGAGCGGGCGTTCTCCGCCGAGGCGTCGCACCAGCTGCGCACCCCGCTCGCCGGGCTGCGGCTCCGGCTCGAGGAGGCCGCGTCGCTGCCGCCCGGCGCGCCGGGGGTGGCCGAGGCCGTGGAGGGGTCGCTGGAGTCGGCCGACCGGCTCGACCGCACGGTGAGCGAGCTGCTCGCCCTCGCCCGCGAGCCCGCCGGTGCGCGGCGCTCGCGCGTGGACGTGGCGACCCTGACGCGGCGCGTGGTCGAGGAGGTGCGCGCGGACGGGATGGCGGTGGAGCTGGAGGTTCCCGACGACCGCTCGTTCATCTCGGGCTCGGAGGCGGCGGTCCGCCAGGTGCTCGCCGTGCTGCTGGAGAACGCCCGCGTGCACGGCGAGGCGCCCGTGACGGTGACCGTGCGCGACGCCGGCCCCGCGGTCGCCGTGGACGTGGCGGACGCCGGGTCGCTGGCGGACGACGGGTCGGCCCTGTTCGCGACCCGCTCCCCCACCGCGGGCCACGGGATCGGTCTCGCCCTGGCCCGGCGCCTCGCCGAGGACCACGGCGGGCGGCTCCGCCTGCGCTCGGCCTCCCCGACGACGATCACCCTGCTGCTCCCGACCGCCGAGTCCCCACCCGCGTGAGGGGAACCCTCATGCTGCTGGGGCGCTCGAATCCTCCCCTCACGACGGGTCGGCGACCACGCCGATCGTCGGGAAGGGATGGAAGCCCGGGCGGCGGGGAAGGCAGCGCCCATGGACCTCGGACTGGGTGGAGCACGCGCGATCGTCACCGGGGCGTCGCGCGGCATCGGGCTGGCGTGCGCACAGGCGCTGGCGGCGGAGGGCGCCCGGGTGGCGCTCGTGGCACGGACGGCGGCGGACCTCGCGACGGCCGCCCGGCAGGTGGACGGCGAGACCCTCCGGCTGACTGCCGACACCACCGACGACGCCGCCGTGCGAGCGGCGGTGCAGCAGGTCGTCGACGCCTGGGGCGGGGTCGACGTCCTCGTCAACGCCGCCGCACGACCCGCGGGTGGCGCACCGATCCCGAGGCTCACCGACCTCACCGACGACGCCGTCCAGGTCGAGTTCGACACGAAGGTCATGGGCTACCTGCGCACGGCCCGCGCGGTGGCACCGTCGATGATCGCCCAGGGCGCGGGCCGGATCGTCAACATCAGCGGGCTGAACGCGCGGAGGACCGGGTCGATCGCGGGGACCATCCGGAACGTCGCGGTCGCCGCCCTGACCGCGAACCTCGCCGACGAACTCGGGCCGCACGGCGTCAACGTCACCTGCGTGCACCCCGGCATCACCGACACGGAGCGCACGCCGGGGATGCTGGCCGACATCGCGGAGAAGCGCGGGATCACCGAGGCCCAGGCTCGGGAGGGCCTCGAGGCGACGACGAGCCTGCGCCGGGTCATCACGGCGGCCGAGGTCGCCGACGTCGTGACGTTCCTGGCCTCGCCCCGCGCGGTGGCGGTGACGGGCGACTCGCTCGGGGCCGGCGGTGGTCAGCCGGGGGTCGTGCACTACTGAGGCCACCACTGACGCCGGACGTGCCGCGGCGGCGCCACCCCCGTGAGTTCGGGAGGGACGCCGCCGTGGGCTTCGGAGGAACGTTCGGTATCGGGACCCGCCTCGGACTCACGTCCTGGTCGCGGCTCACCGCTCGTGGGTCTGCGCTCTCTCGGCGTCGCCGCGCCGTGCCTCGGGGGCTACGGGCGGCCGGTGTCCGTTGAGCGGCACGAGCCGGTCCGGTGCGGGATGGTCCCTGCGATCAGACGATCACCTGCCTCCACTCGGAACTACGGTCGTGCCGCTGTAGGTCGATCCACGGGGCGCTCGTCGGTTGCTCTGTACCCTGTGATCGGGACCACATCGACCCCTCCGAAGGTACTCCGCCCGCGGGCCCTGTCAACGACGTCGTTCGCCCGCCGTTCGGGCGTCGTTCACGCACCGTCGGTCACCCACATGCATGTTCTCCCTGGTCGGGCACTTGACGCCGCCTCGGCGGACGGGAGCAGCCACCGGCGAGCACGGACCCCGGGTGTCGGGACCGATCGAGGACCACCTTGTCGGGTGGACCCACGATTGCGAAGGTCGTCGGGTGAGTTGGACGGTCGACTACCCCCGCGTCCTGCCCGAGCGTCGTCCGCCCGGCCACGAGCCGCGCGCACCGCGCTGGACCCTCGTGCTGGACACCCCGACGTCGTTGCTCACCGCGGACTACCTCGCCGTGCAGCTGCCGGAGCGCGGCGGGCCGGCCGAGGAGGAGTTCCTGGCGCTGGCCCGGGCGAGCGCGGACGGTGCGGACTCGACCGAACTGCTCGTCGCCACCGGCCCCGAGGGCACGATCGAGCTGATCCACCTGGCGTACTTCCTCGACCCGACCGCCCACGAGCGCTGGCTGCACGACGCCCCGTTGCCCGCGTGGTTCGACCGGCTCGACCCGGCGGCGGCCACCGTCGGCGCGTGGCACGAGGTGCTCCAGGTCCACCCCGACCGCTTCGAGACGATCTACTCCGACCCGCGCTGGACGTTCGGCTTCGGCGGGTGCGCCGGGACCGCGCGCGAGCCCATGACGACCAACGGCTACTTCGGGGCGGCCCGCGACCGGTTCCCGGTGTCAGCGATCGACCCGTTGGAGGCGGTCGGCAAGCAGGTCCGGCGCACCGACGTGGTCTCCCGGGGACGGCGGCTGCGGGCAGAGACCTCGCACCACACGACGGTGATCCGCTCCGGACAGTTCTGGGAGCCTGCGGACGGCGAACAGCTGGTCGACTACGAGCACAACCTGCAGTCGAAGCTGCTGACCGGCATGGACCACCTGCGCGAGCACCCGACCGACACCGGCACGCTCTCGCTGCGCATCCTCACCTCGCTCGACGCGGCCTCCCTCGCCCCGCGCCGCGAGACCTCGGTCCTCGGGTACTTCCACTCCCTCGGCGAGCTCGAGGAGTGGGCCGCGAGCCACCACACGCACCTCGCGATCTACGAGCATGCGATCGAGGCCAAGCGGCACTGGGGCGACGCGCGGTCGGTCGTCACCTGGCACGAGGTCGTGGTGCTCCCCCGCAGCGCCCGCTTCGAGTACGTCAACTGCGTTCCGACGACGGGGCTGCTCCCGTTCGCCCCGACGCTGCTCACGGTGCCGTGAAGCACTCCTGCAGCCAGGTCCGGTAGCTCCGCGCCGGGTGGCCGGTGCGGCGCTCGACCTCGTCGGTGACCGTCGCCGGCACGCCGTCGCCCTCGCGCCAGTAGCGGAACAGGGAGTCGACCACCCCGGCCGGCGCGAACCGGGCCATCTGCTCGCGCGCCCGCTCCGGGTCGACGGCGCGGACCTCGATCGGCCGGCCGACGCGCTCGGCGACGAGACCGACCTGCTCGGCCAGGGTGAGCGACTCCGGCCCCGAGAGCCGCGGGGACTCGTCGGCCGGCTCGGCGAGCAGCGCGGCGACCGCGACGTCGGCGATGTCGCGCTCGTCGATCGGGCTGGTCGCGGAGTTCGGGTAGGGCAGCTCGACGACGCCCGCCGCGATCCCCCGCGACCACTGCGCGGTGTTGCCGGCGAAGGCGCCGGGGCGCAGCGCCGTCGTCGGGATCCCCGCCTCGCGGAGGGCGGCCTCGGCCTCGGCGTGGTGCGCCGCGATCCCGCCCGGTTCGGGATCGGCGTCGGCCGCGACCGCCTCCGAGGACAACAGGACCGCGTGCCGCACCCCGGCGGCGACCGCCGCGTCGGCGAACGCCCGCAGGTCCCCGGTGACGTAGACGAAGGCGCGGTCGACGCCCTCGAGGGCGGGTCCGAACGACGACGGGGCGGCGAGGTCGAGCCGGACCCGCGCCGAGGCGTCGTCGGGAAGGACCTGGGGATCCCGCCCGGCGGCGCGGACGTCGACCCCGGCGGCGAGCAGGCCGGCGCGGACGGAGGACCCGACGGCGCCGCGGGCGCCGGTGACGAGGACGGTCATGACCCCACTCTGCTCCCGCGGTCAGCCCACCACGAGGCGGGCCAGCACCGCCCGGTGGTCGGTGCCGGGGACGTCGAGGACCTCCGCGTCGGCCACGCCCAGCCCGCCGCCGACGAGCACGTGGTCGATCTGGAGGCCGAACCACCGCGGGAGGTCGGTCGGCCAGGTCGCCACCGTGCCCGACCCCACGGACGGCAGGGCGTCGGTGCAGCCGGCCGTCGCGGCCCTGAACACGCTGTGGTCGGCGGTGGCGTTGAGGTCGCCCGCGACGATCGTCGGGCCCGCCGGCCGCGCCCCGCACACCGGTGCGACGAGCCGCGCCAGGTCGTCGCGCCACAGCCCCACCTGGCTCGGCGGGACGGGTGCGGCGGCGTGGACGGCGACGACCCGCACCCCGGACACCGTGGCGTCCAGGGTGCCGAACAGCCGACCGGGGACCGACCGGATCTGCGGGGCCGGCACGCGGGGGCCGAGCAGGAGCGACGTCGAGGCGACGTCGTCGGGCGAGGGGGTATCCGCGCTCCACCCGCGGTAGTCGGGCAGCAGGGCCGTGAGCCGCGCCCGGTACAGGTTCCCCGCCTCCGGCAGGACGACGACGTCGGCGGCCCGCTCGCGCACGAGCGCGGCCAGAGCGCCCACGTCGGCGCGGCCCGCGTCGGTGTTCAGCGTGAGGACGACGGGGCCGCGGGACCCGACGGGCGCGTCGTCGGCGAGCAGCCGGCTCCCGACGACGCCCGCGGCGGTCAGCGCCACCAGCGCGGCCGCGACCAGCGCGGCGAAGCCGGCGGCGAACAGCCGGGGTCGGCGCTCGGCGAGCGGGGGTCCCTTCCGGCGGACGAGCACCCCGGCGAACCGGCCGACGACGGCCGAGGCCATCACCACCACGAGTAGCAGCGGGGTCAGGGCGGCGAGCTGGACGAACGGGGTGATGCGGTCCAGCCCGACGTACCCGGGCAGGAGCACCGCGAGGGCGACGACGAGGCCGGCCACGGCGCCGAGGACGGCGGGCAGGGATCGGCGCACCCGATCATCGTCCCAGCCGTCCGGTCACCGCCCGCAGGCCAGGACCCCCGTCACCGACCCCGGCCAGGCGCCGGGCGCGGCGAGCTCGGCGAACCAGTCCGCGACCCGCTCGGGGTCGAGCCGCCCGTCTGCGACCGCCTCCTCGACCGGGGCGCGCACCGCCGACGCCCACACCGGCGGCGGGATCGGCAGCGCGTACGGCGTCTGGTCCACCACGACCACGCCCGCGTCGGTGAGCAGCCGACCCAGCGTGCGCCCCATCCGGTCGCAGCGGACGGTGCCGCACACGACCTCGAGCACCGCCTCGGCCGTCTTCGCGTCCCCGCCGAGCGCCATCGACGCGTAGTCCAGCTCGAACAGCGCGACCCGCCCGCCCGGCCGCCGCACCCGGGCGATCTCGGCGACCACGGCCGCGGCGTCGTCGACGTACATCAGCACCCGCTCGGCGTAGACCGCGTCCACGCTGTCGTCGTCGAGCGGCAGCGCCTCCCCCGCACCGGGCAGCCAGCGGACGGCGTCCCCGTGCGCGGCGGCCGCCTCCTCGAGCATCCGGGGCCGGTCGATCCCGACGACGGGTCCGGGCGCGTCCGCCGCCGCCCGCGCGGCCGCGATGGCGGCGGCGTGGTGCCCCGTGCCGCACCCGACGTCGAGCACCGTCTCCCCCGCCGCCGGGGCGAGGTGCTCGGCGAGCCGCGTCCGGTAGGCCAGCGTCGTCGGCGCCGCCTCCACCGACCGGAGGAACTCCACGGCCGGCCGGGCGGAGGCGGCCCGCTCCACGTCGTGGAACACCCGGTGCACGTCCTGTCCACGCTCCGTCACGGGACCCATGCAACGCGTCACGCGCGCCGGCGTCAGCGGCCGGACGGGTCGGAGATCCGCTCGCGGACGAAGTCGAGGACCGCCGGCCGCGTGATCTGGGCGCCGGGTGAGCCGTACGGGTGATCGAAGACGTGGTCGGCGTAGGGCACCTGGACCAGTCGTCCGGGGACCCCGGCGGCGCGGAGCTCGGCGTCGTACCCGCGCACGAGGTCGGCGCGGATGAAGTTGTCGGCCCTCCCGAGCACCAGCAGCGTCGGCGGGAGGCGCGGGTCGACGAGGTCGCCGGGTGACGCGGCGCGGGTGAGGGCGGGGCGCGCCGAGGCGGGCCCGCCGAACACCGCGTCCTGCAGGCCCGGCGCGATCTGTGTCATGTCGACCACGGGGTAGAACGCCACGGTCGCGCGCGGCGGGGGCGTGGTGGCGCCGCCCGGCAGGGACGCGCGCGGCACCCCGGCCAGGGCCGCCGTCGTCGTGAGGGCGAGCGTGGCGCCGGCGGACTGGCCGCCGAGGACCACCGCCTCCGGGTCGAGCCCGTGCGCCGCCCCGGGGCCGCGGACCCAGGCCAGGGCCGCGGCGACGTCGCCGCGCTGCGCCTCGCCGAGGGTCGCGCCGGGCCACGGCGGGTCACCGGGTAGGCGGTACCGCACGGCGACGACGGCGACCCCCTGGTCGGCGTACCAGCGGTTCGCCCGCGCCCGGTCGGCCGCGGTGCCGCGGACCCAGCTGCCGCCGTGCACCCACACCAGCACCGGGTGCGGGCCGGGCCCCGGCGGCAGGTGCACGGCGAGGTCGAGTCCCGGGCGGTACTCGACGGTGAGGTCGGGCGGGGCGCCGCGCTGGTCGACCGCGGTGAGCGCCAGTGCCCAGTCGATCCGCACCCCGGCCGCCCGGGCCGACGCCGCCTGGGTGGCGAGGACGACGAGGGTCCCGACGACGGCGAGCGCGCCCACCGTCGTCACGACCCCGCCGAGGCGGGGCGCTCCGAGTGCGAGCAGCCCGAGCCCGACCGCCGTCGTCGTGACCGCCCCCAGGGCCGCGTGCAGCGGGTACTGGCCGGAGACGAACGACCCCAGGAACCCGAGCACCGGCAGCCGCGGCAGGAAGGTGCCCACCACGACGACGGCGAGGGCCAGGGCGGCCGCGACCCCGACCAGGCCGAGGGCGACACGGGCGATCGTCACGCTGCGATCTTCGCCCGTCGGCCCCGGCCGGTGCGGGTGATCAGTGTCGCGACCCCGTCAGGTCGTAGACGGTCTCGCCGCCGACCTGCCGGCCCGCGTAGTGGGACGTCACCCACTGCTGGATCGGCGCGATCGCCTTGCCCCGGCCGAAGCCGCCCTGCCGCGAGACGTCGCCGTGCTCGAGCGCCGTGGGGACGACGTAGTACCGGATCAGGCCGTGGTCGACGTCGGACTCGAAGGCGGCGAGCGTCGGCGTCGGGTCGTTGCCGGAGAAGCCGCCGAGGCCCATCACCGAGGTACCGCTGGCGAGTTCGAGGCTCGAGGCCGCCATCGTCGTCGGGGTCGCGGCGGACCACTGGGTCGTCGCGGTGCGCAGCAGGGCCGCCACCTGCGGGTCGGTGCGGCCGCCGAAGCCGGCGCCGCCGCCCGGCGCCCCGTGTCGGGCCGCCGCGGCGCGGTCGCTGCGCGCGTCGTGGACCGTCGGGCCCGGGGAGTCGGCGCTGGTGTGCGGCTTGACGACCGTGTCGACCGCCCACGCCGTCGTCCCGCCGAGGGCACCCACCAGGCCGAGCGTCACGGCGGCCACCACGCCACCCCGGCGGGCGAGCCCGGTCGGGAGGAGCAGCACCACCGCCGCGACCAGACCCGCGACCAGCACGAGCCAGCGCACCCAGGGGACGAACGTCGGCGCGCGGTCGAGCAGGACGAACGACCACGCGGCGGTGAGCAGCACGCCGACCGCGAGCAGCACCCGTGCGCCGGTCGTCTCCCGTCGCTGCCACCCCACGTGGGCGCCGATCGCGACGAGCGCCGCGACGGCCGGCGCCATGACGATCGTGTAGTACGAGTGCACGGTCCCGGCCATGAACGAGAAGACCGCCCCGCTGACGAGCAGCCAGCCGCCCCAGAGCAGGGTCGCGGCGCGCAGCCGGTCGGTGCGCGGGGCCGCGCGGGTCACCCAGAGCAGCGCCACGAGCGCCACGAGCGCGGCGGGGAGCAACCAGGCGATCTGACCGGCGAACTGGCCGCCGAACAACCGCGACAGGCCGGCCGCGTCACCACCGCCGAAGCCGCCCGGACGGCCGCCGCCCCCGTGGCCCTGCAGGCGGGACAGCCCGTTGTAGCCGACGGCGAGCTGCAGCAGCGAGTCGTCGTCCGACCCCCCGATCCAGGGCCGCTGCGAGGCCGGCCAGAGCGCGACGAGCGCGAGGAACCACCCGGCGCCCACCACGATCCCGACCCCGCCGAGCAGGAGCTGCCCCACCCGCCGCGCCCACGATCCGGACGCCGCGACCAGGACCACCACGGTGAACGCGGGGAGCACCAGCAGCGCGACGCCCATCTTGGCCAGGAACCCGAGCCCGATCAGCAGACCGGTCGCGACCATCCACGCGGTGGCGGCGCGGGTGCCCGCGTCGACCGCGCGGACCAGCGTGTAGGCGGCGGCGACCAGCAGGAACGTCAGCATCGGGTCGGGGTCGTCGAAGCGGGACATGATCACGACGACCGGCGTCACCGCGAGCACGGCGCCCGCCCCGATCGCCGCCACGTCCCCGCTCCACCGGCGCACGGCGAGCACGAGCAGCGCCACCGACCCGATCCCGAGCAGCGCCTGCGGGATCAGCATCGACCAGGGCGAGAACCCGAACAGGTTCGCCCAGAGCCCCATCCACCAGTTGTCGGCCGGCGGCTTGTCGACCGTGATGAACCCGGGCGCGTCGACCGCCGCGAACAACCACGCGACGGGGTTGCGCGTCGAGGCCTGCACGGCCGCCGCGTAGAACGGGTTGGCGTCGCCCTGGGCGCCGAGGTCCCAGAGGTCGATCAGCGCGGTGAGGACGAGCAGGCCCGCGAAGGCGGGTCGGAACCAGGTCCGTTCCCGACGACGGGTGGGCTCGGCCGGGCGCGCGAGGGTGGCGGTCACGGGCGCTGACGATCACCCCGGTTCCTCGCCGTCCGCTGGGCGGTCCCTGTGCGGCGCCTGTGCGCAAGGCGGACGGCCGTGCTGGTCGACGATGTCCCGCTGCACGCGTCCGGCGGGAGCAGCGCGCCATCGTCACCGCGGGCGGCCGGGCGCGGGCGGCCGGGCGCGGCTCACGATCGGGATGCGCCGAGCAATCTGCTCGCTGAGCGAGCATATCGCTCGGCGCGTCGCGATCACGCTCGTGGCCGGAGGGTCAGGCCACCCGCGACGGTCGACGCTCGCGCGCGCGGGACGTGCCACCGACGGCGAGGCGGCGCACCACGGCGGCGATCACGATGACGGCCGCCACGAGCGCGGCGATCACCACCGCCACCGGCCGCCCGGCCACGACGATGCCGCCGAGCGCCCAGAGCACCGAGGCCGCGTACGCCACCGGGGCCGGGCCCGCCGTCGCCACCGCGGCCGCGATCAGGCCGGTGACGACGAGCATCACCACGCCGAGCACGATCGCGACGCCGCCGGTCCCGGGCAGGCCGGCCCACACGCCGGTGGCGGCCGTCCCGACGACGGTCGCGACGCTGACCCAGCCGGCGTAGAACGCGACCGGCACGGCGAGGAGCCAGAAGTCGGCCCCGGTCGTCGGGAAGGTGGCGAGGCGCGCGAGGACGACGGCGAGGCTGACGAGGAGCGCGATGATCACGACCTCCGCCCAGCCGGGCAGCGGCTGGGAGAACAGCACGATCCACGCCATGTTGGCGATCGCGGCGCCCACGAGCCACCAGCCGGTGGCGCGGTGGACCGGGCGGGCCCACTGCGAGGGCAGCACCTGGCGGATCGCCAGCACGAGGACGCCGAGGTAGATGAGGCCCCAGATGGCGAAGGCCCCGCCCGCGGGGACGATCGGGGTCTCGAGCGAGGCGGACACCTCTCCTATCGGCCGCCCGAGGGCACCCGACCCGCCGATGGATCCGAGGACGAACTGGGCAATGGCCGTCACCAGCACCGCAATGGCGCGGACGGCATCCGATGTCTTGGTCACCAAGACATTCTTCCCGGGCGTCACCCGGACGAAACCGGCGTGGATGGGATGCTGGTCGATGTGGCGCAGTTCTCGCAGGAACGGCCGCGCTGGCTCGTGCCGGCGGCCCTGGGCACCGCGGTGCTCCTCGCGCTCGTGGTGCTGGTGATCGTGGTGGCGCAGAACGGTCCGGCGGCGCGACCGACCTGCACCGTGACCGCGCCGCCGAACTCCCCCGGCCTGCGGTCGAGCTGGAGCGGGTCGCCCGAGCAGATGGACAACGCGGCCACGATCGCGGCGGTCGGGCGCAAGCTCGGCGCCCCGGACCGGGCGATCACGATCGCGCTCGCCACCGCCATCCAGGAGTCGACCCTCGCGAACCTGCGCGGCGGCGACCGGGACTCGGTGGGTCTGTTCCAGCAGCGGCCGTCCCAGGGCTGGGGCACGGTGCCCCAGCTGCTCGACACCGTGACGTCGTCGACGAAGTTCTACGACGCGCTGCTCGCGACCCCGGGCTGGGCCGGCATGGACGTCACCGAGGCCGCGCAGCGGGTGCAGCGCAGCGGGTTCCCCGAGGCCTACGCCGACCACGAACCCGAGGCGCGCACCCTCGCGGTGGCCTTCCTCGGCCAGAACCCGGGCGGCCTGACCTGCACCGACCTCGACCTGTCGGAGCCCCCGGCGGACGCCGTCGCGAGCCTCGCCCGTGACGAGCTCGGCAGCGCCCGCCTGTCCGGGCCGCAGAGCGCGGAGAACGGGTGGGCGATCGCGTCGTGGCTGGTCGGGCACTCGACGCGCCTCGCCGTCGACCGCGTGACCTACGACGGGCGCACCTGGACGGCGGCCTCGGGCACCTGGACGCAGACGGGGGCCGCGGACGGGGTCCTCGCCCTGCACCGCGTCGGCGAGCCCTGACACCGTCGGACCCCCGGGTTACGGTCCCGGCCATGAGCAGGACCGCGTCCCACTGGGGCGTCTACGACGTCGACACCGAGGCCGGGCGCGTCACCGGGGTGCACGGGGACCCGACCGACCCGCACCCGTCGGCGCTCGTCGACGGCCTGCCGGAGCTGGTGCACTCCCCGCTGCGGATCGACCGGCCGCACGTGCGCGAGGGGTGGTTGCGCCGGCGGGACCGCGAGCACCGCGGCGCCGAGGCGTTCGTGCCGGTGGACTGGGACACCGCCCTGGAGCTGGTGGCCGACGAGCTGACCCGCGTGCGGTCCGAGCACGGCGACGAGGCGGTCTACGGCGGCTGCTACGGCTGGGCGAGCGCCGGGCGGCTCCACCACGCCCCGAGCACGCTCAAGCGGTTCCTCGCGCTCGACTGCGGCTACGTCGACAAGGTCGGCAACCACAGCTTCGGTGCCGCGCTGGCGGTGCTCCCGCACGTGCTCGGGCGCGCCGACGTGCCGAACCTGACGCCCACCTGGCCGGAGGTGGTCGAGCACACCGAGCTGGTCGTGATGTTCGGCGGAGCACACCTCAAGAACAGTGCGGTCGACCCGGGCGGGGCGCTCGGGCACTCCGGGGCCGACTGGTTCGACCGGGCGCACGCCGCGGGGGTCCGGTTCGTCAACGTCAGCCCCGCGCGGGACGACCTCACGGCCGCCGTCGACCCGGAGTGGATCCCGGTCCGGCCGGGCACCGACGTCGCGCTCATGCTCGGGCTCGCGCACACCCTGCACGACGACGGGTCGGTCGACCGGGCGTTCCTCGCCCGGTACTGCGACGGGTACGAGACGTTCGAGCGCGCCCTCGCGGGGCACGACGCTAGCTGGGCCGCGGGCGTCACCGGCGTCCCGGCCGACCGGATCCGCGACCTCGCCCGGCGGATGGCGGCCCACCGGACGCTGGTCACCACGAGCTGGTCGGTGCAGCGCGCCCAGCACGGCGAGCAGCCGCCGTGGATGACGGTGGTGCTCGCGGCGATGCTCGGCGGGATCGGGTTGCCCGGGCAGGGGTTCGGTCTCGGGTTCGGCAGCATCCGCGGCAACGTCCTCCCGCGCACCGTGCCGGTCCCGCGGCCCACGCTGCCGCTGGGCCACAACCCCGTGGACGTCGCGGTCCCCGTCGGGCGCTTCGCCGACCTGCTGCTGCACCCCGGCGAGGAGCTGGACTACGCGGGCGGCCGGATGACCCTGCCCGACGTGCGCCTCGTGTACTCCGCGGGCGGCAACCCGTTCCACCACAACGCCAACCTCAACCGGCTGCTCACCGGGTGGCGGCGCCTCGAGACCGTCGTGGTGCACGAGCAGTTCTGGAACCCGCCCGCCCGGCTCGCCGACATCGTGCTCCCGGCCACCACCACGCTCGAGCGCAACGACGTGCTGGCCACCGAGTTCGCCCCGGAGTGGCGGGCGATGTACCGGGTGCTGCCCCCGTACGCGCAGGCCCGCAACGACCTCGACGTGTTCGCGGAGCTGGCCGACCGGCAGGGGTTCGGCGCCGCATACCACGAGGGCCGCGACGAGATGGGCTGGCTACGCCACCTCTACGACGTCGCCGCCGACCGGGCCCGGGCCGAGGGTTACGCCCCGGTCGACTTCGACGAGTTCTGGACCACCGGCCGGTGCGACTTCCCCGCACCGGCGGCGCCACCGCTGTTCGCCGCCTTCCGCGCCGACCCCGAAGCCCACCCGCTGGACACCCCGTCCGGGCGCATCCAGATCACGTCGCCGACGGTCGCGGGATTCAGGTACGACGACCAGCCGGGACACCCGACGTGGTCCGAGCCCGACGAGTGGCTCGGCAACGCCGCTCCGGGGGCCCTGCACCTCCTCTCCCACCAGCCCGCCGCCCGGCTGCACAGCCAGCTCGATCCGTCGTCGGGGAGCCGGGCGACGAAGATCGACGGGCGCGAGCCGCTGCGGATCGCGCGGGCCGACGCGGCGGCGCGCGGGATCGCCGACGGCGACACCGTGCGGGTGTGGAACGCCCGCGGCGCCTTCCACGCCGGCGCCCGGGTGACCGACGACCTCGTGCCCGGTGTCCTGTCGATCGCCACCGGCGCCTGGTACGACCCCGCCGATCCCGCCGTGCCGGGGACGCCCGACAAGCACGGGACGCCGAACGTGGTCACCGCCGACTCCGGGTCCTCGCGGCTGGGACAGGCACCGGTGGCGCAGACGGTGCTGGTGGAGGTCGAGAAGGTGCTCGACGCTCCGGCCGTCACGGCGTTCACCGACGTCCGCCGAGCGGCCGGTCAGGGCAGCATCCAGCCCAGCACCGGCGTGGACTGCAGGTAGACCAGCGCCGCCATCCCGACGAGGAAGACCAGGCTCCAGGGCAGGACCCGCCGGAAGATCTCGCCCTCCCGCCCGGCCATGCCGACCGCGGAGGCAGCGATGGCCAGGTTCTGCGGCGAGATCATCTTGCCGAGCACGCCGCCCGAGGTGTTGGCGGCGGCGAGCAGGACCGGGTCGAGGCCGCTCCGTTCGGCGGCGGCCACCTGCAGGGCACCGAACAGCGAGTTCGACGACGTGTCCGACCCGGTCACGGCGACGCCGAGCCACCCCAGCACCGGCGAGAGGACGGCGAAGAACCCGCCCGTCGCGGCGAGCCACTGGCCGATCGTGATCGTCTGCCCGGACAGGTTCATGACGTAGGCGAGGGCGAGGACCGCCATCACCGTGACGATCGCGGTGCGCAGCTCGGTGAGCGTCTGGCCGTAGGAGCTCACGGCCGTCCGCGGGGCGACCCGCAGCACGAGCATCGTGATCAGGCCCGCGATGAGCAGGATCGAGCCCGCCGAGGCCAGCCAGTTCAGCGTGAAGCTCGTCGAGGACACCTGGCTGCCCGACGGCGAGCGCACGTCCAGCCCCGGCCACCGGAACTTGACCGTCGTCGCGTCCAGCGCAGCCTTGATGGGCGGGATCTGCTGGATCGAGAACAGCGCGATGATGATCACGTAGGGCAGGTAGGCCAGGACGGTGTCGCGGGTCGAGTCCCGGGTCGTGTCGCGCTCGGGGACCGGCGCCGACCCGGCGGCGGGACCGTCGGGAACGTCCCCTCCCCCGGCCGCCACCGGGACCCGGTCGGCCGAGCCGCGACGGGCCCGGACCGCGAGGACGACGGCGCCCGCGCAGAGCAGCGAGGCCACGATGTCGGTCAGCGGGACCGACAGGAAGTTCGACGTCAGGAACTGCGCGACGGCGAAGACGACGCCGCCCACGAGGGCGACGCCCCACGTCTCGCGCAGGCCGCGCATCCCGTCGACCAGGGCCACGAGGACGAACGGCACGAAGATCGCGAGCACGGGGGTCTGCCGACCGACGACGGCGCCCAGGACGTCCTCGGGGAGGCCGGTCACCTGGGCGAGGGTCGTGATCGGCACCGCGATCGCCCCGAAGGCGACGGGGGCGGTGTTCGCGACGAGGGCCACCACGGCGGCCTTGAGCGGCGGGAAGTTGACCGCCATGAGCATGACGGTGCAGATGGCCACCGGGGCGCCGAAGCCGGCGAGGGCCTCGAGCAGCGCCCCGAAGGCGAACGCGATGATGATCGCCTGCACGCGCTGGTCGTCGGAGACCGAGGAGAACGAGCGCCGCAGCACGTCGAAGTGCCCGGTGCGCACGGTCATCCGGTAGATCCACAGCGCGTTGATGACGATCCAGAGGATCGGGAAGAACCCGAACACCGCACCCTCGGTGCCGGCGAGCAGGGCCTGGCCGACCGGCATCGCGTAGACGAGCACAGCGACGAGCAACGAGATCACCAGGGCGACGATCGAGGCCAGCCAGGCCCGGACGCGCAGCCCGCCGAGCAGCACGAACAGGACCAGGAGCGGGAGGGCGGCGACCAGCGAGCTCCAGGCCAGGGAGCCGAGCACCGGGGCGTACTGCTGTACGTACATGGGCGATTGCTCCTCGTCGGCGAGGTATCCGAGTTGCCACGCGTAGTACCCCGTTCGGGACCGAACACTCCACGCGGAATTCACGTGACGGAATGTTGGTCACCTACTGGTGCGGACCTCTCAGGTTTGTCACAGTGTCGGTTCGTGACCACGACCCCTGGTAACCCCGACGACCCGAAGGCGGTCGATCCCGCTGACGGAGCGGTGACGACGGCCGACACACCCGATCCCGGCCAGGACTTCTCCGGCGACCGACGCTTCTTCGGCCATCCGCTCGCGCTGGCGAACCTGTTCTCCGTCGAGCTGTGGGAGCGGTTCAGCTTCTACGGCATGCAGGCCGTCATGGCCTACTACCTCTACACCCAGGTCGCCGAGGGCGGACTCGGCCTGCCTGAACAAGCGGCCACGAGCATCATCGGCGCCTACGGCGGGATGGTGTACCTGGCCTGCGTCGGCGGCGCGTGGATCGCCGACCGGGTGCTCGGCGCGGAGCGGACGCTGTTCTTCTCCGCGTGCACGGTGATGCTCGGCCACGTCGCGCTGGCGCTGATCCCGGGCCTGCCCGGCGTCGTCGTCGGCCTGATCCTGGTGGCGCTCGGCTCCGGCGGCGTGAAGACCTCCGCCACGGCCGTGGTCGGCTCGCTGTACCGGCGCGACGACCCGCGGGCGGACGCCGGGTTCTCGATCTTCTACATGGGCGTCAACATCGGCGCGCTGGTCGGGCCGCTGCTGACCGGACTGGTGCAGCAGGAGGTCAGCTTCCACTGGGCCTTCGGCCTCGCCGCAATCGGCATGGCGCTCGGTCTCGGTATCTACGTCACCGGCCGCAAGAACCTCCCTGCCTCCGCGAACGTGGTGCCCACGCCCCTGACGCCGGGCGCCTGGCAGCGTCCGATCGGGATCGTCGTGGCTGCGGTGGTCGTCGTCGTGCTGCTGTTCGTGCTCGGCGTGCTGACCGCGGAGAACCTGTCCACCGCGGTGGCGATCGTGGTGGCGGTGATCGCGATCGCGTTGTTCACGCTGCTGCTGACGAGCCCGAAGGTGACCGCCGACGAGCGGTCGCGTGTGCGTTCGTTCATCCCGATGTGGCTCGCGAGCGTGGTCTTCTGGTCGCTGTTCCAGCAGCAGTTCACGGTGGTCACCCTCTACACCGACCAGCGCCTCGACCGGATGTTGGGCGGCTGGGAGATGCCGATCGCGTGGGTGAACTCGCTCGAGCCGTTCTTCGTGATCATCCTGGCGCCGTTGTTCGCCGTGCTGTGGACGAAGCTGGGCGAGCGGGCGCCGTCGACCCCGGTGAAGTTCGCGATCGGCGCGGGCGGCATGGGCGTGGCGTTCCTGCTCTTCCTGCCCTGGGCCGGCGGCACCGGCAACACCACGCCGGTGCTGGCGATCGTGCTGATCATGCTGGTGTTCGCGCTGGCCGAGATGAACCTGTCGCCGGTCGGGCTCTCGCTGTCCACCCGCATCGGGCCGGAGGCGTTCCGCTCGCAGTCGGTGGCGCTGTTCTACCTCTCGGTCTCCCTCGGCTCGACCCTCGCGGGCACCATGGCCGGCTACTACGACCCGTCGACGGAGGGCACGTACTTCTCCGTCATCGGCATCGCGGCCCTCGTGCTCGGCGGCGTCCTGCTCGCCCTGGCGCCGTGGGTGCGCCGCGCGATGCGCGGGGTGCGCTGACGCTGCCCTCTGCCCGGCGAGCTCCGCGAGGGTGACGGCAGGCAGGACGCGGGATTCGCGACGATGCCTGGCGTCGCCCTCGCGAACGCCGGACCCGGCGCTCCCCGCGCGAGGGTGACACCACGCAGGCCACCGGCCCGCGGAGGATGCCTGGCGTCACCCTCGCGGGCCGGGCGGGCCGGAGGTCACAGCGCGTTCGTCGCGAACGTGTCGCAGCGCGTCGGGTCGCCCGACTGGTACCCGGTGGTCAGCCAGCGCTTGCGCTGGTCGGACGAGCCGTGGGTGAAGGTGTCGGGATTGACCGTCCCGCCGCCGAGCTTGCCCTGGATGTAGTCGTCCCCGATCCGCTGCGCGGCGTCGACGGCGGAGTTCAGGTCGGCCGGGGTGATGTCCTGGATCAGCCCGGGCCGACCGCCGACCGGCTGGGTCGCGTGGTTCATCCACACCCCCGCGTAGCAGTCGGCCTGCAGCTCGAGGCGCACCGAGTCCGACGTCGCGCCCTGCCGGGAGCGGACCTTCGCCTCGGTGCCGAGCTGCGCCTGGACGTGGTGGCCGTACTCGTGGGCGAGGACGTAGGCGTTGACCAGCGGCCCGCCCTGCGCCCCGAACTGCTGCTGCAGCTGGTCGTAGAAGCTGAGGTCGATGTAGACGAGGTTGTCGCCCGGGCAGTAGAAGGGCCCGGCGCTGGAGTCGGCCGACCCGCACGCCGTGCGCACCCCGCCGGTGAAGAACACCGTGTCGACGCGCTCGTACGTCGGTTGCGCGCCGCGCACCGCCGACGCCGCCCGCGCGTACCCGCCGCCCGCCCAGTAGCCCTGGATGGAGTTGATGTCGGCGACGATCGCGCAGTCCAGCTTGGAGTTCGCGTCGGCCCCCGTGCGGCACTCGCTCGCGAGGTCGTTCGTGCCGACCTGCGCCGGACCGCCGGGCTCGCCGAACCCGCCGGCCACCCCCGTCGTCGTGCCGGCGCCGCCGCCGAGGAACTGCACGGCGAGGAAGCCGATCACGGCGACGACGATGACCCCGAGGCTCGCCTTGCCACCCCGGCCGCGCAGCAGCAGCCCGAGGACCAGGCCGATCAGCCCGCCCCCGCCGCCTCCCCCGCCGCCGAGGCCGCCGAGCCCGCCGGAGCCGCCGGAGCGGCCCCGCTGGTCGGTGACCTCGGACGCGTTGAGCTGGGCGTCGTCGTCGTAGCGCATCCCGTCCTCCGGCGTGCTCGGTTCGCGACGATCCTGTCGCGATCACCGGTCCGACGGGAAGTCGGGGCCTACAACCGGTAGTTCTTGCGCTGCGCCCACAGGCGCCGACCGTCGTACCGGGCCCGCCGGATCTCCGCCGTCCAGCGCCCGACGAAGAAGCCGACGAACCCTCCGCCCGCTGCGATCACCATCCACGACTCGATCACCGTCGTCCCCCCCGTTCCGTAAGTCCCGCTACGAGGACTAGCACGGGTGTTCGAGCGGACGGCAGGAAGTTGCGACGGTCAGTGGTCGAGGTTCCCTCGGTCGGCTCAACCCGAGGGCGACGATGTCGTAGCGGGTTCGGGCTCCGGCGACGCTGTGTCGATCGTGGACGGCGCGGTCGTCGTCGCCGCTGCCGGACCGGGAGCCGCGGTGCTCGTCGGGGTCGTCGGGGTCGTCGGGGTCGTCGGGGTCGTCGCGGGGGACGGCGCCGAGGTGGTCGCCCCTGGCGCGGCAGGACCCGGCGTCCGGAAGGCGGGGGCGGTGAGCGAGGCCTGCCGGGCGGGCCCGGACTGCGGGACCACGGCGGCCGGCAACGCGGCCCCGGCGGCCAGCGGCGCAAGCCGGGTCTTCATCAGCTCGACGCGGTAGGTGGTGAACTGCGACATGGTGAACCAGACGTCGGGGCCGTCGTTCCAGCGCGGCGTCAGGTACGGCGCGTAGGCCTGGGGGAAGTCCTTCGTCGTGGTGACGACCTGCGCCGGGGTCCACGGGCCGGTCGGGGCCGTGGCGGTCCGCAGCACGATCTCGCCGGTGTCGTCGACCAGGTACATCATGATCCACCGCTGGTAGAAGCTGTTCCAGCGGACCGAGAGCTCGCCGACCGGACCCTTGATCACGGCCACCGCGTTCGCCTCGCCGGCCACCCAGGTCGTCCCGTTCCAGTACCGGTAGGCGGACGTGTCGGTCAGCCGGTCGGCCGGGACCTTCGCGAGCGACAGGTCGCCGTAGCGACCGCCGGGGATGCCGTAGACGTAGATCTCGGATCCGGGCGCGACGCCCGCGGCGACGGGGGACGCGGGGTCGTCGGGACCGCCGGGGCGCACGTAGGCGACCTGCCCGAACTTCGAGTCCGCGGGCCAGCGCGCGCCGGAGTCCTTCCAGGTGGTGCCGCCGTCGGTGGAGGTGACGATCCCGGAGCCGGTCAGGCGCCAGTGCCCGGGCTCGTCGAAGCTCTTCACCGACATGTACTGCAGGTTCATGGTGGTGTTCTTCGCCCCGGTCGCGATGCCGTAGGTCGGGATCACCGTCTCCTCGATCCCCTTCTTCTTCTGCGAGGGGATCAGTTCCTTGGCGTGCTTGTCGCGGTCGGTGATCATGCCCTTGAACGCGAGCCCCTGCGCCGGGGAGGCCGGGGGGTCGATCGAGGCGATGACGTTGGAGCGCCAGTCGGTGTGCGCCACCGAGAAGAAGTCCTTCGCCGCCGGCGCCCCGAAGGTGTCGCCGAAGGTCATGGCCATCCGCGGCCCGACCATGAACATGTGTCCGAGGTCGGTGCCCTCGACCCCGTAGCGTGCGCCCGTGTCGTTCATCGACCCGGCGCCGATGAGGTCGGCGATCTTCGTCGTGGCCGCGCGCTGCACCGCCCAGGACCCGGTCTCCGCCGGCGCGGCGACCGCCGCGGTCCCCACGGTGAACCCGACGAGGGCGACCAGACCCGCGGTCAGCGCGGCGAGGGTCCGCCGCCGGCGTGCGTGCTCCATGGCGGCGAACGCTAGGAAGCGGGCGGGGCGCGGCCGGGTCGCGAAACACCCCGTCACCCACAGGTGTCCCGATGACCACCCGGGGGTCGGCCGACCCGTCCGGCATGATCACCACACGGCCACCGACCACCCGTCCGAGGAGTACCGATCGTGAGCGCGGAGATCGACACCCGAGCCCTCGCGTCCCTGGTCCGGCCGGGGGCGCGGATCGCCGTCGCCGACGGGTGCGGCGCCCCGCAGGCGGCCTTCGCCGCCCTCTCCGACCTCGCCCGCGAGCGCGGTGACGTCCGTCTGGTCCTCGGGTGGATGCCCGCCCCGGTCGACGGGCTGGACCTCGCCGCGTTCGCCGACGCCCGCACCGTGATGCCGGGCTGGGGCCTGCGGGCGGGGGTCTCGGCCGGACACGTGCACGCCGTCCCGGCCCGGCTCTCCGCGACGCCCGCGCTGCTCGCGGGGCCGTTGCGCCCCGACCTGCTCGTGGTGGCGGCGGCGCCGGGACCCACCGGGCCGGTGCTGGGCAGCGAGGTGTCCTGGGTCCGGGCGGTGATCGACGCGGGCGTGCCGCTCGCGGTGGTCCTCGACGACGCGCTCCCCCGTGCCGCGGCAGGCCCACCCCTGCCCGAGGACCGGACGTTCGTCGTCGGACACGCCTCGACGGGGCCGGCGGTCGTGCCCGTCGCCCCCGAGCCGAGCCCGGAGCACCGGCGGATCGGTGAACTCGTCGCCGGGCTCCTTCCCGACGACGCCCGGGTCCAGTGGGCCCCGGGGCAGCTCGGCCAGGCGGTGGTGCGCGGGCTCCTCGAGCGCGGACGACCGGTCCACGCCGACTCCGGGCTCCTCGGCGACCCGGTGGTCGACCTCGACGAGGCCGGCCTGCTCGCGTCGACCCCCACGGCGACCTACCTCGTCGGGACCCCGCGCCTCTACGGGTGGGCCGACGCGCACGGGCGTGCGGGCCGCCCGGTGCTGCACGGCGTCGAGGTGACGCACGACCCGAACCGGCTGGCCGCCGACCCGCCGCTGGTCGCGGTGAACACCGCCGTCGAGGTCGACCCGGACGGTCAGGTCAACGTCGAGGGTCCGGCGTCGGCGATCGTCGGCGGGATCGGCGGGCACCCGGACTACGCCGCGGCCGCCACGCGGTCGCGCCGGGGCCTGTCGGTCATCGCCCTCGCCTCCACCCACCGCGGGCAGCCGACGATGGTCGAGCGGCTCTCGCGGCCCGTGACGACCGCGAGCCACGACGTCGACGTCGTGGTGACCGAGCACGGGGTGGCCGACCTGCGCGGGCTCGACCGCGGGGAGCGGCGCGCAGCGCTGCGCGCGCTCTGGGGGTGACCTAGCCGGCGAGCACGCGGTCCTGCGGCACGTCGTCCCGGAGGACCTCGACGATCCCGGTCCCGAGCGCCCCCGCGACCGGGTCGTCGAGGAGCAGGAGCAGGCCCGTGAGGACCTGCGCGTGCGACCGGCGCTGCAGCTGCGGGAGGGCGTCGAGGGAGCCCTCGACCAGGGGCAGGGCGTTCTGCACGAGGGCGAGCGCGACGTCGTGGCCGAGCCCGCCGCCGACCCAGGTCTCGACCTCGGCCAGGACCTGCGAGGCGATCGTCCGGAGCCGGTCGATCTGCCCCGTCTCACCGGGGCCCACTGCTTCACCGCTCACATAGGCAGTCTTACTGATCACGCTCCGCCGTCCACCACCCCCGGTCGTCGACGCGGGTTCCCGACGGCGTGTCCCCCGACCGACGGTGGGCGTGACCGTCCCGGTGGACCGTCATCGGGACGTCACGCGGCGATCCGGCGACAGGGTGATGAACGACGGGTAGCGTCGGGTCGCATGGCCGACCGCGTGCTAACCAGCGTCCCGACGGGTCCCGAGGCGGCGCCCGCGCTGCCGCCGGAGAAGCACGGGGACCCGCTGCACGCCCCGGACCTGCTGGCCGCGCTCGACCGCGGCGACGACGCCGCCGTGCGCGCCTG
This sequence comes from Actinomycetospora sp. CA-084318, assembly GCF_050955885.1. Lineage (NCBI taxonomy): Bacteria > Bacillati > Actinomycetota > Actinomycetes > Pseudonocardiales > Pseudonocardiaceae > Actinomycetospora > Actinomycetospora sp. CA-084318. The sequence continues at coordinate 4,059,134 of NZ_CP192098.1, forward strand.
GATCGCGGCGCACGTCCCGGAGCCCGAGAGCCTGCTGATGTACGGACTCTTCCTCGGCGCCGGAATCCTCGGCCTCGTCGAGTGGCCCGCCGTGCTGCTGTCCTGCCTGGGCCAGCTCGTGGTCGACCGCCGCTTCGGCGGGGTGGAGAACCTCGCCGCGGAGCTCCGCTCCCGGGTGGCGGCGCTGGGCTGACTCCTCGTCAGGACGGCTTCACCTGGCGTGCGGATGCGCTCTCGGCGACCCACCGGGCCACGGCGGTGAGCTTGAGGTTGGTGTCCTGCGAGGACTTCACCAGCATCTGGAACGCCGTCTCGTCGTCGATGGCGAAGCGTTCGGCGAGGATGCCCTTCGCGCGGCCGATGAGGTCACGCGAGTCGATCGCACGCTGCAGGTGGTGGGCCTGGTTGGCGCCGTAGAGCAGGACCGCGGCCTGCACCCCGAACAGGCCCGCGAGCGTGCGGGAGTGCTCGTCGAACGCGTTCGGCCGCTCCGCGTAGAGGTGTAGCGCGCCGCGCACGCCGCCCTGCGTGGTGAGCTGGACCGAGAGCAGGCCGCGGAAGCCGGCACGGACGACGGCCTCGGAGAACCGCGGCCACCGCGGGGCGTCGTCGCCCGCGAGGTCCTGGGCCACGACGACCCCGCTCTCCGGCGGGTCGAGGATCGCGCTCAGGCACGGCCCCTCCCCGAGCTCGCTCTGGGTGTCGTCGAGCTGCCCGATGAGCTCGCTGGTGGGGTGGCGGGTCTCGACGCGGCCCTGCTCGACCATCGAGATGCTGCCCGCGTCGACCGCCGGGATCGTCTCCACGGCGGACGCGATCACCTGGCCCAGCAGGTTCTCGAGGTCCCGGATGCTCCGATGCCCGAGCAGCTCGGTGGCGGCGCCGCGCAGGGCGATGACGAGCCGGTCGTCGGTCGCGTCGCTCATGGGTCCACCGGTACCCGTCCGGGGTCGGAGGAATCACCTCGGATCCCGACCCCGGACGGACGCGGGCTCAGGCTGCGCGCCGGTCCTCGTCGTCGACCGGTGCCCCGAGCACCTCGGTCGGCTCGATGACCTCGTGCGTCGAGGCCTCCAGCTGGTGCTGCCGGTGGTCGGCGTGGAAGCGGGCCGGCTTCTCCGCCCTGCGCGGCGGTGCGTCGTTGGCGACGAGCACGGCGACCCACGGCAGCGGTACCGAGGCCACGATCAGCGCCACCGCCACCCAGGTCCAGCCGAACGCGATGCCGAGGACGCCGGCGAGCACGAGGCAGGGGATGCGCATGGCCATGATCAGCGAGTAGCGACGACGACGGGCGGCGAACTCCTGCTCGAACGAGACCGCCGCGTCGGTGATGAGTACGGGTGCCTGACGACGTCCCACGACGTCCTCCTCCCCGGGCGCCGTTGCCCGGATCCGCCGCCTCGCGTCCCGGTCCCGGGACGATGTCGGAGCGGCATCAGGGTCAACGTCGCGATAGCCGGGGAGCATCCGCGGCGAGGCCGCAGCGGGGCGTGGCCTCGGTCATGCCCGGGTGGGCCGGTCGTCGTCGTCGGCGGGCTCGGTCACATTGCGCGCAACTAGATGAAGATGGGACAGTCTCGTCGCCGGTCCCTTGCCCCCCGAGGTGACCGGACCGACCCCGTCGCCCCTCCCCCCGGGGCGGCGGGGTCTCCCGCCTCCGGGACCCGCGCCGTCGTCAGGAACGCACGAGCCGCGCGATCGCGGCCGAGGCCTCGGCCACCTTCTCCTTGGCCTCCGCGTCCCCCGCCTTGGCGGCGTCCACGACGCAGGAGCCCATGTGCTCCTCGAGCAACGCGAGCGCCAGGTTCTGCAGCGCCCCGGTGACCGCGCTGACCTGCGTGAGGACGTCGATGCAGTACTTGTCCTCCTCGACCATGCGCGCGATGCCGCGGACCTGACCCTCGACGCGCTTCAGGCGCCGCAGGTGCGCGTCCTTGTGCGGGGAGTAGCCGTGCTGGTGCTCGCTCACGAGTGCGATGATACCCGGGCGGGGTATGCCGCTCCCGTTTGACGTCCATACCCCTCGGGGGTATCACTACGACCATGGCGACCACGACCGACCCGCGCACGAGCACCGAGCTCGCCATCTCCGGCATGACCTGTGCGTCGTGCGCGATGCGGATCGAGAAGAAGCTCAACCGGCTCGGGGACGTCACCGCCAGCGTCAATTACGCGACCGGGAACGCGCACGTCGAACACCCCCCAAGGGTCACGACGGAGACGCTGGTCGAGACGGTCGAGAAGCTCGGCTACGGCGCGGCACCGCCGGCGTCGACCCCGGACGACGAGGACGGGGACACCGAGGCCGACGAGCTCCGCCACCGCGTGCTCGTCAGCGCCGCGCTCACCGTGCCGGTCGTCGCCCTCGCGATGGTCCCGGCGTGGCAGTTCGTCGACTGGCAGTGGATCTCGCTGGTCCTCGCCGCGCCCGTCGTCGTGTGGGGAGGCTGGCGCTTCCACCGGGCGGCCGCGGTCAACCTGCGCCACGGCACCGCGACGATGGACACGCTCATCTCGCTGGGCACGCTCGCCGCCCTGCTGTGGTCGGTCTGGGCCCTGCTGTTCGGCGACGCCGGCATGCCGGGCATGACCCACGAGTTCTCCTTCACCGCCGATCCCGGCGACGCGATCTACCTCGAGACCGCGGCCGCCGTGACGACGTTCGTGCTCGCCGGCCGCTTCTTCGAGGCCCGCGCCAAGCGCCGGGCGGGCGCTGCGCTGCGGGCCCTGCTCGACCTCGGCGCGAAGGACGCCGCCCTGCTCGTCGACGGGACGGAGACCCGCGTCCCGGTGGAGCGGCTCGTCGTGGGCGACGAGTTCGTGGTCCGGCCCGGGGAGCGCGTCGCGACCGACGGGGTCGTCGTCTCCGGGGTCGGCGCGGTCGACGCGAGCACGGTGACCGGCGAGTCGGTGCCGGTCGAGGTGTCCCCCGCGTCCGAGGTGGTCGGCGGCTGCGTCGCCGTCGGCTCGCGGCTGGTGGTGCGGGCGACGAAGGTCGGCGCGGACACCCAGCTCGCCCGGATCGCCCGCCGGGTGGCCGAGGCGCAGAACGGCAAGGCCGACGTCCAGCGGCTGGCCGACCGGGTGTCGGGCGTGTTCGTGCCCGTCGTGGTCGCGGTCGCCGTGCTCACCTTCGTGGCCTGGCTCCTGCTCGCGGGCGACCTGAGCGGCGCCTTCACCGCCGCCGTCGCCGTGCTCATCATCGCCTGCCCGTGTGCCCTCGGGCTGGCCACGCCCACCGCACTGATGGTCGGCACCGGCCGCGGTGCCCAGCTCGGCATCCTGCTGCGTGGCCCGGAGGTGTTGGAGTCCACCCGGCGCGTCGACACCGTGGTGCTCGACAAGACCGGCACCCTGACCACCGGACGGATGCGGCTGGTGGGGGACGCTCCGGACACCGCCCTGCGGTACGCCGCGGCGGTCGAGGACGGATCCACACACCCGATCGCCCGGGCGATCGCGGACGCGGGCCGGGCCCGCGGCGCGCTCCCGACGGCGACCGACGCACGGACGATCGACGGGCTGGGGGTGAGCGGGACGGTGGACGGTACCGAGGTGCTCGTCGGCCGGCCCGCGCTGCTCGCCGAGCGCGGGATGCCGCTCTCCCCCGCGCTGACCGCGGAGTTCGAGGCCGCGCAGGCCGACGGGGCCACGGCCGTCGTCGTCGGGTGGGACGGCGCGGCGCGCGCCGTCCTCGCCGTGGCCGACACCGTCCGCGAGACCTCCGCCGACGCGGTGCGCGAGCTCCGCGCGTTGGGCGTGCGCCCGGTCCTGCTGACCGGCGACCACGAGGCCGCCGCCCGGGCGGTGGCGGCGGGCGTGGGCATCGACGACGTCCGGGCCGGCGTGCTGCCCGAGGAGAAGGCCGACGTCGTGGCCGCGTTGCAGGCGCAGGGGCACGCGGTCGCCATGGTCGGCGACGGCGTGAACGACGCCGCGGCCCTCGCCCGGGCCGACCTCGGGTTGGCGATGGGCACCGGCACCGACGTCGCGATCGAGGCGGGCGACGTGACCCTGGTCCGCGAGGACCTGCGTGCGGTGCCGGACGCGCTGCGGCTCGCCCGCCGCACGCTCGCGACGATCAGGGGCAACCTGTTCTGGGCCTTCGCCTACAACGTCGCCGCGATCCCCTTGGCGGCGGTGGGCCTGCTCAACCCGATGGTCGCGGGGGCGGCGATGGCGTTCTCCAGCGTGTTCGTGGTGGGCAACAGCCTGCGCCTGCGACGGTTCCGGTGAGCGGCTTCCTCGCCCTGGCCGTCGTCGGCGGGGTGGCCCTGCTCGGGGTCGGCCTCGTCGTCGCGGTGTCGTGGGTGCTCCGGACCGCGAACGGGGTCCGGCGGCCGCTGGTCGCCGCGCCGCACGCCGGCGGGATGCCCGTCGTGGAGCACGCGGTGTCACGCTGGCACGTGCGGTGGACGACCCTCGCGCTCGTCTTCCTCGCCTTCGACATGGAGATGCTCTTCATGTACCCGTGGACGCTCGTCGTGGCGCGGTCCGGGGCGGGCGCGGCGGTCGAGATGTTCGTGTTCCTCGGAATCCTGCTGGTGGGCGTCGGGTACGCGTGGCGGGAGGGCGCCTTCCGGTGGTCCTGAGGTCCCTGATCGCCCGCCGCCCGCACGTCCTGACGATCACGCCTGCGACCGTCGAGGCCGGGCTGCGGCTCGCCGTGGAGGCCGAGCTCGCCCGCCGTCGCTGGCCCGCGGCGTCGTCGCCCGCCGACACCGACGTGGTGCTGGTGCTCGGGTCGCCCGGTCCGCGGCTCGCGGCGGTGGTGCGCTCGGTGTGGGCGGGCGTCCCGACGCCGCGGGTGCTGGCGGCGGTCCCGACGAGCGCTGCGCTCCGGTCGGTGCTCGACGACGCGGCGGCCCGGTTGGCGGGCCGGGGCACCTCCGGTGCCAGCAATGCGTCACTGCTGGCACCCAGTGACAGCAACGCCGCACCGTCGGAGCCGGGACGCGCTGAGCCCGACGATGTGGAGTTCCTGGCGTCCAGTGCAAGCAGTGACGCATTGCTGGCACGGGACGTGCCTCCCGAGCCCCAGATGGCCGACCTCGCCTTCTACGACCGCGACGGCCTCGCCCTGGACGCCCTGCATGTGGCGCTCGGGCCGGTCCTCCCCCACTGGCCGGCCGGGCTCGTGGCGCACCTGACCCTCGCGGGCGACCTCGTCACCGACGCCCGCGCCGAGGTGCTGGACGTGCCGGCGAGCGTCGGCCCGGGCAGCCGCGGCCGCTCGCCGCTCGGGCCCGACCGCACGCGGCTCGACGTCCTCACCCGCGTCCTGGGCCTCCTCGGTGCCGACCACCTCGCCGCCCGCGCCCGCCACCTCCGCGACCACGACCCGGAACCCGGCGAGCTCACCGCGTTCGGCCGTCGCCTGCAGCGCCACCGCCCGCTGCGGTGGGCCGTCCGGGACGTGCCGCTCGTCGGCGGCGCGGTCGAGGAGCGGACGCTGTCCGACCGGGTCGCCCACCTCGCCGGGGCCCTCGGCGGCAGCCTCCCACCCCCGGTCCGTCCCACGGCGGAGAAGGCCGTACAGGCCGTGATCGGTCTCGAGCTGGGCGCCGCCCGGCTCGTGCTCGCCGCGCTCGACCCCGACACGACCCTCGGCGCCGGACCGGTCGCCGCCTTCGCGCCGCCGGAGGTGACCCATCACCACCACTGAGCTGGTCGTCCTGGCGGTCCTCGCGCCCGGCCTCGTCGCCGTCGCCGGACTCGCGGCGGGCGCCAAGGCCGTGACCGCCGGCGAGTCGCCCGCGACCCCGCTCGTCGAGACCCTGCGCCTGCTCGCCAAACAGCGTCGCCGCACCCCGGCCGACGACCCGGGCCTCGCCCGGATCGGGCTCGCCGTCCTCCCGGTCGCGGCGGTGCTCGCCCTCGCCGTCGTGCCGCTCGGCGACCTCGCACCGGTCGACCTCGACGTCGGCGTCGTCTGGTTCAACGCGATGGAGGTCGTGGCCTGGTTCGCGGTGTGGGTGGCCGGGTGGGGCCCGAACGCGGTGACGAGCCTCGCCGGGGGCTACCGCGTGCTACCGCTCGGGCTCGCCTACGAAATCCCGCACATGCTGGCGATCATCACCCCGGCGATCGCGGCCGGCTCGCTGTCACCCGTGGCGATCGCCGCCGCCCAGCACGACCTCTGGTACGCCGTGTGGATGCCGGCGGCCTTCCTGCTCTACCTGCTCTCGGTGGCCGCGATGGCCTTCTGGGGACCGTTCGCGGCGCCACTCGGGCGGGACCTCGCCGGGGGCGCCGCCGCCGAGCACGCCGGGCTCGACCGCCTGCTCCTGCTCGCGGGCCGCTGGATGCTGCTCACGGCGGCCGCGGCGATGGCCGTGCCGCTGTTCCTCGGCGGGGGCGCACCGCCGCCGATCACCGGCCCCGACCCGTTCCCCGGGCTGCCCGCGCTGTGGTTCGCGGTGAAGCTCGTCGTCGTGCTCGGACTGCTCCTGGCCCTGCGCCGCGCCGTGCCGATGCTGCGGATGTCCCGGTTCGCGACCCTCGCCTGGGTCGTCCTCACCCCGCTCGCCGTCGCCCAGGCGCTCGTCGTGACGCTGGTGGTGCTGGCGTGATCGCGCTGGTCGCCGCCCTGGGGGTCGTCGCCGTGGTCACCGGGCTGCTGGTGTTCACCGTGAACTCGATGGCGCGCGCGACGTTCCTGCTGCTCGCGTCGTTCGTCGCCGTCGCCGTCGTGCTCATCGGGTTCGGCCTGGGCTACCTGGGGACCGTGGTGATCCTGATGATGACCATCGAGATGATGATCATGGTCGTCTTCATGGTCATGCTGATGATGAACCCGGCCGGTCTGATGCCGATGACGATGGTCCACAACCGCCGGGGCTCCTGGGCCGTCGCGCTCGTCGTGTTCGGCCTCCTCGTCGCGGGGGTCTGGCTAACGCCCTTCCCGACGAGGGGTCCTGCCGCGGCCGGGGATCCGACCCTCGCCCTCGGCGACGCGCTCATGGGCGGGCAGATGCTGACGATGATGGCGCTCGGGCTCGCGCTGCTGGCCACCATCGTCGGGACGGTCGCGGTGGCGGTGAGCCGCCGGTGACGACGACCGAGCTCGTGCTCCGGATCGCCCTCACCGCGGCCGCCGCCCTGGTGGCCACCGGACTGTACGGCGCGCTCTCCCAGCAGTCCGTCGTCATGATCATGATGGGGCTGGAGCTCGTGGTGAACGGCCTGCTCCTGGCCGCGGGGGCGTTCTGGTGGGCCGGCGGCGCCCCGGTCGTCGCGAGCGTGCTGATCGTCGTCCTCGTGACCGTGATGGCCGTGGAGATGGCGATGGGCTTCGCCGTGGCGCTCGCGCTGTACCGGGCCCGCCAGGTCGACCTCACCGACGACGCCGCGGAGCTCGCCGGATGACCCTCCTGCTGGCGCTGCTCCTCGCCGTCCCCGTCCTCGCGGGCCTCGTCCTGCTCACCGCGTTCCCCCGCGCGACCGGCGCCCCCGTCGTCGCGGCCGGCGGCGTGGCCACCGTCGTAACCGCCGTCCTCGCGGTGGAGCTGGCGACCGCCCGGCCGGTCGTCGGGACGGCGCTGTTCGTGGTCCCGCTCGTGCCCGGCATCACCTTCACCTACGCCGTCGACGGCCTGGGCGCCGTGCTGGCGGTGACGGTCGCCGTCGTCGGCGCGCTCGTCCTGCTCGCGGCCGCCGGGGAGGAACGCCTGCGCCGGGGCCGCTTCGTCGGGACGGTGCTGGTGTTCCTCGGCGCCATGCTGGCCACCGTCACCGCTGCGACGCTGCCCGCCCTGCTCGCGCCGTGGGAGGTGATGGGCGCCGCGAGCTGGGCGCTGATCGCCCACGACCGGCGTGACCCGGCGGTCGGTCCCGCGGCCGGACGGGCCTTCCTGACGACGAGATCGGCCGACGTCGGTCTCTACGTCGCCACCGGGGCCGCGCTCGCCGCGGGCGTGCCGGGTCTGGCCTTCGCCGATCTCGCGACCGCCGACCCGGCGTGGACGTCACTGATCGCGGCCGGGCTCGTCGTCGCCGCCCTGGGCAAGTCGGCCCAGCTCCCGTTCTCCGGGTGGCTGTCCGGGGCGATGATCGGGCCGAGCCCGGTGTCGGCCCTGCTGCACTCGGCCACCATGGTCGCCGCGGGCGCCGTGCTGCTCCTGCGCTCCGCGCCGCTGCTGGCCACGACCGGCTGGGCCGCGACCACCGTCGCGTGGGTCGGGGCGCTGACCGCCGTGCTGCTCGGGCTGATCGCGTGCTGCCAGCGGGACCTCAAGCAGCTCCTCGCGGCCTCGACGTGCTCGCAGGTCGGGCTCATGGTGCTGGGCGCCGGGGTCGGCGCATTGGCCGGCGCGGCCGGGCTGCTCGTCGCCCACGCCGCGGTCAAGGCGCTGCTCTTCCTCGCCGCCGGGGGCTGGCTCGCGGTGCTGCGCACGCGCGCCCTCCCGGCGCTGCGCGGCGCCGCCCGGCGCCACCCGGCCGTGGGGGTGCCGTTCACGATCGGCGCGGTCGCGCTGGCCGGGGTCCCGCCGCTGTCGCTGTGGTGGACCAAGGACGCGGTGCTCACCGGCATCCCGTTCGGGGACGGCGGACTGACCGTGGCCGCGCTGCTCGCGACGACGCTCTCGGCGGTCTCCGCGACCCGGGCCGCGTGGTTCGTCTGGCGGCCGGTGCGCTCGCCGTCGATCCGGCGCGGTGCGGAGCGTCCCGGTCGCGCCCGGCGCCACGTGCCCGTGGCCATCACCGCCGCCCTCGCGGTGCTCGCCGTGCCGGCGGCGGCCCTGGGCGCCGTCGGGGTGGCCGTCGGGCTCGTCCCCGGCGCCGACCCGGGCGAACTCCTGACCACCGGGGTGATCGTGCTCTTCGCCGCCGCGGCCACCTGGGCGCTGCACAGCCGCCCGGTCCGGCTGCGGTCGTCCCTGTGGGGTCGGGCCGCCGCCCGGGTGCGGGGGTGGCTCGGGCTCGAGGCACTGACCGGAGCCGTCGTCGAGAGGCCCGTCCTGGCGCTGGCCGGGCTGCTCGACCGGGCCGACGCGGCGCTCGGGGCGGCGGTGCCGCGGGCGGTGGCGACCGTCCTGGTGGTCGCCCGTGGGGTCGAGCGGCACGGCGAGCGCCGGATCGCCGCCGCGGTCGACCGGTTCGCCGCCGGTGTCCGGCGGCTCGGCGACCTGGCCCGCCGGCCGCAGACCGGACAGCAGCACCAGTACTACGCGCAGGGGGTGATCGCGATCGGCGTGCTGGCGGCCGTGGCGGTGGTCGTGGTGTCGGCGGGGGTGCGCTGATGCTCACCGCGATGTGGGTCGCGCCGCTGGTGGTGGCGCTGCTGCTCGTCCCGGTGACGCGCCGTGAGGTGCTGCTCGGGGCGTGGATCGCGCTGGCCCTGCTCGAGGTGGTGCTCGCGGGCCTGGCGTGGGGCGCGGTGACCGGGTCGGGCTACGCGCACGAGGTCGCGGTGCCCTGGATCCCGGCGTTCGGGGTCGGCTACCACGTGGGGCTCGACGGGCTGTCCGCGCCGCTCGTGGCGATGACCGCGCTGGTGTTCCTCGCCGTCGCGCTGTACTCGCTGCGCGTCGACCCGGCCCAGGACGGGGATACCGACCCGCGCCGCACCCGCGGGTTCGTGCTGCTGTTCCTGGGGCTCGAGGCGGTGTCGATCGGGGTCTTCGTCGCGCTCGACCTCGTGCTGTTCTTCGTGTTCTTCGACGTGTCCATCGTGCTGATGTACTTCGTCATCGCGGGGTGGGGCACCGGCGGGCGGGCGCGGTCGGCGCTGCAGTTCTTCCTCTACACGTTCGTCGGCTCGCTGGTCATGCTGCTCGGCTTCCTCGCGCTGGCGGTGTCCGGTCCGCGGCTGACGTTCGACGTGCCGACGCTCGCGGCGAGCCCCCTGGGCGGGACCGCCGGGATCCTGGCCGTCGTCGCGATCGGGGTCGGCCTCGCGATCAAGACCCCGGTGTGGCCGGTGCACACGTGGCTGCCGCCCGCGCACACCGACGCGCCCGCCGCGGGCTCGGCGGTGCTGGCCGCCGTGCTCCTGAAGATGGGGACCTACGGCTTCGTCCGGATCGCGCTGCCGCTGCTGCCCGGACCGTGGCGGTCGGTGGCGCTGGTCGCGGTGGTGCTCGGCGTGGTCTCGGTGCTCTGGGGCGCGCTCGTCGCCCTCGCGCAGCGCGACCTCAAGCGCATGGTCGCCTACACCTCGGTGAACCACATGGGCTACGTCCTGCTCGCGCTGGGGGCCGCCGGGTTCCTGACGACCGGTCCCGAGGCCCGGGGCCTCGCGGTCACCGGCGCGACGGTGCAGATGGTGAGCCACGGCCTGATCACCGGGGCGCTGTTCCTGCTGGCCGGTGTGCTGCGGGAGCGGGGCGGGACCTCGGAGATCGCGGCGTGGTCGGGCGTCGCCGGCCCGATGCCGCGGTTCTCCTGGACGTTCGCGGTGGCGGCGTTCGCCTCGCTGGGCCTGCCCGGGCTGTCCGGGTTCGTCGCCGAGTTCTCGATCCTCGCCGGGTCGCTGGCCGCGGTGCCGGTCGCGGCGGCGGTGGCGGCCCTCGGCCTCGCCGTGACCGCGGCGCTGTTCGTGCGGGCCCTGCAGTCGATGCTCCTGGGCGACCGGCACCTCCCGCGCGCCGCCGAGCGGGTGCCCCCGCGGACCGGGGCGTTCCGGCGACCGGTGTCGCCCGACCTGCGCGTGTCGCAGACCGCCGCGGTCGGCCTGCTCCTGGCCGCCTCGCTGGTGATCGGGCTGGCGCCCGGGCTCGTGACAGCGACGATCGCGCCCGCCGCGTCGACGGTGGTGGACCTGGTGTCGCGGTGACCGCCGACGTCCTGGTGCTCGCGCCGGAGGCCCTCCTGGCTCTGGGCGCGGTGCTGGGCCTCGCCGTCGGGACGTGGTTGCCGCCCGGGCGGGAGGGCGCGGTCCGGGGCATCGGGGTGCTGTTCGCGCTGGCCGCGATCGCAGCCGCCCTGGTGGGTCCGCAGGGGCCGTCGTTCGACGGCACGTACCTGGTCGACCTCGCGACCACCGTCGTGCGGGTGGTCGTGGCGGGCGCCGTGGTCGTGACGCTCGTGCTGGCCGGCGACCACCCGGACGTCGGCGGTGGGCCACGGCCGACGACCGGTGAGGACGGCGGGCCACCGCTGACGGCCCGCGTCGACACCGCGTTCGCCGTCCTGCTCCAGCTCTCCGCCGTCGGCGCGATGCTGCTGGGCGGGGCGACCGACCTGCTGCTGCTCGCCGCGGCGGTCCTGCTCGCCGGGCTCCCGCTGGCCGCCCTGGCCGGACTCGGGCGGGACGGCCGCGCCACCGAGGCGGCGCTCAAGTACTTCCTGACCTCCGCGCTGTTCGGCCTGCTCGCCCTGACCGGCACGACGCTGCTGCTCGGGCTCGCGGGAGCCACGGCCTACCCGGCGCTGGCGGGCCTGACCGGACCGGCCTCCGCCGTCGGGATGATCCTGGTCCTGGCCGGGCTGCTGATGGCGGCCGGCGCGGTCCCCGCGCACTTCTGGGTGCCGGACGCGGTCGACGGCACCTCCCCGGTGACCGGCGCGGTGCTCACCACGACCGCCAAGATCGGCGCGCTCGTGGCCGTGTGGCGCCTGACGACGGCCGTCCCGGGCCTCCCGACCCCACTGCTCGTCGCGATCCTCGCCGTCGCGTCGATGACGCTGGGCAACCTCGCCGCGTTCGCCCAGACCTCGCTGCGGCGGCTGCTGGCGTACTCGACGATCAGCCAGGTCGGGTACCTGCTCGTGCCGGTCGCGGTGGCGCGGGAGACCGCGCTGGCGCTGCCGACCCTGCTCGGCTACCTCGCGGCGTACACCGTCACCAACCTGGCCGTGTTCGCGGTGCTCGCCGCCCGCCCGCAGGCCCTCGAGATCGGCGAGCAGCGCGGCCTGGCCCGCCGGCACCCCGGCCTGGCCGTGGCGCTCGCGGTCGGGCTGCTCGGCCTCGTCGGGACCCCGCCCACCGTCGTCTTCGCCGGCAAGCTCGGCGTGCTGACCGCAGCCCTCGACGGCGGCGCCGCGTGGCTCGGCGTCGTCGTGGTGCTCAACTCCGTCGCGAGCCTCGTGTACTACCTGCGCTGGGTCGCGCCCGTGTTCTCCGCCGGCGACCCGGTGCTGCGCGACCCGGTGGCGCCGCGCGCCCGGGTGGTGGCGGTGACGCTGGCGGTGGTGTCGGTCGTGGGGTCGGTGGCGCTCGCTCTCGTTCCTGCTGTGTGACAGCGAAGCGTCGTTGCTTGCATCCAGTGGCAGGAAAGCCACATCGTCACCGCCCGTGGACGACCATCTGACCCTGAACCGCGCCAACTGGGACGAGCGCGCGGCCCTGCACGTCACGAGCCCCGACTACGCGGTGGACCGGCTCGTCGCCGACCCCACGGCGATCTCCGACGTGGTCGCCTTCGACCGCTCGCGGCTCGGCGACCTCACCGGCCTGCGCGGCGTGCATCTGCAGTGCCACATCGGCACCGACACGCTCTCGCTCGCCCGGCTCGGGGCGGACGTCGTCGGGGTGGACCTCTCCCCCGTGTCCGTGGAGCACGCCCGAACCATCGCCGACCGGGCCGGCGTGCCGATCGAGTACCTGGTCAGCGACGTGTACACCGCCCCGGAGGCCCTGTCGGGCCGCACGTTCGACCTCGTCTACACCGGGATCGGGGCGCTGAACTGGCTGCCGAGCATCGAGCGGTGGGCCGACGTCGTCACCGCCCTGCTCGCGCCCGGCGGGCGACTCCTCCTGCGCGAGATGCACCCGGCCCTCGGGGCGATCGACGAGACCGTGCCGGGGCCCCTCGTCGTCGGCTACCCGTGGTTCGAGACGCCCGAGCCGCTCGTGTTCGACGACGACACCACCTACGTCGCCGCCGAGGGCAGGCTCACCGCCACGACCACGCACGAGTGGGCGCACGGGCTCGGCGAGCTGATGACGGCGCTGCTCACCCGCGGCCTGCGCATCACCGGCTTCGAGGAGCACCGCAGCGTGCCCTGGGAGGCGCTGCCGGGGCGGATGCGCCGCGACGACGACGGCGAGTTCCGGCTCGTCGAGCACCCCGAGCGGCTCCCGCTGAGCTACACCCTGCAGGCGGTGGCGCCGGGACCTGCCAATGCCGCGCGGGTGCCAGGCGCCCGGGGACCGTCGTCGGGCTAGCGTCGCGTGCGTGATCACCGCCTTCGGCGCCCGGTTCGACGTCGGGCCCGGGTACCTGAACACGCCGTCGGTCGGCGTCCCGCCCCGCCACGTCGTCGACGCGGTCCGCGCGTGGACCGACGACTGGGCCACCGGCGGCATCTCCGCGCCCGCCATGGACGGGCCGGTGGACGTCACGCGCGCTGCCTTCGCGGCCCTCACCGGCTTCCCGACGACGGCCGTCGCGGTCGGGTCCGTCGTCTCCGGGCTGCTGGGACCGGTCGCGGCGTCGTTCCCGGCCGGGACCCGGGTGCTCACCGCGACCGGGGAGTTCACCAGCGTGAGCTTCCCGTTCGCCGCGTGCGGGCACGACGTCACCGAGGTCCCGGTCGACACCGTCGGGGCGCGGGCGGCCGAGCACGACGTGGTGGCGGTGAGCGTCGCCCAGTCCGCCGACGGCGCGCTGGTCGACCTCGACGCCGTGCGGGCGTCGGGCGCGTTCGTCGTCCTCGACGCGACGCAGTCGCTGGGGTGGCTGCCGGCGGACCTGTCGTGGGCCGACGTCGTCGTCGCGGGTGGGTACAAGTGGCTGCTCTCGCCGCGCGGGTGCGCGTGGGGCGCGTTCTCCGACCGGGCGGTGGACCGGGTGACGCCGAGCGCGGCCGGCTGGTACGCGGGCGAGGACCGGTGGAGCGCCGTGTACGGCCTGCCGCTGCGGCTCGCCGGCACCGCCCGGCGGCTGGACGTCTCCCCCGCCTGGTCGTCGTTCGCCGGTGCGGCCGTCGCGCTCCCCTGGCTCGCCGGGCTGGACCGGACCGCCGTGCACGCCCACGGGGTCGGGCTCGCGGCGCGGCTGCGGGCCGGCCTCGACCTGCCGGAGACCGGGTCGGCGATCGTGTCGATCCCGGGCGACCCGCAGCGGCTGCTCGACGCCGGGGTGCGGTGCGCCGCCCGGGTGGGCGCTGTCACTTGCTGAAGACGACTGCACTAATTCGCGGAGTCAGGTGCACTGCCCGGTGTCCTGGCGGCTCCGGGCGGTGATAGAGGAGGACCGTCCTGTCCTCGGAGTCGCCCTCAGAATCGCGGTGTTCGCGGGGGCCATGAGCTGCTCAAGCCTTCTTGCGGCCGCTTCTGGACTCGCCACGCACGCAGCCTCTGGATATTTGCGGTTCGATACTTCATCTGCCTACTCGAGCGTTGTTGGCGATCCGATGAAGCGGTCGACGATGGTCGCGATGAGTGTGGCGACCTCGTCGTTGGGGTGGAGCGGGAGGACGATGTGGCTGATGGCCAGTCGTGTGGCCGTCTCGGCCGCGTGGCGGGCGGTGTCCGGGTCGACGTCGGGGCGCGCGGTCAGGATTGCTCCGGCGAGTCGTTGGCGGGCGGCGTTGATGACCGGGCCGGCGTCGCTGGTGAGCAGGGGTAGCAGTTCGTCGCGGCCTTCGGCGGTGAGGACGGCCTTGAGCAGTGGGTCGGCTGCGGCTGTTTCGAGGGTGTAGAGCACGGCCGCGCGCCATTGCCCGATGACGTCGTCGGCTTGGGTGAGGGCGTCCTCGACACCGGCGAGGAACTGTTCGGTGAGTCGTAGGACGAGGGCCTGGGCGAGTCCGTGCTTGTTGGTGAACGCGTTGTAGAGGGTCTGGCGGCTGACGCCGACGCGAGCGGCGACGGTCTGCATCTGGAGGCCGTCCCACCCGTGGGCGGCCACTTCCTCGGCGGCAGCGGACAAGGCGGCCTCGATGGTCTGTCGTCGTCCGCTGTCGTCCGGAGCCCTCACATCTGTGGAGTCTACTGATCTCGTCCAGAACTGGACACGAGGCGACTGTGCGTCTTGACACGTGGCGGCGCTGCGCCCATGGTGCGCCTATGGCTGATGTCCACTGGTGGGCCGTCCGAGTTCAGGTCCCTGGCTACCGCACCGCCGAGAGTTGGGTCGCCCGGTGAGCTCGGCCGCTGGGGCAGCCCGAGAAGCCGACGCCGCGTTGGAGCAGGGGTTGCTCGAGGTCCTCCTCAGCGATCACGGTGCGGCCGGGCCCTACGAGGCGTATCGGTGGCTGCGGGAGCGGGCGCCGCGGTTGCGGACCGGGTCCGGGCTGGTCGTCCTCTCCGGTTACGAGGACTGCGCGGCGGCGTTGCGGGATCGTGCGCTGGGCAAGGCCGACGAGTCGCTGGGCTTCGCCCTCGCGGCCGTGCCCGAGCAGCTGCAGCGCCGGGCGCTGCGGCGCTTCCGGCGCACCATGCTGTTCCGCAATCCCCCCGATCACGGACGTCTGCGCCGCCTCGTGGCGCAGGTATTCACCCCCCGCCACGTCGAGGAGCTCCGCCCGTCGGTCGTCGCGCGCATCGACGAGCTGCTCGACGGCTGGGCGGGTCGCGACGAGGTCGATGCGGTCGCCGACCTCGCATTGCCGCTGCCAGTGGGCGTGATCGGCGATCTGCTGGGCGTGCCGGGATCGGACCTGGTGGCGACCGCACCGCGGGTGCGCGCTCTGGTGGCACCGCTGGAGCCCAGCGCCGACGTCGATGCCGTCCGCGAGGCCGCCGAGGCCGAGGACGAGCTGGCGGCCTACTTCGCCGACCTGCTCGAGGTGAAACGACGACGCCCGGATGACGACCTGCTCAGCCGGCTCGCGACCGCTCACGGCGACGACCGCCTCGACGACGACGAGATGGTCGGTACGGCGATCCTGCTCTTCGCCGCCGGTTTCGAGACGACCACCAACCTGGTGGGCAACGGCTTGGCCGCGCTGCTCGCGGCACCCGAGCAACGTCACCGCCTCGCCGGAGACCCCGGTCTGGTCGCGACCGCGGTCGATGAGCTGCTGCGATTCGACGCCCCGGTGCAAACCGACGGTCGCACCGCTCTCGCCGACACCCGTATCGGCGATCTGGACATCCCCGCCGGGCAGGTGGTGCTGCTCCTGCTCGGCGCCGCCAATCATGACCCTGCGGTCTTCACTCGACCGTCCGAGCTGGACGTGGGCCGGCGGGAGGCCCCACCGCTCTCGTTCGGGGGCGGCCTCCATTTCTGCCTGGGCGCCTCATTGGCCCGGCTGGAAGCCGCCGAGTTGTTCCCCCGGCTCCTGTCCCGCTTCCCCCACCTGACTCCCGCAGGGCCGCCGCGATGGCGACGCGCCCTGTCCTTCCGTGGACTCGACCAGCTTCCGCTGCGCCCAGGACGCGAAGATCCCGGCCGCGGATCGCTTGACTCGCCCGCGGCGGCGGTGGCGCGGTGACCGCGACGCTCACCCACTCCGTGTGGGACACCGAGGAACGCCGCGAGCTGCGGGCCCTGGTCCGCCGCTTCACCGAGCGGGAGATCGTCCCGTCGCTGCCGGAGTGGGAGGACGCCGGCGCGATGCCGCGGGAGCTGCACCGGCGGGCCGGGGAGCTGGGCCTGCTGGCGCTCGGCTTCCCGGAGGGCGCAGGCGGGGAGGGCGGGCACCTCGACTCGGCGATCGCCACCGAGGAGCTGATCCTCGCGGGCGGGTCGAGCGGGGTGGTCGCGAGCCTGTTCACCCACGGCATCGCCGCACCGCACATCGCGCTGCACGGCTCGCCGGAGCTGGTCGACCGCTTCGTGCGCCCGACCCTGCGCGGCGAGCTCATCGGCTCGCTCGGCATCACCGAGCCGGGCACCGGTTCGGACGTCGCCGCCGTCACCACCCGCGCCGTGCGCGACGGCGACGACTACGTGGTGACCGGAGCGAAGACCTTCATCACCTCCGGTACCCGCGCGGACTTCGTGACGACGGCGGTGCGCACCGGCGGCCCCGGCCACCGCGGGATCTCGCTGCTGGTCATCGAGACCGCCCGCCCCGGCGTGCACCGCACCGCGCTGCGCAAGATGGGCTGGCACTGCTCCGACACCGCCACGATCTCGCTCGACGAGGTCCGGGTCCCGGCGTCGAACCTCGTCGGGGCGGAGGGCAGCGGCTTCCGCCAGATCATGGAGCGGTTCGGGTCCGAGCGGCTCTCGCTCGCGGTCCAGGCGGCCGCCACCGCCCAGCGCTGCGTCGACCTGACGATCGCCTGGGCGCGGCAGCGCGAGACGTTCGGGGCGCCGCTGGCGACGCGGCAGGTCGTCCGGCACCGGATCGCTCAGATGGCGCGCCGGGCGACGGTCGCCCGGGTCTACGTGCGTGACGTGTTCCTGCGCTGGGAGGCCGGCGACGACGTCGTCACCGAGCTCGCGATGGCCAAGAACCAGGCCGTCGAGGCGTGCGACTGGGTGGTCGACCAGGCCGTCCAGCTCCACGGCGGTGCGGGCTACCTGCACGGGGTCGAGGTCGAGCGGCACTACCGCGACGCCCGCATCCTGGGCATCGGCGGCGGGACGAACGAGATCATGGACGAGGTCATCGCGTCGCGACTGGGGCTGGACGGCTGATGGTCACCTTCACCGAGGAGCACACCGCGTTCCGGAAGTCCGTCCGGGCGTTCGTCGAACGGGAGATCGACCCGTACGTCGACGCCTGGGAACGCGACGGCCGAATGCCCACCCACGAGCTGTTCGGCAAGCTCGGCGCGCTCGGCTGGCTGGGCCTCGAGTACGACGAGGCCTACGGCGGCCAGGGCGCCGACCACCGGTTCGCGGTGGTCCTCGCCGAGGAGATCGGGCGCTGCGACGCGGCCGGGGTCGGCATGGCGATCGCGGTGCAGACCGACATGGCGACGCCGTCGCTGCACCGCTTCGGCTCCGAGGACCTCAAGGCGCGCTACCTCGCGCCGGCGATCCGCGGCGAGATGGTCGCGGCGATCGCGGTGACCGAGCCCGACGCCGGGTCCGACGTCGCCGGCCTGCGCACCCGCGCCACCCGCGACGGGGACGACTGGGTCATCGACGGCGCCAAGCTCTACATCACCAACGGCGTCCAGGCCGACTGGCTGTGCCTGCTCGCCCGCACCTCCGACGAGGGCGGGGCGCGCGGGATGAGCCAGATCGTGGTGCCCACCGACACGCCGGGCCTGCGCGTGTCCCGCACGCTCGACAAGCTCGGCAACCGCTGCTCGGACACCGCCGAGCTCGCCTTCGACGGCGTCCGGGTGCCGGTGGCGAACACGATCGGCACGATCGGTCGCGGCTTCCAGCAGCAGATGGCCCAGTTCCAGAACGAGCGGATGGTCGCCTGCTACGGCCGCGTCGGGGCCTGCGAGCGCGCCCTCGACCGCACGCGCGACTACCTGAAGCAGCGCCGCGCCTTCGGCGGCACACTGATGGACAACCAGTACCTCGCCTACCAGCTCGCCGAGCTCTACGCCCGCGTCGACCTGTGCCGGCACTACAACTACGCCTGCGCCGAGGCCTACGAGCGGGGCGAGGACACCTCCCGGTTCGCGACGATCGCCAAGCTCGCCGTCGGGCGGCTCTGCGAGGACGTCGCGCGCACCTGCCTGCAGTACCACGGCGGGATCGGCTACATGGAGGAGACGTGGACCGCCCGCTTCCTCCGTGACATGCGGATCACCTCCATCGGCGGCGGCGCCGACGAGGTGATGCTGCGCGTCATCGCCACGATGCACGGGATGTAGGGCGCTCACGGGGCTGCCCGGCCTCGCACCCGAGCCAGACTCGCGCAAGCAGAAATGGACACGCCTAGCATCTGCGTCTTGACGTTGACCCCGTTCACGTCCAGTATTCTTGTTCGACAGTCGTACTCTCGACCGAGGTTCGCGCGACGAGGGAGTCAGCGATGACCGAACACGTCACCCGCTCAGCCAGCGGCAATCCCGACCGTGCCTACGACGACGTGGACATCTCCTCCCGAGCGTTCTGGTCGACCTCGGCCGACGTGCGGGAGAAGACGTTCGCGCTGCTGCGCGAGCGGGGCACGGTCACCTGGCACCCGCCGTTCCAGGAGCAGCTGCTCGAGGACGAGCAGGACTTCGGGTTCTGGGCAGTCACCCGCTACGACGATCTCGTGGAGGTGACCAAGCGGCACCAGGACTTCCTGTCCGGGCCGGGCATTCTCATGGAGAACCTGCCGGCCGAGTTCGTCGAAGCCGGCCAGTCGATCATCGGGATGGACCCGCCCCGGCACACCAAGCTGCGTCGCCTGGTGGCGGCCGCCTTCACTCCCAAGCAGATGCGCCGGATCAACGACCGCATCCAGGCCAATGCGGTGAAGGTCGTCGACAACCTGATCGAGGCGTTGGAGCGCGACGGCGGCCGGACCGATTTCGTCGCCGAGTGCGCCGAGCTCCTGCCGATGCACAACATCAACGACATCATGGGTGTGCCCGACGGGCAGCGGCAGGAAGCCGCCCACCACATGAAGGTCGGGACCAGCTGGAACGACCCCGAGCTCGTCGGCGAGACCCGCGAAGAGGTCTTCACCGCGCTGTTCCAGGCGATGGCCTACATGCACACCCTGGCCGCGGAGCTGACCGGCCAGCGGCGGGAACACCCCACCGAGGACCTGATCACAGCCCTCGCGCAGGCCGAGATCGACGGGGAGCAGCTCACCGACCACGAGATCGGCGCGTTCTTCGTGCTGCTCACCATCGCCGGCAACGACACCACTCGGCAATCGACCAGCCACGGGTTGCTCGGGCTGACCGAGTTCCCCGAGCAGCGTTCGTGGTTGTTGGCCGACCTCGAGGGGCGGATGCCCGACGCGGTCGAGGAGATGGTGCGCTGGGCGACGCCGATCATGACCTTCCGGCGCACTGCGGCCCGCGACTGCGAGCTGGCCGGCCAGCAGATCACCGCGGGCGACAAGGTGGTCATGTTCTACAGCTCGGCCAACCGGGACGAGACCCGGATCGAGCGCCCCCACGAGTTCGATCTCTCCCGCCACCCGAACCCGCACATCAGCTTCGGCGGCGGCGGCATCCACCACTGCCTGGGCAACCAGCTCGCGCGGTTCCAGCTCAAGGCGCTGTTCACCGAGCTGCTCACCCGCGTGCCCGACCTCGTCGTCGGGGAGCCCGAACTGACCCCGGGCAACTTCTTCAACGTCGTCAAGCGCCTGCCCTGCTGGCGCCAGGGCTGATCGTCTCCCGATCCCCCCTTTTCGAGAGAGGGCCACCTCCCTGGAGGGAGGGGATGTCTCGAGGGGGAGAGGGGAGGAGGCGGTCCCGTGCCCCTCTCCCGTTCGGGCGATGGGACCGCTCTTCCCACCATGCTTTCCGAGTTCCGACGGTTCGACCGAGGGGTTCTGTCGTTATGGGTGTTTTCGCTGACGAAGCCGAGGTCTACGAGTACCTGGGCGGCATCTTCGAGGTCGCGACGAAGAAGGACGGGTTGGCCGACAAGCTGGCCGCGTCCGGTGTCGTGCTGCGGGTGTATTACACCGATCCGGAGGCCGTGGTGACCGTGGACATGGAGTCGCGGTCGGTGGAGACCGGGTCCGCGTCCACGGCGACCCCGACGGTGGAGCTGCACATGACCGCGGACACCGGCAACCGCTTCTGGCTGGGCAAGGTCAACCTGGCGATGGCGATGGCGAAGGGCACCGTGCGGGCCAAGGGACCGGTCCCGAAGCTGCTCAAGCTCATCCCGACCGCCAAGGAGCTGTTTCCCGAGTATCGCGCGATGGTCGCCGAACGCGGCCGCCACGACCTTCTCGAAGCCTGACACCCAAGACGCAGAGGGGAACCCGTGAAGACCAAGGCCGCAGTGCTCTGGGAGCTCGGAGGCAAGTGGGAGGTCGAAGAGGTCGATCTCGACCCTCCCGGCGCCGGGGAGGTGCTGGTGAAACTCGCCGCCAGCGGCTTGTGCCACTCCGATGAGCACCTCGTCACCGGCGACCTGCCGTTCCCGCTGCCGGTCGTCGGCGGCCACGAGGGTGCGGGCACGGTCGTCGAGGTCGGCAGCGGGGTCCTCGACATCGAGCCCGGCGACTCGGTCGTCCTCACCTTCCTGCCCTCGTGCGGACGGTGCTCCTACTGCGTGCGAGGCAAGACCAACCTCTGCGACCTCGGGGCCGCGCTGATGATGGGACCCCAACTCGACGGGACCCACCGATTCCACGCCCGCGGTGAGGACCTGGGCCAGATGTGCCTGCTCGGGACGTTCTCCGAGTACACCGTGGTCCCCACCGCGTCGGTGGTGAAGGTCGACCAGGGCACCGCCCTGGACAAAGCCGCCGTCGTCGGATGCGGTATCCCCACCGGCTACGGCAGCGCCGTGCGCACCGCGGAGGTTCGGGCCGGAGACACCGTGGTGGTGCTGGGCGCCGGCGGGATCGGCATGAACGCCGTCCAGGGCGCCCGCATCGCCGGGGCCCGCTACGTCGTCGCGGTCGACCCGGTGCCCTACAAGCGGGACCGCGCCATGGAGTTCGGCGCCACCCACGTCGCCGAGTCGGCCGACGCCGCCTGGGAGGTCGTCAGCAGACTGACCCGGGGGCAGCTCGCCGAGGCCTGCATCATCGCCACCGACGTCGCCGAAGGCTCCTACATCGCGCCGGCCCTGGCGCTGGTCGGGAAGGGCGGGCGGGTCGTCGTCACCGCCATCGGCCACCCGGAGGAGGAGACCATGACCGGGTCCCTGCTCGAGCTGACCCTCTACGAGAAGCAAATCCGCGGCGCCCTCTACGGGTCGTCCAACGCCCAGCACGACGTCCCGCGACTGCTGGAGCTCTACAACACCGGCCTGCTCAAACTCGACGAACTCATCACCCAGGAATACACCCTCGAAGACATCAATCAGGGCTACGAGGACATGCGAGAAGGCCGAAACATCCGCGGCCTCATCCGGTACTAAGCCAGGAACCGGCGAGAGAAGGACACGATGCTCGAAGTTCGGGTCGACTACAACCGCTGCACCGGGCACGGACTCTGCGAGCTGGAGGCCGAGGACGTCTTCGAAGTCGGCAGCGACGGCGTGGTGCACGTCCAGACCGACCACCCCGGCGAGGAGCACCGCGAGCAGATCAAGTCGGCCGCGGCGGTGTGTCCCACCGCCGCGCTGACTCTGCTGGGATGACCGAACCGCGAACCACGAGCACACCTCGACGGAGGCCGGGCATGGCGCGCTCAGCGACCGAGACCGATCCCGACCACGGATCGCCGCCGGCGGCGGGGGCCCGGGAGTTGACCCCGCACAGCGACCAATGCCTGGGCTGCGGCCCCGGCAACCCGGCCGGGATCGCCATGCGCGTCTTCCGTGAGGACGACGCCGTCTACTGCGACGTCGCCTTCGCCGACCGGCACGTCGGCGCACCCGGGCTCGCGCACGGCGGGGCGGTCGCGACCGCCTGCGACGACCTGTTCGGGTTCCTGCTCTACGTGGTCGGCGAGCCGGCCGTCACCGGCTCCCTGCAGGTCGACTACCACTCCCCCGCCGTCCTCGGCACCACCTACCGCATCCGGGCCCGACTCGAGCGCCGCGACGGCCGACGCCTGCACATGCACGCCACCGGCACCGACCCCAGCGACCGGCTCTGCTTCGAGGCCCGCGCCGTGTTCATCGTCGTCCCGCTCGCCCACTTCCAGCGCTACGGCTCCCCCGAGTCGATCACCCACGTCTTCGCCAACGCCTCGCCCGCACCGGCTGCGGACAGCAACGAACCCGACCCCGTGAAAGGTCAGCCCCCTCCATGACGACGACGGACGCGCACAGCTGGATCGGGGTCGAGGGCTACCCGCACCGCATGGCCGGGCACTGCGGCTCCGGGGCGCTGCGCGACCTGCTCGAGTGGGCCGGTCTTTCCTGGAGCGGCGAACCACTCAGCGAAGGCACCGTCTTCGGGCTCGGCGGCTCCCTGAGCTTCAGCTACCTGCGGGGACCAGGACTCGGCTCCCCGTTCTACCTCGTCGGCCGCGGCAGCGGGCTCACCGAGTCCCTGACTGCGCGCCTGGGCATCGCCGGGGCCGCCCAGGACACCGACGACCCCGACGAGGGCCGCGCCTGGCTGCATCGCGAACTCGACGCCGGCCGACCCCTGCTGTGCTGGGCGGACATGAGCGAGCTGCCCTACCTGCGGGTCCGCATGCAGATGAGCCGCCACGACATCGTCGTCACCGGCTACGAACCCGACGGCCACCAGGTCCGCGTGATCGACAACGACCGCGCCGAACCGCAGATCATCCCCGCCGCGGCCCTGGCTGCCGCCCGCAGCTCCACCGGCTTCCCCACCCCGACCCGACACACCTGCTACCCGATGCGCTTCCCCGACTCCCTGCCCGACCAGCGCGTCGCGGCCGCGAGCGCCTGCGCGCAGGCCGCACAGTCCATGACCACCCCCGCCGACGACGACACCGTCACGACCCCCGGCGCGCACGCCGCCGGCCACGGACTCGACGGCGTCGCCACCTTCCTCGCCGACCTCGAGGCCTGGCCCGACGTCCTCGCCCGCACCGCGGAGACATCCGAGCAGGACCTGCACACCGCCCTGATCACCCTCGCCGTGTTCATCGAGAAAGCCGGAACCGGCGGCGGCCTGTTCCGCCGCCTCCAAGCACAGTTCCTCGCCGAACTCACCGACCTCGACGAGCGCGCCCGCCCCGCCGCCACGATCTACGACGAGCTCGCCGGTAGCTGGTCAGCGCTCGCCGCCCGCGCCGGCGACACCGCGTGCGGCAGGATCAGCACGCTGGAGAGCACGGCCGGCGGCACCACCGCCGGGAGCAGGTGGCGCCCGAGAACCCGTCGTCGGGACGCGCCCCCGCTGATCGCGGCGTCGATGTAGGGCCGGCCGCGCAGCGAGAGCACCTCCGAGCGCACCACGCGGGCCACCGTCGTCCAGTGGGTCAGCCCGATCGAGGCGACGACCGCGAGGACGCTGCCGCGGTAGAGCGCCACGATGACGATGCCGAGCAGCAGGTGCGGCACCGCGTTCACGCCGTCGACGGCACGCATCAGGATCCGGTCCGGCCACCCGCCGAGCAGGCCCGACAGGGCGCCGTAGAGCGTGCCGATCACGGTGGAGATCACCGCGCACGAGGCCGCGACGGTCAGCGACACCCCGAGCCCGGCGAACGAGCGCAGGAAGAGGTCCCGGCCGACGGCGTCGGTGCCGAACGGGTGGGCGAGCGAGGGTGGCTGCCGGACCGCGGTGTAGTCCACCGCGCCCTGGTCCAGACCGCCGAGCCACGGGATCAGCACGGCGCCGAGCACGAGGACGGCGAGGCCGGCCAGCCCGGCGACGAGGCGTCCCCGTCCCGTCCACGAGGCCCGCGCGCGCAGCGTCCCCGGCCGCCGCCGCCCGGCCGGGCGCCACGCGTCCCCGACGACGGGCGGGGCCGGGGTCGTCGTCAGCTCAGCCATCCGCGGTCACCCTCGGGTCGAGCAGCAGCACCACGACGTCGGCGAGCAGGGCGCCGAGCAGCACGGCGGCGGTGGTGAGCAGGGTCAGGGCCGCGAGCAGCGGGAAGTCGACCGAGAGCGCCGCGGTGACGACCGCGGCCGCGATGCCGGGCCAGGAGAACACGGTCTCGACGAGCACGGCGCCGGTGACGACCTCGGGGAGCCGGTTGCCGAGCACCGTCACGAAGGGCAGCAGGGCGGTCGGCAGGGCGTGGCGGAGCACCACGGTCCGTTCCGGCATCCCGCGGGCCCGCGCCCCGGTCACGTGGTCCTCGTCGAGCGCGCCGAGCAGCGACGACCGCACGTGCAGCACCAGCCACGGCATCTGCGAGATCCCGAGCACGACGGCGGGCAGCACCACGTGCCGGGCGACCTGGTCGACGGTCGGTGCGGCTCCGGCGTCGGTCAGCCCGGCGACGGGCAGCACCGGCCAGGCGACCGCGAACACCGCGATCGCCCCCAGCGCGAGGACGAACGGCGGCAGCCCCTCGAGGGTGTGGCCGACCGCGGTGACCGCCCGGTCGACCCAGCCGCCCTGCCGCCACGCCGCGATCACCCCGGCGACCAGGGAGAGCACGACGGCGACGACGAGGCCCAGCGTCACCAGCAGCAACGTCCACGGCAGGCGCTGGGCGATCACGGTGGACACCGGCTGCCGGAACGACAGGCTCCGGCCGAGGTCGCCGGCGAACAGACCGCCCGCCCACCGGCCCAGCTGGCTCCACACCGAGTCGTTCAGCCCCAGCTGCTCGCGGGCGTTCGCGATCGTGGCGTCGCTCGCGGAGAACACGCCCGCGCCGAAGTACTGGTAGATCGGGTCGAACGGCGACCACGCGGCGAGCAGGAACACCCCGGTGGCCACCACCGCGACCACCGGGACGGCGACCCCGAGGCGCCAGGCGACCAGGATGCCGATCTCGCGGCCCCGGCGGCGGGCGGGCGTCGGCAGGACTGCCGGGTTCATGGTCGAGCTCCGCTCCGCTGCGTCTCCCTCACGTGCGCGGCGTCCAGCGCTCGACGTTCCACCACGGGCCCCACGTCGTGCCGTGGGTGTGCGGCTCGACGACGGGCTGGTAGCCGTCGAAGCGGTCGCGGGTGAGGTAGCTGTGGCCGAGGAAGGTCAGGAAGACCATGCCCGGGTCGGCGGCGTAGGCCTGCTGGAAGCGACGGAGCTCGGCGGCCCGCGTCGCGCGGTCCGGGGCGGCGAGGGCCGCGTCCAGGGCCTGGTCGACCGCCGCGTTCCGGTACGAGCCCGGGTTGTTGTAGCCGTCGGCCGCGTTGGCGGACGAGAGCAGCTGCCAGGACTTGAAGGCGGTGTCGAAGGGGTTGCCGCCGCCGAGGACCACCGCGTCGGTGCCCATCCGCGGGTCGATCGCGTCCCAGCCGAGGCCCTCGAGCCGGACGTCGACGCCGATCGCCCGCGCGTCCGAGGCGAAGGCCTGCGCGAGGTCGCGGCGCACGGTGTCGTTCGCGCCGTACATCAGGGTGAAGCGCGCCGGCAGGCCGTTCCTGGCCCGGACGCCGTCCGGACCGCGCACCCAGCCGGCGGCGTCGAGGATCGCGTTCGCCTGCGCCGGGTCGAACGCGAACTGCGCGCTCGGCTCGACCTCCTCGGGCAGCACCTCCGGGATCGGGGTGCTGGCGGGCCGGCCCTGGCCGGCGAGCAGCGCGTCGATCATCCCCTGGCGGTTGACCGCGCGGTTGAGGGCCTGCCGGATCGCCGGGTCGGCCGTGACCGGGTTGCCGAACGGCATCGTGATCGTGCGGTAGTCCGCGCTGTCGTGCTCCCGCAGCACCATGCCCTGCGCCTGACCGGCGATGCCCTTCGCGAGGGCGGGCGGCAGGACGGTCCCGTCGAACTCCCCGGCGGCCACCCGCTGCGCGCGGGTGTTGTCGTCGGTCGCGAAGACGACGGTGATCCTCCGGACGGCGGGTGCGCCCCCGAAGTACGCCGGGTTCGCCTCGAGCACCATCGACGAGCCCTGCCGCCACTCGACCATGCGGTACGGGCCGGTGCCGACCGGCTTCGTGCCCAGCGGCATGTCCGACGCCGGGCCGGGGGCGGCCACCGCCTCCGACGGGACGATCGGCAGCGTGAGCCGACCCGGGAAGAGCAGGAACGGCCGGACGAGGTCGAACCGGACGGTGCCGGGGTCGACGGCGACCACGTCGCGCACCATCGAGAGACCGGAGGCGACGGTGGCGGCCTTGGCCGGGTCGAGCACGGCCCGGTACGTGGCCACGACGTCGGCGGCGTCGAACGCGGTGCCGTCGTGGAACGTCACGCCCTGGCGCAGCGGCACGGTCCACGACAGGCCGTCCGGGGCGGCGACGGGCGCGCCCGCGGCCAGCGCGGGCTGCGGCTGCCGCTGCGCGTCCAGCGCGGTCAGCCCGTCGTAGATCTTCGACGCGCCCTCCTCGCCGTAGCCCATCAGCGGGTTGAGGTCGTCGGGCTCGTAGCCGTCGGCCAGCACCATGCTGGTGGGATCGGCGGCGGGGCCGGACGTCGGCGCGGCGCAGGCGCCGACCAGCAGGGCCAGCGCGGCCGCGAGGACGACCGGGACGAAACGGGCGGCGATCACGGGGCGGGACAGTAATCACCACTTCGTGGCAGGAACAAGATCTAGCTTCTGCATGCGAGCTGCGCTAGATGCACGACGGCCCCCGCGGGAGTCCCACGGGGGCCGTCGCCGGCGCGGTGGATCGAGTTGGTCGGAACGACCACCGCGGGTCAGGGGGTCAGACGAGCTGGGTGCCCTGCGCCGACTCGAAGCGCTTGGCGGCGTCGGCCCAGTTCACGACGTTCCACCAGGCCTTCACGTAGTCCGGCTTCACGTTGAGGTAGTCCAGGTAGAAGGCGTGCTCCCACATGTCGAGCATGACCACGGGGATGATCCCGAGCGGCACGTTCGCCTGCTGGTCGTAGAGCTGGAAGATGCGCAGCTTCTGGGCGAGCGTGTCGAACCCGAGGATCGACCAGCCGGAGCCCTGGATCGTCGTCGCGACCGACGTGAAGTGCTTCTGGAACAGCTCGAAGGAGCCGAAGTCGCGGTCGATCGCCGACGCGAGCTCACCGGTGGGCTTGTCGCCGCCGTCCGGGGAGAGGTTCTGCCAGAAGACGGTGTGGTTGATGTGCCCGCCGTAGTTGAAGGCGAGGTTCTTCTCCCACAGCAGCGCCGTCGTGCCGATCGTGTCCTTCTCGCGGGCCTCGGCGAGGGCGTCGATCGCGGTGTTCAGACCGGTGACGTAGGTGTTGTGGTGCTTGTCGTGGTGCAGCTCCATGATCTTGCCCGAGATGTGGGGCTCGAGAGCGCCGTAGTCGTAGGGCAGGTCGGGCAGGGAGTACTCCGCCATCGCTCGCACGTCTCCTCGGTGATCGAGTCTTGTTGCGATCTTGCTGCAGCTGACAGATGCAGGCAACCCCGAACCGGTGGCGTCGAAACCTCACCGACGGCGGCGGCTCCGCGGGGGGCGCGATCGTCCGATGGGGAGCCCGGCGGGCGACGGTCGGCAAACGACCGGCTCGCGAGACGCACACCAGGCAGACCGGCAGGCCCATCGAGCCGCCCGGTGTGGACCTCGCGGAGCGACCCCTACACCGCGACGGCGGCGGTGAGCCGCCGCAGCGCCGGGCGGTCGCGCACGACGAACGAGCGCCGCTGCTTGAGCAGCACGCCCTCGGCGACCAGGCGGGAGAGCTCGCGCGACGCGGTGACGCGGGTGAGCCCGACGATGGCCGCGAGGTCGTCGACGCCGAGCTGCAGACGCAGGCGGACGAGGCCGTCGGGGCCGGGCTCGCCGTGGGCGTCGGCGAGGTGGGTGAGCAGCAGGACCATGCGCTCGCGGGCGGACAACGCGTCCAGGGCGAGGTGCAGGTGCAGCACGTGCTGCTTGTGCGCGACGCGGCGCGCGACCTCGAGGAGCAGCTCCGGGTCGGTGCGCGCGGCGGCGAGGAGGACCTCGCGGGAGACGGCGAGCACCTCGGAGTCGATCACGGCGACGGCCGTCGCGGCCCGGGCGGCCCGGTCGACGCAGGCGGTCTCCCCCACGCTCGCGCCGGGCTCGGCGTACCCGAGGACGCGCTCCCCGCCATCGGGACGCAGCAGCGAGAGCCGCAGCCGGCCCGACGCCACGATGTAGAGCGAGCCGGAGATCTCGCCCTGTCGCATGACGAGGTCGCCGGCGCGCAGGCGCCGGGGCACGCCGAGGGCGGCGAGCCGAACCGCGACGGGCCCGGTCTCGGCGAGCAGGAACGGGGACACGGCGAGCTCGGGGGTCTCCCGGGGCACCGCGCGGGCGAGCGACTG
Organism: Actinomycetospora sp. CA-084318; assembly: GCF_050955885.1. NCBI lineage: Bacteria > Bacillati > Actinomycetota > Actinomycetes > Pseudonocardiales > Pseudonocardiaceae > Actinomycetospora > Actinomycetospora sp. CA-084318. Next base: position 4,087,788 of record NZ_CP192098.1, read on the forward strand.
CGCCACGAGCACCTCCGTCCCGACCCGGAGATCCCGGGTCGGGACGGAGATTAGTCGTGCACGACCACCGCTTTCCAGGTTCAGGCCGCCGCGACCGGGGCGGGGGCCTCGGCGCTGATGGTCTCGTCGGCCGAGTCGGGCAGCAGCAGCGTGCACGCCAGGCTGATCACCGAGAGACCGGCGAGCAGGAACCCGATCGCCATGCTCGACGCGTAGGTCGCGACGAGGGCGGTGGCGATCAGCGGGACGACGCCGCCGCCCAGGACGCCGGCCAGGTTGTAGGCCATCCCGGCGCCGGTGTAGCGGTAGCGGGTCGGGAAGAGCTCCGGCAGCTGGGCGCCGATCGGGCCGTAGGCGATGCCGACGACGCCGAGCACGATCGCGAGGCCGAGGCCGAACGAGGCCGCGGTGCCCAGGTCGATGATCGGGAACGCGATGAGACCGCCGACCACCGACACGGCGTTGCCGATGATCACCATCTTCCGGCGGCCGACCCGGTCGGACAGGATCGCGCCGGCGATCGTGGTCCCGGCGAACACGAGGCCGCCGACGATGCCCATGGCCAGGACGGTCGGGCGGGGCAGGCCGAGCTGCTGGGTGCCGTAGCTCGTCAGGTAGGTGACGCCGATGTAGAAGAAGGCGAACACGGCCATCGTCGAGCCGGCCCCGAGGAGGACCTCCTTCGGCTGGCGGGTGAGCACGTCGGCCACCGGCAGCTTCTTCGCGACCTGGGCCTCGTTGCGCTTCGCGAACGCGGCGGTCTCGGTGATCGCCAGGCGCACGTAGAGGCCGAGGGCGACGAGGACGACGCTGCCGATGAACGGGATGCGCCAGCCCCAGGCGAGGAAGGCCTCGTTCGACATCGTCAGCGCGGTCGTCAGGAAGGTGGCGCTGGCGAGGGCGAACGCGACCGACGGGCCGAGCTGCGGGTAGAGCGCGTACTTGCCGCGGACCTTCGCCGGGGCGTTCTCGGCGGTGAGCAGCGTGGCGCCGGCCCACTCGCCGCCGACCGCGAGGCCCTGCAGGATGCGCAGCAGCACGAGCAGCGCGGGGGCCACCCAGCCGATGACGCCCGTCGAGGGCAGCAGGCCGATCGCGAGGGTCGAGAGACCCATGAGCAGCAGCGTGGTGACCAGCGTGCGCTTGCGGCCGAGCTTGTCACCGTAGTGACCGAACAGGACCGAGCCGAAGGGCCGTGCGACGAACGCGACGCCGAAGGTCGCGAGGGCGAGCGCCGTCCCGGCGGCCGCTCCGAGCTCCGGGAAGAACACCTTGTTGAAGACGAGCGCGGCGGCCGTGCCGTAGATGAAGAAGTCGTAGAACTCGATGACGGTGCCCGTCATGCTCGCGAGCGCGATGCGGCGCATCGGTGGTGCGCTCGGTGATGACGTGTGGTCCGAAGTGGTCAACGGGTCCCTCCCGGTCAAGCGTGCTGTCACGCGCAGTATCGGGAGGAATCGGGCAGGGATCTGTATCACAGACTACAGACGCGACACGGCGCGTCCCGCTCATGAAGAACGTCAGGGACGACGCGGCCCCCGGAGCAGCCGCAGGCCGTTCAGCGCCACGAGGATCGTCGACCCCTCGTGGCCGGCCACCCCGAGGGCCAGCGGCAGGTGCCCGACGAGGTCCCACGTCACCAGGCCCACGACGATCGTCCCCGCGACGACCAGGTTCGCGACCACGGTCCGTCGGGCGCGCCGGCCCAGGTCGAGCAGCCAGGGCAGGCGCCGCAGGTCGTCGCCGAGCACCACGACGTCGGCGGCCCGCACCGTCAGTTCGCGGCTCCCCATCGCCACCCCGACGTCGGCGCGGGCGAGCGCCGGGGCGTCGTTGACGCCGTCCCCGACCACCGCGACGGTGCGCCCGTCGGCCCGCAGCTCCTCCACGACGGTCACCTTGTCCTCGGGCAGCAGGTCGGCCCGGACGTCGGTCACCCCGAGCCGCCCGGCCACGACCCCGGCGGCGTGCGCCCGGTCGCCGGTGGCGAGGACCGGCGGGACGGCGGTGCGGGCGGTGAGGTCGGCGACGGTCGCGGCGGCGTCGTCCCGGAGGGCGTCGGCGATCCCGAGGGTGCCCAGCACGCGGCCGGTGTCGAGGTCGGTGACGTCCACCCACGTGATCGCGGCGTCGTCGTGGGCGTGCTCGTGAGGGGAGGATTCGCCCGCCCCACCCTCGTGAGGGGACCCCTCTTGCGGCCGGGCAGGGCGGATGTTCCCCTCACGCGGGTCGGGGGCGGCCCGCCCCACCCCGATCCGCCGGCCGCCCACCGTGCCGCGCACGCCCACGCCGGGCTCGGCGACGAAGTCGACGACCTCCGCGACGGCGAGCCCACGGCCCCGTGCCGCCGCGACGACGGCCCGCCCGAGCGGGTGCTCGCTGCGAACCTCGACGGCGGCCGCGAGGGCGAGCACGTCGTCGGCCACCGGCCCGACGACCCTCGGGGCGCCGACCGTGACGGTCCCGGTCTTGTCCAGCACCACCGCGTCGACCGCACCGAGGCGCTCCATCACCTGCGCCGAGCGCACCAGCAGGCCGCGCCGCCCCGCGTTGGCCACCGCGGCCAGCAGGGGCGGCATCGTCGCCAGCACGAGGGCGCAGGGCGACGCGACGATCATGAACGTCATCGCGCGGAGCAGGGCGTCGTCGAGGGTCGCGCCGAGAGCGAGCGGGACCGCGAAGATCGCGAGGGTCGCGACGACGAGGCCGATCGAGTAGCGCTGCTCCACCTTCTCGATGAACAGCTGCGTGTGCGCCTTCGTCCGCGAGGCCTCCTCCACGAGCTCCGCGATCCGGGCCACGACGGACTCGGCCGCCGGGCGGGTGACCCGCACCCGGAGCGCGCCGCCGGACACCGGCGTCCCGGCGTACACCTCGCTCCCGGCCCGGGCGGGCACGGGCAGCGGCTCCCCCGTGATGCTCGACCGGTCCACCTCGGCGGCCCCGTCGACGACGACGCCGTCGGCGGGGATCCCGTCGCCCGGCCGGACCAGGACGACGTCGTCGACCGCGAGGTCCTCGGCGCGCACCTCCTCCTCGCCGCCGGTCCCGTCCCCGACGAGCCGGGTCGCCCGGGCGGGGGCGAGGTCGAGCAGCCCGCCGACCGACTCCTCGGTCCTGGCCGTGGCCCAGGCCTCGAGCGCGCCCGACGTCGCGAAGATGACGATGAGCAGCGCGCCGTCGACGACCTGGCCGATCGCCGCCGCACCGAGGGCGGCGACGACCATGAGCAGGTCCACGTCGAGCCGGCGCTCGCGCAGCGCCCGCAGTCCCTCGAGGGCGGGCTCCCAGCCCCCGGCCGCGTAGCAGAGCGCGAGGACCGGCCCCCACACCCAGGCCGGCGCGCCGAGGAGCACGAGCAGAGCGCCGACGGCGAACGCGGCGAGGGCGAGCGCGGCCCAGCGCGCCTCGGGCAGGCGCAACAGGAGCGCGCGGCGCGGCGGGCGGGTCGGCTGCGTGACGGGACGGACGTCGAGAGCGGTCACGTCCGCGCACGGTACACACGAATGAACGAGCGTTCATACTTTCATGTCTGACCAACCGCTGAGGTGAGTAGGCTCCGGCCATGGGGCACGGGACCGACGGCAGCACCGGGACGCTGTCGGACGACGCGGTCGACGCGGTGGCCCGCACCATGCACGCGCTGTCGACGCCGAGCCGGGTCCATCTGCTGCTGCGGCTGCGCAGTGCGCCGCGCACGGTCGGCGAGCTGGTCGCCGACGTGGGCATGGAGCAGTCGGCGGTGTCGCACCAGCTCCGGGTGCTGCGGCACCTGGGGCTCGTCGTCGGCGAGCGTGTCGGGCGGCAGATCCGCTACCGGTTGCACGACGACCACGTGGCCCAGCTGCTCGACGAGGCCGTCTTCCACGTCGAGCACCTGACGACGGGTCGGACCGACCCCTGATCAGGCGACGGCGGCAACCTCGCGCTGCGGGACGCCGACGGCGTCGTGGAGCAGGGCGACGAGCCGGTCGTCCCGCTCGGGTGAGCCGGCCGGGCCGGCGAGCACCGCGGCCCGGTGGAACGCGGCCGTGAGGTGCGGCAGGACGCGGAGGCCGACGACGGTTCCGGCGAGCCCGTCGAGGCGCACCCGGGTCCAGCGGCGCTGCGCGCGGCCGGCGCGCGCGAGCAGCCGGGTCGACAGCACGTCGTCGGGCGCCACGGCGAGGGCGGCCCGGGCGCACACGGCGACGAGCTCCCACGCGACACGGGGGTCGCGACCGCCCGCGGCCGCCAGGGCGGGGACCAGCGGCAGGAGGCGGTTCCGGGCGGCGTCGGAGACGCGGTCGTTGACCTGCTGCGCGAGCGCGGCGAGGACCGGCGACGTGCACCGGGGGCGGTCGGAGAACGGCTCGCCCGCCGTCAGGGCGACCTGCTCCATGAGACAGGTTCCCGATCCCGCGCCGGGGTGGGCTCCCCGCGTGAGGCGCTCGGTCACGTGGACTCCGTCCGTCGGAAGTGGTCGCGGGTCATCCTAAACAGGGATTTCGAAGTGAGGACACCCTGGTTTCGGTGAACCGAAACAGAAGACATCGGCAGGCCGACATCTCGACCCGTCGGCGGTGCTACCCGCCCGTGCGTCCGACCGACACGTGCGATGTCAGGCGACCTGTGCGGAGCACCGGCACCGGAGCCCCTGCCGGCACCCGCAGCCACAGGTCGCGGCGCAGTCACAGGTCCCTCCGAGCAGGGCGGCCGCCAGGTCGGGCGCCGGGTCGGCGGGCCCGGTGCGCACGCGACGGGTGACCACGGCGGCCAGCTCGGCCCAGGTCCGGCAGGCCGCGCACCCGGCGAGGTGCGCCTCGGCGCGCGCCGTCTCCCGCGCGCCCGCCTCGCCATCCAGGCCGGCGGAGATCGCCGTACGACACCGCTCGCAGTCCACGACCGTCAGGTCGTCGTCGGGACCGCCGGAGTTCCCGGGAACCGCCGGGACCGGCGCGACGACTCTCCTGTCGTGTTCTCCCCCGCCCTGACCCTGCTGTTCACGGTCGCGTTCGTCGCGACCGCGGGCTACGCCCTCGTGCGCCTGGTCGCGCTGCTCTCCACCGGTGACCGCGACGGCAGCCGGGTGGGCGAGCTGGCACACCTGCTGATGAGCCTCGCGATGCTCGCGATGACGCGGGGCCTCACCGGCGCGCCGTCGAGCCCGGACGGCGCACTGCAGATCGTCGTGTTCACGGTGCTCACGGCCTGGTTCGTGCGCCGGGTCGTGCGGCCGCCTGCCGGACACGAGCGCTGGGTCGAGGGCTACCACGCGGCGATGTGCGCCGCGATGGCGTGGATGGTCGCGGCGATGCCCGCCCTGATGGGCGGCTCGTCCAGCGGTTCCCCGGGCGGCTCGGGTGGCCACCACCACGGCGGCGACGCGACCGCCGCCGGCACCCCGGCCTGGGTCACGGGGGTGACCGAGGTGCTCGCCGTCGTCGCGCTCGCGGCCCTGGCGTTCTGGTCGGTCCGGGTGGTGCGTCCGGTCCCCGGCGGGGGCTGCGGTCGCGCGCCGCAGGCCCGGTCCGACGCCGGGTCGGGGCCGGTCGCGGTGGCGACCCGCCCGTCGGTCGCCACGGTGCGTGCCACGGTGCGCGCCGCGGTCGGGCCGCGCCTCGACGCCGGCTGTCACCTCGTGATGAGCGCGGGCATGGCCCTCATGCTGCTGGTGATGTGAGGGGGTCGGAGAGCGCCCGGCTACCGTGCAGGTCGTGGACGACGCCGCCGTGACCCGGGCCGCCGAGCTCGCCCGGGACGGCGACCGGGCGGCCGCCGCGCGGTTCGTGGAGCTCACCCAGCAGCAGGTCTGGCGGCTGCTCACCCACCTCTCCGACCGCGGCGTCGCCCAGGACCTCGCGCAGGAGACCTACGAGCGGGCGTTCCGCTCCCTGCCCGGCTACCGCGGCGAGGCCCCGGCGCGGACCTGGCTGCTCTCGATCGCCCGCCGGGTCGCGGCCGACCACCTGCGGCGCGCCGCCCGCCGGCCCGCCACGCCGACCGAACTGCACGACGCCGACGAACCGCTGGGCCGCGCGCGGTACGGCGACGTCGCCGAGGGCGTGGTGCTGCGCGCCGCGGTGGACGCCCTCGACCCCGACCGGCGCGAGGCCTTCGTCCTCACCCAGGTCGTGGGACTCGGGTACGCGGAGGCCGCCGCGGTGTGCGACTGCCCGATCGGCACGATCCGGTCGCGGGTCGCCCGGGCCCGGGCCGACCTCGTCGAGGCGCTCGGCGCCGCCCCGGGCGCGGACGTGCGGGAGACCCGGTCATGACCTGCGAGGACTGCCGCGAGGAGATCTCGGCCGACCTCGACGGCGAGAGCGACGCGGACGGGCGCGCCGCCGTCGAGGACCACCTCGGGACCTGTCCCGGGTGCCGGGCCTGGCGGGAGGGCGCCGTCGTCGTCACCCGCGCGGTGCGCACCGCACCGGCCGACCCGGGTCCCGACCTCGTCGCCCTCGTCCTCCCGGCCGCACCGCGGCGCCGCGTCGGGCCGCGGGCGGCGCGGGTCGGCCTCGCGGTCGTCGGGGTCGTGCAGCTCGTGCTCGGGGTCCTCGCCCTCACCGGGACCACCGGCCACGGGGACGCCGCGATGCTGGGCGCGGACATGGCGCACATGGGTCACGAGTCCGCGGCGTGGAACCTCGCCCTCGGCGTCGCCTTCCTCGCCGGCGCCCGGTGGGTCCGGCACGTGGCCGGGCTCCTGCCGGTGCTCGGCGCGTTCATCCTCGTGCTCGGCACGCTCAGCGTCGTCGACCTGCTCGCCGGCCGGGTCGAGCCGGCCCGCATCCTCGCGCACGGCCTCGTCGTCGTCGGGTTCGCGCTGGCGCTCTACCTGGGCCGGCAGCCCGCCCCGGCCCCACGTCCGTCGGCGGGCCGGCCGCCGTCGCGTGCCCCGGGCGGCCGGGAGCCTCTCTCCGAGGACGCCGGCCGGCGGCACGCGGCCTGACCGTCCGACCAGTTGCCCATTTCTGGCAACAGCGCTGTACTGGCACTCGTGACGGCGGACGTGCACGAGGAGGCCCCGGGCCACCGGATCGACCCCCGCGGGCACTGCCGCTGCGGGTGGGAGGCGCGGGACGCGGCCTTCCACTGGTCGGGCGAGCTGCCCGTCCTCGGGGTGCCTACGCGTACAACGCCCGAGCGTTCTCCGCGAGCGTGAGCCGGCCGAGCTCCCCGTCGCCCATGGCCGCCTGCAGGCGCACCAACTCACCGATCCGGTCGCCCCAGGGCTCGTCGCTGGCGAACAGGACGCGGTCGTGCCCGACCCCCCGACGCTCGATCTCGGCGGCGAGCCACCGCGGCGCGAACCCGATGGCCCAGCTGGTGTCGGTGTAGACCTGCTTGCCGGCCGCGATCCAGTCGAAGAACCGGCCGCCCACCAGCTTGATGTGTCCGCTCATGCCGCCGCCGAGGTGCACCAGGTGGAGCTTGACGTCGTCGGCGTAGCGCTCGACCAGTTCGCCGACCTGGTCGATGTCGGAGGCCGCGCCGGGCGAGGTGTGGACGTGCACCACGCGGTCGTGGCGGCGGGCGGTCTCGAAGATCGCGTCGAGCTGCGGGCGGCACTCCGGATCGGTCGCGGAGCCGCCGAGCAGGAAACTGATCTTGATGACCCGCACCGGGTCCTCGGCCGCCAGCTCGAGCGCCTTAGCGGTCTCGGCGGCGTCCTGCGGGCGGGGTGAGGCCCAGATGCCGGCCCGGATCCGCTCGTCCTTCGCCGCGGCCTCGAGCACCAGCTCGTTCAGCGCGAACGACGGCGCGGGGTCGGGCACGCCGTAGTTCGGGATCACGACCGCGAGCTCGGTCCCCTCCTCGTCGAGGTCCTCGCGCAGCTGGTCGATCGTCTCCCGCGCGCCGATGTCCGGGTTGACCGGCGGCCCGCCGTAGAACGGGTAGGAGGGCAGCACGCCGAGATGGCGGTGGGCGTCGACCACGGGGAGTTCGGGCACGTCGCCGACCCTGGCAAGCAGGTGTTTCGCGGTGGCTGCGTCCGGATGACGCCGTGTTTCGTCGTCCGTCGTGCGCCGAACATCTCATCGTCTGATCAGACTTGCGATTGCCGGGTGGTCGTTCCTACAGTCCTCCCGCCCGTCCGATCCCAGGAGGTCAGTCCGGTGCACATCGCCGAGGGTTACCTGCCACCGGTGCACGCGGCGGCGTGGACCGTCGTCGCCGCGCCGTTCGTCGTCCACGGGGCGCGCGCCCTGGTGCGGCAGGTACGGGAGGACCCCGACTCGAAGCTGCTCCTCGGAGCCGCAGGGGCGTTCACCTTCGTGCTGTCCGCCCTGAAGATCCCCTCGGTGACCGGGTCGTCCTCGCACCCCACCGGTACGGGCCTCGGGACAGTGCTCTTCCGACCACCGATCATGGCCGTCCTCGGGACGATCGTGCTGCTCTTCCAGGCGCTGCTGCTCGCCCACGGCGGGTTGACGACGCTGGGCGCGAACGCCTTCTCCATGGCGATCGCCGGCCCGTGGATCGGCTACGGGGTCTACCGGCTGACCCGGAGGTTCGGGCTGGCGGTCTCGGTGTTCCTCGCCGCGATGCTGGCCGACCTGTCGACCTACTGCGTCACCAGCCTCCAGCTCGCCCTCGCGTTCCCCGACCCGGTCTCCGGCGTGCTGGGATCGGTCGCGAAGTTCGGCGGCATCTTCGCGTTCACCCAGGTCCCCCTGGCCGTGGCCGAGGGCCTGCTCACCGTCCTCGTCGTGCGCCTGCTCGTCCGCAACAGCCCCAAGGATCTGCTGCGGCTCGGTGTCCTGCGCCGCCGCGACCAGACCATCACGCCCCCGAGCCCGCAGGAGAGCCGTCCGTGAGTCGCTCCAGTCGCGTCAATCTCGTGCTGGTCCTCCTCGTGGTGATCATCGCCGCCGCGCCGCTGGTGCTCGGGCTGGGTCGCGGGGAGGAACCGTTCTCCGGGGCGGACGCCCAGGCCGAGTCCGGCATCTCCGAGGTCGATCCCGGATACGAGCCGTGGTTCTCCTCGGTGTTCGAGCCGCCGTCGGGCGAGGTCGAATCGGGCCTGTTCGCGCTCCAGGCCGCCCTCGGGGCGGGGGTGCTCGGCTACTGCTTCGGCGTCGTCCGGACGCGCCGGCGCCTGCAGGGTGAGCGGCCCGGACTCGACGACCCGACGCCACCGGAGTCCGACCGGGCCGCATGAGCCGCCTGGACACCCTCGCCGCGGTCGGACCCTGGCGAGGTCGCCATCCCGGGGAGAAGGCACTGCTCGGGCTCGGGCTGCTCGGCTGCGCGGTCGGGCTCCCGCCGTGGCCCGGGGCCCTCGTCGTCGGGATCGTGGCCCTCGCCCTGCTCCTCGGACCCGCCCGCGTCGGCCCCGGTCAGGTCCTCGGACTCGCGGCCGGTCCGGCGGCCTTCATCACGGTCGGCTCGCTGCCGCTGCTGGTGTCGATCGGGGGGCCCGACGTCGTGCGATGGGCGCCCGAGGGCCTGCCGCGGGCGGCCGAACTCGCCGGGCGGTCGATCGCGGCGACGCTGTGCCTCCTGCTCTTCGCGGCCACCACTCCGCTCGCCGACGTCCTCCCGCGCCTGACGCGCCTCGGGGTCCCACCCGCGGTCACCGAGGTCGCGGCCCTGATGTACCGCCTGGTGTTCGGCCTGCTCGACACCGCGGCGACCATGCGGGAGGCGCAGGCCATGCGCCTCGGTTTCGTCTCGTGGCGAGCGGCGATGCGTTCCGCCGCCGGCCAGGCCGCCACCGTCTTCGTCCGCGCCTTCGACCGGGCCCGCCGCCTCGACGAGGGACTCGCCCTGCGCGGTTACGACGGGCACCTCCTGGTGGACGTCGGCCCGACGCCGGTCTCGGCACGGTTCCTCGCCGCGACGGTCGCCACGCTGGCAGCCGTGATCACGGCCAGCCTCGCGCTGCGCACCCTGATCACGTGAGCGACGACGTCCTCGGCCGGTTGACCGACGTGCACTTCGCCTACGAGCCCGGCCGCCCCGTCCTGCGGGGAGCCGATCTCGCCGTGCGCCGGGGCGTCCGCCTCGCGGTCCTCGGACCCAACGGCGGCGGCAAGACGACCGCGTTCCGCCTGCTCGCCGGGGCGCTGACGCCGGACCGGGGGCTGGTCGAGGTGCTCGGCCGCCCGGTGTCCCGGTCCCGGCGGGCGCTGACCGGACTCCGACGGCAGGTCCAGCTCGTCCTCCAGGACCCGGACGACCAGTTGTTCGCCGCGACCGTGTCCCAGGACGTGTCGTTCGGGCCGATCAATCTCGGGCTGGACCGTGACGAGGTCCGTGCCCGCGTCGCCGCCGCGCTCGACGCCCTGCAGATCGGCGACCTGGCCGACCGTCCGCCCCACCTGCTCTCCGCCGGCCAGAAGAAGCGGGTCACCATCGCGGGCGCCGTCGCGATGCGCCCTCGGCTGCTCGTGCTCGACGAGCCCACGGCGGGCCTGGACCCCGCCGCGGTCGAGGACACGGTGGCGATGCTCGGCGACCTGCACGCCGCGGGCACCACGATCGTGCTCTCGACCCACGACGTCGACCTCGCGCACCGCTGGGCGGACGAGATCGCGGTGGTCACCGACGGCACGTTCCGCAGTGGGGACCCCGACGAGACGCTCGTCGACCTCGAGCTGCTCGCCTCCGCCCGGCTCGGCCCCGCCTGGGCACCCGCCGTCCGCGCCCTGCTCCGGCGCCACGGACTCGAACACCTCGCGCCGCGGCGACCGGTCGACGCGCTCGGGGAGTGACGGCCCCGGTGCACGACGCCGGGTCGGGGTGGGTCGAGCCGGTCGTGCGCCGGGCCATCACCGTGCGCCGACCCCATCCCGCGGGTGGCCCCGGGGCACGTGGGCTCAGGCGGGCGGCACCCGATCGGAGCAGCACGCGGTCGACTGTGACCAACCCGGCGAGCGGACATTCGACGCACCGTCGCCCAATCGCATCGCTTCAGCAGTTGCGAAGATTTCGCACCATTGAAATATGTGGCCGCGACCCCGACAGTGCTCCTCCGTGAGCACCGACAACGCCCGTGTGACGACTTCTCCCCGACGACGGGTGTCGCGCCACGAAGCGTCCTCGATGATCTGGATGGCGGCGGTCATCGTCGTGATCACGGCGGTCGGTTGGGCGACGCTCGCCTTCCTCGTCGCCCCGGCCCACTACGACCTGGGCGCTTCCGGCACCCTCGGCCTCGGTCTGGGGCTGACGTCGTACCTGCTCGGGATGCGGCACGCCTTCGACGCCGACCACATCGCCGCGATCGACAACACCACCCGCAAGCTGCTCTCCGAGGCCCCGGAGGGCCGCAAGCCGGTGAGCGTCGGCTTCTGGTTCGCGCTCGGGCACTCGACCGTCGTGTTCGTGCTGGTGGCACTCCTGGCCGCAGGCGTCCGGGCGATCTCCGGCGAGATCGGCGATGACGCATCACCGCTCAAGCAGATCGGCGGGCTCATCGGCACGAGCGTGTCCGGGCTCTTCCTGATCCTCATCGGGCTGCTCAACCTGGTCGTGCTGGTCGGTGTCGTCCGGGTCTTCCGTCGGATGCGCTCGGGCGAGTACGACGAGGCCACCCTCGAGGACCAGCTCAACAATCGCGGCTTCCTCAACCGCTTCCTCGGCGGCGTCACGAAGGCCGTCCGTAGGCCGGTCCACATGTTCCCGGTGGGCCTGCTCTTCGGGCTGGGTTTCGACACGGCCACGGAGGTCGCCCTGCTGGTGATCGCCGGCGGCGCGGCCGCCAGTGCCCTGCCCTGGTACGCCATCCTCGTCCTGCCGGTCCTGTTCGCCGCCGGCATGACCCTGTTCGACACCCTCGACGGGGTCTTCATGAGCTTCGCCTACGACTGGGCCTTCATGAAGCCGGTCCGCAAGGTCTTCTACAACATCACCATCACCGGGCTCTCGGTCGTCGTCGCCCTGGTGATCGGCGTGATCGAACTCGACTCCATCCTCACCGACCAGCTCGGCATCGACTCCGGGCCGCTCGCCGCGATCGCGGATCTGGACCTCGACGACGTCGGCTTCGTGGTCGTCGGGCTGTTCGTCCTCACCTGGATCGTGGCGATCGCGGTCTGGCGTCTCGGCCGGATCGAGGAGAGGTGGTCGGCCGGACTCGCACCGTCGGAGCCGGGCGGCGCGTCGAACTGATCGACCCGGCCGTCGTCGGGGCCGCCCTCCTCGGGCTGTCCGACCTCGCCGCGCGCCGCCTCGCCGCCCCCGCCGAGACCCCGGTCGGCGTGGTCACCGCCGTCTGCGGGGCCCCGCTCCTCCTGGCTCTGCTGATCCGCGCGCGCCGTCGCGGCGAGATCACGTAGGCGGGGTCACGGTCGGACCGGGTAGGGCGCGAAGGTCGACCGGTCCGGATCGACGTCGAGCGAGCGCCCGAGGGGCGGGAAGGCGCGTTGCGGGCACTCCAGCCGCTCGCAGGTCCGGCACCCGCTGCCGATGAGCTCCACGACCGAGCGGTCGGCGAGGTCGAGGCCTGCGGAGTAGACGAGGCGCTCGGCATGGCGCAGCTCGCAGCCCAGCCCGACCGCGAAGGTCTTGGTCGGCGTGTGCCAGCCGCCCCGCCGTCGTGAGACCGTCCGGGCGATCCAGAAGTAGCGCTGGCCGTCGGGCATCTCCGCGATCTGGGTGAGCACCCTGCCGGGGGAGGCGAACGCCTCGTAGACGTTCCACAGCGGGCAGGTCCCGCCGGCACGGGAGAAGTGGAACGCGGTCGCCGACTGCCGCTTGGACATGTTGCCGGCCCGGTCGACCCGGACGAAGGCGAAGGGCACGCCGGGCAGCGACGGGCGCTGCAGCGTCGAGCAGCGGTGCGCGACCGTCTCGAACCCCACCCCGAAGTGGTCGGCCAGCCGCTCCAGGTCGTACCCCACCCGCTCGGCGGTGCCGTGGAAGGCGCGATAGGGCAGCACCAGCGCCGCCGCCGCGTAGTGGGCGAGCCCGATCCGGGCCAGGGCCCGCGTGTCGGCATCGGCCAGTTCGGCGGCGTCCGCCACCTCGGCCTCGACGAGGTCCGCGAACTCCAGCTGGGCGATCACCGTGGCGACCCGGAACGCCCGCTGCCCGGGGCGCAGGTGCGGGGCGAGCCGCAGGACGTCGCGCTCGGCGTCGTAACGGTGCAGCTCCTGGCCGAGCTCCCCGATCTGCACACGGATGCCGTGCCGCTCGGTGAGCCGACGCACGAGGGCGGCCCGGGTCTCCCCGGCCCGGACGCCGATCTCTCCGGCGAGCCGCTCCGCCGCCTCGTCGAGCGCGGGGATGTGGTTGCGGTGGCGGTAGAAGAAGTCGCGGACCTGCTCGTGGGAGGTCGGATCGCGCACGGTGTCGTCCCCGCGCCCCACCGCGGACCCCGTGGTCGAGCTCCGCTGCGCTCCGTCTCCCGTCGACAGCCGCTCCAGCCGCGCCCGGAGCTCGACGAGGGTGCGGGCCATCCCCGGCATCCGCTCGGCCAGGTCGGCGACCTCCGAGGCGTTCACCGTGCCGGCCTCGATCTCGTCGACCACCGCCTCCCGGAGCTCGGCGGTCAGCCGCGCGGTGTCGCGCGCCGCGAAGAAGGAGGCGTCCACCCCGAACGCCTCGGTGAGGCGCAGCAGGACGGGCACGGTGAGCGGGCGCGCGTCGTGCTCGATCTGGTTGAGATAGCTGGGCGAGAGTTCCAGGAGCCGGGCGAGCTCGACCTGGGAGAGTCGTCGCTCCTCCCGGAGCCGACGCAGACGGGCACCGGCGAAGGTCTTCGCCATCGCTTCATCTCACCAGACGATGAGACTTCGCACTATTGGCAGCCGGCGCACCCGACGTGGCCGGATGTGGCATCGCAGGTCACCGCACCTGTCGTCGGGAAGGCATGAGCTGGGACACATGCGTGGGCGACGACGGGTCGCTAGCGTCCGTGGCGCTGGTGGTTCGACCTCGGCGCACCAGCCGAGGTCGTGGCAACAGGGAACCCGGTGCGAGTCCGGGACTGCCCCGCAGCGGTGAGTGGGAACGAGCGCCGTCACGAAGCACTGGACCCCGGTCCGGGAAGCGACGGCCAGTAGGAGCGAGGACCACGCCCACGAGTCCGAAGACCTGCCACCGGTACGCGCACCGAGATCCGGCGCGTGTGGCCGGTGGCCTCGTGGGGAGGTCGCGGTCGACGGTGCGTCGGTTGCCACTGCTCGCCGTCGTCGTGACCTCCCCGTGCCTCCCGGCCGACATCGTCTCGACGAGGAGGAGAGCGAGTGTCAGCCCCCATCGGCTCGACCGTCCTGGGATATCCGCGCATCGGACCCCGCCGTGAGCTCAAGAAGGCCCTGGAGTCCTACTGGGCCGGGACGTCCTCCGCCGAGGACCTGCAGGCGGTGGCATCGGAGATCCGCGCGGGGACGCGCACGGACCTCGCCGCGCTCGACTCGCAGCCCACCGGCACGTTCTCGTTCTACGACCAGGTCGCGGACGTGACGGCCCTGCTCGAGGCCGTGCCCCCGCGTTTCCGCCCCGACGGGCGACGCAGCGGCTCGGCCCTCGACGAGTACTTCGCCATGGCACGCGGCACCGAGTCCGCGCCGCCCATGGAGATGACGAAGTGGTTCGACACGAACTACCACTACCTCGTCCCGGAGATCGGCCCGGACACCACCTTCCGCCTCGCCGAGAGGACCCCGGTCGACCTCTACCGCGAGGCCGTCGAGGGCGGGGTCCGCAACGGTCGCCCGGCACTCGTCGGTCCGGTCAGCTACCTGCTGCTGGCCAAGGCGGCCGCCGGCGCGCCCGCGGGCTTCGATCCGCTTCGCCGGCTCGACGACGTCGTCGCCGTCTACGCCGAACTGCTCGGTGAGCTCGCCGCCGCGGGAGCCGGGTGGGTGCAGCTCGACGAGTCCGCGTTCGTCCAGGACCGCTCCGAAGCCGAGCTCGACGCGCTCCGGCGCGCCTACGAGCGGCTGACCTCGGTGTCCCCCCGCCCGAGCATCCTCACGGTGTTCTCCTACGGCGACCCCGCCGAGGCGCTCGACGTGATCGCCCGGACCGACGTCGAGGGCGTGGCGCTGGACCTCGTGACCGCCCCGGGCCTCGTCGACCGCATCCCCTCCACCACGGGCCTGCGCGACAAGACCCTGGTGGCCGGGGTGGTCGACGGCCGTAACGTGTGGCGCACCGACCTCCCGAGAGTGCTCTCCCGGGCCGCGACCGTGCTCGGCGGCGTCGGCGAGCTCGCCGTCTCCAGCTCCTGCTCGCTGCTGCACGTGCCCTACGACGTCTCGGTCGAGGACGCGCTGGAGCCGACGGTGACCGCGCGGCTCGCGTTCGCCCGCGAGAAGGTCGCCGAGGTCGCGCTGCTGGGTCGTGCGCTCACCCAGGAGGGCACCGAGGATCTCCGGCAGGCGGTCGCCGACGCGTCCACGAACCGGCGCGCCGCGGCCGACGAGACCGTCCGCGACCGGGTGGCCGCCGTCGAGGCGGCCGACCGCACCCGCAGCGCCTACGACGTGCGCCGCAAGGCCCAGGCGGCCGAGCTCGGCCTGCCGGACCTCGCGACGACGACGATCGGCTCGTTCCCGCAGACCCCCGACGTGCGCAAGGCCCGCGCCGACTTCGCGGCCGGCCGGCTCGACGCGACCGACTACACGAAGCGCATGCAGGACGAGATCGAGCGCGTCGTCCGGCTGCAGTCCGACCTCGGGCTCGACGTCCTCGTGCACGGCGAGCCCGAGCGCAACGACATGGTCCAGTACTTCGCGGACACCCTGCCGGGCTTCGCGACGACGAAGCTCGGCTGGGTCCAGTCCTACGGCTCGCGCTGCGTGCGGCCGCCGATCCTGCACGGCGACGTGTCGCGCCCGGAGCCGATCACGGTGGAGTGGGCGCAGTACGCACAGTCGCTGACGCCGAAGCCGATGAAGGGCATGCTGACCGGCCCGGTGACGATCCTGGCGTGGTCGTTCGTCCGCGACGACCAACCGCTCGGTGTCACCGCCGACCAGGTCGCGCTCGCCCTGCGCGACGAGATCGCCGACCTGGAGGACGCCGGGATCCGGATCATCCAGGTCGACGAGGCCGCGCTGCGGGAGCTGCTCCCACCGCGCCGGGCCGACCGGGGCGCCTACCTGGACTGGGCCGTCGGATCCTTCCGGCTCGCGACGGGTGGCGCCGCCGACGAGACGCAGATCCACACGCATCTGTGCTACTCGGAGTTCGGGGACGTCATCGACGCGATCGACGGCCTCGACGCCGACGTGACGACCATCGAGGCCGCCCGCTCGCGGATGGAGATCCTCGCCGACCTGGAGGAGGTCGGCTACTCCCGCGGGGTCGGGCCCGGCGTCTACGACATCCACTCGCCGCGGGTCCCGACCCGGGACGAGATCGCCGCGCTGATCGCCGAGGCCCGGCGCGCCGTGCCCGACGACCGGCTGTGGATCAACCCGGACTGCGGGCTGAAGACGCGTGGCTACGCCGAGGTCGAGCCGACGCTGAGGGCCTTGGTCGAGGCGGCGGTGGAGGCCAGGAACTCCTGATCCGAGCCGGCCGACCCGACCGTGACGGCGGCGCGCCCGCGCCGTCGTCACGCGCGGGTCCGTCCGACGCGCGCGACCAGTCCGGCCACCAGCACCACCGCACCGGCGGGCGCGAGCACGAGCCAGGGCGCGACGAACGCGAAGGTGCGCCCCTCGGCGAGCATCGCGCCCCACTCCGGGGTCGGCGGCTGCACCCCGAGCCCGAGGAACGACAGTCCCGCCAGGGTCAGCATCGCGCCCACGAAGCGGGCGGTGACCGCCGCACGGAGCGGGTCGGCGATCGCGGGCAGTACGTGCACGCGCAGGATCCTCCCCGGGCCGGCCCCGAGCGAGCGGGCCGCCAGCACCCAGCCCTCGGTCCGCGCGGCAACGGTCATCCGGTGCGCCAGCCGCGCGAACGGCGCCCACCCCAGGAGCACGATCGCGAGCACCGCCGGCGTCAGCCCCGGCCCCAGCACCGCCGCCACGAGCAGACCGACCAGCAGGGTCGGCACCGCGACGACGAGGTCGACCACCGACTGCACGAGCGTCGCCACGATCCGCGCCCGGGTCCCGTCGAGCCACCCGGTCACCAGACCGACCCCGACCCCCACCACCAGGCTGACGACGACCGCGCCCAGCCCGAGCCCGAGCGTCCACCGGATGCCGCCCAGCACGCGCGCCAGCACGTCCCGGCCGAGCTGGTCGGTCCCCAGCAGGTGCCGTCCCGACGGCGGGTCGAGCCGGTTCGCGAAGTCGGTCGCCTCCGCGGGCCACTCGATCGCGCCGACGACGGCGACCACCACGGCGAGCGCGAGGAGCTTCACCGCAGCCTCGGATCCAGCGCCCGGCTCGCGAGCTCGGTCGCCAGGGTCAGCAGCATCGCCACGGCGATCACGACGACGAGCCCCGCCTGGATCGTCGGCAGGTCCCGGGAGCCGATGGCCTCGGCGAGCGTCCGCCCGAGCCCGGGGACGTCGAACACCACCTCGACCACCACGGCCCCGCCCAGGGTCCCGGCGAGGAACGGCCCGGCCTCCGCGAGCACCGCGGTGAGGGAGCGTGGCAGGACGTGGGCCCCGAGGACCCGTCGTCGGGACAGGCCCTTGGCGACGGCGGTGACCGTCGAGGGGTGCGCGAGCGCGGTGCGGGTCTCGGCGCGGACCAGGCGGGCGGCGAGGGTCGCCGGGAAGAGTGCGAGCGTGAGCACGGGCAGGACCGCGCGGTCCGCCGTGCCCCAGCCCAGCGCGGGCAACCACCCGGCCCACACCGCGACGAGCAGCACGAGGGCCGGCCCGACCACGAACTCGGGCACGGCCAGCGCCACCGCGCCCACCCGGTCGACGGCGCGGTCCGCGAGCCGCCCCGGCCGGTCGGCCGCTAGGACACCGGCCGGGAGCCCGATCGCCAGGGCCACCGCGAGCGCGAGGAGCGCGAGGGTGGCCGAGACCCCGGTCGCGCCGAGGACGTCCGGGGCGACCGGCGCCCTCGTCGTGAAAGACCGTCCGAGGTCGCCGCGCAGCGCCCCGGCGAGCCAGGCGAGGTACTGGTCGCGCAACGGTCGGTCCAGGCCGAGCTCGGCCGCGAGCCGGGCCTCGGCCGCCGGGTCGGGGGCCGAGGCGAGGCTGCGCGACCGGATCACCGAGCGCGTCACGTTCCCGCCGAGCAGCCGGGGCAGGCAGAACACGACCGCCGAGGCCACCAGCAGGACCGGCGGGATGAGCGCCAGGCGCCGGAGGAGGAGTCCGGTCACCCGGCCGGGGCGAGGGCCGGGAGCACCGGCCGGAGGTCGAGCGGGTCGGGGACGAATCCGGTCACGCCCTGCTCGGCCGCCGTGTTGCGCGGGTGCACGATCGGCACGCCGACGGCGTCGGTGACCAGCATCGCCGCGGCCTGCCGGTAGATCTGCGCCCGCGCCGCGGTGTCGGTCACCGTACCCAGCTGCGCCACGAGCGCGTCGAAGGCGGGCGAGCGGTACTGGTCGATCGCGTACGAGCCGCCGGAGGTGTAGTCCGAGGTCAGCGTGCTCGCCGCGTCCGGGTAGTCGGAGAGGTAGCTGCGCGAGTTCAGGAACATGTCGTAGCGGCCGGCGAGCACCTCGGGCTCCTGCGCGTCGTACTCGCCGACGGTGATGTCGGTGGCGACGCCCGCGGCCTGCAGCTGCGCGGCGATCGCCTGGGCGAGGACCGGCAGCTCCGGGCGGTTGGGGAAGGTCCACAACCGCACCCGCAGCGGGTTCGCCGGGCCGTACCCGGCCTGGGCGAGCAGGGCCTGCGCGCCCGGGACGTCGGCCGCGGGCGGGGCCTGGGTGGCCCCGTAGGACACGGCCGGGCCGAACAGGTCCGATGCCGGCAGGGCGGAGCCGCCGAGCACCTGCGCGAGGACGTTCCGGTCGAGCGCCGCCGTCACGGCCCTCCGGACGCGCACGTCGGCGAAGGGCGGGGCCGACTGGTTGAGCTGCAGCAGGATCGTGCGGGCCGAGGGGAACTCGGAGAAGGAGACCGAGGGGTCGGCCTGCAGCCAGGCCCGCGAGGTCTCCGGCAGCCCCTCGGTGAACCCGACGTCGCCGGAGCGCAGCGCCAGTTCGCGGGTCTGCGGATCGGCGACGTACCGGACGTCGACCCGGGCGGCCTTCGCCCGCTCGCCGTAGTAGGTGTCGTTGCGCTCCAGGGTGGCGCCCTCCGTCCCCCGGATCTCGGTCATCCGCAGCGGCCCGGTCGCCGTGTTCACCGGCGAGGGCTGCTGACCCGTGGCATAGGCGGCGGGTGACAGGACCGAGGTGGACCCCGAGCTCAGCCGGAGGGGCAGGACCGGGTCCGGGGCGGTGGTCGTGGCCCGGACGGTCATCGGCCCCTCGGCCGCGACCTGCAGGCCGATGTCGGTGATCGCGCGGGGCGGGGCCGGCCGACCGAGGACGTAGGTCAGCGCGGTGACCACGGCGTTCGCGTCCAGCCGGGCGCCGTCCTGGAAGGTCACGCCCTCGCGCAGCGTGAAGCGCCACGAGGTGCCGTCCTGCACCCAGGCGGTGGCGAGACCCGGCACGGGGTTCCCCTGCCGGTCGAGCGCCACCAGCGGCTCGGCCACCCCGAGCTTCGTCAGCAGCCCGCCGTCGTCGGCGTCGAAGGCGTACCCGGCGCGCGGCGGGAACTGGAGGGCGACGGACACGGTGCCGTCGCCGGCGGGCGCCGCTCCCCCACAGGCGGACAGCAGCAGGGCGAGCACGACGACGAGGGGTGCCAGGACTCTCACGAGACGACATCATCTCAGCAGGTGGTGAAGTATCAGTGATCGGCCTGGTAGACCTGGGACGTGCTGAGTCTGCTGGACGAGTTCGTCACGGGGTGGGTCGACGACGCGCTCGCCGGGTTCGCCGTCGGGACCTTCGGTGCGATCGCGGAGTTCCTGCACCCGCCCGGGGCCACCGTGACCGTCGAGCACTCCCCCGGCCGGCACACCGCGGTCTGCGACGAGGGTGCGCTCCGGCTCGACCTGCACGAGGGCACGCTGACCCCGCGGACCTGGCGGCGTCCGATCGGCACCGACGACTGGACCCACGCCGTCGCCCTCTGCCTGCCAACCGATCGCGCCGCAGGCCCGGGGCGGACCGCGGTGACCGTGCTCGGCGACGACCCCGACCCGCTCGTCGGTCCCGGTGTCCTCGTCGACCTCGGCCTGGGGGTGAGCCACCTCGAGGCGTGCATCCGGACGACGGACCGGGCCCTGCTCGACCGGTGTGCGCGCGCCTCCGGGCTCGACGGCGACCTGGTCGGCGCCATCGTCGCGCGCGGCGCCACACGGGTGTTCCGCACCGCGATCGCCCGCATCGAGGTCGCCACCCCGATCCCGGCGCCCGACGGCGAGAGCCCGCTCGGGCCCCACACGCACCTGCTGCCCGACCTGCTCGCCCACCGCCGCACCCACGCCGCGACCGACCCGATCCCGGACGGCGAGGTCCCGGTCGCCTCGGTGTTCCCGCCGCACCCCAGGCGCGACGCCCTGGGACGCGCGCACACGTGGGACGCGTCCGCCGAGGCCGCGTTCGACGCGGTGATGGCGGCGTTCGGCGATCCCGACGAACTCGCCGCCACCGACGCGGCCCGCCGGGGCGAGCCGGCACCCGCCGTCGAGAACGCGACGGCGCGCCGCGGCCGCAGGGTCGGCGAGCGCCTCCGCGTGCCACGCTGACCGCGTGACGACGATCCCGTCCGACGACCCGGCGGCGGTCGCGGCGACCGAGGCCGTCCAGCAGGGCGACCTGAGCGCGCTCCGCCGGCTGTTGGACGAGCACCCCGGGCTCGCCGCGACCCGGATCGGCTCGGCGGACCCGGGAGCCATGTCGCGCACCCTGCTGCACGTGGCGACCGACTGGCCCGGGCACCACCCGCGGGTCGCCAAGGTCATCGCCCTGCTCGTCGATCGCGGCGCGGACGTCGACGCCCGCTTCGCCGGGCCGCACGAGGAGACCCCGCTGCACTGGGCGGCGAGCTGCGACGACGTCGAGGCGGTCGACGCCCTGCTCGACGCGGGTGCGGACATCGAGGCGCCCGGTGCGGTGCTGGGCGGCGGCACCCCGATCGCCGACGCCCGCGGGTTCAAGCAGTGGGCGGCGGCCCGACGCCTGCTGGAGCGCGGTGCGACGACGACGCTGATCGACGCCGCGACGCTGGGGCTCGACGACCGCGTCCGGGCCGCACTGGCGGACGGGGCGACGCTGGAGGACATCACCACCGCGTTCTGGGGTGCCTGCCACGGCGGCCGCCGCAGCACCGCGGAGCTGCTCCTCTCCGCCGGCGCCGATCCGAACCGGATCCCGCCGTGGTCGGACCTCACCCCGCTCGACGCCGCGCAGGAGGAGGGCGCCGACGACCTCGTCGCCTGGCTGCGCGCGCAGGGCGCCCGCTCGGCCACCGATGGAGCGGTCTGAGGCCTACGCGAGGGCGTGCCCGAGCGCGCCCGCCCGTTCCGCGAACTCCTCGCCGTCGCGGGCCACGACGACGCCGTCGACGACCTCCTCGTAGGAGGGCATCGCACAGGACGCCTGGTGCCAGTACCGCCGCGGTTCCGGGGTGATCCATCCGATGCGGTGCACCCGGCGGCGGAGTGCCTCCAGGTGCTCCACCCCCGGCGGCAGCCCGTTGCAGCGGCCGTCGCCGACCACGAGCAGGGTCGTGCGGGCGTCGAGCACGGCGCCCGCCCGTCCCCGCCCCTCCGCGAGCTCGCCGAGCACCCGGCCGTAGTCGCTGGTCGCGTCGAGATCGAGACCGGGGGCCGACAGCACCGAGGCGAGGGCGTGATCGCCGGACGAACGCAGGAGCACGTCGGTGACCTCGATCGGCGTGTCGACGAACGCCACGACGTGGCAGGTGTGCGCGTCCGCGTGCAGGGCCTGCGCGAGCCGCAGCACGAACGCCGTCACCGACCGGACGGACAGGGACACGTCGACGGCGATGACGATGCGGAGCCGGTCCGGGCGCGGGGTGCGGGTGATGAGCCGGAACGGCACCCCGTCGGTCCGCAGGCCGGCGTGCACGGTCCGCCGGACGTCGAGCCGCCCCCGTCCGTGCTCGACCGGCACCCGGCGCGGGGCGCCGCGCATCCGCCGGAGCAGGTCGTGGCAGGCCCGCCGCAGGGTGGTCCGCTCGTCCCGGGCGGACTCGCCGGCGTCCCCCGGCTCCCCGTCCACGTCGTCCGGCGCCTGCACGGCCCGCGCCGCCAGCGCATCCACGAACGCGTCGATGGCCGCGACCAGGCTGCCGAGCTGTGACTCGGTGAGGTGCTCCCGGTCGCCCGGCGCGCCGTCGAGGTACACGCTGCGTGCGTCCACCGCCTCGAGCCAGGCCAGCACCGCCGCCGGGTCGTCCCAGTCCAGGCTTCCCGACGAGGCCGCGGCCGCCCCCGAGGTCAGCTCGCCCGCCACGGCCGACCCGGCCCGCTCCAGCTCGACGGTATAGGTGACCCCGCGCCGCCCGGCGTCGCCGTCGCGCACCGAGAGGTCCGAGTCGCTGGTCGACAGCGACAGGTCGTCGTCGTCGGAGTGCGGGTTGAACCCCTTCTCCGCCTCGTCGGCGTCGATGAGGTCGCCGACCTCGGCGGCCCGCGGGTTGTAGTCGGTGAACCGCGAGAGCGGGTCGTCCTCGCCCTCGTCGAGCAGGTCGAGGTTCTCCGGAAGCCGACCGTCCGGGATGTCGGCGTCGGGCCGCGCCTGGTCGCCGTCCGCCGCGCCCTCGGAGGTCCGCCCCTCGAAGAACACGGCGAACGCCCGCTCGAAGCCGGCCCGCTCGTGGCCGTACTTCGCGCTCACGGCCCGGAGTCCGGCACGCAGGGCGTCGAGGTCGTGCGCCCCGAGCATGAGCAGGACCCGCCGGATCTCGATCGTCTCCGCCGGCGAGACCGCGACCCGACAGCGCCGCAGGAGGCCCGCGAAGACGGTCGCGAGCACGTCGACCGGCCCCACCCGCCCGTCCGGGCTCGCGATCGGCGCGGTCACGGGCGCCGGAGCCCGGCGATGCCGCTGCCGGGCCCGCGCCCCGGCCCGCCCGTGCCGTTGTCGCTGCGGCCCCGGTCGCGCCCGCCGTGCCCACGGAAGGCGGCGGTCGTGGTGTTGCGGGGCGCGGTGGCGACCCGGGCGCGCTCCGCGGGCGCCGACCCGTCGTCGGGAACGGGGTCCTCGGCAGGTGCACCCAGCCGGTCCCGGGCCACCTCCCGGTCGGTTCCGTACTTGAGCAGCGTCGCGAGCAGCGGACTGTCGGTGTCCTCGGCCGCAGGCACGCCGCCGAGCACCAGCGCCGCGCGGGCCGCGTCGACGACCTCGGAGATCGACGGCGCCTTGCGCAGCGGCATCGCCCGCAGCCGGTTCGCGAGGTCGACGACCTCGGCCGCGGTCGTCGCATCGACCTCCGGGGCCCGCCGACCGACGATCTCGGCCTCGCGCTCCGCCGTCGGGAAGTCGAGGTGGTGGTGCAGGCAGCGCCGCTTGAGCGCGGGCGTGAGTTCGCGGGTGTCGTTGGAGGTGAGGACGACCCAGGGGCGGCTGCGCGCGACGAAGGTGCCGATCTCGGGGATCGTCACCTGGCCCTCGGCGAGGATCTCGAGCAGCAGCGCCTCGACGGACTCGTCGGTGCGGTCGACCTCGTCGACCAGCAGGACGACGGGCTCCTCGGACAGGATCGCCTCGAGCAGCGGCCGCACCGCGAGGAAGTGCTCGGTGTAGAGCCCGGCGTCCTGCTCGCGCAGGATCGCGGCCGCGGCGTTCAGGTCGGGGGCGTCCGCCACCAGCGCGCCGATCCGGTCCCGGAGCATCTGCACGTGGAGCAGCTGCTTGCCGTAGTCCCACTCGTAGAGCACGCGCCCGTCGTCGAGCCCCTCGTAGCACTGCAGGCGGACCAGGGTCCGCCCGGTCGAGGCGGCGAGGGACTTCGCGAGCTCGGTCTTGCCGACGCCGGCCGGACCCTCGAGCAGCAGTGGCCGGTCCAGGCGGGTGGCGAGCAGGACGACGACGGCGAGGTCGGGGTCGACGACGTAGTCGACGGTCTCGAGGGTGGCGCGGACCTGCTCGGCGTCGGGGAACGACTCGATCGCGGGCACGGAGCTCCTTGTCGAACGGGCTCGGCGGCCCCGGGCGAGGAGCCCGGGACCGCCGAGGAGGGTGGATCAGTACGACTCGTTGATCGCGTGCGACACGACCGGGATCAGGGACTCGACCGTCGCCTCCCGCGGGTTACCGGGGGTGCACCAGTCGCCCATCATGTGCTCGGAGATGCGGCGGACCGTCTTCTCGTCGCCCGGGATGGTGTTGCCGGCCCCGGCGTACTTGCCGGTGTTCATCCGGTTCTTGTCGTAGGTGTCGGTGGTGACCGAGCCGAAGTTGGCCGGGATGCCGACGTCCTGCGCGAGCCGGATCGCCGCCTCGACCGCGGCGTCCGCGGCCTGCACCGTCGTCATGTTCCGGGTGTCCACGCCCATGAGCTGCGCGATCTCGGCGTACTGCTTGTAGCGCGAGGGCAGGTTGTACTCCCAGACCCGGGGCAGCGCGATCGCGTTGTTCAGGCCGTGGTGGGAGTCGTAGAACGCGCTGATCGCGTGCGACATCGAGTGGATCAGGCCGAGACCACCGGAGTTGAACGCCTGCGCCGCGATGTACTGCGCGTGCATCATCTTCGAGCGCGCCTCGTAGTTGCGGGGCTCGAACGTCGCCTCCCGCAGGCTCTCCGCGACGAGGCGGATCGACTCCCGCGCGTTGCCCATCGACGGCGTGAAGTCCAGGCGCGAGACGAACGGCTCGGAGCCGTGCGCCAGCACGTCGAACCCGCAGTAGGCCGTGAAGTGCTGCGGGCAGTTGTAGTACAGGATCGGGTCGTCGACGGCGAGGCTGGTCACCACCGGGTCGTCGAAGCCGACCCACTTGTGCGGGTTGTCCATGTCCGAGGTGTCGGTGATGACGTAGGCCCACGACGTCTCGGAGCCGGTGCCCGCCGTCGTCGAGACCGCGATGTGCGGCGGGTTCTGCTTGTTCGTCGACTTCGAGAAGCCCTCGAACTCGTTGATGTTGCGTCCGTCGTGGGCGATCACCACGCGGGCGCCCTTGGCGGCGTCGTGCGAGGAGCCGCCGCCGACGGAGACGATGCCGTCGCAGCGCTCGCTCTGGTACAGAGCGGCGGCGTCCATGCAGTTGTAGTCCTTGGGGTTCGACTCGACCTGGTCGTAGACGACGCAGTCGAGACCCTGGTACTCGATGACCCCCTTCATCGTCTCGACGATGCCCGAGCCGCGCAGGCCGGTCGTGACGAGCAGGACCCGGCTCATGCCCAGGGCCTTGGCCTCGACACCGACCATCTCGTGGCCGCCCACCCCCAGCAGGGCTCGCGGGAACGGGTGGAACTCCTTGATCGGCGCGTCCCAGATCTGGTTCGGCTCGATGGCCATGTCGCCTCCTTGCGGATCGGAGTCGCTGTGCACAAGAGTCGTAGTTGCCAGCGATCTGCAACAGGGACTGTGCGGCATGGAGTGACGCGGCACACCCCTCCGATGGGACGGGCGGCGACTGATGAACGAGACGGGACGCGACGACCTGCTGAGGGGTGTCCTGCCGACCGCGATCGAGGTCATGACGGCGTGGGACCTCGCCGAGGGGACGCCCGAGGCCCCCGGCGACGCCTCGGAGTTCGTGGCCGCCATGGACCGGGTGCTCGGGGACGTCGCCGAGGCCGACCGACCCCGCCTGGCGATGGCACGACTGCTGTTCGCCCAGGTCTCGCTCGCCGGCATCCTGCTCGAGGAGGTCGCCCGCCTCGGCGGCGTCACCCGCGGCGAGGTCCTCCGCGCGGTTCACCGGGAGCACGTCGCGCCCGACGGGCGGCCGTGACGATCCCGTCGGAGGACCACGCCGCCGACGCCGAGCGGATCGCGGCGACCTGGCGTCGACGGGGTGCCCGCATCACCCCGCGACGCCGCGAGCTCCTCGACGTCCTCCTGGCGGCGCGCGGCCACCTGACCGCGCTCGACGTCGCCGAGCTCCTGCACGACGACGGGTCCGGGGTCGACGTCTCGACCGTGCACCGCAGCCTCACCGACCTCCACCGGATCGGACTGGTCTACCGCGTGGCGGTGAAGGGACCCCGCGGCCAGGTCAGCCACGCCTACCGCCTGGTCGGGCCGACGGAGTACACGGCCTTCTGCACGGGCTGCCAGGAGGTCGTCCCCCTCCCCACCCCCGTCGCCCTCCGGGCCGCGCGGAGCCTCGCGAGAGCGTCCGGCTTCGAGCTCTCGACCGAGGCGCCCGCGTTCTCCGGCTCCTGCCCTGCCTGCCGGGACGGGCAGGGGCCGACCGGGTGATCGGGCCGCGAATTTCCGGACACGACGCACACCAGGTGTGATTGCCGGACAGCCTCAGCTGCAGCACCGTTGCATCTGTGCACCGGACGGGGGACTCTCCCGCCTCGTGACCGCCACCGCTCCCACCGCCACGCGCCGGTTCGCGATGTCCCGGCCGGAGAAGCTGTCCGTCGCCGGCATGACGGCGATCGTCGTCCTCCTCCACGTCGTCGGCTGGGGTGTCCTCGCCGTCTTCATCGCGCCGAACCACTACGACCTCGGCGACGCCGGCGTGTTCGGCCTCGGGCTGGGTCTGACCGCCTACCTGCTGGGGATGCGGCACGCCTTCGACGCCGACCACATCGCGGCGATCGACAACACGACGCGCAAGCTGCTCGCCGACCGCGGCGAGGACGGGAGCCGGCCCCGCCCCCTGACGGTCGGGTTCTGGTTCTCGCTGGGCCACTCGACGATCGTGTTCGTCCTCGTGCTGCTGCTCGGCCTGGGTGTGCGGGCCGTGGCGAGCGAGATCGGTGACGACGACTCCCCGCTCAAGGTCATCGGCGGCCTGATCGGCACGGCCGTGAGCGGCGTGTTCCTGATCCTGATCGGCGTGATCAACCTCGTCGTGCTGGTCGGCATCGTCCGGATCTTCCGGCGCATGCGCCACGGCGACTACGACGAGGCCGAGCTCGAGCGCCACCTCGACGAGCGCGGCTTCATGAACCGCTTCCTCGGCCGCGTGACGAAGGCCGTGCGCAGGCCCGGACACATGTACCCGGTGGGCGTGCTGTTCGGCCTCGGGTTCGACACCGCGACCGAGGTGTCCCTGCTCGTCCTCGCCGGCGGGGCCGCGGCCGCGACGCTGCCCTGGTGGGCGGTGCTCGTGCTGCCGATCCTCTTCGCGGCGGGCATGAGCCTGTTCGACGCGCTCGACGGCGCCTTCATGTGCTTCGCCTACGGCTGGGCCTTCATGCGCCCGGTGCGCAAGGTCTTCTACAACATCACGATCACGTCCCTGTCCGTCGTCGTCGCCCTGGTCATCGGCCTGATCGAGCTCATCTCGATCCTCACCGACCAGCTGGACATCGAGGGCGGGCCGCTCGCCTGGGTCGCGAACCTCCCGCTCGACGACGTCGGCTTCTGGATCGTCGGGCTCTTCGTCCTGGCCTGGGTGGTCGCCCTCGCCGTCTGGCGATTCGGCCGGGTGGAGGAGCGCTGGGAAGGACGGTTGCGGTCAGTCGAGGCGGACTAGGTAGGTGTCCATGATCCAGCCCTTGCGCTCCCGCAGGTCGGCGCGCGTGGAGCGGATCTCGTCCCGCACGTCGCCGAGGCGCCCGCTGATCAGCGCCTCGTCGGGCGTGCCGAGGTACGCACCCCAGTAGACGCTCGCGTCGTCGGGCAGGACGTCGACCCCGTGCTGGTCGGCCCCGTCGAGCATGACGACGAGGTCGGCGCGCTCGGTGGGCGTGCCCGCGATGACCTGCCGGGCGGGGGTGACGACGGCGGGCCGTCCGGTCCGGGTCATCGTCACGCGGTGGGCCGCGGTCAGGGCGGCGGGTGCGGAGATCCCGGCGATCACGGTCCACGCGATGTCGACGTTCCCGCGCTCGACGATCCGCTCGACGGTGTCCACGGTCCCGTCGTAGATGCCGGGGTCCCCCCAGGCCAGCAGGGCGACCGACCCGCCGTCGGGGACCTCGCCCGAGATCAGCTCCTCGTAGAGCGCGAGGCGCTCGTCGCGCCACTCCTGCGTGGTTTGCAGGTAGCGGCCCTCCTCGGTGGTGCCGCGCTCGCGGTGCGCGTCCTGCCGACGGACGATGCGCGCCTGCGGGGCGAAGCGTTCGGCGATCGCGGTGCGCGCGTCGGTCAGCTCGTCGGCGGCCCCGCGCTTGTGCAGCAGCAGGACGACGTCGACCTTCGAGAGGGTCTCGACCGCGTCGAGCGTGAGATGACCGGGCGAGCCGGCCCCGATCCCGACGACGTGGACGGCGCGGCTCACGCCTCGGCCTTCGCGGCCTTGGCGGCCTTCTTCTGGGCCTGCTTGAAGTCGCGCACCTCGGCCAGCGTGGTCTGGTCGACGACGTCGGCGATCGAGCGCCGCGATCCCTCGTCGCCGTAGCTCCCGGCCGCCTCGCGCCAGCCCTCGGCGTCCAGCCCGAGCTGCTTGCCGAGCAGCGCGGTGAAGATCTGGGCCTTCATCTTCCCCCAGCCGGGCAGGGCGTTGAGGCGCTTGAACACGTCGCGGCCGTCGGCGGCCTCGGTCCAGATGCGGGTGACGTCGCCGCCGTAGTCCTCGACGATCGCCCGGCACACCGCCTGCACCCGCTCGGCCATCGACCTCGGGTAGCGGTGCAGCGCGGGCGGGCCGGTGAAGGCGGCGACGAGCTCGTCGTGGTCGTAGTCCGCGATCTTCTCGGCGGTGATCTCGCCGATCCGGTCGGTGAGCAGCGCCGGACCGGCGAACGCGCGCTCCATCGGGAACTGCTGGTCGAGCACCATCCCGATGAGCAGCGCGAGCGGGTTCTGCGAGAGGACCTCGTCGGCCTCCGGGTCCTGGGCGAGGGTCAGCTGCGGTGCCACGGCGCTCAGCCTAGGGGCTTGCGCAGCACGGCGAACCGGAAGTCGTCGCCCCGCGGGAAGCCGACGCCGGGCTCGCCGTAGGGGAACGGCTTGGTCTCGCCGGTGCGCACGTACCCGCGGCGCTCGTACCAGGCGATGAGATCGGCGCGCCGGTCGATGACGTGCAGCTCCATAATGGTGGCGCCCGCGCTGCGGGCGTACTCCTCGGCCGCGGCCTGCAGGGCCTTGCCGAGCCCCGTTCCCTGCTGCGCCGGGCGCACCGCGAACATCCCGAACACGGCGATCTCCTCGCCGGCCCGGTGGGTCACGGCGCAGCAGCCGTCGTGGTCGCCGGCGACCATGAGGTGGATCGACGGGTCGGCGACGTCGGCGGCGAGCAGGTCGCGGGTGGTGCGCGGGCCGTCGATCAGCTCGGCCTCGGTGGTCCACCCGACCTGTCCGCCCTCGCCGCGGTACGCGGCGTGGATGAGCTCGAGCAGGGCGTCGACGTCCTCGGCGACGGCGGGACGGATCGTGAGCGGGGCACTGGTCACGGCCTGCAGTCTGCGCCCGGGGACGTGACGGTGACACCCTCGGGGCGGCGTTGCGTCCCGCACACGGCCGCCGCGCCCGCGCCCGGCCGAGGTGCACACCAGGCATCCCGACCGCGCCGTCGACCTGCCCCACGTGCGTCTCGCGAACGCCGGGCCCGCTCCCCCAGCCGCGAGCTGCACACCAGGCATCCCACAGGGCTGCGGAACCTGCCCTACGTACACCTCGCGGCCGGACTCGCAGGCGGCCGCACCCGTCGTCGGGAAGGCCTCAGACCCGCTCCAGCTGCCCCAGCCCACGGTCGACGTCGGCGGCCGTGCGCTTCACCACGGGCAGCCCGCGCAGGTAGAGCGCGATCCCACGCCGACGGATCGCCAGCGAGACCCGGTGGGTGACGAACGGGTGCCGCAGCACGGCCCGCAGCACCGCCCGGCGACCCGCCGGCCGACGGGCGCCCCGCATGGTCGCGACGAAGGCCGTCACGAGCCCGCCATCCGGGGCCGGCCGCTGCAGCACCACGGTCGCCGACAGGGTCTCGCCCGGCTCGGGCACCTTCATCCGGTACTCGCCGTCGACCGGGAAGAACGGCGAGACGTAGAAGTCCTTGTCCACCCGCGCGCGGCCGGCGTCGTCGACGTCGAGCAGGTAGTGGTGCCGCCCGCCGTAGGTGTTGTGGACCTCGGCGACCACCGCACACAGCGAGCCCGCCGCCGAGTAGGCCCAGTACAGCGAGATCGGGTTGAAGACGTATCCGAACGTCCGCGGGTGGGCGAGCATCAGCACGCGTGCCGGACGCTCGCGGCCCTGCGCCGCCAGGAACGCGTCGAGGTTCTCCCGGATCGAGCGGTCGGGGTCGCCGAGGTGGTCGGCCCCGCGGAAGGAGACCCCCGGGAACGACGGCAGGTCGTCCAGGTCCACCAGCCAGAGGTACATGCGGTGGGTGAAGGCGTCCTCGAGCGTCTGCGAGCGCCGGTGCTCCACCAGCACGTCGTAGAGGGACGTCACCACGCCACCCCGAGCGAGGCCGCCGCCCGGACCCCCGACGCGCACCCGTCCTCGTGGAAACCCCAGCCGTGGTAGGCGCCGGCGAAGGCGATCCGGCCGTCGTTGAGCCCCGGCAGCCGCTTCTGGGCGGCCACCGAGGCGGGCGTGTAGGCGGGGTGCTCGTAGTCCATGCGCGCGATCACGGTCGCCGGGTCGACGCGGTCGGTCGCGTTGAGGGTGACGACGTACGTCTCGGGGGTGTCGAGCCGCATCAGGCGCGTCATGTCGTAGCTGACCAGCACGCGGTCCTCGCCGGGCACCCGCAGGAGGTTCCACGAGGCCCGCGCGCCCGGGGCCTTCGGCAGGATCGAGGTGTCGGTGTGCAGCCACGTCTCGTTGGCCGAGTACTCGAAGGCGCCCAGGACGGCGGCCTCGTCGGCGGTCGGCGCGGCGAGCAGCGACAGCGCGGTCGGCGCGTGCGTCGCGATCACGACCCGGTCGAACGCGTGCGCCACGTCTGCGTCGTCGCGGACCTCGAAGCCCTCGCCGACCCGCGCCACCGCGCGCACCGGCGTCGACACCTCGACCGCCGACAGGCCCTTCGCGGCCTTCTCCACGTAGCGGGCGGACCCGCCGACCACCGTCTTCCACTGGTGCGAGCCGCCGACCGAGAGCAGTCCGTGGTTCGCCAGGAAGGCGAACAGGTAGCGGGCCGGGTACTGCATCGAGAGCTCGGCGCCCGACGACCACACGGCCGAGACCACCGGCACCGCGAACGTGTCCACGAAGTAGCGCGAGAACCGGTGCCGCCGCAGGAACTCGCCGAAGGTGACCTCCTCGGCGAGGTCGGTGTGGCCGGCCAGCACCCGCCGGGCGGCGCGGTGGAAGCGCAGCACCTCGGCGAGCATCGCGAGGTGGCGCGGGTTGGCCACGTTCCGGCGCTGCGCGAAGAGCCCCGCCGCGCCGCGGGCGCCGGCGTACTCGAGCCCGGTCGACTCGTCGCGCACGCTCATCGACATCTCGGAGTCCTGCGTGGCCACGCCGAGCTCGCCGAACAGCCGGACGAGGTTCGGGTAGGTCGCGTGGTTGTGGACGATGAACCCGGAGTCGACGCTGACGGCCGGCAGGTCGTGGGTGTGCGCGTGCCCGCCGAGGCGCGGCTCGGACTCGAAGAGCGTGACGTCGTGGGCCCGCTGCAGGACGTGGGCGGCCGTCAGCCCGGACACCCCGGCCCCGATCACGGCGACACGGTCACGGGACACGGGCGACTCCTCAGGCTCCGGCGGCGAGCGGGACGGACAGGCCCTCGGGGGCACCGACCGCCATCGCGTTCGCGACGGCCGGTTCGAACGGTTCGAGCCCCAGCGCGGCCAGGGCGAAGCGGGCGGTCAACCGGTGCCACTCCCCCGCGCGGCGCAGCATGGCGTGGCCGTCGCCGTGCACGTCGAACCGCGCGACCCGGTCGCTGATCGTCGCGACCTGCCGGGCGAACCACAGCGACGCGCGCGGGTCGGTCATCCGCTCCCGGTCGCCGTGCGCCACGAGCAGCGTCTGGCCCCGCAGGTGCTCCCACGGCTCGTTGCGCTCGATCCACGGCGCGAGCGCGGCGATCCCGACGACGTTCGGGTCGTCCCCGACCCGCAGCGCCGCCCGGGCCCCCATCGAGTGCCCGACGAGCACCACCCGCACGTCGTCGGAGTGCCGACGGCGGAGCTCGTCGAGGGCCCAGCGGGCGTCGACCACCGGGTCGAGATCCGGCGCGTTCCAGCCGCGGACGCGATAGCGCAGCAGGTCGGTCCCGACCCCGCGCCGCGCGCCGACCTTCGCCACGGCCTGCCCGAACGGCACCATCCGCACGTGCGAGAGCAGGAACCCGCCCGCGCCCTGGTGCCCGTCGGGCCGACCGCCGTGGAGCACGAGGACGACGCCGGCGCTGCCGTCGCCGTGCGGGGACGCGGCTTCGAGGCGGGGAAGGGTCACGCCTCCATCTTCGGCGCACATCCGCCGACCGGTCGGCGCCGTCCGGGAGGTCCTGGTCACGGCCGACGCCGCCGGGCTCTACCGCCGGGCGGGCTCCTCCTCGTCGACGAACTCCAGCAGGTCCCCGGGCTGACACTCCAGCACCCGGCACATCGCCTCCAGCGTCGAGAACCGCACCGCCTTCGCCCGCCCGTTCTTGAGCACGGCGACGTTGGCCGGCGTGAGCCCCACCCGGTCGGCGAACTCCCCGACGCTCATCTTGCGACGGGCCAGCTCGACGTCGATCCGCACGACGATCGCCATCAGATGACCGTCTCGAGGTCGGCCCGCAGGAGGGTCGCGTCGCGCAGGAGCCCGCGCATGACGACGAGCAGCAGCCCGACGACCGCGCCGAGGAGCAGCACCACGAGGAACGCCAGCGCGTTGCCCGGGTCGTCGCCCCGCCACACCGCGACGCCGCCCACCCCGAGCAGCACCAGCCACCCGGCGGCGATCGCGACGATCATCGCGTCGACCCAGGGCAGCGACGCCGGCCGGAAGATCCGGTCGTCGCGGACGAGCCCGAGCAGGCGCCAGGTGCTCACGACGACGACCTGCACACAGAGCACCCAGAACGCCGCCAGCGCCGTGAGGGGCCAGCGCCACGGCGCCGCGCCCGGCTCCTCGGCGGCGAGGTGGGCGAACTGGCCGGGGAGCGAGAACACCTGGAGCACGACGAGGAGCAGGAAGAGGGCGACGAGCATCGCCCGGAGCAGGCTCACCACACGACGATCGAGCGACACCGGACGAGTATCGCTCGACACCTATCGACAATCAACAGATGAACCGGACCAGTCCGGCACACGAAGACGGACCGACACCCGACGTCTGGAAGGGACCCGCCCCCATGAAGGCCGGAGACACCGCGCCCGACTTCTCGCTCGCCGACGACTCCGGGGCCACCCGGACCCTGTCGGAGCTGCTGACGAACGGGCCGGTGGTCCTGTTCTTCTACCCGCTCGCCAGCTCCGGCGGCTGCACGCAGGAGAGCTGCCACTTCCGCGACCTCGCGACCGAGTTCGCCGAGGTCGGCGCCCAGCGCGTCGGGATCAGCGCGGACTCGGTGGAGAAGCAGCACACGTTCTCGCAGGCGAACTCGTTCGACTACCCGCTGCTCTCCGACCCGAAGGGTGAGGTCGCGAAGCAGTTCGACGCCAAGCGGTCGTGGCTGCCGGTGCTGCCGATCAAGCGCAAGACCTTCGTGATCGACACCGACCGCACGGTGCTCGAGGTGATCACCGGCGAGATGAAGTTCGACGAGCACGCCGACTCCGCCCTCGCCGTGCTGCGCAAGCGCGCGGAGAACTGAGTCCCCGCCTCCCCGAGCGAACGGCACTTTCGCGCACATGGAGCGCGCGAGAGTGCCGCTCGCTCGTGTCGGGGCGGGGCCCGCTCAGCCGAACGGCGCGTGGATCGAGTCGGCGGCGATCCGCAGGATCACGCGGGTCTCGTCGGGGTTGCCGGAGAACACCGGGTAGGGCCGGCCGAGGTAGCGCTGCGAGAGCTCCTCGATGTGGTCCTTGCCGCCCTCGGTCGTCGTCCCGACCACCCGGCCGCGGATGCCGTAGTAGCGCGCCGGCTGGTCCGGGTCCGCGACGTTGAGCGCCACCCGCGGGTCGCGCGCGACGTTGCGGGCCTTCTGCATACCGCCGACGACGTTGACGACGACGTGCTCGCCGTCGGTGTCGACCCAGGTCTCGGTCATCTGCGGCGAGCCGTCGGGCATGAGGGTCGCGATGAAGCACGGCGCCGGGCGGCGCAGCAGCTCGACGAGTCCGTCGGGGAGCGGGACGGTCACGGGGTCACTCCTAGGTCGCGCGGGCGGGGGCGGAGCCGGGCGGCAGCGGGAAGAACCCGCTCGTGCGCTCGACGTACTCGGCGTACCCGGGCCGGCCGGACATCCCCTTCTCCAGGAGCTCCTTGCCGGTGACGTTGATCAGCAGGTAGCTCATCAGCACCGGTCCGACCACCGTGACGAGTGCGGCGGGGTGCCCCACGGCGACCAGGAAGATGCCCCACCAGACGCAGAAGTCGCCGAAGTAGTTCGGGTGCCGGGTCAGCCGCCAGAGCCCCGAGTCGAGGATCTTCCCCTGGTTGGCCGGGTCCGCCTTGAACCGCGCCAGCTGGGCGTCGCCGACCGACTCGAAGAAGAACCCGACCAGCCACACCAGTGCCCCGAGGACGAGCAGCACCGACACCGTCGACGCGCGCACCATCGCTGCGAGCACGGGGAGCACGACCACGAGCTGCACGCCGGCCTGGGTCAGGTACACCTTGCGGACGACGGTCCAGGTCGTGGCGCCCGGGGCGTGCCCCTCCCCCAGCATCTCCGTGTAGCGCGGGTCCTCGCCCTTCCCGTGGTTGCGCCAGCCGATGTAGATCGCGAGACGCAGCCCCCAGATCACCGGCAGCAGCAGCGCGACGAGCCGCACCGCGGGGTTCCCGACGCCGAGCAGACCCGACGTCACGTAGGCGGACCCGGCGACCAGGGCGAAGCCCAGCCCCCACGTCACGTCGACGACCGAGTGCTTCCCCAC
This sequence comes from Actinomycetospora sp. CA-084318, assembly GCF_050955885.1. Classification (NCBI taxonomy): domain Bacteria; kingdom Bacillati; phylum Actinomycetota; class Actinomycetes; order Pseudonocardiales; family Pseudonocardiaceae; genus Actinomycetospora; species Actinomycetospora sp. CA-084318. Next base: position 4,122,685 of record NZ_CP192098.1, read on the forward strand.
CGCCCGCGCCACCAGCAGCGTCACCGCGAAGGTCACGACGACGACGCCGACGGCGACCGCCAGCAGGATGCCGGCGGCCGCCCAGTCGAAGCTCATGCGACCGAGATACCCCCGGGCTCGAAGGACGAACGCGTCGCGGGCATCCCGGAGCGGCCGGTCGCCGTCGGGCGGGCCAGCAGGATCTGGTCGACGCCCATGCGGTTCTCCTCGAACGCCAGCGCCGCACCCACGAGGTAGAGCCGCCACATCCGGGCGCCCCGCTCCCCGGCCAGCTCCACCGCGCGGTCCCAGTTCGCCTCGAGCGTGGCGATCCAGGCGCGGCAGGTCGGCACGTAGTGCTCCCGCATGACGTGGACGTCGCGGACCTCGAGGCCGGCGCGCTGGAGCAGCGTCAGCGTGTCCCCGACGGGGCGCATCACCATGTCCGGGGTCACGTAGGTCTCGATGAACGGCCCACCGCCGGGGTGGTCGCCGGGGCGGCGGGACATCTGCTGCACGAGCGCGCGCCCGCCGGGGTGCACGGCGCCGACCAGGATCGAGGCGAACGTCGGGTAGTTGCCATCGCCGACGTGCTCGCCCATCTCGATGCTCGAGACCGCGTCGAACGTGCCGTACTCCTCGATCTGGGCGGGCACGTCGCGGTAGTCGATCAGGTCGACCTGCACCTTGTCGGCCAGGCCCTCGGCCCGGATCCGCTGGTTGATGTGGTCGCGCTGCTCGGTCGCGATCGTCACGCCCCGCACGTGGGCGCCGAAGTGCTTGGCGGCGTGGATGGGCAGCGAGCCCCACCCGCACCCGACGTCGAGCAGCGTCGAGCCCGGCCCGAGCCCGAGCTTGCGGCAGATCATGTCGAGCTTGGCGTCCTGCGCGGCGACGAGGTTCTCGTCGGTGAGCGGCGCGGACAGGTCGCTCCAGTAGCCCGACGAGTACGCCATGTTCCGGTCGAGGATGAGCTCGTAGAAGGCGTTGCCGGCGTCGTAGTGGTGGTGGATCACCGCCCGGTCACGCAGCTTGGAGTGCAGCTTCGCGAACCGCGGCAGCCGGATCGCCTCGGACGGCGCCGCCGGCCGCGGACCGAGCAGCCCGAGCGTCGCGGCGCCCGCGAGCACGGCGGGGAGCTCGGTGACGCCGGGCCGACGCGGCTTCACCGCGCCGTCGCGCACGAGGCCCCAGATCGCGGTGAGGCCCTCCTGCAGGTCGCCCTCGACGTCGAGGTCCCCGGAGACGTAGGCGTGCGCCAGCCCCATCTCGCCCGGCTGCCACAGCAGGCGCCGCAGCGCCCGGCGGTGGTTCAGGACGACGACGGGCGCGCCCGACTCGCGGGTCGCGCCGGCCTCGCTGCCGTCCCACGCGCGGATGCGCACGGGGAGCGTCCCGTCCACGAACCTGCTCGCCGCGCGGACCACCCGTGCTGCTGCGCCTGCCATCCGACCTCCCACGCCGTTCCGACCTCGGCAGGATCATCGCGGTGGCCGCCCCCGCGGTTCGGCGGGCCGGGAGAACTACTCATGCGGGCACGGCGCCGGACAGGCCATGATCCGGGGCATGTCCTCCCAGGCGCCGCAGCCGTCGCTCCCCGACGAAGGCCCGTCCCCGCTCGCCGCGCCGCCCCCGGAGCCGGTCGCCCCGGCCGCGCCGACGGCGCCGGAGGCCCCGCAGCACGTCGACCAGCCGCGACCGCACCCGACGGTCCGCCGCATCGCGCAGGGCCACGACCGGCGCCCGCCGGGCCGGCCGATGCGGCTGTGGCGCAAGCTGGCGATCTGGGTGCTCTACGCCCGCCGCGACCGCGGGTTCTGGTACGGCTTCGCGATCGACCTGCTGTGGCCGGTGCTGATGGCCGTGGCCCGGTGGGACTTCCGGGGCGGGCGGCACGTACCGCGCCAGGGCGGCGTGCTGCTGGCGGTGAACCACCTCTCGCACGTGGACCCGATCGTGCTGGTCGCCTACTGCATGGCTCAGGGGCGCATCCCGCGGTTCCTCGCGATGAAGGAGCTGTGGGGCATGACGGTCGTGGGCGCGCCGTTGCGGGGCGGGCGCCACATCCCGGTCGACCGCAAGGCCTCGGGCATCGAGGCCTACCGCGCGGCGGTCGAGGCCGTGAACCGCGGCGAGTGCGTCGTGGTCTACCCGGAGGGCGGCTTCCCCTACGAGTCCGACGGCTGGCCGCAGAAGGCGCACACCGGCATCGCCCGCATGGCGCTGGAGACCGGCGCACCGGTGATCCCGGTGGGCCAGTGGGGGTCGAACCACCTGCTGCCCCCGAGGGCGACCCGGCCCACGCTCCTGCCCCGGCCCACGCTGCGGGTCCTGGCCGGCGAGCCGGTGGACCTCGCGGACCTCGTCGGGAAGCAGAAGCGCGGCAGCGCGCTGCGCGAGGCCACCGACCGGATCATGAACCGGGTCACCGACGAGCTGGCGGTCCTGCGCGGCGAGGCGCCGCCGGCGGTCGGTCCGACCGCCGGCGACGACCGCGGCTAGCTCCCCTGGATCTGCTTCTTCATCTCGTCGACCACGGACGGGTCGACGAGCGTGGAGGTGTCGCCCAGCTCCTCGCCCTCGGCGAGGTTCTTGAGCAGACGGCGCATGATCTTGCCCGACCGGGTCTTGGGCAGGTCGTTGGCGAAGATCACCGTCGCCGGGCGGGCCAGCTTGCCGATCGACTGGGCCACCTGCTCGCGCAGGGCCTGCTCCAGTTCCTCGGTGCCCGTCTTGTCGCCGGTGAGCGACACGAAGGCGACGATCGCCTGGCCGGTGTCGGGGTCCTTGCGCGCGGCGACGGCGGCCTCGGCCACGTCGCCGTGCTCGACCAGCGCGCTCTCGATCTCGAAGGTCGAGAGGCGGTGGCCCGACACGTTGACGACGTCGTCCAGGCGGCCCATCAGCATGATGTCGCCGTCCTCGTCGTACTTCGCGCCGTCACCCGCGAAGTAGGCGTCGGAGTACTTCGACCAGTAGGTCTCGCGGAAGCGCTCGTCGTCCTTGTAGAGCCCGCGCATCATGCCGGGCCACGGGGCGGTGAGCACGAGGTTGCCGGTCTGCTCGACCCCGAGCACGTTGCCCTCGTCGTCGCGGATCTCCGGCCGTACGCCCGGGAAGGGCTGCTGGGCCGAACCCGGCTTCATCGTCGTGATGCCGGGCAGCGGGGTGATCAGGATGTGCCCGGTCTCGGTCTGCCACCAGGTGTCCATGATCGGCGCCTTGTCGCCGCCGACGTGCTTGCGGTACCACTCCCAGACCTCGGGGTTGATCGGCTCACCGACGCTGCCCAGGATCTTGATCGACGAGAGGTCGTGCGCCTGCGCGTGCTGCTCGCCCCACTTCATGTGCGAACGGATCGCGGTGGGTGAGGTGTAGAGGATCGTGACCCCGTACTTCTCGACGATCTTCCACCACACCTCCTTGTCCGGATAGCCCGGCACGCCCTCGTAGAGGACCGAGGTCACGCCGTTCACCAGCGGGCCGTAGGTGATGTAGCTGTGCCCGGTGATCCAGCCGATGTCGGCGGCGCACCAGTAGACCGAGTCGTCCTTGACGTCGAAGACGAGGTTGTGGGTGGTCGCGACGCCGGTGAGGTAGCCGCCGGTGGTGTGCACGACGCCCTTGGGCTTGCCGGTCGAGCCCGAGGTGTAGAGGAGGAACAGCAGGTCCTCGGACTCCATCGGCTCGCACGGGCAGCTCTCGGCGTCGCCCGACTCGCCCTCGATCAGGTCGTCGAGGTAGACGTCCCGGTCGCTCATCGGGATGTCGCCGCCGGTGCGCTTCACCACGAGGATCTTCTCGACCGTCGTGCTGCCGGCCCCGTCCAGGCCCTCGTCGGCGTTGGTCTTCTGGGCGGCGGTCTTGCCGCCACGCAGCGCCTCGTCCTGGGTGATGAGGACCTTGCACTCGAGGTCGTTGCAGCGCTCGGCGACCGCCTTGCCGCTGAAGCCGCCGAAGACGACGGTGTGCGGGGCGCCGAGGCGGGCGCACGCGAGCATCGCGACGACGGCGTCGGGGATCATCTGCATGTAGATGCCGACCGGGACGCCCTTGGACACGCCGAGCTTCTTCAGCCCGTTGGCGAAGCGGACGACCTTCTCCTGCAGCTGCGCGAAGGTGATGTCGTGCGCGTCCGCCGAGTCGGGCCCGTCGTCGGGGACGACGTGCAGCGCGACCTTGTCGCCCTGCCCGTTCTCCACGTGCCGGTCGACGGCGTTGTAGCAGGCGTTCAGCTTCCCGCCGACGAACCACTTGGCGTACGGCAGCTGCCAGTCGAGCACCGTCTCGTACGGCTCGAACCAGCTGATCCTGCTCTTGGCCTGCTCGTCCCAGAACTCCTCGAGCCCCTGCTCCTTCATCTCGGGACGCACGTTGGCGGTCTTCGACAGCTCCGGGTCCGGCGGGTAGGTCTTTCCCTGACTCGAGCCCTGCTCCGACATCCGCTGGCCTCCGGTTCCTTCGCTTCTCCACTGGCCCGGGGCGGGCAGGACCTGTGCGCAGCGTCACCGCCCGGACCCGGTGGGGCAACCCTGCCACGATCGGCGCGGCGAGGTCCCCGTTCGTCCGGACGGCGTGTTCCCCGTCGGGTCCGAGTGCAACCCGTCACAGTGACCCCGGGAACGGTGTACCGATCCGGAGGCCAGACTGTCGGCCGTGATCGATCGACTCCCCGCGCTGGCGCCGCGCCTGGGCGACGTGTTCCGCGCGGCCGGCTTCACCGTCGAGGGCGTCGCGGAGGCCCTCGGGGCGGAGGCCGGGGCGGCCCTCGACCGCGGCGAGCCGGAGCCCGCCCGCCGCTGCCTTCCCGACGACGGGTCCTTCCGCACGCTGGTGCGCCTCTTCCTGCTCTCCGAGTCGGTCACCGCCGCGGAGGCCACGGCGGCGTTCGCGCCGGCGACCCTCGACGAGGTGCTCGACGCGGGGCTGCTGCGCCGCGACGCCGAGGGTGTCGTGGCCGCGCTGGACCTCCGCCCGCACGCCGACGAGCACGGCTCGTGGTGGGTGGTCTCCGACCTGGACAGCGGCGACGGGAAGGCGACCGAGCACGTGCTCGGTGCGGGCGCGGCCTCCATGTCGCTGGCCCGCGCGACCGTGCGCCGGCCGGTGGCGACCCTGCTCGACCTCGGCGCCGGCTGCGGCGTGCAGACCCTGCACGCGTCGGGCCACGCCTCGTCGCTGACCGCGACCGACGTCTCCGAGCGCGCGAACACCCTCGCCCGTGCCACCTTCGCGATCTCCGGTGTCGACGTCGAGGTGCTCACCGGCCCGTGGTGGGAGCCGGTCGCGGGCCGCCGGTTCGACCAGGTCGTCTGCAACCCGCCGTTCGTGCCCGGGCCGCCCGCCGTCGAGCACGTCTACCGCGACTCGGGGCTCGGCGGCGACGGCGCCTCCGCCCTCCTGGTGTCCACGCTCCCGGACGTCCTGGCGCCGGGCGGGGTCGGCCAGCTCCTCGCCTCCTGGCTGATCACGGGAGCCGACCTGGAGGCGGCCGAACCCGGCACCGGCTGGACGACCCGGCCGCGGCGGTGGATCGAGGACGCGACCCGGGCGGCCGCCCCGGGCGGGCTGGACGCGTGGGTGGTGCAGCGGGACGTGGCCGACCCGGCGCTGCACGTCGGCACCTGGCTGCGCGACGCCGGCGTCGACCCCGCCTCCCCCGCCGGCCGGGCACGCACCGCCGAGTGGCTGGACTTCTTCGCCGAGCACGACGTGGCGGGGATCGGCTTCGGGTTCGTCACGGTGCGGCGGACCGCCCCGGGCGAGGACGGCACGGTCGTGTTCGAGGACATGCGCCAGGCCATCGGCGACCCGCTGGGCCCCGAGATCGAGGCCTGGCTCGACCGGGTGGCCTGGCTGCGGGGGCACGACCTGCTCGACGAGCCGCTCGTCGCCCCGCCCACCACGGCGCTGGAACGCGGCTTCACCGGCTCGGACGAGGGCTGGCAGCGGATCGGGGGCACGCTCGTGCGCCTCGACGGCCCGCAGTGGCGCCACGACCTCGACGAGCTCGGCGAGTCCCTGCTCGCCGGCTGTCGCGGTCACCTGCCCCTGTCCGACCTGCTCGAGCTGCTCGCCGTGGCACACGGCCGGGACGCCGAGGAGCTCACCGCCGCCGCGCTGCCCGTCGTCCGGGAGCTGTTCCTGCACGGCCTGCTGGTGCCGCGGGGCGAGGCCGTGGCGTGAGGGCCGTGCCGTGAGGGCCGTCGTCGCGCGGGTGACCGAGGCGTCCGTCACCGTCGACGGCGCGGTGGTCGGCGCGCTCGACGGGCCCGGGCTGCTGGTGCTGCTCGGAGTGCACCGCGACGACCCGTCCCGCGGGGACGAGCCGGTGACGACGATGGCGCGCAAGCTGCACGAGCTGCGGATCCTCGACGGCGAGGCCTCGTGCGCGGACACCGGCGCGGGCCTGCTCGTCGTGAGTCAGTTCACTCTCTACGGCGAGACGCGCCGAGGACGACGACCCTCGTGGTCGGCGGCCGCCCCGGGCGAGGAGGCGGAGCGGGTCGTCGGGGCCGTGGTGGCCGCGCTGCGGGCGCGGGGCGCGACGGTGGCCACCGGGAGGTTCGGCGCGGACATGGCGGTGGCATCCGTCAACGACGGACCGTTCACCGTGCTGGTGGAGGTCTGACGCGCCCTGGTTGCCGCGCGATGACCGGAACCACGCGTCAGGACCGTCACAAGCGGCTATCCGGAGGACGAGCCGGTGCGCGGGAACGATCGCGCGCCACCGCGCGTTCGACCATGTGACGCGGCGCGCCAGACCCACGCCGCGCAGGGAGGATTCCATGACGGCGACACTCGCCCCGCGGACGTCTCGCAGCGACGTACCTGCTGAGGCCGTCCAGCCCGAGTCGACCCCCGACGGCGCCGAGACCTCCGAGAGCACCGAGAGCACCGCGTTGCAGACCGAGGCCGAGATCCAGAGCGACCTGGACGCCCAGAGCCCGGCCGCCGATCTCGTCCGTGTCTACCTCAACGGTATCGGAAAGACCGCACTGCTGACGGCCGCCGACGAGGTGGAGCTGGCGAAGCGCATCGAGGCCGGCGTCTTCGCCGCGCACCTGCTCGAGGTCGCGGGCGCCGACGTCGACGCCGACCGGGCGAAGGACCTGCGGATGGTGGCGCGCGACGGCCGCCGCGCCCGCGCGCACCTGCTCGAGGCGAACCTGCGGCTCGTGGTCTCGCTGGCCAAGCGCTACACCGGCCGCGGGATGCCGCTGCTCGACCTGATCCAGGAGGGCAACCTCGGCCTCATCCGGGCGGTGGAGAAGTTCGACTACGCCAAGGGCTTCAAGTTCTCGACCTACGCGACGTGGTGGATCCGGCAGGCCATCACCCGCGGCATGGCCGACCAGGCCCGCACGATCCGCCTGCCCGTCCACCTGGTCGAGCAGGTCAACAAGCTGGCCCGCATCAAGCGCGACCTGCACCAGACCCTCGGGCGTGAGGCCACGAACGAGGAGCTGGCCGAGGAGTCCGGGCTCGCCGTCGAGAAGGTCGCCGACCTGCTCGACCACAGCCGCGACCCGGTGAGCCTCGACATGCCGGTCGGCTCCGAGGAGGAGGCCCCGCTCGGGGACTTCATCGAGGACGCCGAGGCCACCGACGCCGAGTCGACAGTGATCTCCGGGCTGCTGCACGACGACATGCGTCGGGTCATCGCGACGCTCGACGAGCGCGAACAGAACGTGATCCGGCTGCGCTACGGCCTCGACGACGGCCAGCCGCGCACGCTCGACCAGATCGGCAAGCGCTTCGGGCTCTCCCGCGAGCGCGTCCGCCAGATCGAGCGCGAGGTCATGTCCAAGTTGCGCGAGGGCGACCGGGCCCGCCGGCTCAAGGCCTACGCCGCGAGCTGACACGTGGCGCGACACCGACGGCCGGTGCCGGACCCCCGACGGGGTCGGGCACCGGCCGTTGCTCGTCGCGCAACCGCTCACGTGGTCACGCGCTGCTCCGGAATCGAGTCATCCGTCCTCGGACGGCCCGCTCTCTCGGTCGCTTGACCCCCTCGCGCCACGGGGCGCATGCTCCTCACACCGCAGCGCGTGTGACGCGCGGCACGCCGGGACGGCGGTACCGCCCCCGGCCACCGACACGGTGACCGCAGCCCGGTCACCCGCGACGAGGGGCCGGGACGGCCGGGGGCCGTCCCGGTTCCTCGGCCCCCGTGTGCCGGGTCAGCGCGTCTCGCCGGTGAGCACCACCCGGCGCTGTCCCAGGTCCGCGTCCAGCGGCAGTTCGAACGCGGGGTAGCGCAGCTCGCGGGTGCACGGCCCGGTCGACGTCGAGGTCTGCGTGATCCGCACCGTCACCGCGTCGGCGGTCTGTTCGGCGACCGCGGCCGTCGCCTCGGTGCACCCGCCCGCGCGGCCGTACACCCCGAGGGTCCGCGGCCCGGTGGTCCAGACGAGCGTCGGGAAGCCGGCCGGCAACCCCGTCGTCGTGACCCGGGCGGGGTCGAGCGCGGTGCCGCCGGGCGGCGGCGCGGCGACCAGCGGGTCGACCGGCACCGGCGGGGTGGACGTGCCGGCGGGCGGCGCACCCGTGGGCACCGTGGCGGGCGACGGCGCTCCCGACGGCTCGGAGCCGCCACCGCACCCGGCGGCGAGCAGCAGGGCGGCGGCGAGCAACACGATCATCGGCAGGGCACGCATCGCCGGCGATCGTCCCCCACCCGCCTCCCGGGCACCGGGCGCCTCACCCGCACGGGTCACCCGCCGAGTCGGCGCGGCCCGTCGTCGCGGGGACCGGGCGGCGGCCCGAGCACGGCCCGCATGGAGGTCGGGTGCACGCCGCGCTCGGCCACCAGGATCGGGTCGAGCACGAGCGAACGCAGCTCCGGCACGTGGTCGGCGAGCTGGCCGACGCGCAGCAGCAGGTCCTCGAGCGCGGCGAGGTCCATCGGCCGCGCACCGCGGTACCCGTCGAGCATCGGCGCCGCCCGCGGGGCGCGCACCAGGGTGTGGGCGTCCATCGTCGAGAGCGGCGTGGCGCGGTAGGCGCGGTCGCCGAGCAGTTCGGTGACCACCCCGGCGAGCCCGAAGGACACCAGCGACCCGAAGGACGGGTCGTCCCGCAGCTCCACCACCACCGGCATCCCCGGCGGCACCTGGACCTGCACGTCGACCTCGGGCGAGCCGGACAGGTCGGCGAGCTGCTGGTAGGCGTAGGCCACCGCCTCGTCGTCGGACAGGCCCGTCCGCACCCCCGCGAGGTCGGTGCGGTGCCGCCACGTCCGCACCACGGTCTTCACGACGACCTCGCCCCCGCCCTGCTCGCGCAGGGCCGCCGCGGCCGCGACCGCCTCGTCGCGGGTGCGCGCCCGCCGGAACGGGGCGACGTGGATGCCGACGCGCCGCAGCAGCTCCGCGGTCTGGTCGTCGTCGAGCACCAGGGCGGTCTCGATCGGCCCGAGGCCGTCGACGAACTCCCGGGCCGCGGTGAGGTCGCAGCCCGGCGGCACCACGAAGTCGCCGACCGGCCGCTCGAGCCACTGGGTGTAGCGGATGACCCGGACCAGCGCGATGACCGCGCGCTCCGGGGACGGGTAGGACGGGACGCTGCCGCGGGCGGGCACGGCGGAACCGCCGAGCTCGGAGGGCACCGCCAGGTGCTCGGGGACGCCCGACGAGGCCAGGAACGTCGTCGTCACCGGCTTGTCGGCGCTCGTGACCACCTCGGCGAGGGCGTCGGCGTGCTCGGCGCCGTCGGTGGCCACCGGCGGGGAGAACACGATCACCAGCGCGTCGCACCGGTCGTCCTCGAGGGCCTGCAGGGCGGCGTCGGCGAGCTCGGCGGGGTCGGCCATCGAGCCGACGTCCACCGGCGGGAACGCGAGGTGCATCCCGTGGGCGAGCGCCACGTCGGAGGCCAGCACCCCCAGGGCGCTCGAGTTCCCGACGACGCCGATGCGCGGGCCCCGCGGCAGCGGCTGGTTCGCCACCAGCAGCGCCACGTCGAACAGCTCGTCGACGGAGCTGACCCGGATGACGCCGGACTGGTCGAACACCGCGGCGACCGACGCCTCCTCCAGGGGCGACGTGCTCGCCGCGAGCCCGGGGGTCGCGTGCCGGCCCGAGGCGACCGCCACCACCGGCTTGCGGCGGGCCAGCCGGCGGGCGACGCGGGCGAACTTGCGCGGGTTGCCGAAGCTCTCCAGGTAGAGCAGCACGACGTCCGTCGTCGGGTCGGTGTCCCAGTACTGCATGAGGTCGTTGCCCGAGAGGTCGGCGCGGTTGCCGGCCGACACGAACGTCGAGAGCCCCAGGCGGCGCTGGGCGGCCGCGGCGAGGATCTGGATGCCGAGGGCCCCGGACTGGCAGAAGAACCCGACCCGGCCCGGCGGGGGCAGCGTCGGGGCGAGCGAGGCGTTTAGCCGGACCGCCGGGTCGAGGTTGACCACGCCGAGCGCGCTCGGCCCGACGACGCGCATGCCGCGCGACCGGGCCTCGCTCACCAGCTCACGCTGCCGGGCGATGCCCTCCTCCCCCGTCTCGCCGAAGCCCGACGTGACGACGACGAGGGCCCGCACGCCCTTCTCGAGGCACCCGTCGACGACCCCCGGGACCTCCTCCGGCGGCACGGCCAGGACCGCGAGGTCGACGTCGTCGGGGATGTCGGTGACGGTCGGGTAGGCGCGGACGCCGCGGACCGAGCGCGCCTCCGGGTTGACCGGGTAGACGGGCCCGGTGAACCCGCCGAGCAGCAGGTTGCGGAGCACGACGTGGCCGAGCTTGCGCTCGTCGGTGGACGCGCCCACCACCGCGACCGACCGCGGCGTCAGCACGTTCGCCACCGAGCGGGCCTCGGCGGCCTGCTCGCGGGAGCGACGGACCTCGGTGGAGCGGTCGGTGGCGGCGACGTCGAACTCGAGGTGCAGCGTGGAGCCGTCGAGCGAGCGGGTGACGTCGTAGCCGGCCTGGCGGAACGTGTGCACCATCGCCCGGTTCTCGGAGAGCACCTCGGCGACGAAGCGGCTGATGCCCACCTCCGCCGCAGCCGCGGCGAGGTGCTCGAGCAGGATCGAGCCGAGACCGCGGCCCTGGTGGTCGTCGCGGACGACGAACGCCACCTCGGCCGACGGGTCGTCGGCGCCGAGCCGCACGTAGCGCCCGACGGCGATGATCTCGCCGCCGAGCCACAGCACCAGCGCCACCGAGTCGTGGTGGTCGACCTCGACGAAGCGCTTGAGGTCACGCGCCGGGATCGACGGGTAGGGGCTGAAGTAGCGGAAGTACCGCGTCCGCTCGGAGAGCCGGGCGTGGAAGGCCACCACGGCGTCCGCGTCGTCGGGGGTGATCGGGCGCAGGTGGGCGGTCGCGCCGTCGGCGGCGACGACGTCGGCCTCCCAGTGGCGCGGGTAGGGCGCGTCGGGCACGGCCGAGACCGGCGTGGTGGCCGCGTCGAGGCTCGAGACCTCGGTGTCCGACCAGGCCGGGGATGTGCTCATGGGATCAGTCCAGGACGTTCTGCGGTTCGAGGCCGTGCAGCGGGAACACCGCGCGGCGGGTCTCCAGGACGAAGCGATCGACGTCGATCTCGGTGTACCCGCCCCACGGCGTCCAGTCCGTCGGGGCGTCCTCCGTCATGGTGGTCGGCAGCGGCCGGTTCGTCAGCGTGGAGGCGTGTGACGTCCATTCCGCCGGGATCGTCCGGTCCGGGTCGACGTCGCGGTCGAGCACCGTCGCGAGCAGGTGGGTCCACGAGCGCGGGACCCCGCGGAACAGGTTGTAGCCCCCGCCGCCGAGCGCGAGCCACTTCCCGCCGGCGTACTCGGTCGCGAGGTCGCGGCAGGCCCGGTAGATCGCGCGGTGCCCGTCCACGGTGAGCGACAGCTCGGCCAGCGGGTCCTCGTGGTGGGTGTCCGCGCCGCACTGGGTGACCAGGATCTGCGGCTCGAAGGCCCGGAGCAGGCCGGGTACGACGGCGTGGAAGGCCCGCAGCCACGCCTGGTCGCGGGTCCCGGGCGGGAGCGGCAGGTTGATGGCCGTGCCGGCGGCGGCGCCCTCCCCCAGCTCGGAGGCGAACCCGGTGCCCGGCCAGAGGGTCCGCGGGTGCTGGTGCACCGAGATCGTCATGACTCGCGGGTCGTCGAGGAACGCGGCCTGCACCCCGTCCCCGTGGTGGACGTCGGTGTCCAGGTAGGCGATCCGGGTGTAGCCGTGGTCGAGCAGCCAGCTGATCGCGATCGCGCAGTCGTTGTAGACGCAGAACCCCCACGCGTGGTCGCGCATCGCGTGGTGCAGGCCGCCGGAGAGGTTCACCGCCCGGTCGGCCCGCCCCTCGGCGATCTCCCGGGCGGCGGCGATCGAGCCGCCCGCCACGAGCGCCGAGGCGTCGTGCATGCCCTCGAAGATCGGGTTGTCGGTGGTGCCGAGCTGGTGCACCGGGTCGTCCCCGTGGCTCGGGGCCCGTCGGACCGCCTCGAGGTAGGAGGCGACGTGGACCCGCTCCAGCTCCTCGTCGGGCGCCGGCGTGGGGATGAGCGGCTCGACCCCCTCGAGCACCCCGAGGCTGCGGGCGAGCCGCATCGTCAGGTCCAGCCGGACCGGGTGCAGCGGATGGTCGTTGGACAGCTTGTAGGCGAGCAGGGCCTCGTCCCAGACCACCGTGGCGCGCATGGCGCGCACGCTACCCAGCCTCAGCCGGTCTCCACCGGGCGCTTGCCGGCGACCCAGTTCGACCAGGAGCCGACGTAGAGCGCCACCGGGTCCTCCGGCGGCCGCACCCCGGCGATCTCGGCCGCGAGCACGAGCATCGCCGCGCTCACCCCGGACCCGCAGTACGCGCCGGCCTCCCCGCTGCCGAGCCCGGCCCGCCCGAGCAGCTCCGCGAGCTCGGCCGCCGGCCGCCAGCGCCCGTCGTCGGCCAGCAGCTGGGCGACCGGCACGTTGACCGCTCCGGGGATGTGCCCGGCGACCGGGTCGATGGGCTCGGTCTCGCCCCGGTACCGCTCGGCGGCGCGGGCGTCGACCAGGACGCCGTCCCGGCCGAGCGCCCCCGCCGACTCAGCGGTCAGCACGGGCATGGCGCCGCCGGCCACGTCGATGTCGCCCTGCGTGCGCACCCCGCCGGACACGGTCGAGGACGCGCCGCCCGCGGCGGTCCAGGCGCCGAACCCGCCGTCGAGGACCCGCACCTGCCCCGGCCCGAGCCCGGCCCAGCGCAGCACCCACCACGCCCGGGCGGCCGCCATGCCGTCGCCCGCGCCGACGGCGTCGTACACGACGACGGAGCTGCCGGGGACGACGCCGGTCCGGCGCAGCGTGGTCTGCAGGTCGTCCGGGTCGGGCAGGGGGTGGCGGCCCGCGGGGCCGGGCGGACCGGCGAGCTCCGAGTCGACGTCGACGAACACCGCGCCGGGCACGTGGCCGGCGTCGAAGTCCGGCTCGCCCACGGGGTCGGGGCGGCGGCGCGTGCGCTTCTTCGGCGGCGGCGTGAGGCGCCAGCGGACGTCCAGGACGATCGGGCGCCCGTCGGTGCCGGCCGGACCGCCGGCCAACTCGGCGACGAGATCGGCGGCGGCGACGAGCGGCCCCTGCGAGTTCGGCACGGGTCCATCGTGCCGTGTCCTTCTCGGTAGGATCGTGATCGGGACGGAAGGGGTGGGGATGAACGACCTCATCGACACCACGGAGATGTACCTGCGCACCATCTACGAGCTCGAGGAGGAGGGTGTGGTGCCGCTGCGCGCGCGCATCGCCGAACGCCTCGAGCAGAGCGGGCCGACCGTCAGTCAGACGGTGGCCCGGATGGAGCGCGACGGTCTCGTGCACGTCGCCGGGGACCGCCACCTCGAGCTGACCCCGGAGGGCCGCGGCAAGGCCGTCTCGGTCATGCGCAAGCACCGGCTGGCCGAGCTCCTCCTGGTCAACGTCATCGGGCTGGAGTGGGAGCACGTCCACACCGAGGCGTGCCGCTGGGAGCACGTGATGAGCGAGGCCGTGGAGCGCAAGGTGTTCGCGCTGCTCGGCGAGCCCGCCGTCTCGCCCTACGGCAACCCGATCCCCGGTCTCGAGGAACTGCGCGGCGACGGCACCGAGCTGCCCACCCGCACCCCCACGCCCGACGAGGCCGGACTCGTCCGGCTCGACGAGTTCGCGCGCGCCGGTGGCGGCAAGGTCGTCATCCGCCGGATCGCCGAGCACGTCCAGCTCAACGAGCCGCTGATGGCAGGGCTCAAGGCCGCGGGCGTGCTGCCGGGCAGCGACGTCGACGTCGTCGGCATCCCGCGCTTCGGCGACGCCGTGAACGTCGGCTCGGGCGGCCGGCAGTCCGAGGTCGACCCGCTGGTGGCGCACGCGGTCCTGGTCCGCGCGGTCTGAGCCCCGCCCCTCATCGGGGGCACAGCCCGGTAGGTCAGACTCGAGCGCATGAAGCTGCTCGTCACCGGGGGCGCCGGGTACGTCGGGAGCGTGTGCACCGCGCACCTGCTCGACGCGGGCCACGACGTCACCGTCCTGGACGACCTCTCGACCGGACACCGCGACGCCGTCCCGGCGGGCGCCCGCCTCGTCGAGGGCGACGTGGCCACCGCGGCCGCCGACGTCCTCGCCGACGGCTACGACGGCGTGCTGCACTTCGCGGCCCGCTCGCTGGTGGGCGAGTCGGTGACCGACCCGGCGCGGTACTGGCACGGCAACGTCGTCACCTCGATCGCCCTGCTCGACGCGATCCGCGCGCACCGGGTGCCGCGCCTGGTGTTCTCCTCCACCGCCGCGACCTACGGCGAGCCCGAGAGCACGCCGATCACCGAGGACTCCCCCACCCGGCCGACCAACCCCTACGGCGCCACCAAGCTCGCGATCGACCACGCCATCGCCTCCTACGCGGCCGCGTCCGGGCGGGAGCTGGGCGCGGTGTCGCTGCGGTACTTCAACGTGGCCGGCGCGCACGGCGCCCAGGGCGAGCGGCACACCACCGAGACCCACCTCATCCCGCTCGTGCTGCAGGTCGCGGCGGGCACCCGGGAGCAGGTCGCGATCTACGGCGACGACTGGCCCACCGCCGACGGCACCTGCGTGCGCGACTACATCCACGTCGACGACCTCGCCGACGCCCACCTGCGCGCCCTCGACGTCGCCCCGCCCGGGGAGCACCTCGTGTGCAACCTCGGCAACGGCACCGGGTTCTCCGTCCTCGAGGTCATCGAGGCCTGTCGGCGGGTCACCGGGCACCCGATTCCCGCCGCCGTGGCCCCGCGCCGCGCCGGCGACCCCGCCGTGCTCGTCGCCTCGGCCGCCCGGGCGCAGGAACGGCTGGGCTGGCGCCCGACCCGCGGCGACCTCGACGGCATCGTCGCCGACGCCTGGGCCTTCGCGCAGGGCCGGGTGTCCGCGTGACCATGCCCCTGAACCCCTCCCCGTCGCTGCGCTCGCCCCTGATCTGCTTCGACCTCGACGGCACCCTGGTCGACTCCGGCCCCGGCATCCGGGCGTCGGTGCGGCGCGCGGCGGCGAGCGTGGGGATCGCCGAGCCCGACGACGAGCAGCTGCGCGCCCTGATCGGCCCACCGTTCCCGCAGGCGTTCCGCGACGTCCTCGGGGTGGACACGGCCACCGCCGACGCGATGATGGCGACCTACCGCGAGGTCTACGGCGGCGGCCTGATGCGCGAGGTCACGGTGTACGACGGCATCCCCGACCTGCTCGCCGACCTCGTGGCCCGCGGCGACCGCCTCGCCGTGACCACGAGCAAGCCCCGCCCCTTCGCCCACGAGGTGATCACCGACGTCGGGCTGGAGAAGTACTTCGCCGGCGGCGTGTTCGGCGCCGAGTTCGACGGCACCGTCGAGGGCAAGGCCGCCGTCGTCGGGCTCGCCCTCGCGGCGCACGACGGGCCGGTGGTGGCGCTGGTCGGCGACCGCCACCACGACGTCGACGGCGCCCGCGCCCACGGCCTGCCCTGCGTCGGCGTCACCTGGGGCTTCGGCGGGCGCGAGGAGCTGACCGACGCCGGCGCGGCCGCCGTCGTCGACGTGCCGACCGACGTCCCGGCCGCGCTGGACGCCCTGCGCTGAGTCACCCCGCCAGCTGTCGGCTCGTCTCCGCGACGGCGCGCTCGACCATCCGCCGGGCCGTCTCCGGGGTCTGGCCGGCGGCGAGCATCGTCGTGAGGAGCCCGCTCAGCCGGTGGTCGGGGTCGGCGCGCCGGGCGCGCTCCAGCGCGGTCGTCAGGGTGGCCCCGCCGCCGTGGTCGAGCGACGCGAACGCGAGCAGCGTCGCCGGCTCCGCGACCTCGGGCTCGGGGACCGCCCGCACGAGGACCCGCCAGAGCTCCTCGGCCGCCGCCGGATCGACGGCGTCGTCGCACCCCGCGGCGAAGCCGAGGCAGATGTCGCGCACCCGGGGGTCGCACAGCGCGACCGCCAGGCGCGCGATCTCCTCCTCGGCGAGCACTCCGCCGGCCGCCACCTCCGCCACCGCCCGGCGCACCGCCTCCAGGTCGCGGAGCGCCGCGGCCGGGCCGGAGAGCTCCCGGTCGAGGACCGCGGCCTCGAGGGCGTCGTCGACGAGTTCCCGACGACGCCGCGAGCCGGCACCCGGTCCGGGCGCCAGGGCGGCCGCCATCTCGTCGCGCGAGCCGTAGGTGATGCGCCCGAGCGCCGTCGTCTCGGCGGCCGTGCGCGTGCCGCCGGGGTCGGGCAGCGTGCCCGAGCAGTCGCACCGCTCGAAGCACCGGTAGGGCGCCCCGGCGGCGATCCGCTCGGCCCACGTCGCACCGATCAGCGGGATCCGGAGCTCGGCGAAGGCGTCGGTGACCGCGTCGACCAGCCGGGCACCGGGCGGACGCCCGTCGGCACCGGGCGGGCCGGCCGACACCACCACGACGACGATCGCGTCCGGCCCGGTCGGCGCCAGCCGGTCCCGCGCCGCGTCGGCGAGGACGACGTCGTCGGCCGGGTCGTCACCGAGGTCGATGCGCAGCGACGCCCCGAGGCGACGTGACCGGTCCGGGCCGTGCATGCCGAGGACGACGAGCGACTCCTCGGGTGTGAAGCCGAACAGGGGTGGGATCGAGGCGACCAGATCGGCCGGATCGGAGATCGGGACGACCACCTGCTCGTCGGGAGCGCGCCGCGGACGGCGCGAACGCAGGGGCCGACGGTTGCGGGACTTCTTCCGGGTGCTCACACGGGCACTGACTCGGGCCGGGCCCCGACGGATCCACGCTCCACCCGATCGGAGCAGCGCGGCGCGAGCCTTCACCGCCCCGTCACCCGCACGCGCTTGCCCCTCCCGAGAACACCGGTCACAGTCCTGGCGTGGCGACCCACGACTACGACCTGCTGGTCATCGGCTCCGGTCCCGGCGGGCAGAAGGCGGCCATCGCCGCGGCCAAGCTCGGGAAGCGCGTCGCGGTGGTGGAGCGGCGCGGCATGGTCGGCGGCGTCTGCACCCAGACCGGGACCATCCCGTCGAAGACGCTGCGCGAGGCCGTGCTCTACCTGACCGGCTACGCGATGCGCGGGCTCTACGGGGAGAGCTACCGGGTCAAGCAGGACATCACCGTGCAGGACCTCCTCGCGCGCACCCACTTCGTCATCGGCCGCGAGGTCGAGGTGATCCGCGCGCAGCTCCAGCGCAACCGCGTCGACCTGCTCTCCGGCGCCGCCCGGTTCCTCGACGAGCACGCCGTCGAGGTGCTCGGCGACCGGCGCGGGGAGCACCAGACGGTCACCGCCGACAAGATCGTGATCGCGACGGGCACCAAGCCGGCCCGGCCTCCGTCGGTCGAGTTCGACGACCGCCGCGTGGTCGACTCCGACGGCATCCTCGCGATGGAGGCCATCCCGGCGAGCATGGTGGTCGTCGGGGCGGGCGTGATCGGCATCGAGTACGCCTCGATGTTCGCCGCGCTGGGCACGCGGGTCACCGTCGTCGAGCGCCGCCCGGCGATGCTCGACTTCTGCGACGCCGAGGTCGTGGAGTCGTTGAAGTTCCACCTGCGCGACCTCGCGGTCACCTTCCGCTTCGGCGAGGAGGTCTCGGGGGTGAGCGTGTCCGACCGCGGCACCGTCACCACCCTCGCGAGCGGGAAGAAGATCGCGGCCGAGACCGTCATGTACTCCGCCGGCCGGCAGGGCGTCACCGAGGAGCTCGCCGTCGAGAAGGCCGGTCTGGCGGCCGACGCGCGCGGCCGGCTGACGGTCGACGAGCACTACCGGACGTCGGTGCCGCACATCTACGCCGTCGGCGACGTCATCGGGTTCCCCGCCCTGGCCGCGACCTCGATGGAGCAGGGCCGGCTCGCCGCCTACCACGCGTTCGACGAGCCGGTGGGCCACGCGGACGCCGCGCTCGCGCCGTACGGGATCTACACGATCCCGGAGGTGTCCTACTGCGGTGCCACCGAGGCGGAGCTGACCGAGAAGGCGGTGCCCTACGAGGTGGGTATCGCCCGCTACCGGGAGCTCGCGCGCGGCCAGATCGTCGGCGACGACTACGGGATGCTCAAGCTGCTCGTCTCCCCCGACACCCACGCGCTGCTCGGCGTGCACGTCTTCGGCACGTCGGCCACCGAGCTCGTGCACGTCGGGCAGGCGATCATGGGCTGCGGCGGGACGGTGGACTACCTGGTCGACGCCGTCCTGAACTACCCGACCCTCTCCGAGGCCTACAAGGTCGCCGCCCTCGACGCGACGAACAAGATCCGCGCGCTCCAGGCCTTCGCCTGAGCGTTCCGGGCGTTCCCGTCTCGGCACGCGCTGAAGGGCCGCTGAGGATCGGCGCCGGCTCAGGGTGACTTCAGGTCCGTCTCCCACGGTGGCCCCATGAGCGAACGTCAGTTCACGATGCCTGCGAGCCCCGCCGGGATCCCGGGGTTCACCGAGTGGGAGCGCGCCCTCGACGACGAGCGCGGCCGCACCACGCTGCCGCCGACACCACGGCCGGAGGAGCCCGCCGGCTTCGGCCGCGCCGTGGTCTCCGCGGCCCTCGCCTTCGTCCTCGGCCTCGGGGTGGGCACCGCCGTGATCCTCGGAACCGGTCTCGCCGGACCGCCCGGGCCCGGTGGACCCGCCGGCCCCGCCCCGGCCGTCCAAGCAGGGCCGGCCGCGCCCGCGCCGCCCGCCTGATCGTCACCTCCCCGAACGAACGGCACCCTCGCTGCATCTATGTGCGCGAGAGTGCCGTTCGCTCGGACCGGGAGGTGGGCCGTCAGCCCCCGACGGGGAAGCGCAGGAGCGCGCCGACGTTGTCGACCAGCTCGGTGCCCGCCCCGAGCACGGCGACCGAGCCGCCGAGCGCCCCGGTGGTCCGCAGCAGCACCTGCTCGGCGGGCCGCTGGACGACCTCGCCGTCGGTGAGCGACGCCGCGCGGTCGCGCTCGGTGGAGATGGCCTCCGGGGTGGCCCCGGTCCACAGCTCGCCCTCGACGTGGGTGCCGTCGACGAGCAGCAGCGTGTCCACCGCGCCGTTGCGGGCCGCCTCGAGCACGGCCTCCAGACCCTCCGCGGCGTTGTTGTGCCCCTTGGCCTCGTGGAACCGCTCGCGGATCGCGGTCTCCTTCTCGGTGGCCGCGAGGCCCGCCTGGGTGAGCAGGGCGTCCTCGAGCGCGTCCTCGCTCGCGCCCGCCGCCCGGCTGCCCGCGTCGATCTCACGGGTGAGCTCGACGAGGTCCTTCGGCATCTCGCTGCGCACGACCTCGCGGCCGCTGACCTCGCCCGCCAGCACGATGATCTCCGGCCGGAACGACTTCACCGCCGACTGGATGCCCTTCACCACGTCGGCGCCGTTCTGGTAGCTCGCCTCGGCGTGGCGGCGCTGACGCTGCTTGTGGGCGTTCCCGCCCTCGCGCGGCTTGTGCACGGTCTCGACGGCCGTGCCGCGGATCGTCTCCTCCGCGACCTCGCGTGCACCCTCGACGTTCGACGCGACCACCTGGTAGACGTCGCCGCCGGTCTGGTCGACCACGGCGAGCACCACGCGGACGCTGCCCGACTGCGAGCGGAAGTACGAGCCGAGCTCGGGCAGCGGGGACCACGTGGCCACGTCCCCGGAGCGGTCGACGCCCTCCACGGCCTCGTCGAGGAGCACCTCGCCACCGGCGGCCACGACCACGCGGCCGTACGCGTCCAGCTCGCCGCCCCGGGTCCCGGTGAACACCTCGGCGAGCGCGGCGACCGTCTTGTCGTCGGCCCCCTGCTCGGTGAGCGAGTCCGACAGGCCGCGCCAGCGCAGCTCGGTCTGCTTCGCGGCGTTCTCGCCCGGGTTCGTCGCCTCCAGGTAGACCGTCGCGAACGGCCCCGGCCGCTCGAAGATTTCCCGCGTGCGCGACAGGTCCATCAGGTCGTCCTCCTCCTCTGGCCGCCACGGGTAGGACGGCCGACGTCAACTGCCGGCCTGCCGTACCCGGTGGGAGGGGGAGGACTAACTCCTACCAACCCCGCAGATCCACCGGCCAGGTCTCGAGGACGTCCTCGTCGCGGACGACGTGCATCCGTTCGTGGTAGGCGACGGTCGGGTCGACGTGGGCGGGGGTCACGAGGACCCGGTCACCGACGCGGACCGGGTCGTCGGCGGCGAAGGTGACGTGCTCGTCGGAGCAGAACCAGACCTGCGCGCCCGGGATCGTCGGGTTGCCGTGGTCCATCCCGAGCGCCTTGAGCCCGACGTCGGCGACCGCGTACGCGGGCATGTCCGGCCGCGCGACCGAGGTGTGCACCACCGTCCCCAGCACGTGCAGCGCCTGCGCGTAGCCCACCCCGGCCGCCGTGTACGCGGAGTCCATGAGCGCGTACGAGCCGGCCTGCATCTCGGTCACGTACGGGTTGCAGGCGGACGTCCCCGTGCCCCCGCCGGAGACCACGTCGCCGCCCACGTCGCGGTGCGCGGCGAGCAGCAGCTCCATGGCGGTCGTCGTGAGCCGGGCGCGCTCCTCGGGGTCCGGCCAGGCCTGCAGGTGGCCCTCGTAGCCCATCACCCCGCGCACGTGCAGGCCCGCCGCGCGGGCCTTGTCGGCGAGGGCCCCGGCCTCGGCGGGCCGGCACCCGCACCGCGGCATCCCGACGTTGACGTCGATCAGCACCTCGCGGACCCCGCCCGCCACCGCGGCGTCGATCGTCTCCGGGGAGTCCACGGCCACGGTCACGCGCGCGTCCAGCCGTCCGAGGCGGCGGGTGTCGAGGACCTCGTTGGCCAGCAGGAGGTCCTGCCCGAGCCCGGCGGCGGCCATCCCCTCGACCTCGCGGATCGTCGCGCAGGTGAACCCGGTCGCGCCGTGCGCGGCCTGCCGGGCGGCCAGCGCGGTCGTCTTGTGCGCCTTCACGTGCGGGCGCAGCGTCTCCCCCGGCCAGCGGGCCGCCATCGCGGCGAGGTTCGACTCCAGGGCCGCCTCGTCGACGACGAGCGCCGGGGTCGTCAGGTCAGCCAGATGCACCGAGGATCCTCTCGAGGTGGGCGTTGCCGAAGCGGCGCTCGGGGTCGAGCCGGTCGCGCAGGGCCACGAAGTCGGCGAACTCCGGGTAGGACGCGGCCAGGCCGGCCGCGGTGCGGGTGTGCAGCTTCCCCCAGTGCGGGCGCCCGTCCAGGGCGGTCATCACCGACTCCACCGCGGCGAAGTAGGCCTCGTGCGGCCGGGTGTGGTGCACGTGGACGGCGAGGTAGGCGGAGTCGCGGCCGGACGCCGTGGACAGCGGGACGTCGTCGGCCGCCGCCACCCGCACCTCGACCGGGAACGTCACGTCCGCCCCGTGCCGCTCGGCGGCCGCGCGGAGCCCGGCGAAGGCCTCGCCCAGTGCCGCCCGGGGCACCGCGTACTCCATCTCCTTGAACCGCACGCGCCGCGGGCTCGTGAACACCCGGTAGGAGCGGTCGACGTACTCGGCGTTCGCCATCTGCCCCGCCATGACCCGGTTGAGCGTCGGCACGGCGGACGGGACGACCGCGCCCGCCCGGCACACCAGCTCGAACGCGCCGTTGCCGAGCAGCTCGTCGCCCACCCAGGCGCCGATCCGTCCCCGGGTCGGCCCGGTCGCCGTCGTCCGGTCGTTGATCTTCGTGGCGGCGACGTCGGTGTGCGGGAACCAGTAGAACTCGACGTGGTCGTGCTGCGCCGCGAGCTCGTCGAACCCGGCCAGCACCTCGGCCAGCGGGAGGGCCGACTCGGTGGCGTGCAGCGCGAACGCCGGCACGCACTCCAGCGTCACCGCGGTGACGACGCCGAGCGCGCCGAGCCCCACCCGCGCGTGGTGGAGGATCTCCGGGTGCTCGGCCGCGCTGGCCGTCACGACCGACCCGTCCGCGAGCACCATCGCCAGCTCCCGGATGCGCGCCGCGATCCCGGTGTGCGCCGCGCCGGTGCCGTGCGTCCCGGTGGCGACCGCGCCGGCGACCGTCTGCGCGTCGATGTCCCCGAGGTTCGGCAGCGCGAGTCCCTGCTCCCACAGGGCCGCGTTCAGCGCGCGGATCGTCATGCCCGCGGGGACCGTCGCGAGCATCCCGCGCACCTCCGGGACGCCCTGCGACGGCACCGCGAGCGCGATCCCGTCCGGCGCGCCGATCCCGGTGAACGAGTGGCCGGAGCCGGTCGCCTTGACCCGCAGCCCGTCGCGCGCGGCCTCCTTGACCGCGGCGACCACGTCCTCGGTGGTCCGCGCGACGACCCGCCGG
This sequence comes from Actinomycetospora sp. CA-084318, assembly GCF_050955885.1. Classification (NCBI taxonomy): domain Bacteria; kingdom Bacillati; phylum Actinomycetota; class Actinomycetes; order Pseudonocardiales; family Pseudonocardiaceae; genus Actinomycetospora; species Actinomycetospora sp. CA-084318. The sequence continues at coordinate 4,145,280 of NZ_CP192098.1, forward strand.
GTGGGGGTGGTGCGCTGGTTCCCGGCCCAGTTACGCCAGGTCAAGGCGCTTCTCCCTTCTCGACGACGAGTCCTGCGGCAGCCCCGCCGTCCCGTCGCGCAGGCGGCGGCGCAGCACCGCCACGTACCAGAGCCCGGTGAGGGCCAGTCCGCCCAGCACCACGTAGTCGGCCGCGCGGAACGCCTCCGGCAGCGTCAGGGCCGCCACCACGACGACCAGCCACAGCATCGCCAGCCCCGCCACGGGCAACGCCGCACGGCCGAGCGAGAAGGAGCCCACGCCCTCGTCGCGAAGACGCCTCCGCCGCGCGAGGTACCCGCCGAGCGTGAGCAGGTAGATCAGGTACGGCACCAGCGCGGTGGCGCCGACGAGGATGGTGAACGCCGACCCGTCGAGGGTCCCGTACCCGAGCAGCGCGAGGCAGAGGACGAGGCTGACGACGAGCGCCACCACCGGCGTCGCCGTCCCCGCGTTGACCCGGCGCAGCGCGCGGGACGCCGGCAGGAGCCCGTCGCGCGCCATCGCGAAGATCAGCCGCGAGTTCGACGCCGCCGCCACCACGAGCAGCGCGAACATGGAGAAGACGACGATGACGAGGAAGACGTCGGTGAGGACCGGGCCGAGCCAGTAGGTCGCGATCGCGGCGAGCGGGACGGGCGCGGCCTCGACGGCGGCGAGGTCGGGGATCGCGACGGTGAAGCCGACGAGGGCGACGAGACCGAGCACGCCGGACACGACGGCGGCCACGATCATCGCCCGCGGGACGGTGCGCCGGGCGTCGACCGCCTCCTCGGCCATGTCCGCCGCGGCCTCGAAGCCGACGAGCGTGAAGATGCCGATGAGGGCCCCGCCGACGATGCCGTCGGCGAGCGGGGTGCCCGGGTTGGTGACGGCGAGGAAGCCCAGGCCGTGCCCGCCGTCGGGTGTCGAGCCGCGGTGGGTCGCCCAGAGGACCAGCAGGAGCACCGACAGAACGACGGTGCCGACGATCTCGGCGAACACCGCGAGGTTGTTCACCCGGGCCGCGAGCTGCACCCGCACGATGTTCACCGCGTAGGCGAGCAGCAGCGCCAGGACCGCCACGACCAGGAGCGTCAGCGGGTCGGACGCGTCCAGCCCGAGCACGGTGGCCGCGAGCGGCGCCAGCCCGACGAGTGCGATCCCCGGCAGCCCGACCGCGGAGTACAGCAGGCCCAGCGCGCCGACGGTGTAGCCGAAGCCGGTGTTCACCAGCCGCGCCGACCACTGGTAGTTCGCCCCGGCCAGCGGCATGTGCGCGGCGAGTTCGGCCAGCACGAGCACCACGAGGAGCTGCCCGACGGCGGCGACCGGCCACAGCCACACCGCGGCCGGGCCCAGCGTGGTCAGCCCGTAGGCGTAGTTGACGAAGATGCCGGTGGTGATCGAGACGACGGAGAACGCGATCGCGAACAGCGCGAACCGTCGCAGCACCCGCGGGAACGAACTCGCGTATCCGGCCTCCATGGCTCGACAGCGTGCGACCTGCGTCATACTGAGTCAAGCGTCTGGGACAGTTGTCCAAGTTGGTCCGGGTCTGGAGGTCTCCGTGGCACGGGTGTCGGCGACCGACCGGCGGCAGCAGCTGGTCGAGGCGGCCTTCCGGGTCATCGGCGCGGAGGGCTTCGCCGCCGCCACGACCCGCCGCATCTGCGCGGAGGCGGGCGCCCCGGTCGCGGCGTTCCACTACTGCTTCGCCTCGAAGTCCGAGCTCTTCGTCGAGCTCACCGAGGTCACCGTGGCCGCGCTGCGCGACGCGCAGGCCGAGGGCGTGCACATCGTCGGGGGCCTCGGGCCGTCGGTGCGCGAGACGCTGCGGCAGTGGTGGGCGACGGTCGAGGCGGCCCCGGAGCGGGAGGTCGTGCTCACCGGGCTGACCCACCACGCCCTGCACGAGCCGTCCCTGGCCGGGGTCGCGCAGCGGCAGTACGAGGCCTACCACCGGACGGCGGCGGCGACGCTCGAGTCGTTGGCCGACGCCTGCGGCGTGGCGTGGTCGATCCCGGTGGAGCAGCTGGCCCGGATGCTCGTGGTGGTCACCGACGGCGTGACGATCGCGTGGCTGGTGGACCGGGACTCGGCGGCGGCCCTGGACGCGCTCGACGCCTTCGCCGCACAGTTGGCCGGACTGGCCCGTGCGCCGGGGTGAGCGCTGTGGTGAGGTCGCAGGCGTGAGCGAGGTGCGCGCGGTCGACGTCGCCGAGGTCGAGGCCGTCGTCCGGAAGCTGTGCGTCGAGGCCAACCACGAGCTCCGCGAGGACCACGTCGCAGCGCTGCAGCGGGGGCGCGAGGCCGAGGAGTCGCCGATCGGGCGCGAGGTGTTCGACCGGCTGCTGGAGAACGCCCGGGTGTCGGCCGCGGAGCGGATCGCCTTCTGCCAGGACACCGGTTACGCCGTCGTGTTCCTGACGATCGGGCAGGACGTGCACTTCACCGGGGGCTCGCTGGCCGAGGCGATCGACCGCGGGGTGACCGAGGGGTACTCCGACGGCTACCTGCGCGCGTCGCTGGTGCGCTCGCCCGTCGACCGCGTCAACACCGGCGACAACACCCCCGCGATGGTCCACTACGACCTCGTGCCCGGCTCCGGGATCGAGCTGACGCTGCTGGTCAAGGGCGCGGGGTGCGACAACATGAGCGCGTTGCGCATGCTCACCCCGGCGGCCGGCGTCGAGGGGATGAAGCGCTTCGTCGTCGAGACGATCGAGCAGGCGGGGCCGAGCGCGAGCCCGCCGGTGACGGTCGGGATCGGGATGGGCGGCACGTTCGACCGGGCCGCGGTCCTCGCCAAGCGTGCGCTCACCCGGAACCCCACCGGGTCGCCGTCGCCGGACCCGAAGCTCGCCGAGTTGGAGGCCGAGCTCGTCGACGCCATCAACGCCACGGGGATCGGGCCGGCCGGGTTCGGCGGCACGGTGACCACCGTCGCGGTGCACGTCGAGGCGTACCCGACGCACATCGCGGCGTTCCCGGTCGCGATCAACCTGGACTGCCACTCCCACCGGGTGCGGAGCGTGACCCTGTGAGGCTGACCCTGCCGTTGGCCGACCCGTCGGCGCTGCACGCCGGCGACTCCGTCACGCTCACCGGCACCGTCTACACCGCCCGCGACGCCGCCCACGCCCGGTTCCTCGAGGCGATCGACGCGGGCGAGGACCTGCCCTTCGACGTCGCGGGCGCGACCATCTACTTCGTCGGACCCACCCCGGCCCGTCCCGGGCACGTGATCGGCAGCGCCGGACCGACGACGGCGAGTCGGTGCGACGCCTACTCCCCCGCCCTCGTCGAGCGCGGGCTCGCCGCGATGATCGGCAAGGGACGGCGGAACGCCGAGGTGAAGGCCTCGATGCTCGAGCACGGCTGCGTCTACTTCGGCGCGATCGAGGGCACCGCGGCACTGCTCTCCCGGTGCATCACCTCGGCCGAGATCGTGGCGTACTCCGACCTCGGCGCGGAGGCGGTGCGGAAGCTGACGATCGAGGACTTCCCGGCCCTCGTCGTGAACGACCTGCACGGTGGCGACCTCTACGACGACGGTCCGGCGCGGTACCGGCGATAACGGACACCGGCCGTGCACCCGTCGTCGTGAAGTGCTCGGATGCACGGCATGCGCTACGACGCGACCCTCGCGGAGACGATCGGCATCCGCGGTCACGGTGACGACCTCATCGAGGCCTACACCGCCCGCCCCATGAGTCCGGGCCCGCACCCCGGCATGATCGTCATCCACCACATGCCCGGCTACGACCGGGAGTCCAAGGAGATCACCCGTCGCTTCGCGACGATGGGCTACTCCGCGATCTGCCCGAACCTCTACACCCGCGAGGCCCCGGACGCCGAGCCCGACGACGCGGCCGCCACCGCCCGCGCACAGGGTGGCGTGCCCGACGAGCGCTTCGTCGGCGACGCGCAGGGCGCCGCCCGCTGGCTGCGCAGCCTGCCGACCGCGACGGGGAAGGTCGGCGCGATCGGCTACTGCTCGGGCGGGCGGCAGGCGGTGCTCACCGGGATCGCGGTCGACGTCCAGGCGACGGTCGACTGCTACGGCGCCTTCGTCGTCGGCACCCCGCCCGAGGGGTTCCCGCTGCAGGTCAGCCCGCTGGCCGACCGCATCCCGGAGCTGGGCGCGCCGCTGCTCGGGCTCTTCGGCAACGACGACTCCTATCCCTCCCCCGAGCAGGTCGACGAGCTGGAGAAGCTGCTCCAGGAGAACGGCAAGACCTACGAGTTCCACCGCTACGACGGCGCGGGCCACGCGTTCTTCTCCGTCGATCGGCCCTCCTACCGTCCCGAGGCGGCGGTGGACGGGTGGCAGCGCGTCTCCGCCTTCCTCGCCCGGCACCTGGGGAGCTGACCGTGTGCACCTACTCGACCGAGAAGGTCACGCTCGCACGGTCGTCCGGGAAGACGCGTGAGGGCTGGCAGCCGATGAACTCCGCGACGGTCTACTACGACCACCCCGTCCACGCCCCGGACGCGCACACCGTGAACATCGACTTCCTGGGCCGCGAGCCGGGGTCCCGGGTCGCCGTCGAGCTCTCGCTCGAGTCGGCCCGGGAGCTGCTCGCGGCGCTCGAGGTCACCGTGGAGCGGGCGCAGCACCACTGAGCCGCGCGACGGCCCGGTCCAGCACCGCCGCGGGGCTGGGCTGGGTCGCCATCTCGGCGGCCACCTCGCGGGCGGCGGCGCGGAAGGACGGCTCGTCGAGCAGCCGGCCGACCGCGTCGCGCACCGTGGCGGCGTCGACGCCCGCCGGGTCGTACGAGAGCCCGACACCCCGCGCCACGACCCGCTCGGCCGACATCGGGTTGTCGGCGAACGAGGGCAGCACGAGCTGCGGCACGCCGTAGAACAGCGGCGTCGCGGTCGTGCCGGAGCCGCCGTGGTGGACGACGGCCGCGCACGACGGCACGAAGGCCGAGAGCGGCAGGTAGCCGATCGACCGCACGTTCGCGGGCAGCGCGCCGAGCCCGCCGAGGTCGGCGTCGCCCGCGGCGAGCACGACCTCCACGTCCATCCCGCCGAGGGCCTCCAGCACGACGACGAGGCTCGACACCCCGCTCATCGCGGGCACGACGGTCCCGAGGGTGACCGCGATCCGCGGGCGTTCCGGACGACGGGCGGCCCAGTCGGGCACGACCGTCCCGCCGTTGTAGGGCACGAACCGCATCGGCCACCAGGGCGCGCCGTCGCGGGGGTCGGCCTGCTCGGCGTCCGGGGCCATCCCGCCCATGCTGGGCGCACGGACGTCGATCCGGGCGACCGGCACCGGAGTGCCGTCGATCCCCAGACTCGCGCGGACGTGCTCCACGACGGGGCCGCCGGTGAACCGGTCCAGCTCGTCCCGGCGGTCGCGTGTCGACCAGGAGATGCGGTTGCCGACCTCCAGCACCGGCACGTCGAGCGCCGCCGCCGTGAGCGTCCCGGCTCCGTGGTCGGACGTGGTCACCACCAGATCGGCGCCGAAGGCCCGCCCGGCCGCCACGGTCCCCTCGGTCATGGTGGCGGTGAACAGCGAGAACGGGCCAGGGTCCTGCGCGGCCAGGCGATAGATCCCGGGCATCTCCCCGCCGGGGTCGCCCGACGACCCCACCATCGTCATGACGTCGGCCCACACGTCCCGCTCGGGGAACACGTCGTGCACCGCGAGCCCGGCGCGGGCGCCGACGTCGACCATCGCGGACGTCGTCGCGAGCAGGACCTCGTGCCCCTCGGCGCGGGCCGCCCAGGTCAGGGGGATCACCGGCAGCGTCAGCCCGTACCCGGGCGCGGTGGCGAACAGGATGCGCACCCGATCAGCCTGCCCCTCCGGTCGTTGCAGGCGCTATCCGGTTGCTCCTCGTGCGGACGGGTTGCATCGCGAGCGTTCGCGATATATCGTTGAGCCATCGCCGACAGTCGGCGAGACACAACGAGAGGATCGAACCACCATGTTCGACATCAACGAGCGCCCGAGTTGGGCGCACAAGCGGGGCCACCGCGGACACGGCGACCCCGAGCACGGCGAGCCCGGCGGCCCCCGCCGCGGCGCGCCCCGCCGTCGGGGTGGAGGCCCCTTCGGCATGGACTTCGGGCCCCCCTTCGGCCCCGGCGGTCCCGGCCCCCGCGGACGCGGCGGCCGTGGACGCGGCGGCCCGTTCGAGCGCCCCGAGGGTGAGCACGGCCGCCACGGTCACGGCGGCCCGCACGGTCGCGGCCGTCGTTCGCGCGGCGACGTCCGGCTCGCGATCCTGGCCCTGCTGCGCGAGGAGTCGCGCCACGGCTACCAGATCATCCAGGAGATCGCCGAGCGTTCGGGCGGCTCGTGGAAGCCCAGCCCGGGCTCGGTCTACCCGACCGTCTCGCAGCTGGCCGACGAGGGCCTGGTGCACACCGAGAAGTCGGAGGGTCGCACGCTCGTGCACCTCACCGACGCGGGTCGCACCTACGTGGAGGAGCACGCCGCCGAGCTGGACGCGGTGTGGTCCCAGGTCGAGGCGGGCGCCCAGGACGGGTTCGGTGACCTGCGCACCGCCGGTCGCGGGCTGGCCGGGGCGGTCGCCCAGGTCGCCCAGGTGGGCACGCCCGCGCAGGTGACCGAGGCGACGAAGGTCCTCGACGAGGCCCGCCGACGGCTCTACCTGCTGCTGGCCGAGGTCTCCCCCGAGGTCTCCTCCCAGGGTGACGACGAGCCCGGCGACGACGCCGACGAGACCGCAACGTGACCGTCACACGACGCTCCTACCCTCGATCGTCTCCGGTGACGACGAGGAGGAGCGCGTGCTGGGCCTGTTCGCGGGCGGGAGCGCCCCGCCGTCCCCCGGTCCGGTCGCACGCCGGGTCGCCGGGGAGCGGTGGGCGCTGCAGTACCGCACGGTCCACGGGTACCGGCGGGCCTTCCGCCGCGCCGGCGACGGGCCGGTCCTGCTGCTGATCCACGGGATCGGTGACGACTCCTCGACCTGGGGGCCGGTCCTCGACGACCTCGCGCGCGACCACACCGTGATCGCCCCCGACCTGCTCGGCCACGGCGGCTCCGACAAGCCCCGCGGCGACTACTCGATCGGCGCCTACGCCAACGGGATGCGCGACCTGCTCTCGGTCCTCGACGTCGACCGCGCGACGCTGGTCGGCCACTCGCTCGGTGGCGGGGTCGCGATGCAGTTCGCCTACCAGTACCCCGAGCGCACCGAACGCCTCGTGCTCGTCGGCGCCGGCGGCGTGGCCCGCTCGGTCACCCCCGCCCTGCGCGCCGCCTCGCTGCCGTTCGCCGACCTCCTGCTGCCCGTGCTGGGCTGGCCCGGCGTGCGGTTCCAGACGGAGGTGGTGCTGCGGTTCCTCCAGCAGCTCGACACCGGGCTCGGCCGCGACGCCGAGGACCTCGTGCGCCTCGTCGACGCCCTGCCCGACGCCACCAGCCGCTCGGCCTTCCTGCGCACGCTGCGCGCGGTCGTCGACTGGCGCGGGCAGGTGGTCACCATGCTCGACCGCTGCTACCTGACGGCCGGCATGCCGACCCTGCTCGTGTGGGGCTCGGAGGACATGGTCGTCCCGGTCGAGCACGGACGCACCGCGCACGAGGCGATGCCCGGCAGTCGGCTCGAGGTGTTCGAGCGTGCCGGACACTTCCCGTTCCACACCGACCCGCGCCGCTTCGTCGCGGTGCTGCGCGAGTTCCTGGCCGCAACCGAGCCGGTGGCCTGGAGCCCGTCGGAGTGGCGCGCCCTGCTGCGCACGGGGGCACGTCCCGACGACGGGTCGGTGCCGGTGACGAGCCCGACCCCGAGTCGCGAGATGTAGCGGATTCGAGGCCTGGGCGTCCGAATCCGCTACATCTGTTCGAGGAGGCTCCTCCCTGTGGTCCTCCGTGGGACCCGGACAGCCGCGAGTGCGGCGAGGTGCACCAGCGCTGACGCACTCCGCCGCACTCGCGCGGCGGTGCGTCGGAGGCATGATCCGGTCCCAGTGGGCAGACTGATCAGGTGACCTCGACACCGGCGACGACCGAGACCGACGACCCGTACCTCTGGCTCGAGGACGTCACCGGCGACGAGGCCCTGAGCTGGGTCCGCGAGCGGAACGCCGAGAGCCTGGGACGGCTCACCGACACCGAGCGGTTCGGCGAGCTGCGCGACGGGCTGCGCGCGGTCCTCGACTCCGACGACCGCATCCCCTACACCCGTCGCCGGGGCGAGCTGCTCTACAACTTCTGGCAGGACGCCGAGCACCCTCGCGGCCTGTGGCGCCGGACCACGCTCGACGACTACCGCACCGGCGACCCGACCTGGGAGCTGCTGCTCGACGTCGACGCCCTGGCCCGCGACGAGGACGAGAACTGGGTGTGGGCCGGCGCGGCCGCGCGCTGGCCGGACTACACGCGCGCGCTCGTCCAGCTCTCCCGCGGCGGCGCGGACGCGACGGTCGTCCGCGAGTTCGACCTCGAGGCGAAGCGCTTCCTGACGGCGGACGAGGGCGGCTTCACGCTGCCCGAGGCCAAGAGCCGTGTGTCGTGGATCGACGACGACACCGTCTTCGTCGGGACCGACCTCGGACCCGGCTCGATGACGACGTCGGGCTACCCGCGCGTGATGCGGCGCTGGTCCCGCGGCACCCCGGTGACCGAGGCGCCGGTCGTCTTCGAGGCGCAGGAGACCGACGTCTCCGCGTTCGCCGGCAAGGACCGCACGCGCGGGTTCGAGCGGGAGATGGTGGGCCGCAGCCCCGACTTCCACACCGTCGAGGAGTTCGTCCTCCGCCCCGACTCCTCGCTCGTCAAGATCGACGCGCCGGCCGACGCGGACACCGACATCGACCGCGCCTGGCTGCTCGTCCGCACCCGCTCGCCGTGGACGGTCTCCGGCACCGAGTACGCCGCGGGCACCCTGCTCGCCTTCGACGCCGAGGGCTTCCTGGGCGGGTCGCGCGAGCACACGGTGCTGTTCACGCCGACGGCCTCGCGGTCGCTCTCGGGCTGGTCGTGGACGAAGAGCTACCTGATCCTGACCGTGCTCGAGGACGTCGCGACCCGCCTCGAGGTGCTGACCCCGCCCGCGGGCCCCGAGCGGTGGGCCGCCGGCGACTGGGCGCGGCGCGAGCTGCCGACCGGCGAGGCGTTCGCCGAGGTCGCCGTGGTCGGGACCGACCCCGACGAGTCCGACGAGATCTTCCTCGACACCGACGGCTTCACCCGCCCCTCGACCTTCGCGCGTACGGTGCTCGGGGCGTCGGCCGACGAGGACGCACCGCTGGAGACGCTGCGCTCCGCCCCCGCCTTCTGGGACACCTCCGGCGTCACCGTCCGCCAGTTCTTCGCGACGAGCGAGGACGGCACGAAGGTGCCCTACTTCGTCGTCGGGAAGGAGCGCTCCGAGCCGGGGCCGGTCCTGATGACGGGGTACGGCGGGTTCGAGATCTCGCTGACGCCCTCGTACTCCGGCGTGATGGGACGGGGGTGGATCGCCCGGGGCGGGACGTACGTCGTCGCGAACATCCGCGGGGGCGGGGAGTACGGGCCGGAGTGGCACACCTCGGCGCTGCGCGAGAACCGGCACCGGGCGTACGCCGACTTCGCGGCGGTCGCGCGCGACCTCGTCGACCGCAGGATCACGACCGCGGCCCAGCTCGCGATCCACGGCGGGTCCAACGGCGGCCTGCTCATGGGCGTGATGATCACGCGGTACCCGGAGCTGTTCGGGGCGGTCGTGGTGATGGTGCCGCTGCTGGACATGCGGCGGTTCCACCTGCTGCTCGCCGGGGCGTCGTGGCAGGCGGAGTACGGGGAGCCCGACGACCCCGACGACTGGGCGTTCATCTCGCAGTACTCGCCCTATCAGCACCTGACGAAGGACGCGACGTACCCGTCGATCCTGGTCACGACCTCGACCCGCGACGACCGCGTCCACCCCGGGCACGCGCGCAAGTTCGTCGCGCGCCTGCGGGAGTACGGGCATCCCGTCGAGTACTACGAGAACGTCGAGGGCGGCCACGGCGGTGCAGCCGACAACGCACAGCGGGCCTTCCAGTGGGCGCTGGTGCTGGAGTTCTGCCGGCGCGTGGTGGGCTGATCCCCTCCCCGTCGTGGCAGGAAAGCGTCGTTGCCGGCGTCCAGTGGCAGGTTCTCCACATCGTCGATCTGAGGGGCTGGCGATATGGCGAACCGCGCCGAGCGCTACCGGTGTCGTGCCATCCTCGTGGCGAGGAGGTGATCGCCATGTCGACCACGTCGAGGCCCGAGCACGGCGACGACCACGTCCCGACCGAGGAGCTCATCCGCCGGCAAGGGGTGAAGCCGGTGCGTTCGGCCGACGACCTGGCCCAGGAGGACGCCTTCTCGTCCGACGAGGAGTACGAGGAGTTCCTGCGCGATCTCTACGCCTCGCGCCGACGCTCGTGAGTCTTCTCGTCCTCGACACGGACGCAGCGTCCGCGCTGACCCTCGGGCGGGCGCCTGCGGCGCTCGCCGAGAACGTGGCGGGACGAGTTCCGGCCATCACCTTCGTGACCCTCGGGGAACTCACGACGTGGACGTTGGTCAGGCGGTGGGGACCTCGGCGGCTCGCCGCGATGCGCCGCTTCCTGGCTGCGCTCGTGGTCCTGCCCTACGACGAGGCCGTTGCTCACCGCTGGGGTGAGATCCAGGCGTTCGCGCGTCTTCGTGGCCGACCACGTCCTGCCAACGACACCTGGATCGCAGCGTGCTGCCTGACCCGGGACGTCCCGCTCGCGACGTTCAACCTGCGCGACTTCGCGGACTTCGCCGAGCACGAGGGTCTCGAGCTGCTGCCGCCCGGCTGAGCCCGACCCGACGAAGTGGCGGAACTGCCACTGGACGCCGGCAACGACGCTTCGCTGCCAGGCGGGGGCCTCAGACCAGGCGCGCCAGCAGGCGGTCGACCTCAGCCTCCGGGTCGGCCGTGAGCCCGGTGTGCACCGGACCGGCCTGGACGACCGTCGACCGGGGCGCCGTCAGCCACCGGAACCGCTCGCCCGGCGACAGCACGCCCGCCGGGCCCTCCCCCGCCACGACCCGCGGCCACGCCTCCACGGCGAGCGCCACCTCGTCGACGTCGAGGGACGGGAACAAGGTCGACAGCCGCTCGACGTCCAGCGCCAGCCGCATCGTCAGCAGCACGGCGTGCCGGCAGTAGAGCAGGACGCCGACGTTGACGCACTCGCCCCGGTCGACGCGCGGCACCACGCGCAACGGCGCCCACTCATAGGTGTTCACGGTGCCCACGCCCGCTCCGCCACGCGCGCCAGCAGGTGCTCGACGTACGCGGAGCGCGCCGCACCCGCCGTCGGGAAGTCGGCGTCGAGGCCCCCGACGAGCCAGTCGTCGGGCACCTCGGCGACCACCTCCTCGAGCAGCGGGCGCGTCACCAGCGACGACAGCGACGCATCGGCGGAAGCCCGCGCGTCCGCCGTCGTGAAGGGCCGGAGCACGTGGTCGGACGCGTCGTAGGGCCGCGCCACCACCGCGGCCGCGCGCGCCCAGGAGTGGTGGAAGTACAGGCAGGCGCCGTGGTCGATGCACCACAGCTCGCGGTGCCAACGGAGCAGGTTCGGGTTGCGCCAGGAGCGGTCGACGTTCTCGACGAACGCGTCGAACCACAGGATCCGCGCCGCTTCCTCGGCGTCGACGGTGTGCGCCAACGGGTCGAACCCCAGCGCGCCCGGCAGGAAGTCCATCCCCAGGTTGTCGCCGCCCGAGCGCGCGAGCAGCTCCTGGACCTCCCAGTCCGGCTCGGACTGGGCGACCACCGGGTCCAGCTCCACGACGACGAGCTCGGGCACCCGCAGCCCCAGCGCCCGGCCGATCCCGCCCGCGACGACCTCCGCGACGAGCGCCTTCACGCCCTGCCCGGCGCCGGTGAACTTGACGACGTACGTGCCGAGGTCGTCCGCCTCCACCAGCCCCGGCAGCGACCCGCCCTCGCGCAGCGGCGTCACGTAGCGGGTCGCGACAACGCGCCTCACCGCAGGTCCAGGGCGTACCAGACCTGCGCGTACGGGTTCTCGTTGTACGGCTCGACCTCCACGAACCCGGCCCGCTCGTAGAGCGTGCGGGCCTCGACGAGGTCGGCGCGGGTGTCCAGGACGACGCGCGCGCAGCCGGCCTCGCGGGCCCGGCGGAGGAGGTCGGTCAGGAGGGCCTTCCCGACGCCGAGCCCGCGCGCGGCCGGAGCCGTCCACATGCGCTTGATCTCCGCGGCGTCGTCGGGCACGCCGGGCCCGACGACGCGCAGCCCGGCGCACCCGAGGAGGACACCGTCGGCGCCGGTCGCGAGCACGAACACCCCCTCGGGCGGCACCAGCCCGCCGTGCGGGCTCTCGGCGACGAACGCGTCGATCTCCTCGTCGGTCGCCGGCCGCCCGTTCATCCGGCCGATCACGTCGGCGACGTACCCCCGCAGCGCGCCGAGACCGGGCTCGGTGTCGGGTCGGGCGTCGTGCAGCGTGATGGTCGGGCCGGTCATGCGTCCATTGTCGCGCCCGCTCCGTTCCAGTCGACGAGCTGGACCACCACGCCGTTGGGGTCCCGGGTCTGGAACGCGCGCTCGCCCCACTCCTCCACCGTCAGCGGCATCGTGATCTCGACGCCCTCACCCTGCAGCCGGGCCAGCTCGCCCTCCAGGTCGTCAACGACGAACGCCAGGATCAGCCCCTGCGCGGTGACGTCCCGCTGTTCGGGCGGCATGGTCGGCAGGCCCGTCGCGAGGAAGACGACGTTGACGCCGGCGTCCTCCCGCGTCAGCGAGTGGAAGGCGTCGGGTGAGCTCATCACCTCCGTGAACCCGTAGTGCTCGACGAGGAAGCGCGCCGAGGCGGCGGGGTCGGCGACGGTGAGGCTGAGCGCGGTGGCGGTGACGTTCACCCCGTACATAGTACACAGTACAATGTACGGCGTGACCGATCCGGCGCGCGTCATCCCGCTGCTCTGGCGGACGACACCTCCGTCGCGCCGCGGTCCGGCGCGCGGTCTCACCCTCGACGACGTCGTCCGGGCGGCCACACGTCTCGCCGACGCGCACGGGCTCGAGCCCCTGACGATGCGCGCACTGGCCACCGAGCTCGGCGTCGCCCCGATGACGCTCTACACCTACGTGCCCGGGAAGGCCGAGCTCGTCGACCTCGTCGTCGACCACGCCTTCCTGACGATGGACCGGGCCGACCTGCGTGGGCCCGGGTGGCGGGAGCGGGTGCTCGCCGTCATGGAGGCGAACCGCGCGCTGTACCGGGCACACCCCTGGGTCGGCGCGGTCGATCCGGGACGTCCGGTCCTCGGTCCAGGCACGACGGCGAAGTACGAGCACGAGCTCGCCGCCTTCGACGGGTGCGGCCTGTCCGACGTCGACCGGGACGCCGCGCTGACCTTCGTCCTCGACTTCGTGACGGCGGCCGCCCGCACGGAGACCCGCTCCGACCCGGCCGGCGACGAGGCCTGGTGGGCAACGGCCGGGCCCGCGCTCGCCGAGGTGCTCGACCCGTCGTCGTACCCGCTGGCGACCCGCGTCGGGGCCGCGGCCGGCGAGGCACAGCGCAGCGCACGCCACCCCGACACCGCGTGGGCGTTCGGGACGGCGCGCGTGCTGGACGGTCTGGCGGCCCTGATCGACCCGTAGCGCTCCTTGCGCTTCTCGTAGCATTAATACTACATTCCACGGTATGGGAAGGACGCCACGTCGCGAGGAGGATGCGGTCCACAACCGCATCGCCGTCCTGCGGACCGAACGCGGGACCAGCCGGAAGGAGCTCGCCGAGGCGATCGGCGTCCACCCCCAGACCATCGGCTACCTCGAACGCGGCGAGTACAGCCCCTCGCTGGCGCTCGCCCTCAAGATCGCCCGCTGGTTCGGCCTGCCGGTGGAGGCCGTCTTCAGCCTCGAGCCCCTCGCCCCGCTCAGCACCGAGCTCTACGGAAGGACCACGCGATGACACCCTCCCGGACGCTCGGCGCGTCGCCCCGGTTCGACACCGAGCGCTACGCGTGGACCCGCCGACGGGCCGTCCGCCGGAGCGGGGTGGTGGTCGAGGTCGTGCTGTTCCTCGTCCTCGCCGCCGCAGCCCTGTGGGCGGCCTACGACGTCGCCGACCGCGGGATCGGCGAGATCGGCATCGCCGTGCTCTTCCTGCTCTTCATCCCGGTGCACAGCGTGGTCAACCTCGGCGTGCGCGGCGTGTTCGACCGCCGGGCCGCGACGTTGGACGAGGCCCAGCGGACGATGCGCGACCGGTCGCTGGCGGCGGTCCATCCCGCGCGCATCGTCCTCGGACTCGTGGCGGTGCTGGCGGCGGTGTACGTCGCCCTGCACGCCCCCGTCCCGGGCCAGGCCTACCTGCTGGGCTTCGTCCTCTGGTTCGCCGCCTGGATGCTCTCCTCCTGGCACCTGGCCTGGACGCTGCCGGACGAGCCGGCCGACCTCGTCGACTAGACGGTGTAGCCCGGGCTCGACAGCATCTCGGTGATCACGCCGCTGATCCGCTCGACGTCCTCGGGCTTGAGGCCGAACATCGCGAAGTGCCCCGCCGGGGTGTCGATCACCCGCAGCTCGCCGTGCGGCAGGTGCCCGGCCTCGTTCTCGCAGTCCTCGACCGGGAAGAAGTTGTCCCCGCCGAACGGCACCACGAAGAAATGCGCGGTGATCTTGCCGAGCGCCGCCTCCAGCGACCCGCCGCCGTGGGGCGAGATGTCGCCGGCGAACCACTTGTTCGCCTGGGTGACGAGGTTGTTCGGGTCCATCGGCGCGAAGTAGCCCCGGATGAAGCTCTGCCGGAAGTCGTTCGCCGACGCGAACCCGAGACCGCGCCAGTGCTCGCCGCGGTACCACTCGTGTGTGAAGCCCTCGAGCGAGAACGCGATCGCGTGGCGGGTGAGGCCGAGCCGGACCTCCGCGGCGTCGGCGTAGAAGCCGCCCGCGAACGCCGGGTCCGACGTGAGCAGCTCCATGTGCAGGTCGATGAAGACCTGGTTGTGCACCGGGGTCTTCGCGGTGCCCGCGAACGCGGCCGCGCGCGGCACCATGTCGGGGAAGCGCGCCGCCCACTCGTAGGTCTGCTGGGCGCCCATCGACCAGCCGAGGACGGCGTGCAGCTGCTCGACCTCGAAGTGCTCGGTGACGAGCCGGTACTGCGCGAGGACGTCGTCGGCGATCGAGACGAACGGGAACTGGCCGCGGTCGAAGGGCGGCGAGGTGTTCGACGGCGAGCTCGACATCCCGCCCCCGAGCTGCCCCGGGCACACGACGAAGTACTTCTCGGTGTCGACCGGCTTCCCCGGCCCGATGTAGTCGTCGAGCGACGAGGGGGTGCCCGAGTACATGTGCGGGAAGAGGACCAGGTTGTCCCTGGCCGCGTTCAGGGTGCCGTGCGTGCGGTACGCGAGCTGGGCGCCGGGCAGCGTGTAGCCCGACCGCAGGACGAACCCGCCGAGGTCGAAGTACTCGTGCTCACCCTGCTGGGCGTGCGAGTAGTAGCCCTGCCGGTCGGTGCCGGTCATCCGTGACCTCCGCGCTGAGTCGATCTTCCGCGCCGGAGCCTACGGCGATCTGGATCACAGCTGCAGCTCGTGCACGGCGTTGCGGGCGCCGGAGGTCGGTTGTGTGCGACCAGTGGCGTCCGTCGCCCGCGCCGTGATCGTCCGGCCGCTCCCGACGACGGCCCGGAACCCCTGCCAGGCCCGGCCCCGCGCCGGCTCGAGCTCGACCCGGACCGGCCTGCCGTCGACCGTCACCGCCACGCGCGTCACGGGCACGGAGCTCCACGCCCAGCCGCGCGCCACCCCGCCGTCGACGCCGACGACCACCGAGGTGACGTCGAGCTCCCGGACCGGCACCGACCCGCCGTGAGGACCGGGACGCAGGTAGAGCCGCGTGGTGAACAGGTGCTCGGGGCGGTGGTCGGCGAGCGTCAGCTCGGTCAGCCACTTCACCGAGTTCGTGCCGAAGTACCCGGGGACGACGAGGCGCAGGGGCCCCCCGCGGTGGGTGTGCAGGGGCTCGTCGTTGCAGCGGTGCGCGACGAGGGCGCGGTCGAGGACGTCGTCGAGCGGCAGGTCCTTGAGGTAGTCCGGGGCCGAACTGCCCCCGAACTCGCCGTGGTCGGCGCCGCGGGCCCAGAGTGTGGTCGCGTCCTCGCCGATCCCCGCCAGGTCGAGCACGTCGCGCAGCCGCGGGCCGGTCCACACCAGGTTCGCCGCGCGGCGCACCCACTCCCCCGGCGCCAGCGGGTTGCCGAAGCACTCGTGCACCGACTCGACGCGCCGCTGCGGCAGGGCGCGGACGTCGTCCGGCGTCAGCTCCACCGCCCGGTCCACGAGCCCGTTCACGACGACCGGTCGGCGCGGCTCGGGCGCGGCGAGGCCGAAGTGCGCGATGACGAACGCGTCGTCGAGAGCGGTGACCCGGCTCGTCAGGCGCTCCGGCGGCACGAGCCGGCGGACCGCTCCGACCGGGTCCATCCGCGCCTGCACGGGCGCCCCCTCCCCGAACGAACGGCACTCCCGCTCAATCTAGGTGCGCGAGCGTGCCGTTCGCTCGGGCGGTGGGCCAGCGCACCTCGATCCGCGCCCCGCCCTCCGGCGAGCGCGCCGCCCGGACCGTCCCACTGCGGCTCTCCACGAGCCTCGCCACGAGGGCCAGCCCGAGGCCCGAGCCAGGTGTGCCGCCCGTCGCGTCCAGCCGCGTGAACCGGTCGAACACGCGGGTCCGTTCGTCCTCCGGGATGCCCGGTCCGTCGTCGTCGACGAGCAGCCGGGCCCACGACCCGGCCGGCACCACCGACACCGTCACCAGGGTGCGCGCGTGGCGGCGGGCGTTGCCGAGCAGGTTGTCGAGCACCAGCCCGACCTCCGCCGGCGTCGCCAGTGCGGTCGCCGCGACGGGGGCCCACACGGTGATCACCGGTCCGTCCGGTTGCCGCTCCACGGCCTCCGCGACCGCCTCGCCCAGGTCGACCGGCTCCGCCGTCGGGAGCCGCCCACCGTCCGCGCGGGCGAGCGCGAGCAGGTCGGTGACCAGCGAGGACAGCCGCTCGGCGTCTTTCGCGACCGCGGCCCACGCCTCCGTGTCCTCCCCCGACCGCGGGTGCGCGACCGCCACCTCCGCCTGCGCCCGCACCGACGCGATCGGCGAGCGCAGCTCGTGGGCGGCGTCGTCGGCGAAGCGGCGGACGGTCGACAGCGCGTCGTCGCGCCGGGCGAGCAGGGCGTTCAGTTCCTCGGCCAGCGCGGCGACCTCGTCGTGCGACGGCGGCACCGGCAACCGCTCGCCCTCGCCGAGTCCCGACGCCGCTGTGCGCAGGCGGGTCACCGGCCGCAGTGCCGCGCCGGCCGCGAACCAGGCCGCCGCCGCGAGCGCGACCGCCGCGATCACGACCCCCGGCACGAACCACGACGCCGCGTCGCCCAGCAGGGACGCGGCCCCCACCAGGTCGCGCGAGGCGAGGACCAGGCGCGGCGTCCCGTCCGGCAGCGTCACCGGGACCGCCACCCACCGCCGCGGCTCGGTCCCCGGCCCCGCGACCGTCACCGGCTCCCCGCTCGCCAGCGCCCGGACGACCGGCTCCGCCAGCGGCAACGACCCTCGCCCGTCGACCGGGGCGCCGGCCACGTCGGTCACCCGCAGCGGCGGCGGGAGCGGCTCGGCTTTGCGGACGTCGACGGAGGCGGCCACCGCGCGCTCCCGCAGCTCCCCGTCGCCCGCCTCGACCACGGCCGAGAGCAGCAGCCCCGCGCCCAGCCGCGCGAGGGCGCCGAGCACCACGAGCGCGACCACCCCGACCACGAGCGCGATCCGCGTCCGCACCGTGCGCCGGGCCCACCAGATACCGGGTCCGCGTCGGCGGTGAGGGGAGGATTCGACCGCTCCAGCAGCACGAGGGTTCCCCTCACGCGGGGAGGGAGGAGAGGGAGGGGAGCTCACGACCGTGGGTCGAGTCGGTACCCGCGTCCGCGCTCGGTGACGACGAGCCCGTCCGCGCCCACCGCGGCGAGCTTGCGACGCAGATAGCCGACGTACACCTCGACGACGTTGCGCGCGGCCGCGCCGTCACCCCACACCGCGGTGAGCAGCTCGTCCTTCGTCACCGTGATGCCCGGCCGCTGGGCGAGGTGCCGCAGGACGGCGAGCTCCCGGGCGGACAACCCGACCTCACGGTCCGCCCACACGGCGGTCTCGCCGTCGAGCGTCAACGCCCCGACGACGACCCGCGGTGCCGACGGGGCACGGCGGCGCAGCAGGGCCCGGAGCTGCGCGACCAGCACGACGAACGAGAACGGCTTGACCACGTACCCGTCGGCGCCCAGGTCGAGGCCGTCGGCCTGGTCCACCTCGCCGTCCTTGGCCGAGAGCAGCAGCACGGGGGTCTCCACGCCGTCGGCGCGCAGCTGCTCGAGCACCCGGTAGCCGGAGAGCCCGGGCAGGATGATGTCGAGGACGACCGCGTCGAACGTGCCCGTCGACGCCTCGGCGAGCCCGGTCGGCCCGTCCCCCACGGCGACGACGTCCATGCCCTCGGCGCCGAGCCCCCGCACGAGGGCCGCGCGCACGCCCGGCTCGTCGTCGACGACCAGCACGCGGGGCACGTGCGCGACCGTAGCGCCGTCGAGCTGTGGTGGTCTCAGATCCGCGCGAAGGCCCGGACCGGGAACGTCGCCATCCCGACGACGGCCGGTGGGGCCGCCGTCAGCCGCGCCCCGCGGGCCGGGAGCCGGTCGAGCCCGGTGAGGTGTTCGAGCACGAGCACCTCACCACCCAGCAGGAGCGTGTGCGCGGGCCGCTCGTCGCCGCTCGTGTCGTCGATGTTGACCGTGTCGATCCCGACGAGCACCGCGCCGCGCGCGACGAGGTGGCGGGCACCGTCCGCCGTCAGGAACGGGTGGGACGGGTCGCCGTAGTGCTCGGTGCGCCAGTGGCGATCCCAGCCGGTCCGCAGCAGGACGGCGTGGCCGGTGAGGTCCTCGCCCGGGAGCTGGTCGGGACCGATGTCCCCGGTGGCCTCCACGACCACGGCCGGCAGGTCGACGCACCGCTCCAGCGGGAGGCCGGACAGGTCGTGGCCGGCGCGGTACCGGTGCGCGGGGGTGTCGAGGTAGGTCCCGGTGTTGGCGACCATCGAGACGGCGCCGATGGCGAACTCCGTGCCCTCGGCGTAACGGCCGACCGAGTCCTCGAAGCTCATGTGGTCGCTGATCCGCGGCCCCGGCAGGCCGGGGTAGGTCACCATGTCGTGCTCGATGGGGTGGCTGAGGTCGATCAGGGTCACCGCGTGATCATCCGCTACCGCCCGAGCTGTGAGCCTCTCAGCCCGACCGCCGCAGGATGGTGTCCATGAGGCGCAGATGGTTCGGGGCAGCAGGGGCGGTGGCGGTCGGCGCGGTCGCCGCCGCGGTGATCGCGATGCCGACGGCGGCGGCGCAGCCGCAGCTCCCGCCGGTGAGTCCCGAGGACCTGGTCGCCTCGGTGATGACCGCGCAGCCCGGGCCGTTCAACGGCACCGTCGGGATCGACAACGAGCTCGGCCTGCCGGCCCTGCCCGGGGCGCCCCAGCTCGGGAACGGTGAGCAGTCCGCCCGCGTGTGGTCCGGCGGCGACGGGAAGGGCCGGGTCGCCCTGCCCTCCGGCGACGGCGAGAAGACGCTGGTCTCGGACGGCACCACCCGCTGGGCCTACGACGCGACCGACCGCACCGCCACCCGCTCGACGGGCGGCGCGCCCGAGCAGAAGGACCCGCAGACCGACCCGGCGGGCGCCTCCGCGCAGATCATCGGCGAGCTCCGGAAGACGAGCCAGGTGGCGGTCGACGGCACCGCCGAGGTCGCGGGGCGGCCCGCCTACACGCTGGTGCTCACCCCGCAGCCCACCGAGCGCACGATGCTGCGCGAGGTCCGGGTCGCGGTCGACGCCGAGAAGCGCATCCCGCTGCAGCTCACCGTCCTCGCGACCGGGTCCTCGACGCCCGCGCTGCAGATCGGGTTCGACGACGTGACGTTCGGTCCGCAGGACCCGTCGCTGTTCACCTTCACCCCGCCGCCCGGCACGACCGTCAAGGACGCCCCGGCCCGGGGACAGGGTGACCGACCGGACCGCCAGGGCCCGCCGGACGGCGCCCGCACCGTCGGCGACGGCTGGGACCGCGTCGTGGTGTTCCAGCGCCCGGCGCCGCAGCAGGGCCAGCCGGCTCCGCAGCGTCCCGAGGGCGCCCCCGACCTGAACGCGCTCGGCACGCCGGTCACCGGTGCGTTCGGCTCCGGCCGGGCGATCACGACCGCGGTCGGCACGGCGATCGTCACCGACGACGGGCGCGTCGCCGTCGGCGCGGTGCCGGAGCCGGTCGTGGCCGAGGCCCTGGGTACGAAGTGAGCGTGACCGAGGAGATTCGCACCGACCCGTCGTCGGGAACGGGGATCGAACCCGCCGCCCGGCTGCGGGACCTCCGCAAGACCTACGGCGCGGTGACCGCCGTCGACGGCGTCGACCTCGACCTGCCGGCGGGCGCGGTCGTCGGGCTCCTCGGTCCGAACGGGTCGGGCAAGACGACGCTGATCCGGATGCTGCTCGGGCTGACCCCGCCGACCGCGGGTCGGGTCGAGCTGCTCGGGCACGACGGGACGCAGATCGAACGGGCCCTTCCCGACGTCGGGGCGCTCGTCGAGGGCCCCGGGTTCCACCCCTTCCTGTCGGGGCGCGACAACCTGCTCCGCGCCGCGGCCTGCGAGCCGCGGCTGGAGGGCGACCTGCGGGCGCCGGTGGACGCGGCGCTGGAGCGGGTCGGGCTCACCGATGCGGCCCGCCGTCGCTACCGGGGCTACTCGCTGGGCATGAAGCAGCGGCTCGGGCTGGCGGCCGCGCTGCTCGTGCCGCGGCGACTCGTCGTGCTCGACGAACCGACCAACGGGCTGGACCCGGCCGGCACGCGCGACGTGCGACGGGTGATCGCGGAGCTGCACGAGGCGGGCACGACGGTGCTGCTGTCCTCGCACCTGCTCGCCGAGGTCGAGGCGGTGTGCACGCACGTGGCGGTGCTCGCGAAGGGGTCGCTGCTGGTCTCGGGCGAGCTCGCGACGCTGCTGGCCTCCGACGGGGAGCTCGCCGTCACCGTCGACGACCCGGACCGGGGGCTGGCGGCCCTGCGCGCCGCCGGGTTCCGGGCCTACCTGCGCGACGGCGCGCTGGCGGTCACCGAGGTCGAGCCGCCGGCCGTGGTGGCGGCGCTGGTGCACGCCGGGATCGGGGTCTGGGAGCTCACCCGACGACGGGCCCACCTCGAGGAGCTGTTCGCGCGACTGACCGAGGAGGACGCGTGACCGCGGTACTCGAGAGGACCCACGCCCCCCTCGGTCGTGTGGTCGGCGCGGAGATCCGGTGGGTGCTCCGTCGCCCGCGCACGCTCGTCGTGCTGGGGCTGCTGGCGCTGATCCCGGTGGCCGTCGCGATCGGGATCGCGGTGGCCGGACGAGGTGGCCGAGGGCTGATCGCCCAGGTGGCGGGCAACGGGTTCGTCCTGCCCGTCGTCGCGCTCGGGCTCGCACTGACCCTGCTGCTGCCCCTCGCCGTGGCCTCGGCCGCCGCCGACGCGGTGGCGGGCGAGGCCGGCTCCGGCACGTTGCGCGGACTCCTGGTCGCCCCGGTCGGCCGCGCCCGCTTCGTCGTCATGAAGGCGGCGGGGGTGATCACCGTGGCGGTGCTCGCCGTAGCGATCATCGCGGTCGTCGGGATGATCGCGGGCGCCGTGGTGGTCGGCGGGCCGGGCTCGCTGATCACGCTGTCCGGGACCACGCTCGGCTTCGGCGAGGCCCTCGGGCGGATCGGCCTCGTCGCGGTGTGGACGATCGGGCAGCTGCTCGCCGTCGGCGCCGTGGCGCTCGCGATCTCGACGTTCACCGAGCACCCGCTGGTGGTCCTCGCCTGCGTGCTCGGCGGCATGATCGTCTTCGGCGTCCTCGGGGCGATCCCCGCGCTCGACTGGCTCCAGCCGCTGCTGCTGACGAGCGGCTTCGCCGCCGGCACCGACGTGCTCCGCGACCCGCTGCCGCTCGACGGACTGGCCTCGTCGTCGCTGCGGGCCCTGGTCTACGTCGTGCTCGGCGTGGGCGTGACGTTCTGGCGGATGGCGCGCCGGGACGGCTGAGACGCGGCCTGCACCGCCTCGGCGTGGACTCCACGGGCGATGGGCTCGAGGGCCTCGAACGCCCCGGGCGGGAGGCCGGGCAGGTCGCGCCCGGCATCACGGATGCGGCCCAGGATCGCGTCGGCGGCGGTGTCGGCCTCGGCGGTGAGACGCGGCAGGTCGACGCCGGTGAGCGCCCCGTCGCGCTTCACGACCCGGCCGTCCACGAGCACGGTCGTGACGTCCGCGGCCGTGGTCTGGAAGACCAGCGTCGCGTAGGGGTCGATCCGCGGGTGCTGCTCGAGCGCACCGCCGCCGACGAGCTGCAGGTCGGCGCGCTTGCCCGGGGTGAGCGACCCGATGCGGTGGCCGAGGCCGAGCGCGTCGGCGGCGTTCACGGTCGTCCAGGTGAGCGCCTCCTTCGCGAGGGTGGTCACCCGCTCCGGCATCGCGCCCGCCCGGTTCACGGCCTCCGTCGCCTCCCACCGCGTGAACCCGAGTCCGAAGCGCATCTCGTGCCAGAGGTCGCCGGAGTTCAGCGAGATGACGTCGGCGGACAGCGTCGGCGCCAGACCGTGGCGGTGGCAGCGCTCGAACACCGGGCGGCCCATCCCCATGTTCAGCTCCGTCTCCACGGAGATCGACACCTTCCCGCCGCTGCGGACCAGGGCGTCCCACTCGGCGGCCCCGAGGGTGTTGCAGTGCACGTGGACCATGTCCGGCCCGAGCAGCCCGAGGGCGTCCAGCTCGGGGATTCCCTCGGTGAGCACGCTGCCCCACACACAGCCGGTGTGGTTGACGATCAGGGCGCGGCGCTCGCGGGCGACTGCGAGCTCGGCGAGCGTGCGGTCGAAGGGCAGGCCGAACAGCTCGGAGAGCGAGACGCCGAGGGTCAGCAGGCCGTCGCTCGTCGGGAAGTACTTATCGGCGATGCGGTGGAAGTCCGCCAGCCGGGCCTCATGGTCCCCGAACCGCGACGCCTCCGGCGAGCTCTCGAAGAAGCCGTAGCAGAACGCCGCGCGGATGCCGGCCTCACGGAGGCCGAGCACGGCGGCGTCGCTGTGGTCGGGGGTGTTGTTGCAGTGCGAGAAGTCGAGCAGCGCCGTCACGCCCGCGTTCAGGGCGTCCAGCCCGCCGAGCCGCTGCCCCAGCCGCACGTCGTCGGCCGTGAACGCCGGCGAGATCGCGAGCCGGATGCCGAAGTAGTAGTCACCGAGCGTCCAGTCGCCGCAGATGCCGCGGGCGAGCGACTGCCACGTGTGCCGGTGGGTGTCGATCAGTCCGGGGAGGACCAGGGACCCGCGGGCGTCGATCACCTCCGCGTCGACCTCCGGCAGGGAGGGCGCGACCGCGGCGATCACCCCGTTCTCGACGAGGACGTCGCCGGTCTCCAGGTCGCCGAGCGCGGGGTCCATCGTCAGGACGTGACCGCCCCGGATCAGGGTGCGTGCCATGGGTGCCTCCTCGTGGCCGGTGGGAGGCCAGCATGGGGAGCACCGCCCCGGCGAACATGTCCCGTTCCGGTTCCGATCGAGGAGTCCCGACGACGGGTCCGGGCGCCGTAGCATCGCGCGACGGCCTTCCGGTGCGCGGCGAGGTGGTGGGACATGGACGTCCAGGCCCTGCGGTACGCGGTGACGCTCGCGGAGACCTTGCACTTCGGACGGGCCGCGCGGGCCCACTACATCGCCGCGCAGCCGTTCGGGCGCCGGATCCAGGCCCTGGAACGGGAGCTCGGGACCCCACTGTTCGCCCGGACCAGCCGCCGGGTCGCGCTCACCCCGGCCGGCGAGCGCTTCCTGCCCAGGGCGCGCCAGGTCCTGGCCGAGCTGGACGGCCTCGTCGAACAGGTCGACGCACCGCGCGAGGTGCCCGGGGTGCTGCGGATCGGTGTACTGGGCTTCGGCCTGGCCGACCTCTGGCCCGACGTCCGGGACCTCGTCGAGGCCCGCCACCCCGACCTCACGGTGGACACCGTGGAGCTGACCTGGGCGGACCAGTACGACGCCGTCCGTGCCGGGGAGGTCGACCTCGCCCTCGTGCACGACGTGGGCGGCGCGGACGATCTCACGCTGGACCGGGTCCTGACCACCGACCGCGTCGCGGTCGTCCCGGTGCACTCGGAGTTCGCCCGGGCCGACCGGCTCACCGCCTCCGACGTCACCGGGCAGCGGCTCGTCTCCCCGGTCGGGGCCTCCGCCGGGCTCGCGGAATGGGGCGAGGGAGCCGGCCGCGGCGGCCGGGTGACGGTGCGCTCGCCGGCGGGAGTGGCGACGGCGGTGGCGACGAGCGGCCGGCTCGGGCTGCACGCCGAGCCCGCCCGACGCTTCTTCCCGCACCCCGGGGTGCGCTACGTCCCGATGGACGGGCCACCCGCCACGGTCGCCGTCGCCAGCCGCCCCGGCGACCGCCGCGCCGCGGTGACGGTCTTCCGGGCCGCCGCCCGCGCGGTCGCGCGCCTCGACCGCAACCGGATCGAGCCATGATCGGCGCGGGGCACCGGAGCACGCTGGTGGGCGACGAGAGGAGCGCGCATGCGCTGGAGCAGCTACGCGGAGGCCGACGGCACCGTCCGGACGGCGGTCCGGCAGGACGACGCCCTGCACCCCGCGCCCGTCGGGACCTCGCTGCTGGACCTGCTCGGTGACGACGGGGCTCGGCTGCGTGCGGCCGCCTCGGACGCCCTGGCGGGTCCGGCCGTCGACCCGGGCACCGTCACGCTGCTGCCCCCGGTGCCGCGGCCGCCGTCGATCCGGGACTTCATGGCCTTCGAGGAGCACGTGGTCACGGCGAGCGCGGCGATCGGGCTGACGGTCGACCCGCTCTGGTACCGCCAGCCGGTCTTCTACTTCACCAACCCGGCGTCGCTGCGCGGCGCCCACGAACCCGTCCCGGTCTCCCCTGGCAGCGCCGCGTTCGACTACGAGCTCGAGGTCGCGGCGGTGATCGGCCGGGAGGGCTCGGACCTCGATCCCGACGAGGCCGTCGACCACATCGCCGGCTATGTGCTGTTCTGCGACTGGAGCGCCCGCGACCTGCAGGGCGAGGAGATGAAGCTGAACCTCGGCCCGGCCAAGGGCAAGGACTCGGCGTCGAGCTGCGGCCCCTGGATGCTCACTCCCGACGAACTGCCGGCGACCGCCGCGATGAACGCGGCGGTGAACGGGACGCCCTACAGCGCGGGCCGGCTCGACGCCCTGTACTGGTCGTTCGGCGAGATGATCGCCTACGCCTCGCGCGGCACGCGGGTGGTGCCCGGCGACCTGATCGGCAGCGGCACGGTGGGCACCGGCTGCATCCTCGAGCTCTCCCGGGTGTACGGCGCGGACGCCTACCCCTATCTCCTGCCCGGCGACCGGGTCCGGCTCGAGGTCGAGGGCCTCGGCGCCGTCGACGCCCCGATCGTCGCCGGCGCCCCCGTCCATCCCCTCCGGAAGGAGAACGCCCGGTGAGCGCGCACACCCACGACATCACCGTCCCCGGTCCGCCGCGCCTGGAGGAGGTGTCCGACGGGATCCACGCCTACGTGCAGCCCGACGGCACCTGGTGGATCAACAACACCGGCTTCGCGGTCGGCCCCCAGGGGGTGGTCGCCGTCGACTCGTGCTCCACCGAGCGGCGCACCCGCGCCTTCGTCGACGCGATCGCGTCGGTGACCTCCGCCCCGGTGCGGACGCTGGTCAACACCCACCACCACGGCGACCACACCTGGGGCAACGCCCTCTTCGGCACCGCGACGATCGTGGCGCACGAACGCGCCCGCGAGGAGATGATCGCGTTCGGGCCGCCACGGGAGCTGCCGTTCTGGGAGAACCCGCAGTGGGGTTCGCTCCCCCTCGACCCGCCGTTCCTCACCTTCACCGACCGCGTCGCGCTGCACGTCGGGGACCTGCGCGCCGACGTCCTGCACGTCGGCACGCCCGCGCACACCACCAACGACTCCCTGGTGTGGTTCCCGGAGCGGTCCACCCTGTTCTGCGGCGACCTGGTGTTCAACGGCGGGACGCCGTTCCTGCTGATGGGGTCGGTCGCGGGCGCGGTCGACGTCCTCGAGCAGGTCGTCGCCCCGCTCGGCGCGACGACGACGGTGCCCGGCCACGGCCCGGTCTTCCACGACCGGGCCCCGCTCGACGCCACGCTGGACTACCTGCGGTTCGTGCTCGACCTCGCCGAGCGGGGACGGGCGGCGGGAGTCTCCCCGCTCGCGGCCGCGCAGGACACCGACCTCGGCCGGTTCGCCGACTGGCCGGACGCCGAACGCATCGTCGGGAACCTGCACCGCGCCTACGCGGAGCTCGACGGCCTCCCCCGCGGCGGCGCCATCGACGTCATGGCGGCGCTGGGCGACATGGTCACCTGGAACGGCGGGCGCCCGCTGACCTGCCTGGCCTGACTCCCGACCCGGAGCCGGACGTCGACCGGAGCGAACGGCACCCTCGCAGCATCTATGTGCGCGACAGTGCCGCTCGCTCGGAAGGGGTGGGTGCCGCGACGGACGAGCGCGCGGCCCGGATCGCGAGCACACCGAGCCCGACGGTGCCCACGGCCTCGAACAGCTCGACCTGCAGCCCGGTCAGCACCGGGGCCTCGGGCAACGGGACCAGCACGCCGAGGGCGGAGAGCACGAACGCGGCGCCGATCCACCACGGGACGCCGGACCCTCGGCGCAACAACGCGACCCCGGTGAGGAGCACCCCGGCGACGAAGACGAGCCCGCCGACGGTCTGCAGCAGCGCGAACGAGCCCGAGTCGATGATCGAACCGTCGTCGGGAACGGCCTGTGGGATCTCGCGGGCGACGAAGCCCTCGACGACGAGGTGCGACTGCGCCGAGAGCGCGTTCCCCACGAAGTACAGCGTCAGCCCGACGACGCCGAGCACGCCGACGCGCGGCGCGAGCCAGGCGGTGACGGCGGGCAGGCCGAGCATCAGCAGGATCGCGCCGCCGTAGAGCAGCAGGTAGGCCGGTGGACCGCCCGGGGCCGTGATCGACGCGGCGGAATGGGACTGCCCGTCGACGACGGGGTGCAGCATCCCGCCGACGAGGCCGGTGATCCCGGACAGGGCGAGGGCGGCGCCGCCGAGGGCGAGCAGGTGGCGGTGGGTGACGGTCATGGTGACTCCTCGATCGGTGGTGTCGTGGACGTTGCCCGACACCACTTGCGATCGACTTGCACCTCAGCCGGACAGGGCCTCCGCCGCGGCGAGCCAGTGCGGCGCCCCGAGCCGCCGCGCGAGCGTCGCCGCGGCCTCGGCGTCCGGCCGCGGGTCCTCGCCGAGCGCCACCGCGGCCCGGGCGAGCACGAGGTCGACGGGGCCGAGGACGAGCTGGCCGTTGCCGGTGCGGACGAGCTGCCCGGCCCAGGGCCGGAGCTGGTCACGCGTGCGTCGCACCACCGCCGCGTCGCCGAGCCGGCACGCGGCGAGGCACTGGAGCGCGGTCTCGAGCATCCACGTCGCCTCGCGGGGATAGGGCGGGAGCGGCCAGAGCGCGCGGGCGTCGTCCTCCCGTCCGGCGTCGAGCAGCGCCATGACCCGCAGGACGGCGACGTAGTCCGCCGCACCCGCCGTCGCGATCGCCTCGAGCTCGTCGACGACGACGGAGCAGTCCCCGGCGACCGCGGCCACCGTCGTCAGGATCCAGGCCCGGATGACGCGGCCGTTCGGATCCCCGGAGGCGGTGATGCGGGCGGAGAGGTCGTCGAACGCCTCGCGGGCGGCGTCGAGCCGGCCGTGCACGAGGTCGAGGGTCGCGGCGAAGACGGCGACCGACAGGGCGAGCACCGGGAGCTGGCCGGCCCCGGCGGTGGCGGTCGCGGCGTCGAGGTGGCGCCGGGCCGCGTCGAGGTCGGCGCGCCCGACCGCGGCGGCGGAGAGTACGAGGTGCGCGAGCGCGACGTGGTCCCCCAGGTGGGCGCGGTCGGCGACGGCGAGCATCTCCTCGCCCACGCGACGCTGGTGGTCCGGGTCGGCCACCGCGAAGGTGTGCAGGTGGGCGACGCCGAGCGCACGGCACAGCAGGCGCGGGTCGCCGAGGTCGCGGGCGAGGTCCAGGGCCTCGTCCCCCGCCGCCCGCCCGAGGTCGACGAGCCACGGCTGCGACTCGTGGGCGAGCGCCAGGAGCAGCTCGGCCCGCAGGCGCCGGTCGGTCGGGTCGACGACGCCTAGCAGCTCCTGCACCCGGGCAACGGCGGCGTCCTGGTCGTCCAGGGCGGGGCGGGTGGCCCAGAGGGCGACGACGTCCCAGCTCCAGGCCCGGGCCTCGTCGGTGGCGTCGCCGAGGCGGCGGGCCAGCGCGACCGACTCCTGCCGGGCGGCGAGCGCTGCGGTCAGGTCGCCGGCGGCGGCGAGCGCGCCGACCAGGTCCCGGTGGGCGCGCAGCCGGCTCGCGGTGTCCCCGGCGCCGAGCTCGTGGGCCCGCACCGCCGCGCGGCGCCACCGGACGGCCTCCCCGACCGCCCCCGCCGCCTGCGCCGCCGCCGCACCCGTCGTCAGGTACGGGAGGGTGCGGGCGGCGGTGGCGCCGTCGAGCGCCAGCTCCGCGTGGTGGGCCAGGGTGTGGACCCGCTCCGGATGCCGGGCGGCGAGGGCGTCGAGCAGGGCCCGGTGCATTCGCGCCCGGCGCAACGGCGGCATCCGGTCGGCGACGGTGTCGCGGACCAACGCGTGCGAGAAGCGCAGGCCCGGGTCGCTCTCGAGCAGGCCCGCCACGACGCCGGTGTCGAGGTCGTCGAGCAGGTCGTCCTCCTCGAGCGGCCCGCGCAGGACGTCGACCTCGAGCATCAGGTCGACGTCGATCTCCCGTCCCAGCACCGCCGCCCGGGTCAGCGTGGCGACCGCCCGGGCCGGCAGCCGGGCGAGCCGGCGGTCGAGGACGTCGGCGACGCCCGCCGGGAGGTCCCGGGTCGCGACGTCGTCGCCCTCGGTCCGCGCGAGGTCGCCGAGCTCCCGCAGGAACAGGGCGTTGCCCGCGGCGCGGTCGAGCAGCGCCCGCCACGTCTGCTCGGCGAGCTCCCGGCCGGCATGTCGGCGCAGCAGCCGCCGCCCGGACGCGGGGTCGAGCCCGCCGAGCCGGATCCGGTCGAGGGTCTGCGCGGCGAGCAGGGCGAGGGTGGCCCGCAGGTCGTCGGCGACCTCGTCGTCGCGGTAGGTCGCGACGACGAGCAGCGCGCCGTCGCCGTTCGCGACCAGGTGGCGCAGGACCTGCAGGGTCTCCCCGTCGGCGCCGTGGAGGTCCTCGACCACGAGGGCGGTCCGACCGGCGAGCACCGGCGCGACCACGGCGGCCAGCGCGAACGGGTCGGTCGCCGTCGGCGTCGTCCCGGTCTCGCGGCCGACGAGGTCCCGCCACGCCCAGCCCGGCGGCGCACCGGCCGCCTCGGGGCAGCGGGCGCGCAGCACGCGGCGCTCCGTGACCTCCTGTGCGAAGCGGTCGACGAGCGCCGACTTCCCCGTCCCGGCCTCGGCGGCGATCCACACGATTCCCGCGCGGGTGCCGACGGCGGCCCCCGCTCGGTGCAGGCGGGCGAGTTCCCCGGTCCGCCCGAGGAAGCCGTCGTCGGGTGGCGGCGGATCGGGCTCGGGACCCGGACGGAGGGTCGGGGCGGGGACGGGGGCGAGCACGGCCCGCTGGGCGTCGTGCCAGGCGCCGCCCGGGTCGAGCCCGAGCTCGTCGGCGAGTCGGGCACGGGCCGCCCGCAGCACCGCGAGGGCGTCGGCGGGGCGGCCGAGGGCCGCGAGGGTCCGGGCGAGCAGCGCGGCCGCGCTCTCCCGGAGGGGCTCACGGTCGACGAGCGCGGTGAGGGCGCCGAGGGCGTCGGCGGGGCGCCCGAGCGCGAGGGCCGCCTCCCCGGCGATCTCCGCGGCGGCGGCGTGCAGCTCGGCGAGGCGGTCCGCCTCCGCCGCCGCCCACGACTCGTCGCGGTAGGCGGCGAACGGGTCACCGGCCCAGCGGGCCAGGACCCGGGACGCGAGCGCCAGCGCCTCGGCGGGTGGGGCGGTGCGTGCGTCGTCGACCAGGCGGACGACCTCCCACGCGTCGACCTGCTCGGCCGGGAGCACCAGCCGGTACCCGGGGGCGGCGCTGACCAGGACGGAGGCCGGTGTCCGCGGTGCGCGCCCGGGCTCGATCCGCCGCCGCAGGTGCGAGACGTACGCCTGCAGGGCGCCGAGGGCCTTCGGCGGCGGGCTGCCCGCCCACAGGTCCTCGAGGAAACGGTCGGTCGAGACGATCCGGCCGCCGGCCGCGACGAGCATGCCCAGCACGGCCCGCTGTCGGGGCCCGCCGAGGTCGACCGGCCGACCCTCGATCGTCGCGCGGACGTCGCCGAGGACGTCGACGCGGAGCACACCGTCCAGCCTATGCAGTCCTTGAACAGGATCATCGAGTGGCACTAACGTACCGGTCTCCGTCGCACCCTCAGGAGGAGCCGTGTCCGCACCGTCCGTCCCGACCACCGTGACCTCGATCGGCGTCGTGATGTTCGCCGTGGCCGACCAGGACGCGGCCCTCGCGTTCTACCGCGACCGCCTCGGCTGGGAACTGCGCGGCGACACGGCCTTCGGGGAGCACGGCGAGATGCGCTGGGTCGAGGTGGCGCCTCCGGGGTCGGTCGCGCGCCTCGCCCTGAACCCGCCCATGGGCGGCGCGCCGGGCGGCGGCTGCCTCGGGGTCGAGACCACCGACGTGCTCGCCGAGCACCGCCGGCTCAGCGCCGTGGGCGGGATCGACATCGACCCCGAGCCGATGGAGTCGCCCGGCGCGCCGCTGCTGTTCATGCTGCGCGACCCGGACGGCAACGTCGTCGTCGTGGTTCAGACCCCGCCCACGTCCTGATCACACCGGGGAGGGTGCCGACCTCCCGGCCGGCACCCTCGCCGCGTACTGGTGCAGGGCACCTATTCCGAACCTGCGGAAACCATCGGTCGGGCGGCAACGAAGTCGTGCCAGTCGCGCGCGGCGAGCTGAGACCAGCGTGCAGCGGTGTTGTGGTGCAGCCCGACGAGGTCGGCCAGGACAGCCGACGGGAGTTGCGCGGCGAGTGAGATCAGGGCCGCGTTGCGGGCTGGTCGGGTGTGCAGGCCGAAGCGCGTGAGCTTGACGTTGAAGCCTTCGGCGCTGAGGGGACGGCCTGGAACGAGCCCCGGGAAGAGCCACCGCCGAGCGTCGGGGCGATTCGGGTAGCGAGAGCGTCCGGAGCCGGCTTCGGCGAGACGGCTGAGCATGTGGGCGAGCTTGGGTGGCAGCAGGAGGCGGTGGGCGCCGACGATGAGGTGGGTTCGTTCGTCGGACTGATGGTCGAGGTGGTCCGCGGTGAGGCTTCGGATTCGGATCAGCGGGAGTCCGTAGAGGAGGATCAGTGCGCCGGCAGCGCGCGTGTCGAGCGGTTGAGTCGTGTCGTCGAAGCATCGCTCGAGCAGCCGCCAGCGCTCCCGTTCCTCGAGCATCGCTTCGGGCTGTTGCCGTGGCGGGAACGGGACCCGCAGCTCCTTCGTGAGCTGGTGAGAGCGCGCCCAGGCCACAGGAATGAACGGACCTCACGCCTTCGAGGCGGCCCCTCGGTCAGCCAGCGGTCGACGGTCTGCTGGTCAAGCGTGGCGAGGTCTTGGTGCAGGTCGTCGAGCCAGGCGAGAAATTCTAGAGCGACACGGACCCTGGCGCGGACGAGCCGACTCGCGTTGGTCTCGTAACGGCGGCGCGCGGCAGCGCGACGGGCGCGGCGTAGCAGGAACCAGTGGACGAACGGTCGGATCAGCCGAACGTGGTGGTCGGGCTGGTCGGCGAGGACGGTCTCGAGCCAAGGTCGAACGCGTTCGAGATCGTCGTTGCGCGCGGGCAGGATGCCAGCCTCGACGAGTACCGCGCGTAGGAAGGTGTTCGCGTGGTTCTGAGGAAAAGTGTCGAGGACGTCGTAGGTGATCGCTTCCTTGCGGCTCGCGAGCTGACGCAGTAGCTGCGCGACGCCGCTGCGATCGAGCCATGCGATCAGGCCGTGGGGATGGTGCTCGGAGGCGATCAGCAGCCTTCGGACCGGCTCGAGACGTGCGTTCGGGGCGCCGTCAGAGCCAGTGAGTAGGTCGTCGATCCGGTCCGAAAGCACGCATCGTGCGCACTTGTCCCCGGTGTGATGGCGCCCTGGGCGGCTGCAGGTGCGGCAACGGGGATCGAGAGCGCTCCCGGCGCAGGGCCCGCAGATGGGGCCGCGCTCGTCGCGACCGATCAGGACGCGTGTCTCGTGGCAGCTGGCGCAGGTAGCGGGGTGATCGTGCAGTGCGATGTGGCAGGAGTTGCAGACCGCTCCGAGTGGCAGCAACGCGTGGACTGGCCGGGAGCGGCTGCAGCGGGCGCAGGTCCGCGGGATGCGAGGCGTGCAGTTCTTGCAGATCCACTGGCCAGTGTCATCGCGGCGGCCGCGGCGGTCGCGGCCGCACTGGCCGCAAATGGCGGTGATGCCCGGGTTGCAGGTCTCGCAGAGGTCGGGCTGGCCGTCGGTGCCGCGGCGAGAGACGATCCGGACGCGGTTGCATCGTCCGCAGAGTGCGCGGCGCCGGTGGTCGCGGCGATAGCAGTTGGGACAGAGCGGACCGGCCGGCCCGATGAAGGCGATGCGTCCCATCTGTTCGCAGCTGACGCAGCGCCGCGGCGGTGGGGTCCAGCAGCGGGCGCAGAGCCCGTCGCCATTGTCGAGGCGGGCGACGACCAGCCTGTCGCGACCGCATCGGGAGCAGGGCGCTGTTCGCTGCCGCTCTCTGCCGTAGCAGGAATAGCAGATTCGACCTTCGGGGCGGCGCGCGGCGATGCGCGTGTCGGCTCGCCCGCATCGTGCGCAGTCGCTGGCGTGGTTCTTGGCGTCGCAGGCTTGGCAGATCCGCCCGATGGGCGCCAGTCGCGGCAGGTCCGCGGTCTCCTTGCCGCATCCTGCGCATCGAGGCGACGCGACGGGGTGGCCGTCGTCGGACAGGACCTTGAGCAGCCGCATGAGCGATCGGGGCCCGTCTGGAGCCCCGGAGCGGAGGGCGTCCGGGTGGGCCTCCAGGTGCTCGGCCAGCTCGCGGAATGCTCGGCCTCCACTGGCCTGTGCGACGCCGAGAGCCCTATCCAGACCGTCGTCGTCGAGCTCGACGGACGATTGCACCGCTGCGCGGATGGTTGCCCGGCGCCGCTGCGCGAGTTCTCGGGCGCGACCAGCTTGGGTCTGCGGGGAGCTCACGACTGGTGAGGGCGGCGGATCGTGGTGCGCCGGACCTCGGGAGCGGAACGCGGTGCCGCGTCGGTGCCGGTCTTGCGGACGGTCTTGTTGACGGTGGTGACCTCGATGAGGTCGTTAGGGCTGCAGCCGAGGATGTCGCAGAGGGCAGCGAGGGTGTCCATGGACAGTCGCTGAGGGGGCTGGGTGACCAGTCGGTAGACCTGCTCGCGGGAGAGCTCGATGCCTCGTTCGGCAAGGAGGGGCACCAAGTCTGAGGTCTGGTATAGCTCGTGCTCGGCCATGCGTCGACGGAGGTGCCACTGGACGCCCATCTTCTTGATCATTCGTCGGGCTCCCAGAGGTCGTCGTTGGGTGTGTTCAGCGATCGCTGGAGCAGCCGATTGCGATAATCGTCGGAGACTCCGGTGTAGATCGCGGTGGTACTGGCGAAGGAGTGGCCGACCTGCTCCTGCACGAAGCGTTCGGGATAGTCGAACTCGACGAGGTGCGTCACGTATGAGTGCCTCAAGGAGTGCAGGTCGAGCTCGGGGTCGATGTTGGCCGCAGCGCGGGCGCGCTCGAACGCCTCGTTGACCGCGCGCAGGGACATCCGACCGCGGCGTTCGGTCACCCAGAACGCCGGGTGTTCTCCCGGCATGAGGATCGGGCGGACCTCGGTGAGGTACTGCTCGAGCAGCTCGACGATCCAGTCGAACTCGGGAACTGTCAGCACGGTGCGACGCTTCGCGGCGCTGCCGCGTGAGGACTTGCCGTGTCGGACGAACAGAGCCCCGACGCGGCCGAAGGCCTCCACCTTCGGGTTGCTGCGCAGGTCGACGAGGTCGAGGCCCCGAGCCTCCTGGCGCCGCAGCCCGAATGCGTAGATGGTCTTGAGTAGCACCGCGTCCCGTTGCGCAGCGGCAGAGCCCTTGCGTCGGCGTTCGCGGATCTCCTCGACGCGGCCGTCGGCAGCATCGAAGAGGGCCTGGACCTCGTCGTAGCTCAGAGGTCGCCGCGAGGTGCGGCCCTCGAACTCGACGTTGTGGGTCACCGAGTTCCACTCGTGAAGCACCTGCTGGGGTGCATCCCCGAATCGCTGCAGGCACTCGGCCGGCCAGCCGTAGCGGGCGTCGGTGACGTAGTCGCAGAAGAGCCGCAGCGCGTTCTGGTAGCTCCGAGCCGTCGACACGGCGATCGACATGGAGGTCATGAAGGCCTCGAGCTCACCTGGCGTCCACTGCCAGGGGTACTGATTAGAGAACCGGGCGAAGCGACGCACCACCTCGACCCGAGGCTTGATCGTCGCGTCGGCGCGCAGAAACCGTGCCCGCTGCTGACGCGCCCAGCCCTCCAACATCGCCTCGAACACCGCCGGCGCTGGGTCGAGGTGTCGGACCCCCGACACCAGCACCGAGCGCGCCGCCCCGGGCAGCGCTGCACCTTGATCCACGAAGTTGCATCTAACACAACATCGATGCATTGCTTGCGGCTGGGGTGGTAGGACGACCAGCGAGGGCACTCCGGACCTCTAGTTCAATGATCAACGTTCCAGGTCCTGGAGATGAGCGATCGAAGCGCCGAGCAGCAGTCGGATCGTGCACCGGCGTGAACTAGTAGTCCTGCTCATCCTTAATTCCGTCGTCAATGTGACGATGTTTTATCTCCGTCGGCTATCGGGTCGTCCTTCCACTAATGGCTGGTGCGCGTTTCCGAGAGCATGGAGGTGTGGCGCGTGGCCAAGAAGTCAAAGAGCCCGAAGAAGGACGACGAAGACGCCGGGAAGCTGAAGGTGTCCGTGAGGAGCGCGGTCATCGGCATCTGCGCGGTCCTCGTGGGGTTAGGCGCAGGCGGACTCGGATGGGCGGCCGGCCATGGCGTCGCCGCGGCCGTGCTCGAGGGTGTGGGCGCCGCGGCGGCGACGGTGTACTTCCTCGACCGCTTCGTCGACTAGTCCGTGGTGGCGGGTGCCGGTAACACCCGCCACCACGGCTCTAGCCGGTTATCCCACAGGGTCCCTTTGCTCGGGGTTCCGGCCGACCGGACGGAAACCTGGGCAATCCCCCGAGTCGTAATTGGGCGAGTTCTGCGCTGCTACGAGCTTCAGAGTCGCCTGCCTCTCGTACTCACGCACAACATCTCCTCCGTAACCGAGAACTCGACTGACGTCTCCGACGCTGAGGCCAGAGAGACGTAGAATCAGCACACTCTGTTCGCACTCGTTTAAGTCCTGTTGCAGACTGTGCTGAAACCTGTGCACCAAACCTGAACACGGGATCAAGCGGTCGAACTTATTGATATCCGACCAACCCGCTGGAGCGCGAAGCGCGACCCGTCGCCCCTTGGGTCGTTTCGACAGCGCGAACTCTACCTGCGCCTGCTGAGAGGCGTAAGCGACGAAGACCAGGAGATCGTGGATGTCGCGACGCGCAACAACGTTCTCACGGGTGCGCCAGGCGATCTTGTGGGCGGTCTTGCGAATAGTGCGCAAAGACCGATAGTCGCAGGGCATTGCGGCGTACCCCCGCAGGATCGCAACCTGCTGAGCAACATTGACGACCCTCTGAACTTCGGCGGAGAAGAGGTAGTCGGTGCTGCCATCTGGCAGCTTCCGAATTACTCCTCCCTGTCCCGGGTAGTCGAGATGCTTCGTGAAGGTATTGATCGCAACTTGAACTGAGTTCCACCGTACTGCGAAGTCCTCGACCTGAGAAATCTCAAAGAGACCGCTGTCGAATTCCAGGACGTCTAGGTGGTCCAGAGCGTGCCGCTTCTTGAAGCTGTCACTGGGAACGAGGTCCACAAGGGAGAGCGCGGCAAGAGGGTGCCCCTTCGCCAAGGCGCATGAGTAGATAAGCCGCCCAAGGTCAGGGCGACCAGCACCAACTGACAGAAGAGTGCCAAGAGCATAAGTGACGTTTGCATCTCGCTCCTTCCACGCATAATCGGTCAAGTATTCGGCGATTGCCATCGGTCGCGACTCGGTGGAGATGCTGTCGAGCACCTCGCGGAGGCTCTCGAAGATGCCCTTCCGCAAGCTGGAGACTGCTCGGCGCAGTAGCTTCTGCGCCCATCCGTAATGCCCTCGTAGGTCGCAAGCCAGAGCGAGCCTGAAGAGAGAATTGGTATCGCCGTGCATTGCAGCCGCGATGTACCAATTCCAAGACTCGGCGAACCGCTGCTTTGCCTCTAGCATTGGTGCGAGTCGGTCGGGTGAGAAGCCATAGTTCGCGGCGAGGCGCCGATAGCGCATCTCAGCCTCGAAGGTACGGCCGTCGTGCTCCAGGCCATCAGCTGCTTCGTGCTCCACGGCCAACTCTGGCCGCTCGTCATCGTGTGCCGCGACAAGTTGCTCTGACTCAAAGTCTGGTGGAGGTCCGTAGGCGGCAATGGCGCTGCGGCCAAGCCGGCGGACGTCCTGGATCTCGGGCGTGCCAAAGGAACTGCTTGCTAGGTCTTTGGCGAACGACACAGCGTCATCGTCATCAGACTCGTCGTGGTCGAAGCGGGTGTCATCGGAGACTGCGACGTCGTTGTCGCTATAGCGAGCTGCCACCGTTATTCACCCCTATTTGTCGGTCGCCGACGCGGTCTCAGAGGGCTTGTACTGTGCCCGTCGGCGTCGCCGCGAGGAGCACGCTCTTGTCTTGCTGCATCGTCGGTCTCGCTGCCCTGGCGGTCAAGGCAGATGAGCATGCCGCGAAGTCGGGCGGGGTCCCGCCGCCTTCGCCGGGCTGGGCTCGTCATTACTGTAGTGATCACTGTGCCTCGTCTCCGTCCCTGCGCTGCAGGCGTCGATACCGTGCGTCGGCCGCCTCTACGGATAGGCCGTGCGCCTCAGCGATCTCCTTCCACGGCAGCTCCATCACAGCGCGTTCGAACAAGATCTCTCTGTTGGTTGAGTCGGTCCCCGATGGGACGGCTCTTCGGAGAAGGTCGCCGTTCTCCGCGACCGTCTCCGGGGACGGCGCGGGCCGCCCACCTCCCCATTCGGTCCTGGCCTCGAGGAGGTACGTGAGGTCGTCGTCAGACAGCGTCGTAACCGTCACCTCGTTCCTGGCGTCGTATCCTTCTTCTTTCAGATACTTCCTGTAGAGGTTCACGAACCGCAGCAGGCAGCCGCGGACGAAAAAATTCTCGAGACTCAGTCCTCGCTCGGGGTCCCAGCGAGCGAGTTTGAAGTCCATGAAGGCTTTGGCCTCTTTGTAGACAGCCTCATGAACGAGGTGCTCAGCGTCCTCTGAGTAGAAGGACCGGGGCGGTCGGGACAACCCGATGTTCATCTCGCGGAGCTGCGTGAACAGCTGGCCCCCACGGGCCATCGGCAGAAGGCGGCCGACGCCAGTCTCGCGCAGAGTCTCGGCAAAGTCCCTGCGGACCCTACCGCCGCGAGGCGCCTGCAAGACCCTCTTCACGACGACGGCGTCAGGGGAGGGCAGCTTGTCGTTGGGCAACTCTGACGCTGCCTCTGCTTGACCGGGCACGAAATTCCCTCCGGAGGAGAGGGTGGACAAGGACGTTGGACCGGGCCGCGCGGGCATGGGTGGGAGGAGCGCCGCGCTGAAGATGTAAGAAGCAAGGCCGGGCGGTGGGCACTAGGCCGATCCGCAGGCGATCTATGTCCAAACCGTTAGTTGCCTGCCCCCGGGAACCCGGCGCAGGTCATCGCGTGAGGTAGGTCACTCTTCTCAAGCTACCCGCACCCACTGGACGAGCCGACATCGTCCAGAGCCCATAGACACGACAAGACCCGGGAGGGATGTAGCACCCCTCCCGGGTCTCGTTGCAGACGATGCAACAGCGCCTAGTTTCAGCTGCAGCCGCTGGTGGAGCCGCAGCCCTCGCAGACGTAGCAGGAGCCGGCCGGCCGCATCTTCGTCCCGCAGGTCAGGCACAGCGGCGCGTCGGCCGCCTTGCCCTGCTGCAGCTCGAGCAGCTCGGTGGAGCTGCCGACCGAGATGTCGGCCTTGCGGGCACCCGCCGCGGGAGCCGGCTCGTCCGCCGCGTCGACGGTCGTCCGGAGCTCCTCCACCACCTCGACCGGGGCGGCCGGGGCCTGCCCGTAGTCGTTCGCGACCTGGGCGGTCCGCTCGTCCGCCGAGAAGATGCCGAGCTGGGCCCGCTTCTCGTAGGGCAGGTGGTCGAGCGCGATTCGACGGAACAGGTAGTCGACGATGCTCGTCGCCATCCGCACGTCGGGGTCGTCGGTCATGCCCGCCGGCTCGAAGCGCATGTTCACGAACTTCGACACGTAGGTCTCCAGCGGCACCCCGTACTGCAGCGCGATGGAGATCGCCATCGAGAACGCGTCCATGACACCGGCGAGGGTCGAGCCCTGCTTCGACATCTTGACGAAGATCTCGCCGAGGCCGTCGTCGGGGTAGGAGCCCGCCGTCATGTAGCCCTCGGCGCCGGCGACCGCGAACGACACCGTCTCGCTCGGACGCTTCTTCGGCAGGCGCTTGCGCACCGGGCGGTGGTCGGCGGTCGCGACCTCGGCGCCGGTGCTCGACTCGGCGGTGGACCCGCTCGCCTTGCCGGTGGACAGCGGCTGGCCGACCTTGCAGTTGTCGCGGTAGATCGCGAGCGCCTTGAGCCCCATCTTCCAGGACTCGAAGTAGATCTCCTCGACCTCCTCGACGGTGGCCCGCTCGGGCATGTTCACCGTCTTGGAGATGGCGCCGGAGATGAACGGCTGGACCGCCGCCATCATCCGCACGTGGCCCATCGGCGCGATGGCCCGCTCGCCCATGGCGCAGTCGAAGACCTCGTAGTGCTCCGGGCGCAGCCCCGGGGCGTCGACCACGTGGCCGTGCTCGGCGATGAACTCGACGATCGCCTCGATCTGCTCGCCCTGGTAGCCGAGCGCCGCGAGCGCGCGGGGCACGGTCTGGTTGACGATCTGCATCGAGCCGCCGCCGACCAGCTTCTTGAACTTGACCAGCGAGAAGTCCGGCTCCACCCCCGTGGTGTCGCAGTCCATCATGAAGCCGATCGTCCCCGTGGGGGCGAGCACGCTGGCCTGCGCGTTGCGCCAGCCGTTGCGGGCGCCGATCTCGAGACCGTCCTGCCACTGCTTCGTGGCGGCGTCGCGGACGCGGGCGTCCTCGCGGTGCAGCGTGCGGATCGCGTCGTTCGCCGCGGCGTGCTTGCGCATCACGCGGCGGTGCGCGTCGGCGTTGCGGGCGAAGCCGTCGTACGGCGCGACCGCCCCGGCCAGCTCGGCCGAGCGACGGTAGGCGGTGCCGGTCATCAGCGAGGTGATGGCGGCGGCGAGCGCCTGGCCCCCGGCCGAGTCGTAGGCGTGGCCGGTCGCCATGAGCAGGGCGCCCAGGTTGGCGTAGCCGATGCCCAGCTGCCGGAAGGCGCGCGTGGTCTCGCCGATCTCCGGCGTCGGGAAGTCCGCGAAGCAGATCGAGATGTCCATCGCGGTGATGACGAGCTCGACCGAGCGCGTGAAGCCCTCGACGTCGAAGCGGCCGTCGTCGCCCAGGAACTTCATGAGGTTCAGCGACGCGAGGTTGCAGCTCGAGTTGTCCAGGTGCAGGTACTCCGAGCACGGGTTCGACGCGGTGATCCGGCCGGACTCGGGCGAGGTGTGCCAGTCGTTGATCGTGTCGTCGTACTGCAGGCCCGGGTCGGCGCACTCCCACGCCGCCTCGGCCATCTGCCGGAACAGGCCCTTGGCGTCGACGGACTCGATGACCTCACCGGTCATCCGCGCCCGCAGGCCGAACTGCCCGCCGGACTGCACGGCGCGCATGAACTCGTCGGTGACCCGGACCGAGTTGTTCGCGTTCTGGTACTGCACGGAGGCGATGTCGGCGCCGCCGAGGTCCATGTCGAAGCCCGCGTCGCGCAGGACGCGGATCTTCTTCTCCTCGGCGCGCTTGGTCTCGACGAACTCCGCGATGTCGGGGTGGTCGACGTCGAGGACCACCATCTTCGCGGCCCGCCGCGTGGCGCCGCCGGACTTGATGGTCCCGGCGGACGCGTCCGCGCCGCGCATGAACGACACCGGGCCGGAGGCCGTGCCACCGGAGGAGAGCAGCTCCTTCGAGGAGCGGATGCGCGAGAGGTTCAGGCCGGCGCCGGAGCCGCCCTTGAAGATCAGCCCCTCCTCGCGGTACCAGTTGAGGATCGACTCCATGGTGTCGTCCACGGAGAGGATGAAGCAGGCGCTGACCTGCTGCGGCGACGCCGTCCCGACGTTGAACCAGACCGGCGAGTTGAAGCTGAAGTACTGGTGCAGCAGCATCCAGGTCAGCTCGTCGGAGAAGATCTCCGCGTCGGCCGGCGTCGCGAAGTACCCGTGCGTGCGGCCGGCCTCGGTGTAGCTGCGGACCACGCGGTCGATCAGCTGGCGCAGGCTGGACTCCCGCTGCGGCGTGCCCACCGCGCCCCGGAAGTACTTGCTCGTGACGATGTTCGTCGCGTTCACCGACCACGTCGAGGGGAACTCGACACCGCGCTGCTCGAAGTTGATCGAGCCGTCGCGCCAGTTGGTCATGACGACGTCGCGACGCTCCCACTCCACCCCGTCGTACGGGTGGACCCCCTCGGTGGTGTGCACGCGCGTGATCGACAGGCCCCGACCGGCCGCGCCCTCGGGCGTCGAACCGTTCGTGCTCGTGTCGGACCCGACGGTCTCCGTCATCCGTTCCTCGCCTCCTGCACCGGGGACGCTTCCCCACGTTCCGGTGCTCGTGTCCCCGACCTTCAACGACCGGCGCCGGTCAACCGGCCGTCGTCCTCGTCAACTACTGCGTCGTGCTCACCGGCGACGTGCTCCGTCGTCCGTTCCCGGAGGTCCGCGATCTCGGCCTCGAAGTCGGCCACGCAGGAGAAGTTCCGGTAGACGCTGGCGAACCGGAGGTAGGCCACGGCGTCCAGCTCCCGCAGCGGTCCCAGGATCGCCATCCCGACCTCGTGGCTCGGCACCTCGGCCGTGCCCGACGCCCGCACCGTCTCCTCCACCCTGTGCGCCAGGAGCGCCAGCGCGTCCGGATCGACCGGACGGCCCTGACAGGCCCGGGCCACCCCGCGCACGACCTTGTCGCGGCTGAACGGCTCGGTGACCCCACTGCGCTTGACCACCGCGAGCACGGCCTCCTCGACGGTGGTGAACCGCTTCCCGCACGCGGTGCAGGAGCGGCGGCGACGGATCGCCTGGCCCTCGTCGGCCTCGCGCGAGTCGACGACCCGGGAGTCGTCGTTGCGGCAGAACGGGCAGCGCACCCGGTTCTCCTTCCTCGCCGGCCGGACCTGTGGATGAACGGCCTCCCCGGGCACCACCTGGGGACACCGCTGTGGACCAGGACGCCCCCGGGTGTGGATCCGGGTGCGTCGCCGGTGGACGGACCACCGACCTCGGTGGAGCGAGGGCCGGATCCTGTGCGGGACCCTGTGGACAACGCTTCACCTGCACACACAACCTGTGGACTAACTACACCGATGTAACCACAAGATGTTGGGGCGGGACGCTAGCGACACCCGAGGAAGCGGTGCAACTCGGATCCCCCGGTCCGGGCACGCCCTCGACGAGCGGCGACATCGGGCGCCCGACGGGCGTGTGTGGTGCCGGTGAGCGCACGCGTGGGTGACGCGGCGACACCACCCCCACGGCGGCTCAGGACGCCGCGGGGACGACGAGGGGACGACCGGGAGTGACGAGCGACGAGGAGAGGTGGTTCGTCTCGCGGATCCGGTCGACGACCGCGGACCGCTCGGACTCCGGGGCGACCCGGGCCGCCACGTCGAGCAGGGTCTCCCCGGGCGCCACGACGGTGACCGCGGTGCCCGTCGGCACGGGGCCGGACGGCTCCGCCGGACCGGCGGTCGCGCCCGCGAGGCGCACCGCGACGGCGACCAGCCCCACGAGCAGGACGGCGAGCACGACCGCGGCCACCGCACGGCGCCGGCGCACGACGGCGACCGCCGGCGGAGCGACATGAATCACATTGCTGCAATTCACCCGCTCGACGGACGGCACGGGCGCCGCGGGCGGGACCACCAGCGCCGCCGGCCGGCCGGCGGGACGGGTGCTGTCCCGGCGGGGTGCGGGCCGGGCCGGCGACCCGGGGACGACCCGGACCGCGGGACGCACCCGCGGGCCGAATCGGCCGGTCCACCCGGCGTCGACACCCCGGGTGACCTGCTCGGACGCCGCGTCGGGCCCGGCGGCCGCGGTCCGCGGCCGCACCGGAGTCGGAGAGCTCATCGGGCACCTTCTTCCCTCGCACAGACGTTCGATCGAACGCCTGTGCGATGTCTAGCACCGACCCCCGACAACGTCGAAGGACCGACCGGCGTGTCCTTCGAACACGTGTTTGATCCGTCGCGCGCTCGGCGCTACCTTCACGGGCGGGAGCACGCAGCGTCACCGCCGACCGACCACGGCCGACGCGCCGCCGGGCTCACGACTTCGACCGAGGAGGACGCCATGACCGGACGCGGACGCGACGGCACGCCCGACCCGCCGGCCGCCGACGGCGAGGCGGCCGGGATCGCCACGGCCGTCACCGCCGAGGTGCACGCCTTCCCCGACCGGGAACCCGAGCCCTCGGCCTCCGGCACGCCCGCGCTCACCCCGCGGCAGCGCAAGGTCCTCGAGGTCATCCGCGACTACATGGACCGGGTCGGCTACCCCCCGAGCGTCCGGGAGATCGGCGACGCGGCCGGTCTGACCTCGACGTCGTCGGTGGCGCACCAGATGAAGGTGCTGGAGAAGAAGGGGGTCCTGCGCCGCAACGCGAGCCGGCCCCGGGCGCTCGAGGTGTTCATGCCCGAGGAGCTCGACCCCGAGCTCGGCGGCGGCTCCGAGACCGAGGGCGTGCGCGCCGACCGGCCGACGCCGTCCTACGTGCCGGTGGTGGGCCGCATCGCCGCCGGTGGACCGATCCTCGCCGAGCAGGCCGTGGAGGACGTCTTCCCGCTACCCAAGGAGCTCGTCGGCGAGGGGTCGCTGTTCCTGCTCAAGGTCGTGGGCGACTCGATGGTCGAGGCGGCCATCACCGACGGGGACTGGGTCGTCGTGCGCCAGCAGCCGAACGCCGAGAACGGCGAGATCGTGGCCGCGATGCTCGACAACGAGGCCACCGTGAAGACCTACAAGCGCAAGGACGGCCACGTCTGGCTGCTCCCCGCGAACGAGGCCTACGAGCCGATCCCCGGCGACGAGGCGACGGTGCTGGGCAAGGTCACCGCGGTCCTGCGCCGGCTCTAGCGGCGGCGGCGGCGGCGCGCCAGGAGCACCCCGGCCCCCGCTACGACGAACACCCCGAGCGCGACGGCCGCGATCACCGTCCCGCGGCGGTCGGTGTCCGGTGGACCGGCTGCGGCCGGCGTCGACGGAGCGGTGGAGGCCCGCGGCGGCACCGCGACCTCGGTCAGCCGTGCCGTCCGCCCGCCGGACGACTCCCCCGCCGAGAGCAGGGCGCCGTCGGCCGTGAACGCGAGGGCCTCGCCCTGCGGCTCCCCCGGCAGCGGCACCTGGGTCGGCGTCTCCCGCAGCCCCGCCACGACGTCGTCGGCGGTCGGACCAGCCACCG
The DNA here is from genome assembly GCF_050955885.1 of Actinomycetospora sp. CA-084318. Classification (NCBI taxonomy): domain Bacteria; kingdom Bacillati; phylum Actinomycetota; class Actinomycetes; order Pseudonocardiales; family Pseudonocardiaceae; genus Actinomycetospora; species Actinomycetospora sp. CA-084318. The sequence goes on from NZ_CP192098.1 coordinate 4,189,116, forward strand.
GGAACAGCCACGCGTCGGTGTAGGTGCGCAGGGCCGCGGTGCGACCGTCGTCGGAGAGCGCCCCGCCCGTGATCAGGCCGCGCCCGAGGAAGCTCGCCGGCCCGCCCTCCGTGGTCGACGAGGGCAGCCGCAGCTCCCCCGCGGCCCGCAGCGGCACCGGTTGCGCCGCCGCGTCGGGCAGGGGCCGGTCGGTCGTGTAGATCCGGCCGAACCCGCCGCCCTCCTTCGTGACGACGACGGGCCGCCCGTCCGCCGGTAGCAGCAGGGCCTCGGCGTCGTGCGCCCCGTCCGGGTAGGCCAGGCGTACCACCGTGCCCGACCCCGTGGCCGGGACCCGGATCAGCGCCACCGTGGACCGCTCGCGGTCGTTGTCGCCCACGTCGGCGAGCCACAGGGTGCCGTCCGCGTCCCGCGCGAGGTCCTCCACGTCGCGGCCCCGCACGCCCACGGGTCGGGCCGTGGCCACCGAGCAGTCGGGGCGCAGCGTGTACAGCACGGTCGCGTTCCCGCTGTCGTTCACGACGACGGGCCCGGCCGGGGTGACGGCCAGCCCCGACACCTCCGCGAGCCGCGTGTCGGTCAGCGCGCAGTCGGTCGGGGCCGAGGCGACCAGGCCGGCCGCCAGCACGAGCCCGACGATCAGGAGACCGGCACCGGGACGGCCGCCTCGGTCACCGCGGCGGCCAGTTCGGAGGACACCCGCGCGTGCAGCACGGTGCCTTCGGCGACGTGACGCTCGCTCAGCACCTCGCCCTCGGCGTGCACCCGGGCCACGAGCGCGCCCTCGGTGTAGGGCAGCACGACCTCCACCTCGACCTCCGGCCGCGGCAGGGCCTCGGCGATCCTCCGGCGGAGCAGGTCGATGCCCTCGCCGGTCCGGGCGGAGACGAAGACCGCGCCGGACAGGGTCGCGCGGAGCTGCGCGAGGGCCATCGGGTCGGCGTCGTCGACCTTGTTGACCACGAGCAGCTCGGGCGGCGTGGGGAGGGCCTTCTGCGGGTCGTCACCGCGCGACGGCGGGCGCGGCTCGTCGGGATCGTGCCCGATCTCGGCGATCACCTCGCGGACCGCCGCGATCTGCTCCAGCGCCGACGGGTCGGAGCCGTCGACGACGTGCACGATCAGGTCGGCGTCGCCGACCTCCTCGAGCGTCGAGCGGAACGCCTCCACGAGCTGGTGCGGCAGGTGCCGCACGAAGCCCACGGTGTCGGTGAGGGTCGCGACCCGCCCGTCGGCCGTCTCCCACCGGCGGGTGGTCGGGTCGAGGGTCGCGAACAGCGCGTCCTCGACCAGCACCCCGGCGTCGGTGATGGCGTTGAGCAGCGAGGACTTGCCCGCGTTGGTGTAGCCGGCGATCGCCACGGCGGGAACGTCCCGACGACGGCGGCGGCCGCGCTGGGTGTCGCGGACGGTCTTCATGCCCTCGAGCTCGCGGCGCAGCTTCGCGATCCGCTGGTGGATGCGCCGCCGGTCGGTCTCGAGCTTGGTCTCACCGGGGCCGCGGGTGCCGACGCCGCCGCCGGCGCCACCGCCCGCCCCACCGCCCTGACGCGACATGGACTCGCCCCAGCCGCGCAGCCGGGGCAGGAAGTAGCGCAGCTGGGCCAGCTCGACCTGGGCCTTGCCCTCCCGCGAGCGGGCGTGCTGGGCGAAGATGTCGAGGATCAGCGCGGTCCGGTCGACCACCTTGACCTTGAGCTTCTCCTCGAGCTGGCGCAGCTGGCCGGGCGAGAGCTCGCCGTCCGCGATCACGGTGTCCGCGCCGGTCGACTGCACGGTCTCGCGCAGCTCCGCGACCTTGCCGGAACCCACGAACGTCGCCGGGTCGGGCGAGGACCGCCGCTGGACCAGGCCGTCGAGGACCTCCGAGCCGGCCGTTTCGGCGAGCCGCGCGAGCTCGACCATGGAGGCGTCGGCCGCCGCAGCGGTGCCGCTCGTCCAGACGCCGACGAGTACGACGCGCTCGAGGCGCAGCTGCCGATACTCGACCTCGGTGACGTCCTGGAGCTCGGTGGACGCGCCGGTGAGGCCGGGGACCCGGCGGAGCGAGCTCCGCTCCTCGAGCTCCATCGACCCGGTGGTGACGTCGGTCGGCTCGTCGGGGACGTCGGGGACGTCGACGTCGTCGAGGCGGATCGGACGCCCGACCGGGCGGGGATCGGGGGACGCGGCGGGACGGGCGGGTGCAGGTTCAGTCATCTTGGCATCCACTGTCCCACGCCTCGGGGCGCCTCACCACGTCTTATCGACGGCTGCTACGCGCGCGCCGCCTGCGCCACGCGGGCGAACGCGTACGGCGCGTCGGCCGACCCGCCGAGCTCGACCTCTCCGTGGGCGATGAGCACGGCCGGTCCGCTCAGCGTCGTCGTCGAGGGGTCCACGCCCACTCGCAGCACCCCACCCGGCGTCGTGACCGTGACCGTCCCGGTGTCCCGGCCGGCCGCCCGCAGCCCGGCCACCGCGCCCGCGACCGTGCCCGTCCCGCAGGACCGGGTCTCCCCGGAGCCGCGCTCGTGGACCCGCAGCCGGGTGGCGAGGTCGGCGGTGAGCGGGGAGAGGAACTCGACGTTCACCCCGTGCGGGAAGAGCGCCGGGTCGTGACCCGGGGCGACCGTGAGGTCGAGTGCGTCGACGTCGACCGTCGTCACACAGGCCAGGTGCGGGTTGCCGACGTCGACCGCGATCCCCGGGAACGTGGTTCCCGATCCGACGACGGCGGTCGACTCGACCCCGACCCGCGCGGGCCCCATGTCCACGGTGACCTCGTCGCCGTGGACCAGGACGTGCCGGAGCCCGGCCCGGGTGGCGACGTCGAACTCGGTGCCGGACGCCAGGCCCGCCTCGACGAGGTAGCGGGCGAAGACGCGGACGCCGTTCCCGCACATCTCGGCGATCGAGCCGTCGGCGTTGCGGTAGTCCATGAACCAGGCCGCGCCGGGGTCCTCGGACGGCGCCACCCGCAGGACCCCGTCCGCGCCGAGTCCGCGCCGGCGGTGGCACAGGGCGCGGACGGCGGGCGCGGTGAGGTCGAGGCGGCCGTCGGGGTCGGGCAGCAGCACGAAGTCGTTCTCCGTGCCGTGGCCGAGGACGTACTCCATGCCCCCAGCCTACGAAGACGCGCGCAGCACGGTGACCACCTCGTCGACGAGCGTGGGCGAGGCCGCGTCGAACCACCGCACGCGGTCGTCGCGCCGGAACCAGGACCGCTGACGGCGCACGAGGCGACGCGTGGCGACGACGATCCGGCGCCGGGCCTCGGCGAGCTGCTCCGGGCCGTCGTCGGGAAGGACCTCGAGCAGTTCCCGGTAGCCGACCGCCCGCGAGGCCGTCTCCCCCGCCCGCAGTCCGCGCGCCTCGAGCGCGCGGACCTCGTCGACCAGCCCGGCGTCGAACATCGCGTCGACCCGCGTCCCGATGCGGGCGTCGAGCTCCGCGGTGTCCCGGTCGAGGCCGACCAGCAGCGTGTCGTGCCGCGGGCGACCGGGCCGCGGGAGGCTCGCGGCGAACGGCCGCCCGGTGATCTCGACGACCTCCAGCGCCCGGACGATCCGCCGGCCGTTGCTCGGCAGGATGGTCGAGGCCGCGTCGGGGTCGACGGCGGCGAGCCGGCCGTGCAGCACGCCCGGGCCGACCTCCGCGAGCTCGCGCTCGAGCCTCGTCCGGACGGCGGGGTCGGTCCCCGGGAAGGCGAGGTCGTCGAGGAGCGCCTGGACGTAGAGGCCCGAGCCGCCCACCGCGACGGGGGTCCGTTCCCGACGGCGGATGGCGTCGACCGCCGCCCGCGCGTCGCGCTGGTAGGCGGCGACGGAGGCGGTCTCGGTCACCTCGAGGACGTCGAGCAGGTGGTGCGGGACGCCGCGACGCTCGGCGACCGGGAGCTTCGCGGTGCCGATGTCCATGCCCCGGTAGAGCTGCATGGCGTCGGTGTTGACGATCTCGCCGTCCAGGCGCTCGGCCAGCTCCAGCGCCAGGTCGGACTTGCCCGTGGCGGTGGGCCCGACGAGGGCGATCGGCCTGGTCATCGAGGCCATGATCCCGCGTGGGCGGGGGTCGGGGAGCGGGCGGGTCGGGCTCCCGTGAGCGGGTCGTCGCAGGTCGGGGGTGCGGCACCGCCGGGTCTACTGTTTGAATGCCCGCACGATCGGAGCGGGAGGTGTGCGGCGCATGGCCGACGAGCAGGCCACGGGGGTGGCCGGCGCGGTCCCGGGGACGAGCGGGGCGACGGACGACGTGACGGAGCAGGAGACCACGACGAGCGAGCCCGGAACGGCGGAGCAGGTGCAGGTCTCCCCCGCCGCGGTGGCCGCGGACGACCCGGAGTCGGTCCCCGAGACGGCACCGGACACCGCTCCGCAGGCCGTGGCGTCCGACGAGCCCGTGCCGGCGACCTCCGGGGACGCGATGGTGTCGGTGTCCCCGGCTGCCGTGGCGCCGGACGACGCGACCGCCTCGGACGACGCGACCGCCTCGGACGACGCGACCGCCTCGGACGCCGCAGCCGACGACGCGTCGCAGGCGCCCGCGGAGTCGGCACCGGTCGTGCCGGCACCCGGTCCCCCGCCCACCGCTCCCGAGTCTCCCGAGACCTCTGAGACCTCTGAGACCTCTGAGACCTCTGAGACCTCTGAGACCCCGGAGGCCCCCGCGCCGACCCCGGTGACGCCGGCCGCCCCGCCGCCCGCCGCTCCGGCGGCCGAGGTCGCCGAGCTGCCGACCGTGCCGGCCGCGACCGACGACCCCTCCCAGTGGGGGCGCGTCGACGCCGACGGCACCGTCTACACGGTGGCTCCCGAGGGCGAGCGGGCCGTCGGGTCCTGGCAGGCGGGCGACGCCGTCGAGGGCCTGGCCCACTACGCGCGGCGCTTCGACGACCTGCGGACCGAGGCAGACCTCCTCGTCCGACGCCTGCACTCCGGCCGTGGGGACGCGGCGAACGTGCTGCGCAGCGCCACCGTCCTGCGGGAGCGGCTCGACGTCGCGGCCGTCGTCGGGGACCTCCCCGGCCTCGTCGTGCGGCTGGACGCCGTGATCAGCGCCGCGGAGCAGGCCGGGAAGGCCGAGAAGACGGCCAAGGCGGGTGCCCGCGACCAGGCGGTCGCACGCAAGGAGGCGCTCATCGGCGAGGCGGAGACGCTCGCCGAGGAGACCACGCGGTGGAAGCACGCGGGCGACCGCTTCTCGGCGATGCTCGAGGAGTGGAAGACGATCCGCGGGATCGACCGCAAGACCGACGACGCGCTGTGGAAGCGCTTCGCGAAGGCCCGTGAGACCTTCACCCGCCGTCGGGGAGCCCACTTCGCCGAACTCGACCGGGCGCGGGCGACCGCGAAGGCGCGCAAGGAGGAGCTCGTCGTCGAGGCCGAGTCGCTCCAGGCCTCGGAGGACTGGGGCGCGACCGCCGGGCGCTACAAGGAGCTCATGACGGAGTGGAAGGCGGCCGGGCGGACGTCGAAGGACACCGACGACGCTCTCTGGGCCCGCTTCCGCGGCGCGCAGGACCACTTCTTCTCCCGCCGGTCGGCCACCTTCGACGCGCGCGACGCCGAGTTCACGCAGAACGCGACGGCCAAGGAGGCGCTCCTCAAGGAGGGCGCCGCCATCGACCTGTCCGACACCGACGCCGCCCGCGCCGCCCTGCGCTCGCTGCAGGAGCGGTGGGACGAGATCGGCAAGGTGCCCCGCGAGCGGGTGCGCGAGTTCCAGAACCGGCTCAAGGAGGTCGAGGACCGCGTGCGCGCGGCCGTCGACAAGCGCTGGTCGCGCACCGACCCGGAGAAGGAGGCCCGCGTCGGGCAGTTCCGGGAGCGGGTGGAGGCCTACGAGGCCCAGGCCGCGAAGGCCCGGGCCGCCGGGGACGAGCGCCGCGCCAAGGAGGCCGAGCAGCAGGCCTCGACGTGGCGGGAGTGGCTGGCCGCCGCGGAGCGCGCGACGGGCTAGTGGCCGTCATCCGGCGTGCCGGGTGCGACGAAGATGCAGAACGGGTGCCCGGCCGGGTCGGCGTAGACGTAGAGCGGTTCGTGCTCGTCGTCGGACCGGTCGAGCAGCAGCGTCGCGCCCAGGTCCAGGGTGCGGCGGTGCTGGTGCTCCAGGTCCTCGGTGGTCGGCACCGTCAGGTCGAGGTGCACCCGCTGGTGCCCGCCGGGCCAGTCGACGGGCGGGAGGCTCGCGACGGGCTGGACGGCCAGCACCGGCATCCCGCGGTCGTCGCGCAGGGCGAGCCAGTCCCGCGCCTGTCGATCGGGGCCGCCGTCCGTCGGCGGCTCGTCCCCGATCCGGTAGCGCAGCCCGAGGAGCCGCCGGTAGAACTCCGCGATGCCGCGTGCGTCCACGGCATCGAGGACGGTCTGACGCAGGACTGGATGCTCGAGCATGGCGCCACCATGCCCGGGGGGTCTGACATCGTCGATCCATGACCTCCGTCGTCGTCACCGGAGCAGGCCGTGGCGTGGGGCGCGCGGTCGCCGCGCGGCTCGCCGTCGACCACACCGTCGTCGCCGTCGATCTGGACGCGGACGCGCTCGCGTGGTCCGACGGGATCACCCTCGCCGCGGATGCTGCCGACGAGGAGGCCATGCGCGAGGCGGCGACGCTCGCCGAGCGGCACGCCCCACTCGTCGGGTGGGTCAACAACGCCGCGATCTTCCGCGACGCGACCCTTCTCGACGGGCCGGGCCCGGTCCTCGATCTCGTCCACGCGAACCTCGCCCCGGCCGTCGTCGGGACCTCGGTCGCCGTCCGCCACTTCCGGACGACGGGCCGGGGCGGCTCGGTCGTCACGGTCTCGAGCCACCAGGCACAGCGCGCGGTCCGCGGCGCGCTGCCGTACGCCACCGCGAAGGCGGCGGTCGAGGGCCTGGTGCGGGCGGCTGCGGTGGATCACGGGCCGGAGGGGATCCGGGTGAACGCCGTGGCCCTCGGGTCCGTGGAGACCGAACGCTCGGCCGCGCACCGCGCCGGCCTGGCGGATCCGGAGGACTTCGACCGCCAGATCGCCGCCCTGCAGCCGCTCGGCCGCATCGGCCGCGGGTCGGAGGTGGCCGACGTCGTCGCCTTCCTGATCTCCAACGCGTCGTCCTTCGTCTCGGGGGCTGTCCTCCCGGTCGACGGCGGCCGCGCCGCACATGGCCAGGACCCGGAGGGCGGGTGATCTCGAACCGGCCGTGGTTGTCGGACCCTCGTACTAGTGTTCGAATCATGGCAGCGGTGGTGGGTGTCGAGGCTCCGGGAGGGGACCCGTTCGTGGGGATCCCTGCTGGTCCGGGGCTCGCGGCCGCGTTGGCCGAGGTTGACGTGGCGGGCCTGCCGGGTCAGCAGGTGGCGGCGTGGATGCGGGCGGCGTTCCGGCAGCGCAACCACGACGACGTGGTGTTCCTGGATGCGCTGCGCCAGACCTGCCGGTCGCGGGCCGACGAGTGTCGTCGGGTCCTCGATGACGGGTTCGCCCCGAAGGCGGCGGCGGCGAGCCTGGGGTGGTCGGCGGTCACGGCGTCGGCGCGCTACGGGTTGGCGTGTTTCGTGCTCGACGCGCAGCCCGCCCTCGGGGAGGCGATGTATGCGGGGGTGTTGGAGGAACGCAAGGCCGACATCTTCGACTCCGCGACCGAGGGGCTGGAGGACGAGCAGGTCGCCGAGGTGGTGCGGATCGTGCTGCCCGAGGCGCCCGGTCTGGCGTATCAGGCGTTGCGGGAACGGATCCTCGAGGTCGCCCGCGCCCTGGACCCGGCGTGGGCGGCGGGGCGGCTGGCGGCGGCGGTGGCGCGGGCGCGGGTGGCGACGCGGACCGCGCCGTCGGGGGCGGTGGACCTGTGTGGCTATGACCTGCGCCCGGATCTGGCGCAGGACGCGAAGGCGCACATCGATGCGCTGGCGGTCGAGGCGCAGGGGCGGTTGGCGTTCCTCGGGGTCGATCTGGGGGTCGGGTTCATCGGCGCGCGGATCTTCGCCCGGTTGCTCGACGGCACCCTGGCCGGGTTCGACGATCCCGCGGTGATCGAGGCGATCGTCGCCGAATGCGGCGGAGCCGGTCCCGCCCACGGCGACCCGGACAACGGATCGGACGACGACGACCCCGACGACCGGACCGACGATGGACCCGACGACGGGCCGGAGGGCCCGGACGGTCCCGGCGACGGCGACGGCGACGACGACGGCGACGGACCAGACGACGGGCCGGACGGTCCGGACGGCCCTGGCGACGGTCCCGTCGACCTCGACGAGGGACCCGATGGAGGGCCTGACGACGGGCCTGACGACGGGCCGGACGAGGGTTTGCGCGACGACCTCAGCAGCGCCCCGGATGGCAGCGCCCCGGATGGCAACGCCCCGGATGGCAGCGCCCGGAGTGACGGCCACGAGCGAGGCGACGGATCCGGCGCCGGCTCGTCACCCGAGGTGCTCCCGCACCCGACCGCGGTCGCGCTCCGGATGCGACTGTCGACCCTGCTCGGACACGACGAACGACCCGCCGAACTCCCCGGCCTCGGCGGCACCCTCCCCGAGATCGCCCGCCGCCGCGCCACCGACCTCGGCGCCGCCCGCTGGCACGTCCTGGTCCACGACGACCACGGCCGACTCACCCACCTGCTCGCCCACCGCGCCCCACCCGACGCCCGCCGCGACCCCCGACACCACCGACGCACCGTCGAGATCATCGCCCCCGAGGCCCTGCTCGACACCCTCCACGACACGGCAGAACGCGACCCGTGGCTGGCCGACCTGCTCGCCGCCTACCGCCGCTCCCGCGACGCCCCACCCGACGAGCACCCCGCCACCACCACCCGCGACGCCCACCGCCGCCTGCCCCGCGCCGCCCTCGCCCGCTGGATCGACGCCCGCGACCCCGTCTGCGTCGCCCCCGGCTGCACCGTGCTCGCCCGCCGCTGCGAACACGACCACACCCTCGACTGGCACCACGGCGGCCGCACCCACGCCGACGTCCTGGCCAACCTCTGCCCCGCCCACCACGCCGCCAAGCACCGCCGCGGCTGGACCTACCACCAACCCCGCCCCGGCCACTTCGAGATCACCGACCCCACCGGCACCGTCCACCGCACTCGCAGCCGCGTCGTCCGACCCCTGCCCGACCCGCTCCCCACCCACCACGAGCCACCCACCGACGAGCCCGCGCCGACCACCGCGGACTACACCCCCAGACCCACCCCCGACGGCCGCATCACCGCCGCCGCCCTCGCCACCGTCGAATACCTCCTCGCCCGCCGCCCCGCCCGACGCACCAGCCCGCCCGCACACACCGACGAGGACGACGACGACCCGCCCTACCGAACAGGGAGCAGCTCGAGCAGACCCGTCGGGTACAGCACCGCCCGGCCCGCGACCACGTCGCGCAGCGGCAACCAGCGCACCGGTGTGCCCTCGTCCAGGATCGGCCCCGGGTCGGCGCGCTCGTAGAAGGCCGGATCGGCGATCGACGCCGAGTACAGCACCGCGATCTCGTGGCCCGGCACGCCCTCGAACTCGAAGATGTTCTCGAGCACCCCGAGGCGCGCGACGTCCGTCAGCTCCACCCCGAGCTCCTCGCGGAACTCCCGGCGCAGCGCCTGCTCGGACAGCTCCCCGAACTCGATGCCGCCACCGAGGGGCCGGTAGAAGGTCAGCCCGCGGACGGCATCGTGCCCCTCGAGCAGGAGGAGGTCGTCACCCCGGCGCACGACGCCCAACGCCAGCGGCCTGATCACGGCCCGCAGTGTCACCCCCGCGCGACGGCGCGCGCCACCAGATCGGAGAACAACGTCGGCAGCTCGATCCCGCCGGCCGCGGCCATCGTCGCCACCACGCTCGACGGGCTGAACGAGCAGTACGGGCCCGCCTCCAGGAACCACGGGCGGCCGTCCGGGTCGATCCGGAAGTCGAACAGCCCGTAGTCCCGGCACCCCAGCGCCGCGTAGCAGCGCCGCGACGCCTCCCAGACGGCGTCGACCACCGGGTCGGACGGATCGACGATCCAGGCCCGCCCCTCGCCCTTGGCGACCAGCCCGAGCTCCCCCGAGTCCGACCGCGCGAGCTTGTCGGCCTCCCCGCGGATCGGCGCGAGGTCGCCCACCGGGTACTCCTCGAGCGGCAGGCACTCCAGGCCCCGCCCAAGATCGAGCACCCCGCAGCGCACCTCCCGGCCCGCCGGCACGAACGTCTGCACCAGCGCCGACGACGAGTGCTCGAACGCCGCCGCGAGCGCCTCCGGATACTGCCCGGCCGCGCGCACGAGCGTCGTCCCGACCGAGTTGTCCGCGTCCGCGGGCTTCACGACGACGGGCGGGGGCAACGAAGGCGGCTCCCCCGGCGCGAGGACCTCCGACTCCGGCACGTCGACGCCCGCGGCGGCCACCAGCGCGTTCGCCCGCGGCTTCACCATCGACGCCGCCATCACCTCGGGCGGGTTGCCGACGTAGGGCACCCCGAGCACGTCGAACAGCCCTCGGTACGCGGTCATCCCGGCCGGGCAGAACATCTGCGGGATCATCACGTCGGGCGCGAGGGCGGTCAGGTGCCCCACCGCGCCCGCCAGGTCGACCGGTGGCGCCGCCTCGAGCGCCTCCGGCGACAGGTCGCGCGGGAAGCGCCACCGACCGTCCGGCGAGACGTGCGCGACGGCGTCGTCGGGACCTCCGACGGCGGACAGCGCCCCCCGCGCGTAGAGCCTCGACAGGTCGGCGAAGAACTCGTCGGTGGGCGACCCCACCAGGTGCAGCGTTCTAGTCACCGCCCGGCTCCACGAGCTTGCCGATGTTGACGTCGATCTTCACCCAGTCCCGCCCCGCGAGCAGGTTCTCGATGAGCAACGACGGGATCTGCAGGTGGTGGACCAGCAGGAAGGGCAACGGGTCGTGCACCGAGAAGATCGCGTCGGTCCCCTCCCACAGCGTCCGCAGCCGCTCCCCCACCGACGCCGGATCGGACAGCAGCCGCCACAGCTCCTGATAGAGCCAGTAGGTGGGCCGGCTCTCCGGAGTCGGGCGCAGCGTCCCGCCGGCGTCGTCGGACAGGTACGCCCGCGAGAGCTCCGGTTCCTGGTCGTAGAACATCGTGATCGCGGAGTGCGTGCGCGGGTTGCACTCGATCGCCCGGACCGCACCGTCCTCGCCGACGATGAAGTCGAACGAGTACTGCCCCGTGAGCTTCCGGTCGGCGACGAAGCGCGTCACCCACTCCTCGATCGCGGGGACGTCGACGTGGTCGTAGTTGAGCTGGAACGCCGACGACGCGCAGCAGCAGTACACCGTGAGCACCCCGTCGCGGGCGGTGCCGTGCGTGCAGTACTCCGTCCCGCGCACGAACTCCTGCAGGATCCACGGCCGCTCGGCCGACATCGGCTTCGACGCCGCGAACGCCCGCGTCTCCGCCACCGACCCGCGGGGCAACGGCGTGAGGTCGAGCCGGTTCACCGAGTCGTACGGGATCGACTTCAGCACGTACGTCTTCCCCGGCGGGAAGTCGAACGCCGCGACCTCGTCGGCCGAGGTCACCCGGTGCGTGTCCGGCACCGGCAGCCCCAGGTCGGCGGCGGCCGCGGCGAACGCGCCCTTGTCGTCGACGGTGCCGATGTCGTCGGCGTCGCCGTGCACCACCTCGCAGTACTGCTCGAGCAGGGGCTTGGCCAGCGCGTCGTACCAGCTGGACGCCGGGCTGCACACGGGCACGTAGACGTCCACGCCCTCGGCCCGCACCACGTCGACCAGCGCCTGGGCGTAGCCCGGGTCGGACGGCGGCGGCACCACGTGGAACGCGTCGACCGCGCCGGAGAACCGGTGTCCGGTCCACCGGTACCGCGCCGCCTCGACGAGCACGACCCGGTGGCCCGCCGCGTGGAACGCGCGCGCGAGCGCGAGCGCCTTCGTCATCTTCCCGCCGCTGACCAGCACGGTGCGCGGCCGGTCCGGCCGCTCCCGCGCGGGCTTCCCGACGACCGCCGAGTACAGCAGTGCCCCCGCGGTCACGGCCAGGTTCGCCGGGAGCGCCGCCGCCAGCAGCGCCTGCATGCCGAGGCTGCGCGCGACGCGGTGCATCAGAGCGCCCTGATGAGGGTGATGCCGTCGCGCAGCGGCACCACGACCTGCTCGACGCGGGGGTCGGCCGCGACCACGGCGTTGAAGTCGGCGATGGCCCGGCCGTTCACCGTGTCCGGCCCCGCCCACGGCTGTCCCTGCATGAGCGTGTTGTCGACCGCGACGAGCCCGCGCGGGGCGAGCAGACCCGTCGTCAGGATCGTCTCCAGGTAGTCGGCGTAGCCGGCCTTGTCGGCGTCGATGAAGACGAGGTCGAACGCCTGCCCGGCCAGTGCGGCCAGCGTCTCGCCGGCCGGGCCGACCCTGACGTCGATCCGCCGCCCGGCCGCCGACCCGGCGAACTGCTCCCGGGCGAAGGCCGCCACCTCCGGGTCGATCTCGAGGGCGACCACCGAGCCGTCGTCGGGAAGGGCCTCCGCCAGGGCGAGCGCCGAGTAGCCGGTGAACATCCCGACCTCGAGCACCCGCCGGGCGCGCGTGGCGTGCGCGAGCATCGCGAGGAACCGTCCCTCGACGTGCCCGGAGAGCATCTCCTGCTCGAGCGACCCCGCGGCGTCGCGCCAGTCGAACTCCGCGGTGGCCGTCGCCAGGCGGTCCAACGCCTCCGACGCCGGCGACGTCATCGACTCGACGTAGGGGTCGAGCCCGACCGCGAGGTCCCGCGCCGCCCGCAGCTCGTCCTCCAACCCGGTCCCGGCCGCCCGCTCGACGAGGTCGTCGAGACGGGCGGCGAGGATCGACGCGGGCGTGACCGGGCGGGCGGCGCCCGGAGCGGTCCTCACGCCTGCTCCGGCACCACGAACATGTCCTCACCCTCGCCCTGACGCGGGTAGGACCGCACGACCTGGTCGTGCGTCTCGACCGTCTCGGCGAGCTCGTCGGCGGTGAGGTCGTTGATGAAGTAGCAGGTCCCGATCGGCCGCGGGACCGCCGCGCGCAGCTGGCCGTTGCGGGTCTGGGTGATCGAGTCGGTGGCCTTCGCCAGCAGCTCCGGGGTGAGGTACGGGCTGGTCAGAGTGAGCCCGATGCGGCTCATCAGCCAGAAGATGCGGTCGCGCTCGTTGACCGAGATGTACCCGCGGCGCTCGGCGAGCGTCGTCGAGAGCGCCATGTCGATCGAGATCGCGTGCCCGTGGAAGTAGGGCGGGTCGGGCGTCAGCTCGATGGTCGGGCTCCAGGTGTGCCCGAACGCGATGACGCGGTCGAGGTCGAGCTCCCAGAGGTTCGGGACCTCCAGCTCGAGCATCGTGCGGATCGCGTCGTAGGTGAGCCGGTGCGCGATCTCGCGGAGCTCCGGCGTGCCGTCGAGGTGCCCGAAGCGGGTGTGGAGGAGGTCCTCGCCGTACTTCTCGAGCAGCTCGAAGATGTCGGAGTTGCCGACCGTGGAGATCTTGACCAGCTCCGCCATCCCGTTGCGGACCTGGTCCACCGGCAGCGTCTTCAGGAAGGAGAAGTCGAGGATGACCTGCTGCGAGGCGTGGAACGACCCGAGGCGGTTCTTGTTCTTGCCGTGGTTGACCGCGACCTTGATCGCCACGCTCGCGTCGATCAGCCCGATCAGCGTGGTGGGGATGCGGATGTAGGGCGTGGAGCGGCGGAAGAGCGAGCACGCGGTGCCGGTCACGTCGGTCATCAGCCCGCCGCCGACCACGAGGACCGGCTCGGTGCGGTTCAGGCCGAAGTCGCCGAACGCGTCGACGATCCGCTCGACGGTCCGCAGCGTCTTGTCCGGCTCCCGGATGATGATCGGGAACGTCGTGAGCTCGAGGCCGTGGTGGTCGAAGTAGGCGCGCATCTGCTCGCCGTACAGGTCGTGGACGGTGCGGTCCACGACCATCAGGGCGCGGCCGTAGGGCCGGTAGGTGTCGGCGAGCTGGGTGTTCGCGGGGTCGAAGACGCCGTCGACGTAGACGAGCGAGTAGTCGATCTTCTCGTACGCCTCGACGTGGAACGCGGTCTCGGTGCTGGTGAGGGTGGGCTGAGGGGCGACCATGGTCTGGGCTCCTGGGGGCAGGCCGGACTCACGGCACGGCGACGCCGGGCCGGTCGGGTGGGAGGGAGGAGGAGGGGCTACGCGAGCGCGCGCAGCTCGGCGAGGTTCAGCTCGTCCACGCGCGTGTCGGCCGCCGAGAAGTCGTGGCCCGCGGTGTTGGCGTTCGGGAAGGCGACCGTGGTGATGCCGGCGCCCTTGGCGGCGGCGACGCCGCCCACGTTGTCCTCGATGGCGACGACGTCGCCGGGCTCGAGGCCGGTCTCGCGCAGCGCCGTGCGGTAGACCTCCGGGTCGGGCTTGACGTTCTGCACCCGCGAGGTGTCCTCGATGACGTCGAAGTCCGCGGACCGGATGTCGGGCTCGAGCGCGTCCAGGAGCGCGCGCACGTTGTCCCGGCTCGTGGTCGTGACGAGGCCCAGCTTCAGGCCGGACTCCTTCGCCCCGCGCACGACGTCGAGGACGCCGGGACGCGGAGCGGTCTGCTCGGTGGCGAGCGACTCCTGGAAGATGCGCGACTTCGTCGCGTGGACCGCGTCGGCGTCGACCGACTGGCCGTGCTGGGCCGCGAAGTCCGCGACCCGCTGGGCCCCACCGTTGCTCTCGAGCATCGCGAGGTAGTCCTCGCGGCTCCACTCCCAGTCGAGGTCGTGCTCGGCGAAGGCCCGGTTGAAGGCCTTGCGCTGCAGCTCGGAGGTGTCCACCACCGTCGAGATCGAGCCGAAGAAGATCGCAGAGGTCACGGGTCAGCCGCTCCTGTGGTGGCGGGGAGACGGTCGTCTCCGCGTCGGGTGCGTGGGAGCCGACGCCGGTGGCCACCGGACGACGGACGAGGTTCCTCGGTGGAAGGGCTACCCCGGGAACCCCGGAGCTAACGTCGAGAGGTCTCCGCCACTCCGCGCAGCAGGGCCAGCCCCGCCACCAGGGCCAGCACGGCGACGGGGGCCCACAGGTTGAGCGGGGCCGGGAGCAGTGCGGTCGCGACCGCGACCAGCAGCGCACCGACGAGCACCAGGACCACCGCGCCGGGCGCGGGGGCATCGCCGGGACGCCGGGCGGTGCGGCGGTAGCCGACGAGGATCGCCTCGAACTCGTCCTGCTCCCGGGCGTCCAGGGGTCGCCCGCCGTCGTCGGTCACGTCCCTCGGTTCGGTCGGGCGCCCGGGAGCGGTTCGGCCGCCCGCCGGAACCGCACCTGCTCCCCCGGCCGCAGCTGTCCCGCCGCGTCGGTGTCGGCGTCCACTACGACGGCGATCACCGGATAGCCCCCGGTGATCGGGTGGTCGGCGAGGAACACCGTGGGCCGACCCGACGGCGGGACCTGCACGCTCCCGCGGATCACGCCCTCGCTGGGCAGCTCCACGCCCGCGAACGCCTCGGCCCGCGCCAGCTCCGGGCCGTCCAGGCGGAACCCGACGCGGTTGAGGTCGTCGGTGACGGTCCACGGGTGCCGCAGGAGCAGTCCCGGGTCGGCGAACCAGTCCGCGCGTGGGCCGAGGACGACCCGCAACGTCCCGTCCGCCCGCGGTGGCGGCGCGAGGTCGACCGCGGGCACGGGGTGCGTGGGTGGCGACCCGACCGGCAGCTCGTCGCCCTCGGCGACGACGGCGGGTCCGAGCCCCGCGACGACGTCGGTCGCCCGGCTGCCCAGCACCGGCGCCACCGCGATCCCGCCGCGCACGGCGAGGTACGTGCGCAGACCGGTCGGCGGGGTCCCGAGCCGCAGCTCCGCCCCGGCCGGCACGACGACGGGTCGGTGCAGGTCCGCCGCCCGGCCGTCGATCGTCGCCGGGGCGGGGGCGCCCGTCAGCGCGACCACGCACGTCGTCGGGAAGGAGCCGGCGAAGCCCCCGAGCGTGATCTCCAGGCCGGCGGCGTCCCCGTGGTTCCCGACGAGGCGGTTGGCCAGCGCCAGGGCGCGGCGGTCGGCGGCGCCGGAGACCCCGACGCCGAGGTCGGCGCGGCCGGGCCGCCCGCGGACGTCCTGCACGGTGGTCTGCGGGCCGGTGGCGAGGACGGTGATCATGCGCGCACGAACCGGACGCGGGTGCCGGGGCGCAGCACGGCGGGCGGGTCGCGGTCGAGGTCCCAGAGCACGTGGTCGGTGCGCCCGATCAGCTGCCACCCGCCCGGGGACTCGCGCGGGTAGACGCCGCTGAACTCCCCCGCGAGGCCGACCGCCCCGGCGGGGACGCGCGTGCGCGAGGACTCCCGGCGCGGCACGTGGAGCCGTTCGTCGGCGCCGACGAGGTAGCCGAAGCCGGGGGTGAAGCCGGCGAAGGCGACCGTCCAGGTCTGCCCGGTGTGCGCCGTGACGACCCCCTCCGGGTCGAGCCCCGTGTGCTCCGCGACCGCGTCGAGGTCCTCGCCGTCGTAGGTCACGGCGAGCTCGACGGTGTCGCCGTCCCGCCCGGACGCGGGCGCCGGCGTCCGGGCCAGCACGTCGGCGTCCACCCCCGGCAGGTCGGCCGCGGCGGCGACGCGGACGAGCACCGTGCGCGCCGCCGGCACGAGGTCCACCGTGCCGGACGGCGGGTCGGCGGCCAGATCCGCGTGCAGGGCCAACACCTCGTCGAGCGAGTCGAGCTCGACGAGCAGGCCGGTGTCCCCGCAGGGTCGGGTGCGCATCACCCGAAGATGGTGGGCAGCTTGGCCAGCGACTGCACGCTCGCCACGACGGTGAACACGAACGCGGCGAACCCGACCAGCAGCAGCCACACCGGCTGGCGCAGGCCGGCGAGCAGGTCGCGGCGCCGCCAGCCGATCCAGAGCAGGATCGCCAGGCCGAACGGCAGGATCAGCCCGTTGAAGGCGCCGGCGAACACGAGCAGCGCCGAGGGGGTCTGCCCGAGCAGCAGGAACGCCACGGTGCAGATCGTGATGAACGCCGAGATCGTCAGGTTGAACCGCCGGTCGACCACCCCGGCGAGCGTCCGCAGGAAGGTCGCCGAGGTGAACGAGGCGCCGATCGTCGAGGTCATGCCCGCCGTCCAGAGCACGATGCCGAACAGTTGCAGCCCGACCGGGCCGAGGGCGAACTCGAAGGCGGAGCCGGCCGGGTCGGTCGAGGAGAGCCGCGCGCCGGCCGCGACCGCGCCGAGGATGCCCAGGAACAGCAGGATCCGGAGTACGCCGGTGACGAGGATGCCGTTCACCGAGCCGCGACTGATCGTGCGCAGGTGCTCGGGCCCGGTGGTGCCGGACTCGATGAGGCGGTGCGCGCCCGCGTAGGTGATGTAGCCGCCGACGGTGCCGCCGATGAGCGTGAGGATCGGCAGGAAGTCGAGGCCGACCGGGGCGACGGTGCGCAGGGCCGCCTCGCCGACGGGCGGCCCGGTGACCACCGCGACCACCGCGATCAGGCCGATCTTGAGCACCCCGAGCACGAGCACCGCCCGGTCGATCGTCCCCTCCAGCGCCCGGTAGTTGAAGATCACGATCGCGAGGACCGCGCTGAGCACCGCGCCGAGCCGGATGTCGAGGCCGAACGTGTCGTACAGCCCGAGCCCGGCGGCGCTGATGTTGCCGATGCCGAACACGAGCCCTCCGAGCACCACGAGGAACGCGAGCACGTGCCCGGAGTACGGGAGCACCTGGTTGGCCAGGTCCTGGGCGCGCATCCCGGAGAGCCCGACGATGCGCCAGACGTTGAGCTGGATCGCGATGTCGACCAGCACGCTCGCGACGATGGCCGCGGCGAACGACGCGCCGTACTGCGCCGTGAACGTCCCGGTCTGGGAGATGAAGCCGGGGCCGGCCGCCGACATCGCCATGAGGAACATGGCGCCCGCGACGGCGAGCGTGCGCTTCACGTCGACGGTCGGCCGCCCCTCGTCCCCGACCATCCGGGCACGGTAGGAATCGCCGGACCCCGCGTCAACCCACGTTCCGGGGTTCGATCACCCGGCCATCGGCGGGGCGGAGCAGACTGTCGACCATGACAGAGGCGGGCGACACCGTCGCCACCCCGCGCGGGCGCTCGACGGGCGCGGACCACCCGGCGACCCGCGGTCGGTCGGGTGCGGCAGGGCTCGCCCTCGGCGCCCTCGGCGTCGTGTTCGGCGACATCGGCACGAGCCCGCTCTACGCGATGCAGACGGTGTTCTCGATCGACGACGGCGCGGTCAGCCCCACCCCGGGCGACGTGTACGGCGTCATCTCGCTGATCTTCTGGTCCGTGCTGATCGTCGTGACGATCAAGTACGTCGTGTTCATGCTGCGCGCCGACAACGACGGCGAGGGCGGGGTGATGGCGCTCGCCGCGCTGGTGCGCAGCGCGCTGCAGGGGCGGGCGGCGACCTTCGCGATCGGCCTCGGTGTCCTCGGGGCGGCCCTGTTCTACGGCGACTCGCTGATCACGCCGGCGATCTCGGTGCTCTCCGCCGTCGAGGGCGTCGAGGTGGTGCGGCCCGAGCTCGCCGAGGCGGTCCTCCCGATCGGCGCGGTCATCCTGGCGGCGCTGTTCGTCGTGCAGCGGGGCGGCACCGCCCGGGTCGGGCGCCTGTTCGGGCCCGTGATGGCCGTGTGGTTCGTGGTGCTGGCGGTCCTCGGGGTGCCGCACATCGTCGAGCACCCGGACGTGCTGGTCGGTCTCTCGCCGACCTGGATCGTCGAGTTCATCGCCGACCACCCGTACACGGCGTTCATCGCGATGGGCGCGGTCGTGCTGTCGATCACCGGCGCCGAGGCGCTCTACGCCGACATGGGCCACTTCGGCCGCCGCCCCATCCGCCTCGCGTGGTTCTACGTCGTCCTCCCCGCCCTGATCGTGAACTACCTGGGCCAGGGCGCCCTGGTCCTGCACGACCCGTCGGCGATCTCGAGCCCCTTCTACCTGCTCGCGCCGGGCTGGGCCCGGATCCCGCTGATCGTGCTGGCGACCGCGGCCACCGTCATCGCCTCGCAGGCCGTCATCTCCGGGGCGTACTCGGTGTCGCTGCAGGCGATGCGGCTCGGCTACCTCCCGCGGCTGACCGTGCTCCACACCTCCACGCGCGAGAGCGGGCAGATCTACGTCCCCGCCGTGAACTGGCTGCTCTTCGGCGGCGTGCTGATCCTCGTCGCCACCTTCCGGTCCTCGTCGAGCCTCGCCACCGCCTACGGGCTCGCCGTCACCGGCACCCTGCTGATCTCGACCACGCTGTTCCTGATCCACGCGCGGACCGCCTGGCGGTGGGCGTGGTGGCAGGTGGCCGGGCTCGGCGTGCTCTTCGGGGTCATCGAGCTGCTCTACTTCGGCGCCAACGTGGTCAAGATCGTGTCCGGCGGCTGGCTCCCCCTGCTGGTGGCGGTGATCGTCGTCGTCGTGATGACGACGTGGCAGAGCGGGCGCCGGGTGATCACCCAGCGCCGCACCTCGCTCGAGGGCCCGCTGCGGGAGTTCCTCGACGACCTCCAGGACGTCCCCCGGGTCCCGGGCACGGCGGTCTTCCCGCACCCCACCAACGAGACGGCGCCGCTGGCCCTGCGCGCGAACGTGGAGTTCAACCACGTGCTGCACGAACGGGTCGTGATCGTCTCCCTGGAGGCGGTCGACGTCCCGCACGTCCCACGGGAGGAGCGCGTGACCGTCGACGACCTCGAGCACTCCCACGACGGTGTCGTCCACGTCCGCGCGCGCTTCGGGTTCCAGGACCGGCAGAACGTGCCGGACGTCCTCCGCCTGGCGTGCGGGCTCTCGCCCGAGCTCGAGGGAGCGGACCCGGAGACCGCCTACTACTACATCTCGCGAGTGATGATCGAGCGCGGCGACGCCCCGGGGCTGCCCGCGTGGCGCAAGCGTCTGTTCGTCGGGCTGGCGCACAACGCGGCCTCCCCGGCCAGCTCGTTCAAGCTGCCGGTGGCGCGCACCGTGGTGATGGGCTCGACGATGGAGCTCTAGGGGACGGTCAGGTCCGGGAGAAGGCCCACCCGGCCCAGCGACCGGTGAGGACCACCATCGCGAGCAGGGCGAGGACCAGGCCGAACCCCGGCCCGCCGCCGGGCACGGTGTTCTGCGACCACACCGCCCACACGCCGGTCACCGAGGTGACGGCGCACCCGGCGGCCGTGACGAAGACGAGGACCCAGCGCCGCGTCATCACCGACGCGACCGAGAGGCCGACGCCGAACACAAGCGCGAGGACCGAGAACAGGCGCGGGAGCGCGGTGACGCCCGGGTCGCCGGAGACGACCTGCCACCCGGTCGCCCCGGCTGCGGTCCAGCGCAGGATCGCGGCGACGAGCAGGACGAAGATCGCGATGGCGACGACGAGGACCTTGGGCCCGAAGTCGACCTCGCGGGAGATCGACGGGCGGGCGGGCTCGGTCCGCTCGGTCTCGGTGTCGCTGTCGAAGGGGTTCACGCGTGGCTCCCGACGGTGCATCCGGCTGCGGCCGGCAACGGTTCCGGCTTCCCCATGGCGGGCAGGCCCAACCCGACGCGCGGCGTCGTCGGGCGCGTCCCGGCCTCGTGCGCGTCCCCGGCCCGCGTGCGGCGGTGGGTGAGCACGTCGCCGTCCGCGACGACGTGGTGCGGCGCGCCGTAGGTGGCCCGGACGGTGACGACATCGCCCGGCCGGATCGGGCTGCTCGACGCGGTCGAGCTCCGCTGCGCTCCGTCTCCGTCGACGCCGGTAGGGGTGAAGTGCACGAGCCGACCGTCGCGGGCCCGGCCGGACATGCGGCGCGTCGCCGCGTCCTTGCGCCCCTCGCCGGTGGCCACGAGCAGCTCGAGCTCGCGCCCGACCTGCTCCCGGTTGCCCGCGAGGGACATCTCCTCCTGCAGCGCGACCAGCCGCTCGTAGCGCTCCTGGACGACGGCCTTGGGCACCTGGTCGGGCAGCGTCGCCGCCGGGGTCCCCGGGCGCGGCGAGTACTGGAAGGTGAACGCCTGCGCGAACCGGGACTCCTCGACGACCCGCAGGGTCTCGACGAAGTCCTCCTCGGTCTCCCCCGGGAAGCCGACGATGATGTCGGTGGTCAGCGCCGCGTCGGGCATCGCCTCCCGGACCTCGGCGACGATGTCGAGGTAGCGCCGCGCCCGGTAGGAGCGGCGCATCGCGCGCAGCACCCGGTCCGAGCCGGACTGCAGCGGCATGTGCAGCTGCGGGCAGACGTTCGGCGTCTCCGCCATCGCGGCGATCACGTCGGAGGTGAAGTCCCGCGGGTGCGGGCTCGTGAAGCGGACCCGCTCGAGGCCCTCGACGTCGCCGCAGGCCCGCAGCAGGTCGGCGAAGGCCGTCCGCCCGGTGGCCCGGTCGTCAAAGTCCACCCCGTACGCGTTGACGTTCTGCCCGAGGAGGGTCACCTCGAGGACGCCCTCGGCGACCAGCGCCTCGACCTCGCCCAGGATCTCGCCCGGGCGCCGGTCGACCTCCTTGCCGCGCAGCGACGGGACGATGCAGAACGTGCAGGTGTTGTTGCAGCCGACCGAGATCGACACCCAGCCCGAGTAGGCCGAGTCGCGCCGGGCCGGCAGGTGCGAGGGGAACGTCTCGAGCGACTCGAGGATCTCCACCTGCGCCTCGCCGTTGTGCCGGGCGCGCTCGAGCAGCGCCGGCAGCGACCCGACGTTGTGCGTGCCGAACACGACGTCGACCCACGGCGCCCGCGCCGTCACCGTGGAGCGGTCCTTCTGGGCGAGGCAGCCGCCGACGGCGATCTGCTGGTCGGGACGCGCGGCCTTCACCGGGGCGAGGCGTCCGAGCTGGCCGTAGAGCTTGTTGTCGGCGTTCTCGCGCACCGCGCAGGTGTTGAACACGACGAGGTCGGCGTCCTCGACGGCCTGCCCGTCGGGCGCCGGCTCCCAGCCCGCCTCGACGAGGACGCCGGCCAGGCGCTCGGAGTCGTGCACGTTCATCTGGCACCCGTGGGTGCGGATGGCGAAGGTCCGCGGGGCGAGCGGAGCGACGGGGGTTCTCTCGGACATCGTGTCCCAGGGTAGGCCCGCCGACTGGGAGGATGTCCCCGTGGTCGGTCGGCGTGCGGTGCTGCTCGGCGCCGGGGCGTTGACCCTCGGCGTGGCGGCGTGCGCCCGGGACGGGTCGGGCGTCCCCGTGGCTCTCGCGAGCGGCAACCCGGCCGGGGTCTACCACCGGCTCGGCAGCGCGCTGGTCGACGTCTGGCGCACCGACCTCGGCGCCCGGACGACGTTGCTCGACAGCCAGGGCTCGGTGGACAACGTCGGGATGCTGGCGTCCGGGCTCGCCGACGTCGCCTTCTGCGCGCTCGACGTCGCCGCGGACGGGGCGGTCGACGGCGCGCGTCCCGACCGCCCGCTGCAGGCCCTCGCCCGGGTGCACGACGACGCGATCCACGTCGTCGTCCCCGCCGCCTCCGACGTCCGGCGCCTCGCCGACCTGCGGGGCCGGCGCGTCTCGGTCGGCGCGCCGAACTCCGGCGTGCTGGTCATCGCACCGCGCCTGCTCGCCACGGTCGGGCTCTTCCCCGAGACCGGCCTCGCCGCGGTCCAGCTCGGGCTCGGGGACTCGATCACCGCGCTGCGCGAGGGCCGGATCGACGCGTTCTTCTGGTCCGGCGGGGTCCCGACGGCGGGGGTCGAGGACCTGGCGCGGTCGGTGCCGCTGCGGCTGCTGGACCTCACCGCGGAGGTCGACGCGCTGCGCCGCGCCTATCCGGTCTACGACGTCACGACGGTGCCCGCCCGCACCTACGGGATCCCGGAGCCGGTGACGACGGTGGCCGTGCGCAACGTCCTGCTGGTGACCGCGGCGATGGCGGACACCACCGCACGGGGCCTGACCCGCGTGCTGCTCGACCGGGTCGACGCGCTCGTCGCCGCCGACCCCGCGGGCCGCAGCGTCGACCCGCGCACCGCGATCGGGACGCAGCCGGTGGCGCTGCACGCCGGGGCCGCGGAGGCCTACCGGGCGCTCAAGCCGTACTGACCCACGCCGGACCGACCGGCGGCCAGCGCAGGACGACCCGGAGCCCGCCGTCGTCGGGGAGTTCGAGCGAGAGCGCGGCGCCCGCCCGCTCGGCCCCGCGCGCGGCGATCGCCAGGCCGAGCCCGGACCCGCCGTCGTGCCCGGACTTGCGCCAGAACCGCTCCGTGGCGCGGCCGAGCTCGTCGGGGTCCAGGCCCGGGCCGTGGTCGCGGACGGCGACCTCGACGGTGCCCTCCACCCGCGCCGTCGTCAGCTCCACGGCCGAGCCCGGGGGCGAGTACTTGACGGCGTTGTCCAGCACGGCGTCGAGGACCGTCGTCACCGTCACGGGGTCCGAGTGCACGACGAGGCCCCGCGCGCCGGCGCGCCGGAGCTCGAGCCCCTCGAACTCGGCGAGCACCGACCAGGTCTCCACCCGCTCGTCCAGGACCCGGTCCAGCCCGACCTCCACCGGCGGCGCCACCCGTCCCTCGGTGCGCGCGAGGGCGAGCAGGGCGTCGAGCACCTCGGTGAGCCGGTCGATCTCCTCGAGCGCGGCGCCGGGACCCTCGCGGACCTCGACCGGGACCGGCGCGTCGGCGAGGTCCTCGGCGTGCGTGGCCAACCGGAGCCGCAGGGCGGTCAGCGGGTTGCGCAGCTGGTGCCCGGCGTCGGCGACGAAGGAGCGCTGCGCCTCGAGCGTGGCGGAGACGGTCGCGGCCATCGCGTCGAAGTCGCGGGTGAGACGGCGCAGCTCCGGCGGCCCGTGGTCGCCGCCGATCGGCTCGGCCGGGCGGCCCGCGCGGACCGCCGCCGCCACGCGGGCGGTCCCGGCGTCGAGCTCCTCGACCGGCGACAGGATCCAGCGGACCATCGGCAGCGCGGCGAGCGCGCCGACCACGAGCGCGACGGCGCCGGCGGCGGCGAGGAGGCCCCAGACGAGGAGCACCGAGCGACGGACGTCGCCGGTCGGCGAGATCGTGACGGCGGCTCCCCGGACCTCCCCGCCCACGAGGACCGGCTCCGCGAGCAGGAGCGGGCGGCTGTCCCAGGGCCAGATGGTCTCGGGGGTCGGTGAGCGCCGGCCCGCCAGGGCCAGGGGGATCCGGGCCTGCGCGTCGGCGGCGGCGAGGCTCGTCGCGAGGAACGGCCGGGAGGCGACGAGGACCTCGCCCTGCCGGTCGAGGACGGCGGCCGGGGCGTCGTAGAGCGCGTCGTAGCGGGCCAGCTCGGTGCCCAGAGCGGCGGTGTCGGAGTCGGTGACCGGCCGTTGGGCCAGCGCCGCGAAGCGGGTGGTGTCGCCGAGGCGGTCGGTGAACATCTCCGCGGTGGACGCCGACGCGGCGGCCATCGCGAGCGGGACCCCGAGGCCGAGCACCACCGCGACGACGAGCACCGACACCACGACGAGCAGGCGGGTGCGCATCGGCTACGGCCGACTCAGCCGGTAGCCCACCCCGCGGACGGTGGACACGACGTCCGGGCGGCCCAGTTTCGTGCGCAGCGTGGCCACGTGGACGTCCAGGGTGCGGTTCGCGCCCGGCCAGGTGCGGCCCCAGACCTCGGCGACGATGCGGTCGCGGGTGCAGACCGCGCCGTCCGCCCGGGCCAGCTGCGCGAGCACCGCGAACTCCTTGCGGGAGAGGGCGACCGGCGCGCCGCCGTCGCGGACCTCGCGCCGGGCGAGGTCGACGACGAGCCCGGAGCCCAGCTCGACGACGTCCGCGGCAGGCTCCGGGCGGCGGCGCCGCAGCACGGTGTGGATGCGGGCGAGCAGCTCGCCGGCGTCGTAGGGCTTGACCAGGTAGTCGTCGGCGCCGGAGTGCAGGCCGAGGATGCGGTCGTCGACCTCGCCGCGGGCGCTCACGACGATCACCGGCGTGTCCCCCGCGTCGCGGATGCGGCGGCACACGTCGATGCCGTCGACGTCGGGCAGGCCGAGGTCGAGCAGGACCACGTCGACGCCCGGGAGGTGGGCGACGACGTCCCGCCCGGAAGCGAGGCGGGTGACCTCGATCTGCTGGCGGGCGAGCGCCGTCCGCAGCGCGGCGGCGACACGGTCGTCGTCCTCCACCAGCAGGATGCGCACCCGCGTCACCTCGTTTCGGTCATGTCAAGACAACCCTAAGTCTTCCTCAAGACCCCTTCTCGCCCTGTCCATCCCCCGGCAGGGTTCCCCGCCGTCGGGTCGATGTGAGGAGGACCACTGATGACACCGATGGTGCGTCTCGCCGGGGTCAACAAGCACTTCGGTGACCTCCACGTGCTGCGGGACATCGATCTGGAGATCGCCGGCGGCGAGGTCGTCGTCGTGCTGGGGCCGTCCGGCTCCGGCAAGTCGACGCTGTGCCGGGCGATCAACCGGCTGGAGCCGATCGACGGCGGCGTCGTCGAGATCGACGGCAAGGAGCTGCCGGCGGAGGGCCGCGACCTCGCGGCGCTGCGCAGCGACGTGGGCATGGTGTTCCAGCAGTTCAACCTGTTCGCCCACAAGACGATCCTGGAGAACGTCACCCTCGCGCCGACCCGGGTGCGCAAGGTGTCCAAGGGCGAGGCGGAGAACCGGGCCAAGACCCTGCTCGACCGCGTCGGCATCGGGAACCAGGCGTCGAAGTACCCCGCCCAGCTCTCGGGCGGGCAGCAGCAGCGCGTCGCGATCGCCCGGGCGCTCGCGATGGACCCGAAGGTCATGCTCTTCGACGAGCCGACCTCGGCGCTGGACCCGGAGATGGTCGGCGAGGTCGTCGAGGTGATGTCCGACCTCGCCCGGGACGGCATGACGATGGTCGTGGTCACCCACGAGATGGGCTTCGCCCGCCGCGCGGCGCACCGCGTCGTGTTCATGGCCGACGGCGAGATCGTCGAGGACTCCACCCCCGACGCCTTCTTCCAGCGCCCCTCCTCGGAGCGGGCGCGCGACTTCCTCGGCAAGATCCTCACCCACTAAGGAGTGTTCATGAGGCGCGTCAGCGTCATCCTGGTGGCCCTCGCGGCCCTCGTGCTCGCCGGTTGTGGGCGCGAGGGGGTGCCGGGGCAGGCCCCGAGCGAGCAGCTCACCTACCCGGTCGCCCAGAACGTGCAGGTCCCGGGCTCGGCGACCTTCGCGAAGATCCAGCAGGCCGGTCGCGTCAAGATGGGCGTCAAGAACGACCAGCCCGGTCTCGGCGTGCAGGACCCGACCACCGGCCAGTACACCGGCTTCGACATCGAGATGGGCCGCATGATCGCGGCCGGCCTGGGCGTCTCGCCCGACCGCATCGACTACGTCGTCGTCCCGTCGGCCGCCCGCGAGGACGCGATCTCGCGCGGCGACGTCGACTACTACGTCGGCACCTACACGATCAACGACAACCGCAAGCAGCGCGTCGGCTTCGCCGGGCCGTACTACCAGGCCGGCCAGGACCTGCTCGTGCGCGCCGACGACACCTCGATCACCGGGCCGCAGACCCTGATGGGCAAGAAGGTCTGCTCGGTCACCGGCTCCACGCCGATCCAGCGGGTCCGGCAGCAGAACCTGACCCAGCCCGAGAACGTGGTCGAGTTCCAGACCTACTCGCAGTGCGTGAACCAGCTGATCGCCCGCCAGGTCGACGCCGTCACCACCGACGACGCCATCCTCAAGGGCTTCGCCGCGCAGGACCCGCAGCAGCTCAAGGTCGTCGGGCAGGTCTTCTCCCAGGAGCCCTACGGCGTCGGCGTCCCGCGCGACGACGTGGCCTTCCGCAACAAGGTGAACGACCTGATCCAGCAGGCCGAGACCGACGGGACGTGGCAGCGCATCTACGACGCCACCCTCGGCAAGTCCGGCACGCCGGCCACCCCGCCGGCCATCCAGCGGTACTGATCGCGTGCGGCAGGGCCCGGTGCGAGCCGGGCCCTGCCGCGTCCAGGGGAGACCTCGATGAACGTCCTGATCGACAACCTCGGTGAGTTCGGCACCCGGTTCCTGGGCACCGTCGAGCTCTTCGTCCTGTCCGCGATCGCCTCGCTCGTCCTCGGCACGGTGCTCGCCGCGATGCGGGTGAGCCCCGTCCCGGCCATGCGGGCCGCGGGCACCGCCTACGTGACCCTGCTGCGGAACACGCCGCTGACGCTGGTGTTCTTCTTCTTCGCGTTCGGCTTCCCGCTGCTCGAGATCGCCGACCTGAGCTTCTTCACGCTGGCCGTGGTCTCGCTGTCGCTCTACACCGCGGCGTTCGTGTGCGAGACGGTGCGCGCCGGGATCACGACGGTGCCGCCCGGCCAGGCCGAGGCCGCCCGGGCGCTCGGTCTCGGGTTCGGCCAGTCCCTGACGCTGATCATCCTCCCGCAGGCGATCCGCGCGGTGGTGCCACCGCTGACGAGCGTGCAGATCGCGCTGCTCAAGAACACCACCGTGGCCGCCGGCTTCTCGGTCGTGGAGGCGGGCGGCATCTACCAGGTCCTCTCCGAGCGCGGCTACTCCACGCTGATCGGCCTGCTGTGGGTCGCCCTCGGCTTCGTCATCCTGATCACCCCTCTGACGTTGCTGCAGCGCTCGCTGGAACGCCGCTGGTCGGCCTCCTCGGGCGGTGCGGTCAAGGCAGGTGCCCGATGAGCGCTCCCACCGCCGTCCTGTTCGACGTCCCCGGCCCGAAGGCCCGCGCCCGCAACGGGGTGCTCGGCGTCGTCGCGGTGATCGTGGTCGCCGCGCTGCTCGCCTTCGTGATCGTCCGGCTGGCCGCCACCGGCCAGTTCGACGGGAGCAAGTGGGACTGGATCCTCTACGAGAACATCCAGCTCGCCCTGCTCGAGGGACTGGTCAACACGCTGCGGGCCTTCGCGGCCGGTGCGGTGCTGGCCCTGGTGTTCGGCGCGGTCTTCGCGCTCGGCCGGCTCTCCGACCACGCCTGGCTGCGCGGGGTGTCCACCGGGATCGTCGAGTTCTTCCGGGCCGTGCCGCTCGTGGTGCTCATGTTCATCTTCTACTTCGGCATGCCCTCGGTCGGCGTCACCGTCTCGACGTTCACCGCCGTGGTCGTGGCGCTCACCCTCTACAACGGGTCGGTGCTCGCGGAGATCTTCCGGTCCGGGGTGCAGGCGGTGCCGCGCGGGCAGTCGGAGGCGGCGTACGCGCTGGGCATGCGCAAGTCCGCCGTCATGCGGTTCGTGCTGCTGCCGCAGGCGGTGCGGTCGATGCTGCCGACGATCGTGAGCCAGCTCGTGGTGCTGCTCAAGGACTCCGCGCTCGGGTTCCTCATCCTCTACCCCGAGCTGCTCTACCAGGCCCGCGTGCTCGGCTCGTCCGGGCAGCTCGGCCGACCGCTGCTGCCGGTCGCGATCGTGGTGGCGATCGTCTACATCACGCTGTGCCTGCTGCTCACCCTGCTGGCGAACTACCTGGAGCGGCGCACGCGCCGGACGTCCCCGGCGCCCGTCGCGGTGGCCGACGGGGCCGTCTGATCACCGGGCCAGGGCCAGGACCTCGTCGAACCCGTCGGCGAGGTCCTGCTCGAAGCCCGCGAGGTCGGTGATCGCCGCCGCGTCGAGGTTCGCCGCGACGCAGCAGACGTCGCCGTGGGTGAGCATCGCGATCATCGCGGCGCACCCCGGCAGCGGCGCGAAGGGGTACGCGCGGCGGATGCGGGCCCCGGCGAGGAAGTAGTCGCCCGGCAGCCCGGGGACGCTGCTCGCCTGCAGGTCGTTGCCCCCCGTGGTGGCGCCGCCGAGCCGGGTGACGAGGGCCCCCGGCACCCGGGCCAGCACGGGCGTGACCAGCTCGACGCTGTCCAGGGCCGGCTCGTCGCGGGCGGCCCGCACCCGGCGGTGCACGTCGGCGATCCGGGCAGCCGGGTCCGGCAGGCCCACCGGCGCCGACAGCCGGGCGGGCGCGAACCGGTTGCCGCCCGGCTCGTCGTCCGCGCTGCGGACCGAGATCGGCATGGTCACGGGCATGAGCCGGTCCGCCGGCAGCGGATCACCGCACCGGGCGCTGTAGCGCCGGAAGGCGCCCAGGAGCGCGGCGACGAAGGCGCTGTTGACCGACCCCTCCCCCGCCCGGCCGGCCGCGCGGAGACGGTCGAGGGGCACATCGAGCGTCCGGAACCGCCACGACGGGCTCCGCTCCGCGAGGACCGGCAGCGGCGGGGCGGGCGGCGGCGAGAGGACCCGCACCGCCGAGGCCACGTACGCCGCCGCGTCGCGCACCGCCCGGTCGGGCCGGGTGAACGTCGCCCCCAGCAGGCCCCGCACGGCGCCTCCGGCGAGAGCGAGGTCCGTGGTGACCTGCCGGAGGAGGTCCCGCCCCAGCCCGCCGGGCTCCAGGACGGGCGCGGGCGGCTGGGGCTTGTCCGGCGTTGGCTCCCGCGTGCGGGAGTGCAGCCCGGCCAGGAGTTGCGTGAGCCCCATCCCGTCGGAGAGCACGTGGCTGAGCTTGAACAGCAGCGCGGCCCCGCCGTCGGGCAGCCCGGAGACCACGGTCGCCTCCCACAGCGGCCGGGCCGGGTCGAGCGGGGTCATCGCGATCTGCTCCGCCAGCTCGAGCAGGTCCGTGGTCTCGGCGCCGTCGGGCAGCCGGAGCCGCCGCAGGTGGTAGTGCAGGTCGAAGTACGGGTCGACCGCCCAGTACGGGGTGCCGGCCCCGAGGAACGGCGTGACGATGCGTTCCCGCAGCCGCGGCGCCACCCGCGAGGCCCAGTCGGTCGCCGCCACCATCCGCGGCCAGTCGGGGTCGCGGTCCAGCGTCTCCACGACGAGCACTGTGGAGCGCATGCGGGGATCGGCCTCGACGCGCCACATCAGCGCCTCGAAGCCGGTCAGGTCCTCCGAGCGGGACCACAGCAGGCGGCCGTCCGGTCCGATCTTCGGCGCGGGATCGTCGACCACGCGACCTCCCCTCCGGCACCGGTGCGATCAGCCTCGCAGGACGACGGCGTGCGCGTCGAGGGTGACAGGACGACAGTCCTGTAGTAGGACTGTCAATCTCGGAAATCGAACTACTGATCCCGTGATCGAGGGAGACCGTCGATGGCTCGCGTCGTGATGCAGGCGGTCGTCTCGGTGGACGGGTTCATCGCCCGGCCGGACGACTCGGTCGGACCGCTGTTCGACTGGTACGGCCACGGCGACACGGAGGTGGTCGCCCGGCCCAGCGACTGGCGCTTCTCGGTCTCGGCGGCCTCGGCCGGCTACGTCCAGCCGTTCTGGGACGCCATCGACGTGACCGTCATCGGGCGCCACCTGTTCGACACGACGAACGGGTGGGACGGCCGCCCGGCGGCCGGCGACCAGCTGGTCGTCGTCACCCACCGGCCCCTGCCCGTCCCGTGGCGAGCCGCGCACCCCGACGCCCCGTTCCACGTCGCGGACACCGTCGAGGCCGGCATCACGCACGCCAAGGACCTCGCCGGGGAGGACGGGCTCGTCTGTGTCACCGCCGGCGACGTGGGCGGCCAGGCCTTCGCGGCAGGGCTCGTCGACGAGGTCGCGATGGACGTCGCCCCGGTCGTCCTCGGGGAGGGCGTGCGCTTCTTCGGGAGCCACACGGGGACCGTGCTGCTCGGCGACGCCGACCGGGTCGTGCAGGGCGACCGGGTCCTGCACCTGCACTACACCGTCCGGCGGTGACGGCGCGCCCGACGGCGGGCGCGGTGCGCCCCGCCGTCGGGAACCCGGCTCAGTGCCCGACCGGGCCGATCGAGTCGGCCGGCAGCGGCGAGCCGTTGTCCGGGCCGGCGTCGTCGAGCGAGCGCCGACCGGTGGCGTGCTTCGCCTCCAGGTCCTCGCGCTTGAAGATCTTCCGGCCGAGCCAGACCAGCGGGTCGTACTTCGTGTCGACCACGCGTTCCTTCATCGGGATGAGCGCGTTGTCGGTGATCTTGATGTGCTCGGGGCAGACCTCGGTGCAGCACTTGGTGATGTTGCAGTAGCCGAGGCCGTGGTCCTCCTGGGCCGCGTCCTTGCGGTCACGGACGTCGAGGGGGTGCATGTCGAGCTCGGAGACCCGCATCAGGTAGCGCGGACCGGCGAACTCCTCCTTGTTCTCCTCGTGGTCGCGCACCGCGTGACAGGTGTTCTGACACAGGTAGCACTCGATGCACTTGCGGAACTCCTGCGGCCGCTCCACGTCGAGCTGGCTCATCCGGTACTCGCCCGGCGCCAGGTCCTCCGGCGGCGCGAAGGACGGGATCTCGCGCGCCTTGACGT
This sequence comes from Actinomycetospora sp. CA-084318, assembly GCF_050955885.1. NCBI lineage: Bacteria > Bacillati > Actinomycetota > Actinomycetes > Pseudonocardiales > Pseudonocardiaceae > Actinomycetospora > Actinomycetospora sp. CA-084318. Next base: position 4,220,155 of record NZ_CP192098.1, read on the forward strand.
AGTTGAAGTCGACGTCGGTGACGAGGTCCCGGATCACCGGGAACGTCCGCAGGGGCGTGATCGTGACGGTCTCGTGCTCGTCGAACGTCGACATCCGGGTCATGCACATCAGCCGCGGGCGGCCGTTGATCTCGGCCGAGCAGCTGCCGCACTTGCCGGCCTTGCAGTTCCAGCGCACCGCCAGGTCGCCCGCCTGGGTCGCCTGCAGCCGGTGCACGATGTCGAGGACGACCTCGCCCTCGTTGACGTCCACCTCGTAGGGCTGCAGCGTCCCCTCGCCGGAGGAGTCGCCGCGCCAGACCTCGAACTTCGCCCGGTAACCCATGGCTCACATCCCCCGATCCGCGCGGTGTCCGCCGAGCTCGTCGCCGGTGTAGTACTTCTTGAGCTCGTCGAGCTCGAAGAGGTCGAACAGGTCGGACCGCATCGCCGGCTGGGGCTGGTGGTTCAGCTCCACCTGCGGGCCCTCGGGGCCGTCGACGAGCGAGCAGTTGAGCAGCTCGCGCCGCCAGTTCTCGTCCATCGCCGGGTAGTCGTCGCGGGTGTGGCCGCCGCGGCTCTCCTGCCGCTCCAGGGCCGCCATCGCGATGCACTGGCTGACCATGAGCATGTTGCGCAGGTCCATCGCGAGGTGCCAGCCCGGGTTGTAGGCCCGACCGCCGGAGACCCCCACCCGCGGGATGCGGTCGCGCAACTCGGCGAGCCGCTTGAGCGCCATCTCCATCTCGTCGGCCCGCCGGATGATGCCGACGAGGTCGTTCATCGTCTGCTGCAACTCCTGGTGCAGCGTGTAGGCGTTCTCCTCGCCGCGGACCGCGAACGGCTTCTCCGACTCGGCGAGCGCGGCGTCGACGGCCGCGTCGGTGACGGCGGGCGTGCCCGTCAGGCCGTCGAGGTAGTCGGCGGCCCCCGCCCCGGCACGGCAGCCGAAGACGAGCAGGTCGGACAGCGAGTTGCCGCCCAGGCGGTTGGACCCGTGCATCCCGCCCGCGACCTCACCGGCCGCGAAGAGCCCGGGGACGACCGTGGCCGCCGAGTCCGGGTCGACCTCGACGCCGCCCATCACGTAGTGGCAGGTCGGGCCGACCTCCATCGGCTCGCTGGTGATGTCGACGTCGGCCAGCTCCTTGAACTGGTGGTACATCGACGGCAGGCGCTTGCGGATGAACTCGGTGGAGCGGCGGCTGGCGATGTCGAGGTACACCCCGCCCGCCGGGGAACCGCGGCCCTCCTTGACCTCGTTGTTGATCGCCCGGGCCACCTCGTCGCGCGGCAGCAGTTCCGGCGGACGGCGGTTGTTGTCCGCGTCCTCGTACCAGCGGTCACCCTCGTCCTCGCTGGTCGCGTACTGCTCGCGGAACACGTCGGGGATGTAGCGGAACATGAACCGCTCGCCCTCGGAGTTCTTGAGGACGCCGCCGTCGCCGCGGACGGACTCGGTGACGAGGATGCCCTTCACGCTGGGCGGCCAGACCATCCCCGTGGGGTGGAACTGGACGAACTCCATGTTGATCAGGCGGGCCCCGGCGCGGAGCGCGAGGGCGTGGCCGTCACCGGTGTACTCCCAGGAGTTGCTGGTGACCTTGAACGACTTGCCGATCCCGCCGGTCGCGAGCACGACCGCGGGGGCGTGGAAGCAGAGATACTCCCCCGTCGGGCGGCGGTAGCCGAAGGCGCCGGCGATGCGGTCGCCGTCCTTGAACAGCTCGGTGACGGTGAACTCGTGGAAGACCTTCAGGTCGGACTCGTAGTCCCCGGTGCGGGCGTGGTCCTCCTGCTGCAGCGAGACGATCTTCTGCTGCAGGGTGCGGATCAGCTCGAGGCCGGTGCGGTCGCCGACGTGCGCGAGGCGCGGGAACTGGTGCCCGCCGAAGTTGCGCTGGCTGATCTTGCCCTCGGGCGTGCGGTCGAACAGCGCACCGTAGGTCTCGAGTTCCCAGACGCGCTGCGGCGCCTCCTTGGCGTGCAGTTCGGCCATGCGCCAGTTGTTGAGGAACTTCCCGCCGCGCATGGTGTCCCGGTAGTGGACCTCCCAGTTGTCGTGGGGGTTCGCGTTCCCCATCGACGCGGCGATGCCGCCCTCGGCCATGACCGTGTGCGCCTTGCCGAACAGCGACTTCGACAGGATCGCGACCCGCTTGCCCCGCATCCGGGCCTCGATCGCCGCGCGCAGACCCGCGCCGCCGGCGCCGATGACGAGGACGTCGTAGGTGTGGTGGACGCCGTCCGGAGTGGTGCTCTCGGCCATCAGTTCACGATCCTCAGGTCGGAGATGGTGCCGCTCGCGACGAGCATGATGTAGAGGTCGGTGAGGATCAGCGTCCCGATCGTGATCCACGCGAAGAGCATGTGCCGCGTGTTCAGCGCCGAGACCCCGGTCCAGATCCGGTAGCGCACCGGGTGGCGGGAGAAGTGCTTGAGCCGCCCGCCGGTGATGTGTCGGCAGGAGTGGCAGGACAGCGTGTAGAGCCACAGCCCGATCACGTTGACCAGCAGGATGATGTTGCCGAGCCCGATCCCGAACCGGCTCGAGCCGTCGGGGGCGTCGCTCTGGAACGCGACCACCATGTCGTAGGTGTTGATCAACGAGATCAGGAACGCGACGTAGAAGAAGTAGCGGTGCGCGTTCTGCAGGATCAGCGGGAACCGGGTCTCACCGGTGTACTTGCCGTGCGGCTCGGAGACCGCGCAGGCCGGCGGCGACATCCAGAACGCCCGGTAGTACGACTTCCGGTAGTAGTAGCAGGTGAGCCGGAAGCCGAGCAGGAACGGCAGCGACAGCAGCGCCAGCGGGAGCCACGGCGGGAACTCCGGCAGGAACGTGCCGAAGTGGCTCGACCCCGGCACGCAGCTCGCCGAGAAGCAGGGCGAGTAGAACGGCGAGAGGTAGTGGTAGTCCGGCACGTAGTACGCCGATCCCCAGAAGGACCGGATCGTCGCGTACACGACGAACGTGGCCAGTCCGAGGGCGTTCACCAGCGGCGCCAGCCACCAGCGGTCGCGGCGGAGGGTTCGGGCCCGGATGTCCGCGCGGCCGGGGTTGTCGGCCGATGGCGCTCCGGGGTCGTGCGCTGTGGTGGTCACTCGCACCGGTCCTCGTCGACGGGGCTCGGGTGACGACCGGTGCCGCGTCCCCGTGGCGGTGGGGAGCACCTGGGCACGGCGTCACGCCATGTGGTGCGCAGCACACTACGACGAGGCATTCCCGGCTGTCGTCCGGGTCACAGGTGATGTTGTCGTGATCCCCGTCACCTGGTCGGTGGCGGAGCGTCATCGCCCGTCGTCAGAGGGCCTCGTCGTCGGGAACCGTGTCGTCGAGCTCCGCGCCGCGGCCCGCCATTTCGGTGCGGACCACCTCGTAGGCCAGGCCTGCCCCGTAGCCCTTCCGGGCGAGCATGCCGACCAGTCGCCGGGCCGCGGCCTCGGGCTCGACGCGGTCGAGGGAGCGCAGTCGGCGGCGGACGAGCTCGACGGCCTTGGCCCGCTCCGACTCCGGGTCGAGCTCGGCGACCGCGGCGCTCGTGGTCTCCGCGTCGACCCCTTTGCGGCGCAGCTCCTGCGAGAGCGCGCGACGGCCGAGCCCACGATGGCGGTGCCGGGAGTCGACCCACTGCTCGGCGAACGCGGTGTCGTCGAGCAGGCGCACCTCCTCGAGCCGGTCGAGCACCACGGCGGCCACGTCGTCGTCGACGTCCCGCCGGGCCAGCTCGGTGGCCAGCTCGGCCCGCGTGCGGGCCCGGGTGGTGAGCAGGTTCAGGCAGATCGTGCGGGCCACCGACTCGGGGTCGGCGGGCGGCTCGGGCGGGCCCTCCCGCTCCGGTTCCTCCCGGGCGCGGCGCCGCGGCCGCTGCCCGAGGGCCATCAGAAGTCGACCGGGGCCGGCGCCGGCTGGGTCTCGTCGGCGTCGAGCTTCGGCCCGATCCCGAGCTTCTCCTTGATCCGCTTCTCGATCTCGCCCGCGACGTCCGGGTTCTCCCGCAGAAACTTCCGGGCGTTCTCCTTGCCCTGGCCGAGCTGGTCGCCGTCGTAGGTGTACCAGGCACCGGACTTGCGGACGAAGCCCTGCTCGACGCCGACGTCGATCAGCGAGCCCTCCTTGGAGATGCCCTGGCCGTAGATCATGTCGAACTCGGCCTGCTTGAACGGCGGGGCGACCTTGTTCTTCACGACCTTGACGCGCGTCCGGTTGCCGACCGCGTCGGTGCCGTCCTTGAGCGTCTCGATCCGCCGGATGTCCAGCCGCACCGACGAGTAGAACTTCAGCGCGCGGCCACCGGTGGTGGTCTCCGGCGAGCCGAACATGACGCCGACCTTCTCGCGCAGCTGGTTGATGAAGATCGCCGTGGTGCCGGAGTGGTTCAGCGCACCGGTGATCTTGCGCAGCGCCTGGCTCATCAGGCGGGCCTGCAGACCGACGTGGCTGTCGCCCATGTCGCCCTCGATCTCGGCACGGGGCACGAGCGCGGCGACGGAGTCGACGACGATGATGTCGAGCGCGTTCGAGCGGATCAGCATGTCCATGATCTCGAGCGCCTGCTCGCCGGTGTCCGGCTGCGCGACCAGGAGGGCGTCGGTGTCGACGCCGAGCGCCTTGGCGTACTCCGGGTCGAGCGCGTGCTCGGCGTCGATGAACGCCGCGACGCCGCCCTGGGCCTGCGCCTGGGCGACCGCGTGCAGCGTGACGGTCGTCTTCCCGGACGACTCCGGGCCGTAGATCTCGACGACGCGGCCGCGCGGCAGCCCGCCGACGCCGAGCGCGACGTCCAGGGCGATGGAGCCGGTGGGGATGACGCTGATCGGGGCGCGACCCTCGTCGCCCAGCCGCATCACCGAGCCCTTGCCGAACTGCTTGTCGATCTGCGCCAGGGCGAGCTCGAGCGCCTTGTCGCGATCCGGGGCCTGAGGCATTCCGGGTTCCCCCTCGGGACGGGTGTGGTCTACGGCGGCGACGGTAGGACAGGGGTCCGACAACGTCGCACGAGCAGGTCTTCGGCTGTGGACAACTCGGGCGGCCGGTGCCGGTGTGGACGACCGCCTCCGGCGTTCAGACTAGACGAACACGTGTTCGATCCAGGAGGGGGACACGCCGGACGGTCCCGGGTGGTCTCATCGCCGCGACACCGGCACGTCGAACTCGGCGCACACCGCCCGCCAGACCTCGCGCGGTTCCTCGCCCTCCTCCAGCGCCTGCTCCACCGTCCGCCCGGCGAGGGCGGAGAACACGTGGTCCCGGGCGATCGAGGAGGCGCGCACGGCGCCGAACTCGTCCTCCATCAGCTGCCGGAAGTGGGTCAGACGCACGCCTGCGAGGGTAGGTGCGCCCGCCCCGCCGACCCGACCCCACCCGTCGTCGGGACCTCAGGAGACGACGAGGCTCCGCTCGCGGTCCCAGATCGCCGCCCACGGCTCCTGGCGGCCGGTGAGCAGCCAGACCGGGGTCCCGACGTCCTCGCCCGTGAGACCGACGGCGCCCTGCCCGTCGATGGACGCGACCGGCCGGACCTGCGCGAACGACCCGCGCAGCGCGGCCGGGTCCGGGCCGACGTAGAGGGCCGCGTCGAGGTCCTCGGGCGGCGGCGAGAAGTACCCGTAGCTGCGGTTGAGCGAGAAGGCCTGCGGGGTGCCGAGGCGCGCGGAGTACGCGTCGACGTAGGCCGCGTAGATGTAGGAGCCGCCGACGATCGCCGTCCGGTCGCGCACCGGCGCCGGGAGGGCCTCGTACGCCGCCGCCGTGCCGACCGCGAGCCGCTCGGGCACCGCCGGATTCGACATCTGCACCGACAGGTGCAGGACGGCGCCGGCCAGGGCCACGCTCAGCACCGCCGCGGGCCACGCGACCCGGCGCCACCGGGTGCGGCCCGCCTCGCGGCGGCGCTGCAGGCCCACCGCACCCGCCGCGGCGAGCAGTCCGTAGAGCCCTGCGACGTAGTAGGGCCGGCCCGCCGTGACGAGGAAGAAGGCGACGAGGACCACCACGGTCACCCCGAGGAAACGCAGGTCGGGGTCCCGCAGTACCCGGACGAGGCCGTGGGCGACGAGCACGGCGCCGAGCAGGCCGGCCCCGACGAGCATCTGGACCGCCACCCCGGCCCGGCCGCCGTAGAGGGACTCGGCCTCCGCCGCGACGATCGGGCCCATCGCGAGCTGCGGCCACCCGTGCACGGCCTGCCAGACCAGCGTCGGCGCGGCGATCGCCGCGGCGACCAGCGCCCCCACCCACAGCAGCGGACGGCGGAGCAACGCCCGCGGGCCGCACACGGCCACGGCCACCAGGAGCACCGCGCACAGCAGCATGACCTGGAACTTGGTCTGCGCCGCGATCCCGACGACGAGGCCGAGGACGACGAGCAGGCGGTCGTCGCGGACGCGCACCCACCGCACGAGCAGCCAGCCGATCGCGAGCCACTGCACCGGCTCCAGCGCGTAGGGCGTCAGCCAGTGGCCGAAGACCGTGGCGAAGATGCCCGTCGCCTGGGCGAGCGCGGTGAGCGTCTGCGCCCGCCGGTCACCCCCGAGCTCCCGCGCGATCAGGGCCGCGATCAGGACGGCGCCGGCGGTCGCGAGGACCGCCGGCAGCCGCATCAGCCACTGCTGGTCGGGCGCGATCGCGTCGGCCGCCGCGGCGAGCAGCGGCGCGACCGGCGGCTGGTCGGCCGAGCCCCAGTCGAGGTGGTGCCGCCCGATGGCGAGCATGAGGACCTCGTCGAACCACCGGCCGTCCGGGACCGACAGCACGAGGTGGACCACGCCGACCAGCCCGGCCACGATGCCGGCGGCGGGTGCGAGGGGCGGGACGGCGCTCCGGACGGCGGGTGGCGGCGCCTCGGTCGTGGACGTCTCGGTGGACATGGCGGTCAGCCTCACGCGATCCGCCGGTCGGCCGCCCCGGGTGTTCGGGCCCGGTCGGGTCATCCTTCGGTCACCGGGTCGTCGACCTTCGGAGGAGGCCCGTCGTCGGTCGTCGGCGCTAGCGTCCCGGGCCGTGAGGACGTCCACGCTGCACCCGCGCCTGCTCGACGGCGGCGCGGTCGCGATCGCGCTGCTCGGCGTGTGGCTCTCGCTCGGCCCGGCGCCCCCGGTGTTCCCCGGCGAGGCGCCCGCCTGGTGGTGGATCGACCTCGCGGGCGGCCTCGTGGCGACCGGGCTGCTCCTGGCGCGGCGGCGGGCCCCGGTCGCGGTGGCGGTCCTGATCGGGCTGATCGGCCTGGCCGTCACCACCGCGTGGCTCGCCGGCGCGGTCGCGACCTTCGCGGTCGCCGTGCGCCGCCCGTGGGCCCTGGCCGCCGTGCTCAGCGCCGTGTCGCTCGCGGTGAGTCCGATGCAGTGGACCTTCCGCGACGTCCGACCCGACTCGACGTCCTGGGGCACGCTCGGCTGGGCGGTACTCATCTCGGCCGCCGTCATCGCCTCCGGTGCCGCCGTCCGGGCCCGGGCCCAGTTGCTCGAGTCCCTGGTCGAGCGGGCCCGTCGGGCCGAGCGCGAGGCCACCCTGCGTGCCGAGGCGGCCCGCACGGGCGAGCGGACCCGGATCGCGCGCGAGATGCACGACGTCCTCGGCCACCGCCTGTCGCTGGTCTCCATGCACGCGGCCGCGCTCGCCCACCGTCGGCGGGGCGGTCGGGCGGTCGACCCGGGCGAGATCGACGACGCGCTGGAGGTCATCCGCGCCGGCGCCCACGACGCGCTGAACGACCTGCGCACGATCCTCGGCATCCTGCGCACGGACGCCGACGCCGACGACGCCGGGCGCGCGCCCCAGCCCACGCTCGCCGACCTCGACCGGCTCGTCGACGGCGTCCGCGCCGCGGGCGCCGAGGTCGTCCTGCACGACGAGCTGGTCGGCGGCGCCGCCGCCGTCCCCGACGAGTGCGGGCGCACGCTCTACCGCATCACGCAGGAGGCCCTCACGAACGCCGCCCGGCACGCACCCGGCCGCCCCGTGGAGGTGTGCCTGCGCGGTCGTGCCGGGGACGGCGCGGAACTGGTGGTCGCCAACCCGCTGCCGCCGTCGGTGTCCGTCGGGCCCGGCGGCACGGGACTCGTCGGCATCGCCGAACGCGTCGAGCTCGCCGGCGGCGAGGTGCTCGCCTGCGGTCCCGACGGCGGCGCCTTCCGCGTCGCGGTGCGCGTCCCCTGGCCCGCCGGGGTCCGCCACGCGGCGGAGGTCGCCTCGTGATCTCGGTCCTGATCGTCGACGACGACGCCCTCGTCCGGTCCGGGCTGCGCCTCATGCTCGGCGGGGCCGACGACCTCGAGGTGGTCGGCGAGGCCGCGGACGGCGACGAGGTACCGGCCGCCGTGGCCGAGCACGCCCCCGACGTCGTGCTGATGGACCTGCGGATGCGGCGGGTGGACGGCGTCCGTGCCACCGCCGAGCTGGCGGCCCGGGCCCAGGCGCCCGCCGTCCTCGTGCTGACCACCTTCGAGACCGACGACGACGTGCTCGACGCCCTGCGCGCGGGCGCGGTCGGCTACCTGGTCAAGGACACGGCCCCGGCCGAGATCGAGGACGCGGTGCGCCGGGCCGCGCGGGGCGAGCCGGCGCTGTCCCCGGGCGTCGCCCGGCGGGTCATCGCCGCGGCCACCGGCGGGGCGGACCCCGCGCGGGAGGCGACCGAGCGGCTCGCGGCGCTCTCCGAGCAGGAGCGGGCGGTGGCCGCCGCGGTGGGGCAGGGCTGGGGCAACGCCCGGATCGCCGCCGAACTGCTGCTCTCGCTCTCGACGGTGAAGACCTACCTGTCCGCGGCGCTCACCAAGCTGGACCTGGAGAACCGGACGCAGCTGGCCCTGCTGGCCCGCGACGCGGGCCTCGTGGTGCCCGTCCATCGGTAGCGTGGATGTCGTGGACGTCCTCGATGCCCAGATCGGCCTCCCGACCCCGGCCGGCTACGAGTGGCTCGGACCGGTGCTCGCGGTCCTCGGGCTGGTGGCCGCGCTCGTGGTGCTGCTGCGCTGGTGGTTCTCCCAGCGACGGTGAGCGGGCGGTGACTGTCGGACCCGCGGGGTATGCATGACGCTGTGACCGTTCTCGACCGCTTCTCCCCCGCCACGCGGGACTGGTTCACCGGGGCCTTCGGTGAGCCGACCGCCGCGCAGGCGGGTGCGTGGGACGCGGTCGCCGACGGGGAGCACGCCCTGGTCGTCGCGCCCACCGGGTCGGGCAAGACGCTGGCGGCGTTCCTCTGGGCGCTCGACCGGCTCGCGTCCGCCCCGCTGCCCGAGGAGCCGACGCGGCGCTGCCGCGTGCTCTACGTGTCGCCGATGAAGGCGCTGACCGTCGACGTCCAGCGCAACCTCCGGTCGCCGCTCGCGGGGCTGCGCCAGGCCACGCATCGGCTCGGCCTGCCGGAGCCCGACATCACCGTCGGGTCCCGCACCGGCGACACCCCGGCCGACGAGCGGCGCACCTTCAACCGGACCCCGCCCGACGTCCTGGTGACCACCCCGGAGTCGCTGTTCCTGCTGCTCACCTCCGCGGCGCGCGAGTCGCTGCGCGGCGTCGACACGGTGATCGTCGACGAGGTGCACGCCGTCCTCGCCTCGAAGCGCGGCGCCCACCTGGCGCTCTCGCTGGAGCGGCTCGACGCCCTGCTCGACGCGCCCGCGCAGCGGATCGGGCTCTCGGCGACCGTGCGGCCGGTCGAGGAGGTGTCGACCTTCCTCGCGGGCGGACGCCCGGTACGGGTGGTGCAGCCGGAGTCGACCAAGGTCGTGCAGGTCGGCGTGGTCGTCCCGGTCGAGGACATGAGCGCGCTCGACGCCGGGGACAACCAGAGCGGCCCGGGGGTCGAGGAGGAGGTCGAGGGGTCGGCGGCCGGCGCGGCGCAGCGGGCGTCGATCTGGCCCGCGGTGCAGGAGAAGGTGCTCGACCTCGTGGAGGCGCACCGCTCCACGATCGTCTTCGCCAACTCGCGCCGGCTCGCCGAGCGGCTGACGGCGCGGATCAACGAGCTCGCCACGGAGCGGGCGGCCCTGGCGCAGGCCGAGGCCGAGCCGGTCGACCTCGACGATGCGCCCGACGACGAACCCGTGGTGACGAAGGGCCCGTTCCCGGCCGAGGCGGTCGGGCAGTCCGGGGTCGCCGAGCCCGCCGAGGTGATCGTGGCGCGGGCGCACCACGGCTCGATGAGCCGCACGCAGCGCACGCTCGTGGAGGAGGCCCTGAAGTCCGGGCAGCTGCCGTGCGTGGTCGCGACGTCGAGCCTGGAGCTCGGCATCGACATGGGCGCGGTCGACCTCGTGGTGCAGGTGGAGGCGCCGCCGTCGGTGGCGAGCGGGCTGCAGCGGGTCGGGCGCGCGGGCCACCAGGTCGGCGCGGTGTCCGAGGGCGTGGTGTTCCCGAAGTACCGGGGCGACCTCGTGTCGTGCGCGGTCGTGGCGGAGCGGATGGCGGCCGGGAAGATCGAGGCGATGCGCTACCCGCGCAACCCGCTCGACGTCCTGGCCCAGCACGTCGTCGCGATGACCGCGATGGAGAACTGGTCACTGACCGACCTCACGGCGCTCGTCCGCCGGGCCGCGCCCTTCAGCGGGCTGCCGGACTCGGCGATGACCTCGGTGCTCGACATGCTCGCGGGCCGCTACCCGAGCGAGGAGTTCGGCGAGCTGCGGCCCCGCATCACGTGGGACCGGGTCACCGACGAGCTGGCGGGGCGGCCGGGCGCGCAGCGTCTCGCGGTGACCTCGGGCGGCACGATCCCCGACCGCGGGCTCTACACCGTCGTCACGCCCGGCTCCGGGGAGAACGGCACGGGCGGCTCCCGGGTCGGCGAGCTCGACGAGGAGATGGTCTACGAGTCGCGGGCGGGCGACACGTTCCTGCTCGGGTCCACCACGTGGCGCGTCCTCGACATCACGCGAGACCGCGTGATCGCCGAGCCCGCTCCCGGCGTGCCCGGGCGGATGCCGTTCTGGAAGGGCGACGCCCTCGGCCGGCCGCTCGAGCTGGGCCGGGCGCTCGGCGCCTTCGTCCGCGAGATCGCCGGGGCCGACGACGCCGCGGCGCGGGAGCGCGCGGCCGCCGCGGGCCTCGACGCGTGGGCGGTCGACAACCTCGTCGGCTACCTCGGCGAGCAGCGGGACGCCACGCGGCACGTCCCGAGCGACCGCACGATCGTGGTCGAGCGGTTCCGCGACGAGCTGGGCGACTGGCGGATCGTGGTGCACTCCCCGTTCGGCGCGCAGGTCAACGCCCCGTGGGCGCTGGCGATCGCGGCGCGGTTCCGGGAGCAGCGCGGCCTCGAGGTCTCGGCGGCCTCGGCCGACGACGGGATCGTGCTGCGGCTGCCCGACACCCTCGACGACACGGGCGCGGAGATCCTCCCCGGCGCCGAGGACGTCCTGCTCGACCCCGACGAGGTCGACCAGCTGGTGACGGCGGAGGTCAGCGGCTCGGCCCTGTTCGCCGCCCGCTTCCGCGAGTGCGCGGCCCGGTCGCTGCTGCTCCCCCGCCGCGACCCGACACGACGCACCCCCCTGTGGCAGCAGCGGCAGAAGGCCGCCCAGTTGATGAGCGTCGCCTCGAAGTACGAGCAGTTCCCGGTGGTGCTCGAGACCTACCGGGAGTGCCTGCAGGACGTCTACGACGTGCCGGGCCTCGTCGAACTCATGCGCGACGTCCGCTCGCGCGCGGTGCAGGTGGTCGACGTCGCCACCCCGTCGGCCTCGCCGTTCGCGCGGACGCTGATGTTCGGCTACGTCGGGATGTTCCTCTACGAGATGGACGCCCCGCTGGCCGAGCGGCGGGCGGCGGCGCTCTCGCTGGACTCGACGCTGCTCGCCGAACTGCTCGGGTCGGAGGCCATCCGCGAACTCCTCGACGTCGAGGTCCTCGCCGAGGTCGAGGCGGGCCTGCAGCGCACCGACCCGGAACGCCACGTGCGCGACGTGGAGGGCACCGCCGACCTGCTGCGTTTCGTCGGCGACCTGACGACGGCGGAGGCCGCCACGCGCGGGGTGCGCGAGGAGTGGCTCGCGGAGCTGGAGACCGCACGTCGCGCGATCCGGGTGAAGATCGCCGGGGAGCGCCGGTGGGTGGCCATCGAGGACGCGGGGCGGCTCCGCGACGCGCTCGGCGCCGGCCTGCCCGTCGGGGTGCCCGAGGCGTTCACCGAGCCGGTCGCCGACCCGTTGGGCGACCTCCTCGCCCGGTACGCCCGCACCCGCGGCCCGTTCGCGGCGTCGGCCGCCGCGCGGCGCTTCGGGCTCGGCCCGGCCGTGGTGTCGTCGGTGCTGGAGCGGATGGCCGGCGCGGGCCGGCTGGTCCGCGGCGAGCTCCGGCCGAACGACGCCCCGCCGATCCCCGGCGACACGGGCACGGCCGACGGCGGCGTCGACTTCTGCGACGCCGAGGTGCTGCGCCGGATCCGGCGGGGGTCGCTGGCCCGGCTGCGGGCGGAGGTCGAGCCGGTCGAGCCGGCGGCGCTCGGCCGGTTCCTCCCGTCCTGGCACGGCATCGGCGGCCGGCGCCGCCGCGCGCCGAGCCCCGACGACGTGCTGAACGTGATCGAGCAGCTCGCGGGCGCACCCGTGCCCGCGAGCGCCTGGGAGTCGCTGGTGCTGCCGGCGCGGCTGCCCGGCTACACGCCGGCCCTGCTCGACGAGCTCACGACGGCCGGCGAGGTGACGTGGACCGGCTGCGGCACGCTCTCCGGCGGCGACGGGTGGCTCGCGGTCGCACCGGCTGACATCGCCGACCTGATGCTGCCCGAGCCCGACGACGGGTTGGACGGCTCGCCGCTGCACCGGGCGCTGCTCGAGGCCCTCGACGGCGGCGGCGCGCTGTTCTTCCGCACGCTCTCCGACCGCGCGGGCACGATCCTGCGCGACGCCGGCGAGACGATCCCCGACGACCCGACGACGGTCGAGGCGCTGTGGGATCTCGTGTGGGCCGGGCACGCCACGAACGACACCCTCGCCCCGGTCCGGGCGCTCGTGTCCGGCGGCGGGGGGCGGTCCAAGGCCGCCCACAAGCAGCGCCGGACGGCCTCGCGCGGCCGGTACGCCCGGGTCGGGCGCCCGCAGATGCCGTCGCGCACGGGCCCGCCGACGGTGGCCGGCCGCTGGTCGGCGGTGCCGGAGCGGGAGTCCGACCCGACCCGGCGCACGCAGGCCCGCACCGAGTCGTTCCTCGAACGGCACGGCGTGCTCACCCGCGGCGCGCTGGACACCGAGCGCATCACCGGGGGCTTCGCCGGCATCTACCCGGTCCTGCGCGCGATGGAGGAGTCCGGACGCTGCCGCCGGGGCTACGTCGTCGAGGGGCTCGGTGCGGCGCAGTTCGCGGTGCCGGGCGCGATCGACCGGCTCCGCGCCACCTCCCGCGACGACGACGCCTCCGCGCGTGGCCAGCAGGCCCTGGTCCTCGCCGCGACCGACCCGGCCCAGCCCTGGGGCGCGGCCCTGGAGTGGCCCCCGACGAAGGCGGCGCAGGACGGCACCACCGGGCACCGGCCGGGCCGCAAGGCGGGCGCGCTCGTGGTGCTCACCGACGGGGAGCCGACGATCTACGTCGAGCGCGGCGGGAAGTCGCTGCTGTCGTTCACCGACGACCGCGACCGGCTCACCGAGGCGGCGACCGCCCTCACCGCCGCCGTGAAGGACGGGTCCCTGGGCGGGCTGTCGGTCGAGCGCACCGACGGATCGAGCGCGATGGACGGCGTGCTCGCCGAGGCGCTGGGCGAGGCCGGCTTCCGCAACAGCCCGAAGGGCCTGCGCATCCGGGCGTGAGCCGCACGCGACATCCGGGCGGGGCCGGGCGCGGGCTCGGGCGCGGACGGGCAAGATGGGGCCCGGCAAGGCCGCCCACGAGAGGGAGACTGATGGCGCTGGCGTGTCCGAGCTGCGAGGTCGGAGCAGCGGAGTACGTCGGGATGGCGGACGACGGCCGCAACGAGATGCGGTGCACGTCGTGCGGCCACCACTGGATGCACGGCGCCCGGCCGGTCTCACCGCGCGCGGTCGTGGCGAAGCCCGTGAAGACCCCGACACCGCGGGCCCGTGCGCCGCGGGCGACGACGACCCCGCGGTCGAGCGCCCCGCGCAGCGCTGCCGCACCGGCGGCCGCCGCGGCGGCACCCGTCGTCCGACGCTTACCCACCCTCGACGACGTGCCCGGCGAGGCGCTCCAGCGGCTGGCCGCCCTCAAGGCGGCATGGCCCCGGCAGCGGCCGCGCCCCGACCCCTACGCCGCGGACTTCCGTCGGCTGTACGAGCTGATGTTCAGCCGCGCCGGGCTCCCGCACGCCGAGCCGGGGCAGCTGAAGGACTTCGTGACCACCGACGTGCTGGCCCTGTCCGGCAACACGTCCTCGTTCTCCCGGGAGTGGCGCAAGCTCGGCGACCGCGACGCCTCGCAGCGCTTCCGCGACGCGATCGAGTACCTGCTGCGCGGTGAGAGCGGCGACGACGAGCAGTCCCCGGACGACCCGCCGCTCCCCGACCGGTTCACCGCCCTCGTCGACCAGACCAGCCCGCACGCGATGGGCGGGGCGCGGGAGTCGGTGCTGACCCACGTCCTCGCCGTCGCCCGCCCGGAGCGCTTCCTGCCGATCCTCACCGTCGACGGCGGGTCGGGCGGCGAGGGCAAGCGGGAGATCGTGGCCTCGGTGCTCGGCGTCGAGCTCCCGCCGGTCGACCGCGGGCGGCACACGATCGGCCGGGTGGCGTGCGGGTCGAACGACCTGCTCGTCGACGCGCTCGGGGCCGGGTTCGCCGACCTCGACGACGCCGCCGCGTTCCTGCTCTGGGCCCACGCTCAGGCCTGAGCCCAGGCCGCCACCTCCGCCCGCAGCTCGGCCCGGCGCGTGTCGTCGACGAACGCGGCCTCGACGGCGTTGTCGGCGAGCGTCCGGACCTGTGACCGGTCGAGCCCGAGCGCCGCGGCGACCGCCCGGTGGTTGTCGTCGACGTAGCCGCCGAAGTAGGCCGGGTCGTCGGAGTGGATGCTGGCCGCGAGCCCGGCGTCGAGCATGGCCGGCAGCGGGTGCGCGGCGAGCGTGTCGACGCACCGCAGCCGCACGTTCGACAGCGGGCAGACCGTCAGCGGCACGGCCTCCTCGACGAGGCGGGCGACCAGCGCCGGGTCCTCGAGGCTGCGGATGCCGTGGTCGACCCGCTCGACGCCGAGCAGGTCCAGGGCCTCCCACACGTACGCCGCGGGCCCCTCCTCCCCCGCGTGCGCCACGAGCCGCAGGCCCTCGGCGCGGGCCCGGGCGTAGACGTCGGCGAACAGCGACGGCGGGTGGCCCAGCTCGGCCGAGTCCAGCCCGATCCCGAGCAGCGGCGTCCCGCTCGCGAGCAGTGCCTCCAGCACCGTGCCCGCCTCCGCGGCCGGCCGGTCGCGCAGGAAGCAGGGGATGAGCCCCGTCGTCATGCCCTCCGGCGCGGCGGCGAGCGCGCCCGCGACGCCCTCGAGCACCGCCTCGACGGGCACGCCCCGGGCGAGGTGGGCCTGCGGGTCGACGAAGAGCTCGACGTGCCGCACGCCCGCCGCGGCGGCCCGCGTCAGGTACGCCGTGGTCATCGCGGCGAAGTCCGCGGGCTCGCGCAGGACCGCCATGTTCGCGTAGTAGAGGTCGAGGAAGTGCTGGAGGTCGTCGAAGGCGTAGCGGGCACGCAGGTCGTCGAGGTCGGCGTACGGCAGCGGGACCCGGTTCCGCTCCGCCAGCTCCATGATCAGCTCGGGTTCGAGGGTGCCCTCGACGTGGACGTGCAGCTCGACGGCGGGCGGGGTGTCGGTCACGCCGGGGATCCTGGGCCATGGACCGCCGGGTCCGTGCAGGCCGTCCCGCGGTGCGCCGGATCGCAGCCGACCCGGTACAGCCGGGCGGAGACCGCGCCCGGCGTGCGCGCGAAGCGTCCCGCGAGTTCGTTAAGCACCTCCGCGCGAGGACGATCGGGATCGGCGGCGTGCCACGCCACGCGGAGAGCCGCGTCGTCCTCGGCCGACCACGGCAGATTGCCGTTCGCCGGGCGGGGCGGCGGGCGCCAGGACGCCCCGGGGAACGGGACGACCGCACCGTCGTCGTGGTCCCACGCCTCGGGCCAGTCGTCCCGCCACCCGAACCGGAGCCGTTCCTCGACCCAGGGGTCCTCCTCCGGCTCGGGCTCGCTCATCGGCCACAGCGGCGGATCCAGCGGGCCCGACGTGCCGAACTGGTCGTCGGCCCAGGCGGCCCGCAGCAGGGCGTACAGCCGCCGCGCCGGGAGCGACACCGAGCGCCCGGCCCCGTCGGGATCGTGCTCCGCCCCGACGGCCACGATCGCCACGTACGCCCGGGCGTCGAGGACCTGGATCCGCAGTTCGTGGTCCGCCTCGCGGACCGTGATCATCTCGCGCATGCGGTCAGCCTGCGGAGGCGGGCACGGCCCGGGCAACGAGCGCGCCGGCCCCTGTGGACAACCGGGGCGCATCCACAGGCCCGGTTGCTCCGATCGGCAGGCTCACTGCTGGCCGGAGGGCCCCACCCAGCCCAGCTTCGTCGACAGCTCGCGCGCCGCGTCGCGCATGTCCCCCACGATCGCCCGCGCCCGTCGCCGCGGCAGGCGGTAGGCCGGGCCGGACGCCGAGAGCGCGGCGACCACGGACCCGTCGTGGGCCCAGACCGGCACCGCCACGGCGTGCATCCCGACCTCGAGCTCCTCGAACGACCGCGCGTAACCCTCGTCGAGCACCCGGGCCAGCTCGGCACGCAGCGCGGCGGGCTCGGTGATGGTGGCCTCGGTGTAGCGGGGCAGGCGGCGCCGCAGCAGGACGCGCTGCTCGGCGTCGTCCATGTGCGCGAGCAGCACCTTCCCGGCCGACGTCGCGTGCAGCGGGGTGCGGCGGCCGACCCAGTTCTGGGTGCTCACCGTCGACGTGCCGAACTCCTGCGCCACGTTGATCGCGGCCTCGCCGTCGGACACGGCGATGTTCACGGTCTCCCCGACGATCTCGGCGAGGGCCTGGCAGGTGGGCTGACCGAGGCGGGCGAGGTCCATCCGGCCGGTCGTCGCCGCGGCGAGGCGCACGATCCCGAAGCTCAGGGTGTACTTGCCGCGGTCGCCGAGCTGCTCGAGCAGGCCCCGCCGCTGCAGCGCCGACACCAGCCGCGACGCCGTGGACTTGTGGACACCGAGCTCCTCGGCGATCTCCGTGATGCCGGCCTCACCGCGCGCAGCCAGGATCTCGAGGATCGTGATGGCCCGGTCCACCGACTGGACGGACGAGCGGTCTCCGGGTTCACCGTCCGTCTTGGTCATCCCGGGCAGTGTAACGACCCCGAACGGCGCAGCGCGGACACGCGACGAACGCGTCCGAACCGGACGAGTCCGCCCACACGCGAGGGTCCCACCGTTCGGCGCAGCGGTGCAGGGTCCAGACTGGTCGGGTGCCCAGGGTCGAGACCGACGAGCCCGCCGCCGCGCCGCCCCCGTCGTCGGGATCGGACACCGACGGCACCGACACCGGCCCGCTCCACGGCACCCGACCCCGCCCGCCCGCCGCGCACGTCGTGCACCGGGGCCCGGGGCCGCTCGACCGGCCCGGGCTGCGGTGGCTGCGCGTCGACGCCCTCGGCCTCGCGGTCGCGGTCGCGTTCGGGTCGCTCGCCATGACGCCGTCGCTGATCCCGCGCGACTGGATGGTGCAGGGCCTCGCGACGGGACTCTCGGCCGCCGCCGGGTACGGCGTCGGGACCACGCTGTGGTTCCTCATCCGCCGCACCCGCGTGGGGGTGCGGCTCGTCGCCCGGGCCCGGAGCTGGGTGCCGCACCGCGTCCGGATGGCCGCGTGGCCGATCCTGCTCGTCGCCGCCGCGGTCGTCGTGGTGATCGCCCTGGTCGCCGGGGTGCACTGGCAGCGGGAGCTGGCGGTCCTCGTCGGGATGGAGCCGCCGACGCTGCTCGGCTACTCGCGCGCGGTCCCCCTGGGGATCGTCGTGGCGATGCTGCCGATCGCGGTCGTCCGGCTCGTGCGCCACGCCGACCACGTGCTGGTGCGCGGACTGCGCCGCTACGCCCACCTGCCCCGGCGCATCGCCGCCGCGGTGGCCGTCGTCCTGCTGGCGGTCCTGCTCGCGGGCTTCCTCAACCAGGTCGTCCTGGGCGGCACCCTCGCCGTCGTCGACCAGGCCTTCTCCGGCGTGAACGACGAGTCCTACCCCGGCTTCGACCAGCCGACGAGCCCCCTGCGGTCGGGCTCCCCGGCCTCGCTCGTGCCGTGGGAGACCCTCGGCAAGGAGGGCCGCCGCTTCGTCGCCGCGGGCCTGGACCCCGCGATCCTCGCGCGCGCCGGCAACCGGCCGGCCGTCGAGCCGATCCGCGCCTACGTCGGCCTGGAGTCGGCCCCGGACGCCCAGAGCCGCGCCGACCTCGCCGTCGCCGAGCTCGACCGCGAGGGGGCCTTCTCCCGTCCCGTGATCGCGGTGATCACGACGACGGGGACGGGCTGGGTCGACGACCCGGTGTCCAACTCGCTGGAGGCGATGTACGGCGGGGACACCGCGATGGTCGCCACGCAGTACTCCTACCTGCCGAGCTGGCTGTCCTTCCTCTTCGACGGGGCGCGCGCGGGCGAGGCCGGCCGGTTGCTCATCGACGCGGTGCACGCCCGCATCGAGGCGATCCCGGCCGGTCAGCCCCGGCCCCGCATGCTCGTGTTCGGCGAGAGCCTCGGCTCGCAGGGGTCGGAAGCGGCGTTCTCCTCGCTCGCCGACGTCCGCGCCAACACCGACGGCGCGCTCTGGGTGGGCCCGCCGAACTCCAACCGGCTGTGGTCGCAGATCGTGACCCGCCGCGACCCGGGGACCCCCGAGATCCTGCCGACGTACGCCGACGGCCTGGTGGTGCGCTTCGCCGCCGGCGCGGGCAGCGCCACGGTGGCGCAGACCCCGCCGACACCGTGGATCACGCCGCACGTGCTCTACCTCCAGCACGCCTCGGACCCCGTCGTCTGGTGGTCGCCGCGCCTGCTCTGGGAACGTCCGGACTGGCTCGTCGAGCCCCGCGGGCCGGACGTGCTCGGCGCGATGAGCTGGTACCCCGTCATCACCTTCTGGCAGGTGACGATCGACCTGGTCAACGCCGTGAACGTGCCGCCCGGGCACGGGCATGTGTACGCGGGCGAGGTGCTCGACGGCTGGGCGGCGGTGGGCGCCCCGCAGGGCTGGACGGCGGCCGACACCGCGCGGGTGCAGCAGGCCCTCGTCGGCACCTCGGCGAGCACCGCCGCCGGCTGACCGCCCGGTGTGCGGGCCCTCACGGCTCGCACACAGGGCGGGATGGCACCGTGGAGGGGTCCTGACCGCAGCCCCGAGGTGACATGACCCCCGCCCTCCCCGCCGCTCCCCCGGCCGTCCGTCGCGTCCCCGCCGTCCTCGTCCTCTCCGCCGTCGTGGCGGTCGTGGCCGTCGGCCTGGTCGCCTGGAACAACCTCCTCGTCCCGGCGCTGCCCGCCGACCCGGTGGTCCGCATGATCGCGAACGTCGCCGGGGTGCTGGTGCTCGTGCTCGCGGCCCGGGCGGGTGGCCTGACCTGGCGGGACCTGGGGCTCTGCCCGACGACGTGGCGGGCCGGTCTGCGCTGGGGCGGTGCCGCGGTCGGGGTCGCCGCGCTGGGCTACGCCGTCGCGTTCCTGCTGCCCGCCACCCGACCGCTGCTGGAGAACCCGAGCGTGGAGGCCAGCTCGTCCTCCCAGCTCGTGCTGCGGGCGCTGCTGCTCATCCCGGTCGGCACCGTGCTCTGCGAGGAGCTGGCCTTCCGCGGGGTCCTGCACGGCCTCACCGAGCGGGCCTGGGCGGGCCGCCTCTGGGCCGGTCGCGGCGTGGTGTTCGCCGTGGCGTCCGCGTTCGCGGTGTGGCACCTCGCGGGCGCGCTGGCCGCGCCGGCCGGCGGCGTGCCGGTGCTCGGCGTGCTCGTGGTGCTGTTCGTGACCGCCCTGGGCGGCGTGGTGATGTCGGTGGTGCGGCGCCGGACCGGGTCGCTGTTCGCGTCGATCGGCATCCACCTCGGCACCAACGTCGTCGGGCTCGTCGCGGTCCTGCTCGCCACCCGCTGATGGTGAGATAGGGAATATCCGGGCACCTCCGGACGTTCCGCACGTCTAGTGTTTCGTTGCGCAATACACGAAACAGGCGGATCGGAGGACGGGTGGCGCAGGCTGACGTCGGAGTTCGGCCGGGCGCGTCGCCCGCGCTGGTCGTCGCGGTCCTCTCCTCGGTGGGGTTGATCGCCTCGCTGTGCATGACGCTGGTGGTACCGATCGTCCCCCAGCTGCCCGGCCTGCTCGCCACGACACCGGCGAACGCCTCCTGGGTGATCACCGCGACGCTGCTCGGCGGCGCGGTCGCCACCCCCATCGCCGGCCGGCTCGGCGACATGATCGGCAAGCGACGGGTCCTCGTGGCCACCCTCGCCCTGCTCGTCGTGGGCGCCCTGATCTGCGCGCTGACGTCCTCGCTCGTCCCGGTGCTCGTCGGGCGCTCACTGCAGGGCGTGGCGGTCAGCGCCGTGCCGCTGGGCATCAGCCTGATGCGCGACGCACTGCCCCCGGAGCGCCTCGGCTCCGGCATCGCGCTGATGAGCGCGACGCTCGGCATCGGCGGCGGGCTCGGCCTGCCCCTCTCGGCCCTGATCGTGCAGATCGCCGACTGGCACGCGCTGTTCTGGACCGCCGCCGTCCTCGGCGCCGCCGGCATCCTGCTGATCCTCGCGATCATCCCCGAGTCCGCCCAGCGCTCGGGCGGACGGTTCGACGGCGTCGGCGCCGTCGCCCTCACCGTCGGCCTCGTCCTCGGCCTCCTCGCGATCTCCAAGGGCGCCGAGTGGGGCTGGGGCAGCGCCACGACGCT
The DNA here is from genome assembly GCF_050955885.1 of Actinomycetospora sp. CA-084318. NCBI lineage: Bacteria > Bacillati > Actinomycetota > Actinomycetes > Pseudonocardiales > Pseudonocardiaceae > Actinomycetospora > Actinomycetospora sp. CA-084318. Next base: position 4,240,983 of record NZ_CP192098.1, read on the forward strand.
CGGCTCCGCGATCGGCGCGGTCGTCGTGCTGCTCGCGTGGGGCGCCTGGGAGCTGCGCACGCGCGACCCGATCGTCGACCTGCGGGTCACCGCCCGCCGCGCCGTGCTCGTGCCGAACCTCGTGTCGGTCCCGGTCGGGGTCGCGATGTTCACCGGCATGGTGACCTTCCCGCAGCTGCTGCAGGCCCCGACGTCGTCGGGCTACGGGCTCGGGCTCTCGCTGCTCGCCGCCGGCCTCGTGCTGGCGCCCAACGGCATCGTCATGATGGTGATGTCGCCGGTCACCGCGCGCGTCTCGGCGCGCTTCGGGCCCCGCACCTCGTTGCAGATCGGGCTCGTGATCATCGTGATCGCGTACGCGCTCGGCACGATGCTGCTCTCGCAGCCGTGGCACGTCGCGCTCGTGATCTCGCTGGTCGGCGCCGGGGTGGCCCTGGCCTACGGCTCGCTGCCGGACCTGATCATGCGCGCGGTCCCCACCGACAAGACCGCTGCCGCGAACGGGCTCAACACGCTGATGCGCTCGGTCGGCACCTCGACCGCCTCCGCGGTGGCCGCGGTGGTGCTCTCGGCGATGGTGATCCGGACGCCGACGTTCACCGGCCCCTCGCTCGCGGGGCTGCAGACCACGCTGTGGATCGCCGCCGGGTGCGGCCTCGTCGCGCTCGTCGCCACCGCGCTGATCCCGGTGCTGCCGCGGTCGCGCTCGGTGGACACCGTGGTCGTCGAGACCGAGGCCGGCCTTCCCGACGACGAGCGTGGTCCCGCCGTGCACGGGCACGTCCGACTCGCCGGGGGCGCCCCGGCGGCCGAGGCGCACGTGACCCTGGTGGACCTGCACGGCCGTCAGCTCGCGGTCGTCCCGGTGGCGCCCGACGGGGCCTTCTGCGCGCCCGTCGACCACCCGGAGACCGTGCTCGTGATCGCCAGCGGCCCGGGCGGACGGCCGACCGCCCAGCACGTGTCCCCGGCCGAGCGGTCGGCGCCGCGGGACCTGGTCCTGGCCCGCTAGGGCACCCGACGAGTGCCAGCAATGCGTCACTGCTGTCACTGGACGCCAGGAAAGCCACATCGTCCCGCGGCGACGGATGGACCCGCCGTCCGCGGGGCACCATGGGGACATGCCCGAGGGTGACACCGTGTTCCTCGCCGGCCGGCGCCTCGACGACGCGCTGGCCGGGAAGGAGCTGACCCGGGGCGAGCTGCGGCACCCGCGGCTGATCGGCCACGACCTCGCGGGGCGGACGGTCGAGGAGGTCGTGTCCGTCGGGAAGCACCTGTTCACCCGGTTCGACGACGGGCGGAGCCTGCACAGCCACTTCCGCATGGACGGGTCGTGGCACCTGTACCGACCGGGCCGGCCGTGGCGGGGGGCCGACCACGAGATCCGGGCGATCCTGGCCGTCTCCGACCGGGTGGCGGTCGGGTTCCGGCTGCACGACCTCGAGCTGCTGCCCACCGACGAGGAGGACCGCTTCGTCGGCCACCTCGGGCCCGACCTGCTCGGCGACGACTGGGACGACGAGGCCTCGGCCGCCGAGGTGCTCCGGCGGCTGCGCGCCGACCCCGACCGCGAACTGGGGACGGCACTGCTGGACCAGCGGGTGGCGTGCGGGGTCGGCAACCTCTACAAGGCGGAGATCTGCTTCCTGCTCAAGGTGTCCCCGTGGACGAAGGTCGGCGACCTGAGCGAGAAGCAGGCCGCGGACGCCGTGAGCTGGTCGCGGAAGCTGCTGCTGCGCAACGCCTGGCGCCCGGAGCAGTCGACCACCGGCGACCTCGGCGAGGGCGCCCAGCACTGGGTGTTCGAGCGGGGCGGCCGGAACTGTCGCCGCTGCCGGGACGTGGTGCGGGTGGCCCGGCAGGACGACGGGACGAAGGACGCCGAGGACCGGGTCGCCTACTGGTGCCCGACCTGCCAGCCCGGCCCGCACCCAGACGTGCCGCGTTCCCGGGGCGGGCGCCGACCGCAGCAGCAGACGGGTCGCCGCGCCCGCTACTGACGCCTCCTGGTTCCGAACGAGCGGCACTGTCGCGCACATAGATGCTGCGAGAGTGCCGTTCGCTCGAAGTCGGAGGCCCTACCGTGGCTGACGCTGGGCCCGGGGTGGGACGCCGTCGGGGCCGGTGAGGTCGAGCGCGTACCCGCCGACGGTCGCGGCGATGGCGCGCACGTTCCGGTCGAACGCGACCCGGTCGAGGTTGGCCAGGTCGTCGCGCGCGGTGTGGTAGTTCGGGTCGAACGACTCCCCCGCGCGTCCGCCCCAGCGCGCTGCCTGCTCCGGCGTCTTGCGCTCCTCGGCGCCGGTGAACAGACCGCCGGCCGGGATCCCGGCGGCGATGAAGGGACCGTAGTCCGAGCGGCCGTCGAAGTCGGTGCCCTGCCCCTGCACGCCGACCTGGCCCAACGCGGCGAGCAGTCGACGCTCGATCGCCGCGGACCCGGGCGGCCCGGCGGGGGCGCCGACCCGGTCGGAGTCGTCGCCGTCGTAGGCGAAGTAGCCCGCGTTCGGCGAGGCGACCATGTCGAAGTTCAGCAGCAGCGCGATGTCCCGCTTGCGCTCCAGGTCGAGCCCGGCCACGTACGCCTCGGACCCGAGCAGCCCGAGCTCCTCGGCGCCCCACCACGCGAATCGGACCGCGTTCGTCACCGGCGGCGACCCGCCGAGGCGCAGGGCGGTCTCCAGCAGCGCCGCGGACCCCGAGCCGTTGTCGTTGATGCCCGGTCCCTCGGGGACGCTGTCGAGGTGGGCGCCGGCCATGACGACCTCGTCGGTACGGCCGGTCGTGGTCTGGGCGATCACGTTGCGGGTCTGCCGGGTCTCCGACCGGGTCTCCAGGACGAGCGTCGCCGGGGTGCCGGAGCGGGCGAACAGGGCGTCACCGTCGGTCTTCGAGAGCCCCGCGACCGGCAGCCGGGCCTCGGCCACCGACCCGAGCGTCCCGTTGAGCGGGCCCGCCTCCGTGTTCACGACGACCATGGCGGCCGCTCCCGCGTCGGCGGCCAGCTGCTGCTTCTGCGTGAACGGGCACACGCCGCGGCGGGCGACGACGATCGCGCCCCGCACGGTCGGCGGGAAGTCGGCCGCCTCGCACGCGGGCGTGGGGTCGGCCAGGGCGTCGGCGAGGGCCACGAGCGGCGCCGTGAGCCCGCCGGGCGGGGTGGCGCGGGAGTAGGTGAGCGCGACCGGGCCGGGCACGGGTGTTCCGCCGACCGCGAGGGTCTGCGCGCCGGGGGTGAACACGTCGAAGTCGAAGGTCGGCGTCTCGACCTGCCAGCCCGCCTCCCGCAGCCGGCCGGCCACGTCGTCGACGCTCTGGTCGTAGCCCGGGGACCCGGAGGCGCGATTGCCGCCGTTGCGGGTCGCGATCTCCTGGAACCGCTGGAGGTGGGTGAACGCGCCGTCGCCGGTGACCTCGGCGGCCAGCCGGGCGGGCAGGCCGGGGTCGGGCGCCGGAGGCGCAGCGGGTGCGGACGGCGCGGCGACGGTGGGCGCCGCGGCACCCCCGCAGCCCGCGATCACGAGGACGACGAACACCGACACCGCGACCAGCCCCGAGCGCCTCATCGCCCTGGACTGTAGGGCCGATCGGACAGGTCGGCACGAAATGCACGAACGGGCCGTTCGTCACGGTCTCCCGTGCCGAACGGCCCGTTCGTGGATGGTGCGGTGCCTGCGCTCAGTTCTGCTGCGGCGGCGCGTACTGCTGGGTCGGCTGCGCGGGCGCGGGCTGCGCCGGCTGCGTCTGACCCGCCGCGGGCTGGCCCTGGGTGACCTGCCCCGGTCCCTGCATCGACGCCCGGATCTGCTCCAGCCGGCTCTGCCCGGCGAAGTCGGTGGACGCCTGCTGCACCTCGAGCATCCGGCCCTGCACGCTGTTCTGCGCGAGCTCCGCCTGGCCGAGGGCGGTGGTGTACCGCTTCTCGATCTTGTCGCGGACCTCGTCCAGGGACGGGGTGTTGCCCGGTGCCGCGACCTCGCTCATCTGGCGCAGCGAGTTCGACACCTGCTCCTGCATCTTCGCCTGCTCGAGCTGGCTGAGCAGCTTGGTGCGCTCGGACAGCTTCTGCTGCAGGACCATCGCGTTGCGCTCGACGGCCGCCTTGGCCTGCTGCGCCGCGCCGATCGACTGGTCGTGCAGGGTCTTGAGGTCCTCGACGTTCTGCTCGGCGGTCACCAGTTGCGTGGCGAACGCCTGCGCCGACTGCTCGTACTGCTGCGCGGCCTGCTCGTCGCCCTTGGCGCGAGCCTGGTCGGCCATCGTCAGCGCCTGCCGCGCCGACGACTGCAGCTTCTCGATGTCACCCAGCTGGCGGTTCAGCTTCATCTCCAGCTGACGCTGGTTGCCGATCACCGAGGCCGCCTGCTGCGACAGCGCCTGGTGCTGGCGCTGGGCGTCCTCGATCGCCTGCTGGATCTGCACCTTGGGGTCCGCGTGCTCGTCGATCTTCGACGAGAACGCTGCCAGGAAGTACTTCCAGGCCTTCACGAAGGGGTTGGCCATCTGCTCCCGCCCAACTCGTCACCGTCCGCACAGGCCGCTGACGCTGACCTGGTCCGTACCCATCGTGTCAGCTCCGTCCGCGGGCTTCCACCGAGGTCCTCCCCGGCGTGGCGGACGGGCGACTCACGCCGCCGAGCGCACCGTGTCCGGGCGGCCCAGCGTCACGAGCTCGACGAGCCGCAACTCGCCCGTCGCGTCGTCCTCGGTGCCGTCCTCGACGTCGGGCTCGGGCGTCTCCACGAGGTCGACCACCTCGGCCGCCGGGTCCGCCGCCGGGGCGGCGTCCTCGGTCTCGGCCGGGGCGCCCTCGAAGGCCTCCTCGACCGCCGAACGCAGTGCGGGGTCCACCGCGAGCCGCCGGTCGGCCAGCCGCGCCGGGCGACGGGCACGGTCCGGCTCGGGGCGCATCGTGGCCGCGACGTCGTCGAGCAGGTCGGGCAGCGGCAGCGCGAGCGCCTCGCAGATCGCGGCGAGCAGCTCGCTCGAGGGCTCCTTGCGCCCGCGCTCGATCTCGGACAGGTAGCCCAGGCTCACGCGCGCGTCCCGCGAGACGTCCCGCAGGGTCCGCCGCCGCTCGGTGCGGGCGCGACGGATCGTCCCGCCGATCGCCTCGCGCAACAACAGCGCCATGAGCGCACCTCCCGGCCGCACCCGCCGTCGGGAACTCGCGGCCCCGAGGAGAGCCCGGCATCGATGACCGTTCCGACCACGGTACCGACTCCCACGCCCCCGCGTCGGGGCGCGGCGCCCCGTTCACCGTGGGCGAACTGGACCGCTCAGTGCAGTGCGGCCCGCCGCAGCCGGATCGCCTGGGCGACGTAGTCGAGCCCGGTCACCACCGTCACCACCACCGCGAGCAGGAACAACGTCGCGACGCCGGGGGCCGCCCAGGCCGGGAGCGGCATGATCGCGAGCCCCAGCGCGAACGTCTGCAGCACCGTCTTGACCTTGCCGCCGCGGCTCGCCGGGATCACCCCGTGGCGCAGCACCCAGAAGCGCAGGGCGGTGACGCCGAGCTCGCGGACCGCGATGACGATCGTCACCCACCAGCCCAGCTCGCCCAGCACCGAGAGCCCGACCAGCGCCGCCCCCACGAGCGCCTTGTCGGCGATCGGGTCGGCGATCTTGCCGAAGTCGGTGACGAGGCCCCAGCGGCGGGCGAACTCGCCGTCGAAGGAGTCGGTGACCGAGGCGACCGCGAACACGACGAACGCGGCCCAGCGCCACCAGGCGTCGTGCCCGCCGGCCGTGAACAGGGCGACGAGGAAGACGGGGACCAGCACCAGCCGCACCACGGTGAGCGCGTTGGCGATGTTGACCAGCGGTACGGGCCTCCGGTCCACCGGATCCACGGCCTGTTGGGTCACCGGGCGCCCGCCGCGGCGGGCTCACGGTCGACGGTGGGGGTGAGCACCTCGAGGGCCTCGACGACGAGGTCGACGCCCTCCGAGGCCACGACGAGGCAGCGGACCATCGCGCCGCGGTGCAGACCGGCGAGGAGGTCCTCGTCGCCGGTCAGCAGGCACTCGCCGTCGACGTCCGGGCCCTGGTGGGCAGCACGGCCGATCCAGACGAGGTCGCCGGGCTCGGTGTCCTCGACCTCGGTCTCGTCATCCGGCTCGTCGGGGAGGTCGGTCATCTCCGGCTCGGCGTCGAGGCCGAGCTCCGCGAGGTCGAGGTCCTCGACGTCGGCCAGGTCGGGGTAGGCGGCAGCCGCGGCCTCGGAGAGCTCCTGGCGCTCGACCAGCACCTCGACCTCGGTGCCGATCCGGCGGGCGGCGCGGTCGGCGCTGACCACCTCGACCAGCGAGGTCACCCGCTCGACGCGGGCGGCGACCTCGGCGGGGTCGATCTTGTCCGGGAGGTCGGCGGCCTCGGTGCCGTCCTCGTCGGAGTAGCCGAACACCCCGACGGCGTCCAGCTCGGCCTCCGACAGGAACGCCTCGAGCTCGGCCAGGTCCTCCTCGGTCTCGCCGGGGAAGCCGACGATGACGTTGGACCGGATGCCCGCCTCGGGGGCGAGGGCGCGGATCTCGGCGCACAGCGCGAGGAAGGAATCGCGCGAGCCGAACCGGCGCATGCGTCGCAGCAGCGGGCCGGAGGCGTGCTGGAAGGAGAGGTCGAAGTAGTCGGCCACCCGCGGCGTGCGCGCGATCGCGGCCAGCAGCGGCGGGCGCACCTCGGCGGGCTGCAGGTAGGACACCCGGACCCGGCGCAGGCCCGGCACCTCGGCGAGGTCGCCGAGCAGCCGCTCGAGGGCTCCCCCGGCGGCGCCGCGCGCGTCGATGTCCTTGCCGTAGGAGGTCGAGTTCTCGCTGACCAGCGTCACCTCGGCGACGCCGTGGTCGGCGAGCCAGGCGGCCTCCGCGACGACGTCCTGCGGCGCGCGGGAGACGAACGCCCCGCGGAAGGACGGGATCGCGCAGAAGGCGCAGCGGCGGTCGCAGCCGGAGGCGAGCTTGAGCGGGGCGACCGGCGCGTCGTCGAGGCGGCGGCGGGGCACCTCGGGCAGCCAGTCGTGGCCGGGGATGCTGCCGTCGCGGACCGCCTCGGGCCGCTTCACCGGGCTGATCGGCAGCAGCGTGCGGCGGTCGGCGGGCTGGTGCGAGGCCAACGGGCGACCGGCCAGCACGTCGTCGAGACGCTCCCCGATCGCGCCGTAGTGGTCGAACCCGAGCACGGCGGTGGCCTCGGGCAGGGCCTCGGCGAGCTCCGCGCCGTACCGCTCGGCCATGCAGCCGACCGCGACGACCTTGGTGTCCGGCCCGCCCGCGGCGAGCACGGCGTCGACCGAGTCCTTCTTGGCCTGCTCGACGAAGGTGCAGGTGTTCACGAGCACCACGTCCGCGGTGCCGTCGTCGTCGGCCGAGACGTCCCAGCCCTCGGCGGCGAGCCGCCCGGCGAGTTCCTCGGAGTCGACGTCGTTGCGCGCGCACCCCAGGGTCACGAGCGCCACACGGCCCCGGGCCTGCTCCTCGGATGCGCCCGCGCGGGTATCCCCAGAACGCTGTGGCACCCGTCCAGGGTAGACGCACCGGGACCGACCGCCGGTGCTCCGGTGCCTACAGTGGCACCCCGTGTCATCGTCGCTCTCGTCCCCGGTCCTGCTGCGACGCGCCCGGACGGCCGATGTCCGCGGGATCAAGGCGCTGGTCGACTCGTTCGCCGACGACAACATCCTGCTGCGCAAACCGCTGGTCACCCTGTACGAGACGGTGCAGGAGTTCCGCGTCGCGGTGCGCGGCCGGGACGTCATCGGGTGCGGCGCGCTGCACGTGCTGTGGGAGAACCTCGGCGAGATCCGCACCATCGCCGTGCACCCCTCGACGCAGGGCGGTGGCGTCGGCCACACCCTCGTGGAGGAGCTGATCGCGCAGGCCCGCGCCCTGGGGCTGGCCAGCCTGTTCGTGCTGACCTTCGAGGTGCCGTTCTTCGAGCGGCTCGGGTTCCGCGAGATCGAGGGCTCGCCGGTGAGCCAGGAGATCTACCTCGAGATGATGCAGTCGGCCGACGAGGGCGTCGCGGAGTTCCTCGACCTCGCCTACGTCAAGCCGAACACCCTGGGCAACACCCGGATGCTGCTCGACCTGTAGCTCAGGCGGCGCGGGCGGACCCGGGCTCGGGGACGGCCTGCGGCATCGGCGTGATCTCGGCGCCGCCGCCCGTCGGGAGGACGACCCGCACCGCGAGGGTGCCGCTCGTGTCGGTCACCTCGACGGTGCCGCCGAGGACCGCGGCCCGCTCGGCGAGGGCGGGCGGGACGTCGCCGGCGCGGCGGGCGTGGGCACGCGCCACCTCGAGCGCGAGCGCGTCGGCGCGGTGCTCCACCGACACGCTCGCCGGGACCGGTCCGGGGCACGAGGCGACGTCGACGACGAGGTCGGTGAGCAGCCGCGCGGCGAGCAGACCGACCTCGGGCCGCCCGGTGTCCGGCACGCCGCACACCACCACCGACGGCGGGCGTCCGGCGCGGCGGGCAGCGGTGTTCCCGGCGCGCGCGGTCTGTTGGGCGTCGGCGACGAGCATCGCGACCCGACCCGTGTCGAGGGCCCCGTCCACCACGGTCTGCGGGCGTGGGCTGAGGTCGACCGCGGTGAGCGCCGGCAGCACCCCGGCGAGGCGGTGCCGGGCGACCCGGATCCGCCGGGCCTCCGCGCTCCCCGACGCGAGCACCGCCAGCTCGTGCACCAGCGTGCGGTGGACGACGGGCGCGAGGCCGAGCCGGCCGTGGGCGTCGCAGCGACCCAGGGCGTCGACCGCGCCGAGCCAGCGCCGTCGGCGGGCGGCCGTGGCGCCGCGACGACGGTGCAGCCCGATCCCCCACGCGGCGGCGAGGACGACGCCGAGCAGCAGGCAGGCCCCGGACTCCGGGGCCGCGCCGGTCGGCAGGTCGACCGCGCCGGCCACCATCCCGGCCGCGGGTGCGGCCGTCGTCGCGAACGGGGCGGCGACGGCGAGGACGCCGAGCACGAGGGCGAGTCCGAGGGCGGAGGCGGCGGGCGGTGCGTGCCGGGCGGTGACGGCCATGGCGACCGCGAGCACCAGCACGAGCACCGGGCCGGCCGCCACGGACGCGGGCAGCAGCACCGCGACGAGCGCGAGCAGGGCGAGGGCGGCCGCCACGACGACGGTCCCGACGACGAACCACGGCCACCGGACGCCCCCGGTCGCCGTCGGGGCCTCGACGGTCGGGAGCCCGCCGAGCGCGGCGGCCCGGCGGGTCGCGTCGAGCGCGGCGGCGGCGTGCGTCGGTTCGGCGTCCTCGGGGTCGGTCTCGAGGCGGTGCAGGTGGTCGACGACGACGGCGCGGAGGTCGGCCGCGACGCGGTCCCGCTCCCGGGCGACGGTGCCCGGGACGTCGACGTCCGGGTCGTTCGCCGAGTTCGCCGAGTTCTCTGTCTCGTCACCGATCATGTCCGCCACTCCCGACCCCCGGAGGAACCAGCCGTGGGGCAGCCTGACAGAACACCCTGTGCGACCTCGCAGGACACGCGGACCCGTTCAGGCGTCCACCCGATCCGAGCCGCCCTGCTCGGCCGAGCCGTCGTCGGGAACGGACACCGGCGCGGGCTCCCCGCGGATCGAGGCGAGCAGCTCCGGGAGCTCGTCGGGCTTGAACAGCACGTCACGGGCCTTGGAACCCTCGCTGGGCCCGACGACGCCGCGGGTCTCGAGCAGGTCCATCAGCCGGCCCGCCTTCGCGAAGCCGACGCGCAGCTTGCGCTGCAGCATCGACGTCGACCCGAACTGGCTCGTCACGATGAGTTCGGCGGCCTGCAACAGGACGTCGAGGTCGTCGCCGATGTCCGGGTCGATCTCCTTCTTCTCGGCGGCGGCCTCGGTGGTGACGGAGTCGTCGTAGTCCGGGTCGGCCTGCGCCTTGCAGAAGTCGACCATCGCCGCGATCTCGTCGTCGCCGACGAAGGCGCCCTGCAGGCGGTTGGTCTTGCCCGCGCCCATCGGCAGGAACAGGGCGTCGCCCATGCCGATCAGCTTCTCCGCGCCCGGCTGGTCGAGGATGACGCGCGAGTCGGTGAGCGAGCTGGTCGCGAACGCGAGGCGCGACGGCACGTTGGTCTTGATCAGACCCGTGACGACGTCCACCGAGGGGCGCTGCGTCGCGAGCACCAGGTGGATGCCGGCGGCGCGGGCCTTCTGGGTGATGCGGACGATCGCGTCCTCGACGTCGCGCGGGGCGGTCATCATGAGGTCGGCGAGCTCGTCGACGATCGCCATGATGTAGGGGTAGGGCCGGTAGACCCGCTCCGAGCCCAGCGGCGCCTGGATCTTCCCCGAGCGCACGTGCTCGTTGAACACGTCGATGTGGCGCACCCGGTTGGCCTGCATGTCCGCGTAGCGCTGCTCCATCTCCTCGACGAGCCACTGCAGCGCGGTCGCCGCCTTCTTCGGCGACGTGATGATCGGCGTGATCAGGTGCGGGATGCCCTCGTAGGGCGTCAGCTCGACCATCTTCGGGTCGATGAGGATCATCCGGACCTCGTCCGGCGTGGCCCGCGCCAGCAGCGAGACCAGCATCGAGTTGACGAAGCTGGACTTCCCGGAGCCGGTCGAGCCCGCGACGAGCAGGTGCGGCATCTTCGCGAGGTTCGCCAGCACCATCTGGCCCTCGATGTCCTTGCCGAGACCGATGACCATGGGGTGGGTCTCGCGCCGGGCGGTGTTCGACGAGAGCACGTCGGCCAGCCGGACCATCTCGCGGTCGGAGTTCGGCACCTCGATGCCGACCGCCGACTTGCCCGGGATCGGCGCGAGCAGCCGGACGTTGTCGGTCGCCGCGGCGTAGGCCAGGTTGCGGTGGAGCTGGGTGATCTTCTCGACCTTCACGCCGTGGCCGAGCTCCACCTCGTACCGCGTGACCGTCGGGCCGCGCACGAAGCCGGTGACCTGCGCGTCGACCTTGAACTGCTCCAGCACGCCGGTGATCGCGTCGATCATCGCGTCGTTCGCGGCCGAGCGGGCCTTCGGCGGGTCACCCGCGGTCAGCAGGTCCGGCGGCGGCAGGTGGTAGTCCTGCTCGCCCTCGGGCGGCTCGCGGTGGCTGGAGAACGACTGCGCGGCCTGCGGGTCGGTCTCGGTCTCCTCGACGACCGGGGGCGTCTCGGGGATCTCGGAGGCCGGGATCTTCTTCTTCGGGGCCTTCTTCCCGACGACGGCCGGGGCCGGCTCGGGCACCTCGGCCGGCGGTTCGGGCTCGGGGGTCCGGTCGACGGGCTCGGACAGGTGGTCGCGGTGGCGGGCGGGGTGGGCGTCCGCGTCGAGGTCGTCGGCCGGGGCCTCGTCGGCCTTCTTGCGACGACGGCGCGGCTTCTCGATGACCTCGGTCTCGGCGACCGGCTCCTCGTCGACCTCCTCGGCGCCGCCCCACTCGTCGTCGTACTCCTCGTCGAACGCCTCGCCCGTGACGAGGCACCGGACGCGGCGGGGGACGTCGCGGACGGGGGTGCCGGTGAGCACGAGCAGGCCGAACGCGGCGACCAGCACGAGCACCGGCATCGCGAGCCAGACGGTGACACCGGCGGTCAGCGGGTCGGCGAGCCACGCGCCGATCACCCCTCCCCCGGCCTGCCGTCCGGCGAGGAGCTCGGGGGCGCCGACCGAGAGGTGCCAGGCCCCGAGCACGCCGAGGGCGAGCAGCAGGGCGCCGACGACGGTGCGGGGGCGGGTCTCGGGGTCCGGGTCGGTGCGCATGAGCAGCACGGCGATCCCGAGTAGGATCACCGGCAGGGCGAGGGCGACCGACCCCAGGACGGTGCGGAACGCGATCTGCATGCCGGTGCCGATCGGCCCGCCCGCGCCCAGCCACAGCCCGGCCGCCGTCACGAGGGCGAGGACCACCAGCGCCAGCGCGATTCCGTCCCGCCGGTGCGCGGCGTCGATCTCGCGGCCACGCCCGATCGTCCGGGCGAGCGACCCGAGGCCGCGGGCGGTCAGCGTCCAGGCGCCCCGGACCCCGCGGGCGATCGGGCCCGGCCCGGTGCGCCGCGGCGCCGGCTTGCGCGCCGGCGGCTTGCGGGCCGGTGTCCTGCGGCCCGACCGCGACGGCTGGGCGGTCGCGACCGTGCGCCCCGGCGTGCGCCCACCGGTGAGCGGGCGGCTGCGCTGCGAACGCGTGTCGGTACGGGCCATGGCGGACACGGTAACCGCGGCGCCCCATCCGCCCCGGGAGCCACACGCGTCCGGCCGGGTGTCGGTGGACTCGCTCGGGGCGTCCCGTGACGAACGAGCGGCACTCTCGCGCACATAGATGCTGCGAGAGTGCCGTTCGCTCAGGACGAGGTCGGCCTGCTAGGCGAGGCGGGCCGCCCAGCGGCGGACGACCAGCGGCGCCACGCCGGCCACCAGCGCGGTGACCACCCCGAGCGCGAGCACCGCGGAGGAGAGGCCGCCGAGCGGGGCGGACACGGCGAGCAGCACGAGCGGGCAGAAGAACTGGCCGATGAACATCGCGGCGGTCCACATCCCGGTGCCGCGGCCGCGTTCGGCGAAGCCGAGGCCGGACAGCGCCCACGTCAGCAGGGTCGGGAGCAGCAGACCGGTGCCGGCGGACGCGATCACCGCGCCGACCGCGATCACGGCCACCGACGACGTCAGGCCCACCACCACGAGACCGACGGCGGCGAGACCGAGCGCGATCGGCAGCAGCACCCGGGTGCCGCGCCCGGCCACCCGGCCGAAGGTGAAGCCGCCTGCCGCCGTCGCGAGCGAGGCGACCGCGCTGACCAGGCCGATCGTGGCCGTCGAGGTGACCCCGACGGACGCGAGCACGAGCGAGAGCTCGGCGATCGGGGTGTAGAAGACGATGCCGCCGAAGAGCGTGACCAGGCACGGCACGGCGATCAGGCGCCACGGCACCGGGGGCAGGGCGGCCGCCGGCGTGCGACCGGTGCTGCGCACGAACACGGCGGCGAGGACCGCGATGACCAGGCTGGACACGTAGAGGACGAACGGTGCCCGCCAGCTCACGGCGCCGAGCGCACCGCCGAGGGCGAAGAAGACGGTGGCGGCGAGCGTCGTCGCGATCGTCTGCCGGGCGAACCAGCGGTCGCGGGCGGCGCCGCCGAAGAGGTCGGCGAGCAGCGTGGTGCAGGCGGTCATGATCGCGGCCTCGGTGATCCCCACGCCGACCCGGCTCGCGACGATCCACGGCAGCGAGTCCAGCCACAGCGGCGCGGTGCCGAACAGCGCGTAGACCACGAGAGCGACGACGAGCACCCGCTTGCGCCCCGCCGCGTCGACCAGGCGGCCCGCGACGGGGGCGAGCAGTCCGATCATCAGGGCGGGCGCCGTGAGGACGATCGGGACGAGGACCTGGACCCCGGCCGTCGTCGCGAAGGCCTCCATCATCCGCGGCAGCACCGGTGCGAGCAGCACCGAGCCGAGGATCGGCAGGCAGCTCCCCGCGAGCAGGATCGCGCCCTGCCCGGTCGCCCGACCCGTCGTCGGGGTCTCCCACTGCTGTGTGACCGTCACGGCCGACCTCCCTGTCGCCACTGAGGAGCCGTGATCGGCACCACAGCGGAGTGTCGAGGCGGCGCGGGAGTGATCGGAAATCACTCCGGTTGGGGGGCGGCATCCACGGGATCGATGGTGGGCAGGTCGGCGCACACCTCGGCGAGCAGGGCCCGCAGCCAGCGGTGGGCGGGGTCGGCGTCGTACATCGGGTGCCACCAGAAGGCCTCGACCAGCGGCGTCGCGGTGAACGGGCACGGCAGCACCCGGAGCCCGTCGTCGGGACGGAGCCGCGCCGCGAGCCGGCCCTGCACGAGCGCGACGCGGTCGGTGCCGGCGACGAGGTCGGGGATGGGGAGGAAGGACTCGACGACGACCTGGGCGCGCGGCTCGATGCCGTGGGCCCGCAGCTGCTGCGCGGCCGGGGTGAAGGCGGTGGGCCGGTGGTAGACGGTGACCCACGGGAGGGCGGCGAGGTCGTCGAGGGTGACGCTCTCCCCCACGCGTTCGTTCGTCTCCGCGACCAGCAGCACCCAGTGGTCCTCGTAGAGGTCGAGGAACGGCAGGTCGTCGAGGAACCCGTGCGGGATGAACAGCCCGTCCACGCCGCGCAGCCGGTCGGCCGCCCCGACGATGTCGTCCGGCCGGTGCGGGCAGAGCCGCAGCCGCGCGGCGGGCGCGGTCCGCGCGAAGGCGGCGGCGAGCGGCGACCCGAGCACGGTCGTCGCGTAGTCCGAGACGAGCAGCGTGAACTCGCGGGTCGTGGCGGCGGGTTCGAAGTCGGGGGCCGCCGAGAAGACCCGCTCGATCCCGGCGACGGCGGACTCGGTGCGGTCGACGAGCCGTACGGCGAGCGGGGTCAGCTCGTAGCGGTTGCCGACGCGGGTGAGCAGCTCGTCGCCGAAGTGCCGCCGCAGCCGGGCCAGGGCCGCGCTGACCGCGGGCTGGGAGAGCCCCAGCGCGGCGGCGGCGCGCGTGACGTTGCGCTCGGCGAGCAGCGCCCGCAGCGACAGCAGCAGGTTGAGGTCGAGGTTGACCAGCCGGGTCACCGAGCGTTCGACCGCCACCGCACAGGCTTACCGCATCGGGGGCCTAGGCGGGGGTGGCGACCTCGCGTCGGACGTGGTCGAGCAGCTCGGCGAGGTCGTGCGCCACGAACTCCGCGCCCGCCTCGACGAGCTCGTCGACCGAGAAGCCGCCGGTGCGCACGGCCAGGAACGGCACCCCGGCGCGCACTCCGGCCTGCCCGTCCCACACCGAGTCGCCGATCAGCACCGCGTCGCGGCTGTTCTCGCGGTCGAGGGCGAGCTCGACGAGGTCCGGGGCGGGCTTGCTGGCCTCGACGTCGCCGGAGGTGATCACGTCGTCGGCGTGGGTGCGGCCGTCGATGAGATCGAGGAAGTGCTCGGCGTGCTTGCTGCCGCCCGACGTGGCGAGCACGAGGCGCAGCCCCTGGTCGCGGAGCCCGCGCAGCAGCTGCTCCGTCTCGGCGAACGGGGCGACCTCGTCGATGAGGCGGTCGAACTCCTCGGAGTGCTCGGAGCGCAGGTCGTCGCCGTGCGCGTCCTCGATCTCCTGGCTCGACACGTGCGCCACGAGCTGGTCCCCGCCCATGCCGATGGCGCGGTGCAGGTGCCAGAGCGGGACGGTGACGTCGTGGCGGCGGAACGCCCGGTACCAGGCCACCGCGTGGTGGTAGTTGGAGTCGACCAGCGTTCCGTCGACGTCGAGGATGACGGTGTCGGGCATGGTCGCGCGGGTTCCCGACGACGGGTGCCGGTCAATCGGGCACATCGGCGCGGGCGTCGTCGGGGTAGCCGCAGGCCATGACCCACCCCGACCGCGACGACGACACCGTCCCCGAGGAGCCCGACCTGGGCTCGGCCATCCAGCTGGAGAGCGGCGAGACCCTCGACGGGCAGCCCGGCACCGACGCGATGGACGCCCTGACGGTGGCCCCGAACCGGCCCTTCGGCCTGGACGACCCCGACACCACGCCCGAGGGTCAGCGCAACCGGGAGACGGTGGACGAGCGGCTCGCCCGTGAGGTCCCCGAGGAGACGCTCGCCGCCGGCGACGTCACGTCCGGCGAGGACTCCGGGGAGGTCGGTGACGAGCGCGCCGGTCGCCTCGTCGCCGACGACACCGCCCCCGACACCCGCGCGACCGACGTCCTCGACGCCGACGACGCGGGCCTGTCCGGTGGGGTGGCGGCCGCGGAGGAGGCCGCGGTCCACGAGATCGACGAGGACGACATCCGGCCGTGACGGCTCACCGGGAGGAGCGTTCGAGCTCCTCCTGGTGCTCCCGGCACCGCTCGGCCTGCGGGCGGGCCTCGAGCCGCTCGGCGTCGATGTCGCGGCCGCAGACCACGCACCGCCCCCACGACCCGTCGTCGATCCGGGCCAGCGCCTCGTCGATCTCGGTGACCTGGCGGGCGGTCAGGTCCTCCATGGCCTCGGCGTCCATGAACTCCTCGACCTCGGTGCCGTAGTCGCCCGGGTGCTGGCCCATCGCGCCCTCCTGCTGGACGGCCGGCTCGGGCTTCTGCTCCTGGGTGAAGTCGCCCAGCTCGACGAGGCGCCGGCGCTCCTCGGTCAGCGTGCGGCGGGCCTGCTCGGCGTCCATGCGTGTTCCCTCCTGACGACGGCGAAGGGCCCGGATACCAGCCGCGGGCGGGCGCCACACGCGCTCTGCGGCACGTGGATTGGAACAACGGCGGCGCGGTAACCCGGTGCCGGGTCCACAGCGCGGCCATCGTCCGGTCTCCCCACCAGAAGGGCCGCCTCCCCGAGATGAGCGCCGTCGATCTCTGCCACGACCACCCCGCCGAGATCGCCGGCCGGTACCGGCTCGGTCCGGTCCTGCGTCGCTCGCCGGGCTGCTGCTCGCACCGCGGCACCGACCGGCTGCTGCGCCGCACGGTGTCGGTCACCCTCGTCGAGGGCGACGGTCTGGTGCTCCCGGCGCAGTCGTGGCACGGCCGGTCCCCCGAGGTCGCCGAGGTGTACGACGGCGGCCCGTGGCACGGCCGGCTCTTCCTCGTCACCCAGCACCCCGGGGCGACGCTGGCGGAGACGACCCCGCCGGGTGGGCTGTCGGTCGCCGAGGTGCGCGACCTCGGGCTCGCCGTCGCCGACACCTACGCCCCGCTGCACCGGCGCGGCCGCGCGCACGGCGGGCTCGGCCCGGGGACGGTGGCGTGGTCCGACCGCGGCGCCGCGTTCTCCGACGTGGGCCTGCTGCCCTGGCTCGCGCGGTGGTCGGACGTGCGGCTCGACCCGCCGTACCCCGCGCCGGGACGCGCGGCGGACCCGGCCGCCGACGTGTACGCCCTCGGACGGCTGCTGGGCGAGCTCGGCCCGCGCCGCCCGCCCCGCGCCGTCGGCGCGCTGATCGAGGACATGACCACCGCGTCCCCCGCCGCCCGCCCCCGGATCGAGGACGTCGCCGACCGGCTGCGGTCCCTGCCCGTGCCGTCCCGAAGACGGGTCGGGGACGCCGCCGCCCGCGGCCGCCGGGCCGTCGTGGTCGCCGCCGCGGTCCTGCTCCTGGCCGGGGGCGCCGGGGTCGGCGCGCTGGTCACCGGGTCCGGCGCGGGGTCGGCGTCGGCCTACGCGGCGGCCGTCGACCCGACGCCCGTGCCGGGGGTGCCGCGACCGCCGGCCCTGGCGGCCGCCCCGCCGCTGCCGGGCCCGGCCCCGACCGACGACGCGGACGTGGTGGACGACGTCGACGCGGCCCCCACGGTCGAGGCGCCACGGACCGCCCCCGCCCCGGTCCGGACCGACGAGGTCCCGGCGTTCACGGGACGCACCGGGGCGCCGTCGAAGGATCGATCGGACGAGCGCCCGGAGCGCTCCGAGCGCTCCGATTCCGACGGCTCCGGCGACTCCGACGACTCCGGCCGTTCCGGGACCTCCGAGGACCGCTCCGAGCGGACGCGATCCGGGGACGACTCGTCGGACCGCCACCGGGACCGGGACCGTTCGGACGATCGCCGCGGCCACGACGACCGGCACTCGGACGATCGCCGGGAGCGCGGCGACCGGAAGGACCGCGACCGCTCCGCCTGACCGCACCGGCCCTCCTCCGAGGGTGACACCAGGCAGCCTCCTTGGCCGTCCGACCTGCCCCCTGTGCACCTCGCGGCGGCGGTGAGCGCCTGACCAGCGGGGATCGGCCCCGTCGATGCCCACCATCAGCACTTCGGCCTTCCGGGACGGCCGGCACCCCACGCAGAGTCGTGTGCACCACACCGACTCTCGCCGTGGAGGGCGCATGATCAGGCTGGGGACGTTCTCGCGCCCCGGGGACGGCCGGCGGTTCGCCGGGCTCGTCACCGACGCGGACGAGGTGGTCGACCTCGACACCACCACGACGGCGCTGCTGGCCGACTGGGATGCCGTGCTCCCGGCGCTCGACGCCCGCGCCCACGAGGCCGGGACGCCGCTCGCGGAGCTCACCGTGCACGCGCCCCTCGAGCCCGGTCAGATCCTGCAGTCCGGCGCCAACTACCG
This sequence comes from Actinomycetospora sp. CA-084318, assembly GCF_050955885.1. Taxonomy (NCBI): domain Bacteria; kingdom Bacillati; phylum Actinomycetota; class Actinomycetes; order Pseudonocardiales; family Pseudonocardiaceae; genus Actinomycetospora; species Actinomycetospora sp. CA-084318. Next base: position 4,258,979 of record NZ_CP192098.1, read on the forward strand.
CACGCACGTGATCGACCTCGCCGCCGCCCACCACGCCGAGCGCGGCACCCGGCCGGACGCCGAGATCCGGGCCGAGGTCGCGGAGCTGATGGACCGCCGCGCCGCCGAGGGCACGCCGTACCTGTTCGTCGGGCTGCCGAGCGCGGTCACCGGCCCGGGCGACGACGTCGTGATCCCGCCGTGGACGCAGCAGTTCGACTGGGAGCTCGAGCTCGCCGCCGTCATCGGCCGCGAGGCGTTCCGGGTCGGCCGCGAGCACGCGCTCGAGCACGTCGCCGCGTACACGATCGCCAACGACCTCACGGCCCGCGACCAGGTCTTCCGCCGCGACATGCCCGAGATCGGCACCGACTGGTTCCGCGCGAAGAACGGCCCCGGCTTCACCCCGCTCGGCCCGTGGCTCGTGCCCGCGCGCGACGTCGACCCGGCCGACCTGCGCATCCGCCTCGAGCTCGACGGCGAGGTGATGCAGGACGAGACCACGAAGGACATGCTCTTCGACGTCGCCGCCCTTCTCGCGGCGGCGGCCGAGATCACCCCGCTGCACCCCGGCGACCTCGTACTCACCGGCAGCCCCGCCGGCAACGGCATGGCGCGCGGCCGGCTGCTGCGCGACGGCGACGTCATGATCGGCTCGATCACCGGCCCGGGCGTCGACCTCGGCCTCCAGCGCACCCGGGTGGTCGCCCCGTGACCGCCACCGTCAGCCCCACCGACCGGACCGCCGTCCTCGCCGCCGGGTACGACCCCGCGAAGCCCGAGGAGGCCGTGGCCGCCGTCGTCGCCCGCGTCTCCCGCTGGGGCCGCTGGGGCGCCGACGACGTCCTCGGCTCGCTGAACCTGCTCACCCCGGCCAAGCGCCTCGAGGGCGCGGCATGCGTGCGGACGGGCGAGGCGCACTCGCTGTCGCAGCCGTTCGACGAGGCCGGCCCGCAGCACGGCTGGAAGAAGCGCACCAACCCGGTGCACACCATGCTCGGGACCGGGCACGAGGCCCTCGACGGGGAGTTCCCGCACGGCATCGGCGGGGCGGACGACGTGATCGCGATGCCCTTGCAGTGCTCGACCCAGTGGGACGGGCTCGGCCACATCTTCGACCACGGCAAGGCCTGGAACGGTCGGGACGCCGCCGAGACGGTGCGCGTCGAGGGCGACCGCGTCACCGGCATCGAGACCGCCGCCGCCCACCTCGCCGGCCGGGGCGTGCTGCTCGACGCGGGCCGGGTGCTCGGCGACGAGCGCGGTGAGCTCCCCGACTCGTACCCGATCACCGCCGAGGAGCTGGACGAGATCGCCCGCGTACAGGGCGTCGAGGTCCGGCCCGGCGACATCGTCTGCGTGCGCACCGGCCAGTACGCCCGCACCCGCCGTGAGGGCTGGGGCGGCTACGCGGGCGGCCCCGCCCCCGGCCTGTCGTTCACCACGCTCGACTGGCTGCACGACTCCGACGTCGCCGCGATCGCCACCGACACCTGGGGCGTCGAGGTCCGGCCGAACGAGTTCGACGTCGCCTTCCAGCCGCTGCACCAGGTCGCGATCCCGCACCTGGGCCTGTTCCTCGGCGAGATGTGGGACCTCGACGGGCTCGCCGACGCCTGCGCCGCGGACGGTCGGTACGAGTTCTTCCTGACGGCGGCCCCGCTGCGGATCACCGGCGCCGTCGGCTCCCCCGTCAACCCGATCGCGGTGCGCTGATGATCGCCACCGCGTTGATCGCCGGCGGCGGGGCCGCCGGCGCGGCCGCCTCGATCCTGCTCGCCCGCGCGGGTGTGGCCGTCGACCTCGTCGAGGCCACCCCCGACGTCGGGGCCGCCGGCTCCGGCATCACCCTGCAGGGCAACGCGCTGCGGGTGTTCCGCGAGCTCGGCGTCCTCGACGCGATCCTCGCCCACGGGTACGCCTTCGACGAGGTCGGCCTGCGGTCCCCCGACGGGACCGTCCTCGCCGTCATCCCCGACGCCCGGACCGGCGGCCAGGACCTGCCGGCGACGGTCGGGATGCCCCGCGCCGTGATGGCGACGCTGCTGCTCGAGCAGGCGGGCGCCGCCGGCGCGAAGGTCCGCACCGGCACCCGCGTCACCGAGGTGCACCCCGACGGCCGCGCCACCCTCGACGACGGCACGTCCGGCTCCTGGGACCTGGTCGTCGCCGCCGACGGCCTCAACTCCGGCATCCGGTGCGGTCTCGGCATCACGACGACGCCGGAGCCGGTCGGGATGGGCATCTGGCGGGTCTTCACGACGCGGCCCGACAGCATCACCCGCACCGACCTCACCTACGGCGGTGCCGCGTACATCGCCGGGTACTGCCCCACCGGCGAGGACTCGATCTACGCCTACCTCGTCGAGCGTGCCACCGACCGGACGGGCCTGGACCCGGAGGACCGGCTGGCGACGATGCGCGGGCTCGCCGCGCACTACGGCGGCCCGTGGACGGAGATCCGTGAGCGGATGACCGACGCGGACCGCGTGAACTACACCTGGTTCACCCACCACCTCGTGGACGGGCCGTGGCACCGCGGGCGGGTCGTGCTGGTCGGCGACGCCGCCCACTCCTGCCCACCCACCCTCGCCCAGGGCGCGGCGATGGCGCTCGAGGACGCGAGCGTCCTCGTCGACGAGCTGACCGGCCACGACGCGACCGAGGCCGCGCTCACGGCCTACGCCGACCGTCGTCGGGAACGGGCCGGTGCGGTGGTGGCGGGCTCGGTGCAGCTGGCCCGCTGGCTGCTCGACGCCGACCCGGCCGCCGACGTCCCCGGCCTGATGGGCCGCACCTCCGCGCTGCTCGCGCAGCGCCCGTAACCGAGGACCAGACATGGACCGCCTGATCACCCACCTCCGGCACGTCGACCTCGCCGTGCCCGACTACGAGCGCCAGCTCGAGTTCTACCGCGACCTCTGGCAGCTCTCGCCCGAGACCGTCGACACCGGCATCGCGTTCCTCGCCGCCGAGGGCTCGCCCGAGCAGTACCAGGTGCGGCTGCGCCGGGACGCGGAGAAGCGCGTCGACCTCATCGCGTTCGGCGCCGAGACCCCCGCCGACGTCGACGCGCTGGCCGAGAAGCTCGGCCGCGAGGGCGTCACGCTCGTCTCGACCCCGGACAAGCTCCAGACGCCGGGCGGGGGCTACGGCTTCCGCTTCTTCGACCTCGAGGGCCGGACGATCGAGGTGTCCGCCGACGTCGCGCTGCGGGCCCACCGCAAGATCGCCGAGGGCGAGTCGGTGCCGGTCAAGCTCTCCCACGTGGTGATCAACTCGCCGCAGCCGGAGGCCCTCGTCGCCTGGTACGACCGCCACCTCGACTTCCGGCTCTCCGACACGCTGTTCTCCCCGCACATGGGCGAGATGATGTATTTCCTGCGCTGCAACCCCCAGCACCACTCGCTGGCGATCGCCCGCTGCCCGCACGTGTCGCTGCACCACGCGTCGTTCGAGCTGCGCGGCATCGACGAGTACCTGCGCGGCACCGGGCGGCTGCTGCGCGCAGGCGTCGAGAAGGTGTGGGGCCCCGGGCGGCACATGGCCGGGAACAACACGTTCTCCTACTTCCTCGACCCGCAGGGCAACACCGTCGAGTACACGACGGAGCTGGAGTGCCTCGACGAGGACTCCTGGCACCCGTCGCTGTACGACTTCACCGACCCGATGGTCTCCGACCAGTGGGGCACGGCGAACCCGATGAGCGAGTTCGTCGCGAAGAAGTCGTTCAACGACCCCGACCGCGGCGTCTTCGTCGCTCCCCCGGTCTGATGCGGATCGCCAGCGTTCTCCACGACGACGGCGAGGTGCGGGTCGGGCGGGTGGTCGACGACGTCGTGCACGTCCTCGACTCCCCGGTCACCGTGCTCGACCTGCTCCGCGCCGGCACCCTGCACGAGGCGGGCGGGTCGGCGCTGTCGACGCCGGCCGTCCCGCTGTCGTCGGTCCGGCTCCTCGCGCCGCTGCAGCCGCCGACGGTGCGCGACTTCGTGACCTTCGAGGAGCACGTCGAGGGCATGCGGCAGCTCGCCGGGGTCCCGAACGCCTGGTACGCCGCGCCGGCGTTCTACTTCTCCAACCCGTACGCGACGCTGGGCCCGGACGACGACGTCCCGATGCCGCCGGGATGCGCGGTGCTCGACTTCGAGCTCGAGGTCGCGGCGGTGATCGGGCGGACCGGTCGGGATCTGACCCCGGAGCAGGGCGCTGCGGCGATCGCCGGGTTCACGATCATGAACGACTGGTCGGCGCGGGACCTGCAGGCCGCGGAGATGCAGGTCGGGCTCGGTCCGGCGAAGGGCAAGGACACGGCGACGACGCTGGGCCCGTGGCTGGTGACGGCCGACGAGTTCAGCGACCTCGACCTGGCCCTGGAGGCGCAGGTGGACGGCCGCGTCGTCGGGACCGACCGGCTCTCGAACATGGGCTGGACGTTCGGCGACCTGGTCGCCTACGCGTCCCGCGGCACCGAGGTGCGGCCCGGCGACGTGCTGGGCTCGGGCACGTGCGGCCACGGCGGGTGCCTGGGCGAGCTGTGGGGTCGCGGGGTGTCGCACGACGAGCTGCCACCGCTGCGGCCGGGCAGCGTGGTGTCGCTGTCGGTCGAGGGCATCGGGACGCTGACCAACCGGGTGGTCCCCGGGGTCGGGCCGACCCCGATCCCGCCGGCCTCCCCTCGTGGCAGCAAAGCGTCGTTGCTGTCGTCGGACGCCAGTAACGACGCTTCGCTGCCACGGGAGAGGGCACACCGATGAGCCCCACCAGCCCGACGACCGACGTCCACGCCCATCTGCTGGTGCCGGGCGCCGAGGCGCTGGTGGCCGACCGCCCCGAGCTCGGCGCCGCCCGGGCCGTCGAGGCACGGGCCGCCGGGGAGACGAGCAGCCGGGTCAACCGCGAGCAGATCGCCACGCTCGGCCCGGCCCTGACCCGGCTGGACCACCGGCTGGCCGCCATGGACGCGGCGGGCGTCGAACGGCAGCTGGTCAGCCCGATGCCGATCCACCACCCGTGGGCCGACCGCGAGCTCGCCGCGGCCTACGCCGACGCCGTCAACACCGGCGTCCTGGAGCACTGCGCCGGCGCGCCCGACCGGCTCGCCGGCCTCGGGACCGCCCCGCTGCAGCACCCCGATCTCGCCGTCGACGTGCTGCGCGGGGCCGTCCGCGACGGGCTGCGCGGCGTCGAGGTCTCCACCCACGTGACGGGACCCGACGGCCGTCGTCGGGAACTCGACGATCCCGACCTCGCCGGCTTCTGGGCGGCGGCCGCCGAGCTCGAGGCGGTCGTCTTCGTGCACCCGTGGGGCTGCACCCTCGGGGAGCGGCTCGACGTCGGCTACCTGTCGAACTCGGTCGGGAACCCCGTGGAGACGACGGTCGCCCTCTCGCGGCTGGTCGCGGCCGGTCTTCCCGACGACGGCGTGCGGTTGCTGGCCGCGCACGGCGGCGGCTTCTTCCCGTACGGCACGGCCCGCCAGGACCACGCCTGGCACGCCCGCCCGGGCGACCGCGCCGCGCCGGAGCCGCCGAGCGCGGCGCTGCGGCGGATGTGGTTCGACGCGCTCGTGTACACCCCCGAGGCGCTGCGGCACCTCGTCGCGGTGGCGGGCGCGGACCGGGTGGTGCTCGGGACGGACTACCCCTTCGACATGGCCGTGACCGACCCGCTCGACCGCCTCGCCGCCGCCGGACTGGACCCGGCCGACGCCGACCGGATCCGGGGCGGCAACGCGGCGGACCTGCTGGCCCCGACCCGCGTCAGCTCGAGCGGGTGAGCAGCCGCCGCCGGTAGTGCACCGGCGACTCGCCGACCTCGCGCTTGAACGCCGTGCTGAAGGCACTCTCCGACCCGTAGCCCAGCTCCGCGGCGAGCGCCCCGACGCGCACGTCGGGGTCCCGGAGCGCGCGCTGCGCGAGCACCATCCGCCAGCGGGCGAGGTAGGCGAGCGGCGGGACACCGGCGACGGCGCGGAAGCGCTCGGCGAAGCCCGTCCGGGACATGCCGGCCACCCGGGCGAGCCCGACGAGGTCCCAGGCCCGGCCCGGCTCGTCGTGCATGACCCGCAGCGCCGGCGCGAGCTGGTCGTCGACGAGCAGGCGGAGCCACCCGGTCGGCGGCTGCGCCTGCTCGAGGTACGCGCGGAGGAACTCGAGCAGGATCAGCTGCCCGTTCTGCCGGATGGCGAACGCCGAGCCCAGCCGACCGCTGGATGCCTCGACGACGAGCTGGTCGACGAGCGCAGCCAGTCGGACGGCCGCCGGGGTCGAGCCGCGGACGTGGACGAGACCGGGCAGGGCGGAGCCGAGCAGGTCCTGCCCCGCGGAACCGACCTGGATACCGCCGCCGACCAGCACGTCGTCGGTGGTCGGATCGGCCGCAGCGAGGGCCATCGAGTCGAACCCCGTGTCGGGCACGAGCTCGACCGCCGGACCCTCCCCCCGTCCGCCGCGGACGTCGAGGTGGGTGCGGTGGTTGAGCAGGACGACGTCCCCGCCGGAGAGTTCGACCGGGCCGTCCGGTCCGCCGGGCCCGTCCGTGGCGACCCGCGCCGAGCCCGCCACCAGTGCGATGAGCTTGAACGGCCGCGACAGCGCGCCCCGGGCGACCCACGGGCCGCGCACCGCGAACCCGCCGGTCATCATGCTGCGGACGTCGACGCGATCGAAGACGTCGGACAGGACGTCGGTCGGGAACGTGGCGGGCATCGCCGTACTCTCGCGCAGGAAATCGGGACGGACAATGATTCCGCGTCCAGGGCGAGAGCACGAGACTGGTCGCATGACCACGCAGGCCCCGCTCCCCACGCCCTTCACCGCCGCCTCCACCGCCGCCGACGTCCTCGCCGGCGTGGACCTGCACGGGCGCGAGGTGCTCGTCACCGGGGGCCACAGCCGGCTCGGCCGGGAGGTCACGCGCGCCCTCGCCGCCGCGGGCGCGCAGGTGACCGTGGCGGCCCGCGACGTCGAGCGCGCCGCGGCTGTCGTCGCGGACGTCCCCGGTGTCCGGGTCGAGCCGCTCGACCTCACCGACCCCGCCTCGGTCGACGCCCTCGCCGCCCGGTGGCTGGACTCCGGACGTCCCCTCCCCGTGCTCGTCAACAACGCGGCGGTCCTGAACAGCCCCGAGCGCCGCGTCGACGCGCGCGGCCACGAACTGTCCTTCTCGACGTCCCACCTCGGCCACTTCCGGCTCACCCGCGCCCTGCTCCCGGCCCTGCGCGCGGCCGGCGGGGCCCGCGTCGTCACCGTCACCTCGGGGGCCGCCCGGCTCGGCGGGATCCACTGGGACGACCTCGACCTCGCGGCCGACTACTCCCCGCTCGCGGCGTACACCCAGTCCAAGCGGGCGAACGTCCTGTTCACCGTCGAACTCGACCGCCGCCACGCCGAGGAGGACATCCGCGCGTTCGCGGCCCACCCGGGCGTGGTCATCGGGCCCGGGCCCCACGCGGCCGGGCGGCTCGCCTCCTATCGCGCGCAGGGCCTCGTCGACGAGCAGGGCGCCACGGTCGTCGACCCGGAGGCGGGGAAGAAGACCGTCGAGCAGGGGGCCGCCACGATCGTGTTCGGCGCGGCGAGTCCGCTGCTCGACGGCCACGGCGGGGTCTACCTCAAGGACGCCGACATTGCCGTGCTCGACGACGAGGACCGCCCGCTCACCGCCGACAGCGTCCCCGCGGACGCGAACTCGGCGATGCTCGATCCCGACGACGCCCGGCGGCTGTGGGAGCTGAGCGAACGGCTCAGTGCCTGACTACCGGCGGGCGACCAGGAAGATCCGGCGGAACGGGAACCAGGTCGAGCCGTCGGCGTTCGTCGGGTAGGCCTCGCGCAGGCGCGGCGCGAGCACCTCGACGTAGTCCCGGTACGCGGCGTCGGACAGGGCGTCGCGGACCGGGCGCAGCGCCGTGCCGGAGATCCAGCGCAGCACCGGGTCCTCGCCGGTGAGCCGCTGCAGGTAGGTCGTCTCCCAGACGTCGACCGCCGAGGCCCCGGCGAGGTCCTCGGCGTACTCCGCGGGCTCGGCGACCGTGGCCGCGTCGCGCAGCGCCACGTCGAACCGGTCGGCGACCTCCCGCGCGAGCACGTGCGACGGCGCGGTGAAGTTGCCGGGGACCTGCACCGCGAGCCAGCCCTCGTCGGGAAGGGCCGCCAGCCAGCGCCGCAGCAGCGCGCGGTGGCCCGGGACCCACTGGAGCACGGCGTTGGAGACGATCACGTCGCCCGTGGGTGTCCAGGCGTCGACGTCCTGCTCGGTGGCGTCGATCCCGCGCTCGCGGGCGGCGGCGACCATGTCCGGTGAGGAGTCGAAGGCGGTCACCCGCGCGTCGGGCCAGCGTGCCTGCAGCACGGCCGTGAGGTGGCCCGGGCCGCACCCGGCGTCGACGACGTGACCCGGGTTCGTCGCGCCGATCCGGGCGAGCAGGTCGGCGAACGGCCGGGAGCGGTGGTCGTCGAAGTCGAGGTAGAGCGCGGGATCCCAGGTCGTCGCCACGGGGCTCACGCTACGCCCGCGATGATCAGGACGAGCCCGCTGACGCCGGCGCCGAGGATCCCCCCGACGATCACCTGGGCGAGGGTGTGGGCGGTCAGGCGCAGCCGGGCCCAGCCGACCAGCGGGACGGCGAGCCACGCGAGCGCCCACCAGCCGCCGCCCAGCAGCGTCAGCACGGCCGCGGCGGCCGCCACGACCGCGACGTGGAAGCTGACCTTCCACCAGAGCGTGACGGTCGTGGCGACGACGGTCGTCGCGAGCACGGCCACCTGCAGCGCGACGATCGCCCGCGGTGCCCCGGCGAGCCAGAGCACGCCGAGCCCGACCAGCACCGAGAGCGCCGCCAGACCGAGCGGGACGGCGCGCTGCTCGCGGCGCGAGAGGTGGTGGTCGGTGTAGCGGCCGCGACGCACACCGAGGTCGACGATCACCGCCGGGATCACCACGGTGAACACCATGCCGAGCAGCGACCACGCGATCCCGGGCGGACCGGCCGCCAGGGCACCGACCACGGGGTAGAGCACGGCGAGCAGGAGGGTCGGCGAGGTCACCGTGCTGACCCGGGTCGCGACGACGGTCACCGCTCCAGTGTCGACCATGGTCGCCGTCGGGGCCGATCATGGGATCACGGAGTGATGCCGCCACCTGATCGGGCGGTCACGGTCCGGCCGTCGTCACCACCGGGGACGACGACCGTCCACGAAGCGTGAGCATGCCGGTCGAGTACCACCCCGCCCCGCCCCCGCCGGGCCCCCGGGCGGGCGGGCTCCCGCACCACGCCGGTCTGGAGCTGGACGCGATCGTCGCGCTCGCGGCCGACCTGGAGCTGCCGAACTTCGCCCGCACCGTGGACGCCCTGCTCGGCGGGAGCGCGAACTTCGCGGTCGACCGCGAGGCGGCCACGGCGCTCCTGCAGCTCGACCCGCTCGCCGACGTCCGGGCCCGGGCGCAGCGGGGGTTCACCCGCCGGGTCGTGCGCCACGCCCTCGCGCGGGGCATCGACCAGTTCCTCGACCTGGGCTGCGGCATCCCGTCGGTGCACTCCGTCCACGACGTCGTCCTGGGCCGCGACCCCGCGGCGCGGGTGGCCTACGTCGACCTCGACCCGGTCGTCGTGGCCCACGCCCGCGACCTCGTCGCCGACCGCCCGACCGTGCGCGTCAGCTGGGGCGACCTGCGGGCGCCGGGCTGTGTCGCGGCCGCCGTCGGCGACCACCTCGACCTGTCCCGGCCCGTGGCCCTGGTGATCGGCGGGGCCCTGCAGTTCGTCCACGACGACCTCGCCGCCGTGCTCGCGGGATGGCGCGAGCTCCTCGCCCCGGGCAGCGTCCTCGCCGCGACGCACGGCAGCACGGTCAGCCGCGACATCGCGCCGACGCTCGACGCCCTCTACGTCCGCGGGCTCGCCGGCCTCTCCCTGCGCAGCCCGGAGCAGGTCCGCGAGGCGTTCGCCGTGATCGCGCCGGCGGTCGACGTCGTGGACTGGCCCTCCGCGGGTGCGGGCGGTCGCGACACGACCGGCGTCCTGGGCGTCGTCGGGACGATCGACTAAAGCAGCAGGAGGCCGACCGCCACCGCGGCGAAGGCGGCCACGAGCAGGCCCGTCCGCAGGTGGTGCAGCCGGTCCCAGCGGGCCAGCTGGGCGCGCCAGTCCGTCGGGGCGTCGCCCTCGCTCCACGTGCGCGCCCGGTCGTTGATCGGCACGAGGAACAGCAGCGACAGCACCACGGTGAGCACGAGCAGGCCGGCCCCGACCCCGAGCGGGACCACCGCGCCGCTCCCCCACGCGAGGACCATCCACGCGAGCACCAGGGCGAGGGCGCCGACGTACCAGAACGGCATCACCCGCCCCAGGACCCGCGCGCCGTCGGTGCGCGCCGCGAGCCCGGCCGTCCCGGGCAGCCGATCGAAGATCGGGTTGACGAACACGGCGACGGCGAACTCGACGCCCACCATCACGCCCAGCACCACGACCGCCGCCACCACGAGCACAACCATCGGGACCTCCGGAATCTAGCCTTGCTAGGAACGCTAGGAACGCTACTCGTGCTGTGCTCGTTTGGCTAGCGCTGCTAGATTGTGGGCGTGAGCGTCCAGGAGCGCCGGGCCCGGGAGCGGGCCGACCGGCACGAGCGCATCGTCGCGACCGCCCGCGAGCTGGCCGAGGAACAGGGCTGGGAGGCCGTCACCACCCGTCGGCTCGCCGACCGCATCGAGTACAGCCAGCCGGTGCTCTACGGCCACTTCCCCGGCGGCAAGGACGAGATCGTGGCGGCCGTGGCGCTGGAGGGCTTCGCCGACCTGGCCCGGGCGCTGCGGGCCGCCGTCGAGGGCCGGGCCGGGTCGGCCGCGGTCGCCGCACTAACGGACGCCTACCTCGACTTCGCCGCGGCGCGGCCGGCCGTCTACGCGGCCATGTTCGACCTCGCCGCGCTCCCCTTCGCCGCCGCGGACACCCCGGCGGCGATGCGCGCGGGCTTCGAGGCCGTCCGGACGGCGCTCGGGGGTGACGACGAGTCCGCCGAGGTCGGCTGGGCGACGCTGCACGGCCTGGCGACCCTGCGTCGCGCCGGGCGCCTGCCCGCCGCGACCGAGAGACGTCGTCGGGAACGCGTGGTGGACCTGCTGACCGGCGCCCCGGCGCGGTAGGAAGGCGCCATGAGCCGGGCCAACCACCTCGTCCTGGCGGTGGTGGTCGCCCGCCCCGGCCTGCTGCTGCTGCACCGGCCGGGTGAGACCCCGCCGGCCGTGCTGCCGGGCGGGCGCCCGGAGCCGCGCGAGTCGCCCGGGGCGACCGCCGAGCGCGGCTGCCTGGAGGAGACGCGCGTGCGGATCCGCGCGGGGACGGTGCTCGGGCGGGAGGTGGTCGACGGGATCGCGACGACCTACGTGGCCGCGCGTCCCGTCGTCGACCCGCCGGCGGACCAGGTCGCCGTGAGCCTGCACGTCGCCTGGTACCGCCCGGAACAGGTCGATCTGGTGCTACCGGACCTGCCGTCGTTCGTCAGAGGTGCCTTCGGCCCGTGAGTACTAACGGTCGCTATAGCGACCGTTAGTGCTCACCTGCCGCAGGCACCTACACGGGCAGCACCGTCGGCACGATCATCGGGCGGCGGCGGTAGGTCTCGCCGACCCACTTGCCCACCACCCGGCGGACCGCCTGGGCGATGCGGTGGGTGTCGGTGATGCCCTCGGCCTCGGTGCGGGAGAGCTCCATCTCGACGAGCGAGACGACGTTCTCGAGCGCCTTCGGGTCGTCGGAGAACCCGCGGCCGGAGATGCGCGGCGGCGCGACGGCGCGCCCGGTGGCGGCCTCGACGGCGACGGTGATCGAGATGAACCCGCCCTCGCCGAGCACCAGCCGGTCGGAGAGCGTCGTCTCGCCGACGTCGCCGACCTGGTTGCCGTCGACGTAGACGTGGCCGACCTCGACGCGTCCGGCGATGGCGGCCTTCTTCTCGACGAGGTCGACCACCACGCCGTCCTCGGCGATGACGACCCGGTCGGCCGGGACGCCCGTGCGCTGCGCGATCGCAGCGTTGGCCCGCAGGTGGCGCCACTCGCCGTGCACCGGCATGACGTTGCGCGGGCGCAGCGCGTTGTAGAGGAAGAGCAGCTCGCCGGCGCTCGCGTGCCCGGAGACGTGCACCTTCGCGACGCCGGAGTGCACGACCTCCGCCCCGAGCCGCGTGAGGCCGTTGATCACGGCGAACACCGCGGTCTCGTTGCCCGGGATCAGCGACGAGAGCAGGACGACCGTGTCGCCCGGCGTGATCGTGATCTGCCGGTGGTCGCCGCGCGCCATCCGGCCCAGCGCCGAGAGCGGCTCGCCCTGCGACCCGGTGGACACGAGGACCACGTCCCGCTCGGGCATGGCCAGCGCGTCGTCGAGGTCGACGAGGAGTCCCTCGGGGATCTCGAGCAGACCGAGGTCGGCGGCGATACCCATGTTGCGCACCATCGAGCGGCCGGTGAAGCACACCTTCCGCTTGTGCTTCTGCGCCGCGGTGAGCACCTGCTGGACGCGGTGCACGTGGCTGGCGAAGCACGCGACAATGAGCCGGCTGGGCGCGCGGCGGAACACGTCGTCGATCACGGGCGCGATGTCGCGCTCGGGAGTGACGAAGCCGGGGACCTCGGCGTTCGTGGAGTCCACGAGCAGCAGGTCCACGCCCTCGTCGCCGAGGCGGGAGAACCCGGCGAGGTCGGTGAGGCGCCCGTCCAGGGGCAGCTGGTCGAGCTTGATGTCGCCGGTGTGCAGCACGGTCCCGCCGGGGGTCCGCACGGCGACGGCGAGCGCGTCGGGGATCGAGTGGTTCACCGCGAAGAACTCGCAGTCGAACGTGCCGTAGTGGCTGCGCTCGCCCTCGCGCACCTCGAGCAGGTGCGGGGTGAGGCGGTGCTCGCGGCACTTCGCCTCGACCAGCGCGAGGGTGAAGCGCGACCCGACGATCAGCAGGTCGGGCTTCTGGCGCAGCAGGAACGGCACCGCGCCGATGTGGTCCTCGTGCCCGTGGGTGAGCACGAGCGCGTCGACGTCGTCGAGGCGGTCCTCGATGGCGCGGAAGTCGGGCAGGATCAGGTCGACGCCGGGCGAGTCCTCCGAGGGGAAGAGCACGCCGCAGTCGACGATCAGCATCCGGCCGCCGTACTCCAGCACGGTCATGTTGCGGCCGACCTCGCCGACGCCGCCGAGCGCGACGACGCGCAGGGCGCCCTCCGCGAGCGGCTTCGGGTGGGCGTCGGGGGCGGGCACCGACTGGGTCGGGGTGCCCGTGGCGCCACAGTCGTGGTCGTGCTTCGGGGTCTGCTCGGACCCCTGCTGCTGCTGGCCGCCGCCGTTGCGGCGGCGCTGCGCGGTCGATCGGCTCACCGGGCAGCTCCGGCGTGGGTCAGTGGGAAGATGGGTTCCTCCTGGTCAGGGGGCGGCTCCCGGCCGGGGCGTTCCCGACGCCGGGTGCGCGGGCAGCCGCCCGCGGGTGCGGCCGCTCGGCGGCCGCGGGAAGTCTCGGATGGCGATGAGCGACGTCGCGCCTCGTCGGCCGCGTCGGGCCGGGGTCCACGGTCGTGCTCATGCCGGGTTCACCGTACCTCGCCACCGGGACACCGGTGTGACGGCAGGGACGTAGACCACCCGTCAGAACCCGCGGTCGGTCGCCTTCACCGCCGCCACGTCGGCCGGCTCGCCGGAGAACGAGACCACCGCCTGCTCGCGTCCCGCGGAGAACAGCAGCAGCTCCCCCGGCTCGCCGACGATCGTCACGGTGCGCGGACCGCCCTTCGCGGCGTGCTCCGCGCCGTCCGGGCGCTGCAGCGTCACGCCGACCGGGCTCGAGCGGTAGGCGATCCGGCCGAGCAGCCCGACCTGCGCCCACAGGACGCGGTCGCGCTCGGGGTCGGCGGGCCGGGGTGACCAGCCCTCCTGGGCCCGGCGCACGTCCTCGTGGTGGATGAAGTACTCCTGCACGTCCACCCCGGCCAGGAACGGCAGCGCCATCGGGCTCCAGAGGGGCGGCCCGCTGCGGATCGCCGCGATGTTGGTGCCGTAGTCCCCGGCGGCGGCGCGGTTCTGGACGCGCTCGGTCCAGAACGACAGCGGCTTGATCAGGATCCCGGGTGCGGCGTCGGGTCGGCGCTCGCGGACCACGAGGTGGGCCAGCAGGTCACGCGTGGTCCAGTCCCCGCACAGGGTCGGCGCATCGGGTCCCTCGCGCAGCAGCGAGTCGGCGAGGGCGTTGCGCTCGGCGGCGGCGACGGAGGCTCCACTCATGCGCCTGACCTACCCGCGGTACGGGTCGGTCTATCCCTCCGCGACGAACGGGCTCGACGCCACGCGCGACCCGCCGGGCAGCTCGCTGATGACGAAGTCGGCGAACACGTTGGGCACCTCGGCCTGCAGCGCCTCGAGGCAGGCGATCGCCAGGTCGCGGATCTCGACGTCGGCGTGCTCGGAGGCGCGCATCGCGACGAAGTGCCGCCAGGCGCGGTAGTTCCCGGTGACGACGATGCGCGTCTCGGTCGCGTTGGGCAGCACCGCCCGGGCGGCCTGCCGGGCCTGCTTGCGGCGCAGCGTGCGGTTGGGCTCGTCGGCGAACCGCTCCTCCAGGCCGGCCAGCAGCTTCTCGTAGGAGGCCAGCGCCGCGGCCGAGGCCTCCTCGAACAGCGCGTGCAGCTCGGGGTCCTCCGCGATGACGGCGGGCTCGACCATCGCCGCGTCCGACTCCGGCACGTAGCGCTGGGAGAGCTGCGAGTACGAGAAGTGCCGGTGGCGGATCAGCTCGTGGGTGAGGCTGCGCGACATCCCGGTGAGGTAGAAGCTCACCGTGCCGTGCTCGAGCACCGACAGGTGCCCGACCTCGAGGATGTGCCGCAGGTAACCCGCGTTCGTGGCCGTGGCCGGGTTGGGCTTGCTCCAGGACTGGTAGCAGGCCCGGCCCGCGAACTCGGCGAGCGCCTGCCCGCCGTCGGCGTCGGTCTCCCACGGCACGTCCGCGGGCGGGACGAACTCGGTCTTCGCGATCAGCTGCACCCGGGGCGTCACGGTCTGGGCCACGCGGCCACGGTAACCGGCACCCCTGACGATCACCCTGCCGCCCGGCGTGGTGTCGTCCGCTGACAGCAGAAGTCGTTGCGATGGTGTCTTCGTGGTGTCACTGTGGTGCGCATGGACCTCACGCCCTACGTCACCGCGCTGCGGGACGACCTCGCTGCGGCCGCGTCCGTGGGCGACGAGCAGACCGCCCGGGCCGGCACCGCGCTGGCCGCGGCCCTCGAGCCCGCCGTCCGCCTCGCGCTGCAGACCGCCCTGTCCGACCTCACCGCCGAGATCTCCGACAAGCTCGACGACCGCACCGTCTCGCTGCGCCTGCGCGGCCGCGAGGTGGAGGTGGTCGTGGACGGCTCCGGCCCCGCCGGGGCGGACGGGCCGGCCGCCGGCTTCTTCGCCGGCCCGTCGTCGAGCCCGTTCGCCGGACCCGGCGGCTCGTTCCCCCGCCCCGGCGACGTCCCCGGCGCGGCCGGCCGCGGCGCCGACATGGGCGACATCTCCCGCATGACGCTGCGCCTGGTCGACCAGATCAAGGGCCAGGCGGAGCAGGCCGCCGCCGCGCAGGGCATGTCCCTGAACTCCTGGATCTCGCAGGCCGTGCAGGGCGCCCTGCGCGACAACCTGGGCCGCCACGGTCAGCGCCGCTGGGAGGGCTCCTGGGACCCGCAGCGCCGCTCCGGCGAGCAGGCCGGGCCGCCGCCCGCGGCCCCGTCCGACGAGCCGGGTCCGGGTCGCGACGACGACGAGGGCGGTCAGGGCGGCTCGGGCGTCTCCGGGTGGGTGCGCGGATGAGCGCCCCGGAGCAGTCCCGCCACGAGCGGTTCGACGCGTCCGGGCCCGCCGAACTGGTGGTGGAGATCGACGCCGGACGCGTGGACGTGCGGCTCGACGCCACCGACGCGGTGACCGTGGACGTCGTCGCCGACCGCGAGGGCGCGCCCGGCTGGGTGCAGGGCCTGGCCGGGCTCGTCGACGCCGCCGGAGGTCTGGAACGCCGGTTCGGGGTCGACCTGAGCGCGGTCGCCGGGCTCGGGGTCCGCCGCGACGAGTCGCCCGAGGAGCGGGCCGCCCGGGCCGTCGCGGAGACCACCGTGGAGTGGACCGACGGCGCGCTGCACGTCCGGTCGCCACGCGAGGTCGCCCTGCGCACGATCCCGCTGTCGGTCACCGTCCACGCCCCGGCGTCGTCCGCGCTCACGGTGCGGGCCGGCGCCGCGCCGGTCGACGTGGCCGGACTCCCGGGGACGGTCGAGATCGCGACCACCGGCGCCGTCTCGCTGGACCGGGTGGCCGAGCGGTCGCGGATCCGGTGCGGGGCCGGGGACGTGACCGTCGGGCGCGTCGACGGGGCCCTGCGCGTGAAGGGCGGCGCGGGCGACGTGTTCCTCGACGAGGTGCACGCGGGGGTGGAGGTCGTCACCGGCAGCGGCTCGGTGACCGCGGGCCGGGTCGACGCCGACCTCGCGGTCCGGTGCGGCAGCGGCGACGTCACGGTGCGCGACGCCTCGGGCGGCGACCTCGACCTGTCCACCGGCGCCGGCTCGGTGCGGGTGGGCGTGCACGCCGGGGTCGACGCCTCGGTCGACCTGCGCTCCGCGGCCGGCACGGCGGCGTCCGACCTGCCGGTGACCCCGACGCGACCGGAGGGCGACGCGTCGTCGGGAACCGTGCGCATCCGCGGCCGGGCCGCGGCGGGCGACACCCGGGTGGTCCGGGCCGGCGCCTGAACGCACGAACGGCACTCTCGCAGCATCTATGTGCGCGAGAGTGCCGTTCGTTCACATCGGTGGGACCTAGTCCGCGCGCGCCCCCGCGAGGGTGGCGCCGAGGACGTCGTGGTTCAGCCGCGAGATCGAGGCCAGCGGGATGCCCTTCGGGCAGACCTCCGCGCAGGCGCCGACGTTGGTGCAGCCACCGAAGTCGAGCTCGTCCTGCTTGGCCAGCATGTTGATCGCGCGGGTCTGGCGCTCCGGCTGCCCCTGCGGGAGCAGACCGAGGTGCGTGACCTTGGCCGAGGTGAACAGCATCGAGCTGCCGTTCGGGCACGCCGCGACGCAGGCACCGCAGCCGATGCAGGTCGCGGCGTCGAACGCGTCGTCCGCCGAGACCTTGTCGACCGGGGTCGCGTGCGCCTCGGGCGCCGAGCCGGTGTTGACGCTGACGTAGCCGCCGGCCTGGATGATCTGGTCGAACGCCGACCGGTCGGTCACCAGGTCCTTGATCACCGGGAAGGCCCGCGCCCGCCACGGCTCCACGTCGATCGTGTCGCCGTCCTTGAAGTGCCGCATGTGCAGCTGGCAGGTCGTGGTGTTCTTCTGCGGGCCGTGCGGGGTCCCGTTGATGACCATGGCGCACGAACCGCAGATGCCCTCACGGCAGTCGTGGTCGAACGAGACGGGGTCCTCGCCGGAGAGGATCAGCTTCTCGTTGAGCACGTCGAGCATCTCGAGGAACGACATGTCCTCGTCGACGTCGTCGAGCTTGTACTTCTCCATCTTGCCCTTGGCGTCGGCGTTCTTCTGACGCCAGACGCGCAGCGTGATTCTCACTTGTAGCTCCGCTGGCTCGGGTGGACGTAGGAGAACTCGAGGTCCTCCTTGTGCAGGATCGGCTTGGCGCCGGGCTGGTCGCCGCCGTACTCCCAGGCCGCGACGTACGCGAAGTTCTCGTCGTCGCGCTGCGCCTCGCCGTCCTCGGTCTGGTGCTCCACGCGGAAGTGGCCACCGCACGACTCCTCGCGGTGGAGGGCGTCGGTGCACATGAGCTCGCCGAGCTCGAGGAAGTCGGCGACGCGGCCGGCCTTCTCCAGCGACTGGTTGAAGCCGTCGCCCGTGCCGACGATCTTGACGTCGCGCCAGAACTCCTCGCGCAGCGACGGCAGCCGGTCGAGGGCCTTCTCCAGCCCCTCCTTGCTGCGCGCCATGCCGCACTGGTCCCAGATCAGCTGGCCGAGCTCGCGGTGGAACGAGTCGACGGTGCGGTTGCCGTTCGCCGAGAGCAGCTTGTCGATGCGGCCCTTGGTGGCCTCGACGGCCTCGACGACGGCCGGGTGGCTCTCGTCGATCGGGTCGAACGGCCCGTCGGCGAGGTAGTTCGGCACTGTCGTCGGGAGCACGAAGTAGCCGTCGGCGAGGCCCTGCATCAGCGCCGAGGCGCCGAGGCGGTTGGCGCCGTGGTCGGAGAAGTTGGCCTCGCCGCCCACGAACAGGCCCGGGATGGTCGAGCGCAGGTCGTAGTCGACCCACAGCCCGCCCATCGTGTAGTGGATCGCCGGGTAGATGCGCATCGGGACCTCGTACGGGTCGTCCCCGGTGATGCGCTGGTACATCTCGAAGAGGTTGCCGTACTTGGCCTCGACGGCGTGGCGGCCCAGACGCGCGATGGCGTCCTTGAAGTCGAGGTAGACCCCGAGACCGCCGGGGCCGACACCCTGCTCGGCGTCGCACATGTTCTTCGCGGCGCGCGAGGCGATGTCGCGGGGGACCAGGTTCCCGAACGCCGGGTACTGGCGCTCGAGGTAGTAGTCCCGCTCCTCCTCCGGGATGGAGTTCGGCGGGCGCGAGTCGCCGCGCTCCTTCGGCACCCAGACGCGGCCGTCGTTGCGCAGCGACTCCGACATCAGGGTCAGCTTCGACTGGTACTCGCCGGAGACCGGGATGCAGGTCGGGTGGATCTGCGTGTAGCAGGGGTTCGCGAACAGCGCGCCCCGCTTGTGCGCCCGCCAGGCGGCCGTGACGTTCGAGCCCTTGGCGTTCGTCGACAGGTAGTAGACGTTGCCGTAGCCGCCGGTGCAGAGCACCACCACGTCGGCCAGGTGGGTCTCGATCTTCCCCGTCAGGATGCTGCGCGTGACGATGCCGCGGGCCCGACCGTCGGCGACGATCAGGTCGAGCATCTCCGTGCGCGGGTGCATCTCGACCGTGCCGGCCGCGATCTGGCGCTCGAGCGCGGAGTAGGCGCCGATCAGCAGCTGCTGCCCCGTCTGACCGCGCGCGTAGAACGTGCGCGACACCTGGGTGCCACCGAACGAGCGGGTGTCGAGCAGACCCGAGTACTCGCGGGCGAACGGCACGCCCTGCGCGACGCACTGGTCGATGATGTTCAGGCTGACCTCGGCCAGCCGGTGGACGTTCGACTCCCGCGAGCGGAAGTCGCCGCCCTTGACGGTGTCGTAGAACAGCCGGTGGATCGAGTCGCCGTCGTTGCGGTAGTTCTTCGCGGCGTTGATCCCGCCCTGCGCGGCGATGGAGTGCGCGCGCCGGGGCGAGTCCTGGAAGCAGAACGACTTCACGTGGTAGCCGGCCTCGCCGAGCGTGGCGGCGGCCGCGCCGCCCGCCAGCCCCGTGCCGACGATGATCGCCGTCATCTTGCGCCGGTTGGCCGGGTTCACCAGCCGGGCGGAGAACTTGCGGTCGCTCCACCGGTCGCCCACCGGGCTGTCGGGGGCGCGGTCGTCGGCGATCGGGTCGCCGAGCAACCAGCGGCCCTCGCCCTGCACCGCCGTCGGCTCCTGCTGCAGCTCTGACATGGTCACCTCACCAGACCGAACATGACGGACACCGGGATGATCGCGAAGCCGACGGCGATGACGACGCCGACGACGATCGAGAACGACTTCAACGCGTGCTGCTTGGCGGCGCTGTTGCCGCCGAGCGTCTGGATGCCCGACCACAGGCCGTGGCTGATGTGGAAGCTCAGCGCGACCATGGCGACGATGTAGAAGATCGCCACGATCGGCCGGTCGAAGCTCGCCACCAGCTTGGCGTAGGCACCGCCGGCGGGGTCCGGGTTCACGGTGCCGGTGGTCAGGTCGAGGATGTGCCAGATCACGAACAGCGCGATGATCACGCCGCCCCACCGCATGGTGCGGGCCGCGTAGCTGCCCTGGTGTCCCTTGTGCTGGTACCCGACCGGCCGCGCGCGCTTCGCCTTGTACCAGAGACTGAAGGCCGCGGCCATGTGCAGCACGACGGACGCGAGCAGGACGACCCTGATGATCCACAGGACGCCCTCGTAGCCGAAGATCTCGGCACCGAGCGTCCGGAGGTGCTCGGAGTACGCGTCGAACGTCTCCTGCCCGAAGAAGATCTTCAGGTTGCCGATCATGTGGGCGATCACGTACAGCAAGAAGATCACGCCGGTCACGGCCATGACGAACTTCTTGCCGACGGACGAGCCCCACGTCCGCGTCACGATGTTGCGCTGCTGTGTCAGGACCACGGCGACACGCTAAGCCCGGGAACACGCCGACTGCCAATGCATGCAAGTCGGTTCAGCGATGCACATAAGCTATCGAGGTGACCCTCAAACAGCTCATCTACTTCCTCGCTGTGGCGGACACGGGACGGTTCGTGCAGGCAGCGGCGGAGGTGCGGGTCGCGCAGCCCACGCTGAGCCGACAGGTCCAGGCCCTCGAAGATGATCTCGGTGAGACCTTGTTCACGCGGGGGAGGGATCACGTCACACTCACCTCGGCGGGTGAGACCCTGCTGCCCCTCGCGCGGCGCATCGTCGCCGACGTCGAGACCGCCCGGCTGGAGATCGCCGAGCTGGCGAACCTGCGCCGCGGACGCCTCCGGCTGGGGGCCACGCCGTCCCTGTGCGTGAGCGTCGTCGCGGACGTCCTCGCGGTGTTCCACGAGTCCTACCCGGGCGTCTCGCTGCGGATCTCCGAGGGCGGGTCGCGGGACCTCGTCGGTGACCTGGAGGACGGCCAGCTCGACCTCGCGCTGGTCATCCACCAGGCCGACGGGTTCCCGACGACCGGTCCGGCCGGGGTCCCGCTCGCCCTCACCCCGGTGCTGCGCGAGGAACTGGTGGCGGTCTCGGCGACCGCCGGCCGGGCCCCGCTCGACGAGGTGCTCGGCGACCACGCCGGCATCGCCGAGATCGCCCGGCACCCCCTGGTGCTGAACCGTCCCGGCTACGAGCTGCGCGAGGCGGTGCTGTCCGCGTGCGCCGCGGCGGGGGTCACGCCGCGGGTCGCCGTGGAGGGCGGCGAGATGGACGCGGTGCTGCGCATGGTGGAGCGCGGTCTGGGCGTGGCGATCGTGCCGAGCCTCGTGCTCGCGGGCCGTACCGGCCTGCACACCACCCGGCTCGACGGCACCGGCTGGACCCACCGCACGATCGTGCTGGCGCACCGCACCGACGTCGCGCCCACGCGCGCGGCCGAGGCGTTCCGCGAGACGCTGCTGGCGGTGCTCGCCCGCACGTCGCGCACCGGCGGTCTGCCGCCGGGGGTCCGGTTCATCCATCCGTCGTCCTAGGGCTCGGTCCTGACGGCGGGTACCCACGGTTCCGGGATGTGCACCCGGCGTCTCAGGGGCCGAGCAGCGCCGCCAGCACGCCCCCTGCGCGAGAGCCGACACGCAGCACCTCGGCCGCTCCCCCGCTCCCCGTCCGCGCGGCCTCGTCCCGGGCGAGTGCCGTGAGCGCCGGCCCCGCCGCGTCGGCCGACCCGAACTGGAACGGGACCTGGGTCCGGTAGCAGGCCACGGCCGTGGCCTTGCGCCCCAGCTCGTCGGTGACGTCCACGGCCACCTCGGCCCCGTCGACGTGGGCCATCGGCACCGCGTCGGGGCGGCGCACGACGTACGGGGTGTCACGCCACCACGCGCATCGCTCGCGGTCGACCAGGCCGGCCACCACCGCCGAGACCCACTGGTGGTCGACGTGGTCGCCGAGCGCCTGGGGGGCGAGGACGAGGTCGGCCCCCGCGAGCACCGGCGTGAGGGCCTCCGCGAGCGGGCGCGCCACGACGTCGCCCCCGCGCCGACCGGCGAACAGCGCCGCGGCCGAGTCGTACCCGCGGTGCGGCGCCTCGAGCAGGCCCAGGTGCCGCGGGGCCACGCCCAGGACCTCGAGCGCGCCGCGGTCCTCGGTCCGGCGCAGGGCCATGTAGTCGACGTCCGCGGCGAGGCCCTTGTCGAGCTGGGTGGACAGCGCGAAGGGTGTCGCCACCGCCGGGTCGACCGAGCCGGTGAAGCAGGTGACGACGGTGACCTGCGCCGTCCCCGCGAGCCGCGCCAGCGTCCCGCCGACCGAGAACACCGCGTCGTCGAGGTGCGGGCTGACCGCCACCACGCGCGTCACAGCAGGTGGGGCGCCGCGCGGAACCGGCAGGACGGGTCCACGGGCGGGTCGGGGATCGCGGGCACGGGCACGCCCCGGACCGTGTCGTACACGGCGGTGACCCGGTCGGCGATCACCGGCCACGACCACACCGCCCGCACCTCGTCGAGGGCGCGGCGGGCCAGGGCGACCCGCAGCGCCCCGTCGTCGAGCACCCGCGCGACACCGGCGGCCAGCGCCGCGGGGTCCTTCGCCGGGACGAGCACGCCGTTGTCGTCGGGACGCACGCAGTCGCGGACCCCGACGACGTCGGTGGACACCACCGGGAGCCCCGAGGCCATCGCCTCGAGGATCGTGTTGGAGAAGCCCTCGGCGTAGGTGGGGCTGACGAAGACGTCGCCGCGCCCGTACACCTCGTGCGCCCGCTCGTAGGGGGTGTAGCCGAGCTGGTCGGTGCGGTCGTCGAGGCCGAGTTCGGTGACGCGCTCCGCGACCAGGGCCGTGTCCGGCCCGATCCCGGAGACGACGAGGCGGACGTCGCGCCCGGCGTCGAGCAGGGTCCGGTGCGCCTCGAGCAGGTCGAGCACGCCCTTCCGGGCGTCGACGCGACCGTGGTAGAGCAGGGTGGGTGGCTCCCGCAGCGCTCCGGGCTCGTGGGCGGGGGTGAACCGCTCGGTGTCGGTGGCGCCGGAGACGATCGTCCAGCGCGCCGGGTCGACCTCGTGGCGGGCCGACACCTCGGCGGCGAATGAGGGCGAGCCGATCACGAGCGCGGGGGCGTGGGCGAACACGGCGCGGACCAGGTCCCGGTGCGTGGTGCAGCACGTGCCGACCCAGTGCCCGTCGCCGCCCTGCACGCTGACCGCCGCCGGCAGCCCGAGCTCGTGCGCCGCGCGGAGCACCGCCAGGCCGTTCGGGTAGGCGTACTGGGCGTGCAGCACGTCGAACGGGCGCGCCGCGTGCAGCCGCGCGATCGTCGCGCGCATCGTCTCGACGTCGGCCTCGAAGTCGGCCGGGCGGCCCGCGGCGACCTCCTGCTCGCCGTGGGCCTCCAACGCCACCACCTCGACGCCCGCGGGGACCCGCTCGGGCGGCGGGGGGCCGCCGCCGTAGACCGCGCGCCCGGCCGGGTCGCCCCGGTACTGCGAGATCATCGTGACGTCGTGGCCCGCCCGGACGAGGTGGCGGAGCAGGTTCTCCGCGTAGGCGCTCATGCCGGACACCGCGGGCCAGTAGCGGCGCGAGACGAAACAGATCCTCATCGGGCGTCCTCCAGGGCGCGCAGCGTCGCGATGGCCTCGCCCACGAGCCGGTCGGCGCGGTGCGAGTCGCGGGAGAGTTCGAGACTGACGAGGCCGTCGTGCCCCACCGCGCCGAGCGCGGCGACGACCGCGCCCAGGTCCATGTCGCCCTCACCGGGGGCGCGGTGGTCGTGGACGCCGCGCGGCATGTCCTCCACGGCGACCGCTCCGAGCTGCGGCGCGAACGCCCGCACCGCGTCGGCGGGGTCCCAGCGTCCGGAGACGATGCAGTGCCCGGTGTCGAGCGCGAGCGCGATGTCGGGCACCTCGGCCTGCAGCGCGGACCAGTCGTCCAGGTCGTCGACGAGCATGCCGGGCTCCGGCTCGACCGCGACCGTCACGCCCCGGACGCGGGCGTACTCGGTCACGGCGGCGACCCCGTGCACCAGCCGCTTCCACGCCTCGTCCGGGTCGAGCCCCGCCGCGAGCACGCCCGCCCAGAACGAGACGGCCTCGCTCCCCAGGTCGGCCGCGACGTCCACGCACAGCCGCAGGAACGCGACGCGGCGCGACCGGTCGCCCGCCTCGGCGCTGACGAGGGTCGGCTGGTGCTTGCGCCGGGGGTCGAGCAGGAACCGGGCCCCGGTCTCGACGACGCTGCCCAGCCCCAGGCCCCGGAGCCGGTCGGCCAGGGCCGCGGTGCGGCGCGCGAGCTCGGGGGCGAACGGGTCGTGGTGGGCGACGTCGAGGGTCAGCGCGACCCCCGCGTAGCCGTGGTCGGCGAGCAGGTCGAGGGCGTCGTCGAGCCGGTGGGAGGACAGGCCGTTCGTGTTGTAGGCCCAGCGGATCGTCACCGCAGCTCCACCTCCTCCCCCGCCGCGACCCGCGCGACGGCGTGCCGGGTCGGCTCGCGGTAGAGGGGGTAGAGGTCGCCGACCACCCGGTCGACGCGGTTGCGGTCGAGCCAGGCGCGGTCGCTGCCGCGCTCGTCGCCGAGCCGCGCCGCCTCGTCGTCGGGAAGGAGCACCGGCGCCGCCCCGGGGTGCGGCGGATCCCCCAGCCCGACGAGGCCGAACGCCGGGTCGTGCGGGTCGGCCGCCCGGTCCAGCAGCCGGTCGACGCCGCGACGACCGATCCGGCCGTAGGACATGGTCTCCACCTCGAGGCCGGGGACGATCACCTTGACCGCGCACGCTCCGTCCGATCCGGTCGAGCTCCGCTGCGCTGCGTCTCCGTCGGCGTCGGCCAGCACCGCCAGGACGTCGAACTCCCGCAGCCGGCCCATGAGGTCGTCGAGGAGGGCGACCGGCTCGTCGACCGCGGTGGTGGGCAGCTCGTCGAAGCGGACCCGCGTGTGCTCGGCGAGGACCGGCTCCAGCAGCCCGCGCAGGTCGTCGGCGCCGCGGGCGGTCCAGTCCCGCATCGCGCGGAAGGCGCGCGCCTCCTGCGGAGCCAGCGGCTGGGCGAGTTCGCGGTCCCAGTAGCTCGCGGGTGCGAGCGGCCGGACGGTGTCCAGGTCGCCGTGGGCGAAGGTCTTGCGCACGCGGGCCGAGCAGAACTCGAGCAGGGCCTTCTGCAGCGCGACCTCGCGGTCGGGGTGCGCGGCCTCGCCGCAGGCGGTCAGGGCGATCGGGTGTGGCGGGTCCCCCGCCACGTCGTGGCCGACCACGTGCAGGTCGGTCACGCCGAGCGCGGTGGTGGCGAGCTTCGGGACGACGCGGACGCCGACCCGGCGCAGGTGCGCGAGCAGCGCCCGGGTGTCCGGGTCGGCCACGAGCTCGTCGTCGGGGCCGAGGTCGAGGACGATTCCCCGGTCGAGGGCCCGGAACGCGGTGCTGTTGCCGTCGCGCTGCAGCAGCTCGCCGAGGGCGTGCGCGAGGGCCCGTTCGACGGTGTCCCCGGCGCCGCAGCCGTTGGTGATGACGGTGGTGAGCCGTTCGGCCGGGTCCTGCCAGGGCAGGTCGACGGGGTACGCGGCCGCGAACTCGGCCGGCACGAGGACGGTCTCCCCCGTCCGCACCCGGGTGGCGGGGAGCCACCAGCGCTCGGCGTCGGGATCGTGGGCGCTGCCGGCCGGGAGGGTGAGGCGGACCGGGTCGACCACGGCGTCGGCGCCGAGGCGGGCCCGCAGCGCGGTGTACGAGTCCCGGGTGCGTTCGAGGGTCCGCAGGTGCCGGGAGAGCAGCATCTCCTCGGCGAGCTCGGCGCGGGCCGCGACCCGGGCGCGCTCCACGGACAGGCCGTAGCCGAACGAGCCGGAGCGGGGCCACTCTCCGGTGGGGTCGGCGAAGTCGGCGGCGACGACGTGGACGCCGGTGCGGTCGGCGCCCCGGAGCTCGATCTCGTCGGTCTCGCCCGGGGGCAGGGCGGCGGTGTAGTCCTGCGCGACGGCGTCGAGGCTCACGAGAGCTCCGCCAGCGGGATCGGGCCGGCGACGGGCTGCGCGGAGAGCAGGCGGTCGTAGAGCGCGAGCACGTGGGCGGTGGTGATGCCCTCGACGAACTCGAACGGCGTGGCGACGGCGTCGAAGTCCAGCTCGCCGATCACCTTGTAGGCGTCCCGGATCTCCTGGTGCGAGAGCGGGATCTGGGCGTGGTAGGCCTTGTGCGCGGACAGCCCCGTCGGCCGGCCCTCCTCGTCGAGCGCCGCCTTGAGCATGTCGCCGCAGAACAGCACCTTGCGCCGCTCGTCGTGCAGCACCATGTGGCCGTCGAAGTGCCCGCCGGTGCGGTGCGCGACGAGCCCGGGCGCGAACGTGTGGCGGTCGTCGAGCGGCCAGGTCACCCGGAAGGCCTTGGTCCACTCCAGGTCGCGGACGCCGACCGCCATCACGGGCGGGTCGAGCGCGTCCTGCAGCTGGAACAGGGCGCCGTAGCCGTGGACGTGGCTCGCCGCGAGCGCCGCCAGGCCGCCGCGACGCCGGATCTCGGCGAGCCCGTCGTCGGGATAGAAGCCCGCGCCCTCCCAGCCGACGAGGCCCGCGTCGGTCTCGATCACCCAGCCGCACGTCCCCAGCCCGACCTGCGGCTCGCACCAGAACCCGGTGATGCCCGGCCGCACCTCGGCCCAGCGGGCCTCGCGACCGCGGGCGACCTCGTCGAGCGAGGAGAAGTCCCAGCCGTCGTCGGGCAGGGCGTTGCGGACGTCGACGCACACCGGGCAGGCGGGCGGGGTGGCGAACCAGCGCTGCCAGTGGCCGCAGTTGCCGCAGGTCCAGGGGCTCAGGGGCACGGTGCCTCCAACGCGTTCAGCAGTAGTCGGTGCAGGGCGAGGTCGCGGGCGAGGGGGTACGGCCACGGCACCTCGCCGCGCACGGCGGCGCCGAAGGCGGCGACCTGGCGCTCGAACGGGCCGTCGGGGTCGAAGACGACCGCCTCGGCGGCGCCGGTCGTCGCGTCGAGGAACGTCAGCGACCCGCCGGCGACCTGGCCGAGGGTGTCCTCGGCGACCAGCTGCCCGCGCGTGCCGACCACCTCGAGGCGCCGCCGCGGCAGCGTGTCGGGGAGCGCGAAGCTGACGTGGGCGCTGAACAGCGTGCCGGTGTCGGTGGCGCCCACGAGCACGGCGCCGTCGTCCGCCGCCGGGTCGGCGTACGGGTGCACCCGGCGGCGGGTCACGGCGGTGAGGCTCGTGACGTCCTCGCCGAGCAGGGTGCCCGCGAGGTCGAGGCCGTGCGGCGCGAGGTCGATCGCCGCCCCGCCGCCGGCCAGCGCGGTGTCGACCCGCCAGTTGCCGCCGTCGCGGCTGTGCGGTGGCGTCCAGGTCGGCGGCAGCCAGCACCCGTAGACGATCCGCACCGCGGTGACCGTGCCGAGGCGTCCGTCGGCGACCAGCTCCGCGATCCGCCGGTGGGCCGGGTGGAAGCGCTGGTCGAAGGCGGTCGCGACGAGGACGTCGCCGGCCGCGTCCACGGCGTCCACCATGGCGCGCGCGTCCTCGACGGTGTGCGCCATCGGCTTCTCGCACAGCACGGGGACGCCGGCCGCGGCGACCGCACGGACCACCGGCAGGTGGGCGTGGTTGGGGGTGGCGACGTAGACCGCGTCGGGACGGGCGTCGAGCAGCACGTCGAGGTCGGTGGTGGCGAGGTCGGCGGGCACGTCGTCGAGCGCGGCCGGGTCGCGGTCGCACACGCCGACGAGCCGGGCGTGCGGGTCGGCCGCGACGGCGGGGAGCACGTGGTCGCGGGCCACCCAGCCGAGCCCGACGACGCCCCACCCGGTGCTCACCATCGCGCGGGCAGCTCGACGAGGACCCGGCGCCGCACGGCCTGCTCGCGGTCGAGGTCGGCGGGGACGTGCTCGGGCAGGTAGTCGGCGACCCGCTCGCCGTACTCGGCGCCCCAGCGCTCGTTCGGCCACCGCCGGACGCCGCCGCGGTAGAGCGGGTTGCGGTGCAGCTCCGCCCCCGGGGACGGCCCGAGCAGACCCTGCTGCGGCGGGACCACCGCGCGGTCGAGGGCGAGGGCGACGGCCTCGGTGGCGTCGAGGTCGATCCCGGCGGCGGGTCGCGCGGGCCGGGCGTCCAGCGCCGCGGCCGTGAGCTCCTCCTCGGTGTAGGTGAGCGCGGCGGGCAGCATCGCCGCCCACTCCGCGGGTCGGCGGGGCCGACCGGCGGCGCCGAGCGGGTGGTCGGCGTTGTGGCAGTGCGCGGCGAGGACCGCGCCGCCGGGGCCGGCCAGGTCCGCGGCGCGGTGCAGGACGTCGGCGGGGTCGTCGAGGAAGTACAGCGTGTCGTGGCAGGAGACCCAGGCGTCGCCGGCGCCCACCAGGGGCCACGGCGAGCGGAGATCGGCGCATACCAGCTGCACGTCCGCGTCGTCGGGCAGGACGAACCGCCGGGCCAGCCACAGCTTCGCGAAGACGATGTCGACTCCGGTCGCGCCGGCGCACTCCCCCGGTTCGAGGACGAGGCGACGCAGCAGGTGCCCCGCACCGCACGCGAGGTCGACGACCGCCCGGCCCGCGGGCGGGTGCGTGGCGACGAGCGCGGTGACGGCGAGCCCCGACGGGTCGTGGTCGCGGTGCAGGAAGTAGTCGCCGACCCGACCCAGCCCGAGCGCGGCGGCCGCGTCCCGCAGCGTCGTCGTGGGGTCGGCCGCCGCCTCGTAGACCGAGGCGAGCCGGTCCGGCGGCGGGGGCGGCTGGTCCCACCAGTCGTCGTTGTCGGCGAGCAGCACGGCCGCGGCGTCGGGCACCCGGCCGTCGTCGAGCGCGGCGAGGGCACGCTCGACGAGGTCGTCCCGGCCGGTGCGCAGGTAGGGGATGCCGTCGAGCACCGGCCGGCGCCGCTCGCCGTCGGACAGCGAGTGCGGGGTGTCCGGGGTGAGCTCCCGGCCGGAGAGCGGGTCGAGGAGCGTCACGGGGTCAGCCCCGCCTCGGTGAGCACCGCGTCGTGGAAGGCCGAGACCGGCGAGACGTGGACCAGCTCGAGGTCGACCAGCGCGTCCGTCGCGGTGAACGCGGCGGCGCGGGCGTGGTGATGGACCTGCAGCACCCGGTCGAGCACGTCGGCGGCGTGGAAGGCGCGCCCGAGCGGGGTGTCGGCGTCGGCGCGGGCGGTGAGCAGGAGGCGGACCCGGTCGGCGAGCAGCGGGGGCAGCGCGGCGAGCTCGCGCTCGGTGAGCCGGTCGAGGACGCCGTCGAGGTGGTCGCCGAGCAGGATCTCGCCGGCGAACCCGGCGTCGGGCAGCGCCACGTTGTGCAGGTGGTGGGCCAGCCCGAGCAGGAACGCCTCGCCGAGGTCCGCGCCGTACCCCGGGGCCAGCAGCGCGCCGTACACGGCGACCGCCCAGCAGTGTTCGCCGTGGTCCTCCGGGGGCTGGACGATCAGGCGGGGCCGACCGGGGGCGGTCGCCCCGGCCCGCGGCTGGTCGACGAGGGTGACGGCGAACGCCGGGGCGGCCGCCGGGTCGCCGACCGGGTCGGGGGCGTCCGTGAGCCGGGCCCGGAGCCCGGCGGGCAGGGCGGCGCCGACCTCGTCGACGGCCCGCGCCCGGACGGCGCGGGCCTCGTCGGCGGTGAGCCCGGCGTCGCGCAGGACCGGTCCGTCGAGGCCGGCGAGACGGGCCCCGGCGACCGCGGCGGCGCACTCCGCCTCGGCCACCGTCGTCGGATCCTCGCCCGCGACCAGCGCCGCCCAGGCCCGCAGGAAGGCCTGGTCGGCGAGGGAGCCGGGGCGGCCGGCGACGTGGACGCGCTTGAGGTCGCCGATCTCGCGAAAGGTCCCGACGAGCTCGCCGGGACCGGCCGCGGACATCAGCGGGCGAGCCAGTCGCGGAGCACCTGCTCCTGGCGGTAGAGCGCGTGCTCGGGCTCGGAGCCGTCGCGGGTGATCGGCTGCTTGAAGAAGTAGCCGAGCTGCTCCTGGGCGCCGCCCTCGCCGCGCCGGGCGGCCTCGTCGACCATGCGCGCGAGCTCGAGCACCAGCGGGGCGGCCAGGATCGAGTCCCGGCACAGGAAGTCCACCTTGACCTGCATCTTCTGCCCGAGGAAGCCGGTCAGGTCGATGTTGTCCCAGGCCTCCTTCTGGTCGCCGCGGGGCCGGTAGTAGTCGATCCGGACGATGTGGTCCTCGACCTCGTAGCCCAGGCACTGGTCGAGCACCGTGCCCTTGGTCTGCAGCTTGCTCGACAGCGAGTCGGCGTCCTCGAGGATCTGCCCGTCGCGGTTGCCGAGGATGTTGGTGGAGTACCAGCCGTCGACGTGCAGCGACCGCGACCGGAACGCCGGCGCGAGGACCGTCTTCATCATCGTCTGGCCGGTCTTGCCGTCCTTGCCCGACACGGGCACGCCCCGCTGGAGCGCGAGCTCGAGCAGCGCGGGGATGTCCGCCGACGCGCTCGGCGTGAAGTTCACGTACGGCGAGTCCGAGGTGATCGCGGCGTAGGCGTAGATCATGCTCGGGCTGATCACCGGGTCGTCGGCGTCGAGCGCCGCCTCGAAGGCCTCCGGCGTCTGCAGCGAGGGCAGCGTGAGGTCCGGCCACCGCTCGGTGGACGCGAGGTTCACGACGACGACCCGGTCGAGGTCGTGCTCGGTGCGGAACCGCTCGATGTCGGTGCGGATGTGGTCGACCCGCCCGCGCAGCGTCGAGATCGGGATGACGTTCGCCCCGATGGCGTTGCGGCAGTAGTCCGGGTCGGCGACCGCGGGCCACGGCGCCACGGCCGCGAGCCCCGCGCCGGCCGCCTCGACCACGCGCGGCTCCAGCACCCCGTGCAGGTGCGCCGCCTTCGCGAGGTCGTCCCCGTCGAGGTCCCACCCGCCGAACACCAGCGAGGTGTAGGGCACCAGCGAGGTCACGTCCGCGAACGGCAGGCCCTCGTGGCCGCACGCCCCGACCTTCAGCAGCTCGACCCCCGCGATGGCCGTGGTGGCGACCGCGCCCCCGACCCCGACGACGGCCACCCCGACCTTGCGCTGCTCGTCCGACACCCGAGTCCTCCTCGTCGCAGGCACGGTCGCGGCAGAACTCCGCGGACCGACTCCGGTGTGCTCCCCGACCGGCCGGGCCGCGCAAACGACGGTTCTCGTGCTCCGTGGCGTCGGCGACCCGGGCGCGTGGCGGGCCGATCCGGGTGGGTAGCCGCGCGGGTGCATCTCCTCGTGCTGGGTGGCGGCGGCTTCCTCGGCCGCCACGTCGCCGCCGCGGGTCTCGCCGCCGGCCACGCCGTCACCGTGCTCTCCCGCAGCGGCTCGGCGCCGCTCGACGGCGTGGAGGCGCTGGCCGGCGACCGGCAGGGCGACCTGTCCGCCCTGGACGGCCGCAGCTTCGACGCCGTGCTCGACACGTTCTCCGACCCCGGGGCGGTGCGCCGCACGGCCGAGCTGCTCTCCGGGGCGGCCGGGGTCTACGGCTACGTGTCGGGGATGAGCGTGTACGACCCGGAGGGTCCGGCGGTGCCGGGCGCGGGCGACCCGGTGCGCTCCCCCGGCTCCGCCGACGACGTGTTGCAGGACCGGTCGCTGGACAAGCTCGGTGCCGAGGCCGCGGTGGCGGAGCGGTTCGACGGGCCGGCGCCGGTGTTCCGGGTCGGCATCATGGTCGGCCCGCACGACCCCACCGACCGGTTCACGTGGTGGCCGGTGCGCCTCGCCCGCGCCCTGGACGGCTCGGCGGACCGCACCGTGCTGGCGCCCGGCGACCCCGACCGCGTCGTGCAGTACAGCGACGCCCGCGACATCGCCGCCTTCATGGTGTCGGCGCTCGACCGTCGGCTCCCGGGCGTCTTCGACACGGTCGGCCCGGGCCGGGCGCAGCCGGTGTCCGCGGTGCTGGAGGAGTGCCTCGTCGCCGCGGGCGGGCGGCCGGGAGACGTCGACTGGGCGTGGGCGGACGAGGACTACCTCCGCGCGTCGTTGCGCGACGTCGACGAGGAGGCGCGGCCGCTGTGGTTCCCCGAGGACCAGATCCCGCAGGACGCGATCGACGCCTCCGCCGCCCTCGCGGCCGGACTGCGGTTCCGCCCGGCCGTCGAGACCGCCCGGGACGTGCTGGAGCAGGCCGCCGGGCGGTGGGACCTGGCGGCGGGGTTGGACCCCGACCGGGAGCGGGCGCTGGTCAGGGGACGGTGAGCCGCCCGCCCGCGAGCGCCCGGCTCAGCGCGGGCGCGAGCGGGCCGCCCTCGACGACGACGTCGTCCACCCCCAGCCACGCCGCCATCTCCCGCAGTGCACCGGCCAGCTCCGCCGCCACCCGGGCCTCGTCGGCACCGCGCTCGACGCACTCCGGTTCGGCGAACGCCGCGGGCACGCGCAGCACCCCGGCGCCGCGGTCGGTCTTGAGGTCGACGCGCCCCACGAGCTGCCCGTCGAGCAGGAACGGGAAGACGTAGTAGCCGTGCGTGCGCTGCTCGGCCGGCGTGTAGATGCCGATGCGGTAGGTGAATCCGAAGATGCGCTCGGTGCGGGGACGGAACCAGATCAGCGGGTCGAACGGCGCGAGCAGGGCATGCCCGGACACCCGGCGCGGCACCCGGGTGCCGGGCAGCCGGTAGGCGGGGGCGCCCCACCCGGCGACCTCGACCTCCTCCAGCTCCCCCGCGTCGACCAGCTCCGCCACGGCGACCCGGCTCTCCGCGGGCGGGAGCCGGTAGTGGTCGCGCAGGTCGGGCTCGGTGGCCACGCCGTGCGCCGCCGCGGCGCGCAGGGTGAGTCGGCGCATCGACTCGGCGCGGTCGGGCTGCTGCGCGAACACGTCCGGCGGGATGACGTCCTCGCTCACCGCGTACGCGCGGCGGAAGCCACGCCGCGTCCCGGTGGTCAGGACCCCCGTGGCGAACAGGTGCTCGCAGGCGACCTTGACGTCCGAGCGGTGCCACCACCCGCCGTGCGCGCGGGCCCGGCGCTCCCCGCCGTCGCCGAGCACCGCCTCGACCTCACGGGCCTCCAGCGGACCGTGCGCCGCGACTGCGTCGTGCACCGCGTCGAGGATGTCCGGCCGGTGGTCCATCGCGTTGCCGAGCCACCGGCTGGTGCGGGCCGTGTTGTCCCGCATCCGCCACCGCAGCAGCGGCCAGTCCTCCACGGGCACCAG
Source organism: Actinomycetospora sp. CA-084318 (assembly GCF_050955885.1). Taxonomy (NCBI): domain Bacteria; kingdom Bacillati; phylum Actinomycetota; class Actinomycetes; order Pseudonocardiales; family Pseudonocardiaceae; genus Actinomycetospora; species Actinomycetospora sp. CA-084318. Next base: position 4,291,856 of record NZ_CP192098.1, read on the forward strand.
GCTCGCCTCGTGGGCCCAGAACTCGACGAACGCCCGGCGGCGCCGGTCGGCCGCCGACTGCGGCCAGGCCAGCGCGTCGAGCACGTCGCGGTCGTAGCTCCCGAGCCGCGCGAACACGGGGGCGTAGTGCGCCCGCACCGCCACGTTCACCGAGTCGAGCTGGAGCAGCCCGAGGTGGCGGACGAGCCGGGCGAGCCCACCGCGGTTCGGCGGGCCCGGCCGCGGCGGGGCGTCCAGCCCCTGCGCGCCGAGCACCGCCCGTCGCGCCGCCGCCGCGCTCATCCGCTCCGGTGCTCCCACGGCCCGGAATCCTGCCAGCCACCCCCGACAACCACCGGAATGGAGCACCTCGTACCGGCGTTGACCAGGGAGAACGCTGAAGGAGGACCCATGATCGGAGATCGCGTCGAGATCGTCGTAGACGCCGGCGGCACCACCCGCAGCTGGGACGTGGAGGCCACCCGCGCGGGCCGTCGGGTGGAGGTCGCGCACGGGCGCGGCGTCGTCGAGGTGAGCGAGGTGACCCGCGGCGGCACCCCGGTGCGCACGGCGCGGTTCATGTCCTCGCGCGTGCTCGCGCTCGTCGAGCACCCGGCGTCGGCGGTCCGGCTCGCGGACGACGAGCCGCCCGCGCTGCCGCTGCCGCGCCCGGCCTAAGGTCAGGAGACCTCGGTAAGCCTGCCCGCGTCGACGTCGTAGACGAATCCGCGCACCGCGTCGGTGTGCAGCAGGAACTCGCACGAACGCACCGCGGCGAGCGAATCGCGCACGTCCTGCTCGGTGTCGGAGAACGCGCCGGGCGCCCACGCCGGCTTCTGCCCGCAGTCGGCCTCCAGCTCGGCGACGAAGTCGTCGTCGGCGAAGGTCGCCATGCCGCACTTGGTGTGGTGCACGAGCACGACCTCGGTCGTGTTCAGCTTGCGCTGGCTGATCGTCAGCGAGCGCAGCACGTCGTCGGTGACCACGCCGCCCGCGTTGCGGATGACGTGCGCCTCCCCCGGCCCCAGCCCGAGGGTGCGGTAGACGTCGAGGCGGGCGTCCATGCAGGCGACCACGGCGACGTGGCGCGACGGCGGGCCGGGCTGCCCGCCGTCGGTGAAGCCCGCGGCGAACGACTCGTTGGCGGCCAGCAGCTCGTCGGTGACGGACACGGGAGCTCCCTGTCTCTCGGCGGTATGCGTCATCGGTGATCATTCCCGACGCCGGGTGGGGTCGAGGTCGGGCGGTGACCCTCGTCCCAGTGTCGTGGTTAGTGTCGGGCCATGGCCCTCGCGCACGTCCGCCCGGCGACCCCCGACGACGCCGCCGCCGTCACCGCGGTGCAACGCGAGGTCTGGACGACCGCGTGGGCCGGGTTCCTGCCCGCCGGCCTCACCGACGGCTTCGACGACGACGCCGTCACCGCCGCGTGGGCCCGCTCGGTGGAGGGGCTGCTCGTGGCCACCGAGGGCGACGCGGTGACGGGCTTCGCGCTCGCCGGGCCCGCCTCCCCCGACGACCTCGCCGACGCCGTCGGCTCCGTCCCGGACGACGCCGGGTCGGTCGGCCTCGTCGCGACGCTCCTGGTGTCCCCGCGGTGGGGCCGCCGGGGGCACGGGGGTCGGCTGCTGGTCACCGCGACCGAGGCGCTGCGCGCGGCCGGCGCCACACGGGGCGTGACGTGGGTGCCCGAGCGGGACGCGGCCTCGCGGGCCTTCTACGCGCGGGCGGGGTGGGAACCGGACGGCACGGTGCGCACGCTCGACGCGGGGGGCCGCCCGCTGCGCGAGGTGCGGCTGGGTGGGCCGCTCGACCTGGAGTTCGCGGTCGTGCCCACGGCGGAGGAGCTGGGTCTGCCGCTGCTCTGATCGGCGGCATCCCCTTCTGCACGAACGGCACTCTGGCAGCCTCTATGTGCGCGAGAGTGCCGCTCGCTCGGATCAGTCCAGGTCGAGCACTGGCTCCAGGCCGATCGTCAGGCCCGGCCGGGACACGACCGAGCGCACCGCCAGGAGCACGCCGGGCATGAACGAGGCGCGGTCGAACGAGTCGTGCCGGATCGTCAGGGTCTCCCCCGCGCTGCCGAGCAGGACCTCCTGGTGGGCGACGAGGCCCGCCATCCGCACCGCGTGGACGTGCACGCCGTCGACGGTGGCGCCGCGGGCGTGGTCGGGGTCGTGCGTCGTCGCGTCGGGACCCGGGCCGAGCCCCGCCGCCGCCCGCGCCTCGCCGATCATCTGCGCGGTCCGGGTCGCCGTGCCGGACGGGGCGTCGGCCTTGTTCGGGTGGTGCAGCTCGACGACCTCGACCGAGTCGTAGAACCGCGCCGCCTGCGCCGCGAAGCGCATCATCAGCACCGCGCCGATCCCGAAGTTGGGGACCACCATGACGCCGAGCCCGTCGGCGTCCCCGAGCCGGCCGCGCAGGTCGTCGAGCGCCTCGGTGGTCAGTCCGCTCGTCCCGACGACGCCGTGGATGCCGTGCTCCACGAGCCAGCGCACGTTGTCGGCCACCGCCGCGGGATGGGTGAAGTCGACCGCGACCTGCGCGCCGGCGTCGGCGAGGGCCGAGATCGGGTCGCCCTCGTCGACGGTCGCCACCAGCTCGAGGTCGTCCGCGCCCTCGACGGCCCGGCACGTCTCGGAGCCCATGCGGCCCCGCGACCCCAGCACACCGACCCGGATCGTCATTCCCCTACCTCACGCACCTCGTCGGGAAGATCGTCGACGTCACCGTAGGGCCCGACGACGGCGGCGGTCACCGGGGCCGCGAACAGCTCGGCCGCGACGCCGGCGACGTCGTCGACCGTCACCGCCTGCACCCGGGCCAGCGCCTCGCTCAGGTCGAGCGGCGCCGCCGGACCGTCGAGCTCACGTCGGCCGAGCCAGCTCATGCGCGAGGGCGTGTCCTCGAGCCCGAGCACGTACTCGCCCCGCAGCTGACCCTGGGCCCGCGTGAGCTCGGTCGCGGTGATCCCGTCCCGCGCGAGGTCGGCCAGCTGCGTGCGCAGCACGCCCGCCGCGGTCCCGAGCCGCTCGGGCGCGCAGCCGACGTAGACGTTGAGCACGCCCAGGTCGGAGTAGCCGGTGGCCGAGGAGTACACCGAGTACGCCAGGCCGCGGCGCTCCCGGACCTCCTGGAACAGCCGCGAGCTCGTCCCGCCGCCGAGCACCGTGGACAGCACGAGCTGCGCCTCCCACCGGGGGTCGCCGCGGCGGACCGACGGCACGCCGAGCATCAGGTGGGCCTGCTCGGTGTCGTCCTCGCGGACCGACAGCCGGTCCGCGGGGGCCGGCACGACGACGGGTGCGCCGGAGCGGGCGGCGGCCGCGGCGGCACTTCCGGTGAGCCGGTCCCCGAACGCGGCCGCGACCGCCTCCAGCACCTCGGCGTGCGTCACGTTGCCCGCCACGGCCAGCACCGACCGCGACGGCACGTAGTGCGCGGCGTGGAAGCGCGCGAGGACGTCGCGGGTCATGTCCCCGACCGACTCCTCGGACCCCACCACCGGGCCGGCCAGCGGGTGGTCACCCAGCAGGAGGTCGTCGAAGTCGTCGGCGAGCAGGTCCTCGGGGTCGTCGTCGCGCCCGGCGATCTCGGAGAGCACGACGTCGCGCTCGAGTTCGACGTCGGCGGCCTCCATGACGCCGTTGAGCACGACGTCGCAGACGACGTCGACGGCCAGCGCGAGGTCCGAGTCGAGCACGTGCGCGTAGAAGCAGGTGTGCTCCTTGGAGGTGAACGCGTTGAGGTCACCCCCGACCGCGTCGATCTCCTCCGCGATCTGCCTCGCGGTGCGCCGCGGCGTGCCCTTGAACAGCAGGTGCTCGAGGAAGTGCGCCGCACCGCGCGCGGCCGGATCGAAGCCCGGCTCGTCGCGCGAGCCGACGTCGACCCACAGGCCGACGGCGGCCGACCGGGCCCCGGCGACGTGCTCGGTCACCACCCGCAGGCCCCCGGGCAGCACCGTGCGTGCCACGCCGGGACCCGGGTGCTCGGTGGTGACGAGCCCGTCGTCGGGAGAGACCAGGCCGGTCAGGAGGTCGCCTCGGCGGGAGCCTCGGCGGCCTCGGCACCGGTCCCGTTGGTGGCCGCCGCACCCGCGGCGTCCTCCTCCTTGACCGGCAGCAGGCTGATCTTGCCGCGGTTGTCGATGTCGGTGATCTCGACGCGGATCTTGTCGCCGACGTTCACGACGTCCTCGACCTTGCCGATCCGCTTGCCGCCACCGAGCTTCGAGATGTGGACCAGGCCGTCGCGGCCCGGCACCAGCGAGACGAACGCGCCGAAGGCGGCCGTCTTGACGACGGTGCCGAGGTAGCGCTCGCCGATCTTCGGCATCTGCGGGTTGGCGATGGCGTTGATCTTGTCGACCGCCGCCTGGGCGCTGGGCCCGTCGGCCGCACCGACGTAGATCGTGCCGTCGTCCTCGATGGAGATGTCGGCGCCGGTCTCCTCGGTGATCGAGTTGATCATCTTGCCCTTCGGGCCGATGACCTCGCCGATCTTGTCGACCGGGACCTTCACCGTGGTGATCCGCGGGGCGAACTCGCTCATCTCGTCCGGCGAGTCGATGGCCTCGGCCATGACGTCGAGGATCGCGAGGCGGGCGCCGCGGGCCTGGGTCAGGGCCTTGGCCAGGACCTCGGAGGGGATGCCGTCGAGCTTCGTGTCGAGCTGCAGCGCCGTCACGAAGTCCTTGGTGCCGGCGACCTTGAAGTCCATGTCACCGAACGCGTCCTCGGCGCCGAGGATGTCGGTCAGCGCGACGAAGGTGTCCTGGCCGTCGACCTCGCCGGAGACGAGGCCCATCGCGATGCCGGCGACCGGCGCCTTCAGCGGCACACCGGCGTTGAGCAGCGACATCGTCGAGGCGCAGACCGAGCCCATCGACGTCGAGCCGTTGGAGCCGAGGGCCTCGGAGACCTGCCGGATCGCGTAGGGGAACTCCTCGCGGGTCGGCAGCACCGGGACCAGCGCGCGCTCGGCGAGCGCGCCGTGCCCGATCTCGCGCCGCTTCGGCGACCCGACGCGCCCGGTCTCGCCGGTGGAGAAGGGCGGGAAGTTGTAGTGGTGCATGTAGCGCTTCGTCGTCTCCGGGGTGAGGGAGTCGATCGACTGCTCCATGCGCAGCATGTTCAACGTGGTGACGCCGAGGATCTGGGTCTCGCCGCGCTCGAACAGGGCCGAGCCGTGGGCCCGCGGGATGACCTCGACCTCGGCGGCGAGCGGCCGGATGTCGGTGACGCCGCGGCCGTCGATGCGGAAGCCCTCGGTGAGGATCTTCTTCCGGACGGTCGACTTGGTCAGCGACCGGAACGCCTCGCCGATCTCCTTCTCGCGACCCTCGAACTTCGGGGCGAGCTCGGTGACCAGGCGCTCCTTGACCGCGTCCTGGGCGTTGTCGCGCTCCTGCTTGCCCGCGATCGCGAGGGCCTTGTCGAGCTCGTCGCCGGCCGCGGAGGTCACGGCGTCGAGGACGTCGGACTGGTACGGCGGGAAGGTCGGGTAGTCCTTCGTGGTCACCCCGAGCGAGGTGTAGAGGTTCTGCTGCGCCTCGCAGAGCGTGCGCAGGAACGGCTTCGCGGCCTCCATGCCGGCGGCCACGATCTCCTCGGTGGGCGCCTGGGCGCCGCCCGCGACGAGCGAGACGGCCTTGTCGGTCGCCTCGGCCTCGACCATGGAGATCGCGACGTCGCTGCCGTCGGAGGTGATCGAGCCCGCGATCACCATGTCGAACACGGCGTGCTCGAGCTGCTCCCAGGTCGGGAACGCGACCCACTGCCCGTTGATCAGGGCGACGCGGGTGGCGCCGACCGGGCCCTCGAAGGGCAGGCCGGAGATCTGGGTGGAGGCCGACGCGGCGTTGATCGCCAGCACGTCGTACGGGTCGTTCGGGTCCAGGCTCTGGACCGTGACGACGACCTGGACCTCGTTGCGCAGGTTCGCGGCGAACGTCGGGCGCAGCGGACGGTCGATGAGACGGCAGGTGAGGATCGCGTCGGTCGACGGGCGACCCTCGCGGCGGAAGAACGAGCCGGGGATGCGCCCGACCGCGTACATCCGCTCCTCGACGTCCACGGTCAGCGGGAAGAAGTCGAAGTTGTCCTTCGGCCGCTTCGACGCGGTGGTCGCCGAGAGGAGCATCGTCTCCTCGTCGAGGTACGCGACGACGGCGCCGGCCGCCTGGCGGGCCAGGCGGCCCGACTCGAAGCGGATCGTGCGGCTGCCGAAGGTGCCGTTGTCGAGGACGGCGGTGGTCTCGTGGACACCGGTCTCGGTGTCGACGACGGCCGGGGTGGCGGAGTTCGCCATGGGTGGGTTCCTCCAGAGGGAACGGACTGGCGAGTCCCGCGCCTTCCCACCTGGTGACGTGACCGGTCTTCGATCGAAGCCCCCGGACACCGGTTCCGGGAGCCACTGTCGAGGACCGGGTCCTCCCCAAGTGGGGCGACGGCGGCGGGGCTCGTGTTCAGGTGTGGGAATGCAGATCGGGCCGCCCGCGACGTGTCGCGGGCGGCCCGGGGATCAGCGGCGCAGGCCGAGACGCTCGATCAGCGTCCGGTAGCGGTTGATGTCCACCGACGCCACGTACTTCAGCAGCCGGCGGCGGCGACCCACCAGCAGCAGCAGGCCACGGCGGGAGTGGTGGTCGTGCTTGTGCATCTTCAGGTGCTCGGTGAGCTGGGTGATCCGCTTCGTCAGCAGCGCCACCTGGGCCTCGGGAGACCCCGTGTCGGTGGTGTGCACGCCGTACTCGGAGAGGATCGTCTTCTTCTGCTCGGTGGTCAGGGCCACGTCGGTGGTGCTCCTCGTGTCTACGTCGTCGTACCCGGGGACGGGCCCCGGTACCGTGTGTCTTCCCGACGGCGGGTGCGGCAGCTGGCCGCGTTCTCCCGCGCTCTCGGTGCCCGGCCACCACGGACCGCAGCCGGAACACCGACGAGTCTACCGGGGACCTCCGACGACCTCGTCGGCGCCCGGGGTCGCGACCAGCGGGAACTCCTCCAGCACCCGGTAGGGCGACCCGCTCGCCACCAGCACGACCGCGCGTGGGGTCCAGTGCGGGCCCGCGTGGCCGTCGAGGCCCGGGGGGACCGCCGGCACGTGGCCCCGGCACCGCGCGATGGTCAGGTGGGCGACGTGGTCGGCGGGGTCGGTGCCGACCGCGCGCAGCAGCGTGTGCCAGGTGTCCCGGTCGTCCGCGTGCACCCCGAGCCACAGCGCCGTGCCGAAGATGCCGGTCCCGGCGCACGACAGGGTGGGCGCCCGCAGCGGTGCGCCCCGGAGCCCGGCGGCGACCTCGTCCGGCTCGGCGTCGGCGTGGAACCGCAGCGTGACGTGCCGGCGCTCGCGCGCGACCGGGCGCCAGCGCCCGCCGTCGGGGCCGCGGCGCAGCGCGAGCTCGAGGGCCGCGTCGACGGCCGCGTTCACCGTGTCGTCCGGGAACACCGCGACGAACAGGCGCACGAGGTTCCCGACTAGAGGCCGAGGAGCGTGCGGGTGTTCGCGACGTCGCCGTCCATGGCGGTGATGAGCTCCTCGACCGAGTCGAAACGCTCCTGGCCCCGCACCCGGGCGACGAACTCGACCCCGACGCGCTGGCCGTAGAAGTCCTCGGTGTGGTCGAGGACGAACGCCTCGACGGTGCGCTGTTGGCCGGAGAACGTCGGGTTGGTGCCCACGGAGACCGCCGTCGGCAGCTTCTCCCCGTCGCGCAGGAACCAGCCGGCGTAGACCCCGTCGGCGGGCACCGCGGCGTGAGCGGTGACCGACACGTTCGCCGTCGGGTAGCCGAGGTCGCGGCCCCGCTGGTCGCCCTTGACCACCACGCCCTCCACGCGGTGCGGGCGGCCGAGCGCGTCCGCGGCGGCCTCGACGTCGCCCGCGGCGATGCAGCTGCGGATGTAGGTCGACGAGTAGGTCACCGTGCGTCCCCGATCTCCGTCGACGACCAGGTCCAGCCCGATCGCCTCGAACCCGAACCGCTGGCCGAGCCGCTCGAGCTCCGGCACGTCGCCGGCGGCGCGGTAGCCGTACGTGAAGTTCTTCCCGACCACCACGGCCGACGCGTGCAGCCGGTCCACCAGCAGTTCGTGGACGAACTCGTCCGGCTCCACCCGCGCGAAGTCGGTGGTGAACGGCAGCACCCAGAAGGCGTCGACATCGAGCTCGGCGACCAGGTCGGCCCGGCGGGCGAGCGTGGTCAGCTGCGCCGGGTGCGACCCGGGCCGCAGGACCTCGCTGGGGTGCGGGTCGAACGTGATCAGGGTGGTGGGCAGGCCCCCGAGCTCCCGGGCCCGGTCGACCGCGTACCCGATGAGCTGCTGGTGGCCCCGGTGCACCCCGTCGAACACGCCGATGGTCACCACGCAGCGCCCCCAGCCCGGGGGGACGCCGTCACGACCGCGCCAGCGTTGCACCTGCTTCGGGCCTCCCCCGCGCGCTGCGGTGTCGTCGGATCGGGCTCAGCCTACGGGCGGCCCCTCTGGGCTTCCCGGCGACGGGGGCGGCGTCACCTCCCCCGGGGGTCGGGTTCAGGTCGCGGGCGCGAGCACCAGCACCGGGCGCGCCCGGCCGTCGGCGTCGGCGACCAGCCCGACGACGTGCCCGTCCGGCCCGAACACCGCGGTGGTGCCCGGGCCGCCGGTGGGCGACAACGGTCGCCCGTGGGCGAGGTCGGCCGCCCCGGCGGCATCGACGTCGCGCCGGGGGAACGCCGTGCCCGTCGCGGCGTCGAGGTCCAGCGACAGTCCGGCGCGACCGGCCTCGCCGTCGGCCTCCGCGACCAGCTCCTCCACCGTGCGGGCGTGCGCGAGCGTGAACGGCCCGACCCGCGTTCGGCGCAGCGCCGTCAGGTGCCCGCCGACGCCGAGCCCGGCCCCCAGGTCCCGCGCGAGTGCCCGCACGTAGGTGCCCGACGAGCAGTCGACGAGCACGTCGAGGTCCAGCGTGCCCTCCTCGCGGCGACGCGCCAGGACGTCGAAGCGCCCGACGTGCACCGGGCGTGGGGGGAGCTCCACCTCCTCCCCGGCACGCACCCGCTCGTACGCGCGCCTTCCGTCGACCTTGATCGCGGACACCGTGCTCGGCACCTGGTCGATGTCGCCGGTCAGCGCGGCGACCCCGGCGTCGACGGCGGCGTCGGCCACCATGGAGGCGTCCGCGGTGGCGACGACCTCGCCCTCGGCGTCGTCGGTGGTGGTGGCGGCGCCGAGCCGGATCGTCGCCAGGTAGGTCTTGGTGTCGAGCGCGAGGTGGCCCAGCAGCTTCGTCGCCCGCTCCACGCCGAGGACCAGCACCCCGGTGGCCATCGGGTCGAGCGTCCCGGCGTGACCGACCTTGCGGGTGCCGACGAGCCGGCGTGCCTTGCCGACGACGTCGTGGGAGGTCCACCCGCTCGGCTTGTCGACGACGAGGAGGCCGGGCGGCGGGGGCGGGCCGTGGCGGCGCTGCGGGGTGCGGGCGTTCATCGCCGCGGATCCTCTCCCGAGCGTGCTGCGGCGTCGTCGTCAGGGGCGGACCCGGTCGAACGGGATCGACACCGCCGGCACGGGTGGCGGGGCCGGGACGTCCGCCGGGCCGTGCGCCCACACCGGCAGCGCGGCCAGCCACGCCCCGCCCGGGGGGTCGCCACCGAGCGCGCCCTCCCACGGCACGGCGAGCCAGCCCGTCGTCGTGACCGTCGACGGCGTCCCGGTCCACACCAGCACGACGTGGCGCAGGCCGGGCGCGGCCTCGGGTGACACGCGCGGCGCCGGGAGCCCGTCGAGGCTCAACTGGCCGCCGACGGGCACGTACCCGGCGCCGTTGTCCACCGCGGCCGCCGTGCGGATCACGCCCTCCCAGCGCAGCGCGCCGAACGCGGGCGTCGGCGCATGTTCCGGGGGCGCCTTCATCACGTGCAGCACCACCTGCTCGTGGCGCACGACCAGCGAGTTGCGCGGGGCACCGATCCGCACCTCGCGGTCGGCCCACCCGGGCGCGACCGCGAGCAGCCGGGACCGCAGGTTCTCCGACGACGTCAGCCCGAGCGCCAGCGCCGTGTCGCCCGCGACGCCCGGGTCGTGCCGCGCCACGTTCCGTTCCCAGACCGCGGCGACCGCGTCCTCGAGGAGCCCGAGCACCCCGAGGGCGCGCCACCGGTCCCGCACCTCCCGCAGCCACGCCATCGCGCCCGGGTCCCACGTGCCGCTCATGGCAGGAGGAGAACACGGACCCCCGACAGTCACGCGTCGTCGGGATGGCCCGACCTACGTCTTCGGGCCGCCCGCGACGTAGATGACCTGGCCGGACACGTAACCCGCGCGCTCGTCGACGAAGAACGACACCATGTTGGCGATGTCCTCCGGGACGCCGACGCGCTGCACCGGGATCTCCTTGGCGCGCGCGGCCTGCCACTCCTCCCAGTCCTGCCCGAGGCGCTCGGCGGTCGCCCTGGTCATCTCCGAGGCGATGAAGCCGGGGGCGACGCAGTTGGCGGTGATGCCGAAGCGGCCGAGCTCGATGGCCAGGGTCTTGGTGAAGCCCTGCAGACCGGCCTTCGCGGCGGAGTAGTTGACCTGGCCGCGGTTACCCAGCGCCGAGGTCGACGACAGGTTCACGATCCGGCCGAACTGCTCGGAGACCATGTGCCCCTGCACGGCGCGGGTCATCAGGAACGAGCCGCGCAGGTGCACGCCCATGACCTGGTCCCAGTCGGACTCGCTCATCTTGAACAGCAGGTTGTCCCGCGTGATGCCGGCGTTGTTGATCAGCACGGTGGGCGGGCCGAGCTCCGCGACGATCCGCTCGACGGCCGCGGTGACGGCGTCGTTGTCGGAGACGTCCGCGCCGACCGCGATGGCCTTCCCGCCGGCCTCGGTGATCGCGTCCGCGGTGGTCTTCGCGGCGGACTCGTCGAGGTCGATCACCGCGACGGCCAGCCCGTCGGCGGCCAGACGCAGCGCGGTCGCGGCCCCGAGTCCGCGGGCGGCACCCGTGACGATCGCGACGCGGGGGGTGGGAGCGGTCATGGCAGAGGGACCTCCAGGGACGGGTCGGTTCGGCCCTCATCCTGCACCCGCTGCATGCTCCTGACATCAAGAGGAGCACGCCGATAGGGGGTGGGACCGGTCACGCCTGACCGGTCACCATCCACCGGTCGCCTCGCGCCCGGAGTCCCACCCCGACCGCGCGACCCAGCATGAACAGCGACAGTCCGGCCCACACCCCGGCCAGCCCCCACCCGAAGGCCAGGGACGCCCAGATGGCGGGCAGGAAGCCGAGCACGGCACAGGCGAGGGTGAGCCGTCGCAGGAACGCCGCGTCCGCGGCCCCGAGCAGCACCCCGTCGAGGGCGAAGACGAACCCCGCGATCGGTTGGAGGGCGACGAAGAACCACCAGGCGGCGGGGATCGTCGCGAGCACGGCCTCGTCGGGCGTGAACACCCGCGGCAGGACGCCCGCGAGCGCGGCGAACGCGAGGCCGGCGACGACGCCGAGCAGGATGCCGTACCAGGTCACGCGGCGCGTGACGGTGCGGGCGGGGCCGGCCGCCGACGCGCCGAGGGCGGCCCCGACGAGCTGCTGGGCAGCGATCGCGAGCGAGTCGAGCACCGTCGCCATGAAGGTCCACAGCTGGAGCACGACCTGGTGGGCGGCCACCGACGCCGCCCCGAACCGCGCGCACACCGCGGTCGCCGAGAGGAAGCAGGCCTGGAAGGCGAGACTGCGCAGCAGCAGGTCGCGACCCAGGCCGAGCTGCGCGCGCAGGTCGGCGGGCACCGGGCGCAGCGTCACGCCGAGCGGGACGCTCTCCCGGACGAGGGCCCCGACGAAGAGCAGGAGCACGATCGTCTGGGCCCCGACGTTGGCGATCGCCGAGCCCTCGAGGCCGAGGCCGACGCCGTGCACGAGGATCGGGCAGGCGATCGCGGAGGCCCCGTTGCCGGCCAGCACCACGACGACGGGGGCGCGGGTCGACTGCACGCCGCGCATCCAGCCGTTGCCGGCCATCGCGACGAGGATGCCGGGTGCGCCGAAGAGGGCGATCCGCATCCAGTCCACCGCCTCGTTGGCCAGCTCCCCTCCCCCGCCGAGCGCGTCGGCGACGGGGCGGGCGATCAGCTGGCCGATCACGACGACCGCGAGCCCGGCGAGCAGGGCGAGCCACGTGGCGGCGACGCCCTCGGCCACGGCTCGGTCCCGGTGGCCGGCGCCGAAGGCCCGGGCCGCGCGGGCCGTCGTCCCGTAGGCCAGGAACGTGCCCAGGGACGACACCTGCGCGAGGACGACCGCCCCGACGGCCAGCGCGCCCAGCGGCAGGGCCCCGAGCCGGCCGACCACGGCGGTGTCGACGAGCAGGTAGAGCGGTTCGGCGACCAGCACCACCAGGGCGGCCGCGGACAGCGACAGCACCCGGGTCGGTCCGGCGTCGAGCGAGGTGGTCACGGGCTCCCCGACGATGTCGGATTTCCTGTCACTGGGTGTTCAGGGCAGGGGAGCACGCCGATAGGGAATTGCTGGCACCGGGAGGTGCTACCCGCGCGACTCGTCGGACTCGGACTCGTCGAGGTCGTCGTCCTCGTGCGGGGTGCGGTACGGGTCGGCCTCGCCGGCGTAGGTCGCGCCCGCGGCGAGCGAGGCGACCTCCTGGTCGGCGGCGCGCACGCCCGCGAGCAGTTCCTCCATCCGCGCCGCGCCCTCGGGCACCGCGTCGGCCACGAACGTGATCGACGGGGTGTGGCGCACGCCGGTCTGCCGCCCGACCGCGGTACGGACGACGCCGGTGGCGCTGGCGAGAGCCGCCGCGGAGTTCTGCTGGTCGGTCTCGTCGCCGTAGACGGTGTAGTACACGGTCGCCTCGCGCAGGTCCGCGGTGAGGCGGGCGTCGGTGATCGTGACCAGCTTTAGCCGCGGGTCCTTCACCTCGTGCTCCAGCGTCGAGGCGACGATCTGGATGATCCGCTTGGCGAGGCGCCGGGCGCGGGGTGCATCGGCCATCTCGGGCCATCCTCCAACAGATCAGTCGTCGTGCGGGCCCAGCCAGCGGGTCCGCGCGGAGAGCACCTGGAACTCGGGATGGGAGCTCACCAGGCGCTCGCAGTGGTCGAGCACGTCACCGACGTGCTCGGCGTCCGCGGCCACCACCGCCACGCCGATGAGGGCGCGGCGGTGGAGGTCGAGGTGCCCGGCCTCGGCGACCGAGACCGCGTACTTCCGCTTGAGCTCGGCGACGACCGGTCGCACCACGGAGCGCTTCTCCTTGATGCTCCCGACGTCGCCGAGCAGCAGGTCGAGCTCGAGCACACCTACGAACACGAGATCACTCGCGCGGCTTCTCCCGCATCTCGTAGGTCATGATCTTGTCGTCGACCTTGATGTCGTTGAACGACCCGAGCGTCAGACCGCACTCGTAGCCGTCGCGGACCTCGGTCGCGTCGTCCTTGAACCGCCGCAGCGAGGCGATGGTCAGGTTCTCCGCGATGACGGCACCGTCGCGCACCAGGCGGGCCTTGGCGTTGCGGCGGATGATCCCGTCGGTCACCAGGCAGCCGGCGATCGTGCCGAACTTGGAGGAGCGGAACACGTCGCGGATCTCCGCGGTGCCGAGCTCGACCTCCTCGTAGATCGGCTTGAGCATGCCCTTGAGGGCCGCCTCGATCTCGTCGATCGCCTGGTAGATCACCGAGTAGTACCGGATGTCGACGCCCTCGCGGTTGGCCAGCTCCGTGGCCTTGCCCTCGGCACGGACGTTGAAGCCCATGACGATGACGTCGGAGGCGATCGCGAGGTTGATGTCGCCCTCGGTGATCGCACCGACCCCGCGGTGGAGCACGCGGAGCTGGACCTCGTCGCCGACGTCCAGCTTCACCAGCGCGTCCTCGAGCGCCTCGACCGTTCCCGAGTTGTCACCCTTGATGATCAGGTTGAGCTCGTTGGTCTCCTTCAGCGCGGCGTCGAGGTCCTCGAGCGAGATGCGCTTGCGGCGGCTGGCCAGCTGCGCGTTGCGCTCGCGGGCACGGCGCCGGTCGGCGATCTGCCGGGCCACGCGGTCCTCGTCGACGACCAGGAACGTGTCGCCCGCGCCGGGCACCGACGTGAAGCCGATGACCTGGACCGGACGCGAGGGCAGCGCCTCACGCACGTCCTCGCCGAACTCGTCGAGCATCCGTCGGACACGCCCGGAGGCGTCGCCCGCGACCACCGAGTCCCCGACGCGGAGCGTGCCGCGCTGGACCAGGACGGTCGCGACCGGGCCGCGGCCACGGTCGAGGTGCGCCTCGATCGCGACACCCTGGGCCTCCATGTCCGGGTTGGCCCGGAGGTCCAGCGAGGCGTCCGCGGTGAGCAGGACGGCCTCGAGCAGCCCGTCGATGTTGATGTTCTGCCGGGCCGAGATGTCGACGAACATCGTGTCGCCACCGAACTCCTCGGCGACGAGGTTGTACTCGGTGAGCTGCTGACGGATCTTGGCGGGGTTGGCCCCCTCCTTGTCGATCTTGTTCACCGCGACCACGATCGGCACGTCGGCCGCCTGGGCGTGGTTGATCGCCTCCACCGTCTGCGGCATGACGCCGTCGTCGGCCGCCACCACGATCACCGCGATGTCCGTGGACTTCGCACCACGGGCACGCATGGCGGTGAACGCCTCGTGACCCGGGGTGTCGATGAACGTGATGAGCCGCTCCTGGCCCTCCAGCTCGGTCTCGACCTGGTAGGCGCCGATGTGCTGGGTGATGCCGCCGGCCTCGCCCTCGGCCACCTTCGTCTTGCGGATGGTGTCCAGCAGGCGCGTCTTGCCGTGGTCGACGTGACCCATGACGGTGACGACCGGCGGACGGGCCGCCAGGTCCTCCTCGTCGCCCTCGTCGGAGCCGTAGCTGATCGAGAACGACTCGAGCAGCTCGCGGTCCTCCTCCTCGGGGGACACGACCTGCACGTCGTAGTTCATCTCGCCGCCGAGCAGCTCGAGGATGTCGTCGGACACCGACTGGGTGGCCGTGACCATCTCGCCCAGGTGGAACAGCACCTGGACCAGCGACGCCGGGTTGGCGTCGATCTTCTCGGCGAAGTCGGTCAGCGACGCGCCGCGGGGCAGCCGGACGGTCTCGCCCTTGCCCTTCGGCAGGCGGACACCGCCGACCGACGGCGCCTGCATGTTGTCGAATTCCTGACGCTTCTGCCGCTTCGACTTGCGACCCCGACGCGCGGGACCACCCGGGCGACCGAACGCACCGGCGGCGCCACCGCCACGGCCGCGGCCACCGCCGCCACCGGGACGACCGCGGAAACCGCCCGCGGGCGCGCCACCGCCGCCACCGGGGCCACCGCCACCGGGACGGAAGCCACCGCCGCCACCACCGGGACGACCACCGCCGCCGGGACGACCACCGGGGCCGCCGCGGCCGGGTCCACCGGGACCGCCACGACCGGGGGCACCGGCCGGACGGGCCGGCATCATGCCGGGGTTCGGGCGGGGCGGCATGTTGCCGGGGTTCGCACCACCGGTGCCGCCGGGACGCGGCGGACGGTCGTTCGCCGCGGGCCGCTCGCCGTCGCGCGGCGGACGCGGCATCGGGGGCTCGCCGTCACGCGGCGGACGCGGCGGACGGGCGCCGTCGGAGCCGCCGCCGGGACGCGGCGCCTGCGGACGGGGCGGGGCCCCGGAGCCGACGCCGAACGGGTTGTTGCCGACGCGCGGGGTCTTCGGACCCGGACGCGGTGCGGCCGGTCGCGGCGCGACCGTGGAGTCCGAGCCGGCGCTCGCGGCGGCGGGACGGTCCTGTCCCGGACGCGGCGCACCCGGACGCTGGTCGCCCGGACGGCCCTGGCCGGGACGGGGACCGCCCTGGCGCTGATCGCCGCCACGCTCGACGGAGCCGCCGCGCTGGCTGCCCGGCTTCGGGATGCCGCGGGGCTGCCGGTCGGGGCGGTCGGTACCGCTCGGGCGCGGGCCGCGGTCGCCGGAACCACTGCTGGAACCACTGCCGGGACGCGGGCCGGGACGCTCGGCGCCGGGACGCGGGGCGTCGGACGGCTTCGGGGCCGCCGGACCGGGCGTCGGCGCGGCGGGGGCCGCCGATGCGGACGCGGCGGGCGCCTCGGGGGCGGCCGGGGCCGCCGGGCCGGGCGTCGGGGCCGCACCGGGGCGCGGGCCGGGGGTCGCGGGCGCCGGGGCGGACCCGTTGCCGTTGCCGCCGGCGGACGGACCGCCGGAGCGGCCACCGGGGCGCGGACCGCGGGAGGACCCGCCGTTGCCGCCGCTGCCCATGGAGTCGCGCAGCTTGCGCGCGACCGGAGCCTCGACCGTCGAGGACGCGGACTTCACGAACTCGCCGAGGGACTCCAACTGCGAGAGAACCTGCTTGCTGGTGACGCCGAGCTCCTTCGCGAGCTCGTGCACCCGGGCCTTGCCTGCCACTGATCTCCTCATTCTCGAGGTCGGCGGCGTGCCCGCGACCTCGTGTCCTACGCCTGCGCGCTCATCGCGAGTGCTTCACGGCTGGCTCATGGGGGTCGACCTGCTTCCTGGTGTTCCGACCCCGACGGGCGTCGGGGCCTGCGCTCGGGTCGGTCGGTGTCGGTCGTGGTCCGAGCAGTGCGTGCAGGGCGTCGAGGTCCAACGGCCCCGGGACGCGCAGCGCCCGGGGGAACGCCGATCGGCGCTCCGCGCGGTGCAGACAGTCGGCGTCGGGATGCACCCAGGCACCCCGCCCCGGCTCGCGACGCCGTGGGTCGGGCACACAGGTCCCGTCCACGGCCACCACTCGCAGCAGTTCCGACACCGGCCCCCGCGATCGACACCCCACACAGGTGCGCACCGGTCCTTCGATCGGTGGAACCTCGTGGTGAGCCGGACGGGTCCGGGCCATGTCTGACTCTACCGCGTTCTCCCCGCGGCGCCGAAGCCCCGTACCCACCCTCAGGGCGCGACGAGGTCGGACCCGGGCTCGGCGTCGGAGCGGATGTCGATCCGCCAGCCGGTGAGCCGGG
The DNA here is from genome assembly GCF_050955885.1 of Actinomycetospora sp. CA-084318. Lineage (NCBI taxonomy): Bacteria > Bacillati > Actinomycetota > Actinomycetes > Pseudonocardiales > Pseudonocardiaceae > Actinomycetospora > Actinomycetospora sp. CA-084318. The sequence goes on from NZ_CP192098.1 coordinate 4,308,812, forward strand.
CGGCGAGGCGGGCGTTCTGTCCCTCCTTGCCGATGGCGAGGGAGAGCTGGTAGTCGGGCACGACGACGCGCGCCGCCCGCGCCCGGAGGTCCACGACCTCGACCGAGACCACCTTCGACGGCGAGAGGGCGTTGCCGACGAACTCCGCCGGGTCGTCCGAGTGGTCGATGATGTCGATCTTCTCACCGTGCAGCTCGTCCATCACGCCGCGCACCCGCGCGCCCATCGGGCCGATGCAGGCGCCCTTGGCGTTCAGACCCGGGACGGTGGACCGGACGGCGATCTTCGAGCGGTACCCCGCCTCGCGGGCGATCGCGGTGATCTCCACGGCCCCGCTCGCGATCTCGGGGACCTCGAAGGCGAAGAGCTTCCGGACGAGGTTCGGGTGGGTCCGCGACAGCGTCACCGCCGTGCCCCGCGGGGTCCGGCTCACCCCGACCACGTAACAGCGGACCCGCTCGCCGTGTTCCAGCTTCTCCCCCGGGACCTGCTCGGCGGAGGGGATGACGCCCTCGATCGTCCCGATGTCGACGACGACGACGCCGCGCGCGTTCGCCCGCGCGTCGCGCTGCACGACACCCGACACCACCTCGCCCTCGCGGGTGGCGTACTCGCCGTAGCTGCGGTCGTTCTCCGCGTCGCGCAGCTTCGCGACGATCACCTGCCGGGCGGTCGTCGCCGCGATGCGGTCGAAGCCCGCCGGGGTGTCGTCGACCTCGCCGACGCTCTCGCCGTCCTCGCCGGTCTCGGGGACCAGCACGCGGATCTCGCCCGAGGTGCGGTCGACCTCGGCGCGCGCGCCCGGGGTCTCGTTCCCGGCCTGGCGGTAGGCGGTCAGCAGGGCCGACTCGATGGCCGCGACGACCGTCTCGAAGGCGATGTCCTTGTCGCGCTCGATCGCGCGCAGGGCCATCAGGTCGACCTTCACTGCGACATCTCCTTCTCGCGTCGATCGTCCTGCAGGGCCTCGACCTGCGCCTCGGGCGCCGGCTTGAACTCGACCTCGACCCCGGCCCGCTCCACGCGGTCGAGCGGGACCTCCTGCAGCCCCTTCTCGACGGCGAGCGTCACCGCCGTGTCGGTCACGGCACCGACCCGGCCGGAGAGCTTCGTGCCGTCGTCGAGGGTGACCGCCACGCGGCGCAGCCACGCCTTGCGCCAGTGCCGCGGCTCGGTGAGCGGCCGGTCGGTGCCCGGGGTCGAGACCTCGAGGGTGTACTCGCCGAGCACCGCGCCCTGCGCCGCCTCGTGCGCGTCGACCGCGGCCGACACGTCGCGGCTCAGGGCGGCGACGGCATCGAGGTCGACGCCGCCGGCGGGCCCGTCGTCGACGGCGGGCGCTTCGGGGGTGTCGACGGTGACGCGGACGACGTGACGGCGGCCGGCGGGCCGCACGTCGAGGTCGTCGAGCACGAAGCCGGCCCGCTCGACGACGTCGGTCACGACGGGCGTCAGGGCGGTGGCGGCGGCACCGGTGGGTGGGCCCACGGGCACGGGTCTGCCTCCAGGACGGTGAGGGAGCGGTGGGTCCAGAGTAGTCCCGAGCCCCGCGGCCCCGTCGCTCCGCTCGCCCCGCCGCCGTCCTGGCACGATGGCCGGTGATGCCGCCCCTGTCCCGTCGCTCCTTCGCCGTCCTGACGGCGGGCGCGCTCACCCTGGCGGCCGCGGGCTGCGCGCGGGACGAGGGACCGGACGAGCTCGAGGCGCCGTGGGCCGCGGCCCGCGCCGACGCCGCCCTGGCCGCCGCGGCGGCGGGCGCCTTCCCCGACGCGGCCGCCCGCCTCACCCCGGTCGCCGACGCCCGGCGCGCCCACGCCACCGCGCTCGCGACCGAGATCCGGCGGGCCCGCCCGGACCGGGCGGAGGTGCTCGACGCACCCGCACCGACCGTCGGGAACCCGCCCTCCGCGGCGGACGCGGCGGCCTCGCTGGCGCGCTCACTGGGTGCCGCGCGGGACGCGGGCAGCGCCCTCGCCGTCACCACCGCGCGGTACCGGGCGGGGCTCGTCGCGTCGGTCGCCGCCTCCTGCGCGGGCTGGGCGGAGGCGCTCGCGACGTGACCGCGCCCATCCCCGACTCCGACGGCGCCCTCGCGGCGACCCAGGCCGCGCTCGGCGCCGAGCACGCGGCCGTGTGGTGCTGCGGGCTCGCCACCGCCTTCCTGCCCGCCTCGGCCGCCCAGCCGCTCGCCGACGCGGCCCTGGCGCACCGACAGCGCCGCGACGCCCTCCTCGCCCGCCTCGAGGCCTCCGGGCAGCAGCCGGTACCAGCCGCGGCCGCCTACGCGACCCCGCGCCCGGTGACCGACGCGGCGAGCGCCGCTGCCCTGCTCGTCACGGCCGAGGACGACGTCGCCGGCGCCTGGCGCGCGGTCCTGGAGCGCACGGACGACCGCGACCTGCGGACCACCGGGGTGGCGGCGATGACGGCCGCGACGACGGTCGGACGGCGGTGGCGGGCGCTGGCCGGGATCACGCCGACGGTCCCGACGATGCCCGGGACTGCTCCGACCGGGTGATCCGGGGTGGTGGGTGTCGAGGGCGGGCGGGACCGTCGCGACACCCGGGTGACCCGCACCGGACGAAGGAGCCCGCCGTGACCACCGTGACCGCCCTGGACCACACGTTCACCGCGACGCTGGAGCGCAGCCCGGCGCGCGGCGGCTGGACCTACGTCCGCACCGACTGGTCGGCCGCGTTCTTCGGCACCCGCGGGCTGGTCACGGTCACCGGGACCGTCGACGGCCACCCGTTCACGGGGTCGTTCATGGCCCTGGGCGACGGCACGCACAAGCTGGCGTTCCCCGCCGCCCTGCGCGCCGCCGTCGGCAGGCAGGCCGGCGACACGGTCACCGTGCGGCTGCTCGAGTGGCTGGCCCGCTGAGCGCTACCGCAGGCCGAGGGCGGTGCGGGCGAGGCGGTCGAGCGTGGACTCCGGCACCCGCGTCCCGCCGGTGCCGTCGGTCTCGGTGATCACGACCGTCTCCCCCAGCTGCGTCGACGAGTACCCGGCGCCGGAGAGCCCCGCGGGCGCTCCCGGGTAACCGCGGCCCTCGCGGAGCAGGTCGGCGACGTTGCCCGTGCCCGACGAGTCGACGAGCGACTTGAACGCGCCGGCGGACGCGGCGTCGTGCATCTGCACCACGGCCACGGACGCGACCACCGGGGTCCCGTCCGCGTCGCCCGTCCAGAGCGCCCGGTCGAGGCGCGTGCAGGGCCGTTCCCGGAGGAACTGCACGGCGAGTCCGTAGGCGTGGCCCTCGCAGGTGGCGTCGGTGGTGACGACCCGCTGGGTCCAGGACACCCCGTCCACCACGCGGACCGGATCGGCCGAGATCTCCTCGGGGGCGGCGCCGGTCCCCCGCACCACGAGCACGGCCACGCCGAGCGCGAGCCCGAACGCGGCGACCGCGGCCACCCCGAGCCCGCGCCAGGTGCCCATCCACGCGGGCACCGCCACCTCGCGCCGGGCCCGACGACGACGCCGGGTGTCGGCGGGGACGCTCCCGAGCCGCGGGGACTCCTCGGGTGTCGCGGGCAGGCCGGCCGGGGCCGCCGCCGGGAGACCCGTCGGGATGGGCTCGGTGCTCGGGCGTGCGAGCGGCCCGCCCGGGTTCGAGACCATGGCGGAGCGCGCCGAGGGCACGGCCCCGGGCGGGAGGGAGACCTCGAACCCGGCCGCCGCGAGGTCGGCCGGGCCGGGCACGAACTCGGCGAGCCGCCACGCGGCGAAGAGCCGGCGGACCTCCCCGGCGTCGAGCACGGTCGGGCCGGACGAGGCGGTCAGCACGAGGGTCGCCGCGGTGGCCACCCCGATGCCCGCGTCCTCGGCGGTGCGCTCCGGGTCGGCCCGGTCGGGCGCCGCGCGGTCGACGACGGGCACCACCTGGCGGGGCGCGGTCGGGGTGGGGTCGGCGAGGGCGAGGAGGCGGTCGATCTCCGCGGCCGCGCGGTCCTGCGACCCCCCGCCACCCGCCGTCGGGACCCCGACCGGGACCCGCACCGAGGCCGGGACGAGCCCGAGGACGCCGTCGGGTCGGAGCACCAGGGCGTCGAGGACGCCGTCGGGCCCGCCGGGCAGGGCGACGGCCACCCCGGGGGCCGTCGGCACCCCGTCGAGCAGACGACGGATCCGACGCACGCGCTCCGGGGCGATCCCGTGGCGGGGATCCGGGGCGACGAGGAGCATCCGACCTCCACGATCGGGTGACAGCGGGCGGCGCTCACGGTAGCCCGCGAGATCACGGAAGTGTCACGGGCCCCGGAGTGCACGGCGTGTCACCCGGTCGGCCGACGCCGTTCTCCGATCCGCGCGACCATCGGGGTGAGCGTCCGGGCGGCCACCGGCAGGATCGACTGCGTCCGCGTGAGCCAGCCCCGCCAGCCCGGGAGGACCCGGAGCTCCCGCTTCCCGTCGAGCATGGCGATCCCGGCGGCCACCACCTCGTCCACGTCCAGCACCCGCGGGCCGGTGAACAGCAGCGCCGAGGAGGGACGGTCGGAGACGGCGCGCAGCAGGTCGGTCGAGACCGCGTCCGGGCACAGTGCGAGGCAGCGGATCGGCCGCCGGGCGCCGCCGAGCTCGGTGTGCAGGGCCTGGACGTAGGACAGTGCGGCGGCCTTCGACGCCCCGTAGATCGCGAGCCCCGGCGTCGGCCCGAGCCCGGAGAGCGAGACGACGTTGAGGATGTCGCCGCGGCGCATGACGTCGACCGCCGCCCGGCACCCGTGCACCACGCCGAGCGTGTTGATCTCGATCGTCGCGGTCACCTCGGCGTCCGTGGCGTCCCAGACCGGGGCCGTGGAGAGCACGCCCGCGTTGTTCACCCACACCGTGACCTCGCCGAGGTCGGCCGCGGCGGCGGCCACCGAGCGCTGGGCGCCGGCGTCGCGGACGTCGAGCGGAAGCGCGGTGGACGGGCCGGGGAGCGCGTCGGCGGTGCGGGTGGCCGCGGCGGCGTCGACGTCGGTGACCACGACGTGCAGGCCGCGCTCGCTCAGCGCCCGGGCCAGCCCGGCCCCGATGCCCCGTCCCGCGCCGGTGACGACGGCGACGTCGGTCATGGGTTGCTCCTCCCTCTCCTTGGTGGCAGCACAGCGTCGTTGCTGTCATCCAGCGGCAGTAGAGCCGCTTCGTCGCGCCGGAGTCTGGCGCACCGGTCGTCGGGAACGTGGACGTAGGCTCGTCGTGATGCGCAGCGAGGAGATCCAGGTCCGGACGGGCGAGCAGGAGACGGTCCGGGACATCACGTCGGAGTGCGAGCGGTTCCTGCGCGACGCGGACGCGGGGGACGGCCTGCTGCACGTCTTCGTGCCCCACGCGACCGCGGGGATCGCCGTGATCGAGACCGGCGCCGGCTCGGACTCCGACCTCCTGCGCCAGCTCCACGAGCTCCTGCCCGCCGACGACCGGTGGGGGCACCGCCACGGCTCCCCCGGCCACGGGCGCGACCACGTCCTCCCCGCCCTGGTCGCCCCGTCGATGACGGTGCCGGTGATCAGTGGCCGGATGGCCCTCGGGACCTGGCAGTCGGTGTGTCTCGTGGACACGAACACGGACAACCCGTCGCGCAAGATTCGTCTCAGCCTGCTCGCGGGCTGAGCGGATCTTGGCATCCTGGAGGACGTGAACACCGACGTCCTCGTCATCGGCGCCGGCCCGGCCGGCTCGTCCGCGGCCGCGTGGGCCGCGCAGGCGGGTCACGACGTCGTCCTCGCCGACGCCGCCGTCTTCCCCCGCGACAAGGCCTGCGGCGACGGCCTGACCCCCCGCGCGATCGCCGAGCTGACCAAGCTCGGCCTCGGCGAGTGGGTCCGTGGCCGCGGCGAGAACCGCGGCCTGCGTGCGGCCGGCTTCGGGCAGCTCCTGACGCTGCCGTGGCCGGGTGGCTCGCTCCCCGCGCACGGGGGTGCGGTGGCCCGGACCGAGCTCGACGCGCGGATCCGCTCGGCGGCGCTGGACCGCGGCGCGGTGCCCGTGGAGGGGCGACGTGCGGTCGACGTCGAGTTCGCCGGGGACGCGGTGTCCGCCGTCGTGTTCGACGACGGGTCGCGCATCTCGTGCCGTCGGCTGATCGTGGCGGACGGGGCGAAGTCCACCCTGGGGCGCGTGCTCGGGCGCGTGTGGCACAAGGACACGGCGTTCGGGGTCGCGGCGCGGGGCTACATCACGTCGGGCCGTCACGACGACCCGTGGATCTCCTCGCACCTCGAGCTGCGCGGCACCGAGAACGAGGTGCTCTCGGGCTACGGCTGGGTGTTCCCGCTGCACGACGGGTCGGTGAACATCGGCGTCGGCACGCTCGCCACCGACAAGCGCCCGGCCAACGTCCGGCTCCGCTCGCTGATCCAGCACTACGCCACGCAGCGCCGGGAGGACTGGCAGCTCTCCGGCGAGGTGCGCGACGTGGCGTCGGCCCTGCTGCCGATGGGCGGCGCCGTCTCCGGGGTCGCCGGGCGGAACTGGGCTCTGGTGGGTGACGCCGCGGGCTGCGTGAACCCGCTCAACGGCGAGGGCATCGACTACGGCCTCGAGACGGGCCGGCTGATCGTCGACCTGATGTCCGAGGACGACTGGTCGCTGGCCTGGCCCGCGACGCTGCGGGAGCACTACGGCTCGGCGTTCTCCATCGCGCGCCGGCTGGCCAAGCTCCTGACGGTGCCGAAGCTGCTGCCCGTCGCGGGCCCGGTGGGCATGCGGTCGAAGGCGCTGATGACGGTGGCCCTGCGCGTGATGGGCAACCTCGTCACCGAGTCCGACCACGACGTCGTCGCGCGGGCGTGGCGCCTGGCGGGGAAGGCGTCGCTGCGCGCCGACGAGCTCCCGCCGTTCCCGGCCGCGGACCTGCGGACGCCCGTCGCCGCGGGCTGACGGTCCCGGTTCCCGCTCGAGGTTCACATCAGGCAGGTCCCGGGGCCTCCGGGGCTGCCTGATGTGACCCTCGCGGGACGTCAGGGCGTGATGACCACCTTGAGCGCGAGGTTCGCCGCGGCGTTGCCGAACACGTCGTAGGCCTCGTCGATCTGGTCGAACGTGAACGAGTGCGTCCCCATCTTCTCAGCGGGGATGCGGCCCGAGGCGACCATCTTGAGCAGGGTCGGGATCGACACGGTGTCGACCAGGCCCATCGTCAGGGTCACGTTCGCGATCCACATGTCCTGCATGGGGATCTCGACCGGGGTGCCGTGCACGCCCACGTTGGCGATCGTGCCGCCGGGACGCACCAGCGAGGCCGCGGTCAGCAGGGTCTCCGGATAGCCGACGGCCTCGATGGCCACGTCGACGCCGAGCCCGTCGGTCAGGCCGACGACGTCGGACACCGTGCCGGGGCCGACCTCCACCGCGTCGGTGGCCCCGAACTCGAGGGCCTTCTCGAGCCGGAACTTGTTGGAGTCGATGGCGATCACCTTGGAGGCGCCCCAGAGACCCGTCGTCAGGACCGCGGACAGCCCCACCGCCCCGGCGCCGACCACGGCCACGGTGTGGCCCGGCCGCACGCCGCCCGCGAGCACGCCGACCTCGTAGCCGGTGGGCAGCGAGTCGGCCAGGAAGATCGCCTGCTCGTCGGTGACCTCCGGGGGCACCACGTAGAGCGAGGTGTCGGCGTAGGGCACCCGGACGTACTCGGCCTGCGTGCCGTCGATGAGGTGGCCGAAGATCCAGCCGATCCCGCCGACGGTCTGGCAGTGCGACGGCATGCCACGCTGGCAGTACTCGCAGCGTCCGCACTTGGTGATCGCCGGGACGAGGACCCGGTCGCCCACCGAGAACCCGCGCACCGCGCTGCCGACCTCGGTCACCGTGCCGACGGCCTCGTGCCCGAGGATGCGGCCGTCGGTCACCGCCGGCACGTCGCCCTGCAGGATGTGCAGGTCGGTGCCGCAGATCGTCGTGGTGTCGACCTTGACCACGACGTCGGTGGGTTCGACGATCGCGGCGTCGGGGACGTCCTCCCACGCCTTCTGGCCGGGTCCGTGGTACACAAGGGCCTTCATCGCGACCTCCGCTGGTTCGCCCGCTGAGCGTCCTCGACGCTATGGCGTGGGCCACAGCCCGACTGTCCGATTGCGGGACACTCCGCGACGGCTCGCCGCGCATCACGAGGCCGGTGTCCCGGACCCGGGACACGACCTCAGGCGATGTAGCTGATCCCGAACGCGTCGATCTTGCGGTAGAGCGAGGAGCGGGCGATCCCGAGCATCGCGGCCGCCTTGTACCGGTTGCCCCGGGTCTCGTAGAGCGCGTGGATGATCGCGTCCGCCTGCGCGGTCTCGAGCATCGTCAGGCGCGGCGCGCTCGTGAAGCACAGTGCCGGCAGGTCGGGCGGTTGCACGATCCCGACCGGCTTGCGCGCGACCACGTAGCGCAGCACGTCCTCGAGCTCGGCGATGTTGCCGGGCCACGCGTAGCCCTCGAGCACCCGGACGACCTGGTGGGAGAGGCGCAACGAGCGGCCGCCGCTCATCGAGCGCAGCACCGCCTGTGCGATCCCGGCGAGCTCGTCGGTGCGGTGGCGCAGGGCGGGGACCCGCACGGTGTCGTGGAAGTGGCGCAGGAGCAGCCCGTACGGCCGCCCGGCGTCGACCGCGCTCGAGTCGAGGCAGCCGACGACGACCACGCGGCCGGGCATCGCGGTCAGCGGCCGGAGCGCCTCGTCGAGCCGACGGGCGGCGACCGGGGTCAGGGCGTGCACCTGGTCGAGCAGCACCAGGTGGGCGTCGGCGCCCGCCGGGTCGAGGCGCAGGTCGTCGGCCGGGCCGGAGCAGTCGACGGTCGTCGACGTGCCCCGCGGGAACAACGCGAGGAACCGCTCGCGCGCGAGCGTCCGCTTCCCGACCCCGGTCTCCCCCACCAGCAGCAGGTGCCGCCGCCGACCGAGGGTGGCGGTGGCGTCGCGGCGCATCCGGTCGTAGGGGCCGAACAGCTCCTGCGTCGCACGGCGACGGGCCTCCTCCGATCCCGACGACGGGTCGCGACGCAGGTCCGCGGCGAAGTCCCGCCGCGCGGTGGGTGCGACGTGCGAGCCCTGCCGACGCCGTGCCTCCCGGGCGGCCACGCTGACCCGGCCCGCACCGGCGTGCACCGCCACCGGACCACCCGCCAGCACCGCGCCGAACAGCTCGCCGTCCTCGCCCCGGATCTCGCGCAGGTCCACCTCGGCGCACGTCCCGGACGGCAGGTCGAGGTGGCGGGGCCCGCCGGTCTCGTCGAGCAGGACGCAGGCCGTGAGCGTGTCGCCGAGGGTGCGCCGGTCGTCGTCGGGCAGCCCGGCCACCTCGCGGCCCAACCACGTCTCGTCGCCGGTCGCGGCGACCACCCACGGCACGCCCTCGGCCCGCAGGGCGGACATCGCGTCGTGGACGGCGAGCACGCGGCGCCGCCGGTCACGCTCGTCGTGGTCGGCCACCGCGTCGGCGAGCAGCCGGGCCACGGCCGGCGGCGCGGCGTCCTCGGCGTGCGCGACCAGCACGATCGCGCCCCCGACGACCGGCGCCGCCGCATCCCGGAGCACCCGCCAGGCGGGGTGGAGGTGTTCCGGGCCGTCGACGCACACCGTGCGGTGCTCGTGCCCGGCGACGGCGGCGGCCGTGGTGCCGACCGTCGCCTCGTCGCAGCGATGGCCCGGCACGAACCCGGCAGCGTCGAGGAGTTCGCCGAGCGCCGGGTCGGTGTCGTAGCGGACCCGCACCACGCCGTCGTCCCCGACGAACGCGACCGACCAGCCCGACCCGGTGTTCTCCCGCGCGAACCGGTGCAGGACGGCGTCGGCGGCCGCGACGAGCGGGCCGCCGTCGTGGTGGCCGACGAAGGCCGGGTCCGTCGGGCCGGCGGGCGAGCGCTCCCAGGAGGCCACGACCTCGTCGCGGACGACCCCCTCGGGCAGCGCGGCGCGGCCGCCGCGCCGGAACCGTTCGCGGGCGGCGTCGAGCACGCGGGCCGCCGTCACGTCGTCGGACGCTAGGCCGCCGGAGCGCGCCGAGGCCAGAAAGCGGCCCCGTCGGCAGACCCTGCACCGGCGGCCTCAGCCCGCGGGCTCCCACGGCGGCATGGGCTCGCCCGACTGCGCGGCCGCGAGCCGGGCCAGGTACCACGTCCAGCCCGCGGCGAGGTCCTCGCGCGGCACGGTGCCGTCGAGGCGCTGGGTGAGCACGAGCTCGGCGCCGTCGCCGTGGGCGGAGAGGGCGACGTCGAGATGCCACGCCGTGCCGCCGGACGGGACCAGGACGACCAGCCGGTGCGGCGGCTCGCACACCTCGATCGTCACGTCGACGGGGTCGTCGACCTCCCCGCCGGCGTCGACCTCGCCGGTCACCGTGAGCGAGACCGTCCCGGTGGAGGGATCCCCGGTCCAGGTGCCGTACCAGCGAGCGAGTCGCTCCGACTCGGTCAGGGCGGCCCAGATGTCCTCGACGGGATCGGGGTAGGTCCGTCGGACCACGAGGTCCTCAGCCGGTGCGGTCACGATCGGTCTCCTCGGGCTCGCGGGCGGTGCGTCGGGCGCGCCGACCGCGGCGCACCTCGGTGTCCAGGGCGTCCAGCCGCGCGGCGGGACCGGAGGCGGCGGGCTCGGTCGGGGTCGACCCGAGGGCGGCCCGGGCCAGGCCCTCGGCGCTCGTCACCTCGTCCAGGGCCAGGGCGACCGCGCCGTGCAGGGCGGCGTCCGCGCCGAGCACCGCGTCACGCACCGGGGGCGGCACGTCCCGCCGCCAGCTCATCAGTCCCGCGCGGTACGCCTCGTCGAACGCCGGGCCGCGCAGGCGCGGGGCGAGACCGCCGAGGACGACGACGTCGGGGTCGTGCGCGTTGACAAGGCCCGCGAGCCCACGGCCCAGCGCCGCCGAGGCCCCGGCCACCGCGTCCACGGCGGCGGGATCCGACCGGTCGAGCACCGCCGACGCGAAGCTCCGCGGATCGGTGGGCGCCGGCACGCCGAGACGTCGAGCCAGGCCGTACCCGTCGACCTCGGGACCCCAGCAGCCGCGCGCCCCGCAGGGACAGACGACGGACGGGTCGCCGAAGGGCAGATGTCCGAACTCCCCCGCCGCGCCGTGGGCGCCGGTCTGCGGTCGGCCGTCGATCAGCAGCGTGCCGCCCAGCCCGACCTCGACCAGCAGCGTGAGCGCGGTCCCGGCCCCCGCCGCGGCGCCCGACCGTCCCTCGGCCAGCCCGGCGAGCGTGGCGTCGTTGCCCTGCAGGACCGGCAGCGAGGGGGACCCGGTGAGCCGCGCGAGGTCCAGCGTCGTCCAGTCGAGCTCGCCGGACCGGACCACGCGACCGTCGGAGAGCGGCGCCGGGAACGAGACCGCCAGGGCGAGCGCGTCCCGGGCCGCCACGGCCGACGCCACCTCCTCGGGGCACGCGCGGACCCGTCGTCCGGACGCGACCACCGTGGCCACCCCGTCGAGCCCCGCGACCCCGAGCCGCCAGTCCTCGTGCCGCAGATCCAGACCGAGCACCGTCGGGCCGGCGGGCGACGGCACCAGGCGCGTCGTCGGGCGGCCGCGGCCGGCGACCGGCGCCCGCTCCTCGTCGACCCAACCCGCGGCGCGCAGCCGGGCCACGGTCTCGGTCGTCGTCGCGCTCGACAACCGCAGCCGGTCGGCGAGGGCGACCCGGGTCAGCCCCGGCTCGCGCCGGACCTCGTCCAGCACGCGGGCCGCCGTACGCCAGCGGTCGACCGCGGCGCGACCGGGTTCACACCGGGATCCGGGATCGGCGCCCGTCGTCGGGAACACGAGGCCATTATGCTCGGTTGGCGAGAAAAAGCGACCACGAGATGAACGGAGGGGTGATGACGCCGGACGCGGTGTTGTTCGACATGGACGGCACGCTCGTGGATTCCGACGCCGTCGTCGAGCGCGTCTGGCGGGCGTGGGCGCGGGAGCACGACGTCGACGAGGACCTGGTCCTGGCGACGATGCCGGGCCGCCCCGCCGCCGACACCGTCCGGGAACTCCGTCCCGATCTGGACGCCGAGGCGCACGGACGGGCCCAGCTCGCGAAGGAGTACGTCGACCTCGACGGGGTGGTCGCCGCACCCGGCGCCCACGACCTCCTCGACGCCCTCGCCCGGGCCGGCGTCCCCTGGGCCGTCGTCACCAGTGCCGACACCCGGCTGGCGGAGCTCCGCCTCGGCGCCGCGGGCATCACCGCGCCCCTGCTCGTCACCCGCGACCTGCTCACCCACGGCAAGCCCCACCCCGAGGGCTACCTGCGGGCCGCCGAGGACCTCGGCGTGGACCCGACCCGCTGCCTCGTGGTCGAGGACACCGCCACCGGCGCCGCCGCCGGGAAGGCCGCCGGCGCGCGGGTCGCCGGACTCAAGGGGATCGACGCGGATCTCCCGATCACCAGCCTCACCGACCTGTTGGAGCTGACGCGATGAGCGCCGTCCTCGAGCACACGACCGCCGACACGCGTCGGCGATCCGTCCCCACCGGTGTCAGCCTCGCCGCCCTGAGCCTCGGCGGGCTCGCCATCGGCACCACCGAGTTCGCCAGCATGGGGGTGCTGCCCGGCTTCGCCGCCGACCTCGGGGTCTCCGTCCCGACGGCCGGGGTGGCCATCAGCGCCTACGCGCTCGGCGTCGTGGTGGGCGCCCCCCTGATCGCGATCGCCGGCGCCCGGTGGGCGCGCAAGAAGCTGATCGTGGCCCTCGCGACCGCGCTGGTCGTGTTCAACGGGCTGTCCGCGCTCGCGCCGGCGTTCCTGCCGTTCGTGGCGCTGCGCTTCCTCGCCGGGTTGCCGCACGGGGCCTACTTCGGCACGGCCGCGGTGCTGGGGGCTGCGCTCGTCGAACCCGCCCGGCGGGCCCGTGCGCTGGCCGCCGTGATGCTCGGGCTGACGATCGCCAACATCGTCGGCGTCCCCGCCGCGACCTGGCTGGGCGAGACGTTCGGGTGGCGCTCCGCGTACGTCGCGGTGACGGTCATCGCGCTGATCACCGTCCTCGCGGTGATCTTCCTCGTGCCGAACGCGGCCTCCGCGCAGGGCGGCAGCGTCCGCGGCGAGCTCACCGCACTCACCCGCCCGCAGGTGTGGCTCACGCTCGGCGCGATCAGCGCGGGCTTCGGCGGCCTATTCGCGGTGTACAGCTACATCAGCCCGATCCTCACCAATCAGGCCGGCGTCGACGCCGGGACGGTACCGCTGCTGCTCGGCGCGCTGGGCGTCGGGATGACGGTGGGCAACGTCGTCGGCGGGCGGCTCGCGGAGCGCGCTCCCCGCACGACGATCGCGGTCGCCCTGGCCGTCTACGCCGTCGTGCTGCTCGCCTTCGTGTTCGCGGCGCACCACGCCGTGACCGCCGCGATCGGCCTCTTCCTGCTCGGCTTCGTGGGCCTCTCGGCCGGGCCGGCGCTGATGGGCCGGCTGATGGACTTCGCGGCCGACGGTCCCTCGCTCGCCGCGGCCAGCTTCCACTCCGCGTTCAACATCGCCAACGCCATCGGCGCCGCCCTCGGCGGTGCGGTGCTCGCCGCCGGCCTCGGGTACGACGCTCCCGCGCTGGTCGGGGCTGTCCTGCCGCTGCTCGGGCTGGTCGTGTTCGGCGTCAGCGTGGCCCTCGAGCGCCGCGCCTGAAGCGGGCCGGATACCCCGCCCGACGAGACGTCAGGCGGGGTCATCCGGGTGTCCGGATCCGCCGGTGATCTCCGCTCGCGACCGACCGGTCGGCCGTCGGAGCGGTGGTGCTGCTCCGGGCGGGTGGGTCTTCCCGACGACGTGTCACACCACTCCGACCTGCGTCGACACTTCCCGGCCGGGAGACCGGGACGCGGATCGCGCCCCGTCGCGGCGTCGGGAGGGAGCGAGCGGTGAGAGTGGTGGCGCGGCAGGCTCCGGCACCCCCGAGGACGCGGTACCGACCCCGTCACCGACGTCGACGCCCGCGGGCCGCCGGGGTGCTGCTCGCGGCGGTCGTGGCGGTGGGCGCGGTGCTCGGGGTGGCCGGGATCGCGACCCTGCTCATCCTCTCGACCGGCACGGACCCGACGAGCGCGGTGGGCCCCGCCGTCCCCAAGGGCGGGACCACCCCCGGGCCGGCGGTCGCGGCGGTCACGACGACGCTGCCGGCGCCGGGTGACCCGGGTGAGCCGCCGGTGGTGGCACCGGTGGCCGAGTCGGCGGTCGTCCCTCCGCCCCCTGCCAAGAGTGCAGCGTCCGGGAACAGGGCGGGGTCGGGATCGTCGGGCTCGGGGTCGTCGAACCCCGCGCGCTCGGCAGCCGCCGGGTCGTCCGGCTCGTCCGGGTCGTCCGCGGCAGCCGGGTCGAAGGCGTCGTCGGACGCGGGTGGCGGTTCCGAGCCTGCGGGCGGATCCGGGTCCTCCGGCAGCGGATCGTCCGGCGGCTCGTCGGGCTCGGGCGGCTCCTCCGGCGGCGGGCTGAAGGTCTGCGCGAAGGTCGTGGCCGGGGTGTGCGTGAGCGTCGGCTGAGCCCGCGCCCCGCCCGACGATGCCGCCGTTCCTGTCACTGGGTGCAAGCAATGACGCATTGCTGGCACCGGGAGGTGCTCAGGCGCCCCCGGTCAGCGCGGACACCACGTCGTCGACCGGCACCTCACGCCGCTCGCCCGACCGCCGCTCGGTCACCTCGACGACGCCGTTCGCGAGCCCGCGCCCGACGGTGATCGAGGTCGGCATCCCCAGCAGCTCGGCGTCGGCGAACTTCACGCCCGGGGAGGCCTTGCGGTCGTCGAGGAGCACCTCGAGGCCGGCCTCGGCGAGGCCCGCGGCGATCGTCTCCGCGGCGGCGCGCTGGGCGTCGTCCTTGCCGGCGATCACCAGGTGCACGTCGAACGGCGCGACCTCGCGCGGCCACACCAGGCCCTTGGCGTCGGCGTGCTGCTCGGTGATCGCGGCGACCGCGCGGGAGACCCCGACGCCGTAGGACCCCATCGTCACCGTCGTCCGCTTGCCGTCGGCGCCGAGCGCCTCCAGCCCGAGCGCCTCGGCGTACTTGCGGCCGAGCTGGAAGATGTGGCCCATCTCGATGCCGCGGGCCGCGACGAGGGTGCCGGCGCCGTCGGGCGACGGGTCGCCCGCCCGGACCTCGGCGGCCTCGATCGTGCCGTCGGGGGTGAAGTCGCGGCCGCAGACCAGGTCGAACACGTGCCGGCCGGGCTCGTCGGCGCCGGTGATCCACGCGGTGCCGGTGACGATCCGCGGGTCGACGAGGAAGCGCACGCCGTTCTTCTGCAGACCGACCGGGCCGATGTAGCCCTTCGTCAGGAACCGGTTGCGAGCGAAGTCGGCGTCCTCGAGCAGGGCCACCTCGGCCGGCGACACGGCCGCCTCGAGGCGCTTCATGTCGACCTCGCGGTCGCCGGGCACACCGACGCCGAGCAGCTCCCAGTCGGTGGCGCCGGGCAGCCGCGTCTTGACCATGACGTTCTTCAGGGTGTCGGCGGCGGTGTAGTCCCGGTCCGGGAACAGCGACCGCGCCACGGCGACCAGGGAGTCGATCGTCGGGGTGTCCGGGGTGTCGTGGACGACCGCCTCGGGCTTGTCGTCGATCGACTGCTCCGGCGGCGGCGGCGTCGTCACCGCCTCGACGTTCGCGGCGTACCCCGACTCCAGGCACCGCACGTAGGTGTCCTCGCCGGCGTCGCAGGGCGCGAGGAACTCCTCGGAGGCGGACCCGCCCATCGCGCCCGACATCGCGGACACGATCTGGATCTCCAGGCCGAGCCGATCGAAGAGGCGCTGGTAGGCGACCCGGTGGGCGGCGTAGGACTCGGCCAGCCCCTCGTCGGTGAGGTCGAACGAGTACGAGTCCTTCATCGTGAACTCGCGGCCGCGCAGGATGCCCGCGCGGGGACGCTCCTCGTCCCGGTACTTCGTCTGGATCTGGTAGAGCGTCACCGGGAAGTCCCGGTACGACGACGTCTCCCCCTTCACCATCAGCGTGAAGAGTTCCTCGTGGGTCGGCCCGAGCAGGTAGTCGGCCTGCTTGCGGTCCTTGAGCCGGAAGAGCGTGTCGCCGTACTCGGTCCAGCGACCCGTGGCCTCGTAGGGCTCGCGGGGCAGCAGCGCCGGGAAGTGCACCTCCTGCGCGCCGATCGCGTCCATCTCCTCGCGCACGATCCGCTCGACGTTGCGCAGCACCCGCACCCCCAGCGGCAGCCAGGAGTAGATGCCCGGCGCGACGCGCCGCACGTACCCCGCGCGCACGAGCAGCTTGTGGCTGGTCACCTCGGCGTCGGCCGGGTCCTCGCGCAGGGTGCGCAGGAACATCTCGGACATGCGGGTGACGCCTCGTGCCATGCGGAGAGCCTACTGACGGCCCGCATCCCGGATTCGCCTGGCGGGTCAGACTGCTCGCATGGTGCGGCTCGTGGTCGCGGCGGTGGCCGTCCTGCTCCTCGCGGTCCCCGCGGGGTGCGGCGGGGCTCCGACCGTCTCGACGACCACCGCGCCGGTCGTGCCCGCCCCGGTCCCCGCGTCGCCCGCCGCCGTCGCCTGGCGCTGGGCGGCGCCGACCCCGCTGCACGCCGTGGTCCGCGCGGGCGCCGGGGTGGTCGTGGCCGGCGACGACGGGGTCGTCGCCCTCGACGGGGTGTCCGGGACCGAGCGGTGGCGGTACGCCCGGCCCGGGCGGCTGCTCACGCTCGCGCAGGCCTCACCCGACGGGCGGTCGCTGGTCCTGGGTCACGACGACGGGTCGGTGACGGTGCTCGACGCCGTCACCGGGGTCGAGCGCTGGACCGACGACGTCGACGGGGCGCCGACCCTCACCGACGACGTCGTCGTCCTGGCGCGCCCGCAGGGTTCGACGACCGAGCAGGGGGCCCGCGACCTGCGCACCGGCAAGCAGCTCTGGAGCCGCACGACGACCCCGGGCTGCGAGCAGGGCACCGTCGCACCGCAGTGGTCGGCCGGGGCCGTCCCGGTCGCCGAGTGGTGCGCCGGCCGCACCGTGCTGCGCGGGCTCGACGCCCGCACGGGCGACGAGCGGTGGCGCCTCGACGCCGGCCCCTCCGACCCGGCCGGCGGGGCCGGGCTCGCCTCAGCGACCGATGGGAGCGTCGTCGTCGTGACCGGCCCGGAGCCGCGGCCGCTCGTCGACCCGCGCACCGGCGCCGTGCGGCTGCGGGTGCCACGGGTCGCGGGGGCGCCGCTGCTCGGCGACGGGGAACCGCGGTTGGAGCTGCTCAACCGGCTCGTCCCCGCCGTCGGGCGCCTCGATCCGGCCACCGGGACGGCGGTGCCCGCGCCGCCGGCGCCGTGCGCGCAACCGACGCTCCTAGCGCTCGCCGACGCGACCGTGCAGGCCTGCTCGGACGAGCTCGGCGACGCCGTGGTCGTCGACGGCCGGCCCGCGCTCGACCTCGGCGAGCTCGCCCCGGACGACGGACGCCCGCTCGGCCGGCCCGACCGGGCGCCGGAGAACCCGATGCTCGTCCCGGCGCCGGGCGCCGTCGTCGTCGCGAACCGCTCGACGCGGTCGGTCGTGGTGGGGCTGCGCTGACCTACTGGTAGGTGACGAGGTCCGGCGGCGGCGTGAGCGCGAGCGCCTGCTGCGGGGTGAGGGTCGGGGTGTCCTCGTCGATGAACAGCTTGAAGCCGAGGTGGAGCTGCTGGGGGCGTTGGAGCTCCTGGTACTTGCCGATCTTGTTCGCCGGGGCGCCGAACCCGTCGATGTGCTGCACGACCGCGAGCTGCGGCGGCGTCTGCAGCCGTTCCGGGTTCGTGATCATGTTCGGCGTGAACTGGTGCAGGACGAACAGCTTCTGCGGGAGGTCGTTCGTCGTCACGAGGTTCGCGAGCCAGGAGGACACCTGGTTCACCTCGTCCGCGCTGACCGTGCCGATCGTCTTCCCGGGCACCTGTCCCGGCGGCATGCGCCACTCCGGGTCGAGCGCGAGGCTGACGTCGGGCTCGCGGAGGAGGGACTCCCACGGCTTCACGGCGGTCATGAAGTCCGCGCGGCCGGGCTGGATGTCGATGATCATGGCCTGCTGCTTCGCGCGGGCCGCGTCGAGGTACTGCCGGGCCTCGGCCTGGTCGATGTCGCTGTGGTACGTCCCGTCGGGCCCGGGTGTGCTGTTGGCGATGGAGACGATCAGTTCCATCGCGGGGAGCACGGTCTTGCCCGGGGTCGCGAACGGCGCCGCCGCGGCCTCGAGCCGGGACGCGGCGTCGGCGGGCGAGCCCTCGCCGAGGACGCCGAGCGCGTCGGTCCCCGCAGTGCCGTAGTAGGCGACGACCCGGTGCTGCGGGAAGAACGTCGTCCCGCCGCGCGGGAGCTGCGGCACGGGCGGCGGCGCGGGAGGTGCGGCGGTGTCGGCCGGCACCGTCAGTACCGGCGCGCCGGCGGCCGCGGGGGACGGCGTCGAGCCACCGGCGTGGTCGGTGATGAGGGCGACGAGGCCCAGGAAGGCCGCGAGCACGAGCGCCGCCAGCAGGAAGGCGAAGAGCACCCGACGCCGACGACGCCGGTCCCGGACGACCCCCGGCCGCGGCTCGGTCGTCGGTCGCGGCTCCTCGACCGGCGAGATCACGTCGGTCCGCTCGGACGGCGTGATCTCGGTCCGCTCGGCGGCCGTCTCCGGTTCGGCGGTCGCGGGCTCGGCGGCCGACTCCGGCTCGGCGGTCGACTCCGGCTCGGCGGTCGCGGGCTCGGCGGTCGCGGGCTCGGCCCTCGTCGGCGCCGCCGCGAGGTCCGCCTTCCCGACGGCGGGTCGGCTCGGCGTCGTGGGTGCCTCCGCGATCCGCGCGGCGGGCTCGGTCGCGGTCGCGGTCGTCGTGGTCGGCGTCGCCGCCCCGGCGGTGGTGGCGGTCTCCTCGCGCGGCCGCTCCGTGGTGGGAGCCGCGGTCGCGGCCGCCGCCGGGACCTGGCCCGGAGCGTCGTCGTCCTGGCGGCGGTAGCGCCCGGCGAGCGCGCCGGCGACGGCACCGACGCCCGCCGCAGCGGCCCCCGCGATGACGCCGCCCGTGCCGGGTCCGCGTCGGGGCGATGCGGAGGGCGGGGTGTCGACCCGGCCCATGACCTCGGTCCCGCGCTCCTCGTCGGCCGCGTCGGCCCCGGCCGCTCCGGGTCGCGGCGACCCGGATGCCCGGGTGTCGACCCGATCGATGACCTCGGTGCCGCGCTCCCCGCCGGGCTGAGACCCCTTGGAGGCGGCAGAACCGCGTCCCGCGGACTCGGCGGTCCCGCTCCGGGCGTCCGTGGGCGCGGCATCGGTCGTCGATCCGAGTCGGGACGACGCGGTCGGCGTGGCAGGAGCGGGGCGCTCGGGACTGCGCGGTGCCGACGAGGCAGTGGTGTCCGCCGTCGACGCGCCCGCGGCGGCTGCCCCGGCGACAGCAGCGCCCGCACCGGGTCCGCGGCGCGGCGAGCGCGCTGCCTCACCGGTCTTCTCGGTGGGCCGCGGCGACGTTCCCCGCGGCTCGGGGCGGACCGGCGCGGCGCCGGTGGTCCGGACGGTGTCGGGCTCGGGGGGCCGGGGGCGCGCCCGGTCCGTGGTGGTGCCCCGTGACGTCGCGGCGCGGCCCGACGGCACGGTGTCCTGCTCCCGGGGCACCGCGGGGGCGTCGTCGGACGACGGGGCGAGGCCCGGCGTGCGCCACGGCGGGGTGCGCGGGGGGACGACGGTGTCGGCGTCGCGCGCCGGGGCGTCGGACGACGCCTCGGACGACGGTGCCCCTGCTGCCGGGGCCTCGGCCGGTGCCACCGGGCGCTTGCGGGGCGCGGGCGAGGCCGGGGCGGACGTCGTCGACCGGACGCGGTCCCACAGCGACGGGCGCGCCGGGGGCGCTGGTGCGGGTGTCGGCGCGGGTGGGCGCGCGGCGGTGTCGGTCGACGCGCCGTCCGGACGGGTCGGCGGGCCCGACTCGTCCCGCCCGGCCTCGGCGCGGTCGTCGGGCCCGGCGGCAGGGCGGTCGTCGGGCCCGGCGGCAGGGCGGTCGTCGGCGCGGTCGTCGGCGCGGTCGTCGGCGCGGTCGTCGGCGCGGTCGTCGGGCGCCGGCTCGCTCCGGGGCGGGGCCACCGCGTCGCGCGCGTCGTCGGGCTGCGACGGCTCGGGGTCCCCCTCCGGCGCGGGCGGTTCGACGTCGGGCGTCCGGGTCGGCCCGGAGCTCCGACCGGCCTCCTTGTCCCGTCGACGGGACCGCCACGAGGACCGGGGCGCGGGCTCACCGGTCGGCCCGGCGGCGGCGTCGTTCTCGGGCGAGGTCCGCGGCGCGGGTGGCTCGGTCGGCTTCAGCGTCACCTCGTCGGGACCGCCCCAGCGCATCACGCCCTCCTCCGCACCCCCCGGGACGACTCGAGCGTCGTGACCCGACGTCACACCGTAGGCAGCGGACCCCCGTTTCGCGGCACATCCGTCCCGCGTGTCACAGAAGCATCACCGGGCGCGGTGATCAGGTGAGGCCCAACACGGAGAGCGCCACCCGCGCGGCCTCCCCGCCCTCGGCCTCGGCCACGGCGAGCGCGGCGGGGACGTCGAGGTCGTCGAGCAGCGCGCCGACCACGGCGTCGGCGGCGGCCGCACCGTCGACGTGCCGGCCGGCGGCGGAGAAGAGGCGCTCGAGCCGGTCGGCGGCCGCGGCCACGTCGTCGGGACCGACGTCCCACGCCTGCGCCCACGGACGGTCGAGCACGAGCAGGCGCACCGCGGCGGCGGGCCACGACTCGAGCAGGTCCGACACGAGCACGAGGTTGCCGGCCGACTTGGCCATCTTGGCGCCGTCGACCCGCACCGTCCCGACATGCAGGCGGGCGCGGGCGAACGGGCGCACCCCGGTCATCGCCTCGGCCATGGCGCCCATCGCGGTGTGGTGGGGGTGGCGCAGGTCCGCGCCGCCGACGTGCAGGTCGACCGCCGGGCCGAGCACCGACAGCGCCATGGCCGCGCACTCCGCGTGCCACCCGGGACGGCCGTCACCCCAGGGGCTGGGCCAGGCGGCCTCCCCCGGCAGGGCGGGACGCCAGATCGTGGGGTCGGCCGGGTCCTCGGCGCGGGCCGAGGGCGGGACCTGCGACGACGCCTCGTCGGGAACACCCGTGAGACCCACCGCGGAGGCACGCAGGAGCACCTCCCCCTCACGCTCGTAGGCGACGCCCCGCTCCAGCAGGCCGGCGGCGAGGCGGACGACGTCCTCGACGTGGTTGTGCGCCCGCGGCTCGTGGGCGGGCGGCCGCACGTTGAGCGCGGCCATGTCGCGGTCGAAGCGGAACTGGCCGACGGCGGCGAAGCTGTCGAACCGGCTGCCGGCCCGCTCGGCGGCGGCGTCGAGCACGTCGTCGACGTCGGTGACGTTGCGGCAGACCTCGACGGTCACGCCGACCCGGCGCAGGACGCGGGTGGCGACGTCGGCCCAGACGAAGGTCGCGGCGTGGCCGAGGTGGGTCGTGTCGTACGGGGTGATGCCGCAGACGTAGGCGCGGGCGTGCCCGACGGTCGGCAGCGGTTCCCCGGCGAGGGCGAGGCGGGAGGTCACGGGCCCATCCTGCCCCGTCCCGCTAGTGCTTCGGGCCCCGCGCGGCGCGCCGCCACTGGATCATCCGCCCGAGCCCCGGGATGGCCAGGAGCAGCACGCCGGCGATCGCCGAGAAGAGCATCCAGATGCCGAGCGGCAGTTCGGCCTGGAAGCCCAGGAACTGCACCCGCGCCGGGTCGAGGTTCTGCAGGATGAAGATCAGGAGGAAGACGAGGACGACCGCGCCGAGGATCAGGCCGATCCACGCGCCACCGATGCGGGTCCGGCCGGGACCGGGCTTCTTCGGGGTGGCGTGCGTGCGGGTCGGTGCCGCGCCCGCGGTGCCGCCGGGGATGCGCTCGGTCTCGCGCTCGGCGGGCGGCGGGGAGTCGCGGCGCGCGACGGACGTCTGCTCGACGGTGGGTCCGTCGGCCGGGGACGGCGCGGTGAGGTCCGGCGTGCCGGCCGCGTCCTTCTCGCTCATGGCGCTCATCCTGGCGTCTCCAGCGCCTCACCGGGAGTCGACACGTCCGCAAGGACGGGTCAACCCTTCCCGGCGACGGGTCGGTCCGTCCGCGCGGCGGACGTCGTCGTGGCGCACGAGGCGGTCCGCCTCGACCGGCTCGTGCCGCTCGTGCTGTCCGGGGTCGCGGTGGGGATCACCCAGGAGCGCGTGCTCGCGGGCGGGCTGCCGCCCGGAGTGGTGGCGCGGCCCCTGCACGGCGAGCCGCTCCTGGTGGAGCACCACCTGGTGTGGCGCCGGGACGCCGGGCGGCCGCCGCTGGAGGTGCACAGCGCGCCCACATCGACCTCCGAGCTACGCCCCACCGGTCGGACCCAGGCTCGTCGGCATGACCGGGAACCGCTTCGGACTGAGCGCCACCCTCGCCGGAATCGCTGCACTCGGTGGGGCGGGCACTCTCGCTGCCGTCGCCCCCTCCGCCGGGTCGACCGCGGTGCGCCACGTCGTCGTCGCCGAGACCACGGCCGCTGTCCTGCCAGCGGCGAGCACCACCGCCGGGAGTACCGCCCGGGCCCGCGGGACGTCGTCGGTCCCCGGCGCGGGCCCCTTCCCGCACACGTCGTCGCCGATCACGAGCGGTGTGTTCGACCTCTGATCCACCGGGATCGGGTCGCGCTGGTGTTGCGGCCCGCACACGGCGGGGCCGGGCTGCACATCCCTCGCCGCGCGTTGCGGCCCGCACACGGTCCGCCCCGTCGACACATGCCTCCGCTCGCGTTGCGTCCCGCAACGCCGGCGCGACCCCGAGCGGGACCTGCCGGCCGTGTGCGCGACGCAATGCAGCCGGCCGCCGGCGTCACCGCGCCAGCGCCACCGTCACCATCCGGCCCCGCTGCTTCTCGACGACGAGCTCCCCCGCACCGCCGAGCTCCCGGGCGGCCAGGATCGCGGCCGCCTCGGCGACGGAGCCGGTCCCGGTCAGGCGTCGGACGACCGCCGAGGGGTTCGGGACGTCGACGGCGTCGAGCTCCGCGGTCGTGTAGGTGAGGAGCTTCCGGCCCCCCGCGACCGCCTCGATCGCCGGCTCCCCGAGGCGCCGGTCGATCGTGGCGACGACGTCGTAGGCCAGACCGCCGACCGCCTCGACGAGGTACTCCGCGGGCGTCCCCGGCTCCACCCCCACGCCCAGCACGATCACGGCGGCCCGACCAGCCCCGCCACGAACCGCCGCACCGCCTCGGGACGCCCGGCCGGATGGGTGTGCAGGTAGGAGGCGTGGACGGCGCCCTGCACGAAGCCCTCGGTCGTGTCGTCCCACGCCCACGCAGGGGTCGACCCGGCCCGCGGCGTGGTGACGGTGCGGTGGAACTCGTGCCCGGTCACCGTCTCCCCCGCCACGGCGACCGGAGAGTCGGCGGGCGCCGTCGCCGTCCGGTAGCCCAGCGTCAGACGCGGGCCCATCGCGGCCTCGGCATCGAGCACCCCGCACATCGGCGCCCCGTCCAGGGCGCGGCCCAGGTAGAGCAGACCGCCGCACTCCGCGTGGACCGCCCCACCTGCCGTCGCGAAGGCGCGCACCGCCGTCCGCAGCGCGACGTTGGCCGAGAGGTCCTCGAGGTGCTCCTCCGGGAACCCGCCCGGGAGGACGAGGCCCGCCGTGCGCTCGGGCAGCACCTCGTCGCGCAGGGGATCCACGACGACGACCTCTCCCCCGGCGGCCTGCAGGAGCTCGGCGTGCTCCGGGTAGCCGAACGTGAAGGCGGGACCGCCCGCGACGGCGACGACCCGGCGCGCACGCCGGTCGGTCGGGCCGACCTCGAGCACCGGATCCCAGGGCTCGACCGGCGTGGCGGGGGCGCGGCGCGCGAGCCGCTCGACGGCGTCGAGGTCGACGTGGGCGGCGACGAGCGCGGTCATCGCGTCCACGGCCGCCCGGGCGTCCGCGCCGTGCTCGGCGGCGGTGATCAGTCCGAGGTGGCGCGACGGCACGGCGAGCTCGGCCCGCCGCGGCACCACGCCGAGCACCGGCACCCCGACCTCCGCGCACGCCGCCCGCAGCGCGTCCGCGTGCCGCTCCGTGCCGACCCGGTTGAGGATCACGCCCGCCGGGGCGACGGACGGGTCGAACGTGCGGAAGCCGTGCAGCAGCGCCGCGACCGACCGGTGCTGACCACGGGCGTCGACGACCAGCACCACCGGCGCGTCGAGCACGCGCGCGACGTGGGCCGTGGACCCGTCGTCAGGACGGCGCCGCTCCGGTGGCAGGAAAGCGTCGTTGCTGTCACTGGATGCCGGCAACGACGCTTTCCTGCCACCCGGGGCGAGCCGACCGTCGAACAGGCCCATCACGCCCTCGACGACCGCGAGCGCCGCCCCCGAGGCCCCGTGCGCCACGAGCGGGGCGAGCCGGTCGACGCCGCAGAGCACCGGGTCGAGGTTGCGCCCGGGCCGGCCGGCGGCGAGCGCGTGGTAGCCGGGGTCGACGTAGTCCGGGCCGATCTTGAACGGCGCGGGCACCGTGCCGCGGGCCGCCAGGGCGCCGAGCAGTCCCGTCGTGATCGTGGTCTTCCCGCTGCCCGACGACGGTGCCGCGATCACGACCCGGGGCGGGAGGACTACCACGCTCGCCTCACCATTCGATGCCCTTCTGGCCCTTCTGCCCGGCGTCCATCGGGTGCTTGATCTTCGTCATCTCGGTGACCAGGTCGGCGGCCTCGACGAGCGCAGGCGGCGCGTCCCGGCCGGTGATCACGACGTGCTGGAACCCCGGTCGGTCGGTCAGTACCGACACCACCTCCTCGACGTCGATCCACCCCCACTTCAACGGGTAGGTGAACTCGTCGAGGACGTAGAAGTCGTGCGCCGCGCCCTCGAGCCGGCGCCGGATCTCCGCCCAGCCCTCGCGGGCCGCCTCGGCGTGGTCGTCCTCCGACCCCGCCTTCCGGCTCCACGACCAGCCCTCGCCCATCTTGTGCCACTCCACCGGGCCGCCCTGGCCGGTCGAGGAGTGCAGCTCGCCGAGGGCCTTGAGCGCGGTCTCCTCGCCGACGCGCCACTTCGCCGACTTCACGAACTGGAACACCGCGACCGAGTTGCCCGCCGTCCACTGCCGCAGCGCCAGCCCGAACGCCGCGGTCGACTTGCCCTTGTTCACGCCGGTGTGCACCACCAGCAGCGGACGTCGGCGGCGCTGGCGGGTGGTGAGCCCGTCGTCGGGAACGGTGGTGGGGACGCCCTGGGGCATGCGCTTCCTCCTGCTCAGGCGCCGACGGCGGTCCGGGCCACCGCCGCGACGTTCTCGCCGGTCAGTTCGTCGAGGGTCACGATCGCACCGGCCGCGGCACCGGCGATCCGGCCGGCGAGCCCGAGGCGGACGTGCCCGGACTCGCAGTCCACGACCACGGTGCTCATCGCCGCTCCCCCACGCCCCGGGCCAGCCTCGCGGGCCAGGCCGCGGGCCGCGTCGAGGGCGGCGTCGAGGGGTCGCGGTCCGCCGACGGTCGCGCGGCCGTCGGTCAGCACGATCAGCAGCCCGCGCCGCCGCGGGTCGCGCACCCGCTCGGCGCGCAGGACCCGGCGGGCGGTGCGCAGCCCCTCGGCGAGCGGGGTCCGGCCGCCGGTGCGCAGGTCGGCGAGGCGGGCGTGCGCGGTGTGGACGCTCGAGGTCGGCGGCAGGGCGACGGCCGCGCCGGTGCCGTTGAAGGTCACGACCCCGACCTTGTCCCTCCGTTGGTACGCGTCCCGCAGCAGCGCGTCGACCGCGCCCGTCACCGCCGTCATCCGCGTGCGTGCCGCCATCGAGCCGGACGCGTCGACGCAGAACAGCACGAGGTTGCCCTCGCGGCCCTCGCGGTGGGCGTGCCGGAGGTCGTCCGGCCCCGGCCGACCACGCCGACCGGAGCGCACGCTCGCGATCACCGTCGCCGGCACGTGCGGTGCCGGGCCCGACTCCGGGGCCTCCGCGACCGCGCGCACCGTCCGCCCGCGGCGCCCGCGCGCCCGCGAACGCCGACCGGGCACGCCCTCGCCGACCCCGTGCACCTCGAACCGGCGCTGCTTGAGCCGGACGCGCTGCGGGGCCCCCACCGGGGCCAGCGCGTCGTTGCCGTCGTCCCGTGGCCGGTCCGCGTCGTCGCGGCTGCTCCCCGTTCCCGACGATGGCTCCGGTCGGCTCGGGGGCGTGGGCGCCTCGGCCGAGCCGTGTCCGTCGGACGCGGTGGCGCCACCGCTCTCCGCGCCGTCGGCCCCGCCGTCGCCCGCCTCCGGAGCCGCCGCCTGGGACCCGTCGTCGGGACCCTGGGGTTCGTCGGACGGATCGTCTCCGGGGCCACCCGAGCCGGGCCCGTCGTCGTCGGGACCCTCCTCGTCGTCCAGGTCCTGCACCGCCTGCTCCGCGGCCTCGAGCGCCTTCTCCAGTTCCTCGTCGGAGAGGTGCGGCTCGTCGAAGGGGTCGCGGCGGCGCCGGTGCGGCAGGGCGAGCCGGGCGGCGGCGCGCACGTCGTCGACGTCGACGGCGGCCGCTCCGCGCCACGCCGCGTGCGCGACGGCGGTCCGTGCCACCACGACGTCCGCCCGCATGCCGTCGACCTCGACGAACGCGCAGACCGCGGAGATGCGGACGAGCTCGCGGTCGGTCAGCGCGACCGCCCCGAGCCGCGCCCGGGCCTCGGCGAGCTGGGCGCGCAGCGCGTCCTCGTCCGGGGCGAACCGGGTCGCGAAGCCGGTCGGGTCCGCGTCGTGGGCGAGCCGTCGGCGGACGACCTCGGTGCGTTCGGCGACCACCCGCGAGGCCTCGACGCGGACCGTGAGGCCGAAGCGGTCGAGCAGCTGTGGGCGCAGCTCCCCCTCCTCGGGGTTCATCGTCCCGACGAGGAGGAAGCGCGCGGGGTGGGTGAACGAGACGCCGTCGCGCTCGACGTGCGAGCGGCCGGAGGCGGCGGCGTCGAGCAGGAGGTCGACGAGGTGGTCGTGCAGGAGGTTGACCTCGTCGACGTAGAGCACGCCGCGGTGCGCGAGGGCGAGCAGGCCGGGCTGCACCGACCCGCGGCCGTGCGCGAGGACCTCCTGCAGGTCCAGCGAGCCGATCAGCCGGTCCTCGGACGCCCCCACCGGGAGCTCGACCAGCCGGGCCGGCCGCCGCTCGACGGGGACGTCGGGTCCGAACGGCCCGTCCGGGCTCTCCTCGCCGGCCTCGACGTCGACGCCGAACCGGTCGCCGGCCCGCACCTCGACGTCAGGCAGCAGCGTCGCGAGCGCCCGGACGATCGTCGACTTCGCGGTGCCCTTCTCCCCGCGCACCAGCACGCCGCCGATCCCCGGGTCCACGGCGGAGAGCAGCAGCGCGAGCCGCAGGTCGGGATGGCCGACGACGGCCGAGAAGGGGAACGCCACGGGACGCGACCCTAACCCGGCGTCCCCGACGCTCATCTCAGCCACCGCTGAGATGTGCGCCTCCGCTACGCCGCGACGCCGTTGCCCGCGCGCTTGTCGGCCTGGAAGCCCTCCTCGTCCATCCCCCGGCGCCAGTAGCCGGAGATGGAGAGCAGCTCCCGCGGCACGCCCAGCTCGTCGCGCAGGAGCCCGCGCAGCGCCTTCATCGACCCGGTCTCGCCGTGCACGAACGCCTGCACGCGGCCCGTCGGCCACGCCGCGGCCCGCACGACGTCGACCAGCGTCTCGCCGGCCTCGCGGTGCACCCAGCGGACCATGAGGTCGCCGGAGCACGCCAGCGGGAGCTCGTCGGCCGGGCCGTCGACCTCGAGGTACACCTGCACCGGCGTCCCCGCCGGGACCCGCTCGCAGGCGGCCGCGATCGCCGGGAGCGCGGCCTCGTCGCCGATCAGCACGTGGGCGTCGACGTCGTCCGCCGGGGCGTACGCCCCGCCCGGACCGAGCATGATCAGCTCGTCGCCCGGCCGCGCGGCGAGCGCCCACGGCCCGGCGACCCCCGTGTCCCCGTGCACCACGAAGTCGATCGTCAACTCGCCGGCGGCGTGGTCGAGCGCGCGCACCGTGTACGTCCGCGAGATCGGCCACTCCTCGCGCGGCCGCTCCGCCCGCACCGCCCCGACGTCGAGCGGCTCGTCGTACACCACGCCCGGCCGCCGGAACGCGAGCTTCACGTAGCGGTCGGTGAAGCCGTTGTCCTCGATCCCCGCGAGCCCGGGCCCGCCGAGCACGACCCGCCGCAGGTGCGGCGTCAACTGCTCGCTGCGGAGCACCTCGAGCCGGTGTCCCGGTCCGCCCTTCGCCATGCCCTCACCTCTTTGTCTCAGGTAAGGCTCACCTTACTTGCTGCGGCGCGGCCGGGTCACGCCCCGCGCTCGGCCGCCAGGGCCCGCGGGTGGACGAGCAGCCGGTCGATCCCCGCCCGGCAGGCCGCGAGGAACGCCCCGGCGCGGGCGGGCGCGGTCGGGTCGGCGGGATCGCGGGCGGACAGGGGCTCGCGGGGGGCGCCGATCACCACCGGCACCCAGGGCGGGAGCGTCGCGAGCAGGGACGTCGCCGACCCCATGTCCGGGGCCAGCTGGTCGGCGGGCACCCGGACGTAGCCGAGCGCGTCGCCGGCCTCGACGACCAGCTCGGCGACCTCCTCGGGATCGGCGGTCCAGGGCGCCACGTCGAGCACCACGCCCGCCGACGTGCCGGCCGCGGCCGCCAGGGCGTCGCGCACCGACGTGCCGTCGGAGGGCACCAGCAGCGGGCGCACCCGGAACGCGGCCGCCTGCCCGGCGAGCTCGGCGAGCGCGTCGCCGGGGTCGCCGTCCGCGGCCCGCACGGTGACGAACTGCGCGCCGAGCCGGGCGCCGAGGTCGAGCGTGCGCCGGCGGGGATCGTCGGCCGCGCCGGTGACCGGCTCGCCGAGGTCGATCCGCCCGACGTCGAGCGTGGTCACCCGGGTCACGAGCAGCACGTCGACCAGGGCCGCCAGCAGCGGCATGCCGGCCCCGTGACCCCAGGCCCGCTCGGCCTCCGGGGCGGCGGCGACGTGGAGCCCGACCGCGTCGAGCCCGCCGGCCCGGGCGGCGAGGACGCAGGCGACCGGGTCGGCGGGATCGAGGACCGAGTGGTGCACGGCGACGCGATTCACGGCCGTCATGATGTACTGCCCGGTGAATCCCGGGCGAGGAGGGCCGTCGTGAGCACCGAGTCGCAACCGCGTCAGCGCGACGCGGAGCGCACCCGCGCCGAGATCCTCGACGTCGCGACCGCGGAGTTCGCCGAGCGCGGCCTCGCCGGGGCCCGCGTCGACGAGATCGCGGCCCGCACCCGCACCACCAAGCGGATGCTCTACTACTACTTCGGCAGCAAGCAGGGCCTCTACCTGGCCGTGCTCGAGCGCGCCTACCTGGGCATCCGCTCGTTGGAGAGCCACCTCGAGGTCGACGACCTCGCCCCCACCGCGGCCCTCCGCGCGGTCTGCGACCTCACCTTCGACCACCACGAGGCGAACCCCGAGTTCATCCGCCTGGTGAGCATCGAGAACATCCACCACGCCGAGCACCTGCGCGCCTCGCCGATCCGGGAGGGACTCTCCGGCACCGCCCTCGTGGTGCTCGACCGGATCCTCGCGCGGGGTCGCGCCGCCGGACTCTTCCGCGACGACGTCGACGCCCTCGACATCCACCTGCTCATCAGCTCGTTCTGCATCTTCCGCACGGCCAACCGGCACACCGTGGCAGCCATCTTCGACCGGGACATGCTCGACCCGACGATGCGCGACCACTACCGCCGGATGCTCGCCGACCTCGTGGTCGAGTACCTGACCGCGCACGTCGGGAGACCCTGAGCACAGCTGCCGTCGTGATCGGGCCCACGTCGGCCCTTGACAGCTCCGCGACGTACAACTCACTATCTGGTACGTAACCAGACGGTACATAAGCAGCACGAGGAGCCCGACGATGTCCTCCGCACCCGCCGCGCCCGCCGGCGCGCAGCCCGCCCGGGCGGCCCTCGCCGCCTGGATCGGCAGCGCGCTCGAGTACTACGACTTCTTCATCTACGGCACGGCGGCCGCGCTCGTGTTCAGCAAGGTGTTCTTCCCGTCGTCGAGCCCGACGGCAGGGACCCTCCTGGCGCTGGCCACCTTCGGCGTCGGCTACGTCGCCCGGCCGCTGGGCGCCGTGGTGCTCGGGCACGTCGGCGACCGGGTCGGCCGCCGGCGGGTACTGATCTTCACGCTGGTCCTCATGGGTGCCGCGACGTTCGCGATCGGCTGCCTGCCCGACTACTCGACGGCGGGCGCGCTCGGACCGGTGCTCCTGGTCGTGTGCCGTCTGCTGCAGGGCTTCTCCGCGGGCGGCGAGCAGGCCGGCGCGAACTCGATGACCCTCGAGCACGCCCCCGACGACCGGCGCGCCTTCTTCTCCAGCTTCACGCTCGGCGGCACGCAGGCCGGGATGATCATCGCAACGTTCGTGTTCCTCCCCGTCGCCGCCCTCCCGCAGGAGCAGCTGCTCAGCTGGGGCTGGCGCGTCCCGTTCTGGCTGTCGGTCGTCGTCGTCATCGCCGGCATCGTCATCCGCCGCACGCTCTCCGAGACCCCGGTCTTCGAGGAGCAGAAGGCGCAGGGCCGCACCGAGGGCCTGCCGATCGTCGCCCTGCTCCGCCACCACTGGGCCGCCGTGCTCCGCGTCGTCCTCGGCGCGCTCGTCTCCTCGGTGAGCACCCTGGTCAGCGTCTGGGCGCTGTCGTACGCCACCAGCACCCAGGGATTGGACAAGACCGCGATGCTGTGGGTCTCGATCGCCGCGAACGCCGTGGCCCTCGCCGCCATCCCGCTGTTCGCCCGCTACGCCGACCGGGTCGGCCGCAAGCCGGTGTTCGTGTTCGGCTGCGTGGCCAGCGCCGTCGTCCTGGCGTTCTACCTCTGGTCGATCTCGACGGCGAGCTACGCGCTGATCTTCGTGTTCGGCGTCCTGCTCTCCGGCGTCGTCTACAGCGCCGCGAACGGGGTGTGGCCCGCCTTCTACGGCGAGATGTTCCCGGCGCGCGTCCGCCTCACCGGCATGGCCGTGGGCACGCAGATCGGCTTCGCCGTCGGCGGGTTCGTCCCGACGATCGCCGAGTCGCTCGTCGGGACGGGCGCCGGCGGCTGGGTGCCGGTCGCGATCCTCGGCGCGGTCCTCTGCGCGCTGGCCGCGATCGCCGGGCTGACGGCCCGCGAGACCGCCCACGTGCCGACCGCCGACCTCGACCGCGTCGCCGACCGCGGCGCCCCGGCCGTCCCCGCGGCGGCCTGATCCCGCTCCCCGACGACGGGCCCGGTCACCTCGACCGGGCCCGTCGTCGTGTGAAGCGGGCCCTCACCTCGTCGAGATGGCGCTGGTCGGTCCGGCGGACGCCGATCCGGACGCATGAGCGCCACCTCGACGGCGGTCGTGCGGGGAGCTCGGACTCAGCGGCGCGAGCGGCGATGCGCCGCCATGCGCACCGGCGCGTCCGCGGCCCCGAACCCGGAGTAGCCGTCGACGCGCTGGACGGCCTCGAGGAAGACCCGGCCGCCGAGGACCGGGGTCACGACGTGGCGGTACTGCCCGCCGTCGGCGTCGACGTCGACCAGCACCCGGTGGGCGGCGAGCTCGTCGACGTCGGCGACCCCGCGCGCGGCGAGGTCGGCGTAGTAGTTCGGCCCCACGTCGAGCAGGTCCAACCCCGCCGCCGACGCGGCGCGGGAGACGGCGAGCACGTCCGGCACCGCGAACGCGACGCTCTGCGGCGCCGGCACCCCCGGGGCCCAGCCACCACGACGCACCAGCGACGACGAGAGCACCACCCGCACCGGGTCGGGCCCGCCCGAGGTGAACAGCCGACCGCGCACCAGTCCGAACGGCGCCACGATGTCCGTCGGGTCGCCGGCCGGAGCGAGCCCGAGCACGGTGCGCAGGAACAGCTCCGCCTCCGCGACGTGGTCGAAGGGCGGGCTCAGCGCGACGTGGTCGATGCCGAGCAGGTCCGGGCCGGGCCGGGCGCCGGTCGGGACGAAGTCGCCTGGCCAGAAGTCGTCGCGCCCGGGCTCCGGACGTTCCGGGCAGCAGAACAGCAGCGTGCCGTCGGGGGCGGCGACCGCCCGCAGCTCGGCCTCGTCGCCGGCGTGCGGCAGCGGCACGCGGGGCGCCAGCAGGTCGACCCCGTGGTCGGCGAGCGCGACCGGGTCGGGGGTCCGCACGGCGAGCCCGGCGACGGCGGCCGGCCCCGACGCGTCGTCGGGACGGCCCTGGTCCTCCCGCACGACCACGCGGGCCCCGCCGGACTCCCACAGCGAGACCGCCTTGGAGCGGTGCTCCCCGGTGTGCACGAGGCCGAACGCGGACAGCGCGTCGGTGACCTCGGTGGAGGTGCCGGGGTCGACGGCGAGCTCGACGAAGGCGGTCCCGGACAGGGCGGGCGCCGGCGGCGCCCCGAGGCCCAGCAGGGAGCGGCGGGCGTCGATCGCGGCGGGCCGCGGGTCGGCCTGGCGGAACACGTCGTTGAACACCTCGAGCGACCACGGGCCGTCGTAGCCGGCGGCGTCGAGGTGGCCGACGAGTGCGGTGAGGTCGAAGTCGCCCTGGCCGGGGAAGAGGCGGTGGTGGCGGCTCCACGGGAGGACGGCCATGTCCAGCTGCGGCGCGTCGGCGAGCTGGCAGAAGAACAGCTTGCCGGCCGGGACGTCCCGCAGCCCGGCGGGGTCGCCGCCGCGCGCGTAGAGGTGGAAGGAGTCGACGCACAGCCCGAGGGCGGGGTGGTCGGCGAGCTCGACGATCCGCCAGGAGTGGTCCCACGTGTTGACGTGCCGCCCCCAGGCCAGGGCCTCGTAGGCGATCCGCAGTCCGCGGTCCGCGGCACGGCGGGCGACCTCGGCGAGCTGGGCGGCCGCGAGCTCGTCGTCGTCGACGGCGCGCGGGTCGACCGACGAACAGATCAACGCGGTCGTCGTGCCGAGCCGCTCCATGACGTCGAAGGCGTGGTCGACCCGCCGCAGCGACTCCGCGAACGCCTCCAGCGGGAGGGCCTCGACGTCGCGGAGCGGCTGGTAGAGGTCGATCGCGAGACCGAGGTCGGCGCACCGCCGCGCGATGTCCCCGGGGGTCTCCGGGGAGCCGAGGAGGTCGGGGACGAAGATCTCGACGCCGTCGAACCCGGCGGCGGCGGCCGCGGCGAGCTTATCCTCGAGCAGGCCCGACAGGCACGCGGTCGCGATGCCGTGGCGTCGCCGCCGCCCCACCTCAGGCCCCGGCGGCGACGAGGGCGGCGAAGTGGTCGAGCATCCGGGCGGCGTCGGGCTCGACGCCGGTGACGTGCCGGAACGCGTCGACGGCCTGGAAGACGGCCATGCCGCCGCCGTCGAGCACCCGCGCGCCGCGGGCCCGCGCGGCGGTGACCAGCGTGGTCGCGAGCGGGCGGTAGACCACGTCGGCGACCCACAGCCCCGGGTGCAGGGCGTCGGCCGCGACGGGCGAGCCGGGGTGCGCGGCCATCCCGGTGGGCGTGGCGTGCACGAGGCCGTCCACGCCCCGCAGGGTCGCCTCGACCTCGGCGATCCCGACGACGGACGTGCTCGCCCGGCCGGTGTCGCGCACCGCCGCGGCGAGCGTCTCCGCGCGCGACCGGTCGACGTCGGCGACGACGAGCTCGCCGACGCCGAGGTCGGTGAGGGCGTGCGCGACCGCCGCGCCCGCGCCGCCGGCGCCGAGCAGCAGCACCCGGTCGACGGGGAC
The DNA here is from genome assembly GCF_050955885.1 of Actinomycetospora sp. CA-084318. Taxonomy (NCBI): domain Bacteria; kingdom Bacillati; phylum Actinomycetota; class Actinomycetes; order Pseudonocardiales; family Pseudonocardiaceae; genus Actinomycetospora; species Actinomycetospora sp. CA-084318. The sequence goes on from NZ_CP192098.1 coordinate 4,342,393, forward strand.
GCCGGGCAGGCCGCGCCGGAACGACCGCGCGAACCCGGAGCGGTCGGTGTTGTGCCCGACCGCTCCGTCCGGGCCGAACACCACGGTGTTGACCGCGCCGAGCACGGCCGCGTCCGGGTCGATCCGGTCGAGGTGGGCGAGCACGGTCTGCTTGGCCGGGTGCGTCACGTTGAGCCCGGAGAACCCGGTGAGGCGGGCGGCGTCGAGCACGCGCCCGACGTCGTGGGCGCCCAGTTCGAGCACGTCGAGGTCGAGGCGCCGGTAGAGGTAGCGCATGCCCTGCGCGTCGCCCTCACGCTCGTGCAGCGCCGGCGTGAGCGACGGGCCGATCCCGGTGCCGACGAGCCCGACGAGGTGGCTGACGGCCACGGGGATGCGGGTGTCGGGCAGCGTCAGGGTCACCGGGGCCTCCATGTACGAACTGGTGAGTTCAGAGTAGGCCCCGCGCCGATGGATCGTCAAACGACGAAGGGCGGACCGGCCTGCCCGCCGATCCGCCCCTCGGTCCCCCCGTCCGGTCTGCCCTCCGACCCGGGACGTCCGGTCGCGCCCTACGACGCGATCTGCTGCTCGATCAGCGCCGTGTTCGCGCCGACGCGGGTGTAGTAGCCGGGCTTGCCCGCCCGGGCGCACCCGTCGCCGAAGCTGGTGATGCCGATCAGCTTGCCGCCGGCGACCAGCGGGCCGCCCGAGTCGCCCTGACAGGTGTCCACGCCGCCGGAGTCGAAGCCCGCGCAGGTGAGCAGCTTCGGGTCGTAGGAGGAGGCGGAGGAGCGGCAGTAGGCGTCGTCGCGGATCGGCACGGTCGCCCCGAGCAGGTAGCGCGACGGCGAGCCGTTCTCCGAGGTCGCACCCCAGCCGTAGATGCGGGCGGCGGTCCCGGGCCCGTAGAGGGCGGAGTCGGCGCTCGTGGCCAGCGGGAGGGTCGGCGTCGACACCGACTCGGAGAGCGTGAGCACGGAGACGTCGAGCCCGTTGCCCACCGCGCTGAAGGAGGGGCTGACCCAGGTCTTCGCGACCGGGACCGAGCGGCCGCTCTTCGAGTCCTTGTCGTCCCGCCCGACGACCGCGAAGATCTTCCGGTCGGGCGCCGAGGCCGTGCAGTGCGCGGCCGTGACCACCTTGGTCGGCGCGACGAGCGTGCCGCCGCAGAACTGGAAGCCCGAGGCGTCGGTGAGGTAGACGACCCACGGCTCGTCGGCGGTCGTCGTCCGCTCCCCGCCCACGATGCGCGCCTGCGCCGTGCCGGTGCCGCCGGTGCCGCCGCTGCCGCCCGGGTCGTCGCCCGTGCTGCCCGTCGTCACCGCCGAGCTGCGCCCGCCGAAGCCGACGAGCCCGACCGCCACGACCGCGATCACCAGCACCGCGGTCGAGCCGACCAGCGACGCCCACCGCACGACCGGGCCCGCACCCGGACGCCGGACCACCTCGGCGCGGTGCCGACCCTGCGCTCGTTCCCGCATCCCCCGCCGCCTCCGCTCACGCACCGCTGTTCCGCCGCCCCCTCGCGGGGACCGTCCGGCGTACCGCTCACCGTCCGTCGGAGCAGACCTGACCAGAGATCGGCGGGGCGTTACAAGTCGACGAGCGGTAGTTCGCTCCGCCGAGCGACGACGAACGGTCGATTTCGGGCGGTGAACGACACCTCTGGGTGGAGATGGCGCGACGAACGGTTCACCACTGACCGCCCACCGACCGCAGTCGGGCTGGTCACGCAGCGTTATCCCTCCTCGTGGCGGGATGAACACCGCGACGGACGGGCCTCGGACGACGGGGCTCAATACAGTGGGACACGTGTCCCACCACGACCTCGTGATCATCGGCTCGGGATCGGGCAACTCGATCCTCGACTCCCGCTTCGACGACCTCGACGTGGCGATCGTCGAGCACGGCGTGTTCGGCGGGACCTGCCTCAACGTCGGGTGCATCCCGACCAAGATGTACGTCTACGCCTCCGACGTCGCCGAGACGATCCGGCGCGCGGGCACCTACGGGGTGGACGCGAGCATCGACGGGGTCCGCTGGACCGACATCGTCGACCGCGTCTTCGGCCGGATCGACCCGATCTCCGCGGGTGGGCTGCGCTACCGCGACCAGGAGTGCTCGAACGTCACCGTGTACCAGGGGCACGCGGTGTTCACCGGCGAGCGGGAGCTCTCGATCACCCCGACCGCCGGCGGCGAGGGCGAGACCGTGACCGCGGACCGCATCGTGATCGCGGCGGGTTCCCGCCCCACGGTGCCGCCCGTGATCGCCGACTCCGGCGTGCCGTTCCACACCTCCGACGACGTCATGCGCCTGCCCGAGCTGCCGCGCCGCCTCACGATCGTCGGCGGCGGCTACATCGCCTGCGAGTTCGCGCACGTGTTCTCGGCGCTCGGCACCGAGGTCACCGTCGTCACGCGCGGCCCGGCGCTGCTGCGCGACCAGGACGAGCTGGTCTCCGAACGGTTCACGCGGCTCGCGCAGGAGCGCTGGAACGTGCACCTGAGCGCCGAGCCGACGGGCGTCGAGCAGCGCGCCGACGGCACGATCGTGCTCACCTGCCCCGACGGCGGCGAGATCGAGGGCGACGCCCTGCTCGTGGCCACCGGCCGCATCCCCAACGGCGACCGGCTCGATGTCGAGAAGACCGGCCTGCAGCTGACCACCGACGGCCGCATCGAGGTCGACCGGTACCAGCGCACCCCGGTCGAGGGCATCTACGCGCTCGGGGACGTCAGCTCGCCCTTCCAGCTCAAGCACGTCGCCAACCACGAGGCGAAGGTCGTGCAGCACAACCTGCTGCACCCCGACGCCCCGCGGGCGACCAGCCACCGCTTCGTCCCCTCCGCGGTGTTCACCGACCCGCAGGTGGCGAGCGTCGGCGCCCGGGAGCAGGACCTCCGCGATGCCGGCACCGCCTACGTCGTCAAGGTGCAGGCCTACGGCGACGTCGCGTTCGGCTGGGCGATGGAGGACTCGACCGGCTTCGCCAAGGTGCTCGCGGCGCCGACCGGTGAGCTGCTCGGCGCGCACTTCATGGGGCCACAGGCGTCCTCGCTGATCCAGGTACTCGTCCAGGCCATGGTGTTCGGGCAGACCGCACAGGAGGTCGCCACCGGGCAGTACTGGATCCACCCGGCACTGCCCGAACTGATCGAGAACGCACTGCTGGGGCTCCCACTGTCGTCGTGACGGTGTCGAGCGAGCGCCAGAACCGCGTCAGCAGTTGCGCAGCGCGTACCGGGTAGCGGGCGGGCCACCAGTGCCCGACGCCCTCGAGGACCGCGACCTGCGCGCCCGCGCGGGCCGCGGACTCCCGGCGCTGGGCGAGGGTCCCGCCGACCGGGTCGCCGGTGGCGAGGATCGCCAGGCCCGGCCGGGCCGCGGCCGCCTCCAGCCGGCGGCCCGCGAGGGCCATCGCGGGCTGCGCGGCCGCCCGGTACAGCGCGAGGATCGCGTGCGCCAACGACGGGTCGTACCCGTCGACGACGCGCTCGGCCACCGCGAGCGGCATCCCGCGGGCCGTCAGCCGCGACGCCCACGCGGTCCGGTCGGCGAGCCCGGAGACCTGCCGCTCCCCCGCGCCCGGGGTCTGCCAGGTCACGGCGAGCTCGTGCCACGCGTAGTCCGGGTGGTAGACGGCGAGCGCGTCGCTGACCCAGCTGCGCACCAGGTCCGGCCGGTCCATGGCCACGCGGACGACGTGCGCCCCGCCCCAGTCGTGCCCGACGAGGTCCACCGGGCCGTCGAGGCGCTCCAGCTCGCCCACCAGCCAGTCGCGGTAGCCGGTGGGGCTGACGTCGAACCCGCCGGGCAGCGGCGCGCCGAAGCCGGGCGGGGAGAGCAGCCGGACGTCCTCGCGGCCCAGCTCGGCGAGCAGGCCCTCCCAGACGGCCGCCGTCATGGGGTTGCCGTGCACGAACACCGTGGTCATCTCGTCCCTCACTTACTTGTCAGCTGACACGCAAGTTAGCACGATATGCTCCGCCGGTGGAACGGAGAACCCAGCAGGAGCGGCGGGAGACGACCGAGCGGGCGCTGCTGACCGCAACCGCCGACCTCGTCGTCGAGTCCGGGCTGTCCTCGGTGACGCTCGCCGAGGTCGGGCGGCGGGCGGGCTACAGCCGCGGCATCGTCACGCACCACTTCGGCTCGAAGCAGGCCCTCGTCGAGGCCCTCGTGACGGCGAGCCAGGCGGGCTTCGTGCCCGGTCTCGACGACCTCGATCCCGGCCTGGACCGGCTGCTCGCGCTCGTCGAGGGCTACCTCGGCGCGGTGGGCGGGATCGGGTCGCTCTCCCGCGCGTTCCTGGTGCTGTGGGCCGAGTCGGTGGCCTCCCCCGACCTCGGGCCCGTGTTCCGAGAGCGCGACGCGCTGTTCCGCACCGACATCGCCACGGACGTCGAGGCCGGGCGGGACGCCGGCGAGATCCGCGCCGACGTCGACCCGGCGGTCGTCGCGGCGATCGTCCTGGCGGAGCTGCGCGGGCTGGCGCTGCAGTACCTCGTCGCGCCGGACTCGGTGGACACGGCCACCGTGGGGCGGGCGCTGCGCGAGCACTGGCGCGCAGCGCTGGCCCGCTAGTCGGCGTGCGCCGCCGCGGTGTGCTCGCGCAGGGCGTGCAGCGCCTCGATGCGGGTCGCCTTGAGCACGTCCGGCGGGTCGCCCGGGAAGCGCTTCACCCACGCGTCGGTCCGGCCGTGGTCGCTGACCGCGAACCACACGGTCCCGGGCGGCTGGTCGTCCTGCGGGTCGGGACCGCCGGCCCCGGAGACCGCGACGACGACGTCCGCACCGAACATCTCGGCCGCGTTCTCGGCCATGGCCCGCACGGCGGGTTCGGCGACGACGGGCCCGTCGGGCACGTTCAGCACGCCGTGCTTGGTGGTGCGGTCGTAGGCGACGACGCCGCCGCGGAACCACTCGCTCGACCCCGAGGCGGCCGCGAGGTCGCTCGAGACGAGGCCACCGGTCAACGACTCCACCACGGCGATCCGGCGTCCGTCCCGGCTCGCTCCCTCGCTGATCTCCTGGGCGAGATCCCCGGGTTCCTCGTCCACGGTGCCGTCCACCGGCTACCTCCCACGCTCGTCGGGCTGGCGACCGCGGCGGATGACCACCGCGACCCGTCGTCGAAACCGGCGTCACCCGTTGTCCGCCACCGGCTCGGGGGCCACTGGATCCCCGACGCTGTGACCTGGATCATGCGACATTCCGCAGGTCTCGAGGGCGAGGAGCGCACGATGACGACGACGGACGACCGCGACATGGTGCTCCGCGAGGCGGGGCTCGACGGGCAGAACCGGACCACGCTCGGGCGGATGCTCGGCACCGGCGAGATCGGCTTCGCCGAGGAGGGCGACGACGGCGTCATGCGCGCCACCGTGCGGATCCCCGAGGACGAGCTCGTCTGGGAGCCCGCGATCCTCGTGTTCCCGCACGGGGGCACCGTGGAGCTCACCCTGGTCAACGACGACAAGAACACCCACTGCGCGCTGCTGCCGTGCAACGGCGACCCGAAGCTGATCTGGCTGGTGAACCACTCGAAGGGCGTCGCCCGCCTCGACCTCGACGGTCCCGGCGCCTACTACTACGGCTCCACCACCGGCAACGACGAGGGCCGTGGACTGACCGGGGCGCTGGTCATGGGCGGCGAGGTGCCCGACTCGGCGAAGCTCGACCGCTCGCCCCAGCCGCGGCCCTAGGTGGCTCCGCCCTGTGAGTACTCATCCGTGTTGGGACACGGAAAAGTACTCACAGGCCGCAGGCACCTCCGGCCGTCCGGGCGACGTGGTCGAAGAAGGCCTCCCGGTCGACCACGACGTTCTCGTACTGCCCGAACAGCTCGAACCCGACCGTGCCGAAGAGCTGGGTGAAGGCCGCGATCGCGGCCGGGGCGAGCTCGGCGGTCAGCCCCGGCAGGAGGTCCGGCGCCAGCGCGTCCCGGACGGCGGGTGGGGGCGCGTCGACGTCCCCGCCGGCGTCGATCGCGATCCGGGCGAGCACGGTCGCCACCCGGCCGGCCGCCGGGAGCGTGTCGACCGGGGCCGCGTACCCGGGCACCGGTGACCCGTAGATCAACGCGTACGGGGCCGGGTGCTCCTGCGCCCAGCGCCGGACCGCACGCCACACCGACACCCACCGGTCGATGGGCGTCGGCCCGTGGTCGGCGTCCTCCGCGGCCACGCCCACCGCGTCGTAGGCCTCGATGATCAGTGCGGTGAGCAGCTCGTCGCGGCTCGGGAAGTAGCGGTAGACCGCCGAGGAGACCATCCCGACCTCGCGGGTCACCGCCCGCAGCGAGAGCGCCGCCGCACCGACGCGGGCAAGTTCCGCGCGGGCCGCCGCGAGGATCCGCTCGGTCGTCTCGGCGCGGTGCTCCTGGCGGGTCGGCATGGTCCACAGCATGTCAGAGAGCACTGCTCTTGACAGGCCTGGACGATAGAGAGAGCATTGCTCTCGTCAATCCGAGAGCAGTGCTCACAGCAAGGGGTCCGGCCATGACCGTCCACTACCAGCAGCCCGGCGTCCTCACCCGGCGCGTCATGAACCCGCTGGTCAGCTTCTTCACCCGCCGCGGCCTCTCCCTCGCCGGCTCGGCCGTCCTGGGCGTGCGCGGCCGGTCCAGCGGGGAGTTGCGCACCACGCCGGTGAACCCGCTCCCCCTCGACGGACGGCGCTACCTGGTCGCCGCCCGCGGGCAGACGCAGTGGGTCCGCAACATCCGGGTCGCCGGCGAGGGCGAGCTCACGGTCGGGCGGCGGACCGAGCGGATCGCCGTGCGGGAGCTGACCGGGCCCGAGGTCGTGCCGGTGCTGCGGGCCTACCTGAAGGCCTGGGCGTGGGAGGTCGGGGCGTTCTTCGACGGGGTGTCGGCCGGGTCGTCCGACGCCGAACTGATGACCGCCGCCTCCCGTCACCCCGTCTTCGTCGTCACATCGGCAGAGCCCGCCTCCCGCGGATAGCGTGCGGGGATGAGCGAGCGCGAGCACGACGTCGTCCTCTACGGCGCCACCAGCTTCGTCGGGGCCCTCACGGCGGACTACCTCGCCCGGCACGCCCCGACCGGCACGCGCATCGCGCTGGCCGGACGGTCGCGGGACAAGCTGGAGAAGGTCCGGTCCGAGCTCCCGGCGCCGGGCAGCGACTGGCCCCTGATCGTGGCGGACTCCACCGACCGCGCGGCGCTCGACGCGATGGTGGCCTCGACGACGGCGGTCGCGACCACCGTCGGCCCGTACGCGAAGTTCGGGCTGCCCCTGGTCGAGGCGGCCGCGTCGGCCGGGACGCACTACGCCGACCTGACGGGCGAGGTCACCTTCGCCCGCGAGGCCATCGACGCCACCGACGCGATCGCGCAGCGCACCGGCGCCCGCATCGTGCACTCCTGCGGCTACGACTCGGTGCCCTCCGACCTCGGGGTCCTGCTCCTGCACGCCCAGGTCCAGGCCGACGGCGAGGGCGAGCTGACCGACGTCACCACCGTCGCCCGCGTCCGCGGCGGTGTCTCCGGCGGCACCATCGACTCGATGCGCGGCATCGCCGACACGGTCAAGGCCGACCGCTCGACGGCGCGCCTGCTGCGCGACCCCTACGGCCTCTCGCCCGACCGCGAGGGCGAGCCGGACACCCGCCAGCCCAGCGACAACCCGGCCCCGCACCGCCGGCCCGACGGCACGTGGGCGGCCCCGTTCGTCATGGCCTCCTACAACACGCGCATCGTGCGCCGCTCCAACGCGATCGCCGGCTACTCCTACGGCAAGGGCCTGCGCTACGGCGAGGTGATGGCCTCGGGCTCGGGCCCGGTCGGCGCCGTCACGGCGGGCGCCGTCACCGCCGGTCTCGGCGCGATGCTCGCCGGGTTCGCGACGCCGGGTGCCCGCCAGCTCCTCGACCGCGTTCTGCCCAAGCCCGGGGAGGGGCCGTCGGAGGAGACCCGTCGCAAGGGCTGGTTCCGGCACGACCTCGACGCGGTCACGACGACGGGAGCCCACTACACCGGGAGGGTCTCCGGCTCGGGCGACCCCGGGTACGCCGCGACCGCGGTGATGCTCGGCGAGTCGGTGCTCTGCCTCGCCCTCGACGGCGACCGGCTCCCCTCCCGCACCGGATCGCTGACGCCCGCCACCGCGATGGGGCCGGCCCTCGTCGAACGCCTGCGCACGGCCGGGCATGTCTACGAGGCCGCCCGCGCGTCCTGAGTCCCGACCCCGCCACCCCCTGTCCGAGCGAACGGCACTCTCGCGCACATAGATGCTGCGAGAGCGCCGCTCGCTCGCAACCGTTGGGCAGGCGTCCCGCTAAGCGCATAGTCTCGTGCTCATGACGCACGACGACGGCGGCCTCGACGGCCTCGTGCGCCACCGGCTCCGCGCCCTGCGGGTCGCGCAGGGCTGGTCGCTCGACGAGCTCGCGCGGCGGGCGAACCTCAGCCAGTCCTCGCTGAGCCGCATCGAGAACGGGCAACGTCGCCTGGCCCTCGACCAGCTCGTCACGCTCGCCCGCGCCCTGGACACCTCGCTCGACCAGCTCGTCGAGAGCGACACCGAGGACGTCGTCTCGAACGCGACCGTCGACGCCGCCCACGGGTCCCGCCGCTGGACGATCCGGGCCGAGCCGGGGATGTCGGTCGTCCGGAGCCGGATCACCGCGCCACCACCGGGGCCCGCGAAGCTGCGCGCCCACCCCGGCCGGGAGTGGTTCGTGGTCCTCTCCGGCACGGCGATCCTGCTCCTCGGCGACCGCCGGTTGCGCGTCGAGGCCGACCAGGCCGCGGAGTTCCCGACGATGCTGCCCCACGCTCTCGGGAGCGCCGGGGGCCCGTGCGACGTGCTCGGCTTCTTCGACCGCGAGGCCCGGCGCGGACACCGGGACGATCAGGCCTGACGGGCATCGTCGGGAACGACCGTCTTGCCGACTACGCAAGAGCTCGCGCTCCCCGCGCATCGGCTGGCTACGGTGACCCCATGAGCGACGCGCACGGACATGGGCACGGACACGGACACGGGCACGGCCACGGGGACGGCTCCGACATGGCGGAGGTCCTCGACCTCGATGCCGTCGTGTTCGGCGAGTACCTCGCCGACCTCGTCTCCTGGCTCCCGGTCGCCGGGTCCCACCGGGAGATCGTCGACCTCGGCGCGGGGACCGGCGTCGGCACGTTCGCGCTGCTCGACCGCTTCCCCGACGCGCACGTGACCGCGCTCGACTCCTCCCCCGCCCACCTGCGCCGGCTGCAGGAGAAGGCCGACGGGTCGGGGCGGGCCGGGCAGGTGGACGTGCTGCCGTGCGACCTCGACGGCGAGCAGGTGCCGCTCGGGACGCCGGACCTGGTGTGGGCGTCGGCGTCGTTGCACCACCTGGCGGACCCGGAGCGGATGCTGCGGCGGCTGCGCGACGCGCTCGCGCCCGGCGGGCTGCTCGTCGTCGTCGAGATCGACGGCTTCCCGCGCTTCCTGCCCGACGACGCCCCGGCGGACAGTCCGGGGCTCGAGGTGCGGGCGCGGGCGGTCGCCGACCGCCGGGCCGCGGAGCACATGCCGCACCGCGGAGGGGACTTCGCGCCGCTGTTCGAGGCGACCGGGTTCCGGATCGAGGCGCAGCGCCACGACGCGCTGGAGATCGAGGGGTCCCGCTCGGCGGCCGTCGGCCGGTATGCGTTCGCGGGGCTGAGCCGGCTGCGCGACGGGATCGCCGCCGACCTGTCGGCCGAGGACCGCGCGGCCCTCGACCGGCTCGTCGACCCGGACGGCCCGGGCAGCGTGCTGCGGCGGGACGACCTGGTGGTCCGGACGAGCCGCCCGGCGTGGGCCGTCCGGCCCACTGCCCGCGATTGAGACGTGCACGATCGGGGCACGCTGCCCACGTCGACCGGCCGTGCGCGCATGGCCCGGTCCGTCCCATCGACGCGACACCGGAAGGACGATCGTGAGCGACCAGCTTCAGGTCACCAAGACCGTGGACGCCAGCCCGGAGCAGATGTTCGCGCTGCTCTCCCAGCCGTCCCGGCACACGGAGTTCGACGGCGCGGGGATGCTGCGCGGGGTCGAGCCCGGCGGCGAGAGCGTGTCGGGCACCGGCGACGAGTTCATCATGAACATGAACAACGACGCCCTCGGCGACTACCAGATGAAGAACACGGTCACCGCCTACGAGCAGGACCGCAAGATCGGCTGGGCGCCGTCGATCCACCCGTTCGACGGCTACACCGACAAGCTCGGCGACACGAAGGCCACCGGCCACACCTACACCTGGGAGCTCGAGCCCGCCGGGTCCGGCACCAAGGTGACGCAGACCTACGACTGGTCGGGCGTGCAGGACGACAACTTCCGCGGCTTCTTCCCGATGCTCTCCGAGCAGCAGCTCTCGGACTCGATCGACAAGGTCGCGAACGCCGCGAAGTAGTGGCTCAGGGCGCGCCGGCCGGGGGCACCACCCGCAGCCCGGTCGGCGCACCCCGCTCGATCAGCCGGGTCAGCGCCCTCGTGTCGAGGTGGGTCTCCACGAGGTCGGCGAGCAGGTCGAGCTGGGCGGTGCGGCCGGCCGCGAACGAGGTCGTCGGCGACACCCGGAAGTCGCGGCCGGTGAGCGCCGCGACCCGCGCCAGCACCCGCCGTCGGAAGCCGTCGTTCTCCAGCAGCCCGTGCCAGTGCGTCCCCAGGACCGTCCCGACGTCGAGCCCTTCCGGGGCTCCGTCGGCCATCGTCACCAGCGGGGCGCCGGCGCCACGGACCTCGCGGCCGTGGTGGATCTCGTAGCCGACGACGTCCTCGCCCAGCGCCGAGCCGCGCGGGGTGCCCAGGTGCTTGTCGCGGTCGAAGACGACGTCGAACGCGCCGAGCCCGAGTCCGTCGTGCCGGCCCGGGGCGGCCTCGACGCCGTGCGGGTCGTCGATCGTGCGGCCCAGCATCTGGTAGCCGCCGCAGATCCCGAGCAGCGGGCGACCGGCGCGCGCGTGGGCGAGCACCGCGTCGGCCAGGCCGGACGAGCGCAGCCACGCGAGGTCGGAGACGGTCGACTTCGAGCCGGGCAGGACGACCAGGTCGGCCCCCACGAGCTCGGACGGCGCCGTCACGTACCGGACCGACACGCCCGGCTCGCTCGCCAGCGCGTCGACGTCCGTGCCGTTGGAGACCCGCGGGAGCCGGACCACCGCGACCCGCAGCCAGTCCGCCCCGAGCGGTGGCGCGGGGCGGCCGACCGCGCCGTCGTGGCCGAGGGAGTCCTCCGCGTCGATCCACAGGTCGGGCGCGAAGGGCACCACGCCGAGGGTCGGGCGGCCGGTCAGCCGTTCGAGCTGGGCCAGGCCGGGCTCGAGCAGGGCGGGGTCGCCGCGGAACTTGTTCACGACGAAGCCCGCGACCAGGGCCTGGTCCGCCGGCTCGAGCACGGCGAGGGTGCCGAAGAGGTGGGCGAGGACGCCGCCACGGTCGATGTCGCCGACCACGATCGTCGGGAGGTCGCCGGCCCGCGCGAGCCCCATGTTGGCGATGTCGGTGGCGCGCAGGTTGATCTCGGCCGGTGAGCCGGCCCCCTCGCAGATCACGACGTCGTGCTCGGCGCGCAGCCGCGCGAGCCCCGCGGTCACGATCTCCAGCAGCGCGGGCTTGCGCTCGCGGTAGGACAGCGCACTGACGGTGCCGTCGACGCGGCCGTGCACCACGACCTGGCTCGTGCGATCGGACCCGGGTTTGAGCAGCACCGGGTTGAACGCCACGCTCGGCGCGAGCCCGCACGCCGCGGCCTGCAGCGCCTGCGCCCGGCCGATCTCGCCGCCGTCGCGGGTGACGACGGAGTTGTTGCTCATGTTCTGCGCCTTGAACGGCGCGACGTCGACGCCCTGCCGCGCGAGCCAACGACAGAGGCCGGCGACGAGGACGCTCTTGCCCGCGTCGCTGGTGGTCCCCGCGACGAGGAGGGCGCCCTGCACGGCGGCGAGCCTAGCCGGGGGCTCCCGCGCGAACCCCGGACGCGCTAGTTTCACAGTGTGAACCAGCAGGTCGAGGTGGAGATCGAGGACGGTGCCGAGGGCCGCATCCGGGGCGCGGAGACGGCACGCCGCACGCTGCGCCTCCTGGAGGCCCTTGCGGCCCACCAGCCGGTGCGCCTCGACGAGGTGAGCGAGCTGGTGGGGCTGAACAAGTCGACGGCCTACCGGCTCCTGCGGGTCCTGCAGGAGGAGGGGTACTGCGAGCGGCTCCCGCAGGGTGGTTACCGCCTGGGCGGGGCCGTGGCGGCGCTGGCGACGCGGACGGCCGTCCCCGCCGCCACGCTGGAGGCGATGCGGCCGGTGCTGCAGGAGCTCGCCGAGAGCACGGCCGAGACGGTCACCGTGCACCGCCGGGCCGGGGAGACCGCCGTACTGGCCGTCGGGGTGGAGAGCGAGCAGCACGTGCTGCGCCAGGTGGTGCGGGTCGGCGAGACCACGCCGCTGACCCGAGGGTGTGCCGGGATCGCCATCCTCGCGTCGCTCCCGGCCGGGGACCGGGACGAGGTGGTGGAGCACGCCGGGGGCTCCGAGGCACGGTCGGTGCTCCGGACCCGGATCGCGGAGGCGCTCACCGACGGCTACGCCGTGTCCCGCGCGGCCAACCACCCCGGTGTGCTCGGGATCGCGACCGCGGTCCCGGGCGCGGACGGTGCGGGCGCCGAGCTGAGCCTCGCGGTCTCGGGCCCGGAGAGCCGCTGGACCCGGGACCGGGCCGTGGAGCACGCCGACCGGCTCCGGGAGGCCGCCGAGCGCCTGGCCCACCTCGCCGGCTGGTGACGTCGACCGGGGCCCGGGATCAGCCCGCAGCCGCCTCGGCAGGCAGGTACCCGTCGGCGACCAGCCGCGGCAGCAGACCGCCCGCCGCGAGGATGTCGAGCACCATCGGCGGCTGCGGCGCGACCTCGATCCGCCGGTCCCCGGCCTGCGCCCAGCCGTGTTCGAGGTCGACGGTGAGCTCCTCGCCCTCGGCGACGAGGTCCCGGGCCCCCGGCACCGTGAGGGCGGGCATGCCGTTGTTGATCGCGTTGCGCAGGAACAGCGAGTTGAACTCCTCGGCCACCAGGGCGGCCACGCCGAGGTGGCGCAGCAGGGCGGCGACCGGGCGGCTGGACCCGATCCCGAAGTTCCGCCCCGCCACCAGGACGTCCCCCGGCGCGACCTCGTCGACCCAGCCCGGGCGCAGCGCGTAGAAGACGTGCCGCGCGGCCTCCGGCACGTCCAGCTTCATGGCGTAGCCCGGATACATGGCGTCGGTGTCGACGCCGTCCCCGACGACCCAGGTCCGGCCGGTGATCGTCCAGCGACCGGTCGTGTGGTCGGTCATGCGGAGTGCTCCTTCTCCAGGAGGGTGCGGGGGTCCACGGGACGCCCGGCGACGGCGGAGGCGGCGACGGTGGCGCTCGAGGCCATGTAGATCTCGGCGTCGGGGCTGCCCATGCGGCCGCGGAAGTTGCGGGTCGACGCGGTCAGGCAGACCTCGCCCGCGCCGAGGAGCCCCAGGTGGTACCCGAAGCAGGCGCCGCAGGTGGAGTTGGTGACGACCGCCCCGGCGTCGGCGAGGGTGCCGAGGTAGCCCAGCCGCAGGGCGTCGCGGTAGACCTGCTGCGAGGCGGGCGTGACGATCAGCCGCACGCCCTCCGCCACGGTGCGCCCCGCGAGGATCTCGGCCGCGATCCGCAGGTCGTCGAGCTGGCCGTTGGCGCAGGAACCGATGAAGCACTGGTCGAGACGGCGGGTCTCGATCTGCGAGATCGGGACCGCGTTGCCGCTGACCGACCCCGGGCGCGCGACGTGCGGTTCCAGCGTGGAGAGGTCGACGGTGCGCACCGCGGCGTAGGTCGCGTCGGGATCGGGGTCCGCGGGCTCGTACTCCCCGGGGGCGGCGCCGTGCTCGGCGAGGAAGCGTCGGCAGATCTCGTCGGCGGGGAAGGTGGCGAAGTCCGCGGAGATCTCGGCGGCCTGGGTGGCGATGGTGCGCCGCTCGTTCATCGGGACGCTCGCCAGCCCCTCCCCGCCGAACTCGAGGTTGTGGTTGGTGGCGTCGCCCCAGGTCCCGGCGATGTGCAGGAAGACGTCCTTGCCGCCGACCCCGGGCGGGAGGTCCCCGACGAGCTCGTAGCGGATCGTGGGCCCCACGGTGAACCAGGTCCGGCCCGTGCACAGGACGGCGAGCACCTCGGCGGGCCCGATCCCGCGGGCCGCGGTGTTGTAGGCGCCGGCCGCGCAGGTGTGGGAGTCCGTGCAGGTCAGTACCTGCCCGGGGCGGGCCAGCGCGTTCTCGGCGATCACCTGGTGGCAGATGCCGTGGCGGCCGACGTCGAAGAACCGCTCGATGCCGAAGTCGCGGGCGAACCGCCGGGCGCGGGGGCCGCCGTCGGCGTCGCGGATCGTCGGGGCGGGCACGGCGTGGTCGAGCACGATCGCCGTCCGCTCCGGGTCCGCGATCCGCAGGGGTGTCACCCAGCGGGGGAACTGCAGGTCGATGAGGACGTTCATGTCCACCTCGGCGACGACGGTGTCGCCGGCGTGGACCTCCTCGCGCCCGGAGGCCCGGGCGAGGATCTTCTCGATCATGGTCATCGGCACGTCGGCGCCTCCTTGCCGTAGCGCTGGTCCAGGTCGAGCCAGGTGGTGAGCCCGACGAGGCCGAACAGGTCGGCGGGCCCCGTCACCCGCGGCGTCGTCGTGCCGCCCATCTCGGCGAGGGCGTCCGCGGCCGCGTCGGCGACCGGGACGAGCAGGGCGCCCGGGTGGACGGCGAGGGCGAACCCGAGCCGCTCGAGCTCGGCGTCGTCGAGCACGGGGGTCAGGCCGCCGGGCACCACGTTGAACACCAGCGGGACGCCGGTCGCCCGGCCGACCTCGTCGGCGATGCGTTCGATCTCGGCGTGCGACCGGGGCGCCTCGACGAAGACGGCGTCGGCGCCCTCGGCCGCGTACCGGCGGGCCCGCTCGATGGCCTCGTCGATGCCGAGCGGCCCGTTCGCGTCGGTCCGGGCCACGACGACGATGTCGTCCTCGCGGTTCTCCAGGGCCGCCGCGAGCTTGGGCAGGAACTCGTCGACGTCGACGATCTCCTTGTCCGCGAGGTGCCCGCAGCGCTTCGGGAACGCCTGGTCCTCCAGGTGGAGCGCGGCGACCCCGGCCTGCTCGTAGGCGCGGACGGTGCGCACGACGTGCATCGGGTTGCCGTAGCCGGTGTCCGCGTCCGCGAGCAGCGGCAGGTCGGTCGCGGCCGCCAGCATGCCGACACGCTCGATCATCTCGGTCGCCGTGAGGAGGCCGACGTCGGGCAGGCCGAAGCCGGACGCGGCGATGCCGGCGCCGGTGGCGTAGGCGACCGGGAACCCTGCGCGGCGCACGAGGTGGGCGCTGATGCCGTCGAAGACCCCCGGGGCGCGCACCAGCCCGGGCTCGCGCAGCAGTCGACGGAAGGTGGCGGACCGCGTACTCACGCTCGGACCTCCGGGTCACGGCGGGGCCGGTCCCCGCGGTCCCGCCACGGTCGCACCGAGATTCACCAAATGCAACTGGTTGTATTTGGTGAAGTCGTCCGGCTACGGTCCTCTCGTCGGTGGGACCGCGATCACAGCGACGCCACCAGGTGGAGGAGGGAGCGACATGTCGACGACGACGGCGCAGGCCGTACCGACCGCGACGCAGCACGGGGACCTGCGCGACTCGACGAGCACGTTGAAGCTGGGGGTGTTCTCGTTCAACGCCTCCGGCGGTCTGAACATCACGACCCGGCCGCGGAACTACCACGTCGGCTGGGAGCACACCTCGGCCATCGCGCAGCAGGCGGAGCGGATGGGCTTCGAGTTCGTCCTGCCGGTCGCGAAGTGGCGGGGGTACGGCGGGGAGACCGACTTCTACGGCGAGTCCTACGAGACGCTGACCTGGGCGGCCGGGATCGCCGCGCAGACCAGCCGGATCACCGTCGGCGCGACCGTGCACGTCCCGGTCATCCACCCGACGTTCGTCGCGAAGGCCGGCGCGACCGTGGACGCGATCTCCGGCGGGCGGCTCGCCCTCAACGTCGTCATGGGCTGGTACCCGCTCGAGATCGGGCAGTTCGGCCTGACACCCGCCGACCACGACATCCGCTACGAGCACGGGGACGAGTGGGTCACCCTGCTCAAGCGGTTGTGGACCGAGGACGAGCCCTTCGACTTCGACGGTCGCTGGACCTCCGCGTGGTCGGCCCTCTCGAAGCCGAAGCCGGTCCGCCGGCCGCTGCTGATGAACGCGGGCACCTCCGCCGCCGGGGTCGACTTCACGGCGCGGCAGTGCGACTTCACGCTCTCCAGCCGCAACTCGCTCGAGGGTGCGGACACGTTCGTCGGCGACATCAAGACGACCGCGCGGGAGAAGTACGCCCGCGACCTGCAGGTCATCAACGTCGCCCACGTGATCTGCGCCGACACCGAGGCCGAGGCCTGGCGCAAGCGGGAGCTGCTGGCCGAGAGCGGCGACAAGGAAGCAGCCGACAACTTCATGCGCTTCCTCGGGATCGGCAGCCAGTCCTACGAGGAGACGCTGCGGCTCTACCGCGACTACTTCTACACCAGCGGGGCCGCGCTCCCCCTGATCGGCACTCCCGAGCAGATCGCCGAGCAGATGGTCGCCGCGTCGGCGGCCGGGTTCGACGGCCTGGCGCTCGGCTTCTTCGACTACCTCGACGAGATGGCCGCGTTCGAAGACCAGGTCATGCCGTTGCTGCGCGACGCCGGCATCCACTCCTAGGGAAGGACGACATCATGGGACTGCTGCAGGACAAGATCGCCCTCGTCACCGGGGCCTCCGGGGGCATCGGTTCGGCGACCGCACGGGCGTTCGTCCGCGAGGGCGCCACCGTCGTGCTCACCGATCTCGACGACGAGCGCGGCGCCAAGCTCGAGCACGAGCTGACCGAGGCCGGCGGGACCGCCGCCTTCGTCGCGGCCGACATCACCCGCGCGGCCGAGGTCGACGAGGTGGTCCGCACGGCGGTGTCGCGGTTCGGGCGGCTCGACGTCGCGGTGAACTGCGCGGGCTACATCGGGGTGTTCAGCCCGCTGCTGGGCTACCCGCCGGAGGAGTTCGACCGCGTCCTCGAGATCAACGTGCGCGGCACGTGGAACTGCCTGCGCGCCGAGCTCGCGGCGATGGTCGAGGCCGGGGGCGGCGGAGCGATCTGCAACGTCTCCTCCGTCGCGGGCGTCGTCGGTGCGGCCGGCGCCGCTCCCTACGTCTCGGTCAAGCACGCCCTCGTCGGCATGACGCGGGCCGCCGCCCTGGAGCACGCGGCCGACGGCATCCGGGTCAACGTCATCGCGCCCGGCAGCACCGACACCGAGATGCCGCAGCGGCTCACCGGCGGCGACCAGACCATCCTCGCCGCACTGCGTAGCGTGATCCCGGTGGGCCGGTTCGGTCGTCCCGAGGAGATCGCCGAGCCGATCGTGTTCCTGTGCTCGCCCGGCGCGGCCTTCGCCACCGGGGCGGTCTTCAGCGTCGACGGGGGTCAGAGTGCCGCGTAGCGCCGCCGAGGTCGTCGTCCCCGGCGTGCACCGGATCCGCGTCGGGCACGGGGACACCGAAAACGCCTTCGTCGTGGAGGGCGACGACGGTCCCACCCTGGTCGACGTCGGCTGGGCCTCCGCGCCCGGCGTCATCACCGAGGCGCTGGCCGGTCTGGGACACCGGCCGGCCGCGGTGCGACGCATCGTCGTGACCCACGCCCACCCCGACCACGTGCGTGGTCTGGCGGCCATGCGGGAGCTCACCGGGGCGGAGGTGCTGATCCACGACGCCGACGCGGCCTGGCTGCGCGCCGGCCGGGTGCCCGCCGGTGGACGCAGCGGCGCCGTGGGCAGCGCCCTCGACCGGCTGCCGTTCATGCGGTGGACGGCGGTGACGCCCGACCGCACCGTCACCGGCGGCGAGTCCATCGTCCGGACCGGCCTGCGGGTCGTCCACACCCCCGGGCACACCGCCGGGCACATCGCCCTGCACCACGAGCCGTCGGGTGCCCTGCTCCTCGGGGACGCCGCCTTCCACCTGCGCGGGCTCGGGCTCGGCCCGGCGACGCTGGCCCACGACCCGGACACCCGCCCGGACGCGCTCGCGGGCCTGCCGCTGGACGTCGCGGCCGTGGGCTTCGCGCACGGGGCGCCGCTGATCGGCGACGACGTGGGCGCCTTCCGGGCGTTCGTGCACGCGACGGGCCGGACCTCGACGCCGTGAGCGGGATCAGCTGCCCTCGGCATGCCAGGGCACGACCCCGATGAGGACGTCAGCCAGGTCCGCCACGTCGAACTCGACGTGCCGCCAGAACGCGTTCTCGTCGGCGCGGCTGCGCTCGGCCCAGGGGCCGAAGCAGTCCGCGTGCCCGGTGACCGGGTCGATGACCAGCACCATCCAGCCGTCCGCGTCGGGCGTCCCGTCCTCGCGCGCCCGCGCCGTCTCCTCGGTGAACATGACCGCCTCCTCCTCGTCGTCGTCGGGGAGAAGCGTGGTCCGAGGGACGCCGGCCCGGTGTCCGTCGGTCGGCCGGTGCACGGGAGGACCCCGCCGTCCCCCGGTCGACGGACTGCGGGGTCAGAGCCGGCTCGTGACCCCGTCGGCCGGTTCCCGTTCGGCGTCCTCCGCGGTCCTGACGGCGGGCGCGAGCCGAGCGTGCAGGGCCCGGCCACGGTCGCCCAGCGACACCCGGACCCGTCGTCGGTCCGCCGGGTCCACCGCCCGGTAGACCAGGCCCGACGTGGCGAGGCGGTCGACGACCCGGGTCAGCGTCGAGTCGTTCAGCCCCGTCCCCTCGACGAGCTCACCCATCGCCAGGTCGCCGGACTCCGCGAGGCAGGCGAGCACGAGCCACTGCGGGAGGAGCACGCCCTCGGGCGCGGTGGCCGCCTCGATCCGGGCGGTGACGCGGGCCAGCGCCCGGTGCAGGGAGAGCGCGAGCGATCCCCCGACGACGTCCCCGGTCATCGAGCCTCCTCGCTCGTCGCTCCCACGTGAGAATATCCCGACGGCGGTCGCACCGGACGTGGCCCCGCGGGAGGCCCCATGGACGCGACGCCGTTCCGCGTGAGCATGGTGCTGCCGCTGCGTGGGCCCGCAGGCCTGTTCGCCCCGTCCTGCGAGGCGGTGATCCGGCTCGCGGTCGACGAGATCAACGAGCGGGGCGGCATCCGGGGCCGCGAGGTCACCTACGAGGTGGTCGACGGCGGCCGCGAGCCGGCCGTCGTGGCAGCGGAGGTCGGCGGCCGCGTCGCCCGGGGCGTCGTCGACGCGGTCAGCGGGTGGCACATCTCCTCGGTCCGGCGCGCGCTGGTCCCGGTCGTGGCCGGCCGGGTCCCCTACGCCTACCCGTCGCTCTACGAGGGTGGCGAGACCCGGCCGGGCGTGTACTGCAGCGGGGAGACGCCGGACGTCCAGATCGCGCCCGCGCTGCGGTGGCTGCGCGACGAGCTCGGTGCGCGCCGCTGGTACGTCGTGGGCGACGACTACGTGTGGCCGAGGGTCTCGGCGCGCGCGGTGCGCGGCTTCGCCCAGGAACTCGGGCTGGACGTCGTCGGGCAGTCGTTCGTGCCGCTGGGCAGGGGACGGGTCGGCCGGCTGGTGGACCGGGTCGAGGCCACGGCGTGCGACGGCGTGCTCATGCTGCTGGTCGGGCAGGACGCGGTGGAGTTCAACCGCGAGTTCGCCCGGCGCGGGCTCGCGGACCGGCTGCTGCGCTTCAGCCCGCTGATGGAGGAGAACATGCTCCTCGCCAGCGGCGCCGACGCGACAGCGAACCTGTTCGTCGCCTCCTCCTACTTCCGCTCGCTCGCGACGACCGGCGCGCTGGACCTGTTGGCGGACTACCTGCGGGCGCACGGTCCGGGCGCTCCTGCGCTGAGCAGCGCGGCCGAGAGCTGCTACGAGGGACTCCGGACCCTGGCCACCCTGGCCGAGCGCGCCACCGATGACCGGCTCGAGGCCTGGGACGCGGCGGTCGACGGCACGGCGTGGGAGGGCCCGCGCGGCACCGTGGAGTTCCGGGGACGGCGGGCGCGGCAGCCTGTGCACCTGGCCGTCGCCGACGGGCTGGACTTCGACGTGCTCACCGCGCTGCCCGCCGTCGTCCCTTGACGCGGACGGTCCAACGGTATTCCCATATGGGAACAACTCGTCGAGACCGTCACCGGGGAGGCCGCCGTGCCCGAGACCGTGTTCCGCGTGGACCAGTCGAAGTCGATGCGGGAGCAGGAGGTCCCGGGCCACAACCGCTGGCACCCCGACATCCCGGCCGCCTCCTCGGTCCGGCCGGGGGACGTCTTCCGGATCGAGTGCAAGGACTGGACCGACGGTCAGGTCCGCAACGACGACTCGGCGAACGACATCCGCGACATGGTCCTCGACCACAACCACATGCTGTCCGGGCCGATCGAGATCGAGGGCGCGGAGCCGGGCGACCTGCTCGTCGTCGACTACCTCGACCTCGGCCCGGCCCACGGCGGAGCGCCCGCCGTCGGACCGGAGGCCGGACAGGGCTGGGGCTACACCGGCATCTTCGCGAAGAGCAACGGCGGCGGCTTCCTCACCGACCACTTCCCCGACCCGGGCAAGGCGATCTGGGACTTCCAGGGCAAGTACGCCATCTCGCGCCACCTGCCCGGAGTCCGGATCGCCTCCAACGTCCACGCCGGCCTCGCGGGCTGCGCGCCGTCCGCCGAGCTGCTCGCGGAGTGGAACCGGCGCGAGCAGGCCCTGATCGACACCGACCCGCAGCGCGTCCCGCCGCTCGCGCTGCCCCCGCTGCCCGAGCACGCCCTGCTCGGCACCCTGGCCGGGAGCGACCTGGAGCGGGCGGCGCGGGAGGCGGCCCGGACGGTCCCGCCGCGGGAGCACGGCGGCAACGTCGACATCAAGAA
This sequence comes from Actinomycetospora sp. CA-084318, assembly GCF_050955885.1. NCBI lineage: Bacteria > Bacillati > Actinomycetota > Actinomycetes > Pseudonocardiales > Pseudonocardiaceae > Actinomycetospora > Actinomycetospora sp. CA-084318. Next base: position 4,363,267 of record NZ_CP192098.1, read on the forward strand.
CCTCTCGATCGGCTCCCGGGTGCTCTACCCCGTCTACGTCCCGGGCGCGAAGTTCTCGATCGGCGACCTGCACTTCGCCCAGGGCGACGGCGAGATCAGCTTCTGCGGGGCCGTGGAGATGGGCGGCTACGTCGACGTCCACGTCGACCTCATCAAGGACGGCGTCGCGAAGTACAAGGCGACGATGCCGATCTTCCAGCCCGGCCGGCACGAGCCCCGCTACGACGACTTCGTGTCCTTCATCGGCATCTCCGTCGACGAGGCCGGCGACCAGCACTACATGAATGCGACGATCGCCTACCGCCGCGCGTGCCTGCAGGCCATCGACTACCTGACGCAGTTCGGCTACACCGGCGAGCAGGCCTACCTGATCCTGTGCGCCGCGCCGATCGAGGGGCGGGTCAGCGGCATCGTCGACATCCCGAACGCCTGTTGCTCGCTCTACGTCCCGACCGGCATCTTCGACGTCGACATCCGACCCGGCCACGACGGTCCCGCACGGGTCGACCGTGGCCAGTGCGCCACCGCGAGCTGAGGAGGCCCGATGCCCGCCCCGACCGACTTCGAGGTGTTCGACCTCGGCGACGTGGTCCTGCAGCACGGCGCGACGCTGCGGGACGCCCGACTGGCCTACAAGACCTACGGGACGCTGAACGCCGACCGCAGCAACGCGATCGTCTACCCGACGTGGTTCTCCGGCCGACACACCGACAACGAGTGGCTCATCGGCACGGACAAGGCGTTGAACCCCGACGAGTGGTTCATCATCGTGCCGAACATGCTCGGCAACGGGCTGTCCTCCTCACCGAGCAACACCCCGCCGCCCTACGACCGGGCCCGCTTCCCGCACGTGACCTTCCAGGACCAGGTCGAGTGCCAGTACCGTCTGGTCACCGAGCACTTCGGGATCGGGACGCTGCCGCTGGTGACGGGCTGGTCGATGGGCGCGGGCCAGACCTATCAGTGGGCCGTGAGCCACCCCGAGATGGTGCAGCGGGCCGTGCCGTTCTGCGGGTCGAGCGTGACCGCCCCGCACAATCGGGTCTTCCTCGAGTCGATCTCCGCCGCCCTGCGGGCCGACGCGGCGTTCGCCGGCGGCTGGTACCGCGACGACGCGTGGCCCACGACGGGCCTGCGGGCGTTCGCCCGGGTCTACGCCGGGTGGGGGTTCTCCCAGGCGTTCTACTGGCAGGAGGAGTGGCGGCGCCTCGGGTTCTCCTCCCTCGAGGACTTCCTGATCGGGTTCTGGGAGGCGTTCTTCCTCGACGAGCGCGACCCGAACAACCTGCTGGCCATGATCTGGACGTGGTTCCACGGTGACGTGGGGCAGACGCCCGGCTTCGGGGGTGACACGGTCGCGGCGCTGAACTCGATCCGGTGCCCGCTCCTCGCGATGCCGGCCGAGAAGGACCTGTACTTCCCGCCCGAGGACGAGCAGTGGGCCTCGCAGCACATCCCGCACGGCGAGGTCCGGGTGATCCCCGGGGTGTGGGGGCACTTCGCGGGCGGCGGGGAGAACCCCGACGACACCGCGTTCATCGACCAGGGCATCCGCGACATGCTCGCGCGGGAGGTCTGAGCCGCATCCGTCCGAGCCGGTCATGGTCCGGCTCGGCTGGTGTAGGTGTGTCCGGTGGGGGTGGTGGTCCGGACGGTGTGGGGGTGGTCGTCGAGGCCGTCGTGGATGAGGTGGACGTGCCAGCCGGGGACTTCTTTGAGCAGGTTCCCGCGCACGCAGTTCCCGCGGCCGTTCCCGAGACTGGTCGGACCGCCGACTCTGGCGCCGGCGATGTGGTCGATGTGCCGGATCGGGGCGCCGCAGAAGGGGTCGCGGCAGGCGCCGTGGTCGCGGAGCGCGATGAGTTTGGCGAGGACGCCGTCGAAGAACCGGCGGGTGGGGTCGCCGCCGACGAGGGTGCCGTGGGCGGGGTGGGCGAACAACCGGCGCCACCAGCGTTTCCCGGCGGTCAGGCGCAGCAGGTCGGTGGCGATCCCGGCCGGGAGCGGCCCGTGCCCGACCAGTTCCGCGGTGGCGGAGCTCTGCGGGTCGACGAGCGCGTCGACCGGGAGCACGATGCCGACCTCGACGTCGACGTCCTCGGCGTAGACCTGTCCGGTGAGGCGTTCGACCAGGGTGTCGGCGACACTCACAGATGATCTGGTCGCGGGTGCGGTCGTCGGTGTCCCCGGTCGCGATCAACGAGTCGGCGTATGTCCGGAGTGCGGCGATGCAGGCGACACCCTGCTCGACCGGCAGCAGGCCCGAGAGGACGCTCATGGTGTCCGGGGCCGGGCGTAGCGTGACCCGCCGGTCTTTGCGGGCTTTCCGGGCGCGGTCGGTGAACCCTTGCGGGTCGGCTTCGTAGGCGAGTTTCTTGACCGCCGCCTCGGCCTGCTTACGGCTCATGTCCTCCAGCCCGGTCTCGGCGATCTGCTTGTCCACCACCGCCCGCAGCTCCTGATCGAGATGCGACGTGGTGGAGACGATGTGTTCGGCGAGCTGCTCCGAGATCCGCCCGGCCACCAGCAGCGCCCGGGTACAGGGCAGGTCACTCGCCAGCGCCCGCGCGACCCCGAGCCGGCGGTCTCCGACGTAGGGGGAGACGTGCGCGGCCAACGCGATCTGGTCGGCGATCCCGCGGCCGAGCTTCTCCGGGTCCAACCGGCCCTCGGCGATCAGCTGGATCTGCTCTTCGACCTGGGCGCGGCCGAGGCCGACGATCGCGGTGTGCTGCGCCGCCGCCACCGCCGACCGGGCGCGTTCGAGCAGGGCGATCCGGTCGATGCACGCCGCACCACCATCGGACTCCGGGTCGGTGGGGAGCTCGGCGAGTTCGGCGAGGCGCGTGAGCAACGCGGTCAGCTCCGCGCTGACCGGGTCCACCGCCTTGTTAGAACTCATGTTCGCAAGCTAGCAGCGCCCCCCGACAATCTCGGCCGAACCGAGCCCGCTACCTGCGACGATGCGGCACAGCTGTCACTGGACGCCAGCAACGACGCTTTCCTGCCACCTGGAGCGGAGCCCCGACCCGTCGTCAGGAACCATCCACCAGACCGGCGAGGCCCTCCAGGCACCACTGCCAGCCGGTCCGCAGACCCTCGACCGCCGCCTCCCCGGACAGACCGTCGACGGTCAGCTCGAGCCGCGTCCCGCCCTCGACCGGCAGCAGCCGCACCGTGACCCGGGACCGCTCGGACATGTCCTCCCCGGCGGTCAGGGTGTCCATCACCAGGCGCGTGACCGGCTCGAACACCTCGTAGGTGGCCGTCTCCCGGTAGTCGTCGCCGGCGGGGCGGGGACCGAAGCGGATGCGGTAGCCGCCACCGGCGCGTGCATCGACCTCGCAGCTCGACACCAGCCACTCCGGGTCGGGGCACACCCACCGCTCGAGCAGGTCGGCACGGGCGAACGCGTCCCAGACCTTCTCGGGCGGCGCGGCGTAGGTGCGGTCCAGGTCGAACGACATCAGCGGGGCGGTGGTCATGTCTCCTCCAGGAGGGTGCCGAGGGCGTCGAGTCGGCTCGACCAGAGCGCCCGTTGGTGTGCGGTCCACGTGGCCACCTCGACGAGCGCGTCCTCGCGCAGCCGGCACTCGCGCACCCGCCCGCGCTTGACGGTCGTCACGAGCCCGGCCTCCTCGAGCACCCGGACGTGCTTGAGCACCGCGGGCAGCGACATCGCCGTCGGCGTCGCGAGGTCGCCGACCGCGACCGGCCCGCGCGCGAGCTGCTCGACGAACGCCACGCGGGTCGGGTCGGCGAGCGCCGCGAACTGATGGTGAACCACGTGGTTAACTGTTACGCGTGGACACGCCCGCGTCAAGCCCTCCTGCCGAGGTCAGCCTCGCTGCAGCGTCTCCAGCGCCGCCCGCCGTTCGCCCTCGATCGGCACCGTCTCCTCGCTGGCGCGGTCGACGAACGCCTGGGTGAAGGTGCCCTCGAAGAACAGCTCGCCGTCGCCGCGGCGCATGCCGACCTCGAAGCGGACGCTCGTGCGCCCCAGCTCGCCGACCCGCAGACCGACCGACACGACGTCGGGGAAGCCCGCCTGCGCCCGGTACTCGCAGTGCACCTGCGTGACGAGGCCGACGGTGTCGCCGTGGTGCGGGTCGAGGCAACCGTGCTCGATCATCCACCGGTTGACCACACTGTCCATGAGGTCGTGGTGCACCACGTTGTTCAGGTGCCCGTAGGTGTCGTTGTCGTTCCACCGGGTGGTGACGTCCTGCCAGTGGACGTAGTCGTCGCCGCTCACGGCCCCAGGTCGACGCTCGGACCCCGGCCTCAAACGCGCCGCGTGAAGCCCTCCGCCAGCCACCGCGCCTGGACCGCCGCCAGATCCGGACCGGTCGGCTGCGTGGCGTGGCTGATGACGAGCCGGACGACGGCGTCCGCCAGCCGCGGCAGCTCCGGGTCGTCCCCGTGCAGGGCCGCGAGCTCGGCCGCGATCACCGCGACGCCGCGGTCGAGCACCACCTCGGGCCGCGCCGTCACCACCGGCAGCAGGCTCTCCCCCGTGTCGGCGGTGAGGATCGCCTTGAGCAGGTCGTTCGACGCGCCGAACTCCAGGGCGCCGACCACCCCGGCGACCACCCCCGCGACGAGGTCGTCCGGGTGCACCCGGAGCTCCCGGCACACGACGGCGAGGAACGCGTCGGTCTCGCGGGCGACGAGCGCGTCCCCGAGCTCGCGCTTGGTGCCGATCGCGTTGTAGAGGTGCTGCCGGCTGATCCCGGCCCGCCCGGCGACCGCGCCCATCGTCACCGCCGACCAGCCCCGGGCCGTCGTGAGCTCGCGGGCGGCGTCGAGCAGGCGGGCGAGCAGCTCGGCCCGCGTGTCCTCGCGGAACGAGCCGCCCGTCGTCATGAACCCGACCTTACAGAACCGAGCCAGACGACAACGCCGTTGACATAGCGACCGATTCTGTCAACGATCCGACACCATGACGACGACCGCGGAGCCTGCCGACGAGGGCCGGGTGCTCAGCGAGGAGGAGTCCCGCGCGATCCGTCGCGGGGTCCCCCACCCCCGCGTGCCGATGCCCGTGGTGGCGCTGCCGACGCTCGCCCTGTTCGTCGGGTCGCTCGCGGCCTGGCTCGGCGCGACGTGGTGGGTGCTGGCCGGTGAGAACCCGTGGCGCTACGCCGTGACGATCCCCGTGCACGCGATCGTCACGTTCACGATGTTCACGGTGCTACACGAGACCATCCATCTCGCGGGCGGACGGTCCCGCCGGGTCAACGAGGTCCTCGGACGGCTCGCCATGCCGTTCGTCGTCGCGTGGGCGGCGTTCCCGCTCGTGCGCTTCCTGCACATCGAGCACCACCGCAACACCAACGACGACGTCGCCACCGACCCCGACGCCTGGTCCTCGGCCGGGCCGTCCTGGCAGTGGCCGCTGCGCTGGATGACCCTCGACCTCTGGTACCTGCGCTTCTACGCGCCCCGCATCCCCGGCCGACCGCGGGCGGAGCTGGCCGAGCAGGCCGTCGTGTTCGCGGTGGTCGTCGGCGGCTTCGTGACGCTCGCGCTCACCGGACACGGCTGGGAACTGCTGATGATCTACCTGATCCCGCAGCGGATCGGCGTCGGCATCCTCGTCTGGTGGTTCGACTGGCTCCCGCACCACGACCTGACGGCCACCGCGCAGTCCGACCGCTTCCACGCCACCCGCATCCGCGTGGGCTGGGAGCGCGTGATGAACCCGCTGTTCCTCTACCAGAACTACCACCTGGTCCATCACATCCACCCGACGATCCCGTTCTACCGCTACGTCCAGGTCTGGCGGCGCTCGGAGTCGGACTTCCTCGAGCGGGACGTCCCGATCACCACCGCCTGGGGCACGGAGCTCTCCGCCTCCGAGTACCGCGCCTGGCGCAGCATCATCTCGACCTACGACCGCGACGCCGACCTCCCGCGCCTCCCCCACCGGCTGCGCGTCGAGGAGGTCCGCCGGCTCACCCCGGACGCCGTGTCGATCACCGTCGCCGTTCCCGACGAGCTGCGGGAGGCCTTCCGCTTCCGCCCCGGCCAGCACGTCACCGTCGCCGCGACGATCGACGGCGGACCCGTCCGCCGGAACTACTCGATCTGCACCGCCGCCGGCTCCGGGGTCCTGCGGATCGCGGTGCGCCGGGTCGCGGGCGGACGCTTCTCCACCTGGGCGAACGACGAGCTGCGGGCCGGGGACGAGCTGGAGGTGACCCCGCCCGCGGGCTCGTTCACCGTCGACACCGACCGCCGGAACGCCCGCCACGTGGCCGCGGTCGCGGCGGGCAGCGGCATCACGCCGGTCATCTCGATCCTGACGAGCACGCTCGACGCCGAGCCGCGCTCGCGCGCCACGCTGCTCTACGCCAACCGCGACGCCGAGCACACGATGTTCGCCGACGAGCTCGCGATGCTGGAGCGCCGCTACGAGGGTCGACTCACGGTGGTCCACCACCGGTCCCGGGAGGATTCTTCCCGACGACGGGTCGTGCCCGGCCGGCTCGACGCCGCCCGGCTCGTGGAGCACCTGGGCGACCCGGCGCTGCGCGACGCGGCGTGGTTCCTCTGCGGCCCGGTCGCCATGCTCGACGATCTCGAGCCCGTCCTGCGCGAGCACGGCGTCACCGACGTCCGTCGCGAGCTCTTCGTCGCACCCGACGACGAGGCCGCCGACCTCGGCGACATCGTCCCCGCGACCGTGTCGGTGACCCGGGACGGCGAGACCACCGAGGTCGCGAGCACCGGCACGGCGTCGCTGCTCGAGAGCGCCCTCGCCGCGGGGGTCGACGCGCCCTACCTGTGCGCGGGCGGCATATGCGGCACGTGCGTGGCCACGGTGACCTGCGGCAGCGTCCACATGCAGCAGAACTACGCGCTCTCGGCCGAGGAGGTCGCGGCCGGGCGGGTCCTCACCTGCCAGTCCCGCCCGACCACCCCGGAGGTCGCGGTCGACTACGACCGCTGACGGTCGGACGCTCGGGCACACTGAGCCCATGACGACCCCGGCCGACGCGTTCGCCGCACTGCGCGACGCGGAGCGTTCGGGCGACCTCGCCCGGGTGGCCGACGACCTCGGGCTCGCCCTCGTCGTCGTCTTCGGCAGCGCCGAGCGGGGCGACCCCGACGCGCACGACCTCGACGTCGCGGTCGCGGCCCGGCGCGGGACCCGGCTCGACCTCCTCGCCGTCGTGGACACCCTCACCGCGATGACCGGCTTCGACGACGTCGACGTGCTGGACCTCGACCGCGCCGGGCCGGTCGCCCGCCAGCAGGCCCTGGTCCCCGGGGAGCCGCTCTACGAGTCCGAGGACGGCGGCTTCGTCCGCGAACAGCTCCGGGCGAGCGGCGAGCGTCTGAGCACCGAATGGCTGCGCCGCAGCTCCCTCGAGCGTCTGGCCGGGCGGCGGTGAGCCCTCGACGCCTCGACCCCTCCGTCGTCGAGATCCGGCTGACGACGATGTCCCGGCTGCTCGACGACCTCGAGCGCTTCCCGATCGGCGACCTCGAACACGACGCGCGGAGCCGGTACGCCGTGGAGCGGGTGCTCACCCAGCTCGTCGAGCTCGCGACGTCGGTCAACGAGCACGTCGTCGGGGCCGTGCTGCACCGCACGGCGACGTCGTACCGCGACTCGTTCCTGCTCGCCGCGGAGTGCGGGCTGATCGACGAGACCCTGCGCGACGACCTGCTGCCGTCGATCGGGATGCGGAACGTCCTCGTGCACGAGTACGTGCGCGTCGACCTCCGCCTCGTGGCGGCGGCCGTCCCGCTCGCCCTCGACGGCTACCGGCGCTACGTCCGAGCCGCGGCCGCCTTCGTCGCGGATCGGGACACCTGACCCGCCGGGAGCACTCCGGCGGGTCGGGCGACCCCGGCGTCAGGCGTGGGCCTTGGCCTTGCGCCGCCACTGGGTGAGTGCACGCTCGGTGTAGCCGTTCGGCTCGGTGCCGCCGGAGAAGACCAGCTCGAGGGCGGCCTGGAACGACTCGCTGCCGTCCAGGTCCGGCGCCATGGGCGGGTAGCCGTCCTGGCCGGCGTTCTGCTCGTCGACCAGCTCGGCCATGCGGGCGAACGTCGCGCGGACGGTGTCGGCGTCGACGACCCCGTGCTCGAGCCAGTTCGCGATGAGCTGGCTGGAGATGCGCAGCGTCGCGCGGTCCTCCATCAGCCCCACCCCGTCGAGGTCGGGCACCGTCGAGCAGCCGATCCCCATGCCGACCCAGCGCACCACGTAGCCGAGGATCGACTGGGCGTTGGTCTCCAGCTCCCGGCGCACGTCGTCCTGCGACAGCGTGCTCGCGTCGGTGAGCGGGAGCTCCAGCAGGTCCCGACGATCCGCCGTCTCCCGCTTCGAGATCTCCTCCTGGATCGCGTGCACGTCGGTGCGCAGGTAGTGCAGGGCGTGCAGCGTCGCCGCGGTCGGCGAGGGCACCCACGCCGTGTTCGCCCCGGCCTTCGGGTGGCCGATCTTCTGCTCCAGCATCTCGGCCATCGCGGCGGGCTTGGCCCACATCCCCTTGCCGACCTGCGCGTGGTGCTCGAACCCGGCGGCCAGCGCGACGTCGACGTTGCGGTCCTCGTAGGTCTGCAGCCAGGTCGTCGACTTCATGTCGCCCTTGCGCAGCACCGGGCCCGCGGCGAAGCAGGTGTGGATCTCGTCGCCGGTCCGGTCGAGGAAGCCCGTGTTGACGAAGATGACGCGGTGCGCGGCCGCGCCGATGCAGGCCGACAGGTTGACCGTCGTCCGCTTCTCCTCGTCCATGATGCCGATCTTGAGCGTGTTCGTCCCGAGGCCGAGGGCCTCCTCGACCGCCGCGAACAGCTCGACGGTCAGCGCGACCTCCGCCGGCCCGTGCTGCTTGGGCTTGACGATGTAGACGCTGCCGGCGCGCGAGTTGGTGTGCGGGCCGAGGCCCCGCAGGTCGTAGAGCGCGGCGACCGCGCAGACGAGCGCGTCGACGACGCCCTCGGCGGTCTCCTCGCCGTCGGCGGTGAGCACCGCGTTCGTCGTCATGTGGTGCCCGCAGGTGCGGACCAGCATGAGCGAGCGGCCCGGCAGCGTCAGCGCCGACCCGTCGGCGGCGGTGTACTCCCGGTCCGGGTTGACCCGGCGGGTGACGGTCTCGCCGCCCTTCGAGAACTCGGCGACGAGGTCGCCGGTCATCAGTCCGAGCCAGGTGCGGTAGGCCAGTGCCTTGTCCTCCCCGTCGACGGTCGCGACCGAGTCCTCGAGGTCGACGATCGTGGTCACCGCCGACTCGAGCACGACGTCGGAGACGTCCGCGTGGTGCTGGCGGCCGACCTGCGTCGACGGGTCGATCACGAGGTCGACGTGCAGGCCGTTGCGGACCAGGAGCACGCTGCCCCGTCCGTCGCCGTCCGGGGCGTTGAAGCCGGCGAACGACGAGGGGTCGGCGAGCGCGACGGAGTCGTCCGCGGTGTCGGCGACCAGGCCCTCGGTCGAGGGGCGGTAGGCCGTCACGTCGGCGTGGCTACCGCGCTCGAGCGGGAACAGCTCGTCGAGCAGGCGGTCGGCGGCCTCGATGACCTGGGCGCCCCGCTTCTCGTCGTAGCCCTTCGCGAGCTCGTGGTCCTGGGGCAGGGCGTCGGTGCCGTAGAACGCGTCGAACAGCGAACCCCACCGGGCGTTCGCGGCGTTGAGCGCGAACCGGGCGTTCGTCGACGGCACCACCAGCTGCGGTCCGGGGACCTCGGCGATCTCCGGGTCGACCCGGTCGACGTCGATCGTCGGGACGCTCGACGGCTCCGGCTCGAGGTAGCCGAGCTCGGTCAGCAGCGTCTCGTAGTCGTCCCGCGCACCGGCGCCGTGCTCGGCGTGCCAGGCGTCGATCTTCCCCTGCAGGTCGTCGCGCTCCGCCAGCGCCATCGCGATCCGCGGCGCGAACTGCTCCTGCAGGCGGGCCAGGGTCGACCAGAACTGCTCGGGGGTGATCTCGACCTGCGCGAGCAGCTCGTCCTCCACGAAGGCCCGCAGGTCCTCGTCGACCTGCAGCCCGGACCGTTCGACCATCTCGGACACTGACGGACCGCCTCTCTCGCCTACTGAACCCGTCTCCGACTCCTGTTCCCCGCTGGAGCGTCCCGACAACCGGGGGCGGGCTTTACACGCCGGCAACCACGATGGTCTCCTGATGCGAGACGGTGTTTCTCAACGAGATATCATCGATGCGCCGAGGAGCCCTCATGACGGTCACCGACCCCCGGACCGACGGGTCCCGCACCGCGCTGGCCGCTCCGGCGAGCCTCGCCGAACGCGCGGCGGCGGACGGCACCCGCTTCCTGCTCGCGCTGTTCGTCGACCTCACCGGCAAGCCCTGCGCGAAGCTGGTGCCGGTCGAGTGCGCCGACGAGCTGGAGCGCGAGGGGGTCGGGTTCGCGGGCTACGCGGTGGGGGCGATCGGCCAGCAACCGTGCGACCCGGACCTGATCGCGATCCCGGACGTCGCCAGCTACACCCCGCTCCCCTGGGTCCGCGAGGGCCTCGCGCTCGTGCACTGCGACCCGCACGTGGAGGGCCGCCCCTGGCCGTACGCGCCGCGGGTCCTGCTCAAGGCGATGCTCGCGAAGGCCGCCGGCCTGGAGCTGATGGCCGGCGCCGAGGTGGAGTACTTCCTGGTCGCGCGCGACGAGCACGGCGGGCTGCGTCCCGCCGACGTCCTCGACGACGGGGTGCGCCCCTGCTACGACGCCCGCGGGCTGACCCGGATGTACGACCACCTGACCGCGGTCTCCACCGCGATGAACGCCCTGGGCTGGGGCAACTACGCCAACGACCACGAGGACGCGAACGGCCAGTTCGAGCAGAACTTCGCCTACGCCGACGCGCTGACCACCGCCGACCGCGTGATCACCGCGCGGTACCTGATCTCGATGCTCGCCGAGCAGCGCGGGATGACGGCGACCTTCATGCCCAAGCCGTTCGCCGACCGCACGGGCTCGGGGATGCACCTGCACCTCTCGCTGTGGTCGGACGGCTCGTCGCGGTTCCCGGACGACGCCGACGGGCGCGGCCACGGCCTGTCCGACCTGGCCTACCGCTTCCTCGCGGGCCTGCTCGAGCACGCCCCCGGGATGCAGGCGGTGCTCGCGCCGACGGTGAACTCCTACAAGCGCACCGGCGCCACCAGTACCCGCTCGGGCGCCACCTGGTCGCCGCGGCGCGCCACCTGGGGCGGCAACGACCGCACCCACCTCGTCCGCGTTCCCGACGGTCACCGCGTGGAGCTGCGCGGCGGCGACGGCGCGGCCAACCCGTACCTCGCGCTCGCCGTCGCCCTCGCCGCCGGGCTCGACGGCATCGACCGGCAGCTCGAACCCGACGCCCCCGACGAGCGCCCCGAGCTGCCGCCGACGCTGCTGCACGCGGTCGAGGCCCTCCGGGCCGACGCCGTCGTCGGGAAGGCGCTGGACGCGGCCGGGCCCGGCGTGGCCGAGTACTTCGCCACGCTGAAGCGCGAGGAGTTCCTCGACTGGCACGGCACGGTCGGCTCCTGGGAGCACGACCGCTACCTCACCGCTTTCTAGGGAGTTGCAGATGTGCGGAATCGTCGGGCTCCACCTGCGTGACCCGGGGCTGCACCCGCAGCTCGGGCGGCTGCTGGAGTCGATGCTGTGCGGGGTCGTCGAACGCGGCCCGGACTCCGCGGGTGTGGCGGTCTACGGCGACCGGCGACGCGTGCCGGAGGGCCACGCGGCCGTGTCCGTCCTGCTGCCGCCGGACGCCGACACGGGGGCCCTGCCCGGTGCCCACGTGAGCCGGGCGGGCGACACCACGATCGTCGCCGCGCCCGAGCCGGTCGACGTGCTGGTCGCCCGGGTCCGGGAGGCGTTCCCGACGGCGACCGTGGTCGGGTCGGGGCGCGACCTCACCGTCTACAAGGGCGTCGGACACCCCCGCACCCTCGCCACCACCTACGGTCTGGCGGACGCGCAGGGCTGGCAGGGCCTCGCGCACACCCGGATGGCGACCGAGTCGGCCGTGGTCGCGGAGGGCTGCCACCCCTTCTCGGTCGGCCCGGACCAGTGCCTGGTGCACAACGGCTCGTTCTCCAACCACGCCTCGATCCGTCGCGAGCTGGTCCGGCAGGGCGTCGAGTTCGACTCGGAGAACGACTCCGAGGTCGGTGCCCGCTTCGTCGCCTCGCGCCTGGCGCAGGGCGAGGACCTGGAGAAGGCCCTGCTCGCCCTGCGCGAGACCTTCGACGGCTTCTACACCCTGCTCGTGACCAGCGCCGACGGGTTCGCCGTGGTCCGCGACCCGATCGCCTGCAAGCCCGCCGTCATCGCCGAGACCGACGCCTGGGTGGCGATGGCCTCGGAGTTCCGCGCGCTCGCGCCGCTGCCCGGCATCGAGCACGCCCGCCTCTACGAGCCCGAGCCCGGAAAGGTCTACGCATGGAGACGATGACCTTCGACCTCACGACGACGGGGGTCCGCGCCCTCAACGCCGAGCTCCACGACCCGACCGTCAAGAGCTACGAGGTGCTCCACCCGGAGGGCGCGCACGCCGTGGCCGCCGGGATCGACACCGGCATCGCGGTCGACGTGCACGGGCACGTCGGCTACTACTGCGCCGGCATGAACGACGGCGGCACGGTCACCGTCCACGGCAACGCCGCGACCGGGCTGGCCGAGAACATGATGTCCGGGACCGTCCGGATCACCGGGGACGCCTCGCAGTCGGCCGGCGCCACCGCGCACGGCGGGCTGCTCGTCATCGAGGGTTGCGCCTCCATGCGCTGCGGCATCTCGATGAAGGGCGTGGACATCGTCGTCGGCGGGTCGGTCGGCCCGATGAGCGCGTTCATGGCCCAGGCCGGACGCCTCGTGGTCTGCGGCGACGCCGGCGACGGGCTCGGCGACTCGATCTACGAGGCGCGCCTCTACGTGCGCGGACGGGTCGGCGAGCTCGGCGCGGACTGCGTGGAGAAACCGATGCGCGACGAGCACCGCGCCGAGCTGGCCGAACTGCTCGCCGCGGCGGGGCTGGACCACGATCCGGGCGAGTTCCGCCGCTACGGCTCCGCCCGACGGCTCTACCACTTCACCAGCGAGCACTCGGAGAGCTACTGATGGCACTCAGGGAATCGGCCACCTTCAGCCGCGGCGTCATCGACGACATCCAGCGCGCGGCCGAGACGGGCGTCTACGACATCCGCGGGTGGGGCGCCAAGCGCGCCGTCCCGCACTTCGACGACCTGCTCTTCCTGGGCGCCTCCATGTCGCGCTACCCGCTCGAGGGCTACCGCGAGCGCTGCGACACCGACGTGGTCCTCGGCGACCGCAACGCGCGGTACCCGCTGCACCTGCAGACCCCGGTGACGATCGCCGGGATGAGCTTCGGGGCCCTGTCCGCGCAGGCCAAGGAGGCGCTCGGCCGCGGGGCCTCCGAGGTCGGCACGTCCACGACGACGGGCGACGGCGGCATGACCCCCGAGGAGCGCGGCGAGTCCAAGCACCTCGTCTACCAGTACCTGCCCTCGCGCTACGGCATGAACCCCACCGACCTGCGCAAGGCCGACGCGATCGAGGTCGTCCTCGGGCAGGGCGCGAAGCCCGGCGGCGGGGGGATGCTGCTCGGCCAGAAGATCTCCGACCGGGTCGCCGGGATGCGCACGCTCCCGGCCGGGATCGACCAGCGCAGCGCCTGCCGGCACCCCGACTGGACCGGGCCCGACGACCTCGCCATCAAGATCCTCGAACTGCGCGAGATCACCGACTGGGAGAAGCCGGTCTACGTCAAGGTCGGCGCCACCCGCACCTACTACGACGTCAAGCTCGCGGTCGCCGCCGGCGCGGACGTCGTCGTCGTGGACGGCATGCAGGGGGGCACCGCCGCGACGCAGGACGTGTTCATCGAGCACGTCGGCATCCCCACCCTCGCCGCGATCCCCCAGGCCGCGCGGGCGCTGCAGGAGCTGGGGCTGCACCGCCACGGCGTCCAGCTGATCGTCTCCGGCGGCATCCGCTCCGGGGCCGACGTCGCGAAGGCGATGGCGCTGGGCGCCGACGCGGTCGCGATCGGCACCGCGGCGCTCATCGCGCTCGGCGACAACGCCCCCCGCTACGCCGCCGAGTACGAGGCGCTCGGCTCGGCGGCCGGGTGCTACGACGACTTCCAGGACGGCCGCGACCCGGCCGGCATCACCACCCAGGACCCCGAGCTCGCGGCCCGGCTCGACCCGGTCGAGGGCGGGCGCCGGCTCGCCAACTACCTGCGGGTCCTGACGATGGAGGCGCAGACGATCGCCCGCGCCTGCGGCAAGGCGCACCTGCGCCACCTCGAGCCCGAGGACCTCGTCGCCCTGACCGTCGAGGCGGCGGCGATGGCGCGGGTACCTCTGGCTGGTACGAACTGGATTCCCGGGAGTGGACATGCCTGAGGTCATCGTCGTCGGGGGCGGCCTGGAGGGCTGCGCCACCGCGTACGCGCTCACCCGCCGCGGGATCACCGACGTGACGATCGTCGAGCGCTCGACGGTCGGCTCCGGGGGCACCGGGAAGTCCTCGGGCGTGGTCCGGTGCCACTACGGGGTCTCCTCGCTCGCCGCCATGGCGACCCGGTCGCTCGACACGTTCGAGCACGCCGAGGACGTGCTCGGCGTCGACGTCGGGTTCTTCGGCATCGGCTACGTGGTCGGCGTCGGGCCGGAGAACGTGCCCGCGCTGCACGCCTCGATGGCCGACCAGCGCGCGGTCGGCGTGCGCACCGAGGACATCGACCACACCGAGGTCGCCAAGCTGTGGCCGGTCGCCGACCTGGAGCCCTTCGGGTCCTTCGCCTGGGAGGAGCGCGGCGGGTACGGCGACGCCTACCGCACCGCCCAGGGCTTCGCCGGCGCCGCCCGCCGTGTCGGGGCGCGCCTGCGCCAGGGCACCCTGGTGACCGGGCTCGTCGTCGGGAACGGCAGGGTGACCGGCGTGCGCTGCTCGGACGGGGAGGTCCTCGAGGCCGACACCGTGGTGCTCGCGGCCGGCCCGTGGTCGGTGCCGCTGCTCGCCGAGCACGGGGTCGACCTGCCGATCACCGTGCACCGGGAGTCGCTCGTGCTGGTCGACCCGGGGCAGGACCTCGGCGAGGTCCCGGTCTTCTCCGACCTCGTGTCGCTGCAGTACGTCCGCTACGAGCGGGTGTCCGCGGAGCTGCTCGTCGGCAACTCCGACCTCGGCACGCTCGAGCCCGCCGATCCCGACCGGTACTCGAACCAGGCGACGCCGGAGGCCCTCGACGCCGCCGTGGAGAAGGTCGGGACCCGCTTCCCGGGCCTGGTCGACGCGTCGATCGCGTCGACCTACGCCGGCTGCTACGACGTGACGCCCGACTTCAACCCGGTGATCTCGCGGGTCGACGGCCTCGACGGCCTCGTCGTCGCCGCCGGGTTCTCCGGACACGGGTTCAAGATCTCGCCGGAGGTCGGACGGCTGGTGGCCGACCTCGTCGTCGACGGGGTCAGCTCCGTGCCCGAGACCCCCGCCTCGGACTTCCGGCTGTCCCGCTTCGCCGAGGGCGACCTGCTGACGAGCCCGCACCCGTACGTCGGCGCGGGGCAGATGCGGTGAGCGACGTGTCGGGACCGCTGTCCCGCGAGGTCGAGGTCCCCGACGACGGGGAGGGTCGCCTGGAGCGCGCCATCGGCGCCCAGGTGCGCCGCATCCGGGCCGACGCCGGGTGGACGCTCGCCGAGATGGCGGCTCGGACGGGACTGTCGAAGGCGATGCTGTCGAAGATCGAGAACGCGCAGATCTCGTGCTCGCTGACGACGGTGGCCCGGCTCGCCGCGGCCCTCGACGTCCCGGTGACGGCCCTGTTCCGCGACGCGGACACCCCGCGGGAGGCGGTCTTCACCCCGGCCGGCGCCGGGGCCCGCACCGTCGCCCGCGGGACCCGGGTCGGACACGACTACACCCTGCTCGGCGCCCTGCGCGGCCCGCACAAGCGGATGGAGGCGCACCTCGTCACGCTCACCGAGCGCAGCGAGGAGTTCCCCCTGTTCCAGCACCCCGGCACCGAGCTGCTCTACATGCTCGAGGGCGCCATGGTGTACGGGCACGGGGACGCCTCGTACACCATGCGGCCCGGCGACGCGCTGCAGCTCGACGGCGAGGGCGCCCACGGCCCGCGCGACCTGGTCGAGCTGCCGATCCGGTTCCTCTCGGTGGTCGCCTACGGGGACACCGCGACCGGCTGAGGCCCGCTCGGCCCGTGACCCACCTCACGGCCCCGGCCGCATGACGGATCCGTCGCCCGCGACGTCCTACCGACGGACCATCCGACACCGGCCGGGCGCGCTCGCGGGCACGTCCTCCCCCATCGCGCTCCGCCGCGCCCGGCCACCGCCTCGCCGGAGGTGAGCCGACATCGCACCCGAACCCGCGGAGCAGATCCGAGTCGTCGCGCGCTCCGTCCTGGCCAACCTGGCCTCCCTGCAGGGGGAGGGCCTCTGCGTCACGGACGCCGAGGAGGTGATCGCCATCTGCCGGGTGCTCACGGCCTTCGAGGTCGACCCGGTCTCCCGGGGTGTGCTCATGGGACAGCTCCGTGAGCACCTGACGGCGGCCCGCGGCCTGACCGGCCGGGCGTTCCTCGGCTGGCTGGACGACATCGATCCCACAGGATGAGGACCGGGCCGGCCCGCCCGTCACCGGGCGGGGTCGGCCTCCGGCGTGAAGCGCTCCCGCAGGGTTTTCTTGACCACCTTGCCCCCGGGGTTGCGCGGCAGGGCGTCCACGTACCGGACGTGGCGGGGCCGTTTGTACGCCGCGAGGTGCTCGCGCGCGAAGGCCTCGACCTCGGCGTCGGTCGGCGCGTCGTCCGGATCCCGCGGGACGACCACCGCCAGCGGGGTCTCGCCCCACCTCGGGTCCGGGACGCCGATGAGCGACACCTCGGCGATCTTGGGGTGCGCCGCCAGCACGTTCTCCACCTCGGCGCAGTAGATGTTCTCCCCGCCCGAGATGATCATGTCCTTGAGCCGGTCGACCACGAAGAGGTATCCGTCCTCGTCCTCGCGCACCAGGTCGCCCGAGTGGAACCACCCGCCGCGGAACGCCTCCGCGGTCTCGTCGGGCTTGTTCCAGTACCCGGTCATCACCATCGGGCTGCGGTAGACGATCTCCCCCACCGTGCCCCGCGGGACGTCGGTCATCTCGTCGTCGACCACGCGGACCTCGACGCCGACCATGGGCGTCCCGATCGAGCCGATCTTGCGGATCGAGTCCTCGCCGCGCAGGTAGGTGGTCACCGGGCTGCACTCGGTCTGCCCGAAGGCCGTGCAGACCTCTGCCTGCGGGAAGGACGCGATCATCGTCCGCAGCAGCGTGTCCGACGCCGGGGCGGCGCCCCACGAGATGCGGCGCAGCCGGGAGAGGTCGTGCGCGGCGAGGTCGGGCAGCGCGCAGATCGCCTGCCACTGGGCCGGCACCATGAAGCAGGAGGAGACGCGCTCCTCGGCGAGGGTCGCCACCGTGGCTGCAGGGTCGAACCCACCGGACGGCGGGATGACGATCGTTCCCGTGGTGATCAGCGCCGGCAGCATCCCGGAGAGCCCGGCGATGTGGAACAGGGGTGCCGCCGACATCCACACCCGGTCGTCGCCCTCGAGCCCGAGGGTCGCCATCGAGCAGAAGGCGTGCAGGTAGAGGTTGCGGTGGGTCAGCACCGCACCCTTCGGAGCACCCGTGGTCCCCGACGTGTACATGATGAAGGCCGGCGCCTCGTCGTCCACCGGCCGCTCCCGGTGGGCCCCCGACGCCTCGGCGAGCACCGCGTCGAGTCCCTCGCCGAGGACGAGGACATCGGTGACGTCGGGCGCGGCCCGACGGGCGTCGTCGACGACCGGGACGAACGCCTCGTCGCAGAGCACCACGCGGGCCCCGCTGTCGGTCAGCACGTAGGCGACCTCGTCGGCGACCATCCGGAAGTTCACCGGCACCGCGATCGCGCCGACCCGCAGCGCCGCCAGCCAGGCCTCGACGACGTCGGTGCTGTTGAGTCCCAGCACCGCGACCCGGTCCCCGGCGACGACACCACGGGCGGTCAACGCGTCGCCCAGCCGCGTCACGCGGTCGTCGACCTCGCGGTAGCTCCGTCGGGACCGGGCGTCGACGAAGGCCGTGCGGTCCGGCTCCAGCCGTGCCGCCCGGGCGACCATGTCGCTCATCGTCATCCCGCGCCCGGTGATCGATCCGGCCGGGCCCACCGTTGCGGTCATCGGTCTCCTCGCCACTGCGTCGTGCCGCGATCCGCCGCCATCCTCCTGCGCGACGAGCACCTCGACCAGACCGTCGCGGGCCTCACGCCGTGGCGTCGTGCTCCACCGTCGCCGCCGCCGACGGGCGGTCGAGGCCCGCCATGCGGGCCAGCATCGTGGAGAGGTTGTTCTCCAGGTGCTCGCGCACGGCCGCGCGCACCCGCTCGGGATCGCGGGAGCGAGCGGCGTCGACGAGCTCGTCGTGGGCGTGCGCACGGTGGGCGGCGAACGAGTCCGGCGCCTCGACCGGGTCGAAGACGAGCCGGGTGTAGCGCTCGGAGGCGTCCCAGAGTGGCGTGAGCATCCGCCGGTCCCAGTCGCTCGCGGCCGGCTCGATGAGGGCGGCGTGGAAGTCGCGGTGGGGTTGCCAGAACGCCTCGCCGAGCACGTGGTCGAACGTCGCGCGGACCATGCCGTCGAGTTCGTCGATCGCTGCGTCGGTCCGGCCGGGTGCCGAGAGCGCGGCGAGCTCAGGCTCCACGGTGATCCGCAGGCGGTAGATGGCCCGGAGGTCGTCGGGGTCCAGCGGGGTCACCGTCGCGCTGCGCGACGGGCTGAGCACGATCAGCCCCTGGGCCTCCAGCTGGCGCAGGGCCTCGCGGACGGGCACGTGACTGACACCGAGCTGCTCGGTCAGGGCCGGCACCGTGAACGGACGTCCGGGCGGGAGCTCGCCGCTCAGGATCGAACGCCGGATCTCGTGCAGCACGAGATCGACCGCCGAGGCCTTCCGTGCTGCCACCGACCGCACACCTCGACCCACCTCAGCGGTCACGGCCACTCCCCTCCCGACGACGCCCGGCACGAGCCTAGCGCCCGTTGACATCTTATAAGTTAGCTCTCTAGCGTCGGCGATGGCACAGGTCACACCAGGGCCGCGGCGCCCTCGTCCAGGGAGGACACCCCTTGCGCATCGCCAACCACGCGGGCCGACTGGCCCTGGTGGAGCCCGACCCCGAGAGGTCCGGAGGTCTGCGTGGCCTCGACGTCGAGGAGATCTCCGACGGCCGCTTCGCCCCCGATCCGCAGGCCGTCTACGGGCGGTGGGCCGAGTTCCGGGGCTGGGCCGACGCGGTCGACCTGACCGCCGCCGTCCCGCTCGATCCCGGCGCCCTCGGTCCGGTCGCCCCGCGTCCGCCGCAGGTCTTCGCGGTCGGCCTCAACTACCGCGACCACGCGGCGGAGTCGGGCATGGAGCTCCCGACGACGCCGCTGGTGTTCACCAAGTACGCCTCCAGCTTCACCGGGCCGCAGGGTGACATCGCCCTGTCGCCGGGCGACGTCGACTGGGAGGTCGAGCTCGTCGCCGTCCTCGCCACCGGCGGGCGGGACATCCCCGCCGAGCAGGGCTGGGACCACGTCGCGGGTCTGACCGTCGGCCAGGACATCTCCGACCGCACCACCCAGTTCTCCGCCCCGCCCCCGCAGTTCGGGATGGGCAAGTCCTATCCCGGCTTCGCCCCGACGGGTCCGGCCCTCGTCAGCGTCGACGAGCTCCGGGCCGCGGGCCTCGACCCCGACGACCTGGAGCTGGGCTGCCTGCTCAACGGCGAGAGCGTCCAGAAAGGGCGGACCGGCGCGATGGTCTTCTCCGTGCCCGACCTCGTCGCGCGGCTCTCCTCGATCGTCACCCTGCTGCCCGGGGACGTGGTGTTCACCGGCACCCCGGCCGGGATCGGCGCCGGCCGCACCCCGCCGCGCTTCCTCGCCGAGGGCGACGAGCTGGTCACCTGGGTCGCCGGGGTCGGACAGATGCAGCACCGCTTCGTGCCGGGAGATCGGACGTGACCCGCCTCGAGGCCGCCGACCGCGCCGACACCTTCGTCGCCCACGCCTACCCCGAGCGGACCGTCGACCTCGGCGAGGTCCGGATGAACTACGCGGTCGCCGGCGACGAGTCGCTGCCCGCGCTGGTGCTGATCCCGGGCCAGTCCGAGTCGTGGTGGGGCTACGAGGCCGCCATGGCGCTGCTCGCCGACCACTTCCACGTCCACGCCGTCGACCTGCGCGGGCAGGGCCGCTCGACGTGGACCCCGGGCCGCTACACCCTGGACAACTTCGGCAACGACCTCGTCCGGTTCATCGACCTCGTCGTCGGGCGGGAGACGCTCGTCAGCGGGATGTCCTCCGGCGGCATCCTGTCCGCCTGGCTCTCGGCCTACGCCAAGCCCGGGCAGATCCGGGCCGCGGTGTGGGAGGACCCGCCGCTGTTCTCCAGCGAGGTCCGCCCGGCCTTCGGGCACGGCATCGACCAGGCGGTCGGACCGATCTTCCGGGTCTGGCACAAGTGGCTCGGCGACCAGTGGTCGATCGGCGACTGGCCCGGCCTGCTGCGCGCCATGCCCCGCGAGGTCCCGCTGGAGATGCTCCGCCACCTCCCGGCGATGTTCCCGCCCGACGAGGACGCCGACCCCACCGCGGGGCCCCCGCAGAACCTCCGCGAGTACGACCCGGAGTGGGGCCGGGCGTTCGTCTCCGGCACCGCCACGGCGTCGTGCGACCACGTGACGATGCTCGAGCAGGTCCGGGTGCCCGTGCTGCTCACCCACCACTTCCACACCGTCGACACGACCACGGGCCGGCTGACTGGCGCCTACTCCGACGACCAGGCCCGGCGCGCCCGGGAGATCGTCACCGCCGCGGGCGGGCGCATCGACTACCGCTCGTTCCCGGACATGCCGCACTCGATGCACGAGCACGCCCCGAAGCAGTTCCTCGACACCGTCCTCGACTGGGTCGCCACCCTCGACCGCCAGGAGAAGCCATGACCGACTCCCGCCCCGTCCCGATCATCCCGCCGAAGCTGCACCACGCGACGTTCCTGACCCTCAAACTGGACGAGATGGTCCGCTGGTACGGCCTGGTGTGCGGGCTCCAGCCCGTGCACTACGCCGAGACCGCGGCCTGGCTGACCAACGACGAGGCCAACCACCGGATCGCCCTCATCGCGCACCCCGCGATCACGCGCCCGGAGAACAAGCCGACCAGCGCCGGGCTGCACCACACCGCGTTCGAGTACGCGACCTTCGGGCAGTGGCTGGACAACTACGTGCGGCTGCGCGAGCACGGAGTCACCCCGTTCATGTGCCTCGACCACGGTCTGACGATGTCGATGTACTACGCCGACCCGGAGGGCAACGGCGTGGAGATCCAGTACGACTGCTTCGGCGACTGGGCGGCGTCCAAGGAGTGGATGTGGTCGGCCCGGGAGTTCGCGGAGAACCCGATCGGCGAGTGGTTCGACCCCGACAAGATCGTGGAGGCGCGGGCCCAGGGGCTGTCCCAGGACGAGATCCACGAGGGGGCGCGCGCCGGGAAGTACCGGCCGGAGAACCCGCCGGCCGACGTCCTGCTGCCCGAGGCCTACTGAGTGGCCGGCACTGCGTCGGTGCTGATCGCGGGCGGCGGCCCGGTCGGACTGGCCGCCGCGATCGAGCTGGGTCGTCGGGGCGTCCCGTGCGTCGTCGTCGAACCCCGGCGGACGGTCTCGCACGCCCGACCCCGGTGCAAGACCGTCAACGTCCGCACCATGGAGCACCTGCGGCGCTGGGGCGTCGCCGACCGTCTGCGCGAGCGCGCCCCGCTCTCGCCCGCGTTCTCCACCGACGTCGTGTTCTGCACGTCGTTGCTCGGGCGGGAACTCTCCCGCTTCACGGGTGTGCTCGGCCTGGCTCCGCAGGGTGACCGCTTCCCCGAGGTCGGACAGCAGGCCCCGCAGTTCGTCCTCGAGGAGCTGCTGCGGGAGGTCGTCGACGAGCTGCCCGTGGTGGAGCTGCGGTTCGGCACCCGCGTCGTCGACCTCGAGCAGACCGCCGAGGCCGTGACCGTCCACGTCGAGGGGCCCGACGGAGCCGGAACGATCACCGCGGACTATGTGCTCGGCTGCGACGGACCGCGCAGCGTGGTGCGCGACCGGATCGGGGCCGCGTACCTCGGCGAACGGGCGCTGCGGCCGAACTTCGGCATGGTCGTGCGGGCCCCCGGGCTGTCCGCCCGCGTGGGGCTCGGCCCGGCGGTGCAGTACTGGACGGTCAACCGGGACGCCCCGGCGCTGCTCGGGCCGCTCGACCGCGACGACACGTGGTGGATGATCGCGTTCGGGGTCGACCGGGAGACCGGGGAGCGGGAGGCGGCGGCGCTCGTCGACGCGGCCGTCGGGGCGCCGACGGAGGCCACCGTGCTCTCGACCGACCCCTGGACCGCACGGATGCAGCTCGTCGACACGCTCCGCGTCGGCCGCGTGTTCCTCGCCGGCGACGCCGCGCACCTCAATCCGCCCTTCGGCGGGCACGGGCTGAACACCGGGATCGGCGACGCGGTGGACCTCGGGTGGAAGCTCGCCGCGGTCCTGCAGGGCTGGGGCGGGCCGGGGCTGCTCGCGAGCTACGAGGCGGAACGGCGACCGGTGCAGGACCGGGTCATCCGAGCGGCCGAGGAGAACATGCGCACGCTCTCGACCGACCTCGTCGCGGACGACCTCGACAGCGACTCCCCGGCCGGGGACGCCGCCCGCCGTGCGGCGCACCGGCGGATCCAGCAGACCAAGGCCGCCGAGTTCCACGCCCTCGACCTCGTGCTCGACCTGGATCATCGCCACTCACCGGTGGTGGCGGGCGGCCCGCACGCCGGGGAACGGCTGCCCCACGCCTGGCTGCCCGACGGCCGCTCGCTCTACGACGCCCTCGGGTCCGGTCTCACGGTGCTCACCGGCCCCGCGGACGACGGCAACCCGCTGCGGGACGCCTGTGACCGGCGCGGCGTCCCGGTCACCGTCGCACCCCTGCTCGACGACGACCTCCGGCACCGGCTCGGGGCCGGGGTGCTGCTCGTGCGGCCCGACCAGCACATCGCATGGTCCGGCACGACCTGCCCGGAGCGGCCCGGGGAGGTGATCGACACGGTGGTCGGTCGGGCCTGATCGACGTGGGTCGGAGAAGAGTGCAGGGATGCACTCGGTTCCCGCGGGCGTCCTCGACGTCGCTCTCCTCGACGACGGGCCCGCCGACGGCTGGCCCGTCGTGCTCACCCACGGCTTCCCCTACGACGTGCACGCCTACGACGAGGTCGTCCCGCTGCTGACCGCGGAGGGCGCCCGCGTCGTCCGTCCCTGGCTGCGCGGCCACGGCCCGACCCGGTTCCGGTCTCCCGCCACACCGCGCAGCGGGCAGCAGGCCGCACTCGGATCCGATCTGCTCGCCCTGCTCGACGCCCTGACGCTCGAGGCACCCATCCTGGCCGGGTACGACTGGGGCGGCCTCGCCTCCTGTGTGGCCACCGTGCTCCGACCCGACCGCGTGGCCGGCCTGGTGTCGCTGGCGAGCTACGACGTCATCGACGTCGCGGCCCAGCGCCGGCCGCAGACCCCCGGGCTCGAGCACGCCGTCTGGTACCAGCACCTGCTGCAGACCGAGCGCGGACGCGGTGTCCTCGCCGCCCACCGCCGAGAGCTGTGCCGGATGCTGTGGCAGCAGTGGTCGCCGCGCTGGCGGTTCGACGACGCCCTCTTCGACCGCACCGCCGAGGCGTTCGACAACCCCGACTTCGTCGACGTCGTGGTCCACGCCTACCGCCACGCGCTCGGCAACGCCGACGGCGACCCCGCCTACGGGGAGCGCGAGGCCCGGCTGGCCCGGCGGCCGCCGGTCACGGTGCCCGCGGTGACGCTCGACGGGACGGACGACACCCTCAAGCCCGGCGGCACCGCCGACCACGCGGCGATGTTCACCGGCCGGCACGAGCACCGCGTCGTCGAGGCCGGGCACGCCCTGCCCTACGAGGCCCCGGACGCCTTCGCCGACGCCGTGCTCACCGTGCACGCCTGGACGCGGTGATCGCAGGGACCTCGGACACCTCTCACCCGGTCGTCCGGAGGCGTACCTTTCGTCCGGATCGCGCGGCCGGCGGGAGGTCGCACCGACCCGGGAGGACACCGTGGACCAACCGGCGCCGACACTCGGCACCGCGCCCCTGCTGCTCATCGCGGTCGGCGCGGTCGGATTGCTGCTCCTGCTGATCATGCGGTTCCGGCTGCACGCGTTCGTGGCCCTGGTCCTGGTCAGCGTGCTGACCGGCCTCGCGACCGGCCTGCCGGTCGGCGACCTCGTCGACACCCTGCTCGACGGGTTCGGGTCGACCCTGGCCGAGGTCGCCCTGCTCGTCGGCCTCGGGGCGATGCTCGGCAAGCTGCTCGAGGTCACCGGGGGCGCCCAGGTACTGGCCGACCGCCTGATCACGGTGTTCGGCGAGCGACGCGCACCGTTCGCGCTCGGCGTGACGTCGCTGCTGTTCGGCTTCCCGATCTTCTTCGACGCGGGCTTCGTCATCCTCCTGCCGATCGTGCTCACGG
The DNA here is from genome assembly GCF_050955885.1 of Actinomycetospora sp. CA-084318. NCBI lineage: Bacteria > Bacillati > Actinomycetota > Actinomycetes > Pseudonocardiales > Pseudonocardiaceae > Actinomycetospora > Actinomycetospora sp. CA-084318. Next base: position 4,387,873 of record NZ_CP192098.1, read on the forward strand.
TGGCGCGGCGCTTCGGCGGGTCGCTGCTGTACTACGCCCTGCCCTCCGCGGGCGCGTTCGCCGTGATGCACGCGCTCGTCCCGCCGCACCCCGGCCCGGTCGGGGCGGGCAACCTGCTCGGCGCCGACGTCGGGCTGCTCGTCGTCGCGGGCCTGGTGGTCGGACTCCCGACGTGGTTCCTGGCGTCGTACCTGTTCTCGCGCTGGATCGGGAGCCGGATCGACGTCCCGGTGCCGGACGTCTTCGGTGCCGGCCCGGGCGATGACGACGACGGGAGCCGTGTGGACGGCGCCGGCGCGGGCGGCACCGACACGGCGGTCACCGGGACCGCGGTGCGCGCCCCGGCGTTCGGCACCGTCGTCACGCTGCTCCTGCTGCCCCTCGTGCTGATCCTGTTCAACACCGGGCTGAACACCCTCGCGACCTACGGCGTGGTGCCCGAGGACGCGACGTGGGTCGCCGCACTGCGCCTGATCGGCGAGACCCCGATCGCCCTGCTCATCACGCTGCTGGTCGCCGTGGTCGTCCTGGCTCGCGAGCGCTTCCGCCGCGACGAGATCGAGGAGCTGCTGAACTCCTCGCTCGGCCCCATCTGCGCGATCGTCCTGATCACCGGGGCGGGCGGCATGTTCGGCGAGGTGCTGCAGGCCAGCGGTATCGGCACCGCCCTGACGAGCTCCCTGAACGCCCTCGGCCTGCCCGTCATCGTCGCCGCGTTCGTCATCGCGCTCTGCCTGCGCGTCGCACAGGGCTCGGCGACGGTCGCGCTCCTGACGACCGCCGCGCTGATCGCTCCGGCGGTCGCCACCGCGGGGATGTCGGGCTTCGACGTCGCCCTCGTGGTCATCGCGATCGCCGGCGGCTCGACCGCGCTGTCCCACGTCAACGACTCGGGCTTCTGGCTGGTCGGTCGGTTCCTGAAGATGGACGTCTGGACCACCCTGCGGACCTGGACCGTCATGGAGACGCTGATCGGCGTGATCGCCTTCCTGATCGCCGCCGGGCTGAGCCTGGTCGTCTGATCGCCGCTCACTCCGGGCCCGGGACCCCCGTCAGCCCGAGTTCCTCGTTGTCCAGCTCGGCCTGCACCCGCAGCACCACCTCGTCGTCGATCAGCCCGTCGTCGCGCAGCGCCACCAGCACCCGGCGCCGTTCGCGCACCAGGGCGAGCCGGACCGCCGTCTCGACGTCGTCGTCGAGCTGCCGGCGCTCGTCGTCGCGCACGGCGCCCTGCCGGGCCCGGCGGTCCTCGTGCTCGGCGCGCAGCCGCTCCACGAGGGCCTCGGGCGCGTCGTGGTCGGCCGCTGCCCGTGGCAGGAGCGCGAGCGCCCCGTCGAGGGTGCGGGTGTGGGCCAGGGCCATCTCCTCCTCGGCCGCGACGTCCGGGCCGTAGCGGGCGATCCGCACGACGGCGGGCAGGGTCAGCCCCTGCACGACGAGGGTCACCAGGATGACGCCGCAGGTGATGACGAGAAGCAGGTCGCGGTCGGGGAACGGCTGCCCGTCCGCGGTGGTGAGCGGGACGGCGAGGGCGATCGCGAGCGAGACGGCCCCCCGGAAGCCCGACCAGGCGAGCGGCAGCCGGTGCCGCGCCGACATCCGGCGGGCCCGCTGGCTCGCGCGCCGGTCGACCAGCCGGATCACGTAGGGCACGACGTTGAGCCACGCGAGCCGGGTGAGGATCACCGCGGCCGACACGAGCAGCGCGGCGAGGACGCCGAACCCGAGGGTGCGCGACGACAGGCCGGACACCGCGGCGGGGAGCTCGAGCCCGACGAGCAGGAAGAGGGTGGCGTTGAGCAGGAAGGTCGTGATCCGCCAGAACGCGTGCGCCTGCACCCGGGTGCGGGCCCCGATCGTCCGCGGTCCGACGCGCGCCAGCGCCAGCCCGCACACGACGACCGCGAGCACCCCGGACGCGTGGATCTCCTCGGCGAGCAGGAACGCGACGAACGGGGTGAGCACGCTGATGACGCTCTCCAGCAACGCGTCCCGCGCGACGCGCCGGACCTGCGTCGCCACCCACGCCAGGACGAGCCCGATCACGATGCCGCCGAGGTAGGAGACCGCGAAGTCGCCGAGCACGGGGAGCGCCTCGAACGCCTCCGTGCCGGTCGCCACGCCGACGGCCACCCCGAAGAGCACGAGCGCGGTCCCGTCGTTGACCAGGCTCTCCGCCCGCAGCATCGTCAGCGGCCGCCGCGGCAGCCCGCGGGCGACGGCGGTGACCGCCGTCGCGTCCGTCGGCGCGAGGATCGCCCCGAGGACGAAGCCGACCGGCCAGCTCAGCCCCAGCACGAGGTGGGCGGTCGCCGCCACCGCGGCCGCCGTCGCCACGACGAGGAAGACCGACGACAGCACGAGGGTCCGGAGGTCGTTGCGGATCGACCGCAGTGACGTCGTCAGCGCCTCCCAGTAGAGCAGCGCCGGCAGGAACAGCAGCACCACGAGCTCGGGCGGCACGCGGATGCCGGAGGTGACGGGCAGGAAGCCGAGCGCCACTCCCCCGACGATCAGCAGGACCGGCCCGTTCATCCCCGTCCGGCGGGCGACGAGCTCCGCGAGCACCACCGCCACGCCGCAGAAGACCAGCACGGCGAGCCCCGTGATGTCGTACATCACGCCATCTTCACACCGAATCGGGCGGACCGGGCCGGCGAGCGCCCCGTCAAGGTCGGCGGCGTCGTAGGACTGCGTCCTGAGCACCGTCCGTCGCCCGAGGTGATGTCGCGGAGATCACCCGATCGGACTCCGGTCCCGGCATCGCGGTGACGGGTCCGCGACCGGCCCGCGCCTGCGGCGGACCGCTCCCCACGACCCCGCACACGGGTATCGATGCTGGTCAGAGCACCGTGGCATCGATCGGTCGTGCACCGCTAGATTCGCGCCCGCCCTCGACGATCCCGGGGGCGGAGAGGAACCGTCGTGACCGCCCCGACCAGTAGTGACCTGGCGTCGCTGCTCCGGACCCGCTCGTTGGACGACGCCGCGCTCGCCGCGGCGAGCGTCGACGCCCCCGACCACGCCGTGCTGCCCGAGGCCACCGTGGTGAAGATCGGCGGCCAGAGCCTGATGGACCGGGGCGCCGCTGCGGTGCTGCCCGTCGTCGAGGAGCTGCTCGCGGCCCGGGGACAGCACCAGCTGCTCATCGGTACCGGCGGCGGCACCCGCGCCCGCCACGCGTACTCCCTCGCCGCCGAGCTGGGCCTGCCCACCGGGGTGCTGAGCGACGTCGGATCCGCGGTCGCCGGCCAGAACGCCACGATGCTGGGCTACCTGCTCGCCCGCCACGGAATCCCGGTCGTCGCGCCGAACGCCTTCGCCTCGCTCCCCCTCCAGGTCGCCGAGATCGGCGCCGCGATCTTCGCCGGCATGCCGCCGTACGGCATGTGGCAGCGCGTGCCGGGCGAGGGCGTCATCCCGCCCTACCGCACCGACGCCGGCTGCTTCCTCGTCGCCGAGACCTACGGCTGCCGGCAGATGATCTACATCAAGGACGAGGACGGCCTGTTCACGGCCAACCCGAAGAACAACCCCTCGGCCACCTTCATCCCCCAGATCACCGTCGACGAGCTCCTCGCCCGCGACCTGCCCGACCTCGTGCTCGAGCGCGGGATGCTCGAGCTGCTGCGCGACGCGCGCCGGGTGCGCTCCGTCCAGGTGATCAACGGGCTCGTGCCCGGACGCATCACCGCCGCCCTCGCCGGCGAGCACGTCGGCACCATCATCTCGGCGTAGAGGAGACCACCATGAGCGACACCAAGGACGTCCCCTCGGCGCTGATGCGCCAGACCCTGCTCGACCGTCAGCTGGTCCGCGAGGCCACGGACGTCGAGCACGGCCCGATCCGGCTGCTGCCCTGGCTCGACGTGGTCGTGCTCGGCGGCTCCACCATCATCGACGGCGGCCGCGACACGCTGCTGCCGGTCGTCGAGGAGATCCGTTCGCTGCTCGGGTCCCGCCGCATGCTCATCCTGACGGGCGCCGGCGTGCGCGCCCGGCACGCACTCGGGGTCGGGCTGGACCTCGGCCTGCCCACCGGCGCGCTCGCCGGGCTCGCCGCCACCGAGGCCGAGCAGAACGGGCACCTGGTCGCCGCGCTCCTGGCGGGCGAGGGCGTCTCCTACCTGCCGCACGGCGCCGTCGCCGGGCAGCTCTCGGTGCACCTCGCCGCCGCGCCCGCGGTCGTCTCGAACGGCTACCCGCCCTACGGCGTGCACGAGTTCACCTCGCAGCGGACGAAGCTGCCGCTGCACCGCACCGACGCCGGGGCCCTGCTGCTCGCCGACGCCCTCGGCGCGCGCTCGGTCACCTACGTCCGCGACGCCGACGCGCTCGCGCGCTTCACGGGCGCGGAGCGGGTCTCAGCCAAGGAGCTGCGGACCACCGACGCGGACCTGCCCCTCGACCGGATCGTCGGGGAGCTGCTGGAGCACGCCAAGCACGTGCGCGAGGTCCGGGTCGTCGACGGCACCTCGTCGGGCCAGCTCGCTAGCGCGATCGCCGGCGAGCCGGCGGGCGTCGTCGTCCACGCCTGAGGCGTACCGACGGGGAGTGCGGCGGGGTGCGTCATCGATGGCGCACCTCGCCGCACTCGCGGCGGCCGGGTCAGTCGTCGGTGACCGGCCAGCACATCCGCACGGTGGTCCCGTCGTCGCCGGCCTCGATCGAACTGCGCTGGGCGAGGCGGCCGATGAGGTCGATGCCGCGGCCGCGGAAACCGGGGTCGCCGCGGGGCTGCCACACGCCGTTGTCGGCCACCAGCACGGCCACCCCGCCGCCGCAGGCACGCGGCCCCGCGACGAGTTCCACGCTGCAGTCCCAGTCCGGGCAGGCGTGCTCCACCGCGTTCGTCACCGCCTCGTCGACGACGAGCAGGATCGACTCCGCGGTCTCCTGGTCGACCCCGCTCGCGTCGAGCCAGTCCTGCATCCGGCGCCGCAGGGTGCGCACCGTGTCCGGCTCGGCGTCGAGGCGCTCGAGCACGCCCACACCGCGTGCGCGCTGCCGCTCCGGCCAGCACACGCAGGCCGGCCCCTCGGTTCGCGGTGCGTCGTCCGCCGGGGTCACCTGCGTCGGTCAGACCGTGTGTCGGTACCTGCCATGAGCCGTGGCTACCCGTTCCGGACCAATCCGACCGTCCGCGCGACCGGCGTCCTGCGCCACAAGTCTTACTTGTTAGTCAGCACGCAAGTTGGCTAGGGTGGGGGTCCCAGACCGCGAGGAGATGCCCGTGCCGACCACCCACCTCGATCCGAGCCGACTGCGGGCCACCGGCGGCGTGTCGCCCGACCGGCCCGTCACGATGCTCAACCTCGTGCGCTTCCGCGAGCAGGCCGAGTACGGCCCCGCCAGCGGGTACGCGCCCTGCTCGGGCCGCACCGCGTACCTGGAGCGCTACGTCCCCGCCTTCCGGGCGATCGCCCCGGCCTTCGGCGGCACGACGCCGGTGTACGTGGGCGAGGCCCACGAGCTCCTCGTCGGCCCCGACGACGAGCACTGGGACCTCGTCGCGCTCATCCGCTACCCCGACCTCCCCACCCTCAGGGCCTTCCTCGACGACGAGCGCTACCTGCGGGAGGCCGCGCCGCACCGGATCGCGGCGCTCGCCGACTGGCGGTTCCAGGTCACGTCCGCGCCGTGACCGGGCGGGCATGTCACCATCTCCGCGATGAGCGAGCCCGGCTGGGTCCACCACGCGATCTGGTGGCACGTGTACCCGTTGGGCGCCGTCGGCGCGTACCCGGCCGACGAGCCGCCCGGCCCGGAGGAGCACCGGCTGCGCCGCCTCGTCGGGTGGCTGGACCACGTGCAGCGCCTCGGCACGAACGGCGTCCTGCTCGGCCCGGTCTTCGCGTCGAGCAGCCACGGCTACGACACGACCGACCACCTCCGCGTCGACCCGCGCCTCGGCGACGAGGACGACCTGGACCACCTGGTGGCCGAGGCGCACGACCGGGGACTGCGCGTCCTGCTCGACGGCGTGTTCAACCACCTCGGGCCGGAGCACCCCCGGGTGCTCGGCGCCCGCGCCGACCCCTCCGGCCCGGACGCGGCCTGGTTCCGGCACGCTCCCGACGGTGGGCTCGCGACGTTCGAGGGCCACCCCGGTCTGCTGGCCCTCGACCACGGGCGCCCCGAGGTCCGCGACCACGTCGTCGAGGTGCTGCACCACTGGCTGGACCGCGGGATCGACGGCTGGCGCCTCGACGCCGCCTACGCCGTGCCGGCCGACTTCTGGGCGGACGTCCTCCCCCGGGTCCGCGAGCGCCACCCCGACGCCTGGTTCCTCGGCGAGGTGCTGCACGGCGACCACGCCGCGATCGCCCGCGCGACGACGATCGACTCGCTGACCCAGTACGAGCTGTGGAAGGCGATCTGGTCGAGCCTCAACGACCGCAACCCCCACGAGCTCGCCCACGCCCTGGGCCGCCACGAGGAGTTCCTCGCCGGCGAGGTGCCCGCCACCTTCGTCGGGAACCACGACGTCACCCGCCTCGCGAGCCGGCTCGACGACCGCCGGGCGCTGCCCCTCGCCCTCGCGGTGCTCTTCACCGTCGCCGGCACACCCACGGTCTACGCCGGCGACGAGTTCGGGCTGACCGGGGTGAAGGAGGACCGGCACGGCGGCGACGACGCCGTCCGCCCGGAGTTCACCGAGCTCCCGCCGCCCGGCGCGGACCTCGACGTGCTGCACCACCACCAGGAGCTGATCGGCCTCCGGCGCCGGCACGACTGGCTGCACCGCGCGCACGTCGAGGTCGTCCACGTCGACCACGAGCGACTCGTCTACCGCAGCCACCTCGACGACCACGCCCTGCAGGTCACCCTCGACTACGGCGACGGCCACCGGGCCCCGAGCTGGTCGCTCGAGGACTGACGGCGCCGCAGCGAACACCGGGGGCCGTGCTTCTTGCTGGAGAGGAGCGCGGTGTCGAGGCGGCGGTGGGTCAGGTGCGGCTCGGCGACGTCGACGACGACGCGGTGGAACGGCCGACCGCTGAGATAGACCACGACCAGGTCGGTCCCGCCGTGCACGGCCCAGAACTGACGACGCTCGCCGATCCCCCAGCACCCGGTGCGCCACCGCCGCGGCCAGCCCAGCGCCGGGGCCGCGAGGCGGGGACCGGAGGCGAGGGCGTCGGCCCGGCGCATCACGCGCGCCCCGAGCACGCGGGCGAACGGCACGACGAGTTCGCGGCGGCCGCCGGCGAGGACGTCGATCCCGGAGAGCCTGACGATGAAGCCCGTCGAGCCGACGTCGAGCCCTACCGCCATGACCGCCCCCGAGGAATCGCGGACCGTGCTCCCCGGGATCGAGGAACAGACCGTTCGGTCCTTGAGTCGGTCGCGCGCCCCGTGCAGTTATCCGACACGCCGGAGCCGGGGCGAAGTTGGGCCGCCCGGCGGCGACCGGCGGCTCAGTCGGACGCCGCGACGCCTCCCGGATCCGGCCGAACGGGCGCTGGCGCGACCTCGCGCCACCAGGGCGACCCGGGCCGGTCGTCGGGAACGGAGAGATCGAGGCGCCGGCCGAGGCGCGGGAGCGCGAGTCGGACGCGGCGGTCCTCCGCCGCGCGCAGCGTCCGTTCGGCAGGCTCGGCCCAGGGGTGGAAGCCGAGCGCGAAGGTCGCCCAGTGGACCGGCAGCATGACCGCGCCCCGCAGCGCCGTGTGCGCGGCGACCGCCTCCTCGGGCGTGGTGTGGATGTCCGGCCACAGCTCGGCGTAGGCCCCGACCGGCATCAGGGTGAGGTCGAACGGGCCGTGCTGCTCACCGGTGCGGGCGTGGACCGCGCTCGCGCCGGTGTCGCCCGCGACATAGACGGAGTGCTCCGGGCCCGCGACCTTCCACGCGGCCCACTGCGTGGTGTTGCGCCGCAGGCCCCGACCGGAGAAGTGCCGGGCCTCGAGGCAGGTGAAGGTCAGCCCGGCGACCGCCGCGGCCTCGTCCCAGTCGCGCTCGACGACCCGGTCGGCGGCGACACCCCAGCTGCGGAGATGGGCCCCGACCCCGAGGGGCACGACGAACGTGGCGACGGTGCATCGGGCGAGCCCGACGACGGTCGGCCGGTCGAGGTGGTCGTAGTGGTCGTGGCTGATCAGCACGACGTCGACCTCGCCCACCGCCGCCACCGGCACCGGCGGGGCGTGCAGGCGCCGCGGCCCGAACCCGGGGACGGGCGAGGTGCGCGTCGACCAGACGGGGTCGACGAGCACCCGCCGGCCGTCGACCTCGAGCAGCACGCTCGTGTGGCCGAACCACGTGAGGGCGAGCCGGCTGCGGTCGGCCCCGGGCGGGGTGGTCACGAGCGGGATCGGGCGCGGCGGCAGACCGACCCGGCGCCGTCGCAGGATCATGGTCGCGATCTGGCGGGCCGTCAGGTCCGGTCGCGGCAGGCCCGGCTCCCGGTTGGCGAACGCCCCGTAGTGCGCGTGCGGCGAGCGCTGCGCGAGGCGCCGGAGCACGGCGAGCCGGGCGCCCATGTTCCGGCGCACGTGCAGCCCGAGCGCCGCCACGCCCACGGCGGAGGTGGTACCGAGGGCGGGCAGGACCGGGCGGGGAGGGCGCACACTCTCAGCCTCCCGCGCCGCCGCGCGTCCCGCTCAGCCGCCCTGACCGCGCTCCGGCGGGAAGGGCATCTGCGGGTGGTGGGGCACCTCGGGCGAGGAGGTGTCGAGCGGGACCGACGCGGAGCGCACGAGGCCGAGCTGGGTCGACTGGCGCCCCAGGACGGCGTCGAGGAGCCAGTCCATCGCGGTGCGCACCCGGTTGCCGGGCATCGAGAGCAGGTGGTAGCCGCGGGCCACGGCCTTCGCGGGGAGGCGGGACAGCCGCAGGCGCACCGGGTTCGCCGCCGCGTCCGTGCCGCCGAGGTCCACGACGAAGCCGAGGTCGCGGTGCCGGTACCGGCGCAGCCGGCGCCCGCGCAGCGACGCCGCGACGTTGCGGCCGGCGAGGCGGCCCTGCCGTTCGGCGTGCTGGGCGGTCATGGCGGTGTACTCGCCGGGCCGCTCGACGTCGGGCACCGCCGCGGCGTCACCGCACGCGAACACCTCGGGGTGGCCGGGCACCGACAGGTCCTGGTCGACGACGAGCCGGCCCTGCGCGAGCTCCAGCCCGACCCCCTCGACGAGCGGGTCGGGGCGGACGCCGACGCACCAGACGATCGTCCGGGTCGGGACCTGCTCGCCGTGCTGCAGGCGGACCCCGTCGGCGGTCGCCTCCGCCACCGTCTCGCCGGTGCGCACCTCGACCCCGCGCTCGCGCAGGACCGTCTCGGCGGTCCGCCCGAGGTGCCGGTCGAGACCCGAGAGCACCTCGCCGCGGGTCACCAGCAACCAGCGCACCGCGTCGTCGCCGAGCCCGCGGGCCCGCGCCAGTTCCCGGGTGAACAGCACGCCCTGGGCGGCCACCTCGGTGCCGGTGTACCCCGCGCCGACCACCACGAAGGTGCAGCGGGCGCGGCGTTCCTCCTCGTCGTCGGTCCCGACGGCGAGGTCGATCTGCCGGATCAGGTGGTCGCGCAGGTAGAGCGCCTCGGGGATGCCGCGGAAGCCGTGGGCGTAGGTGCTGAGCCCCGGGATCGGCATGAGCTTGTGGACGCTGCCGACGGCCAGGACGAGCCGGTCGTAGCCGACCGTGTGGTGGCGGCCCTCCGGGTCCATCCAGCGCACCCGGCGCCCGGCGAGGTCGATGTCGTCGACCTCGCCGTGGGCGTGGCGGACCGTGCGCGGCAGCGTGGCGGCCAGCGACACCGAGATGCGCCGCGGGTCCAGGACGCCGGCCGCCACCTCGGGCAGCAGCGGCAGGTAGAGGAAGTAGTTCGTCGGGCTGACGAGGACGACGTCCGCGGTGTCGCCCACGGATCGCGCCAACGCCTTGACCGCGTGGTAGCCGGCGAAGCCGCCGCCCACGACGACGACGCGGGGGCGGTCCCCGGTGGTCGGCCCGGTGTCCTGCTCCGTGCTGGTCACGGCGGCAGCTTCCCGATGGGTCCGACCGGCGAAACGGTGCTCGGGCCGCGTGCCCAGCTGCGGGGGGCGTCACGAGGCGGACCGGTCCGCAGCGGGTACCTGTCCGGTATGGCACCTCGGGCGGCGCGCGACGCCGGCGTCCTGGTCCGGCGCATCGCGGTGACGATCGTGGGCGTCGCGCTCGTAGTCGTCGGCGTCGTCCTGCTCGTCCTGCCCGGGCCCGGCCTGCTGCTGGTCCTCGCCGGGCTCGTCGTGCTCGCCAATGAGTACCCGTGGGCGCAACGCTACGTCGGGCCGGTGCGGCGGCAGGCGATCGTGGCGGCGCAGTTCAGCGTCGCGTCGCGGCTGCGGATCGCGTGGACCGCCGCGGTGGGCCTGGCCCTGATCGTCGGCGGCATCGTCTGGATCGCCGTCCCGACGCTGCCCTTCGGCGGGGTCGGCACCGGATCGAGCCTGATCCTCTCCGGGGTGATCCTGCTCGGGCTGCTCGGCTACAGCGTCCACCGCTGGGGCGGCGGGCGCGGCGCACCGGCCCGGGAGCCGGCCCGACGACGAGTGGTGTGAGCCCGGCTCAGTGCAGCCGGGACGTCCAGTCCCGCGGCACGCGGTCGGCCGGCCCCGGCACCGTCTGGTCCGCCGGGTGGTGGCGCGGTGCCGCGAGGTCGGGCCCCTCCCCGGCCCCGCCGGTGCGGTCGTCGTAGAACCAGTACTCGCCGGGCTCGTAGCTCGTCAGGATCGGATGGCCGGCCTCGCGGGCGTGCCGGGTCGCGTGCTGTTCCGGCGAGGAGTCGCAGCACCCGACGTGCCCGCACGCCGCGCAGCGGCGCAGGTGGAACCACCACCCGCCGTCCCGGTCGCACTCGAGGCAGCCCGGGCCCGACGGCGACGCGGTGGGGTCGATCTCGGCAGGGGTCTCGTCCACGGTGCTCATCCTGCTCGATCCACGGCCGTCCGCGCATCGGTCGTCCGACCGAGGTCGGTGCGGATCAGAAGTGCCAGTCCGAGGCGACCGCGAGGTCGTGCTCGGCCTGCGTGATCCGCTCCTGCTCGGTGCGGCGCGCCGCGGCCAGGACCGGGTCGGTCACACCGCCCCGGCAGCTGTACTCACCCACCGACCAGCCCGCGGCGCCCGCCCCGGCGCGGTAGGCGCTCTCGTAGAACCCGAGCACCGTCGCGCGGGGATCCGCCGTCGCGCGGGCCGCGTCGTAGGTCAGCACCGCGAGGTGCGAGCCGTTCTGCTCCTGCCACCGGGCGGCCGCCGGGTGCAGCGGGGCGTCGGCCGTCCCCGCGGGCTCGGGGGCGGTGTAGGAGTAGAAGGCGGGCTCGGGCGTGGCCGGGTCCCCGAACCAGAACCCGAAGCTCACCACCTCCCGCGAGTACGCCTCCCGGGTCACGGGGTCCGTCGCCTCGCCGTGTTCCACGACGCGGTCGGAGAACCGCGTGAGCGCGAGGTCGAAGGTGTGCCAGAAGTGGTGGACCGGGCTGGTCTTGCCGCTGTAGCGCCCGGCGAACTCCTCGAGCAGCAGGTTGACCTGCCCGAGGACGTGCCAGTAGCGCGTGACGGCGGCCGGGTCGTAGGTCGCGTGCTCGGAGTCCTGCGCGAACGGCCGGTCCCGGTCGGGCAGGTCGAACGGTCGCGGGTCGGCGATGACGACGTCGAGGCCGAGCGCCGCGAGACCGGCGGTGAGGTCCGCGTGGAACCCCGCGACGGAGCGGTCGGTCAGCGGGAACGACCACCGGCCGCCGTCGGTCGTCGTCAGGTCGAGCCGGTGGTCGAGCAGGTCGAGGTCGATGCAGAACGCCCGCGCCCCGTCGAGGCTCATCGGCCGGGTGGTCAGCCCCCGTCCGGACAGGTGCAGCGGCACGTTCCACCAGTGGTTGCGTCGGGGGCTCGCCGCGAGGCGGACCTTCCCGACGACCTGCAGGAACCGGTGGAGGGTGTCCCGGGTCGGACGCCACTCGGCGTAGGGCAGGGCGGGGAAGAGCTCGGTCATGCGGGCCTCCCGGGCGTCGCGGCGTCGTCCGGCGTCGGGACCTGCGCCGCGTGGGGGTGGTTGACGAAGAGGACGGCGACGACGTTGGCCGCGAGGTCGACCACGATGCTGTCCGTCGCCACCATGATGGCGAGCGTCACGACGCCGAGCGCCAGTTCGTGGGGTGGCCGGTCGGGCAGGCCGGCGACGTTGCGCAGGGCCCGGACGAGGACGGGATGCTGCGCGACGGGCTCGGTGTCCGCGACCTCCTCCAGCCGCCGGCCGACGACGCGGGCGCCGTCGCGCAGCCGGACGAGACCCGCCGTGGCCAGGGTCCCGAGGGGTTCCAGGACGGTGGAGGTCGCCGCGGTCGTCATGGCGGCAGCGTCGCGGCCGGACCTCGCCCGACGCATCGGTCAAGCGACCGATGCCGACCCGCGACCCCCGCGGCGCGCGTACGGCCCGTGGTCGCGCACTGAGCCACGGCGTCGGAACGGTCGAACGACCGATACCGACCATGACGCCGGGCGTCCCACGCTGGTCGCACTCCGTCACCTCGTCCGGAAGGCGCCCCCGTGCCCGACCAGCCCGCACCCGTCCTCGAACCCGCCGCCCAGGAGTTCGCCGACGCCACCGCCAAGCCCCCGTTCCTCTACGACCTCGGCCCCGTCGAGGGCCGTCGCACCGTCGACGAGGTCCAGAAGGGCGACGGCGTCGCCCGCCCGGACGCCGACGTCACCGACCTGACGATCCCCGGCGGCCCGTCGGGTGAGGTCTCGATCCGCATCGTGAAGCCGGCCGGGGCCACCGGGACGCTGCCCGCGCTGCTCTACACCCACGGCGCCGGGTGGGTCTTCGGCAACGCCCACACCCACGACCGGCTCGTCCGCGAACTCGCGGTCCGGGCGCAGGCCGCCGTGGTCTTCACGAACTACAGCCTCTCCCCCGAGGCGCGGTACCCGACCGCGATCGAGGAGATCTACGCGGCGCTGCGGTGGACCGCCGAGCACGGCGCCGAGCAGGGCATCGACGGGAGCCGCCTCGCCGTCGCCGGGGACTCGGTCGGCGGGAACATGACCGCCGCGATCACGCTGCTGGCCAAGCAGCGCGGCGGGCCCCGGATCGCGGCCCAGCTGCTCTACTACCCGGTCACCGACGCGAGCTTCGACACGGCGTCCTACGAGCAGTTCGCCAGCGGCTACTTCCTCTCCCGCGAGGGCATGCACTGGTTCTGGGACCAGTACACGACCGACCCCGCCGAGCGGGCGCAGATCACGGCCTCGCCGCTGCGCGCCACCCTCGACGACCTCGCGGGTCTGCCACCGGCGCTCGTCGTCGTCGGCGAGGCCGACGTCCTGCGCGACGAGGGCGAGGCCTACGCCGCGAAGCTCCGCGCGGCCGGCGTCCCGACGACCGCCGTGCGCTACGCCGGGATCATCCACGACTTCGTCATGCTCGACGCCCTCCGCGACACGCACGCGGCCCGCGCCGCGACCCGCCAGGGCGGCGAGTTCCTGTTCGACGCACTCCACGAGGGGAACTGACCGTGTCCACGCCCGCACCGCCCACCGTCGTCCTCGTCCACGGCGCCTTCGCCGACGCGTCGAGCTTCCGCACGCTGATCCCGGAGCTGCTCGACAGCGGCCTCCCGGTGGTCGCACCCGCCGTCCCGAACCGATCGCTGAACGGCGACGCCGCCTACGTCGCGTCGGTGGTCCGCCAGATCGAGGGCGACGTGGTGCTCGTCGGCCACTCCTACGGCGGCGCCGTGATCACCGTGGCCGGCGTGGAGGAGAACGTCCGCGCCCTCGTCTACCTCGCCGGGTACGCCCTCGAGCAGGGCGAGAGCCTCGGGGAGCTGCAGGGCGGGTTCCCCGACTCGCTGCTCGCCTCCGCGCTGGTGCAGACGACCTACCCGCAGCCGGACGGCTCCACCGGCACCGACGTCTCGGTGGCGCCCGAGCGGGTGCACGAGGTCTTCGCCCAGGACGTCGACCCCGAGATCACCCGCGTGCTCGCGGTGTCCCAGCGTCCGCTCGCGGCCGCCGCCTTCAGCGAGCCCGCCGGGGCCGCGGCGTGGCACTCGACGCCCTCCTGGGGCGTCGTGTCCTCGTCGGACCACACGATCAACCCCGACGTCGAGCGCTTCGGCTACCAGCGTGCGGGCGCGACGGTCGTCGAGATCGACTCGTCGCACCTGGTGATGCTCTCGCACCCGAAGGAGACCGCGGACGTGATCCGCGAGGCGATCCGCGCGACGGCGCGCTGAGTCGCACGGTGCCCCGTGGCCGGGACGCCGCGGGGCACCCTCACGTCCGGAGGGCCTCGGCCAGGAAGTCGACGCCCTGCCGGACCGCGAGCCGCGCCGCGGGTACGCCCTCGAGGGGGCGCAGCGTCACGAAGTCGTGGACGACGCCCAGGTAGCGGGTGCAGGTGACGGGCACGCCGGCCTCGGCGAGGGCGCGCGCGTAGGCCTCGCCCTCGTCGCGCACCACGTCGACCTCCGCGGTGACGACGAGCGCGGGCGGGAGGCCGACGAGGTCGGCGCGGCCGGCGCGGGCGGGCCCGAACGCCGGGTCCGCGCGGTCCCCCGGGCGGTCGGCGTACTGCTGCCAGTACCAGCGGGCCGCCCGGGAGGGCAGCACCGAGACCTCGGCGAAGCGCCGGTGCGACGCGGTGTCGCAGCGCGGCTCGAGCCACGGGTAGTAGAGGAGCTGGGCCGCGAGCCGCGGTCCCCCGCGCCGACCTGTGAGCAGGGCGACGACGGCGGCGAGGGTCGCCCCGGTGCAGTCCCCGGCGACGGCCACCCGCTCCGGGTCGAGCGCGAGGTCCGCGGCGTGCTCGACGACCCACAGCAGCGTCGCGTAGATCTCCTCCACGGCCACCGGGTACCGGGCCTCGGGGACGCGGGTGAACTCCGGGACCACCACCGCGGCGCCCACCCCCACCGCGAGCGCCCGGATCAGGCGACCGTGGGTGTCCGCGTCTCCGGTGACCCACCGCCCGCCGTGCAGGTGCAGCACCACCGGGGCGGGGCCCTCCAGGCCCTCCGGGCGCACGACGAGGAACCCGACCAGTCCGTCCGGACCGACCGGCGCGGAGTGCAGGTCGACGACCACCCCGGTCCCGGCGACGAGGTCGTCCTGCAGCTCGCGCAGGGCCTCGCGCCCGTCCTGGGGCCCGAGCTCGTGCAGCCGCGGCGGCCCCTGCAGCGCCCGCACCAGCCGGGCGCACGCAGGGTCCAGCGTGGCGAGGGGGTCGTCTCCCCCCGCGGGCGCTCCCGACGGCGTGCTCACCCGATCACGCTAACCGCCGGGCACCACCCCGGATCAAGGTCTCCGGTCGCAACCGGTCGACCGACCGATGGCCGGGTCACGGCGCGCGGAACAGCGCCGCGAGCTGGTGGCGGCCGCTGATGCCGAGCTTCGGGTAGGCGTGGTGCAGGTGCGAGCCGACCGTGCGGGGCGACAGGAAGAGCCGCTGGCCGATCTCGCGGTTGCGCAGGCCCTCGGCGGCGAGCCGGACGACCTCGCGCTGCTGCGGGGTGAGCTCCGCGAGCGGGTCCTGCACCGGCGAGGCATCGCGGTGCTCCGCGCTGCCGGCGGCCCGCAGCTCGGTCCGGACCCGGTCGGCGAGCGCGGCCGCGCCGAGGGTCTCGAACGCCTCCAACGCCGCCGCGAGCATCTCCCGCGCCTCGAGGCCGCGGCGCCGCCGGCGCAGCCACTCCCCGTGGTGCAACCTCGTCATCGCCCGCTCGACGGGCCAGTCCTCGCCCGTCGGGTCGGCGAGCGCGAGCCGGAAGTGGTGCTCGCTCTCGTGCTCGGGACCGAGCAGGGCGTCGGCGTGGTGCAGCAGCATCCGCATGCGGGCCGAGCTGCGCGACGCCGTGGCCGCCCGCACCCGCTCCACGACGACCGCCGCGTCCGCCCGGTCGGCCGGGTCGGCCGACGCCGCCGCGGCGGCGGCGAGCAGCGCGATCATCCGCGCGGAGAGCACCGGGTGGCGGGGTTCGCCGTCCACGGTGAAGGCGCCGCGCAGCGTCCGCAGCGCCCGGGACGGGTCGCCCGCCATCGTCGCGGCCACCGCCGCGGCCGTCCGCAGGCGGAGGTCGAGCACCAGGTTGTCCGCCAGGTCGACCCGCGTGCGCGCCGCGGCGAGCACGTCGTGCGCCCCCGCGTCGTCACCGCGCAGCGCCGCCAGGAGGGCCCGGGGCGACGCCAGCTCGACCGCCACCCGGTGGAAACCGCGGGCGTCGGCGACCGGGACCCACCGGGCGAGCACCGCGTCGGCCTCCGCCCAGCGGCCGTGGTCGACGAGGAGGTTGGCGAGGACCGCGGCGCCGAACGCGGCCGGGCCCTCGTGGTGCATCCGGTCGTGGGCCCGGGTGAGCAGCTCGACGGCGCGGCGCACGTCGTCGGCCCGGTCGGCGAGCAGGCCGAGGTTCTGCAGGTCGTCGGCCGGGGCGCCCGGTCCGGCCCGGCCGAGCTCGAGCGCCGCGCGCAGGGCGGCCGCGGCGCCGGTGCGGTCGGCGCCCAGCGAGGCCCGCGCCCACATCAGGTCGGCCGGGGCGTCCGCGGACTCCCGGACCCGGCGCAGGGCGCCGGACAGCGCCTCGTGGCGCAGCAGCGCAGCGGCGGCCTCGCGGTGCTCGGGCAGGCCCGAGAAGTCCGCGGCGACGGCGTGGAACGCGGCGAGCAGGACGGCGCCCGCGTCGTCGACCTCCCCGACGAGCGGGGCCACCTCCTGCAGGGCCCGCACCGCCTCGCGCAGCCGGCCGCGCAGCATCAGCGCGGCAGCGTGCAGCAGCGTCGCCCAGGTCCGCGTGGTCGGGTCGTCGGTGAGCTCGGTCAGCCGGCGGTGCTCGTCGGCGACGCCGTGCACGTCGCCGCCGGCGTAGGCGGCCTGCAGGGCCCGGTGGCGTCGGGGCACCGCCCGGGCCGCGTCCGGCGAGCACTCCGCCGCCCGGTCCCAGGCGCGGGCGGCCGCGTCGAAGTCCCCGGCGGCCTCGGCGCGGTCGGCGGTCTCCGCGAGCGCGGCCGCGACCGCCTCGTCGGTGCCCGCCACCGCGTGTGCCCGCTGCCAGGTCGCGAGGTCGGGGTCGGTGCCGGCCGCGGCCAGGGCGAGGTGCGCGCGGCGGCGGGCGTCCGCCGTGGCGTTCGCGTAGACCGCGGCCCGGTCGAGCGGGTGCCGGAAGCGCACGTCGTCGGCGACGGTGACGAGGCCGGCGTGCTCGGCGGCGGTCCAGTCCGCGAACCCCGCCGACGCCCCGGCGGCGCGGGCGATCACCGTCGTCGGCTCGCCGTCCGCGGCGGCGGCGTGCAGCAGGAGGCGCACGGTCGGGGCGTCGAGGTCCCGCAGCGGGCGCACGAACCGGTCCTGCGCCGCGGCGGACAGGCGCAGCGGCCGCGCGGTCCCCGCCGTCGCGAACTCGCGCAGCGCGAGCGGGTTGCCCCCCGCCGCGACGACGATCTCCCGGCGGGCCCGCGCCCCGAGCCGGGGCGCCACCGTGCCGAGCAGCGCCTCCGCCGCGACCGGCCCGAGCGGGGGCACCACCCGGGTCGGCAGCGCCGAGTCCGCGGGCAGCGGGCGGTGCGCGCCCCGGCCGGCGAAGACGACGGCGACCCGCTCGCGCCGACGCAGCCGGCGTGCGGCGAAGAGGAGGGCCCGCAGGGAGTCCCGGTCGAGCCGGTCGGTGTCGTCGACCAGGACCAGCACCGGCCGCCGGCGTCCGGCCCGGAGCAGGAAGCGCAGCACCCCGAAGGAGACCGCCGCAGCGGGCGCGGCGGGCGCCAGCGGGTCGAAGACGGCGGCGAACGCCGCCTGCTCGGCGCCCGGGGCCGGCACGGCGAGCTCGGCGTCGTCGTCGTCGAACGCGCCGAGGACCTGGGACAACGCCGCCCACCGGATGTCCGCCTCGCCGTGGCAGCCGTCGGCCCGGACCACGCGGAGCCCGGCGGACGCGCCCGTCGCCGCCGCCGCGTCGAGCAGGGCCGTCTTCCCCGCCCCGGCCTCCCCGACGAACACCAGGGCGCTCCCGGCACCGGCGCGGGGGCCGCCGCCGTCGGACACGTCGGCGACCAGGGTGGCGAGCAGGGCCAGCTCCGGGTCCCGGCCCACCAGGGCCACGTCGCTCACCGGACCTCCTGCCGGGCGCGGACGTCGGCGGGCGGGGTGGTGCTGGCGCGCAGCACGACCTCCGCCGGGAACCGCGCCGTGCGGACCTCGGCCGCCCGCTCGACGGCGAGCTCCAGGGCGCAGCGGCCCATGGCCTCCAGGTCGAGCCGCACCGTCGAGACCGCGGGGCTGAGCCGACGCATCACCGGCACGTCGTTGAAGCCGGCCACCGAGAGGACGTCGGGCACGGCGATCCCCTCCGCGGCGAGCAGGTCGAGGGCGCCGAGGGCCATGACGTCGCTGACGCAGAACAGGGCCGTCGCGCCGCAGCCGCGGTCGAGCAGCTCGCGGGCCGCGGCCCGGCCGCCCTCCTCGTGGAACGGGTGGTCCAGGACCTCGACGTCGCACGCCGGGACGCCGAGGTCCTCCAGCGCGCCGAGGAAGCCCCCCAGGCGGTGGCGCACCGTCGTCAGGCACGACGGCCCGCCCGCCACGGCGAAGCGGCGGTGGCCCATCCCGACGAGCGCGCGGGCGAGGTCCGCCGCACCCCCGCGGTTGTCCGGGAGGACCGTGGGCACGGGCAGGTCGTGCTCGCTCACGACCGCGCAGCCGCCGCCGGCGCGCCGCTGGAGGTCCAGCTCCTCGCGCATGTCGGCCCGGTAGTCGGCGTCCTCGAAGCCGCTGCCGGCCAGGACGATCGCGTCGGCCCGCTGCGCCCGGAACGTCCGGACGAACTCGAGCTCCCGCTCCATCGACCGGAACGTGGTGCCCACGGTGACGAGCGCCCCGCGCTCGGTGGCCCCCGCGATCACCCCGCGGGCGATCGCGGAGAAGTACGGGTCGGTGATGTCGTGCAGGACCAGCCCGACCGTGGCCGTGGTGGACCCGGCCAGGGCCTGCGCGTGGGCGTTCGGCACGTAGTGCAGGCGACGGGCGGCCTCCAGGATCCGCTCGCGGAGCTCCCGCCCGACCACGCGTTGGCCGCCGTTGAGGGCGCGGGAGGCGGTGGCGAGCGAGACCCCGGCCGCCCGGGCGACGTCGGCCAGCGTCACCTGACCGCCCGGTCGCATCCGCACGACGGCACCTCCCCGGCGGCAACTCTAGGCGCCGGTCCGTCGTCGGGAAAGCGCTTTCCGCCTGATGCTCGGCCATTGCGCACAATTCGTCCGTCTCCGATCCAACCGGGACCTGACGGGTCGCGGGCTATCGTCGCCCCATGGCGGACGGGCCCTGGCCGGACGAGCTCGACCTCAGCCGCCCCAACGGGGCGCGGGTGTACGACCACCTGCTCGGGGGCGCGCACAACTTCCAGGTCGACCGGGACCACGCCCGGCGCCTCCTCGCCGCGAACCCGGAGCAGCAGTTCGGCGCGCAGGCGAACCGCGCGTTCCTCCGTCGCGTGGTCGAGTGGTGCCTCGAGCGCGGGGTCCGCCAGTTCCTCGACCTCGGCTCCGGGATCCCGACCGTCGGCAACGTGCACGAGATCGCCCACGCCCACGACCCCGCCGTCCGGGTCGCCTACGTCGACTGCGACCCGATCGCGGTCGCGCACAGCGCGGAGGTGATCGAGGGTCTGACCACCGTCACCGTCACGCGCGCCGACCTGACCCGCCCGGACGACGTGCTCGGCGCCGACGGGATCGCCGGCCTCCTCGATCTCGACGAGCCCGTGGCCCTGCTCGCGATCGCCTGCCTGCACTTCACCGGCGGCGACGCCGAGCGGTCCATCGCCGTGTTCCGGGAGCGGCTCGCCCCCGGGAGCGTGCTGGCCATCAGCCACGGCAGCGACGACGTCGACGACGCCGACCACGCCGCCCGCATGCGCGCGGTCGTCGAGAGCTTCCGGGACACCGCGTCCCCGGTCACCCTGCGCTCCCGCGCCGAGATCCGGGGTCTGCTCGGCGACTTCGCCCTCGCCGGGCCCGGCATCGTCGACATCACCGACTGGCCCACCGCCGGGCTCGCACCGCGTCCCGCCGCGACGTGGGCGGCCGTGGGCGTGAAGGGCTAGGCCGCCCGGTCGACCAGGCTCCGGCCGGCGGCGACGATCGCCTCCTCGGCGGGCCGTGGTCGCAGCCCCAGCACCGTCCGGGCCCGCTCGTCGGAGATCCGCTTGACGAGCCCGAGCTCGGCGGCGACCGTCCGGAACTCCGGGGAGAACAGGGCGCCGAGCCGGACCACCGGGTTCGGGATGCGCCGGGTCGGGACCTTCGCCGCGGCGGCGCCGAGGTGCTCGCGGAGGGTCGCCGCGATGTGCGCCATCGGGATCGCCGGACCCGAGGAGACCAGGATGCGCCGGCCGGCGGCACCGGGCGCGGCGATCGCCGCGACGTGCGCGCGGGCGACGTCGCGGACGTCCACCACCGGGATCGCGAGGTCCGGCAGCCCGGGCAGGCGGCCGGTCAGCAGGCGCTCGAGCAGCTCGTTCGCGCCCGAGACCGTTCCGCCGAGCACCGGGCCCACGACCGCGACGGGCAGGATCGTCACGAGCTCCGGTCCCCCGTCGGCGACGAACCGCCAGGCGGCCCGCTCGGCCTCGATCTTGCTGCGGCCGTAGGCGTCGACGCCCGGCCCGTCGGGGACCGACCAGTCGTCCTCGGTGAAGACGCCGTGGGAGTGCGGGTGCCCGAAGCCCACGGCGTGGAAGGCGGACGTGAGCACGACCCGGCGGACCCCGGCCGTGCGTGCCGCGCGGAGGACCCGCCGCGACCCCTCCCGCGCCGTGGCGATCAGCGCCGCCTCGTCGTCCACCCGCCCGGGCGCCACGGGCGAGGCCACGTGCAGGACGGCGTCGCAGCCGCGCACGGCCTCCGCCCACCCGTCGTCGTGCCGGAGGTCGGCCCCGACGAGGCGCAGGCCCTCCCCGGCCTGCCCGAGCGCGGCGCGCACGGCGGGCTCCCGGGTCGTCGAGCGGACGGTCGCGCGGACCTCGTACCCGGACTCGAGGAGCTGCAGGATGCAGTGCCCGGCGATGAAGCCGGACCCGCCGGTCACGAGCACGGTCGTCATGCCGTCGAGCCTGCGTCCCGACGACGGGCGGAACCAGGCCCTGCCGGTCCCGGGCTCGTCAGGCCTGCTGCTCGATCAGTTCGGCGACGGCCTTCGGGACGGTGGTCTCGAAGTCGTGCAGCACGACGTGGTCCGGGGTGATCGTCAGGACGGTGGTCTGCCGGTACGGCGCCCGCACCCCGGCCTCCCACTGCGGCATCGCCTCGGCGGGCGTGATCTTGCGGGACGCGGCGACGAACTCGTCCGGGACGCCGTCGACGGTGGTGAGCTCCACGCCACCGCGGATCAGCAGCGAGCGCGGCGGCATGCCCGGCCGGTCGATCGCGAGGGCGACCCGCGGGTGGGCGGCGATCGCCGCGACCTTGGCGGAGTGCGGGACGGTGGTGATGACGACCGCCGTGCCGTTCCACCAGAAGGCGGTCGGCACCACCCGCGGGTCGCCGTCGCGGCCCACGTAGGACAGGCGGGCGGGGATGTCGGAGAACAGCAGGTCCTGCGCGACGGGGTGCGCGAGGGTGTCGGTGACGGTGCGGGCGTCCATGGTGTGCTCCTCCGGTCGGGATGACGTCCCGGGGACGGAGCCGGCCGCGCGTTCTCGACATCGGGCGGCGAGAAATCCTCGCGAGCGTGTCGCATCCGCGCTTGCGCGTGTCGCGCACGAGCCGGTGATCATGGTCCTGGCCGGCGACGACGTGGCGTTGCCGGCACCGGGTGCTCCCGCCGTATCCAACGTATAGCGCAGCACGGGGCTTGCCACAAGACCCGGTACCGCCTCCACACTCTCCTCTCGCACGCCGCTGACCAGCGGGAACGACCGAGGGGGACCGTGACCGACCACCACGAGCTGGACCTCGAGCGCGAGCACCTGGCCCACCTGTACGACCGGCTCGACGAGGAGCGCCGCCGGGTCCACGACGAGTACACCGCGGCCCTGCGGGGGGAGGACGGCGAGGCGGCCATGGACCGCGACGTGCGGGTGCGGGAGACCGCGTCGCGGAGGCGGCGCCTCGACGTCGCCGACCACGGGCTGTGCTTCGGCCGGCTGGACCCCGACCACGGCGAGCCCCTCTACGTCGGCCGGATCGGCCTGCGCGACCGCGACACCGACGAGCCGGTGCTCCTCGACTGGCGCGCGCCGGCCGCCCGGCCGTTCTACACCGCGACCGGTGCGCACCCCGAGGGGCTGCGTCGGCGCCGGCAGTTCCACACCCGCGGCCGGGACCTCGTCACCATCACCGACGAGGACCTGACCGGGACCGGGGAGCCGGGCTCGGACGCCGCCCTGCTCGCCGCCGTGAACGCCCCACGCGGTGACGGCATGCGCGACATCGTCGCCACCATCCAGGCCGAGCAGGACGAGATCATCCGGCTCGACCATCCCGGCGTCGTCGTGATCGAGGGCGGCCCGGGCACGGGCAAGACGGTCGTCGCCCTGCACCGTGTCGCCTACCTGCTCTACACGGAGCGGGCCCGGATCGAGCGGCACGGCGTGCTCGTCGTCGGCCCGAACCGGGCGTTCGTCCGGCACGTCGACCGGGTCCTGCCCTCGCTCGGCGAGTCCGACGTCGTGTTCACGACGCCGGGCGGACTCGTCCCGGGGCTGCACGTCACCCGCGAGGACTCCGCGCCGGCCGCGCGGCGCAAGGGTGCCCTGACGGTCCTCGACGTGCTCGCGCAGGCCGTCGCCGACCGGCAGCGGCTGCCGGCGGAGCCGGTGCCGGTCGAACTGACCGACACCACCGTGCACCTCGGCGTCGACGTCGCCGGCTGGGCGCGGGACGAGGCGCGGGCGAGCGGGCGGCCGCACAACGAGGCCCGCGAGGTCTTCGTGGAGATCGTGCGGTGGGCGCTCACCGAGCGGGCGGTGAGCCGGATCGGGCGGGACGCGCTGTCGGCCGCCGACCGGGCACCGCTGCGGGTCGACGTCGCCGCCGAGGTCGCCGCACACGAGGGGCTCGCGCGCGCCGTCGACGCGCTGTGGCCCGTGCTCACCCCGGCGGAGCTGCTCGCCGGGTTCTACGCCACCACCGACGACCCGGTCCTGCACCGTGCCGTGGGGGACGCGTGGACGGTGTCCGACGTGCCGCTGCTCGACGAACTGGTCGACCTGCTCGGCGCCGATCCGGCGGCGGAGCGCGCGGCCGCCGCGGTCCGTCGTCGGGACGCGGCGGAGCAGGCCGAGTACGCGGCCGGGGTGATGGAGGTGCTGACCCTCGACCGCGAGGAGCTCGACGAGGACCTCGGGGTGCGGGTACAGGACCTCACCCACGCCGACGTCCTGGCCGACCGGTTCACCGAGGTCGACACCCGCGACCTCGCCGACCGGGCCGCCGCCGACCGGGACTGGACCTACCGGCACGTGGTGGTCGACGAGGCGCAGGAACTCTCGGCGATGGACTGGCGGGTGCTGATGCGGCGGTGCCCGGCGCGGTCGTTCACCGTGGTCGGCGACCTCGCGCAGCGCCGCTCCCCCGCCGGCGCGCGGTCCTGGGGCGACATGCTCGACCCGTACGTGCCGGGCCGCTGGGTCTACCGCGCGCTCACCGTGAACTACCGGACCCCGGCGGAGATCCTCGCCGTCGCGGTGCGGGTCCTCGCCGGCTACGCCCCGGGCGTCCGGCCGCCGGAGTCGGTGCGGGCCACCGGGATCCGGCCCTGGTCGCAGCGGGTGGACGACGATCCGTCCGCCGCGATCGCGGCCTTCACCGCGGAGGAGGCCGGGCGCGCGGGCACCAGCGTGGTGATCGGGCCGCCCGGGGTGCCGGGGACGGTGCCGGCGTCGGAGACCAAGGGCCTGGAGTTCGACGCCGTGCTCGTCGTCGACCCGGACCGCATCCTCGCCGCGAACCCGGCGGACCTCTACGTGGCGCTGACCCGCGCCACGCAGCGCCTCGGGGTGCTCCACGCGGGTGCCGCGCCGGCCTATCTCTCGCGGACCGAGGCCAGGACGGCGGCGAGGGCGAGCAGCCCGACGACCGGCGCGAGGACGGTCCAGGGCGCCTGCTCGAGGTAGCCCTGCGAGGCGGCGAGCATGGCGCCCCACTCCGGGGAGTCCGGCGGCGCGCCCAGCCCGAGGAAGGAGAGCGCCGCGAGGGCGAGCGCGGCGTGCGGGACGCGGGCGAGCGCGTGCCGCGTCACGGGTCCCACGACGGCCGGGAGCACGTGCCGGCGCGCGATCCGGCCGCGGGAGGCGTTGACCAGCTCGGCCGCGCGCACGTAGCCCGACGCCCGGGCCTCGGCCGCGAGGGTCCGGGCGTGCACGGCGAGCGGAACCCAGCCGACGAGCGCCACCGCGACGGCGGCGCCGAGCAGGCCCGGCCCGGCGACCGCGGCGACGACCAGCCCGACGAACACGGGCGGCAGGGCGTTGAGCACGTCGGCGGCGCCGGGCCGGGCGGAGCGGGCGCCGACCCCGACGGCCAGGCCGACCACCAGGCACACCGCCGTGATCGCGACGGCGCTGCCCACGGTCAGCAGGGCGCCGTGCGCGAAGCGCGCGTAGAGGTCGCGCCCGTTCGCGTCCGCGCCGAGTGGCAGCGACCACGAGGGCGGGGCGAGCTTCACGGCGTCGGGTCCCGCGGACGGGTCGCGGGGCAGGCCCGCGACGACGAGCGCGAGCAGTCCGATCGCGACCGCCACCGGGACGCGGCCCCGGCCCGGGGTCGGGGCCTCGACGGCGGCACCGGCGAGCTCGCGGCCGGTGAGGGCCGGACCGAGCAGCGTCCGGTGCAGGAGCACGCCGAGCCCGCCGAGCCCGAGCCCGAGGACGACGAGCAGCGTGACGGCCGCCTGGACGGTCGGGAGGTCCTGGGCGAGCACGGCGTCGCGGGCGGTCGACCCGATGCCGGGGATCGCGAACAGCTGCTCGACCGCCACGGCCGCCCCGAGCAGGCCGACGACGAGCAGCGCGATCTGCGGGACGGCGACCGCCACGGCGCGGCGCGCGACACCGAGGACCAGGCTCGCCGTCGACAACCCCCACGAGCGCCAGGACCGGACCCACCCCTCGGCCAGCGTCGACTCGACCGACGCGGAGAGCAGCCGCGCCAGCAGGCCGCCCGCCGGGACGCCGAGCGCGAGGGCGGGCAGCACGAGGTACTGCGGCCCGGCGAAGCCGGAGGTCGGCAGCACCCGGGCGCCGACCCCGAGGACCAGGACGAGCACGCTGCCCAGCACGATCTCGGGCAGCGCCGCCAGCACCGCGGCGACGACCCCGGCGCCGCGCCCGCCCGGGCGTCCGCGGACGCCGGCGAGCAGGGTCGGCAGGAGCAGCAGGGCGGCGACGACCCCGGCCACGACGGCGGCACCGACCGAGAGCGTCAGCGAGACACCGAGCGCGGAGAGGACGTCCGGGGCCACCGGGACCCGGCTCACCCACGACGTCCCGAGGTCACCGCGGACGAGCCCGCCGAGCCACTGCGCGGCCCCCACCACCGGGTTCGACGGCAGGTCCAGCTCGCGGCGCAGCGCGTCGAGCGTCTCCGGGTCGGCGCCGCGCTCGGCGTACCGGGTGCGCAGGACCGAGGCCGCCGGGTCGGTGTCCCACAGCCACGGCAGGGCGGCGACCAGCACGACCAGGCCGACGACCGTCGTCGCCGCGGCCGCGAGCGGCCGCAGGGTGACGGCTGCGCTCGTCGGGACCGTCCGGATCACGAGCGGGCCGTGGCCGAGGTGATCAGCGCGACCTCCGTCGGGTCCTGCGCCACGCCCGTGACGCCCCCGCCGACGCCGAGCCGTGCGCGCTCGGTGACCTGCGGGACCACCGCGTCGGCCGACAGCACGCGGGCCTCGGCCTCCAGCGCCGCCCGGCGGCGCACGATGAGGTCGGACGAGGCGCCGCCCTGCGCGAGGACCACGTCGGTGGCGGGATCGCAGAAGCGGGCCCAGTTGTAGCCGCCCGCGCAGCCGACGTCGCTCGCCAGGTAGCTCACCGGGTCGCCGGTGTCGAGCTGCTGCGACCGGCTGACGATCGCCGCGTCGTAGGCGCCCGTGCCCAGCTGCGCCTCGAACGCCGCGCTGTCGACGACCGTGAGGTCGACGGTGAACCCGGCCCGGCGCAGCGCGTCGGCATCCGCCGTCGCGATCTCCGGGAGCTCGGCGCGGTTGGAGTAGGTGGCGAGCCGGAGTCGGGCGCCGTTCGGCGGGGTGGCCGGGGCGTCGGTCCGCGGCGGGCGGGCCGCGGCCCAGGGGGTGGCGGGGCCGAAGAGGGCGCCGGCCGCGTCGGCGCGGCCGTCGTACACGGTGCGGGCGACGTCGAGGGGGCGCAGCGCGTCGCGGACGGCCGCGCGCAGGCCCGGGTCCGCGAGCACCGGCGACCGCTGGTCGAGGTAGACCGCGACGCTGCGCGGCAGCGGGACCCCGACGACCTGCGCCGGCGCGGTGATCGCCGCGGCCTGGGAGACCGGGATGGCGTCGGCGACGTCGAACTCGCCGGCCCGGACCCCGTTGGCGCGGGCTGCGCCGTCGGCGAGGAACCGGGCGTCGATCCCCGCGGCCCGCACCGGTCCGCCCCACCAGGCCGGGTTCCGGTCCAGCGTCGCGCCGGCCGACCCCTGCACGGCCGTCAGCACGAACGGGCCGGTCCCGGCGCGCACGGGGCTCGGGCGCGCCGGGTTCGCGTAGGCGGCCTCGCCCAGGATCACGAGTTCGGGCGAGGCCAGCCGGTTCGGCAGCACCGGGTCGGGCACCGGGGTCGTCACGACG
Organism: Actinomycetospora sp. CA-084318; assembly: GCF_050955885.1. Taxonomy (NCBI): domain Bacteria; kingdom Bacillati; phylum Actinomycetota; class Actinomycetes; order Pseudonocardiales; family Pseudonocardiaceae; genus Actinomycetospora; species Actinomycetospora sp. CA-084318. Next base: position 4,414,649 of record NZ_CP192098.1, read on the forward strand.
ACGCCGTCCCCCTCGGGCACGACGGCCAGCGCGGTGCCCGACTTCGCCAGCGACGAGATCGCCCGCGGGACCGGGGTCGCGACGGCGGCCCGGTTCAACGCGTTCGCGACGGCGGCCGGGGTGACCGGGCTCCCGTCGTGGAAGGCGACGCCGGGGCGGACGGTGAAGCGCCACGTCGTCGGGGAGGTCTGCGTCCAGGCGGTGGCCAGGCCGGGCCGGGGCTCGCCGTCGACGAGGGTGGTCAGCGCCTCGGTGACGCCGAGCCGGGTCGCGAGCACCGCCTCGTTCCCGTACGGCGTGAGGCCGGCGGTCGGCGGGAAGGACAACGCGACCCGGAGCCGGTCCGGGGCGGCCGCCGTCCCGCCGCCGCCGCTGAAGCAGCCGGCGAGGACGAGCAGCGCGGCCACGAGGGCAGGGACGAGGCGTCTCACGCGGGGTTCCTCTCGGGGGTGTCGGGAGCCGCGCCCAGGGCCGGGACCCGGCGGGCGAGGACCGCGAGCGCGATCGCGCTGGCGGCGGGCAGGAGGGCGGTGACCGTCCACGGGACGGCCGGGGGCACGGCGGGGTCGACGAGCGCGCCGAGGCCGATGCCGCCGAAGAGCACGACCACCCCGCCCGCCGTCGCGAGGACCCCGAAGTAGCTGCCGAGCCGCCGCTCACCCGCCAACCGCCCGACGGCGTCCTGGGCCAGCGGCACCACGGCCATCTCGCCGAGCGTGAGCAGCACGACGAACAGCACCGCGGGCGCGACCCGCCACCCGCCCGCCGGGACCGGCAGCAGCGTCAGCGCCGCCGTCGAGGCGAAGGCGAGGGAGAGCACGACGAAGCCGGCGGGCAGGGCCCGGCGCGGCCCGAGGCGCCGGGCGAGGGCGGCGCACGGCAGCTGCAGCAGGATCACGAGCAGCGCCGAGAGCAGGAACAGCACGCCGAGGGCGCCGGGCGCGCCGACCCGGGTGAGCTCGATCGGCAGCAGCAGGTAGAGCTGGTTGTAGGACAGCAGCCACGACGAGTACGCGACGGCGAAGGCGAGGAAGGCCCGGTCCCGGGCGACCTCGCGCCAGCCCGCGAGCACCGGGTCGGCCGCGTGGGCGCCCGGCTCACGGGGCATGACCACCACGAAGACGACGAGGACGACGACGAACACCGCGGCCGCGGCGAGCGCGGTGACGGAGAAGTCGACCGCGAGCAGCAGCGCCCCGAGCACGGGCCCGACGACGACGCCGATCTGCCCGCACACCCCGAACATGGCGAAGACCTCGGCGCGGGGCAGGGTCGACCGGCCGGCCTGCCGGGCGAGTTCGGACTCCACCGCCGGGGAGAACAGGGCGGCCGCGAACCCGACCGCGACCGTCCCGACGACCAGCAGCGGCAGGGCGTCGGCGAACGCCAGGACGACGAAGCCCGCGATGCGCACCACGAACCCCGTGACCGCCACCGGCTTCGTCCCGAACCGGTCGGCCAGTGCCCCGCCGACCACGAACAGGCCCTGCTGGCTGAAGGTCCGCAGACCGAGCAGCAGCCCGATCGCCGCGCCGGAGAGCCCGAGGTTCTGCCCGAGGTGCACCGCGAAGAACGGCAGCACCAGGTAGAAGCCGGTGTTGAAGGCGAGCTGTCCGAGCACGATCAGGCGCATCGGGGCGGGGAGCTCGCCGAGGCGCGACACGATCGACCAGCGGCGCAGGGTGGCGCGCAGGCCCGTCGCGGCGGGCCTGGTCATCGTGCCGCCGGCAGCCGCCCGACGGCGCCGAGCAGGTCGGCGGCCGCGGCGGAGGTGGGGTGGGCGAAGACCTCGGCGAGCGGGCCCGCCTCGGCGACCCGCCCGTGGGCGAGCACCACGACGTCGTCGCAGAGCCGGTCGGCCACCCCGAGGTCGTGGGTGACGAGCAGGACCTGGATGCCGGAGCGGTCGACCAGGGCGCGCAGCAGGGTGACCAGGCGGGCGCGGGTCGCCGGGTCGACGGCGGAGAACGGCTCGTCGACGACGAGCACCGACGGGTTCGCGATCAGCGCGCGGGCCAGGGCGATCCGCTGGCGCTGCCCACCGGAGAACTGCCTGGGGCGCCGGTCGACGGTCCCGGGGTCGAGTCCGACGGCGGCCATCAGCTCCAGGACCCGCGCGTCGTGGTCGACGCCGCTCCAGCCGTCGAGGCACTCGAGGGGTTCGCGCAGGCTGGCGCGCACGCTCGCCCGGGGATCGAGCGAGCTGCCCGCGTCCTGCACGACGACGCCGACCTCCTGGCGCAGCCGCCCCGGGGCGTCGGGGGTGACCGGCGCGCCCCGGAACCGCACCGACCCGTCGTCGGGAACCTCGAGGCCGAGCAGCATCCGCAGCAGCGTCGACTTCCCGGCCCCGGACTCCCCCACCAGCGCGAGGGAGCGGCCGGCCGCGAGGGTGAGGTCGACGCCGTCGAGCGCGGTCCGGGTGGTGCGGCGCCAGGGGCGGGCACCCGGGACGCGGTAGGCGCGGCGGAGCCCGACGGCCTCGAGGGTCGGCGTCATGCGGGCAGGGCGCGCGGGACCAGGGACCGGGCGGCGTCGACGAGGGCGCGGGTGCACTCGTGGGCCGGGGCGGCGAGGACGTCGTCGACGGGGCCGCGTTCGACGATGCGGCCCTCGTCGAGGACGGCGACGTGGTCGCACACGGCGGCGAGGGCGGTGAGGTCGTGGGTGACGAGGAGGAGGGCGGTGCCCGTCGCGTCCAGCGAGCGGCGGAGCTGGGCGAGCAGGTCGCGGGCGACGGTCGGGTCGAGGGCGGCGGTGGGCTCGTCGGCGAGGAGCAGGGCCGCGTCGCAGGCGAGGGCGGCGGCGAGGGCGACGCGCTGACGCTGCCCGCCGGAGAGCTCGGCGGGCCGGGTGCGGGCCGTGCCGTCGGGCAGGCCGACGTCGGCGAGCAGGTCCTCGGCGCGGCGGGCCGCGGCACGGCGGGAGAGCTCGTGGTGGCGACGCAGCGCGGCGGCGACCTGGCGGCCCACGGGCACGAGCGGGTGCAGGGCGGTGGCGGAGTCCTGCGCGACGAGGGTGGCGCGGCCGGTCCGGTGGACGACGCCCTCGACCCGGGCGTGCGGCGGGAGGAGACCCGCCACCGCGGTCGCCGTCATCGACTTGCCGGCCCCGGACGCGCCGATCAGGCCCCACCGCTCGCCGGGACCGATCGTCAGGTCGATGCCGTCCACGGCCACGTGGCCACCGATCACGACCCGCAGTTCCCGGACATCGAGCACGTGATCGGACATCGTCGGGAACCCTAAATGAGAACGAGTGTCATTGTCTCTACTGGGTGACGTCGACCGCAGCGAGTGAGTGCCAGTCGCTCAGATGTGTCTGCTGCCGGTGGTGTGCAAGAGTATGCCGATGACCGTCGCTCTCGGGAAGCCGACCGTGCGTCCCGCCCGGCCCGAGGACCTGCCGGCGATCGAGCGCCACATGCGCGCCATGCTCGTCGAGCTCGGGGGCCACGACCCGCGCTTCCACGCCGACGTCGACGACCTCGCGGCCGCCTACCTCGACCAGACCGACCGGGTGCTGCTGGTCAGCTGGGCCGAGGACGGGACGGTGGCGGGGACGGCCTCGGTCCGCCCGGGCGGACCGCAGCCCGAGTTCGTCCCGGACTGGCTCGCGGCGCGGTACGCGTCGGCGTCGGTCGGTCAGGTCTGCCGGGTGTGGGTGGCGCCGTCGGCCCGGCGCGGCGGGGTCGGGCGGACCCTCGCGCAGGCCGCGGTGGACTGGGCGGTGGAGCGGTTCGAGATCGTCTGCCTGCACACGAACGCCTCCGTGCCGGGCGCGCTGGCGTTCTGGCGGGCGTTCCCCGGGCTCGTCGAGGTGTTCGACGCCCGCCCCGACCCGTGGTCGACGGTGCACTTCGAGGTGGCTCCGCCTCGTGAGCAGTAATCCGTGCTCTGGCACGGATGAGTACTCACAGGCGCGTAGCGCACCTCCGGGCCAGCGGCTCCCACCGCGATAGCTGGACGACCTCCACGCCGACCGCCGCGAGCTGCTCCGACCCGCTCGGGGCGGCGACGAACTCCGGCGGCTCACGCCACGCGTACACCACGCGCGGGATGCCGGCGCGGGCGATGAGGGCGGCGCACGGGTCGGGTCGCGACGCGCGCTCGCCGCACGGTTCGAGCGAGCTGTAGAGCGTCGCCCGGCGCAGCCGCGGGTCGTTGCCGAGGCCGCGCAGCACGCCCTCCTCGGCGTGGTCGAGCGGGTGGTCCCGCCGTGACCACCCGGTGCCGAGGACCGTGCCGTCCTCGGCCACGACGACGCATCCGACGCTGAACGCCGTCGCCGACGGCGGGCACTGCTCGGCGAGCACGCAGGCCTCGGCCAGGTGGCGGTCGTCGGCCTGTCCGAAGCGGTACCGCAGCAGGACGTCACCGCCGATCGTGCGGGTCTCGACGAGGTGCGGCGGGCGTCCGCCGCCGGTGAACCGCGGACCGTCGCCCACGAGCTGCGGGGCCAGCACCAGCTGCAGCTCGTCGACCAGCCCCGTCGTCAGGAACTCGCGCAGGACGGCGGCGCCGCCCTCGACCATCAGCCGGACCACGCCGCGGCGCCCGAGGGCGTCGAGGACCTCGTCGGGGGTGCCGGCCAGCGTGATCGTCTCGGCGGATCCGGTGTGGACCCGCGCGTCGGCGGCGGGGCGCGTCGTCGTCAGGACGACCCGCAGCGGGCTCTCCGGGAGGCCCTGCGCGGCACGCGCGGCGCGACGTTCGGGCGCCCGGACGAGCAGGCGCGGGTCGTCCGCGCGGACCGTGCCCGCGCCGACCAGGATCGCGTCGACCCTGGCCCGCTCCTCGTCGACCCGGTCGAGGTCGGCCGGGCCGGAGAGGATGCGGCGCTGCGGGGTGGCGTCGTCGAGGAAGCCGTCGAGCGACACGGCGCAGCTGGCGAGGACGTGCGGCCTCACGGCAGCGTCAGGATCTCGCTGCCCGTGTCGGTGACCAGGATCGTGTGCTCGAACTGGGCGGTGCGCGACTTGTCCTTCGTCGTCACCGTCCACCCGTCGTCCCAGATGTCGTAGTCGATGGAGCCGAGCGTGATCATCGGCTCGATCGTGAACGTCATGCCGGGCTCGAGCATCTCGTGGCGCGACGGGTCGTCGTAGTGCACCACCACGAGGCCGCTGTGGAAGGTGCGCCCGATGCCGTGACCGGTGAAGTCGCGGACGACGCCGTAGCCGAAGCGGTTGGCGTAGGCCTCGATGACCCGCCCGACGACGTTCAGCTCACGCCCCGGCTTCACGGCCTTGATCGCGCGCATCGTGGCCTCGTGGGTGCGCTCGACGAGGAGGCGGTCCTCCTCGGCGACGTCCCCGGCGAGGAACGTGGCGTTGGTGTCGCCGTGCACGCCGTCGATGAAGGCGGTGACGTCGATGTTGACGATGTCGCCGTCCTCGATCACCGTCGAGTCGGGGATGCCGTGGCAGATGACCTCGTTGAGCGAGGTGCAGCACGACTTCGGGAAGTTCCGGTACCCGAGCGTCGACGGGTAGGCGCCGTGGTCGACGAGGAACTCGTGGACGACCCGGTCGACCTCGTCGGTGGTGGCGCCCGGCTGCACGGCCTCGCCGCCGGCCTGCAACGACTGCGCGGCGATCCGGCTCGCGTGCCGCATCTTCTCGATCGTCTCGGGGTCCTGCACCCACGGGTCGGTCGACCGCGCGGGAGCGGGCTTCCCGACGTACTCGGGCCGCGGGATGGAGGACGGCACCGGGCGCAGAGGCGTCTGCCGCCCGGGGCGCAGAGGGGCACGCACCGGCATGCCCTCCACCCTAGGCTTCCTGGTGGTGGCGCCTCCCCCGCACCGCCGTGACGGCGCGCACCACGGCCCGCCAGCCCAGGACCAGCACGGCGAGCGAGATCGTGGCGACGACGATGAAGCTCAGCGGCAGGCGGTCGAACAGGATCGCGCGCAGGGCGAGGCCGATCACCACAGCGCCGAGCCAGACGGCCATCCCTGAACGCCAGCTCAGGGGGTCGCGCCAGCTCCTCGCGATCAGCGCACCGACCAGCGCGCCCAGGAGGAACGGGGTGGCGATGCCGACGATCTGCCCGACTGCGTAGGCGACGCCCTGCGCACTCTCGTCGTGGGCGCGCCGTCCGATGGCGGCGAACACCAGCACGGCGAGGAGGTCGATCAGGGCGAGGGCACGGGTGCGCACGTGCTCGAGGGTAGGCCGCCCGCCCTGCCCCGCTCGCCGTGACAGCGCTCGCCGTGACAGCGCTCGCCGTGCCAGCAAAGCGTCATTGCTTGCACTGGACGCCAGGAAAGCCACATCGTCGCGGCGGCGCTGACGCCGTCGTCGGCCAAGATCCTGTTCTGCGGAGCGAGGTGCTCGCTCACCGATCACATCGCTCGGCTCGTCGCGATCGTGCTCCCCGTGGGTCGGGCCGCCGAGAAAGTGGCGAACCTGCCACTGGACGCCGGCAACGACGCTTCGCTGCCACGGGGAAAGTCGTCAGAACAGCACGGTGGCGAAGCTCGCGACCTGCTGGAACCCCACCCGCGCGTAGGCCGCACGAGCCGGGGTGTTGAACGCGTTCACGTACAGCGACGCGATCCGGCCGGCGCGGACCAGGTGGTCCACCACGGCGGCAGTGCCGGCCTGCCCGAGCCCGCGGCCGCGCCAGTCCGGGTGCACCCACACACCCTGGATCTGTCCGACCCGGGTCGACAGGGCGCCGACCTCCGCCTTGAACACGACCTCGCCCTGCTCGAAGCGCACGAACGCCCGCCCGGACGCGATGAGCTCCGACACCCGCGCGCGGTAGCCGGCCCCGCCGTCACCGAGCCGCGGGTCGACGCCGACCTCCTCGAGGAACATCGCGATCGCGGCCGGGAGGTAGCGCTCCATGTCGTCGGGGCGGGCCTGGCGGACGGCGCGGTCGGGGATGATCGACGGGTTCGAGTCGGTGGCCATCAGCGGCTGGTCGGGGCGCACCTCACGGGCCTCGCCCCAGTGCTCGGCGAGCTCCTCCCACAGCGGCAGCACCAGCTCCCGCCGGCCGACCAGCGACGAGCACGTGCGCCGGTTGCGCCGCGCCCGCTCGGCGAAGGCGCGCACGGCGGCGCGCTCGCCCCGCAGCGGCACCAGGTTCGCGCCGGAGAAGCACAGCCCGTCCAGCCGGCCGCCCACGCCCCACAGCTCACCGCCGAGACGCCAGGGCTCGACGCCCACGGTCTCGACCCGCGACGCGACCATGCAGGTCGCGACCGGGTCAGCGTCGAGAACACCGCGCACCCTCGACCGGTCACGGTCGTCGAGGAGCCGCGCACCGGCGGTACGGAGCACGTCCCAAGAGTGCCACACCACGGGCGCCATGAACCGTGCACGGTCCGTACACCTCGCCACGGTTGCTTCACCGGACCGTCACGATCGCCACAGTGTCGGGACATGACCCGCACAGCTCGGGCGTGGACCCTGGAGCCATGGCAGACGACACCACTCGGGACGACATCGACGCCGCGACCGCCCTGGAGGCCCTCGCGCGTCAGGGCAGCGTCGCAAACCCGCGCCGCACCCGTCGCTGAGAGACCCCGACCCCCCGCTCCCCCACCACGCCCGCCGCAGCGCCGCGGCGGGCGTTCGGCATCTCTAGACCAGGTCCGGCCGCGCCCACTCGTGCCCGAGCACGTGGTGGTCGAGGAACGCGAACACCGTCGAGTACCAGACCTTGACGTCCCCGGGCTTGAGCACCCAGTGGTTCTCGTCGGGGAAGTACAGGAACTGCGACTCGACCCCGTGGCGCTGCAGGTCGTACCAGAGCCGCAGCCCCTCGCCGATCGGCACGCGGTAGTCCTTGTCGCCGTGGATCACCAGCATCGGCGTGGTGATCGACGAGGCGAACCGGTGCGGCGAGTGCTCGTCGTAGCGCTCCCGGTCGGCGATCGGATCACCCCACTGCCGCGTCCAGTGGTACGAGCCGTCGGTGGTCCCGACGAAGCCGTCGAGGTGCCAGATCGAGGCGTGCGTGACGATCGCGTCGAACCGGTCGGTGTGCCCCGCGACCCAGTTCGCCATGTAGCCGCCGAACGACCCGCCCATCGCGGCGGTCCGTGCGGCGTCGATCTCCGGCCGCGCCACGGCGGCGTCCGTGAGCGCCATCAGGTCGGTGTACGGCAGGCCGCCCCACGCCCCCGACGAGACGTCCATGAACTCCTGGCCGTACCCGGTCGAGAGCCGCGGGTCGGGCAGCAGCACCGCGTGCCCCCGCGCGGTGGCCACCCACGGGTTCCACCGCCAGGTCCACGCGTTCCACGAGCCGAACGGACCGCCGTGGATCCACAGCAGCAGCGGGTGCGGCCCGTCGCCCTCCGGCAGCGCGAGCCAGCCCCGCAGTGCCGCCCCGTCGGAGCCGCTCGCGGTCACCTCGGTCAACGTCCCCGGGATCGGGTCGATCCCGGTCGCACCCGGCAACGTCGTCGGGTCCTGGTCGGCCGCGTAGGGGTCGAGCCGCACCGGGGTCGGCGGCGCGTCCGGCGCCGAGCGCAGGGCGTAGAGCGCGCCGCCCTCGGGGGTCGGGACGACGTCGGTGTACGCGCCCGAGCGGGTCAGGCGCACCACCTCGCCCGTGGTGATCGACACCCGGAACACCGGGCAGTGCCCCTGCTCGTCGGCGGTGACGTCCACGGCGTCGCGGTCGGCGGCGCCGACCACCGACTGCAGCGCCGCCCACCCCTCCGGCAGGACCGTCACCACGTCGCCGCCGTCGAGCGGCCGCGCGAGCAGCGTGTGCGCAGGCGCGCGGCCGGGCTGCGCGTGCCGCTCCCGGATCCACAGCAGCCACCGGCCGTCGGGCGTGATGGTGGGTCGCTCGTGGTCGACGCCGGGCTCGTCGGCGACGACCTCCGCGATGTCCCCCCGCCGCAGCTCCAGCCGCACCCGCACCGCCGCCGGGTCCTCCGGGTCGCGCACGTCGACGGCCACCGCGAGCACCTGCCCGTCCGGGCTGACGGCGTGCTCGCGCAGCCGCTGCCCGGGCTCGAGCGGATCGATCACGACGACGGCCGGTGCCAGCCGGTCCGCCGCCAGCGGTTCGTGGACCCGGATCTGCGGGCGCCCGGGCCCGAGGTCGTGGTCCCAGAACCGCACGGGGTACCGGGTGTGCAGCCGGGCGGACACGCCCGCCTTCTTCCGGGCGGCCCGCAGGGCCCCGGCCGGGTCGGTCTCGTCGTCCGACCCGGGAGCGGGCCCGACGGGCACCGACGTCGCGACGACGACGTGCCCCGAGTCCCGCGCGACCTGGAACGACGAGACGCCGTCACCCGCCGTCAGGACCTGCCGGGACTCCCCGCCGTGGCGCGGGAGCACCCACAGGGCGGCCGGCTCGTCCTCCTCGGCTTCGGCCGAGGGGTCGGGCCGGCCCGAGGTGAAGTAGAGGTCGCCGTCGGGGGCGAACGCCGCGGAGGCCTCGCCCTGCGAGGAGCGCGTCAGCCGCCGCGCGGGCTCCTCGCCGCGCGGGTCGACCTCCCAGATCGAGGTGACGTACCGGGTGGCCTCGGGTGAGAGCTCGGCGGCCGTGGTGACCAGGCGCGCGCCGTCCGGGGAGAGCGCGAGCCCGGCCTGACGGCGGGTGGCGACGAAGGCGTCGAGGTCGTCGAAGGTGCCCATGTGGACATCGTCCCTGTGAGCAGAAATCCGTGCCGGGGCACGGATTTCTACTCACGGGGCGCAGCCACCTAGCCGACCGTGACGGTGGGCGCCCCGCCCGCGGTGCCGCCGGAGAGCTCCTCGGCCGAGCCGGCCTCCTCGGCGAGGCGCATGGCCTCCTCGATGAGGGTCTCGACGATCTGCGCCTCCGGCACGGTCTTGATGACCTCGCCCTTGACGAAGATCTGGCCCTTGCCGTTGCCGCTGGCCACGCCGAGGTCGGCGTCGCGGGCCTCGCCGGGGCCGTTGACGACGCAGCCCATGACGGCCACGCGCAGCGGCACCTCCATGCCCTCCAGGCCGGCGGTCACCTCGTCGGCGAGCTTGTAGACGTCGACCTGCGCGCGCCCGCAGGACGGGCAGGAGACGATCTCGAGCTTGCGGGGCCGCAGGTTGAGCGACTCCAGGATCGACAGGCCGACCCGGACCTCCTCGATCGGCGGCGCCGAGAGGGAGACGCGGATCGTGTCGCCGATGCCGCGCGAGAGCAGCGCGCCGAACGCGGTCGCCGACTTGATGGTGCCCTGGAACGTCGGACCGGCCTCGGTGACGCCGAGGTGCAGCGGGTAGTCGCACTGCTCGGCGAGCAGCTCGTAGGCCCGGACCATGGTCACCGGGTCGTGGTGCTTGACCGAGATCTTGATGTCGTGGAAGTCGTGCTCGGCGAAGAGCGAGGCCTCCCAGAGCGCCGACTCGACGAGCGCCTCGGGCGTCGCCTTCCCGTACTTCGCCATGATCGAGGGCTCCAGCGAGCCGGCGTTGACGCCGATCCGGATCGGCGTCCCCGCGTCCTTCGCGGCCTTCGCGATCTCGCCGACCTTGTCGTCGAACTTCTTGATGTTACCCGGGTTCACGCGGACGGCGGCGCAGCCCGCGTCGATCGCGGCGAACACGTACTTGGGCTGGAAGTGGATGTCCGCGATCACGGGGATGTTGGACTTCTTCGCGATCGCCGGGAGCGCCTCGGCGTCGTCGGCCGAGGGGACGGCGACGCGCACGATGTCGCAGCCGGCCGCAGTGAGCTCCGCGATCTGCTGGAGCGTGGCGTTGATGTCCGCGGTGAGCGTCGTGGTCATCGACTGCACCGACACCGGGTGGTCGCTCCCGACGCCGACGCCGCCGACGTCGAGCTGGCGGGTCTTCCGCCGCGGCGCCAGCACCGCGGGAGCCTCCGGCATGCCGAGGTCGATCGTCATGCCACCAGTCTGCCCGAGCGTTCCCGACGATGCCGTGGTCACGGACGTGACCCCGGCATCTGTTCACCTACAGGTTGAGTTTGATCGGGTTCACGATGTCGGCCAGGATCACGAGCCCGCCGTAGAGCATGATCACGATCGCGAAGCCGTATGCGATCGGCATCAGCTTGGCCATGTCCACCGGCCCGGGGTCGGGGCGGCCGCGCAGCCGGGCGATCCGCTTCTTCGTCGCCTCCCAGAGCGCCGGGAGGATGTGCCCGCCGTCGAGCGGCAGGATCGGCAGCAGGTTGAGCAGGAACAGCGACACGTTCACGGCCGCCAGCAGCTGCAGCATCATCGCGATCTCGGCCGCCACCGGGCTGTCCGAGGCGAGCACCTCGCCGCCGAGCACCGACACCCCGACGACGCTGACCGGCCCGTTGACGTCGCGCTGCTCGCCGAGGAAGACCGCGCCGAAGAGCGCGGGCACCTTCGTCGGGAGGGCGATGATGCTGTTCACCGCCCGCACCCCCATGTCACCGACGAAGTCGATCACCTGCGCCGGGGTCTGGCGGGTCGTGGGCTGGATCGGGCTCAGGCCGAGGAAGGACCCGGTGACGTAGGTGGGCTTCGACGGGTCCTGCGTGGAGTCGAGGTCCAGCAGCTGGGTCTGGATGAGCCGCGGGTAGAGCGTGAGCGTCTCCGACCCGCCGCCGGGGACGGGCCGCTCGATGACGACGGGGACCGTGCCGGAGGCCGCGCGGATCGCCTGCTGCATGTCCTCCCACGAGTCGTAGGTGCGGCCGTCGAAGCTGACGATGCGGTCGCCGGCCTGGAACCCGGCCTGCGCCGCCGGGGTCAGCGGGGCGCCCGGGGGGCAGTCGGTCGTGGTCGTCGCCTGGGAGGCGGGCACCACGCACTTGCTGACCGAGGAGACCACCGGCTGGGCCGTCGGGATGCCGAAGCCCATGAGCACGATGATGAACAGCACCGCGGCCAGGATGAGGTTCATGAACGGCCCGGCGAACATCACGACGATGCGCTGCCACGGCTTGCGGGTCCAGAACTGCCGGTCCTCGTCGCCGGGACGGATGTCCTTGATCGAGTCGGCGCGGACGTCGTCGATGAGTCCCTGGAAGGGCCCGGACCGGCGGCTGCGGCCGATCCGCTCGCCGGGCGCCGGCGGGATCATGCCGATCATCCGGATGTAGCCGCCGAGCGGGATCGCCTTGATGCCGAACGACGTCTCGCCGCGCTGCCGGGCGAAGACGGTGGGACCGAAGCCCACCATGAACTCGGGCACGCGGACACCGAAGCGACGAGCGGCGGTGAAGTGGCCGAGCTCGTGCCAGGCGATGGAGAACATCAGTCCGAGCGCGAAGAGCACGATCCCGAGGACGAGCATCACGGAGCGCCACGGTAGCGGGCGCCCCGGTGATCTCGGCGTGGGGCGGTGTCAGACCGCCAGCAGCTCCCCCGCCCGGGTGCGCGCCCAGTCCTCGGCGGCGTACACGTCGTCGACGTCGCGGGGGTCGCCCGCCCAGTCGGTCGCGCTGCCCAGCACGTCCGCCACGGTGTCGACGATGCCGAGCCACGTGCCGCGGCCCGCGAGGAAGCCGCGCACGGCCTCCTCGTTGGCGGCGTTGAACACGGCGGGCAGGCAGCCGCCGGCGGTGCCGGCGGCGCGGGCGAGGTCGACGGCGGGGAACGCCTCGGCGTCGAGGGGCTCGAACGTCCACGCCCGGGCGGCCGCGAAGGTCTCGCGCGGCGAGGCCCCGGGCAGCCGGTCGGGGAAGGCGAGCGCGAGCCCGATCGGCAGGTGCATGTCCGGCGGGCTGGCCTGGGCGATCGTGGCGCCGTCGGCGAAGGTGACCATGGAGTGCACCATCGACTGCGGGTGCACCACGACGTCGATGCGCTCGTACGGCACGGCGAACAGCAGGTGCGCCTCGATCAGCTCGAGGCCCTTGTTCACCAGCGTCGACGAGTTGAGCGTGATCACGGGGCCCATCGCCCAGGTCGGGTGCGCGAGGGCGTCGTCGAGCGTGACCTCCGCGAGCTCGGCCCGCGTCCGGCCGCGGAAGGGGCCCCCGCTCGCCGTCAGGACGATCCGGTCGACCTCCCCGAGGGCGCCCGAGCGCAGGCACTGCGCGATCGCGGAGTGCTCGGAGTCGACCGGGAGGATCTGCCCGGGGGTGGCCGCGCGCGTCACCAGCGGGCCGCCCGCCACCAGCGACTCCTTGTTGGCGAGCGCGAGCGTCGCCCCGCTGCGCAGCGCCGCGAGGGTCGGCGCGAGCCCGCGGGAGCCGTCGACCGCGTTCAGCACGACGGTGCCCTCCGCGCCGCTGCCGGCGAGGTCGGTCATCGCGGCGGCCCCGGCGAGCACCTCGGCCGTGCTCCCCGCCGCGCGCAGCGCCTCGAGCACCGCCGGCCGGGCGCCCTCGTCGGCCACGGCCACCGTCGGGACCCGGAACTCGGCGGCCTGCGCGGCGAGCAGGTCGGGGCGCCCGCCGCCCGCGGCGAGGCCGGTGACGGTGAAGCGGTCGGGGTGGGCGCGGACGAGGTCGAGCGCCTGGGTGCCGATCGATCCAGTGGATCCCAGCAGGACGACGGGGCGCGCGGTGCTCATCGCCGCCCATCCTGGCGTGCCGGGGCACGATCGGCGCGGTCACACGCCCCGGAGACTGCCGGGAGCCGCCCGGACCGATAGATTCACCTCCGACAGCCCGTCGGAGACCAGGAGGACCCGTGGCGAGCTCGAGCCCCGCCCGTCAGGCGCACGGCGACGTCGCGAAGGCCGACAGCCACCAGGCGGTCGTCGTCAACGGCGTCTCCTCCGACGACGAGCCCTCGGTCGAGTGGGGCTGGCACGGGCACTACCCGAAGGTCGCGCGCCTGTCCGGCTTCCTGGTCGCCGCGATCTGCCTGATCATGCTCTGGGGCAACCACGAGGGGCGCCAGGAGGACATCTGGCTCGTCGTGATCGCGATCGCCTTCTTCGCGCTCTCGCTGGGCTCGGTCATCCGCAACCGGACGTCCTGGCGCCGCTGATGTGAGCACTTTCCGTGGCTCCGGCCACGGAAAGTGCTCACATCCGGCCGCTAGGCCGGACTGCGCGGGATGTCGTCCTGCACGCCCTTCGCGCCCTTGCGGGCGGCCACCAGCACCGCGTCCCAGGTCGGGGAGAACGGCGGGGCGTAGGAGAGGTCCATGAAGGTCATCTCCTCCAGGCCCATCCCGTTCCAGATCGCGGTGGCGAACACGTCGATGCGCTTGGCCGAGTTGGCCCGCCCGACGATCTGCGCGCCCAACAGCTTCCCGGAGCGCTCCTCGGCGATGACCTTCACCGTCATCATCTCCGCTCCCGGCATGTAGCCGGCGACGTTCGACGACTCGATGGTCGCGGTGACGAAGCCGTAGCCGGCGGCCCGGGCCTCGTTCTCACCGAGCCCGGTGCGGCCGATCTCCAGCGAGCACACCTTGGAGATCGCGGTGCCGATGACGCCCGGGAAGGTGCCGTAGCCGCCGGCCAGGTTGGTGCCGATGATCCGGCCGTGCTTGTTGGCGTGCGTGCCGAGCGCGATCGCGACGCCCTTCTGCGAGAGCCGGTGGTGCACCTCGACGCAGTCGCCGCCCGCCCAGATGTTCTCGTGGCTGACGCAGCGCATCCGGACGTCGGTGACCAATCCGCCGGACTGTCCCACCGTCAGTCCCGCCTCCTGCGCGATCGAGACGTTCGGTGCCACCCCGAGCCCGATCACGACGATGTCGGCGGCGACCGCCCCGTCGCCGGTGCGCACCGCCGCGACGCGTCCGTCCTCGCGGGTGTCGAAGCCCTCGACGGAGGTCTCCGTGAGCACGGTGATGCCCATGCCCTCCATCGCGTCCCGCACGATCGCCCCGAGGTCGGGATCGACCTGGGTGAACGGCTCGGGCGCGCGGTCGAGGACCGTCACCTCGAGACCGCGGCTGAGCATCGCCTCGGCCATCTCGACACCGATGTAGCCCGCGCCCACGACGACGGCCCGCCGGGCCTGCGAGGCGTCCAGGTCCTTGACGACCTGCTCGCCCTGCTCGAGGGACTGCACCCCGTGGATGCCCTCGGCGTCGATCCCGTCCAGCGGCGGGTACACCGGCGTGGCTCCGGTGGCGATGACGAGGTCGTCGTACTCCAGCTCGCCCGTGGCGCCGTCGCCGTCCAGCGCCCGGAACGACACGATCTGCTTCTCGACGTCGATCGCGGTCGCCTCGGTGCGCATCCGCACGTCGATGCCGGCCTCGCGGTGCTGCTCGGGCGTCCGCGCGACGAGGTCGTCGCGCTCGGACACCTCGCCCGCGATCCAGTACGGGATGCCGCAGGCGGAGTACGAGGTGTAGTGGCCGCGCTCGAGCACGACCACCTCGGGGGTGTCCCCGCCGTCGGCGGCGGTGTGCCGCAGGACGGTGTTGGCGGCGCTCATCCCGGTGGCGTCGCCGCCGATCACGACGATCCGGCGCGTCATGTGTGCCCTCTCCGCTAGCGTGCGCTCGTGGCAGAAGCTGCCGAGCTCGAGGTCGCCGGCCGCACGGTGCGGCTCACCAACCCGGACAGGGTGTATTTCTCGGCGCGCGGGGAGACGAAACTCGATCTCGCGCACTACTACCTGGCGGTCGGCGACGGCATCGTCAACGCCCTGCGGAACCGGCCGTGCATGATGCACCGCTTCCCCAGCGGCGTGGACGGCGACAAGGTCCACCAGAAGCGGCTGCCCAAGGGGGCTCCGGACTGGGTGCCGACCGTGCGGGTCCGCTTCCCCCGCTACAACCGCACCGCCGACGAGCTCTGCGTCTCCTCGCTCGCCGACGTCGTCTGGGCGGTGCAGATGTCGACGGTCGAGTTCCATCCCTGGAACTCCCGCGCCGCCGACGTCGAGTCCCCGGACGAGTGGCGCATCGACCTCGACCCCCTGGAGGGCGTCGGGTTCGACACGGTGCGCCAGGTGGCCACGGTGGTGCACGAGGTGCTCGACGAGCTCGGCGCGGTCGGCTTCCCGAAGACCTCCGGCGGCAAGGGCCTGCACGTCTACGTCCGCATCCGCCCGGAGCACTCGTTCGGCGAGGTCCGGCGGGCCGCCTGGGCGTTCGCCCGCGAGGTGGAGCGGCGCGCCCCCCGGCTCGTGACGACGGCGTGGTGGCGCAAGGACCGCGCGCCCGGCACCGTCTTCGTCGACTACAACCAGAACACCCGCGACCACACGATCGCCTGCGCCTACTCGGTGCGCGGCACGCCGCTCGGGATCGTCTCGGCGCCGGTCACCTGGGACGAGATCTCCCGGGCCGAACCCGGCGACTTCACCATCGCGACGATGCCCGGGCGCTACGCCGAGCTCGGCGACCTGCACGCGGGCATCGACGAGGCCGTGTTCGACCTCGCTCCGCTGCTGGAGTGGGCCGACCGCGACGAGGCCCCGGAGCCGGAGGCCCCGGAGGTCTGATCCCCGTCCCGACGAGGGGTGCCGGCGCGCCCCCGGCGCGCGCCGGATCCCCGTCGTCGGTACGGCGGATCAGGCGCCGGGCAGGGCGTCGAGCCCCGAGAGGTCCGGCGTGAGGTCGGCGCCGGTGGGCAGGCCCTCGGTCAGGTCCGCGCCGGTGGGCAGCCCGGCGGTGAGCGTGTCCCCGAACTCCGTCGGGTCGGTGGGCAGGCTCGGCAGGTCGGTGAAGTCCGAGGCCGACGGGAGCGCGTCGAGTCCCTGGGTGAGGCCGGGGATGTCCAGGACGGACGTCGGGAGCCGGTCGAGGCCGGGGAGGTCGACGCCGGCCACGGTCCGGGCAACGGTGGCGGCGGCGTTCGCGGCGTCCAGCCCGGCCTGCGCCCCGCTGAGTCCGGCCTGCGTGCCGGCCTGCGCGGCGGCGTCGGCGGCGGCGATCGCCCCGTCCACCCCAGGCACCGACGGCACGGACGGTGCGGCCGACGCGACCCCGACGGTGGACGCGAGGCCGGCACCGAGCACGGCGGCTCCGACGACGGCGCGACGAACGATCGACATGCGAGTCTCCCCCGAGCAGAGCCCGATCACGGATTGCGACCGGGCGTGACGCAGGGTCTAACGGAGCCTTCACAGCGCTGGTACGGATCTCGACCGTGCGTGGTCTGATCGTGTGAGGAACCCCCGTTGCTCCCGCGGTGCCGCACGACGACGGGCCCGGTCCCGCTCACCAGGAGCGGGGCCGGGCCCGTCGGGTCGTGCCGGCTCGTGCCGGTGGATCAGAGGGCGTCGACGTCGATCAGGCTGCCGCCGCTGTCCCCGCTGTCACCCCCGTCGTCGCTGCCGCTGTCGCCGCTGTTGCCGCTGTCGCCGCTGTCGCTGTCGCTGGCCACGTCGAGGTCGACCAGGTCACCGTCGCCGGAGTCGTCGGACTCGTTCAGCACGTCGGCGTCGACCAGGTTGTTGTCGTCGTCCGAGCCCGAGTCGTCGTTCAGCGCGTCGACGTCGACCAGGTCGCTGTCATCGCCGGAGCCGGAGTCCTCGTTGAGCGCGTCGACGTCGACCAGGTCGCTGTCGTCACCCGAACCCGAGTCCTCGTTCAGCGCGTCGAGGTCGACCAGGTCGCTGTCGTCACCCGAACCGGAGTCGTCGTTCAGGGCGTCCGCGTCGATGACGTCGTTGTCCGTCGCGCCGGAGGTGGCGTCGTTCAGCGCGTCCACGTCGACCAGGTTGCCGTCGTCGATGACCTCGCCGAGGTCGGGGAGGCCACCGGTGTCGCCACCCGTGTCACCGCCGGTGTCGCCACCCGTGTCGCCACCCGTGTCGCCACCCGTGTCGCCACCCGTGTCACCGCCGGTGTCGCCACCCGTGCCCGGCAGTCCGCCGCCCGGCAGACCCGGCAGGCCCGGGAAGCCCCCGGGTCCGAAGGGGAAGTCCTCGTCGAACGGCGAGCCCCCGGGACCGAACGGGAAGTCCTCGTCGAACGGCGAGCCGCCCGGGCCGAAGGGGAAGTCGTCCCCGAAGAGGTCACCCAGGTCGGGGATCGTCGGGGTGGGGCCACCGGTACCCGGCAGCTCGGGGACCTCCGGCAGCTCCGGCGTGGTCGGCACCGTCGGGAGCGTCGGCAGGGTCGGGAACGTCGGCAGGGTGCCGATCCCGCCGCCGGCGTAGAAGTCCCGCAGCGCCTCGGCGTAGACCCGGGCCGCGTCGGCCTGGGCCTGGGCCTGCGCCCGGGCCTGGTCGATGGCCTCCTGCACCGACGCCGCGAAGTCGGCCGCCGAGAGCCCACCCGACGGGATCGTGATGGTGCCGAGGGCGTCCGTGGCGGCGAGCGGGGTGGCCGTCCCGGTGGTGCCCGTGGTCGTGCTGGTCGAGGTGTTGCGGATGATGGTGTCGCCGTTGGTGATGTCCCCCAGCGCGATGTTGTTCCCGCTGGCGATGACGTTGCCGTTGGCGATGTCGGACGTGTTGGTCGCGGTGATCGTGATGTCGCCCCCGGTGGTGTCACCGAAGCCGTTCCCGACGGTGGTGTTCGTCGCCGAGATGCGGTTCGACGAGTCAGCGGAGGCAACACCCACCGTGGTCCCCAGCCCGGTGACGACGATCGCGGCGGCAGCAACTGCGCGGCGTGCGGCGTTCAATGGATTCGACTCCTTGGATCGCGTGGCGTTGCGACTCCCCGCAGTCGCTTCGTGACGCAGAGTCAATCCCCGATCGGCCTAACGACGCACCTCGTCCGGAGCGGGACGAACCGAGTGGGTGACGCAAACGGGCGAAACCACGTACAACAAACGAGTTACATGACGATCCGAGAACAATCGGACAGCGACGGAATCGCGGTCGGAAACGTCAGAACCGGGTGCCGTTCCAGGGCACCGACGGCGCCGCGAGCATCCGGGCCAGCCGGGCGGCGGCGCCGGCCGACCGCTCCTCGAGGCGGTTCGCCCGGACGAGCACCCGCGGATCCACCCCGCCGAGCACCACCGACCCGAGCGTCGGTGCCTCCAGCACGACGTCGGGCTCCCCCGTCACGGTCGTGACGGCGGGCGCGAGCCGGTCGTGCGTGTCGAGCCGCCAGCGCCCGCGGGCGTGGCCGAGCGGGTCGACGACCTCGAGCACCAGCGCGTCCTCGGTCGGGTAGCGCCGGGCTCCGAGCAGCGCGGGCACGTCGAGCACCCGCAGCCACAGCATCGGCTTCGTCTCGCCCGCGACCACCGCCCGCGGGTCGGTGAGCAGCCACGGCAGCGGCTCGTCCACCGAGGCGTCCGTCCAGGTCACGGTGCCGACGAGGTCCTGCGAGCAGAGATGGCGCCAGAGCTCGGTGTAGGCCGTCGGGGTCAGGGCCTGGAGGTCGACCACACCGAGCGTGCCCGAGCCGGTGGCGAACCAGCTCTCCTCGACCCGCACGACGACGTAGCCCGCGGGGTGCCCGTCGTCGTCGCGCCAGAGGACCACCTGGCGCTGCCGGTCGGGCTCGAGCCCGTTCCACGGGCCCGCCCCGACGAGCACCTGGTCCCACTGCGACGCGAGCCGCTCCAACGCGCCGGGGTGCCGGCGGCGCGCGCGGTCGTGCAGGGGCCGGGTGAGGGCGAGGGCCGCGTCGGGGCGCTCGACGATCTCCAGGGTGCCGCGCGGCCCGGCGTCCCGGAAGCGCGCCCGGGCCGTGTCGACGGTGAACCGGCGGGTGTGGGTGGCCAGGCCGAAGCCCCAGCGCTCGTAGAGCGCGCCCTGGGTGGAGGTGAGCACGGCGGCGGCCGCGCCGGCCCGGGCCGCCGCGCCGAGGTCCTCGGTGAGCAGTCGGTCGGTCAGACCCCGCCGGCGGTGCGTGGAGCGCACCCCGATCCCGGTGATCGCGTCGGCCGGCACGTCCCCGCCGGGCACCGTGAGCCGCGCGTCCCAGGAGCGCAGGGTGGCGACCGGTGTCGGGTCCGGGTCGGCGTACGCGCCGCGCAGCCGGTTGCCCTCGAAGGCGGCGCCGACCCGCGCGAGGACGTCCGGGTCGAGACGCGGACCGAGGAACGCGGCGAGCTGGGCGCGCGTCCACGCCACCGTGCCCGCGTCGGCGGAGCCCTCGGTGACCCGGGGGCCGAACGTGCGCACCTCCGGTGTCACCACCGCGTGATCATCCCCCGGTCGCGGCCAGCTGTCCGCACGCCGCGGCGATCTCCCGTCCCCGCGTGTCGCGCACCGTGCAGGCCACGCCGCCGTTGCGGACCCGGCGCACGAACTCCGCCTGGACCGGGGCCGGGCTCGCGTCCCACTTCGAGCCCGGCGTCGGGTTGAGCGGGATCAGGTTGACGTGCACGAGCCGGCCGAGGTGCTGCGAGGCGAGCTTGGCGAGCAGGTCCGCGCGCCACGGCTGGTCGTTGACGTCGCGGATCAGCGCGTACTCGATCGACACGCGGCGCCCGGTGACGTCGGCGTAGTGCCGCGCCGCCTCAAACACCTCCCGCACCGGCCACCGGGTGTTGACCGGGACCAACGTGTCGCGCAGCTCGTCGTCGGGCGTGTGCAGGCTGACCGCCAGGGTGACCTGGAGGCCCTCGTCGGCGAGCCGGTGGATCGCCGGCACGAGCCCGACGGTCGAGACCGTGACCGACCGCTGGCTGATCCCGAGGCCCGCCGGCGGGGCGTCGCAGATGCGGTGCACCGCGTCGACCACCCGCCGGTAGTTCGCGAGCGGCTCCCCCATGCCCATGAACACGACGTTCGACAGCCGCGCCGGGACCCCGTCGCCGAGCGCCCCGTCGCGCGCCGTGGCCGCGGCGGAACGCACCTGCTCGACGATCTCGGCGGTCGACATGTTGCGCTGCAGGCCACCCTGGCCGGTGGCACAGAACGGGCACGCCATGCCGCAGCCGGCCTGGCTGGAGATGCACACGGTCGCGCGGTCCTGGTAGCCCATCAGCACGCTCTCGACGAGCGCCCCGTCGGCCGCCTTCCACAGCGTCTTGCGCGTGGCGCCGCCGTCGCAGTCGACCACCGAGGCGGGCTCGAAGAGGTGCGGGAAGAGGGCCGCGGCGCTCTCCCGCGCGGCGGCCGGCAGGTCGGTCATCGCCGCCGGGTCGGCCTCCAGGCGGGCGTAGTACTGCCGGGCGATCTGGTCCGCTCGGAATCCGGGCAGCCCGAGTTCGGTCACGGCGGCCTTGCGCTCGTCTGGCGCGAGGTCGGCGAAGTGCCGCGGCGGCCGCGTACGGCGCGTCCCGGTGCCCGAGAGCGACAGGACGGGCAGCTCCCGCTCGGTCTCGGTCATCGGATCCGGTCCCGCAGCGACTCCAGCAGACCGATCCGGTCGGCGGCCGAGAGCAGCAGCAGCAGGCCGCAGACGAGGCCGAGCAGGCCCTGCGAGACGAAGCCCGTCGCCTCCTGGGTCGCGATGACCACCCCGAGCACCCCGAGCACCGCCACCGCGACGCCGAGCCACTGCGTCGGACGCTGGCCGGTCGAGCGCGCGAGGGCGAGGAACGCCCCGCCGGTGATCACGGCGGCGACGCCCGGCGACGCCTCCGACCACGAGACGAGCCCGAGCAGCACCGACACCAGGATGATCGCGCCGATCGCGATGCCGCCGAAGCGCAGCAGGTCGGCCGACCGCGCGCCGTCGAAGGGGTGCGACCCGCGGCGCCGGTTCTCGACGAGGATCACGACGACCCCGGCGATGCCCACGGCGAGCAGCAGCGTGCCGGCGCCGTCGGCCCCGAGCCCGAGCGTGCCGACCGTCAGCCAGGCGACGCCGACCAGGCACTCCACGAGCACCGGGTCGAGGCGGACCGAGCGGCCACCCGGCCCGCGCCCGCTCGACGACGGTGGCCGCCCGCGCGACGAGCCGGGGGGCGGACCGTACGACCCGGGCGGCGGCCCGGCGGGTCCGCGACGCCCCGGAGCCGGGAAGCCACCGCCGCGGTAGGGGTCACCGGGTCGTCGGCCGGGATGGGGGTACGACACGCCCTCCACGGTAGCCGCGTCCGGAGTGTCGCCGACGTGGGAGGGGCGCCGCCCGCCCGGCTCAGCGCCCAGGCACCAGCCCGGACGGTCGCCGCCGCACGTGGATCCGGTACGCCACCGGCAGCGCGAGCCCGGTCGTCCCGTCCACGGCCCGGTCGGCGACGGCGGGAGTGAACTCGATCCGCAGCACCGCGGCCATCGTCGGGCGGTCGGGGAAGCGCCACAGCGTGTCGACCCGCCGCGTCGAGAAGCCCTGCGTCTCGAAGAACCGCGCGGCCCCGCGCGGGTCGTAGCCGGGCGCCGAGGCGCGCATCCAGGCCCCGTAGGAGTGCCGGGTGGCGTCGAGGTCGACGACGACGAGCGCCCCGCCGGGGCGCAGCACCCGGTCGGCCTCGGCGAGCCCGGGCTCGCAGCCGTGCCCGAAGAAGTACGCCGTGCGGGCGTGGACGACGTCGACCGACGCGTCCGGCAGCGGCAGCGCGGCGGCGCTCCCGCCGGCCACCGACACCGACGGCAGGTCCGCACAGCGCGCGCGGGCGCGGGCCACCAGCGGCGGGTGGGGCTCGACCCCGGTGACCGACCGCGCGGTCGTCGCGAACCGCGGGAGGTGGTAGCCGTCGCCGCACCCGACGTCGACCACGTCCCCGGACAGGTCGACGCTCGCCTCGAGGGCCTCCCAGAGCGCCCCGGTCGCGTCCTGCGCGGCGTTCTCGGCCTCGTAGACGTCGGGCCAGCGCCAGATGTTGGGGCTCTCGGCCACCCCGGGGAACGTCATCAGGTGGCGTAGGGCAGGAACACGAACAGCAGCAGCCAGGCCACCGGGGCGGAGGTGACCAGGGAGTCGAGGCGCTCCATCAGGCCGCCGTGGCCGGGGATCGTCTGGCCCATGTCCTTGATGCCCAGGTCCCGCTTCACCAGCGACTCCACCAGGTCGCCGATGACGGCGGTGACCACGAGCACCGGCCCGAGGATCAGCCCGTACCACCACGTGGAGTCGAGCAGGAACGCCACGCACAGCGAGGCTCCGGTGGCGCCGAGGAGCATCGAACCGGCGAGGCCCTCCCACGACTTCTTCGGGCTGACCTTCGGGGCCATCGGGTGCTTGCCGAACAGCACGCCCGCCGCGTAGCCGCCGGTGTCCGAGCAGATGACGATGATCAGGAAGGTCAGCACCCGCGCCGTGCCGTCGGAGGGCACCACGAGCATGGCGCCGAACGCCATGCACATCGGGATCCAGACGAGGACGAGCATCGAGGCGCCGACGTCGCGCACGAAGCCCGCCGCGCCGAGCCGCATCCGCCAGATGAAGCAGCCGAGCACCGTCACGACGAGCGCCCCGAGGATGCCCTCCGACCCGAAGGGCCACGAGAGCCAGATCATCGCCTGGCCGCCGAGCAGGACCGGGACGCGGGAGAGCCGGATCCCCGCCGCGCGGTTCAGCGCGCCGAAGACCTCCCAGATCCCGATCGCGGCGCAGATCGCGACGATCGCGATCCAGGTCTGCCGGACGGTGAGCAGCGAGACGAGGATGACCGCGCCCATGGCGAGGCCGACCCCGATGGCCAACGGGAGGTTGCGACCGGCACGGGAGGACGAGCCGCCCTGACCCGAGCCACCCGTCGTCGGGACCGCCACGTCCTCAGCCACGCCCGAGACCTCCCCGTCGGCTCCCCGCTCAGACCTCGAGCAGCTCGGCTTCCTTGGACTTGACCATGTCCTCGATCTTGGCGATGTAGGTCGCGGTCGTGGCCTCGAGCTCCTTCTCCGCGCGGGCCACCTCGTCCTCGCCGGCCTCGCCGTCCTTGACGATGCGCTGCAGCTCGGTCATCGCGGTGCGGCGCACGCTGCGGATCGAGACGCGGGCGTCCTCGCCTTTGCTGCGCGCGACCTTGACCATCTCGCGGCGCCGCTCCTCGGAGAGCTCCGGGAAGATCACGCGGATGATCGTGCCGTCGTTGGACGGGTTGACGCCGAGGTCGGAGTCGCGGATCGCGCGCTCCATCACGCCCAGGGAGCTCTGGTCGTACGGCTTCACGACCGCCATCCGCGCCTCGGGCACGCTGACCGAGGCGAGCTGGGGCAGCGGGGTGTAGGCGCCGTAGTACTCGACCTGGATGCGGTTGAACATCGCCGGGCTCGCCCGCCCGGTGCGCACGCCCTGCAGATCGGCGCGCGCGGCGTCGACCGAGCGCTCCATCTTCTCCTCGGCGTCGAGGAGGGTCTCGTCGATCACTGTGGGCTCCTCTCAGGACGCCGGGGTGTGGACCAGCGTGCCGATCCTCTCACCCCGGACCGCCCGGGCGATGTTCCCCTCGACCAGCAGGTTGAACACCATGATCGGCATCTGATTGTCCATGCACAGGCTGAACGCCGTGGCGTCGGCGACCTTCAGGCCCTTCTCCAGGACCTCGCGGTGGGTGATCTCGGTGTACATCGTCGCCGTCGGGTCGACCTTGGGGTCCGCGGTGAAGACGCCGTCGACGCCCTTGGCCAGCAGCACCATCTCGCACTCGATCTCGAGGGCGCGCTGGGCGGCGGTGGTGTCGGTGGAGAAGTAGGGCATGCCCACGCCGGCGCCGAAGATGACGACGCGGCCCTTCTCGAGGTGGCGCATCGCGCGCCGCGGGATGTACGCCTCGGCGACCTGGCCCATCGTGATGGCGGTCTGCACGCGGGTGTCGATGTGGTGCTCGCGCTCGAGGAAGTCCTGCAGCGCGAGGCAGTTCATCACCGTGCCGAGCATGCCCATGTAGTCGCTGCGCTGGCGCTGCATCCCGGCCTGGGAGAGCTCCTCGCCGCGGAAGAAGTTGCCGCCGCCGATCACCACGGCGATCTGCACGCCGGAAGAGACGACCTCGGCGATCTGGCGGGCCACGGTCGAGACCACGGTGGGGTCGACCCCCACACCGCCGCCCCCGAACATCTCGCCACCGAGCTTGAGCAGGACCCGGCGGGTCGGCCCCGACGTCCAGCTGCCCGTGCGTTCGGCCTCGACGGTGCCGGTCACGGCGGAGCTCCCCTCGTGCGGTGCTTCTCGGACACACGCGACGGGTCGGTGCGGGATCCGCACCGACCCGTCGTCGTGCTCAGGCCTGGCCGACCTCGAAGCGGGCGAAGGTGCGGACGTCGACGCCCGCGTCCTTCAGCACCGCGCCGACCGACTTCTTGTCGACCGACACCGAGTCCTGCTCCAGCAGGACCGTGTCCTTGTAGTAGCCGTTGAGCCGACCCTCGACGATCTTGTCGATGATCTTCTCGGGCTTGCCCTCCTCGCGCGCGGTGGCCTCGGCGACGCGGCGCTCGCTCTCCACGACGTCGGCCGGAACCTCCTCGCGCGTGGTGTAGAGCGGGCGGGCCGCGGCGACCTGCATGGCGGCGCCGCGGGCGGCGTCGGAATCCGAGCCGGAGTACGCGACGAGCACGCCGATCGCCGGCGGGAGGTCGGACGAGCGACGGTGCAGGTAGGTCGCGGTCGGGCCGTCGAGCGTGATCACCCGGCGCAGCTCGAGCTTCTCGCCGATGCGCGCGGAGAGGGCCTGCACGGCGTCCTCGACGGTGCCGTCGCCGAGCTTCGCGGCCTTGAGGGCCTCGACGTCGGTGGCCTTCTCGGCGATCGCGACGCCGAGGATGTCCTCACCCAGCTGGATGAAGTCGGCGTTCTTCGCGACGAAGTCGGTCTCGGAGTTCAGCTCGATCATCGAGCCGTCGCGGGCGGCGACGATGCCGTTGGCGGTCGCGCGGCCGGCGCGCTTGCCGACGTCCTTGGCGCCCTTGATGCGCAGGGCCTCGATGGCCTTGTCGAAGTCGCCCTCGTTCTCCTCGAGCGCCTTCTTGCAGTCCATCATCCCGGAGCCGGTGGCCTCGCGGAGCTTCTTCACGTCGGCGGCGGTGTAGTTCGCCATCGTGTTCCTGTTCCTCTGGATCGAAGGTCCCCGACGACGGGTCCGGTGCGGACCCGTCGTCAGGAAGGGGTCAGCTGCCGGACTGGCCGTTGTCGGGGGACCCGGCGGCCGGCGCGGCGTCGATCGCGTTGTCGTCCGAGCCGGTGCCGTCGGAGTCGGCGACGCCCGCGGTGCGCTCGGGGCGGTCCGGGCCGCCCGGGCTGCGGTTCTGCGAACCCTGGGTCGACTCGTGCGCGTCGGTGTGGACCTCGGCCTCCGGGCTCGCGACCGGCGCGTCGCCGGGGGCGTCGGTGGCCGCGTTCGACGGCAGGCTCTCCGGGGCGGAGGCGCCGTCGCCGCCGACGGCGGTGAACTCGCGCTCGACCGCGGCGTCCGCGGCCGGCTCCTCCTCCGTGCCGTTGTTGCGCTGGCCGCGGGCGCGGAAGCCCTCGGCGCACGCCTCGGCGACGACCTTGGTGAGCAGGGCGGCCGAGCGGATCGCGTCGTCGTTGCCCGGGATCGGGTAGTCGACCTCGTCCGGGTCGCAGTTCGTGTCGAGGATGGCGACGACCGGGATGTTCAGCTTCCGGGCCTCGCCGACCGCGATGTGCTCCTTCTTGGTGTCCACGATCCACACCGCGCTCGGGACGCGGGCCATGTCGCGGATACCGCCGAGGGTCTTCTCGAGCTTCTCGTGCTCACGGGTGAGCATGAGGATCTCCTTCTTGGTGCGACCCTCGAAGCCCCCGCTCTGCTCCATCGCCTCGAGCTCCTTGAGGCGGGTCAGACGCTTGTGCACCGTCTGGAAGTTCGTGAGCATGCCGCCCAGCCAGCGCTGGTTCACGTACGGCATCCCGACCCGGTCGGCCTGCTCGGAGATGGCCTCCTGGGCCTGCTTCTTCGTCCCGACGAAGAGCACCGTGCCGCCGTGGGCGACGGTCTGCTTCACGAAGTCGTAGGCGCGGTCCACGTAGGACAGCGTCTGCTGCAGGTCGATGATGTAGATGCCGTTGCGCTCGGTGAAGATGAAGCGACGCATCTTGGGGTTCCAGCGCCGGGTCTGGTGTCCGAAGTGGACACCCGAGTCCAGCAGCTGTCGCATGGTGACGACGGCCATGGTGGTCGTACTACCTCTGTCTCTGCTGCGGTTGCCGCGCCGGACCGGGTGGACCGGCGCCCTGGTGCCCCGGCCGCACGGTCCGAATCCCCTGGTTCGGGGACCGCTCGGTGTGCGGGTGATGGCTCGCTGCGAGGCGGGCTCGTCGGGGCACGCGAAGTCGACCCACCGGTGGCGGGCCGCTGGGGAGCAGTCTACGCGGACGCCGCCGTCGGCCTGCGCGTGCACCCTCCGGGTGCTCCCCCTGTGGCAGCGAAGCGTCGTTGCTGTCATCCAGTGGCAGAGAAACCGCACCGCCGGATTCGATGGATCCGACGGGACCGGTCGTGCGTCGGTACCCGTGTGAGGCTGGTGCTGGCGTTCCTGACGGCGGGTGTGGTGCTGCTGGCGGGCGCGGTCCCCGCCGCGGCGGAGCCGGAGCTGCCCGCGATCCCGGTCGGGGCCTTCGGCTGGCCGGTGGCGGGACTGTCGGGCGGTGCGCCGACCGACGGCGGGGTGGCGCGTCGCTTCCTGCCGCCGCCGACGCCCTACGGCCGGGGCCACCGGGGCGTCGATCTCACGGGGGTGCCGGGCGCGTCGGTGCTGGCCGCCGGCGCGGGCACGGTGGTGTACGCCGGGCCGCTGGCCGGGCGGGGCGTGGTGTCGGTGCGGCACGACGGCGGGTTGCGGACCACCTACGAGCCGGTGCGCGCCCTCGTGCCGGTGGGCGCGGTGGTGGCGCGGGGGACGGTGCTCGGCACGCTGGAGCCCGGCCACGCCGGGTGTCCGGTCGCGTGCCTGCACTGGGGTCTGCGGTGGGCGCACCCGCCCGGCGCCGCCCGCGAGCAGTACCTCGACCCGTTGCTGCTCGTCGGCCTGGGCCGGACGCGGCTGTGGCCGACGGGGTGAGGTCTCCCCGACGAGGTGCACGTCAGGCAGGCGCCGGCCGCTGCCGACCTGCCCCACGTGGACCTCGCCCGACGCGCAGACCGAGCCATCCCGTCGAGGTGCACATCAGGCAGGCGACGGGTGCGCCGGACCTGCCCCACGTGACCCTCGCGGCCCGGCGTCAGTCCGCGTGCGACTCCGCGAGCCGGGCGCGCAGCCGCAGGACGGCGCGGGTGTGCAGCTGGCAGACCCGGGACTCGGTGACGCCCAGGACCTTGCCGATCTCGGCGAGCGTGAGGTTCTCGAAGTAGTACAGACCCACGATCGTCCGGTCCCGCTCGGCGAGTCCCCCGATGGCGTCGGCGAGCAGCCGCCGGGTCTCCCGGGACTCCATGGCGGCCACCGGGTCCTCGGCGGCCGCGTCGGGCAGCGAGTCCGCCAGCGACGGCGCACCCGCACCGCCGCCGGCACCCCCGGCCGACGACCGCCCGGCGGCGACAAGTTCGTCGAGCGCCGCGACGCTGGTCATGGCGATCTGGCCGTAGGTGGAGCGCAGCTCGCCGGTCTCCATGCCGAGTTCGTCGGCGATCTCGGCGTCGCTGCACGACCGCTGCTCGCGCGTCTCGCGGCGCTCGATCGCCCGCTCGATCTCCCGGGCCCGCGACCGCACCGAGCGGGGCACCCAGTCCTGGGAGCGCAGCTCGTCGAGGATCGCGCCGCGGATCCGCTGCATCGCGTAGACCTCGAACTTGCGGCCGCGGTCCGGCTCGAAGCGCTCGATGGCGTCGACCAGCCCGAAGATGCCGCACTGGACGAGGTCGGCCACGTCCACGTGGCTGGGCAGACCGGTGCCGACCCGACCCGCGACGTACTTGACCAGCGGCGCGTAGTGCAGCACGAGGCGGTCGCGGACCACGCGGTCGTCGGGGGCGTCGGCGTAGTCGGCCCACATCCGCGCGATGCCGGCCTCGACCATCGCCTCCTCGTCCGGCACCGAGCCGTCGGCGGCCTGGCCGGGGTGGATGGTCGTCGGGCGGGCCTGCACCGCCACGTCCCGCGCGGAGCGCGACGAGGGGTACGCGGCGGGCGCGACGGCCCGCGCGGTGTTGCCGATCGTGGCGGCGGCGGGCCGCGTCGACTCAGGCTCGGGGATGCGCGGCGTCATGAACGGCCCTCAGTCGGTCGGCGGTCACGTGGGTGTAGAGCTGCGTCGTCGCCGGTGAGGCGTGGCCGAGCAACTCCTGGACGCTTCTCAGGTCCGCTCCCCCTTCGAGCAGGTGGGTGGCCGCGGAGTGGCGCAACCCGTGCGGTGCGATGTCCGGCGCACCCGGCACCGAGCCCGCCGCGTCGTGGACGACGGCGCGCGCGATCCGCGGGTCGAGGCGCCCTCCCCGGGCGCCGAGCAGCAGCGCGGGCGGCGAGCCCGCGACGGCGAGGTGCGGACGGCCCTCGGCGCGCCACGCGTCGAGCGCGGCCGCCGCGGGCGCCCCGTAGACGACCGTGCGCTCCTTCGCGCCCTTGCCGAGCACACGCAGCGTCCGGCGGGCGTCGTCGACGTCGTCGACGTCGAGGCCGCACAGCTCGGACACCCGGATCCCGGTGGCGTAGAGGAGCTCGAGCAGCAGGTGGTCGCGCAGGGCGATCGGGTCGCGCTCGGCCGCACCGCGCGCCGCGTTGTCGAGGGCCGCGGCGGCCTGGTCGGCCCGCAGGACGGCCGGGAGCGTCCGGTGCGCCCGCGGCGACGCCAGGCGGGCCCCCGCGTCGGTCGGCGCGTGGCCGGTGCGGGCGGCCCAGGCGGTGAAGGCGCGGACCGAGGCGGCCCGCCGCGCCACCGTGGTGCGCCGGGCGGGACGGCGCCCGGCGTCCGCCGGCCCGGGGCGCCGCCGGCCGGGCTCCTCCGCGCCGCCCTGCGCGAGCCACGAGCGCAGGGCCGCCAGGTCGAGGTCGACCAGCGTCACGCCGCCACCGGACGTCCCGGTGCGCCGGGCGGCCACGCGGCGGACGAGGTGGTGCAGGGCGGCGGAGACGTCACCGGTGTAGGCGCGCACGGTGTGCTCGGAGAGCCCCCGCTCGTAGCGCAGGTGCGCGGTGAACTGCTCGAGCGCCCGGGCGAGCGCCGTCGGGAGGGCCGCGGTGTCGCGAGCGCCGTCGCCGGCGCCCTCGGAGCCTGTCGCGCCACCAGCGGCGATCCCGTTTTTCGTCGCGCTGTGTGACGATGTCTCCGAGCCGTCGAGACCCACTTCACGGGGGTCCGCGACCGTCGCGGGACCCGCCGCGACGCTCTGCGGGTCCGCCTCGTCAGCGGGGAATCTGCCGGTCATCGCCATGAGACTCCAAGTTCGACCCGGGAGCGTCAAGCACCGCCGCGCCCGCGTCGGTGACCGTGCGGGCCGAGCGGGCAACGGTCACACTCGTCGCGCTGTGCAACCGTTCGTCGCACGTGCCACGCGTCAGACGGACCGGCTCCACCCCCGCTCCCCGTCGGGGACGACGAGCCCGGCGTCGCGCAGCTCGTCGAGCGCTCGCGGGACCGCGCCGGGCACCACCCCGGACGCCCGGGCGAGCTCCGGCACGGTCGTCGGCACGTAGCTGCGCAGGGCCCCGTGCACCCGCACCGCCGACCCGGACAGGCCGTCGGTGAGCGCCCGCGGTCCGTCGTCGACGGGGTCGGGCGCCGGATCGCCGGTGATCGGGCCCAGGTCCTCCAGCACGTCCGCGGCGCTGCCGACCACCGTGGCATACCCCTTGCGCAGGACGGCGTGGTTGCCGACCGACAGCGCCGAGGTCACCGGACCCGGCACCACCAGCACCGGGCGGCCCAGCTCCTGCGCGGCGAGCGCGGTCCGGGCGGCGCCGCTGCGCCGACCGGTCTCCACCAGCAACGTCCCCGTGGCGAGCGCCGCGATGAGACGGTTCCGCACCAGGAACCGGTGCCGGGCGGGCACCGCGCCGACCGGGTACTCGCTCACGACGAGGCCCTGCTCCGCGATCGCCTCGAGGAGCCGGCCGTGCGACGGCGGGTAGGCGCGGTCGATCCCGCAGGCCAGGACGGCGACCGTCGTGCCGTTCGCGGCGAGGCACCCGCGGTGCGCCGCCCCGTCGATCCCGAGAGCGGCCCCGGAGACCACGGTGACCTCGGCGTCGGCGAACGACGCCGACCAGTCCCGCGCGACCCACAGGCCGTACGCGGTCGCCGCGCGTGACCCGACGACCGCGACGCTGCGCCCGCCGGGCGTCGCGAGGTCGGCGACGGACGCCGGCCCCCGGGCCCAGAGCGCGAGCGGCGCCACCCACTCCGCGTGTCCCGGCCGGGCGGCGAACCCCGCCATCGCCGTCGTCGGCCACGCCGGGTCCTCGGGGACCAGCAGGCGACCGCCCAGCGCCCGGGCGGCGGCCAGGTCGACCGCGGACCGGTCGACCTGGCGCCGCGCCCCGACCTCCGCGCCGACGTGCGGCCCGAGGTCCGCCCCGCTGCGGATGCGCTCGGCGGCCTCCACCGGCCCCAGCAGCTCGACCAGGTGCGACACCGCGGGGGCGGGCGGTTCCGCGACCCGCAGCAGGTAGGCGCGGGCGAGCAGCACGTCCTCGTCCACCGGCCGTGCCGGTCCGCCGCTCACGTCGTGGCTCCCCGCCGTTTGAGCTCGAGCGCGGCGTGCACGTCGTCGGCGTCGGGCCGCTCGCCCTCGCGCAGGTCGCACACGGTCCACGCCACGCGGAGGCACCGGTCCAGCGCCCGGGCCGTCAGGAGGCCCGCGCGCAGGAGGCCGTCCAGCTCACCCGTCACCGCCGGGTCGACCGGCCGCAGCCGCCGCAGCGCCGGCCCCGGGACCTCCGCGTTGCTGCGCCAGCCGGTGCCCGCCCAACGGACCCGGGCCCGCTCGCGCGCCGCGAGCACCCGGGCCCGCACGGTCGCGGTGTCCTCCTCCTGCTCGTCGACACCGCGGGCGAGGGTGGTGACCGGCTGGAGCTCGACCTGGAGGTCGGTGCGGTCGAGCATCGGACCGGACAACCGGCTCCGGTACCGGCGGAGGGCGTCGGGACGGCAGTCGCAGTCCGTCGGCCGCGGCGGCGCGCACGGGCACGGGTTGGCCGCCATCACCAGCTGGAACCGCGAGGGGTAGCGCACCACCCCGTCCTTGCGCGCGAGCCGCACCTCCCCCTCCTCCAGCGGGGTGCGCAGGCAGTCGAGCAGGTGTGGACCGAACTCGTAGACCTCGTCGAGGAACAGCACGCCGCGGTGCGCCAGCGACACCGCCCCCGGCCGGGCGAGACCCGACCCGCCGCCGACGAGCGCCGCCGCCGAGACACCGTGGTGCGGTGCGACGAACGGCGGGCTGACGACGAGGTCCCCGTCGGGCGGCAGCGCCCCCGCCAGCGACCGGACCGCGGCGACCTCCATCGCCTCGGCGACCGACAGGTCCGGCAGGAGGCCGACGAGCCGGCGGGCGATCATCGTCTTGCCCGAGCCCGGCGGGCCGACGAACAACAGGTGGTGGCCGCCGGCGGCCGCGATCTCCGCCGCCCGTCGCGCGGGCCCCTGCCCGACGACCTCCCCGAGGTCCTCGTGGGCGCGGGGCCGGGCCAGCGGGGGTCGGGCCGGCGCCCGCGTCAACCTGCCCTCCCCCTCCACCCAGGCCAGCACGTCGGCGAGGTGCCCGGCGCCGAACAGCTCGACGTCGCCCACGAGCGAGGCCTCGTCGAGGCACTCCTCGGGCACCACGACCCGGCGCATCCCGGCCCGGCGGGCCGCCACCACGCACGGCAGGACGCCCCGGACCTCCCGGATGCGGCCGTCGAGCGCGAGTTCGCCCAGGAGCACGACGCCCTCGAGCGCCGACGGCCGCACCTGACCGGCGGCCGCGAGCACCCCGCAGGCGAGCGCCAGGTCGTAGCTCGAGCCCGCCTTGGGCAGCGTCGCCGGGGAGAGCGCGAGCGTGATCTTCCGCCCCGGCCACGTCCGGCCGGAGTTCACGACGGCGGCGCGCACGCGGTCCCGCGCCTCGGCCAGCGCCGCGTCGGGCAGCCC
The DNA here is from genome assembly GCF_050955885.1 of Actinomycetospora sp. CA-084318. Lineage (NCBI taxonomy): Bacteria > Bacillati > Actinomycetota > Actinomycetes > Pseudonocardiales > Pseudonocardiaceae > Actinomycetospora > Actinomycetospora sp. CA-084318. The sequence continues at coordinate 4,447,277 of NZ_CP192098.1, forward strand.
GACCAGCGAGAGGCCCGGCAGCCCGGCCCCCACGTCCGCCTCGATCTCCACCAGGTCGCCGTCGATCCCGTGCAGCCCGATCGACCAGGCGCGGGCGAGCCCCATCAGAACGCGCCCTCGTAGTGCTCCACGCGGGGCTCCTGACCGCGGACGAGCAGCACGGACACCACGTCGAAGCGCACCTCGCACCATCGCACCCGGGACTCGCCGAGCCACTGGTGCGCCAGGCGGCGGATCCGCGCCGCCTTGACCCGCGTCACCGCCTCGACCGGCCGGCCGAACCCGGTGCCGGAGCGGGTCTTCACCTCGCAGACGACCAGCCGGTCCCCGTCCGTGGCCACCACGTCCAGCTCGCCCTCGCGCCGCCGCCAGTTCCGCGCGAGCACCACGAGCCCCCGCGCGACGAGGTGTTCGACCGCGAGGTCCTCCCCCGCGCGCCCCAGTTCGTCCTTCGCCGCCACCACGCCCGTCCTCCCACCGCCGCCGGGTGATCACACCGATCACAGTGGCGACGCGGCCCGCAGGACGCGAACAGCGAGCAGCGCTCTGGGGACGGCGAGGAGGCTGGGGACGGACCGCTCACCCGTTCGCCGTCAGCAGGAGGCGGACGGCGCAGGATCAGCCGCCGAACGGGCCGTCCTCGAGGCGCAGGTCGGGCTTGTCGAGCTCCTCGACGTTGACGTCCTTGAACGTCACGACCCGCACGTTCTTCACGAACCGCGCCGGGCGGTACATGTCCCACACCCACGCGTCGGACATGCGCACCTCGAAGTACACCTCGCCGTCGGCGTTCCGGACCGCGACGTCGACCGAGTTGGCCAGGTAGAAGCGACGCTCGGTCTCCACGACGTAGGAGAACTGGCTCACGATGTCGCGGTACTCGCGGTAGAGCGACAGCTCCATGTCGGTCTCGTACTTCTCGAGATCCTCCGCGCTCATGGTCCCTCTCCCCCCTCCGCGTCCGGGTCCTCGTCGAGGTCCTCGTCGAGGTCCTCGCCGAGGCCATCATTGTGGCCCACCGGGCCCCGGAACGAGTCTGCCGCCCGTCCCGCGACGAGGCGAGCCGCCCCCGCGACGTTCACGAAGCTGTAGCGGTGGTCCGGGCTGGGCCCGTGGGCGGCCAGCGCCGCGGTGTGGGTCGGCGTGCAGTAGCCCTTGTGCACGTCGAAGCCGTACTCCGGGCGGCGCTCGTGCAGCTCGGCCATCAGGGCGTCCCGCGTGGTCTTCGCGAGGATCGACGCGGCCGCCACGCACGCCGCCGCGAGGTCGCCCTTCGGCACGGCGAGGCTCGGCACCCCGAACCCGGTCACGGGGAACCCGTCGGTGAGCACGTAGCCCGGCCGGACCCCGAGTTGGGCCACCGCGCGGCGCATGCCGTCGATGTTGGCCGCGTGCACCCCGCGCCGGTCGACCTCCACCGGGTCGACGAGCACCACGCGGTGGTCGAGCGCACGGCGACGGACCACGACGGCGAGCCGCTCCCGTTCCGCGGCGGAGAGCAGCTTGGAGTCGGTGAGCCCCTCGAAGTGCTTGGCGTCGTTGGGTCGCAGGATGCAGGCCGCGATCGCGAGCGGCCCTGCGCAGGCCCCGCGACCGGCCTCGTCGACCCCGACCACCGGACCGAGGCCGTGCCGCTCGAGCGCGGACTGCAGCGCCCACGCCTCGCTGGAGCGCCGGACGATCGCGCGGGGTGGCTGCACGCCGGTCCGCGGGGGCAGGGGCTTCCGGGCGCGGCGGGGCGGACGTCCCCCGGAGGGCTGGCCCGCGCTCCGGGAGCGCCCGTCCCCGCGGCGGGGACGGGCGGTGGTCACTCGCGCGGAGGCCCTTCCCGACGTCGGGTGGGGTCGGGCGGGGCGGCGGTCGTCGCGCCGAGGACGGCGCGGCGGAGCCGCCGACCGCCCCACACGACGGGGACCGCGAGCAGCGCCCCGGCCAGTTCGGGCGTGCCCCCGGACGGCCCGCCCGCACCCGTCGTCGGGCCGAGGGCCGTCGTCGTGGTCTGCGGGTCGATCGCCGGCACCGTGCGCCAGCGGGTGATCGGCAGGACGACGACGCGGACCTTGCCGATGACGTCCTCGAGCGGCACGGGGCCGTGGAACCGGGCATCCGCGGAGTTGTTGCGGTTGTCGCCCATGACCCAGAGCTGGCCCTGCGGGACCTGGACCGGGTCGAACGCGGCCTGCCGGTCGCCGAGGCCCGACTGGTAGTAGAGGTAGGGCTCGTCCAGCGGTCGCCCGTCGACGAGCACCCGGTTCTGCGCGTCGCAGCACTGCACGGTCTGCCCGCCGACGGCGATGACCCGCTTGACGAAGTCCTTCTCGTTCGGCGCCGCCAGCCCGACCAGCGACAGCGCGTCCTGGAAGCCGCGCACGATCGGGTTGCCGGACGGCTCGGAGTCGCCGACCTCGTCGTTGTCGAGCCACGCCGGCGGGCCCTTGAACACGACGACGTCGCCGGGCGCGGGGTCGGTGAAGCGGTAGCTCACCTTGTCCACCGCCACGCGGTCGTTCGCGCAGCCGGTGCAGCCGTGCAGCGTCTGCTCCATCGAGGCGGACGGGATCACGTAGATGCGGGCGACGAAGGTCTGGATGACGAACGTCAGCACGATCGCCACGACGACGAGCAGCGGGAGCTCGCGCCAGAACGACCCCTTCCGCTTCTTCTTGCCGCCCGGGGTGGACCCGGCGCCGTCCTGGGCGTCGCCGGAGCCCGCGCGGGCGCGACGACCCGGCCCGGAGGACCCGGCGTCGTCGTCACCCCGACCCGGGCCGGAGCCGGCGCGCCGGCGGCCCGTCGGGCGGTCGTCCTCGACCGCGGCGCCGTCGGTGCGGGTCGCGGCCGCCCCGCGGCGGTGCTTGCCGGTGTCCGGGCCGAGCCCGGTCGTCTGGGTGACGTCGGACCCGTCGTCGGCCGGCTCGGGGCGCGCGCTCGACGACGACGAGGGCGGCGGGGTGCCGCCCGCGAGCAGCGGGACGTCGGCCGGCGGTGGCGCGGAGGCCGGTGCGGCGGGGGGCGCGGGAGCCTCGGCCGGAGGCTGCACCGCGGTGGGGGCGGGACGCTGCTCACCGGTGGTCGGGAGCGGGCCGTGCCCGTTCGACGGCGGGCCACCGGGCCGTCCCTGCGGGGGCCGGGGGCCGTAGCCGTACGGCGGCGAGGGCGGGGCCTGGCCGTAGGGCGGGGACGGGGGCGCCTGGCCGTAGGGCGGCGACGGCGGGGCCTGCCCGAAGCGGGGCGGGCCCGGCGGCGGGGTCGGCGCCTGCGGCGGCGGACCCGACGGCCGCCACCGGTCCCGGGGCGGGCCGGAGGGCAGCGCGGTCGGCGGCGGCCACTCCGCGACCGGGCGCCGGGTGTCCAGCGGGTCGGGGTCGGGCGTGCCGTGCCGGCCCGGGCCGGAGCGGGGCTCGTCGGGCGGACCGCCGACGTCGCGGCCGTGGCGTGCGGCGGACCACCGGTCCGCCGGCACGTCGCCGTAGGCGTCCGGTCCGGGGTCGGCCTCGCCGGGGCCGCCCCACCGCGGGTCGACCCCGCCGTGACGGGGCTCGCGGTAGCGGCGGCCGGGCTCGTCGGTCGGTGGCACGTCGTCAGGCTAGGAGACGGCGGGCCGCGTCAGGACGCGGAGGTCGTCTCGCGCTTCTCGCGGATCTTGGCGGCCTTGCCGCGCAGCTCGCGGAGGTAGTAGAGCTTGGCGCGCCGGACGTCACCGCGGGTCACGACCTCGATGTGGTCGATGTTCGGGGTGTGCACCGGGAAGGTGCGCTCCACTCCGACGCCGAAGCTGACCTTACGGACGGTGAACGTCTCGCGGAGGCCGCCGCCGTGGCGACGGATCACGACACCCTGGAAGACCTGTACACGAGAGCGTGAACCCTCGATGACCTTGACGTGCACCTTGACGGTGTCACCCGGGCGGAAGTCCGGGATGTCGGAGCGCAGCGAGCGCGCGTCGAGCTCGTCCAGGGCGTTCATGGTCTGTCGTCCTCGCCTGTCTCGGGTCGGCTCCGGGCCCGCGCGACACCGTCGGTTCCAGACGGTGGGCGACCCGGACGACCGGATGGGTGTCGTCCCTGTCACGGGGGACCGCCCGGAAGGCGGCCCGCGGCCCGTGGCAACTCCCCCAGTCTGCCAGACGGCTCAGCCGCGCCGGGCAGGCGGGGCGGTCAGGAGCCCGTGCTGCGCACCTCGTAGCCGGCGGCCGCCAGCACCTCGCGGTCGCGGCGGTCGAACGCCGCGGGGCCGTGCTGGTCGACGAGCCGGTCGAGCAGGTCCGGCCGCACCGCGGCGGTCCGCTCCAGGGACCGGTCGCGACGCCAGCGGTCCACCGCGCCGTGGTCCCCGGAGCGCAGCACCGGCGGGACGTCGAGCTCGCGCCAGGACTCCGGCCGCGTGTAGGCCGGCGCCTCGAGCAGACCGTCGGAGAACGAGTCGAGCTCGGCCGACGCCGGGTTGCCGAGCACGCCCGGGACGAGGCGTGACACCGCCTCGACGACCACCAGGGCCGCGACCTCGCCCCCGGCGAGCACGTAGTCGCCGAGCGAGAACTCCTCCACCGGCCCGTGGCGGGCGGCGTCCACGGCCACCCGCCCGTCGATGCCCTCGTAGCGCCCGCACGCGATCGTCAGGCGGGACGCCTCGGCCCACCCCGCCACGCGACGCTGGGTCAGGGGTGCCCCGGCCGGTGTCGGGACCAGCAGGACCCCGGGGTCGTCGGGCACGGCGTCGCGGACCGCGTCGAGCGCCGGTCCCCACACCGTCGGCGTCATGACCATCCCGGGCCCGCCGCCGTACGGGGAGTCGTCGACGGCCTGGTGCACGCCGGTGGCCCAGCCGCGCAGGTCGTGGACGTGCAGGTCGATCAGCCCGGCGCGCCGCGCGCGTCCCACGATGGCGTCGTCGAGCGGCGCGAGGTAATCGGGGAAGATCGTCACGACGTCGATGCGCACGGCCGCCGATCCTGCCGGTCGGCCGGCGGGAGGGGGACGCGAGGTGTTCTGGACGACGGGTCTGGCCGGTCAGGTGGGCGTGCTGGTGCCCCTCGCGATCGCGCTCGTGCTCTCGACCGCGGTGGGGATCGAGCGGGAGCTGGCCGCGAAGAGCGCCGGGCTGCGCACGCACGCGCTCGTCGGGGTGGGCTCCGCGGCCTTCATGCTCGTCTCGAAGTACGGCTTCGACGACCTGCTGGGCCTCGACCACATCTCGCTGGACCCCTCCCGGGTCGCCGCGCAGATCGTGTCCGGCATCGGCTTCATCGGCGGCGGTCTGATCTTCGTGCGCCGCGACGCGGTCCGCGGCCTCACGACGGCCGCGACGGTGTGGGTGGTGGCCGCCGTCGGCATGGCCTGCGGCGCCGGGCTGCCACTGCTGGGGGTCGCCGGGGTGGTGGCGCACTACCTCGTCACCCGCGGGTTCCGACCGCTCGCCCGGGCGCTGGCCCGCAACTCGAGCGCCCCACGTCCGGTGCACGTGTCCTACGCCGACGGGCGCGGGGTGCTGCGGCAGGTCCTCACCCTCGCGACCGAACGCGGCTTCGCCGTGGCCGGCATGACGGTGGACCGGGACGGCACCGAGGACGGCACGGCGGCCGTGACCCTCTCGCTCATCGGCCGTATCCCGCTGCACCCGCTCACGAGCGAGCTGGCGGAGATCCCCGGGGTGCGCGGGGTGCGGCTCGCCGAGGACGACGAGGAGCCGACGGACTGAGCCCTCCCCCGGTGACAGCGAAGCGTCGTTGCTGTCGCTGGCCGACAGCAACGACGCTTCGCTGCCACGAGGGAGCGGGGCTACTCCGGGTCGAGCAGACCGTCCGGCGGGTCGAGCACGACGCGACCACCGGCGACGTCCACGGTCGGCACGATGGCGCGCACGAAGGGCACCAGCAGCTCAGAGCCGTCCCGGTCGATCACGAGCAGCTCGCCGCCCGCCCCGTGGTCGACGGCGGTGATGGTCCCGACGACGGTGCCGTCGGCCAGCTCGGCGCGCAGGCCCTCGAGCTGGTGGTCGTGGAACTCGTCCGGGTCGTCCGGCGCGGACTCCGAGGGCGGCGCGGACAGGGTCGCGCGGCGCAGGCGCTCGGCGGCGTCCCGGTCGGGCACCTCCTCCGCCGCGACCAGCAGGCGCCCGGAGTGCCAACGGGCCCCGATCACCGTCAGGAACCCGCCGTCGGACAGGCGCAGGCGCGAGCCCGGGGCGAACCGGGCCTCGACCTCGTCGGTGGAGGGCTCGACGACGAGCTCGCCGCGCAGCCCGTGCACCTTGACGACCCGCCCGACCACACGCAGGTCGGACGGGTCGTGGGCAGCACTCATCTAGCGGTCGGTGTCGACGACGTCGACCCGCACCCCGCGTCCGCCGACACCGCTGATCACGGTGCGTAGCGCGGTCGCGGTGCGACCGCCCCGGCCGATGACCTTCCCGAGGTCGTCGGGGTGGACCCGGACCTCGAGGGTGCGGCCGCGGCGGTTGGTGACGAGGTCGACGGAGACCTCGTCGGGGTGCGTGACGATGCCGCGCACCAGGTGCTCGAGGGCCTCGGCGAGATCACTCACCGGGCACTCACTCGGCCGCGTTGCTGCTGACCTTGGCCAGCTCCTCGTTGAAGCGGGCCTGCTTGTCGACCTTCTCCGGCGCGGTCTGCAGGCGGCCGTCGGTGTGCGGCAGGCCCTTGAACTTCTGCCAGTCGCCGGTCACCTTCAGCAGGGTGTGCACCGGCTCGGTCGGCTGCGCGCCGACACCCAGCCAGTACTGCGCCCGCTCCGAGTCGATCTTGATCGTGCTCGGGTTGTCCTTCGGGTGGTACTCACCGATCGTCTCGATGACACGCCCGTCACGACGGTTTCGGGCGTCGGCGATGACCACGCGGTAGTGGGGCTCGCGGATCTTGCCCATGCGGGCGAGCTTGATCTTGACGGCCACGGGTCCGGTGTACTCCTCGTTCGCGGTACTGCTGAGTGCTCGACGTCCCCGCGCGGCGTGGGGTGCCGCGCGTGCGCCAAAGGTCCGACGGTCCCGGCCCAGGGAGAGGGTGGCCGAGACGCAACTCCCCGATTGTGCCAGAGCCCGTCACGACGACGGGTGCCCGGGCCGCGAGAGCGCCTCCCGGACCGCGCGGGCGTTGGCCACGGCCTCCGGCGTGTCGCCGTGCAGGCAGAGCGAGTCGGCCCGCACCGGGACCTCCGTGCCGTCCACCGCGACGACCACGCCGTCCCGCGCGAGGCGCACCGCGCGCTCGACGACGGCGTCGGTGTCCGGCAGCAGGGCACCCGGTTCCGAGCGCGGCACGAGCGTGCCCTCCGGGGTGTAGCCGCGGTCGGCGAAGGCCTCGGCGATCGTCTCCAGGCCGGCGTCGGCGGCCACGGCGAGGAGCGTCCCGCCCGGGAGCCCCATCACCGGAAGGTCGCCCGCAGCCCGCGCGGCGTCGACCACGGCCCGCGCCTGGACCTCGTGGTGGACGACGGTGTTGTAGAGCGCCCCGTGCGGCTTCACGTACGCCACCGGGCCGAACGCCCGCAGCGCCCCGATCTGGTAGAGGATCTCGGCCGTCAGGGTCTCGGGGTCGACGTCGAGGAACCGGCGCCCGAACCCGGCGAGGTCGCGGTAGGACACCTGCGCGCCGATCCGCACCCCCCGCTCCACCGCCCGGGCGCAGACGCGCCGCATCGTCACCGCGTCGCCCGCGTGGAAGCCGCAGGCGACGTTGGCCGAGGTGACGATGTCGAGCAGGGCGTCGTCGTCGGTGAGCGACCACTGTCCGAAGCCCTCGGCGAGGTCGGCGTTGAGATCCAGCACTAGAGCATCAGCCCCTTCCGCAGCACCGCGGTCGGGCGGCGGAGCGTCGAGGTGTCGGTCCGCGGGTCGTCCGGGACGACCACGACGTCCGCCGGCGCCCCGACCTCCAGCCCCGGCCGTCCCAGCCAGGCGCGTGCCGCACCGGAGGCGGCGGCGAGCGCCCGCTCGGTGCCCAGCCCCACCTCGGCGAGGGCCGCGATCTCGTCGACGATCCGGCCGTGTCGGATGCCGCCGCCGGCGTCGGTGCCGGCGTAGACGGGGATGCCGGCGTCGATCGCGGCGGCGACCGTCTCGCGGGACCGGGCGTAGAGCTGGCGCATGTGGGCGCCGTAGGCCGGGAACTTGTCGCCCGCCGCGTCGGCGAAGGACGGGAAGTTCTCGACGTTGATCAGCGTCGGCACCAGGGCGGTCCCCCGCTGCGCCATCATCGCGATCGTCTCGTCGGTCAGGCCCGTGCCGTGCTCGATGCAGTCGATGCCCGCCGCGATCAGCCCGGGCAGCGCGTGCTCGCCGAACACGTGCGCCGTCACCCGGGCCCCGCGGTCGTGCGCGACGGCCATGGCCTCGGCGAGCACGTCGTCGGGCCACAGCGGGGTGAGGTCGCCCGCCTCGCGCTCGATCCAGTCGCCGACGAGCTTGACCCACGGGTTGCGCTCCGCCTGCTCGGCGACGAGACGTGGCAGCTCGCTCGGGTCGTCGGCGTCGATCGGCAGCCCGCGGATGTAGCGCTTCGGCCGCGCCAGGTGGCGACCGGCGCGGACGATCTCCGGCATCCGCGGGTCGTCGTCGAGCGGGCGGGTGTCGATCGGCGAGCCGCAGTCGCGCAGCAGCAGCGCCCCCGACGCCGCGTCGGTGTGCCCCTGGGTGCGCGCCTCCTCGAGCTCCACCGGGCCGTCGGGGCCGATCCCGACGTGGCAGTGCGCGTCGACCAGCCCGGGCAGGATCCAGCCGTCGATCCGGTCGGCGCCGGCGATCGCCCCGTCGGCGATCAGGCCGTCGTCGCCGACGTACAGGTCGCGCGGGGCGTCGTCGCCGCTGCCGTCGAGGACCGGGCCGTGGAGGTGGAGGGGCACGGCCCGGGAGCCTAGGAGACCCGCGCCCGCCGTGAGGGGAACCCTGGTGCCAGGAGAGCGCTCGGATCCTCCCCTCACTCCGGCCGCACAGGCCGGACATGATCCGGACGAGCCGAGCGACGTGCGCGCTCAGCGCGCACGTCGCTCCGCAGAGCGGGATCGTGCGGCCGGAGGCGCGCACGCCGACGGGCCGCTACGGTCGCGCGGTGCATCCGGTGGCCGCGGTGATCGCGGAGGCGCTGGAGGCCCAGGCGCCCGCCGACCTCGTCGTCGCCCGGCACGTGCCGGTCCACTTCCCCACCGGCCTCGTCCGGACGCCGGATCTGGTCGTCGCCGGAGCACTCCGACCGCGGTTCACCCCGGGCGAGGTCCTGCTCGCCGTCGAGGTCGAGCCGACCGTCGACGACCGCACGAGTTCGCCGGCGGTCTACGGCGAGCACGGCGTTCCGCACGTCTGGCGGGTCACCCCGGAGCCTCCGACGATCCGGGTCTTCGCGCTCCGCGACGGCGTCCACCAGCAGGTCGCGGCGTCGGCGCACGTGCTCGCCCACGCCCCGTTCCGGCTGGCGGTCGACCTCACGGGAGCACCCCGATGATCACCGGTCCCTCAGCGGCCTCCCCGGGGCTCGCCGGGACCGATGAGGGTCCGTTGATCACGCCCGGTGGGTGACGGACCTACTTGCGGCGCTTCTTCTTGTTGCCCTTCGGCCCGCCGCCGGACTTGGTGCCCGGGAACGACAGGGCCGACGGGTCGAAGTCGGCCGGCAGCTGGTTCATCCCGGCGAGCCCGGGCGGGAGCTGGTTGAGGCCGGGCGTGTCGTAGGAGCCGACCTGCCGCTGGCCGCCGCTCTCGTTCGCGATGCCCGCGATCGCCGGCATCTGCTTCGGACCGCGCTGCTGCGGGCGTCCGCCGCCCTTGCGGGCGTTGCGGGCGGCCTTGCGGGCGGCGCCGCGCCCTGCCGAACCGGGCAGCCCGAACTGGCCCGCCATCTTGGTCATCATCTTCTTCGCGTCGAAGAAGCGGTCGACGAGCTGGTTGACGTCGGAGACGCCGACGCCCGAGCCGTTCGCGATCCGCAGCCGCCGCGACCCGTTGATCATCTTCGGGTCGGCCCGCTCCGCGGGTGTCATGCCGCGGATGATGGCCTGCACGCGGTCGAGGTGCTTCTCGTCGATCTGGCCGAGCTGGTCCTTCATGTTCGCCGCGCCCGGCAGCATGCCGAGGATGTTGGCGATCGGGCCCATCTTGCGGACCGCCTGCATCTGCTCCAGGAAGTCCTCGAGGGTGAACTCGCCCTCGGACATCTTCTGGGCGGCCTTCTCGGCCTGCCCCTCCTCGAAGGCCTGCTCGGCCTGCTCGATGAGGGACAGGACGTCGCCCATGCCGAGGATGCGCGAGGCCATCCGGTCGGGGTGGAAGACGTCGAACTCGTCGAGGCCCTCGCCGTTGGAGGCGAAGAGGATCGGCTGGCCGGTGACCTCGCGGACCGAGAGCGCCGCGCCGCCGCGGGCGTCGCCGTCGAGCTTGGTGAGCACCACGCCGTTGAAGCCGACGCCGTCGCGGAAGGCCTCGGCGGTGTTGACCGCGTCCTGACCGACCATCGCGTCGAGCACGAACAGGATCTCGTCCGGCGTCACGGCGTCGCGGATGTCCGCGGCCTGCGCCATCAGCTCCTCGTCGACACCGAGGCGGCCCGCGGTGTCGACGACGAGGACGTCGTACTGGCGGGTGCGGGCGTCGGCCACGGCGCGGCGGGCGACGTCGACCGGGTCGCCCACGCCGTTGCCCGGCTCCGGGGCGAACACCTCGACGCCGGCGCGTTGCCCGACGATCTGCAGCTGGTTCACCGCGTTCGGACGCTGCAGGTCGCAGGCCGCGAGCATCGGGGTGTGGCCCTGGTTCTTCAGCCAGCGCGCGAGCTTGCCCGCGAGCGTCGTCTTACCCGAACCCTGCAGGCCCGCGAGCATGATCACCGTCGGCGGGTTCTTGGCGAAGCGCACCCGGCGGGTCTCGCCGCCGAGGACGGCGACGAGCTCCTCGTTGACGATCTTGACGACCTGCTGGGCGGGGTTGAGCGCCTCGGAGACCTCCGAGCCCTTCGCTCGCTCCTTGATCTGCTTGACGAAGTTGCGCACCACCGGGAGCGCGACGTCCGCCTCGAGCAGCGCGATGCGGATCTCGCGGGTCGTGGTGTCGATGTCGGACTCGGAGAGCCGGCCCTTGCCGCGCAGGTCCGACAGGACCGATGTGAGGCGATCGGAGAGGGTGTCGAACACGGCGGGCGTACTCCCGGGGTCTGGCTGGTCGGACCGCCGCGGGACTCCCGCGCGGGCGGCCCCCGACGAACCTCCAGCCTAACCGGCGGCCCCGGCGGTCGTCCGGGACCCGTCGTCGACCGCGGCCTCCACGAGATCCGCCGCCCGGCGGGCCCCGCCGGCCCTGGCCAGCTCGTCCGCCGCGGCCGTGCACCGGGCCCGGACGGCGTCGGTGTCGAGGGCCGCCGCGGCCTCCCGCAGCGCCTCCACCGTGACGGCGTCGCGGTCGACCACGACGCCGACGCCGGCCGCGGCGAGCATCTCGGCGTTGCCGAACTGGTCGACCGCCTGCGGGATCGCGATCATCGGGGTCGCGGTCGCCAGGCCCTCCGAGCACCCGCCCATGCCGGCGTGGGTGACGAACAGCGACGCGCGGCGCAGCACCGCGAGCTGCGGCACCCAGGCGTGCGGGGTGGTCCCGGCCGGCAGCGGGCCGAGGTCGGCCGGGTCGATCCGGCGTCCGATCGCCAGCACCACCCGGCGTCCGGCGAACGCCTCGGCGACCGTGCGCCAGAAGGCGGGATCCGCGGTGTAGGCCGACCCGAGCGAGACCAGCACGTCGACGTCCTCGGACCAATCGCCCTGGTGCCCGCGGGCGTCCAGGCACGGTCCGACGAAGGTGTAGCGGTCCGGGTCGACCTTGTCCGCGTGCGGCTGCAACTGCCGCGGGATCAGCACGATCGACGAGTCGGGGACCCCCATGAACGTCTCCGGGGCGAGGTCCACCCCCTCGGCCGCCAACCAGTCGGCGAACGCGGACCGGAAGACCGTCCCCTCCGGAGTCTCCAAGAGCCCGTCCAGGCCGAGGTCGTGCTCGAAGCCCTCCCACGCGACCATCGCGGGCGAGAGCTGCACGCACGGCACGCCCCACCGGAGCCCGAGCACCCGCGCCGCATAGCCGCCGATGTCGGCGAGGAACACGTCCGGCCGGTCGCGCTCTAGGACGGACTCCAGCTGCGGGGTCACGTGCCGTCCCTCGTCGAGGAAGAGCGTCATCCCGACGACCGGGTCGTCGGGCCAGGGTTCCTCGACGCCGTCCGGGAACACGGTGGTGTGCACGATCGGCGTCGCCCCCGAGGACGCGACGAGCTCGGCGAACGGCCCCGGCACCGCGTACTGCACGCGGTGTCCCCGCGCCACGAGCTCGGCGATCACGGGCAGGTTCGGGTTGATGTGTCCGTGCGCGCCAGCGCCGACCATGACGATGTGCACGACGACGCACCGTGCCAGGCCCCGCCGTCCGGTTCGACCGGTTTTCAGCGGGTCAGGCCTCGTGCAGCAGTCCGTCGAGCATCGCGCGCAGCGGCCCGCCGTCGCCGGCCAGGGAGGCGCGGGACGCGGCTACGTTCTCGTCGGGGTCCATGCCGCGCCAGCGCAGGTCGTACCCCGCGTCCCGCGCGAGCTGCGCGACGAACAGGCGCACGGTCCGCCCGTTCCCCTCGCGGAAGGGGTGCAGGGCGTTCAGGTTCCCGACGAGGTCCGTGAGCCCGTCGAGGAACGCCGTCCGGTCCCGGCCGCGGAGGAACCCGTCCGCGGCGAGGCGCCGGAACACGTCGTGCGCGAAGGACGTCAGGTGCTCGGGCGGGCAGAACGGCACGCCCTTGTCGATCCCGACGGTCCGCAGTTCCCCTGCCCAGGGGTACACGTCACCGAACACCCGGGCATGGAACGCCTGCAGGTGCGCGAGGTCGTACTCGCCGGGCAGGCCGTGTTCGAGGACCTGCGTGATCCTTAGCGCCGTGACCTCGGCCTCGACCTCGACGAGTTCGTCGGCGTCGGTGATGTCGAGGCGGTTGCGCAGGACGCCCGACCGCGGATTGACGTACGGGTCACGGCTCACGACGGTAGGGCTCGAGGGCCTGCTCGATCGCCTCCTCGGGATCGAGGCGCCCGTCCGCTACTGCTTCCAGCCGGGCACGTCCCTCCGCGCTCGGCTCGAGGCCCTCGGCCCGGACCGAGGCGACCGCCTCCTCCACCGCGACCCGCCGGGGCACGGACGCACGCCGCCCCACGCCCCGGAGCTCGTCGTACTGCTCCACCGACATCAGCACCGCCTCCGCCCGACGGTGCGGACCGACGAACACCGGCCCCTCCTCGCGCACGTGCCGGATGGCGTCGGCCAGACCGGCCCGGAACTCGCGCACGCTCAGGACCTCGGCCCGCTCCATCAGCTCAGCGTACACGGACGTGTACACACTCGTCGTCAGGACGACTGCGGGGCGACCGCCGCCATCACCGCCGCCTCGATGGCCCGACGACGGGTCGGGTCGAGCGGGACCACCCGGCCGGTGCCGGGGCTGTCGTGCTCGCCGGCCTCACCGTCCGGCGAGGCCTCCAGGCAGAAGGCGTCGACCACGGACGAGCCCAGGGTCGAGACCCGGGCCCAGCGCACGTCCACGCCCTCCTGCTCCAGCGCCGCGGCCACGCCGTGCAGGAGCCCGATGCGGTCGGCGGTGCGCAGCTCGAGCACCACCGCCCCGGTCGCCTCGTCGTCGAACCACAGCACGCGGGTGGCGGGCGGCGCGGCGCCGGCGGCCCGCGACGACGAGTAGTCCCGCTCCTTGGCCGCGAGCCGCGCGGGCAGGTCGAGGGAGCCCTTGAGCACCCGCACCAGGTCCTCGCGCAGCAGCGACGCCTCGGGCAGCCGTCCGAACCGCGGCGAGACGGTGAAGCTGTCCACCGCGACGCCGTCGTGCTCCACCAGGACCGCGGCGTGCACCTGCAGCGAGTGCAGGGCCAGCACCCCCGCCGCCCGGCTGAGCAGCCCCGGTCGGTCGGGCGCGGCCACCGTCATCGTCACGGTGGTCAGCTCGTCCGCGGCCTCGACCGAGACCTCGGGGCTCCCGCTGGCGGCGACCGAGCGCGCGAGCGCGAGGCGGTCGTCGGACAGCGGCTCGGGGCCGGGCATCCCGCCCCCGGCCATCACCTGGCGGCAGCGCCGCACGAGGTCACCGAGCAGGGTCGCCCGCCAGGGGGTCCAGACGCCGGGTCCGGTCCCGAGCGCGTCCGCCTCGGCGAGGGCGTGCAGCAGCTCGAGCAGGACCGGGTCGCCCCCGAGGGTGTCGACGACGCGCTGCACCGTCGCCGGGTCCTCCGGGTCGCGGCGCTGCGCGGTGTGCGGCAGCAGCAGGTGGTGGCGCACCATCTCGCCGAGCGTCTCGACGTCGGCGGGCCAGAGCCCCAGCCGACGACCGATGTGCCGGGCGAGCTCGGCGCCCACGACGGAGTGGTCCTCGTCGCGGCCCTTGCCGATGTCGTGCACCAGCGCGCCGATGAGCAGCAGGTCCGGGCGGGCGACCCGGGTGGTCAGCTCCGACGCCCGGCGGGTCACCTCGACGAGGTGGCGGTCCACGGTCCAGACGTGGGCGCGGTCGCGCGGGGGCAGGTCCCGCACGGCGCCCCACTCCGGGAAGATCCGGCCCCAGAGCCCGGTGCGGTCGAGCGCCTCGATGACGTCGACCATCCCCTCCCCCGCGGCCAGCAGGGCGAGCAGCTCCTCGCGGGCGGCGCGGGGCCACGGCTCGCGCAGCTCGGGGGACGCGTCGGCGAGTCGGCGCAGCGTGCCGGCGGCGATCGGCAGCCCGGTCCGGGCGGCCGTGGCGGCGAGCCGCAGGACGAGGGCCGGGTCGCGGGTGACCTGCGCCTCCCGCGCGAGCACGATCTCGCCGCCCTGCTCGACGACGCCCTCGTCGAGACCGCGGCGGGTCGGCGTCCGGCGCAGCGCGGCGAGTCCCCGGCGCGGCAGTGCGGCGCGCGCCGAGCGCAGGGCGACGTCGGTCGCGTAGACGACGGTGCGCGCGGCGCCGGAGAGCGACCGGGCGAGGTCGTAGCGGTCGGTGACGCCGAGGTCGGGCACGCCGGCGAGCTCGTGCGCGTCCTCGGCCTGCAGCACGTCACGGGCGCGGCCCGCGCGGCGGTGCAGCTCGGTCCGCAGGTCGAGCATGAGCCCGCGGGCGGAGCGGACGTCGACGGCGGGCCGGTCGACGAGCTGGGCGGCGGCGAGGGCGTCGAGGAGCTGGACGTCGCGCAGGCCGCCGCGGCCGTTCTTGAGGTCGGGCTCGACCCGGTGGGCGACCTCGCCGGAGCGCTGCCAGCGGGCGCGGGTGGCCTCGACCAGGTCGTCGAAACGGCCGCGCATGCCCGCCCGCCACGCCTGGCGCGCCGAGGAGGACAGCCGCTCGGCGAGCTCGGCGTCACCCGCGATCAGGCGCACCTCGAGCAGCCCGAGCGCGACGCGCAGGTCCTCGGTCGCCACCCCGACGGCCTCGCCGACGGTGCGCACCGAGTGGTCGAGGCCGATGCCGGCGTCCCACAGCGGGTACCAGAGGGCGTCCGCGATCCGGGCGACCTCGTCGGGGGCCTTCCCGCGGCTGCGGCCCGTGCCGTCGTGCACGAGCACGAGGTCGAGGTCGGACCACGGGGCGAGCTCGCGGCGCCCGAGCGCCCCCACCGCGACGAGCGCGGTGCCGGTGGCGGGGCCGACGCCCACGGCGGCGGCGCGGGTGGCGAGCCAGAAGTCGTGCAGTTCGACGAGCGCCTCGCGCAGGGCCGCGGGGCCGAGGCGCCGCGCTCCGGGCGGGGGCGAGAGCAGGGCGGTGCGGGCGCGGACCAGGTCGACGGCCGCGCCCTCGTCCGACTCCCCGGAGACCGCCAGTGACGGGATCGTCCCCCCGGGCTCGTCCCCGGCGCGCCCCGACCCGACTGCGACCATGCCCGTCCTCTCCGGTGGTGCGGCCCCACCGTCAGGGGCCCGCACGGTGACTTCCGGGGGTCGACGTGGCAGCACCGGGCCCGCCGTCGGGGTCCCGACGACGGGTCCGGTGCCGGTCGACCTGCGAGCTAGAGGGCGTCGGCCCCGCGCTCGCCGGTGCGCACGCGCACCACGGTCTCGATCGGGGTCACCCAGACCTTGCCGTCACCGATCTTGCCGGTGCGGGCGGTCTCGGCGATCGCGTCGAGGACCTTCTCCGCGGTGGAGTCGTCGGTGACGACCTCGATGCGGACCTTCGGCACGAAGTCCACCGAGTACTCCGCACCCCGGTAGACCTCGGTGTGGCCCTTCTGGCGGCCGTAGCCCTGGACCTCCGAGACCGTCATACCCAGGACGCCGAGCTGCTCGAGCGCCCCCTTCACGTCCTCCAGGACGAACGGCTTGATGATCGCCGTCACCATCTTCACGGGTCAGCCCTCCTGACCGGCCGAGGCCGGCACCTTCGACGTCGCGGCCTCGAGGATCGAACCGCTCCCGCCGCCCGAGCGCAGCCCGGAGTAGTCGTAGCTCGACTCGGCGTGCTCGGACTCGTCGATGCCGGAGGACTCGTCCTCGGCGCTGATGCGGAAGCCGATCGTGTACTTGATCACCAGCGCGATGATCGTCGTGACCACGAAGGAGTAGGCGAGCACGGCGAGCGCGGCGACCACCTGGATGCCGAGCTGACCGAAGCCACCGCCGTAGAACAGGCCGTCGGCGCCGGCCGAGTTCAGCGACGTGGTGCCGAAGAACCCGATCAGGACCGTGCCGATGAGGCCACCGACGAGGTGGACGGCGACGACGTCGAGCGAGTCGTCGAACCCGAACCGGAACTTGATCGAGACGCAGAGCGCGCAGATGGCACCGGCGATGAAGCCGACGGCCAGGCCGCCCACCGGGTTGACGAAGGCACAGGCCGGGGTGATCGCGACGAGGCCGGCGACGGCGCCCGACGCGGCACCGAGCGTGGTCGGCTTGCCGTCCCGGAACTGCTCGACGACCAGCCAGCCGATGACGGCGGCGGCGGTGGCCAGCGTCGTCGTCGTGAAGGCGATCGCGGCGTTGGCGTTGGCGCCCAGCGCCGAGCCGGCGTTGAAGCCGTACCAGCCGAACCACAGCAGGCTCGCCCCGAGGAGCACGAAGGGCAGCGAGTGCGGACGGCCCGGGTCACGCGGCCAGTTGCGGCGCTTGCCGAGCACGAGGCAGAGCGCCAGACCCGCGGCACCGGCGTTGATGTGGACGGCGGTGCCACCGGCGAAGTCCAGCGCCTTGAGCTGGTTGGCGATCCAGCCGCCGGTCTCGGCGGTGTAGCCGTCGAACGCGAACACCCAGTGGGCGACGGGGAAGTACACGATCGTCGACCAGAGCACGACGAACAGGCCCCAGCTCCAGAACTTCACGCGCTCCGGGACGGCACCCGAGATCAGGGCCGGCGTGATGATCGCGAACATCAGCTGGAACATCGCGAAGGCGAGGATCGGGATCTTGTCGGGGTCCGTGCCGACGGGGTCGGTCGGCAGTCCGCCGAGCCCGACGTACTGGAAGTTCCCGATCAGGCCGCCGAACGCGTCGTTGCCGAAGGCCAGCGAGAACCCGTAGAGGCACCACAGCACCCCGACGATCGCGAGGCACATGAAGTTCATCATCAGCATGTTCAGGACGCTCTTCGAGCGGACCATGCCGCCGTAGAAGAACGCGAGCCCTGGCGTCATGAGCATCACCAGCGCGGCGCTGGCGAGTACCCACGCGGTACTTCCGGCATTCAACACGAGCGTTCGTCCCTCCTGCGGTCGCCATCCGGGCGTGGCGGTCACTGGGAGGAAAGAATGCTGAGAGCTTGTTTCGAGCGGCGTCCACCGGTGTTTCTCGGCAGTTAACAGGCCGCCGGTCCGTGTGACCATCAGGTTGCCGAACCGGACATCGCGGGAGGTCGTGGTCCGAGTCACTCCGGGCTAGTGACCGTGGGTAGCTCTCGACGGGCGTCAGTGACGCTACGTGTCACCCGAACGGGCCTGCGAGCCGCCCGTTCCGCGAGGATGACACCAGACAGGCCACGCGCCTCCCGGACCTGCCCCACGTCACCTTCGCGACGACGGGTCGGGGCACCTCGGGCCGCCCCTCGACCCCGGCCCGCGGGGGTGACATCTGGCAGGTCCCGAGCTCCCGGAACCTGCCCTACGTCGCCCTCGCGGTCAGCGCAGCAGCGCGTCCACGAAGGCGGCGGGCTCGAACGGGGCGAGGTCGTCGGGACCCTCGCCGAGGCCGACGAGCTTCACGGGCACGCCGAGCTCGCGCTGCACCTGGAAGACGATGCCGCCCTTGGCGGTGCCGTCGAGCTTCGTCAGGACCACGCCCGTGACGTCGACGACCTCGCGGAACACCCGGGCCTGGGTCAGTCCGTTCTGCCCGGTGGTCGCGTCGAGCACCAGCAGCACCTCGTCGACCTCGGCCTGGCGTTCGACGACGCGCTTGACCTTGCCCAGCTCGTCCATGAGGCCGGTCTTGGTGTGCAGCCGCCCCGCGGTGTCCAGCAGGACGGCGTCGACCCCGGCGTCGGCGCCGCGCTTCACGGCGTCGAACGCCACGCTGGCAGGGTCGGCGCCCTCCGCGCCGCGGACGACGCGCGCGCCGGCCCGCTCCCCCCAGGTCTGCAGCTGCTCTGCCGCGGCGGCGCGGAACGTGTCGGCCGCGCCGAGCACGATCTCGTGCCCGCCGCCCACGAGGACGCGCGCGAGCTTGCCGGTGGTGGTGGTCTTGCCGGTGCCGTTCACGCCGACGACCAGGACGACCGCGGGGCGCCCGTCGTGGGCGAGGGCGCGCACCGACCGCTCCATGTCGGTGCCCAGCGTCTCGACGAGGACCTCGTGCAGCAGGTCGCGGACCTCGTCTGAGGTCCGGACGCCGCGGGAGGCGATCCGCTCGCGGAGCTTGCCGACGACCTCCTGCGTCGTCGCCGAGCCGAGGTCGGCCATGAGGAGCTGGTCCTCGACCTCCTCCCACGAGTCCTCGTCCAGGTCGCCCGCGCCCAGGAGGCCGAGCAGGCCCGTGCCGAGGGTGGACCGGCTGCGTCCGAGTCGACCGCGGAGCCGCTCGAGCCGACCCTCGGGCGAGGCGATGGGCTCGCTCGGGGCGGGCGCCACGTCCGCGGCCGGGGCCTGCGGCGGGGCGGCCTGGGGCGGGGCGGCCGACGGCGCCTGCGGCGGGGCGGCCGGGGCGGGCGGTGCCGCCTGCACCGGGGGCACGGGCGGAGCCGCCGGGGCCGGCGAGGCGGGCCGGACCGGCGGCGCGGGACGCGTCGGCGGAACCGGTGGGGCGACCGGCGGCGCGGGGGCCGACGCGGTCTGCGGCGGGATCTCCGTGGTCGGGTCCGGCGCCGGCGTGACCTCGGTCGTCCGGTCCGCCTGCGGCGGGATCTCCGTGGTCCGGTCGGTCGACGGCGTGACCTCGGTCGTCCGGTCCGCCTGCGGCGGGATCTCCGTGGTCCGGTCGGTCGACGGCGTGACCTCCGTCGTCCGGTCCGTGGACGGCGCCACCTCCGTCGTCCGGTCCGTGGACGGCGCCACCTCCGTCGTCCGGTCCGTGGACGGCGGGATCTCGGTCGTGCGTTCGGTCGACGGCGTGACCTCCGTCGTCCGGTCGGTCGACGGCGCCACCTCCGTCGTCCGGTCCGGCACGGCGGGCGTGACCTCGGTCGTCCCGTCCGGGACGGCCGGCGGGGCCTCGGTGGGCCGGGGGGACACCGGCGGCGCCTGGGTGCTCGACGGTTCGCCCGGGGCCGGCTCGGCGGAGGGCGTCTCGATGGTGGGCGGGGTCGGGCCGACCTCGGGCCGGTCCTTCGTCGCCGCCCCGCCACCGGTGCCGCCGCCCGCGGAGAACGAGAAGCCGCCCCCGGCCGAGTAGCTGCCTTTCGTGGGCTTCGGCGGCTCGGCCTGCTCCTCGGCCTCCTCGCGCAGCGAGATGCGGCGGCGCCGAGCGAGCACCAGCCCGACGATCAGCACCAGGAGGAGCACCACCACGACGACCGCGACGATGATCCCGGTCAGCACGCCCGGCGAGAGCCCCGCGGCGGGGGCCTGCGCGAGCAGGTCCCGGGTCGACGGGTCGAGGGTGGTCAGCGGCGAACTCACGCCCCCATCCTGTCAGCCGCGCAGCGTCGCCGAGGGCCGCACGGGGCGGAGGGACGTCAGCCGAGCAGCGACAGCAGCGTCGTCACCCCGACGCCGAGGAGGGCGAGTGCCAGGACGAGGCCGGCGAGCAGCACGGCCACCCCGCGGGTCGGCTGCGGCACCGGACCGAGGGTCCCGGGGCCGGGCAGCACCGGCGCGCGGTAGTAGACGTCCACGGTGTGGCCGGCCGCGACCGGCACGGCCTCGACCACCCGTCCCCAGCCGTCCCCGCGGTCGACCGCGATCTCCACGCGGTGCCGCCCGGGGGGCAGGGCGATGTCGGTGCGCCCCCAGGGAACGGAGAGCGGCAGGTCGTCGACCAGGACCGTCACGGTGTCCGTCGCGAGGAACGGGGCGAGCGAGCTGTGCGAGGCGTCGACGACGAGGTGTCCGACGGCGGGCTGCGGGACGGAGGACATCCGCCAGGACCGGCGGGCCGCCGGCGCGGACGGGGCCGGCAGAGCGGGCAGAGCGGACGGGGCACGCTCGGCCTGCGCGTCGCGTCTGGGCTGGAGCACCGTCATCCCGACCCACCCTCCCCCGGGGGAGCCCCCGCTCCCTTGCCCGACGAGGTCGACGGTAAGCCTGGTCAACGCCCTGCGGCATTCCCCGTGCGCGTCGTTCGTCGGTCACGGATGCGTGACGTGTTGATCACGCACCGCTATCATAGCGCGACACAGCGTCACGACACGGGCGAGGGGTCCGCTCGGGCGAGTGGTCCCGGCGCGTCGGCGCCGCGCAGCCGCTGGGAGACCACCGCCGTGATGCCGTCGCCGCGCATGCTCACGCCGTAGAGCGCGTCGGCGATCTCCATGGTCGGCTTCTGGTGGGTGATGATCACCAGCTGCGAGGTGCGCCGCAGGTCGTCGAGCAGCGAGATCAGGCGGCGCAGGTTCGCGTCGTCGAGCGCCGCCTCCACCTCGTCCATCACGTAGAAGGGCGAGGGGCGGGCCCGGAAGATCGCGACGAGCATCGCCACGGCCGTCAGCGACTTCTCCCCGCCGGAGAGCAGCGAGAGCCGCTTGACCTTCTTGCCGGGCGGCCGGGCCTCCACCTCGACGCCGGTGGTCAGGAGGTCGTCGGGGTCGGTGAGGATCAGCCGCCCGTCGCCGCCGGGGAACAGCACCGGGAACACGACCTCGAACTCGCGCGCCACGTCGGCGAACGCCTCGGCGAACACGTCGAGGATGCGCTGGTCGACGTCGGCCACCACGGAGAGGAGGTCACGCTTCGAGGCCTTCACGTCCTCGAGCTGGGTCGACAGGAAGCGGTAGCGCTCCTCCAGCGCGGCGTACTCCTCGAGCGCCAGCGGGTTGACCTTGCCGAGCGTGCCCAGCTCCTTCTCCGCCCGGGTGGCGCGCCGCTGCTGCTCCGCCCGATCGTAGGGCATGGGCGGCGGCATCGAGACCTGCTCGCCGCGCTCCCGCGCGGCCGTGACCTCGGCGACCTCGGCCTCGCTGGCCGGGATGCCGGCCTCCGGGCCGTACTCGCGCACGAGGTCGTCCAGCCCGATCCCGAACCGCTCGACGATCGACTCCTCGAGCTGCGCGAGCCGGGTCCGCTGCTCGGCGCGCAGCACCTCGTCGCGGTGCACCGCGTCGGTGAGCCGCTCGAGGGTCTGCTGCAGGCCGCGCGTCCGCTCGCGCACGCCGTCCAGCTCGGCCGAGCGCGCCTGGCGCGCCGCGGCCAGCCGGTCCCGCGCCTCGGCCGCCGCGGCGACGGATCCGGCGATCCGGTCGAGGCCCGCCCGCCCGTGCTCGAGGATCTCGTCGAGCAGGGCCGCCTGCCGCTCCCGTTCCCGACGACGGGTCGCGGCGCGTTCCCGCTGCTCGCGCTCCGCCCGCGCGCGGTGGCGCAGCGCCTCGGCCCGCCCGGTCACGGCCCGGGCGCGCTCCTCGGCGGTCCGCAGCGCGAGCCGGCCCTCGACCTCCGCCGTCCGCGCGGCGTTGAGCGCAGCCGTGGCGGCGTCGCGGGCGCCGACGTCGCTCCCGTCGGCGTCGTCGGACGCGTCGGTGTCGGCCTGGTCGGTCGCCATCTCCAGGCGCTCGGTGAGGTCGTCGAGCTCGGCGCGCCGCTCCTCGCGGGCGACCTCGACGGTGGCGCGGCGCTCCGTGAGGCGGGCGAGCTCGGCCTCCGCGCCGCGCACGGTCTCGGCCAGTCCGCCCAGCCGACGGGCCCGCTCGGCCCGTCGGGCCTCGTCCTGCGCCCGCCGCGCGTCGGCCGCCCGCCGCCGCTCCGTGTCGGCCCGCCGGGCGTCGTCCCGCACCTGCCGGGCGACCCCGACCTCGGCGCGCGCCGCCGCCTCGGCCTGCCGCGCCGCCTCCAGCGCGGCCCCCGCGGCCTTCTCGGCGCGCTCCGCCCCGGCGAGCCGGTCCCCCGCCTCGTCGGCGGCCGACTGCATCTCCAGGATCGATCGGTTGCCCGACGGGCCGCCGACCGCCCAGGCCCCGCCGAGCACGTCCCCGGCCCGGGTGGCCGCGGTGAGCTCCGGGTGCGCGGCGACCAGCGCCCGCGCCGCGGCCAGGTCGTCCACCACGACCACGCCGGCCAGCAGCCGCGCCACCGCCCCGGCGACGGCGTCCGGCGCCCGGACCAGATCGGCCGCCCAGACGGCCCCGGCCGGCGGCGGACCCGACGACGGACCGCCCGGACCCGCCACCAGCAGGCCCGCCCGGCCCGCATCGCTCGCGTGCAGGTGGGCCAGCGCGTCCGCCGCCGCGTCCACGCCCGTGACCACCACGGCGTCGGCCACCGGGCCCAGCGCCGCGGTCACCGCCGTCTCGTCCCCGGGCCCCACCCGCAGCAGGGCCGCCACCGACCCGAGCACCCCGTCCCGACCGCCGGCCAGCAGCTCGCCGACGCCGTCGCGACGGGTGAGGGTCAGCTCCAGGGCCTCCACCCGCGCCTTCCAGTGCGCCCGGTCCCGCTCGGCGTCGCGGTGGGCCGCGGCCGCGCGGTCGACCTCCGCCCGCACCTGCTCGTGGCGCTCGGTCGCGGCGTCGAAGGCCGCCTCGGGGTCGGGCGCGTCCTCGGACGGCGCGGACGCCGCGACGGGCTCCCCCGGCCCACCGGCGTCGCCCCCGTCCGACGCGGCCTCCTCCTCCGCGAGCTCCGCCCGCGCGGTGGCCGCCCGGGCCGTCGTCTCGCCGATCGTCGCGGCCAGCGTCTCGAGCTCCTCGATCGCCGCCGCCACCCGGCCGCGCTGCGTCTCCACCTGGCCCGCGAGCCGGGCGAGGCCCTCCCGCCGGTCGGCCGCCGCCCGCGTGGCGGCGGCGACACGCCGGTCGGCCGCCTCGAGCGTCTCCTCGGCGTCCTCGCGGCGGGCCGCGGCGTCCTCGAGGGTCTCCCGCGCGAGGGCGACCTCCTCGGCGAGCGCGGCCTCGTTCTCGGCGGCGGAGTCCGCCTGCCGCTCGAGCTCGTCGGGGTCGGGCCCCGAGGCGGGCTCCTCGGCGCCCGTGAGGTGCCGGTGCCGCTCGGCCGCGAGCGCGACCGTGCCGCGCAGCCGCTCGGCCAGCGAGGAGAGCCGGTGGTGCGCCTCCCGGGCCCGCTCGTAGGCCGGGGCGTCGACCTCGAGGGCCGCCTCCAGCTCCTCCATCGCCTCCGACGAGACGGCCAGCGCCCGCTCGGTCTCGTCCCGGCGCCGCCGCGCCTCGTCCTCGTCGGCCGCGTCCCGCGCGATCGTGCCCCGCAGCGTCACGAGGTCGTCCGCGGCGAGGCGCAGCCGCGCGTCGCGCAGGTCGGCCTGGATGGTCTGCGCGCGCCGGGCGATCTCGGCCTGCCGCCCCAGGGGCTTGAGCTGGCGGCGCAGCTCGGTGGTGAGGTCGCCGAGGCGGGCGAGGTTGGACTCCATCGCCTCGAGCTTGCGGAGCGCCTTCTCCTTGCGCTTGCGGTGCTTGAGGACCCCCGCGGCCTCCTCGATGAACGCGCGCCGCTCCTCCGGGCGCGACTGCAGGATCGCGTCGAGCTGCCCCTGGCCGACCAGCACGTGCAGCTCACGTCCGATGCCGGAGTCGCTGAGCAGCTCCTGCACGTCGAGCAGGCGGCAGGAGCTGCCGTTGATCTCGTACTCCCCGGCACCGGAGCGGAAGACGCGCCGGGTGATCGACACCTCGGTGTACTCGATCGGCAGGGCGCCGTCGGAGTTGTCGATCGTCAGGGTCACCTCGGCCCGGCCCAGCGGGGCGCGCCCGGAGGTGCCGGCGAAGATGACGTCCTCCATCTTCCCGCCGCGCAGCGCCTTCGCGCCCTGCTCGCCCAGCACCCAGCTGATCGCGTCGACGACGTTCGACTTGCCGGACCCGTTCGGCCCCACCACGCACGTGATGCCGGGCTCGAAGCGCAGGGTGGTCGAGGACGCGAAGGACTTGAAGCCCTTGAGCGTCAGGCTCTTCAGGTGCACGCGTCGACCCCCTCCTCGACCTGCCCGGCAAGCTACGCGACCGGTCCGACAGCCTCCCGCAGGACCGCCGCGACCTCGTCGGCGCCGTCCCCGAGCGCGCCCGAGCGGTCGATCACCGACACCGCGGCCACCACCTGCCCCTCCGACCACACCGGCACCGCCACCGCGACGGCGTCGGGCACCAGGCGCCCGCTGCGCCCGGTCTCGCAGCCCGTCGCCCGGATCCGCTCGAGGTCCGCCAGCAGCGCCAGACCCGCCGCCGGGTCGTCCGGCCGGGCCGCCCGCACCACCGCCTGACGGGCCGCCGCCGCCAGGTGCGCCACCAGCACCCGCCCGGCGGCGGTGTCGACGAGCGGACGGCGGACCTGCGAGGACAGCGCGTAGTCGAAGGCCTCGTCGGCGCCCGCCCAGTCGACCCAGACAGCGTCGTCCCCGACCCGGACCGCGAGCTGGACCGGCAGCCCCAGGCGCTCCGAGAGCCCGGCCAGCACCCCGTGCCGCACCGGCACCGCCGGCCGCCCGGCCCGCACGGACAGCACCGACGGCGCCGGCCCGAGCGTGTACCGCCGCCGGTCCTCGTCGAGGTAGCCGACGGCGACGAGCCCGTCGACCAGCTTCTGCACCGACGAGACCGGGGCGTCGACGGCCCGCGCGAGCTCGGTCAACGACGCGCCCGGCCGCGCCACGGCCGCCTCGAGCAGCTCGGCCACCCGGTCGACCGTCCGATGGTGCTTGTTACCCATATGCGTAACCATATCTCACATTGCGGAGGAATACTTAGCACGCCTAACGTCAGAGGCATGACGACGACAGCGCTCGAGGGTGTCCGGGTCATCGACCTCGCCACCGTGGTGATGGGGCCGTACGCGGCCCAGATCCTCGGTGACCTGGGGGCCGACGTCATCAAGGTCGAGGCGCCGGGCGGCGACAGCGCCCGCCTCGCCCCGCCCGCCCGGCACCCCGGGATGGGGCACCTGGCCCTCAACGTGAACCGCAACAAGCGGTCGGTGACGCTCGACCTGAAGTCCGCCGACGGGAAGGCCGCCTTCCGCGACCTCGTCGCGAGCGCCGACATCCTCATCACGAACATGCGGCCCGGCGCCCTGGACCGCCTCGGCGTCTCGCACGCCGAGCTCACGGAGATCAACCCGCGCCTCATCACCTGCCGCGCCCAGGGCTTCCGCTCCGACTCCGCGCTCGCCGACCGCGCCGCCTACGACGAGATCGTGCAGGCCGCGTCGGGCATGACCGACATCGTGCGCCGGGCCACGGGCACGCCGAGCTACGTGCCGACGGTGCTCGCCGACAAGGTCTGTGCCCTCACCATCGCCTACTCGGTCCTCGCCGCGCTGGTCCACCAGCGCGCCACCGGGCAGGGCCAGGAGGTCGAGGTGCCGATGGCGGACACGATGCTCGCCTTCACCCTCGTCGAGCACCTCTCGGGCCACACCTTCGTCCCCGACGACGGGGGCACCGGCTTCAACCGGTCGCTCGCGGCCGGGCACGAAGCGGTCGCGACGAAGGACGGGTGGGCCTGCATCCTGCCCTACAGCCCGCGGAACATCGCCGACTTCTTCGCCGCCGCGGGCCGGGAGGACCTCGCCACGGACGAGCGCTTCGTCGACCGCACGCAGCTCTCGCACCACCAGGAGGAGCTCTACGGCGAGATCGCCGCGATCGCGCCGACCCGCACGACCGACGAGTGGGCGACGCTCTGCGGCGAGCACTCGATCCCGTTCGCCCCGGTGCTCGACCTGGAGACCGCGCACGAGGACCCCTACGTCGTCGACGGCGGCCTGCTCACCGAACGGGAGCACCCCACCGAGGGCCGCTACCGGTCGATCGGGTTCCCGGTCCGCTTCTCGGGGACCCCGGCCGGGATGCGCACCCCGACCCCGCGGCAGGGCGCCGACACCGCCGACGTGCTGCGGGAACTCGGCCGGACCGAGGAGCAGATCGAGGCGATGGTGGGAGGCGCGGCGTGAACAGAGACGAGATCCTCCGCCGCGGCACCACGCCGCTCTGTGCCCCGGCCTTCCCCGTCGGGTCGCACCGGTTCACCGACCGCGAGTACCTCAACGTCGTCTACCGCACCGACCCCGACGCGTTCCGGGCCGCGCTGCCCGAACCGCTGACGGTCGTCGAACCGCTGGTGCGCTTCGAGGTGATGCGCATGGGCGACGTCGACGGGTTCGGCCCCTACACCGAGTGCGGCCAGGCCCTGACCTGCGCGTTCGACGGCGAGCAGGGCGAGTACCTGCACGCGATGTACCTCGACAACGCCCCGGCCACCTTCGCCGGGCGCGAGCAGAGCGCCTACCCGAAGGCCTTCGGCTCGCCGCGGCTGTGGGTCGAGCAGGGCACGCTGGTGGGGCAGCTGCACGTCGGTTCCCTGCCGGTCGCCACCGCCACCACGGCCTACAAGCACACGCCGCTCGATCCCGACGAGGCCCGCGCCCAGGTCGGCGTCCCGACCTTCGCCGTGACGCTCGCCCCCGGTCGCGGCGGCCCGACCTCCGCGGTGCTGCAGCGCACCCGGATCACCGACCTGACCGTGAAGGAGGCCTGGGAGGGCCCGGCCCGCCTCGAGCTGCACGCCCACGTCATGGCCCCGCTGGCCGACCTGCCCGTGCTCGAGGTGGTCGCCGCCTCGCACGTGCTGACCGACCTCACGCTCGCGCCCTTCACCACGGTCCACGACTACCTGGAGCAGGCATGAGGATCACCGAGATCGGCGCCGGCACGATCGGCGTCAGCTGGACCGTGCTGCACGCCGTGCACGGGCACGAGGTCACCGTCACCGACCCCCGCCCCGACCTCGACGAGGCCGTCCGCGCCGGCGTCCGGGCCTTCGCGCCCGCGCTCGGCGCCGACCCCGACGAGCTCCTCGGGCGCATCCGCACCGAGGCCGAGCTCGCACCCGCCGTCGGGAACGCGGAGATCGTCCAGGAACAGGGCCCGGAGCGGCTCGCGGTCAAGCAGGAGATCTTCACGACGACGGGGGCGGCGGCTCCCGCCGACGCGCTCCTGCTGACCTCCACCTCCGGGATCCCCGCGAGCGAGATCGCCGCCGGGCTCGACCCCGCCGTGGCCGCGCGGCTCGTCGTCGCGCACCCGTTCAACCCACCGCACCTGCTGCCCCTGGTCGAGCTGGTGGCGGGCGCGGCGACCGCGCCGGAGACCGTCGAGCGGGCCGCGGCGTTCCTGCGCACCGTCGGCAAGGACCCGGTGGTCGAGCACCTCGAGGTCCCGGGCTTCGTCGCGAACCGCCTGCAGTCGGCCTTGTTCCGCGAGGCCGTGAGCCTGGTGCTCCGTGGGGTCGTCACGCCGGCCGAGCTCGACCGCGTCGTCACCGGCTCCCTCGGGCCGCGCTGGGCCACCGGCGGGCCGTTCCTGTCGTTCCACCTCGGCGGCGGTGCGGGCGGGCTGCGGCACATGCTGACCCACCTCGGGCCGGGCATGACCCGGCGTTGGGCCGACCTGGGCAACCCCACCCTCGACGACGAGACGGTCGAGGCCCTGGTCACGGGCACCGAGGCCGCCTACGGGGACGACTACGACGCCCTGGCCACCACCCGCGACCGGGCCCAGGTCGCCGTCCTGCGCAGCCGTGAGACCACCGAGAGCAGCGAGAGCACCGAGGAGTCCCGATGAGCACCACCACCGACATCACCACCGGTGCCCCGACGCCGGCGACGCCCGAGGACGTCCTGCCGCCCCTGCCCGGCGACTTCTACGGCTACGCCGACCTGCTGAGCGCCGAGGACCAGGAGATCCTCGCGCGGGTCCGGCGCTTCGCCGAGGAGCGCATCGCGCCGATCGCCGACCGGCAGTGGGCCGCCACCGAGTTCCCGTTCGACCTGCTGCCCGCCTTCGCCGAGCTCGACGTCGTCGGGCTGGCCCGGGACTGGCCCGACCGGCCCGCGCACTCCCGGCTGCTCACCTCGATGATCAGCATGGAGCTCTCGCGCGTCGACCCGTCGATGGCCACCTTCTTCGGCGTGCACGGCGGGCTCGCGCTCTCCTCGATCGACCTCTGCGGGTCCGACGAGCAGAAGGAGCGCTGGCTGCCCGCGCTGCGGCGGATGGAGAAGATCGGCGCGTTCGCGCTCTCCGAGCCGCACGGCGGGTCGGACGTCGCGGGCGGGCTGGAGACGACCGCCCGCCGCGAGGGCGACGAGTGGATCCTCGACGGCGCCAAGCGCTGGATCGGCAACGGGACCTTCGCCGACCTGGTGGTCGTCTGGGCGCGGGACACCGACGACGGCGAGGTGAAGGGCTTCGTCGTCGAGAAGGGCACGCCCGGCTTCACGGCGACGAAGATGGAGGGCAAGCTCGCGCTGCGCACCGTGCAGAACGCCGACCTGACCTTCGAGGGCGCCCGCGTCCCCGAGGCGAACCGGCTGCAGCACGCGAACTCGTTCAAGGACACGAACCGGGTCCTGCGCGTGACCCGCGGCGGCGTCGCCTGGAACGCGGTCGGCGTGATGATGGGCGTCTACGAGCTCGCCCGCGACTACGCCCTCGAGCGCGTCCAGTTCGGGCAGCCGATCGCGGGCTTCCAGCTGGTCCAGGACCACCTCGTGACGATCCTCGGGCGCCTGTCGACCTCGCTGGCCCTCGCCGTCCGCGTGGCGCAGCTCCAGGACGCCGACCACTTCCGCGACGACCAGGCGGCGCTGGCCAAGCGCGAGTGCACGGTCGCGCTGCGCGAGGCGGTCGCGCGCGCCCGGGAGGTCCTCGGCGGCAACGGCGTGCTGCTGGAGAACAAGGTGACCCGGTTCTTCAACGACGCCGAGGCGCTGTACTCCTACGAGGGCACCAAGGAGATCAACACCCTCGTCGTGGGCCGCTCGATCACCGGGATCGGTGCATTCGTGGGGCACGCGCCGCGGCGCTGAATGCGCCGTTTGCGAGGACGGGTGCAGCGGCCATCACCCTTTATGGCAACCGCAACGCACTACCTCGAGGTCAACGCGCCGGCCGCCGAGTGCTACCGCTGGTGGCGGCCGCTGACCCACCTGCCGCAGATCCTGGACGACGTGGACTCCGTGGAGCCCAAGGACGGCAGTGCCGACGTGACGCACTGGGTGGTCGACGGCCCGCTCGGCAAGAAGATCGAGTGGGACGCGAAGATCATCGACGAGGAGACCGACCGCAAGATCGCGTGGAAGTCGCTCGAGGAGAGCAACAACCACGTCGAGACCGGGGGCGCCGTGCGCTTCGACAACCACGGTGACACCACCGGGGTCGAGGTCAGCCTCCACGTCGAGACGCCCGCGGGGGCCCTGGGCGACCTGGGCGCGAAGCTCTTCGCCGACCCGCAGAAGAAGATCGAGAAGGCCCTCCAGGAGTTCAAGCAGCTCATGGAGTCCGGCTCCGCCCGCTAGGTCCCCCGACGCCGGCCCGCGCCCCGCGCGGGCCGGCGTCGTGCTGTCACCGGCCCTCTCGATCGAGCACCCGAGTCGTCGGGCCCTCTCCACCCACACCTGGAGATCGCCATGATCGCGCTACCCACCCAGTCCGAACCGTCCGGCGGCGGGGGCGGCTTCAACGCCCTGCAGTCGCTGCAGAACGCCTTCACCACGCTGCTGAACTACGTGCCGAACGTGATCGGGGCCCTGCTGGTCCTGCTCATCGGCTACATCATCGCCCGGCTGATCCGCGCCGGGATCACCAAGCTGCTCCAGCGCGTGCGTCTCGACCAGCGCCTGACCCACGGCTCCGGCGGCGAGTACGTCGCCCGGTTCAGCCCCGACGGCAGCCCGGCCAAGCTCGTCGGCCTCGTCGTGCAGTGGGTCCTGCTCGTCTTCGTGATCGTCTCCGCGGTCGGGACGCTGAACATCCCCGCGGTCACCGGGTTCGTGAACCTGGTGCTCTCCTACCTGCCGAACGTGCTCGCCGCGCTGCTGATCTTCCTGGTCGCCGCCGCGATCGCCGCCGCCGTCGGCGGGCTGGTGCACCGCACGATGGGCGACACCCCGACCGGGCGGGTCGCGCGGTCCGCCGCGCCGACGCTCGTCATGGTCATCGCGGTCTTCATGATCCTGAACCAGCTCGGCATCGCCGAGGTGATCGTGAACGCCACGTTCATCGCCCTGATCGGCGCCCTCGCGCTGGGCGCGGCCCTCGCGTTCGGGCTGGGTGGCCGCGACGCCGCCGCCGACCTGATCAACTCGGGTTACCGCAAGGCCCAGGAGAACCGCGAGCAGGTCCGGGCGGACCTGCAGACCGGGTACCAGCGGGGCCAGGCCGACGCCGCGCGTGTCGCGGACGGCCACACCGGTGCGCAGCCGGCGACGCCGGACGACCCGGGCACCGTCCGCGCCGACGACCCGGCCGCGCCGACCGTCGCCATCACGCCGCAGAGCCGCTGAGCCGGACCGGCCACGAGCCCGTCGGGAGCACCGCTCCCGGCGGGCTCACGCGCGTCGCGGCACCTTCTGGCAGGTCGGGCACCAGAACGAGGACCGGTTCATGAACGCCGAGCGCCGGATCGCCGTCCCGCAGCGCGGGCACGGCTCGTCCTCCCGGCCGTAGACGGCGAGCGCGCGCGAGAAGTACCCGGAGTCGCCGTGCACGTCGACGTAGAGCGCGTCGAACGACGTGCCGCCCTGGGCCAGCGACTCGGTCATCACGTCGTGGGCGGCGGTCAGCACCGTCCGGACGTCGGGCCGGTTGAGCCGGGCGGTCGGGCGCAGCGAGTGCAGGCGCGCGCGCCAGAGGGCCTCGTCGGCGTAGATGTTGCCGATCCCCGAGACGAGCGTCTGGTCGAGCAGCGCGCGCTTGAGCTCGGTGCGCCGCCGTCGGTACGCGCCGACCGCGGTCTCGAGGTCGAAGTGCGGGTCGAGCGGATCGCGCCCGATGTGCGCGACGGGCACCGGCACCCGCTCGCCGTCCGAGGACACCGTGTCGACGGCCGTGAGGCCCCCGAAGGTGCGCTGGTCGACGAACCGCAGCTCGGCCCCGCCGTCGGCGAAGCGGAGGCGGACCCGGAGGTGCTTCTCGTCGGGCCGGTCGGCGGGCTGGACGAGCAGCTGACCGCTCATGCCGAGGTGGGCGAGCAGCGCGGTGTCGTCGGCGAGGTCGACCCAGAGGAACTTGCCGCGTCGGCGGGCGGCGACGAGCGTGCGGCCCTCGAGGCGGTCGGCGAGCTCCGCCGCCCCGCCGGCCTGCCGCCGGACGGCACGAGGGTGCAGCACCTCGACCGACGCGACGGTCCGGCCGACCGCGTGGTCGGCGACCCCGCGCCGGACGACCTCGACCTCGGGCAGCTCCGGCACCTAGCGGACCACTACGTGACGGGCCCGTTCAGCGCCTCGTAGGCGGCCTGGGCGGCCTTCTGCTCGGCGTCCTTCTTGGTGCGCCCGATCCCGGTGCCGAGGCCCTCGCCGGCCACCACGGCCGTCGCGGTGAACTCCTTGGCGTGGTCGGGGCCCTCCTCGGTGATCCGGTACTCCGGGACACCACGGCCGGAGGCGGCCGTCAGCTCCTGCAGGCTGGTCTTCCAGTCCAGGCCGGCGCCGAGGCGCGGGGCCTGGTGGAGCAGGTCGCCGAACAGGCGCCCGACGAGCTCGCGGGCCACGTCGATGCCGTGCTCGAGGTGCACCGCACCCAGGATCGCCTCGACGGCGTCGCCGAGGATCGAGTCCTTGTCGCGACCACCGGTCATCTCCTCGCCGCGGCCCAGGTACATCAGCTCGCCGAGTCCGAGCGTACGGGCGACGCTCGCGAGGGCGTGCATGTTGACCACGCTGGCGCGCAGCTTGGCGAGCTGGCCCTCCGGCAGCTCCGGGTGCTCCCGGTAGAGCCGCTCGGTGACCGCGATACCGAGCACGGAGTCCCCGAGGAACTCCAGGCGCTCGTTCGTCGGCAGGCCGCCCTTCTCGTAGGCGTACGACCGGTGCGTCAGGGCGAGCCGGAGCAGCTCGGGATCGACCTCGATCCCGAGCACCCGGCTGAGCCGCTCGGCCGGCGACCCGTCCTGTTCCGTGGCACCGGCCGCCGTGGCGGCCATGGCGATCAGGCCGGGGTGACGGCCCGGCGGCCGGCGTACTGGCCGCACGTGGGGCAGGCGACGTGCGGCGGCTTGGGCTGGCCGCAGGCCTTGTTCTGGCACGCCACGAGGGTCGGCACGGACGCCTTCCACTGCGAACGACGGGCGTGGGTGTTGGCGCGCGACATCCGGCGCTTGGGGACGGCCACGGTGCTCCTACTCCTCAGTTCTCTGTGCTGCCGCCGGCGAAACGCTCCTGCAGGGCGGCCCAGCGAGGGTCAATCCTCTCACGAGTGGTCCCCGCGGGTACGAAGGCCCATGCCTCGTCGTCCGGCGAGGCCACTCCGGGGCAGTCGTCGCTGCACAGCGGGGCGTTCGGGAGCTCGAGCAGGACGGCATCGCGGACGGCGGGCTCGAGGTCGATCTTCTCGTCCACGATCCGGGCGACGTCCTCCTCCTCGGTCGTCTCCTCGGTGACCGAGTGCGGGTAGGCGTAGAGCTCGGTGAGGTCGACCTCGACGTGGTCGGTGACCTCCCCGAGGCACCGCGAGCACTCGCCCACGACGTCGGCGCTCACCGTGCCGCTCGCGAGGACGCCCTCCATCACCGACTCGAGGCGCAGGTCGAGGTGGATCGGGTCGCCCGCGGGCACGCCGATCACCTCGAGCCCGAAGTCGGCCGGGGCGGGCACGTCGCGCACCCAGGGCTTCATGGTGCCGGGACGGCGCGAGAGCTCGCGCAGGACGTCGACGACCCACGGGCTCGTCGCGTCGGGGCTGGGGGTGTGCTTCTCAGTCATCTCGATCGGGGCCAACACACGGCGCGCCGGAACCTGTTCCCGACGACGGGTCTGGCCCGGTTCTCCAGGGTACGCGGGCCCTCCCCCGATGAACGAACGGCACTCTCGCGCGCATAGATGCTGCGAGGGTGCCGCTCGTTCGGAACGGGAGGCCGGCGGACGGAGCTACGCGCTCGCCCGCTCGGGCGCGTGCTCGACGGCGGCGGCGCCGACCTGGCCGGTGCGCAGCTGGTGGCGGTGGCGCCCCACGGTGTCGAGCACCGACTCGAGCGTGTCGGTGAACTCGGCGAGCGAGGTCTCGACGTAGTGGTCGCAGTCGGTGCGCGCCTGGTGGGCGTCGTCGGCGGCGCGGTCGAGGATGCGGGCGGCCTCGTCGCGGGCCGCGAGCGTGACCTCGTGCTCGGAGACCAGACGCTGCTGCTCGGCCCGCCCGTCGGTGACGGCGCGCTCGTAGCTCTGCCGGCCCGCCTCGGTCATCCGGTCGGCCTCCGCGGCGGCCCGGTCGGTGAGGTCGGCGTACTCCCGGCGGCCGCGGGCCACGACCCGCTCGGCCTCGTGCTCGGCCTCGGCGATCATCTGCTGGGCCTGCTCGCGGGCCTCGGCGAGCAGCCGGTCGGCCTCGGTGCGCGCCGCCTCGCTGGTCTGCGCGGCCTCCTCGGTCGCGTCGTCGACGAGCTTGTCGCGGTGGTCGAGCACGTCCTGGGCGTCGTCGAGCTCACCCGGGATCGCCTCGCGGATGTCGTCGAGCAGCTCCAGGACGTCGCCGCGCGGGACGACGCAGCTCGTCGTCATGGGGACGCCGCGCGCCTCCTCGCAGATGGTCACCAGTTCGTCGAGCGCCTCGAACACCCGGTACACGTCGGCCACCTCCCGCGTCTGGACCGGCCGCCAGTGTGCGGTGCGCACTCGCCCGCCCGGCGCATTGCGGCGTCCCGGGCGTGTCGGTCTCAGCGAGGGCTGAGGCGCTCCAGCAGCGCCGCGTGCACCCCCGTCGTCAGGAACGCCGAGACGTCGCCGCCGCCCCGGGCGACCTCCTTGACCAGCGAGCTGGAGACGAAGGTGTGCTCCGGCGAGGCGGACAGGAACACCGTGTCGACGCCGGTGAGGTGCCGGTTCATGTGCGCCATCGGTAGCTCGTAGGCGTAGTCGGTGTCCGAGCGCAGACCCTTGGCGATGACGCCGACGCCCTGCTCGCGGCACCAGTCGACGAGCAGGCCGGAGAACGCCGCCGTCGAGACGTTCGGCAGGTCGGCGAAGGTCTCCCCCAGCAGGTCCCGCCGCTCGTCGACGGTGAACAGGCCCTGCTTGTTCGGGTTGACCGCCACCGCGACGACCACCTCGTCGAACATCGCCGCCGCGCGGCGCACCACGTCGACGTGCCCGAGGGTCACGGGGTCGAACGATCCGGGGCAGACGGCTTTCATGGTCGAGCTCCGCTGCGCTCCGTCTCCTGCCTCATGATCGGGGAGTTATAGCAGGATCCGGTCGTGGACTACGTCCGGGACGACCTGGCCGCGCTCTATCCCTGGTTCGCGATCCGCGTCGCGCACGCGGGACTCGTCCTCACCCCGCCCACCGATGTCGAACTGCTCGAGATCGCCGCGTTCGTCGCCGAGCCGGCCGGCGTCCTCGCCCCTGGCGAGGAGCACTTCCTGACGAGGCCGATGGGCGACGACGCCGCCGCCCGTGTCTTCCTCGAGCACTCGTGGTCCCTGCGGCGCTTCCCGACGGCGGGTGGGGCCTGGCGGGTGCCCTTCGCCGTCCTCGACGGCGGGCGGGTCGTCGGGCACGCGACGCTCGACGCCGGGGACCGTCCGGGCGAGGTCGGGACGACGTCGTTCCTCGCGCACGCCGAGCACGGTCGCGGCCTCGGACGGCGGGTGCGCCTGATGCTCCTGGAGCTCGCGTTCGGCGCCCTCGGGATGACCCGCGCGGTGACCTCCGCGGCCGACGACAACCGCGCCTCGCTGCGGGTGTCGCAGCGCTGCGGCTACCGCGAGACCGACCGGCGCCGCCACGCCGACGGCACGCCGGAGGTCCACCTCGCCGTCACACCGGGGCTGTGGCGACGCCGCCGGCTCGACGGCGTCGTCGTCGAGGGCGTGGAGCCGTTCCTCGCGGCGATCAGCCCAGGGTCGCCGTGATCGACGGCGGGGCGCCGGGGACGCCCGCCGCGACGCCGCCGTGGTCGTCGGTGCGGTCGGCGACGATCCGCGACCCCGCGAACGCCGGCCGCGAGAGCCGGTAGTCGAAGGTCCCTACCGACCGGCCCTGCCGCCGCGGGATCTCCAGGCACATCAGCGCGAGCAGCGGCCCGTGCACGACGAGGCCGGGGTAGCCCTCGACGCCGGTGACGTAGGGCTGGTCGTAGTGGATGCGGTGGGTGTTGTAGGTCAGCGCGGAGAACCGGAAGAGCAGCCGCTCGTCGGGGGTGAGCGCGACGGCCGCGTCCGACGGGGTCGGCGGGTCGGCGTCCGGCTCGTCGACCGTGATGCCCCGGGCCTGGCCGGGCGCCTGGGAGCGGTAGACGACGTCGGCCTCCTCGGTGACCAGCACGTCGTCGCCGTCGAGGAACTCGGTGCGCACGGTCACCAGCAGCATGTCGCCGGACCGCCCGTGCTTGACCTGCGAGCTCACCAGGGACGACCGGCGGGTGTAGGTCCGCCCCACCCGCATCGCCTTCCCGACCTGCAACCGGCCGCCCGCGATCATGCGGCGCCGGTCCGGGATCGGGGGCAGGAAGTGGCCGTGCCGCGGGTGGCCGTCGTCGCCGAGCTCGTCGGTGCGCGGGTGCTCGAGGAACCCGAACCAGTGCCACATCGGCGGGAGCGGGTCGCCGTCGCCCGCCACCGGGTCGAGGTCGAACATCCCGCTCACCGCCGCGACGGTCCAGGCGGAGGTGCCGCCCGTCGTCGTGACCGGTTCGGGGGCCCAGCCCTGTGTCACGTCCGCGAGGTCCACGCCCGTGATCATCGGTGCACCTTCCGGTGCAAGC
Organism: Actinomycetospora sp. CA-084318; assembly: GCF_050955885.1. Lineage (NCBI taxonomy): Bacteria > Bacillati > Actinomycetota > Actinomycetes > Pseudonocardiales > Pseudonocardiaceae > Actinomycetospora > Actinomycetospora sp. CA-084318. The sequence continues at coordinate 4,483,553 of NZ_CP192098.1, forward strand.
AATGCGTCACTGCTGGCACCCAGTGACAGCAACGCCACATCGTCGGCCCCACCCGCATGGCAGCAAAGCGTCGTTACTGGCGTCCAGCGCCAGCAACGACGCTTTGCTGCCACGGTGGGGAGGGTCAGCGCTTCGGTGCCTTCCCGCGCCAGGCCAACGACTGCACGTCCAGCGCCCGCACCGTCTCGCCGCCCTCGCGCAGCATCCGCTCCCCCTGCTCGACGGCGTGCGCGAGCTGCTCGGGGTCCAGCCGCCGGAACGCCGCCCCACGACCCCGGCCCAGCACGTCGTACCAGCACCCGCCCACCGCGTCGTCGAGCAGGACCCGGCCGAAGCAGTGGTCGTTGCGGATCACCCAGCCGTCACGACGGGCGGCCGCCGGCAGCTCGGAGCGCACCAGCTCCAGGTAGCGCTCCTCGAGGTCGCTCACCCCACGGGCGTACCCAGGTGCAGCGTCGTCTCCCCGTACACCCGCGGGTCCTCGGCCTCGAGCCCCTCCGGCCAGGCCGGCGTCCGCGTGCGGGAGTCCCGCTCCAGCACCACCAGGGCGTCCGCCGACAGCCACGGCACCAGCAGCCCGAGCACCGCGTCGACCTCGTCCTCGGTCCCCGCGTACGGGGGGTCGACGAACACGAGGTCGACGGTGTCCGTCGGCCGCTTCAGGAACGTCGGCACCGACGCCCGGCGGACCATCGCCCCGGTCAGCCCCGTCGTCCGCACGTTGGTCTGGATGAACCCGCACGCCCGCGGGTCGCGCTCCACGAGCGTCGCGGTCAGCGCACCGCGCGAGAGGGCCTCCAACCCCAGCGCGCCCGACCCGGCGTACAGGTCGAGCACCACCGCGTCCTCCAGCAGGCCACGGGCCGTGAGCAGCGAGAACAGGGCCTCCCGCACCCGGTCCGACGTCGGGCGGACCCCGGTCGGCGGCACCTGGATCCGCTGCCCGCCCGCCGTTCCCGCCACGATGCGACTCACCGCTGCACCACCCTCACGTCTCGAAGCACCGCACCTCGACCGTCCCCGGCGCCAGCACCGCCGAGCGGTACACGATCCCGCCCCCGGCCCGCCCCGCCCGGTGCTGCGCCACCACGGGCGTCCCCGGCGGCAGGTCGGGGCCGAACTCGACGTCGGCCGTGGCCGGCGACGGCACGGGGGCCGGCATGCCGCCGGCCGCGAGCCAGGCGCGCGCCGGGCCGTCGTCGAGCGCGACCCGGAACGCGACGAGCCCGTCGATGCCCTGCTCCCGCCGCAGCGGGCCGACCGGAGCCGGAGGCACCGGCAGCGCGCAGAACCCGGCTGCGGACGAGACCTCGGCGGCGGTCGGCGACGCCGTGACCCCGCGGTCGAGCTCGACGTCGCGCGCCACCCACCGGCCGACGAGCACCGCTGCCACCACCGTGAGCACCAGCGCGACCACGCCCGCCGTCAGGAACAGCGCCCACCTAGCCAAGCACCACGACCAGGTCCCCGCCCTCCACCTGCTGCACCCGTCCGAGCGCGAGGCGCGTGACCGTTCCCGACGACGGCGCGGTGATGGCGGCCTCCATCTTCATCGCCTCGATGGTGGCCACGGTGTCGCCGGCGGACACGGTGTCGCCCTCGGCGACCTGCAGCGTCACGACGCCGGCGAACGGCGCGGCCACGTGGTTCGGGTCGGAGCGGTCGGCCTTCTCGGCGACCTTGACGTCGGTGTCCACGGCCCGGTCGCGGACCTGCAGCGGCCGCAGCTGCCCGTTGAGCGACATCAGCACGGTGCGCATCGCGCGCTCGTCGGGCTCGGAGATCGCCTCCAGCTCGATGAGCAGCTGCACGCCCGGCTCGAGGTCGACGGCGTACTCGCGCTCGCTGCGCAGGCCGTAGAAGAACTCCTGGCTGCGCAGCACCGAGGTGTCGCCGTAGGACGTCCGGTGCTCGCGGAAGTCCTTCGTCGGGCCGGGGAAGAGCAGCTCGTTGAGCGTGCCGGCGCGGTCGGCCTCGAGGCCCTTGCGCTGGTCGTCGGTCAGCTCCGCGACGCCGGGCCGCTCGGTCCGGCCCTCCAGCGCGCGGGTGCGCAGGGGCTCGGGCCAGCCGCCGGGCGGGTCGCCGAGCTCGCCGCGCAGGAACCCGATGACCGAGTCGGGGATGTCGAAGCGCGACGGGTCGGCCTCGAAGTCCTTCGGGTCCACCCCGGCGCCGACGAAGTGCAGCGCGAGGTCGCCGACCACCTTCGACGACGGCGTGACCTTCACCAGGTGCCCGAGCATCCGGTCGGCGGCCGCATAGGCGTCCTCGACCTGCTCGAACCGGTCGCCGAGGCCGAGCGCGACCGCCTGGGTGCGCAGGTTCGACAGCTGCCCGCCGGGGATCTCGTGGGTGTAGACGCGGCCGGTCGGCGACGCGAGGCCCGACTCGAACGGCGCGTAGACCTTCCGGACGAGCTCCCAGTACGGCTCGAGCGCGTTGACCGCGTCCAGCGAGAGCCCGGTCTCCCGCTCGCTGTGGTCGGTCGCCGCGACCAGCGCCGAGAGCGAGGGCTGCGAGGTGGTCCCGGCCATCGACGCCACAGCCGCGTCCACGGCGTCCACGCCCGCGTCGATCGCGGCGAGCAGGGTCGCGAGCTGACCGCCCGCGGTGTCGTGGGTGTGCAGGTGGACCGGCAGGTCGAAGCGCTCGCGCAGTGCGCCCACCAGACGACGGGCCGCCGGCGGCCGCAGCAGCCCCGCCATGTCCTTGATGGCCAGGACGTGGGCGCCGGCGTCGACGATCTGCTCGGCCAGGCGCAGGTAGTAGTCGAGGGTGTAGAGGTCCTCGGCCGGGTCCATCAGGTCGCTCGTGTAGCAGAGCGCCACCTCGGCGAGCGCCCCGCCGGAGCTCCGCACCGCGTCGATCGCGGGCCGCATCTGGGACACGTCGTTGAGCGCGTCGAAGATGCGGAAGACGTCGATCCCGACGCGGGCCGCCTCGGCGACGAACGCGTCGGTCACCTCGGTCGGGTAGGGCGTGTAGCCGACGGTGTTCCGCCCCCGCAGCAGCATCTGCAGGCACAGGTTCGGCACCGCCTCGCGCAGCCGCGCCAGCCGCTCCCACGGGTCCTCGGCGAGGAAGCGCAACGCCACGTCGTAGGTGGCGCCGCCCCAGCACTCCAGCGACAGCAGTTCCGGCGCGGTCCGGGCGACGTGCGGTGCGATCTCCACGAGATCCCGCGTGCGCACGCGGGTGGCCAGCAGCGACTGGTGGGCGTCGCGGAACGTCGTGTCGGTGACCGGCACACTCGTCTGCGCCCGCAGCCACGCCGCGAACCCCTCGGGACCGAGTTCACCCAGGCGCTGCCGCGACCCCGCGGGCGGCTCCTGCGTCAGGTCCACCGCCGGCAGCTTGTCCCGCGGGTCGACCAGGTCGGGCACCGGCCCGTGCGGCTTGTTGACCGTGACGTCGGCGAGGTAGGTCATCAGACGGGTCCCGCGGTCGGCGGGCGCCCGGGCGGCCAGCAGCTCCGGGTGCTCGGCGATGAAGCTGGTCGTCACCCGGCCCTCGCGGAAGTCCGGCTCGTCGAGCAGGGCCATGAGGAACGGGATGTTCGTCGAGACCCCGCGGACCCGGAACTCGGCCAGGGCGCGGCGCGCGCGGCGGACCGCCGTCGTGAAGTCCCGTCCACGGCAGGTGACCTTGACCAGCAGCGAGTCGAAGTGCGGGCTGATCCGCGCGCCCGCGAAGGCGGTCCCGCCGTCGAGCCGGACGCCCGATCCCGACGCCGAGCGGTAGGCCGAGATCATCCCGACGTCGGGCCGGAACTCGTTGGCCGGGTCCTCGGTGGTGATCCGGCACTGCAGCGCGAACCCGTGCAGCGACACGGTCTCCTGCGAGAGCCCCAGGTCGGCCAGGGTCTCCCCCGACGCGATCCGCATCTGCGCGCCGACGAGGTCGACGTCGGCGACCTCCTCGGTGACCGTGTGCTCCACCTGGATGCGCGGGTTCATCTCGATGAAGTGGTGGTTGCCGTCGCGGTCGAGCAGGAACTCGACGGTGCCCGCGTTCACGTAGCCGATCGCGGTCGCGAACTTGACCGCATCCGCGCAGATGCGCTCCCGCAGCTCGGGCGACAGGTGCGGCGCCGGCGCGATCTCGACGACCTTCTGGTGGCGCCGCTGCACCGAGCAGTCGCGCTCGAACAGGTGCATGACGTGGCCCTCGGCGTCGGCGAGGATCTGCACCTCGATGTGCCGCGGGTCGATCACCGCCTGCTCGAGGATCACCGTCGCGTCGCCGAACGCCGACGACGCCTCGTTCATCGCGGCCTGCAGCGCGTCCCGGAGGGCCGACTCCTCGCGCACCAGCCGCATGCCGCGACCGCCGCCACCCGCGACCGCCTTCACGAACAGCGGGAAGGTCATCTCCCCGGCCGCGGCGAGCAGCGTGTCGATGTCGTCGGAGGGGTCCGAGGAGTCGAGGACCGGCACCCCGGCCTCCCGCGCCGCCGCGACGGCCCGGTGCTTGTTGCCCGCCATCGCGAGCACCCGCGCGGGCGGGCCGATGAAGGTGATGCCCGCCTCGGCGCACGCCGTCGCGAGCTTCGGGTTCTCCGACAGGAAGCCGTACCCGGGGTAGATCGCGTCCGCGCCCGCCTTCTGCGCCGCGCGGATCATCTCCTCGATCGACAGGTACGCCCGGACCGGGTGGCCCTCCTCGCCGATCAGGTACGCCTCGTCGGCCTTGAGCCGGTGCTCCGACTGGCGGTCCTCGACCGGGAAGACGGCGACGGTGGCGGCACCGAGCTCGTAGGCCGCGCGGAACCCGCGGATGGCGATCTCACCCCGGTTGGCCACGAGAACCTTGCGGAACATCTGGTCGTCCTCCGGGGGAATCGGGGAGATCGTGGGCGGCGCACGCTACCGCGATCGTGGTCCGTCGACGGCTCTTCCGGTACCAAAGAAGGGGACACGAGGAGGGCCGGGACATGCCGGGTAGGTCGACCACGCCGATGCGCCGTTCCGCCGTGCCCTGGCTCTACGGCATCGCGGTGCTGCTGACCGTGCTCTCCCCGCTCGTGTTCCTCGGCGTCTGGGTCGCCGACGGCACGCTCGAGGGGTTCGGCACGGCCCTGCTCGCGGCGGTGGCCGACCTGGTGGCCGCGGCGCTCGCCGCGATCGTCGCCACGGTGCTGGCCGCGCAGCGCGGCGTCCGCCGCGTGCGCACCGTCGTCCTCGGTCATCCCGACGGCCGGTCGGGCCGGCTCTCCGAGCACCGCGCGGCCCGGTGGGCGCTCGCCCGGGACCGGTTCGCCGCCCTGCAGCGCGACTACGCCGCCTTCGAGTCCGACCCGCGCGCGGTCGCCGCCCGGCCCGCGCTCGTGGACGTGTCGGTGCCCGCCACCGAGGCGTTCGTCGAGGCGCTCGGCGACGCGCACATGCTGCTGACGCCGACCGAGCCGGGCGAACCGCACCGCCAGGAGTTCGTCACCGCCGTCGACCGGGCCGTCGCGGCGTGGGACGAGGCCCGCCGGGTCGCCGACGACCTCGCCGCCCGGCGTGCCCCGGCGCCGCCCGTCCCGCCGCGCCCCCTCGAGACGCGGGCGCCCGGCGCGGCCGCGCCCGCGGACGAGTACGCCGCGGTCGCCGAGGCCGTGAAGCAGGCGGCCGCCCGGGGCATGCGGGACCTCCGGGGTCGGCTGCGCGCCTGAGGTGGGGCGGCCCGCGATGGCACATCGCTGACGTCAGGCGTGCGGACGGCGCCACTCACGCACGGCCCGCGATCGTCGATGTCCCGGTACTCCCACTCGATGCGTGCAGCGCGCCATCGTCGACGTCAGATATGACGCATCCTGACGTCGCACATGCGGACGGCGCCACTCACGCACGGCCCGCGATCGCCCGGATCGCCGCCGCGGTCTCGTGCGGCCGGTCCTCCTGCAGGTAGTGCCCGGCTCCCGGGACCACGACGACGTCCGCGCCCGGCAGCGTCGCCGCACTGATCCCGGGGGCGCCGCCCTCGAGCGCGGTGGCGGGGACGGCGAGCGGCCCCGGGTCGAGGCGGTTGCGGGCGGCGTCGCGGGGCAGCGCGCGGTACCGGCCCATCGCCGCGTCGTAGCGCCCCGGTGCGGAATAGGCGCGCACCGCGTCGTCGAGCGACCCCGACGCCACCACCGCCGGGTCCCCGACGAACCCCGCGAGCACCTCCCGCTCGTGGCCCGCCACCTCGGCCGCGAGCCGCCCGGGCGGGGCGGCGGCGAACGCGGCGACGTGCGGCGGGGCGAGCTCCTCCAGACCGCGTCCGGGCACGCCGCCGCCGGAGAGCACGAGGTGCCGCACCTGGTCGGGGCGTGACCGCGCCCAGGCGTACGCGGGCATGGCGCCCATGTCGTGGCCCACCACGACGGCCGGTCCCACCCCGAGGGCCGTCACGAGCCCGGCGAGGTCCCCGGCGAGCGCCCGGGCGTCGGGGTCCGGGACGGGGCCGAACCCGGAGCAGCCCGCACCGCGCAGGTCGGGGACCAGCACCCGGTGGTCGGCGGCGAGGTCGAGCGCCGCCGTCCGCCAGGTCCGCCAGGTCTCCGGGAATCCGTGCAGGAGGACGACGGGCGGCGCCTCCGGTGGGCCCCCGACCACGGCGTGCAGCCGGACCGCCCCGGTCTCGACGACCACCGGCGCGAGCCCCGGCACGTCGGCGCCGCACCGGGTGCTCCCGGACGCCGGCACCGGCGCCACCAGCACGAGCAGGACCGCGACCACGAGAGCGCGTCGGAGGAGGTCCACCGGAGGAGGGTGACCGTTCACGGACCGGTCGATGACGCGGCCCGTCGGGCGGATCCGCCGTCGGGCGCACACACGACCCGTCCGTCGCCGGAGCACTGCGGTGGGTGACGGTGTGAACTGGACAACATCACACGATCAGACCCGACTGAGACCCCGACCGACCGGACACCCTGTTATCGACGGCAACAGCCGTTCCGCGAGACCTTCGGTGCCCGGAGCTGGGGAGCGTCCGTTCACCGAACAAGGCCCGGGGTTCCCATCGGGGTGGGGGCCCCGGGCCACTCTCGTCTCCGGGGTCAGACCACCCGGCGTGCGCCCACCGCGTTCTTCTCGATCTTCGACAGCGGCGTGTACTTCACGTCCTGGCCGCTGGTCGGCGCCTCGATCACCTTGCCGTCGCCGACGTACATCACGACGTGGCTGACCGGGCTGTAGAGGAAGATCAGGTCGCCCGGCTGCAGGTCGTCCATCGAGACCTTCTCGCCGACCTTGGACTGCGCGGCCGACGTGCGGGGCAGGTCCTTGCCGGCCTTCTCGAACGCGTACTGCATGAGGCCGGAGCAGTCGAAGGCGTTCGGGCCCGTGGCGCCCCAGACGTAGGGCTTGCCGAGCCGGGACTCGGCCGCCTCGATGGCGTCGGCCGCCATCTGCTGGCCGGCGGAGAGCTTCGGCGCGGCGGCGGGCGCCGGCGCCGCGGCCATCGCCTGGCGGGCGCTGGCCGCAACGGTCTTGTACTGCGGGGCCGCCTGCGCGACGGCAGGGGCGACGACCGGCATCACGGCGGTGATCGCCGCGGGGGCCTGCTGGGCCGCGGCCGGCAGCGTCATGCTGCTGGCGGCGAGGTTCGTCGGCAGGGCGAACTCGCCGGTGGCCGCGGGCTCGTCGGCCGTCGGGATGAGGCCGTGTGCGGCGGCGCCGCCGGCCCCCGCGAGCGCGCCGAGCGCGGCCAGCGACAGACCGGCGGTGCGGGCGGCCCGGTCGAGGGGACGCTCCTGCGGGGCGGGACGGCGGGTGCGGTGCTGGTCGCGGGTCCGGGGGTCGCCGGCGGGTGCACCGTGGGCGGCACGACCGCTCATGGTGGCCGGGATGGGACCGAGGGACCCCGTGGTGGCCGCGTCCGGAGCGCGGTGACGTCCGTTCGGGTCGCGCACGGGCGGCAGCACTGCGGTCATCCGTCGTCTCCACGCCCGACGGCGACCGGCCGGGGCGCGGGGCGACCCGATCCGTGCCGGTCGCTGCTGGGGAGTGCAGCGGACCGACGATCTCCGTCCCGTCCTGGACGTCGTGCGCTCCGGGGAGGCCGCCGGACGGGAACCGGGCGAAGCGGCCGAGCGCATCGGTGCGCTGTTGCGAACCGACCGCCAGACCGTAACCGAACCGTGACCCCCGGCGGCCACAGGGGCGCTGCGTGTCGCGCCCGGAGGTCGCCCGCGCGCGCCGATCGGCTACTTCCCGGTACTGCACGGTCACGCGGCGTCGGCTGCGGCGAACGGCGGATCAGAGCTTGTCGAGGAACGTCGCGCCCTCGTCGCCCACCACGCCGCGGACGAGCCCGGCCAGGCGCGGGTGGTGGGCCAGCGTGGGGTCCTCGGCGAGCAGGGTGCGGGCGACCTCCCGCGCCTCGGTGATCTCCTCGAGGTGCCGACGCACCGAGAGGAACCGCAGCGTCTTCCGGCGGCCGGCCTGCTCGGTGCCCAGCACGTCGCCCTCGCTGCGCAACTCCAGGTCGAGGTCGGCCATGGCGAAGCCGTCGTGGATCTCGGCGATCCGCTGCAGGCGCTCCATCGAGGGTCCCTCGAGCTCGGAGACCAGGAAGCACGACGACGCCGTGTCGCCGCGACCGACCCGGCCGCGGAGCTGGTGCAGCTGGGAGACCCCGAACCGCTCGGCGTCGAGGACGACGATCACCGTCGCGTTCGGGACGTCCACGCCCACCTCGATCACCGTGGTCGAGACGAGCACGTCGACGTCGCCCGCCGAGAAGCGACGCATCACGTCGTCCTTCTCCTCGGCGGGGAGCCGTCCGTGGAGCACCTCGAGGCGCAGCCGCGCCAACGGTCCGGTGGCGAGCAGCTCCGCGACCTCGAGCGCCGCGAGCGGCGGGCGCCGCTCCGAGCCGTCCGCACCGCCGCCCTCCTCCTCCTCGCTCGCCGGCCCGTCGTCGCCGATGCGGGGGCAGACGACGTAGGCCTGGTGCCCGGCGTCCACCTCCTCGCGGACCCGCTCCCACACCCGCGCGAGCCACTTCGGCCGCCCGCCGGGCACCGCGTGCGTGTCGATCGGCTTGCGCCCGGCGGGCAGCTCGTCGAGCACCGAGTTCTCGAGATCGCCGTACACGGTGAGCGCCACGGTCCGCGGGATCGGCGTGGCCGTCATGACGAGCAGGTGCGGCGCGGTCTCCCCCGGCCGCGAGCGGAGCTCGTCGCGCTGCCGGACCCCGAAGCGGTGCTGCTCGTCGACGACGAGCAGCCCGAGGTCGGCGAACCCGACCTTCTCCTGGATCACCGCGTGCGTGCCGATGACGATGCCGGCCACTCCCGACTGGACGTCGAGCAGCGCCTGCTTGCGCTCCTTCGCCCCGAGCGACCCGGTGAGGAGCACGACCTGCGTGGCCCGCTCGTCGGGGTCGAGCTCGACCGGCTCGTCGGCGTCCGCGCCGAACAGGCCGGCGGGCCCGGAGCCGCGGCCGAGCGGCCCGAGCATCGCCCGCAGCGACCGCGCGTGCTGGGCGGCGAGCACCTCGGTGGGGGCGAGCAGCACCGCCTGCCGGCCCGCGTCGACGACCTGCAGCATCGCCCGCAGCGCGACGACGGTCTTGCCCGACCCGACGTCGCCCTGGAGCAGCCGGTTGAGCGGCGTGGTGCCCGCCAACGCCTTCGCGAGCTCGGCGCCGACGCGACGCTGGCCACCGGTGAGCTCGAAGGGCAGCCGGGCGTCGAACGCCGCAGCCAGGCCGTCGTCGGTGCGGGGGCAGGCGGGCGCGGGCCGGGTGGCCGCGGTCAGCCGCTCGCCCTGCAGTGCCAGCTGCAGCCCGAGGGCCTCGTCCCAGGTGAGCCGGCGCATCGCGGGCTTCGCGGCCTCGAGCGTCGCCGGGAGGTGGATGTCCCGCAGGGCCCGCCCGAGGTCGATCAGCCCGTGCCGCTCGCGGACCTCCGCCGGCACGGGGTCGATCGGGTCGTCGAACACCTCGAGGGTCTGCCGCACCGCGGCCAGCAGCTCCCAGGTCTGCACGTCCTTGGTGGCGGGGTAGATGGGCGTGACCGGGGGCAGCTTGATCGACTCGTCGTCGGGATCGGTCGCGTCGTCGCCCGTGCTGATCCGCATCGCCCGGGGCGAGCCCAGCTGCCAGCGGTCGCGGAACGTCTCGAGTTTCCCGGCGAAGAAGGCGCGGCTGCCGACCGGCATCGTGCGCACCCGCCACGGCTGGTTGAAGAACGTGACCGAGAGCTCGAGGGCCCCCGCGGCCACCGTCATCGTCGTGATGTGCAGCTGCTTGCCGCCGCCCCGGCGGAACTTGCGCTCGCCCCGGGCGCTACGCACCTCGGCGATGACGTTGACGTGGTCGCCCACCTTCAGATCGCGGGGATCGACCTTGTCGAGGTCGTTCATGGACTCGTAGCGGCGCGGCAGGTGGCGCAGCAGATCGCCGACGGTGTGCATGTCGAGGTGCTTGCGCAGCACCGAGGCCGAGCGTCCCCCGATCGCCTCGGCGAGGGGCGAGTCCATGTGCACCACGGGCGCCAGCGTGCCACCCGGGTCCGACAGCGTCCGGCGGGCTCGGCTACCCTGGTGACCTGCCACGCGGTGGAGACTCCCGCGTGCTCCGGTGTCGTTGAGGTCGAGAGGTGTTCGAAGTGGCTGCGGTGTGCGACGTGTGCGCGAAGGGCCCCGGTTTCGGGAAGTCGGTCTCGCACTCCCACCGCCGGACCAACCGCCGGTGGAACCCGAACGTGCAGACCGTGCACGCCCGGACCGCGGGTGGCAACCGGCAGCGCCTGAACGTCTGTACCTCCTGCCTCAAGGCGGGCAAGGTCAGCCGCGCCTGACGCCCACGCGCCCGCGGTCGGGCCCGGTACGCCTCGGCGTGCCGGGCCCGACTGCTGTCCGGGGTCGGGCCGCGCCCGGCCCGCTCAGCCCTGCTCGGTGAGGTCGTCGAACTCCCCGTCGCGCACGCCGAGCACGAAGGCCTCGACCTCCGCGCGCGTGTAGTGCAGCACCGGTCCCCCGGCGTCGCCGCTGGCGCGGACGAGCAGGCCGCCGTCGGGGTGGCGGGCCGTCTCCAGGCCCGACCCGCTCGGGGTCCAGGTGGCGGTCGGACAGGTCATGAGGGCCCCCCGGGGTCGCGCGATCCGCCTCACGCACATCCGTTCCGTCCTTGCGCCTGCACCGTACGTACGTGAGGATCGAGCGGTCGTCGCGGCCGCGGCGCAGCGACGAGCGGAGGGCACGGTGAGCCGACCGGAGCAGCCCGGCGACGAACCGCGTCTCCCACGCGCCCAGCGCACGGTGCACCGGCGGTCCGCCCCGGTCCCCCTGCGCGTGGTGTCGCAGCGACTCCCGGTCGGGACCGCCGTGGTCGACCCGCCGTCGGCCCCGGTCCCCACGGCCGTCGCGGGGATGCCCGCGACCGGCGCCGTCGCCACGCTGCAGCAGGCTCCGCTGCCCTCCCCCGAGGTCGTCGGCCTGCCCGTGCGCGCCAACCGGGCCCCTGTCCTCGACGGCCGTCGGCCCCTCTCCCGGCTGCTCGCGCTGATCCGTTCCCGACGACGGGTCGGGGCCGGTCGGCACCGTCCCGACACCATCCCGAGCCGGGGCTGGAGCATGTTCGCGCCGCAGCGCCGCAGCCGGCGCCGCTTCGGCGTCCGTCGCTAGGTCGCCGGCCGGTCGGGACCGGTCAGGGCAGGCGCCAGTCCACCGGTTCGTCGCCCAGTTCCTCCAGGAACTCGTTCACGCGGCTGAACGGGCGGGAGCCGAAGAAGCCCCCGGCGGCCGACATCGGGCTCGGGTGCGCCGACTCCACCGTCGGGACGTCCTCCCCGAGCAGTGGCACCAGCGACCGGGCGTCCCGGCCCCAGAGGATCGCGACGAGCGGGGCGTCGATGCGCTCGACGAGCGCGGTGATCGCCTGCTCGGTGACCTTCTCCCAGCCCTTGTTGCGGTGCGACCCGGGCGCGCCCGGCGCGACGGTGAGGACCCGGTTGAGCAGCAGCACGCCCTGGTCGGCCCACGGCGTCAGGTCCCCGCTCGAGGGCGGCGGGTGGCCGAGGTCCTCGGTGTACTCCTTGTAGATGTTCTGCAGGCTCTTCGGCAGCGGCCGGACGTCCGGGGCGACCGAGAAGGAGAGGCCGACCGCGTGCCCCGGCGTCGGGTACGGGTCCTGCCCGACGACGAGCACCCGCACCTGCTCGAACGGCTGCTGGAAGGCCCGCAGGACGTTCTTCCCGGCGGGCAGGTAGGTGCGCCCGGCCGCCACCTCGGCGCGCAGGAAGTCGCCCATGGTGGCGATGGTGTCGGCCACGGGCTCGAGGGCGTCCGCCCAGCCGGCCTCGACGGTCTCGGACAGCGGGCGGGCCATCAGGCGGTCCTGCGCGGGGCGGGGAGCGGCACGTCCCGCACGCTAGCCGCGCGCGACGGGCCGGTCCCCGAGGGGGTCGGGGGCCCGTCCCGCGTCCAGGTCCTGGGTGAAGCAGGTGCTGTCGGCCTCGGCGCGGTGCACCCCGAAGTTGGGCATCGGGCGGTACCCGCGGCGCCGGTAGAGCGCCTCGGCCTCGGGCTGGCGGGTACCGGTCTCGAGCACCGTCCGACGACAGCCCGCCGCGGCGGCGGTGCGCTCGAGTTCGTCGAGCAGGGCGAGCGCGACGCCGCGGCGCCGGTGGGAGGGGTCGACCCACATCCGCTTGATCTCGGCGTCGAGCGGGCGGAGCACCTCGCGATCGGCGACCGGGATCGCCTCGGCGGTCAGCCGCCGCCACCCGCCGCAGCAGACCGGCCCGGCGTCGGGCAGGACCCCGAGCAGGAACAGCCCGCGCGGCGGCGCGAACTCGGCCGGGTCGACGGGGGTGCGGTCGATCCCGCCGTAGCGCTCGCGGTAGAAGGCCTGGACGGCGTCGATGAACCGGACGCTGGCCGGGTCGTCGTACGCGGCCACCGTGAACGAGAGTTCCGCGTTCCCCACCCGGCCGATGATCCCGGATCCGGGCAGCATGCCCGACGTGGGACGACCGGTCGGGGTCTGCTGGGACATCGACGGCACGCTGCTGCGCGGCGGGCGGGTGGGCGGGGACGTGCTGCGCGACGCGTTCCTCGCCGTCGCCGGGCGCGAGCCCCCGCCCGTACCGATGGGCGGGATGACCGACCACCTGGTCGCCGAGGCGTTCCGCGACGGGCTGCCCGCGGACGAGGCCGCGGAGCTGCTCGCCCGCGGTGCCGACTACACCGACGCGATGATCGCGGCCATCGGGGCGCAGTGGCGCGGCCGCGACGCCGCGCTCGCGGAGAGCCTCACGGTCCTGCCCGGGGTGCGGGAGGCGGTCCGGCTGCTCGCGGCGGAACCCGGCGTGGACCAGATCGTGCTCACCGGCAACGTGCGGGCCGGGGCCGAGCTCAAGCTCACGGTGGCCGGGCTGCACCCGGGCGCGTTCGACCTCGACGACGGCGTCTACGGGCACGTCCGCGGGCCGCGGTCGGCGCTGGTCCACGAGGCCCGGGCCGCGCTCGAGCGCCGGCACGGCCGGGAGGTGGGGCTCGTCGTCGTGGGGGACACGCCGCGCGACGTCGAGGCCGCGCACGCGGCGGGGGCGGTCGCCGTCGGGGTGGCCACCGGGGCGGCGTCGCTCGACGACCTCCTCGCCGCCGGCGCCGACCACGTCAGCCCGGACCTCTCCGACCCGACCGCTCTGGTGGCGGTGGTGCGCGCGGCGGGTGAGGATCCGGGAGCAACCCGAGGGGATGTGTGACGCCCATGAGCACCACCACCACCGCAGCGAGCGGCACCGCCACGGCGCTCGCCCGCGACTTCGCCGCCGTCCTGCCCGAGACCTGCGTGATCACCGACGAGGTGGGCCTGCGCAGCTACGAGTGCGACGGGTTGACCGGCTTCCGCCAGGTCCCCGCCGTCGTCGTGCTGCCGCGCGACACCGAGGAGGTCGCCGCCTGCGTGCGGATCTGCGCCCGGCACCGGGTGCCCTTCGTGGCCCGCGGCGCGGGGACGGGGTTGTCCGGGGGTGCGCTCCCGGTCGCCGACGGCGTCGTCATCTCGCTGCAGAAGCTGCGGCGCATCCTGGAGATCGACGTCGAGAACCGGCGCGCGGTCCTCGAGCCCGGGGTCTTCAACCTGGACATCTCCCGCGCCGCCGGGCCGCACGGGCTCTACTACGCGCCCGACCCGTCGAGCCAGCAGGTCTGCACCATCGGCGGCAACGTCGCCGAGAACTCCGGCGGCGCGCACTGCCTCAAGTACGGGTTCACGACGAACCACGTGCTCGAGATGGAGGTGGTCCTCGCCGACGGCAGCGTCGTCACCCTCGGCGGCCCCACCGCGGAGCAGGCCGGTCCCGACCTGCGCGGGGTCTTCCTCGGCTCCGAGGGCACCCTCGGCATCTGCACGAAGGTCACCGTCCGGCTGCTACGCAAGCCCGAGGCGGTCCGCACCGTGCTCGCCGACTTCCCGTCGGTCGAGGCCGCGGGCGAGACCGTCGGGGCGATCGTCGACGCGGCCATCGTGCCCGCCGCCGTCGAGATGATGGACTCGCTCGCGATGGAGGCCGCGGAGGCCGCCGTCGGCGCGGGCTACACCGTCGAGTCGCCCTCCGCTCTGATCATCGAGCTCGACGGCCCCGCCGAGGAGTGCGACGAGCAGTTCGCCGAGATCACGCGGATCTGCGAGGAGCGCGGGTCGACCCGCATCCACGTGGCCGACAGCGCCGACGAGCGCGCCCGGGTGTGGAAAGGGCGCAAGGCCGCCTTCGCCGCCGTCGGGCGGATCAGCCCCGACTACATCGTCCAGGACGGCGTCGTCCCGCGGACCCGCCTGGCCGAGGTGCTCGCCCAGATCGCGACGATGGGCTCCGAGGTCGGCCTGCGGGTGGCCAACGTGTTCCACGCGGGCGACGGCAACCTGCACCCGCTGGTGCTCTACTCGGAGGCCGCCGGGGAGCACGACAAGGCCGAGGACCTCTCCAGCCGGATCGCCGAGCTCTGCGTCGAGCTCGGCGGGTCGCTCTCCGGCGAGCACGGCATCGGCGCCGACAAGGCCTGCTCGATGGGCCGCATGTTCACCGACGACGACCTCGCGGTGATGCAGCGCGTGCGCACGGGCTTCGACGCGGCCGGCCTCTGCAACCCCGGCAAGATCTTCCCGACGCCGAGGCTCTGCGGCGAGCGTCCGGGCCCGTTCCGCCCCCACCCCCTGGAAGAGGCCGGAGTGATCAGCCGACTGTGAGCACCACATCGCTCTCCCCGGGCTCCCTGGTCGAGCTGCGCGACGCGGTCCGCGACGCCCCCGGGCCCGTGGTGGCCACCGGCGCGGGCACCGCCGCGGACTGGGGTGGCGCCGTCACCGCCGACGCCACCGCCGTCTCGGTCGGCGGGCTGTCCGGCGTGATCGCCCACAACCCGGGGGACATGACCGTGTCCGTCGGCGCGGGCACGCCGCTGTCGGAGCTGCAGGCGACGCTCGCGGAGTCCGGTCAGCGGGTCGCCTTCGACGCCGCGCGCGTGTCGCGCGGCGCCACCGTCGGGGGCCTCTTCGCGACGGCGGACGCGGGCCCGCTGGCCCTCGGGTTCGGCTCGCTGCGCGACCTCGTCATCGGGGTCACCGTCGTGCTGGCCGACGGCACCGTGGCCCGGTCCGGCGGGCACGTCATCAAGAACGTCGCCGGCTACGACCTCGCCAAGCTGCTCCACGGGGCGTACGGGACCTTCGGGGTGGTCGCCGAGATCGTGCTGCGCCTGCACCCGGTGCCCGCCGCCACCCGCACCGTGGCCCTCCCGGTCGCCGACCTCGCCGCGCTGCCCGCCGCGGGCCGGGCGGTCACCGACACCCCGGTCGAGGCCGGCGCACTGGAGGTCGTCGACGGGCGCCTGCTCGCCCTGCTCGAGGGCACCGAGGCGGGGGTCGAGGGCCGCGCCGCGCGGCTCGTCGACCTGCTCGGCGGGGGCGCCGAGGTCCTCTCCCCCGCCGACGCCGACGCCGCGTGGGACGCCCACCGCGCCGCGGTCGACCGGCGGCCCGACGACGCCGCGGTCGTGCGGGTCGGCGTGGCCCCGACCCGGCTCGGTGACCTGCTCGCCGGGCTCGTCGACCTCGGCGGCACCCACGTGACCGCCGCGCCCGCCACCGGCGTGGCCACCCTGTCGGTCCCGGCCGACCCGAGCGTCGTGGAGACCGTGCACGCCCGCGTCGCCGCGCTCGGCGGCACCTCGACGCTGCGCGCCCGTCCGGCCGGCGCCGCGGTGCCCGCGTGGGGGCCCGCCCCGACGAGCGCCGTGGTGCTCCGGTCCGTCGCCGCCGCCTTCGACCCCGACCAGCGCCTCGGCCGCGGCCGACTCGCCCCCTGGCTGCCCGTCCCGACAGGAGCGTCCGCGTGACCAGCACGCCCACCACCGGCCCCGCCGGCCCCGGTCCCGACTTCACCTCGCAGCGCGGGGAGAACGCCCCCGGACCGGAACGCACCGACGCCCTCGCCGCCGCGTCGCACGGCAGCTTCGACGACCACCACCCGCCCGCGCAGGAGCTGCTCGACGACTGCGTGCACTGCGGGTTCTGCCTGCCCACCTGCCCCACCTACGCGCTGTGGGGCGAGGAGATGGACTCGCCGCGCGGGCGCATCTACCTGATGGAGATGGCGAAGAAGGGCGAGATCCCGCTCGAGGGCGCCTTCACCACCCACATCGACCGGTGCCTCGGCTGCATGGCCTGCGTGACGGCGTGCCCCTCGGGCGTGCAGTACGACCGGCTGCTCGAGGCCACCCGCCCGCAGATCGAGCGGCACGTCCCGCGCAGCCGCGCCGACCGGCTGTTCCGCGAGGCGATCTTCACGCTGTTCCCCTACCGGCGGCGGCTCCGGGCAGCCTCGCTCGGCGGCGCGCTGTACCAGAAGCTGCGCCCGAAGCGGATGGACGCCCTGCTCGCGAAGCTGCCGAGGCGCTTCGAGCGGCTCGTCGCGATGGAGTCGCTGCTCCCGCCGGTGAGCGTGCGCGACGCCTTCGCCCGCACGCCCGCCGTCACACCCGCCCGCACCACCTCCGAGCACCCCGCGCGTCGCGGTCGCATCGGGATGCTCACCGGCTGCGTGCAGGACGTGTTCTTCCACCAGGTCAACCTGGCCACCACGCGGGTGCTCGCGGCCGAGGGCTACGACGTCGTCGCGCCGCGCGAGCAGGCGTGCTGCGGCGCGCTCGGGCTGCACGCGGGGCGCGAGGAGGAGTCGATCCGGCGCGCGAAGGACCTCATCGCCGTGTTCGAGCAGGCCGACGTCGACGTCATCGCGGTGAACGTCGCCGGGTGCGGGTCCTCGATGAAGGAGTACGGCGAGCTGCTCGCCGACGACCCGGCCTGGAAGCAGCGTGCGGAGGAGTTCTCCGGCAAGGTCCGCGACGTCTCCGAGGTGCTCGCGGACGCCCTCGCCGAGTCCCGGGCCCCGCGGCACCGGGTCGACGCGACCGTCGTCTACCACGACGCCTGTCACCTCGGGCACGCCCAGAAGATCCGCCAGCAGCCCCGCGACGTGCTCCGGTCCGTCCCGGGCGTGGAGCTCGTCGAGCTGCCCGAGGCGGAGATCTGCTGCGGGTCGGCCGGGATCTACAACATGCTCCAGCCGGAGGCGGCCGGGGACCTGGGCCGGCGCAAGGCGGACAACATCCGGGGCACCGGCGCGGACCTGTTGGTCACCGCCAACCCCGGGTGCCTGCTGCAGATCCGCAAGTACCTCGAGGGGGACCTGCCGATGCTGCACCCGATCCAGCTGATCGACGCCTCGATCCGGGGGGTGCGCCCGCCGGGGATGTAGGTGGCCTTCGGCCCTGTGTGCACTAATCCGTGCTGGGGCACGGATTAGTACTCACAGGTGTTCACCTCCAGTGCCGCCACCCCGGGTCGCCGGCACCGCCCCAGCGGTCGGCGTCGACGGTGACGCCGACCCCGAGGCGGCAGTCGGCGAACACCGTCCACCCCTCCGGGACCATCGACTCGTCGGGGAAGCAGGCGACCAGCGAGTGGTCCTCGCCGCCGGTGAGGGCCCACCGCAGGGCGTCCCCACCGAGCGCGGACGCCACGTCGCGCAGCTTGTCCGCGACCGGCACGAGCTCCGAACGGATGTCGATCCGCACCCGGGAGGCCTCCGCGACGTGCGTGAGGTCGGCGAGCAGCCCGTCCGAGGTGTCGATCATCGCGCTCGCGCCCGCCCGCGCGGCCACCGGACCGGCGGCGATCGGCGGGCGCGGCGTCCGGTGCGCGGCGACCATCGCCAGCGGCGACCGGAACCCGCGCCGCAGCACCTCCATGCCGGCCGCCGACCAGCCCAGCACCCCGCACACGGCGACGACGTGACCCACCTTCGCGCCCGAGCGGCGGACCGGGTCGCGCCCCTCGAGGTCACCCAGGGCCGTGATCGTCACCACGATCTGGTCGGCCGAGACCGTGTCCCCGCCCACCACGCCGACCCCGGCCTCGGCGGCCGCGTCCCAGATGCCCGCGGCCAGGCCCTCGACGACGTCGGTCGGCGTCGAGGCGGGGCAGGCCAGCGACAGCAGGAGCCCGGTCGGGACGGCGCCCATCGCGGCGACGTCGGCGAGGTTCGCGGCGACCGCCTTGCGGCCCACCTGCTCGGGCGCCGACCAGTCCAGACGGAAGTGCACCCCCTGCACCAGGGTGTCCACGGTGGCCACCACCCGACCGTCCGGGGCCGCCACGACCGCGGCGTCGTCACCCGGGCCGAGCAGCGTCCCGTCCGGCTGGGGCCGCCCGGCGGTGATCCGGTCGATCACCCCGAACTCCCCCAGGTCGGACACGTGCCCGCCGGACGGTGCCCGCGCGGGGCTCCGTTGTGGCGCATCTCCCGACCGGCTCACCCGTCTGCTCCCTGCGGTACGTTCCGTCGCGTCGTGACATCCGTGTGCACCCCGCCCGAGCCCCGAGCGGGTGCGCCCGCTCCCCGAGGAGGCCCGTTCGTGGTCCAGGCCTACATCCTGATCCAGACCGAGGTGGGCCGCGCCGCCGCGGTCGCGTCGGACGTGGCCGGGATCGACGGCGTCTCCCGGGCGGAGGACGTGACCGGCCCCTACGACGTGATCGTGCACGTGGACTCCAACGACGACGCGGCCCTGTCGGACACCATCACGGCCGTGCAGAAGGTGCCGGGCATCACCCGCACGCTGACCTGCTCGGTCGTCGGCTCCCCCGCCTGACCCCGGCGGTGGCGCGTACCCGGGCACCGGAGCTCGACCGCCGACTCCCCCGCATCGTGCTGGGGGTGGCCCTGGCGCTGCCGGTGCTGCTGGTCGTCGGGGTCCTGATCGCCTCGCAGGTCCTCGGTCGGCAGACCGACCCCGATCCGGACACCGGACCGCTGGCGCTCGCCGCCGTGCCGGTCCCCGCGGCGGCCTCGGCCGACTGCTCGCGCCTGCTCTCCGGGCTCCCGCAGGAGATCAACACCGGCGACGGGCTGCTGCCGCGCCGGGTCCTGGCCGACCCGGTCCCGGCGGGCACCGTGGCGTGGGGCGGGGAGAAGCAGGCCTCGGGCCGCCCCGAGGACCAGCCGGTGGTGCTGCGCTGCGGGCTGCCCACCCCGCCGGAGCTCGGCCCGACGAGCCCGCTGCTCGACGTCGACGGCGTGGACTGGCTGCGGATCCCGGGTACCGGGGCCACCACCTGGGTCACGGTGGACCGCGCGATCTTCGTCGGGCTCACGCTCCCCGACGGGATCGGCAGCGGCGCCATCCAGGACGTCTCGCGCGGCGTCAAGATCACGCTGGTCAGCCGGGACACCGAGCCGCCGGACCCCACGACCGTGCCGGCGACGCCGACCCGCTGATCAGCGCACCCCGGTGCCGCCGGCGAGGGCGGAGTCCACGAGCGTGGTGAGCAGCGTCGGGTAGTCGACGCCGGTGGTGGCCCACATCCGCGGGTAGAGCGACGTCGCGGTGAAGCCGGGCATGGTGTTCAGCTCGTTGACCAGCACCCGGCCGTCGTCGGTGACGAAGAAGTCGACGCGCGCGAGGCCGGCGCAGTCCATCGTCCGGAAGACCCGCACCGCCTGCTCGCGGACCGCCTCGGCCAGGGCGTCGTCGAGCTTGGCGGGGACGTCGAGCTCGCAGGCGTCGTCGAGGTACTTGGTGTCGAAGTCGTACCAGTCGGCCTCGCCGGTCAGCCGGATTTCGGCCGGCACGCTCGCCTCGACCCGGCCGTCGGGGAACTGGAGCACGCCGCACTCGATCTCGCGGCCGGCGATCCCCGCCTCGATCAGCACCTTCGGGTCGCTCCGCCGGGCGAACGCGACCGCGGCGGGCACGTCCGCCCAGGCCGTGACCCGCGAGATCCCCACCGAGGACCCGGCGCGGGACGGCTTGACGAACACGGGCAGGCCGAGGCGCTCGCGCTCGGCGGGTCCCAGGTCGGTCGCGGTCCGGTCGAGCGCGACGGCGTCGCCCGTGGCCAGGCCCGCGTCGCGCAGGATGCGCTTGGTGACGACCTTGTCCATCGACGCCGCGCTCGCGCAGACACCGGCCCCGACGTAGGGGATCCCGGCGGTCTCGAGGAGCCCCTGGATCTCGCCGTCCTCGCCCGCGGGCCCGTGCAGGACCGGGAAGACGACGTCGACCGTCGCCACGGTCTCGCCGCGCCGGCCGTCGGCGAGGCTGATCAGCTCGCGGCGGGTGGGGTCGGGCAGCAGCGCGACCGGCTCGCCCGACGCCAGGGTCACGCCGGGCAGCTCGCGCCCGTGCAGGCGCCACGGGGAGGTGTCGTCGCCGACGGCGAGCCAGACGCCCTCCGGGGTGATCCCGACGGGCACGACGTCGAACCGGTCCCGGTCGAGGTTGTCGAGGATGCCGCCCGCGGAGACGCAGGAGACGGCGTGCTCCCCCGACCGCCCGCCGAACAGGACCAGCAACGTCGGGCGTTCCGTCCCCATGGCGCCGCACCCTACGCGCGCCCCACCGCCGCCCCGGCCAGCACGCCCCGGACCCGCTCCAGGGCCACCACGAGCTCCGCCCGCCGCGGGGCGGCCCACCCGACGAGCACCCCGGACCAGTCCGTCGGCCCGTCGTCGAGGTGGTGCGCGGCCAGCCCGTCGACCCGCACCCCCGTGCCGGCGAGGGCCCCGACGACCTCGCGCTCGACGGCGGCCGACGCCAGCGGGACCACCAGGTGCGCTCCCGCCCGGTCGCCCAGGACCTCGCGCCCCGCCGCCCGGACCACGTCGACGACGAGCCCGCGCCGCACCGCGAGCTCGCGCCGCAGGCGCGTGAGGTGCCGACCCAACCCGCCGTCGTGCACCCACGCCGCGAACACCTGCTGGCCCGCGGGGGCCGGCCTCGTCCCGGTCGCGCGGCGGCGGTCGAGCAGGTCGGCCGTGAGCGCAGGCGGCGCGACGAGCCAGCCGACACCGAGGTCCGGCGTCGCGATCTTGCCCGCCGTCCCGAGGTGCACGACGACGTCGGGGCCGAGCGCCGCGAGGACCGGCAGCGGTGCGACGTCGTAGCGCAGCTCCCCGTCGTAGTCGTCCTCGACCAGCACGAACCCCTCCGCCCGGGCCCGCTCGACGAGCGCCGTCCGCCGCGCGACGGGCAGCCGCCCGCCAAGCGGGTACTGGTGCGCCGGGGTCACGTAGACCAGGTCGAGGCCTGCCGGGAGGTTCCCGACGAGGCCCTCCGCGTCGACCGCGAGGGCGGTCACCTCCGCCCCGGCGGCGCGCAGCACGCCCGCGGCGCGGCGGTAGCCGGGGTTCTCCAGTCCGGCCCGGACCGGCCGCCCGAGCCGCCGGGTGAGCAGCGCGACGAGCTCGGTGAGACCCGCCGTCGTGCCGGCGGTGGCGAGGACGTCGGCCCCGACGAGCCCGCGGTGGCGCAGCAGGTGCTCGGCCACCGCCGCGCGGAAGACGGGCACGCCGGCGTACTCCGGGCGCGCCGCGGGGTCCAGGTCGCCGGCGCGGCGCCACGCCCGCCGCCAGGACGCCGGGTCGAGCACCTCGAGGCACGGCGAGCCGGGGCGCAGGTCGGTGGCCGCACCACCTCCACATGGCAGGAGAGCGTCGTTGCTGTCACCGGGCGACAGCAACGACGCTTTGCTGCCAGGAGAGGAGGGAGGGGCCGCCAGCACGAACGTCCCCGACCCGTGGCGGGCGCCCAGCCACCCCTCGGCGACGAGCTGGTCGTAGGCGGCGGCGGTGACGGTCCGGCTCACCCCGAGCTCGCGGGCGAGCACCCGCGTCGCCGGGACGCGCTCGCCGACCCGGAGTCGGCCGTCGAGCGCCGCCGCCCGCAGGCCGTCCGCGACCTGCACCGCCAGCGGGGTCGGCGCGGACCGGTCGAGCGCGACGAGCACGAGTGGCCTCCCGGACCGTCGTGGAAGTGGCCCTCGCAGGATGCCACCGGCGGGGCGACGATCGTCCGCATGCTCTCCCCCACGCCTCGCACGCAGCTGCGCCGCAAACGCGACCGGCAGCAGGACGACCCCACCTCGCTGCACGCGATCCTGGACGAGGCCCTCGTCTGCCACCTGGGCGTCGTCGACCCGGACGGGGCCCCGCTCGTGCTGCCGACCATGCACGCCCGGGTCGGCGACCTGGTCTACGTGCACGGCTCGAGCGGCGCCGCGACTCTCGCCCGGGACCGGGAGGTCTGCCTCACCGTGACCCTGCTCGACGGTCTGGTGCTCGCCCGCTCGGTGTTCGCGCACTCCGCCAACTACCGCAGCGCCGTCGTCCGGGGACGGGCCCGTCGGGTGACCGACCCGGACGAGCACCTGCTGGCGCTCGAGGCCATCGTCGAGCATTTGACGCCCGGGCAGTGGTCACACGCGCGCCGCCCCGACCGGAAGGAGAGTGCCGCGACCGCGGTGCTGGCGCTGGACCTGCAGGAGGCGAGCGTCAAGGTGCGGCAGGGCCCGCCGGGCGACCCCGGGCTCGTGGCCGAGGGCGACACCCGCTGGGCGGGCATCCTGCCGGTGCACACGGTGCTCGGCGAGCCCGAGACCTGCCCGGCGCTGCCGCCGGACACCCCCGTACCCGCGCACGTGGCGGGCCGGGTGGGCTGACGGCGGACTAGGGGTGCACGCGCGCCCGGAGCTGCACGGTGGTGCCGTGCCGACCGGACAGGACGGTCGCGCGGGTGAGGGTGTGCATGAGGGGCAGCCCGCGGCCGCGCCAGCCGCACCCGGTCGAGCGGCGCCAGGCGCCGTCGTCGGAGATGGTGACGACGAGGTCGCGGCCGCCCGCCAGCGGCGGGGACACCGCCGCCCACAGCCGCATCTCACCCGGGCCGGGCGCCGTCGAGTAGGCGTGGTCGACCACGTTGGCGAGGGCCTCGTAGACCGCGAGCGCGAGGTCGTCCGCGGTGTCCGGGTCGGCCCACGTGCGCACCCAGGTGCGGAAGGTGCGGCGGATCGCCGACGCGTTCGGTCGGTCCGCCGGGGCGGTCCGCTCGAGGGTGACCACCGGGCGGTCGGCGGTCACGCGGGGCGGCGGCCCCATGCGCTGCAGCACGTCCACGAGACCGGGAGTTCCTCGGACGGCCCGACACGAAACGCACCCGCCCGGGCGGAACCGCTCACTCCGGCTTGCGCGAGCGGTTGATGAGTTCGTCGCCCACGTCACGCGCCGACACGGTGCCTGCACACACCCGGCGGACGGCGTCCACGATCGGGGTGTCGACCCCGTGCGTACGGGCCAGCTCGCCGATCGCCTCGCAGGACTTGACGCCCTCGGCGACCTGGCCGTGGTTGGCCTCCTCGGCCTCGGCCACCGACATGCCGCGGCCCAGCGACTCGCCGAACCGGCGGTTGCGCGAGAGCGGGGACGAGCAGGTGGCCACGAGGTCGCCCATGCCGGCGAGCCCGGCCAGGGTCAGCGCCTCGCCGCCGAGCGCCACCGTGAGGCGCGAGATCTCGGCGAGCCCCCGGGTGATCAGCGAGGCGGTCGTGTTGTCGCCGTAGCCCTGCCCGGAGGCCATGCCGCAGGCGAGCGCGATGACGTTCTTGCACGCGCCGCCGAGCTCGCAGCCGATGACGTCGACGTTGGTGTAGGGCTTGAAGTAGCCGGTGGAGCACTCGTGCTGCACCGCCACCGCCCGGTCGTGGTCCGAGCAGGCGACGACGGTGGCCGTGGGCTGCTCGGCGGCGATCTCGCCGGCGAGGTTCGGCCCGGAGAGCACCGCGATCCGGTCCGGGGCGACCCGGCCCGCGTCCGCGATGACCTCGCTCATCCGCTTGAGCGTGCCCATCTCGACGCCCTTGGCGAGGCTGACCACGGTGGCGCCGCGCGGCAGGTGGTCGGCCCAGTCCTGCAGGTGCCCGCGCAGCCGCTGGGCGGGGATCGCCAGCACCACGGTGGTCACGCCGTCGAGGGCGGCCTCGGCGTCGTGCGTGGCGCGCAGCGCCGAGGGCAGCTTGATGTCGGGCAGGTACTCCGGGTTGACGTGGTCGGCGGTGATCGCGTCCGCCACCTCCTGGCGCCGCGCCCAGAGCGTGACGTCCGTGCCCGCGTCCGCGAGCACCTTGGCGAACGTCGTCCCCCACGACCCCGCCCCGAGGACCGCGTAGCGGCTCATGCCGCGTCCCCCGCCGGCCGGACCTCGCCCCGGACGTCCTCGAGCAGCGCCCCGACCGCGGTCATCATCCGCTCCGTCGTCTCCTTCATCAGTTTCGCGCCGGGCGGGCGGTCGCCGACCCGGGCGCGCAGGTCGTCCATCGGCAGCGGCTCGCCCGCGCGCACGGTGATCGTGGTGCCGAACGGGGAGGGCCGGAACCGCCTGCGGTAGTGGTCGTAGACCGAGAGCGTGCCCCAGTGCACCACCGGGATCACCGGGACGTCGTGCAGCAGGGCCAGCCGCGCGGCGCCCGAGCGCGCCTCCATCGGCCAGCCCGCCGCGTCCCGGGTGATGGTGCCCTCGGGGTAGATCACGACGACGCCGTCGTCGGCGAGGGCCGCCTCCGCGGCCGCGAGGCTCGCCCCGGCGTCGCGGGAGCCGCGCGCGACCGGGATCTGCCGGGAGCCGGCCATGATCCGACCGAAGACCGGCACCCGCCAGAGCGAGTCCTTGGCGAGGAACCGCGGCACCCGGCGCGCGCGGTGCACGAAGACCGCGGTGTACACCGGGTCGAGGTAGGAGATGTGGTTGCTGACCAGCAGCGCGGGCCCCTCGGCCGGCACCTGCTCGAGCCCGACCATCCGGCGTCGCGCCAGCCACCACGTCAACGGGTAGAAGACCAGCGCGGCCAGGAACACCCACGGGCCCCCCGGCTCCCGACGACGCCGGGCCACGTCCCGCGGCATCGGCGCCGGGGTCGTGGGAGAACCGTCTGCGATCGCCACCCGGGCCCGCCTCCTCGCACCGTCACGTCGGAGCGCCGGGAGCGGCCCCGGCACGCTGCGGCGTGAGTCTCCCGTGACCGGTGATCGCCGTCCAGACGACCGTCGGCGGGCTCTCGGTGGCCTCCGGGCGTGCGGCGGGTCCAGGATGGGGAGCATGGCCGACCGTGGCGTCGCGACGGACCTCGTCGTGCCGGTGAAGGAGCTGGCGCGCGCCAAGACCCGGCTGGCCGCGGCGAGCGCGGCCGTGTCCCCGACCGACCCGCACATCACGCACGCCGACCTCGCCCTCGCCCTCGCCACGGACACCCTGGCCGCCGTCCTCGCCTCCTCGGTCCGCCGCCTCGCCGTCGTGACCTCGGAGCCGCGGCTGCGCGCCGGTCACCCGCCCCCCGTCGTCGGGACGGATCCGCGGGTGGAGCTGGTGCGGGATCCCGGCCGGGGGCTCGACGCCGCGATCCGGGCCGGGATCGAGCACCTCGGGCCGATCCCGGTCGGGGTGCTGCTCGCCGACCTGCCGGCGCTGCGCCCCGAGGAGCTCGACGAGGCCCTCACCGCCGCCCGGTCGGCGCTGCGCCACGCCCCGGCGGCGTTCGTGGCCGACCACACCGGCGAGGGGACCTCGCTGCTGGTCGCCACGCCCGGGTTCGCGCCCCGCTTCGGACCGTTCTCCGCGGCCGCCCACGCGGCGGCCGGGGCGGTCGCCCTCACCGGCGAGTGGCCGGGGCTGCGCCACGACGTCGACGTCCCGGCCGATCTCGACGAGGTGCGCGCGCTCGGCGTCGGGCCCGCCACCCGGGCCTGGCCGCGCCCGGAGGTGCTCACGGCCGGCTGCCGCTGACCCACACCTCGGGTGGCACATCCCGCAGTGGTCGCCGTCCGGGGGCGCGGGCCCCCAGAATGGGCCGGGTGAGCGACTCGACGGACACCACGATCGAGGAGGCCGGCCCGATCTCGGAGCCCGGCCCGCCCCCGCCCGCCCCGGCACCGCCGGTCCGGACGGCCGAGGGACGGGGCCGGCTGCCCACCGCGCCCGCCGCGGCGACGCCGGCCGCCGACGACGTGCCCGCGGACCTGCCCGACGACCGCTACGACAACCGCGAGCTCTCCTGGCTGGAGTTCAACGCCCGCGTGCTGGCCCTCGCCGAGGACACCAGCCAGCCGCTGCTCGAGCGCGCCAAGTTCCTCGCGATCTTCGCCTCGAACCTCGACGAGTTCTACATGGTCCGCGTGGCCGGGCTGAAGCGCCGGGAGGAGACCGGGCTCTCGGTGCGCAGCGCCGACGGGCTCACCCCGCGTGAGCAGCTCGCCCGCATCGCGGCCCGCAACCAGGAGCTCGCCGAGAAGCACGCCCGGGTGTGGCGCACCGACGTCGGCCCCGCCCTCGAGGACGCGGGCGTGCACGTCATCGGCTGGGACCGGGTCACCGAGGAGGCCCGGGAGCGGCTCTCCGCGTGGTTCGACGCCCAGGTCTTCCCGGTGCTCACGCCGCTCGCGGTGGACCCGGCCCACCCGTTCCCCTACATCTCCAACCAGTCGCTCAACCTCGCCGTCGCCGTCCGGGACCCGCAGACCGGCACCGAGCACTTCGCCCGGGTCAAGGTGCCGAACAACGTGCCGCGCCTGGTGCGGGTCGGCCCGGAGCCCGGGGAGGGTGACGACGAGGGCGACGCGACCAACCTCGACCGCCGCTGCTGGTTCCTCCCCATCGAGGACCTCATCGCCGAGCACCTCGACCACCTCTTCGAGGGCATGGAGGTCGCCGAGCACCACGTGTTCCGGGTGACCCGCAACGCCGACCTCGACGTCGAGGAGGACCGCGACGAGGATCTGCTGCAGGCCCTCGAGCGCGAGCTCGCCCGCCGCCGCTTCGGCCCGCCGGTGCGCCTCGAGATCACCGACTCGATGAGCGAGCACATGCTCGAGCTGCTGCTGCGCGAGCTCGACGTGGACCCGCACGACGTCGTCCAGGTGCCCGGCCTGCTCGACCTCTCGTGCCTGATGGAACTGCTCTCGCTCAACCGCCCCGAGCTCAAGGACCCGGTGTTCGTCCCCGCGACGCACCCGGCGTTCTCCGAGGGCGAGACGCCCAAGAGCGTCTTCGCCACCCTGCGCGAGGGCGACGTGATGGTGCACCACCCCTACGACTCGTTCTCCACGAGCGTGCACCGCTTCATCGAGCAGGCGGCGAACGACCCGAAGGTGCTCGCGATCAAGCAGACGCTCTACCGCACCTCCGGCGACTCCCCGATCGTCGAGGCGCTGATCGACGCGGCGGAGGCCGGCAAGCAGGTCGTCGCGGTCGTCGAGATCAAGGCCCGGTTCGACGAGCGGGCCAACATCAACTGGGCCCGCGCGCTGGAACGTGCCGGGGTGCACGTGGTCTACGGCCTCGTCGGGCTCAAGACCCACTGCAAGGCCGCGCTGGTGGTGCGCCAGGAGGGCTCGGCCATCAAGCGCTACTGCCACCTCGGCACGGGCAACTACAACCCGAAGACCGCCCGGCTCTACGAGGACATGGGCGTCTTCACCGCCGACGAGACGATCGGCGCCGACCTCACCGACCTGTTCAACGTGCTCACCGGCTACGCCCGGCGGCGCAAGTACCGCCGGCTGCTGGTGGCGCCCTACGGCGTGCGCCGCGGACTGATCGAGCGGATCGACGGCGAGCGCAAGCGCGCGGCGAAGGGCAAGAAGGCCGGCATCCGGATCAAGGTCAACGGGCTGGTCGACGAGCAGGTGATCGACGCGCTCTACCGCGCGTCGCTCGCCGGGGTGCCGATCGACCTCGTGGTCCGCGGCATCTGCGCGCTGCGGGCCGGGGTGCCGGGGCTCTCGGAGAACATCCGGGTCCGGTCCATCCTCGGCCGCTTCCTCGAGCACTCGCGGATCTTCCACTTCGTGGGGGCCGGCGAGCACTGGATCGGCAGTGCCGACATCATGCACCGCAACCTCGACCGCCGGGTCGAGGTGCTGGCGCCGGTCACCGACCCGCGCCTGACCGCCCAGCTCGACGACATCCTCGACTCGGCCACCGCGCCGTCCACCCGGTGCTGGAGCCTCGACCCGGACGGCTCCTGGACCCCGTGGCCGGTCGCCGCCGGGGAGGGGACCGAGGGGATGCAGGTGTGCGACCACCAGACCCAGCTGCTGCTGCGCCGGGACGGGAAGGCGTGAGCCTCGCCGGCTCCCCCGACGACGAGGTGGTGCCGGCCGCGGTGCACGCTGCCGGGGCCGTGCTGTGGCGGCCCGCGGCGGGCGACGGCGCGTCCGTGGAGGTCGCGGTGGTGCACCGGCCGCACCACGGCGACTGGAGCCTGCCCAAGGGCAAGGTCGACCCGGGCGAGTCGCGGGCGCGCACCGCGGTCCGCGAGATCGCCGAGGAGACCGGCTTCGCGGCCGTCCTCGGACGGCACGTGGCCACCGTGCGCTACCCGGTCGGCGCGGACCGCAAGGTCGTCGACTACTGGGACGCCCGCGCCGGGTCCGGGAGCTTCACCCCGAACGGCGAGACCGACGAGCTGCGCTGGCTCGCGCCCGCCGACGCCCGGCCGCTGCTGAGCTACGACTCCGACCGCGGCGTGCTCGACGACTTCACCGCGGCGCCGTTCCCGCTGCGGACCCTGCTGCTCGTGCGGCACGCCAAGGCCGGGAAGCGCGGCAGCCACGCCGACGACGACGCCCGCCCGCTCGACGACGAGGGCCGCGAGCAGGCCCGGCGCCTCGCCGACCTGCTCGCCGCGCACGGCGTCGAGCGCCTGCACGCCGTCGGGCGCACCCGCTGCGTGCAGACCCTCGAACCCGCCTCGCACCGGCTCGGCGTCGGGATCGTGATCGAGGACGCCCTGGCCGACGAGGCCGTGGCCGCCGCCCCGCAGCGGGCGCGGGCGCGGCTGCTCGAGCTGGCGGGCGAGGAGGGCGTGGCCGCGGTCTGCGCCCAGGGGTACGGCATCCCGACCCTCGTGCGGGACCTCGCGGCCGGCCCGGACGCCGACCTCGGGCCCCGCCCCGAGGTGCGCAGCAACCGGCGGTTGTCCGATCCGCCGTCGCGCAAGGGCAGTGCCTGGGTCCTCTCGTTCGACGGACGGACGCTGGTCGGCGCCGACTACGTCCGCGACCCGGCGGTCTGAGGAGGGCGCGGCGCCGTCCGCCGACCACGGTGACCCGGTCGCCGACGGTGCCGCCCCGTGGTCATGTCACGAAACGGACTCGGTTAGCGTGACGCACGGCCGTCCGCCGGGTCGGCCCCCGGCCTGCGCTCCCCCGTCGTCAGGCCCGGCCCGGCATGACCTGGAGGGTGGGCTTGCGCGCGAAGACACGCCGCTACCGGCAGATCGCTCTGGTGGCCGTCGCGGCCGCCGTGCTGCTCGGTGTCAACGTGCCACCGGCCTTCTCCTACGTCCAGGAGTGGCGGCACGAGCGGCTGATCAACAGCCCGGAGTACAAGGCGCAGTACGGGCACTGGGACACGATCGAGGTCCCGCCCGACAACCGCGTGAACTCGATCCACGCCGTGCTGCTGAACAACGGCAAGGTCCTCCTCATCGCCGGCTCCGGCAACAAGGAGGACATGTTCGCGACGCGGGCGCTGAAGAGCCTCGTCTACGACCCCACGACGGGGCAGTCGCGGATGATCCCGGTGCCCGACGACATGTTCTGCGGCGGGCAGACCGTGCTCCCCGACGGGCGGGTGCTCTTCGCCGGTGGCACGCAGCGCTACGAGAAGCTCGACGGCGCCGTCACCAACGCGGCCGGCGCGATGCGCGTCAAGAACGAGAACCCGAACGGTCCGCGCTTCCTGCCCGCGGGCACCGAGTTCGTCGCACCGTCCGGCCAGAAGTACAAGTCGGCGTTCGACGTGACGCTCCCGCCCGCGGCCAAGACCGGCGCCGGGAAGCGCACCCAGGTCACCGCCTCCGAGGAGAAGGTCTTCGTCGAGTCGGAGGTCCCCGGCCCGCAGGCGGTCAACGGCAACCGCGACAAGTACACCGTCTCCGGGCTCTCGGCGGCGGACTCGAAGAACATCTACGGCCTCGGCGAGCCGATGACCCTGGACAAGCAGGACTACCAGGGCACCAACAAGGCCTACACGTTCGACCCGAAGACCGAGGCGTGGACCGAGCTGCCGGACATGAACCAGCCGCGCTGGTACCCGACGCTGACCCCGCTCTCCGACGGCAACGTGCTCACCGTCGCCGGCCTCGACGGCGTGGGGCAGGTGCTCAACGGGCTGTCCGAGGAGTTCGACCCGCGCACCAACACCTGGATCGACCGGCGGGCCGTGCTCACGCAGTACTTCCCCACCTACCCCGCGCTCTTCGAGACCGAGAAGCCGCGCCAGATCGTCTACACCGGCTCGAACGCGGGCTACGGCCCGGCGACCGAGGGCCGCGTGCCCGGCTTCTGGGACCTCGACACCGGCGCGTTCACCCCGATCCCCGGGCTGCGTCAGCCGGAGCTGATGGAGACCTCGGGGTCGTCGTGGATCGGCCCGGTGCAGGACCAGCGGCTGGCGGTGGTCGGTGGCGGCGGCGTCGGTGAGAGCCCGATCTCGTCCTCGCGGATCGACTTCCTGGACCTCAAGGACCCGGCGCCGCACTTCACGCCGGGACCGGACCTGGCGCAGCCGACCCGGTACCCGAACCTGGTCAACCTGCCCGACGACACCACGCTGATCACCAACGGCTCGCTGGACTACCGCGGCAAGGGGGCGACGAACAACCACCTCGCCTACACCCTCGACCCGACGACGAACCAGCTCACGCCGATGGCCGACCCGCGGATCGGGCGCGACTACCACACCGAGGCGCTGCTGCTGCCCGACGGCCGGGTGCTCGTGGCGGGGTCCGACCCGCTGTTCGACGACGAGAAGAACACGATCCCGGGCACGTTCGAGCAGCGGATCGAGATCTTCACGCCGCCGTACCTGGAGTCGGGGGCG
Source organism: Actinomycetospora sp. CA-084318 (assembly GCF_050955885.1). Classification (NCBI taxonomy): domain Bacteria; kingdom Bacillati; phylum Actinomycetota; class Actinomycetes; order Pseudonocardiales; family Pseudonocardiaceae; genus Actinomycetospora; species Actinomycetospora sp. CA-084318. The sequence goes on from NZ_CP192098.1 coordinate 4,514,746, forward strand.
CCGCGTCCGACGATCTCCTCGGCGCCGCCGGTGCTGACCCGCGGTCAGACGGTGACGATCCCGACGCCGGACGCCTCGCGGATCGCCAAGGCCCGCCTGATCCGCACCTCCTCCGCCACCCACGTCACCACGACCGACATGCGTGACGTGGCGCTGGACATGCAGAAGACGCCGGACGGGGTGTCGATCACGGTGCCGAAGGAGGCGACGATCGTGCCGCCCGGCCCGTACATGCTCTTCCTCGTGGACGACAAGGGCGTGCCGAGCGAGGCGAAGATCCTCGACGTGCCCTGACGGGCACGTGAGCACTTTCCGTGGCTGGAGCCACGGAAAGTGCTCACGAGCGCGCAGCGCACCGGACGAGGTCGGCCACCGCCCGCGAGCGGCTGTGCGGAGGCCAGGCGACCACCGTGGTCACCCGGGGCGCGTCGACGACCGGCACGGCGACGATGTCGTCGGCCAGGCCGTGCCGGGCGGAGTCCGGGAGCACCGCCGTCGCCCGCCCCAGCGAGACGAGCTGCCGCAGTTGCATCGTGTCCCGGACCTGCGGGCCCGGGCCGTCGGCGTAGGTGCCGTCGGGGCCGGGCCAACGTGGCAGGGGCATGTCGGCGACGTCGGCCAGTCGCAGCCGTGACCGCGTCGAGAGCGGATGTCCGGCGGGCAGGAACAGCGACTGTCCCTCGGTGGCGAGGTCCTCGGTGTCGAAGCCGGCGGTCGAGTCGAACGGGCGGTGGAGCAGGGCGACGTCGGCCCGGCCGTCGCGCAGCAGCCGCTCCTGCTGCCCGGGCCCGCACAGCTGCACGTCGACCTCGACCGCCCCGGGCTCGGCGGCGTAGGCGGCGAGGATCTTCGCCAGCAGTTCCTCCGAGGCCCCGGCCTTCGCGACGAGCACGAGCTCCGGTCCGCCCCCGGCGGCGCGTCGGGTCCGGCGTTCCGCGGCGTCGACCGCGTCGAGCGCCGCGCGCCCCTCGGCGAGCAGGACCGCGCCCGCACCGGTCAGCCGGACCTCGCGGCTGGTCCGCTCGAGCAACCGGGCGCCTACCCGCCGCTCGAGCTGCTGGATCGCCCGCGACAGCGGCGGCTGGGCGATGCCGAGGCGCTCGGCCGCCCGCCCGAAGTGCCGCTCCTCGGCGACCGCCACGAAGTACCGCAGCTCCCGTGTCTCCACCCCTCCAGTGATACCCCTGCGGTATCGATGGGCACCGAGACGGTCGTGGACGGGGCGCGAAGACCGGCCGAGCATGGTCGTCATGAACGACGAGAAGACGGTCGCCCTGGTCACCGGGGCGAACAAGGGCATCGGCTACGCCATCGCGGAGGGGCTGGGCGCGCAGGGGATGCGCGTGGGCGTCGGCGCCCGGGACGACGTCCGGCGCGAGGAGGCCGTCGAGAAGCTGCGTGCCGCGGGGGTCGACGCGTTCGGGGTGCCGCTGGACGTCACCGACGACGCGAGCGTGGCCGCCGCGGCGGCCTCGCTGGACCGCCTCGACGTGCTGGTGAACAACGCCGGGATCACGGGCGGCTGGGACCAGCGCCCGACGGAGGTCGATCTCGACACCGTGCGGTCGGTCGTCGAGGTCAACGTCTACGGCGTGATCCGCATGATGGATGCGATGCTGCCGCTGCTGCGCCGCTCGGCGCACCCGCGGATCGTGAACGTGTCGTCCGGCGTCGGGTCGCTGACCCGGCAGTCCTCCGGCGGCGACACCGGCCCGATCGCGACGGCCTACTCTCCGTCGAAGACGTTCCTCAACGCCGTGACCGTCCAGTACGTCAAGGCGCTGGCCGAGACGAACATCAAGATCAACCTGGCGTGCCCGGGCTTCGTCGCGACCGACCTCAACGGCTTCCGCGGGCACCGCACCCCCGAGCAGGGCGCGGCCACCGCGATCCGGCTGGCGACCCTGCCCGACGACGGCCCCACCGGCGGCTACTTCGAGGACGCCGGCGAGATCCCGTGGTAGGTGCCTTCGGCCTGTGAGTACTAGTCCGTGTCAGGACACGGATTAGTACTCACAGGCGAAGCACCTGCGGCTTGTGCGAGGGCCGCGTCTTCTCGTAGGCGTCGATGTCGGCCTCGTGGCGCAGGGTGAGGCCGATGTCGTCGAGACCCTCGAGCAGGCGCCAGCGGGTGTAGTCGTCGACGGTGAACGGCACGACGAGGTCCTCGGCGGTGACCGTCCGCGCCGTCAGGTCGACGGTCAGCTCCAGGCCGGGCCGCGACTCGATCTTCTTCCACAGCAGCTCGACGTCGGACTGCTCGACGGTGGCCGCGAGCAGCCCGGCCTTCGACGAGTTGCCCTTGAAGATCTCGCCGAAGCGCGACGAGATCACCACGCGGAACCCGTAGTCCAGGAGCGCCCACACGGCGTGCTCGCGGGAGGAGCCGGTGCCGAAGTCGGACCCGGCGACGAGCACCGAGCCGCGGTCGTAGGGCTCCTGGTTCAGCACGAAGGCGGGGTCGTTGCGCCACGAGGCGAACAGCCCGTCGTCGAACCCGGTCCGCGTGACGCGCTTGAGGTACACCGCCGGGATGATCTGGTCGGTGTCGACGTTCGACACCCGCAGCGGGGTGCCGATGCCGGTGTGGGTCGTGAACTTCTCCATGGTCAGCTCCCTCAGGCCGTCGTCAGCACGCTGGGTGACAGGTCCTCGGGGGAACTGAGCGTCCCCCGCACCGCGGTCGCCGCGGCGACCAGCGGCGACACGAGGTGGGTCCGCCCGCCCTTGCCCTGCCGACCCTCGAAGTTGCGGTTCGACGTCGAGGCGCAGCGCTGCCCGGGGGCGAGCTGGTCGGGGTTCATGCCCAGACACATCGAGCAGCCGGCGTTGCGCCACTCGGCGCCGGCGTCGATGAACACCTGGTCGAGGCCCTCCTCCTCGGCCTGCGCCTTGACCGCCATGGAGCCGGGGACCACGAGCATCTGCACGGAGTCGGCGATCCGCTGCCCGCGCAGGACGTCGGCGGCGGCGCGGAAGTCCTCGATGCGGGCGTTGGTGCACGACCCGAGGAACACCACGTCGACGGCGATGTCGCGCAGCTTCGTGTTGGGCTCGAGGCCCATGTACTGGAGCGCCTTGCGGGTGGCCGCCGCGTCGTCGTCGTCCATCGTCGCGGGGTCGGGCACCGATTCGCCGAGCGGCAGCCCCTGGCCGGGGTTGGTGCCCCAGGTGACGAACGGGGTCAGCGCGTCGGCATCGATGTGCACGACGGCGTCGAACACCGCGTCGTCGTCGGTGCGCAGCTCGCGCCACGCCTCGACCGCCGCGTCCCACTCGGCGCCCTGCGGGGCGTGCGGGCGACCCTTCAGGTAGGCGAAGGTGGTCTCGTCGGGGGCGACCATCCCGGCGCGCCCGCCGGCCTCGATGGACATGTTGCACATCGTCATGCGCGCTTCCATCGACATCTTCTCGACGGCGGGTCCGCGGTACTCGAGCACGTAGCCCGCGCCACCGCCGGTGCCGATCTGCGAGATGACCTTGAGGATGACGTCCTTGCTGGTCACTCCGGGGCGCAGCTCGCCGTCGATCTGGATCGCCATCGTCCGGAACGGCTTGAGCGGCAGCGTCTGGGTGGCCATCACGTGCTCGACCTCGGACGTGCCGATGCCGAACGCGAGCGCCCCGAACGCGCCGTGGGTGGAGGTGTGGGAGTCCCCGCAGACCACGGTGGTGCCGGGCTGGGTCAGCCCCAGCTCCGGGCCGATCATGTGCACGATGCCCTGGTTGGCGTCGCCCATCGGGAACAGCCGGACGCCGAACTCCTCGACGTTGCGCCGCAGCGTCGCCACCTGGGTCGCCGACACCTCGTCCGCGATCGGCGCGAGGATGTCGAGCGTCGGGACGTTGTGGTCCTCGGTGGCGATCGTGAGATCCGGGCGGCGGAGCGTGCGGCCGTGCAGCCGGAGTCCGTCGAACGCCTGCGGGCTCGTCACCTCGTGGATGAGGTGGAGGTCGATGTAGAGCAGGTCGGGCTCGTCACCCTCCCCCTGCCTCACGACGTGCTGGTCCCAGACCTTCTCGGCGAGTGTGCGTCCCATCGATCCCTGCCTGCGGTGGTGGTGAATCCCAGAGACTGGGATTACTGTGTCGCTCTGTGGGACAGAGTAGCGGAATCGGCGTGCTGGACAAGGCGGTGGGTGTGCTGCGGGCCGCCGCGGGGGCGCCCTGCGGACTCACCGAGCTCGTCGAGCGCACCGGCCTGCCCCGGGCCACCGCGCACCGGCTCGCCGTCGGACTCGAGGTCCACCGGCTGCTCGAGCGCGACCCCGACGGGCGCTGGCGCCCGGGCCCCGCGCTCGCGGAGATGGCGCACGGCCACCACGACCCGTTGCTCACCGCCGCCGAGGACGTGCTGCCGACGCTGCGCGACCTCACCGGCGAGTCCGTCCAGCTCTACCGCCGCGAGGGCGACTCGCGGGTGTGCGTCGCGGTGGCGGAGCCGGCGTCCGGGCTGCGCGACACGGTGCCGGTCGGCGTGCGCCTGCCGCTGACGGCGGGCTCGGGCGCCAAGGTGCTGATGGCCTGGTCCGACGAGGCGCCCGGCGCGTTCGACCCCGACCTGCTCGCCGAGATCCGCCGACGCGGGTGGGCGCAGAGCGTCGCGGAACGGGAGCAGGGGGTCGCCAGCGTCTCGGCGCCGGTGCGCGGGTCGGACGGCGCGGTCGTCGCCGCCGTGTCCGTCTCCGGTCCGGTGGAGCGCATCGGCCGCAGGCCCGGCTCCCGATGGGCGAACGACCTGCTCGCCGCGGCACGCGCCCTGGAGAAGGCACTGGCCTGAGCGACGGGTGCTGCTTACCGTGGTTCGGTGAGCGAGCAGATCACCAGTGCCGAGCAGCTCAGGGAGATCGTCGGCGAACCGGTGCGTCGCGCGGTGACCAAGCAGCGCGACCGCCTGGACGACGTCGACCGCGCCTTCATCGCCGCCAGTCCGTTCCAGATGATCGCGACGTCCGACGCGCACGGCCGCGTGGACGTCTCGCCCAAGGGCGACCCGGCCGGGTCGGTGCTGGTCCTCGACGACCACACGGTGGTGCTGCCCGACCGGCCCGGCAACCGACGCGTCGACGGCTTCCTGAACATCCTGGAGAACCCGCACGTCGGGCTGATCTTCCTGGTGCCGCGGCGGCACGACACGCTGCGCGTGAACGGCACCGCCCGCCTGCTGCTCGATCCGCCGTACGCCGAGCGGATGCGGCACCGCAACCACGTGCCGCAGCTGGTGCTGGAGGTCGCCGTCGAGGAGGTCTTCACGCACTGCGCGAAGGCGTTCCTGCGCTCGGATCTGTGGAAGCCGGAGGCCTGGCCCGCCGACGACCTGCCGTCGATCGCGGACATGGCCGCGCGCACCACCGACGACATGACGGTCGCGCAGATGGAGGCGTACTACACCGAGGAGAACACCCGGGCGATCATGTACGGGACGACGCCACCCTGAGCCGACCCCGCTCGACGTCGGGGAGGAAGCGCGCGAGCGCCCGACCCTCCTCCCCCACCGCCGTCCGGTCGGCCCGGCTGAACCGGCGCAGCGGCTCGACGACGAGGACGCCGTCGACGACGCCCCAGGTCGCCGCCACCCGCCCGTCGACGAGCACGAAGCGCTTCCCCGCGACCGAGAGCAGGCGGTGGGCGTCGTCGATGATCCGGCTGCGGTCGTCGTAGCCGAGGACCACGTTGTCGAACGCCGGGAGGAAACGCACCGGCGCGGGGGTGTCGGGGTCCGGGCGGGGCGCGCCGGGCAGGTCGAGCAGCTCGCGGCCGCGGGCGTCGCGGAAGGACACGAGCTCGTCGCGGACCGCGGCCACGGCCTCCGGCAGGCCCGCGAGGCCGCACCACGCGCGCAGGTCGGCCGACGCCGCCGGCCCGAAGGCAGCCAGGTAGCGGCGGACCAGCTCGGCGTCGATCGTTCCCGACGGCCGGTGTGGTCCGGTTCCGAGCCACGTCGCCAGCGGGGCGTACCGCGCCCCCGCGGTCGTCGTCCAGAGGCCGCGGGGCGGGACCTGGACGACCGGGACCACCGTCATCGCCGCCTCGCCCAGCGCACGGAACCCCGGATCCGGGTGCCGCTCGGCGAGGGCGCGCCCGACGTCGGGCATCGACGGCTCCCCCGCAGCGAACAGCGCGGCGGCCTCGACCGCCAGCTCGTCGAGGTCGACGCCCGCGAGTTCCGCCCGGTACACGCCGAGCAGGCGCTGGCGCAGCATCGCGTCGTGGCGGCGCCGCCAGGCCAGCGCGTCGGCCGCCGTGACCAGGTGGACGGTGCGGCGCATCAGGTGCAGCCGCACCACCCGTCGGTCGGTGAGCAGGGCGTCGAGGGCGGCCGGGTCGAAGGGGTCCAGCCGCGACCAGAGCCCGACGAACGGCTCCTGCGGCTCCTGCGCCTGCAGCCCGCCGAGGTGGGCGATCGCGTCGAGCGGGCTCAGCGGCGTCCGCTCCAGCAGGTGCTGGCGCGCGAGCGTCGCGCGGTTCAGGGCCCGGGCGTCGAGGACGGTCACGACGCCCAGCATGGCGCAGGAGGCGGTCGGTTCCGGTCCGCCTCCCGGGAGGACTCAGCCGCCCCAGGTGACCTGACGCAGACCGTGCCGGTTCGGCGGGCCGGGCTCGGCCGCAGACGAGGGGTCGACGGGTGACCCGTGGCTCGTCTCCCCCGTCTCCGGGTGCACGTCCTGCCCGCCCGACGACGGCTCGGCGCCGGCCTCGAGCTGCTCGCGACGCGAGCGCATCACCTCGAGCACGGGCAGGCGGTCGCCGTGCGCCTGCTCGTGGGCGATCAGCTCGTCGAGCTGGTCGAGGTCGAGGGCGCGGATGCGGTCGGCCACCGAGCCCAGCGGCAGGTGGTCGAAATCCGGGATCGGGAGGGCCACGGCGTTCTCCTCTCGCGGGGAACGCCCGGGGAGCCCGCCGGATCGGTGGTCGTAAACCCGCGGGATGCGCTGGCCGTTGGGAGGGGCCCTCCCCCGTGGCAGCGAAGCGTCGTTGCCGGCATCCAGTGGCAGGAACTCCACCTCGTCGCGGCTCCTGTCGCCGCGCCCCGCCCGGTGCCAGGATCGGGCCGTGACCGCCGCCGGACCCGCCGCCGACGCCCTGACCGCCCGGTTCGTGGCCGCCCTCGGTCGGCACGGGGCGATGGCGGAGCTCATGGCCGTGGCGAGTCTCGGCGGGACGCCGCAGCAGGTCGCCGACCCGCCGGACGTCCCCGTGCTCGCCCACCTCGAGGACGCGATCGCCCGGGTCGCCGACGAGGTCGACGGCCAGCTGGCCGAGGCGGTCGGCCTGCTCGCGCGGCGCGCCGCGTGGACCCGCACCGCCTCGTACGTCGACGACGAGGCCCTGTTCGCCGGGTACGCGCACGCCGAGCTGCGCTCCGACGACGACCTGGTGCTCGGGCTCGTGGTCCTCGGCCCCGGCGTGCACTACCGCGCCCACCACCACCCGGCCGAGGAGTACTACCTCCCGCTCGGCGCGATCCGCTGGGACCACGGCGCGGGGTGGGTCGACGAGCCGGCGGGAGAGCTGATCCACCACGACCCGTGGCAGCCGCACGCGATGCGGACCGACGACCGGGCCGTCCTGCTCGCGTACCTGTGGTTCGACGAGGTCGGGACGCCGTCGGTGTTCGTGGAGCCCTGATGCCGCCCCCCGACCCGTCGTCGGGAAGGCTCCGGGAACGACGAAGCGCCCCGACCCGTGGTGGGTCGAGGCGCTCCGTGATGTAGCCCCGAGGGGATTCGAACCCCCGCTACCGCCTTGAGAGGGCGGCGTCCTAGGCCGCTAGACGACGGGGCCCTAGGAGGAACAGCGGCTGGAACTCTACAAGATCGCCCGGTCGCTGCTCGCAGCTGGGGTACCAGGACTCGAACCTAGAACAACTGAACCAGAATCAGCCGTGTTGCCAATTACACCATACCCCATGGCTGTCACCCACCGTGACCATCAGGCCTCGCTGGCGACGCCGACAACTGTACCGAACACCCGCACCCGGGTTCGAGCACCCCCCACCCGTCACGGTGTCCCCGCAGCTCACGCACCCGTCCGGGGCGGTGGGGCCGCTGAGTACGCTGGACCGGTGAGTCCGAGCTTCGCCCCCCTGCCCGCCAGCGTCGACCTGCCGGCGATCGAGCAGGAGATTCTCGAGCGCTGGGACAAGCGCGACGTGTTCAACCGGTCCCTCGAGCAGACCGCCCAGGGCGAGCCGTGGATCTTCTACGAGGGCCCACCGACCGCGAACGGCACGCCCGGCACCCACCACGTCGAGGCCCGCGCCTTCAAGGACCTGTTCCCGCGCTTCAAGACGATGCGCGGCTACCACGTGCCACGACGCGCGGGCTGGGACTGCCACGGCCTGCCGGTGGAGCTCGCCGTCGAGAAGGAGCTCGGCTTCACGAGCAAGGGCGACATCGAGCGGTACGGGATCGCGGAGTTCAACGCGGCCTGCCGCGAGTCGGCCCTGAAGAACGTCTCCGCCTTCGCCGCGATGACCGAGCGCATGGGCTACTGGTGCGACCTCGACGAGGCGTACATGACGATGGCCCCGCGCTACGTCGAGAGCGTCTGGTGGTCGCTCAAGACGATCTTCGACAAGGGCCTGCTCGTCGAGGACCACCGCGTGACGCCGTACTGCCCGCGCGACGAGACGCCGCTGTCGGACCACGAGGTCGCGCAGGGCTACGAGGACGACGTCGACCCCAGCGTCTACGTCCGTTTCCCGCTCACCGACGGCCCGTGGGCCGGCGCGGACATGCTGGTGTGGACGACGACGCCGTGGACCCTGCCGTCGAACACGGCGGTCGCGGTGGAGCGGTCGGTGGTCTACGTCCGGGTGCGCCACGGCGACGACGACCTCGTGCTGGCCGAGGACCTCGTGGGCACGGTGCTCGGCGAGCAGACGACGGTCGAAGCGAGGCTGACCGGGGCCGAGCTCATCGGCTCGCACTACACGCGGCCGTTCGAGCTCCTCGCGGGCGACCGTTTCGGCGACGCCTTCCGGATCGTCCACGGCGACCACGTCACCACCGACGCCGGCACCGGCCTGGTCCACATGGCCCCCGCCTTCGGCGCCGAGGACCACCTCGTCGCGAAGAACGAGGGCCTCGAGATGGTCAACCCGATCGGCTCGAACGGCCACTTCCTCGACGACGTGCCCCTCGTCGGCGGGATGTTCTTCAAGGCCGCCGACCCGACGCTGATCGCCGACCTCGAGGCCCGCGGCGTGATGTTCCGCGCCGAGTCCTACGAGCACTCCTATCCGCACTGCTGGCGCTGCCACACGCCGCTGATCTACTACGCGCTCCCGTCGTGGTTCATCCGGACCACCGCGATCCGCGAGGAGCTGCTCGCCCAGAACGAGGCGACGAACTGGTACCCGCCGCACATCAAGCACGGCCGGTACGGCGCCTGGCTGGAGAACAACGTCGACTGGGCGCTCTCGCGCAAGCGCTACTGGGGCACCCCGCTGCCGATCTGGCGCAACGACGCGGACCCGAGCGAGGTCGTCGTCGTCGGCTCGCTCGCCGAACTGGGGCAGCACGCCGGGCAGGACCTGAGCGCGCTCGACCCGCACCGCCCCTACGTCGACGACGTCACCTTCCCCGCCCCGAGCGGCACGGGCACGATGCGGCGGGTCCCCGACGTCATCGACGTCTGGTACGACTCCGGCGCGATGCCGTTCGCCCAGTGGGGCGCGCCGCACCACCACGAGGCCGACTTCGAGCAGGCCTACCCCGCGCAGTACATTTGCGAGGCGATCGACCAGACCCGCGGGTGGTTCTACTCGCTGATGGCGGTCGGGACGCTGGTGTTCGACCGGTCGTCCTACGAGAACGTCGTCTGCCTGGGCCTGCTGCTCGACGAGCACGGCCGCAAGATGTCGAAGCACCTGGGCAACATCCTCGACCCGTTCGAGCTGTTCTCCACCCACGGCGCCGACGCCGTCCGCTGGCTGATGCTCGCCCAGGGTTCGCCGTGGGTGGACCGGCGGGTCGGGCACGACACGCTGCGCGAGATCGTCCGGAAGGTCCTGCTGACCTACTGGAACACCGCGTCGTTCCTGGTCACGTACGCGAACGCGGCGGGCTGGACGCCGTCCTCGGACGCCCCCGCAGCCACCCACGTGATGGACCGCTGGGCCCTCGGCGAGCTGCGCGGGTGCGTCACCGAGGTCACCGCCGCGCTCGACGACTTCGACTCCTCCCGCGCCGGCCGCGCGATCGTCGCCTTCATCGACGACCTGTCGAACTGGTACGTCCGCCGTTCGCGCCGCCGCTTCTGGGACGGCGACCCGGCCGCCCTCGCGACGCTGCACGAGTGCGTCGAGACGGTCAGCCGGCTCATGGCGCCGTTCACGCCGTTCGCCACCGACTACCTGTGGACGCTGCTGCAGGGCGAGGGCGGCTCCGGCCTGCCCGAGGGCACGCCGGACTCGGTGCACCTCGCGCCGTGGCCGGTCACGGACGCCCTTCCCGACGACGGGTCGCTGCGGTCGGAGATGGACCTCGTCCGCCGCGTGGTGGAGCTCGGCCGGTCGACCCGCGCCGCGTCGGGGGTGCGCACGCGCCAGCCGTTGTCGCGCGCCGTCGTCTCCGCGCCCGGCTTCTCCTCGCTCGGCGCGGAGCTACTGGCCGAGATCGCCGAGGAGCTCAACGTCGCAGTGGTCGAGCCGGCCGGGTCGGAGCTCGTGCAGCTCGACGTGAAGCCGAACTACCGCGCGCTGGGCAAGCGGTTCGGCAAGCAGACGCCGACCGTGGCCGACGCCGTGAAGGCCTCGACCGACGCGCCGGTGGACGGCGTGCTGACGGTGACGGTCGACGGTGCGCCGGTGGAGCTGTCGGGCGACGAGATCGTGATCTCGGAGACCCCGCGCGAGGGCTGGGCGGTGCGCTCCGAGGGCGGCCTGTCGGTCGGCCTCGACACCGAGCTGACCGACGAGCTGCGCGAGGCGGGTCTGCTGCGCGACGTGCTGCGCTTCGTGCAGGACGCCCGCAAGCGCCTGGGCTTCGAGGTCTCCGACCGGATCGAGCTGTGGTGGTCGGCCACGCGCGCCGACACGGCGACGGCGATCCGGAACGGGGCCGACACGCTGGCCACCGAATGCCTCGTGTCGTCGTTGACCGAGGGCGGGGGTCCGGGCGAGCTGTCGGCCCAGGCGTCGGAGGACCTCGGTCTCACGGTGTGGGCGCGGGTCGCCTCCTCCTGACCCGCCCGATCCGAACGAACGGCACTGTCGCGCACAGAGATGCTGCGAGAGTGCCTCAGTGTCAGTGTCGGTGGTGCCGCTGATGGCGGTGCTGGGATCCTGGTCGCTGGTGTTCTGGCTCGGAGAGTGCCTGCCCCCTTCGTGGTGGCAACTCGAACGTTGTGCCGAGCACCAGCGGCCAGGACCGGCCGGCGTGACTTGATAGGAGCGTGGCATCGCCCCCACTGAGGTGTGTCCGCCGACCGGCCCCAGCCTGTTTGTCACCCAGGCGAAAGGGAGACCGTTCGATGGTCCTCACAGTCGGAGTCGATGTCCACAAGGGGTCGCACACCGCGGTCATGGTCGACCAGGTCGGCGCCCGGCAGGCCAGCAAGACCGTCAAGGCCACCGACGCCGGTCATCTCGAGCTGACCGTCTGGGCTCGCGCCCAGGCCACCCAGCTCACCGGCAGCAAGCCCGGCGAGACCGGCGGGGTGTGTTGGGCGGTGGAGGACTGTCGGCATGTCTCCACCCGCCTGGAGCGGGCGCTGCTCGCGACCGGGGCGCGGGTGGTGCGGGTGCCCCCGAAGTTGATGGCCGGCACCCGGGCCTCGGCGCGCACCCGCGGCAAGTCCGACCCGATCGACGCGCTGGCGGTGGCCCGCGCGGCGCTCCGCGAGCCCGACCTGCCCGTCGCCGAGCACGACCCGGAGTCCCGGGAGCTCAAGCTGCTGGTCGACCATCGGGAGAGCCTGCTCGGTGAGCGCACCGCCAAGGTCAACCGGCTGCGCTGGCACCTGCACGGACTCGACCCCGAACTGCACCTGCCCGCCCGCGGCTTGGGCAGCCTGCGCCGGCTGGACTGGCTCACCGCTCACCTCGCCGAGGCCCACACCGGGCTGGCCGCCGAGCTCGCCGCCGAACTGATCGGCGACATCCGCCGGGTCACCGTCCGGATCCGGGCCCTGGAACGCGAGATCACCGCGCGCACGCAGGCGCTGGCGCCGCAGCTGCTCGACCTCGACGGCTGCGCCGCGCTGACCGCCGCGAAGATTCTCGGGGAGACCGCGAACATCACCCGGTTCCGCTCCGAGGCCTGCTACGCCATGCACGCCGGCGTCGCCCCCGTCCCGGCCTCGTCCGGTCGCAGCGACCGTCACCGCCTGGCCCGCGGCGGGAACCGGCAACTCAACGCCGCACTCCACCGCATCGCCCGCACCCAAGCCCGCATGCCCGACAGCCTCGGCCATGCCTACTACCAACGACGCATCGCCGGCTCCGACCAGGACAAGGACGCCATCCGAGCCCTCAAACGGCGCCTTGCCCGAGTCGTCTACAACCTCCTACAACCCACAGTCCACGATCACGAACGAGCCGCCGCTTGACATAGGAGCAACGTTCGCTCGGACGGAGTGCCCCTGAAGCGGCCACTCCGTGACCGGTCGCGCTGCCACCCTCCGCAGCATGAGCAGCTTCGAGGGTTCGCGGATCGACCACCTCAACCTCCCCGTCACCGACCTCGCCCGGGCGACGGCCTTCCACACCGCCGCGCTCGCCCCCCTGGGGATCGAGCCGCTGATCACGGTGCCGGCCACGCCCGGGCAGAAGGCGATGCAGGCGTTCGGCGTCCACCCGAAGCCGTTCTTCTGGGTCGTCGCGTCCGACCGCGCGCCCTCCTACGACGACGACACCCACCTCGCGTTCACGGCCCCCGACCACGCCACGGTGGACGCCTTCCACGCCGCGGCGCTCGCCGCCGGCGCCACCACCCTGCGTGGTCCGGCGATGCAGCCCGAGTACCACGCGGACTACTACGGCGCATTCGTCCGCACCCCGGACGGCGTCAACCTGGAAGCGGTCTGTCATCGGGCAGTCTGACCCGATGGCACGACGCATCGCCGTGGGCGTTCCCGACGACGGGCCCTACGCCCTCGGCCTCGACGCGGCCGGGGACGTCTGGGCGTCGCTCGTGTACTCCGGCCGCCTCGCCCGCCTCCGCGGCGACGAGGTCACCGTCCACGACCTCGACGCCCCCACCTCCCGCCCCTCGCGCTTCACCACCACACCCGACGGCAGCCTCTGGTGCACGCGGACCGGCGACCACCGCGTCGACCGGCTCGTCGACGGCACCTGGCACGGCGTCGACACCGGCGCGGGCACCGGCCCGTACGGCGTCACCGCCGGCCCCGACGGCGCCGCCTGGTTCACCGCGATCGAGGCCGAGGCGGTCGGGCGGATCGACCCGACGACCGAGGAGGTCACCCTGCACCCCCTCCCGGTGGCCGGAATGCCCGCGATGATCACCGCCGGCCCCGACGGCGCCGTCTGGTGCACGCTCAACCGGGTCGGTGCGCTCGCACGCCTCGACCCGGCGTCCGGGGAGGTCGAGCTGACCCACCTTCCCGACGACGGGTGTGGCCCGGTCGGGATCGCCGCCGACGCCGGTGGGCTGTGGTTCGTCGAGATCCTCGCCGGGCGGGTCGGGCGGCTGGACCTCGACGGCCGGCTCACCGAGCACGACCTGCCCGACCGGGAGGCGAAGCCGCACGACGTCGTCGCGGCCGCGGACGGCTGCGTGGTCTCGCTGTGGGGCTCCAGCGGCCTGGCGCACCTCACCGGGACCGGCACCGTCCGGGCCCTCGACGGCCTCGCCCCCGACGACCACCCGCACGGCCTGCTGGTCCGCGACGACGAGCTGTGGGTGGCGTGCGACAGCGGCGCGGTCGTGGTCCTGAATCCGAACTGACCCATTGCCGCTTCGTAGTCCGGTATGTCACGGTGGTCGCCATGAGCCTCCCGCAGATCACCGACCGTGACACCTGGCTGAAGGCGCGCCGTGAGCTCCTCGAGGCGGAGAAGGCGCACACGCGGGCGCGCGACGCGCTCAACACCCGTCGTCGGGAACTGCCGATGGTGGAGGTGACGCAGGACTACCGGTTCATTGGGCCCGAAGGCGAGGTCTCCCTCGGGCAGCTGTTCGGCGGGTATCGGCAGCTCGTGGTCAACCACGTCATGTTCGACCCGGCGTGGGACGAGATGTGCCCGAGCTGCTCGGCCGGCATCCGGGAGTGGTCGCCCGGGACCCGCGAGCACCTGCGCAGCCGCGACACCGAGCAGGTCTTCGTCTCCCGCGCGCCCTACGCGAAGCTCGCCGCCTGGAAGGAGAAGGTCGGCTGGAGCATCCCCTGGTACTCGTCCTTCGGCTCCACCTTCAACGTCGACTTCGGGGTCACCGTCGACGTGTCCGGCGAGACGATGCACTACAACTACCGCGACGCCCCGACCTGGGAGGGCGCGGAGGGGACCCAGGAGCTGCCGGGCTTCTCGGCCTTCCTGCGCGTGGACGACCGCGTGTTCCACACCTACTCGTCGTACGCCCGCGCCGCGGAGTGGTTCGGCGGCTCGTTCGCCTACCTCGACCTCACCGCGCTCGGCCGCCAGGAGGACTGGGAGGAGCCGCAGGGCCGCGCCGACGCCGTCCGCGCCGGCATCCCGGTCTTCGACTAGAGGTGGCTCCGCCCGGTGAGTACTAGTCCGTGCCAGGACACGGATGAGTACTCACGGGCCGTCAGGCACTCCCCCGGACCACGAGCCGTGGCGCCAGCACCCGGTGCTCGGCCGGGTGCCCGTCGAGCCGGTGGGCCAGCACCTCGACGAGCGTGCGGCCGAGCTCGTACTTGTCGGTGTGCACCGTGGTCAGCGCCGGGTCGAGCAGGGCGGCCATCGTGATGTCGTCGTACCCGACCACCCCGATCTGCTCTCCGGCCCGACGTCCGGCCGCCCGCAGTGCCTGGACCGCCCCGATGGCGAGCAGGTCGTTGAACGCGAAGACGCCGGTGATCCCGGGGTGCCGGGCCAGCAGGCTGCGCAGGGCCGCGGCTCCGCCGGCGACGGTCGGCGGGGCGGCGACCACGTGGTCGTCGGGGTTCGTCTCGAGGAACGCCCGGCGTCGTTCGGGCTTGTTCTCCACGGCCCCGTCGAGCATCCCGAGCCGGGTGTGCCCGCGCGCCGCCAGGTGCTCGCAGGCCAGCCGGGTCCCGGCGCGGAAGTCGGTGCGGACGGTGGCCACGGCCTCGTCGGGCGCAGGGCGGTCGGCCACCACGAGCGGGACCCGTCGCCCCAGCGCCGCGAGCGCGGGGTCGTCGAGGGCCTCGAAGAACCCGATCGCCCCGGCCGCGCCGGCGTCGACGATCGCGCGGCCGGCCTCGGCCTCCGCGTCGGCGTCCGCGTCGGTGTTGTGCACGACCACGGCGAGACCGCGCGCGGCGGCCGCGTCGAACACGCCGCGGGCGACGGCGGGGAAGAACGGGTTGGCGATGTCAGGCAGCACGAGCGCGACCGTCCCGGCCCGCTGCGTCCGCATCCCGCGCGCGAACGCCGACGGCCGGTAGTCCAGCTCCTCGATCGTCGCGAGCACCTTGCGGCGGGTGGCCTCGCTGATGTCGCCCTTGTCGTTCATCGCCCGCGACACGGTCTGCCGGGAGACGCCGGCGGCCCGGGCGACGTCGTCGATCGTCACCCGCACCGACCGGCCGGAGTCCATGATCGTGGACCTTAGGCGAGGCGAGCGGAGCGACGGGGCATGTCAGACATCGCGCCGCGCGCCCGGAGCCGGGGCGACCTCCCGGACGGTCGGCTCCGGCTCCAGCGCCCGGCAGGCCTCCCCGACCGCCCCGACCCGGTCGGCCGGCACCAGCGCGATCACCGATCCACCGAACCCACCGCCCATGATCCGGGCCCCCAGGGCGCCCGCGCCGACGGCCGCCCCGACGATCGCGTCGACCTCGGGGACCGACACCTCGTAGTCGTTGCGCAGCGAGGCGTGCGAGGCGGAGAGCAGCGCGCCGACCTCACGCGGCCGCCCCGCCCGCACCAGCGCCACGGTCTCGTGCACCCGCGCCTCCTCGGTGACCACGTGCCGCGCCCGCCGCCGGGGAGCGCCCTCGGGAAGGTTCTCGACGGCGGGGAGGGTCGCGTCGCGCAGCGCCGGCACCCCGAGCGCCTCGGCGGCCGCGACGCACGCGGCGCGGCGGTCGGCGTACCCGCCGTCGGCCAGGTCGTGGCGCACCCGCGAGTCGATGACCAGCACCGACAGGTCCGCCGCCTCGAAGCCGAGCGCGACGTCCTCGGTCGCCATCGAGCGACAGTCGAGCAGCAGCGCCGATCCCTCGCGGCAGAGCAGCGACGCCGCCTGGTCCATGATCCCGACCGGCGCGCCCACCACCTCGTTCTCCGCCCGCCGCCCGGCCGCGGCGAGCGCGACCCGGTCGAGCCCGAGCCCGGCCAGCTCGCTCACCGCGAGCGCGACGGCGCTCTCCAGCGCCGCCGAGCTCGAGAGCCCGGCGCCCAGCGGGACCTCGCCGTGCACGACGAGGTCCCAGCCCGTCCCGACCCCGAGCGCCCACAGCGTCCCGAGCGGGTAGGCGCTCCACCCGGTGGCCGCGACGAGCTTCCCGACGACGAGCTCGGTCGCCTCGGTTCCCGGGTCGTCCGAGCGGACCGTGACCCGGTCGTCGTCGCGCCGGGCCGCCGCGACGAAGGTGCGCCGGTCGATGGCGAAGGGCAGCACGTGACCCTCGTTGTGGTCGGTGTGCTCGCCGATGAGGTTGACCCGGCCGGGCGCGGAGAACACGCCCTCGGGGTCGCGGCCGTGGGCGTCGCGGAAGGCCGCCAGGACCCGGTCGACCCCGCTCACGCCGGCACCGTCGCCCGCTCGGCGGCGTCGCGCAGCCGCGGCCCGGCGACCTCCGGGGCGACGTCGGTGAGGAACGCACCCCCGAACGTCTCGGAGCCGGCCAGGTACTTGAGCTTCCCGCCGCCGCGGTGGGGCGGGCAGATCTCGAGGTGCAGGTGGCCGAGCCCGCGCTCGTCGTCGGGAACGTTCACCGGCGCCGAGTGGACGCCGAGCAGGTAGGACGTCCGGAAGCCGAAGTACTCGTCGTAGCCCGCGAGCACCCGGGCGAGGACGCGCGCGAGGTCGTCGCGCGCCGCGGCGTCGAGCTCGGGCAGCGTGCCGACGTGGTCGTGCGCCCAGACGTCGACCTCGTAGGGGAAGCGCGCCCACGGCGGCACCGCGGCGAGGAAGTGCCTCCCCTCGACGACGACGCGCGGCCCGCCCCGCTCCTGCGCCACGACGTCGCAGAACACGCACCGGCCCGTGCGGTCGCGGTGGTGGCGGGCCGCGCGCTGCTCGCGGGCGGGTCGCGGCGGGACGTCGGGGTAGGCGTAGATCTGGCCGTGCGGGTGGTGCAGCGTCACACCCACGGCCTCGCCCTTGTTCTCGAACGGCAGCACGTAGCCGATCCTCGGGTCCGCGGCCAGCGCGCGGAAGCGGTGCGCCCACGCGTCGACGAGCAGCCGGATGCGGCGCTCCCCGACCGAGGCCAGCGTCGCCTCGTGGTCGTCGGTGAACACGACCACCTCGCAGTGGCCGTACGCGGGCTCGACCGGGACGAGGTCGGTGCCCGCGACGTCGGGGGCCGGCGGGGTCGTCGACAGCGACGGGAAGCGGTTGTCGAACACCGCGATCTCGAAGTGCTCGCGCGGGATCTCGGTCTCCGGGCCGCCCGGGTGCGTGGGGCAGAGCGGGCAGTCCGCGGTGGCCGGCTTGTAGGTGCGGTCCTGCCGGTGGGTGGCGAAGGTGACCCACTCGTCGTGGGTGGGGTCGTAGCGGCGTTCGCTCACCGGCGCGAGTCCCCCGCCGTGAAGTAGGTGATCGACCGGCCGTCGGGCAGGGTCTCCGGTTCGACGACGAGCCCGGGCATCGTGCCGTACGCGGCCCCGGCGCCGGCCGCGCTGTCGGCCGTGGGCCTCCGCTGATCGTCCTCGCCCGTCATCCGCCCGTCCCTTCATGCCCTCTTGACGTCCGGCGACTCCGGACGCACAGTGTGCGCCAGCTAACGATAACGTTCACGGGAACCTTCACGGAACCCCGGACCGCCCGAGAGGTCGCGATGCTGCGCCTGACCCCAGGATGGCTGGACTACACCCTCCTGGCCCTCTACTTCGTCGTCGTGCTGGGCATCGGCGTGGTCGCGCGCCGGGCCGTCGGCACCAGCGCCGACTTCCTGCTCGCCGGCCGCTCGCTGCCCGCCTGGGTCACCGGTCTCGCCTTCGTCGCCGCCAACCTGGGCGCGACGGAGATCATCGGCATGGCCGCCAACGGCGCCGAGTACGGCGTCGCGACCGTGCACTACTACTGGATCGGCGCCGTCCCGGCGATGGTCTTCCTCGGCATCGTGATGATGCCGTTCTACTACCGCTCCAAGGTCCGGTCGGTGCCGGAGTTCCTCAAGCTGCGGTTCGGCAACTACACCCACGTGCTCAACGCGATCGTCTTCGCGGTCGCGTCGGTGCTGATCGCGGGCGTGAACCTGTACGCGCTCGCGATCGTGCTGAACGCCCTGCTGGGGTGGCCGGAGTTCCTCGGCATCGTCGTCTCGGCCGCCGTGGTGCTCGTCTACATCGGCTTCGGCGGGCTCGGGTCGGCGATCTACGGCGAGGTGCTGCAGTTCTTCGTCATCCTCGCCGGACTCATCCCGCTCGCGATCGTCGCCGTCCGCCACGTCGGCGGCTTCTCCGCGCTGGCCGACAAGGTGACGGCCTCCGCGCTCGGCGAGGGCGGCCTGCACGCCTGGCAGGGCACCGGGATCGGCGACGTCACGAACCCGATCGGCGCGAACTGGATCTCGATCGTCCTCGGCCTCGGCTTCGTGCTCTCCTTCGGCTACTGGACGACGAACTTCGCCGAGATCCAGCGCGCGCTCTCGGCGAAGGACCGGTCGGCCAGCCAGCGCACCCCGCTCATCGCGGCCTTCCCGAAGATCCTGATCCCCGCCGTGACGATCATCCCCGGCCTCGTCGCGCTCGTCGCCATCCCGAACTTCGGCAACGACGCCGCCGGCGGCCTCGAGTACAACGACGCCATCCCGGCGCTGATCGGCCAGCTGCTCCCCGAGGGCGTCCTCGGCATCGCCCTGACCGGCCTGTTCGCCTCGTTCATGGCGGGCGTGGCGGCGAACGTGTCCTCGTTGAACACGGTGGTCACCTACGACCTGCTCCAGCCCTATCTCGCGAAGGGCCGCAGCGACCGCTACTACCTCAACGCGGGCCGGGTGGTCACGGCCGTCGGCGTCGTCATCGCGATCTTCACCGCGCTGCTCGCCGCCGACTTCAACAACATCATGACCTACCTGCAGTCGCTGTTCGGGATCTTCAACGCCCCGATCTTCGCGACCTTCATCCTCGGCATGTTCTGGAAGCGCACGAGCGGCTGGGGCGGCTTCACCGGCCTGCTCACCGGTGTCCTCGCCGGCACGCTCGTGTTCGTCCTCGCGGAGGCGGGCGTCGTCGACTTCGGCTCCGGCATCGCGACGAGCTTCTACCAGGCCGGCGCCGCGTTCGTCGTCGACGTGGTGGTCACCGTGGTGGTCTCGCTGGCCACCGCGAAGCCCGAGCCGGAGCGCCTCGCGGGCATCGTCTACGGCGTGCCCGGCCCCGACGGTGTGGTCCCGACGCTGCGCCAGCCCAAGGAGCGCGTCTGGTACCGCAAGCCGGTGCTGCTGGGCGGTCTCGCCCTCGCGCTGACCGTCGTCCTCAACATCGTCTTCGCCTGAGCGGGAGGTCATCATGAGCGAACCGGTGCAGCCCGGTCGGCCGCAGACCACGGTCGAGACCGGCAGCCGCATGCAGCGACTGTTCGACCTGCGCTACGTCATCGGCGCCCTCATGGGCGTCTACGGGGTCGTCCTGGTGATCCGCGGCCTGCTCGACGGGCCCGAGCAGCTCGCCCGGGCCGCGGGCCTCTCGATCAACCTGTGGACCGGGATCGGCCTGCTCGTCGTGGCCGCGATCTTCCTGGTCTGGGGCCTCACTCGTCCGCTGGGCATCGACGTCGAGGAGTCCGTCGACTGAGTCCCGTTCCGAGCGAGCGGCACTTTCGCGCGGATAGATGCTGCGAGAGTGCCGCTCGCTCGTGGCGGCGACCTAGACCTGCGGCCCGACGTCGGGAACCGGGTCCATGCGCGGCTGCCGCCCGTCGAGGAACGTGATGGGCGGCAGCAGCGTGCGGATCGGGCCGCGGGGCGTGCCGACCTCGACGAACCGGCCGCGCTCCTCGTGCTGCGGGTGCGTCAGCACCTGGTCGAGCGTGCGGCGGCGGGCGTTCGCGATCCCCGCCGCCTCGAGGCGCTCGACGAACTGGTCACCGGTGAGATCGCGCAGGACCGCGTCGATCGCCTCGTGCAGGGCCGGGCGGTGCTCGATGCGGTCGGAGTTCGTGACGAAGCGCGGGTCGTCCGCGACCGTCGCGTCACCGAGCACGACCTGGCAGAAGCGTCGCCACTCGCGGTCGTTCTGGACGGACAGCACGACCTCCTGCCCGTCCCCGGCGGCGAAGGAGCCGTAGGGCGCGATCGCGGCGTGGCTGGTCCCCGCCCGGACGGGCGCCGTCCCGCTGCCCGCGGCGTAGTGCAGCGGGAAGCCCATCCACTCGCTCAGCGCGTCGAACAGGCTGACCTCGAAGGTGGTGCCCTCCCCCGTGCGCTCGCGGTCGTAGAGCGCGCCGAGGATGCCGGAGAAGGCGTACATGCCGGCGCCGATGTCGGCCGCGGGGATGCCCGCCTTCGCCGGGAACTCCTCGGTGCCGGTGACGGAGACGAGCCCGGTCTCGGCCTGGATCAGCGCGTCGTAGGCCTTGGCGTCGCGGTAGGGCCCCGACGAGCCGTAGCCCGAGATGCTGCAGTGGATCAGCCGCGGGTGCTCGCGCCGCAGGTCCGCGGCGCCGAGACCGAGGCGTTCGGCCGCGCCCGGGGCGAAGTTCTGCACGAAGACGTCGGCCTGCGCGATCAGCTCCCGCACGCGGCCGAGCTGCTCGGCGTCCTTGAGGTCGGCCGTCACCGACTCCTTCGACCGGTTCAGCCAGACGAAGTGGCTGGAGAGGCCGTTCACCGTCGTGTCGTAGTCGCGCGCGAAGTCGCCCCGACCGGGCCGTTCGACCTTGATCACCCGGGCGCCGAGGTCGGCGAGGTGGCGGGTCGCCAGCGGAGCGGCCACCGCCTGCTCGCAGGACACGACGAGGATGCCGTCCAGCGGGAGGGCCCGGGTCTCGACCATGACGACGATCGTGCCCGCCCCGACCGCTCGGTGCGCGGCGTCGTCCGCGTCACGCACCTGTTCCGCGTCACGCGAACCGTCCGAGGTCGTTTCCACGAATGAGTGACACCTGTTCGGACCAGTGACCTCGGGAGTGACGGATGAAGGCCGCGAGCACGGCGACCGCACTGGCGGTGGTGTCCACCCTCGGCATCGGCGTGGCGGTGTGTTCGCAGGCCCCACCCCCCACGGTGCTCGCCTCGGGCCCGGTGCTCACCGTCGCCGACGAGGACTCCTCGGGGTCCGACGGCGGGTCGGGCGGGTCCGGCGGGCTGTCCGGGCTCGTGCGGGAGCTGACCGGTGGCTCGTCGTCCTCCTCGTCGAAGGAGTCCTCCTCGTCGAAGGAGTCCTCCTCGTCGAAGGAGTCCTCCGAGAGGTCGTCGTCCTCGTCGGAGGGGAGCACCTCCTCCACGTCGTCGAAGGACTCCTCCTCGTCGTCCTCGTCGGGCTCGTCCTCGACCGGCCGGGTGCTGCGCGAGCTCACGGTCACGCCCCCGGCGTCGCAGAGCCCGACCCTGCAGCTCCCCGCGGTGACGGTCCCCTCTGCGACGGTCGGCCCCGTCTCGACGCCGTCGCTCGGCCTCGGTAGCACCGAGGTGTCGCCCTCCGGAGCGCAGCTGCCGTCGGTGTCGGCCGGCTCGACCCAGGCCGGTCCCGTCTCGTTGCCGTCGGTCGGCGTCGGGTCCACGACGGCGTCGTCCTCCGGCGCCCAGCTGCCCTCGGTGTCGGTGGGATCCACGCAGGCCGGTCCCGTCTCGCTGCCGTCGGTCGGCGTCGGATCGACCTCGGTGTCGTCCTCCGGGGTGCAGCTGCCCTCGGTCTCGGTCGGCGCCACGACGGCCGTCCCGCCGGTCGCGCTCGCCGCGCCGACGCTGCCGATCCGGACCGTCTCCCCGCTCGTCGCGGCGCTCAACCCGCCGCCGTCCCCGTCCCTGGTCCCGCTCACGGTGGTGCCCGCGGCGTTCATGACCCCGCTGCTGCCGGCGCAGCTCACCGCGCCGCCGACCGGGAACCAGGGTGTGCTGCGCGTCGCGCACCTCTCCCCCTCGACCGGCGCGGTCGACATGTACGTCAGCGGTCCGGGGCTGCCGGAGACGAAGGTGGCCTCGGACGTCACCTACCGCACGCTCTCGAACTACCTCACCGCCGCTCCCGGCACGTACACGCTGTCCGCCCGCCCCGCCGGGGCGGCCCCGACGTCCGCGCCGGCCCTGACCGCCAACGTCGAGGTCGGGGCACGGACCGCCCAGACGGCGGCGTTCGTCGACGTCGGCCCGGACGGCACCCCGCAGGCCGAGGTCCTCTCCGACGGCACCCAGCTCGCCACCCCCGGCAAGGCCTACGTCCGCGTCATCTCCGCCGCCGACGGGGTCGGCCCGATCAGCGTCACCGCCCAGGGCGGCGGGCCGATCGCGACCAACGTCTTCTACGGGGCCGGTTCCCCGTACGCGGAGGTCGACTCCCGGAGCTGGACGATGGACGTCACGACGACGTCGGGCCGCACCGCCACCGCGACCCTCCCGGTCTCGAGCACCTCGGTGAACACGGTCGTCGTGTCCCGCGACGCACAGGGCGCCCTCACCGTCACCGCCGTCCCCGACGCCGCCGACCTGTTCTCGCCGGCCGCCGCCCCGCAGTCGCCGGCCGCCCCGCAGGCACCCGCGGCTCCGCAGTCGCCGGTGGCCCCGCAGTCCCCCGCCGCACCCCAGGCCCCGGCCGCTCCGCAGTCGCCCGCCGCCCCGCAGTCCCCCGCCGCCCCGCAGTCACCCGCCGCCCCGCAGTCGCCCGCGGCTCCGCAGTCACCTGCCGCCCCGCAGGCCCAGTCGCCCGCGCCCGCCCCGGCCTCGCCGGCTCCCGCGGCGCCCCAGGCCCCGGCTCCGCAGGCGCCCGCACCCCAGGCCCCGGCGCCCGCTCCCGCCCAGGCGGCACCGCCGGCTGCCCCGGCGCAGCCGAGCACGCCGGCCCCGACCACCCCGGCGCCCACGACCACGGTCCCGCCCACCACCACCTCGGCCCCGCCCACGACCACCCCGGCCCCGTCGACGACCACCACCCCGCCCACCGGCACCGCGCCGTCGTCGGGAACGACTGCACGGCCGACCCCGAAGGGTGGCGTGCCGGCCGGCTTCGGCGGGATGGCGACCTCCTTCGCCGACGGCGCCGCCCTCGGCGCTCCGGCGGCTCCGGCCGCGCCGGACCTCCCCGGGTGGGGCGCCCCGACCAGCCCGGTGCGGCCGTCGGGCCTCGTGGTGCCGGCGGCGGGGATCGACGCCCCCGAGATCGGAACCCTCGGACTCGACCGGGACGGCGAGCTGCAGGCGCCGGCCACCCCGCACGACGTCGGCTGGTTCGGCTCGACGCCCGGGGACACCGGGCCGGCGGTGCTGGTCGGCCACGTCGACTCGTGGCGCGGGCCGGGCGTGTTCTGGAACCTCAAGGACCTGAAGCCGGGCGACCCGATCGACGTGCCGCGCAGCGACGGCACCGTCGCGCGGTTCGCGGTGGACCGGGTGGAGACCGTCGACAAGGACGCCTTCCCCACGCAGGCGGTCTACGGCCCGACGGCGGGTCCGTCGCTGCGGCTGGTCACCTGCGGCGGGCCGTTCGACCGCACCGTGCGCTCCTACGAGGACAACGTCATCGTCTTCGCCTCGCCCCGCTGACCGGGCGAGCACCCTCGGCGGCCGGACGACGATCCGGCCGTCCGAGGGTGCTCGATGATCACGGCCCGACGAGGTCGAAGGTCTCCGCGTCGACCCAGTAGCGGCCGTGTTCGCGCCGCAGGAGGTGCAGGTCGACCAACAGCCGCCGCACGGTGACGCGGTCGGCGCTGCCGCCGTCGCAGAGTGCGGCGAGGACGTCGTCGACCTCGCGCTCGGTGTAGACCGAATCCGGGTCGAAGCGGGTCTCGGCGACGTGGCGGAGCACGATCCGCTTCCGTTCCCAGCGCGCCGGCAGCCGGTCCAGCCGGCCGCCCGGCAGGAACGTCGAGAGCGTGCGGGTCACGTCGTCCACGCGGTAAGTCTCCGGGCGACCCCGAGACGCGCGCGAGGGGTTTCCCGGGGAACTCTGGGGGTTGTCCCCCTCGTTGTCCGTTCGTGTCCGCCGCGAGGATGATCTCGCCCGGACACCGGGCAGCATCTCACCCCGAGTGACCAGGAGACGGCCGTGCGCAGCAACCTCTTCGCCCCCGAGAACCAGGAGCAGGAGTCGGCCCAGCCGGGACTGCGGCTGCAGAACTCGAAGATGCTCAAGATCGAGCTCAACGGCGAGGCCATGGCCCGGCAGGGGTCGATGGTCGCCTACCAGGGCGACGTGCGGTTCGAGGCCAAGGGCTCCGGCGGGATCGGCAACTTCCTCAAGCAGAAGCTCACCGGCGAGGGCGTCCCGCTGATGAAGGTGACCGGCCGCGGCGACGTGTTCCTCGCCAACGCCGCGTCCGACGTGCACCTCATCGACCTCGAGGGCCCGAACGACGCGCTCACCATCAACGGCAAGAACGTGCTCGCGTTCGACTCCTCCCTGTCCTATGACATCCAGATGGTGTCCGGCGCCGGGTCGATGGGCGGGGCGGGCCTGTTCAACTGCGTCTTCCGCGGCCAGGGCCGGCTCGCGATCACCTGCAAGGGCACGCCCGTGGTGCTCACCGTCGACGCCCCGACCTACGCGGACCCGCAGGCGGCGATCGCGTGGTCGGCCGGCCTGCAGGTCGGGGTGCACCGCGCCGAGCAGTTCGGGCTGAAGACGCTGATGGGCCGCACCACCGGCGAGGCGTACACGATGGCCTTCGGCGGCCGCGGCTTCGTCATCGTCCAGCCGTGCGAGGAGGTCCCGCTCGACATGATGGCCGGTCAGGGCAGCGGCCAGGAGGCCGGTGTCGGCGGCGCGCTCGGGGGTCTGTTCCGGTGAGCACCCGTGAGTACGTGTGACGGGTATCGCCGTCACCAGTACTCACGAGGCGAAGCCACCTTGACCTCAACTGACGTGGAGGTTGCACGGTCGTCGTCATGACCACCGTGCGACCTCCCACCGACCCGGCCGAGCTGTACCGGCTGATGTCGCTGATGACCGGCGACGAGAAGCACTCGGCCGCGGCCACCTCCACCCTGGACGTGCTGCACGTGCTCTACGACCGCGTGCTGCGCGTCGACCCCGCCCACCCCGAGGACCCGGTGCGCGACCGGTTCCTGCTCTCCAAGGGCCACGGGCCGATGGCGTACTACGCCGTGCTCGCCGCCCACGGGTTCCTCGACGAGGCCGAGCTCGCGACCTGGGCACGACCCGGCTCCCGGCTCGGCCTGCACCCCGACCGCGTGCTCGTGCCGGGCGTCGAGATCGGGTCGGGGTCGCTCGGGCACGGGCTCCCGCTCGCCGTCGGGACCGCGCTCGGCCTGCGGCTGCGGAACCTGACGACGCCGCGGGTGTTCGTCCTCGTCGGTGACGCCGAGCTCGACGAGGGCTCCAACCACGAGGCGATCGCCTACGCGGGGCGCTCCGGGATGGCGAACCTGACGGCGGTCGTCGTCGACAACGCGTCGGCCACCCACCGCGGCGATCTCGCCGAGCTGTTCCTCGTCGAGGGCTGGCGCGCGATCACCGTCGACGGCCGCGACCACGACGTCCTGGAGACCGCCCTCACCGCCGCGCACGACGACCGGCCCCTCGCGGTCGTCGCCGTCGTCGAGCCGAAGGGATGACCATCATGACGACGAGACTGTCCGCGGCCACGATGCGCGAGGCCTTCCTCCAGGCCACCGCCGACGCCATCGACACCGACGAGCGCACCGTCCTCGTCCTCGCCGACATCTCCGCCGGCGCCGAGCCGGTCCGGGAGGTCGCCCGGCGCCACCCCGGCCACGTGGTCAACGTCGGTATCCGCGAGCAGCTGATGGTGGGCGTCGCCGGCGGTCTCGCGCTCACCGGGCTGCGTCCGGTGGTGCACTCCTACGCGCCGTTCCTGGTCGAGCGGCCCTACGAGTCGCTCAAGCTCGACCTCGGTCACCAGGACGTCGGCGCGGTGCTGGTCTCGATCGGCGGCTCCTACGACCAGTCAGGGATCGGCCGGACCCACGAGGCGCCCGAGGACGTCGCGGTCGTCGACACCCTCCCGGGTTGGACGATCCACGTGCCCGGACACCCGGAGGAGGCGTACCGCCTCGTCCACGGCTCGATCTGCGGCACCGATCGGGTCTATGTCCGACTGTCGGACGAGACCAACGCGGCGCCGCACCACGGCACCGGGCTGCAGACGATCCGGGAGGGCTCCCCCGACGACGTCGTCGTCGCCGTCGGCCCGACCCTCGACCGCGTCCTGGCCGCCGACCGGTTCCGCGGCGCGACCGTGCTCTACACGTCCACGGTCCGGCCCTTCGACGCCGCCGGACTACGCGCCGCGGCCGGGCCGACCCCCACGGTGACGATGGTCGAGCCCTACCTCGAGGGGACGTCCGCCCGCGTGCTCGCCGAGGCGCTGTCCGACCGGCCGCACCGGACGGTGCTGATCGGGCACCCGCGCGAGGAGTCGCACTCCTACGGCGATCACGAGCTCAGGGTGTGAGCACCTGTGAGTACTTGTGACGGGTATGGCCGTCACAACTACTCACGAGGCGAAGCCACCTGGCGCCGCACCGCCTCCGGACCCGCCGCGAGCAGCAGCGTAGGGAGCCGCGGGCCGGTCTCCGAGCCGACGAGCAGCCGGTAGAGCAGCACGAAGAACCGACGCTGGGCGGCCTTCAGCTCGTCGGTCGGCTTCGTGTCGAGCGGCAGGCCGGCCTGCTGCTTCGGCACCCCGTAGACGAGGGTGGTGAGGCCCTCGAGCGACCAGTCCTGCTCCAGCCCGTCGAGCAGCAGCCGCAGCGACTCCCGGTCGGTGTCGTCCAGCGAGGCGAGCAGCTCGGCGTCCGGGGCCGCGAGCAGCCGGGTGTGCGACTCCTCCGGCATGTAGTGCTCGACCCACGCCTCCGCGCGGTCCAGTCGCGGGCGCAGGTCGTCGAGGGTGACCGGCTCCTCCGGGTCGCTCGACACCAGGCCGGTGAGGATGCGGCCGAGCTGCTGCGGGTCGCCGGTGGTCACGTCGACGACGGAGGTGAGGGTCCGGAAGGAGACCGGTTGCGGCGTCGTCGGCAACGACCGTTCCGCCGTCGCGACCGAGCGTGCGTGCCCGAGGGCCTCGATCGGCGGCGCCGTGCCACCCGCGACCTTGCGCGCGAGCGCGTCCCACTCGTCGTAGAGCCGGGAGAGCTCGGCGTCGAACGCGACCTTGATCGCCTGGTTCGGACGGCGGCGGGCGTAGAGCCAGCGCAGCAACGGCGCCTCGAACACCTCGAGCGCCGACGACGGGGTCGGCACGCCGCCCTTCGACGACGACATCTTCGCCTGCCCCGAGATGCCGACGAACGCGTACATCGGGCCGATCGGCTGCCGTCCGCCGAAGATCTCGGAGACGAGCAGGCCACCGACCTCGTACGACGAGCCCGGGGACGAGTGGTCGACCCCGCTCGGCTCGAAGTCGACGCCCTCGTAGGCCCAGCGCATGGGCCAGTCGACCTTCCACACCAGCTTGCCGCGGGTGAACTCGGAGAGCAGCACCGTCTCCGACGACCCGCAGGCGCAGGTGAAGCTCATCTCGGTCGAGTCGTCGTCGTAGGCGACGATCGTGGTGTCGTCCTTGCCGCACGCCGAGCAGAACGGCTTGTACGGGAAGTACTCGCCCGTGGCCGAGCCGACGGCCTCGTCGTCGGGACCCTCGTCCTCGGCGGTGGCGGTCTTCTTCGTCCGGAACCGACCCAGCACCGCGTCGATCCGCGAGCGCTCGCGCATCGCGAGCAGCGTCTGCGTCACGTAGGCGCCGGAGGTGTACATCTGCGTCTGCGAGATGCCGCGGAACGGCACCCCGAGCTCGTCGAGCGCCGCGATCATCGGGGCCTTGAAGTGCTCGGCCCAGTTCGGGTGCTCGCTGCCGCGCGGCGCGGGGACCGCCGTCAGCGGCTTGCCGATGTGCTCGGCCCACGAGTCGTCGATGCCCTCGACGCCCTTCGGCACGCGGCGGTAGCGGTCGAAGTCGTCCCAGGAGATGACGTGCTCGCACGGGATGCCGCGGCGGCGGATCTCGTCGGCGACCAGGTGCGGCGTGAGGACCTCGCGCAGGTTCCCCAGGTGGATCGGGCCGGACGGGCTCAGCCCGGAGGCGCAGATGATGGTGCGCCCCGGCTCGGCCTTCGCGACGACGTCGTCGGCGAGCGTCGCCACCCAGTCCTGCGAGGTCGACTCGGCCGCGTCCCCGCCGCGCTTGCGAGCCATCAGTGCTGTCCCCCGTCGCTGCGCTCGCCCATCAGCGATCCCGGACCGGGTTCGTGAGCGTGCCGATGCCCTCGACGGTCACCGAGACCGTCTGCCCGTCGACCATCGGGCCGACGCCGGCGGGGGTGCCGGTGAGGATGGTGTCGCCGGGCAGCAGCGTCATCACCCGCGAGATGTAGGCGATCTGCTTCTCGATGCCGTGGATGAGCATGCTCGTGCGCGACTTCTGCACCGAGGCACCGTCGAGCGTCGTCTCGATTGCGAGGTCGGACGGGTCGAGCTGCGTCTCGATCCACGGGCCGAGCGGGCAGAAGGTGTCGTAGCCCTTGGCGCGGGTCCACTGCCCGTCGGCGGACTGCAGGTCGCGCGCCGTGACGTCGTTCGCGACGGTGTAGCCGAGCACCACGTCCTTCGCCCGCGCCTCGGGCACGTCGCGGCAGGGCTGCCCGATCACGACGGCGAGCTCGCCCTCGTAGTCCACGCGCTCGGAGTCCGCGGGACGCAGGATCGGCAGGCCGGGACCGATCACGCTGGTCGAGGGCTTCATGAAGATCAGCGGGTTGGCGGGGGCGTCGCCGCCGCCCATCTCCGCGACGTGCTCGGCGTAGTTCTTGCCGATGCACACCACCTTCGACGGCAGGATCGGCGCGAGCAGCCGGACGTCCGCGAGCGGCCAGGTGCGGCCGGTGAAGGTCGGGTCGCCGAAGGGGTGCTCCGCGATCTCCGCGCAGACGTCGCCTCCCTCCGGGCTGCCACCGGCGGTGGTGGGCGACTGGAGGGCGGCGAAGGAGACACCGTCGGCGTGGGCGATCCGGGCGAGACGCACGGCGACCACCCTAGTCGCGCGGGACGACGACCTCTCCGGCCGCCACCGGCTCCTCGTCCGCCACGAGCGTCCAGTCCCCGGCCCGTCCCAGCTCGGCGTTCAGCGCGGCGAGATCGGTGCGCGGCACGGCCAACCACGCACCCTGGTCCGACCACGTCCACGCCAGCTGCACCTCGGGCAGCGCCCGCGCCACGGCCGCGTGCAGCACCGTCGAGAGGTACTTCGGGTGGCTGGCCCAGGCGAGCTCGATGGTGTTCCCGACCACGGTCACGGTCAGCTCGGTGCGCCGGTCGCCGACGTCGAGGTGCTCGACCGTGATCTCCGCGCCGGTGAGCCGGGCGAGGTCGGCGACCTGCTCACGGAGGTCGTCGGCGAACTGCTCGACGTGGCTGTCGTGGAAGGCGAGGGCGGCGAGGTGGTCGTCGGTCTCGAACCCCGGGTGGTAGTAGCCGCCCTCCCACAGCGCGGACAGCACGCTGTAGGCGGTGACCGGCTCGCCCGCGTCGGCCACGGACTCCATCAGGTCGACCGGCCGCGGGGTGCGGGGGCGGAAGAGACCCGCGCGGTCGAGGATCCCGACGACGCGGGCGAGCTCCGCACGGCCCTCGGGCGAGAGCTCGGGCGGCGGCGGGCGCTCTAGGGTCTCCTGGACCTCCGGGGTCTCCGCCCGGACCGGGAGCGGCCCGAGATCGGGGAGCGGAGCGGGGATCCGCCAGCCGGAGACGGGACCGGACTCCTGCTGCGCACGGGCCTCGTTCGCAGCCCGGCGGTGGCGGACCGCGACGATCGAGAACCCGATCAGGACGACGACGGCGAGACCGACGAGCGGCCACGGGGTGCCGACGCTGCCGGGGCCGAACGCGAGGTACAGGAAGTAGCCCGCGACGACGAGGCCGCCCGCGCCCCAGAGCAGGGCGAGGGCGTCGTCGAGGGACCAGCGGCCCATCGGCTCAGGCGAGCGAGCGGGTCCCGGCGGCGCTGGAGACCAGGGCGGCGAGCCGGTCGCCGACCGCGCTGGTGCCGCCCGGGTTCTGGTGGTCGCGGGTCGCGAGGTCGAACGCGACCGCGGCCTCGACGCGCCGGGCCAGCTCGGGCTCGCCGAGGTGGTCGAGCAGCAGCGCGACGGAGAGGACGGCCGCCGTCGGGTCGGCGATGCCCTTGCCGGCGATGTCGGGCGCGCTGCCGTGCACCGGCTCGAACATGCTCGGGTTGGCGCGGGAGACGTCGAGGTTGCCCGACGCCGCGAGGCCGATGCCGCCGGTGACCGCGGCCGCGAGGTCGGTGAGGATGTCGCCGAAGAGGTTGTCGGTGACGATCACGTCGTAGCGCGACGGGTCGGTGACCAGGTGGATCGTCGTGGAGTCGACGTGCTGGTAGTCGACCGAGACGTCCGGGTGCTCGAGCGAGACCTCCTCCACCACCCGCGACCACAGCGAGCCGGCGTGGGTGAGGACGTTGGTCTTGTGCACCAGCGTCAGCTTTCGGCGCGGGCGGTTCGCGGCGCGGGTGAAGGCGTCGCGGACGACACGCTCCACGCCGAAGGCCGTGTTGATGCTGACCTCGGTCGCGATCTCCTGCGGGGTGTCCTTGCGGAGCAGGCCGCCGGTGCCGGCGTACGGGCCCTCGGTGCCCTCGCGGACGACGACGAGGTCGATCTCCGGCTGGGCGGACAGCGGCCCGCGGACACCGGGGTAGAGCCGGGCCGGGCGCAGGTTGACGTGGTGGTCGAGCTCGAAGCGCAGGCGCAGCAGGAGGCCCCGCTCGAGGATGCCGCTGGGCACCGACGGGTCGCCCACGGCGCCGAGGAGGATGGCGTCGTGCTCGCGCAGCTCGGTGAGCACCGACTCGGGCAGCAGCTCGCCGGTGGAGTGCCAGCGGGCGGCGCCGAGGTCGTAGTGCGTCGACTCGATCTGCGGGGCCAGCTCGGAGAGGACCTTGAGGGCCTCGTTGGTGACCTCGGGTCCGATCCCGTCTCCGGGCACCACCGCGAGTCGCATGTCCAGTCTTCCTCCCCCGACGGGCCGACCTCGATGGTGCGACCGGGCTCACCTGCGGTGGAGGCTACCGCGCGTGTCGGTGGGACTCCTCACCGGATCACTCCATGGGATGTGTCGGGCACCGAGGTGCCCGATCGACACCTCAGCCGAACGGGATCAAACGGGTGGTTCGCGCGTCGAGCGCACTCCCGATCGGGGCCAGCACCTCGTCCGGGACCGCCCGGTCGACGCGCAGGAGCATGACCGAGGAGCCCCGGTCGCGGGTCTGGGAGAGCTGGGCGGCCTCGATGTTGATGTCGGACTCCCCCAGCCGGGTGCCGACGAGCCCCATCGCGCCGGGCCGGTCGGTGTACTCGACGAGCAGGACGTGGCCCTCGGCGCGCAGGTCGAACGAGCGGCCGTTGATCTCGACCAGCTTCTCCACCTGGTCGGTGCCGGTGAGCGTGCCGGAGACCGTCGTGTGGCCGGCGCGCAGCGTGACCACGCTGCGGTGGTTCGGGCTCTCGGTCGCCGTCTCCACGGTGACGCTGACGCCGCGCTCCGCGGCCAGGGCCGGAGCGTTGACGAACGTGACCGGCTCGTCGACGACCTCGCCGAACACCCCGCGCAGCGCCGCGAGCTCCAGCACCCCGACGTCCTCGTGCGCGAGCTCGCCGCGCACCTCGACCGTGATGGCGTCGGGCTGGCCGACGAGGGTGGAGAGCAGCGTGCCGAGCTTCTGCGTGACGCCGAGCCACGGCCGGACCTCCTCGCCGACCGCGCCGCCCTGCACGTTGACCGCGTCCGGCACGAAGTCGCCGCGCAGGGCCTTCAGCACGGAGTGCGCGACGTCGGTGCCGGCCCGGTCCTGCGCCTCGGCGGTGGAGGCCCCGAGGTGTGGCGTGGCGGTGACCTGCTCGAGCTCGAAGAGCGGGCTCTGCGTGGTCGGCTCGGTGACGTAGACGTCCACGCCCGCGCCCGCGACGTGGCCGGAGCGGATCGCCTCGGCCAGCGCCTCCTCGTCGACCAACCCGCCGCGCGCCGCGTTGATCACGATCACGCCGGGCTTCGTGCGCGCCAGCGCCTCCTTGCCGATCAGGCCCTGCGTCTCCGGGGTCTTCGGCAGGTGGATCGTCATCATGTCGGCGCGGGCCAGCAGGTCGTCCAGCTCGACGAGCTCGATGCCCAGCTGGGCCGCGCGGCTCGCGGGCAGGTACGGGTCGTACGCGATGACGTGGGTGTCGAACGCCTTGATGCGGCTCGCGAACAGCTGGCCGATCTTGCCCAGCCCGATGACGCCGACCGTCTTGCCCTGGATCTCGACGCCGCCGTACCGGCTGCGCGCCCACTCCCCGCGGCGCAGGGCGGCGTCGGCGGCGGGGATGTGCCGGGCGGTGGCGAGCAGCAGGGCGAGGGCGTGCTCCGCGGCCGACACGATGTTGCTGGTGGGCGCGTTCACCACCATCACGCCGGCGGCCGTCGCCGCGGGCACGTCGACGTTGTCCAACCCCACGCCGGCCCGCCCGACGACCGTGAGGTGGCGCTGTGCGGCGAACACCTCGGCGTCGACCTGGGTGGCGCTGCGGACCAGCAGTGCGTCCGCGTCGGCCACGGCCTCGAGCAGCGCCGCCCGGTCGGTGCCGTCGACCTGGCGGACCTCCACCTCGTCGCCGAACACCTCCAGCGTCGACGCGGCGAGCTTCTCGGCCATCAGGACGACGGGCTTGGGCATGCTTCTCCCCGGGGTCGGCGGCGGTGCGCGGCGCTCATGGTGCCGTAGACCACATCGCCGGGGACCGCTGGGTGTGACCCGGACCTCACCCCGGCCTCAGCCGACCCCCGACGATGTACCGCTGCTCCCACTGGATGCGTGCAGACCGCCATCGTCACCGGCGGTCCGGCCGGACGGCAGGTCGGGCGTCCACAGCACGGCGGCCGTCGGCAGGTGCTCGGCGATCCCGACGGCGTCGAGGACGTCCCGCTCCAGGCCCATCGCGTCTCCCCGCAGACGGCCCGGTCGGATCCCGTACACGTGGAGCCCGGCCGACCGGTAGGCACGGTGCTGCCGCTCGGTCTCCGCCACCTGCTGGGGAGTCATGAAGTGCTGCTCCACGGAGTCGATGGGCAGAACGGCCCCGACCTCCGGGAGATAACCGTCGGCGATACCGAGGAACACGCCCGCGCAGTACAGCCGCACGTTGAAGAGAATCCGGTGCCGGGCGAGGGCGGGCCGCTCGAGCCACCAGTCGTGGAAGTCGACCTCCGCCGCCGACCGCGCTCCCGCCTCCACGGCCTGCAGCACCGTTCGTGGCAGTGCACTGCCGGCCCGGGGACCCGCCTCGAGTTCGGCGCGGAGCGAGTCGACCAGCAGCATCCGACGCTGCACCGGCTCGGTCAGCACGGCCGCGACGTCCGCGCGGTCGGTCATCCCGCGGACGGCGTCGATCACACACCGCTCCATCGGGGCCACGGTCAACCCGTCCCTGGTCCAGGGCGACGGAGGCCGGTGGGTGCGCTCCACCCGGATGCCCTGCACCGACCGCACCCGTCGGGTCGCGGCGACGAGCACGTGCACGTCGTCCGGTAGCTCGCCCCGTCGGAGCCGATGGGCGCGGGCGCCGTCGAGACCCGACAGCACCGCCCCAGCTCCGGCGTAGACGAGTCCGGCGCGGGCGAGCTGGCGACGGGTCGCTGTCCCGGTACCGAGTCTGATCGTCGACGGCGCCATCAGTGTCCAGGGCCCGTCGTCCCCGCACCGCCGGTAGACGGTGCTCTCCGGGACATCCAGCTCCGCGAGCACCCGGACGTGGATCACGTCGTCCTCCGCCGCCTCGCGGAGGCGCGCCACGTGGGCAGCCCACTGTCCTCGTCTCACGAGCACGAGGGTGCAGCCGCGGGACGGGCCGCAGGGGCCATTCGGACCGATCTGTGGACAACCGAGTTCGGCCGCGGTCGACGATGGCGGTCTGGTCGCGTCCAGTGGGACCAGCGCGCCATCGTCAGTGGGGCACCAGCCCACGAACGACGACGGCGGGCGCACCCCGTGAGGTGCGCCCGCCGCCAGAGGCAGGGACTAGAGGGCCTGCTTCGGGATGAACGGCATCAGGTCGCGCAGCTTGGCGCCGACCTGCTCGATCTGGTGCGCCTTGCCCTCGTCCTCGAGCTTCGTGAAGTTCGGGCGGCCGTTGTCGTCCTCGGCGATCCACTCGCGGGCGAAGGACCCGTCCTGGATCTCGGTGAGCACGCGGCGCATCTCGTCCTTCACGGCTGAGTTGATGATGCGCGGGCCGCGGGTGAGGTCGCCGTACTCGGCGGTGTCCGAGCAGGAGTACCGCTGGCCGTAGATGCCCTTCTCCCACATGAGGTCCACGATCAGCTTGAGCTCGTGGAGGCACTCGAAGTAGGCGATCTCCGGGGCGTAACCGGCCTCGACGAGGGTCTCGAACCCGGCCTGGACCAGCGCCGAGGTGCCGCCGCAGAGCACGGCCTGCTCGCCGAAGAGGTCGGTCTCGGTCTCCTCGGTGAACGTCGTCTTGATGACGCCGGCGCGGCCGCCACCGATGGCCGAGGCGTAGGAGAGCGCGAGCGCCTGGGCCTGGCCGGAGGCGTCCTGCTCCACCGCGATCAGGCAGGGCACGCCCTTGCCGTCGACGAACTGGCGGCGGACCAGGTGGCCCGGGCCCTTCGGCGCGACCATGGCGACGTCGACGTCCGACGGCGGCTTGATCAGGTCGTAGCGGATGTTGAAGCCGTGCCCGAAGAAGATCGCGTCGCCGCTCTTGAGGTTCGGCGCGATGTCCTCGGCGTAGATCGTCCGCTGCTTGGTGTCCGGCGCCAGGATCATGATGAGGTCGGCCTCGGCGGCGGCCTCGGCCGGCGTGACCACCCGCAGCCCCTCCTCCTCGGCCTTGGCGCGCGACTTCGAGGACTCGGGGAGCCCGATGCGCACGTCGACGCCCGAGTCGCGCAGCGACAGCGAGTGGGCGTGGCCCTGGGAGCCGTATCCGATCACGGCGACCTTGCGGCCCTGGATGATCGAGAGATCGGCATCGGCGTCGTAGAAGATCTCGACACTCATGGGAACTGCGGTTTCCTTCCTGAAGTCCTGCTCAACGATTCGCGGCGATCGCGCGCGGCCCGCGGGCCAGCGCGACCATCCCCGACTGGACGATCTCGCGGATGCCGTAGGGCTCGAGCATCCGACGCAACGCCGACAGCTTGTCAGCCGTGCCGGTCGCCTCGACGGTGACGGCGTCGGGGGCGACGTCGACCACCTTGGCCCGGAACATCTGCGTCACCTCGAGCACCTGCGAGCGCACGGTGGCGTCGGCCCGCACCTTGAGCATGACCAGTTCGCGCTGGACCGAGGTCGCCGGCTCCAGCTCCACGATCTTGATGACGTTGACCAGCTTGTTGAGCTGCTTCGTCACCTGCTCGAGCGGGAACTCCTCGACGCTGACGCAGATGGTCATCCGCGAGATCCCCTGCTCCTCGGTCGGGCCGACCGCGAGGGACTGGATGTTGTAGCCGCGCCGGGAGAACAGGCCCGAGATGCGGGCCAGGACACCGGGCTTGTCCTCGACGAGGACCGACAGCGTGTGCGTGCTCATCACTGCTCCCGCTCGATGTCCGTGACGACCTCGTCCGCGCCGCCGACCTCGGGGTCGTCGAACAGCGGCCGGATGTCGCGCGCGGCCATGATCTGGTCGTTGCCCGTGCCGGCGGCGACCATCGGCCAGACCTGCGCGTCCGCGCCGACGGTGAAGTCGATGACGACCGGGCGGTCGTTGATCGCCATCGCCTGGTTGATCACGCGGTCGACGTCGTCCTTCGACTCGCAGCGCAGGCCCTCGCAGCCCAGCGCCTCGGCGAGCATCACGAAGTCGGGCACGCGGTGCTTGTGCGTGCCGAGCTCGGTGTTCGAGTAGCGCTCCCCGTAGAAGAGGGTCTGCCACTGCCGGACCATGCCCAGGTTGCCGTTGTTGATGACGGCGACCTTGATCGGGATGCCCTCGATCGCGCAGGTCGCGAGCTCCTGGTTGGTCATCTGGAAGCAGCCGTCGCCGTCGATGCACCACACGGTGGCGTCGGGCAGGCCGACCTTGGCGCCCATGGCCGCGGGCACCCCGTAGCCCATCGTCCCGGCGCCGCCGGAGTTGAGCCACGTGCGCGGGTGCTCGTAGCCGATGAACTGCGCCGCCCACATCTGGTGCTGGCCGACGCCCGCCGCGTAGATCGCCTCCGGGCCCGCGATCTGCCCGATGCGCTCGATGACGTACTCCGGCGAGAGCGTGCCGTCGGCCGGCTCGTCGTACCCGAGCGGGAACGTCTCGCGCCACGCGTTGAGCTGGTTCCACCAGGCGGTCAGGTCGGTGCGCTCGCCCTCCCGCGACCGCAGCGCCGCGGTGAGCTCGCCGATGACCTCGCGGGCGTCGCCCACGATCGGCACGTCGGCGACCCGGTTCTTGCCGATCTCGGCCGGGTCGATGTCGGCGTGCACGACGCGCGCGTCGGGCGCGAACGTCGACAGGTCGCCGGTGACCCGGTCGTCGAACCGCGCGCCCAGCGCGATGAGCAGGTCCGAGCGCTGCATCGCCGCGACCGCGGCGACCGTCCCGTGCATGCCCGGCATCCCGAGGTTCTGCGGGTGCGAGTCGGGGAACGCGCCGCGCGCCATGAGGGTGGTGACGACGGGGGCGCCGGTCTCGCGGGCGAGCTCCATCAGCTCGGCCGAGGCGCCGGCCTTGATGACGCCGCCGCCGACGTAGAGGACCGGACGCTGCGCCTCGCCGATCAGCCGGGCGGCCTCGCGGATCTGCTTGCCGTGCGGCTTCGTCGTCGGCCGGTAGCCGGGCAGCGCCATCTCGACCGGCCAGGAGAACGTGGTCTGCGCCTGCAGCACGTCCTTCGGGAGGTCGACGAGCACCGGGCCGGGGCGTCCGGTCGACGCGATGTGGAAGGCCTCGGCGATCGCGCGCGGGATGTCGGCCGGGTCGGTGACCAGCATGTTGTGCTTGGTGATCGGCAGCGTGATGCCGCAGATGTCGGCTTCCTGGAACGCGTCCGTCCCGATCGCCTTGCGGCCGACCTGGCCGGTGATCGCGACGATCGGCACCGAGTCGAGCATCGCGTCCGCGAGCGGGGTGACCAGGTTGGTGGCGCCCGGACCCGACGTCGCGATGCAGACCCCGACGCGTCCGGTGGCCTGGGCGTAGCCGGTGGCCGCGTGGCCCGCACCCTGCTCGTGGCGCACGAGGATGTGCCGCACGAGCGTCGAGTCGTACAGCGGGTCGTACGCCGGGAGGATGGCGCCGCCCGGGATGCCGAAGACGATGTCGCAGCCCACGGCCTCGAGCGACCGCACGAGGGACTGCGCCCCGGTGGCGGGCGTGGGGTCGACGCGAGCGGGGCGAGCCGCGGCGCGGGACGGCGACGCCTGCGCCGCCGAGTCCTGCTGCTCGCTCGGCGCGCCGGTGCGCGGCACCGGGCGCGGTCTGGCTGTGGTCATCGGTGATCAGCCTCTACGGGTGGTCAATGCGGGGTCCGGACACGAAAAAGCCCTCGCCGCCGGTGGCGGAGAGGGCAGGCGCGTCAGGTTCTTCAGGCGGCGAGCACGATGCTCGTCAGACGCTGACGCGCCCGGCGAGTACGAGAATTCGCTGCATGCCGGAGACGGTAGCACGCGATCCACACGGCCCGGGACCATCACCCGCGTCACACCCCGGTGGTCCCCGGGACGCCTTCACGACGCCGGTTCGTGCCCCGGCTGGCACCATCGCGGGCGTGGCCGACGAGCAGCAGACACCCGGCGGGACGGTGCGGACCACGGCGCCGACGCCCGCGACCTTCCGCGCCGTGCCGACCGTGGCCCTGGTCGCCGTGGCCTTCTTCGCGCTGTGCATGTCCCCGATCGCCTTCCAGGGCGGCCCGTGGTTCCTGGTGTTCCTCGTCCCCCTCGCGCTCGCGGTCTGGGTGGTCCGCGGGCGCACCCGGGCCGACGAGGAGGGGCTGCACGTGCAGCGCCTGTTCGGCTCGCGGTCGGTGGCGTGGTCGGACCTGAGCGGGCTGCGGCTGCCGGAGAAGGGCTGGGTGCACGCCGTGCCCACCGAGGGTCCGGAGGTCGAGCTGCGCGGGGTCCGCATCCGCGACCTCGGACGGGTCGCCGAGGCGTCCGGGAACCGGATCAGCGCGCCCACCCCGGCCGAGGCGGAGGCCGCGGCCGAGCACGCCCGCGAGCTGGAGGCGGCACGCATGCGGGTCGCGAAGCTGCGGGAGCGCCGGGCCGAGGCGCAGGCCGTGGACACCGCGGAGTCCACCGGCGACGACGCCGCTGCTGCCGAGGACGGGTCCGCCGGTACGACCGACGACACCGACGACGCCGACGGGGCGCAGCGCCGGGAGGCCTGACCCGCACCGACCCGCCGTCGAGAACGCCGGGCGTAACCTCCGGACGGAACCACACCCGTCACTGGAGGACCCCGTGCCGCCGCTCCGTTCCCGCGTCACCACCCAGGGCCGCAACGCCGCCGGCGCCCGCGCCCTGTGGCGGGCCACCGGCATGACCGACGACGACTTCGGCAAGCCGCTGATCGCGATCGCGAACTCGTACACGCAGTTCGTGCCGGGGCACGTGCACCTCAAGGAGATGGGTGAGCTCGTCGCCGGGGCGGTCCGCGAGGCGGGCGGGATCGCACGGGAGTTCCACACGATCGCCGTCGACGACGGCATCGCGATGGGCCACGGCGGCATGCTGCACTCGCTGCCGAGCCGCGAGGTCATCTCGGACGCGGTCGAGCACATGGTGCAGGGGCACGCGGTCGACGCCCTCGTGTGCATCTCGAACTGCGACAAGATCACCCCAGGCATGCTCAACGCCGCGATGCGGCTGAACATCCCCACCGTCTTCGTCTCCGGCGGGCCGATGGAGGCCGGCAAGGCGGTCGTCGTCGGGGGTGTCGCGCAGGCGCCGACCGACCTCATCACGGCGATCTCCGCGAGCGCGTCCAGCGAGGTCTCCGACGACGGCCTCACCGAGGTCGAGCGCTCGGCCTGCCCCACCTGCGGCTCCTGCTCGGGCATGTTCACCGCGAACTCGATGAACTGCCTGACCGAGGCGCTGGGGCTGAGCCTGCCGGGCAACGGCTCCACGCTCGCCACCCACGCCGCGCGCCGCGACCTCTTCCTGACGGCGGGTCGCACGGTCGTCGAGCTCGCCCGCCGGTACTACGAGGGTGACGACGAGTCGGTCCTGCCGCGCAACGTCGCGAACAAGCACGCGTTCGAGAACGCGATGGCGCTCGACGTCGCGATGGGCGGCTCGACGAACACGGTGCTGCACATCCTGGCCGCCGCCCACGAGGCCGGCCTGGACTTCACGCTGGCCGACATCGACGCCGTCAGCCGTCGGGTGCCGTGCGTGTCGAAGGTGGCGCCGAACTCGAACTTCCACATGGAGGACGTGCACCGCGCCGGCGGCATCCCCGCCATCCTCGGCGAGCTCGACCGCGCCGGGCTGCTGCACCGGGACGTGCACGCCGTGCACGCGGACTCGCTCGAGGCGTGGCTCGCCCGCTGGGACATCCGCGGCGCACAGCCCGCACCGGAGGCCGTCGAGCTGTTCCACGCGGCGCCCGGCGGGGTCCGCACCGTCGAGCCGTTCTCGACGACGAACCGCTGGTCCTCGCTCGACACCGACGCCGCCGACGGCTGCATCCACGACGTCGAGCACGCCTTCTCCGCCGACGGCGGCCTCGCGGTGCTCACCGGCAACCTCTCCACCGAGGGCGCCGTGATCAAGAGCGCCGGACTGCCCGAGAACGGCCGCCGCTTCCAGGGTCCGGCCCGCGTGGTCGACTCCCAGGAGGAGGCCGTCTCGATCATCCTCAACCGCGAGGTGCAGCCGGGCGACGTCGTCGTCGTGCGCTACGAGGGCCCCGCCGGCGGGCCGGGGATGCAGGAGATGCTGCACCCCACCGCGTTCCTCAAGGGCGCGGGCCTCGGCGCAGTGTGCGCGCTCGTCACCGACGGCCGCTTCTCCGGCGGGTCCTCGGGCATCAGCGTCGGGCACGTCTCCCCGGAGGCGGCGCACGGCGGCGTCATCGCGCTCGTCGAGCAGGGCGACCAGATCCTCATCGACGTCGACGACCGCCGGATCGAGCTGCTCGTCGACGACGACGTGCTCGCCGAGCGCCGCGCCAAGATGGAGACCTCGGAGCGCCCCTGGCAGCCGCGCACCGACCGCGGCCGGAACCTCACCGCGGCGCTGCGGGCCTACGCGAAGCTGGTGACCTCGGGCGCCACCGGCGCGGTGCGGGACCTCTGACCCCGACGACGGGGCCGGGCGCCGGCCCCGTCGTCAGGCCCGCATCGCCAGGAGCACCGTGAGCGCGGTGCCCACGGCGAGGACGGCGCAGGTGATCCCGACCGCGGTCTGCCCGCGGTGCCACGGCCGGTCGGCGTCGCCGCTGATCCGGCCGGGCCCCGCGAGGACGACGACCACGGCCAGCGCGACGGCGAACAGCGAGGTCTCGGCGGGGCCGACGGTGCCGGAGGCCCACGCGGCGGGCAGGGTCACAACGAGGGCGACGAGCGCGATCGCGAGCAGGGCCGACCCCGCGAACGAGGCGAACACGCCGACCGTGACGAGCACGCCCGCGACCAGCTGCACCCAGCCCAGCGCGGTGCCGAGCCCGGCGGCCGGGGCGAACCCGTAGCCCGACAGGAGGACCTGGGTGTGCGCGGTGCCGTCACCGTGGCCGCGCGGCAGGTCGAACAGGGTGCGTGCGCCGCCGAGGACGGCCGTGACGCCGAGGACCACCCGCGCCACGAGCAGCCCGACCTCGATGCTCCACGGTCGCACGGCCAGGACCGTCGTGGTGGGCACCGGCTCGTCGATCGTCGAGGCGCCGCGTTCCTCCCGCCACGGGAAGACGGCGGTGTCGCTCGGCGCGCCCTCGAACCCGAGGAACGCGACGTCGCCGCCCTCCACCCGTTCCCGACGCCACAGGCTCACGATCGAGGAGCGTAGGTCGCCCCGATCGGGTGAGGGCGACGACGCGCGGGCGGAGCGGATCAGCTCGTTGCGCCGAATCGCCCACGGGCCTCGACGGGGATGAGCGGCCGCTCGCCCCGCACCCGCAGCTCCTGGACCGCCCAGGTGTTCCCGTCGGGGTCGGAGAACCCGAAGAACGTCCCTCCGTCGTCGGGCACGATCACGGTCACGTCGCTGACCTCGACCCCGCGACCGGCCAGCTCCGCGTGCGCGGCGCGGGCGTCGGCGACGCACAGCTGCAGGCCCTTCACCGACCCCGGAGCCATCTCGTTCTGCGACGGGAGGCTCCCGATGACGATCGAGCACCCGGAGCCGCGCGGGGTGAGCTGGGCGACCTCCATGTGCTCGTTGACGGTGTGGTGGTCGAGGGCGAAGCCGACCCGGTCGCGGTAGAACGCCACCGCCCGGTCGATGTCGGAGACGGGCAGCACGACGACTTCCAGGGTCCAGTCCACGGTGGTTCCTCTCGGGTGGGGGCTCACCCCGACGTCGAACCAGGACGTCGTTCTTCGACAGCTCAGTACTGCCCGACGACCAGGTTCGGCGGGTCCTCCCCCGCGACGACCGCCTCGATCTGCGGCACGACGATCCGGTAGGCGCGCTCGAGGTGGCCGGGCACGCTGCCACCCACGTGCGGGGTGATGAGCAGGTTCGGCGCGCGCCAGAGCGGGTGGTCGGCCGGGAGCGGCTCCGGGTCGGTGACGTCGACGGCCGCGCGGAGGCGCCCGGAGGTGAGCTCGGCGAGCAGGGCGTCCGTGTCGACCACGGGTCCGCGCGCGGCGTTCACCAGCAGGGCCCCGTCGGGCATCGCGGCCAGGAAGGCGGCGTCGACCATCCCGCGCGTCGTGTCCGTCAGCGGCACGAGCAGGACGGTGATGTCGTGGTCCGGCAGCAGGTCGGGCAGCTCGTCGACACCGTGCACGCCCTCGCGCGCCCGGCTCCCGACCAGCGTGACCGGGCCGACGTCGAAGGGCTCGAGCCGACGTCCGGTCTGCTCGGCGAGGTCGCCCGCGCCGACGAGCAGGACGCTCTTGCCGGTGAGGGTGTCGGTCAGGTGCTGGTCCCAGTGCGCGGCCACCTGGTGGCGCACGAACTCCGGGATCTCGCGCAGCACCGCGAGGATCGCCGCGAGCACCCACTCCGCGGTCACGCCGCCGTGGGCGCCCTTGCAGTCGGAGAGCGCGACCCCGTCGGGCAGGGCCCCGACGAACTTCTCCGCCCCCGCCGTCAGGAGCTGTACGAGGCGGACCTGCGGGCAGGCGTCGAGCAGGTCGCGGGCCGCGTCGGCACCGAGGAAACCGGGGACGAACACCTGGGCCTGCGCCGCCTCGGCGGGCAGGCCGTCGACGCCCGCGTCCTCGTCGTAGCGCACCACCCGGACGCCGTCGACGCGGGCGAGCTCCCGCTCGCCGACCTCGTCGGGGACCAGCACGGTCAGCGTGTCGTCGCTCATCGGGACCGGAGGCTAGACCACCCCGGGGCTCACGACGGGTTCAGTCGCGGGCGCCTAGGGTGACCCCCGATGTCCCCGGGTCCCGTTGCACGCGCCGTCGGGCTCGCCGCCCTGCTCGTCGCGCTGGCGGCGGGCTGCGCCAGCTTCCCCGACGCGTCGAGCGAGCCGTGGCGCGACAAACCCGAGATCGGCGCCGAACGCGCACCCCAGCCCCAGTCGCCTCCGCCGTCCGAACCGCAGGCCCCCTCCGCGCCCGGTGGCGGCGCCCCGCCGTCGGGACCGTGCGTGGACCCGGACCCGCAGGTGGTCGCCACGTGCCTCGCCCCCGTCTCGGCGGTGGTGACGCTCCCGGGCGGGCAGGCCGCGCTGGTCGCCGAGCGCACCACGGGCCGCATCCTGCGGGTCGCGCCGCAGACCGCACCCGAGGTCGTCGCCACGGTGCCGGTGGACGCGGCCGGCGACGGCGGGCTGACCGGCCTCGTGCTCTCCCCCAGCTACGAGGAGGACCAGCTCCTCTACGTCTACGCGACGACGTCGTCGGGCAACGCCGTCCTGCGCGTCGCCCCCGGCGACACTCCGAAGCCCGTCCTCTCCGGCATCCCGCGCGGCGCGACCGACAACCGCGGCACCGTGGGGGTCGAGCCGAACGGGACGCTGCTCGTGGCCACCGGCGACGCCGGCACGCCCGACCCCGGCCCGACCTCGCTCGCCGGCAAGGTCCTGCGGATCGACCCCTTCGGGCGCCCCGCCCCCGGCAACCCCGACCCGGCGTCCCCGATCGTCGGCTCCGGCGTGCACTCCCCCGGCGACGCCTGCACCGACCCGGCGTCGAACACCACCTGGGTCACCGACCGCACCGGCGCGCGCGACGTGCTCCTCGCGATCCGGCCCGGCGCGCCCGTCGGCACGGCCGCCGCGGCGGCCCCGGCGTGGACCTGGCCCGACCGCCCCGGCGTCGGCGGCTGTGCCGCGGGCGGCGGCACGCTGCTCGTCGGCCTCAGCGACGCCCGGGGCCTGTTCGCGCTCAGGCCGACCGCCGAGGGCCGTTTCATCGGCGTCCCCGAGACGCTCCTGCCCAACGCGTACGGCCGGATCTCCGGCGTCGACCTCGCCTCCGACGGCTTCGTCTGGTTCGGCACCGTCAACAAGGACGGCGCCCCCGGCCCCACCGACGACCGCGTGGTCCGCATCAAGCCGCCCAGCGGCGTCGGCTCCGGCCCCGAGTAGCGCGCCTCAGTCCGGTTTGGCGGTCGCCTGCGTGACGTAACGCTCGACGGCGTCGCGGGCCTCGTACACCGTGCGCGCGTGGCCCCACCGCTGCGCGTCGAGCGTCGAATGGGTCCAGCCGCCCGGCGGCACCCTGGTCCCGAGGGTCAGGTAACCGATCTGCCGGTCCCACAGGATCTCCGACTCGAAACCGCGCGGATCGTCCCACCGCCAGGAGTACCCGTGGTCCTCGGACGATTCCAGGACCTCGATCCCGTCGATCTCCATGAATTCTTCCTCCTCACTGCGGGAAA
Organism: Actinomycetospora sp. CA-084318; assembly: GCF_050955885.1. Taxonomy (NCBI): domain Bacteria; kingdom Bacillati; phylum Actinomycetota; class Actinomycetes; order Pseudonocardiales; family Pseudonocardiaceae; genus Actinomycetospora; species Actinomycetospora sp. CA-084318. Next base: position 4,559,193 of record NZ_CP192098.1, read on the forward strand.
TCGTAGAATCGGCGCGTGACCGTCTACGTCTCCCTTCCTCAGATTCCGCTGACCCTCAAGTTCGAGGAGCCGATGGACGAGGTCGCCTCCCATCTGCACGAGCTCGTCGAGAACGCGAAGGTGCTCCGCTACCGCACCGACAGCGGGGCGATGGTGCTGATCAACTGGGGTGTCATCGAGTCGCTCACCCTCAACGAAGGGCCGCGCACGCTGGAGTTGGACGAGATCAACCGCGGGCTCAAGGCCTCGATCGAGACCATCTCCGACCGCTGAGGCGTCACCGGTCACGAGGCAGCAGCGGACCGAGCGGGCCGAGATCGAGGTTGAGATCCGCGGGCGTGAGCCCGAACTGCTCGGTCAATTCGTCCATGGCGTCCGAGAGCAACATGAGTGCCGTTCCCAGGTCCTCCTCCTGCTGCTCGGTGAGTTCGGAGTTCTCCGCCCGCCGGATCGCCTGTCGCTCCATCAACTGACGCAGGAGTTCGACGATCGTCAGGACGAGTTTCATGAGATCGCGGCGCACCGCGTCCTTGTCGATCTCGATCCGGTTCTCCGACGGCGGGTCAGCCATCGGGCCGTCCCCCGTCGACCCGCTCGGAGGCGACCCGCTCGGACCGCACCGCCACCGTGGGACCGGGCTCCGCCGGGGCGATCGAGGTGATCAACGCGCGCAGCGAGATGCGCACCAGGTCGACCCCGGCGAGCGAGATCGTCAGGTCCCCGGTGAGCACCACCCCGCCCGCGAGGAGACGGTCGAGCAGGTCGACGAGCGCCACCTCGCGGTCCCCGAACAGCGACGTCTCGCGGTGCTCGACGGTCATGACGCCCGCCCCGCGAACGAGTACGGGACCCACGGACCGGTCAGCTCGAGGTCGATCGACCCCTCGCGGGCGAGCCGCTCCACCAGCGCCCGCAGCTCCTCGGCCGCCGAACGGTCCACGAGGTAGGCACCGTTGAGCACCATCTGCTCCGGACGCCCGGTCAGCGAGCGGTCCTGCGGCGGGTGCCGCCGCGCCTGCACGGCCAGCCCCGCGACCGCGGCGTCCACCGCGTCGGCCTCCCGTTCGGCGGCCGCCACCGCGGCGTCCCCCTCGCGCAGGGCCTCCCGGCGGGCCCGGAGGTACGCGGCGCCCGAGCTCGGCCGCCCACCCGCCGCCGAGCGTGCCGCCGCCGGGCGGACGTAGGCCTTCACACCCCACTCGTCCCGCCCGTCGACCCGGTCGAGCACCGCCGCGAACTCCTCCCGGCTCTCCCGCAGGACGGCCCGCACCCGGTCGTCGTCGAGGTAGACCGTCGCCAGGGCCAGGGGCGCCACCGCGTGCTCCCGACCCACCGCCTCGACCACGCCGTGGTGCGCCCGCGCGACCTCGGCGAGCCAGGCGAGGTCCTCGCGGTGCGCCTCCAGGTCCTCGAACGCCTCCCGGTCCACGTCGGAGACCACCGCCTGCAGACCCGCCTCGTCGACCAACCGCAGCGCTCCCCCGGCGACCCCGCCCGACCCGACGTCGGGAACCCGCTCGAGATCCCGACCGACCGCGTACAGGTAGGTGATCACGACTCCCCCTCCGGCTCCGGCGCCCGCTCGACCTTCTTCCGGCGCCGGGCCGGCCGGGCCTGCGCCTGCTCCAGGGCCGTGATCCGCTCGCGCAGCCGTTCGTTCTCCTCCTCCAGCTCGGTGCGGCCCGCCGAGAGGGTCGGGTCGCGCTCCCACCAGTCGATGCCCATCTCCTTGGCCTTGTCGACGGACGCGACGACGAGGCGGAGCTTGATCGTCAGCAGCTCGATGTCGAGCAGGTTGATCTGGATGTCCCCGGCGATCACGATGCCCTTGTCGAGCACCCGTTCCAGGATGTCCGCGAGATCGGTGCCACTCGGCGCGCGGGCGGCCTGGCCGCCCTGTCGGCCCTGCGCCGGAGGCATCGAGCCCGTCCACCGGACCGGCTCGTTCATCGGTCCTCCTAGTCGTCGTCGCCCCGGCCGCGGGTGTAGCGGGAGACCCGCTTGTAGCCGACGAGCTCGCCGTCGGCGTCCATCTCGACCTCGTAGATGGCGAGCAGGTCGGTCGAGTCGGGGATGCGACGGCTCTCGACGACCTCGAGCGAGACCGTCCACCCGTCCTCGTCCCGCCGCACGGAGGTGACGCTCTCGGACTCCTTGCCCGTCATCTCCATGACCTGCTCCGCCGCCCAGCGCGCCACCACGCGCGCGGGGACCTTGCGGGGCCGCTGCGGCTCGGGTTCCGGCTCCGGCTCGTCGTCCTGGTCCTCGTCCTCGTCGACGTCGTCCGGCTCGTCCTCGACGTCGTCGGGCTCGAGGTCCTCGGGCTCGTCCGGCGCACCGCGGTCGTCGGGCTCCGGCTCCCCCGGGTCCTCCCGACGACGGCGGGGGCGCTCCTGGTCCGTCGGGGCGTGGCCGTTGCTCCGGTCGCTCTGCCTGCTCTGGTCGCCCCGACGGCGGCGGGGGCGCTCCTGGTCGGTCGGGGCCGCCGCCTCCTCGTCCCGACGACGGGTCCGGTCCGGCTCGTCGTCCGGGTCGCGCCGCCGACGGCGGGCACCCGCCGTCGAGGAGGCCGACCGGCCACCGGAGCGGCGGCGGTCGGCCTCCTCGAGCGGGTTGCGACGGGCGCGGCGGTCCGCCCCGCTCACGACCCGCCGCCCGACGGCTCCCGGCCGGTCAGCCGCGCGAGCAGCACGTCCTGCTGGGCGTCCCGCTCGGCCTCGCTGATCTCGCCGCGCTCGTGCGCGGCGTCGAGATCGTCGATCTGGGCGCGGATCACCGCCGGGTCGTTCAGCCGGTGGTCGACCTGCTCCTCGATCCGTTCGGCCACCCACACCACGCCGCGGACGGGCGCGAGCGGCAGCAGGAGCAGTTCGGTGAACAGCCCCACGGCTCACTCACCGTCCTGATCCGGCACGTCGTACTCCGGGAGGAAGTCGAAGCACGCCGTCGGCCCGAACAGCCGGAGCTCGACCCGGCCCGACCACTCGTCGCCCAGGTCGTCCACGGCCCGCTCGAAGTCGGTGCGGTGGTCCCGGCGGACGAGGAACGCGACGTGCACCGCGCCGGTCTCCCCGCTGGCCTCCTTGACCACCGTCGCCACCGCGTAGCGCCCGAGCGCGTCCAGCGTCGCGTCGGCATCCGCGGCGCGAATGGCGTCCATCGCCTGCGAGACGGCCTCGCCGAGCTTGACCCGGTCGTAGTAGGAGCTGTCCTCGTCCATGCCCGAGATGCGTTCCCGCAGGTCCCGGACGGACGGGTTCTCCTCGACGATCCGGGTGAGGATCACGTCCTGGTCGTAGTCCCCGCGCAGCGAGAACTGGACGAGGTCCGCCATGTCCTCGAGCGCCCGGGTGAAGTAGTCCCGGTGCGGCTCGAGCAGTTCCGCGCGGACCGCGTCGTCGTCGGTGAGCACGCCGCCGAACCGCATCGGCAGGACGGCCGTCTCGACGGCGATCGCGTTCAGCACCCGCTCGTGCGCGAGCAGGTGCTGACGCGTCCCCAGCGGACGGTCCACCGCGACGTCGCTGACGACCGCGGCGAGCGGCCCGGCGCTGACCAGCCCGAGACCGGACTCGCCCGCCTCGCTCCCGGTGTCGATCCCCTCCAACCCGTCGGGGATGCGCTGCCCGGAGCGCAGGATGCCGTACACGTAGGACCCGACCCGCTCCCCGCCGGAGTCCTGCTCCGGCGCCTCGCTCACGACTCCTGCTTCCGGCTCGAACGGCGCTCCTCGCGGAGCTCGTCCCACTTCTCCTTGCCGGCGTCCAGGACGCCCTTCGTCTTCCCCTTGGCCCCGCCCTGGGTGACGTTCTCGGTCATGCCACCCATGAACTCGCCGAGGTCCTTGCCCCCCTTGGCGTGCAGGTCGAGCCGGTTCGTCGCCTCGGCGAACCGCAGGTAGGTGTCGACGCTCGCGACGACGATGCGCGCGTCGATCGTCAGGATCTCGATACCGACCAGTGAGACCTTGACGAAGGCGTCGATCACCAGACCCTTGTCCAGGATCAGATCCAGGACCTCGGCCAGGCCGCCCTGCGGGGCCTTCTGCACCCCACCGCCCTGACGTTGGCTGACGGTCACGTCTCCTCCTCGCACCGATGTTCACGTGACCGGGCGCGCTGCTGGACCCGGAGGGGTGTCGTGGGTCAGGCGGGCGCCGGCTGCCGTCGCCCGCGGCGTCGGGACGAGCGGGAACCCCGGTCGCCCTGCTCGGCGTCCTCGGCGTCCTCGGTGTCCTCGAGGTCGTCCGTGTCGTCGACGTCGTCCCCGTCGTCCGCGAGGTCCTCGTCGTCGAACTCGTCGTCGGCGAGATCGGCCTCGTCCAGCTCCTCGTCGGCGAGGTCCTCGTCGTCCAGCTCGTCGTCGGCGAGTTCGTCCTCGTCGAGCTCCTCGTCCGAGGGCTCGTCCGCGAGCTCGTCGTCCGACTCCTCCGCGGCGCGCTCCTCCTCGAGGGCCTCCTCGTGGGTCTTGACGACCTCGCTGTCGCGAATCTCGCCGCGCCAGCCCTCGATCTGGTCTCGGTTGACCAACGAATCCATCATCACGTGCCGACAGAAGTGCTTGAACTCGAGACGCGCCCGCCGTCCGACCGCCCGCCACAGGTTCCCGGTCTTCTCGAAGAATCCCTGGGGGTAGTACTCCATGATCAGCACGATGCGCGTCAGGTTCGGCGCCAGCTCGCTGAAGGTCACGATTCCGTCGGCGCGCCCCTTCTGGCCCGAGGAGACCCAGAGGATGTGCGAGTCGGGAATCTGTTCGACGATCGTGGTGTCCCACGAGCGTTTCGACCAGAAGACCTTCGCGTGCCAGGTGACCTTCTCGTCGGAGGACTGGTCGACGTTCTCGACCTTCTTCATGAAGCTCGGGAAGTCGGCGAACTGCGTCCACTGGTCGTAGGCCAGCCGCAGCGGGACCCCGACGTCCTGGACCTCGAAGATGTTCATGAACTTGAACTTGCCGCGGGCACCGGCGTTGCCGCCGCCACCGCCCTCGCCGTCGGCGTCGTCCTCGTCGTCGTCCCCGCCGCCGAGGCCGGGCACGACGTTGCCGAGCGCTCCGGTGACCTTGTCCTTAAGCGAGCCGGCGCCACCCTTCAGGGCACCCATGATCGGACCGCCTCCCTCGCCGTCGGACCCGCCGCCGCCGAACGCGCTCGTCAGACCGACACCGCCGTTCTCCGCGACGTCGGTGAGCCGGTCGGTCAGGCCCTCCACCTGCTGGAGAGCGGCGTCCCCGAGCTTGCTGACCAGCGCCTGGACCAGGCGCTGGGCAGCCTCCTTCAGCGCGTCGGTGGGCAGTGCGCCGGCGACCGAGCCGGCGCTGCCCGCGGTGTTCGTCGCGGTCTCAGTCATCGCTTCCCCTCGTCCTGCGGCCCGACGAGGCGGCGGCGCCCGATCGCGAGCGGCCACCCCCCGACGACGAGCGGGACGACCGGCCCGTCGAGGCCGAGCGCCCGTTGTTCGACGAGCTCTTGCTCGCGGCCGCGGTCCGGGTGCGACCGGACTTCGTCGCCGCACCGGAGCCGGAGCCGGAACCGCCCGACGCGGCCGTCCGGCGGGCGCGACGAGGCCGTTCCTGGTCGGTGACGGGCGCGTCGGCCCGGTCGTCCGCGCCGGCGTCGTCGTCCTGCGGCGCCTCGTCCGTCGCCTCGGCCCCCGCCGCGTCGTCGTCGACCGGCTCGTCGTCGACCGTGTCGTCGTCGGTGGTGTCGTCGTCCGCCGCGCCCTGCTCGGCGACGTCCTCGTCGCGGTCCTCGCCCGCCTCGTCGACCTCGTCGACCTCGTCACGGGGGTCGTCCTCGAGGACGTCCTCGTCCTCGTCGACGGGCACGGCCGAGGTGTCCTCGACCGGCTCCTCGTTCTGCTCGCCGCGCTTGCGGCGCCGCCCGAGGCCCTTGCGGACCGCCCCGCCCGCGGACCCGGCCGCGCCGCCGACCGCCTTGCCGGTCCGGCCCACCGTCTCCCCGACCGCACCGCCGGCCTGCGTCGCGGTGTCGCCGACCGCGCCGCCCGCCTGGGTCGCCGCCTGGCCGGCGGCCTGCGCGGCCCCCGAGGCCGGCTTGCCGAGGTTCTCCACGCGGTCGACGAGGCTGTCGGTCAGGGCCTCCATGCGGGCGCTCGCCGCGGCCAGCGCGGCCTCCTTGCCGACCTCGAGCAGGCGGCCCCGGACCGCGGTGTCGAGCCGCTGGAGTTCCGGGGAGGCGTCCACGAGCTTCGACGCGGCCGCGAGCAGCTGGGTCGGATCGGTCGGGATCTTCTTCCCGACGAGGGCCCCGCCGAGCATGATCGCCAGTTTCATCTTCTTCGTCCGCCCGAGGAGGTATCCCCCCACCACGGCGAGAAGCAGTTTCGCGCCACCCATCAGCAGTTACCCCGCAATTCGATCGGGCGCGCTGGTTCGATCCCTCGCGCGTGGTCGCCGTCTTTCCCGAACACTCGGCGTCTCCAAACCTCGTCGGCCAACCGTGTCGACATTTCCGCCGAGCACCGGTGGCCGCGGACCCTACAAGTCGTGATCGGCAGCCGCGACGGCGAGGGAGGAGATCCGGAAAGGTTCGGCCGAACGGCTGCGAGCACGGTTCTGCAGGGGGCGGATGAATGCGAGAACCGACTCCGCGGATGCTTCCGCAAATAGGGTCGATCGGTCCGACGACAATGGGCATTCGTATTCCACGAATGGACCGGTCAGCAGTACCGGCGCTCGTCCGAACACGGACGAAGATCGTCCGGACGCGGTCGGTCATCCTCTCGATGAGTGAGAGGGAGAGGAGCGTTGCTGAACCCTTCGGCCGCCGTTCCAGCGCGGATCAGCAGCACGGCTAGTGCGCCGTCCGGTCCTGCTCCCGGCATCCGTCCGGACCTGGCATGTGAGACCGGGACCACACCGGACCGCGCCGCCTCTCCCGGGCGGCCGCGATGCTCCGCATCCGGACGTTCGTGGCGACGTTCGCGCCCGGCCCGGGACGCACCACGGCCCCGCCTCCACCCCGGGGCAGCGGGGTGAGGACGGGGCCGTGGGTTCGGGGAGCGGACGACGCGGACGAGCGGGCTGCCGACCGGGTCGGAGTCGGTCGGGGTGGCCCGTCGGCCGTGTCGCCGCACGTGCCGGGTGGGGAGACCCGGCACCCGACCCCGCGTCCGGGGCCGATCGGGGAGGGCCGGACGACGCGGGGCTGGTCGAGCTGGACTAGCCGAACGAGAGGAGCGACAGCTGCGCCGGAGCGGAGGACGACAGCTTCCCGCCCCAGTGCTGGATGTCGTTGCGGCCGTTGTCCAGGGCGTGCTGCACGTCGTCGCCCATGAGACCGAACTGCTCGGACGCCTCGTCGGCGGTGAGCCCGTCCTGCGCGGCGGTCGTCCAGTTGTACCGCGCGTGCTCGAGGTCGTTCGTGGTGTTGCTCAGCGCGTGGCCGCCGTCGGTGGCCATGTCGGCGAGGACCGAGGACGAGGCCTGCTCCTTGAGCGAGGACGCGACGTCCGACGCCCGGTGCGCCAGGTCGGCGCCGGAGCCGGAGCGGACCTTCGTCGAGGCCTCGCTGACCTGGTGGGCACCGTCGGTGATCTTGCCCTGGATCTGCTGGGCCGCGGAGTGGCCCGCGGACTGCAGCTCGTGGGCGGTGGGCGCCTCGTGCGCGAACGCCATCGAGGCGGTGCCGCCGGCGACGACGGCGACGGCCGCGGCCGTGAAGGCGCCGCGGCCGGCGAGGCGGGCAGCCTGGGACGCCACGTGGGGAGCGTGGGGAGCGTGATGAGCGCCCATGCGAAGGCCTCCTCCTATCGGGGTGTGCGGATACGACCGGACGGCGGATCAAGGGATGATCCACCCGGAGTCCAGCTACGAGCCGTTCTCCGCCCACTCCAACGGACGACCTGCGATCGGGTTACGGATCGGTCACAACGGGCGTCGAAAAAGGTGCTTGCCGTCACGCACCGTGCCCGTCGCACACCGTCGGTGATCAGCCCGTCACGCACGAACGGCACCCTCGCAGCTTCTATCTGCGCGAGAGTGCCGTTCGTTCGGGAGGGCGGGAGGGGGGTGTGTCAGGAGCCGGCGGCGACCCGCTCCAGCACCAGCGACTGCACGCGGGCCGCGTCCGCCTGGCCCCGCGTCGCCTTCATGACCGCGCCGACGATGGCGCCGGCCGCCTTCGTCTTGCCCGCCCGGATCTTCTCGGCGATGGCCGGCTGGGCCGCGAGCGCCTCGTCGACGGCCGCCGTGAGCGCCGAGTCGTCGCTGACCACCGCCAGTCCGCGGCCGGCGACCACGTCGTCGGGCGTGCCCTCCCCGGCCAGCACGCCGTCGACCACCTGGCGGGCGAGCTTGTTGGTGAGCGTCCCCTCGGCGACCAGGGCGATCACCCGGGCCACGTCGGCCGGCGTGATCGCCAGCTCCGCGAGCTCCACGCCCGCCGCGTTGGCCTGCTGGGTCAGGTACGAGACCCACCACGAGCGGGCCGACTCGGCCGGCGCACCCGCCTCGACGGTGTCGGCGACGAGGTCGAGCGCCCCGGCGTTCACCAGGTCGCGCAGCTCCTCGTCGGACAGGCCCCACTCGGTCTGGATCCGGGCGCGCCGCTCCCAGGGCCGCTCCGGCAGACCCGCCCGCAGCTCCTCCACCCAGGCGGCCGACGGCTCGATCGGCACCAGGTCGGGCTCGGGGAAGAAGCGGTAGTCGGCGAAGGTCTCCTTCGGCCGCCCGGCGGACGTGGTGCCGGACTGCTCGTCGAAGTGGCGGGTCTCCTGGGTGATCGTGCCGCCGGAGAGCAGGACACCGGCGTGGCGGCCCATCTCGTAGCGCACGGCCCGTTCGACCGACCGCAGCGAGTTGACGTTCTTGGTCTCGGTGCGGGTGCCGAACTCCGTCGTGCCCTTCGGCATGAGGGAGACGTTCGCGTCGCAGCGCATCGAGCCCTGGTCCATGCGGACGTCGGAGACCCCCAGGCCCTGGATGACGTCGCGCAGCGCCGAGACGTAGGCCCGGGCGATCTCCGGCGCCCGCACCCCGGCCCCGAGGATCGGCTTGGTGACGATCTCGATGAGCGGGACGCCGGCCCGGTTGTAGTCGAGCAGGGAGTACGAGGCACCGTGGATGCGACCCGTCGCGCCGCCCATGTGCAGCGACTTGCCGGTGTCCTCCTCCATGTGGGCGCGCTCGATCTCCACCCGCCACGTCGTCCCGTCGTCGAGCGGGACGTCGAGGTACCCGTCGAAGACGATCGGGTCGTCGTACTGGGAGATCTGGAAGTTCTTCGGCATGTCCGGGTAGAAGTAGTTCTTCCGGGCGAAGCCGCTGCGCTCGCGCACCTGGCAGTTCAGGGCCAGGCCGATCTTGACGGCGCCCTCGACGGCGCGGGCGTTGACCCGCGGCAGCGATCCGGGCAGCCCCAGGCACACCGGGCAGACGTTCGTGTTCGGCTCCGCGCCGAACTCGTTGCGGCAGCCGCAGAACATCTTGGTGGCGGTGTTGAGCTCCACGTGCACCTCGAGCCCCATCACGGGGTCGAAGCGCTCGCAGACCTCCTCGACGGTGTAGGGCGCCGCGTCGACGGTGCTGGTCATGAGGTGGTCTCCAGGACGGCGGGCTCCGGGATGGTGGCGGCGAACGGCGTTCCCGACGACGTGTCCCGGGCCAGTTCGTAGGCGGCCGCCACCCGGTAGGCGCGGTCGTCGGCGAGGGCCGGGGCCATGACCTGCAGGCCGACCGGGAGTCCGTCGTCGGCGGAGACCCCGCACGGCACCGAGAGGGCGGCGTTGCCGGCCAGGTTGGTCGGGATCGTGCAGAGGTCGGCGAGGTACATCGCGACCGGGTCGTCCACCCGCTCGCCGAGCGGGAAGGCGGTGGTGGGCACGGTCGGCGAGACCAGCACGTCGCAGTGCTCGAACGCGGCGGCGAAGTCGCGCACGATCAGCGTCCGGGCCTTCTGGGCGCGCCCGTAGAGCGCGTCGTAGGCCCCCGCCGAGAGGGCGTGCGTGCCGATCATGATGCGGCGCTTGACCTCCGGGCCGAAGCCCGCCTCGCGCGTCAGCGACATGACCTCGTCGGTCGAGTGCGACCCGTCGTCGCCGACCCGCAGGCCGTAGCGCATGGCGTCGAACCGGGCCAGGTTCGACGACGCCTCGCTCGGCGCGATCAGGTAGTAGGCCGGGACGGCGTAGGTGAACGAGGGGCAGTCGACCTCGACGACGTCCGCGCCCAGGTCGGTCAGCACCCGCACCGCGTCGGTGAACGCCGTGAGCACCCCGGGCTGGTTGCCCTCGCCGGCGAGCTCCCGGACGACGCCGACCCGGACCCCGGCGAGGTCGCCACGGGCCCCGGCCAGGGCCGCCTCGACGACGGGCGGCAGCGGCGCGTCGATGGAGGTCTGGTCGGCCGGGTCGTGGCCGCCGACGACCTCGTGGAGCAGGGCCGCGTCGAGCACGCTGCGCCCGAAGGTGCCGATCTGGTCCAGCGACGAGGAGAAGGCGACCAGCCCGAAGCGGGAGACCGTGCCGTAGGTCGGCTTGACGCCGACGATGCCGGTGAACGCGCCGGGCTGGCGGATCGAGCCGCCGGTGTCCGACCCGAGGGCCAGCGGCGCCTCGCCCGCCGCGGTGGCGGCGGCGGACCCGCCGCTCGACCCGCCGGAGACGCGCGACGGGTCCCACGGGTTGCGGACGGGCCCGAACGCGGAGTTCTCGTTCGAGCCGCCCATGGCGAACTCGTCGAGGTTGGTCTTGCCCAGCGGCACGAGCCCGCCGTCGCGCAGGCGGCGCACGACGGTCGCGTCGTAGGGCGGCCGCCAGCCCTCGAGGATGCGCGAGGCGCAGGTCGTGGGCAGGTCGCTCGTCGCGATGTTGTCCTTGACGGCGACCGGGACGCCGGCCAGCGGGCCGCGGACCGTGCCGGACGCGATCTCGGCGTCCACCGCCTCGGCCGCGGCGAGCGCGGTGTCGCGGTCGACGTGCAGGAACGCGTTGAGCGCGCCGTCGACGGCCTCGATGCGGTCCAGGTGCGCGCGGGTCACCTCGACGGAGGAGACCTCGCGCGCCTGGACGCGGCGGGCGATCTCCTCGGCGGACAGACGGGTCAGCTCGCTCACTGCGACTCCCCCAGGATGCGCGGCACGCGGAAGCGGCCCTCCTCGGCCTCGGGCGCGCCGGCGAGGGCGGCCTCCCGGGACAGGCTGGGCGCGGGCTCGTCGGGCCGCAGGACGTTGGTCAACGGGGCGACGTGGCTGGTGGGCGGCACGTCGTCGGGGATCTCCGAGACGCGACCCACGGTGTCGAGGATCGCGTCGAGCTGCCCGGAGAACACGTCGAGCTCGTCGTCGGTGACGGCCAGGCGGGCCAGTCGGGCCAGGTGCGCGACGTCGGAGCGCGTGATGTCGGACATGATCCTCCGTGTGGGGAGACGGAGCGCAGCGGAGCTCGACCCCTCGATGTCGGGGCCCCTCGCGCGGTGGCGCGGGAGGTACCGATCCAGTCTAGGCGGCCCCGACGGGGACGAGGTTTGCCGGGACCGCCTCCGGGCCACCTCCCGCCGGGCGGTCGGCGACGGCGGCTCCACCCCGCCCTCCTCGCCCGCGGGCCGCTCGACTGGCACACTCGCCGCGCCCGACGACGGGTGGCCGCTGCCCCGTCCGGAGGTCCCGGGCGCGCGGTCGGTGCCGGGCGGGACGCACCGCCAGGACGGGACGAGACGGACGGAGGCGACGTGACCTACCTGCTGCGCGTGGTGCTCCCGGATCGACCGGGCACCCTCGGCGCGGTGGCCTCGGCCCTCGGGGTCGAGGGCGCGGACATCCTCAGCGTCGACGTGGTGGAACGTCACCAGGGCCAGGCCGTGGACGACCTCGTGGTCGACCTGCCCTCGGCCCGCCCACCCGACGTCCTGATCACCGCCGCGGAGTCGGTGCGCGACGTGGTGGTCGAGTCGGTCCGTCCGTTCTTCGGCCCGCTCGACACCGCGCGCGAGCTCGAACTCGTGGAGAGCGTGGCCGCGGCCCCCGAGGAGGGCATCGTCCTGCTGGTCGACGCCGTGCCGCGCATCTTCCGGTCGGCGTGGGCCCTCGTGGTCGAGGCCTCGACCGGCGACGTGTGGAGCGACGGCGGCACCCGCGTCCGGCGGGTCGCGGCCAGCTCGGCCGCCCCGGAGACCGAGGCCGAGACCCTGCCGTGGCTGCCCCTGGTGAAGGCGACCGTGCTCGACCCGGGCGCCGGGCAGTCGGTGCCCTCGGCCTGGACCGACCTCGACACCGAACTCGCCGCCGCGCCGGTGGGGCGCTCGGACCGGGCGTTGGTGGTCGGACGCCCCGGCGGCCCGGGCTTCCGGCCCTCGGAGCTGGCCCGGCTCTCCCACCTCGCCGGCATCGTCGCCACGATGACGGGCTGAGTCGGCCGCACCCGCCCTCGCGAGGGGCACACCAGGCACGGTCCGGGCGCCGCGGACCTTCCTGTCGTCACGCTCGCGGCCCGAGCCGGACCCTCAGCGTCGGTGGTCGGGGCGCCCGCGCAACCCGAAGCCGCCGAAGGTCGAGCCCCACCCGGGGCGTCGGCGCTCGGCGAGGCGCGGTGTCACGGCCTGCCCCAGGGCGTAGCGGACGAGCTCCTCGTTGCCGGTGGCGAGCCAGGTGCCGTCCGGTCCCTTGAGGGTGTCCTCGAAGCCGATCCGGGTGTCGAGGTTGTTGCGGCGCGCGTAGTCGAGCACCGGCCAGGCGCCGTCCTCCTCGCCGTGCAGCAGGATCGGCACCTGCATCGGGCCGAGCGCCTTGAGGATCCGCACCGCCTCGGCCACGGCGGTCTCCGGGTCGGTGACCGTGACCTCGGCGAGGACCCGCACCGTGCCCGCCGGGACCCCGGCCTGCTTGAGCTGCACCGCGTCGCCGGTGGTCCACACGCCGAGCTCGATGCCGATGCCCACCGACTCGAGCGCCTCGCAGACGATCTCCCACCCGCGCTCGTGCACGTTCACCGAGGCGACGTCGGGGCGGGCGTGCTGCGGCAGCCGGGCCCACTGCTGGACGAGCTCGGTGCGTTTGAAGGGGTTCGGCTCGACCCAGCGGGCCGTGGTGACGCCGATCTCCATCGACGGGGCGGCCTGCCGGATCGCGGCGACCACGGCCCCGATCGGCCCGGGGTCGAGGCTCTCCTGGCCGTCGACGTCCCGCGGGTGCACGTGGAAGCTCGTGACGCCGAGGGCGGCGACCGCGCGGGCGTCCCGGGCCAGGTGCCGGGGCGTCATCGGGACGGCGGGGTAGACGTCGGCGGGGCGGGCGCCGTTGGGGCAGCACTGCAACACCTGACGTCACCTCCCTCGTGCACCGTCCCGGGGACGACAGCGTGGCCCGGATGCGTACAGTCTTCAACCTCCTGGGTGTCGACGGCAACGTCTGCACGTGCGTCTGCACGCTTTTTCCGCAACGCCACCCGTCCGCCACAGGGCGGTCACTCTGCGGCGTCCTGCCCCTCCGTCGACTCCGCGGCGCCCTCCTCGCCGATCTGCGCCACCTCGCGGGCCGCGTCCGGGCCCTGCTCGAGCAGCACCCGGAAGCCGGCCTCGTCGAGGATCGGCACCTTCGCCGCCACCGCCTTGTCGTACTTCGAGCCCGGCTCGTCGCCCACCACCACGAACGCGGTCTTCTTCGACACCGAGCCGGCCGCGCGTCCGCCGCGGGCGAGGATGGCCTCCTTGGCCTCGTCGCGGGAGAACTCCGGGAGCGAGCCCGTCACCACCACCGAGAGGCCCTCGAGGGTGCGCGGCGTCGACTCGTCGACCTCCTCGGCCAGGTCGACCCCCGCCGCGCGCCACTTCTCGACGACCTCGCGGTGCCAGTCCACCGCGAACCACTCGCGGACGGCCGCCGCGATCGTGGGCCCGACCCCGTCGACGTCGGCGAGCTCCTCCTCGGTGGCCGCGTCGATCGCCTCGACCGACCGGAAGTGCCGCGCGAGCGCCTGCGCCGCGGTGGGCCCGACGTGCCGGATCGAGAGCCCGACGAGGACCTTCCACAGCGGTCGGTGCTTCGCGCTCTCCAGGTTCGCGAGCAGCTTGCGCCCGTTCGCCGAGACGTTGCCGGCCTTCGTCCGGAAGAGCGGGACCTGCTCGAGCTGGTCGGCGGTCAGCGCGAAGACGTCGCCCTCGTCGTGCAGGACGCCGGACTGCAGCAGGGCGGTCGCCGCCTCGTAGCCCAGCACCTCGATGTCGAACGCGCCGCGGCCGGCCACGTGGAACAACCGCTCCCGCAGCTGGGCGGGGCAGGACCGGGAGTTGGGGCAGCGCAGGTCCTTGTCGCCCTCCCGCATCTGCCGCAGCTCGGTGCCGCACTCCGGGCAGTGGGTGGGCATGACGAAGGCGTGCTCGCTCCCGTCGCGCGCCTCGACGACCGGGCCCAGCACCTCGGGGATGACGTCGCCCGCCTTGCGGATGATCACCCGGTCGCCGATCAGGACGCCCTTGCGCTCCACCTCCCCGGCGTTGTGCAGCGTCGCCATCGACACCGTCGAGCCGGCCACCAGCACCGGGTCCATCTCCGCGAACGGCGTGACCCGGCCGGTGCGGCCGACGTTGACGCTGATGTTCCGCAGCGTCGTCGTGGCCTGCTCGGGCGGGTACTTGTAGGCGATCGCCCAGCGCGGCGCGCGCGCCGTCGAGCCGAGGCGCCGCTGCAGCGTGACGTCGTCGACCTTCACCACCACGCCGTCGATCTCGTGCTCGGCGTCGTGCCGGTGCTCGCCCCACCACCGCGTGTGCTCGATGACCGCGTCGACGCCGTGCAGCACCCGCGTGTGCGTCGAGACCGGGAGGCCCCACGCGGCGAGCGCGTCGTAGGCCTGCGACTGGCGCTCGGGGGTGAAGCCGCGCCGCTTGCCCAGGCCGTGGCAGATGAGGCGCAGCGGGCGCGTGGCGGTGACGCGCGGGTCCTTCTGCCGCAGGCTGCCGGCGGCGGAGTTGCGCGGGTTGGCGAACGGCTGCTTGCCGGCCGCGACGAGCCCGGCGTTGAGCTCCTCGAAGTCCTCCACCCGGAAGAACACCTCGCCGCGGACCTCCATGAGCTCGGGCACCGGGAACTCGTCGGTGCCGGTCAGCTCGGTGGGCACGTCGGCCAGCGTGCGCATGTTCAGCGTGATGTCCTCGCCGGTGCGCCCGTCACCCCGGGTCAGGGCGCGCGTGAGGTGGCCGTTCTCGTAGAGCAGGTTGACCGCGAGCCCGTCGATCTTGAGCTCGCAGAGGTACTGCAGCTCGTCGCGCGGGAAGTCGAGCTCACGCTGGACGCGCAGCACCCACTCGCGCAGCTCCTCGGGCTCGAACGCGTTGTCCAGCGACAGCATCCGCTCCAGGTGGTCCACCGCCACGAAGTCGGTGGAGAACCCGCCGCCGACCCGCTGCGTGGGGCTCGCGGGCGTGACGAGCGACGGGTGCTCCTCCTCGAGGCGCTGCAGCTCGCCGAACAGCTCGTCGAACTCCCCGTCGGTGACGATCGGGGCGTCGAGCACGTAGTAGCGGAACTGGTGGTCGGCCACCAGTTCGGACAGCTCCTTGTGCCGCGCCTGCACGTCGGCCGGCACGTCCGGGGAGGTCACGACGGGGCTCTCGCTGGTCACGGGGCCGAGGGTAGCCGCGGGGTCCGACAGTCACGCCGGAACCGGACGGGTGCTCACCAGGACGAGGGCGGGTCCGCGAACGCCTCGGCCAGCTCCGCCGTCCGCGCCATCGCGGTCCGGGCCCACGCCGGTGTGGCGCCGGCCAACCCGCAGGTGGGGGTGACGATCGCCCGGTCGGCCAGCCGGGCGCGGTCGAAGCCGAGCCGGTCGGCCAGGTCGAGCGCCGGCCGGGCCAGCGCGGCCAGGTCGGGCGCCGGGCCCTCGCCGACCGACGGCACCAGCCCGAGCCAGAGTTCCCGTCCGGCGTCCCACTGCTCGCCCACCGCGTCGAGCACCGCGGCGCCCCGGTCGAGGGCCGACAGGTCCACCGCGAGCCCGTCCACCCCGCTCGCCCCGAGCAGCGCGAGCGGCGGCGTCGGGTGGCAGCAGTGCGCCACGACGCCCACCGCCCCCGCGTCGCGCGCCGCGTCGACCAGCACCGCGAGCCCCGCGCGAGCGTCCGCGCCGGGGACCGACCGGACCGTGCCGTAGCCGCTCGGCGTCGGCAGGGTGCCCGCCAGCACCGCCGGCAGGGTCGGCTCGTCGATCTGCACGACGACGCCCGCTCCGGTCCGGCGGGCCAGCTCCGCGACGTGCCCGCGCAGCCCCTCGGCGAGGCTCTCGGTGAACTCGGCGACCGCGCCGCGGTCGGTCAGCACCCGGTTGCCGCTGCGCAGTTCCACGCCGGCGCACAGCGTCCACGGTCCGGCGACCTGGACCTTCACCCGACGGGGCGCGGCGCCGGTCTCCCCCAGCGTCGAGTCCAGGGCGTCCACGTCGCGGGCGAGCAGGTCGACCCCGCGCCGGTGCTGGGCGCCCGGGCGGGCACTCACCCGGTAGCCCGAGGGCCACACCTCGACGGCCAGGTCGACCAGCAGCGCCGCGGCCCGCCCCAGCATGTCCGCCCCGACCCCGCGGTCGGGCAGCTCGGCGACGTGCGGGAAGCCGGGCAGCTCCCCGACCACCGTCCGCGCGGCCTCGTGGTGATCGACGCCCGGCAGCGACCCGATCCCGGTGGCACGCTCCTCGGGGCGCAGGGGCTCGGCCGGGTCCGGCACCGACCCGTCGTCGGGAAGACCGGGAAGATCGCTCACCGGACCATCTGTACCAGGGAGGACCGTGCCGAACCGCAACGGACGGCTGCTGGGCATCGGGGCGGCGAGCGGTGTCGTCGGGGGGCTCCTCGGGGGCGGCAACGGGGTGCTCACGGTGCCCGCGCTCGCCCAGTACACCTCGCTGCCGCGACCGGCCGTCCACGGCACCTCCACCCTCGCCGCGACGTGGGTGTGCGCGGCGGGCGCGTTCGTGTACTGGCTGGTCGGCGGCACCGTCGACCTGCGCGTGGGCGCCGGCATGATCGTCGGCGGGATGGTCGGCGGTTTCTACGGCGCGAAGCTCGTCGCCCGGGCGTCGGAGACGCTGCTGCGGGTGCTGCTGATCGCCGTCCTCGTACTGACGGCGACGAAGCTCTCCCTCGACGCCGCGGGGTTCGACCCGGTGTCCGGCGGGGCGGTCGTCCCGCCCGACCTGCTGGCGGCGTGGTGGTTCGTGGTGCCGCTGTCGGTGGTGGTCGGCCTCGTCGTGGGGGCCTGGGCGGGTGCGATGGGGCTCGGCGGCGGGCTGCTCGCCGTCCCGGCCCTGGTGCTGCTCTTCGGGGTGGACCTGCACACCGCCGCCGGCACGTCGCTGCTCGTGTTCCTGCCGAACTCGCTGGTCGGCGGCCTCTCGCACTGGCGCCAGGGGACGGCGGACCTGCGCATCGCGAACCTCGTCGGGCTCGCGGCGGCGCCGGGGGCGGTCGCCGGGGCGCTGCTCGCGCTGGCGCTGGGGAACGTGGTGCTCGGCGTCGTGTTCGGCATCTTCGCGGCGGTGATGGCGGTGCGGGAGTCCGTCCTGCTGCTCCGGGCCCGTTCCTGACGACGGGCGGGGCCGGGCTGGCACCCTGGAGCCCGCCATGCCCCACCTCGACGAACCCACCTGGCGGGCGCGCGCCGAGGCGCACGCCGCGCGCGCCGACGCCCTGACCGCCGCGCACCGGGCCCGTCGGGAACGGCACGAGGCGCACCCCGTCGAGGACTTCCTCTACACCTACTACCCGACCCGGCCGAGCCGGCTGCGCGTCTGGCACCCCGGCGCCGGCGTGACGCTCGGCGGCAGCGACCGGTCCGGCTGGAGGCACTACTCCCCCGACGGCGGCCACGTCGACCCCACGACGATCCGGCCCGCCACCGTCGCGTTCGTCCGCGGTCTACTCCGGGCCACGGCCGCCCGCGCCCCGCACCTCGGCTGCTTCGGCCTGCACGAGTGGGCCATGGTCTACCGGGCCGACGACACCCGGCACCCGGTCCCGCTGCGGCTCGGCGGGGCCGGGACGGACGCGGTCGTGGAGCAGCACCGCATCCGGTGCACGCACTTCGACGCCTACCGCTTCTTCACCGCCGAGGCCGCGCCCCGCAACGTCGAGACGCCGACCCGGGACCGTCAGGTCGAGCTGGAGCAGCCGGGCTGCCTGCACGCGACGATGGACCTCTACAAGTGGGCGACGAAGCTCGGCCCGCTCGTGCCGGGCGAGCTGCTGCTGGACTGCTTCGAGCTCGCGCGCGACGTGCGGACCCTCGACATGCGCGCCTCCCCCTACGACCTCGCCGACCACGGCTACGCGCCCGTCCGCATCGAGACCGCGGCCGGGAAGGCGGCGTACGCGCAGGCCCAGCAGGGGTTCGCCGACCGGGGGGCGGGGCTGCGCGCACGGCTCCTGGACGCCCTGCACGGTTGCTAGCATTGCTGTCATGGCCACCATCACCGTGCGGGATCTCGACGACGAGGTGCGTTCCCGCCTGCGCGTGCGCGCGGCCGAGAACGGGCGGTCGATGGAGGCCGAGGTCCGGGCGATCCTGGAGGCGGCGGTGCGCCCGTCCCGCCTGGAACGGCGCCGGGCGGCGCTCTCCCGGTTCCGGTCGGCGCCGGACCGTGACGACGCCATCGACGAGCTCATGGCGCACGTCCCGCCCCGGAACAGCTATCCCGCCCCTCGCGCGATCGACTTCGACCCGTGATCGTCCTGGACACGAACGTCGTGTCCGACCTCGCGAGGCATCGACGGCCGATGGCCCTCGACGACTGGATCGCGACCGAGGTCGACGACCTCGCCGTCCCCGCGGTCTCGATCGCCGAGCTGGAGGCGGGCATCGCGATCATGCCCGCCGGAGCACGCCGGGACGGTGTCGACGGTGATGTGCGCTTCGTCGTCGACGACGTCCTGGAGGGGAACGTCGTCGACTTCGACCGCGCGGCCGCCGAGCAGTACGGGGCCGTGGTCGCCGCCCGACGAGCTGCGGGCCGGCCCATCTCGGTGCCCGACGCCCAGATCGCCGCCATCTGCCGGGCGCGCGGCGCCACGCTCGCCACCAGGAACGTCCGGGACTTCGAGCACACCGGCATCACCGCGTTCGACCCGTCGTCGTGACCCTCGCCGACCTCGTCGCCCGGGCGCGACGACTGATCCAGGCGGACCGCCGCGCCCTGCTCGGCATCGCCGGCGCGCCCGGCGCCGGTAAGACGACGCTCGCGCTGGCCCTGGTCGAGGCGCTCGGACCGGACGCCGTGCACGTCCCGATGGACGGCTTCCACCTCGCCGACGTCGAGCTCGAGCGGCTCGGGCGTCGCGACCGCAAGGGCGCGCCGGACACGTTCGACGCGGCCGGGTACGCCGCCCTGCTCGCGCGGCTGCGCGACACCTCGTCGGGAACGGTCTACGCCCCCGCGTTCGACCGCGAGATCGAGCAACCCATCGCTGGATCGATTCCGGTACCCTCCTCCTGCCGCCTGGTGGTCAGCGAGGGGAACTACCTCCTCGTCGACGACCCGGCCTGGCGGGCCGTTCGTGCCTGCTTCGACGAGGTGTGGTTCCACGAGACCGACGAGGTCCTGCGGCACGAGCGCCTGGTCGAGCGCCACGTACGGTTCGGCAAGACCCGCGACGGTGCCGTCGCGTGGGTCGAGGCCGTCGACGAGCCCAACGCCCGTCTGATCGAGGCCACCCGTCCGCGCGCCGACCTCGTCGTGACGGAGGACGGGCCGACACCACCGGAGGACCAGTGACGGCGACAGCGGGGGACGACGCGGGGCTGGCCGACGACATCAAGGCCGACGACCTCCTCATCGAGACGCTCGGCCCCGGCCGGATCACCTCGCCGCTCTCGCCCCTGCTCGACGCCAGCCGCGGCACCACCGAGCACTACGTCGACTCCGGCGACCGCGTGCTCCTCGACGACACCGCCGCCGGCATCCGGGCGCGGGGCGCGACGCTGGAGGACCTGCCCGGGCTCGAGCCGTGCGGCCCCCGCCGGCAGATCTACTTCGACCCCTCGAAGACCCGTGCGGGCATCGTGACCTGCGGGGGTCTCTGCCCCGGGCTGAACGACGTGGTCGCGGGGCTCGTCCGCACCCTGACCTACCACTACGGCGTCCGTCGCGTGGTGGGCTTCCGCAACGGCTACCGCGGCTTCGTCTCCGCCTACGGCCACGACGTCGTCGAGCTGACGCCGGAGTCGGTCCGGGATGCGCCGGTGGACGGCGGCACGTTCCTCGGCACCTCGCGCGGCCCGCAGGACCCCGAGGAGATCGTCGACTGCCTCGAACAGATGCACCTCAACGTGCTGTTCGTGATCGGTGGCGACGGCACGATGCGCGGGGCGATGGCGATCGCGCAGGTGATCCGGGAGCGGGGCCTGCGGATCGCCGTGGTCGGCATCCCCAAGACGATCGACAACGACATCCCGTTCATCGACCAGAGCTTCGGGTTCCAGACGGCGTTCTCGGAGGCGAGCGAGGCGATCCGCTCGGTCACGGTCGAGGCGAAGTCGACGCCGGGTGGGATCGGCCTGGTCAAGTTGATGGGCCGGCACTCCGGCTTCATCGCCTGCTACGCCTCGCTCGTGCGGTCCGACGCCGACGCCGTGCTCATCCCCGAGGTGCCGTTCGAGCTCGAGGGCGAGACCGGCCTCCTCGAGCACCTGCGCCGGAGGGTCCAGACCCGCGGTCACGCCGTGGTGGTCGTGGCGGAGGGCGCGGGCCAGGACCTGCTGCCGTCGATCGGGCGGACCGACGCCTCGGGCAACGCGAAGCTCGCCGACATCGGCCCGTTCCTCAAGGAGGCCATCACCGACCACTTCGCGACGGCGGGGACGGAGACCTCGGTCCGCTACGTGGACCCGAGCTACCTCATCCGCAGCGTGCCGGCGAACCCCTACGACAGCGTCTACACCGTGCGGCTCTCGCACGCCGCGGTGCACGCGGCGATGTCCGGGCGCACCGCGATGGTGGTCGGGCGCGTCCGGCGCCGGTTCGTGCACATCCCGATGAGCCTCGCCGTCAGCCGCCGCAACCAGGTCGACCCGCACGGCGACCTGTGGATGGCCGTGCTGGAGTCGACCGGGCAGCCGTGGCGGTTCGGCGAGGACTCGACGAGGCAGACCGGGGCGCCGCACGCCTAGCCGGCGAGCACCCCGCACACCAGGTGCGACGGGGCCGGCGCGGGCGCGCCGGCCCGCAGCCAGGCGCAGCACTCTGCCACGTCGGCCGGCTCGTGCAGCGGACCCATCACCAGCGCCGGTCCGGTCGGCCGGCGGTGGACGTCGCAGGGCTGCACGAGCACGGTCGCGCCCGCGGAGGTCGTCGCCGTGGAGCAGCCCTGCAGGCAGCCGGATCGGACGAGCACACCGTGCGGGGTCGCCCGGATCGCCGCGCGGAGCTCGTCGTCGCAGTCGTGCGGGGACGCCGCCGCGTGCGGGCAGGCCTCCACGCCGCACGCGACGACGGTGACGCCGTTCATCGGCTGCGCCCGTACCGGCGGTTGAACTTCTCGATCTGCCCGCCCCGCTCGATCGGCCGCGCGGTGCCGGTCCAGATCGGGTGCGACGACGAGGAGATCTCGACGTCGAGCACGGGGTAGGTCTCGCCGTCGGTCCAGGTGATCGTCGGCAACGTGCGCGTCCCGACGACGGTGGACCGCGTCAGGAAGGTGTCGCCGCTGGTCTGGTCGCGGACGACGACGGGGCCGTAGGTCGGGTGGATGTCCTTCACGTCTGCTCTCCTCGGTTCTCGACGGGGACCACGGGGCCCTCCAACTCGTCGCACGGATCGGTGTGGCTGATGCCGAACGGATCGGCGTAGGCGCGCCAGGCGACCTCGCCGGCGGCGAGCTCGTCGTCGGTGAGCAGCGCGAGGTCCAGGGCGGCGATCACCTCGGCGGGCTCGGCGTCGTGCACGAGTACGACGAGCTGCTGCTCGCGGTCGCCCCAGCGGTCGTCCCACCGCAGCGAGGCCGAGGCACGGCGCAGCGCGTCGACGTCGTCCCACGCCAGGGAGTCGGCGAGCCACCGGCCCGCCATCCCGATCTGCAGCCCGCCGCCGGCCGACTCGATCCACAGCGCGTGCTCCGGCCGCGACGCCACCCACACCCGCCCGCGCACCCGCACCGTGCCGGTGAGCAGGACGTCGAACGCCTCGTGGAGGCGCTCCGGGTGGAACGGTCGGCGCAGCCCGACGTGCAGCAGCGACACCCCGACGTCGCGCGTCAGCGGCGGCTGCCCGCGCAGCAGCGGGCCGTGCGGGTCGTCGGGGACGCCACGGCGGGCGTCCGGGTGCAGCTCGCGGAGCACGGGGGTGACGTCCGGGACGCCCGCCGCCGCCGATCCGACGTCGAGTCGCCGGGCCTGCGGCGCCAACCGCGCCAGGACGGCGTCGCGGCGCACCCGTTCCCACGGCTCAGGGCTGCCGACCACGACGAGGACGTCGGCGAACTCCGCGTGCCCCACCACGATCTGGGCGACCGTGCGGTCGTCGTCCTCGGTCAGCGCGCGGCCGCGGTCGGCGAGGGCCTCGTCGGACCCGGCGTCGTCGAGCCAGGTCGGACCGTCGAGCACGGCGACGACCCCGACGAGCTCGAGGACCTCGGTGACCGGCCCCGGGGCCTCGTCGGGCACGACGTGGGCGAGGGCCTCGCAGACGGGCTCCGGCTCCATGCCGGGGTCGAGGAGCAGGACGACCCGCCCGACGTCGGGATCGGCGGCCAGCGCCAGCAGCAGCGGGAGCAGGTCCTCGCGGAGCGTGCAGGAGACACAGCCGTGGGCCAGCTCGAGCGCGGAGACACGCCAGCGGCCGTCGCGACGGACGGCGCGGGTCACCACTCCCTCCCCGAGTCTGCGCAGGTCGTGGGCCACGAGCACGGAGCGCGGGTCTGCGATCGCCACCGCCTCTCCGGTGGCGAGCACGGCGTCGCGGTCGACCCCGCAGACGATCACCAGCGGGTCCGGCATCGGGAATCCTCCTCGGTCGGCTAACGTTAATGATAATCGATACCAACACCGAGGAGGAGTGATGGCTCGCAACGAGGTCCGACCGATCGTCAAGATGCGGTCCACGGCCGGCACCGGGACGACCTACGTCACCCGCAAGAACCGCCGGAACGACCCCGACCGCCTGGTGCTGCGCAAGTACGACCCGCGGGTCCGGCAGCACGTCGACTTCCGCGAGGAGCGCTGATGGCGGGCCGCGCCGCCCGCGTCGGCCGACCGCCGAAGAAGAAGGTCAACCCGCTGGTCGCGCGCGCGATCACCGAGATCGACTGGAAGGACACCGCGCTCCTGCGGACCTTCGTGTCCGACCGCGGCAAGATCCGGTCCCGCCGCGTCACCGGGTTGACCGGACAGCAGCAGCGCCAGGTCGCCACCGCCATCAAGACGGCGCGGGAGATGGCCCTGCTCCCCTACACGTCCACGGCACGATGAGCCGCCGCTGCCAGGTGACGGGGCGGGCGCCGTCGGCGGGGAAGAACGTCTCGCACTCGCACGTGCGCACGAACCGCTGGTTCGAGGTCAACGTGCAGTCCAAGCGCTACTGGCTGCCCTCGGAGCACCGGTGGGTGCGGCTGCGGCTCTCGACGAAGGGGATCAGGACCGTCGACCGGGACGGCATCGAGGCCGTCGTGGCGCGGCTGCGAGCGAGCGGGGAGAAGGTCTAGTGCGGGGCGAGCGAAGCGACGGGGAGAGCTGATGGCGAAGCGCAGCAAGATCGCGGCGAACGAGCGTCGCAAGGCCACCGTCGCCCGGTCCGCGGCTCGTCGGGCGGAGCTCAAGGAGATCGTCCGGCACCCGTCGTCGTCGGACTCCGCCCGCGCGGCGGCCGTCGCCGAGCTGGCCCGCCAGCCGCGCGACGCGAGCGCCACCCGGGTCCGCAACCGCGACGCCGTCGACGGCCGCCCGCGCGGCCACCTGCGCGCGTTCGGACTCTCGCGCGTCCGACTGCGCGAGTACGCCCACGCCGGCTACCTGCCCGGCGTCACGAAGTCGAGTTGGTGAGGATCATGAAGGTTCGCGCGTCCCTGAAGGCACTCAAGCAGAAGCCGGGCTCGTCGGTGGTCCGCCGCCACGGCAAGGTCCTGGTGATCAACAAGCTGAACCCGAAGTGGAAGGCCCGTCAGGGCTGATCGGTGACCCGCAGCAGGAGGGCGACGAAGGCGTCGGCCTGCAGTCGTCCTCCGCTGCGCGGCTCCTCGCCCCGGCGCACGTCGTCGTCGCGGAGCTCGTCGCCCACGCGCTCCAGGGCCCGGAGCAGCACCTCGGCGAGCTCCGGGGCGATGTCCCCGGTCAGCTCGAGGTCGCCGTCGTCGCGACGACGGGTCCGGACGCTCGCCAGCGCCTCGCGCAGCACCGCGCGAGGCTCACCGGCGACGTCGTCGCTCAGCGCCGCGCCAGCCGCCGACCCGTGCCCGGGGCGGCCGGGATGCCGTAGTGCTCGAAGATCGCCGGCTCGTCCGTGGCGGGGAGCTCGCCGTCGGTGTCGATCGACGGGGCGTCCTTGGCGAGGTCCTTGTCCACCGTGACCTTGAGGTGGTCGGGGTGCACCGTCGCGCCGTGCAGCGGGACGAACACCAGCCGCTTGCCGGAGAACATCCCGGTGGTCACGGTGACGAACGCGGGCTCGTCCGTGGCGGTGTCGTAGTACACCGCCTCCATCTCACCGATCTTCGACCCGCTCGGGTCGACGACCTTCTTGCCCAGCCAGTCGCGGATGTTCTCGGCCTCGAAGCCCATGGGCGCCGATCATAGGGCGCCATCTTCCCGGCGCCGGGTCGGCGCGCGCCGGGGGTCAGGACGTGGCGGCGATCGTGGCCGAGCCGAGCACCCGGTCACCGTCGTAGACCACGACGGCCTGCCCCGGCGCCACCCCGCGCAGCGGGGCGCCCAGGGTGACGGCGAGCCGGTCGTCGTGGACCTCGACCGAGGCGGGCGCCAGTCCCCCGTGCGCACGCACCTGCACCGTGACGTCGTCGACCGGGCCGCGGGGACCGTGCCAGACCGGGGTCTCCGTGGTCAGCGCCGAGACCTCCAGTGCCTCCGCGGGACCCACCCGGACCTGCCGCGACACCGGCTCGATCCCGAGCACGTAGCGGGGCCGGCCGTCCGGGGCGGGTCGGGACAGGCCGAGCCCGTGCCGCTGGCCGACGGTGAAGTTCTGCACGCCGCCGTGCGCCCCGAGGACGGCGCCGGAGACCGCGTCGACCAGCTCCCCCGGTGCGTCGGGCACCCGGTCGGACAGGAAGCCCCGTGTGTCGCCGGACGGGATGAAGCAGATGTCGTGGCTGTCGGGCTTCTCCGCGACGACCAGCCCCCGCCGGGCCGCCTCCGCACGCACCTCGGACTTCAGCGAGTCGCCGAGAGGGAACATCGCGTGGGCCAGCTGGTCGGCGGTGAGCACACCCAGCACGTACGACTGGTCCTTGTCCGGGTCCACCGCCCGGCGCAGCACCCCGTCGTCGAGCCGCGCGTAGTGCCCCGTCGCCACCGCGTCGAAGCCGAGCGCCCGCGCCCGGTCGAGCACCGCCGAGAACTTGATCTTCTCGTTGCAGCGCAGGCAGGGGTTCGGGGTGCGTCCGGCCGCGTACTCGGCGACGAACGGCTCGATCACGTCCTCGCGGAACCGGTCGGCCATGTCCCAGACGTAGAACGGGATGTCGAGGACGTCGGCGCAGCGGCGGGCGTCGCGGGAGTCCTCGACCGAGCAGCAGCCGCGGGCACCCTCGCGCATGGTCGCGGGCTTCGCCGACAGTGCGAGGTGCACGCCGACGACGTCGTGGCCCGCGTCCCGCGCGCGGGCGGCGGCGACGGCGGAGTCGACGCCGCCGCTCATCGCGGCCAGGACGCGCAGCGGGGCGGAGCCGGACCGGGAGCTCGAGTCACCCACGACTACGTCCCGACCGGGTCCCGCTGCTCGACCCCGCCGGCCCGGGCCATCGCGCCGCGGGCCCGCTCGACGACCGGGCCGATCGCCGCGACGGCGGCGTCGACGTCGGCGGCCGTCGAGGAGTGCCCCAGGGAGAAGCGCAGCGAGCCGCGCGCGGCGGCCTCGTCGACCCCCATCGCGAGCAGCACGTGCGACGGCCGCGCCACCCCCGCGGTGCACGCCGACCCGGTCGAGCACTCGATCTCGTGGGCGTCGAGCAGCATGAGCAGGCTGTCGCCCTCGCAGCCGGGGAACGAGAGGTGCGCGTTGCCCGCGAGCCGGGCGGGCCCGCCGTTGACCGCAGGCGCGTCGAGCGGGACCCCGTTCAGCGTGGCGTCGGGGACGGCCTCGATCAGGCGGGCCACGAGGTCGTCGCGCAGGGCGGCGAGCTCGACGGTCCGGCGCGGCACGGCCTCGACGGCAGCGTGCACGGCGGCGGCGAGCGCCACGGTGCCGGCGACGTCGAGCGTGCCCGAGCGGACGTCGCGCTCCTGGCCGCCGCCGTGCAGGAGCGGCACGCACGTGGCGTCGCGGCGCAGGAGGAGGGCTCCGACGCCGACCGGGCCGCCGAGCTTGTGCCCGGTCAGCGACAGGGCGTCGGCGCCCGAGGCGGCGAAGTCGACCGGGAGCGAGCCGACGGCCTGCACGGCGTCGGTGTGCAGCGGCACCCCGAACTCGTGGGCCACCTCGGCGAGCCCGCGGACGTCGTTGACGGTCCCGACCTCGTTGTTCGCCCACATCACGCTGACCAGCGCCGTCGCGTCCGCGTGCGCCGCCAGCTCCGCGCGCAGGACCTGCGGGGTCACCCGCCCGACGGCGTCGACCGGCAGCACGACGAGCGTCGCGCCCTCGTGGTCGGCGAGCCACTCCGCGGCGTCGAGCACGGCGTGGTGCTCCACGGCCGAGACCACGACGCGGGTGCGGCGGGCGTCCTGGGCTCGGCGGGCCCAGTAGAGGCCCTTCACGGCGAGGTTGTCGCCCTCGGTGCCACCGGTGGAGAGCACCACCTCGGTGGGCAGGGCCCCGACGGCGGCGGCGATCGTCTCGCGGGCCTCCTCGACGTCGCGGCGGGCGCGCCGGCCCGCCGTGTGCAGCGACGAGGGGTTGCCGACGCGGCCGAGCGCCTCGGTGTAGGCGGCGACGGCCACGGGCAGCATCGGCGTGGTGGCCGCGTGGTCGAGGTACGTCATCGTCCGTCGAGCGTAATCCCCCTCGTGGCCCGCGCACCCTCGGATGTCCGACGAGCCACGCCGCCCCTCGTCTCCGGACGCCCCCGGACATGCGTGAGGGGAATCCTCGGGCCGCCGGAGCGGCCGAGGATTCCCCTCACGTGGGTGGAGCAGCGGGTCAGGCCCGCTTGCCGACCTCCTCGGTCAGCTGCGGGGCGACCGAGAACAGGTCACCCACGATGCCGAAGTCGGCGATCTCGAAGATCGGGGCCTCGGGGTCCTTGTTGACCGCGACGATCGTCTTCGAGGTCTGCATGCCGGCGCGGTGCTGGATCGCGCCGGAGATGCCGAGCGCAATGTACAGCTGCGGCGACACGGTCTTGCCGGTCTGCCCGACCTGGAACTGGTTCGGGTAGTAGCCGGAGTCCACCGCCGCGCGGGAGGCACCGACGGCCGCGTGCAGCGAGTCGGCCAGGCCCTCGACGACGTTGAAGTTGTCGGCCGAGCCCACGCCACGGCCACCGGCGACGACGACCGACGCCTCGGTGAGCTCGGGGCGGTCGCCACCGACGATCGGGGCCCGGTTGGACACCTTCGCCGACTTCGCGGCGTCGGTGGCCGGGACCTCGACGGTCTCCTGCGTGCCGGCCGCCGCGTTCTCCTCGACCTCGAGCGAGCCCGAGCGCCACGAGACGACCGCGGTGTCGGTGGTGACGTGCGACTGCACGGTGAAGGCGCCACCGAAGATCGAGTGGGTGCCCGCGCGCTCGCCGTCGATGTCGACCAGGTCGTTCAGCCAGCCGGAGTTGGTGCGTACGGCCAGGCGGCCCGCGACCTCGCGACCGTCGGCGCCCGCCGGGATCAGCACGGCCGGCGGGGAGACCCGCTCGACCAGCGCGGCGAGCACGTCGACCTGCGGGGTCGACAGGTAGTTGACCGTGTCGTCGGACTCGGCGACGTAGATCTTCTCGGCACCGTGGGCGGCGAGGCCCTCGGCGAGCTTGGTCGCCGTGCCCGGCGTCCCGACGACGACCGCGGAGGGCTCGCCGATGCGACGCGCCGCGGTCAGCATCTCGTAGGTGTTCTTCTTGATCTCACCGTCGACGTGGTCGACGAGGACCAGTACCTCAGCCATGTCTGTTCTCCTCGTGTGACTCGTGGACGGTGGCTCAGATGAGCTTCTGGCCGACGAGGAACTCGGCGATCTTGGCGCCGCCGTCGCCCTCGTCCTCGACCTTCTGGCCGCCCGACTTCGGGGGCCGCGGGGCGAAGGAGTCGACCTGCACGAGCGAGCCGGCGAGCCCGACCTCCGAGGCGTCGAGGCCGAGGTCGGAGATGCCGATCGTGTTCACCGGCTTCTTCTTGGCCGCCATGATCCCCTTGAACGAGGGGTAGCGCGGCTCGTTGATCTTCTCGCCGACGCTGACGACGGCGGGCAGCGCGGCCTCGAGGTCGCAGGTGCCCTCGTCGGTCTCGCGCTTGGCCTTCGCGGTGCCGTTCTCGACGGTCAGGGCGTTGGCGTGCGTGAGCGACGGCCAGCCGAGGAGCTCGCCGAGCATCCCGGCCATCGCGCCGCTGCGGCCGTCGGTGGCCTCGTTGCCGGCCAGCACCAGGTCGACGTCGCCGACGGTGCCGATGGCCTTCGCGAGGACCTTGGCGGTCGCGACGGCGTCGGAGCCGTGGATCGCGTCGTCGTTCACGTGCACGGCCTTGTCCGCGCCCATGGAGAGGGCCTTGCGGATGGCGTCGGTGGCGCGGTCGGGACCGGCGGTGAGGATGGTGACCTCGGCGTCGCCGGCCTCCTTGATCTTGAGCGCCTCCTCGACGGCGCGCTCGTTGATCTCGTCCAGCACCGCGTCGGACGACGCGCGGTCGAGGGTCTTGTCGCCGTCGGAGAGCGTGCGCTCCGACCAGGTGTCCGGTACCTGCTTGATCAGAACCACGATGTTCATGGTTGTTCCGTGACCTCCTGTGCTCACGTGCTGGCGGTCGCCCCGGGGCCTCATTGGCTACCGGCGGGTAACAACGCCACTGATCCGACTGTCCCACGTCGGCGCCCCGAGAGCGACGTGGCGTACCCCTCTCATGTTACTCGCGAGTAGGTAGTAGGGAGCTACTGGCGGGTAACTTGGACCTCCTATGCTGAGGGGGACACAACGGATTCCCGGTAGGAGATCACCCGTGCCCGGTCTGTTCAGCAAGGTCTCGGAGTTCCTCAAGAGCCCGCAGGGCCGCAAGTACACCGACCAGGCGAAGCGCTACGCCTCGGACCCGAAGAACCGCCAGAAGGCGCAGGACCTGTTCAAGCGCTTCGGCGGCGGGGGCAAGAAGCACTGATCGGGTGATCTGGCACCGGGTGCAGGCACGGCGTCACCGTGCACCCGGTGCCGGGAGAACCGGCCGGCCGGCCTCACTCCGGCCGGCGGTGTCGCCCCCCGGCCTCGCGCACCGGGTGCGGCGCACGGACCGGTCCGCGGGCGGTCGGCGCCGACGGGAGAGCCAGGACCTCGGGTGCCGCGGCGATCGCCCTCGGCGCGTCCGGGGTGGACATCCCGGCGCGCAGGAGGCGGACCAGCGCCTCGTACCACTGCACCAGCACGGCCCAGGGCGTCGGCGGGGCCGGGCGCGACGTCCGACGACGGCGGCTGACCGCCTCGCGGCAGGGCCGGCAGACGTGCGTGCCGGTGGCCCCGAGCGGGGCCGGGTCGACGACGACGCCGCAGAGCGCCATCGGCGGCGCCCCGGTGCGGTTCGCCTGCTCCAGCTCGGTCGCCATCACCGCGTGCTCGGTGCGGTCGGAGCACGACGTCATCGACAACGGACGGTCACCGGGCACCTCGGGCGGCCACGCGCCCCACCCACCCGACGACCGCTCGGCGACCGCTGGACGCGCCCCACGGACCACTCGGCGCGCCTCGGTCGTCATGCGTCCATTCTGCGGCCACTCGACGCGACCCGTCGGCTGGGCCGTGCCGCCCGTGCGGGTGAATCTCGAACGACCGCGGGCGATCACCGTCCACCCCACCGGCCGTGCGGCGGACCCGAAACTCCGCCGACCGCGCGGTCTGCGAAACGTCATCAACCGGGCACCCGCCGTGACCTCCGCAACGATGGACCGACGTCCTACCGACAGGTTAGCCTCACCTAACTCGTCGCCTGGTACCTCGTTGGAAGGACGCCGATGCCTGCTGTCCCGCAGCCCCCCGCCGGTCGCGAGACCGTCTACGACGTCGTCGGGGTCGGGTTCGGCCCGTCCAACCTCGCCCTCGCGATCGCGCTCGCCGAGTACGGCGAGACGCACGCCGGGCCGCCGCTGACCGGCCACTTCCTCGAGCGTCAGGAGCGCTTCGGCTGGCATCGCGGGATGCTGCTCGAGGACGCGACGATGCAGGTCAGCTACCTGAAGGACCTCGCTACCCTGCGCAACCCGCGCAGCGGCTTCTCCTTCGTGTCCTACCTGTACGACCGCAACCGGCTGGTCGACTTCATCAACTACGGCAGCTCCTACCCCACCCGCGAGGAGTTCCACGACTACCTCGAGTGGGCCGCGGACCGGATCCCGGCGGACGTCGTCGACTACGGCACCGAGGTCACCGCCCTGCGGCTCGTGCCCGGGCCGGGCGGACCCGCCGACCTCGTGGAGGTCGACGTCGAGGGCCCCGGGGGTCAGCGCACCCTCACCGCCCGGAACGTCGTGCTCGGCACCGGGCTCGTCCCGCACGTCCCGGAGGGGACACCCCTCGGCGACCGCGTGTGGCATTCGAAGGACCTCCTGCACCGCCTGCCCGAGATCCACGACCCCAGCCGGATCGCGGTGGTGGGCGCCGGGCAGAGCGCCGCGGAGGTGGTCGACCACCTGCACCGCCGCTTCCCCACCGCCGAGGTCTCCGCGATCTTCGCCCGGTACGGCTTCAGCCCGGCCGACGACAGCTCGTTCGCCAACCGCATCTTCGACCCCGACGCGGTCGACGACTTCTACGCGGCGCCGCCCGAGGTCAAGGACCGCATCCTCGGCTACCACGGGAACACGAACTACTCCGTGGTCGACGGCGAGCTGATCACCGCGCTCTACCGCCAGCACTACAAGGAGCGGGTCGCGGGCCGCGAGCGCCTGCGGTTCCACAACGCCTCCGAGGTCGCCGACCTCCGCCCGCACGACGGCCACACCGACGTCGTCGTGGAGTCGCTGATCGACGGGCGGCAGGAGACGGTCGAGGCCGACCTGGTCGTCTACTGCACGGGCTACCGCTGCGCCGACCCGCTCGCGATGCTGGGCGACGCCGCGGCCGACTGGCCGCGCGACGACCAGGGCCGCGCGCACTTCCACCGCGACTACAGCGTGGTCACCCCGCCGGAGGTGACGGCGGGCTTCTTCGCGCCGGGCGCGACGGAGCACACCCACGGGCTCACCTCGACGCTGCTCTCCAACGTCGCGGTGCGCGCGGGCGAGATGGTGGCCGCCATGGTCGCGGCACGGGACGAGCGGGGCACCCCGCTCGCCCGGCCCGCCGTCGCCGCCGCCGGCCGATGACCCTCATCGGCCGTCCCACGACCACCGGGCTGCGCACCTGGCCCGACCGCTTCGCCGAGCAGGTCGACCGGCGCGGCGACGCGCTCGCCGTGGTCCACGCCGACGAACGGCTGACCTACCGCGAGCTCGCCGACCGGGCCGCCCGGCTCGCGCACGTCCTGCTCGACCGCGGGGCCGGACCCGAGCGGCTCGTCGCGATCGCACTGCCCCGCGGGATCGACCTCGTCGTCGCCCAGGTCGCGGTGCTGTGCGCGGGCGCCGCGTACGTCCCGGTCGACGTCGACCAGCCGCCCGCCCGCGTCGCGGCCGTGCTCGCGGACGCGCGTCCCGCCGTCGTCGTCACCACCCGTCGGCAGGATCCCGGCGCCGGGAACCCGGTACACCTCGAGGAGATCGACCTCGACCGAGGCCCGCGCGCGCCGCTCGACCCGGGCATCACGGCGGAGCACGCCGCCTACGTCATCCACACGTCCGGCTCGACCGGGCGACCCAAGGGCGTCGTCGTGACCCATGCGGGCGTCGACGGTCTGATCGCCACCCAGACCGAGCGCTTCGGCATCGGTCCCGACGACGCCGTCCTCGCCTTCGCGTCGCCGAGCTTCGACGTCGCCTTCTGGGACCTGTGCCTGGCCCTGCTCTCCGGCGGGCGCCTCGTCGTCGTGCCGACGGAGCTGCGCACCCCGACGCGCGAGCTCGCGGACTACGCGTGGACGCACGGCGTCACGTTCATGATCCTGCCGCCGGTGCTGCTCGCGGCGATGCCGCCGGACGTCGACCTCCCGCCCGCCACGCTGCTCGCGGGGACCGAGCGGGTGTCGCCGGAGCTGGTGGCCCGCTGGGGCCGCGGTCGCCGGATGTTCAACGCCTACGGCCCGACCGAGGCGACCGTGAACTCCACGCTCGGCGAGGTCGAGCCCGACTCGACGCGCTCGAGCGTCCCGATCGGCATCGCCGACCCGCTGACCACCGCGTACGTCCTCGGCCCGGACCTCGCGCCCGTGCCCGACGGCGGATCGGGCGAGCTCTACCTCGGCGGTCCCGGCCTGGCCCGGGGGTACCTGGGGCGGCCGGACCTGACGGCCGAGCGGTTCGTCGCGAGCCCCTTCGGTCCGCCCGGCGAGCGGCTCTACCGCACCGGCGACCTCGTGCGGACCGACGGCGGCGTCCTGGACTTCCTCGGCCGCACCGACGACCAGGTGCAGATCCGCGGGTTCCGGGTGGAGCCCGGGGAGGTCGAGTCGGTGCTGCGCGCGCGGCCCGAGGTGGCGCAGGCCGCCGTCGTGGTGCGCGACGAGCGTCTCGTCGCCTACGTCGTCCCCTCGCTCGAGGGCACGGCCGACGTGGCCGGCTGGGAGGAGCTGCACGAGCTGCTCT
The DNA here is from genome assembly GCF_050955885.1 of Actinomycetospora sp. CA-084318. Lineage (NCBI taxonomy): Bacteria > Bacillati > Actinomycetota > Actinomycetes > Pseudonocardiales > Pseudonocardiaceae > Actinomycetospora > Actinomycetospora sp. CA-084318. Next base: position 4,592,168 of record NZ_CP192098.1, read on the forward strand.
ACTCCGCGGCCGACGCCGAGGCGACCTTCGACGACGGGTTCGCCGGCTGGAACTCGACCTACGACGGCTCGCCCCTCCCCCGCGAGCACATGCGCGCCTGGCGCGACGCCACGGTCGACGCGATCCGCGCCGCGGCGCCCGACGCCCGGCGGGTGCTGGAGGTGGGCGTCGGCTCCGGGCTGCTGCTCACCGAGATCGCGCCGCAGGTGGACTCGTTCGTCGGGATCGACCTCTCCGCCGCCGGGGTCGAGGGGTTGCGACGACGCATCGCGGCGGAGCCCTGGGCCGCGCAGGTGACGCTCGAGGCCCGCCCCGCGCACGAGGTGGGCGAGCTGACCGGGCCGTTCGACCTCGTCGTCGTGAACTCCGTGGCGCAGTACTTCCCCGACGAGGCCTACCTGCGCGACGTGATCGCGCAGGCCGCGGCGCTGCTCTCCGACGACGGCGTGCTCTTCCTCGGCGACCTGCGGCACGCGGGGCTGCTGCGCGCGCTGCGCACCGGGGTGGCGCGGGCCCAGGGCCTGACCGGCGGGGACGCCGCGCGGGCGGTCGAGGCGGGCGTCGCGTGGGAGCCGGAGCTGCTCGTCGACCCCGACCTGGTGTGCGCGGTGGGGGCGTCGCTCGGGCTGGCCGTCGACGTGTCGGTGGAGCGCGGGCGGGTGCACGACGAGCTGTCCCGGTACCGCTTCCACGCGGTGCTGCGGCGCGGCCGCGCGTCCGCTCCGGGAAGCGACGTCCCGACAGTGCCGTGGTCGGGTTCGGTGCCCGACGAGCGCCCGGTGCGGGTCGGCGGGATCCCGAACGCGCGGCTGGTGCCGGACGTCGACGTGGACGGCGGGGTGGACCCGGAGGACCTGGTCGCGTGGGGCGCGACGGGGGTGGCCCCGGACCCGGCCGACCCGACGTGCCTGGTGGCGCTGTTCGGCGCCGACGGCCCGGTGTACCTGCCGGCCGGCGACGGAGTCGCGACCCGACCGGCGCCGTTCCGTGACGTCGCGCAGGTGACGACCCGGCTCCGGGAGGCGCTGCGCGCGGAGCTCCCCGCGCACCTGGTGCCGTCGGGGCTCGTGGCGGTGCCGTCGCTGCCGATGCGGTCGTCGGGGAAGCTCGACGTGGACGCGCTGCCGCTGCCCGACCCGGCCGCCGAGGTCGGTGGCGTGGCCCCGCGCTCGCCGCGCGAGGAGCTGCTCGCCGCGCTGGTCTCCGAGGTGCTGGGCGTCCCGGGTGTGGGCGCCGAGGACGACTTCTTCGCGATCGGCGGCGACTCGATCGTCTCGATCTCGCTGGTGGTGCGCGCCCGCGCGGCCGGGCTGGAGATCACGCCGCGCCAGATCTTCACCGAGCGCACCGTGGCCGGGCTGGCCGCGGTGGCGGTGGCGACCGACGACGTCGTCGTGCCGGACGGACCGCTGGTGGCGGGGCCGTCCCACGGCGTCGACGTCTGGCCGGCGTCCCCGCTGCAGGAGGGGTTCTTCTTCCACGCGGCGGTCTCCGACGTCTACGTGGTCACGGAGGTCGTGCGGCTGCGTGGGGAGATCTCCGCCGCGCGCGTCCGGTCGGGTCTGCAGGCCGCGCTCGACCGGCACCCGCAGCTGCGGGCCGGCTTCGTGCAGCGCGAGGACGGCCGCGTGGTGCAGGTGGTCGCCGGCGCCGTCGAGCTGCCGTGGCGGGAGGTGGACCTGTCCGGTTCCGGCTCCGTCGCCGACGAGGTCGCCCGCGAGCGTTCCGTCCGGTTCGACCTCGCCGCGCCGCCGCTGCTGCGCGCGGCGCTGCTGTGGACGGCCGACGACGAGGCGCGGCTGGTGCTGACGTTCGAGCACCTGGTGCTCGACGGCTGGTCGGTCGCGCTGCTGGTCCGCGAGGTCCTGGCCGGGACGGGGGCCGACGACACCGCCCTGATGCGACGGCGGTACGCCGCGCTCGAGGCCGCCCGGGACGACGAGGCGGCGGTGTCGGCGTGGCGGTCGGCGCTCGCGGACCTGGACGGCCCGACGCTGCTCGCGGAGGCACTCCCGAGTGCCAGCAATGCGTCACTGCTTGCACCCAGTGACAGCAACGCCGCACCGTCGACCGACGCGGACCGGCGGGCCGACGATGCGGATTTCCTGGCGTCCAGTGCAAGCGGTGACGCATTGCTGGCACCGGGAGGTGCCACCCCGCCACACCGACAGCTCCGACACGAGCTCGACGCGGCCACCACCCGTCGGCTCACCCGCACGGCCCGGCAGCGCGGCCTGACCCTCGGCACCCTCCTGCACGGCGCGTGGGGCCTCACGGTCGGCGCGCTCACCGGCAGCCGGGACCTCGTCGTCGGCAGCACCGTGTCCGGTCGGGACGCGGGGCTGGACGGCATCGGCGAGGCCGTCGGGCTGTTCATCAACACCCTGCCCGTGCGGGTCACGTGGGCCCCCGGCGACACCGCGGCCGACGTCCTGCACCGCCTCCAGCAGCGCCGCACCGACCTGCTCGACCACTCCGACGTCCCGCTCGGCGCCCTGCAACGCGCCCTCGGCCACGGCGAGCTGTTCGACTCGCTCGTCGTCGTCGAGAACTACCCGCCGCCGACGAGCAGCGGTGCGGTGACGGTCGAGGGCGTCGACGTGGTCGACGCCGTGCACTACCCGCTGGCCCTGATCGCCGCGACCGGCGAGGACACCGTGCTGACCCTCAAGCACGACGCCGCGCGGGTCTCCGACGACGCCGCGCAGCTCGTGCTCGACCTCCTCGCCCGCACCCTCGCCGCGCTCGCCGCCGACCTCGACACCACCGTCGCGGCTCTGCCCCATGGCAGAGAGCCGGATCAGGACACCGACCACCTCGTCACCCCCCGCACCCTCGGGCGCCGGATCGCCGAGCAGGTCGCGGCCACGCCCGACGACACGGCCGTGATCGACGCCGAGGGCACCACGCTCACCTACGCCGAGCTCGACGCGCGCGCGGCCGGTCTCGCCCAGCGGCTGCACGGACGCGGCGACACGATCGGTGTCGCCGTCCCCCGCGGCGCGGACCTCGTCGTCGCCCTCGTCGGCGTGCTGCGGGCCGGCGCGGCCTACGTGCCGCTGGACCCCGACCTGCCCGAGCAGCGCCTCGCCGGGATGGTCGCCGACGCAGGCGTGACGACGGTGGTCACGACGGCCGGCACGCCGACCCCGGACGGGCTCCGCCGGGTCGAGGTCGACGACGCGACCGGCGCGCTCCCCTGGCCCGACACCGACCTCGACGCGGCCGCCTACGTCCTGTTCACCTCCGGCTCCACGGGCCGGCCCAAGGGCGTCGTCGTCGGCCACCGCGCGATCGACAACCGCCTCGCGTGGATGGACGCGACGTACGGCCTGGACGCGCGGGACCGCGTCCTGCAGAAGACCTCGACCGGCTTCGACGTCAGCGTCTGGGAGTTCTTCTGGCCGCTCTCCGTCGGCGCCGCGATCGTGCTCGCCCGCCCCGGCGGGCACCGCGACCCGGGCCATCTCACGGACCTGATCGCCCGCCACGGGGTCACGACGATGCACTTCGTCCCGTCCATGCTCGCGGGCTTCCTCGCCGACGAGGCCGTCACCGCCGACGCGTCCTGGGCGGCGGGCCTGCGGCACGTGTTCGCCTCCGGCGAGGCCCTGCCCGCCGGCGACGCGCACCGCTGGCACGAGCTCACGGGCACGCCGATCCACAACCTGTACGGCCCGACCGAGGCCGCCGTCGACGTCACCGCGCACACCGTCGCGCCCGGCGAGACCGTGGTCCCGATCGGCGCCCCGGTGTGGAACACCCGCGTGCACGTGCTCGACCCCGCGCTGCGTCCGGTCCCGGACGGCGTGCCCGGCGAGCTCTACCTCGCGGGCGTGCAGCTCGCGCGGGGCTACGTCGGTCGACCCGGCCTCACCGCCGAGCGGTTCGTGGCCGGTCCCGACGGCGAGCGCCGGTACCGCACCGGCGACGTCGTCCGGCGCCGTCCCGACGGCGAGCTGGAGTACCTCGGCCGCGCCGACGGCCAGGTCAAGATCCGCGGGCAGCGCCTCGAGCTCGGCGAGGTCGAGGCGGCCCTCGCCGCCGTCGACGGGGTGCGCCGGGCGGCCGCGGTGGTCCGCACCGACGGGCCCTCCCCCGCCCTCGTCGGCTACGTCGTCGGAGACGTTCCCGACGACGGGTCGGTCCGGGACGCCGTCGCGCGGACGCTGCCGGAGGCGATGGTGCCCAGCGCGGTCGTCGTGCTCGACGACCTCCCGCTGACGCCGAGCGGCAAGCTCGACCGGGCGGCCCTGCCGGCCCCCACGACCGAGCGGGCCGCCGGGCGCGAGCCCGCGACCGACGCGGAACGGACGCTGGTCGCGGTGTTCGCGGAGGTGCTGGGCACCGACGTCGGCGTCGACGACGACTTCCTCGCCCTCGGCGGCGACTCCATCTCCTCGATCGGCGTCGCGAGCCGGGCCCGCCGCGCTGGCGTCGAGGTCGGGCCGGCGGAGGTCCTGCAGGGCCGCACCCCGGCCGCGATCGCAGCGCTGGCGGGCAGCGCGCGCCCGGTGCAGGCCCACGAGCTCGTCGCCCCGGTGGCCCGCGAGGACGTCCGCGCGCCCTACGAGGTCGCCGAGGTCTGGCCGCTCTCGCCCCTGCAGGAGGGCCTGTACTTCCACGCGACGGTGGACGCGGGCGCCGACGTCTACGGCATCCAGGAGACGATCGACCTCGACCACCGCATCGACGTCGCCGACCTCCGTCGGGCCGTCGCCGGCCTGCTGGAGCGCCACGACGCCCTGCGGGCGGCCTTCACCGACGCGGGCCTCGACCAGCCGGCGCAGACCGTCGCCGCCCACCTCGACCCACCCGTCGTCGAGATCGACGCCGCGGACGCCGCCGAGGTCGACCGGATCACCGCCGAGGACCGCGACCGGCGCTTCGACCTCGCCGACCCGCCGCTGTTCCGGGTCCTGCTCGTCCACGGCCCGGAGGCCGACCGCATCCTGCTCTCGCGCCACCTCCTGCTCTGGGACGGCTGGTCGGCGTGGATCGTGCTCACCGAGCTCCTCGACGCCCTGCACGGCGGGGCGCCCGCCGGGGAGACCGGCTCCTACCGCGACCACCTCGCCTGGCTCGGCGCGCAGGACGACGCCGCGGCCACCGAGGCCTGGCGGACCGCCCTGGCCGGGCTCGAGGAGCCCACGCTGGTCGACCCGCCGTCGCCGCAGCCGCTGCGCGAGGACACCCTCGAGCTCCCGGCGGAGGTCACCGAGCAGGTCCGCGCCCTCGCGCGGGAGCGCGGCGTCACCCCGAACACCGTGCTCTCCACGGTGTGGGGCCTCGTGCTCGGCGTCCCCACCGGACGCACCGACGTCGTCTTCGGCACCACCGTCGCCGGCCGCCCCGACGCGGTCCCGCACGTCGAGGACACCGTCGGGCTCTTCCTGACGACCGCGCCGGCGCGGATCGTGCTGCACGCGGCCGAGCCGGTCGGCGCGCTCGTGGAGCGGGTGCAGGCCGAGCGCCTGGCGCTGGCCCCGCACGAGTGGGTCGGGCTCGGCGCGATCCAGCGCTGCTCGCCGCACCCGACGCTGTTCGACACGCTCTTCGTCTACCGGCCCGAGGGCGGCGAGGAGCGGATCGCCGAGTTCTCCGCGCGCCACGGCGTGACCGCGCTGCGCAACGCGGACGCGACGCACTACCCGCTGACCTTCGTCGTCACCCCGGGCGCGCGGATGCGGCTCACGCTCGGGCACACCCTGGGCGACGACGGGTCCCGCTGGCTCGAGCGGTTCTCCCACCTGCTCGCCCAGGTGCTCGCGGCTCCGGACGCGCCCGCGGCGGCGCTCGATCCGCTGCTGCCCGACGAGCACGCGGCGGTGCGCGCCTCACGCGACGGGCACACCGTCGACGTCGGGAACGCCACCGTCGCCGACCTGCTCGCCGACCGGGCCGCGCTCGTGCCCGACGACCTCGCGGTCGTGAGTGAGGGGAACATCCGCCCGCCCCGACCGCGTGAGGGGTCCCCTCACGAGGGTGGTGGGGGCGGATCCTCCCCTGACGGCGCCGTCCGGCTCACCTACCGCGAGCTCGACGCCGCGGTCGACCGCACGGCCCGGTTGCTGCGCTCGCGGGGTGCCGGGCCGGAGACGGTCGTGGCGCTCGCCGTGCCGCGCAGCGCCGAGACCGTGATCGCGCTGTTCGCGGTGCTGCGCGCGGGTGCCGCGTACCTGCCGCTGGAGCTCGACCATCCCGCCGAGCGCCTCGTGGAGACGATGCGCGACGCCCGGCCGGTCGTCCTGCTGACGGTCGCGGCGGTGGCCGACTCGCTGGCGGCCGCCGACGTCCCGGCCCTCGTGATCGACGACCCCGCCGTCGTGGCGGAACGGGACGCGCTGCCCGTCGGCCCGCTGCCGGACGTCGACGGCTTCGCCCGCGACGACCCCGCCCGGCTCGACCGGCCCGCGTACGTCATCTACACGTCGGGGTCGACCGGGCGGCCGAAGGGCGTCGTCACGCCGTACCGCGGCCTGACCGGGATGCAGCTGAACCACCGCACCGAGATCTTCGAGCCGGTGATCGCGGCGGCCGGCGGCCGGCGGCTGCGCATCGCGCACACCGTGTCGTTCGCCTTCGACATGTCGTGGGAGGAGCTGCTCTGGCTCGTCGAGGGCCACGAGGTGCACGTCCTGGACGAGGAGCTGCGCCGCGACGCGACCCGGCTGGTGGCGCACGCCCGGGCCGAACACGTCGACGTCGTCAACGTGACGCCGACGTACGCGGAGGCGCTGCTGGAGGAGGGGCTGCTCGAGGGGGGAGACGAAGCGGAGCGGAGCTCGACCCGGCGGGGCGGCCCGATGCCGCTCGTGCTGCTCGGCGGGGAGGCGGTGTCGGACACGCTGTGGACCGCGCTGCGCGAGGCCGACGGCGTCCTCGGCTACAACCTCTACGGCCCGACCGAGTACACGATCAACACGCTGGGCGCCGGGACGGCGGACTCGGCCACGCCCGCCGTCGGGAAGCCGATCGTCAACACGCGGGCGCACGTGCTCGACCCGTGGCTGCGTCCGGTGCCGGACGGGGTGCCGGGCGAGCTGTACATCGCCGGCGACGGGCTCGCGCGGGGCTACCTCGACCGGTTCGGGCTGACGGCGGAGCGGTTCGTCGCCGACGCCGGCGGGGGCCGGATGTACCGCACCGGCGACCTGGTGCGGCGCCGCCCCGACGGCATCCTCGACTACCTCGGGCGCACCGACGACCAGGTCAAGATCCGGGGGCACCGGGTCGAGCCGGGCGAGGTCGCGGCGGCGGTGTCGGCGCTGGCCGGAGTGCACCGCGCGGCGGTGGTCGCCGACCGGCGCGGCCTCGGAGGCGCGCGTCTGGTCGCGTACGTCGTCGGGCGGACCGACGGGGTGCGCGACGAGCTCCGCACCCGGCTGCCGGACCACCTGGTGCCGGCCGCGGTGGTCGCCGTCGACGACCTGCCGCTGACCGTCAACGGCAAGCTCGACGTCGGCGCGCTGCCCGCGCCGGACCTCGCGGCACCGGGCAGCGGGCGGGCTCCGGCCGGACCGGTCGAGGAGACGCTGTGCGGGCTGTTCGCCGACGTGCTGGGGCTGTGGCAGGGCGAGCGGAGCGACGGGGAGAAGTGCCCGGTCGGGCCCGACGACGCGTTCTTCGACCTCGGCGGGCACTCGCTGCTGGCGACGCGGCTGCTCTCGCGGGCGCGGCAGGCCCTGTCCGCCGACCTCACGCTGCGGGACCTGTTCGACGCGCCCACGCCCGCGGGCCTGGCCGCGCACGTCGGGGAGCGGACCTCGGCCCGGCCCGAGCTGGCCCACCGCGACGTCGACGGCGACGTGCCGCTCTCCCCCGCCCAGCAGCGGCTGTGGATGCTCGCCCAGCTCGACGGGGCCGGCGCGGCCTACCACTACCCGCTCGTCGTCCGGCTGACCGGCGACCTCGACGCGGACGCGCTGGAGGCGGCGCTGACCGACGTGGTCGCGCGGCACGTCCCGCTGCGGACCGTCGTCGGGAGAGGCGGGCGGAGCGACGGGGACGGGTCCGGGGAGAAGCAGCGGGTCCTGGAGCGGCCGACGCTCCGGCTCGCGCGCGCGTCCGCGTCCGGGGACGTCGACGAGCGGGTCGACGCCGAGATCGCCCGGCCCTTCGCGCTCGACCGGGAGCTGCCGATCCGGGCCCTGCTGATCTCCGACGGGGACGAGCACGTCCTGGTGCTCACGCTGCACCACATCGCCACCGACGAGTGGTCCGACCGCCCGTTCGCCGCCGACCTCGCCACCGCCTACACGGCCCGGCGGGACGGGCACGCACCGGACTTCGAACCACTTCCGGTCGACTATCTCGACTACACGCGCTGGCAGTCCGAGCTGCTCGACGCCGTCGGCGCCGAGCAGCTCGCGTTCTGGGCGCGGACGCTCGACGGGGCGCCCGAGGAACTGGTGCTGCCGAACGACCGGCCGCGGCCGGCCCGGCCGACCTTCACCGGCGGCTCGGTCACGCTCCCGCTGGACACCGAGGTCAGCGCCGGCCTGCGGGCGCTGGCCGCCGAGCACGGGGCCAGCACGTTCATGGTGCTGCAGGCGGCCGTGGCCACCCTGCTCGCCCGCGTCGGCGCGGGCGTCGACCTGCCGCTGGGTGCGCCGGTCGCCGGCCGCGACGACCCCCGGCTCGACGACCTCGTCGGGTTCTTCGTCAACACGGTCGTGCTGCGCACCGACCTCTCCGGCGCGCCGGGGTTCGGGGAGCTCGTCGACCGGGTCCGGGCGACCGACCTCGCCGCCTTCGCGCACGCGGACGTGCCGTTCGAGGCGGTCGTCTCGCACCTCGACCCGCCGCGCACCGTGGCCCGCACGCCGCTGTTCCAGGTGATGGTCGGGCACCACGTGCGGTCCGGAGCCCCGCTGGAGCTGCCGGGGGTCGAGGCGACGGAGGTCGACGTCGCCCACCGCACGGCGATGTTCGACCTGGTGTTCAGCTTCGCCGAGACCGACGGCGACCTCACGCTGCACCTGGAGTACGCGGCCGACCTGTTCGACCCGGAGTCGGCCCGGCAGCTCGCGGCCCGGTTCGCGGTCGTGGCGCGCACGGTGGTCGGGTCGCCGGACACCCCGGTCGACGACCTCGACGTGCTGCTCACGCGCGAGCGGGAGGCCCTCGCCCGGTTCGGCGGTTCCCCCACGGCGCGGCCGGTCGAGGAGGAGACGGTCGCCGCGGCGTTCGCGCGGTGGGTGGCGACGACGCCGGACGCGGTCGCGGTGGCCGACGAGCACCGGGAGCTCTCCTACCGCGAACTGGACGCGCTCGCGGCGGGGATCGCGTCGCTGCTCGAGGTCGCACCCGGCGACGTCGTCGGGGTCGCGGTGCCGCGGTCGGTGACGATGGTGGCGACCGTCCTCGCGGTGCTGCGCCGCGGCGCGGCGTGGCTGCCGCTCGACCTCGCCCACCCCGCCGACCGGCTCGAGCACATGCTGCGCGACTCCGGCGCGGCGCTCGTGGTGGTGACGCCGGAGACCGACCCGACCACGCCGGTCGTCGGGACGCGGCTGGTGCTGCCGGAGGCCCTTCCCGACGAGGGCCCGGGGCCGGTGGCGGTGCCGCTCGCGGCCACCGCGTACGTGATCTACACGTCGGGCTCGACGGGGCGCCCCAAGGGCGTGGCGGTGCCGCACGAGGGCATCGCGTCGCTCGCCGCGACGGCCGTGGACCGGATGGGGGTGACGGCGGAGTCGCGGGTGCTGCAGTTCGCGTCGGTCGGGTTCGACGTGGCGGCGTTCGAGCTGGTCATGGGCCTGACGCTCGGCGCGCGGCTCGTGGTGCTGCCGGACGAGGCGCGGGTCGCCGGGCCCGCGCTGACGACGTTCCTGCGCGAGCACCGGATCACCCACGCGATCCTGCCGCCGTCGCTGGTCGCGGCCCTGCCCGACGACGCGACGATCCCGGACGGGACCACGGTCCTCGTCGGGACGGAGACCGTGCCCCCGGCCGTCGTCGCACGGTGGGCGGAGCGGCTCGACCTGTTCGTGGCCTACGGGCTCACCGAGGCCACGGTCAACTCGACGCTGTGGCGGGCGCGGCCGGGCTGGGAGGGACCGCTGCCGATCGGCGAGCCGGACCCGAACACCGTCGTGCGGATCCTCGACGGCCGGCTGCGGCCGGTGCCGCCGGGCGTGGCCGGGGACCTGTACGTCGGCGGCCGCGGGCTCGCGACCGGCTACCTCGGGCGGCCGGGCCTGACCGCCGGCCGGTTCGTCGCCGCCCCCGACGGCGCCCGGATCTACCGGACCGGCGACCGCGCGCGGTGGCGGGCCGACGGGGCCGTCGACTTCCTCGGGCGCGACGACGACCAGGTCAAGGTGCGCGGCGTGCGCATCGAGCCCGGGGAGGTCGCGGCCGCGCTGGCGGACCACCCGGAGGTGCGCCAGGCCGTCGTCGTGGCGGACTCCGACGGCGACCTGACGCGGCTCGTCGGGTACGTGACGCCGGACGGCGCTCCGGATCCGGCCTCGGTCAGGGACCATGCCGCTGCGCGGCTGCCGGAGCACATGGTGCCGTCGCTGGTGATCGTGGTCGGGGAGATCCCGCTGACGCCGAACGGCAAGCTCGACCGCCGGACGCTACCCGCGCCGGACTGGTCGGCGCTGGTCGGCGGGGTCGCCCCGGCCACTCCCGACGAGGCCCGGCTGGCCGAGCTGGTGGCCGACACGCTGCGGCTGGAGACGGTCGGGGTCACCGACGACTTCTTCGCGCTCGGCGGGCACTCGATGGCCGCCATGCGGCTGCTCTCGGCGATCCGCACGGAGCTCGACGCCGAGCTCGCGGTCCGCGACGTCTTCGAGGCGCCGACCGTGCGGGCGCTCGCGGTGCGGGTGGCCGGGGCGCCGCGGGCACGTCCCGCGTTGGTGCGCTCGTCGGGCGGACCGGCGGTGGCACCGGCCCAGCGGTGGCGGCTGGCGCGGGGGCTCACGCCGGTGCCGGACCACGTACTGCGGCTGGCGGGGCCGTTCACGTTCTCCGCGCTGGCGGCGGCGCTCGACGACGTGGTGGCGCGGCACGAGCCGTTGACGTGGAGCTACCCCGACGGGTCGCCCGTGCCGGTGGACGTGCCGGTGCGGCGGTCGTCGTCCCCGGCGTCGGAGCTGGCGCGGGAGCCGTTCGACCTCACCGTCGAGCCCGCGTTCCGGGCGCACCTGCTCGACGACGGGTCGCTGCTGCTGGTGCTGGGCTACCTCGCGGTGGACGAGTGGTCGGTGGTGCCGCTGCTGCGGGACCTGGCGACGGCGGTGGCGGCGCGGTCGTCGGGAACGGCCCCGTCGTTCGCGCCGCTGCCGGTGACGTACTCGGACTACGCGCGGTGGGCCTCGGCCTCGCCGTCCTCGCTCCCGCCCGGTCTCGAGGGGCTGCCGACGACGGTGTACGGGCCGTCGGGTGGTCCCGCGGTCCTGGAGACGGTGACGGTGCCCGCGGACGTGCGGCGCGGCCTGGACGCGCTGGCCCGACGGCACGGGGCGTCGCTGCTGATGGTGCTGCAGACCGGGCTCGCGCACGCGCTCGGCGCTCTCGGGTACGGGCCGGACCTGCCGCTGGCCGCGCTGACGGCCGGGCGCACGGACGCCGCGCTCGACGGGCTGGTCGGCGGGATCGCGGACGTCGTGGTGCTCCGGACGTCGACGGCGGCCACGGTGGACGAGGTGCGCGCGCGGGACCTGGAGGCGTTCGCGCACGCCGGGACGCCGTTCGTGGTCACCGCCGAGGCGACCGGGCTGTGGCGGCCCCCGGTGCTGCTGGTGCAGCACGAGGAGCCGTCGTTGGAGCAGGAGACCTCGGTGCTCGGCGAGCTGTCGGCCGTGTCGACGGGCGTGTCGGACGCCGACCTCGTCGTGTCGTTCGCGGAGTCGGCGCCGGGCACCGAGCTGACGCTGGAGGTGACCCGGCGGGTCGACGTGGTGCCGACCGACATGGCGGTGCAGCTGGTGGCGGCGGTGGCGGACCTGGTCGGCTGAGTGGGCCCTCGATGGCAGGAAAGCGTCGTTGCTGTCACTGGGTGACAGCAACGACGCTTCGCTGCCACAGGGGGCCGGGACCCGGGGGTGGGATCAGACCTGCTGGGTCGACCACAGCCGCGCGTACCGACCCCCGGCCGCGAGCAGCTCGTCGTGCGTGCCCGACTCCACGATCCGCCCGGCGTCCATGACCACGATGCGGTCGGCGGTCGCGGCCTGGACCAGCCGGTGCGCCACCACGATCCCGGTGCGGCCCTCCAGCACCCGGTCGGCCGCGGCGTCCAGCGCCCGGGCGCCGGAGCTGCCCGCCTCCGCCGTCGCCTCGTCGAGCACCGCGACCGGCGGGTCGGCCAGCAGCAGCCGGGCGAGGGCGAGCTGCTGGGCCTGCGCACCGGTCAGGGTGTGCCCGCCGGCGCCGACGACCGTGTCGATCCCGTCAGGCAGCGCCGCCACCCACCCGGTGGCGCCGACCGCGTCGAGGGCGGCGGCCAGGTCGTCGTCGAACGCCGTCGGTGCGGCGAGCCGGAGGTCGTCCGCGAGCGGGCCGGCGAAGACGTGGACCTCCTGGGTCACGAGCCCGACCCGACCCGCGTGCACCGCTCCTGTCGTTGGGACGTGGACCCCCGCGACGAGCCCGGCGAGCGTCGTCTTCCCCGCGCCGCTCGCGCCGACGAGGGCCACCCGGGCGCCGGCGGGCACCTCGAGGTCGACGTCGGAGAGCACCTCGTGGTCCGCCACGTAGCTGTGCGAGACCCCGCGGACGGCGACCGTGCCGTCCTCCCCCGGCGCCCGCCCGGGCTCCGGTTCCAGGTCGGCCACCCCCACCACGCGGGCGAGCGAGGCCCCGGCGGACTGCACGGTGTCGAGCAGGAAGAGCGTCTCGTTGATCGGGGTGAACAGGGCGATGAAGTACAGCGCCGCCGCGCTCGCCGTGCCGACCGAGGCCGCGTCGATCGACACCAGCCACGTCCCCGTCGCGAGCACCGCCGCGATCCCGAGGAACTCGGCGAGGTTCAGGCGGCCGAAGAAGCCGGTCTGCAGCCGCACCACGCGCAGGGCGAGCGCTACGACGTCCGCGGCGCGCGAGGAGACCCGCTCCCGGTGCTCGTCGTGCACCACCAGCGAGCGCACGGTGCCGATCCCGCCGACGGTGTCGAGCAGCTGCTGCTGCTGGGCGCCCCCGACCCGGCGCTGCTCGGCGTAGAGCGGCGTCGACCGGCGCAGGTACCAGCGAGCGGTCAGGGCCTGCACCGGCAGCGCGACGAGGGCGGCGATCAGGAAGCGCCAGTCCAGCGCGGCGAGCCCGACGAGCGTCGCGACGATGACGAGCCCGCCCCGCGCGACGTTCGGGACCGCCTCCCGCACGGCGTCGCCCACGAGGGACAGGTCCGAGGTGACCCGACTCGTCAGGTCGCCCGAACCCGCCTCCTCGACCCGCGCGAGCGGCAGCGACAGTGCCCGCGCGACGAAGCGTTCCCGCAGGTCGGCGAGCAGGCCCTCCCCGGCCCGGGCGACGAGGACGCCGCCGAGCACCGCCAACGCGCCCTGCGCCAGGGCCGCCGCGACGAGGCCGAGCACGGGGGCGGTGACCGCGTCGGGTCCCCGGCGGTCGACGACGACGTCCACGACGAGGCCCAGCAGCGGCGCGACCGCCATGCTGGCGCCCGCGCTGGCGAGCAGGGCGAGGAGCCCGCCGAGCACGATCCCGCGCCGCTCACGCAGCAGGCCGCCGAGGACGGCGCGGATGCGGGGACCCGACGCGACGGGCAGCAGGGTCCGGCTCATCCGAGCGCTCCGCGGTAGGTGGGGTCGTCGAGCAGGGCGGCGTGCGTCCCCGTCGCCGCCACGCGTCCGTCCACGACGTGCACCACCCGATCGGTCGCCGCCAGCAGCGCGGGCCGGGTGGCGACGACGAGCGTGGTCCGGCCGGTGCGCAGCGCGGCGACGCCCTCGGCGATGCGGGCCTCGGTCACGGCGTCGACGGCGGTCGTCGGGTCGTGCAGCACGAGGACGGGCGGGTCGGCGGCGAGCGCCCGGGCCAGCGCGAGCCGCTGCCGCTGCCCGCCCGAGAGCGACCGGCCCTGCTCGGAGACGGCGCTGTCCAGCCCGTCGGGCAGCACCTCGGCGACCTGGTCGGCGTGCGCGGCGGTCAGGGCGGGCCGGACGTCGCCCGCCGCGGCCGCACCGACCGCCTCGGCCACGGTGCCGGAGAACAGGACGGCGTCGTGCGCGGCGACCAGCACCCGCCGTCGGGAGTGCTCCGGGGCGAGGGCGGTCACGTCCGTGCCGTCGAGGGTCACGACGGCGGGAGCGGGCTCGGTCTCGCGGGCGAGTACCCGGACGAGCGCGGCCGCGTCGGCCGGGTCGGCGCAGACCACGCCGACGTGGGCACCCGGCTCGAGGTCGAGGTCCACGCCGTCGAGGACGCCGCGGAGCCGGAGCTCGCCCTTCGCCGGATCGGTGGGCTCTCCTTCCGAGCGAACGGCACTCTCGCAGCTTCTATGTGCGCGAGAGTGCCGTTCGTTCGCGTCCGGGGCGCCCACGCCGACCGCGTACGGCGAGGCCAGGACCTCGCCGATGCGCCGCGACGACGCCCGGCCCTGCGCGAGGCGACCGTTGACCCAGCCGAGGATCTGCAGCGGGGTGACGAGGAACTGCGCGAGCCCGACGGCGGCCACCAGCTCCCCGACCGAGATCACCCCGGAGGCGGCCAGGCGCCCGCCGACCAGGGCGACGAGGGCCAGGAACAGGCCGTTCATCGCGAGCACCGCGCCCTGGTAGAGCGCCTGCGCCCGCGTGGCGCCGAGGGTCGCGGCGAGCGCCGCCCGGGAGGCGCCGACGTACCGGGTGACCGCCGCCGGCTGGGCGCGCAGCCCGCCGAGCACGCGGAAGCCCTCGACGAGGTCGGCGGCGACGCCCGAGGCGCGGGCGGCCGCCTCCTGCTCGGGGCCGGACCGGCGCTCGAGCGGACGGCCGAGGTAGTGCACGGCGGCCAGGAGCGCGGGCGTGCCGAGGAGGACGAGCACGCCCAGCACGAGCGAGGAGGTCAGCAACACGGTGGCCGCGACCGCCATCGCGGCCAGCGCGGCGGTGGCCAGCGGCAGGGCGAAGGCGACGACGCCGACGCGCTTCGCGTCGTTCACCGCCACCGACGTGAGCTCGCCGGGCAGGCGCCCGGTCTCCGCACCGCCCCGGGGGTCGAGGACCCGGTCGGCGACCCGCAGCCGCAGCGCCTGGTCGGTGGTGACGTCCGCGTACCAGGAGCGGCGGGCGCCCCAGCGGTAGCAGAACGACAGGACGAGGAAGTCGAGCCCGAGCAGGGCCAGCCAGAACAGGAGGGCGGCCGGGTCGCCGGTGGCGACGGCGCGGTCGATGACCACACCGACCAGCACCGGGACGAGGGCCTCCCCCGCCTGGTGACCGCAGAACAGCACGGTGGCCGCCGCGATCGGGCCGCGGCGGGCGCGCAGGGCGTCGCGCAGCACCGGACGAACGGCACTCTCGGGTGCACGGAGCGCGCGAGAGTGCCGTTCGTTCGTCATGGGCCGGAGTCCTACCGCAGGGCCTGGGCCAGCGGCGGCACCATGGCGTCGATCGCGTAGGGCAGCGACAGCGGGCTGCCGAACCCGACCGCCCCGGCGAAGATCGAGGTCTCGCCGCCGAGGAACGCGACCCGGCCCTGCTGCACCACCGGCAGGGTGTTGAAGGTCGGAATCGTGCGGGCGCCGGCCTCGTCGGTGCCGAACACCGCGAGGGCGTCCTTGTTCAGCTCGCCGAGCTGCTCGGACGACAGCTCCCGGGTGGTCGGCGCGACCTGCAGGCCGAGCCCGGTGAAGGGCTGGGTGCGCAGGTCGTCGGTGCCCAGCGAGTTCGTCGAGCCGTTGGCGGTGAGGTCGACCGCGACGGTCTTCCCGGCGAACTGCGGGTTGGCGTTCTTGGCGTCGGTGAAGCGCTGCTCGACGCTCGCGATCACCTGGTCGGCCCGCGCGGACTCGCCGAGGGCCTGTCCGGTGATCCGGGTCTGCTCCTGCCACGGCACGGCCACGCCGTCCTGCGGGTCGGCGATCGTCGGCGCGATGCGCGAGAGGGCGTCGTAGTCGGCGCGCTCCATGTAGGAGTAGACGCCGAGGATGAGGTCGGGCCGCAGCGAGGCGACCTTCTCCACGTCGATCTGGTTGCCGCCGACGAGCTCGGGCCGCTGGCCGCCGAGCGCCTGCTGCGCCCACGGGCGGTTCGCGGCGTCGAACGAGCCGAGGAACTGCCGCTCGCCGACCGGCACGACGCCCAGGGCGAGGGCGAAGTCGACGTCGTTGTAGCCGACGGTGACGACCCGGACCGGCTTGTTCGGGATCGTCGTCGACCCGAACTTGTGGTTGATCGTCACCGGGAAGCCGGGGGCGGCGGGCGCCGAGGACGCGGCGGTGCCCGACTCCGGACCGCCGCCGCAGGCGGACAGCACGAGGGCGGCGACGAGGCCGAGGAGGAGCGCCACGAAGGGGCGTCGGCGGTGACTCATGGAATGCGGCTCCGGACGGACGGCAACGGTTCGGAGGTGAGGCTCACCTAATCCAGCCCGAAGGTCAACTGTCCGGATCGTCACGCTCGCGGTGGCGGCGACCGATCGGCAGGACCAGCGGGGTGCCGGACACCGGGTCCTCCACGACCTTCGCCTCCAGCCCGAACACCTCGCGCATCGTCGTCTCCGTCAGCACCTCCGCCGGGCTCCCCGAACAGGCGATCCGGCCGTCGTGCATGGCCACGAGGCGGTCGGCGTAGCGGGCGGCGAGGTTCAGGTCGTGCAGCACCATGACGACGGTCCGGCCCCGTTCCCGGTGCAGCCGCTCCACCAGGTCCAGCACGTCGACCTGGTGGGCGAGGTCGAGGAACGTCGTCGGCTCGTCGAGCAGCAGCACGTCGGTGCCCTGCGCGAGCGCCATCGAGATCCACACCCGCTGGCGCTGGCCCCCCGAGAGCGTCTCGAGCGGCCGATCGGCGAACTCGCTCGTCCCGGTCCAGGCCAGCGCCTCGGCGACCACGGCCTCGTCGTCCGGGCTCCACTGCCGGAACCACCGCTGGTGGGGATGGCGCCCGCGCGCGACGAGGTCGGCGACCACGAGCCCCTCGGGGGCGACCGGGTCCTGGGGCAGCACGCCGAGCACGGTCGCCACCTGCTTCGACGGCATCCGGTCGATCCGCTCGCCGTCGAGCAGCACGTGGCCGTGCCGCGGTGCGAGCAGCCGCGCCATGGCGCGCAGCAGCGTCGACTTGCCGCAGCCGTTGGGCCCGATCACGGCGGTGACGGTGCCCTCGACGACGTCGAGGTCGAGGCCCCCGTCCGCGCCGACGACCAGGCGGTCGTCGTAGCCGACCTGCAGCCCCTCGGTGCGCAGCCGGGTCCGGATCGCCTTCTCGACGGCGGGTGTGGTCAGGTCCGTACTCACACGGTCCTCCTCCGGGTGCGGCGCACGAGCAGGTAGAGCAGGTAGGGGGCGCCCACGACGACGGTGACGACCCCGACGGGCACCGCCTCGCCGAGCACGGTGCGGGCCACGAGGTCGGCCGCCACGACGAGCAGCGCGCCCCCGAGGGCGGAGGCGACGAGCGGGGGCCGCGACCCGCCGGAGAGGCGCAGCATGATCTGCGGGACGACGAGCGCGACGAAGCGGATCGGTCCCGCACACGCGGTCGCCACGGCGGCCAGCACCACGGCCACGCCGACCACGCCGGCCCGCGCCCGGTCCACCCGGACCCCGAGCCCCCGGGCCGACTCGTCGCCGAGCTCCAGCGCGGCCAGCCGGAAGGCGAGCACGATCGCGAGCGGCAGTCCGATCGCGACGACGATGCCCGCCGGCACGACGTTCTCCCACGAGCGGCTCGCCAGCGACCCGCGCAGCCAGGTGAGCACCTGGCCGGCCTGCTGGACGTTCGCGGAGACGAGCAGGTAGGTCGTCAGCGACACCGCGGCGGAGCTGATGCCGATCCCGACGAGGAGCAGGCGGAAGCCGTCGAGCCCCTTCCGGTAGGCCAGGCCGTAGACCAGCGCGGCCGCGACCAGGCCGCCCGCCAGCGCCGCGATCGGCGTCCCGACCGGCGACACCGCGAGCCCCGACACGCCAGCACCGCCCGCGAGCACCACCGACGCGACGGCGAACAGGCTCGCGCCGTCGGTGACGCCGAGGGTGTCCGGGCTGGCCAGCGGGTTCCGGACGACGGCCTGGGTCAACGCGCCGGCGAGCCCGAGGGCGGCGCCCACGAACACGCCGGTGAGCGTCCGCGGCAGGCGCAGCTCGGTGACGATGTAGGCGTCCGCGGAGTCGCCGCCGCCGAGCAGGATGCGGATGACCTCGGTGACCGGGATCGGGAAGTCGCCGCGCCCGAGGTTGACCGCGGAGACCAGCACCAGCGCGACGGCCGCGACGAGCGCCACCACCACCGCACGGGTCCGCCACACGCCCGTGACCGGCCCGACGCGGAAGCCGCGGCGAGCCGTCGTCAGGACCCCGCGACGGGAGGATCCGCCCGCCCCACCCTCGTCAGGGGTCCCCTCACGCGGCTGGGGCGGGCGGATCGTCCCCTCACGTCGGACCGTCACAGCCGCGCCAGCTTCCGGCGGCGCACCAGCGCGATGAAGAACGGCGCCCCGACCACGGCCAGCACGATGCCGACCTGCAGCTCCCCGGGCCGCACCACCAGCCGGCCGACCACGTCCGCGACCAGCACCAGCGTCGCGCCGCCCAGACCGGCGACGGGCAGCAGCCAGCGGTGGTCGGGCCCGGTGAAGAAACGGGCGATGTGTGGCGCGACGAGCCCGACGAACGAGATCGGCCCGGCCACCGCGACGGCCGACCCCGCGAGCAGGGTGATCGCCGCGATGCCGAGGGCGCGGGCGCGGCCCACGTGGTGGCCGAGGCCGCGGGCGGTGTCCTCGCCGAGGGCGAGCACGTTGAGGCCGGGCGCGTTCGCCGCGGCGAGGACCAGGCCCGCGAGGATGAACGGGGCGATCTGCAGCGAGGCGGCCGAGTCCTTGTCGTCGAGGGCGCCCGCGGACCAGAAGCGGTAGGCGTCGAGCGACGCGGTGTCGCGCAGGACGAGCGCCGAGGTGATCGCGATGAGCAGCTCGCTCACGGCGACGCCGGCCAGCGCGAGCGTCACCGGGGTCGGTCCGCCCGCCCGGCTCCCGCCCAGCGAGGCCAGGGCGAACACGAGCACGCTCGCGAGGGCGGCACCGGCGAAGCCGAACCACACCGTGCCGTAGAGGCTCGTGACGCCCAGGACCTGGATGGCGAGCACGAGCAGGAAGCCCGCGCCGGCGCTCACCCCGAGCAGTCCCGGGTCGGCGAGCGGGTTGCGGGTGTGGCCCTGCATCAACGCTCCGGCCACGCCGAGCGCGATCCCGACGAGGATGCCGAGCAGCGTCCGCGGCACCCGCAGGTCCTGCACGATCGCGACCGACTGGTCGACCCCGGTGCCGGTCAGCCCGGCCCACACCTGGGCCGGGCTCAGCAGGGCGGCCCCGACCATGATCGAGAGCACCGCGGCGACGACGAGGGCCACCAGCGCGATCCCGACGACGAGCGTCGGCCTCCGGGTGCGAGGGACACGTGTCCCCGCCGGTGGTTCGGCGAGCGCGGTCACGTGGCCCCTCCTCGAGGACTCGACTGAGGTGAGCCCAACCTAACCGACGCGGGTCACGGACGGGGACAGGAGGATGTCCCACCGTGACCGAGACCCTGCCGCTGACCGGCGAGCGCACCGTGCCGGGCATCCCGGCGGAGAACTACTGGTTCCGCCGGCACGAGGCCGTGTACCTGGCACTGGTCGAGGACTGCCGGGACGCGGTGGTGCTCGAGGCCGGCGTCGGGGAGGGCTACGGGGCGGCGCTGCTCGCCGGTGTCGCGGACCGCGTGATCGGCCTGGAGCTGGAGGCGGCGACGGCCGCGCACGTCCGCCGGCGCTACGGGCTGGACGTGGTGCGCGCCGACCTGCAGCGCCTCCCGCTGCCGGACGCGTCGCTCGACGTCGTCGTGAATCTCCAGGTCATCGAGCACCTGTGGGACCAGCCGGGGTTCCTGCGGGAGTGCGCCCGCGTGCTGCGCCCGGGCGGGCGGCTGCACTGCTCCACGCCGAACCGGCTGACCTTCTCCCCCGGGAACGCCCTCGACGACCGCCCGCTCAACCCGTTCCACACCCGCGAGCTCGCGGCGGAGGACCTCACGGCGATGCTTCCCGACGCCGGGTTCTCCCGCGTCGAGGTCCGCGGGCTCCACCACGGCGCGGTGCTGCGCGAACGGGATGCGCGCCACGGCGGGTCGATCGTCGACGCCCAGATCGCGCTGGCCCTGTCGGACGACCCGTGGCCGGCGGAGCTGCTCGACGACGTCACGGCGGTGTCGGTCGACGAGTTCGACCTGCGGGCCGACGACGTGGACGCCTCGCTGGACCTCGTCGTCAGCGCGGTACGGCCGACCTGACGCCGGTGTGGACGAAGTCGTCTCCCTTGTAGAGCAGGGGCTCCCCGGTCTCGATGGCCAGCGCGTAGGAGAAGCAGTCGCCGTAGTTCAGCTTCGCCGGGTGCCCGGAACCCCGCCCGAAGTCCCGGTGCGCCTGCCGGGCGATCTCCGCCTGGCGCGCCGTGAGGTCGACGATCTCGATCGCCGCCGTCTGCAGCAGGGCGTCGAGCGTCCGACTCAGCACCGGTTCCCGGTGCCCGTCGATCACGATGGCGACCTCGAGATACGTGGCCGCTGACACGCGGGTCCGCGACGATGCGGCGAGGGCACGCGCGTACCGCTCGGCGTCCTCCTCGCGCCGCAGGATCGCCACCAGCGCCGACGAGTCGACGATCACCGCGGCAGCCCCGTCTCCTGGTCGTAGAGGAATGCCGTCGGATCCTCGTCCGGGTCGTACGGCCCCCACCGCGCGGCCGCGTCGGCGGCGATCTCGCGAATCGCGGCCAACCGCGCCTCGAACTCGTCGTCCTCGGTGCGCAGCGACAACCGCGCGAGCCGCTCCTTCACCGCGGTGGTCACGGCCTCGGTGAGGCTCTCACCGGTCTCGTCGGCCAGCTGCCGGGCGAGGGCGTAGGTCTCGTCGTTCTTGATGTTCAGCGCCGTCACGGCCGCTCCTCCATGGTGGAACGCCGACGGTAGCACGGTGGAACGTCACCGCAGTTGCGGCTTCGGTTTCCCCTCCCACAGCTCGCCACCGGTGAGCACGTAGACGAACGGCACCACCGGGACCAGCGCCAGGACGCCCCAGACGATCTTCGCGGTGCCGCTGAGCTCGGGGCGGACGATCAGGTTCAGCCACACCAGGATCACTGCGATCGGATGCAGGAAGCACACCAGCAGTTCCGCGAGCTTCTTCATGGCGCGCCTCCTCGACGGGCGGCCCCGGCGTGACCGCCGTCGGGCGACCGTACCGTCGGCACCCGGGGTCGATCTTCCACTACCCACCGGTAACCTGCGGGTCCCGGTGCGAAGGAGGCCGATGGAGGGCACGTTCTGCCTGGTCCTGCACTCCCACCTGCCCTGGCTGGCCCGGCACGGGTCGTGGCCGGTCGGTGAGGACTGGCTCTACCAGGCGTGGGCGCACTCCTACCTGCCGGTGGTCGACGTGCTGCACCGCCTGGCCGAGCAGGGCCGGCGCGACGTGCTCACCCTCGGCGTCACGCCCGTGCTCGCCGCCCAGCTCGACCACCCGTACACGCTGCGCGCCATGCACGCCTGGCTCGCCGACTGGCAGCTCCGGGCCCACGCGACGCACCGCCGACTCCCCGACACCGCCGTCCGCGAGCACCGCGCCGCCGCGACGGCCCTGGAGACCTTCGAGGGCACCTGGCGGCACGGTGGATCGCCGGTGTTCCGCGGACTCGCCGACTCCGGCGTCGTCGAACTGCTCGGCGGCCCGGTCACGCACCCCTTCGGCCCGCTGCTGCCCGGGCGGGTCCGCCGCTTCCTGCTCGACGGCGGGCTGCGCGACACGACCCGGCGCCTCGGCGCCCGTCCGGAGGGCATCTGGGCGCCGGAGTGCGGCTACGCGCCCGGCATGGAGCGGGAGTACGCGGCGGCCGGGGTGCGGCGGTTCCTCGTCGACGGCCCCGCCCTGCACGGGGACACCGCGGCGGCGCACCCGGTCGACGGGTCGGACGTCGTCGCGTTCGGCCGCGACCTGGAGGTCACCTACCGGGTCTGGTCCCCGCGCGCGGGCTACCCGGGCGGCCCCGACTACCGCGACTTCCACGCCTTCGACCACGCGTCCGGCTTCAAGCCGTTCCGGGTGACCGGGAGGAAGGTCGCCGAGAAGGCGCCCTACGAGCCCGACCGGGCCGCGGCCGCCGTCGGGCGGGACGCGCAGGACTTCGTCGCCACGGTGGTGGCGCGGCTGCGCGAGCTGCGGGCCCGCCGGGGGCGGCCCGGCCTCGTCGTCGCGGCCTACGACACCGAACTCTTCGGCCACTGGTGGCACGAGGGCCCGGCGTGGCTGGAGCAGGTGCTGACGCTGCTGCCCGAGGCCGGGGTGCGGGTCACCACGCTGCGCGGGGCGGTCGAGGCCGGGCACGTCGAGGAGCCGGTGGTGCTCCCGCCGTCGTCGTGGGGGTCGGGCAAGGACTGGCGGGTGTGGGACGGCGCCGCGGTGCGCGACCTGGTCGCCGACAACACCGAGGTGGCGACCCGACTCCTCGCGGCGGTCGACGGCGTCCCGCGGTCGACGGGGCGGGACACCACGCTCGATGCGCTCGCCGTGCAGGCGGCGCTGGCGCTGTCGAGCGACTGGGCGTTCATGGTCACGAAGGACTCCGCCGCGCACTACGCCCGGCGGCGGGCGTCGGAGCACCGCGACCGGGTCCGGGAGCTCACCGACCTGCTCCCGGCCGGCCGGCACGAGGAGGCCGCGCGCCGGGCCGCGGAGTTCGCCGCGCAGGACGATCTGTTCGGGCACCTCGACGCCCGGCACCTGGTGCCGACCCGATCCCGGGTGCTGGTCGACGCATGAAGATCCTGCTCGTCTCCTGGGAGTACCCGCCGGTGGTCGTCGGCGGGCTCGGCCGGCACGTCGGTGCGCTCGCGACGCACCTCGCCGCGCAGGGCCACGACGTCGTCGTCCTGACCCGCCAGCCGACCGGCACCGACGCCTCGACGCACCCGACGACCGACACCGTGCAGGGCGGCGTCCGCGTCCTGCGGGTCGCCGAGGACCCGCCGCACCTGGAGTTCGTCCGCGACCTCGTCGCCTGGACGCTCGCGATGAACCACGCGCTGCTCCGCGCGGCGACGGGGCTCCTGCGCGACTGGCGGCCGGACGTGGTGCACGCCCACGACTGGCTCGTCGCCCACGCCGCGATCACCCTGCGCGAGCTGGCCGACGTGCCGCTGGTCGCGACGATCCACGCCACCGAGGCCGGGCGGCACGGCGGCTGGCTCTCCCAGCCGCTCAACCAGCAGGTGCACAGCGTCGAGTGGTGGCTCGCGAACGCCGCGGACGCCGTGGTGACGTGCTCGCACGCCATGCGCACCGAGGTCGCCGACCTGTTCGACGTGGACCCGGACCGCATCACCGTGCTGCACAACGGGATCGACGCGCGGGGCTGGGCCCCCACCCCGGTGGCAGCAAAGCGTCACTCCTTGCACTCAACGCCAGAAAACCCACATCGTCGATCCGGCCCGCCCACCCTCGTCACGTTCGGCCGCCTGGAGTGGGAGAAGGGCATCCAGGACGTGATCGCCGCGCTCCCGGCGATCCGCCGTGCCCACCCCGGCACCCGGCTGATGATCGCCGGCTCCGGCTCGCACGCCGCGTGGCTGGCCGCCCGCGCCCGCGAGGCCCGGGTCCGGCGGGCGGTCGTCATGCTGGGCCACGTCGACGACGCCGAGCTCACGCGCCTGCTCGGCGTGGCGTCCGCGGTGGTGCTCCCGTCGCGCTACGAGCCGTTCGGGATCGTCGCGCTGGAGGCCGCGGCGGCCGGCGCGCCGCTGGTCGCCAGCCGGGCCGGCGGGCTCGGCGAGGTGGTGCTCGACGGGGTCACCGGGCTCTCGTTCGACCCGGGCGACGTCGCGGGCTGTGCCGCCGCGGTGGTCGCCGCGCTCGACGACCCGGAGGCCTCCCACCGGCGGGCCGCCACCGCCCGCGAGCGGCTCGACTCCGACTTCGCCTGGCCGACGATCGCGGCGGACACCGTCGCGCTCTACCGCGCCACCCGTCGTCGGGACGGCCTGGAGCTGAGCCGCCCGAAGATCCCCGGCGGGAACGTCTTCGGCCGACCCTGAGCCGACCCCGACCCGACGTCTCCTGTCGGAACCTCCAAGACCGCGGGAGGAACCGCGGGGCCGCTTCGTGCGCCCGCGACATGGTCGGCCGGTCCGGCGCGGCGCGATGGTGACGTGGCTCCCACCTGCGCCACGAAGAGGTGACCCGTGTCCGCCACGAAACGCCGTCCCCATCCCGTCGACGAGGTGCTGCCGCCCGGCCGGCTCGCCGTGTACGGGTTCCAGCACGTCCTCGCCTTCTACGCCGGCGCGGTGATCGTCCCGATCCTGCTGGCCGGCGCGATCGGGCTCTCCGAACGCGACCTCATCCACCTGATCAACGCCGACCTCTTCACGTGCGGCATCGCCTCGATCATCCAGTCCGTCGGGTTCTGGAAGGTCGGGGTGCGCCTGCCGCTGCTGCAGGGCGTCACCTTCACCGCCGTGTCCCCGATGATCGCCATCGGGCTCGCGGCCGGCGGCGGCACGCAGGGGCTCCTGACGATCTACGGGTCGGTGATCGTCGCCGGGCTCGCCACCTTCTTCGTCGCCCCGTACTTCAGCCGCCTCATCCGGTTCTTCCCGCCCGTGGTCACCGGGTCCGTGATCACCATCATCGGCATCGCGCTGCTGCCGGTCGCCGCGGCGGACGCCGTCGGCGGCGCGGACCACCCGGCGCCGACCGACCCGCGGAACCTCGCCTACGCGCTGGGCACGCTCGCCGTCATCGTGCTCATGCAGCGGATGTTCCGCGGCTTCCTCGCGACGGTGGCGGTGCTCGTCGGGCTGGTGCTCGGCACCGCCGTCGCCTGGCTGCTGGGCGACGCGACCTTCTCCGCCGTGGGCGACTCGTCCTGGTTCGGCGTCACGACCCCCTTCTATTTCGGCTGGCCGCAGTTCAGCGCGGCCGCGATCGTCTCCATGGTCGTCGTCATGCTGATCACCGCCGTCGAGACCACCGGCGACGTCTTCGCCACCGGCGAGATCGTCGACAGGCGGGTGGGCCGGGAGGACGTCGCGCGGGCCCTGCGCGCCGACGGGCTCTCCACGACGATCGGCGGGGTCCTCAACTCGTTCCCGTACACCTGCTTCGCCGAGAACGTCGGCCTCGTGCGGCTGACCCGGGTGAAGAGCCGCTACGTCGTCGCCGCCGCGGGCGTGTTCATGATCGTGCTCGGGCTGCTGCCGAAGGCCGGCGCGATCGTGGCCGGCATCCCGCACCCGGTCCTCGGCGGCGCCGCCCTCGCGATGTTCGCGACGGTGGCCGTGGTCGGCATCCAGACGCTCTCGCGCGTCGACTTCAACGACCACCGCAACGTCGTCATCGTCGCCTCCAGCCTCGGTCTGGCCGTGTTCGTCACGGTGGAGCCCGACGTCGCGCAGGCCGTGCCGGAGTGGGCACAGATCATCCTCGGGTCCGGCATCACGATCGGCAGCCTCACCGCGATCGTGCTCAACCTCGTGTTCCACCACCTCGGCCGGCACGAGGGCCCGGCCGTCGCGGGCGCGCCGGGCGCGGGCAGCGTGCGGCTCGAGCAGGTCAACGCGATGAGCCGCGCCGAGTTCGTGGCGACCTTCGGCCGCCTGTTCCAGGGCGCCGACGCGGTCGTCGGGCGGGCGTGGGAGCGTCGCCCCTTCGCCGACACCGCCAACCTGCGGGCCGCGTTCCAGGAGGCCCTGTTCGCCGCGCCGCCGGAGGAGCAGCGCGCGGTGATGGCGGCCTACCCCGACCTCGGCGGCGTCGTCTGCGACGACCCCGACACCGAGGACTCCGAGCGTGACCAGGCCTCCGCCGGCCTCACCCGCCTCGACGACGACCGGCGCGCCGAGCTGGCCGAGCTCGTCGGCGCCTACCGCGAGCGCTTCGGCATCCCGCTCATCCTCTGCGTCCGCGACGCCGCCGGACGCGACACCGTGCTCCGCGACGGCCACCGGCGGCTGGAGAACTCCGCCACCCAGGAGCACGCCGCGGCGCTGATCGAGATCGCCAAGATCGCCAACCACCGGTTCTCGGACCTCGTCGCCGACGCCAACCCCATCCACACCGCCCGGGCCCGTGCCTTCGGGCGCGACCGCTAGCGACCAGCAGAGGAGAACACCGTGGGCATCGTCCTCGGGGCCAACCAGTACGGGAAGGCCGAGAACCGGGTCGTCCGGATCCACCGCACCACCGCGCGGCACGAGATCCGCGACGTGACCGTCACGACCGCGCTGCGCGGCGACTTCGAGGCCGCGCACCGCCACGGCGACCAGGGCGCCGTGCTGCCGACCGACACCCAGAAGAACACCTGCTACGCCTACGCCAAGGAGCGCGGCCTCGACCAGATCGAGGACTACGCCCTCGCGCTCGCCCGCCACTTCGTCGACGACGTCGCCCCGGTCACCGGGGCCACGATCGCCGTCGAGGAGCTCGGCTGGCGTCGCGTCGCCGAGCACGACCACACCTGGGAGCGCAGCGGCCCCGCCGTGCGCACCACCGAGGTGGTCGCGGACGCCGACGGCGCCACGGTGACCTCCGGGGTGAAGGACCTCGTGCTGCTCAAGTCGACCGGCTCGGAGTTCGCGGGCTTCCTCACCGACCCCTACACCACGCTGGCCGGGACGCACGACCGGATCATGGCCACCTCGCTCGTCGCGACCTGGCGGTACACGAGCACCGGCCTGGACTGGGACAAGACGTTCACCGACGTGCGGCGCATCCTCGTGGAGCGCTTCGCGACGGTGCACTCGCTGGCCCTGCAGCAGACGCTCTGGGAGATGGGGCGCGCCGTGCTCGAGGCGCACGAGGAGATCGCCGAGGTGCGCCTCGTCGCGCCGAACAAGCACCACTTCCTCGTCGACCTGGCCCCGTTCGGCCTGGAGAACCCCGGCGAGGTGTTCCACGCCGCCGACCGTCCCTACGGCCTGATCGAGGCCACCGTCACCCGGGACTGAGCCCGCCCGGCCCCCGGGAGCGCAGGGCGAGGAACACGTCGACCCGGTCGGCGAACCGGCCCAGGTCCCGGCCGGTCAGTTCCTCGACCCGCCCGATCCGGTAGCGCACGGTGTTGACGTGCAGGTGGAGCCGGTCCGCGACCCGGCTCCACGACCCGGAGTGGTCGAGGAACGCCTCCAGCGTGCCGACGAGGTCGGTGCCCGTGCGCTCGTCGTGCTCCAGCAGCGGCCCGAGGACCCGGGCCGCGAACGCCCGCCGCATGTCGTCGGGGACGGCGGCGAGCAGCGCCACGTGCGAGGTCAGCTCCGCCCCCGTGACGACGGCGAGTCCCCCCGCCCGGGTGCGCGCGAGGTCACGCGCGTGCCGGGCCTCCTGCATCGCCCCGGACAGCGCCGCCGCGCCGTAGGGCGCGCTCGTCCCCACCGTGAGCCGCAGCGTCCCGAGCGCCGGCGCGAGCCGACCCAGCGCGGCCTCCACGGCTGCCGCCTCCCCGGGCAGCACGGCCACCGCCAGCCCGTCCCGGGTCCCGACGACGGGCGGGTCGTCCCCCGTCGTCGCGTGCGACGCCGCGTCCACCAGCACCGACCGGGCGGTCTCGAGCAGGTCGGGGCGCTCCCGGTCGCCCTCGCGGAAGCCCGCCACGGCCACCACCAGCGGCCCGCCGGGGTCCAGCCCCGCCTGGCGCAGCCGCACCGCGGTCTCCGGCCGGTCCGCCCCGCCGTCGGCGACGAGCCCGATCGCCTCGTCCGCGATCTCCCGCGCCACCCGCAGGCCCTCCCCGCGGCGCGCCCGGTCCAGCGCGGCGATGGCCACCAGCCCGCCGACGCCGTCCGCGGTCTCCGGGTCCCACTCCGGGTGCGCCCCCGCGACCGCGACGAACCACGACGTCATCCGCTGCTCCGACGCGGGTCCGACCGGGAACACCGAGTGGATCGAGCGGTCGGGTCCGGGGACCCGGACGACCGCCGGGAGCCGGGGCGCCGTCAGGAACGTCCGCACCGCGGCGTCGAGCACCGTGGGCGGCACCGGCCCGCCGCCCGCGACCGACCGCCCCGTCGCGGTGAGCACGTGGCACGCGCGCCCGGTCGACGCCGACACCCGCGCGGTGACCTCGTCCAGCCCCATCCCGCCCGCGACCGCGGTGAGCAGCTCCCGCTGCCGGGACAGCGACAGCGCGAGCCGGTCCCCGCGTGCCGCGGCGAGGGCCCCGACGACGAGCTCGGTGACGTCGGAGAACGACGTCGGCTCGGGCACCGCGAGCAGCGGCAGGTCGTGCCGCCGGCAGGCCTCGACGACGTCGTCGGGCACCCCGCCGAACACCGCGGCCCCCGCGGCGAGGGCCGCCGCGCCCGCCTGCGCGACCGCCGCGACGAACCGCTCGCTGTCCGCGGGCGCGTTCCGCCACACCAGGCCGCTGATCACCAGCTCCCCGCCGGACAGGTAGCGGGACGGGTCGATCAGGTCGGTCGTGTACACCCAGCGCACCGACCGCTCGAGCGTCGCGGCGTCCCCGTGCAGGACCGTCAGGCCCAGCCGGGGGTGCGCGACGAGCTCGCGGAGCAGCATTGGAGGAACGTACAAGCGGGGCCGCGGATCCGGGAGCACGATTCGTGAGCGGCGCGGATATCGACGGCGCCGCCGCGTCGCTGTACTCGCTGTCATGAACTTCCTGACGCCGACGACCTGGGCGGACGCCCTCGCGGCGAAGGCCGAGCAGCCCGACGCCGTGCCGGTGTCGGGCGGGACCGACGTCATGGTCGAGCTCAACTTCGACCGCCGCCGCCCGGCCGCGCTGCTCGACCTGACCCGCGTCCCCGACCTGCTCACGTGGAGCCACGACGACGGACGCGTCCGGCTCGGCGCCGGCGTCCCGTACGCCCGGGTGATCACCGAGCTCGGCCGCACGCTGCCCGGCCTCGCGATGGCCGCCCGCACCGTCGGTTCCCCGCAGATCCGCAACCGCGGCACGGTCGGGGGCAACCTCGGCGCCGCCTCCCCCGCCGGGGACAGCCACCCGGCGCTGCTGGCCGCCGACGCCGTCGTCGAGGTGGCCTCCGTGCGCGGCGTCCGCCACGTCCCGGCGGCCGAGTTCTACACCGGGGTGAAGCGCAACGCCCTCGCCCCCGACGAGCTGATCGCCGCGGTGCACGTCGCGCCCGCGTCCGGTCCGCAGCAGTTCTGCAAGATCGGCACCCGCAACGCGATGGTCATCTCGGTGGCCGCGTTCGGCCTCGCCCTGCACCCGGAGCGCCGCGCCGTGGGCACCGGGATCGGGTCGGCCGCGCCGACGCCGCGCCGGGCCGACGACGCCGCCGCGTTCCTCGCGGGCGAGCTCGAGGCGGCCGGCCTGTGGGAGAGCCGCGGACCGCTGCCCGTCGCGCTCGCCACCGAGTTCGGACACCGCGTCCGGGCGGCGGCCGCCCCGATCGACGACGTCCGCGGCAGCGCCGCGTACCGCCTGCACGCCCTCGCGGTGATGGCGCGGCGGGCCCTGACCTGGGCGTGGGACGCCCACCGCAGCACCGACGAGACGAGGGCCGCCTGATGAGGATCACGCTGACGGTGAACGGCGTCCGCCGTGAGGCCGACGACGTGTGGGAGGGCGAGAGCCTGCTGCACACGCTCCGGGAACGGCTCGGCCTGCCGGGCGCGAAGAACGCCTGCGAGCAGGGCGAGTGCGGCTCCTGCACGGTCTATCTCGACGACGTGCCGGTGTGCTCCTGCCTGGTCGCGGCGGGGCAGGCGCAGGACCGGGCGGTGACCACCGTCGAGGGGCTCACCCCGGACGACGAGGAGCAGGACCTGCACCCGGTGCAGCAGGCGTTCCTCGCGTGCGGCGCCGTGCAGTGCGGCTTCTGCACCCCCGGTCTCGTCGTCTCCACCCACGACCTGCTGGCCCGCAACCCCGAGCCCACCGACCCGGAGATCCGCGAGGCGCTCGCCGGGAACCTGTGCCGCTGCACCGGCTACGAGAAGATCCTCGACGCCGTGCGCTGCGCCGCGGCGGAGGTGCGGTCGTGATCGTCGAGGGCGCCCACGTCGTCACCGTCTCCGGCGCCGAGCACCCGGACGGCCACGTCGTCGTCGAGGGCAACCGGATCGTCGCCGTCGGGCCCGGCCCCGCGCCGGACCGGGCGGGCCACACCGTCGTCGACGGCCGCGGCTGCCTGCTCACCCCCGGCTTCGTCAACACCCACCAGCACCTCTACCAGTGGGTCACCCGCGGTCTCGCCGTCGACGCCACCCTCTTCGAGTGGCTCACCGCCCTCTACCCGGTGTGGGCCGGGATCGACGAGGACGCGGTGCGCACCGGCGCCTCCGGCGCCCTCGCCCAGCTCGCCCTCACCGGCTGCACCACCGCCGCCGACCACCACTACGTCTTCCCCCGCGAGGGCGGCGACGTGCTGGCCGCGGAGATCGACGCCGCGGCGGCGGTCGGGCTGCGCTTCCACGCCACCCGCGGATCGATGGACCTCGGCCGCAGCGACGGCGGGCTGCCGCCCGACCACGTCGTCGAGGACCGAGAGCGGATCCTCCTCGCCTCGGAGGCCGCGATCGACCGCTGGCACGACCCGTCGTCGGACGCGATGCTGCGGATCGCCCTCGCGCCGTGCTCCCCGTTCTCGGTCACCGGCGAGCTGATGGCCGCCTCGGCCGAGCTGGCCCGCCGCCGCGGCGTGCTGCTGCACACCCACCTCGCCGAGACCCGCGACGAGGACGACTTCTGCCGCGAGCGGTTCGGCTGCTCCCCGCTGGACTACGTCGAGGGCCTCGGCTGGACCGGGGAGGACGTCTGGTTCGCCCACGGCATCCACTTCGACGACACCGAGGTCAAGCGGATCGGCGCCACCCGCACCGGCGTCGCGCACTGCCCGTCGTCGAACGCCCGCCTCGGGGCCGGCGTCGCCCGCACCCGCGACCTGCGCGACGCCGGCGCCCGCGTCGGCCTCGGCGTCGACGGTGCGGCGAGCAACGAGGCGGGGAGCCTGCTCGAGGAGGCCCGCCACGCCGTGCTGTTCGCGCGCGCCGTCGGCGGCCCCACCGCGCTGACCGTCCGCGACGGCCTGACCCTCGCCACCCTCGGCGGCGCCACCGTGCTCGGCCGCGCCGCCGACCTCGGCTCCCTCGAACCGGGCAAGCTCGCCGACCTCGCGCTCTGGCGGATCGACGGCCTCGCCCACGCCGACGTCGCCGACCCCGTCGCCGCCCTGGTGCTCGGCACCCCGCCGCCGCTCGAGCTGCTGCTCGTCGACGGTCGCCCGGTGGTCGAGCGCGGCCGCGTCGTCACCGTCGACACCGACACGATCGCCCGCGACTGCGCCGCGGTGCACCGCACGCTCCTGGAGACCCGATGACGACCACCGAGACCTCCCGTACCGCCGGCGGCGTCGGCGCGAGCCCGCTGCGCCCGGACGGACGCCTCAAGGTGACCGGGCAGTTCGCCTACGCCAGCGACCTGTGGCACGAGGACATGTGCTGGGGCGTCACCGTCCGCAGCCCGCACCCGCACGCCCGGATCGTCGGGATCGACACCGCCGCGGCGCTCGCGGTGCCCGGCGTCCGGGCCGTGCTCACCGCCGTCGACGTCCCGGGGCTCAACGCCACCGGGCTCGAGCACCTCGACACCCCGGCGCTGGCGGAGGACGTCGTCCGCTACCAGGGGGAACCGGTCGCGCTGGTCGCCGCCGAGGACCCCGAGACCGCCCGCCGCGCCGCCGCCCGGGTCGAGGTCACCTACGAGGTGCTGCCGGCCCTCACCGACCCCCGCCGCGCGCTCGACGACGACGCCCCGCAGGTGCACGCCGGCGGCAACCTCGTCCGCGAGATGCACATCCGCCGCGGCCAGGACGACCCCACCGCACCCGTCGTCGTCGCCCTGGACTTCGAGGTCGGGATGCAGGACCAGGCGTTCCTCGGCCCGGAGTCCGGGCTCGCCGTGCCCGACGGCGAGGGCGGGCTCGACCTCTACGTCGCCACCCAGTGGCTGCACGTCGACCAGCAGCAGGTGTGCCGCGTCCTCGGCCTGCCGCCCGAGCGCACCCGGCTGCACCTGGCCGGCGTCGGCGGCGCGTTCGGCGGCCGCGAGGACCTCTCGATGCACGTGCACGCCGCGCTGCTCGCGCTGCACACCGGTCGCCCGGTGAAGATGAGCTACTCCCGCGAGGAGTCGTTCTTCGGCCACGTGCACCGCCACCCCGCGTGGCTGCGCTACGAGTTCGGGGCCGAGCACGACGGGCGGCTGGTCTACGCGAAGGCCGACATCCTCTTCGACGGCGGGGCCTACGCCTCCTCGACCCCGGCCGTCGTCGGGAACGGCGGGACGCTGGGCCTCGGGCCGTACGCGATCCCGAACGTCCGCGTCGACGCCCGCGGCGTCTACACGAACAACCCGACGTGCGGGGCGATGCGCGGCTTCGGCTGCGTCCAGGCGGCGTTCGCCCACGAGGCCCTGATGGACGAGCTGGCCGACACCCTCGGGATCGACCGGGTCGAGATCCGCGCCCGCAACGGCATGCGCGAGGGCGACCGGAACATCACCGGACAGTTGATCGACTCCGCCGCCCCCGTGGCCGAGCTGATCCGCACGGTGGCCGACCTGCCCCTGCCGCCCGCCCGCGACGAGACCGGCGCCGACCTGCGCGACCTGCCCGGCGGGGTCTCCAACACCACGCACGGCGAGGGCGTCGTCCGCGGCGTCGGCTACGCCGTGACCTACAAGAACGTCGGCTTCTCCGAGGGTTTCGACGACCACTCGACCGCCCGCGTGCGCCTCGAGCTCACCGGCGACGAGCCCCTGGTCACGGTGCACACCGCGGCCGCCGAGGTCGGGCAGGGCCTGGTCACCGTCGAGCAGCAGATCTGCCGCACCGAACTGGGCGTCGAGCACGTCGTGGTGCACCCCAAGGACACGACCGTCGGGTCCGGCGGGTCGACCTCGGCGTCGCGCCAGACCTACGTCACCGGCGGCGCGGTCAAGGCGGCGTGCGAGGCGGTCCGCACCGGCGTGCTCGCCCGCGCCGAGGGCCGGCTCGGCCGGTCCGACCTGCGCCTGGAGGGCGACAAGATCGTGGGGGCCGACGGCGAGGTGCTCGCCGGCCTCGCCGACGTGCTCGCCGACGGGGCGGTCGAGGAGACCGTCGAGTGGCGCCACCGGCCCACGTACCCGATCGACCCGGAGACCGGCCAGGGCGACGCCCACGTGCAGTACGCCTTCTCCGCCCACCGCGCGGTCGTCGACGTGGACGTCGAGCTCGGCCTGGTGAAGGTGGTCGCGCTGGACACCGCGCAGGACGTCGGGAAGGCGATCAACCCCGACGCGGTCGTCGGCCAGATCCAGGGCGGCAGCGCCCAGGGCATGGGCCTCGCGCTCATGGAGGAGGTCGTCGTCACCGACGGGCACGTCCGCAACCCGTCGTTCACCGACTACCTCATCCCGACGATCCTCGACATGCCGCCGATGCAGGTGGAGGTCCTCGAGTACGCCGACCCGCACGCGCCGTACGGCGTCCGCGGGGTCGGCGAGCCGCCGACGATCTCCTCGGGCCCCGCCGTCGCCGCGGCCGTCCGCGCGGCGACCGGGAAGGCCCTGCGCCGTGTCCCCCTGCGCCCCGAGTACCTGACCGGCACCTGAGATCGGAGGACCTCCGCCATGGTCCGCATGTTCCTCAACGGCACCGCCATGTCCGGCGGCGCCGCCCACCACCTCGTCGGCGGCGCCGAGCCGCTGGCCGCGACGACCACGGCCCCGCGCTACCGGTTCTGGGCCGTCGACGGGACCGCCGGCTACCCGGCGCTCGAGGACGTCGGCCCGGGCGGCGCCGCGGTCGCCGGGGAGCTCTACGAGCTCGACCTCGCGCACCTGCGGGAGGTCCTGCTGCCCGGCGAGCCACCGCTCCTGGAGCTGGGCGTCGTCGAGCTCGCCGACGGCAGCTCCTCGCTCGCCATGGTGCTGCGCCGCGGCACCCCCGCGACCGAGCTCACCGACATCTCCGCGCTCGCGAGCTGGCGGAGGTACACGTCATGATCGTCCTCCGCGCCCGGCGGGCGGTGGTCGGTGAGCCCGACGACGTCGAACGACCGGCCGCCGTCGTCGTCGACGGCGAGCACGTCGCCGCGGTCCTGGACCACGACGCGCCCGTGCCCGGGGCCCGCGAGGTCGTCCTCGCCGACGACGAGGTGCTCCTGCCGGGGCTCGTCGACGCCCACGTCCACGTCAACGAGCCCGGCCGCACCGAGTGGGAGGGCTTCGCCACCGCGACGCGCGCCGCCGCGGCGGGCGGGGTCACCACGATCGTCGACATGCCGCTCAACGCACTGCCGCCGACCGTCGACGTCGAGGCGCTGCGGATCAAGCGGAAGGCGGCCGCGGACCGGTGCGCCGTCGACGTCGCCTTCTGGGGCGGCGCGGTGCCCGGCAACACCGGCGAGCTGCGCGGGCTGCACGAGGCCGGCGTCGCGGGCTTCAAGTGCTTCCTGCTCGACAGCGGGGTGCCCGAGTTCCCGCCGGTCACCGACCTGCGCGCCGTGCTCGACGAGCTCGTCGGCTTCGACGGACTGCTCCTCGCGCACGCCGAGGACGCCGGGCTGGTCACCGCCGCGCACGGCGACCGCTACGCGGACTTCGTCGCCTCCCGGCCGCCGGCCTCCGAGGACGTGGCGATCGGCCGGCTGCTCGACGCGGCCCGCGCCACCGGCGCCCGCGTGCACGTCGTGCACCTCTCGGCGGCGACGGCGCTGCCCCGCCTCGCCGCCGCCCGGGCCGCCGGCGTGCGGGTCACGGTGGAGACCTGCCCGCACTACCTCGCGCTCACCGCCGAGGAGGTGCCCGACGGCGACACCCGGTTCAAGTGCTGCCCTCCCGTGCGCGAGGCCGCCAACCGCGACGCGCTGTGGGCGGGCCTGGCCGACGGGACGATCGACATGGTCGTCTCCGACCACTCGCCGTGCACCCCCGAGCTCAAGCGCGGCGACTTCGGCGCCGCCTGGGGCGGGATCGCGTCGCTGCAGCTCTCGCTGCCGATCGTCTGGACCGAGGCGTCCCGGCGCGGCCACGGCCCCGCCGACCTCGCGCGCTGGATGGCCCGCCGACCCGCCGAGCACGCGGGCCTGACTGCCAAGGGCCGCATCGCCCCCGGCGCCGACGCCGACCTCGTCGTGTTCGCCCCCGACGCGGCGGTCACCGTCGGCGCCCTCGCCCACCGCCACCCGACCACGCCCTACGCCGGCCGCGCCCTGCGCGGCGCGGTACGCGCCACCTGGCTGCGCGGGGCACCGATCGCCGCCGGAGCCGCTCCCCGCGGGCGGCTCCTCGCGGCGGGGAGGACCGCATGACCGACCCGACCACCCCCTCGTCGGGATGGCCCGACCTCGCCCGGCGCGACCTCGGCGGCGCCGTCGTGTGGGCCAACGACGAGGCCTTCGCCGCCCGGCAGAACCTCGTCGCGCCCGGGCCGCCGGTGTTCGACCCGACCACCTTCGGCCCGAACGGCAAGGTCTACGACGGCTGGGAGACCCGGCGTCGTCGCGAGCCCGGCGAGGACGTCGCCGTCGTGCGGCTGGCCGTCCCCGCGATCGTCCACGACCTCGCCGTCGACACCTCGTTCTTCACCGGCAACTACCCGCCCGAGGTCGCCGTCGACGGGCTCGGCCTCGACGGCACCCGGCACGAGCTGCTGGCGGTCTCCCCGGTCAAGGGCGACACCGTCAACGTCTTCGCGGTGCGCTGCCGGTACCCGGTCTCCGAGGTCAGGCTGCGCATCCTGCCCGACGGCGGGGTCGCGCGGCTGCGCGTGTACGGCCAGGCCGCACCCGACCCGGCGCTGGTCGACGCGCTCGGCGTCGTCGACGTCGCGTCCCTCGAGCTCGGCGGCCGCGTCACCGACTGCTCCGACCGCTTCTACTCGTCGCCGGAGAACCTGCTGCTGCCCGGCCCCGCCCGGTCGATGGGCGAGGGCTGGGAGACCGCCCGCCGGCGCGACGACGGCCACGACCGGGTCGAGATCGCGCTCGCCTGCGAGGCGACGATCGCGGTCGCCGAGCTGGACACCAGCTGGTTCCTGCACAACGCGCCCGCCCGGGCCGGCCTGCGCGGGCGCACCGCGGGCGGGGTCTGGCACGAGCTGCTCCCCCGCACCGACCTGACCCCCGACACCCGGCACCGGTTCGTGCTCGGGGACGTACCCCCGGTCGACGCCGTCCGCCTCGACATCCATCCCGACGGCGGCCTCGCGCGGCTGCGCCTGCACGGCCGCCCCACCGCGGCCGGCCGGGCCGCGCTCGTCGCCCGCCGATCGGGCCCCACCCCGGAGGACACCCCGTGAACCACCCCCTGCCCTACGCGGCGAACTGCTCGATCCTGTTCACCGAGCTGCCCCTGCTCGCCCGGCCCGCCGCCGCCCGTGCCGCCGGCTTCGACGCCGTCGAGTTCTGGTGGCCGTTCGCCACCGCCGCGCCCGCCGACGCCGACGTCGAGGCCTTCGCCGCCGCCGTGCTCGACGCCGGCGTCCGGCTGACCGCGCTCAACCTCGCCGCCGGCGACATGGCGGGCGGCGACCGCGGCCTCATCTCCCGGCCGGGCCGCGAGGCGGAGGTCGCCGACAGCATCGACATCGCCGCCGACCTCGGCAAACGGCTCGGCACGACCGCGTTCAACGCGCTCTACGGCCTGCGCCTCGACGGCGCCGACCCGCAGGAGCAGGACGAGCTCGCGGTCGTGAACCTGCGCCGGGCCGCGACGCGGCTCGACGGCGACGTGGTGCTCGAACCGCTCTCCGGCGTGGCGGCCTACCCGCTGCGCACCGCGGCCGACGCCCTCGCCGTCGCCGACCGGGTGGGCGAGCCCTCGGTCCGGCTGCTCGCCGACCTCTACCACCTCGCCGTCAACGGCGAGGACCTCGCCGCCGTGATCGAGCGCCACGCCGACCGGATCGGCCACGTCCAGATCGCGGACGCCCCCGGACGCCACGAGCCCGGCACGGGCTCCCTGCCGATCGCCGAGCACCTCGCGGCCCTCGCGCGTGCCGGCTACGGCGGCCACGTCGGTCTCGAGTACGTCCCGTCCACCACCACCGCCGCGTCGTTCGGCTGGATGCAGGAGCAGTCATGAGCACGATCGCGTTCCTCGGCCTGGGCGTCATGGGCGCCCCGATGGCCGGCCACCTGATCGACGCGGGCCACGACGTCGTCGGCCTCAACCGCTCGCGCCCGGCCCTCGACGCGCTCGTCGCCCGGGGCGGCCGCGTGGCCGCCGACGTCGCCGACGCGGTCCGCGAGGCCGACGTGGTGATCACGATGGTCCCCGACTCCCCCGACGTCGAGGGCCTCGTCGACGGCGAGGACGGCGTGTACGCGAACGCCAAGCCCGGCACGCTGCACGTCGACTGCTCGACGATCCGGCCCGACGTCGCCCGGCGGATCGCCGCGAGCGGCGCGGAGCGCGGGATCGCCGTCGTCGACGCGCCGGTCAGCGGGGGCGAAGCCGGCGCGGTCGCCGGCACCCTGTCGATCATGGTCGGCGGGACGCCCGAGGACGTGGCGGCCGCCCGCGAGGTGCTCGAGGTCGTGGGCTCCACCGTGGTGCACGTGGGCCCGGCCGGGGCGGGCCAGACCGTCAAGGCCGCCAACCAGCTCATGGTCGCCGGGCACCTCGAACTGCTCGCCGAGGCGCTCGTGTTCCTCGAGGCGCACGGCGTGGACACCGAGGCGGCCACCACCGTCCTCGCCGGCGGGCTCGCCGGCAGCACCGTCATCGACCGGAAGGCGGCGGCCATGCGCGCCCGCCGCTTCGAGCCCGGGTTCCGGGTCGACCTGCACCACAAGGACCTCGGCATCGCCACCGCCGCCGCCCGCGAGGTCGGCGCCGCGATCCCGCTGGGCGCCCACGTCGCCCAGCTCGTCGGTTCGCTGCGCGCGCAGGGCCACGGCGACCTCGACCACGCCGCCCTGCTGCTCGGCGTCGAGACGCTCTCCGGGAGGACCCCGTGACCCGCATGCGCGTCGCCGACGTCGCCGTCGCGATCCTGGCCAAGGAGGGTGTCCGACACGCCTTCGGGGTGCCGGGCGCCGCGATCAACCCGTTCTACGCCGCCCTGCGGTCGCACGGGGGCATCGCCCACGTGCTCGCCCGGCACGTCGAGGGCGCCTCGCACATGGCCGAGGGCTACACCCGCGCCCGGCCCGGGGCGATCGGCGTGTGCGTGGGCACCTCGGGCCCGGCCGGCACCGACATGGTCACCGGGCTCTACTCCGCGGCGGCGGACTCCGTGCCGATCCTCGCGATCACCGGCCAGGCACCGGTCGCACGGCTGCACAAGGAGGACTTCCAGGCCGTCGACATCGCGACGATCGCCGCGCCGGTGACCAAGTGGGCCACCACCGTGCTCGAGCCGGGCCAGGTGCCCGGCGTGCTCGCCCAGGCGTTCCACCTCATGCGGTCCGGTCGCCCCGGCCCGGTGCTGGTCGACCTGCCGATCGACGTGCAGATGGCCGAGATCGAGTTCGACGTCGACACCTACGAACCGCTGCCGTTGCACCGCCCCGCCGCCACCCGGGCGCAGGCCGAGAAGGTCCTGGACCTGCTCGCGGCGGCGGAGCGGCCGATCCTCGTGGCGGGCGGCGGCATCGTCGGCGCCGACGCGTGCGCCGAGCTCGTCGAGCTGGCCGAGCTGCTCGACGTCCCTGTCGTCCCGACCCTCATGGGCTGGGGCGCGATCCCCGACGACCACCCGCTGATGGCGGGCATGGCCGGGCTGCAGACCGCACACCGCTACGGCAACGCGACCCTGCTGGCCGCCGACCTCGTCGTCGGGATCGGCAACCGGTGGGCCAATCGGCACACCGGCGGCCTCGAGGTCTACCGCGCGGGCCGGACGTTCGTGCACGTCGACATCGAGCCGACCCAGATCGGCCGGGTGTTCGCCCCCGACTACGGGGTGGTGTCCGACGCCGGCGCGTTCCTGCGCCGCATGCTCGAGGCCGCCCGCGGGCGGACGCTGCCGTCCCGGACCGCGTGGGTGCGCGCCTGTGCCGAGCGGAAGGGCACGATGCAGCGCCGGACCCACTTCGACGACGTGCCGGTCAAGCCGCAGCGGGTGTACGAGGAGATGAACCGGGCCTTCGGACCGGAGACCCGGTACGTGTCGACGATCGGGCTCTCCCAGATCGCCGCGGCCCAGTTCCTGCACGTCTACCGCCCGCGGCACTGGATCAACGCGGGCCAGGCCGGACCGCTGGGCTGGACGGTGCCGGCCGCGCTCGGCGCGTGCGTCGCGGAGCCGGACGTGCCGGTCGTCGCGCTGTCCGGCGACTACGACTTCCAGTTCATGATCGAGGAGCTGGCGGTCGGCGCGCAGTTCAACGTCCCCTACCTGCACGTGGTGGTGAACAACTCCTATCTGGGGCTCATCCGGCAGGCGCAGCGGGCGTTCGACATGGACCACTGCGTCCAGCTCGGCTTCGACAACGTCAACTCGCCGGGCCTGGGCAAGTACGGCGTCGACCACGTCAAGGTGGCCGAGGGCCTGGGCTGCAAGGCCCTGCGGGTGACCGACCCGCGCGAGCTCGCCCCGACGTTCGCGCGGGCCCGGCAGCTGATGGCCGAGCACCGGGTGCCCGTGGTGGTCGAGGTCGTGCTGGAGCAGGTCACGAACATCGCGATGGGCCCCGAGATCGACGCCGTGGTCGAGTTCGAGGACCTCGCGGGCTCGGCCGCCGACGCCCCGACGGCGATCGTCCCGCTGCCCTGATGGGGCACGTGGTGGTCGCCCCGGACAAGTTCAAGGGCTCCGCGACGGCGGCCGAGGTGGCCGCCCGCCTCGGCGCCGGGCTGCGCGCGGGCGGGGCGACCGCCCGGGAGCTTCCGGTGGCCGACGGCGGCGACGGCACGCTCGACGCGGCCGTCGCCGCCGGTTACGAGCGGGTCCCCGTCGCGGTGACCGGCCCGACCGGGCGCCCCGTCCCCGCGGCGTTCGCGCTGCGGGGCACGGCGGCGGTGATCGAGCTGGCGACCGCGTCGGGCCTCGGCCTGCTGCCCGACGGTCCTGCGCCCCGGCGGGCGGGCAGCCGGGGCGTCGGGGAGCTGGTGCGGGCGGCCCTCGACGCCGGGGCGAGGACGATCGTGCTCGGCGTCGGCGGCAGCGCGGGCACCGATGGCGGCACGGGGATGCTCGCCGCGCTGGGCGCCCGGTTCACCGACGCCGCCGGAGCCGAGCTGCCCGACGGCGGCGGCGCCCTCGAGCACCTGGCGGCCGTGGACCTGGGCGGGCTCGACCCGCGCCTGGCCGACGTGGCGCTGACCCTCGCGAGCGACGTCGACAACCCGCTGCTCGGCCCGACCGGCGCCGCCGCGGTGTACGGGCCGCAGAAGGGCGCCGGTCCGACGGACGTCGTCGTCCTCGACCGGGGTCTCCAGCGGCTGGCGGCGCTCGTCGACCCCACGGCGGCGGCGCTCCCCGGGGCCGGGGCGGCGGGCGGGGTCGGCTACGCCGCCCTCGCGGTGCTGGGTGCCACGATGCGGCCCGGCATCGACGTGGTGCTGGAGCTGGTCGGGTTCGCGACGGCGCTCGAGGGCGCCGCGCTCGTCGTCACCGGGGAGGGGCGGGTGGACCGCCAGACCCTGCACGGCAAGGCCCCGGCCGGGGTGGCCGCCGCCGCCCGCCGCGCCGGCGTCCCCGTGGTCGCGGTGTGCGGGGTGTGCGACCTCGGGCCGGCCGAGCTCGCGGCCGCGGGCTTCGTCGCCACCCACGCCCTGACCACGCTGTGTCCCGACGAGGCACGGTGCATGACCGCGCCCGGCCCGCTGCTGGAGGCACTCGGCCGGGCCCTGACCGGAGAGACACCTCGATGAGCCCACCCGGACTGACCTCGTTCAACGACCTGCACCGCGACCGGGCCGTGGCGGCGCTGCTGAGCTGCTGTGCGGCGCCGGGCTGGGCG
The DNA here is from genome assembly GCF_050955885.1 of Actinomycetospora sp. CA-084318. Lineage (NCBI taxonomy): Bacteria > Bacillati > Actinomycetota > Actinomycetes > Pseudonocardiales > Pseudonocardiaceae > Actinomycetospora > Actinomycetospora sp. CA-084318. The sequence goes on from NZ_CP192098.1 coordinate 4,633,252, forward strand.
GAACGGGTCGCGGACGCGCGCCCCTTCGACTCGGTCGCGGCGCTCGAGTCGACCGCGGCAGCCGCCCTCACCCCCGACGACCTCGACCCTGCGCTGTCCGGGCACCCGCGGATCGGCGACCGGACCGCACCCGGGCGTGCGGCCACCGAGCAGGCCGGGGTCGGCGACGACGTCCGCGCCGAGCTCGCCGAGGCCAACCGGGCCTACGAGGCACGGTTCGGCCACGTCTACCTGGTGTGCGCGGCCGGGCGTTCGGGCGACGACCTGCTCGCGACGGTGCTCCGCCGGATGCACAACGACCGGGCCACCGAGCGCCGGGTCGCGTTGCAGGAGCTGGCCGCGATCAACCGGCTACGGCTGCGGGAGCTGGTGTCGCGATGAGCCTGTCCACCCACGTCCTCGACGCCGTCATGGGCGCGCCCGCCGCCGGGCTCGCGGTCGCCCTCGAGCGCGACGGCGAGGTCCTGGTCCGGGCCCGCACCGACGACGACGGGCGGGTCCGCGACCTCGGCGCCCCCGTCGCCGGGCGCCACCGCCTGACCTTCGACACCGGGGCGTGGTTCGCCGCCGCCGGGCGGGCGACCTTCTACCCCGAGGTCGTCGTGACCTTCGAGGTCACCGATCCCGAGGCGCACCACCACGTCCCGCTGCTGCTCTCGCCGTTCGCCTACTCCACCTACCGCGGGAGCTGAGCGCCCCGAGCCGACGGCGAGATGGCGCTGGTCGATCCGCCGACGGGTCCCGAGGACCCACCAGCGCCATCTCGGCTACTCCCGGGCCGCCTCCGCCGCGGCCCGCGCCGTCTTGCGGGCGATGTCGGCGAGCGCGGCCCGCTCGGCGGCAGCCGCCTCGTAGTCGGCGATCCGGTCCCGGACGACCCGCGCCGGTGCTCCCACGGCCACCGCGTAGTCCGGGACGATCCCCTTCACCACGGCGTGGGCACCGAGCACGCAGCCCCGGCCCACCGTGGTGCCGCGCAGGATCGTCACCTTGGTGCCGACCCAGGTCTCCGCCCCGATCCGGACCGGCGTCTTGACGATGCCCTGGTCCTTGATCGGCCGGTGGACGTCCTCGTAGCGGTGGTCGAAGTCGCAGACGTAGATCCAGTCCGCGAGCAGCGTGGCGTCCCCGAACTCGACGTCGAGGTAGGCGTTGATCGTGTTGTCCGCGCCGAACACGGCCTTGTCGCCGATCCGCAGCGACCCCTCGTGGCAGCGGATCTTGGTCCGGTCGCCGATGTGCGTGAACCGCCCGATCTCGAGGCGCCCCAGCCCCGGCCGGCACTCGAGCACCACGTCCTTGCCGAGGAACACCATCCCGCGCAGCACGATGTGCGGCTGCCGGACCCGCACCTTGAGAATCCGCCAGTAGCGCACGAGGTACCACGGCGTCCACGCGCGGTGCCGCAGGATCCAGCGCAGGGTCGCCACCGAGACGAGGCGTGCCTGGTCCGGATCGTTCCGGGTCGCCCAACTGCCCACCCGCGAGAGGGTACGGCGAGGATGGGCCGGTGACCTCGGTGACCGTCGTCGGCAGCGTGAACCTCGACCTGGTCGCGCGACTCGAACGCCTCCCCTCCCCCGGCGAGACGCTGACCAGCCGCGGCGTCTCCCACCACCCGGGCGGCAAGGGCGCCAACCAGGCGCTCGCGTGCGCCCGGCTCGGGGCGACGGTCCGGCTCGTCGGCGCCGTGGGAGCGGACCCGCTGGCCGACGAGGCGCTCGCGCTGCTGCGTGCCGGGGGCGTGGACCTCGCCGCGGTGGCGACGGTGGACGACGCCCCGACCGGCACCGCGATGATCCAGGTCGACGACCACGGCGACACCACGATCGTCATCGACACCGGCGCCAACCGACGCGTGCACTGGGGCGGAGACATCCTCACCGACGTCGTCATGACCGTTCTCGAGGTCCCCGACGACGCGGTGCGCACGGCCATGGCAGCGCCAACGTTCACCGTGCTCAACGCGGCGCCCGCCCGCGCCGTCGACGAGGCCGTGCTGCGGACCGTCGACCTGCTCTCCGTGAACGACGACGAGCAGGCGATCCTGGGCCGTTCCGCCGACCTGGACGCCCTGCCTGCCGTGGTGGTCACGCACGGGGCGGCCGGAGCCACGATGTACCGCCGCGGCCGTGTCACCGCGCGTGCGGAGCCGCCCGCCGTCGACGCCGTCGACGGCACCGCTGCCGGCGACGCCTTCACCGCCGCCCTCGCCGTGTCCCTGGCGGAGGGAGGCCCCGACGACGCGGGGTTGCGGCGCGCCTGCCTCGTCGGGGCCCTCACCGCCACCCGCGCGGGCGCCCAGCCGGCACTGCCCACGCTGGACGACATCCACGCCTACCTCCTGGAGAACCCCACATGGTTCCGCTGATCATCGACACCGACCCCGGCGTCGACGACGCGTTCGCCCTCGCCGTCGCCTGCCTCGCGCCCGAGGTCGAGCTGCTCGCGGTCACGTCCGTGCACGGCAACGTGGGTGTCGAGCAGACCACGGAGAACGCGCGGCGGCTGCTCGGGACGTTCGGTCGGCCGGACGTGCCGGTCGGCCGCGGCGCCGACCGGCCGTTGGTGCACCTGCTCGACGGCCGCGCCGACGACGTCCACGGCGACGACGGGCTGGGCGGGAAGGCGCTGGACTTCGGACCGCCGGTCGACGAGTCACCGCTGCGCGCCGTGGCGCTCATGGCGTCGGTGCTGGAGCAGGCGACCGAGCCGGTGACGATCGCCGCGATCGGGCCGTACACGAACATCGCGACGCTCCTCTCCGCCCGACCCGACCTCGAGGAGAGGATCGGCCGGTTCGTGCTCATGGGCGGCTCGGTGGCCTACGGCGGGAACGTCACGGCGGCCGCCGAGTTCAACGTGTGGGGCGACCCGGAGGCCGCGCGCCGGGTCCTCGCCGGCTCGGTGGTGCCGACGACGCTCGTCCCGCTCGACCTCACGATGCGGATCACGCTCTCCGCCGACTGGCTCGACGACCTGGCGCAGGTGTCCCCGATCGGCGCCGCCCTCTCGTCCACCCGCGACGCCTACCTCGCCGCCTACTCGGCCCGCTTCGGCACGCCCGCGATCGCCGTGCACGACGCGGTGGCCGTGCTCGAGGCGATCCTCCCGGGGACGGTCCGGACGATGCCGGTGCCGGTCGACGTCGACACGTCGTCCGGTCCCGGACGGGGCGCGACGATCGCCGACATGCGCGGCTCCGAGGCCGTGGTGCTGGGCCGCCCGGTCGACGTGGCGCTCGACGCGGACGCGACGTTCGTCCGGGCGGAGCTCCGACGCCGGTTGTCCGCTCCGCGCTCGTGAGCCCCGAGGCGGTCGCCCTCGGGTTGCTCAGCGCCGTCCGCGCCACGCCGCTCGCCCTGGTCTCGGGGTTCCTGCTCACCCGCACGCCCGCACGGCTGGTCGCCGCGTACCTGCTCGGCGGGCTCGCGATCAGCCTGCCGGTCGGGATCGGCGCCGTCCTCGTCCTCGGTGCGACGGCGAACACCTCGGAGTCGGGCGTCGGCCGGGACGTCGTCGACGTCGTGCTCGGGGTCGCCGCGCTCGTCTACGCGGTCGGCTACGCCACCGGCCGCTCCGGGCGGGCGTCCGACGCCGGACCCGGCCGGTTCGCGGCGCTCACGGAGCGGCTCCGCACGCCGACGGTGCCCCTGGCCGCCGCCGCGGGCGTCGCCACGAACCTGCCCGGCCTCTACTACCTCGCGGCGCTCGTCGCGATCCTCGAGACCCAGCCCGGTCCGGCGGACGCCGTGGCCCAGGTCGTCGTCTACAACCTCCTGCGCTTCGCCCTGCCCGCCGCGGCCCTCGCCCTCGTCGTGCTGCGCCCCGCACAGGCGGAGCGGATCACCGAGGCCGTCCGCGCGTTCGGCGTGCGCCACCGCCGCACCCTGATCGTCGCGGCCCTGACCGTGGTCGGGGTCTACCTCGTCGTGCGGGGTGTGGTCGGTCTGGGCTCGGCGGCCTGACGCGATCCTCGTGGCCGGGGACCGTTGCGGCACGCACACGGCCTCGACGGGCGGCACTCCCACGCCACCGCGTTGCGGCACGCAACGCGCCACCTCGGGCACTCGTCCGGTCCCAACCGTGTGCGCCCCGCAACGCGGCCACGCCGGTGCACCCACCACTCCAGCCGTATGCGCCCCGCAACGAGGCCACGCCGGTGCACCCACCACTCCGGCCGTGTGCGCCTCGCAACGCGGCCACGCCGGTGCACCCACCACCCCAGCCGTGTGCGTCCCGCAACGCGGCCACGCCGGTGCACCCACCACCCCAGCCGTGTGCGCCCCGCACACGCTTCAGGGCGCCTCGCACACGTAGGCCCGCGCACCGCGACCGACCCGCGCGAGCACGACCGTCGCCGCCTCGGTGCCGGCCAGCTTCAGCCGGGGCCGCAGCCGGTCGGGCTCGACGTCGACACCGCGCACCAGGATCTCCACCCGCCCCACCTGGCGCCGGCGCAGCGTCTGCCGCAGCGTCTTCTCGCTGAACGGCCCGTGCTCCAGCACGCGGAAGGCCCGCATCCCCGACGGCGGGTGCGGCCCGGTCAGGTAGGCCAGGTGCGGGTCGAGCTGGGCGAGGCCGTGCCGGGCGGCGAACTGGCGGACGAGGCCGGCCCGGACCACGGCGCCGTCGGGGTCGACGAGCCACGCGCCGACCTCCGTCACCGGGCACGTGTCGTCGTCGAGATCGGTCACCTCGTAGCCGGGAGCACCGGAGCGCAGCACGGTGGCCCGGCGGCGCGGGCCGTCGTCGGGAACGAGTCCGGCTGACCAGAGCGCCGCCTCGCGCACGCGGCCGTCCAACGACACGAGCTCCACCTCACGCGCCCAGGGGACGAGTGCGAAGTCGAGCCCGGGCGCGGTGGAGACGACGAGGTCCGGGCCCGGCAGGGCGTCCAGCGGCGGAGCCATCTCGTCCGGCCGGCGCACCCGCCGTCCGGTGGCCGTCCGGCGTGCCGGGTCGGCCACCGCGATCGCGTCGCGGGTGACGGGCGCGAGGGCGTCCGCCCGCGCCAGCCACGCGACCGGCACGTTCGCGCGCGCCATCATCAGGCGCACCGGGTCGAGGTCGGAGCCCACGACCCGGTCCAGCACGGCCGACAGCGCCGCGACCTCGACCCCGACCGAACAGGTCACGTCGTGCACCACACGCCCGCCGGCCACCGCCGCGAGCCGCCGCGCACGGTGCTCGGCGACCGGCACCGCGGTCGCCTGTTCCAGCGCGTCCGCGGTCCAGAACCACCCGTCCGGGAACCGCCCGCGGGCGCGGGCCCGCAGCAGCGCCGCCTCGAGCAGCGCCGCCGCGTGTTCCTCCCCCACGAGCCGACGGGCGGCGGCCACGTCGCGCAACGGGTCACCCGCGGGGACGAACTCCGACAGCGCCGCGTGCCCGGCACCCGACGTCAGGAAGGCGACGTCGGGGACCGAGAACGCGAACGGCACCTACAGCTCGACCGGAGCCGGGGGCTTCACCCCGGTGACCAGCGCGTTGTAGAACAGCCCGCGGGGGACCACCCGCGAGAGCACGTGCTCGTCGAGCCAGGAGAGCCGCTGCCAGGACCGGTAGGCGAACATCGCCCACGGGAAGCCGAGCTTCTCCGGCGGCACGGCGGCCTCGAAGGTCCGCACCGGCCAGCCGAACAGCGCGGCCGCGAACTCCTCGGTCACGCACCGCACGTCGACCGCCCCGGCGCCGAACGCGAACCGCTCGAGCCGCTCCGGGTCGAAGACGTGCTGGTCGACGACCGCCTCCAGGGCCGCGGCCCGCGACGACTCGTCGAGCTCGGCCTGCGGGCGCCGCCATGCCCGCAGCGGACCGAGCTTCGTCAGGTTCGTCGTCGCCCACCAGGTGGCCTGGCCGAGCTTGCGCGCGTAGAGGTCGCCGATCCGCGTCGGCTCCCCGGCGAAGACGAACCGCCCGCCCGGCTTGAGCACGCGGAGGATCTCGCGGAACGCCTGGTCGAGGTCGGGGATGTGGTGCAGCACCGCGTGCCCGACGACGAGGTCGACCGACGCGTCGGGCATCGGGATCGTCTCGGCGTCGGCGACCTTGCCGTCGACGTCGAGCCCGAGCCCCTCGGCGTTGCGCACGGCCACCTCGACCATGCCGGGCGACAGGTCGGTGACCGTGCCCTTCTTCGCGATCCCGCCCTGCATGAGGTTGAGCAGGAAGAACCCGGTGCCGCTGCCGATCTCGAGGGCGTGCTCGTAGGTCTCGTCGCCCGGGGACACGGCCCGGAAGCGCCCGACGGCGAAGGAGATGCAGCGCTCGTCGTACGAGATCGACCACTTCTCGTCGTACGTCCCCGCCTCCCAGTCGTGGTAGAGGACGTTGGCGAGCTTGGGGTCGTCGAAGGCGGCGTCGACCTCGGCCTGGGTGGGGGCCACGCTCACCGACCCAGGAACTGGGCCTTGCCGGGCCCGTTCTCGACGAAGCTGCGCATGCCGATGACCTGGTCCTCGGTGCCGAACAGCGCGGCGAACACCTCGGACTCGAAGTCCAGGCCGTCGCGCAGGTCCATGCCGAGACCGCGGTCGATGGCGTTCTTCGCGGCGGCGAGCGCGCGGGTCGGGCCGTTGGCGAACTGTTCGGCCCACGCGCGGGCGCGGGTGTAGACCTCGTCCGGGGCGACGACCTCGTCGACGATGCCCAGCTCCAGCGCCTCGGGCATCTTCACGAAACGGCCGGAGAAGATCAGGTCCTTGGCCTTGGCCGGGCCCACCAGGCGCGCGAGCCGCTGGGTGCCGCCGCCACCGGGGATGATGCCGAGCAGGATCTCCGGCAGGCCGACCGTGGCGTTGTCGCCGGCGATCCGGCGGTCGCAGGACAGCGCGATCTCGAACCCGCCGCCGAGCGCGTAGCCGGTCAGCGCACACACCGTGGGCTTGGGGATCTCCGAGACGGCACCGAACCCGTGCGAGAGCTCGCGCGAGCGCGCAGCCATCTGGGCGTAGGTTAGGTCGGCCATCTCCTTGACGTCGGCGCCGGCCGCGAGGGTCTTCTCGCCGCCGTAGACGACGACCGCGCGCACGTCCTCGCGGTCGGCCGCCTCCTTGGCCGTGGCGGCCAGCTCGATGTTGACCTGCCGGTTCACCGCGTTCATCGGCGGGCGGTCCAGGCGGATGGTGCCGATGCCGCCCTCGACCTCGAGGCGCACGAACTCCGTCACGTCACAGCTCCTTCGATTCGAGTCCGGCGGAGACTAACGCCGGTACGCGGTGAACCGGCCGCGCCGACTCAGCAGCTCCAGCGGCTGGTCGAAGGCGGCCGAGAGGTTCTCCGAGGTCATCACGTCGTCCAGCAGTCCCTGCGCGACGATCCCACCCTCGCGCAGCAGCATCCCGTGCGTGAAGCCCGGGGGGATCTCCTCCACGTGGTGGGTGACCATCACCATGGTCGGGCCGTCCGGGTCGGCGGCGAGCGCGGTCAGGCCGGCCACGAGATCCTCCCGGCCGCCGAGGTCGAGCCCGGAGGCCGGCTCGTCGAGCAGCAGCAGCTCCGGGTCGGTCATGAGCGCCCGGGCGAGCAGGGTGCGCTGCCGCTCGCCCGACGACAGGGTGCCGAACGCCCGGCCGGCCAGCGGCAGCGCGCCGAGCACCTCGAGCATCGCCTCGGCGCGCCCGTCGTCCATCGCCTCGTACGTCTCGCGCCAGGTGCCCAGCACGCCGTAGCCCGCGGAGCGCACGACGTCGAGCACCAGCTCGTCGCCCGGCACCCGCCCGCCCAGCGCGGCCGAGGCGAGCCCGATCCGCTCGCGCAGCTCGAACACGTTGACCCGGCCCATGCGCTCGCCCAGCAGGTCGACCCGACCCGTCGTCGGGTGCAGCTCGGCGGCCGCGAGGCGCAACAGGGTCGTCTTGCCCGCGCCGTTCGGGCCGATGACGACCCACCGCTCGTCCAGCTCCACGGTCCAGTCGATGCCCGTGACCAGCGAGTTCCCGCCCCGGCGCACGGCGACCTCGCGCATGCGCACGATCTCGTCGGCGTGCGGGCGGTCGTCGGCCGACAGGCTCGGATCCACGGTCACGGTGTTCATCCTCTCCGATCCGATCGGCGCGATCATGGGAGGGGACGGGTCGGATCCGGCACCATCTCCCGTCATGCGCACCACGAGCCACACCGGCACCGCACTGCGCGGCGTCCGACTCGACGAGGAGGGCACGCTGTCGGTCGCCGTCCCCGCCACGTCCAGCGCCGAGGCCGTCGAGGTGTGCCTGTCGGAGGGCTCCTGGGACGCCGGGCGGCGGGTGGAGCTCGTTCCCGACGACGACGGCTGGTGGCGCGGCGAGGTCCCCGGCGTCGCGGCGGGCACCGGCTACGGCCTGCGGGTCCACGGCCCGTGGTCGCCCGCGACCGGGGTGCGCACCAATCCCGCGAAGCTGCTCGTCGACCCGTGGGCCCGCCGCGTCGATGGTGCGTTCACGTCCCTGCCCGCGGCGCTCGCACACCTCGACGACGACCCCTTCGGCGGGCCGTCGTCGGTCGACTCGGCCGGCTCGGTGCCCTTCGCGGTGGTCCCGGAGCCGGCGCCCTCCGTCGGGACGCAGCGGCCCCGGGTTCCGTGGCGGGACACGGTGATCTACGAGACGCACGTGCGCGATCTCACGATGCGCCACCCCGAGGTGCCCGAGGCCCTGCGGGGAACGTTCGCCGGCGTGGCGCACCCGGCCGTGCTGGAGCACCTGACGCGGCTGGGCGTGACGACCGTCGAGCTGCTGCCCGTGTTCGCGAACGCCCCCGAGCCGTCGTTGATGGCGCGCGGCGCGCACAACCACTGGGGCTACTCGACGTTGGCCTACCTCGCCCCCGAGCCGCGCTACGCGTCCGTGCGGGGCAGGGAGATCCCGGAGTTCCGGGCGATGGTCGACGCGCTGCACGCCGCGGGCCTCGAGGTCGTGCTCGACGTGGTGTTCAACCACTCCTGCGAGGGCGGTGTCGGCGGACCGTCGCTGTCGTGGCGCGGGCTGGACGCGCCGTCGTGGTACCAGCTGGGGTCGAGCGGGCGGGACATCGACTTCACCGGGTGCGGCAACACCTTCGACGCCGGGTCCCCGCTGGTGACCGCGCTGGTCCTGGACTGCCTGCGGTACTGGGTGACCGAGATGGGCGTGGACGGGTTCCGGTTCGACCTGGCGTCGACGATGGGCCGCCCGGGCGGGTCGGGGTTCTCCCGGGACGCGCCGCTGCTGGCGGCGCTGGCGGCGGACGAGGTGCTGTCCGGCGTGAAGCTGATCGCCGAGCCGTGGGACGCGACCGGCGAGGGCTACCAGGTCGGGGGCTTCGGCGCGGTGTGGGCGGAGTGGAACGGCCGCTACCGCGACGGCGTCCGCGACTTCTGGCGCCGCCACGGCGCGGTGTCGGAGATCGTCACGCGTCTCGCGGGCTCGTCGGACATCTACTGGCCGCGACGCGGCCCGGCGGCGTCGGTGAACTTCGTGACCGCCCACGACGGGTTCACCCTGCGCGACCTCGTCTCCTACGACCACAAGCACAACGAGGCCAACGGCGAGGACAACCGCGACGGCACCGACGACAACCGTTCCTGGAACGGCGGGGTGGAGGGGCCGACCGACGACGAGGCCGTGCTGGCACTGCGGGAGCGCCAGACGCGGAACCTGCTGGCCACGCTGGGCCTCTCGGCGGGCACCCCGATGCTGCTCGGCGGCGACGAGCTGGGCCACACCCAGTACGGCAACAACAACGCCTACTGCCTCGACGACGAGACGTCGTGGCGGTCGTGGACGTCGGCCGGGCCCCTGGTCGACTTCGTCGGCAAGCTGTTCGCCCTGCGCCGGTCGGTCCCGGGGCTGCGCCGCGACGACTTCTACTACGGCCACTCCGACCTGCCCGACGGCGAGGTCCCCGACATCGTGTGGCTCTCCGAGACCGCCCGGGAGCTCGGCGCCGAGGACTGGGGCCACCACAAGGAGACCCTCGTGGTGCGGGTGCGCTCCGCCTCGTCGGTGCTGCTGGTGCTGCACTCCGGGGCGGGCGACGTCGACGTGGAGCTGCCGACCTGGCTCGGCGACACGACGTTCGTCCCCGAGCTGACCTCCGGCACCCCGGACGGCACGCCGCCGTCGGTGGAGCCGTTGGCCGCCGGCGCGTCGGTCACCGTGCCGCCGCACTCGTTCCTGGTGTTCCGCTCGGTGTGAGCCCCACCGGCCTCCAAGATTTCAGTGGCATCGGGGGCACTCAGGTGCTCTCCGTGCCACTGAAGTTCGGGGCGGCGGAGAAAGTGGGAGCCGACGCGGCTCCGGGCGCGTCCGAGCTGCTGTGAGGGCGAGGACGATCGACGCGGCGAAGCTGCACGCCCGGATGCGGGCCCAGGACGGCGTCGCCACCGTGCAGGAGGCCAAGGACGCCGGGTACTCGAAGGTCGCGATCGCCGGGAAGATCCGTCGTGGGGAGTGGGAGCGGCCGGCGCACAACGTGCTCCGCGCGACCGACCAGCCCGTGACCGCACGCTCCCGCATCCGCGTCGCGATGCTCTCGCTCGGGGCCGACGCGACCCTCGTCGGCAGGTCGGCCGCGTTCTGGTGGCAGATGACGGACACCGCGCCGGCGTCGGTGGAGATCGCGGTGCCGCAGCGGAACCAGCCACGCCCGCGGGACGGGGTCACCGTCGTCCGGCGGGCCGTGCCCGCGCGTGACCGCGTCGCCGTCGACGGGCTCCTGGTCACCAAGAAGGCCGCCACCGTGCTCGCCGCGGTCGCGGCACTCGGCCTGATCGCGGGCGCGAAGCTCATGGACCGGGTGCTCCAGAAGGGCGTGGTCGCCCTCGACGCGCTGACCGAGACGCACCAGCGGTCCCGCGGGCGCTACGGGGCCGTCCTCGCCGCCACGCTCCTCGCGCTGGCCGCAGGGGGAGCACGCTCCGAGGCTGAACGCATCGCTCACCGGGTCCTGCGCGAGGCCGACATCGTCGGCTGGGAGGCCGACGTGAGAGTGATCCTCCCCCGCCACGGTCCGGCGGTCCTCGACCTCGCCTTCCTGGACCGACGGGTGCTCGTCGAGATCGACGGCTGGGCCTACCACCGCGACCTGCGGGCGTTCCTGCACGACGCGGCCCGCCAGAACGCCCTCGTGCTCGCCGGGTGGGTCGTGATCCGCACGAACTGGCACGAGCTCAAGGACCGTCCCCACGACTTCGTGCGCACCGTCCAGGACGCGCTGGCCGAGCGGAGCCGCTCCTGATCTTCAGTGGCATCGGGCGCAGCTGAGTGCACCCGATGCCACTGACATCGGTGGCCCCTAGGCCGGGAGGACGACCTTGCCCAGCTCCACCGGCGAGGCGAGCAGCTCGTTCGCCGGGAGGACCCGGACCGTGTAGCCCAGGACGCCCGCGTGCGGGAGCGCCACGGTGGCCTCGAAGGTCTCCGCGCCACCCGTCGAGCCCGCCGACCCCACGGGGCGCATCGGCTCGACGATCGAGGCCGACAGCTCGTCGTGGTCGTCGGCGCGGCCCACCACGGCCTGCACCAGCACGTCGGAGGTCGAGAGACCGCCCAGCTCCACCGACGCGCGCACGGTCATCGGGGCGCCCAGCACCGGGGTGTCCGCCGCGCCCGAGGCGTCGACCTCCGCGACGCGCACCGACGGCCACGCCGCGTCCAAGCGGGCCCGGAACTCGGCGAGCTCCTTGGCGCCCGCGTAGCCCGAGGCGTTGACCCGGCGGGCGGCGCGCGCGGCCGGCGCGTACCAGTCGGTGACGTAGTCGGTGACCATGCGCGTGGCCTGGACCTTCGGCGACAGCGTAGCGAGCGTGTGGCGCACCAGCGCGGTCCAGCGGTCCGGCACGCCGTCGGCGCCGCGGTCGTAGAACAGCGGCGCGACCTGCGTGGACATCAGGTCGTAGAGGGCGGCGGCCTCGATGTCGTCGCGGCGGTCGGGGTCGTCGACGCCGTCCGCGGTGGGGATCGACCAGCCGTTGCGGCCGTCGTAGAGCTCGTCCCACCAGCCGTCGCGCACCGACAGGTTGAGCCCGCCGTTGAGCGCCGACTTCATGCCCGAGGTGCCGCACGCCTCGAGCGGGCGCAGCGGGTTGTTCAGCCAGACGTCGCAGCCCCAGTAGAGGTAGCGGGCCATCGACATGTCGTAGTCCGGGAGGAACACGATGCGGTGGCGGACGGCCGGGTCGTCGGCGAACCGGACCATCTCCTGGATGAGCCGCTTGCCGGAGTCGTCGGCGGGGTGCGACTTGCCGGCGATCACGAGCTGCACGGGCCGGTCCGGATCGAGCAGCATCGCCCGCAGCCGCTCGGGGTCGCGCAGCATGAGGGTGAGCCGCTTGTAGGTCGGGACGCGGCGGGCGAAGCCGATGGTGAGGACGTTCGGGTCGAAGATCCGCTCGGTCCAGCCCAGCTCCGGCTCCGAGGCTCCGCGGTCGAGCCAGGACGCCTTCACCCGACGACGGACCTCGGAGACCAGGCGGGCCCGCAGCTGGCCACGGACCTCCCAGAGCAGCGAGTCCGAGACGCCGAACAGCTCCGGTCCGGCACCGGCCGCGGCCGCTCCGGCGGTCAGGCCGACCATCTCGCGGGCGGTCCAGGTCGGGCCGTGCACGCCGTTGGTCACCGAGCCGATCGGCACCTCGGGCGCGTCGAAGCCGCCCCACAGCGACGAGAACATCCCCCGCGAGACCTCGCCGTGCAGCTGCGAGACCCCGTTCGAGCGCTGGGCCAGGCGCAGGCCCATGTGCGCCATGTTGAACATGTCGGTGTCGGGCTCGCGGCCCAGCGCCAGCACCCGCTCGACGCCGATGCCGGGCAGCAGGTCGGCGGAGAAGTAGTGCTCCACCAGCCCGATCGGGAAGCGGTCGATGCCCGCCGGCACCGGGGTGTGCGTGGTGAACACGGTGCCCGCGCGGACCGCCGCGAGCGCCTGGTCGATGTCCAGACCCGCCGTCGTGACGAGTTCCCGCATGCGCTCCAGGCCGAGGAACCCGGCGTGGCCCTCGTTGGTGTGGAACACCTCGGGGGCCGCGTGGCCGGTCACGCCGCAGTACGCGCGGACCGCCCGCACACCGCCGATCCCGACGAGGATCTCCTGCCGGATGCGGTGCTCGGCGTCGCCGCCGTAGAGGCGGTCGGTGATCTGGCGCAGGTCGGCGTCGTTGTCCTCGATGTCGGCGTCGAGGAGCAGCAGCGGCACGCGGCCGACGGAGGCGACCCAGATGCGGGCGCGCAGCACGCGGCCCTCGGGCATCGCGACGTGCACCAGCAGCGGCGCCCCGTCCGCGCCGGCGAGCAGGTGCAGCGGCAGGCCCTGCGGGTCGAGCGCCGGGTACTGCTCCTGCTGCCAGCCGTCGAGCGAGAGCGACTGCCGGAAGTAGCCCGAGCGGTAGAGCAGCCCGACCGCGATCAGCGGCACGCCCAGGTCCGAGGCGGCCTTCAGGTGGTCGCCCGCGAGGATGCCGAGGCCGCCCGAGTAGTTCGGCAGCACCTCGGAGACGCCGAACTCCATCGAGAAGTAGCCGATGCCGGCCGGGAGGTCCTGTCGGCCCTGGTACCAGCGCGGCTCGTCGAGGTAGGTCCGCAGGTCGTCGGACACCTCGCGCACCCGCGCCACGAACGCCTCGTCCTCGGCGAGCGCGGCGAGCCGCGCCGGGCTGACCTCGCCGAGCAGGCGGACGGGGTCACCCCCGCCACGGCGCCAGGCCGTCTCGTCGACCGCGGCGAACAGGTCCTGCGTCGGACCGTGCCAGGTCCAGCGCAGGTTCGTCGCGAGGTCCTGCAGCGGCGCGAGCGCGGCCGGCAGCTGGGCGCGGACGGAGAAACGGCGCAGTGCTCTCACGGGGGCCAAGCGTAGGCAAACCCTTCCGACGCGCCGTCATCGCCCGTCGCGGCTGGATCGATTCGCTGGCTACGCTGCGTGGCGTGAGCGTGCTGGGGAGATGGTGGCCGTCCGGACGACGACCCGAGGGTGAGTACGGCGGCAGCGGGACCGGGTCGTTCGAGCAGGTCAGCGAGCCGGAGGGGCAGGAGGCGGCGCCGCGGCGCAGCGAACCGTGGAGCGGGCGGTTCCGGGCGATCGTCACCGGGCGCCGGACCGACACCGGGAGTTTCCCGGCCGCGGGGTCGGCGCCGGTCGAGCCGGAGGCCCCCGACGCCGGGTCCGGTCACCGGGGCTCCGAGGGCTGGGGGTCGGACGGCGCGGCCGCCGCGGAGGATCTGCCGCCGCGCTACGACCCGCGCGACCGCAGCGCGCCGCCCCGTCGTCCGTGGGGCTCGTCGGGCGAGGTCGAGCTCGGCCCGCCCCCGCCGCCGGACGCGTCGGTGAACCCGGGACTGCCCTCCGGCCCGATCCCGGTGCCGGGCTACGGGCGGGGTCACGACGGTGGCTCCCTCGAGGCCTCGATCGCCGGCGGCCCGACCGTGCCGTCCGCCCCGCGCCCGCCCGTCGACCGCTCGCGGCCCCCCGCGCCGGAGCGGCCCGCCGGTCCGCCGGCCGCCCCCGCGTGGTCCCGGTCCACGAACACCGGTGGCTTCCGGGCCGTCGTGCCGCCGTGGCGCCGGCCGGTCGTGCCGCAGGGGTCCTCCGACGACCCGGACGAGGCGCCCACCGCGCTCACCCGCCGCCCGGACGCTCCGAGCGCATCGAAACCGGCCGGTTCGGGTAGGGCGACCGACATGAGTTCGCCCGCCGATCGGCCGACCACCGAGCACGGTGCGTCGGCGCCCTCCGCCGCGACCCCGCCGACGCGGCCGGGTCCGGGCGAGCGCGCGGACTCCCCGCTCGCCGCCCCGGGTCGCCACGCGCGCGACGAGGCGCCGGCCACCGCGTCCGACGACCCCGTGACCTCCCCCGCCGCCGACGGCTCCGGCCTGGCCGCCCCGGAGGCCATCGGGCGGGGCCGGCTCGAGGAGCCCGACGAGCCCGTCACCTCCCCCACCGCCGACGGGACCGGACTGCGCGACGCCGACCTCGACCTCGAGCGCCGGGGCCCCGCCGACGAGCCGCTCGACGAGCCCGTCACCTCCCCCGCCGCGGACGGGTCCGGCCTCGCGTTCGGCGCCGTGACCGCCGGTGCGGTCGCCGGCTCCGCCGCTGCCGCCGCTGGGCGGGGCGAGGACCGGATCACCGACGCCGAGTGGACCCCCGCCGAGCCCGAGCGTCACACCACGCAGGGTCCGGCCGCCTCGGACCTGCCTGACGTCGACCTCGCGGGCAGCGACCGCACCGCCGCCGCACAGGAGACGGTCGACGACACCCCCGTGACCGAGGCACCCGAGGTCGCGACGCCGACCACCGCCGAGACCACGCCCGACACCCCGGCGGCGGCCCCGGCCGACACGGTCGCGGACGCGGTCGCGCAGACCGACCCCGACCCGGCGCCGGCCGCGTCGCGCACCACCGGGACCGCCGACCTCGCGGCCGAGCGGGCCCGCCTCGCGCAGGGCCGGCTGGGGATCGACGAGGTCACGCCCGAGGTGTCGGGTGGACGGTTCCCGTCGAAGGCGGTCGTCGGGGAGGTCGTCCCCGTCACCGCGACGGTCTGGCGCGAGGGCCACGACGCGATCGCCGCCACCCTGGTGTGGCAGCGCTGCGCGGACGTCGACCACGCGGACGCCGAGGCCGTGGCGACCGCAGCCGTCGTCGGGCACGAGCGCACCGCACGGATGGTGAGCCTGGGCAAGGACACCGACCGCGCCGCCGCGAGCCTCGTCGCCGACGCCGAGGGCCTGTGGCGCTTCCGGGTCGACGCCTGGAGCGACCCGTGGGCCACCTGGCGGCACGCGGTCGAGGTGAAGGTCGCGGCCGGTCAGGGACCGGGCGAGCTCGCCAACGACCTGGAGAACGGCGCCCGGATCCTGGAGCGCGGGGCCGCGCAGATCGAGGACCGCTCCTCGGCCGACGAGGTCGCCCACCAGCCGGCGAGCGAGGCGACGACGCCGCTGGAGATGCCGCCGTCGTTCACGTTCGCCACGGAACTGCGCGAGGCCGCGGCCTCGCTGCGGGACACCGAGCGGCCGCTGGTCGAGCGCCTGGCGAAGGCGTTGTCCGAGCCGGTGCAGCACACGATGACCGAGCGTCCGGTGCGCGAGCTCGTCACCCGGGGCGCCGACCACCACGTGCTCGTCGAGCGCCCACGGGCCCTCGACGGCGCCTGGTACGAGTTCTTCCCGCGCTCCACCGGCGGGTGGGACGCCGACGGGAAGCCCGTGCACGGCACCTTCCGCACCGCGCAGCGCGAGCTGGACCGGGCCGCGGCGATGGGCTTCGACGTCGTCTACCTGCCGCCGATCCACCCGATCGGCACGGTCAACCGCAAGGGCCCGAACAACACGCTGACCCCGGGCCCGGACGACGTCGGGTCGCCGTGGGCGATCGGGTCGGCCGACGGCGGGCACGACGCCGTGCACCCGCAGCTCGGGACGATCGAGGACTTCGACGCCTTCGTCGCGCGGGCGAAAGAGCTCGACCTGGAGGTCGCGCTCGACTTCGCGCTCCAGTGCGCGCCCGACCACCCGTGGGCCGCGGCGCACCCGGAGTGGTTCACGGTGCGACCGGACGGGACGATCGCCTACGCCGAGAACCCGCCGAAGAAGTACCAGGACATCTACCCGGTCAACTTCGACACCGACCCGGCCGGCATCTACGCCGAGTCGCTGCGGGTGGTCCTGTACTGGCTGGAGCACGGGGTCCGCGTGTTCCGCGTGGACAACCCGCACACCAAGCCGGCCGACTTCTGGTCCTGGCTCATCGCGAAGGTGCACGAGGTCGACCCCGGCGTCGTGTTCCTCGCCGAGGCGTTCACCCGCCCGGCGCGGCTGTTCGGGCTCGCCAAGGCCGGGTTCAGCCAGTCCTACACGTACTTCACGTGGCGGACCGGCCGCGACGAGCTGCGCGAGTTCTTCGAGATGCACCGCGACCGCATCGACGAGGCCCGCCCGAACTGCTTCGTCAACACCCCGGACATCCTCCACGAGTCGCTGCAGACCGGCGGTCCCGGCATGTTCGCGATCCGGGCGACGCTGGCCGCGATGCTGGCGCCGTCGTGGGGGGTCTACGCGGGCTTCGAGCTGTTCGAGTGGCAGCCGGTCCGCGCGGGCAGCGAGGAGTACCTGGACTCGGAGAAGTACCAGCTCCGGCCGCGGGACTTCGACCGCGCGCTCGCCGAGGGCCGCAGCCTGCAGCCGTGGATCACGCGGCTCAACGAGATCCGCCGCGCCCACCCGGCCGTGCGCCAGATCCGCACGCTGCGCTTCCACGAGACCGACAACGACGCGCTGCTCGCCTGGTCCAAGACCGACCCGATCACCGGCGACACCGTGATCGGCGTGGTCAACCTCAACCCGTTCGGCGCCGAGGAGGGCACGCTGCGCCTCGACATGGCGGCGCTCGGCCTCGACCCGTTCGCCCGCTTCGGCGCGTTCGACGAGGTCAGCGGGCAGGTGTTCGACTGGGGCCAGTCGAACTTCGTGCGCCTCGAGCCGTGGCGCGACGTGGCGCACCTGGTGTCGGTGCAGAAGCGGTAGGCCGAGGGCTCGCCCCGATCCGAACGAACGGCACTCTCGCGCACATAGAGCGCGCGAGAGTGCCGTTCGTGCGTTCCGGGGGATTCCGGGGGCGTTCCCGACGACGCCTCCGGGCACTTTCGGCGCCCGTCGCGCGTTAAGGGGGCAGACAGACCTTGAGGAGGTCCCCGTGCCGCTCCTGCTCGCGTTCCTGGCCTACGTGGCCGTGGAGATCTGGGTCCTGGTCCTGGTGGGCCAGGCCGTCGGCTTCCTGGGGCTGCTGGGTCTGCTGATCCTCTCCGCCGTGATCGGGGCCTGGGCGCTCCGGCACGAGGGCCGGCGCTCGATCACCGCCCTCGGACGTGCGGTGCAGAGCCGGCGCCCGGCCGAGGCCGAGGTGGCCGACGGGATGTACGTCGCCCTCGCCGGTGTCCTGCTGGTGGTGCCGGGCATGCTCTCGACGCTCGCCGCCCTCGTGCTGCTCGTGCCGCCGGTGCGCCGGGCGCTCGCCCGCCGCGCGGCCGCCCGTGCGGTCCGGGCCGGGAGTGCCCGGATGGCCCCGTCCGTCGTCGTGATCGGAGGGACCGGCCCCGCCGCCCGGCCGGACCCGGAGCGGGGCGCGCCCATGGTCATCGAGGGCGCCCCGGCCGACCCGCCCCGCGAGCGCTGAGGCGATCGACGGCGATCGGGGACACATCGGACACCGGAGCGCCCTCCGGTGCGGCGCGCAGGCGGGTCGGACCACTACCGTGGCGCGCGATGAACGAGGGGACCGCCAGCGCGCCCACCAGCACCCACGTCGCCGAGCCGGGACACGAGGTCGTCGAACCGAGCGCCGAGGACTTCCGCCGCGCCCGCCAGCTCCCGGTCGAGGACGACTGGTACAAGCGCGCGGTCTTCTACGAGGTCCTCGTGCGGGCGTTCGCCGACTCGAACCGCGACGGCTTCGGCGACCTGCGCGGGCTGACCGACAAGCTGGACTACCTGGCCTGGCTGGGCGTCGACTGCCTGTGGCTGCCGCCGTTCTACGACTCCCCGCTGCGCGACGGCGGGTACGACATCCGCGACTACCGCAAGGTGCTGCCGGAGTTCGGCACCGTCGAGGACTTCGTCGAGTTCGTCGACCAGGCGCACGCCCGCGGCATCCGCGTGATCACCGACCTCGTCATGAACCACACCTCCGACCAGCACGTGTGGTTCCAGGAGTCGCGCCGCGACCCGGACGGCCCGTTCGGAAACTACTACGTCTGGTCCGACGACGACACCCGCTACCCCGACGCGCGGATCATCTTCGTCGACACCGAGGCGTCGAACTGGACCTACGACTACGTGCGCGGCCAGTTCTTCTGGCACCGGTTCTTCTCCCACCAGCCGGACCTGAACTTCGACAACCCGGCCGTGTGCGAGGCGATGATCGACGCGCTGCGGTTCTGGCTCGACCTCGGGATCGACGGCTTCCGCCTCGACGCCGTGCCGTACCTGTTCGAGCGCGACGGCACGAACGGCGAGAACCTCCCGGAGACCCACGCGTTCCTCAAGCGCTGCCGCAAGGTCATCGAGGACGAGTACCCGGGCCGCATCCTGCTCGCCGAGGCCAACCAGTGGCCCGCCGACGTCGTGGAGTACTTCGGCGACCCGGCCGCGGGCGGCGACGAGTGCCACATGGCGTTCCACTTCCCGCTGATGCCGCGCATCTTCATGGCGGTCCGGCGCGAGTCGCGGTTCCCGATCTCGGAGATCCTGGCGCAGACCCCGGAGATCCCGCACAACGCGCAGTGGGGCATCTTCCTGCGCAACCACGACGAGCTGACCCTCGAGATGGTCACCGACGACGAGCGCGACTACATGTACGCGGAGTACGCCAAGGACCCGCGGATGAAGGCCAACATCGGCATCCGCCGCCGGCTGGCCCCGCTGCTCGACAACGACCGCAACCAGCTCGAACTGTTCACCGCGTTGTTGCTCTCCCTCCCGGGTAGCCCCGTCATCTACTACGGCGACGAGATCGGGATGGGCGACAACATCTGGCTGGGTGACCGCGACGGCGTCCGCAGTCCCATGCAGTGGACGCCGGACCGGAACGCGGGCTTCTCCTCCTGCGACCCGGGGCGGCTCAACCTGCCGATCGTGATGGACCCGGTGTACGGCTACCAGGCCGTCAACGTCGAGGCCCAGTCCAACTCCAGTGCGAGCCTGCTGCACTGGAACCGTAGGATGATCGAGATCCGCCGCCAGCACCCCGCGTTCGGGCTCGGCGACTTCCACGAGCTCGGCGGCTCCAACTCCTCGGTGCTGAGTTACGTCCGGCAGACCGTCGAGGCCGACGGGCACCGGGACGTCGTGCTGTGCGTCAACAACATGTCCCGTTTCCCGCAACCCGTGGAGCTCGATTTGATCGCCTGGAAGGACTGGACGCTCACCGAGCTGACCGGAGGCGTCCCCTTCCCGGCGATCGGTGAGCTGCCCTACCTGCTCACGCTGCCCGGGCACGGCTTCTACTGGTTCTCGATCCAGCCGGCGCAGGAGCAGCGCTGATGACGGCGCACGGGAGACGAAGCGGAGCGGAGCTCGACCCGGTGAACACGAGCCTCGACGCCCTGCTGCCCTCGCTGACCGCCTGGCTGCCCGACCAGCGCTGGTTCGCGGCCAAGGACCGCACGGTCGCGGCCGTCCGTCTGGTCGGCCACCAGGACGTCACGCCCGCCGACGCCGTGCCCGCCGTCGCGCACGCCGTGATCGCGGTGTCGTTCACCGACGACGGGCCCGAGGACCGGTTCCAGCTGCTGCTCGGCACGCGCCCGGAGCTGCCCGGGGACCTCGAGCACGCCGTGATCGGCCGGGTCGGCGACCGCGTGGTCTACGACGGCCTCGCCGACGGCGAGATCAGCCGCCTGCTCCTCTCGATGATCGTCTCCGACACGGCCGTCGGCTCGCTGCGCTTCGTGCCCGAGCCCGCCACCGAGGCGCCGATCGTCGGGCCGGGGCGCCCGCTGCTCGGCGAGCAGTCCAACTCGTCGGTGATCTACGGCGAGCGCGCGATCATGAAGCTCTTCCGCCGCGCGACCCCGGGGCTCAACCCCGACCTCGAGCTGCACCGGGCGCTCGGCCGGGAGCGTTCCGGCGAGGTCGCGCCGCTGCTCGGCGCGATCGAGGGCGAGCTGGCCGGCGACGACGGCCCGCAGCCGATGACCGTCGCGATGCTGCAGAGCTACGCCGCGAACTCCGCGGACGGCTGGGGCATGGCGCTGACCAGCGTGCGGGACCTGCTCGCGGAGGGCGACCTCCGTCCCGACGAGGTCGGCGGGGACTTCGCCGGCGAGGCGCACCGGCTCGGGAAGACCATCGCGACCGTCCACCTCGAGCTGGCCCGGGCCCTGGGCAGCGACCGGCTCGGCGCGGACGGCGTCGCGGCGGTCGCCGACTGGATGCTCGAACGCCTCGACCGGGCGGCCGAGTCGGCGCCCGCGGTCGCCGAGCAGCGCGAGGCCATCGCCCGCGTGCTGCGCGGCGTCACCGACGTCGACGGACTCGACGTCCAGCGCGTCCACGGCGACCTGCACCTCGGCCAGACGCTGCGCACCCCGCGCGGCTGGCTCGCGATCGACTTCGAGGGCGAGCCCTCGCGGCCGCTGGAGGACCGGGTCCGGCCCGACTCCCCGCTGCGCGACGTGGCGGCGATGCTGCGCTCGTTCGACTACGCGGCGTTCCACCAGCTCGCCGAGTGGGAGACCGGGGCGGAGGCGCCGGCCTACCTGCAGCGGCGCGCCCAGGAGTGGGCCGACCGGAACCGCTCCGCGTTCTGCGACGGCTACGCCGAGGTCGCCGGCGCCGACCCGCGTGAGCAGATGGCCGTGCTGCGCGCCTACGAGCTCGACAAGGCCGTCTACGAGGTCCTCTACGAGACCCGCAACCGACCGAACTGGCTCGCGATCCCGGTCCGGTCGATGACCCGGCTCGTCGGGGACCCGTCCGCACCCGCTCCCGGGGCCTCGGGCGCCTGACCCACCCGGACCCTCCCCGCACCGCGCGGACCGGTTCGGAGCGCCCGCCGTCCGGGTAGGAGAACCGCACCCGCACCCGAAACCGGAGTCGCACCACCGATGACCCGTCCCACCGCGCCCGGCCCGTTGCCCGTCGCCCCCGGCGAACTCGACGTGCACCTGCTCGTCGAGGGCTCGCACCGCGACCCGCACAGCGTGCTCGGCCCGCACCGCCGCCCGCAGAACCCGGGCACCGTCGTGGTCCGGACGCTGCAGCCGGGCGCGGACGAGGTCGACGTCGTCGTCGAGGCGGGCCCGACGGCGGGTCGCTACCCGCTCTCCCCCGTCGACACCTCCGGACTCTTCGCGGGCGCCGTGCCGGGGCCCCTGCCGCACTACCGGCTCGCGATCAGGACGACCGACGAGTCCGGCGGGGACGCCCACGGCGACGCCGTCGAGCGCATCGTCGACGACCCGTACCGCTTCTCCCCCGTCCTCGGCCCGGTGGACCTGCACCTCATCGGCGAGGGCCGCCACGAGCGGCTCTGGGACGCCCTGGGGGCGCACTTCCGCCGCTGGCCGACGCCGTCCGGGCCGGTCGAGGGCACGTCGTTCACGGTGTGGGCGCCGAACGCCCGCGGCGTCCGCGTCGTCGGCGACTGGGCGCCCGAGCACGGCAGCTGGGACGGCGTCGCCACGCCGATGCGCGCGCTCGGCTCCGGGGTGTGGGAGGTGTTCCTGCCCGGCGTCGGGCTCGGCACCCGCTACGGGTTCCGCATCCTCACCCACGCCGGCGTCTGGCTGGACAAGGCCGACCCGATGGCCTTCGCCGCCGACCTGCCGCCCACCCCGGCCTCGGTGGTCACCGCCTCGACCCACACCTGGGACGACGAGGCCTGGATGACGCGTCGTCGGGAATCCTCGCCGCACGCCGAGCCGATGAGCGTCTACGAGCTCCACGCCGGCTCGTGGAAGCAGGGCCTGACCTACGCCGAGCTCGCGGACGAGCTCGCCGGCTACCTGACCGAGCGCGGCTTCACGCACGTGGAGCTGCTGCCGGTGGCCGAGCACCCGTTCGGCGGCTCGTGGGGCTACCAGGTCTCCTCGTACTACGCGCCCTCGAGCCGGTTCGGCACGCCCGACGACTTCCGCGCGTTCGTCGACACGATGCACCGCGCCGGGATCGGCGTGATCGTCGACTGGGTGCCCGCGCACTTCCCGCGCGACGAGTGGGCGCTGGCGCACTTCGACGGCACCCCCTGCTACGAGCACGGCGACCCGCGCCGCGGCGAGCAGCTCGACTGGGGCACGCTCGTCTTCGACTTCGGGCGCTCCCAGGTCCGCAACTTCCTCGTCGCGAACGCCCTGTACTGGCTCGAGGAGTTCCACGTCGACGGCCTGCGCGTGGACGCGGTCGCCTCGATGCTCTACCTGGACTACTCGCGCTCGGAGTGGGTGCCCAACCGCTACGGCGGCCGGGAGAACCTCGAGGCGGTCTCGTTCCTCCAGGAGTTCAACGCGACCGTCTACAAGCACCACCCCGGCGTCGTGACGATCGCCGAGGAGTCCACCGCGTGGCCCGGCGTCACCCGCCCCACCCACCTCGGCGGCCTCGGCTTCGGCATGAAGTGGAACATGGGGTGGATGCACGACACGCTCGGCTACGTCGGGCGCGACCCGATGTACCGCAGCTACCACCACAACGAGATGACGTTCTCGCTGACCTACGCCTGGTCGGAGAACTTCGTCCTGCCGTTCAGCCATGACGAGGTGGTGCACGGCAAGGGTTCGCTGTGGACGCGGATGCCCGACATGGGCCGCGGCGACCACGGCAAGGCGGCCGGGCTGCGGGCCCTGCTCGCCTACATGTGGGCCCACCCGGGCAAGCAGCTGCTGTTCATGGGCCAGGAGTTCGGGCAGGTCCGGGAGTGGTCCGAGGAGCGCTCCCTGGACTGGGAGCTCTTCGACGACCCGCTGCACGCCGGGGTCGCGCGCCTCGTCGCCGACCTGAACGCGGCGTACCGGGCGCACCCGGCGATGTACGTCGCCGACACCGACCCGGCCGGCTTCTCCTGGATCGACGCCAACGACGCGGGCGGCAACGTCTTCTCGTTCGTGCGGCACGACCCGACGGGCGGGCCGGACGTGGTCTGCGTGGCGAACTTCTCGGGCATCGTGCACGACCGCTACCGGGTCGGGATGCCGGCGGCCGGCCGCTGGCGCGAGGTGATCAACACCGACGCGCAGGTCTACGGCGGCGACGGGGCCGGCAACTTCGGGTCGGTCTTCGCGGCCTCCGTGCCGCAGCACGGGCGCCCGGCGTCGGCGGAGGTCACCCTGCCGGCCTCCGGGATGCTGTGGCTCGTGCACGAGGAGTCGTAGCACCCCCTGGTGCAAGCAATGCGTCACTGCCTGCACCCAGTGGCAGGAAAGGCGGCATCGTCGAAGCCGGGTCGCCGGATCGCCCGGTTCCGCCCCCACGGCTGCCCCGGCTCCCGCACACTGATCCCGTGCGGATCCGGGGTGTGGGGGCGGTGCCGGCCGTGCTGCTCGTGCTGCTCGCGCTGCTCACCGCCGGATGCGCGTCGGCGGTCGACGGGCGGGCGTTCGCCGGCCCGCAGGTGAGCGCGGGGCTCGACCCGCAGTTCGTCCGGGACAACGACGGGTCGGACGACGACCGGTTGGCCGCCGCCGTGCTGCGCGACCTCGAGGGCTGGTGGGGCGAGCAGTTCCCGCGTCTGGCCGACGGGCGACGCTTCGTGCCGCCGCAGGGCTACTTCTCCGTCGACTCCTCGCGTCCCGGGCCGGCCCCGCCCTGCACGCAGTCGCCGGAGGAGGTCGAGGGCAACGCCTTCTACTGCCCGCGCGCCGACGTCATCGCCTACGACCGGGCGGCGCTGGTCCCGGTGCTGCGCGAGGAGTTCGGGGACTCGGCGGTCGTCGTCGTGCTCGCCCACGAGTTCGGCCACGCGATCCAGCAGCGCCTCGAGGACGTCGTGCCGACCAGCGCGAGCCTGGGCTCCGGGGCGCCGACGATCCTGTCCGAGGGCCAGGCCGACTGCTACGCGGGCTCGTTCCTCCGCGCGGTGCACGACGGCGGGACCCCCGACCTGCGCACCGGCGACGCCGGCATCGACGCCGCGATGAGCGCGCTGATCACCTTCCGCGACCCGGTCGGCACCGACGCCCGGGACGACCGCGCGCACGGCAACGCGTTCGACCGCGTCTCCTCGTTCCAGGACGGCTACGCCGGCGGCGTCGGGACCTGCGCGCAGATGTCGCTGCAGAACCGCTCCTTCACCCAGCAGGCCTTCGCCTCCCTCTCCGACGCCCAGAGCGGCGGGAACCTGCCGCTGCCCGACCTGCTGCGCGCCATGGGCACCGACCTCGACCGGTACTTCGGCGGGCTGGTGCGGGCGAAGGGCGGCCCGTGGACCGCCCCGACGATCCGCGCGGGTCGCGACGGCTGCGGGCAGGGCGCGGTGGGGCTGTGCACCGGCGGGGTCGTCCAGACCGACGACGCCCTCGCGGGTATCCACGACGGGCTCGGCGACTACGCGAGCGGCACCCTGCTCGCCTCCCGCTACGCGCTCGCCGCCCTGGCCGCCCTCGACCGCCCGACGACGGGTGCCGCCGCGGGCCGCGCGGCGGTCTGCCTGGCCGGGGCGTACACCGCCGACGTCGGCGCGCCGGGCTCCGACTTCAGCCTCTCCCCCGGCGATCTCGACGAGGCCGTGAACCTGCTGCGCCGCAGCGACGACGCCGCGACGGCCACCGACGGCGCGGTCGCCGACACCACCGCTTACGCGCGCATCGCCGACTTCCGGGCGGGGGTCGACGGCGGCGCGGACCGCTGTCTCGCCCTACGCTGACGGCCCGCCACGTGGTCGTGCTGCTCGTCGATACGCCGACCGTTCCCCGCGACGTCGGCGCCGACAGCGCCGATCCCGGAATCCCCCACGGCCCACCAACATGAGGACCCGACCACCGAGCGCGCTAGCACGTATCCGGATTTTTCTCCGGCATGGGGCTTGATAAATTGGGACGACGAAAGGGCGGAGCCTCGGAGCGCTAGTTACGAAGGCAGGTCTTTCACCACCGTCATACGAGCGAGCATCTCGGGGTCGCCTGCATAGCTATAGTTTGACGCGTCAAGCTGCAAGTGCTGAATTAGACTTCGCAGACGTCTGTGCTGGTTGACTTCGACGGGAACATCCCATCTTACAATGATGGCAACGAGAACGTCGGTGGCCTCCTCGGGTTCCCCGTGGTCCATGAGGTCGATCGCCTGTGACCATGGCAGACTCGGTGCCGGGACCGAGAGATCGTCGATCAGACTATGTATGGTCCGGCACACCTCGGTGTAATCCACATTCATTTCCGAGGATTAAATACGACGCCCGGGCCATACCGCGGATACGCTGTCCAGATCGAGCCGTCCTGGTTGACCAAAGATGTGATGACGATCCCGTTATAACGGGCCGATATTGCCCATCTGCCATTCACCTGAAAGACCTCTTTGATCGGAACCTCCTCCAGAGCGACGGCCGTCGCAGCGGTGACGATATCATCGTCGCTCCAGCTGGCGGGGAATTCAGTCTTGCCCGGCTTACCTGTTCCCGCGCGGTGTCCACCGCCAAGGTTTGGACCGTCGCCGTCGAGGATGTGGGTCCTGCGGGCAGCTGACAGGGATACGGAGGTTGGTCGTACCGGCCACGGGTACATACACGGCTTGGGCGAAGCGTTGTGCACCAGGACGTAAGTGGAGCCGGCCTCGACGTCATAGGTGTGCAAATCCCGTACGGACAGGTTGTAGACCGACGCATCCGCTGACCACGGCCGCGATGCGGTGACCATCGCGTCGACGCCAGTCCTGGTGGCGAGGTGCTCGCCTCGCCGCAGAGCACCGGCCTCTACCCATTCGCCCCGCTCCGGGTCCCAGAACGGGTGGTTGTCGGTGGCCGTCACAGAGCCGTCGCGACCGGCGGAACTGATCGTGAGCGTGGTCAGCTGAGCCGGGTGGTGACCAACGATCACGTCGAGCACGGGCTCGGGACGGGTCGTACCCGTCGCCGTGTCGGTGGCGAGCACCTGGTCGCCTGGCGTCAGAGACTCGATGGAACGCGTCGTGCCGTCGGCGAGCAGCACCGGCGTCCCGGCGACGAAGCTGTTCGGCGGCGAGGCGCACGTCGCGTCGGCACGCTCGTTCGCCAGTTGGTCGACGAGCACCGCGACGTCGACGTTCGCGACGGCGACCATGTCCACGGCGACATAGACGGGGACCGTGTATTGCACGGTCGTGCCCGGAGCGGCCGTCGCCAAGGCCTTCTCACGGGCGACCGCGTCGGCCGCCGCGAAGGTCGGACCGGCGCCAGGGTCCTCGCAGCTGAGCGCGCCGGTGCCGCTGAGGGGTAGCGCGCCGGTCTGCGTGCATCCGCCGGCGGGCCGGCCGTCGATGGTCACCGTGGCCGACATGGACCTGGTGACCGTCCCGCCCGTGACGACCGCCCGGTCGGTGCTCGACACGGAGTCGGTCTCCGTCGCCGTGACCGAGCAGCCACCGGAGTTGCAATCGATCTGCGGTTGGCCCTGCAGCCGGAAGTCGATGCCGTCCACGACGGCGGACGCAAGGTCCGGGACCGCCTCCGTCAGCCGGTCGTACGTCGACGCCACCTCCGGCTCCGGCATCTCGGAGAGTTGCGCCGATCCGGGGCTCGACGTGCCTTGGAGGACGAGCTCGTGGCCCAGGGGGCTCGACGTCGGTGTCGGCGAGAACCGCAGTACGCGGTGGGGCGCGGACTGGGAGATCGAGAGGTCGCCCGACGGCGTGTGTGCTGTCAAGGTGGCGACGCCGTCGACGGCGGACGGAGCGTCCGCTGTCGTCGGGAAGTCCCGGGTGCTGTCGAGGGACGTGCGAATGCCGTCGGCCAGCGCGGCCGGCGCCGTCAGCCGTTCCCGGACCGGCCCGAGGGCATCGTCGAGCCCGGCGACCCAACGCCCTGCCTTGTCGGGGGACACCGCGACGCCGTCGACGTTCGTCACGCCGTTCGGGATGCGGAGGTAGGTCTTCCCGCCGACAGCCATGACGTCGAACGGTGTCCCGTTCGCGGTCACGGTCCCGATCGCCTCGCCGTGCTCGCTCAGGCGCAGATCCCACCGCAGGGACCCGTCGGGCAGGGCATCCTGGTCGTGTATCCCCGGCGCGAGGGCCAGCGCCTCCACCGCCTCGTCGAACGGACCGCGATCGCCGCGACCCGAAGCGGCTAACCATGTCACCACGCCCACGAGGAGGAGCAGGACGATCCCCGCGCCGCCGAAGATCAACCAGAGCCGCCGTCGCACCGTCCTGGGCGGGATCGCCGGCTGCGCCGCGAACGGCGCCTGGCCGGGCCAGGAACCAGTGGGAGGTGCACCGAACGACGACGACCCGACCGGCCGGGGCGGTTCCGGAGTAAGAAACGGTCCGGGTGATCTGGAGATGGGCGGTGGCGGGGAGGGTTCCGCCTGCCCGAGGAAGGGCTCGGGGGTCCAGAACGGGTCCTCGGGCGAGTTCATCGGCGTGCTCGTCTCGAACGACGGAACAAGGTCCGCACAGCGGTCGCAGCCCTACCGGTGCGGTGCGGTGCGGTGCGGTGCGGTGCGGTGCGGTGCGGTCAAGAGTGCACGTGGCCCCACTGCGCGCTTCGTTCGCGGTGCATCGCCATCCCGACGGCGAGCGACCGTGCAACGCCGCGAGCAGTCTGTCCCGTCAGCCGCGAGCCCACGTGGGTGGCGCGCAGGCAAAGCACCTGGGCCGCAAGCACGGAGGTCACGGCGTCCTCGGACGCGAGGTAGCGGGCGTAGTCGGCGCCCGCCAGCTCGGGGGTGTCGAGGTCGTCCGCGCTCAGCACCCGACCCGCGTCGAGGTCGGCGACGTGTGCGTCGATCCGTTCCCTGAGGGGCTCCGGTGCCGTGGCTGCCGCCCAGCGCAGGTACGGCAACTCACGGCATCCCATGGCCAGCACGACCACCTCGGCCATGCGTCGCACGGTGGCGTCGTCGTCGAGGAGCCGGTGCGCTTGGCAGACCGGGATGCACGTACAGATCTTGTTGCACTGACAGTACGTCCCTCCGCCGCCGCCACCTCCGCTGTAGGTCGGCGGCGGCGTGTACGTGTCGGGCGGAGGCGTGTACGTGTCGGGCGGTTCGGTCGTGGTCGTGGTCGGCGGCGGCGTGTATTCCGTCGTCGGCGGCGGGGTGTACGGCGGTGGGGTGTAGGGCGGCGGCGTGTACGGGGACGACGGGGGCGGTGCCGTCGAGGTGCGATCGCACCCGCTCAACAGGAGGGTCGCAGCGATCGACGAGGCGATCCCGGCTCCGAGGAAGCCTCGACGGCCTGACGATGCCGCCCACGGGGGGCGCGTGATCGGAAGGATCTCGACCGGCCCGGTGGTCCGGTCGGCGTTGACCCGCTGGATCTCGTAGTGGGGGGTCTCCGCTGCCGGGGTGTCCTCCCGGTCGTCTCGCTTCCGCGGCATCGGCCAGGGCAGCGACGTCTGATCACTCATGTTCGCCTCCATGCACCGGACAGACGCCGCCGACGCTCGGGTCACGCCAGAGAAGACCGCCCGACGCAGCGATCCGCGCAAGCAACTGATCTTTCACCAGCTCTCGCGTGATGTGGCATCGCTGCGAGCCCCTAAACTCTCCGCGCCCGTTGGCGGACAACGATTTGTGGTAACAGTCCCCCGCGCAGTTCCACTTGGCGAAGCAGCCGTCACAGAAGGACCGGTTCTCGACGCCGAGACCGCGGAGACGTTCCAGCCGGTCCATGTCGAACTCGTAGCCTTCCGGGGTCGCGCTTCCGTAGAAGAAGACATCCGAGAACTCGTTGTCCTCAGAGAAGGCTTCGAAGCATGCGGAGACGTTTCCGGCGGGGGTGAGACAGAAGTTGTCCTGGGTGATCCCGCAGAAGTGGCTGGTGAGGAAGCCGACCCGAGCTGCGCTGTACAGCAATTCGTGGCCGTAGTGGGCCGCCCGCCCCTGCGCCTCGCGATAGGCGACGATGAAGTCCTCGGTCTCGGCGTCGGGGGCACCCTCGTGCCGGCCGAGCTGATAGGCGGGCTCGACCTGGAGCCGCACGGGCGTGAAGCTCGCGAGGATGTACTCCACGGAATCGGCGAGGTAGGGGATCTGGTCCGCCGTGACCGTCACGCGCACGCCGTACGGGTAGCCCGCCTCAGTGAAGCGGCGCATCGTGTGTATGACGCGTTCGCTCGACCCCGTGCCGCGCACCGTCGGGCGCTGGCGGTCGTGGACCTCGGGCAGACCGTCGAAGGACAGGCTCATGCCCCCGTTGAGGTTGGCGATCATCCAGTCGATCTGCTGATCGGTGAAGACGCCGTTGCCGGCCGAGGCGGCAATCACCTCGATGTCCCCTGCCTGCCGGCGCGCGTACTCCAACGCTCCCGTCATCAGCTTCCAGTGGACGCTCGGCTCACCGCCGCCGTGAAAGTTCAGTCCGATGTGCGGCGCACCGGTGCGTCGCGCGTTGTCGATGACGAAATCGATGCCCTGTCGTGCCACATCCATCGTCATGTAGGTGGCGGGACTGTCGCCGGCCGAGGCGTAGCAGTAGGTGCAGCGAAGATTGCATGCGGTGGTCAGGAACAGGGTGACATCGGTCGGTTCGACAGCACCCTCTCTCCGTGACACCGGAGTGGACACGTCCTGCAACAGGCCCGCTTCCCGAACGAATGTCTCGACATCGCTGTCGCCGCCCTCACCCGTGAGAACTCTGGGGAGTTCCGACACCAGCCCCTGCGACGCCGCAAATGCCACACCATGCAGGGGCGCATACACCAACGACGCACTGTCGTCCAATGGAATGGCGAAGACATCGGGTACCGTCGTCACGCGAGCCCCCCGGAAAAACGGATCGTGGCGTCTGCCCCTCAAGACACTATGTCAACGGGCACCTCAAGTTCCAGAGGCAATTTTAGACAACTCGCGGAGCTCCCGAGAGAAAGACGCTCCCACTGTCCGAATCGTCATCCTCGCCCGACATAGCCCGCAATGATCGATATTTGCCGATCACCTCACCGGCGCGACCCGGACGGTGGCTCGACGGCTGGCCTCCGGGCTGGGGAGCGATTGGCTGTCCCCGAGCGCCTGGACCCGCACGTGGTCGGCAGGCACCCCGCTGGCGACCAGCGCGTCGCGCACGGCGCCCGCACGGTTCGCGGAGATGGCCTGAGCGCCGTCCGGTGGCCCGATCGGCGCGGTGAACCCTTCGACCTCGAGGGTCACGTCCTGCCCGCGCACGATGCTCGCGATCGCCTGGACCGTGGCCGCAGCGGCCGGGGTCAGCGTCGCATCCGACGGCCCGAACCGAATCGGAGCGGCCTGCTGAACGGCTTGGACTGCCCCGTCGGTCGACGCAGGGTCGACGGACCCGGCAGACGGCGCGGAAGGCGAACCGAGCCCGGCCTGGTCCAGTACCTCTCGGCCTGGCAGGTCGTCGCGCAGCCCGCCGATCACCAGCTGCCGCACGCCGTCGTCGGGAAACGTTCCGGAGACGATGGCTCGGGTCGGCGTCAGGACAACGGTGGTGTCCGCTCTGGGTGCGCCCACGAGAGTCCCGACGACGCTCCCGACCGTCGGTCCGTCGACCGGCGGCGATGCACCCGACCCGCCGTCGATGACGAGGGCGGACGTGTCGAGCGAACGGTTCCCGACGGCGGTCCTCGCGGCATCGCGGAACGGCTGCAGGGTCCGGTCGTCGGGCACCGAGCCGGTCAGCGCGATCGTTCCCGCACGCTGGCTGACGGTGAAGAGCCCCGCTCCCGGGGCCGCGGGAGCCGGCGCGGGGCGGAGGAGAAGCCACACCACCAGGGCGATCAGCGCGGCGAGGAGCAGCAGCACGATTCCTACGAGCCATTGCCGCCCGGTCCCTGCTCGGTCCCGTGCCCCGTCCGGGCCGAGGGCGGCGAGTGCGTCCTGCGCCCCGCGATGCGCCGAGTCCGCGGCCAGCGCGGATTCCCATGCCCGCCGTGCGTCCGCCGTCCGGCCCGCCTTCCGGTACAGCTTGCCGAGCACGACCCACGCGTCGGCGAAGCGCCCGTCCTCCGCGACCGAGGCCTCGGCCGCACGAACGGCGCCGGCGTCGTCGCCCTCCGCGGCCAGATCGAGTGCCCGGTTGTAGTGCACGGTCGCCTGCGCGTCGAGGTACGCGAGCGGCGCGAGGTTCTGCTTGCAGTCGGGGCACCGGCCGCTGTGGTCCGGCGCCAGTTGGCAGAGCGGGCAGAGGACCTGCGGAATCGTCATGTCACTCACCGGCGAGCTTCGGCTTGGTAGTGGTCGGCCCCGCGTCGACGTCGCTACGCGACAGTTCCTCGCCTACCTCACGCCTGAGTACGGCGAGCTCATCGGCGGCTCGTTGTCGCCCGAGCGCGTCGCCGCGGTCGAACGCCTCATCGTAGGACCGGACTGCAGCGAACACCTTGTTCGAGAGCGGCCCGGAGAGCTGTCCCTGGTGGGCGAAGGTCCTGCACACCATCAGGTGGTGCAGCTCCGGTCCGAGGCTGTCGGTGATCTCCTGGGACTCCCGCGCCAGCCTCAGGGCCGCGTCGAAGTCCGCCCGCCCGCGAGCCTCGTCGAGCTCCTCGGAGAACCGCCGGAGCTCGACAATGTCCGCGACGGCCAGAAATTTGCCGACCGAGCCGACCACGGCCGTGATGTGGGCGTCCTCGCCGCGGATCTCGGTGATCGTCGTGACCAGACGATCGGCGCGGGTGAGCAGATCGTCCACCTCGGTCGTTCTCGTCAGCCCCGTCCGCAATGCGGTGTCGACCTCGCCGATGACGGTGTAGAAGACCGCTGACTCGGCGTCCGTGAGCTCACCGCTCCACCGATCCACAAACGCGGTGAGCGCCTTGCGCTGCTTCTCGAGGCGCTCCTGGTCGTCCAAACGCAGCTTGTGGCCCGTTATCTCGACCTCCTGAGGCGGCTCGTCGAGTGCGCGGACGCGGACCGAGACGGTGAGGCGCGCGTCCCGGTCGAGCCCGAAGGACACGTCGATCGGGGAGTTCCGCGGTAGGCCTGGAGGAAGAGGACGCGTGATGAAACCGATCAGGTCGTTCTCCCGGGCCAGCGACTCGTTGCCCTCATACACCGCGATCTCCAGTCGACGCTGGTCGGCGGTGGCGGTAGCGAAGTCGCGCCCCACAGGCTCGTCGGGAGGGGTGGGGAACATCGAGCCCTTCGGGAGCACCACGGCCATGGTCCCGTCGTCGAGCTCGATCCCGCGGTCCTTCGGGGTGATCTCCCCGACCTGTTCGAAGGTCTCGCCGCAGGAGCCGCACGCGGCAGAACCGGCGGCGTTCAGAGCGTTGCAGTTGAGACAGCGCAGGCCGCCCGCCAGCGGGTCGTCGTCAGCCGGCTTCCGCGCCGCGGTCGTCGCGGGCAGTGCGACCACATCGGTGGTCCCGGGTCTCGAGACACTCTCCGCGCCGTGGCCGCACTTCGGGCACTCCGAGGTCCCAACGTCCCGCGGCAGGAAGCACTGCTCGCAGTTCACCATCTCCGGCGGGCGCAGGTCGACGCCGCATTGCTGGCACGCGTCCGCCGCCACGGGCGACGACGCCCGACAGTGCTCGCAGACGACGTCGGGAATGAGATTTCCCTGGATGGCGGCGCCGAGCGCCACAGATTTCATCGGGTGCACGTCCCGGCAGAGCTTCTCGGGCCCGAAGAGCTCCGCGAGCCGTTCCTGGACGTAGGGCACCGACGTCGAGCCCCCCACGAGGAGCACCTGGCCGATGTCGGCGAGCTGCAGGTCCGCACCGGCCACGGCCTTCATGACGAGCTCGATCGCAGCGTGAACCCGGTCACGGATGAGCGCCTCGAAGTCGTCGCGGTCAACCTCCTGGTCGACGTTCACCGGCGGGTCGCCCACCGCGGGCAGGGTGATGTACGTATAGTCCGTCGCCGAGAGTTCGATCTTGGCCGTCTCCGCTGCGGTCCGGAGTTCGTAGGTCGCACGCCGCTGCGAGAGCAGGTCGACGCCGTTCTCGGCCTGGACCACGCGGGACACCTGTTCGGCGAGCGAGCGGTCGAAATCGTCGCCACCCAGGAAGTTGTCGCCCTCCACGTTCAGCACCGTGAACACGCCACCAGTGACCAGCAGGACAGAGATGTCGAACGTGCCGCCCCCGAGGTCGAACACGAGGACGACATCATCATCGGCGGGGGACTCGCGCTGATAGCCGTAAGCGAGCGCGGCCGCCGTCGGCTCGTCGAGGACCTTCAGGACGTGGAACCCGGCCAGACGACCGGCCTCCCGCGTCGCGGTGATCTGCCGCTCCCCGAAATAGGCGGGCACCGTGATGACGGCCCGGGGGAACGTTTCGCCGGTGACGTGCTCGGCCTTCTCCTTGAGGTGCCGGAGTAAGAGGGCCGAGATCTCGACGGGGCTGTAGGCCCGGCCGGCGAAGCGGACGGCGGCGTCTCCGTCGACGCCCTCAACGACCTCGTACGGGACCTTCCCCGCCGCCGTCCGGACTTCTGGGGCGATGAAGGGACGACCCATGAATCGCTTGATCGACCGGATGACATCACTCCCCGAACGGCCCTCTTGACCAGCTGCGGGGTCGCCCACGAGGAGCTTGCCCTTGCGGTCGACCGCGACCACCGATCGGGTCACCTCAGGACCCTGTCCAGCAGAGATGATCTCCGGCTCGCCCCGTCGCATGTAGGCGACGACGGAGTTCGTCGTCCCCAGGTCGATTCCCAACACTCGTTGCACGCTGATCTCCCCCTTCTCAGTCCGTGCCGGGCACGGGGTGTACCGACGAGGTCACGACTCGACCACGCCGCACCACCTCGCCGCTCCAGCGGTAGGCGGTGACGAGCTCCTCCAGCACCGTGCCGTCGTCCTCCGACGGCTCATGGCGCTCCTCCTCGATGTCGACGACGTCCGGGTCCGCCGGGTGCCCGACCAGCGACATCCGTTCCACGCCGTGCCGGGTCAGCGTCCGCGTCAACATCTTCTGCACCCCCTCGACGGCTCGGGCGGAGCCGTGGTCGGAGCCACGGTCGGAACCGACGGCGAGACGCACCCGTTCGAGCGCGTCGACGACGGGCAGGAGGTCGAGGACGACTTGGCGCAGCGCAGCGGTCGCCGCCTTGGCGTCCTGCTCCTTCTCGCTCTCCAGCCGCCCGTAGCGCACGAGTTGCTCGGAGAGGACGGCGCGCAGGTCGACTTCAGAGACGGTGGACGCGAGCGGGATCGGCCGTTCCGTGATCGCGAAGGGGTCGTCGGTCATCTCAGCGGGGGATCTCCGGCAGCGGGGCATCGGACGGGGGCACGTCAGGCAAGGGCACGTCGGCAAGCGGGAGGACCACGTCCGAGGGAGCGTCGAGCAGGCGCAGGGCGGGGAGGGCCCCGTCGGGCTCCGGGATGTCGCGGTACTCGTCGGTCGCGACGTCGGCGACGACGAGCGCGCGCCACGCGGGCAGCGGCAGCCCGTCACCGACGGCCGGCCCGTCCGCTACGAGTTCCTCCACCTCGTCGCGCACCCGCGGGACGAGGACGTCCACGTCGGGCTCCCGGAGATCCTGTTCGGCCCGCTTCTCCGGGTTCCGCAGTTGAGCGAGCGCGGCCTGGACCTCCGCGCGCGAGTAGCGGCGTGCACGGATCGCCCGACCGTGGGCCGCGAGGACCTCACTCGCGGTGGCTGAGAGGGGTACATCGAGGACCCGGTAGGGCGACGGCGGGATGGTGGGCATGGCGCTCCCTTCTCGGACTTCTAGATCAGGCGCTGGACGAGAGCACGCAGCTGCGGGTCGGTGGGGTCGAGTCGCACCGCCTCGAGGAGGTCGGCGCGAGCGGCCGCCAGCCCCCCCGTCGAGAGACGTGACTCCGCACGAAGTACGTGGGCACGCGACAGGCTCTGGCGAGTCGAGTCGTTCGGGTGAGCGCGGAGGGCGTGCTGGAGGAAGGAAACGCCACCCTCGTAGCGCCCAGCATCGACGTGAGCGATTCCGGCGTTGTGCAGAGCGATGCCCCAGTTCTCGCGGAGGCCTAGGTCGCCGGGATGCTTGGACACCCCGTTCCCGAGCACCTCGGCGGCCTCCTCGTAGCGTTGCCTCTTGCTGTGTGAAGCACCCAGCGCCTTCCACACCGTGGGAGTGTCCTCGAACGTCAGCGCCGATCTGAAGAGCTCCGCCGCCCGGTCGAAGGCGTTCTTGTCGAAGAAGGACAGTCCGGCGTCGACCAACATGTCGGCGGCGTCCGAACGCGCCTCCGAGCGCGCGGAACCCCGTGGAGCCATCGACACCGACTCCGTCAGGATCTCGATCCCCCGACGCCGATCTGCTGCGGCGTCGCGGTCGACGAGCTCTCGGGCCAGGTTGGCGAGGCCGACCTGCGCGAAATGGCGTGCGGTCTCGTCCTGCGGAGCGAGCCGGTGCGCCTCGCGCAGGACCGGAACCGCAGCCTCGTAGTCACGCTGGTTGTTCAACCACCGACCGAGTTGCGTCTGCCTCGCGCCGAGATCGGCATCGAAGCCGTCATCCTGGGGCAGCAGCGCACGTGCTGCCGTCATGAGCTCCACCGCCTCGCGGTGGTTGTCATCGGACTCCCGCACGAGCTCGCTCGCACGGGCTGACACCGCCTCGCGAACGGTCGCTGCGTGCGGCGCGAGCTCGGCGCCAGCGCGCCCTGCGGCGAGGAAGGGCGCGGCGGCTCGGGAGAGCGAACTCTCGTCGACGTGACGCAGGGCCAACCGCAGGTGGACCTCCTGCACCAGGCCGCGGCGAGGGGCGTCCGGTGTTCCGTCGTCCCGTCGCGCCACCTCCTCGACCGCCTCATCGAGGAGACCGGCGTCGAGCAGGTGCCTGATCACCCTGGACGGCGAGAGTAAGTCACGCACCGTGACCGCCGCCTCGACGTCCATCCGGTCTGCCAGCCGCGCGAGCTCTGCGCCCATCGACGCCCCGTCGCGTCCCGACTCGGCGACCCGCTCGAGCAACAGTGGGCCGGCGGTGTAGCCCGCAGGCCACGCCTGGACATGACGGGCGGGGACCAAGGACGCGACGGCTCCCGCTGTGCGCATCTCCACGCCCCACGTCGTCTCCGCGGGGCTCGCCGGCCCGTGCGCAATTCCCGCGTCGCGGAGCAGCCGGACGAGTCCCGTCCCGAGCCGACGCCGGAGCTCGGCCCGCTCGTCGACCCCCACCACGCGCCCGCTCCGCTCCTTCAGCCGCACCCAGTAGGCAGGACTGTGCAGCACGCTGGCCCAGGACTCGACGAGTAACGACAGCAGCCGTTGCTCCTCACCGGCGGGCACGTCACCGCGCAGCAGCGTGCGCTCGGCCAGCACGGCCGTGTGATGGATGACCGCGAGGTCGGTCGGGCGCTGCCGCAGGCGGGCGTCCCAAGCGACCATGGCGGTCGGGGTAGTCGTCTCCTCGGTCCCGGCCAGCGCCTCCAACTCGGTCACGACCGTGGTCAGGCGGGCCTCGAGCCCCGAGTCATCTGCGTGCTCGAGGGCCCTCCGCCCGGCGATGACGGCATCCGCGAGGTCGCCACGCCTCGTGGCACGTGACAGTTGCTCGAGATGAAGGGCGAGCATCGTGGGACGCCAGCGGTCTGGTTCGGCCTCCGACGGCCCGGTGAGGAGGCGCAGTGCCTCGTCGAGCTCACCGGCGCGGGCGTGCAGCGCCCCAAGCCCCACGGCAGCCTCGATACTCGCGGCGGCGTGTGCGTCGAGCACCGCAATCGCGGGAGCGCTGCGATGGCATTCCAGCGCACAGCGGGCGATCGCCGGGAACACCGACGGATCGACCTCGTGGGCGACAGACCGGACGAAGGCGTCCAGAGCGTCCGAGAACTGCCGTTGCCACGCAAGGACGAGGCCCCGCAGACGCTCGATTCGGGCCCGCAAGGCGGCAGCCTCATCCTCGTCGACCGGTACTGCAGGGACGGGCGCTCCCGACCCTGCGGCCGCGGCCCGCGCGAGCGCCAGATGGAAGCGGGTCGTCGGGTCGGCTTCTGTCCCGAGGGGACGCAGCAGGGCAGCCGCGTCGAGTGGACGGTCATCGAGCAGCGCTAGCACCGCCGCACGACGCGAGATGCGATCGTCGTCACCGGCCAGGACCGATGCTCGCTCCAGTGACGCCCGCAGCCGGGCTCGCGTCGGGGCATCGCTTTCCGGGCCGAGACCGTCGGCGCTGCGCAGGAGGCATTCCGTGATCGCGGACGCGTACGGGGCGCCGTCGGTCGCGAACTCCTGCGCGGCCTCCCAGAGGCGCAGCGCCTCCTCATGCTCGTGGCGGCGCATCGCATCCCACGCAGCACGCTCCGTCGCCAGCCGGGCGTCGTGGGCAGCCTCGACGTCCCGACCGCGCGACTCCGCCAGGACCGCGGCGAAGGCAGTCGCCGCCCCGGCAGCGTCCCCGCTGCGCAGAGAGCACAGGGCGCGCAACCGGGCGAGTTGCAAGTCTCCGTCGTCGCCGGGGATCCGGTCCAGTGCGGCCCGGGCCTCGTCGAGCCGACCTCCCCGCATCGCCGTGGCCGCGAGTCTCGAGGTCGCGAGGTGGTGGCCCGGCGCAGCGGCGACGACCCGCTGGTAGTGCGTCACCGCGGCGCTGACGTCACCTCGAAGCTCCATCAGGTGTCCCAGGCCGAGCAGTGCGCCGGGATGGTCTGGGACGAGCGCGACGACCGCGCCGAATCCGGTGCCGGCTGCGGTGAGGTCGCCCTCGTCGAGCGCGATGGCGGCGTGGGCATACAGCACGGAGGGCTCGTCCGGCGCCTCGGCCCGCGCCCGGTCCATTCGCTCCCGAGCGCCCGACAGATCACCGGCTCGGTGCCGAGCGACCCCGGCCGAGAAGTCCAGGTCCGCAGGTGCGCCGCCAAGGGCTTCCGCAGTGTCGAAGGCGGCGACTGCCGACGCCCAGTCCTCCCGACGCATGTGCACGCAACCCAGTGCGTGAGCGACGACGCCGGTCCGCTGTTGCTCCAGCGCAGCCGTCAGCTCGTCCACGGCCTCGTCGAACCGGCCCAGGGCGGCCTCGAGGACGCCGAGCACGTGGCGCGCCTCCGTGCTACGACCATCGACCGCCCGCAGAACGCGGATGGCGTCGGCGTCGGTCCCCAGGGCATGCAGAGCACGGGCCAACCGGAGCCGCGTCGCGTCGCGTCCCGGTTCGAGACTGACCGCCTTGGTGAGGTGCTCCACGGCGCCCGCGAAGGACCCCAGCTCCGCCAGCAGCGCTCCGGCTCGATCGTGGATGTCCGCGTCGTCGGGACGCAGAACCGAGGCCGACTCCAGCGTCGCGACAGCCATCCCGGTGTCACCGCGGTCGGTCGCGACGTCTGCCAGGTCGAGCAGGTGCTCGTGACGCTGCGGCTCCAGCTGCGACGCGGAGGTCAGCGCCGCGATCGCACCTTCGGGGTCGTCTTCACGCAGGGCCCGTCCGAGCAGCACCCAGGCCTCGACCAGCGACGGGGCGTTCCGGCACGCCCGGCGGAGCGCAGAGGCAGCCTCGGCGCGCAGCCGGGCGCTGTCGTGCGTGTCCTCCGCCGCGACCGTGAGCGTGGTCCGGCCGACCGCGAGCAGGACCTCAGGCCGGTCGGGATCGAGAACGACTGCGCGCCCGTACGCCACGCGGGCCGACCCGGCGTCCTGCGCGGCCTCGTGGAGCACGCCGAGCTCGTAGGGCGCGCCAGGATGCCCCGGGGCGAGCCGCTCGGCCTCCATCAGCGCGAGGACGGCGTCGTCGTGCCGTCCGAGCGCACCGAGCACGTGCCCCCGGGACAACCATGCCCACGGGGTCGGAGGGTCGACCGCGACGACCTGGTCGGTGAGCTGGTCGGCGAAGTCGAGCGCCTCGGCTCCGCTTTCCGCCGGCGGCCAGCTCATCTCCCAGAGGCGCTGGACGACGGCGGGTGAACGCGCCTCGATCGGAGTGTCGGCCAGGTGCGCGACGAGCGCCCGGACGCCGGCGGGCGACCAGTCGTTGCGGGCGACGGCGTCCTCGGCGAGCACCTGTCGCACGCGCGCTGGCGGGGTGGCCGCGGACGCCGCGCTTCGGTAGGCCTCGAGGGCCTCGACCGCTCGGCCCTCCACCATGGCGAGGTCCCCGAGACCCACGGACGCCGAGCAGCGGAGCCCGTCCACCCTCTCGGGGGCCTGGGTCCGCAGAGCCTCGGCATCGCGGAGCACACGATGGTAGGTACGCCGCGCGGCACGGGCCTTCCCGCCGGTACGCGAGCGCTCGGCCTCCTCGAGAAGGGCGCCGAGCGCTTCGACATCAGCCGCGCGACGGGCGCCGAACAGAGCCACGCGATCCTCCCCTCCCGTTCCGCATCCTCCGGGTCACGAGGTCCCGGTCCCCGTCCGCCATGTCGACCATCAGATCGCCACCTGTCCCCGGAGCGCCCATCGCAGCGGGTCCAGGCACCGGAACGGCGCGATCCCCCTCGCGTTCAGTCGAGTGCCGTCCGGAGAACCGCCGAGCGCGGAGACCGCGAAGTAACGCAGCTGCCCCTGCTCACCGACTGCCTGCTCCACCGTCGAGAGGAAGACCGTGGCCTGGAGTTCGACCAGCAGGCTGTGCACCTCCGCGTGCAGCAGCTGGCCGTCGTCGTCGTTCGCCGCCGCGATCGGCCCCGGATCCCGAACCATCGCCGCGCCCGGGTTCTGCATGATGCGCGACCAGTCCCCGCCTCCCTCGATGGAGCGCAGATCGTGCATCGCATCGAATTTCGAGAGGATCATCGCGAGCCGCGGCGCGCGGCTTCCGAGCAGTCGCAGCACCGAGCGCAACACTCGCCGCGGGTCGCCACCGAGGTCGTGGTGGGGCAGGTGGTCACGCAGCCGGTCGGCGATCTCGGGGACCTTCAGCGGGTCGAACAGGAAGAACACCGCGTCAGCGCGGGCGAAGAAACCGAGTTCCTGCTCATCTGGCTCGTCCTTCTCGAGGTCCTCCCCCGCCACGTCCCGGATGACGAGGTGGTGCGCGGGACCATTGCGCGGCGTGAGTGCGAACACCAATGGGTCGCGCTGGTAGGCGTCCTTGACCGCCGCGCTGACCGTCGCGCCCATGATTCCCCGCTGCTCGTAGAGCGGCCCGACATAATGCTCCTCGAGCACCCGCGCCGTGGCCGGCGTCGGCTCCAGGAGCGCCCCGCGCTGTGCAGCGAGGAGCTCGAGCTGCTTGATCATCACGGCGATGAAGATGCTCTTGCCGGTAGCTCGCGCCCCGGCCATCGCGATCGTGGTCGTACCGGCGCCGTACCAGTCGTCGTTGATCGCGGCTTTGCACGTCGGGCAGGTCGACGGCCGTGCCCCAGACGGTGTCGGCGGCTGTACCGGGGGCCGGCGGGTGCCCCGCGCGATCGGCGCTGGGCCAGGAGCCGGCGCCGGCGGGACCAGCTCGGTGAAGCACCAGGAGCAGCTCGGCATCAGTGGTCTCCGTCGACGGTGCGGGTCACAGCGGGGTGGGCGGCGATCGGGACGGCGGCGAGCATCGAAGCCACCAGTTCGGCGAGCGCCCCCGGCGTCGTGAGGAGGTGGTCGACCGCGGAACGACCGCCAGTGGCCGGCAGTGTCGAGGCGGGCAGCCCCGCGGGGGCCGCGAATCCGTCGCCTGTGAGGACGAGGTGGTGTGTATCGGGTCCGCTGATCGGAAGGTCGGCCAGGTCGGCGGGCACTCCATCGGTGACGATGTAGGTCACGCTCGGGCTCGCGGCGAGCGACCGACGAGGAGCGGCGCGGAACCCGATGCCCGATCCGTGACGGGCGGCCTCCTCCACCGTGGCCCCTGCGAGGAGGCGCGCCTCGCTCGCTGGCACCGCGATGGGCTCGGCGAGGCCCAGCCAAGCGGTGAGCTCTCGCCCCTCCCCGATGACGTGGGAGAGACCGGCGATCACGTCGAGTGCTGCCGCGACCCGGCCATCGGCGAGCGCCAGACGCATCGACGCGGACAGATCGACCAGGACCGCCAGGTGAACGGTCTGCTCGGTCTGGTCCACGCCCAGTCGCGCCCGCCCCTCGGACCGTGCGGCGGCGGCGAGCGGGGGCAGCGGCCTCTCCCCGCGAGGGTTGACGGCGGCCACCGCCAGGGTGCGCTCGTCGCACACGTCGATGGCGACGAGCGTACGCGGACCCCGACCCGCGACGTCGAGCTCGGGCAGCCGCACCTCCGTACCTTCGGTGCCGCGCAGGGTCAGCAAGAGCAGCGTTCCTGGCGCGAACACCCCTCCGGCCCGGGGCTCGACGCCCAATTCGACGTGGCCGGTGATGTCGATCAGCTGCACCGTCGTCGGCCGCGGCGAGCGCACGGTCGTCCCGGCGTCAATCGCGTGCGCCGTCAGGACGACATCCTCGTCGCCCTGTCCCATCACGATCACGGTCGCGGTGACGGGACCACGCGGGATGTCCAGTGCCTTTTCGTTCCCCAGGATCGCGGTCACCGGGTCCCTGCCTTCCTCGTCGACGCGGTCATCGTCGGTGCCATCGGCCCGATCCTGTGCTCACACCGAGGTCCGCCCACCACCGACGGGCGAAGTCCTCGTGCTCGTCGATGAGCCGATTCCTCTCACGGCCCACCTGAGCCCGGCGCAACACGCGGGCCGCCTCACGGCGCACCGTCTCGACGAGCTCCGACGTAGCCGCAGCGTCCCGGCTCGGCAGCAGCCGACGTCGGACGACGAGCTCGAGCAGCGTCGTCGTCGAGCCGGCCGCGGTCGCAGGAACGGCGACGAGCCGTGGGCCCTCCCAACCCGCCAGCGGCCGGAGTTGATAGTCGGGACGGGCGGCGATCTGGGCGACCATGGCCACCTCGACGTCGTTGATAGCGCCGACCTCGATCGCGTGACCCACCAGCGGCTCCACGGTGACCGGGACCCGACGGGCCGTTGCCCGGATCCATCGCTCCAGGCGTGGCAGGGACCTCGGCTCCGCGTCCGTGGCGAGACCGTCGACGACGTCGACCAGGTAAGCCGCCAGCAGCGACCCGACGACCGAGCCGGGCAGCGCTGGCTCCTCCACCAGACCGAGAAGCTCCTCGGCCCCGGCGAGCGCGCTGACACTCGAGGCGTTCACCGTGCGCAGGTCCTTAGCCTCGGTCCACGCGGATGCGTGGTGTCGCAGCTCTGCGGCCACTCGCACGATGCGCGAGGCCACCTCACCGGAAGGCCCGGCTCCCGGCGGCCGGCGGCGAACAGCGTCCACGATCCGAGCGACTGCGTCGCACTCGGGCGCTTCGAGCAACGCCGGCGCGAGGAACGAAGCGAGCACGGTGGGCTCGGTGTGCTCCAGGAGGGCGACGAGCTCGCTCGGCGGCAGCGGCGGTCCGGCCGCCAGATGGACCAGGTCGGGGCCGCGCCCGCCGACATCAGGGTCGGTGAGAACGGTGCGCACGGCGAGCGCACGGAAGGCGGAGGGATCCGCAACGACGGCGGTGACCTGAGCGGCGAGCTCGACGACGGACGGCGGGAACTCGGCCCGTCCGGCCAGCACCGTGGCGGCTGGAACGGGAGGGGGCGTGGGGAACAGCCACGCCAGGGTCGCGGGAGCGAGGCGGTCACCGACCGGGCGAGGGCTCTTCGGCAGCCAGCCGTCGACACGGGCACGAAGCGCGACGAGGGTCGCGTCGGTCAGCGGCGAGGCGTTCTCGATCACCGCGCGTGCCGTCTCGGGCTGCGCGAGCACCGGGACGACCACGCGGTCGAGGACCGCCGCCACATCGCCGCGGGGTCCGTCGTCGGGGACGCCTGGGTCGGGTAGACCAGCAGCGAGGCAGAGCTGGGCCGTCCGAAGGGCGAGGACTGCGTCCCGTGGCTCCGGGATGCGGCGCTCGACGTCGCGGAGCAGGCGGGCCAGGGACGTCCGCGCGGCCTCCAGGGTCTCCGGCTCCACCGCGACCGGGCCGACGGGGACCGGGAGGCGCCCGCGCCGCAGCAGCCAGCTCGGATCCGACAGGGCCAGCTCCAGGTATACGGACGCAGCGAGGGCGTCCGGGATCCCTCGCCGTGTCCGGCCCTCGTAGGCGGTCCAGGCCTCCGCCGGCGTCCGTCCGAGCGACCGTGTCCTCAGCGCCCGGACCATCTGGCGCGTCTCCGGGTCCAGGCCCTCCGGCGACTCTGCGAGCAGCACCATCTCGGCCTCGGCCCTGGCGTCAGCGAGTCCTTCCGGACGCTGACAGACCGCCATCGACAGCGGCCAGGCGCAGGTCAGGTCACGGTCGCCCACGCGCGCCGCGCAAGCGTCCAGGCGTGCCAGGACGTCGGCGGCAGTGACCTCGTCCTGCAGCACCACCGGCGCAATGGCCGACCAGGGCGTCACCGGGATCTCGCCGTGGCGGGTTCGGTGCGGCTCGCCCGCCGCGAGGTCGCCCAGCCAGACGGCGTCGGGATCGTCCGGGACGACCGCGACCGAGGTCGGAAGAGTGGAGGGTGGGAACGATGCGGGGTCCACGACTACGAGGTCGAGTCCCGGGACCGGTCCGCGCGCGAGGTCCTCGGCCTGCTCGCGGTTCGACCACCGCAGCGTGCGAGCCGTCCCAGCAGACATCAGGTGGCTGATCGCGGCAATCCAGCGGTCAGCGCGGTCCGGCCGGGCGACGAGCACCACCTGGGGGCCGTCACGCAGGGCGCCGACGACGCCGTCCAGCAGCCCAGCGAGGACGCCGGGCGAGCGGAGGGCCTCCTCGACGAGGAAGGCGACCGTGGCGGACCGATCGAGATCGCCAGTCACCGGCTCCGCCCCGATCGGCGCGGGCGAGGCGCCCGCGACCTCGACTGGGCCATAGGGCCGGAGCCACATCGGGGAGTGCAGGAGGTCGGAGGGCCGCAGCGCGGGGTCGGGATCACGGGGACGGCGGTCGAGGAGCACGTGCACGAAGACGTTGCGCGGCCGGTTCGTGCTGTCGTTGCCGGCGGGGACCGTGTGCCAGTAGGCCGCGCCCCGCCCGACGACTGCGTACGCCAGGCGGTTCGGGAGCG
Organism: Actinomycetospora sp. CA-084318; assembly: GCF_050955885.1. Lineage (NCBI taxonomy): Bacteria > Bacillati > Actinomycetota > Actinomycetes > Pseudonocardiales > Pseudonocardiaceae > Actinomycetospora > Actinomycetospora sp. CA-084318. Next base: position 4,677,687 of record NZ_CP192098.1, read on the forward strand.
TTGCGTGCTGGTCGGGGCTCAGGAACGCCGGCAGTTCGGTCTCCAGTGGGAATGTGGTCGCGATCTCCCCTACGAGGTCGTGCGTCTCGTCGTCCGTGAGCTCGCCGACCGTGTCCTTGACCTGCCATCCACCGGCGGCGTGCTCGCCGGGCCGGTGGGAGGTGTACGTGAGCTGAGCGAAGCGGGGTACGGACTCGGGCACTGGAGCGAGTACCGTCAGGACCCGGGAATCGCGCGTCGGCTCGGGCTCGGTCGGCAGCGGAGCAACCGGTACGCGGGAAACGTCAGACTCGTCGTCGAGGCAGTGGTCGGTGCCCCCGGCCGGGTCGGCGGGGTACTGCGCGTGGATGCCGGGCTCCGCCGGCGGCTCGTCCGCCCGATCGGTCATCGGGGACTCGCCTGCGGCTTGAGGACCAGGTGGTTCAGTGGCGGGTCCAGGAGCGCGACCCGGGCGAGCATCTCGGGGCCGAGATCGGCGAATACGCGCAGGTAGCCGTTCAGTCCAGTGACATCGGCGGACCACACCTGCGTCTGGGCGGGGTCCTTGACCAGAGCTCGCGGCCGGAACGAGGCCTGCGGGCCGGAGTCGGCGTACCCCCCGACGGGGGCCACCAGGAGCTTGCGGCCATCATCGAGGTGGAGCGGCAGCCGGTCAGCGTTGTGGACGAGTGCGAATGCCGGCGCGCTGGGGTTGTCGACCTCGGCGACGATGCGGACAGCAGCCGTGACGTGGCCACCGCGGTCCCGCTCGAGGTCGAGCCGGTACTGCAGGAGCATCAGTCCGGAGTAGTCGAGCGCGACGGATCGTCCGTCGATGCGACGCCCGGCCCGGTAGGTCACCGGCAGCAGGTGAACCGAGCAGCCCTTGGACGGCAGCCGTGAGGCGAAATGCAGGCCGCCCTGCTGCCGGTACTGGTCGTGGGAGATGTCCTGGGTGGCCCGGCCGTGGAGCGCGTCCTCGGCAGCCTGGCCGGGGAACCCGACGTAGGCGAGCACGGCGGACGCGCCGGGCGGCCAGTCGAAGACGGCCACCTGGTGGAAGGTGCGCTCGACGATCGTCCCGTTCGTGACGCGACCCAGCCGCACGGCCGGATAGTGCCGTCCCACCAGCGCCCGCTCGTCGATCATCGTGACCGGTGTGACGTAGGCCCGCGTCCAGTCCCGGGGCCATGGGACCCGCTGCATGTGGTCCCGGTCGACGTTCCCGTTGATGGGCCGGCGCACCCGGCCGGAGTCCGGTAGCCCTACTGAGGGCAGCCCGCCGGACACCACTTCCTGTTTGTCGGCCCCAGCCGACGGCGGGTCCTTGGTGATGTAGATCCGCACCGTTCCGAGCGGGGGCGGCGTCCACGAGAGATCGAGGAAATCCGGGTCCTCGTCGGCCACGACCAGGTCGGTGACCGCGCCGAGCGTCGCCGAGACCTCGATCGCCTGCCACACCGGGGTCGACAGGCGCTGCTCGCCGTCGATCTCGGCCACCACACAAGCGGCATAGAAGAACTGCGAGCCGGACTCGGCCTCGAGGTCGACGAATCCGCCGAGATTGGGGTCGTCGCGCCGGATGCGGTAGCGCGCGTCCGGCGTGCGGCGAGGCCGCCAGGACTCCTTCGGGACGCGGAAGACCTGAACGGTCTCGACACCTCGTGGCACGGTCCACTGTCCGAACACGCCCCCGGCCTCGTCCTCGGAGAAGTACGCGTCCCGCGGCCGGGCGATCGACGCGCCCGCGGCGTGCAGGATCGGGGCGCTCGCCGCGGCGGTGCGTAGGTCCGGTCCGGCGTGCACCCACACGCTGAGGTGGCGGACCGGCGCCCGGAACGGCCGATCATCGATGCAGGTGCAGTCCTGGGTGAGGGTGAGGTGTTCGCCGTCCTGCGGGGCGTCGGGCGCGAAGCGCCCGTCCTCGGACACGACGCGGTAGAGCACGACGGGGGCGGACCGCTCCGCGTCCACCTTCGGCCACGTGAGCGTCAGGCCGGTCCCGTCGGTGGAGGGGCGCGCTGTCACCAGAGCCGCGGCTCCCTGCTCGAGGTCCTGGTCGGTCGGATAGTGGTCCGCGAGGTCGAGCTCGTCGAGAGGGGGATCGTCCGGCTGCGGATCGACGAGGGAAGGGACCGAGGGCGAGAGCGGGTCCTGGCCCTGGTCGGGAGGCAGGGGCGAACTCTGGGTCGACATCGAGTCCGGCTGCCGGGACGTTGCGAGGTCCTCGCGCGTGGCGGGCTCTGCAGGTGGCGTCGTCGTCAGTGGCGGAGCCTCGACCGGTGCCGTCGAGGAGTACCGGTCGACGACGGCGGCGATCTGGCCGGCGAGGGCGTGTGCCGGTTGCGGGAGCTGGCGCCGGATATCGGTCTCCGTACGGCTCTTGGTGCGCACGATGTTGACGAACACCATGTCCTTGATGGAGATCCCGGGTTGCTCCCGTCGCTCGGCACGCCACCACTCGCGCAGTGCCAGGAGCAGCGGATCGGCCTGCCCGTCGCCGTGCCTCGGGGACACGGGCGACACCACCTCGGGTTCCGGGGGTCGTGGCGCCAAGGTGCTGCTGGTCACGGACGTACCACGGGTCTCGGGAACACGGAGGTCGTCGGGCAGGCTGGGGAGCGGGTCAGGCATGAAGCGCAGTTGTCGGAGCAGGTAGGTCAGCGTTGCGCGCCATGGCCAGACCGCCGAGCCGTCGATGCCGGCGGTGATCACGTCACCGGAAGTGCCGATTCTCATCAGGTCGGCCGTGGAGGGAACGGGATGCCCGGCTGCCATGGCTTCGTCGCGCCACGCCAGCAGGACCTCGATCCGCCTAGCCTGCGACTCCGAGGGCACTGCCCGTTCTCCCTTCCGATCCGTCTGTCTCCGGCCTCGCCGGGCACCCCGCGCGCATCAGGAGAACCCTCTGGGAGCGCGCGGAATACTGACCTCGGTCGTCGGCCGCGTTGTGGCCACGCGGTGCCTCGACGGCCCGCCGAGTGGGGGGACGGCCGGCGTCGGCTCGTCGGGCTCGCCCGAGGACCCCTCCCCGCTCGTCTGGGTGACGGCGAAGTCGGTGGCCGGACGGACCTCGGTGTACTGCACGACGCCCGCCACCTGGCTCAGCCCGATCGTCGAGCGGGAGGGCAGGTGCTCGCGGACGACGGCGACGCCCGCGGTCCGGCCCGCGGGCGAGAAGTGGTCCGGGTGGAACTCGTCCTCGCGCCCGTGCCCGTCCTCGCCCACGCGGTCGAGGAACCGCGAGACCGGCACCGGAGCGCCGCCCGCGGGCACCACCCGCAGCGAGTCCAGGAGCAGACGCCCCAGGTCCCGCTCGGGGTCCCGGAGCTGCTCCATCCCGCGCACCCACACCTGATCCCCGACCGTCGACGACGGGCCGCGTTCGACGAGGGCCTTGGACCACGCTCGAAGGGACGAATGCTCCAGCCCCCCACGAAGGTCGAGCAGGCTGCCAGGATGAGCCGACCGACCTTGCTGCAGGTGCGTCTCAATGGCCTCGTGCCGGTGCGCATCCCAGACCGCGGTGAGCCACCCGGTACTAAACAGGCGGGTGCGGAGCTGGTTGACGATCTCCTCCTGGTCATCGACGCCGGCCGCAGCGGCGAGCTGCGTCGTCAGCGGCAGGCCGTAGGCGACGTCGACCCGAGGCGCCCCGCCCGGCGGCTCCGGGCCGAACGGGCGGCGCAGCACCACGCCGACGATGCGGCTCCATTCCAGGTACTGCTCGTAGGCCTCGGCGAGCCGGCGCAGGGCGCGCAGAGCCTCGCGCAGGTTGAAGCGGGCGGCCTCGGCCTGACTGAGCACCTCGCGGCGCCGGGACAGGTCGTGATAGAGCCGGCGGCGTTCGTCGAGATAGGTCCACAGCAGGGCGCCGACCCAGCACAGGACCGGCACGACCACGACGACGACAGCGCTCGGCCAGCGGATCACCCCGGGTGCGGCGAGGACGGGTCCGGTGACCACGCCCAGCACGGACAGCACGCCGAGCACCCGGAGGAGCCACACGAGCAGCCGGCTCCGCCGCGCGTCGACCTCGTCCCGCTCGTGGGTGGCGGCGAGAAGCGCGTTCAGATGACCCGGGATCTCGTCCGACACCGTGCGCAGCGTCTTCGCGATCGCGGTGCCGACCTGAACCGTGTAGCTCCGGCTTCGTGTGTACAACCAGGAGTCCAGCCGATCGCGTGTCGTGTTGGCCTCGTAGCTGAGCTCGGGCCGCGCTGTCGCGACGTGGGCCAGGCGTTGGCGGAGGACCTCCGCGCCCAGGATGTCGCCGGGGACGACATGATGGATCCCGGTCTCGGCGGCCAGAGCACCCGGAACCTCGACGAAGTCGTCCTCCGGGGCGGGTGCGCAGTCGGCGGCCTGGCGCACGACGGCGGGATAGCCCTCGGGGGTGGTAAGCCTGCCCATACCGGTCCGGTTGCGCTCGCCGGCGTCGGCGAGCGTGAGGGCGCCGTCGACGAAGTCGTTCCACAGCGCCGTGAGGTCCGCAGGGGCGAACGCCTCGTGCTCCCGGCTCGCGATGAGCTGGTCGTCGATCCGCTCGGCCGCCTGCCCGAGGTCGTGCCACCCGGCGGGCAGGCCGTGTGCGGTCATGCCGTTCGCGACCACCAGGTAGGCGGGATCCCCCTGGCCGTATACGACGCGCTGCACCCGCTTGGCCGCAGCGACTCCGCCGACGTTGACCGTGGCGCGGTAGAAGTCGGCGGGCACGTTGCGTAGGGCGGCACCGATGAATCGCAGGAACCGCAGGAGGGCGACTCTCCAGCCGACGGCCTCCAGCTCGGCCACCGCGGGCTTGCGCCGCTGGCCGTAGAGGTCATCGCGATAGCGGTCCCAGAGCTTCTCCGCCATCCACCGGCACCCTCCGGCAGGGTCCGTGTGCGGGACGACGGTGACATTCGGGTCATGGGGCATGGGCAACTGCGGTTCCGTGGAGAGCACCGCCGCGCGCAGAGCCTGCTCGACCTCGTCCGCCTCGATGCGCCGGTAGAAGGCGCGGGCGGCCCGAACCCCTGGGACACCCGGCCCGGTCGGCGGCCGCCCGTGCAGCCCGGCCCACAGCCCGGCGACGGCGGCAACGGTCGGTGCCGCACTGCGGGCCACGTCGAGCATGTCGGGCGCGTCGAGCGGCGTCGAGGGCGCCCACGGGCCGCGGGACTCCTCCGGCGCGACGAGCACGTTGTGCCAGCCTTGGCGCGCCACGACGTCCGCGGGCGCTCGAGTGCCCGGACTCAGGACGAGGCACCGGACGCGGGTCACCCGCGCGACGCCGAGCGCCCGCTCGATGGTCCCGACGACCACACGCTCGCTGTCCTCGGAGACGAGGACAGCGGGGGTGTCCAGCGGCACGATCACACAGACGCAGACCTGCTCGGGGGCTTCGGCCGAGAGGATCGCCGTGAGCCGCGCGGCCTCGCGGACCGGGCCGGAGACGTCGAGCGCGGCGATCGTGGACCGTTCGGCCGACCCCGGATCCTGGACCCAGAGGAACCGCCGGAGCAGGCCGACCGTCGCGAGGTCGGTGAAGACCTCGAGGATCCCGCCTGCGGCCCCGGCCGGGGCGAGGAAGATCGTGAGCGTTCTTACGTCGGACGGCGCGAACGCGTCGTGAGCGACGGCCATCTCAGAAGGCACCCCGCTTCGACTCCGGCACCGACACCTGCGCGGGGCGGGCCCCGCGCCCGTCGGGGCGGGTCCCGCCGTCGGGATCGCGAGGCAGGCGTGCTCGGCGCTCGATCTCCTTGACCTCTTCGTCGATGATCGACATGAGCGTCTCGGCCGCCCAGTACACGTCGGCGGCGATGTCGCGGAACAACGGGGTGCCGGAGGCCACCCGGCGGAAGGTGATCACCGAGAAGGTGCCGCCGCCGGGAGCACCCTGTTCGCCGGGTGCCATGTAGTGCTCCCCGGCGAGCTCGCGGATGTCGCGCAGCCACTCGGTGGCCGCCCCAGCCCGCTCCTCGGGCCCGGCGGACTCGCCGAGGTCCTCGATCACGGACTGCATACCACTGACGCGGTCGCCGATGAGCCAGCGCCGCACCAGATCCCGCCCCGAGGTCTCGGTGACCTCGATCCCACCGGCCGGGCGCTGCGGGGACTCGTCGAACATCATCCGCAGCAACTGGTAGGGCCGCAGCGATGCCATGACCGGCTCGAGGTGCGAGCGAGCCACGGCCAGGAGGATCGACTCCAGAACCGCGGGCAGCCAGTCGTAGGCGGCCACGAAGTTGCGCGGCGGGGTCAGCAGAGGGTGCGGGAAAGGCTCCCAGCGACCGTTCTCGGCATCCCAGACCCGCGCAGCGTCCCGGTAGGGGGGCGCGGGGATCTGGATGCGGCCCGCGATCTGGCCGAGCAGCCATCCGGCCACCATCGTCCTCCGCTCGTCGTCGCCCATGGGCAGGGCGGCGTGGAGCGGGCGGCTCCGGCGCCACTCCCAGAAGGCGTCGCGGCCCATGTCGCTCACCGCGGCCCACTGCTGGGCCACCGGCCCGAGGACGGCGTCGAACACGAGCGGCGAGTAGTTCGGGTAGGAGCCGAAGACGTCGATGCGGGTGACACCCGCGGCATCGCTGATCGCCTGCTCGAGGTTCGTGACGCTGGACCGGTCGACCATCCGGTCGTTCTCCAGGACGCGGACCAGCCGGCTCGCGACCGGCTGGCCGTGGAACGGGACCTCGGAGAACTTGTAGCGATACTCGATGTCGGCGCGGTGGACGGCCTGCAGCGCCGTGCTGTTAACACTGATCAGTGGACGCGCGAGCTTGAGCGCCTCGATGAACTTGTCGACGATCCAGTCCTGACGCCGCCCGAGCCCCGCCTCGTCGATACCGTCGGCACCCTTGATGAAGTCGGTGATCGACAGTCGGCAGAAGTTGTCGAAGGACTCGCCGGGGCGTGACACCAGCCGCCGTGCGCGGTCCAGCAGCTCAGCGGGGCGCACGTGGACCTCATAGTGCGTGTGCGACGGGATGATCGCCTCGCCGGTGCCGGGGTCGGTCGGGAAGACCCGAGAGCGCCACTGCGCCCGGCGCTCGATCAGGCCACCCGGCGGGCGCTCCCCTCCGGTCGTGCGCCACACCCCGGACACGACGGCCTTGACCACGGCGCGGCGCGCGTCCGGGAACAGCGGGAGGATGTCGGTGTCGGTCCGGTCGACGGCGCGGCGTAGATCGGATTCGTACTGGGCCTGGAAGTCTGCCGAGCTCGTCAGCAACACCTCGTTGTCGGCCTCGTCGAAGCGGCTCGGCACCCGCGGGAGGTCGTCGGCCGGCCACGCCACCGGCTCGGCGGTGGCGAGCCGGGCCAGCCCGACGTCGACAGGGTCTGCGGCCATCGCGGTCTCGAGGAGTCGCTGGGCCTGCGACAGCGCCTGGGACAGCGGGGCGAGTACATCGACGGTGAACTGACGTAACAGGGCCGCGGTGAGCTCTGCGACCCGAGCGTGGACGGCGAGCCGGACATTGGCCTGCAGGCCACGCCCGATCTCCTCGACGATCGGGGCACCGCCCTGGATCGGGCCCTTGAGCCGACCGAGCGCCTGCTCCACCTCCGGGCTGATCGCAGTCACGCCGGGACGAGCGTCCGCAACGATGCGGTCGAGGCCCACAGCCAGGACCTCACGGGCGTGCTGACCGAGGTACTCCACGACCGCCACCCCGTAAGGAAGCCCTATCTCGGCGACAGCAAGTGACACCTCGTGCTCGACGTAGGGCAGCAGCTGCTGCTGGTGCCACTCGAAGACGAGCTGCCGGGCGGTGCGCTCCACCTCCGAGGTGACCCGCGGGGCCTGCTCGGCGAGCTTCTGGCGCAGCGCCGGAACCCATTGCGCGGCCTGCAGCCCCTCCGGTGGAGGGATCTGACGCACGACCGGCCCGACGATGCCGACCGCAGCCGGCTCGACCACGGTTCTCGTATTGAACGCATACCCGGTGAGCCAGGTCGGGATCGTGGCCGCGTCCGGAGGCAGGCCGGCCCGACGGCAGACGCCCTCCCGCTGGCTGTCGAGAAGCGTTGCCACCTGCTCGTTGGACGACGCGTTGCTCGCCGCCTGCAGGTGACCGTGCAGCAACCGCTCGACGGCGCTACGCGCTATGCGCTGCGCGGAGTACTCGGCGTAACGGTCGCGGCCCATGCTCAGGCTGGCGAATCCGTAGGAGCCCCACGGGAGGTTGTCCCAGTTGCTGCCCCAACCGAGCAGGTCGCGGTTGCCGGGCGGGGAGCCCCGGTTGCCGAGGTCAAAGGACACGAAGGGCGCGACCGCCTTGTCGCTCATCAGCAGACCTGCCAGCCCGCGCCCCAGACCGCGGTAGACCGCGCGCTGGCTCCCGTCGCCGAACTGGGTGCGGTCGATGCCCGCGAACCGTCCGACGGGGAAGACCCGTGCGAACGGCACAGCGATGCGCTGCGCCCCCTCGAGACCCATCGCCTCCAACGTGGCGGCGTCGTGCTCCCTCGCGGCACCGGCCTGGCTGGCGAAGATCTCGCCGAGCATCGCCAGCGCGTTCGGGCGCACACCGGTGCGGCTGGCCTCGGGCAGGCCGTCGAAGATGTTCGGGGCGACCAGGAATGCGCCCAGCAGGTTCGAATCGAGGCCCTCGACCAGGGTGAGGAGTCGGCACACGTCGAGCGCCATCGAGGCCCCCGCACCGCCCGCCATCGACGAGACCACGAGGACCAGCGGTGGCCCGTCGTCGAACTCGCCCAGGCCGGGCACCTTCTCGGCGACCTCGCGCATCTCCCCCGCTGTGCTCGGCCGCCCGAACCTGTCCCACACCGACTGCAGCGTGTCCCGCAGCGACCGCGCTCGGTTCAGACTGATCATCCGTCCGATCGCCCTGTACTGGCCCGCGCCGACCGAGATCGGGATGTTGACCCGGGCCGGCTCGCGTGGAGCCCAGGTGGCGATGGCGTCGAAGCGACGGGCATCGGCGAAGCGCTGGCTCAGGGCCTCGTCGAGCACCGCATAGCTGTCTGCGCGCGGCGCGCAACCGACATAAGTGCCGCCCTGCTCGACGACGCTGCCGAGCCCGTCGGGACCGGCCTCGCAGACGTGAGGGACGTCGATGTGAACGAACTGCCACGCAGTCGGCAGCGCGGCAACGCCGCGGGCCCCGAGGTCAGATCGCAGCTGGTCCATCAGGTAGGCCAGCGTGGCTCCGCCCGACCCGCCGCAGCCGACGACCAGAAACCTTCGCACGTGTCTCTCCGGGATTCGTGGAACGGGTTGATCAGGACGAGGGGTAGGGCGACGAGCCGGTGGGCCCGTACCGGTCGGTCTCCGGCTCCCCGGGCGGACCGTCGGGGCGGCCGCGGTCCGGGGCGGGCTCCGAGGACTCGTGGAAGCCGCTCGGGCCGTACAGCCCCGCGCTGCTCGGGTCGTACTGAGACGTGAGGCCACGCCCACCGAAGCCCGCCGTCGGGCCATAGCCACCTCCCTCGTTCGAGCTGTAGCCACCGCCCTCGGCGTTCGGGTACCGGCTCTCGTCGCTCGACCCGGGGTGAGACTGTCCGGTGGTGGCGCCGGCCCAGCTAGGCTCGGGCTCGCGGGGTGGCCTGGTCCCGTCGCCGTCCGCGGCCAGCCCCTTGTCCCGGGCGAAACTCCGCAGGCGCTCGAGCATCGCCGGGGCGCGACCGGCGATCTCCCCCGCGATGCGCTCACGAGTGGCAGGCAGTCCATCGGCGTGCAGGAGCACCAGGACCTCGGCTGCGTCGTCCGGGCCGACCGGAGCGTGCAACAGGATCCACGTGTCGTGCAGCGCGAGTGGGAGTACAGCGTGCCCGTTCCGCCCGCGAGGCTCGGCGTCGGTCGAGGAGGATGCGACGTACCCGGGACTGTCCACGACCACGCGCCCCCGCCCGAACGGAGACCACCCGGTGCGGGTCAGCAGCCCGATCCCTCCGACGTCGAGCCGCCGCGCCCCACCCTCGGGTATCGAGGTCATCGCGACGAAGTCCTCCGGCCGCAACGCGAACGGCACACCGTCGCGCTGGATGCCGCCGTCGACCACCCGGACCGGGATCCGGCGCGTCTGCAGCCCCTGGTCGGGGATACGCGCCGTCAGCCACTTGACCAGGTAGAGGAGCAGCAGCGGGATGAGCGGGCCGAGCACGAGGGCCAGGACGAACGCGAGGCCGTACGCGGCACCGTTGATCGGCTTGCGGAGGTCGGCGCGGAACGGCACGTCGACGGTCTTGGCGAGCTCGGGATGGTCGACGGGAGCGTAGGACACGGCCACGGTTCCGCTGGCCGTGCCGGTCGCGGGACCTCCCGTCGTCAACCGGACCGGGACGTCGCCCTGCTCGCCGTCGCCCAGGCGCACCGCCGACGACGGACCGGTCGCCTCGGTCGCGGCGAGGTCTGGGGAGCCGGCGCCGTCCGGGACGGTGCGGAGCGTGGGCTTCTGCGGCTCGATCCACACCAGACCCGGTCCGGTCACGGTGAGCGAGCCGTCGAGCTCGGTGTCGCCGTTGCCGCCCGTCGGGAAGGTGATCCCGGCGACGGTGGGGAAGTTGACCGGTGCGGCGACCTGAACGGGAATGTCGACCTCGGTCGGGGCAAGCGATGTCCCCGCGACCCGCCCATCCGGGAGCGCGGCGGGCGCCGTCGTCACCTGGAGCACGAGGCGCAGCGTCGCCGGGCCGGGTGGCACGGAGCTCAGGTCGACCTGGCTCGGCGTCGAGAAGCCGGTCTTGTCGGCCGCACCGCCGGCGCTGACGAGGGTGCCGTTGGGCTCGACCAGCTGCGCTGACAGTGTGATCGCGCCAGGCAGCGTGGTCGGGTCGACGGGAGCACCACGACGGGTGATGCCGTAGGACAGGGCCACCGGTCCGGAGCCACTACGCAAGGTCGAGTCGCCGCGCGGCGCGAAGGTCGGCTGCAGGTCCCCCCACACATGGATGCTCGAGCGGGACGGAGCGGGACCGCTGCCCAACTGCGGGTCGACGAACCGCAGCGTCCACGCTCCGGACCAGTTCGCAGCACCCTGCGGCGAGTCGACGAGGTCGAACGTGACGGCGCTGGCCGAGGGCCAGGAGTACGTGACCTGCAGGGGCTGCGGCCCGGTGCCGATGTAGGCCGTCCGGGTCGCTCCGGAATGGTCGTCGAACAGGAACGGGGAGGTACCGCCGGGCCCGACGAGTTCGGCACGCACCGCCGAGCCAGGCGTGGGCTGGTCGATCCCGGCGAGGACGTGGACTCCGTCGACGGACCGGTCGAGAACGAAGGAGTGCGTCAGGGCGTTCTCGACGGGCTGTCCGGGCGTCAGGTACTGATCGAAGCTGAACAGCAGGTCGTTGACGTTTGCGGCCTGAGTGAAGCCGCCGGTCGCGGGGAGGTTGCCGCAGTGCGGCCCGCCCCCGCCGGTCGCGATGGACTGCATGAGTCCGAAGTCCGGTGGAGGCTCCTCCCCCGGAGCGGACAGGCCGATGGCAAAGGTGGTGATGCCGGCGCTGCGCAACTGGTCGGCGAGACCGCCGTCGGTGCAGATTTTGGTCTCGGCGGCGCCGATGACACCGTTCACACCGTTCTGGGTGGTCAGGTCCGCCCCCGGCGCGTATGACGCAGTGCTCGTCGCGCCGTACGCGCCGCGCAGGGAGGGAGTGTCGCGCACCTGGTAGTCGAGCTTGCCGTCCGAGAACCAGACGACGGCCTGGCATGGGGTCGTGCCCGCCGGAGCGGCCTGCGCCCGGTCGCCGAGCTGACGGCGGGTGTTCTCCAGCGCCGTCCAGTAGTCGGTGTCCGGGCCGAGCGGCCGGGCGCGCAGCTGGTCGACCGCACCCTGGATCCCGGGCAGGGTGGTCGCGTTCAGCGGAGTCCAGCCATCGGTGATGATGTCGAAGTCCTTCGAGAAGCTGTCGACCAGGACGTCGATCTGCTTGCCGTTGTGGTCTGCCTGTGCCCCGAGCTGCGACAGGAAGTACTTGGCCGCCACGAGCCGTTCGAACTGCGGGTCGGTCTGCGCGAGGCTGCCCGACTCGTCGACGAGCACCACGACGTCGCCGTGGCCCTGGCCGTTGACGCAGCCGGTGAAGCGCTGCACCGCGGCGTCGGCGGTGTCCGGGGCCGTCGGGGCGGACTGGGCTGCTGCGGCTCCGAGGCCGAGGAACTGGACTCCGAGGAGCAGGGCCGTGCCGAGGACGGCGGCGAGCGCGCTGCGGCGGGTCACAGCTGACCCGCCCACTGGGCGATGCGCCAGGCGCTGACAACGACACCGATCCCGATCGCGACCAGCGCGACTCCGTAGAGCCACGTGGCGTCCCCGGAGTAGATGGGCTTGGCCCGCTCGCGGGTGTCGCGGAGCATGTAGAACGCGAGGGAACCGACGGCGACCGGACCCGCGAGCGCCCAACCCACGAAAGCCCAGAGAACGGTCACCCCGAGCAGGAACGCGATCAGGGCACCCACGAGGCCTAGGACAACCGGGGGCGCGAGCAGTGCCATCGGCGGGCGGCCGACATCACGGGCCGTGTCCGTGGGGAGAAGCGTCGAGGTCTGTCCGCTGTGCCCCCAACTCGACGCGGATGCGCCTTCCCAGCCGAAGCCCTGCGAGCCGCCGGACCACTGATCGACGGTCGGGCGACCGGACGGCGCTGTCGGAGACGGACCGTAGGGGTCCGTCGACCGGTCATCGCCACTCCGCGTCGGCGGTGGACCGAAGTCGAACGGGTCCGAGCCCCCCGTCGCCATCCGCTACTCCCCCTGTTGGTCCCGAACTTGTTCGTCCGGCTGCGTCCGAACCCGTCAACGGCCGCCGCCGCTAGTCCACTCAGCCCACCTCGCAACCACGCCTGAGTGCGCGATCGAGGCCCCCGTCACATCGAGCTGAGCGCCAGAAGCGTAACTGGAACTTGTATCCGCAGACATCAATTCGCTCGTTTGGCCTAACTCGAGCGCTGAACCTCTTCAAAGAAGGGTCGAACTGTCACTCTAGGTGACACAAGCCCGCGTTGCTCGCCGCTCCTCAACGAGTGGCACCGTCGGACTGCCTCGCCACCGTTCTTACCGTCGACGCTGAACCTGACAGCGCAGGGTTACCGGGCGGCGAGCCAAGCCGCCCGGTACCGATCACGGAGCAATTTCCTCGGGCTCGAAGACGTGCTGCACCTCGCCGGCGAGCACCTTCACCCGCATCGACCCGTCGAGCACCGAACCCACCGCCGCAGCCCGGAGGATCTCGCGGGCCACGTCGTGGTCGGCGCGGAAGAGCGGGTGGTCGATGGCGTCGGTAATCAGTCCGACGGCGCTGCGGTAGGGGGCGGACTCCGGGTGTTGCTCGGCTCGCCGGACCGCCCGGCGCGCGGCCTCGAGGAGGTCGGGCCAGCCAGGGTCCCCGAAGCGTTCCCAGACGGTCCGTTCCCGCGGGTTCTCTACGTCGAGACGGACCCCGCGACCGGTCACCTGGAACCCGAGACGGGGAGTGGTGGACTCCGGGTCGAGCTCGACGTCCCCGAGCTCCGCGATCCTGGTCAGGAAGGCGTTCAGGCGCGGGGCGTGCCGTCCCGCCAGCTCACGGTTGTCCGCCAGGTCGTCCCGGTGTGCCCCGTCTTCGTGCCATGCGGAGCACCACGGCAGCCAGATGTCGGAACACGAGGTGATCGACAACCTCGCTGTCGGCGGGGGGCGGAGCGCCATCAGCTCCAGGGGGGCTCGCGGGCGCCGGCCCGGCGACTCGGGCAGGAGCGCGCCGAGCTCCACGACGTCGTCCTCCACCACGAGGCCGGACGGGTTCACATACGCGATCCGGGACGCCGCGGACCCGACCCCGGACAGGGCAGCGGGATCGACCGGTCGGCCGGACAGGTACTCCGAATAACTCCTGCTCTCGACGCTCCGGTCGAATCCGAGGGCTGGCGCGGTCACGACGCGATACGCCCCGGTCTCCTCACCGAGGCGCACGACGTCGCCCAGGACGTCCCCGTCCAGCGTCGCCAGCCAGCCGATCACCGAGTCCTTCTCGACGTTCCAGCGGTTGCGCACGCGAACTCCCTCGCCGAGGACACGGCGGCACGGAACCACGGAGAGCGACGAAAGATCCCCTCCTCCTCGCAATGTTAACTCGCTACGGTGACACGCGGTTGGTCGGGCGCACACCCGACGCGGCACCGTTGGCGCGCCGCTGTGGGGGGACGGGTCGGGAGGGACCGCATGGGGGACAGACCTGCCGGCGTGGTCGCGTCCCTGCGTGGCCACCGTTGGCCATGGATCACGATCGCGATCGTCGTGGTCGTGGCGGTCGTCGCCACCGTGACGATCGTCGTGGGCCGGGTCGCGAGCGGACCGGCACGGTCGGTGACCGATGCCGCCTCTGCGCTCGCCGCCCAGCCCGGTGTGACGCTCCGGGGGTCGGTCGAGGACGCGAGCGGCGCCCGTACGACGGTCGTGATGACCGTGGCCGCCGACGAGGTCGCCCACGCCGACCTCGCCCGGGAGTCCGGCGCGGCCGCGGAACTGGTGAGCGACGGCGCCCGGACCTTCCTGAGGGGCAACGTCGCGTGGTGGCAAGGGTCCACGGTCACCGACTTGCGCGTGGCCGACAGCTGGGTCGCTGACCCTCCTCCGGACGCGGTCGCGCACCTGTCCCTTGCTGACTTCACCCCGAAGGCCCTGGCGTCGGCGCTGCAGGCCGACGGAGGCCGGTGGGCGCGCGGCGGCGACCGGGTCGTCAACGGTCGGCCGGGCACGGAGCTGACCAACGGAAACCGGTTCGTCGTCGTCCCGACCACGTTGGGCGGCCCGCCGCTGCAGATGGCCATCCCGCTCGCGGCTCCGTGGGCGCCGCGGGCCTTCGTCACGCGCCTCGACGCCGACGAGCCCGACACCCCGGACGACCCCGACGGCCCGGACGACGCCGGCGGTCCCGTCGTGCCGAGCGCCGACCTCTCCAGCGTCACGCAGCCCAGTCCGCAGGACCTGGGAGCCGTGCACGACCAGGCCGCCCGTTCGGCCCGGGACGCCCGGGCCGGCGCGCGCGCGAGCGAGGACGGCGTGCCCTCCGAGCGCGCCGACGTCGACGAGTTCGTCCATTGGATGACCGCGGACCTGGGGCCGCCGAACCGGGACGGCAAAGAGAACGACACGCCGTTGGAGGAGCGCAAGGCTCGAGAGGCCGCGGGATGGGCGTTCCCGGAGGCCGGCACCTCGGTCATGGCGCCGCTCCTGCAGCTCCTACGCAGCGGCGAAGTCTCTCGCCGTCAAGCCGTCTACACCATCCTGGAGAAATTTCACGGCGCCGACAATAAGGCGGGATGGCGGCGTCACATCGAGGCGGCCGCGCGCGAGACCGAAGGACGGATTATCAACGGGAAGCGCGTCTTCCCACAATCGATCGCCGTGGACACGGACCATCGGGGAGCCACGGCGGACCTGATCCTGACGTACGACCCGGTCAAGGATCCAGGCATTCCCCCGGTGCTCATGGAGATTAAGACCATGCGCACCAGCAATGTGGATTACGTCAAGCGACACGTCCGGAAGGGGAGTCAACAGCTCCGAACAGCGAAGAACAGCTCGCCGGTCTATGAGGACGCGAAGACGGAGCTGCACCTGAAGTTCGAGAGCGGGGCCCTTCGCGGGCTGGACCGCGCCGATCGTGACCAAATCGTCCAGGTGTTCAAGGACCTGAACGTCTACCAGTGGATCCAGGACGAGGTCGGCGACGAGAAGCCGACGCTCATCATCGTCACGAACCTGACGACCGGGAACAAGACGGACAACCGTATCGAGATCCCGGTCGAGGAGATCAACCCGGCGAATCCTCCACCGTCTTCCAGGGGTTCCGGAGGCTCCGCACCGACCAGGCCACGACCCGTCCCTCAGGCCGGCGGCGCCGCCGCAGCTGCCGAGCCCGAGCCAGAGCCCGAGGAGGACAGCCACCAGCTGCTGGCCGGTCGGAACAGCCAGGTGACGGCGCAGGGCCCGGCGGCGGACAGCGTGGCCGACGTGTCGAACCCCGGCGGAATCGACTTCAGCTCCCTGAGCCTGCGCTACCTCTCCGACGGCAGCACGGGCGCGCCGACCCGGTACGCGTTCAGCGCGAACGCCGTCGGCCCGGGCAGCTCGCCGGGGACCGGGACCGGGACCGCGGCGACGCAGCGGGCCTCCGACGCGTTCTTCGTGTGGTTGAGCCTGCGCCCGGACGCCTTCTGGGTGAACCTCAACCCGAACCAGCCCGACAAGGTCACCGACCCGAACCTGGGCCGCACCGACGTCGGGCGAGTGCTGCTCGACGCTGACCTGGAGCTCAAGCGCTCGATGGGGCGCCTCACCCGCCCCCATACGCCGACCGGCGACCGCTTCTGGGCGTCCCCCGACGCGATCGACGTCCTCACCTACTGCGCCGTGACCCGGGCGTGGATCGTTCCCGGCCCTGCAGAGATCCGGGAGGAAGGCGACGCCGTCTACGTGGAGAAGGCGCCGCTCGTCGTGCAGACCGAACGGGCCGACGTCGGTGCCGCCGCCGGGCAGTGCACTCCGCCGCCGCCCGACGTCGCCGCCCGAGAGGACGCTCTCGTCCGCAGCGTGGTGCTGCCTGAGATGCAGCGCGAGGTCAACGAGGACCCGCGCTACGCCGCGCTGCGGCAGGTCTACTACGCCCGCGTCGCCGCCGAGTGGTATCGCCAGCGCAGCGCGAGCCACCACACCGAGTTCGGCAACCTCGTCAACACCGGCGACATAACGCCATGGGCCCTGCGCACCTCGTGGACGCCGCAGGAGGAGTTCGAGCAATATCGGCAGTCGTTCTTCAACGGCGAGTACCGGGACGACGTGACCATCGGCAGCACCACCTACTCCGTCATCCAGGGCGGGATCGACCTGGGCGCCGTCGAGCTCGTCCGGGACACGACACCGGCCCCGCCGGGCCTGACCGAGACTGTCAAGCAGTCGTTCACTGAGCAGAGCCGGGACCCGAGCGGGCAGTACTGGTTGGGGGCGGTCACGAAGGCGCCCCCGCCGGGCCCGCCGTGGACCCTGATGGGTCTCGGCGGCGCGGCCGTGCTCCTCGCGCTCGCTGGTGTCGGCTGGTGGCGGCACTGCCGCCGACTCCAGGGTCGATGGACGGGTCCCGTCACGGCGGACGACCGCGTCCCGGCGAGTGCGACGGCACCGTTCGCGGAACCCGCACCGTCGAGCGCGTACGTAACCTCGACAGAGTACGGACCGTTGAGCGCTGGATACGGGCCGTCGGCCAGATACGGTCCCTCGACCGAGTACCCTCCCTCGACCGAGTACCGTCCCTCGACCGAGTACGGCCCCCTGACCGAGTACGGCCCCTCGACCGAGTACGGCCCCGCTTCGGTTGGATGCGGAACCGCTGCTGTCGAGTACGGACCGGCATCCACTGAGTACGGGCCGTATGCCTCCGGCTACGGACGCACCGACGAGTACGGCCCCAGGAAGAGCGGTGGTCGGGAAGACTTCTAGTAGAGCGCGCGGGCCAGGGCGCGGCGGGCCGTGGTGACCCGCGGGTCGTCCGGCGCGAAGAGCTCGAAGAGCGACACCAGGTGCTCGCGGGCCGCGTCGCGGTCCTCGGCGGCGGTGCGCTGGACGGTCTTCACCAGCCGGTCGAACGCGGCCTCGACCTGACCGCCCGCGAGTTCGGCGTCGGCGGCGGCCTTCTGCGCGGCGACGTCGTCCGGCGCGGCGTCCGCAGCGGCGATCGCCGACGGGTCGGCCGACTCGGCGCGGGCCATGAACCGGACCTGCGAGAGCGCGGCCTGCGCCTCGGCGTTGGCCGGCTCGACGGCGAGGATCTGCTCGTAGGCGGCGATCGCGGCGTCGTAGTCACCGCGCTCGAGGGCGTCCTCGGCGGCGGTGAAGCGCGGGTCCTCGGGCTCGGGCACGGGCTCGGCCGAGCCCTCCTGCGCCGGGCCACGCGCCTCGGCCTCGGCGATGCCGGGCATGCGGTCGCGCAGCGCGTCGAGGATCTGGGCGACCCAGCCGCGGAGCTGCTCCTCCGGCTGCACCCCGGAGAAGGAGGTGACCGGCTGCTGGGCGACCACGACGTACACCGTCGGGATCGACTGCACCTGGAACATCTGCGCGATGCGGGGGTTCGCGTCGACGTCGACCTTGGCGAGGATCCAGGCGCCGTTGCCCTCGGCGGCGAGCTTCTCCAGCGTCGGGGAGAGCTGCTTGCACGGCTGGCACCACTCGGCCCAGAGGTCCACGACGACGGGCACGGTCATCGACCGCTCGAGGACCTCGGTCTGGAAGGTGTCCTCGGTGACGTCGATGACGAAGGAGCCTGCCGCCGGGGCCGGGGGGGCCGCGCCGTCACCGGGCGGCGCGGCGGGCGCGGCCGGGCGCGCCTGCTGCGCGGACCGCTGCTCGGCGCGGGCCTTCAGCCCGGAGAGGTCGACGGCCCCGGCCATGGCCGAGGACAGGGCAGCCGCCTGCGCGGCCTGACGGGGATCGGGGCGTGCCACGGGATCAATCCTGCCAGCTCGACAGATGCTCCTCGACCCGTGCCACCTTCGCGGCCATCTGCCCGCTCCAGCCGGGGCGGATGTCCGCCTTGAGCACGAGCGACACGCGGCTGCCGTAGCGCCCGGCGGCCTCCGTCGCCCGCTTCACCACGTCCATCACCTCGTCCCACTCGCCCTCGATCGAGGTGAACATCGACGAGGTCTCGTGCGGCAGGCCGGACTCGCGGACCACCCGCACCGCCGCCGCCACGGCCTCGCTCACCGAATCGGACTCCCCGCCGCTCGGGGCCACGCTGAACGCAACGATCACGGGTCCATCATCCTGCTAGATTCCCGCCGATGCCCGCGTCCGACCCGTTGCCGTTCGACCCCATCGAGCGAGCCGCCGCGATCTGGTCGGACAAGATCGGCGACGCGACCACGATGGCGGCCACCACGAGCGTCTTCCGCGTGCAGCAGATCCTGCAGCAGGCCGTCGACGCCGCGCTGCGCCCGCACGAGCTGACCTTCGCCCGCTTCGAGGCGCTCGTGCTCCTGACCTTCTCCCGCCACGGCGCGCTGCCGATGAACCTCATGGGCCAGCGGCTGCAGCTGCACCCGACGTCGATCACCAACATCGTCGACCGTCTCGAGGGCGCCGCGCTCGTCCGCCGGACCCCGCACCCCACGGACAAGCGCACGACCCTCGTCGAGATCACCGACGCCGGCCGCCGCCGCTGCGAGGAGGCGACGGCCGCGGTGACGACGGTCGACTTCGGGCTGGTCGGCCTCGCCCCCGACGAGGCCCGCACCCTGTTCGGGCTCCTCGCCCGCGTCCGGCACGCCGCGGGCGACTTCGCCTAGCGGTCGCCGGTCAGCTCGCCGCGACGAGTGCTCCGGAGCGGGGTCGGAGCCGGCCGTCGACGAGGTCGAGCACCGTGTCCATCCGGTCGAGGCCCTCCGGGCGGTGCGCGAGGAGCAGGACCGTGCGGTCGCCGGCGAGCAGGTCGGCCATCAGCGCCTGCGCGGTGGCCACGTCGAGTCCCTCGGTCGGCTCGTCGAGAATCCACACGCCCTGATCGGCGAGGACGAGCCGGGCGGCGGCGAGCCGACGGCGCTCCCCGCCCGAGATGCTGCCGGGGCCGATCACGGTGTCGAGCCCCTCCCCGAGCGAGTCGACCCACCCCTCCAGGTGCACCCGACGCAGGGCCGCGTGCAGCCGGTCGTCGTCGGCGTCGGGGGCGGCGAGGCGCAGGTTGGCGCGCACGGAGGCGGTGAAGACGTGGTCGTGGTCGCCGAGGAGCCCGATCCGGCGCCGCACCTCGTCCCCGGGGAGGTCGCGCACGTCGGCGCCGTCGATCGTCACGGTTCCCGACGACGGGTCGAGGAACGCGAGCAGGACGGCCGCCAGGGTCGACTTGCCCGACCCCGACGCACCCCTCACCGCGACCCGGGCTCCGGGCGGCAGGTCGAGGTCGACACCGCGCAGGGCCTGCTGGGCACCCCAGCCCGCGGCGAGGTCGCGGATCCGGATCGACGATGGCGTTCTGCGCGCACCCAGTGGGAGCAACGCGCCATCGTCGGGGCGCCCATGCGTGAGTGGCGCCGTCCGCACCTCTGACGTCAGCAGCGCGCCAGTGCTGACATCCGGCTCGGAGGCCGGCGGCGGCACTGCGGCGAGCGCGTCGATCCGCGCCCGCGCCTGACGGCCCCGCACGAGGGCGCGCGCCGCGGCGGGCAGGGCGAGGACGGTCCCGGCGAGGGCGGTCGGGAGCAGCACGACGATGCCGACGAGCTCCGGCGACGCGTCGAGCGACACCGCGGCGAGGGCGGCCCCGACGGTGGTGACGCCGAGCGCGAGGTGGGCGACCCCGTCGAGGAGGCCCTCGTGCACGGCCGCCCGCCGACGGGCCCGGTCCAGCGCTGCGACGCGCGCCCGGGGCACGGCGAGCACGTCGTCGCGGTCACGCACGGCGAGCTCCTCCCGGGCGGCGAGGGTCTCGACGACCGCGGCCTGGAGCCGGTCGCCGGCCCGATCGAGCGCGGGCCCGTCGCGGCGCGTGGCCACCACGGCGAGCAGCGGGACCACGACGCCGGCCACCCCGAGCCCCACGACCAGCGCGGGCAGCGTCGCGGGGACGGAGAGCCAGGCGACCAGGAGCACCAGCGGCGCCACCACGACCGCGACCAGCACCGGCTGCCGGCCGCGGACGAGGCCGTCGAGTCGCACGTCGACGTCGCCGACCGCCCGGGCCAGCAGGTCGCCCCGCCGACCGGCCACCGCGCCGGGCACCCGGTCGACGAGCACGGCGACGAGCGCCCGCCGCCAGCCCGCGACGCGGGACAGCGCGTCGTCGTGGACGACGAGCCGTTCGAGGTAGCGCAGGAGCGGCCGCAGCACGGCCGTGCCCCGCACGATCACGACCGCGATCGACAGGGTCAGCACCGGCGGTCGCGCGTCGGCGCGCACGATCAGCCAGGTCGACGCCGCGGTCAGCACGAGCCCGGCGAGCACCGACCCCGCGCCCAGGGCGACCCCGGCCATCGTCGAGAACTGGCGACGAGAACTCGACCCCGACGCGTGAGGGGAACCCTCGAGCGCTCTAGCGTGCTGAGGGTTCCCCTCACGCGGATCGGTGGTGGCTGTTGGACGCGCCACCGTGACCACCCGGTCCGCCGCCGCCAGGGCAGCCGGCCGGTGCGCGACGAGCAGCACTGCCGCCCCGCGACCGGCGGCCGCCCGCAGGAGCGCCAGCACCCGCGCCTCGGTGCCGGCGTCGAGGTGGGCGGTCGGCTCGTCGAGCAGCACCGTCTGGCGGGGCTCCGCCTCGAGCGCCGCGAGCACGCGGGCGAGCGCCAACCGCTCGCGCTGGCCGGCGGAGACCGACCCGCCCTCCTCGGCCAGCGACGCGTCCGGCCCGAACGGCAGGTCCAGCGCGGCCAGGACCGAGGGGTCGGTGGTCCCGATCGCGTCGGCGACGGTGCGCGCGTGCGGCAGCGTCGGGCGTTGCGGCAGGTACTGCACGGGCCCGCCGACCTCGACCGTGCCCTCGTCGGCCCGGATCGCGCCCGCCAGCACGCGGAGCAGCGTCGTCTTCCCGGCGCCGGACTCCCCCGCCAACGCCACCACCTCGCCCGGCTCGACGACGAGCGTGTCCAGCGCGAGCGCGTCGGTCCGCCGCTGCGGGTAGCGGACGCGGACCGAGGTGGCGCGGACACCCCGTGCGGAGACGACGGCGCCGCAGGACGGAACGGTGCTCACGAGGCCGGAGGCCACCTCCGACGCCCGCGCCACCTCGTGGAACCGCGCCCCGACCTCGCGGATCGGCCGGTACGCCTCGGGCGCGAGCAGGATCGCGACGAGGGCCGGGGCGAGGCCGAGCGAGCCGTCGACCACCCGCAGGCCGGCCGACACGGCGACCAGGCCGACCGACACGGTCGCCACCAGGTCCAGCGCGGTCGTCGACAGGAACGCCACCCGCAGCACCGATGCGCTCGCCCGCCGGTGCGCCTCGCCGGTCCGCGCGACCTCGTCCACCTGGCGGCGCGCCCGCCCGAACAGGCGCAGGGTCGCGAGCCCGACGACGACGTCGAGGACGTGGCCCGACAACCGCTCCCCGGCCGCCCACTGCGCGGCCGCCCGGCGCTCGGTGACCCAGCCGATCAGCGCCGCGAACACCGGCAGCAGCGGCAGCGTGAGCAGCACGATCACGGCCGACGACACGTCCGCCACGAACAGCCCGACCAGCACCAGCGGCGGCAGCACGGCAGCCAGCACGAGCGCGGGCAGGTACGAGGTGAACCACGCGCGGAGGTCGTCGATGCCGCCGGCGGCGAGTTCCCGACGACGGGTCGCGCCCGGGTCGCGGCGCTCGGCCTCCGGGTCGCGGGCGTCGAGCAGCCGCTCGCGCTGCGGCTCCACCACCCGGGTCGCGGTGCCGGCCGCGACCCGCGGCGCCAGCGTGGCGACGAGCGCACGCACCACGACGGCGCCCACCAACCACGCGATCTCGGTCGTCGGCCGCTCCCCGCCGACCAGCGACGCCACGAGCAGACCCGCCGCGACGAGCGCCGCCGCGTCCGCCACCGCGCCGACGACCCCCAGCACCACCTGCGCCGCCACCCCGGGCAGCGCGGGCCGGGCGAGGCGCAGCAGCCGGACGTCGACCGGCCCGCGGCCCGCCATCACGCCACCCGCTCGCTGGCCACCCGACGGCGGAACACCCAGTACGAGAACGCCTGGTAGGCCACCACGCCGGGCAGGATCAGCACCGCGCCGACCGTGATCACCGTCAGCGCGTACGGCGACGCCGCCGCCCCGGAGATCGTCAGCGACGCGGCCGGGTCGAGGGTCGAGGGCAGGACCACCGGCACGTGCGCGGTGAACGCCGCGACCACGGCGCCCACCACCCCGAGGGTCGCCGCCGCGAACGCCGCCCCCTCGTACCCGGAGGCCGCGGCGACGGCCGTGACGACCGCGAGCAGGGCGACGACCACGGCGAACAGCATCGTGGTGCCACCGACCGCCACGCCGACGCCCGCGGCGACCACCCCCGCCGCCACCGCCGACCCGACGGCCGTGCGCCGCGCCCGCACCCGGACCGGCCCGGTGGTGCGCAGGCCCAGGAACGTCGCGCCCTGCACGAGCGCGGCGAGGACGCCGAGCACCGCGCCGGCGAGGGCCGGCCACGACAGCAGCGGGCCGAGCGTGCGTTCCAGGCCGGTCCCGACGACGGCGCCGCCCGGGTCGAGCGCGAGGCCCGTCGTCGCGACGGCGACGACGGCACCGAACAGACCCGCCGTCAGGAACGAGGAGACCGCGAGCGTGATCTCGCAACGCCGGCGCCAGGCCGGGGTGTCGACCTTGCCGCGGAACTCGATGGCCACACCGCGCGCCGCGAGGGCGAGCAGCACCAGCACCATCGGCAGGTAGAGCCCGGAGAGCAGGGCGGCGTACCAGTCGGGGAACGCCGCGAAGGTCACGCCGATCGCGGCGACCAGCCAGACCTCGTTGCCGTCCCAGACGGGCCCCACGGTGCGGATCGCCGCGCCGCGCTCGTGGTCGTCGCGGCCGAGGACCGGGGCGAGCATGCCGACGCCGAAGTCGAAGCCCTCGAGGGCGAAGAACAGCACCCAGCAGAGGATCGCCAGCGCGAACCAGAGGATCTCCATCAGTAGCTCATCTCCAGGGCCGGCTCGGGGGTCTCCTCGCGCTGCGGCGCCGGGTGCAGCGTCGCCGGCTCCCGGCGCGAGACGTGCAGCACGAGGCGGACCCAGACCACCGCCAGGACGCCGTAGACCAGCGCGAACCCGGCCAACGAGGCGACGAGCTCGACGGGGGTGAGGGTGGGCGAGACGCCGTCGCGGGTCTGGAACAGGCCGAACACGAGCCAGGGCTGGCGGGCGGTCTCGGTGAACAGCCAGCCGAACGTCGCGGCGGCGGTGGGCAGCACGGGCAGCGTCCACAGGAAGCGCAGCAGCCAGCGGTCGGCGAACCACGTGGGTGTGAAGTCGCGGCCCCGCCGCGTGCGCCAAAGGACGTAGGCGGCGACCCCGGCGGCGACGACGCCGAGCCCGATCATGAGGCGGAACGTCCAGTAGGCGACGGGGATCCACGGCGTGTAGTCCTCGGGGCCGAACTGCAGCTCGTACTGGCGCTGCAGGTCGTCGATGCCCTGGACGGTGGCGGTCGGGTCGCCGGTGGCGAGGAAGCTGAGCAGCCACGGGACGTCGAGCGACCACGGCTGCTCCATACCGGGCAGCTGGACGGCGAAGAGGCTGAACGGGGCGTGCGAGGTGGTCTCGTAGAGCGCCTCCGCGGCGGCCATCTTCATGGGCTGGACCTCGGTCATCACCTTGCCCAGCACGTCGCCGGTGAGGCTCACGGCGGCGCCGCCGACCAGGGTGGTCCAGGCGCCGGCGCGGGCGAGGAGGCGCCAGGTGCCGCGCACCGGCTCGTCCTCGGCGTCGGCGGGCCGGGCCCAGCGGCGCCACATCCCGATGGCCATGAGCAGTCCGCCGCCGGCCATGAAGGCGCCCGCGATCGTGTGCGGGAACGAGGCGACGACGACGGGGTTGGTCAGCAGGGCCCCGAAGCTGCCGAGCACGGCGCGGCCGGTCTCCGGGTCGATCGTCGCGCCGACCGGGTGCTGCATGAAGGCGTTGGCCGCGAGGATGACGTAGGCCGAGATGAGGGTGCCGACCGCGACCACCCAGATCGTGGCCAGGTGCAGCCCGGGGCGCAGCCGGTCGCGGCCGAACCACCACAGGCCCAGGAACGTGGCCTCGAGGAAGAACGCGAGCATGCCCTCGATGGCCAGCGTCGGGCCGAAGACGTCGCCGTAGTACTGCGCGAACGCCGACCAGGAGAGCCCGAACTGGAACTCCTGGACCAGCCCGGTCACCACGCCCACGGCGAAGGTGGCCATCAGCAGCTTCCCCGCGAACAGGGTGGCCCGCGAGTACCGCTCGTCCCCGGTGCGCCACCACGCCGTCTGCAGGCCCGCCGTCAACGCCGAGAGCGAGATCGACAGCGGGACGAACAGGTAGTGGTAGACGGTGACGACGGCGAACTGCAGGCGTGAGAGCTCCAGTGCGGTCACGACCCGACCTCCTGTCGACTACGACGCTTCGTAGTACCTACGACCGACGGTAGTACGACATGAGTCGTTGACACATCGTGTCGCTGGGTACACTCCTCCGCGTGGCCCTCGGAGAGCTCGAACGCGCGGTCATGGCCCAGCTGTGGTCGGCCGAGGAGCCGCTCACGGTGCGGGACGTCCACGACCGGTTGGAACGCGAGCTCGCGTACACCACCGTGATGACCGTCCTCGGCCGTCTGGCGAAGAAAGGGCTGGTCAGGCAGGAACGGGACGGCAAGGCCTACCGCTACGCCGCCGCCTCCAGCCGCGAGCAGATGGCGGCCGAGCTGATGCTCGACGCGCTCGGCGACGTCGGCGAGGACCGCACGGCCGCGCTGGTGGCCTTCGTCGACCGGGTCGGCCCGGCGGAGGCCGAGGCCCTGCGCAAGGCCCTCGACACGCCCGCGCAGGGCACGCCGCGCCCGGCGGACCGATCACCCGAGTCGTGAGACCGGCCACGCAGGCGCCACACTGACGTCCCATGGCGTCGGTGTGGCTGACGGGGCTCGCCCTCGTGCTCGCCGGGCCCGTGCCCGCCCTCCTGGCCCGGGCGCGGTGGACCCGGTCCGTGCCGCGCGCCGCGATCGTGCTCTGGCAGTCGGTGGCGGTCGCCGCCGTCCTCGCGGCCGTGGGCAGCGCCCTGGCGGCACCCGAGGCCCTGCTGCGGGTCTTCTTCCACCCCGAGGAGCGGACCGGGATCGCCCTCGCGACCGCGGTCGGCGTCGCGGCGGTGCTCGCCGGGCTCATCGTCGTGCGCCTGGTGGTGGTGCTCGTCCTGCTGGCCGTGCGCACCCGGGTCCGCCGCGCCCGCCACCGGGACATGATCGACCTGCTCGCGCGGGCCGAGGAGGTCGACGCGGGCGGCTCGTTGCGCGCGGGCACGGTGCTGCGGGTGCTCGACGGGGCCGTCCCGTTCGCGTACTGCGTGCCGGGCCGGGTCGGGCGGGAGGGCCGCGTCGTGGTCACCGGCGCCGCGCTCGAGACGCTCTGCCCGAAGGAGCTCACCGCGGTGATCGCCCACGAGCAGGCCCACCTCGCCGCCCGGCACGACCTCGTCCGCGAGGGCTTCACCGCCCTGCACCGGGCCTTCCCGGTGATCGTGCGCAGCCGCGAGGCCCGCGACGCCGTGGCGCTCCTGCTCGAGATGCTCGCCGACGACGCGGGTCGCCGCCGCGTCGGCGACGACGCGATGGCCGGCGCCCTGGACGCCTTCGCCTCCAGCGACCGCGCCGGGTACGGCACCGACGTCGTCGAGCGACTCGAGCGCATCCGCGACTGCGTGCACGGCGGCCGGGCCCTCGCCGTCGGCACCTACCTCGCGGCGGTGGCGCTGGTGGTGGTCCCCACCGTCACCATCGTCATCCCGTGGCTGACCGACGCACTCCCCACCGTCGGCGTGCGCTGAGGGCCTCACGGCCACTCCCGCATCGCGCCCCGCCGCCCGCGGTGCGCCCCGCGGCGCCGACGCCGCGACCGGCGCCACCGCCCCGCGTAGTCCGCCCCCTGCAGCAGGGCCATGACGGTGACCACCCACCAACACAGCACGGCCACCCCCTCTCCTCAGGGGCGGACCATAGACTCACCCCCCGTCAACCTCGGCCGCCGAACGCAGCCGGTCGGCGGCGGCGAAGGGGTCGAGGTCCCCGGCCGCGACCCCCGCGGCCAGGGTGTCGAGCGCGGCGGAACCCGAGACCGCCCGCAGCTGCGCCCGCAGGTCGGCCAGCGCGATCGCCTCGATCTCGGCCCGGGCGCGGCGTCGTCGCCCCTCGTCGCCGCGTCCGCGCTCGTCCATCCACGCCCGGTGCGCGTCGACGGCGGCGAGCAGGTCGTCGATGCCGCGGCCGGCGGCGGCGACCGTCCGGACGACGGGGGCGCGCCACTGCGGCCCGGTCCCCCGCCGCCCCATCGCCATCGCGTTCTCGATCTCGCGGACGGTGGCCTCCGCGCCCTCCCGGTCGGCCTTGTTCACGCAGAACACGTCGGCGATCTCGAGGACCCCGGCCTTGGTCGCCTGGATGCCGTCGCCCATGCCGGGCGCGAGGAGCACCACCGTGGTGTCCGCGAGGGCCACCACCTCGACCTCCGACTGCCCCACGCCCACGGTCTCCACCAGCACCACGTCGCACCCCGCCGCGTCGAGCACGCGCAGCGCCTGCGGGGCCGCCGCGGAGAGTCCGCCGAGGTGCCCGCGGGTGGCCATCGACCGGATGAACACGCCGGGGTCGGTGGCGTGCTCGCTCATCCGCACCCGGTCGCCGAGCAGCGCCCCGCCGGAGAACGGGGAGGACGGGTCGACGGCGAGCACCCCCACCCGCCGTCCGGTCCGGCGGAGCTCGCCGACCAGCGCGGACGTCGTCGTCGACTTCCCCACCCCGGGGGAGCCGGTCAGGCCCACCACCAGCGCGTGCCCGGCATGCGGGGCGAGCGCGGCGGCGAGCTCGCGCACCGCCGGGCCACCGTCCTCGACCATGGAGACGAGCTGGGCGACGGCGCGCGGCGAGCCCTCGCGGGCGCGGGAGACGAGGTCGGCGAGGTCGGGCACGGCGCCGATCGTGGCAGGACCGGGCCGTCCGGACAGGGTCACCCGCCCGAGGTCGGGGTGGTGGCCGTCACCTGCTTGGTGTTGCGATTCAGACGCTTACTGTCCCGAGCATGACTGCACAGCTCGACGCAGCGATCGGCATCGTGGCCGTGGACCACGTCGGCATCGCCGTCCCGGATCTCGACGAGGCCATCGCCTGGTACGCCCGCACGTTGGGTCTCGAGGCGACGCACACCGAGACCAACGAGGAGCAGGGCGTGCGCGAGGCGATGCTGCACGCGCCCGACGACCCGTCCGGGACCGCGATCCAGCTGCTGGCGCCGCTGGACGAGAAGTCCACCATCGCGAAGTTCATCGACCGCAACGGTCCCGGCCTGCAGCAGGTCGCCTACCGGGTGCGCGACGTGGAGGACACCGCCGCGAAGCTTCGGGAGAAGGGTGTCCGGCTGCTCTACGAGCAGGCCCGGCGCGGCACCGCCGACTCCCGCGTGAACTTCGTCCACCCGAAGGACGCCGGGGGCGTGCTCGTCGAGCTGGTCCAACCGGCCGCCGGACACTGACGCACGTCACCCTTCTCGCCCTAGCTACTCGTCGGTAGCCTCACCGCACCCGACCACCCCGGAGGCAAGACCAGTGCAGGAAATCCGCGACGCCATCCTCGCCGACGATCTGGCCGGCATCGGCTCCATGACCGTCCCCGAGTCCTACCGGGGCATCACGGTGCACGCCGACGAGGCCGACATGTTCGCCGGGATGCCCGCCCAGGAGAAGGATCCCCGCAAGTCGCTGCACCTCGACGACGTCCCGACGCCCGAGGTCGCGCCCGGCGAGGCCCTCGTCGCCGTCATGGCCAGCGCCATCAACTACAACACCGTGTGGACCTCGATCTTCGAGCCGGTGTCCACCTTCGGCTTCCTCAAGCGCTACGGCCGCATCTCCGACCTCGCGAAGCGCCACGACCTGCCCTACCACGTCGTCGGCTCCGACCTCGCCGGCGTCGTGCTCAAGGTCGGCGCGGGCGTGCAGATGTGGAAGCCGGGCGACAAGGTCGTCGCGCACTGCCTCTCGGTGGAGCTCGAGAGCCCCGCCGGGCACGACGACACGATGATGGACCCCGAGCAGCGGATCTGGGGCTTCGAGACCAACTTCGGCGGCCTCGCCGACATGGCCCTGGTCAAGACCAACCAGCTGATGCCCAAGCCGGACCACCTCACCTGGGAGGAGGCCGCCTCCCCCGGGCTGGTCAACTCCACCGCCTACCGCCAGCTGGTCAGCCCGCACGGCGCGAACATGACCCAGGGCGACGTCGTCCTGATCTGGGGCGCGTCGGGCGGCCTGGGCTCCTACGCCACCCAGTTCGCGCTCAACGGCGGCGCCACCCCGGTCTGCGTGGTCTCCTCCCCGGAGAAGGCCGAACTCTGCCGCAAGATGGGCGCCGAGCTGATCATCGACCGCTCCGCCGAGGGCTACAAGTTCTGGTCCGACCCCGAGACCCAGGACCCCCGCGAGTGGAAGCGGTTCGGCGCGAAGATCCGTGAGCTGACCGGCGGCGACGACCCCGACATCGTCTTCGAGCACCCGGGCCGCGAGACCTTCGGCGCGTCGGTCTACGTCGCCAAGCGCGGCGGCACCATCGTCACCTGCGCCTCGACGTCGGGCTTCATGCACCAGTACGACAACCGCTACCTGTGGATGAACCTCAAGCGGATCATCGGGTCGCACTTCGCGAACTACAAGGAGGCCTACCTGGCGAACCGCCTGGTGGCCCAGGGCAAGATCCACCCGACGGTCTCCAAGAGCTACGCGCTCGAGGACACCGGCGAGGCCGCCAACGACGTCCACCACAACTCCCACCAGGGCAAGGTCGGCGTCCTCTGCCTCGCCCCCGAGGAGGGCCTCGGCGTCACCAACCCGGAGCTGCGCGAGCAGCACCTGGAGGGCATCAACCGCTTCCGCGGCCAGTAGTCCCTTCTCCCGCTCCGAGCGAACGGCACTTTCGCGCATGTAGATGCTGCGAGAGTGCCGTTCGTGCGTTTCCGGGCCCCTTCCCGACGACGGCCCGGTGCAGGTGACCGGACTCACCCGACCGTGTGACCGGTACCGATCCGGGCGGGAGCGGCGTGTCCGTCACCCGACCGTGGCCGTGTCGCGAAGGGCCCTAGTAACCTGGGCAGATGCCGTCGGGAGACCGTGACCTGCTGCCTCTGGGCACCGGCTTCGACGTCGTACGTCGGGGGTACGACCGGGGCCAGGTGGAGGAACACCTCGACCGGGTCGAGGCCGACCTGCGCATCCTCACCGCCGACCGGGACGCCGCGGTGGCGCAGGCCTCGGAGCTCGCCCGGGCGCTCGACCGCACGCGGGCGCACGTCGAGGAGCTCCGCGCCCAGATCGACCGCCTGGCCGCGCCGCCGGACTCGATGGAGGGCCTCTCCGAGCGGCTGCAGCGCATGCTCCGCCTGGCCCAGGACGAGGCCCGCGAGATGCGCTCCTCGGCGGAGCAGGCCGCCCGGCGCACCCGGGAGGAGGCCGACGAGCGTGCCCGCCGCACGATCGCCGAGGCCGAGGACCAGGCCACCCGGACGATCACCGACGCCGACGACTACGCGCGGAACACCAGCGAGGAGGCCCGTCGGCAGGCGCAGGAGACGCACGACGCCGCCGAGGCCGCCGCGGCCGAGACGCGCACCCGCTACGACGCGGGGCTCGCGGACAACGAGCGTCGTCGCGCCGAGATGGAGGACGAGCACCGTGGGCTGATGGACGCCGCCCGCGCCGACGCCGCCCGCATCCGCACCGAGGCCGAGAACGAGCGCCGTCGGCTCGACGAGGAGTCCCGCGCCCGCCGCGCGCAGGTCGAGGAGGACTTCGAGATCGCGATGGCCTCGCGGCGCACCGAGTCGATGCGGGTCCTCGCCCGCAGCGAGGCGGACGCCCGGTCGCGCGCCGAGAAGCAGCTGCGCGACGCCTCGGAGGAGGCCCGCCGCCGCCTGCGCGACGCGGACGGCGAGGTCGCCGAGATCCGTCGGCTGCGCGCCCGCGTGACCAACCAGCTGGCGACGCTGCGTGAGTCGCTCGCCGACCTGCCCAGCCTCGACGCGTTCCCCGACGAGACGCCGGACGACGCGACCGCCCCGGTGCCGACCCCGACGGTCCCCGCCGACCACCACACACCGCGCCGGGACTACGAGACCACGTCGACGTAGGGGCACCCCCCTCCTGGCAGCAACGGCGCTTCGCTGTCACCCCGCGACAGCGAAGCGTCGTTGCTGGCGTCCAGTGGCAGGAACGCCACACCGTCGGGCAGGTCGTCGGGCTCCCCTGATGTCCGGTCCGTCCGCTTCCGGCGGCGATGTCGGTGCCACCTGGGAGGATCACCGGTGTGGACGTCGCGCTCGAGATCGGCCTGGTCCTGCTGTTCGTGCTCGTCGGCGGTTTCTTCGCGGCCGCCGAGATCGCGCTGGTGTCGCTGCGCTCGGGCCGGGTCGCCGCGCTGGCCGAGGAGGGGACGCGGGGCCGTGCGGTGGCCCGGCTGCGAGGTGACTCCAACCGCTTCCTGTCCGCGGTGCAGATCGGGGTCACGTTCACCGGGTTCTTCGCCTCCAGCTACGGCGGCGCGACGCTCGCGGGCCGGCTCGAGCCCGGCCTGACCGGCCTCGGCCTCCCGGTGGCCCTCGCGGCGACGGTCGCGCTGATCCTCGTCACCGCGTTCGTCTCGTACCTCTCCCTGGTCGCCGGGGAGCTGGTGCCCAAGCGCCTGGCCCTGCAGAACCCGGAGGCGGTGTCCCTGACGACCGCCCCGGTGCTCGACCGCCTCGCGGCGCTGACACGTCCGCTGATCTGGCTGCTCTCGGTGTCGACGAACGCCGTCGTCCGGCTGCTCGGCGTCGACCCCCGCCAGGCCGACGACGAGGTCAGCGAGGAGGAGCTGCGGGACATGGTGCGCACCACCAGCACGCTGACCGACGAGGAGCGGCGCCTGCTCAGCGACGCCTTCGCCGCGACCGACCGCGTGGTCAGCGAGGTGATGATCCCCCGCACCGAGGTCAGCTTCCTCGACGCCGGGCTGACCGTCGAGGAGGCCGTCCTGCGGGTCGCCGACCAGCCGCACTCGCGCTACCCGGTCGTCGGCGACTCGGTCGACGACATCGTCGGCTTCGTGCACATCCGCGACATCCTGACGGCCAGCCGCCGGGCCGACGGGGTCCCGCGACGCCTGCGCGACGTCGCGCGCGACCTCGTGGTGGTGCCCGGGACCCGACCGGTGCTCGACACGCTGTCGCTCATGCGCCGCGGCGGCAACCACCTGGCGCTGGTCATCGACGAGTACGGCGGCACCGACGGCATCGTCACCGTGGAGGACCTCGTCGAGGAGATCGTCGGCGAGATCCGCGACGAGTACGACCCGAAGGCCGTCCCGACCCGGTCCGGCGGGGACGGGACCTACGAGGTGGACGGTCTGCTGAACCGCAACGACGTCAGCGAGCAGACCGGGATCGAGCTGCCGGAGGGCCAGTTCGACACGCTCGGCGGCTACGTCCTGCAGGAGCTGGGCCGCAGCCCCGCGGTGGGCGACACCGTCGAGGACCTCGACCACCGCTTCACGGTGGCCGCGGTCGACGGGTACCGGGTCGCGCGCGTGCGCGTCAGCCCGCTCGCCCGGGCGCGGGAGGCCGAGGACTGAGCTGGCGGACCCGCGGCCACACGCCGGTCGCCCACAGCGCCCACCCGACCAGCAGCGGCTGGAAGAACAGCCGGGTGAGCCGGGCCCGGTCGTCGTCGAGCCCGAACGCGGGCACGCCGTCGAGGTACTGCCACAGGTTGCCGGGGAAGATCGCGACGAAGAAGAGCGCGACGACGACCCCCACCACCCGTCGTCGGGATCGCAGCGCCAGCAGCGCGAGCCCGAGCGCGATCTCGACGACGCCGGACACCAGCACGACGAGGTCCGCGTCGACCGGGAACCAGGACGGCACCTGACCGCGGAACTCGGTCCGCAGCGGACCGAGGTGGGTGACACCGGCCGCCGTCAGGAAGAGGCCCAGCAGGACCCGGCCGACGAGGCGGAGCCGGGGTTCACCCACGGTTCCAGCATCCCGTGTGCCAGTGCCGGCGCTCGTCGCCGCCCCCGAGCTCGTCGACGGGCCAGGTCACGACGTGGGCCGTGCCCGGGAAGATCTCCTGGTTGCAGCCGGGGCAGCGGTAGACCTTCGTGGCGCCGGAGCCGGCGATCCGCCGGACGGCCCAGCGCCGCCCGCCGCGCTCGACGTTCGAGAGGGCGCCGCCGAACAGCGGGCGGGGTTCGCCGCCCGCTGCGCGTCGGTTGCGTCGTGCCATGAGGTGGCTGCGCCTTGTGAGTACTAATCCGTGCTGGGGCACGGATGAGTACTCACAGGACCGAAGGTCACCGGTAGTCCCGGAACCCGTGTCCGGTCTTGCGGCCGAGCCGGCCCGCCGTCACCAGGTGCTCCAGCAGCGGCGCCGGGGCGAACCCGGGCACGCGGAACTCCTGGTAGAGCGAGCGCTCGATCGCGAGCGAGACGTCCAGGCCCACGACGTCGAGCAGCGCGAACGGCCCCATCGGCAGGCCACAGCCGTTCTTCATGGCCGAGTCGATGTCGTCGACGGTCGCGTAGTGCGCCTCGAGCATCGCCACCGAGTCGTTCAGGTACGGGAAGAGCAGCGCGTTGACGATGAAGCCCGCGCGGTCCCCGCAGAGCACCGGCGCCTTCTTGATCCTCGCGCAGAGGTCCCGCACGGTCGCCGTCACGTCCGGCGCGGTGGTGATCGGCGAGACGATCTCCACCAGCTTCATCACGGCGGCCGGGTTGAAGAAGTGCATGCCGATGACGTCGTCGGGACGCGAGGTCGCGGCGGCGCACTCGACGACCGGCAGCGACGAGGTGGTCGTCGCGAGGATCGTCCCGGGCTTGCAGACCTCGTCGAGCGCGGAGAACGCCGCCTGCTTGACCTCGAGGTCTTCGGCGATCGCCTCGACGACGATGTCGCACTCGGCGAGGCCGGAGAAGTCGACCGTGGTGCTGATGCGCCCGAGCGTCTCGTCGCGCGCCTCCTCGGTCATCTTGCCCTTGACGACGGCCTTCTCCAGCGACTTGCGCACCGCGGCCACGGCGCCCTCGCCCTTGGACTCCGACCGACCGCGCACGACGACGTCGTAGCCGGCCTTCGCGAAGACCTCGGCGATGCCGGTGGCCATCGTGCCGGTGCCGACCACGCCGACCCGGGAGATCGGGCGCAGCGTCGCGTCGTCGGCCCCGGGCGGCGCCGGGGTGAGCGAGTCCGGGACGACGGTGCCCGAGCCCGGCTCGGCGTAGGTGTAGAAGCCGCGGCCGGTCTTCCGGCCCAGCAGACCCGCCGTGATCATCTGCTTGAGGATCGGCGCCGGCGCGTGGCGCTGGTTGCGCGACTGCCGGTACATCTCCTCGAGGATCTCGTAGGCGGTGTCGAGGCCGATGAGGTCCATCAGGGCCAGCGGGCCCATCGGGTAGCCGCAGCCGAACTTCATCGCCGCGTCGAGGTCCTCGCGGCCCGCGTAGTGCGACTCGAACATGCCCACGGCCTGGTTGAGGTACGTGAACAGCAGCTGGTTGGCGATGAAGCCGGCGCGGTCACCGCAGACCACGGGCGACTTGCCGAGCCGCTCGGCCAGCGCGCGGACGTCGTCGACGACCTCGGGCTCGGTGACGACGGTCCGCACCAGCTCCACCAGCGGCTGCACCGGTGCCGGGTTGAAGAAGTGCATCCCGACGACCTTGCTCGGGCGCTGGGTGCGCACCGACAGCTCGGTGATCGAGAGCGACGAGGTGTTCGACGCGAAGACGGTGTCCGGCGCGCACACCTTGTCCAGCGCCGCGAACACCTCGCTCTTGAGCTCGAGACGCTCGGGCACGGCCTCGACGACGAGCGCGACGTCGGCGAGGTCCGCCATGTCCGTCGAGACGGTCACCCGCTCGAGCAGGGCGGTCCGGTCGTCCTCGGCGAGCTTCCCGCGGGAGACGGCACGCGCGGTGGAGGACTCGATGTTGTCCCGGCCGTGGGCGGCAGCGGCCTCGCTGACCTCGACGGCGACCACCTCGATGCCCGCCCGTGCGAACACCTCGACGATGCCGGCACCCATCGTGCCGAGACCGACCACACCCACCCGGGCGAACTCGCGCGCCACTACTCGTCCCTTCGTCGCCTACTGCTGCGTCCTGCGATTTCCGCGATCGTGGCACGTCAGCGGCCCGGGCCCCACCCTCCGACCCGGCACGTGACGCACCCCTCCGCGCGCTTTACCGGTTCCGTCGGTAGATGACGCCCGCGAGCACGGACAGCAGCTTGACCACCCAGCCCGGCCGGTCGAACGTCATCACGTTGATGCTCTTGAAGCGGCGCTCGGAGACCGCCAGCGCGCGCGTGAACTCGCGGAGCCCGTCGCGGCCGTGGATGCGCCCGAAGCCTGAGTCGCCCACCCCGCCGAACGGCAGCGACGGCATCGCGGCGAAGGCGATGACGCCGTTCACCGACACCATGCCGACCCGCAGCTTCCGGGCGATCTCGTAACCACGCTTCTTCGCGAACACCGAGCCGCCGAGGCCGTACTTCGACGCGTTGGCCCGCTCGACGGCCTCGTCGATGTCCCGCACGCGGTTGACGACGACGGTCGGCCCGAAGGTCTCCTCGGTGACCGCGATCGAGTCCTCCGGGACGTCCGCGAGCACCACGGGGTCGACGTAGGGAGCGCGCACCGACTCCCGGCCGCCGAGGACGGCGCGGCCGCCCTTCGACAGCGCGTCGTCGATCTGGTCGGAGATGACCCCGAGCTGGCTCGGCATCGTGATCGGCCCGTACACCGACCGTGCCTCGCCGCCCGGGTGCAGCTTCGCCGCGCGCTGGGCGACCTTGTCGAGGAACTCCTCGGCGACCGCGTCGACGACGTAGACGCGCTCCACGCCGATGCAGGTCTGGCCCGCGTTCGACATCGCGCCCCACACCGCGGCGGCCGCGGCGTCGTCGAGGTCGGCGTCGTGGTCGACGAGCAGCGCGTCCTTGCCGCCGCACTCGACGAGGATCGGGGTGAGGGTCTCCGCGCAGGTCGCCATGACCTTCTTGGCCGTCGCGGTCGACCCGGTGAACGCCACCTTGTCGACGCCGGCCCGACACAGCGCCGCGCCCGTCTCGCCCTCTCCGGTGACCAGGGAGAACAGGCCCTCGCCGTAGCCGTCCGTGCGGTGCAGGACCTCGGCGAACGAGTCGACGAGCCACTTCCCGACGGTGGGGGTCAGCTCGCTCGGCTTGAACACCACGGCGTTGCCGGCCGCGAGCGCGTAGCCGATCGAGCCCATCGGCGTGAACACCGGGTAGTTCCACGGGCCGAGCACGCCGATGACGCCGAGCGGGCGGTACTCGATGGTCGCCCGGTGGTTCACCATCAGCGCGCCGGCCTCGAAGCGCTTGCGGCCCAGCGCCGCCTTGGCGTGCTTGCCCGCCCAGTGCAGGTGGTCGATGACGAGGACGACCTCGAGCCGGGCGTCGTCGAGCGGCTTCCCGGTCTCGCGGCTGACCAGCTCGGCGAGCTCGTCGGTGCGCTCGATCAGCAGCTTGCGCCAGGCGCCGAGACGATCGCGCCGACCGTCGAAGCCGAGGTCGGCCCACCACTGCGCCGCGCGGCGGGCGCGGTCGACGACGGCGCGCACCTCGTCGGGCCCGTGGACGGGGTGGGTCGCGATGACGGTCCCGTCCCGCGGGTCGAGGGAGTCGAAGGTCTTCCCCGAGGTCGACGCTGGTCCGGTGTCGTTCGAGGGCCGCGCTGCCGTGCTCGTCATCCTCCGGACGTTACCGGTGGGTACACCCGTTCGGCGAGTGCGTCACGGAGTCGAGCGGCTCCAGCGGGCCGGCCGGCGCCCGGCACCGTCGCCGAAGATCCCGTTCTGCGGAGCGATCCGCTCGCTGAGCGAGCACATCGCTCCGCGCGTCCGGATCATGGTCCGTCGAAGGCCGCGCGGAGTCGGGCCGCCGTGGCGTCCAGGTCGGCCCGCTCCGCGGGCCGGGCGGCGTCGAGGCGCAGCACGCTGCCGGTCGTGCGCGGCAGGACGTGCAGGTGGACGTGCCAGACCTCCTGGCCCGCCGTGACGCCGTCGGCCAGGAACAGGTTCACCCCGTCGGCGAGCCCGGCGGCCCGGGTGGCGGCGGCCACCCGGCGGCCGAGCTCCCACATCGCAGCGCCCTCGTCGGGGGTGAGGCCTGCCAGGTCGACGACGTGGCGCCGCGGGACGACGAGCGCGTGGCCCGGCACCGCGGGCTGCAGGTCGAGGAACGCGACCGGCCCCGCCGCGTCGTCGTGAACGGTGCTGCTCTCCGCCCGCCCGGCGACGATCGCGCAGAAGACGCACTCCCCGCCCACCTCGGCAGGCAGGATCTGCCGCTTCGGGGTGCGGCGGATCGGCGGCAGCCGCACTAGAACAGCCGGAACTCGTCGGACTCGATGCCGCGCAGGGCGTCGTAGTCGAGGGTCACGCAGCGGATGCCGCGGTCGGTCGCGAGCACGCGGGCCTGCGGCTTGATCTGCTGCGCGGCGAAGATGCCCGCGACGGGCGCGAGGAGCGGATCGCGGTTGAGCAGCTCGAGGTAGCGGGTCAGCTGTTCGACGCCGTCGATCTCGCCGCGTCGCTTGATCTCCACCGCCACCGACCCGCCGTCGTGATCGCGGCAGAGCAGGTCCACCGGGCCGATCGCGGTCGGGTACTCCCGGCGGACGAGGGTCCAGCCGTCGCCGAGAGTGTGGACGTGCTCGGCCAGCAGCTCCTGCAGGTGCGCCTCGACGCCGTCCTTGACGAGGCCCGGGTCGACGCCGAGCTCGTGGGTCGAGTCGTGCTGGATCTCCTCGAGGGTGATCGTCAGCGTCTCGTCGGCCTTGTTCCGGACGACCCACTGGCCGGGTTCCTCGGTGAGCCAGCACGGTGGGCTCATCCAGTTCAGCGGCTTGTAGGCCCGGTCGTCGGCGTGGACGCTGACCGAACCGTCGGCCTTGACGAGCAGGAGCCGGGTCGCGCTGGGCAGGTGCGCGGTGAGCCGACCCGCGTAGTCGACCGTGCAGCGGGCGATGACGAGACGCACGCTGCGAGGGTTCCAGACGCGCGTCGTGGATCATCGCGGGGTGTGGAGACCACCAGTTCGCGCGAGGTCTATGCCAACCCCTGGATGACGATCCGGGAGGACACCTTCGTCCGGCCGGACGGCGGCCCGGGCATCTACGGCGTCGTCGACAAGCCGCACTACGCGCTGGTGATCGCGCTCGACGGCGACGCGATGATGCTGGTCGAGCAGTTCCGGTACCCCATCGGGCTGCGCCGCTGGGAGTTCCCGCAGGGCACCGCCCCCGACCGCGCGACGATGGACCCGGCCGAGCTCGCCGCCCGCGAGCTGCGCGAGGAGACCGGTCTGACGGCGCGCTCCTGGCACCCGCTGGGCCTGCTCGACGTCGCGCCCGGCCTGTCCTCGCAGCGCGGTCGGGCCTTCCTCGCGACCGACCTGGTGCCCGGCGACCCCGACCGCGAGGACACCGAGGCCGACATGCGCGCCGCGTGGTTCGACCGGCGGGAGTTCGAGGACATGGTGCGGGCGGGCGAGATCACCGACGCGCAGTCGATCGCGGCGTACGCGTTGCTGCTGCTGTCCGGGCGCTGAGTGCAAGCAATGCGTCACTGCTTGCACCCAGTGCCAGGGAATCCGGCAGCGTCGACACGCGCCTAGATCGGTACCGCTGGTCCCTGATCGAACGGGGAACACTGAGGTCATGCCGCTCGTGCGTCTCGGTCCGCTGGCCGTGCCCACCCCGTCCGAGGCGCTCTCCTTCACCGCGGAGGTCGCCGCCGTGGGCGCCCGGCTGCCGGAGCAGGTGGGGTCGCTGCTCACCGAGGTGACGCGCCTCGTGGGCCGGCTGGACACGATCGCCACCCGCGTCGACGGGCTGCTCGACCGGGCCGAGGGCATCGTCGACGAGATCGAGGGCGTCATCGGCGACGCGCGGACGATCACGTCGGGGGCGAACGAGGTCGTCGGCTCCGCCCGGGAGATCACCACCGGCGCCAACGAGGTCGTCGGCTCCGCCCGGGAGATCACCACCGGGGCCAACGAGGTCGTCGACCAGGCCCGCACCATCACCGCCGGCGCCAACGAGGTGGTCGGCTCCGCCCGGGAGATCACCTCCGGCGCCAACGAGGTCGTCACCTCCGCCCGCGACATCACCACCGGCGCCTCGTCGGTCGTCGACGACGCGCGCCGCATCACCACCGGGGCCAACGAGGTCGTCGACCAGGCCCGCACCATCACCACCGGCGCCAACGAGGTCGTCACCTCAGCCCGCGAGATCACCTCCGGCGCCTCGTCGGTCGTCGACGACGCCCGGTCGATCACGAGCGGCGCCAACGAGGTCGTCACCTCCGCGCGCGACATCACCTCCGGCGCCTCGTCCGTCGTCGACGACGCGCGCCGCATCACCACCGGCGCCAACGAGGTCGTCGACTCCGCGCGCGAGATCACCCGTGGCGCGGACGAGGTGATGAGCTCGGCCGGGACCACCAGCCGCAGCGCCCAGGAGCTGCTCGACCTCTACCGCCCGATGCTCGAGAAGGCCGCGCCGCTGTCGCAGCGCTTCGTCGACGACCTGGCCCCGGAGGAGATCGACGCCGCCATCCGGCTCGTCGACGAGCTCCCGGCCCTCGCGCACCACATGTCCACCGACATCCTGCCGATCCTCGAGACCCTCGACCGCGTGGGTCCGGACCTCAACGAGCTGCTCGAGGTCACGAAGGACCTGCGCAACGCCATCGACGGCATCCCCGGGTTCTCGTTCCTCAAGCGCCGCGGCGAGAACAAGGACGACGACGAGTAGCGAGACGTCACCCATCGGGCTCGGCCCACCCCACTCGGGCCGATGAGTGACACCTCGACGCGCTCGACCCCCACTGACACCCATCGGACGCCCACCGACCCGGGCCGGACGGCCAGAGGACCCTCAGCGGGCTCCGGACCGCCCGGCCGGCCCGCTGAGGGTACTCTCGTGCGGGGAGCGACGCCCGAACCCTTCATCGGGAACGAGTTCTCCGAAACGGCCACCACGACGACGGGGCGCCGGTCACGATCACGGGCATGCGCCGCCTGCTGGTCGTCCTCGCCGTCGCCCTCGCCGCCGCGGGCTGCTCCTCGACGGCGGCCCCCGCCCCCGCTCCGGCCCCGTCCCCCGGAGCAGCCGCGACCCCTGACCCCACCGACACCCGCGTGCTCACGCCGGCCCGCGGGTTGTTCACCGTGGAGGTGCCGGCCCGGTTCGCCGACGTCGCCCCCACCGCACCGGAGGCCACGGCCGTCCCGGCCCTCGGCGAGGCGCTGCGGCGCGGGGTCGGCGTCCTCGCGATCGACCGTCGGCAGGGCTACTCGCCGACCGCCGGCGGCTACTGCACCACCGTGCAGGCGCAGGACCTCGCGCAGCTCGCCGCCGAGGCGCAACAGGCGCTCGTGAGCACGGGGACGCCGCAGGGCACGCCCGAATTCACGGTGCTCCCCGCCACCGGCCCGGCCGGGCCCCGGGTGTCGGGGACCTACCGGACCGTCTCGGGCGGCCGTACCCTCACCGTGCAGCAGGTGTCCGGGCTCGCCGGTCCGGGCCGAGCCTGCCTGCTCACGGCCTCGACCGACGACCCGGCGCGCGACGCGGCCTTCCTGACGACGGCCCGGGACACCTTCCGCATGGCGGGTTAGGCCTGCGCCGTCTCCCGGTCCAGGCCGTGCACCTCGCGGATCACGTCGACGAACTCGCCCATGATCCCGGTCAGCGAGTACGTCTTCGGGGTCACCACGCGGTGCACCCCGAGACGCTGGAGCTGCTCGGCGTCCTTGGGCGGGATGATGCCGCCGGCCACCACCGGGATGTCGGCGGCGTCCGCCCGGGCGAGCCCGTCGAGCACCGCCGGGATCACCTCGAGGTGCGAGCCGGAGAGGATCGACAGCCCGACGACGTGCACGCCCTCCTGCACCGCCGCCGCCACGATCTCGGCCGGGGTGAGGCGGATGCCCTGGTAGATGACCTCGAACCCGGCGTCACGCGCCCGGACCGCGATCTGCTCGGCGCCGTTCGAGTGCCCGTCCAGACCCGGCTTGCCGACGAGCATGCGCAGCGCCGAGACGCCCAGGTCCGCCGCCGTCCGCCGCACCCGCTCGCGGACCTGCTCGAGCTCGGTCGGCTCGCCGTCGGCGGCCTCGGAGCCGGGCGCGGTCGATCCCGACGACGAGGCCGCGGTCACCCCGGTCGGGGCCCGGTAGGAGCCGTAGACCGAGCGCAGCGCCCCGGCCCACTCCCCCGTCGTCACGCCGACCTTCGCGCACGCCAGCGTGGCGTCCATGAGGTTCTCGGTGCCGCCGGCGGCGGTCGTGAGCTGCTCGAGGGCGGCCTGGACGGCGTCGGGGTCGCGGTCGGCGCGCCACGCGGCGACGGCCTCGCGGGCCTGCTCCTCGACCTCCTTGTCCACCACGAAGATCGCGTCGGCGCCCTCGGCCTGCAGCGGGCTGGGCTCGGTGGAGGTGAACTTGTTGACCCCGACGACCGTGTCCTCGCCCGACTCCAGCCGCATCCGCCGCGCCGCGAGCGAGCTGACCAGCTGGGACTTCATGTAGCCCGAGTCGACCGCGGCCACCGCCCCGCCCATCTCGGCGACCTTCGCGATCTCGGCGCGCGCCCCCTCGATGATCGACGCCGTCTTCGTCTCGATGACGTGGGAGCCCGCGAAGATGTCGTCGTAGTCGAGCAGGTCGGTCTCGTAGGCGAGCACCTGCTGCATGCGCAGCGCCCACTGCTGGTCCCAGGGCCGCGGCAGGCCGAGCGCCTCGTTCCACGCCGGCAGCTGCACGGCGCGGGCGCGGGCGTCCTTCGACAACGTCACGGCGAGCATCTCCAGCACGATGCGCTGCACGTTGTTCTCGGGCTGCGCCTCGGTGAGGCCCAGCGAGTTGACCTGCACGCCGTAGCGGAAGCGGCGCATCTTCTCGTCGGTGACGCCGTAGCGCTCCCGGCAGAGCTCGTCCCAGAGCTGCGCGAACGCGCGGAGCTTGCAGATCTCCTCGATCACGTGCAGGCCGGCGTTGACGAAGAACGAGATGCGGCCGACGACCTTGCCGAAGTCGGCCTCGGGCACCTGCCCCGAGTCGCGGACCGCGTCGAGCACCGCGATCGCCGTGGAGATCGTGTAGGCGACCTCCTGCGTCGGCGTCGCCCCCGCCTCCTGCAGGTGGTAGCTGCAGATGTTGATCGGGTTCCACTTCGGGACGTTCGACACCGTCCACGCGATCATGTCGGTGATCAGCCGGACGCTCGGCGCGGGCGGGAACGCGTAGGTCCCGCGCGAGAGGTACTCCTTGACGATGTCGTTCTGCGTGGTGCCGGCGAGCTTCGCGCGCTCGGCCTCCGGGTCCCGCCCGTCCGCGACCGCCTGCTCGTCGGCCACCGAGACGTAGAGCGCGAGCAGCCACATCGCCGTCGCGTTGATCGTCATCGAGGTGTTCGCCTCGTGCAGCGGGATCTCGTCGAAGAGCGCCCGCATGTCGCCGAGGTGCGACACCGGGACGCCGACCTTGCCCACCTCACCGCGGGCGAGCTCGTCGTCGGGGTCGTACCCGGTCTGCGTCGGCAGGTCGAACGCGACCGACAGACCCGTCTGTCCCTTGGACAGGTTCCGTCGGTACAGCTCGTTCGAGGCCTTCGCGGACGAGTGCCCGGCGTAGGTCCGCATGACCCACGGACGGTCACGCGAGTCGTCGGTCGGGTACGGCATGGGTGAACCTCCGAGCAGGGACTCCGACCCACGGAGGTTACCGGCGGGTCGCGTCGGCGCTGCACATGCTGCTTTTCACAGGATCGGTCACGATGGGCCCGGGAGGAATCACATGGTCGGCTCCATCGGCGAGATCCTGACGGCGATCGCCGTCGTCATCCTGCTGGCGGGCTTCCTGCGCTACACCTTCGGCTCCGGCCCGAAGGGCGCGCTGCCCAGCGAGGGTGGCGACGTCGGGCTGCTCGAGACCGTCGCGACGGTCCCGACCCGCGAGGCCGCCGAGGTCCTGGCGGCGCGTCTCGCCCGGGAGAAGGTCCGCGCGACGATCGCGCACGGCTCCGAGGGCTGGGACCTGCTGGTGTTCCCGGGCGACGCCGACGACGCCCGGGTGGTGCTGCGCATGTGAGCACTTTCCGTGGCTCGGGCCACGGAAAGTGCTCACATGCGCGTCAGCGCACAGGTGGCGCGTTCACCCGCTCCACGTCGCCGCCCAGGGCCCGTAGGTTCTCGACGAACAGCGGGTAGCCGCGGTCGATGTGCGCGACGTCCCAGACCTCGGTCTCGCCGTCCGCCACGAGTCCGGCGAGCACGAGGCCGGCGCCGGCCCGGATGTCCGAGGCCCACACCGGGGCACTGGAGAGCCGCTCGACGCCGCGCACGACGGCGTGGTGCCCGTCGGTCCGCGCGTCCGCCCCCAGCCGCACCATCTCCTCGACGAACCGGAACCGGCCCTCGAAGATGTTCTCGGTGATCATCGACGTGCCCTCGGACACCGCGGACACCGCGATGGCCATGGGCTGCAGGTCGGTCGCGAAGCCCGGGTAGGGCAGCGTCACCCAGTCCACGGAGCGCGGCCGGCCGTTGCCGGTGACCCGGAAGCCCTCCGGTACCAGCTCCGTGGTCGCCCCGGCCTGGCTCAGCTTGTCGAGCACGAGGTCGAGGTGGTGCGGGTCGACGCCGCGCACGGTCACGTCGCCGCCGGTCATGACGGCCGCGAACGCCCAGGTGGCGCCGACGATGCGGTCGCCGATCACCCGGTGGGTGGTGGGCGTCAGCTCGGCGCCGCCCTGCACGGTCAGCGTGGAGGTGCCGCCGCCGGAGATCTTCGCGCCCATCTCCTGCAGCATCCGCACCAGGTCGACGATCT
The DNA here is from genome assembly GCF_050955885.1 of Actinomycetospora sp. CA-084318. Lineage (NCBI taxonomy): Bacteria > Bacillati > Actinomycetota > Actinomycetes > Pseudonocardiales > Pseudonocardiaceae > Actinomycetospora > Actinomycetospora sp. CA-084318. The sequence continues at coordinate 4,721,232 of NZ_CP192098.1, forward strand.
CCGGCTCGCGCGCGGCGTTGTCGATCACCGTGGTGCCCTCGGCGAACACGGCGGCCATGAGGATGTTCTCGGTCGCTCCCACCGACGGGAAGTCGAGCCAGATCTGCGCCCCGCGCAGGGTCTCGCCGCCGGCCTCGGCGACGACGCAGCCGTGCGAGATCTCGGAGCGGGCGCCGAGCAGCCGCAGCCCCGCCTGGTGCATGTCCAGCGGCCGGGAGCCGATCGCGTCGCCCCCGGGCAGCGGCACCACGGCGCGCCGGCACCGGCCGACGAGCGGGCCGAGCACGCACACCGAGGCCCGCAGCCGCGACACCGACCGGTAGTCGGCCTCCGGGTTCAGCTGGGCGGGCACGTCGATGACGACCACGTCGCCGTCGATCGCGACCTCGCACCCGAGGCTGCGCAGCACGTCGCCCATGAGCGGGACGTCGAGGATCTGCGGACAGTTCGTGATCGTCGTCCGGCCCTCGGCGAGCAGCGCCGCGGCCATCAGCTTGAGCACGCTGTTCTTGGCGCCGACGACGTCCACCGTCCCCGAGAGGGAGGTGGCCGGTCGCACGACGAAGTGCTCGTTCACGTCCGGCGACGCTACCGGCCGCGCCCGGACCCACGACGGCCGGGCGGGGGCCGCGCGGCCACCTAGACTCCGCGGCATGGCCGTGCACCTGACCCGCATCTACACGCGCACCGGGGACGACGGGACCACGGGCCTGTCGGACTTCTCCCGCGTCCCCAAGACGCACCCGCGACTCGGCGCGTACGCCGACTCCGAGGAGGCGAACGCCGCGATCGGCGTCGCGCTCGCCGTCGGGGACCTTCCCGAGCAGCTCGTCGGGCCGCTGCGCCAGATCCAGAACGACCTGTTCGACGTGGGCGCCGACCTCGCCACCCCGGTCACCGAGAACCCCGAGTACCCGCCGCTGCGGGTCACCGAGGCCCAGGTGGAGCGCCTCGAGGGCTGGTGCGACGCGTTCAACGAGGACCTCGCGAAGCTCGACTCGTTCATCCTGCCCGGCGGCACCCCGGGAGCGGCCTACCTGCACGTCGCCCGGGTGGTGTGCCGGCGCGCCGAGCGGAGCACGTGGGCGGTGCTCGAGGCCGATCCGGAGCACACCAGCCCGCTCCCGGCGCGCTACCTCAACCGCCTGTCCGACCTGCTGTTCATCCTCGGCCGCGTCGCGAACCTGGGCGGCGACGTCCTCTGGGTGCCCGGCGGGCCGGAAGCGGGCGAGCGCAGCGACGGGGAGAGCTGACGGCTCAGGGGTCGAAGGGGTAGCGGTCCCGCGGCACCTCGGCCATCTTCTCGACGAGCTCGTCGGGCACCTGCGGGCCGAGGCGGTCGAGCGCCGCCTCCAGGCTCGGCGGCGTCGGGACCGCGACCGACTCCGGGCCCAGGAGGCGCAGGGCGGTCCGCGCCGCCGCCGTCGCCCGGGCGACCTCGTCCGGCGCGAGGGTCACGACCCGTCCGTCGCCCCGCCACACCTGCATCCCGCCCGGGGGCAGGGGGCATCCGAGGGCGCACGCGGCCCCGGCGTCGACGAGCAGCACCGGCGCCAGCCCGGCGACGACCCGGGCGGTCCGGTGCGCCGCGGACTCGACGCGGCGGACGACCCCCGCCGGGGCGTCGTCGGACAGGCCGCCCACGACGACGACGGGGCGGTCCCGATCGACCAGCTCACGCACCCGGGGAGCGTTCTCCACCCCGCGCCGGCGCAGGACGCCCACCGGCAGCGGGACCTCGCGGTGACTGCCCGCCACCCGGGCGAGCAGCCACGGCACGAACGGCGGCACCGCCGGCCCGGCCGGCTCCCCCGTCCGGGCCACGAGGACCTCGACGTCGACCAGGACCCACGACCCGGCTCCTTCGGCACGGGTGGCCGGGCCGCGCCAGGACCGGACGCGGGTCCGGGTGCGCCGGCCGTCGTCGCGGGTGTCGACCACGTCGAGCCGCACCGCGGCGACCACCTCGGGGTCGTCGGCGTCGTCGTGCCGGTCGCGGGTGAGGACGAAGCGTCCGCCGTCGCTCGCCCGGACCCGGGACCCGGCCTCGGGCAGCGACGAGACGTGTCGGCGCCCCAGCTCCTCGGCGTGGTCGACGACCGCCAGCTCGGTCAGGTCCACCGCCTCGTCGTGCGGTGTCCCCCAGAGCACGCGCAGTGCGTCCATGTGGCCCCCTCGCCCCCAGGGAGGAGAGTATGGCCGAGTGGGTGACGCCCGTCACGCACCGTCGACGGGAATCAGCCGTTCAGCTCGCCTGGCGGTAGCCGGTGGACCGTCCGGGTGGCGTGGCCTCGAGCCACGAGGAGAACCCGGTGACGACGTCGGCGCCCATCGCGAGCTCGAAGGTGCCCTCCGCGGTCCGGCAGCGCAGCACGGTGGCCCCGGGGGCGTGCAGTTCGGTGGGGCGCGGGGCGCGACGGTCGACGATCTCGACGTCGAACCGGTCGAGCACGACGTTCGGGCCGGACCGCAGCCCGCTGACCCGGTACCAGCGGAACTGGTCCCCGCGGTAGCGCGCGATCCCGGAGTGCCAGCCGCGCTGGTCGTCGGCCGCGGTCACCGCGTCGACCGGCAGGGCCCGGCGCAGGGCCACGTCCACCCCGCCGCGGCGCAGCGACTGGAGGCGGCGCAGCGCGACGAGCGCGACGAGGAGCAGGACCGCCGCCACGACGACCAGCACGATCTCGACCGTCATCCCGGTGGTCGTCATGCGCGATCGTCCTGCGTGCGGTCCTGCACCCTCTGCGCGCTCCTAGTGCTCCACCGACTCGCCGGCGGCCTGGAGTCGGGCGCGGGCCCGGTCGCGCGCCACGCGCCACTCCTGGTCGTCGGACTCGCCGATGTAGTGCTCGGCCTCCCGGAGATCGTCCTTGGCCTGGGCCACGTCGATCTCCGACGCCAGTTCCGCGAGCTCCGCGAGCACGGTGACCGACTCCGCGGTCACCGACAGGAAGCCCCCGAAGGCGGCCACGTGGAAGGACTCGCCGTCGGTCGGGTCGACCCGGACCACGCCCGCCTCGCGCAGCTGCGCGATGAGCGGCTCGTGGCCGGGCAGGATCCCGATCGACCCCTCGACCGTGCGGGCGGAGACGAAGGAGGCCTCGCCGGACCAGATCTTCTTCTCCACGCCGACGACGTCGACCTGCATCTCGGCCACGACTACTCCGAGTACTTCTTGATGTTCGCCTCGACGTCGTCGAGGCCACCGCACATCTGGAAGGCCTGCTCCGGGGCGTTGTCGTACTCGCCCTTCGCGATCTTGTCGAAGGCCTCGACGGTGTCCTTGACGTCGACGGTCGAGCCGGGCTCGCCGGTGAACTGCTCCGCGGCGTACATGTTCTGGCCGAGGAACCGCTCGATGCGACGGGCGCGACCGACGGTGAGCCGGTCCTCCTCGGAGAGCTCGTCGATGCCGAGGATGGCGATGATGTCCTGGAGGTCGTTGTACCGCTGCAGGATGCGGATGACCTCGCGGGCCACGCGGTAGTGCTCCTCGCCGATGTACTGCGCGTCGAGGATCGTCGAGGTCGACGTCAGCGGGTCCACGGCCGGGAAGATGCCCTTGGCGAACACGCCACGGGAGAGCTCCGTGGTCGCGTCGAGGTGGGCGAACGTCGTGGCCGGCGCCGGGTCGGTGTAGTCGTCGGCGGGGACGTAGATCGCCTGCATCGAGGTGATCGAGCGGCCACGGGTCGAGGTGATGCGCTCCTGGAGCTCACCCATCTCGTCCGCCAGGGTCGGCTGGTAGCCCACCGCCGAGGGCATGCGGCCCAGCAGCGTCGAGACCTCCTGGCCGGCCTGGGTGAACCGGAAGATGTTGTCGATGAACAGCAGCACGTCCTGCTCCTGCACGTCGCGGAAGTACTCCGCCATCGTGAGGGCCGACAGGGCGACGCGCATGCGGGTGCCCGGCGGCTCGTCCATCTGCCCGAAGACGAGGGCGGTGTCCTTGAGGACGTTCGCCTCGTCGAGCTCGACCCAGAGGTCGTTGCCCTCACGGGTGCGCTCACCGACGCCGGCGAACACCGAGGTGCCACCGAAGTTCCGGGCGATGCGCTGGATCATCTCCTGGATGAGCACCGTCTTGCCGACGCCCGCGCCGCCGAACAGGCCGATCTTGCCGCCCTCGACGTAGGGGGTCAGCAGGTCGACGACCTTGAGGCCCGTCCAGAGCACCGAGGTCTTGCCCTCGAGCTGCTCGAAGGGGGGCGGCGGCCGGTGGATGCCCCAGTGCTCGGCGTCCTCGGCGTAGCCGGGCTGGTCCATGCAGTCGCCGAGGGCGTTGAACAGGTGGCCCTTGACCACGTCACCGACCGGTACCGAGATCGGCTTGGTGGTGTCGTGCACCTCGGAGCCGCGGACGACGCCGTCGGTGGGCTGCATGGAGATGGTGCGGACCTGGTTGTCGCCCAGGTGCTGGGCGACCTCCAGGGTGAGGGTCTTCTGCTCGCCGTTCAGCTCCACCGGGAGCTTGAGGGCGTTGAACAGGTCCGGCACCTCGCCGCGCGGGAACTCCACGTCGACGACGGGGCCCAGGATGCGGGTGATCCGGCCGGTGGCCCCGGACTTCTGCTCGTCGCGGCCGGTGTCGGCCGGAGCGGTGGACTGGGTCATGGTCACTCCCGTGGGATCTGCTCGCTCACTGGGCGAGCGCGTCGGAGCCACCGACGATCTCGCTGATTTCCTGCGTGATCTGGGCCTGCCGGGCCTGGTTCGACTCGCGGACCAGGTTGTCGACCAGGTCGTTCGCGTTGTCGGTCGCGGCCTTCATCGCCCGCTGCCGTGCCGCGGACTCGGAGGCCGCCGCGTCGAGCATCGCGGCGAACACCCGGGCCCGGATGTACTTCGGCAGCAGGCTGTCGAACAGGACCTCGGGCTCGGGCTCGAAGGCGTACTCCGCCTCGCGGTCCGAGCCGTCGGAGTCGCTCGACGACGAGCCGGAGTCCTGCGACTCCTCGTCCTCGGACTCCAGGTCCAGCGGCGCGACCTGCAGTGCGATCGCCGTCTGGGTCAGCATCGAGCGGAACTGGGTGAAGACGACGTGGATCTCGTCGACGCCCGGCTTGCCCTCGGCCTCCTGCGGAGCCCGGAACATGACCTTGCGGTCGGTGCCGGAGTCGCCGTGCTCTTCGTCGTCCCAGTCGACCGACACGTCGTTCTCGCCCCCGGCGAGGAACGCGGCGGTGAGGTGGTCGGCGGCGTTGGCGGCGTTGGCGTAGTCCGGCACCTCGGAGAAGCCGGTGAACTGCCCCGACATCTCGCGGTTGCGGAACCGGAAGTACGCCGTGCCCTTGCCGCCGATGACGTAGAGCGTCGACTCCTTGCCGTCCTCGGAGAGCCGGCGGATGAGTCGCTCGGTCTCGCGCAGCACGTTCGCGTTGTAGCCGCCGCAGAGTCCCCGGTCGCTGGTGACGACGACGATCGCCGCCCGCTTGGGCTCCTCGCGGGGCGTCAGCAGCGGGTGGTCGCTCGCGCCGGCCTTCGCGGCCGTCTGCAGCACGTGCGTGAACTCGTCGGCGTAGGGCCGCGACGCCTCGACCCGGGCCTGCGCCTTCGAGATGCGCGACGCCGCGACCATCTCCATCGCCTTCGTGATCTGGGCGATGTTCTTGGTCGACCGGATGCGTCGTCTCAGGACGCGGAGATTGGCTGCCATGCTGCCCTAGCTCTCCGAGTCGGAGGACGTCTCCGACGACTCGCCGGCCTCGTCGTGCGAGCCCGCGAGCTCGCCCGAGCCGCCGTCGTCGGTCGGGTTGTCGCCGTCCTTGGTCTCGAACTGGTTCTTGAACTCGGACACGGCCTTGTTCAGGCGGTCCTCGTTCTCGTCCGAGAGCTGGCCGGTGTCACGGATCTCCGCGAGCACCCCGCCGTCGCGGCGCACGTGCTCGAGGAACTCCTGCTCGAAGCGGGCGACGTCCTCGACGGGCACCGAGTCGAGGTGACCGCGGGTGCCGAGGAAGATGCCCACGACCTCCTCCTCGACCGGGTACGGCTCGCCCTGGCCCTGCTTGAGCAGCTCCATGAGGCGGGCACCACGGTCGAGCTGGGCCTGCGAGGTGGCGTCGAGGTCCGAGCCGAAGGCCGCGAACGACTCGAGCTCGCGGTACTGCGCCAGCTCCACGCGCAGGCGGCCGGCGACCGAGCGCATGGCCTTGATCTGCGCGGAACCACCGACGCGCGACACCGAGTTACCGACGTTCAGCGCGGGCCGCTGGCCCTGGTTGAACAGGTCGGACTCGAGGAAGCACTGGCCGTCGGTGATCGAGATGACGTTCGTGGGGATGTAGGCCGCGATGTCGTTGCCCTTGGTCTCCACGATCGGCAGGCCGGTCAGCGAGCCGCCCCCGAGGTCGTCGGAGAGCTTCGCGCAACGCTCGAGCAGGCGCGAGTGGAGGTAGAAGACGTCGCCCGGGTAGGCCTCGCGGCCCGGCGGACGGCGCAGCAGCAGCGAGATGGCGCGGTAGGCCTCGGCCTGCTTCGACAGGTCGTCGAAGATGATCAGGCAGTGCTTGCCCTGGTACATCCAGTGCTGGGCGATCGCCGAGCCGGCGTAGGGGGCGATGTACTTGAAGCCCGCCGGGTCGGACGCCGGGGCGGCGACGATCGTCGTGTACTCCAGCGCGCCGGCCTCCTCGAGGGCCTGCCGCACACCGGCGATCGTGGTGCCCTTCTGACCGATCGCGACGTAGACGCAGCGGACCTGCTGCTGCGGGTCGCCGGTCTCCCAGGCCTCGCGCTGGTTGATGATCGTGTCGGTGCAGACCGCGGTCTTGCCGGTCTTGCGGTCGCCGATGATCAGCTGGCGCTGGCCGCGGCCGATCGGCGTCATGGCGTCGATCGCCTTGATGCCGGTCTGCAGCGGCTGCTTGACCTCCTTGCGCTGCACGACCGTGGCGGCCTGCAGCTCCATGACCCGGTTCTCCTCGGACTCGATGTCACCGAGGCCGTCGAGGGGCTGGCCGAGGGGGTTCACGACGCGGCCGAGGAAGCCGTCGCCGACCGGGACCGAGAGGACGCGGCCGGTCCGCGTGACCTGCTGCCCCTCCTCGATCGTCTCGTACTCGCCCAGGATCACGACGCCGATCTCGCGCTCCTCGAGGTTCTGGGCCAGGCCCAGCACGCCCCCGGGGAACTCGAGCAGCTCGTTGGTCATCGTCGAGGGCAGGCCCTCGACGTACGCGATGCCGTCACCCGTCGAGGTGACGATGCCGACCTCCTGACGGGAGGCGTCCGCGGAGTAGGAGGACACGTAGTCCTCGATCGCACTGCGGACCTCGTCGGAGGAGATGGTCAACTCGGCCATGGTTCCCGCTCTCGCTTGATGTCCTAGAAAGTAAAGGGGTTCGGTTCCGGCTACCCGAGCCGGCGGTTCAGGTCGTCGAGGTGTCCCGCGGCGCTGCCGTCGATGACCTCGTCGCCGACCTGGATCACCAGGCCGCCGAGCAGCTGCGGGTCGACCTCGAGGTGCACGGTGATGTCCCGCCCGTAGATGCGGGCGAGGACGCCGGCCAGTCGGTCCTGCTGCTCGGCCGAGAGCTCGACCGCGGAGCGCACCGTGGCGACGGACCGCTGGCGCCGGTCGGCGGCCAGCTCGGCCAGCCGCTCCAGCCCCGTGGAGACGTGGTGGGTGAGGGGGTGGGCGACGAGCTGCGCGGCGAGCCGGCGGGTGATCGGCTCCGCCTTGTTCTCCAACAGGTCGTCGAGCACCTTCTGCTTGCCCTGCGCGTCCGCGGAGGGGCTGCCGAGCAGCCGCTCGAGGTCGGGCTGCCCGCCGATGATGCGGCCGAGACGGAAGAGCTCGTCCTCCACCGCGTCCAGCCGGCCGTCGGCCTCGGCGGCCGCGAGGAGCGCCTCGCGGGCGACCACGCGGACCGCCTGCACCAGGTCGGCGGGCTTCGACCACGACGCCTTCGCCGCGGCCTTGACCACGTCGGCGACCGGCCGCGAGACCTGGTTGTCGAACACCCGGCCCGCGAGCCCCTCGCGGGCCTCGGGCGCGGTCGAGGAGTCGGCCAGGGTCCGACGCAGCACGGCCTCGCGGTCGAGCAGGTCGGCCACGGCGTCGAGCTGCTCGCCGGTGGTCGTCAGGTCGCCCGAGGACGCGTCCCGCGTGACCTCGTCGAACCGACGACGGACGCCCTGCAGCGACTCCCGGCTGGTGGCACGGAAGTCGGCGATCACGCCGGCCGTGCCCGTCGCCGCGGTCATGAGCTGACTCCGTTCCCCGTGTTCGAGGCGCTCCCGGTGGTGCGGCCGGACATCGCCTCGAGGTTGTCGAGGAACGAGTCGACCGACCGCGACCGCGCGGTGTCGTCGGACAGCGACGCGGCGACGATGCGCCGCGCCAGCTCCACGGAGCCCGCGCCCACCTCGGACCGCAGCTCGGAGACCGTGCGCGCCCGCGAGGCGTCCACGCTCTGCCGGCCCTGGGCCTTGATGCGCTCGGCCTCCTCGGAGGCGTTGTCCGCGAGGTCGGACTTGATGCGTTCCGCGTCGGCCCGGGCGTCGTCCCGGATGCGCGCGGCCTCGTTGTCGACCTCGGCCAGCCGGGCGCGCGAGCGCTCGAGCTGGGACTGGGCGTCGTCGTACTCGGACTGCGCCCGCTCCATCCCGTCACGCAGCCGGGTCACGTCCTGGTCGTGGGACCGGACGACCGACGGCCAGACGTACTTGCCGATGATGAAGACGAGCACGGCGAACGCGATGAAGCCGACGACGATCTCGGCCAGGTGGGGCAGCGCAGCGCCGGGCTCGCCGGCCTCCTGCGCCACCACCTCGATGACGTTCATGTGCTTCCTCCGCCTGTCAGGGAGTCAGCCCGCGGTGCGCGGGGGTCGGCTCACTGGAGGGCGAAGGCGAGGACCAGGCCCAGGATGGCGAGGGCCTCGGAGAGGGCGAAGCCGATGAAGGCGATCGACTGCAGCTGGCCGCGGGCCTCGGGCTGGCGGGCGACGCCGTTGATGAAGGCGGCGAAGACGATGCCGACGCCAATACCCGGGCCGATGGCCGAGAGACCGTAACCGACGACGTTCAGGTTTCCGGAGAGCATTCCAGCGTCCTTTCGCGATGTGCGGGAGGTTCGGTGGTGTAGCCGCGAGCTAGTGCTCGTCGGCCAGGGAGGCGCCGATGTAGGACGCCGTGAGGATCGTGAAGATGTAGGCCTGCACCAGCTGGATGAACGCCTCGAACCCGGTGAAGACCAGGGCCATCGCGAACGAGCCGACGGAGAGCACGTTCAGCAGCACCGAGTCGGCGATGAGCAGCATGTACTCGGCGCCGAAGACGAACAGCAGCAGCACGAGGTGCCCGGCGAACATGTTGCCGAACAACCGGAACGCGAGGGTCACCGGACGCAGCAGGATGTTCGACAGGAACTCGATGGGGGTGAGGATGATGCGGACCCAGCCCGGCACACCGGGGGGCCAGGTCATGAGCCTGACGTAGCCGCCGAATCCCTGCTTGCGGATGCCGACGATGTTGTAGATCAGCCAGGTCAGGATCGCCAGCGCGTACGCCATTCCCGGGTGGGAGAACGTGGGGAACTGGATCAGCGGGATGATCCCGAAGAGGTTGTTCACCACGAGGAACGCGAAGAGCGCCACCAGGTAGGGCACGAACTTGCGGAACTCGGGCCCGATGTTGTCGCGGGCGATCGAGTCCCGGACCATCACGTGGAACTTCTCGGCCAGCCACTGGGTGCGGCCCGGCAGCAATTGCGCGGACCGCGTGGCGATCGCGAAGAAGGCCAGGATCAGGACGACGCTGAAGATCAGCTGGATGACGGGCTTGTCGACGTACTCGAGGACCGGCACCCCCTCGAACATCGGGGGGATGTTGAAGTCCTCGCCGCTCGGGGCCTTGAAGCCGGGGGCCGGCGGCTCAGGGGCCTGCATCAGCCACGTCGGCAACGACGAGATCACCCGGGCTCCTTCCGGTCCTGCTGCCCGGTCGTATCACCGGAACGCGGAGGGGATTGGGCCGGACGGGTGTCCGGCGGGACGTAAAGGTATCGGATGTAGATCAGCGCGAAGGACGCAGCCCCGCCGAGCAGCAGCCCGACGAGAAGCACCCAGCGTGTACCCAACAGCAGGTCGATGCCCCACCCGATACCCCCGAAGAGGAGGAAACCGGCGAGGAGGTGCGACAGGACGGTCCAACCCTCGGCCACCGGTGGGTGTGCGGAGCCACCCGAGGAGGTGCGACCCGCATCACCGCGGAGGCTGTCCTGCGCCATCGCGCGCACTGTATCAGGGCGATCACGACGATCCACTACGGACTGTCGGAGGTCACATGCAGCCCGTTCGGGTGAGCAACCGGACGCCCGGCGCGAACCGGTCACGCGGCGATCGTCGGGATCTTCGCGCGGGCGAAGGCGACCGTCTCGCCGAGCACGAAGACGAGCGCCACCGGTCCCAGGGCCAGCGCGAAGATCCTGGTGTCGACCAGCTCGAGCCGGTCGAGGACGATCAGCAGCACCGCCAGGACGGCCAGCTTGGTCACGAGGCTGATCATCGCGATGCCCATGACGACGACCGGGGCGGAGCTCGCGGTCCAGCGCATCACCAGCGGACCGAGCACGCACACCGCGAGGGCCACGACGGCGCCGAACACCGCGGTGCCCAGGCCCGCGCCGCCGGCCAGCACGCCCGCCAGCACCACCACGATCACGGCCACCACGGCGGCGGGGACGAGACCGCCCCGCAGCATCGCGGTGCTGACCTGGTGGACCTGGGCGCCGACCGCGGCGGCGAGCCGCTCCTCGGCGTCGGGCCCGGCGGTGGGTTCGTTCATCGGTGACTCCAGGCGGGGTTCAGGATCGGGCGGTCCGGCGCAGGCGCGGCACCGCCGAGGCGAGCACGGCCACGAGCAGCCCGAGGGCGACCAGCCAGACCACGAGGAAGACGTCGGTGATGAGGGCGAGGGCGACGGCGCCGAAGGCGAACACCCCGGCCCACAGGTAGATCAGCAGCACCGCGCGCCGCTGCGAGTGCCCGATCTCGAGCAGGCGGTGGTGCAGGTGCATCTTGTCCGGCGCGAACGGGCTGCGTCCGGCCCGGGTGCGGCGCACCACGGCGAGCAGCAGGTCGACCAGCGGCACCAGGACCACGGCCGCGACGACGACGATCGGCGCGAGCAGCGCGACCGCGTTGCGCGGGGCGGAGTCGGAGTAGGTGATCCGGCCGGACGCGGTGGTGGTCGCCGCGGCGAGCATCAGGCCGATCAGCATCGACCCGGAGTCGCCCATGAAGATGCGCGCGGGCTGGAAGTTGTGCGGGAGGAAGCCCGCGCAGGCCCCGGCGAGCACCGCGGCGATCAGGGCCGGCGGGTAGGCCGTCACGTCGCCGTCGCGCTGGTCGAGCAGCCCGAGCGAGTAGGCGAGCACCGCGACCGCGGCGATCAGCCCGATCCCGGCCGCGAGCCCGTCCAGCCCGTCGACGAAGTTGATCGCGTTGACCAGCACCACGGTGAGGAAGACCGTCAGGACGACGCCCTGGTCGGGACCGAGGATGAGCAACGTGCCCGACCCGCCGTCGGGAACGGGCAGGATCAACCACTGCACCCCGAGCAGCACCATGACCCCGGCCGACGTCGCCTGCCCGGCGAGCTTGGTGAGCGCGTCGACGCCGAACCGGTCGTCCAGCGCGCCGACGAGGCAGATCAGCCCGCCGGCGACGATGACCGCGCGGGTCTCCGAGGAGTAGTCGAACGCGCGGCGCAGCACCGGGAGCTGCGAGGCCACGAACACCCCGGCGAGGACGCCGATGTACATGGCGACCCCGCCGAGGCGCGGGACGGGCACGGTGTGGACGTCGCGACCCCGGGGGACGGCGATGGCCCCGCCGCGGATCGCGAGCCGCCGCACGACGCCGGTGACCAGGAAGGTCACCACCGCCGCGCAGAGCGCCACCAGGAGGTACTCCCGGATCGGCAGGCCCTGCGGGGCGAACGGTGGCGACGGGTCCACGCCCGCCAGACTAGGTCAGCCCCGCGGGTAGGCCGGGAAGCGCCCCACCAGCGCGGACACCGCGTCCCGCGTGTCGGCGAGCGTCCGCTTGCCGTCCTCGGTGGTCTCGTCCGCGGTCACGGCGGCCGCGATCAGGCGGGCGACCTCGGGCATCTCGGCCGGCGTCATCCCCTGCGTGGTGATCGACGGGGAGCCGACGCGGATGCCCGACGCGACCATCGGGGGCTGCGTGTCGTACGGGATCGCGTTCTTGTTCAGCGTGATGGCGGCCAGCCCGCTGCGGGCCTCGGCCTCCTTGCCCGTGACACCCAGCGGCGAGAGGTCGAGCAGCGACAGGTGCGTGTCGGTGCCGCCGGAGATGGCGCGCATCCCCTGCTCCACCAGGCCCGACGTGAGGGCCTGCGCGTTCTCGATCACGGTGCGCGCGTACTGCTGGTACTCCGGGGTCGCGGCCTCGGCGAGCGCCACCGCCTTGCCGGCGACCGCGTGCATGAGCGGCCCGCCCTGCAGGAACGGGAACACGGCCTTGTCCAGCGCCTTCGCGTGCTCGGCCTTCGAGACGAGCATGCCGCCGCGCGGGCCGCGCAGGACCTTGTGCGTGGTGAAGGTGACGACGTCGGCGTAGGGCACCGGGCTGGGGATCGCCTGGCCGGCGACGAGGCCGATGAAGTGCGCGGCGTCGACCCAGAGGATGGCGCCGACCTCGTCGGCGATCTCGCGGAAGCGCGCGAAGTCGATGAGGCGCGGGTACGCCGTCGCGCCCGCGACGATCATCTTCGGGCGGTGCTCGAGGGCGAGGTCACGCACCTGGTCGTAGTCGATGAGGTGGTCGTCCTCGCGCACGGTGTAGGGCACCGGCTCGAACCACTTGCCCGAGAAGCTGACCTTGGCGCCGTGCGTGAGGTGGCCGCCGTGCGGCAGCGACATCGCGAGCACCTTGTCGCCCGGCTGGCAGAACGCCGCGTAGACCGCGAGGTTGGCGTTCGCGCCGGAGTGCGGCTGCAGGTTCGCGTGCTCGGCGCCGAACAGCGCCTTCGCCCGCTCGATGCCGATCTCCTCGGCGCGGTCGACGACCTCGCAGCCGCCGTAGTAGCGCCGGCCCGGGTAGCCCTCGGCGTACTTGTTGGACAGCGTCGAGCCCAGCGCCGCGAGGACCGCGGGGCTGGTCAGGTTCTCGCTCGCGATGAGCTGGAGTCCACCGCGGAGCCGACCGAGCTCGTCGTCGAGAACCTGTGCGATCTCGGGGTCGACGGCGGCGAGGGCGCCGAAGTCCGGGCCCCAGAAGTGGTCGGTGCTTGCCACGGTGCAGAACCTCACTCAGGTCGGGATGGTCGGACGGGGATCGACGCTACCCGCCAGTCGATGACGTGACCCGGTGCTTTGTGCGCGCTGCCACAATCACTCCGGGCTACCAGTCGGCGATCGTCAGTGACGTGGTCGGTCTCGGACGTTCGTGCAGGCCCCGGGCCCGGTAGTCCCAGGCCGCGAGGCCGATCATCGCGCCGTTGTCGGTGGACCAGCGCAGCGGCGGCAGGCACAGCTCGACGCCCGTCTCCGCGCACAGGTCCGCGGCGCGCTCGCGCAGCTGCGGGCTGGCCGCCACGCCCCCGACGACGACGAGGCAGCGGCTCGGGTGCTGCTCGAGCGCCGTGCGGCACTTCGACAGGAGCACGTCCAGGCACGCCTCGACGAAGCTCGCCGCCACGTTCTCCGGCGGGTGGTCGGGGTTCGCGGCGAGGAACCGCGACACCGCGGACTTGAGCCCGGAGAAGGAGAAGTCCAGCCCGAGGTCCCGGCCCGGGCGGGGGAGGTCGACGTCCGGTGTGCCGGTCCTCGCCAGCCGGTCGATGGCGGGACCGCCGGGGTAGCCGAGCCCCAGCATGCGGGCGACCTTGTCGTAGGCCTCCCCCACCGAGTCGTCGCGGGTGGAGCCGACGAGCGTGACGTCGCCCATGGGTCCAGCTCCGCTGCGCTCCGTGTCCCGCTCGTTCTCCTGCACGTGCGCCAGCAGGGTGTGCCCACCGGAGACGAGCAGCAGCATCGCCGGGTACGTCACCCGCTGCTCGTCCAGGTCGGCCGAGCGCAGGTGGCCGCGCAGGTGGTTCACGCCGTACACCGGCAGCCCCCACCCGTCGCCCAGTCCCACCGCGGAGTTCGTCCCGACGACGAGGCTGCCGATCAGGCCGGGACCGCGCGTCACGCCGATGGCCGTGAGGTCGGCGGGGGTGAGTCCGGCGTCGTCGAGCACCTTGCGCACCGTCGGCAGGATCGCGTCGACGTGCGCCCGGCTCGCCATCTCGGGGTAGACGCCGCCGTAGCGATCGTGCAGCTCGACCTGGGACGCCACCGCCGACGCGACGACCGTGCCGTCCGGCCGGACGATCGCGACGCCGGTGTCGTCGCACGAGGTCTCGATGCCCAGCATCAGGTCAGCCACGGGTCAGCACCTCCTGGATGTCCGCCGCCGGGATCGCGCCCTCGCGCTCGATGCGCGGTGTCTCCAGGTGGCAGTTCACGACCGTCGACGGCACGCCCGAGCGCTCGCCCCCGTCGACGACCGCGTCCGGGCGCCCGGCGAGCTGCGCCAGGATCGGCCCGGTCGCCTGGGCGGTGGGCTCGCCGTGCGCGTTCGCGCTGGTCACGAGCAGGGCACCGACGTCGGAGAGCAGCGCGCGCAGGTCGGGGTCGGACGGCACCCGGACGCCCACCTCGTCCCGGCCGGCCAGCCACGCGGGCGCGGTGTCGTCGATGCCGAGCGCCACGGTGATCGGGCCCGGTGAGAAGGCGCCCAGCAGGCGGCGCGCGGTGTCCGGCACCTGCACGCCGAGGCTCGGCAGTTCGTCGGGGGTGGCCACCATGATCGGCAGCTCCCGCGTGCGCGGCCGGGCCTTGAGCGCGAACAGGGCGTCGATCGCGTCCCGGCGGCGGGGGTGCACGGCGAGGCCGTAGACGGTGTCGGTCGGCAACAGGGCGACCCCGCCCGCGAGCAGCGCCTCCCGCGCGGCCGCCCAGGCGTCGCCCCGGAACCGGACGCTGGACTCGGTCAACGGCGCGGCGCTGACCACGGGCGGTTCGTGGTCGCCGCGGCGCAGGGCGTCGACGAGGTCGTCGATCCGGGGGGCGTCGACGCCCGCGTCGACGGCGTCGACCCCGAGCTCGGCGAGCAGCGCCAGCGCCTGGGGACGCTTCGCGCCGGCGACGCGGAGCGGGACGGCCTGATCGGGACGAACGGGTCGCTCGTCCCCCTCGTGCGGCACGAACGACCCGTTCGTCCCGGCAGAGGTGACCGCACCCGGCGTCGGGAAGAGGTCCTTGACGACGACCGCGAGGTCGCCGTGGCGGGTGGCGACGGTCCCGTCGGCGCGGGTCAGCGCCGCGTACACCGACGTGCCGCCGGCCAGGCGCAGGGCCAGCGTCGGGCCGTCGCTCAGCAGCGCCAACGCGTCGAGCCCGACCACCGGGATCTCCCGGGCGAAGGCGACGGCGTTGACGTAGGCGATCCCGGCGCGGACCGAGGCGAGGTTGCCGGGACCGACGTCGACGGCGAGCCGGTCGAGGTCGGCCACCGTGCGCCCGGCGTCGGCGATGACCGAGCTCGCGAGCACGCCGACGTCGACGAAGCCGGGGTCGGACCGGTCGGCCTCGGCCTGCGCGAGGACCGCGTCGTCGTCGAGCAGGGCGACGCCGTAGGTGCGCGAGGAGGTCTCGACGGCGAGGGTGAGGGTCATGCGTGCACCGCCAGCGCCTCGAGCACGGACTCCCAGCGGCCGGTGCCGGACAGCGTGATCGTGCGGCCCGTGTCGCCGGTCTTCGCGAACGTCAGGTGCAGGGGCTCGGTGAACTCCGACTCGACCAGGCCGGCCCACTCGATCACGGCGATCACCTCGTCGAGGTACTCGTCGAGCCCGAGGTCGCGGAACTCGGCGACGTCGTCGAGGCGGTAGGTGTCCACGTGCAGCACCCGTGGCCCCGGGGTGTCGTAGAAGTTGGCCAGCGAGAAGGTCGGACTGGTCACGGCCGCGTCGGAGCCGAGCGCGGCGAGCAGCGCGCGCGTGAAGGTCGTCTTGCCGGCCGCCAGGTCACCGGTCAGCAGCAGGGCGTCGCCCGCGCCCAGGTGGGGGGCGACGGCCGCCGCGACGCCGGCCGTGTCGTCCGGCCCACCGCTGGAGAAGGTCACCTCGTTCATCGCGATTCCATGATAGGAGCCCGACATGACCGTCCGACTGCGCGCCCTGGAACGGGACGACCTGCCGCTCGTGCACCGGCTGACCAACGACTCCAAGGTGATGTCCTACTGGTTCTCCGAGCCGTTCGAGGCGCTCGTCGAGCTGCGCGACATCTACGACCGGCACGTCCACGACCTCACCGAGCGGCGCTTCGTCATCACCGACGACGTCGAGGACGTGGGCATCGTCGAGCTGATCGGGATCGACGCGGTGCACCGCACCACCGAGTTCCAGATCATCGTCGCGCCGGAGCACCAGGGGCACGGGCACGCGTCGGCGGCGACCGGACTGGCCCTGGACTACGCGTTCCGCGTGCTCAACCTGCACAAGGTCCACCTGGTGGTCGACGTCGAGAACGCCGGGGCGATCCGCATCTACCGACGCGCGGGCTTCGTCGAGGAGGGCACGCTGCGCGAGGAGTACTTCGCCGACGGGCGCTACCACGACGCGCTGCGGATGGGGATCCTGCAGCGCGAGCACCTCGCTCAGGCGACGACCGGCTGACGCCCCAGGACCTCGGCGATCTGCGCGGTGGACACGGCGCCCTCGCGCCGGACGACCGGGTCCGACCCGGTGAGGTCGACGATCGTCGAGCCGGCGTCGGTGGTGAGCGGGCCGCCGTCGAGGTAGACCTCCACCAGGTCACCGAGCTGGGAGTACGCGTCGGCGCACGTGTGCGGCACCGATCCCCCGGCCGCGTTGGCCCCGGTGATCGCCATCGGGCCGCACTCGCGCAGCAGCTCCAGGGCCACCGGGTGCAGCGGCATGCGCAGCACGACCGTGCCGCGGGTGCGCCCGAGGTCCCAGGCCAGGGACGGCGCGTGCGGCAGGACCAGGCTCAGCCCACCGGGCCAGAACGCCTCGATGAGGTCGCGCGCGGCGCTGGGCACCACCGGCACGAGCCCGTCGATCGTCGACCAGCTCCCGACGAGCACCGGGACCGGCGTCTCCGGCCCACGCCGCTTGGCCGCGAGCAGCTCCCGCACCGCCTCCTGGTCGAACGCGTCCGCCCCGACGCCGTAGGAGGTGTCGGTGGGCACGACGACGAGCCGGCCCGCCCGGACCGCCGACTGCGCGGCGGCGAGGCCCGCCGCCCGCGTGTCGGGGATGCGGCAGTCGAACGTGGTCACGGGACCGACCCTAGCGATCACCGGGGGACGGCCGGCGTGACCCGGCGCTCCGGCGATGATCAACGGTCCCTGACGGGGCTCGGCAGGCCTTCCGGACCCCGCTGAGGGACTGTTGATCACGAGCGGGACCGAGTGCCACCGCTGACGTCAGGCGCGGATCCCCACCGCGACCCGCGGGCGACCGGCCAGGTCGACGCGGGTGGCGAGGTCGGTGAAGCCCGCCCCCTCGAGCACGGCCAGCACCGCCGGCGCGTGCGACTCGTCGTGCTCCACGGCCACCCGTCCACCCGGACGCACCAGCCGCGCCGCGGTGGCCGCGAGCGGGCGGATCACGTCGAGCCCGTCGACGCCGGCGAACACCGCGCGGGCGGGGTCGCGGGCGACCTCGGCCGACACCGGGGTCCCGGCCGGCACGTACGGCGGGTTCGCCACGAGCAGGTCCACCGTGCCGTCCAGCTCGGCCAGCGTGCCGGGGGCCGTCACGTCGCCCTCGACGAGGTGCACCCCGGACCCGGCGAGGTTGCGGTCGGCCCAGGTCAGCGCGGTCGGGTCGGCCTCGACCGCCCACACCTCGGCGTCCGGTCGCGCGACGGCGAGGGCGAGCGCCAGGGCTCCCGAGCCGGTGCACAGGTCGACGACGACGGGGGCCGCGGCGCCGCGCAGGTTCGCGACCCCCTCGGTGAGCAGCAGTTCGGTCTCCGGGCGCGGCACGAAGACGCCCGCGCCGACGGCCACCGAGACGGGGCCGAGCACCGCGGACCCGACGAGGTGCTGCAGCGGCTCCCGGGCGGCCCGCCGGGCGACCAGTTCGTCCAGCCGACGGCTGGCCTCGTCGTCGAGATCGGGCGCGAGCACCAGCCGCGTGCGCGGGATGCCGAGGACGTGGGCGGCGAGCAGCTCGGCGTCGACGCGTGGGCTCTCGATCCCCGCCTCGGCCAGGGTCACCGCCGCGGCCGCGACCCGGACCCGGGTCACCCGGGTCGTCCCCATCGCGGTCATGATCGGGCCTCCTCGCTCGCCGCCGAGGCCAGTCGTTCGGCCCGGTCGGCGGCGCGGAGCGCGTCGAGGACCCCGCCCAGCTCGCCGTCGAGCACGCGGTCGAGGTCGTGCGACTTGTAGCCGATGCGGTGGTCGGAGATGCGGTTCTCCGGGAAGTTGTAGGTGCGCACGCGCTCCGAGCGGTCGACGGTGCGGACCTGGCTGCGGCGGTCGGCCGAGGCCTGCTGCGCGGCGTCCTCGTCCGCGATCGCCTGCAGCCGCGAGCGCAGCACGTCCATCGCGCGCGCCTTGTTCTGCAGCTGCGAGCGCTCGTTCTGGCAGCTCACGACCACGCCGGTGGGCAGGTGCGTGATGCGCACGGCGGAGTCGGTGGTGTTGACACCCTGCCCGCCCTTGCCCGACGAACGGAACACGTCGATGCGCAGGTCCTTCTCGTCGATCTCGACGTCGGGGGCCTCCTCGGCCTCCGGGTAGACGAGCACGCCGGCCGCGGAGGTGTGGATGCGGCCCTGGGACTCGGTGACCGGCACCCGCTGCACGCGGTGCACGCCGCCCTCGTACTTGAGCCAGGCCCAGACGCCGTCGGGGTCGTTCCCCGGCGCCGTGACGGTGACCGTGACGTCCTTGAAGCCGCCCAGGTCGGACTCGGTCGCGGAGAGCACCGACACCTTCCAGCCGCGGCGCTCCGCGTAGCGCGAGTACATGCGCAGCAGGTCCCCGGCGAACAGCGCCGACTCCTCGCCGCCCTCGCCGGACTTCACCTCGACGACGACGTCGCTCGCGTCGGCCGGGTCGCGCGGGACGAGGAGCTCGGAGAGCCGGTCGCGCAACGTCGCCACCGACGTCTGCAGGCTGTCGGCCTCGGCCGCGAACGCCGGGTCCTCCCCCGCGAGTTCGCGGGCGTCGGCGAGGTCGGCCTCGGCGCGCTCCAGGTCCCCGGCGGTCGCGACGATCGGCGCGAGCTCGGCGTAGCGCCGCCCGAGCCGACGGGCGAGGGTCTGGTCGGCGTGCACGTCCGGGTCGGCCAGGCGCGCCTCCAGCCCGGCGTGCTCCTCGACGAGCGCACGCACCGAGTTGTCAGCCACCGATGTCATCGTCTTCTCCTGCTCCGCCGAACCGTCGTGAACGCACGAACGCCCGCCGCCGTCCGCACGAGCGGACGACGACGGGCGTCGAGGGAGCTACTTGGAGCGCTTGCCGTACCGCGCCTCGAAGCGGGCGATGCGGCCGCCGGTGTCCAGGATGCGCTGCTTGCCGGTGTAGAACGGGTGGCACGCCGAGCAGGTCTCGACCGTGATGTTCCCGCCCTTCTTGGTGCTGCGCGTGGTGAACGAGCTGCCACAGCTGCAGAGCACCTGGGTGTCGACGTACTCGGGGTGGATCCCGGACTTCATGTGGCTGGTCCTCTCATCATGGGCCGCCGGGTCCCCGTCTCGCTCGTGGGGTGAACCGGAGGCATCTGTGCCACCGGGCATTCTCTCAGGACTGCCCGCTGGTCCGTGTAACCGGGCTCCACCTGCGGACATTCCCGACGACGACGGGCGCTGCTGGAGTGCCTCCCGGCCGCCGCGACGGTGATCAACGAGCAGCTGCGGCGCTGCGGCGTGCCCCACGGCCACCGACGCTGCTCGGTGATCATGAGCGCGACCTGGCGCGGACGACGCCGAGCGCTGCTGGAGTGCCTCCCCGCTGCCGCGAGCGTGATCAACGAGCACCTGCGGCGCCGCGGCGAGCCCCACGGCCACCGACGCTGCTCGGTGATCATGAGCGCGACCCGGCGCAGCGCCCGAGGATGTGGGGTTTCCTGGCACTGGGTGCAAGCAGTGACGCATTGCTTGCACCGGGAGGTGCACCGGCGCCCCGACAAACGACGGGCCCCGTCGCACCTGCGGCGGGGCCCGTCGTCGTGCGGGGACCGACTACTCGTCGTCCTTGGTCGGCATCGTCTTCGCGACCGACATGAGGAACTCGATGTTGGTCCGCGTCTTGCGCAGCCGGTCGAGGATCAGCTCGATCGCCTGCTGCGAGTCCAGCGCGGCGAGCACCCGACGCAGCTTGTGCGTCACGGCCCGCTCGTCGGGCGAGAGGAGGAGCTCCTCCTTGCGCGTGGACGAGGCGTCCGGGTCGATCGCCGGGAAGATGCGCTTGTCGGCGAGCTTGCGGTCGAGCTTGAGCTCGGCGTTGCCGGTGCCCTTGAACTCCTCGAAGATCACCGTGTCCATCGTCGACCCGGTCTCCACGAGCGCCGTCGCGAAGATCGTGAGCGACCCGCCGTCCTCGATGTTGCGCGCAGCGCCGAGGAAGCGCTTCGGCGGGTAGAGCGCCGTCGAGTCCACACCGCCGGAGAGGATGCGGCCCGACGCCGGCGCGGCCAGGTTGTAGGCCCGGCCGAGGCGGGTGATCGAGTCGAGCAGCACGACGACGTCGTGGCCCTGCTCCACCAGGCGCTTGGCCCGCTCGATCGACAGCTCGGCGACCGAGGTGTGGTCCGACGGCGGCCGGTCGAAGGTCGAGGCGATGACCTCGCCCTTCACCGTGCGCTGCATGTCGGTGACCTCCTCCGGCCGCTCGTCGACGAGCACGACCATGAGGTGGACCTCGGGGTTGTTCGTGGTGATCGCGTTCGCGATCGCCTGCAGCACCATCGTCTTGCCGGCCTTCGGCGGCGAGACGATCAGGGCGCGCTGCCCCTTGCCGACCGGCATGACCAGGTCGATCACGCGGGTGGACAGCAGGTGCGGCTCGGTCTCGAGGCGCAGCCGCTCGTTGGGGTAGAGCGGCGTGAGCTTGGTGAACTCGGGGCGGCGGCGGGCCTGCTCCGGGTCCAGCCCGTTGATCGAGTCGACGCGGACCAGCGGGTTGAACTTCTGCCGGTTCTGCTCGTTCTCGCGCTGCTGGCGGACCTGGCCGGTGACGGCGTCGCCGCGGCGCAGCCCGTGCTTGCGCACCAGCGAGAGCGACACGTACACGTCGTTCGGGCCGGCCATGTAACCCGACGTCCGGACGAACGCGTAGTTGTCCAGCACGTCGAGGATGCCGGCGACCGGGATCAGGACGTCGTCGTCGCGGACCTCCGGCTCGCGGGTGTCCTGCGGACCGTCCTGGCCGCCACCGCGCTCGTTGCGGTTGCGACGGCGGTCGCGGAAGCGCCGACCCCGCCGGCGGCCACCGCCGTCCTCGTCCTCGTCGTCGTCGGCGCGCTGCTGACCCTGGTCGCGGCCCTGCTGCTGGTCCCGGCCCTGCTGCTGGTCCCGGCCCTGCTGCTGGTCGCGGCCCTGGCCCTGCCCGCGGTCGCGCTGGCGGTCGTCGCGGCCCTGGCCGTTGCCGCGACGGCGACCACCGCGGTCGCCGTCGGCGTCGTCACCCTCGGGCTCGCGGTCGGACTGCTGGTCCCGGCCCTGGTCGCGGTCGGCCTGGTCGCGCTGGTCCCGTCCGCCGCGTTCCCGGTCACCGCGCTCGTTCCGGGACTGCCGGTCGCGACCGTTCTGCTCGCCGCGGCCCGGGCGGTCCTGCTCAGAGCGGTCGGAGCGCTGCTCGTCCTCGCGGGGGGCCTGCTCAGGCGCCTCGGCCGGGGCCGCCGCGGCGGTCGCCTCGGCCTCCGGCGCGGCGGCGTCGCCCTCGGAGCCGGCCGCGGGGCCGGCGTCCCGCCGCGCGCTGCGCCGACGGCGGGGCTTCTCCGGCGCGGCGTCGGCCGGGGCCTGCTCGACGGCGGCGTCCGCGTCGGCGGCCGGGGCGTCGGTGGCGGCGGTGACCGCGTCCGCCGTGCTCGCGGCCTCGGCGGCCGGGGTGGCCCCGATGGGCTCCTCGGGCGCGGCGTCCGGGGTGCCGGCCTTGCGGCGTGCGGCCCGACGGCGGGCCGGCTTCTCGTCGGCGGGGGCCTCGTCGGCGGGGGTCCCGTCGGCGGTGTCCGCGGCGGACTCCTCCGCGGCCGCGGCCTCCTCGGCGGGCCCCTCGCCCAGCGGGAGCTGGGCGGCGCCGGACTGGCGCTTCTTGATCTCGGAGATGAGATCGCCCCGGCGCATGCCGGTGGTGTCGGTGACGCCGAGCGTGCCGGCGAGCTCACGCAGCTCGGCGAGCACCATCCCGGACACACCTCCACGGCGGCGACGTTCGGTGCCGGCGGGGGCGGCGTCGGGGGAGATGACGTCGGTTTCGGTCACGCAGGTCCTTCCTGGACCGGCCGGGGACTCCTCATCCCGGGCCAGTGGACGTGTCCGCACGCAGTTTCGGGCGCGCGCGAATCCACGACGACGCCGTGTCGCGGGAGCAGAACGGGGTGGAACGGCGTCCCGGGGCACGGCACGGTGCGGAACATCTGGGAGGCAACGACCTGGCAGGCGTCCGAGAACCGGAGCGGGGAAGACCGTCCCGGGGTCCCCGGGACATGGCACCGGCGCGGATCACGCTGGTCGCTGTCGCCGTCAGAGTAACGGCACCGGCAGGCACGGGCAACAACCGGGTGGTCGCGCGCCGCTCAGTCCGCGACGACGGCGCCGGCGGTGTCGATCGGCAGCCGGACCACGTCGAACCCGCTGGTGGGGAGCCCGTCGGGCAGCGCCTCGCCCGTCGTCAGGGCGAGCACCGTCGGCCCGGCGCCCGAGACGACCGCGGGGACGTCCGCCTCGCGCAGCGCATCCACCAGGGCGGCCGTCGCGGGGTAGGCCGGACGGCGGTACGGCTGGTGCAGCCGGTCCTCCGTCGCGGGCAGCAGCAGGTGCGGTGCCCGGGTGAGCGCGTGCACCACGAGGGCGGAGCGTGACGCGGTGAACGCGGCGTCGGTGTGCGGCACGCGGTCGGGCAGCAGGCCGCGCGTGGCCTCGGTGGAGCTCGAGTGCTCGGAGACGAACGCGACCGGCACGACGTCGGGGTGCGGCTCGAGGTGCGCGGCGCGGTACGACCCGCCGCTGCACCACGTGACCACGAGCCCGCCGTAGAGGCACGCCGCCACGTTGTCGGCGTGCCCGTCGAAGCGGGCCGCCAGGTCCAGCACCGCCTCGTCGTCGGGGGCCTTCCCGGGTCCGAGCAGCCCGCACGCGGCGACGATCCCGGCCACCGCCGCCGACGCCGAGGAGCCCAGCCCGCGGCTGTGCGGGATGACGTTGTGGCAGGTCAGGTGCAGTGGTGGCCGGTCGACCCCGGCGAGCTCGTAGGTCGCGCAGGCCGCCTTCAGCACGAGGTGGCGCTCGTCGCGCGGGACGCGTCCGGCGCCCTCGCCGTGCACCTCGACGGTGCTCGGGCCGTCGGCGAGCTCGGTGAGCTCGACCTCGTCGTGCAGGCCCAGCGCGAGCCCGAGCGAGTCGAACCCCGGCCCCAGGTTGGCCGACGTGGCCGGGACCCGGACGCGGACGCTCCGGCCCACGTCAGCCGAGCCCGAGCGCGTCGGCCACGGCGTCGACCCGTTCCGGGACGACGACGGGCTCGGGCACGTCGGCCAGGGCGGTCCCCGGGTCCTTGAGGCCGTGCCCGGTGACGGTGCAGACCACCAGGCGTCCCGGCGTGAGGTCGCCCGCCGCCGAGCGCGCGAGCAGTCCCGCCACCGACGCGGCCGACGCGGGCTCCACGAAGACGCCCTCACGGGCGGCCAGGAGGCGGTACGCGGCGAGGATGGCGTCGTCGTCGACGGCGGTGATGCGGCCGCCGGACTCGTCGCGGGCCGCGATCGCGCCGTCCCACGAGGCGGGCGAGCCGATCCGGATCGCGGTCGCGATGGTCTCGGGCTGGGCCACCGGCGCCCCGGACACGAGCGGCGAGGCCCCCTCGGCCTGCACCCCGTGCATCTCGGGCGTGGTTCCGACGACGCCGTCGCGGTGGTACTCGGTGTAGCCGCGCCAGTAGGCGGTGATGTTCCCGGCGTTGCCGACGGGCAGGACGTGCAGGTCGGGCGCCCGGCCGAGCTGGTCGCAGATCTCGAACGACGCCGTCTTCTGCCCCTCGATGCGCGCCGGGTTGACGGAGTTCACCAGCGCGATCGGGTGCTCCTCGGCCGCCTTGCGGGCGAGCTCGAGGCAGGCGTCGAAGTTGCCCTCGAGCTGCAGGATGCGGGCGCCGTGCGCGGTGGCCTGGGCGAGCTTGCCGAGCGCGATCTTGCCCTGCGGCACGAGCACGGCGCAGGTCATGTCGGTCCGCGCGGCGTACGCGGCGGCCGAGGCCGAGGTGTTGCCGGTCGAGGCGCAGATGACGGCCTTCGCCCCGCTCGCGGCCGCCTCGGTCATCGCGACCGTCATGCCGCGGTCCTTGAACGACCCCGTCGGGTTCGCGCCCTCGATCTTGAGGTGGACGTCGCAGCCGGTCAGCGCGGACAGGTGCGGTGCCGGCAGCAGCGGCGTTCCGCCCTCGCGCAGCGTGACGACGTCCCAGCCGCCCTGCACGTGCGGCATGCGGTCCCGGTAGGCGCGGATGATCCCCGGCCACTCGACGCGGGTACCGAGCAGGCTCACTGGGGTCCTCCGAGGGCGCTCACGGGACGGCCGAGGTCCTCGACGCGCAGGATGCTGGCGACACCGCGGACCGACTCCAGGCCCGCCAGGGCCTCCACGGTGGCCCGCAGGGCCGCGTCGGGGGCCTCGTGGGTCACGACGACGAGTGTGGCGGGCGAGACGTCCTCCCCGCCATGACCTTCGTCGCGCCGGGCGCTCCGATAGGTCGAGCTCCGCTCCGCTGCGTCTCCCCCCTCCTGCTTCACGGTCGCGATCGACACGTCGTGGTCGGAGAACACCCCGGCGACCGCGGCGAGCACGCCCGCGCGGTCGTGGACGTCGAGGTTGACGTGGTAGCGGGTGCGGACGTCGCCCATCGGCTGCACCGGCAGGTGCGCGTAGGCGGTGTCGCGGGGGCCGCGGCCGCCGATCACCTTGTTGCGCGCCGCGGCGACGAGGTCGCCGAGCACCGCGCTCGCGGTCTGCGGGCCGCCCGCGCCCTGCCCGTAGAACATCAGCGGGCCGGCCGCGTCGGCCTCGACGAACACGGCGTTGAACGCGCCGGACACCGAGGCGAGCGGGTGCGAGCGCGGGATCATCGCGGGGTACACGCGCGCCGAGACCGCTCCCCCGTCGGCCGTCTCGACCTGCTCGCAGATGGCCAGCAGCTTGACGGTGCACCCGAGCGCGCGGGCCGAGGCGATGTCGGCCGCAGTGACGTCGCGGATGCCCTCGCGGTACACGTCGGCGGCCGTGACGCGCGTGTGGAAGGCGAGGCTCGCGAGGATCGCCGCCTTGGACGCGGCGTCGTAGCCGTCCACGTCCGCCGTCGGGTCGGCCTCGGCGTAGCCCAGCCGGCCGGCCTCCTCCAGCGCGTCCGCGTAACCGGCGCCGGTCGACTCCATCGCCGAGAGGATGAAGTTGGTGGTGCCGTTGACGATGCCCGCGACGCGACGGATGCGGTCACCGGCCAGCGACTGCTGGATGGGGCGCAGCAGCGGGATCGCGCCGGCCACCGAGGCCTCGTAGTACAGGTCCGCGCCGGACTCGCGGGCGGCGGCGGCCAGCGCCTCGCCCTCCTCGGCGAGCAGCGCCTTGTTCGCGCTCACCACCGAGCGGCCGTTCTTCAGGGCGTCGAGCAGCAGGTCGCGGGCCGGCTCGATGCCGCCCATCAACTCGACGACGACGTCGACGTCGGGCCGCGAGACCAGGGCGGCCGGGTCGGTCGTCAGGAGCTCGGCCGGGACTCCCGCGTGGCGCTGCGGGCGCCGGACCGCGATGCCCGCCAGCTCGACGGGGGCGCCGACCCGCGCCGCGAGCTCGTCGGCCTGCTCGTCGAGCAGCCGCACGACCTGCGAGCCGACCACCCCGCAGCCGAGCAGGGCGACCTTGACGACGTCCTTGCCCACCGCGTTCACAGCACCTCCAGGCGCGCCAGGTCGTCGAGGGTCTCGCGGCGCAGCATCGTCCGGTCCGCGCCGTCGCGGACGGCGACCACCGCCGGTCGCGGGACCTTGTTGTACGCGCTCGCCATGGCGTAGCAGTAGGCCCCCGTCGCGCCGACGGCGAGCAGGTCGCCGGGCGCGAGGTCGGCGGGCAGCCAGCAGTCGCGGACGACGACGTCGCCGGACTCGCAGTGCTTGCCGACCACGCGGCACAGGACGGGGGTGTCGCCGCCCGGGTTCGCCGCGCCCGGCACCCCGGTCGAGGACCGCGACACCAGCCGGCAGTCGTAGGCCGCGTCGTAGAGCGCGGTGCGGATGTTGTCGCTCATCCCGCCGTCGACGGAGACGTAGCGCCGGCGCGTGCCGCCGCCGAGCTCGACGTCCTTGATCGTGCCCACGGTGTAGAGCGTGACGGTGCCCGGTCCGGCGATCGCCCGGCCCGGCTCGACCGCGATCCGCGGGACCGGGATGCCGGCCCGCGCGCACTCGCGCTCGACGATCGCGTGCAGCTCCCCCGCCAGCCACGAGGCGGTGCGCGGCTGGTCGGCGGTGGTGTACGCGATCCCCATCCCGCCGCCGAGGTCGATGAGAGAACTGGCGGTGTCGACAGCGTCGTTCCAGCCGCCGTGCTCGGCGCGGATGTCGGCCAGCAGACCGACCACCCGCCGCGCGGCCAGCTCGAAGCCGCCCGCGTCGAAGATCTGCGAGCCGATGTGCGAGTGCAGCCCCACCAGGCGCAGGCCGCGCGACTTCAGCACCCGCCGCGCCGCCTCCGCGGCGTCGCCGCCGGCCAGCGAGAAGCCGAACTTCTGGTCCTCGTGCGCGGTCGCGATGAACTCGTGCGTGTGCGCCTCGACCCCGACGGTCACGCGCACCATGACGTCCGCGACGAGGTCCCGACGACGGGCGAGGTCGTCCAGGCGGGCGATCTCGGCGAAGGAGTCGACGACGATCTTGCCGACCCCGGCGGTCAGGGCCGCGTCGAGTTCGTCGAGCGACTTGTTGTTGCCGTGCATCGCGATCCGCGCGGGTGGGAAGCCGGCCCGCAGCGCCGTCGCGAGCTCGCCCTCGCTGCAGACGTCGAGCCCGAGGCCCTCGTCGGCCACCCAGCGGGCGACCTCGGTGCACAGGAAGGCCTTCGAGGCGTAGTGCACGAGCCCGGGGTCGCCGTAGGCCTGCGCGTGGTCGCGGCAGCGCGACCGGAAGTCGGCCTCGTCGACGACGAACAACGGCGTGCCGTGCCGTTCGGCGAGCTCCCGGACGTCGACGCCCGCGAGCCGCACCGACCCGTCGTCGTGCCGGGCGGCGTTGCGGGGCCAGACGACGGCGGGCAGCACGTCGAGCTCGGCACCGTCGCGCGGGATCGAGCCCGGGAGGTCGTGGCTGGGCAGGACGTCGGCGTGCCGGGGCCCGGCGGGGTGGGCGCGGGTCATGGTCTACATCCGTTCCGGGGCGGAGACACCGAGCAGGCCGAGGCCGGAGGCGAGGACCGTGCGGGCCGCCTCGCAGAGCGCCAGACGGGCCGTGTGCAGCGACCCCGGCTCCTCGTCGCCCTGCGGCAGGACGCGGCAGGTGTCGTAGAAGCGGTGGTAGGCGCCGGCGAGCTCCTCGAGGAAGCGCGCGACGCGGTGCGGCTCGCGCAGCTGCGCCGCGGACGCCAGCACCCGCGGGAACTCGCCGAGGGTGCGGATGAGGTCGCCCTCGCGGGGCTCGACGAGCAGGGCCAGGTCGGGCGCGTCCCGGCTGACGCCCAGGTCGGCGGCGTTGCGGGCGAGCGCGGAGAGCCGGGCGTGGGCGTACTGGACGTAGAACACGGGGTTCTCGTTGGTGCGCCGGCTGATCAGGTCCAGGTCGATGTCGAGCACCTGGTCCACGCTCGAGCGGGTCAGCGTGTAGCGGGCGGCGTCGACTCCGACCGCGTCCACGAGGTCCTCGAGCGTGATGATCGTGCCTGCGCGCTTGGACATCTTGACCGGCTCGCCGTCGCGCAGCAGGTTCACCAGCTGCCCGATGAGCACCTCGACCGTGGCCGGGTCGTCGCCGAACGCCGCGGCGACCGCCTTGAGCCGGTGGATGTAGCCGTGGTGGTCGGCGCCGAGCATGTAGATGGCCAGGTCCGCGCCGCGGGCGCGCTTGTCGCGGTAGTAGGCGATGTCGCCCGCGATGTAGGCGGGCCGCCCGTCGGACTTGATGACGACGCGGTCCTTGTCGTCGCCGTGCTCGGTGGACCGCAGCCACCACGCGCCGTCGGCGAAGTACAGGGCGTCGTCGT
Source organism: Actinomycetospora sp. CA-084318 (assembly GCF_050955885.1). Taxonomy (NCBI): domain Bacteria; kingdom Bacillati; phylum Actinomycetota; class Actinomycetes; order Pseudonocardiales; family Pseudonocardiaceae; genus Actinomycetospora; species Actinomycetospora sp. CA-084318. The sequence goes on from NZ_CP192098.1 coordinate 4,749,685, forward strand.
CCTTGAGCTTCTGCACCGAGTCCTCGACCGCGCCGGACGCGTGCAGCGCGAGCTCGGAGGACCAGACGTCGAAGTGCGTGCCGAACGACTCCAGCGAGGTCCGCATCTCGTCGAGCATCACCGCGACCCCGAGGCGCTTGAACGCCTGGAGCTGCTGGTCCTCGGGCTGCTCGAGCACTCCGGGCTCGGTCTCGACGACCTTCGCGGCGACCTCGGCCACGTAGGCGCCGCCGTAGCCGTTCTCCGGGACGGGGCGGCCCTGCGCCGCGGCGATCAGCGACTCGGCGAAGCGGTCGATCTGCGCGCCCGCGTCGTTGACGTAGTACTCGCGCGTCACCGCGGCGCCCTGGGCCTCGAGCACGCGCCCGAGCGCGTCGCCGACCGCGGCCCAGCGGGTGCCGCCGAGGTGGATCGGGCCGGTGGGGTTCGCCGAGACGAACTCCAGGTTGATCGCCTGTCCGGTGAACGCGTCGCCGTGGCCGTAGCCGGCGCCCTGCTCGAGGATCTCCGCGACGATGCCCGCCTGCGCGTCGGCGGCCAGCCGCAGGTTGAGGAAGCCGGGGCCCGCGACCTCCGCGGCGGCCACCCCGTCGGTCGTCTCCAGGCGCTCCGCCAGCCAGCCCGCGAGGTCGGCGGGCTTCACGCCGGCCTTCTTCGCGCTGCGCAGGGCGAGGTTGGTGGCGTAGTCGCCGTGCTCGGGGTTGCGCGGGCGCTCGACGGTCACCTCGTCGGGCAGCGCCGCCGTGTCCAGCCCGCGCTCGGTCAGCACGTCGACGGCGACGGCGTGCAGGAGATCGGCGAGCGCAGCGGGGGTCACGTGTACCGAGTCTAGGGAGGAGGACCGGGGTGCCGGTCCGGGCAGGGGTCGATCACCCCGGGTAGGGGGAACTCACACTCAGCTCATCCCTAGAATCGGGAGACATGGCGAGTGGACGTTCCACCGGGACCCCGCAGCGTGGCAAGGGTGGACGCCCGCCGCAACGCGGCAAGAACCCCGTCGCGGGTGCGCGGAAGCGGACCTCCTCCGCGGGGCGCGGCGCCCCGAAGGCCCGGCAGGTGCCGTGGCTGCTGATCGGCGCGGTCGTCGTCGTGCTCGCCCTGATCGGCGGGATCGGTTTCTTCCTGTTCGACCGGTCCTCGCAGATCAGCCCGTGGCGCCCCAGCGACTCGAACCGCGACCCGTCGCTCGCGATCCCGGGCATCGTCACGCAGGCCTACGAGGGCAGCCACCACGTGACGCCGCAGCAGCGGGTGGCCTACGACCGGTTCCCCGCCTTCGGTGGCCCGCACGACGGCTACTGGGCGGCCTGCAACGGGCAGGTCTACCCGCAGGCGGTCCGCACCGAGAACATGGTGCACTCGCTCGAGCACGGCGCCGTCTGGATCGCCTACGACCCGAACCGCGTCACCGGTGCCGCCCGCGACGCCCTCGCCGCCAAGGTGCAGGGCCAGAACCAGATGATGATGTCGCCGTTCCCGGGCCTCGACCAGCCGATCTCGCTGCAGTCGTGGGGCCACCAGCTCAAGGTGTCCGACCCGACGGACCCGCGGATCGACCAGTTCATCACCGCGCTGAAGGGCAACCCCTACGGCGTGTACCCCGAGGTCGGCGCCAGCTGCGACGCCCTCGGCCCGGGCTACTTCGACCCGGCGAACCCGCCCGCCTTCGACCCGCCGCCCTACCCGCGGGACGCGCTGCCGATGAGCTACCAGGGCACCTCGGGCGCCGGCGGCATGGGAGGTGCCGGATGACGGCCTCGTCCGTGAGCTCCCCGCCCGAGCCGCCCGTCGTCGACGACGGGTTCGACGACGACGGGGGCGGCTGGTGGTCGAACTCCCCCGGCTGGGCCAAGGGCGTGCTCGCCGGCGGCCTCGTCCTGATCCTGCTGCTCGTCGGCGGCCTGGTCGGAGGCCTGATCGGTCAGCGGACGGCCCCGACCTACGGCCCCGCCGCGGGGTCGGTCGACGTCGGGTTCCTGCAGGACATGAGCGTGCACCACCGCCAGGCGATCCAGATGGCGGTGTGGGAGCGGTCGAACACGACCGACCCGGCGCTGCGCCAGCTCGCGTTCGACATCGAGTCCTCGCAGACCCAGCAGCTCGGCATGATGCAGGGCTGGCTGCAGCTCTGGCAGCAGCCGACGGAGACCGCGCCCGGGCAGTACATGGCGTGGATGGGGATGCCGATGGCGTCCATGCCGGGCATGGCCACCGAGGCCGACCTGCAGCGCTTCCGGACGACCACGGGCTCGGCGCTCGACGTGGAGTTCCTGCAGCTGATGCTGCGCCACCACCAGGGCGGGCTGTCCATGATGCAGATGGCCGCCGCCGACGCCTCGGTCTCCCCCGTGCAGGCCCTGGCGTCGTCGATGGTCACCACGCAGACCGCCGAGGCGCAGACGATGACGCAGATGCTCGCGGCGCGGGGAGCGGCACCCCTGCCGATGAACTAGATCGCGGGCATGCAGTAGGCTCGTCCGCGGTACCGCCCCCGTAGCTCAGGGGATAGAGCACCGCCCTCCGGAGGCGGGAGCGCAGGTTCGAATCCTGCCGGGGGCACCCATCCACCGCTTCTCTACGATCGCCGCATGGGCGACCGGTTGATCTTCCAGCTCGGGACCAACAACTGGCAGCGCGGCGGTGAGTTCGCGCCCGGGTCGGGGATCCTCCACGAGGCGCACCACCGCGCGTACAACGAGATCGACGGGGTCCGCGCCTACTCGATGTACCCCTCGCGCGTGCAGCGATTCCGCGAGGAGGACGTCCGGGTCTTCGAACTCGACCACGACATCCCGATCTGCGAGTCGGTCTCGCCCGTCTCCAGCTACCGCTGGCACGCGATGAGCGCCGACGAGGTGGACGCCTACCGCGCGCGGCTGACCCGCGAGGTCACGGCGTTCATGGACGAGGTCGAGGCCTCGACCGGCGACGAGTTCACGCTCGCGATCGCCCACCACGCGTTCATGAACCCGGTCGTCATGCGCGACGTGATCGCCGCCCGCGTCGCGGCCGGGAAGCCGCGCATCCCGCTCGTCTGCTTCGTGCACGGCACCGAGCTGAAGATGTTCGCCAAGGAGCAGTCGGGGCAGGAGCCCGAGGAGTTCCCGCTGCGGTTCCTGCCGTTCATGCAGCAGGAGAAGGTGTTCGAGGCGGGAGACGCAGCGGAGCGGAGCTCGACCCCGTGGGTGGGCGTGGACGTCGTCGCCTCGATCTCGTCCGAACAGATCGACGCCTTCGCGGACGTCTTCCCCGAGTTCCCCCGCGACCGCGTCGTGCTCTCGCACAACGGCTACAACGACCGCGTCTTCCGCGAGTCGGACGCCGAGCCCGCCGCCGCGCTCGCCTCGCTGGCGGACGACGTCCCGGACTTCGACGCGGTCGTGGCCTTCTGCGGCAAGTTCGCCGACTGGAAGCGGCTCGACGCGCTGCTCCGGGCCGCGGCGCAGTACGAGCAGGAGGAGCGCCGGATCCTCACCGTCGTCGCCGGTGGCGGACCGGAGGAGCAGCAGCGGGCGATCCGCGATGTCGTCGCCGAGCTCGGCCTGCAGCGTGTCGTCTTCCTCGGGCCGCGTCAGCAGGAGGACCTCGCGACGATGTTCGCCGCGGCCGACGTCGGGGTGTTCCCGTCCTACCGCGAGCCGTTCGGCCTCGTGTTCCTGGAGTGCATGGCGTGCGGGACGCCCGTGATCGGAGCCGACTCGGGTGGTCCGCGCGACTTCGTCACCCCCGAGGTCGGCGTCCTCGTCCCCGAGACCGACGACCGCCAGGCCCTCGCCGACTCCCTCGCCGCCGCGATCGATCGCGCGCTCGACGAGGACTGGAAGCAGACGAAGGGCCCGGGGGCGGCCGCCTACGCCCGGGAGAAGTTCAGCGTCGTCCGTCAGGTGTCCGACCTGCTCGCCGAGGTGGACCGGCTCACCGGGCACTGACCGTGAGGGGAGGATCCGAGCGCTCCTGCGGCTCGAGGGCTCCCCTCACGCTCAGAGCGAGCGGGCGGGCGGCGGTGATCAGTCGCTCGTGTCGACGTTCTGGTCGATGATCGTCTGCCGCTCCGGGGTGACCCAGAGGATCACGCGCTCGGACTTGATGGCCTCCGGCGGGTAGTCCTTGCCGAAGTACGTGTGGGCCACCTCGTCGATGTGCTTGCGGGCCTCGTCGCCGGTGGTGAACTCGGTGACCTCGCCGCGCACCTCGGCGTAGCGGTAGGGGTCGTTCTCGTCGCGGATGAGCACCGTGATCCGCGGGTCGCGCTGCAGGTTCTGGTACCGCTTGCGGTGGGTCTCGGTGTTCAGCACGAGCCGCCCGTCCTTGATCGCCACCCAGAGGATCTGCGTCTGGATCCGACCGCTCGGCAGGATCGTCGAGACCGACGCGAAGTTCGCGCCGTTCGCGAGCTCGGTGGTCATCGGGTGCAGCTCGGGACCGTTGCGGGTGTCAGCCATGCGGCGGGGTGCCCACCCGGGCGGCCGGCTCACCCGAGGCGATCGAGCAGGGGTGTGACGGCGGCCTGGAACCGGTCGGGCTCGCCGAGCAGGGCGAGGTGGCGTGCCCCGGGCAACTCGGCGACGAGCGGCGTGCGGACGCGCTCGGCCATGGCGGCCGCGTCGTCACGGTCGAAGCTCGTGTCCAGCTCCGAGAACACGATCGCGACGGGCACCCGCAGCCGGCGCTCCTCGTCGTCGGTCAGCCCGATGAGCGGTTGCCGTGCGATCGCGAGCAGCGCGGTGACCCCACCCGGCGCCAGGAAGGGCGCGCGCCAGCGGTCGATCGCGGCGTCGTCGACGGGGCAGCCCGGCCCGCACTGGTTCTCGACGAGGCTGCGGACCGGGCCGCGGTGCCGCACGATCGCGGTCACGACGGCGGGTCCGAGCGGCGGCAGGGTCAGGATCGTCCGGAGCCCGCCGCCCCCGCCCGCACTGCTGCGGTCGGCGCCGAAGTAGGGCGTGCCGTCCCCGTTCGCCGCGACCACCCCGCTCACCGCGGCGGGGTCGCGGAGCGCGAGCGACAGCGCGATCGCGGCGCCCAGCGAGTGGCCGAGCACGACCGGACGCGTCAGGTGCAGCGCGCTGATCAGGCCCGCGAGCTGGTCGGTGTCGGCGGCCAGGTCGTAGGGCGGGACGTGGGCGGTGAAGCCGTAGCCGCGCACGTCGTAGGCGTAGACGTCGCGGTCGGCGGCGAGGCGGGGCGCGAGCCGGGAGAAGACGTAGGTCGACTCGGCGAAGCCCGGCACCAGCACGAGCGGCGCCTTGCCCGACGGCCGCAGAGCCGGCCAGTGCTCGACGTGGGTCGGCACCCCGGCCGCGTCGACCGTGGCGCCCGGGACCTGGACGGCCACGCGGACCGGCGCCAGGTCGTCCCACGCGAGGTAGAGCCCGGAGGCGGCGAGCACCACGACGACCACCGTGACGAGCGCGATCCCCGCCCGCCGCAGCCACCGCACGGATTCAGTGTCCTCACGGTGGCGCGGCCTTGCTCAGCCGGCCGCGACCTGCGGCTGGGCCTCCTGCAGCGTGACGAGCCGGTCGACCGACTCGCGAACGGCCCGCAGCTCGGTGACGACGGCCTCGAGCTGGGTCACGTTGGTGACCTTGAGTTCGGCCAGCACCCGCTCGAGCAGGGCGTTGGTGACGGTGAGCGCGTCCTTGACGGGTCCGATCCCGGCGATGTCTCCGAGCACGGTTCCTCCTCGGTCCGACGTTGAAGTCGGTACCGACGGTACCTGATACTTGCGGTTCCGTCAGTCCCCGCGCTCCGCGGCCCGCTTGCGGCGCTTCCCCTCGTGCATCGCCGCGACCCGGGCGACGGGGATCGTGTGCCCCTCGTCGATCAGATCCTGCGGGATCGGGCGGGCGTCACCGAGCCGCTCGCTCCAGGTCGGGCCCTCCAGGTACCGCTCCGGCGTCGACACGGTGATGTCCCGCGGGACCACGGTGTCCAGGTCGTCCCAGTCGACCGGGCAGCTCACCGGCAGCCCGGGACGCACACGCGGGCTGTAGGCGGCGACGACGGTCGCGCCGCCGGCCCGGGTGGCGTCGAGGAAGACCTTGCCGCCGCGGTCGGCGCGGATGAATGCCGTCGTCGTGGTGGCGGGCTCGAGCTGTTCGGCGCGCCCGGCGACGGCCCGCGTGGCGGCGTGCACGTCCTCCATGGCCGCGGGGCGGATCGGCGTGACGACGTGCAGGCCCTTCGCCCCGGAGGTCTTGACGGCGGGCTCGAACCCGGCGTCCTGCAGCACCCGACGGACGGCGCGCGCGGCCGTGACCACCGGCGCGAGGTCGGATCTCTCGGGTGGGTCGAGGTCGATGACGAGGTGGGTCGGGGTGCCCGGCTCGTCGGCCGTGGTGAGCGGGACGTGGTACTCGATCGCCCGCTGGTTGGCGAACCACAGCAGCGTCGCGCGGTCCTCGGCGAGCGCGTAGTGGACGTCGCGCTGCGAGCTGTCGGACCAGAACGTGACGCTGCGGATCCAGTCGGGCGCGCCCCTGGGCAGGTTCTTCTGCATGAACCGCTGGTCGCCGCGGGCCCGGATCACCGACAGCGGCCGATTCGTCAGCAGCGGCAGCATGCGCTCCGCCACGGCGTCGAGGTGGTCGACGAGCTGCCGCTTCGTGACGGTGTCGTCCGCCAGCAGCGCCTGGTCGAGATGGGTCAGCCCGACGCCGTCGCGCGTCTCGTCCGGTTCGCTCGCCACGGTGTGACGGTGGACGGCGCGGCGGGTGGGGTCAAGCCGGGCGGCGAGCGGTGTGCACCCGGCCGGGGCGGGTCGCTCCCCCGCGTCATGGCGTTGCGGGACGCACACGGCCGAGGCGGGCGGCACCCTGGGCGTTCGGCGTTGCGCGACGCACACGGCCGGGGCGGGTCGTTCCCCTGCACACGCGCGTTGCGGGGCGCACACGGCCGGGGCGGGCGGCAGCGGCTCTTGTCGCGGGCCTTCGGCGTCGGCGCCCCGTCTTGTCGTTGTGGTCCACAACGACAGGCCGGACCGCGGGCGCCGGGTTCCCGCGACAAGGCACGGGCGGCGGGCGGCGGCCCGCACCGTGTGCGGCACGCACGATGGCTCCGGCACCACACGACTCCCGCCGACTGTGTGCGGCACGCACATCGATCAGGCCGACGTGGCGTCGGGTCACCGCGACAAGGCACGGGCCGCACGGCACGGGCGGCGGGCGACGGCCCGGCACCATGTGCGGCACGCACGACGGCTCCGGCACCACACGACCCCCGCCGACCGTGTGCGGGCCGCACACGGATCAGGCCGACGTCAGGTCGATCCGGTAGCGGGTCAGGGCCAGGGCGGCGTGCTCGGAGGGCGCCGGCTCGTCGTCGTCCACCACGCACGCCTCGAGCGACGCGCGCAGCGCCGGTTCGTCCAGATCGGTGCCGATCAACACCAGACGGGCTCCCCGGGTGGTCAATCGACCGGGTGCCGGGCGCACCCGGATCGCGGTGCCGACCGTCTGCACCTCCCAGACGTCGGGGGTCTCGTCGAAGCCCTCGCCGCCGGTGTCGGGGAGCCGAACGATCCCCTTGCCGCGCACCACCCCGGCCGGGCCGGACTCCAGGAACGCGGCGAGCCGGCCCGCGTCCAGCGGGCGCTCCGAGGTGAACGACACGCTGGAGGCCGCGACGTGCGGGTGCTCGCCGTCGGCCTCGCGCAGCAGGGCGTCGAGGGTCAGCTGCGCGGGCTGCGGGCGGCGGACCGGGTCGACGAGCAGCGCCGGGTCGAGCGCTCCGTGCGAGGTCCCGACGACCGCCCCCGGCGCCACCGCGCGGACCGCCTCCAGCCCCGCGGCGCCGCAGCGGTCCAGCCCGTTCACCACGGCGAGGTCGGCCAGGCGGGCGTGGTCGAGGTCCGGCGCGCAGGCGTCGAGGACGGCGACGAGGCCGCCGTAGACCGCGTGCGGGTCGGGTGAGGCGAGCAGGAGCCGCACCAGCTCGCGGGGTTCGGCGAGCCCGCTGGCCTCCACGACGACGAGGTCGAGCCCGGTGGCCGGCGCGACGAGGTCCGCGAGCACCCCGGAGAGCCCGTCGGCGTCGGTGACGCAGCACAGGCAGCCGTTCGACAGCGCCGTCACCGACGACGCCTGCCCCGCGACCAACATCGCGTCGATACCGAGGGCGCCGAAGTCGTTCACCACGACCCCGATCCGGACCCCGTCGGCGTGCCGCAGCAGGTGGTTGACCAGCGAGGACTTGCCCACCCCGAGGTGGCCTGCGACGAGGACCACGGGCACGGTGCGCACCGATCGAGCATAGGGTCGGTGATCGTGCGCCCCCTGGACGGCATCCGTGTCCTCGACCTCTCCCGGGTCCTGGCGGGCCCCTTCGCCACCCAGTGGCTGGGCGAGATGGGCGCCGACGTGATCAAGGTCGAACCCCCGAACGGCGACGACACGCGCGGCTGGGGCCCGCCGTTCCTCGGCGACGACGAGCACCGGCAGTCGCTGTACTACCTGTCGACCAACCGCAACAAGCGCGGCATCGTGCTCGACCTGTCGACCGAGCAGGGCCAGGAGGTCGCGCTCCGGCTCGCCGACCGGGCCGACGTCCTCGTCGAGAACTTCCGCCCCGGCACGCTCGAGCGCTGGGGCCTCGACTACGCGACCCTGAGCGCCCGCAACGAGCGGCTGATCCACCTGGCGATCTCCGGGTTCGGGCAGACCGGGCCGTACCGCGACAAGCCCGGCTACGACGTCCTGGCCCAGGCGATGGGCGGGATCATGAGCCTCACCGGGCAGCCGGACGGGCCGCCGACCAAGATCGGGCTGCCCGTCGCGGACCTCAACGCCGGGACGTGGGCGATCGTCGGCGTGCTCATGGCCCTGCAGGCCCGGCACACCACCGGCCGCGGCCAGTACCTCGACGTCTCCCTGCTCGACGCGCAGACCGTGTGGCACACCTACGCCGCGCAGGCCGTCTTCCACGACGAGCGGCGGGCGCGCCGGCTCGGCGTGGCGCACCCGACCGTCGTGCCCTACCAGCCGATGGACTGCGCGGACGGCACGCTCGTCGTGGCCGTCGGCAGCGAGCGGCTGTGGGCGCGGTTCTGCGGCGTGCTCGGCCTCGACGACCTCGTCGCCGACCCGCGCTTCGCCTCCAACGCCGCCCGCTCGGAGAACCGCGACGAGCTGATGGCGCTCGTCGAGGGGGTGATGACGACGCAGCCGGTCGCCCACTGGGCGGAGCGCTTCGGGGCGACGGGCGTCCCGTGCGGCCCGATCAACACGCTCGACGACCTCTACGCCGACCCGTGGTCGCACGAGCGCGGCCACCACGTGACGATGGAGCAGCCCGGTGTGGGGACCTACGTCGGCACCGGGTTCCCCGTGCAGGTCTCCGGCGAGGCCGCGACCCCGCCGGCCCCGACCTCCCCGCCGCCGACGATGGGCCAGCACACCGCCGAGGTGCTGCGCGAGCTCGGCTACACCGACGCCGAGATCGACCGCTTCTGAATGAGGCGGGCGGCGAGCACGGCGCCGAGGCCCGACAGCACGACGATCGCGACGAGGTAGACCGACGCCCCGACCATGCCCAGCGGACTGGCCAGCAGCAGCGTCGTCAGGATCGGGGCGAGCGCGCCGCCGGTGATCGAGCCGAGCTGGTAGCCGACCGAGGCGCCGCTGTAGCGCACCTCCGGCGGGTAGGCCTGCGCGGCCAGCGCCCCGGACGGCCCCCACATCGGCGCCGACGCCCACCGGGCGCCCGCGACGGCGATCGCGGTGAGCGCGAGTGAGGCCGAGGCGAGCAGGGGCAGGAACACGGCCATGACGACGGCGGTGGCGATCGCGCCGCCGAGGATCGTGCGGGACAGGCCCCAGCGGTCGGCCGCGGAGGAGAACCACAGGATGATCGGCACCTCGAGCACGGCGACCACGAGGACGACCGCGATGAGCCCGGTCCGGGGCATCCCGTAGGCGCTCGCGCCGTACTGGATGGAGAACGTCGCGGCCATGTAGCCGACGCCGGTGATGCCCGTGAACAGCGCGATCCCGCACAGCACCTGCGGCAGGTGGTGGCGCAGCACGCCGGCGATCGGCAGCACCATCGAGCGGTCCTTCGCGGCCTCGAACTCGGAGGACTCCGAGACCTGCAGGCGGACCCACAGCCCGACGATCACGAGCAGCGCCGAGGCGAGGAACGGCACCCGCCAGCCCCAGGAGGAGAACGCCTCGGGCGACAGACCCGCCGTCAGGACGAGGAAGACCGCGTTCGAGGCGATCAGTCCGATCGGGACGCCGAGCTGCGGGAAGCTGCCGTAGAACCCCCGCCGCCCGCCCGGTGCGTGCTCGGTGGAGAGCAGCACCGCGCCGCCCCACTCGCCGCCGACCGCGAAGCCCTGCACCAGCCGCAACACCACGAGCAGCACCGGCGCGGCGACGCCGATCGTGGCGTAGGAGGGCAGCAGGCCGATGAGGAACGTCGCGACGCCCATCGTCACGAGCGTGATCACCAGGGTGTTCCGGCGGCCCACGCGGTCACCGAGGTGCCCGAACAGCACGCCGCCGATCGGCCGGGCGATGAACCCGACCGCGAACGTGCCGAACGCGGCGAGGCTGCCCGCGAGCGGCGAGGAGCCCGGAAAGAACTGCGGGGCGAACACGGTGACGGCCGCGAGCCCGTAGATGTAGAAGTCGTACCACTCGATGCTGGTGCCGACGAGGCTCGCGAGCGCGACCTTGCGGGGATCCGTTCCCGACGACGTTCCGGTGCTGGTCCGGGCCTTCATGGCGCCTCCTTCGACGACGGGACGAGACGGACGGGGACGGACGCGAACCCGCGCAGCCAGTTGGACAGCCGGGGGACGGACTCCCCGGCCGGCTCGATCCGCTCGACGCGGCGCACGAGCCCGCCGAGCAACGCCTGTGCCTCGAGCCGGGCGATGGCCTGGCCGACGCAGTTGTGGACCCCGGCGCCGAAGGTCACCGCACCGGCCGTCCGGACCGGGTCGAAGGCGTCCGGGTCGTCGAAACGGCGGGGATCGCGGTTGGCGGCGCCGAGGCAGAGCAGCAGCCGGGCGTCCGCGGGCACGGTGACGCCGTCGAGGTCCACGGCGCGCGTCGTCGTGCGGCCGATCACCGGGCTCGGGGTGTGCAGCCGCATGCCCTCCTCGAACACCCCGCGCACGCGGGACGGGTCGGCGCGCAGCAGGGCCCAGACCTCCGGGCGGCGGGCGAGCTCGTGGAGCACCGAGGCGAGCGCGAGCACCGTCGTGTCGATCCCGGCGGAGAGGAACGAGCGCACGAGCAGCCCGGCGTCGGCCGCGGAGATGTCGCCGCGGTCGGCGAACGCGTAGATCGCCGCGCCGATCCCGTCGTCGGACAGGGCCTCGCGGCGCATCTGCCAGGTGACGTACTCGCGGGCGGTCGACCACTCCCCCGCCCCGCTCGCCGCGCCCTGCTCGGCGGCGTCCCGCAGCACGCCGGGCGGGCCCATCGACTCGAAGTTCAGCGCCGCGTAGGGCAGGAGGTGATCGCGCCCCTCGGGCGCCATGCCGACCGCGTCCGGGAGCACCGTCAGCGGGAACCGCTCCGCGATCCCGGCCGCGTCGATCTCCTCGGCCGCGCAGGCCTCGTCGACGAGCTCCGCCGCGACCACCGCGAACCGCACCTCCAGCCCGGCCAGGGCGCGCGGGGAGAGGACCCGGTTCATCACGCGGCGGGCGGCGTCGTGCTCGGGCGGGTCGGTGTCGAGCAGGACGCTCGGCGGCCGCCAGCCCGCGCCGCGCCGGATGTCGGCGAGCCCGGTGCCGGCGGCCGACGAGAACGTCGCCGCGTCGCGGAAGGCGGCCGCCACGTGCGCGTACCGCCCGGTGGCGAACACCCGGTGGGCGGGCAGGAACACCGCCGGCGCCGTCTCGCGGATCGCGGTGTCGGCGGGCAGCGGGTCGGCGAGGACGTCGAGCGCGAACGGGTCGACGTCGAGCACGGGCGCGTCGACGCTGAGCACGGCTCCGCAACCTGCCCGCACCGGGCCGAACCGGACAAGCGGGTCTCCGTCAGGCGGAAGTCAGATCCCCAGCAGCCGGCGGGCGTTGTCCTTGAGGATGCGGGGGCGCACCTCGTCCGGGAGATCCAGCGTCGCGAAGTCCCGGCGCCAGCGGTCCGGGGTGAGCACCGGGTAGTCGGAACCGAAGAGGACCTTGTCCGACAACCACCGCCCCGCGGCCCGCACGAGCTGCGGCGGGAAGTACTTCGGGGACCACCCGGAGAGGTCGATGTACACGTTCGCCTTGTGCGTCGCGATCGAGATGGCCGCGTCCTGCCACGGCACGCTGGGGTGGGCCATGACGATCGTCAGCTCGGCGAAGTCCGCCGCGACGTCGTCGAGCAGCATCGGATCGGAGTAGCGCAGCTTGATGCCGCGCCCGCCCGGCAGCCCGGCGCCGATGCCGGTCTGGCCGGTGTGGAACACGACCGGCACGCCGAGCTCGGTGATCGCCTCGTAGAGCGGGTAGAACCGCCGGTCGTGGGGCTCGAAGCCCTGCAGGCTCGGGTGGAACTTGAAGCCCCGCACGCCGTGGTCGGCGACGAGCGAGCGGATGCGCCGGACCGACGCCGCCCCGCCGTGCGGGTCGACCGAGCCGAACGGGATGAGCACGTCGGCGTGCGCGGCGGCGCGGTCGGCGATCTCCTCGCTGGACAGCGCCGGGTGGCCGGTGGCGCTCGTGGCGTCGACGGTGAACACGACCGCGGCGGTGTTCCGCTCGCGGTAGTAGGCCGCGATGTCCTCGACCGTCGGGGTCCGGTTCTCGCCGGCCTTGAAGTAGCCGGCGGACGCGTCGAGCAGCTCGGGGTCGAGCGAGCAGTGGCCGTGCGCGTCGGCCTCGACGTGCACGTGCACGTCGACGGCGTCCAGGGCGTCGAGGTTCATGACCCCACCCCATCATCAAGGAACCTTGTGATCCACCTCTCCAGTGTGATGACATCGGAGGGATGCCCCACCGCACCGCCGCGAGCCGCGTCCTCGACGTGCTCGGCGCCTTCGGGCCCGATCACCGCGCGCTGAGCCTCTCCGAGATCGGGCGCCGCGCCGGCCTGTCGCTCTCGACGACCCACCGGCTCGTCGGCGAGCTGCAGGCCTGGGGCGCCCTCGAGCGCGGCGAGGACGGCCGCTTCTCGGTCGGCCTGCGCCTGCTCGAGCTCTCCGCCCTCGCCCCGCGCGGCCTCGGTCTGCGCGAGATCGCGTTCCCCCATCTCGACGACCTGCACCGCGTCACGGGTGGCAACGTCCACCTGGGCGTGCGCGACGGGCACGAGGTGGTCTACGTCGAGGCGTTGCGGTCGCGCCGCACCGCCCAGGTCTCCAGCCGCGTGGGCGACCGCTGGCCGCTGCACGCCACGGGCACCGGGATCGTGCTGCTCGCCCACGCCGATCCCGCGGAGGTCGACGAGGTCCTCGCGCGTCCGCTCGCCCGCTACACCGCGCGCACGCAGGTCGACCCCGCGCTGCTCCGGGTGCGCCTCGCCCAGGTCCGGCGCGACGGGGTCGCGGTGCTCCGCGGGCAGATCACCGACGACGCCATGGCGGTCGCGGTGCCCGTGCACGACCGGCGCGGCGACGTGGCCGCCGCGCTCAGCCTCGTCGTCCGGGACGACGGCACGGGGCCGGGTGAGCTGCCCGCCCTTCTCACCGCGGTGGCGGCCCGCATCCGGCGCGCCCTGGAGGCCGCGGGCCACGGCGAGGCTGCCGCAGGCGTCGTCGGGAAGACCCCGGTGCGCCCGGTGGAGCGCCCGCTCCGCGTGGGGTGAACGCCGGCCGGCTCGCCGGCTGACCGCTGCGCCGCGCCCCTACCGAGGAGCGCGACGCAGGGTGTCCTCGGGCGAGGTGCGCGGCGAGGGGACGGGCGCACGCCCGGCCGTCTCCGCCCAGGCCGCCATCGCCGACCGGTAGAACGCCCACCGCTGCTCGGCGTCGGTCATGCCGGCGGTGACGTCCACGGTGTCCGCGACCTCGATCGGCATCGTGCTCACGACCCGCCCCCTTCGCGCTCCTCCTCGGCCCCCCGATGTCGCTCAGAGTTCCACACGGTTGCGCCCTACCGGTCGGTCATCACCCGTTGAGCGCAATCGAATCGGGTCGTACGAGTACGGAGTGTCCGTTTCTCACCGCTGCAGAGCGCGGACCCGCAACGACCGGAGCCGGTTGAGCGCGGCCGCGATCTCGTGCCGACGCGGCAGGGCGAGGTCGGCCGGGTCGCGCGGGCCGTCGCGCAACGCCTCCACCCCCTCCCGCTCGATCTGCGCGTCGACGAGGTCCAGCGCCTCGGCCAGCGTGATCCCGCCGTCCAGCACGTGGTCGCCGAGCAGCGCCATCGCCCGGCCGATGCCGGTGACCTGCGAACGGTCGACGACCTGTTCCACGGCGGACAGGTCGACGTCGTCCTCGCCGAAGGTCAGCGTGTCGGTCCCGCGGGCGGTGATGCGCCGCTTGCCCTGTCGGCCGGAGGGGTCCACCGATGCCGGGTCGACCACCCGCGCGGCGACGGCGGGGAACCCGGAGTGCTCCTCGGTCCGCCCCGGCGTCGACGCGGCGATCTCGTGCGCTCGCGCGGTCACCTCGCTCGCGACGTAGGACGACATCATGATCACCGTGTCGGCCACGCCCAGGTAGTCGCCCGACCCGCCCATGACCAGCACCGACGACACCCCGCGCTCGGCGTGCAGCGGCCGGATGCGCTCCACGAACGGCACGAGCGGCTCGGTCGCGATGAGCTGCTGCATCCGGGCGTCGCGGATCATCATGTTGGTCGCCGAGGTGTCCTCGTCGACCAGCAGCACGCCCGCCCCGGCCTCGACCGCCTCAACCATCGAGGCGGCCTGGCTGGTCGAGCCGGACGCGTTCGTCGTCGAGAAGTCGTCGGTCGGCTCCCCCGAGGGCAGGTGCGAGACGAAGGCCGACACGTCGCTGCGCACGACGCTGCGCCCGTCCTCCGCGCGCACCTTCACCGCGTCGGCGCGCGCGACGACCTGCTCGCGCCCGTCCCCGGGCCCGTGGTCGTGCACGCCCGCCTCGATCGCCCGCAGCAGCGTCGACTTCCCGTGGTAGCCGCCGCCGACGATCAGCGTCACGCCCTCCGGGATCCCCATCCCGACGACGGGCCCCGCGTTCGGCGTCGTCAGGGTCACCCGGAGGCCCTCGGGGGCCGCGAACGGCGTCGCGCGCTCCAGTGGACGGTCGTCGATCCCGGTGCGCCGCGGCAGCACGGCGCCGTCGGCGACGAAGGCGACGAGTCCGTGGCCGGCGAGGGCGGCCCGCAGGGCCACGGCGTCCTCGACGGTGGCGGCGAAGGCCCGGGCCGCCGCGCGCTCGTCGTCGGGAAGGGCCTCCCAGCGCAGCGTGGCCACCGCGGCCGGCAGCGTCTCCCCCAGGAGCGTCGCCGCCTCGCGCCCGAGGATGCGGCGCTTCGGCCCGGGCAGCGGGGCGCCGAGCTCGACGACGACCGTGCCGTCGGCGTGCACCCGCCCGGCCGTGCGGTCGAGGACCTCCTGGCCGCCCGCGTCGAGCTGCAGCGGGGTGCCGCGCAGCTGCCGACGCAGCCGCCGGAGCAGGAACGCGGCGTGGGCGCGACGACGGTCGGCGGTGCCGGCGAGGTCGTCGGGAGCGGCGCCGGGGAGGGTGACGCGGACCCGGGACGGCGGGGCGAACGGGTCGGCCTGGGCGCGGACGACCTCGAGGGTGCCGTCCTCGAGATCCCACGACCCGACCAGCGACCGGTACCGCCCGTAGCTCTGCCCGTCGAGGTCGCGGAGGGTGCTGGCGAGATCACGGCGGGCCATGGGCGGGAGAGTGCCCGACGCCGGGCGCGGCCATACTGGGGTGCGTGATCGTTCTCCTCGCCTGGGTGCTCGGCGTGGCGGGCCTGGCGTGGGCGCTGTGGTGCGGCGGGTCGGCCGCGGTGAACCAGGCGCCGACCTACCACCACCGGCTCGCCCTGGTCGGCCTCGAGGTCCTCGCCCTGGTGCAGGCGGTGATCGCGATCGTGCTGCTCGTGGTGTCGCCGGGGCGCTCGGCGGGCGCCGTGGCGGAGATCGTCGGGTACCTGATCGCGCTGGTCGTGGTGCTGCCGATCGGGGCCGCGCTGGCCCACGGGGAGCGGACCCGGTACGGCTCCGTGGTGCTGGCCATCGCCGGCGTGACCTACGCGGTGCTCGTGCTGCGGACCTACCAGGTGTGGGCGGTGACCGGTGTCTGAGCGGCGTCTCAACAGCGGCCCGGGCAAGGTCCTGCTCGCGGTCTACGTGCTGTTCGCGATCTCCGCCGGCGCCCGGGCGCTCTACCAGATCGCGACCCAGTTCTCGGTCGCGCCGCTGGCCTACCTGCTGTCCGCGTTCTCCGCCGCGGTGTACATCCTGGCGGCGGTCGCGATCGGGCGCCGGCAGCGGCGGCTCGCGCTGGTCGCGGTGTGGATCGAGCTGGTGGGCGTCGTCGGGATCGGGCTGTTCACGCTGCTCGCGCCGCAGGACTTCGCCGACGACACGGTCTGGACCGACTTCGGCATCGGCTACGGCCTCTTCCCGTTGATCCTGCCGATCCTGGGCCTGTTCTGGTTGTTCCGCTCCACCGACTAGTCCTGTTACCGTATTTTTGTGACCACGCACACGCTGTCGCTGCCCGGGGTCGAACTCGTCTACGACGTGCTGGGAGTTGCCGACGGGCGGCCGCTGGTGCTGATCGGCCAGCCGATGGCCGCCGACGGCTTCCACGCCCTGGCGTCGCACCTGCCGGATCTCCGCGTGGTGCTCTACGACCCGCGCGGGATGGGCCGGTCGGTCCGCTCGGACGGCGAGGTCACCGCGGTGCCCGAGACCCAGGCGGCCGACCTGCACGCGCTGGTCGGCGCCCTCGGGGGCGGACCCGTCGACGTGTTCGCGTCGAGCGGCGGCGCGGTGACGGCGCTGGCGTGGGTCGCGGCGTATCCCGACGACGTGGCGACCCTCGTGGCCCACGAGCCGCCGCTGATCGACACGCTCCCCGACGCGGACGCCGCCTGGCGGGCTTACGACGACATCCGTCGGGTGTACGCCGAGCGCGGCTGGGGTGCGGGCATGGCCGCGTTCATGACCTACACGTCCTGGCCCGGCGAGTTCACCGACGACTACTTCGCGCAGCCCGCGCCCGACCCGGCGACGTTCGGGATGCCCACCGAGGACGACGGTTCCCGCGACGATCCGCTCCTCAGCGACCGTTCGCTCGCGATCGTCCGGTACCGGCCGGACGTCGACGCGCTCCGGGCCGCGCCGACCCGCGTGGTGCTCGCCGTCGGGGAGGAGACCGGCGACACCTTCACCGCGCGCACCGCCCGCGCGACCGCCGCGCTCCTCGGCTCGGAGGCCGTCGTGTTCCCGTCCCATCACGGTGGGTTCGCGGGCGAGGACGAGGCGTGGCCCGGCCAGGCGAAGGCGTTCGCGGTGCGGCTGCGCGAGGTCCTGGGTTCCTGACGACGGGTCGGTGTGCGTCGGGCGGGCCGTCGCTGCGTCGTGCGTTGCGTCGCGCACACGGCCGGCGGGGCCCACCCATCCCGCCTCGCGCGTTGCGTCGCACACACGGCCGGCGGGGCCCACCCACCCCGCCTCGCGCGTTGCGTCGCACACACGGCCGGCGGGGCCCACCCACCCCGCCTCGCGCGTTGCGTCGCGCACCCGGTGGCCCGTCCGTCCCCGAGGGGCACACCACGCAGGATCCGCGGCCGCAGAAGCTGCCCCACGTACCTCTCGCGAACGCGCGGGCGTTGCTCCTTACGCGAGAGGCACACCACGCAGGAATCGGAGCCGCAGAACCTGCCCCACGTACCTCTCGCGACCGATCGGCGCCCTCGCCCTCCGCCGTGTGCGTCGCGCAACGCCCGACGCGAAGTAGGTCGCCCTCTCCCACCGTGTGCGCCCCGCAACACGCGGCCGGGCGAGCACGACCCGCCCCCACCGTGTGCGCCCCGCAACACGCGGCCGGGCGAGCACGACCCGCCCCCACCGTGTGCGTCCCGCAACGGCAGGGTGTCCCGGCGATCAGCCCAGGCCCGTGCCCTCCACGCCGCGGCGCCAGTAGCCGTCGAGGTCGATCCACTCGGTCGGCAGCAGGTCGCGCAGGCGACGCCGCACGGGGCGCAGCGCGGATGCCTCGGCGCCCATCCACACCAGGCCGTCCCCCTCGGGCCGCGACCACCCCTCGACCGCGTCGCCGAGCAGCGTCGTCGTCCCGGGCTCCGCGCCGTCGCGGTGCAGCCAGTGCACCGCCACGCCCACCGGCCCCTCCAGCACCTGCTCCTCTGCGGCGTCCGCGACCTCGACGAACACGGTCCCGACCGCGTCCCCGGGCAACGACCGCAGCCACCGACCCAGCGCCGGCAGCGCGGTCTCGTCGCCGCCGAGGAGGTACCAGTCGCGGGGGTCGTGGCGCAGCGAGGACCGCGGGCCGTAGAGCCACAGCGCCCCGCCCGGGTCCTCCACCCACGACCCGGCGAGCCCGTGTCCGTGCCGGACGAAGTCGACCTCGACCACCCCGTCGGCCACCGACCGCAGCGTGTACTCCCGGTACGGACGCGGCCGCCCGGGTGCGGGAGCCACCAGCCCCCGCGGGCCGATCTCGGGCCGCGAGGCCTCCACGCCCGTCGTCGGGAAGAAGAGCTTGGCGTGGTCGGTGGGGCCGGAGACGGGCAGGCCGTCGACGTCGCCCGCGAACCGGACGCGCCGCATCCGCGGCGTCAGGTCCTCCCAGCCGAGGACCTCGACCCGCACCGGCTCGACGTCGTCGTGGGCCTGCGGGGAGATCACGGGAGCATTGCGGACGACCATGTCGGGTCACCGTAATCGGTGACGCAGCGCGACGGGTCGGCCACGGCGAGGCATCCTCCCGCCATGAACGTCGAGCCGCGGGCCGGGAGCGCCTTCCCGCCGATCGCCGACTACGGCTTCCTCTCCGACTGCGAGACGACCGCGCTGGTCGCCCCGAACGGCGCCGTCGAGTGGCTGTGCCTGCCACGGATGGACTCGCCGAGCGTGTTCGGGGCGATCCTCGACCGCGACGCGGGCACCTTCCGGCTGCACCCCGACGGGGCGGACGTCCCGGCCGCCCGCCGCTACGTGCCCGGGACGATGGTGCTGGAGACGACGTGGTGCACGCGGTCGGGCTGGCTGCAGGTCCTCGACGTCCTGCTCATGGGGCCGTGGCACCACGACACGGAGCGCTCGGGGTCGCACCGGCGCGCCCCCACCGACTACGACGCCGACCACGTCCTGCTCCGCGTCGCCCGCTGCCTGTCCGGGCAGGTGCAGCTGCGGATGGAGTGCGCGCCGGTCTTCGACTACGGCCGCGAGCCCGCCCACTGGAGCTATCCCGACGGCGGTTACCGCGCGGCCCGCGCGTCCGGCGGCGGGTCGGAGCTGCTGCTGACTACCGACACGAACATCGGCTTCGAGGGCTCGCTCGCCACGTCGCGGACGCTGCTCAAGGAGGGCGAGTGGCGGTTCGTCGCGCTGTCGTGGAGCGAGCACGCGCCACCGGGCAACGTCGACGAGGCCCTCGAACGGCTCACCTGGACCGAGCACCACTGGCGGCACTGGCTCGACCGCGGCGACTTCCCCGACCACCGTTGGCTGCCCTACCTGCAGCGGTCGGCGCTGACGCTCAAGGGGCTGACGTTCGCACCGACCGGCGCGATCGCGGCCGCGGCGACGACGTCCCTGCCCGAGACGCCCGGCGGCGAGCGGAACTGGGACTACCGCTACAGCTGGATCCGTGACTCGGCGCTCGCCCTGTGGGCGCTGTACGCCCTGGGCTTCGACTGGGAGGCCAACGACTTCTTCTACTTCGTCGCTGAAGCCGCCGAGGCCGCGGCCGGGCACCTGCAGATCATGTACGGCGTCGACGGTCGTGCGCAGCTCGACGAGGAGGTGCTCGCCCACCTCGACGGGTACGAGGGCGCCTACCCCGTGCGGATCGGGAACGGCGCCTACGACCAGGCGCAGCACGACGTCTGGGGTGCGGCGGTCGGCGCGATCTACCAGTACGTGCGCAGCCGCGACCGGCTCGACGACCGGCTGTGGTCGATCGTCGTCACGCAGGTCGAGGCGGCGCTGGAGCACTGGCGCGGTCCCGACCGGGGGCCGTGGGAGGTGCGCGGCGAGCCGCAGCACTTCACCACGTCGAAGATCGCGTGCTGGCTGGCCGCCGACCGCGGGGCCCGGCTCGCGGCCCTGCGCGGCGACGAGAAGCGCGAGGACCGCTGGCGGCGCGCGGCCGAGGAGATCCGCGAGGACGTGCTCGCGCACGCGGTCGACGACCGCGGCGTCCTCTGCCAGCACTACGCGACGACCGCGCTGGACGCGTCGCTGCTGCTCATGCCGATCGTCGGCTTCCTCTCCCCCGACGACCCGCGGTGCCGGGCGACCGTCCTCGCGATCGCCGACGAGCTCACGCAGGACGACCTCGTGCTGCGCTACCTCGTCGAGGACACCGACGACGGGCTCTCCGGCGAGGAGGGCACGTTCACGATCTGCTCGTTCGCCCTCGTGTCGGCGCTGGCGGTGATCGGCGAGGTGGACCGGGCGACCGCGCTGTGCGAGAAGCTGCTGGGCTCCGCGTCGTCGCTGCACCTCTACGCCGAGGAGATCGACCCGCACTCCGGGCGACACCTGGGCAACTTCCCGCAGGCGTTCACGCACCTCGGACTGATCCAGGCGGTGATGAACATCGTGCGCGCCGAGAAGCGGGCGGCGCGGCGGTGAGGCTGCTGTGGCAGGAAAGCGTCGTTGCTGTCATCAGACGACAGCAACGACGCTTTCCTGTCATCGGGGTGACCACTCCGGCGCGTCGGCGCCCAGCTCGTGCGCCGGCGCCGACCACTGGCCGCCGAACACCGGCGGCGGCAGCTCGACCGCTCCGAGCCGTTGGCGCACCGGCTCGACCGGAGGCGCCGCGGTGACCAGCTCCGGGTGCCGCCACAGCCACTCCGCCGTGCGCGCCAGGGCGAGCTCGCGGATCGACCCGCCGCGCGTCGACCGCTCCGCGAGCCCGAGCAGCGCGGACGCCGCGACGAGGTACCCGGCCGCGTGGTCGAGCGCCTGCGCGGGCAGCGCGCCGGGTCGCCCGTCGGTCCCGCACGCGACGGCGATCCCGCTCGCCGCCTGCACGATCGAGTCGAACCCGCGCCGCCCCGCCCACGGCCCGGTCCAGCCCCAGGCGTCGAGCTGCACGACGACGAGCCCCGGCCGCCGCGCGAGCAGGTCCTCCGCCCCGAGGCCGTGGCGGTCCAGCGCGCCGGGGCGGTAGCCGGTCACGACGACGTCCGCGGTGTCCGCCAGCTCGCGCAGCCGCGGGTCGGCCGCGTCGAGGACCGTCGTGCGCTTCCCGAGCCCGGTGTCGACGTGCTGCGCCGGCAGCTCCGGCATCGACGGCGGGTCGACCCGCAGCACGTCGGCGCCGAACCGGGCCAGGGTCCGGGTCGCGACGGGACCGGCGATGACGCGGGTCAGGTCCAGCACCCGGGCCGTCCTGACGTCCGGGATGGTCGCCCCGACGCGGCGCACGCCGATGAGCGGCTCGGACGCGACGGCCCGGCCCTGCTCGGTCGCCGCCCACGTCGACCGGTCCCGGACGGCCACCGCGATGCCGCCCGTCCCGACGACGCGCTCCTCCACCTCGAGCGCCGGACGCGCGGCGATCGCCGCCCCCACCTCCTCGTCGGGAACGCCCAACGCCTCGAGGAGCCGGGCGCGGTGGTGGGGGTAGTTCGCGTGGGTGCGGACCCAGCCGTCGGCCGCCGGCCAGAACCCGGAGAGCGGCGCGAAGCCGCCCGGCGTGGTGCCGTCGATGCGCAGCAGCTGGTCGGCGCGGAAGGAGCTGCCGACGCGGGCGAGGTCGATCTCCGGCGTGCGGTGTCCGGCGGCACCGGCGGCAGTGGCGACGGCGCCGAGGGCGAGCGCCTCGACGGGAAGCGGGCAGGCGAGGCCGGTGGAGTCGCCGGTCCAGCGCGGTTCCGGGGCGGGGAGGTCGGTGTCGAGATGGCGCCAGAGGTCGTGCAGGGCCGCGTCCCACATGACGGCGACGATGTGGCTTTCCTGGCACTGGATGCAAGCAGTGACGCTTTGCTTGCACGAGGATGGGCGCCCATGAGTGACCTGGAGCGCCGGCTCGTCGAGGTCGTCGGCGCCGCGCACGTCCGCGCCGGGGCCGAGGCCCCCGACGACGCCCACGACGAGTCGCTCGCGGTGCCGCACGGGACGCCGGCGTTCGTCGTGCGCCCGGGCAGCACCGACGAGGTCGTCGGGATCGTGGCCGCGTGCCGGACGAGCGGGACGCCGATCGTGGCACGCGGGTCGGGCACCGGGCTCTCCGGCGGGGCGAACGCGCCCGACGGGGCCGTGGTGGTCTGCCTGGACCGGCTCGACGACGTGGCGATCGACGACGTCGACCACGTCGCGGTCGTCGGCCCCGGGGTGACCCTCGCGCAGCTCGACGCCGCCGCCCGCGAGCACGGCCTGACCTACCCGGTGCGGCCCGGCGAGCAGAGCGCGTCGCTGGGCGGGACGGTCGCGACGAACGCCGGCGGGATGCACGCGGTGCGCTACGGCGTGACGCGCGCGCACGTCGTCGGGCTCGAGGCCGTCCTCGCCGACGGGACCGTGGTGCGGGCCGGCGGGCGGCTGGCGAAGGTGTCGTCGGGCTACGACGTCGTGCAGCTGCTGACCGGCTCCGAGGGCACGTTGGCGCTGGTCACCGAGGTGACCGTCCGGCTGCAGCCGCACCTGCCGGTGCGCCGCACCGTGCTCGCGCCGTTCCCCGACCTCCCGACGACGACCGCCGCGGTGGCCCGCGTCGTCGGCTCGGGCCTCGCGCCGGCGCTGTGCGAGTACCTCGACGACCCGACGATGGACGCGATCTGCGCCGCCGCCGACCTGTCGCTGGGCATCCCCGACGAGGTCCGCGCGGCCGCCGACGCCTACCTCGTCGTCGAGCTGGTGGGGCGCCGCGAGGACCGGGTCGACGAGGACCTCGCCGAGCTCGGCGAGCTGCTCACGTCCCTCGGCGCGCCCGACGTCTACGCCCTCCCCGAGGGCTCGGCCCGCCGGCTCGTGGAGGCCCGCGAGCAGACGTTCTGGACGATCAAGGCGCGCGGCGCGGACGAGATCGTCGACGTCGTGGTGCCGCGCTCGGCGATGGCGGAGTTCATCGGCCGCTCGCGGGAGATCGGGGCGGCGCACGGGTCGCGGGTGCTCGGCTGCGGGCACGCGGGCGACGGGAACGTGCACTTCGCGGTGTTCCAGCCGGACGCCGACGCGCTGGAGAAGACGCTGCACGAGATCCTCGCGGTGGGCGTGGCGCTGGGCGGGGCGGTCTCCGGCGAGCACGGCGTGGGGCGCGCCAAGGCCGCCGCGCTGGCGGAGCTCGGCGACCCCGGAGCGCTGGCCGTGATGGCCCGGGTCCGGACCGCGCTCGACCCGGACGGGCTGCTCAACCCGGGGTGCGGCGTCCCCCCGTCATGACAGGAAAGCGTCGTTGCTGTCGTCCGGTGACAGCAACGACGCTTTCCTGCCACCGGGAGGGGGCGGCTCAGCGCTGCGCGAGCCAGGGGCCGAGGTGCTCGAGGACCTGCGCGTCGGGGGCGTCGATCAGGTCGAGCATGCGGCGGACCCGCTCGGCGGCGTCGCGGGTCAGCCGGAAGTCCCCGTCGCGCGTCATCGGGTCCTCGGGCCCGAACCGGCGCGCGGCGGCGACGATGTGCGGCACCTGCTCACGGAGGTCGTCGGCGTCGTCAGCGGCCAGCGCGGGGTCGACGCCCCCGGCCCGCAGCAGGCCCTCGACGTCGGCGAGCTGCGCGGCGAGCCAGCCCCACGGGTCGGCGGTCAGCGCGTCGGACCACACCCGGTCCGAGGGCTCCACGCCGTCGAACGTCGGGTGGTGGTGCGCCGCCGAGAAGGAGCCCGCCGGACGGTCCAGCCGGTCGAACAGGTCGGCCCGCCACACCGCCTCGTCGACGACCAGCCGCTGCGCGGCCGACTCGGTCCCCCGGTGCTCCTGCGGCTCGAGCAGCCGCAGCTCCACGCGGGTCCCGTGCTCCATCGTCGCGTCCGGCCCGATCTCGAACCACCGCCGGACGACGACGGCGAGGCGGGTGAAGCTGTAGACGATCTGCACGGCGGCTCCTGGGGGTCAGGGGGTCTTGAGGGCGGGCCGGTCCGGGTGGTCGGCGAGCACGACGAACGGCACCAGGTCCTGCGGCGCCACCTCCTCGTCGTAGCGGTCGTACGCGGGCAGCGTCCAGGCCTCGTCGTCGGGCGTGCGCCGCGCGAGGGCGGCGGCCGACATCGCCACGTGCACCTCGAGCTCCGCGGGCAGACCGCGCCCGAGCAGCAGCGGCCCGTCGACGATGACGACGCCGCCCGGCCCCAGCGGCACCCGCTCGGCGCGCACGGCGCGGTCGGTCGTCACGTCCCACAGCCGGGGCAGGACCGGCTTCCCGACGGCGGCCGGCGCCAGTACCTCGCGCACGAGGGCCCCGGCGTCGAGCCAGTCGTCGTAGAACGCGTCCGGGTCGGTGCGGCCCCGCTCCAGCCGCACCGACGCCGGCCGGAGGAAGTCCCACGCCGACACCCGCAGGACCGGCCGCGACAACCGCTGCAGCCGGTCGACCAGCCCGTCGGCCCAGCGGTCCGGCCGCGCCGCGGCAGCACCGTCGAGCAGCACCCGCACGGCTCCCGGGGTCGAGCTCCGCTGCGCTCCGTCTCCCGAGGCGTCGTCGGGAACGGGCAGTGCGTGCACCGCCTCGGCGAGCCGGTCGAGCAGGGCGTCCGGAGTGAGCGGGGCGATCGACATCGAGCCCAGGATGCCCGAGGCGCCGTCAGGCCTGCGCCCGCTCCCCGTCGACCACCGGCACGGCGGACCCGTCCTCGGAGTGCTCGTCGTACTCGTCCGGCGGCCGCGGGTGCATCGTCGCGAGCGCGATCAGCGACACCACCGCACACCCGATGATGTAGATCGAGATCCAGAACGTGCTGCCCGTCGAGGCCAGCACGGCCGTCGCGATCAGCGGCGCCGGGCCGCCGGCGGTGATCGACGCGAGCTGGTAGCCCAGCCCGGCGCCGGTGTAGCGGATGCCGGTCCCGAACGACTCGGAGATCAGCGCCGCCTGCGGGCCGTACATCATGTCGTGGAAGACCAGGCCGAGGATCATCCCGAGGATCACGAGGCCGCCGACGCGGGTGTCGAGCAGCCAGAAGTACGGGAACGCGTAGAGCCCGGTGAGCACCACGCCCGCGCCGTAGACCAGACGGCGTCCGAGCTGGTCGGAGAGCCACCCGAAGAACGGCACGGACACGATGCCGATCAGCGCGGCGACGATGAGGTAGAGCAGCAGGTCGGCGCGCTGCAGCTTCAGCTGCTGCGTGCCGTAGACCAGCACGAACGAGGTGAACAGGTAGAACGGAGCCTGCTCGGCGGTGCGCACGAACAGCGCCTTGAGCACGTCGCGCCACTGGTGCTTGAAGGTGTCGACCAGCGGCAGCTTCGCGACGGTCCCGCTCGACCGGACGGCGGCGAACGCGGGCGACTCCAGCACCGTCAGGCGCACGACCAGCCCGATCGCGATGAGCACGACCGAGGCGATGAACGGCCAGCGCCACCCGCCGTCGAGGAAGCCGGGTCCGGCGAACGCCCAGACGACGAAGGTGCCGACGGCCAGCCCGATCGGCACGCCCGCCTGCGGCCAGGCCGCCATGAGGCCGCGCTGACGACGATGCCCCCACTCCATCGCCATGAGCACCGAGCCGCCCCACTCCCCGCCGACGCCGATGCCCTGCAGCACGCGCAGGATCGTCAGCAGGACCGGGGCCCAGACCCCGATCGTGTCGTAGGTCGGCAGCAGACCGATGAGCACGGTCGCGCCACCCATGATCAGCAGGGTGGCGACGAGCGAGTACTTCCGGCCGATCCGGTCGCCGTAGTGACCGAAGATCGCCGCGCCGAGGGGCCGCGCGGCGAAGCCGACGAACTGCGTGGAGAACGCGAGCAGCACGCCGCCGGACTCGGAGTTGTTGAAGAACAACGGGCCGAACACGAGGGCGGCGGCGGTGTTGTAGAGGAAGAAGTCGTACCACTCGATGGTGGTGCCGACGGTGCTGGCGACGACGGCGCGGCGTTTGATGCGCCGTCGGGCGACGGGATCGTTCAGCTGGGCGGCTGCTGCATCGGCCATGGCGATGCATGGTGCGCGTCACACCCGTGCGAGGCAACGGGAACTTCACACAGCGGAAGGATCAGATCACGGAGAAGCGATCCGTCAGCTTCTCGCCGTCCGAACGGCTGATGACGCAGGAGACCAGACGGCCGCCGGACGAGCCGGACGCCGGGCCGTTCGGGGCGTCGAAGACGGACTGGGCCGGGACCACCGCGGCCACCTGCAGCGCCGACTTGTCCACGCCGCCCGCGGACGGCGCCACCTGCCCCGACGCCACCACCATCGCGCAGAACGCCCGCCCGTACTCCGCGAACGCCGCGGCCCCCGGGTAGTTCACCTCGCGGCTGGAGTTCAGCGGCGTGGCGCTGCCGACCACCTCGAGGTCGTGCGGGTCGCCGCACGGGGCGTTCGACGAGTCGGTGTAGCTCGCGCCGACGCCGAGACGTCCGGTGGCGCACTGCCCGTCGAAGAGCGTGAACGCGGCGAGGTCGCCGCCCGGCCCGAACGTGTAGACGTCGGGACGGGAGGAGAACGGCCGCCAGCCGCCCACCAGCGCGCCGGCCGCGAAGACCACGAGCACCAGCACGACCGCCGCCGCCCCCGTGCGGAGGCGGCGGTCGCGGAGGGCGGCGGGGAGTTCCAGGGCGCTCAGCTCTCCTGGTCCACGTGCAGCGCCTGCTGCTCGGCGCCCTCGGTGGGCCACTCGTTCTCCACCGCGGACACCTCCCCGACCCGGTCGTCGGCCGCCAGCCCGGTCTCCTCGGCCGCGTCCGCCGCCGAGGAGAGCCCGACCTGCACCTCGCCCGCGAGCTGCGCGTCGACGGCGCCGTCGGGGTCGAGCGGGTCGGCGACCGGGGCACCGCTGGTGCCGACGTCGCCCACGCCGTCGACGGCGTTCTGCGGGTCGTCCACGGACTCGTCGAGCTCCATCGCCGGGGTCGCCGCGATCGGACGGCCCGGGGGCTCCTCGAGCTCCTCGACGACGTCCGGCTCCTCCTGCGGGAGGCGGTAGGCGATCGAGTCGCGGTCCGGGTCGTTGTCGTCCCCGCCCAGCTTGACGTCGCGGCTGTAGTCCTCCGCGGTGTCCATGCCGTCCTCGAGCGGGTCGGTGCCGATGCGGTCCTCGTCGAGCACGACCGACGGCTCGTCGTCGAGGGGGCTCGTGTCGTTGTCCACGACGGCCTCGTACTGCTCGCTCACGCTGCTCGCTCCCGGGTCTTCTCGTGTGCATGGTGCACGGTCGGGGCTGCGTTCCCCGCACCGGGGCGAGGCATGCGTGCACTCAGCGGTGGTGCGGTCCGTGGCGGTGTGTCCGCGCCCGCTCCCGGGCCTGCTCCCGGGCCTCGGCGATCCGCTCGCGCACGACGGCCATGATCTCGCGTGCGTCCCTGACCTGCGGGGACACCGTCCGCGCCCGGCGCTGCGGGGTGCTGCGGGTGGTCCGCGCCGCCGGGCGCTCCCGGGTGGTGACGACGGGTGGGGCGACCTCGGTGGGCACGATCGGGGACCCGACGACCGGTGGGACGAGGGTGGCGGCGGCGCCCGCGGACGGGGCGAGGGCGGCCGGCGCGGGAGTGGGACCACCCGTCGTCAGGACGACGCCGGTGACGGTCGCCCCGACCGCGAGGAGGCCGGCCGCACCGCCCGCGACCAGCGTCGGGCGGGTGCGGCGCGCGTCGGGGTCGGTCGCGGCCCGACGCAGGACGACCGCCTGCGGGGCGGTCGAGGGCGCGGCGAACGGATCCGTCGGGAGGCTCATCGTTGGGCCTATCGGCCTAACCCCGCCGTCCGTTACCTCCTCGTGATGTGGCTTCGCCCCGTGAGTACTCATCCGTGTCAGAGCACGGATGAGTACTCACAGGGCCGTAGGCCACCTCTAGATCTTCCGCTCCTGCCCGCCCCACTCCTTGGCGCGCAGCTCGAACTTCTGGATCTTGCCGGTGGAGGTCTTCGGCAGTTCGTCGACCACCTCCACCTCGCGGGGTGCCTTGTACCGGGCGATCTGCGTCTTCACGTGCTCGACGACGTCGTCGGGCTCGACCGACTGCCCCTGCCGCAGCGTGATGAACGCCTTGGGCCGCTCGCCCCAGCGCTCGTCGGGGACCCCGACGACGGCCGCCTCGAGCACCGCCGGGTGCGAGAGCACCGCCTGCTCGACCTCGACGGTGGAGATGTTCTCGCCGCCGGAGATGATCACGTCCTTGGCGCGGTCGCGGAGCTCGACGTAGCCGTCGGGGTGCATCACGCCGAGGTCGCCGGAGTGGTACCAGCCGCCGGCGAACGCCTTCGCGGTCGCCTCGTCGTCGCGGTAGTAGCCGCTCATCACGTTGTTGCCGCGCATGACGATCTCGCCCATCGTCGTGCCGTCCGCGGGGACGTCGACGAGCTCCACCGACGCCCAGTCGGTCACCTCGTCGTCGAGGGTCTCGACCACACGCACCGGGTCGGCCTGCACCATCGCGACGCCCTGGCGGGCCTGCAGCCGCGCCCGCTCGGTCGGCTCCTGCGTCGCCCAGTCATCCTGCCACTGGCACACGGTGTACGGGCCGTAGACCTCGGTGAGCCCGTAGACGTGCACCACCCGGAACCCGAGGCGCTCCATCTCCAGGATCGTCGTCGGGCTCGGCGGCGCCCCGGCGGTCGTGACCACCAGCGGGTAGTCGAGCTGCTGCGCCTCGGCCGCGTTCATGATCGTCGTGACGACGGTCGGGGCGCCGTTGAGGTGGGTGACGCGGTGCTCGCCGATCAGCGACCAGATCGCGTCGCCGCGGACCTCGCGCAGGCAGACGTGGGTGCCGCCGATCGCGGTGATCGCCCACGGGGTGCACCAGCCGTTGCAGTGGAACATCGGCAGCGTCCACAGGTAGACGCTCGACGGGTCGTGGTAGCTGTGCACGATCTCGCCGAAGGAGTTCAGGTACGCGCCGCGGTGGTGGTACTGCACGCCCTTCGGGCGGCCGGTGGTGCCGGAGGTGTAGTTGATCGAGATCGTGGAGCGCTCGTCGTCGACGTCCCACGACAGGTCGTCGCCCTCGTCGCCGCGCGCGAGCAGTTCGGCGTATCCGTCAGCACCGGTCCCCGGGCCCTCGGGGTCGGTGTGGACGACGATCTCGCGGACCGTCTCCAGCGAGTCGCGGATCGGGTCGACCGCGGCCAGCAGTTCCGAGTCGACGATCAGCATCGTCGCGCCGGAGTGGTCGAGGATGTAGCGGACCTCCTCGGCGGACAGGCGCGTGTTCACCGCGACCAGGACCGCACCCGCCAGCGGCACCCCGAAGTGCGCGTGCAGCATCGCCGGGACGTTCGGCAGCAGGCACGCGACCCGGTCACCGGGCTGCACCCCCGAGGCCCGCAGCCCCCGCGCCAGGCGCTGGGCGTCGCGACCGAACTCGGCGTAGGTCCAGCGCGACGACCCGTGGACGATCGCCGTCCTGTCCGGATAGACCGCCGCCGAGCGGCGCAGGAACGACAGCGGGGTCAGCTCGGTGATCCAGGTCTCGGCAGTCACCGACGCATCATGCCCGCGTCCAGCGCCCGAGCACCATCAACGTCTTCGTGCCGGTGATCGTGCCCGCGCGGCGGAGCCGGTCGATCACGCGCTGCAGGTCGGCGAGGTCGCGCGCGCGGACCTGGACGAGCGCGTCGGGGTCGCCCGCGATCGTGTAGACGGCCTGGACCTCGGGCACGGTCGACGCGGTGGACACGATGTCGCCGACCGGGGTGCTGCCCGCGTAGCGCACCTCGGTGAAGGCCTCGACGCCCCACCCGAGCCGGGTCGGGTCGACCTGCACGGTGAACCCGGTGATCACTCCGATCTCACGGAGCCGGTCGACCCGCCGCTTGACCGCGGCCACCGACAGTCCGAGGCGCGGCGCCATGTCGGAGAAGGTCCGTCGTCCGTCCTCGCGCAGCAGGGCCAGCAGGCGGTGGTCGGTGTCGTCGACGTCGGCGGCGCCGCGGGGGTGCTCCACGCAACGAATCCTCGCCGAAGCCGCCGATCTGCGTCGAGCTTTGCGTGGAACGACGGTCCGACTTGTCCGTGGTGCGCGTGGTGGGTTCCATGGCCGTTCGACGTGCCGTCCCACCGGAGCCGGCCGTCCGCGTGCGGCCGCCGGCGGGTCACCCCCCGCCGGCCCCGTCGACCCCGACCTCCCACGCCCTCCGGAGCCCTGCGATGACCGCGCGCGTCACCGAGCCGACCAGCACGACGAGCAGCACGCCCACCCTGGACGCCCTCGCCGACGTGGAGCGCCGCGTGCTCTGGCTGGCCACGGCGATCGTCGACCACGCCAACCGGGTGCGGCCCAACCCGGGCGGGCTCAAGGTCGGCGGCCACCAGGCGTCGTCGGCGTCGATCGTCTCGATCATGACGTCGCTGTGGTTCGGCGCGCTGCGCGCCGAGGACCGCGTGTCGGTGAAACCGCACGCCAGTCCGGTGCTGCACGCGATCAACCACCTGCTCGGCCGCCTCAACACCCGGTTCCTGACGACGCTGCGGGAGCAGGGCGGGCTGCAGTCCTACCCGTCGCGGTCGAAGGACCCCGACCCCGTCGACTACTCCACCGGCTCGGTCGGCATCGGCGCCACCGCCCCGATCTGGGGCGCCATCGCGCGGCGCTACGCCGACGGGGTCGGCGGACGGGCCGGCACCGGCCGCCAGTTCTCCCTGGTCGGCGACGCCGAGCTCGACGAGGGCGCGGTCTGGGAGGCCGTCCTCGACCCCATGGTGCGCGAGCTCGGCGAGATCACCTGGATCGTCGACTTCAACCGCCAGTCGCTCGACCGCGTCGTCCCCGACATCTCCGCCACCCGCCTGCAGGGGCTCTTCGAGGCGGCCGGGTGGCAGGTCATCACGGTCAAGTACGGCCGCGTGCTGACCGAGCTGTTCGCGCGGGAGGGCGGCGACGCGCTGCGCCGCCGCATCGACACGATGACCAACCCGGAGTACCAGCGCCTGCTGCGGTGCACCCCGGCGGAGCTGCGCGAACGGCTCCCCCAGGGCCTTCCGGACGACGGCCCCCGGTTGGCCGCGCTGCTCGAGACGATCGACGACGACGGCGTCCACGCGGCGATCCGCAACCTCGGCGGCCACGACCTCGGCGCCCTGCTCGACGCCTACGCGCGCATCGACGACACCCGCCCCACGGTGATCTTCGCCTACACCGTGAAGGGCTACGGCCTCGCGACGCAGGGCCACCCGCAGAACCACTCCTCGCTGCTGTCCGAGCCGCAGATGCGCGAGCTCGCCGCCCGCGTCGGCGCCGATCTCGACGAGCCGTGGGCGCCACTGCCCCGCGGCGGGGCGGCCGCCGAGCTCTGCGCCACCGTCGCGGCCCGACTCGAGCGACCGGTCGTCGGGACGGCGCCGGCGGTGACCGTCCCGACCGACCTGGGACGGCCGCCGTCGGGCACGGGCAACACGCAGCAGGCGCTCGGGCGGGCGCTGCTCGACCTCACCCGCTCCGCGCCGGAGGCGGCCCGCCGGGTCGTGACCTGCTCGCCGGACGTGGCGAGCTCCACGAACCTGGGCGGCTGGCTGAACAAGGTCGGCTCGTGGGCGGTCTCGGAGCGGCGCGACTGGTTCGCCGACGACGCCGAGACGATCCTGCACTGGCGCGAGCGCCCGACCGGTCAGCACGTCGAGCTGGGGATCGCCGAGACGAACCTCGTGGGACTGCTCGGCGAGCTGGGGGCGACCTGGTCGCGGTGGGGTGAGCCGCTGCTGCCGATCGGGGTGCTTTACGACCCGTTCGTCTCGCGCGCGCTGGAGCCGTGGTCGTTCGGGATGTACGCGGGCGGGCAGTCGATCCTCGTCGGGACCCCGTCCGGGGTGTCGCTGGCGCCGGAGGGCGGCGCCCACCAGTCGATCACCACGCCCTCGATCGGCCTGGAGCAGCCCGGCTGCGTCGCCTTCGAGCCGGCGTTCGCGCTCGAGGTGACGTGGTGCCTGCTCGACGGCCTCGGTCGCCTGGGCCGGCCGGACGGGTCGTCGTCGTACCTGCGGCTGTCGACCGCGCCGGTCGACCAGTCCCTGGCCGCCGTGCCGGAGGACCCGGCGGCGCGGGAGGAGCGGCGTCGTCAGGTCGTCGCGGGCGGGTACGTGCTGCGGCGTTCCGCGGAGGCGCCGCGCGTGACGATCGCGGCGATGGGGCCGACGGTGCCGAACGCGCTGGCCGCGGCGGACCGGCTGGGCGCGATGGGCGTCCCGGCCGACGTCGTCGTCGTGACCAGCGCCGACCGCTTGTTCCGGGCGCTGCGGGCCCGGCGCGCCGACACCGGCGACCCGACGTGGATCCTCGACGCCTGCTTCCCCGTCGACCGCGCGGCGCCGCTGGTCACCGTGCTCGACGGGCACCCGCACACCCTCGCGTTCCTCGCGGGCGTGCACGGCGTGCGGGCGGAACACCTCGGCGTCAGTGGGTTCGGGCAGTCCTCCGACCTGGCGTCCGCGCACGCGCTGCACGACATCGACGCGGACGCGATCGTGCGGTGCGCTGCGCGCCTGTGAGCAGTTGTGACGGGTATGACCGTCAGAAGTACTCACGGGCGGCCCGCCGCACCCGCTCCAGGACGGCCTCCTCCGGCTCGCCGGCCTGGACGCGCCCGACGAGTTCGGCCACGAGCACGCGGACGATCCCGGCGAGGCGGGAGGCCTCCAGACGGGCGTCCAGCCCGTCGTCGTCGGGATCGGCGGCCCGCGCCTCGGCCACGAGCACCGCGGCGAGGGCCTCCTCCTGCTCGGCGAGCATCGACCGGCCCCGAGCCTGCAGCGCCGGGCTCGCCGCGATCGCCCGGGTGAAGTCGGCACTGCCGAAACCCAGCGGCGGCCAGCGGGCGTCGAGCCCCTCCAGGTAGGCCGCGCACACCGCGGCGGCCGGCGTCGTTTCCGCCGGACGACGGGTGACCACCTCCGCGAGCAGGGCGACGATCTCCGGCGCCCGGTCGAAGAACAGGTCCTCCTTGAGCGGGAAGTAGTTCGTCACCGTCATCTTCGCGACCTCGGCCTGCTCCGCGATCTGCGCGATCGTCGTCGCCTCGAAGCCCTGATCGATGAACAGCCGGGTGGCGACCGCCGAGATGTGCGCACGCGTCGCCTGCTTCTTGCGCTCCCGCAGCCCCTGGGTCACGCCGCGAGCCTAACCGACTTGACCGAAGATTAGGTCGAGCATAAGTTCAGGTCCGTGCCAACCACAGCGCCTCCGCGCTCCGGCTCCACCCTCCTGCCCCTGGTCGTCGACGTCGCCCTGCCCCTCGCCGCGACGGTCGTCGTCTCCCATCTCGGCGGCGGCACCGTCGCCGCCCTCACCGCCGGCGCGGTGATCCCGGTCGTCCGCACCGTCGGCTCCCTGCTCGGCGGCCACCGCCTCAACCGGCTCGCGGCGCTGATGCTCGCGACCGCCGTCGTCGGCATCCTCGCCGGGCTCGTCGTCGGCGACCCGCGCCTCATCGTCGCGAAGGACGCGCTGGTCAGCGCCACGATCGCGGTCGCGATGCTGCTCTCGTGCCGGACCGGGACGCCGATCATGTCGGCCGGTCTGATCCCGTTCGTCACGCGCGGCGACGCCACGAAGGTCGCCGCCTGGCACCGGCTCGCGGCCGGGTCCGCGCCCTTCCGGCGCCTCGAACGCCGCTACACCGCCGTGTGGGGCGCGGTGCTCGGCCTCGACTGCGTGGGCCGCGCGGTCGGCGCCTACGTCGTCCCGGAGTCCTGGCTGCCCTGGCTCGGCGGCGTCGTCACGGTGGCCGCGATCGTCGTCGCCGCCGTGGTCAGCGGGGCCGTGTCCGTAGAGGGGCTCACTGCCCTCGTCGAGAAGGAGATCGCGTCATGACCACCCACCACGAGGTCCTCGTCGTCGGCGGCGGTCCGGTCGGGCTGCTCACGGCCGCCGAGCTCGCCCTGGCCGGTGTCGACG
Organism: Actinomycetospora sp. CA-084318; assembly: GCF_050955885.1. Taxonomy (NCBI): domain Bacteria; kingdom Bacillati; phylum Actinomycetota; class Actinomycetes; order Pseudonocardiales; family Pseudonocardiaceae; genus Actinomycetospora; species Actinomycetospora sp. CA-084318. Next base: position 4,783,765 of record NZ_CP192098.1, read on the forward strand.
TCGCCGTCCTCGAACGGCACAGCGAACCGGACCGCACGATCAAGGCCGGCTCCGTCGTCGCCTCCGCGGTGCACGCGCTGGACCGCCGCGGCCTCCTCGAGCGCGGGCTGGAGGTCCAGCAGCGGTTCATGGCCGGCTTCGTGCGCCCGACCACGGGACCCGGGCCGCGATTCGCGGGGCACCTCGCCGGGATGCCGCTGCGGCTCGACCTCATGGACCTCCCCGACGCCGGGCACGGCCCGGTCCCGACGCTCCTCGCGATCCCCCAGCACGAGCTCGAGGCGATCCTGCTCGACCATGCGGCCGGCCTCGGCGTGCCGGTCCACCGCGGGGTCACGACGACGGGTGTGGTCGGGTCGGGCCCAAAGGTCACCGTGGCGACCGACCACGGGGAGTGGACGGCCTCCTGGGTGGTGGGCGCGGACGGCGGGCGCAGCGTCGTCCGGCGCGCGGTGGGCGTCGGGTTCCCGGGGACGGACCCCGAGATCACCGGACGGCAGGCGCTGGTCGATCTCGCCGACACCGACGGCCTGGAACACGGCTGGCAGCACGGCCCGCACGGCGTGTGGTGCGTCGGTCCGCAGCCCGGGCGCATCCTCACCGTCGAGTTCGACGGCCCGCCCGCCGACCGCGACGCGCCCGTGACCGCGGAGGAGCTGGAGAAGTCCCTGCGCCACGTGTCGGGCACGCAGGCGCGGGTCACGGCGGTCCACAGCGCGACCCGCTGGACCGACAACAGCCGTCAGGTCGACGCCTACCGGCACGGCCGGGTGCTGCTCGCCGGCGACGCCGCCCACGTGCACCCGCCGTTCGGTGGCCAGGGACTCGGGCTCGGCCTGTCCGACGCGATGAACCTGGGCTGGAAGCTCGCCGCGGTGGTGCACGGGTGGGAACCGGAGTCGCTGCTCGACACGTACGACACGGAGCGCCGCCCGGCCGCGGCCGCCGTGCTGGAACTGACCCGGGCCCAGGTCGCCCTGATGCGGCCGGACCCGAAGACGATCGCGCTGCGTCGGTTCGTCGGCGACGCACTGGCCACCCGTCCCGGGGCGACCGCCGCCGCCCGACTGCTCGCCGGCCCCGAGGTGCACGCCCCGATCGCGCAGCCGGGCGACGACCCGCTCGTCGGGCGCCTCGCCCCCGAGGTCGTGCTCGACGACGGGCGCCGGCTCGCCGAGGTCGCGCGGGACGGCCGGTGGACGCGCGTGGTGACCGGCGACGGCCCGACGTCGGACGACCGCACCACCGTCGTCCGCGGCCCGCGGGCGATGCTGGTCCGCCCGGACGGGGTGGTCGCGGGGTGCGCTTCGCGCTCGTGAGCAGAAAGTGGGGTGATAGGCCCCCTTAGTGCTCACCTGCGCGCAGCGCATAGTCCGGGGGCTCGCCGGTGCCGGGCGCCGTCGGGAGTCCGGCCTCCTGCCAGGCGCGGAACCCCCCGACGACGTCGGTGGCCCGGTGGATGCCGAGGTCCTGCAGGGCCGCGGCGGCCAGCGAGGACGTGTAGCCCTCGGAACACAGCACCACCCACGGCACGTCGTGGTCGGTCGCCTCCGGGATGCGGGCGTCCGACGTGGGGTCGAGGCGCCACTCCAGGTGGTTGCGCTCGATGACGACGGCGCCGGGCACCTCGCCCTCGGCGACCCGCTGCCAGCCGGGCCGGATGTCGACGAGCCGGCCGCCCCGCTCGAGCACGCGGGCCGCGTCGGTCGGCTCGAGCCGCGTCAGGCGGGCGCGGGCGGCGGCGAGGAGGTCGGCGATCGTGGTCACTCCGGCGATGCTCCCGGTTCCACGAGCTCCGAGCGCGTCCGGGTCAGGGTCCCGCGCTCGACCGCGTAGTACGACATCGCCGAGAGCGGCGGTGAGTAGGCGTGGACGCTGACGGCGGCCTCGGTGCGGCGGTTCGAGACGTCGTGGACGTGCCCGAGCGGGAAGGCGGCGCCCGCACCCGCCGTCAGGACCCGGCGTCGCAGGCCGGGCCCGCGGGACGCGATCTCCTCGGGGGTGGCCAGGTGGTCGTCGGCCTGCCCGGCGCTCCAGCGCCACTCGGTCAGCTCGCCGCTGACGATGGTGAGGGCGCCGATCGACCCGCCGTGGTCGTGCAGCTCGGCGGCCTGCTCGGTGGCCCAGCTGATCAACCAGACGTCGAGGTGCGGGTCGGCGTGCAGGCGGCGCGACCAGCGGTGGGTCGTGTCGATCTCGACGGCGTGGTGCCCGGCGACGACCTCGGCGGCGACCTGTCGGGTCAGCGCGGTGAGGTCGCCGAGGCTCACCGGGGTGGGCCCGTCGTGCCAGCGGCGACGGTCGCCGTGCAGCGTGCGGGGCAGGAAGGAGGGGGCAGGCAGGACTGCGGTCATGACGACGCCTCGCGGGGTGCGCGGCCGGGGCTCGACCGCGGGGAGCGCTCCCCCGGGCACACGGCCGCGCGGGGAACGGAGGGCGTTCGTCAGCGACAGAACTGGTCGAACATGTGCGCGCGACGGCTGACCCAGAACGGGTCGATGCGGACGCGGAGCTGCACGTGATGTTCTTACCACCTTCTCCGACGGGCACGCTGTCGGACCCCCCACCTAGCCTGGACTCCGTGCCGGACTCCGAGAGACCCAGCGGCGGGACCACCGGGTGGGTGGCCCGTCTCGCCCGTGACTGCTGGCGCCACCGCGGGCTGACCGTCGCGTCGGTCGGTGCCTCCGTCCTCGGGGTGAGCCTCGAGTCGGTCGGCCCGCTGCTCACCGCCGTGGCCGTCGACCGGGCCGTCAAGGGGTCCACCGAGGGTCTGGGTCTCGTCGTCGGGGCCTTCGTGGGCCTCGCCGTCATCAAGTTCGGCATGGCCTTCCTGCGGCGCTACCTCGGCGGGCGGCTCTCGCTGTCGGTCCAGCACGACCTGCGGCGGCGGGTGTTCGGGTCGATCTCCCGTCTCGACGGGCCGCGCCAGGACGCGCTGCGCACCGGGCAGGTCGTCTCGCGCGCGAACTCCGACCTGCAGCAGGTCCAGGGCCTGCTCGGGATGGTGCCGTACTCGGTGGGCACGCTCGCGCAGGTCGTCGTGTCCGTGGTGATCATGCTGTTCCTGTCGCCGCTGCTCACCGTCGTCGCGCTGGTCACGCTGCCGGTCGCGCTGGCCTTCACCACGGTCATGCGCCGCAAGCTCTACCCCGCCACGTGGGCGGCCCAGCAACGGGCGGCCGAGGTGGCCCAGGGCGTCGAGGAGACGGTCACCGGGGTCCGCGTGGTCAAGGGCTTCGGACAGGAGGAGCGGGAGACCGGGCGGTTGGCCCGGCTCGCCGGCGAGCTGTACGGCGACCGGCTGCGCGCCGCGCGCCTCACCGCGCGCCTCACGCCGACGCTCGCCGCCCTCCCCACGGTCGGCCAGCTCGTGGTGTTCGCCCTCGGCGGCGGGCTCGCCCTCTCCGGCCAGATCACCGTCGGTGTGTTCCTCGCCTTCACCACCTACATCGCCGCCCTGATCGGGCCCGCCCGGATGGTCGCGGGCCTCGTCGTCGTCGGGCAGCTCGCCCGGTCCGGCGTCGAGCGGGTGTACGAGCTGATCGACTCCCAGCCGGACATCGTCGCCGACGCCGAGGCGCCGCACCGCGTCCCGGTCCCCGCGGGCCCGGTCCCGGTGGAGCTCGACGACGTCCGCTTCGGCTACGCCCGCTCCGAGCCGGTGCTCGACGGGCTGTCCCTGCGCGTCGAGCCCGGCGAGACGCTGGCGGTAATCGGCACGGCGGGCTCGGGCAAGTCGACGATCGCCCTGCTCATCCCGCGCTTCTACGACGTGCAGCAGGGCGCGGTCCGGGTCGGCGACACCGACGTGCGCGACCTCTCGCTCACCTCGCTGCGCCGCACCGTCGGCGTGGTCTTCGAGGAGGCCTTCCTCTTCTCCGACACGGTGCGGGCGAACATCGCCTACGGCTGCCCCGACGCGACCGACGAGCAGGTGCGCGCCGCCGCCCGGGCCGCGCAGGCCGACGGCTTCGTCTCCGAGCTGCCCGAGGGCTACGACACGCGGGTCGGCGAGCGCGGGCTGACGCTCTCCGGCGGCCAGCGCCAGCGCATCGCCCTCGCGCGGGCGCTGCTCTACGACCCGCGGGTCCTCGTGCTCGACGACGCCACCAGCGCCGTCGACGCGGCCACCGAGGCCGCGATCGGCGAGACGCTGCGCGCGGTCACCGCGCAGCGCACCACCCTCGTCATCGCCCACCGCCGCTCCACCCTCGCGCTCGCCGACCGGATCGCGGTCCTCGACGCGGGCCGGGTCGTCGACGTCGGCACGGCCGCCGAGCTCACCGAACGGTGCGCCCTGTTCACCGCCCTGCTCGCCGGTCCCGGCGAGCGCATCGACGAGGCCGTGCGCCGCCCGGAGCCCGACCTGCCCGGCCCCGACGGCGTCACCCCCGAACTCTGGCCCGCCGGGCCCCGGACCGACGGGGCGGACGCTCCCCCGGGCGACCGGGGCGACCGCGGCGACCGTGCCGTCGGCGGCGACCGGGGCGACCGCGCCGTGAGCGCCGGCCTCGACGGGAGCGTCGCGTCCGCGGAGATGGAGTCCGCGCTCGCGAAGCTCCCGCCCGCCGACGAGCGGCCCGATCTGCACGGCGAGGACCCGACGGCGCCCGACCCCGGGTTCCGCCTCGGCCGGTTGCTGCGGCCCGTGCGGTGGGCGCTCGCCGTGGTCATCGCCCTCGTCGCACTGGACGCCCTCGCCACGCTCGCCTTCCCCACCCTCGCCCGCGTCGCCGTCGACGGCGGCATCAACGGCCGGTCGCCCTCGGTGCTCGCGCTCGCGGTCGGCATCGGGCTCGCGGTGGTCCTCGTGGACTGGGTGGTCGTCTGGTTCCAGACGGTGCTCACCGCGCGGGTGGGCGAGAGCCGGCTCTACCTGCTGCGGGTGCGCAGCTTCGCCCACCTGCAGCGGCTCGGCCTCGACTTCTACGAGCGCGAGCTGGGCGGCCGGATCATGACGCGGATGACGACGGACGTCGACGCCCTGTCGTCTTTCCTGCAGACCGGGCTGGCCCAGGCCGTCGTGGCGTTGCTGACGGTCCTCGGCGTCGCCACCGCGCTGCTGCTCACCGACGTCGAGCTCGCGCTCGTCGCGCTGTCGGTCATGCCGGTCCTGATCGTGGCGACGCTCGTGTTCCGCAAGCTCTCCTCGGTCGCCTACGCCGAGGCCCGCGAGCGGGTCAGCGTGGTCAACGCGGACCTGCAGGAGAACGTGGCGGGCCTGCGGGTCGCCCAGGCGCACACCCACGAGGAGCGCTCGGCGGCCCACTTCGCCGACCACTCGGACGCCTACCGCCGCGCGCGGCTGCGGGCGCAGCGCCTGATCGCGACCTACTTCCCCGGCGCGAACCTGCTCTCCGACCTGGCGCAGGCCGCGGTGCTCGGCGTCGGGGCGGCCCGGGTGGCCGGCGGCGACCTGTCGTCGGGCGTGCTCGTGGCGTTCCTGCTCTACCTGGCCATGTTCTTCGGGCCGGTGCAACAGCTCTCGCAGGTCTTCGACGGCTACCAGCAGGCCCGGGTGGGTCTCACCCGCATCTCCGAACTGCTTCGCACGCCGACCACCGTGCCCGCGGCCGCGCACCCGGTGCCCGTGAGCACGCTGCGCGGCGAGGTCGAGCTGCGCGACGTCGGGTTCTCCTACGCCGGCTCCGACGGTGCGCCCGCGCTCTCCGACGTGTCGCTGCACGTGCCCGCGGGCCGCACCGTGGCCCTGGTCGGGGCGACGGGCGCCGGCAAGTCGACGGTGGTGAAGCTCGTCGCCCGGTTCTACGACGCGACCCGCGGCAGCGTGCTCGTCGACGGCGTCGACGTCCGCGACTACGACCTCGCCGGGCTGCGCCGCCGGCTGGGCGTCGTGCCGCAGGAGGCGCACCTGTTCGTCGGCGACGTGGCGTCGAACATCGCCTACGGGCGCCCCGACGCCACGCCCGCCCAGATCGAGGAGGCGGCCCGCCGGGTCGGCGCGCTCGACGTCGTCCGCTCGCTGCCCGCCGGCTTCCGCCAGCCTGTCGGCGAGCGCGGCGGCGGGCTCTCCGCCGGGCAGCGCCAGCTCGTGGCCCTCGCCCGCGCCGAGCTGGTCGACCCGGCCCTGCTGCTGCTCGACGAGGCCACCGCAGCCCTCGACCCGGCCACCGAGTCGGCCGTGCTCGCCGCGGGCGACCGCGTGGCGGCGCGCCGCACCACCTTCGTCGTCGCGCACCGCCTGGCCACCGCGGCGCGGGCCGACCACATCGTGGTGCTGCACGACGGGCGGATCGTCGAGGAGGGCAGCCACGACGAGCTGCTCGCCGCCGACGGGCGCTACGCCCTGCTCTGGCGCACCGGCGCCGCGACCGCCGACGACGCGGAGGAACTGGTCGAACAGCAGAGCGGGGCGGCCGTCGGCATGGCCTGACGGGGAACGGGGCCGCGGCGCCCCCTCGACGCCACGGCCCCGTCACAGGGCCTCCGCAGACACCCCCCGTACCGGTTCACACACGCTCCGCATGCACCACGAGGTTGTCGGTGTAGCTGCGCGCCCCCCGGTCGAACGCGCCGGCGCACGTCACGAGCCGCAGGACGTCGTCGGCCGTCGCGCCGAACACCGCGAAGGTGGGGAACCGGTCCTTCGGCACCTGCTCGATCCTGCTCACCGCGTAGCGCGCTCCCGACCCGTCCGAGCGGCCGACCTCGACGACGTCGCCGGGACGCAGGTCGCGCAGCCGGTAGAAGACGGCGGGGCCGGTCCGGGAGTCGACGTGGCCGAGCAGCACGGTCGGCCCGCGCCCCTCCCGGGCCGGTCCCCCGGCGAACCAGCCGACGCGGTCGAAGTCGGTCGGCACCTCCGCGGTGCCGTCCGCCGCGAGACCCAGCCGCTGCACGTCGTCGCGGTCCACCCCGATCGCGGGCACCCGCACCGACACCGGAACCGGCCCGGTGACCGGCCCCACGACCGGCCCGACGGCGGGTGCGGCACCACCCGCCGTCGGGACCGGGGCGGCGCAGCCCGCGAGGAGCAGGCCCAGGAGCAGCAGGAGCGTCGCCCGCGCACCGGTCACCGGCTTCAGGCCCGCGACCGCCGGTACGCCACCGCGCCCGCAGCGCCCGCCGCGGCGAGGGCCGCCGCACCGAGGGCGATCGGGGCGGCGGAGTCGGTCGCGCCGCCGGCGCCGGTCTCCACGCCGCCCATCGGGACGGGCGTCAGCTGCCCGCGGACGGTGCCCGCGGTGAAGTCCGCGGTGTGCGTGTCGCCGAAGAACGCGGCCGGGTTCGCCTCGATCTGCTTGAGCGAGAAGCCGGTGCCGCTGTCCTGCCCGTTCGCCTGGACGCCGGTGGTGAAGGGGCCCTGCAGGCAGCCGGAACTGGTCCGGGTGGCGCCCTCGCCCTGCGGGTTCGGGAACGCGATGCGCGGCGGGCCCGAGGCGCCGGCGGCGGCCTCGTGGATGTGCGTGGCCGTCCGGGCCGGGCTCTGGTACTCGCCGGTGACGCCCTCGAGGCGCAGGTCGTAGCAGATGATCTCCTCGTCGGAGTTGATCCGGTAGTCGAAGCTCCCGGTGGCGCCCGGCTGGCCGGGAGCGGGCTGGCCGTTCTGCCCGATCACCATGTCGGGCGTCGCCATGACCGTGAACATGCTGGTGAAGCGGGCGGGCTCGTCGACCTGCCCGTCCTGCGCGAGGGCGGCCCCGCCGGAGAGCGCGAGCGCGCCGACGGTGAGGGCGGACAGGGCGGCGAGCCTGACGGGGGTACGGCGCACGGGGATCCTCCTGGGCGTTTCGTCCGGTTGCTCCCGTCCCTACGCAGCGCCCGCCGACCGCGTTGACCGCCCCGGCGACTTTCTCCGGCGCCGGCTCAACGCGGCGGGCTGCGGCGCCGTATCCACCGGCGACGAGCACCGGCGGAGGGACACCATGACGGCGACGGCCCGCTCGACCGCGCCCCGGGCTTCCCCCCGGCCACACGCCCGCGCAGGCACGATGACCGCGCACCGGGACGGGACACGGGAGGACCGCGTGGGCGAGACCGACGGCGAGGTCCTCGCCGCGCTCGACCTGCGGCGCGACGCCGACCTGGAGATCGCCTACCAGCGGCACGCCGGCGAGCTGCACCGCTTCGCGACCCGTCACCTCCGGGACGCGGCGGCGGCCGCCGACGTGGTGCAGGAGGTGTTCGTCCGTGCGTGGCGTCATGCGGCGCGCTACGACGGGGCGGTGGCGAGCCTGCGGGTGTGGCTGTTCACGATCGCCCGCAACCTGGTGGTCGACCAGGTCCGGCGGGACCGGGCGCGCCCGGGGCGGCCGACCGACCCCGGCGTGCTCGGCGAGGTCGCCGAGCGGGCCTCGCGGGGGTCGGCCCGCTCGTTCAGCGACGACCTGGTGACGGCGTGGTTCGTCGAGGAGGCCCTGGGCCGGATCAGCGTCGAGCAGCGCGTGGCGATCGTCGAGACCGCGCTGCGGGGGCGCCCGTACGCGGAGGTGGCCGTCGAGCTCGACGTCCCGGTGGGGACACTGCGCAGTCGCGTGTTCCACGGCCTGCGGAACCTGCGCGCGATCATGGACGACACGGGAGTGCCGCTGTGAACCCCTCGCCCGACGATTGGGAGCACCGGGAGCTGCGCGAACGGCTCGGGGCCTACGTCCTCGGTGGCCTCGACGCCACGGAACACCGGGCCGTCGACGCGCACCTGACCGACTGCCCGTCCTGCCGTGCCGAGCGGGACGCGATCGCCCCGCTCGCCGCGCCGCTGCGCGCGATCGACCCGGACCGACTCGACGACGCGGTTCCGGCCGGGCCCGGTCCGGCCGGCCTCGACGCGGTCCGGCGTCGGGTCCACGCGGAGGACACGCAGGACACGGCGGACCTGGCGGACGCGGCGGACCTGGCGGGCACGGCGCGTCCGCAGGACGCGGCCGTGACCCCTCTCGCGCGGCGCCGGCCCCGCGTGCGACTGCTGCTCGCGGCGGGCGCGGTCGTGGTGGCCCTGGCGGGCGGCGCCGTCGGGTACGGGCTCGGCGTGCGCGGCGCCGAGGGGCCGCAGGAACCGGTGGCCGTGCAGGCCCTCGTCCCCGGTGTCGAGGCCGACGCCGCGACCATCGCGCACACCTGGGGCGTGGAGGTGGTGCTGACCGCCCGCGGGTTCGAGCCGGGGCGGACCTACCTCGTCGCCGTCACCGACCGGGACGGGCGCTCGGTCGGGGCGGGCGCCTTCGTCGGGACGGGTGGGAACGAGATGGTGTGCCGGTTGAACTCCCCGGTCCTGCCCCGGGAGGCCACCGGTTTCGTGGTGACGACGACCCAGGGCGACGAGGTGGTGCGGTCCCGGTTCGTGTGACCCCTTCGTGAACCGGTGCAGTGGGCGACATGGGCCCCACCCGCGCGCGCGCCGGGGGCTAACCTGGTGTCCGTTTCCACTCCCGCGTGTGATTGAGGCGATCTCCAGCCGTGTCGACGAGCAGCCCGGCAGCCCAGTTCGGCCCCAACGAGTGGCTGGTCGACGAGATGTACCAGCGGTACCTCGCCGACCCGGACTCCGTCGACGCCGCCTGGCACGAGTTCTTCGCCGACTACGCCCCCGACGACGGGTCCTCCGTCGCCGGGGCGAGCTCGGCGTCCTCCACCGGCGCGTCCGCGGACACCTCCGCGTCGGGCTCGGCCGACTCCGGCGCGAGCCGCGGGGAGCAGAACGGCTCGAGCGGGTCGGGCACCGGTGGCGCGGCCAAGGCCTCCTCGAACGGCTCCGCCGCGTCGTCGGGATCGGCCGGGTCGTCCGGGTCGTCGAACGGCAGCGCGCCCGCCCGGTCCGATTCCGCGACCGCGCAGAAGGCGGCCGAGAAGCCCGCTCCGAAGGAGCAGCAGCAGAACGGGTCGAAGAGCGAGAGCAAGCCGGCCGCCGGGTCCACCACGCCGGCCAAGGCCGCCGACGGCGGGTCGTCGGACGAGAGCGTGACGCCCCTGCGCGGCGCGGCGAACGCGATCGCGAAGAACATGCAGGCCTCGCTCGAGCTGCCGACGGCGACGAGCGTGCGCGCGGTGCCGGCGAAGCTGCTCGCCGACAACCGCATCGTCATCAACAACCACCTCAAGCGGACCCGCGGCGGGAAGGTCTCCTTCACCCACCTGCTGGGCTACGCGATGGTCCGGGCGCTCGCGCAGTTCCCGAACATGAACCGCCACTACGGCACCGACGCGAAGGGCAAGCCCGCCGTCGTCGACCCGGGGCACGTGAACCTCGGCCTGGCGATGGACCTGCCGGGCAAGGACGGCTCGCGCTCGCTGGTGGTCGTGGCCCTCAAGGGCTGCGAGAACATGAACTTCGCGCAGTTCTGGGCCGCCTACGAGGAGATGGTCCGCAAGGCGCGCTCGGGCAAGCTCGGCACCGAGGACTTCTCCGGGGTGACGATCAGCCTCACCAACCCGGGCACGATCGGCACCAACCACTCGGTGCCGCGCCTGACCGTCGGCCAGGGCACCATCGTCGGCGTCGGGGCCATGGAGTACCCGGCCGAGTTCCAGGGCGCCAGCGACGAGCGCCTGGCCAACATGGGCATCAGCAAGATCATCACGCTGACGTCGACCTACGACCACCGGATCATCCAGGGCGCCGAGTCCGGCGACTTCCTGCGCCGCATCCACCACCTGGTCCTCGGCGAGGACGGGTTCTACGACGACATCTTCGCGTCGCTGCGGATCCCCTACGAGCCGATCCGGTGGGTGCAGGACCTGCCGGAGTCGAACATCGACCGCTCCGCGCGGGTCCTCGAGCTGATCGACGCGTACCGCAACCGCGGCCACCTGATGGCCGACACCGACCCGCTGGACCACCCGCAGCGCAAGCACCCCGACCTGGACATCCAGAGCCACGGACTGACGCTGTGGGACCTCGACCGCGAGTTCCCGGTCGACGGCTTCGCGGGCCGCTCGTGCATGAAGCTGCGGGACATCCTCGGGGTGCTGCGCGACTCGTACTGCCGCACGATCGGCGTCGAGTACATGCACATCCTCGACCCCGAGAAGCGCGCCTGGCTGCAGGAGCGCATCGAGGTCCCGCACGAGAAGGTCTCGGCGGCCGAGCAGAAGTACATCCTGTCGAAGCTGAACGCCGCGGAGGCGTTCGAGGCCTTCCTGCAGACCAAGTACGTCGGCCAGAAGCGCTTCTCGCTCGAGGGCGCGGAGACCGTCATCCCGCTGCTCGACGCGGTGCTCGACGAGGCCGCGGCGCACGAGATGGACGAGGTCGTCATCGGCATGCCGCACCGCGGCCGGCTGAACGTGCTCGCGAACATCGTCGGGAAGCCGGTCTCGCAGATCTTCCGCGAGTTCGAGGGCAACCTCGACCCGGGCCAGGCCCACGGCTCCGGCGACGTGAAGTACCACCTCGGTGCCGAGGGCAAGTTCTTCCGGATGTTCGGCGACGGCGAGACCACGGTCTCCCTGACCAGCAACCCCTCGCACCTCGAGGCCGTCGACCCCGTGCTCGAGGGCATCGTCCGCGCGAAGCAGGACATGCTCGACAAGGGCCCCGAGGGCTTCACCGTCATGCCCGTCGCCATGCACGGCGACGCCGCGTTCGCGGGCCAGGGCGTGGTGGCCGAGACGCTGAACCTGGCGCTGCTGCGCGGCTACCGCACCGGCGGCACGGTGCACGTCGTCGTGAACAACCAGGTCGGCTTCACCACCGCCCCGGAGCACACCCGCTCGACGCACTACTGCACCGACGTCGCCAAGATGATCGACGCGCCGGTCTTCCACGTGAACGGCGACGACCCCGAGGCGTGCGTCTGGGTGGCGCGCCTGGCGGTCGAGTTCCGCGAGCGCTGGAACTCCGACGTCGTGATCGACATGGTCTGCTACCGCCGCCGCGGTCACAACGAGGGCGACGACCCCTCGATGACCCAGCCGGAGATGTACGACGTCATCGACGCCAAGCGCTCGGTGCGCAAGACCTACACCGAGTCGCTGATCGGTCGCGGTGACATCTCCCTCGACGAGGCCGAGCACGCGCTGCGCGACTACGGCAGCCAGCTCGAGCACGTCTTCAACGAGGTCCGGGAGCTCGAGAAGGCGGAGATCGAGCCGAGCCCCTCGGTCGAGTGGGAGCAGGCGGTCCCGAACTCGCTGCAGACCAAGGTGCCGCTCGAGGTCATCCAGCGGATCGCGAAGGCGTTCGCGGAGCCCCCGGAGGGCTTCAGCGTCCACCCGCGCGTCAAGCCGGTGCTGGAGCGCCGCGGGAAGGCGTCGTCCACCGAGACCGCCGAGGGCATCGACTGGGCCTGGGCCGAGCTGCTCGCCTTCGGGTCGCTGCTGATCGACGGCAAGCTCGTCCGGCTCTCCGGGCAGGACTCGCGCCGCGGCACGTTCACCCAGCGGCACTCGGTGCTGATCGACCGGAAGACCGGCGAGGAGTACGTCCCGCTGCGGCACCTGACCGCCGACCAGGGCAAGTTCATGCCCTACGACTCGGCGCTCTCGGAGTTCGCCGCGGTCGGCTTCGAGTACGGCTACTCCGTGGTCAACCACGACGCCCTGGTCTGCTGGGAGGCGCAGTTCGGCGACTTCGTCAACGGCGCCCAGTCGATCATCGACGAGTTCATCTCGTCCGGTGAGGCGAAGTGGGGCCAGACCTCCGACGTCGTGCTGCTCCTGCCGCACGGCCACGAGGGCCAGGGCCCGGACCACACCTCGGGGCGCATCGAGCGGTTCCTGCAGCTGTGCGCGGAGGGCTCGATGACGGTGGCGCTGCCGTCGTCGCCGTCGAACTACTTCCACCTGCTGCGCCGCCACGCCACCGACGGCGTGCGCCGTCCGCTGGTCGTGTTCACGCCGAAGTCGATGCTGCGCAACAAGGCCGCGGTGAGCCCGGTCGAGGACTTCACCTCGGGCAGCTACCACCCGGTGCTCGACGACCCGACGTTCTCCTCGAACGACAAGGCCGCCGGGGCGTCGAAGGTCCTGATGTGCGCGGGCAAGATCTACTACGAGCTCGTCGCGGCGCGGGAGAAGGCCGGGCGGAACGACGACATCGCGATCGTCCGGCTCGAGCAGCTCTACCCGATCGCCTCCGACGAGATCGCGTCGATCATCGGCCGCTACTCCGGCGCGCAGGACATCGCGTGGGTCCAGGAGGAGCCGGCCAACCAGGGTGCGTGGCCGTTCCTCGGCCTCATGCTCCCGGAGAAGGTCGAGCGGCTGCGCGGGCTGCGCCGCATCTCCCGCCGTCGCATGGCCGCACCCGCGGCCGGCGTCGCGAAGGTGCACGAGGTGGAGCAGAAGGCGCTGATCGCCGAGGCGATCGAGGGGAAATAGCGGTCGTGTACTTCACCGACCGCGGCATCGAGGAGCTCGAGGACCGGCGGGGCGAGGAGGAGGTCAGCCTGGCGTGGCTGGCCGACCGCCTCCGCGCCTTCGTCGACGCCCACCCCGAGCACGCCGGGGCCGCCGACCGCTTCGCGGTGTTCCTGGCGCGCGACGACTCCGACGACGAGCCCGAATGAACGAACGGCACTCTCGCAGCATCTATGTGCGCGAGAGTGCCGTTCGTTCGTGCGGGAGGGGTGCCCCGGTCAGCCGATCCCGGCCGACGACAGCCAGTCCCGGGCCACCTGGGCGGGGTCCGGCTTGTCCGGCGCGTCCAGACGCTTGTTCAGGTCCGTCAGCGTCGCGGTGTCCATCTTCTGCGAGATCAGGTTGAGCACGTCGGCCACCGCCGGGTTACCGAGCTTCGACGCGTTGACCAGCGGCACGACCTGCTGCGCGGCGAAGTTCGACTTCGGGTCCTGCAGGATCACGAAGTCGTTGTTCGGGATCGACGGGTCCGTGGTGAACAGGTCCGCGGCCTGGATCGACCCGTCCCGCAGCGCGGCGACGGTGAGCGGACCACCGGCGTCGAGCGAGCGGAACTCCTTGAACGTGCACCCGTAGGACTTCTGGATGCCGGGGATCCCGTAGGGCCGCGTCTGGAACTCGGGCGGTCCGCCGAAGACGATGTTCCCGCACAGCGGGCCGATCTGGTCCAGCGAGGTGAGGTTGTTCTGCGTGGCGAACGCGCGGGTGACCACCACCGCGTCCTTGTCCTCGGCCGGGCTGGCCTGCAGGACCTTCAGCGACGGCGGCAGCTTCGCCACCACCTGCTGGTACACGTCGGCCGGTGCCGTGGCCGTGGCCTGCCCGTCGAGGTACTGCAGCAGGTTGCCGGTGTACTCCGGCACGAGGTCGATCGACCCGTCGCGCAGGCCCGGGAAGTAGGTCTCACGGCTGCCGATGCCGAACTGCCGCTCGACCTTGACGCCGCGGATCGACAGCGCGGTCGCGTAGATCTCGGCGAGCAGCCGGTTCTCGGTGAAGTTCGCCGAGCCGACCCGGATGGTGTCGGTCGCGGCGGGGGCCTGCGGTTGGGAGGCCAGCGGGTCGCCCCCACCGCCCCCGCACGCGGCGACGAGCAGCGCGAGGGCGGCCAGGAACGAGGCGCCCAGGGCGCGGGTCGGTCTCACGAGCATCAGCCTCCAGCAGTGACGGTGTCGGGCTTCCCGACGGCGGGTGTGGCGGGGTCGGACGCGGGACGGGCGCGGGTGCCGGGCGTGACCGCCCGCTGCACGCCCTGCAGCGCGACCTCGAGCACGATCGCGAGCAGGGCGACGAGGATCGCGCCGCCGGCCATCTGCGTGAAGTCGCGCTGGGCCTGGCCGTCGACGATGTAGCGGCCGAGGCCGCCGAGCGACACGAACGCCGCGATCGTGGCCGTGGCGACGACCTGCAGGGTCGCGGTCCGCAGCCCGGCGACCATGAGCGGCAGCGCGTTGGGCAGTTCGACGCCGAACAGGATCTGCCGTTCGGTCATCCCCATGCCCCGCGCGGCGTCGACGGCGGCCGGGTCGACCCCGGAGATGCCGGCGTAGGTGCCGGCGAGCAGCGGCGGGATGGCGAGCAGCATCAGCGCCAGGACCACGGGGGTGAGGCCCAGCCCGAGGAGCAGCACGAACAGCACGAGGACGCCGAGCTCGGGCAGCGCGCGCAGGCCGTTCGCGAGGCCGACCACCAGCAGGCGTCCCCGGCCGGTGTGGCCGATGTAGAGCCCGACCGGGATGGCGATGACGGCGCCGACCAGCACGGAGAGGGCGGTGTACCCGAGGTGCTGGAGCAGGCGGGTGGGGATGCCGGCCGCCGCCGACCACTGCGCAGGGGCGCCGAACCAGGCGATGAGACTCGACAGCACGTCAGACCCCCTGCTTCTTCGGCGCGCGCGCCGCGGCCCACGGGGCGAGGAGACGACCGAGCAGCATCAGCAGCGCGTCGACCACCAGCGCGAGGACCAGGATCGAGACGAGCCCGAACACGATCTGGGCCGTGTAGAACCGCTCGAACCCCTGGGTGAACAGCGCCCCGAGCGCGCCCTGGCCGATGATCGCGCCGACGGCGACGAGGCTGAACGAGCTCACCGCCGCGACCCGCACGCCCGCGATCAGCACCGGCACCGCCAGCGGCAGCTGCACGCCGACCAGGAGGCCGAGCGGCCGGTAGCCCATGGCCACACCCGCCGTCAGGACCTCCGAGGGCACCTCGTCCAGGCCGTCGACGACGCTGCGGACCAGCAGCGCGACGGCGTAGACGCTCAGGGCGACGACCACGTTGACCGGGTCGAGGATCCGGGTGCCGAGCACGATCGGCATGACGACGAACAGCGCGAGCGACGGGATCGTGTAGAGCACGCCGGTCAGCGGCAGCAGGATGCGTCGTGCGCCGCGCGAGCGCCACGCCCACCAGCCCAGCGGCAGGCTGATGACGAGGCCCAGCAGCACCGGCACCAGCGCGAGGACGATGTGCTCGGCCGCCAGCGGGAGGATGTCCGCGCCGAACAGCCTCACCGGGCCGGCTCCGCCGACGCGTGCAGCAGGGTGATCACGGCCTCGGGCTCGATGCCGCCGATCACCTTGCCGTCCTCGTCGACGGCCACCCCGCGGCCCGAGGGGGAGCTGAGCGCGGCGTCGAGCGCGCTGCGCAACGACTCGCCCTCCTCGTGGACCGTGCCGAGGGCCACGTGGTCGTCGCCCTGCCGCCAGCCCGTGGGCCGTCCGTCGTCGTCGACGACGAGCAGCCAGCCGTCGCCCGTCGTCGGGAAGGAACTCAGGGCCAGCGAGCCCGCCCCGACGAACTGGAGCCGCCGGTAGCCGCGGTCGCGGCCGACGAAGCCGGCGACGAAGTCGTCGACCGGCGCCGCGAGCAGGTCCGCGGGCGGCGCGAACTGCGCGAGCGTGCCGCCGACGC